>JAUSZU010000001.1:0-4800000 GCA_030817875.1 Flavobacterium sp. W4I14
TCGCCCAAAAAGTTTTGGTTTGTGCAACATTTTTTCTCGTTGAAAACCATTGTGTTACCTCAAGTCCTGCAGCCATTGTTAAAAAAGCTTTGGATATGCATTAAAAATCCCTACTTTTGCATCCCGCTTCGGAGGAAGGGATCAGGTTGAAAAGATGGCAGAGCGATAAGGAGGGCAGGATTTATTTTAAAATAAATATTGCTAAAGCGGAAAAGATTGCTACCTTTGCAGCCCGGATCGGAAGAACGGGAAGCTGAACAGGATCAGCGTATTGAAATAAGGGAAAAGGGATAAAAGAAAGGCTAAAAAAATAAAATTTATTTTATTTGGAAGTTTAAAAAAGATCCTTACCTTTGCACTCCCAACCGAAAGGAAGGGCAAAAAAATCGGAACGGCGGATGTCGGGAAGATAACAAAAACAAGATTGAAACGGGATGAAACACAGGCAGGACGAACAAGACCGGCCGGAACTGAAACCGAAGATATATAGATGACCGGCCGTGAGGCTTACTGGTCAATAAGTTCTTAAAAGAGATGTCAATGTAGCGTAGCGAGGTAATGGAGTACCGATCAAAGTACATGATTACGTAGCTTTATTTTAAAGGTGGTGTCTAACAGACAACATAACAAAAAAGAAGACTATTTTTAACAATAGTTAAAACTGGTCAGCATCTTACAACACATTTTACAATGGAGAGTTTGATCCTGGCTCAGGATGAACGCTAGCGGCAGGCCTAATACATGCAAGTCGAACGATATCATCCAGCTTGCTGGATGAGAAAGTGGCGCACGGGTGCGTAACGCGTATGCAACCTACCTTCATCTGGGGGATAGCCCGGAGAAATCCGGATTAATACCGCATAAAATCACAGCACTGCATAGTGCAATGATCAAACATTTATGGGACGGAGATGGGCATGCGTGTCATTAGCTAGTTGGCGGGGTAACGGCCCACCAAGGCGACGATGACTAGGGGATCTGAGAGGATGGCCCCCCACACTGGTACTGAGACACGGACCAGACTCCTACGGGAGGCAGCAGTAAGGAATATTGGTCAATGGAGGCAACTCTGAACCAGCCATGCCGCGTGCAGGAAGACTGCCCTATGGGTTGTAAACTGCTTTTATCCGGGAATAAACCTATCTACGTGTAGATAGCTGAATGTACCGGAAGAATAAGGATCGGCTAACTCCGTGCCAGCAGCCGCGGTAATACGGAGGATCCAAGCGTTATCCGGATTTATTGGGTTTAAAGGGTGCGTAGGCGGCCTGTTAAGTCAGGGGTGAAAGACGGTAGCTCAACTATCGCAGTGCCCTTGATACTGATGGGCTTGAATGGACTAGAGGTAGGCGGAATGAGACAAGTAGCGGTGAAATGCATAGATATGTCTCAGAACACCGATTGCGAAGGCAGCTTACTATGGTCTTATTGACGCTGAGGCACGAAAGCGTGGGGATCAAACAGGATTAGATACCCTGGTAGTCCACGCCCTAAACGATGAACACTCGCTGTTGGCGATACACAGTCAGCGGCTAAGCGAAAGCGTTAAGTGTTCCACCTGGGGAGTACGCTCGCAAGAGTGAAACTCAAAGGAATTGACGGGGGCCCGCACAAGCGGAGGAGCATGTGGTTTAATTCGATGATACGCGAGGAACCTTACCCGGGCTTGAAAGTTAGTGAATCATTTAGAGATAAATGAGTGAGCAATCACACGAAACTAGGTGCTGCATGGCTGTCGTCAGCTCGTGCCGTGAGGTGTTGGGTTAAGTCCCGCAACGAGCGCAACCCCTATGTTTAGTTGCCAGCACGTTATGGTGGGGACTCTAAACAGACTGCCTGTGCAAACAGAGAGGAAGGAGGGGACGACGTCAAGTCATCATGGCCCTTACGTCCGGGGCTACACACGTGCTACAATGGATGGTACAGAGGGCAGCTACATAGCAATATGATGCGAATCTCACAAAGCCATTCACAGTTCGGATTGGGGTCTGCAACTCGACCCCATGAAGTTGGATTCGCTAGTAATCGCGTATCAGCAATGACGCGGTGAATACGTTCCCGGGCCTTGTACACACCGCCCGTCAAGCCATGGAAGTTGGGGGTACCTAAAGTATGTAACCGCAAGGAGCGTCCTAGGGTAAAACCGATAACTGGGGCTAAGTCGTAACAAGGTAGCCGTACCGGAAGGTGCGGCTGGAATACCTCCTTTCTGGAGTAGCACCGCCTACTCGCCACGCAACATGATATTTCAAAATAAGGTAGAGGGTAATAAGGTAGAAGGCTTAAGGTCTTGTACATGATACTGAATACCTTATACTAAAAAGAGAAAAAAAGAAACACCCAGAAGAAAACGGTGTGCGATAGCAGAAAAGCGAAAGCATAACGGAGATTAAGATGGGGAAAGCCAAAGGAAAGCAGTAGCGGTAAGATACTATATACTGCATACGGACGCCGACCTTAAAATCAACAGTCCCGTAGCTCAGCCTGGTTAGAGCACTACACTGATAATGTAGGGGTCTCCAGTTCAAATCTGGACGGGACTACACATTAATATCCTTTTGGGGGATTAGCTCAGCTGGCTAGAGCGCCTGCCTTGCACGCAGGAGGTCAACGGTTCGACTCCGTTATTCTCCACCATTAAAGGTTGAGGGTTAAAAGGTTGAAGGTGTAGGGTAAGACCTATAGCTGAAACACACCACAACAGAATATAATACCTTATTATCGGGATAGATAATATACATTGACATAAAGAAAGATAAGAAGAAATTGCCGAAGGGGCAAGGTATCAAAGGATACCGAATGGTTCGACTCCATGATTTTTACTAATAAGGCTGAAACGGGGCTTAGTTAGGGGACAATGAAACCCTCTACCTTTATACCCTCGACCTTCAACCTTAATAAAGTTCTTTGACATATTGGAAGAAGTTAAAAAAGAAGAGCAAACAACAATAGGCGACTGTTGTGTTTGTGCTCACTTGAAGGAAGAGCAATCGACCAACAAGTATGAGACATCATAACAAGAGCAAAAAAAGCATACCATATGGCGCAAAAGGCATATGAGTAGAAGAAAGTAATAAAGAGTACACGGGGGATGCCTTGGCTCTCAGAGGCGATGAAGGACGTGATAAGCTGCGATAAGCTTCGGGTATTTGCAAATAGGAATTGATCCGAAGATTTCCGAATGGGGCAACCCGGCATGTTGAAGACATGTCACATATAATGAGCAAACCTGCCGAACTGAAACATCTAAGTAAGCAGAGGAAGAGAAAATAACAATGATTTCCTAAGTAGTGGCGAGCGAAAGGGAAAGAGCCCAAACCTACCTTGTTACGGCAAAGTGGGGGTTGTAGGACTGCAACATGGCATCAGCAAACAGAAGTGGAATGGGATGGGAAGCCCAGCGATACACGGTGATAGCCCGGTACACGTATAGAATGCTGGCCTAGCAGTATCCTGAGTACCGCGAGGTCGGAGACGCCTTGTGGGAATCTGCCGGCACCATCCGGTAAGGCTAAATACTCCTGAGAGACCGATAGTGAACCAGTACCGTGAGGGAAAGGTGAAAAGAACCCCGAACAGGGGAGTGAAATAGAACCTGAAACCGTGTACTTACAAGCGGTCGGAGCATCCAAGTGGTGTGACGGCGTGCCTTTTGCATAATGAGCCTACGAGTTACTCCTCTCTGGCAAGGTTAAGTGCTTCAGGCACGGATCCGAAGCGAAAGCGAGTCTGAATAGGGCGTATAGTCAGAGGGGGTAGACGCGAAACCTTGTGATCTACCCATGGACAGGTTGAAGGTGCGGTAACACGTACTGGAGGACCGAACCGATAAACGTTGAAAAGTTTCCGGATGATCTGTGGGTAGGGGTGAAAGGCTAATCAAACTGGGAAATAGCTCGTACTCCCCGAAATGTTTTTAGGAACAGCGTGGACATTAAGTTTCATAGAGGTAGAGCTACTGATTGGGTGCGGGGGAGTCAAATCCTACCAAATCCAGACAAACTCCGAATGCTATGAAATATGGTCTGCAGTGAGGCGCGGGGTGCTAAGGTCACGCGCCGAGAGGGAAAGAACCCAGACCATCAGCTAAGGTCCCCAAGTGACAGTTAAGTTGAACTAACGAGGTCCGATTGCACAGACAGCTAGGATGTTGGCTTGGAAGCAGCCATTCATTTAAAGAGTGCGTAACAGCTCACTAGTCGAGCGATCGGGCATGGATAATAAACGGGCATTAAACTGTTCACCGAAGCTATGGGATTGAAATATATCGGTAGGGGAGCATTCCAATTGCAGCGAAGGTATCTGGTAATGGGTGCTGGAGCGATTGGAAAAGCAAATGTAGGCATAAGTAACGATAAGGCGGGAGAGAAACCCGCCCACCGAAAGGATAAGGTTTCCTGATCAACGCTAATCGGATCAGGGTCAGTCGGGACCTAAGGAGAACCCGAAGGGGAAATTCGATGGACAACTGGTTAATATTCCAGTACTTTTTATAACTGCGATGTGGGGACGGAGTAGTGACACTGCCGCGATCTGACGGAATAGATCGTTAAAGACAGTAGGTATTAGGACGGTAGGCAAATCCGCCGACCTAGCTGAAAGTCGATAGTACCGCAAGCCTTCGGGTAAGCGGATAGCGCAGGTAATCAGACTTCCAAGAAAAACCGCTAAGCTTCAGGTTATAAAAACCCGTACCGCAAACCGACACAGGTATCCGGGAAGAGGATTCTAAGGTGCTCGAGTGAATCATGGCTAAGGAACTCGGCAAAATGGCCCTGTAACTTCGGGAGAAGGGGCGCTGGCAGCAATGTCAGCCGCAGTGAAAAGGCCCAGGCGACTGTTTAACAAAAACACATGGCTTTGCAAAATCGAAAGATGAGGTATAAGGCCTGACACCTGCCCGGTGCTGGAAGGTTAAGAGGGGATGTCATCCGCAAGGAGAAGCATTGAATCGAAGCCCCAGTAAACGGCGGCCGTAACTATAACGGTCCTAAGGTAGCGAAATTCCTTGTCGGGTAAGTTCCGACCTGCACGAATGGTGTAACGATCTGGGCGCTGTCTCAGCCATGAGCTCGGTGAAATTGTGGTCCCGGTGAAGACGCCGGGTACCCGCAACGGGACGGAAAGACCCCATGCACCTTCACTACAATTTAACATTGACATTGGATACAGGATGTGTAGGATAGGTGGGAGGCTTTGAAGCGGCGTCGCTAGGCGTCGTGGAGCCAACGTTGAAATACCACCCTTTCTGTATTCGGTGTCTAATCCCTTCATGAGGGAGACATTGTTTGATGGGTAGTTTGACTGGGGTGGTCGCCTCCAAAAAGGTAACGGAGGCTTTCAAAGGTAAGCTCAGTACGCTTGGTAACCGTACGCGGAGTGCAATAGCATAAGCTTGCTTGACTGTGAGACAGACAAGTCGATCAGGGTCGAAAGACGGATATAGTGATCCGGTGGTTCTGCATGGAAGGGCCATCGCTCAAAGGATAAAAGGTACGCTGGGGATAACAGGCTGATCTCCCCCAAGAGCTCATATCGACGGGGAGGTTTGGCACCTCGATGTCGGCTCGTCACATCCTGGGGCTGGAGAAGGTCCCAAGGGTTCGGCTGTTCGCCGATTAAAGTGGCACGCGAGCTGGGTTCAGAACGTCGCGAGACAGTTCGGTCCCTATCTGTTGTGGGCGTAGGAATTTTGAGTGGGGCTGACCTTAGTACGAGAGGACCGGGTTGGACTAGCCTCTAGTGAATCTGTTGTTCCGCCAGGGGCATTGCAGAGTAGCTACGCTGGGAATAGATAAGCGCTGAAAGCATCTAAGTGCGAAACTAGCCACGAGATGAGAATTCCATATAGGACCGTAGCAGACTACTACGTTGATAGGCTACAGATGTAAAGCTGGCGACAGCACAGTCGAGTAGTACTAATCATCCGAAGCTTTCAAAGCAAACAGACTGTTGTTTGTTCTTCTAACATAACTTCTTTCAATAATATGTCATTTAAGCGGAAAGCTAAAAGACCAAAGACTAAAGCGGAATACAGTAGCTTTAAGCTTTGAGCTTTATCCTTTCGGCTCAAATAAAAACATTTAGGTGCCTATATCGGTGGTGTCCACCTCTTCCCATTCCGAACAGAGAAGTTAAGCCCACCAGAGCCGATGGTACTGCGGTAACACGTGGGAGAGTAGGTCGGTGCCAAATCTTAAAAGAGACCCTTCAGCAGCAATGTTGAAGGGTTTTCTTGGTTTATGGGCATTTCCGTTTCTTCCCTGCCGATAGCTATCCGGAGGGGACAGAGAAGTTAAGCCCACCAGAGCCGCCCCGATAGCTATCGGGGGTACTGTCCCGATACTTCGGGATGGGAGTCCCGGCTTCCGCCGGGATAAAATCCGGTCGGTGCCAAATCTTAAAAGAAACCCTTCCGCAGAAATGCTCAAGGGTTTTCTTGGTTTAAAACCATTCTGTTCCTGTCGTTAGTTTTTTCACCATTAAGCAGTTAAGAAAAGTTAAGGCAACGTTCCTTAGTGTCCTTGATCCCTTAATGATAAATGAGCTATATCGGCTTTTTCACCATTAAGAAGTTAAGATGAGTTAAGGGCTTGTTCCCACAGATTACGCTGATCTCCGCTGAGTGTTAAGGGGTCTGGTGCCGGGTGTTCCTTAATGCCCTTAATCCCTTAATGATAAATGAGCTATATCGGCTTTTCACCATTAAGAAGTTAAGAAGAGTTAAGGGGGGACCGCAGATTTTGCGCAGAACCTGATCCATCTTCCGGTTTAGAAACTCCCGTCCCAAGTTCAATAGCCCTGATGGCAGCGGAAATCCCTTTTGGGCAGCGGTAGATTGTTTATCCAAAGGGTTTCCCAAAAGGATTGCAGCGTACAGCAGGACAGGACCCAGCCTATATGTTGCTGCTATTGCGCTTCTAATAATAAACCCATGTATAAGCGTTCTATATTCTTCCATAAATGCTTTGTGTACAATAAATAAAACCATTTGTACCAATGTTGATAATTTCAGCCACATTTAAAACTGATTTAACGCTAAATATGTTAATATCATAAGGTTTGCCACAATATTTGGTTATCTTTGTTTTTAACAAAAATATAAGTATAAGTAATGAGTTTTTTTGCAGATAAAAGAAGGGAAGTAATGTTGCATATCGAAAAATATATGCTGGAGTCGATGGGAACTTATTTGAAACCAATCGATACCAACTGGCAACCTTCTGATTTTTTACCAGATTCTACTAGTGAAACATTTTATCAAGATGTGAGAATTTTGAGGGATAATGCAAAAGATCTTTCTTACGATTTGGTAGCCGTTTTAATTGGCGATACCATTACTGAAGAAGCTTTACCAACATACGAATCTTGGTTAGCCATGGTTGATGGACATAGTAGAGACGAAGAAGGTGGCTGGATGAAATGGGTTCGCCATTGGACTGCAGAGGAAAATCGTCATGGTGACTTATTAAATAAATATTTATACCTATCAGGCCGTGTAGATATGCGCCAAATGGAAATTTCCACACAGTATCTTATTGCTGATGGTTTCGATATTGGTACCGGGCATGATCCATACCGTAACTTTATCTACACTTCTTTTCAGGAATTGGCTACCAATGTATCGCACAGAAGGGTAGCTTCTTTAGCTAAAAAAGACGGTGATACGTTATTATCTAGAATGTGTGGTGTAATTGCATCAGACGAGGCCAGACATGCAAAAGCTTATAAAGATTTCATGAACCGTATTTTCGAGGTTGATCCTAACGAAGCAATGTTGGCTTTTGAAGATATGATGCGCAAGAAAATTGTAATGCCAGCGCATTTCTTACGTGAGGTAGGTTTGAAAATTGGTCAAACATTTGGTCACTTTACAGATGCTGCACAACGTTTAGGTGTTTATACTGCCATTGACTATGTTGAAATTATGCAACAGCTGATTGAAGATTGGAAAATTGAGGGGATGCGTGATTTAAACGAAGCTGGTGAAAAAGCCCGCGATTATATTATGGCTTTACCTTCGCGTTTATTACGTGTTGCCGAGCGAATGAAAAACCCTACTATAGACTATAAATTTACCTGGATTGCTGGTTAGATTTTTGAATCTTTAGTTAATAAAATTATATGAGCCCTTATCAAATCGATAAGGGCTTTTTTATTACATGTTTCTTCTGTATTGGCCACCAACTTCGTAAAGTGCCTTGCTGATCTGGCCTAATGAACATACCTTACAAACCTCCATGAGCTGTTCGAAGATGTTGTCGCCGGCAATAGCCGATTTCTGGAGTTGTTTTAGCAGGTCTGCAGCACGGTCTTCATTACGGTCCTGGAATTTTTGCAATGCCGAGATCTGATACTGTTTTTCATCTTCCGTAGCACGGATTACTTCTCCGGGAACAATAGTAGGTGAACCATTCTTGTTTAAAAAGGTATTAACGCCTACAATAGGATATTCGCCTGTATGTTTAAGCGTTTCGTAATACAGACTTTCTTCCTGAATTTTTCCACGCTGGTACATCGTTTCCATTGCACCCAATACCCCACCACGATCGTTGATGCGTTTAAATTCTGTAAGAACAGCATCTTCTACCAGATCAGTTAATTCTTCGATGATGAAAGCACCTTGCAAAGGATTTTCATTCTTTGCTAGCCCCAATTCTCTATTGATAATCAATTGGATCGCCATGGCCCTCCTTACCGATTCTTCTGTAGGCGTTGTAATGGCTTCATCATAAGCATTGGTATGTAGCGAATTACAGTTGTCATAAATGGCATAAAGAGCCTGTAAAGTAGTGCGAATATCATTAAAATCGATTTCCTGGGCATGTAATGAACGACCGGAAGTTTGAATATGGTATTTAAGCTTCTGCGAGCGATCATTTCCCTTGTATTTATTCTTGATGGCTTTGGCCCAGATTCTTCTGGCTACACGACCGATAACAGCGTACTCTGGATCGATTCCATTGGAGAAGAAGAAAGATAGATTAGGAGCAAAGTCATCAATATGCATGCCTCTGCTTAAATAATATTCTACAAAGGTGAAACCATTACTTAGTGTAAATGCAAGTTGCGAGATAGGATTAGCACCCGCTTCTGCAATATGATAGCCTGAAATGGATACCGAGTAGAAATTCCTCACTTTTTCATCGATGAAGTATTTTTGGATATCACCCATCATCCTCAGGGCAAATTCTGTAGAGAAAATACAAGTATTCTGTGCCTGATCTTCCTTTAAAATATCGGCCTGAACGGTTCCCCTAACCGAACTGATGGCTTTAGCCCTAATCTGTGCATAAATATCCGCAGGTAAAACCTGATCTCCTGTAAGGCCCAAAAGCATTAAACCTAAGCCATTGTTTCCTTCTGGTAATGCGCCATTATAGGTTGGCCTCGGTATATTTTTTGCTTTATAGATTGCATCAATTTTAGCTTCAACTTCCTTAGTTAAATCGTTTTCGATAATGTATTTTTCGCATTGCTGATCGATTGCTGCATTCATGAAAAAGCCCAGTAACATCGGAGCAGGACCGTTAATGGTCATGGATACCGAAGTGGATGGGGCACAAAGATCAAAACCCGAATACAGTTTTTTAGCATCATCCAAAGTAGCAATACTTACACCCGAGTTTCCGATTTTGCCATAAATATCAGGGCGAATGTGTGGATCTTCTCCGTAAAGGGTAACAGAATCAAAAGCTGTAGATAAACGGTGCGCGGGCTGACCTAAAGAAACATAATGAAAACGTTTGTTGGTTCTTTCGGGACCACCTTCTCCTGCAAACATCCGTGTAGGATCTTCGCCCTCTCTTTTTAAGGGGAATACACCTGCCGCATATGGAAATTCGCCTGGAAGGTTTTCGGTTAACAGCCACCTTAAAATATCGCCCCAATCTTCATATCTCGGTAGTGAAACTTTAGGGATATTCAGCTTTGAAAGTGATTCGTAAAATAAGGGTTGTTTAATCTCTTTATCTCGGACTTTATAAATGAAAAACTCTTCTTTGTAAGCTCTTTTGGTATCTGGCCATTGGCGCAATAAACGCCTGCATTCACCATCTAATTGTTCTTCGAAGAAAGCGTATGTTGCATTTAAGTTTTTTACCACCCCGTCCTGCGGATACCCTTCTAGAAGAGGGGAATTAATATCATCAGCCAAATCGATTACACCTTTTAATTGGTACATTTTCCGGGCAATGGTTGCCTGTTTATCTACCCATTCGTTATACGTTTGACTCGATTCGGCAATTTCTGCCAGATAGCGGATGCGATCAGGGGGTATGATGTAAATTTTCTCTGATTGATCAGAAGTGAGCTCCATTTTAGCCTTGAAATCAGTTCCGGTTTTTACCCTGATCTGCTCCATTAAGGCCACAAATAGGTTATTCATGCCGGGATCATTAAATTGTGATGCCATAGTTCCATAAACTGGAATTTCATCATCCTTCGCATCAAAAATATTGTGATTGCGTTTGTATTGTTTGCGTACATCCCGCAGTGCATCTAAAGCGCCTCTTTTATCAAATTTGTTAATGGCTACCAGATCAGCGAAATCCAACATGTCGATTTTCTCCAACTGTGTAGCAGCACCAAATTCTGGGGTCATTACGTATAAGGAAACATCACAGTGTTCGGTAATTTCGGTATCTGATTGGCCAATTCCTGAGGTTTCTACAATAATTAAATCATAACCAGCTGCTTTGCAGATATCGATACTTTCCTGAACGTTTTTGGATAGTGCAAGGTTGGCCTGCCGGGTGGCTAAAGAACGCATGTAAACCCTCGGATTATTGATGGCATTCATCCGGATACGATCGCCCAATAAAGCGCCTCCCGTTTTTCTTTTGGAAGGATCGACAGAGATAATCGCTAATGTTTTATCTTTCACTTCTACCAGGAAACGGCGGACAAGCTCATCTACAAGTGATGATTTTCCGGCTCCGCCCGTTCCGGTGATACCTAGAATAGGAGCGGTGTTGTTTTTGGATAGTTTTTTTAATTCATCTACAAATTTCTGTGCACCTTCGGGATCATTTTCTGCAACGGTAATGGCCCCAGCAATAGCTTTAATATCTTTTGTAGGAATGGTTTCGAGCTCGTTAGTAATACTGACTTTGGTGATGAAATCGGTTTGGATCAGCATATCGTTGATCATGCCCTGCAAACCCATCTTACGGCCATCATCCGGAGAGTAGATTTTAGAAATCCCATAAGCCTGTAGTTCTTCTATCTCTGAAGGTAAGATTACGCCACCGCCACCTGCAAATATTTTAATATGGCCTGATCCTCTTTCTTGCAAGAGATCGTACATGTATTTAAAGTATTCAATGTGTCCGCCTTGATAGGAAGTCATTGCAATGCCCTGAACATCTTCCTGAATGGCACAGTTTACCACTTCATCAACCGATCTGTTATGGCCAAGGTGGATCACTTCAGCGCCTGAAGATTGGAGGATACGGCGCATAATATTAATGGTCGCATCGTGTCCATCAAAAAGGGAAGCGGCAGTTACGAAACGGATTTTATTTTTAGGCTTATATATTTCTACTTGTTGCATATGATAGGATTTAAGGGATAAGTGTGCTCAAACGACCAATCCCTGTCCAAATATATTTGGTATGCAAATGTACTAAAATAAGGAGTTTAAACAGCGAATACCCTATACCGTTATGGCTTTTGGTTCAGCTATAAACCCTGCCCGAATTGCAGTAAATAACCGTTATTATCGTAAATGGCAAATTCTCTCATACCACAGTCAAAATCTTCGAGCGGATAACAGATTTCACATTGATCTTTTACACTTTCCGAGTGTGTAGTCACCTCGTTTGTATTGATGTACAGTGAACCGCTCATAATTGATTTAGGGATATTGCGATGCTTGTTTGGAGAGCAAAACATAATTTCGATCTCATCTTTTCGGAGGGTTAGCCAACTCAGATCGTCAAGTTTTACATCACAAGTGAAGTTTAAAGCTTCTGTATAAAACTTTAATGTTGCTTGCATATCATGCGATTCGAGCATGGGTGTAAGTTTGGTTGCGATGTATGTTGACATGATCTAAAATAAAGGAAATAGGAAATTTTAGCAAGTTATCGTCATTTCGAGTTTGAATTATGTATAAAATCAATATTGATGAATGAGAATCTGATGTATATGCTTACCTCAAGCTACCGTCATTTCGAGCGGAGTCGAGAAATCTATGATGATAGATCTCTCCATTCCACTGCGTTCCAGTCGAGATGACGACTTCATTAAAACAAAAAAACTATGCTGGTGAGCATAGTTTTCTTGAATTATTTGTTTGTAATTTCTGTTATTGGCTCCCCGACCGTTCCATTTGGCATTTGAATATGTAGTAAAGCCGCTAAAGTTGGTGCAATATCAGTCATGTAATGTGTTTTATTGGATGCTCCAGCTTTGATTCCCCAGCCCATAAAAACCAATGGAATGTGCGAATCGTATGGGTTCCAGTTTCCGTGTGTGGTTCCTGTGCTGCCACCGTTAAACCAGTTTGGTTGTAAAACATAGTAGATATCGCCGCTTCTACGGGCATTGTATCCATTGGTAATCATCTTTTTCTGGATTTCCTGAAGTGTGCTTTGCGATATTTTAGCAATATCAACTGCATTTTGGAAACCGTCTAATCTTTTTAAGAATTCTATAGATGCCGATTTAATTACATCGAAACTCACATCACTTTTATCGGTTTTATCATGATCGAAAATGATCTGGTTATTCTGAGATTTTAAAACCAGATTGTTTACTTTAAATTTATCATTTAAGTAAGTATTTAATTTGTTTGCTATATAACGGTCACTTACTACGCCCGAAGGTAATTTGTTCTCTTGCATAAAGCCCGGTACATGCGCGGCACCATGATCGGCGGTTAAAAATACAGTATAGTTTCCTTTACCTACTTTTTTATCGAGATAGTTGAAAAACTCCTCGAAATCTTTATCTAAACGTAAATAGGTGTCTTCAGCCTCTACTGAGTTCGGACCATAAGCATGACCAACATAATCAGTAGATGAGCAACTTACGGCTAAGAAATCGGTAATGTTATCTTGTCCTAAATCTTCAGAAAGGATTGCTAATTTGGCAAGATCTAAGGTAATGGTATTGCCGTAAGGCGTGCTTCTGATCGCATCGAAATTTTTATCAATATTTTGGGTAAGCTGGTGAGGGAAGGTGCTTGATTTGCCTTCGTATGCTTTCTCATCTGCTGTGCTATTAACATAGGAATTCATTGGATACAATGTTTCCCAGTTTTTTGCATAGAACTTGTTTGCCAATTTCAATTTATTGTAATCGGCAATCCATGTTGGCACTTCTTTCATGTAATAAGTACTGGTAATCCAGTTTCCGGTGCTACCCTGATACCAATATGCGGCATTTGCCGCATGGCCTGCGGGAAGGATCGAACCCCTGTCTTTTAATGAAATGCCAATTACTTTACCTTTAAAATTTGTAGCTAGCCTCAGTTCATCGGTAATGGTAGTGGTTAACATATTTTTTGGCGACATATTTCCTTCAGAAGATGGAGTACTCCCAACAGTTGATACAGAAGAATCTTCTGTACAGTATACATTTTTTTTGGTTTCAGGATCGTACCAGTCATTACCGATAATACCATGTACAGCCGGAACAGAGCCTGTGTAGATACATGTGTGGCCACAGGCCGTATAAGTTGGTGTATAAGGAATAAAAGTATTTTCTACAGAAAAACCTTCATTAATTAATCTTTTAAAGCCACCATTGGTATAGCGGTTATAGTAGCGATATAAATAATCCCAACGCATTTGATCAACCACTAAGCCAACCACCAATTTAGGACGGGCCACCTCGGCAGGGAATGCTTTAGGTTGTGCTGTGGAAGGTTTTTTAGTTTGGGCTGAGGTGAGTGCGATCGAAAAAATAGAAATGGAAAAGATTAGACAGGATATTTTCTTCATTGTGTTTTAGTTAAAAGGCTAAAGTAATAACTTTTAAGTGAAGATATTTTGAAGTTTATGTAAAGATTTAGAAACTAATGCCAATTACACGTTAATCTATGTATGTAGGATTAATTATGCGCAAACGTTTGTCTTATTGATACAAGTCAAAAAGAGGTTAATTGGTTTGATACTTTGAGTTTGAAGATTAAAAAATATTAAAATGGTGTTAGTAATCTCATTTTTAGGGTGTTAAATGAACTGTTTGAAGCCCAGAAGGACACTCAATCGTTTGTGTAGACAAAAAATAATAACAGCATTGTTTAATTGGTAGTTTTAATAATCAATTATGATTAATACCCAACCTTAAAAAACTATGAAACCATTTACTACTTTTTCCTGGTTGTTACCGGCTTGGATTATCTTGTTATTTAGTATTCTATCTTGTCAGAAAAACATTATTGCTGAAACTACCCAGTTATCGATACCCAAAAAGAGTTCGGTAAATACAGCTCTTGTAAGCGGAGAAAATGCTGCTCCATCAGAACATCTATATTTTTCTTTTCCTTCTGATGCTATTGCTAAACTACATAAAATAAAAATTACGCAATCTGCCTATGCCGAATATTTTTCTGTGCATAATTATTCGGGCGGCTATGCAGGCTTACAGCAAACACCTGATAATTCTTTTGGAACACCAAACGTCCTTATATCCTCATTCTGGGATCCAAATACTTCTGGGGGGATTTATTCTGAAGTGGCTTACACCGGTGCACAAACCATTAGCAGTAGATTCGGAGGAGAGGGTGATGGATATAAAACAATTAATCCTTACCAATGGTCGCTTAATATCTGGTATAATATAGCTTTACGGGCATGGAAACGAGATGGAAAGCTATATATCGGTACTTTTATCCAAAATCAATCGAGTGGTATTTGGTTTCATACCAGTACATTGGCTATTCCTGAGCGCACTACCTTCCTGGGGTCGGGTAACGATGCGTTTTTAGAAAACTGGGTTGGAACTAATCCTGATTATGACGGAAGGTATGTTAGAAAAGCATTTTTTAAGGATTGTTGGAACTTAAATACAAGCAATACATGGGAAAAACATACCAGTAGAAGTTTTAGTGCCAATGCAGGAGATGAGGGTAGAAATGGGATTTACGATAGGGCTTTTAATTCAGGCTATGATACTACTGAAGATGCCTATTTTATGGAACATGGAGGAAATACCCAGCCGAGTGCCGGTTTTGGTACAGGAAGAACGTTAAGTCTTCCGGCACAAAGCAATCAGGGTACTACACCAACATTAACCATTGGAGAGGTACAATCTGCAACGGCTGTTGCCAATGGTAATACGGTTACGGTAAACTGGATAAATAATCAGCTAAAAAGCCCTCAACTTTCATCAAAAATTGAATTGTTGAATTCATCAGGTACCGTAGTTAATACTGTAAATGAGGTATTGCCGCAAAAAAGATCTGTAGCTATTACCAGCAGCCTAGGCACAGGTACTTATTCAATTAGAATTACCCTTACTGATATTTTTAACCAGAATTCGGCGCCATTAACGGTGCCGGTTACCAACGGTATTTCGGGGAGTACCTGGTATAAGATAAAAAATGCTGCGAGCGGCCTTTACCTCGCCATAGAAAATAGTAGTACAGCTAATAGCGCTTTTTTAGTTCAAAGTACAAGTGCCACCGGAAATGGTCAGAAGTGGAAGTTTAACGCGTATGGAACAAGTTATGTTATAGTGAATGCCAATAGCAATAAAGCATTGGATATTGCAGGAGGCGCGCAGGCATTAAATGGAAATATCATTCAGTACACCGTTACAAATGGGGCAAATCAAAATTGGAATTTAATTCCTGTCGGCGCTAATAAATATGTAATCCAAAGTAATCTTTCTAACCATTATGTTCTTGACAATCCAGGTAGTAGTGCAAGCAGTGGTACCAAGATTGTGCAGTACAGTATAAATGGTAGTGCTGGATCATCAAATCAGCAATGGCTTTTGGAAGCACAGTAATTTAATTTAAGCAAAGGAGATAAACAACGTTTATCTCCTTTGCTTATATCGCTTCGGCTACTACAAATGTACTTCCGCCAATAAAAATCAAATCTTTTGGATTAGCCGATTGAATAGCCTTTTCTTTTGCTTCGGCGACCGATGCATAACTGTTGCCATTTAGATTAACTGATGCCGCCTGTTCTTTAAGCTCATCTGCTGCTAAACCACGTTCTAAATCTGGCTTGCAAAAATAATATGTCGCATTTTTAGGCATCAGGGATAAAACTTTCGAAATATCCTTGTCCTTAACCATACCAAAAACAATATGTAGGTTTTGATAAGGGGTTTGTGCGATGTTTTTAACTACCTCGGCAATGCCAGCTTCATTATGGCCGGTATCGCAGATGACTAAAGGATTTCTGCTTAAGGTTTGCCAACGCCCCTGCAAACCGGTTTGTTTTTTAACCTGGCTTATTCCTTTATAAATTGCTTCCTGATCAATATTAATTCCCGTTTTCTCGTTCAACACAGCTGCAGCTTCTAATACGGTTAAAATGTTTTTGTGCTGATAAACGCCGGTAAGATCGCTTTGAAGATCCTTGTATTTAATTTCACTATTCTGATAAACAGACAGGGAAAGTTTATTCTTTCTGATCTTAAAATCCCGAGCATTTAACTCCGCATCAGCAAAAACAATAGGAGCACCCACTGCTTTAGCTTTACTGATAAAAACCGGAGCAGATTCTTCCTGTGTTTCGCCGATTACAACCGGAATATTTTTTTTAATGATACCTGCCTTTTCGCCAGCGATTTCAGTAAGTGTATTGCCCAGCATATTCATGTGATCTAGGCTGATATTAGTGATGACCGAAATTTGCGGCGTAATGATATTGGTCGAATCTAACCTTCCGCCCAAACCCACCTCAATTACGGCCACATCAACCCCATGTTTGGCAAAATGATCGAATGCAAGGGCGACAGTAACTTCGAAAAATGAAGGCTCGGTTTTTTCGATGAGTTTTTGCTGTTCCTTTACAAATGATACCACTTCGGTTTTGCTGATCATTTTTCCATTGATGCGGATGCGCTCGCGGAAATCTTTTAAATGGGGAGAGGTGTACAATCCTGTTTTATATCCTTGAGCCTGTAGTACCGAAGCCAGCATGTGTGATGTAGAGCCCTTTCCGTTTGTACCCGCCACATGGATGCTTTTAAATTTATCCTGCGGATTATCCAAAGCTTCACAAAGAATGATGGTATTGGTTAAATCTTTTTTGAAAGCAGATGCGCCAATGCGGGTAAACATGGGGAGTTTACTGTATAAAAAATCAAGCGTTTGTTGGAAGTTCATAATATGCGTCAAATATAAGTCGACTAGCGTTATTATGAAACGAAATGAGAATATTTTGTTGTGTGATGACTTCAGAAGTTTTGCTCGCTTGTGCGGTGAAGAACTTCGGAAGTCTTTATTTTGTATGATGACCTGGGAGACAGATCATGGTAGATGTGGAGTCAGATGTTACCATCTGACCGGTAGCAAGATTTAAACTGTAAATAATTGTTTGTTGAAAAGTCTGATTATAGATTACTAGATATGAAATAAGTCTTCTGTCAGATAGTAATATCTGACAGCACAATTAATACAGACCACAGATATTTTTTTATTTCACTTTAAAATTAAACATTACAATCCCGGTTTGTACATCGGGTGCTGATTCCAATTTGTTTAAACTTGCACCCAACACCGCCTGTTCACATTTCCGCCAAAGGGCTAAATCAGATAAGGTAGTGCCTTTTGCACCTGCACGGGCCTGAACCACTTTACCATTTTTATCTACGCGGATTTGAACAGCAATTTTTCCTGCACTTTGTCCATCATCCTGTATCCTTGGAATATCGATGAATTTTCTACTAGCCAATGATAACTGTACATTGCCATTTCCCGAACCACCTTCTCCATAATTTGATGCCAATGGGTCGCCATCTTTGTCACCCTGATTACCTGGTGTTTTTCCAGTTCCATCTCCCTGCCCTTGGCCGGTATTCTTTTTGCCTTTGTAGAGCGCATTTTGGTTAATTACCGGTTTCGCAGGCTTATCTTCCGTAACCGGAGTTGGTGCAGCTGTATTGGGTTTTGTAGGTTTGGTATTTACAGCGATGGCATCTTCCGTATTTTGTGTCTGCACTTCTTTGTCGCTACTTTCAGTAGAAGTGGTTGGGGTCACTTTTTCTTCTGGTGTTACCTTTTCTGGTGGCTTGCCATTTGCATTAGGATCTGCCGATGGTTCTTCAATACTGGTATAATCATCGCCCATTCCTTCTGCTGAAGTTCCATAATTTACAACCATGCCACCCATACCTACTTCTTCAGGTGGCTGGAACGAGCCAATCACGATAAAAAAGCTGATCAATAATAAAAAGCCCATAATTCCGCTTGCTATGGCAATGGCCTTAGGGTAGTTATTTTCCTCGTTAGGTACGTTTTGTGCTTTGTAGTTCATTATTTTTTAGGCTCAACGGCTACAACAAGTTTTAATTTTAATTTATTGGCAATATCGTTTACCACAAATCCATCCTGATAAGTCACATTACGCGATACATATAAAAGAATGGTCATATCTGGCGCCAATTTTTGGTATGATGCCAATGTTGGCTCTAATTCTTCAATGCTAACTGGTTTCTTTTCAACGAAATATTTAAGGTTTTCGTCTATCGTAACGGTAACTGCTTTCTTGGCGGTAGATTGCTGTCCGCTTGATGATTGTGGCAATAATAACTTAACCACGGTAGGATTTACTACGGCAGAGGCCAATAAGAAAAACAGCATCAGGAAGAACATAATATCATTCAACGCTGAAGTATGTACTTCTACCGATCCTTTTGTTCTTTTGCGTAAATTCATTATTTGCCTGGTTCTTCTAGTAAATCAATAAAATCAATTGCATCGGTTTCCATTTTAAGGATGATTTTTTCGACCATAATGTTTAAAATATGATACAGCACGTAAGCGATAATACCGATAATCAGTCCGGTTGCGGAAGTAATCATTTTGGTATATAAACCACCAGAAATGGTTCCAATTTCAATCGCACCTTTTATAGATACCTGGTGGAAAATGGTAATTACCCCCACAATTGTACCTACGAAACCAAGCATTGGTGCAATACCTGCAACAATACCCAATATACTGATGTTCTTCTCTAATTTAGAAACCTCTAATTTACCAACATTTTCAATCGCACCTTCAATATCTTTAATTGGGCGACCAATGCGTTTTAAACCTTTTTGCAACATACGCGAAAGGGGTGAGTTATTATTTCTTAAAAGCGACATTGCACCTTCTAAATTTCCTGATTGGATATAAGACCTGATCTGACCCATTAGGTTCGACTCGTCTTTGGTTGCTTTTTTAATAGTTAAATAACGTTCAAAGAAAATAACTAAGGCTAACAATGCTAAAAAAGCCAATGGAACCATTACCCAGCCGCCTTTAAAAAGCAGATCGATAAAATGGAGTTCTGGCTGTGGCTGTGTTACTGCTTGGTTAACCGCATTTGCTGTGTCTTGTAATGCTTGTGTGGTGTCCTGAATTAATAAAGTTATCATTATGGTTGTGTGTTGTTAGATTTTTGTTGTACGAAATATCCTTTTCCTTTTAGTTTTTTCTGTAAAATATCTTTCTGTTCTTTAGCTTCCTTTTCAGTTGTGAAACTCGCTATACTTACCTTTTTTAAACGGCCAGGTACTTTTGCGATTTCGGCATTTAAACCAATTTTTTCCATTTGCTTAATAAACACAAGTGCTTTTTTCTCTGATTGAAAAGATGCTGCAATAACGTAAAACGTAGAAGGACCAGTATTTGGTACAATTTTATTTTCTTTTGGAGCTTCTACAGTAGGTTTAACCACAGGTTTTGCCTCTACTTTTTTAACCGTATCTGCTTTTTTCTGAACCTGGTTTGCTTTTAAAATGCTATCTGTTTTGGCTATCGAATCCTGCTTTGCTTTTAGGGTATCAACGACAACCTTTGGCGAATCGATAATTACCTGTGCAGGCTTTACCGCTTCAGTTGTTTCGCCCGTAAATAATTCTGGTTTAACCAAATAGGTTATCGCTGCAATAACAACCAAAGCTAACACTGCAATTGTAATCATCAACCAGGTAGACATACCTTGTCGCGTTTCGTCGCCATGTTCAATTGGGTCGTGACCAAAACGATTAGGATGCTCTGCATGTTGCTCTTTTATAAATGCAGGGGCCTCAATTACAGGTTCTTCTTTTTTAGCTTCCTCTTCTAAATTGATGTATGTTTTAGGTTCCTCTGTTTGTGACCTGAGAGAAAAACGGCTCGAGGGCTCATTTTGTGGAATAACCGTTTCTGGTACCTCCACGGTATTGATTTCTTTAGGTGCTGAGGTATTTTCTGTAGCAATTACTTCGTCCTGTGCATCGTCAGATTCAGGTGTCTTAATTGTCTGATGTTCGGCAGAGATATTTTCTACTTCCGATTCTGGCGTATGACCAAAGCGATCTGGATGCTCTTCGTGCTGTGCCACAATTGATTCAGGAACTTCTACCTCTTCAGTAGTAGTGTTTGGTATTTCTTCTTGTGTTTCATCAGATTCAGGCGTTTCAATAGCAGGTTGTTCAGTGGCAATATTTTCAGCTTTTGGTACTTCTACCTCTTCAGTAGTATTTGTTACTTCTTCTATTTCATCTTGTATTTCAGTAGGTTCAAGTGTTTCAATATTAAGTTGGTCATTATCAATATTTTTCACCTCCGATTCTGCTACTGTTTCTTGTGTTTCATCAGATTCAGGCGTTTCAACCGCATGTTTTTCAGCAGCGATATTTTCTACTTCCGATTCTGGTGTATGACCAAAGCGATCAGGATGTTGTTCGTGCTGTTCCTTAATAAATTCTGGTGCTTCAACAATTTCATCTGTAGGATTTTCTGAATGTTTTAAAGTATTCTTAAGATCATCCTTAACTTCATCCAATTCTACATTTTCGATTACCGGGGCTTGGTACGATTTATTCTCAAATGGTGATGGTACCACTGGTGCTTCAGCAATTTCGTCGTAAACTTCTTCCTCTTGTTGAGGTGAATCAGTTTCTATTTCCTCAATTGCGGTTTCTGCTAGTGATGGAAGTCCGTAGAATTCAGAACCATAGTTCATATTTTTAACCGGTTCGAAACCTAATCCTTGTTCGGTAAAAAATAAGCGACCGGTATTTTGCAACTCGGCCTCATGGTCTAATTCTAATTTTTGATTTACTTCTTCAACAAACTGGGCAATGTGATTGCGGGCATCATCGTTATTGATATTTGTTTTAGCTGAAATAAAATTGGCTAAAGCATCTTCTTCTGTTACTTCTGCTGAAAATTGCAGCGTATATCCGGGAGGCAAAAACGTTTGTTTTTCCTTATCGTATCTTCCTGGGTATTTCTTTTTATAAAAGGTGCCCAAGCCGGTAATACCAACTTCTTTGCGTTGCTGCAAGAGTTCTAATAGGTATGATAAGATATCCATTCGGGTAAAATTAAGCGTTTAAAATTAAAAATAATATTCTACCTTCAAATAGTGTCTATGGGTGCTATTACACATCCTATTCCAAAAAGGGGACAAAAACGAGTACAGTTTTGTTATTTTAATCATGAAAAAAATCACAGTTTTTTAAACCTATATCTGTATCCGTGCAAAGATAACGGTTACAAAGATAGAAATGGTATGCTAGTAAGCAAATCGCTAAATCGATATAATATCGATTTTGAAGCTAAAGCTTAAGCTATAGAAACGTTTTACTATAGAAAAGCGTATAAGAAAACGAAGAGGGAATATTTTAAAATGGACGGTGAGGACACCGTCCATTAAGTTTTCTTTGTGGCGGGTGGAAACACCCATCACAAGAATTTAACAGTTATGGGGAAAATCTACAGACAAGGAACGGTAGTAGACCAATCGGTGCTCTCCATATTAAGTAAGCTGGCGGTGTGGCCATGCCCAGTTGCATCAGCAATGGTGGTTCCGGTACCTTCGTCGAATTTCCAATAAAGCCTCTAAGTTGGTACTTGTTGCACTTACACTGCATTTATTGGCCGAAATTGCCGATTGTGCCAATGCCGATTTCCAAACCCGCATTTCATCAAATTGACCGTTAAAACCTCTGTTGGCATCCCAGCTTCTCGAAATCTGAAATGTACCGTTAGCAGCAATAGTACCAGTCGCGCTCATACTGGCATCTAAAGTGCCATTGATGTAAATTTTCATGGTCGCGCCATCGTATGTTGCTGCAATATGATACCAGGTATTGGCGCTTAAAGCAGTGGCCGAGTTTAATTTTTTAGGGGTCGCACCACCCGTATTCAATACGAACTGTACTTTATTGTTGGCTAAAGAAGCATCGCCCAAACGAAGTAAAGCCACATTGGCATCGCTTACTTCAATCCCCATAATGGTTGAGATATTTGGAGCAGTAGCTTTAAAAGCAGTTGGTTTAACCCATGCTTCGTAAGTTATGCTGGTGCCTGCAAGATTGAAAGTATTCGAATTTAAGTACTCATTAGTGCCGTCGAAAACCAATGAGCGGTTTCCAGCTACTGGTGGCGTACCTCCATTACCATCAATACAGTTTGGTTTTACTGCAGTTGCAGCGCCATACAGTACGTTAGACATGGCCGATAATTTAGTTTGTGAGTTGTTGGCTACGTTATAAACCATGGCACTGGCTAAACCATTATTTTTTACGTACGTGGCTACCGCTGCCTGATCGCTATTGCCTAAATCGGTACCTAAACCCAATTTGCTTTTAGGTACACCAGCATTAATGTATGGCTGTAAACGGCCGGTATAATCTGTTGAGAAGTAAGTTTGCTCAAATACATAATCTAAAATATCGCCCAGTTTTTGGTTGTTATAAGTAGCATTAAAATAATTGGCCTGATTAAATGCAGCCATGGTAATGAGCTTATCGGCACCCATGCGTGCCCGTAGCGCAGCAGCGGCAAGAACTAATGAACCGTTATTTGCTGTACAGGCAGAATACTCATCGTCGATATCAATCCCGTCTAACCCATACTGTTGTACCGCATTGGCACATTGAATGGCAAAGGCATCGGCCTGTGCATAAGTGGTAAAACAGCCCCAGCCTGCATTCTGATGGTTTCCAAGTACATCTAACACTACTTTTATGCCTAATGATTTGAGGTAAGCAACCTTGCTCGAATTTAAGGTCTCTTGTACCTGTGGATTGAAATACAAAGTTGGTACGCCATTTACCGAGTTAATATTTGCTGCGAAAATAACAGAAACACCAAATAACTGACTAGCTGAAGTTCCATAGGTATAACAGCCCGGATTTACAAAATTGTTGCTGTTTACTTCTACATAGGCGGTCATGAATGGACCAGTTAAGGCGAGGGCAGAAGCATTGGTGGCAGCTCTGGCGGTACCTTTGGTGCTTAAAGCGTTGTCTTCTTTTTCAGAATTAGCTTTTTTACAAGCATACAACAGGGCGAAAGCTGTTAACAGCAGTACGCCGAAAACGGTTAGTTTTCTCATAGGTTTAAAATTTTGGTTAGAAATTGGTTTGATATAAAAAAGGTAGGACAACTTTCGTTATCCTACCTGGTGGTATTTGTGTGTTAGAAGTTCGCTTTATTCACGTCCCACCATAATCTGGTGCCGCCATTGTCTGGTCCGCCTAAAAGGCCAACCGCTTTAACAACCTCGGCGCTGTTACCGTTTCCATATTCTGTTGATGGGAATGGCAATCTTCTGATCTGGGTTTGGGTATTTATAGTTCCGCCACTGTTATTATTGGCTACTGTAAATAACTTAGGGTAACCCGTACGTCTGTATTCAGACCAGGCTTCCTGTCCATCAGGGAAGATAGCCAACCATTTTTGTGTAATAATGCGCTCTAATTTTTGTTCATTGGTAGAAGTAGGGTCCCATTTTACGGTTATTGTACTTACAGCTGCAGCATTGTTTGCGGCATTTTTCGGATCTACATAAGCAGTAGGTATACTGGTTGCATCTGATAAATAACTTCCTGCAGCTACACCCCATTGCTGTAATGAGGTGGTGATTCCGGTCTCATAGTTGGTTTGTGCATCGCCTGCACCTGTCCAGCCACGTAATGCGGCCTCTGCTTTTAAAAACCAAACCTCAGCAGCAGTCATTAAAATTTGTGGTGCTTTTTGTCCGATTGGTGATTTCACATTATCAGTAGAGTTTAAGGTTGAATAAGTTTTATAACCCGCTTTACCCAAACCATTAAATGAAGTATTTGCACCCGATCTGATTCCTACATATTGCCCCGTAAATAAAGGATCGGTAGCAGGCCTGGCGTAAACTGGTAAACGCGGATCATTATAGCCTACCAAATACGTTTGCAAAGCTGCACCTAAAGCATTATCACCATCGTAAGCAACGGTAACCACCCATAAATCATTATCTCTTGTACCCGACTGCGCTACGGCCGCATTATCTACTGCAGTTGTTAATAAACCGCCTGGTGCACTTAAGGCTTTTTCAGCCTGAAGTTTTGCTGTAGCCGCATCGGCCTTTACAATACGCGTAGCTAAACGCAAACGTAAAGAGTTAGCCAATTTTAACCATTTCATCGGATCACCTGCATAGATTAAATCGCCTTTATCATAAAAAGCCGTTTTGCCAGGATTAGCTGCAATATAAGTTTGTAAGTTATTGGCTGCTGTATCGATTTGTTTAAAAAAAGCATTATAAACCGTTTTCTGATCTTCATAAGGTGTAGATACCAAAGAGGAACCAGCTGTAGTATATGGAATAGGGCCAAATTTATCGGTTACCCTACTCATGGCCATTACCTGAACTAAAAGGGCAATTCCCCAGGCTTCCGGCGATTTGGTTTTTACTTCGCTCTGGCCAATTTTAGATATTGGTGCCATTACATAGTTGTACTGGTCGTTAAAACCCGCACTGTTCCAGCCATCGTTAAGCGAATAGCTCATGTTGTTGATTCCTCCAAAAGGGTTCGGGGCCATCATGTAACCACTAAAAGCATCAGCACTTAGGTTTTGTGCAATCTGATAGTTATGGAAAATTTCCTGCTCAATTGGGCCAATTGCCGATTTTAAAAGCGCAGTAGTCTGCTCAGGAGAAAGTGCAGTTGGATTGGTGTTAAAATCTTCAAAGTTTTTTGTACATCCAAAATTTAAGGCCATCAAAGATGCCAGCAAAACAGCAGACAATCCTTTAATCCTGTTATTCGAGGATTTATGATATATAGTTTTCATGTTGTTTTTTGAATAGAATTAAAATGATAAATTTAGATTGAAGCCTAAACTGCGTGTTGCAGGTTGGTTAAAAACATCTACACCAGATAAACCATTCCCGGTAGACATCGTGATTTCCGGATCGAAAGGAGCCTTTTTATAGAAATAAAACAGGTTTCTGCCAGTAACTGAAAATTTAACGCTTTTAAATGTTTTACCAGTTAACGGAAGGGTATAACCTAAAGCAGCTTCTCTTAAACGTACTACTGTAGCGCTATAGATATATTCGCCCGATACACCTGATCTGCCACCAACAAACGAATAGTAAGCTTGTGGGTTAACCGTTGCTGATACTGCATTACCTTTTGTATCTACACCATCAATTTTAACACCGCCTTGAGCCCTTGCATTCCCAGTTGCTTCAGATACACCCGCTTCGTCCATTAAAGCTTCGGTAAGCGACAATACCTGACCGCCAAATTTACCGTCGACCAAGAAGCTTAAGCTAAAATCTTTGTAATTGAAACTGTTGTTCCAGCCCAATTGGAATTTTGGGTTAGGATTGCCTACGTAGTTAAATTCTTTACTTTTTAGCGGAGTATATGGCGAAGCTGTTGTTCCATCACCGCCTAATATGATGCGGTTTTGGGCATCTCTTTGTAAGGTATAGCTATAAATATCGCCATAAGAGCCACCCACTTTTAACCTCGAAATATAAGAGGTATTGCCCGCACCTGTTAAATCTACACTGTTAATTTTATCGGCCGAAGCGATATCTATGATTTTATTTCTGTTTAATGAACCGTTTATTGAAGTGTTCCAGTTCAGCCCGTTGCCTTTTACAACATCAGCACCTAAAATAAACTGGAAACCTTTGTTCTCTACATTACCTGCATTCAGATATCCTGTTGACACCAATGAAGAAGGAGGTGCAACTACAGGAATATATTGGTTTTTGGTATTGGTTTTATAATAGGTAAAGCTGAAATTGATTCTGTTTGATAGGAAACGTAAATCGGTTCCCACTTCAAATGATTTTGTTCTTTCAGGTTTTAACTCTCTGAAAGCAGCATTGGTGTTGAAATTTAATGCACCATCTGATTTTAAAGTGTTTTGGATAAAGGTAAGATAAGGCGGTACGGTATTTCCAACTTCTGCATATGTTCCTCTTAATTTGGCATAGGTAATGGCCTCGGGAAGTTTGAACATCTGTGAAACAATAAATGATAAACCAACTGAAGGATAGAAATAAGAATCGTTTGGTGTATATGATAAGTTGGAAGACCAATCGTTTCTGCCTGTTACCGTTAAGAAAGCCCAGTCTTTATATGAAATATTGGCGTTGCCAAAAACGGCCTGTAGCTGGCTGTGATTAGGAACAATAGGAACTACGTTACTTAATGTATTTCCACTAAAGGTTCCTGGAAGGGCAACAATGGTGTTAGCTGGAGAGAAGAAATCAACCGCCGAAAGGTTGCCACCTAAAGATAAACCTGAAGTTTTCTGGTCGTTGATGCTTCCACCGATTAATCCATTTACTTTAAAATCAGAACCAGTCATTGGAACGGTAATGTTGGCAATCGCATCTACATATTTTTGTACATAGGTTTGATTGCTCTGTGCAAAATAACCTGTTCCGGTAGAGTTGAAATTGGTCGCAATACCAGAGTATCTCCGGTTTTCATAATCATCCGTGGTACGGTCCATATTTCCCCTAACCTGCACATTTAACCATGGTGCAACATCATATTTAACGCTACCGCTCAATAAGAAACGGTTACGGACAGATGTATTTGGGTTTAAATTGGTCAACCACCATGGGTTTTGATTAATGTCGGCCGGGCCGCCTAACCAGTTTTGGCGTGCGCCACCTGTATTGCCAGCCAATAAATACTGATCTTTATATGGGGTAATATCAACACCTCTAGGGAAAAGATACAAGCCCAATAATGGATTTAAATATAAACCTAAAGATGGGCTGTTGTTAATGCGTTGATTGATGTAGTTTACACTTCCATCTACAGTTAATTTATTGTCAAAAAACTTAGCTGTTTCGCGCAGGTTTAAGTTGTTTCGGTTTAACTTATTGCCTGGTTGAATACCACTGGCGTAAGTGTTAGAATAAGAAAAATAGGTTTGTGCTATTTCAGATCCGCCCGAAAGATTTATTGCATTCGAGGTATTAATGCCCGTTTTGAAAAAATCTTTTAAATTATCTGTCGTATTGCTGATTCCACCGCCCCAGCTATCTCTTATCGTGGTAGATGCAGGTCCGTAACTGTTCTGGAACTTTGGCTCGTAAGCGATATTATCAATGGTTATACCCGAAGAAAAACCAATTTCGGCTTTACCTGCTTTACCCTGTTTGGTGGTAATTAAAATTACACCATTCTGCGCCTGACTACCGTAAAGGGCAGCTGCTGATGCTCCTTCTAAAACAGTAATGCTTGCAATATCATCAGGATTAAGGTTAGAAATACCATCACCACCATCCTGACCGCCACCGAATACACTATTCTGCTGGCCATTGGCATTACCGTTATTACTGATCGGTACGCCGTCAATGACATATAAGGGCTGGTTGTTACCACTCACCGAACGGCTTCCTCTTAAAATTACCTTTGCCGAACCACCTACACCCGAAGCACTTGGGCTAATGGTTAAGCCAGCAACTTTACCGTTAAGGGAGTTCATTAAGTTAGGACTTTTTACTTTTGATAATTCATCGCCCGATACCTGTTGTGTATTATAGGTTAAGGATTTTTCTGATCTTTTTACCCCTAAGGCCGTTACCACTACGGTTTCAAGATTTTTAGAGTCAGGGGTTAAAGTTATATCAATGGTGCTTTGCGTACCAACGGTAACTTCTTTGCTTTGGTAACCGATAAACGAGAATACCAAAACATCACCCGTTTTAGCCGTTATGCTATATTGGCCCGAAGTATTGCTTTGCGTGCCGCCCTGTGCTCCCTTTATAATAATGGTTACACCCGGTAAGGTAGCGCCGGTTTCATCTTTTACGGTTCCTTTAATCACATCCTGATAAACAGCATGGAAAGAAACTGCACGATTAAAATGATCGATTGGTGCAGCTGCATACAAGCCTGTGGATGCATAGAGCAATAAGCACGTTAGCTGTAAAGATTTTTTCATATTCATTATGAATAATTTTGAATAAGTATTTGGTTAATTGTTTGCCGCCATCAGGATTTCCATCCGTCCGGTTTTATAGTTAAGAGCATTTTGCTTACATAAATTGCCTACAAGGGAATTGAATTATTTTTAAATAATTTTTTGTTAGATTTTTTCGATCGTTTTAAATGTCTGCGTAGCCCAGCAGCCCGCAGCTCCAACCAAGGCCGCATCTTCATTTAATCTCGAAATATGTATTGGAGAAGTGATGCCCTGCGAATGGAGGTATTTAACCACACCGGGGATAAAACGGTTGGAGGCGTTGGCAATATTACCACCGATTACAATGGCTTCAGCTGTATGATCCTGTTGAAATTTTTTGAGGAAAAGCCCAAGGTTATGGCTAAACTCAGCAAATATTTTCCGTACAGTTTGGTTATCGTCGTAAAGTTTGGCCAGTTCTCTAACATTTAGAATATTAAATCCTGTGAGTTCGTAATACCGTTTTAAAAACCATCGTGTAGAAAGATAATCTTCTGTTATGCCATCTAAAAAAGGCGCACACCATAAATTGGCATCATCAACTTTTCCCTCATTATAAACCGCACTTCCTAATCCTGTTCCCAATGTAATACCAATCAGGTGCTGATAAGCACGTGCCTCACCTGCAAACACTTCTCCAGCCAAAAAACAAGCAGCATCGTTACTCATCAAAATCTGATCCTTGTTAATCTGAAGTTCGCTGGCAAGCATATCTTTTACATTAAGGCCATAAAAAGCGGCGTATTTATCATTACCAGCGATATAAGAAATGCCATTTTCATAATCGAAAGGACCCGGCATGGCAATACCTAAACAGCCAATTTCGATATCAACTTTTTGATAAGCTGCTTTAATTGCACTGCACCAGGTGTGGATAATCTGTTCTGTTGAGCCATGAGAGTCGACACGTTCGCGCGTATAGGAATTTTTTAGAATGTTCCGCTGCTGCATATCGAGTATGGCAGCTGTAATGTGCGATCCCCCGATATCAATGCCCATCACATATTTGTTTTTATTCATTGTTTCTGCTTCAATAGATCTATAAATGGCTTGCGCCTTATTATGGCACTGAATGAAGAGTCCTTTTTTTGTTAAAATTGCCTACAGCGGGAAGATTTTTTTATGAAATATTTTTTATTACCTTACATTTGATTCACCAAACTAACCAAGTTGAAAGCAGCTAAGCCAGATCTAGTCGTTTTATGGAATAAGATTTGCCTCAAGGATGATATAAAATCTTTTGAGCAACTTTACCGCTTTCTATATAGTAGGTTGATCAAATTTTCTATTTACTATGTGGTTGATAAGCAGGCTGCGGAAGACCTGGTTACCGAGGTATTTGTTAAATGCTGGGAAAACCGCGCAACAAGTACCCATGTATTAAATCCCGAAAGTTATTTCTTTATCGCAGTAAAAAATCAATCACTTAAATACCTCAAAAAAAATTCTTCAATTACGTTTATCGATTTAGTTGATGCTGAAGAGGGTATTTCGGTAACAACACAAACACCGGAGTATATTTTGGAAACCAAAGAACTGCACAGGCAACTAGATTTTGCTATTGCTGGTCTGGCACCTCAGGCAGCTACGGTTTTTAGGTTGATTAAAGAAAGTGGAATGAAATATAAAGAAGTGGCAGAACTGTTGAACATTTCACCCCGAACGGTGCAGACCCAATTGTTCAGGGCCATTGCTAAACTCCGTTTAATATTACAGCCTTTAAAAGATCAAGGATCGGATGAAAAAAAGCTTGGAAAACTGATCTCCCTGATTATCTTAGTAGGTACTTTATCTTTTTTTTATTTCTTGTAGGCAATTTTAACAGAAAAAGGAACATATTATAAAGGGCGGAAAAAAAATGACAGATCAAAGATTTACAGAATTGCTTGGAAAACAATTGGCCGGTGAAATTTCGCCGGATGAATCTGTTGAACTGAAATCGATTTTAGCCGATAACGAAGGGTTTAGAACAGAATATAAACAGTTACAAACTTATTTTGAATCTGAAACAGCTGAGGAAGAAAATATCGACCTCGTTTTTGATCGGATCAAAGCCCAAATTACCGTTTCTGGAGAATCGGGTTTAACGGTGGCCAAAAATAAATCTTACAGCATCTGGTTAAAAGTTGCTGCGGTTGTCGCTATTGTTGTTGCAGGTACATTGGTATACAATAGAGAGGCCATTTTCTTCAATAAAGCAGATCAGCTGGTACTAACTCAGGCGCTAACCAAAGCCGCAGAGGTCAAATACATTGTACTGGCCGATGGCTCTACTGTAAAAATGAATTCGGGGAGTAGTTTAAAATACCCTGATCATTTTACTGCAGCTACCAGGGATGTTTACTTATCTGGTGAGGCATTTTTTGATGTTAAAAAAGATGCACAACACCCTTTTATTGTGCACACCGAGCAATTGGCGGTAAAAGTACTGGGTACCGCATTCGATGTTAAGGCTTACCATAATGATGCTTTTACCGAAACCACCTTAATCAGGGGAAGTGTTGCTATTTCGCTTAAAGATAATACCAAGCAAACGTTTATCTTAAAGCCAAACGATAAATTTACTTTGGCTGGTGGTAAAGCAGGCATGAGTCAGCTCACCCATTTTAGTGGAACAGGAACCGACAAAGTAATGGAAACCGCATGGACAAACCACGAACTCATCTATAAAAACAACCGTTTTGATGAAATAGCCAGGCTTTTTGAGCGATGGTACGATGTTAAAATAACCTTTAAGGAAGCTGATCTTAAAACGATGAAATTTACGGGGCATGTAGATAAAGAAACCATTAGTGAGGCTTTAAATGTGCTAAAAATGATCGAAAATTTCAATTATTCGATAATGGGGAAAAATGTCTATATCTACCGTTAGCACAAACAGTTAAGCAATGTATATTTGTAGCCATGAATTGTGCGCAGAGAATCATATTGTTAATTGGATTGATTTTTCCGCTGTGTACCAATGCCCAAACTAAAGTAACCTTAAATTTTAACGGAGCAAATTTTGAGCAGGTTGTAGAAGCCATACAACAACAAACTGTTTATCATTTCGCCTACAGTGAATCTAAAATCCCTCAACATCTGGTATCCATCAAGGTAGAAGAAGAGGAGGCAATAAAGGTAATCGATCAATTGCTGCGCAATAGTGATTATATCTATTCTCTTTTGCCGAATAATTTAATCGTAATCAGAAAAAATACCGAAGGAAAAATGGGGGCTGATAGTGTCCGTTTTTTAAAGGAAGTGGTAATTACGGCTTTGGGTATCGAAAAAGACAATCATAAAGTTGGCTATGCTTTAACCACCATTAAAGGTTCTTCTATCGCTAAGGCAAGAGAGAGCAATATGATTATGGCCCTACAGGGTAGGGTAGCTGGACTTAACATTACCGGTGTAAACGGTGGCCCGGGATCTGCGGCACGTGTGCTCATCAGGGGTGTTTCGAGTATGACTGCTGCCTCTCCATTATTTATCGTAAACGGTGTCCCCATTGATAATAGCATTAGAGGGAGTGCCAACGAGTATGGTGGCGCAGACTATGGTGATGGAATCAGCAATATCAATCCAGACGATATCGAAACCATAACGATATTAAAAGGTTCGGCTGCTTCGGCTTTATATGGGGCCAGGGCTGCAAATGGTGTGATCCTCATCAACCTGAAAAGCGGTGGAGAAAATACCCAGCCAAGGCTGGAGTACAACACAAATCTGGCCTTCGATGTGCCAGTTAATTCTACCGATTTTCAATACTTATATGGTCAGGGTACACAAAATAAACGTCCTGCCGATCTGTACAATGCAATTACCACGGGTTTGTTGAGCTGGGGAGAACTTATGGACGGCAAATTAACACCCCAAGTGGATGGTTCTATGCGGCCTTACGCTCCTGTTAAAAATAACATCCAGACTTTTTACCGCACCGCACCGGCCTTTATTAATACACTGTCGCTTGTTGGTGGAAATAGCAATAACAACTATCGTGTTTCAGTTTCCAATTTAGATTACAATTCTGTTTTAAGCAATGGAGCCTTAAACCGGAAAACGCTGAATTTTTATGGTACAGTGGCTTTAAATTCTAAAATATCGCTAAGCTTTACTGGTAATTACATTTACGAAAGGAACAAAAACAAAAGTTACCTCAGCGATGGCCCTTTAAATGCAAATTATGGGATATCAGCCTTGGCCACCAGTTTAGATCAATCGATCTTAGCCCCTGGTTTTGATACCGAAACAGGTTTTGAAACGCGGTGGAATGCGGATGAATATAAAACCAACCCTTATTTTTTGATGAACAAACAGGCCGATTATGCCAATAGAAACCGTTATATTACATCAGCCGTATTAAAATATAAGTTGGCCAGCTGGGCATCACTGCAGGGCAGAATTGGCTACGATTCGAGTAAAGATGAACTGGTGAGCATTTTACCTACAGGTATTGCATTTTCCATTAACAGGCAGGGCGGTATGAATGCCTATGATCAAAACCATACTTCAGAACTCAATAGCGATATTTTGTTCACTGCAACCAGAAACCTGAGCGATAAATTGAACCTCGAATTTTCAATGGGCGCAAATTATCGCGAAAGAAAGGGCAATACCGAAAAACTGAAAGGATCGCAGTTTAAAGTGCCGTATCTCTATGTGCCGGAAAATCTGATTACCAGTACCAAAACATTGGCCGTATCGAGAATTGTAACCGAATCGGCTTATTATACTGCCGACCTCAGCTACCAGCGTTATCTTAACTTCTCCGTTACCGGACGTTACGATATTTATTCTACTTTACCCGCAAACAACCGGGGCATATTTGTACCCGGTGTATCGGGCAGTTTTATTTTTTCAGATCTGTTGAATTTGAAAGCACTCGATTTTGGTAAACTGCGGTTGGATTTTGCCAAAACCAGTGGAGAACCCATTGTTCCCTACACCACGCAAATCTATTATACCGTAGATAATCAGGTTAATGGTGTGCCTGTGGGTGGTTTTTCTGGCGATTTACCCAATTACAATTTAAAACCGTTTACCCTCAACGAAACAGAGGCCGGTCTCGATCTTAAATTTTTCAATAGCCGTTTGGACATCGATTTTACCTATTTCAACCGCATTACCCACAACGAAATTATTAATGCAAAACAATCGGTTACCACTGGTTTTACTTCCGCCTATGTTAACCTCGGCGAAACCCGGAATGCAGGGATAGAACTGGCTTTAGGCTACACGCCCTGGCTTACAACAACAGGCAAATGGCAAATTAACTTTAACATGACCAAGGTAAAGAATACCCTGCTTTCTATCGATGGCAACAGTAATTATACCCTTACAGGCACCTATCGGCCGTTAAATGCCAATACCGCGCTGGTGGTTGGTAAACCGATTACGCAGATTATGGCTTACGATTATTTGCGGGATGCTAATGGAAACATCATTATCGGATCTGATGGCATACCAAAGCGGGGTAATTTTATTCCTATGGGAGGCACCATGCCTACTTTATATGGAGGGATAAGCAACAGTTTTAGCTATAAACAGTTTAGTTTTTCCTTTTTGATCGATTATCGCTTTGGCAATAAAATCCTATCAGCAACAGAATATTACAGTTATGTGCTTGGCTTAAATAAGGCAACTTTAGTGGGGAGGGAGACCGGGATTGTGGCCGATGGCGTGTTAGAAAATGGGCAGAAGAACACGATTAACGTTCCCGCCTATGCCTATTACCCTGAACTGGCCACTAATATTTCTGCATTATCGGTACTCAATGGCAGTTTGATCAAGCTGAGGCAGGCCACATTAGGTTATTCTTTTAGCGAACGTTTTTTAAAAAGAACACCTTTTAGTAGTATAGGGATAGATCTGGTGGCGCGGAACCTGTTTACCTTGCTTAAATACACTAAAAATATAGATCCTGAGTCGCAGTTCTCGCCAACATTGGGTTATGCGGGGATAGAAGGGGCTTCATTGCCTGCAACACATACATTTGGGATTAACTTTAATTTTAAATTCAAATAAGATGGCCTTGAGAAAGTTGTGTGTTTTGGGTGCCTTTTTCCTGGCTTTAATGGGCAGTTGTTCTAAGGCAAAGCTGGATGAGATTAATACCGATCCAACCAAACTTACAGAAGACAACTATGATCCCAACAGCTTGCTTGCACAGGCACAATTAAAATATGCCAATTTGGGTTATTATCAGCTGCTGTATCAAAGTACCATGATGCAGCTACTGGCCTCTACCTATTATTATTACAACAATGGTGACAAATACATCAATGTGGGTAGTTTTACAGATTATCAGGGCCGAATTTTTGACGAAGGTTATGCCGATGCCTCTTATATCAGAGAGATGCAACGACTGGCCAGATTAAAAGATCCGGTGGCCTATAAAAACCTGATTGCGATTGGCGATATCATGTTTGTATTGATTTTGCAACGGATTACCGATACTTATGGCGATGTTCCTTACTCGCAGGCGGTAAAAGCGATGCAGGGTATTAAATATCCCGTTTACGATCGTCAGGAAGATATTTATACCCAGATGCTGAACGATCTCGAAACGGCTACCGCGCAACTGGATGCCGAAAAACCCGGGCCAAGCGCTGATCTTTTTTATAAAGGCGATATTGGTAAATGGAAAAAATTTGGTTATTCGTTAATGATTAGGATTGCCATGCGATTAACGAAAGTAGATCCCGAGAAGGCCAGAATTTGGACCGAAAAGGCTGCGGGAAAAACTTTTAACAGTATTAATGACAATGCGATTCTTTTAACCGATGCTTCCTCTTTTAACAGCCAAAATGGAACATCGCTTGCTTTAAGAACATTTTCCGACTATCTGGAAGTGCGGTGGAGTAAAACCTTAATTGATCAGTTAAAAAATACCAACGACCCCAGGTTGGATGTGATAGGTGAAGTACCAAAAGATGGATTGGCCAAAAATGCAGATCAGAATTTAAACGGAAATACCGATGCAGCTGTTCAGCTTGGGTTGCCAAATGGATTCGACCTACAGGGTGGACCCACCGATATCAGTCATTCGCCAAACTATCCGGGCGGTACAGGTAACGGAAGTGATTTTGCTCCGCTCGGAAAATATTCCAGACCACGCACCGCCATGTACCTTAAACTAGGTGGTCCAATTTTTATCCTGAGTTACGCTGAAATTGAATTTTTGCTTGCTGAGGCTAAAGTGAGAGGGTGGAATATAAGTGGAACCGCAAACCTGCACTACACCAATGGCTTAACCGGCGCAATCCAATCGCTTGCGCAGCTGGATCCTTTAGCTGCGGTTGATGCCAATAAAATTACTGCATTTGTTAACCAGAATCCACTTGATGAAAGCAGTACACAAAATGCACTAAGCTCAATCAATACACAATACTGGGTAACTACAGGAACGGATTTTAATTTCATAGAAGCCTGGCTAAACTGGAAAAGAAGCGATTATCCTAAACTTATCCCGATCAATTATAAAGGCAACGTTACCAATGGCACTATTCCCCGCAGGATGATCTATTTATCAACGGAGGTGCTGAACAACCCCCAGAATTATAAAGATGCCGTAGCCAGGATAGCAGGCGGCGATGTGCTTACTGCAAGGGTGTGGTGGGATAAATAATCAACCGGAGATAAGTTTAATAAAGACGTTTTGCAAGATAAGTGCTTTTTACAGCTAAAGCAGGTTGCGTTAAAACTCGTACATATTATTCGCTCTTAAGTTTTCGATTGCTATTTCTGCATCGGCCAGTAGCGGCTGTTGTTTTCGTGTTTCTTCTTCAATCGCGATTAAAGGCTTATGTCCGTATTGATTAAAAAATGATCTGGTATGCGCTTGATAATCCCTTAAAAAATCAGTTAAGGAAGTTACATCTGCATCAACGCCCTCACTTTCAAAGTTAAACTGACAAGAGCTTTTATAGGAGATAAATACCTCGTCGCCAATTGAAAATGAAACATTAATGTTCCATGTGTTTGGCCCGGTGGAGCTAACAATTTCTTTATCATCTGTGATCGCATCTACGCAGTAAAGGATGTAGAAAGTGATGAACATCGTGTTTATTCCACCAACTTTCTTCCCAACAATGTCAAAGCCAGATTGATAATTGCAAGACGTTTTGCTTTCCTCTATATATTGATCATCATAGATGTACTTATTTATTCTGATAGGCTGTACATTAAATATTTTCATAGGAGTGTATTCTAAAAGGATTGATTTTGTTCTTTTGTGAAACTATTATCTTAAAAAGCGGTTTTTTTATAATTTATTTAACCACTAAGGCACAAGGATACATCTCCCGAATATAAAAAATGCCATCGTAAATATCCGTCCACGATGCAGAATCAGTAAAATGATACACACCCTTCATCAGAAAATGTTTTTTATTGCCTGGATTTTCCTCACGAAACTGCTTAAAGTTTACAAAAGAATAGGGAATAGTTTCAGGAATCCAGGTTTCGAAACTGTTCTTCGCTGGTGGATCTGCAGGATACTTTTTGTCGATGGTAACTATACCGGAGGTTCCAACTCTAGAGTTAAAACCTAAGATATAAGTTTGTTCGTTAAGCTGTTGATCTGCTGTGAAAAAATTGCCCATCGTTTTCATCTCATCCCCATTATGCCGCTTCGATTTTTTTATTAGTTCGGGATGTTTAAGGATATGCGCATTATGCGCCCAAACAATTATTTTTTCTTTTGGAAACTTGTATTTTAAGAGCCATTTTAAATTCTCGGCCATTTGTTTATCTCTAATTTGGTTGTAATCACTACCCTTGCTTAAAAAAGAAATCTCACTTTTCGTTAAGGCGTTTAAGCTTTTAAGTAGCATGGTTTCAAAAGTGGTCGTATCAGTTACGGAAAGTTCACGGTTAATTTGTTGCAATGCTTCCTTGAAATTTCTTTGTTTTTGAAGATTTTTATTATACGTTATTGAATCGATAAAGGAAAGAAAATCTATTTTATATTTTTCATTGTTCGTGTAGTTTATCTTCTTACTTTTCAGATAATTATCAAGAAATGTTTTAAGCTTTTCTGTGCTATAAAGCCCATGTACTTGATTATCGAAACCAGATATGATAAGTGGCTTTTTATCGCTAAAAGTTTTTGACACATAATGGTAAAATAGATCATCGCAGGAATTACATTTGGTCCATATACTAAAAATATTGTTTAAGAGGAAAGGATCAATTTTAGACTTTTGTTTTTCCAGTCGATCCCAGCCCTCATTCAATGCAAAAAAGTCACTCTCAAAGGCCAAAACATTGAATCCTTTCTGTTCATGAAGATATTTAACTAATCTTGTTTTCGCTAGAAAAGTTGGCGAGTCGCCATGATCCTGTTCGCCTAACATCACCACCCTGGAATTACCAATCGCTTTTCCAATAGCCTGCAATTCAGAGAAATCAGTTGAGTCTGGAGATATGGTCTGGATATCAATCCGTTCTTCTGCTACAAACTGTTTTATATCTTTTTGCGCGCAAGACGAAAAAATAATTAAAGTGAATACGAAGGGTAGTAATCGGTTTAGCAAATTTTGTTATTTGATCAGTTTTGATAGGTATATAAATATTGCGGCTATGATTATAGAAAAGCTTTATTTATATATCAAGCTTCTCTCAAATTTTACTAACTAAAGTAAATATAGTCAAAATCACAACAATATTAATGTTGTTCAATTAAGAGAATAGGTATTAATAATTATTTGTGAAAATAATTATCTTAAAGTTGTTTACTGATGATCGGCCATCTCTAAGCCTACAAACAAAATATGCCTTTAAGGTTAAACTTAAAGGCATATATCAGATTAAAAAATGAATTTTACGATTTTATCGCTTAAAACGAATATGTTAATCCTCCGAAAATATTAAATCCGTTTACCTGATAATACAAATACCTGCTGTAGTTTGTATTTAAGATATTGTTTGCTTTTGCAAAAACGGAGAACTTTTTATTGATCCTATAATCTGCACCAAGACCTAAATCTACATAACCTTTAACCGTTTTAATTTCCTCTATCAATGGATTTGGAATTAGATACTGTGCAGGATTAACTGGGTTTGAAATGTTTACTTTTGCTTTAATATCATCCTGAATAACAACACCAGCATTAAAGCTTAGTTTTTTATTGTAGGTATAAACAAAGTTCGAACTTACTTTTAAACCCGGTTTAAACCAAGAGTAAGTCTCTGCTGCGGGCTTCCAATCGTCGATGTTTAATTTACCTGTCCATTTTAAGGCATCGCTTACCTGAATAGAAATCTCACCTTCTAAACCTGTTAATTTCGTTTTGCCGAAATCGTATATCACATCAAATTTATTAAAATCAGTAAAGTTGTTGACGAACAAAGGCATATCATCAAACTGTTTTACATAAACACGGGCTTTGTAACCAAAACCCGGTCCGCCGGTACCTTTAATACCAGCGCTGAAACTTAACTTTTCAACTGTATTTCTAACTACAATATTGCTGTTTAACCAAGGGTTTTCATCCGTAAAGCCTTTTAAAGAGTTTCTGTTTACATCGCCTTTAACTTCTCCAAAAACCTGTAAATAATCTGGAATCAAAGTAAAATCGGCGGTAACAGCAGGAAAAATTCTAGAGCTGCTAACAGCACCAAATTCCTGAACGAAATTAATCCCTGCTGTAATTTTAGCACCTTTAACCTGTAAACGGATATACGGATTTAAGCGCAACAGGTTATTGCCAACGCTGGTTAAAGCATCTTTGCTATTGCCAAATTCGGTTGATGCGGCTAAACCTAAATTTAACGAATTAATGCGTTTGTTTACATAACCATTTAAGCTCAGGTAGTTTTCTTTTGCACTGAATTTATCATTCCAGATATATCCATTGGCTTTTAAAGCATAACTAAAAGCATCTTCGTCTTCGGTAAAGTTTTTTACCAGCTCACCTTCCAGTTCAATAGTGGTTAAGGCCTGTTTATCAGGGTTAGGGTTTAGTGTTGGTCTGGCATCATCTATACCATAAAAATAGGTGCCATTACGTTCAAAATTGATGCGGCCACTAACGGTATTCTGCTCTAAGATACTGCGGCCAAAAACACTTAACTGTTGGTTACTGCTATTCTGTTTGTTCAGCTTTCCTTCCTGACTAAAATGTTTAAAGTATCCACCAACCTGTAAACCTTCATCTTTACCGGTGTTAAAATAAGCTTCGCCCAAAAGGGTAGCCAACGACCCGAATGCACCCTTTACGTAATTATTAACAAGTATGCTTTCTTTTTCTTCGGCCAAAGCTTGTGCCTGTAACTTTTGGATATCGCTGTTCAACTCCAGCTTTCTATCCAAAATGCTGTAGTTTAATTTTGCTTTGTAAGTTTTAACATCATCTAAATTCGGACTTCTTCTCAGCTTTACAGCCTCGGCCAAAATTGGTTTATACGGACGGACTACTTCAATTTCTTCGTTTACTACTGCTTTTTCATCGGCCTTTTTATCCTGCGCCTGTGCAGTCATTAATCCAGCAGCTAAAAAAAACAGTGAACTATATATATATTTAATCGATTTCATAATGCTACTTCTTCTGGTTTAGTTTTTCTAGTTTTTCTTTGGCTGTAGGGATGATGTCATCCTTGCCTTCGTAGTTATCAATTATACTGAGAAGAGTGCTTTTTGCCTGTAAATTATCTTTCAGGGCTACATAATTATCAGATAAAAGGATAAACGCCTTTGCTACCCAGTAATCGTAAGCAGCCATGTTGTTAACCAGGTCGAAACAGGTTTTAGATGAAGTTTTGAAATCACCTTTGTTGTATTCCAATAAAGCTAAATTATATTTTGCTTCTGCAGCAGCAACTGTTTTTGTTTTGGCCACTACATTTTTAAACTCCTTAATTGCTGTGGTGGTATCGCCTTTTAACAAGTAAGCCTTACCAGAGAATAAGCTCGAACTGTTTTTTTCTTCCTCAGAAGCTTTTTCCGATTCTTTGGTCAGCTGTGCATATTTAAGCATATCATCAGGCATGTTTAAAGCGGTGTAAGCCTTTAACAAATTGTTGATGGCAAAACTATAGTGCGACTTGTAATCGGTGGTAGTTTCTAATCTTTTCAGGTAAACAATCGCCTCGTTGTATTTCTTCTGATTTAAGAACAATGTTGATATACTTACCAAAGAACGTTCAGTGTAATCGCTCGTCCAGTCGTTTAAGATAAATTCGTAATCAGGAATGGCTTCATCCGGACGACCTAATTTAACCAGCGATTCTGCCCTGATAAATTTAGCTTCTTTTTCATGGTTCGCTTTAGGGAACTTATCAAAATAAGCATTTACCGCCTGGAATGCACCGTTGGCATCGCCTTTTAAATAGGTGTTATTGGCTGCGGCAAAAACAATATTATCTTGCTCCGAGCCTGAATAATTTCCAAGTGGGGTAGTTGCTGCGTAAGCGATAAAACCATTTGCATCTCCACGATCTACATAAATGTTCTTGATCGATTCCATTGCCTGTTTGGCTTCATCTGCAGTAGGGTAATCTCTGATTACTTTCTTAAACGATTCTAAAGCGGCATCGTCCTGATCCTGGTTGTATTGAACCAAGCCGATGGTTACCAAAGCTTTTGCCACATAACTGCTACGTGGATATTTAGCTACCAGGGCTACAAGGTCTGATTTAGATTTATCAAAATCGCCTTTGTTGAAATAAGTATAAGCGGTTTCGAAGCCAGCATCATCAGCGTAATTTGAATTTGGAAAAGTATTCAACAGGTTCTGCATGGTAGCAATTTTCGCATCATATTGTGTTTCCAATCCCTGGATCATTCCTTTCTGGAAAGTGGCGTAATCTTCTGAAGTGGTTTTGCGGCTGATGATCTTGTTGTAATTCGCCATGGCATCACCATAGTTTTTGTTTACGAAATAGGAATCGGCTAAACGGATGGTGGCATCATCAATCGTTTTTTGGTCTTTATCGCTACCTCCAAGAAATTTTTCGAAATAAGTAGCTGCTTTGCTGTATTTTTCATCTTCGAAAGCTGCATAGGCCAAAGCGTAGTTCGCAAAATTGTAAACACCGGTTTTATCGGCATCTGGCATTTTTAAGAATTTTTCGAAAGTGGTAACCGCTTCACCGAACTTACGCAGCTCGTACATCGATTCAGCTTTCCAGTAAGTGTTTAGCGCATTGATCTCGTTGTCTTCAGGGAACTTTTCAGAACGTAAAAACATCGACAATGCATTTGGGAATGCTCTTTCGTTATAAAATTCTAATCCGCGGAAATAGGTTACTTTTTGGTAAGCTTCTTTAGCTTCAAGGTTTTTATCTGGAATAGGTTCTAAAATATCTACAGCTGCCTGATAGTTTTTGGTGGTTAATAAAACTTCGCCCAATAAAGTTTTGGCTTCGTTTATTTTACGCGATTTCGGAAAAGTTTTTAAGAAACCCTGAGTGGCCTCTAGCGCCTGCTGATGGAATTCTAATTCGTAACTTAATTTGGCATAATTTAACCATGCTTCTTCCTGTATCCCCTTGTCAAAACTTAAACGCGATGCCCTAAAAAAAGCACTCTGCGCTTTTGGTTTATTGCCCAATTGAATAAATGCTTTACCTAAAGTATGCATACCATTTTGAAGGTAAACATCATCGGTATTTAGTTTTTCTAAAACAGCAACCGACTCTTTGTACTTTTTATTCTGGAACAAAGAGTATCCGTATTGGTAAATGAAGAGGTTGTTCTTGGTTTCGCTTTTATCTTTTGCATAATATTCTGCGAAATACTTTTCAGCATTTTTGAACTCAGATTTTGCAAAGTAAGATGCTGCGACCAAACTCAACATTTCTGGTTCGAACTGTTGTTTGGTTTTTTGAATGGCTGCCAAAGCATAGCTGATTACATCATCGTAACGCTCGTCAAGGTAATACATCGAAGTGATGTAGTATGGATAACTCGCCTCATAAGTAGGGGAGCCCTTTAACTTTTCGAAGTTGGCCAATGCCGTTTTATACTCTTTGTTTAAGTAATTTATATAAGCAAAGTAGTAGGTGGCACTTTCCTGAAAATCGCCTTCTTCTTTTTTAACTTTTTCGAATAAAGGTTCTGCTTTGTCGTAGTCTTTTAGTTCGAAATAGGCATAACCTTGTTTAAACTGGTATTCGTTTCTCTGTTTGCCCGAAAGTGTAGAAGGATCTGTTTTTTCGAACCATTCTAAAGCTTTTTTATAGTTTTTCTGGTTGAAATAAGTTTTTCCAACGTAAAAATAAGCCAGTTTAGTGTTTGGGTTTAACGGATAATCGCGGATAAAGGCTTGAAATAAACTTTCAGCATCGCTATTGGTTAACTCTAATGCACAAACAGCTGCATAGAATTTTGCATTTTCTTTTAGTAAAGATAATTCGGCATTGCTCTCCGTTTGGGTAGAAGGTTTATAACGTTGCAGCTCAACAAGTTTAAACTGTTGTGCAGCTGCAGTGTATTTCTCTTTGTCTAATAATTCTAAGCCCGTTTGATAGTTTTTGTTGAGGTTTTGCACAGCGCTGACCTGAGCGTAGGTGCTAAAACTTCCTGCTAAAAGTAGCGGAATTAGTAAGTATTTTTTCTGCATTGGTTTCAAATATGGTTGGTACTAAATTAGAAATAGTATCAAAGCTTATCAACAGAAGTAATTAACATCTGTTAATAACACAAGTTAACGATAGGATTTTTGGTTTGGTATTAAGGGACGAACGAATGTGGAAAAGTTGAAGGGTTCATTGGGCATTAGTCATTAGTGCCGCCGCATCCGGTAGAGGTTCATTGGTTCAATTGTCATTAGTTCATTGGTACCGTCGCATTTGCCACGCATAGTGGTTTTTTCCTAGTGAGGCCTGCCTGCTGCAGGCATATTTGTAGAAACTGAGTAAAAGAGGTAACTGGTTAATCATAGGCTATTAGCAATGGACTATTTACTAATGCATTTCTAAAAAGACGCTGGACTTAGTCCTTTCGACAAGATGCTAGATTATGGACTCTGCCCTAATAAACCAATGACCAATGAACGATTGAACTAACCTATCCCTGGCTTGCCAGCAGATACAGCACGGCCATTCTTATGGCTACTCCGTTTTCTACCTGCTCTAAAATGATAGATTGTTTGCTGTCGGCCACATCGCTGGTAATCTCAACGCCTCTGTTTATCGGGCCAGGGTGCATGACAATGATTTCTTTATCGAGGTTGTCTAAGATCTGTTTGTTTAAGCCGTACATCATGGCGTATTCCCTAAGCGATGGGAAATATTTAATGTCCTGGCGCTCCAATTGGATACGCAGCATGTTTGCTACATCACACCAGTTCAGGGCTTTAATTAAATTATGCTCAACTTTTACGCCAAGTTGGTGGATGTGTTTTGGAATTAAAGTTGTTGGTCCACAAACCATTACCTCGGCACCTAAGCGTTGCAAACAAAGGATGTTTGAGATCGCTACACGGGAGTGCAGGATATCGCCAACAATTACCACTTTTTTGCCGGCTACATCACCCAATTTTTGGCGGATAGAGAAAGCATCAAGTAAGGCTTGTGTTGGGTGTTCGTGCGCGCCATCTCCGGCATTTACAATTTGCGCTTTAACGTGTTTACTTAAAAACTGACCAGCACCAGCATAAGGGTGGCGCATCACCACCATATCAACTTTCATCGATAAGATGTTGTTTACAGTATCGATCAGGGTTTCGCCTTTGCTCACCGATGAAGAGGAAGCGGCGAAATTGACCACATCGGCCGAAAGCCTTTTTTCAGCAAGTTCGAATGAAAGTTTGGTACGGGTAGAATTTTCGAAGAAAATATTGGCAATGGTAATGTCGCGGAGCGAAGGGACCTTTTTAATCGGTCTGTTAATCACCTCCTTGAAATTATCTGCAGTTTCGAAAATCAATTCAATATCATTCCGGTTAATATCTTTAATGCCTAAAAGATGTCGGGTTGATAGTTTTTCTGCTGCCATTTTTATTTATTATTTTCGGATATTAAAATCACTTTATCTTCACCTCCTTCGCTCGCCCAGGTTACTTTTACCTGTTGCGAGTTCAGGCTATCTACCTGATGCCCAATATAATCGGGTTCGATAGGTAAATGCCTGCTAAACCTACGGTCTATCAAAACCAAAAGTTCAACTTTCTCTGGGCGGCCATAGGCAAGTAAGGCATCAAGCGCTGCCCTAATGGTTCTACCGGTCCAAAGTACATCATCAATTAAGATTACTTTTTTACCTTCGATAATAAAATCGATCGAGTTGCTGCTTGCAGTAACCAGTCCGTCTTTACGGCGGAAATCATCTCTAAAGAAAGTAATATCAAGGTTGCCCTTTAAAATTTTCTTGTTTTTTAGAATCTGCTGAAGATCCTGATGAATGCGATCTGCCAAAAAAATACCCCTCGGCTGGATGCCAATTAAAACGGTATTTGCGAAATCGTCGTGGTTTTCAATTAATTGATGGCAGAGCCTCTTAATTGTAATTTGAATTTTTTGTCCGTCAAGAAGTGTTTTCTTTTGCATTGAAGAAGGATTGGGCAAATATATAAAAATGTTTTAAGGTAAGAAAGTTGAAGATCGATTGTTTTATTTTTTGATAGTTAAATTGTTCTGTTACAACATTTAAAAATCGGTTTTTCTTTTTGTAATGTTTTTTGGAAAGCAATAGCTGTTTTTTATCTTAATGTTGGTCCGGCTGTACACGTAGTCCCGATTTTCAATCGTGAGCTGCCGTTTCCATCCGGTTTAGCGGGTCAGTTTCTGCAATTATTCGGGGGCAAAAAACAACGTGTTATATTCATCAAATATTTTTGCCTCCACTTATCAATTAATGTTTATTAGACATTCCTCAGATATTTATTGGATTAAAAAGCTTTATTTTTACGGTATATGATTCAGCAACCAATAATCTTTTTCGATGGTGTTTGTAATCTTTGCAATGCATCGGTTCAGTTTGTTATTGCGCACGATAAAAAAGATCAGTTTAGATTTACTGCGCTACAAGGTGATTACGCCAAAGAAATTCTACCGCAATTTAACGCTGATTTAGGAAAGTTGAATACCATTTTGTTGCTGGAGGATGGAAAGCTCTATACTAAATCTTCAGCGGCATTGCGTGTAGCCCGAAAACTCAATGGATTAATCCCACTTCTTTATGCATTTATCATCGTTCCCAAATTTTTCCGCGATTGGGTTTACGATATTATTGCCAAAAACCGTTACAGATGGTGGGGCAGGCAGGAGAGTTGCTGGGTACCAACACCCGAATTGAAAAGTAAGTTTTTAGCTTAGTTGAAGCCATTGCATGCAATACCTTTCTAGGTGTTGATGTAAAATATTAATTCAACGTGTTTGTTTAGAGTATTTTATGGTGTATCGGTTCTCGTTTTGTATAAAATTTACAACCTTAAACTAACTCATCCAAAAAGTATCTACATATTTGTATTACTCATTCCTCTCACATTCCAGTATGAGTTCTGAATCTAAATTAACCTTATATGAGAAAATCTATTTCCAATTTTTTTGTGTCCACTCTGTGTATTGTAGTAGGAATATCTTTTATTTTTAATGCTTGCAAAAAGGATATAATTGCAGAAGACCCTATTGTCAGTACAAAGGACTGGTACTTAAAGAATAATATAAGTAATGGTGTTTTGCTTCAATCAAGCAAAGGAACCAGTCAACAAGTTAAAGAAGAAGTAGACTGGAATACCGCAAGGACATTTCAACTTGATGATGGTACCGATGTAATAGGCGTTTCAGTAAAGATAAAGCTTGGTAAAAGTGAACTTGGTGGAAGCTATATGCTACTGATCCATAAAAGTAAAAATAGTTATCAGGTGCAAGTAGCTTATAACCCTGAAAAAGGCTTTTTTGAAGGTTATATGTCTGATAGCACTATACAAACAAACTCTTAATGTTAATAATAAAAAGCCGTTAGGAGTAATAATTAAAAACAAACTGATGGCAATTACCTGTACTAGCTGGTATCTTGTTACTACCTATTACGATGGTTATGGCAATACTACTGGCTCCTCATCACAGTTTCTTTACACCAGTTGTAGTGGCGATTTGGGCGATTACCCTGAGCCAGATCACGGTGGGCCTGTAGATTGCGCAGGCGTATTGGCAGGGGGGCTTATCTGTCTGATTGTGGTTGTATTGGAGGTACAACAGGTATTGCTGCATGCCCCCTGATTATAAGGGCTGACAGTAGCATTACCAATAATGTCAAAGCTAAATGTGCATTAGAAAAACTTTTAATGAACAATACCAAATTCGATTCATTAATAAATGCATTTAGAGGTACTAAGTATAATTTAACGTTTAGGGTAAAAGATGTTATGACCAACGATCCTTTAGCAAGAGGAGAAACTATCAATAGCCCTACTAATGGAGCTGATATCTACATCAATTTAAGACGATCTTTTGTAAATACTGCACCACCTATTCAGATTGCGAAAACTTTATTACACGAGGCTTTTCATGCTAATTTAATGCAAAGGGCTTATGAAGTTTTTGGTAGTTATGATATTAATAATAATTGGACAAAAAAACCTGAAAATATGGAGTTGAATGAATTGATGGATATTTTTGAAAGTAAATTGTCAGGCACAGAGCGTGCAGATATCCACCACCAATATATAGCCCGACATATTGGTGTCTTGGTTTCAGGTTTGAAGGAATTTGCAAGGAAGTATGATTCAAACTATGGCAATTACGACCAATATGATTATTTAGGGCTAGCTTGGGAAGGATTACAAGAAACAAAGTACTTTATAGACAATTTAAAAACTACTCAAATTTATTATGTGCCACAAACAACCGTTCATCAAAGAGCGGATTCACTTTTTAGTAATAAAGCACGTAATATAGTATTAGATTCTAATGTTAATTGTGGAACCCCTTAAATAATAGCGTTTATGAAATATTTATTGTATATAGTTCTAACCATGATCAGTATTAGTGGCTATTGCCAGCTAAATCCTGAAGGGAGCATAACTCCCATGCATAAATTTTTTCAGCAATATGCGGATAGTACCATTATTAGGGAATATAGAATAGTGGGCGGGCCGCCAATTTATAGGGTATTAACTAAGACTGATAACATGATTAATTCATTTTGTTATGAAGCTATTGATACTACGTGGAGAAATATCAGTTCAATTAGAAAGCTTTCTCCAGTTATATTGTGGAATATGTTATCTGCCAAAAAAACGCTGTTTCAGGATATACCAGCTGATATTAATATCTTTTTTAATATTTCAATTATAAATTCTGATACAACAAAAAAAATGTGGACCAATATTACACAAACAAAACCCTGGCAGTTAGTTGATGACAGGATTTTTGGAAATGGTTGTAAAAATTTAGAAGATCCCGTTATTTCAGAAGTTAGGCCTGCTATTATTCATCTTATTACCAGACAAGAAATAAAAACGCTGTTTTTTATGACCCCAATATATTTCGAAAAACTTTGTCCTGGAAATAAATACAGGCAAGCGTTTATTAAAATAGATGAAACAATTGATAAATACTTTCCAAAGTTTAAAGGAAGGTATTATTAAATTTTTTATGAAAGTATTAGTGACCTCTTTTTGCATTATTAATATGTATTTATTTTGTAGTGGGCAAACAAAAGGTATTACACCCATGCATAAATTTTTTCAGCAATATGCAGATAGCACAATAGTCATTGAATACCCAACCCAATCTTTCGAACCACCATCTTATAAAATTATTAGTAAAAAAACTGGTATTTTAAACTGTTTTTCATACAACGCGATAGATAGTGGATTGCTGAAACTTTACATTAGAAAACCAGTTCAAATACCTGATACATTAAGGGCTTTTCTACAATTGAAAAAGACTAATTTTCGAAATGAACCTGCCAACATCAATATATTCTTCAATATTTTAGCTGTAAATCCTGATACTGCAAAAAAAAATGTGGCTAAACATTTCAAAATTTAAGCCATGGCAATTACTGGACGATAAAAGCTATCCGGAGTGTAGTGCTGTGATTATGGATGGGGGACATAGCATTATGCATCTAATTACAAAAAAAGAGATTAAAACATTAATTTATTATGCGCCTTATTATTATGAAAAGCAATGTCCGGGCAATAAGAACCGGCAGGGAATAGTTGGCATAGAACGATTGTTTGATAAATATATTCCTTTAGAAATTAGTTATGAATAAAAATAAACGGGGCGAAACATGAAAAACCTTTTTGTTTCTTTGTTTTTATTTTTGTTTTCGTGGCATTTTAGTTTCGGGCAAGATTATCTTATGCGCTATACACAAGGGATAACCCCAATGCATAAATTTTTTCAACAGTATGCAGATAGCACAATAATAATTGAGTATTCAAATGTTCCAGACGGAAAGCCGTCAAGCTATAAGCTTATTAGTAAAACGGGAAATTTTGTAAATACTTTTAGTTATAATCCTGTAGATACCGCATATTATCCAGTGTATAAGCTGAGAGCATCTTTTCCTGTTGTTTTATGGCATATGTTCTCTGCCAAGCGTACAGGGTTCAAGAACGCTCCAGCAGATATTAATATGTTTTTTAATGTTATTCCTATACCGCCAGATACAGCAAAAAAACAGTGGCTGTATATTCAAAAGCTAAGTCCATGGAATATTGTAGACGATAGCGTTTTTGGACGTGGTTGTAAAGGTATTGTTGATAATTTCGTGAATGATGGAGGTAGTCCTGAGATTATCCATTTAATTACCAAGAAAGAAATTAAAACCTTAATTTTTTGGAGTCCTAAATATTATGAAAAACTATGTCCTGGTAACAAAAATAGACAAGTGACTATCAAAATTGAAGAAATAATTGATAAATATTTCCCTAAGATTAAAATTGGTTATTGAAAGGTATCAAGAAAATATTAGCACTGGCATAGAACGTTTGTTTCATAAATATCCCCCTTTAGAAAGCAGCTATTTAATAAAGTAAACCTGAAGGAATGTACATGAGGGTAATAAGGGATAATAATTCGCTATTCTTGGTTTCTTTTATTTCCCGGCGACCAAAGCCAAAGTGTTAAAATGATTAACGGTATGGTAATGCTTAAAGCAATTACAATCATAATGGCTTTTTGCTTAACCATGTCAGCTTCATTAGAAGTAAATACATAGACCGTTTCTTTGATGGCAAATATGGTTAGGATAGTAGAAAGGACGGCAAATAGTTTACGCATGGTTTAATTTTTAATGCAAAGATTGCATTTTATTTATAATAGACCAACCTTAAAAGACGCTTCTTTAAAAAAAGCATTAATTTTCTAAGTACCTTTTGGAGTAGGTTATTCCCATTAAATCGTAGCGTTTAAACTGTGTTTTTAGCCTTTTTTGAAAATCTGGATAATTCCGTTTTTCTTTTGGACTCCACAAAATTTCGCTCAACGCATCTAATCTTGGAAAAAGCAGGTATTGTACTTTTGCCGGATTGGTAATGTACTCACTCCATAAACAGCCCTGTGCGCCCCAAATGTATTTAGCCTGCTCGGCACTTAATTCAGCCGGTATAGGTTCATAATTGTAAACATCAATCAATGGCGAAAATTTATTTGCTGCCAGACTATCTTCTTTTACAAACTGTTTATGGTTAAAGTACATCTTATCTTCGGGTGTCATAATGGCTTTGTGGTTTTGTTTTGCCGCATCTATACCACCTTTTTCGCCTTGCCAGCTCATTACAACCGCATTAGGGGCTAAACCACCCTGTAAAATTTCGTTCCAACCGATAATGGTTTTTCCTTTGCTGTTTACAAATTTCTCCATCCTACGGATGAAATAACTCTGTAATTCACTTTCATTTTTTAAGCCATTGGCTTTCATAATCTGTTGTGAAACGGCAGATTGTTTCCACCACACTTTCGAGGCTTCATCACCACCAATATGGATGTATTGCGAGGGAAACAAAGCCATTACTTCAGTTAATACATTTTCCAAAAATTTAAAAGTCGTATCAGAAGCCTGAAGTACATTGTTGTATTTGTTCATCATTCCCCAGGTTTGTGCAACTTCGTATTTTTTGCCTGGCTCAGTGCCTAATTCTGGGTATGCTGCAAGTAGAGCCATGCTGTGTGCAGGCATTTCAACTTCAGGAATAATGGTAATGTAACGTTTAGCAGCATAATCAACCACATCTTTAATCTGTTCTTGCGTGTAATAACCACCGTGGCGAATACCATCGGTTTTAATGACAGCATCTTTAGGCGTAATTTTTACTTCTGCTGGCAAAACCTGATATTTTATATGCTCGTTTCCTTGTCCGGGCCATAAGCCAATAATGCTACCATTTCTCCATGCACCGATTTCAGTAAGCTTGGGATATTTTTTGATTTCGATCCGCCAGCCATGGTCATCGGTTAAATGCCAATGGAAATAATTCATTTTATGGAGCGCTAAATAATCGATGTACTGTTTTACAAAGGCTACATCAAAAAAATGGCGACTTACATCCAGATGCATGCCTCGATAATCGAAGCGGGGGTAGTCTATAATAGAAACAGCCGGGATTTGTAATAATTGAGATTTTGTCTCAGGTATTAACTGAATTAATGTTTGAATACCGTAAAAAAGTCCGTTTTCTGAACATGCATAAACTATTGTTTGATAGTTGTTGCTTATCAGCTCGTATTCGTTTACGTTTTTTAATAACCGACTAATTATTTCTAATTTGATGATGTTTTTTTTGCTCGTAGAATTAGGGTTAATTCGAAGTTTTATATTATAAAATTGTTGAATATAATTTTGTAGAAATAAAGCCGAGTTAGATAAAGAATCATTTGAAATAATTTCTGTGTTTTGATCAATGATAAATTTTTCCGTATTTTTTCCTGTTATAATGCTTACAGGTTGTGGGATGATGTTTACTTCCTGTGCCGAAAGTTTGAACGAAATAATTGATAAAAACAAAAAGATAAATTTCTTCATTATAAGGGATTTTCCTTTTCAAAAGTAATAATTATAGACGGATGAAAGGGAAGGTTTGGTAGAACGAACTACTATGTTACATAAACCCGATAGGATGAATGTCGTTTTTCAAGGCAGAAAGTATAGCGGGGCAGGAGTTACCGATGAGCGCTAGCTTTCGTTTTCAAAATGTTATTTACCACATAAGGCATTTAAGAAAATATAAGCCTCTTTCTTGTTTCTTAATGGCACTAATAAGATTGCTTCGGCTCGCTCGATCCCAGCCTCGCAATGACGATTCATGTGAGGAAGTCCGTGCGCGCTGTGTTTCCGTGGCAAAAAAAATAATCAAAAAAAATCCCGATAACTTTCGCTATCGGGATTAATATGATCAGTTAAAAAGAACTAGCCTTTTTTAGCTTTGCTTTCTTCGCCTTCTAATTGCGATTTCAATTGAGCCAATACGTCTAAGTCTCCTAAAGTAGATTTCTCTACAGAATCTTTAACTTTTTTAACCGCAGTTACAGCAGCTTTAGCTTCTTTTTTCTTAGTTGCTCTTTCTTCAGCAACAGCTTCAGCTTTAACCTCTTCCCAAATACGGGCGTGAGATACTACGATACGTTTTGCTTCTTTGTTGAATTCAATGATTTTGAAGTCATTGGTTTCTTCAGCTTTAACTGATGTACCATCTTCTTTAACCATGTGTTTAGTTGGTACGAAACCTTCTACACCATATGGTAAAGCAATAACAGCACCTTTATCAGTTACTTTAACAACAGTACCTTGGTGAACCGAATCTAAAGTGAAGATCGTTTCGAAAGTATCCCAAGGGTTTTCTTCCAATTGTTTGTGACCTAAGCTTAATTTACGGTTGTCAACATCAAGTTCTAAAACAACAACGTCTAATACATCACCAACTTTAGTGAATTCGTTAGGGTGGTTTACTTTTTTAGACCAAGATAAATCAGAGATGTGGATTAATCCATCGATACCTTCTTCGATTTCAACAAAAACGCCGAAGTTAGTCATGTTTTTAACAGTTGCTTTGTGCTTGCTTCCAACTGGGAATTTAGCCGCAACTTCTTGCCATGGATCGTTAGATAATTGTTTAATACCTAAGCTCATTTTGCGCTCGTCTCTGTCTAAAGTTAAAACTTCAGCTTCGATTTCATCACCAACTTTTAAGAATTCTTGTGGATTTCTTAAGTTTTGTGACCAGCTCATTTCAGAAACGTGGATTAAACCTTCAACACCTGGGATGATTTCTAAGAAAGCACCGTAATCTGCAACAGTTACGATTTTTCCTTTTACTTTAGAACCAACTTGGATATCGGTACTTAAGTTCTCCCAAGGGTGTGGAGTTAATTGTTTTAAACCTAGAGCGATACGTTTTTTCTCATCATCGAAATCTAAAACAACCACGTTGATTTTTTCATCTAATGATAATACTTCTTTTGGATGCTCTATGCGGCCCCAAGAAATATCAGTAATGTGAAGTAAACCATCAACACCACCTAAATCGATGAACACACCGAAATCAGTAATGTTTTTAACAGTACCTTCCAATACCTGACCTTTTTCTAATTTAGAAACGATCTCTACTTTTTGGCTTTCTAAATCGTCTTCGATTAACACTTTATGAGAAACGACTACGTTTTTAAACTCATGGTTAATTTTAACAACTTTGAATTCCATTGTTTTACCCACGTATACATCGTAATCGCGGATTGGTTTAATATCAATTTGAGATCCTGGTAAGAAAGCTTCAACGCCCATGATATCAACAATTAAACCACCTTTAGTACGGCTCTTAACGAAACCGTTGATGATTCTATCATTTTCAAGAGCCTCGTTAATTGCTTCCCATGATCTTTGGGTTTTTGCTCTTTTGCGAGAAAGGATCAATTGACCGTTAGCATCTTCTGGTGCTTCAACGAAAACGTCAACTGAATCGCCGATTTTAAGATCTGGTGTATCACGGAATTCTGAAGTAGAAACTAAACCGTCTGATTTGAAACCTACGTTTAATACTACATCTTTGTTGTTGATTGAAACAACGATACCGCTGATGATTTCACCTTTAGTGATCTGATTGAATGTTCCAGCATACATATCTTCAAACTTTTTACGGTCTGCATCATTGTAATTACCGAAAACTTTTTCATCTGCATCCCAATCGAAATCTTCCGATGGTGTAGCCAATGATGATTTGATCGATTCGATCGAAACTGAATCAGCTTCTGATTCAATAGTTTCTTTTTCAGTTAGGCGTCCGCCTTCTCCCTGAAGTTCAGCTGTTTTAGCTGCTAATTCTTTTTCTGCTACTTGTTTTTTAGCCATTAATTAATTATCTCCTTTTTTCCCTATTTAGGGACTGCAAAGGTAAAACTTTTTTTAATTATAGAAAAGATTTTTTTAATAAATCTTGCTGATTTTTAGCTCTTTATAATTCCCCTCCCTTGGAGGGGTGTCTGAAAGGTGAGGTGGTTTTTTCAGTTTACCACATGTTTTTCCAAAATGTAGCTGTTTTATTTTAGCGTTTAATCGCTTAGTTATGCTAATTATTTGAAAATGAGCACCCCGTATTTCTTCGGGAGCAGCAGCCCTGCTATCGCTTATAGTCCTCACTACGCTGCGGGCTATTCCGCTCCATCAGGTTTAAAAACAAGGGCTGTGCACAAATACCTACCAAACGTTCCTACAGAACGAAACACAAATAACATCGGTTATTTGCTACCTAGCAAGCGTCCCGATGGGACGGCACGTAAATTTGCTAAAGTTACCGGCTCGGCTTCAATTTGCAAATCGCCCAATTAGGCGGCGTGTGGTTATTTGTTATGACTAAGCGTCCCATAGGGACGATTCATTGGTAGAAAAAAAGTTTCGTAGGAACGTTTGATATGATTTTGGAAATTCTATTTTTTCGTAAAAGTCCCTCGCGTAAAACCTTCGCCAATTAATGTTTGATCATCTCTGATTAATAGCATTATGGTGTTCTGTTGATCGTAAAGTTTGATCATATCACCCTCAATAACGTATTTCGAGGTGAAAATGGAATCAGTATAAGCATCGGTAACGGTTACCGAATCTTTCGATTTAAAATTGAAGGTTTTGTATTGTATATCTTCATTGCTGGCAAAGGTACCTGTTACCACTTTTGCCTGTATAAAAGTAATGTAGCAGAAATACCCGGTTACCAGAATTACGATTACCGAAAAACCGATCAAAAATTTATTGCCGCTGGCATATTTGATCGAAAAGTATAAAATGGTAATCAGTATTAAGGCCACAACCGCAAAAAAGATAACGTTCGTATAATCTTTGTTTTCTTGAGGTACCGATGCTGCAATGCTTGTTTTTTCGGCTGCTGCTTTTACAGGAGAAATCCTGACTAAAAACTCTTTACTCACCCATCCTTCACCATTGGTAACCTTAATTTTATAGAAGCTTGTATTTGATGAATCAATTACGGCAACATTTTCATCTTTAGGCAGGTATCCCACAATTTTGCTTTTCGGGTCAGCTTGTTGCCTTACGCGTAAATCGTCGGCAGTAACACGATACATGTCGGCGCTTGCTGCAGTTTGTAGGGTAGTAGCAGGCTGCGGAGTATTTGCCTGAGGAGTTGCTGGTTTAGCAGCAGGAGCAATTTTTTCGATGAAATCTTTGCTTACCCAGCCTTCGCGGTTTTTAAACTTTACTTTGTAGAATTTGGCATTGTTGGCATCTAAAACCGTAATGTTTTCATTTTGAGCAATATTTCCAATAACCTTACTTTTCGGATCGCTACTTTCCCTTACACGCAATTTATCTGCCTTAACACGATACGTTTCTTGTGCATTTAAACGGTTAGTAAAAATAAAAAGAGCGATGAGGAGGAAGAAAATTCTAGTCATAAGTATTGGATTCTGCGAAACAGTTTAATGGGTAATTGCAAACACGCTATAAGCAAAGACCGTGCTAAGTGTTTCAAAATTAGAAAATACTTTTAATAGCTGAGGATAAGATTGAAAAAAGGGTACAAATCGACTCCATTTATAGTATTACGCCCTGTAGCTCACTTTTTTTGATAAAACCAATGTACCTAGAGTCTCGGGCGTTGTTTCTATTGTCTCCAAGCACAAAAAAACTGTCTTTTGGAACTAAAGCAGGACCGAAATTATCCACATTCCACTTCTTAGACCATTGTTGCTCAATTTGCTCATCGCGATACACAGGCATTTTTACTTCTTTATATTGGTAAATGCCAGCTTTTTTTGCTTGAGCATCAATAAGCTCCATATGTATTTCTTCTCCAATAGCATACATAGTTTCTTCAGCCTTTATTTTGCCTGAACCAACTAAGTCGTTGTATATTTCATTACTGAAATTATAGCTGTGTTTGGTGTCGTAATTTTGGGCCATCAACTTGCCATTTAAATAAACTTCTCCCATTTTTACTTCAATTTTATCTCCAGTTAGTGCACAAAGCCTGTAAATGCAACGCTCACCACTCGTTTTTACCACAATAAGATCACCTCTTTTGGCTTCTTTTAAATTGGATGCCATTACTAGCTGATCAACGACAATATTTGGTTCGTTTGCAGCGGAAACATTCTTGTAGGTATTGAAAATTCCCAAAAACCTGATGCTAATCCACAAGCATACAAGGAGGATGAAAAATCCTGCAAAAATGAAGATGATCTTTTTCATAGTATATTTTTTTTATCCATTACCAGCTTCCGCCAGTACCGCCACCACTGCTGCTACCACCGCCCCAGCTACTGCTTGATGATGAAGAAGATGAGCTGCTGCTTGATGAAGAGGAACTTGATGACGAACTCGATTCTACCAACATGGCCAATGTGATCCACTTTATAAATTCTGTTTTTTTACAAAAACTGCATTCATTTATCAGTTTTGCTTGTCCTTCGTGACTATAACTGGCCTGTTTAACGGTAACGCGTTCATTCAGTTTGTATGTCCTAAAAGCGCATTCGGGGCATTCGGTATAACTATTGTATTTTTCTGCAGGCCATGCCTTAATAATATGTTCTTTATGGTCTGTGCTTTCCCAGATATCATAATCATAAGCTAAAACAACTTCCTCTTTACGTTGCCCTGCGGTTAAAAATGGTTTCCCTTCTATATTGATATCGCGATCTACTCTGATCATCGGGTTGTTTTTACTGTCCAAAACTGGTTTGAAACGATCAATCGTTTTAACGCGCTTAATGAGATGGAGTATAATTGCAATTAAAATTATAGGAGAGAAAAGAACTAACCACCAGCTCTTTTTATGGAAAGCCACAACAGCATCAAAGAAATTTTTATCATCCTGGTGTGCTTTTCTTAATGCCGACAAATAGAAAAGGTAACGAAAGAAAAGTAATATGGCCAGGATAGAAAAAAGAATGTAAGGGACATGTACTAATTTTATCTTTTCCAACAGCTCAAAAGCACCAGTAAAAACAAAAATAAAAATAGAAACAAATACAATAAAGAAAGCTACCCCACAGCCTTTAGCTATGGTGGCATCATAACTATTTTTTTTGTCAAAGCCTTTTAGATTTAAACCATTTTTGGCTTGCCTGTTCACAATTTTGAACACCCCCCAAAATACCAGTAGGATAATTCCTGTAGGAAGCCAAAAATTTTCGAGTGAACTGTTGCTTTCGTGTTGGGTGAAAAACTGATTGAGCTCTGATTTATTTTCAGGGTTTAAAATAATTACACCAATGGCATTAATGGTATTCGTTATCCCGGTGCTAAAATCATTTTGCCTGAAAGCTGGTAGGAGGTTCTGCTCGGCAATATGTTTAAGCTTTACATCTGGCAATACACCTTCAATTCCCGTTCCGGTAATGAACCGGTACTTTCGCCGATCTTTTGAGATAAATAATAATAAGCCATTATTGCTGGTTTTTGAACCAATTCCCCAGGTATTAAAAAGCTCAAATGCAAAATCGAAATCTTCTTTATCATGATCGAAATCGTTAACAACCACCACTGCAACCTGAACATTGGTTTCATGCTCAAATTGAGCAATGGTATTATTTAAATCCGAAACCGCACTACTTCCCAAAATGTCGTCAGGATCACTTACGTAACCTCCACCATTGTTTTTTGGGTCTGGAATGTCTTTTACTTTGTAAGCAGTTTGCCCAAAAGTAATATTGGCAACTAAAAGAAAAAATAGTAAGGCAATGGGTTTAAATAAACGGGTATTGAGCATCGTATAAATTTAGGTGCGGGGTTTTACATCATGATTTAACAACTAGGTAGCAATATGGTTTACTCTTTTAATATTTTAGCCAATACCTTATCCAGTTTTGCTTTATCTTTCATGTATGCTTCCAAATCGTAAAGTTGCACGGTTTTAAATTCTATCGGGTGGCTTTCGCTCTGTAAAGAAATATATCCTGATGTTAATGCTTTGCCATCTATTTTAACTTTTGGATCGAAATTAGAAACATTGCCACCACCAATTTGAGGTTTGGTATATTCTAAAACCACTTCGCCAGCAATAATATGTTTGATAACCGAATCGCCTAATACTAAAAATTCTGCCGTTACCCATTGGTCGCCAGCATAAGTTTTCGATTTCGAATCTAAGCAGTGTGGTGTAAATAATTTGCCATTATAGTTAATTAATGTGCCTGGGGTACATACGTTGCTGGTGTGACGTTCATGCTCTCCATCACCACCCAGGATCTGTCCTTCAATGGAAATCGGGAAATCCTGATCTTTCAACATCGTTGCCGGATCCTGACAATGTAACATTGCACCACTGTTTCTGGTCGCCCAGCCTTCACCACCTTTAGCCTGATCGCCAACAAAGCGGTAGGTTACTTTTAAAAGATAGGCCGAAAAAGGTTTTTTGTAGAAAATATGTCCGTATTGTTGGTCAAATTCTTTGTATCCATCATAACTCACCTTCATTACGCCATTTTCTACACGAAAAGTATTGGCATAATTTTCTTTATAGTCGTGTTTGGCGATTTTAATGTTCCAATCTCTTAAATCTTTTCCATTAAAGAGATTGATCCAGCCTTTCTGAGCATTGGCGTTGAGGATAGTAAGCGATAAAAATAATACCGCAAGATAAATTGATTTTAATTTCATAGTAACATTTGGGTTGGGTGCTAAAAATATGAAATTTTTTCTGTCTAAGGAAACGGTAGGGAAGTCGGGAGTCTTCAGTCGGGAGTCCGAAGTTTATGTTCAATAGTCGGATAGTTCATGGTTGATAGTCTTGTAGCCAATAGCTTGGAATCAGTTAACCAATTAACCTTAGAGATACGTCATTTCGACTGGAGCATCGCGGAATGGAGAAATCTATTTAGTCTAAAATCCCTAGTTCTTAAGACGATTACCTAAGCTATGCATTTGGGACGCAGCGATAGATATCAGTTAACCGATTTAAACAATTAACCATTGACCAATGAATAGTGAACCAATGAACTAATGAACCAAAAAGGGTTGCACTCTTTCTAATGCAAAGTCTAATTGTTCTTCCTGTGTAAGATCGGTATTATCTAAAATAATGGCATCATCAGCCCTAACTAAAGGACTTTCCTTACGGGTGGTGTCGGCATAATCGCGATGGGCAAGGTTTTCAAAAACCTCTTCCAGCGTAGTTTTGTTATTGCCTTTGCTCTCCAGTTCCTTAAATCTGCGTTCAGCCCTGATTTTCGGGTCGGCCGTCATAAAAAATTTCACAGGAGCATCAGGGAAAACTGTAGTGCCAATATCACGGCCATCCATAACGATGTTTTTCGATTTACCCATACGCTGCTGTTGCTTCACCATTTCATGACGCACAATTTTATGTGCCGAAACCTCGCTTACATTTTCAGAAACAGGCATTAAGCGGATTTCATCAGAAACTTCTTCACCATTAAGGGTGATATGGGATTCGTAATCACGTGAGTGAAAATTCAGTTCGATGTGCTGTAAAGCATCAACAACTTTAGCATCATCAGTAATATCGATGTTATTTCTTAAGAAGTATAATGTAACGGCACGGTACATCGCTCCGCTGTCTACATAAATGAAACCTAATTTTTTAGCCAGTGCTTTTGCTAAAGTACTTTTTCCGCAAGATGAGTAGCCATCTATTGCTATTACCAGGTTTTTCTTCATCGTAGCGCAAAGGTAAAAAATAGAAACAGAATGCTGAATTTTTTTAAGGTATAAAGATAGATTCTAAACAAGATAATGCTAAAACATTGATTTGCTGGATGTGTTTAATCATAAAATAAATACACGATTATGTTGTTATCTGAAAGAATGTTGGCCGCCCTGAATAACCAGGTTAAACTGGAAGCCGAATCGTCGCAAGTTTATCTGGGAATTGCTTCATGGTTAGAAACCCAGCCAGGTTTAGAAGGTTATACCGAGTTTTTCTACCGTCAGAGTGAAGAAGAACGTCATCATATGCTTAAACTGATTCATTATATCAATGATCGTGATGGGCATGCGATGATTACTGCCCTTGAAATGCCCAAAAATTCTTTCGGACAGGTAATAGAGGTGTTTCAGGATTTTCTGGATAATGAGTTGTTGGTATCTAAAAGCATTAACGATTTGGTAGAACTTTCGCTGAATGAGAAAGATTATCTCACATTTAAATTTTTGCAATGGTATTTAGATGAACAATTGGAAGAAGAAAAAATGGCGAAAACGATGTTAGAGAAACTTCAATTGGTAGGCAGTGATAGAGGAGGTATTTACCAATTGGATAAAGATATTGTAGGTTTACGCAGCAAGGTAAGCGAATCGAAAGAGGAAGAATAATCTGTTTTTATTAAATTCCAAATTATTACTTTTGCGGGATGTTGCCTACAAGAGAAGAAATTTTACGGTCTGTTACTTTCAAAACTTCCAGAAGTGGGGGGAAAGGCGGACAGAATGTAAATAAAGTTTCGAGTAAGGTAGAATTAATTTTCGACCTGGAAACAGCTTTTTATTTGGACGAAGACGAAAAGACACGCATAAAAGAAAAACTGGAAAACCGACTGGATTCTGAAGGACTGTTACATGTTGTTTCGCAAGAGGATAGGAGCCAGCTACTCAATAAAGAGAAAACAGTTGCCAAGTTGATTGAATTGTTAAAGCGATTGTTACACGTTCAGAAGAAGCGAAAAGCAACTAAAATCCCTAAAGCAGTTATTCAAAAAAGATTAAAGAATAAGGCCGTAAATGCCGATAAAAAGGAAAGCCGCAAAAGACCATCAATTGATTAAAGCTTACGGCCTGATTTCTATTTTAGTTCCAATGTTTACAGTATAAAACAATTCGTCTACTTCGTTATTGGTTAATGCCATACAGCCATTTGTCCAGTCGAAAAATCGTTGAAAATTACCGATAAATCCTAAATGGTTCCTGATCCCATGTATTTTAATATCACCACCAGGATCTTTACCAAGTAGTTTTGCCTTTGCAATATCTTTTTTATTTGGGTAAGACACTCCAAGGTTTTTATGGTAACCACTATTTGGGTTTTTGGCATTGATGACATAAACTCCTTCAGGTGTTTTCTCATCACCTTCGGATTCTTTATGTCCAACCGGGCTGTCGCCCAACGAAATTTTATATGTTTTAATCAGCTTGTGCTTCGCGTAAGCCAATAGCTGCCGATCAGATTTTTTTACAATAATGTAATCAATTTCGGTATTCTGAGGTAGTTTTTGTTCGGGGCATAAATTGTAAATAGCCGCACCGATTATGAAAAACGAAATGATAAAAAGGGATATTTTTTTCATACGCTGCAAATTCTCAATAACCAATTTAAACAGTTAACCTAACTTTTCCCAAACCGATAATACAAACTTAAACCGCCATAATTCTGTGCTTTAGCCACACTTTTAACTTCTTTGGTTTTAAAAATGATATTAAAATCGGCAGTAAATCTTTTTGAACTATAATTTACACCAAACTGTTGCTCAAAAACAATCGGTTTTACCCCAAAAGTTAATGGGCTGTTGTTGTTAAAAAGACTTCCCTGTATAGTGGCATCATAGGCAACAAAGTTTAGCTGCGGTTTAACATAAAAGAAAAATTCCGAATTGTTTAAGCTTTTTGTTTTCGAATTTCCAATCACAGCGTTGTGATAGGCACTGTTGAACAATTGATTTACTTTACCGGCCCTAAAAAGCACTGATGCACCCAAACCCGAAAAAGTTGTTCCTAAGTCGGCATAACCCTGGGCACTAATATCCACAATGGGATCTTCTGGTCTAAAAATTAACTTGCTATAATTTGCGGCAAGGTTTACGGCCAGTTCATTTTTAATCTGGTAATCCCAACCTGCAGGGGTATAAAAACCTACAGTTTTATGTAGGAAACGCTGTGCTGTTTGGGCAAGCGAGTTAGGGCCAACAGTCCCCAATTCTACACTGGTTCTCAAAACACTCTCATTTTTATAGAAAACAGAATATGCACCACCTGCATAAAGATACCCTGCAAAAGGTCTGTCCTGATCTTCTTTGTTAGGAACCTGGCCCCAATAAGGCGTATACATTTTCTGTCCGGCAGAAATTTCGTAGGTCTTTTTCTCTATTTTATCTGATAGCTTTTCAGTATTGATGGCATGGCGGAAGTAGATGAATAATCCGTTAGTATAATATCGATCGTTTAAAGTAGCCAAATAAGCATCGTTTTCGGTTTTAAAGCCGAATTCATTTTTAAAGGATTGAGCGAAACTGGTTGAAACAACCAAACAAAAAACTATGGTGAATAAAAATGATCTCATAAAAAAGCCCAGGCAATTTACCTAGGCTATAAAAGTATTTATTGTAATTGGATTTTTGATTGTTAATCCAAAAGAATTAGCAATTAGTTTACAATCGGCGCGATTTTAACACTTAAATCTAAAGGTTTTTTAACCTTATTCTTGGTTAAGGCCAATTCAATTACTTCACTCATTTCGGTTACATAATGGAATTTTAAATCCTTGATGTAACTTTCTTTAATCTCTAAAATATCCTTACGGTTGCTTTTGCAAAGGATAATTTCTTTAATGTTTGCTCTTTTTGCAGCAAGGATCTTTTCTTTGATGCCACCAACCGGAAGTACCTTTCCCCGTAAAGTAATCTCACCAGTCATAGCTAAATGCTGTTTTACCTTACGTTGTGTAAATGCTGATGTTAAGGCGGTAAGCATCGTTACTCCGGCCGAAGGTCCGTCTTTTGGTGTAGCGCCTGCTGGCACGTGAACGTGAACATCCCAGTTGTCAAATAAACTGTAGTCTATATCAAATTCGGCTGCGTGGGCACGTAAATAGGCCAGCGCGATAACCGCAGATTCTTTCATTACATCGCCAAGGTTACCTGTTAAGGTTAATTTTCCTTTTCCTGGGCTTAAACTCGATTCGATGAATAAAATATCACCCCCTACGCTTGTCCAGGCTAAACCTGTTACTACTCCAGCCACTTCATTGCCTTCGTATAAGTCTTTATCGTAAATCGGGGCACCTAAAATGCGCTCTACATCATCATTGCTTAAATTTGCATCGTAGGTTTCTTCCATCGCAATTTTGGTGGCCACACCACGTACCAAAGAACCTATTTTTTTCTCCAAACCACGTACACCTGATTCTCTGGTATAATCTTCAATCACTTTTTCGATCAGTGGAGTTTTTAGGTTAATATCCTTAGTTTGTAAACCATGGTTTTCTTTCTGTTTAGGCAACAGGTATTTTTTAGCGATTTCTATTTTCTCTTCAATCGTATATCCGTTTACTTCGATAATTTCCATACGATCTAACAAAGCAGGTTGAATGGTACTTAAAGAGTTTGCTGTTGCGATAAACAGGATGTTGGATAAATCGTAATCCATTTCTACATAATGATCGTAGAAGGCGCTGTTTTGTTCGGGGTCTAATACTTCAAGCAAGGCTGATGATGGATCGCCGCGGTGGTCGGTTCCTACTTTATCAATCTCATCCAAAACAAAAACAGGATTATCTGCCCCCGCTTTTTTAATAGACGAAATAATACGGCCTGGCATTGCACCGATGTAAGTTTTACGGTGGCCACGGATTTCTGCTTCATCGCGGATACCGCCTAAAGCCATACGTACATACTTACGGCCTAGCGCTTTCGCAATAGATTTTCCTAAAGATGTTTTACCAACTCCCGGAGGGCCAACCAAACATAAGATTGGCGCTTTCATATTACGCTTTAATTTTAAAACGGCTAAGTATTCTATAATGCGCTGTTTCACTTTTTCTAAACCAAAGTGATCTTTATCTAAGATACGTTGTGCTCTTTTTAGGTCGAAATTATCTTTCGTAAACTCGCTCCAGGGTAAATCTAAAAGAAGCTCCAAATAATTTAACTGAACAGAGTAATCTGGTGCAGCAGGGTTCATCCTACCCAACTTATCTAGCTCTTTATCAAAATGTTCGGCAACTGCTTTTGCCCATTTTTTCTTCTTGGCTTTTTCTTGTAAAGCATCGAATTCTAAATCGGCAGAGCTGCCTCCCAGTTCTTCCTGAATGGTTTTTAGCTGTTGATTTAAAAAATAATCACGTTGTTGCTTGTCTAAATCCGTACGCACTTTCGATTGGATCTGATTTCTCAGTTCCAGCATCTGCAATTCGACCATTAAAAGCTCCATTACCTTTTGTGCTCTTTCCTGCAATTTATCCATTTCAAGGATTTTTTGCTTATCGGCCATTTCGGCATTCATATTTGACGAAATGAAATTGATCAAAAATGAATTGCTCTCGATGTTTTTAAGCGCAATACTGGCTTCACTTGGAATATTTGGTGATAGCTGGATAATCTGAGCAGACATTTCGCGGATAGAAGCGATTAATGTTTTAAACTCTTTATCTGCTTTGTGCTTTTGTTCTTCGAATTTTTTAACAACTGCTTTAATGTAAGGTTCGTTCTGCACCTCTTCAATTAAGCTGAAACGTTGTTTGCCCTGGATAATTACGGTGGTATTTCCATCAGGCATCTGTAACAGCTTAATGATGTTTGCAACCGTACCAACCGTGTTAAGTTGCTCAAACGTAGGGTCTTCAATAGAAACATCTTTTTGAGAAACAACCCCAATAATCTTATTTCCTTTGTAAGCTTCCTTAATTAACTTAATCGATTTATCTCTTCCAACTGTAATAGGAATAACTACTCCTGGAAATAAAACTGTGTTTCGCAAAGGCAATATAGCCAACGTTTCGGGCGTTTCCTCATTGTTCATTTCCTCTTCGTCTTGCTGAGACATTAAGGGAAAAAATTCGGTATCCTCATTTATAATTGGCATTGCTGTATGGAAATCAAATATATCTTGTTTACTCATTATCACATTTTCCGCTAACGACAAACTGGCAGTTTGATCGTATTCACTTTGTTTAATTTTGGTATTAAGTTAATAAATTCAACTCTTGTGCCAAAGTGAAAATAATATTAATCTTATGTTAAAAAGGCAGAGTAATATAAATGTTTTCGCCAATATCATATAAACCATATTTTTGCGTTTAAGCTAATGTTTAGGGCATTCGGTTTTGAATGAAAGAAAATTAAAAACTTTTAAATTATCAGAATAGGATTATATTGCAAAAAATTTCTCCTATAAATTTGGTTAGGCGATAGATTTGTTAAACTTATTACTCATACATGAACTATTTTAAAAAGGCGATTTTAGGATTAATTATTTTTACATCAACTAGTAGTTTCGCACAAAGCAATTACGATAGAAGCATGCAGGCGATTATGAAAGGTGATTATAAAACTGCCGCTACACAGTTAGAAAAAGCTGATGCTAAAACTCCTGATAATGCTACCGTACTCCAGATGCTTGGATATTCTTATTTCCAAAACCGCGAATACGAAAAATGTATTGCAACTTACAGCCGTTTATTAACCATTAAACCATCTGAAGTTTCTGCATATTATTACCGTGGGATAGCAAGGTTAAAAATCGCTAACGATCCTAAAGAATCGTTAAATACCATGCGCGAGAACTTTTATTTGGCATCTCTCAAAGATTTTACAAAAGCCATTGAAATTAATGGTGATGAGGATGCCCAAATGTTTCAGAACCGTGGCTTAGCTTATAAGGATTATGCAATTTTCAGATCTTTTAAAGCGAAGAAAAAAGAAGAAAAGGCGGCTTGCGTAGCTTTGTTCAACAATTCTATCGCTGATTTTCAGAAGGTATTAACCTTGCAGCCCTTGAGAAAAGATATTATCGATTGGGTTACTTACGATAAAGCGCAGATTGCAAGCTTAAAATAAAATATAACCTTTAAAAGAAAAATGGGACTTGAATATTTTCAAGTCCCATTTTTTTTATTTCAGTTTTCCAATAATTGAATACTTCTTTTCTTTTAGCAACCTAATTTTCTGTTGCTTTTTGATCGTGTAAAGGCTATCTGGGCAGTAGGTTAATGTATCCTGAGATTGATATAGGATATTTTTATTATCGATAATGATCTCTATTTTACCTGCTTTCTGGCCTTTCCAGGTTATAGAAACCTTCTTAATAGGGATTTTTTTATTATCGGAAGTATAAATATCAACACCATTTTGTTCTTTTGTTTTAAAACTTCCTTTCCACGATGTTTTATTGATGTCAGCGTTGACAAAAATGGCTAATTCTTTTGTCCAGTCAGCAATTTTAGCTGTTTTGCTTTCGGCTGCCCCATTTACACTAACGGTTTTGTTCACAATGGGGCTTAGCTTTTGTAGGCGCAATATTTCCTTTCCAAAATATCCTTTGATATCAAAATACAATAAATCGGTATTTGCTTCAGCTTCTTTTCGCTGATTGCAGGAAAACAATGCCAAAGAAAATACCAGGATATGAAGTTTTTTAACCATTATACTAAAACATTTCCTGTCATTTCTGCTGGAATAGCCACACCTAATATTTTCAGAATAGTAGGGGCAATGTCGCCCAATTTGCCATCTGCAATGGTTTTATAATCCTTATCAATTAAAATACAAGGAACCAGATTAGTGGTATGCGCAGTATTGGCAGAACCATCTCCATTTACCATAAATTCGGAATTTCCGTGATCGGCCAAAAGGATAAACGAATAACCATGCTCCAAACCTTTATTTACTACAGTTTCTGCACATTTGTCTGCAGTTTCTACTGCTTTTACCACAGCCTCAAAAACACCTGTGTGACCAACCATATCTGGATTGGCAAAGTTTAAGCAAATAAAATCAGCCCATCCGGTTTCCATTTCTTTGGTAATGGCATCTGTAATCCCAGCGGCACTCATTTCTGGTTGAAGATCGTAGGTAGCTACTTTAGGTGAAGGAATTAAAAGACGTTTTTCGTTTTTAAATTCAGCTTCCCTTCCGCCTGAGAAGAAGAAGGTTACGTGTGGGTATTTCTCAGTTTCTGCAATGCGGATCTGATTTTTATTGTTGTCGGCCAGAACTTCACCAATGGTTTGGGTTAAATCATCTTTTGTGAAAATTACATTTACCTTTTCAAAACTCTCATCGTAGGTAGTCATGGTGACATAATACAACGACAGCTTGTGCATCTGCTGTTCTGGGAAATCTTTTTGTGTTAATGCAGTGGTGATTTCACGACCTCTATCGGTACGGAAATTAAAACAGATCACTACATCATCATTTTGAATCGTAGCAACTGGTGCACCATTATCTTGGGTTAAAACGATCGGTTTTAAAAACTCATCGGTTATGCCATCAGCGTATGATTTTTTGATCGCTGCCAAAGCATCCTGGGTTTTTTCGCCAATGCCATTTACCATTACATCGTAAGCTTGTTTAACACGCTCCCAACGGTTATCGCGGTCCATTGCATAATAACGGCCAATCATCGTTGCCAATTTAGCGTTGGTGTTTTGGATATGGTTTTCGAGGTCTGTAATAAAGCCCAAGCCGGAGTTTGGATCAGTATCACGGCCATCTAAAAAAGCATGAACAAAAGTGTTTGGTACGTTTGCTTCATTTGCGGCATCACATAAAGCTTTTAAATGTTCGATATGCGCATGTACACCACCATTTGAAACGAGACCGATGAAGTGAACCGCTTTATTGTTCTGTTTAGCGTAATCGAATGCACTTACTAAAACCGGGTTGCTGTGCAATTCTCTGTCGGTAATCGATTTATTGATTCTTCCAAGCTCCTGGTAAACTACCCGACCTGCGCCTAAGTTCATGTGCCCAACTTCAGAGTTTCCCATCTGTCCGGCGGGCAAACCTACTGCTTCGCCAGATGCTTCAAGCTTAGAATTTGGGTATTTCTGTAATAACAAATCGAAAAAAGGAGTGTTGGCAGCATATGCAGCATCAGAATTATCTTGTTTTCCATAGCCCCAACCATCTAGAATTATAAGTGCGAGTTTTTTATCGTTTACCATTTTTATTGTAAAATTTATTGATCTACATTAAAACATTTTCATGTATAACATGTTTTAGTGTTTTGTTTATATGGCAAATATAACTTTATTGAAGCTTATACAAATGAAGAAATCCTTTTTTTGATACGCTAATGGCATAATTTTAGCTATAGGGTTCTGTATAAAATACAGAAATGATCCGGAGCTTATTTTTACTCATTATTAGTTTGTCATCATTATATCACCCTACAGCTCTTCAGGCAGATATTATTGATGATTTATCCTCGTATTTTAAGGCTGGCAACTCAAAAGAAATTGCTAAAAGTTTCGCCTCAACTATCGAACTTATTATAGTTGATGAAGAAGATGTATACTCTAAAGCACAGGGTGAACAGATTTTAAGAGATTTTTTTGTTAAACATCCGCCGGTAAAAACAAGTATCTTTCATAAAATTAATACGAATCCAAACTATCGTTTTGGCGTAATTATTCTGGGTACCGCCAAAGAAACCTTCAGGGTTTCCATTACCATGAAAAAATTCAATACCAGCTTCTCGATTACCGAATTAAGGATCGAACCGGCAAAGGATTAATTGGCTAGGCAGGACTTATGAAGTTTTGCCACCGCTATGGCTGTGCCAACTTCATAAGTTGCGGAGGCTAGAAACTTCTGATGTTAACAAATCACTTTAACGCTTCAGTAAATTGTCTGCTAACAAATATTTGTTATTTTTGCGGCATAAAATCTACATTTTGGATACTCAACTTATACATCAATTCATAAAAAATGCCCTTGCCGAAGATGTTGGTGATGGTGATCATACTTCACTGTCAACAATTCCACCCGGAACGCAGGGAAAAGCAAAACTGATTATCAAAGAAGATGGTGTTTTGGCTGGAATTGAACTGGCTCTTGAGATTTTTAAAGAAGTTGATGAAACTTTAAAAGTTGATGTACTGTTACAGGATGGTGTAGGGGTAAAAGTAGGCGATATTGCCTTAACCGTTTCTGGAAGTACACATGCCATTTTAATTGCAGAGCGTTTGGTTTTAAACTGTATGCAGCGCATGAGTGGTATTGCAACTAAAACCCATCGGATTGTTTCTTTATTGAAAACAACTAAAACCAAAATTTTAGATACCCGTAAAACCACTCCAGGGCTTCGCTATTTAGAAAAGTGGGCAGTAAGGATAGGGGGAGGTGTAAATCACCGCATTGGTTTATATGATATGATCTTAATTAAGGATAATCATGTAGATTATGCAGGAGGAATTTCAAACGCCATTACAGCTGCTAAAAAATATCTAATTGATCAAAATAAATCACTTCAGATCGAAATTGAGGTGCGGAACCTGGAAGAGTTGTCTCAAGTTTTGTCTATAGGTGGTGTAGACCGTATTATGCTTGATAATTTTAGTTTCGAAAACTTAAGGGCTGCGGTTAAATTAATCGACGGTAAATTTATTACAGAGGCTTCTGGAGGGATTACTGAAGAGAATGTTGCCGAATATGCTGCTTGCGGAGTAGATTTTATTTCGATGGGCGCGCTTACACACTCTGTGAAAAGCCTGGACATGAGTTTAAAAGCATACTAAAGTGATTTGCTATAAAATTAAAAGCTTATTTTTTGTATCATTGTAGGCTATGGTTACGGTTTATTCTCTCAGCGCGTTATTAATCGCCTATCTTTTTGGATCTATACCAACAGCTGTATGGCTTGGTCAGGCCTTTTATGGGGTCGATGTAAGAGAGTATGGAAGTGGCAACGCTGGCGCAACCAATACTTTTAGGGTATTGGGCAAAAAAGCCGGAATTGCAGTAATGATCATCGATATTGCAAAAGGTTATACCGCAACCAATCTGGCCTATTTAATCGGCATGTCGGTAACCGGGCCACAAAATTCAGTTGTTTTTGTCAATTATCAGCTCGCCCTGGGTGTAACCGCAGTAATGGGACATTTATTTCCTGTTTTTGCAGGTTTTAGAGGCGGAAAAGGTGTTGCTACACTTTTTGGAATGATTTTGGCAGTTAACTTTGAAGCATCTATGCTTTGTGTTCTGGTTTTTGTGGTTGTGTTGTTGTTAACTAAATACGTTTCATTAAGCTCCATTTGTGCAGGATTTACTTTTCCGCTCAGTGTGGTGTTTTTGTTTCAGGTTTCCATCAAATCGGAAGTGCTTTATGGCATGGTGGTTTGTATTTTAATCTTAGTTACGCACCAAAAAAACCTCGAAAGATTGCTAAAGGGCAAAGAATCCAAAGTGTATTTGTTTAGGAAGAAAACTAATTAATTAACAAAACACATTTCATTAAAACTTATTTATAGGCTTACTGTTTAATCTTCGGTTTTGTCTATCAGTATTTACTAATCATTTAAAATCGCATTATGAAAAAGTTATTTTTAGCAGCAAGCGTTGCTGGAGTATTATTATTTAACTCCTGTTCTACCGTTCCTTTAACAGGCCGTAGTCGATTTGATTTAGTGAGTAACGACCAGGTTTTGCCAATGGCTTTCCAGGCTTATAACACCTTTTTAACGGAGAATAAAAATACAGTTTTACCGGCCTCGAATGCACAGGCTTTGAAGGTTAAAACCATTGGTAGCAGATTAATTACGGCTGTAAAATCGTATATGAACAGCAATAATTATGGCAATCTAATTGCAGATTACCAGTGGGAAGTTAATGTGGTGCAGAACAACGAGAAAAATGCCTGGTGTATGCCAGGAGGAAAGATTGTAGTTTATACCGGCATTTTGCCTGTTACACAGGATGATGCAGGTTTGGCTACTGTAATGGGCCACGAGATTGCCCACGCCATTGCAGGTCACTCAGCAGAACGGATGTCGCAGGAAATGGTTGCCCAAGGTATTGGTGCAGCAGCAGGTGTTGCGTTATCTAAAAACCCAAAAACACAGTCTATTTTTAATACCCTTTATGGTGTTGGTACACCAGTGGCGATGTTAAAATTCAGCCGTAATCAAGAATTGGAAGCCGATCGTTTAGGCTTGATTTTTATGGCCATGGCCGGATACAATCCACAAAATGCTACTGCTTTCTGGAATAGAATGTCGGCAGCTTCTGCTGGAGCACAAAAACCAGCCGAGTTTTTAAGTACCCACCCAAGCGATGCTACACGTATTGCACAGATCCAAAAATATTTACCTGAAGCGCAACAGTATTATAAGAAATAGGGTTTAAGGTTTAGGGTAAAAGGTGGAGGGTTTTGCATGATGAATAAACTCCATCTTTTTATTATATATATCTGGTCTTAGCGTCTCGCTAAGACCTTTTTGTTTGAATTAAGGTGTAAGGGAGGGTATTGGTTAAGTCGTAGCGAGACGCCACAACTAGAAAATTTTGGCTTTAAGATTCTTCACTGCGTTCAGAATGACATCCTATAAAGAACCAATAAACTAATGCAACTGAACCAATTAACTACCCAAGACCTTCAAAATTGCACTGGCTTTAAGCAAACACTCTTCATATTCTGAAACAGCATTGCTTTGGTAGGTAATGGCTCCTCCAACCTGAAAGGATAAGTAGCTAGATTCAGCATTGTACAAAATACTCCGGATAACCACATTAAAATCGAAATCACCATCTGGACTGATGCAGCCAAAGGAACCGGAATAAATACCTCTTTTGGTTACTTCGTATTCTTCGATCAATTTCATAGCCCTAACCTTTGGTGCACCTGTCATGGAGCCCATTGGAAATGCATTTTTAATGGCGTCGATAAAGTGAATCTCTGGGCTTAATTCACAGCTAATGGTAGAGATCATCTGGTGCACTTGTGCGAAGCTGTAGATGCCAAATAATTCGTCGACGGTAACAGAGCCTTTAACGGCCGATTTAGTGAGGTCGTGGCGTACCAGATCAACAATCATTACATTTTCTGCCTGCTCTTTAATATCATTCCTGAGTTGCAGCTTAATGGCTTCATCTTCTGCTAGATCAGAACTTCTTTTTGCAGTGCCCTTTATAGGTTGTGAAGTGAGTTTCGATCCACGTTTGCACAAAAAACGTTCTGGCGTAGCAGATAAAATATATTTGCCCTGGACTTTAAAATAACCAGCAAATGGGGTAGGAGAAACCTGGTTTAACACTTCGAAAGTTTGAACGGGATCTATTTCTATATTTTCAGCAAAAAATTCCTGGCAGAAGTTAACTTCATAAATATCGCCACGAATAATATGATCTCTTAAAGCCTCTACCTTATGGATATATTGATCTTTTGATAATCTTTGTGCTATTGTTATCGCTTTCGATTGATTTTTTGCCGGAAGCTGAAAGGATTCGATATCTGCTAAAATGGAAGGATGACCAAGCAAAACCTCCGTCTTGCCATCTTTAAAGGCGATTAGGTACTTTGGAACAAAAAAGTATAGATCTGGGAAATTTAAATGGTCCGAATTATTAGATTGAAGGTCTTCGATTTCGTTTTTTAAATCGTAGCTGAAAAAGCCAAAAACCCACTGCTTATGTAACGAGTAAAAGCTTTTTAGTTGATCAAACGCATTGCCTGACGTGCATTTTAGTTCATGATGCGCATCAGCAGCGATAATGAAATCGTACGCTGAATAAGCATCTTTGTAATCGTTTGAATCTAAAAAACAACATACCTTGAACTGGTTGGCCCAGTGCAACGCTTTTTGTTTAAAATGGGATATGTTTTGTGAGGCTTTCAAGTTGCGGCAAAGGTAAAAATAGAGATGATAATTGTAAGCAATTAATTTTTATCTTTTGGAACGGCTTATTGATTTTCTCATAGCACTTTCATTCATATAAATCGTCATTTCGAGCGGAGTGCAACGCAGTCGAGAAATCTGTTTAGATAGATCTCTCCATTTCGCTGCGCTTCAGTCGAGATGACGCCAATTAAGCAAGTTGCTAAGTTCATTTGATATCTCAAATTGGTGAAGAGTTGTCAACTTTTCTGTGCTTCTGTTATTAAAGTTAACAACTCTGAAATGAAAAAAGCAACCCAATTGTGGATTGCTTTTCTTTGGTGTCTGTCATCCTGATCTGATAACTATCGGATTTATTTCAGGGTCTATCAATTTATGAACAATATAGATGCTGAAATAAATTCAGCATGACGAACCGAGTGTTATTAACGTAATTCCAAAGTTTGTGCTCTATCTGGTCCTACAGAAAGGAATTTGATCGGCACTTCTAATTCTTTTTCTAAGAACGCAATGTATTCAGTTAATTTGGCTGGGATTTCATCTACAGAAGTAATTTTAGTTACATCAGTAGCCCAACCATCAATTGCTTTCAATACTGGTTTTGGCTCGATTGAAATGATGTCGTATGGCATGTAATCGATCGTTTCGCCATTGTATTCGTAGTGCGTACAAGCATAAATGGTATCGAAAGTATCCAAAACATCAGCTTTCATCATAATTAACTCGGTTACCCCGTTTAACATGATGGCATATTTTAATGCAGGAAGATCAATCCAGCCACAACGACGGGCACGGCCTGTAGTTGCACCAAATTCGTGACCTAAAGCGCGTAAATTTTCGCCAACTTCATTATCTAATTCGGTAGGAAAAGGACCGCCACCAACACGTGTGCAATATGCTTTGAAAATACCATAAACAGCACCAACTTTATTTGGTGCAATACCTAAACCAGTACAGGCACCTGCAGTTGTGGTGTTACTAGAAGTTACAAAAGGGTATGAACCAAAATCTACGTCCAATAACGTTCCCTGGGCACCTTCTGCTAAAACAGCTTTTCCTTCTTTTAAGAAACCATTCACGTAATGTTCGCTATCAACATGAGGAATGGTTTTTAAGAATTCGATTGCTTCAAAGAATGATGCTTCTTTCTCCGCCAATTCATATTCGAAACCTTCGTAATGAGAAAGAATTTCAGTATGTTTTTCTACCAATTTAGCATAACGCTCTTTAAAATCAGGTAATGTAGTATCGCCAACACGTAAACCATTACGGCCAGTTTTATCCATATAAGTTGGGCCAATACCTTTTAAGGTTGATCCAATTTTATTTTTACCCATGCGTGCTTCGTTTGCAGCATCCAATAATTGGTGGGTTGGTAAGATTAAGTGTGCTTTACGGGCAATCACCAATTTGCCATCGGCAATAGGGTCATGACCAGCTTTTTTTAAATTATCTAACTCTCTTTTTAGGATAATAGGGTCGATTACTACACCATTACCGATAAGATTCATGGTTTTTTCGTTAAAAATTCCTGAAGGGATTGTGTTTAAAACGAATTTTTTGCCATCGAACTCTAAAGTATGTCCGGCATTTGGGCCACCCTGAAAACGGGCAATAAGATCATATTTTGGACTTAGTACATCAACGATTTTTCCCTTTCCTTCATCACCCCATTGCAGGCCGAGAAGTACATCTACTTGCGTCATTATTTAATAAATTAAGCTGGTTTTATTTGTATTTTGATTTAATTTTGTACAATTTTTGCTGCTGTTGCTGCGCTTTCGTTTACTTTTCTGGCCATACTGCAATCAGAGCAGAAACCATAAAGATTTAACGAATGGTGTTTCACATCAAATTTTAAAAGATCACCAACCATGGTTTGGATCTGGTGGATTCGTGGATCGCAGAATTCTACTACTTTACCGCATTCGATACAGATTACGTGATCGTGTTGGCGGTAACCATAAGATTTTTCGAATTGTGCCATATTTTTACCAAACTGGTGCTTGGTAACTAAATCGCATGAAACCAACAACTCCAATGTGTTATAAACCGTAGCACGACTTACGCGGTACTTTTGGTTTTTCATGTGGATATAAAGGGTTTCTACATCAAAGTGGTCGTTTCTTGAATATATTTCTTCCAATATAGCGAAACGCTCTGGTGTTTTACGTAGATTTTTGTTTTCTAAATAAGCCTCAAAAATCTTGCGAACGAGCTCATTTGTTTTTTGTTCAGACATAGTTTTTAAACTCCATTCAAAGGTAGGTAAATTGTTTTGAAAAATGATTACACCGATGAAATGATTACATAGATTTGAATTGTTTGATTGTTATAGTTTGACTTCGGACTCTGGACTAAAGACTTCGGACTAATTAGGCATCAAACCTGGTTACTCCGGTAACACCTCTAACTTTTAATAAATTTTTAATTAGGTTTTCCAGGTGTTCGGTATCGTTTACGAAAATCATAATCGAACCATCAAAAATCCCTTCGTTAGTATCAACAGTAATTGATCTCATATTTACTTTAAAGTCGGTAGAAATAACCCTTGTGATGTTATTGATCAAACCTACATCATCAATGCCTACAATGCGTAAGCCGGTTAAAAAAGTTAATTCCTGCTGTTTGTTCCATTTGGCTTTCACCACGCGATAACCATAATTGGCCATTAGCTGCGCAGCGTTAGGGCAGTTGGTACGGTGTATTTTTATCCCTTCACTTACGGTAACAAAACCAAAAACATCATCACCAGGGATTGGATTGCAACATGCGGCTAGCGTGTAATCTATTTTTTGCAGGTCTTCTCCAATGAGCAAAATGTCATTTTCCGAGCCCTTCATTTTGTTTTTAACGATGTCTACCGTTAGGTTTTCAGGTCGCTCCGGTCCACGATTTTCAACTTCTTTCTCGCTCGATAGATACTCTTTTATATCTTTCAGTTCGATTTTTCCTAAAGCAACATTCACAAAAAGCTCTTGTGTAGAAGGCAGTTTAAAGAAATAACTTAGCTTTTGTAGATTGTCGGTATTGTAGGTGATTTTTAACGATTTTAGCTTCCTTTCTAAGATTTCCTTGCCATTTTCGGCAATTTTCCGCTTTTCTTCTTTTAAAGATGATTTAATTTTTGATTTAGCCTTGGCAGTAACCACCACATTTAGCCAATCTTCTTTAGGCGTTTGTTTGCTTGAGGTGATGATCTCCACCTGATCGCCATTTTGAAGCTTATACGAAATAGGAACCAGTTTGTGGTTCACTTTAGCGCCTATACAGGTTGCACCTACATCGGTATGGATCTCGAAAGCAAAATCTAACGCGGTAGCGCCTAATGGCAGCTGGATCAAAGCGCCTTTTGGCGTGAAAATAAAAATCTCATCCGAGAAAAGGTTCATCTTGAAATCGTCGAGGAAGTCTAAAGCGTTGGCTTCAGGATTGCTCAGCATTTCGCGAACTTTCTGGATCCACTGATCCAGACCATTGTCATTGCTCGATTCTTTGTATTTCCAGTGCGCAGCAAAACCTTTCTCTGCAATTTCGTTCATGCGTTGCGTACGGATCTGTACTTCAACCCATTGCCCGCGAGGTCCCATTACCGTAGTATGCAAACTTTCGTAGCCATTTCCTTTTGGTGAGGAAACCCAATCGCGTAAACGATCCGGGTTTGGGCGGTATAAATCGGTAACAATTGAGTAAGCCTTCCAACAATCGGCCTTTTCATTTTCAGGTGCCGAGTCCAAAATAATCCGGATGGCAAAAAGATCGTAAACCTCTTCGAAAGGAATATTTTTCTTTTTCATCTTGTTCCAAATGGAGTGGATTGATTTCGGCCTCCCGTAAACATCGGCCACTAAGCCTTGTTCGTGAACAATTTCATCAATCGGTTCGACAAATTTTTTGATGAAAAGCGCACGTTCGGCTTTTTTCTCGTTTAATTTTTTTGCAATGAATTTGTAAGTGTCAGGGTCGAGATATTTCATTGAAAGATCTTCCAACTCTGATTTTATGGCATATAGACCCAATCTATGGGCTAATGGTGCATATAAATAAATGGTTTCTGAAGCGATTTTAAGCTGCTTGTGGCGGGGCATAAAATCCATTGTACGCATGTTATGCAAACGATCGGCGAGTTTGATCAGGATTACCCTTACATCATCAGCCAGGGTAAGCAGCATTTTACGGAAATTTTCGGCCTGTAAAGAGCTATTTGTATCGAAAACGCCAGATATTTTGGTTAACCCGTCGATAATTTTGGCGGTTTTCTTGCCAAATTCGCGTTCAATATCTTCTAAAGTGATATCGGTATCTTCTACTACATCGTGCAATAAGGCACATACAATGGAGGTGGTTCCTAAACCAATTTCTTCAGCAGCAATCTGCGCGACAGCAATGGGATGATAGATGTAAGGTTCGCCAGACTTTCGGCGCATGTCTTTATGGCTCTCCAGTGCCATATCGAAAGCTTTCCTGATTTCTTTTTTATCGCCCTTTTGTAAAGTAGATTTGCTTGCCCGTAGTAATGCCCTATATCTTTTTAGAATCTCTTGCTTTTCCGCCTCTAAATCAATCACTAACTCTGTTTTCATTTGTATTTTTTGCGTAAAAATTGCGTCTTATTTATGAATAAAACTTATATTAGTTTTGTGAAACACCTAATATATGAAATAACACCTAACTTTGTAAAAGTATAAATTTATGAAAATTAAAGGGCTCTTTTTTCTTTGTATTGTAATGATTTGTAGCATTTCGCTATGGGCTCAGGATCCTGCTGCGCCAATATTCCCTAAATTGGGTAAAAGCGATACAATAAGAGTAGCCTCAACAAATGATAATGGCGTAATGATTCCGTGGATGCAGCTTAACGAAGTATCTATTTATGCAGCAAGGATATGGAAATCACCTGCAGAGCAAGCTGCCTATAACCGATTAAGGTATAACGTATTAAAAGTGATGCCATATGCACTATTTGCAAAACGTAGGTACGAGCAATTAGAGCAGGATATTGCCCGTACGCCAGAGAAAAGGGAACAGAAACAGCTGGTTAAACAATGTGATAAAGAAATTAAAGACATGTTTAATCGCGAAATAAAAGAATTAACCATTACTCAAGGTCAGATTTTAACGAAACTGATCGACCGTGAGGTGGGCAGAACAACGTATGATATTGTAAAGCAGACCAAAGGCGGTTTCGCTGCATTTTCTTATCAGATTGTGGCCCGTGTGGTAGGACATAATTTAAAAAGCACTTACGATCCGAATGAGGATAAGGATATAGAATCTATTATCCGTACTTCAGGATTTTACCAATAACATATAATGCAGGAACGCATTCCGAATATTTATTCATTTAAGGTTAAAAAAATTAATGGTGAAGAGCAGCCGTTATCAGCCTACCGCAATAAAGTTGTTTTAATTGTAAATACCGCATCAGAATGTGGTTTTACGCCACAATTAAAGGAATTACAACAGTTAAAAGACGAGATTAATAGCCCTGATTTTGAAATTTTGGGCTTTCCTACCAACGATTTTGGAAAACAGGAACCGCTTAATGGATCTGATATTGCATCTTTCTGTGAGATTAACCAGGGCGTAAAATTTCCGGTTTTTGATAAAATTATGGTTCGTGGGGCACATGCCCATCCACTTTATCAATTTCTTAGCGAGAAAAAACAAAATACAAAATTAAGTTCAAAACCCCGTTGGAACTTTCACAAATACCTCCTGAACAAAATATGGTGAGTTGGAAGATTATTTTTTACCCTTCACCAAGCCCCTTAGTTCGAAAATTAAAAAGAAAATTCAGCAACTGCTGAACCAAAATGCCCAATAAATAATGAAATTAGATATTTTAGTGATAGCCGTACATCCTGACGATGCAGAACTTTGTTGCTCAGGAACTATTTTAAAACATATTGCCCTTGGTAAAAAAGTTGGAATTGTAGATTTAACCAGAGGCGAGCTGGGTACGCGTGGTACTGCAGAAACAAGAGATGAAGAGGCTGCAGATTCTGCGAAAATTTTGGGCTTACATGTTCGCGAAAATTTGAGAATGAGGGATGGCTTTTTTCAGAATGATGAATTTCATCGTTTAGAAGTAATTAAAGCCATCAGGAAATACCAGCCAGAAATTATTTTAAGCAATGCGCTAGAAGACCGTCACCCTGATCATGGCAGAGCTGGCGACCTGGTGTACGATTCGGTTTTTTTATCTGGACTGCCAAAAATAGAAACATCGCTGGATGGCGTTAAACAAGAAGCGCACCGGCCGAGATTGTTGTTGCAATATATTCAGGACAGGTACTTAAAACCTGATATTATTGTGGATATATCAGACCATATGGATAAGAAAATTGAATCGATTAAAGCTTTTAAAACCCAGTTTTATAATCCTGATGTAGATGGCTTGCAAACTTATATCTCATCTCCTGAGTTTTTCGAAAGTGTGATTGGCCGTTCGAGAGAATTTGGTAAAAGCATCGGCACCACTTTTGGCGAAGGTTTTACTTCGAGGAAATTATTGGGTGTTGATAGTTTGTTTGATTTAAGGTAACTTTTTTTAACCGCAAAGAAAAGAAGTGTTCCGCAGAGTACGCAAAGCTGTAGGGATTTGTCTTACTAAGATTTCTCTTTCTTTTCCTTAGCGAAAAACTTAGCGCCCTTTGCGGTTATTTTGACAGTCCAACAAAACCGCCCTTCATTTGTTATTCTCAAAACGAATAATAATGGCGAATATATTCTCTTCTCTCAAAAACGCATACAATCTTTTTAAACATGTAGATTTCGATAAGTTAGAAGTTTTATCGAAAAAAGTCGATTTACCCAAAATGGTCGAAACCATATCCAGTCTGGATGATAAACAGATTCAGGGAATGATGAAAATGATGGGTGGATCGGGTAAAAAGCGCGAACTACCACCAATTGAAGGTGATTTTTATCATTTGGGCGACGAAGCGCTCAACGATGAGGATCGCGAACTTCAGTTAAAAGTGCGTGCTTTTTTAGAAAAAGAAGTAAAACCCATAGTAAACCATTACTGGAACAAAGCCGAATTTCCATTCGAAATTATCCCAAAACTTGCCGAACTTAATATCTGTGGCTTAACCTATAAAGGTTATGGCTGTCCGGGGAAATCGAATTTGATGGAAGGGATTTTAGCGATGGAAATGGCTAGGATAGATACCTCTATTTCTACTTTTTTTGGTGTACAGAATGGTTTGGCAATGGGATCGATCTATTTATGTGGATCGGAAGAACAAAAACAGCAATGGTTGCCCTTGATGCAGCAATTTAAAATTATCGGTGCATTTGGGCTAACTGAGCCCGAAGTGGGCTCTGCTGCTGCTGGAGGACTCACCACAACCTGTAAAAAAATAGATGGCAAATGGATTTTAAACGGTCAGAAAAAATGGATCGGTAACGCCACTTTCGCCGATATCTTAATTATTTGGGCACGTGATGAAGAAAGTGGAGAAGTGAAGGGTTTTATTGTGAAAAAAGATAATCCTGGTTTTGCTGTAGAAAAAATGCAGGATAAAATGGCCCTCAGGATTGTACAGAATGGAATTATCACTTTAACCAATTGTGAGGTAGAAGAGGCCGATCGTTTACAAAATGCAAACTCATTTAAAGATACAGCAAAGGTATTACAAATGACAAGGGCAGGGGTGGCCTGGCAGGCTGTTGGCTGTGCCCGGGGTGCTTACGAAAATGCACTGGATTATACCCGCACCCGAAAACAGTTTGGTAAACCCATTGCATCTTTTCAATTGATTCAAAACCATTTGGTTGAGATGTTGTCGAATTTAACAGCAATGCAAACATTATGTTTTAGGTTGTCGCAATTGCAGGATCAGGGTTTGTTGAAAGATGAGCATGCTTCGTTAGCAAAGGTTTTCTGTTCGTTACGTACACGTGATGTGGTGAGTAAAGCGAGAGAAGTAATGGGTGGAAACGGCATTTTATTGGAATATAATGTTGCGCGTTTTGTGGCCGATGCCGAAGCAATTTATTCGTACGAAGGCACAAAAGAAATTAATACGCTGATTGTAGGTAGAGCCATAACGGGTTTCTCTGCATTTGTTTAGATGGCGGGAACTCACGAAGTTTGAAAGGGTAAGAGCAGTTAGGGAACTTCGTTAGTTTTGAGCTGGGGTAATTAGTTGCTTGCCAGTCTGAGCGTAGTCGAAGACTCATAGGAATAATAAATAACAGATTTTTTAGGTTATGAAATGAATGTCAGCATTTCATGGGTGCTGTAGGCCTGCCATTCGCTATAGTCCCGACGAAAAGTCGGGAGCTGCCGCTGCTGTCAGGTTTATGAACAAAAGTTTGTGGACCCTGCAACCTCAAAAATGAAATACTGTTTTGGCCATTTAGCCCTGGTTGAAGCGATACCCTGCAGCAACGAGGTACGAGGCAGCGAAGCGTATAAGCGTAAAACGGGAAGGAACTTAATGTTTTGCACAGGCATAGCGCTACAAGAAAAAAGTATTTTAGAATTGGAATAGCGTATTGTAGCCTTGCTTCACTTCATTAAATCGCTTTTAACACCCAGGTTTCTCTGATTCTCCCAATTTTATTCGCCTGTTCTTTCATTTTTTTTAATAATTCAATATCAATATATTTTAGCGAGGAAAGTTGATGCCAAACTGAAGTTGCTTTAGTTGTCAATTTGAAACCTTGTTCAAGAAAGAAGTGTTCAGCCTGTTCAAAGCTATCAAACTTATTATCTTCTACATGATGTGCTTCCAGAAACTGAGAAAAATGATCATTGGTTTCATTTTTAGGTGCTGGTCGTTTAACATATACATCAGCAGTGATCCAATAACCACCTCTTTGTTTTAATGATTTATGGATGGTTTTACATAGTGATATCTTTTCTTCATTATTTAAATACACCAATAAACCTTCATTTATAATACTAATCGGGCCGAGAGGCATTTGATTTATAGCATTTGAAAAAGCGTCTCCATCCAAAGCATTTAAAGCTTCGGTTTTGAGTTTACCCTTTAATTGTAATTTCTCATTGATAATTAGCCGATCAACCAAATCTTTTTTGATATCGATTACGCCTTGCAAATCAGTATCCAAATAATAAATAGTCGGATGCTTTAAAACCAGATCCAAGCCCCTGAAAGAATAACCAGAAGAAATTTCTATAATATTTAAAGAGCCCGATGCAAAAAGTAAGCTATTCAGAGATAAATATCTACTCTCAAAATGCACCAACCGTTTTTAAAAATACCTCATCAAAATCTTTATCATATAATTTTTCAAGGGCATCGTTACCGTAAATTAACTTAACAGCATCAGCAACAAAGGGAATATCCGTTAAACTTTTGGTAAGTAAAAGCGATTTTGCTGATGGACTTATCGAACTATAATCACGATTCATTTGTAATTATACCAGAAAAAAATCTATGTCTAAAACGGATACTTATTAAATGCTACCTGGCTCATTGCACTTTTTTCGAATAGCGCAATACATGATTTATTATATTGAGGATCGAAGTTTACTTCTCCAGGCTCCAAAGTTTTCGGAACATTGGCATTTTCCATAAAGAAGTAAACTTTTGTATTTCCATATTTGGTATGGGGCATTAAATTGCCATAGTCTTCCATTTCTTTCCATACCGAATCTTTAACCGTAACGATATAAATCCGCTGTACCGGACCAGTATTGTTTGCATTTCTATACTTAGCAATTTCTTTAAAACCGGCTTTCATATCCTCAATCCCAGGTTGATCAAAAACAGCCTTAATCATGAAAAAGATCAACACTAAAATACCTGCAACTAAGAAATAAACTAACGATTTTCTATTCATGCCTACAATAAAGGCAATATTTTCTCCATAACCGTCAAGCCTTCGTCAATATGCTTTTGCTCAATGCAAAGTGCCGGACGAAAGCGTATCGTTTTTTCGCCACAGCCCAAAAACATCACATTGTTTTCTAATCCTTTGCCAATAAATACATTGCGCATTTCTTTTGTCGGGAAATCAAAAGAACACAACAAACCTCTTCCACGAACATTTGTCATTTGGTCAAATTTATGCGATAAGCTTTCTAAGTTATCTTTCAAATAAGTACCCACTTTTTCAGCATTTTCACAAAGCTGATCTTCCTCTACAATTTGTAAGATCTGCGTTGAACGTACCATATCAACCAAATTGCCTCCCCACGTTGAGTTAATACGGCTTGGCACTTTAAATACATTGGTTTCAATTTCGTCTACCTTATTACCGACAAGAATACCGCAAACCTGCATTTTTTTTCCAAAAGCGATGATATCTGGTCGAGCTTTTTCACTAAAATGTTGATGGCACCAGAATTTGCCGGTTAACCCAACGCCGGTTTGTACTTCATCATAAATTAAGAAGGCGTCATTTTCATCGGCCAAAGCCTTAAGTTGGATTAAAAACTCTTCGCGCAGGTGATTATCTCCACCTTCAGATTGGATTGGCTCTACAATTATAGCACAGATATCGTCTTTATTTTCTGCAAAGGCTCTTTTGATCTGCGCTAAAGATGTTTCTTCGGTTTGAATGGCATGACTTAAATTATTTCCCGAAAGTGGAAATTTAACTTCCGGAACGGCCACTCTTGGCCAATCGAATTTGGCAAACCATTTGGTTTTATCGGGTAGGGTATTGGTTAAGCTTAAAGTATAACCTGTTCTGCCGTGAAAGGCCCTTTCGAAGTGTAAAACCTTAAAGCCTTTTTCTTCAGTATATCCTTTTGCAAAGTTTTTCTGAACTTTCCAGTCCATGGCTACCTTAATTGCATTTTCTACTGCTAAGCCGCCACCAGCAATAAAAAAAGCATGTGGCAGGTAATCAGGAATACCAACTTTGGAAAATGTTTCAACAAACTGTGCATACTGCTGGGTGTAAACATCAGAGTTCGATGGATTGGCTAATGCAGCGAGGAGAAGATTTTTTTTAAACGCTTCATCATTGATCATTTTAGGGTGGTTATAACCTAAAGGAACGGAAGCAAAACAAGTGAAAAAATCGAGTAAAGTTCTGTTGTGTTTAGCATCGTAAATGTAAGCACCATGACTTTTTTCCATATCATAAGTCAGGTCGAAACCATCGGCCAAAATGTGCTTACTTAACGATTCGTTAACGCGATCTGCAGGTACTGTTAATTGATACATAAACTTGGTTTTGGTATAATCCAAATTTAGTTAAATGTGCCTAAAATCAAAATTTAAGCACTTTTTGTGCACTTTACATAAAAAATAGGTTTAAACAGTTTAAAGTATGATTATAGACAAAATCGCGTTTTGGACTTCACCGATGTGGAAAACTTTTTTCGAAAATTCTTACTACAGCGCAAATTAAATCTAAATAAATGTGAACTATCTATGGGTTTTAAGCCTGATATTGTAAAACCTTATGAAAGAACTTCTCCACCAGCATATTTCCAACCATGTAACTATTCCGGAAAAGGAAAGAGATAGATTCTGTAACCTGTTCAAACATCAATTGGTTAAAAGGAAGCATTTTTTACTGCAAGCGGGTGAAACCTGTAAATTTGAAGGTTTTGTAATCAAAGGGCTGTTCCGCGTCTATCATATTGACCAAAATGGCTTTGAAAACATATTGTATTTTGCCATTGAAAACTGGTGGATTACCGATATTGATAGTTTCACTAATAATACACCTTCCCAGCTCTATGTAGAGGCTCTTGAAGATAGTGAGGTACTGCTCATTTCTAAGAAGGACAAAGAATTTGCTTACATCAATCTTCCTCAAATTGAGAAACTATTCAGGATAATGACCCAAAAAACCCATGTTGCCCTACAAAGGAGGATGATCGATAATTTGAGTAAAACTGCAGACCAGCGCTATCTTGATTTTATTAAAAAATATCCGCAGCTCCAACAACGATTGACCAATCTTCAGATTGCAGCTTATTTAGGCATTAGTCACGAATTTTTGAGTAAGATCAGAAAGAAAATTGTAACCGGTAGCTAGCTTACCTGTATTTATTGAACTTGTTCAATCTTTTTGTCTTGGTGTCCTGTGCATCTTTGTGTCATCAAATAACATAAAGACATGAAATCAATTATTTCGACATTATTTCTAACTATTCTAATCTTATTAAAAATGGAAGCAAATGCACAAGGTTTCAAAACAATTGAAACACCTAATTTAAAGCTCGAAGTTTATAACGCATCAGAGAATGCTTTTGGTGTGGCATCAGTAATCGTTTCGGGCAAAACAGATGCTGTTTTAATCGATGCACAATTTACTTTGGAAGACGCCGAAAAGGTTGCCAGCAAAATCAAAAAGTCTGGTAAAAAATTAACTGTAATTTATGTTTCTCATGCTGATCCTGATTATTACTTCGGATTGGAAGTTTTTAAGAAACACTTCCCGGAAGTAACGGCTTTCGCCTCACCGGCAACCGTGGAAGCTATCAAAGCCTCTGCACAGAAAAAACTGGATGTTTGGGGAGAAAGATTAGGTAAGGCCATTACTTCTAATGTGGTATTACCACAGGTTATAAAAGGCAATAGCATTGATTTGGAAGGTCAGAAACTCGAAGTCGTTGGCTTAGAAGAATTTCCTGCAAAAACCTTTGTTTGGGTTCCTTCAATTAAGGCAGTAATTGGCGGTATCAATGTTTTCGGAACTACATTTAACCTATGGATGGCAGATGCACAAACGCCGGAAGCCCGCAAAAATTGGATTGCTGTTTTAGACAAAATCGAAGCCTTAAATCCTTCAATCGTTATTCCTGCACATGCCAATAACGCAAGCCCTTTTGATGTTAGTGCAATAAAACATACCAAAAGTTATATCCAGTTTTACGAAGATGCTTTGAAAAACAACAGAACTTCTGAAGAACTAATCAAAGCGATTAAAGCACAATATCCAACCTTAACTTTCGAAACTGCTTTGCAGATTGGAGCAAAGGTGAATACCGGAGAAATGAAATGGTAGAATCAAAATCGCCACTAATAAATCAAAAATTTATTAGTGGCGATTTAAAAGATTAGAAAAAACTCTTTAAAATCATTATTTCTTTTTGCTCTTTTTGGGATTGTTTTTTGCGAAAGCACAGAAGAAATGAAATGTAAAACAGAAGAGGTCAATAAAAATTGGTTATCACCAAATTATGAAGCATTGGCATGTGATACAAAAATGCCAAAAACGTAGGTAACCACACATCCAGTGTTTTGAATAAAAGAAATGAAAACAATTATATCCAGTTTGTTGGTTACAGGTATGCTGCTGACAAGTTGTTTCTCGAATTCCAATAAAATGACAAATCTAGAAATTGTAAAAAGCACCTACGAAGGAAAAACTTCGGAAGAAAATGGGGAAAACTTAGCAAAATATGTTGCTGAAGATATCTCTTGGACAGAAGCGGAAGGATTTCCGTGCGCAGGCACTTATATAGGCTTGGAAAACATCACAAAAAATGTTTTTGCAAGACTAGGAAGCGAATGGATTGACTATAAATTCACGCCCGAAGATTATGTTGCCAACGAGGACAAAGTGGTAGCGTATGGAACTTATTCTGGCACCTATAAAAAGACCAATAAGCCTTTTACGGCAAGAGTTGCCCACATATGGAAACTGAAAGAAAGTAAAATTATAAGTTTTGAGCAGTTTGTGGATAGTAAGCCGGTAAATGATGTCATGCAATAAGGTTATTCGCTTTATTGTTGAGACGGCCTTTTTGCATCATCTGATTCCCGCTTATATTCATTGAGTAAATACAGGATTTCGTCTGCCTTCCTGTCCAGATGTGATACCGGAATTTTTGCAGAATTGCCGTTCTTTAATAATACGGTGATGTAATTTTTATATATACTCCCGGCATTATCACGTCCTACTTCTTCTATGCTGAATGCAAACCCCTCTATATTTTCCCAATTGTAAAAATCACGGTCTTTAATGATCAGCTCTTTTTCAGTAAAAGTAATATGAGGAGTTTTTTTGATCAGCTCGCGAAGTGCATAAATAAAAAGCGATACAGGGAATATACAGAAAACAGCTACTATGCTTACTGTTACAATTGTAAAATCACCATAAAATATATAAATAAAAAAGGGTACCGATATTATGGACAGCACTAGTATAACATAAAGGTTTAAAGCTGCTTTTCTGATGATAAGGGGTTCCATTGAAATATTTTAAGGTTGGAAAAACGGTCTTTACGATACAAAATTTCTTATCTATAGCACTAATATATGTACTATTTAATTGATTTAGAATAAAATTCTGTTGCGGGTTAAGTGTTGAAATTATTCCTATGTGGCTACCTCTTCAGTGGAACGTGGCACTTATAATTACAGTTGAAGTTGATTGCTTGTGCTTTTTTGATTCTAAACACTTTATCTTAAGCGGTAGGTTTTCACTAAAAGTGATCAAAAACCACTATTAGTGAAATATACAAATCGGCACCCAATTAAAAATATTGAATCAAAGTGTTTAAGCGGATTATCCATATAAAATCAGAATGCCGAACGTGATCCTCCGCCATCTACCACCGAAACCGTGCCTGTTACATATTTAGCCCGGGGCGAAACCAGGAAAACAGCCATGTTTGCCATATCCTGCACTTCACCAAAATCTTGTAAAGGTATTTCACTTTCAGCGTATTTCCGGCGCTCATCGCCCGGGAAATAAGGCCGGATGTTTTCAGTATCGATAAGTCCTGGTTGCAAACAGTTCACCCTGATTCCATATTTGCCCAGTTCACCTGCAAGCTGTTTAGACCATACTGCCACAGCGGCCTTGGCAATAGCAGAAACATTCAAGGAGCGTAATTCATAAGTACTGGTTAAATTGAGTATTGTACCTTGTCTCCGGGCTATAAAATGTGGTAATAACGCTTGTGTGAGTAGCCTGGGACGCTCAAAATCTAAGGCCATCGATCTAGTCCAGGGTTCTTCTGGTCCTGCAACCTCTACCGGTTGACTTTGCCCTGCGTTGTTGATGAGGATATCGATATGGCCAAGTGCAGCTAAGGCCGCAGTGGCAATTTGGTGAGGCGCGTTAGGTGCCAGTAAGTCCTGCGCCAAAACAATAGGAGCAAGGTTGCCTTCAGCAACGATCTCACTGGAAAGACTATCTAATGATTGCTGATTACGGCCTGTTACAAAAACTTTTACACCTTCCCTTGCCAGTTCTTTTGCTATTGCGCTACCTATCCCTTTAGAGGCTCCGGTTACCAATGCCGTTTTTCCGGTTAAATATAAGTCCATATTTTCTTGTGATTAAAATGACCTTGCAATAATAACCTCTACCGCGTATTTTTATAGCATACACCACCATTTGTATGGTACAAACAAATTTGTAAGTAATGACGGCACGAAAAGAAAATTCGACTTATACCCTTAACGAAAAATTTATAACGGATTGCGATCTGACTTATGCGGCCAACAAAATAGGAGGGAGATGGAAAATTGTAATATTGGATAAACTTGGAGGCCGAAAATTGAGGTTTAGCGAACTGAAAAAGGAATTCCCATATATATCAGAACGGATGTTGACCTTACAGTTGCGTGCATTGGAGCAGGATGAACTGGTTAAAAGAACTGTTTATGCAGAGGTTCCTCCGAGGGTAGAATATGAGCTAACTCCGATAGCACTAGAGTTTCTTCCAATTTTTTGTCAATTAAGTGCTTGGGGCAAGAAAAATAAAGCACTAAAGAAGAGTGGATCATAAAGCCATTAAAATACGATTTTACATAAATCAGCAGATATTGGTTACCTTTAATTGATTTGGCAGCTATTTAATGTTGCATCAGTTGATTAGCAAATTTTAAAAATTATATTGGGTTAAGTATTATGGCAGAAATTAAATTAAATATCCAAAAAGAAGAACCTAGTGCATTCGAACTTTATGATGAGGGAGAAAAATACGGTGAAATGGTTTTTGATATTCAGGGAGAAAATTTAACAGTTTATCATACCGAAATTGATCCTGAAAAAGAAGGAAAAGGTTATGCAAAACTATTGCTGGATGCAATGGTAAATTATGTACGTACCAATAACCTGAAAGTAATTCCACTATGCCCTTATGTGCACCTGCAATTTAAACGCCACGAGGAACTTTACGAAGATATCTGGAATAAAGTGCGCGAAAACGATTAATCGATAAAAACAATACTAGAATTAATTCAGGAAAGCTGTACTAATATTTCATGGTTTTGGAAAACCGGTTTTCCAACGGTTCTGGTAAGAAAGCCACAGAAAAATTGTAGATGGGGTAGTTAAACCTTTAAAAATAACTAAAAGCCGGTTCTTTTGGACGGTTTATTATTCAATGTGTATAGATCGTGCATCTTCATCTATTATTTAGTGGGCTTGCTCTATTTTTATTTCATTCGAAGGAAAGTAGCGATACTTTTATCACAAGAATCAAATCAACGGGACGATTTAGAGATCTTATTGGGGTTCCTCAGCGATGAGGAACCTTTTTTATTCAGGGCCCATAATGTTGAGCATATAGCTAATTGCATCGGTAGAATGAAGTGCCATTGTAGATTGCATCGTAATATCTGCAGTTTCCGAAGCTCTTTTTAGCATTTGTTTTTCATAGGCTGCTATAGCTTCCTCAGGTGTATTAAAGCTAATGTCCTTGAAGCATTGGCTTAGTTCTAAAGCATCGAGCATGGCCATATTTACGCCTTCGCCAGCATAAGGAGGCATTAAATGGGCTGCATCACCCAACATGGTTAAATTGGAGAAGGTTTCCCAGTGCTGATCTAAAGGCATACAATATTGAGGCCGGGGAATAAAAGCTGTTGATGCATTTTCAAATAATTCCAACCACATTGAGTCCCAGGTAGAGAATTCATTTTTGAACCAGTCGATCACCTGGTTTTTATCTGAAAAATCAATACCCGACGCTTTCGCCCAGTTTTCTGGCGTATGACAACCCGTGTAGAATACTAAACTGCCATCACCTTTTGAACTTACGATCAGTGATTTTTCATCACCCATGGCGAATATTTTGCCGCCGTTTAAAAGCGCATGCATTTTCGGACAAGCAGTTGCCGATGCATAAATGGCACCTTCAACAATGCTAATCCCCGAATAGAAAGGTTTAATGGGTGTAATGTATGGACGGATTTTTGAATTAGCTCCGTCTGCGGCGATTACAATATCGGCCTGTGCTAACGTTCCATTTTTAAATCCGATTAACCATGAACCGTTGCTAGGCGTAAGTGCTTCAAAATGGCTATTCCAAATTACAGTACCTTTTATTAGCGAATCTAAAAGGATCGTTTGTAATGGACCGCGGTCTATTTCAGGCCGGAAAGCTTCTCTATTTTGTATATCACTATCTTCAAAAACAATGTTGCCATGCTGATCAATAATACGTGTACGATCTGCGCCTGGACGATAGTTTACCATAAAGGCATCCATGAGTTTAGCTTCACGTAAGGCAGCTAATCCAGATTCCTCATGTAGGTCTAATGTAGCACCTTTTGGTCGTGCATTTTCATCAGTGTCGCGTTCGTAAACTTTTACATGGAAGCCATCCATTTGCAAAAGCCTGGCCAGGGTTAAACCTCCAGGACCAGCACCAATGATGGCGATTTTTTTATCTTTAATGTTGTTCATTGTTTTTTATTTAAGGATGCCTTTGATTACGATTTCGCAGGATGTTAAAATAACTTCCTCGGTAATAATTTGTACAGGCCGATCTAAATGGTCAAAATATTCAGCTACCAGATCTTGGATGGGCGAAAATAGGAGCGCTCTGAGTACATCATGAGGTAAATCTGCTATCAATCCCACTTGAACATTTGTTTTTAAAAAGGTATGAATGGGTGCAAAAAACGCACCTTGTTGTATGTTTTTTTCTTGAAAAGCCTTATTCAGCAGGGGAGAAGATTTTCCATACCGGATTAAAGAGAAAGCAGGTTTATTATTTCTTAGGTAATGGAAGGTATTTAACCATAATCTTCTCATACCATTAGCAAAAGCCATTTTTGGATCAAAATCTTCCAATATTGCTTTTTCATAATTGCCCAATACTTCTTCGATAAAAAGTTTTATCAACAGATCTTCTTTATTTTTGTATTTGATATAAATGGTACGCGGTGATATATTGGCTGCTTTTGCCAGTTTCTGCATACTCAGGTTTTCCAGTCCTTCTTCAGAAATAATCTGTAGGGCAATCGATCGGATGGCTTCTTCTTTCGCTAAATTTTTGGGCCGCATAATTTCATTTAATTAACACGGTTCAAAAGTAAGTAAACGTTTGTTTACTTTTAAATTTTCTGCAAATTATTAATTTATACTGACAAATTGGTCCGGGTTTTATCCTAGGTCGTCATGCTGTCCCGAAACTTCGGGATCAGCATCAATCCTAAAATAGAAGATAGTTCAGATTAAATTTAGAATGGTAAAATCTTCACCCAATGATTATCCGCATATCTTGATTAAGTTTTAGGAGATATTAAACTTATCCTTCATGCCAAAAATACCCATAAGCCCTCCGGTATGGATGGCCAATACTTTTTCATCTTTACCAATAATTTCTTGTTTTGCTAAATCTTGAATGGCATAAAACATTTTGGCGGTATAAACAGGGTCTAGGAGCAATCCGGTTTTAGCCGTAAAGGTTTTGATAAAGCTGATCAGTTCAGGGGTGGTTTTCGCGTAGCCACCAAAATGATAATCAAGATGAAGTTCGAGGTGACTGGATATAGGCGTATAATGTGCTATCTCTGCTCTGATAAACGAAGCGTCCTTTAACACGGGGATGATATGTAACTTTGTATTTAACTGATGTTGTTGAATCCCTTTTAACAAACCTGCAGCTGTGGTTCCTGTTCCGGCAGCACAAAAAATGTGGTCGTATGGTTCCGTCAGTTCTTCAATTACCTCTGCGCAGCCAATGGTGGCTTCAACTGATGCACCCCCTTCGTTTATAAAATAGGCTTGCGCATCGGACGCAAAATATTGATCAAACAATTGGTTTTTATCCCGATAACTTTCACGGTCGGTAAAAATGAGTTTCATCCCAAATAAACTGCACAGCAATAACAGCTCATTCTTTACTTCTTCCCCACGTACAAAAGCTGTAGCGGTTAAGCCCGATCTTGATGCTGCGGCGGCAGTGGCTACGAGGTGATTGGAATAAGCACCTCCAAAAGTGACCAGATGCGTTTTGTTAGCAGCTTTAGCCTCGGCTAAAATATATTTGAGCTTACGCCATTTGTTGCCGGAAATATAAGGATCGATAAGGTCATCCCTTTTAACAAACAGGTTATTGAAAGGCGCAAATGCTATTTTTTGTACCGGGCTATATATTTCTTCGAACACGTGTAAAAATAAAAAACACCTGAGTATTTCAAGTGTTTAAAGCATTATTATATTCGAAAATAATTATTTGCCGATACCAAGGCCTATACCTGCATTAACCATACTGTATTTTGCCTGAGTATATGAGCCGTAAAATTTAAAGAAACCAAACTTCAATTGGAAGCCTAAACTGCCTCTTACGCCGTCAATATCAGTTTGTTTAACAGAAATCGGATCAACATAAGTTGCCGAGGTTGTTGCGCTCGTTGCAAATTTATAGGTACCTAAAGCTTTTAAATTGGTATTGGATGTTTGGTAGCCAATACTGGCAAAAGGCGTAAAAAACAGGATCTTTTTGGAAACAATCGCATCAAAATTTACACCATTAAATTTGGCTTCAATATGTTGATCTGAATTTGCCACATTATCGATATTCAGGTCTAAAGAATATTTATACTGCGTAAAACCACCGGCAATGGCAATGTCTACAGGAATCAGTTTTTCTGTAGTCGAACCCATAAATAAGGGTAAAAGTTCAATTTTGGCGCCAAAACCGATCATTGATAAACTTCCCAGGTCATCACCTAATTTAATTTTAGGCATTGCCCTTAAAGTAACATCGATATTTTTAGGTAAGCCTAATGTTGCCTGGATTTGTGCCGACGGCACCACATGAAAACCTACACCTTGCGGCAAATTGAAAAATTTACCCGTTGGAATACCATTGTTCGTGTAAACTTCCATTTTACCACCTTCATGGTCATCGCCAAATGCTGTAGGACCTATGGATGATGCGCCTAGAGCAGGTTTAATATTACTTAAACCCAATGTGTTTACATCGTAACTTCTGCCAGATTGTGGTACAAATGCTGCAGATGCAGATACCCGCACGTCGAATTTTAAAAAACCTTTTGATTGAGCAGTGTTCGACCAGCCATCGGTTAAACCCAGGCCTAAACCTTTATATAAAGGATCAAAATAGGCATTAACCAGTTTGGTCGCATCTGCTGGCCCGCCCACAAATAAGTCTCCAACATCTTGTTGGGCACTTGCTTTTTGAGCCATCACCAATAAAAATAAGGCACAAAGAGCCTTTAAAGCGTAGCATTTTTTCATATAAAAAATTTAGAATGTTTTGATTGTGAGTAAAGATAGGGCTGTTTTTTCGAAAACTGCAATCATTGAAAAATTCTTGAAGTTAAAAGTTTATTTTTGCGCCATGGAAAATGTGGTCGAATTGCAGGAATCAGAAGAGCAGGAATTATATGAACATTTAAAAATTATTGTCGATAAGGGGCAGTCCTTACTTCGTATCGATAAGTTTTTGATGGTGCGCGTAGAAAATGCCTCTCGAAACCGTATTCAAAATGCAATTGATGCAGGGAATGTACTGGTTAATCAGAAACAGATCAAAGCGAGTTATAAGGTTAAACCTTATGATGAGATATCTATTGTTTTACCTCACCCACCACGCGATACCGAAGTTTATCCCGAAGATTTACCGCTTGATATCATTTACGAGGATAGTGATCTTTTGATCGTAAATAAAGCTGCAGGAATGGTTGTACACCCTGGTTTTAATAATTATACTGGAACCTTGGTTAATGCTTTGGCATTCCATTTTGAGCAACTGCCTCAGCTGCCTGGCAATGATGGCCGCCCAGGTTTAGTGCACCGCATTGATAAGGATACCTCGGGTTTATTGTTGATCAGTAAAAATGAAAAATCGATTACTCACCTTGCGCGTCAGTTTTTCGACCACAGCATTACCCGTAAATATATTGCACTGGTTTGGGGCGATATAGAAAACGATGGAACGGTAACCGGTTACATTGGCAGAAGTGTGAAAGACCGCCGTGTGATGGATATTTACGATGATGAAGAAAAAGGGAAATGGTCTGTAACACACTATAAAGTATTAAAACGGTTAGGTTACGTTACCTTGATCAGTTGTGAGTTAGAAACTGGTCGTACACACCAGATCAGAGCACACATGCAACATATTGGTCATCCACTTTTTAACGATGCAATGTATGGTGGCGATAAGATTTTAAAAGGGACTACGTTTAATAAGTACAAACAGTTTGTAGATAATTGTTTTGAATTGCTGCCCCGTCAGGCTTTGCACGCACAAAGTTTGGGTTTTATCCACCCTACTACTAAAGAGTATATGTATTTTGAATCGCCATTGCCACCCGATTTTAAAGCTGGCTTAACCAAATGGGAAAATTATATCGCTACATCATAAAATATGCTTCAGGAGTACCTTTTATTTAATGATGAATTTCAAGCAGTTGATCTTCCGATTTTAACGGCTTCGAACAGAAGCTTCAAATTTGGCGACGGACTGTTCGAAAGCATGCGAATGATTAATAATAAGCTGCAATTTGCCGATTTACATGCCGATAGATTAACGGCTGGCATGAAAGCACTTAAAATTGACGGTCATGCTTTAATGGACGATTATTTTCTGCGCCAGAAAACAGCCGATCTGGCCAAAAAGAACAAGTGGAATGGTAATGTCCGTTTTCGCCTTTCTGTATACAGGGGAGGAGCAGGCGTTTATACACCCGAAATCAATAAAGCAGGTTACATTTTAGAGGGTATTCCCTTAAAAGCATCCACTTATGAGTTGAACAGCAAAGGTTTAATCATTGATGTTTTTGATGAAATGACTAAACCGGTTAATAAACTCTCGAATTTTAAAACAGCCAATGCGCTGCTTTATGTCATGGCCGGAATTTTTAAAAGCCAAAACCGTTTGGATGAAGCAATGATCCTGAACCAATATGGTTTTCTTTGCGAAAGTATCAGTGCCAATGTTTTTGTAGTGTATAACAAACAGATTTATACGCCGTCGCTAGCTGAAGGTTGTGTAAGCGGCGTAATGCGTACGGCCATTATGCAGTTGTGCAAAATGAACGATATGCCTTTAATCGAGGCGCAGATTAATCCAGAAATATTAAAAGAAGCCGAAGAAGTTTTTATCACCAACGCTACGCAAGGCATTCAATGGGTAATGGGTTACGGCAGGAAGCGTTATTTTAACGAAGTATCGAAGTTTTTGATTGAGAAATTGAATGCTTTGTAATCTGGTTCAGTGGTCATTAGGAAATTAATGTCATTGGTTCGTCATCTCGACTGAAGCGTAGCGGAATGGAGAGATCTTTAACCTAAATTAAATTTTTTTGGAAAGCAATGCCTGTATCAATCGGTTCGGTCTGGTCCCGGCGTTTGCTTAATCCCGATAAATTTGCTTCTCAATATAAAAATCATTCTTAATCGGGATAACGCTGCCGGGTTTATTTAACCCTAAACAGAAGCACTTCTGTGGCCACCTAAACCCGATCAAAGCGGGATGCCTCCCGATTTTACATCGGGTTGGCAGAAGCGGGAGCGGGACTATATTAAGCCAAAAGCCACTGTACCTGCTTTCCAAAAAAGAATAACTGTATTTCGGATGTACTGGCAATTCCAGTCGGTCGTCATCCCGATTGAAAGACCTGTACGTAATGATTTCATGAAATTGCTAGAAGAGTTGTCAACTTTCTTGCATAATGGCCATTAAAGTTGACAACGCAAATTCCCAATTACAACCGCATTCCTCGTAAGAAATCTTCGATCAGCATTCGTTTTTTTCCTTCGTACTGGATATCTAAAAGTCTGATAAAACCATCTTTTGCGGCAAATTTTAAATAGGTTTTACCATCCGTTAAAAAACCACCAGCAACTATACCCGGTTCTTTATCTTCCATTTCGGCCTTAAATACCTTCAGGGTTTTATCGTTTAAAAAAGTAAAGGCAGTAGGATAAGGGCTCAGGCCGCGAATTAAATTATAAATCGTTTGCGCTTGGTTATTCCAGTCGATTTTACAATCGTCTTTGAAAATTTTAGGTGCATGCTTTAATTCGTCGCTTTGGGGCTGCGGTTGTTCATTAACCTCGCCAGCCTCAATTGCTTTAAGTGTTTTTACCAGCAGGTTGGCACCAATGTACATCAGTTTATCGTGCAGGTCGCCAGCGGTTTCATCATCGGCAATTGCGGTACTATCACTGAGGATAATATTACCGGTATCAATTTCATGTGTAAGGAAAAATGTAGTTACGCCACTTTCTTTCTCGCCGTTTATAATAGCATGGTTGATCGGGGCTGCACCACGGTATTGCGGTAACAACGAACCATGTAAATTGATGGTTCCTTTAGCAGGCATATTCCAAACTATTTCTGGTAGCATCCTAAAAGCCACTACCACTTGTAAATCGGCTTGGTAAGATCTTAGTTCTTCAATAAACTCAGGATTTTTTAACTTTTCAGGCTGTAAAACAGGAATTCCTTTTTCTACAGCATATTTTTTTACTGCACTTTCATTCAATTTTTGGCCACGGCCTGCAGGTTTATCTGGCGCAGTAACCACAGCAACTACATCGAAATTGGCTTGTACCAGGGCATCTAAAGAGGCTACCGCAAAATCGGGCGTGCCCATAAAAACTATTTTCATAAAGAAAGTGTTGTGTTTCTAAAAATAACGTGGCTACCCACGTTTAAGTTTTGCAAAATAACTAAAAATAAACCCATACTTATAGGCAAAAATGGTACAAGGCAAAGATGTTGTTAAAGCAAACGGATTGGTGTACGTTACTGATACCATGCCGGGGATTTACCGCAAAGGGAAACCGGGTAAGTTTTATTACGAAGATAAAGATGGAAACAAAATCACCGAAGAGAAACACCTCGACCGGATAAAAGCCTTAGTTATTCCACCCGCATGGCAAAATGTGTGGATTGCCAATAAGCCAAATGCATATTTACAGGTTACTGGTATTGATGCTGCAGGCCGGAAACAATATAAATACCATGCAAAGTGGACCAGCCGCCGATCGGAGGCTAAATATTTCCGTTTATTGGAATTTGGAAAAGCATTGCCCAATGCACGGAAGAATTTGGAAAAGGATTTGCGAAGAAAAGATTTCGACGAACGTAAAGTATTGGCCATTTCTGTAGATGTACTTCAGAAAACGTTAATCCGCGTAGGTAATGAGAGTTATAAACAGCTTTACGGTTCTTTTGGCTTAACCACACTTCGCGATAAGCATGTTAAAATCGAAGGAAGTAAAATTACCATGGATTTTGTTGGGAAAAAAGGTGTTCGGCAAAAAGTAGAGTTAAATGATCGGTCGTTGGCAAAACTTGTTAAGAAATGCAGGGACATTCCCGGGCAGGAATTATTTCAGTTTTATTCGAACGGGAAAGAACATAAAAGTATCGATTCAGGCAAAATAAACGCTTACATTAAAGAAATTACAGGCGATGATTTTACGGCAAAGGATTTTAGGACCTGGGGCGGTACCTTAGAAGCATTGCGCCAGTTTTCGAAGTGCAGTGCTGATGAGGATTTTAACTTAAATTCGAAAAAAACAATCGTGACAGTTTTAGATTGCGTAGCGAAAAAATTAGGCAATACCAGGGCTGTTTGTAAGAGTTCTTATGTATATCCGTTATTGCTCACCGCTTATGAAAACAATGAACTTGGTAAATACATGAAAAAAATGAATAATAACAAAACAACTGGTAAGTTAGGTTTAGCACACGATGAGAAAATTTTATTATCATTTTTAAAATCAAGTAGTAAATAGACCAATTGATATAAAAAATCATCATTTCGAGCGGAGTGAAACGCCGTCGAGAAATCTGTTGTAGACGCCATAAGTAAGCCGCTTGAGTTGCAAACGGCGCTTTGAAAATTATTCTTTAGGTGCCTTTTTTATCGGATGAACGGGTTGCTCTTCAAGCTCGCGCTGTTTAGCAGGGTTATTCGTTTTTGGTGCTTTATTAGGGGTGCTGTCGTTTTTATGCCTCACCGTTTTATGGTCAACAGGCTCCCTGCCTTTTGGCACTTCTTCCTGGTAATTGCTTCCTGGTTTGTCACTTTTAATTTTTGGACCGCTCATAGCTAAAATGATTGAATTTGAATGATTGAATAGCACAACGCTTATCAATTACCAATAATAACAAACCTCTTTCTGTTAAGTTTGGAAATAATTGCAAGAGTAATTCAATCATTCAATCTTTCTCACTCAATCCTTAATTATAAAGCAAATATTTCTTACGCATGGTTTTGTACGCACTTAGTCCCGGCTCCCAGCTCGCCCTAATTTCTGCTTCACTTTTTCCGTCGATTACCTGTTGCCTGAAATCTGCCACACCAACTAATCTTTCGATAGTCCCCATTTCTTTGCTCAGCTTGGTATTAAAGAAATCTTCTTTTCTTGGCGATGCCTTGTACAGTTCGATTAACCAGCTGATGTTTACCTGTTTCGATTTTACCAGTTTTGAGGTATCGTAAGTTCTTAAATCTAAACCATAACAAACCTGATCCTGAAATAATGGTGTTTCAGACATTCCTTTTATACTTTTTGGCGTAAAACTGAAATCGAATTTCCCTTTAAGGTATGGTGCCCCAACAACAGTAAATGGAAACATCGTTCCGCGGCCGTGGTTTAAATAAGTGCCCTCAAATAAACAGGTAGATGGGTAAAGTAAAATAGATTGCTGTGTATTCAGGTTAGGAGAGGGTTTAACTGGTAAAGTATACTCCATATCATGATCGTAATTGGCATTTTTGATAATGGTAATCTTGCATTTTACCTTATCTTTTAACCAGCCTTCGCCATTTAACATCTGTGCATATTCGCCAACCGTTAAACCATGCGCAATAGGGATAGGTTGCACACCAATGCCCGATTTAAATTTCGGGTCTAAAATCGGCCCATCAATTAAATAACCATTTGGATTGGGGCGGTCTAAAATCAACAGCGTTTTATTGTTTGCCGCGCAGGCTTCCATAACGTGCTGTAAGGTATTAATATAGGTGTAAAAACGAACACCAACATCTTGGATATCAAACACCATAATGTCGATATCAGCTAAATCTTCAGCGGTAGGTGTACTGTGTTTACCATAAAGTGAGATGGCTTTTATGCCTGTTTTGGTATCAACATCGTCGTTAACGGTAACGCCTGCACTGGCATTGCCTCTAAAACCATGCTCAGGACCAAATATCTTCTGGATTTTAACACCTCGTTTCAGCAGGCTATCGACCGAAGTCAGCGTACCGATAATCGATGTAGGGTTAACCACCATACCCACACGTTTTCCTTTTAAAAGCGGGAGGTATTTTTCGGTCTGTTCCGCACCTGTTTTAATTGTAGATGGCAGTTTAACAGTCCTGATCATCAGTTTTCTGTTTTCAGGGCTTTTCTTTCCAAGAACTTCCTGTTCAAGTGGTTTAGGTTGTCCGCAGGCCGATAATGCAATTAAACTGGTTAAAGCAAAGCTGATGTAATTTTTCATTTTCAATATTATTCTAATCTTCCGGTATTATAACAAAACAATTTACAATATATTTCAATTATGCTATTGGTATTTTCTTGTTACAACTTAGAAATTGATGTTTAAAGTTGGTTATTTATTTCCGAAAATGCCATTTTTAAAAAGGAATTGAGCATTTTTGTTAATACAAATTGATTAAATTGAATTTCGAATATTTCATCGCAGCGCGGATAGCCATTAAATCTGAGCGTACTTTTTCAAAACTTATCGTGCGTATTGCAATAGCAGGCGTGATGTTGAGTTTGGCGGTTATGATTCTCTCTATAGCCATTATAAAAGGCTTTAAAACTGAAATTCAGGATAAAGTAAGGGGTTATTTGGGCGATGTGCAGGTGACCCGTTACGATCTGAATAATTCTTTTGAGCATTCTCCCTTCGTACTTGATGGAGAAACAAAAAAAATGCTCAAAAACAATCCCGACATTGAATACTATTATCCTTTTGCTACAAAACCGGCCATCCTTTCGGCCAATAATGAAATCGAAGGCATTAATTTTAAAGGGATAGACAAAAACTATAAGTGGGATTATATTAAGCAGCATATTATCAGCGGAACCATTATCGATTTTTCTGACAGTACGGCTGCCATGCAAGAATTACTTATCTCGAATTATACGGCTAATCGTTTAAAACTCAAAACCGGCGATGATTTTATCATGTATTTTGTTCAAAACCAGTTGCGACCGCGTAAATTTAAAATAGTAGGCATTTACGATATTGGTGTAGAAGATATTGATAAGGGTTTTGTACTTGGCAATCTGAATATAATTAAACGCCTGAATAACTGGGACGCCAACGAAATTGGTGGTATAGAAATCAGGATCAATGATTTTAACAGGCTTAAGCCTATCGCCAATAATATTTATGAAAAACTTCCACGCAATTTGCGCTCATACTCTATCGAGGAAAATTTTCCTAATATATTTACCTGGTTAGGTCTTCTCGATGTAAACACCAATGTGCTTTTAATCCTGATGCTCATTGTAGGTGTAATTAACATGGTTACCGCATTGTTGATTATGATTTTGGAGAAAACAAATATGATCGGGATGCTAAAATCTTTTGGGGCCAGTAACTGGAGTATTATGAAAATTTTCCTTTACAATGCGGCTTATTTAATTGGTATTGGCTTATTACTGGGGAATATTCTGGGCTTAGGACTTGGTTTTTTACAGCAGGCCACTCACATTTTCAAACTTAACCAGGCCTCTTACTTTTTAGCTTATGCACCAATCGAATTTCATTTTATCGATGTGCTGCTGCTTAATATCGTTACGGTCGTGGTATGTTTAACGGTCTTGATTATCCCTTCGCTATTGATCAGCAAGGTTTCTCCGCTTAAAGCCATCCGATTTAAATAAGGAAAAAACTTGGGTCACCGGACAGATCATTTTCCGATGCCCAAGCAAACCTAAACTTAAGCTCTTGTCAACTCAGCTTTTACAGTTTGTGTAAATCACTTTCTGAAGCTGAGGATATGTTGTGATGTAGATTAATTTGAGTGAATAATCCATACTGGAACTAATTACTTCTTTTTAAAATATATTCGTAATCTATGGTAGCATATGAAGTAGCCGGCGAAAGATCTGTTTTTGCAGTGAACCTTTTTCTAAGGGTTAAATCTACTCCACTGCTTCTGATATCGTATTCACCGTTTAAAATCATATTCCAATCAAAATCTGCTGTCCAAACGCCTTCATCTGTAAAATATCCGATCCTATTTTTAAAGTTATAGGTTCCCTTACCTCCTGATGGTTTCAGGTTAGCATCAGCACCTGGTGTAATACTAAATTTTCCATCCTTTAACGAAATTGAAATTGGACGTGTTACCGGCACAGACTTAACACTATTGGTAATTACCAATACACCTGTATAATTGCCATCCTGTAAAACATCTACGTTTGTAGATTTTTTACAGCCTAAAGATAAGATCAGGGCAAATAGGAAGATACAGATTTGAACTTTCATACCCCTTAAACGGAGTTCAAAATGAAAACGCTACACTTAAATTGAAATCCAGTCTATACCTTGAGTACTATGGATAAATTCAGTCCGCGGTTCGAGGTTTAAATATGGATAAGTGACTTTAGAAAGGTATAAGCCTGTTGGGTGAGCGGGTAATGATAGTTTTGAGGATTGCAGGGTAATCAGTCCGCTTTCAAATTCATCAAAGCTAAGTTCTCCTTTGCCAACCATTAGCATTTTACCCATAATAATGCGGATCATTTTGCCCAAAAAGCGGTTGCTTGCAATATGAAACCTCAGCCTGTCGCCTTTTGGATTTACAAATAAATCGGCTTCCATTACATTGCAGATGGTATGCTCATATTTATCAGGATGCGTACAAAATGCCCTATAATCGTTGTATTGGGGTAATAATTTTACAACGGCTTTCATTTTATCAAAATCTAGATTGTTTAATTGATAAAAGGAACTTTGGGTGCTTAAAAAAGGATCTTTATAGGTATGGATAAAATAATCATATTTCCGCTGTACAGCATCAAACCGGGCATGAGGTTTCCCCTCCATTTTAATAATGTCGAATACGGCGATATTATAAGGTAAAGCTTTATTCAGGATGTAAAGCAGATCGAAATCAATCTCTTTTTCAATATCGGCATGAAAAAAAAACTGACTGGCATGTACATGCGCATCCGTTCGCCCACAGCCGTTAATAGCAATCGGCGATTTTAAAATTTTCGATAGGGTTTGTTCAATAACTTCCTGAACGCTTTTTACCCCAGGCTGTTTTTGCCATCCACTAAAGTACTGGCCTTGATAGGCAATGTGAAAGAAATACCTCATTTTTCTGCTGCAATTTTACGGAAATTTTAGCAGCAGGAATATTAAATCATACTTTTGTGTGGTAAATTTTAATCATGGATTTAATTAACTGTCCTTGCGGAAGCGGAGTTGCCTTTAGCCATTGTTGCCAGCCTTATCATTTAAAAGTGAAAGCGGTACCAACTGCAGAGGCCTTAATGCGTTCCAGATATTCGGCCTTTGTAGTAGCTGATGCTGCTTATCTTTACGATACCACGCATAGCAGTAAAAGAAAAGGGCACTCGAAAAGTGCTTATCTAAGCAGTGCGAAAAACACCAAATGGCTAAAACTCGAAATTGTTTTTTCTGATTTTGATGTCGTCGAGTTTAAGGCTTATTACCTCAATAAGAAATTTCAGACTGAAGTATTGCATGAAAAATCTAATTTCAGGTTAGAAGATGGGCAATGGTATTATGTTGATGGAGAATTTATGAATAAGAACGAAATCGCAAAATTCATACAAAATTTGCGATTCCATTCGCAAAATTAATATGAATTTTGCGATTTTACTCCTTTTGGCTATATTTTCTTCGCTTCGTTCCAATATACATCCATCTCTGCAAGGGTCATATCGGCCAAGGCTTTTCCGTTTTCTTTTGCTTTGGTTTCGAGGTATTGAAAACGTTTGATGAATTTTTTATTGGTTTTTTCCAATGCATTTTCAGGATTGATGTTAATGAAACGTGCATAATTGATTAAAGAAAAAAGTACATCGCCAAATTCTGATTCTGCTTTTTCGATATCAATGGCCGTATTATCGGCAACGTTGAATTCAGTTTTAAACTCCTGTAGTTCTTCTTCTACCTTTTTCCAAACCTGATTTTTATCTTCCCAATCGAAGCCTACGCCGCGGGCCTTTTCCTGAATGCGCGCTGCCTTAACCAAAGCTGGTAACGAAGATGGAACACCAGCCAGAACCGATTTGTTGCCTTCTTTTAGTTTAATCTGCTCCCAATTGCGTTTAACGTCTTCTTCGTTCTGCACTTCAACATCGCCATAAATATGTGGATGTCTGTTAACTAGTTTATCGCAAACCCCGTTTAAAACATCTGTTATGTTAAAATCATTGGTTTCGGAAGCAATTCTCGAATAAAAAACCAGATGCATCATTACATCGCCAAGTTCCTTTTTAATTTCGTCTAAGTCGCCCTCTAAAATGGCGTCGCTCAATTCATAAGTTTCCTCTATCGTTAAATGGCGCAGTGTTTCCATGGTCTGTTTTTTATCCCACGGACATTGTGTACGTAGTGTATCTAAAACAGTAAGCAAACGTGTAAAAGCATCAGCTGGATTATTGGCACTTGCAGGAATTGGATTGTTAGGCATGTTTTATGGTTGAGCTATATTTATCGAACGCTAAAGTACCAAACCCAAGCGATTAAGAAAAGCTGAAAGGGTATTCTGAACCATAAATATTTTGGTCCCGGCCCTGGCTTATGCAAATCTTCGTAATTGATGCGGTGTTTGGCAGCATAAATATTGGCAGGTAAAATGACAATGTAAAAAATAATTAGGGCTATCCCGGTAAAATATCTGGTATTTTCAATCGCCAGGCCGATAGCAAATAAGATTTCCAATACGCCTGTTAAAAGTACAATTTCTACTTTTTTAGGGATAAACAATGGAACCATAGCAGCCATACTGGTTTTAAACTTGAAATGCCCGATAGCTGTAAAAAGTAACATCACACCCATGGCGATATTGCCTGCAAAAATATTTCCTTTATCAAATGTGGTATGACCGCCAAAGGCTAATAGGGCAACATATACGATAAGTAATACAAATAAAGGTTTCATTTATTATAATTTTTACTTACTTGATCAAATTAAAGGCAATTAAAATCGTTGCTATAAATAAGATAACCAAGCCTGATAGAAAGACAAAATCGGCAACTTTTTCTAACTTTTGACTTGTGTTTCTTTCTCTTCTCATAGAGATAAAAGATAAGATGCAGCTGGTCATAAAAAACATTACGGCAGCTACGGCAAATTCATCAATGATGGAACCATCGGTAAGTGCGAGTTTTTTTAAAGAAGTAAGCACAATAAAGCAGATGCCCAACAGATTGGCAGAAGTGCTTAAAATATGAGGCGATCTATTTTCGGCCATACTAATCCTTTTCTTCTAATTTAATCTTTTTCGTAATCCGATAAACGCGTTTCTTTTTGTCGGGCTTATGCTCTTCGCCCATTAAAATGCCCCAAGGTTTTAAATTATCCACTCTATCGAAGATTATTTTTAATATGGCCAGATAAGGTATACATAAAAACATGCCCGATATTCCCCAGATCATTTCACCAACTACAATACCAATAAAGGCAAAAAGCGCATTAATTTTTACTTTCGAACCCACTACCAGTGGCATCAGCACATTTCCATCTATCGCATGTACACCGACAAAGGCAATCAAAACCAAAAGCACTTTGCCTGCACCAGCTGTTGCAAAGGTGATTAAACAGCTTACCAGTAAAGCAAAAAATATCCCCAAATAAGGTACCACATTAAAAATACCAGCCACCAGGCCTAACAAAACAGCATATTTAACACCTAAGAGACTTAGTACGGTAATCATTAATACTGTAACAATAAGCATCTGCAGAAATAAACCAATGATGTATTTTTTAATGATGTATTGAATCTGACTAACGATTTCTGAAACCTTTTCTTTATGTTCTTCTTTAAAAACAGCCGTTAAGAAAGTGAATAAAACACGGCGGTAATTTAAAATGAAGAAGGTAAACAAAAGCGTGAAACCCAAAAATAATAGGGTAGAAGATAGTGTGGCCAAGGTGGTAGCAACAATAGCAGCACTGGTAGCCAAAGCTTTTTCGGTACTATCATTTAAATAATCGAGTTGTTTCTGAGAATTTACACCGAAAGTGTGCGAAATCCATTTCTGCAGTTCATGGTACGAAACATTGGCTTTCTCTTTAAGCAAAGGCCAATCGGCCCATAAATCGCTCAACTGATTGCCAAAAAAATAGATAATTCCGCCAATTACAGCGATCATTAGCACTACTGAAACAAGAGTAGACAAACTTCGTTTAAACTTAAATCTCTGCTCTAAAAAATTGCCCACAGGCAACAATAAAATTGCCATTAAAAAGGAGAAAAGCAGCGGTGCCAACAGCGATTGTCCTAAAATGGCGATGTAGGTTAAGCTTATTAAACAGAAAAGAACCAGGGCAAGCTTGGGTAGGAACGATAATTTGTCTTTCATATAATTTTAAATCCTGTTTAATACAAAATGCCCGATTAATTATTTCACCAATCGGGCATTTAAATATAAGAGATTATTTTTAATAGATACTTGCTTTGTCTAAAAGTGAAATATCTTCTGGCGATAATTTCAAATTCGCCGCATCCGTAAAAGATTTTAACTGGCTTAAATCGGTAACGCTTGCAATTGGCGCTGTAATTGAAGGATGATAAATTAACCAGGCAAGGGCTATCGAAGCAGGCTCAACATGGTGTTTTTCAGCAACCTCATCCAATGCCGCTAAAATTTTAAAGCCACGTTCGTTCAGGAATTTTTTAATGCCTCCGCCACGCTGGCTTTTATTCAAATCATCTTCGCTGCGGTATTTTCCTGTTAAAAAACCACTGGCTAATGAATAATAGGTTACTACACCCAAGCCATAATCCAGGCAGATTTTTTCGTGTTCCTGCTCAAAGTTTTCTCTATCGTAGAGGTTGTATCCTGGTTGGTAAACTTCGTAACGAGGTAAACTATGTTCAGTAGAATACACCAGCGATTCTTTTAACCGCTCAGCAGAAAAGTTTGATGCACCGATCCACCGTACTTTGCCTGCTTTAATTAAAGTTTCGTAAGCACTTAAGGTTTCCTCAACCGGGGTATTTTCATCATCGTAATGAGAGAAATAGAGGTCGATATAATCTGTTTGCAAGCGTGATAATGAATGTTCTACTTCGTTTATGATGTAATCCTTCTTTAAAGATTTACCCTGGCCCATATCAGAACCGACCTTTGTTGCAATAATTACGTCGTGGCGTTTGTTGTGTTGTTTGAGCCAATTGCCTATGATTGTTTCTGATTCTCCACCTTTATTTCCGGGTGCCCAACGCGAATATACATCGGCAGTATCGATAAAGTTAAATCCATTTTCTACAAACTGGTTTAATATTTCAAACGATTTTTGTTCATCGATTGTCCAGCCAAATACGTTTCCTCCGAATACAATGGGTGCAATATTTAAATCGGTTTTTCCTAAAATTCTTTTTTCCATGATACGAATGTTAATCTTAAACTAACAAATCTTGGAGCCTGCGGTTTTTGTGGGCGGTCGAAATTATGTCAAAATGAGATGAGGAAGGTTTTTTGGAAAGCAATTAACAGCCTCTTTTATTGTTATTCCTGTGTTACGCTATAGCTCCGTAGAAAAAACGGAGGCTGCCGCTGCACCCAGGTTTAGGTACTTCTGCATTGCTGCTATTTACGTTTTCCTGCAAATTGCCTAAAAACCTTTCCGCCCTCAACCTTTTAACCTTCAGCCTTGGTGGCCCTAAGCATTTCCCTTTTCCCTGGAGCACCAGATAATTTTTCGATGGTAAATCCGCAGGCTTTAACGGCTCTTTTCAGCTTTCCGGTAATGGCGTAGGTAACAAAAGTTCCGCCTGATTTTAAGAAACTGCAGGCATGTCCAATAATTTCATCACTCCACATTTCGGGCTGGTGCTGCACAGAAAAGGCATCGTAATAAATCACATCAAATTTTTGGTCGCTTTGGTATTCGGCCAAGGTAGTATGCGCAATTTCTAAGGTGCAAAGCGATGTTAATTTTTGAGGTGTTTTTAACGCTTCAGGGTAATTTGAGGTAAAATCGGCCCATATTATTGCGGGAACATAGGCAGCGTAACCTGTTTGCTCAATTAGATCTGTAGTAAGCGGAAAGGCTTCGATACTGGTATAGTTAAGTTTAATGTTATTTGCCGCACAATATTCGAAACTTAAAATAAAGTTCAATCCGGTGCCGAAACCAACTTCCAAAATGGAAACTTCAGTTAAATTAGTGGAGGCGAATTTTAATCCTGCATCAATAAATACGTGTTTGCTTTCCTGTAATGCGCCATGTTTACTGTGGTAGTGTTCGCCTATAGTTTCATTATAAAGTGTATTCGAACCATCAGCAGTAGGCGTTATAATATTCATGAGCTAGGATTTTAAAAAGGATTCTTGGATTTCAAGATCATGGTGCAAATATAGATATAGGATTAATATGATTTTTGGATTAGCTAGGATTTTAAGGATTCTTGGATTTCAAGATCATGGTGTAGGTGTAAATACAATATTTAAACGATTTCTGGATTTCAGGATAAATTAGCCAGAGATAGGAGGTGAAGTTAATCCGCTTTAGTCTTATTACTTCCAACCCCTGACTTTTCTCTTTGTCCTTTCAGCTTTAATCTTCAAATTTCACACCTCCGTTCCCAGGCTTTCCGACCTTTATCACCACCTTACCTAAACTCACGTAAGTTTTGCTTAGCTAATTAATCCTCGGACCCCGGGCGTCCGGCCTCTGACTTTTTCTCTTTCAGCTTTAATCTTTTGTTGTTAGCTTTGATCTCACCTAAACCCTAAACCCTAAACCCTAAACCCTAAAAATGGATATCGAATCTTTCAGAGAATATTGTTTGAATTTACCTGGTACAACCGAGGGAATGAAATGGGGACATTTATGCTTTATGATTGAAGAAAAAATGTATTTCATTATCGCTATTGATGAAGATAACAGTTTTTCTATAAAGTGTGATCCCGAAGAGTTTGACGCATTAACGGCCAGAGATGGAATACAACAGGCCCACCATATGGCTAAACGACAATGGATCCGTGTCGATAACCTGGAGGTGTTTAACGAAACAGAACTGAAAAAAAGAGTGGCCGATTCGAGGGCGATGGTTTTAGCTAAATTACCTAAGAAAACACAGGCGAAGTACGCTTAAATTTTAGAATATCTTCAATGCAATGTCCTATACAAGTTTCTTTAAGGCCATAATGTAGCCGATGTGCATACCCTCATGGAAAGGGATAAAGTTTATTGCATCTTCTATCGAGTTTAATTTCATGCCATAACGTTTATCCCAAGGATCGAACTTTAGAAAAATACCATTAGCATAATCAGTGGCTAAACGATCCAAACTGTTTAAGAGTGCATCGGAAATAGAATTAATCTCTTCCTGTCCAATAAACTTTTCAGGCTTTGTCCCGCTTAAAAACGGTGAAAAGTGCTCGTCTTTAACAGTTATCGCTAAGCCCGATCTTATATAACACATATTTTGTTGCGCTGCAGTTAAATGCGCAATATTCCAAATAATATTATTGTTAAAACCTGCTGGAATTTTGTTTAATTGCTCGATGCTCAAATCTTTTACCAGTTCTGAAATAAAAATTCTGGTGTTTTTAATCTGGGCGATGGTAGCAAGTGTGTCAGTCATTTAATTATTTTATCGACAGTAACTTACTGCTCATTTTTAGTTTCCTCTTTTGTTTCCTTCTTTTGTGTATCGTCTTTTTTTATGCCTTTATCAGCATTCAGTTCTTTCGACTTCATGATATTAAAACGGTACATGTCTTCAATGCCTACCAGTTTTCTGGTACACTTTTCAATATCGGTTCCTTCTTGCCATAAATATGGACGGAAACTATAAGTCTTGGTGCCATCTAAATTCGCAATAAACTGGTCCCAATTGCTCCAACGTAAACCTTTGTAAAATTTAGAAAGATCGCTATCAAAACAGAAAACAAGAAACTCACCATATCCCGCACCAAGTGGTTGCCATGTTAAGGAATTTGGCTCCAGGTAATACACGTTTTTAATGTCTTTACCCAAGCCGCCATAATTGATGGCAAAGAAACCACCTACAGCGTCATCAGCAATTAACAGATACGGGATGTTATCGCCATATTCTTTTATGGTTTTGCCTTTGTTCCATTCGGCAACATTTCGGCTCAATCGTTCACTGCCCGAGCCTAAGATTCTAATCCAGCCATTATCAACCATAATGCCGCCGGTATTGTAAATTACCGAACCAAGTGTAGCATAGGTAGTCATTTGTGAGTGGTATAAAACTTCTTTTGCTTTTGCAGAATCTACTGGTAAAATCTCCACCTTATTTTTGGCAGAATCGATCCACTTTTTTACCAACGGCCAGGCCGGATCGGTTTTATTTACCAATGCTTCGAGACTGATTAACTTATTCTCTTGAGCAAAGGTTATTGAAGAGAATAAAGTTAAACTTAGGATAAGAATTGTTTTGAATGCGCTTCTCATGAAAAAGGGGCTTATGTTTTTCCAAAGATAGAATGATAATTAAGAATTGTTGAAAGGAGTGGGATAATTTTTGATTAATCGTGCAGTAGGATGTTGCCATCCGCCTGATTCTTTCTATATAAAATTGATTAATTCGATGAATTGAATTGAATTGATAATTCAGCCAGTGTCAGATGGTAACATCCGACACCACGCATATTTGGATTAGATATTGAGTTGATTATTGGTTCGTGGAGACACAAACCAAGGCGGTGAATAATCGTGCAGTCGGATGTTGCCATCCGACTGATTTATTCAACATCTAAAAAGAATTGATTAATTCGATGAATTGATAATTTCAGCCAGTGTCAGATGGTAATATCTGACACCACGCCTAATTTTTGATTCTTTTGGATGAATACAATCACCTATAATCGTGCAATTGGATGTTACGATCTGACTGAATCGTTCAATATCTATAGAAACTTGATTGATCCGCAAAATTGAATTGATAATTTCGGCCAGCGTCAGATGGTAACATCTGACGCCACGCTAATAAAACAAAACGCCCCAATTAAATCGGGGCGCTTTGCATTATAGGGATGATATAAAATAACTGAGTTTAAACAATTGAGTGGAAAACCTTACACCATCTACCTTCCAGCCCTCCACCTTCCAACTACCACATTCTAATTCTGTCTTCTGGTTTTTTGTATAATTTATCGCCAGGTTTAACATCAAAAGCATTGTACCATGCATCCATATTTACAGGTGCACCGATAGTACGGTACGGGCCTGGAGAATGTGGATCGGTTTTAATTAATTGAGCGGCGCTTTCTGGTAAAATATTACCTCTCCACACCTGCGCCCAGGCAAGGAAGAAACGCTGATCTGGTGTAAAACCATCAATTTTTTCATTGCTTTGACCTTGCTTAGTCATTTTAAAAGCAGTATAAGCAGCATTTAAGCCTCCTAAATCGCCAATGTTTTCGCCCATGGTTAATTTGCCGATTACATGAACCGTATCCAATACCGTATAAGCATCAAACTGCTCACCTAAAGCTTTTGTTTTAGCATCAAATTTGGCTTTGTCTTCAGCTGTCCACCAGTTTTTTAAATTACCAGCAGCATCGTACTGACTTCCGCTGTCATCAAAACCATGGCTCATTTCATGACCGATTACCGCACCGATACCACCGTAGTTAACAGCATCATCGGCATTTGGATCGAAGAAAGGAAACTGTAAAATACCTGCAGGGAAAACAATTTCGTTCAAAGTAGGGCTGTAGTAGGCATTAACCGTTGGAGGGGTCATGCCAAAACGTTTGCGATCTACAGGTTTACCTAATTGATCAACCATTTCGTTGTAACCCCAAACGCTTGCATTACGTAAGTTTTGGAAGTAGGTGTTTTTATTAATCACCAACCCATCATAGTTTTTCCATTTTTCCGGATAACCCACTTTTGGTGTAAATGCATGTAATTTAGCTAATGCTTTTTGTTTGGTTTCAGGGCTCATCCACTCTAAGCCATTGATTCTGATTTCGAATGCTTTCCGCAAATTCACAATCATCTGGTTCATGCGTTCTTTAGCTTCCGGCTTAAAATACTTGGCTACATAAAGCTGGCCCAGTAATTCGCCAATAGTGCCATCGGTTAAAGATGACATGCGTTGCCAACGTGGTGTTTGTACTTTCTGACCAGTTTGTGCCTGTGTGAAAGCAAAACTCGCCTTAACAAATGGAGAACTTAAACTAGAGGCAGAACCTTTTAAAATGTTCCACTCCAGATAAGTTTGCCAATCGGTAACCGGAACCGATTTCAACATTCCATCCAGGCTTGCCATAAATTTAGGCGATGAAACCAGAACGGTATCTTGATTTTTGATTTTAAATTTAGGCAAATAGGTTGTCCAGTTAATGTCTGGAGTTTTTTTGTTCAGTTCTGCAACAGTAAGTTTGTTGTAGGTGGCGTAAGGATCACGCATTTCTAAACGGCTCATCTGCGCTTCAGCAAATTGCTTCTCGATTTTGTAAACGGTAGCTGCTTTTTGTTTAGCTTCTTCAGGGGTACTTCCTGTTAAGGTAAATAGCGTAACCATATACGTGTTATAAGCCTCGCGGATTTTAACACTACGGGTATCATCTTTCAGATAATAATCACGATCGGGAAGTGTTGTGCCGCCCTGACCAATATTCACCATGTATTTGTTTACATTCTTGCGGTCTTGGCCAACACCCAAGCCGAACATTCCACCACCTAAACCATTGGTTCGCATGTAAGCCACCTGATCGAGCACACCTTGAATGTTCTTAATCTGTTTAATTTTCTCTAAATCGGCTTTTATTGGTGTATAGCCCAGTTTTTCTATGGTTGCGCTATCCATGGCAGCCGTATAAAAATCGCCAACTCTACGCTTAACGGAACCTGCAGGAGCAGATTTATCAGCAGCTGCATCTTCCACTAAAGATTTAACAGCATTGATGTTGAAATCACGAAGTTCGTTAAATGAACCCCAACGCGTTTCTTTAGCAGGAACAGGATTGTTTTTTATCCACGTGCCGCTTGCGTAGGTGTAGAAATCGTCGCCTGGCTTAACGGAAAGATCCATGTTAGCAGGGTCGATAAATTTTTTAGTTTGTGCATTTGCAGAAAAGCCTGCAGCGACTATACCTAGCGCCGCAAAACATCTTTTCAAATTTTGGTATTTCATTCGCTTAATAAGTTAGTAATTATGCGAAATTTATGAAATACTAATTAATACTGGTGTTATATATTAAGAATATTACTTGTTAAACCAGTAGTAAATTTTTGCTAAACCAAGTCGTCTGATAATTTCGGACGCTGAAAAAGAAATTTTAATAGATTTCATGATTTTAAATCTTTTATACACTATTAACATTTTTTAACAGAATTTATTGTGCGCTTGTAAAAATTATTGCTATTAAGAACGATTCGGGATAAAGCATTTTATTTTCCATAAATTTGAAAACGGTTATCTAAACCTGCGAGGTTTTATCGATAATAAATAAAAATGATATTTAGCATACAATAGATATAATGAGCCACTCACACGATAAAGAAGATAGCTGTTGCAGCAGTAAAGTAGATCCCGCTCCAAAACATAACCACGATCATGCACACGAAGAAGGCGACGAACACGACCACGACCATGGTGGAGATCCGTCGGCCTTTCAAACTTATCTGCCAGCCATTGTAACATTGGTTATGCTGCTGATCGGAATTGCGTTTGACAATCTTTTTACGGTTCCTGCATTTCAGATCATCCGGCCTTATTGGTATATAATAGCTTATTTACCTGTGGGTATTCCGGTTTTACGCGAGGTTTGGGAAACTTTTAAAGCTAAAGATTTCTTTACTGAATTCTCTTTAATGTCTATCGCTACAATCGGTGCCTTTGCCATTGGCGAATACCCAGAAGGGGTAACGGTGATGCTTTTTTATACCATTGGCGAATTGTTTCAAATGGCTGCAGTAAACCGTGCCAAAAGGAATATTAAAGCTTTGCTCGATGTCCGCGCGGATGTAGCACATGTATTCCGTAATGGAAAATACCAAGATGTTAATCCCGAAAAGGTAGAAATTGGCGAAATCATACAAGTAAAGGCTGGTGAGAAAATCCCCTTAGATGGAGAACTGGTCAGCGATAAAAGCAGTTTTAATACCGCCGCTTTAACGGGCGAAAGTAAACCGCGTACGATTATTAAGGGGGAATCGATTTTGGCCGGAATGCTTAATCTGGATAAAGTAATTGAAGTAAAAGTAACCAAGGCTTTTGCCGATAGTGCATTGTCGCGCATTTTGGAAATGGTTCAGAATGCCACTACGCGTAAAGCTAAAACCGAACTCTTTATTCGCAAGTTTGCTAAAATATATACACCAATTGTTTTCTTTTTAGCCCTCGCGCTGGTTACTATCCCGATTTTGGTTTTAGGAAGCGAATATCATTTCCAAACCTGGTTGTACCGTTCGCTGGTTTTCCTGGTCATATCTTGCCCTTGTGCGCTGGTGATTTCCATCCCTTTGGGTTACTTTGGTGGCATTGGTGCTGCATCGGCACATGGAATTCTTTTTAAAGGCTCTAATTTCCTTGATTTAATTACCAAGCTGAATACTGTTGTAATGGATAAAACGGGAACCTTGACAAAAGGTGTTTTTAAGGTTCAGAAAGTAGAAAGCAGTATCGATGAGGCAACGTTTTTGAATTTATTAACTGCCGTTGAAGCAAAATCAACCCATCCAATTGCCAAGGCCATTGTAGAATACGCAGGCCAGAAAGAAATTCATCCCGCCGAAAATATTGAGGAAATTGCTGGAATGGGCTTAAAGGGATCGGTAAATGGCAAAGCGGTTTTGGCAGGGAATGCAAAGCTTTTAGCGAAATTTAATATTGCCTTTGATGCCAAGATTACAGCTATTGAAGAAAGTATTGTGGTTGTTGCCGTTGACGAAAAATATGTAGGATATGTTTTAATTGCCGATGAAATAAAAGAAGACGCCGCAGAAGCTATCAAACAGCTTCATGAAAACGGAATAAAACAGGTTGTGATGCTGAGCGGTGATAAAACTTCAATTGTTAAAAAAGTCGCAGCAGGTTTAGGTATAGATACTTATTTTGGCGATTTATTACCTGAAGATAAAGTAGTCAGGCTTGAAGAAATTAAAAGGGACAAAAGTAAGGTGGTAGCTTTTGTTGGCGATGGAATAAATGATACGCCTGTTTTGGCCATTAGCGACATTGGTATTGCCATGGGGGCAATGGGAAGCGATGCTGCTATTGAAACAGCTGATGTAGTTATCCAAACCGATCAGCCTTCTAAAATTGCAACTGCCGTTAAAATCGGAAAGGCAACTAAAAAGGTTGTGATCCAGAATATCGTATTGGCATTCGCGGTAAAAGCATTGGTTTTAATTTTAGGTGCGGGCGGTATTGCCACCATGTGGGAAGCTGTTTTTGCCGATGTTGGTGTTGCACTTTTGGCCATTTTAAATGCAGTGAGGATACAGAAAATGAAGTTTTAGTACATTTATCCTTTTACCATTAAGAAATTAAGATAGTTAAGGAATGCCTAAAACTTAATGTCCTCAATTTCATAATGGTATTAAGATATGTTGGAAAATAGAAAGTCCGGATTACTATAAAAATTAGTATATTCGTTTATGTCTAAGCCTATTCCATATCCGGTTTTAAACGATGATGAGCCCGTAAGGCAATTCAATGAACTTGATGCGTCATTAACTTATAGCTATTCTAATTATTTAAACTGGCTTTTTCCTGAAAGAGTAGAACTGATTAAAGGTAAAATCTTTAAAATGAGTCCTGCGCCATCAAGGGTGCATCAGGAAGTTTCTATCAATTTATTAAATCCTATAGTCAATTTTTTAAAGGGTAAACCCTCCAAAGTTTATTCTGCACCGTTCGATGTCCGTTTTCCTAAAGAAAGTAAAGCTGATAAAGATGTATATACGGTATTACAACCCGATATTTGTGTTGTTTGTGATAAAAGCAAACTAGATGCCCGCGGCTGCATCGGTGCTCCCGATCTTGTTATAGAAATTTTATCTCCTGGCAATACCAAAATGGAACTGCTTAATAAATACCGCGTTTACGAAGAATTTGGTGTTAAAGAATATTGGGTGGTTAGCCAAAGCGATCAAAGCATCCTCATTTACACCCTTAATGATTCGGGCAAATTTCAGCCTTCTAAAATATTCACCCATAGCGAAAAAATAACTTCATCGGTATTAACAGGTTTTGAATTGGAATTAGATGATGTTTTTGAGGATATCGATTAACTTATTCCGTTTTTGATTTTTGTGTTGTATTGTTTGAATCAGCATTCAAAAACATAATAGCGGTTAATACGCATATGAGAAAGAAGTTATACTCCATACCATTTCTTCCGCCACCTACAACAAACCAGCCCTCTTTAAAATGTACCATGATAATGCCCATTATCAATATAAAAATTGTTGCAAAACATGCCAGCCGGATATATTTGTTCATAACTAAAAGTATGGCGCAAACTATATGCGATAATTTGATTATCCATGCAATTGCCACTCCATAGGGTGCAAATCCAATTTTATTCAGATAAAAATTTCCGAAATCGTTAATTCCACCATCAAACATGCCAAACACACTGTGTGATAATAAAATAATGGCTATTGATACGCGCAATATGGCATAACCAATTTTGAGGTTTTTTGGAATCATGGTAGCTTAAATGGTTTTATGGCGGAGCAAATCTTTGTAATGGGTATTTGGTGTACACTAAAATACAATTATCGACGGAAAGATGAATTAAATAGTGGCCGCTTAAACTATAATATTTCATTTCTATGCTTGCTTTCAAACGATTTCTACTTTAATTTTTGCCCTTAAAAACGTATTTTTGCCACTCAAATTGATATTGAATAATTTTTCATGAGCATATCCACCAAGTACAATCCTGCAGAAACAGAAGATAAATGGTATAGCTATTGGCTATCGAAGAAATTTTTCCACTCCGAACCCGATGAACGCGAACCTTACACCATCGTCATTCCGCCTCCAAATGTTACGGGTGTGCTGCACATGGGGCATATGCTTAACAATACCATTCAGGATGTATTGATCCGTAAAGCCCGTATGCAAGGCAAAAATGCATGTTGGGTACCTGGAACTGATCATGCCTCTATTGCTACCGAAGCAAAAGTGGTGGCGATGTTGAAGGAGCAGGGGATTAACAAAAAAGACCTTTCTCGTGAAGAATTTTTGAAATATGCCTGGGAGTGGAAAGAGAAATACGGTGGTATTATTTTAGAACAGTTAAAGAAACTGGGTGCAAGTTGCGATTGGGACCGTACCCGTTTCACGATGGAAGAAGATCTTTCTGAAGCAGTGATCGATTCATTTATCCACTTGTACAAAAAAGGATGGATTTATCGCGGTATCCGTATGGTAAATTGGGATCCTGCCGGTAAAACTGCGGTTTCTGATGAAGAAGTAATCCGTAAGGAAGTAAATCAAAAACTATATTATATTAGATATACCATTGTAGGCAATACGACTTCGGACTCCGGACTTCAGACTCCCGACTATCTTGTTGTAGCTACAACCCGTCCGGAGACGATTATGGCCGATGCAGCAATCTGTATCAACCCGAACGACGAGCGTTTTACACATTTAAAAGGTAAAAAGGTTTTTGTACCGCTGATTAATCATGAAATTCCGGTTATTGAGGATGAATACGTTGATATTGAGTTTGGTACAGGTTGTTTAAAGGTTACGCCAGCGCATGATTTAAATGATTATGAACTGGGTGTAAAACACAAGTTACCAGTTACCGATATCTTAAATGATGACGGAACTTTAAATGAATTAGCGGTCATTTTAGTAGGCGAAGACAGGTTTGTTGCCCGTAAAAAAATCGCCAAAATGCTGGAAGAGGCTGGTCATTTGGACAAAGTTGAAGATTATAAATCTCAAGTTGGTTTTTCTGAACGTACTGATGCCGCTATCGAACCAAAACTTTCCATGCAATGGTTTGTGAAGATGAAAGAAATGGCACAGCCAGCTTTGGATGATGTATTGAATGGAGAAGTAAACCTGATTCCAAATAAATTTGAAAATACGTACCGCCATTGGATGGAAAATGTCCGCGATTGGAACATTAGTCGCCAGCTGTGGTGGGGACAGAGAATCCCGGCCTGGTACGATGATAAAGGAAATTGGGTGGTTGCCAAAACTAAAGATGAAGCATTAGAAGAATTCTGGAAGAAAAAACATTTGGATGAAAGCTGTTCAGAAACAGAAAAAGCTGGTTTCAAAAATCAGTTAGAGCCGTTTCTAAGACAGGACGACGATGTGATGGATACCTGGTTTTCGTCATGGTTATGGCCGATTTCAGTTTTCGATGGCTTTAAAAATCCTGAAAATAAAGACATCAATTATTATTATCCAACCAACGATCTGGTTACGGCGCCTGAAATTTTATTCTTCTGGGTGGCTCGTATGATTATGGCCGGACATGAGTTTATGGGTAAAAAACCCTTTACAAATGTATACTTAACAGGTATTGTACGCGATAAATTAGGCCGTAAAATGTCTAAATCGTTGGGTAACTCACCTGATCCGATCGGATTGATCGAAAAATATGGTGCCGATGCGGTTCGTGTGGGGATGTTAATGTCGTCACCTGCCGGAAACGATTTAATGTTTGATGAAAGTTACTGCGAACAGGGACGTAATTTCGCCAGCAAAATCTGGAATGCTTTCCGTTTGGTAAAAGGATGGGAAGTTGACGAAAACTTAGCGAACCCAAATACCCAGGCCATATCCTGGTTCGAAAACCGCTTTAACGAAGCTCTGGTAGAAATTGAAGCTAACTTTAAACAATACCGCCTATCAGAAGCATTAATGATCACTTACAAACTGGTTTGGGATGATTTCTGTGCCTGGTATTTAGAAATGGTTAAGCCAGCTTATCAGCAACCGATTGATTCGGAGAGTTTTAAAGCTACAGTCGGTTTCTTCGAAAATATCATCAAATTATTACACCCGAACATGCCCTTCTTAACTGAAGAGCTGTGGCATGATGATCTGTTTGCCGAACGTGGAGAAATGGACTGCTGTATTGTTGCCGAATTCCCGAAAGGCGGGGCTTTTGATGCTCAATTATTGAAAGATGCGGAGGTAATTAAAACCGTTGTTGCCGAAATTAGAAATGTTAGGAACCAGAAGCAAATTTCTCCTAAAGAAGCGTTGCCTTTAAGTATCAAAATAAATTCTGATCTTGATTATGAAAAATGGTTGAACATTGTTTTCAAATTGGCCAATGTATCAGAAGCGGAAATTGTAAACGATAAAATTGTTGGCGCAACTGCTTTTATGGCTGGCAAAGATGAATTTTTTATCCCGCTGACAGAAAATATCGATGTAGAAGCAGAACGTGAGCGTTTAAATGCCGATTTAGTATATTTACAGGGCTTTTTAAAGTCGGTTGATGCTAAATTGAGCAACGAACGCTTTGTACAGAATGCAAAACCGGAAATTATTGCAAACGAACGGAATAAAAAAGCCGACGCTGAAGCTAAAATCAAAATTATTGAAGAAAGTTTAGCGGTTTTAGGATAGTAACCGTAACAGATCTATAAGGTTCTAAGAGCCTTGTAGGTCTTTAATTAAAAATATGATGTGCTCTCGAAATTTATTATGCATCTTTTCCTGCCTGTTATTATTTATTGTTTCCTGTAAAAAAGAAAGCGATAAGGAAGAAGAACTGAAATATCCGATTTCCTTAAATTATAAATCTTATAGTAGGGGAAAAATGAGGATGTGGACCAGAGATGGTGAAGTTCTGGACCAACCGAAAATTACTAATTTCGCGGGAAATGCCTTTGTCAATTCTTTTGATGCAGATTTTTATCAGATAAAATTTACCAAACCCGATTCTGCTGAAATTAGATATCCAGGCGCATTAGAAGGATTTTGGACTTATAAAGTAAAAGATTCTGCCAATATTGATTTTAAGGGAGATGTTCATCTATTTTCTGGGAATGTGTTCGGAAACCAGGCATCACTAGACCGGTCTTTTTTAATATATAGAACGAGTATTTATACCCAGCCTGTGAGGGTAATCAGTCAGCCAACATCAATACCTTCCGTTATTTACAGGGCAGATTTAGGATTTAAAGCTACTGGGAACAAAAAGGCCCTTACTATCCCTGGTTATCTTTATAAATTGCGCTTGTATAATAGAGCTGCTCTTTCTAGCGGTCATCTGTTTGGCGATTTCAATGATCGTTTCTTAAATGAGCTACAAGACCGTGATACTTTGCTTATTCAAACAACAACGAATAACTGGAGGCTGTAAAAGCCTTTCAGAAAATTTTTTAATATTCCGGTAAGTTACCTGAATAAATTATTTCAAACGTTTTCCTACATATCGATAAAAATATGTTATTGCCTTAAATAATGGCTTTCTGGCTATTTATTTAAGATTAATACGATTGTAAGCCATTATTTCGAGATAAGGTTTCAAAAATATTACTTTCGAATATTTAAGGTTTGTTTTTATTAACCATATTTTAGATTTTGTTAAAACGATCTGTCAGATCGTACACTATTTAAGCGTTAATCTAACCTAATATCCTCAAATGGAAAATTCCAGAAGAAAATTTATTAAGCAATCGGCAATATTTGCTGCAGCAACCTATGCAGGTACCATGGGCATGAGCGCCAAAAGTTATGGACGTATCATCGGTGCAAATGATAGGGTACGCGTGGGCGTTGTTGGATTTTCTGATCGCTTTAAAGACACCCTTTTGCCTTGTTTCCTGAACCACAGCAAGGAACTCAATTTCGATATCGTTGGCCTTTCTGATTTATGGAACTACCGTAGAGATTTAGGAATTGCCCATTTAAAAGCAAAATTTGGTCACGACATTAAAGCCTGTCGCAACAACGATGAACTTTATGCCACAAAAGATCTTGATGCCGTAATTATCAGCACCGCCGATTTTCAGCATGCACTTCACACCATAGAGGCCGTAAAAGCCAATTGTGATGCTTATGTAGAAAAACCCTTTGCCGAAACCATGGATGATGCCAAAGCCGCATTTAAAGCCGTAAAAGCCAGCAAACAGATTGTACAGATTGGCTCGCAAAGAAGGAGTGGAGAGAATTATACCAATGCAGCAAAATTTATTCAGGATGGAAAATTTGGGCCGATAACCGCTGTAGATTTAGTATGGAATGTAAACCAGCCAGGCCGATGGCGCAGACCAGATTTAGTAGCCAAATTAAAAGAAGAAGATATCGATTGGAAAAGATTCTTATTGAACCGCCCAACCGAAGCCTTCGATCCAAGAAAATATTTAGAATACCGCTTGTTCTGGCCATATTCCTCAGGTATGCCAGGGCAATGGATGTCGCACCAGATTGATACCGTACACTGGTTTACCAATTTAAAACATCCGCGAAGTGTAGTGGCAAACGGAGGTATTTACACTTGGAAAGATGGCCGTAGAAACTGGGATTCGATGGTTGCCGTATTCGATTATGGTCAGCCAGATACAACAGATGGTTTTCAGGTTACCTTTACGTCAAGAATGCAGAATAGTGTGGGCGATGTGGGCGAGGTTTACTATTCTAACGGTGGTGAGCTGAATTTAATTACCAATAAAGTATCGCCAAAAGGTGGTTTAAAGGAGAGAGAAGCTGCAGCCATGGGCTTAAAAGCCAATCTTTTGCCTGAGTTTGATTTAAGTAAAACTGAAATTAAAGCGGCTACAGGAGCCAATATGGGAGGCGATTCTTTAACATCTGGCCATATGCGCAACTGGATGGAATGTGTGCGTAGTCGTAAAACACCAAATGCACCTGTTGAAGCTGGTTATTCACACTCCATTGCCAATATCATGACCAATGCTGCGGTACGAACAGGTGCAAAAGCAATTTTCGATGAAAGCAGACAAGAAGTAATCGCAAACGGAAAAGTATTTAAATATTAAAAAAAAATATCGTCATTGGGAGGAGCGCAAAGCAATCGAACCTTCAAGAAAGATTGCTTTTTCATTCTTCCCTGCAATGACACAAGAAAAAACAAACCATGTTAAATTTTAAAAAATATAGTATTCTAGCCCTTTCGCTAATCAGTTTATCAGCCGCTGCCCAAAAAGCTAAACCATTATTTGATGGCAAAACCTTAACCGGTTGGAAAGCAGTTGCAGGAGCTGCGCCATACAAAGTTGAAGACGGAATGATTATCGGAACGATGACCAAAGGCACACCAAATTCGTTCTTAATCACTGAAAAAGAATATGGCGATTTCGTTTTAGAACTGGATGTAAAACTCGAAGGTGAAACCACTAACTCGGGCGTACAAACACGCAGCCATATTAAACCGGAAGGAAATAACGGCAAAGGATTGGTTTTTGGCAGGCAGGTAGAAATAGATCCTACACCAAGGGCATGGACCGGGGGGATTTACGATGAAGCCAGAAGATTGTGGCTATATCCTTTAGAACTTAACCCATCGGCAAAACCACTGTATAAAAAGAATGAGTTTAACCATTACAAAATCGAATGTATTGGTAACGAAACCAAAACCTGGGTAAATGGAACACCTGTTGCCTACGTGATCGACACTTTGGATAAATCAGGATTTATTGGTTTGCAAGTTCATGGCATTGGCAATAACCTCGATAATGATGGCAAAAAAGTTTATTTCAAAAATATCAACATTCAAACAGAGGGATTAAAAGCCAAAGCTTTTCCAAAAGGAATTTATACGGTTAATTTAACACCGAATACCTTATCTGCTTACGAAAAATCGGAGGGTTATAAACTTTTGTTCGATGGCAAAAGCAATGCAGGTTGGGTTGGTGCTTATAAAACTACTTTCCCTGCCAAAGGATGGAAAATTGCAGATGGCATTATCAGTGTGGAGCCATCGGGTGGTGCAGAATCGACCAACGGCGGCGATATTGTAACCAAAGATGAATATGCTGCTTTTGATTTGTCGTTTGAGTTTAAGCTTACTCCAGGTGCCAACAGCGGCGTAAAATATTTTGTTACCCTGAGCGAAAAAAATACAGGTTCTGCTATTGGTCTTGAGTATCAGGTTTTAGATGATGTTTTACATCCAGATGCTAAATTGGGCAGAGATGGAAATAGAACTTTGGCTTCGTTATACGATTTAATGACTTCGAAAAAAGAAGCCCGTTATTTACGTCCAATTGGAAGCTGGAACAATGGCCGTTTGGTGGTGTATCCAAATAACAAAGTAGAGCATTATTTAAATGGCGTTAAAGTTTTAGAATATACACGCGGCTCAGAAGAATTTAGAAAACTGGTTGCCATTAGTAAATATAAAGACTGGAAAAACTTTGGTGAAGCACCAAAAGGCCATATCCTATTGCAGGACCATGGAAATAAGGTGGATTTTAGGACCATTAAAATTAAAACATTATAGATGCAGCGCAGATCGTTTGTTAAAACATCAGCTTTGTTAGGCTCTGGTTTACTTTTGGGTAACCAGGGCTTTGCTAATTTAGTGGCTGATGAAATTATTAATGTGGCAATGATTGGTTGTGGCGATCGTGGCAAAGGCGTTTTGTCGGTAATTAAATCAATGCCCACAAAGTATAAAATTAAAGCTTTTTGTGATTTACTCGATTTTAGGCTTAAGGAAACCGAAAAGTATGTTCCTGCAGATGCTAAGGCCGTAAAAGATTACCACAAAGTTTTAGACGATAAAACAATAGACGCGGTTTTTATTGCCACACCTTTAAGTGAACATTTCAGAATTGCCAAAGATGCAGTACTGGCTGGCAAACATGTGTATGTAGAAAAAACCATGACATACAACATTGCCCAGGCACTCGAACTTAAAAAACTGGTAAAACGATATCCCAATCAGGTTTTTCAGGTGGGTTATCAGTATCGTTATTCGCCTTTGTATTTTAAGGTGAAGGATATGATCCAAAGTGGCTATTTGGGCAAGGTTAGCCAGATCGATTGCCGTTGGGACCGTAATGGCAATTGGCGTAGGGCGGTACCAGATCCAGCTTTAGAACGCAAAATCAACTGGCGGATGTATAAAGAGTATTCTGGCGGATTAGCAGCCGAACTTTTATCGCACCAGATTGATTTTATCAATTGGGCTTTCGAAACGCAGCCTGATGAAATTATGGGATCGGGTGGGATAGATGTATTTAAAGATGGGCGCGAAACCTACGATAATATTCAGGCTATTCTACGTTATAACGAAAAAGGCATGATCGGCAATTTTGGGGCTACTTGTGGCAATGCGCATGATGGTTACCTGTTTAAAATAAAAGGCACCAAAGGTTCGGTTTCTTTGCTAACCAATACCGGCTTATTTTATCCTGAACAAAGTGCTAAAAAAGAATTGGGCATAGTTGATGGCGTAACTGGGGCCACAAAAATTGTGGTAAATAAAGATGGCGGAATCCCGATTTTGGATAAAGCCACCATTGATGGTACAAATTATGCCTTAGATGAATTTTATAAATCGATAACAACCAGGAAAGAACCAGCATCAAATATCAATACCGGAACGCAAGCGGCTATTTGTGTGGCCATGTGTAACGAAGCCATTTATAGCGGAAATAAACAGGTTTGGAAGACGGAATATAGTGTTTAGGTAATCTGTCATCTGCACAAAATCGTCATTGCGAGAAGGCTTTTTCAGCCGACGAAGCAATCTAAAAGATAGATTAATAGCGATTGTTGTAAGATTGCTTAGTCGTTCCTCCTCACAATGACGGAAAATGAAAGGATTTTTAATGCTCTAATTTTTTTTGGAAAGCAATTGTGTCAGGTATTTTAAAGCCCGTCCTGCTTTTTGCTCTAATCTTTTTGCCCTTCGACTACGCTCTCCGCAGGAGTCCTTTGGACAGGGTGACAAAAAAGGATTTTCGCGTCAATCAGGTTTATAATCGGAAGGATTTTGCTGCTATTGAAGATTGCATAGCATGATTCAGAAAACGCAATTAATTTGATTGTTACCTTGAGAATCAGTTTTTTTAAAAAAACGCGGTGGGATGACAGGTTAAGATAAATCGTCATTTCGACCGCAGTGGAGAAATCTTTGAACTATGTTTGTTGAATAGTTCAAAGATTTCTCCATTTCGCTGCGCTTCAGTCGAAATGACGACCAATTTCTACAATCTGTCAATTATAGATACGAAGGACCTTTCTCTTGGTTGGTGCCTCACCAACAAGAAGATAATTATGCTACTTGCACGTTGTGGATGCCGATTAAGTTTCGGTCGGTGGGACACCAACCGATAGATGGATAACATTATTTAAAACTGGAGTAATTCTATTCTGTGATTTTCCGTGTTTCCGTGGCAAAAAGCTACAAACCCAAATATTCCGGCATTTCTTGTACGAAGTTAAATTTACCTTTTTCAAGGTCCATCTTTGCATAAACATGTTGCAAACCATTGGTTAGCACAATCCATTTGGCTTGGTGTATAGAATTGTACCGCGATGCCTGATCGAAAACCGATTGCGTAATCTTTACTTTAGGTGCCTTACATTCAATTAACATCAGCTTCTCGCCAGCGGTATTGTAAACTAAAATATCACTCCTTTTTTGTAATTGGTTTAGCACCAAACCACCTTCAATCTGGATCAATGTGCGGGGGAATTTCTTTTCCAAAATCAGATTCTGTATAAAATGCTGACGAACCCATTCCTCAGGTGTAAGTACAAGGTGCTTTTTCCTCAACTCATCGAAAATAAAAACCAGATCATCTTTTTGGGTAATTTTAAATGGATAAGGCGGTAGGTTAAGCGGAGTAGGGTTGAACATTTCTCTGTTGGCGGTTTTCGGTGATAGTTTTCGGGTATTTTAGTGCCAATTATGTGCGCAAAATCTACATTGTTTGGCGAAAGGCGTTCTTGCTAGTTTACTACAATTAGGGCATTTATTAAGGAATACTACTTCTGGATTTTGTAATAAAATTCTTTCTGCAACAGTAAGTTCGAATGAATCGTATCCATCTTGCAACAACATTAAGATGTCCTGATCTTCGCTTAGCCAGCCAGCTTTTTTATAAACATTAACTGCCTGTGGGTTGTTTACTTGGCCTGAATCTAAACCCAGCTTAATTATAGAATGGGTATGCCGAATTGCTAACCGCTCTTCTGCAGTAAGAAGATTAGAAAAATAATTCACAATATATTTTGCAGTATCCTGATCCATTTATAAAACCCAGCGGCTTCAAAGGTAGTTAATTTTGATTATGCTATGAAGTCTCGAGTCTTGTATCTCAAATCTCATATCTCTTAAATTATAAACATTTGTCCAAATCGTTAAACCTAAATCGTAATTTTACGGGCAATGACTGCTGCCGAAATTATTAAAGATATTAAAGCCCGAAAATTCAAACCTGTATACCTATTACATGGAGAAGAATCTTATTATATCGATCAAGTAACAGATTATATTGAAGATAAGTTATTGAATGATGCCGAAAAAGGTTTCAATCAGACTGTTTTGTATGGTAAAGATACCGATATGGCTACGGTTTTGGGTGCTGCAAAGCGATACCCGATGATGTCTGATTATCAGGTGGTAATTGTTAAGGAAGCACAGGATTTAAAATGGGGCAAAGAAGATTCGAGCAGTAAAGAGGGCGAATTTGTGCTCAATTATTTTGAAAAACCTTTACCAAGTACCATATTGGTTTTGGCTTTTAAGTATGCAAACTTCGATAAACGAAAAAAAATCTACAAAGCCATTAATAAAAGTGGGCTAATTTTTCAGTCAGATCCTGTCCGCGATTATAAACTGGTACCATGGATTGAAGAATTTATTAAAGATAAAGGTTACAAGATCGATCAGCAGGCATCAGCTTTAATGGCCGAATATTTAGGTACCGACCTTTCTAAAATTGCCAACGAAATCGAAAAGTTAATGCTTAATGTTCCGAAAGAGACAACCATTAATACCGACCTGGTTCAGAAAAACATAGGCATTAGTAAAGAATATAATGTTTTTGAACTGCAGAAGGCACTGGCCATCCGCGATGTGCTGAAATGTAATAAAATTATCAATTACTTCGCCAGCAACCCTAAAGCCAACCCAACAGTAATGGTTTTGGCCAATTTAGGTGGTTACTTCACTAAGCTTCTAAAATACCATTACATCCCAAATAAGGCCGATGCGGCATCAGCTTTGGGCGTGCCTCCATTCTTTATCAAAGATTATGAGGTAGCTGCAAGAAATTACAATACAGGAAAAGTTTTCCAGGTGATTGGTTTACTCCGCGAATACGATTTAAAAAGCAAAGGTTTAGACAGTACCGGAAATGTAGATGATGGCGAGCTGTTAAAAGAGCTTGTTTTCAAGATTGTACACTAAACTTTTATTAGCAGAACAGCATTCTATATTACCTATCAAACGTTTGCGCAATTTTTCTGGATTTTAGTCTCGCCAAATATCGTTATTTTAGAAGTTGATGTCCTGTTTCGGATACTAACCATTTCTAAACACAAATGAAAACGAAAATCCTTTTACTGTTAGTGCTTCAGTGCATTGGGAACTTTATTTATGCCCAATCATTAAAACCTTATAATCTTTCCTTTCCTAAACTCGCCAACAGGTGGGATGAAGCCATGCCCTTGGGGAATGGTATGTTAGGCGTTTTAATCTGGGAAAAGAACAATAAATTACGCCTTTCATTAGATCGTGCCGATTTATGGGATGAACGAAAAGCGCTGGATATTTCGAAGCTTAATTTTAAATGGGTAGAAGAGCAAGTTCACCAAAACAACTATGCTGCCGTTCAAAAAATAGGCGATGAACCTTATGATAACAGTCCATATCCAACCAAATTGCCTGCAGCGGCAATGGAATTTGATATTGCTAAGTTGGGTAAAGTAGTATCGAACGAATTGGATATCGAAACAGCCTTAAATACGGTAAAATTTGAAAATGGAACTATTTTTAACTGTTACATCCATGCAAATCGGCAACGGGGATATTTTAGTTTCGAAAATCTTAAATCTACCGCAATCATACCTAATTTGATTGTACATAATTACGCCAATAATTTAATAGAAAAAGGCGATAACAGCCATTCAGGTGAGGGTTTGCAGAAATTGGGCTATGCAAAAGGAACAGTTACCAATAAGATAAATAGTGTCCGTTACCGTCAGCCTACTTATGATGGACACTATTATGAAGTGTTGGTTCAATGGAAAACAGTGGCTAATGGCAATGTAATCGGTTCCTGGACCATTAGTAATGATAAAACTGCAAAATTACCTGGTATTTCTTCAACAGCGAAAGAGCCAACAGGCTGGGATGCTCATACCAAATGGTGGAAGGATTTCTGGAATAAATCGAATATCGCTGTTCCGGATCAGCTTATTCAAAAACAATACTATTTAGAAATGTATAAATTGGGCTGTGTAGCCAGAAAAGGCGCACCGGCCATAACTTTACAAGCCGTTTGGACGGCCGATAATGGCAGCTTACCACCCTGGAAAGGCGATTTTCACAATGATTTAAATACCCAATTGAGTTATTGGCCAACATATAGCGCTAACCGCCTGGCCGAAGGAGCCACTTTTACCGATTGGCTATGGAAAATCAGAAAAAGTAACCTGATCTATACCAAACAGTATTTTGGTGTTGAAGGCTTAAATGTTCCAGGTGTAGTCACTTTGAATGGTGACCCAATGGGTGGATGGATCCAATATTCGCTTTCGCCAACCGTAAGCGCATGGACTTCACAACATTTTTATTGGCAGTGGAAATATAGCATGGATGATAGGTTTCTTAAAAGGAGAGCCTATCCATATATCCATGAAGCGGCAACCTACCTGGAAAATATTACCAGCTTGAAAGATGGCAAACGTTCACTGCCTTTAAGCTCTAGTCCTGAATATAACGATAATAGCATAAAAGCCTGGTTTTTAAACTGGACCAACTATGATTTGTCGTTAGCTAAGTTCTTATTTAAAGCTGCGGCCGAAGTAAGCAAAGCAAAAGGTAACATAAACGAAAGCACACATTGGACAGAAGTACTAAAGCAGTTGCCTGATTATGAAATAAATGAAACTGGTTTTACCATTGCACCTGGATCTGATTTAACAAGCTCGCACAGGCATTTTTCGCAGTATATGGCCATTTATCCGCTCGATTTATTAGATGTTAACCACGAGCAGGATAAAACCATTATTGATAATTCCTTAAAACGGTTAGAAGAAATTGGTACAAGAGCATGGTGTGGTTATTCTTTTAGCTGGATGGCTTCTATATATGCAAGGGCTTACCAAGCCGATAAGGCGGTAAAGCAACTGGAAATTTTTGCATCCAATTTCTGTTCACCGAACAGTTTTCATTTAAATGGCGATCAAAAAGGAGGGCAGTACTCTGATTTTACTTATCGTCCGTTTACTTTAGAAGGCAATTTTGCTTTTGCACAAGGCGTTCAGGAACTTTTATTGCAAAGCAGAAATGGTTATATACAGGCATTTCCAGCCGTACCAAAAAGCTGGAAAGATGTAGCTTTTAATAATTTACGTGCTGAAGGCGCCTTTTTGGTAAGCGGGAATAAAGAAAACGGTGTGCCAACAAAAGTTAAAGTATATGCAGAAAATGCGGGCATACTTAGAATTAAACTGCCTTTTAAAACCTATGTGGTAAGAGATCTGCCTGCTGGAAGTGTAAAAATGGGCGATGATGGAATTGCCGAAGTAAACTTGAAAAAACGACAGACCATCGTTTTTGAAAACGGTTATGAATAACATTTGTTGATCAGAAAATTGAATAATTAATCACAGCAGGATAATGCGCTTGTCCGAAAAAAAGTAAGGGCGGAAATTATTCCGCCCCTCTTACGGCCATTTTACTCCATAAATGCTGGCTTGGCTTCCATAAATTAAATTTGCTTCCAGTATGATTTATGCTGTTTGTCTTAATGCTTTGTTAAATTAACCAGATCATCCGTTATTTCTGGCCAGACACTATGATAAACGGTTTGCTGATTTCCTTTCCGTTTTGATCCATTACCGTTTCCGTCATTTTCTTTACTTGAATATTCGAAAATCCCGATTGTTTGAAAAATGATTTTACTTCATCAATCTCATAAAATGTAAAATCGAGCTGTGTCCAGGGCAGGTCGCCACCAAAGTTTTTTTCAACAAAGGCCAGGTTCATTTTTCCCCCTGGTTTTAAAACACGATAGCTTTCAGCTAAGTATTTTAGCGGATCCGGCCAGAAATAAATGGTATTAACCGTAAAACAATAATCGAAGAAATTATCCTGAAAATCGAGTTTATTATCCGTTGTTTTAATGAACTCTACAGCATTACCATCAGCCTTGTAAGTAAAAAAGACCTCTTTTGTTGCAGATTCAGTAAGGTAAGTGCTTGAATAACTGATATTCTTTGCCTTTTGAAACAAATAAGAGAGGTGTTCGGTGTCGGCAGGGCTGATTTCTAATACTTTTTCATCCGTTTTTAGCGGTAAATCTTGTAAGAGTTTAAAAATTAGGGTGTTTTTGGGTGGGAGAACGTCTGTTTTTTGATCTTGCGTTAATGTATTCAGGTCTTCTTGCTCCTCCATGGTATCGTTATTAGTCTCTTGCGGTGCATTTCGCAATTCGGGCAAAATTGAAAAATAGCAGCTATACGCTTTTACATCAAAAGGATTTTCTTTTACAGAAAACCGAATTGTGGATAACCCCATTACTTTAGCTCGGCTTTTTTTGTGATAATTGCCTTTATGGGAATCAATGTTGGTAAAGATTACGGGGCCTGGAAAAAGGTAGGAGGCAGCTTTGATGATCTTCCGGTTCGGGGAGGATTGGTAACAGAAAGAAAGGAGAAATACAGTTTTTCTTTTAGCGATGCCGAATTGGTACAGATCAATATTCCTGGTATTTATATCGTATATGGCGACATCATGTTTAAACAGCAACAGATGTATTTCAGGCCCACTTACGATGTACCCGATATGGTTAAACTGCGTTTTACGCTCTCCGGCAATGGCACTATTTTTAACCGGGTAAATAATAAACAGTACGTTTTTAATTCCAACCAACAGAATATTATTTACATGCCTGAGCTTGATGGTACAGGCGAATATGACACCCGCCATAACTACTGTTTTTTTGAGGTGCATTTTGCTAAAGAGAAGTTTTTGCAACTGGCAGAACATTCCACCAAAGCATTGCAGGTTTTGGCAGATTATGCCGATACCGGTCGCTATACGGAACTGGCTGAACAAAACCTTCCCATTTCATGGACCATGCAGCATTGCATCCGCGATATTCTCAATTGTGATTACCCCGAAGGCCTGAAACACATGTTTATCGAATCGAAATGTATTGAGCTGCTGGTGCTCCAGGCCGAAGCTTTTGAACGTGCCATTAACCAAAAACAGCCTGCAGTTTTACATTCTGCCTACGATAGGGATTGTCTTTATCAGGCAAGAGATTACCTCATTGCCAATATCCACCAGCCGCCATCGGTTGCCGAACTGGCTAAATTGTGCGGCATTAACGAATTTAAACTTAAACAAGGCTTTAAAGGACTGTTTGATAACAGTATATTCGGTTATTTGAGTGATTACAGGCTTAACCATGCAAAAGAGTTGTTGCTGGAAGGTCTACCCATAAAATCGGTGGCATTTATGCTTGGTTATTCATCCGTACAGCACTTCAGCAATGCTTTCAGAAAGAAATTTAGCTTAACACCGGGGAAGTTAAAGAGTTAAGCCGATTCCTGCTAATGCTTATCATGTTAGAGCACAAATATTTAGGGTAGCTTAGGCATTTTGCTAACCAACTTTAATAAAAATACAGGTTTTACCGAAGCACGCCTGTCAACAATGTCATTAAGTTAAAGCTTTTAGCCACAGATGCTCACAGATAAACACGGATTTTCATATCTGTGTGCATCCTTTCTATCTGTGGTTAAATTATTTTTGCTTGTGCCGAATGGCTTAACTTAGTGACATTGCGCCTGTCAATCCCAGGGGCCGGGAAATAAAAAAACAGTAGCACAGAATTATAATCAATTGTGTCCGAACAATAGGTTGACGTCCCAAAAAAATAATTGCTAATTTTAGGTGATATCTGATCAAAAATTCCCACATACTATATAAAGCATAGTAATCATGACAGCAACAGCCACTAAAGGGCAGCCCAGCCAGCGCGAAGCACTTTTTATGAAACTCTACAAAGAAGCTTTCCCTTTGGTTGCAAGGCACGTAAGCAAGATGGGCGGATCATTTGAGGAAGCGAAAGACATTTTTCAGGATGCGCTGGTGGTGTATTATGAGAAAGTACAGGTTTCGGGCCTGAGGCTGAAGTATCAGGAGAAAGCCTATTTATTTGGGATTGCCAAATATTTATGGATCAAACGTTATAAAGAAAACGACAAGAATGTTTCCTTTGGTCAGCTTGGCCCCATTCTTAATGAAGAGATCGATTTGGCAGATACCGGATATGAAGAAGTTTCTTCGGGGAAACTGATGCATTTACTGGAGCAGGCCGGGCAGAAATGTATGCAGTTGCTCAGTGCTTTTTATTACGAAAAACTGGATATGGAAACACTGGCAGAGCGCTTTGGCTTTTCGGGTGCACGTTCTGCAACCGCTCAGAAATTTAAATGCCTCGAAAAAGTAAAAGAAACGGTTAAAGCAAAATCCTTAAAATATGAAGACATCGTTGAATGAGCTCCGTTTGATAGAGCATTACCTGCTGTCGGACAATAAGGATGGAGAAAGTTTCCTGTTCGAAGCCAAAACGGTCCTGCAGCCTGAACTGAAGCGACAGGTTTACTGGCAAAACAAAACCTATCAAATGGTACGTGATTATGGCCGGAAGCAGCTGAAAAATGAAATCGATAACATACACGAAACGTTATTTAATACCGATGCGCATCAAAGCTTCAGGCAAAAGGTAAAGCGTTTGTTCAGCAAATAAACAATCAATTTAATTTATAAATCATGCTCCATTTTCGGGGCAGGGGCATTGTTATGCCTAAAATTTAAAATCAATATGATGGATATCAACAAAGAATTCCGCCTTTATGCGGTAAAACACCAGGGCTTAAATGGCCTTTATGTAGATCAGTATATGGGCAGAACAGCTGCTCATACCATGCCTGTTGCCATGACGCCCTATATTACGGAAGAACGGCAACTTAATGTGGCACAAATGGATGTTTTCTCGCGGTTGATGATGGACAGGATTATTTTTTTGGGGGAAGCCGTTGATGAGCGGAATGCCAATGTGATACAGGCACAATTGCTTTTTTTGCAGTCGGTTGATACCAAAAGCGACATCCAGCTGTATATCAATTCGCCTGGTGGATCGGTGTATGCAGGCTTCGGCATTTATGACACCATGCAGTATATCGCGCCAGATGTGGCCACCATTTGTACAGGCATTGCACTTTCTATGGGTTCGGTATTGTTGTGCGCGGGCGCTGCGGGTAAACGTTCGGCCCTGCAGCATTCGAGGGTTATGATCCATCAAACCTCGGGTGGGGCAGAGGGAACCGCCATTGATATGGATATCAGGATCAGGGAGGTGTTAAAAGTCCAGTCGGATCTGTACCATATTTTGGCGAAACATAGCGGACAAAGTTATGAGCGGATAAATGAAATTGCCAGTCGCGATTATTGGATGACCGCCATTGAAGCAAAGGAATTTGGAATGATAGATGAGGTGTTAACGCGTGGGGAATAGGGTTTTGTTTGATTTAGAGTAAGTTATGGCTTTGGCAATCCTTTCCTCACTTAAGCCACCTTTTGATAATAGGCTTGGTTTAGGATGATATTATTCTTTATCTTAGATAAAAACTAATTAACACTCGTTATGGATTTTATGTCGATCGCTTTTTTTACTATTCAAATTCTGGTAGTTGTAACTATCATTTATTTTATATTAAGTAGATTGGATAATATCAGTAAATCTAATTATCACAGAAATGAGCTTTTAAAAGGGATTTTGGATGAACTCAAGCGTCAGAACGAGACTAAAAACTAATCTAGGCCCAGCGCAAGTTTTAGTACCCCTGGCCAAAGTATAGACCTACTTGTGCTTAATAAATCCGGCAATTAAAAATTCTTGCTAAAACATCAATAGAAGTCAAAATGAGTTCTCAACAATTTATTGATGTATTTAACCCTAAAGCAGTATCCAAAACTTAACCTTATTTGTTTTGTACAAGAATGTCTAACCAATTATCCCTCTCCTGTACAACTCCTAAATATTTATGGTACCTAAGTCCTGATGTTTCAGCGGTTGCGAATTGTTCAGCTAAATCTGCATATTGCTCTGCTTTCTCTTGTTGTCCTTTTGTGTTGCTAAGTATTGAAAGAATTGAATTCACTTTATATTTTTCAATTGGAAACATAAGTCCTGAATAACGTTCCAAGAGCATTTTTTCAAGCTCATCAAATAATTCCGATTTGTTTATTTTAACAACTAGCTCAGAATAGTCTAAATAAGCCTGTGTTCTAACGTTGGGATAAATTTTTTCAAAATCAAGCGCTTGCTTGTAAAAGTCGATGGCTAATTTGTAATCTTCATTTAGTTTGTAAATGTCAGCAAGGGTATGAAGTGCGGAACCTTTGTTGAAATTATCATCTGGATATTCAGCCAGCATTTTATTGAGCAAAGTTTCGGCAACGATTAATAGCTCCTTCTTTTTTGTGTCAACTAATTCAATCGCTTGAATCTTTAAATATTGCGCTCGACTATCCTTTCTTGCTCGTCCAAGTTTAGCAAAGAATTCCTCTTCGTCAATTTTTGTCCAAGTTTTTCGTCTGTACCATTCAGTCATTTTAGCAGTCTTTATTCGTGTTTAAATGTTTCTAAGCATTTAAATTAAAAAGATTGAAAGTTGAGTGTAATTTGCTGCTTAGTTCAACAAGATATTATTTTTTGTCGAAAATAGAATATCCAAAAAAAATAATTAATTCCACGTCTAGCGCAAGCCTTAGCGCCTGGCCAAAGTATAGGCCTGACTTGTGCTTAATAATCCGTCAATTAAATCTCTGTTAAGCGCAAGCCATCCAGTCCACTAGCGTAAACGCTAAGACTTGCGCTAGATTAACCACCCCGCCCTTTGGGCACCCCTCCTAAATTAGGAGGGGAGTTTTTCCCTCATAGCTGAATAAGGTAAATGGCCTATTAAACTTTTTAAAATTTATGGTGTAGTTGCTAAACCGATAGTTTCATTATATTCATAACTCTCAGCAGCATTTCACCAGGCATTGCAGTCTGACAACCAATCATAAATCATCTTATAGGCGGCAGTAATTTCGGCGGAAAATTTTAAGGTTGCGCCTTCAAAATCATCATCCTGAAAGATGTAGGCATTTAATCCAACATATAATAGTTCAGCAAGATGCTCCACATCAAACTGGCCAACAGCCTGTAGGTTATCACCCAGGTTTATGGCATAACGCTGAAAGGTTTCTTCATTGGCCAAAAGTTTTGTTTTGGTAAGCAGGCTGATGATATTGTTTACATCATAAAGGGCATTGGCAATAGTAATGGGCTTGTGTTTGCCAGAGCGCGGATCGGGCCCGATAGCTGCGCTAAGCATTTCAGTAAGGAATTGATTCACATCCGATAAACCAATCATATCGAAATAGGCTTCAATCAGTTTCCGGAATTCTGTTACAGCTGCTACCTGATTTGGGAGCTGTGTCTTTGGGTTTTTACAATTGTCGTTTAGCATAACATTGATAAAAAGATCCTGAGACGCTGCTAAACGACAATTAACTCTTTACAGAGAAAATATAGATGCGGGACTTCCGCTCGTCTCAGGAATATTGTTAAAAATTGAATTGCTTACTTAATTGCTTCCCTTGTTAAGATTAGTAAAATATGTTAATTATCATTTAGCATAGCTAAGATAGATAAAACAACTCAACCTACAAAATATTGTTGTTCAAATAAGGCATAAATTAGGGCGATTTCGTCTTGCAGCTCACAGTTCAGACCTTGCAGTCGGTAGTTCAGACGTTGCAGTCGATGGTTCAGACTTTGCAGTCGGTAGTTCAGGCGTTGCAGTCGATAGTTCAGATGTTGCAGTCGCTAGTTCAGACTTTTCAGTCGGCAGTTCAAGCTTTGCAGGCGATAGTTCAGGCGTTGCAGTCGACAGTTCAGACGTTGAAGTCGTTAGTTCAAGCTTTGCAGTTGATAGTTCTGTACTTGCAGTTGATAGCTCTGAACTTGCAGCTCATAGTTCTATACTTGCAGTTCATAGTTCTATACTTGCAGTCGATAGTTCTGTACCTGCAGTTGATAGGTTTGTATTTGCAGTTAACAGTTCTATCAGCGCAGTTAACAACATTATACTTGAGTTGGTAGGTTTATATTTGCAGTTTGACCCTTCCTAAAAAAGCTTGACAGTTTTGGTGATTAATTACTAAGGCTTTTTACACCAATTTACTTGATTTACTAATGCAATATAACTTTTAATTTTTATTAGTTCTAAGGGTTATTTTGTTTGGGGTTATTCCTGGTTTATATCCTGCCGTTTTTTTTATTCCTTGGATTTCTTTTCCTCTTATCCCAATTACGGAACAACAACGGGTTTGCTTTCCTTATTACTGGTTTTGTAATTCTTTTTCCTCCAGTATTTCTTAAGTGTTCCATTTCTTTCGTGCGCCATTATAGGGGTGAGCCTGCCACAGCTGTCATGTATCCTGATGCTGTTATATTTGGTTACGGCATCATCTACGGCTGATTTTGCCTTTTCAAAAGAGGGAAAGGTTTCTTTAAGCCCATGTTCATACTTCAGTATCCCGTTAATCCTTTCTGCAATGGCATTTTCATATGGATCCCCACTTTCGGTCATTGATAGCTGTATATGTAAATAGTCTATAACCCGGACATATTCATTGCAGCAGTACTGTATGCCCCTGTCGCTGTGATGGATAAGCGCTGAAGTTCTTTTCAGGTCCTTGGCTGCCATCAACAGTGCATCAATGGCTCCTTCACTATGCAGGGTCGGATGAAGTTTCTAACCTATGATCTTTCGGCTATAGGCATCGGTAACAATACTTAGGTAGCTAAAACCGGAAGCCTGCCGGATATAGGTGATATCGCTTACCCATAATACCCCTGGGTTATTGATCACCTTTTCACGGATCAGGTTTGGGTATTTCCTGTAATGATGATTGGACATGGTGCAGTAGGGCTTTCTCCTACGATGCCTAATGAGCATCCCATAACTGCCCATAAGCCTATAAAGGCCATCCCTTCCGAGTTTTATTCCATGGGCTGTAAAATCTTCCTCAGCATGTGGTAGAGTTTGTCGACCCCGCAGTATGGAAGCTGTTCCCTGATCTCTGTAACCAATCTGACGACCAGTGCATCGCGCATATGCATTGCCGGCTGTGCTTTTTGTTCATACCAGGCCTGACGGCTCTTGCCAAACAGTCTGCAGTAGTAGCTTATGCTAAAGCTACCGTAAAGCTGCATCAATAGTGTTACTGTTTGGCACCAGGCTTTTTTCTGATATTGATCTTGAGTTTTTCCTCAGCTACATCTATTAGTGTATTGAGGGCAATATTGTGCATCCTGGCATCCTCAAGCTGCTTTTCCATCGCTTTTATCTGCTTCTGCAATGCAATCAGATCCTGTCTTTCCTGTTGGGTCATTTCTATGGGTTCTGGAATAATATCGTCCGAATACTTCTTGCGCCAGGTTCTTATCAGTTCTGGTCCACTTGAGGGATTGATGTTAAACTTCCTGATCGCTTCGCTAACTGTCATTTCCCTTGCTTCCAACTGAGATACCAGCCATCGCCTGAAGGAAACTTCATAGGCATTGTGGTCATCCGTACGGTCGAAAGAATCGGAAACTAAAATACTAAATCCATTGCTTTTTTTCTCTTGATTCATTTTGAGTTTTTTTAAGCCAAAATGTGTCAAGTTTTCTTAGGAGAGGACAGTTAGTAATTCTGTACTTGCAGTTCAATACGCTGGCGCATGCGTGTCGCGTGTAAAATAAATATTAAGATACATCAAATGCAGGCACGCGTGCGCCAGCGAGGGGCTATTCGAATTGCCCTTGCCATAGGCCTTGCGCCAGTATTTATTACTTATTCAATTATTTTACTTTAGTTATGTTCAAGAAAGATTGAATTTTGTAAAAAGTAATTTTTATTTACTTTTGGTTATGACTAACGCTTCCACATATCCTCAACTTAAATTTCCATGTCGGTTTATTTTTTTTGATTGGCTATTATGTTTAGCTTTTATATGCAATAAAAATAGATGATTGAGTAATCAATCGAATATTTCAATGTTATTTAGTCAAAATGACAAAAAAACCTAAAATATAACAAAATGTACAAGGAAATTAAGCTTGTGAAAATTGAAGTTAAAAAGCTATTTGGCTTTTATAATTATTTAGTTGATGATTCACAGAAAAATAGTGATGATAGCACTCTATTAATTATTTATGGGGATAATGGCTCTGGAAAGACAACTTTATTAAAAATGATTTTTTATTTGTTATCTCCAGTAAATAATAGTGGACACAAAACTGAATTATGCAGAATAAAATTTAATTTATTTTCAATTACTTTAAGCGATGGAACTATTATTTCCGCGCGGAGAAAGGGTAATGAAATAGTTGGATCATATTCATTGTCGATAAACAAAGGTGGAGAAGTTTTCGAAGTTTTTCTAAAGGTTACCTCTGATAATTCCATTAGAGTAAGTGATGAGCCTAAAATTGAAAGAGAATATGAGAAATTCCTGAAGCAGGTAGCAATGCTTAATATCACGATTAATTTTCTATCAGAGGATAGAAAGCTTTTGTCGTTTTCTGATCAGTCCGATAGGAGTAACTCAATGACTCTTAAGAAGCGATTAATTAGAAACGCATTAGAGAAAGGGCAAATGATTCACGATTTCGAAGAGGATCGAGATGATACTGTTACTAGTTCAGTCAGGAATTTAGAAAGTTGGCTAAAGAGCAATGCACTGCGGGGAACGAAGGCTGGGGAGGAAAATGCAAATACTATCTATTCAAATCTTTTGACGCAAGTATCTAATCCTAAGAATAGCAAAATCAAAACCGATCAAGTTCAGAATCTACTACATAAAATCAAAAATATTGGTGAGGAAAGCTTAAACTTTTATAAAAGCGGGCTTATGTCGCAAATTGAAACATTAGAATTTGAAACAGCATTGGCATCTGCAAAAGAACCAAATCTTTCTTTAGTTTATAATGTCCTAGAACCATATATTGAAGGTTTGCAAGGTAGGTTGAATTCCCTTCGTCCTGTACAAGATATTTTATCCAAGTTTTTAACAGGCATAAACGATTATTTTACTCATAAGACTATCTCTTATAACATAGATGTAGGTTTCAAATTGCGTCATAACGAATTAAATGAGCCGATTGAATTTAGCACATTGTCCTCAGGAGAAAGACAATTATTGCAGCTATTCTGTAATGTGATAACGTCAAGTGAGAAGTCCACCATATTTATAATTGATGAACCAGAAATTTCTTTGAATATAAAATGGCAGAGAAAACTTATCCGCACACTATTGAATTTTTCAGTTAGTAAAAACGTTCAATTTATTTTTGCTTCCCACTCAATCGAGCTTTTAAGTGGTCATAGCGACTCTGTTTTTAAATTGACAAACGTATAAAGTGAATGGATGATCTTAAACGCTCTTTAGAAGAAATAACTCTTCTTTACAAACTTGAACCGGAAACTAAAGATATATTTGTGGAAGGAATTTCCGATAAATTAATATTGAATAGATTTATCAAAAAAAATAAAATTGAAGATGTAAAAGTTATTCATGTTCATGAAATAGACCTCGACTATTTAAAATTTGATAATCCTAATATTAAATCTAACAATAAGGCTAAACTTTTAGCACTTGACAAATATCTTGAAAAAACATTTGGAGGCAACTTAAAGGGGATAACAATTATAATTGACAGAGACATTGATGAAAAATTAGCAGGTATCGTCAACGGGAAGTATTTGAATTATACAGATTATCACAGCTTAGAGTTGTATATGTATAATTCACATACAATTGATATTTTTTATGAAACATATTTACATGGTTTTCCATTAACTGGACAAAGAACAATTGAGAGCATTGAGCCTGTGTTACTTGATTTCTATTTTGTAAAGGCTAGCCTCTACAAAGACGGTGCAATTGAAGCATCTAAATTTACATCTTATTCTAAGTCAATAAATATTGACAAGAAAAAAATTACGATAGATTTCTCTGCTTCTCAGCATATTCTAAAAGTTTTAAATAATTTACATAAAGCTAAACAATACAACGATTATTTAGAGTACTATAATAATCTAAAAGCTGAATTTCACGAAGATCCTAAATTAGTTATAAGAGGCCATGACTATATAAGCTTACTTTATCAATTAATTGATAAAATAAAAAACCATATAGGTATAACTCATGACACTTTTGAAAAAGCATTATTTCAATGTATTGACTATAGTCTTTTAAAAAGCGAAAATTTATTTAAAAGTATTTTATTAAAATATGCTTGAAAATAGAGGAAGGTTTTATGATTATTGATTAATCTTAGAAATCACCCCTCGCTGGCGCACGCGTGCCGCGTGTGCATTTCTATATCTCCTTTACAGTTCATCTAAATCTATCAGCCCCTTACCCCCACTATAATCTATTGCGCTGCTATATCTCCAATGCCAGGCCTCGTTAACAAAACCTGCTGTTACAGGATTATCATGCAGGTAATCTGCCTTTTGCTCAATAACTGCCGTACTCCACAATTCTATGGGTTTATTGTTGTGTTGCCAAAATTGGGATCCTTTAACGTTACTACTTTTTAAGCCTGCCCGCTCAAACATCCAAAGCATCCATTCTTTTCTGCTTTCCTGGCTGTTTTCTTTAATTGTCTTGACAATTTCTTTGGAAGTATGTTCTTTTATCCTACCTAGTAGAATATCTGGATTATGATTTTTTGCACTAAATATTAAATGTATGTGACTTGGCATAATGCACCAGCAATAAAGTTCTAAGCCTAGGTTTTTCTTGCAGTAAATTAAGCTATCAACAACAATATCGCAATATAAATGCCGCACAAATATATCTATCCAATACACTGTTGCAAAACTTACAAAGTATAAACCTTCTTTATTATGAAACTTATATTTACGGCTCATTTATTCTATGGAATATGGTTAAACTTATTTCTCTATGTCATATTTACTCGTTGCTAGATATAATTCAACATACAGGGATAGACTTTAGCTATGTTCAATAATATCTTCGATTAAATATAGGAAATAGAATATTTTTAATATGATATTTAGCCACCTAGTATCCGTAAAAATATCTTAAAAATCAAAAAGACCGCGGCAATGGCGGTCTTTTAAAATGTTGTAGCTTTATTTTCACACGCGGCACGCGTGCGCCAGCGAAGGCTTAATAAATCCGTCAATTAGATCTTCATTAAGCACAAGTCATTCAGCCTACTAACGTAGACGTTAAGATTTGCGCTAGTAAAGGAACTTACACACCTCTATCTTACTGATCAACCATCAATATTTGACATAGGGAAAAGATAAGAATGCATTGTGGATTTTACATATCTTTCACATCTTAAATCCATGAAGACCTATCTAACAATCGTAACTCTACTGTTAACGTTCTTTCAGTCGAGCGCTCAGACACAGCTTAATGATAGTGAAATTGCAAAAACCATGCAAACGCTTGCTGACACAACAATCATTGTTCAATTCCCTAGTGTTTGGAATTCTAGCCCTCAACTTTACCTCTTAAGCAAGAAGGGAGACACAATAAATACCTACGTTTACCAGCGCCCAAAACATAGAAAGATAACTAGTAAAGTGCCAAATGGGGTAGCTAGAGCTATTTGGCTCAAAGATTTAAGCGAATATAGAAGTGAGTCTGTAAGGATCAATAGGTATTTTACCATCAAAGATACTGACCCAGATACGCTTAGAAGGCTATGGGATGATGTGGCAAAGTTGCAGCTGTGGCGCACTAAGGATGATGCCATCGAGGGTTCTGGCTGCCCGGTGAAAAAGGGTTCCTATCTTAAGGTCGAAGATGGTGGGGGAGTGTATATTCTTTTAATTAGCAGAGCTGAGATCAAACCGTTAAACTTTTATGATCCACAAGAATTTGAAAAGTATTGCCCTGGAAGGAAAGGGAGGCAAACGGCTATTAAATTATCAAGTATGGTTTATAAAATCTTTAAAGAATGATAGCGGCCTTACATCAAATTGAAGTTTGCAGGTTTCTAATTTGAAGGGTCAAATCGCTCACCGCCTGCGAACTGATAAAATGTGTGAGAACTGGTAATTGCACAGCAACGGGATTCGATCTATGTTTTAACACAAGCGTAGCGCATCATTTCCGATTACGCAGGTGAGCTGAGAAGTGGAGCCTGACTAGATTTATCCAGGATGAAGCGCAGCGCTTAATCTCCTTATATTCCCACCGTTCTTTCCAACCTATTTTCTAATCCGTTCTGTTTTGTTAGTTTTGAGCTTTAAATAAAGAAAAAAATGAATCATTGGTTAGTAAAATCAGAGCCTTTTAAATACAGTTGGGAAAAATTTAATCAGGATGGTCGTACTTTTTGGGATGGTGTTCGTAATTATCAGGCCCGGAATAACCTGAAAGCCATGAAAGAAGGTGATTTGGTGCTTTTTTACCACAGTAACGAAGGTAAAAACGTGGTGGGTATTGCCAAAGTAGTAAGGGAGTTTTATCAAGCAATTCCTCAAATATTGCCCTTTTAAAACTAAAAGTAGCATTTTTTACCCTTCATTTGTCGGCTCTTTTGTCGGCTCTTTCCTCGCCAATAACCAAGTAATAATCATTGTAAATTCGCTATTTAAAGAACTTTAAAGCCTGTCGACTTAGGTAACGTAATTAATAATTATGTTTATGCAATAGTACGACAAAACTCAATTAAAATTCAAAATCATTCCTAACAATTTGATTGTCCAATCTCAAAGGAATATCCAAAACTTGATTGTATTTCTTTATTTAGGAGGCAGGTTTAAGTTTTGGATATTTCCTATCCGATGAATATTTATTAAGCAAAGTGAATATACCTTAGGCACTTTCTTATTTCTTGAAATCTACCTTAAAAACATTATATTCTCTGTCTGGATAATAATAAACTGCAACTTGTCTATTAGGGTTAATGTATATATAACCAAGTTTTCTTTCGCGAGCACCTTGAGGAGACGTCCATGTTTTATCGTCTTTTAATTTCCACCCAAAATCTTGCCATAACATCACATGAAAATATCTTGCGTCTTCATCAATTTTTTTATCGAAAAACACCGAGAAAATAGAGCCGTCAGATAGTTTTCCTTCAAAAAAAAATTCGCCGTTTTTGATAATTCTAGAAGGAGGTAATTCGTATTCTAACCATTTATTGGTATTCATCGTTGTATATGTTGCACAACTAGTTAGATTGATTGTCAAAAAAGCAATCAAAATAATGCGAAGAAATTTTTTCATTCTCAAATCGTTTTACGTCCTTTCGGAGGGTGGTGTTTTTTTTCTCAAAGCACCGTTAAGCTTGCCACTATCTTTTTTATATAATTTCTCTAATATTATATTCTTAACTGAATTAAATATTTAAACTTAAACCAGCAACATTAACAGAATAACTTATGTTCATTTAGATGTTAACTATCTTTTTTATAGCTTATCAATAAATCTAATATCCAAAACTTAATCTTATTTCTTTATTTAAGGGGCGAGTTTAAATTTTGGATATGCTCATTTTTTATTTAAATATTACCCTAATAAAGATGTAACGAAACTACCAACTATACTTTTATGGGGGATAGTAGCTAAACAGATTTCATTTTCGTTCGTTAACATTATTTAAAATATTGCCAATTTCCTCTTCTAAGAAGATATTATTTGCATCTTGGAAAAATAGTAAGTAAAAGCTTTCCATTCAGTTATTTTATTTCTTCCACTTGTGTATTCATAATTTGACGCATTAAAATAAAAGAAAATTTCACACCTTCTTTTTCAGTAATGATGTCCTTAAAGAAAACTTTATTGTCGTTAGAATATTCTGTTGGGAAACTTATTGTTAAATATGTCATTTTCTTTTTTGAAGGTTCCCAAAATCGATATTTTACTTCTTTATGCCCTTCGTATTTCTTCAAGAATTTGTCTATCGTCTGACCATTTTTATACCAATTTACCAGAGAGTTATTTACCCATACTTCATCCCAACTTTTGAAAAATGGAAAGTGTGCAACAACATTACGAACGAATTTAAATAGTTCACGTCCTATTTCAGATTCCATTGGTGGTCTGGCAGTTTTAAGTTCTTCTATTTGCTGTTTCAATGGCTCATAATTTAATAATTCAACATATATTGAAAATGCCTGCTTAATTTTGGAAAACCGTTCCCATTCATTTTTTTTCCAAAACGTATCATCCATTACCTCATCATAAATGTCGTAGAAGCGATTATATGCTAATGTCAGAAATTGAATTTCGGATTCTTTTGGATTAGTGTCGCTCATAAAATTTATTGCTAAATTTCAATTTAAAATCTGGTTGAATTTAGTGTATTCCAATCGGCTTTAAGTAACTCCTGCTCGTTGATGTTCTTTTAATGATGGATTAAAGGCATTATTTTATCAACTAATCCTGCTGTTTGAGCTATCATTGGAACTATTTTGGTTAAACCTTCCCATAAAGATTTAAGAACAGATGTTTTAGGTTTTTCTTTGTTTACTTCTTCGTTAAAACTATCAAAAAGTTCTCCAGCTTCTTTGTTCTCAGATTTTTCTACAAGGGACTTTACTATTTCAAGTGCTTGTGCTGATTCTTCACTGTAATTTGTTTTTATAGTATTGAATGCTTCTGTAAAAATCGAACGATTATAAATCGTTGAATTTTGAATATTTTCAAATTTATCTCCCATAATTATTTCATTTTTAACATTTATCAAATTTGTTGGTATATTTCTTTCATTAGGATTTTTGAAGAGAGTTTTAGTAGGGATAGATAATTTGATGTTCTTTCCTCGGTTCTCCTTTAAACTTTTTACAGCTTCTTCTATGCTATCAACCTCGATGGTTTTTGTTTCAAAGCTGTCAAACTCGTTTGTTTTGGTATTTTTAAAAAAATCAAATAGTTCTTTTAAAATTTCATCCAAGACGTGGAAAATCAAGGACAGGCAAAGAAATGACGAATTGGTTTCACTTCTAAAACTTAGATATAATTGCTTATATCTAATAATTTCAGTAACGTCTTCAGATGAGAATTCTCTTTTTATTTCCGAGATTGAAGAAATGTTATTATTCCAGATACTGCTGAATGCATTGTCCCCAGACCAAATTTCTAATTCTTTTAATTTTTCTGTAATAGGGTTATAAATATTTTCAATAATAGGTTCAAATTTGTCATGGATTTCATTTTGAAGATCATTATACTGCAATTTATCAATATAGTTTTTGTCAGGCTTTAATTCATTTCTCCGAATATCAAGCTTACTTATTTCATCACATAGTGGGATATATTTTTCTATTAATTCAGTTTTTTTACTCTCCAAAAAATCAATAAATTTAAAGAGTGCTTGAATTTTATGCGGTATCATAGTAATATCTTGTTAATCTAGATGTTCCAAGATATATATATTGTTTGAATATAATTAATTCCTGTATCCAAAAAATTGATCAATTTATATATTTAAGGGGTAGGTTTGAGTTTTGGATATTTAAAGAACGTGGAGATGCTTAAAATTTAGCCCTCGTAAAATAAGAGGTATGAATCGTGTACTATATTTGGCCTTATTCTTTAAGAGTTTTAGGGTCGAAGTTTTTAGGGTTGTGATAAAAACGATTTTGCTTGAACTTTTCAATTGGAAAATAATTTTTTTTATTAATAAGCCATGGCCATAAAGGATTAGTAAAGTTTTTGTCCTTTTGTTGTTGATAAAAGAAATCAATAATTTCTTCCGCACACTGGCATACTTTAAAAACATCCTTTTTAAAGTATTTTTTATAAAACTCAGTCCTACTTATTGATTTTTGATGAATTATGTCATGTCTGAGGTCTTCCAGTATTTTAAACGTGCTCCATGAGGAATGTTGCTTTAGTTGCTTTGTTGAATAAATTTCAACAAGCATATCGCCCAATTTAAGATCTAAGGATAGCCACCTTTCAATTGCTTCTTTGTCAAATAATTCTACAGTTCCCTTGGCTTTATTTTTTTGCTTATAAATATAATCTGGCGGTATACTAAGATTGGCAAAAGCTTCTAAGGCTGTATAAGCAAATACAATGCTTGTTTGAAACGACTCAATAAAATTGTAACTGGCAATTGAAATTCTTTGAATGGTCTCCTTTTTGTTTGCCTCAGGTAGTTTTTTTAGCAAATTTAGTTCTTCAAAAATATCTTTGGCTCTCTTCAAAGACTGATTAGTAACTGATAATAATATGCCGACATTATTCGGTGTATAATATTCAATATTCGAATCTTTTATCTTAATCTCATCTAATTCTTGAGAAATAAAATGAACTCCCGAAGTGTCAACTGTTCCATCATCTTCTAGTTTTTCAACAAAGTATTTTGGGCGCAATGCTCGATAATCAAAAATTTTATATTCCTCTGGGGTACGACAATATGCAATCATCTTTACCATCTTGTATTCATTCTGATTGGATTCTGTTTTTGCCATAATATATCTAAGCTAGTATAATTTGAACACGCAATTTCCTTCATTTTTATGTGGGACAATATTCAAATATTGCCTACCTTAAGATCCTTTAGAAGATATTTGAATGAAATTTCAACTGTAATGCTCGCTTATTTTCTGTGTTAATACCGCCGCATCTTCCTTTTTCATTCTTAAAACCAAAGATCGAGCAATTTCTTCAATTTTGCTTTCTTCAAATTCATATAACTCTTGATAAATTGCTGTAACTAATTCATCCAAAAATGAAGTTGGCTTATGCTTAGTCCTGTTATAAAAATGATCAACTTTGTTATAGGTAATATTATCAGAGTTTTTAAATTCTTGGATTGATAACAATGAGGTTTCATAATCGTCAGAATGTTTAATAGCATTATTAACACTTTTAAGTTGCGTAATTTCAAAATAACTGTCAAATTTAGTCGCATCAATGTTTTTATCTTTCAGGAATTTTATAAGGTTATCCCATTTGTAAAAATCTTTGGTCGATTGCAATGAAAAAGCCGCGCTTAATAATTTTTTTATATTAATTTCCAAGGATTTAAAAGCATATATGATCTTCATTTCAACTAAAGATAATAATTGCTCTTCATCGTACATAATATCTAAAAAGTATTCATATTGTTGCTGGTCGAGGCTAATGTCGTGACGTTCTGCTTGTTCTACAAGCTCAGCATATCGTACTGGATCTGTTTCTCTTAGCTTATTCCATCCATCATATTGATCGTTTGATTTTGATATATTTTTTTTTAATTCTTCAATTAATTTATCGATAGCTATGTCAAACACATTTGTTTTATCAAGAGAGTACGTCTCTAAACCAATCTTGTTTTGTTCTCGCTTATCATGTAGGTCAAATTTGCCGTTCATATATGTGAATTAATTTATAAGTAATTTTGTTTATGATCAAATTCAAGTTAGCATAATAAAATTAGCCTGGGTGATTAACCCAAGCTAATAATTTTAAATCATGCCGTCATCTGCAAAACTGTAATAACTATCATTCGAGATTATCAGGTGATCCCAGACTACAATCTCTAATAATTTACCGCCATCTTTTAATTGATTGGTCAATTTGATATCTGCATGGCTAGGTTTTAAATTACCGCTAGGATGGTTATGTGAAATTATTATCGATGATGTATTAGCTTTTAGAGCAATTGAAAATATGATCTTAGGGTCAAGGATTGTTCCACTTACACCACCTGTAGATATGTCTACAATCCCTAGAACTCTATTTTCTCTATTCAATAGAATCATTTTGCTCTGTTCTAAGAACTCTATTTTACCTAAGTCCCATTGCTGAATTAACAAGTCATAAGCTTGCTTAGATGAGGTAATTTTAGGCATCTCAGATGCTTTAAAATCTGGTTTGTAGCTTACTTGTACTTCGGCTACTTTAAATGTTTTTTGTACCATAAAATATTAATTAATTATGGTACTGGATCAAGCTTTCAACTCAACTAAATCAAGAAGCAACGGAATAAATGGGTTGTGTTTAAGGTGGTGTGTTTATGCCGGAATTTCTTGAAATGTGTTGAGTGGATAAGGTTATTTTTGTTTAATAATTATAATTTAAAATATTATGTGTAATTCAGGTTTTCTGGTCTAGACTCTACAGTTACGTTATATTTGATAAATGTTTTTAAGTCTTTAATTAAATTATCATCATAAGTTAAAACAAATCTCCTAACAGACATTAACACAGTAGGTATATGAATATGATCCTCTAAATTTGAATTAAAATTATTATATGTCCTTTTTGAAAAGTTATCTTGTACAAACTTTTCTATTTCCTTTTTTTCCTTTTTAATTAATCTGCCGTCTATTGTTAATTTGCTTATAATAGCAGGAATAGCTGTTCCTTTCAGACAGCCTTTTGAAGATCCTGCGTATTCATTTAATAACTTTTGGTTAACAACCAAATGGGCATAATTGCCTTTATTCTCTGGACTTTTCGCTACATCTTCCTTATCAAAATGAAATAACCATTTTATTAGCGATTTATAATTAGGGTCTAAAGGGGTAGCAAAATTTTTTGCGACATTATTATCGATAAATATATCTTTCATTACTCAGCATTTATTGCAATGTTCATAACGTCTAACATATAGGTATCAAAAAAGCTTTCAGGTGCATTTTCAATCTGGCCATTAGTTTTGAAATTCAACTCGTAGTGACTCGCCTCTGTTCCATCATTCTCAATATAATAGGTTTTGATATCTTGTTCACCAACTTTCTTGTCAACAACAGCTAACCGCAGTCTATTAATCAGATACTCGCTGTGTGTTTCGATTACATAGTTTTTCTTAGATTTAGAAATTCTGCTAACTATATAATCTGCGAATTGTGCTTGAATTTTTGGGTGTAGATGAATTTCAGGTTGCGCAATAAAGAGTGTTGAATTAGCTTCAAGCTGTAAGTCGGCTACAATAATCGGTAGAAATTGACTAATCCCGAAACCTACGTCTGTTATTGAAGACCAAATACCATTAGGTTTGTTTTTTACTAGGATTTCAAATCTTCCTCCCGCAAGCCTATTAGATTTAAGTCCATTTAATAAGCCTAAATCTTCAAGGATATCTGATAATTCTTTGAACTTTGGGTCTTTATTGGTTTCCCATGAGATAATTTGATCTTCGTAATTCTCACCAAATTTTCCGATCTTCAAGTCATTTTTTGAGGTTTCATAATAGGTACGTTCAGGAAATAATCTGAATGAGCTTATGTAATTTGCACTAGAATCATAATCTCTAAATGACTTTTCCAATGAACTAGATATTATCTGTAAGTAGTAGTTTCCTTTATCTCTAATTTCAGATTGGAGCTCACTAAAGTTTGTGAATTTAAACTTGATTTTATTTTTTAGGTTACTAATCTTTTTAAGTGTTACCTCCGTTACAGATTCATCACTATCATCTTTATCTGATTTGGTTCTTGGAAATAACCCACCTATTGTTTCAATTAACTTATTAAAAATTTCTGGTGATCTCGAAAGTTTGTTTGTATCTTTTTCAGGAAAGTATTCAAATTCCAGGTCATACTTTCTCAATCTATTTATTTTTAATTTATAATATGGACTATGTGCAATTAGAGTCTGAAGAGTAGGTAAATTTCTGATTTTATCTCTTCTCCAGTAGGTTGTTACTGTTTCTAAATCTTCATCATTTCTTCCGGTGGTAACAAATTCAAGTTTCATATGTTTTTCTGGATCTTGTCCATGAATAACTTCCGTAAAATCACCCATTTTAACATATTTTCCGTTAGGGGAAAATTGAAAAGGAAATTCACCAGATTGTATTGCCCCTAAAATGCTATATATGAGAGAGCTTTTTCCACTACTATTGGCTCCAGTTAATAAAGTTATTTTTGAAAGATCAATTTTAATTTCTTTGTAGCATTTGAAATTTTCTAGCGCTATAGTCTTAATTACCATGTGTATTTTATATCTTGTAAAGAGGGTTTGTTCTTGGTTGAGAAGGGTTAAATTACTCTAATTAATATTAGAAATGAAACGTCTTCTTAGTTTTTATTTCAAATAATTACTGCTTCCTCTCCCAAATGTAGTTTTTGGATTTCTTACAACGTTTGCTCATGTAGCCGATAATTAAAAATAAAAAGTACGGGAAACCACATACCAATTATTCCATTTGAGATTTGTCAAGTATCCAAAAACTTGATTAACTCTTTTATTTAAGTGACTGGTTTTAATTATGGATTTTTAAATAGACAAGCATAAGTTTGCCCTCATAAAAATAAAGAGTGCTATCTCTACATACATTTAGGAGGGCAACTTCCTAATATTTAGCTTTGAGGGCAGGCTTTACAACTGAAAATTGATACGGATCCAAAAGCCTCATTGTCTTACAAAATCTAATTATTAGAAATGTTACTCTTTGGTTTTAGAGGTAATAATTGGAGCAAGTTCTTTCTTTAATTTTTCAAAATCTTCTTTACTCATCATATCAATTTCAGTTAATTCTTTGGCTTCTTTTAATTTAGCAATAGCTTCATCTCTAGTCATTTTTCTATTTTTCAATAAAACTTCTCCAGACTCAATAGCTAACTCTGTATCCATTACACTTAGATATTTATTTATACCAAAAGCTCTACCATTTATTTCACCTAACACCATAACTACGTACATAGGTTTATTTTTGCTACCTCTGTGATATGTTTTTATTTCATTGACAACAACAGTAGTATTTTTTAAACTATTATCTGCCATACTCTGTGCATCTCCGTTCATAGCAGACATTATACTTCCAAACCCAGCAGGTCTACCCATTTGTATGAATTCGTAAGTTTTTTTAGAAGTACTTCTTGATTGTGCCACACCACCTCTTGCCCTATTACCATAACTGCCCGAGTAAGTCCTTGTGCTCATTTCTTCAGAAGTAGGTGTTCCTAATGTTAAAGTATCACCTAACTTTACACTATTCTTACTAACTGTTACATACTCCTTTACTTGAACACCATTTTTAATTGAGCTAAAAAACTTAATGTCTTGGGTGTTTTCGTATGTCAATAAATCTATATTTTCTTGGGCATAAATATTGATGCCAGACAAAAGAATAATAAAGAGCGTAATTGTTTTTTTCATAATCGTTATTTAATAGAATTGGTTCGTTTATTTTTGATAATTAAAATTTAAACGCTACGCTGTAACGCGTATTTGCCCAGAACTGGGTAGATTGGCAATTGAGAGTAGCGTGTTTATTTATTAGGGTTAAAAGTATGTAAAATTCTATAAATCATCAAATTGATGGTTATTTCTTATGACATTTGACTTCAGATTTGATTTATGTGCTAAATATTACGCTCACCGTCTGCGAACTGAGAAAATGTGTGAGAACTGGTAATTGCGCAGCAATGAGGTTCGATCTATGTTTTAACACAAGCGCAGCGCAGCATTTTCGATTACGCAGGTGAGCTGAAAAGTGGAATGCGATTAGATTTATCCAGGATGAAGCGAAGCAAAATCCTAGATAAAGATAGAGAAAGCATTCATGAGGCAACCGATTTGCCAAAATTAAAACCATGACAGTGCAAAGCAATGGCGTGTGTTTTAAGTGGCATTAGACTTGCCGAATACCGATCTTCCTACCTTAACCCACTGTCTTTTGCTAAGAATCACTAACAGAAAAGTAAAGCATTGCCCCCTCATAAAAATGCAGTATAGAATCCACGGCACCATATAAAGACTAAACCCCTCCCTTTCTCGCTGTAAGCCACTAAATGAGAGAGGGAGGGAATTAGGATGCCATTAATTTTTTTCTAGTTCTATAAAGCTTAAATAGCCTATAAAACCTTGAACTGGATCAACAACACCAATCATAGATTCTGAACTTCCGTCAGTCACAATTTTAAGATATTTATTCTTGATATTGTCTTTTATGTAAACTGACATTTGGCCTTGCATTAACTGTTCGTGATAACTACTATAAATGTGGTAGCCAACATTGCTTAATTCATTTTCCTCATAATCTAATTTTATACCATCGATTGATTTAACTATCACAGACCAATTATTTTTTGATATAATTGAATGCATCTTATTTAATGCAATAAGCTCATGATGTGTTGATGGCCTTTTAATATCATTAATTGATTTTGACTTTCGGTTTTGGTAGATAATTAAGATAACAATTATTAGTCCGGCTAAAAGAATAGTGTAAAATATTGGTGGGTTCATATTTAATTAGTTCTATTTGACCACTTGGTTATTTCTAGATTTTTACTCCCATCTTCCGAATAGACCTTTACATTTTCCTCTTCTCTTACGCCAACATAAACAACATTTTTTTCGAAGTCTACAGCAATCATAAAATTAGTATTACTGCAATTATGCTGTTGACAGCCCCACGCAATAAAAGTATTCTTATTTACTTCGATTGGTGTTTCTGGTCCCCAAGTTTTGATAAGGAAATCATATCTACTCTTTAATAAAGTCTTAAGTCGCTTATTAAGAGGATTGTTACCAAGCAACTTTACTTTGGTTGGATATTTACCGTTATAGCCTTTTAAGTAGGATAGGTTTGGTTTAGTGGTTATAAGTGATTGTAAGCTAATGAACAGAATTAATATTGTCTTAATGTATATCATTTTAATAAAGCGATTAATGATAAAAGGCCATAGTTTGACTTATGGCCTTAATTGTTAATTGTCTGTAGCCCATAATATTAGTAGGGCAGCAATCCAATATAATGTAAGGAATGCAAGAATTTGTAAAACATCGTTTCCTGTTGGAATAATTTTTTCTATGATTAGATCAAATCCCCCAAAGAAGCCCATGTATACTAAGTAAGCTAAGTAGCCAATCCAAATCCACCTTTTGGTTTCTTTGGGTAATGAAGAATAGTTTGAGAATGCAGACATAAGTTAATTATTTAGATTTTTAAGGTCAAATGATAGTTCAATAAATTTTCGATCATTGTCAGTTACCAATGATGTATCTCTAAAATCATTATCATGGCTTCTTCTCATGCGTATTTTCAAATCGGTAGAATTTTCTTTAGTACCTGTGAAAAGTGACACCATATTATGGTAACCTTTAGATACTGATCCAGAACTATAGAGCTGTATATTAGGGTTAATCTTATTATAGGCTTGGTCTGCATTAAGAACAATTTTTTTGTTATCAAATCCATCGATTATCACGATTTCATCTTTAAAGGCAATATTAAATTCTTTGCCAATTAATTCATCTTTTATTTTACGAGAAGATTGTTCATCATAATATGGGTTAGAAACATAATTACTGGTTTGCCCCGAGTAAACTAGGTATTTGCCATTTGGTTGGCTTCTTTTGCAAGAAAATAGAAATAAGCAGGTCGCAAGAACAATTAAGATTGGAGATTTCATTGAAAATAGATTTAATGTTAGTCGTCCCCAAACTAACCTGTAAACACAATAAGCGCAGGACTGAACTTGAATGCGCTTTAGAGGTTCGGCAAAAAACCCTACACAACAAACAAGACAACCCCACGCTTATCGCGTAGGCGTTGCACTCATCTGTCCCTGTGTTATTTGAATTTTGCCGATTCCTAAAGCAGGACATTTAAGCTAACGCTTATATTTTAGTTAAATTAATTTCTGTTCTTTATATCTTAATTTTGATTGATGTAAAGATATAAAGGAGAATTAAATTAAAGCACATTGCTGTGCCTTAATTTTAAGATTTTAAATGCTCCACAGTAAATAGGCTTACAAAATCTGTTTCTCCCTCTACAATCCTCCTGTAAAAGAAGTTATGAATGTCCATTGGCATGTAATTAACCCTCATTGAATATTCAATGCTATGTTGCCCTTCTAACGATTCAGTGATCTTAAAAGCACTTCTTAATAACAAATTGGTTAATCCGCTGCCGAATTTTTCAATTCCACTTTCATCAATCGAGATAAAGATGTAAGATTTGCCCTCTTTACTATTACTAAGGGTAATGTTCCAAAAGAAGCAGATATATTCTCTTACCAAATTGGTATTCTGTGGGTCTTTGCAATGCTCAACAGAAATATAAGTTCTGTATTTGGAGAGTTCAAATTTCTTTAATAAATCAGATGCAACATTGGTAATTGCCGTATAAGCCTGTTCAACTAAATCATTGTTCTGTTGTAGATCAGCGTTTACCAAAACTAATTTCGTTTTAGTTTCTGTACGTGTTTTCGTTTTCATTTTTCTAAATTTTATGGTGTGTAATCAATTATTTTACTTTTTTAATGCATGTTATTTCTATGTATTTCTAGATTTTGGGCATAAAAAAACCACGATTTCTGGTCGTGGTGGTTTAATTTATGGCAGTTTTAATTTTGCCAATATCTTTCAGGCTATACTGTTATAAGAATAAAGTTGATCGAGATTTTTAGCGTTGTTTTATTAACGCATAATTATTGGTGCTTAGATGTAGCACTCTCGTTTACTTTACTCAAATTGTTCTGAAAATTTTGCCCTCGTAAAGATTCAGGGCGAAGATTTTTATCTATTAAAAGGGAGGGGGTGATATTCTATACTGGGGGTATCTTTACACCACACTCAAAATTTTTTTACTATAATTTTTTTTGGTGTGTCCTTACTTTTTATGAGGGGCAACAATAAAAAAAAGCACCAAAGTAATTTGGTGCTGAAATTTTATCCAAAAATGAATACCTTACTATATAACTTTAGAATAGTTTATTTATTTGGATAAGTTTAGTGTTTAAGTTCTTCAATAATTTCGTGACCATGACCTTGTTTACCCCTTTGAGTTCTGTCCGATATTTTAAAATAAGTTTTTAGGTGACGTGGAAATGCTTTACCAGAAATCCCAAGTTGGAGGTAAATTTTAGAAAGCTCAGTTTTAATTACTTCTTCGGTATAAAACTTTCCAACTAAAAATACCCCCTGTACTTTGTCAAAAACAGGCTTAGTCAACTTTAATTTGTCGTTTTCTGCCTTATCAACTTTCTGATTAATCTTATGGAATTTAAATCCACGCTCTTCCATTTTTTTATAACCCAAAGTAAAAAAAGCATTAGCTATTTCGGGATATTGAGTCCTGAGATTCTCAATTTCACTGCTATGATTCGCAGTAAAATTAAATTTCAAATGCCTGTTATCCCGTGTAGACAATTTTAATAGCATATCTGCCACCCGTTTAGTCTGTTCTATTTTAGTCTTTGCGAGGCTAAGCTTGATATTTTCTTCATCAGAAATAATACTATCAAAAGTATGCTCTTTAACGTTAAAATAGTTACTATCATCGTATGCTTGTCGTAAGTTTTTAGAATTAATATAATAGTTTTTTACCCGTTGTTTGTGAATGAAATTATCGACCATGTAATAGTCTATTTCACCATTTAAAAACATAAACTCATTAAATGGAAGTGCTGAGAGACCTTTTTTTAAAGAATCCAAATTAGCTTCATCCATGGGATTATTTATTTCTTTACACTCAGCCTCTTCCAATTCTCCACGTTTTTCTATGTAAGCTTTTTGTAACCCATTTAAATATTGCTGTGTATCCTCAACTGTTCTAAATTTTATTGTCGGTTTAAAATTGGTGATATGTGAAATAGAGTTTGTTGTAATAATCTCATTACTGCCTTCAGCTTTTCTAAACCTACCTGTTATCTGAATCGCTTCCGTTATTGGGTCTATAATAGAATGGGTGGCGTTATTAACATCGGTAATCATTATAACATCAGGTTTGAAATCTAAATCAATGTCTAATCCTGAAAAAAATCGACAAGTAAAGAAATTGTATCTCGCAAATCCTTCCAATGTGCTGGATGTATTATTAAAGCCCAGATCTTCCAGTATTAGTCTACTGTCTTCGGAACAAAAAACTTTTGAATTCTCTTCCAGTCCGCATAATTTTATCACTGAATGAATGGTTAATGTGGAGTTTAAAAAAATAAATATTGGTCGCTCTTTCATTTTACCCAAAATCATTTTTAGAGTATTGACAATGTTGTTGGTTTTTATAAGATTAAGGCTTTGCTTATAATCGAAATCTGGTATAAACTTTCCGATTTTAAACCCGTTTTCAGCGAATCTCTTATCAGATGGTAAAATGGCTGTAGCAGATATCAGAGCCTTATTTTTGAATTTAAAAAAATCGTTCATTGGTAAGACGATCTTTCCTCTATAGTCTTTATCTGTTATTAACCTTTCGCATTCATCAAAAAGCATGAAAAAATCTTTGTATAAATCAAATTTGTTATTAAGAGATTCAATAACATGTTTAACTCTAGTGTAGCTTTCGGGAGTAACCATAACTTTCTTTACCTTGATACTATCATCATTGAGATAATCTCTTATTTCTTTTAACTTAGTTTTCTTATATACTGCAAGTATGTTCGGATGCTTCAGCTTTTTCCCTACTATCACTTCTACAAGGGGTTCAAGGATTATAGAATGTCTTGGTGTTTCTATTTCTTTTCGTGTTGCTCCAAATCCTGGAAGGATTTTAAAATATATATAATTAGTTAGTAAACCATTTGTTTTAAATGGTTTAAGATCGCTTAGGTAACGAATGTCGCTTCCAAAGTGAAATTCCTTAATTGGTAAATTTGCCATATCTTATTTTAAATAAAAAGGGTGTGGCTCTTACCACACCCAATCTAGTTTACCCATTCATTGCAACCTTTGCTAAATCCTGTGCAGATACTGCAACTGTAATTTTCCCAGTCACATAATCATCAATCAAACGGAGGATTGCATCGCTCTTCATGATTTTATATCCTTTAATTCCTCTGGCATAAAAGAATTTAGGATAAATGTATTCCTTTCCACCACGGTCACGCTTAACAAAAATCGAATAATCCATCTTGGTTCCTTTTTTCAATTCTTCCATAAATCCAGCAAACTGTGGTCTTGCATTAATTGGCATGTCACTGGAGTAATCGATGAATTCTGAAGGTGTTCCGTATCCATTTTTATTGTTTTCAGATACGAAAAAGTTTGAACTAGTAATAACCAATTCTGTTGAAGCTTGTGCGGACTTTGTGTCAACGCTAAAAAAATCTGTGTTCATATTAATGTTTTAAGAACAGTGAATAATTGAGTTTATTAACTCTTTAATTACTGGACTATGAACACAAAGTATGCTGGCTTTACTGTAAAAAGGTAATTGTTTTGGAGGTCAAAATACTGTTGGTCTATTGCATGAAATCGTTAATAGTTTTTAAAAAGCGTATGCATATAATCTCTGTCAAGTATTCCGGATTTCCTGACAGGTATATGTCCTAGTACAGAAAGTAAGTCATAAAAGAAATTCGCTTGATCATTTGTGAGCTTAACATTTGCCTTACTTGTAAGTATTGTATAATTTTTCAAAAAGGGTAACATATCACGGCATAAACACACCATTAAGTTCTTTATTCTGATATTGGGATTCTTCAAGCTAATATTCGCTGTTTTCTCCAAATCTTCGATACTAATATCTCTGGTGCTACCATTTATATCAATTTTGAAATGTGAAAAGATTCGCTCTCCCAAAGCACCTAAAGGGAAATTAGCAGATGCGACGGCATCATATATAAGATTATAGATCCACGAAGAAATTTCTGCGTCCTTGATTCCTGTGCTTTTAGTTTTAGGATTATTTTTTGTACCAATATTCTCTTTTAGTACTAATTGTGACAGCTTGGCGTGTTTTAGATTTTTACAGTGAAGTAGAAATGTTGCAATCTCTTTTGCTTTCATATCGTCCTCATAAAAATCATAGTACAAATTATAATCATACCATAAACGCTCATTACCTAACAGAGCAAGTAATAAAACTTCATCTAAACTTTCTTGCGCATAGCTATAATGCTTGAAATTAACACCGTCTTTCAGACCATTGCAAACCGCTGAAAACTGATTCTCTGTAGTGTAATCTAAATCGATCTGATATTTCTCTCTTTGTTTATAGGGATTCTCCTCATCATTATTATTTAATCTAATTATGAGGCCATGCTTTCGTATATGTTCAACTTTCTCATATGTTGTGTCTGGGAAGTAGTCTTTTAGTTTTTTGAAGTCTGGATGTATTCTGATTTCGTGCATATCTATAAAGTGAACCGCTTTAAAGATATTGAAGAAATATTTACCTGACTATTTATGAGGGCAGAAGTTTTGAGAATATCCAAAATTTAGTTTAATTCTATTATTTAATGGGAAGGTTTCAAATTTGGATATTCTCAGTCATTAACTAAAATAGTCCACTATTTGAAGATTTGATAATATTTTTAAATAGTCTTTCTTTAATATATAGAGTGGTCACTTGTAAATTGGAGTGCCGATTTCTTTGCCTGATTTCTTCATAACTTGCTCCGTTCTCAATATCATAGTAATTTGATGTATGCTTTAAAGCATAGAGTTTAAGGTGTGGTGACAAATTATATTTTTTACGTAATGCTCGCCAGTTTTGACCAAAGAATTCACTGCAAACTTGGGTAGGGGTTGGTTTGTTCCAACCACCAAACACAAAATAATCTCTATTTAGGCCTGTGGTCATCTCACTTAGTAAAGTTTTGGTTTCCTTGTCCAGTTGAAATGTAGCTTCATTTCCATTCTTTGTTTTATTACTTGGTATAATCAAGAGATCTTTTTCGAAATTAATATCTTTGATTTGTAACCTTGTTATTTCTATTGGTCGGATATTGTATTTGAATAATAATTTTGTTGCCACATTTAAGCCTAAAAAGTGCTTATCTGAATTTAATATTTTTGAAATTTCCAATAGCTCATCCTTTTCAAAGACCTTGAATCTACTGGAATCCCATCTAGTATTTTTCTTTGTAACATTTGAACAGGGATTTTCTTTGATAATCCGCATATCTATGAGGTAATTAAAGAATGTCCCTAAATCCACCAAATAGGTATTGTAAGTCACTTTGCCCCAGTTTCTTTCAAAAGCTTTCTGATCTAGAAATTCCTTTATATGCACTTTTGTAATATTTTGAATCTTCAACACTGGGTTTTTAGATGTTTCTAAATATGATTTGTAATGCATAACTAGAATTTTATTATTCTTTAAAGCACTGAACCCTATTGCCTTATTCGCATGCGCATCTTCTCGTTTTTTTATCCAGAAATCTAAACACTCAATCAGGTTAGAGCTGTAATTGATCTCTTTTTCTATTTGAAGATTAGTAATAGGATTCCACCCACTTTTTAAGAGGGCAAGTAGCTCATCAATAATTTGCTTAGCGGATTGAGCTATTTTCTTTTTGTTACCATCAAATTTCGGAATGTACCTGCGAATTCTTTCAGATTTATTAGTTTTGGGATTCAATTGATAGAAATAAACAAATGGTTTATTACCACCAGTTAATTCTTTTGGGGTGTTTAAATAAAATTCATAATCTCCCCAAGTATGGATTAATTGTGATTGTTTAGGTTGCCTCATTAAGTTGCGATTTGTCGCCACCATTTGTCGCCAATCATTAAATTGGAACTAAAAACACGCTTTAAACTACTTTAAACAGAGAAATAAGATGAATCATTGGTTAGTAAAATCAGAGCCTTTTAAATACAGTTGGGAAAAATTTAATCAGGATGGCCGTACCTTTTGGGATGGTGTTCGTAATTATCAGGCCAGAAATAACCTAAAAGCCATGCAAGAAGGAGATTTGGTACTTTTTTATCACAGTAACGAAGGTAAAAATGTAGTGGGTATTGCCAAAGTGGTTAGGGAGTTTTATCAAGATCCAACTACCGATGATGCCAACTGGGTAGTGGTTGATTTATCCCCTGTAGAAAGCCTGAAAAATCCGGTTTCGCTAGAGCAGATCAAAGCTGAGCCAAGTTTGGTTGATATTTCATTAGTGCGCCAGGGTCGTTTATCGGTAATGCCATTAAAAGCAGAAGAATTTGATAAGATTTTAGAAATGGGGGCTTAGTCCGAAGTCCTGAGTCCGTAGTCTTAAGTCGATTTACGAGATTGAAGTCGGTTGACCGATTTAAACAATTAACCAGTTACTCATTAATCAGTGAAGTTGGTTTATTTGAGAAATTGTCATCCTGAGGGTTAATTAATTGTTTAAAATAAACCTTAGCGTCTGTATAATTCTTCCCCGATTTATCCGAGGGATCGGGAGCTATTTGCTCTAGCACTTCGACTCTATGACCATTAATAAATTACAATAGAAAGAATCGTCATTGCGAGGAGGAACGACGAAGCAATCTTAATGCGGTCGCTACTAACGATAGTTGTAAGATTGCTTCGTCGGCTGAAAAAGCCTTCTCGCAATGACGATTCCGCTCAAAAATCACTAAACTAAAAATCATCTGTCATTTGTGTTGATTTTTAAGCCCTCATCGTGACGGAAATGTTAAATATTAAAATATTGTATTAAATTTAACTGTCTCTTAATATCTCAACATGAAAACCATCTATTTTACGCTCATTTTTTTCTTTTTCCTAAGCTTAGCAAATGCTCAAAGTATAAAACCCTACATCGCCATTCTTAAAACCCAAAATGGTAAATACAAAGGGATTTTATACAAAGTAGATTCAGCAAATGCGATTCTGAATCATGATGGCGAATTTATTAAGGTTCCCATTAATGAAATTAAAACTGTACAGATCAGAACGATTAAACAGGGCTATGAAGGAATGAGTTTTATAAAAATAGGTGAAGATCGGGCTGAAGAGTATAAAATGAATTCAGCTGGTAAAATGGTTGATAAATGGGGCAAGGAAGAGCCGGGTCTAAAGGAAGACGCGGCGGCAACTGCATTCTCTGTGGTTTTTACCGCACTTGCCAATGCTATCGCACTGCCTATCCATGCGATTAATCCGAATCTGGCACGTTTTAACTTTAATGAAATAGATATGAATAAGTTAAACGAACTCAGTTATTATTCTATTTACTATCAGGCCAATCCAAATGTGATGGCCGAATTACATCAGTTAAAAAACATTTCGGCTTCATTTAAACCCTAGGTGTTTGGCGTGTGGCGTTGGGAGTGGGTTAACAGATTGATAAAATATCATTGAACCGACCTTGCAATTGACGAAAATGCCGATGAACTAATGACTTGATCTCTGGTGATCGTTCTGCTATTAATAACTCTAAACACAAATATTAATTTTTCCGCTCTATGCCGCGGGGGCATGGTACTTTGGAGCGCCAAAGTACCCAAAGCGCTTTGTCAATCCAGCAATGGGCTTTTTGCACAATCCTACACACATCAAAAAAACAGCGGCACTTCGTTTTGTGTTCAATACTTATTAAAGTTTTAAATTCTCGTTTATGAACACAAAACCACTGCGTTTTAGGTTTGGTAGTGCCATTTGGGCTATTCTGCAACTGTTTTTTTGATTCTCCTGGCCCTTGGGATTGACGGTGTTCTTCGGTAAAGCCTGTAATTTATTAAAGCAAGCTAGCAAAACGTATAAAAAAACCAACCCGAAAGATGTGTCCACATGAAAGGAAAAGTCATGACAGGCTGGCTTACTCAATTCTGGCCTTGCATCTGATAGCTATCAATGGCGGAACTGGCTATGAACCAATGATCAGGTCTCAATTTAACCGGTTACCAGTTTACACAATTAGCCAAATAAACTAATGACCAATGACCAATGAACTAATGAACCACACTATTTCTCTTGCTCAAAGTTATGCCGAGTGTCATTACAATACTCGATCCCAATACAACCAGGAATAGGAATGGCGTACCCACCTCAGGTATTTTTAAGGAAGACGGCAGGTTGAAATAAAGCAAAATGCTAATTAAGCCGCGGGGTGCAATGTATAAAATCGGACTCAGGTTTTCTTTTTTGAATATTTTGAGGAATACCACTCTGATGATGTAAATCGATATTAAAATGAAAAAGCCGTTAGCCAGTACAATTGTATTGTTCAAATCGCCAATATTCATGGTAAAGCCAAAAATAACGAAGAAAAAAGTACGGAGAATAAAGGCGCTTTCGGCCGATAACTGATAGAGCTGGGATAAATCGGCTGTTAAATTTTTGTATAAAAAGACACTTTTAAACCAGGCATTCTCAATGGTATCGGCATTGTTCAGAAACAGGCCTGTGCTCAAAATCAACACCAGAGAGGATAGGTGGTAAGACTGACCAATGGCATAAACCAGAATCAGTATGGCTATAATTAAGAAAAATTTAATGTGATGCACCAATCGGCCCATTACGTACAACAACACCACACAGGCAATGGCCGATAGTAAAAGGATAAGGAAGGTACTTAAGCCCAAACCAATAAAAGCAGACGTATTGATCGAATGGTTGGTAATGGCAAAATTGAAGATGATAATGCCTAAAATATCAGAGAAAGAAGATTCATAAATTACAAATTCTTTATCGGTATTGTTTAATGCCGCTGCTGAAGGAATGGCAATAGCCGAGCTAATTACACTAAAGGGAATGGCATTTGCAATACAGGTATACAAATCGTGGTGGGTGATCTGGTAAATAATACTGGTGATTACTACGATAGTTCCCATTAAAATGGTTAAAGCAGAGAAAAAAGCACTGCGTATAACCTTGTTTTTATGGCGGTCGTATTTAAGCTCGAGCGAACCCTCAAAAACAATTAAAATTAAGCCTACGGTACCCAATGTTGGTAGGATGGAGAGGAAATTGAAGGTTTGTATTTTAAGATTATCGACCAGCAAACGTAAACCAATACCTAAAAGGAGCAGCAATAAAACCGATGGTACTTTGGTTTTACTCGCCACTAAATCAAACAGATAAGAGAAAATAACTAATCCGCTTAAAATAATAAGAATGGTATAAGTTGTCATATTTTTCAGCGTAGGGTAAACCGCTAAAATAAAACAATCATGCTAAGCAGAAAGAAATTTAATGTAAAAATTATGCTTTAAAGAAAAGTGCCTTTAGCTCGCTGGCATCATCAGGGTTCATTTTTCCACCCAAAACCAAACGCAATTGCCTGCGGCGTAAAGCGCCGTCAAATAAGTCAATTTCTTCGGGTGTTTCTGGTATTAGTTCTGGCACAGGGATGGTACGGGCACTCTGATCTACCGCAACAAAGGTATAATAAGCTTCATTGCTTTTTTGGCGGGCGCCACTTGGAATATTCTCTGACCAAACATCTAAACGAACTTCTACCGAGGTATTAAAAGCCCTGGTTACTTTGGCCTCAATGGTAATCACATCACCTAATTTAATGGGTTGTTTAAAAGAAACGTTATCAACCGAAGCCGTTACCACAATACGGTTACAGTGTTTTTGAGCCGAAATTGCCGGCTGCAATATCCATCCAATGGAGCAAGCGCCCACCCATTAAGTTGTTTAAGGTATTGGTATCGTTTGGTAATACCAATTCGTTCATGATGGTAAAACTTTCTCTGGCAAATTTCTTTTTTAAACTCATTTGATGGCAAAAGTAAGTAAAATGTGGTGAAATGATATTACAAATAGATTGTAGTGTAGGGAAATCGCTGTTAATTTTTATCCAATAATTTTCTTCTTTTTTGCGCATACCTAAGCGTTATGTTTGCCACGGAAGCACGAAAAACACGGAAAAATTTTAATCTCCTCTGTGATTTCTGTGTTTCCGTGGCTAATTAAATTTTGCACAGGCGTTGTGTTTTAAAAGCGATTCCTTAGATCCTAGCGGATTGAATGGATATTTTTCTGCGGTGATCTGTGAAATCAGCGGGAAAGATCCTCTTTTTTGCGCATATCTAAGCATTATGTTGTCACGGAGGCACGAAAAACACGGAAAAACTTTAATCTCCTCTGTGATTTCTGTGTTTCCGTGGCTAATTAATTTTTGCATAGGCGTTATGCTTTAAAAGGGATTCCTTAGATTCTAGTGGATTGAAGGAATGTTTTTTCTGCGGTGATCTGCGAAATCAGCGGGAAAGAACTTGCGAACATCTTCCTTTAATCCAAAAACAATTCACCAGCTATCATGTTATCCATACAAAAAAATCCAAATTAATGCAAAACCAGACCCTGATCCAATTTTTCCATTGGTATTATAATGAAGAACAAAATTTGTGGACTAAAGTAGCTGCCGAAGCAAGTCATTTAAAAGAAATTGGGATAACGTCTGTTTGGCTGCCTCCAGCCTATAAATCAAACAATGCGGCTTACGATGTTGGTTATGCGGTTTACGACCTTTTTGATTTGGGCGAGTTTGATCAGAAAGGAAGTGTGAATACCAAACATGGCTCTAAAGATGAGTATCTCAAAGCGATTGAAGCACTGCACGATAATGAAATTGGCGTATTGGCCGATGCGGTTTTTAACCACAAAGCCGGTGGCGATGAACTCGAAAAAGTAGCAGTTAGAACTGTAAATCCAGAAAATAGAAACGAGTTTACCAGCGATGTTTTCGAAATAGAAGCCTGGACGAAATTTACTTTCCCCGCGCGACAGGGTAAATATTCTGAATTTATATGGAATCATGAGTGTTTTAGTGGGGTAGACTGGGCCGAAGACCTCCAAAAAACGGCGATTTATTCGATCCAGAATTATTTGGGAGAAGGTTTTGAAGAGGTGCCTTCTACCGAATTGGGCAATTACGATTATCTGATGTTTAACGATATCGATTACCGCAATAGGGCCGTAATTGAAGAATTAAAATATTGGGGCGAATGGATCGTTGAAACCACCAAAGTAGATGGTTTTCGCTTAGATGCGGTTAAACACATCAATCCGGATTTTATTGTAGAGTGGATCGATCACCTGAACCAAAAATTTAACCGCGAATTTTTTATCGTAGCCGAAGATTGGAATGTGGTGGATAGGGAAGGACAATTGAACTATATTGAAATTACAGGTGGGCGCACGCAGATATTTGACTCACTTTTGCACCATAATTTTTTCCTGGCGAGTAAGGAAGAGAACTTTGATATGCGGACGATTTTTGATGGAACCCTGGTTCAGGTTAAGCCAGATCTGGCCGTAACATTTGTTGATAATCATGATTCGCAACCTTTACAGGCACTGGAATCTTATGTCGATTTTTGGTTCAGACCTTTGGCTTATGCCATCATCCTGTTGCGTGTACAGGGCATTCCGTGTTTGTTCTTTCCTGATCTGTACGGCGGAATTTATGATGATAAAGACAAAGAAGGCGATGAGGTGCATGTGGAGTTAGTCGCAATTCCGGCAGTAGAAACCATGAGTAAAATCCGTACAGCTTTAGCCTACGGTGAGCAACGCGATTATTTTGACCATGGCATTTGCGTTGGCTGGACCCGTGCTGGTGATGAGGAACATGAGAATAGTGGCCTGGCGGTATTGTTAAGCACTGGGGAAGAAGGATATAAAGAAATGGAAATCGGTAAACACTTTGCCGGAAAAACCTTTGTTGATGCTTTAGGTTATCGCCAGCAGGAAGTAGTTATTGATGAAAATGGCTGGGCGGAATTTCACTGCAATGCCGGAAGTGTATCAGTTTGGGTGTTGAAGGTGGGGTAAGGATTGCAATCCGTCAACGCCATGGTCTGTGTCCTCACAGACCATTTATCCGCAATTTCATTACAAGTGGTCTGTGGAGACACAGACCACGGAAAGGGACTGTCAATTCCATGTCCCGGCTCAATATCTAATCCACGCGTCATTCCCGTGCAGACGGGAATCTTAATGCAGCTTCCTTTCTTATTTAGAGTATAAATCTTACGAGAAATAATGTATTTTTAAGATATGGAACGCGGTGGTTGTGTTTACATTATGACAAATGCCTTTAACACGGTTTATTACATCGGCGTTACCTCTGACTTACACTCAAGAGTAATTGATCATAAATGCAAAAGATATCCAACTTCCTTTACAGCTAAATACAATTGTATAAAGCTGGTATATTTTATGTTCTATCCTAGCATTGAGGAGGCAATTGCTGATGAGAAGAAATTAAAGAAATGGAATAGGGATTGGAAAATTAAGTTGATTAGCGATAACAATCCTCAATGGCTAGATTTGTTTAATGAGGACTTGTGACTTTTAACGTTAACACATTTTGTTATCTCTTAAAGAAGAGAATCGGAAAACCAGGCATAGTGCATTACGATTATTCCTTAGTTATCCTTTTTTTATCGGCATTCATGAGCACTACGTGGTTCCCAATCGAGTTGTTCCAAAGGAACTCCCTTGGAGGGAATGACGCATGGATTTAACCTTACGCGTCATTTCTGTGCAGGCGGGAATCTTAATGCAGCTTACAAACCCGGTTTAATGCTTTAAGATTCCCAATCAAGTTGGGAATGACGCTCGCATCTAATCCACGCGTCATTCCCGTGCAGACGGGAATCTCAATGCAGCTTGCAAACCCAGCTTAATGCCGCTTACAAACTCAGTTTAACGCTTTAAGATTCCCAATCGAGTTGGGAATGACGACCCATCTAGTTATATATCTACAAAAAATTATCCTCAGCCCTGTAAGCAGAAATAACAGCCAATTCGCCTTCTTTTCCGCCTTTCGAATTGCCATGCTCCATACCCATAACTCCTTTATAACCTTTTTTATGCAGGTGTTTGAATAGGTTTTTATAATTGATTTCTCCGGTTGTAGGTTCTTTCCGGCCCGGATTATCACCAATCTGGATATAGGCAATTTCATCCCAGCAGCGGTCGATGGTTTTAATTAAGTCGCCTTCGGTACGTTGCATGTGATAAATATCGTAAAGGATTTTACACGAAGGACTTTTAACCGCTTTACAAACCGCATAGGTTTCATTTGTTTTTTGCAGGAAAAGCTCTGGGGTATCGCTCAAGGTTTCTAAAACCATAATCAGACCATGGGGTTCAAAAATTTCTGCTCCGGCACGCATGGCATCAATTACATTGGCAAATTGATTGCCATAAGGCAGGTTGCGTTCGTAAAACCCAGGTACTACGGTAAGCCATTTTGCATTACAACGTTTTGCGGCTTCAACCGATTTTTTGCAGGTTTCTACAAATTTATCTTTAAATTCCTTTTTGCCAGTGGTTAAAGAAGTTTTCCAGTTATCGCCACCATCTACCACAAAAACGCCCATGCGCATACCCAGTTTCGCCAGCAGGTTTCCAATTTTTTCCTGTTCTTCTACTGATCGGTTTAGGTAACCGTTATCTTCGATAGAACGGAAACCTTTATCGTACATAAACTGGATCTGATCTAAGAAACTCTTGCCTGCATGGTTTTCGAACATGCCCTGGTGTGGGGCATAATCCATGTTAAAAACCTTATCGCTTAATGTATTATGCTTTTCAGCTGCAAAAGTACCTGTAATTCCGGCGCCTGTGGTTATTGCGCCAGCAGTTAATAAGCTGTTTCTTATAAATTCACTTCTTTTCATCGGTTTGGTTTTAAACGGATAGGTATTAGTGTGTAATTAATTTTTTAAACCCTGTAGTTAGGGTATCAGCCACTTTGCCATCTTTTTGATGGTATACAAAATAAGCTTCGAGGTTTTTTCTGCTTTCTACAAAGGCAATAGCATCTTTAAGGTGCATGGCCATTAAGGCATTGTCGTAGCCATCAGCTGTAATGGCATCATTAGCGTACACTGTTACGCTGATCATTTCATTATCTAGCGGATAGCCTGTTTTGGGATCGATCAGGTGTGAAATCTTTTTCTTTCCGCTCTGGTGGAATTTCCGGTAGTTACCAGAGGTGGTGATTGCTCCTGAATTTATCGCAGCGATATGCCTGATTACCGGAGTCCCATCCTTATCCGGACCTTCAATACCGATTTTCATGGTTTCTCCATTGGGTTTAGGCCCTGAAATCCGAATTTCGCCCCCCAGTTCGGCCACGTACTGCTTAATCCCTTTTTTTTCGAGATAAGCGGCAATTAAATCAACACTGTAACCCTGGGCAATTCCGTTTAAATCGATCTGCACGCAAGGCTTTAGTTTGCTTAATAAACCATTCTTTAATTTTAGGTTTTTCATGCCTACGCAGGCGAGTATCGATTTAATGACTGCTGGATCGGGCTCGTTTTTAGCCTCTTTTGGCCCAAAACCCCAGGCTTGTACCAATGGAGCAACCGTAATATCGAAAACACCTTTTGTATCCCGATTGATCTCGAAACTCCTTTTGAGCACATCATTTATAAAACGGTCGGTTTTGATCTCTTTTTTAGCAGCATTAAATTGATTTATCAATGATCCCTTTTTGTAAAGCGACATCGATAAATCAATTTCGTTTAATAAACTATCTATGCCTGCCTTAGTGGCTACACTATCAGTGGCATAGTACATTATAGCATAATCGGTTCCCTGTGCATAACCATTGATTTTATATTGCTTCACTTCTTTTTTCAAGGAGAAAGCAAAAATCAGTGGTAAAAGGAAAAGCAAAAACCTATAACGCATCAGTTTAGATTTAAATCACCTTTGCTTGTCCGGGCATGGCGATAGGGTATAGTCCTTTTTCATCAGGCATTAACTTCGGATTCGCGTCCCATGCAAAACGCTCTGGCATTAAACTGATGTTAGAAGCTAAAGCCTCATCCCATTTAATGGTTTGACCAGAGTAAGTAGCATAACGACCGATAATTGCAGAGAATGTACTGGTTGCAGCATAGTCTACATTACTGAATTTATATTCTCCCTTAGAAACCGCATCGAACAGTTCGTCGTGTTCTGTTTGGTAAGGATTTGCGTTTCCTTTAGTATTGTGGTTATATAGTTCTTTGCCACTGTAATCTTTCATAATGGCCTGATTGCTGCCTGAAAGAAAAATTTTACCTTTGGTACCTTGAAAAGATTCATCCACACGGTTACTGATCCCCTCGAAATGTCGACACTGGCTATTGATTACCGCGCCATCTGCATACGTTAATTCGATAGAGTGGTTATCGTAAATTTCTCCGTAATCTTTTCCTGTTCTCCAGGCACGGCTACCTGTTCCCTGTACCGAAACCGGATGTCCGTTTTTCATCCAGTTGGCAATATCGATATTATGTACATGTTGCTCAACGATATGATCGCCGCATAACCAGTTGAAATAATACCAGTTTCTCATTTGGTATTCCATTTCGGTTTGGTTTGCTTTACGCGGACGTACCCAAACGCCACCACTGTTCCAGTATACCTGGCCCGACATGATATCGCCAATGGCACCATCGTTAATGCGTTTCATCGACTCGCGATAGTTGGTCTGGTAACGGCGCTGTAAACCTACTACAACATTTAATTTTTTCTTTTTGGCTTCTTCGGCTGCGGCCAATACCTTTCTAATGCCCGGTGCATCTACAGCAACAGGTTTCTCCATGAAAACTTGTTTGTTCTGTTTAACCGCTTCTTCGAAATGGATCGGGCGGAAGCCCGGAGGCGTGGTTAATAGCACTACATCGGCTAATGGAATGGCTTTTAAATAAGCATCGAAACCCACAAACTGGCGTTCTTTTGGAACATCCATCTTTGCTGCAAATTTTCCGCTTAGCGATTGGTAACTGCTGTCCAGGCGATCCTGAAAAGCATCGGCCATAGCCACCAGTTTAATGTTGAATTTAGTGCTCAAGGCCTGGAAAGCGGCTCCTGTTCCACGGTCGCCACAGCCAATTAAGGCAATTTTAATCGTGTCTGATCCTGAAGCGTAAGCGCCGGCCAATGGGATACTGCTTAACATTGCACCGCCTGCGAGCATTGCAGTCGCTTTTAAAAAATCGCGACGATCTTGTTGGTTGATTGGTTTTTTCATGTGTTTAGTTTTTATTTTGGTTAGATAGTGTCGGTTAAAAGTCTTTTATAGGTTGTTTGTTGTAATAAGCATCAATTTCTGCTTTTGATGGCGTTTTAGCCGGTCGTACTAAACGCATGCCTACAAATGGTGCTTCAGGGAACCACCAATTGCTTTTTGGAATCTGTGGATCTAATTGTTTCCATGACGGATCAGACGCTAACCTAACTGTTGAAGTCAGGTTGTTCGGCGTTTCATCATAAGAGCCACCACGAACTACATTTGGGTAGAGTTTTTCGGGTACTGCCACAGGGTTTTCTGCAGTTTTATCCTTGCTTCGACTATAGAAATCAGCGATGTATTGATCGTAAGTCCATTCGCTCACGTTTCCGTACATATCAAATAATCCCCAGGCATTTGGTTTTTTTTGTCCTACCTGATGCGTTTTATTGTCGCTATTGTCTTTATACCAGGCATAATCTCCTAATTTGGTTGCATCATTGCCAAAAGAATAATTGGTTTCTGTACCTGCTTTACAGGCATATTCCCATTCGGCTTCTGTTGGTAAGCGGTAGAAAATACCAGTACGCACATAAAGCCATTTGCAAAACTGGATGGCATTATATTGTGTCATTGCTACCGCAGGCTGGTGCTCTTTACCCATGCCAAAAGTCATATCGAGATAGGGTTTTGTGGGTCTGGTTACCGCATCTACCTCGGCTGGAATAGCACTTGTGCTGGCTTGTTTTTCGTAATCGCGATAAAGAAAAGGTTCGAAAATATCCCAGGTTACTTCATGTTTTCCAATCCAGAAAGCATCGAGTTTAACCTCGTGAACAGGTTGCTCATCAGGTTTCCCTGTTTTACTTCCCATCTTAAATTTGCCTGCTGGTATAGCCTGCATATCGAATTTTAATTTTGTTCCATTAATGGATTGTGTGTACGAGTCACTAGAAGTTTGTGCTGAAATCTGTGCACAAGGATAGGAGATTAATGCTACGGCAATTAACTTTTTAAACATAATTTTTGGTTAGACACACTTATTTTCTAGGTGTTTATCTGGTTACTTTCTGAAACGCTAAAGTAAATAACCACATTTAAAACAAAGAAAACTTATGTAACAATAAAGGTAAGAAATGTAACATTAAAAGTCAAACTGACAATTAAAGTTGTCGCCATCCTGAGGGATAATTTATTTTGTAAAAATCAATAAAGATGACAGAGGATCTTTTTTGGAGTAAATAGGCTACGAGGAATCGTCATTGCGAGGAACGAAGCAATCTTACAACGATCGCTACTAGCGTGCGCTTTAAGATTGCTTCGTTCCTCGCAATGACGACCTTTCTATAGATTCTGTCAATGGTACTTGTTTCAGGATCTAATTGGCGAAGATCTTTTAAGTCAGTCTTAGTTATAATTAATTGTCTAAGAGTATTATAGGTAAAAGGTTTTTTGCCACATAAGAAATATAAGGTCATTTAAGCTTATATTTCTTATATGGTTTGTTTTACATTTTGACGAATCATCATTGCATGCTGAATTACCTTCTATCGGTAACTTTATTGCTCAGGTTGGTATAACCAATCAATGTATCCCAGCGCGCACCGGGGCGGCGATAATAAACAAAGATCTGATAGCTGTTTTCGGTCTGGAAGAATGCACCTTCGAAAGGTTTGGTTTCCATTACCCTGGTGTCTTTATTAAACCAGGCAAACTCATAATCGTATAGGCCCTGTTTAAGTATAACATTACCGTAAAACTGTTTCCTGTTGGCATCATATAACAGTTTATTTTCATTGCTCATGGTATAATTGTTAAACCGGCCAACAACATAAGCATCGCCATTCGGGCTAGGTGCAGGAGCATTTAATGTAAATAAAACACTCATGTACTCTGCTTCTGTTTTATCGTCACGTCCGTCGGTATTACGGATAAAAAAGTTTCCGTTTTCATCGTACTGGTTGGCAAATGCACCAACAGTTCTGGGCGCATCCTGAAAAAGCATCACGTTTACGGATTGATTATCGCGATAAATATCTTTAACATTATCAGCCTTGTAACGCAAACTCCTCGTATCAAATTTTCTAAATTCGTTGTCTCCCCAGAAATCATTGGTATTGAGGTCGTTATAAACCAATTGGTTTGGCCTTACAAAAGATGGTTTAGTATTCACCTGGATCGTATTGGCATTGAAGTTTTGCATCACTACTGCTTTTATATCCTGGTAGGGGTTCGGGATGGGAAAAGCATGGTTAATGGTGAAATTGATTTTTTGCTTGTAGTTTCTGTTTTCAACCTGCATAGAATTGTTTACTTCTGCTGCTACGGCAACCTGACTATCGAGGATGTAGAAGCGTTGCGAAATAACAGGTTGGTTTTTATCGCCATCTAAATAAACTTTTAACACATAATTACCCCCAATTTTCGGCTGTATTTGGGTATTGGGTAAACTGATTTCGTAATGGGTGTATTTTCTTGTGGTGTTGGAAGAATAGCGATAATTGATGATGCGGTCGTCGTTAAAACTTCCTAAATAGTCAATACTCGAAATTTTCGAAGTCTCCCATTCTGCGGTACAATGCTCAATGGTATACCAGTAGTTTTTGGTGCCTGCAAGTAAATCGTCGAACGAAAAAGTGATCGTTTCTGACGAATTGAGCATAATTACAGGCAGGCTCTGCTCTTTATTGCTGTTATAGCAAAGTACAGTTTTAATATTTGGAAGATAAATTTTATTCGTGTTGGTAAACGTTTTGTCGTTTTGCGCAAAGGCCAGGGTAGAGATGAAAAATAAAACCGGAATTAATATTTTCTGCATGGCTAAAAGTAAAGTTTTATTGGGAAGTGGCAAAATGGATATACCGTTATGCTTCTTCGTGGTGTCAGATATTTCTATCTGACACTAAATTATGAATTATAAAGAAAGCCAGATGGTAACATCCGGCTGCACACTTATTTTTTGGATTTTCTAAGGATCGCTTAACAGTCATATGGTAATATCTGACTGCACATTGGATGGTTGCCACGGAAACACGGATGGACACGGAAGATTCCAGTGCCTCGTCATGCTCAACATCGGAGATTCTATTAGTACGATCGTCATTCCCGCGCAGGCGGGAATCTTATCTGTAGTGTCAAATATTGCTATCTGGCACTAAATGATGAATTCATAAACAAAGTCAGATGGTAGCATCCGTTAACACACTTAGGTTGCAGATGCTTCGTGCCTCAGCATGACATAGTCTTAAATGTTGTTATCCGTGTTTCTGTGCTTCCGTGACAACAAAAAAAAGCCACAGAATTTCTGTGGCTTTAATATGAATATGCTTTAATAGGGGGCTAAAACTATCCTTCCAGCTCCATAATCTCTGCAGCTAAACTTTCCCATTTATTTTGGCTTGCGTCTAACTCCTGCTTTGTCGCTAAATAACGTTTGTTGGCTTCAGCTAATTTATCGGCTTTAGCGTAAACATTTTCGTCAGCCAATTCTGCTTCAATATTTTTAACGTTCTGCTCCAGTTCGGTAATCAGCTTTTCTGTTTTTTGCAGTTCGTCGTTCAGCTTTTTTAATTGGTTTGCCGTATTTGGCGTAACAACTTTTGGCTGTTCCTTTTTCTCAGGCATTTTAACCGGAATGGGTTTAGCTACAGGAATTATTCTTTTGCTATTCCATTCTTCATATTCGGCATAAGTACCAGGGTATTGTTTAATTTTTCCGCCTTCGATAAACCAGATTTTGTTGGCTACGTTATCTAAGAAATACCTATCGTGAGATACGGCAATAAAAGTACCTTCAAACTGATCTAAAGCCTGGATTAGGATATTAACCGATTGAATGTCCAAGTGGTTGGTAGGCTCATCCAGAATCAGGAAATTCGAATCTGTTGTTAATGATTTGGCCAGGGCCACACGCGATTTTTCCCCTCCTGAAAGCACTTTGATTTTTTTGAAAACATCGTCGCCGGTAAAAAGAAAACAACCTAAAATACTACGTAATTCGGTATCGCTATGTTTTGGGGCAAATGCCTGTAATTCTTCTAAAATCGAATTTTCTAAATGCAGTGATTCTAACTGGTGCTGCGCAAAGAAAGTGGTGGTAACATTATGACCGGTTTCGCAGAAACCTTCAAATTTTTCGGTTCCGGCAATCATTCTCAATAAAGTAGATTTACCCTTACCGTTTGCACCGATCAAGGCAATTTTATCACCTTTTTCAATTACGCCTTCTGCATCATCTAAAATGTGCACATTGGGATAGCTCTTATTGGCGTGTTCTATACGCACCACGTGCCTGCCTGATGGTTTAGAAAATTTGAAAGCGAAATTTACGGTTGGATTATCATCATCTACATCATCAATACGCTCCATCTTATCTAAGGCTTTCATCCGCGATTGCGCCATTTTAGCCTTACTCGCCTTCGCTTTAAAACGCTCAATTAAACGCTCTTCCTGCTTTATTTTAGCTTGTTGGTTTTTAAATTCGCCCTTTTGAATTTCGCCACGTAAAGCTTTTTCTTCAACATAGAAGCTATAGTTACCCGCATATACGGTTAATTTTCCTTTGCGCGATTCGACCGTACGGTTTACAATCTTATCTAAGAAGTACCTATCGTGAGATACGATTACAATGGCACCTTCAAAGCCCATTAAGTAGTTTTCCAACCATTTAATGGAAGGTAAATCCATGTGGTTGGTAGGCTCATCCAGCAATAGGATATCAGGTGTTTGGAGTAATATTTTAGCCAGCATTACACGCATACGCCAACCACCGGAGAAGGTATTTAACGGGCGCAATTGGTCTGCGGTACTAAAACCTAAACCAGCTAAAATTTCGTTTGCCCTGTATTCGATGTTATAGCCATCTAAAGCTTCAAACTCTTGCTGTTTATCGCTTAATTTAAATAAAACCTCTTCGCTATAATCCGTTTCGATCTTTTTAAGCAGTTCCTCAATCTCATCATGCAATTGGTTTTGGCGCTCAAAAGCTTCCATGGCCACATGCAAAATGCTATGGTGAGAGTCGTAAGAAAGTAAATCCTGGTTTAGGTAGCCAATTTTCAGGTCTTTAGACATGGAAACAGTACCCGAACTCGGTGCATATTCGCCTACAATTATTTTTAAAAGTGTTGATTTTCCTGTTCCGTTGGCGCCGATTAAACCAGCTCTGTCGCCAGGTTTAATGTGCCAGTTCGCGTCATCGTACAAGGCCCTTGAGCCAATCAGGAAGGTTAAATTATTTATTGAAATCATTTCGGCTGCAAAAGTACGAAATTTAAAGGCTTTTTTCAGCTGGAATGTCAAATAGGATAAGCCAACAACATTAATTGGTTATGCGGAAGGCCATACTTGCTAATCGGTATAGCGGTAGCATTAAAAATCATTTTTTGTAAAAACAAAAGCTTTAAGTGCCTGTTTAGTAATTATCACTGTTTTAAATTGATACTCGATACAACGCTTATCTGCTCAAGATCCTCAAATTTTATTGATAAAACAGTAACGCATTACAATTGTCAGTGCAGGGTTAAATGGTGTTAAATTTTTATGGTGTATAAAAATTATCATATCTTTGTTCTGTAATAAAAATAGTTACAGTATGAATAGCAGTCATTTTTCTATATCGCTTCACATCCTTACGCTCCTCGATCAGGTGAAGGGGCAGCTATTGAATTCTGAATATATTGCCGGAAGCATCAACTGTAATCCTGTTTTGGTAAGAAAAGAATTGGCCAACCTACATAAACATGGTTTTGTGCAGAGCAAGGAAGGAAAGGGTGGGGGTTCTACATTGGCGAAAAATTCTGCCGACATTAACCTGGGCGATGTTTATAGGGCGGTTAAGCAAAAAAGCCTGTTGGGCGAAAGCAAAAATGAACCTAATCCCGATTGCCCTGTAGGCAGGCAGATTACCAAACACCTAAACGATTTATATGATGAAGCCGAAACCGCTTTGGTGAAAAACCTTTCATCTAAAACATTAAAAGATTTTAGTGCGGGTTTTAAATAAAAAATTTTGAGCATAACTGTAATAAAAAACATTACAATTTAAATTAGATTAATAAATTAAAAATTAAATAACATGAAAGTAGCATTAATTGGAGCCTCTGGATTTGTAGGCAAAGCCATTTTAAACGAATTGGTAAGTCGTGGAAATGAAGTGATTGCCATTGCACGAGATACCGCTAAAATTGAAGATAACAATGATAAGGTAAGTAAAATCGCAGTCGATGTTTTAGATACTGAGAAATTAGCGGCGGTTTTAAAAGGTGCCGATGCAGTGGTAAGCGCTTTTAACGCAGGTTGGACCAATCCAAATTTATATAATGATACGGTACAGGGAGCAGAGGCTATTCAGGCTGCAGTAAAAGCTTCGGGCGTTAAACGTTATATTTTTATAGGTGGAGCAGGTACTTTGGAGATTGATGGTCGCCAAATTGTAGATGGACCAAACTTTCCTGCCGAATACAAGCCAGGTGCAACAGCAGTGAGAGATTATTTTAATACGCTAAAACAGGAGCAAGAATTAGATTGGTTATTTTTTAGTCCGGCTATTGAAATGCACCAGGGCATCACCACGGGTCGTACGGGACAATACCGCTTGGGTAAAACAAGCCCTGTTTTTAATGAAGAGGGCCGTTCTATTTTATCGGTAGAAGATTTGGCAATCGTTATTGCCGATGAGTTGGAGAATAACGCACACCACCAGGAGCAGTTTACGGCCGCATACTAAAGGATGGGAGATGGGGGCAGTTAAATGGTTTATTAGTTTACTGGTTAATTAGACATTGGTTCACTGATTAGTAACTGAAAAATGATAACTGTCCCATTTTCCTTTTTCCCATTAAGTTCTTATCTTCGTGCCATGTATCGCCTTATTAAACCAATATTCTTCAAATTTGACCCTGAAAACGTACATTATTTTGTAGTGAAGCGGTTAAAATGGTTTAATGATAAATTTCCGCTTGGTAAAACCATTATCCGTAGCAGTTTTGATGTACACATTAAAGGTTTAGAACGTGAGGTTTTTGGCATAAAATTCAGAAATCCTGTTGGGTTGGCCGCCGGATTTGATAAAAATGGAGAATATGTAGAGCCGCTTAGCAATTTAGGCTTCGGATTTATCGAAGTGGGTACGGTAACACCAATGCCACAACCCGGAAATGATAAACCCCGTATGTTCCGTTTACCTAACGATGAAGCTTTAATTAACCGGATGGGCTTTAATAATAAGGGCGTAGATGTAATGGCTGAGCGTTTGCGCTTGCTAAAAGATAAACATCCTGATATTGTGGTTGGTGGAAACATCGGTAAAAACAAGGCTACTCCAAATGAAGATGCAGTAAACGATTATATTAAATGTTTCGATCGCCTTTTTGATGTGGTCGATTATTTTGTGGTGAATGTAAGTTCGCCCAATACCCCGGGTTTGCGCGAGCTACAGGAAAAAGAACCGTTAAAAAAAATCCTCAATACTTTACAGCAACGAAATCGTAAAAACGATATTTCACGTCCGATTTTATTGAAGATTGCTCCCGATTTAACTGATGCGCAACTGGACGATATTATCGAGATTGTTGCAGAAACCAAAATTGCTGGCATTATTGCCACCAATACAACCATTAGCAGGGAAAATCTGGCTACTGAGAAAGACTTGACTACGCAAACCGGTGGTTTAAGCGGTAAACCTGTTAAAGAACGCGCTACAGAAGTAATCCGTTATCTTTCGGAGAAATCGAACAAAGCATTTCCAATTATCGGGGTAGGGGGTATCCATTCGGCAAAAGATGCCAAAGAAAAATTAGACGCTGGCGCTTCTCTAGTGCAGTTGTATACCGGTTTTATTTACGAGGGGCCAGGATTGATCAAAAGCATCTGTAAAGAGCTGGTTTAAATAGAGTCGTCACCCTGAACCGAGCCTTAGCGAGCTCACCGAAGGTAATTTATTTCAGGGTCTATCTTGCAGGAAAGATGCTGACCACGTAGTAGCTACAAGACAATTAAAAACACTATTTATACTTGTAAAACAAGTTCAGCATGACGACCGCCTTAATTAATGTGCACTAAAAACAAATATAGAATTAACAAAAGATGTGTCCATTTCGCTGCGCTACAGTCGAGATGACGACCACGCTGGTGTCTGTCATTGATAGCCTTTCGAAGGCCTTTACTAATTGAAAACATATTGGGTTATAGGCTAATAACTACTTCTGCCGACTCACCATTTCATTAATCCAGATTGGTGCAAATGGAGAAGTACAGCCTTTAGAAACAGGATAATCGCGGTAAATGCCAAGTTTTTCGCCGATGGACAAAGCTCTTTCTCTATAATCAGGATGGTTAATTCCAATCTGAGCCAATGCGGTATTCATCGTCCATTGGATTTCTGGTGCTACTTTTGGCATTTCTTTTTCAATCCGATCAAGAATTGCCGGGATGTCTATTCCTTCAGGAGCTCTGGTTATGCGTCCGCTGGTTAAGCTCCAGCCTGCACGGGCCAGCATAATATTTTCTGAATTCATCCACTTTTCCCTGAATTGTTCCTTATCAGGATATTCTTTAACGATGTAATTATAAAACCAATCAGCTGCCCAGGTAAAATTTTCTGAAGCTACCATTTGCTCAATCTGTTCTGCAGATAGCGCTTTTGGTTTAAGGATTAAGATAGCCAGCAATCGGGCATCAATATTTTTAGTTTCCCAGAGTTGAAGTGCCAGCTCATGATCGGTTTTGATCTTTTTGGCTATCGCTCTAATGTCGCCCATTTTAACGCCAAAAATATTTTTTCTGGCACCATTCTTAATATGCATGGCGCGGACTTTTTCTTCGCCGAGCGATTCTAGTTTTGAAAGAGTTTCTGTAAGATTCATGGTTTTACCTTTCGCTGTTTCCAAATTTAAAGATTATCCAGATTTTAAGGCATAAAAAAAGCATCCTTTGATCAGAAGGATGCTTTAAATCTTTAAGAAGAAATTTCTAAAAACTATTTTGCCAAAGTAGCTAAAATAGCATTGTTTTTAGCTAATTGATCGTTTTTAGGTTGTGCAGAGCGGCTTCCTAACTCGATGTTAGTTGCTCTCTTTAAAAATGCTACCTCTTGGTGAGCTGTATTTTTATTTCTTCTGTCTTTTCTTTTTTAATCTGGTAACTGCCATGGTAATAACCTTTTAATTATTTTATTTGTACAAATGGAGGTCGAGAGCGGATTCGAACCGCTGTAGAAGGTTTTGCAGACCTCTGCCTAGCCACTCGGCCACTCGACCCTTAAATTCAAGGCTGCAAAAATAGCAATTATTAGTTAGCCCGCAAATATTATCTCAATTTAATTTCGAACTCGCACTAACTCAGCACAAAAGATTGCCGCGCTTACCGCCACGTTTAACGATTCGGCCTCGCCAATTCTCGGAATGGTTACCGGTTTATTTATTTTTTTGATCACTTCTGCCGATATTCCCTTTCCTTCATTGCCCAAAATCACCAATCCTTCTGCTCCCCATTGCGTTTTGTAAATCGATTCGCCATCTAACAAGGCCCCAAATACAGGGATGGTATTTTTCTCCAACAAGGCTGGCAGATCTGCTTCATAAATATTTACCCGCGCCAACGAACCCATTGTGGCCTGTACGGTCTTTGGATTGAATACTTCTACACAGTCGGCAGAGCAGATGATGTTTTTAAAGCCAAACCAATCTGCCGTTCTGATAATGGTACCCATATTACCTGGATCCTGAACGCCATCTAAAACCAAAGTGAACTGATTTTTTAGCGCTGTTAATGCTAATTCTCTGTTTTTTGGGATATGAATGAGCGCTAAAAAACCTTGTGGCGTTTGCAGCGTACTAATCTTATCTAATTCGGCGTTCTTTACTTCAAATAAGTTTATATTTGCAGGCAATTTGGGTAACAAATTGTATTGTTCGCTGTTGTAAAATATAGTATGGATCTGGTAGCTTGACTGAAAAAATTCTTTTATGGATTTTATACCTTCAACAATAAATAAACCATGTTCTTTACGGTATTTTTTTTGATGTAACGACTTTATAAAACTAATCTGTGATTTTGAAAGCATACCAAAACTCAATAAATATTAAACTGAAAAGCACTGCAATATTACTATTTATTATTGTTTTAATTCAGGCCTGCTCATCAACTAAATACATTGCCGACTATCAATCGATAGTGAAAAAGGTTACTATTGATAGTGTTGATGCTAAATTTGAAGAACAGGCTTACAATTATGTTCAGAAAGATATCCGACCAGCATCTAAGTTGAGTATCAATGTGCCTTTGTACAATTTCTTCAATACAAAAGATGGTCGGTATAAAACCAGTGATATTAAACCCTTTGGCACACCGCCTGCCATTCTTGATAGTACTTTGGTAGAAATTTCAAGAACACAGATACAGCGGTTTTTAAAAAGCAAAGGTTACCGCCAGGCTGAAGTTACTGCTGCTATCAAAGTGGCCGATAAAAAGGCTGAAGTTATTTTTAGCGCTAAACCGGGGCCAGCATATTTTATAGATAAACTAAGCGATTCGATTGCTAATGGAAGTATTAAAAGCCTTTACGAATCGAATAAGGCTAATATCACACATTTGCACAGAGGCATGCAATATGATGAGGACTCTCTAACCTACGAGCGGGAACAGATTCACCGGATCATGAAAGAGAACGGTTATTTCTATTTTTTGAGACCTTATGTGAATTTCGATGTTTACGGCGCAGAGGCAAGCTCTAAAACCAATAAAATAGATTTAAACTTAAATGTTACTGATCCGGCTGATGGGCCGCATAAACAGTTTAATATTGGCTATACGCATATGATTATTGCGCCAAATCCAGATGGTTTTCCAGATTCCGTTCGCTATAAATTGAACAAAGATACGGTAAACGGGATCATCTTTACCGATTTCTCTAAGCGGTACAGGCGTAATCCGATCGTACGGTACGACTTTTTAAAGCAAGGTGAACTTTATGATATCCGAAACGAAAACCTCACTTACGATCGTTTATACGAACTTAACATTTTTAAAAATGTGAAGATCGATTATTTTAGAAGAGATAGCACTTCGAATAGGGTAAATGCAGTAATCCAATTGATTCCACAAAAGGTAATGAGTAACCGTGTGGAAGGTGAGGTGCCATTTAACGGCGGTACAGTAGGATTTAATATCAGTAATACCTATACCAATAATAACCTGTTTCGGGGAGCTGAAAGGTTCGAGCTGCAGGTTAAAGGTGGTTTGCAATCGCGGATTGGTAATGGAGCCAAAGTTTTTAGCGATATATATCAGCGCGATTTTTCGATCAGTGCCAGTATTACGGTGCCAAGGTTGATGATTCCCTTTTATAATCCTACACTAGGGGGCAACGGAATGCCGCACACTACTTTTTCGAGCAGTTATATCTATGCCTTACAAAAAGATGTTTCGGTAAGAAGGATTTTCATCAATTCCATTACCTACGATTGGGTGGAAACCAAATCTAAGCTACACTCCTTTACGCCGTTAAACTTTGAATACCGTTTTGGTAATCTTGATCCCAATGTAGATCCGAATACCGTGCTTAATAACCTATATTATTCTACCTTACTTGGGCGGAAGGATTTAACCCTAGGCATGAAGTATACGTATACCTTAAATGCAAATAAACTGAACGAGTTTAGGTCTTTTGTTTATTTAAGAGCTGGGATAGATATTGCTGGTAATATGTTGCAGGGCATTTCTAAACTCACGGGATCCAAGCATGATCCCGCTAACGATGATCCGGCAAAAATATTAGGTTTGCCTTTTAACCAATATACCCGGCCAGAAGTAGATATCAGGTGGTATAAACATTTAGGGGGTGAAAGACAATTTGTTGCCCGATTAAATGCTGGTGTTGCCTATGCTTATGGCAATTCGGTGTCTACAGGAATTCCTTTCGAGAAACAGTTTTTTGCGGGAGGATCAAACGGTGTAAGGGCGTGGCAGGCCAGAACCATTGGACCTGGGAACTATGATAGAGGACTTTTAAGAAGTGATACTTTACGGAGGGCTTTTTATGGTCTCGATCAGCTTGGAACCATGCGGATTGAAACCAACTTCGAATATCGCTTTACTGTTGCCAAGAAATTTTTTGGTGCCACTTTAAAAGGGGCAGCTTTTGTAGATATTGGTAATGTTTGGAATCTCCGAAAGGGGGAATCAATACTTGCTGCAAGCCCAGCACTTGACGAACAAACGGTGTTTAAATTAAGCAAATTTGCTCAACAGCTTGCCGTTGGTACGGGTTTAGGCTTAAGGTATGATGTGCAATATTTTGTTTTCAGGTTTGATGTGGGATTGAAGCTTAAAGACCCTCAGTTTATGGGATCAGACCAGTGGGTAATCAGCAAATTTTTATCCGGGGCCAGAGATTTTAAAAATAGCTATAACGCCACACACGGGCCTGATACCTATCGTTTTCTACAGTACAACTTTGGGATTGGTATGCCATTCTAAATTAACCGAAAAGGCTTAATGCTTTAGGTTTGGTATTTGGATCCTTAAATGAAAATTCTTTAAAGGGCTGCCATCTTTTATCCATGTATTTGTAAACAGAAAAGGATGAAACCGGGAACTCGCGTTTAAATTTCCGGTCTTTAAATTCGGCAGAAAGCTGTTTGAAAATAGGTGGTTTTATATCTCTAAACGCTAAAGTTAAATGTGGATTGAATTTTTCTTTTTTCTCTATCAGTTTTAATGGTTGTAATGCTTTAGTAATCTGTTTTTCCAGGCTCATTAAGCCCTCATTTTGTTCAACATCAAGGTAAAAGGTATGCTCCAGAAATGAATTGAAGTTTCGGAGTACCTGTGTAAATGGTTCGCTGAAAGAGGCATCTGCTAAAGCTTTAAAAAATCTTTTTTCTGCATCGTAAGCCGAGAGTTTAACCGGAGGGTATAAGGTGATGTGGGCAGGCCGTTTTAATGATTCATGCACATTAAATTTCTCTGAAATGTATGTCCTAATCTCGTCTATGTCTTCTACAACAGAAACAGGAGGGACTAAACACACTAAAAATAGATTTTCCATAATGCAAATTTACTAAAAATTTTAGTAAATCAATAGTGGTTATGTGAATTGTTAATTTGCTACTGTGATAAACAATTTTTCTTTTATAGGAAGGGCTTTGCAGAAGCTATTCGTTCTCTGTAGTCCCGCTCCCGCTTCTGCCGATTGAAATAATCGGCATCTCGCTTCGATCGGGCTTAGGGGGCTACAACCGTACTGCTATCCGTGGCAAAATAAACCCGACCGACAGCGTATCCCGATTTGAGATGATTTATTATTATTATGATTTTATCAGGATTAAGCAAAGGGCGGGACTGGTATAACTGAAACACCACAGCCTTGCTTTTCAAAAAGAAAACAAATTTAATGAACTTGCCGTCATTGCGAGGCACGAAGATAACCGAACGAAGTGAGCTCATGAATGCCTTTAAAAACAACGGCAAAAATGAATAATCTTAAAGCAATCGCTAGGATTGTCTTATTTATTTGCGAAGTTCAACCCATAGTAGTAAGATTGCTTCGTCGTTCCTCCTCGCAATGACGATTTTATTTAGAAAATCAGACGAGGTTTTTTAACCCATCAAATATACTTTCGAAAAACGTAGAAAAGTTTAAGCCATTGCTGTGGTTAAAATACACAAATACCAGAAAAACAATGACTACAAATATGATCAGTTTGCGGAAGGCAAAGGCAATGATTATCAGTATAATCGGAATGATGAAAAGCCATAAACTATTTATAGCATACGGACTTAAATCGGTATCTTTTTTATACACATACACCAGTTTGCTGTGCGTGCCAGAGTCGTTTTGATGTTTGATGTAAACGAAAGTAGATTTATCAATTGGTAAAGGTAGCACGGCTATGCCATCGTTAAATTTCAATACCTGTGTAAAACCACTTACACTAAAGGTGTAGGTTCCGTTTATATTTTCGTTGGGGTTGTTTAATGAATCGGCGGCTATTATGGCCAGTTTATTGTTTTTAAGCAAATTTTCTTTTACCAGAAAATTATTGATTGCTGCGGTTTGTGCATGGCTGAAAAACCCGATTAAACACAGCGAAAGCAAGAGTAAGATTCGTTTCATTCGATAGAACGTTTATTGTAAATTAAATAACCGATATGCAATAATACACCATTTCTTTTAACTGCATCATTATATAAATTATAACTTAAGCTTACGGGGCCGAGCGGTGAGTGGTAAACTAAACCTGCAGTACCCGCATAGCGTATTTTTGTGATGGCTTTGGCATAATCTACATCCTGAAAATTATTCAGCTCAAACTCCTTATGTGGCAAAAACAAATAACCTTCCAATCTAAAATCGAGATTTTTTTTAACATTATAAATGTTTTTTATTCCGCCGGCAGCATAGGTTGTTGCCCTGAATTTATCCAGGAATAATGATCTGCTATCTTGCAAAGGATAAAAGGCTGGAGCAGTTAAAAGCGTAGCGTAATAATTGCTAAATAAAGGTTGGTTAGAGAAAACGCCCTCCACAATATAACCCAATGTATATTTTTTGAGGTGTAAAAAGTAGTTTTCCTGGGTAAGTTTTATGCTTCCCCATTGGCGCAAACGACTGCTGCCTGGAATTTTAACAAAACCCGGAGTGGTTCGGAAAATATTGCCGGGATTATAGTTTTCGCGGCCTGTGGTGTAATTGAAACTTAGCGAAAAGCTTTGACCTCTGTTGGCATACTGTTTCCGGTTTAACGAATTCTTTTCGAGATTTAAAGATCCCCTAAATCCATTAAAAATAGTTTGATCGAGCAGATCGCCTACCGCAAAGGTATTGTTTGGACTATAGCGATCATTATTATTTATAAAAGTAGAATGAAGAACAATTTTGGTGTTATAATTTAAAGGCATTCCCATCATTAGGTCAATCTTACGGTCAGATTGTTCGATGTAAATGGGGCGTGGGTTTTCGATAAATATCTGGCTGGTATTATAAAAATTCCAGTGATTATAGGTTAACTCTGCGGCCAGAAACAAGGGTAGCCTGGTTGGATAATCTACCCGGCCATTAATCTGTACAGATTCGTAAAAGCGGCCTGAGTAAAAGCTGGTTCCAAAAGTATACGATTTTCGGTTGAGGTAATTGTATTGAGCACCCAAAAAAACATTGCTGATGGGTCTTGTAGATATATTGCCACCTAATTCGAGTTTGAAGCTCTTTTTCGGCTGTGCCACCACCTCAAAAGTATAACTGTCTGTTGCAGCCTGATAAGAAATTTTAGGATATACGGTTTCGAAAGTTTGGTCGGCAACCAGTTTATAATACCCACGTTTAATATCCTGTAGGTTAAAAGTAACTTTATCACTTTTGAAAAGCCTTTCTACATATTTTTTCTGCTGACTGTTTACACCGGTTACGATGATGTTGCTGAACTTTAAATCTGGCTTTCTCGCATTAAATTTTTCCCTTCTTTTTGCCAGTTCTTCATCGCTCACTCTTTTGCTGATTAGGGCTTTAATCCTTGGCATATCGGCTATTGTTGCATCATAGCCTTTTTTAATCAGCTCTTCTACGGGAGCAAAATTAGTTACGCTATAAGTCGCCAGATTGGGCTGGATGTATACGCCATTTTTTCCGATCATGGTAGAATCTGATTTAGATAGAAACATGTATACCAAAAAGCGGTTCATCAAACGATCGTCGATGTTTTTAGGGTATTCGTTATAGGTTTTTGAAGAAACATTGGCGCCGATCACATAATCAGGTTTAAAGTCTCTTTCCATTACGTCAGCAGGGAAATTATTGTAAAGCCCCCCGTCAAACACATATTTTCCATCCAGTTTAATGGGCCGGTAAATAATCGGAACCGTCATGGTTGCCCTTACTGCTTCCGCTAAACTTCCTTTACTTACTGTGATACTTTTTTGCGAAAGCACATCTGCAACCATACAACGATAAGGAACAAAAAGATTATCGAAATTGTCTTTAGAAACGGCTGAAGCCTGGGCAAAAAGCTCAAGAAAGGCAAAATTTAATGGAATATCGTTAATGAGGTTAGAACGAAAGCTAAAATGAAAACCTGTATCAATTGCCACTTTTGCGGTAAGCATAGAGGCATTGGGCGCATTTTTTTGAAAGAAAAAGGTGTAATCGCTGGTGTACCGCCCATTTACCCAATTTTGGAAGTCGTTGCTTAGTGCAATTTTTTCTATCTCCGCAGGGCTATAACCTGCAGCATACATGGCGCCAACTATGCCACCCATCGATGTGCCAGTAATGTAATCGATAGGGATGTGGTTTTCTTCTAAAGCCTTTAATGTACCAATGTGCGCCAATCCTTTTGCACCGCCACCGCTAAACACAAGACCTACCTTTTGCGCCTGCAATTGGTTACAGCACAGAACGAAGAGGATCAGCAAAAATCTTTTAAAAGTTACCACCCTTAAAAATAGGGTTTTCTTTTAAAATTAGTTCAATATGAAAATGTTGTATGTTAAAAATGATGCAAAACTTACCCAAAGGATGTAAGGGATGAATATTAAACCCGCCCATTTGTTTATTTTATAGAACATGGATGCATTGATGACAATGATAATCAACAGCAAAATAATTTCGGCCAGGGCAAAACCTACCTCGCGCAGGTAAAAGAAAATAAACGACCAGCCCAAATTTAAAATTAACTGGATAAGGTAAATGGCAACTGTTCGAGGGAAATGAACAATTTTATCGCGTCTAATCCACACCAGATAGGCCGCAATACCAATAAGTACATATAATGTGGTCCAAACCGGGCGGAAAAGCCAATCTGGCGGATTAAAACTGGGTTTGTTTAATGTTGGGTACCATGTTTTGACAGATTGAAGGGTTGCCCACGCACCTAAAGCACCAACACCCAATGTGATGGCTATATTTACAAGAAAAGCTACAGGTTTAAATTTCATGCGCTAAATTTGAGTTTAAACAACGTTAAACCCTAAATGTTTTATCTGCCAATACCCGGCACTATTGGTAGGCTTTCTGTGTCGTCATTTCCGATGCTTTGTACCGCAAATAAATAATTGTCTTTACTATAAGGCAATCGTAATTCGGTGGCAGAAGTGAAAAATTTCTTTTCCCAGACGGCGCTGCTGGTTTCGCGCATTAAAACATAATAACCCTTTGCTGTGCCATTAACAGGTACTTTCCAGTATAAAAAGGTAGCGTTGCTCAGGTTTTTTACATCAACTTTTACTTCGGTAGGGCTTGAGGGAGCTTTGGCCAGATTTGCCAAAACCGCAATATTTACACCTGTATTTTTACGTAAATATTCGAAATCCATAAATTCCTGAAGGTCGCCATACCTAATGCCTTTCTCAGTTCTAAGGTCCTGGTGCTGGTGATCGAAATTTTCGTTCATTTCAGTTATGCGCACCGCTGTAAATCCATTTTCTACGAATGGGGTATGATCTCCGCCACGGAGAAACCTATCGTTCCTGTAAATTAATTTAACTTCTAACTGATCTACATAACGCTCGCCTATTTCTTTAACATATCGTGCTAACTGACGGCTTTTGCCATCGTTTTCTAAACCAAACTGACGGATGCTCTTCGCATTTTTATCCAGATCGAAGCTGGGTAAGCCCTCGCTAAATACACGTAATCTGGTATTATCGATAATTTGTGTTTCGCTGCTGTTATTGCTGCCAATCATATCGTTGTTTAACATGGCATCTACATTCCAGTTTTCTTTTTTTGCTTTTGCAGCCATAAAACCAGAGCCTAATAAAGATTGTTCTTCACCGCTTACGGCTACAAAAATTATAGTGGCAGAAAATTTATATTGACTCATAATTCTTGCAGCCTCAATTACGCCTGCAACACCACTGCCATCATCATTGGCGCCAGGTGCATCACTGGTTCTGTTCATTACATCGGTAACACGGCTATCAAGGTGTCCGCTCACCACATAAACACGTTTGTCGTTTGCATCAGTGCCTTTTAATATGGCTACAGCATTGCCCAAAAGTGTAGGCTGATCTACTCTTTTGCCATCGGGTTTAAATGTAATGGTATCCAAGTATGCCGTAAGCCTGCCATCACCTTGCTTGGCAAACTGATTAAACTTATTTACAACCCAATTTCTGGCAGCTCCAATTCCTTTCGTTTTACTTTTAATATCACTAAGCGTATTTCTTGTTCCGAAAGAAACCATTTTACTGATATATGATTTTAGAGAATCCTGGTTTACAGCCTTAACCATTTTATCAATATCCTGATTTCGGTTAACTACAACCTGTGCCTGTAGAGATAAACTTATGGTAAGAAGAAGTAGGAGTGTGTAGATTTTTTTCATCTGTCGGTTTTTTCAGAAACAATGATTTTATTTAAAACGAATATATTGAATGATTGCTTGAATAAAGGAGGTTTAAACCTAATCTCTTGTAACATTTTGGGCATAAAAAAGCCCTTTGAAATTAATCAAAGGGCCTCAAATTTAATTTTAATATTACCTTGCCACAGTTAATGCAAGTTCTTGTGTGCGGTTCCAGTTGCCAAAAGCTTTTTTAGCTGAAGCTTTGGCTGTATTTAATTCAACATCTCCGGCAATGGTTAAAAATGTTTTTTCTGGAGAGATCTGGCTGTAAAAGTATTTAACATCTGCCAAGGTTAATGCATTGATCGAATTTTCATTTACCGTTTGGTCATAATCGTAATCATGCGATTTTAAGCTAGTCAATAGTTTTGCTTTAGCCGTATTTAAAGTATGCTGATCAATAGTAGCATGTTGAATTAGTTGGGCCATTACTGCCAGATCTTTTTCAAGATCGGTACTGGTGGTCGCCAGTTTGCCGCTATTGTCGTTGAAACTAATATTCGGGTTTTTACCTGCATTTTCGTTTAACACCGCATTTAATAATTCAACAACACCATCTTTTTTATGGCCGAAAGCTTTGCTATCCAGCGTAAAACTCGAGTATGCTTTTGGCGACTTGTCATTTTCAGATATGATGATGTTCATACCATTTTTGAGTTTATAGCCAACAGGTTCTTTAAAAGATTGTGCTTTAGCAGTGTAAATGCATAGCAAGCTTAACGCTGCAATGAAGGTTTTTTTGATTTTGTTCATTTTGTTCTTTCTGTTTTATGGATGATGCTTTAATTTGGTGTACGTCTTTAGGCTAATTTGACATTATCTAGGCATTGGATGGGTTAAAATCCTAGACGAACGGGCGTATATACGTGATAAAGACTTGAATAGTTTTTGCAAATATATACTTTATTCATTTTGTTCATTATTTATTTGTGAAAATATTATCCAAGTTGTGCTGGGTTTTAATTGCAGCGATAACCCGATAGTGATGAACTTTCTAATAATTGACGATCATGTAATCGTTAGGGGTAAAGTGAGTCACCCTTGCAGCTTGAAAATGATTGCTGAATGTACTTGTTGCATATAAGATGATTTCAACCCTTTATATATGGGGTTAAGCCAAAACTAAGCATCTCATCTGTAGGCTACTGAGGAGGATGATTTAGCTGCCGATCGTTATGGGTAACAGGCAATTTCATTAATTTGTGCCATTCGACACCAGCAAAAATAATTTAACCTCGGAGGGGGGAGGGATGCACACAGATATGAAGATCCGTGTTTATCTGTGCTCATCTGTGGTTAAAATGCTTAACTTAATGACATTGGGGTAATGGGTAATGTGCCATTCGACACCAGCAAAAATAATTTAACCACAGATGGGAAGGGATGCACACAGATATGAAAATCCGTGTTTATCTGTGCTCATCTGTGGTTAAAACGCTTAACTTAATGCCATTGGGGTAATGGGTAATGTGCCATTCGACACCAGCAAAAATTATTTAGCCACAGATGGGAAGGGATGCACACAGATATGAAAATCCGTGTTTATTTGTGCTCATCTGTGGTTAAAATACTTAACTTAATGACATTGCGGTAAAGGGTAAAGCCGATTACCATAACCTGCAAAATGGCTAAAGAAAAAGCACAGGTGTTCTTAAAACAATGGCGGTGCTTTTTCTTTGCTGAAAGGTTTTTAATTTATGTCTGGCTGAAAGACCATTAAGAGGCATACAGGTGGTCAGATGCCGATTTTAAAGGGATATCTTCAATAAAGTCTTTTATTTCCCTGATGGTTTCTTCTGGTTCGCTGATGTGTGGAAAATGCCCTGTGGCTTTCATTACAACAAAAAAATTCTCTGGTGTATTTTTATGGATAAATTCGCCGGCTGATAAGGGAGCCATAATATCGTTCGAACTTTGGAGGGTAAGGCTTGGCACACCGAGGTTTTTTAATTTGTCTCTATAATCGGCCTTAAAGGTAGCCATTGCAAAGGCCAGGGCCACGTTTGGGTCGGTAGCTTCAAAACATTCCTGTAAAAAGTCAGCCAATTCGGGTTTTAAAGGGGTATTCATTACTACTGGTGCCAATTGTTTGCTCCAGGCTATATAATCATCTGCTATGTGCTCAAATATGGTTTCAATATCTTCAATATTAAATCCTCCTATATAATCACGATCATTTAAGTACCTTGGCGAAGGGCCAATAAAAACTAATTTTTTAAATGCTTCTGGCATCTGTAATGCGGCAATCATGCCAATCATGCTGCTTACTGAGTGACCAACAAAAATAATGTTAGTTAGATCAAGCGCTTCTATGATATCGATTACATCACAGGCATATCCTTCGAGTGTAGCATATTTCCGTTGGTCGTATTGGCTTAGGTCTGAATCGCCAGATCCAACATAATCAAATAATATTACTTTGTAGGATTGGAGAAAAGCATCTGTAATAAATTTCCAGGAACTTTGCGCACAGCCGAAGCCATGGGCAAATACAATTACCTGGCTCCCTTCACCAAGGATTTTTACATTATTTCTGATCAGTATAGGATGCAAAATGTTTGGCTTTAATTCTATATTAAGTTAGGTAATGTTATTTGTTTTTTTTGAAAAAAATAAATAATGAACGAAATACATTGCTTATCAGCTAATATTTTATGTTTTGCACTTAATTGTTATCTTGCGTTATATCTATACTAAAACGATTAAGTTGTATGAGAAACAGTATTTCTATATTATTGATAATATGCTTTTCGGCATTTTGCGCGCAGAGCCAGGTAAATCTAAAAGCCTTTAAAGCTAACGGAGCTACCGTTTCTTCCAATCAAAAAGAACTCGTGCTCACCTGGCCAGCTGGTAAAGGAGTTTTAGGTAAAATGATTTTAGATCTTGATCGTACCAAACCATTGTTTAAAAGTTTGTTGTTAGGTAAGCAAGGTGCCTTTAAAGAAGTTGCTGCTCATCTCGACCCTGGATTTGTGCTGAGAATAGGTAAGCGCACATTAAGTCCAAACAGTGGGGGCTGGGATGTTTTTTTCGACCGGGTTCCAACCAGACCATATACCACAAACGTTGTAAAATTCGAAAAAGGGGCAGCCAGTGTTTCTACGAAGGGCTCGCAAACTGTAGTGCGAATAAATGGAGTTCAATGCGAAAACTTTAGCGGTGCTTTAGAAATAACACTTTACAATGGAAGTCCTTTGTTTAATGTGGCTGCAGTTGTATCAACCTCAAAAGATTCTACAGCCATTTTATACGATGCCGGATTGCTTAGCAAAAAAGATATCTGGTCTAATATCGCCTGGTCTGATGTAAAAGGAAATCTTCAGCGCGAAAAGGCTGCACAAGCAGATCCAAGTGAAAACTTGGAAGTAAAATACCGTACCGTTATCGGCGAAAACAATGGCGGAAGTTTGGCCGTTTTTCCTGCTCCGCATCAATATTTCTATCCCTTAGATGAAGCTTTTAACCTTAAATTTACCTGGAAAGGAAGCAACTATTTAAACTTAATCCCCGACTTTGGTATTGGGATCAGGCAGGATCCATTGGGCGATAAACGTTATGTGCCCTGGTTTAATGCGCCACCAAATACCCAACAGCGCCTTAATTTTTTCTGTTTATTGAGCACCGGGAAGGCGGGAGCAGCGTTGGATGAAGTTAAAAAATTTACGCATAATGATACTTATGTGCCCTTGGCAGGTTATAAAACAATGGCCAGTCATTTCCACAATGAGTTTATTTCGGACGTAGTGCTGAGCGGAAAAGCCGTTCCGGAAAAGCCCGAATTTGTTGAGGTATTGAAAAAGACTGGTTTAAATATTGTTAAGCTTGCCGAATTTCACGGACCAGGCCACCCCAAAGGACCGGATTCTGTTCGTTTAAAAGAATTAGATGCCTTGTTTAAACAGACTAAAAGATTATCTGATCCTAATTTTTTACTGTTACCGGGAGAAGAAGCCAATAATTTTTATGGAGGACATTGGCTGGCATTTTTTCCTAAACCAATTTATTGGATTATGTCGAGAAAAAGCGACCAGCCTTTCGAAACCAACGACCCGAAATATGGTAAAGTTTACCGCATTAATGATAAAGCAGAAATGCTTAAACTATTGGAACAAGAACATGGTTTAGCCTGGACTGCCCATGCCCGAACAAAGGCCTCGACAGGTTATCCAGACAAATATAAAGAAGAAAACTTTTTTAAATCGGAGACTTTTATGGGCGCAGCCTGGAAGGCCATTCCAGGAGATCTTTCGTTGCCAACCTTAAGTAAAAGGGTATTGAATCTGATGGATGATATGGCCAACTGGGGTTTGAAAAAACATATTATTTCAGAGGCTGATATCTTTACCATTACTGAGCAAAATGAAATGTATGCACACTTAAACGTGAATTATTTGCAGTTGGATAAGGTACCTAATTATGCAGATGGCTGGCAGCCTGTTTTAGATGTAATGCGGAAAGGAAAGTTTTTTGTATCAACAGGTGAGGTATTGATCCCGAGTTTTAATGTTAATGAAAAGGGAGCAGGAGAGACTTTGAAGATTGATAATAGTGGAAAAGCAAAGATAAATATGCAACTCAACTGGACATTCCCCTTAAGCTTTGTCGAAATTGTATCGGGTGATGGAACGAAGGTTTATCGCAACCGTATTAATTTGAATGCTACACAGGCTTTTGGGAAAAAGGATTTTAGTTGGCCAGTTAATTTAAAAGGGCGTAAGTGGGTAAGGGTAGAGGCCTGGGATATTGCAACCAACGGTGCTTTTACACAAATGGTTTGGTTGGAATAGTTGTACTGCCATTCTGAGGGATAATTTATTGTATAAAAATCAATATGAATGACGTGTATAATTCAATATTTCTTTTGCCCTATGACTCATCCTTGCCTCGGCTCGCCGCCGCCGATGGGGCTCTTTCTTTTTGTTGTCAAAAAGAAACAAAAAACACCGGCTGAAAATTTTTCTTTCGAAGCTAGTGGGTTGGCTGGGTCGGTGGAGCCCGAAAAATTTGTTAGGCCGGATTTAAGCAGAACGAAGATATGGTGCTATGGCCCAGTTGGGTGGAATGCATAAGCAATAAAGGGTTGATTAATAAATAATTACAAAATAATGTCAATGGTGGCGCAGCGAAGAATCTCTAAGTGATAAAACACCTAAACTTATACGATCTGTCATCCTAAGGGGTAATTTATTTCATAATGATAGGAGGATTTAAAGGATTAAATCTCCTCAGATTATCGTCATTGCGAGAAGGCTTTTTCAGCCGGCGAAGCAATCTTAATGCATTCGCTATAACCCATAGCTGTAAGATTGCTTCGTCGTTCCTCCTAGCAATGATGATTCTAAACTTAAATGCGCTTACATGTCTTAGATGGTAAAATAACAATGCTATATTCGAAAAAGACCATGAATTAGTGTTCAAAAGTACCTTCGAAGACCAATTTGATGTTCATGAGTACAAAAAGGTACTTACGAACTCCAACGTCGAGTTTCCGTGTTTTTGTGCTTCCGTGGCAAAATTGGTTTTCTAGTGTTTGGTGGGTAACCAAACAGCGTAAGGATTTAATATATGGATTGAATAGTAGTCCTATTATTGTGCAGATTCTTCACTGTGTTCAGAATGACAGCCGTTTTCAAAATGAAATTGCGTTATTGCATCAATTCTAAACCTTCTAATAGCGAGATAAAAAAAAGTAATAGAATATAAACCAGCCAACAATCCCGCACATACAGCAGATGGGGTGATTCCGAAATCGTGATTTTTAGGAAAAGAAAAGTGCAGTGTGAGCATCAATGCAAATACCACCAAAATGCTATACAATCCATTTAAACCTGCTTTTTTCAATATAGAAGGATAACCTGTAATTTTTTCGTCTATTTTATAGTTAATGGCACCAGAGTGTTGAAGCAGTTTTATTTTCTTTAGGATATCAAGGGTAATCATAAACGGCAGTAATAAAGACATAGGCAATAGAAACCTGGCCAGATTTTGTTCACCGCTAAATAAATGCACTGAATTTTGAGCTTTGAAAGCAAAATAGGGTACCACAGTATTCAATACTGTGTTCGGGATAAGGTGTATCAGCAGGTTTTTGCGCACAAACTTTCGCCAGTTCAATACTTTTGTCTGCTCATCATGTATCACTTCATCAGACATTGACCAATTCGTTTAAATTTTCCTTAATCAGTTCCATTACCCTGTCTTTGATCTGCCAGGCTTCAAATTCCCGAAGGAATGATTCGTTTGACATAAAAGAGAAATCCAGCTGTCCGTTAAAAGTGCTGCATACCAATGTATTGGCATTTTTCCATGGGAAAGCAACCGTAGGACTATAAATGGTTTCAATAGAAAAATGCTGATAATCCTTCGGAATGTTTAAAAGCCCCATGTTGCTGAGCGTCACATCGTGTGTGCCCTTTGTTGTTTTCAAAAAGCCGATCATTTTATTTACTGATGAATGGAAATACTCGCTCATGTTTAACAGGTCGTGGACTTTCATTTCTGCTACTTTTGCTTCCAGATCGGTTTTTAAGGTTCGGGTTTTTGTCCAGAAATCATTTTCGCCTTGTGCTAGTTTTAACTCCACAATAGGTGCAAAGGCAAACATGGTATCTTGTTTAATGGCTTGTACAAACCGCCTGATATCAACCGGACAGATCACTTTGCCATGGGCTTTGGTGCCCTGTACATGTTTAAAAGCTTCCATAAAGGCCACACAGATGGCTGCATGCACAGTTGTGTTTTCTTCCTTACACTTAATTAATAGGTTTTTGGTGTCTTCTGCACTGATTTTCCAATGAACGGCATAATTGCTCCTGTCTATATTATTGTTTGAAGTAGATTTAAAAAAGAAAAACAAACGGCCAAGCGCTGCAAAAATTTTCCCTTTAAAATGGCCCGCCTTACTGATTATAAAATCTTCTGGTAACAGGTCACGAACAGAAAGAAATGAAGGATATGGAGCCAGATCTTGTTCAGGATCATCAATCAAAGTCATCAGCTCCCGCATTAAATTTAAAATGGTAGTTCCATCGCAAATACAGTGTGGAAGTACGAGCAAAAGGTCTGATTCGGTTTCGCCTTTTAACCAAACTAACCTGGCTAGTGGCTCATTTGGGGCATCAAAAAGTTTATACCATTCTATTTTTGATTGTTTTAACCAATCCTCGTCTGTTAAACGATCAGTAATCCTAACGGGTATTTTTCTGATGTTTTCGTTTCGTACAAAATAGGGTGTTTTGCCTGTAGCATCGATATTCATTTGCAGCAGTGGATGTTTCTGCTGGATTTTAAACAGTGCCGTGTGCAAATTTTCTTCACTGATTTTACCCGAAATCTTAGCGCCGAAAACACAATTTAATGGTGTTTTGGAATCTACATGCATTATTCTTTCGCCTAAAATTAATCTTCTTTTCATGCGGTTGCAGTTAAAATCTCGATAGGTTTTTCAACCTGTTCTTTAAGGATAGCTATTACTTTTTCTTTAATGGCCTCTGCTTCTACAAAAGGAATATAACCTTCGCTAGCCACAAAGGTAAAATCCATTTGATTACGGTAGGTGGAAGCAATCATGGTGGTGGTGTTACCTAACGGTCCCATTACCGAAGGGCTGAATATGGTTTCTACTTCGAAGTTTCGATATTGATAAACGATGTCTATTTTGCCCAGGTTGGAAAACATACAATCATTACTCGATTTTCCATACTTTAAGAAATTAGTGAAGTTGTTTAAGGCAGGGTGACAAGCTTCCATCATCATCATCAGGCTGTAAGGATTTAGTTTGGCCGATTTATCGTTCACATCTTTTTGTAAGGCCTTCACATTATCGATAAAGTCTTTTTCTGGCAGCAGGGAAAGTACAATCATTAATCCGAAAGCAAAAATGTGGTCTTTTTTAATAATCGGGTTAAAGTTCCGGATATCAACCGGTAATGATATTTTGTTGAATGCTTTTTCTTTCCTTACCGCTTTAAAGGCCGTTAAAACTGCGGCGCTCAACAAAGTATTTACGGTGAACTGATTGGCTTTGCAAAACTGGATAACCTGTTTGGTAAGTTCCTGATCGAATTTCCATCGGAGCATAAAATCTTTTTTTCGCTCTACTGCTACCTTTTTGATCGGGATGATCCAAAGTGCTAAAGTGGCAATTTTGCCGATCAGTCCGTTTTTGGCCCTGTTGCGGTAGCTGTTTAATACCGTTTTCGGAATCACATCCTTTATATCCATAATTGGAATCTCTTTCCCAATATTGGCGTCTGGGTCATCCAAAAGCTGAAGCAATTCTGTTAAAATAGAAAGTGCCGAAGTGCCATCGCAAAGACAATGGTGATATACCATCAAAAATTCGGATACGTCTTTACCTTTAACCCATGTAATGCGACAAAGTGGTGCAATTGAAGCATCAAAAACGGTTTTCCATTCATGAGTAGATTCCTCTTCCCAATGCTCATCATTTAGTCTATCTACAATGCGAATGGGGATTCTAAAATTTTCGGTAAGATTGGTTACAAACCAAGGTCTTTTATCTTCGTCAAAACGTATTGCGGCGGTTAACCAGGGGTGCTTTTTTTGGATTTTGAATAAGGCAAACCTTAAATCGTCTTCCTTGATTTCTCCCCTGATTTTGAAAGGTATTACAATGTTAAACGGACTGTTTCCATCTCCGTATAACATCCTTTCGCCAAATAACAGTTTTCTTTTCATTTTTTTTATTATTCTGATAGAAAGTCGTCATCTCGAGCGGAGTGCAACGCAGTCGAGAGATCTTTCTGGATAGATCTGTCTCCCGACTTAATGTCGGAACTGCGCTTCAGTCGAGATGACGGCCGAAGGTTTACAAGCTGTTGGTTTCCACAACCTGTCCTGTTTTTGCAAAATCTTCCAACAATTGCACCGCCTTATCGTTACCACCGGCTTCGATAAATGTTTCTCTTATTTTTTGTGCCGCCTCGCGGTATTTCGGGTTTTCTAAAAGCTCGAAAACGGTATCTCTTAAATCGCTGATACGTAACCTTTTGTAGCGTATGCTTACGCCACAACCTGCTTGCTCAATTAGTTTAGCAGTATGGAAATGATCGTAGGCAATAGGTGTAATCAACATCGGTAAACCATTGGTGAAAGTATCGTTTACGGTATTGAAACCACCATGGCAGATTACCGCATCCATGTGTGGCATCAATTCTGATTGCGGAACAAAACCGTTTACGATAAAATTATCCGGCCATTGTTCAAAAATATCAGGATTGGTGGCTGCAACAATGGTTACAGGTTGATTTTCGAAAGCAGTAATCAGTTTTTGGAAAAATTCTTTACGAATATCAACCAGCAAAGTACCCAACGAAACAAAAACTTTAGGGGTGGTGGCCTGACTTAAACGTTCCCAATCAAAAGGGGCTAAATTTGGCCTCCCTTTTACCGGACCAACAAAATGCATATGCGATGGTTTTTCTTCAAAACCTGCAAAAGCCTGTGAAGTGAAAACCATATTCAATTCATGTGAATGGATGTGGATGTCATCGCTATATATGCCTACTTCTCTTTGTAAACCTTTAATTAAGTTTTGTTGCCATTCGAATATTTTGGGTGCACTATTAGCCGTATCGCCCATCACATCTGGTGGCACTGGCGTAGTGGTAACCGAAGGTATGCCTTTTAAATGTGCACTTAATGCACCGGCAAAAGTAATGCAGTCATTAATAATTACATCGGGTTTCCAGGCATCAACAAAATTGTTCAGCCCTTTCATCATCATTTTGGCAAAAGGAACATAGGTTTCTTCGAGGGCCAGTTTCATCACCTCCGGACCAGAACAGGCAGGGCCATCATCCTGACGTTTTAAAATGCGTTGTATTTCATCAGCATACTCTGCCAGATCTTCTTCAGGGTAAATAAATTCGCCGCCTTCAGGTAAGTGTACCTGTGCAAGTGGAGTAATGCCCAGCCATTTTACTTCATGGCCGCGGGCCAGTAAACTTGCGCCAATACTTAAAGTTGGACTAATATGGCCAAAAAAAGGCGGGACAACGAAAAGGAATTTTGACATAATGTATAATTTAACTGATGAGTACGTTTGAGGTTTTGTTGCTTAAAGTTTCCAATAAATCGGCGGCACTTTCTGTTCCGCCAGCCTGGATAAAAGATTGTTTGATCTGTTCTGCGGCGATTTTATAACTTTCGTTCTGCAGCACTTTGTTTACAGCTTCTTTAAGGTGGTTGGCTTTAAAACGGTTAAAGTTTAGTCGTTCTCCGGCACCTACCCTAAAAACGCGTCCGGCAACATGGCTTTGATCATATGCTATTGGAATAACCACCATGGGCAGGCCATTCATTAAGGTTTCGCAAACGGTATTGTGTCCGCCATGGCAAACTACAGCATCAAGGTGAGGTAAAAGTTCCAATTGTGGTACCTGGCGCTGTACCGTAAAATTGGCTGGCCATTCCTCAAATAAGGCAGGATCTGAAACGACAACAACATGTAAGTCTTCATTAGCGAAAGCCTCAATTACCTTGGCAAAAAAGGCTTTTTTATGCTCATGATCGAAGGTGGTACCAATGCTGACCAGTATTTTTGGTTTGCTGGTATGAAATGCTTCCCAGCGGAAAGGAATTGTAGTTTTGCGGCGGTTAAAAACAGGCCCTACAAATTTAAAGTGCCCGGGTAAATCCATCTCCCCAAAAAAATCTCTGGAGGTAAATACCAAAGTAGCAAGGTCGGAGCAGGCAATAGAATCTTCGGTATTTATACCAAATTCTTTTTGCAGGGCTACAATCTGATTTACTTCCCATTCATGCACTTTGGGCAGTTCATCCATTACTTTTATGGCTGCAGGTGCGGTAACTGATGTAACATAAGGATAGTTTTTATTGCTTGCAGCAATGGCTCCGGCAAACATTTGATGATCGGTTATCACCACATCGGGTTTGAACTGATCGAGTAAATTGGCAATGCCGTCATAACTGTGCCTGTTAAGCGGAATCAATACCTCCTCGTACAGAAATTTGATGCTATCGATACCGTAAACAATTTTTTTAGTGATGATATCGAGGTATTTTTCTGAATCTTTTTTCTGTTGGTCGTTTTGGTTGTAACTGATCAACAGCAACTCACCTCCGGCAGGAAGTTTATCGCCTAATGATTCATCTAAAGTAATCCATCCTACACGGTGGCCTCTTTCAAGCAAGGCAGTACCCATACTTAGCGTAGGGTTAATATGGCCAGTTAGCGGAGGAACAACAAATACAAATTTTGCCATGTGTGTTTAATTTTATATTTCCTGAAAGAAGTTTAACAATGCTTCGGCGATTACCAATGGTTGTTGTATAGGGATATTATGATCTCCCGGCACAGCGATTAACGAGGCATTTTTAATCATTCCGTCTAAATGTTTACCTGCGTTAAGGCAATTGGAATCGGTGCCATACAGCAATAGGGTAGACTGTTTTATGGTTTCGATTGCAGGGTTGCCAAAAAAGTCTTTTTCGAGTTCCATGTCGGTTTTAATCGAAGTTTGATAAAAAAGATACTCGTACATGCGGTGGTTGCGCTCCATCTGCCTTTTACCCATTTTCACTCTTGTGGTATCAGTGAAATTTTCAACGTAATGTTCTAAAAATTCGCGGCTGTACTCATCAATAATGCCCCTTGTTTTATCGTCGTTCGGATCTGGTGCTTCAATTATTGCCAGTTTGTTAATGCGTTCTGGAAAGCGGACGGCCATTTTTAAAGCAATCAATCCACCGAAACTATAACCACCTAAATGCACTTTTTGAAGGTTTAAAATCTCCATTAATGCAAACAGATCGTTTGTCATGCTCTCCAGGTCGTATCCTTCCAAAGCCTTTTCGCTCATGCCATGACTTTTTAAGTCGTACAGTACCACATGATATTTTGTGGCCAATAGCGGCGCGATATTAAAATAATAGACAGACAGGTTGCTGAACATCCCGTGAACCAGGACGATGGTTTCTGTAGCCCCCTTATTGAGCTCCTGAATGTGAACCGATTTGTCGTTTACCGTTATGATTGGCATTCTTCGATATAAGAGATGATCATGCCCAGGTTTAAGTTGATCAGCTGATCTAAATCCATTGAAGATAACCAGCCCGTAAAATCGATCTGTTCGCCAAAATGCGCTTTGATTTTTTCGGAAAAAGATACAATTTCAATGCTATCCATTTCCAGATCTTTGGTGAAAGAACTTTCAGGAGTGATATCCATTTCTTCAACAAATTCTTCGCCGATTACTTCGGTGATAAATTGTTTCATGAGGTTGAAGATTTCTTCGCTGCTTAATTTTGTAGTTATAGTGTCCATCCGATGATATAGTTTTTATGTTTGATTGTTTTGATTGTGATGTTATTGATATGTAGTTCTTCGCCGTTTATTACTTCAACGGTATAGGCTTTGGGATTGCCCTGCAAGCCTTTGCCCAGGTATTTTCCATAAGCTTCTTTGGCTACCCAGAACCGCGTTGCCCATTCTATTTTGTCGCGGCTTTCCAGCAGGGCCATTTCGTGATCGTTAAACACAAGATCGAAGAAACCGGCGCTCCGTTCTTCAATATGTTCGATATCGATACCAACAGGTTCGTTAAAACGTGCTATGCCGACGGCATCGGTACCTTTATGTGCAATCGAGATATTGATGTTATCTGTTAAACCACCTTTAACGTAAGGTTTGCGGAATTCATCCGAATAGATTTCGAAGGTGATGGGGTAACAGGCCTGGTTTTTCTGTGTATTTAATAAATTCCGAACGGCATCTTTCGCCGCCACGCGACTGATCATCCAGGTTCTTCTTTTATTGGGCAAGAGGTTTTGGTGGTGCTTTTTCTCCGTCTGGTTGAAATATCTTTTCAGGATAAAATCCCATGATACCACACGCGAATATGCATTGCCGAAAAGGAAAACGCCAGGCGCAACCTCTTCCGATAAACGGTTGTGGAGTGGCGACATCGACACATTCCAAAGTGGTTCGTCTATTTCGAGCCTACGGTTTTGCCAGCCTGATATAATGAGCCAGGTGATGCCATCTCTTTTCATTACGATATCGGCAGTGGCAAATTCATCGTTTATTTCTTTAAGTACGCAGGTACATTCGAATTGTCCTTTCTGATCGGCCATATCGCCAAAGAATTCTATTTCCTGAATTTTAACAGGGAAAGCAATCCGATCTTTTTCTAAAGTAAGTTGAAGCCATAAACCAAACAGTTGACCTGCATTATCAAGCAATGAGCCTTTTCCGCCTGAGGCTTCGATGATACCTGTGATTCCTTTTTCGCCAACAGCAACCAGTTTTTTGATGCCCTGGTAATCTGGTCCGTGGAACATGTGTGCATCGTAAATCTGTGCAGCAGTACGATCGATATCCAATAATTTTCCAATATCGAAAGTGCTGTTTGGCGCGGGATTTAACTGTGTCGCTAATTGCACTTCTGCATTAGCAAAACGCTCCAGATTAAGGTAAACTTTTTGCTCGTCTTTCCATTCGCCAGTTACGGTTTCCTGAAAAGGTTTAACCACGTTCATCCATTGAAAAACCCGCATATTCATGATTTTATGCACCTTTTCTTCGGGCGATTGCGCGTTGGCGATTTCAGCAAACACTTCAAAAATCATGGTCATTGGAATTACCGGATCCATATCTTCTACTGTTGGCCAGCCTTTTGGTTGCCTCAACAGGGAGTGATCGATCAGGTAAGGGCAGTTCTCCAGGCTCACATCAAGTTTTTGGCTAAAAGATTGCCTTACGGGTTTTATTGGTTTGGCTGGCGCCCAGTTGCTGGGCTGATCGACTTGTAAAGCTGCATTTTCGAACAGTTCGATCATTTCGCTCTGCATGTTGATCATCTCCATTACATTCTCATTAAAAGCCTGTAAAACCGGATGTTTAGCCTCTACAAAAGTTTTAGCTTGTGTAGGCTGAGCTTGTTTAATGGTTAAGCCTTTAAGCGTTTGCAGGTTATGGATAATCGGTGAACCCAGTTCGAGTTTAATGCCTTTATTTTTTTGTGGTGGGGTTGATTTGATATTGCCCAAATAATTTAAGCCAATTTCTTTTCCTTCAATAAAAAGTGCTGCCAAAACTCTTTGTAACTGCGTAATGCCCGAACGGATCGGCACATTTGCACTAATGGTGCTGATTTCTTTTCCCCTTAAAGTATCGTCGATAAAGCCGACCAAACCACCAGAACCCACCTGAATAAAAACTCGTGCACCTTCTGCATATAACTTTTCGGTAAGCTCGCGGAAACGCACTGGTTTAATCAGGTGTTCTGCACTTAACTGACAGATGGCTTCAAAGCCTTCGGGATAAGTTTCTAAAGTAGTGGCCGACCAAAGTGGCGTAGTGGTTTTTCGGAACTGCATATCCTGCATGCCTTCGAGAATCAAACCCAGCTTATCTGCTACAAATGGAGAATGGAAACCTGATTGGAACGGCAAAACCTGATGGAAAATCTGTTTCACCTTTAGTATCGGAACCAGCTCGTCAAGCGCGATTTTGCTTCCACAAAGAATGACCTGTTGCGGGCAATTATCGTTTGAAAGGTATAAATCGGGAATGCTTTCGATGATGGGTTGAAGGGTATCTAAACCGCAACCTACGGCAATGAAACGCGAATCTTTCAGTTCAAAAGTTTCGGGGTTAAGCACATTCAGTAAATTCATTACCGAACTTTCTTCCGCCAGTTCCGAAGATCTTGCTGCAAGCCATTCGCCGAGGCTGTGCCCTGCATTCATATCGGATTTAATGCCCAGTTGTTTTAAAGCCTTATCTAAAACGCTGCTTTTGTTCAATATGTTGAGTGCCTCGCTTAAAAGACCATCCTGTTTTTCGTTTTCGTCGATACTGATGTTGAAATAATCAGCTACCGATTTGATTTCGCCACCAGCAAGTCCATCTAAACCCGGGAAAACAAAAGCAATTTTTCCATCATTCACTAATAGTGGTGCATTGGTGTACCAGATGTCCTGTTTATTTCTCCACGGAGAATTTTTAGCCACAATTTTTAAAGCTTTTTTGATCCGATCAGGGCTAGGATTAAATAACACCAAACGGAAATTTCCATTCCCAATGCTATAATCTCCATTTTCGAGCGATTCGATCAAAGCCTCATGACTTGGCCTTGCGATGACCAATACTTCATCTTTTTTAGGCGTATCATAAGCAGTTAATACCACATGGGCGTTAATCCCTCCAAAACCAAATGCATTTACGGCAGCCAGCTTTGGCAAACCCGATTGGTTCCAGTCTATGGCTTTTTGTACAGCAGAAAAACGGGTTTCGGCCAGTTGTGCTACAGGTTCATCGCAATGTAAAGTAGGAGGGATGATACCATGATATAAAGCCAGACTCGATTTGATCAATCCTGCTATACCAGCTGCGGGCATGGCATGGCCGATATTCGATTTTACTGAACCGATACCTGCTTTTGGCAGATCGGCATCCTGACCAAAAAACTGTTTTAAGGTTTCAACCTCGGTTTTATCACCAAGTGGTGTACCTGTTCCGTGGGCTTCTAAATAGCCAATATTTTTACTTTCTAATTCTGCGTTTTTCCAGGCTTCGGTAATGGCTTTTAGCTGGCCTTTAACTGATGGACTCATTACGCTGGTTCCGCTGCCATCGCTACTGATGCCCACACCTTTAATTACTGAATAAATTTTATCCTGATCCCTTATGGCATCTTCGAGGCGTTTGAGCACAACAAAACCACAACCTTCGCCAATAATCAACCCATCGGCGTTTTGATCGAATGGTTTTATTTTTTCCTGTTTGGATAAAGCACCCAGTTGAGAGAATATGCTCCAAAAAGCAGCATTCTGACCTAAATGTACACCGCCTGCAATAATCATATCGCAACGGCCACTATTCAGTTCCTGTACGCCATGATCAACCGCGATGAGTGAACTGGCACAGGCAGCGTCCAAAGTAAAAGCCAGTCCGCCTAAGTTAAGGCGATTGGCTACCAGTGAGGCTACTAAATTGGGGATCAATCCCATTGCGGTATCGGCACTAAAACGGCCTTTACGCAATTGGAATTCGTGTTTTACCTTTTCAATTTCTGCATCAGTAAGTTGTGGCATTAAGTCTTTTAATACACTCGAAATTTGCTCGCCAGTTCTTACAATTTCGATGGCGCGGGTTGCCCCAGGGCCCACATAATTGCCTTTGCCAATAATGATCCCTGTTTTATCGAGGGAATATTTTTTTTCAAATACTGATGCATCTTCTAATGCCTGGTGAACCAGATCTAAGGTCAACAGATGATCGGGTTCGGTACCTTCAACAGCCAAGGGTAAAATGCCGAAGCGTTGGGGATCAAATTGATGATCGGGAATAAAACCTCCTCGATTGCAATAAAAACGATCTACCCCGCTAACTGCTTTGTCGAAATGAACAGGATCAATCCGATCAGCCGGAACCTCTTGTGTAGAATCTACGCGGTTGATAATATTTTCCCAAAAGGCCTGCATATCTTTTGCACCCGGAAAAATGCATGACATTCCAATAATTGCTACGTCGCTTTTCTTCATCTGCTGTTTGGTTATGCGATTTTCTATGTCCAGGTGTTTCCGGCCATGATCAATACCTGGCTTTCTTTACCATATTTAAGTTCGTTTAAGAAAGTTTCCATTCCATCCTGTAAAGGGATCAATGCAATTCCCCTGCGCTGGTATTCTTTTTCTAGTGTTGGCGAAACCATACCCGCACCTTTCCAAGGGCCCCAGTTAATGGCCATTACCTTGCCTTGAATTTTCTGTTTTAGGGCCCAGGCATATTTATCCATTACACTGTTTGCTGCGGCATAATCGGTTTGCCCGCGGTTTCCGTAAACCGAAGCGATACTCGAGAAAAGAATCACAAATTGGGTTTCTGGCCTTAATTGCTCAGCCAATACCCTTAATGGGGTTACTTTAGTGTCGAAAACACGTCCAAAAGATTCAGAAGTTTTGCTTTGGAACAGTTTGTCTTCCAATAAACCTGCACCATGTACCACGCCATCTATGCGACCATAATCTTTGTAAACCTGATTGATCAAACGGGTTAATGCTTCTTCATCTTTAAGGTCTAACGATTCGTAAACTACAGTCGATCCACCTTCTTCTAAAGTTGCAATGCAGCGTAAAATCTGGTTGTTTTTGTAAATCCGATTCGTTTCCTGTTCTATTTCGGCAGGTTTTTTAATCTCACCCTGTTTAATTACGTACTGCCTGATCTCATCTTTGGTTTTTAACGAAGAACTGGCTTCATTTGCCGAAGCTATTGGATTTGCCGAACGGCCCACCAAAATGTACCTGCAAGGGTAATCTTTTGCGAAATGGATCATCAGTTCGGCGGTTATACCTTGAGCGCCACCTAAAACCATTACTACGGCATCTTTATCTAAATGGATATGCGCATCGGTTTCGGTACTCAACTGATGCGGTACAAGTTCCATAATATGTCTTTTATGGTCGTTGTAGATAATTTCCGAAGGTTTATCCGGATTCAGGATTTCGTTCAAGGTAATATTGGTGATTTCATCAGGAGACATTTTGGTTTCGAGACTGATGAAACGGCATTTGGTATGCTCGTATTCGCGATCTAAACTTTTAAAGAAGCCCGAGTAACCTTGATAATTTCGTAAGAAAGAAATATCAGATTGATCATTAAAATATTGTTTGGTATCCGCAATCAGATACACCCATTTTACGGTATCAAAATTTAGTTTTTTAATAGTTGCGAAATGATCGAGGATACCCACTTTTTGCTGTGCTTCGAACATATTCAAAATGATGAGTCCCTGATAGCCGTCCAGTGAGTCTTCAAAGCTCACCAGATCAGCAATAGCACCATGTTTTTCGAGCACTTTCTTGATTTTGATCGCCTGACCTCCACCATCATCGGTTAGGGCAAAACGCTGACCTTTTAAAATGGCTGCTTCGGTAATAGTCAATGCAGCAGGAGTTAGCTCAAATCTTAAACGGGATAATTTTTCTTTAACCGTTTGATCATCGATGCTCTCCTCAATAAGCTTTTTTGCTTCTGTAAGCACCTCCGAGCTTTCTGCTTCAACGTCGGCAATCCAGTTAACCAGAGCGTTTAAGGTTTTGATTGCGGCCAGTTTCTCCATTAAGTCATCAGCCTGATCGCCTTGTGAACCAAAACCGATTTTTTCTTTAAGTGAAGCAATAATCTCCATCCTTTTGATCGAATCGATGCTTAAATCAGCTTCAAGATCTAAATCCATGCCCAGCATTTCTTTTGGATAGCCTGTTTTTTCACTCACCACATCAAGAATGGCCGATTTTAACTGATCTAATGAAAACTTTGCAGGTTCAGCCTGGATTGTTGTTACAGCCATCGGAGCAGGTGCACTAACCGCTTTTGGCTGTTCGGTGTTTTCTGTAATCCAGTTTACCAGGCTACTTAAGGTTTTAAGTCCGGCAAGCTGTTCCATAATTTTATCTTCCGGAAGGTTTAATTGAGAGAAACCACCCAATTCGGTACGTAAAGCACCAATAATTTCTACACGTTTGATCGAATCGATACTTAAATCGGCTTCCAGATCCATTTCCATACCCAACATTTCTTGTGGATAGCCGGTTTTATCGCTTACTATCTGTAAAAGCACCAGTTTTAAATCTTTTTGTGCAACAAAAGGTGTTATTACTTCGATGGTTTGTGCTTGTGGCACTTCCTGTTTTACGGTGATCTGATTTTCGATACGGACAGGTTGAGGTGCCTGGTATGATGTTAAAGGTTGATTAATGATTTGCGAAGGCATTGTGGGAGCCTGCCCTAAAAAGGAAAGCATCACATCGCGTTGTGCCTGAATCAGCATTTTCATGCTGTGCAGGTACTCCTGCATCATTAAGTCTTTGGCTGAGCCATTAACCTGTTGATTTTCAGTTGGTGTAGAGGTGTTATTCATAAGGATAATCGGTTTAGTAATAGGGGATGCGCCATTTGCCGGAAGTTTACCCGTTGATGGAACAGCGTGTTGACCGTTCACATACCAGATAGCGGGACTTTTTTTATAAATTGAAGGTTCATCCAATTTGATGCTTTTAACAGAACGGCCTTCGAATAATTTTTCGAGTTTGATTTCGCGACCGGTAGCCATATAACCAGCCAGTGTGCCCAACAGATTGCTGAGTTTATTCTGACCTTGATCTTCGGTGTGTAAAATCACTTCGTCCTTACCGATACAAGCTTTGGTTAAACCACTTAGCACCTTGCCAGGGCCAACTTCTACGAAAACCCTGGCGCCGGCTGCATACATATCCCTAAGCTCATCAACAAAAAGGACAGGTTTTATCAAATGGTCGGTCAAACGTTCTTTTACAGCGGCAGCTTCAGTTGGATATTCTTTTGCCGTGGTGTTAGACCATACCGGAATTTTTAGATCATTAAAGTTTACGCCAGAAAGCACTTGTTGATAAAGCTGTTTCGATTTGGCCACCAATGGACTGTGGAAAGCACAGGCCACCTCTAGCGGGCGGAAAGATATTTTGGCTTGTTTTAACACTGCAGCCAACTGGCCGATAGCTGCTGTACTGCCTGCAATAACACATTGCGTTGGTGCATTAAAGTTTACCGGATAAACAGCTTCAATATCGCCAAGATATTGAGCAAGATCTTCCTGTTTTGCACTCACGGCAAGCATCGTGCCCGGATCGCCGTTTTCTACTGCATTTAAAATAGATTTTGCCCGTTCTGCACTTAGGTGAACCAGGGCCTCTTCTTCAAAAGCACCAGCAAAACAAAGCGCAGGCAATTCGCCATAACTATGACCCGCAACCATATCAGGCATAATGCCCAATGATTTTAAGAAGTTAGCGATTGCAAGATCAACAATACCCAGTAGGGGTTGCGCCATGCGGGTATCTTTTATGCGTTCTTTTTGTGCTTTCGTATCCGCATCATTAAATACAGTATTAGGGAATAGGATTTTTTCGTATTCAGGATAAGCTTTCAGCAACTTTCTCATCTCAGGGAAAACCACAAAAAGATCTCTTGCCATGTTTACCCTTTGGCTGCCTTGCCCTGGAAACATAAAAGCAACCTTGCCATCCTGTTTTTGAGTAAGGTAAGTGTCTTTGCTTTCTACGCCAGATAAAACAAGGTCGATTTTCATTACCAGATCTTCTGCGTGGTTGGCGACGATGCTCAATTGAACAGGTTTGGTATCAGCGGTTGCTAAACTATAGGCAATATCTTTTAGTTCGATCTGATCGTTCAGTTCCAGGAGATTTTTTACCGAAATCACCCGTTTTTTGGCTTCCTCGTAAGTATCGCCCCTAAAAACAAACAGTTCTGATGGCCACGATTTTAAAATCGAATTTTTATTTTCGGTATTTTGAGCACTTTCCAATACGGCATGGAAATTTGTTCCGCCAAAACCAAAGGCACTCACGCCAGCATATCTTTTTTCTTCCATCCATAAACCAGCTTCGGTATGGAAAGCAAATGGACTGGTTTGGGCGTTATAGAAACTATTTGGTGTTTTTAAATTGATGGTAGGTGGTTTAATGCCGTGGTAAACCGATAGCGATGCTTTAATCAAACCTGCAATTCCGGCAGCACATTTGGTATGGCCAATCTGTGTTTTTACAGAGCCTAAATGTGTTTGTCCGGCGGTTGCGCCCGATTGATTAAGCATGTCGGTAAGCGCGCTGATTTCAGTTTTATCACCAACCACTGTGCCCGTACCATGTGCTTCTACCAGGCCAACCAGTGATGGCGTAATTCCAGCCTGGCTATAAGCCCTTTCTAAGGCATTTACCTGTCCGTTTTTACGTGGTGCAGTTAAACCCAAACTTTTTCCATCGCTCGATCCGCCTACACCTTTAATAATAGAATAAATCGTATCACCATCGCGTAAAGCATCATCATATCTTTTTAATACGATCATGGCAATCCCTTCGCCAAGAGCAATTCCATCTGCCTCGGCATCAAAAGTGGCACACCTTCCTTTTTTAGAAAGGGCATGTGTGCTCGAGAACATCAGGTAATCGTTAATGCCGTTGTGCAGATCTGCCCCACCGGCCAAAACCATATCCGATTTCTCTAAAAATAACTCCTGACAAGCCAGATCTATTGCTGCCAAAGATGAAGCGCAGGCCGCATCAACCGTATAATTCCGACCGCCCAGGTTTAACCTGTTGGTGATCCTGCCAGAAATTACATTCGCCAAAATACCAGGGAAAGAATCTTCTGTTGTTTTTGGTAATACGGCATCTACTTCGGCTGGCATTTCGCCAAAAACCTGTTTGTAAAAACCTCTGAAGCTATAGCTGTTGGCCAGGTCGTTTCCACCTTCGGCACCAATAATTACCGAAACATTTTCATTATCTACACCACCATCAGCATAACCAGCGTGTTGCATCGCCTGTTTGGCCACCATTAAAGTAAGCAGCTGTGTAGGCTCTATAGCCGCAAGCGATTGTGGTGGAATACCAAATTCTAAGGGGTCAAAATCTATCCTCGGGATAAAACCGCCCCATTTAGAGTGCGACATATCTCCTGCGGTAGAATCGGGATTATAATACAGCTCCTTATTCCATCGTTCATCCGGTACTTCGGTTACCGAATCTTTGCCTAGAATGATATTGCGCCAGTATTCTTCGAGGTTTTTGGCCCCAGGGAAGATACAGGCCATACCCACAATGGCAACATCCAGTGCTTTGACTTTATTTTCCGGAGGAGATGAAAGTGTGGCGTTTAAAATATGTGTATAGTTATTGTCGGCTACATCCTGATGAAGATCGAGCAATGACATCACCTCTTTATGCATAGGTGCAATCTGACCGATCATATACATGCCCAGGTCGGTTTGTTCAGCTTCTTCGATTTTTACCAGTTCATCGCCACGTCTTTCTATACCTTTTGCGGCAATACGTAAACGGCCAACATTTAGCGTTTCAAGTTTGGCCCAGATTTCTTTTTTATCCATCCCCCCTGCCTGAAGTTTCTTTTTTTCTTCGTTAAAGAAAGTGGCAAATGAAGAATTTAAACACCTGGTTTCATGTCCTGGGGCGGTTTCAAGCAGCACGGTTTCGTTTGCCTGCATGGCTTCCTGTTGGAATTTATCTAAAATGGCGCCTTTGCTTACGGCTTCTTTGGTATATAAATAAGCAGTGCCCATTAATACACCGATTTTCATTCCTTTGGCTGCCAAAGGAGCAGCCATTACTGAAATGAATGCAGTAGAAAAAGAATCGTGGATGCCGCCTGCAAAGAAAACACTGATGCTTTCCGGATTTTCTTCTTTTAATAAACGTTCGATCTGTTTTTCCCACAATACCATGCTGGATAGGGGGCCAACGTGACCACCACATTCGCGGCCTTCGAATACGAAACGTTTAGCACCTTCTTTTAAAAACATATCTAAAAGAGAAGCAGAGGGTACATGGAGAAAAGTTTTGATCCCTGCTTTTTCGAAGGGCTTAGCCTGCGATGGCCTTCCTCCTGCAATTAGTAAAACAGGAGGTTTCGCATTTAATATATATTCCTGTTGTTCATCTCTAAGCTCTTGTGGTGCAAAACCTAAAATACCTACGCCCCAGGTTTTTTCGCCAGCCAGTTTTTTAGTTTCTTCGATCAGGTTTTTTGCCGATGCACCTTTTAGCAAGGATAACGCTATAAACGATAAGGCACCGGCTTCCGAAACCGCATCTGCAAATGGTGCTACATCGCTTACCCTGGTCATTGGGCCCTGCGCAATAGGATAGGTGATGTTTAAATCTTTAGCAAGCGGGTTATCCGCTTTTATTACATTGATGGCTTTGGCCTGTTTTAAATGGCCGTAAATGGCTTCCTTTATGCCAAAAACTAACTTATCAAGTTTTTTATATTTGGTAACCAGGTCTATCGATAAGGCAATATCCTGACCCATAGGGAGATAATTTGTTTCCAGATCGTAACCTCTAAAATGTTTTTGAAGACCGTTATAATCTGTATCTTCTGCTAATGCCGGCGAATTTGGACGGGCCAATACGCGAGCTTTATCGATCAGTTTGGTTTCTGTTCCACTTAATTTACCACAAACAGTTTTTAAATCTTCAGGAGCAGAACATTCTGGAAATAAGGCGAGTTGGCTATCTAAAATGATTCCTGTTGCACCCTGAGCCATTAAAGAGGCCGCTGTATGGATACCCACACCACCCTGAACCCAAACCGGAATAGTGGTGATTTCTTTAATAACCCGTTGAAAAAGAACAAAAGAAGATTCGTATGCTACACGGCCAGCGCCTTCATTTCCTTTTACTATAATTCCATTTGCACCATTAGCTTTTGCAGCCAGTGCCGACTCAAGATCAAAAACCTGATAGATAATTTTTGCTGATGTTTTACGCTTTAGCACGAAATCAAACGGCACAATAATTAAACTTATTTGGATAGGAAGATCAATGTCAGCCAATTCTACTGAGTTGATACTAACACCGAAATCGGAGATACCCTCCGCTATAAGTGAATGAAGGGCGTTTTCAGCACCAGCTATGCTATGTCCAAGACTGAGAACCGGAAAGCAATCGGCTTTTTGTAGATTAGAAACCAATCTACTATCAGGGATTTCGAAGGGAGTTACTCCAATAATGGCGTATTTGTTCATGGCTTTAGATTTTTCTACTTCTTCTGTTTGATGGATGACTAAAAGCGAAACATAATGGTTCTTTATGCCTGCCGTAATACGCAATAACACAGCTTTTTAGGGCTACAATTATTGTGTATGATTAATTAGACTAATATACGACTTGATTAAGTCAAATTGTTTTAAAAATTTATAAATGAATGAACTGAACAGTCGTTTGAAAAGCAACCTGTTTTTTCATTTAAAAATGAATTTTATGAACAAAATTCTTATTAATAAATCCGTTTGTGCTTCTTTATGTAGTTTGTTTTAATTTAAAATACAAAAGAATGCAACTCACGTTGGGTTAATATTAATAAGGGGTTAATTTATGAATTTAATTTTGTAATTGATTGATTTTATATGTTTTGTCTTGGTTATTTTTAGGTTTTTTGACTAAAAACTATAAAATTTTTATTGATTTAAGCCCGTGAAATGGGTTTTTGCTCGTATAGCTTAATATTTCCTAGGCTTATGATTTTTTAATTAAAAATTGAAGAAATTTAGGTGCTGTTTTGAATCGTTTATATTTGTAGTATTAATTAGTATTGATAATTGGGTGTTTGTTGTTTTTGGTGTTTGTAGACAACTCACTTTTATTAAAAAAATGCTTAAATTTTAAATACGCTGTTCATTCTCATTTTAATTGAGAATTGTTTTTATATATTCGTTTATAAATGTCAGGTAGACGTTTATTTGACCAAATTTTAGAGGAAAGCGATCATGATGGATTTAATCATCAAGCAGATCGTACGCCAAACCCTAAGTATATGAGCATTCAAAATTTTATTAAGCCATTCATTTTTCTTGGTTTAATTGTCAATCTATCCCAGGCCCAGGAAAGAACCAATTACAAATTTGATTTTGGTACCGGAAAGGTTGCTAAAGGTTATACACCAGTTTTGTCAACTGATGTTTACAATAGAGAAAAGGGTTATGGTTTCGACTTTGATTCGAAAGTTGTGGGCGTAGATTATGGTGGGAAGAATCATCTAACTTCAGATCTGGTGAAAAGTGATAAACCTTTTTATTTTTCGGTAGCCGTTCCTGAAGGTAATTACAAAATAACAGTTACGCTAGGCGATCCGAAAGGCCCTGCATTAAGTACAATAAAAGCAGAATCGAGAAGGCTGATGCTCGAAAATGTGAAAACCACATCTGGCCAGTCGCTAATTAAAACTTTTATCGTAAATGTTAAAGATAAACATATTGCTGGTGGGCAATTGGTTTCGCTGAAGCCGCGCGAACTTACCAAACTCGATTGGGATGATAAACTGACTTTGGAATTTGACCATCAAACTGCATTACAGGCACTCGAAATTACGAAGGTTGAAGATCAGGTTACCATTTTCTTAGCCGGGAACTCGACTGTGGTGAACCAGGATGATGAACCCTGGGCATCGTGGGGGCAAATGATTCCCCGTTTTTTTAAACCTGGTGTTGCGATTGCCAATCACGCCGAATCTGGCTTAACACTGGGTTCTTTTTTAGGGAGCAAAAGATTAGCGAAGGTTTTAAGTGTGATGAAACCTGGCGATTACCTTTTTATTGAATTTGGACATAACGATCAAAAAGATAAAGGACCCAATGATGGCGCTTATAAATCGTATACCGAAAGGTTAAAAACTTTCATTTCGGAAGTGAAGAAAAAAGGAGGAATCCCTGTTGTGGTTACCTCAACCAGCAGAAGGTCTTTTGGCCCGGATGGAAAAATTGTAAACTCTCTTGGCGACTTTCCGGATGCTGCACGTAAGGTAGCTGCCGAAGAAAAAGTTGCTTTGATTGATCTGAATGCCATGACATCGACCTTGTTTAATGCATTAGGCGAAGAGCCATCGAAAAAAGCCTTTGTTCATTATCCTGCTAACAGTTATCCTGGTCAGGATAAAGCATTGGCCGATAACACACACTTTAATCCCTATGGTGCTTATGAAATTGCACAATGTATTATTCTGGGGATTAAAGAACAGCAATTGAGCATCGCTAAATATCTGGTTGATGATCTGCCTAAATTTGATCCGGCAAAACCAGATAACCCGGCAGATTGGCACTGGCCAGAGAGCCCCAAAAGTAGTGTAGTTAAGCCAGATGGGAATTAAAAATGAGGGGTAACTTAATTTTAATATTAACTTTTATTGGCTTTTCTTGTTTCGGACAAAAAAAGCCTGTAATTGAAGTTTATCTGATTGGTGGACAGTCGAATGCAACTGGCCAAGGATACTTGTCCAATATGGATGATTCGATGAAAGTTGATCGCAGGGCTTTAATTTACCATTCAGGAAAACCTCATCTTAATAGTGGTTTTTTACCTGATCAATGGTTTCCATTACATGCTTCATCAGAATCGCCCGACCGTTTTGGCCCTGAACTCGGTTTTGGATCACAATTACAAAATCTTCGTCCAAAAGCTCGTATAGCCATTATAAAACATGCACATAGTGGTACCAATCTTTATAAACAATGGAATCCAGGGAAGGATCAAAAGGATACCATAAACCAAGGTTTACAATATAAGGTATTTATAAGTACAGTTAAATCTGGGTTGGATAGTTTAGTCAAACGTGGCTATCAACCTGTGATTAAGGGTATGTTGTGGCAGCAGGGCGAATCCGATACTGATAAAGGGGAGGAAATAAGCAAGAGTTACGGTAAAAACTTGAAGCAATTCATTATTCGGGTCAGACAGGATTTAAAAACAGCCAATATGCTGTTTGTTTACGGTTATGTGTGCCCACCACCCAATAAGAGTATAGCAATAGATGAAGTTCGAAACGGACAGCGTGAAGTAGCATCGGGTGCTAAAACATCATTATCTGTCCGCAATGCTTATGTTATACTTACTGATGATCTCAGCCAAAGAGCAAGTGATAAAAATACGCGTTATCCAAAAGATCATATCCATTTTGGTACCAAGGGGACCTGGGAGCTGGGATTGAGAATGGCCGAAGAGATAAATAAACATTTAAAATAGATTATCATTAACAATGAAAAAAATAATTATCGCTGTATTATTTACCGCCTTGTATAGAACTACTTTCGGACAGGCGAGTTTGCAGCCATTTAATTTAACGGAAGTCCGTTTGCTCGAAGGGCCATTTAGGCAGGCCCAGGAAACTGACAAAAAATATATGCTTTCGCTTGATGCGGACAGGCTTTTGGCTCCTTATTTAAGGGAGGCCGGACTAAAACCTAAAGCAGCATCTTACGGAAATTGGGAAAACACTGGTTTAGATGGGCACATTGGCGGACATTATTTGTCTGCTCTGGCTCTAATGTATGCTTCAACCGGCGATACAAAGGTTAAAGACCGAATGGAATACATGATTGCCGAATTGGATAAATGCCAGGTAAAAAATGGTGACGGCTATTTAGCAGGTATTCCTGGGGGAAAAGAAATCTGGAAGGAGATCAAAGCAGGCAACATCAAGGCATCAAGTTTTTCGCTGAACGGAAAGTGGGTTCCCTTGTACAATATCCACAAAATTTATGCAGGGCTTTACGATGCTTATGCGGTTGCGGGTAATGTAAAAGCGAAAGAAATGCTCCTAAAACTCACCGATTGGTGTGTAGATCTGGTATCGAATTTATCTGATCAGCAGGTACAGGAACTTCTAAAAAGTGAACATGGTGGGTTGAATGAAACTTTCGCCCATGTTTATGCGATAACGGGTAATCAAAAGTACCTTCAACTTGCAAAACGGTTTTCGGATCAATCTATCCTAAAACCATTGCTAAAAAATACTGATTCCCTGAATGGTTTGCATGCAAATACCCAGATACCTAAGGTAATCGGTTTTGAGCAGATCGCCTTGCTGGATAAAGATCCTTCCTGGGCCAATGCAGCCGCTTTCTTTTGGAAAACGGTAGTGGAGCACCGGACGGTGGCGATAGGTGGAAATAGTGTTAGGGAGCACTTTCATCCTGCGAATAACTTTTCTTCGATGACCGAATCGCGTGAAGGCCCCGAAACCTGCAATTCTTACAACATGTTAAAGCTCACCAAACAGCTATTTTTGGCCGCCCCTTCGAACACTTACCTTGATTATTACGAACGTACGCTTTACAATCATATCCTCTCTTCGCAGCGGCCAAAAGGTGGTTTTGTATATTTTACACCGATGCGGCCGGGGCATTACCGTACTTATTCGAGTCCGCAGGAGAGTTTTTGGTGCTGCGTAGGCTCGGGATTGGAAAACCATGGTAAATATGGAGAGCTGATTTATGCTCATGGCAAGAATGATGTGTATGTAAACCTTTTCATTCCCTCTACCTTAAACTGGAAGGAAAAAGGTATTCAGCTTACACAGCAAACACTTTTTCCTGATGCAGAAAATACCACAGTTAAACTTCAGGTAAAAAACAAACATCGTTTTGTTTTACATTTCCGTCGGCCATCTTGGGTAGAGGCGGGAAAAATGACTGTGTTGGTGAATGGAAAAAAGGTATCCACCAAAAGTAATGCGAATGGGTATGCCAGTATCGATCGTATTTGGGCTTCAGGTGATGTGATTAACATTTCCTTGCCAATGCACACCACTACTGAGTTTATGCCCGATGGTTCTGATTGGGTGGCCTTTCTTCGTGGCCCGGTTGTGCTCGCTGCAGCGATGGATACATTAAATCAACCTAATTTATTAGCTGATGGCAGTAGGATGGGACATATTGCTTCAGGGCCATTATTCCCGATCAGCGATGCACCACTCGTTACAGGAGCTAAAAATACCTTAGCAAATGAAATTACTTTGATTGATAAAAACAGTTTAACCTTCAGTGCTCAAAATGCGATCTATCAGCCAAAATACAAATCTTTAAGATTGGTTCCTTTTTACACCCTGGCCGAAAAGCGGTATGTGGTTTATTTCCCCTACAGCAGTGTCGAGTCATTGCCAGCGCGTGCAAAGGCGATTAAGTTGGCAGAAGAAGAAAAAATGAAAACGGAACAGCGAACCGTCGATCTGATCAACACTGGAGAGCAGCAGCCAGAATCGGATCACAATTTTAAGGGTGAGCAAACCGATAACGGAACGTACCAGGAAAGGCACTTTAGAAATGGAAAAGCATGGTTTAGTTATGTGCTTAAAAACAAAGATTTATCGGCAAATAGGCTAAGTTTAACTTATTACGGAAAAGAAAAGAATAAAAACTTTTCTATTTTGATTAATGGTGTTGTAATTGAAAATGTAAAGCTGGATGGAAGCAAAGGTGATACTTTTTATACACAGGAATACCAAATTCCCAAAGAACTATTAAAAGCAGATTTAGAAGTGAAATTTGTTGCCGATCAGGGATCCGCTATTGCAAATATATACGAAGTGAGGTTGGTGAGATAAAGGTAATTCCAGTTGCTCGTGAGGACAGGTGCTATTATAAGTATTAAAGTGATTTGTTCTCTGCCTGAGAGGTGATTTTTTTTTAGAAAAAATATTGGAGTGAAGCTGACAGTCCGCGCTCAATCGTCATTCCCAACTTGATTGGGAATCGTAATGCCTTAGCAGGCTTCATAGGTTGCATTAAGATTCCCGCCTGCGCGAGAATGACGGTCAATTTTAGAATCTGTCATTGATAACTTGTTTCAGGATCTATGAGGAAGGCGTCATTTCGACTGAAGTGCAGTCCCGAACTTTCGGGAGAGAAATCTTATCCATTAATGTAAGTGGTCTGTGCGGACACAGACCACGGAGAATCAGGTATTATTTCGCTTTTTTAATCCCTATTGCTTTAATAAAATTTCCAGCTCTCTTTCCTTAATTGTTAATATGGTTCCGTGCCTTAAACCCTTTGGTAAGGAGATTTTATCAGAAACATCGGTCCAGTTTTTTAAATCTGCAGATTGGATTGCACCATATTTATGGTCGCGGTACTTATCAAAATACACCATCCAGTTATTGCCGATTTTTAAGGTTGTTGGTCCTTCAGCCCAATAATTTCCCGTAATTGGATTTCCCGCCTTGCTGTAAGGACCAATCAATTGATCGGCATATGCTATTTTGATATTCTTTTGAGCGGGCTCACGGGTCTCGTCTTTTAAAAACATGATAAACTGTTTCCCGTTTTTTATAATCGTAGCATCAATTACATTAAATCCTGGATCGTAAAGCAGTTTGGTTTCCGAATAGGTTTTGAAATCTTTGGTTGTAACGTAATACATACGGTGATTATAACCGCTTTCTTCTGTTGAGGCCGTTTCATTAAATTTACCCGTAATCGTTGTAGCCCAATAAATCATATAGGTCTTGGTACGGCTATCGTAAGTGATTTCAGGTGCCCAGGTATTTCTTGCACCACCTTCTTTAGCCATTACCGGTAAAAACTGCTGCTCGCTCCAGTTAATCAGGTCTTTCGAGCTGGCATAACCAATTCCCTTATCTTTCCAGCTTACGGTCCAAACCATGTGAAATAAGCCATCAGCTCCCCGGATAATACAAGGATCTCTCATCAATTTATCTTTGCTTACCGTAGGCGTAAGGAACGATTGATCATTTTTAAGCGCCGTCCACTTGTATGCATCGTTACTATAGGCCAGGTGCAACCCGTCTTCCCCATTGCCTTTAAAATAGGCAAAGAGATAAACCTCCTTTTTCGACTGTGCCTGGGCATTAAAAAAAGCCGATAGTAAGATTATAGAAAGGTATATGAGTTTTTTCATCATTTTAATTTTGTTCTACACCGGTTACAAAACCGCCGAAAGTCTTCGTGTTAAGGGCTGATTTACAATTTTGTATCAGTTTTAGCCCTTAACTACTTGAATGGAGGAAAGCAATAACAGCATGATGCCGGTTATTTTGTATTTCATAAGTTTATTTTAGTTCGAGCACAACAACTGATTGCGCAGGTAATTCTACTTTAAGTGCATTGCCCGATTTTTTTGCACCAGTAAATTTAGCATTGTGCACTTTGTTCGAATCGCTAAACGTATTTACATCGGTAAGTTTGGCCGAGGTTAAAATCTGTCCTGTAACCGAGCTCCATTTTAACCCATCTAAAACGGTGCTTAAGGCAATTTTCTTGTTTGGATCTAAATTCACCAATGAAATATGGATAACGCCACTAGCATCCTGAGAGGCAGAAACATTTAAAGCCGGAATTTTCTGATCGCCCACAGTATAATCAGGACTGGTAAAGGCAATCGGTAGATATTTGGCATCCTGATGCACTTTGTACAGATCAAAAACATGATAAGTAGGGGTTAAGATCATTTTATCCTTTTCGGTTAAAATTAAGGCCTGTAAAACATTAATTGTTTGTGCCAGGTTGGCAACTTTAACACGATCGGAGTGGTTATTAAAGATATTCAAAGTTGTACCAGCAATTAAAGCATCGCGTAAACTGTTCTGTTGATACAAGAAACCAGGGTTTGTTCCAGGTTCTACATCAGTCCAGATTCCCCATTCGTCAACCACTAAAGCCACTTTCTTTTTAGGATCGTATTTATCCATTATCGCTGAGTGTTTGGTTACCAGTTCTTCCATTTTTAAACAGTTTTTCATGGTCGAAAAGTATTGTGCCTCATCAAATTTGGTAGCCGATCCTTTTTTGCCCCAGTTTCCTGTTGGAATGGTGTAATAATGTAAAGTTAATCCCCACATCTGGTTGCCAATGTTTTTCATGCAGGTTTCTGTCCAGTTGTAATCGTCGGAATTTGCACCGCTGGCAATTCTTTTTAACGGAGCGCCAGGATAATTACGTGCATAAGTGGCATACCTGCGGTATAAATCAGAATAATAAGCAGGTGTCATGTTTCCTCCGCAACCCCAGCTTTCGTTCCCCACACCCCAGAAAGAAACTTTCCATGGTTTTTCTCTACCATTTTGGCTGCGGATGGCCGTCATCGGGCTTACACCATCAAAGTTTAAGTATTCTACCCATTTGGCCATTTCTTCAACGGTTCCGCTGCCTACATTACCTGCAATGTAAGGTTCGCAATCGAGCATCTGACAGAGGTCTAGAAATTCGTGTGTACCAAAACTATTGTCTTCAGTTACGCCGCCCCAGTTGGTGTTTACCATTTTCGGGCGTTGATTTCTCGGGCCTATGCCATCTCTCCAATGGTATTCATCGGCAAAACAACCACCTGGCCAACGCAGGTTTGGAACTTTTATCTTCTTTAAAGCATCTACAATATCTAAACGGATTCTTCCTTTATTGGGAATAGTCGAATTTTCATCCACCCAAAAGCCATCATAGATGCAGCGGCCTAAATGCTCGGAAAAATGACCGTAAATGTGCTTGCTCACTATCTGATCGCCAGCAGGTTTAATGGTTAACTGGGTTTCGCTTTGTGCATGCACTAAAATAGAACTGCAGAATACAGCCACAGATAAGATAAGTTTTTTCATCATGATCTCGTTAAATCTATTAATTAAATGGAATTTTGATAACGTTAAAAGAATAAGGTTTTAAAGTGATGTTGAGTTTTTTGCCTTTTAGGTTAATAGCACTTTTTTGAGGGCTTACCGCTTCAGGATTTTCAAAAGAGTTGAACTGATTTAGGTTACTACTGGCTATCTCCTCATTGGTGGCCTTATTTTTTAGCTTCATTTTCCCTTCCAGGTCGAAATCTATGTTTTGTGCCTGACCGGAGTTGTTGGCAATTTTAATGATCAGTTCTTTTTTTGCCTGATCGGTTACCGCAGAAGCATAAAGGCCATCCTGACCGGTAATATTCTTTTCGTCAAGCGTAACCGAAACTACATCGGTTCCTTTGTTCGTAGAAAACTGTTTCTGTACATAATAGTCAGGGGTTCCGTACGATTTTAGGTTATCTACCCAGATCATATCGGGTGCCCATTGCCAGGCATCGATATGGGCAAAAAGCGGGGCATATGAGGCCATCTGTACCACATCGGCATTACGCTCTAGGCCTGTCATCAACGAAGCCGAAGCTAAAGCACTTTGCCAGTTGTTGCGGTTGCTTCCAACTATACTATTGTCTGCATGGACCGCATATTCGCCAACAAAAACCTTCGATCCGTTTCTCGGGTAGTTATCGTAACGGCCGGCATTTTTTAAAAACCAATCAGCAGGGCGGTAATAGTGCTCATCGATAAAATCGGCGTTATTGTTTCTTAAAGTAGTATTCAATAAGTCAAAACGGTCGCCATCCGGACCGGTACCAGAGCTGTAGATCAGTTTAAAATCTGGATATTTGGCTTTTATGGCTTTAGTGAAAATCGCCAGCCTTTCCAGGTACTGTGGTCCCCAGTTTTCGTTCCCAACCCCCATCATTTTTAAATTGAAAGGTTTGGGATGACCAAGATCTGCCCTCATTTTCCCCCACTTGGTAGTTACATCGCCATTAGCAAATTCGATCAGGTCCAGTGCATCCTGAACATAAGGATCGAGTTCATCAAGTGAAGCTACTTCTGCAGTGTTAAACTGACAGGCCATGCCGCAATTTAGTATCGGAAGGGCATCAGAACCGATATCTTCTGCCAGTTGGAAATATTCGAAAAAACCTAAACCAAAACTCTGGTAATAATCAGGTGCAGGGCGGTGTGCAAATTCGGTATTCCAGCGGTTCATTAACAGTTGCCTGTTTTCGATCGGGCCGATGGTTTTCTTCCATTGATAACGGTTGGCCAGATCGGTACCTTCTACAATGCAGCCACCGGGGAAACGGATAAAACCGGGTTTCATATCGGCCAGTAACTGTACCATATCGGCCCTTAACCCCTGTGGGCGGTTTTTCCAGGTGTCGCTGGGAAATAACGAAATCATATCCAGATCGATATTTCCATTTCCCTGAAACACAATCGAAAATCTGGCTTTTGGATCGGTTTCTGTCGCGGTAAAACTTGCTGATTGTTTTTTCCAATCGCCACCGGTCTGATCTGGGGTTAATCTTCCCTGTCCGATAACTTTATTATCTGCCGCCTTTAAGAGTAATGTCAACCTAACCCCAGGTTTTGCTTGACGGTACATGACAGAAAAATCATATCGCATCCCCTTTTTTACGCCGATACCTTTAAACCCTTCATTTATCAATTCAAAATCATCAGTTTGCTTTTTTACCTGTAAATACCTAGGATTGGTGCTGTTTACTTCTTTACGGTTTACCACTAATACTTCACCTTCTCTTGGGTTTCTTCTAGAGATGGTCCAGCCCATTAGCGGTTTTGCAAATTCGAAAGAGCGGTTTTTGATCAGCTCGGCGTAAATGCCACCATCGGCACCAAAGTTGATGTCCTCAAAAAAAACGCCCCACATGTTAGGCTGCACCCTGGCAATGGAATGGTCTGTTTTAACTTTGATCACTTTTGCAGTTTGTGCCTGTACATCGGAAGTGTACCCGATTCCAATTGTTGCATATGCCAGGCATGCCGAAAACACACTTTTTACAGGGTAATTTAATTTCATACGGTTTAATATTTGGAAGATCCTAATGGTAAAAGTAAAATATTTAAAATAATAAACGTTATCTAAACATTTATTTTTTTATTCATCAACGATTTTGTTGGTAAATTCTACAATCTTAGCATTGGAAAAAATGACGCAAGCATCTCAAATATAGATTGAGGTAGTAAAAGGGTTTAGTAAGGTAACTTTTTAATTGATGTTTAAAATTTATTGAGCAGAAACCTTTAAAATCTTTCTTATAACATATTGTCATCGCCAAAAAGCAGGATACTACAGGATGCGCCTTAAAGATATACTATTTACATTCGACATGAATCATTTAATAGCTGCTACCCAGCGGCTGTTATGATCCGCTAACCAATAACACATGATGAGCCTTAGTTTTTTCAATATTCAAATATTGACTATTTTATTCAGTAGGGCTTTTATGTGCAAAATAGCTGGTTCACTACTTGATAAAAGAACTATGAATCTTAAAAAATATACTTTGCTTGGCTTTTTAAGTGCAGCAACACTTTGTGGTTCCGCGCAACAGAAAGCTACAGATAAACAATCGGTTAAACTCTTTTTTGAGAAATCATACCTACAGGTAGACCGCAGTTATTACAGTACTGGCGAAGATGTATGGTTTAGCGCCTATTTGGTAAATGGAAAAAGTAGCAATTTAACTGCTACCAGCAATAATTTATATGTGGAGCTGCTTTCGCCAAAATCGGAAGTTTTAGACCGGAAAATGATCAGGTTGGATGGTGGACTGGGAAGGGGAGATTTTAAACTGAAAGATTCTATTCCTTCTGGTTGGTACGCCATTAGGGCTTACACCAATTGGATGCGAAACTTTGGCGGTGATTTTGTTTTTCAAAAACGGATCCACATTAGCAATAACATTATTGAAAACGCTTCTTATTTTACCCGAAATCCGGTCAAGAAAAACGATGTTTCCAATTCGAAAAAATCGATTGCTTTTTTCCCGGAGGGCGGTTCGCTGGTTGAAGGATTAACCAGTATTGTAGCCTTTAAAACCAATGATGACATTGGAAATGGGATGAAAGCCACAGGAAGTGTAATCTCATCAAAAGGAGATACCGTAACTACTTTTCAAAGTACCGATGCGGGCATGGGCATTTTTGCTTTTACACCCAAAACGGACGAGAAATATAAGGTTGAGGGACTCTATGGCAAAGAAAAATTTTCTTCGGAAATGCCCTTAAGCCTTAAAAAAGGCCTCTCATTACATATTACTACCGATTCTTTAAATATCAAAGCAAGTATTAGTGCCAATGAGTTAATGTTCGGCGAGTTGAAGGACAAAAGCATTTCGCTTGTAATTAAACATGCAGGCGATAATATTTATTCCGGATCGATCAAATTAAGTAAAGCTATAGTGTCGGTGTCAATCCCAACAAAAGGTTTTCCGAATGGTATTGCAAGCATAACCCTGCTAGATGACCAGAACAGGCCTAATTGTGAACGGCTTATTTTTATACAAGACGAAAATAAGGTCAATTTCTCAATTACCCCAAACAAAGCCATTTATAAACCAAGAGAAAAAGTGCTTATTAAGGTAAAAGCGACCAATTTTCTTGGTCAGCCAGCTAAAACAGCGTTTTCCTTAGCTGCTGTTGATGGACTTATTCCAGATGATGGAAATGATATCGTATCGTATTTGATGCTGCAATCGGAAGTAAAGGGAGATATTAAAAATGCTGCACAATATTTTGATGCTAAAAATCCATCTCGTTTAAAACAGCTCGACTTATTGTTGCTTACCCAGGGCTGGAGAGATTATATCTGGAGAAAACTGGCCGATTCGGCTATTAAAATAAGTTATTTGCCCGAGCCTGGCATCACAATTAAAGGATTGGTAAGAGAGAAACTGGCCGATAAACCCATCCCAAATATGAATATTACCCTGTTTGGTACCAACTTTACAGGCAATAAAATCTATACTACGAAAACCGATCAGAGCGGACATTATTTTCTGGATGGGCTTAGTTGGTATGGCAATCAAACGGTAAAAATTTCATCAAAAGATGATAAAGGGAAAAAGGGTGGCTGGCTACAGATCGATACGCTGATTAAACCTTTAAATTTAGCGCCATTAAAAACGATCTCGCCTGGAATTTCGAGCACCTTGAACGTAGAAATCGGTAAACGCATGGATTATAACCGCACTTACAAGTTTGGCGATTCGATCAGTTTAAACGATATTGAAATTAAGGCCGCCCAGAATAACAAGGTGGTGCTGTTTCAGGATGTACTTACCTCATTTGGGTATCCTGAGGAAGTTTTTAACATTACAGCGGCCGATTATTCTTACAAGGGATTAGAGCATTTTCTGCTAACAAAGGCCAAAGGAAGTTATCCGGCAGAAGATAACGATAGTTTGGGTAATGAAGGAGTCACCTTTATCGCCAATGGAAAAAAAGTTAGGCCGGTTATTAAAGTAAACAACAGGCAAGAGCTTTTTACCGAACGCTTAGATTACTACAGTTTAACTATGGATCAGATTAACCAGGTTAGAATTCAGCATTTATTAAACAGTACTGGAAAAGATGTGTACCTCATCAGCCTTAATTTGAAGGATGAGGCTTTGCGCGGACCAAATTTAGACTTGCTAAACCTAAATTTAAACGGTTATTATGCCGCAAGAACTTTTTATTCGCCAAATTACAGCAGTCCGGCAACACCAAATAAAGATTTACGTACCACCATTTTCTGGACACCGGCTGTAAAAACCAACGAAAACGGTGAAGCAACTATCACTTATTTTAATGGAGACAACAAAGCCGATATTTTGATCAAAGCCGATGGAATTACCGATAAAGGAGTGGTTGTAGCGGCAAAAACAACTTATAAAGTTCAATAACCAGTCAGATAAACTATTATGATCAAAACCATTATAATCTTCAGTTTCAGTTTATTCTTTGCTACACAGCTTTTCGCTCAGCGCCAAATGGAAAAATTGGGACGTGGTGTAATTGCTGTACGGCAGAATAGCGATTCTGTTTATGTAGGCTGGCGGATGTTGGGTACCGATGCCGATGACATTGCTTTTAACCTATACCGCAAAAGCGGAAACAATGAAGCTATAAAGCTCAATCACGATCCTATTACCAAGAACACCAGTTTTGTAGATGCAGGGGTTAAATTCGATCTTCCGAACAGCTATTTTGTAAAACCAATTTTAAAAGGCAGTGAATTGGAAGCCAGTAAATCTTTTACGTTGCCAGCCAAGCCACCTATTCAGCAATATTTAACTATTCCTTTAAAAACACCAGCTGGTTATTCGCCTAACGATGCTTCAGTGGGCGATTTAGATGGAGATGGAGAATATGAAATTGTATTGCACCAAACTGGCCGGAGCAGGGATAATTCATCAAACGGTATTACCGATCCGCCGATTTTTCAAGCCTATAAATTGGATGGAACTTTTTTGTGGGAGATTAATTTGGGAAAAAATATCCGCGAAGGCGCTCATTACACTCAATTTATGGTGTACGACATGGATGGTGATGGTATTGCCGAAATGGTATGTAAAACTGCCGATGGAACGGTAGATGGCAAAGGAAAAGTAATTGGCGATGCAACTAAAGATTGGCGCAATCCCAACGGTAAAATTTTGGATGGCCCTGAATTTTTAACTGTATTTAGCGGTAAAACCGGAGAGGCATTAGCCACAACAGATTATATTCCTGCCCGTGGCAATATTGGCGCCTGGGGCGGTAGAGGTGGGAACGGAAAAAACGATAATACGGGTAACCGTGTAGATCGGTTTAATGCCTGTGTGGCCTACTTAGATGGGATCCATCCAAGTGTAGTGATGTGCAGAGGCTATTACGGCAGAACGGTTTTGGCGGCGTGGGACTGGCGTAATGGCAAACTAACTTCAAGATGGGTATTTGATACTAAAGATGCTAAAAACTCATTTTCTGGGCAGGGAAACCATAACCTAACCGTTGCAGACGTAGACCAGGACGGAAAAGACGAAATTATTTACGGTTCGATGTGTGTAGATGATAATGGAAAGGGATTGTACACTACGGGCTTAAGGCATGGTGATGCCATTCATGTTTCAGACCTTGATCCGGAACACCCAGGTTTGGAAGTTTTTGGCGTACACGAAATAGAAGAGGGTACAAAAGGCCCGGGAGCTGCGGTTTATGATGCCAAAACGGGCAAAATATTATGGGAAGGATCTCAAGATGAAGATGTGGGTAGAGGTGTGGCCGATAATATCGATAATACCCGTTTTGGTGCACAGATGTGGTGGTCTGGATCGAACGGATTATTTGATATCAAGGGCAATCGGATCGGTAATCAGCCCCGATCAACCAATTTTTTAATTTATTGGGATGGCGATTTATCAAGGGAACTATTAGATGGTAATCATATCGATAAATACAACGGAGGACGGCTTTTTACAGCTGATGGAACCGTTTCTAACAATGGAACCAAATCTACACCGGCTTTAAGCGCTGATATTTTTGGCGATTGGCGCGAAGAATTGATTTTAAGGTCTTATGATAACCAAAGCCTTAGAATTTACACCACAACTATCCCGACTGAATACCGCAACTTTACCTTAATGCACGACCCGCAGTACCGTTTAAGTATTGCCTGGCAAAACGATGGCTATAACCAACCACCACATACTGGGTTTTACTTCGGTTTCGGAATGAAGAAAGCACCAAAACCACACATTACTTTGGTAGAACCGAAAAAATAAACGAATCCGAAAACACACGATGACTAATAGCAGATTATATATTCTCATTTTTACATTTTTGTTTAACTGCTATGCTTCAGTTGCAGTAGCGCAGGCAGTAAAAGAACAGGCGAGGGTAATAACACCTTTTGATCAGGACTGGAGCTTCAATCAAGGCGATGTTCAGGGCGCCGAAAAAGCTGATTTTGATCAAACCAAATGGCGGAAATTGAATGTTCCGCACGATTGGAGTATCGAAGGGGCTTACGATAAAGCCAATTTAACAGCCCGTGGCGGTGGCTATTTGCCTTCGGGCATCGGATGGTACCGCAAAATTTTCAATCTTGATGAAAGCTTTGCGAAAAAGAAAGTAACAATTGAATTTGATGGTGTAATGGCCAATAGTGAGGTATGGATCAATGGATTTTATCTTGGCAAACGCCCTTATGGCTATATTAGCTTTACTTACGATTTAAGCAAACACTTAAATTTTGGTAAAGGTAAAACAAATGTGATTGCGGTAAAGGCTGATAATACTGTACAACCCGCTTCGCGGTATTATACCGGTGCCGGAATTTACAGGCATGTGCGTTTAGTGGCAACAGATGCCGTTCATATTGCAGATTGGGGTGTTTACATCACTACGCCAGATGCTACCGCGCAAAAAGCTACGGTTAAAGTAAAAACAAACCTTATAAACGAAGCTGCCCAAAGCGCCCAGGTTGCTGTAGAAACAGCTGTTTTAGATCCTTCCGGAAAAATTGTTAAAACTGCCCAGAGCAAGCAAACCATCGCTGCAGGAAAAAATATTAATATAGATCAGGATATTGTTCTGCCCAATCCAAAACTTTGGAACCTGGAAAGTCCGGATTTGTATAAAACCTTAACCAAAATAACCGTAAACGGGAAAGTTATTGATGATCAGTTGAATGCCTTCGGTATCAGGGCTTTTAAGTTTGACGCAGCAACAGGTTTCTGGTTAAATGGCAAAAACTTTAAGTTAAAAGGAGCTTGCCTGCATCATGATGGTGGTGCGGTTGGTGCTGCGGTACCGTTAAGCGTGTGGAAATTCCGTTTAGAACGTTTGAAAGAAGTAGGGGTAAACGCCATCAGAACTGCTCATAATCCGGTTGCACCGGAGTTTTTGGATTTATGCGACCAGCTGGGCTTTTTGGTGATGGATGAAACATTTGATACCTGGAATTCGGCAAAAAATAATGGTGAAAAAGGTTATAATAGATTTTTTACCGAATGGTGGAAGCGCGATACGCGCGATATGGTGATGCGCGACCGCAATCACCCATCCATCGTAATTTACAGTGTTGGGAACGAAATCCATGATGATTTAAACAGCCCGGAGGGATTCAAAAAATATAAGGATCAGCAAGATCTTATTCACCTGCTCGATCCAAGCCGTCCGGTAACCATGGCGCTTTTCCGTCCGGCCAATTCGAAGGTTTACACCAATGGATTTGCCGAAACTATGGATATTGTTGGACAGAATTATCGCGAAAATGAATTGGTAGCCCTGCACAATCAAAAACCGGACTTAAAAGTAATCGGCACCGAAAATACACATGTAATTCAGCAATATTTGGCACTTCGCGATAATCCTTTTATGGCAGGCCAGTTCCTTTGGACGGGTTTTGATTACCTTGGAGAAGCCGATTGGCCTCAGATTACCAATGGACAGGGTTTGTTCGATAGGATTGGCAGCTGGAAACAGCAAAGTTTGCAACGCCAGAGCTGGTGGTCGGAGAAACCTGTTGTACACATCGTTCGTAGAGAAGATAATGCTGGCGCCGGTGCCTGGATCAACAATTGGACACCTACCGATTTTGATACTTACGATGACGCAAAGGTTGCCATTTATAGCAATTGCGAAGAAGTTGAACTTTTTTTAAATGGTAAATCGCTGGGCAGCAAACCTAAACCAACTGATGATTCTCCACGTTTATGGGATGTAACTTTCGAAAAAGGCAGCATTAAAGCGGTTGGTAAAAATAAAGGCAAAATAGTTTCATCTGAAGAACTTAAAACCGCAGGTGCACCAGCTAAAATTGTATTATCGATTGATAAAAACAAAATCAGTAACAGCTGGGATGACGTGGCCTTTGTAACCGCAAAAATTTACGATGAAAATGGAAATATTTGCCCAAATGCCGATCAACTGGTTAAGTTTACCATTTCAGGCAGTGGAATTATCGATGCTGTTGATAATGGCAATATAACCAGTCACGAAATGTATAAAGCTACACAGCGACATGCCTACCAAGGTGTTTGTATGGCCAATATTAAAGGGAATACGCCTGGAAACGTTGAGATTAAGGCTTCGGCTGATGGTTTAGAAAGCGGGTCAATAAAATTAGAAGTGAGTAATAAATAAATTGAGTACCAAATCTAAATATATAGACTTTTCATATAGATGGCAATTATTTCATGAAAATCAATATAAATGACAACAGAATTCAAACGAAATCAATCTCCTCACAGTATCGTCATTGCGAGAAGGCTTTTTCAGCCGACGAAGCAATCTTACAACGATCGCTACTAGCGTGCGCATTAAGATTGCTTCGTGCCTTGCAATGACGAACCTTTTATTAGACTTGTTAAATGTAGGTTGTCGAAGGACTTGTTTTAATATGTTTCGACAAGCTCAACATGACAGTTCTTGACGAGAAATTGCCAAAGGATGCAGGGCAACAATAACTAACATTTATAAAATAATCAACATTGATAATAATAATAATAAAATGAAGCTTACACCTATAAAACTACTTACCGCAATAGCCATCATCTTTTTGGCTTCGGCATTTATAAAAGGCGATAAACCAGCATTACATACCATTGGCGATTCTACAGTCCGCAACTCAAACAAAGAAACCTGGGGATGGGGAACACCGATTGCTTCCCTATTTGATACCACAAAAATCCATGTAGAAAACAATGCAATGGCCGGAAGAAGTACCCGTACGTTTTTGTCGGAGGGCAGATGGGATAAAGTTCTGGAGACATTAAAACCAGGTGATTTTGTTACGATGCAATTCGGTCACAATGATGGTAGTGCTCCAGATACCACAAAAGCGGGCAGAAGAGGCGTGTTAAAAGGAACGGGTGAAGAAACCAAGGTATTAACCTGGCCAGATGGAAAAGTAGAAACTGTACATACCTATGGCTGGTATATCCGCAAATTTGTGCGTGAAACCAAAGCAAAAGGCGCCACACCGATTGTACTTTCGATGATCCCCAGAAATATTTTTAAAGATGGTAAAGTGGTTCGGGCCAATAACGATTTCGGGAAATGGGCAGCTGAAGTTGCCAAAGAAGAAAATGCCTATTTTGTAGACCTGAATAAAATAACGGCTGATAAATATGATGCACTCGGCCCAGATAAGGTAAAACGCTATTTCCCTGGCGACCATACCCATACCAATTTAGAAGGCGCAAAAATTAACGCCGCATCTGTTGTAGAAGGAATCAGGGAATTAAAAGATTGTAATTTGAAAAAGTATCTGCTTTAATAAAGGAGAAAGACTAAAGCTAAAAGACCAAAGACAAAATAAATCTGTGTAATCCAACAATCGGTGTAATCATCCCGAAGGTTGTAATCTAATAATCTGTGTAATCATCCCCCGAAGGGCAATAATCATGAAATCAACAAAATACCTACCCCTCATTCTCTTAACTGTTTTTATTGTTTTTTCTTCCTGCATTATCTTAAAACAGCAGGCAAAACCCACCTTATTCCTCATTGGCGATTCAACCGTTAAAAACGGAAAAGGCAAGGGTGATGGTTCTTTATGGGGCTGGGGAAGCTTTATCGGAGATTTATTTAATTCCGAAAAAATCAATGTAGAAAACGATGCTCTCGGCGGTACCAGCAGCCGTACTTTTCAAACCAATGGTTTATGGGATGCTGTTTTGGCTAAGGTGAAGAAAGGAGATTTTGTGATGATGCAATTTGGCCATAACGATAGCAGCCCATTAGACGATACCGCCCGTGCCCGCGGCACCATAAAAGGCATCGGAACGGAAAGCAAAGAAATTTACAACCCGATCAAGAAAAAACAGGAAGTGGTGTATACCTACGGTTGGTACCTGCGCAAGTTCATCAGCGATATAAAAGCTAAAGGCGCAACAGCGATTGTATGTTCACCGATTCCACGTAATCCGGTTAAAGATAATGCTATAGTTCTGGCCGACGATAGTTATGCGAGTTGGGCAGAAGAAGTTGCAAAGGCCGAAAAAGTCGATTTTATTCCATTAAACCAGATCATTAAAGATAAATATGCTGCTTTAATTGCGACTGAAGTAAAGGCATTTTTTACCGAGAAAGACCATACGCACACCAACGAAGCAGGGGCGAAGTTAAATGCAACTGCTGTTGTAGAAGGCCTAAAGAAATTAAAAAACAATAAACTGAATAGCTACCTGAAATAAGCCATTGAGCAGGATACTACAGGATGCTTTCCTGCCAATATTGTGTTATTTTAACCGCCTAACCAAATACCAGCGGTAATAAACCGTCCAATTTTATGCAGATACAGGTTAACCGAGTTTTTAAAGTGCTGTTAGGCATTGCTTTTATATTTTTAAGCATCACACATATACATGCCCAAAGCATTTCGCTTGCTGGCAAATGGCGTTTCAAAATTGATGCTAAAGATGAAGGCGTAAAAGGAAAATGGTATTCAACCGTTCTGCCCGAATCCGTTAATCTGCCAGGCTCGATGGCCGAAAATTTAAAGGGCGATGACATTACCCTCAAAACAAAATGGACCGGAAGTATTTACGACAGTTCGTACTTTTTTCATCCCCGTTTAGAAAAATACCGTAAACCTGGTAACCTGAAAATACCTTTCTGGTTAACGCCCGCCAAACATTATACAGGTGCAGCATGGTATCAAAAAGATATTGAAATTCCTGCCAATTGGAAGGGTAAAAGACTGGTGTTATCTTTAGAATATCCCCATTCAGAAACAAGGGTTTGGATAGATGATATCGAAATTGGAACGCAGTATACCTTTGTGGTTGCGCAAAATTTTGAACTTCCAACAAATTTAAAAGCAGGAAAACATACCATTACTTTGTTGATCGATAACCGCATCAAAGCGATAAATGTGGGGCAGGATTCACATAGTTTAACCGATCACACTCAAGGAAACTGGAATGGCGTAGTTGGAAAAATGGAGGTAATTGCCGGTTCGCCTGTTTATTTTGAAGATATTCAGGTTTATCCCGATTTAAAGAACAAATCTGCGAAGGTTAAAATCCAGCTTAAAGCCATTGCTAAGCAATCATCTACCGGGAAAATTACGCTTGCCGCTACCACTTTCAATACCAAAAATTCACTTCAGGTTAAGCCTTTAACAGCAGCTTACCAAATTACAAATGGTGACGGTGCTTTGGAAATCAATTTGCCAATGGGCGATAAAATAGCCACCTGGGATGAGTTCGATCCGGCATTGTACCGTTTAACAGCTACTTTACTATCGAATGATGGCAAAAAAGACGAGAAAAAGGTGCAATTTGGCATGCGTGAGTTTAAAGCAGTAGGCAGAACTTTTGAAATTAATGGTCGGCCAGTTTTTTTGCGTGGAACCGTTAACAATTGCGAATTTCCGTTAACGGGTTATCCATCAATGGATGTTGCTGCATGGGTACGCATTTTTAAAATTTCAAAGGCACATGGGTTAAATCACATGCGTTTCCATTCGTTTTGCCCACCAGAAGCTGCTTTTATTGCTGCAGATCAAATCGGCTTTTATCTTCAGCCAGAAGGACCAAGCTGGGCCAATCATGGTTCATCTATCGGAGATGGAAAACCGATTGATCAGTTTATCTACGACGAAACCAACCGCATGACCAAAAACTATGGCAATTATGCCTCTTTTTGCATGATGGCCTATGGAAATGAACCACGTGGCAAACAAGTGGAGTACCTTACCAAATTCAATAATTATTGGAAAGCTAAAGATTCGAGAAGATTATATACCGGAGCATCAGTTGGTGGTAGCTGGCCAGTTATTCCGAACAACGAGTTTATGGTGCGTGCTGGTGCCAGGGGCTTAGATTGGGGCAGAAAACCAGAAAGTATTTCGACCTATGCCAAACAGATCGAACAGTTTACGGTACCTTTTGTAGCGCATGAGATGGGACAGTATTGCGCATTCCCCAATTTCGATGAAATAAAAAAATATACAGGTGTTTATCGTGCGAAAAATTTTGAGATGTTTCAGGAAGATCTTAAAGGCCACGACATGGCCGATCAGGGACATGACTTTTTAATGGCTTCGGGTAAATTACAAGCCCTTTGTTATAAAAATGAAATCGAAAAAGCATTGCGTACGCCGAATTACAATGGCTATCAGTTATTGTCGCTAAATGATTATCCAGGACAGGGAACAGCACTTGTAGGTGTATTGGATGCCTTTTGGGATGAAAAAGGTTATATCAGCGCTAAAGAATTCAAACGTTTTTCTAATAGCACAGTGCCTTTGCTAAAAGTTTCAAAGTTTGTTTTTACCAATAACGAAACCTTAGCAGCTGCGGTAGAAGTGGCACATTTCGGAAAGGCGCCCATTGAAAATGCAAAACTCTCGTGGACACTCAAAGATGAAAGCGGTACAAATGTAGCCAGAGGTAATTTCGATCCTAAAACCTTAGCTGTTACCAACTGTATTGCCATTGGAGAAATTAAATTTCCCCTAAATAGCATTACAAAAGCAACAAAACTGAAACTGGAGGTCACCATTGATGGAACTGAATTTGCCAACGACTGGAGTTTCTGGGTTTACCCTGCACAATTGCCACAGGTTAAAAGCAACGTATATTACTGTACCAGTTTAGATGACAAAGCACAGGCCGTTTTGGCCGAGGGAGGTAATGTTTTTCTCAATGCAGCTGGCAAAGTGGTAAAAGGAAAAGAAGTGGTGCAAACTTTTCTACCCGTCTTTTGGAATACATCGTGGTTTAAAATGCGCCCGCCACATACTTTGGGTATTTTATGTGATCCTAAAAACGCCGCTTTTAACAATTTCCCGACCGATTTCCATAGCGATATGCAGTGGTGGGAAATCGTAAACAAATCGCAGGTAATGAATCTCGAAGATTTTCCTTCAGGATTTAAGCCAATTATCCAACCAATTGATACGTGGTTTTTGAACCGCCGTTTGGCACTGGTTTTTGAAGCAAAAGTAGGTAAGGGGAAATTAGTGGTTTCGAGTGCAAACCTCTCACCTGATTTAAAAGATGCACCTGCTGCGCAACAACTTTATTTCAGTTTACAGCAGTATATGATGTCTGCCCAGTTTAATCCAAAATATGAAGTGGCTTTTAACACCGTAAAAGATATCTTCGAAAGTCCATCGAAAATTCAGTTCGATACCTTTACAAAAGATAGTCCTGACGAGTTAAAGCCAAAACCAAAAACCAATTAAGATAAGTGAAATACCACCATGAAGAAATTTATATTCAGTACTGCAATAATATTCAGTATATCTGTCCAGCTACTTTTGGCGCAAAAAATCCCTAATAAAAAAGAGGTTTTAAAAGTATTAAAATTAACGAATACTTATTTTATGAATAAGTGGCCTGATGCCGGGAAATCAATCATAACCAATAGGGAGCGGCCAAGCAATATCTGGACAAGGGCAGTGTATTACGAAGGATTGATGAATCTTTATAAAATCCATCCTGAAAAAGAATATTACGATTATGCCGTTCAATGGGGACAAAAACACAGTTGGGGTTTAAGAAATGGTATTACAACCAAAAATGCTGACGATCAGGCCTGTGGGCAGACCTATATCGATCTTTACCTGATTGATAAACAACCTGAACGCATTAAAGACATTAAAGCTTCTATTGATCTGGTAATCAAATCGGGCAAGGTAAACGATTGGACCTGGATTGATGCGATCCAAATGGGAATGCCTGTTTTTGCCAGACTGGGTAAATTATACAACGATACCACCTATTACAATTACATGTACAAAATGTATATGCATTCCAAAAATACTGAGGGTGGAGGTTTGTACAATGTCAAAGATGGTCTTTGGTGGCGCGATAAAGATTTTGTGCCCCCTTATAAAGAACCTAATGGCGAAGATTGTTATTGGTCCAGAGGAAACGGATGGGTGGTTGCCGCATTGGTGCGTGTGTTAGAAATTATCCCTGAAAATGAAGCTCACCGCAATGAATATTTAAAAACCTACCACGAAATGATCAAAGCCTTGGTGCCCATTCAACGTGCTGATGGTTTCTGGAATGTAAGTTTACACGATGCGACGCATTTTGGCGGTAAAGAAACTTCGGGCACTGCTTTGTTTGTATATGGCATGGCCTGGGGCGTAAATCAAGGCATTTTAGACAAGGCTACTTATTTGCCTATCATCACCAAAGCCTGGAACGCCATGACGAAAGATGCTGTTCAAAAAAACGGTTTTATTGGTTATATGCAAGGAACTGGGAAAGAGCCAAAAGACGGACAGCCGGTAAGTTATACCAGCGTTCCCGATTTTGAAGATTATGGTTTGGGTTGCTTCTTATTGGCCGGAACAGAGGTATACAAGCTTAAAAAGTAATTAAGATGAATTTCAGAAATCTAGCTGGCTTATCGTTATTGATGTTGTTGTTCCTGCTGCCCAAACAAAGTGTGGCGCAAAGGATAGGTATTGCCGTTTCTGAAATTAACAGTGTTTCATCCTTCCCGATTGCGGATGGAGGAAAAGCAGCCTCAATTTATATCGATGAAAAAGATGCTGAAGTTGTTGGAATCGCCGCTGAGGCTTTCAAGGGTGATATTCATTTATTAACCGGGACAACAAGCCAGGTTTTGAAAAATAATCCTGTTTTAAGCGCTTATCCCATTATTATTGGTACTATAGGGCAGTCGATTTATATCGATCAGTTAATCAAAGCTGGGAAAATTAATTGCACTACTTTATCCGGTAAATGGGAGACATTTTCGGTTTCAGTGATCGAAAATCCTTTAAAGGGGGTGAAAAAGGCATTGGTAATTGCTGGCAGCGATAGGCGTGGAACGGCTTACGGCGTTTTTCAATTGTCGAGGATGCTTGGGGTATCTCCGCTGTGTTGGTGGGCTGATGTGAAACCAGCAACAAAAAAATCGTTATACATAAAAGCTGGTCAGCCTTTGGTAGAATCGCCATCGGTTAAATACCGCGGTATTTTTATCAATGATGAAGATTGGGGCATTCAGCCCTGGGCTGCTAAAATGATGGATACCGATGTGAAAGATATCGGCCCCAAAACTTATACTAAAATATTCGAGCTGCTACTTAGGCTAAAAGCTAACTACATCTGGCCAGGTATGCATCCTTCAACCAAAGCGTTTTATCATTATGCCAATAATCCCATAATGGCGGATAAATATGCCATTGTTTTAGGTTCGAGTCATTGTGAGCCCATGCTGCGGAATAATGTTTTCGAATGGGCTGAAAATTTCGAGCACGAATATGGTAAAAAACCAGGCGAATGGCGTTACGATCTGAATAAAAATGAAATTGCAAACTATTGGACAGACCGTGTAAAACAGGCAAAAAATTACGAATCCATTTATACTGTGGGGATGCGTGGTATTCACGATGGCAGCATGCCCGGACCGAAAGATAAAAATGAAAAAGTGAAATTATTGGGTGAGGTAATTGCAGATCAACGTACCATTCTCAGCAAGAACATCACTAAACCGGTAAGTTCCATTCCGCAGATTTTTTGCCCTTATAAGGAAGTATTATCTTTATACCAGGCTGGTTTAAAACTACCTGATGATGTGACTATTGTTTGGGCCGATGATAATCATGGTTATATCCGCCAACTTTCGAACCCTGAAGAGCAAAAACGCTCAGGTGGAAGCGGGGTGTACTACCATATCTCTTACTGGGGTGCCCCACAAGATTATTTGTGGCTTTCTTCAATTTCTCCATCGTTAATTTCGTATGAGTTAAGTAAAGCTTACCAGTATAAAGCCGACCGACTTTGGGTTATCAATGTGGGTGATATTAAGCCTGCCGAGATGGAAATACAATTTGCAATGGACCTTGCATGGAATGTAAACCAGTGGAAACCTGAAAATGCGGATAAATATGCTGAAAAATGGGCTGCTGAGACTTTCGGTACTGAATTTGCAAAACCCATTGCCGAAATAAAAGCGGTTTATTATCGCTTGGCACAGGCCTCTAAACCTGAGCATATGGCCAGTGTTAATTTTACTGATGCCCTGGCCGAAGAACGTTTGGCTGCATATCAAAAGATTTATGATCAGGCCAAAAGTCTAAATGATCAGATGCCAGCACGTTTAAAAGATGCCTTTTTTGAATTAATCCTGTACCCTGTTGAAGGTGCCTTGCTGATGAACCAGAAGATTTTATATGCAAAGAAAAGTCTGGTTTTAGCCGCTAACGGCGATCAATTGGCTTTAAGTTATTCAAAAAAATCGAAGGATGCTTTTGATCAGATTCAGTTGATTACCAAAAAATACAATGAAGAAATTGCAGGCGGCAAGTGGAACGGGATGATGAGCTGGAAACCACGTGATTTAGCTGTTTTTAAAATGCCAAAAGTGGCCGATGCTGTAACGGAGAAATCATCAGACATTACCGAGAAATCTGAAAATAAAATCATTGTTCGTGCGGCTAAATATGCCGAGAAATCAGTGCCGAAGGGTTTATCTTTACAAACCCTAAAAGGACTTGGTTTAGGTGGCGATGGTATTTCTCTTTACCCTTTTACTTTTGAGCCATTCGGGGAAACATCGCTTCAAAATGCCGCCTTTACTATTTACGATGTTGATTTCAAATCACAGGGCGAACACCAGATCGAGGTTAAATGTTTGCCTACTCAGGGCGTTAATAATGGCATTAAAGTGCGTTATGCCATTTCGGTAAATAACGACAAGCCGCAGATCATTAATATTTCTCCAGCTTCAGAAAATAATATCTGGAAACAGAATGTATTACAGGGTTACGCTTCGGGCATAACCAAACACAATATTAATAAAACTGGTAAATCGACTGTGAAAATTTATATGCTCGATCCGGGCTTAGTAATTAACCAGTTGGAAATACAATAAATATGATGAAGAAACTTTTGGCTTTTGCCTTATCCTTAATTTTTATGCTTGCCATCGCCAGGGCACAAAGCATTGGTGATTATAAATCTGGTTTTAAGAAAACGGGTAATACCATTTCATTTTTAACCACAAGGGGAGAAGTGAAATTGGAGTTCTGTACACCTGAAATTTTCAGGATGAGAACCAGTTGGAATGGGAAATTCGAAGCCAACGAAAACCTGATGGTGATTAATTATAACTGGGCTAATGTAGTGGTTAAAGTTTCGGATAAAAAAGATCATTTCTTGCTTGCCACTTCAAAATTGGTGGTTAAATTATACAAAACCCCTTTCAGAATTGATGTTTTTGACGTCAAAGGTAAATTGCTGAGCAGCGAAGTCAATGGATCAGTAAATAAAGAAAATACGCAGGTTGGGGTAACCAAAAAACTGCAGGCCGATGAACATTTCTTTGGTTTTGGCGAGCGCATGGATTTTATGGATCGCCGCTTTAAAAAAGTAACCTTAAATGTTGGGCGTGGTAAAGGTTTACCGCATGCCATTGGTGCTTACAATATATTGGAAGCCAATTATTGTCCGGTTCCGTTTTTCATGAGTACAAAAGGTTATGGCATTTTCCTGCATAATTCTTTTGCTACCGAATGGGATATGGGCGCTTCTAAAAAAGATCAGTACAGTTTTAAAGCTGCTGATGGAGAATTGGATTACTATTTCATGTACGGACCAACTTTTCCGGTTATTTTAGAACATTATACCAGTATTACAGGCAAATCGCCGATGTTACCGCAGTTTGCTTTAGGCTTACATGCAGGCACATATAGCGGAGGTACATGGGGTTATGAGGCAAAAACTTCCGATCATTATGTGGTTGAGCTGGCAAAAAAATACCGGTCGTTAGGCATTCCGGTAGATCTACTTTGGTTAGATTCTACCTGGCGTTTATTCGGCGAAAATGGGGGTAAAGGTGCAACTTCTTTCGAATGGAGAGAAACCTTTAAAGATCCAAAATCGATGTTCGATAGCATTTACGCCATGAACTATAAAATGGTTGGATTGCACCTGCGTCCACGGTTTGATAATGCCAAAAAGTTAAACCTGTTAGATCAGGCCAGAGCGCAGGGTTATACTTATCCAGAAAATGGTAAACCCGGCGAATTTGTAAACTTTTTTGATGAAAAGGCCACACAATGGTGGTGGGACAATGGTGTAATGCGGGTAGCAAAATTAGGCGCTAAATTTTTAAAAACGGATGAAGGCAGCGCGTTCGGATCATTGGCAAATGAGAGTGAAAAAGTTGGTCCAACAGGGAAAGATGCAGAACGTTTGCACAATCTTTTTCCTATAGCTTATGCCAAAGCACCGTTTTTGGAGTTTGAAAAGTTTAATGGTTTTAGGGGATTAAATCAAACCAGGGAAGGTTATTCGGGCATTCAGCGTTATCCGTATATTTTTGCAGGCGATTGGCCTAGCGAATGGCAATACTTTGCTCCTGTAATTAAAGCTGGATTAAATGTTGGTCTATCGGGCGTAGGTTCCTGGGCACATTGTATGGGCGGTTTCGAACATCAGGCCGATCCGGAGCTGTATATCCGTTGGGTGCAGTTTGGGATGTTCAGTCCGATTGCACTTGTTTTTGGGATGGATCACCCCGGTTATAAAGAACCCTGGAAATATGGTGAAGATGCTTTGCGTAATTTCAAAAAATACGATCTGTTGCGTTACCGTTTATTCCCTTATATGTATACTAGTATGCATCAGCAATACGAAACAGGTTTGCCCATGATGAGGGCTTTGGTACTCAACCATCAGGATGATGAAAATGTATACGAAATAGGCGACCAGTATATGTTTGGCGACAATTTAATGGTTGCCCCTGTAACCACCAAAGGCGCCATTACCCGTTCGGTTTATTTACCGGAAGGTACCTGGTTCAACTACTGGACAAACGAAAAATACGAAGGCAAAAGTTATCACCATGTGGTAGCGCCTTTAGACACCATTCCTTTGTTTGTAAAGGCGGGAAGCATTATTCCAATGCAGCCAGAAATGGCCTACAGTGGCGAAAAACCAGTTGATGTGATTACCTTGGATGTTTTTCCTTATGGAACTTCTAAATATGATATGTACGAAGACGATAATTTAAGCGCTGCATACAAAACAGGAAACTTTGCTTTAACCAAGATTACTTCCTCATTAACAGCATCGGATTTAACGCTGAAAGTGGCTAAACCAACAGGTAGTTTTAAGCCAAATAAACATAAATACCTGGCCAAAATACATTGGACAGGAAAGGCAGATCCTAGTGTTGTTTCAGAAAATGGTGCTAAATTGAAAGTTTTAAAAACACCAGATCAATTGGATAAAACTGATGGCTGGTTTTATGATCTAAAAAATAAAATACTTTGGATCAAATCAGCCGGAGATAACAGTGCTGATTTAAGTTTTGTAGTGAATTGATAATTCGTTCGTGGGGGGAATAATTGAAAAGATGTCATCCTGAGGGATAATTTATTGGACAAAAAATCAATAATAATGACAGAGTGCGAGGTGCCGGCGAGGAATCGTCATTGCGAGGAGGCCTTTTCAGCCGACAAAGCAATCTTACAACTATCGCTAGTAGCGAGCGCTTTAAGATTGCTTCGTGCCTCGCAATGACGACCATTCTATTGGAACCTGTCAATGGTAGCGTAGTCGAAGGACAATCTTTTCAATTATTCAATGCATAAGTCTTCGACTACGCTCTCCACAGGAGTCCTTTGGACAGACTGACAACGATTTAATTAGCAAATGGTCCGTGGGAACACGGACCACGGAAATTTGTCATTCTGAATGCAGTGAAGAATCTCTTAATTGGCGGTTGGCTTTGGAGGTTGCATTAAGATTAGCTTCGCTGAGCACTTCGTGGTTCCCGCCTGCGCGGGAATGACGACCTTTTAAACTGAACGATTTAATTAATAAATAGTTCGTGAGGACACGAACCATGGCGGATGGAAGAAATAAAACGGGTTTTAACTTGATAAAAGCCTTAAAAAAATAAAATTGAAAACATGAAAATTGCATTCAAAATGAAACTTAAACCAGGTTTTGAAACAGAATATAAAAAGCGCCATGATGAGATCTGGCCAGCGTTATCTACTTTGTTAAAGGAAAATGGGATCAGCGATTATTCTATCTTTTTAGACGCAGAAACCAATACACTTTTTGCCGTGCAGCAACAAAACGGAAGCTCCTCGCAAGATTTAGGCAGTACCCAGATTGTGCAAAAATGGTGGGCATACATGGCCGATATTATGGAAACCAATGCCGATAATTCTCCAAAAACCTTCCCTTTAGAAATGGTATTCCATTTAGATTAAAAATATGCAATTACAACGATTCTTTTCTGTTCTGCTGCTTAGTACGCTAACTTTTAGTTTGGCCAAAGCACAAAAGCCTGTTAAAAATATCGGTAGTTGGCCTGTTATCGAAAAGCAGATGAAACCCTGGACCCGCTGGTGGTGGATGGGAACATGCTGTAGACGAACAGAATTTGAACCTGGTTTTAAAGAAATACGCAGATGCTGGTATTGGCGGTGTAGAAATTACACCAATTTATGGCGCAAAGGGTTTTGAAAAGCGATATTTACAGTTTTTATCGCCTGAGTGGATGAATATATTGCACCATACGGTTAATAAAGCCAATACTTTGGGCTTGGGTGTTGATATGAACACTGGTACGGGCTGGCCATTTGGCGGTCCGCAGATTAAGCCCGAAAACGCCGCTACAAAACTGATTACCCAACAATATAAACTCAAGGCGGGGGAGAAGTTAACCGAAACCATTAAAGTTAAAGAAGCGAAACAGGATTTCGCGCAGTTACAGGCTTTAACCGCCTATGGATCAAATGGTGAGGTGCTCAATCTGCTTTCTAAAGTTCAGGCTGATGGAACTTTAAATTGGTCGCCTGGTAGTGGGAGTTGGGATATTTATGCTGCTTTTGCAGGTAAAACCAGGCAAATGGTTAAACGTGCAGCACCTGGTGGAGAAGGTTTTACCTTAGATCACCTCGATAAAAATGCAGTTGATGTTTACCTGAAAAGATTTTCGGATGCTTTTGGAGGTAAACCACAAGGTATCCGGTCGTTTTTTAACGATAGTTATGAAGTTTATGGTGCAACATGGACGCCAACTTTCTTTCAGGAATTTAAGAAAAACAGGGGCTACGATCTGTCCACTCATATTAAAGAATTAACCGGTAAAGATTCTACGAATGCAAATATTGCCCGTTTAAAATCTGATTATCGCGAAACCATGAGTGAACTTTTGCTCCATAATTTTACGCAAAACTGGACCAATTGGGCGCATCACCTTAAATCGGTGACCAAAAATCAGTCGCATGGTTCGCCAGGCAATCTGCTCGATCTTTATGGAGCAGTTGATATTCCTGAAACGGAAACCTTTGGTTCAAGTTACTTCCCGATTCCAGGCCTTAGGCGTGAGGCTGGAGATATCCGCAACGTAGATCCCGACTCCGATAATGAGCAAATTTGCATCATCTGCAGCACACACAGGTGGCAAAAAACTGGCGTCTTCCGAAACGTTTACCTGGCTAACCGAGCATTTTAAAACTTCATTTTCGCAATGTAAACCAGAAGCAGAGCAATTGTTCCTGGCAGGAATCAACCATATCTTTTATCATGGAACCACCAATTCGCCAGCAAATGTTTCCTGGCCGGGATGGCTGTTTTATGCCTCGGTAGAAATGAATCCGAACAACAGTTTATGGCCACAGGCACAAGGATTAAACAACTATATAGCGCGTTGCCAGTCCATTCTTCAATCAGGAACTCCTGATAACGAACTTTTAATCTATTGGCCAATATATGATGTATGGAACAAGGCGAAAGGTTTAGATATGGCCTTAAAAGTGCATGATGTTGATGAGTGGTTACATCCAACGGCTTTCTATAAAATATCAAAAGAACTTTCTAAATCGGGTTATTCTTTTGATTTTGCTTCCGATCGACTGTTAAAGCAATCAACGGTTAACAAAGCATTGATCAGTACTAACGCTGCCGCTGCGCCATACCAGGTGTTAATTGTTCCGCAATGTGAAATGATGAGCCTGGAAACGCTGGATCAAATGATCAAACTGGCCAGCAATGGAGCAAAAGTCATTTTTCAGGCATTGCCTAAAGATGTTCCAGGTTTAAACAACCTGGAAACCCGCAGAGCACAGCTAAAAGCAACCTTGGCTAAATTGATTTTTACCGATGGCGCAGATGGTATTAAACAGTTTAAGGTTGGAGCCGGAGTGATTTTATTGGCTAACGATGTGCAAAAAGCATTAAATGCGATCGGCGTTAACAGAGAAACTTTAACCGATAGCGGACTACAGTTTATCAGGAGAAAAACAACAACTGGTAAATATTATTATCTGGTAAACCACACTGCTAAAGACATTGATACTGAACTGTCCTTAAATGAAGAAGGACAGGTTTTAATCATGGATCCACAAAGCTCCAATGTGGGTTTAGCGGCAGTACGCAATAAAAAGGTCCGTGTACAACTTAAATCGGGAGAGAGTTTGTTTTTAAAGGTCAGTCAGAATGGAACAAATAGCTCGCCTTGGGTTTATCTGAACAAAGCTGCCCATTCGATCAATCTTAACCAACCGTGGAAATTACATTTTACCGAAGGTGGGCCTGAGCTTCCTGCAGATCAACAGTTAGCGAAACTGGTAAGCTGGACTACCTTGAGCGATCCTAAACTACACGCCTTTTCTGGTACTGGTGTTTATACTTCAAGCTTTACGCTGAGTTCAAAATCGGCCAAAGAATATGTTTTAAACCTGAACGAGGTAGATGAGAGTGCACGTGTATGGATCAATGGTCAGGAAGTTGGTATTTTATGGAGCATCCCTTTTCAGGCCCGTGTTGGCAAGTATTTAAAAGCAGGGCATAATACCATTAAAATTGAAGTGGTTAACCTGATGGCGAACCGAATCCGTGATATGGATATCAAAAAAATCCAGTGGCGGAATTACCACGAAATCAATTTCGTAAATATTAACTATAAGGATTTTGATGCATCAAACTGGAATGTAATGCCGTCAGGGTTAATCGGCCCGGTAAGCATCTCAGCTTTCAACTAATCGTATACTGTTATCCCGCAGGCGCAAATCTTGCTTTGTACAAAATCAATATGTATTTTATCATGAAAAAACTCATTATACTCGCTTTGTTTACCGCCATTGGTATAAATTCCATGGCTCAAGATTATGTCATCACAAAATTTGGTGTTAGTGCCGATAGCACCAAACTGAATACCAAAGCCATTCAAAGTGTAATAGACAAGGCTTATCAAAAAGGAGGGGGAACGATTGTAATCCCTAAAGGTGTTTATCTTAGCGGGGCACTCTTTTTTAAACCTAAAACGAAGCTGTTGTTACAAGAAGGTGCTGTGCTTAAAGGATCTGATAACATAAAAGATTACCCTTTTATCCCTTCGCGTATGGAAGGTCGGAGCCTTAAATACTTTGCTGCATTAATTAATGCGACAAAAGTAGATGGTTTTAGTATTTCAGGTACAGGGACTATTGATGGAAATGGCCTTAAATTCTGGAAAACATTTTGGGCGCATCGCGATTCGCTTAAGAAATTAGGAAGAGAATCTACAAACCTGGAAGTAAGCCGCCCACGGTTACTTTTTATCTGGGGATGCAATAATGTGCATATTAAGGGGGTAAAATTGCGTAATTCTGGATTCTGGACCACCCATTTATATCAATCTAACAATGTATTAATTGAGAATTGCGATATCCGTTCGCCATTTCGGCCAGTAAAAGCACCAAGTACTGATGGTATAGACATTGATTTTTGTAAAAAAGTAACGATTAGAAATTGTTATATCTCGGTAAATGACGATGCCATTTGCATTAAAGGTGGTAAAGGACCCGATGCACAGAAACTGCCAGAAAATGGTGCTGTTGAAGATATTTTAATTGAAAACTGTACCATTGGCGAAGCACATGCTACTTTAACCATGGGAAGCGAGTGTATTCATGCACGCAATATTATCATGCGAAACTGTAAGGTAGAGAATAACTGCCCGATTTTAAAAATGAAAATGCGTGGAGATACTTTTCAGCTTTACGAAAATATTACGGTAGAAAACATTACAGGAAAATGCGGCGCCATTATCGATTTAAATCCCTGGAAACAGTTTTTCGATTTGGCAGGCAGCACCGCAAAGCCATTTGGTACAATCAGAAACATCAGGATCTCAAACATTAAAGTAGAAGCAGCAAAATTTGGCGAAATGGATGGGAATCCTGAAGATAAAGTATCTGGTTTTCTTTTTAAAGATTTGGAAGTAACTACAAAAACACCTTTTCTCAAAAACAGGTATCAGGATGTTAAAATTGAAAACGTAATGGTAAACGGAGCGCCTTTGGTCGTTAAACCTTAAACACTTATTCTTAAGTTAATGATATTGGGCTTTGAGGTGAAACGATTAGGTGAGGTCAGATGATTGGGGTGACAGATGCAAAGAACGGCCGTCATTCCCGCGCAGGCGGGAATCTTAATGCAACATATGAACCTAGCTAAAACATTAAGATTATCGCTTGCGCTCGTTTCCAAACGAGTGCATAGATAGGATTACAATTATATCGTTATAAACGATCGTCTTGGTCGGTGAGCAACCGACCAAGAGAAAAATGCTTCTTTATTTCCGTGCTTTTAGTGTATCCGTGGCAAAAAAAACAAAATGCTACCAATCCAATTTCAACAAAGCCACCCCTTGTCTGGCTAATTCCATTTCAAAAGCACCACCTGTGGTGTCAAATTTTCTGGGTTTACCAATCATTTTAAGCTGGCCGGATTTTTCTAATGCTGCAATCTGTTTCGCATCTGGATTTTGGGGTGAACCCATTTTTTTCCATTCTGAATAAGAATTGCTATTTTCGGTATCAATGCGATATTCTGTGATAGTTACCATTTTTGCAGGCAATTTATTCAACAAGATGGAAACAACATCTTTCGAATCTGCTTTATCCTCATCATGGTAATTCCACAACATAACAGCAGCGGTTTTCTCCGCTTTAGTGGCTAAAACACCTATGTCTGTCTGTGGTTTTCTGATGCTCGAATCTAAAATAGAATTTAAATTGTACATGCGGTTACTTGTGGCTTCAACACGGTTCCCTTTCATCTGGCCAAACATCCTGAATACATTTAAAACAGGTTTATCAACGCCATTGGTGGCTAAATCCCTAAAACCTGCAAACCAAGGCTGGTTTTCAAATTCGAACGACCAGGTAACCGCGCCCAACAGGTTGATTTTATAGTTATCTGTAAGTTCGTAAAGCCGGGCAAAAGAGGCTGCGGTATAGCTCGAATACATGGTGCCGTTTCGGTAGGCATTTTCAGGATTGGTACTCATGCCGCAGGCTGCACAGCCTTCAGGATCGGATTCGCCGATAATTACAGGGATATTTTTAAGTTGGGGGTATTTACTGATGATCTTATAATTTCCATCAATATTACGGAGCTGAGCCCTTACATTCATCACTACGGTTCCATTAACCACCCTTGGCGAGCCTTTAGCATGAAAAAGAACAGCATCTAAAGGAGAACCGATTTTACCCGTTACATAATTGGTATCGTTTAAACAATGTTTGATAAAGGCATCCAGGTACTTCGTTCCGCCACCTGTTACGTTGGCACCACCAATTTTAGCAGTAGGCAAGGCGCGTTTTAGTCCATCGGCAGCGTAATCGTAAAGTTTAAAGAATTCGGCCTGTGTACCTTTCCAATAAGCGCCATCCGGCTCGTTCCACACTTCCCAGTACCAGCTTTCTACCTCAGCCTTGCCATATCGTGCTACACAATGTTTTACCCATTCATAAACCAAATTGCCCCACTTTTTGTAATCTTTTGGCGGATAGGCCCAGCCGGTTAAAATTTCATCATATCGGGCGCCAGGTTTCCATTTGTGTTGATAGGGTTGAGGCTTGGTTGAAAGTGCCTCAGGCATAAAGCCTATTTGAGCCAAAGGTTTCATGCCTCTTTTAACGTAAGTATCGAAAATCTGATCAACAATTTTCCAGTTGTAAACCGGGTTACCATTGGCATCTTCAGTATAGGCATTCGTCGATCCCCATTTTAAAGCAGGGGTACCATCTCCAGAGGTAAGTAAATTGTGCGCACGTACATATACCGGAACCGGACTTAATTTAGAAATCTCGGTCAATAACTTCTGACCATCTTTCATATAAGTGTAATTCGGCTCATCGTAGCCAAACCAGGCCCAAATGGGTCTCATGGGTGCAATGTTCTTATCGAAATTAACCTCGATGTTGGCTTTGGATTGCGCATTTGCCGTATGAATGAAAGCTGTTAAGCTAAAGAATAGGACATAAGCTTTTTTAAATGTTTTCATAGCTTTGTTTTATTGTTAATCTGAGGGGCTAATTTGTCTCCTCGAAGTGTCGTCATTTCGACCGCAGTGTTCCAAAGGAACTCCTTCGGATGAGAAATCTTTAAATTTCATTTCAATAACTTGGTTCAAAGATCTCTCCATTCCGTTGCACTTCAGTCGAGATGACGACCTTTGTTAAACTTCGGAAGTCTAAGCAGCCTACGGCTGCTCGTAAATTTCTGCTTCAATAATACTTATACCACCTTTTAATTTGGTTTCTGCACGGTCAACACCATCATCTAGTTTTTTACCATTTACCTCTACGCCAATATATGAGTTTTCTTTTTCTTTTCCTGAACCCATTAACTGTATGGTCACTGTTTTTCCTTTTGCTGGCTTGCAATTTGCTGTAAAATAACCCAGACTAGGTTTGCTATTGCCTTCGAAAACCACTTTTCCATCAACCAAGATCCTTAATGGGTAAATTTTGGTTCTGAAACCATTCAATTTTAAGGAGACTGCTGATACTGTACTTTCTTTTGCTAACGTATATTTGATCCATGCGGTAGCGATCTTTCCATCGTTTACCCAATCGCTCAATTCATTATCATCGAAGCTTAAATTGGCTTTTTCGCTGTTCGCACCTGCTTCAGCTGCAATAATTTTAATCGATCTACGGGAAATTGTGTATGATGGATCAAGTGGTGTTGCGCCTTTGTTTAAATTCGGTTTCAAACCATCGCTTGGTAATTGATTAGATAATCCCTGAGCAGTATTAACCGGTAAAGTTTCGAATGAAAGGCTTGCAGGCCGCAAGTCTTCTGCTTTTGCGGTTAAATTAATTTTCCCTGCAGAAGTTGTCGACCTGATGAGCAATCTGTTTACCCCATTTTCTACTGGCAGGTCTTTAGCCAAAATATAATTATCTGGTCCCTGGGCTAAACCTCCGCGCCACTCGGCTGGGCCATCTAAACTAAATTTGATCATATTTGAAGCCGTAGGGCAACGGTTTCCATCCTGATCTGTTACTTCAACCTGTACCAATACCACATCGGCACCATCAGCCTTAAAACCGCTAGGGTTTTTCATTGCAGTAAGTCTTAACCCTACTGGTTTGCCTGCTGTTTTTAATTGTGTTTCTGCCAGTTTTTTTCCTGCTGAAGAATAAGAAATGGCCTTTATTGTACCTGCCTGGTAATTTATATTTTTAAAAGTGAACAGAAAACCATTACTTTTTTCACCAAAACCAAGCGATTTATTGTTCAAAATCAGCTCTACCTTGTCGCCACTGGCCACCACATATACATTCTTCTTAACGCCAGCTTTGTAATTCCAGTGCCCGATTAGGTGGATGCCTGTTTTTTTAGCGTCAACCCAACCATCCCACATTACTTTGTGCGCAAAAAAGGCATCTTTGGGAATGCGCATCGCATCCACTTCGCCACTTCTGCGGTAGTTTTCTTCGCCGCGGTGGTGGGTATTCGAATCAGAAAATATAATGTTTACCCCACCCGAACTTACCCTTGTTCCTGTACCCGGGCGTTCTTCGTAATATTCGTTCCAACGGATTACATCTTCAATGGCAAAAGAATCCTGGTTGCGGTTATAATCGCTGGCATCGGCATCTTTGTATTTCGGACCTGCGCCATTTACATGGAAGGGAGGGGAGAACTCATCCCAATACTTCCGTAAGGCTTCATCTCTCGAATATTCCATAGACCATACTGGTTTGGTTGCGCTTTTATTGATGTACAACATTTCGCCACCATATTCGGCTTCAGGGATATCGAGCATTTCTCTCGATCCGATTGCTCTGCCTCCATTTGGGTCGTAAAAATTTCTAATCTCTTTCATTTCCTGCATGTGCGCTGTACTGATCGATTCGTTTCCACATTCGTAAAAAACGATACTCGGGTTGTTGCGGTTGTAAATAATGGCATCTGTCATTACCGCTTTTCGTTGATCCCAACGGGTTCCTGTAACATCTTTTTCTGAATCTCCGGCAGGCATGGCTTGGATCAAACCTACACGATCGCAAGATTCTATATCCTGTTTCCAGGGCGTAATGTGCATCCAGCGTACCAGATTGGCATTGCTTTCTACCATGAGTTGATTGCTGTAATCGCTTAGCCAAGGTGGCACCGATAAGCCGATTGCCGGCCATTCGTTACTGCTGCGCTGGGCATAACCTTTCATCATCAATACCCGATCGTTCAAATAAACCATCCCGTTTTTAAATGCTGTTTTTCTAAATCCGGTTTTGGTGCTCAGCTCATCGATAATCTTGCCTTCAGATTTTAATCTTGAAGTAACGGTGTACAAGTAGCCGTAGCCCCAGCTCCAAAAATTTAAGCCGGTTACCAATGCTTCGGCTTTTAAGGTTAAAGTATCGCCAGCTTTGATATCGGTTTCTGCGGATTTAAAGGTTTTAACTATTTTTCCATCAAGGTCTTTAAGTTCTACCTCATAAACCAGTTTTTTATCCGTTGCACTTTCATTTTTTACCTGCGATTCGGAAACAATCACAGCCGATTTACCTTTAATATTGAAATCTTTAGCGTAACAATAATTACCAGTGGTTTTTAAAGTAGAATAAAGCGGGAGTGTTTGATATACATTACCGGTAACATGAAGGCGTACGTTTTTAGATATCCCGCCGTAATTGGCATTAAAATTTTTATCATTCCATTGGTAGCCAGAGTTGGTCGCTTTTTCTTTGTAGTTCCAGGCATTATCAATCCTAACTGCTAGTACATTTTCTTTGTTCTGATTAATTAAGCTGCTAACGTCGAACCCAAAGGCCATTACACCATTTTCATGCCGGCCAATAAATTTTCCGTTCAGGTAAAATTCACCCGCCTGCCTGATGCCCTCAAATTCAAGAAATATTTTACTGCTTTGGTTGGCTTCTGAAATGGTAAAATGCTTACGGTACCAGGCAATACCGGTTGATAAATCTTCTATAGATTTTTTAAAGGCTTCATCTTCGTTCCATGCATAGGGTAGGGTAATGGCCTTCCATGTTTTGTCGTCAAAATCGGTACTTTCTGCACCAGGTAAATCACCTACAAAGAGTTTCCAGCCAGGATTAAAGTTGTAGGTTTTTCTTGGGGTAACTGGTTGTTGTGCCAAAGCGATAAAGGGCAGTAGTGCAGCCATTAAGAAAAGGTAAATGTGCTTCATTATTTTTGGTTAGGACTTAATTTAATAGCTAAGGATTTATCACGGTTGCAGCTGATTTCACCATTTGAGTAGTCTAATTCTGCCAGTTGAATCACACTTCTTCTGGTCGTGTAGTTATCAATTCCTTTATTTTCGGGTGTTCGGCCAGGGTGGGTAAAGTAATAGATGTAGGCTTTATCTCCAATCACCACCACATCGGCATGGCCGCCCATTACACCATCATCGGTTCCTTTTCCTGGTGCCTGTAAAATGTTTTTTGGCTGGCGTTTCCAGGTGACGAGATCGGTAGATGAATATATGCCTAAACCGTTCCAGTTGTCTACTACCATCCAATAGGTGTTTTTCCAATAGAAGACTTTTGGACCTTCGCAGCCTTTATCGCCAATTAATTTTTTGCCGCTATCTTCCCAATGGTATAGGTCTTTACTATCAGCATAATAGATCGATTTGCCAGCCATTTCATTGTTGTAATACATGCGCCAGCCTTTGTTATCAGGCAATTTAAATACACAGGCATCAATGCAGCGATCGGAAGCCAGGTTCAGTTTGGATTCGAATTTCCAATTGATGAGGTTTTTACTGGTAAGGTGAACAATGTAGCGCAGATGCCGCCAATCTTTAAAAACGCCAGGCACATAGGTTAAATACATGTGGTAAGTTCCCTTATTTTCGATTACCTCTGGTGCCCAATGGGTATAATCGGTTAAGCGGTATTGAATATCGCAGGTATCACGATATTTCCATTTTACGCCATCTTCAGATTCAGCAATGCCGATACGCGTACCATGTACCCAACTTACGCCATCGAGGTTTTTAACATTTGCCCTGCGGTTGGTATAAAACATAAACCACTTCTTTTCTCCTTTATTCCAGATCACCACCGGATCGGCAGCGCCATCGTAGACAGGATCGCTGTACAATGGCTTGAGAACTAGCGTTGTTTTCTTGCTTTTTTGAGCAAAGGCGCATATAGAAAACAGTATCAAAAAGGCAAGGAGGAGTTTCTTCATCTCAAATTGATCATTATTGGACCGTTTCTATACCATTGGGATAAAAACACCATTAATAAAAAGGAAATATTTGGTTAAATAGTTTAAACGAGATTAACGTTTATATTTGAGAGTGCCATCCTGCTCCATCCTGTAGAAAATGGGCAGCGTAAATTGTAAATGGCTTTAAACGCTTTTCAAACGTTTGAAATAATGGTATAGTGATCGTGATGAGGCAGTAACAAATGCAATACGAAGGGTAGAGAGGGGTAATAAAAAGATTTTTGAGAAAAAAGGTTGCATCATAAGTTAATTTCTCATCAGATTCTGTCATGTCTCCCAAAGACTCCTACGGAAAGCCTCCCGATGAAAATCGGGACAAGTGGTCGAAACACTTCAAAAGTATTAAAACAAGTCGTTCGATTCTGCTACCACTTACAGATTCCTATAGAAATTTCGTCATTGCGAGGAACGAAGCAATCTTAATGCGCACGCTGGTAGCGATCGTTGTAAGATTGCTTCGTCGGCTGAAAAAGCCTTCTCGCAATGACGATTTTTCGCAGCCTATCACCGCAAAAAAAATGATTGTACAATAAATTATCCCTCAGAATGACAAAACTACATTTATAGTGCAACCTTTAATAGACCAAATATTTACCAACCTGGGTTTTGCATGGCCTGTTTTTGTTCAGGTGTTAGTGCCGCTCCACCGCTCTTAATCACATCTAAGAAACTTTGAGGGATAGGGCGCAGGTAATGTTTGCTCTCTGATGGTTTTGCCTCATCGTTAAAGGCAGCGGTTCTTGCAACCAATGTCTTGGTACGTGCTAAATCTTCCCAACGTAATAACTCGCCCATGAGCTCTCTCGAACGTTCGTTTAAAATAAAAGCGGTAAACTTATTTTCCTGTGAGGTAGCACCAATTTTATCATAAAACTCTTTATTGGAGTTAAATATATCGGCCTCACTATTTAAGTGCATACTGGTTAACGTGGTGGCTGTTGTGGCAGTGATGTTATTTGATTCGAAGTAGCTGTTTTTATCAGAGTATGAAACAAATGGCGCTGTGTTTGCAGCAGCATTGTTTTTATACGACGCACCACCATCTACGTATGCTGATCTGTCTTCTCCTTCTTTATAAGCAGCACGATCTCTAACTTTATTTAGGTATGGAATAGCCTGCGCAAACTGGCCCATTCGTCCGTAAGCTTCAGCCGCAATTAAATAGGTTTCTGCAAGTCGTGCTAAAATTCCATCACGTTGACCAAATTGTGAGGCTACAGCATTTCTTGAACCATCCATAAATTTAGATAAAGCAACAAACTGACTTACACCATAATTTCCATGCCCGCCCAAATAACTTTGCGGTTGGCCAGCAAAATACCTTACATACATACTTGGTTTGCGGCGGCCAATATCTGTGGGAAGTGCAGGGTTTGCATTTGCAACGGCAGGTGTGTATCTGGTATCGCCTGCATTATTAACGATATATAAAATAGATTCTTCGCCGCCTGCAAATTTTGCTTTACCCACAAGATCTGGTGTTGGCGCTGTTCCTGCTGTCCAAAGTGGTGCTCCGGCAGGTCTATTACATAAATAACGTGTTTTAAAGCTTTTCCAAAACCTCGAGTCGTTTACACGGTCGAAAACATCCAGGGCATAATCTGTAGATCTTAAACGCTGGAATTCACGATCGCCAGGGATATCGCGTTGCATACCTGGTAAATTTTGATAAATAGAGGGATAATACAAATGTACCTGGTTCCCATAACGCCCCTGAGTAGCTGTATTGCCAGAAAACTGTGCGGCTAATATGATTTCTTTGTTGGTTTCGTTCGCGCCATCAATGGTGGTGAAATTCCATAAATCACTGAAGTTGGTAGCCAGGGTATGCTGACCGCTGTTAATCACCAGGTCGGCATATTTTACTGCATTTTGTAAATCAGCAGTTTTGGTATCGCTATTCCATGCATTGTTTATTTCGCTTGCACGGAATAAATATGCCTTTGCCAAAAAGTGCGCAGCTGCCCATTTCGTAATCCGCCCGGTTTCTGTTACTGTAGCTGGCAAAAAGTTATAAGCTTGTGTAAAATCTTGAATCACTTGCTCATATACCTCTTTTGCACTATTCCTTGTAAATTCTTCCTGAATTAAATCCTGTGCTTCTAACCTCAACGGAACACCACCATACTGTTTTACCAGTTTAAAATAATCGAAAGCACGCATAAAATAACCTTCGCCCAGGCGTGTGTTTTTACTTGCACCCTGATAATACAATGGCACGTTTTTGATAAGGATATTGGCCGAATTTATATTTTCGTACATATTGTCCCATACACTGGCCACATCCGAATTAAGGGAATTTAAACTGGCGTCGTAAGAGTTCCACATTTGTTCGGTTCTATCTCCACCAACGGTAAATTCATCCACTCCATAGTTGGATGTAGTGTATGCCCAGGTATAATTAAAATGAAATTTTAAACTTTGGTACATGCCTATGGTTAAACCGTCGAGGCCATCAGTTGTGATAAAATCTGCAGTGGTACGGGCATTAACAACTTCTTCATCTAAGAAGCTTTTTTTGCAAGAAGTAGGGAAAATCATCAATCCTCCTAATATTGCAGCACCCGATAATATATTTATAATCTTTTTCATGATCAATTTCTTTAAATAGCGGTTAAGGATTACAGACTAACATTAACACCAAATACTACGCCTCTGTTAAAAGTTGAGGTAACGGTATTATTGGATGAGATACCCGAATCAGGATCAACCCAACCAACATTAGAGTAAATTAAACCCGGATTAATGGCCTGCGCATATACCCTTAATTTAGATAATGCTAATTTTTTAGCAATTTTTTCCGGGAAATAATAGCCCAATGAGATATTCCTGATTTTTACGAAAGATCCGTCCTGGTAGTTCATAGCACTTCTGTAAGGGTCGCCGGCTGCACTTCCATAATTTGGTGCAGGATAATCGTTTGTAGGGTTGGTTGGTGTCCAATAGTCAACCAAGCGTTGGGCAAAACGGCCCTGAAGCGATTCTGCACCAGTGGCAATTAAGAAATTATATCTTGCAATAATAAAAATAGAAAGGTCGAAGTTTTTATAATTAAAGGTATTGGTAATCCCGCTTGTCCAGCTTGGCGTGTAACTTCCTCTTATCATTCTATCGTTATTGGCATCAATTTTATAATCGTTATTTAAGTCCCTAACCCGAATGCTGCCTGGTTTAAAAGCGCTTGCTGCTGGCAGGTTAGCATTAAACTTTGCCATTTCTGCTAAGTCTTCAGGCGTATTCTGCCAGATGCCATCTTTTACAAAATCGTAGGCTACTCTAACCCTTTGACCGATGAACAATAAACTACCAATCACATCGCCGTTGGCCAGTTTAACCACTTTATCTTTACTTGCCGAAAAGCTTAGGGTTGTAGACCAGCTAAAATCTTTGTTTTTTAAGTTTACAGTGTTCAGGGTAATGTCGATACCTTTATTATGGGTTTCTCCAATGTTGTCGAAAGATGAAGTATAACCATTTATCGAAGAGATATCTTTTTGCAATAACAGGTCGGTGGTATTAGATTTATATAAGTCTATGGAACCGCCAACTCTGCCTTTAACTAAGCTAAAATCAAGACCAAGGTTATATTGTAAGGTATGCTCCCATCCAAGCGCCTTGTTTGGTAAGGTAGGCGGACTGGCCAGTGATGCATCTGATGCTACATATCCGGTTTGTACCGAACCGCCATAAGTATAAGTTAAGGGCTGTAATTTACCTAAAGTTGTTCCATAAGAAATGGCTGAATTACCTACACTGCCCACACCTAAGCGAAGTTTCAGTTGATCGATCCATTTGATATTTTTCATAAAATCTTCCTGATCTACACGCCACGCAATTGCAGTAGAAGGGAAAAAGTCCCATTTGTTGCCTTCAGCTAATTGCGATGCACCATCCCAACGGGCAGACGCTGTTAACAGGTATTTGCTATTAAAGCCGTAATTAACCCTGGCCATGTAAGATACAAGCGTGTTTCTACTCAAATCGGTACTAAAAGCATCCAGGCTCGGAATATTGGCACCGCCTAGGCCATACCAGAGTGGGTTACTTAAAGGGATTTTAGTTCCCGTCATTGATGAACTCTCTTCTTTAAAGAGCGATGAACTCTGCAATAAAGTAACGCCAAAGTTGTGTTTTTTTATTGTTTTATCGTAATAAACCAAGTGATCTAGCGTATAGGCAAATCTGTTGTTTTGGTTAAGCTGAGCATAATTGGTAGAACCTGATTCGCCCGCGCCACGATTGATTGATTTTGCATCCTGATATCTTCCGTTATAGTTATTATAAAAATCAGGACCGAAGTTAATACGGTACTTTAATCCTTTTAAAAGGCTTACTTCAGCATAGAAAGAGCCGATTGTTCTTAACACTTTACGTAAATTGATATTGTATTGATCTTCACCCACTGGATTTTGAATATTGATATCGGCACCAGGTAAATTAATCCTGTTACCATTTACATCAAAAGGTACAGCAACAGGAAGCATGCCAAGTGCTGCACCATATAAACTGCTCGGGCCTGTCGCATTACCTGTTGAAAATCCATAGTTCTGCAAGCCATAAGATGCGGTAATGTTAGCACCGAATTTAAACCACTTTACCGGATTCAATTCTACACTTACCTTAGAAGTATAACGATTATAATCCTGGCCAAGTTCTGTACCAATCTGGTTTAAGTAGCCAAATGAGGCGTAGGCTTTTAATTTGTCTGTACCGCCACTGGCGCTTAATACATGGTCTTGAGTAATGCCAGTACGTGTAACCAAATCGGTCCAATTTGTTGTGGGTACTAAACTGCCATTGTAAACTCCATTTTGCCAGCCTTGCGCAATATTCGCTGTTACATAGCTATCGTTAGGAAATATCCGGTTATCATCTGCTTGTGTTGGTGTAATGGGATAGGTGCTGCTTGCCTGCGCTGCAGGATTTAAATAACCTACGCGACGGTAAGCATCGCGACGGAATTCGATGTATTCGGCAGCATTCATCATCTCTGTTCTATCATGGATGGTTTCGATGGTTGCCGTACCCACATAATCTAAAGTTAATCTGCCTGCTTTACCTTTTTTAGTGGTAACCAGAACAACTCCATTTGCTCCTTTTGATCCATATATTGCTGTTGCAGATGCATCTTTTAAAATGTCGATGGTTTCGATATCGTTAGGATTGATGGCTTCGATTCCACCTGCGGCAAATGGAATGCCGTCTACGACGTAAAGTGGTGAATTGCTGGCGTTTATAGATCGTACACCTCTGATTAAAATGGAGCCGATCTGACCGGGGCGCTCGTTTGAAGTTACATCAACCCCGGCTGCCTTACCCTGTATGGCTTGTAATGCATTTTGTACCGGTCTCGATCTGATCTGTTCTGCACCCACGCTTACAACCGCTCCGGTTAAATCACTTTTCTTTACAGTGTTATAACCAACAACTACAACCTCATCTAAATCATTTGTAGAACTTTTCAATTGGATGCTGATTGTTGTTTTTCCGTCAACAGGTACTTCTTGTGTGGCGTATCCAATGTACGAAACCACCAAAACCGGGTTGCTCACCGTTGATGGAATAGTAATGGAGAAAGCACCATTGGCATCGGTAGAGGCTACAATAGTTGTACCTTTTACTTTTATGCTAACGCCAACCAAGGTTTCGCCTTTTTCGTCAACAATTTTTCCTTTAAGGTTAACATCTCGTTTGCTCGTTGAAATGTTTATACCCAAGGTTCCTGGTGTCGTTTTACGGTTGGTCGCATCTGCAGTATTCGCCACACAAAGTAGGCACAACGCCGACATACCCGTAATCAGGATTTTTTTGTACGAAGAGCCTTTTCGTCGCTTTAGATTTTCTGGATAAAAATTAAGATCCATAGTTTTATTGGTTATGTAAATATTTGGTTATTTAGCCAAATAGCGTACTAGATGGAGTGTGCTATCTGTTTTGAGGGCATATGATTAAGCAATTAATCCATTGTTTGTTGGATGAATTAGCAGTTGTAGAATGAAAATGAGTTAGTTTTTAATGTTTTTTGACTATAATAGTCTCATCGTTTTAAGGCTTAGAAATAGTTGTAGGGGTAATTAAGTGCAAACGATTGCATTGTTTGATGTTTGGTTTTTCTTGCTCATATAAGTATCGATTAAAAGAATTGATTATACTTGGTTATACGAGATTAGAACTTTTATTTCGGTAATCCATCCTGTTCCATCCTGTAAGGCATAGCCAGATGTAAAGATTTTCTTCTTTGGCTAATGGGTTTTAGTACATTGTTCAATAGTTATTTGGCTGCAACGGGGGATTAACTCATACTGCTTTTGATTTCAGCTAATTTTTATTTGACAAGCCATCATCTATTCGATATTCATAACTTCTTAACGGTTTTTTGATAAAAAAAATGGTCCATGTAAACACAGACCATTTTTATATTGTTTCAACCACAGTAAACCTAAAATTGTTCCTGCCTTTTAAAGTTAAAAGCTGTTGTTCCAATTAAGATTAAGGTTAGGATCGATATAGATAGCAAATTAACCCAAACTGAAGGCGTTTGCTGCGGACGATATTTTTCCAATTTATAGTCCTTAATATCTGTACTGTCTACTGCTTTATTCAGAAAGATGCCTGGATAAAAATGCAAACGGATCTGTTCATGATATTTTCTAACAGCCTGCTGGAAATCGAGGTGGGTATTAAGGTCCGATCCAGCCATATTGTTTATCCCCAATTGGGTTTGTATGGTAGGGAAGAAAAACGCAAGTATATTTGTAAATCGCTGTCTGGCGGCCAGTTTAGTCTCAATTGCGTGCCTGCTTGCTATTGCTTGGTCATCACCCATCTGCTGCATGGCATAATACCAGAACCAGCTAAAATTTTTCTCTTGTGGGAAGGGATATTGCTTCAATTCCGGATAATGTTCAAAAAATGGTTTCATCGTAACTTCTTTGGCCATATCCCATTTTTCGTGGTAACCCTCTCGTTGGTTAATTACATTCTGCAAAGCTTCTGGTACCGGGTACTTCCGGGTAAGAAAAAGGTTAAGTGATGCTGGAATTACAATGCAGATAAGTACCCAAATGGCAACCAATGCCGATGCATTAAAGTTAGACGATTTTGCTAAAGAAATGATAAAAAATGAAACTGCAAACCAGAAGGCCAGATAAAAGATAATGAGTGTAGTTATTGAAAAGAAAATGAAATCTACAGGCAAATGCAGATAAAGAATAGCTACAAATAATAGGAATAAAGCAACAGCAAAAATTACGGCTACCCTAACTAAAAATTTTTGCCAGATTACCCGAAAAGACTGATTGGTCTGTGCGCTTAAAAGTGACCAAACCCCACTTTCTTTTTGTTCCGAAAGTAAGTTATAGCTAAAGGTAATAATCACCAGGGGGAATAAAAAGATAAACACAAAACTCAGGTCCATGTTGCCCAAAAGCAGGCTTACCGGGTTATTAATATCTGTATCGTAAATCTGACCTTCTAAACCCAGCATGGTTACCGAAATTAAATAAGGGTTAATATCCCGCTGCCCATTAGCAAAGGCGACCCAGGCATTGGGTGCATTAGCCAATGAAAATTTATTGTGGTAAAACAATAAGCCAATATCTTTACCAAAATGATCGATATTGCTGAGGGTGTTTTTCTTTTGTAAAATTGCTGCTTTTTCAATTACGGCCTGTTGATTGGCAATAAATGTTTTGCCGAAATATAAACCGGCAAAGCCTGTAATCAGCAGCACAATGATGCCTATCCATGAGGAGCTGTTTCTAAAAAACAGTTTAAATTCTAGGTTATATATACTTTTTTTCATCCTTAATAGTTATATCGTTTTAATCCACCTGGTTGTGTATTGTAGCAGCATAACCGTTACCAATAACCAACAGGTTAAAGCACTCAGTGCCAATAACTCATTTGTTATTACTGAACTTAATTTGCCAAAGTGGTAATTGAAATCAGGTTGCTCGGCCCAGTTTGCCTTACTAATGGCCAAAGGTTTTTCTTCTTCTCCTGGGGCAATGTTACTGATCTTATCAATCTGTAGTTTATTCATCTTTTGAGCCAGCTGATAGCGGTAGGCTTCTGCCTGGTTCTGAAAATCAACAAATGTGTCAAAATCAGAGGCTGTTATGGCCATCGAAATATGCTTGAGGGATAAGTAAGGGTTTACGAAACCTGCTACCGTTGTAATGCTGTTCTGCTTTTCAAAAATTTTATTCAGTTCCTTTTGGTGGTTGCTGTAAATTTTTGAGGTTATTTTTTCGCCCTCAGCCATAATGTAACCACCATAGTTAAAAGGCAGTTTTTTTACATCGGTAACACCGTAAGTTTTGAGTAGTGAGTCTTTAATCGCAGCATAATGTGGGTCATCTGGATTATGGCTATCGCCCTGTTTATGGATGTCGGTAGCAATAGCATCTGCAAACGCTATTTTAGATGGCGAGGGGTAGATTTTTACGCCGATTGCCTGGGTAATCCTGGGCATAATGACCATAAAAAATATCCAGCAGGCCAATAGAGTAGTTAAGGCTGATTTAGAACTGCGTGCAAAAGCCGAGACCAAAACCGTAACAGCAGATACAATGAAGAAATAGATCGCATAGCTAAATATCAATACCATTAAGCGCAAACTGGCATCAGTACTAATCTGCCAATGACTCAGCGAAGCCCATAACAAAATGGTAAGCAGCATTAGGGGGATAAATATTGACAAACAAACACCAATTATGCCCAATGTTTTGCCCCAGAGGAGCTGTTTCCAGCTTACATTTTGACATAGCAGGATTTTTAATGTTCCCGATTCGCGCTCAGCCGAAATGCTGTTGTACCCTAAGAAGAAAATGAGAAGTGGTACCAGGAGTTGCAGTACCATGGCCACACTAATTTCGCCGAAGCGCAACATTCCGTTAGAAAAACCTGCTTCGCTAAAATTCACTGTATTTTGTTTATGTGCTTCTAAAAAGATCGATACACCTGCAAAACTTTCTATCCCAAAATCGAAGAAACTCAGTTCATGTTTCTCGCGAAAGGCGAGGTAACCATAGTGCGCCATCCGGTGCGGGTGTTTATCTGGTTTGGCCAGCCATTGTGCCCTAACCAATTCTTTATAGTGCAGGCGCTGATTGTTTTGTGTTTTAAAATTCTGCCAGCCCACATAAGTGGCCAAACCAAGCGACAAACCTAATAAAAGGGTTAAGGCTAAGGTGGCTCTGTTGTTAAGGGCGGTTTTAAAAGTTTGTTTAGCTATAGTGCTTATTCTATTTGGCATTATATTCTATAGGTTACGTTAAACATTACATTTCTTGGTGTACCGGGGAAAAGGCGTAGATAGTTTTGTGCGCCAACCCAATAGGTTTTATTTAAAATGTTATTCATATTTACAGCCAGTTGCACTTTGGAACCAGCAGGCGAATAATAAAGCGCAGCATCTAACAGGGTATAAGCAGGCAGTACAAAATCTCTGATGTACAACGGAAGTTTAGTGCCACTATACTGTAAACCTGCTCCAAAACCTATTCCCTTTAGCTTAAGGGTTTCGAAGTTGTAGCGTGTCCATAAGCTGGCACTGTGTTTTGGCGTGTTCTGCACCCTTTGACCAATTAAATCAGGATTAAAATCATCCTTAACAATGGCATCTACATAACTATAACCAGCATTAAACTGCCAGTTAGACCTGATAAAGCCAGAAGCTTCCAATTCGACACCACGGCTGCGTTGGGCACCGCGTTCTATCAGGCGATTTACATCCAATGGATCATTTGCATTCATCAATAGGTTTTTCTGGTTGATTTCGAATACCGAAATATTCAGCATCAGGTTTTTATTAAGCCACTCAGATTTTGCACCAATCTCTTTTAAATCACTTTCTAAAGGTTTAAAATTGGTGCCTGCAGGTGGTGGAACAATAACCAGGGTTGAGGTATTGCCTTGCGGCTGGTACCCCTGTAAATAGGTTGCGTAAAGGTTAATGTTTGCGTTTATGGCATAGGTAATTCCGGCCCTTGGCAAAAGCTTATGCTGATAAATTTTCTTTTCGGTAGCCAATTTGTAATTGCTGTAATCTTCGTACCACTCTTGTCGTAAACCCAATGTTAAGGTAAGCTGATGGTATTTGATCTGATCCTGTAGGTACACTGCATTAATCAAATTATATGCAGCCGGAATTTCTGTTTTGGTAAAAACGTAATCGCTTAAATTTTTAATGGTATAGGTTGGGTTGGACAGGTTAAAGTGCTCTACATTGGGCACGGGTGCATTTATACCATTTATTGCCTTAAATAAATAGAGGTCCTTTTTTGTGGGATCGTATCTTGCTGCGATGGTTCCATCTTTTAAACGGTAGCCCTGAGCCGAGTTTTCGCCACCGCCCCGCAGTTTCTGGGTATTTATTCTATCGTACCCGATTACCAGCTTGTGGCTTAAGCTAAAAGTATTGGTGTTTATACTGAAATAGGTGCTTAGATTGTCGGTTCGCCATTTTTGCTGACGCTGAACGGCACGCATAGCCGCTAATGTTGGGATAGGTTGATTGTTTTCATCAACGCCAAAAGCATTGGTAGTTCTATGTTCTAAAAGATCCTCGCTCCAGTTTTGCTTCATATAAGCCACATTAAATACAATATCCTTCGTAAGGCTATGCGAAAAATTGGTCATCAACATTAAATCCTGGCTGTTAAAGCGGTCGTTACTGGCACCCATATTGAAACTGATCGGTGTACTTTTTAGATCTGTTTTACCAGCAATTGCACCAAAAATAGCTTGTCCACGGTCTAACCTCGAATTGCTGTTGTTCATTACCACTTCTACATTTAAGCTGGTTCGATCGTTCGGGATGTACGAAAAGGAAGGGGCAATCAGGTAACCCTTTCTGTATTGCAGGTCTCTGAAACTTTTACTGTCTTCATAACCTACATTAAGCCGGTAAAGCAGCGTTTTATCCGCATTTAAAGGACCTGTAAAATCTAAAGCGCCTCTAATGGTGCTGAAACTTCCGGCCGAGAGACTGATCTCTTTGCGGTCTTCAGGCAGTGGCTTTTTTGTTACCAGATTAATGCTTCCCCCTGGGTCTACACTCGAAAATGTAGCACTTGCCGGACCTTTTATTACCTCTATCCGCTCCAGATTATTGGTTAAAGGCTGGTTAAAATAATATTGGCGGGTACGCATGCCGTTAATTATAGCACCCTCTTCGTTTTGGTTAATTCCTCTGATCGAAAATTGGTTGTAATAACTGCTTTGCGATACGCTGGTTACATTTTTAACCGCATCGGCCAGTACAGCCGCCTGCCTGTCGGCAATTAATTCTTTCGAAACCGAAGAAATGGCCTGTGGAATGTCCTTGTTCAAAGTAGCCGTTTTGGTGGCCGAAAAAGAGTAGTTGCCATAGTACTTTTTGCCATTGGTACCTACCACTTCAACGGTCTGCAATTCTTCGTTGGCGCTTTGCAGCACAATTGCATCCAGTTTTAAATCACCAATGCCATTAACGGAGTAAATGCGATTAAAAGTGCTGTAGCCTATAGCGCTAATGGTGATGGCATAATTGGCCATTTGAGGTAAAACAACTGAAAAATTGCCGAGCGAATCGCTGCTGGTATTCAGTTGATCTTTCCCATTCTTAAATTTAATAGTGGCTTTTTGGATAGCTTGGTTTTGGGTATCGATCACTTTTCCACTCGCCTTAATCTGAGCAAAAGTGAGCAGGCTAAATGTGCTGAAGAGCAATAGCAAACAGATTGCACGGAAAATAAAAAGACCTTTATATATTGGGTACATGAAATGGATTTTTTTAAATAGTTTGTAAGTATAATTCTTGAAGATCGGCCGCAGTGATGTCGCTGGCTTTAAGTGTATGGATCAATTCGCCTTGTTTCATAATGCCAATGTGCGAACCTACATTTACCGCATTAAAAATATCGTGCGTGGCCATCAGAATTGATTTCCCCTCGGTAGCTAATTGTTTAACCAGTTGGGTAAATTCTGCGGTAGCTTTTGGATCTAATCCACTGGTAGGCTCGTCCATTAAAATAATCTTTGCGTTTTTGGCCAGTGCAATAGCGATACCCACTTTTTGGCGCATGCCTTTACTAAAACCCGATAAATGTTTGTGGTGGGCAGCTTCCTGTAAACCGCATTGATTTAAAAATGCAATCAGGCTTGAAGTATCATAATTAAAACCTGCCAGTTTAGAAAAATAATCGAGGTTTTCGATCGCCGAAAGATTGCTGTAAAGCATAACCACCTCTGGAATGTAGGCCAGGTGTTTCCGTCGTTCGTCATCGTGCGCAGAGATTTCTTCGTTGTCGATTAAGATTTTTCCACTACTTGGCTCAATAAAACCTAAAAATAAATTGATGGTAGTGGTTTTTCCGGCACCGTTTTTGGCCCAGCAGGCAAAATACTTCACCAGGATTAACGGTTAAATTAAGCTGATTTAAGGCCTGATAAGATTGATAATTTTTGGATAATGAAATGGCTTGAAGCATAATAAAATATTGGCGCATACCAAACAGGCATGTGCGTTAAACAGAGTGAATTTTAAGGTTGTTAAAAGAAACTTCTTGAATGAAGATTAAGCCATTAGGCTTGGTGGGCCTTTATTGGCGCAACATAAGATGTAAGCAACAGGGTGCCTCATGAGGTAAACGCAAGGTTCAATTGTCGGTTTAACTACATGTAAAGCAGAGGCAATAGGAGCAGGAAGATCGAAAAAGTGCGATCGGTGTTTCAATACCTCGCACAATTTACATTTTAGCTTTGCGGAACTCAATTGTTTCAATGGATACACCTGACAACTTTGCTTGCTGTAACCGGTTTTTTCGGCATCATGATGGTGAAGGCTTTCTATCAGTGTTGCATTAAGAAATATCGCCAATAGCAATACCGCCCATATACGGGCAAAAATTTCTTTGCGATATGTATAGACTGAATATTTCAATGCAACAAAGTTACATTTAAAAAATTATAAATCAAGTATTGTGTTATTTGGTTAATTGCGGAATCGGTTAGCTTTATGTCGACTGCGGACTAAAACATTATTTGTCCTTCGACTCTACTATTGTTGATGTTGTTTTGTAATTATTTAAATATGAGTATTTTATGTTGATTTTGTATTTCCGCCTAACTAGGCCGTAGCACCGTATCCCCGTTCTACTTAAATCCGGCCTAACAAATTTTTCGGACTGCACTGCCCAAGCCAATCTACTGGCTTCGAAAGAAAAATTTTCAGCCGGTGTTTTTTTTTCTTTTTGACATCAAAAAGAAAAAAGCCCGTCCGGCTAGGGCTAATAAAACACCCCGTCCTACGGACACCCCTCTGAAAGAGGGGAATAGCATATTGTACAGGACCAATAATTAAATGTCAATTATCTTGATTTTTTATACAGTAAATTAAGCCTTAGGATGACATTTCGATTTGGGAATCAGCGTATATATCAATCGTTAATCGACTTTGGACTCCCAACTCTAGACTTCGGACTCCCAACTAACCCCAGTAATTCTTACCTTTATTTCAAGCTATGGATCCTAAAGAAACACTAAAAGCGCATATTTTAAAAACCGCTACTTTAACCGACAAAGAGTTCGATTATTTATTTTCCCATTTCAAGCTAAAGTCTTTTAAAAAAGGACAGGCCATCATTAGCGAGGGAGATAAGGTAGATCATGAATATTTTGTAATCTCGGGCTGTTTAAAAGCTTTTTTTATCAACGATGAAATCAAGATGTATATCCTGCAGTTTGCGATGCCTACCTGGTGGACTTCAGATTATGGCGCCCTATACAACCACACCCGTGCAACCATAAGTGTAGATTGCATTAGCGATGCAGAAGTATTATGTCTTTCTAACGATGACCGCGAAAAAATCTGCAGTGAAATACATCAGGCTGAACATTTTTTCCGGTGGAGAACAAACAGGGGCTATCTGGCCTCGCAAAAAAGGTTATTATCTTTTATGAATAACGATACCAAAGCCCGTTACGAAGAACTTTTGGCCATGTACCCGCAATTGTATAATCTCGTGCCCAAACATTTAATTGCAGCCTATTTGGGTGTTTCCAGAGAAACCCTGAGCAGACTTTACAACGCACAAAAATAACGTTTGCAGAATGTGATGTACATCACCTAAGTCCTGTAAAAATCCTCCTTTACTTTGTGTTGTCAAATCACTAACGATTGATAAAACAAAGAAATGGAAACTACAAAATTTGAAATTGTAAGCGCTCAAAGCAACATCAACTGGACTGGTAAAAAAGTAACCGGCGCACACAACGGAACCATCACGATTAAATCAGGTTCAATAGTTTTAAACGATGGTAAACTCAGCAACGGGGACTTTATTATCGATACCACCTCTATTGTAATTTTGGATGTTACTGACCCCGCAACCAATGCACAGTTCGCCGGACATTTATTCTCTGAAGATTTTTTCGCAACCGATCAATTCCCTGAAGCCACATTTGTCATTACAGCTGTTGATCAAACCAATGAAGATCATACAGTAATTACTGGCGATTTAACCATTAAAGGCATTACACATGCGGTAATTTTTGCGGCAGAGGTTGTGGTTAATGGCAATGCGTTAACAGCTTCTGGTAAAATCTTTATCGACCGTACCAAGTACAACATGAAATTCAGATCAGGTAACTTTTTCACCAACCTTGGCGATAACCTGATCTACAATGAATTTGAGCTTGATGTAAAATTAACCGCATCATTAACTATTTAATCGAACAGCCATGCCATACGTAAAAATAGAAGTAACCCGCGAAGGTGTTACACGCGAACAAAAACAAACCTTAATTAGTGGAATAACCAAACTGATTACCGAAGTATTGGATAAAGATCCAAAGCTTACGCATGTAGTAATTCAAGAGATCGAATTAGATGATTGGGGCTATGCAGGCGAGCAGGTATCGGTATTGCGCGAAAAAGGGATAACAGCAAACAATAAATAACCATTAAAAATATGAAAACACTAACTGTCATTATAACAGGCGCATCAACAGGTATCGGTCGTGCCATTGCGGCTTTATTTTTGAAACAAGGTCACAATGTGGTGATCAACGCTGCAAATGAGAACAATTTAATCAGTGCTTACAACGAATTAGGATCACACGATCAATTGGCGATGGTAGCTGGCGATATCAGCAACATAAACACAGGTAAACGATTGGTAGAAACTGCTATAGCGCGTTTTGGTGCTGTAGATGTGCTGGTCAATAATGCCGGTATTTTTGAACCAAAACCTTTTTTAGCCGTAGATGAAGCGCACCTGGACAAATTTTTGAGCATCAATTTAAAAGGCACATTTTTCACCACTCAGGCAGCCATCACGCAGATGTTGAAACAAGATGGTGGTGCTGTTATTAACATCGGAACTGTATTGGTAGATCATGCCATTGGAGGTTTTCCTGCTACAGCACCCATTTCAAGTAAAGGTGGTATCCATGCTTTAACCAAACAATTGGCTGCAGAGTTCGGCAAAAACAACATCCGGGTAAATGGTATCGCACCTGGGATTATTAGAAGTCCGTTGCAGGCCAAAAATGGCATTAGTGATGCAGATGCGTTTGCGGGTTTACATTTATTAAACCGTATTGGCGAAACAGAAGATGTTGCTCAACTCGCCCTGTACCTGGCAGAAAGTAATTTTGTAACGGGCGAAATCATCAATTTAGACGGAGGTCATGTAGCGGGGCATCACATTGGCTAAGGATAAAAATTAAAACAAGAACCAGGTATGCAAAGGGAACATTTAACCCCGGGCATACCTTAAAAAATTAAAACCATGAACAATTACACTGAAAACGCAAATGCAATAGCAGAGGTACTGTCATCTTATTTTAAGGGAGTTTTTAATGGAGATACAGCACTGCTCAGAAAAATATTTCACCCCCAGTCTATATTGGCTGGTGATGTAAATGGCCTTCCATATTTTAAAACACTGGATGAGTATTTAGAAGGGGTAAGTAAGCGCAAAAGTCCGCACGAACTCAATGAAACATTCCACATGGAAATATTGTCGATAGAAATTATCAATTCTATTGCAATTGCCAAAGTTCATCTGCCTATTTTTGATTTTAATTATTACGATCTTTTATCGCTAAATCTAACCGATCGGGGATGGCTAATTGTGAATAAACTTCTAACCAACGTAAAAATTTATTAGGATGTGGAACAGAACTAAAATAACCGAACTTTTAAAAATCGAATACCCGATTTTATTAGGCCCAATGGGCGGTGGATTTTCAACACCTGAGCTTTTAGCAGCCGTATCAAACGCTGGTGGTTTGGGCAGTATAGGCGCATATACCTTAAGCCCTGAAGAAATTATCGAAACCGATAAAATTGTAAGAACAAAAACAGATAAACCTTATAACATCAACCTATGGGTAAATGATGTAGATGAGCGTTTGCTTAATTATGCATCAGAAAAAATAGGGGAAATTAAACTATTATTCAAACCTTTTTTTGATGAATTGAGTATTCCCTTACCAGATCTTGATGCCAATATTCCATCAAAATTTTTGAAACAGGTAGAAACGCTTTTCGAGCTAAAACCTGCAGTATTTAGTTTTATATTCGGCATACCTTCAAAAGAAATATTAAACGAAGCACGAAAGCTAGGTATTAAAACAGTGGGTGCAGCAACCACATTAGACGAAGCTTTAGCACTCGAAGAAGCCGGAGTTGATGCCATTGTAGCAACTGGATTTGAAGCGGGCGGACATCGTCCATCGTTTCTTAAACCAGCAGATGAATCGCTAACAGGAACTTTTGCACTGATCCAGCAGGTAAAAGCGAAAACAAAAACACCTCTAATTGCTGCCGGTGGTATTGCCGATGCAAAAGGTATAAGGGCCGCATTAACGCTTGGCGCAGATGCAGTCCAGATCGGTACTGCCTTTTTAGTAACCGACGAATCTAATGCAACGCCGATGCACAAAGCAAAACTTTTCTCCGAAGAATCAAAAAATACGGTACTTTCTAAATCATTAACAGGGAGAATGGGCCGGATGATTGCTAACCGGATATCCAACGCTATTCGTTATGAAACTGAGGTATTGCCCTTTCCACTGCAAACCCGATTAATGGGGCCGTTAAGAGCCGCTGCCATTGAACAGGGCAAAACAGATATGTACAATTTCTGGTCGGGACAAAACGCGGTAAACTTAAAATATACTTCTGCAAGAGAATTAATGGAGGCGTTGATTAGAGAGATGAATTAGTTCATTGGTCATTGGTTCATTTGTCAATAGTCAGGTTGGTTAATCGGTTAATTGAACGCTTATCTCTCTACTAAATTGGCCCTTCGATTGCACTATTAAATGACAGACTTCAATAGAATAGTCGTCATTGCGAGGAGGAACGACGAAGCAATCTTTCATATCAACGATCCTTGCAGTAAAGATTGCTTCGTCGGCTGAAAAGCCTTCTCGCAATGACGATTCCACACACCCAAAATGCCATAAAAAACTCATATCACTTATTTTGATTTTTATGAAATAATTGTTCCTCACGGTGGCATTTCGAATGATAAATCGACTTTAGATTAAAGATTTCAGACACTGGACTTTCTACTGGTTATTGCAAATTGATAACAGACAACTGTAAACTGGCGATCGGACTTCGGACTCCCGACTAAATACTCCGGACTAAATCTACTTCACCCGCACATTTTCCTCAGCTAAGCTAACCGTTTCACTAATCCTTGTTGCTCTTGTTTCTGCTCTTTTGGCTTCTGATATCCATTTTAATATGGCTTTCTTTGAAGAACGAGGGAATTTTTCCCAATGGTTTTGTGCTACTTTGTTGGATTCAAATTCTTTTTTCAAATCATCGGGTACAATCAGATTTTCCACGTCGTTCAGGGCATCCCACATGCCATTGGCTTTAGCTGTTTCGATTAACTGTAATCCTGCGTTGCTCATCAATCCTTGGGCTATCATGTTTAAAGCCTTATTCTTGTTAATTGCGCTCCAATTGCTTTTAGGTTTTCTTTTGGAGAAAAATTGATAACGGCTTTCATCATCTCTTTTCACGGTTAAACTATCAATCCAGCCATAACAAAGGGCTTCATCAACTGCGTTGCTATGAGGTAAACTACTTGCTGATGCATCTTTTTTATAAATAATTAACCAAACAGATACTTCTTTTTCATGGTTTTCGGCGAGCCATTGGCGCCAATCGGCCTGGGTTCTGGCATAAAAAGCTTTAACTCCGTTTTTTATTTCTTCCATAAAAATATAGTGTCTTTTTTTTGCTTAATCTTATTAAGGTAATTAATTTACTATTAATGTAATTGTTTTAATCGAGATTTATATTGGCTAATCAATCTTTAAGGAATACATGGATAGATTATCTGCGCTCAAGCCTTATTGTTTTATACCTGCAAGCTTTAAGTTCTAATCGTTTTTGTCGCGAAGATTAATTTAGGCAAATGCTTATTTGCTGCGGAAAATTCCTTTGGTAAAAAAAATACCTGTAACTGTATAATGTTAAATTAAAATTCAATTACGGAATTTGACAAGGGTCTTCCTTGTCTTACTTTAAGGTGTTCCTGGTACTGCCAAGGGCTATTACCGAAGTTATCCAGGTTTGAATATCGACCTGTCTGAGAAAAATTTTCAAACACATAAGGTAATCCTTCTGCATATAAGCGACTATCCCGATCGGCTAAATGGAAATGGAGATGAGGGCCTGTAGATTGTCCGGTAAAGCCCAATTGCGCAATTATATCACCTTTTTTAACTTTATCTCCAGGTTTAACTCGAATACTATTTGGCTTTAGGTGTTCATAGAAAGCATACTGGCCGTTAGCAATTTTTATGGAAATATAATTGCCGCTGGCTTGCTCGGGTGCAGGGCTTTTGTGCTGCGAAACAGTTGTTGATTCTTTAAAATCATTGAGTACCGAAGATACTGTACCATCCGCTACAGCAACTATTGTATTTTGATAGCCAAACCAGTTTTGGATAGAATCTGTATTTTTGGAGGCATATTTCCCCACACTGTCTACACGGATAAAATCGATGGCGAAACGGCCGGGAAGAAATTGCTTTCCCTTTTCTGAATAAAATACTCTTCTATGTCCTGAAACCCATGCCGGGTCGTAAATGGCTGTCCATAAACCTGCTTGCAGTGGTTTGCCCAATACGGTTGGTTTAGTAACTGTTGGATGTAATTCTGTTATGATAAATGCAGTTGTATTATTTTTGGTTCGGTGGTGAACCCAAAACTCAAGTTTGTTTACTATAGTTTCTGCTTTTAACTCCTCGGTTTCGAGTTCTATGTAAATCAATTCCGAGCCGCCAGCAGGAATGATCAGATTTCCGTTTTTCTGATCGCTACTTTTTGTACGTTCGGCAAGTTTTGGCCCATTTAGGTTAAGGTATGACTTATTTTTTCCTGATATGTTTAATGTTTTTAGTTCAATAGTGTCTGTGCCAGCATTTTTTAATTGAAGTTCGTAATAGAGGGAAGAATTTGTTCCGATTTTGGTCCACGACGGATTTTGGTGAATAGATAATGATATTTTTTCTTTATTTTGAGCAAAGAGGGGCTCAAAAAATAGACCTGAACCAAGAAGAAAAGTGATCGTTAATAACTGTCTAATCATGTTTTAAATTTTATCAACTCCAAAGTAATTATGGTTCATTTGTTCATTAGTCATTAGTTATTCACTCATTCAATAACTGGTCTAATCGACTCCAAACTGGTTCACTCGGTTAATTGTTGAAATCGGTTAATTGACTCTAAACGCCAAACGCTCAACTCTAAACTACCGTTGCTCATTTATCGTTAACGCTGTATATCAGCTGCAAAACACCTGATGGAGCGCTTTTTGTTTCTTTTAATGTTAACCAGACCCGATTGTTAATTTCGCTGAACAGTAATTTTCCTTCACCCAATATTACGGGATGTACAGCTAGCTGCAATTCATCAACCAGGCCGGCATTTAAAAAAGTCGATATTAATTTTGCACCACCGTACAGCCAGATGTTTTTGCCGGGAAGATTTTTAATTTCGTTTACTTTTTCCACAATATCCGTTTGGATAAAAACAGCACCTGTATCATCGCTGGTTTTGGTCTCCGAAAAAACATATTTTTTCTTGCTGTTAATATTTTCGGAGATCGATTTCATCAGGTCGTCTTCTTCTTCTCCGGGTTGGTAATTTCCCCATAAATCATAGCTGATGCGCCCATAAAAAATAGAATCTATGCCATCCAAAAAATCATTAAAATTGGCATCGCCATCCATAATGCACCAATCAATTTCTCCGTTAGGCCCTTCAATGTAGCCATCAAGCGTAACGGCAAGGTTTAGAATAATCTTTCTCATATTTCGAAATTATTTTATCCGTTCGATACTAAAAGCGCGATCTTCTTTGTTAAAACCCACTTTAGGGTAATAATCAAAAGCAGTAGGTACTGATAAAAGAAGAAGCATACATTGGTCTCCGAGTTTTTGACGTGTAATAGCAATCATTTCTTTGCCTATACCAGCGCTTTTAAAGCCTGTAAATACAGCCAAGTCTGCCAGGTAAGCGCACCAAACCCAATCGGTAATGGTTCTGCAAATGCCAACAAGTTTATCCTCTTGCCATGCGGTAACCAATAGGTCGGCATTTTTTACCATCAGCGCTATTCTTTCCGGTTCAGTTGGCCTTTTAAGTCCTGCCTGGACAAATAGTTCAATTACTTCTTCTGGTGCAGGGATAACACCTATCTTATAGGTAATATTCATATCAATAGGTTTTACTACTAAATTACAAAATATCACTTAACGGACTAATATAAAATTGGTTTTGAAATTAGATTTGGCATTCATCACCATCACTTAATTCTTCAACTTAACCTTAAGTTAACATATACGCTCTTTCTTTGCTGTGCATTGCCTGATATAGATGCTTTTAACATGATCAAACCCTTTAGTGTTCTTTTGCTTTTTCTATTCTTCATTTCTAATGCAAATGCCCAGGAAGAAAAATTCGAATCGATTATTGCCCTGAACCAAAAAGATCCAACCGCAGCCCTGGCTCAATTAAAAAAAATATACGCCAAATCTATCGATGACAATGATGAGCTTTTAGAAGGCAAATGTTTGCAGCAAATGGGCAAGGTTTGTTATACACAGGGGCATTTCAGTCAATCGTTAGAGTTCTTTTTAAAAGCCGATAAAATATTCAGCAATGCCAATCAATCGCTTTTATTGGCCGCTAACCTTAACGATGCGGGCGTGCTCTACTATTACATGAAGCAGAAAGACAAGGCCATGCATAGCTATAACAAAGCTATTGGTATTTATAAAAGATCGAATAACTTAACCGGACAGGCAACCGTTTTGGGCAATATTGGTCAGTTATATGAAAAACGGCAACTTTACGACAGTGCATTTTACTATCAAAAACTCGCTTTAAAAATAAACGAACAGGTTGATGATAAAAGTGGGGTGGCAAAAATACGCGAAAACCTGGGTAGTATATATGAAGATCTGGAGCGTTACGATTCTGCCTATGTGCATTTTAAACAGTCGTTAAATTTATATCAGAAAGATCATAATGACCTGGGGAGTATCGAGGTAATCAATAATCTGGGCGATATCCTTCGTAAAACAGGCCGGTATAAAGAAAGCATTGAACAAACCGAAACTGCGTTAAAATTGGCCGAAAAGATGGGTAATATTTATCAGTTAAGCTCCTGCTGCAGAGATTTGGGCAAGGCATACGAACTGATGAACAATATGGACAGCGCCTACCACTATGTAAAACTTGGCTATAAATACACGATTGATCTGTATTCGGAAGACGGTGCCCGGCAGGTAGCTTTTTTGCAGGTGCTTTACGATATCAATAAAAAATCGGATGAGATAAATAAACTGAAAAACGATCGAGAGGTGAATAGGATCATTGCTTTTTCTGCCACAATTGTAGTCATATTATTGGTTGTTTTGGGTTTTGTTATTTTTAGCAGACAAAGGTTAAAATTAAGAGATCAACAGATGCTGGCGCGGCAGAAAGCGATAGAACATGATATGACCAGTCTAGCGCTCAAAAATCTTCAGCTAGAAGAACAAAGTCTGAAACAGTTGCTGGAGGTTAAAAGCAGAGAACTGTCTACCCATACCTTAAATCTGATTAAACATAACCAATTCCTTGAAAATCTTAGGAGTACCTTACAAGCGATGGTAAAAGAGGATAAACGTGATCAGAAAAAGCAGATGAACCAGATCCTCACGGAGATTAATCAGAGCTTTAATCACGAACGCAACTGGAAAGAATTTACAGTGGCTTTCGAACAGGTGCACCATCAGTTTCTCGAAAGCCTAAAAAAATATAGCAGTGAACTAACTTCAGCCGATATGCGCTTGATTGCACTGTTAAAAATGAACCTCGATTCGGGCGATATTGCAACCTTGCTTGGGATATCTACCGATAGCTTAAGGGTATCGAGATATAGGCTAAGGAAAAAGCTGAATCTGGCACAGGGCGATAATTTATCGGCATTTATCCAGGCATTATAACCGTTACATAAGCTGTTATATATTACCTGTTTTTTTTTGATTTATGCAACTTAACAATTTGTTAATGTAACGGTAATGAAAGCATAACGGCGTTTTGGTTTATGTTTAATTTGTTGATAATCATCATGTTGTACTTTTGTGTTGCCTTTTGATATATGCTTGTTGTAACGCTGTTGCCTTTATGTAACCTCAATAATTTCTTTGTGTAAAATGGTGTATACACCTTTGCGCCGTCGATAATAAAAAGACATGACCAAACACAATGAATAAACGATTACAAATGCTGTTTTTACTTCTTTTTTGTGCAGGCACCGCAAATGCCACAAAATTGAAAGGCCACGTTTACGATAAGCAAACTGGAGAGGCCATTGTAGGTGCAACAGTGGTTTTAGAAAATCCAAGGCGCACAACCAATACCGGATTAGATGGTACTTTCGAATTTAAGGACGTAAAAGCGGGTGCTGCCAAAATTAGTGTAAGTTACATTACTTACAAAACCATCGAGAAAACCTTAGTGATATTGAAAGAGGATAACGATCACTTAAAGTTCTATATGGAGAGCGATTCGAAAAGCCTTGATGATATTACCATTAAATCGAATGCAGTTAGTTCTACTGATCAGGGTGCAAGGCGCCTGGAAAAAAATGCCCCACAGCTAATGAATATCGTATCAGGAAGATCGATTGAGATTTCGCCGGATTTAACGGTAGCCAATGTAATGCAACGTATTTCGGGGGTGTCTATAGAGCGCAATAGCAATGGCGATGGGCAATATGCCATACTAAGAGGGATGGATAAACGCTACAATTATACTTTGGTAAATGGCGTGAAAATCCCAAGTCCAGATAATAAATACCGTTATGTTCCACTTGATCTTTTTCCTGCCGACTTGCTTGATCGTTTAGAGGTGTATAAAACGCTTACCCCAAATTTAGAGGGCGATGCTATTGGCGGTGCAATTAATATGGTGATGAAAAACGCTCCAGGCTTATTGCAGGTAAATGCCAATGTTTCTACAGGTTATAGCCAATTGTTTTTCGACCGTAAGTTTGCCAGTTACGATGCTTCAGGTATTAATTATAAATCGCCTTACGAAATAAACGGGAAAAACTACAATGCTACACAAAACGATTTTAGTAAGGGAACACTCGATTATAAATATAAAAATCCTGCACCTAATTTAATCGGAAGCCTATCCTTAAGTAAACGCTTTTTGGATAATAAGTTAGGAGTGGTGCTGGCAGGAAGTTATCAGAATACCTACCGTGGCAGCAACAGTACTTTTTACAATAATTCGGTTGTAGGCATCGATCCGTATGCCAAAATTACCAGCAAAAGTTACCGTGAGCTTTCCGAACAGCAGCAACGCACAGGTTTACATGGAAAAATTGATTATGTTTTTAACAAAGACCACCAGATCAGTTTGTACAATGTATACGTTAACCTAAAAAATCAGCAGATTAGAGATGCTCTAACTACTACCTATAATGGGGTTTATAATCCAACAGCTGGGAATGCAGAATTGGTTTACGATACCCGCAGCCGCTTAACCGAGCAACAGATTTATAATACTACGCTTCATGGCGACCATAAATTTTTTGATGATAAATTTAAAGTACAATGGTCGGCTGTTTATTCTTCGGCCAAAAACGATGTACCCGAAAATACAAGTATCAGTTTAAATGGGATAGAGCAGAATTTTCAAAGCAAACGTACCAGTTTGGTCAATACTAATCCGGTTACCCGTAGATGGGAACGTAATACTGATGAGGACTTAGCTGGCTACCTGGATCTGACTTACCAGGTTTTGACTGGCGAACATAAACTGGATATTATGGCCGGAGGTTTATATCGCGATAAACAAAGAAGCAGTTTCTTTAACAACTACAATCTGGCCCCAAGCGCAGCCAATGCATTTGATCTTTACGGTGTGAATTTTCAAGATTATGCCGATTTAAACCTCGTGGTGAGTAATTCTACAGGAGCAGTCGCTAATGCATTAACCTACGATGCAAGTGAAAAAATAGCGGCTGGATATGGAATGTTTAAATATAATTCGGCTAAATTAGAAGTGATAGGAGGGTTAAGAGTAGAGCATACCAATCAGGGTTATAACCTGCTTTTTCCTGCAGGCGAGGCTTTTCCAAAAGGAAATCAGATTTATACTGATCTGCTGCCCAGTTTAACCGCAAAATACTTCTTAAGTGCAAAAGCCCAATTACATGCGTCTTATTATAAAGCCCTTAACCGCCCTGGTTTTTATGAAATTGTTCCTGGAAAAGTAGTGAATGAAGATTTTGTAGAGCGTGGTAATGTGAACCTGCAACGTGCCTTAGCCGATAATTTCGATTTACGTTACGAACTTTTTCCGGGCGCTTCAGAACAATTGTTGGTTGGTGCTTTTTATAAGCGGATCAAAAATCCTATTGAATATACCTTTCAGGCTGATGCCGTTCGTGGACAAGACACTTTTTATACGCCAGGAAACTTTGGTACGGCCAATAATTATGGTGCGGAGGTAGATTATATCAAATATTTCAGCAAAATAGGCGTGAAGGCCAATTATACCTATACCCATTCGCGTATTAACACCACTAAAACCACCAGGTTTATCAATAGTGCCACAGGAGATACAGAACCAGCCAACGTTAGCCAGGAACGCCCGCTTTACGGTCAGTCAGCGCATATTGCCAACTTATCGTTATTGTTTAAAGACACTAAAAAAGGCTGGGATATTCAGCTTGCAGGTGCCTATACAGGACCACGCATCAACACAGTTTCTCAATTCTTAAATAACGATTTGTGGCAGGAAGGATTTGTACAGATGGATGCTTCAGCCGAGAAACGTTTTAAAGGCGGTATCAGTGTTTTTGTAAAAGCCAATAACATCTTAAATACGCCAACAAAATTATTTATAAAAGGTACAAACCCAGCAAATAACGATATCAAAGAAGATTTGGTTAAAAATGGAAACACCTTGATCAGAAGTGATTATTATGGCCAAAACTACCTTGTTGGCTTCAGATATAAGTTTAATTAATAGAATTTAAAGATACAAAGACATGAAATCGAATCAGATTTTTAAATTGATGATCCTGGTGGTGTTAGCCTTGGCAGGATGTGAGAAAGCCAATATACATGTAGATACCAGTGCTGTTGATGGTTCGGCAATTGGAGAGGTTTCTGGAGTTTGGGCTAAAGGCAGTACGCAGGTAATTAAAGGCGATATCGTAATCCCGGAAGGGAAAACGTTAACGATTGAAGAAGGGGTAACGGTGCTGATGGATACGGTTGCGAAACCAGAGATTATTATAAAAGGAAATTTGTATGCTTTAGGCACTACAGAGAACCCTATTAAAATTTACAGTAAACGATTTTTACAAAACGCCGTCAACCAAATTTGGTAAACTCTGGGGCGGTATTTTGGCTGGTCCAACATGCGAGGAACTGGTGCTCGATCATGTAATTCTAGAATATGGCGGTGCTAAAACATCCGACGCTTCCACTTCGGTAAAAATGGGTCTGTATAAGGCCGTTGCAGGCGAAAGTTTGCCAGCGCTTTGGTTTGCCAATGCCAGAGGCAGATTGGTGGTTCAAAATAGTGCCATCAGAAATTTTCAGGAAGATTGTACTTATATTGAGGGTGGAAGAATCATTTTTGCCAATAATGTGTTTTATACGACTGGTGTAACAGGAGGAGAAGCCATGAACTTTAAATCGGGCTGTTTGGCTGATATAGCCTATAATTTGGTTTACAGCACCAATACCAATGCCTTAAAACTATCTAACACCGGAGATAAAACGCCACAAACGTATATTATTGCTTACAACAATACAGTGGTGAATACAGGCTGGAGAAGACCAACTGCGAAAGGCGGATCAATCTGGCTGGAAAGTAATGTGCGTGCAGATCTGTATAATAATCTTTTTGCCAATACCCGTTTTGGTGTAAAAAGAGATCCAAAAAAGCCTGAAGATAACCGTTCTGCTTACAGCAATAACTGGTATTATGGTTTCGATCAGGCTACCGTAAATCAGTTTCAGCCAACCGGCGATATTGTAGGCGGTAAAAACGATGTGATTAGTAATGTTGCCGGAGCAAATGACCCTAAATTTGTGAATTATCCTTTAAATACAGCGGTTACCAATGCCGATTTCAATACCGCATGGGATTTTCACCTTCAAGGCAACTCGCCAGCTTTGGGTAAAGGCATCACCAACTTTACCCGCCATCACCAGGCCGGAATTATAATGAAAAATGGTATCACCTATAGCTCACCTTCACCATCAACATTTGTTGGTGCATACGGAACTAAAATATAAAATGAAATATAACAATATATTAAAACTTGCCGCTTTTGCGGTTCTAAGCCTGACCATTTCTTGTAATGGAGGCGCACAAAACGGAAGTAGTACAGCAATAAAGCCCTTATACGTATCCGATCCTGTCGATTTTGATACTGACGATCCTGCGATCTGGGTAAACCCGAACGATCCAGCGCAGTCTTTGGTAATTGGTACCGATAAAGATAGCAGTGGCGGCTTATATGTTTTCGATCTGAAAGGCAAAACCGTCAAGTCTAAAACCGTAAAAGGTTTAAAGCGACCAAACAATGTTGATATTGCCTATGGTTTGTTGTTGGCTGGGAAAAAAACAGATATTGCCGTAACCACAGAACGTTACACGCATAAACTACGTATATTTTCGCTTCCCGATATGAAAGCAATCGATAATGGTGGCATTCCTGTTTTTGTTGGCGAAACAGAGGCAGAGTACCGCGATTTGATGGGGATTTCGATGTATACCGATCCGAGTGGAAAAATTTATGCAATTGTTGGTCGTAAAACGGGGCCTAAAAACGGAGGTTATCTTTGGCAATACCTGTTAACCGATGATGGAAAAGGCAATGTTAAAGCAGATTTAGTGCGGAAATTTGGCCTGTACAGTGGCAAAAAGGAAATAGAAGCCATTGCTGTTGATAACGAACTGGGTTATGTTTATTATTGCGATGAGCAGGTTGGTGTACGCAAGTATTATGCAGACCCGGCCAAAGGAAATGAAGAACTGGCACTGTTTGGGCAGGGCGATTTTGCTGTCGACAATGAAGGGATTGCTATTTATAAAACTTCAGGGAATAAAGGCTATATCCTTGTATCCGATCAAGGGGCTAAACAGTTAAAAGTGTATGATCGGATGGCTAAAGCCAATACTGCTCATCCACATCCTTTGTTAACTACCATTAAATATTCAGCTAATCAAACCGATGGTATTGATGTGGTTTCAGCTCCTTTAAATAATGATTTTAAACACGGTTTGTTGGTGGCTATGAGCGATGATAAAACCTTTCATTTTTACAGATGGGAAGATATAGCTGGCAAAAAATTGACTAGTGTAAATCCATAACATTAAGAGCCTGCTTAAAAATTAAGTAAAATTATTCGTATGTCAGTCTGAGGGATAATTTATTTATAAAAATCAATATTAATGACAGGAGAATTTAAAAAATTAAATCTCCTCAGATTATCGTCATTGCGAGAAGGCTTTTTCAGCCGACGAAGCAATCTTACAACTATCGCTAGTAGCGAGCGCTTTAAGATTATTCATTTTTGCAGTTGTTTTTAAAGGCATTCATGAGCTCGCTTCGTTCGGTTATCTTCGTGCCTCGCAATGACGATCTTTCTATTTGGGCTGTCAATGGTAGCGTATTCGAAGACCATTCTCAATATTGCTGTAAAAACTTAAACAGGCGCCAACATTTGTTTTTTGGAAAGCAATTGCAGGAGCATTTAGGGCTGTTCAGTCCTGCTCCCGTTTCTGCCAATTTGAAGGAAATCGGCATCTCGCTTCGATCAGGTTTAGGAGGCATGAATAGTACTGCTATTATGGGTGAAATAAACTCCTGCCCGCAGATGACCAGTATCGTTAAGTTAAGCGGTTTTAACCACAGATGCGCACAGATAAACACGGATTTCCATATCTGTGTGCATCCTTTTTATCTGTGGTTAAATCATTTTTGCTTATGGTGAAAAGTTGACCTTATTGACATAAACCCTTGCCCGTTGCAGGCGGGCAACTAATGTAGTTAAGTTAAGTAAAAAACAAAAAAGTATTGTCATCCTGTCCAAAGGACTCCTACGGAGAGCCTGTCGAAGGACAAATGTTTTTTTTTTAGACTAGTAAAGGTCTTCGACAGGCTCAGACTGACAGCGCCTACGAGATGTCTCAAGTTGCGGTCGTCACCATGACCTGTAGTGAAACGGAAAGCTACGAAGTAAATCGAGCTTTAAGCGAGCTCACCGAAGTTAATTAGCAGTCAGATGAGATTGATCTATACCGCAATATTATTCGATAATTTATACTCAGATGGCGTAATTCCGGTCTGTTTTTTGAAAAACTTACCGAAAAAAGAAGAGTTGCTAAAGCGCAGTTCCATAGCCACCTCCGAAATATTCATAACATGGCTGGTTAACAGTAGTTTCGCCTCTCTGATCACCATTTCGTCAATAACTTCCCCCGCTGTTCTATCGGTTACCTGTTTAACAACCTGCGATAAATGCCTTGGCGTGATGCGTAAACAGTTGGCATAATAAATTACACGTTTTTCCTTCTTAAAGTTTTCCGATACCAACGATAAAAACCGATTGGTGAGTTCTGTCTTGCTATCGTGAGCAAAAGGTATTGGATCTTTCCGTTTATTCTTTAACAAAAAGAGGTCGTATAAAAGCTCTAGGAAGCTATTGTGCACAATATTTTTAATCTGCGGGGTATCTTTAGGTACATTCAGCTTTTTGTGCAGGGCGAGCATGTCGTAGTAAATGAATGTATATTCTTCTTTTGATAATGAAAATTTATGAGTAGGATCGTTCTGGAACATTCTGTAAGCTTCTCCACTATTAAAGAATACCCCCTTGGTTTTTAAATAATTTTTATTAAAATGGATGCTGATGAAAGAAACATCACTGTTGTCCTTAATCTCATAAACGGCATGTGGAAAAATGAGTAGAATATCTCTGTGATTTAATACATGCTCTACAAAATTTATCCGAAGGTTCATCTTTCCCTTGGTGACCAGAATTAGGGCATAACTCGATACCCGGAAAGGTTCCGAACTGCAATAACGCGGATCACTGCTATGGTGGATTTTTGCCATCAATCCATCATTTAAAGAAAGTGCTTCCTCGTGGTTTTTTTCTGAAAAAGTTTTATTGAGTAACTCTTGTTGCATAAAATCGTTCAGCGTTTTTTAATAATTTCTTAACAGATTCCATCATCTTTTACACTACAATTTCAGCCACCCTTTTATGGATAGTTTTTCGCCCTTTATCTGTCGGATTTTGCTATGGCAAATGTAATGTTCCCAATGAGTTTTGCAAGAATATTTTTTTAAAATGACTAATTTCTGATTGATTTTTGTGTTTTTGATTAAGAATTTTACGTATTTTAACCCGTTTAATTACAGGTATTTATCTTGTTTTTAGTGGTTTTGTACTTGTTTTTAAACTTTTTACTATTTTATAATAAAAGTCAGAATGTCAATTGGTCAATTCATCTGAATGTCACATTTCGTCGATCCAACTTTTTGACCAATATATCCCACATTTAAACCTTTTTTTGGGTTCAATTCCGCGTTAAAATTGTGTTATCAAATCGTTTGGTTAATGCGGTCTTAATCTACCTAGTGATTTTGATCGCTACATGTAGCATTCAGGTACAGGCCAAATTTTCAGAACAGGGTTTTAAAAACTGAAGAATATAAGTGTTCAGCATGCGTAAAAAATTACAAGATAGAATTGCCTCTTTTAAGGATGCAGCGATAATAAAAGAAAAAGGATTATATCCTTATTTCAGGTCGATTGAATCAGGCCAGGATACCGAGGTGGTTATCAATGGAAAAAAGGTACTCATGTTTGGTTCTAATTCCTATTTAGGGTTAACCAATCATCCCAAAATAAAAGAAGCCGCAAAAGCAGCGATTGAAAAATATGGGACTGGCTGCGCAGGATCGCGGTTTTTAAACGGCTCGCTCGATATTCACCTCGAATTGGAAAATCGCCTCGCAGAATATGTGGGCAAAGAAGCTGCAGTGCTTTTTAGTACTGGTTTTCAGGTCAACTTAGGGGTAATTTCCTGTTTATTAGATCGTAACGATTATCTGTTGCTTGATGAGTACGACCATGCCTCGATTATTGATGGAAGCCGTTTGTCCTTCTCGCGCACCATCAAGTATACGCATAACGATATGCAGGATCTGCGCCGAAAACTGAGCAGATTACCTGAAGATGCCGCTAAACTGATCGTTTCTGATGGGATTTTCAGCATGGAAGGCGATTTAGTTAATCTTCCAGAAATGGTAAATATTGCCAATGAATTTGGTGCCAATATTATGATGGATGATGCACATAGTCTAGGGGTAATCGGTTTTAATGGCTCCGGTACAGCATCACATTTTAACCTTACGGAGGATGTAGACCTGATTATGGGCACTTTTAGCAAATCGCTGGCCTCGTTAGGTGGTTTTATTGCGGGTAATACTGAAACCATCGAATATATCAAGCACCGTGCCCGCTCACTGATGTTCAGCGCAAGTATGCCGCCTTCTGCTGTAGCAAGTGTAATTGCTGCATTGGATATCATCGAATCGGAGCCTGAGCGTATTGATAAACTCTGGGCCAATACAGAATATGCAAAGAAACTTTTGCTCGAGGCTGGTTTCGACATCGGGCACAGCAATAGTCCGATTATTCCCATTTACATCCGCGATAATACCAAAACCTTTATGATTACGAATATCCTTCAGCAAAATGGGGTATTTGTAAATCCGGTAGTTTCGCCAGCAGTGCCTTCCGATTCATCTTTGATCAGGTTTTCTTTAATGGCTACACATACTTTCGAACAGATCGAATCTGCCATAACAAAACTAAGCGCTGCTTTTAAAGCTGTTAACGTAGAATTAGTGGGAAGCCAATCATGAGAGAACTGGTAAAGGTTTCCGGTAAAAAAGCACTAAAGGCATTTGTAGATTTCCCGCACGATTTGTATGCGGCCGATGTAAACTATGTCCCTGAGCTTTTTATTGCCCAACGCGACTTGCTTACCCCAGGCAAACATCCTTTTTACGAACATTCGGAAATACAGCTTTTTTTGCTGTACAACGAAGGTAAAGTAGTTGGGCGCATTGCAGCAATTAACAATACAAACCACAATAAGGTTTACGGCGGACATGATGGTTTCTTCGGTTTTTTCGATTGTATAAACGATGCGGAAGTGGCTTTGCAGCTTTTAAATGCAGCACAGGATTGGTTATCGGAAAGAGGGCTGACAAAAGTTTTAGGTCCGGTAAATTTTTCAACCAACGAAGTATGCGGATTACTGATTGAAGGTTTCGACGGACCGCCTGTAGCCATGATGCCATATAATGCGCCATATTATCTTTCGCTTTTAGAACAAACCGGTTTTCGGAAGAATGTCGATTTAAGAGCGTATCGCTACACCGCGGGCAATTATAGCGAAAGATCGGTTAAACTGCTGGATAGGATAGAAGAAAGGCTGCTCCGTAACGACATCGTGCTGCGTAAAATCAATATGAAGAAATTCAAGGAGGAGTGTAACGCCGTGAGGGAAGTATACAATAAAGCATGGGATAAAAACCTTGGTTTTGTACCGATGACGGATAAAGAGTTTGACTATACGGCAAACGACTTAAAACTGATCCTCGACCCAGAGTTTTGTATCCTGGCAGAGCAGCATGGCAAGATTGTGGGTTTTGCATTGGCCATTCCTGATATCAATCAGATCCTGATCAAAATTAAACGCGGTAGGTTGTTCCCTACAGGTTTAATCAAACTTTTAGCCAATAAAAAGAAAATTGATGGGATCCGTATTTTGTTGCTTGGTGTGGTAGATGGTTACCGTAAAATGGGGATTGAAGCTTGCCTTTATGGTCGTATTATCAAACATTTCAAGGCTAAAAACATGAAATATGCAGAGGCCAGCTGGACTTTAGATCATAACGATCTGATCAATAAACCTATTGAAGATATTGGTGGTAAACTATATCGTAAATACAGGATTTTAGAGAAAGCGATATGAAAAAGCGGGTGTTGATTACAGGAGCGACAGGATTTGTAGGGTATCACCTGATAAAATCTGCTTTGGCGAATGATCTCGAAGTGTATGCAAATGTACGTCAATCGGCAAATGCAGCACATCTTAAAGATTTTCCGATCAACTATGTTGACCTTGATCTTTCTTCCATATACCTGTTGAAGGAAAATATAGAGGAAAAAAGATACGATTACATCGTGCATGCAGCTGCGGTAACCAAGGCCAAAAAACTCGATGATTACAATCAGGTAAATGCCATTTATACCCGGAACCTGGCTTTGGCGGCTTCAAAATCGGCACATAGCATAAAGAAATTCGTATTTATCAGCAGTTTGGCAGCACTGGGCCCTTTAAATCGGAAAAATGAAAAACTGACAGATATGGGGGCGTCAAATCCGGTGACCAATTATGGGATCAGCAAAGCGCTTGCCGAAACATACTTGGCTCAGATTCCGAATCTGCCCCTAATCACCTTCAGGCCTACCGCAGTATATGGGCCGAGAGAGAAAGACATTTTCATATTGATTAAAACCATTAAAGCAGGGCTGGAGCTGTATATCGGCAAACAGGAGCAGGAACTGAGCTTTGTGTACGCCACCGATTTGGCGAATATCATTATAAAAGCACTTGCATCTGATGTTGTTGGCAAAAGTTATAACATTTCTGATGGGTCAGTTTATAGCCGTTCTGCACTAGCTAGCCATGTGCGTAAGGCCTTAAACAAAAAAACGTTGACGGTGAATGTGCCTGTGCAAATGATTAAGGGCCTTGCCTGGTCGATGGAACGTTTGTATGGCGTATTTAATAAGATTCCTGCTTTAAATGTAGATAAGATAAAAGAACTCACCGCCCTCAATTGGGGCTGCGACATTAAAAATATTCAGAACGACTTTGGTTTTGTGCCTCAATTCGGACTCGAACAAGGGCTTAATGAAACCATAAACTGGTACCGTAAAAACAATTGGTTATAAGATTTTAAATAAAATAGAATGAAACAACAAGTAAAAGCAGCTGAAGGCAAGCTGGGAATATTAATGCCAGGATTAGGCGCTGTAGCAACAACCATGATTGCCGGAGTTGCTGCAATTAAAAAAGGGATATCAAAACCTATCGGTTCGTTAACACAGATGGGTACCATCCGTTTGGGAAAAAGAACAGAAAAAAGAGAACCAAAAATTAAAGATTTTGTGCCTCTGGCTGGTCTTGAAGACTTAGTTTTCGGTGGTTGGGATGTTTATGAAGATAATGTTTACGAAGCGGCAATGAATGCCCGCGTATTAGACGCTAATCTTTTGCGCGATGTACGCGAGGAATTACAGGCCATTAAACCGATGCGCGCTGCTTTCGACAGAAATTATGTAAAAAACCTTGATGGTAAATATGTAAAAGATCTCGATAACCGTTACGAACTGGCTTTAGCCGTAATGGAAGATATTAAAAACTTCAAAGCAGAAAACAATTGCGATCGTATAGTATTGGTGTGGTGTGGTTCTACCGAAATTTATTTCGAACCATCAGAAGTTCACGAATCGCTTGCTGCTTTTGAGCAGGGTTTAAGAGATAACGATTTGCGTATTGCACCAAGTATGATCTATGCTTATGCCGCATTAAAATTAGGAATTCCTTTCGCTAACGGAGCACCAAACTTAACGGTTGATATTCCAGCCTTAATCGAACTGGCTAAAGAAACCGATACCCCAATTGCCGGTAAAGATTTTAAAACCGGTCAAACTTTAATGAAAACAATTTTGGCACCTGGTTTGGCAGCACGTTCGTTAGGTGTAAACGGTTGGTTTTCTGATAATATTTTAGGTAACCGCGATGGTTTGGTGTTAGATGATCCTGATAATTTTAAAACAAAAGAAGTATCTAAACTGGGGGTATTGGAAGATATCTTTAAACCAGAGGTTAACCCTGATTTGTATGGTGATATGTACCACAAAATCAGGATCAACTATTATCCGCCTCACGGTGATAACAAAGAAAGCTGGGATAACATCGATATTTTCGGTTGGTTAGGTTATAAAATGCAGATCAAGATCAATTTCCTTTGTCGCGATTCGATTTTAGCCGCACCGATTGTATTAGATCTTGCTTTGTTTATCGATCTGGCTAAACGTGCAAACCTATCGGGCATTCAGGAATGGTTATCATTCTACCTGAAATCGCCACAAACGATTCCAGGAGTACCTGCTGAAAACGACATTTTTAAACAGTTAATGAAACTTCAGAACACCTTACGTTACATCATGGGCGAAGAATTGATCACCCATTTAGGTCAGGATTACGAAGAAGAACTGATAGAAACAGTATAGTGTTTATCCACAAATTTCTTTCAACGGCTCTGGGAATCGGGTATATCGGCAAGGGCGCAGGTACTTATGCTGCTATAGCAACCTGCATCTGCTGGCATCTTTTCCAGAGCCCTTATACCAACCCTTATTTATGGCCGGTGCTCTTCACTATGCTCATCGTGATATTGGGGGTAATGAGTGCCGATCGGGTTGAAGAGATTTGGGGGAAAGACCACGGTAGAGTGGTGATTGATGAAGTGGCTGGAATGTGCATCACCCTATTGTTTGTGCCTTTAAAATGGGAATACACCCTTATAGGACTTATTCTATTTAGGTTTTTTGATATCCTCAAGGCGCTTTACATCCGAAAACTCGAAGAATTACCAGGTGGTTGGGGGGTAATGGCAGATGATGTACTGGCTGGGATTTATGCAAATGTTATACTGCAACTGGTTGTTGCTTTAGCACTGTTTTAACCATAATGTTCACTTATCTAAAAGCACAGGCATCATCCTTAGTGGCCTCGGCAACAGATTTCGGTGTGACCATTCTTGCCGCAAATCTTTTTGGCTGGTGGTATCTGGCAGCAAGTATTACAGGTACGGTAGCAGGTGGAGCAGTTAATTTTTATGTGAACCGGAAATGGGTTTTCGAAAGTGAAGCTACCGTTATTAAATGGCAGGTGCTGAAATATATTTTGGTATGGGCCGGCAATCTGATTATCGTAACCGCGGGTGTGTTTGTGCTCACCCATTTTTTTAATCTCAATTATGTTCTCGCTAAAGTAGTTAGCTCAGTTATAACCGGGTTGAGTTACAATTATATCATGCAAAAGCAGTTTATTTTTTCAAGCTAAATGAAACCGATCTATTCATTTTTTCTCCTCGTGGTGCTCAGTTTTATTTTGCAGGTAAATGCTTTTGGCCAAAGAACAGTAGTATCTGGCACCGTGCGCGATGCGGTTACCAAAGAAACACTGCCCAATGTTTCCGTCTTTTTTAAAGACACTAAAATAGGGATACAGACCGATGTGAATGGAAAGTACACATTGGTTTCTCCCGATCCACAAAGCGAAATCACTTTTAACTATGTAGGTTATCGGGCAGTTTTTAAAAATGTTATGCCATCTGCAACGCAGGAACTCGATATTGCATTGGTTCCTGATTCAAAAGCTCTGGACGAAGTGGTCATTGTTGGTGGAAAAAAGGTGAGATACCGCAATAAAGATAATCCGGCGGTCGAATTGATCCGCCAGGTAATTGCCCATAAAGATGAAAACCGGATAAAGAGTTACAATACGGTGTCTTTTAGGCAGTATGAGAAGATGTTGTTTTCGTTGAGCAATGTTTCGGAAAAGTTTAAGAACAAAAAGATGTTCAGAAATTATCAGTTTTTATTTCAGGAACAGGATTCGACCTTAATTGGCGGAAAAAACCTCTTGCCGGTGTACATTCAGGAGCAACTAGCCGATAGTTACCTCAGTAAAGATCCAGAAAGAAATAAAACTGTTGTTATTGCCGAGAAACAGGTAAACTTCGATAGCAGGTACATCGATAATAAAGGAATGAAAACCTATTTCGATAGGATGTATCAGGATATTGATATCTATAAAAATAACATCTCTGTAATCAGTAATGAGTTTTTAAGTCCGATTTCGGATGGGGCACCTGCTTTTTATAAGTTTTTTATTACCGATACGTTAAAAAATCAAAAGCCTGAGGTCATCGAGCTGTCTTTTACGCCACGCAATACAAACGATATGTTGTTCGAAGGAAAGATTTATGTAACGAACGATAGCCATTACGCCGTTACCGGAGCTTCATTTGGGGTAAATAAAAACATTAACCTCAATTTTGTACGTGGGTTAAAAGTTGATCTCGATTTTGAAGCCAACAACAAAGGTAAATACAGTTTGAGCAAAAGTAATCTGTTGGCCGATTTTGGTATTGGCAAAACCAAAGGCATAGGTTTTACCGGCGAGCGTACTGTTACCTATAAGAATTACCAGTTTGATGCGGTTCTGCCCGATACTATTTTTCAAGGGAAAAGTACCGTGGTGCAGGCCGATGCAGCAAAAAAAGACGATAAATTCTGGGAGCAAAACAGACTGGATACCATTTCGAAGAACCAGCTTAAGATTTACGGCAATATTGATACCCTGCAAAACCTGCCATCTTTTAAACGGACGATGAAAATCGTTACGCTTTTATTTGCTGGCTATCAGAATCTGGGTCCTTACGAAATTGGTCCGGTAAATACATTTTACAGCTTTAACAATGTAGAAGGGTTGAGGCTGCGTATTGGGGGAAGAACAACACCCGAACTGAGTAAACGTTATTATTTCGAAAATTATTTGGCTTATGGGATTAAAGATGAGAAATGGAAGTTTTTCCTTTCCGGAACTTATTCGCTGAATAACAAATCGATCTACGAATTCCCCCAAAACTACGTGAGGGCCAGTTTTCAGCGCGACACTAAAATTCCCGGACAAGAGCTTCAGTTTGTGCAGGAAGATAATTTCCTGTTGTCGTTTAAGCGCGGGGTAAATGATATGCTGTTGTACAACGATTTTTACCGTTTAGATTATGTAAAAGAATTCGAAAACCACTTTTCTTATAACCTCGGCTTTAAAAAGTGGAGCCAAACGCCTGCCGGTGGACTCAATTACCTAAACGGAGCAAATCAATCTGTCAACCGGTTAAGTACCAGTGAAATTTCTCTGCAATTAAGGTACGCTCCGAATGAAAAGTTTTATCAGGGAAAAATATACCGTGTGCCCATTGCCGATCGTTATCCGGTATTTAATTTGCGTTATACTGCAGGTTTAAAGGGTGTTTTCGGTGGCGAATACAATTACCATAACTTAATGGGCAGCATCGATAAACGTTTCTATTTATCGCAGTTAGGCTATAGCGATGTAACTTTCGAAGGTGGTTATATCGCCGGAAAAGTGCCGTTCCCTTTATTGGCCATACACCGGGCTAACCAAACTTATGCCTATCAGCTCAACTCTTACAACCTGATGAACTTCCTAGAGTTTGTGAGCGATCACTATGTGAGCATCAATATCGATCATAATTTTAATGGCTTCTTTTTTAATAAAGTACCGTTGATCAAAAAATTAAAGTTGAGAGAAGTGGTATCATTCAAAGCCTTATATGGTGGATTGAGAAATGAAAATAACCCAAATTTCCAATCGGGATTGTACCAGTTTCCCGTTTACGAAAATGGCGCACAAAGAACTTATGCATTGGGTAACGAGCCCTATATGGAAGGTAGTGTTGGTGTAGGCAATATCTTTAAACTATTAAGGGTCGACGTAGTGAAACGGTTCAACTACCTCAATAATCCAGAAGTTTCGGAATGGGGAATAAGGGCAAGGGTAAAATTTGATTTTTAAGAAAAAAGCTATGGAAAAAAATCTAAGAGACAGCCTGCAACAGGGCATATATAAGGTGATTAACCCTTTTGTAAAGGGACTGATAAAAATAGGTTTAACACCTAATGCGGTAACCACCATTGGCCTGATCCTGAATATCGGTGTGGCGGTTATTTTTGTGCTCGGTGCCGAAAAATCGAACCGCGGCGATATGTCATACATTGGCTGGGGAGGGGCGCTGGTGCTTTTTGCAGGCCTGTTTGATATGCTCGATGGTCAGGTGGCGCGATTGGGTAACATGAGCTCGAAGTTTGGAGCTTTGTACGATTCGGTGCTCGATCGCTACAGCGAAATGATTATGTTTTTAGGAATTTGTTATTACCTGGTTGCGCATCATTATTTTTTAAGTTCCTTGTTTGCGTTTATCGCATTAATTGGCTCGATGATGGTGAGTTATACCCGTGCAAGGGCCGAGGGATTAGGTGTGGAGTGTAAAGGTGGTTTAATGCAAAGGCCCGAAAGGGTAGTAACCATTGGCGTTTTTGCCATAGCCTGTGGTATTGCAGGTCATTTTATTGGTGGCAATTACAAAGTTTACATACCAGGTATTTCATTCCATGTTTTCGAAACGATGTCGATTTTTACCATGCCCATTACCCTAATGGCGGTATTGACTAATATTACGGCTATTAAACGTTTACAAGAGGCCAAAAAAGGGCTCGAAGCGCAAGAATTTAATGAGCGAAAAGGAAATAACAAGGCGGCATTAATTGCCGGCTTGGTATTAATGGGAAGTTTAGCCGGAATGCTTTCTTTTAACGCAAATGCGCAGGGATCAGATCCTTCTCCGATTACTTTTCCAACGCCAAAAGATATCAGTAATCAGCTGTTTTATTTACAGCGCGATCCAAATACCAATACCATTATCTGCCAGTTAAATGTAGACAAACATGGCGAAGTAAATAAAGAACAGCCCGTAAATGTATTTTGGATGCGTTACGGAGATAAAGGCGAAAAGAAAGAGCTGAGTTATATCCAACGGAAATTTGCTTATGGTATTATCAGCAAAAATCTGGGTAACGGTCAGTTCGAACTGCGGTTTACCTCGCATAAAAAGTTGCCGATGTATTTAAATAAATCTGGTGCAGATAAAAAATACCATGTTTTTGCCACCATTAACAATAAAAAAATGCAGTTGGAACGGATATTTCTTCGGATTGAGGGCGGTACTTTTTGGTTTCCGAATGTAAAATATGTAGAAATAAAAGGTTTTGATGCTTCAGAGCCTTCAAAGGTGTTAGTTGAAAGGATTAAGGTGTAGCGGAGGGCGTTATTCGGACAATGTTGATTGTCATTCTGAGTGCAACGAAGAATCTTTTGATATGAGGTTGGGCGCTGTGTGTTATAGATTAGAGATTCTTCACTGCGTTCAGAATGACAGCGATTTGTCAGTCTGAGGGGAGTCGAAGACTTTGACTAAACGCTCACCCGATCCGTCATTTCGAGCGGAGTGCAGCGCAGTCGGGAACCCGAAGGCTCTGCGAAGCAAAATCTAAAAGATAGATCTCTCCATTCCGCTTTGCTTCAGTCGAGATGACGACTCATCTATCTTGATTTGTCACCAGATACATCATTTCGAGCGAAGTGTACGAAGCCGGTAAATCTATATCGATTTGTCAGTCTGAGCGGAGTCGAAGACCTATGTTCAGAATAATAAATTGTTTGAGGAAAAGATCCTGAAACAAATTCAGGATGACGATTAAATGTGAGGGTAGTCGAAGACCAGTTAAAAATATTACCAAATGAAAAAGAATTTTGTTTCAAATTCAACAGCATCTATCAGGATGTTTAAAAATGACTTTTTAGAAAGCCTATCAAAAGTTAGGTTTTATGTACCGTTGATCGTGTATGTTCCGGTTATTGCTTTCCTTTTTTGGAAGGCGCTTTGGGAAATCGAGATGTCCGTTTTAAATTTTGCCGGTTGGTTTTTGTTGGGCCTGGCCATCTGGACCATTACCGAATACATCCTGCACCGCTATGTTTTCCATTTCGAGCCAGATGTGGAATGGGGCAAGAAAATCCATTTTATTTTTCATGGTGTACACCACGATTACCCCAACGATGCGAAAAGGTTGGTGATGCCGCCTTCGGCCAGTATTCCTATGGCCTTAGGCTTTTATTTTCTTTTCGATTGGTTATTGCCTGATACAGTGGTTTACCCATTTTTCTCTGGTTTTATGATCGGTTATCTCTTTTACGATATGGTGCATTATGCCCTTCATCATGCCAATTTTAAAAGTGGTTTCTGGAAACAGTTAAAACAGCACCATATGCTTCATCATTATTCCGATTCGACCAAGGGTTATGGGGTAAGCTGGACTTTTTGGGATCATATTTTTAGATCTAATTTTGATAAAAAATAACATGCAGCAAGAGGCATTGCTTAAAAACAGTTTTTATAATCTTCGGAATATTTATCTAACAGTTGCTATCTCTGTTGGATATCTATTGTTATCAGTGCTGCTGGTTGGCTTTAAAACCGATCAGCTGGTGCTGATTTTTATTTTTAATGCTTTGTTTTATATCTCGAAGGGAACCAGGCAGTTTATCCTTGGCTTTTCGATCTTTATTGTCTATTGGATACTGTTTGATTACATGAAAGCCTTTCCAAACTATCTTTTTAATACGGTACATATTGAAGATTTATATGACCTGGAAAAAAATACTTTCGGCATTAACTACCATGGCTTAATACTTACACCTAACGAGTATTGGAAAATAAACAGTACTGCGTTTTTAGATGTATTGACAGGGCTTTTCTACCTGATGTGGGTACCTGTTCCGCTGGCCTTCGCTACTTATCTTTTCTTTAAGAATAAGGAACAGTTTGTTCGGTTCTCGCTCACCTTTGTTTGGGTAAATTTGTTAGGTTTTGTGTTGTACTACATTTTTCCGGCTGCACCGCCATGGTATGTGCAGGAACATGGCTTCGAGTTTATCGCCAAAACTGCCGGCAATACTGCTGGATTGGCCCGGTTTGACCATTATTTTAACATTACACTTTTTCATGGTATATACAGCAAAGGTTCTAATGTATTTGCGGCTATGCCATCGCTGCACTCATCTTATCCTGTTATTGTTGTTTATTATGGTTTAAAAAACCGCTTGGGTAAGATCAATATTTTCTTTGCTGCTGTAATGCTTGGCATCTGGTTTTCGGCTGTTTATACCAGTCATCATTATACGCTTGATGTATTGGCCGGATTAAGCTGCGCATTTTTGGGTATTATCTCTTTCAATTATTTAATACGGAATACTAAGTTGAAACAGTTTGCAGAAAATATGATAAGAGTTATTGGTAATTAGAAGCCCAGTAGCCGATCTTACACCATTAATATCTCTTATCATATTTTATTATTTTATAGCACCAAAAGCTGCAAAATAAGAGTTTTTATGCAGAATTTCGGTAACGCTAAACCCAACTTTTTGCAATAGAGCCAGTTGATAGTTTAAAGAACGCGGGGTATCTTCATATTCAATATAATCAAATACCTTTTGCTTATATTCCGCACCGCCAAGTGTTTCAAGGTAGGCCCCGTATTGCTCCTGAAAAAGATGATCGATCAATACAGAATCGTGTGCAATGAGGTCTGAAATCCAGATACTACCTCCAGGTTTTAAAGCCTGGTAAACTTTAGTAAAAACAAGTTCCCAATCGGCATCGGTGCGCAAATGATGAAATGTTGCAGCAGCAAGTATTATATCGAAATGATTCTCGGGTAAATTAAGGTTACGCATATCGTCCTGTATAACGTTTACTGTTCCGGTAGTTTGCACCGATACCCTATCTCTTGCACGTTCCAGCATCGGTAAACTCAAGTCGTTAAGTGTACAGTTGAGATTTGGGATTTTGCTGAGCATTTTTAACGTGTAATTGCCTGCACCACATCCAATATCCAACAGTTCTTTTGCATTTGGATTAATATATTTGGCCGCTCCGGTGCAAAGCTCCATGGTAAGCGGTGCATCGATGGTCGTTTGTTGTCCACTCTCCAAGTTCGAGAAACGTTCTACATCGTTATCAAACCTTGTTTTAATTTCTTCATTTGTTGCCTTATGCGAATAATCTTTATTCATTGCTTTAATTTTTTTGTAAAGTTAGTGCTGTTGATCATATTTGTAAAATATCAATTTTAGCATAAAACGATACCTATTAAGTATTATAAATATGGAGCTCAGACATTTGTTGTATTTTAAAACTGTTGCAGAAGAACTTCATTTTACCAAGGCTGCAGCAAAACTTTTCATCTCGCAGCCCCCCTTGAGCAGGCAGATTAAAGAACTTGAAGAAGAACTCGAAGTACAATTGTTTACCAGGAGTAATAAGCGGGTTGCATTAACAAATGCCGGAAAGTACTTTAAGACTGAAGTAGATGCTATGTTTGCCAAACTGGAAGAGAGTAAAGAAGTGGTCCGTAAAATTCATGATGGCGTTAGTGGCGAATTAAAGATTGGCTACATCAGTTCGGTTTACCAATCGCAACTGGCAGAAATTTTAAAATTAATGCACCAGGAATTCCCTTATTTGAAGACGAGTTTATTCGAAGTGCCCACACTTGCTCAAATTAAAGAGCTGGAACATGGTGGTTTAGATGTGGGGATTTTAAGAGCACCGGTTCTATCAGAAAAATTGAAAGTAGAATCTTTGTTTTTTGATCCATTTGTAGTGGTTATTCCTTTAACAGACCAAAAAATTGATGCGAAGAACGGACTTGCTGATTTTTTGAAGAAAAGCCCGTTTATATTCTTTAATAAAGATTTTGCGCCTCAGTATAACCAGAAACTGATGGAAATTTGCCAGCGGATGGGCTTTAGTCCCGATATTACCCACGAGGCCAACAATGTACACTCCATATTACAATTGGTAGAAGCAGGCCTGGGGGTATCTATTTTGCCATTGTCGTTAAAAAAACAATATGCACAGTTGAAAGTATCTTTTATTGAATTTGATGCTATTCCGGTCAACACAGAGGTGGTACTGGCTTATAAAGAATCAAATAAAAATCCGGCGTTAAGCTGGTTTATTAAATATTATGCCGAGTTAAAAATCAATTGATTTTCAATAAGATAAGTATAATGAAATCCAGTACCGTTAATCAATATACATTGATTGACGACCGATGAAATTGTAAGAAAGGCCGTTTTCTAATGGGAGGCAGTCATTTTTACAAATTTCAAAATCCTATAGCCACTCATTGGGTATTATTTTTCAAAAGAAACGGTCAACTGCATAAAACACGGCCAGTAAAATGGATTGATGTAAAATTAGCCCCAAAAAGGTAGTTGATTTCCGATTTTCTACCATATCATTTCCGATTTTCACCTCTTTTAAACTTGTAAAAGCACAAATTTGCCGCAACCAAGATCAAAAGCCTGTGTTAAGGCTTAACACAAAATGAATTATACAAGTTTACCTAACCCATGTAAGAAATTATTGTTCGCCATATGTTTTCTGGCTACAGTAGTTATTGCTCATGCACAAAAGGCAGCTGATGAAAAAGAAGCAATGAAAAATCTGCTTGACAGGCAATTTGAATTTGCACAGAAACAATATCAGTTACTGGCCAAAAACACACCGGCAGACCGCATGCCTAAAACCTATTATGCAAAAAATAATAAACTGGAAACGAGCGATACCAAATGGTGGTGCAGTGGTTTTTATCCAGGTTCGCTACTTTACATTTACGAATACACCAAAGATTCAGGTACCTTAAAAGAGGTAGAAAAGCGCCTTGCCGTACTAGAGAAGGAGAAACATTATATCGGAAACCATGATTTAGGTTTCATGATGTTCTGTAGTTTCGGCAATGCCTATCGCATTACAGGTAATGCGCGATATAAACCAACCATCGATACAGCTGCAGCTTCGCTTGCCACGCGCTACCGTCCGGCTGCTAAAGTAATCCAATCTTGGAACAGCAGTAAACAATGGAAAGGCCCTGTCATTATTGATAATATGATGAATCTGGAGTTGTTGGCATGGGTGTCTGATCATGGTGGCGATCCGAAATACAAGAAAATTGCCATCAACCATGCTGATACTTCGCTTAAAAACCATTTCAGGTCAAACTATAGTTCCTATCATGTAGTAGATTACGACATGACTACTGGCAAAGTACTTAAGAGAGGTACGGCCCAGGGGGCTTTTGACGAATCGGCCTGGAGCCGTGGTCAGGGCTGGGGATTATACGGTTATACCATGATGTACCGTTTTACCAGGAACAAACATTATCTTAATCAGGCAAAAAACATCGCAAAATTTATCATCAATCATCCGAATATGCCTGCCGATCAGGTTCCATACTGGGACTTTAACGCACCGAACATTCCAGGTACTTATCGTGATGCTTCTGCCGCTGCGGTTATTGCCTCTGGTTTGTTGGAATTAGGACAATATGCAACAAAAACCGAACGAAAATTATATGTAGGCGAAGCAAAGAAAATGATCATTTCACTCTCATCTGATGCATATACTGCAAAGCTGGGTGAAAACGGTGGTTTTTTACTGATGCACAGCACTGGAGCCTTACCCCTTAAATCTGAAGTCGACGTTCCGCTAAGCTACGCCGATTATTACTATCTCGAGGCGCTGATGCGCTACAAAAACTGGTATTTATAACACACACAAAATGGAAAGAAGAAAATTTATAGGCGCGTTGTCATTAACCGGCATATTTGGGCTGTTTAATCCTAACGAAGTTTTGTCCGCTACAAAAGTTAATAAAAATACAGGTGCTCAACCAAAAAATGACAGAGAATATTGGTATAAACTACTGTATAAAATTGCCAGCCCTGTTGTTTCCAATTTAGCCAATGGAACACTGATTAAAAATATGCCAGTGGTTACGGCACCGAAATTCGACTCCAGAACACCTGCTGTATCGTACTTAGAAGCTGTTGGCCGTACCTATGCCGGAATTGCACCCTGGCTTTCGTTACCTGATGATACCACAACCGAAGGTGTTTTAAGAAACAAGCTGAAATTACAGGCCATTCAGGGATTGGATAGCTGTTTTGCAGCAAATAGTCCTGATAAACTAAATTTTACCAAAGATTATCAGCCGATTGTTGATTCAGCCTACCTGGCACAAACCTTTTTAAGAGCCCCTAAAGCCCTATGGGAACCCTTGAAGCCCGAAACAAAACGCGAAATTATTGCTTCGTTTAAATCATTGAGGAACAGAAAACCCTTTAAAAATAACTGGTTGTTATTTGGTTCTATTACAGAAGCTTTTTTATTATCGATTGGTGAACAACACGATGAAAGCCGCTTAAATGAGGGGGTAGATACATTAAACGCATGGTATAAAGGAGATGGTTGGTATGGTGATGGCGTAAACATGGCTTTTGATTATTACAATTCTTTTGTAATCCACCCGATGATGGTGGATACGCTAGCTGTTATGCTCGATAAAAAGCTAATCAAAAAAGAACGATACGATCTTGCCGTAAAAAGGATGCAGCGTTATGTAGTCGGGCAAGAGCGTATGATTTCTCCTGAAGGAACCTATCCACCAATCGGACGTTCAATTACCTATAGAACCGGTGCTTTCCAGGCTTTAAGCCAAATTGCCTTAATGCATAAGTTACCAGCCACCATTCAGCCAGCTCAAGTGCGTTCTGCCTTAACTAAAGTAAAACAGAATATGTACGAGATCCCTGGAACTTTTGACTCAAAAGGATGGTTACAGCTTGGCTTTTGTGGTCATGATCCTGAAATAGCAGATTATTATACTTCTACAGGCAGTTTGTATATGGCCACCTTATCATTCCTTCCTTTGGGTTTACCCGCTAGCGACGAGTTTTGGGCGGCACCTGCGGCAGAGTGGACATCAAAGAAAGCCTGGGCAGCAAAACCATTCACCAAAGACTATCATGTAGATTTTTAACCTAGAAAAAAGGAGGCTGTATCTTAAAGTTAAGTTCGATTCAAATTGTTAAGTTAAGCTTCTTGATGAATCGGGATTTGGGTCGGAAAAACTAAGGATTGGGACGGGCTTGGTTCGGGCTTGGTTCGGACTTACAACAGAGTTGTGACAATTATATCCGAACCAACTATGTTTTAAAACCCTGTTAAATTTGTTGAAATAGCACATTGATTACAATTCTTTTTTTATCTTAGTGGTAATCATCCCATAATTTTAAAAATTATGGCAATATTTAAACAAGGAATCAACGGTGGTTTCACCGGGAAAGTTGGGAGCGTAATAGGCTATCAGCTAAATGGACAATGGGTAATGAAAGCTTTACCTAAATCCAGTGCAAAAAACAAAAAAGGAACAGCCCAACAAAAGCTTTGCAGGTTTGGTTTTACCAGGATGCAGCATTTCCTTAAACCCTTAATTAACTTCATTAGGGTAGGGTACAATATCGAATCTAAACTGAGGATGATGACTGCGCATAATGCTGCCAAGTCGTACAATATGCGCAATGCATTGGATGCGAATGGCGAAATTGATTATGCAAAGGTATGTCTAACCTTTGGAAGTTTGTTGGGGGCAGAAAAGCCCAGCGTAGTTAAAGACGATCTGGGCCTTCATTTCAGCTGGGAAAATAATACAGCTAATAACTCGATTAGGGAAACAGATCAGGTGATGGTAATTGCTTATAATGTTAAAACTCAGCGGACTTATTTTAAACTCAGTGGCGCAAGAAGAATTGATGGCATGGAGTCAGTTGAAATCCCCACATTTGAAAAAGACAATGAACTGCATACCTGGATTTCATTTATTTCAGATGACAGGCAGTCTATTGCAATGAGTAGCTACACAGGGAATATTATCATTTAAGATACCGGTAACCAGCCATTCCATCGGCGACTCCTAAGTTATGCTTTTTATAGTTTGCCAGGCCGATTATCGCCATAGGTTTACTTGCAACCGTCTCAATTGTACAATAGTATAACAACGATAGCTGTTAAAAAATAGTGTGAATTTTTCTACTAGGAGAGGTACAATTTTTTTGATAATCAGTAGGTGCCGCTCCCGTCCATCGTTTAAATGCACGTATAAATGCGCTTACTTCATTGTAGCCAAGCATGGTAGATATTTCTTTTATCTGAAGAGCATCATCTTTCAGATACATTAAAGCAAGATTTTTACGGGCTTCATCAGCTAGCTGCTGAAAATTGATCTCCTCATTTTTTAATTTACGCTGGAGCGTACGTGGACTGAGATTAAAGTTACATGCAATATCTTCCAGGGTAACCATTTTTAGATAAGAGTTTGACCATATGTAATTATAGATGCGCTTTTTTAATGCCTGGTCAGATACATGCGTATTTTGCCAGAGGCCTTCTTCCAAAAGCAGAACTTGCTGATGCTCGTGTTTTGATCTTATAATTCTTTCATTCCAGTAGGCAATATCAAATGAAATTTGAGTGGTTTTTGCATTTATTTCAGGCCTACAACGAAGTACACGCTCATATTCCTCAAGGTTATCCAGCGATCTGGCGAAGCTCACCGAACTTGGATAAAGCTTTTTAAACAATAACCCGTCAAGTTCGTGTATAACCAGAACCATTAAAAGGTCAACAGTTTGTATTTCAGTTGTATCTTGAGCCCAATCCCGGTTGGCCGGTACAAATGTTATCGAAAAATGATGGTCATCCCTGAAAATGCTAAGTTCTACCGACGCCGAGATGATTTGGGCCAACGGAGCAGCATTAGTTACCGCTTCGCCTACCGTTCTGCTCGTTTTTATTATTTCTCCTACAATTCCCAATGCCTGTAGCTGTAAGGATTCCCCAAAATGAAGACCGAACAAGTTGTCTCTGGTCATAGAGACAGCATTAAACCAGACATCGTCGATCTGTTTAGCCGTAAGCGGGTTTTTTGACGCGGTCATTTCATCTATGGTGATGTTTGAGGCGCGGAGCAATTTTTCTGCCGATATGTCTCTTTGAACTGCGTAACCAATCAGTCTTGATATGAAATTTTTAATCTGGTGTTCCATAATAGATAAATACTTAAAGCTAAAATATCAATATAGTAGGGAACAAAAATAATTTGGCGGAAAAAGATAGTTTAATGTCGTTTAATGGTAATCTTAACTTTAGTTGAACCTGCGACCTTTGGTTCAGATACAAAATAGAAAATATTATGGAAAATCAATCAAAACAAACAGTGATAGAATTTTTGGCCTCAGTTAAAGCCGTCGATCTTGAAAAAATTGGCCAACTGTTGTCTCCCGAGGTAAATTGGTCGCAGCCTGGCAGCAACGAGATCTCAGGCCTAAAACGTTCACAGCAGGAGGTATTCGGAATGGTAGGTAAGATGTTCGAGATTTCAGGTAACACATTACAGTTGAATGCTTATCATTCAATTAGCTTAAACGGCAACCGGGTTGCATGCACGTTGCACTGGATGGCAGAGAAACCCTCTGGAGAAAAACTCGACGTTTACAATATAGATGTTTACACAGTTGAGCATGGTAAAATCTGTAATGTAGAGATTTTTTCTGCTGATCAGGTGCAGGAGGATGGCTTCTGGACAAACTAAGAGCCTGTTTAAAGTTTAATAACAAAGATGTATGGCCTTTGCTGATATATAATTCCCCTCTTTTAGAGGGGTGTCCGCAGGACGGGGTGTTCTATTTGTCCTAGCCGGACAGGCCTTTTTCTTTTGGCACCAAAAAGACCAGCGTAGCTAGCTTGAATGCCGTTGAAAACATAAAAGCCCATGAAAAAACAAAAGTGTCGGCTGAAAATTTTTGTATTGAAGTTTCTGCATAGGCCTGGCCTGTGGATTCCCAAAAATTTGTTAGGCCGATTTAAGTAGAACGGGGATACCGTGCTATGGCCTAGCTGGATGGAAATGCGAAAGTAATAAAAATGTTGATTAATAATGATTTGTAAAATAACGTCAATGGTAGCGTAGTCGATTGCTTTATTAATGCGTTGAAATGGTCTTCGACTACGCTCAGACTGACATACGAAATAATTTTATTTAATTTTTAAACAGGCTCTAAGTAAACTTAAATAAATGCCAGGCAGACTATCAAATTCCGTACTGTCCGGCTTGTGATATTGTAATACTAAAAAATATATGAAAGCAACTGAATCTCACAATCCTATCGATGTAGTTTTGAACTATTATTCTGCATTAGGTGAACGTAATATCGAAAAGATAATAGCAATGTTCCCAGAAGAGCTTGATTGGTATATTCCTGGAGACGAAACAATCGCGCCCTGGTTAGGAACCCGCAATACCTGTGATCAGGTACGGGAATTTTTTGAACTGTTATGGCAAAATACAGAAGCCGTTTCTGCAATGATTGATCATATAGCCGTTGTTGGAAATGTAGTAATTAGTTCGGGGAATTTTCAAACTCGGATGGTGAAAACAAACAAAGTTTATAAATCGCTGTTTTTCACCGAAATAACCATTGTTGAGGGATTGATCGTTAAATACAGACTATTGGAAGATACTTTGGGTTTGGTAAGGGCTTTGGATGATGGGTTGTGAAAAACACAGTCTATGGATCGCTCTTCATCAAAACAGGTTGTTAATTAATGCTGATAAGCAGTTTGTTTTAGGGGTTTCTGGAATTGGCGGTCGGGATCAATCAATTTGGTTTATGCAAGGTATATTATTTGATTTTTATAAATTTACTGTATGAAACAAGCAGAGACCGTTATCGATTTTTACAACAGGCTGCCAAGCCATGCTCCCATAGATGTTCCGCTCGATAATGCTGGCATTGGCCACATAAACGTGTTCACAAGAGATAACTGCGCCTTAGTAAGTCCATATAGTCGCCGCGATTTTTATAAGGTTTCTCTTATCATTGGTAAGGGAAAGATCTATTATGCGGATAAGTGGATACAGATCGACCAACCTGCACTGCTATTTTCAAACCCTATTGTGCCATATTCCTGGGAAGCAGACTCAGATCAGCAATCGGGCTGGTATTGTCTTTTTACCGAAGATTTTATTCAGCATAGCGAACGGGTAAATAACCTTCGGGATTCACCTTTGTTTAAGGTGGGCTGTAATCCGGTGTTCTTCCCAGATGAAGTTCAATTGCATGAAATTTCGGCCATATTCCAGAAGATGCAGGCAGAAATGCACTCCACTTATCCGCACAAGTACGATGTACTGCGTAGCTATTTGCACCTGTTGATTCATGAGGCGATGAAAAATAATCCGGCCACAAATTTTCATACCTATGCCAATGCCTCTTCGAGGGTTTCTGCCTTATTTCTTGAACTGCTGGAAAGACAGTTTCCAATTGATTCTCCTACGCTTATACTCAAACTGAAAAACCCTGCCGATTATGCCGACGCTTTATCCGTACACATCAATCACCTCAACCGTTCTGTAAAAGCGGTAACCGGTAAGACCACAAGCGCTCTAATCGCTGCCCGAATCGTTAAAGAGGCGAAGGCACTATTGCAGCATACCGACTTGAATATCGGTGATGTGGCCTACAGCCTGGGCTTTGAATACCCTTCATATTTTACACTATTCTTTAGAAAACACACCGGTTCAGCACCGACTAAACTGAGAGAAACTGTTTGAATATTATAACGATCTGTTTGATGCTTATAAGTCGCGTTTTTGCTTTCTTATCTACATTTGAAGGAACAAAATCTGATTAAAATGAAATATAGAAATTTAGGGACAACCAGCGAGAAGCTGTCTGCACTGGGCTTAGGCTGCATGGGCATGAGTTTTGCGTATGGACCTACAGACGACAAAGAAAGTTTAGCGACGCTTGAAAAAGCACTTGATCTTGGGATCAATTTTTGGGATACGGCCGACATGTATGCAAACGGAGCGAATGAGGCACTCATTTCTAAGGTACTCGTGCCTAACCGGAATAAGGTATTTATTGCAACTAAATTTGGATTCCGTTTTAAAGATGGAATTGCCGGCCCCAGCAGCGCAACGGGAACCTATTTCGATGGTTCTCCCGCCTGGATGAAAGTTGCTGTAGAACAGAGCCTGAAACGATTGAAAATCGATACCATAGACCTCTACTATGCCCATAGGGTTGACCCGAACATTCCGATTGAAGAAACCGTTGGCGCTATGGCCGATCTGGTAAGAGAAGGAAAGGTACGCTATCTAGGGCTTAGTGAGGCTTCTGTCGCTTCTTTACGCAAAGCACATGCCGAGCATCCGATTGCTGCGCTGCAAAGTGAGTACTCGTTGCTTACAAGGGATGTGGAAAATGGGATATTGCAGACTACCCGTGAACTTGGCATTTCACTTGTGCCTTATTCTCCATTGGCACGGGGGCTGGTTACCAATACGCTCGATGTAAATATCCTGGCTGACGATGATTTTAGAAGAACCCTGCCACGTTACCAACAGGAGAATATTATAAGTAACAATAGGCTCATAGCTGAATTTGCTGCACTGGCAGGTACAAAGGGCTGCACACCAGCACAACTTGCTCTGGCTTGGGTGCTGGCGCAGGGCGAGGATATTATCCCGATTCCGGGCACGAAAAAAAGAAAATACCTGGAAGATAATGTAGGTGCGATTGAAGTTGAGTTAACAGGTGATGATCTTACAGCGGTTGATGAACTGATTAAGCGATATCCTATTATTGGCGAGCGTTATAGTGAAGGCGCAATGAAGATGGTTAACCACTAACGGACTTTATAACATAGTATATTTGGTGGAGGCATTGGCGTAGGCAAAGCAATAACCAGGAGAATCGGGGTATATACCTACAAGGCCCCTTACTAGCGCAAGTCTTAATGGTTTGGACAATGTGGGCTGGCTGACTTGTGCATTAAAGTTTTTTTGATTAATGTATTAATTTAAAGAAAGCACAAGTCAGGCCTTTGTTGGGCCTGGGCGCTAAGACTTGCGCTAGATGAGGATTAATCTGTGAGGGAATCTGTTATTTCTGTTTGAGGTGGCTGACATATTTTTGCAGGTACTCGCCAGGCTCGCTTGCAGCCAACGCCAGATATTCCTTAAGCAATGCAGGGTCTTTTATATATTTATGAATAGCTTCCAGACAGCCAATTTTATGAAATTCCTCATCAACCGTTTCCCAGGATTGTTTTATTAGTATCCTTATAGCCGGATAGCCTAGTTTGGCGAGTGCCATTAGTGAGAGCCGTTTGGTATATTCATTGCTATGGTAAAGATCAAGAAGTATGTGCTCTATTTCCACCGTAAGGGTTTTAGTTTTTTTTCCGATACAGGCTGCAAACTGCGATTTTGCATCATCATATTCAAGTCCGTCCAATTTAGACACAGCTTTGGCCAGAATGAGAAAATCATCGGCTGATAGATCACCAAGGTTTGAAAATGCTGGAGCGTTCGACAGCCAGGCAATCATCCTTCCCATATCCCAATGACGTGCAATCAAATACAGCAAATTAGCAAGGTCTTCATCGTCTAACTGGCTGATTTCTTTGGCCGCAAGCAGGGCTGAAAAATAAGTCTCTATTGATTTCCACCCGGGATAACCCGTATCATCAGTTTGCAGGTTGTTGATCTCTCGTTGCGAATATTTTGCCGACAGCCATTTTTTGAATAAGCTTACGAAATTTTTAAGTACCGTTTTATGGTTTATCATAATTTGAAGGGCAATAAGTATAGCAAAAATAGAAATAACCGCTAATGTCGTTATTCCTGAAACTGGCTATTTGATAAATACCTATCGTTTGTCGTCATGGAAAGAGGAATTCAGTAGGTCATGCGGTTTCGATTTGTTTAAACATGGGTATAAAATGGGCCAGGCGTCAAGGCAGCTTAAATTTCCTTTTTGTTTCGGGAAAACATTTTACCCATTATATCGTGAAAGCAATTTATTCAGAAACAACTGTTATTCGCCTAATAAATTACTGAGGTTCCTGTAAGTCAATTGTTTGGGGTCCGATATCAATTTGTCCATCCGATAACATTACATGGATTAACGGTCAGATTTTTATTTTGTGTCTATGGCCGGGTTCGCTATGTTTTTTGGTGAAATCCACTAATTTTGTAGACTATGCGTGTTGTCAAAGATTCAGAGAAAGAATTACTGCAAAAGTTAAAGGATGGCAGTCAAACTGCTTTTTCGCTTCTTTATGAAATGCATGTAAAACGGGTATACGCATTCGCATTGAAGATACTAAAATCTCCTGCACTTGCTGAAGACATCGTTCAGGAAGTATTTGTAAAGTTATGGGAAGTAGCTTCTAGATTGGATATTGAATTGTCTCTTCAGTCTTATCTGTTTACAATAGCCAGAAATCTGTCCCTGAATGTGATCAGAAAAGCTGCCAGGGAGACTGTGATCACTGATGAAATTGCAAGATATGTTATTGATAAAGGGGAAAATGGACTTGCCTTTGCCCAACACATGCAGACTAAGGAACTTGTATCCCTCGCGGTGCAACTGCTACCCCCGCAGCGACGCAAAATCTATGAACTCTGCCATGGAGAAGGTTATACTTATAAACAGGCTGCAGAAAAACTTGGTGTTAAGGATGCTACTATCAACAGCCAAATGGTTAAAGCCATCAGATCAATAAAAAACTACCTTATCCGTAATGGTGCTTTACTCACCTTGTTCTTTTAATCTCATTTCAGCGTAATCTCTTTAGCTGAAATGATCATATAACATAAGAACCAAAAAAAATATTTTATTTGCGGGTAAATGTACCAGCTGTGTTGCGTGTTATATTCTAAACGCAGCATTATTTTGGAGTATACGATCAAACAGCTTTTTATAAAGTACATACAGAACCTTACATCAAAGGAAGAGACCGCCCGTGTACTCTCGATGATGCAAAATGACGCTTACCATGAAGAATGGAGGCAGGCTTTGCAAGAATTTCAGAATGAATTTGAAGCAGGTAAAGAAGAGACCGCGCTGCAAGATCAGAACCTGCTTTTCCAAAAGATTCTGGTGCGCACAACTTTAAAAACCAAAATGACCTCCCTAAGGTGGATCGGCTATGCTGCCGCTGTAATCCTGATTTCAGCATTTTCTTATTTTGTACTCACACAGACGCCGAATCCTGGCCCTGCCGCTAAAAATGAATTGGGGAAAAACGATGAAAAAGCTGGGAGGACATAAATGGATCAAACTCTCTGACGGGACTTCAGTGCAGCTAAACAGCAACAGTCATCTGGAATACGCAGCAGATTTTAGGGGAAAGCAAAAACGGGAAGTTACCTTGCATGGAGAAGCTTTTTTTGATGTTGCGCACGATCCGTCACATCCTTTTGTCATTCATACCGGTAAAATCACCACCACGGTACTGGGCACAGCCTTTAATATTTCTGCTTATGATAACCAGAAAGCGGTAACCGTAACGGTTACCAGGGGCAGGGTAGTGGTTCAACGCGCCGATAAAACTTTGGCCATATTAACCCCTAATGAGCAGTTGAACTGGAAAAACGGCCAGGACTACCAGATTAAACAGACTGTAAATGCCGAAGAAATTACCGCTTGGAAGGCACAGGATCTGATCATGGACGACATCACACTTTCGCAGGCTGCAGATTTAATTTCCAAACGTTATGGGGTAGAAGTTTTATTTAAGAATAACAAAGTGAAAAAGTGCCGTTTTACTGCTGCCTTTCTAAACCGGAATGATATCGGTCAGGTTACGGAAGTTTTAACTGCAATTACCGGGGCAAATTTCCAGCTTAAAGGTAACCAGCTTATGATTGATGGGGCAGGGTGTGATAATGAATAACCAACAACTAACATAGAAATTTAATGAAGAAAAAAATATCACCCACATGATATAAACCATGAATTAAGTAAACCCCGGCGGCCACCGGGGCTTACAACAGTTTTAAATTATATCGAACAACCTAAAACCATTGCAATGTATTATAAATATACACTTTTTGCAAGTCAATCCCTATTGACTTATTACCACACTATTACCCAAAAAATAAAGTTTTTCATGAAAGTAAATGCGGTCATTCTGGTCATTTCTCTCCTTGCAGTAAGCAGTCTGTATGCCCTAAACAGTTCAGCACAGGACCTGCAAGAGGTGAAAGTTGCCTTTGGCGTTTCCAGGGGAAGTTTAAAGGAGGCTTTTGAAAAGATCGAAAAACAGACCGATTTCCGTTTTGCTTATAAAAAGGATATCATTTCAGGAATAATAAGTCCCGAACTGGAAGTTAAGGAACGGAGCGTGAAACAAACGCTCGACGAACTTTTGCAAGGAAGCAGTTTAAGTTATAAGCTCCTTAACAATAGCATCATTATTTTTAAAACACCTGCTCCAAACGCCCTGGTCAATCTTTCAAAAGAAGAAATTAGCGGAGTGGTAAGAGATGAAAGTGGCAGCGGGATGCCTGGTGTTTCCGTAAAGATAAAAGGTAAGACCATTAGTGCCATAACCGATAGTAAAGGGCTATTTAAGATAGAGGCAGCCCCTGAAGATGTGCTGATATTTAGTTATATAGGCTATTCTACAATAGAAAGGGCGGTGCAGGCAGGAAGAGAAATGAAAATCGATATGCAGCAACAGGCCGGAACCCTTGACGCCGTTGTGGTTATTGGATATGGAACTACCACTAAAAGAACCAATACCGGGTCTGTTACCACGGTGGGCGCAAAACAAATCGCTAACCAGCCGGTCGGTAATCCTATCGCAGCGCTCCAGGGGAGGGTTGCAGGACTGGATATTGCTTCGGCAACAGGCTATCCGGGCTCATCCTACAATGTTCGCTTAAGGGGACAAAATTCAATCAGTTGGGGTAACTCACCCCTGTATATCGTTGATGGCGTACCTTTTGTCTCAGAAAGTTTGAGCCAGTTTGCTGCTGCGAATGGAAGTCAAAGCCCTTTAGAGAGTATCAACCCTTCTGATATTGAGCAGATAGACATTTTAAAAGATGCTGATGCAACGGCTATATATGGCTCAAGGGGAGCGAATGGCGTAATTTTAATTACCACTAAAAAAGGCAAGGCCGGTAAACCAGAATTTACGGCGAATGTATATACAGGCGTTTCAACCGTGAACAAACGGGTTAAAATGCTTAATGGGGCAGAATACCTGGCCATGAGGCGTGAGGCCTATGCTAAAGATGCGGTTACCCCCACAGATACCCAGGCACCCGATCTTTTGTTGTGGGACCAAAATCTTGATCAGAACTGGCAAGACCTTTTGATCGGTAAATCAGCCAATCTATCAGAGCTTCAGTTGGGATTCAATGGTGGTACCGAGCAGACAAAATATCTGATCAGCGGGACCTACAGGAATGAAAAAATTGTATTGCCCGGTGATCTTGGCTATAAAAGGGGAGCACTTAACATGGTCATCAACCATAACTCTATTGATAAGAAATTTCAGTTTACCGGTTCCCTTAAGTATACGCTTGATGAAAACAATACATTACAAAGCGATGTAACCAGTTTTTTCAACCTTGCACCGAATTTCCCAATCTACGATGCCAGTGGCAATTATTACTGGGTTGGAAACGAGCAGAACCCAATGGCCTATTTCGAACGAACAAGCATCAGCAATACAACGAACGTTTTTGGCAATACTACCTTGAGTTATCAGTTACTACCTGGCCTAAGCGCTAAAGTGAGCGCTGGTTTTAACCGGATGGATATGAAACAAACCCAGACTCTTCCCAAACTGGGTTTCAACCCGGTGAACTATACCGGCAGCAGCGCCAACTATGGAAACGGAGATCTAAGTTCGTACATCGTAGAGCCACAGCTGGATTATAACCTTAAGTTGGGAAAGGGCAGTTTATCTGCTTTGGTGGGCGGTACCTGGCAGCACAGCTTAAGGGAAACGCAGGGCGTAACCGGTAGCGGTTATATCAGCGATCAGCAGTTGGATAACATTAAGGCAGCTACATTGATTACCCCCCGAACCTATAGTTATGCCAAATACCGCTATACTTCTGTTTTTGGCAGGCTTACCTATAATTGGGATGAAAAATATATTGTCAATGGAACCTTTCGACGGGATGGTTCCTCTAAATTTGGTCCAAATAACCGTTTTGGAAACTTTGGAGCGGTAGGTGCCGCCTGGCTGTTCAGCAAAGAAACGTTTATAAAAGAAAATATTCCTTTCCTGAGTTTCGGTAAGTTAAGGGGGAGTTTCGGTACGGTAGGTAATGACCAGATCGGGGATTATCAGTTTCTTGATAGTTGGACACCTACAACTTATCCTTATGGCGGCATTGGTGGAATATCGCCAAGCCGTTTCCCGAACCCTGATTACAGTTGGGAAGTTAACAAAAAGCTTGAGGCCGGATTAGATCTGGGATTCTTTAACGAAAGATTACTGCTTACCACTAATTTTTACCGCAACCGTTCGGGTAATCAGTTGATCGGAAGTACGCTTTCCTCGCAGTCGGGTTTTACCAGCTATCAGGCCAATCTGCCTGCGCTTGTAGAAAATAAAGGCTGGGAATTTGAGCTCAGTTCAATCAATATCAGATTGAAGAATTTCTCATGGAATACCGCTTTCAATCTTACCCTCGCCAAAACCAAATTATTGGAGTACCCTGATCTGAAAAATTCTGCCAACGCAAGTAGGTATGTGATCGGTCAACCTTTGTCTATCGTAATGGGATTTGATTTCCTCGGAATAAACCAACAAACCGGCGTTCCTGAATTCAGGGACATCAATGGTGACAAAGCGATTACAGATCCCGCAGATCTGGTGGTGATTGGAAATACGATGCCAAAATTTTATGGCGGGATACAAAACAGTTTTACCTATAAAAACTTCAGTTTCGATTTCTTCTTCCAATTTGTGAAACAGGAAGGACCACTGCTTAATTATGGTTACCTGAGTTATTCAAACGGTTATGCGCTTCGGAACAAGGATGTAAGTGCACTCGACAGGTGGACAACGCCCGGTATTCCTGCCACGGTTCCCGGTGCGAGTGCAACTGCAGGAAAAGCAATCTATACTGCATACCAGAACAATTATCGATTATCCAACGCGGTATGGGGAGATGCGTCCTTTATCAGATTAAAGAATGTTTCCTTGAAATACAATTTCAGGGATCTGCTGAAGCGTTGGAAATTTAACAACATTACGATGTATCTACAGGGGCAGAACCTGTTCACCATTACCCCTTATGATGGTTTTGACCCTGAAACAAAAGGATATTCAATGCCCCCGGTAAGTATCTACACTGCAGGTTTACAGGTTTCATTCTAAATAAATTAAAATTCAAATGAAAATTATCTATTATATCTTATTCCTTGCCGTGCTCAGTACAGGTCTGTCCTGCAAAAAATATGTGGAAATCGAGGATCCAAAAGACCAGTTGGCCACAGGAACTGTTTTTACCACCGATGCCACGGCTACTGCTGCAATGGTTGGTATTTATAGCGATATGAATGCTTCCAACTATCAGTTTGCAAACGTACTCACGAGTTTTACCTGTGCCATGGCTGCCGATGAATTTGTATATGCCTCTGTACTGGCCAATTTTGATGAGTTCAAAAACAATGCCCTTACCCCCGGAAATACCTATGTGGGGATAATGTGGTCTTCACCCTATAATTTTATTTACCGGGCGAATGCTGTTATTGAAGGTGTTACTGCTTCCAATACACTCACACCTGCAGTTAAAAACCAGTTATTGGGTGAGGCCAAATTTATGCGTGCCTTCTGCCATTTCTATCTGGTCAATTTTTTCGGCGATGTACCGCTTATCCTGGATACTGATGTACTCAAAAACAGCACTAAAGCCCGTAGCCCTAAGGCTGAAGTTTATGCCGCGGTGATCCAGGATTTAAAAGACGCAAAAAGTCTCCTGGTGGCGGCCTATCCGGGAACAGGTGAGCGCACCAGACCAAATAAAACGGCGGCTACACTCTTGCTTTCCAGGGTTTATTTATATACCGGGAATAATGTGCTGGCAGAGGCAGAAGCCAGTGAGGTAATTGCGATGACAGCGCAATATGCTCTTCTAAAAAATGCCGATCCAAATAACGCAGCACATATGACAAAGACATTCCTGAAGAATTCCAATGAGGCGGTATGGCAGCTCCAGGTGGTAAATACCCTTGGGGGAAGAAATACATGGGAAGGAAATACGCTGATTTCAACAGGATCTCCGCTTTACCGTTTAACGAAAGGTATTTATGGTTTGGAAACAGGTTTTGAGACTGGCGATAAACGCTTTAGCAATTGGGTGGGCAGTTATACAACAACAACTGCTCCGATTGTTACCCATTATTATCCTTTTAAATACAAGGTAAGAGTAGGCGCAGCTGGTGCCGCAGTAAGTGAATATTCCATGGTGCTGCGTTTTGCAGAGGCTTTCCTGATCCGGGCAGAGGCAAGGGTGGCGCTAAATAGGCTTTCGGAAGCCAATGATGACCTGAATGTACTGCGCGACCGTGCCGGATTGACGCCTTTACCTGTAGCAGCAAATCCGGCAATTGCCATGGCTCAGGTTGAGCAGGAACGCAGGGTAGAACTGTTTTCGGAGTGGGGACACCGGTGGTTTGACCTGAAACGGTGGAAAAGCCTAACGGGCGATCCGGCGAAATCCCGTGCAGATGACGTTCTCCCTTTGACCAAAGCTTCATGGAAACCCACTGCGGTACTTTTTCCTGTTCCGATAGAGGCGATGCGTACCAACCCGAATATGGTACAGAATCCAGGTTACAATTAATTGCTTGATGATGAAAAAGATACTATACTGTTTTATGCTCCTCGTGCCTGCGTTTATGCAGGTGCGGGGCCAAAGCTTAACCATTACACCTGAGAAAATAAAAAGAGGCGACACCGTAACCATAAAATTTGACCCTGCAACTCCCTATGCACAAATATCACCCGATGCCTCTTCGGTAACAGTGGTGTTTACCTATTCAACCTTTTACGATCTGCCTTGGAAAATGCCGATGATAAAAAAAGGGAATATGTGGATAGCAACTTTTGTGGCAGGCAGGTTTGCAACCTTTGCTACATTCTATCTGCAGAGCGGGGAGCAGATACAGCAGCCCGCCGCAGATCAGCACTATGCCCTGCGTGTATATGATGGAGAAAAAAGGGTAAAAAGCAGTTTACTTCACGAATCCTATAGCTTATCGGCACAGATGCCCAAAGCACCGGATTTGCAGGTACGTAAATTGGTACTGCTGACTGAGGAATTAAAGAACAACCCTAATAATTATGAAGCGAGGGTTGCCCAGCTCAATACCAAAATGATTATGGCGCAAAGCCCTGGGGAAAAACAGAAGTTCAGAACGCAGGCCAGAAAGGTTATAGCAGCAAAACTGGAAGAAAACCCTACATTGCCAGGTAATGTGAACCTGGTTACTATGGGTTACCTGATGATAGGAGAAAAAAGCAGGCTTGATTCGGTACGGAATGTGATTATGCAGCGCTTTCCCGATGCAGATATTTCGATAGACCTGCGGGCAGCAATTATTGCAAAAGAAGAAAATACAGCGGCGAAGATCTCTAAATTGGAAGCATTGCTGAAGAGAAGCGACAAACCCGGTGAAGAAGGGTCTGAAACCATTCACAAGATGCTTTTTGAACAATATGCCATGATGAAAGATTCAGCGAAAGCATTATTGCATGCCTCAAAAATGTTGGTAAAGATTAATCCTTATACGCCTCAAACATTAAGGGATATTGCATCAAAGTTGACCAAATATAGGATTGCTCCATCCGCTGCGATCACCTATGTAAACAGGTCGTTAAAACTAGCTGATAATTGGCCGGTAGGGATCATCAGATACTTTCCCGAATTCGGCTATATTCCTTCATTCGTTCCGGATAGTACAAGAAAACAGGCGGTAGCAGAAGCAAAATCGGAACTGTTTTCCATCAAGGCGCTCAATTATTTTGAACTTCATCAAATTGATTCTGCCAAAATACTCGCAGATCAGGCTGTAAGTATTTCCGACGGGAGAGCGGCGCTGATCAACAGTGCAGCAGTAGCAGCAAAACTAAAAGAAAACCGGAAAGCCTTTGATATCCTCTGGAAACTTTTGGTTAAAAACCCAACTGATTCTGCCGTGCTGAATCTTGCCAAAAACAACTTTTTAAAATATAACCAGTCTACCGAAAACTTCAGTTCAAAGGTGGCAGAACTCGAGAAGCTCGAAATCGCTCAGCTGACTTCAAAAACCATGCTACTGATGATGAATAAACCCGGTCCTCAACTGTCTGGTATTGTAGATATGGAAGGTAGGCCAGTTACCACTGAAATGATGAAGGGAAAGATTGTTGTCCTTGATTTTTGGGCAACATGGTGTGTGCCTTGTATGCATGAGATGCCATATTTTCACAAGGTTTTTGAAAAATATAGGAACAATAAGAATGTGATGTTTATGGTGGTGAACAGTGGTGCGAACAATACTATTGAGGATGCAAGAAAATGGACCAAACAGAATCCACAATATCAGTTTCCGGTTTATTTCAATAACGATAAAAATATTGGTGAAAAGGTAGGCTTTAACCTGATTCCGACAATAGCAGTCATCGATCAGCAGGGTAAAATGCAGTTTAGGACCATTGGCTTTGAAGGCGAAATCCTACAGAAAAAACTGGATGTAGAAATTTCCATCCTGCTCAAAAGACAGATTAAAACCGAATAGATGTTAGGCCATAATCGGTTCCAATAGCAATCGCCTCTTCAACAGAGGCGATTGTGTTTAATCAGATAACATCACACGTTTAGAGGTGAATTACAAGAACTATCGGATTTTAAGATCGTTCGTTTGGACATTCCAAAGTTGACTGATAGGATTATTTCAAGCATTAGCAAGTTCGAAAAAGCAATGCCAAATCCTGAGTTGCTGCTCCCTGAAAAAAATGAATTTGACGGGCCGCAATATCGAACACCTGGCCTCAATGTTGTAGTTTGGTCTATTTGGTTGATTAACAATTAGTTGAAAAGATTGTAAATAAATACAGCGACTGATTTTCAGACGCTGTATCTGAGGGTGCTCCTGGCAAGACCGTTAAAGACTTTTTTATTGAAGATTTGAAGCGTATTGCGGATTTGAAGATTCCAATAAATGAGTTGAAAGAATAATATCAAATTTTAGAGTTTGATATATAGTAGATATTTACTGAAAGGGTTCGAGCCCCATTAGCGACCCGAAAGCCCTTTAAGATATCTTAAAGGGCTTTTTCTTTTTAAGGTAATTTTCAAATCATTAAATAAAAGGGATGGAGGCCGGTTTTTTGGTTCGAGCCCTATATGGCCACCCTAATGGGGTAAAAAAAAATATCAATATTTTGCAGGTAATTCACTGTAGATTAGTGAATTAAACTTAATTTAATTAAATCTTTTGGTTCGATGCTGTTAAGTTTTGTTGATGTGATTTTTTACAATTGCTGAAAATCATTGTGATTGAACTCAAAAGAGCCGTAAAAAATTAACCGGATGTAACATCACGACCAATCCTTTTAAAGAAATTGTCTTTGTAGGTATCGGTTATAGGTATTAATTTTTCTTTGATATTAATCCTGTTTCTTTCAATGAATCTAATTTTGTCGAACGCAACGATATATGATTTATGTACTCGGATAAACTGATCTGTAGGTAATAGCTGTTGAATGCTTTTCATGCTCTGTAGTGTTAAGATCATGTTGGTTTGCGTGTGGATCACTACATAATCCCTAGCACCTTCAAAGTAATAAATATCGACCAAATTAATCTTAATGATCCTGTTTTCAGTTTTAATGAAGATATGGTTTACCGTACTAGGCAAAACAACAACATCGGTCAGGGCCTTGTTCATTTTAGATCTTTCTTTTGCCTTTTCAATCGCCAGCATGAACCTGGCCATTGTAATGGGCTTTAACAGGTAATCAATTACCTCAAAATTATATCCGTCCATTGCGTATTCACTGTAGGCTGTTGTTACGATAACCATACATTTTTTCTGGAGCAGGTTTAGAAACTCAATGCCATTTAATTCAGGCATTTGCATATCTAGAAAAATGAGGTCAATTTCTTCAATCTTCAGATAGCTGATTGCGGCTAATGGATTAGACACTGCACGTACCAAGTTCAAACCTGGCGTTTTCGAAATGTAATCAGACAGAAGTGATAAGGCCAGGGGCTCATCATCAACCACCATGCAATTTAAATTTTCAGCCATTGATTACCATTTTAAGTTCAATATAGAAGTGAGTTGAAGTCTCATCGATGAGCAGGTTATATTTTTCAGGATTTAATAGTTCTAGTCTTTTTTTGATGTTCTCTAAGCCAATTCCCCCTGTTGCATCTTTTTTGTTTGCACTTTTTTGATTACCCACTTTAAAAATAAGCATATCTCGATTAACTTCTAGACTAATGGTTAACGGATGATGAGGATCTTTTAGGTCCCCATGCTTAAAAGCATTCTCTACAAAAGGAATAAGGGATAAGGGAATTATTTTCAAGGATGGATCAATATCGGCTTGAATATAAATCTCTTTTTCTGGTACATAATCATACCTCATCAGCTGCAGGTCAATAAAGTTGTGAAGATATTCAATCTCCTTTAGTAAGGGTACAAATTCATCTTTTTGGTACAACATGTACCGTAACAGATCAGAAAGTTTGCTGATCGCAGAGAGAGCACTGGTTGAATGCTGATAAACAAGGGTATAAATTGTGTTGAGATTATTAAACAGGAAGTGCGGATTAATTTGTGATTTGAGAAAGGAGAGTTCTGCATTACGAGCCTGAAGCTTCAGCTCTTTTTCTTTAAACTTTTTAAATCTTTCATATTGCACGCCAAAAAAGGCAATCCCCACAAAATTATAATAGATGGTAAAATAAAGGTTGTCCAACACATAAGACCGAAATGTTAAGTACTTCATGTTATAATTATGATGCCCAGTAATATGAAATAAAATCACTTCCTCTACCATAAAGCGCAGTCCGATCATAATGGGAATACTAACGAATAGATATAGGGTAAGGGTAACAATAATTCCCTTATTAGGATATAGAAAATAGAACAGCAGATAGGTTATGATGCTATCTAATAGAAATACCAAGAAAGAAGCACTTGCAAAGTCCATCACTAAGTTGCTAGTTAGTGTAGCCACATCCCAGTTTTTATCCGCACGGTTTAACCATCCTGCACTATGGCTAATCAAATAAAATGCAAAAAAGCAGACGATAAGAGTTGGTATTTTAAGACGCATTATTCAAATCTACAGTATTCAAAACACCTTCTCCAAGTATTTCTGCGATTATTTCTGTGCTCTTATCTGTTCCAAAATTATGCAGATAGTATCGGCTATTTTGCAGTTCAGATTTCCCCTTTCAAAGATTTCATTTCATAGCTAAGAAGATGGTCGTCACCTTTATGAAAAAAAGTTTAAATGAAACATATCTATCTATTAATGATTGTTGGTTTATGCTACTTTCCTACATCTGCACAGCAGAACGCAATTTTAAGGGGCAAAGTACTTAATGAAAACCAGGAACCAATTGCCAATGCCACCATCTCCTTATTTTCTACAACAGATCAGCCTATACTCAAATTAAAAACAAGCGGAAATGGTCTTTTCTCTTTTGTAAAGCCTATCCAGAAATTTTATGTCAACATCAATTATTTAGGATATGTTCCTTTTAGAATAAATGAATTTAGTGGCGACAGTATAATCATCACCTTAAAAAATAAAGGTATGCAACTGAATGAAGTTAGTATTAGCACCACTAAACCTTTTATTGAACAGCAATTAGACAAGATGGTTATTAATGTTAACGGTAATGCAAAAGCTGGTGTAAATGCAATAGATATTTTAAAGAAAGTACCTGGTGTTGTGCTCAAAAATAATGACGAGTTATTGGTAGAGGGAAAAGGTGTTACCGTAATGATTGATGGCAAACCAACCCGATTATCAGGAGCTAATCTAATGTCGTTATTAGAAGGCACTATTTCCGCTAATATTAGTCAATTCGAAATCATCTATAACCCTTCTGCAAAATATGATGCCGCCGGCTCCGATGGTTTAATCAACATCAGAACAATTAAACGAGAGAGGCCTGGATATGATGCCAACATTAGCATAACTGGCGGTCATGGCTGGAAATTTCCAAACACCAGTAGTGCAGCTGGTCTCAATTATAAAATAGGAAATACCAATTTTTATGGCTCGTATAGTTTTGGGTTAGGCGAACAATACCAAGAAATACAAACGAATACTTACCAAAGTGATCTTAACCAAAGATTGAAGGACTCCTCTACTTATAGAAGCAGGTACAAATCTAATAATATCCGTTTAGGCTTTGATCATTCTTTAAATAAAACCGATGTTTTAGGCGTACTCATAACTGGATCTCACAATAGCCGGAACCCTAATTATCTTTCTGATACAGAAACCTATGAGATAAATCAGTCCAAGCCAACAGCATTTACTTTATCTAATAACCTAAACACCACTACCGGAAGAGGTATAAATGTGAATTTGAACTATAAACATGTGATTGATGTCAAAAATCAGCAGGAGATTAGTTTTGATACCGATGCAGGTATTTTCGATTATCACAACCAAAATACGAACAATATCTCTATAATTAATTTCTTAAATGCAAGCGAAAACCAAGCTTACAGCCAAAATGGGCTTACAAAATCTGAAATTTATTCTTTTAAAGGTGATTATACCAAAAAGTTAAGCAAGGGCCTTTTCGAAACAGGTTTCAAACTCAGTAATGTAAAAATCGAAAACAATTTCATTTCCCTGTTTGGCAGTGATACGCAACAAGCCAGAGATATGGGGAGCAATGATTTTTTATATCGGGAAACCATCTTAGCAGCTTACGCAAATCAGAAGTTTGCTTTAGGTAAACTTTCGATGTTGCTAGGATTGAGAGGAGAGCAGACCTTTACTAATGGCAATTCCATTACTTTAAACAAGGAAGTAGAAACACAATATTTTGATCTTTTTCCAAATGCTACGGTTGGGCTAAAATTAGAAAACAGTTCAATCTCTTTAAACTATTCGAAAAGGATTGGAAGACCCCTGTACAATGAATTGAACCCATTTATAATGGTTGCAACTGCCTTTACTACCAGAAGTGGTAACCCGAACCTTAGTCCATCTTATACAGATAACCTCAGGCTAGCCTTTACCTTAAAAAGTAATTTTGCTATTGCTACTTCTTATGCTTATGCCAAAAATGTAATTACAGATCTGAGAACTAGAGACGCCCAGACCCAGGTGACAAATAGCTTTAAAACCAACCTAAGTTCTTATCGTAATGTTGGTGTTAATGCTTCTTATAGTAATAAACTCTTTAAAATTCTGCAGCTTAATTATGGTTTAGGCATTTCAAACAGTAACTATGATTTTTTATATAATGCTGCAAGTGAAAACATTAATCAAACTACTGGATATCTTTCATTGGGAAATAACATTGAGATTTCGCCAACGTTATGGGCCGAATTATTTTTTTATGGTCAATCTAGGGTAACTTATGGCAACAATGTAAACCTGCCATTTAGCACAACCAGTTTGAGCTTCGGAAAAAAGGTATTTCAGGGAAAGGGAAGCCTCAACTTGAATATCAATGATATTTTCTATACAGGGATTACCAGAAGTGAAGCTAATTATGGCAATATTGTTTATGATTTAAAAAGCAAATATGATAGCAGAAATGTTCGCTTGAACTTTTCTTACCGATTTGGAAATTCGAAAATCGAAATCAAAAAAAGAAGTGCAGGATCTGAGGAAGAGCAACGACGAAACCAATAGCTTTTATTGGTTAATAATTTTTGAAAAACCCCCAATTTCAATCAATTCGCCCACAAAATGGTTCGAATTATGCACCGTTACTGACCCCCAAATGGGACGAAAGTCTCTTTTAAAGACTTTCGTCCCATTTTTTTTATCTGTAACTCTTTGTTCTTCTGGTAGATGAGTTCGGCTGCTAAATTCATTGAGGGTGTTCGACACATGCCTCCATCAAAGGTCAGTTTCTCTGGATACAACATCCCTACTAGGTATCTTTTACCCTCTACGTCAGCTTTTTCATAAAACTCGTCCCATAAGCGTAAGCTGTTCATTGCTTCTTCGGCTATTGGCTTTATATCCAAAATAGCATGATTTTCTGCATTGAGATCACTTAATCTTGCTTCCAACCTAGTTATTTTCTCATTACATTGATCCTTTATTATTCTGTAATCAGTGGCTTCAATATCGCTATTTAACAAAAGCTCCCTTGCAGTGTCCATACGCTTAGGTTTGAGCGTTAACTACAAGTGCGTTTCCCGAATGGTTTTTTATTTTTTGAATAGCGGCCCTGATGGGTCGGGGGGGTACATAAAAAACGGCTCCGTCATTTTTCTGTGGTGACGGCTCACCTAAAACACATTCCTCTGTTACTAAAGTAATTAACAACAAAGCAGGTTAGCTTTGTATATAAATGCCTATTTTTATTTTTTTTGCACGAAATGGCTAAAATTTTTATCCTCGAAGACGAAGTAGAAATACGGGAAGAACTGATACAATTAGTTAGTGCGCGGACTCATGATGGTATCGTAGGGGCCTGCGGTTCGGTAAAAGAAGCATTACTACTCATTCCATCTGCGGCTCCGGATATTATATTGATGGATATAGAACTTTCTGATGGCCATAGTTTTGAGATATTGGAACACCTTCCTTCAACACCTTTTTCGGTAATTTTTGTAACTGCCTATGAGCATTATGCGCTACGTGCCATCAAGGCGGGGACATTGGATTATCTATTGAAGCCCGTAAAGGAAAAGGAATTGTATGATGCCCTCGATAAAGCCAGCTTGCGACCTAATGTCTTGCATGCGGTACAAAAGGAAATCCTCTTCGATAAGCAATCGACAATGTTGGTATTGAAAACCCTTAATGAAACGTATTTTGTGCGCCATTCCGATATTCTATATTGTAAGGGAGATGGTGGCTATACTACCTTCTTTTTACTTGATGGCAGAGAAATTACAACAAGTACAACACTCAAAGAATATGAAACCTTGTTGCCGGAAGGTTTGTTTCTGAGAATTCATAAATCTTTTCTGATTTGTCTAAACTTTATTATTTCGTATCATCATGATGGCTTTGTTTTTTTACAAGGTGGTATACAAGTGCCTGTATCTACCCGTAAGAAAGATTTATTAATGCAAAAAATGACAATTAATAATGCATAATAAACCCTTGAAGATCTTCTACCTAATCTCTATTTGGCTAATCATTACCCTATTTATCAGCTGCGGGGGCCCTTCCTCTCCGCGAATAAATCAAGGCCAGTTACTGGATAGCTTATTTGAGCAGATAAAACGAAGTAAACAGCCTAAAAAAGCAATACCACAACTACAACAATTAATAAAAGAAAATCAAACGGATAGCTCCATACTTAGTCGGGCTTATTTTTACCTCAGCTATTGCTTACTTAAAAATAAACAAGATTCTGCTTCGTTTGAAGTGGCCCAAAAAGCTTTAAATATATTGCCTTTGTCGGAAAAGAATGGAGCCCAGGCAGCTACCAATTTCTATTGGATGGGCTATCTTGAGCAAAAAAAAGCGCAATATTATGCGGCAACTTATTACTACACACAAGCGGCATATCTTATTGATGCAGGCAATTTGAGGCTCAGTTTTCCAAAATCTTCCGGTTTTATTTTATTATGGGCATCACAACTAAACAGTTTCAATAACAGATTGGATTTATCTAATAGATTTGCCAGGAAAATGCTCTTTCTTTTGAAAAAAGATACCAGTATGTTGGCAAAAGACTTGTCTATATCCGCGAATTTATTGCTTTCACTGGGGTATTTAGATAAGAAAGGACTGGCTAATGACTCCGTTCGATTATATTTAAATCAGGCCACAGAAATAAAAAAGAAAACCAAACTTGCCCGTATAGATTACAATTATTATATATCAAAAGCAAAAATATTTTACGAGGGTAAAGAATTAGATTCTGCCCTTTACTATCAATTAAAAGCCTATAAAGCAGATACCTCCAATGCTTTTATGGCCTACAATAATCTATTGGGCATTTATGTAAACAAGCATCAATTGTCAAAAGCACGTGTGGCAGAGCGTGAAGTTACCAAGCGGTTAAGCCAATTTGATGCAGATGATTACCTGATGTATCTGGAAAATAAGATCGCGTTTGCTATCGTTCGTGGCGATAATAAAAAGGCACAATCGTCATTTGAAGAGTATGTTCAAAAAAAGAAAGAGAGAGAAGAAAATGAAAACCGAAAAGCAGCAAACGAAATATCTTCGCTCTATAAAACAGTACAAAAAGACCAACAAATTGGTGCATTAAATAAAAACATAGATAAGATAACGGGACAATTGGAGTTGAACAGGCTCTGGTTGGCGGTGATTATCCTTTTTTCAGGATTGCTATTTGCGATGATATTATTACTGTTTTTAGACCGAAGGAGAAAAGACCTCATTACCGAAAATAAGCGGGTTTCAGATCTTAATATCAAACTTGAATTGGAACAAAGGTTGTTGCGGAGCCAAATGGACCCTCATTTTATTTTCAATTGCTTAGCGAGTATTCGTGCTTTGGTTCGGCAAGAAAAAACTCAGGAGACACTCACTTACCTGGATCATTTTTCCGTTTTGATGCGAGAGAAACTAACGGAAGGTAAACAACGAAATATTGACTTGAAATCTGAAGTGGACTTTCTGGAAAACTATTTAAAGTTGCAGCAAATGAGGATGCCAGGCAAATTCGACTATGTATTTGAATTGGACAATGAGGTTGCCAATATGTTTGATGAAATAGAGATTCCGGCAATGTTGCTTCAGCCATTTATAGAGAATTCTATTTTACATGGATTTAAAAACATCAGTTATAAAGGTCATATACACGTGTCAATGGCCATTAACAATGAGGTTTTAAAGATCATCATTAACGACAATGGAGTTGGTTTGGATACCACTGATAAGCCGCCCCATACTTCGCGTGCCACCCAAATTGTAACAGAACGAATTCAGTATTTACAAACTGAAGGTCTAGGAGAGGCTAGCCTGTCGATGAATTCCCAGGTGGATGCTCCCGGTACAATTGTCACTTTACGGATTCCGGTTTAAGTGTAGCGCTCGTTAACTGAAAGGCAGCACTTCTTTATCGCCTTGTCCACCTTAGATTTTATTTCTTTTATTTGTTTTTTAAGTAATTTTTTGACTTAAAATGATCTGCTGCGCTTATAGATTTCCAGCAATCCCGATGCCATTTGAAACAAAAAATAGATATGATGAAAACAATTATTTTAACTGCATGTATTGCGTTTGCAAGCCTAAGTTTAGTATCTGCAAAAGCAAAAATCCCTATTTGTCTTCCCTGCGAATCCATCGAAACTGTGCGGGAATTACCTACAGATTCTGAAATTCAAAAATTGGCCGGACAAAAAGTAAACCTATCTTATGCTAATAAAGAATATGGCATTTTTGGGATGTCTATTTGGAACAGTAATGGAAGATTTGTATTGAGTGACATTTCAAATAATATGTATTTTGAAATTGATCCCCAAGTAGCTAAAATATTAAAAGAGAAACATGATTTTGATGCGAAAACTGCAGAAAATCCTTTATCTTTTTGGAAAAAAGCAGGAGGAAAACTTGTTTTCTTAGTTATAATAGCATTACTAATTTGGGCAAGTATTCCTTCAAAAAACAAAACTAAAGAAGTAGAACCAATTAATATTTAAAATAAGCATCTTTTATGAATCCAATATTCTTAATTCCTGCAGTATTAGTAATTGCCGGTGTGTGTTTTATGATCTACATGAACAAAAAACACCAATCAGCAAAATCAGAAATAGACTTAGATTTTGAAAGAAATAAATATGATGTTTACAAACAAGAGCTTTTAGCACAAGATTTCCCGCAAATAAAGCAATGGATGAAAGGAAAATCAATAGATGCCTATACCTCTGCATCTGTACCTCAATCTACAACAAATAAAGTTCAGGGTGTTATAAGTGACGGCATAAAAAACGTAGCACTCTCTGCAATTGGTGTAAAACTTAGACGAATAGAAACCGAATGCTTTTGGGTGTTAAGCGGTAGTGATTTACATTTTTTTAGCACCAATATTGTTGGCGAATTAGATGAACATATGGTTTTTGACAATTTCAGAATTGAAGAAGCAACGCTTCGGTATGGAGGTATATTAAAATCACAGTTAGGTGTTTACTTAAAGTCTTCGGAAGAGTATTTACCAAAAACACACATTATCACATTTAACATCGATGGTGCTCCTTTGTCACTTGAAGTTCATGACAGACTAAATTATGTACCAGACCCAACGGATATTTTAAACATGAACAAACAGTTAATGACAAGAGTTAAATATCAAATAGTGGGTGGAAAATTTGTGAAAATATTGCAAGACAAGTTCCCAAACCTCCAAGTAGCATAATTGTATGAGCATATTTTCGAAATTTATTAACGCCTTTAAGAATCTAAGACTAAACGATAAAAATGTAGTAATTGGCCTGCAATTAGATCATCTACTAATTAGTTCAATGTATGCAGAACAACAATCTGCCTATCTTAACTCTTACGAAACGGGGCTTGATAAAGGCACATTGAAAACAATTCTAGAGGATTATTGGGAGATATTTGACAAAGATGATGCAATTGAAGTTCTTTCAGATCTGCAAAACAGAAATCAAGACGAGTATTTAGATATTGTGTATAATGCCTTTGAGAATAGGGAAAACTATGTAGCTATTTTAAAATCTAATCTACCGGATGATGACGACGTTTTTAAACACTATATGGGAATATATCGAAAATTAAGCAATGCTGTACCTGAGCTTGTAGAACAGCATGTATTTCAGGATTTCTCAGCTATTAAGAATGTAAGAGATACTGCCTGGAATTATGGAAGAGGTGCATTTTTATCACGCTGTTGTTATGAAGAAGGCCATATTTCTGAAGTAGAACTGATTGAATACTTACAGAAATCACATACAGGGCTAAGAGACTATTGCAGAACCTGGAAAGAATACACAACCAGTTATATTTTCGGAAGAGCAATTTGGGGTGGTTCAAACAACGATGGAATGATACAGATTGCAGACGATCTGCTGAATAGTGAAAAAAGCCCATTGAAAAACAAGATCTATTTGTAAAAAATGCCGGTCAGCCTCTAAATATTTGGTAATAATAGAGGTTGACCGGCAATAGGTAGTATCAATAATCTGAATCAATCTCTTTTTCGTACTTCGATTCCCGGTTCAGAATTTATAGTTTCCAAACGATTACTCCTTCAACAGAAAAAAATCACATTAGATCGCAATTGGGCTAAAAATGAAATTCAATATGAAATTTAGGCTTTTAATTTTGTGCTTAGTGATCCTTGGCTGTGAAACAAAAAGAATGGAAACAGTAAATAAAAAGTTTTCTATTGGCAACATAAATAATTACAAAGAAAATGACACTGCATTTATAAGTTTGAAACGGAATATGGAAACCGATGAAATTGAATGCGGGGAAAATAATTGTTTGATAAATATTGAATTTACAGAGAACATCCCCAAAATAAGTATTGACCAAAGTTTGGGGATTTATATTTCTAAAACGGGAGATTTAAATGACGATAAAGCAAATGAAATAATAATTTTTTCTCGAACCAATGAAGGTTGCTGGAATAATATTTCAGTCTGGTCGTTTAAAGGCAGAAAGTGGAATGAAATGGCAAAAACTAGAGCATTTATATCAGAAAATCTAGATTTTGAAAATAGGATAACTAAAGAAGATGGCAACTATTATTTAATTGGAGAAAACCAATGGGAGGAAGATGAAAACGGAGATTTTAAAAAAATAAAGGTCAAAATATAAAATCCACATCGCTACGTTGCGGAAGGTTAGCGGCAAGTTTGACTGGCCGACTGCAAGAGACAGAACGATTTGTGCTTCAGAATTTTATATGCATAAAAAAAGGAGGCAACAAAAATGAGTTGTCTCCTTAAGTGCTCCTGGCAAGACCGTTAACGAACTTTTTTATTGAAGATTTAAAACGGATTGCGGATTTGAAAATTTTAAAATAGTCTAGCGCATTATTCAACTTATGGATTCAAAATGAGTTAACTGTTTTCTATATTGGTGATAACGGGCTATTTTAGGACAACATAGAAAACCTCGTACTAATAAAAGCAATTTCTCTGTCCTAAATCTTCCCATGTTCCCGATGCCGCTTTAAATTGCAACTTGAAACCTCCTTTAAAAATCTGATCTTTTAAATAATAAATCGTGAGGGGATGATATCCCTCATCAAGTGTGACAGCCCTTTGAACAATTTCCCCGGTTTTATAATCAAAATCAGCATCAAGCAAATTAAATTCATGAAGCTTGACAAATGCGCGGTTGTCTGAAATAAGTTTAAAGGTATACAAACCTCTTTTTGGTATTTTAATATAGGTTTTATACATAATTATTCCCTTGGCTGTTTTAATTGGAACGGGCGATTTGGCTACTCCGGATTGATCAGCACGCTGAGCGTTTAATGACGGAATAAATGGAAACTCTCCCCTAAAAAAGGACCATTTTAAACCTTTTTTCGCATTTTTAGGCAAATCTACACCAGGTACCGGTGTATTATCATAAGGGCGGGAGGCATCTGGATCTGAAATTCTGAGTTGCAATACCTTAGCTTTCATGTTGGCCTGCAGCTTCCCGAAACCGTTCTGACCGGCCAGGTTATTCTTTTCCTTTGGATCTTTTACTATATTATAAATTTCAAACTGATCATCGGCTGATTTAATATCGTAACGTACCCCTACAAAATCTCCCATTCTGATCAGCTGCATCTGATTGCGTTTTCTGCCAGCATGCCCAGGTTCGAATTGATCGAAGTCAGGTGTGTTGCCGGCCTCAAAATATTCACTATATACCAAAGTTTTATCCTGCTTTCCGATATTGGTTAATGAGGGAAGCAAGGATACTCCAGTTGTTCTTACCGGTGCAAAGGTTTTAGCGGCTCCTGCGAAGGTTGGTAACCAATCGGAGAGCATTGAGGGAGTGTTTACAACTTTGCCCGCAGGAATGCACTTTGGCCAAACCACTAGGGCGGGCATACGCACCCCACCTTCCCAACAATCACGTTTTATTCCATCAAAAGGACCATAGCTACTGAAAAAGGTTGGCTTTACCGCTACAAAAGATTTTGGAAGATAAGATTCTACCGATGGGCCGTTGTCGGACGTGAAAACAATCAGTGTATTATCATCGATTTTTATATCTGATAGTAGCTTTCTGATATCGCCAACTGCATCATCCAGACGCCTTACTGCTGTTGCATATCTTTTATAGGTATCTGGCCATGCAATCTTCGGGGTATTTGGGTCTTTGTCATCATCGTAAGTCGCATCTGCATATTCCGGATAGACATAACTATCAACAGCGCCAGACGCAGTATTGATCATCTTTCCCTTTTGACCGATCCATTGCAGTCCACCATTCAATCCACCTCCTTTTGGGTATCCCTGTGTTGGCAGCTCGAGTACTGCATGTGGAGCATCGTAAGCCAGATACATGAAAAAAGGTTTTTTGTCCTGATTGTTCCGCTCAAAATTTATAATGAATTCTTTTGCTTTTGCAGTCCATAAATCGGTGGTATAACACTTTTCAAACCCTTCGGAAACCTCTTTATAGTTAGCCCAAATTTCCTTTTTGCCCCTATATGTACCCTCCACAGGATAGTGCTCATGGCCATCCGCATGGCGCATATAGCCAAAATAATCATCAAAACCTCTTTTTAAGGGATGTGCAGGCCAGTTTGGTTTTTGTTTTTCATTGGTCCCCTGTAAACCCCATTTCCCGATGGCAACAGTGGCATAACCTGCATTTTTTAATACCGTTGCTATGGTATGATTGTTTTCCAGTGCTTTATCGAACTGATTGTCCCGGATGATGGCATTACCCTGGTTGACGCCGGTCATTAAAGACGCCCTTGATGGTGCACATACCGGAGCATTTGCATATTGCTGGGTCAATATAGCTCCTGATTTTGCCATTTCATCTAAATGTGGGGACATTAAAGTAGGAAGGCTTTTGCTCCTTTGATTCTGAAACAGAATGCCAAGATCGCCATAACCAAGGTCATCCACTAAAATGTAAATGATGTTTGGTTTTTGCTGGGCATATACATTAGCATTGATTGAGAAAAAAGAAATGATGAGGCAACTAAGGAGCAGCGTTTTACTTTTACGGTTTTTCATATTAAAAATAAAGGAACGAAAATAAAAAAGACACTAAATACTTTTCTTTTTGAAAGGCCAGTTTGAAGATACCATTGTATGCATGTGTTTTAAAAATCTTCTTTAAGATTAGGATAATGTTTTTTTCGCCATTGGCCTCAATGCCCCAGTCGCTCAGATTGATCCTGGTTTGTGCCCGGATCGGAAAACCCAGGTTCATCAATAGGCAGACTGTGGCTATGTTTTTGATCATTTTGTTATACATTTTCCACACCCCCTGATGTTTTGATGTATTCTTTTGGAGAAATACCGTACATCTCTTTGAAATACCTGTTAAAGTGTGCATTGCTGGATATACCAATCTCAAACATGACTTCAGATATCCTTTTCGAGCCGCTTGATAATAGCTGTCCAGCTCTCTTCATCCGGATTTCCCTGATAAATTCTGAGGTGGTTTTTCCCCACAATAGCATGCAGTCTGCGGTGCATGTTCATCCGGCTCATGCCGATATGATCGCACATTTTTTCTACACTAAGGTTATTGTCGGCCATATTCTCTTCAACATAGGCTACAATTTTGCTGAGCAGTTCCTTATCCAGAGACGGAATGTTCACCTCGCCGGGGGTTGTTAAATCCTGTTTATGGACATTCAGTACCAATTGGTTTTTCGACTTAAGGATATTGTTTACCTTAAGGGTGAGCATGGCATAATCGTATGGTTTGGCAATAAAATCATCAGCTCCTGCCAATAGGGCATTTTTTACGCTATGGCTGGTATTGTTTATGCTATGTACGATTACGGGAATGTGACTGGTTTTGGCGTTTGATTTTAACCGCCTGCAAACATCGGTACCATCCAATGATGGCATCATGAGGTCTGTGATCACAATATCGGGGAGGTGTTTTTGGGCAATTTCAACACCGTCGATTCCATTGCCTGCATCTAAAACGTGGAAGTGCGGTAAAAGGCATTCCCGGAGGTAGGCCCGTTGATCCTCGTTGTCTTCTATGACCAATATTGTTTTTTTTGAGATGTTTATTTCGTCTTTGGTACGTTTTGGCACGATCTCTTCAACTATAGGTTCTCTTTGTGCGTCCTCTTGTATGTTTTCAGCATTAAAGGATGCTTTATCCACAGGAAAGGTAACCGTAAATTTAGAACCACTGTCCAATACGGTTTCCAGCTCAATTTCACCACCATGCATTTCAATGAGTTTTTTGGATAGGGATAAACCTATTCCGGTGCCCGAGTTGTAATGCGAGGTACTCTGGTAGTACATTTCGAAAACCCTGTCTTTTTCATCATTGTGGATGCCAATTCCGGTATCCTGAATGGTAATAATAGCCTGTGCCTCTTTTATTTCCAGCGTAACGGCGATCTTGCCTCCCGAAGGGGTATATTTAAATGCGTTCGAAATCAGGTTGAAGACAATTTTCTCGATTTTATCCCGGTCAAACCATGCTTTCAGCGTCCTTGGGCTCTTAAAATCAAAACGGATATTGTGCTGACTTGCCTGCCAGTCGAAAGATTCTTTCACATTAAGTAGGGTTTGGACCAGGTCGGATTCCCTCACCACCAATTTTTCGGCATCGGAAGCGATTTTTCTCAAATCCAGTACCTGGTTGATCAGGGCGTGCAGTTTTAAGGTGTTCCTTTGTATAATTTTCAAGCGCATTGCCGTAAAGTGGTCGTATACTGTTGAAACACTGAGCAGATCCTGCAACGGACTTAAAATAAGATTTAATGGCGTTCTGATTTCATGTGTAATGGTGGTGAAAAAGCTAAGCTTGATTTCATTGAGTTCAGTTACTTTCTCTTTTTCTAATTTTTCTTTAAAAATTTCATTCCTGAACCTGTTCTTTGTTATGAAGTAATTGATTACAAGGGCGATTGCTACAGCAAAAGCCAAAAAATAAAATGTTTTGGCCCACCAGGTTGCCCATGGAGCCGGGGTAATCTCAAAATCAATGCCCCTGATTTCTTTAGGGTAAGTTCCATCATTATTTGATGAACTTAACAGAAATCTATATTGGCCAGGATCAAGGTTCGAATAGGCGGCGATCCTTTGGTCGTAACCTGTTGTGATCCAGTGTTTATCATAACCCTCAAGCTTGTAACGGAACTTATTGTTTTCAGGGGCAACAAAATGCAGTGAAGAGAATGCCAGTGCAAAATCTTTGTGTTTATAAGAAAGTACGATCTTTGTGGTATAATTGATGTCTGCCGATAATACGGTTTCACCATCAACCTTGTTATTGATTTTTATGGTTTTATTGGATACCCGGAATTCTGTAAATGCTGCGCTTGTCGGGAAAGGGTTGTTTTTGATTGTTTTTGGCTGGAAGTAATTCAGTCCGTTTATGCCCCCGAAATACATCATGCCCTGTTTGTTTTTGTAGGCAGCCTCATTTAAGGTATTGCTCTGCAGGCCGTCCTGATAGGTATAACGTTTTGCTATATTCTTTTCGATACTATATTTAAAAAGGCCCTGACTACTGCTTAGCCAAAGGTTTTTGGAATCGTCTTCTAGTATGGCCATTATCTTCTGATCGCTCAAAAGTGGCGCGCTTACCGTTTTATAGCTATTGATCCTCCCTGTTCTGTCCAATAAAAGAGCATTTAGGCCTGCATCAGTGCCCAGCCATAAGGTATTATGCTGGTCGCGGTAAATGGACCACACATGGTTACTGCTTAAACTGTTAACATCGTTTTCCCTGTGCCTGTAAACTGAAATTTTATATTTTCCTGCCAGGTCGTATCTGATGGCATTCAGGCCCCCTCCAATAGTTCCGAGCCATATAATCGGAGCATGAGGATCCTGATAAACTGCGTAAACTGAATTGGATGAAATTCCACTGATGGTTGTTATGATGGTAAATTGGTTGGTTTTTGGGTTGTATTTGTGGACTCCTGTAAAACTTGCTATCCAAAGGTTGCCGGCATTGTCTTCACAAATAGAGCGGGCCACAAAACCAGTTTTAATGGCACGTATCACTTTTCTGCCATTGGTAGCATTGTTAGTAACCTTGTAAAGGCCATTGTTTCCACCGATCCATATTGTTTTGTCTCTGCTTTGATGGATACAACAGACCGATGGAGAGCTGATTTCGCTTTTGTACGAATCAATCTGATGACTGCACTTATTATAAACGTAAAGTCCTTCGTTGAATGTTCCTATCCAAAGATCCTGGTCGGTTTCCGCAATTGCAGAAACATATTTCCCCTGGTAGCCCAATGTTCCCTCCCGGTTTTTCATTAAAGGAAAAAAGGAGTAGAAGTTTTTTGATGAAAGATCGGTATAATTTATCCCGCGCTGGTAGGTGCCTACCCAAAGGGTGTTTGAGCGGTCTATAAAAAGCGTATTAGCGGCATTTTCTGCCAGGTTACAGAATGGCTTTTCGGCGGTGTACTGATGGATCTGACCGACATTGGACCGGCTATCAAGATGGAGTTTATAAATTCCATCGATCCTTGAGCCGATCCATAGATCACCATTCAGATCTTGTTTGAGCGAGGTAATCTCTGCGGTTTTGGGCAGGGGGTAGGTATATGGGCTTTTTTTGGTGTCATCGCCGATCCGATATAATGTGTGTGCAGACCCTATCCATATATTGCCGTTCCTGTCCTGAAAAAGCGCGGTGATCCAGCCGTTTTCCATTATGGTTTCCGGTGCATAACTTTTAACATCTTTTAATCCATTGGTCCGGAACAGGTATAAGCCCTTGTCTGTTGCTGTCCATATATTTCCCTGCTTATCGGTCAATAGCGATCTGATATTCCGGTTTTTTAAAGCTGTAGGGAAAAATGGCTGCAGTATTTTTTTATTGTTACGGATAATAATGGCCAGCCCCCTGGTCGTTCCGGCCCAGATATTCCCACTTTTATCAGTGGTAATAGTCTGTACGGTATTGCTCGCAATATCACTGGCCTTGATATCAAAATGTGTAATGCTATCCAAACTCGGATCGAGTATATTGATGCCCCCTCCGTCTGTGCCAACCAGAATCTGTCCCATTTTGTTTTCGTAAAGGCTCAATACGCGGTTATCCGACAGACTGTTCTTATTATTGGATATGTGGCGTTTGGTCTGTACGGAAAAACCATCGAAACGGTTCAGCCCATCGTACGTACCGATCCATATAAATCCTTTGCTATCCTGGATGATAGAAGTGATGGAATTCTGGGATAGACCATTATTGACAGATAGGTACCTGAAAGAATAATTCTGAGAAAAATCCAGTCCACAGGGTTCTACGCCTTTGCCCAAAAAGGGGAGCAATAATAGGGGGATCATAAAGAAAAATCTCATATAGGGATATTTGGTGCACAATTGTAACTATTTATCGCTTATAAATAAATCTTTCAAGAGCTATTGTTACATAAGCACATTTTTTTGTTACGTGCGTAATCTTGAAAATGGAAATATCGCAATAACATTGCATGTCTGATTTACAATCTAAAATCGGTCAACAATTAAAACACTAACCAAATACATACATGAAACACAAAAAATCTGCTTATAATAAGGCAGTTCTATTCGCCCTGGTGTCTTTATCGATAGCAGCGGCTAAAGAAGTAAAAGGCCAAAAAACAGTCGGTCCGAAACCGGTATTTTCAGTTGCCGGATTCTATCCTGAAAATAATAGCCCACGTAAGGTATATAACTTTAATCCAGGTTGGCGCTTCGCGAAAGGAAATATAAAAAGTGCCGAGCAACCGGATTTTAACGATTCAGCCTGGGACCAGGTGTCATTGCCGAACGGCCTTGAAATCTTACCTGAGAACGCAAGCGGAATGCGAAATTACCAAGGACCGGCCTGGTACCGCAAAATTTTTAAAACCACGTCGTCCACGGGGAAGGGCTTCATCTATTTTGAAGGTGTGATGGGCAAGGCAGTGGTTTATCTCAATGGGGTTAAGGTAGCGGAGCATTTCGGTGGTTACCTGCCATTTGCAGTAGAAATAAACAATGCATCATTGGTGAAAAATGCCAACAATTTAATTGCGGTATTGGCAGATAACTCAAACGATGAATCTTATCCACCTGGAAAAGCGCAAGACAATCTGGACTTTGCTTATCTGGGCGGCATTTACCGCGATGTTTATTTTATCGAAACGCCATCTGTTCACATTACTTTGCCTGAACTGAGTAAAACCGTTGCTGGTGGTGGCGTATTTGTGGCGGTGAAAGATGTAAAGGGAAACAATGCCAATATAGAAGTTAGAACCGAAGTGCAGAATGAAGGGCAAGCAGATGCAAAGCTTTCGGTCCGTTCTACGCTTGTAGATAGGGATGGAAAGGTGATTTTGACCAAAACAACTGCTTTAATGGTTACCCAGGGGCGCGCTCAACAACTTGTTCAGCAACTGGATGCGAAGAATGTGCACTTATGGCATCCCGATGATCCCTATCTTCATTTTATAAAAACCGAAGTCCTGGAAAATGGAAAAGTAGTCGACAGCTACCGTACCCGGTTTGGCATCCGGCTGTTCGAGATGCGAGGTGATGCAGGCTTTTTTGTCAATAAAAAATATATCGGGCATAAGCTTTCAGGCGTAAACCGCCACCAGGATTATGTGTATGTGGGTAATGCTGTTCCAAATACCAGCCAGTACCGCGATGCAAAACTATTAAGGGAGGCGGGCTCTACCATTGTACGCGCTGCGCACTACCCACTTGATCCAGCTTTCATGGATGCCTGTGATGAACTGGGGCTTTTGGTTACCTCGGCAAACCCTGGCTGGCAGTTCTACAATGAAAAAGATCCCCGTTTTGAGAAATTCCTTGCAGAAGATACCCATAATCTGGTGAGGAGGGACCGTAACCGTGCTGCATTATTGCTTTGGGAAACTGCAATCAATGAAACGCCATGGCAGCCTGCCTCGGTAATGAAAAGCCTGCACAGTATTGTTCATCAGGAATTTCCTTTTCCAGGTGCCTTTACAGCGGCAGATGTTGATGAAGCAAAAAAAGCAGGGTTTGATTTCTACTATCATGGCGGTATGCAGGAGGAAAAAAATTCATTTACCCGTGAATATGGTGATGGAGGAGAAGTGGATAATTTCTATTCACAGAATGCAATGAGCCGGGTAAAGCGGGAATGGGGAGAAATCGCTATGCTCAATCAGGCCAGTATCAGGGCCAAGGGGCTCGATGAAATCTTCGATACACCACCTAAACGGATCGGTGCAGCGTTATGGGCAGGTATTGATCACCAGCGTGGTTATCACCCGGATCCATTTTTGGGCGGGCTGCTGGATGTTTATCGCATGCCGAGATATTCATTCTATTTGTTTAAAAGTCAGTATGATCCGTCTTTCAAGCTTCCGGGGATTCAGACCGGACCAATGGTATATATCGCACACGAACTCACTCAGGTATCAGGTAAAGATATTACCGTTTTCAGTAACTGCGATGAAGTGAGGTTAACCTGGCTGGGTAAGGTTGTAGGTACTGCCAGACCTGATAGTTCCATGAAAAATATGCCACATGCACCGTTTGTGTTTAGAAATGTATTTGATTTTCACGAAATCAGCAGTAACTGGAGAAATAAGACCAAGGATATCAATCTGATTGCTGAAGGATTGATAGGCGGAAAAGTAGTGGTCAGCTCGGTAAAAAAATACCCAGAGAGAACCACGGGCATTAAACTGGAAATTGATAGTGCGGGGATGGGACTGTATGCAGACGGTTCGGACTTTATACCTGTAAGGGCAACGGTTGTTGATAATAATGGGGTTGCTAAGGTTCTGGCTTCCGAAAATATCCATTTTGAAGTGGAGGGAGAAGGAGCCTTAGTTGGCAGTGAAAACAACCAGGCAAACCCGATGAAAACCCAGTTTGGCACTGCAAGTATTCTGGTCAGGTCAACTACAAAAGCTGGGAAAATAACAGTCAAAGCTTATGCGGATGGACTAAAAGCAGATGAAATAACTTTTAGTTCCATAGCTGCTGAACTGCCGCTACTGTTTATTGATCAGCCTAGACCATTAGCGAAAAATGATAGGTCGATGGGAAGAATTGGTCTGAATATATCGGGCCAAAAATCTTCCGCAGAGCAGGGAGATGTTAAGGGTCTCCAAGACAAAATTAAACGTTTGGAGCTCGAAATCACCAGCCGCGATCAGGATATTATGGAACTGAGAAGTAAAAAAGACAGCAAACATTAATCAAGCCCAGTTGAACATGATATTATTTTTTAAGAAATTAATGGCTACCATGGCTTTTTGCCTGATTATCGTCACGGTCAGTGCAGACGATGGCATTGTCAGTATCGCAGACTTTGTGAAATATAAAAGAGGCGAAGATGCTACGCTAATGGTTAGGGAGGCAATAGCCTATTGCAGGGAGGTTAAAGCTGCTAAACTGATTTTCCCAAAAGCAACCTATCATTTTAAGCGAGATTTCGCAGCCGAGAAATACGTTTTTATGAGCAATAATGATGAGGGGCTGAAACGTTTTGTTTTTGATCTTTCGGGCATCGAAAATCTTGAGATCAACGGGCAGGGTTCGGAATTTATCCTCGCAGGATTTGTAAGCCCGTTTTTGCTGCAGGATAGCAAAAACATTTCCTTTAAGAATTTTTCTATCGATTATGTGCGGACTTTTCACAGTGAGGCAAAAATTTTAAGTGTAGATAAAAGCGGGATGACCGTTCAGTTCACTAAGAAATTCCCTTATCGGTTGGATCATCAGAGCTTGATATTTACTGACAGCACAGGAGTAGTGTATCCCTGGAGCGATCTGTTGGAGTTTGATCCTAAAAAGAAGGAAACGGCTTTTATGGCCAACGATCTTTGGGTGGGCTCAAATGTTCCGGTAAAAGCAATAAGACCCGGAACCGTTAAACTTTTATTGCCAGAGATTATAGGCACGCCCGGAAATGTTATGGTATTTGCCTCAGCATTTCGGCTGGTCCCTGCTTTCAATATTTCAAATAGTGCCAATATCAGCTTTAACGGCATAGATATTTTTCATTGCGGTGGAATGGGGATTGTTGCACAGAACAGCCGCGATCTTTTTTTAGACCATGTTAGGGTAACCCCTTCGCCGGGAAGCGGCCGTATTGTAAGCATTACCGCTGATGCCACACACTTTTCAAACTGTTCGGGCAAAATTGTAATAGAAAACTGCCTTTTTGAAAATCAAAAGGACGATGCAACCAATATTCACGGCATTTATAGCAAGATCACCAAAATTATCTCTCCATCGGAAATTGAAGTAGAATTGATCCATAAACACCAGTTTGGTTTTGACTATCTCAAACCGGAGCTAAAGGTGGAGTTTGCCGATGCGGCAAGTATTGTAACTTATGCCAATAACTCTGTAAAAAGTACAGAAAGAATAAACAAGGAATTTACCAGAGTGGTTTTTAACGCTCCGATTTCGCCTAATACGAAATTAGGAGACGTAATTGCCAGTTCCGAAGATTATCCGGAGGTTTTGATCAGGAAATGCATGATCCGTGGGAACCGGGCACGGGGGATTTTGTTAAACTCGCGGGGTAAAACAGTGGTGGAGAACAATACTTTCCATGTACCGGGAGCGGCCATTTTGTTTGAGGGTGATGCGAGCTTTTGGTATGAGCAATCCGGAGTAAACGGTGTGATGATCAGGAACAATACCTTTGATAACTGCAACTATGGCGTGTGGGGAAACGCCTGTATCCAGGTCGGTTCAGGAATTATGAAAAATGTCCGTCCGCAAAGCCGCTATCATAAAAATATAAGCATTGTAGACAATACTTTCAAGATTTTTGATCCAAGGATCATCAATGCATACTGTGTGGACGGACTTATTTTCAAGAGCAACAAAATAGAAAAAAGTAAAGCTTACCTTTCAGCTTTTCCGGATGGTAAAGCTTTTATAATCGAGGCCTGCTCAAATGTGAAGATTGATAGGGATGATAATTTTAAAGCTGTGGATCATGTTAAAAAGTAACTATATCCAACGAATCATGCTCATTGGTATCTGCATGATGGCCATTTTATGTGCCAGCGCGCAGCAAAGAAAACCAAATATCATTATTATTTATGCCGATGATCTGGGTTACGGGGATCTGAGCTGTTATGGAGCGGATAAAATCAATACACCCAATATTGATGCCCTGGCAGAGAAGGGACTTCGCTTTACCAATGCACATGCGAGTTCTTCTACCTGTACCCCATCCCGTTTTTCGATGCTGACCGGTAAGTACGCCTGGAGACAAAAAGGGACAGGGATTGCTGACGGAGATGCACCATTGATTATTCCCAAGGAGATACTGACATTACCTGCGATGCTTAAAAATGCGGGATACAGGACGGCTGTCGTGGGTAAATGGCATCTTGGTCTTGGAGGGAAAAGCGGCCCTGACTGGAACAGTGAGTTAAAGCCAGGGCCTTTAGAAATCGGCTTTGATTACAGTTTCATTATTCCGGCTACAGCTGACCGTGTTCCCTGCGTTTTTGTAGAAAACCATAGAGTCGTGGGATGGCATGTTCAAGACCCTATTGAGGTAAATTACCACCATAAAATCGGTAACGACCCGACCGGTTATGAAAATCCTGAGAAAGTAAAAATCAAGGCTGATGATCAGCATAATAAAACCATCATTGACAGTATCAGTCGGATCGGCTATATGTCAGGCGGAAAAAAAGCAAGATGGCTTGATGGGGATATTGCCCAAACACTGGAAAACAAGGCGATGAATTTTATTGACTTGAATAGCAACAGGCCGTTTTTTCTATACCTCGCTACACACGATATACATGTGCCGCGTTCACCCAACAGCAGGTTTTTAGGTAAAAGCAAAATGGGGCTAAGAGGGGATGCCATTTTACAGCTCGATTGGATTGTGGGCGAATTAATAGCGCATTTAAAAGCCAAAGGCTTATTTGAAAATACGATGATCATTTTCAGTAGCGACAATGGTCCTGTTCTTGCAGATGGTTATCAGGATGAAGCTGTTCTTAAATCTGTTGGGCACCATCCTGCTGGTCAGTTCAGAGGTGGAAAGTATAGTCCCTTTGAAGGCGGAACACGAATTCCTTTTATTGTCCACTGGCAAGGCCATGTGCGGCCAGACAGCTCCTCATTATTGATCAGTCAGGTCGATCTTTTTGCTTCTTTAGCAAAACTTACAGGTCAAAAACTTGGTAAAGGGGATGCTCAGGACAGTTATAATTTGCTTGGGACTTTGCTGGGAAATGCCAGGCTACAAAGGAAAGACCTGGTAGAACATGCGATGAACAATAGCCTTTCACTGATTTATAAAAACTGGAAATATGTGGAAGATGGAAAAGAACTTTATGATCTAAGTACTGATCCCTCAGAAAGCAAAAACCTGGCCACAGCACAACCAGAAATGCAATTAAAAATGGTAGCCAGATTAGAAAAAATAAAAAAAAGTAATCAGCATAAGCATTCACCAATTAAACAATGATCATGATGAAAAAAATCTACTCAATTTTTTATCCTATGGAAAATCTGTTCCTATTTTATTACGGGCACTGGAAATACCGGGGCTGGAAATCCAGTGCGAAAGCACCTCAAGCTACTCAATGATTTAGTCGGGAGTAATTACAAAGCTAGCTTGTTTTTAATTCCCAAATACGTCAGTTCATAATAGAACGATAAATTTTAACTACAACCTAACCAAAATTTAAAATATGAGATTTATTTACATTAGGCTAATCCTGTTTACAGGGTTAATGGGATTTCTATTGCCTATCCATGCCCAGGATATTACCACAGGCCTCGATGCCTGGTACAAGTTTGATTATCAGCCCGGCGATACTTATATAAAAGATTATTCTGGGAACAGCCGACATATTGGGGCGATAAAGGCCGGACAGCAACAAGCGTTCGGAACAGATTTTCAATGGAATGTAGAGCAGGTAAAAGGCAATAACATGAGCACTGTTTACTTTCCTACGGGAAGAGATGGTGGGGTAATGTTATCCAACGCGGCAGGTAATTCCTGGTTGGGTGCTGCGGGATCTGCTGCAAGGACATTTTGTGCCTGGGTTAAGATCGATGCGGGTTCTGATGACAATACTGGGCGTATCCTGTTTGCCTACGGCGACGATAGCCAGCCGGGCGGCCGGTTCGAGATCGACCTGAAGGGCCACCAGATCGAGTTTGAAAATGCGGCCAATACAGGTGGAAATGGTTGGAAGAACAGAAGTATTGCGGCTTTGAACAATACCGACCACCCACAAGGGCAGTGGCTGCATTTGGCGCTGGTATATGACGGGATAGGCGACCGCAAAACAGGTGTAAAACTCTATGTAAACGGAAAATCTTTACCGCTCACGCCGGTTAACAATAATGCTGACTTTTCCATTAGCACGGTTACCCAGTATGCACCGGAAATCGGAAATTTTATGGTGAAAATGGCCATTGCCGATATGCGCGTTTACAACAGGGCCCTCACCAAAGCAGATATCAATGTCCTGTGTCCTGACGATACCCCTGTGGATCCGCCATTTTCCAATGCCCGGCTGAGGGCACTCATTAACGAGGCTATGGAAAACCATGCAACAACTATCACCATTCCCCCAGGTACCTATACAGGAACGGTTCCTGGAAATGAATTTATTTCTATAAATGGGGTGAACAATCTGAAAATTATTGCGGATGGGGTAACCATGGTCTGTGGTACCAAAAAGCGTGCGGTAAGCATATCAGACTGCAACAATGTTACCTTACAGGGCTTAAAAATCGACTATAATCCATTAACCTTTACACAGGGCGATATTATTGCAACGGGTACGGGCTACGTAGATATCAAAATCCACAAAGGCTATGAGGTAAAGGCTTATAACCGGATAGATATTGTTGATCCCGCAACCAGGTTCAGGAAAAAAGGAAACGTATTTTTGTGGGGCTCAACAGCAGCGGTCATCGGTGATTCAATTGTTAGGGTAAGTCAATCAGCCCTGCCGGGCATTGCAGTAGTTGGTGACATGGCAAGTCTGAGTACTGCAAATGAATCGGGTTCCGAGAATGCGATAGTTCTTGGAGAAAACAGGGGAGGGATTAAGCTACAGAAGGTAACGGTTTATGCGGCGCCGGGTTTTGGTATATTCGAGGTGGGCGGTGCCGGTGGGACCATTTTAGACAGTTGTAAAGTTGTACCGGGTCCACTTCCCGCCGGAGCAGTACAAGAACGTTTGTTATCGGCTTCCTGGGATGCCATTCAGCATAAACTCATGCGCGTAGGGCCAACAGTTGAACATTGCGAAGTGAAGGATGCAGGTGATGATACATGGAGCGTCACCTGGGACGGCGAATATGTGGTTAACAGCGTGTCTGGAAGTACACTTGGCCTTTCGCGCAGCACATTGGTAGTAGGTGATACGCTCCGTTCAACGGTAAATACAGATTTTGCGGTGGTTACAGGTAAAACCGGTTCAAACGTGACTTTGGATAGGGCCTCTCCATGGGCAGTAGGTGCCAAACTTTATTCTTTAGATCGGCGATGTGAGCATTTCGTACTCCGCGGCAATAACTTTAGGAGTTCCGGAAGGGTACTGATCAAGGCCGGCCACGGTATAATAGAGAATAATATAATCGATACTGGGCATAGTGGGGTAACCGTAAATACCGAAATTGGCGCTGGACTGTCCAGGATATCCAACCTCATTATCAAAAATAACATTATCCGCTCTACAGGATTTTTCAATCCTGCACCCTGGAGCAATCAGGCGGGCTCGATTTCTATCGTCGATGGCGCGGGGTATGATCTTTCGCCGGCTGGCGTGTTTGACCAAATCGTGATTGAGGGAAATACGCTGGAAGACATCAATGGCGTAAATCTGGTGGTTTCGTCGGCAAGCAATGTAAGCATAAAAGAAAATAAATTCTATAGAACGGGATTAACCGTCCCCAATGGAACAGGGGCACAGTATAGCATCGGGCAGAATACAGTTGCTTATCTTAAAAACTTAAAGAATATCGTGCTGGACAGCAACGAAGTTATCGATCAGGGGCTGACCAAACTGATGGATTCTGCTAAGCTGGAAAATTTTTCAAAACTGAGAAGAGGGATTTTTATCCGATCGGAACAGCTCATGGCAGTCTCGCTCTCCGTAACTGCTCCGTCAGCAAATCTAAAATTTAAAGCTGGCGCAGATATTCCACTGGAGGCAAATGTTACCAGCAATGTGCAAATCTCAAAAGTTGAATTTTTTAAGGGAGCAGACAAACTTGGGGAGGTCACAAAAGCACCGTATATATTCAATTGGATGAAAGTGGCGAAAGGAAGTTACCAAGTTACAGCCAAAGCCATCGGTGAGGATCAAGTTACAGCTGTATCCCAGCAGATCAGCATTTCGGTAGCAGATCAACCGGTTTTGGAAAGCATGGATAAGCCGGCACTAAATCCACGCAATCTCTTATCACCAAATGGAGATGGAAAAAATGACTATTGGGAAATTGAAAATATCGCGCAATATCCTGAATTGAAAGTCACTGTTTTTAACAGGCAGGGGCAGCAGATTTTAAGTGCAAAATCTTTTGAGAGATGGGACGGAACCGTTAATGGGTCGCCTGCTCCAACAGGGCTTTATTTTTACTCGATCAGTGAAAACGACAGAACAATCAAAACCGGCAGTATTACCCTTATCCGATAACCATGAAGAAATATTTATTTACAGTGCTGATACTTGCCTTACTGGGCTTTAAATGCTTTTCACAACAGGGCACCTCATACAGTCATTTTTATAACCATCCATTTATGTATAACCCTGCTTTTGCAGGCTCAGAAGATTATGGTCAGATCACCGCTGTTTCGCGTATGCAATGGGCAGGTGCAGACCGGGCGGTTTCTTCTGCTTTCGTAACTGCTGAATTACCATTAAGGAAAAATATTTCCATTGGGGCACGGTTTTACAGTGATAAACAGGGAATGATCAGTAATACCTCAGGGCTGCTCACTTTGGCTTATCACCTGCCCCTGAACAGCAGCTCGAAGCTGAGTTTTGGTATTTCGGCCGGAGCATCAAGATATAATATCAGCTCCACCAATCTGAATGTTTCCAGCGCTGATGATCCTGCAATCGGAAGCGAGCAGAATAACAGCGGAGGTTTTGATGGAGATTTTGGTGTAAACTATAAATTTAAGAACCTCAATATCGGCGTTGCGTTGCCCTCCCTTTTTAAGTCATATGGCACTAGTAACAGTTTGAATCAAAATAAAGGCCAGATGGTACTGCTGTCTGCCGCTTATAAAATTAGCACCAGTTTCGTATTTATTGAGCCCCAGGTTATTTACAGGAATAAAAATGAGCTCATGGGGAAAACAGAGATGATGCTGACGCTATATTTTAAACAGCACTTCTGGGCAGGTAGTCTTTACCGATTTGATTACGGACCAGCTTTTTATGGTGGCTTTAAGATCAATCCACATTTTAAGTTGGGTTACGCTTATGAAACAAGTCCCACCGGGGGCAAGTCATCAATAAGTGGGACACATGAGATTTTTTTAAGCTATCAGTTCGCTAAAAAAAGCTTCTGATAAGCTTATTGTTACAAAATGATGCTTTTTTGTTACAGCGCAGTACTTGTAAGCACTATTTAAACAATAAAATTGCCACTGCAAACAAACAGCACAACTAACCAATATATAACCAAATATTCCAAATGATGATTTTTAAATTTCGGGCTGATCTTAGGGCTAGGTGTAAGCCGTACAGGCAGTTTTCTGCCATTCGAACGCTGGGTTTTCTTCTGCTTTGCATGCTTTTTGCATCCACAGGCGAAGTAGCTGCAAAAATGTCCCTGAAAACCGGGGTTAGGTTATCCGCTGATATTATCAGGGGTAAGATAACGGACGAAAAAGGCGGGGGGCTCCCCGGTGTAAGCGTTAAACTTAAAGGTACAAAAACCGGAACGGTTACAGACGCCGAGGGAAATTATTTGCTGAAACTCGAAAAAGCACAAGGCACCCTGGTATTCTCTTTTGTTGGCTACGAAACCCAGGAAGTTGAACTCGATGGAAAAAGTACGGTCGATATCGTACTGAAGGAAGCTGGAAACGCCATGGACGATGTGGTGGTGGTCGGTTTTGGTACCCAGAAGAAAAGTACCTTAGTCGGCGCGGTATCAACCGTAAAGGTGTCAGACTTAAAAATCGCTGCCGGACGCTCACTCACCAATACGCTGGCCGGAAAGGTTGCAGGGGTAATTTCGGTACAGAGAAGCGGCGAGCCTGGCAAAGATGATGCGCAGTTCTGGATCCGCGGGATCAGCACTTTCGGTGCCGGTCGGGAACCTTTGGTACTGGTAGACGGAGTGGAACGGGCAATGAACAACGTAGAGCCAGAGGATGTAGACAATTTCTCTGTGCTTAAAGATGCTACCGCGACTGCAATTTATGGTATCCGCGGGGCGAACGGTGTAATTCTTATCACTACACGGAGAGGTAAACTGGCAAAACCTGTTGTAAACTTCAAATATGAACAGGGAAGATTGCAGGCTACCTCAAAACCAAAATTTGTGGATGCACCGACTTATCTTACGCTGCTCAACGAGGCCAATCTGGCAACAAACCCTAATTATGTTACCCCTTATACGCCAGATATTATCGAGAAGTACCGTTCAGGTGTTGATCCGCTTTTGTATCCGAATGTAGATTGGATGGGATTGATGATGAAGGATTTTTCGAATAACCAGCGGGCAACGATGAATGTAAGCGGCGGGTCGGAGAAGGCGAAATATTATGTTTCTGGCAGCTATTATGACGAATCGGGGATATGGAGTACGGATGCTTTGAAAACCTATAATTCTCAGAGCAAATTGCAACGGATTAATTTTCGGTCCAATATCGATCTGCAGCTGCGCACTGATATGGAACTGAGTTTAGGCCTGGGCGGTTATTTGATGCTCAATAATTATCCGGGAGATGGAAATTCGGGGGGCATATGGTACAATATGATGTTGGCTACACCGGCAAAGTATGCACCTACTGCACCTGATCCGGATGATCCAAGAAAAGTAATCTATCTCAACAGCGGCGGATCGGGCAATTTTAACCCCTATCAATATTTAGTAGACAGAGGCTATACCAACCAATGGGCAAATACACTGCAGACCGATATTACTTTAAAATATAATGCGGATAAGCTGTTGAAAGGATTAAAATCTTCTGTTAAATTTTCTTATGATGCGTATTCCTATAACAATGTGCAACGTTTAAGGAGCGGCGATAGCTGGACGATTGTGCCTCCGGGCAGAGATCCGCTTACCGGAAAACTGGTGCTGCAAAAAACCTATACTGGATCGAAAGACCTGTCCTATACCAAATCGGCAGGTGGAAACAGAAGGATCTACTTCCTCGGACAGGTGGACTATAACCGCCAGTTCGGTGATCACACCGTTTCGGGAATGGTAGCTTATAACCAGCAGGATTATCAGAACGGCGATGCCGGAAACGCAATGGCAGCCCTGCCGTTCCGTTTTATGGGACTGGTAAGCAGAGCAACTTATGGCTATAAATCGAGATATTTCCTGGAAGCAAATGCGGGCTATAACGGCTCTGAAAATTTTGCTGAAGGTCATCGGTTCGGTCTGTTCCCTTCCGCAGGGTTGAGCTGGATTGCATCTGAAGAATCTTTTTTTAAGCAGTTGATCAACCCCGATTATGTGAGTTTCTTAAAGTTCAGGGCATCAGTGGGTATGAAGGGAAATGACAACCTCGGCTCCCGCCGCTTTGCCTACTTAACTACCGTTGGTGGTGGATATGGGGCATATGTGCTTGGACAGGATGTAAATGTAAACTGGGGAAGCGTTGGAGAGAACGAATGGGGCGCTGACCTGACCTGGGAAAAAGAAAGAGAAGTGAACCTTGGTTTAGAACTACGTTTTCTAAAAGGATTTTACCTACAGGCCGATTTCTTTAAACGTCACCGAAAGGGAATCTTTTTACAACGGAATTCGATTCCACAAACTGCAGGTCTGAACCAAAGGCCCTGGGGCAATATAGGGGAATTTAAAAACCACGGTATTGACGCAACACTCGAGTATTCTAAAAATATCGGTGAGGTAAATGTTGCCCTGCGTGGCAATTATACCTTTGCGAGGAACAACCTGTTGGATAATGATGAGCCTGATTATGTGTATACTTATCAAAATGCAAAAGGGAAACGATTAGGGCAGCCGTTTGGGCTGATTGCTGACGGACTTTTCACTTCTCAGGAAGAAATAAACAGTTCTCCCAGACAGACCTTTGGCGCCGTACGTGTGGGGGATATTAAATATAAGGACGTTAATGGGGATGGTGTGGTCGATACCTACGACGACGTGGCGATCGGTAATTCAGATATCCCAGAAGTGGTATATGGTTTTGGAACCTCTGTTTCATATAAGGGATTTGACGTTTCGGTGTTCTTTCAAGGCGCGGCAAATATGGATTTTATGCTTGGCGGTGATGGGTTCTTTCCCTTTACCAGAGGGGAGACCCAGGGTAATGTAACCTATTATGCAACCGATAGGTGGTCGCTGGGCAATCCAAGTCAGGATGTACTCTTCCCACGCTTAAGTTCCGGTTCGAATCCGAACAACTACCGCAACTCTACCTGGTGGCAGCGGAAAGCAGACTACCTAAGGCTGAAAACAGCTGAAATAGGATATAGTTTGCCAAAAAAATGGACGCAGAAGGTCAAAATTTCCACCTTCAGGGTTTATGCTTCAGGGATGAACCTTTATACTTTTAGCAGTTTCAAATTCTGGGATCCGGAATTAGGGAATGGCAACGGTGCTTCTTACCCTTTACAGAAAACATTTATCCTTGGCGCAAACATTAATTTTTAAGATGATGAAAATGGCTTTAGCAAAAATTAAATGCCTGGTGCTTATTGTTTTAAGCATGCTGGCACTATCCTCATGTAAGAAATTTCTGGACAAACAGCCAGACGATATGCTTACCATCGATGAGGTTTTTAAATCGAGGACACAGACCCAGGCTTACCTGAGTAGTGTATATTCTTTTATACCCGACATCCTTTCCATGCAGAACAATTACAATACACTTGGTATTACGGATGAGGGCGATTTTATCTGGGCGGCTTCATGGGCAGGCCAGATGAACAATGGGAACTGGAACCCTTCAAGCGGTTACTATGATAAATGGGGCGCTTTTTATAAAGGGATCCGCTCTGCATCGATTTTTATCAACCGGGTTGATGAGTGTGATGACCCTACACTATCTGTTGAAATGAGAAAAAGCTGGAAACAGGAGGCAAGGGCATTACGGGCTATTTATTACTTTTTCCTGGTGCGCCAGTATGGGCCCGTGGTTATTCTGCCATTGGAAACAACGGATGTAAATGCCAGCAATGAGGAACTTCAGATGCCGCGTAAACCTTTCGATGAATGTATAAAATTTATCATCAACGAATTCGATGCGGTACTGAACAGCCCGGATCTGCCAGAGCGTTTTATCAGTGCAAACGATAAGGGCAGGATAGATAAGTTAACCATAATGGGCTTTAAGTCACGTGCACTTTTATTATCTGCAAGCCCATTGTTTAATGGAAATTCGGATTATGCCGGTTTAAAGAATCTGGATGGAACGGCTTTGATGAACAGCACCTATGATGTTGCTAAATGGCAAAAAGCTGCAGATGCTGCAAAGGCCCTCATCGATAAAATGCCCGCTGGACTCTACAAAAAAATCCCTGATGGGCAAACTGCATTTGACCCCTTTATATCTTACCGCGATCTGTTTTTGGATCGCTGGAACCAGGAAGTGATATATGCCCGTCCACAGATGGCCTCATCAGGTGCTGATGTAGGCTGGGAACGCCACTGTGCGCCACGTTTTGTGAACGGCTGGAACGGAGTGGGTATCTCTCAGCAAATGATCGACGCCTACTTTATGGTGAACGGCAAGAAAATCAATGAGACGGGTTCACAGTACTCGGAAGTCGGCTTTAATGCTGCTGCAGGAAAATATACCAAAGCTAATACCTTTAATATGTATGTTAACCGTGAACCGCGTTTTTATGTATCCATTATGTATAACGGCGCAGATTGGATTTACAAACAGGATGGCAAGCCTGCGCAGACGGTAGAACTGTTTTTTACGGGGAATAGCGGAAAACAGGGCTCTCATGACCATTCGGCAACTGGTTACTTAACAAGCAAAAACATCAGCCCGAATTCGAACCTTGTGGAATGGGGCGGGGCATTGCGCTCTTTAGTACTGATTCGCTTGGGTGAGATCTATCTAAATTATGCGGAGGCGTTGAATGAAGTTGGTGATAACCAGGCTAACCGGGATCAGGCTGCAGTGTATGTCGATAAGATCCGTGAAAGGGCTGGTATTCCAGCACTAACAGTAGATAAAAAGGTATCTCAGAATGCATTTAGAGAGGCCATCCGTGATGAAAGAAGGGTCGAGCTCGCTTTTGAAGGCTTTAGGGCCTGGGATACCAGAAGATGGAAAATAGCAGAGCAGACCGATGGCGCACCATTAATGGGAATGAATGTTGATGCGGGCAAAAGCTTGACGGATCTTGAATTTTATAAAAGGACGGTGATTGAAAAACGTGTCTTTCTTAAATCATACTATTTATGGCCGATCCCACAGTCTGATATCGTGCGCAACAAACAATGTGTTCAAAACCCTGGATGGTAACTAATGCTTTTAATCATGAAGAAAAATTATTTTTACGGTGCAAAATTTGTACTGATAATCTTAGCGGTAATATTGCTAAATGCCTGCAAAGTTGATACACTGGAACAGCTTGGTGCGCTTGGACAAAAGGTATCCCTTGTGCAGGTAACCAGCGGGCAGTTGCTGCTCAAAACAGATAATATTGTTATCGATAAGCAAAATTTATTAGTAAGAAGGGCATTGGGGCTCGCCCTTTCCGGCCTGGAAGAAAATGCGGGCTTTACTGCAGATATACAGCTTGATTTTAATGATGTTCCATCTGGTTATGATAAAATGACCGCTGCGGAATGCTTTTTATCGGTGTCTGCAAGTTCGAAAGATCCCGTTACCACCGTAAGTGTTCCAGCTGGAATGCCGCAGGGTGCTTTTTACATCAATATTACCAAAGCGGCAATAGATGGGCATGGGGGAAGGCCCGTAGCGGTAAAGGTAAGTTTGCTGAAGACGAGTAAATACAGCATCAATATGACTTCCCAATCGGTTTATGTACTGATGAATACCTCAGAATTCGGTACCCTAAAAACCAATGTTACGGATACTTATTTCAAAAATGCCATTTTCGCCCGGCAGCCGGGAACAACCGATAGGTTTGTAAATCTGGCAGACTGGACGACTAATGGAGCGATGAAGAATTCCCGTCCCACTGGCGCAGGTTACGATCAGAACGTTGGCTATCTGGGAATTGAGCGCTGGAGCGGTGGGGATAGTCCAATCATCAATGGAAAAATCTATCAGACTTTTACCCTCCCTGCTGGTAATTATACAATTGATATAGATATGAAAAAGGTGGCAGCTGATAAAGATTCGTATTTTGTTGTCAGCGATGGGGCGACGATTCCGGATGCCAGTGGGATTGCAGGGGCACTTGTTCAAAAAGGGATCACCAATGATTTTAATAATAAGATCCTGACAGTCGACTTTAAGTTAACGGCACCCAAGCAGGTTTCGATCGGTTTTTTGATCAACATCGATCAGGGCACGCAGAAAATCATACAGGCGAGCAGTATCAAAATGTATAAAATAGAGAACCTTTTTGAATAAGGTTTTGGTTTTAGCGCCGGCCCCGGGATTTCGGGGCCGTTTTTTTTGATTTAGCTGTTTTTATCGAATTACCGGAGGTCAGCTCGAATCCCTGATGATCAAAGCTGTTTTTAGGGTGACAGTCTGTGCTTTCCAGTCTTCTATATTCCGGTCGATCTGGTCGATAAGCAGCTGGGCCGCAACCCTTCCCATTTCCTGTATCGGCTGTTCCACGGTTGTCAATGCAGGTTCTATAAATGAAGAAACGATATCATTGCTGAACCCGATCACTGCAATATCTTCGGGGATCTTCAGGCCTTTCTTTTTGATAATCCTGATTGCCTCAATAGCGGCAGGGTCATTTATGGCAAACAGCGCATCGGGCCGTGGCTCAAGCGATAGAAAGTAATCAATATGCTGTTCCACATTTGAAATGGTTAGATCATAGTTTACGATCAGTTTTTTATCAAATGGGATTTTATATTTTGTCAGCGCATTGGTATAACCCTCTTGTCTTTTTTTGCTAATGGAGAGCGATTGCGGGCCGGAAAGGTGGGCAATTCTTTTTTTGCCCCTTTTGATCAGGTGCTCTACAGCCGAAAAGGCGCCTTGTGTATCTTCAACAAGGACCTTTGGCACAATCATTTCATCACAGACCCGGTTAAAGAAGACAATTGGAATGCCTTTTCTTTGAAATACTTTTAGGTGTTCAAAGTTGGCAGTCTCTTTAGTGATGGAAACCATCAGCCCATCAACCTGGTGAACGAGCATCACTTTCGAATTTGCAACTTCTGTGTCATAGCTTTCATCCGATTGGCTGATGATGAGGTTATAACCCGCTTCTTTTGCCTTTTGCTGGGCGCCCATAATGACTTGGGGGAAGAAGGACCTTGAAAATTCGGGGACGATAATACCAAGGGTCTTGCTTGATTTTTTGATCAGCCCGATGGAAAACATATTCCGTTCATATTCCATTTCACCGGCCAGTTTTAAGACCTTTTCCCGGGTCTGCTGATGGACATTTGAATGGCCGGTCAATGCCCTGGATACTGTGGATTTTGATATACCGAGCTGGCGGGCAATATCAATGATGGTAATCTGATGTTTTTTCACAGGAGTAAATATACTGTTTTTGGGAATGCTCCCAAAATTGGGAACATTCCCAAAGTTAAAACACCCTGATAAAGTTCACGAATTTTGTGAATCGGCATAAATTTGATCAACCAAATAACTAATTGAGGGCTTATTCTGTATCAATCTGCCGTTGGGCAAGAGTTTTTTTCCGTTCTGCAGGATGGAAGCGGTACATCGCAATAATCTTCTAATTAGTTTAAGCTAACCAGATAATAATATGAAAATGAAATTTACACTTTTGGCTTTTATGCTAATGTGTACAACTTTAATGTTCGCACAGCAAGCTCAGACCATAAAGGGAAAAGTTAACGACGAGACAGGGCAGCCCTTAGTTGGTGCAACCGTTTTGTTGACGATCGAAAAGAAGACCGTGGCAACCGATGTGGACGGTTATTTCAGTACTGTATCGAATAATACAGCCAATAAAATCCAGATATCTTTCGTGGGCTATAAAACAAAAGAGCTACCGCTTTCCGATTTTGGCAGGCAGCTTACTGTTTCGATGGAAAAAGAGGGGATCAATATGGATGAAGTGGTGGTAGTGGGCTACGGAACAGCCACTAAAAAAGATTTAACTGGTGCAGTTTCTACCTTGAGCGGAGACTTACTCTCAGACCGGAAAACAACAAGGGTGAGCCAGGCGCTTCAGGGAGCCGTTCCTGGAGTTTCGGTGACCCGTAGCTCCGGCGGGCCAGCTGCAGGAAGCACCATCAGGATCAGGGGCATCACTACCCTTGGTGTTAATGATCCTTTGGTTATTGTGGACGGCGTGCCCGGTAATATCGACAATATCAGTCCTGATGATATCGAAAATATTTCTGTACTGAAGGATGCTGCCTCTTCTGCGATTTATGGCTCAAGGGCAGCGGCAGGGGTGATTCTGGTGAGCACAAAAAGAGCAAAGAACGGACAGGCCAGTATTACCTATAGCGCAGACTTTGGGTTGGAGAAAATAACTTCGCTGCCAACATTTGCCGATGCGGCTACCTGGATGCGACTGAATAACGAAATGAAAACCAATGATGGTTTAACGCCGGTTTATGCCAACGATTTAATTAACAATTATGCAAGCTTAAATGCAGCGGATCCAGATAAATACCCCAATACCGACTGGCAGAAAATCTATTTTAAGAACTCTGCATTTCAACAGCGGCACAATCTGGATATTTCACTTGGAAACAAGAATGTAAGATCCAAAGTAATATTCGGTTATCTAAACCAACCGGGGATGGATCCAAACCGATCCTTCGAGCGTTATTCTTTTAGGGTGAACAACGATCTGACCATCACTGATAAGTTGAGTGCCAACGTGGATTTCGCGTTCTATCGCGCCCAGGCTTTTAATGCTGCATCTAGCGACCTCTATGCGGTAAAACAGTTGCCCTCAATTTATGATGATTTTTATAGTGATGGCAGATATGCTCCTGGAAAGGATGGCGTAAACCCATTGGCCAATAATTACCTGGGTGGAAATTACAATAGCCGCAACAACCAGCTCAATGCCAGGCTACAGTTAAACTATGATGCATTTAAGGGTTTTAAGCTGTCAGGTGTGTTCGCCCCTCAACTTGGCTTTATTAAATACAGTACCTTTAATAAGATGGTACCTTACTCGGCGTTAAACGATCCGTCAGTGGTGATCAATACATTCAGAACAACCAATTCACTGACCGAGACACAAGGCTATTCCCAGGCAATCAATGCACAGTTGCTGGCCAATTATCAGTTTGAACTTGCTACAGACCACAAATTTACTGCCCTTTTAGGATTTGAGAGCAATGCTTTCCGTGATGAAAGCTCGGGACAGTACAGAGACGGTTATCTCCTTACAGATTATCAGGTGATCGACGCGGGCTCTCAATTAAATTGGTCAAACAGTGGAAACGCAAATGAGAGCGCTTTAAGATCATTTTTTGGACGTTTAACCTATAACTTTAAAAACAGGTACCTGGTTCAGACCAATTTCAGATACGATGGCTCGTCAAGGTTCTCTCCGGAGAATCGCTGGGGATTTTTCCCTTCGGTTTCTGCGGGCTGGGTCATTTCGGAGGAAAATTTCTTTAAAAACAGAACACCGTTTTCGTTCCTGAAGTTAAGAGGATCCTGGGGACGGAACGGGAACCAGCAGATCGGTAATTATAGCTATCAGGCGCTGGTTTCACTCGGTTCAGCACTTTTCTATAATTCGGCAGGACAGATTGTGCCTGCAAGTATCGGTAACCAGGAAGATTTTGCTGTGCGGAATAAAACATGGGAAACTAAAGAGGATTATGATATTGGTATCGATGCTGCTTTCTTTAATAGCAGATTAACCTTAACAGCAGATTACTTCCACAAAAACACCTACGATATCTTATTGAACCTTCCCATTCCTTTAAACACAGGTTTGAATACCACTTCCCAGAACGCAGGTAAACTGATCAATAACGGTTGGGAATTACAGCTTAGCTGGAATGATAAAATTGGAGAAGACTGGAGTTATAGTATTTCGGCCAACCTATCAGATTTTAAAAATAAAATAGTCGATCTTAAGGGCACTTCCACGCTTGGCGATCAGGCCCTGCTTGAAGGCCAGCCTTATAATGCCTGGTACGGATATGAAAACCTGGGCTATTTTAAGGATGCTGCGGATGTGGCCGCCTCGGCAAAGTTGACCGGTGCGGAAAAACCGGGCGACATCAAGTTTCGCGATATCAATGGGGATGGAAAAATCACGGCTGATAAGGATAGGGTGGTACTGGGCAATTCACTGCCAAGGTATATGTATGGTGGAAACGCAAGTATCAAATATAAGCAGATCGATTTTGGATTTTCTTTTCAGGGGATCGGAAAACAGCTTGGCAAACCGGGTAGTCTGATGTATCAGCCCTTTACCGACAACTTTGGCAACGTGCCAAATTATATGGTAGATAATACCTGGACACCTGAACGCCCGGATGCGAAATACCCGAGGCTTACTTACAATAACCGTGGAGGTAATTTTGCTGGCTCGGATTTTTACCTATTCAATTCCGCATACTTCAGGCTTAAGGACATCACGCTAGGCTATACTTTTAAAGCGAAATTATTAAGCCGTATTGGCGTCAAGAACGCAAGGCTCTTTGTAAGTGCCACTGATCTGTTTTCGCTCAGCAAATATCCTAAAGGATGGGATCCTGAAGGCGGTCAGACCGATAACCCGATCGTCACAACCTACTACAGCGGTTTAAGTGTCACCTTTTAATCTAAACAAGAATGAAATCAATATATATACACTGCATCTCTGTGCTTTTCATAGGTACTTTAGGTTGCAAAAAACTGGATAGGTTTCCATTGGACAAGCCCAGTACCGAAACTTTTTATTCCAATAAGACAGAACTGGATCTGGCGGTAAATGCGCTATACAACAGCGGCCTATACCCGCAGGATGGGGAAGAATGGAGTGATAATTACTGGCAGAGGACCGGTAATGGAAATGACTTTATCCATGGCACCACAACCATCCAGTCGGGTGCTTTTTCATCAGTCTGGCTGGCTGCCTATAAGGGGATAGCCAGGGCCAATGGGATTCTGGATAATATCAACAAGGCTCAGGATGTTACCTCGGCATACCGGCTCCAGGTTGAGGCGCAGGCTCGGTTCGCCAGGGCTTATGAGTATGGCATACTGATTACCCACTTTGGTGATGTGCCCCTGATCAAAACAACGCTTACGTTAACTGAATCCAAGACGGTAACACGGACATCAAAAGCCGTTATCCAGAAGTTTGTTTACGATGAACTTGATTTTGCAGCCTCGGTATTACCAGCCAGTTACGCCACCGGCTTGCAATATTATACAAAAGGAGCTGTGCTAGGCATAAAAGCCAGGTTGGCAGTATCCATGAACGATTGGTCAACCGCGGCCGATGCGGCCAAGAAAGTAATGGACCTTAAGGTATATAGCCTTTATCCATCTTACCGCAACCTGTTTTTAAAGGCCGGGCAGCACAGTGCAGAGGTTATGCTTTCTTTTCCAAGGTCCACTACCTATAATCAGTTTTATGATATCCAGTATACCATTAGCAGGAATACCGGAGGCTATGCCTCTAATATTCCAACGGTAGAATTTATCGATAGTTATGAATGTACTGATGGAAAAACAATAGACAAGTCTGCCCTTTACAACTTTAAAAAACCCTTCGAAAACCGCGATCCCCGGTTAAAAGCATCTATTGTTACGCCAGGAGAAAATTGGCTGGGCTATATTTATGAAAACCATCCCGACAGTACCATGGTGTTCAGTACCAAAGACAATAAGAAAGTAACGAATAAGGATGCGAAGAATGCCAGTTTCCCTTTCGCCAGTTACACGGGCTATCTATGGAAAAAAGCAATCGATGACAGTCAGGTTGCCCAATATAACAAGGTTGATCTGGATCAGATTGTGCTCCGTTATGCCGAGATCCTATTAATTTATGCTGAGGCCAAGATAGAACTTAACCAGATTGATCAGTCTGTACTTGAGGCGATCAATATGGTGCGCGCCAGGGCTTATGGTGTTTCCTTAACGGCTACCGGATCTTATCCCGCAATAACAACAACAGTTCAGGCTGATTTAAGAAAAGTGCTCAGAAGAGAGCGGCGGGTGGAATTGGTACTGGAAGGGCAGCGATATATGGATCTCCTGCGTTGGAAAATCGCTGAAAAGGTAATGACGGCCAAGATTTATGGAGTTCCGATAAATAAGGCTGACTATCCTTTCCCTGGAACACCGACCTTTGATGAAAATGATATCCCCTCTTATGCAGCTTTCAGTTCGAAACTGTCCGTCCTGGATACAAGAGCTTTTAATGCCTCGAAAAATTATATTTGGCCAGTGCCTTATGCCGAGCTGACTTTAAACCCCGCTCTGGGACAGAATGACGGATGGAAATAATATATTAGAAAATGAACTATCCAAAAATTAGATTAATTGTGTGCTGTATCCTGGTTTTGCAGACCTTTATGTTAAATGCACAGCAGAAATATGGTAAGATTTCCCTTAATGGTGAATGGCGGTTTTCGCTTGATTTTACCAATACTGGCCTAAAGCGCGGTTGGGAAAGCAATACCTATAAATCAGAGGGTGGCTGGGATAAGGCACAGGTGCCCCACAGTTTCTCAGCAGATGGCAGATACCTCTTTTATGAGGGGACGGGCTGGTACAGAAAACAGTTCGTTTTTAATGGTATGCCTGCAGATAGCAGGGTATTGCTGCATTTCGACGCTGTTTTTAACAGGTCTGAGATCTGGCTGAACGGTAAGAAGATCGGGACACATGAAGGTGGTTATACTCCTTTCGAATTCGAGGTAACGAAAGGTATTATTCCTGGTAAAAATTCATTAGTGGTCAAGGCAAACAACCATTTGGATTCTTTGACGATTCCGACCATACTGAGCAATCCTGCAAATGCAGGGAATGTGGGCTGGGTAAACTATGGCGGTATAACCAGAGATGTTTACTTGATGATCAAGCCTGAAACCTATCTCAAAAACGTAAAGATTGAAACAGCTCCCAATCTGGCGAAAGGAAACTCAGTACTGAAGATTAAAACCTTTATTGCAAATACAAAAGATCGTGACACCACAGTTAAAATAGGGGTAAGATTATTTAAAGACGGCAAGTTGGTCCCCGCAAAATTTAAATCAGTGCCGATTGAAATTGCCAAAAACAGCAATGGGAGTTCCATTACTGCCGTTGCCATTGATGCGAAGAACACCGAGCTCTGGAGTGTAGATCATCCTAAGTTATACAGGGCTGAGATTGTGCTTGGTAGCGATACACAAAATGTAAATTTCGGTATCAGGAAGGTTGAGGTAAAAGGTGCAAAGCTTTTAGTAAATGGAGAAAGTGTAAAATACGGTGGGGGCAATCTTGTGCTCGATTATCCAAAATTCGGTTCGGTGGTGAATGATACCATTGCCGATAAATACCTCAGGCTGATGAAGCAGGGTGGAATGGAATTTCAGCGTTTGAGCCATTACCCTTTGCCTGAAACAATATTGGACTGGGCCGATAAAAATGGCATGCTCATTATTGCCGAGGCCGGAAACTGGGGTTACGGAGATAGGGAAATGGATGATCCGGAACTTAAAGCGGTATATAAAAAACAGTTACAGGAAATGATGGAGGCAAACTGGAACCATCCTTCCATCATCGCCTATAGTGTCGGAAATGAATTTGATTCGCACCACCAATCGGGCATAAACTGGGCCAGGGAAATGTTCTCTTTTATCAAGACTATTGATACCAGTAGGCTAAATACATTGGTCAGTAACAAACTTGATCGGACAAATGTTGTTAAGCCTGAAGACGAGGCCAGCTTTTATGCTGATTTTATCTGTTCGAATATTTACAGCAACTATAAGGGCTTTGAGGCTACCGTAAATAAGATCCAACGGATTTATCCTGAAAAACCGATACTCATAAGTGAATGGGGACAAAGAGCAGACCAGGTCAAATCCGAAGATGACAGGAGTCGTTATATCAGAGAAATCATGAGCCTTCTGAGAAAGAGTTCAAATGTAGTCGGTTGTTCCTGGTGGTCTTTTAATGATTACTATAGCAGGTATGCCGGTAGTAATAAAGATGGTTTTAGACCTTGGGGCTTAGTTGACTATACATTCAGGCCCCGGTCTGCTTACCAAGCGCAACAGGCTGAACTTTCTCCTGTAATCATCACCAAGAAGAGTTATTTGAACAATACGCTGATTATTGAACTTTCCGCCAGAAGTGATTTTCCAAGCTATACGGTCAAAGGTTATAAACTCAGATTTCGTGATGGAAGCATCGATGTGCCGACGTTGAAACCCGGTCAAAAGCAGGAAATGAAACTTATGCTGAAAGGGGATCCAGATACAGAAACACTCCATCTGGTTAAACCAACAGGCTTTGAAGTTTTTCATACCCTTATACAACTTAAATAATATAATATGCTACTTGCTGGATCAGAAGAAAAAAGAAATTTAAAGAATATCGAAATCAATAGTGACCTTGTTGTTGTTGGGGGTGGCCTTTCGGGCGTTTGCGCGGCTATTACAGCCGCGAGGACTGGGGTGAAAGTTACATTGGTACAGGATCGGCCCGTGCTGGGCGGAAATGCCTCAAGTGAAGTCAGGCTTTGGGTACTAGGTGCCACCTCACACATGGGTAACAACAACCGTTGGGCCAGAGAAGGTGGAGTGATTGATGAGCTGTTGACGGAGAATATGTACCGGAACCCCGAAGGTAATCCTTTGGTTTTTGATACGGTCTTATTGGACAGGGTGGTTGCCGAAAAAAATATCAGATTAATTCTCAATACCTCAGTTTACGAGCTTGAAAAGAACAAATCGAATGAAATAACATCTGTGAAGGGATTTTGTAGCCAGAATTCCACTCAGTACACTTTATCAGCAAAGCTTTTCTGTGATTGCTCGGGTGATGGGATCCTCGGTTTTTTATCGGGTGCCGCCTTCAGGATGGGTGCAGAGCGTAAGGATGAATTTGATGAAAAATTTGCCCCAGACAAAGAATACGGAGAACTACTGGGCCATTCCCTTTATTTTTATTCCAAGGATACCGGAAAGCCGGTGAAGTATGTAGCTCCCGACTTTGCGCTTGCCGATATTACCAAGATCCCACGCTTTAAGAGTTTTAATGCTCAGGAGTTTGGTTGTAAGCTCTGGTGGATAGAGTACGGAGGTAGGTTGGATACCGTGCATGATACCGAAGACATTAAATGGGAGCTTTGGAAGGTGGTATATGGCACCTGGAACTACATTAAAAATTCAGGAAATTTTCCAGAGGCCGAAAATCTCACGCTCGAATGGGTAGGTACTGTTCCGGGTAAAAGAGAGAGCCGCCGTTTTGAAGGTGATTATATGTTAAACCAAAGAGATATCATTGAGCAGCGCTCCCATTTTGATGCGGTTGCCTTTGGAGGTTGGTCGGTCGATCTTCATCCCGCTGACGGGGTTTTTAGTGAAAAACCAGGATGTAACCAATGGCACAGCAAGGGTATCTACCAGATTCCTTACCGTTGTTTATACAGTAAGAATATTGATAACCTGTTTTTAGCCGGACGCATCATCAGCGCAAGCCATGTGGCCTTTGCCTCAACCAGGGTAATGGCGACGAGTGCCTATGTGGCGCAGGCTGTAGGCATGGCGGCAAAGATATGCTTGGATAACCATATCAATCCTTCGGCTATTCTAACAGAAAATAAGATAGCACAGTTGCAGGATGAACTGCAGAAATCAGGACAGTATATTCCGGGGCTGGCCTTGCATGATGAAGATGACCTGGTTGGTGAGGCAAAACTAACAGTATCAAGCGAGTTAAACCTTAGTCAGCTTAACGAGGACACTGTTTTTAAAACATTGGAGATCTCCTCTGCTCAGCTGATCCCCATAAAAAAAGGCATCTTACCTAAATTTTTTATTAATGTAGATGCGGCTTCTGCTACAAAGTTGAGTATGCGGCTGAGCAGTTCCAAAAAGGCCGGCAATTTTACCCCGGATGAAATACTTGAGGAACAGGTTATTGCACTCGAAATGGGAATGCAAAAAATAGAATTCAGCTTTGATCATATTGCAGAATCTGATGCTTACCTGTTCTTGAGTTTTGAAAAGAATTCCCTGATCAAACTCGAATGCTCTGGTCAACGAATAACGGGAATGTTATCTGTATTTAATCTGGTAAACAAAGCTGTTTCAAATTTCGGCAAACAGGTTCCTCTTGAAGATATCGGGGTAGATGAATTTGAGTTTTGGTGCCCACAGCGAAGGCCGAATGGATTGAATCTTGCATTGGGTTTTGACCCTGCACTACAGGCTTTTGGAGTAGAAAATTTGCGCACAGGGATTGATAGGCCTGTACTGGGCACAAATGCCTGGGTAGCCAGTTTTAGCGACCCAGCGCCGTCGCTTAGCTTGGAATGGACATCTGAACAGAAAATATCGCGGATCGATCTGGTATTCGATTGTGATTACGATCATCCGATGGAATCGGTACTCATGTCACATCCCGAATCAGTAATGCCTTTTTGTGTCAGGAATTATCGCTTGGAGGATGGAGAAGGTAAACTGATCTATGAAAAAGTTGGTAACTACCAGGCTAGGAACCAAATTTCTCTTTCAATGCCGATCTTTACAAAAAAACTAACCCTTAAAATTGAACATCCTTCTAGATTAGTGCCAGCGGCATTATTTGCCATCAGGTGTTACAGTTAAGATATAACAAGAATATAATGGTACAACTTGATTTTTATGTAATGGCGATTTTCGCTGTACTTATTTTTGCAATCGGCCTAACCTTTACCAGGGTAGGAAGTAAAAACGGTCAGGCCTTTTTTGAGGCAGGCGGTGCAACGCCCTGGTGGATTAACGGTCTTTCTCTTTTTATCAGTTATTTCTCTGCCGGCACCTTTGTGGTTTGGGGCTCTATCGCATATAAAAGTGGTCTGGTTTCCAATATGATCCAGCTGACAATGGCCATTAGTGGGCTGTTGGTAGCAAAGTTCATCGCTGGAAAATGGAAAAAGACTGGGGCAATGACGGCGGCAGACTATCTCGGAACACGTTTTGGCATCAAAACACAACAGTTTTATACTTATCTGATTTTGCTGTTAAGTCTTTTTGCAACTGCTGCCGTGCTTTATCCGGTGGGTAAAATGGTACATGTGGCAACACCATTTTCTCTGAACGCCTGCATTATTGTTATCGGGCTGATTATTGTCCTTTATACCGCTGCCGGTGGACTTTGGGCAGTACTGGTCACGGACGTGGTTCAGTTTGTTATTTTAACCGCATCGGTGCTGATCGTTATCCCGATTGCTTTTAAAGAAATCGGCGGACCTTCGCAGCTTTTTGCCAAAGCTCCGGTAGATTTCTTTAAGCCATTTAATGCGGACTATACGTTTGAATTCATGCTTGCGTTTATTGTTTATCAACTATTTTATATTGGTGGCAATTGGTCTTATGTTCAGCGTTATACGAGTGTCTCTAGCGTAAAGGAATCAAAAAAGGTAGCTTATCTTTTTACGGCACTATATTTTATCAGTCCAGTGATATGGATGATACCGCCAATGATTTATAGGATTATCAATCCTAATCTGCAAGGTCTGGAGCCTGAGGGAGCTTACATGATGCTATGTCAGAAAGTTCTTCCAGCAGGGTTGATCGGACTTGTTCTGGCCGGAATGATTTCTGCTACTTCAAGTAAGGCAAATACGACAATTAACTTAGTGGCCACGGTTTTTGCCAACGACATTTATAAGGCTTTGATCCGTAAAAAGGCATCAGATAAAGAAATGATTTTAATGGCGAGGCTTTTTACCTTAGTTTTTGGCGCGGCTACCATAGTGGTTGCGATCCTTATACCAAGGGCTGGCGGTGTGGTAGAGGTGGTACTGAGTACGGCATCTATTGCTGGCGGTGCATTGTTTGGGCCGATCATCTGGTCGCTGTTCAGCAACAGGCAGACTTCATTTTCATTGATTCTGATCTCAACTACTTCATTGCTTGTCGGTCTTTTCTTTAAGGTAGTTACGCCTGCTATGTTTGATCTCAAATTCAGCAGAACCATAGAAACTATAGTAGGTGTAGGGCTTCCCGTATTGTTATTGGCTCTTTTTGAACTGTATTATCGGTCTGTCCACAAATATGGACCGGATTTTATGGTTGCTAAAACCGAAATTAAAGAAAACAACGAACGTGCTGATATAGCTTCTCAAAAACAGAATGTCTTTGGTATCAAGGTTATTGCAATATCCATGGCTGTGGTAGGTATAGGAATTACTGCCCTTGGCATTATGGCCAGTGAGTTTTCAGATATTGTGATCTGTGTTGGCGTATCGATTTTCCTTTTGGCCGTGGCCATTTACTGGAGGATCAAAAAGCAGGAAATAAATCCCTTAAGAATACGATGATGTAAGCGCGTCTTTAATTCCGCCTTTATTTTTTAACCAAATATAAAACCATGAGAAAGTACAAATTTGGGGTTATGGCACTGCTATGCCCTGCCATTTTCGGCTGCCAGAAGTTTAACGACACTTTAAATAGTGTTGAGACCGGAACATTTAAGACTGAAAAGCAAGCATTAGGGTCAACGGAAAGCCTAACGGGAGGCCTTGACGAGAATTTTGCGGTAGGCGTAGACCTGAGCTCGGTTGCTAAGGATGTTGCAAAAGGAGCCGTTTATTATGATAGGGCTGGAAACCCGACCGAATGTAATGCCTTATTCAAAAGTTTGGGTGCCAACGCTGTCCGCATTAGGGTTTGGGTGAATCATCCGTTGGGCTACAGCAATAAAAGCAGTGTGGTATCACAGGCCATTACAGCCCATAACCTTGGAATGAAAATTATGATCGATTTCCATTATAGTGATACATGGGCGGATCCTGGCAATCAGTCCAAACCTGCTGCGTGGACCGGTTATACTTTGGCTCAGTTAAAAGATGCTGTTTATAATCATACTTATTCTGTGATGGATTCACTTAAAGCCTATGGTATCTATCCAGAATGGGTGCAGGTGGGTAATGAAACCAACGACGGAATGTTGTGGGACACGGGAAGAGCATCGTGGAATATGCCTAACTATGCTGCCTTGGTTAATAAGGGTTACGATGCAGTAAAGACGGTGAGCCCTCAGAGCAAGGTTGTTATCCACCTGGCTGGAGGCGATAATATGAACAGCTTGCAGTGGGTATATGATGGACTGGTCAATAACGGAGGTAAGTTTGATGTAATCGGGCTGTCGCTATACCCATCAACTAATAGCTGGCAGGCAGCAAATAATGCCTGTTTTGCAAATATGAAAACAATGGTAAACAGATACAGCAAGGAGGTGATGGTCTGTGAAATAGGTCTTAATTGGCAGGATTCAGTAAAATGCCGGGCTTATGTGGCCGATATAATTAATAAGACCAGGCATGTGCCCAATGGGAAAGGATTAGGTGTTTTTTATTGGGCACCAGAGTCTTACGCGCCTATAACCACTTATGCAAAGGGGATGATGTCTGCGTCGGGAAGACCCAGTATTTCAACCGAGGCATTCCGTGATTCTGTGAATATGAATTTTGTTTTAAACCCTGATTTTGACGAAGAAGGTGCTACGCACAATCCAGTTTCATGGTATTGTACCAATGGAACTTCCGCTTCCAATGGCGCTTACACCGAAAGTGGTGGCTACAATGGCACCTATCGGTTGACCCATTGGAAAAATGTAAACTATACCGTTAAAAGCTTTCAGGTGGCTAGTAATATTCCCAATGGAAACTACATTTTACGGGCATGGGTGAAAAACAGTGGTGGACAGGATACCTGCCAACTGATTGCAAAAGAGTATGGTACTGCAGGTCTGCAAAAAGCAGTAAACCTTCCAGTGACATCTGCTTGGAAACAGATACAAGTCAATAATATCGTAGTTGCTAATAACTCCTGCAAAGTGGTGTTGTACAGCAAAGCTTATGCTAACAATTGGTGTAATGTCGATGGGGTCCAGTTGCTGAAACAATAATAGCGTCAGTGATGAAGGAAAAATAAATGTGATACAATTTGTGCTTTAGGCCACCTTATTGGTGGCCTTTGTATTTCAATGGATCTTACAGCGGAACCCTAAAGATAATTCGAACTCTGTATAATCAATATAAAAACCCTATTACATATATTTTTGAACCGATTTTAAATATGGTTCATTAAATTTTTGAGCAAAAGTCGAACATAATCTATTGATGCTGTAACGATTTGTGCTTCAGAGTTTTATATGTATAAAAAAAGGAGGCAACAAAAATGAGTTTTCTCCTTAAGTGCCCGACGAGACCTTTAACGAACTTTTTTATTGAAGATTTAAAGCGGATTGCGGATTTGAAAATTTCGAATTAATTTAAGCGATAAATTTGAAATGGCTTAATTACAACTTATTTGAAGTTTGAATGAGAGTGAATGGTTCGACTCCCTTCGGGAGTCGAACCATTTTGTATAATCTACTGAAAGACAGTTTATTGTGTTTTGTTTGTCGCTTTAAGGTACCAAATACTCACCTCTATTTTTTTAACGAAAATTCTTATTTAAAGATAGGATGTACTCCTTCTTAATTTCGGACAATAAACGAGATAGGCTTTTAAGTTGATTTAATGTAATATTACGTATACAACGTTATAATATAGTACACCCCAATGAATTGATACTTAATTTCTGCTATCTAAATGCATATTTGCGGCCACTTACAGATAAAATGCTGAAAAAGTCTTTTTAATCAGTAAGTTTGAGATTACTAAATGTTACGGATGCAGGGGGTATTAACTGGTGCAATTATTGCTTTTCCGCCGCTATGATTTTACTATATGTGATTTTTTTCAGAGCGGAATAGGGCAATGAAAACCGCTGTAGCAAGCGTTAAGGATGTCCCCGTTTAGGAAATGTCTTGGTATTCCAAATCAGGTTTCCGTTTGCATTTTAGTCGAAAAAAGAAATGTGTAGTTTAAATTATACATTATTTGTGAATAATGCTTTTTCATTTGTCTGATTGTCGTAAAGGTTTTATTCCGCCAAATTATATATAGTGCGCATACGTTTAATTTAAGCCAATAAATAAACGTTAATATGACGAATAACTTTAAACGGCCTGTCTGGCATAAAAATTGAAACTAAGAGGGTCAAATCATCTATCTCTCAAGAACCTATGTATACTAATTCTGAATTCGAAATTTTTAAAAAGAATATTTTAAAGCGCCTGAAGGCAGCCCTTAAGTCCCTGGATATAAAGAATGACTTTATTGAAATTTCAACAAACCATATGGGAAAAGCTTATGAAGTCCGCATAATGGGTATGCGGGATGGAAATGGTAAGTATCAATGGGAAGTGGTCCGTGTGATCAACAGAAGTATTATTCCATCCAACCTTGATTTTAGTCTTTCAGAAGTTAATAATTGATTAGACATTTAACCAAACTTATAACCTGAGTAAAATTTTTTATGAGGCTGGTGATGTTTTAACCAGCATCATAGTCCGAGTTTGCTTGTTACACTTTTGTAGCAGTTACAACAAACAATGCAGTATTTATTTTTTAGGCCTTTCCAATATGGTACTTGAAAATAGGCAAGCCTAGTAACCTAATGACTACAAAGGGCTATATGACGTTGTTAAGTGCTGTATTACTTTTGTCTTCATAGATCACGGGACGATTTTTTTTACACCGCCTTTCGGATGAAGGGTGGTGTTTCAAATTCATCCTTCCCATTATACATTCTACTATATAGTGCTTAACTACTATAAAGCCATTTTGATATTTAAACTATTCGATCACGACTTATAACTTAATCCCGCGAATTATATTTCATCGGAATATTGATTCTTACCCTGGTGCCTTTGTAATTTTCAATGACTAAGCCAGCCTTTAACCGTTTGGCTCTTCTCCGGATATTATCCATGCCTGCGCCTGTTGATTTTTGTACAGCAGGATCGAAACCTATACCATTATCTTTTATGGAAAATATCAGCTGATCATTTTCAACCTCAATCAGAAGTTTTACTTCGCTCGCTCTAGCGTGTTTAAGCACGTTATGCCCAATTTCTTTGGCAATCAAATAACAATCACGTCTACTTTCACTTTCCAGCTCAACTACCGGAATGAATTCGGGAAGTTCAGCAGTAAAGCTAATATCGGTATGCTCAAATATTTTTTTAACCTGTTCATCCATAAAATAGATCAAACTTTCCAGGTAATCACTTTCAGCATTCGAACTCCAGATAATTTCTTTGATCTTTAACGCCATCTCGCTGATCATTTCTTCCAGATTCTTAAGTTCAGCTACATCAGGCCTTGCCCGGGTTGCATGTTCTGCATATAATTTTATCGCAGTTAAACCCGATCCAATATCATCATGTATTTCGCTACTAATTCTATCCCTTTCTGCTTTGATCAGGACAGCTTGATTTTTGTATTTTTTTTTAAATTTTATCGCTGTTCTATAATATCTCAGCAAAAAGATAAATAGTAATAAAACTAAAACCATTAAAAGAACGGTAAAAAAATCAAAAGGTTTTTGGTAGAAATTTAGCTGCATATTTTTATTCGATTAAAAGTGAAGGTGTCTTTTTGTTCATTTTGAAGGCTTTTTGTATGATTTAAACTACCATTAATATGTTTTTTTGTGTAAATGTGTATCGCCATATCGCTAACAAAATGTATTTGTTACAAGCTGATTAAGTACATATGATGCAGGTTAACTATGTGATATCAAAGGGCATAGATAAAACTTTTTTTTTTTTTACGTTTGTCGAGTTCATCTTGAATGAGCAAAGAGTTGTCTCCCTTCTTAATAAATCCTAAGTCAGCAAAGGCATAAATCTGTTATGCATTGGTTTAATGGCAAAATAGTGATGATAAATAATAGGGATATATACATACATGTAACAATATTACCTAAAATATACGCATTATCATGATTTCAGTATCAATTATTGAGGACCACAATCTTTACAGGAACAGTTTGGCAAATTCTATTCTCGAAAACAAATCTTTTGAATTAAAAGGTGTTTATTCATCTGCTGAAGAAGCGCTTGAAAAATTGCCGAACGAATCCCCGGATATTGCGATAGTAGATATCAAGTTGTCCAACATGTCTGGTATAGACCTTGTGATGCAGAGCAGGGAAGGTTTAAAAAAAACGCTTTTTCTGATGTGCACGGGTTTCCAGAATGATGAAAAGATTTTTAGCGCATTACAGGCAGGAGCATCCGGATATATCATCAAGGGATCAACATCTGTAGAGATCCATGAAGCATTAATAGAGCTTTATAATGGTGGTTCGCCTATGAGCCCTTATATTGCAAGGAAAGTGATTAGTCTTATCCAGGGAAGCAAGCCGGCTAAGCAAAAGGTTGATTTAGGCTTGAGTGAGCGTGAGCTGGAAGTGTTATCATTACTTAGTAAAGGTCTGTTGTATAAGGAAATTTCTGAAATGCTTTTCATAAGTCCGAACACCGTAAAAAATCACTGCAAAAACATTTATAAAAGGCTGCATGTACAAAATAAAATTGAAGCCCTTAATAAATTTAAAAATTATAGTTATAACTAAGGGTTTTTCAATCCTGCTGCGTTTGCGTTAACAAAAAAAAACAAACTATTTAAAATTCGTATAAACTAGACGGCGATTTTACAGTCCCGAAATTCGCTTAAAACAGTATCTGTTAATCGGAAATGAGATTAGATAAAAACCTTTAAGGGTTTACCTTGTTGTTGAGTTGTTGTCAATTCCCTATCATTGTGAGATCATTTTTGATCTTTTCGATTTTATGTATCCTTATTGACAGCACCAATTTTAAAGTTTATTTTTTTTCGTATGATTAAATTAGCGTATAGTACCCCCATTTCCAGGCTGGATAAAATTAAAGTTGGTGATGAAATTACAGATGAATACCAATCCAGTGGAAAGGTCATCCAGATCACCAAAAATATAAAAGATAAATTTACCGAATTCCTATTTTTGCTTGACAGCAGGCAAACGATTTTTATTATGTGTGCTTCCGGATGACTTATGATTTAGCAGCTTGTGTTTCCACAAGATTAATTTTTGCTACATTATAGCATTTTATACGCGTTGAGTAGATAAAATTATTATATTGTAGGCAAATCCCGTCGTCATGAAAAAACGTTATCTCAGGAAAGTAGTTATCGCTGCTACTTTTATTATTACCATCATTTTTTCCAATTGTAATAAGGCTGTAGTGGCTGCACCAGAGACTACTGCACCTGTTCCTGAAAATAACGCCGTCGATCCTTTATTAAGCGCTGAACCCTTTAAAGCTTATCTGGGTGTTAACGCTTTCGAGTGGAACTATACCACCGAGGCCAACCACGGGCAAGTGGATGAATCCAGGTTCCAGATTATCAAATCTTTTTCAGGAATTAGGCACTATTTAGATTGGCAGCGGATAGAAAATAAAGAAGGATTATTCACTTACAGTCCTTCCCACCATGGGAATTGGGATTATGATCAGATTTATCAGCGGATGAAAGATGCTGGGAAAGAAGTGCTGTTGGATATAAAAGGCTGTCCAGACTGGCTTTTAGCCACTTATCCTGTTGGTCAAAGAGATGCAGAGAATGTCCCTGCACCGTATGGCCTAAATCGGTCTCAACCTGCTACATATATTAAACAAGCACGTGTAGCTTTTCAGTTGGCGGCCCGTTATGGTTCGAACAAAAATGTTGACAAAAGTTTACTCCTGGCCGATCCAACGGTAAGGTGGAGAGATGACCCGCAAAATTTGCCTAAGGCTGGTTTAGGGCTTATCACTTATATAGAATGTGATAATGAACGTGATAAATGGTGGAAAGGCCCGCTTGCACAGCAATCCGCAGAAGAATATGCAGCCAATCTTTCTGCTTTTTACGATGGCCATAAAGGCACGCTTGGTAAAGGGATAGGCGTAAAAAATGCCGATCCCAATATGGTTGTGGTGATGGGCGGTATTGCAGATGCAAACCCGGAGTTTGTGCGCAAAATGGTTCAGTGGTGTAAAGTTAACAGGGGGACCAGGACCAATGGACAGATTGATCTTTGTTTTGATGTGATTAACTACCATCAATACGCCAACGATGCTTTTAAAAACAATGGAAATGCTACAGTAGGCATGGCACCAGAACTTTCTGATCTTGGTAGGGTAGCATCGCTTTTTAAAGAATTTGCAAAATCAGTAAATGGTGGCATCCCGGTATGGGTAACTGAAACAGGTTATGATGTTGGAGAGCATACCCCTCAAAGGGCAATAAAAATTGGCAATAAAAGTTCGATGGTTACCCAGGCGGATTGGAACCTGCGTACTGCATTGTTATATGCAAGAACAGGCCTTTCTAAATGTATATTTTATATGCTCGATAATGTGGATGTGAATAGCTGGACGCAATATAGTTCATCGGGTTTTATCAATCCAGACTTCTCACGCAGGCCATCTGGCGATTATATACTCCAGGCAAATAAGCTGATTGGTGAATATCATTTTTCTTCAACCATTAGCAAGGATCCTTTGGTTGACGTATACATGCTTAACGGCAAAAAAACTTATGTGCTAACGATCCCCGATCAGGTAGGTAGATCAAAATCTTATGATCTTGATCTTGGACAAAGCAAAGAAGCCATTATTTATACCTTCGCTATCGGTAAAGATAATATGGACGCTAAAACAGTAAGCACTAAAAACGGTATCTTACAGATCCTGGTAACGGAAACGCCTGTATTTGTACAGCCTATATAAAAATGATATAAAATGATAATGTAAATGGATAATGGAATTAAAACCATCATCCATTTTATTTTAATATCATATGCATCACAACTGTCGTTGTGAGCACAAAGCAATCTTAATACCCAGGCTGATAACGACCGTTGTATGATTACTTCGGTGAAAGTTTCTACCAGTCTGCACATTTATTTATCTTCTGGTTCTTTTAACGCTTTGCCTAAAGCGATTGGCATGCTGAAGCTGGCTCAGCATTATAATATTAGTTTAAGTTTTGTATTTGCCAGTAGCGATCGTTTTAAGATTGCTTCCAATGCTGAAAAAGCCTTCTCGCAATGATGGCGTAACGCAACCTGATGCGTACGCTCGTTCAAACTTTTTTTCGAATGCAGTGGAGAAAACATCAGCTAAAAATTCACGTCGTCCATATTAAGTATTCCTCCTGTGTTTATTCCTTTTTATTATTGATACTTAAGGGCTATTGAGTGCTGGGGAAGTAAGTAATAGCTTTGTGGAAGCTAAGGCTTAGTATCTATACGCGATTTGGCGTGTCGATTTATTTTTGCATGTGCCTTAATTTATATGAATATAAATACGAATAATAATGATTTCTGAGGGGCAGAAACAATCACTTTATATCTTTCAGGACTGGAAGAACAATAAAGGAAATTTTAAGTCCCGTATGATCATGCTCTTCTACAGAATATCCTCAATAATATATCGGTACAAAATTTTACGGTTTATTTTTTTCTGGTACTTACTGCTCTATAAGTTTGCTATCGGCTGGTTAATGAATATAGGTATCAACTCGAGTGCTATTATTGGCAAGGGCCTTAAGATTCAATACGGTTTCGGAACGGTGATTGGCAGCAACACCGTGATCGGGGAAAACTGTAACATCAGACAGCTTACCAACATCAGTTCGAAGATAAAAGAGAATGGAAGTTGTAGCAAAGCACCAAGAATTGGTAATAATGTGGATATCGGAATTAACGTGGTGATACTCGGTGATGTGAAAATAGGCAATAATGTAATCATAGGTGCCGGTTCGGTAATAACAAAAGATGTAGAGGATAACTGCGTAATGGTAGGTAACACCGCCACCGTATTAAAGAAGAAATATATCATCTCGGTTGAAAAAGCATAATTAATACCATCGCTCTTTAATGTTCATCATTTATCTACAAATAATGCTTTAGTACACTCAGTGCCTCATATAAGGGGATTAGCCCTATCGGGCTATTGATTAAGGCTGGTGGATAAATGACCTTTACAGCGATTTATGAAACCTATAAATCCCAGCAGTTTACCGAAGAAAATTAGCGTCCACAACATAATAAACCCAATGAAAAATCTCATTTTAAAGAACAGTATCAAGCGTTATACAAAGAAGCATATCCTGCTGGTTGATGGAGGATTAAATCTCGGTAAATTATTGAACTTCATTTTGGCACCAGAATACAGGCTAACCATTAAAACCAGTGGAATTGATGCATTGAGCTGGCTGGAAGAGGGCAATGACCCCGATCTCATCATTTCTAGTTTAAGAATGCCCTATTTTGACGGGAGCACATTTATTCAAAACCTTAAGTGCAGCGGGTTCTACCGCAACACGCCAATAATGGTACTCTCAGGAGAAGAAAATTTGGAGGAAAAAGTAAAAAATATGTCCTTCCGGATTGATAGTTATATGGAGAAACCCTTTAATCCGACAGTTTTGAAAAATCAGATAAGCAGGTTGATCGCATAATGAATATTCCGAACAAAGATAGTGCTGTGGCCAGTGTCCGGTCAGTGTATTTTGGTAAATTGTTGAGAGACACAATATTTGAAAGCCTGAGCGGCTGCACCAAAGAACTTATTTTTATTGATGATTTTCAGTCTTATATCGAGCAGCAAACTTTTTTAAGTCTTCCTGATCTGGTAATGATTGAAGTCGATGAAAACCCGGAATGCTTTGATCAGGTTTCTTTTATCAGAAACCATCCTATACTCAGTCATCTCATTGTGGTACTTATCGGCACCACCGAAAATGCCCAGTGGAGAAAGAAAGCCCTTCAGGTTAGGGCAAACGATTATTATGTGCATCCCTTTCCGCAGGCTGACTTTATTGCCAGGATTGCCTTTTTAGTTAAGTTCAAAGCCATTAAGCCTAGTGTACTCGAAATTTCTACCCAATTGCAAGAGCGCTACAAGATGCCGCTAAGCAAGCGGATTTTCGATATTGTTGCTTCGGGAATAGCATTACTTTTATTGTTGCCGTTGTTTATCATTATTGCGATCATGATCAGGCTAGAATCGAAGGGTGCAATTGTATATAAAAGCAAACGGGTAGGCGCTGGTTATAGGATCTTCGATTTTTATAAATTCAGGTCAATGCGTAGTGATGCTGATCAGATGATCGGCCAGCTCGCAACCCTTAATCAATATGCCAATGAGGGCAACCCAAAAGGAAAATCAGCATTTGTTAAATTTTCTAATGATCCAAGGATAACAAGAATAGGGAAAATACTCAGGAAAACCAGTGTTGATGAACTTCCCCAGCTCATTAATGTATTCATCGGCGATATGTCATTGGTAGGAAACCGGCCGTTGCCGCTTTACGAGGCCGAGCAGCTTACTACCAATAAATGGTCGACCAGGTTTAACGGACCAGCGGGACTAACCGGCCTATGGCAGATCAGCCGCAGAGGAAAAAAAGAGATGTCTGAAAGTGAGCGTAAAGAACTCGATAATTATTATGCCAACCATTATTCCATTTTCCTCGACTTTAAAATTATTCTAAAAACATTACCCGCACTGATTCAGAAAGAAGATGTGTAACCAACGTTCTATTAAATTATACAATTTATTCCACATGAAAATTTCATTCTTACTTATTATAGCCTGTAGCTTTATCGGCTTGCAATCTCAAGCCCAGCAAACCGTAATCGGCGCTGTCGACAACAATGATCTTACGAAGTACATTGAACTTGCAAAAAAGAATTATGCAAAACGAAAGGTTCAGCAGGCTACCAGCGAAAGTTTTAAACAGGATATCGGCGCAGCGAAAATGTCTTACCTCGATATGTTCGGTGCATCATATATTTACCGTCCGCAGGGCAAAACTGTTGTAGATCCGGTTAATCCTTACAATGTAAATGGTTTTCAATTGGGCATTAATTTTAACCTGGGGTCGTTTTTACAAAAACCATATAACGTTAAAAAAGCCAAGGCAAACTATATGATTGCCAAATATCAGGAACTTGATTTTGACAATGCACTAATTGTTGAAGTGAAGAAGAGATATTATGATTTTTTACTGCAAACCAGCCTGCTAAAGGTTTATACCCAAAGTGCACAAGATAGCAAAGGTGTGGCTGAGAGTTCGAGGTATAAATTTGAGAAAGGCCAGGTAACACTCGATGTCTACAATCAATCTCGCATTGCCCAAACATCTGCCATTTCGTTGCAGGTGCAAGCAGAATCTGATTATTTGAAAGCCAAAGATTTATTGGAAGAGGTTATCGGTCAGCCGTTACCAGAGGTTAAATAGATAAAAAGATAATAATGGACATCAAAATATTTCTCAAACTCATTAAGCGCTACAAGTGGGTACTCATTTCCGCTCCGGTGCTGGTGGGGTTAATTGCCTTTTTTTTAGTTAAAAGAATCCCAAAACAATATTATTCTGAAACCCAGATATCAACCGGTTTGCTGGATCCGTCTAAAAAAGCCATTAGCAACCAGGCTGTCGATTTTTTTGCAGTCAATCAGCAATTTTCCAACATTATCGAAAAATTTGGTATGAAAAGGATGTTAAGCATCCTTACTTATAACCTGATGATCCACGACCTGAGCGATGTTAAACATTCTTTTAGAGATCATTCGAAGTACTTAAAGTCGATTGATGCAGATGCGAAGGTTAAAATTATTAACATATTAAAAGCCAAGCTGGCAGCAAGAGCCCTGCTTACCCTTGCAGATAACAATGGCACTTACGCGATTTTTGACCTGGCTGAAAACATGGGCTATGGGGAAGACGCATTAAGAGATAAACTCGAAATATCTCATGCAGGTAACAGTGATCTGATTACAGTTGGCTTTACCTCGGAGAATCCCGTTCTTTCCGCATTTGTGGTAAACACCCTGAGTCAGGAATGTATCAATATTTACAGCGCTGATGTTTCTACAAACCAGAGTAATGCTGCCGCGGTTTTGGATTCTTTGCTCAAGGTAAAAGAACTGGATATGAACAGTAAGAATTCTTCTCTATCCTCATTTAAGAAAACAAAAGGCGTACTAAACCTGAATGAGCAGTCGGCAACCGTTTACAATGAAATTTCTAAATACGAAAGCCAGCGTGCAGAAATGCTCCGTACCATTGCATCCAACCAGGCCGCAATACGTACCATCATCGGTAAATTAAGGGGAGGAGATTCATTTATACAGGGAAGCAGTTATAGTGACAATAAGGCTATTGTGAATTTAAAAAGACAGCTGGAAGTAGCAAATAACGCCTATGTAGATGGTGGGTTTAAGCTTTCTGGCCAAAAAAAGATAGATTCTCTAAACAGGCTGATATCCGCTAAAAGCGATTTGAACGACGATGAAAACGTATTAGATCCCCGTACTTCCAAACAGGCTTTGGTACAGCAGAAACTCGATCTGGAGATTAAGCTGCAGCAAGCCAAAAGCAGTATGCAGACTGTTGATCAGGAACTTGCTACCTTAAGGGCAAGGTATGCCAGTATGGTGCCTTACGATGCTGATATTCAGAACTACCAACGTGATGCCGATTTGGCAACCAAGGAATATATGGCAGCTTTGGATCAGTCCAATCAAAGTAAAACAAGCAACAGCCTGGGTATGCACCTTAAAATTGAGCAAGCAGGTTTGCCTGGTAAGGCATTACGCTCTAAAAAAGTGTTATATGTAATGGGATCCAGTTTTGCTGGTTTTGGCTTATGCTTTGGCGTTTTGTTGCTCATGCTGGTGCTGGATCAGAAAATAAAAGATGTAGATAGGCTCAAACTCGCAACCGGATCAGAAGTGATAGGCAGTTTTAGTAAAATTACCACGAGCGAGCGCAACCCGAGTTTCATCTGGAACGATAACAGTAGCACTACGCACGATAATTACAAGAATGAGATCAGGTCGCTCAGATTCGAGTTACTGAAAAAGTTGGATCAGAACAAAGAACAGGTACTGGGAATATCCAGTTTATTGCCTAAGGAAGGAAAAACCCAGTTGGCTTATAATCTTGCTTATTCTTTTGCAATGGTGGGCAGAAAAACCTTACTTATTGCTGAGGAACTACCCCTTGAAAACACTGAGCAAAAAAAGATCGCATCGAGCCAGAGTTTTCAGAATTTTATTGTTAAACGCAAACTGCAGACCGAAGATCTTATCACCGTAATGACTAAAAATGCAGTTAAAAAGTCGCTTTTAGAAACGCAAAGTCTTAAAAACCTTCGGAGTGCATTTGATGAGTTAAGAAAAGAATTTGATAACATTGTGATCGATATCAGCAGTCTTCAGGACCTTAACCTGACCAAAGAATGGCTTTTATTTGTAGATATGAGCGTAATGGTTTTCAGGTCGGGTAACACCATTTCGGATGACCAACGCAAACATATTGAATACATTAAACAGCAGCAGGGTTTTGCCGGTTGGGTTTTTTACGATCATCCGATAACCTAACCTTTAATCCTGAATGCAAAAAAGCATATTTATAGTTCTTCTGGTTTACTGTTTCATTTTCGGAATACTTTTCCGTGAGATAGGGGGGCTGCCTTTCGGGATTTTTGTTGAGGGATTTCTTGTGCTCACCATTATTGCAACCCTTATCGCTAAGCCAGGTTTCGATTCTAAAAGTATCAATAACGATCTTTTCTACTCACTGCTGATATGGTTTACTTTGAGTTTACTCGAAGCATTTAATCCTGAAGCAAGTTTGCTGGGCTGGGTTGCCGAATTACGGAGTATAGCGCTGTATCCATTTATAATGACCTGGCTCGGACTTGTTATTTTTAAAACACGAAAAGACCTTGATCTTTTCCTGATCCTGATTATTTCCCTTTCGGTAATGGCAACTTTAAATGGCATTAAGCAATTGTTTTTTGGCTTATCGGCAGGAGAAAACGCTTTTCTGCAAGCCAATGCTGGTACCCACCTGCTTTGGGGAAGATTAAGGGTTTTTTCATTTTTTACCGATGCAGGCCAATTTGGGGCATCACAGGCGCATATCGGCTTAATTGCACTAATCCTCTCATTTGGTAAAATGAAGCTATGGAAACGCATGGCACTTATGGCCAGTTCGGCTTTTTGTATTTATGGCATGCTGATTTCGGGCACACGCGGCGCACTTTTTGCGCTGTTGGTAGGTGGCGTAATTGCGATTGTACTGAGTAAAAACCTGAAAGCAATTTTTCTTGGCGGTGCCACAGCAGTTGCATTGGTGAGTATTTTGATGTTTACTCATATTGGTGATAATAACTACCAGATATACCGGTTACGCACCGCCTTAAATCCTGAAGATGCCTCTCTAAATGTTAGGCTTATCAATCAAAACGATCTGAAAAGTTATATGGAAAGCCGGCCTTTTGGTGGCGGACTTGGAAGTTTGGGGTATAACGGCATACTCTATAATGGTGGTACTTATCTTTCTACCTTTCCGCCAGATAGCTTATTTGTAAAAATATGGGCCATGTATGGCGTTGTGGGCCTTACAATATGGTTTTCCATCATGATGTTTATTTTGGGAAAATGCTGTGGCATTACCTGGTCAATCCGCGATAAAGATTTACGGATCAAGCTGGTTGCGCTCACAGCAGGCTTTGGCGGCGTATTGTTTTGCAGTTACGGAAATGAAGTGCTCAATACCATGCCCACGGCCATAGTAGTATACCTTTCCTGGGTTTTTATATATAATGCTCGGGAAATGGATAGACCGATTGCCGAACCTGAAGAATTAAACTATTTAACTGCTTAATATGCCATTTGAATTTTTTGTTTTACCCGGATTGATATGTTTTACCTATGCTTTTTATAAAGCATTGGGAAATGCTAAAAAAACACAAACCCGCCATGATCAATAACCTCCTTAACCTGTTTTGGTTGCTGCTTCAGGTTTTAACAGGATACAATCTGGTGCTTCCATTGTTAATGGTTGTCTTCTCTGTTTTTGTGCGTAACAGGATAAAAAAACCGTTGCTTAAGCAAACACCCGATTATGCAATTATTGTAACCGCTTACGAACAAACAGATTATCTGCAACAGGTTGTTAAATCTTTGCTCGATCTTAACTACAGTAACTACATGATTTATATCGTTGCAGATAATTGTTCAGCAGCCGTATTAACATTCAATTCTAACCGTGTACTGGTTTTAAGGCCTCCACATACGCTCGCCAGTAACGTAAAATCCCATGATTATGCGATTAAACACTTCACGAGAGCGCACGATATTATTACCATCATCGATAGTGATAATCTGGTGCATCCTGAATATATTAATGAGCTAAACCAATATTTCGACCAGGGCTTTGAAGCGGTACAGGGATTAAGGGCAGCGAAAAATCTGAACAGTACTTATGCCTGCCTGGATGCGGCGAGAGATCTTTATTATCATTTTTATGACGGCGAGCTGCTGTTTAAACTTGGCTCATCGGCAACATTAGCGGGATCGGGAATGGCATTTAAAGCCGATTTGTACCGTGAATCTATTGCGGCGCTTGATTTTCATGGTGCCGGATTCGATAAGGTGGTTCAGGCAGGCATTCTGCTTTCAGGAAGAAGAATCGCATTTGCAAAAAATGCGGTTGTATATGACGAAAAAACAGTTAATTCTGCTCAGCTTGTTAATCAACGCGCCCGGTGGATCAATACATGGTTCCGTTTCTGCGGTTATGGATTAAAAATTATTGGTAAGGGAATAAAAAGGATGAATTTAAACCAGTTGCTTTTTGGCATTATTCTGCTCAGGCCGCCTTTATTTATTTTTCTTATTCTATCGGTGTTTTTCCTGATGATCAATTTGTTAACAGGAAGTGTAGCCGCGGTTTACTGGATCCTTGCGATTTTTAGCTTTCTAATCAGTTTTTTAATTGCCTTGCTCAGACAGCCAACTGATGCCCGCATCTACAGGTCACTGGCAGGTATTCCAAAATTTATTTATTACCAGGTAGTTTCACTTATTTACGCCAGAAGTGCGAATAAGCGATCGGTAGCTACCAAACATATTATTCAACCCTAATCATCAGCAATTTGGAAAACTTAGATATTATCGTTGTCGGTCAGCAAGGCTGGGATACCAAAATAGGGAGTAATTGCAAAGACATTGCCGTAGAGTTTTCGGCCAATAACCGTGTTTTATATGTAAACCCTTCACTCGATCGGATTACAAAATGGCGTAACGGTAAAAACAAAGAGGTTATTGAAAAACTTGATGTTATTTCGGGCAGGAAAAACGGTCTCGAAAAAGTTAATGAAAAATTATATGTTTTAAATTGCGATTGCCTGTTAGAATCCATTAACTTCTTACCGCCAGGGCAAATTTATAACTACCTCAACAGGCTAAATAATGAAAGGTTGTTTAAGGCCATTAAAAAAGTAACTGATAGTTTATCCTTCAAAAACGATGTGCTGTTTAATGATAGCGACATGTTCAGAAGTTTCTTTCTGAAGCACTTGTTAAAACCAAAATTGAGTATCTATTACTCACGCGATAATATGCTCGCTACAGATTATTATAAAAAACACGGGGCCTATATGGAACCTAAAATAATTGCCCAAAGCGATTTATGTTTTGCCAACTCTGCCTATCTGGAGCGTTATTGCCAAAAATATAACCCCAATTCGTACAATGTAGGGCAGGGTTGTGATTTTATGGCTTTCGATGGATTTGTTCCTGGTAGCGGGCAAAAAAAGTTAGCGCATATCGCACATCCAAGGATTGGCTATGTTGGCGTATTAACCGCTGCCAGGCTCGATATTTCACTCATTGCGAATATCGCTGTTTCTAAACCAGAGTGGAATGTTGTACTGGTTGGGCCCGAAGATACCAGCTTTCAGGATAGTGACTTACACCAGTTGCCAAACGTTCATTTTTTAGGGGCGAAGCCTGTAACTGAGCTGCCTGGTTTTATTGATGAATTCGATATCTGCATTAATCCTCAGTTGGTTAATGCGCTTACTATTGGTAACTACCCAAGAAAAATTGATGAATACCTTGCATTTGGAAAACCAACAATTGCCACCAAAACTGATGCGATGGAGCCATTTTGCGATTATGTGCTTTTGGCGAATGATGCTGAAGGTTATTGCAATGGTATAGCAGAACTTTTGAAAGAAGAAGATAGCGTTTTGATGGATAAAAGAAAGGCTTTTGCCAGGTCGCATACCTGGAAAAATTCTGTTGGGATGATGTACCAGTTTATGAAAAAAGTTAATCCCGTTACTCTATGAGGGTTGCTCACATTATAATGGCTTATAAAAACCCCAGGCAATTGGGCATGATGATTAAGGCCATGGCACATCCCGAGTTCGATTTTTATATACACTTAGACAAGAAAATTGCCATATCTGGTTTCCAGCATTTACAAGATCTGCCTAATGTTTATTTCATCGTTAATCGCACCGTTTGCAATTGGGGTGGTTTTCAATTTGTTCAGGCCATTTTAAGGTCTTTGGAAGAGATTCTGCATAAAGGAATGACTTATGATTTTTATAACCTGCTTAGTGCACAGGATTATCCTATTAAACCTGTTGAGGTAATTGCCGATTTTTTTAGGCAGAATATCGGCAAGAGTTTTGTGTCTTACGATATGGAAGCGAATGAGAAATGGTGGGGCCATGCCCGGTCGCGGTTTGAAAGTTACCATTTTACTGATTTTAAATTTAGAGGTAAATACCTGCTGCAGCGTGCCGTTAACTGTGTTTTGCCTAAAAGAAAGTTTCCATTGCCGGCAAAGTTGTATGGAACCTGCATTTCCAGTTGGTGGTCAATCTCCTCGGCATGTGCGGCATATCTCACCAGCTACATCAAAGATCAGCCCCGGTTAATGCGTTTTATGAAGTATACCTGGGCAGCAGATGAGTTTTTTATCGCAACCCTGTTAATGGATTCGCCATATAAAAATACCATTGTGAATGATAATCTCCGTATGATTACATGGGATGAAAATCTTCCGAATCCTTTAATTTTAAAGTCAGCAGATTTTGCAGGTATCCGCAGTTCCGAAAAATTATTTGCACGTAAGTTTGATACCGATATCGATCCGGAGATTCTCTCGCAGATTGATGAAAAAATCCTGATAAATGTTCAGTAAAAAAATAAAAACAGCCTTTACGAAAAATGGCGTTTTAGATCAAATATCAGATCAAACATTATGAAACATAGATTTTTAGTGTTGGATATGTTCAGGGGAGTCTTCGCATCCCTTGTCGTACTCTACCACATGAGTGCTTTTTCTGCTACCCCAATACTAAACAACAGCTTTGTTATGAATGCTGATATGTTTGTAGATTTTTTCTTTGTGCTCAGTGGATTTGTTATTTGTTACTCCTATCAGCGGATTGATACTATTGCAGCATTAAAATTATTTTTAACCAAAAGAATCAGGAGGTTATATCCGCTGCATCTATTGATGCTGTTAATTTTCCTGGCGATAGAAGGGGTAAAACTAGGTTTGGTTAACCATATCAAGATCAATAACTTTCTTGATAACTCGGTGATTACCTTTTTTTATTCCTTATTTCTGATCAATTCGATCAAGCTGCCCCATGTGCACGATGTAAGCTGGAACCTGGTAAGCTGGTCTATAAGTGCTGAGGTGATCAGTTATTTATTATTTGCCATTAGCTGCTACCTAACGAGTAAGCAGAAGATAATTGTTTCAAAACCAATAGTTTATTTATTAATTGCTCTTTTTGCTGCGGTATTGCTATACACTATAACAGGCTCCTTTAAGCTTGATTGCACTTATGATTTTGGTTTTTTAAGAGGATTAATAGGTTTTTTCGTCGGCGCATGCTGTCTGTATTGCTTTAAATACCTGCATCAGGCATTTTCTCAACTCAGGCATTCGCTATTTAGCGTGATGGAATTAGGCGCACTGCTTTTAATTGGCGTGGTGATTGTTTGTGGCCAGGTACTAAAACATTACGGCTTCGTTTACGAAATCGTGTTTTTTATCTCGATAATGGTATTTGCATTCGAAAAAGGATGGGTTTCCAGATCCATAATCAAAATTGATCTGCTTAAAAAACTAGGTAAATATTCCTATTCCATATACATGGTACATACACTGTTTATCAGTATGTTCAATGTGATTTTTATCAGGCTTTTTAAATTGCCGGAAGAAGCATATGCCTACTTGTTTATCCCGAATTGTATCGTAATTTACTATGCTGCAAGGTGGACTTATCAGCACATCGAAATGAGATTTCAGTATAAATCGAAGAAAAAGGTTACTGCTGATTGATTATTTTAAGCTTTTCATGGTAAGAATGTCCAAATTATATTTAATCTGGCGGTAACTATCGCGCAATACCTTGATTAATATGTTGGGACGGTGTTTCCAATTGGTCCTTTGCATGGTGCTTGGCTCACTAACTGAATTGCGTTGTAACAACAGGTTGGCGAAATCTTTATAGAACAATCCTTTTCCTTTATTTTGGATAAAGGATATACACATTTTATACTCTGTTAGATCACCTTTTATTCCTTCAGGATACCGGCCGAATTTTTCAAAAAAGTTAGATCTCCTTAAATGCGGGTGATCGGTATAAAGATAGATCTTTGAATAATCGAAGCCCATTGTAGGGACATACATTTCATCAAAATCATCATTAAAGGGTTTAAGATAGGGATATGCGTAGTAAGCGTAAAATTTTACAATATCAATTTGCGCATCATTGGCCATGGCACTCAGGGCCGAAGCCAGCTTTTCGCCAAAAAGTGCACTGGGCTCAAAATCTTCCTGCAGGTATAAGGTATAAGGCCTGCTTACTGCATCCTGCCCTTTGTTCAGGTTGTTGCCCAGCCCGCGATTTGTTTCCGTTCCGATCAATCTGAAGCCATAAACCTGGCTTAGTTGCATTAACCGATTACGGATGATGGACTTGCTGCCATCATCTGATACCACAATTTCTCCGAAATTACAACCAGTATCTTTTAATTTACCTAAAAGGTTCTCTAGCGAGTCTGGTCGGTTATAATGGGTAATCAGTAGTGATATTTCCGGGAAGTTAAGTGCTTTCATAAAAGGCTTATTCATTTTTACTTGTCTTCGTATCATGCGCCGGGTGCGCGCGCAATAGGCTGGTAAGGTTGCTAAACTCTAATTTTAACCTCGAAAGCAGTGCAGCTGCAAAATCACCATCACGTTGTAGGGTACGCGGAGCGGTCCATGCTCTTGCGCGATTGGTGCGCACCGGCAATATTTTTCCGAATTTCATCAGGTCAAAACATAATCTGCCATCGTCACCTCTGGTATTGTGCATAATATAGCCAGCCTGTAATCCAAAGGACTTAACATAACCCATGCTGATGCCAAAGGCATTTAAATAAGGCCGTTTTACCTGCCGGAGTTCTGCAGCAAGATCTTTCAGTTTTTCAAGAATAAAAAGTTTCCAACGCGAAAAACCGGCTTCGGGGATAAACGAATACCTGCCATATACGCAGGCGGTGCCAGGTATCGTAAGCTTTTCCATCATATCATCAACCCAGTTGGCAGGGTACACACAATCGGCATCTGCCAGCAAAATGTATTCGCCATTTGCACGTTCCATTCCCATTTGCCTTGCCGGACCACAGCCTTGAATCTCCTGAAAATAGCTTGTAATGTTCAGGTTATCAAGTGTTTGTTGTGTCCTGTCGGTGGAGTTGTTGTTAACCACAATAATCTCCAGCGGATAAGCTGTAACGAGATTGGACAGGCTTGAAATATTACGGAGTATATTCAGTTCTTCGTTCCATGCAGCGATTAAAATCGTAACTACGGGCTTAGCACTTTGTAATTTACTTAGTTTAGTGTTAATTCCCTGGAAAAAAGATGGCGGTACCTCATTAATGCTTTTAAAAGCAAACTCGTATTGATTCAGCCATTCGGGTACTGAAAATATCGTTTTCATGGTTAACAGATTTTTTAATTTGAAATTGTACCAGAAGTTTTGAATCCATTGGATATAAATTTTTTAATCTCTCTAAAACTCAGGATGTAACTATGAAAGATTGAAAAGTTCTGGTATCCTTTATTGATATAATGATAAGAGATAATGATGCCTATCAAAGTAGGGAAGAAGGTGCCAACAACAAGTCCATATATATTTCCGAAAAAATACACCCCGGCAAAGTCTGATATCACATTTATGATTACCATTACAATCACTTTATATAAATTGATTTGTGGTTTGTGTATCGCATCAAGGGTAACGCTCATAAAGCGGTCGGCAGGGGAGAGCAGGGCGATTGTGGCGCTAATTCTAAAGATATTTACTGCAATCTCACCTGCTTCGGTGCCATTGTACTTTCCACCACCGATAATGGCAAGCGCATAACCTGCAAATATGTAGGTGCCCAGTAAAAATGGGATAAGGCCAATTGTAATAATGCCAATATACTTGCTCATGGTGGATATGAGTTTGGCCTTGTTATTCTTATTGTAAGCACTTGATAAGGCCGGCATTGCTGTTGCAACGAAACTTCTTAAAGGAATTTCTACAACTTCCATCAGCCTGCGCCCCAGGTTGTAAACAGCCAAAACAGATGGTCCAAGCATAAAATTGATAACGAAAGTATCGGTAACCCCAAACAAGCTTGAGCTTATGGAGGTACCCACCGTGTATTTTCCGAAATCGAAAATTTCTTTTGTACAGGCTTTAGTGCGTTTGGCATAAAAGGTTATACCAGACCAGCCTAACATGATGCACAAAACACTGGTTGCTGCTCCTGCTAAAATGTTAATATACATCAGGTTGTATAGGTTGTTCTGTTTTGTGAATATCAGAAAACCCAGGCATAGAATAAGGAAAGCAACCTGAAACACCCTAATGTACATTAAACGGCCAAAACGCAGGTCGCCCTGTGCAATGCACATCGTTACAATCATAGGGAGGGATGACAATAGGTTGATGGAATAAAACTTCGCAAAATAGATCAGGCTTTCATCTTTAATCAGAAAAGCGATAAAAATAAGGGGAATGTTAAGTAGTAAGAGGATAATTGTGGTTGCGGTGGCTATAAACCAGGTTGATCCGATAACTTCCTGTCCTCTTGAGGGTGAAGTGCCAGCATAAAATTTTACAAAAGCGGTAGATAAAAAACCTTGCCTGAAGGTATCAAGAAAGGATAACATGGATTGAAAGAAAAACCAGATCCCGATTTCCTTTATTGATAAGGAACGGTATAGTATCGCAGTGAACAAAAACGTTAACACCGACATGCCGCCGGTACCCATTAATGATAGAAAATGTATATTTTTTAGTTTCTGTACAAATTTCATTTATAGTGGATTATTCATTCTCTGGCTAAAGGCTGTCTGGTTATCTGCTGATATAGTGTTGATGACGCTTGTTTTCGGGTTGTCAAAACTTTCGATAAATATCCGTTCAATCCACCTGTTTAGATTAAATGCTGCTTGGCGAGGCAGGCAAGCGTCGTCTTCTATAAATCCTGCAGGTAGCTTAATATTTTCAATATCGATTATGGCAATCTGCCTGGGGTCATAAATGCTGTCTTTAACTATCCATTTATTTGTTGTGATAACTTTTTTGCCTGAGCCTAAAGCATCCAGTACCCGCATAGCCATGCCCGATTGTTTTGTGTTACTCACATCGATAATGGTTTTTGAACCGGAAAGATTGGCGATATAATCAGTCCTTGACATTTTTCTGAACTTGATCAGTTTCCAATCGATCTTAACGCCTTTTAGCCGCTCAATAATGAAATACCTGATGGGCATATAAAAGTGAAATTTAACGGAGTAATTATGCGTTTTTGCAAACGCCATAAACTTTAGCAAACCTTGGTAACGTTCAGGAAGATAAGAACCAAAATAAAACAAATCATACTTAAAATCCCCACCGTTGGGTTTTTCACCAAGTTCCTTTATTTCATCGGTGTAAAAGGTGGGCGAATATTTCAGTTGCGCATGGTCTTCAACATCTTTATAATCGAAAGATAACTTTACGTCGAACTCCGGAAGAATATTGTACTGTAGTGTAAGGTTAATGAAAGGGCTGTTAGTATTAGAATCCCACTGGTAATTAATAAGTTTGAGGCCGGGGTTAAGCGCCTTAATTTTTTTAACAAACCATAATGGCATTTTAAAACCCCTGATCACCAAAAAGTAGTCGAATTTTTTATCGATAATTTTGGCTAATATTTTTCTGTAATGAAATTCCTGGTAAGCCTCCAAACGGGAGGGGCTTAACCGGTTGATAATGCCATATACAATGCTGGTATCCCTTTCAGGAAAGTAATTGACCTTTGCACCATAATTATCCTCAAGTTTATCAATTAACTGCTGGTGATAGTAGTAAAATTTTACGCCGATGTAAAGTATGTTCTTGTGCTGTAATTCAGGTCGGGTTATCACTTGATCGTTTGTATTATAATGTACAGTGTTGAATTGAATTGCCTCAACATCTGGTTGTTGGCCGTTTAAGATGAACTTATTTTTTTGCTAATTTCTTCTCAGCTGTTATTTTTATCAATAAATAACCAGCTGCAAGGTATATACAATGGCTAGTTAAGGCAATAGCCCTTTTCTACCAACTCAGTTTATATATCCTTTAAAATTTATTAGTATTAATTATAGATTTTCCTTTATTTAATTAATAGTTGCGTATTCATCTTGCTCAGGCTGAAGTTTGGTTACAACATCAGTTTTTTCAATCAGTTTTCTCCCGATACTGTTATAATAATAGCCCAGATCGATCATTTTTTCAAGATTGAATAAGTTTCTGCCGTCAAAAATCACCCTCTCGTTCATCAAAAGACTGATCTGATCAAAGTCGGGGTTTCGAAATGCCGACCACTCTGTAGCAATAAGTAAGGCATCTGCCCCGTTAACAGCCTGGTAAGCATTTGCGGCATAAGCGATTTTATCTCCAAACACCACTCTGGTGTTTTCACTTCCTTCAGGATCAAAAACGCTTACTGTAGCGCCCTTAGTAAGCAACGCTTTAATAATATAAAGCGATGGTGCTTCCCTGATGTCGTCAGTTTCCGGTTTAAAAGCCAGTCCCCATAGGGCAAAATGTTTTCCGTTCACGTCATCACCATAATATTTAAGTACCTTATCAACCAGAACTGTTTTTTGGCTATCGTTAACTTCGATTACAGATTTCAGAATTTTAAAATCATAAGCATAGTCATCTGAAGCTTTTACCAGTGCCTGCACATCTTTCGGAAAGCATGAACCTCCGTAACCAATCCCAGGAAAAAGAAAACGTTTCCCTATCCTTTCGTCAGCACCAATCCCTTTTCTTACCGAATCTACGTCTGCACCAACAAGTTCACACAGATTGGCAATTTCGTTCATGAAAGTTATTTTTGTAGCCAGAAATGAATTGGCCGCGTATTTTGTCAGTTCTGAAGATTTTTCATCCATAAACAGGATTGGATTCCCCTGGCGCACGTATGGTGAATATAAATCGCTCATTATCTTTTTTGCGTTTTCGCTTGTGGTTCCCAGTACCACCCGGTCTGGTTTCATAAAATCCTCAACGGCAACCCCTTCTCTCAAAAATTCCGGGTTAGAAACCACATCAACTTCGATTGGAGTATATTGCTTAAATATTGCTTTAACCTTGTCGGCAGTTCCTACTGGTACAGTAGATTTGTTTACGATAACTTTGTAATCAGTAATCAGAACAGCTATATCTTTTGCGGCACCCAATATAAAAGACAGATCCGCTGCCCCATCCCCATTTGGAGGAGTTGGCAGGGCCATGAATATAATCTCCGCCCCATTTATGGCAGAAGCCAGATCGGTGGTAAAAGTTAATCGGTTCTGGTTGATATTACGGTGAAAAAGCAATTCCAGCCCTGGTTCATAGATTGGTAATATACCGCTTTGCATCTTTTCGATCTTATCGGTATTAATATCCACGCAGGTAACGTTATTACCTGTTTCTGCCAAACAGGTGCCTGTTACCAGGCCAACATAACCAGTGCCAATTACTGCTATTTTCATATTTCTTTTAAGGGCTTTAATTTTTTGTAATCTATTTTTGATCTAATTTTTGACCAATGCGAAGGTAGACTATACTATATTTTAGGCCAATAGCCCTTTAATACCATTGTAATTCATTAGGCTCCATGGCAATTATATTGGTCAACTAATTGATTCGCATATGCTTCAGAACACCCTAAATTGATGTTTTAATCAATCCCTTCAACTTGCAGATCGTGCCAGCGGCCAGGGCAAAGCCATAATTGATGATAGCCCCCGTGCGGCTTTTCTGTGTCTTGATATTATACATATCCTTGCGCCAAGCACCATAATTTGTGCTGTTCAGCTGATCGAAAATCAGCGAAATATTCTGCCCGGGAGCTACAGTTGTATGCCAGACGCCGTTTGGGACGAAAATTGTTTCCCCCGGTTGCAGCGTAACTTCCACCGATCTGGCCTGTTGATAAAGCGGGTACTTTTGCAGATCCGGATCTAGAATATTTACAGGTGAAAGAAAATTGGCGTAACCTTGTTTGCCTGCATATAAAAATTCATCCTGCTCACCGGGAAAAAGGATGAATTTTTTTTCGCCATATAGCTGAGTAATCCAGGCGTTGGTATGATAAAAATCTTTATGTAGCGAATATTGGTTGCCCTGGCCACCAAAAAACAGATTGATGTTTTTGCCGAATCTGCCGTAGGGGAATATCTTGGAATCAAACCAGTTTGGTGTTGCATAATTTATGTGGATGGGATCAATGTACGCCATAAACCCTGGAATATCGTAAGGGAGTTCAAAAGTAATCGGGTAAGGTGCAGGGTTTTTCGGGGTGCTCTTAAGGGTGAGTTCCAAAATTTCGTTGATCGTATACATTTTCCCCTCAAATTCTTTTTCATAATTACCAAAGTGTGTACTAAAAAAATCAGGTCCGAATGTATGCTGGCCCCAGACTTTGGAAGCATTTTTAAAAACCACAGGAGTTTTTTTGTTTACATATTCTGCTATAAATTCTTCGTGGGAGATGTGATCTACTTTGTTTACGGTCTGCATAGCTTGCTTGTTTTTAATTTAAATTCCAAAAAACGGTTTCCAGATCTTCAGTTGTAGCGAGGGTAAAAATATAATCGGGAGCGATCCGAATGGTTAACAAACGGTAGAGTTTGTAAGATCTGGTTAACCTGTTTTTCAGACAGTTGATTTCTAAAAGATTATCTATGAGTCCTTCCCCTGTGGCTTTTAATAGTGCTTCTTTTCTGGTCCATAAGGCAAAAAAAGATTCTTTCTGATCTTTCGATGATGCTATAAATTCTTTCTCGGCTGTATCAAAGCAGTAGGGGATTAGCTGGGCCACATCTACAGGATGGTCTATCTGTTCAACATCTATCCCGATCGGATTTTCGCTCACCGCTATCATAATGTAATGGCCACTATGACTGATGTTGAATTCGATACCAGCGGTAGATGGCTTTTTGTTTGCCGTTTGGTTAAAAATTACCGATTGCGGCATGGTGCCGGTATATTCGGAAATTATTTTTCTTATGGCAAGCCTTGTAGCAATAAAACGCCGGGTATCATGTTCTTTCAAGAAAAATCCGGATCTTTTTATCTCCTCGGGGGAAAGTATTTCATGAATCTGAGTGCAGAATTTTTTATAATAAAGCTCGAAATCGATTTTGAAAATATTGTTTTTTTTTCGGTCAATGTCTTCGGGATCATCAAGGTTTTGCCAGGCCGCATTTATAATAGCCGGCAGTTTGTTAAAATGCATGTTGATGCTTGTTGAGGTTTGTTTGTAAAATATTGGCAAATACCTCGTTGTGGGGTGCGGATATAAAAGTTTTATGATCGCCAGGGATTTCGCAAACCTCAACTCCTTGCAGGGCAAAGCGGTCCCATCCAAGATAAGTCAGGTCATCGAGAAAATATAACCGTTCACTCACTCTAAATAAAGTTACTTTTAAATCGCTTGGCTGCAGGCAGTATTTCTCCAGTGCCAGATCGTATAGATTGTACAACTCTTTTTCACGATCTGTGAACAATCCCCAGTCACTGTCTTGCTGATTTTCAAAGTTTTTAAACAGCCGTTTTTTTGTAGCATTAAGTTGGTATTTGATTGTATTTACCGGCGTTTTTTTAAATGAGTGCGCTATAAAAGGGATTTTTTTAAACTGTCTTTTTACAAAGTAGCCAAAATTACTGTTTAATTGCCCACTTGGTCCATTGTTGCCCGTATCAGTATCAATTACACCTAAAAGGTTAATTGTTTTTCCCATGGCTCTTAGTTGCTTGGCCATTTCGAAGGCGATAAAGCCTCCCAACGAATAACCAACAATGTTGTATGGCCCGTCTTGATTGATTTCGAGAATTTCGTCTAAGTATCTTTTTGCAATGCCCTCAAGGCTATCCGGGAGATCTTCATAACGGTCTAAACCAATTGCTTGTACCCCATAAATTGGCTGGTCGTCATCCAGGGTCGGAATAATTGATTTAAATAATAATACATTAAGTCCGCTACCATGGATCAGATAAACTGGCGCTTTTGAACCTCCGGTTCTGATGGGGATAATCGTTTTTGACCGCTCATTATCTGTAGTGATAAATTGGGTGGCAAGTTTTTCTATGGTAGGATGGGTAAGGAGCATGTTCAGCGGCAGGCGAATGCCTGTTTTCTTTTCCAGTGCTACCATTAACCTTACCGCCATCAGCGAATTACCGCCCATTTCGAAAAAATCATCTTCTATTCCCAGCGTTTCTATGCCCAGGGCTTCTTTCCAAAGGTTTAGGAGCAGCTGCTCGGTTTCGCTTAATACTTTAATGATTTCCTTGTTTACAGCATAGTGTTCTATTTCGGGTTTAGGCAATAAATCCCGGTCTACCTTTCCACTTGCGGTAAGGGGAAAAACACGCATCGCAACAAAAAAATCCGGTACCATATAATCTGGCAGCAGTGCTTTAAGTTTATTCTTTAATAATTTGCTATAATTTCTATTTAACAGCAGTTGAGTTTCTCTATTATCGCCCGTTTCTATCGGGAGGATGATTTCTTTATTGGCTAGTTGTGTTTCACAAATCGTAATATAAGCCACCAGGCAGTCGTCGGCCCCGGTATCATTGCGCCGAATGATTAATGAATCGCTTATTTCTGCCTGAGCATTTAATATGCTCTCAATTTCACCCGATTCTACCCGATGCCCCCGTACCTTAATTTGATGATCTATTCTTCCCAGGCACTGCACTTCTCCATTGTTGAGCATAATTCCAAGATCGCCCGTTTTATAAAGAATAATATTGGAGCCATCATTTGCGAATATAAATTTCTCGCTCATGAGCGAATTATTGTTTACATAGCCTAAACCCACACCTTCTCCACCGATACAGATTTCTCCTACGGTTCCCATTTGCACAGGCCGCCCTGCGGCATCGTTAATGTAAATTACCGTATTATGAAGGGGCTTGCCAATCGTGATCAACTCATCGCTAACTGATATTTGTTTACCTATTGAATATATGGTGGTTTCGGTTGGGCCGTACATATTCCATAAACTAGCTCCTGTGGCCATAATCGATTTAGATAGATTAAGCTCCAGCTGCTCGCCACCTGCAAAAACCTTTAGCTTATTTGCTTCGAGACCTGAGTTTAAGATCATCTTCAGGGTGGATGGCGTGCCCTGAATAATCGAAATTTTCTGGGTGGAAATGATATTGTTTATTAACCTTCCATCTTTGCATGCGGCATCATTTGCGATTACTGTTTCTGCACCGGCAATAAGCGGTAAAAGGAGTTCGAGTGCAGCAATATCAAAAGAAATGGTTGTTGTGGCCAGTAGTCTGTCGTTACAGTTTATGCCTGGCATTTCCTTTGTACTCAGTAAAACATTTGCCAGGTTTCCGTGACTAATTTTAACCCCTTTTGGTCGCCCGGTTGAACCCGAAGTATACAGTAAATAAGCTGTATCACTTAAGCTGATAGGAGGAGCTTGCCACTTGTAGGGATGTGCATCCAGTGAGGCAAAAATTTCTTCAGGATTTAGTATTTCCAGTTTTACGGGAACGTGGGCCAGCAAATTAGAAAATAAAAATGTTGCACCTGAATCGGTGAGCATGTAATTTATCCGATCACTGGGCAATGTAGGGTCAATCGGGAGGTATGCTGCACCAGTTTTTAAAATGGCAATTATTCCGGCGAGCATCTCTATCGAACGGCTGATTGAGATGGCTACAATATGGCCTTTTTTTATTCCTTTACTTTGTAAAATGGAAGCCAACGCATCAGATTTATTATTGAGAGATAAAAAGGTAAGCGCATGCTGCTCAAAGCTCACTGCCCGGCGGTTTTGAAATTGCGATACCGTGCTGGCAAAAAGCTCAACGAAAGATTGATTATTCAGCAAGGTTTCACCGTTTGCAACGGATTTAAGCTTTCCGTCCATTATTGCATCATATATGGAAATTGATGGCGTTTTGATCATACTGTTGACCAAAAGGGCATAATCCTGCATCATGACCTCAATACTTGCTTGCGAAAAAAGTTGCGCATTATAATTCCACTCCAGGATGAGGCCATCTGGTGAATCGGTGGCATTAACAAAAAGTTCGAAAGTTTCGCAACACCTTACATTGGAGCTGATCTGGTGCGTAAGTCCATCAAATCTCACATCGCTGTCCATACCCATATCAATGTTAAATACAACAGGTACCAGCGGCACTCTTGAATGGTCTCTTTTGGTTTTAAGCTTCTCTAAAAGTTCACCGAAACTGTACTGCTGGTGTTCGTACACATTCATCAGGTATTCCCTGCGCTCTTTGAGGTAATCATTTAAGGGCATTTCAGCATCAATAGAACTTTTTACCGGTAATATATTAACGCAATGACCTACCAGATTGTAAAATTCACTTACCGCCTGCTCTGCCGACGGAAGACCTATAATCAGATCTGCCTGGCCGGTTTTTTTGAAAATAAGGATTTCAAACAATGATAACATGGTGGTTACCAGGCTGCATCCGATTTTTGCACCCTGGCTTCTTAGGTCTTTAATTAAAGTGCCGTTCAGCTGCTGATCGATTCTATTTGATTGATAACTGCGTTGAATACCCCTGGGAAAATCTGTGGCGAGGGTTACCATCGGTAAATCATCAGCACATTCCTTTAACCAGAACTCTTCTGTATTTTGAAAATCCGGGCTTTTACGGTATACTTCCTTTACAACTGCGAAATCGCTGATATGGAAAGGTTCCGGAAGGGAAGGAGCAGATCCATTAGCGTATGCACTATATAGTTTGCTAAGTTCTTCGAGGATAATGCCAAATGACCATCCATCGCAAATGATATGGTGAAAAATGAGGGTAATCTGATGTTGTTCTATTTCATTGCGATGTACAAATGCCCTGAAAAGTGGCCCCTCGTTTAAATCGAAAGGTATAGACATTTGCGCTTTTAAAAAAGTGCTGAATTCAAATTCTTTACCTTTTTGCGGTAAACCAGAAAGGTTTTGCAAAGCAATTTCAAAAGGCATCTCATTGTAAATGATGAGTTTTTCTCCATCTCCACTTACCACGCTTCGCAGGGCCTCATGCCTATTTATCACCTGGGCAAAGGCGTCTTTAAAGTATTCAATTTCAAAATTACCCCTCAGGTTGATCGTAACCGATTCATTATAGGCTAAATTAGCCTCGTCTCCACCCAATAAGCAGGAGATAAAAATTTCCTGTTGTGCTTTGTTTATAGAGATTACTTTGTCAATTGCCCGCTCATCTTCAAAGGGATTAAAATCAACTGTTAACGGCTCACTTTGTAATGCTAAAGGTATCATCTGAACTAACTTATAATTGAATCTGTAAGAATTTCTTATCGTTTTGCGGATCTTCTAAAAACCAGGCAGGGTTACCGAAGCAGTCTTTTCCTAGCCTCGCTCCGGCAATTGGAGGCGTATTATTGTCAATTACAACGGCAGTATTCTGATGTATTGCTCGCTCCGTTTCGAGATTGCGGTAATCAGGAAAAAAGCCAGCTCCGATAAGTGCATCAATGGATGAGGTAAAAGCGCTAATGATTTTACTAATGTCATCATAAGTTGTAGCCTCCGTCATAAAACAGGGGAAGCCATCCAGAATATGGATTCCCTTTTCTCTCATAAGTACAAAAAGCAGTTCGCTGTAGGGTATGTCCTGTTCGAACTTTATTTTCCATAGCGAACCATAGTTAACGATCTTGATTGGTAGCTGTCTTGCCGAAATTTCCTTATCTAATGCCTGAGCAATAAAATTTCCCTTTTCATTTAATCTCTGTTGCAACGCAGGTCCTTGTTCTTTTATATATAGAAGCGATGCTTTGGCTGCGGCAAGTGCCAGGGGATGGCGTACAAAGGTTCCGGCAAAATAGGTAATTCCTACTTCAGGTATCGAACTATCACCATAATTCCATAAGCCGCCATCAAGCGCATCCATAAATTTTCTTTCACCAGCAATTACGCCTATGGGAATCCCTGCACCAACTACTTTTCCGTAAGCTGCCAGATCTGCTTTTATGCCAAATTGGGCCTGTGCGCCTCCTGGGTGCATTCTGAATCCTGTTATTACTTCATCAAATATTAGTGCAATGGAATGATCAAGGGTGATTTTGCGAAGTTCAGTTAAAAACGCAACCGGTACAAAATCCGGCCGTCTGCTTTGAACAGGTTCTACCAACACTCCGGCAATTTCATTCGCTCTTTGCTTAATTATTGCAAGCGTTTCATCTGTTCCATAATCAAGGATGAGAATGTTTTCTACGGCCTCGGGCATAATGCCTGCTGCTGCCGGAAAAGATTTTAATTTTTTTGTTCCCCTTACCAATACTTCGTCAAAAATACCGTGGTAAGAACCTGAAAATGCAACAATTGTTGAACGGGCAGTAACGGTTCTGGCTAATCGGATACAGCCCATCACAGCTTCAGAACCTGTGCTGCATAGGCCTGTTCGGTCAAATCCGGTAAATTCACAAATCAGTTTACTCACCTCTGCAGCCAATTCATGTTGCGGGCCCACCTCAAAACCTTTTTCAATCTGGTTATGGAGTGCTTCTTTAATAAATTGCGGTTGATAGCCCAGCATATTGGATCCAAATCCATTCAGAGCATCAATGTATTCATTATCATCCAGGTCCCAAAGCCTGCTACCTTCAGATTTTTTTACAACTACAGGATAAATCAGATCCTTGAGGGCTGGCTTAAAGCCATTTACAACCCTTGGGTCGGCCATGTAAGGTCTGCTTTCAACAGTATAGTTTTTACTTTTCGATGTTCTTGAATTGTAGCGTTGAGTCAGTTCGGCCAAGAAAAGACGTTGTTTTCCATCAAGTTCTGTTTTGGTAAATTCGATTTTTGGTGTGGCACCAAATGGCTTGCTTATTTCTTTTTGTTCTTCCTTTGATAATTCACCCAATGCGGTATTTATTGACTTGTTGACCTGCTGAGGTACTTCGGCATGGATAATTGGGCTAATGTGTTGCGCAGGCTGCGGAAGGTTGGTTAACAGCTGGATCTGTTTGGCAATCAGCTCAAGCTGGGCAGAAAGCAGCGATAAAGCGGTATGATCCTGATCTTGAGGTTGAATGTTTTGAACTGGAAAGTTGTGCTGCGGTTCTGCTAAAGGCTGGTCTGGCGCAATAAATTTACTTATATAACCTGTTAACGTTTGTATAGAGGAGCATTCTTCATTTAACTGTCTGAAAGTGATGGGCACATTAAACTCTTTTTTGAGCGAACTGGCTACCTGGGTAAGCAATAGTGAATCGAAACCGATTTCCAGAAAGTTTTTACTGATATCTACTCCTTCAAACTCTATCCCTGAAGAATTTTCCAGTACAGTTTTTACTTTTGTAAAAAGCATCTTTGTTTGCATCTCTTGCTGATCGGTATCCATAGTTATATCGTTGAATTTAGTTTTTCCCTGGTGAGGCAGATTGTTCTGGGCTGGCTCTACCCAGTATTTTTTCCGGTCGAAGCAATACGATGGAAGTTCGAGAAACTTCCGCTGTTGATTTTTATAGTATTCCTCCCAGTTTATTTCATGCCCTTCCAGAAATAGCCTGCCCAGGGAATGAATAAGCTGCCTGGTGTCTGCATCTCCTTGTTTCACGCCTGGAATCACTGCGCTTGCAACGGGCTGCTCCATTACTATCTGTTTGGTAAAAATGCTTAGGGTATCACCAGGGCCAACCTCCAGAAATATTGGATCGTAAGTGGCGGCAATATGTGTTATAGCAGTTTCAAATTTTACCGTTTTTCTCAAATGATCTGTCCAGTAGTCTATATTAAGTGCGTCCTTATCCTCAAGCAAACTACCTGTTACTGTTGACATTACAGGCGTTTTTGGACCAGAAAGACTGATCGTAGCTACTAGCTTGCGGAATGCAGGTATTACCGGATCCATCATGGATGAGTGAAATGCATGTTTCGATGAAAGAAATTTACCCGGAATACCGAGCCCTTCAAGTTTGGTCTGAAAGCTGGAAAGCGATTCAACCGGACCGGCGATAACATATAAGTTTTTGGTATTTTCTGCTGCAATAGAAAGATCTGCTGGTAAAATACTAAGGAGATCCAGATTTTTAACCCTGATGGATAACATTCCGCCTGCGGGCAATTCGCTTATCATTTTTCCCCTAAGTGCAACCAGTTTAAGTGCATCAGCCAGCGAAAAAATTCCTGCTAAATGCGCGGCTACATATTCGCCAACACTGTGGCCACAAAGCAAAGCCGGATTACATCCAAAACTCATCCATAATTTAGCCATCGCATATTCGGTGGCGAAAATTGCAGGCTGAGCATATTGCGTGTTCTGCAATACTTCTGTTCCCTGATTAGCAGAAAATAAAAGATTTCTGAGGTCACTCCCGATTAACGCTTTCAAAATGTCAGCACACTCATCAATGGCTTGGCGGTACACTGGTTCTTGCTGATAGAGCCCAGAGCCCATGTTGTGATATTGGGAGCCTTGTCCTGGAAACATAAAAACGAGGTCGTTTGCTTTTTTTGTCAACTGTTTATTGAAAAATAAATCCTGATTGTTGGTCGCCAGCTGTTCTGCCAGATTTTTTTTAGTATCAACAATTACGAAACCCCGGTGGTTGAAAAAGCCACGAGAGTTTTGTAGTGAGAAACCAAGGTCTTCAGCCAGGGTTGCCGTATGAAGAGATGCAAAGTTTTTCAACTGCGATTTGTAACTGATCAAACTTTCGGCTGATTTTGCCGATATCGCAATCAGCTCATATTCACGGCTGGTACTGGTGGTATCGATGTTATTTTCATAACCTTCCAGAATAACGTGTACATTCGTACCGCCCACCCCGAAAGAACTCACTCCAGCAACCTTCTTTTCATCAGTCCAATCCTGCAGTTGATCGTTTACATAAAATGGGCTGTTATTAAAATTGATATTCTTATTCGGGGTATTGAAACCAATTGATGGTACTAGTTTTTTATGATAAAGAGATAAACAGGTTTTAATAAAACTGGCTACACCGGCTGCTTCTGTAAGATGGCCGAAATTACTTTTTATCGAGCCTATGGCACAATATTGCTTATTAACCTGATTTCCGAAAGCCTGCACAAGTCCTTCAAATTCAATCGGATCGCCAATGGGCGTGCCGGTACCGTGGGTTTCGATGTAGGTGATTTCTGTGGTTTCGATATCGGCGTCTACAATGGCTGAGAGTACCGCATCTGCCTGACCATCAGTACTTGGGGCGGTAAAGCTGGCTTTATCGTAACCATCATTGCTTACACCAACACCCCTAATTACTGCATATATCGTATCACCGTCGGCCTGGGCATCTTCAAGTCTTTTTAGTAGCACCACACCCGCACCATCACTAAAAACGGTACCTGTCGATTCATCATCGAAAGGCCGGCAATGTCCGTCTTTACTTAAAATGCTTCCTTCCTGGTAAATATGACCACTATTGATGGACGCATTTATACTTGCTCCACCTGCCATGGCGATGTCGCATTGCATGGCCCTTAAACTATTTACGGCCTCTAAAATGGCCAGTAGGGAGGTAGAACAGGCCGAATTGATATTAATTGCAGGTCCTTTAAGGTTGAGATGATAAGCTGTTCTGGAAGCGATGTAATCTTTATCGTTAACTGTGGTAACCTGTAGCTTACCCATTGTCTCGATTTTATCGGGGTGTGCAAGTACATTGGTTTCATAATAGAAGTTCGGTCCACAGCCAGCGAATACACCTGTTTTATAATCAACTTTTGAAGGAAGGTGACCTGTTTTCTCTAATACTTCAAATGCAATCTCCAGAAATATTCTGTGCTGAGGATCCATTAGCTCAGCCAATTTTCTGTTTATGCCGAAAAAATCCGGATCGAACATTTTTGGATTTTTAATAATACCACGTGCTTTAATATACAGCGGATCTTTTTTTACCTGCTCTGGTATATTAACATCTAGGTCCTCATCACTAAAAAAGGTGGTTGTTTCCCTGCCCTGAGCCAATATATCCCAGAGTTCGGCAATGGTTTCTGCTCCTGGAAATCTGCCTGCCATCCCAATTACAGCAATATCCCTGGAATTATTACCGCTCGAATGACGTTTTAATCGAGTGGATTCCAATGCCTTTGTGAGGTAATTTGAAAGTCCTGAAACAGTAGGATACTGATAAAGCTTTACCACAGGTATTTTGATATCCTGTGAATCCATGGCAATAATTAAACGTTGCGATAAAAGCGAGTTGCCACCGAGGTCGAAAAAATTGTCGTTTACACCGATGCGTTTCGCTGTTAACACCTCTTTCCAAATGGCAGCAATTTTTATCTCGAGTGCAGTTCTGGGTGCTACATAGGGGGTAGTAAGCAAATCCGAATAATCAGGAATAACCAGCTTTTTTTTGTCAATCTTGCCACTAATGGTAAGCGGCATTTGCTCGAGTTCTACCCAAATTCTGGGTATCATATATTCTGGCAGCCTGGTGCTTAAATAAGCCTCAATATCTGTTTTGTTAAATGTTGTATCAGAAACCACAAATGCAATCAGTTGCTTATCACTCTCCGTGTTACTTTTAACTAATACAACGCTTTGGCTAATGAGCGGACTTGCATTTAACGCATTTTCAATTTCGCCAATCTCAATTCTGTAACCTCTTATTTTTACCTGTTCATCGCGTCTTCCAATATATTCAATGTTTCCATCTGCGAGCCATCTTCCCATATCACCGGTTTTGTAAAACAGGTGGTTGCCAAGTGAGCTTATTTTTATAAAATTTTGTGCTGTTAGTGTATCATTATTTAAATAGCCCTTTGCCAGTTGTAAGCCAGTTATATAAATTTCGCCTACTTTTCCGGCCGCTACCATTTGCTTTGTTTCATCGAGAATATAAACGGCTGTTCCGGCCAATGGTTCACCAATGGGTAAAGACTCGGAGAGCGAAATCTGATCAGCGCTACACCTGAAGGCAGTTGCAGTTACCGTTGCTTCTGTTGGGCCATAAACATTATAAAATTCGCCTTTCGACTGCCATTTCAAAAACAAGGCCTTTGGACAAACATCGCCACCAACAACGATTCTTTTTAGTGTTGTATATTTTTCCGGGTCAAGGTTTTCTAAGAAGCCAGGGGTAACGTCCAGATGTGTGATTTTCTTATCGGAAACATATTGTGTAAACCTTTCTACGTCGGCCAATAGCTCTTCAGGTAACAAAACCAAACATGCACCGGTAGTTAAGGCAATAAATATTTGTTCAACAGAAGCATCGAATGATATACTTGAAAATAACAAAATTCTATCTGCAGCTGTTATGCCGTAATAACTGCTTTGATTGATGATGAAGCTACTCACCGCTTTATTTTGAACAACCACGCCTTTGGGTTTCCCTGTTGAACCGGAGGTATAGATAATATAACTTATTGCTTCCCCATCTGTAATTACTGGTAACGGGGTTTTTGGAGCCGTATCAATAGGAGATGAGTTCCCATCCAGCAGTATAGTGGTGCCAGCGAAATTTGGCGGGGTTTTAAAGGCGGTAATGAGAAAATTTGCGTCAATGTCGTCAATTATATAGCTAATCCTTTCCATAGGATAAGAAGGATCAATAGGTACGTAACTTGCGCCACATTTCATTATTGCCAAAATAGCAATAATCATTTCGAATGATCTGTTAAGCAGTATAGGAACTCTCGAATCCTTATCAATGCCGTTTTGGATCAGGAAATTAGCTAACTGATTAGATCTGGCTTCAAGTTCGCCATAGGCAAGCGACTGATTATTATATTCGAGAGCAATGTTATGTGGAGATACATTACATTGGGCAGTGATAAGGGCAGATAGGGTATTATTAAGCATACGAGATTAAGGTTGGTAGCGCCGCATTTTTTTTAGATGATAATGTAAATTCTTGTTTTTGAGTGTTTTGCGATGTGTTATTAGTGGTCTATTTTTTTTACTAAAGTACCTGATATGAATTTAGATTGGAATAGTGCGAAAGGGCTATTAGGAATTGCGATGATCGGGTTACCAGAATGATAGATAGACACGTTAACAACCACCTCTTTTGAATGAAAAGATAGCGGGTTAAAGTACTTGAGTAAGGAGAAAAATACAAAAACGGGAGGTTTAAAAGTAAGCTATTATATTAATTTCCTTTAAATGGAGGAAATTTGCAATTGTACATTGTTGGATAGTTATTTCCTTAATGATCTTTCCCAGGCTGCACTCTGGTTTTGGTTGATATACCTGATAATCCCTGCTGCAACGGCATAATTCATCATACAGAAATAATAAGGAATAAATAACGGTTTGATCCTAATACTTTTACGTTCCATCACAAATCCAAGGATCGCCAGCATATAAAACATACACTGCGCTGTAAGCAAAAGCGTATAAAATGGAGCCCCATGATTGGAAACAATCCAGATGTTCGTTAACAGGGCCATAACCAGCAAAAAGGGCGTAACGGTCCATCTTAATACTCTATGCGAAAGGTACTGAAATGTTAAAACCGGATAGCGGAAAGGGTTAGCAGCAATTTTTAATCGAAGGATCGATTGGATTCCACCAGCAGCAATCCTGATCTTCCGCTTCAATTCTTCACCAGTATTTTCCGAGGCGGTTTCGCTGGCATAAGCTGCAGGTTCGTATGCGATCAGGTAGCCTTTTTCTGCTATTCTCATTGCGATCATGTGATCATCAATTATCGTGTCTGACTCGATGGGTTCGTATAATGAAGCGCGGATGCTAAAAAGTTCACCAGCGGCTCCCACATTAGAATATAACTCGTAGTCCCATTTTTTAAGCCTCGATTCGTATTTCCAATAAAAGCCCTCGCCTGCAGAACTGGCATCTGCATGCTGGTTCACCATTATCCGTTTTTCACCCGCAACAGCACCAACCTTTTTATCCTGGTAGTGCTTTACCAGCTCTTGCAGTGCTTCTTGGTTCAAAAAGGTGTTGGCATCAGAAAATACAATGATTTCACCTTCCACTTGTGGTATCGCCCTTTTAATCGCCGCCATCTTTCCGTGGCGATCGGCATTATGCATCAGGATAATCTCTTTGTATGGGTAAATGAGATCTGGCGTAAGGTCTGTAGACCCGTCGGTGATGAAGATGATCTGTAACAGCTCTTTTGGATAATCCAACTGAAGCGTATTTTTAATTTTATCAATAATTATGAATTCTTCATTCCAGGCAGCCACCAGTAAAGTTATCGACGGCAGCACTGCATCAGCTAGGAATTTTTTTGGTTTAGCAAATAGCCGTTTAATTTTTATAAGTACATAAAGCACTAATCCGTAACCAACAAAAGTATAGGTTACGATAAAAAGGCAGGTCCAGAGGAAAATTATCATTGTTTATCAGCTTTGAATTAAGTCGGTAACATCAATAGGTAGACTAGTAATTCCCCTTTTACCGATTGGCACGAAGTTAGCCTAAGCAGCATTGTTGCTCAATAGCCCTTTAATACCATTCTATTGTAAGCTATTTGCTGTGGGGTGCTATTATTAACTTATTGGATAAATGGCTTGTAACGTGTTTTTTAGAATGGAATAAGTTCCAGAATAGTGCCTTAAAAACGAAAGGTATGAGGTCTGTTCTTCCTTTAACTAGGTAGCCAAATAATTGTTTCGGAACAGCCATTACGAGGTAATACAGGCTAAAAAGCATTACGTTCATCCAACTGGTATTACGCCGCATAAACAACAGGCGGTTGCGGGTAATAAAGTACGTTTTAATGGCACTTTCTTTCCCTACACTCATCGATTCTTTGTGGAGAATATGTGTTTTTGCGGTAAACCATATTTTTTTGCCCGCACGTTTGAACATTTCACACCAATCCAATTCCTCATAATACAAGAAATATTGCTCGGGCATCATACCAATCTGATCGATGTCTGCTTTTCTGCACATCATTGCGGCACCGTGGCAAAACGATGTTTCGCAACTGACATTGGCATACTGTCCTTTATTTAAATGGCCTAACCCAATGGTTTCGTTTCTTCCTGTAATAAAGTTTATTGGGGTGTAGCCAGCGTACTGGATAATGTCCGGATCATCATGGTAAACGATTAAAGGAGAGAGAATGCCTATTTCAGGTCGGGCAAGCATTTCTGCATTAAGCTGCTCAACAAACCCTGGTATAAGCTCAGTATCATTATTTATCAATAAAATGTGCTGTCCGGTGGCTTGTTGTATACCTAAGTTGTTGCCTCCCGAAAAACCCAGATTTACCTCCGAACGGATGTATTTTAGTGTAGGATAACTGGCTTTAAACTGAGTTCCATAATCTATATCGCTCGCATTATCAATCAGGATCACTTCGATCTCATCTAAAGCACAATTTTTTTTAATTGAACTCAACAGATCTAGGGTAACTCCGGGCTGATTATAGTTTACGGTAATGATTGAGGTTAATGTCATTTCTGCAAACCTAGCGAAAGCGCAGGTACCAATCTATAGCCTTTTTGGGTGGTTTATGCGCATCATTTGCTTGTAAAATATCAGTAAGAAGGGATTGTAGATCGTCTCCATAAGCCAACTACGGATTCAATTAGTGCAAAAAGGCTATATGGTGTGCAAAAGCTTCGTGGTAGCTTTGCCAGCAACTAGAAAAACCTCAAACATTCATTTAATCACCTATGTTATCTACAACAATCAAAATCAAATCCTCATTCTTAATAATAGTATCGTTCATCCTATTTTCACATTCGCTTTATGCGCAGCAAATCTTGCTGATTGGATCAGATTCAAGGGAAGAAAATAAGCGGGGCAATGCAGACCTGATCATGGTAATCACCGTAAAAAATAAAGAGGTAAAGTTGACATCCATTTTGCGTGACACCTATGTGTATATCAAAGGTTATGGAAACCAGAAACTTAATGCAGCGTATCGCCTGGGTGGACGAAAATTATTGATATCCACCATTAATGCAAATTTTAAAACTAAACTGACCTCTTCAATCGTTACCGATTTTAATAATACGGCGGGGCTGATAGATGCTTTCGGAGGAATAACTTTAACGATAGATAAAGGCATCCACCACTATGTAAACAATTATATCACAGAACAGGCCTATTTAAAAGGGGTACCGCTTTTGCCACTTAGCCGTACCGGAACTATTAAAATGACAGGCGATCAGGCCCTGGCTTATGCCCGTGTACGGGTTGTTGGAACTGGTTACGATGATCATGCAAGGGTTGAAAGACAAAAAAATGTAACCAAAGCAGTAATCAGCTACGCGGTAAAAAATAAATCAGCGGCCTTAAAAAACATTTCTGAGTTATGGTCGATGATCGATACCGACATTAATCTGAAGGATTACTTTAAAACCTTCAGTTCCTTTTTAGATAAAAAACGATTGCCCAGATCACAGGTGTTTCCAAAAGGGAATTTGTACACTAACGAGCGGATCGATAATGTAGGCCTTGTGTTGAAGATCAAAGATTTCAAAAGGGCATCCTATGATCTAAATAACATGATTAAATAATTGACATTGTTTTAATAAAGTATAAAGACTACAATACATGAATATTGATAACATGAATGTGATATAAATGAGGAAGGGAAAAATATTGAGTGTGGACCCAGCCGGGGGACATGGTCTCATTGAGGATGAGAATGAACAGGAGATTAAATTTATTTTGGATAGCTTGAGCATACAGGTTGATGTTACTGATGAAGTAAAGTTTGAGATTGCTATGGGGATTTGTGGTTTAATAGCGGTAGATCTCATGTTACTGTAGCGATAAAGGATATTTGGATTTGACATTTCGATGGGGAATGAAAAACTGAAAACGACCTTAAATACCGATCTATTATGGTCGAAAGAAACTATAATTACGTCAAACTTAACATATACTCCACATTGCGTTCCTTATATCACTGCTTAACAAAACCGGATAAAAAGGCTGGCCTTGCGCAGCTTGCTCAGGATCAAAGTCTCCTTATTCTGGCAGTCTAAAGGGATCAGCTTCAGGACCGTTGGCCAATAATTTCTTTCGGAAGATAGCCGAATATCTACAAAGGCATGCTTTTTTTAATTAGCAGACAACAATTGGCCATTAGAAAAGTGTGAGATAATTTGCTATAACAGCAATGGTGCTTTGTCATTACACACTCAATTTTTCATTTTAGAGAGCCCTTCGTGGTTAATTACCGTAATCTTTGTTCCGTTTCTATCAATGAGCTGTTCATCCTTAAAATCAGATAAGGTGCGGCTCACCGTTTCTGCTGCCATGCATGCCATAGCGGCAAGGTCTTCCCTGTTGATATTTATTAAATTATCATTTGCCTTTACCTGTCAATAAAGCCGGAGAAGTGTTCCTGCCATTTTCTTTCCTACTGAATTATAGGCCAGTTCCAAGAGTTGCTCTTCCTTTGCTCTATTGTCCCGGGAAAGCAAATGGATAAATTTTCGTGCCACCTCGGGGTATAAATTAAGTATGGTTTCCATTTGATCCAGTGGAATTAGGCATACACTGCTATCCTCGAGGGCTGTAGCAGTATCTGCATAACAACTATCACTTAAAACCGAATTAATACCCAGGTGGTCACCCTGACTATAAATACCTGTCATCAGCTCCCTGCCATCTTTTGTCAGTTTTATGGTTTCACAGCAGATAAGAAATATGATTAGATTTTAAGGCTATTAAAACATCTCCAGTTCGGTTTCTTTAGGTATACCGAAAATTGAGTCCAGTCTAGCTTTTAAGAAGCCTAAAACTGCTTGAAATGACTCAATTGGCCGTTTCAAGCGAAATCTAGTAACCTATGGACAGAGAAAGATGACAACGATGGATGAAAACCGAGCCGATTTTAGCGAACCCTCAGCTACTTACCACAAAATCCTCAGATATACTTAATAAAACACAATTCTTCTAATCATTGTTCGTTTCAACACTAAGTTAATATCTAGCGATATGAAATCGGCTTATCTATATGTTCGCGTAAATACGGATGAACAGAAAAGGATACTCTTTGCCTGAACAGGAAGATAGATTACTGAAATATTGTGAGTGTAATGGTATCAAGGTGAAAGGAATTTATAGGGAGGACTTTTCCACTAAAAACTTTATTAGGCCGGAATGGAAGAAACTCATCTCGGAAATCAAAAAGAATAAGGAGAGGGGAGAAAACAACATATTATTTGTGAAATGGGACCGGTTCAGCCGAAACATCCAGTACGCTTATGAAACGATAGGTTTTTTACGCAAGTACAACACCAATGCAATGGCGATAGACCAGCCTGTTGACCTTGGAATTCCGGAAAGCTCAGTCATGCTAGCTGTATATCTTGCCATTCCAGAAGCTGAAAATACCAGGCGTGCGCTCAATACCTCAGATGGTATGCGTAGGGCTAAGCTTATGGGCCGCTATCCCAACAAGGCCCCAGTAGGATTTGTGAACCTCACCTCGGTTGAAGGTCGTAAGTTCATAGCCCCAAAATGGCCTGAAGCTGGTATTATTCAGTGGATATTTCAGCAACTTTCAAAGAATCTCTATAGCCCATCTGAGGTTCATAGAATGGCCCTGGCTAAAGGTTTCAATTGTACTCATTCATATTTTTTTAAAATCATTCGCAATCCTGTTTATTGCGGGCTCATTATTTTATCAAAAAAATCTGGTGAATCAGAACTTGTGGAGGGTAACCATGAGACCCTGGTCGCTAAGTCATTATTTTATGAAGTTCAGGATATTATCAATTCCAAAAGAAAAGTATGCGCAAAAAATACGGCGGTGAAGGAAATGTTCTATTTAAGGAGCTTTATGACTTTTCCGCTTTGTGGACACATAATTCTTGGTAGTTTTTCCCGGGGAGCGAGGTCAAGATATCCATACTATCATTGTCGAATAGGTGTGCAACAAGGGTAAGTGCTAGGCTTGTCAACCTCAACTATGAAAAGAACCTACAACATTATATACTTTCTAAAGGGGCGATTGCTCTCTACAATAAAATCTTGGAGGAAGTGAATTTCGATTCAATTATTCAAGAATATTCAAATGAAAGAGCTAGTTTGCTTAGACAACTTTCAAGGGGACAGAAATCGTTATCCAGGGCTCGTAATCTTTTTGTTGAAGATATATTGAAACTTGATGACTACAACGAATTCAAGGGAGAAATTCTTGAGCGTGCTAAATGTCTGAAAAAAGAGATAGCTGAAAATATGGATATGGCTGATACTATTTGCCAGCAACGGGCACATAACAGTAAACGTTCAATACAGCTTTTTAAAGATTATTCAAGTTTTGATACTGCTGATAAGAAACAGTTAGCCACAATAATCCCACCACAGGGAATTGATTTTATTTCAGGAAATCTCTCCATACAATTGCCAGAGGCCCTGAGAAAGATCTTGGTTCATACTCCAATTAAAACTTAAAGCTATAATGATTTTAGATAGAAAAATCTCTGTTGATGAGGCCGTTTTACTTTTGGGAAAGGATGGCATCATGGTTTCTAGGTCTGAGGCACATATAATACTTGATTTTCTTTACCTAATGGCGAAAAACAATGCGATTAGCAATGATGCTGAAAAATCAATTATCCCTAAGGAGAAATCGAACTCATCAAAATGGCGATAGAAACAATTTTACAAGCGTTTTTTGAACCAGTTCTAAAAAGGGTACAGGTAATTTTAAACTAAGAATCGAATACTAATTACTGGTAGTTTAAATTATTATGCGACAGATTTTTAGAGGCATAAAAAAAGGAAACAACTATGATGTGTTGTCTCCTTAAGTGCTCCCGACGAGATTCGAACTCATATCGATGGTACCGGAAACCATAATTCTATCCATTGAACTACGGGAGCATAAGGCTGCAAATATAGAAAAATCAAAATCATTTCATTAAAAAAACAAGGCTATTTTTAATCTGTAAGTTCATATAAAAATTAACTTCCTGCTGATGAGATATTTTTTATGTTAAAAAATGATTAAATCATAAAGCAGCAGACTGCTTTATTGAGTTTATTCCGCTTTATTTTTAATTTAAGAAGCCTTTCTGGCTAATTTTAAAGGGACACCGTTGGCTTTTTAGGAAATAAAAATGCACCTTTGCGAACCGTTAATAGAGGTTTAGGCATGTAATAAATTAGATTGTATTTTATGGAAGAATTGGTTGTGGAAGAGATTCAGGAACTGCTTGAAAAAGAAAATGATAAGGCTTTAAAGCAATATCTCGATCAACTGAATATTTCGGATGTTGAAGAACTGATTGATGAACTTCCACAATATGCAGCCAAATTTATCGAAACCTTATCCCTTAACAGGGCGGTAAACGTTTTTCGGATTCTGGATTTTCCTACCCAGGAGCGGATTATCAAAAAGCTTTCGGGCAATAAATTGAATCAGATCATCAAAGATCTGCCGCCAGATGACCGTACCGCACTTTTTAGCGAATTAAAAGGCGATGTGGTAAAAAAAATGATTACGCTTTTACCACCCGAAGAACGTAAAGAATCGCTTGCACTTTTAGGCTACAAAGAAGATAGTATTGGCCGTTTAATGACGCCCGATTACATCGCCGTAAAGCCTGAATGGTCTATCACCAGGGTTTTGGCGCACATCAGGCGCTACGGAAAAAACTCCGAAACCATCGATGTGGTGTATGTGATCGATAAAGAAGGGGTACTGTTGGATGATATCAGGATCCGTGAGGTTTTACTGGCCGATCCTGAAGCAATTATTGGAGAACTTACCGATAAACGTTTTATTGCCCTAAAAGCTAACGATCCTCAGGAAGATGCAATCAATATCTTTAGGATGAACAACCGTGTGGCTTTACCTGTAGTAGATGAAAATAACATTCTTTTAGGTATTGTTACCGTTGATGATATTCTGTGGATTGCCAACGAAGAATACACCGAAGATATGCACAAAATTGGGGGCACCGAGGCTTTGGATGAACCTTATCTCGATATTCCAATCCTAAAACTGGTTAAAAAACGTGCAGGATGGTTAATTGTGCTCTTTTTAGGCGAGATGTTAACTGCAACAGCCATGCAGCACTTCGAAATCGAACTCGAAAAAGCAGTAGTATTATCGCTTTTTATTCCATTAATTATGAGTAGTGGTGGTAACAGTGGTTCTCAGGCTTCAACCTTAATTATCCAGGCAATGGCCTTAGGCGAAGTAACCATCGCAGAATGGTGGCGCGTAATGCGCCGCGAATTGGTTTCTGGAGCTTTGCTCGGCATCATTTTAGGCACAATTGGCTTTATCCGCATTGTAACCTGGCAGGAGTTACACCTCTATAACTATGGCCCGCATTGGTTTTTAATTGCAGCTACTATATTTTTTACCCTTGTTGGCATTGTATTATGGGGCAGTTTAATCGGTTCGATGATGCCAATTATTTTGAAAAAACTAAAACTCGATCCGGCCACCTCATCAGCGCCATTTGTAGCCACTATGGTAGATGTTACCGGGATCGTGATCTATTTCAGTGTTGCTGTATTAATTTTAAAAGGCGTTTTACTCTAAATCTAAATCATGCAAAAGAAAATTACCACACTTTTTACCGATATCGGTGGCGTTTTATTAACCAATGGCTGGGACAGGCATGCGAGGGGGGAGGCTTCTGTGCTTTTTAACCTTGATTCTGTTGATCTTGAAGAGCGCCATCACCTTACCTTCGATACCTATGAAGTGGGTAAATTAACGCTTGATGAATATTTGGAGCGTATTGTTTTCTTCGAAGAACGGAGCTTTAGCTATGATGACTTTAAAGAATTTATGTTCAAAAAATCGCTTCCTTATCCTGAAATGATTCAGTTGATCTGCGATTTAAAAAAGAAATATAACCTTAAAGTAGCCGTAATCAGCAACGAAGGCAGAGAATTGAACCAATACCGCATCAATACTTTTAAACTGAACGAATTTGTCGATTTTTTTGTTTCGTCGAGTTTTGTGCATTTCCGTAAACCCGATGCCGATATTTTTAAAGTAGCCATCGATATTTCGCAGAGCGATGTAGAAACGAGTTTATATATCGACGATCGGATGCTTTTTGTACAGGTTGCCGAAGGTTTAGGCTTAAAAGGCATTCATCATATCGATTACGAAGATACTAAAGTACAGTTAGCAGCTTACGGATTGAAGGTTTAATTTTAAAGTTATTTCCCGCAGGTCTCGCTGATTCACTCAGAATAAATTAACCAAATAGCCGTCATTCCCGCGCATACGGCAATCTTAATACATTTTCGTGGTGTCAGATGGTAACATCTGACATACTATTTTCTATGCAACTGTATTATTAAATTCTCAGCTTTCGATTAAATAAATGCTGTATGCCAAGAGCTAAAATATTTTTTTGAAAAGCAATGGCAGTCGCTATTTTAAAGCTTGCTCCCGCTTTTCATTACAAGTCCTCGCTACGCTGTGGGCTTTCCATTTTAATCGGGTTTATTGAAAATGTAACTGCTAATATTTTAGGCTGGGCGCAGCAATATAATTCCATTTTTCTGTGCCTTCTCTAGCATTTGTCCTCCTGACCTGTAGCATAGCGGAAAGCTACGAAGTAGACCGAGCCTTAAGCGAGCTCACCAAAGGTAATTTATTTCAGGATCTGTCACTATTAATAATCTGTGTCAATCTGTATGATCTGTGGTTAATTAAGTACTTCAATACGCGCTTCGACTCCGCTCAGCGTGCCAATAGTGGGTATCCGTGCTTTCTTGTCTCCGTAGCAAAAAAAGTCTTTAAACAAAAAAGCCACTCTTTCAAGTGGCTTTATATCGTTATACTTTTTTAAATTTCCCTTTAGGGATTTAGGGGTTATACATTAAATCTAAAGTGCATGATGTCTCCATCTTCCACTACATAGGTTTTTCCTTCAACGCCCAATTTACCAGCATCTTTACAGGCATTTTCAGAACCTAAGGTTACGAAATCGTTGTATTTGATTACCTCAGCACGGATAAATCCTTTTTCGAAATCAGTGTGGATTACACCGGCAGCTTGTGGTGCTGTAAAACCTTTGGTAATCGTCCAGGCCCTAACTTCTTGTACACCAGCAGTAAAGTAAGTGTAAAGATTTAATAATTTATAAGCTGCGCGGATTAATTTATTTACACCTGATTCGGTTAAGCCTAAATCAGCTAAAAACTCCTGACGCTCTTCATAGCTATCCAGTTCGGCAATTTCCGATTCAATTTTAGCAGAGATTACTAAAACCTCAGCATTTTCATCAGCAACATTTGCTTTCACTAAATCAACATATTTATTGCCATTAATTACCGATGCCTCATCAACATTACAAACATACATTACCGGTTTTTGCGTAAGTAAACCTAAATCTTCAATAAAATCGAAATCATCCTGAGCCAATGCCGCAGTACGGATCGATTTGCCAGCTTCTAAATGCGCTTTAACTACTGTTAAAATCTCATAAGTACGTTTAGCATCCTTATCGCCACCCGTTTTAGCCATTTTTTCAACTTTTTGAATACGTTTATCAACGGTATCCAGATCTTTAAGCTGTAGCTCAGTATCAATAATTTCACGATCACGGATCGGATCAACAGAACCATCCACGTGAATTACATTTCCGTCATCGAAACAACGTAAAACGTGAATAATTGCATTTGTGGCACGGATATTTCCTAAAAACTGGTTTCCCAAGCCTTCGCCTTTCGATGCACCTTTTACCAAACCTGCAATATCTACAATCTCGATTGTATTTGGTTGCACTTTGTTTGGTTTAACCAACTCGGCCAGTTTGGTTAATCTATCATCAGGTACTGTAATTACGCCAACATTGGGCTCAATAGTACAAAAGGGAAAGTTTGCAGCCTGCGCTTTTGCATTTGATAAACAGTTAAAAAGGGTCGATTTTCCAACATTTGGTAAACCAACTATACCACATTGTAATGCCATTATTTATTAGTCTTTATTTCTTTAGTTTTTAGCTATTGGTTTATAGTCTTATGGTCAATAGCTATTGTGTTTCGTTCTTAAGCTTTAGTATTGGTCATCTTCCATCAACCATTTTACCTTTTCTGCCTTCCGCCTTCCGCCTTCCGCCTTCCGCCTTCCGCCTTCCGCCTTCCGCCTTCCGCCTTCCGCCTTCCGCCTTCCGCCTTCCGCCTTCCGCCTAAAATTCCGCGCAAAGATAAGCTTTTAAAACCTTTATTTAAACCCTTGCTATTGTATCAAATCTATATTTTATCTAAGTTTAGCCCAAAATAGATAGAGATAAATGGAAGATTTTGAAAATGAAGTGCCCCAGGAAGTAAAATTGGTTGTTACAGAAGAAATGCGGAGCTATTTTTACGATATGAGTAAATGGGCAAGATTTTTATCGGTTGTGGGTTTTGTTATCTCGGCATTTTTAACCTTAGGTTCATTTGGAATAGGGGCTGCGGTAACGGCTAATCCAGGGATGCTCAATCAATTGGGGCCATTGGGCGGTATCGGCGCAACAGGCATCACCATATTTTACCTGTTGTTGGCTTTGTTCTTTTTTTATCCAAGTTTATTGCTGCTGCGTTTTTCGACCAAAGGCAAACAAGGGGTTTTATTCGGCGATCAGGAAAATTTAAACGATGCCATTGCCCATGTAAAATCGCTCTTTAAATTTTGGGGTGTAATTACCATCGTATTAATAGCCAGTTATTTCCTTTTGCTGTTGGCAGTACTCGCAGGAGGAGGCATAAAATAAAATAAAATATTACGCACACAAAAAAGCCTCTCAATTTTTTAGATCAGGAGGCTTTTTTTTTGAAATTATAATTACTTAAAAAGTAAAATCGTCGTTTGCTTTGGTGCTATGTTCTCCATTTTCAGAATATTCATAACGTTTTTCAACCACATCTTGGTGAGTTTTGATGTAATCAACAGTTTCATTTAGTCCTTCTGCAAATTTTTCGAAATCTTCTTTGTATAAAAAGATTTTATGTTTTACAAATACACCGTCTTCTAATCTTTTCTTACTCTCGGTAACTGTTAAATAATAATCACCCGATCTAGTAGCCTTCACGTCGAAGAAATAAGTTCTCTTACCTGCTCTTACTTTCTTTGAAAAAACTTCTTCTCTTTCCTTGTTGTCGAATTCTCCCATGGTTGGTATTGATGTTGGTTTTTGGTTTCGGTAAATATAAAGCAAATATTTAAAGTTCAAAATACAATTTTAATACAATTTAAATAGTTCGGGTTTCCTCCTCCAAAAGTTGGTGATTGTAAAGCTCTGTATAGCTCCCATTTTTACTAAGTAATTCATTGTGTGTGCCTTGTTCAATGATTTTGCCATTATCCAGCACCAAAATCTTATCTGCATTTTTAATGGTAGAAATCCTATGGGCAATTAAAATACTTGTTTTTCCGGCCATGATTTTGCCCAGGTTTTGTAAAATTTCTTCCTCTGTTTTGGTATCGACCGCCGAAAGACAATCATCGAATATTAAAATCTTAGGTGATTTAATCAATGCCCTGGCGATAGAAACGCGTTGTTTTTGACCCCCAGAGAGGGTTATTCCGCGCTCACCCAGCATGGTTTCGAATTTTTCTTCAAAATCGATAATATTGGTATAAACCGACGCATTTTTCGCTGCATTATGCACTTCTTCATCCGTAACCTGGTCTAAACCAAAGGCAATATTATTCTTTATCGTATCAGAAAATAAAAAAACCTCTTGTGGTACAAAGCCAATCTGGCTACGGTAATCTTTAAGGTTTAAGGCTTTAATATTTTTTCGATCAATATCGATGGCGCCGTTTTCTACATCATACATCCGCATAATCAGATTGGCCAATGTCGATTTTCCCGAACCTGTTTTTTCCGATAATGGCTACGAATTCGCCACTATTAATCTCAAAACTCACCTCTTTTAAGGCTTCAATTCCTGTATCTGGATAGGTAAAACTCACCTGATCGAACTTGATATTGCCGGTTAGCTCAATTTCAACAGTTTCCTTCGATTGGATGTCAGATGGGATATCTAAAAATTCATTTATCCTTTTTTGCGATGCAGCAGCCCGTTGGATTAAAGAAGTAACCCAGCCCAACATCGTTACCGGAAAGGTTAACTGATTAATGTAAATGATAAATTCGGCAATATTCCCTGCTGTGATACTGCCATTCATTACCTGGATGCCGCCTATATATATGGTTAAAATGGTACTCAAGCCTATTAATAACAACATGGTTGGGTAAAACAGTGCCGATACTTTAACCAGGCTCATCGAATCTTTTTTATAATCGTTGCTCTGGATGGAGAACATATTTCTGGTATAATCTTCGCGAACATATGATTTGATGATCCGGATCCCCGAGAAACGTTCCTGTACAAAGCTCGAAAGATCTGACAAACGTTCCTGTATCTTCCCGCTTTTTTTAAAGATCAAAGTATTTACATAGTATATAATCACCACCAGAAAAGGGAGAGGTAATAAGCAGTAAATGGCTAGTTTTGCATTTACATCAAGCATCGACCAGATAATAAGTACCGATAGCACAAAAGTATTAATCGTGTACATAATCGCCGGACCAACGTACATCCTTACCCGGTTAACATCTTCTGTGGCACGGTTCATTAAGTCGCCGGTATTATTCCGGCGGTAAAAACCCAGGCTCAGTTCCTGATAATGTTGGTAGATATCGTTTTTCATATCGAACTCGATATGCCGCGACATTAAAATAATGGTTTGGCGCATAAAGAACAGAAAAAGCCCCCGCAGTAAATAAAGTGCGATAACCAGCAAACCAAAAAACAGAAGATTACTGCTAAATATATCGTAAATTATAGCCTGGCGATCGAAACCATAAAAGAGATTAAATACCTGAATGTTTTCGGTAATCAGATCAACTGCATAACCAATTACCTGGGCTGGCACTACACCAAAAATATTAGAAATTACCACGAAAATACCTCCGGGGATAATCCACCATTTGTATTTAAGAAAGTATTTGTTTAATCGGCTTAAATGTTTCATTCCATACAAACTTAGCTAATTTTGTTATTTCATGATGCATATTTATCTATTCGGGTCTAAGCTTTAAAAATTAATGACATTTGAGGATGTAAAAGGGAAGGTGAAAGTGTTTTGCCACAGAAACTCAGAATAAATTAATTCTATTATAGCTGCAACTCAGCCCATACTGTCATCCTGAGGGGTAATTTGTCTTATAAAAATCAATAATGACAGGCAAATTTAAGAGAAATAATATCGTCATTTCGACTGAAGCTTACCGATTTTTCATCGGTAGCGTAATGGAGAAATCTTTAAACTTTTCGGTAACATAGTTCAAAGATCTCTCCACTTCGCCTTGCTTCGGTCGAGATGACGACCTTTCTTTTGATCTGTCAATGGTAGCACGAAGGATCTTTTCATCGGTTGCAGATCCTTCGTGCCTCAGGATGACAAATAGAATTAATTTCTTACGCCTTGGTTCGTGTCCTCACGAACCAATCATTAGTGGATTTAACCAGGTTTTAAAAATCATGTAGGTTTATTAATTTAGCCAGAACCGAATTAATTTTGTTATAGTTTCGTTAAATACGTGTATTAATGGTTTTTTATTTTAATTTTGCAGCAGGTTAGCCGAACGTTCAATATGCCAGCAAATTCTCCGTCAGATTTTTCAATTTTAGATCAATTAAGTGTCTATGGCCATAAAAAGTTGGTTTTTTGCAACGATCCAGATACAGGTTTAAAAGCGATTATTGCTATACACGATACCACATTGGGTCCTGCTTTAGGCGGAACACGTATGTGGAGTTATAGCACAGAAAGCGAAGCTTTAGAAGATGCACTGCGTTTATCGCGTGGAATGACTTACAAGGCAGCGATAACCGGATTGAATCTGGGTGGTGGAAAAGGCGTAATTATTGGCGATTCGCGGAAAGATAAAACAGAAACTTTAATGCGTAGCTACGGTAGGTTTATTAAGAACCTAAATGGCGAATTCATTACGGCAGAAGAAATGGGTACCAATACACGCGATATGGAATATATCCGTATGGAAACCAATTATGTTACTGGCGTTCCCGAGTCAATTGGTGGTGCTGGTAATCCGGCTCCTTTTACTGCACAAGGTGTTTATTTAGGTATTAAAGCAAGTGTTAAAGAGGTTTTCGGTACAGATATGCTAGCCGGAAGAACCATTGTAGTACAAGGTATCGGAAATGTTGGTGAGCATTTGGTTGCACTGTTAAGAAAAGAAAACGCTGAAGTTTTGATCAGCGATATTAACCAGGAGCAATTAACTTATGTTGCCCGGAAATATAAAGCAAAACCGATCGAGGCCGATAAAATTTTTACAACTGATGCCGATGTTTATGCGCCATGTGCAATGGGTGCTACAGTGAACAACAAAACCATCGAAAAAATGAAGTTTGCGATTATTGCAGGTTCAGCAAACAATCAGTTAAAAGATGAGGTTTTAGATAGCGAATTACTTTTGAAGAAAGGGATTTTATTTGCACCTGATTATTTAATTAATGCTGGTGGATTAATTTCCTGCTATTCTGAGTTAACGGGTTTTGGTAAAAAACGCACTGTACAGCTTACAGAGAATATTTACGATGCTACGCGAAGTGTAATTAAGTTAAGCAAAACCGAAAATATATCAACAAATATTGCAGCCAACCGTATTGCCGAGAAACGGATTGCAGATGTTAAAAAAATTAAATCGTCATATTAAATCATAATTATTAAAACAGGTTTTAAAAAACCGCACTCGTTCTTACATTCATGTTAAACAGAAGGCACTTAAGAATCAAAGCTTTGCAAAATATTTTTGCTTGGCACATGGCAGACAAAAAAGACATTAAAGGTGATTTGAAAACCTTAATGCAGAGCATCGATAGCGTGTACGAAATGTACATCTGGATGTTATCTTTAATGGTAGAAGTTACCGAATTTACTGCTAACGACGCCGCAGAGCGCGCAAATAAGTTTATTAAAACCGCAGAGGATATTAATCCCAACATGAAATTGCTACACAATAAGTTTAGCGTTTTAATGCAGCAGAATCCTGAGTACGTATCTGCAGTTAAAAAATATAAAGTAGACTGGGGTTTTGATCCGGAAATCCGTAAAACAGTTTACAATTCCTTAAAAGCATCCAAAGAATATGCCGATTATCTTGCTGATCCTAACGAAAGTTTAGAATCATCAAAAGATATCATCAAATACATTTTCAGGAAAATCATCTTAAAAAACCAGGCCATTTTGCAGGTTTTCGAAGAGAAATTTATCAACTGGCAGGTAGATCACGAAGTGATGAAAGGGATGGTGGCCAAAACCTTGAAAAACTTTACTTTTGAAGATCCTTTTTAAAAACAAACTGACTGAAATCAGTGCCGATTGGGTTGAAGATAGCAAATTTGTTCAGGATCTTTTTGTACATACTTTGCAGAATGATGCAAAATATCAGGAAATGATTGCCGATAGAACCAAAAATTGGGAATCGGAACGTATTGCATTAATGGATACAATTTTAATGAAAATGGCCATTTGCGAATTGTTAAACTTTCCATCTATTCCGGTTAAAGTAACCATCAACGAATATTTAGAGTTATCAAAAGATTACAGTACACCGAAGAGTAATTCATTTATTAACGGTATTTTAGACAAAATTTTAGGCGATCTTAAGAAAAATAACACCATTAAAAAGATTGGCCGCGGATTAATCGAAGATTAAAAATGAAAAGAACATTTATCTTGGCTATTGCTGCGCTTTCATTTGCAGCATGTCGTAATGCAAATAATCAAACCAGCGAAACTACAACAGCTGTTTCAGTTGGTAACGATACTTCAAAAACAGCTAAAGTTGCTCCGGCAGATGCGCCTGTTATTGTTTTCGAACGAGATATTTTCGATTTCGGTAAAATAACGCAAGGTGAAAAAATTAAGCACGATTTTAAACTTAAAAATACAGGTAAAAGTCCGCTGATTGTTTCAAATGCAACTGCAACATGTGGTTGTACTGTTCCTCAGGTACCAGGAGAACCTATTTTGCCAGGTAAAGAAGGAGTAATTAGCGTAGTTTTTAATAGCGAAGGTAAAATGGGTATGCAAGATAAGGTAGTAACCGTTACGTCAAATGCAAATCCAACAGTAACCACTGTTCATTTGGTAGGAGAGGTGCTTGCTAAAAAATAAATTGCTTCGATTGTTTATGGTGATAATCCATAATGATCAAAATTCACAAAAAAACAAATAAATTAAGAAATGACATCAACAGTAATATTACAGGCAGCAGCAGGTGGTAGTAACATGCTAACTACAATTGTACCAATGGTACTCATCATGGTAGTTTTCTACTTTTTCATGATCCGCCCGCAAGTTAAAAAAGCTAAAGACCATAAAAAATTGGTTGCAGAATTGAAAAAAGGAGATAAAATCGTAACTACCGCAGGTATTCACGGTCGTATAGCCGATATGAATGAAACAACTTTTTTAATCGAGGTTGAAGGTGGTGTAAAGATCCGTTTCGATAAATCAGCGGTTTCTTTAGATGCAACTAAAGCGGTTGTAGGGCCTAAAGCTTAGTCTTTTAACTTCAAAAATATTAAAAAAATGCCACCCTAAGGTGGCATTTTTGTTTATCGCTGGGCCAGATTTATATTAATATTATATTTTACCCTAACCGGAATGCCGTGTTGTTGACCTGGAATCCATTTAGGAGACTCGTCTAAAACCCTGATTGCTTCTTCTTTAGTGCCAAACCCGAGATCATTTTTAAACTCATAATCTGTTAACCTGCCATCTTTTTCTACTACAAAGGTGATGTATAATTTTCCGTTAACATGATTTTTAAAGGCTTCAGTAGGGAATTTGTAACTTCTGGCCAGATACCTATAAAACTCTGTCATTCCTCCTTTAAACTCTGGTTGTTGCTCCATTTTGTCGTACCTTATCTGTTTTCCATCCGGTAAAGTAGATATACCAGATTTAAATACTCCGTTCTCATAAACTTCTTCGTAAATTCCTTTACTGCTGGTTCCTTTCCAGGTTCCATCTTTATAGCCATTGCGGTAAATCCCTTCCTCAACCTCATCTTTTTTAAAGGTTTTCTTGAATAGTCCATTGCCATCCTTAATAAATTGATTTCCCAAGGAATCTATGCCCGTTATCCATTGCCTTTGCCTTGGGCTGTTGTCATCATACTGAAATACATTTTCCAGCTTTCCATTATCGTAATAATAAATACATTCACCGCTTAAAGCCCCATTTTTAAAATTAACCTTCGAGGTAAGGGTACCTTGTTTGTTAAAACTTTGTCTACTTCCTTCATAAACAAGTGTAGGCGCATATTTTGAAACTGTTCCTATTGTTTTTTCTTTATTATCCGGGTAGAATTCAAATAATTTATACAAAGATGGTGTATCGGTTTCTTGGATAACCCTCCTATAATCGTAATCACTTTTGTTTTCGGTAAGCATGCCCTTTTTGAAATAAGAAACGGTTGTTTTTTTTTGAGCAATAGCATTAATAGAGAGTGTTAATGTGATGAGCGTTAAAATACATTTTTTCATAGCTGGTTTTTATTATCGACTACGAATATAGTTATCTAAATATAATCTCAAGAATCCGTTTCATTAATTTATCATTAACATATAAGTTTTTGAGCAGCTATTAAGTTTTGTTACATTTGATGCTATTGTTGTAATCGGAAAAAATCCTTACATCATTTTATTTAGATTTTATATGCCCTTCATTAGGTTAACGAAGATTGAAAAAAGACGTGTGTTTAGCTTATTGGCCTGCTTGCTGTTGGCTATAGCGGCATGGCTTTTTATGGCATTAAACAACAAATATATTTATGTAGCAAAAACCGTTTTGGTTTTTAAAAACACACCTACAAAAAGGGCATTTTATCCCCTGCAGTCTGATACGATAGATTTACAGGTTGAAGGGACTGGCTGGCAATTGCTTTTTGCTCGTTTAAGGATTAGTCCACCATCTGTTTCTGTTAATTTAAGCCAGCTCAATACTAAAGATTTTATTGTTTTTTCCGACCAGCTTTTCAATATTAATAGACAGTTAGAAAGTACCCAAAAGGTAATTTCTGTTAAACCCGATACCCTGTATTTCGATTTCACCAAACGCGTAGTTAAAAAAGTTCCTGTAAAGCTGATCGATAAACTGAGCTTTGAAAAGCAATATGGCGTCTCCAGTGAGGTTATTCTTAACCCAAAATATGTTAAAGTAGCAGGCCCTGTAGAGGAGTTAGCTAAAATAAAGTTCTGGCCTACCGATACACTTAAGCAGGATAAAATACAGAACAGCAGTACTACAAGAATAGCTCTACAGCACAGTATCCATAAAAATGTAAGTATTTATCCCTCATCTGTAGAGGTTAGATTACCTGTTGATGAGTTTACGGAGAAGACTATCGAAGTGCCCTTGAAAATTACAAACAATAGGAATTATAACAGTCTTAAGCTGTATCCTAAAAAAGTTAAAGTTACCTTCTTAGTCGCGTTAAGCAATTACGATCAGGTTGACGAAAGTTTTATTACCGCTACCATTGATGTAGACGAATGGCAAATTTTAAAGCATCGTCAGTTTACAGTGAAGATAACCGAGTTTCCTGATTATTGTAAACTGGTAAGCGTAATGCCTTCCAAAATAGATTTTATCGTAGAAAAATAATGTATAAAGTAGGTATAACAGGTGGTATAGGCAGTGGTAAAACAACGGCTTGTAAAGTTTTTGAAGTATTGGGGATCCCTGTGTTTTATGCAGATACCGCTGCCAAAGAAATTATGTGCAAAGATGTTTTGTTGGTGGAGGGAGTTAAATCTACTTTCGGGAAAGAAAGTTATTTCGGCGATGGAAGCCTAAATAACAAGCATATCGCTGGCATTGTTTTTAATAATGAAGAAGAGCTTGCAAAATTAAATGCATTGGTTCATCCGGCAGTTTTTAGGGCATTTGATGCCTGGGAAGAAACCATTCCTGCCAATACGCCATATACCTTAAAAGAGGCTGCTTTGTTGTTCGAAAGTGGCTCTTATAAAATGTGTGATACCAATGTCCTGGTTACTGCTCCTTACGAAATTAAAATTAAACGGGTAATGAAGCGGGATGGGGTAACAGCAGAGCAGGTTAAAGCACGTATGGATAAACAGCTTAACGACGAAGAAAAATCGAAAATGGCCAACCACTTTATCATAAATGATGAGCAAGAATCTATAATTGAACAGGTTTTAGCTTTACACCAAGAATTTCTGAAGGCGGCCGAAGAATTTAAGAATGGCAAGGCTTAATCCACTTAAATCAAAACATCCTTAAATCCTTTCATCCTGATCATGATTTTAGAAGATTTTATTACCATTACGCCAACAGGCTTGTATTGTGTTTACGGCGATTTTTACCTCGATCCACAACAGCCCGTTAAAGAGGCAGTGGTTTCACATGCCCATGGCGATCATGCTATTGGTGGAAGCCAAAATGTATACTGTACTGCTGCTACCGCAACTTTTATGAAGCACCGCTACCGCAAATTTGCCGCGGTCGATTTTTTTACCAAAAGTTATCATGAATCCTTTAAGATAAAAGATGTTACCATTACTTTCTATTCTGCCGGACATATTTTAGGCTCTGCACAGGTTTTAATGGAGTATAAAGGCGTAAAATACCTTTATACTGGCGATTATAAGATTGAACCCGATAATACCTGTGAGCCTTTCGAATTTGTTGAAACAGATGTGTTGATTACGGAAAGTACCTTTGCTAATCCGGAAACCAAACACCCTTCACCAATAGATGAAATTAAAAAGCTAAACGAAACCAATGCGAATATCATGCTTGGTTCTTATGCATTAGGTAAAAGCCAGCGGATTATCCAACTACTCAATGCACATTGTCCTATAAAGAACATTATGGTTCACCACAGTATTATGCCCTTTGTTAAAATCTACGAAGATTATGGAATGAAAGTAGGAAATTACAAAATGTATGATAGAAAGGTGATGAAAAATAATCAAGAGCATCAGGTCTATATTGTGCCGCCAATGGTTTTTCACAGTTACCATAAGGCGATTAATGTAGTGCGCGCCTTTGCCTCTGGATGGAAGAACCTGCAACAACAAAATGGCATTTCACTCTATATTTCTGACCACGCCGATTGGGATGCAATTTTAGAAACCATAGAAAAAGTTAAACCGAAACAAGTATGGACTTTACATGGTGATGGCAAACAGCTTAAAGATTATTTTAAAAACAAACTTGAAGTTAAAATACTTAATGGATAAAAATGATTGACTGATAGCATCAGAGAATGATTGAATGAGTAATGAAGGTAAGACGAATTAAAAAACATTCCCTCATTTAATATTCAAATCATTCCATATTCACTCATTCAAAATCCTGTCATTCAATAATTATGTTAAAAGAAGGCGAAGATTTTTACTTTAATGAAGATGGACTAATGGTTTTTACCGAAGCATACCATTTAAAACGTGGTTATTGCTGCAAGAATAAATGTAAGCACTGTCCATGGGGTTATGGGAAAAAGAAAGAAAAGAAGTAATGTGGTTGGCAATTTCAGTTTACATTTCTCAATTTTTATCTACAAACTCATTCCTCCTAACTAAAGCGAACATGCTCATAAATATCGCTTAGCGCTATATCAAAGCCCATCGAAACAAGAGTTAGTCTATCAGATATTCCCTTGTGTTGATTGAGTGCCCAGTTTTGCTTATCATTAACGTAATAGGCCTCTATCGACACTGATTCTGAATCAATCATAATGTATTCTTTTAATGAAGGAATATCTTTATACAGGTTAAATTTTTTCCCTTTGTCGTAATTTTTGGTTGAAGGTGACAGGATTTCAATAATAACAGTTGGTAAAATTGAGGTATCCTCATCAACATCGCTATGTATTAGGCCATTACAGTAAATTGATATGTCAGGATAGGTAAATAAAGTATTCTCAGGAATATTCATTCGTTTATCACTTCCATAAGGCCTGCAGGGCTTACCTTTAAGCTTGTTTCCAATTTCAATAAAAACGTTGCTGAAAATCTCGTTGTGATTATCACTGGCACCAGACATTGCAAATACCTCCCCTTGGAAATACTCGTGCTTTACTGTTGAGGTTTTTTCCATCTCCAGGTATTCTTCAATGGTATAACGCCTTTTTTGATAGGCTACAGCAGGTTCGTTTACAATCTCATCCATATACTAATTTACAGATGTTTTGTCATAAAGGCCAAAACTATAAACGATTAAACGTTTAAAAACGGCTATTGGTTGGTTAATCGATCAACCGTTTAAATCGGTTAACTGCAAATTGCCAATTAAGAACTGCCAACTGAATTAATGCCCTGCAAAGAAACCAATTAATGCTACACCAATTCCCAATAAAACGGCAATCATTTTGCGGGTATTGATTTTATGATCGGCACTCGATTCGAATAAGATGGTGGTAGAAATATGTAAGAAAATACCAATTACAATACCCATAATTTTATTGAAATAAGCATCAATGCCGCCAATAGTGCCATTGCTTAAGCCAACACTTACATAAAAGCCCAGAGGTGCCATGATGGCAAATACAATCAGATAAAATATAATACTGCTTTTCTTATAATGGTTTTGCATTAATATGCTGGCCAGCGCAAAAGCAGCTGGGATGTGGTGTAGTGAAATTCCGAAAATCAGCTCATTGTGCTGTTCTTTGGCTAATGGCATCCCCTCTAAAAAAGCATGTAAACACAAACTTATCATAATCCCGAAGGGAAAAACATGCCCGTCGTGATGTTTATGAATGTGGCCATGTTCTACACCTTCTGAAAACTGCTCCAAGAAGATCTGTAACAAAAAACCAATCAGGATGAAGACACCAATCTGCCATTTGTCGGGTCCGCTGTAAGCGTCAGGAATTAAATGTAAAACTGTAATGGCAAATAAATAGGCTCCACTGAAAGACAAAATCAATTTCAGTAGTTTAGATTTATCGCTCTTTACTAAAAATATAGCTGTCCCACCTAAAAAGGCACAGAAAAAGAGTACGCAAAGTTTCCAGATTTCCATAAGTTAAAAATCAGGTTGTAATTTTTTAAATATTCCAGAACAGATAATCCCTATGGTGATGCCTAGTAAAGCACCGGTAGTTACATCGACAGGATAATGAACACCAACATATACCTGCGCAAAACTGATGATAAACGCCCACAAAATGCCAATAGGCAAAATAGGTTTCCATCGGCTATAAAAAATGCAGATTAAAAAAACGGCTATCGCAAAATGATTGGTGGCATGTGCAGACGGAAAGCTCAGACCACTTCCACAGGGAACACGGTGGATAATATCGTTCGCTAAGCTTAAATCATTGCAGGGCCTAACCCGGGCTACCCAGGGTTTCACTACTCTCGACGCAATTAAATCGCCCATGGCAAAAGTGAAGAGAACCATGCCGATAATGTAATAACCTTGTTTTTTATACTGTTTAATACAAAAAACAATAATAAAAAGGTAAAGGGGCGACCAGAAGAAACGGTTACGCATTAAGGGCATCAACCAATCAAAAAAGCTGTTTGAAAGCCCACGATGGATTTTCAAGAACAATTCTACGTCAAATTGCTGTATGCTTTCTATCATGCTTTTTTACAGATTAAAATTAACCGGTCAGAACTGCTTTCGTCAAAATCGTCTAAGGCATAACTGCCAAAAGTTTTTTCGATAACCATCCCTGCCTTGGTTAGCATGCGCTGAAAATCTTCGAAACTAAATGCCTGCACCCGTTCTTCGAAATTGTATACCTTTTGTTTGTCTTCGAAATTTATCTTTTTGATAATTTTTCCGTCGATCACATTTTTAGTGATATTAAAAGTTATGCCATCGAGCGATTTTGTTTCGCAATGATTTAAGTTGCGGATAATTTTTTCGGTATTAAAATAATCGAGCACCAAAATACCCTTAGCTGTTAAGCATTTTCGAAAGGTTTTAAGTGCATTTACATGGTCTTTTTCGGTATCGAAATAACCAAAACTGGTAAACAGATTTAAGGCCACATCAAAGTAATTGATGTAAAACAACCTGCGCATATCGTGTACAAGAAAATGTAATTTATTATTTTCGAATTGCTTGGCATATTTTATACTTTGTTCCGAAAGGTCTATTCCAGTAACATCAAAGCCCTTTTTGTTTAAATAGATTGAATGTCGGCCTTTGCCACAGGCAATATCCAACATTTTAGCATCGGGCGTTGGGTGTAAAAATTCTGTAAGTTTATCGATGAAAAACTCGGCTTCAGCATCATTTCGTTGTTGATAAAGAATATGATAATATGGCGAATTAAACCAATATTGAAACCACTTGCGTTGCATATAAAAGCCGTTTGTATCTTAAAAAGATGCAAATATAAGGTTTTACAGTCGCTAGTAAAGTTAGAATGTGCTTTTATGCAATAAAGTTGCAAGAATATTATGGATACAGTATCCAATTAAAACACACGTTTGTTTTTGACCATAGTCTCAGTTCTGGAAAATTGATCGTGCAAATAGATATAAAAGCAATGTAAATTAAAGTGCACAAACACTCCTAAATAGCGGCTATCTTGTTTTTTTTCTTATTTTTGAGCCTCAATTAAATTATATACAGTGACTTTAATAAAATCAATTTCAGGAATACGAGGAACCATTGGCGGAAGGGCTGGAGACGGCTTAACCCCATTTGATATTGTGAAATTTACAGCTGCCTTTGGTAGCTGGGTGGTACAAAAAACAGGCAATAAAAGAGTAGTTTTAGGTCGCGATGCCCGCATTTCGGGTGAGATGGTGAATAACCTGGTTATCGGAACTTTACAGGGCTTGGGTATTGAGGTAATCGATTTAGGTTTATCAACCACGCCAACTGTAGAAGTAGCTGTACCTGATGAAAAAGCAGGTGGCGGTATCATTTTAACCGCAAGCCATAACCCAAAACAATGGAATGCCTTAAAATTGCTAAATGCGAATGGCGAATTTATTAGCGACGCTGACGGAAAAGAAGTTTTAGATTTAGCAGAAAGTGCTGATTTTGATTTTGCTGATGTAGATAAATTAGGTAAAGTAATTAAAAACGATACTTATCTTCAAAAACACATCGATAAAGTTTTAGCATTACCATTGGTTGATGTTGAGGCAATTAGAAAGGCCGATTTTAAAGTCGTAATCGACTGCGTAAATTCAACAGGCGGCATTTTTATCCCTGCTTTGTTAAAAGCTTTGGGTGTGAGCAGGGTAGTAGAATTATATTGTACACCAGACGGGCATTTTCCGCACAATCCTGAGCCACTTCCTGAAAACTTAACAGAAATATCGAAAGAAGTTCAGAAACAAAATGCCGATTTAGGTATCGTTGTTGATCCGGATGTTGACCGTTTATGTTTTGTAAACGAAGATGGTAGCATGTTTGGCGAAGAATATACTTTGGTTGCTGTTGCCGATTATGTATTGAAAAATACACCAGGAAACACGGTTTCGAACCTTTCATCAACTCGTGCATTACGCGATGTGACCGAAAAAGCTGGGTCAGAATACAACGCATCGGCAGTAGGAGAGGTGAATGTAGTGAACAAAATGAAGACAACAAACGCCATTATTGGTGGTGAAGGAAACGGTGGAATTATTTATCCTGAATCGCACTATGGAAGAGATGCCTTGGTTGGCATTGCCTTATTCTTAACACATTTAGCTAAATTTGGTAAATCGATCTCCGTATTAAGAGCCAGTTATCCGCAGTACCACATTTCTAAAAACAAAATTACCCTTACGCCAGAAATGGATATCGATAATCTGTTGAAACAGGTAGAAGAAAAGTATAAAAATCAGCCATACAGTACAATTGATGGATTGAAGATAGAATTTGATAAAACTTGGGTACATTTGCGCCGTTCGAACACTGAACCGATCATCAGGATTTACAGTGAAGCAGAAAATGAAACCATTGCCGAGAATTTGGCTAACAAAATTATTTCTGACATTAAAGAAATATTACACCTTTAATCGCTAAAGGATTTCAGGATTAAGCATACTGTTCAGGGTTTAATAAAACGATTAAACCCTGAACATTTAAGACAGAGACTGCCACTAGCAAGGTATCTTTGCAACATACTAACTTTTAAATATTCGTAGAAATGAAAAGGGTCTATTTAGATAATGCGGCCACAACGCCTTTAGATGCAGCAGTAATTACAGAAATGACAAATGTAATGGAAAACTATTTTGGTAATCCATCTGCCATTCATGCGCTTGGCCGCGAGGTAAGAACGCTGGTAGAAAAAGCCCGTAAAACCGTTTCTGGTCTGTTAAATGCATCTCCATCCGAAGTGTTTTTTACTTCTGGAGGCACCGAGGCCGATAATACAGCCATCCGTTGTGGAATTTCAGCTTATGGAATTAAACATGCCATTACTTCGAAAATAGAGCACCATGCCGTTGAGCATACTTTAAATACGATGCTTAAAAATGGTGAAATCGATAAATTAAGTTTCGTTAATATTGACGAAAAAGGGAATGTCGATTATAATCATTTAGAAGAACTGCTTCAAAATAACGAACGTACTTTTGTTTCGCTAATGCATGCCAATAACGAGTTGGGTACACTGACCGATATGGTTAAAGTTGGCGATATCTGCGAGAAATACAATGCCATTTACCATGCCGATACCGTTCAAACCATGGGGCATTATCCACATAACGTACGTGAGCTTAAAGCACATTTTATAGTTTGTGCAGCGCACAAGCTCCACGGACCTAAAGGTGTTGGCTTTTTATATGTAAACAGCAACATTAAAATTCCACCAATGATTTATGGTGGTGCACAAGAGCGCAATATGCGTGGTGGTACAGAAAACGTGTACGGTATTGTTGGGTTGGCAAAAGCTTTAGAAATTGCTTATGCCGAAATGGATCAGCATCAGGCCTATATTCAGGGCTTAAAAGATTATTTGAAAGCACAGTTAATCGCCGAAATCCCGGGTATTGCTTTTAATGGCGAAACCGATGCCGATAAAAGTTTGTACACTGTACTGAATGTATCGTTCCCTGAGATGGATATGGCCGATATGTTGCTGTTTAATTTAGATATCAATGGTATCTGTGCTTCTGGTGGAAGTGCCTGCTCTTCGGGTTCGAATATTGGTTCGCATGTATTAAACGGTATTAATGCCGATCCAAACCGTCCTTCAGTACGCTTTTCATTTAGCAAATACACTACAAAGGAAGAGTTAGATTACGTAATAGAAAAAGTTAAAATGGTAGTAAAGCAAAATGCTTTAGCTTAAAATATCATTAACCAAATAGGAGCGTCCCGGTGAGAACCGGGACTTTTTTTGTGCGATAAGCATAGTTGAAGTCCATTTTTTGGAAAGCAAAGACAGCATTTCATTTTTTAAAGTTCGCCCTGCTTTCCATTTCAAGTCCTCGCTGCGCTGTGGGCTTTACACTCCAATCAGGTTATATACAGACGTCGGTGCTGCTATTTAAGGTTATAGCATAACGCAAAAAGAAGAATTAATTTTATAAAACAAATCTCTGTACCCTGCAGCCCAAAATAGTATTACAGGCTGTGCCACCTAAACCTGATCGGAACGAGCATCCCGATTTTATCGGGATAAAGTGGAGAGCAGGACCGTACCCGCCTAAATGCCACTGTTGCTGATTTTCAAAATGAGAAGTCATGTTTGAATAGTTATGGCTTTTGGTGAGGCAAAAAAAACTCTTGCAAAACTCAAAAATAAAACTTATATTTAATTAAGATAAAGGCAATCCACGCCATTTTAATGTAGTTCCAGAACGAAACCTTATCAAATCCCCGTGGTATAAGGTTAAGCAAATTTTAAATAGCTTTTTACAATTGCATAGAGTAGCTGAAAAAAGCATTCTGATTAAAATTGTTAACCCTGAAAACTAACCATGTTTTCAATAATCTATATCGTCATGGAAAAGAGCCAAAACAATCAAAATCTAGAGAACGCGAAGCAGGAAGAAAAATTAAACGAAGAAAGGAAACACATTTACAAGTTTATCCTTAATCCATTTTCTTTTGAATCTTCAAACCATTTCAATAAAATCCACAAAAGAAGATTTCATTCTTTCGGCTGTATTCACGAATTGGGAAAACTTCCGGGAGCAATGTTGTAATTGTGAAAGGTAAACACTTTTAATCAATGCCATTGACTTTTCTTTGGAGAGGCTATTTACTTCTTTGTGTTATGAGATAATGCTTTGGTTGAAGCGCAACAACCGATAAGATTATGCTATGCCGTATTTGATGAGGTATTAAACGTGGACTTTTAAATTAAGTGTTTTTTGCCACGAAAACACCGAAGGCACGGAATATATCTCTCGTTTTGTCATTCTGAGCGAAGTCGAAGCAGGTTAATAAGTTACTCATCAATAAACCCATTCCCAAAACAACTAAGAAAAAACAATCTTATATTTCACTTGTTTCTTTAATACATCAATTTACAATAGTATGGAAACAAATAAGGAAAAAGGTAAAGTTGTTGAGAACGATTTGCTAGATAAAGAAGTAGAAGATGTGAGAGATCATGATTCTTTAGATGAAAATAAATCATCGAAAATAACCACAAATCTTTTTAACAAAGAGGATAAACGGAAGAATAATCCACTAGGGCCAGGACACGAACCCGGACCAACACCAGGTTCAGGAATATAATTGGTCGGAATATAATTTACGAACAAAATGACTAAATTTAAACCACAGCAATTGCTGTGGTTTTTTAGCTAAATCCCAAAATGGAAAGAAGAAATTTTATCAAAAACTCGGCATTGGCCATGGCCTTGCTTTCAATTTATAAAACAGATGTTTTTGCGCAGCAAGCGCTAATGCGTGCTTACAACTTTAAACCATTGCGCAATAATGTAGGGATATTTACCGAACAGGGCGGTACAATAGGCTGGTTAAATTCGAGCAATGGTTTTGTGGTGGTAGACGCCCAGTTCCCAACTTCGGCGCCACATGTGATCGAAGAATTAAAAAAACTAGGCGAAAAACCTTTCAAATACCTGATTAATACCCATCATCATGGCGACCATACCGCTGGCAATATCTCCTTTAAAGGATTGGCCGAAAAGGTTGTGGCGCATCAAAACTCCTTAGTTAACCAGAAAAGAGGTGCAGAGAAAGCAAATAACTTAGATAAACAGTTATTGCCTGACACTACTTTTGGAACAAAATGGGCAACAAAAGTAGGGGATGAAAACATAAAAGCTTCTTATTATGGCTCTGGTCATACCAATGGTGATGCCGTTTATCATTTTGAGCATGCAAATATTGCGCATGTAGGCGATTTGGTTTTCAACCGTAAGTTTCCTTACATTGATCGGGAAAACGGCGCACACATCGGCAATTGGATCACAGCATTGGATAAAATTCTAGCCCAGTTTGATAACGATACCCTGTTTATCTGGGGACATAGCCTAGATCCTGAAAAAGTAACAGGAAACAAAGCAGATGTTAAAGCTTTTCAAAATTACCTGCAGAACCTTTTAACTTTTGTGAGCGGAGAAATTAAAGCGGGTAAAAGCAAAGAAGACATTTTGAAAGTAAGCTCAATTCCAAATGCTACAGAATGGAAGGGAGAGGGCATTCAAAGGAGTTTAAGTGCTGCTTATGATGAGCTGAAAGGGGTTTAGTAACTAAGCTTATAAAAAATTATTAACCACAGATAAAAAGGATGTACACAGATAAGGATAATGCCTGTAAAATCTGTGTTGATCTGTGTGCATCTGTGGTTAAACAAAACAACTGTCACTGCAGCAACGAACAGCCAAATCTTTTTTCAATTTATAAACGTTCTATATTTAAAATAATCCTTTCAACGTCATTGAATTACCGTAGGCTTTAGTGTTTAACAACTATATTTGTTACAATTCAAAATCTACAGCTCATGGATGATTTTATCGCAGCCCGTTCCCAAATGGCCTTATCGTTAGGCTTCCACATCATTTTTTCCTGTATTGGCATGGTTATGCCTTTCTTTATGGCCGTATCGCATTATAAATGGCTTAAAACAAACGATGAGGTATATAAAAACCTTACTAAGGCCTGGAGTAAAGGTGTAGCCATCTTCTTCGCTACCGGCGCGGTATCGGGCACCATGTTATCTTTCGAATTAGGCTTGCTCTGGCCAAAATTTATGGATCATGCAGGACCAATCTTCGGGATGCCTTTTTCGCTAGAAGGAACAGCCTTTTTTATCGAAGCAATAGCCCTCGGCTTTTTCTTGTATGGATGGAATAAGTTAAATAAATGGTTTCATTGGTTTACCGGGATGGTTGTAGGGGTAAGTGGTTTAGCCTCCGGAATTTTGGTGGTTGCCGCAAATGCATGGATGAACAGTCCGGCGGGTTTTGATTTTGTAAACGGGCAATACCTGAATATCGATCCCATACGGGCCATGTTCAATAAAGCTTGGTTTAGTCAGGCATTGCACATGTGCTTGGCCGCATTTACCGCTACGGGCTTTGCGGTGGCAGGTGTACATGCTTTAATGATCCTGAGAGACCGAAATAAAGAATTTCATTTAAAAGCCTTTAAAATAGCGGCCATATTTGCTTGTATCGGTGCCTTATTGCAGCCTTTAAGTGGCGATATTTCGGCAAAAGATGTAGCCAAAAGGCAACCTGCTAAACTTGCAGCTATGGAGGCATTATACAAAACCGAAAAACCTGCCCCGCTATTGATTGGTGGAATTGTGAACGAGAAAGATAAAACCGTGAAAGGTGCAATCGAAATTCCAGGTGCTTTAAGTTTCCTGGCGCATGGCGATTTCAGCGCTGAGGTAAAGGGCTTAGATCAGATTCCAGAAAACGAGCATCCTCCGGTAGCCATCACCCATTATGCTTTCCAGATTATGGTTGGAATTGGCACGCTACTACTTTTAGTATCCTTAACTTATTTTTTCACCTTATTTAAAAAGAAACCTTTAACCGAGAAACGCTGGCTGTTGAAATTATTTGTTGTGGCCATTCCGCTTGGTTACATCGCTTTAGAGGCCGGCTGGGTAGTTACAGAGGTTGGTCGACAGCCATGGATTATTTATGGGGTTATGCGCACTAAGGATGCCGTTACACCGATGCCGGGCGTTGCTTACTCATTTTATATCTTCTCCGCCATTTATGTTTCCTTAAGCCTAATTGTAACGTTTTTGCTTTACCGCCAGATTAAAATGGTGCCAGTACTCTATAACAAATCAGAAACAAAATAATTAATTAACCACAGATAAAACGGATGAACACGGATGAAAGCCTGAGACTTGCAGTCGAATTACCAAAATCAGTGCTTATTCGTGTAAATCTGCGGCAAAAAAATAAATGATGGAACAAGTTGTAATTACATTTTTATGCATGGCCATTTTGCTCTACTTTTTATTGGGTGGGGCCGATTTTGGTGCAGGGATTATTGAACTGTTTACTTCAACGAAGAACAGGAGTAAAACGCGTAAAACCATGTATCAGGCCATTGGTCCGGTTTGGGAGGCTAATCACATGTGGTTAATTATTGCCATCGTAATCCTTTTTGTAGGTTTCCCGCATATTTATACCACCATGTCGGTTTATCTGCATATTCCATTGGCGATTATGCTCATCGGAATTATTGCACGTGGCACCGCCTTTGTATTCCGCCACTATGATGCTGTTAAAGATGATATGCAGTGGTTTTATAACCGCATATTCAGGTATTCGAGTTTTGTAACTGCGTTGTTTCTTGGCATTATTGCAGGAAGCCTGATTTCAGGCCATATCGATACGCAGGCGAACGATTTTTATACCGCGTATATTTCTGGCTGGTTAAATTGGTTTTCTGTTGCTGTGGGCTTATTTACGGTCTCGCTATGTGGTTTTCTTGCTGCGATTTACCTTATAGGTGAAACAAAAGAAGCACATGATAAACGCCGTTTTATTAAAAAGGCCGAATTTATGAATGTGGCGGCCGTAGTTTTTGGTGCGATGGTATTTATTGCCGCACAGCGAGATGAAATTCCATTGATTGATTGGGTTTTTAAGAGCAATGTCGGTTTATCGGCCATTATTTTGGCCAGTTTATCTCTTGTGTTATTATGGTACCTGCTAATTAAAGGTAAAACAAAAATTTTACGCATTTTAGCTGGTTTCCAGGTGACAATGATTCTTTTGGCCATTAGTTATGCGCATTTTCCAAATTTTATTCGTTTAAAAAATGGTGATGCAATTTCACTTCTCGAAACTGCAGGGCCTGAAAAAACCATTTATAGTTTAGGTTTAGCACTTTTATTGGGGAGTGTATTGATTCTGCCTTTTTTGGGGTATCTGTTTTATAAGTTTCAGAAGAAAGAAGAATAGGCATTTCTATCAATAAAAAGCATCGTCATCTCGACTGAAACGCAGTGGAATGGAGAGATCTAGTTCGATAGGTTTGGCTTTGCTGAGCCTTCGGGTTCTCGACTTCGTTGCGCTAAGCTCGAAATGACGATGCGTGTATAACAAAAAAGAGCATCTGTTTCCAAATGCTCTTTTGTAAAACGGTTCAAAATCTTTACTTACAACCCGCCTTTCCTATTCGATTTAGTCTGTACCGGCCAGGTTGCTGGTTTTCCGGTGCGTTCGTTTACAGGTAAATCGGTCGCTTTTTCGGTTGAGGTTTTCTCCGGATCTTCACAGGCCATATAAACCATAATGGCCGCTAAAATTACATTGCTTCTAATCTCGTCGAAAACCAACTTATCGTAACTGTCGCGGTTGGTGTGCCAGGTGTATGTGCCATAATCCCAGCTGGTAGAACTTAGCGAATAACCTAATGCTCCGGCAGCAACAAAAGAAGCAAAATCAGAACCTCCTGCGCCGGGCGAGCCAGGGAAATTGGTTTTGATCTGATTTTTAATGGTATCAGGTACTGCAGCCAGCCAACGGGTAATATAATCTTTTGATTTAGCAAAGCCTTGTCCGCCAATATTCACCACTCGGCCTGTACCGTTATCCTGGTTAAACAAAGCCTGAAGATTGCTTACAATTTCCGGGTGATCTTCTACAAAAGCCCTTGAGCCATTTAAGCCCTGCTCTTCACTTCCCCAATGGCCAACCAAAATGGTACGTTTAGGGTTAGGATAGATTTTTTTTAGAATGCGCATGGCTTCCATCATTAAAATGGTACCCGAACCATTATCGGTAGCGCCGCTTGCGCCATCCCACGAATCGAAATGTGCCGATAGCATCACGTATTCATTTGGTTTCTGTGTGCCTTTAATTTCGGCTATGGTATTAAAAGTAGGTACAGTACCTAATTTTTTAGATTCTGCCTCAATTTTAAGCCTAGGTCTATCTCCATTTAGCGCTAAACGGTAAATCAAGCCGTAATCTTCAACGGATAAATCTAAAGTTGGGACCTTTTTAGTATTTGCACCAAAAATTTTATCTACACCAAAACCTTGCGACCAGTTATTGATCACTACCGCCACTGCACCTGCATTTTCTATGGCTACAGGAAGTGTTTTTGCTGTTAAACCCGTTTTGGCTATACTGGCTGTCCACGCTTTAGCGGCATCAGCTTTTTCTTTTTTAAATTTCTCGAACAAATCTTTGGTGGCAAATTCTTCCCAGTTTTTTTCCGGCCGGCCGGATAGTTGATTCATCGAAATCAATACGATTTTACCTTTTACATTTGGTAACCATTTTTGAAAAGATACCGAATCTGTAATTTGCGGAAGAATAATTGCTTCTGCATTGATGGTTTTACCGTTTGTAGATGGGCTCCAAGCCAATTGTGTACCTTCTAAGGTTCTCACCCGCGGACTTATTAAATCAATGTGCGTAATACCTCTTTCCCAGCCAGCCCATTCGCCCCATTTTTCATTTTTTGCAGAGATCCCCCAATCGCTATATTTTTTTACGGCCCAATCATTGGCTTGTTTCATTTGTGGGGAACCAACTAAACGTGGCCCTACAACATCTAAAAGCTCGTGAGCGAGTTTCTCCAATTGAGTGTTTTCGTTCACTTCTTTAACAATATTGTCGATTATTTTTTTGTCTTGCGCGAATATGCAGGTTGAAGTGCACAACAATAGCGCAGAGAAGAGTATTCTTTTATTCATAATTAGTTAGGGTTGATTATTTGATAAGCTAATTTATGAAATAAGGTGTAGGGTTGAAGGATGTTAATGGAAATGTTGCAGTAAAAAGTATCGTCATCCGATAGCTATCGGATGCGAGGCGATTTTCATCGCCGTGGCAATCTCACATGTTGAATCCTTTAATGATTCACTAAGCTGAAAAGTCAGATGGTAACATCTGACTTCACTATAAAGGCATAGGCTGAGGATATATAGTTTGGGGTAGGGATATTGAGGTTGGTGAGCCATTAACCTTTAAAGAGGAATTTCTTAATTATATTAATATATCGCCTATATTCCATACTTTAAGCAAATTTTTATAAATGATGAAAAAAACGGTCTCTTTACTGTTGATGCTCCTACTTGGACAATTTTCCTTCTCTCAACAAAATGTTATTGCAAATGCCAAGCGTACAGCACAATTGATGATAGATAATTATCTAAAAAAAGATTATGAAAGCTATATTAATTTTTTATACCCTACAGAAATTAAATATAGAGGTGGTAAAGAAAAGTTTGTTGAGTTACTAAAATCTAACGATGAGCATAGTAAACTTATTAATATAAAAACGGTTAGTCAAAAAATAATAGGTATCTCAAAAGCTTATCATGCGGGAAAAGAACTTCATTGTGCTATTTCTGTGGAAAATAAGAGCAGTGGCGACGAGGGCTTAATGATTTTAAGGACAACATTACTTGCCATCAGTACTGATCAAGGCAAAACCTGGAAATTTATCACCACCGGAGATAAAACCCCTACTCAGGTGCATAAAATGGTGCCAAAATTTAATGAAGATCTGATGTGGGATGCAGGTTCTTTTAATATAGTGAAGAAATAGCATAAAAACTGTTGACTAAACTAAAAGGTCAGATGGTAACATCTGACTTCACGATGTTAACTTCTTCATGCCTTCAGTGCTTCCGTGGCAAACAACCCTAAAAACTACTCTTCTGAATCTTATCGTGAAATGGCAAATACTCAGCTAATGCTGCAGAGCCGTACCAATTGTATAATTCTGGTTCCAATAATTTAGCTTTTATTGCTGGATCGCTTTCCAGTAGTTGTTTTGCCTCTTCGATCGATTTTGTATTTAAAACGAAAATGCCGCGGTAATTTTTATCATTTTTACCCATCGGGCCAGCAACTACGAGTTTATGTGCTTCGACCATTTTGCCCATGTTCGCCATATGCCCGGCAAATAAACTATCTGTTTTGGCTTTGGTTTCTGTGGTGTTTGTACCCGATTTCAGCATAACCAGAACATACATTTTCATGCCATAGTTGTCGGCACCAAGCTTTTTAGCTAAGGCTTCATCGTACGGGGCTTTGGCTTTTTTCTCCTGCGCTTGTATAGCGATCGTAACGGTGATCAGGGAGATTAATAGGAATAACTTTTTCATTTTAGTTTATGGTTTGGTTAGTTTAAAAATAAGAAAAATTACCGTTATTTATTCCCCTCCTTTAGAGGGGTGCCCGAAGGGTGGGGTGGTTATAGCACTCACTGGGAAAATCCCTCAAAAGAACCACTGGCCCATGTTAACTAAACCTGATTGAAGTGAAAAGCCCGCAGTGTAGCGAGGACTTGAAACGAAAAGCAGGACTGAATTCACCGATTTATTCAAGCCCTGCTTTTCTAAATATTATGATTTTCTTGGTACGTAGACCAATGCACTAATGGCTAATGAACTATTGAACCAACTAGTTGTTCATCATTTTAATAAAAGCGCCCAATTTAGCTTTCATGGCTCTTCTATCGACAATGAAATCGAGGAAACCGTGTTCAAGAACGAATTCTGAAGTTTGGAAACCTTTCGGTAAATCTTTTTTAATGGTTTCTTTAATTACCCGCGGACCAGCAAAGCCGATCAGTGCGCCTGGTTCTGCAATATTAATATCGCCTAACATGGCGTATGATGCAGTTACACCTCCGGTAGTTGGATCGGTTAATAAAGAGATATATGGAACTTTAGCCTGACCTAACAAGGCGAGTTTGGCTGATGTTTTGGCCATTTGCATTAATGAAAATGCAGCTTCCATCATACGTGCACCGCCTGATTTTGAGATCATCAGGAACGGAACTTTATGTTTAATGCTGTAATCGATCGATCTTGCAATTTTTTCGCCCACAACTGAACCCATCGAACCGCCGATAAAAGCAAAATCCATACAGGCAATTACGAGGTCTTGTCCTTCGATTTTACCAACACCGGCACGGATAGCGTCTTTTAAGCCTGTTTTAGCCTGGCTTTCTTTAATTCTATCGGTGTAAGGTTTGTTATCGTTAAAATTTAAAGGATCGCCTGATGTTAAGTTAGGAAACAGTTCTTTAAACTCGTTATTATCAAATAAAACCTCGAAATATTCTTTTGAGCCTACTCTCAGATGGTAATCGCAGTAATGACAAACGTATTTGTTTTCCTGAAGTTCTGCCTGATGTAGCGGTTTTTTACAATTTGGACATTTATTCCACAAACCATCTGGTGCTTCTTTTTTCTCTTCTGTTGTGGTGATGATACCTTTTTTTTCTCTCTTAAACCAAGCCATATAATTTTTTGAAGAATTGGATTGCAAAGAAACGAAAAATAAAATTAAGATAAAGAATTACCAATGATCAAATCGCAATGACCAATAATGAAATCACAATTATAAAATTCGCATAGCGGAACATTAATTATTGACATTTGATATTATATGCTGGCATTTGATCATTGTACATTGGTTTTTGGTGATTCGGTAAAATTGATCATTGTGAATTTATTATTTCTAAAGGTGTGTCTTTTTTACACTAAGGATAATGTGTTTTTTACACTAAATAGGCCTTATTTTGCTGTTAGGCAAATAATTCTGTTGTTAGAAAAGCTTGGAATGTTATTTTTTTTTATAACTTCGGACTTAATAAAATTAACAAGAAATGAGTTTAAAAGGCTACAAAGGCGTAATTTACGGAGATGCCGTTCAAGAATTGTTTGAGCAGGCTAAAAAACATCAGTTTGCTTTACCAGCAGTTAACGTAACCGGTACAAATACGGTTAATGCGGTATTGGAAACTGCTAAGGCAGTAAATTCGCCTGTTATGATTCAACTATCTAATGGAGGCGCACAGTTTTATGCAGGCAAATCTTTAGATAATGAGAAATTGCAAGCATGTATTTTAGGTGCTGTATCGGCAGCTAAACATGTACATTTATTGGCAGAGCATTATGGTGTTGCCGTGGTTTTACATACCGACCACGCCGCTAAAAAATTATTGCCTTGGATTGATGGACTTTTAGACCACGGTGAAAAATTCTTCGCTGAAACTGGAAAACCTTTGTTTTCATCACACATGTTGGATTTATCGGAAGAGTCGATTGAAGAAAACATGGAAATTTCTGCTAAATACTTAGCACGCATGGCTAAAATGAACATGACTATCGAAATCGAACTTGGTGTTACAGGTGGTGAAGAAGATGGTGTTGACAATAGCGATGTAGATAGCTCTAAATTATATACTCAGCCTAGCGAAGTGGCTTATGCTTACGAAGAATTAAGTAAAGTTTCTCCTCGTTTTACAGTTGCTGCTGCTTTTGGAAATGTACACGGTGTTTATAAACCGGGTAACGTAAAATTGCAACCGGTAATTTTAAAAAATTCTCAGGATTTTATCAAAGAAAAATTCAGCTTAACTGCAGAGAAACCAATCAACTTCGTATTCCACGGTGGTTCTGGTTCTACTCAGGAAGAAATCAGAGAAGCAATTTCTTATGGTGCAATTAAAATGAATATCGATACTGATATGCAGTGGGCATTTTGGGAAGGTATTTTAGAATATTACAAAAAGAATGAAGCTTATCTTCAAGGTCAGATTGGTAATCCTGATGGCGATGATAAACCAAATAAAAAATATTACGATCCACGCGTTTGGTTACGTAAAGGTGAAGAAACTTTTGTGAAACGTTTAACTACTGCTTTCGAAGATCTAAACTGTATCAACGTTAATGATAAGCTATAATTTTTGATTATTTTTAATGATTGAAAGTCTATTCAGTCATTCAAAAAATCAATCATTCAATAATTACAAAAGCGCCATGGGTTTAAAAACTAATGGCGCTTTTGTTTGTTTTATGGTTATATTTAAGCAAACAAATTGTAATGGCAAAATCTAAGAACGATACCAAAAGAAATAATTTTTTCGAGAAATTTGCCAACGCGGCAACCAAATTTACGGGGAGCTCTGCTGCATTTATATCGGCAACGGCAATCGTAGTAATTTGGGCCGTTACAGGCCCACTTTTCGATTATTCTGAAACCTGGCAATTGGTGATTAACACAGGTACAACGATTATCACTTTTTTGATGGTTTTTTTGATCCAGAAAGCACAGAATAAAGATGGCAAGGCCATTCAGTTAAAATTAAATGAATTGATTGCTGCGCAGCAAGGTGCAAGCAACCGGATGGTTGATATAGAAGATTTGAGTGAAAAAGAACTGGATCAGTTACATAAATTTTACGTTACGATTGCCACACTTGCCAAAAAAGAGGCCGATATTCATTGTTCGCATTCAATTGATGTTGCTGAGGCATTAAATGAATCGAAATTAAAATCGAATAAACACTTTAAACACCACGATAATGAGTCTGCACGTTCAAAAAGTTAATCATCCCGAAGATTTAGATAAAGTATTTGCGATCCGTAAGATTGTATTTGTAGACGAACAGAATTGCCCGCCAGAATTGGAATGGGAGCATGAAGATGAATCTGTACATTTTCTGGCAACAAATAACGGCCAGCCCTGCGGTGCCTGCAGGTGGCGTAAAACGGATAATGGTTATAAGCTGGAACGTTTCGCAGTATTAAAAGATTTTAGAGGGCAGGGTGTAGGCCGTGCGCTAATTGCCGAGGCTTTATCTGATCTGCCAGAAGATGCGCATTATATTTACCTGAATTCGCAGTTAGATGCCATGAGTTTGTATGCTAAATTTGGTTTTGTAGCAGAGGGAGAGCAATTTGAGGAGGCTGGAATACAGCATTTTAAAATGGTGAAGAAAGTTTAGGGATAATTTGCCGCAGAGACACGGAAAGTACAGCATATTCAACGAAAAATCGTCATTGCGAGTATGAAGCAATTTTAAAGTGATCGCTGGATTTGATTATTTACCCACCCATAGTAGTAGGATTGCTTCGTATCTCGCAATGACGACCTAACGATTACCAATACCAACTAAAATATAATGGAAAGAGGAGGATGCGTTTATATCATGGCAAATTCTTTTAATACTGTTTTTTATACTGGAGTAACTTCAGATTTACAGGGCAGGGTTTGGCAACATAAAAACAGCGAATTTCCAAAAAGTTTTACTTCAAGGTATAAATGCTATAAACTGGTTTACTACTCATTCTTTCCAAATATCGAAGAAGCCATTGATGAAGAAAAGAGAATTAAAGGTGGAAGCCGCCAACAGAAAATAGATTTGATTGAATCTATAAACCCAAATTGGAAAGACCTATATGACGAGTTGGATTAATCAACACTTTGCTTCGAAGTACTGGGCAGCAGATTCGTCATTGCAAGGTACGAAGCAATCTTAAAGCGATCGCTAGGCATGGGCTAATCTGGTTTATCCCACCCATAGTTGTAGGATTGCTTCGTACCTCGCAATGACGATCACTCACAAGCAAATCTACCCAAATATCTTTCCTGATAAAGCCATTGCCTCATTCCACTTATCCATATCAAGGTTGAGATTTTCTCCCTTGGCAGTCAAAAATGCAATTACATCTTCGGTAGCAATGTTGCCTGTGAGGTCATCAGCAGCCATTGGGCAACCCCCAAAACCTTTTAAAGCAGAATCTATACGTTTTACACCCGAACGATAAGCAGCTTCTATTTTTTCAAACCGCTCGGCAGGGGTTGAATGTAGATGGATGCCAATTTCAGTAGTGTTAAACCTCGAAATCAGTTTTGGTAATATGCTTTCTATCTTTTCTGGAGTCGAAATACCTACAGTATCAGCTAACGATAAAATCGCTACACCTTTACCTACCAGTACATCAGCCCATTTTTCTACAATTTCATAATTCCATTCGTCGCCATAGGGATTCCCAAAACCCATCGACAAGTAAACAACCACTTTCTTATTGTTTTTAGCGCAAAGTGAAAGCATTTCTTCCACTGTGTTTAGTGATTGTGCTATGCTTGAATTGGTGTTGCGCTGTTGGAACGTTTCTGAGATCGAAAAAGGGAAACCAAGGTAATCGACTGCTTCATGCTTTACAGCGTTCTCTACACCTTTTAAATTGGCTATAATAGCCAAGAGTTTGGTTTCCGTGTTGCTCAAATCCAGTTGTGCTAAAACTTCGGCTGTATCGGCCATTTGTGGAATGGCTTTGGGCGAAACAAAACTTCCAAAATCGATTGTATTGAAACCTACCTGAAGCAAAAGATTCAAATATTCAACCTTAAGTTCAGTTGGAACAAAATCGTGTAGTCCCTGCATGGCATCGCGTGGGCATTCTACTAATTTGAAGTTGTTTTGGCTCATATTATTGGTTTAACCGCAAAATGCGCAAAGTTTTTCGCAAAAAAAGAAGAAAAAGGAAACAATTTTTTATCATCAAAGTTGCCTTAAAGACTAAAGACTAAAGACTAAAGACTAAAGACTAAAGACTAAAGACTAAGACACCTTAGCTTCTTCTTTTACGGCTGGTATCTCATCTCTATAATCCACACTCCGGTCTTTTGCAAAGGTTCTAATAATTAAACGGGTTCCTCTATCGTAACTGAAATAACTCCAAACCCAATTTACGAAAACAATAATCTTGTTTCTGAAGCCCACCAAAGTCATTAAGTGCACAAACATCCAGGTAAACCATGCAAAAACGCCTTGAAAACGAATTTTTCCAATATCTACTACGGCTTTGTTTCTGCCTACTGTAGCCATTGAGCCTTTATCGAAATATTTGAATTTCTCTAAAGGTTTATTTTCTTTAATGTTGATCAGGTTTTTGGCCAGTTGGTGTCCTTGCTGTATGGCGGCTGGTGCAACCCCTGGATGACCATTTGGTGTTTCTTCATCAATAATAGCGGCTACATCTCCAATGGCATAAACATTTTGATAACCCACCACTAAATTCTGCGTATCGGTTTTCAATCTGCCACCACGAACAATTTCTGCTTTGTCTAAACCACCCAAAACTTCGCCTTTAACACCAGCACTCCAAATAACGGTAGAAGTTAAAATTGGTGCTTTATCCTGCAAGGTAAGGGTATGTCCGTCGTAACTCATTACCCTTGTTTCGTTCATGATCTGAACGCCCATATCGGTAAGGAAATCTTTGGCTTTTTTCTGTGCCTGTGGAGACATCACACCTAATAATTCAGGCGAATTTTCGATCAGGTAAATGTTTACCCTGCTCAGATCCATCTCTGGATAATCGTTCGGAATCACATGTTTTTTAAGCTCTGCAATAGCTCCAGAGGTTTCAACGCCTGTTGGGCCACCGCCAACCACTACAAAGTTTAATAGGGCGCTCTTTTTATCTATATCTTTTTCGATCAGTGATTTTTCGAAATTTTGTAAAATCAAACTTCTTAAATCCAGTGCCTCTGGGATGGATTTCATTGGCATGGAGTTGGCCTCGATTTCTTTATTGCCAAAAAAGTTACTGGTAGAACCTGTAGCAATAACAAGATAATCGTAATTAATTCTGCCTATATCGGTTTGTAAACAGTTTTCTGCTGCATTAACTTCCGTAACCTTGGTTACCCGGAAAACGAGATTTTTCTGTCCCTTAAAAATCTTTCTTAGGGGGAAAGCGATCGAATCGGCTTCTAAACCTCCCGTAGCTACCTGATAAAGTAAGGGTTGAAAAGTATGGTAGTTATGTTTATCGAGCATAACCACCTGAAAGGGTTTGTTTTTTAAACGTTTAGCTAACTCAATTCCTCCAAATCCACCGCCAACTATAACTACTCTAGGGTATTCGCTTTTAGGAAGTTGTAAATCCATTTTCGTATCGGTTTATCTATAGTTAATGTAACAAAAAGATAGCCAAAAGGTTTAGGAAATGAGGTTTTGGCAGTTATTCTTGCTTAATAATAAAGATATAACGCTGGCATGACGAAGCGGGGTTTTGTAGTTTTCTTAGCACTGTTTTAAGTTAATTAAACCTGATGGGAGTGAACATGGAGCGCAGCGAAATAAAACGACAGCAGGACTATCGGAACCGAAGAACCACAGCCCTTGCTTTTCAAAAAAAAACTTTGTGCCTTGGTAGTAAAAAAGCATGCATAAAAAAAACGCCCCGATAAATCGGAGCGCTTATATTTTAAGAAATTAATCTTTTATTTTTTCTCAGCTGAACTACCTAAATCGATTACGATAGGAGTAGAGATACATAATGATGAATATGTACCAATGATACGGCCGATTAACAATGCGAAGATGAATCCGCGGATGCTGTCGCCACCGAAAATAAAGATTACCAATAACACGAAGAATACAGTTAATGAGGTTAAGATGGTACGACTTAACGTACTGTTCAATGCGAAGTTGATTAAGTTGTTACGCTCTTCACCGTGTAAATCTTCTTTACCAGATTCTTTTAATTTCTCACGGATACGGTCGAATACAACAACTGTCTCCGTCATGGTGTAACCCATTACCGTTAAAATTGCTGCGATGAAATCCTGACCGATTTCTAATGAGAATGGCATAATACCATCTAAAATAGTGTAGAAAGATAATACCATTAACACATCATGGAACAATGCGATTACCGCACCTAAACCATACTGCCATTTTTTGAATCGCACTACGATATAGATAAACATGAATAAACATGAGATCAATACTGCATAGAAAGCACCGTTTACAATATCACTTGCAATAATAGGCGTAACTTTTTGTGAGCTTACAATTTCATATTTAGAACCGGCTAAACCTTTATTTAAAGCATCTTCTACAACTTTATCAGTTTTAATATCCTGATCTTCGATGTGGAAAGTAGTAGTGATTTTTACCTGGCTATCTTCACCTGCAGTTTTAACCTCAGGTGTTTCGTTACCGAAAACCGGGTTTAACTTAGCTTTTAAATCTTCAGTATTAACTGCTTTATCGAAATGAACTAAATAAGTTCTACCACCTTTAAAATCTACACCTAAGTTTAAACCGCCATTTTTGAAATACATACCAATACCGGCAATAATAATGATGGTAGAGATTACGTAGTAAATTTTACGACGGCCAACGAAGTTGAAACTGATGTTTTTAAATGCGTTACGGGTAATGCTGTTATCGAAACTTACATCGATTTTGCGGTTTAATAACGATTCGAAAACTACTCTCGAAATGGCTACAGCTGCAAATAATGAAGAAAGGATACCGATACATAATGTAGTTGCGAAACCTTGAACCGGACCGCTACCAAAAACGTAAAGGATAGCACCTAAAATAAATAAGGTAACGTTTGAGTCGATAATTGAAGGCATTGCATGTTTAAAACCTTCTTTAATTGCAGTAGCCGTGTTTTTGCCATGTGCAAGCTCTTCACGTACACGCTCAAAAATAAGGATGTTTGCATCTACCGATAAACCAATGGTTAATACGATCCCAGCAATACCTGGTAAGGTTAATACTGCACCAAGTGATACCAAGATACCAATGATGAAGAATAAGTTGATTAACAATGCAAAGTTAGCAACCCAACCTGCACGGTGATAATACAACGCCATGAAGATTAAGATTACGATAAAGGCAATTACGAATGAGATTAAACCATCGTGAATAGCCTGTGCACCTAAAGTTGGACCAACTACATAGCTTCCTGCAATACGTGCAGGAGCAGGTAATTTACCAGCTTTTAAGATGTTAGATAAATCTTTAGTATCTGCTTGCGTGAAGTTACCAGTAATTGATGAAACACCACCAGCAATTTCGTTCTGTACGGTAGGCGCAGAATAAACCTGGTTATCTAATACAATTGCAATAGATTTTTTGTTGTTTGGATCAGCAGCGGCTTCGGCAGTAATTTTTTTCCATTTAGCAGAACCTTCGCTGGTCATGTACATGGTTACTTCCGGTTTACCTTTTTGATCAAAATCTGCACGCGAATCGCTAATTGCCTCACCACCTAAATCTGGTTTGCCATCAGCACTTACTACTTTAATCGCATATAGTTCGAAAATTTTCGAACCTTCTCTAGGTTTAACACTCCACATAAATTTCATCGTAGATGGAATAGATGCAGCAACTTCTGGAAGTTTTAAGTATGAGTTAACCCTTGCAGTATCTTTTTGTAGCGACATACCAACAACTGCACCTGGCATTAATTGTTGTTGTCCGTTTTCGCCTTGGTAAATAGGAAGGTTAAGAACAGCATACAATGGGTTAGATTTAAGTAATTCAGCTTTAACCGCAGTCGAATCCTTTTTACCTAAGCCAGCAAGTTTACCACCTTTAGCCGTAGTATCTTTAGCAGCAGCTTTTTCTAAACCAGCTAACTTGCCACCAGCAGCCGGAGCAGCAGTTGTATCTTTAATTGCAGGCGCATCAGCTTTTAATGTTGCCGCTAAAATTTTATTAATGTTTTCTAACAATGGCGCAACTTCTTGCACCTGGTATACCTGCCAGAACTGTAATTCTGCAGAACCCTGTAAAAGTTTAGCAATACGCTCTTTATCCTGCACACCCGGCATTTCGATTAAGATACGGTTGCTACCTTCTTGTTTTTGCATGTTCGGACTAACTACACCGAAACCATCAATACGCGAACGTAAAACTGTAAATGAACGATCGATCGCACTAGTAGCTTCTTTTTCCAAGAAAGATTCAACATCGCCATTGCTTGCACTAGGTTTTAACTGAGATGCGTTATCCTGGTTAGAAAAATAATCTGCAAGTTTTACTCCAGGGCTTAATTTTTCGAATTCATCAACAAAAATTTTGATGTAATCTTTACCACCGGCATTTAACTGGATCTGTGCGTTCTGAACTGCTTTGTTAAAGTTAGCATCAGTAGGGTTGCCCGCTAATGATTTTACCAACTCTGCTAACGATATCTCCATCGTTACGTTCATTCCGCCTTTTAAGTCTAAACCCAAATTAATCTCTTTCGCTTTTACCTCTTGATAAGTAAATCCAACTACTGGATAAACTTTCACGGTACTCATCGAATCTAAGTAAGCCTTTTCTTTGGCCAAATCACCCTTCGCAGCGTTTTTTGCGTCTTTTTCCACCTTGGATGCTACCAAAGTAAAAGAAAGTGCGTACGCACAAACGATAGCCAATACTATCGCTATAAACTTAATAAAACCTTTTCCTTGCATTGTTTGTTTAAAATAATTTGTCTTTCGCTGTTTTTTAACAAGTCGGCAAATCTAATTAAATTTTTAAATTATAGAACCCCTTAATTGATAATTTATTAACATTAATTTTTATCGGGCAATAATCTTATTTTTTGCCTGCTAACCGTTTTACTGAATACTCATGTTGTTATGCTGCCAAATGATTAGAAAGCAGGTGTAGCAGTTTTTGGCTTTGGTTAGGTCCTGATATAGTTTCAATCTTTTTTAACTTCTGTCATGCTGAGGCACGAAGCGTCTTTCTATCTGTGCGTTCCAAGACACATAATAGCTCTTTCTATTGAAAAGCAATAACTGTGGTTCTTCGTCTCGGATAGTCCCGCTGTCCGTTTTATCCCGATGAAGAATCGGGATGCTCACTGCCATCGGTTTAGTTAGCGAGGGAAGAGGTAGAATAGCTTATAAGATAAACTTTGTGCTCTTTGCGAAGTCCTCAGCGTTCTTTGCGGTTAATTTGAGCTAAATCCTTTCTAAAACCTCAAAAGTATAATCGTATTTGTTCTTTTCATCGGCTTTATGGGTTTTACTGCTGATTACTTTCCATTCGTTCCGGTCAATTTCAGGAAAAAAAGTATCCGCATCAAAATGGTGGTGGATGGTGGTTAAATAAAGTGTGGCGGTTTTAGGCAGGGCTTGTTTGTAAATCTCAGCACCACCAACAATAAATACCGGTTTTTCTTCTGTTTTGGTAATTGCTAAAGCTTCATCTAAACTATTTACTACTTCAACTCCAGCGATTTTTAAACTGGGATCTCTGGTAATTACGATATTCCTGCGGTTAGGTAGCGGTCTACCTACAGAATCGAAAGTTTTGCGGCCCATCACAACTGTGTGCCCCGAAGTGGTTTGCTTAAAGAACTTTAAATCGGCTGGCATATGCCATAAAAGCTGGTTGTTTTTGCCTATTGCAAAATTTTCGCCAATAGCAACAGCTATAGATAACCCCAACCCCTGAAGGGGCTTTTCCGTTCTATCGTTTAATCCATCCGCCCCTAAAGGGGAACTTGAATTTCCATCGTTCATGTATAGTGATTAATCTCCTTGTTATTTTATTGCTGCTTATTCTCTTATACCTTTAACTCCCCCTCTAGGGGGCTGGGGGGTTACACCGCCACTATCCCCTTAATATGCGGGTGCGCTTCGTAGTTCTCCAGCGTAAAATCCTCAAATTTGAAATCGAAGATGCTTTTAACATCAGGATTAATTTTCATCGTTGGCAATGCTTTAGGCTCGCGGCTTAATTGTAGGTTGGCCTGTTCGATATGGTTATTGTATAAATGTGCATCGCCAAGGGTATGGATAAAATCTCCGGCCTCCAAACCGCATACCTGTGCTACCATCATGGTTAATAAAGCGTAAGATGCAATATTAAAAGGAACGCCCAGGAAAATATCGGCACTGCGCTGATATAACTGGCAGCTTAATTTTCCATCAGCCACGTAGAATTGGAAAAAGGCATGACAAGGAGGCAAAGCCATATTTTCGATTTCAGCAACGTTCCATGCAGAAACAATAATCCTGCGCGAATCGGGATTGTTCTTTATCGTGTTGATGATATTGGTGATCTGATCGATATGCTGCCCATCTGGTGTTGGCCAACTTCTCCATTGTGAACCATAAACTGGGCCCAGATTGCCGTTTTCATCAGCCCATTCGTCCCAGATACGTACACCATTATCTTTCAGGTATTTAATATTGGTATCGCCGGTTAAAAACCAGATTAACTCATGTATAATAGATTTTAAATGCAGTTTCTTTGTTGTCACCATCGGGAAACCTTCCTGAAGGTTAAAACGCATCTGGTAACCAAAAACGCTTATTGTTCCGGTGCCGGTACGGTCGTGCTTTTGAGCGCCGTGATTAAGCACATGCTGCATTAAATCTAAATATTGTTTCATACACCCCAAACCCCTTAAGGGGTTTTTAAATTGTAAATAAATAATTAACTACAAATATCTAAAATTTATCAGGTGTTCGGAATCATTTTATTGTTTAATTGTTAACATCGGTTGCCTGTGATTCCGCCGTGTAGTCCCAGCGTGAAGCCGAGACCTACATGTATTCAAAACTCACGACTTGTTTGTATGTTTGCAACATGAGACGGTTGCTGGTTTCGGCACCATGGACTCACGACTTAAGACTCACGACTAAGGACTAACATGCTATCTTTTCCCAACGCGAAAATAAACCTAGGCTTAAATATCACCGAAAAACGTGCTGATGGTTACCACAACCTCGAAACCGTTTTTTATCCGATCAATATTAAAGATTCGGTCGAAATTACGGATGCAGCAATAACTTCGTGCAAAATCCATGGAATTGATATTCCTGGTAACCCGAACGATAACCTTTGTTTTAAAGCCTATCAATTGGTAAAGAAAGATTATGATATTCCGGCGCAGCAGATCAATTTATTGAAAAACATTCCTGTTGGTGCGGGTTTGGGTGGGGGATCGGCGGATTGTGCATTTCTGATCAAATTATTAAACGAGAAATTCGATTTGAGGATGTCTGTTGATAAGATGGAAAGTTACGCGCGTCAGCTAGGGGCAGACTGTGCTTTCTTTATCGAGAACAAACCTGTTTATGCATTTAATAAAGGTGATGAATTTGAAAAGTGTGAAATAGATTTGTCAGGCTGGTTTAAAGTTTTGGTAAAACCGCCTGTACATGTAAGTACGGCCGATGCTTATGCACATGTAAAACCGCAAAAACCTTTGCAATCGTTAAAAGAAATTATACATTTGCATCCAACAACATGGAAAAATAAGGTTATCAACGATTTCGAACTATCGGTATTCGCAAAGTATCCCCAAATTCGTCAAATAAAAACCAGTTTATACGATGCAGGCGCAACATTCGCTTTAATGAGTGGTAGCGGTTCGTCGGTTTTTGCAATTTTCGACCATCCGGTTAAATTGCCCGAACTGGAAGAAAATAACTTAGTATTTTATGGTATTTAAGCTGGGCGCATAGCGCACAGCGTTTGAACAGCGAAAATGTTAGGTATTAAATAATAAATTTAAATTAAGGTGGAAGGTTGGAAGTAGAAGGCTTAAGGGCTTGATACCAGATACTCAATACTTGATACTATACAAAATGAACATAAATCTGATCCGCAAGAGCGGTAAATTTAATTTTGAAGCAGAAAACGAGAGCGGTTTTACTGTAGAGTTGGATGCAAAGGCTGCCATTGGTGGCGAAGGAAAAGGTTTCAGACCTATGGAGATGCTATTGATTGGACTGGGTGGCTGTAGTGGCATTGATATGGTAAATGTATTAACCAAGCAGAAGGAGCCACTTGATGATATTAAAATCGCTATAAACGCGACCAGAAAAGAGGAAGAAATGCCGCCGATTTTTGATGTAATCGATATTCACTTCGATTTATTTGGCGATTTAAGCGTTCAAAAAGTTGAACGTGCACTAGCCATGACTTTCGATAAATATTGCTCCGTGTCGAATATTTTAGGCCGCTCTGCAACTATTAATTTTACTTATACAATAAACAAGGTATAGGGTGAGGTTAAGGTGTAGGGTTTAAGGTTGAGGGGGAAATCTCCCATCTCAAATCTTATGTCTCACATCTCATGTCTCATATCTCAATACTCATATCTCACAATACAATGAAATCCGAAAATTTTGAAACCATAGCTATACGCACTCAAACCGAACGCAGTTTACACAAAGAGCATTCATCGCCAATTTACCTTACTTCGAGTTATAAGTTTGAAGATGCGGAAGAAATGCGTGCTTTGTTTGCTAACGAAAAGGAAGGGAATGTATATAGCCGTTATTCAAATCCAAATACATCAGAGTTTATCGAAAAAATGTGCCTCTTAGAAGGGGCCGAAGATGGCTTTGCCACCGCAACTGGAATGGCTGCGATTTTTACGACATTTGGTGCATTTTTAAAAAATGGCGACCACTTGGTTTCTAGCAGATCGGTTTTTGGTTCTACGCATCAATTATTAACCAATGTTTTTTCTAACTGGGGCGTAACTTTCGATTACGCCGATCTGGATAAACCACAGGATTGGGAAGCTTTGATTAAACCCAATACCAAAATGATTTTTGTAGAAACGCCATCTAATCCTGGTATCGATATTATCGATCTGGAATTTTTGGGCGATCTGGCTAAAAAACACAATGTATTATTAGTTGTTGATAATTGTTTTGCTACGCCGTATCTGCAACAACCTATTAAATATGGTGCGCACATTTCCATTCATTCGGCTACCAAATATATTGATGGACAAGGAAGAGTATTGGGTGGCGTTATTTTAGGGACCAAAGATTTAATTGCAGATGTGATTGCTTTTGCCCGTCACAGTGGGCCGGCGTTATCGCCTTTTAACGCATGGATTTTATCTAAAAGTTTAGAAACTTTGGCCATCCGTATGGACCGCCATTGTGAAAATGCTTTAAAAGTTGCAGAATATTTAGAAAAACACCCGAAAATTAAACTGGTAAAGTATCCGTTTTTACCCTCGCACCCGCAGTACGATATTGCCAAAAAGCAAATGAAACAGGGTGGTGGTATTGTAACCATTGTGGTTGAAGGCGGTATAGATGCTGCACGTAAGTTTATGGACGGCCTGCAAATGTTCTCTATCTCAGCAAATCTGGCCGATACCCGTTCCATTGCAACACACCCTGCTACCAGTACACACAGCAAACTTACCGAAGAGCAACGCAACGAAGTTGGTATTGAGCAAGGTTCCATCCGTTTATCAATTGGTTTGGAGCATATCAACGATATTTTAGCTGATATTGAACAGGCATTAGCTTAATATTTTTATAACGAAGAAAACTAAAACATTAAAATGTTTTGTTCATTTTTTGTGTATTAATAGGATATTTTAATTTGAAATAACTTTATGAGAAGCGTTTTTTTATTGTTATTGAGTACGGTTTTGTTTTCTTGTAATCAAAATGATAAACATTCTTCAGCTTTTGAGAAAAGAACAGGGCTGAATTTGGAAAAAATTGATTTCAAAGAAAAACCACTTGAGATTTTAAAATCAAAAATAGACTCAAATGTAAATAATGATCTGGCTTACATGAAAAAAGGCTATTCAATGCCTTTTGACTATCCGGTTGGCTATAAGTTAGATGCTTGGAATGGTAAAGATTCATTTTACGGTAAAGCATATTACAGTAAGATTATAGACAGTATTGCATATTATCAGAATATATACTTCAATAGGATAGCTTTTTTAACTCACAATAATAAAACAGTAGCGATTTTAGCCGATGCAGAAATTAAATCTGATACTGTTTACAACGAGTTTGTTAAACAGTTAGAAAAGCAATTTGGTAAGCCAACTTTTAGGCCACAAACTACTGAAGACGTTTTTTACGAATGGTCTGCCAAAGATAGGCGTATACAAATTGATTATTCTAAAGGGGTGTCAATGGAAGCGATGTCTGGTAAGGAAACGGAATTAAAGCAAACATTTAACATGCAAATGCTTATTTTTAATAGGGCTGAGGCGGCACAAATTGATAGCATACAGCAGAAAAATTATGCTAAAACAAAGGAATATAAAGTAATGCAGGGCGATTTCAAATTGTACAAAAATGATCCTCAAAAGAATATCATTTTAATGGATAGCATCCTTAATGAAAAATTTAAATAATGGTTTTTTAAGCCATTAAAGTGATAAGTTAATAAAATAAAAGCGAGGCATTTTAGCATGTCTCGCTTTTTTTGTTGCGCAATTTTTTGGCTAGCTATTGAATTTGATAACCGATAAGTGTAATTTCGGACTGTTAGGTAAACCTTAAGGCTGTGCCCTCAACGGATTTTTTTATGGAATAACGATAAATCTTTTTACTATGAACGACATCGCTTTTATTCTTTCCGAATTAAAATCCAGCAGCGAGCCTGATTATCTAAAAAAGATGGCTTATTTTGGGATCGATATTTCTAAAGCTTTTGGTATCCGTTTGCCTAATATCAGAAAACTGGCCAAACAAATTGGCAAGAATCAGGAACTGTCTTTATTGCTTTGGGAGACTGGATTTCATGAAGCCCGTCTATTAGCAACCATTATTGGCGATTATAAACAGGTCTCAGAAATGCAAATAAACGCTTGGACGAGTGATTTTAGTTCCTGGGATATATGTGATCAGGCTTGCGGAAATCTTTTCGTTAAAACGCCTTATTTTAAGTCGAAGGCCTTTGAGTTTGCCCAGGCCGAAGCCGAATTTGTAAAACGAACCGGTTTTGTGTTGATGGCCGAGGCAGCTGTACACCTTAAAAAAGAACCCAACGAAACTTTTCTGGGTTTTCTTCCGATCATCGAAAGAGAAGCCTACGATAACCGGAATTTTGTTAAAAAGGCAATCAACTGGGCATTGAGGCAAATTGGCAAGCGAAATGTTTTCCTGCATGAGCATGCCATCCAAACCGCAAACAATATCCTTGCCCAAAACAATAAAAAAGCAAATTGGGTAGCATTAGATGCGTTAAGGGAGCTTAACAGCGATGCTGTAATGGCAAGGCACAATCAGTGATTGACTCAAGACTTTGGACTCCCGACTACTTTCTTACCCTACATCAATGTTTGGTAAACATCGCTGCTGTAAATTTGTATCATAAACAAGAAAGGAAATTTATGTCACAGTTTATTTTGCACAAAGAAAACACCCGAGGTCATGCTAATCATGGTTGGTTAGATGCACACCATTCATTCAGTTTTGCTAATTACTACAATCCAGAAAGGATGCACTTCGGAGTTTTAAGGGTTTTAAATGACGACAGTATTGATGGTGGAATGGGCTTTGGCTCGCACCCGCACGATAACATGGAAATTATTACCATTCCATTGGCTGGTGCAATTGCCCACAAAGATAGTATGGGTAATTCGGCCGTAATTAAAAATGGAGAAATCCAGGTAATGAGCGCCGGAACAGGTGTTAGCCACAGCGAGTTTAACGCAAATGCAGACGAGCAATTAAACTTATTGCAGATCTGGTTGTTCCCTAACAAGAAAAATGTTACGCCACGTTACGATCAGCAAACGTTAGATGTTGCAGCGAGGCACAACAATTTTCAGCAGATTTTATCGCCAAATGCTGAAGATGCCGGTGTTTGGATTCATCAGGATGCCTGGTTCTCGTTAGGTAAGTTTGATGAAGGTTTTGAAACGGAATATAAAATCAAAAAAGCTGGAAACGGTGTTTATGCTTTTGTAATCAATGGCGAAGTAACCATAAACGGACAAGTGTTGAGCAAAAGAGATGGATTAGGTGTTTGGGATACTGATAGCATTAGTTTTAAAGCCAATACTGCAGATGCAGAGGTTTTATTGATGGACGTTCCGATGGAACTGAATTAATATAAAAGAATCGTCATTTCGACAGAAATGTTCCAAAGGAATTCCTTTGGAGGAGAAATCTTGGAGTAGAGACCAAATTTTTCTTACCGACGAAAATCGGTGTATCAGTCGGAATGGCGATTTGTTTTTTGATATATTTTTAAACTTAACACTATGCAAACTATTATACTTTATATTGGCCGGGATACAGAAATTACTGCAGTAATGAACCGCCTGTTAAATGCCAGGCCTGAGTGGAAAGGTTTGTGTGTTTGCAAAAATGAAGAAGCCATTTTCATTTGCAAAGAACAACACATTGACTTGGTTTTACTCGGCAATGGAATCGATCAGGAATCAGAAGCTGAACTGAAAAATAAACTTCTCGCCTTAAGGCCAGACCTGAAAATTATCCAGCATTATGGTGGAGGGAGTGGATTGTTATATGGTGAAATCATGACCGCGATAAGCTAGGATTTTTAAGATGATAGGATTTCAAGATCAGGGCTCATAAAATTCACTTCTTATCGGCAACCTAATCTTATCATTCTCAAATCATATCAATTCTGGCCTATATCTTCTTTGTGTCGACGCCTAAATCTTATAATCTGTAAATTACGCTAATCATGGTTCTTGTTATCCGGGTGCTTCGTATTATAAACTCTTTTAAAAGTTAAGCTCCTGCTTCCAAAATTGATCAATAATCCTATGGGTAGTTTATATGCTTCAAGGTAGTTAATCGCTTGCGCAAGATGTGCATCATTTAATTCTGATACAGCTTTTAATTCTAACATAATCGTATTCTCAACAAAAAAATCTACCCTTCTATATCCAATTTTTATATCACGATAAAAAATATTCATTGTCATTTCTTCCTTGTAGGATAATTTCCCTATCCTCATTTCGATACCCAAGGCTTTTTGATAAATCTTTTCTTGAAAACCTGAGCCTAGAAAAGAATGAACTTTCATTGCACAGCCAATAATTTGGCCTGTTAAATCGCCATATTTCATATTAATAAATTAAAATTTACTGTAAGAAATAGGGATTCTTTTGTGAACTAAGATAAACTATATAATCCTAAAATAAAATAATACTAAAACATCATGATCCTGAAATCCTGAAGCGCTATGATCCTGGAATCTAATAATCCGATTCAATCCTGTCCCGAAACACCATGATCCTGAAATCCTGAAGCGCTATGATCTTGAAATCTAATAATCCTGTTTAATCCTGGCCCTAACTAATATAATCTCTATCCTCGTCACTCAATTCTTTTTTATTCGAAATTGGTTGGTTCCTTTCGATCTCATCATCATAACTGCTTACCGTTTTCCTTGGTCGACCCACAACAAAGCCGATGATAAAACCGATGATGATGCAAATACCGATAACCAGAAGTTTAGATACTGGAAGTGTGGTAACCAGGAAATCGAAATCAACAGGTTCGGTATTCACCATTAAAAATATGGTAAGTAATGCAGTCAGGATAATGATGGAGATTGTTTTTGCGCTCATGGTTTTAAAAGCTATAATTAAATGAAAACTCTAATATCGGATTTTGATTGTAAATCTGATTAACAAAAACCAATCTCGCTCCTAAATCTACAACAGGTTGATAGCGCAAAAGGTTTACACTAGTGTTTAATTCTACGCCATAAGTTTTCGGATCGTTAAAGGTTGTACCCTTTCCAATGTTCTCGTAATGGCAAAATAACCCTGCCCTGAAATTCCTTACGTAAGCCAACGGACCCAACTCCCAATCGGGAAAAGCAAATGGAAAACGGTAATTAAAAAGCAGACTATTCTGTAGCTTGCTTTTTGCTAAAATATTGTTGTAGCCGTAAACGGTTGCAATCTCAGTGGCGTATTGGTTTACACCACTTGCTTTCTGGTAATTGAAGCTTGCCAAAAAGGAATGGTTTTTAGCAAAGCCGGGGAAGTATAGGAAACTTTCGAGTGCTACGATTTCTCCCTTTAAGTTTTTATCGAAGGGTTGGTGATTGTAAGTTGCCCTGAACACTTGTGCCCACTTGGGTGCAATATCCCTTTCGGTGGTACGTACACTATGGTTGAAAGTAAAATTGTATTCCATTGGAAATTTAAGCTCCCGTATAAAACCAGTAGGCATGTTTTCCGGCATATACCTTTGCGTAAAACTAGTTGCTGCATTTAAGGTAAAAGCATAGTTCTCATTGCGCGTGTTGAACGATAGCGGAACCGATGCATTAAGCTTGATATAGTTCTCTCTCCAGTCGCCTTGTTGTACCGCGTTTTTAGCTTTGTAGAACGTTCTTTTTGGCCGGTTCCGATACAACACGCTAAATACAGGGTAAAGTGCCTTATAGCTAATATCTGCTGTGTACTCAAAACGTTTTAAATCGCGGTGGTATTTTGCACCGGTATAAAAGTCCATCGTGTTGAGCAGATTGTTTGATTGCAATTCCAGACCGAAAACATATTCGTTGTCGATAACCGGAATAATGCTGTGGAAACTGAAAAGATTTAAGGCCTGATGATAGCGCTTGGTTTGGTAGGTATTGTCAGGAATGTTGTCGAAAACATTCCCAACGTTTTCCTGCTTTTCTGCAGCTGCCGAGAAATCCACAAAGTTATTTTCGCCAACTGGTTTTTCGGTCAATACGGTCTCCGCAATTTCGTAGCCATTGATTTTATAGTTGTTGAAAATGATTTTTCCATCAGCGGTTTCGCTAGGGTTAAAGGCCCCATACTTGGAGGCGCTGAGTGCATTTATTTTTTTCGAATCTGGATCTATACAGTAGATATTATCGATCCCATTAAAGTGTGCATTGAAAACAATTTTATCCTTGATAAAGATCGGCCGGCTTAACTGTTGTCGGCTGTTAGAGATCAATTGCATTTTTTTTTCTCCGTCAATCAACCATAAACTTTTTCCTTTTTCATTTACGCTGATATAAGTAACCTTATTCCCTGATTGATCAAAGGAAGGCATCTGTAGGATTTCGTTTTCGAGGTTAGGATAGATCTTTAAAATTTTTCCCGAGACCGCATCCAACTCAACCAGATTGAACTGATTGTTCAGCTCCACTTTTGAAGCGATGATTTTCTTTCCATCGTTAGAAAGGCTGGGGGAGAAGAGCCTGCTTTTGCTACTTAATTTGTTGAATTTTTTGGTCTTCAAATTATATGAACAGATTACGCTGTAGCTCCGTTGTTTGTAGCGCGGATCATAGCGTATTTCATCCCAAACTAAAAGGTCGTTTTTTAAGCTGAACCAAGGCTGTTCCTGATAACCAATTCCGAATAATTTTTGTTCCGATTTATCCTCGTTAATAATCACGAAATATCGCGCATCTGTCTTGCTTTCTTTTAGGGCTAAAACCTGGTTTTTGTTTAACCGGACAGGAAGAAAATAATCGGTTGCCAAATCAGCTTTTTTATTTAGGCTTTCATAGCTTTCTGTAACAGATTTTTCTTGCTGTGTTTTCCATTTTTCAGCAAGCTTGTTTTGGGTAGAAATAAAGTAGGTTCTGGAATTCTGCTTCGTGAATTTTTTTAAGCTCTGCGAAAACGGGTACAGTCTTACTGGTCTTTTTCTAATGTCGCTAAATATGCTATCGGAAATGAACTGCCCATATTTTTCTTTCATGTCCGATACCATCAGATATCCGGTTTGATAGTAACCAGGAGTTACGTCTTTGTTCGAGCCGAAATAGGCTTTACTGTATGAGATTTTTTTGCCTTCTAAAATTGAAGCCCGGTAAGGCATGATCCAATTGGGCTGCCTGCCCCGGCCCGAATTAGTCAAGGCGGTTTCGTTAACTACGGCATCACCTTCAAAAAACCAGATGGGGATACCCGCGCCAAAGTAAGCAAAGTAAGCGAGTTCAGGAAAGGGGGGTGCTTGCGTTCCTGTCAATTTGTCAAACTGAGCAATGTGTCTAAGTTCATGTACTGCCAGGTTGTTTAGCCAATCCTGACTATCGAAAAACTGAGGTGGAGTTGCATAGAATTCAGACTTCTTGGGTGCGAGTTGAACAAAGCCGTTTGCCACGGTTCCGCGGTTCTGAAGTAGGAGTGGAATAGCGGTTTTTTGCTGCCTTAAACCCAGTCCTATTTTCGGATAGATAAAGGGTAGGGTATTGGCCATTCTTTGTGCCTCTTTCTCCAGTTCTTGCGGATAGATGATTTTAAAGCCATCTGAATAAATATAGTTCCATTTTACACTAAGTGGGTTTTGTGCGGTGCTGAAAATCTGCCCAAAAACCGATAGTGATGTGAAACTTAAGGTAGCTATGCTTAAGTACTTGATAATTAATTTTTTGTTTGGTATATTTAAATTCATCTAAATTCTTTGCTAAAATATTTAGTTTTTTAAAATTTGTAAGGGCTGTTATTTGTAAATATTTAATTTATATAAAATTCTTTAAGTTATTGATTTTTAAATATAAATGAATTTTATATAAATCCTTAATTTGTCGATTTTACCTTTGTTTTTTATTGAATTTTATAGCTGATTTAAGCTTCATTCAACATTTTTAATCGCATTAGCTTTATTGATTTAATTTACACTTATTAATCGATTTTCTTCGAAAATTTTATTGCCTTTTTAAATTTTTGTATAGTTTTTCAGAATTCGATCAGGCTCCGGTAATGACTTAAAATGCAACTGGATTTTGTAGTTCTCACCGATACTTTTTGGCTTTTAATGCTGGAAGAATGATTAATATTTTGATCAGGATTATTTGCTTTAAAATTGACTTTCAGCATGTGAGAATCTGCTTAAAAGTTGCATTCTGTTTGTAATACTTTGAAACAAAATGTATGATATAAATTGGTTATTCAAAACCGCTATTAATATTTGAGATTAGATTTTTGTGACAAAATGTCTTAATTTTTTAGCGATTGCTTGAGGAGTAATTGGTGGTATTTCTTCTTACTCTTTGTGTTTGTTACTCAGTTTTGAAGAATATCATGCAGTTGAAATGCAGGTAATGTCACCGTAAATTATTGGTTTAATCCTGCTTTAAGTCTGGTTTTTAACCTCGATTTCTTGCTTTAAATTTGATCCCGTAGATTAAAAATGTATGTTTTTTTGTCGTTTTAAACCCCGAAAACTGTAATGATTTGAGTATATAATGCAATTTCCTGACTATATTCGTGAATAATGGTGTTTTCGAAATGCTTTATGGTGATTTTTATTTTTGTTTAAAAAAGTGTGTTATTGGTGTTTAAATGAGGTTTTTTAGACTTTTACGCTTTTCCTCTTGAAACTAGCAATTGATCACTTTTTCTCCTTTGCATGGTGAAAAGTATGCTAGGAATTAGCTTTTTCGGCTGTAATTTTTGCCGATGTTTTTATGCTGATTAACTGTAAAATGCCTTATCTTTTTGCATTCCTTTGCCAGGTTTTTGTTGTGGTTGAAAATTATTCTGAACTGAAGGTTGGAATAGTTTAAACAAGCCATTCTGCTTTACTTATGATTTGGCAACTCAGCGTTTTATGAAATTTGAATAGAAAACACCTTACATCTGATGTCGATTTTGAACATAGATTTAGCTTTTTTCTTAGTTGTTTTTACTTCTATTTCCTGATGCTTTAAATCAATTTTTCGTTAGGGTTTTTGGCTGCTTTGACTATTCAGTTTTGTAGTGGATTTTTGCTGATTTTTGTCTTTAATTTTTACCTTTTTTGTGTGCGTATTTTTTTACTGAAACAAGGTGATATTGATCTAAGGAAAAGCTTACAGTTAGACTGCTATTTCTGGTTAAAATTGTTGATGTTTTGGTCAAATCTTATATTCAGAATCTTGGTTTTATCAACGCTAAATCTGGCCTTTAATTAAGGGGTTTTTGGTTAACGATCGCTTAAACGTTTTCTATGCGAAATTCTTTGTTTGTCAAGTTTAAGGATTGAGTCTTGAACTTGTATTGCAGCATCCGAATTAAAGCTGTTTATATAAGTCTGGTTCATGTCTATCTGGTTCTTATTGCTAGACTATGTATCTTCTTTGTTTGCTTAAATACGCAACGGATTATAATAGAATTCCACTCTGATGATTCGTGAATTTTGACCCAAGAATATCAATTCAGCTCAACAATTTTGAATGGCGATTCATGGCGCTTTAGGTATGCTTTTGCATGAGCAATTCTACCTTCAAGGAGATGTAAATGCTCATGGCCAATGCTTATTTTTGATCTTTTAATTTCCAATACATTGCATTTTTTTAGCCGTAATTCTCCCCGTTTAAAGCTGTCTTTTTTGTGCTGATGGTTTGATCAAGTTTAATTATATAGTATACCTCAGGCATTAGATTCTTGATGTTTTGGATCGTTGGTCGCTTGCTTTTAATTATTTGATTTTGCGCCTCTGTGCAGGCCGATCTGTTTGCTTTCATGGTACTAGGTAAATAGCGTGTTGACTAGCTTTGTAAACTTCCTCCTTTAGTTTTTACCTATTCTTTATCGGGGAATTTAATTGAGAAATTTTAGGCATTGTGCTGTTTACAAAGGATTAGCCACTACCAGTAGGTACAACTAAAACCATTCGTTCAGTTGGGTATTTTCTGAAGGAAATTTAAAATTCTATAGTTTGTGTTTACAGTTGATTCTTTCTCTTTTTGTAGATGGGATAGAGAAAAATAGAGGCCAGGATAATGGTTGCACCAATATAAAATCCACCGGTCATTTGCTCTTTGCTTTGAAAGAAAACGAAGGCTAAAACTATTCCGTATACAGGTTCCAGATTGGTGATTAATGCAACTCTAAAAGCCGATAAAGTTCTCATTACTGCAACACCTGCAACGTAAGCAACGGACGTACACAGTGTGCCAAGAAGAATAAGAAAGAACCAGTTTTTAGCACTTAAGTTGAATGCTGTGTGTAACAGTGTTCCATCATGTAAACGGTATAAGGTGATCCAGAAGAGAGCACCAACAAGCTCGTAAAAACTGATAATGGAAGGTTCACTTTTTTGTACCAAAGTAGAATTTATAGTTGAAAAAAGACTTGATGCGACTGCTGCCAGCAAACCAAAAATAATTCCTAAAGTATACTGGCCTTCGAATTTAAAAATCATATATATTCCTAGAATGATGAATAAACCAATCAGAATATCGCCCATTTGTATCGGCTGTTTTTTTATCAGCGGTTCTAAAATTGCAGTAAATAATGTGAAGGAAGAGAGGCAAACCAAGGTTACTGAAACAGTAGAAACCTTAATGGCATGAAAGAAAAATATCCAGTGAATGGCTACAATTCCTCCCGTTAAAAAGAATTGAATGAACTGTTTTTTAGTAATCTTAATGTTCTTTTTGGCGATTAAAAACCACACAAAAAGTGTAGCTGCAGCAATCAGCACCCGGTACCAGACCATAGGCACTGCATCGATAGAAATTAATTTGCCGAGTACGCCCGTAAAGCCCCAAACAAATACAGTAAGATGAAGGATGAGCAAATTCTTTTTGGTAATGTCCATCGCTATTTTGGTGCTTTTCTTAATAGGTAAAAACCTAATAAGCCAAAGAATAATGTAGGCATAATAACAGCCGCAAAGGGAGGTAATCCACCTTTGGTAGAAAACATCTGTGTGAACTGATTAAATACGATATAAGCGAAGCTAATGAAGATTCCGATCCCTAACGATACACCGACACCTCCACGTACTTTACGTGATGAGAGCGCTACACCGATCAGCGTTAATACGAAAGCAGAAAGTGGGTGGAGGTAACGTTTGTATTTTTCAAACTGAAGATCGTTCATTATGCCTGTTCCGCGGATTTTTTCTTTCCTAATTTTATCAGAAAGTTCCTTTGTGGTTAAATTTTGCACCACATTGTCATATGCCGAAAAATCATCTGGACGCATATCCAGAATGGTATCTTTTTGTTTTCCGTTGCCGTAAATCATGGTTTCTTTCAATCCGTCAATCTTGCGTATGGAATAGTTGTTCAACTGCCATTTGCGTTTAAGCGAATCCCATTTTATATTTTCGGCAACAATCTTTTTGGTGAGTATATCTCCGCTGAAATTATCCAGAGAAAACCGATATCCTGAATTCGTTTTATTGTCGAAATTATCAATGTAGATATAGGTTTTGTCATCCAGTTTCATATGGATGTTTGATTTTGTGGAAGGATCATTACGTTTTACATACGTATTTTCGAAGCTATTTTTTAAGGTATTGGTATAAGGAAGGATGTATAGGTTTGAAAGTAGGTTGGCCGAGAAAATAATCGTAGCCGACACTAAATAAGGAAATAAAAAGCGGTTAAAACTCACACCACCGCTTAAAATGGGTACAATTTCAGTTTGATCGGCCATTTTTGCGGTAAAGAAAATTACTGCAATAAAATTGATCAGCGGTGAAAGCATATTTACATAAAAAGGAATGGAGCCTGCGTAATATTTAGAGAGAATCCCCCAAAAACTCAGGCCACTTTTCATAAAATCATCCATCTTTTCAGATAGGTCGAACACTACAATAATGATCACAAAAATGGCCAGCGTATAAATAAATGTACCCAGGTATTTCCCGATAATATATTGATCGATGATTTTTATCCTTCCTTTTAACAGACTCATTTTATAGCTTATTGCCTAATATTTTAACCATTTTGTTTTTCCACTCGTAAAATTCACCAGCAATTATCTTTTCTCTGGCCTGTTTTACCAGCCAAAGATAGAAATGCAGATTATGCAAGGTAGCAATTTGAGCGCCAAGCATCTCCTTACTATGTACCAAATGTCTTAAATATGCTTTACTGGTTACTAAATCAGCATGAAGATCGCTCTCCGCATCCAATGGAGAGAAATCGTTCTCCCATTTTTTATTCCTGATGTTGATAATACCATTTCTGGTAAAAAGCATGCCATTTCTGGCATTTCTGGTTGGCATTACACAATCGAACATGTCGATACCCAATGCGATGTTCTCCAAAATATTGATCGGTGTACCAACGCCCATTAAATAACGTGGTTTTTCTTCTGGTAATATATTACATACCACTTCTGTCATGGCATACATTTCTTCAGCTGGCTCACCAACGGATAAACCACCAATGGCATTGCCTTCACGGTTCATGCTGGCAATAAATTCTGCCGATTTTATGCGCAGATCTTTATATACCGAACCCTGAACAATAGGGAAAAGGGTCTGGTCGAAACCATATTTAGGTTCTGTACTATCAAAACGGGAGCAACAGCGTTTTAACCAACGGTGCGTCATTTTAATTGATTGCGCTGCATAAGTATAATCGCATGGGTATGGCGTGCACTCATCAAAGGCCATAATAATATCGGCACCTATGGTACGCTGAATATCCATTGCGTATTCCGGCGTAAAAAGGTGTTTTGACCCATCAATATGAGAATGGAAAGTAACGCCTTCTTCTTTAATTTTACGGACTTTACTTAAAGAATACACCTGATAGCCGCCACTATCTGTTAAAATCGGACGGTCCCAGCCAATAAATTGATGTAATCCACCAGCTTTTTCAAGGATATCTAACCCTGGTCTTAAATATAAGTGGTAAGTATTGCCTAAAATGATTTTTGCGTCAATATCTTCTTTCAGTTCGCGCTGATGAACGGCTTTTACCGTTCCTGCAGTGCCCACAGGCATAAAAATAGGGGTTTGTATTTCGCCATGAGCAGTTGTTACCGTTCCGGCTCTGGCTTTAGATAGTGGATCGTTAGCCTGTAAACTAAATTTCATCTGTTTCTATTTATTTTTCTCCAATTTTTTGGTGGAGCTTACCACCATCAAAATAAGTTTTATTAAAACTAATTCTTATTTTGACGGTTGGCGGTTTATATGTGTTTTTTCTCGTCGAAAATCTGCCAAAAATAGCAAAAATTGAGGGCATATTTTTGTTTAATTTTTTATCCACATAAAAGTGATTTACAGATTAAAAATGAGAAATTTGCGCCTATTTATTTTACCATCGTGATATTAACCCTGCTTGAAATTATTCTGCTCTCGATATTGGCTTTTTGCCTTTTGGTTCAGCTTTATTATGTACTTTTTGTTCATTTGAGATTGGCCAATGTAGGTATCGAGGAGATTCCACTATCTGCTCAAAAACCATTAAGTATAATTGTTTGTGCCCGAAACGAAATTGTAAATTTAGCGCAGTATCTGCCTACATTATTAAACCAGGATTATCCGGAGTTCGAAGTGGTAGTCGTTAATGATCGCTCGTGGGATGGTACAGAAGAGTTTTTAGAACAATTAGAGAAGAAACACCGTAACCTGAAAGTAGTTAAGATTTTAGATAACGATAAATTTATAGCAGGTAAGAAATTCGCGGTAACCATGGGAATAAAGGCCGCCAAGTACGATTGGTTGGTTTTTACTGATGCAGATTGTACACCAGCTTCTGAGCATTGGTTAATGGATATGCAGCAGCCTGCTGATGAAAATACTGAAATTGTTTTGGGCTACTCGCCCTATATGAAGAAAAGAAGCCTGCTAAATGCATTAATCCGCTTCGAAACCTTTTTTACTGCTGTAAATTACCTTGCTTTCGCTTTAAAAGGTATGCCGTATATGGGGGTTGGACGTAATATGGCCTATAAAAAATCGCTTTTTTTTAAAAATAAGGGCTTTGCAGCGCACATGCATATCCCATCAGGAGATGATGATTTATTCGTAAATGCACACGCCAATAAATACAATACAGAGATCCGTTTACACCGTGATAGTCATGTTTGGAGCAAGCCGAATAATACCTGGGGAGGTTACCTGAGGCAGAAAAAACGTCATTTTGGCGCCGGAAAGCTCTATAAATCGAAGCACAAGTTTATTTTAAGTCTTCAGATTGTTTTTCAGTTTTTGTTTTATGCGTTGTTTGCCGCCTGTATGTTTTTTAGCCGCGAGGCGCAATATGTAGCGCTGGGAATTCTCGGATTAAGCATCATCATCAGGTGTTTTATCTATCCAAAATTGCTGAAACGCTTAAACTATAGCGATTTGCGTTGGTGGTTCCCTATCTTAGACATACTTTTGTTTCTGTTTTTGACCCTGAACGGATTTTTAGCCTTGTTTGGCAAGAAAAAAGTAAACTGGAAATAATTCAATAATCCTTTAGTAATTACAATATGCTAGATGTAAAGCCCGATATCGTTTTAAAATATTTTCCTGATCTAAGTGAAAAACAGATTGCTCAATTTTCGCAATTGTTTGATTTATATAGCTTTTGGAATGCACAGATTAATGTAATTTCGAGAAAGGATATCGAAGAATTATATGAGCGCCACGTATTGCATTCCCTGGGGATAGCTAAAGTATGCAATTTTAAAGCCGGCGAATCAGTTTTAGATGTAGGTACAGGTGGTGGTTTTCCAGGTATCCCATTGGCAATCTTGTTTCCTGAAACGGAGTTTTATCTGGTCGATTCTATCGGAAAAAAGATTAAAGTGGTAAAAGAGGTGGCTTCGGCATTAGGTTTGGAGAATTTAAGGGCCGACCATTTAAGAGCTGAGCAGATTAAGGAGAAATTTAATTTTGTGGTATCGAGAGCAGTAACCCGATTAGGCGAATTTTATCCATGGATACAGGGCAAATTTAAAAAAGACTCGTTAAATGCCATTCCAAATGGGATTTTGTACCTAAAGGGAGGTGATTTGGCAGAAGAAATCAAAGAATCAAAACTGAAAGCAGAATTATACCCGCTTTCAGCTTATTTTGAAGAAGATTTTTTTGAGACCAAATATGTGGTTTACGTACCGCAGTAGTTATTGCTTTTTAGAAGGATAGCCTTTAATTGTAACTTCCTGCCGAATAGGGCAGGTTTAGATTTAGGTCATTCCGGTTTGTTAAAATTTTTCTGATTTTCTAGGGTTGTCCATCATGATCATTTTATCTTTTAACAACTGTTGTAAGCCGGTTTGTTTGTCGATACTTTTTACAACATCCAATACAGCACTAGCTGCATTGTTGAAGAATGGTTTGGTAATCGTAGAATATTCGTCTGTAGGTTTATGATAATCTTTGTGGTCTTCTACACCAAAATATAAAAATGGAATATTTTTAGCATTAAATGCGCCCTGATCGCTTTGGTTTGTCCAATCATCGTGACCCTGTTTTGGATCGTCGTGGCCGAAAAGTAATTTGATATTGGTTTTAGTCGTATCTACATACTTCTTTAAATCAGGATATTTGAAAGTCCCGCAGACATAGAGTTCACCTTTATCACTATGGCTGATCATATCCATATTTAAATCAATGGCGATAGTATTAATAGGCACTGGTGGATTGCCTACAAATGCCTTTGCACCCTGTAAGCCCATTTCTTCCGCATCGAAAGAAGCGAAAATGATCGTGTTATTGGGTTTGTTTTTAGCAAAATAGGCGGCAATTTTTAATAATCCTGCAGTTCCCGATGCATTATCATCAGCACCATTAAAAACTTCGTCTTTTACTACGCCTAAATGGTCGTAATGGGCAGATACCACAATAACATTACTTCCTTTGCCCGGAATGTAGCCGATAATGTTGGTGCCATTTATTTTTGTGTTGCCCCGTCCATTAAAAGTGAATTCCTGGGCATAGTTTACATGCTGAGGATAAGATTTTAGCCCTAATTTTTGAAATCTTTCTATAATGTATGCCCTGGCCATTTCAGCCCCTTTTGTTCCAGTTTTCCTACCTTGATAAGCATCTGATGATAATACCTCAACATCTTTTAACAATTGGGTATCTAACTTGCCGGAAGCAGTATTATTTTGGTTTTTTACTGATGAACAGCAGCTTAACATCATGGCTAAGGGAAGGATATATAGGATTTTCATGGTTATAATAGATTACTGCCAAAACAATTTTAAAATAGTTGGATACAACATGAATTTTTCATCGGCGGATAATAAGGTAGCATCTTGTTGTATCGCTGAAGAGATTATTAACCGATCGAATGGATCTCTGTGTTCATTCAACAATGGGACGTTATTATAATTGAAAATTGAGGAATTTTCAATTGATAAAAAAGTAAAACCATCTAAAAGTGCTTGATTATAAATGTCCTCAACAGTTACACTGAAATGGGGAAGTTTACCAAGAGATTGTTTTATTGAGATTTCGAATAAACTAATTTGACTAAAGTAAATGATATTTTCTATATTTTGAATAATATCCAATACTTTTTTTGGGATTTTTGGACTGTTTTCCTGAAACCAAAGTAAGCAATGTGTATCTAAAAGATAGTAATTAGATGCCATTACATGTACTCCTTTAAATCATCTAGAGGATCGTTAAAATTGTCTGGAATTGATATTTTACCTTTCAGCGCACCTGGAATTCTTTTTAAGATAGCTGGTTGTTCATCTGTAAGAAAAGTAACAATAACCTCGGTTTTTGTTTGTACAGGTGCTTTTTCTTTCAACGTTATCTTTCCTTTTTCGTAATATCCTTTAACAGTAGCTAGCATATGCTTAAGTTATTATAACAAATATACATTTTTTCATTATGCTATTCAAACGCTGTTAGATGAACAGTATTGCGTTTATAAACCTGATGGAAACGGCAGCCCGAGCTTTTCGCGAGGCTATAGTGCACAGCAGGACTGAGGACTGCCAAAGCTATTGCTTTCATTTTCAAATTGGAAAATACAAATAAAAGATTGCTTCGTCGTACCTCCTCGCAATGACGAAAACACAGAGCTAAGCCGCTACTTCCCTTAAATCAACCGCTACAACCCTCGAAACACCCTGCTCTACCATGGTTACCCCGTAAATAATATCGGTGCTTGCAATGGTCCGTTTGTTGTGCGATACGATGATAAACTGCGATTGATCGGAGAATTTACGGATAATATTATTGAATTTATCGATATTGGTATCATCCAAAGGCGCATCAACCTCATCGAAAATACAGAAAGGCGCAGGTTTTAGCAGGTAAAGTGAAAACAATAGCGCAGTCGCCGTTAATGTTTTTTCTCCACCGGATAACTGATTGATGGATAAAGGTCTTTTCCCTTTCGGACGGGCAATAATATCAATATCGGCCTCCAAAGGATTATTGATATCTGATAAAATCAGGTCGCAGCTATCTTCTTCGTTAAATAAAGAACGGAAAACTATGATAAAATGCTCACGGGCCTGGGTAAAGGCCTGCATAAATTTATCTTTAGCGGTATCGTCTATCTCTTTAATCGTTTGTAAAAGATCGGTTTTTGCAGCATTAAGGTCTTTTTTCTGGTTCTGGATAAAAGTATAACGCTCTTCCATTTCTTTAAAGGCCTCCATTGCCATGGAGTTAATGGCGCCAAATTCGTCAAGCTGACGTTTCATCCGCTCTACCTTTTGGCGCAGATCGAACTCACTTTCTAAAGCTTCAATTTCGGTATCTGTTTCTAAAAGGTCGTTGATGTCGATGTTGAATTCGACGGCTAAACGTTCTTTTAATGCATTCAGATCTATTTTTAACGCATTCTTTTTATCCTTAATCTCCGTTAATAAGAAATCGGTTTCTTCGCGGGTTTTACGGATATTGGTCAGGTCGTTTTCAACCTCGTTAATGCTTCCTTTGCTCGTGAAATAAGCTTGCTCAGCTTCTGCAAGCCCTTTTTCCATTTCTTCACGTTGTTGATACATCTCTAAAAGCGTATCGTCGTTCAGATCAGTGTGCTGTAACGTTGCCGTAATCTGGGTCAGTGCTTCCTGTAATTCTTTATCGTTTTGTGCTATGCGCTTATTTAAAGCCTCTTCCTGAACAAAACGGTAATCTAAGTCTTTTTCTAAGCCTGATAACTTATTTTGTTGTTGGTGGAAACGGATATTATCCTGGTTATATTTGCCCGCGCTTTCGTTTACCTGATCGGCAATTTCCTGATAATTAAGTTGTTGTTCCTGTAAATTTATATGCGCTTCTTGCTGGTCTTTTTGCAATTGAACCAATGCCGGCAACTTTTCCGATAAGGCTTTTTCTATTGATACGATCTTTTGGGCAATATCTGTTTTGCGGTTTTCGCTTGTAGTAATAAATTCCTGATATTGATCCCGGCGGGTCTGCACAGAAATATGTTCGTTGTTTAAACGGTTCATTTCTTGCTGCAAAGCATTGATCTGATTGATTTTTGAAGCTTCTTTCAGGTTAAATATGTTATCAGTTTCAGCTTTAATTGCAGCATCATACTGATTAATCAACGATTCTGAAACTTTGATTTCCTTGGCCAGGTTTTCTAAATTCTTGGCACGGCCAATCCTTTTTCCCTCAAATAAACCTACAGAGCCACCCGCCAAAGTGAATTTGGTTTGGGCATATTTTCCATTTTTAGCCAAAATGGTTAAACTATCTGTTGGTGTTGCTTTAAACAAATTTTCTTGCTCAGCTACTGCGATGTAAACATTTTGCAAAAGCAGGTTGCAGAGGTGTTGGTATTTTTTATCAACTTCAATGACTGATAACGCTGAAACCAGGCCCTCATGCGTACCAATAACCGGGTTTTTATCGGGTACATTTTCTAAAATGAAAAAGTTTGCCCGTCCGCGACTGGCATCAGTTAAAAGGTTAATGGCCTGTACTGCATCTGCATATTGATCAACCACATAGTGGTTCATTACCGGTTCGAGATAATTCTCAATGGCTATGCGGTAGTCTTCATTACAGAATAAAATATCAGAAAGGAGCAGGGCACTTTTAGCAAAAGCATTGTTTTTCTTCAAAAAACGGATCGATTCAGGAAAACCCTCTAAACTATCAACCAGCGATTTGGTGAGGTTATATTCGTTCTGCTTGGCGTCTTTTTTACGGTTTTCGGCCGTAAGTTTTTCCTTGTTCGAACTTAAATTGATTTCTGAAGCAGCTAGTTTTTCTTTTAAAAGTTCTTCAGCTTCCGTTAGGTTTTTAATATTGGCTTGTTTCTCTCTAACCTGTATATCGAGTTCGGCCAAGGCATGATCGAAAGCCTTTAATTCTAATGTTTTAGTTTCTGTATCATCAACATTCCGGTTCGTTTCCTGCACCAGGGCATCTTTTTGAATATTTAGGATATCAATTTCCTTTTGCGACTGGTATACTTGGTTCTGTAGCTCATTAACCAATTTGACCAGGTTATCGATCCTGTTTTTCTCGGTCTGCTGTTGCTCCCGTAAAGTGTCGAGCGTGGATTTTAAGCTTTTTAAATCAGATTCAAGTCGGTTAAAAACTTCAGTTTCTGTTAAAACTTCTTCATTTAAACGTTTGATGTTGTATTTAATATGGTTAACCTGATTTTTATCTTTTTCGAGCTCGCCAGATAAACGTGTTTCTTTTTCCTGTAAAAAACGCATCTGTTCGTTTTTTACTTTTTTCTCACTTTCATAAGCACGGATTTTGGAAACAAACTCATTTGTGGCCTTTTGTTGTACAGAAAGGTTCTTTTCCTGACTGATACTGCCTAGTTTAAGCTTTTGCAGTTCGGCTTCACCGATATCTATTTTAGTACTGAGTGCTGTGCGGTTTACCTGCAGATTTTGCTCCTGTGTTTCTAAAGCATTTAAATCGGTACGGAAGAAAGCAATACGGTGTGTAGCCAACTGAACACTCAATTCGCGATATTGATCTTTTAACTTATAATAACGCTCAGCTTTACGTGCCTGATTTTCTAAGGTTTTAAGGTTTTTTTCGATCTCGAAAAGTAAATCTTCAACCCGCTCTAAATCGGCTTCTGTATCTTTTAACTTGCTGAAAGTCTGTTTTTTGCGTAATTTGTATTTCGAAATACCTGATGCTTCCTCAAATAAGGAACGGCGGCTATGTTCTTTGTTGGTAATAATTTCATCAACCATTTTCAGCTCAATGATCGAATAACTATCAGAGCCGATTCCAGTATCCAAAAAAAGGTCGGTAATGTCTTTTAACCTACACTGCACATCGTTTAAACGATATTCACTATCACCATTTCTATAGAGTTTACGGGTTACAGTAACTTGTGAATAGGCTGTTGGCAGGATGTTCTTGGTATTATCAAAGCTTAATGAAACTTCGGCAAGCTGTGCCTGTTTACGGTTTTTTGTTCCGTTGAAAATGATGTTCTCCATCTTTTCTGAACGAAGTGCTTTGGTGCTCTGTTCGCCCAAAACCCAGCGCATGGCATCGATTACGTTTGATTTTCCACAACCATTAGGGCCAACAATAGCGGTAACGCCCTCATTAAAATTGATGGTCACTTTATCGCCAAAGCTCTTAAAACCTTTAATTTCTAACCTAGTAAGTTGCATGGTTTGTAATCGGGAGAACCGAGTTCAATAATAAGGATAATTTTGTGGTTTTTCAATAAGAATCCTAAAAGTTTAAGCCATATTTGATGTTTAAAATGGAAATCAGATCTTATCGATCAATTTATGGATATAGAATCTTTTTATACAGGCTACCTTACGGCGCAAGGCGAGAAAATTTATCTGGGAGATAAAATAAGAGGTAAATTTTTCTATAAAATGCAGGTTCAATATGAAATGGAGAGCCAGTCTTTTGTATTGGTTTCACAAAATCCGCAATCACCTTATCGAAAATATCTTTTATCAGATTTGGAAAAAATTGAAGGGCTGAGTATAGTCGGAAATCAATTATTCTTTAAAGCGCCAAAAGTAGGAGAAAAGGTGAAAATTACAGTTGATAATAAAGGCGAATTTCTCCCCTTTGGTAGTTTGGTGGAAATTATTGAGGTGACAAATGAATGGAATGTACAAGCTAAATCATTGGATAGTGAACAATTAATTACACTCAAGATCGGAGAATTTCTCGAAGATCGATCTATTTATTAAAAGTTGAAAACGCCTGGTTAGGCGTATTTTAATGGCACTCGGCATGCTGAACTTGATTCAGCATCTTTACGTTTTATCTATTAAAGGTCCTGATCCCGATGGAAAATCGGAATCAGATGTTGAATCTTCGTTATTTTTCCGTGCCTCTGCGTTTCCGTGGCAAAAAGGAAATCTGCGTTTATTTCACAATCATCAGTTTCGCAAACTTAAGCAATAGCTGTTTATTGCCTAAGCCCTGGAAGAATACAGTAGCCTTAACATCAGGCAGGGTACCCTCCAAGCTGATAATTTTTCCAAAACCAAATTTTTCGTGCTCAACCTCCATGCCGCCTTGAAATTCATGCGGTTGAGATGGGGTAAAGCCAGGTGTGGGTACGTGTGCTTTTGCCAACAGCGATGTTGTTTTCGGGCGGACAGGTGGGGCAGAAGTAGTTGCGCCGGCCGCTGGTTTCGGTTTGCTAAAGAAATCACGCGGCTGCGAGGTCCATGTTTTGCGGTCATCGTCGAAATTACCTTCAAAACTGTTTGACTTGGCTGGTTTAACATCCAGTTCTAAAAATTTCGGACTAATTTCGTTAATGAAACGGCTTGGTTCGCAGTTGGTTAACGTTCCCCAGCGGTAACGGGATGTGGCATAAGTAAGTGTCAGTTTTACTTCGGCACGGGTAATGGCCACATAAAACAAACGGCGCTCTTCCTCTAAATCAGTGCGGTTGGTTAACGACATTTGTGACGGAAACAGATTTTCTTCCAATCCTACGATAAACACGTTTTTAAACTCCAAACCTTTGGCCGAGTGGATCGTCATTAAAGAAACCGTATCCTTATTTTTATCTCCATCTTTATCATCATTGGTTAAAAGGGCAACATCCTGCATAAAGATATCAAGACCTTTTTCTTCAATATCCTCGCGTTCTGCAAATTCCTTAATACCATTTAATAGCTCCTGGATATTTTCATACCGCGCACGCCCTTCAACGCTATCATCAGTATATAATTCTTTTAAAATCCCTGCATGTTGGGCAATAAACAAAGCCGTATCATAAGCATCGAGCTTTTTTGCCTCTGCCTGAAAACTTTGCACCATCAATGCAAAATCGTTCAATTGATTAGCTAAACGCCCGTCTACATATTCGTGTGCATTCGAAATTACATCCCACATGGTTTTTCCATGCTGATCTGCCGCAACAATAATTTTATCGATCGAGGTATCGCCAATACCACGTTTTGGGTAATTGATTACGCGTTTAATAGCTTCTTCATCCTTCGGATTAAAAGTTAAACGGAAATACGCAATTAAATCTTTAATCTCTTTGCGTTGGTAAAAAGACTGACCGCCGTATATCCGGTAAGGAATATTTAATTTGCGTAAACCCTCCTCCATCGCCCTGCTTTGTGCATTGGTACGATACAAAATGGCAAAATCGTTATGTTGGTAGCCTTTTGTACTGCGCTCCTGAATAATGGCTTCGGCAACCAGTTTTCCCTCTTCGTTATCGGTAAAAGCCCGCGAAACTTTAATTCTTTCCCCTTCTGCATTTTCTGAGAAAACGTTTTTTTCGAGCTGGTTTTTGTTGTTTGCAATGATACTGCTCGCTGCATCAACAATATTTTGGGTAGAACGGTAATTCTGTTCTAATTTATAAACCTTTAAATCAGGATAATCGCGTTCGAAATTTAATATGTTCTGGATGTTTGCACCACGGAAGGCATAGATACTCTGCGCATCATCACCTACCACACAAATGTTCTGATAAGCCGCTGCCAGTTTTTTTACAATGGTATATTGCGAAAAGTTGGTATCCTGATACTCATCCACCATCAGGTACCTGAATTTCTGCTGATATTTATTTAAAACATCAGGATGTTCTTTTAATAAAATATTGGTTTTGAACAACAAATCGTCGAAATCCATTGCCCCAGCTCTGAAACAGCGCTTGGCATAGGTTTCGTAAATCTGGCCGATTAATGGACGTTTATTCTGAATATCTTCGGCCTGTATCTGGTCGTTAGCCTGGTATTCACCCCAGGAAATTAAATTATTTTTGGCTGATGAAATTCTATTAAAAACAAAATTCGCTGCATATAATTTATCATCCAGCTGCATTTCTTTCAAAATAGCGCGGATTACACTTTTACTATCATCCGTATCGTAAATGGTAAAATTGCTTGGATAACCGATTTTCTCGGCCTCTACACGTAAAATCTTGGCAAAAACAGAGTGAAAAGTACCCATCCAAATGTTCTTTGCCTCTGCGCCAACAACTTTACTGATACGCTCGCGCATATCCTTACTAGCCTTGTTGGTAAAGGTTAAAACAAGGATGTTAAATGGATCGGTACCGGTTTGAATAAGGTGGGCTACGCGAAAGGTAATTACCCTGGTTTTGCCAGAACCTGCACCCGCAACAATCATTACTGGTCCTTTTGTGTTCTCTACTGCTGCTCTTTGTTGTGGGTTTAATCCTGCTAAATAATCCAAATCGGCTCCTGTTTTTTTGAGGTTCAAAAATAACAATTCCTATCGCTTTTTGCCAAAGTTGTTAGTAATTAGTTTAAAACCTAATCCGTCGTCCTAACCGTTCGTCATTCTGGATCTGATTCCTGATTTGTTTTATTAGCTATACTTATTAATTTTTGGGTCTGGTAGCCACTTTGTGGTCAGAATCTTTCCTGCAATTGAGTATGGTGAATAAAATGTAAAGACCATAAAATTAGATTTGGGTATGAAGTCCCCTTTAGGGAATTTAGAGGTAAAGCCACAGCTGTATTTAATCGGCTTCGGCAGTCCTTTGCTTTGCTCATACGCCTGCAGGCATTGCCCGCAAGGCCGGTATCCGCTTCGCCAAGGTTTATGTAAATTTGGTTTGTGCTGCTATTAAAGTTTTAAAACCCACAGCCTAGTTTGTCGTTCGTCATTCTGAACTTGGTTCGGAATCCATCATGCCATTAAATTTGGGTATGAAGTCCCTTTAGGGGATTTAGGGGGTAAGCCCCTTCGAATCGCTAAAATGGCGGTATTTTAATTAAAATAAACGTTTATGCTGTCAGAAATGCACCCTGTTTATTTGGGTATAGAATTTGATATGGTTTCGTTATGGATGAGAATAAAAATAATAAGGATATTGAGTTTACTGATATCCCCGACGGGGCTAGTGGAGATATTTATGCTAATTTAAAAGAGAAACTGGAAAGTGTTGAGCAGTTTCCAGGTGTTTACAATTTTAAATTTATTATCACTGGCGGGCTAGATAAAATACAAGACTTACGTGCCATTTTACCTGATGATGAGTTTATTGAGCAAGCTTCAAAAACAGGAAAATATGTGTCAATTACCGTGAAAAAGACGATGCAAAATGCTGATGAGGTGATTGCTGTTTATAAGCAAGCAGGAAACATCAAAGGGATTATGACCTTGTAGGCTTCTGGATATTAATAATTTAGCAACTGAATGTAACTAACCGATCATTTGGGGAGATCACTGTTGCTAAATGATAAAAATATGATTCAGTTGAAGATTTCTTTAAAATTCATGAATCGCAAATAAATGCCCTTCGAATAGACTATCAATGATAGTTTTCCAATGGAATGATCGTCATCTCGACCGAAGCACTGCGGAGTGGAGAGATCTTTGAACTATGTTGTTGAAATCAAATTTAAAGATCTCTTCCCGAATCTTCGGGATCGAGATGACGATACTTCTAATCAAACACCTCTTTAAAATTTTTCTGTCATCTATATTGATTTTTATACAATAAATTATTCCTCGGGGTGACATTTTTTTGTGATTTACCATTAACATTTTTGAGGCTGCTTTTGCACCTACGCTGTTCATAAACCTGATGGTAGCGGCAGCCCCGAAGCATGAGGGCTACAGCGAACAGCAAGACTGCAATCTCCAATGAAAAACCACCCTCTCATTTCCAATCAATAAAAAAATTACATCGCCTATTTACCAACTAATTTTCTTCTCGGAGTGCAATGCCTGTGCACGTAATCAAGTTGGTTCCCTTGTTGTGCTTGTAAGCTTTGGTTTCGTTCCTCAGTCTGCAGGGTAATGCTTTAACAAGGTCTATAACATTTAGGTTGTGCTTCTATTGAAGGGCTGCCCAAATGAGTACGTATAATAGTTAAACAGAGCCATTTTTAACGGCCCAATCTACCATCGAATCTAATACCTGAAAAAGATCCTGCCCCGATTTTGTGAGGCTATAGGTAACTACCGGAGGGACAACGGCTTGTGCATCCCGATGAACAAGCTCGTCATTTTGCAATTGCTTTAAATGCTGTATAAGCATTTTTTCAGTTATCTGTGGTATCGCACGTTTTAACTCACTATAACGTTTTGGTCCGCTCATTAAATGAAAAATAATAATGGGTTTCCAATAACCACCAATTTTTTCCATTACAAAGGTAACAGGGCAGCTGGTTAGCGCTACACCTTTATTAAAATTACGGGTCGAACTTTCTTTAACTGCTGTCATGGTTACATACTTTGGGGTAAGTACTTGTATAAAAGTAAGTACAAATATAGCTTTGTATTCAATATTTAAAAACAAAAAATCATGAAAATAACATTAACAGGATCAATAGGTAATATTACCAAGCCCCTTGCCGAAATACTGGTAGCCAAAGGCAATGAAGTAAAAATTATTAGCAGTAACGCCGATAGAACCGAAGAAATTAAATCGCTTGGTGCAATACCCTTAATTGGTAGTGTAAGCGATACCGGATTTTTAAGAGACGCTTTTACCGGGGCTGATGCCATTTACACCATGGTTCCGCCAAATTTTGCGACACCAAAATTTAGGGCGTATATTAAAGGTATCGGCGAAAATTATGCTGTTGCCATAAAAGACTCGGGCGTTAAAAAAGTAGTGAATTTAAGTAGCGTAGGTGCAGATTTGCCTGATGGAACAGGCCCAATTGCAGGATTGCATGATGTAGAAAATATTTTTGCCACATTAAATGGGGTAGATATAAAACATTTACGTGCTGGTTATTTTTACATTAACTTTTTAGCCAACATCGATATGGTTAAACATGCAAACATATTAGGGGCTAATTATGGCGCCGATTCGAAACTTGTTTTGGTGCATCCCCGTAACATAGCTGAAGTAGCTGCTGAAGTATTGGAAAGCAATTTTACAGGCAAAACCGTACAGTATGTAGCCAGTGATGATGAAAGTACGCCGGCTGATGTTGCAAAGGTACTGGGTACTGCGGTCGGTAAACCAACATTACCATGGATCGAATTTAGCGATGAAGATGCATTTAACGGAATGGTAGGGGCGGGTTTACCTGAAGAAATAGCCAAAAACTATGTAGAAATGGGCGATGCGATCAGAAGCAATAAACTTTTTGTAGATTATTATAAAAACAGACCTGTTTTAGGTAACATTAAGCTTAAAGATTTTGCTGCTGAGTTTGCTGCGGCATACCAGAATTAATTGAATTATAGCAGCTGCCTGGATTTAAACCTGGTAGCTGTTATTTTTTATATTGCCACACAACTTCCGGCAATTACTTTCCATTCCTGATCAAGGACCTTCCAAACTCTTAAATATCTGAAAATACCTTCGATGGATTGCGAATTATAAACTGCCTCTAGTTCAATTTTCACACTAACAACCGCAATATCGTTAATCAGATTAATTTGCTGTTCAGAAGGTAAAATAGAATTTACAACCAAATTTCCGGATGTATAAGTTTCCATATCCATCGCCTTTGTTATGGTTACTCCATTGTGCAGGTTAAAAAGTAAATCTTCATGCAAAAGCAGATCCAGATCCTCAATATAACCATGCTGTATGGCTGTTAATAATCTCTTTTCATTTAAAATGATCTGTTCTCTGGTATTCATATTAATTGTTTTTTTCTTTAAAAAATTTACATCCAATTCTCATTTTTACACTCAACCTGATATAACCAGTAATTTACCAGCTGTTTAATTTCGGTATAACTTCCATATTTAAAATGAATCTGACCTGCAGCTGTATGTAAAGTGAGATGACCAACGTCAACCCCTTTATGCCATGGATATTGAAAAGTGGTAATGGCCTGAATTTTATTTGGTACTACAATCTCATTCGAAATATCCCAAATCCCACTGGTTTTGATGATGAAACCTTGACTTACAGAAATCTGATGTCGGCGATAACTGATATAAATCATCAAAATACCAATTGCTAAGTAAGCAATAGATACGCCGATATAGGGTTTTACCTCAGGAACGTTAAATGCAACGATTAAAAATGCCGCCACAGGCAAAATCAGTTTAAAGAAAATAGGTAAATTTAAAAAACGCCAGTTAGGGATAAATATTTTTGACTTTAAAGGTGTTTGGCCCAATATCATTTTTAACAATTCATCCCTTTCACCAGGGTTACATCCCGGAATTTCCAAAGTGTTTCCTTGTATTTCATGCCCTTTTTTACTTTGACCAAAATGTGCCTGCTTTAAACTCATATTCAGCATATTCATCTTTTTCTGAAAGTAATTCTGGCTGTATTTTGTAATCTGGACTTTATTCGGACTAATCAAGGTGTTTTTCTTGGCAATCAGTCCTGAAGAAAGTAAAAGCGTGTTTTTATGTTCGCTAATTTCGAGTTCGAAATACTTATAAAAGGTTCTAACCAGGTTAATAATCAACAGTACAATTAAAAGGCTTGCAATTAAGATAAAAACGGTAACAATGGTTAACATACCCGTTACCGTGCTCTGAATTTCATCTTTATTAATTTTAAAAGCATCAAGCAGTTGTCTGCCTTCATAAATAACGGTATAAAAAAAAGCAGCAAGTAAAGCTAAACTTTGCCCATAGTTAGAGGTTAGTCCTACTTTAAACAAAGTCCATGCAGTTATTCTTAAAAATGGTGTTTCTGCTGTGTTGTGGTCTTCATGTTCAATTTCCGATTGAGTTTCAGTTACGGTTCTTCTATTTAATAAATGTTCTTTAAGGTTATAGGCAGAAGTTTCGTCAATTGCTTTTATGCTTACTTCTTCTCCATGAGCACCGGCTGTATCAATTTTTAGCCCATAAACGCCGATAATTTTCTGCAGAATATTTTGGTTAATGTTAACCTGCTGTATTTTATCAAGCTGAATAATTACCTGATCGCGGTTGAGTATGCCCTTATTTACCACAAATTCCTGCTTTTCTTTATCTAAAAAGAACGTAAATTTTAAATACCATAAATAAGCAAATATAAAACTGAATACAATTATCGCAGAAATGCCTAATATCAGGTAGGTGAAAGAAGTGCTCGACATCTTTACAAAAGCAATAATGAATAAGAAAAAACTCGCCTTTCCAATTTTTAGCATGGTATGAGCACCCATTACAATGATACCAAAGGCCGATTCCCGCTGCGGTTTACTAAAATCATTATTCATTGGCATTCAATTCTGTTGTTGGATTTTCAAGCAGGTCTAGTTTTTTCAAAAGCAGGTCCCTGATACGCCTGGCATCATCAATTGCAATCCCCGAAATGTGGATATGCCCAGTTTGGCCACCTGCAGTAAATAGCTGTAATGATCCCAGTTTATATATTCTGGAAAAAATCCCTTCATTTAATTCGATATGCTGAATCCTGTTTAAAGGAACAATTGTTGTCGATTCGGCGATAATGCCACTTTTGTATATTACATCATGTGTGCGGATGGCATACCCCCGTTTCTTAAAACTGGCGCGAAAGAGTAGCGAAAAGATGGCAAATAAAGCTAAATAAAGGGGGATAATCCATTTGGCATTTGGTTTTACTTCATCAACAAAGAATAGGAGTATACCAATAGCTATTCCCAGCAAGCCAAAAAAGATCAGTAGATTAATACAGATGATTTTCCAATAATCGGGGTGTGGCCGGCTTAACTGAATTTCTTCGTATTTTGGAAGAAGATCGAGATCAATAACTTCATTGGTGAAAAATGTCTCAGTAGTCATGGTTAAAGGTATAAAACATTATTAATCTATAAATAGACTAATATTTAAATCTTTTGTTACCTCGCTACAATAAACTTTTTTGCAGTGTTATATTGACCTGAATCGGAAGAGATTTTAAAGAAATAAATTCCGGGAACAAAGGTAGAGGTGTTGATTTCTAAGGTGTGTTTTCCGGTATTGAGGTATTCATTTACTACTGTTTTAACCAAGCGGCCCATTAAATCAAAAATCTGAATATTAATTTTATCCGTTTCGGGCAAAACAACATCAATAAATGTTTGCATAGCTGCAGGATTAGGGTAATTCTGAGAAACGGTAAACTTTAAGAATTTATCAAAAATCGCTTTATTGATGGCGTCGAAAATTACATAGCTCACCAATCTGTAACCGCGTGCATTAGGATGAAAGGCATCCTGATAAAGCGAAAAATCACGCCTCATGGCCGCATTTACATCGGCTAAATATATTTTATATTCTGCAGCTAACTTTCTGTATGCTGTATTAAGATTTCTGATGTTGGTATTTACAGCTACATTACTTTTAACGGTCCTATCATCAACAAACTGGAGTGTGCATAAAATTGGAATTAATTTCTGTTTAAGGCTTGCCGTAATCAATGCCCGCATATTGGCAACGGTTTCGGCTATACTTCCTTTGCCAGTAGTCATTGCAAGGGCATCATTGATGCCCATATCAATTACAATAAAGCCCGTTCTATTGGCTATCGCATTATCAATTCTGAGTAATCCCTGAAAAGTAGTCTGGCCACCAATACCATGATTGGTAATATCCACGATTTTATTCGTATAACAGTTCAAAAAGTTGTTCTGCAGCATGGTTTGAAAACCAAGACCATTCACGCCTTCTACGGTACTGGCTCCAAAGGTTACAATATTTATACTGTCTTTCGAATAATATTGGGCTGCTTCCGGGCAACTTACGCGGGTAGGGGGCTGCCCTTGAGCTAAGGAAGAAATGCGGACAACAAGAAGCAGCAGCAGAGATAGAAATACTTTTGCGCTAAACTTCATTGTTAAAATTCTTTCGTACAGGATTAAGGATATCTGTTATAGGCGCAATTTACAAAAAAGTAAATATAATTAATGCTGTGCTATATTTTTTTACAAACATTAAATCATTTTTTTGTATTTATTAAAAGACGCGTTTTAAGTTTGAAAAATAGAGCCGTGATTTTTCATCTTAAAAAAATAATCAACCCATTAACTGTCTGCCCATAAGCAAAATTTTAATCTGGTCAGGGGATAATTTATTAAGCGCTTAAGTGCCTTTTTATTTGGTAAAGCCTATATTTGTCCAAATTCATTTTGTTATGCAAGAGATTAAAAATTATGTAGAAACGCACAAACAACGTTTTTTAGATGAGTTGTTTGAGTTATTGCGTTTTCCATCGGTAAGTGCTGATCCGAAATACAAAGGCGATGTTTTAAAAACAGCTGATTATGTTGCGCAGAAATTAAAAGATGCAGGTGCAGATCAGGTAGAAATTTGCCCAACCGCAGGATATCCTATTGTTTATGGCGAAAAAATTATAGATGCTTCTTTACCAACTGTTTTAATATACGGTCATTACGATGTTCAACCGGCAGATCCATTAGAACTTTGGCATACACCACCTTTTGAGCCAACAGTACGTGATGGTAAAATTTATGCCCGCGGTGCCTGCGATGATAAAGGACAGTTTTATATGCATGTAAAAGCATTCGAACTGATGATGCAGACCAATACTTTAGCCTGCAACGTTAAATTTATGATTGAAGGTGAAGAGGAGGTAGGTTCTGCAAATCTGGGTATTTTTGTAAACGAGAATGCCGAGCGTTTAAAAGCCGATGTAGTTTTAATTTCTGATACTTCGATGATCAGCATGGAACATCCGTCAATCGAAACCGGTTTACGTGGTTTAGCTTACATGGAAGTTGAAGTAGTTGGTCCGAACCGTGATTTACACTCTGGAGTTTACGGTGGTGCTGTGGCGAATCCAGCAACTATCCTTTGCAAAATGATTGCTTCGTTACATGATGAAAATAACCACATCACTATCCCTGCCTTTTATGATAAAGTGCTTGAGTTAACAGATGAGGAGAAAAAAGCATTAAATTCTGCACCTTACGACGAAGCAGAATACAAAAAGGATTTAGATATTGAAGAAGTTTGGGGCGAGAAAGGTTATTCAACCTTAGAGCGTACAGGTACCCGTCCTACTTTAGAAGTAAACGGAATTTGGAGCGGTTACATTGGCGAAGGTGCAAAAACCGTATTGCCAAGTAAAGCCAATGCAAAAATTTCTATGCGTTTGGTTCCACACCAAAGTTCAGAAGAAATTGCCGAGATTTTTACCAAACATTTCGAAAGCATTGCGCCTAAAAATGTAAAGGTAAAAGTTACGCCTCACCATGGTGGCGAACCAGTGGTAACCCCAACTGATAGTATTGCTTACCAGGCAGCTGAAAAAGCAATTGAAGATAGTTTTGGTAAAAAGGCTATTCCAACACGTGGTGGTGGTAGTATTCCTATCGTAGCCTTGTTTGAAGATGCATTGGGTATTAAATCGGTACTTTTTGGCTTTGGTTTAGACAGCGATGCTTTACACTCGCCAAATGAGAAGTATGATATTTACAATTATTATAAAGGAATAGAAACTTTGCCTTTATTCCATAAATATTTCGCAGAACTGAGCAAATAAGCTTGATTTAATTTATTCGTTCTGACGCAACAGATCGTCATTTCGAGCGAAGTGCAACGCAGTCGAGAAATCTATTCAGCAGATCTCTTTATTTCGTCAAACTTCAGTCGAGGTGGCGATTTTTTTTTGAAAATAAACGGTCCATTTTTCATAGATGCTGTACTCCCGCCATTCGCTTTATCCCGATGAAAAAATCGGGATGCCCGCTACTGTCTGGTTTATTTTACAACGGGCTGTTCTTCGAAGCAAGGCCTGTTCCTGCAATCGTGCTAATAATGCAATTTGCCGCTTTAAATAGTATTACTGACCTTGCAACCTAAACCTGACCCTAGTATAAAACCCGCAGGCCGAAGCATGAGGACGAGGATTTGAAATGAAGGGCAGGACTGCTTTACCCCAACTGCTACAAGTTTTGCTTTTCAAAACAACTAAATAAATTTGACTTCTATTGTCAGCCTGAGGCTTAATTTTTTGCATAAAAACCAATATAAACGACAGAAGAGTTTAAAGTGAAATAAATGGTCTCAGGTTGCCGTCATTTCGACTGAAGCACAGTCCCGAATCTTCGGGAGAGAAATCTTTTAACATAGTCCAAAGATCTCTCCGCTGCGGTCGAGATGACGACCATTCGTCTGAATCTGTCAATGGTAGCGGAGTCGAAGACCACCTAATTTATTAAGCAGGGATTTTTTTTGGAACTGTGCATCCTATTTTCATAGGTGCTGTTGTCCCGCCATCGCTTATAGTCCTCATTTCGCTGCACTTATTCCGGGCTATTTAGCTTTGTCGGGTTTATTTAACAAAAGACAGTTCCAATATCATTAAGTTAAGCATAAGCGTTGTCAGTCTGAGGTAGTCGAAGATATCCCCATTTTTTTTAAACCTCTTAGCGCTTCTACTTTCCGCAATTGCGGTTAAACCTAGCGCCAAATTTTTTTACCACGATTTTTTTTCTAAATTGGTGCCATGAAATACCTAATCTCATCTCTTTTACTTTTATCTGGACTTACTTCTTTAGCTCAAGATACTAAAACGATTAAGCAATCTAGAAATCCAATATTTCAAGGTTGGTATGCAGACCCTGATGCTGCTATTTTTAACAATAAGTATTGGGTTTATCCCACTTATTCGGCCAGGTATAAAGAGCAGGTTTTTTTAGATGCCTTTTCATCAGACAACTTGGTGAAATGGAAAAAACACCCGCATATTTTAGATACTGCCGCTGTAAAATGGGCCAACAAAGCCATGTGGGCCCCGGCAATTGTTCAAAAAGACAAAAAGTATTACCTGTTTTTTGGTGCTAACGATATTCAGAGTGATAAAGAAATTGGTGGAATTGGCGTAGCCGTTGCCGATAAACCAGAGGGACCATATAAAGATCATTTAGGCAAGCCATTGGTTGATAAATTCCATAATGGTGCACAACCCATTGATCAGTTTGTATTTAAAGATAAAGACGGCCAGTATTATTTAATTTATGGTGGCTGGAAACACTGCAATATTGCAAAGTTGAATAAAGATTTTACAGGCTTTTTGCCTTTTGAAGATGGTACAACCTTTAAAGAAATCACGCCTGATAATTATGTAGAAGGTCCATATATGTTCATCAGAAATGGTAAATATTATTTCATGTGGAGCGAAGGTGGCTGGACTGGTCCCGATTATTCAGTAGCTTATGCCGTTGGCAATTCGCCATTTGGGCCATTTAAAAGGATTGGCAAAATATTAAAACAAGATGCCTCCATCGCTACCGGCGCAGGCCACCACTCTGTAATTATCAACGAGAAAAAAGGACAATATTACATTGTTTACCACCGCCGCCCCTTAACCGAAACTGATGGCAATCATCGTGTTACCTGTATTGATGAAATGAAGTTTGATGCAGATGGTAATATTCTTCCCGTAAAAATTACAAATGAAGGGGTAAAAGCCCAGAAAGTTAAATAGTTGCTGTCAGCTGGAGATTTTATTCAATTTCCAGCTGAGCTTCACTTTTTTGCAAAATAGTTTTTGCCTGCTTTTTATTCAGTGTATTAAACCCCCAGGTGCATAATAAAAGCATACAGGCCAGTCCGAACCACAGCCAGTTATAACCGAAATTTTTGGCAATGAAGAAGCCAAACAATGGGCCAATAACCTGCGCGCACGACCAGCTCAAGGTATAGCCTGCTGCATATAAGCCTCTGTTATGTTCGTTACTTCTGCTAATTACGATGGTGTTTATAAACGGTAAGGTGAGCATCTCTCCGCAGGTAAAAACGACAATGGTAAGTACTGCTGCAACAATATGGAAACTAACCGGGGCACTTAAAATGATGTATGAAATTGAAAATAGAACCGCACCAACTGTAATAAAAAACATGGGTGATCTTTTTGCTTCAATCTTGTTGATCATAATCATTTCAAACAAAGCGATTACAGCCCCGTTAAGGCCTATTATAATTCCAATCTGAAATTCATCAATATGCCATTGTTCCTTAAAAAATACCGGAACAACCCTAAACATTAAAAAAGCGCAGGTAATAAAAACCGTAGTAAGAAGAATGAACTTTACATAGAAAACATCTTCCCAAGGTTTCAGAATGACCATATTGCTAGCGTTTTCTTTAGCCTTTTTAATAAAATCTTTCACTTGCGGCAAAAACGATAGGATTAATAAACCAACAATAATGCTTACCCCACCTTCAACAATAAACAAAAGCTTATAATTAATTGAAGCAATAATCCCTGCCAAACTAATGCCTACCGACCAACCGATGTTTACTGCAAGCCTATTTAAAGAGTACGATCTTGTTGTAGTGCCTTCTGCAGCGTAGTGTGCAACAGCCGTAAAATTTGCCGGGCGGAATGCCTCAGAAAAAAAGCTGATGACAACAGTTAAAATGCATAAACTGTAAAAGTGAGTAATGGTAGAAAAGAGGATGAAAAGTAAACCGCCTACTATCGATGAAAGGATCTGTACCGGGCGGAAACCAATCATATCGGTCAATTTTCCTCCTGTTGCCGAACCCAGAATTGAACCTACGCCAAATAAAGTGATGATTAACCCAGCGTCCATTTCCGGGCGATGTAAACTTTGGGTAACGTACAAGCCCATAAATGGAACAGCCATGCTCCCACATCTGTTAAACATCATCACAATGCTCAATAGCCAGGTTTCTCTGCTTAATCCGCTGAATGATGTTTTATAGGTGTTATAAATAAGTTTGAACATGCTGTATTTAGATGCAGTAAAAATAGTAAAAGCCAGATATTAATTAATCATCTGAATTCAATATCCGCTTGTTGGATTAAAAAATATGAGCAGAAAAATATCCCATAATTTTTCACAAATTTGCATCCGGAAACCGATCAAATGCCGCCAGAGAAAAGAACCCCAATAAACAAGACCCCAGTTGCCAAAAAACCTGCCGTTAGGAAACCTGTTACCAGAAAACCCACAACAGGCAGAAAAAAGAAAGGTGGTATTTCGGTTCAACTTAAATTGGTTATTGCAGGTTTATTGTTGATTTTGCTTTCTCCATTTTACTACGGTTATGTTTTAAGAAGTTTTGTGGCTACCTGGCGCTGGGTTAAAGATTGGGGGCAAGATCCAAATTACAGAACTTACGAAAGTTTTAACATCAAAATCCCCAAAAAATATACCGTTCACGGTATCGATGTTTCCTACTATCAGGGTAAAATAAACTGGCAAAAAGTAAAGGAAATGAAAGAGGATGAGGTTAGTATCCGTTTTGCCTTTATCAAAGCCACAGAAGGATTAATGCTGGTTGATCCCTATTTTCAGCGCAATTGGCGTGAAGCCCCAAAAGCAGGAATTCTTTGTGGTGCATATCACTTTTTCAGACCAAAAAAGGACGGTAAAACACAGGCTAAATTTTTCTTACAGGTGGTGAATATCGAGAAAGGCGACTTACCGCCAGTTGTGGATATTGAATCGTTGGATGGCGTTTCTCCTTTAAAAATGAGGGCGGAACTTTCCGATTTTCTCAATTATGTAGAAATGAAAACCAAAGTTAGGCCAATTGTTTACACCGGACTTAAATTTTATGAAGATTATTTAGTCGATCATTTTGATGATTATCCTCTGTGGATTGCCCACTATTATCAACCAAAATTAAGAATGGATAAAAGCCGTTGGAAGTTTTGGCAGCACTCTGATAAAGCCAAAATTAACGGCATCGGTCATGTAGTCGATTTTAATGCTTTTAATGGAGATAGTTTAGCGTTAGATAGGCTATTAGTTCATTAGTCATTAGTTCAACGGTCATTGGTTCACTAGTCATTAGTAATATACTTCGCCAATCGTCATCTTGAACTTGCTTTAGGATCTATTATATGTGATTTTACAATCCTTTAATTGTTTAAATCGATTGTTCCAGGCCATTTGAAAATATACAGGAAAACTAATGAATAATGAATTACTTTAGTACGCTCGCTAGAAAACTAATAAACTATTGACTAATGAACAATTGAACTAAATGGTCCAACTTTCACATTTTTCTAAGAAAAATTCATCAGCCTCTGCACCAATACCAATTTCTTCAGGAACATCAAGGAAGTATCCATTATAAGTGAGGCCACCAACAACAGGATCGACCAAATGGCCCAGCAAGGCAGTATCTAAATCAAAAAACTCCACATTAGGGCTGGCCAATGCAAAATGTAGGTTGGCGCTTAAAGCAATCCTGGTTTCGAGCATACTTCCAATCATACATTTTACGCCGCGTTGTAAGGCTTCCTCATGGATTTTTTGCGCTTCTAAAATGCCTCCGGATTTCGAAAATTTAATGTTTAAATAAGTTGTAGACTGGCTATTGATCAGTTTACGTGCATCGTGATGGTTGTAACAGCTTTCGTCGGCCATGAGCTTAATCGGTGAATTTACATTTAATTCAGGCAGTTTATCATCATACCAGGTGCGCATAGGTTGTTCGCAAAACTCAATATTGTATTTTTCTAGCTCACCTAAAGCAAATAAAGCATCATCAAAACTCCAGCCCTGATTGGCATCCAGGCGTAAAATCAAATCTTCGCCTACTGCTTCGCGGATATGTTTTACCCTTTCTATATCATCATGTACTTTTTTGCCCAGTTTAATCTTTAGGATGCGGCAGCCCTGGCTTTTATATTTCAACGCTGTTACTGCCATTCCGGCCGGTGTGTCGATACCAATGGTCATATCAGTTTCTATGGTGCGTTTGGTTCCACCAAGAAATTTATACAATGGTAATTTTGCATTTTTGGCTGCAATATCAAATAACGCCATGTCGAAAGCACTTTTAATGGTATTGTTGTGATCGGCATAACCCAATAAATCATTCATTCGTTCCGGAATTTCTAAGGGATCTTTCCCTTTTAAAATGGCGGCGAAGTCTTTAGCCATCGCAATGCAGGTTTCCTGCGTTTCACCCACAATCATCGGGAAAGCAGAACATTCTCCAATGCCGTGAATGCCCGTATCGGTAAAAATTCTGATTAATACATTCTGGGCAAAATGCATGGTTCCGGTTGCAATAACAAAAGGTTCCATCGGTATGCTAAAGCGGTATATTTCGGTATGGGCGATTTTCATTGTTGTAAGCTTAGATTTCCAACTAAAGTATAAAAACAAAAACTAAATCGAAACAGGTTTGTAGATTATTAATAGATTTACGCCTCAAATTAAAATTCCTTTTTCCCGCTTACATTTTATATAGCAGCCATGTCTGATACAAATAACCTAATCCATGCTTCTTCGCCATATTTGTTGCAACATGCCCATAATCCTGTTAATTGGTACGAATGGGGCGCAGAAGCGTTAGAAAAGGCAAAAACGGAAAATAAACTTATATTGGTGAGCATTGGCTATTCGGCCTGCCATTGGTGCCACGTAATGGAACGCGAAAGTTTCGAGAACCACGAAGTGGCTGAGGTGATGAACCGTCATTTTATCTGCATTAAGGTTGATCGGGAGGAGCGTCCGGATATTGATCAGATTTATATGTATGCCATCCAGCTCATGACAGGCAGTGGAGGCTGGCCTTTAAACTGTATCTGCTTGCCCGATCAGCGACCAATTTATGGCGGAACCTATTTCAGGAAAAATGATTGGATCAATATTCTGGAAAATGTTGCTGCACTTTGGGCAAATGAACCCGATAAGGCTATCCAATATGCTGAACGGTTAACTTCGGGTATTAAAGACAGTGAAAAGATAATCCCTGCAGTAACAGCAGAAGAGTATACCCATGAACATTTAACTGAAATTATCGATCCCTGGAAACGTCATTTCGATATTGGTTATGGAGGTTATAACCGCGCTCCAAAATTTCCTTTACCCAATAATTGGGTATTTTTATTGCGGTATGGCTTTTTAAAAGATGATGAATCTGTTTTTACAGCGGTTTGTCATACACTCGAAGAAATGAGCCGAGGCGGTATTTATGATCAGATTGGTGGCGGATTTGCCCGTTATTCGGTTGATGATAGATGGCATGTGCCACATTTCGAAAAGATGCTTTACGATAACGCTCAGCTCATCAGTTTATACACAGAGGCTTATCAGTGTACCAAATTCGATTCGTTTAAACAAACAGTAGTTGAAACCATAAATTGGGTTTTTAAGGAGATGACTTCAGCCGATGGATTGTTTTATTCAGCACTTGATGCAGATAGCGAGGGGGTAGAGGGCAAATTTTATGTGTGGGATAAAGCAGAATTCGATCAGGTTTTGGGAGAAGATGCCAAATTAATCGGCGCTTACTACAACATTACCGAAGAAGGTAACTGGGAAGAAGAACAAACCAATATTTTGCGCAAAACCATCAGCGATGAAGATCTGCTTGCGAAATTTGATATTGATGCAGAGCAGCTTTATGATAAAGTAAACTCAGCTAAAGAAAAATTATTGGCTGTGCGGAGCAAAAGAATCAGGCCAGGCTTGGATGATAAATGTTTAACTGCCTGGAATGGTATGATGATTAAAGCTTTGGCTGATGCCGCAGAGGTACTGAGTCATGAGCCATATTATGAGAAAGCCTCAGTAGCGGCCAATTTTATTTTAAATCACTTAAAATCAGAAAATGGTGGCTTATACCGCAATTATAAAAACGGAAAGGCTTCTATTACAGGCTTCTTAGATGATTATGCCTTTTTTATTGAAGCGCTGATTGCCCTATACGAAGCTGATTTTGATGAAAAATGGTTAGAAGAGGCGAAATCATTGACCGATTATGTGATCGCTAATTTTACGGATGCAGATTCGCCGATGTTTTTCTATACCTCAGCTGAAAGTGAAGATTTAATTGCCCGTAAACATGAAGTAATGGATAATGTAATTCCCGCTTCAAATTCTACAATGGCGCAGAATTTGAAAAAATTGGGTTTGCTTTTCGATATTGAACAATATGCCGAAAAAGCGGCAGAAATGCTTGCTGCGGTTCAGCCGAAGATCAAAAGTTATGGTTCTGCCTACTCAAACTGGGCTATTCAACTGTTAAACGAAATTTACGGTATAAACGAAATTGCCATTACCGGTTTAGAAACCGATAGTATTAAGTTAGCATTAAGCGGACATTATATTCCGAACAAAATTACATTGGGCGGAACAAAAAGTAACCTGCCGCTGTTAAAAGGTAAGCAAAGCAATGAAACAAAAGTTTATATTTGCCGAAATAAAGTATGCCAGTTGCCGGTTAACACTGTTGAGGACGCATTAGAGTATTTACAATAAATTAATTTAAATGAATATTTCACCAAACTCTGTAGTAGCGTTAACTTACGAATTGCATACTACTAACGAAGAAGGACAACAAGTTTTTGTAGAAAAAGCTGACGAACAAAATCCTTTAGTATTTTTATATGGCGTTGGCATGATGTTGCCTAAATTTGAAGAACATTTAACTGGTTTAAAAACTGGTGATGAATATGGCTTCGAGCTATCTGCAGCAGATGGTTATGGTGATATCGATCCAGGTGCTTTTGCCGACCTTCCAAAAACCATGTTTACTGAAGCTGGTGGCGAATTGCCAAATGTAGGTGATGTAATTCCTTTACAAGATAATAATGGTAACCAGTTTAGAGCAGGTGTTACCGCTGTTCACGACGAAACCATTTCAGTAGATTTAAACCACCCAATGGCTGGTAAAAACTTAGTGTTTAGCGGTGTGATTTTAAATGTACGTGAAGCTACTCAAGATGAATTGGCTCATGGTCATGCTCATGGAGCTGATGGTCATTCAGGTCACTAATTATAGATAAGCGATTTCAAAGAAGTCAAGTTTTAAATAGCAAATTGCCGTTTAAAACTTGACTTCTTTCGTTGATATCCACGTTTTAATCTTGAAAAACCTCATCTAAAATGAGTTTAAAGCCTGGTATAATCGTTGTGGTTACCTCTTCGCCCTCAGTAAGTAGTTTTGTAGGTTGAAACTTGCCATTATTATCGAGGATATATCTGAAAAATGTTTTTTCCGAAGAGCTTACAATCCAGTATTCTTTAACACCTGCTTCTTCATAAACTTCGTATTTATTGATCAGTTCTTTTTTATTGTTGCCAGGTGATAAAATCTCGACAACAATATCGGGTGCGCCAATACATCCACGCTTATCGAGCTTAGTCGGATCGCAAATTACAACTATATCTGGTTGCACTACGGTGAAAACTTCTTTGTCATCTACATTTTTCCTTGCTAGACGTACATCAAAAGGTGCTGCATACACTTCACATTTATGGCTGTTGAATACGTTATAGATAGGATTAAAAATTCTTCCCGATATTTTTTGATGAATCCTGGAAGGAGCAGGGCTCATCTTGAAAATGTACCCTTTGATAATTTCTAAGCGCTCTTCAAATTCGAAGCGCATATAATCTGCATAACTATAAGTCGCAGAAAAATCGACCTCGTTAAGGGTTTTAATTGGAGGTTGCTCTTCTTCAGTAGGATATGGTTTGATATTCTTCATACGAGGTATTTAACCAAATATACTAAATATCTTAGTTTTTTTTCTAAAAATCGATCTTCAAACGCAGCCCGCCGTTGGTGAGGTTAAGGTTTTCTTTAGAGAAAGTTTTCATCGGCAGCCTTAAAAAAGGCTCGATGGCAATATTGTTCTTTTTGGATATTTTTTGTTTATAACCTAAAGAAAAATTATAAAACCCGATGTATTTATCAGGATCTATATTGGCTTCTGGCTGTGGTTCAGTAGTTTTTTCTTTTACAATTAATGTCTTCGAATCGGCATAGCCATTTGCTGTTGTGGTAGAAAAATTCTGCACCTGGTTTACAATGTAGTTGTTCTGCTGTGAGTTGTTTAAAACAGCCAGTGCAGAAACTCCTATATTGGTGTAGAGTTTATCACTAATATTATATTTTAATTCCAAAGGAACGTTAATTCCGCGTACTTTAGCATCAACCGACTCGAGGTTTTTGCCCGATAAGGTTTGTGGTGCAGAAGCGTTTAACGACTCGGTGGTGCTAATAGAGGCATAAGAAATGCCAGAACTTATTGATAATTTATTGGCAATAGCATACGACAAAGAAAAGCCATAGTTCATGGTTACTTTATTATCATTACCCATTGCTGGCGCAATATACACATCAGGCTGCCATTTAGAATTCTCGCTTGTTTTTGATGGCGATTTTTGTTGATTCGCATAACTATCCTGGGCAAGTAGTTTTTCAAAACTTGTTTGCGCAGTAGATCGAGATTTCTTCTTTTCGGTTAAAATTTCAAACTGTTTTGTTTTTAGGTTTGAAAGATTAGCACCTGCAAGCTTATTATCTAAAAGGTTATCGTTTACAGGATCTAATTGCGCTGATGTATTAATAAACGGATAACCGGTCTGCTCTGTTAATAATGGTTTTGTGCTTTCTGTAATTCTGGCTGGACGATTTGCCGCTAGGTTATTTACAGGGTTTGTACCATTATTTAATGAAGTAGCATTGGTTTTAGTTTCAATATCTGCATTTGTATTCGCATCGGCAGTAGCATTTTGCTGAGCTTTAGGTTTAGTTATTGCTACATCTTTTTTCTGATCTATATTATTGTTTTGCGCAAAAAATACACCTCCGAAGGCCAAAATTAAGGCAGCAGCAGCAGCCCACAAAGGCCAAAAAGCAATGCCTCTTCTTTTATTTTTTTTCTCCGAAAAGCGCTCCCAAGCACCATTAGGGTATGTTTCCTCATGGTTTTGGAGTTGCGCGGTGATATGCTCAATTAATTCCTTATCCATTTTTTTCGTATGAATTAACCATGGTATTTAGGTAAAGGGTACGTAACTTATTTTTAGAACGCGTAAGGTAAACACGACTGGAACTTTCAGGAATGTTTAACATCTTCGAAATTTCATCGTGGGCAAAGCCCTCAATTTCATATAAGTTAAATACCAGTCTCTGTGTATCTGGTAAGTGATTTAGTAAATTCAAAATATCATTAACGTGTAGCTCCGAAGCGACCGAAACCTGGGTAACCGGATGTTCACTTTCTGCTAAATCATCAACATAAAACTGAACTTTCGAACTCCGTATTTTGTCTATTGCCGTCCGCGAAGCAATCTGGGCAATCCAGCCTTTAAACGATCGCTGTAACTCTTCCGGATTTTTTGGTGCTTTGAAGCCACCAACATGCTTAAAAATCTTGATAAAACTGTCATTTACAAGCTCTTCACTGTCAGAAGGGTTCTTGGTATACCTTAAAATAATGCCCATTAAATAGCCATAAAATGATTTATACATCATTTCTTTGCAGCTATTGTCGTTTTTTACACAGCCTTTTAAAATTTCCTCAAAACTGAGTATTTTTTTTATCACCCCTGTAAAGGACTATTATTAAGGTTTATCATGATTAATTATTGCAAATTTAAGAAAAATAACACCACCCAATTTTTTGAGTGGTGTCAATTTTCGTTTCCACAGGTAGAGTGAAATATTTTTATTTGTTCGTCATCACTGATAAGCCAACTCCAGTACTATCGGTTTTGCTCGATAAACCTTTAGCCCAGATGGTATAAATTTTACCTTTTTCGATTTTAATAGCCGGTAAGCTAACTTTAACTGTTCCGCTTTGCTTTAACTGGAAAGTATAGCTGTCATTCGGTGCAATATTGCTAAAAGTGGTGAACTCTTTAAAAGCTTTTGCAGTAAATAAAGGTGCATCAGTGCCTGCAATTGCTAAATCAAATGGAGCAGAACCCGGACTTAAGTTTACAAAACGAACTTTAGCCTTATCAGTTTCAGGTGCTTTTAAATCATCTTCAAGGATTAAAAGTTTTGTTGATTTTAAAGTATCTACTACGAAAACCGAATAAAATGATCCTTCCTTTAATGTAGCTTGAGCTGTGGTTAAATATTTTAAAGAGTCTTTTTTAGCAACCCCCACCAACCTTGTTCCTGGATAAGCGGCATAGTATCCTAAATCTTTAGTGTAGGTAAAGCTATTTATTTTTTGGTTATCCAAGATAAAATCCAAGGCGCCTGTTCCAGGTGATGCATGAACAAAGCCAATACCAGCCGCTTCGATAGGGTCGTTGTTAAAATCTTTTTTACAAGCCGTAATGGTTAAAGCTATCGCTAAGAGAGAGAGTATAATTTTTGTAGTGCTAAAATTTTTCAAATTCGTTTTCATTTTAATGTTTTAAATCAATTTTTTGAACAAAATTGGTTAATGGCCATTAACGCTTTTTCTTGTAAAACGATTAATGAGATGAAAACGCTACAGCAGATACAATTTATTATAAAGAAAAAGCCACATGGGGTGCATGTGGCTTTTAAATCGATATTTTAATTTAAGAATTAAGAATACATTTCTTCTCTTAGTTTCGCAACATCGCTGCTGTTGATATATTCATCGTAAGTCATCAACTTATCAATGGTGCCTTTTGGTGTAATTTCGATAATGCGGTTGGCAACGGTTTCGGTTAACTGGTGATCTCGTGAGGTAAACAATATTGCACCTTTAAAATCTTTCATGCCATTGTTCAGTGCCTCGATAGATTCGAGATCCAGGTGATTGGTTGGCTCATCAAACATTAACAGGTTGGCTTGTTGTAACATCATTCTGGAGAACATACAACGCATTTTTTCGCCTCCCGAAAGTACTTTTACGTTTTTAAGTACCTCTTCGCCCGAAAATAACATACGGCCTAAAAAGCTACGTACAAATTGCTCATCCGCATCGGTACCAGAGTACTCACGTAACCAATCTACCAGGTTTTCATCTTTACCCGCAAAATATTCGGAGTTATCGTTAGGGATATCTGCTGTGCTAATGGTAACACCCCATTTAAACTCTCCCCTATGGTCTGTATCTCTGCCCGTTAAAACATCATAAAATGCTGCGGTAGCTAAACTATTCTGAGATAAAACAGCAATTTTATCACCCTTATTTACCATGAAGGTAATTTTGTCGAACAAAACACCATCGTTTCCGTTTTTACCCAAGTTTTCCACCTGTAAAATCTGGTCACCAGCCTCACGGCCAGTATTGTTGAAGATAATAGCCGGATATTTTCTGCTTGATGCTTTAATTTCGGTGATATCAATCTTATCTAAGGCTTTTTTACGAGAAGTTGCCTGCTTTGATTTAGATGCATTTGCACTAAACCTGCGGATAAATTCCTGTAGCTCCTTCACCTTATCTTCCATTTTTTTGTTCTGGTCACTACGCTGTTTTAATGCCAGCTGACTAGATTCGTACCAGAAAGTATAGTTACCGGTGTAAATGCTCATTTTAGCAAAATCGATATCCACAATATGCGTACAAACTGCATCTAAAAAGTGCCTGTCGTGCGATACAACCAATACAATATTCTGGTAATCGGCCAGAAAGTTTTCTAACCAGGCAATGGTTTCGATATCCAAATCGTTGGTAGGCTCATCCAGTAATAAAATATCCGGATTACCAAATAAGGCCTGTGCCAATAACACACGTACTTTTTGCGTATTGTCTAACTCTTTTAGTAATTTATAATGGTTATCTTCGGTAATGCCCAAATTGCTTAACATGGTTGCAGCATTACTTTCCATGTTCCAGCCATCCATTTCAGCAAAAAGATTTTCAAGCTCTCCGGCACGTTCGCCATCTTTCTCCGAGAAATCTTCTTTCATATAAATGGCATCTTTCTCTTTCATGATGGCATAAAGTTCTTTATGCCCAATCATTACGGTTTCTAATACCGAAAACTCATCAAATTCGTAGTGGTTTTGTTTTAAAACCGCCATTCTTTCGCCTGGAGTAAAAGCCACACTACCAGAAGTTTGGTTTACCTCTCCCGATAAAATTTTTAGAAAAGTAGATTTACCTGCGCCGTTAGCCCCGATTACGCCATAGCAGTTGCCCTGCGTAAATTTTAGGTTAACATCTTCAAATAATGTGCGTTTGCCGTATCGTAACGATAAATTAGAAACTGAAATCATGCTATAATTGAAATAAGCCGCAAAGATACGCAAAAAGGTTGAGGGTAGAAAGACAGAAGAAGGAAAGGTTAGGGATTAATATTTGAAAGGAAAGTTGAAGACGGGAAGGTGGAGGGTAGAAAGGTTTGGATCGAGAATTTGAAAATGAAGGGCTCGGTACTTTGTGGCTCAGGCAGTCCCGTTATCCGCTTTACTTCGTTACACTCCGTGTTCGCTACTACCGGGTTTATTTTACAAAGGGAAGAAGCTTTTGGCCCATGGCTTAAAATCCAAAGCCCAAATTAACAAGATTAATACATGATTGTTCAGCCTTTTTATCAAAGTAATTTTAGTATTTTAGTGATACACACACAAATGAAATCAATATGAAAAAATTAACACTAGGCATTATCATGTCTACAATTTCCGTCGTGGCTTATAGCCAAAAAACCCAGTATAAATATAAAGTAGATTTTTTTGGCGATACCATTCTGGTCGATTCGAAAGATAATACCATCGGCAAACAGAAGAAAGACTTTTTTGGCAAAACCATTATTGTAGATAAAGATGGTAAAACCATAGCCAAGCAAAAGCGGGATTTTTTCGGCAATACCATTTTAGAAAATGAAGCCGGAAAAACTGTAGGTACACAAAAGAAAGATTTTTTTGGTAATACGGTATTAGAAAGTGAACGTGAACAAAACCTGGTGCCAAAACCATTAGGAGGTTTGGTTCCCGGTGATGGGAAAACAGAAATGGCCATCAAACAAAAAACGGATAGCTTCGGTAATATCGTTATTGAAAACGATCGTGGCCAGATCTTAAATGTTTATAAAACAGATATTTCGGGCAACATCATCATAGAAGATGGCAATGGTAAGGTAATAGGCAAACAGAAAAATAATATTTTTGGCGATACCGTTGTTGAGGATGACCATGGAAATGTATTAGCTAAGTATAAAAAAGATGTATTTGGTAATACAGTTATTGAAGATGTTAATGGTAAGAAGATGGGGATTTTCAAAACAGATATTTTTGGAAATAAATCTTTTGTTCCGGAACATTAAAGGGTATTGATTATTTAATAAACTGTTTCATACGGGGGCACGTCATTCTCGCGTATGCGGGAACCACGAAGTGCTCAGCGAAGCTAATCTTAATGCAGGCTGCATATAGCATTCAGATTCCCAATCATTTGGGAATGACGACCTATCTCAAGGTAATTTGTCGTAAAATATTTATTTTAGTCCCATGCCAAATCATACCTTGCTAGATACCATAAAAACAACCCTTCAGAAAAGCAAGGTAGAAAAATTAGCCGCAATTGCTTCAGAAGAAACTTTTTCTGTAAAAGAGCTGATCGATTTAAGTTTCTATCGCGATGAACAGATTGGTTTTAGGGCCGCATGGATTTTAGAAAATGTATATACTGCCCATCAGCAGAGATTTCTGCCTTACGTATTTTATTTTTTGGAGAAATTTCCGCAACAAAACAATTTATCGGCATTGAGGCATTATGTTAAAATCCTGGCCTTTATGACAAAGAAAAATGCTGCTACGGAAATTAAGAAGATTATTACCGATTATGAAACCGATCATTTGGTAGAAGTTGTTTTTGCCTGGTTAATTGATGAGAAGATTCCAGTAGCTGTAAAATCACATTGTTTAAACATCTTAGCCAATTTAAATGCCAAACACAATTGGATAAGAGAAGAACTTTTGCAGACGATGGATTTCCTGGTAGATAAAGAAAGTATTGGCTTTTTTGCGAAAGTTAAACAGATCAGGAAACAGCTGTCAGTTCGCGGTTAACAGTTTGAAGTTTTCAGTTAGCATAGCGTCAAATCTTTTATTAGAGGTCGAATTTCTCTCTCTTTCAGCTTTAGTCTTTCAGCTTTTAGCTATTTTTACCAAATGAGTACAACATACGATATTGTTTCAAAAGTTATAAAAGAACGGCGCAGTATTTTCCCTGCAAGTTATATAAAAAAAGAAATTCCGGTTGAGGTAATCAACCAGATTTTAGAAACAGCCAATTATGCACCAACACACAAATTAACCCAGCCCTGGCGTTTTGTCGTGATCAGAAAAGCGGGATTAACAAAACTTGGTGAAGAACTGGGTAAATTATATAAGGAATTGGTTAGTCCGCAACAGTTTTTGCAGAAAAAATACAACAGCTTTGCCGAAAAAACGAGTCAGGCCGATTGCATCATTGCCATCAATATGCAGGTAAGTGGTAAAATACCCGAATGGGAAGAGCTGGCGGCCGTTTCGTGTGCTGTTCAAAATATGGCCTTAACTGCCGAAAGCCTGCAGGTAGGTGCCTATTGGAGCTCTCCACCTTTAATTGATAATTTAGGTGATTTCTTAAGTCTGGGTGAGAATGAAAAGTGCATCGGCTTATTTTACATGGGCTATCATAACGAAAAACCCTGGGCACCAAACCGGACTTCGATGGAAGAAAAGGTGAGGTGGATAGAGGGGTAGTTCATTTGTTCATTAGTCAATGGTTCATTGGTAGATGCGGTTAATCGGTTAATCGACTTTAGACTGAAGACTATGGACTATACATCATCTAATATTATGTTAAATCCTCTTGATAATTATTTCGAAAAAAAAGATGAGCCGATTAAAAGTTGCCTTCAATATTTAAGGTCGCTTTTAATGGGCTATGCCGATATTACAGAGCATTGGAAATACGGGATGCCTTTCTATTACCATAAAGGAAAAATGTTCTGCTATCTTTGGACACACAAAAAGCTCCATCAGCCTTACATCGGTTTAGTGGATGGAAATAAAATTGAACACGAAGATTTGTTGCAGGAGAAAAGAGCCAGAATGAAAATTTTATTGATCAACCACCTCGAAGATATTCCCGAAAAGAAAATCGAATCTATTTTAAAACAGGCCTTTGCCTTAAGGAAATAGTCTATCTTCCATTTAATATCATCTGTTTTACATTTTCCATTATTATATGTCTGCATTAAAATCTAAACTTTATCAGCTTTGCTTAACTTTTATTCAAAATAGGATAGAAAATATTGAATATTCGCTGCAACAGGCCAGGCAAGCTTCGAACGATGATACAAAAAGTAGTGCAGGCGATAAATACGAAACTACACGCGAAATGATGCAGCAGGAGATGGACCGCAACAGTAAATTACTGTACGAAGCCGGACAGCAGAAAATTGCATTACAGCAGATCGAAAATGTAGAGTCGGATCGCCTGGTTAAAAACGGAAGTTTGGTTTTAACCTCAGAAGGTAATTTTTATATCAGCATCAGTGCAGGAGAACTTAATACCGATGGACAAAAATTCTTTGCAGTATCGCAGGCTTCGCCAATCGGGCGGTTTTTAATCGGAAAAGCAATAAATGAAAGCTTTAAGTTTAATGGTAAAGATTATCTTGTAAAAGAGATACTGTAGAATTTTCAGTTTGCAGTTTACAATTTGTAGTAGGTAGTTGAGTTAAAAGTCTGCGTAATCTGTGTAATCTGCGGGGACAATTTATCCATAGTTATTCCCGCTGATTTAAGATGATAAACGCAGATGATAAGTTTTCAGTTGGCGGTTAACAGCATTATACTTGCAGTTCGTGCGTTTATGTTTGCAGTCGACAGAATTATGTTTCCTATCTGGAGTTCTATTAATGCAGTTAACAACTTTATCGTAACAGTAGATAAGTTTATATTTGCAGTTACTAAGTTTATGCTCGAAGTTAAGCGTTAAAAATCTGTGTAATCTGCGGGGACAATTTATCCATAGTTATTCCCGCTGATTTAGGAAGATTAACGCAAATGATAAGTTTTCGGTTGGCAGTTTTCAGTTCATCAATTAACCAATAATCAACTGAAAGCTGAGAACTGTCAATTGTAAACTGGATAGCTACTTAATTCCCATTCTTTGGGCAAAAGCAGGCACCAAATAAGTCTTCAAATCCGAGTAAGGGATAAATACCACAATTTGCCCTTGTGCATAACTCGCTACTTCATATGGGTTGTACATAAAAGCAATTCCATTCGCATTAAAATAAAAATTTTTGTTCGGTTTTATAAAGTCATCAAAAAGAACAGTGCTTAGTGCATCTTTAGCTTTAATGTTATATTCTTTACGAAGATTGCCTTCTAAAATACTTTGTAAGGTATTCGAGTCTATTTTGATGATATCGCTAAGCACCATTTGTTTTTTGTTTTTCACATCTAAACAAAACATGACGCTGCTGTAATTGCCATGTGCACCACCGGTGTAAGCATCAGCAAGGAAATCGATCACTACATAACCATTATCGTTATAATTGATCGATTGCTGGCTGTTGTTGGTATAATTCATCCAGGCCTGGAAATCGTCGCCACGGCTGTTTTTTGATTGCGCTGTAACTTGCGCTTTATAGTCTTTGAAATAGGCAGCAGCAATATTCTTGAAACCGATTGAGCGGTCGACAGTAGATTTTATACCAGCTATTTTTTTAAGTTCCGAATTTAGCCAGTTGGCATATTCATCGTTGTTTTTACTTTCCAGGTATTCAAAACTGATTTCAGCTGCGGGTGATTTTGACTGATTGGTAAATGCCTTAACCGAATCTTTATAAATGCCTGCATTGAACGGATAACTGCCCTCTGGATATTTTTCTGTTAAAGCGATTAGGTGTTTTTTGGTTTTATCACCACTTTCCCAATTGCCATTAAAACCATTTCCATTCCATTTTAAGGCTAAATGCGGCGATTTAAAATCCTGCGTAAAGTATGATTCATAAAAACTGTATTCAGTGAGAACAAGGCTATCTTTCCCGATTAAAGTATCGGTTGATAGGTTAAGCCATGAGCCGTCATAATAATAAGTACCACTTACATCATCATCAACCTTCTGCAAATGCATCACTACTTTTTTCCCTGCAATGGTACCTTCCAATCTCTTGTAAAAACTTTCTGTAAGTTCGGCCTTTGCATTCGCTGTACTGTCATTTGTAGTTTCAGCGGTGTTGGCTCCATTTTTAGGGTTGTTACAGGCAGATATAATCAGTAATCCGAAAAGGAAACAATGCAAATAATATTTCATAGGAAGGGTATAAGTTTTAATGTTGTAAAGTTTGAATGTTGAAACCTTGTGCTTAACCTTTCAACATTCAAACACGATATGTTTTAAACCTGTTTGCTATGATTTTGTTTTATTAAAACTCTTGTTAATGCTGAAATATAAATTTTTCGCCGTGTATCTTCCCGGATCAATTATTCTTCTGAGCGTATAAAGCGGGTAGTTCTCGTCTCTTGCCGTTGAAAGTATAAATGCCGCTTTAAAGCCATGATCTTTCAGCTTGTGTAAAGTTGAAGCTTTAAAAACACCATAGGGATAGGCGAAATACGCTACTTTTTTACCGGTAATTTCTTCCAGTTTTTTAGTTGGCTCATCAATTTGAGTGGTCCAGTCGGCATCGGTAAACTGAGCAAAGTTTTTATGATCGTAGGTATGGCTGGCAATCGTATTTCCTTCGTCAGATAATTGTTTAATCTGTTCTTTAGTCATGTAATTGATCCGTCCTTTTCTGCCGATCGATACTGTCATAATAAAATAAACGCCTTTAAAGCCGTATTTTTTTAACGTGGCATTCCCAATGGTAAACTGGTCTTCATCCGTATCGTCGAAAGTAATCATAATAGGCTTTTCCGGCAGCTTAGCACCATAAACCAGATAATTGTATAGCTGATCGGGTAAAATAGAATGGTAACCGCTATCGGCCAGCATTTTCATGTGGTCTTTAAATTTATCAGGAGCAATGATGTCATCGTGTGCTCTTTTACTGTCACTGGCAATGTTGTTTCTAATCTGGTGGTAACACAGAACGGGCACCTCCCTGCGGGCCAGGATGGTTTTGTTATCGGCAGGTTTGGTATTGGCAGAATCTATTTTAACCTCTTTGATCGTGCTGGTTACAACAGTTTTTTCTTTTTGCTTATTGCTCGAACAAGCCAGTAAAAATGATCCTAAAAAGAGAATTGATAAAAGAATACGAGTAGCGGGTTTTAAATGTTTATCCAATGTTTTTAATTTATTTGATCAAAGAAACGGCGTTTTCGGAAAGGATAAACTCTTTTTCATAAGCATCCCATTCTTTTTGAGTAATGCCCGATTTTAAAGCATTTTTTCTGAAGAAGTTATAATCAGTTAATTCATTTTTAGCGGTTAAGCAGGTGTTTAAGAATTTAAACATCCGTTGCTCACCAATCATTTGCTCCAGGCCACGGAGCAGAAATGGACCGTAGGTGTAGCGGTAAGTGCCTGAGATCTCATTAATTTCTTTAATGGCATTTAAAGGTTTGGCTTTAAAATCTTTCAGTTGTTTAGCTCTATCCTGAAAATATTTAGTGCCGAAAGCTTTTCCGAATTTTTCTTCGCTTGCTTTTACTGATAAATACTCTGCGGTAGATTCTAAAAAGAACCAGAACAAAGTAGAGTTGGGTTGTAATACGTTGCCGAAATAATAATGGCCAATTTCATGTGCGATAAATGGGTAATCGTTCTGGTTTTTAAGTTTATGTTGTTCCTCATCAATCATATCGCCCAGTTTAATGCCTGCAAAAGCAATGGTCGGAAAAGCCACAAAACCCCAGCTTCTGCCTTTGTTAAATTTTTCTACCGGCGCATGCTCAATAAATACATTTTTTGTATTGTATGGGATTTTTAAAACCTTATAATAATAGGCTTTCATTTCAGCAATATTCTGTTCAAAAACATTCAATTGCTTATCATTCATTTGCGTGTTTAAAAATAGCGCACCATTGGTTTTTTGGACATTATAATCTCCGGCAAAAAGCATCGGTGCAATGGGGATATCCGATTTAAATCTGGCAATTGGGCCCGGTTTGGGCAGATCGCCGTTTACAAAAATCATCTTAGCATCCTTAACTGTTACCTGGATATCGAAGGTCATCTGTTCAATCAGCTTGTCGTTTTTGATGTCGTAAATAATAGGATACCATTTAGATTGATCGGCAGCCCGCACGGTTTTGCCATTAAAAGCAATCAATCCCTTAAAATCTATAAAGTTCAGTGTATCCGTATAAATTGGGAATGCTCCTGTATAGGTAATATGTAGTTTACCAGGATTTACCAGTGTGCTATCTTTGTATAATGGAACGTAAGTTAAACCTTCACCACGCATGGCACCGCCATAAAAGCCCGAATATTTTAGCGTTTGGTTTGCAGAATCTTTTATAGCCTTAATGTTAAAGCCCTTATTTAACACAATTTGATAGTCTTTTGCCAGGTTGGGGATGTTGTTGAGTACAAAATCGCAGGTAATCTGGCCTGTAGCCATTACAACTTCTACTTTTCCGCTCAAGTGTGGTGTTTGTGCATGGACCTTAATGATCTGAAAGAACAATAAAATAAATATTGCAATTTTTTTCATGTTGTTGAGGTAACTCGTTAAAAAGAAAGTCCCCGGCTTTGTCGGGGGGTATTTTGCTTAAAAGCTGTTTTTAATGCTGTTGCTTAATGTTTTTGGCGACCAGTAACCACTGGCGATAATCCTGCGGATGGTAAACAACGGATCTTTTTCATCACGTTTGGTTGATAATTGATAAGCCATTCTAAAACCACGTTTTTTAAGCTCAGGAATACCTTCTGCATTCCATAAACCAAAAGGATAGGCAAATTCTGTCATTTTTTTACCTGTAATTTCTTCCAGTTTTTTGGTTGGTTTATCTAATTGCTCTTCCCAATCTTTGCCTGCATATTTTTTAAAGTTTTTATGATCGTAAGTGTGGCTGCCGATCACATTTCCCTCGTCAGCAAGTTGTTTAATCTGCTCTTTGCTCATGTAATCTACAAATTTGCCTTTTTTGCCGATCGAAACGGTCATGATGAAATAAACGGCTTTATACCCCAGTTTATCTAAAGTTGGGCGTACAATGGTAAACTGATCCAAGTCTGTATCATCAAAAGTTAACATAATGGGTTTGCTCGGTAGGGCAGCACCAGTGTTCAGATAGGCATAAAGCTGATCTGGTAAAATGGTATGATAACCGCTATCGGCCAACATTTTCATCTGGTCTTTAAAATTCTGGATTTCTACAATATAATCTTTACCTACTTTGCCATCAGTTGGTTTCCAGTTTCTTACCTGGTGATAACATAAAATAGGTACCTGTTTCCGGGCTAAAATGGTTTTGGCATCAGCAACTTTTATTTTCGAAACGTCAACCGGTGTTCCAGTACTTGTAGCAGTTTTGGAAGTTTGCGCGGTAGAATCTTTAGCCGTGGCATTTTCTGTTTGAGATTTAGATTGGCAGCTGGCAAATAAGATTACTCCGGCTGTTATTAGGGTTAAAAAGCTGTATTTCATTATGAGGATATATAACTACAAAACTATAAAATCCGTCAATTATTTAACCATCAAAATAAATTGTGTTAATAATTAATTTTCGGTGCATAAAATTAAGCTAACTATCGCTTTTATTACACATTAAAGCCTGCTTAATAGGCTTTAATTAAATAATTTAGCAGCTCAAACAAATTTTGATGAATAAACTTTATAAACTCCTGCTGTGTGTGCAGTTTTTATCCTTAACTGTAGCCGCACAAAACAAAACATTTACCCTAACCGAAAATATTCAGTCACAGCCTAAAGCAAATTATCAGCTTGCATCGCGCTTTTCGCCAAATAAGTTGAAAAAAATGGTTTATTCTACCGCTGTAGATCCACATTGGCTAAAGTTGAGCAACCGTTTCTGGTATACTTTCGAAAGCCCGAAAGGAAAATTCTGGTACCTGGTAGATCCTGCATCGAAAAGCAAAAAGCTGATGTTTGATAATGCTAAACTGGCTGCAGATATTACCCTGATTGTTCGCGATCCATTCGATGCAGAGCATTTGCCGCTTGAAAATCTGAAATTTGCAGCCGATGAAAAAAGTATTTCTTTCGAAATTAAAAGCAGTATTGATGAGCTAAAAAAAGACAGAAAAGATAAAAAAGCTGCAGATTCAATGCAGAAGAAAATATTTTCTTTCAAATACGAACTGGCCAGCGCGAAATTAACTGAAGTACCAAACTTCAGTAAGCCAAAACCAAAACCATCGTGGGGATCGGTAGCACCCGATTCATCGGCCATTATCTTCTCCCGTAATTACAACCTGTATTGGATGGATAAAGACAACTACAAAAAAGCAGTTAAAAATGAAGATGACAGTACGATCGTAGAACATCAGCTCACTAAAGACGGTGTTAAATTCTATTCGTACGGAAGTGATGGCGATGGCGAGAACAATGTAGAGAACGAAAAAAACAATAAAAAACGCCGTGGTGCTTATGTGCTTTGGTCGCCGAATTCGAAATATTTCGTATTGGATAGAACCGATTCGCGTAAGGTTAAAGATCTTTGGGTAATTAACAGTGTTACACCTGGCCGTCCGACGTTAGAAACCTATAAATATCAAATGCCGGGAGAAGCTGAAGCCCCTCAGGATGAGGTTTTGTTGTTCGATTTTGCTGCAAAATCTTATAAAAAACTGAGTGTCGCCGCATTTAAAGATCAAAGCGTTTCAGTTTGGAGCAAACCATCATTAAATAAAGACCGTGATAACGAATTCCGTCCGTCTATTTGGTTGGGTAATGATAGCAGATTCTATTTTTCACGCACCAGTCGCGATTTAAAACGTATTGACATTAGTACGGTTGATATTGCTACCGGGAAAGTTACGCCTTTAATCGACGAACGTTTTAATACCTATGTTGAAGTTAACCGCCCAGGTTTGGTAAATGATGGCAACGAACTGATTCACTGGAGTGAGCGCGATGGTTGGGCACATTTTTATCTTTTTGACGGAAATGGAAAGCTGAAAAACCAGATTACCAAAGGTGCTTTCCACTGTGAGAGTATCATAAATATCGACGAGAAAAAACGTATCCTTTATTTTACGGCAAATGGCAGGGAAGGTAAAGAAGATCCTTACTACTTACATTTATACAGCATCAATTTTGATGGCTCGAACATGAAACTTTTAAATGCAGGTGATTTTGACCATGTAGCGAATATGAATGATAACAATACTTTCTTTGTTGATAATTATTCGAGGGTAAATACTGCACCAAAAGCCACGCTTTATGACGGGACTGGAAAAAAAGTGATGGATCTTGAAACTACAGATCTTTCATTATTAATAACAGCAGGTTACAAATTCCCTGAACCTTTCAAAGTAAAGGCTGATGACGGAATTACCGATCTGTACGGCGTAATGTATAAACCTTTCGATTTCGATCCGAATAAAAAGTATCCAATTATCGAATATGTTTACCCAGGCCCACAAACGGAAGCGGTAAACAAAGCTTTTAGCAAAAGCATGGACCGTACCGAGCGTTTAGCTCAATTTGGTTATATCGTAATTACGGTTGGTAACCGTGGCGGAAACCCTTCGCGTTCTAAATGGTACCATACTTACGGTTATGGCAATCTGCGCGATTACGGTTTAGCCGATAAGAAAACAGCTATTGAGCAGCTGGCAGCCAAATATTCTTACATCGACGAATCGAAAGTGGGCATTACAGGTCACTCTGGCGGTGGTTTTATGTCAACAGCCGCTATGTTGGTTTATCCTGATTTCTTTAAAGCTGCGGTTTCGAATGCCGGAAACCACGACAATAGCATTTACAACCGCTGGTGGAGCGAAAAACACCATGGGGTAAAAGAAACGATTTCGTTAAAAGGAGATACCTCGTTTAAATATAGCATTGATAAAAACCCCGATCTTGCCAAAAACTTAAAAGGGCATTTGTTATTGATGCATGGCGATGTAGATAATAATGTGCATCCCGCAAACTCTATCCGCGTGGCCAATGCGCTAATGAAAGCTGGTAAACGTTTCGATTTCTTGATTATTCCTGGCCAGCGCCATGGTTTTGGAGATATGACGGAGTATGCTTTCTGGAAACTGGCCGATCATTTTAACAAATATTTAATCGGCGATTTTTCTGAACCGAGTGATGTTGATTTAGTAGAAATGGATAGGGATATCGAACAGAACGGAAAATAGTTTTTATTACAATAGTTTATTTCGATGGCCTGTGGAAACGCAGGCCATTTTTTATAATGATAAGTCGTCATTGCGAAGCTAATTTTAATTGCAGCGTCACCCTGACCTGTAGCGCAGCGGAAAGCTACGCAGTAAATTTATTTCAGGGTCTACCTCAATATTTTTTGGAAAGCAGGCTCCGGTAGTTCTTCGGTTATTTCAGTCCTGCTATTGCTATAGTCCCGATTTGAATTTTATTAAATACAATATTGGTTTAAATCGGGAGCTATTCGGCGCTATCAGGTTTGATTAATTTAGGGTTGTGTTCCAAATTTAAACCTTTCTATTGCAAAGTTTTTTCCCTTTTCACCATGGTTTGTAAGCACGCAAATCATCTTGTTATTACTTAACCACAGATAAAAAGGATGGACACAGATTCAATCCGTGTTTATCTGTGTCCATCTGTGGCTAACCCATTTTCCTGCAAGCCATATGTTGTTTTTGGGAAACAATTTTCCTCCATGATTTGTGTCCTCTCAAACCATTCTGGTGATTTAGAAACAATTTAAAGGATATGGCTGTTGTTTTAATATGAACTACAAAAGCACAATTTTGGCATCATTACTTTTAGTTGGAGGAATGGCCAGTAGCAGCGCTCAAGATATAGATCAAAAAGATGTTCCATCAGTGATTAAATCAGCATTTAATAAAGCTTATCCAAAAGCAACAGATGTAGGTTGGGAAAAGAAAGGCGCAAATTATGAGGTCGATTTTAATTTAGGGAAGGTAGATCATAAAGCCACCTATGCGGCTTCAGGCAAAACAATTTCTTTCGAAAAAGATATTCCAAATGCTCAATTGCCAACAGTAATTGCTAAAAATATTAAAGCAAAATATCCAAAAGGTAGAATCGATGACGTAGATTGGATTAATACTGCTGGAAAAATAACCTATAAAATTGATATCGAAGGTACACCGGATGTAAATGTTTGGTATGATGCCAGTGGAAAGTTTATCAAAGAGGTAGCCGACTAAATTTTTAAACTCGCAAACCATTTGTTAGTTATTTAACCACAGATAAAAAGGATGGACACAGATTCAATCCGTGTTGATCAGTGTCCATCTGTGGTCGATAAACAAAAAAGCCCCGAAAATTTCGGGGCTTCTGATCTGTTAAGGTAATCCGTTAATTTTTTTTATTTGTAAAGGTAATTTACTGCAATCACATCATTTGCATTGAAAGTACGGTTGCCACCATTAGAACAGGCCAACATAAATGAGCCTGCATCAGGAGTTGAAGGCGTTCCTGGGATTCTAACAGCGCCTACATTCGATGCACCTTCGTTGCCTGCACCACTTGCGCCACAGCTAAAGGCACGGTTCATGTAATCGGTATGGCGGAAACCGATGCAATGGCCAACTTCGTGCTGGATCACAGAAGCTAGATACAATAAATTAGGATTGGTTCCATAAGCCGCCGTGTTGGTGTTCATTCTGATCTGGTTAAAAGGCTGACCAGAAGAAGTAGGGAAGCCAGCAGAGCCTAAGGTAATAAAGCCGCCACTCGGACCTTCGTTAAAGCCAACAACGTTAATGTTTCCGGTTGTACCAGCACTTGCCCTTTGGAAGGTAATACGTAAACCCAATGAGTTGTATCTCGAAATCATGGTGTTTACAGCATCGCTATATACCTGAGGTAAATTGGTTACCGACACTGTAATTACACGCGGTAATGATTTAACAATGTTCGTGGTTCGGTACTGTTCAGTTTCGGCAATGTTTAAATTTGCACCAGTAGAAGGTTCAGCTAAATTGTCATCAGTTAAAAGAATATCTCCCTCTACCAAATAACCTTCGTCTATCTTACGGATATTGTCGGTGCTAAAGCCTAGAGATTTAATCTGTGATAATTTGTCAGCTGAAATATCAGTTTTGTTTTCTACTGCGTTTTCTGTATTATTACTCTTACAGGAATATAATGTTGTGAATAGAAGACATAGTGCTGCAATGGATAAAAATTGGGATGTTTTCATCTTGTTTAGGTTTGATTTTTTTAGAATGAATAAGTTAGTTAATAAAATTTGTGGATTACCTTATTAATCCTAATTTAGAGAAGATAATTGATGTAAACAAAATTTTACAATAAAATAAATATTGAGAGTCTGTACTGTATTTTTAGTTATATGTTTTTGTCTGTCTGTGCTTGGCTTAAATGCACAAGTACAACCTGCTGAAATAGAAAAATATTTTGAAAAATATATTTCCAAAACTGGCAATTCGCAAAAATTAAGTAACGAAGCGCTCATTTTGGTCCGGTTCAATCATACGTTAACGGCTACCGAAATCCAATTATTGAATCCTAAAAAGAAGCTTGCTGGCGATTATTTTATTGTCGAAAAATTGCCTGTCTCCAGCCTCTCTAATCATGTAATTTATCAAGAAAAAGCTAACGGACTATGGAAGGCCAGCGATCGGTTAATCAAAGTGCTTACTAAGGCCACAAAAAAGAATGATTCCATTCTGGTTAGGTTATCCTTTAAAAATATAAATGCTTTACCTGGTTCAGCTAAAAACTTAAGCATTAAATTAATAGATCATATCAACAACGTGGTTATGGTTTATATTTTGCCGGCTGATTTAATGTTGATATTGGAGCTCGATGATATTTTATACGCCGATGTTTTGCCGGTAGCTAAAGAGGAAGTAGTCATCAATGGACTGGATCTCGGCTTAAACCAAATTTCTAATGCCCACAGTCTTTTCCCTGGTATCGATGGTGCAGGGGTAAATGTTTCCTTTAAAGAAGGCATGTACGATGCAACCGATCTTGATCTGTTAGGTAAAACGCTACCCGGCGCGATTGTCGGTAAAACACCAACTTCCCACGCTACCACTATGGCCACTTTGGCATTAGGAAACGGCAATTCATTTATCCGTGGTTTAGGTGCCGCGCCTAAATCCAAATTGGCATATTCTGATTTTTCTAACCTAATGCCGGATTTGATTACTGATTTAAACCGGCTTCAGATTAAAGTTCAAAACCATTCGTATGGTACCGATATAGACAATGACTACGGAATGGAAGCAGCAGCATACGATAAACAGATTTACGAAACCGATACTTTGATCCATGTTTTTTCTGCCGGAAATAAAGGAACAACAACACCATCAGTTGGTTTTTATCAAGGGATAACCGCCAGAGCCAATTTAACAGGCAATTTTAAACAGGCTAAAAATTTATTGGTGATAGGAGGGATTAATAGAGAAAATATTTCTGAAAATCAGAGCAGCAAGGGTCCTGCCTATGATGGACGCGTAAAACCGGAACTTGTTGCCTTGGGTGAGGACGGAACATCGGGCTCTGCAGCAATTTCCAGTGGATCAATTGCTTTGTTAGAACAGTTTTATCAGCAGAAATATAAAAAAGCGGCTTCTGCTTCATTAATCAGAGCAACATTAATTAATTCGGCTGATGATTTGGGAACACCACAGGTTGATTTTTTATATGGCTATGGAAAATTGAATGTAGCCCAATCGTTAAAAACTTTAGATGAAAACAGGGCGTCTTTGTACGAAGTGACCAAAAAACAGGATTTGCTTATTCCCTTGGCAATTCCAGCTAATGTAGCTGAAGTGAAACTGACCATTACCTGGAACGATCCTCCTGCTGTAGTAAATGCAGCACAAAGTCTAGTTAATGGATTGGATTTAAGCCTCGAAAATCCTACTGGAAATTTAACACTGCCCTGGGTGTTAAGCAGCTTTCCGCATTTAGATTCCCTCTCAAAGCCAGCGGTGCGTAAAGCCGACGTTATCAATACCATTCAGCAGGTTAGCCTCGATAACCCCTCAGCTGGCGCTTATAAGATTCATGTTAAGGGTAACAGGATTACACAGGGCAATAACCAGCGCTTTGCAATGGCTTATCGTTATACATTCAAAAACACTTTTTCTTTCATCAATCCTGAAAAAAACGAATACTTTTTTGCCAATGAACAAAATTACATCAGGTGGGAAAATACCTACACCAGTAAAACCGGAAACTTATCGGTGAGCTATGATGAAGGGGCTACATGGAAATCAATTGCTTCGGGGATAGATTTAAGTAAAGGTTTTTACAATTGGAATACGCCAGATTTGTTTGCTAAAGCAATGATAAAAATGGAAATGGAGGGGAATGTAATATTGAGCCAATCATTTACGATTTCTAGTCCGAGGACAATGAAAGTTGGCTATGTATGTAAAGACGGCGCTGTGCTTAACTGGGATCCACAGCCTGGTGCAAAAGATTATACTTTGTACAATATCGTAGATAATATTCTTTCTCCGGTGCTAACCCTTACTGATACTATAGTTAAGCTTGATGCAAGCAAGATTAATAGTAAATATTTTGCGGTAGCAGCTAACGGGATAGATTTTACAGGTTTAAAAAGTTATACAATCGATTATACGCAGCAGGGAATTGCCTGTTATGTAAAGAGTTTATTTGCTTTAGTGGCCGATGAGAACCGGATAAGGGTTGATCTGATAATTGGTAGTACTTTGGATTTAAAGAATATCATTTGGGAAAAACAGACCGGGCCAAATACTTTTAGTGTTTTACAGCAGACCAAGCCAGTTTCAAATCAACTCGATTATGCAATTTTTGATGAAAAGCCAAAAGCTGGAATCCAGTTTTACCGCGTTACTTTTGAAACAGCCAATGGCCAGGTGCAGAGTGATCTGGTTTCGGTGGTGTTTCTTAAGGACAATGAATTTTCTTTCTTTCCCAATCCGGTAGCAGATTATTTAACCATTCTGAGCGGATCGTTCGAAGATTATAGCCTATCTATCTTTAATATATTAGGACAGAAGGTTTTTGAAGAAAAGGCCACAAGTTCTAACAAATTTGCCCTTAATTCATTATCAACAGGTGTTTATGTAGGTGTGATCAATAAAAATGGGCAGCAGTTAAAGAAATTTAAGCTGATTAAGCAATAGATGCTCTATAAAAAAACACTATTTTAAGATGGGAATATCGTTTCTTTAGTAATTCTTACATCCTTTTCAAGCATAAAAGCTTAAAATCATAAGTTTAATTATTTGTTTTTTCTTAAAAATAGGTATCTCATTGGTATTGCATTGTTGTTTTTTCTAATAGGCACGTCACGATCTCCTATGATTAGTGAATCTTTGGTTAATCTTATTATTTCTGATGTTTTTTGTGCCTCTTTACTTGAGTCAATAAAAAAAACTCGGTTTCGGAGCCATTTACCCGCTGCAGAATTATAAGTTTTAATTAGGTATGGATCTGGAATAAGATCGTCGGGACCACATACAAAATATTTTAAATAAGTAACCTCACGTAAATCTTCAGGTTTAATAGCATTATCTGTAAAGCCCTGTTTCTTTACTAATATCCAGGTGCCAATCAAATTGTTTCGGATATTTTTGGTTCCGTCATCTTCGGATATAATTGTTGAAATGATACGACCGTAATTGTAAATAAATAATAATATCAAAAGAGCAAGCAATGGGTAGATGATATTTTTAGCTATTTGCATGTTTAAATTGATATTGCTTGTATTATTATACTTGGTTTGACTTATATTTTTTTCTAATTAACAAATAATAGTTTATAAATACTTGCTAAATAACATTAGTAGCAATTTATTAATTTTACAAAAATACTGATTTTGTTGATGCTCAATTACGCCGCATCATGATAAATTTTGGTTCGTACCATCAATTAGTATGATCTTGGGGCCAACAAAAATCTAGCGCTGTACCTATTTTGGTTGGATAGGACTATCAGAATTCCGTACGTTGATTTCTTCCAGTAGATTTAAGGTGATAAACACAGATAATTCCTAATTTCTTCGTATTTTTCAGCAAATGTGACTTATTATTGAAAACAATCCTTTGTAAATGAAAAAACTCCTTCTATTTTCCAGTTGTGCGCTCCTTTTCTTTGGTTCCTGCAAGCAAGGTACAAAAAGCACTGATATTAGTGTAGATTCTTTAGCCATTAAAGCCATTAACGATTCGAGTTTAACCCATTATCTATCAGTAATTGCGGCTGATAGCTTAGAAGGGCGAAAACCTTTTACCAATGGAGAAACCAAAACCATCAATTATCTAAAAAACCAGTTCGAAAAACTGGGCCTGCAGCCGGGCAATGGAGATAGTTTCTTTCAGGAGGTACCCATGGTAGAAATTAAATCTGTGCCGGAAGCTAAAATGGTTGTTAAAGGAAAAACAGCATCCTTAATACTCAATTATTTAACCGATTTTGTGGCTGGCACGCGCCGTTTGCAAGATGAGGTAAGTATAAGCAACTCACCTTTGGTTTTTGCTGGGTATGGTATTGTTGCACCCGAGTATGGCTGGAACGATTATGCAAACCTTGATGTAAAAGGGAAAACGGTAGTGGTGTTGATCAATGATCCGGGCTTTGCCGATTCTACCTTGTTTAAAGGTAAAAATATGACTTACTACGGCAGATGGACCTATAAGTTTGAAGAAGCGGCTAGACAGGGGGCTACAGGGATTATTATTGTTCATGATACCGAGCCAGCAGCTTATCCCTGGACAGTTGTGCGCAGTGGATGGTCGAAATCTAAACTTACCCTGCAAAGCGAAGACAATGGAATGAGCAGGGCTGTAGTGGAAGGCTGGATTACTTTAGATAAGGCGAAACAGCTATTTGCACTGGATGGTAAATCTTTCGACCAATTGGCTTTAAGTGCTCGGAAAAAAGGTTTTAAAGCTGTCGATTTAAATATGACCACCTCATTAAAGGTTAAAAATACCATCAAAAAATCGGTTACTTATAATGTTCTGGCTAAAATACCAGGCAATAAGCATAAAGACGAAGCTATTATTTATTCGGCACATTGGGATCATTTAGGCGTGGGAGAAAAAATACAGGGCGATTCTATCTACAATGGGGCGGTTGATAATGCAACTGGCGTAGCTTCTTTATTCGAAATTGCTTCGGCCTTTAAAAAATTGCCTAAAGCTCCCGGGCGTACCATTTTATTTATTTCTTATACGGCTGAAGAGCAAGGCCTATTGGGTTCTGAATATTATGCCAAACACCCAGCTTTCCCTTTGGCTAAAACGGTTGCCAATATCAATATGGATATGATGGGTATCGCCGGTAAAACCAAAGATATTGTGGTATACGGCTTTGGTCAGTCAGAATTGGAAGATTATGCTGCAGCAGCGGCTAAAAAACAGGGGCGGGTAATTGTACCAGATCCTGTTCCATCATCGGGGTTATACTACCGTTCAGATCATTTTAATTTGGCTAAGGTTGGTGTACCCTCACTGTTTACAGGTTCAGGGGTAGATAACATTAAAAACGGCAGGGAATGGGGATTAAAGCAAGTAGCTGATTTTACCAAATTCCGTTACCATTCGCCACAGGATAATTTCGATGCCAAAACATGGGATTTATCGGGTATTATAGAAGATGTAAGAATGCTCTTTGATATGGGGTACCGAATCAGTAATGAAGATTCCTATCCGAAATGGAAAGACGGATCTGAATTTAAAGCTATTAGAGAAAAGAAGTAAAACAAAAAGCGTCCCGATGGTAAACCGGGACGCTCTTCGAAAAAAAGTCATTTATTAAATTTCCCTTAAGGGAGAATTAATTAAAAGTAGAACTGTACACCTAATTTTGGTGCGAAAGTATCAGCGTTTAAGCCAAAAGTATTGGTTTTAACTTTAGCGCCAGTTCCTTCAGCTTTAACAGTATAGTTGTCGTAGCTTAAACCTTTAACCGAAAGTTCAATACCGATTCTTTTTGTTGGGAAAAATGCAAATCCTGGAGCAAGTTCTACACCGATTTTAGTAGTAGTACCGGTTTTAACAGCGTTATCACCGTTCGCATCAGTTGTTTTTAACTGACCGAAAGCCAAAGGCACAGATAATTGTCCGAAGAATTTGAATTGATCAGATAAACCAACATAGTAACGACCGAATGGAGCAACTTTAAAAGCACCATCTTGAGTTTTCTCGCTTACCTTTTTATCGTATTCATAACCAACACCTGTACCGATTGCAAAATTGTTGCTGATAAAATAACCAACACTTGGTAATACGCTAAAGCTGAAATCTGCTTTTGGAGCGCCATCTGCTTTTGTAGAGTTTACACCTACGTTACCACCTAACATAAAATTTCCTTTTTCAGTCTGTGCTTGTGCACCATAAACTAAACCTGCTACTGCTACTAAAGATAATAATAGTTTTTTCATCTTTTTTATTATTTATTTGTTATAAAAATACAGTCAATTTTACTTTTTTAATTTCTGACTATATTTGGATAAAAGTCAACACTTGTGCCAAAAAACTTTGCCTGCGTCATCAAAAAATCAGTTTTTTGGCAACTGCTTAATTGTTAAACAGATATAAAATTAGTGTTAAGTCAATATTATTTTCGTGTGACTAAAAATTAATCGACTGATTAATTTTTTAGACATGACAGATTGACAATCTGACTTTTTTTGTAGAAATGTCAGACTTTAAAGCGTCTAAAATGGCAGGTTTTGGAAAGGGATTTTTGCCGTTTTAAATTAAACTTTGCAGGCAGAAATTAAATTTTCTATTTTCTTTTTAATAATACCGATGGTTTTCTCGTCGGTTAGATTTCCTTCAGCATCAAATTTATTTTGAGCCTGGGCAACTAAAACTTCTGGTTGTAAAACCGGATTCATATTCAGGAAGGTAAAAACAGGCAAAAATGCTGTTTGCATTCTCACCGTTCCCCACATGCCCTGTGTTGCACCCATTACTGCAACTGGTTTGTGCATCAAGGGTGAATCTTTTCCACGGCTGGCCCAGTCAATGGCATTTTTTAATCCGCCTGGAATAGAATAGTTGTATTCGGGAGAAACAATAATAAAAGCGTCTGCAATGGCCAACGCATCTCTAAATTTCACCACGCTTGCCGGCCTTTCTTCAACTTCGGGTAAATCCAGGTCTGCATTGTAAACAGGGATATCATCGAAAGCTATAATTTCGAAAGCAATACCTTGAGGGATTAAACCGCCTGCGACTTTAAGCAGCATGGCATTGTACGATCCTTTTCTTAAACTTCCACATAAGCCAACAATTTTTCTGTTCTTTTCCATAGCTATAAAACCAAAACTTTATAAAAATGTTTGGTTTTTGCAAGGACATATCGTTTAGTTTAAAAAATTATAATCACTATTTTTGGCGGTATAATTTACCGATATGACTGAGAATAGCACGACCACTTCCATTATTGAAAAAACCGTTTTCCCAATACTTTTCGCTTTAAGTTTTTCGCATTTACTTAATGATACCATACAATCGTTAATCCCTGCAATTTATCCTATCATTAAAACCAGTTATCATTTAAGCTTTTCGCAAATTGGTTTAATTACTTTAACCTTTCAATTGGCGGCATCATTATTACAGCCATTTGTGGGTTTATATACAGACAAAAAGCCTCAGCCATATTCGCTGGCTGTAGGGATGGGCTTTACGCTGATCGGATTAATTTCGCTTTCACAATCGACCCATTTTTACACCATATTGCTTTCTGTATGTTTTATCGGGATAGGTTCTTCTATATTTCACCCGGAGGCATCACGTATGGCACACGCCGCATCAGGGGGGAAGAGGGGATTGGCTCAATCTGTTTTTCAGTTAGGAGGTAATGCAGGGAGCTCTTTAGGTCCGTTGTTGGCTGCCTGGATTATTGTTCCTTATGGACAGTTCAGCGTAATCTGGTTTTCAGTAATTGCACTTTTGGCCATTATTATTTTAACCTATGTTGGCAATTGGTACAGGGGATTTATGCTTTCGAGAAGCAAAAAGGTCAATGTTGAAACTGTCGTAAACCAATTTTCAAGAACTAAGGTGATTTTCTCGGTTTGTATTTTACTCTTGCTGATTTTCTCGAAATATTTCTACATGGCGAGTTTGACCAATTATTTTACTTTTTATCTGATCGATAAATTCCATGTTTCAGTGCAAACCTCGCAGATCTATCTATTTGTATTCTTATTTTCGGTAGCTGCCGGAACCTTGTTAGGTGGTCCAATAGGCGATAAAATAGGGCGGAAATACGTAATATGGGCATCCATATTAGGCACCGCTCCATTTGCATTATTATTGCCGCATGCCAACCTGTTTTGGGTAGGTGTACTTATCGTTCCCATCGGGATGATTTTGGCGTCAGCATTTTCGGCAATTTTAGTTTATGCACAGGAACTGATCCCCGGCAAAGTTGGTTTGGTTGCAGGTTTGTTTTTTGGCTTTGCTTTTGGCATGGGTGGCATCGGATCGGCACTATTGGGGAAACTTGCCGATTCTACGAGTATTGAATACGTATTTAATGTTTGTGCATTTCTGCCTTTGATCGGTTTACTAACCGGATTCTTACCGAACATTGAAACAAAAAAGAAATAAAAAAGCCCATCCCCTTTTATAAAGGATGGGCCAAAATTTTAAGCTGAGGGGTTAAAAAAGGATATAAATCTTAAAGCCAAGGTTATTGATAAATCCCTGACTGCTTAAATTGAATGAAGTATATTCGCTTTTGGTAAAAGTGTTATTGGCACTAAGCTCATTTTGTTCTGTTTTGCCGTAGGCAATATCTGCAGATAATAAACTTGTTTCTAATGCAAATCTTTTAGAAACAAACCAGGTAATGCCACCATAAGCACCAATAGCATATTGGTTGGAAGTATAACTTGTTACTTGTGGGTAGGTGTTAGTGTATTGGCTGTTACTTTTACTGCGTGTATAGCTGGCTCTTCCACCGGCATAGGCAAATAAGGTTTTTACAAGAGGGAAATAGTGCTGATAACTTAAGTTGCCACCATAGCTTTTTTGCTCTTGGTTATTCGTATTGTCGTTCGCATAGGTATTTTTATTTATTCCATAAGTCAAATCTAACCCAATCTTATTGTTGTCTTTAAAAAAATAGCCATATCCCAATGTAAAAGCATTGTTTTTTACTTTGTTTTCATAATTGTTTCCTGAGAGTTTGTTTGTGTTAGAATTAACGCCAAAGCTTAAAGCGTTTGTTCCTTTTGTTTGCGCGAAACCGCATAGGGAGATACCCACAGCCATAGCTGTAACTAATAATTGTTTTTTCATTTCATTTGTGTTTTTGTGTATTCAATAATAAAATAAAAAAGACATAAAAACTAATTATTTAGTTGATTTGTTTTTAAATCATTGTAAATCAGTAAATAAAAAAAATCCAGCCTAAATATTAGGCTGAATTCCATGGTTTACTAGGTTATAAAATTATTGACAGTTAAGTCTTTCAATAAAATAATAGGTATCCAATGCGTCTTCCGCCTCTGAATCATCATTTTCATTAGTGATTGATTTTACTTTACCAACATTTTTTTGAGCGCCACTGTTATTGTACTCAAATTTGATATTACCTATTGATTTAATTTTTCCATCTTCAGAAGGGAATACGCTGCTGCAATATTCTATTTTACCACGAAAGAGCTGAGCATTTGCCTGGCTGGAAAGGCTTAAAATTTTGGTGAATATATTTCTCATCTTATTGGACGTTAAAAATGGTAGTTGAAAGTAACAGTTGGAGTAAAATTCTGAAGTGCCAGCCTTAAATTATTGGTTTTGTCGTAATTATACAGCGATTCTTCAGCATAATAGTTTTGATGAAAGAAGGTTACTATAGGTACCGAAAACTCTAATGCTGCATGTTTCGATACGAAATAGGTAAAACCGGGGCTTATACTTGCTCCCCATCCCTTTATTTTGGCATCAGTTCTGATCAGGTAACCTTCATCATCGATCCTGTTAAAGGTGTTGATTTGAAGGAGCAGATTAGCTTGCATAAAAAACTTGAAGCGCTCTTTAACATCAATATATTTACGTACGAAAGGAGAGATGCCAAGACTAAATTCCTTTACCCCGCGCTGTTCTTCGTAATATCCATATTCGTCGTTCCACGCGATATAAGTTTCGCCCCTAAGCTTTGATAGACTTAAAGGGATTTCTAAGCCTATTGCAAAATTTTTAGCTAAGAAATAACCTCCCCTGGGTGTTAATGTAAATGTGTTCAAACTAGCCGATGAATTATTTTGTTTGGAAGTTCCAAAACTCAGGCTTCCGCCAACAAAGCCGGTTCCTTTTTCAGTTTGGGCATAGCAATGCCAACTGACGGCGCATAGCAGCGCCATGATGATTAATTTAGGTTTCATTTTATTTGTGTTTTTGTGTGTAATCAATAATAATCATTATTGAAACAAAAAACAAGAAAACGAACTATCATGTTAGTTACCTAAAATGTATTTTTGAATTAGGACTCAATAAGCGGCTGTCATTTCGCGCAGATTGCAACGTAGCGGGAATTACATAAGTGCTCAGCGCAGCTAAGTCTGCTTAGGCAGATCTCTCCATTCCACTGCGTTCCAGTCGAGATGACGGATTTTTCTTTAAAGTCTGTCTATAGTAGAGAAATAGCTATTAAACAAAAAAATCCCATAGGATTTGACCTATGGGATTTTGATTGTTGTATTTTAATCTGTTTTTTGGTTCAGGAACACAAAATTATGATCGAACATATCCAGCTTAATTTTGCTGTCTTTATCTATCTTACCCGCCAATATCTCTTTCGACAGTTCATTTAGGATTCTTTTTTGGATAACCCTTTTTAATGGTCTGGCACCAAACTGCGGATCGTAACCCAATTGTGCCAACCAATCTAAAGCTTCATCACTGGCATCCATTTCGATACCCATTTCGGCGAGTGTTTGCTGTACATGTTTAAACTGCAAGCTTACAATGTTTCTGATTTCGCTGCGGTTTAACGGTGTAAACATAATCAGCTCATCAATCCTGTTCAAAAACTCCGGACGAATGGTTTGTTTTAATACCTCGAACAATTCGTTTTTGGTTTTGGCAATTATTTCCTCGCGGTTTTCATCAATTAAGTTTTTGAAGTTATCCTGAATTAAATGCGCACCAATATTAGAAGTCATGATGATGATGGTGTTTTTGAAATTCACCGTCCTTCCTTTATTGTCAGTTAAACGGCCATCATCCAATACCTGCAACAGGATATTAAATACATCAGGATGTGCTTTTTCAATCTCATCAAGCAATACCACAGAATAAGGCTTACGTCTAACGGCTTCAGTTAACTGTCCGCCTTCATCGTAACCAACATATCCCGGAGGCGCTCCAATTAAACGCGATACGGCATGACGTTCCTGATATTCACTCATATCGATACGTGTTAACGCATTTTCATCGTTGAATAAAAATTCTGCCAATGCTTTTGCAAGCTCGGTTTTACCTACTCCGGTTGTACCTAAAAAGATGAAAGAGCCGATTGGTTTGCGTTTATCCTGCAAGCCCGCGCGCGAACGACGGATCGCATCAGAAATGGCTTCGATTGCTTCATCCTGACCAGCCACACGCTGGTGTAATTCCTCTTCTAAATGAAGTAATTTTTCGCGCTCACTGGCAATCAGTTTAGTAACCGGAATGCCTGTCCAACGGCCAACTACGCCTGCAATATCATCAGCTGTAACTTCTTCCTTAAGCATGCGGCTATCGCTTTGCTGGCTTTCTAAATCGGCTTTAAGTTTTTCAACTTTATCCTGTGCCTCTTTAATTTTTCCGTAACGGATTTCGGCTACTTTACCGTAATCGCCTGCACGTTCTGCCTGTTCGGCTTCTAATTTATAATGCTCAATCTGCTCTAACTCGTTGTTTACCGCATCTACCAGGTCTTTCTCGCCTTGCCATTTGGCTTTAAATTCATCACGTTCGGCTGATAGGTTGGCAATTTCTTCTGAAAGTTCTTTAACCTTCCTGTCGTCTTTTTCACGCTTTATGGCTTCGCGCTCTATCTCCAAACGCATAATTTCACGGTCTAAAGCATCCACATTTTCTGGCACACTATCCATCTCCATACGTAATTTAGATGCAGCTTCGTCCATTAAATCGATGGCTTTATCTGGCAAGAAACGGTCTGAAATATACCGCTGACTCATTTCTACAGCTGCGATAATTGCTTCATCTTTAATCCTTACTTTATGGTGTGTTTCATAACGTTCTTTTAACCCACGGAGGATAGAAATGGCATCCTGTGTGTCAGGTTCTTCAACCATTACTTTTTGGAAACGACGCTCTAGTGCTTTATCCTTTTCTAAATATTTTTGATATTCATCTAAAGTTGTTGCACCAATGGCGCGCAATTCTCCACGGGCAAGGGCAGGTTTTAAAATGTTTGCCGCATCCATTGCACCTTCGCCGCCACCAGCACCTACCAAAGTATGGATCTCGTCAATAAACAGTACGATTTCGCCATCGCTCTGGGTAACTTCTTTAACCACAGCTTTTAAACGTTCTTCGAACTCACCTTTATATTTTGCACCTGCAATAAGCGAACCCATATCAAGGGAATAAACCACTTTGCTTTTTAAATTTTCAGGTACATCACCTTTAATAATCCTAAAGGCAATACCCTCTGCAATGGCTGTTTTACCTACGCCTGGTTCGCCAATTAAAATAGGGTTGTTCTTAGTTCTGCGTGATAAAATCTGGATCACCCGACGGATTTCTTCATCGCGACCGATCACAGGATCGAGCTTTCCACTCTCGGCATATTCGTTTAAATTTCTTGCATATTTGCTTAAGGCCTGGTAAGTAGCTTCTGCATTTTGATCCGTTACCCGGTTATCGCCACGCAATTCTACAATGGCCTTTTTAAGGTCCTTTTCGTTAACGCCCTGTTCTTTTAATAATTTCGAAGTGCTATCGTTAACGGCTAAAATGCCTAACAATAAATGCTCTACAGAGACGAATTCATCTTTAAATTCTTTTAAAAATGTTTGCGCTTTCTGCAGGGCGCTATTGGCATTAGATGACAGATAGACATTGCTTCCGCTCACTTTCGGGAACTTGGCAATCTCTGCATCTAAGTTTTGATTTAGTGAATTTAGGTTAACGTTCAGTTTCTTTAAAACATAAGAAACCACGTTTTCATCAACAGTAAGCAAACCTTTAAGCAGGTGTGCCGTTTCAATAGCCTGTTGCTGATTGCCTTGGGCTATTTCAGAAGCCTGTTGAACTGCTTCCTGGGCTTTTATAGTAAAATTGTTGAAGTTCATATTCCCGTTTAAGTCAAAACAAATGCCACGGCAGTTTTGATTTTACAATCGGAAATTTTGTCGGTAAGATTTTGTTTTTAATGACTAAATTACTGATAATTAGTTATTTGTACTGAAAATTTGACGTAATATTGCTTGCTGTCATTCTGAACGCAGTGAAGAATCTTTAAACTATCGAAGTCTTATATGAGATTATAAGATTTAATTGATTTGGGCGTTACCCTAATCCCGATGAATCGGGAAAGGGTCGGGCTTTCAGGGCTGCGCTTCGCTCCGGTACCGATGAAGGATCGGTACTGAACCCTAACAATCCCTAACGCGGGATCATTGGTGTCATTCTGAACGCAGTGAAGAATCTCTATCCACAATGCATAGACTTAGAAGCAATCTTAATTGATGAAATCAGTAATCTATCGCTTAAAGATCCATCGTTCCTCAGGATGACAGACTTCTATAGAAAGGTCGTCATTGCGAGGAACGAAGCAATCTTAATGCTCACGCTAGTAGCGATCGTTGTAAGATTGCTTCGTCGGCTGAAAAAGCCTTCTCGCAATGACGGTATCTCCGGAACTGGATTATTTTCGGGCTTTATGTTCAATTACATATTTACCAGCTGCTAAATCTATCTTCCCAATGTTGTTTATCTTCCCATTTATATAATTATCCATGCCACGCGTAAGTGGGAGGTTAACAGTGGCTGTAGAATTTGCAGGAATGGTAATATCGTACCTGATTCCGTTATCAACTCTTTTCCATGCACTTATAATTTTACCATATGGACCAATATGGCTAGCCTCAAAGGAATTTAGGCCTGCCATAATGTGCGGATCCAATATCACATGTTTAAAGCCGGGCTGTTTTTCATCTGGTTTGATGCCACCAGGAGATTTATATAACCAGGCACCAATTTCCCCGAACATAATGTGGTTCATCGATATATCCGATTTTGCATCAATGGGCCAGTTCTCGTATAAGGTGGTGGCTCCGTTTTCCATCCACCAGCCCCAGCTTGGATAGGTTTTTTGAGCGGCAACTTTGTAGGCAATATCGCTGTAACCATTTTCACTCAGTGCATTTAAAATGGCTTTTGTACCCAATAATCCAACATCTAAGTGGAAACCATCGGCTTCTACGCGTTTGGCTAAATTTTGGGCGACTAAGACAACCGATTCTTCAGGAACAATTTTCCAGTAAAGCGGAGCACTCATTTCGGTCTGTACGCCAGAACCATAAATCCCCTTTTCTTTATTCAGATACTTCGCATTGAAAGCATCTTTAATTTTTTTAGCCAAAGCTGTATACTTTTCATAGTCATCGTTTTTACCTAAAATTTTTGCTGCCTTGGCCAAAATAAGCACATCAGCATAATAATAACAGGTAGAGGTAAGCTCAACAGGAGATTTAGATTTTACTGGGATCCAATCGCCTAAACCCCAGGAAGTTAAACCAGTTGGATAGGTTTCATCAATGTGGTTAACGTATTTTCTAATATTTCCATAACAATCGGCAAGCAATTTTTTGTCTCCATAAAACAGGTAAACATTCCACGGGATAATGGCAATTGTACTGGTCCAATCGGGTCCGTTACCCCATTCGTAACCCCAGCCATCGGTAGGGATAATGGAAGGTAAAACGCCATTTGGTTGTTGTTCATCACGGTGATCGGCGAGCCATTTTTCGTAAATGGTAATGCCGTCAAAGCCATAAAGACCAGTTTCTATCGCAATCTGTGCGTCGCCTGTCCAGCCATTCTTCTCTCTCTGCGGACAGTCTGTAGGATAACCAAAAAGATTTGACAGGTAAGAATTATTGGTAGCGTAATAGATTTTATTGATGATCGGTTCTGAAGATTTAACATCGCCAACAATTGGCACATCGCTATGCATAAAATAGCCTACCAGATCTTCTTTTTTTAATTGGATGGGAGCGGAGCTACTCACTTCTATATATTGAAAACCCTTATAATTGAAATGCGGCATAAAACTTTGTTCACCTTTTCCGTTTAAAATCAAAATATCGGTTTGGAAAGGATCAGTATTATCAGTTGGCCGGTAATGGGCATCAATATTGGAAATGTCTACGTGTCCGTTGGTATATAAACGCTCGCCATGTTTCAGTTTTATAACAGTTCCTGCCGGTCCGCTTACCGTGATTTTGCTCACGCCTGAAATATTCCTGCCCAGATCGAATAGATAAGTGGTGTCGTTAAACTTTCTTAAACTTTTGCTTGCTATTTCTTCAACATTGCGGATAGGGTGCATGGCCTGTGCAACAATATTTTTAGATGGTGCTGAACGGTACATCACATTTTTCCAATCTGTATCGTCAAAATCTGGCGTGTTCCAGCCTGCTTTTTCCAGGCGGGCATCGTAATGTTCTGCGGTATAAATACTATTAAAAATAATCGGACTTAAAGCTGTTTTCCATTCCTTGCCCGATTTAATGGTTTCGGTTGTGCCATCTTCATAAGTGATGCGCACATCAAGACAAAAAGTTGGCCTGTTGCGCCAGGGGGCACGGTCGAAATACCAAACTGCGGTCGATTGGTGGTTGTACCAACCATTGCCTAACAGTACGCCAATAGCATTTTTGCCTTTGCTGATGGCCTTGGTTACATCGTAGGTAACGTATAACGTTCGTCTATCAAAACGGGTATACATCGGGTCCATGCGGTGGTTGCCAATTTTTTTGCCGTTGATGGAGAGTTCGTACAAGCCAGCTGCTGCGATGTAAGCCCTGGCCGATCTGATTTTTTTAGTTGTGGTAAAGGTGTTCCGGAAATAGGGTGCAGGTTTAAGCTTGGTATTTTCATTATCCGAAATCCAGGCGCTTTGCCAGTTTTCCATTTTCATCATCCCGGTTTCGAAGCTGGCGATATACACTTTGTTTGATTTCTTTTGGCTTCCATCAGCAATATCAACCCTCCAAAAATATTTAGTAAAAGGTTTTAGTGACTGGCCCGAATAAATAACCAGGTTATGATCAGATTTAACCCAGCCTGTATTCCAAAGTTTTGCACTGGTTTTAATAAGCGAAGCCGAATCGGTATCTACCAGAAGGCGGTAGGCTGTTTGTTTAGCTCCCTGGCTGGCATCGTTCATTTGCCATGTAAAACGCGGCTTTGGATTATCTAAGCCGATCGGGTTAACCAAATATTCGGTTTTTAAAGCGGTAAGCGATTGAGCAAATGTTTTGGAAATAGGAGCAAGGGTAAAAAATAAAGCAGTTACCTGAAGAAATCTGAGGTTCATAGTTTAAAGGTTATTCGAAAACTAAGGTATTAAAATAATGTGCTGATAAGAGAACGCAATGGAATTTTTACGCATAAAAAAAGACGAGGTTTAACTCGTCTTTTGTATCTGTGCAATCATTAAATCAGTGCAATCAATTTTACCCTAATATTTCTTTCAGTTTTTCCGTTTGGTGATCGGCCAGTTTTTGTAGTGGACCAGATGCCAGCATTTTCATCATCATGTTCAAATCTGCTGAAATAATGTGTTTAGCTGTAGTTGTTCCGTTTCCGTTATCTGCTACAGTCCACTTTAACTCTACATCAAAAGGTGCCTTTTCACTCGGAATTGCTGTTATCTCCTGATTTTCGATACGGCTTGAAATCTTAATGGCCAATTTTGCCATATTTTGGATGGTAAAACGTGCATCATCCTCAGTAGATTCCCAGTTATAGATATTTTCTGGCATCAGTTGCTGATGATTGTTCATATTGGATAGAAATGCATAAACCTCTGTAACTGGTTTATTTACCTCTACTGCGCTTTCAATAACAGTCATTATATATTTTTTATAGATTTTTGTTTTTTACTCAAAACTTAAGACTCCGGATTCAAAACTTGTCCTTGCCCCCATTCTGAAGGGTTTAAACGCCATTTGCCTAATAATTCCATATCACTTTTGGCAATAATGCTGTGCTCTGCAGCATAATCGATTAAAGCAGCATAGTTTGATAAAGTTAAGTAACGACATTTTGCAGCTGCGAAATTTTCGTCTGCTTTTTCGAAACCATAAGTGAAAATTGCCGCTAAACCGGCTACCGATAAACCTGCAGTTCTTAATGCATCAACAGCTTGTAGGCTGCTTTTTCCGGTTGAAATTAAATCTTCGATAACGACCACACGTTGACCTTCTACCACTTCGCCTTCAATTAAACTTCCAGTACCGTGTTCTTTAGCCTTCGCTCTTACATAGATAAAAGGTAAACCAAGTTCCTGAGCTACTAAAACACCTTGAGGGATTCCAGCAGTTGCAACACCGGCGATAACATCTACCGAGCCAAACTCTTCCTGAATGGCCTGTGCAAGTTTCTGGCGGATGTAAGTTCTAACCTGAGGGTGGGAAAGGGTAATTCTGTTGTCGCAATAAATTGGCGATTTCCAACCAGATGCCCAGGTAAAAGGATTATTTGGTTGTAATTTGATTGCTTTTATCTGTAATAAAAATTCCGCTACCTTTAATTCAATATCACTTTTATTATACATGGCTCAAAATTACAGATTTATTTGTGTTTGTCATAACGTTTATTAAGCCTCACTTGTTTTAGCGAGGAAAGAAAATGTCGGGATTTGAATTTAATAACGACTTCCAAATGCTACAAATATCGGAAATTTTGATGGATGGTAAAAGCTATTTCTTGCCACTCCTTGTAAATCAGTATGATAAAGAATATCAGGGCTTAAAACATCTCAAGAATATCTTGTTGTGGTAAAAGATTATTTTTAAGCTGCGGCGCTTGGATTACGACGCTTAATTGTCTCATTAAAGGTATAATCTGTTCCGATTTTTACAATCCCGAGGCTTAGAATTGCCCTAATTTTACGATCTTGTAGTCAATTGCATATATGGAATTTAAACAGTTTTTACCTTCAGATCCCTTAAAACCTTATATCAGGCATTATTATATTTTCAAGTCGGATGCTGATTCGGCTTTTGAGGATGTGGTATTTCCCAGTGGGGATATGGAGGTAATCTTTAATCTGGGGAATGGCAGTTGGGAATCGCTTGTAAACAATGCTTTTAAGAAAACACCGAAAATTGAACTTTGGGGGCAGATTACAAAGCCGCTTGCTATCCGATCGGTAGGTAAACATGCTATGCTTGGGATCAAATTTTATACACACTCGGCATCATACTTTTTTAATGATCAGATGGGGGTTTTTAACGATTCGATTACCGATCTTCGGGATGTGATCGGAGCAAGTGCAGATGTGCTTTATCAAAAACTATTGGAAACTGAGAGTGAACAAAAAAGGATCAATCTTTTAGAGGCATTTTTGTTGAAAAGACTGATCAATCATGAAAAGAAATCCTTTCATATCAATAAGGTAGCCGATATCTTAAATAGTATCCTAAAAGATGCTTCGGGAAGCAATATTACCTATATCGCATCAAGGCATAATATTACTACGCGTTATTTGCAACGGTTACTGCACCAGCATACCGGGCTTTCACCAAAATCTTACGATAAAATTAACCGTTTTCAGCAGAGTTTAAAGATGGTTTCAAAAAATGAGGAGCCACTTACCAATATTGCTTATGCCTGCGGATATTTTGATCAATCGCATTTTATAAGAGACTTCAAATCCTTTACCGGACTTACTCCTTCGAGTTACCTGGATAACCTTACTCCGGTAAACCAGCTGCTTTTTCCATAAATTTTATTTTGTTCGGATTTGTACAATCCGTTGATTTTTAAGGGCTATATCTTTGATGTATAATCAATTAAAACAAGATATAGCTTATGAATTCTTTTGAAACATTTAAACATCTGCACAAAAATACCGCCCCACTTTTGATTGGGAATGTATGGGATGTAAAAAGTGCAGAAATCTTTCAAACCAATGGTTTTAGGGCCATCGGCATTTCCAGTCAGGCCATTTCGAATGCCTTGGGTTACCCAGATGGAGAAAATCTGCCCTTTGATGAGTTGCTCCGTATAGCAAAGCGCATTACCGATGTGGTTGATATTCCACTTACCGTTGATATGGAGGCTGGGTATAGCCGCAACCTACAAGGCATTTTGGAAAATGTAGAAGAACTGCACGATTGTGGCGCAGTGGGAATTAACCTCGAAGATACGTTACCGGGCGAAAAGAGAAGTTTGGTGCCAGCAGCTTCATTTGCCGAAACAGTGGCTACGGTGGCAGGGCACATCAAGAGAAAGAAACTGAATATCTTTCTGAATATAAGGACGGATGCTTTTCTTCTGGGATTGCCAAACGCTTTAGCGGAAACCAAAAAACGCATTAAATTTTATCAGGAAGCTGGAGCAGATGGGATTTTTGTGCCTTGCATTACCGATAGTGGTGATATTGCTGCTGTAGTTCAGTCTACTTCACTTCCCATCAATGTAATGTGCATGCCCGATCTTCCAGGATTTAAAGCATTGGAATCGCTTGGGGTTAAGCGTATTAGCATGGGTGGATTCTTCTTCAATAAAATATATGATCATGCAGGCCTGCTCGCTAGAAAAATATGGGCAGAACAAGAATTTTCGGCCATTTTTTATTAAAACATAGTTAAACATTTAAAATTAAAGACATGAATTTACCAAAAAGAGCAGAAGATGCTCACTCAACACTAGCTGCTGCATTTAACACAGGAGACGTAGCAACTGTACTCAATATGTACGATTCATCTGGCATTATTGTTCCCGAACCTGGGAAACCTGTATCGGGCAAAGCACAATTTGAAGAAGCCATTAAAGCCATTCTTGCCATTAAGGGCACAATGGAAATTAAAACGGTGTACTGTATGCAAGCGGGAAATCTCGCTATAGGAAGGTCGGAATGGAAGATCACAGATGGCGAAGAAGTGAAGGTTAGCGCAAAAGGCATCGAATTAATGAAGCAAAGCGAAGACGGTACCTGGAAAATTGTTATCGATCATGCTTTTGGGGCGGAAGTAGACCTGATCGCTTAGGCCATAAATAACGCAAAGAATCGTCATTTCGAGCGGAGTGCAATGCAGACGGGAACCCTAAGGCTCAGTGAAGCTAAATCTGTTTGAATAGGCCTCTCCCCAGATTTAATATCGGGGCTGCGCCACAGCCGAAATGACGATCCTAAGCGTTTATTTCCGTCCATTCGTCATCCTGAACTTGTTTCAGTACCTTTCCAATATTATGCAGCCTCCAAGCTTCTTCACCATTTTTTTTATGTTTTTGATGCTGTTGGATAGATTACCCTCGGATTGTTCTCCTGATAAGGATCCTTTATAATTAAACGGTTACCGGAAATACTGATATCCCTTTTGATTCGAATTTGGTTATTTCAGACCCATTATAGTCTGTAACCAAAATGTCTACCAGCGATAAATCATCAAACTTTAAATACGATGTTTTTCCTATTTTGCTGGTGTCGCAAAGTAGGTAAGTCTGATCACTTTGCGATGCCATAGCTAAAGTATTTGAAGCTTCGTGTTCACTACCAGCATATAATCCATCGCAGGTAATCCCATCTGCACCCAGAAAGGCTTTCGAAGCATGATATCTGGCAATATGTTCAGTAGCAATTGTTCCGTGAACAGCCTGCCTGATTGGATCAACTTCACCACCAATCAGGTTAATGCTTACGGCACTATTTTGTAACGCATTAACTACAGGCAGGGAGTTGGTAATTACCTTTATTTTTTTGTTTTTGATGAATTGGCATAACCTAAAGGCCGTACTTCCGCAGTCAATAAATATGATATCACCATCAACTATATCTTCTGCAGCCCTTTTACAAATCGCATCTTTTGCTTTAAAATTAACAGCAGCCTTATTGGCAAATGATACCGGTTTTATCAATTGACTTACTTTCATGGCCCCTCCGTGCGTCCGGTAAAGCAGTCCGCTAGTTGCCATATTTGTAAGGTCTCTTCTTACAGTAACTTCAGAAACGCCTATTTCTGCTGCCAATTGTCTGATCTCAACTTCGCCAAGCTCTTCTAAAAGTTCCAAGATTTTATGTACTCTTTTTTGAAATGTCATATATAATGAGTTAATTCGATCAAAAATAATCATAATCAATCAAAAATAATCATTTATGAAAAATATTGATATCCTTAACACGCAAATACTTTCAGATAATTGGTATACCTTAAAAAAAGTGCGTTTCGAAATGACAAAGGCTGATGGTTCAAAATCTATTTTGGAACGCGAAGCTTACGATAGGGGGAACGGCGCAACAATTTTGCTGTATAATAAAGAATATAAAACAGTTGTGCTTACCCGTCAATTTAGAATCCCGACGTTTATTAATGGAAATGACACGGGTTACCTGATTGAATGTTGTGCCGGACTGTTGGATAAAGATAATGCAGAAGATTGTATCAGAAGGGAGACCGAAGAAGAAACCGGATTTAGGATTGATCATGTAGAAAAAGTTTTCGAAGCCTATATGTCTCCGGGTTCGGTTACCGAGCTGTTATACTTCTTCGTTGCTGCATATTCAAATGAAATGAAATTGCATAATGGCGGCGGACTGAAAGAGGAAAACGAATATATCGAGGTATTGGAATTGCCATTTGAAAAAGCCCTGGAGATGGTAAAAAGTGGTGAAATAAAAGATGGGAAAACGATTATGCTCCTTCAATATGCCTTGCTAAATGGCCTGATGTTGTAACAGCATTGTTTGAATTTTGCAATGATTTATTTGATTTGTGTAATTGTTCTTAGCAAACCGCTGTATACCTTTGGTAAGGTAAAATTAATTTGAATTTTTATGATAGCAACAAAAGGATATGCGGCACAAAACGCCGAGACAGATCTTGCACCCTGGAATTTTGAGCGCCGGGAAGTAGGGCCTCATGATGTTCAGTTCGAGATACTTTTCTGTGGGGTTTGCCACTCAGATCTGCACCAGATAAAAAACGATTGGTTTCCGGGGATATTCCCAATGGTTCCTGGCCATGAAATTGTGGGCAGGGTAACAAAGGTTGGAGATCATGTTAAAAAATTTAAAGTTGGTGATCTTGCCGGTACTGGTTGTATGGTAGATTCTTGCCAGGTTTGTGAAAACTGTAAGCAAGATTTAGAACAATATTGTTTGGAAGGAAATACGCAAACATACAATGGTTTGGAAAGAGATGGTAAAACACCAACTTATGGTGGATATTCTGATACAATTGTAGTAAGAGAAGAATTTGTACTTCATGTGTCGGATAAATTAAATCTTGCTGCTGTAGCACCGCTTTTATGTGCAGGTATTACCACTTATTCTCCCCTGAAACACTGGAAAGTAGGAAAAGGCCATAAACTGGCTGTACTTGGTTTAGGTGGTTTAGGCCATATGGCTGTGAAATTCGGGGTAGCTTTTGGTGCCGAAGTAACGGTATTGAGTACTTCGCCAAAGAAAGAAGAGGATGCCAAAAAACTTGGTGCTCACCACTTTGTGGTAACTACCGACCCTGCACAGGTTAAAGCTGCCAGAGGTACGTTCGATTTTATTTTAGATACAGTATCTGCTGAGCACGATTTTAACATGTATCTGTCTTTATTGAGAACAAATGGCATATACATTTGCGTAGGTGTTCCACCTAAACCGGCAGAAATTGCTGCTTTTAGTTTGCTTGGCGGTAGAAAAAGTCTTGCCGGATCAGGTATTGGAGGTATTGCCGAAACTCAGGAAATGTTAGATTTCTGTGCAGAGAACAATATCGTATCAGACATCGAAATGATTGATATGAAAGATATCCACCAGGCTTACGAACGCATGGAAAAAGGCGATGTACGTTACCGCTTTGTGATTGATATGGCTACGCTGTAGATCTAAATATCAGATAAATTAACAATGAGGGGTTTGGGGCTGAAAAGGTTTCTAAACCCCTATTTGTTTATCAGACAGATCAATTTCTTAAGCTGTATAATTTTGTTTTACAAATTCCGATATGGAAATGTTGTGATCAGATTCTACTTTGGAAATCCGTCTTTTATTGTCCAGGAGCAGATTTTGGAGCGTATCTAGCGAATCTTTAAGGTAAGAGATGGATAACATCCGTGAAATCATGCTTCTGATCTTTTCGGCCAGGAACAATTCGACAAGGATCAGCGTGATTAAAAAGATGTAATGCGTAAAGATCAGGTTATTGGTATTTTTGTTTAAGGCGGGCAACCCTAATGATACCAGGCATATATCTATTATTAAAGGAATGCCGATAATGGCAATAACCGAGATTGCACTTGCTTTTAGCGTAATGCTTTTTTCTGCTTGTTTTATCTGTTCATTAAAAGCAGAAAATTTATTGTTCAGTGGTGTATTTCTATTGCTTTGTTGTTGTTCTAGCTTCTGAAGGTCTTTTCCATGCGCTATATCTATTATTCTAACCTGCTCTACGATGTATGATTCGGCATTGTTAAGCTTTTCCTGATCTTCTACGATAGATTCTTGTTCAGCTATAATTTTATCCATTACCATCAAATCGTCGGGGATACCATGACGAAGCTTTTGTTCTGCGGCAATAATACGGTTATCTAATTGTTTAAACTGCCTTTTAAGCTCTGCAATTTCTTTATTGTAATGCTCTTTTTTTGAAGTGTAACTATTTTCCAGACTTTGCAGCTCAGATGCGTACTCGAAATTGGCCAATAACTGTTCATTGCCGGCAAAACGCTGATAAAGCCCGGTTAATGTGATAAAGAGTGCTCCTGTTGATTTTTCTGGGTTAGAAAGATCGTTTCGGTATGCTTCCAGATCTGTTTCGGATAATGAAGGTATGGGCATGGCAGATTAAAAGGTTAAAATTATAAAAAATATTCATCGTTGAAGGAATTATTCGCCATTGTTTTCTAGCTGAATGCTCCAATACAGGTAACTAACCATTTTTTTTACATTCTAGTGTGTATGATTTTTAGTTATACAGGTTCATCATTGATTAAATATTATTTTTTTTTCACTCTTTAATAAATTATTCTATATTTGTAGCAAGCAAGGGGTGAGAGCCTTGCATCAATCTTTGATTGAGAGCGTTAATTTAGATAAGGTTACAACATTAATTGTTGTAACCTTTTTTTATATCCTATAAATAACTCAACAATTTTTCTACTTTTAGGGCATTGCAAAATATATAGGTTTCGCAGAAAGAACTCTTTAAATGTAATCGGGAAAGGAGCGGGGTGCTATAAAAAAGCATCATTCTCTATTTAAGTTTGTTAAAAATATATGCCAAGAAATTATAGAATTTATATCAACGATAACACTTTGTATATCTCAGATTTTTTGCCAGAGCAAAAAGAAAAAATTCAACAACTGGAATTTCAGGATTTTAATCTGCAAACATTCTACAAAAAACTAAAAAATGGTTCTAAAAAGAGCTATATTTTCTTGACAAAAAATCCTCAGGAGACCTTCAAAAAGTTAAAGAAAGATTGCACCATTATTAAAGCCGCCGGTGGTTTGGTAGAGAGCGCAAATGGCAATTTTCTGTTTATTTTTAGAAATAAAAAATGGGATCTGCCTAAAGGGAAGCTAGAGGAGGGTGAAAAAATGAAGGAAACTGCTGTTCGTGAGGTAGAAGAGGAGTGCGGAATCAAGGTTTTTAAACGCGAAGAAAAACTTTGTAAAACCTATCACGTTTACCCAATTGGTACAAAAATGGTGATCAAGAAAACCAATTGGTACAAAATGAAGGTTAAAGGCGAACCAAAATTGGTACCCCAAAAGGAAGAAGGCATTGATGAAGCGGTTTGGCTGGATAAAAACCACATTTCGCCAGTAGTTAAAAATACTTTTCCATCAATTATGGATGTGCTGAGGGCCGGAGGGATACTATAAGTGTTCTGTCCCAGAGATCGTCCTGCTGAACTTGTTTCAGCATCTCTTGTTTAGCTGTGGTGCCAGATATTTCTATCTGACACGGATCGGAACATTATAGATGGAGTTGCTACCTTTAAAAGTCAGATGGTAACATCTGACTGCACCATTAAGATATTTTTACCACAGATAAAAAGGATGCACACAGATTTGATGTTTGTTTATCTTGTGGTGTCAGATATTTCTATCTGACACGGATCGGAACAATTATAGATTGGAATTTTAATATACTTTAACAGTCAGATGGTAACATCTTACTGCACATATTCGGTCCATTTACTCATAATCCAACTCATCAACTACTTTTTTCACCTGCTTTAAATACTTTCCATAGTAATACCAAGCCCATAATTCGGTAATTACGCCTATAATCAGAATGGTAATAAAACAGTTTAATAAAATGTAAACCGACGAAAGATTAGCTAAAATTTTATTGAAAATGGAAGCCTTTTCTATAAACAAATAAACTGTAATGAACGCGACACCGATAAAGGCAACTATATAGGTGAGGGCTTTATATAGTTCGATATTCAGTTTCATTTCGTAGAAAAACCAAAGGATGTTTTTGCGTGTATCCAAACTCATGTCATATGAGTTTTTATAGAACAGATAAAACTTAAAAAAGTAATAGGCGGTAAAACCGCAGGTGATGGCATAAAACATTAAAAACACTTGATTCATTGCCGATGAAAATCCAAAAAAGTAAGGGATAAAGGCCATGAGCACCAAAAAGAAGATCTGGTAAAAAAACTCGTGTTTCATTTTTCCTCTTATTTTATCAATTGGGGTATGTGCCTGTTTTATTTTAAGCATATTGGTAGAAATGTTGTTCCCTTCCGGAGTTTCAGCACTCCATTCATTTTTTATATCGTCAAAATTCATAACCGTTTTTCTTTATAATGAATTGTAATTTTTCTTTAGTTCTGTTCAGTTTAACCCTTGCATTTACCTCGCTAATGCCCAGGTTTTCGGCAATTTCGCGATGGGATTGGTTTTCGAGAAAGAGAAATATCAATGCTTTTTCTATAACATTCAGCTCTTGCACTGCAGTATACAAATAGGTCAGTTTCTCTTCTTTTCCTTCGCTCTCGTTTACATCTATTACATCAATATTTTCGTCTAAAGGCGTTTTATCTACTTTTCTATTGTCCTTTTTGAAATAAATTAGTGCAGTATTTAAGGAAACACGATACATCCATGTAGTAAATTTGGAGTTGCCCTTAAAAGTTGGGTAAGCTTTCCAAAGCTGTAGTACGATTTCCTGAAACAGATCGCGCTGTTCTTCAGCACCGTTCATATACATTTTAGAAATCTTATGTATAATCGCTTTGTGCTGATTGATCAGGGTGATAAATATGTTTTCTGTTTCTTTCATTTAATATTATAACCCATTGGTAACCGATTCTTTAAAACGTTACATTTTAATTAAATAATTTAACCACAGATAAAGAGGATGAACACAGATGAAATTCTGGTAGATTGGTCGTCTTTCCCGCGCAGGCGGGAATCTTACAACGCACACTATGTAGCGACCTTACTAGTCTTAGCGTCTCGCTAAGACTATACTTTATCTCGAGTAATTGGTTTCAGTAAGGAAATAATTATGTCTTAGCGAGACGCTAAGACTAGTTGCGTTATAAATATGTGTATAAATGCATCCATCAGTCAGGTGGTAACACCAGACAGCACATTAAACACCAGATAGCACATCATTAAAATTATAAAAAATGAAGTGCTTCTGTGGGTACAAATGGGCTTACATCGCCATGGTTTCTTAAAATATCACGCACAATGGTAGAGCTGATGGCCGAATATTCGGGTTTGCTTAACAGTAAAATGGTTTCTACTTCGGGCATCATGGTCTGATTGATCTGTGCTATGGCTCTTTCATATTCAAAATCGGATGCTGAACGGATACCGCGTACCATATATTTGGCATTAATTTTCCGGCAAAAATCTACTGTTAAACCTTCGTAAGTTTGGATTTCGATATTCTGATAGCCTTTAAAAACTGTCTGTAAAATCTGAAGACGCTGCTCTGCACTTAAGAAATTCTGTTTAGAGCTGTTTAGTCCGATACCTACTACAATTTTATCGAAAAGTGGAGTGGCACGTTGTAAAATATTTACGTGAGCAATAGTGATCGGATCAAATGAGCCTGGAAATAGCGCTATCTTCATGATTCAAATATAGATTTTATGGCGGAATTATTTACCACAAAGAACACAAAGAGAGTTATTTTTTTGCCACAGAAACACGGATTTAAACGGAATGCACCTGGCTTAATCTTTTACCATTAAGAAATTTAGGACATTAAGGTAATCTATGGCACTATAACTGGAGCAGGCCGCTCATTTTAAGCCTGATTGCAATTGAAAGCCCGGAACCCGATCCTTTATCGGGTGAGGACTTGCAATGAAAAGCAGGACTAAAGGCCGCCACAACGCACTAATGCTCACTTTCAAAAAAAAATATTTTACTGGCCTAAGAAAAGATTAGGGTCTTTGCTACTCGCTAAACTCAAAAAAGCTGAACGATGAATTGCCGTATTTTCTGGTTTCGGTGTAGCCGGGCTGGCTGTTCAGTTTCATGTTACTTTGGTGTTCTACAATTAACAGGCCATCGGGTTTAAGCAATTGTTGTTCTTTAACCATCACAGGAATCTGTGGAATGTTAGGCATATTGTATGGCGGATCAGCAAAGATCAGGTCGTAAGCGCCAGTCATTTGTTTTAATAACTTGAATACATCGCCTTTACGCACATCAACCTGATCAAACTGGTGTTGTTTTGCTGTGTTTTTAACCCAGTTTACGCAGCCATAATCCATATCAACGGCTAAAATACTTTCTGCACCGCGTGAGGCAAACTCAAAAGTTAAATTTCCGGTACCGCAGAATAAATCCAGAACAGAACAGGTTTCGAAATCATATTTGTTGTTGAGGATATTGAAGAGTGCTTCTTTGGCAATATCCGTAGTTGGGCGTACCGGTAAATTTGCAGGGGGCTGCAAACGGATGCCCTTTAATTTGCCACCAATTATTCGCATAAATCTAAAGCAAGGAGACCGCTGAAATAGTGCTTAGGCATATCGGCCAGTAATTCGCTATTTTGTTTTCCAGCAGGAAGAAAGAAATAAAGTTGGTTAAAGTATTTTAATAAGCAGTTATAATGCTCATCATCTTCGTTTATAATGCCTTGTAAATAAACGGGAATGGCATCAGTTAAGCCCAGTTGCTCGATCATCAGCAACAGGAAATAATTAAATTCCTCAGCATTTTCTGATTGATAATGGTTTTGAAAAACGATCTTTTTATCTTTTATGTAAAGTACATTGAAAGATACTGCTGTAAAATCGATTAATAAAGATTCGTCTGCCAAATGATTAAATAAAACCATTAATGGTTCAGACTGCGGAAATAAATCTGTTTTCTCAGGTAAATTTGATTTTAAATCCTCATCTAAACAAAAAACAGTATTAAAACCTAACTTATCGTTGTGTTTGGTATACACTTTAGCATCGGAACCTAAATACTTGGCATAAACGGACAGATTTTCACCATCAAACCATTCATCAGGAATGAAAATAAAATTTGAGGTATGGATTGCCGCTTTTACCGTTGCATAGTTTAACGATAGGTAACTGTCGGTTTCAAAGGCAGATTTCAGTTCTTTCTGTACATCTTCACAACCTTGTTTATCAAAAATGATATTAATCTCCTCTGTGTCCTTACCTACCACAGCATAAGAAAAGCTGTCATTCGTTATTTTTAACAATAAATGGCAGTTTGCAGATGCATCAGCTTTAAAATTTGGGTCGACTAATAAGAGACTATTGTTACTCATTGAAACAAAAATAGACTTTTTTGAGGATTAACGGTAAGATGAGGTTAATTTTTTGATTTTGCCACAGAATTATAGGCTGATAGCTTAACGGCAAGCTTGCTGCTTTGTTTTTTTACCACAGATAAAGAGGATAACACAGATTATTTGTGTAAATTCTTAACCTGATAAGTGAACTAGTATATCTTTTGCCACGGAAACAGGGAGTTCACGGAAACAATTCTTCGCCATTTTTGCTTACTAAACGACTTGTGGACCGGTTAATTTTTTACCACCCGAGACACCAGATTGAATTGATATTCGCCCAAAATATGCAATTAACTTTGGGTTCTTTGCGCCTTCGTGGTTAATCTTGTTTGTCTCTGCGCGCTTTGCGGTTAAAAGAGCATCAGAAATAACTGTGTTTATTTGTGAAGATCTGTGGTGAAAATGTCTGTGTTTTTTTACCAAAATCAAACCTTTCAGATATTCAAAAATCGAAATATTCGGCTTAAATTCGGAACATGAGTTACAAGCCTACCTACAAAGCGGCAAACACGATTGCAGCAACTATTGAGCAACATTTTGTTAAACTGCATAAAAATGCAATTGCACAGGGCGAGATAGATTTGGCTACTCAACCGGATCGAAAAATAATTGAAGCGATAATAGATGTTGCTTTTTGGAGCAGCTTGCGTAAGGAAGAAGGTCATTCGCCACGGATTTCGATTGCTTTTTTACCGCCGGATCAAACGTCGAAACCATTGCGTTTTGCGAAAAAACTAGCGTTAAATGCCAATACCTTAACCAAAATTGCGCCCGGGATTGAACGTTCAGGAATTCACTTAGGGGTTTGGGAAGAAGATGGCGAACTTTATATCTGGGGTACCACCCTCAATATTCCGAACTTTTGTTTTGTTGTTGATGTTTCCGAACCCGGATTAATCGTAATTAAACACCGAAGGATTTACGGCATCGGTAAGTTTACCAATGTTGCTGTACTTAAGGGGGAGCAGATCCGTATTGTTGATGACACCAGCTGTGCAAATAAAGATTGTCCGCCTATTTTGCAGGCCTTATTAGATCTGACTGTTTTGGCCAGTTGGAACGATCCTATTAATATTTTGATCCAGTTCTCGGTTTCTATGCGTGCCCATGGCCGTGGGGGTGCCTTGCTAATTGTGCCGAAAGGCGATACGAAATGGGAAGAATCGATTATCCACCCGATACAGTATTTGGTAGAGCCTCCATTCTGCGGATTGTCCAATCTGGCAAAACAGAGCGGTAATCAGAGCGAAATTTTCTCGCAGGGTGCTGTTCGTCGAGAAGTAGAGCATTTAGCAGGTTTAACAGCGGTTGATGGTGCAACGATCATCAATGAAGAATTTGACCTGATCGCATTTGGCGCAAAAATCGGCCGTGCTAAAGGTAAACCAACCGTTGAACAGATTGCATTTTCGGAGCCCATTGTTGGTGGCGAAGATAAAATTCTTTATCCCGGACAGCTCGGAGGTACGAGGCACTTTTCTGTGGCCCAGTTTGTTAACGATCAACCCCAATCTATTGGTTTGGTAGCCTCTCAGGATGGCCATTTTACCATTTTCAGCTATAGCAAAAAACAAAATATGGTAATGGCACATCGCATTGAAACTTTACTTTTGTAACGAAAATTGTTTAATTGTTGCATTGCTTTATTGTTTGGCCGGGGTAATGCTTAAAAAGGAGCATGCCTTTATTGAGGTTACTTCGACAATCTACCATTGACGGATTAAAGTAGAGCAATCGTCATTCCCGCGCAGGCGGGAATCTTAAAGCGCTTGCATTACGATTATTCATAAGTTTTCCTTTTTTCAGAGGCATTCATGAGCATTCCGTGGTTCCCAATCGAGTTGGGAATGACGATTCCTCGCAGTGTGACACTCAAAAAAAAGATGTAACGGAAAGACCGATTGCCAGAACAAATTAGCACAGCAACTGCTTTTCAAAAACAATTTATCATTAAAACAATTTAACAATACATGTTAATCGATAAAAGCCAGCTTATAGCTTCAGCATACGAACATACACCAACCAAAGAGCAATTGCTTTTTTGCGAGCGGATGTCGGTGTTTTTGCAGCAGGACGACGAGTACCGCTGTTTTGTGCTTAAGGGTTACGCTGGTACGGGTAAAACCACCTCTGTAGCAGCTTTGGTGAAGGTTTTAAAACAATTTAATCTGCGTAGTGAACTGCTTGCGCCAACGGGAAGGGCAGCGAAAGTAATGAGCCAGTATTCATACCGTAAAGCATTAACCATACATAAACGAATTTACCGCAAGCGCTCGGCGGCATCGCCCGAAATGCAGTTTCAATTGGCACCTAATCTCTCGGAAAATACTTTGTTTATTATCGACGAGGCCTCGATGATTGCCGATGAATTTAATGAAACAGGTTCTTCAATATTAAGAGATCTGCTGGAGTTTGTTTACAATACCAAAAACTGTTTTTTACTTTTTGTGGGCGATACGGCACAGTTGCCCCCTGTGGGGAGTTTAGATAGCCCCGCTCTGAACGAACAGTACCTCAAAGATAAATTTGCCTTAACCGTGTCATCTGTTGAGTTGAAGGAAGTGGTTAGGCAAGGAAAGAAATCGGGTATTTTGGCCAATGCTACGATGTTGAGAAATCAGATTGCTAAAAATCCTGAAAACCCGATGCCTAAATTCCTGACTAAAAGTTATACCGATATTTACAATATGCCCGGGGCGCGTTTGGTTGAAGGACTGGAATATGCTTACCGCAAATTCGGCATGGAAAATACCCTGGTGGTTTGCCGTTCCAATAAATCGGCCAATGTGTATAACCAGCAGATTAGAGCCAGGTTGTTGTACCGCGAAGAAGAGTTAACGGGAGGCGATCAGATTATGGTGGTGCGGAACAATTATTTCTGGCTACCAGAGAACGAGGATACTGCTTTTATTGCCAATGGCGATATGGCAAAGGTGATTCGTGTGAGAGGAGAAGAAGAACGTTATGGATTCCGTTTTGCCGATGCCACTTTAGAGTTTATGGATTTCCCTGCTGCGGGACAGATTAGTTGCAAAGTAATGTTGGATACGCTCAATTTAGAAAGCGCTAATCTCCCTTACGAGCAGAATAAAAAGCTTTTTGATGGGCTTAATGAAGACTATGAGCATATTGCCAATAAAAGGCAGCGGATGTTGGCCATTAAGGCCGATCCTTTTTATAATGCGCTGCAAATTAAGTTTGCTTATGCGGTAACCTGCCATAAAGCACAGGGCGGGCAGTGGGATGCTGTTTTTGCTGATCAGGGTTATCTTACTGAAGAAATGATTGATCTCGATTTTCTCCGCTGGTTGTACACTGCTGTAACACGGGCAAAAAAAGAGTTATATTTAGTCAATTTTGCACCTCAGCTTTTCGCGAAGACAGCGCAGGAGGATTACTTTTAGAACGTGATTACACAGATTTAAGGATTGCACAGATTGATTTTCTTTGTGCCTTTGTGGTCGAACATACTAACCAAATTATATATGAAATTTGCCTTTAGTCTAAAAAACAAGCTAAAAATAGCTTTTTTGCTTTTCTGCATCATGTGCTGCACCTTGTTAATCCGTTTTTTGGAAGATAAAAGTGTAGAGAAGATTAACGAATCTTTTATTTCAATGTACAACGACAGACTTGTTCCGGCAACAGATTTATACTTTATTGCCGAAAATCTGTATTATAAAAATAAGATTCTTCAAGAAATATTATTCGGGGATGGTACCGTTCAGCCTTCAATCGGTATAGTGAAAATGAATAAACACAACCGTAAAATAGATTCGATAATCAATAAATATGAACTTACTTTATTGGTAAAACAGGAGAAAAGTTTTTTAAACGATCTTAAAAAAGCATTAACTGTTCAACAGGGATTGGAGGCGAAAATAATAAACATGGCAGGTGCTGAAGGAAGAATAATTTATGAGTCGATGGGAAAAAATGCTGTTGATGAAACACTGGCTAAGCTTTCGGCTTTGATTAAAATACAATCTAAAGTGGGTAATGATCTGATTAAAGGTTCAAAGATCTTCGTTTCGGGAACGAAGGTATATTCCACCTTGCAGGTTATTTTGGCTATTGTGATCGGAATTATGATCGTAGCTATTGTTTCGGCCTCGAATGCAGTGAAAATTCAGAGCGAGAAGTTTAATTTGAATTAGATTTATAGTAAGTTTTACTGGTTAATTCATGATTGGTCGTCTTTCCCGCGCAGGCGGGAATCGTAATGCAAGCGCTTTAAGATTCCCAATCAAGTTGGGAATGACGACCAATCTTAATGATTTTTATGAAATAAATTATTCTGCTTCGTCGTCTGTAATCAATCTGATCGAATCATCAGAAAGTACAATTAGGCGCTCTTTGTACAATGAACCAATGGTTTTTTTGAAGGCACTTTTACTGATCTGGAAACGGTGATAAATATCTTCCGGAGAACTTTTATCGCCCAGCTCAATTACACCACCACTCTTTTTTAGCTCTCTTAACATCATCTCTTTCGAATCGAGAATATGGCCGTAACCACTTGGCTGTAGGGTTAAATCGATCTTACCTTCTACTCGGATTTTCTTGATCCAGCCTTTGCGCATTTCGCCCGGTTGAATATTATCAAAAACCTCGTTATTATAAAGCAAACCAATATAAGTGTTGTTAATAATGGCGTTAAAACCAAGATCGGTTTCTTCGGTAATCAATAAGCTTACTTCGTCGCCCTCTTCAAAATCGAAGCCATCTTCTTCAACAAAATCATACAGTTTAGAAGAAGCCAACAAGCGGTCGTTACTTTCATCTAAATATAAGTAAACCACATATTTATAGCCTTTTTGCATCGGCCTTTTTTGTTCGCGATCCGGTACATAAACATCTTTGTCGATACCAAGATCCATGAACACGCCATCATCACCATCAGAAACTACTTTCAAAAAAGCAAAATCGCCCACTTCTGCATAAGCTTTCTGAGTAGTCCCCGTTAGGCGGCCATCTTTTTGTACAAAAACAAAAACGGTAATGTTATCGCCAATTTCTACGCCATTCGGAACGTATTGGTAAGGCAGGATGACCAGTTTATCGCCATCGGTTAAGTTTAATCCAGCTTCTGTTTTGCTTAAAATCCTTAACTCGTTGTATTTTCCTATTTCAATCATGTGTTTTGGGTTTAACCATTTTCTTCAATGGCTTTTGCTGCAAAGGTAGCAATGTTTCGTTGCAAATTGGCTTTAAATGAAGTTGAAAGATGTCCTAATGTTTTGTTAAGAATTAAAGCTGGGATATAACTAAATAAGCTATTTCTAATCGTTACGTCATGCTGAATTTATTTTACAGGCAGAATAGTGTTTTCAATTGTCTTGTAGCTACTACGTGGTCAGCATCTTTTTTGTAAAGACCCTGAAATAAATTCAGGGTGACGACTCTTATAGTAATTAACGCTGTATTAGAAAATTAAGAATAGTCAATGAAAAATATATATTTTAGCAACTTATCTAATATTAAAACTACAATATGAACAAGCAGATTCCTCCATTTTTTTTAAGCGACGAGTATTTTATTGATGAGAAAGTAAACTTTTTGAAGTTTGCGAATGAGTACAAAGTTTATAACGATCAGGGTGCTCAGATCGGGATTATTAAACAGCGTATTTCTGGCTGGCAAAAGGCTTTAACCTTATTGGTTGATAAGCGTATGATGCCTTTTAAATTAGAAATTACCGATATTAACGACCAGTTGCAGGCCACCATTACAAGAGGATGGACCTTCTGGATGTCGAAAATTATTGTAACCGATCCGCTTGGTGTTGAAGTGGGCATTATTAAACAAAAATTTAAATTCTTCAAGCCAACTTTTACCATTTCGAGTCCAACATCTGGAGAAGAGATCGCAAAAATCTCCGGCGATTGGAAAGCCTGGAACTTTAGCATCACCAATAATGCAGGTGCTGAAATGGGTAAAATAAACAAAAAGTGGGCTGGTGCTTTGAAAGAAGTTTTCACCACGGCCGATAAATACAATGTGTCTATCGATCCCAGTTATGCAGAAAGCAATCAGAAAGTTGCAATTGTGGCCACTGCCATTACCATCGATATGGTTTTGAAAGAGAGTAAATAGGAAAGTTAATGATTGAATGAGAGAATGACTGAATGTAAGGAACGAAAGATTTAATAAAAATCCTCTAAGCATTCACTCACTCAAAATTCAATCATTCTCTAATTAATTATTTTCTCATTTAATCATTTCTTTGGGTTAAATTTGGAACCTACAATTTAAGGTATCTTCATTGATATGGAAAAAACCAAAGAAGCCAAAAAGCCGGGTATTTTCAGTTTACTTGGAAACTACAGAGGCCTAATTTTTATGCTGATCCTGTTTGCGTTGCTCAGTAACGGTATCAACTTACTCTTACCGAAGATTATTGCCAATGGCATCGATTCTTATACCAACAAAACTTTCAATCTTCAATCCATTCTTCTTCAGTTTTCACTGGCTATTGTACTGGTTTTTATCTTTACTTATTTGCAGAGTATTGTACAAACCTATGCTTCTGAACGTGTGGCAAGAGATTTAAGAACAAGGTTATCTGATCAGATTTCGCGACAGAGCCATGCCTACATTATTCAGGCTAACCCCTCAAAACTGCTCACCAATCTTACGGCTGATGCCGATTCGATTAAAATGTTTGTTTCGCAGGCTATTGTTTCGATCTGCTCGTCTATATTTTTAATTGTTGGGGCAAGTATTCTGCTCCTGATGATTAACTGGAAACTGGCACTTTGTGTGATTGCTATTGTGCCGATAATCGGTGGGGCATTTTTCTACGTGTTAAGCAAGGTAAAAGTGCTTTTTAAAAAGAGCAGAGAAGTGATCGATTGGCTGAACAAAGTAATCAGCGAAAGTATTTTAGGCTCGGCTTTAATCCGGGTAATTAATTCACAAGCTTTAGAATACAATAAATTTATAGATGCGAATGCCAAAGCTAGAGATTTAGGAATTTCCATTCTCCGTATGTTTGCCGCGCTGATTCCGGTTATTGTTTTTACAGCCAATTTATCCGGTTTGTGCATTCTGATACTGGGTGGTCACTTTGTAATTACCAATTCGATGACCCTCGGAGAATTTACGGCTTTTAGCAGTTACCTCACCCTCATTATATTTCCCATTTTGGTAATCGGTTTTATGAGCAATGTAATTGCGCAGGCTACAGCATCTTACCAAAGAATAGAAAGTGTGCTGAATGCTGCTGAGATCAAACATCCAGGCACGCTGACTACACAATTGAAAGGGGAAGTGGAAGCGAAAGACCTTAATTTGAGTTTCGGACAAAAACCAGTTTTAAAATCAGTTTCATTTTCGGCTAAAGCAGGCTCTAAAACTGCTATTATCGGCCCTACAGCTGCAGGCAAAACACAATTACTTTATATTTTAACTGGTCTTATTGAAGCAGATTCTGGTGCGGTGCTGTTCGATAACGAAGAAATTAAAAAGTACAACCAGGAGAATTTTCACCAACAGGTTGGCTTCGTATTTCAGGACAGCATTATGTTCAACATGAGCATCAGGGAAAATATTGCCTTTAGCGATACTGTTACGGACGAATCGCTTGCTAAAGCCATAGCTACTGCCGAACTTAAAGATTTTGTAGATGCCTTACCTGATCAATTGAATACTATTGTGTCAGAACGTGGAAACAGCCTTTCGGGTGGGCAGAAACAACGCATTATGCTGGCCAGGGCTTTAGCAGTGAATCCGAAGATCTTATTGCTTGATGATTTTACAGCCCGTGTTGATACCAATACGGAGAAAAGGATTTTGGAGAACATCCAACAAAATTATCCTGGTTTAACTTTACTTTCCATTACACAAAAAATAGCTTCTGTTGAACATTACGATAAAGTGATCTTGCTGATGCAGGGCGAAGTCATTGCAGAAGGAACCCATCAGGAATTGCTGAAAAGCAGTCCCGAATATGTTCAGATTTACAATTCACAACAGAGCACCAGTAATTATGAACTACAATCTTAACCAGCTTAACACCAAGCAGGAAAAGCAATCTACTTTTAAGGCGCTGAAAAGCCTGCTAAAACTGATCTCGGCTGAACGTAAGAACCTTTGGCTGGCGCTGATTGCCATTTTGGTTAACTCAGGTCTGTTGCTTTTAGGTCCATTACTGGTTGGCCATACAGTTGATACCTATATCCGTACCAAACAGTTTCATGGTGTGCTTATTTTTGGTGGTATACTATTAGTGATGTACATGATTGCCATGGTTACCGGTTACACCCAAACCAGGTTGATGGGTGGAATAGGCCAGCGAATGTTATACACTTTGCGTAATGCCATTTTTAATAAACTGCAGGAGTTACCGGTTTCATTTTTTAATCAGAACAAAGCTGGCGATCTGATTTCGAGGGTAAATAATGATACCGATAAGCTGAACCAGTTTTTCTCACAGTCGTTAATGCAGTTTATTGGCAGTATTGTTACCATGATCGGTGCCGGTATTTTCTTGCTTTCGATTAATTTAGAGCTGGGCGCCGCAACACTTTCGCCTGCAGTGGTGATCGTTCTTTTTACGATGGCTTTATCACCCTGGGTAAAAGGAAAAAATGCCAAAAACTTAAAAAGCGTTGGCGGAATGAGTGCCGAAATACAGGAAAGCCTGAATAACTTTAAAGTGATTATTGCATTTAACCGCAGGGATTATTTTAGGAAACGTTTTAATGAAGCCAATACCGAAAACTATAAAACAGCTATAGGCGCGGGTTTGGCCAATAATATTTTTGTGCCAGTTTACGGCTTGTTATCGAGTATAGCACAGCTGATTACCTTATTATTCGGTATTTATCTAATTTCTACTGGCAACTTTACATTGGGTTTATTGGTGAGTTATATTGCTTATACCACCAATTTTTATAATCCGCTAAGGCAATTGGCTGCCCTTTGGACAAGTTTTCAGGTGGCTATGGCCAGTTGGGACAGGATATCGCAGATTTTATCGCTGGAGAGCGACCTAAAACAGGTTAAAGTTGACGGAAATATCAATTCTGATGCTTTATTGGAGTTTAAAAACGTGCATTTCTCTTATGATGACAGTAAAGAAATCCTCCATAACATTAACCTGAGATTCGAAAAAGGAAAAACTTACGCTTTGATTGGTCCAACCGGAGGGGGGAAAACCACTACTGCTTCTTTAATTTCGCGTTTGTACGATGCCACAAAAGGAACGGTTTTATTAAATGGTAAAGATATCCGTTCATTTTCTGCTGAGGAAAGAACACAAAAAATCGGATTCATTTTACAGGAACCATTTTTATTTACCGGAACGGTAAAAGAGAATATTTTGTATGGTAATAGTCAATATAAGAACGTAAGTGATGCACAGCTGGAGAAAATAATTGAAGAAGCCAATCTAAATGCACTTTTAGCCATATTTGACGAAGGGTTGAATACACAGATTACTTCGGGATCGGACAGTATAAGTTTGGGTCAGAAACAGCTGATTGCCTTTATGCGTGCGGTGTTAAGAAATCCTGAACTGTTAATCCTTGATGAAGCTACAGCCAACATCGATACCATTACCGAACAGCTTTTGAGCAGCATTTTAAATAAACTGTCGAAAGAAACAACGCTTGTTATTATTGCGCACCGTTTAAACACCATCGAAAATGCCGACGAAATTTATTTTGTAAATGAAGGCGAAGTACAAAAAGCCGGAACGCTGAACGATGCATTAAATATGTTACTGAAAGGCAAACGGGTAAGTTGATATCTTTATAAACCTATCAGGTTTCAAAAACCTGAGAGGTTTTTTAAAAAAAATACAAATGAAAAAATATTTCTTCTTTTTGGCACTTTCGGCCTTAAGCAGCATATCTTTTGCGCAAAGTGAAGTGCAAAGCCTTTTTGTTCAGGATAGTTTAAAGTTGATTTCTTCACAGTTTAAGTTTACAGAAGGTGCATCAGTTGACAAACTGGGAAATGTGTTTTTTACTGATCAGCCTAATGATAAAATCTGGAAATATGGTATTGATGGCAAACTGAGCCTGTATATGGACAAATCGGGAAGGGCAAACGGTACTTATTTCGATAAAAAAGGTAACCTGATTGTTTGTGCAGACGAGAATAACCAGATCTGGTCTATCGATAAAAACAAAAAGATAAAAGTGCTCTTCAGCGATTATGAAGGTAAAAAAGTAAACGGACCAAACGATATCTGGTTGGATGCTAAAGGAGGCATTTATTTTACTGATCCTTATTATCAGCGCGATTATTGGACCAGGAAATCGCCTGAAATTCAAGGACAAAAAGTATATTATCTTCCGAAAGGGAAAAAGGAAGCCATTATCGTGACGGATGATATCGTCAAGCCTAACGGTATTGTAGGTACTCCGGATGGTAAATTTTTGTATGTGGCCGATATGAGCGCCAATAAAACTTATCGTTATCGTATTGGTGCTGATGCGAGGTTAACGGATAAGCAACTTTTCCTTAATCAGCATTCTGATGGAATGACTTTAGACAGTAATGGAAATATTTATGTAACCGGAAAAGGGGTAAATATTTACAAACCTACTGGCGAAAAAATCGGTCATATTGATATACCCGAAGAGTGGTGCGGTAACATTTGTTTTGGTGGAAAAGACAAAAACATGCTTTTTATTACGGCTTCAAAATCGCTGTATGTTATTCCAACGAATGCAAAAGGAGTAGAGTAACAGCTCGTTATAACCTTTTAAGGGCATGCAAAGCCGAAAAAACTAAGAATGAATTAACATGAAAAATTTTTCTGTTCAGTTTATTCAACCCCTAAAAATATTAAAGGCATTAATTAGTTTTGAGCTTCCTACTTATAGGGATAGACGACTATGAAAAAGCCCTCTCAGGATTGAAGGGCTTTTTTACTTTAATTGTCTTGCTCTGAAAATGACAATACAAAAGATATTGTTGATATCTACTTCGGCATCCTTACTTAGTTCTGCAAAGCTGCAATCAATTTAAAATACCGAAAAGCTGTAAATTAATTTGATATGTTGTTAACTTAAAAAGAAGTTATATTGCTGTCGAATTTATTCTTAATAATCTCTGATGAAAAAAATATTATTACCACTTTTTTTAGTGGGTATTTTTTATTTAAATGCTGCTGCCCAAAGAACTGAAATCCTTTTAGATGAAGGCTGGAAATTTTCAAAAGGAACTTTCCCGAATGCTGCCGAAGTTACTTTTAATGACACCCGCTGGGAAACTGTTTCTGTTCCGCACGATTGGGCCATTAGTGGACCTTTTGATAAGGAAATAGACAAACAGGTAACCGCCATCACTCAGAACGGCGAAAGCAAGGCCACTGAAAAAACGGGCAGAACAGGAGCGTTACCTTATATTGGCGAAGGCTGGTACCGAAAAAAACTGAATTTCCCAGCGCTTAAATCAAACCAGAAAGCGCTGCTTCAGATAGATGGTGCAATGAGCGAACCTCGTGTGTACCTGAACGGAAAACAGGTTGGACAATGGAATTATGGTTACAATTACTTTTATATCGATATCACTAACGACTTAAAAACGAGCAATAATTTACTGGCTATTCGTCTTAAGAATATGCCTAAATCTTCTCGTTGGTACCCTGGGGCAGGTTTATATCGCAATGTGCATTTAATTATCAAGGATGAAAAAAGCATCGAACAATGGGGAATTACAGTAACCACCCCAATAGTAAAGAAAGAATTTGCCAAAGTGAATATCAAAACCAAATTAACAGATAAAGGGGTTCGTTTGGTTACGCAGATTTTAGATAGTTTAGGTAAGCAGGTGGCAATTGATACAGCAAAATCAATTTTTGGAAACGAGACCGATCAAAATATAGAAATCATTAATCCCAAACTTTGGAGCCCTGAAAGGCCTTATTTGTACACTTCGGTATCGAGCGTATATGAAGGTGGGGTATTGAAAGATGTAGTGAAAACAAGATTTGGGATAAGAACGATCAATTTTAGTGCAGGAATAGGATTTAGCCTGAACGGCCAGGTAAGAAAATTTAAAGGCGTTTGCCTGCACCATGATCTTGGTCCACTTGGCGCTGCGATTAATACCGCTGCACTAAGGAGACAATTAACGATTTTGAAAGAAATGGGCTGCGATGCCATCAGAAGTTCGCACAACATGCCATCACCCGAGCAATTGGAGTTATGCGATGAAATGGGATTCATGTTTCTTGCCGAAAGTTTCGATGAATGGGCGAAGGCCAAGGTAGAAAATGGTTACCATTTATATTTTAATACCGATGCCGAAAAGGATATTGTAAATCTGGTACAAGCCAATAAAAACCACCCTTGTATTGTGATGTGGAGCTCAGGAAACGAAGTGCCCGATCAGTTTGGTTCCGAAGGTGTTAAAAGGGCTAAATGGCTTCAGGAAATTTTCCACCGCGAAGATCCTACACGTCCTGTTACCGTAGGGATGGATCAGGTGAAGGCAACCATGCAATCGGGTTTTGGTGCATTAATGGATATTCCAGGCTTAAATTATCGGGTACATCTTTACGAAGAAGCCAATAAGGTTTTTCCACAGGGCTTTATTTTGGGATCTGAAACAGCATCAACGGTAAGCTCCCGGGGGATATATAAATTTCCGGTTGTAAAAGGATCTGATAAACAATATGTTGATTTTCAGTCTTCTTCTTATGATCTTGAATATTGTAGCTGGTCTAATGTACCTGACGATGATTTTGTAATGCAAGATGATAAACCCTGGGTAATTGGAGAATTTGTTTGGACAGGTTTCGATTACCTCGGCGAACCAACCCCTTATGATAGCAGCTGGCCATCAAGAAGCTCGTATTTTGGGATTTCTGATCTGGCAGGTTTGCCCAAAGACCGTTTTTATCTGTATAGAAGCCGTTGGAATAAAGCTGTGCCAACCTTGCATCTACTGCCACATTGGAACTGGGAGGGAAGAGAAGGTCAAACTACGCCGGTTTTTGTATACACCAGTTATGATAGTGCCGAACTTTTCTTGAATGGAAAAAGTTTGGGGGTACGTAAAAAAGATAAATCAACACCACAGAACCGCTACAGGTTGATGTGGATGGATGTAAAATACGAACCGGGAACTTTAAAAGTTGTAGCTTTTGACAGTAATGGAAAACCTGTAGCCGAAGAACAGGTAACTACAGCAGGTAAACCTTATAAAATTGTGTTAACACCGGATAGAAAAGAGATTACGGCCGATGGAAAAGATCTGTCTTTTGTAACCGTATCAGTAGTTGATCAAAACGGTATACCTTGCCCAGCGGCTACCAATGCTTTAAACTTTGAAGTAAAAGGAGCGGGGACATTTAAAGCGGTTTGTAATGGCGATGCTACTTCTTTGGAATCGTTTGTAAAACCAACTATGAAATTATTCAGCGGAAAACTGGTGGTAGTGGTACAATCTGATAAAAAGGGTGGTGCAATAGGGTTGATGGTTAAAGGTAAAGGACTAAAAAATGGAAATATAGAAATCGTTTCGGCTAAGTAATCAGGAGTTAATAGGGCTTCATTCCCAACTTGATTGGAAATCTTAATGCTTTAACAAGGTGTTTGGTTAGTAAGTGGCATTAGGATTCCCGCCTGTGCGGGAATGACGATGGGGAGGAGAATTTAGCAATTAATTAAAGATTCTTCATTGCATTTAGTATCAACAATAATTACAAGCAGAATTGTATAGGTACTGTTACAATTAATCTTATTTGGAATAATTTTTTAAATTAGCATATATTAAAAAACCTGATAAGCTTATGGAAAATCTAAAAGAAGAAACCAAAATCAAAGCTTTCCTCACCAGGATAAAAGCAGAGTGGCCAGGAGTGGTAGAACGCTTTGAGTTTAAAACAGGCAGTGTAATTTATGTTCATTTAAAAGAAGGCATATCGAGTATGGATTTTCTCGGTAAACTTTCCAGACAAGTAGAACGTTTTGTCGATTTCAGTATGCCGATTATCTTGTATCATATAGAGAGTGATGGCATGAACTTAAGGTCGCACCCGATTAATTGGTATTCTTCCATTACACAAGGAAAAACTTTTTAAGGCTTGCAAATATTCTTGGATAATACCTTAGACTGTAAAATGGCAGCGATAATCTTTACAGTTGTAAATCTTTTGTGCATAATTAGCAATTTTGTTTGCCAGTAATTTTGGTTTTTGGGTTTTAATCCTATTTTTGGTTTTTAATTTAAAAACATCCAGTATAATGAAAAACGGAACAGTAAAATTTTTTAACTCAGAAAAAGGCTTTGGCTTTATTAAAGAAGAAAGCGGATCTGAGATTTTTGTGCATGCATCAGGCCTGATTGACGAAATCAGGGAGAATGATACAGTTGAATACGAAGTTCAAGAAGGCAAAAAAGGCCTTAATGCAGTGAAAGTAAGAGTTGTTTAATTCTTCCCCCAAAAGATTTTGAGCAGGATTTAGTCCTGCTTTTTTTTGCCCTGATATTTTATTACGCCATCGAAACCGGATATACCATTTACTGAACAAAAAGGTTGAAAAAATTTCTTTCTCATTTCTAGTTGATTACCAATCTGACCCGCTTTACACGCTATCTATATAGTTGTTTTCTAAATTGGATTTTTATTTTTGCTAATGTCGATCAAGTCGGCCGGAACCAAACAAATTAAATATTTTTGCAACTTTCTATTTTTTCAAATCAGGAACCTGTTATAAACAACAAACCTCTTGATCGGGGTACTTTTATGGCTGCAGCACAGTTTGTAACAGCACTTAACTTTGCGGGCGAATTTGAGCTCTTAAGTTTATCGGCCATGAATACACAGGTTGGAGCAGCTAAAAAGGGCGGACTGGTATTTGTACGGAATGGAAAGTTGAAAATGCATCCCGAAATCTACGATCATTTATCCCTGATATCGATATCTTCTATCTGTGCAGGAAGTGTTTATTTCCATGGCCGTGATAAAATTGCTGCAGAAATTGTAAATCTCCCTTATAAGGATGGCCTTTTAAACTTAGCAGGTGCTGAAGAGGATTATATGGCCTTTAAACGTTTATGCAGCCCTGTTTCACGGTTTTTTTTGTTACAGGCTAAAAAAGTACAATGGTCTGCAATCTTATCTACATTTAGGTTTTTTATGATGGAAGGCGTTTTGGATGTGGTTAATTTTGTTGCTCATGCACTGCATCAAGCTGATGCAGATGTGCTCTCCTGTGCACAACTTTTAGAAAGTATGCAAAAACAACAATGGTATCCTGGTTTTTGTCAGTCGCTACAAGATTTCCACGCCTCTCGTTATCCCTTAAGTAAAGTTGGCTTAGAATCAGAGCTGCCAGAGGTGGCCTAAATCCTAATTATTTCAGGTAATTTTCTAATAAAGCACTTATTTCATCTCCAATAGGTCTATTGCCCATGTTGTTGAGTTTTTGCTGTGAAGAATTGTGTTTTTCAATATATGTGGCCTCTGTTTTATTGAATTTAAGATAACCCTGCTCAAAATAACGTTCTTCAATTTCGGTAGAAGAATCCATTGATCTGAACCATAATTTAATCAGTGAGCCTGAAATTTTATCAAAGTAAAGCCAGTGGTAGGTCGCTTCTGCATCTGCATTATCGGGCAGACCAAGACGCTGAATTTCTAGAATAGCAGTATCAGAATTTTGGAAAAAGTATAAAATCTTATATTTAGACGACATGCCGCAAAAATAGGACTTAATTTTTTATCACAAAAAACATTTTTGCTGTTTAGATTTAATATTGTTGGTTTAAACGAATCCGTGTTGGTCAGGATCTGTGATCTTGACCTTTGCTCTGCGGATTTGTAATCCGCTTTTTGATTTTAAGAATTATAAATCCTAAGGCTTTTCAGGCGGGATTACAAATCTCGCATAACGATAGCTAATGTTTCTCGCCTTTAATTACCTTAAATAAATGCAAAACCTGAGGAAATAGGGCATCCACGCTTTCTTCTACACCACTTTTTGAACCAGGGAAGGTAAGCACCAATGTTTCTCCGATAAAACCAGCTACACCACGCGAAAGCATGGCATAAGGCATGCGTTCCTGTCCATAACGTCTGGCAGTTTCCATAATACCGTCAATATTGCGGTCAATTAAAGGAGCAATGGCCTCTGGAGTTACATCGCGGGGCGAAAGGCCAGTACCTCCGGTAAAAATGATTAAATCGTAGCCGCCTTTGCTTAATTCGCTGGCTTTATCCCGAATGATGTTGATTTCGTCGGGCACGATTTCATATTTCTCTGCATTGATGTCCCATTGTGCTAATCTCGAAATAATTGCTTTGCCAGAGCGATCCTGTGCTTTGTTTTCGAAAATAGAATCCGAACAAACTACAACAGCAGCTTTTAGTTCAGGGAATTTGGCATTTTTAAGGTCAGATTTTCCTCCCGATTTTTTTAAAAGTCTAATATTTTCTATTTCAACGCCTTTATCAATTGGTTTTAACATATCGTACATGGTTAAAGCCGTAACCGAGGCACCATGCATGGCTTCAACTTCTACACCTGTTTTGTAAATGGTATGTACTTCAACCGTAATAATGATGGTTAAACCCACAATTTCGTAGGTAATAGTGGTATATTCAATTGGAAGCGGGTGACAATCCGGAATTACATCACTGGTTTTTTTTACGCCGAATAATCCTGCGGCACGGGCAAATTCAAATACATCACCTTTGGGGATTTTGCGTTGTTCAATGGCATCAATGGTTTCTTGCTTCGATACCTTTACAGTAGCGGTTGCAATGGCAATCCTTAAGGTGTTGGATTTTTTTGTGATGTTTACCATATTAAATATTTTCTTTCCACTGATGGGTTTCGTCTTCGAATATTTCTTTGCCCCAGATCGGTAATTCTGCTTTTAACCGATCTACCACTTCACTACAGGCCGCCATTGCCGGTTTACGGTGTGCCGACGAAGTGAAAACAAAAAGGCAGATTTCGCCTGTTTTAATGGTACCCAAACTATGATAAATATGCATGCAGTTGAGTGGATATTTTTCGAAGATTTCTTCCCTGATCTGGTGCATTTTTTCGAGGGCAAGGTCTTCGTATGCGGTATATGCTATTGCTGCAACAAATTTGCCTTCAATTTCGTCTTTTCTCACCTGGCCCATAAAAATACTATGGCCACCAATAGCTGTTTTGCTGTTGTGTTTGGCAATACTGTCGGCTATAAAAGCAGGTTCGATTGGACCATTTACAAATATGTTCTTTATCTTTTTTTCGCTCATGTTAGGGTTTGAGAAAATGATCTCTCCATTTTACAATACCACCTTTTAAACTGTATATTTTTTTTGCATCGCCATATTTTTCCTGCATAGCTTCTGCTGCGGCTACACTTCTGATACCGTGCTGGCAGATCAGAACCACATGTTTTTGGTAAAATTCTTTGCTCATAAAAGCGCCAAATTCCGACATTGGTACCTGCGTAAAGATCTGTTTATCCAGTATGGGTACTTCGTGTCTTTCGCGTACATCGATTAATATTGTAGATTCCAACTGCTGAAGTTTAACCAGTTCGCTGGCATCAATTTCTATATATCCCTGTGGTCCTTCGCTTGTATCCTGATAATCCATATTTAAAAATTCATCAACAGTTTTGGGTAGGATATAACCGCCTCCGTGGCTGATGTTGATGGTATATTGTTCTTGTGTAAGTAAGTTGTAACTTAAAATTTTATTGGTGAGCGGTTGCCCGATTTTGGCAATCAATTTAATGGTTTCTGCGGCTGCCATGGTACCCAGTATGCCCGGTAATACACCTAAAACGCCATTTTCTGCACAATTGGCTACTTCTCCTTTATCGGGTGGAATGGGGAAAAGATCTCGGTAATTGGTGCTGGGCGTTAAATGATCAGGGGTGTTAAATATGGCCAACTGACCCTCAAAGCCTGAAACTGCAGCAAATATAAGCGGTTTGTTCAAAAGTGCACAGGCATCGTTAATAAGGTACCTGGATTCAAAATTGTCTGTACCATCCAATATGTAATCGTATCTGGATAGAATATCGAGAATATTATTTTTCTGCAAACGGATGGGGTGACGGATAATCCCGATCTGGGTATTCATTTCCTGCAAGCGCTTTGCTGCAACCTCTGCTTTCAGCTTTCCGATATCAGCTGTAGTGAAAAGAATCTGTCTATGTAAATTGGATAATGAAATGGTATCGTCATCAACAATACCAATATGGCCAATGCCGGCAGCAGCGAGGTATTGCAGCGCAGGACAGCCTAAGCCACCAGCACCAATTACCAATACTTTTGCCCTTAAAAGCTGCTGTTGTGCTTCTTCTCCAAATCCCTTAAGGATAATCTGCCTGTTGTATCGCTCTGCACTCATATCGTTTATCCGCCAGAAAAAGGTGGCATAATGGCTATTGTAGTGTTGTTGGTAATTTTAGCATTTTCCTGAACGATATTTTTGTTCAAGGCAAGTTTATATTTCATGCTTTTTAAAGCAGGAAACTGATTTTCTAAATACTGTTTAAAAGCATCGGTATCAGCAATGCCATCAACCTCAATATTTTGATTGTTGATAAACTCGGCAATCTTGCCAAAACTGATCAATTCGATTTTCATCTGTATATTTTTGTTTTTATCGGTGATGAAGCTATCATGAGCATATTTTTCACGAGTTTTCTATTTGATTTTTGTGTTCAAGCGCTCGCAGGCTCGGTTTATTACCCTTTGTGAGTGTTTGCTCATGATGGTTTCATGCTGCTAATTTACCTGTAAGATGCTGATTTTACTCAATCCTTTTACAAATCTTCTTCCTGTAGCGAAATCGCTGGGCGTAATAATGGCGATATTTCCCTTTTCAGCCTTTGCAGGATCGGTATCATACCCGGTTAAAACTAACACTTGATTTCCGGTAGGCGAATTAAAGATTTCATTCCATGAATACACCACCTTATAATTATCCGTTGCAGTAAAAACCAGATAATATTCACTTAATGTTTTTGGAGCGCTAGAATCTATTTCTATCTTGGCCAAAATATCTTTCAGAAGCACACCTTTAATGTTTTTGATGCTGCTTTTACGCTGCATCAAGTGGTTAAAAATTGTCATACTATCCAAACTAACGGATTTATATGTGCTTAAATTGTCTAAAGTAACTGTTAATGGAGCTTTAACCTTTCCTTCGATTACAAATTGTTTGCTTTCTTGTGCATTTACAGCAAAACTTAAAAATAATAAGCCGACGATAAGGTATTTTATACTATGCATGTGTAAATAATAATTTATAAGCGGCCAGTGCCAATACACAGGCCAGAACATTTTTTAAGACGGTTTGAGGGAATTTTAAGGCGCCAAAGTAAGCGCCACAAATGCCACCAACGAAAGCTACGCCAACATAAGCGAGCATGTGGCTGTTAAATTCGAAGCCTTTAATGAGTTGGCCACCTAAACCAGCAACCGAATTAACAAAGATAAATGCTGCGCTGATGGCTGCGGTCTGTTTTTGATCCGTCCATTTTAACAGCAACAGGATAGGAGAAAGGATAATCCCTCCACCGATACCGATCATGCCCGAAAGTAAGCCGATAATACCGCCAATTGCAAGCGATAGCGGAATATTTGATGGTTTGAAATCTTTCGGATCTGTATTTTTAAAGAAAAGAAAACGGATTACGGGAATGAGTAAAATTAGCCCCAAGATTTTTTTATAAATGGAACTTTCGATTACCATCATACCACCCACAAAAGAGAGCGGAATAGAGGCAAGTGCAAAAGGCCAAAAGGTTTTCCACTTAAAATGGCCACCACGGTAAAACTGGATAAAGGAAGTGGAAGAAACAAACAGATTGAGTAATAGTGCTGTAGGTTTCATAATGGCCGGTGAAATGGCAAAAATGGCCATCAGCGCGAGGTAACCGCTTGCCCCGCCATGCCCCACCGAAGCATATAAAAAGGCTACAATAAAAAGCAAACAGTAAAATAGGATAAAACTTTCTTGCATGGTTTAGTCTGGTAAGATCATTACGGTTAGGATGTCGCCTTTTTTTAATTGTTCTTGTGTTTCATCAAGGCAAATCAGACAATTGGCCTGTGCAAAGGAGCTTAATCGGTACGATTCCTGCGCACTGAGCGGGGTAACCAGCCCATTTTCATATTTGCCCTTCAGGAAATGTGTAAGCCCCGCAGGTTTGGAATAGGGATGTGTAAGCTCGGCCTGAACTTCAATTACGCTATTGCTTTTATGAGATAAGGCTTTAATAGATGGCAACACGTAATTATAGTAGCAACTGAGTACAGATGATGGGTTGCCTGGAAGTCCGAATATTAATTTTTGATCTTTTGTACCAAAGAACAAAGGTTTGCCTGGTTTCTGTTTCACCTTATGAAAAATCTGTTTGATGCCACAATGTGCAGCGGCTTCGATTACAAAATCATAATCGCCTACACTTACACCTCCGGTTAGCAGCACAACATCGCTGCTTTCTGTTGCTGTTTGTAATACTTTTTTTAGGATCTCGAGATCATCATCGGCTGCGTAAACGGCAATTTGATCAATGCCTGCATGTTTTAAAGCTGCAGAAAGTGAATAGGAGTTCGATTCGTACACCTGCCCAAATTCGAGTGTTTTTCCTGGTTGTTGTAATTCTTTTCCTGTTACAATAATCGAAATCTTTGGCGTGGGATAAACGCTAACTTTGTTAATACCAATTCCGGCCAGAAAGCCAATAGCGGCAGGACTGAGCAGACTCCCTTTTTCCATCGCCAATGTTCCGGCCATAACTTCTGAACCTTTATCCCGTACATTTAAGCCAAGCTTTAAATTAGGATCCTGCAAGGTGATCTTTCCATCTCTCCGTGTGATTTTTTCCTGCATCACCACAGTATCGGCACCTTCTGGCAAAGGCGCACCTGTAAAGATCCTGCTGGTTTCGCCGTTTTGGATGGTCATGGTGGTTGCCGTTCCTGCGGCCATTTCGCCGATTAAGGTGAGCTCTTGTCCGTGATCTTCAAACTTGATGGCATAGCCATCCATGGATGATTGACTAAATGCAGGAATATCGTATTTAGCATAAACGTCGGCAGCAAGAATGTGCCCTGATGCTTTTTCCAAATCGATTGAAATGGGATTGAGTGCTATGATGTGTTGAGAAATGAGGTCTTTTGCTTCTTTAACGCTAATCATGAAAATTTTATCCTCCAATGGTAATCATACTTCTGTTTTGGATGGTAGTGGCATCAATTTTTTCGAAATCGCTGACCAACTGTCCACCTAATGCTTTCTTTTTGCTCCAAATGGCCGATTGGATTAGTGGAAGCACATCTTCATTTTTTCGCAATGCCGTAAGCAGATCGGTTTCACTATCCGAAAAAAGGCAGTTTTTGAGTTTGCCATCTGCAGTTAAGCGCATGCGGTTACAGGTATCGCAAAAAGGATTGGTCATGGTGCTAATAATGGCAAACGAGCCTTCGTGACCAGGAATCATGAAACTTTTAGCCGTATCGTGTAGTTCTCCTTTAACAGGTAATACGGTGAAATCTTTTTCAACCACGGATAGGATTTCATCTAAAGAAAACATCTTATTGCTTGTCCATTTGTTACCGCTAAAGGGCATGAACTCAATAAATCGGATCTGGATGGGATTGTGTTTGGTCCAACTGATGAAATCATTGATTTCGTTATCATTAAGCCCTTTCATCACCACCATATTTACTTTTACCTTGATTTTATGTTGCAAAAGCAATTCGATATTACTCCGTACCTGATGGAAAACATCCCTTCGGGTAATCATAAAAAATTTCTCAGGCTGTAATGTATCCAGACTAATATTAATGGTTTTAATACCTGCTTCTTTTAATACAGGCAACATTTCGGCAATGCGGGTTCCGTTTGTGGTAATGACGAGCTCAACAGGAAGTTTACCCAATGCCGCAATAATTTGTGCTGCATCTTTTCTCACCAATGGTTCACCACCTGTAAGCCTGATTTTTTTTACGCCATTTGCCACAAAAACTTCTGCAAGCTTAATAATTTCGTCGGTTTGCATGAGCCGGGAGGCAGGGGTGAAGTCGTATTCTTCTTCGGGCATGCAATAAAAGCAGCGAAAATTGCAGTTATCGGTAAGCGATATCCGCAGGTAATCGTGTATTCTTCCAAAAGAATCTGCTATCATTGCTGGCTAATTAAATTGTTATAATCTGTTTCTGTATCAATATCAATTTCTCCATCTTCGAAAACAACTGTTTCTACATCCTGAGGATATTGTTTGAGTATCTTTTTTGCTCCTTCTGTTCCTGTGAGCGATAAAAGTGCTTCAAAATAATCTTTTTTGAAGAGGACAGGAGTTCCTATCGTTTCGGCATAGGTACTGGCAATTATATTTTTACCTGTTTCTTTCTGCTTTTCGATTAAGTTATTAAAGTTACTCATTTTTATAAAAGCCTGGTCGGCTACAGCAATAATGATACTTTCTATTTCGCTATTATTTTTGATCAAAGTTGAAAGTCCGGCTACAATGCTCGATGCCATTCCATTTTCCCAACTTTCATTAAAAACGAAATTAACCTGATCATTTTGATGCTGATTGGCTATTTCTTTAGCATTTGCACCTAAAACAACGATAACAGGTCTACAACTTGTTTCTAAAGCTTCATTTATTACGGTTTGCAAGAGCGTTTTTCCTTTGTAATCCAAAAGTTGTTTTGATCTTCCCAAACGAGAAGAACTACCTGCTGCCAATATGATAATGCCCGTTTTCAATGCTTAATTGTTTTTTAATTCGTAAACATGGATCGGTTTTTTCTTCTCTTTTAAAAACATGGCCGAAGCACCTGTAAAAACAGATTTAATTTCGGCGAGAATAGAAATGGCAATTTCTTCTGCAGTTTCTGCGCCAATATCCAGACCAACCGGACCATGCACACGTATTTGGTTTGCTGGCGTTGCCAAATCTAGTTCATCTAACATCCTGAGTAGCTTTTTCTTCGGTCCCAGTGTACCGATATATGGAGCGTTTGTGCCCAATAGATATTTAAGTAGTTCGAGGTCGTAATTGTAATTATGGGTCATCAATACAAAAGCCGTTTGTTCATCTATCTGAATTTGAGCTAACACATTTTCGGGTTTGCTCACTAAAACCTTGGTTGCGTTTGCAAAACGTTGTGGCGTAGCATGCGTAGGTCTTCCATCTATCACAGTTACTTCCCATCCCAAAAGGTAAGCCATTTCAGCTAAAGGCTGTGCATCATTGCCTGCGCCTGCTATAATTAATGAAATTGGGGGGTGGATAAACTCCAGAAAGGCATCAATCTTTTGGTTGTCAAGATTATACGCTTTAATCGCCGTGGTCTTATATTCAGAAACTTCCAGGATATCTTTAATTGTCTCATTGAAGATCGCTTCGGGGATTTTAGCTAGAATTACTTCATTTCTAAAAAGCATACTAGTACCCAACTGCAGTTTATCTGTTAGGGAAAAAAGTGTTGCTAAAACTGCATTTTCTCTTTTGCTTTGCAATGCGGTTAAAATAGCGATGGGGTTTAACCCATCTTCTTCTATAATGGGTTCGAACAAAATATGCACAATACCATTGCAGCCCAGCTGAACGCCAAATTTGGCATCATCTTCGTCTGTAGTATCGTAAGTAATGAGCTTGTTTTCTTGCTGTACAATTGCCGAAAGTGCTTTTCGCAACGCATCGCCTTCTAAACAACCGCCACTAATGGCACCTGTTAACTGGCCATCTTCAGTAATCAGCATCCTGGCACCAGGTCTGCGATAAGAAGAACCCTCTACCTTAACTACCGTTGCAAGAGCTGTTTTTTTCTTTTCCTTCGTTGCTTTTTGATATGCCTTTATGATATCGGTAATTTCTTTCATGAGGGATTGATGCAATAGATGATGCAATTTAATGATAATCTATTACAAATAGCCAAAGCAAAAGTAAGATGTACCCTTTAAATAAGTATTACGAATAAAAAAGCTTGGATTTTTTGATTCTATTTGTGCAGTCAGATGGTAACATCTGACTGATAAAGTAAACTAAATGCTTATTATCTCTGAGAAAGAGATTCAGTGTCAGATAGTAATATCTGACACCACTAGAATGTGATATCCAGGCTTAAAAAGGTTCGGAATGAAAAATTTCGAGGTTAATACAGCGCAAACCAATACTGTTAAAGAGTTCGGTGATTTCTTTTGTCCAATCTCTTGGCGAATCTACCCTAAGGATTTTATCAGAATCCCACAAATCGATATTCCATTTAATTTCTTTGAACTGGCTGTTCAGCAATGGGCTGATTACGTTTAACTCGCTATCAGTGGATACATTTGTTTTGAAAACGGCTATCATATAGAAAAGTTTTTAGGTTTGTTGGAACTGTAGACGTACAACTTTAGAAATTACTTTAAATGCGATTGATTTTTTTATCTTTTTATTTGAGTCAATCAGTTTAGTCGTTTTAACGATATGAGCCCCACTAAAAAAGTAAAATAATTTGTAAGGATCTTTGATCTCACGCGACAAAGCAATTATGAAGTATATTTATATTAGATAATACCAAAAAATGCAAAACGAAACGGATAAGGAATATACAGTCAAGAAACTTCAGTCAGACCCGCTGAGCTGGGTAGAAAAATATGCCGATTACCTGTACGGCTTTGCCATGTCGAGAATAAGAGATGAAGATGTGGCCAAAGATTTGGTTCAGGATACCTTTTTGGCAGGTTTGCAAAGATTAGATGGTTTTGAGGGTAATAGTAAAGAGAAAACCTGGCTAACGGCAATCCTTAAAAACAAAATAGCCGATTTTTACCGAAAACGTTCTGCCAATACTTTAAAAGTAGTAAGTGCGGAAGATACAGTGCAGGGGTTTTTTGATGCGGAATCCGGACATTGGACAGAAAAAGATTATCCACGGGCATTTGGTTTGGAAATAGATAACCCTTTAATGATGAAAGAATTGGGGGTTATATTGAATGATTGTTTGGCCAAACTCCCTGGCTTATGGTTTTCTGTATTTTCGATGAAACATATAGACGATCTTGCATCGGAGCTGATCTGTACCGAATTAAAACTCAGCACGGCTAATTTCTGGGTGATTATGCACCGCACAAAACTTAACCTGAGGGCCTGCCTTCAAAAAAACTGGAACTGATATGACGAGTGCGCTAAAAAATATAATCTATAACTGTAGGCAAGCTACTTTTTTGATCGAAAAAAGAATTGCCGGAAAAATTACAGCTGCCGAAACACTACAATTACACATACATCTGGCAGGTTGTTCGGTGTGCAAAATTTATCAACAACAAAGTATATTGATTAATAAGGTTTTTGTGGGTTTTGAAAACAGCGGTTTTAAACTGGATGAAGCCTTTAAAAAAATGTTAAACGAGAAGATTGAAAAAGAAATAAATAAAAATTAATTTTAACTGTAAGGTTAATGCTGCTGTTTCGACTAAGAGGAAAAACATAAAGACAAAATGAAAAGGATTATCTTACTTACAGCGTTAGCTGTTGTATTATCGCTGCAAACAAAAGCACAAAAAGGTTTAAAGGAAGGTGATAAAGCGCCTATGTTTAGTGGAGTGGACCAAAATGGTAAAACCGTGAGTTTGAAAGGTGCACTTAAAGCGCACCGTTCTGTGGTATTATTCTTTTATCGCGGTCAATGGTGCCCCTATTGTAATAAACACATTAAAGAGCTGCAAGATTCTTTAAGTTTATTAAGTGGAAAAGATGCTTATGTTATTGGCGTTACACCCGAAACAAAAGAAAACATCGATAAAACAATCAAAAAAACGAGCGCAGGCTTTTCTATTCTTCAGGATAAAGACGATGAGATTATGAAAGCCTACAATGTTAACTTTATGATGGACGAAGCAACTTTTACGAAATACAAGGGTTATGGTATAAATTTAGAAGACAACAACGGGAATACTCGACATACCTTACCTGTTCCTGCAACCTATATCATCGATCGTTCAGGTAAAATTAAATATGTTCATTTCAATCCCAACTATCAAAAAAGAGCCTCTGTGAAACTTTTGCTTTCGAAACTTTAGCTGTTAAATTTAAGCTGTGGCAACAAGGATGGGTGTTTTTATTTTAGCATTGATCGATCAATGCTAAGACTTTTAGCGCTAAATTCAGCTTTTTATCTGTTATTTTCTTACCTTCAGATTTTGAGGCTTATGGTAAAAGATGAAATGATTTTGTATAAAAGGGCTTGGGACTCTGGCAATTGCTCATGTACGGCGGCCTTGTTTTTGTTTTCATTTATAGTTATGGTTATTATTTCCTTTTTTTCGGAAGACAAATGGGCCTTATCTATCTCCCTTTATGCTTCTGCCATACTAACTTTTATATTAGTAACCGTAAGAGTAGTGGGTTATTGGGCTCAGCGTGAAGAAAAAACAGTGCTATTAAAGGTATGTGGCGAAGGACTTTATTACTATGAGCATGATGCCCTTATCCAATGGAAAGTTATAACCGATATACAGATTGTTGACCATAAACTTTCGGTTTCTGCTGGCGGCAAACGTGCGTTGGATTTTACATTAAATTTATTGGACACCAACCTACAGGAAAGGTTCGACGATTTCTGCCAGTTGCTTAACAGGTATTATTATCCCAAAACCGTTTATATTTATGAATCTTCAGTTTCTTGTGGCTGCTAAATAGTGCATGATGAAACCTGAATATGTCACGATATTACCTGATGAAAGAGAGGTAAATTATGCAGACGATCCTTTGTGGCAACGGATTTATGACTATTCGCCAGATAATGAAGATTTTGCAATCCCTTTTTCGCGAAAATTAGCAGTTACCGAGGGCTGGACAAGACGGTTTACTTTACTGGCGATAGCAGAGTATAAGCGTTTTGTGTATCTCTGTTGTATATCACAGAACGGGGCATCGCCTTCTATTGTTGTTGATAAGGTATGGCATATGCACCTGCTATATACGGTAGAGTACTGGGAAAAATTCTGCCCATTGGTTTTAGGTCGGAATTTACATCATTATCCCAACGTGGGGGGTATTGTGGAATACAATAAACATCAGGATTGGTATTTAGAAACATTAAAACTTTATCTGATTATCTTCAAAGAAAACCCTCCTCCTGATTTTTGGAGAATGCCCAAGGATATTTTACCACATTTATTAGATAAGAAAGATGCCACCTCTTCACAAAACAGTAAGAAATCGTTTTACAACAAAATTACAGGTATCATAATAAGTAGATTTCAATTCCTTAGCAAGGTTAAGCTTATGCCAGATAAAGAGCGGAAAAAATCAGTATAAATTGACTTTAAGTCATTTATTCCGATAAACGAAGAAAAAGAAGTACCCTTCGTTATCAAAATAGGTATGAACGACACCTTACAAAGTAGCTTACAACATCAGGAATAAGAAAATGTAAGACTATCGAGCTTATAGGTCCTTCTTTGTCTTACATGATTCAATTAAAAAAATCCTTCACTTCGACTCTGCTCGACAAAAGCTTAGGATGACGAAATAGAAAAAACAGACGTTATTCCGAGCAGACGAAATCCAAATACAAAAAGGCAAATCTGCTGTGGCATTACCATTCCTAATCGAGTTCGGAATGATGGGCGAGGAGGCAAGCCTTCTGCAGATTTTCGATCCGCAATTTACTTCAAATGCTTGTTTAAGGATTACAAATGCCGGTTAACATCTTAAAAATTTCATCAATTAGGTAGCAGATAGGCAGGATGAAGCAGGACGGTTTGGCGCGCTACGTTTTATATATTAACCGGAAATAAACCAGCAGCTATATAACGCTTGCTGTAACGTATAACCAAATATATTCCGGAATTTATGAAAAGCATCCATTCTTTTATGCTTGCAGCGTTTATGCTCGTTAGTATTACCGTTTTTGCCCAACCCAAAACACCAGACTGGGTAAGCAAGGTGGGTGCTAGGAAATTCAGTTTTAAGCAGAATAACTATCTTGTAAACAAATATGGCGCGATAAACGATGGTAAAACTTTGGCTACAAATGCCATTCAAAAGGCCATTGACGATTGTGCGGCGAAAGGCGGAGGTATCGTTTTTTTTGAAGCGGGCAAATACCTTACGGGATCAATATTTATTAAAAATGGAGTCAATTTAAAGATTGATGAAGGTGTTGAAATTTTGGGTAGCCAGAACATTAAGGATTACCCAGAAATCGATACACGTGTGGCCGGCATCGAAATGAAATGGCCTGCTGCGCTGATCAACATTCTAAAACAAAATAAAGCTTCTATTTCGGGCAAAGGACTCATTAATGCCCAGGGCAAACCATTTTGGGAATATTACTGGAATTTAAGAAAAGAATATGATCCGAAAGGGTTAAGGTGGATTGTAGATTATGATGCTAAACGGCCAAGAACAATACTGGTCGAACCGGGAAAGGATGTGGTGATTAAAGATATTCATGTACAACAGGCCGGATTTTGGACAGTCCAGATTTTGTACTCTTCTTATGTAACGGTAGATCATATTACCATTCGGAACAATGTAGATGGCAGCGGCCCGAGTACTGATGGAATTGACGTCGATTCTTCGTTATGGACACTGATTGAAAATTGCGATATCGATTGTAATGATGATAATTTCTGCCTTAAAGCTGGTCGCGATTGGGATGGCTTAAGGGTAAACCGACCAACCGAATATGTGGTGATCCGCAATTGTGTGGCGCGTAAAGGAGCAGGCCTACTTACTTTGGGCAGCGAAACATCAGGCAGTATCCGCCATGTGTGGGCGACAGATCTGGTAGGCTATGGAACGGGTAACGCGATTAATATTAAATCGGCCAAAACAAGGGGAGGCACGGTAGAAGATGTGTATTTCGGTAACATTACCATGCATGGTGTGGGCAATGTGATCCAGGTAAATCCAAACTGGAATCCAGCTTACAGTTATTCTACTTTACCAGCGGGATACCATCCAGATTCCATCCCCGCACATTGGACCAAACTTTTAACCCATGTAGAACCAGCAAACAAAGGTATTCCTAAAATACAAAACATAAACGTGTTTAATGTTACTGCTACCGCGTGCTAAAAAGGCAATCAATGCCATTGGTTTTTCAGAAACCATATTAAAAAACTTTAACCTCTCCAACCTGAAAATAGAAGCAGCTACTGCCGGAACGATCGATTTCGGGCAAAACTGGACTTTTGATCGGGTGAATATTAAAACTACAGACCAAAGCGCATTGAAAGTAAGTAATTCAGTAAGTGTAAATCCTTAGCCGTTTCGAAAAAATGAAAAGATTTTACAGTTTATGCTACTGCCTGGGTTTATCGGTGACTACACTTTTTGGACAAGAACTTTATCCTCCAACCTTAAAATCAGGAACCTGGCATAATGAAAACGCAAGTTTACGGTACCGTCCGGAGGGAAGAGACTTTGTTATCCATAACGGTACAAGAAGGTTTACCAGAGCATTATACGGAACCAATACTGCATTTCGGGTCGAGGCTGGCGATCTGCCTGAATTTGCTTTGTATATGCCAGCTATGGGCGGTAACCTGCAGTTTGGCTTACTTGATGGCAATAACAGCAAATGGCTGATTAAGGCAACGGATATTACCGCCAGGTACCGTCCGGGATCGATGATTTACACGATAAAAGATCCATTGCTGGGAAATGGGACGCTTCATTTAACCCTCCTTGCATTGAGCAATAGCGATGGTATGGTGTTAAAAGCCCGTTTCGAAAATGTGAAAAAGGGTGTAGAGCTGCTTTGGGTTTTCGGTGGAGCAAGTGATAAAAAGTTTAGCCGGAGTGGCGATATGGGGGTAGATCCCGAATCTTCTTTTTACCTTGAAAAACAAAACTGCAAGGATAATTTATTTACGGTTACAAAAAACAGTTTCCAGCTCCAATATGCCAAAATCAAAAAGATAAGCGGAATTTTCCCTGCCGAAACCAGGATTGCGGATGCTGCTGATTTATCTTCTCCTTTAACATTAGATCAATCTAAAACACAGCAAAATCCAATAGTTACCGGAAAACTAAGGGTAGAAAATGGTAAAGATTTCTATGTATTGATCCAAAATCCTGAAAAAGACAATGCTCCTAAAACATGGGATAGTGCTACCCAGTTTATGGAATCAGAAAAGAAACGTGAAGTTTTAGCCGATCGGGTACAGGTTGATACACCAGATCCCTTTTTCAACACCATCGGTGGTACTTTGGCGATGGCTTCGGATGGGATTTGGGAAGCACCATCTTATATGCACGGTGCCATAGGCTGGCGGATGCGTTTGCCCGGTTGGCGCGGGCCTTACACTGCCGATCCACTAGGTTGGCACGATCGGGCACGAACACATTTTAATGCCTACGCCAAATCGCAGGTGCTCAATCCCGAGAGTGGTACTATCTTGGCCGATACTGCTTTTAATCTTTCACGATCAAAAGAGGTCATGGGGACTGCAATGTTCAGCAATGGCTACATCAGTCGTGAACCGGATGGAAAATCGATCAGACCACACCATTACGATATGAACCTGGTGTATATCGATCAATTACTGTGGCATTTTAACTGGACAGGCGATTTAGCTTATGTAAAAGAAATGTGGCCGGTAATTAAGCGGCACCTGGCTTGGGAGAAAAGAGTTTTTGATGCGGATGATAACGGTCTTTATGATGCCTATGCAGCCATTTGGGCAAGCGATGCATTGCAATATAGTGGCGGAAGCGGAACACATAGCTCAGCTTATAACTTCCGCGCGAATTTAATTGCCGCTAAACTTGCCCGTTTGATTAATGAAGATGCAAGTGTCTATCAAAAAGAGGCCGACAAAATATTAAAAGCCATGAATGCCCAACTCTGGATGCCAGAAAAAGGCTGGTATGCAGAATATAAAGATGCTTTAGGCCTACAGCAATTGCATCCGGCTGCAGGTTTATGGACGGTTTATCACAGTATAGATTCGGAGGTTCCGGATGCTTTTCAGGCCTGGCAGAGTTTAAGGTATGTTGATACCAATATCCCACACATACCTGTAAGGGCTAAAGGACTCGAAGATAAAGGTTACTATACTTTATCAACCACAAACTGGATGCCTTACGAATGGTCGTTAAACAATGTGGTTTTAGCGGAAGTTACCCATACGGCATTGGCCAACTGGCAAGTTGGCAGGACTGAAGAAGCCTTTAAGCTTTGGAAAAGCGAAATATTGGCCAGCATGTATATTGGGGGAAGTCCGGGTAATTTTGCCCAGGTTTCTCGTTATGATGCCATTTTAGGGGAGTCGTACCGCGATTTTGGTGATCCGGTAGGCATTAATTCAAGAACACTCGTTGAAGGGCTTTTTGGTGTGGTGCCTGATGCACTGAATAAAACCTTGCTCATCAGACCAGGTTTACCGCAAGAATGGGATCATGCGGCCCTAAACATTCCTGATCTTTCTTTTTCTTTTAAACGGAAAGGATTAGTTGATACCTATGAGCTATTGCCGAGGTTTGCGATTAGGCTCAGACTTAAAATGCGCATTAAAGCCAGGAGCAATCAATTAAAATCGGTTAAGATTAATGGAAAAGCAGTAAAGTGGAAAAATGTAGCCGACGCAATTGGCTTACCTGAAATCGAGATTGAAAGCGCAGTTGCAAAAGATTATTTGGTTGAATTGATTTGGGGAGGTGAAACCTTAAATCAACCTAAAATTGGCGCAGCCTATACTGATGGTTCGAAAATGGAAGTCGATTTTGGTAAAGCTAAAATTGTTAAAATATTCGATCCACAGCAGGTGCTTAACAATATAAATACAAGTGAAAGTAAACTTAGTACAAATCTTCAGGGCGAACCAGGCGACCGTACCTTCTTTGCCCAGGTTAAGAATGGTCCGTTCATGTATTGGTTTCCTGTTTGTTTTAAACTGAAGAAGGCAGTGAAAAAGCCGGATCAAAATTTAGATTTAACTGCTAAAGAATGGGCAGGTAAAAAGCTGGAAACGCAAGATTTATCGACTTATTTTAACGATCAGGTCGGTCAGATTTTTAACCATAAATACCTGTCTCCACGGCCACAAACCACAACTTTACAGCTGGCCTGGCAAGGCATTGGTGATTGGACGCATCCCAAATTAAAACCCGAAATCAATGATATGGGCTTGCGTAAACTGGCAGGCAACAAAGGTGAATTTTCATTGGCTTCTGGAGTGGTTTTTAAAACACCATCAGATAGCACTTCAAAAAATATCATTTACACCGCTCAGTGGGACAATTTTCCCCGAAAAGCAGAAATTTCACTTTCTGGTAAAGCAAGCGGGATCTTTTTCCTTTTGGCAGGGACAACCAACCCCATGCAAAGCAGAATGGATAATGGTGTAATTACGGTTCAGTATACCGATGGATCTACCCAAAAATTGTTATTACGTAACCCCGAAAATTGGTGGCCGATTGAGCAGGATCTTTTTACCGATGGTTTCGCTTTCGATACCGGTGCAGAACGGCCTGTACGTGTACACCTGAAAACAGGTAAAATTGTAACCGGACAAGATGGCGATAGCTGGAACGGAAAAGATATAAAAGGAGGTGCAGCAACAGCTTTGGGCCTAAAGCTTGATCCTAACAAAACACTGGCTAAGCTTACCTTATCGGCGCTTTGTAATGATGTCATTATCGGTTTAATGGCCGTAACACTGGTTCGTTAGTTTTTGAATAATGTGTTATAAAAGCTGGATATCGAAAAAAATAATATTGCCGATCATAACGATTTGCTTGTCTTTTTTCTCTGCTTTTTCACAATTGAAAAGCAATATCGCGCATTACTCTACCGAAGATGGGCTTTCGCATGATGGTGTGCTCTGCATTACCCAAGACCGCGACGGTTTTATGTGGTTTGGTACTTTTGATGGCCTAAACCGTTTCGACGGGACAAATTTTGTGGTTTACAAAAGCAGGCCTGGCGATACCTCTAACTTACGGACCAATAAAATAAGGGAAATTGTAGAAGATAAATCGGGTTACCTGTGGGTAAAAACCTACGATTTTAAGATTTATCGTTTTGATAAGCGTACTGAACAGTTTTTACCCGTTTCTGATGGGCCTTTTAAAGCATTTTTTAAAGACCAGGTAATTATCGACCACATGGTGCCTGATATTAAAAATGGTGTTTGGTTGCTAACTGAAAATCAAGGGCTTTTGTATGCCGCAAATAACTTTAAAGGGCAACCCGGCATCATACAGTTTGCTAAAGAGCAACAGCCTGGCAGACAAATTAAAGGAAACGCTGTGAAATTCAGGTACCGCGATGAAAAGCAAAGAATCTGGATAGGCACCGAAGGTGGATTGAACTGTCTACAAGGGAATAACAATGGTAACTATCAAGTGCTCAGGTTTTCTGCGCCTATAGAAAAAATGCTTTCTTCTTATGCTGTTAATTGTGTTGCTCAGAGCAAAGAATCGCTTTATTTTGGTACTGGTGATGGAAATTTATTAATCTACGACCTAAGGACGCAATCTTTTCAGGTTAAACAGATTAGTAAGGGAACTGCGTTTAATTCCATTTGTTATTCAAAAGCGGGTCTGATTTATATTTCTACCATGGGAAAAGGAATGCTCACGGTTGATCCCATCAGTTTTAAAGTAAGCCAATCTGGAAGCAAAGAAAATTATTTATCCCTTAACGAAGACCATTCAGGATTAATCTGGATCGAGCCACAGGAAAACGGAATTATAAAGTACGATCCTAAAACACAACAGTATAAATATTTCAGCCAAAAAAGAGATTTCAATTTCTCGAGCCGCGATTATAGCGTAGTTGCCGATGCAAACGGGATATTATGGGTAAGCATGAAAGGTGGTGGTTTTGGCTTCTATAATCCACAGCGCGATGAGATTGATTATTTTTATGATCAGCCCGGCTCTTCAGACCAAAAGTTTTCCAATATTATTACGAGTTTATATGTAGACCGGATGGGGACCCTTTGGATGAGCGCACGCGATGGTGGGATTAATAAAGTGGTTTCGCTTACTGATAAATTTAATTACCACCGTTTAGCCAATAACCCTAAAAACCGCTCAGAAAATGAAGTAAGGGCCATGATGCACGATCAGAAGGGGCGCTTATGGGTTTGCAGTAAAGACGGCCGCATTCGGGTTTACGAAAATGATAAAGAAGTTGATGTTTTTGGAAGAGGAAATAAACAGATTGGTACGGTTTACAGCATTATAGAAGACAGCAGGGGTAATGTTTGGTTAGGAACAAAAGGCGATGGCCTGTTTAAAGCCACACCAACAGATCAAAAAAGGAATCTTTATACACTTAAGAATTTTAGAAACAACCCCTCGGATGTAAACAGTTTGAGCAGCGATCTGGTATATTCGGTTATTGAAGATTCGAGAGGGCGCATTTGGGTAGGCACGCTGGGTGGTGGTATTAATTTGTTGAGCAATATCGATGGCAAAGAAGGTTTTAAGAATTTTTACAATGCTTTTCATAATTATCCTTTTGGCTGGGCCAAGGTTATCCGGCATTTATTAGAAGACAACAATGGCAGGATCTGGATTGGAACAAGCAATGGTTTACTGCGCTTTGATCCGAACAAGCCAGTTACCAATGGTTACCGGTTTTTAGCTTACCGTAAAATCCGTGGAGACCATGCCAGTTTGGGGAATAATAGCGTACAGTATATTTACAAAGATAAAGCTGGCGGCATCTGGATCGCTACTTTTGGTGGCGGTTTAAATAAAGTAATTGCCGATCCGAAAAATCCTGATGTATTACGCTTTGAGGTTTTTACCACACAAAATGGACTGGCGAATGATGTACTGCTAAGCATGAGTGGCGACAAAGAAGGTAACTTCTGGATTGCTACCGAACGCGGTCTATCCAGGTTTAACCCAAAACATAAAACATTCAAAAACTACGATTCTTTCGACGGATTGCCAAAGGTTGGTTTTTCTGAGGCTACCTGTTTTACGGCAAACAATGGGCAACTTTATTTTGGCCTTACTGATGGTTATATCAAATTTAATCCTTTAAAAATTGCCGATCAGCGTACCTCATCGAAAATGGCGCTGACCAAAATTCAACTGTATTATAAGGATATTGATCCCGGAGATAAAGATTCTCCTTTAAAATTTACCATCAACGAAACTAAGTCGCTGGTGCTCAACTACGATCAGAATGTAATTAGTATTGATTACACGGTGCTCGATTACCGTGCCTCCAACAAAATAACCTATGCTTATAAGCTCGAAGGCTTTGATAAAACCTGGCACCAGGTAAACGATTTGCGCAGAGCAACCTATACCAACATTCCGCCAGGCACCTATACCTTTAAAGTGCGGGCCACAAATGATGATCTTTTTTTAACCCTACCCGAAAAAACATTGGAGATCATTGTCCGTCCGCCTTTTTATTTAAGCTGGTTTGCCTATCTCATTTATTTTTTGCTGGCTATTGTTATCGCTGTTTTAGCAAGGCGGATTATTGTAACTATGATCAGATTACGCAACAAGGTTTTGGTAGAACAGAAATTAACGGAGGTTAAACTCTCTTTTTTTACCAATATCTCGCACGAACTCAGAACGCCACTTACCCTGATTGTAAATCCCTTAGAAGAAATATCGCGTAACGAAAAATTATCAGACAGGGGGAGGAAATTTATCAATGTGATCCACCGAAATGCGACCCGGATGATCAGGTTTACCAATCAGTTACTTGATTTTAGGAAACTGCAGAACGGAAAAATGCAGCTTAATGTAGCTGAAATTGATTTGGTGGCTTTATCCAAAGATGTGGCCAGCCATTTTTCTGCCATGGCCGACGAAAAGCAGATTAAATTCGATGTTCTTGCAGATCAGCAACCGGTTTTGGCCTGGGTAGACGGAGAAAAGATTGAAATTATCCTTTATAATTTGCTCTCCAACGCATTTAAATTTACACCACCTCATCGAAAAATCTGGATCGAGATTAAAACTGAAGAAGAAACCGGCGATATATTGATTCACATTATTGATGAGGGCAAGGGTATTTCAACAGATAAACTGGAGGAAATATTTGAAATCTATCACGAAGAAAGTATTACCGCAGATACCAATTTAAAGGGGACGGGAATTGGTTTGGCACTCGCCCGTGGATTGGCTTTAAGTCACCATGGCAAGCTGTGGGCCGAACAGCATAGCAGTGGCGGCATGATTTTTACCCTGCGGCTAAAATCCGGATATACCCATTTCGATGCTTCGGAAGTGAACTTTACTGAAAAGAGCAGCCTGGAAGAACCGTTAAGTTTAAGCATGCCTGTGGGAAACCAGGCGTCACCAATCAATTCGAATACCAATGGCCAACACCCGCAATTGTTAATTGTAGAGGATAATCCTGACCTCCGAAACTTTCTGGAGCTTAGGTTTAAAGATCATTATCGCGTTAGCACAGCTGGTGATGGTGCTGAAGGTTTTGAAATGGCATTGGCCATACTGCCCGACTTGATTATCAGCGACGTAATGATGCCTAAAATGGATGGCATCCAAATGCTCGATCAGTTAAAAAATGATGCGGCTACCAGCCACATTCCCGTAATTTTACTCACCGCTAAATCTTCTATTGAAAGCCGGATTGAAGGTTTAAAATATGGCGCAGATATTTATTTAACCAAACCTTTTAATACTGATTTTCTCTCTGCGGCAATTGATAATTTGATCCGTTCGAGGAAAAAACTCTTCGAGCAACTCTCCAATAGACAAGAGCAGCGTATTGTATCCCTTCAGCCTGACGAAATTGTTATTACCTCAAAGGACGAAAGCTTTTTGAAAGAAATGATCAAAATTGTGGAAGAGGGGATGATTCAATCTGATTTTAATATTGATGAGGTTGCGGCAGCAATTGGCATGGGCAGAACAACTTTCTATAAAAAGCTAAAGAGTTTGACCTCATTGAGTCCGGTGGAGTTTGTACGCGATATGCGCCTTAAACGCAGTAAACAACTGTTAGATTCGGGCAAGTGCACCGTTTCGGAAGCGGGTTACCTATCCGGTTTTAACAGTTTGCCTTATTTCAGTACCTGTTTTAAGGAGAAGTATAATGTTTCGCCGTCGGCTTATCTAAAAACAATGGTATATACCTAGATTGAAATTGGTGCTGGTTTTCCCACAGATTTAAGATTATATACGCAGATTAGATTGACTTTCCTCTGTGTTGATCTGCGAAATCAGCGGGAACCAAAAAGTAGCAAGGTTTATACTTTCTCCCGTAGCTTTAAGATGATTTCCGCAGAAATTATGATTGACTTTCCTCTGCGTTAATCTGCGAATCAGCGGGAACCAAACGGTAGCGAGGTTTATATTTTTTCCCGCAGATTTAAGGTGATTTCCGCAGAAATTATGATTGACTTTCCTCTGCGTTAATCTGCGAAATCAGCGGGAACCAAAAAGTAGCAAGGCTTATACTTTTTCCCACAGATTAAAAAGACCTCACAGATTTTATAATTGCTGTTTTGCTCAGCCGTAATCTGCGAAATCCACTTCATTTACCTTCAAAACCACTCTTTTCACCAAATAACGAAAGCAATTCGTCAATTTTTGAAAACTCATTTTAGCGGTTTGAGATAGATTTGTATTGAATAACCAAATATATAACTGAACAAGTAAGCCGATAGCTTAAAGATCTACATTGAATTTTATTAGCAGGATAGCCATCTATAATATCCTGGGTTTAGCGCAGAAATGAAAAGCAATTTTATTTCTCAATCGCTTTGCTGTATTCAATTTTTCTCTTCCGCCACTGCTTGCTTAAACCTGTACTAACCAAATAATTTATGACCAGACTTTTTATAAGTTCGTGTTGTTTTCTGTTTTTTCTGGCCGTTTTATCAGGATGCCAGAAAAAGGAATTTGATGCATTTTATGAGCGCCCAGCAGGTTTGGGAGATCCCATTTACCAACAGCTTGAAGCCAGGGGCAATTTTAAACACTTAACCGCGGTAATTGACAAAGCTGGTTATAAAGATATTTTAAGCAAAACAGGCTGGTGGACTTTCTTTGCGCCAAATGATGCGGCTTTTGAACGTTTTTTTAAAGATCAGAATATTAAAGGTACTGCCGAGGTCAGCGATTCGATGGCTACCTCAATTGTAAAATATGCCTTGGTATACAATGCTTACCGCAAAGACCAATTGAGTAACTACCAAATGGCAGGCGGAGCAGAAACTGGTCTTGGTTTTGCCTTTAAAAGAAAAACTGCTTATTACGATTGGGTACAACAAAAGGGTGATGGGGTGCGGACAAAAGTTATCGCCACCAACCGCAATGTACAATCGGTTAGAGGCGTAAATACTTCTGCTTATGTAGACGGTGATAACAACAATAAATACATCCCTTATTTTACCACGGCATTTATGACCACTGGTGGTATGAGTGCCGGCGATTATAACGTGTTTTACCCAGGTTCTACTTACAATGGCTTTAACGTAGCTGCTGCGGCAGTGGTAAATATGGATATCAGTGCTGAGAATGGCATGATCCACGAGGTAGACCGTGTTACCCTGCCTTTAAAAAGCATCGACCAATATATCAGTAGCAATGCCAATTACAGCGAGTTTAAAGCACTGCTCGATTCACTAAAATTTTATGTCTCTAATGCATACCAAACCCACCGCAACTTTGTAGCCACGGGCAGTTCCGATTCGGTGTATGTAAAAGGTTATAACGGTTTATTGGCTTATTCTATCAATAATGAGAATTATCAGCAGCCTGGGGTAAACAGCTATCTGGCAAACGAATCTCAAAAATCAAGCTGGACCATCATGGCGCCAACCAACGAGGCTTTTAGGGCTTACCGAAAAAAAATATTGGCCAAGTATGGCAATTCTTTCTTTAAAAGTACTCCACCAAGTATAGTAATCGATTTCATTAATTCGCACATGTGGCCAACAGCTTTATGGCCAAGTAAATTTGCTCAAGGTCAAAATTACCTGCTCGAAACCACAACCCTGAACTTAGATAATGCCGTGGATAAACAGATTTTGAGCAATGCCGTTTTTTATGGGGTAAACCAGGCGCACAGCTCAAATGTATTCCGGACGGTTTATGGTGTACCTTATCTTGATCCGACTACCAATCTTACTTTATTAGCCTATGCTGATGGAGGCTCAGGCGTTAAAATATATACCACACAACCAGGCGTAAGGCAAACCTTATTGGTAATGCCCGATGCGGTGGTAACAGCGGCAGGTTACCGCTACAACGAAGGCAGTATTGGTACCACAACTACTGCATGGGGCTACCGTACTTCGCCAACCGCAAGTTATTCGCATAACCAGATTTACCGTGATAATGCCTTTCGTTTGTTTAAAACAGGTGTTTTGCTTACGCCAACTGGCGAATTAAGCAGTTTGAGCGGTTCAGGTATTGTTGAAAGTCAGAGTGGCGATTATGTTCGCTACCGCAATGGAAAAATCCAGACCAGTGGAACAGTTGATACCGGTATCGATATCAACATTACCAAAACAGATGCAACTTCGATAAACGGCATTGTATATTATGTTGATGCGCCATTGGCTTTTACCGATAAAAATGTAGGTCAGCACCTGCAAAACCTGGCCACCAGTGATCCTACACGCTTTTCATCTTTTTACTGGTTTGTTTCAACTTCTTCACTCTACAATGCTACAACCAAAGCCATTTCAGGTATGAATACAGGTATTGATAATAAATATACCATGTTGGTGCCCGATAATGCGGCTATTACACAAGCTATTAAAGATGGTTTATTACCTGGAACAAAAGCTACGGGTGCTTTACCTACAGCGGCACCTACATCTGAGGCGCAGAAAGATATGGTAAGAAAATTTATCCTTTACCACATCATCAATGGCGAATCGGTAGCAGTTGACGGTAAAAAAGCCGATAACTATTTAACGCTGTTACAAACAGAATCTGGAGACAATACATTGCTGAACATCTTGAATCAGCCTAGTACCCTGATCATCACTGATCGGGCGGGACGCACTACGCAGGTGAATTTCAGTTCGAGTAATCAGCTCTCTAACCGTACCCTTATTCATTCCATTTCCAATTATCTCAATTACAATAAGTAACAATTACAGATAAAACTAGATTATATAAGATGAAAATATTTCTATATAAAATTTTCTGTCTATCTGTTATGATTTTAACAATCATGGGATATTCAGAAACCCTCCGTGCACAGCAGCCCGTTACCGTGCGCGGAAAAGTAACCGACAAAAAAGATAAGCTCGAGATTATAGGTGCCTCGGTCATTGAGGTAGATCAGAATAAAAGAACCATTACCGGGGTAAGTACCGATATCAACGGGAATTTCGCCCTGCGGGTAACCAATACTAAAAACCAGCTTGTGGTATCATTTATTGGGTATAATAGCCATAATGCTGGTGTGATTGGTAACCGCACAACCATAAATGTAACGTTGGAGCCAAGTTCGAACAGTTTACAGGAAGTGGTGTTAACCGCCAAAAAAATGGTTAATAACGGAACAGGCTTAAACATAGCCGAGCGTAACTCTACTATTGCATCTGCAACGGTTAGCGGTAAAGCTTTAGAAGAATTGGCGGTAACTTCAATCGATCAGGCTTTGGCCGGACGTTTATCAGGAGTAGATTTTGGTACCACTTCAGGAGATCCGGGAGCAGGAATGTCGATCAGGATCCGTGGTACTTCATCCATCAACGGTTCTGCAGAGCCGCTCATTGTACTTGATGGCATGCCCTATGAAACCGAAATTCCTTCTGATTTTAACTTCGGAACTGCCGATGAGCAGGGATATGCGCAGCTTTTAAATATTGCACCATCCGATATTAAAGATATCACCGTTTTAAAAGATGCAGCCTCTACTGCGGTTTGGGGATCGAGGGCGGCCAATGGTGTACTTCTGATTAATACCAAACGTGGCGAAAGGGGAAGGCCTGTGGTATCATACAATTTTAAAGGTTCGATGGCACAGCAGCCTAATCCCATTCCTTTTTTAACGGGCGATCAATACTCAATGCTCATTCCAGAAGCGGTAATGAATGCTACAGGTTTACCCCTCGACTTTTTAGGCAACAACGGACAGAATAAAGCCTTTCAATACGACCCGTCTGATGCCTATTATTACTACAACTATAGCAACAACACCGATTGGGTAAAACTGATTACCCGCAATGGCTATACACAAGATCACAACGTTTCGATGAGTGGGGGTGGTGAAAAAGCGCGTTATTATGCATCGGTTGGTTATTTAGGTCAAACCGGAACTACTTTGGGAACCGATTTATCAAGGATTACAGCCAAAATCAATCTCGATTATATCGTATCGAGCAAACTAAGGTTCAGGACGGATGTAACCTATACACATGTGGATAATAACCTTAATTATGATAAATCTTTACGTAGCACGGCGATTAATAAAATGCCAAACATGTCTGATTATGAGTATGATGAATATGGAAATAAAACTGCAGCATATTTCTCGCCAATCTCCAATATTCAGGGCCTATATAAGGCAACTTATAATCCTTTGGCCATGGCGAATGAAGGTGCAAGCCATTTAATTGGTGAGCGCATTACGCCAAAATTTAATCTTCAGTACGATATTTCTCCGGTTTTATTTTCAACGGTAGATGTTCAATTCGATATTAATAACACCAAATCGAAAACCTTTTTACCTCAAATCGCTACAGGGCAACCAAGTACCGAAACTACGGTAAACCGTGCTTCTGATGCTGATGGGGATTCGTACAACATTCAGTCGAAAATTAACCTGATTTACCGTCCGCATTTAAGCGAAAAGCATAATCTTCAGGGTTTGATTTCTTTTCAAACCAACGATACTAAATCGGCCTCTTATTCAGTTACTACATCAAATACGGCATCTTCAGAATTTCAGGATCCTTCCAATCCGTCCATCACCAATGGAACTGGTCTGGGCTTAAATTCCAGTCAGGCACAATCCAGAAGTGTGGGTGTGCTGTTGCAGGCACAATATGAATTTTTAGACCGTTACATCATCAACATGAATGGTAGGGTAGATGGTAACTCCAAATTCTCGCCAGATAACCGTTTTGGTCTTTTTCCGGGGATTTCTACCCGATGGAGAATTTCGGGCGAACCTTTTATGAAAAACCTCAAGTTCATTGACGATCTAAGTTTACGCTTAAGTTATGGTGCAAGTGGAAAAGCACCAGGCAGCAACTATGCTTATTTTAACAATTACACACCATTTTCATGGTCGTATGCCGGTCGTGCAGCAGTTTATCCCTCTAATATCGAACTTTCCAGGTTGAAATGGGAAACTGTAGTCGGTAAGAACCTGGGTTTCAATTTATGGCTATTTGATAGTCGTGTTAAAATCGACGCGGAAATTTATCAAAACACCACTAAAAACATGTTTTACAATGACCTGAGGATCGCCGCTACTACTGGGTATAATGCCATTGATATGAACATTGGTACCATGAACAACAATGGTTGGGAAATCGGTATCAATACTACGCCTGTTAAAACCAAAAAATGGATTGTAAACTTTGATTTCAATATTTCGAGGAACATCAATTCCATCCAATCCATTTCAGAGTTCTACCCAAGAGAAAGTTCCATAGGACTTCCTGATCAGGGTGAATATAAGTCGTTCCTCCTGATCGGCAACCCTTTCGGATCTTATTACGGGTTTAAGTACAAAGGGGTGTATAAAGATGCCGATGCTACGATTGCCAGAGATCAGAACGGGAAAGAAATTGTTGGACCAAACGGCCAGACCATTTACATGCGTTACAATTACCCAACGGTTGATTATGTATTCCAACCGGGTGATGCTATGTATGAAGACATTAATCACGATGGAAACATTGATGAAAAAGATATGGTTTACCTCGGCAATTCGGTACCCAAGTTTACAGGCGGTTTTGGGCCAAGCGTAATCTTTAATGGCAACCTGAAAGTACAGGCATTTTTTAGTTATCGCTACGGTTACGATATCGTAAACATGGCTAAAATTACCACCACCAATATGTATGGGGTAAACAACCAGAGTACTGCAGTTTTAAGGCGCTGGAGAAACCCTGGTGATGTAACTGATATGCCACGTGCTTTATACGGCGTAGGTTATAACTGGTTAGGCTCCGACCGTTATGTAGAAGACGCTTCCTTTATCCGTTTAAGCTCGGTTACCGTACGCTACAACTTTACCCAGAATATGCTGAAAAGGGTTGGTGTAAAAAGTGCCAGCATTTATGTAACCGGACAAAATTTATATACCTGGACGAAATATACCGGACAAGATCCTGATGTAACCTCTGTAGGGAGCAGTAATCCTTTTTCTTACGCAGCTGATGGCTCGCTTACTCCACCATCCAAAACCTTTACAATGGGCTTAACCCTTGGACTCTAAATGATTAACCATGAACAGAAAAATTAAATATACGCTACTGGTCTTCGTTACACTGCTTAGTGTTTTTGGAACATCTTGCAAGAAATGGCTGGATTTAAAACCTCAGGATGGTTTAATCCGTGATGAATATTGGCAAACCAAAGAACAGCTTGATGCTGCAGTGATGGGCTGTTATGCCTCACTTTTAGGTGGAAGCAATATACCTTTGGCCAAATACCTTTTTATCTGGGGCGAGCTCAGAGCGGATATGGTGGTGCCTGGTTTAGAAATCTCTTCCGACGATGACGAATCAAAACTGAGTGGATTGCTGAGGGATGAATATGATATTATGCGCACCCAGATTGCCTCTACAAATACGCTGGTAAACTGGGAGGCCATTTACAAAACCATCAATTATTGCAATACGGTAATCAAATTTGCACCTGAGGTAATCAATAGGGATAAAACCTTAACGCAAACGGCTTTGAACGGCTATTTAGCCGAAGCCCATGCTTTACGCGGACTAATGTATTTCTATCTGCTCCGCTCGTTTGGTGAGGTGCCACTTAAACTCGAACCCACTTATAACGATTCGCAGATTGGCGCTATTGCCAAAAATACCCAGCAGGAAGTGTACCTGCAGGTGATTAAAGATTTGTTGTTTGGCAGCGAAAACGGACAGGTAACCTATGGCAGTATGGCCGAAGATCGGGGCAGAATGACCAAATTTTCTGCTTACACCGCATTGGCCGATGCTTATTTATGGAATGAAGAATATCAAAAAAGTATCGATGCCTGCAATAAGGTAATCGAATCGGGTAAATATAGGCTGCTCCCAAATGGTACCCAACAGACAGATTTTTACAATACCGTATACCTTAACGGGAATTCGGTGGAAGGGATTTTTGAGTTTCAGTTTGATAACCAAAAGCTCAATCCCTTTGCACCCATGTTCGGCATAACCGGAAGGGAATTCAGGGCAGCCGATTGGATAGCAGAAGGTGGATTGTTCGGAACAGATTTGGCTAACCTGAGCAATAAAGATATCCGTGGAAATGGTACCTCGATGTTCGAAGCTAATTCTGCCATCTGCAAGTTTACCAATTTTAGAACGGCAGCGACTTCTTTCACCCATTGGTTTGCGTATCGTTATTCGGACGTTTTATTAATGAAAGCCGAAGCCTTAACCTGGCTGGCACCTGGTAACAGTGCCAACGGAACCCAGGCCATTGAATTGGTTGGTCAAATCAGGGCAGCCCGTAATGCACAGACTTTTGTAGCCGATAAATTTATCGAAATACCGGATCCTGCATTAACAGCTAATGTTTCGCAATATGTATTTGAAGAACGGGCACGCGAATTTGCGTTCGAAGGCAAACGGTGGTACGATATTTTGCGTAACGCTAAAAGAGGTAACTATGCAAACGAAAAACTGCTGATCGACATCGTTTCTGCCAGTGCACAACCAAGCAAGCAACAAACGGTAATCAATAAATACAGAGACCATAGGAGCCATTATTTTCCGATTTATTCTTATGAGTTACAAACAAACAAGGCGCTTGTTCAAAATCCATTTTATCAATAATTGCTAACCAAAAAAATAAAGCTATGAAACAGAATGTTAAAATAGTGCTGCTGGGATTATGCAGTTTATTTATGTGTCTTTGGGCTTGCCGGAAAGACTCGGTAGTACAGGGAACATCAAATGTGGTAAATATGACCCAATATTTAAGTAATCACCCTGATCAGTTTTCAGAACTATCGAAGATTCTCGAAATCTCCGAAACCGCTTCTTTTTTGAATGCTTATGGATCTTACACACTTTTTGCGCCAACCAACGAGGCCATTAAAGCTTATTTGCAAACCAAAGGTAAAAGTGCTGTAGCCGATGTTTCTGCTGCGGATTGGAAGAGTTTCATCCGTTTACACCTGCTAGAAGATTCTATACCAACCTCGAGGTTTACCGATGGCAAACTGTTCGATTTAACCATGTACGGCCAATATTTAACTACTTCTTCCGAGCTGATTTCGGGGGTGACAAAAATCCGTATCAACAGGCAGGCGAGTGTAATCCAGCCTAATATTTCAGTGGGAAATGGTTTGATCCACAGTATCGATCATGTATTAACTCCTGCTACTTTAACCGTTGCGCAAACCGTTGCTGCAAATCCTGATTATTCGATTTTTACCGAAGCGCTGCGGGAAAGCGGTCTGTATGATAAACTAAATATCCTTCCAGCCGATAATCCTGATGAAAAGCAGAAATTTTTGACGGTAATTCCCGAAAGCAATGCCACACTCGCAGCTGCAGGTATTAACAGTTATGCAGCTTTGAAGGCCAGATATTCGGCTACAGGAAATGTAACACAGCCAACAGATGGTTTGCAGCTTTTTTTAAACTATCACATTTTATACGATGCCAAATATTTAGCCGATATCATCACCGCCAGTGCGCACAATACTTTAGCTCCATTGGAGGTTTTAACCTCAAAGCTTTCTGGCGAAATCGTGTTGATGAACGATGATACCTTTAATGGTGTTTACGAACCTGGTTTTTCACTCCTTCGCGATAAAAGTGATGTTACGGCCAGTAATGGTGTAGTACATCAGCCTTCTGCACATTTCGACATTAAAGTACGCGCACCATTCAGGGTAGATTTTGATGTTTGTGCTTTCCCGGAAATGTTGAAGAATACACAGTATTATAAAAAGAACAATTATTTCTTTACCGGCGATGAGGCCGCTGCTTTAACCGAAATTAAATTTTCAGGTAGAGAAGAAGGTAAAGACCCAACCAAATCGCTGATTTATAGATATGGCAGTGCCGGAACTTCGACCAACTCGTACAACAAAGATATTTTGGTTATCCCACTGGCTACTGGAGGAACGTCAAATACTGCGGAATGGGTAGAATTTAGAACACCGTTGCTAATTAAAGGAAAATATAAAATCTGGGTATGTATTTATGCACAGGCCGAATCGAATACCACTACCGAGGTTCAGGCGAGTATTGGCTTGGATGGCACTACCGATAGGGCTGCTTTATCCAATTCGCGCATTTTAAACTTTACGGTAAAACGCCCGGGAATAAACAAAGTAGTAAATGGGGTAACGGTGATTGATGCCGATGCAGAAGAAGCTGTAGGTTTTAAAACCTATATGTCGAGTACGGCAGGCGCACAGATTGGAAAGTTAATGGGCATTGCAGATTTACCACAAACAGGCCGTTATTGGTTACGTTTAAAAGCCATAAACGGCTCGCAGGCCACCAACAATGTCGATATGATCCACATTATTCCGGTTAACGACGACCAGCAATACTGGAAATATAATGTTGATGGATCTAAAATACTAAGGCCATAATTAATAATTAACCACAGATAAAAAGTATAAACACAGATCCAGTATTGAAAATCTGTGTTTATCTGTGTGCATCTGTGGTAAAAAAAGCGTGCAGTTAATAACATCGCCTCTTATTGAGGAGTGACTTAAATAAAAAAATATACCAACCAAAATGATGATTGATTTTAAACCAAGATATTTTGTTTTGCTATTTCTATGTACCTGTTTGGCTTTTGCTGGCTGTAAGGATGCATGGAAAGACCACACAGAGATCAATATCGAAAGATTAGACCGGACCCTTTTTGAACAGATCAGTAACGATGCCAACCTGAGTACTTTTACTTCTTATGTGGTAAAAACGGGTTACGATGCTGTGCTGAAATCGTCTAAATCTTTTACGGTGTGGGCACCCAGTAACGAAGCATTGAAAAGTATCGATGCCACAGTAGTAAACGATACTACTGCTTTAAAGCGACTGGTTGGGAACTACATTGCCAATCAGAGCTATTTCACCACATCACCAAAACCTTCTATGGTCATCAGGATGCTGAATGGCAAGAATACCATTTTCACCAAAACTACTTTCGAAGAAGCAAATATTAGTCAAGCTGATGTTTACGTGAAAAATGGCGTTTTGCATACCATAAACGCCGCATCCATGCCAAAAGCCAATGCTTGGGAGTTTTTGCAAAGCCTAAGTACCGCGAGTTTGCAGAAAGATTTCATCAAAAGCCAGGAGCAGGAAGAAGTGGATACCAGTAAAGGTGTTTTGCTGTATAAAGATCCGGTGACAACTAAAGGCGTTTACCAGGAAGGTACAACCTTTAAAGTAATCAGGAACAGGTATTTTCAGCGTATTTCCAACATCAGCAGCGAAGATAGTTTGATGACGTATATCATTTTAAACAATACCGCTTTTACCGGAGAACAAAATAAACTGGCTGCCTATAACAAACATGCCAATGCACTTTATGCCGATACCTTAACCAAGTGGAGCGTAGTGAGAGATCTGGTTGTAAATAAGGTATATGGATTAAATGAAATACCCGATTCGATGACTACCGTAACCGGAGTAAAAATCCATTTAGATAAAAGTGCAATTGTAGAAACCCGTTTGCTAAGCAATGGTATTGCCTATGTGGTAAATAGCATTGGTTATAAACTGATGGAGAATAAAATACCGACGGTTATCATTCAGGGTGAAATGCCCGATTCGTTACGTGTACCTGCTAACCCACTGGCGAGGATCAAAAATGATCCACAGGGTAAACGTTTCACCGACCTGCAAACAGGAAGTATTACCTCTAGTCCGAGCCCGCTTTACTACTACCGCTACAAATCGGCCGTTCATTCAGTTAAGTATGAGGTGTATTGGAGGGCGATAAACGATATCCTGGTAGCGCCGATCAGTATGAAAGTAGATTTTAATACCAGCAGAAGTTTTGGTAGCGTACTTTTCCCGCTGGCAACTGTAGGGTACCGTTCCGTGCCATCCATAATTGGTTTGGCGCAGGGTGGTGATGCTTATCGCGATGCGTATAAAGAAGTCTATTTAGGTACTTATACTGCTGATACTTATGGAACACTGTATACTTTTCTGGCTTCATCTTTAGCCGCATCGAGTACCGCACCAACCGCCCTTTCTTTAGATTATATCAAATTAAAACCAGTTAACTAAGCCCTTAAAAGAATCTATGTACAACTATACAAAAACGGTTATCAAAGGAATTTTACCGTGTTTATTGTTCTTTGCACTGAACAACTCTTTGTTGGCTCAGGAAAAAGATTCGGTAAGCACTACGGTAATCAAATTTAAAAGGCCCACCGGACCGCAGGTGAGTGGTGTGGTAATCGGCGCATCGAGCAAAAAGCCATTGCCGGGCATCAGTGTTTCGGTAGCAGGTTATGCTGCTGCGCTTACAGATGAAAAGGGAAATTTTAAAATCGGTGTACCCAATTACAATGCTGTACTGGTGATTTCGGGCCAAGGTTACCAATCTAAAGAAGAAGCATTGAAGGGACGCAAAACGATCAGCAAAATTGCCTTGTTCGAAGAATGTTACGTTTCGGTATATGATGCTGCAGTATTGCCATTTGGCACTGCTTTAAAGAACCGCACACCATACTCGGTTAGCACGGCAAACCTGAACGGAAGCTGGGAGCGGAGCAACGAAACGCCAGATTCTTATTTGCAGGGAAAAATTGCCGGGTTAGAGGCACTTAGAAGATCAGGTACACCAGATATTGGAGCCGATCTTTACCTGCGAGGGTATAACTCTTTATACGCGGCTAACCAACCCCTAATTGTGGTTGACGGTATAATTTATGATGTAAATACGTATGGGAGTTCCATTATCGCTGGTCACCAAAATAATAGGCTGGCCAATATTGATCTTAAAGATATCGACAATATTACCCTCATTAAAGACGGTGCATCGATATATGGAACCAAAGGTGCCAACGGTGTATTACTGATTACCACTGGCCGGGCTAAAGATGTGGCCACGCGATTGGATTTTTCGGCATACGGAGGTTATAATGGTACAGTAAGTCGGTTACCTGTAATGGAAGCTGATAATTACCGCATTTTCCTGTCCGATCTGCTTAAAACCAAACCAGGCATGACCGATGCGCTGATTAAAGCAGAGCCTTATATGAACGATAATACGAATCCAGGTTATTACAATTATCACCAGAATACCAACTGGCAGGATCAGGTAATGAGCAGCGGTATTAGTCAGAATTATTACCTGAAAGTAACCGGAGGAGATGATATTGCGACTTATGCTCTATCTCTGGGCTACCTGAACAACGATGGTTTAACCGATAGTACCAATTTAACCCGTTACCAAACCCGTTTTAATGCCAATCTGAATCTTTCGGCAAAATTAAAATCGCAGGTTAACCTCGCTTTTACCCGTAGTGAGCAGAACCTGAGGGATCAGGGACAGGCTTATACCACCAATCCCTTATACCTGGCCTTGGTTAAAGCGCCTTTTCTTTCTCCTTTTGAGCTGTCGGAAACTGGTGTTCAATCGCCAAACCTTGCCGATACCGATATATTTGGTACAAGCAACCCCAGTGCAGCGATTAAAAACATCCAGGCACTTAACCGCAGTTACCGTTTTTCAGGTTCTGTTGGTTTTAATTATGAATTTAATAAAGCTTTCAAAGCCAATACACTCGTAGGTATTACTTATGATAAAGTACGTGAAAATTATTTTACGCCCATGTTGGGTATTGCCCCGGTTTTATTACCCACTGCAGTTGGATACAATAAGGCAGCAGCAGGTGTACAGCGATTATTTACTGTAAATACCGATACCTGGATATCATACAACAAAGATTTAAATGAGGTAAGTAAATTAAGCGCAAACTTAGGTTTCAGGTTGCAGCACAGCAGTGCCGAAGTAGATAACGGCGCTAGTTTTAATACCGCCAGTGATGATTTTGTAACCCTGGGCGGTGCGCAAAGTACGCTACGTGTGGTAGGCGGATCTTTAGGCAAATGGAACTGGTTGAACAACTATTTTAATGTGAATTACGAAGCTTACAACAAGTACTTCATATCGTTCAATATTGCCGCCGATGCTTCTTCACGTTTTGGCAAAGATATACCCGATGTGATGAACTTTAACGGTGTGAAAATGGCCTTGATGCCATCTGTTGCAGCCTCATGGCTGATCTCATCAGAGAGCTTCATGGCTAATAACTACTTTATAGAAAGTCTGAAACTGCGGGCCAGCTATGGCTTAACCGGTAATGACGATATTGGCAATTATACAGCCAAATCGTACTACGTATCGCAGAATTTTTTAGGTAGACAAGGATTGGTTAGGGGAAATATTGGCAATACTGCCCTGAAGTGGGAGCGGAATGCCAAATTAAATGTTGGAGTGGATGCTTCCTTTTTGAAGGAAAGATTAAACATCAGCTTAGATCTTTACCAGAATAAGATTAGTGACATGCTGATTTATGAACCATTGTTAACGGCAACCGGTTTCAGCTATGCCCTAAGCAATGGCGGTACCATGACCAATAGGGGTTTGGAACTTTCAATAAACGGCAGATTGATTAACCAGACCGATCTGAAATGGGATATGGGCCTTACTTATAGTTTAAACAGGAACAAGATTAGCCAGTTGGGTGGTAACGATCAGTTACTTACACAATATAGTGGAGCCACCATTATCACTCAGATCGGCGATGCTGCTAATTTATTCTATGGTTATAAAAGTAATGGTGTATATACTTCAAATGCTGATGCCATTGCTTCGGGCCTGAGCAATAAAACAGCCGATGGTGCTTTTATTCCTTTTCAGGGTGGAGATATGAAGTTTGCAGACCTGAATGGCGATAAAGTTATTGATGAGCGAGATCGTCAGGTGATCGGCAACCCCAATCCAGATTTTGTTGGCGCTTACAGCAATAAACTAAGCTACAAACGCTGGTCGTTGGATGCCCTTTTCACTTTTAGCTATGGCAACAAGATCTACAACAGTACACGTGCCATTTTAGAAAGCATGAACGGTTACAACAACCAAAGCCTCGCGGCGGTAAACCGTTGGCGGGTTGATGGACAGGTGACGGATGTACCGCGTGCATCCTGGGCCGATCCATCGCGTAATAGCCGCTTTTCCGACCGTTGGATCGAAGACGGTTCATACCTGAAACTAAGAACAGTATCGTTAAGCTACAATGTGCCTATAAAAGCCAATTTTATCCGTTCGGCAACCGTTTATGCCATCGCCAATAATGTATTTACCGTGACTAATTATCTGGGTTACGACCCTGAGTTTAGTGCCGGAAACAGCGTATTTGCCAGAGGTGTAGATATAGGTTTAGAACCCAGCTTTAGATCGATGTTCCTGGGTGTTAGAATCGGCTTGTAACTTTTAAAGAAAAATATTGAGATGAATAAAAATTTATATATCACCATTACCAGCTGTTTATTATTTGTGCTGGTGCTGAGCAGCATCCTATCCTGCAAAAAGGCGTTCGATATTGAGCCAGAAGATGCCTTAGAAGCTTCGCAAACCTACAGAAATGTGTACGATGCCGATGCAGCCGTGCTGGGTATTTATGGTAAATTTGTTAAGCTGGCCGATAAATACATGCTCTTGAACGAGTTGCGTGGCGATTTGCTGGATGTAACCTCCAATGCCAACAATTATTTAAAACAACTGGGCACGCAGACCGTTGCAGCCGATAATCCTTATGCCGATCCGAAACCTTTTTACGAAGTTATTATCAACTGTAATGATGCCCTGAAGAACTTCAACATCATGCGGGAGAAAAAGCTGTTGGATAATACCCAATATTACCAGCGTTATACCGATATCCTGTTTCTTCGCAGCTGGTTATACCTGCAATTGGGCATCCATTATGGCACTGTGCCTTATGTAACCGATGCCTTAACCACCATTGCCGACCTTCAGGATGAAAGCAAGTTTCCAAAACTCTCTTTTGAAGATCTGTTAAGTCGCCTAATTGCTGAAACAGAAGCTACGCCAAGAGAATATTTAAATCAGAATACTTCAGCTGCAAGCCCAACGCTCATTTTGCCAATGGATGTATATATCGTTAAAGATGGTGTTTTTAAGTTTTTTATCCAGCGCCGCTCATTTTTAGGCGACCTGAATCTTTGGAAGGGAAATTACCTCAAGGCTGCCGGTTATTATAAGGATGTAATGGAAACAGGTACCAATTCGAGTACGGGCAGCGACCAGCAGATCGATTTGTACGATACCTATCGCGTAGGTGACGACAACTCGCAGGACCACTCTTTAAAAACTACGGCTGTACTTAATCCATGGACCAAGATATTTTCTGCACCATTGGCCGATCGTATTGCAAACTGGGAACGGATGTGGACATTGCCTTTTAGCAGCAACTTTTCACCGGGCAATCCATTGTTTACACTGTTTTCTAAATCAGGCGATTATCTGGTCAAACCATCCAGTTTGTCAATCCGCAACTGGGACAACCAGATCCGTACAGATGGAAGTTTAACCGACAGAAGAGGTTTAGATATGTCGTACCGTTTGGTGAATGGCATTGAACCTGAGGTGTTAAAATATTCACAGAATTATAACTTAAGTACGCCTTTTGATAAAACAGGGGTTTGGGTGATTTACCGTGCTGCTGTTTTGCACCTGCGTTATGCAGAGGCGGCCAACCGGTTAGATCGACGGGTTTTGGCTGGTGCTTTAGTGAACAGTGGAATTAAAGCCGCTTTTGGTACCAAAGCACTTTATAATGGCGTGCCTGATAGCTATCCCTTTGATTTTAATGGCGATGGAGGAACCATCAGGGGCAATTGGTACCGTAATTCGGGCATCAGGGGGCGTGCTGTAAACCAGGATTATCCAATCACAGTTGCCAGTACAGTTTTAGAAGTAGAGGACCGGATTATGCAGGAAGAAGCCTTAGAGACCGCATTCGAAGGTTATCGCTGGCAAGATTTGTTGCGCATCGCTTTGCGCAGGCAGGCTACTGAGCCAAATTATCTGGCCGATAAAATCGCCGCCAAGTTTGAAGCCGCAGGCGATGGCGCGTCGGCGGCTTTGGTACGCTCACGCCTTGCCAATAAAGAAAACTGGTATTTACCTTTTAAATTAAAATAAAATCCTACATCATCCTATTATATAAATCGCAATTAAAATCTACCAAATGTTAAATAGAAAGAAACCGGGTCAGTTGATGATCAACCATAGTGTGAAAAAATATTTTAAAAGTTTAGTTTGTATCTTGTTTTTAGGTTTAACGGCGCATATTGCCCAAGCGCAGCAATTGGCTTTTCCTGGTGCGGAGGGCTTTGGCCGTTTTGCCATTGGCGGGCGTGGAGGTACGGTGTATCATGTAACCAACCTGAACGATACAGGTGCCGGTTCTTTTAGAGATGGGGTGAGCAAACCGGGCAGAACGGTTGTTTTTGATGTTTCTGGTGTCATCAAAATTGGTGGCAAAATTGCCGTATCGCCAAGAATTACCATAGCCGGGCAAACTGCTCCAAAAGAAGGAATCACTATTTACGGCAATAGTGTTTCTTTTAAAGATTCGACCATTGTGCGCTATATGCGTTTTAGGGGTAGCATTAACATGTCTAAAGGTTCGTGTACGGTAGTTGCCGATGACTTGAACGATATTATATTCGACCATGTTTCAATCGAATGGGGGCGTTGGGACAACCTGCACATTAAAAAAAGTAAAAATGTAACGCTGCAATATTGTGTAGTTGCCGAGAGTATCGATCCACAACGTTTTGGTGCCCTTTTAGAAGTGCCAGAATATGTAACCATGCATCATTGTCTGTTTGCAGGAAACCAGAGCCGAAATCCCAAAGCAAAGGCCAAAATCGAATTTATAAACAATGTAGTGTACAACTGGGGTAAAAGTGGTTTTGTAGGCGGACATTCGAGCGCTGATCATTACCAGGATCTCGTGGCTAATTATTTTATCTCCGGACCAAGTTCTACCGATAGTTTTTTAAGCATGTTCAGCAAAACAGATCATGTTTACCACCGAGATAATTATACCGACCTCAACAAGGACGGAAAACTAAATGGCCGTCTCATTACTGATGAAGACTTTATCAAAGAAACAGCCACGCTTCTCAAAGAACCGTCACTTCTCCCAAAAAGCAGCGTTAAAATAAGCACAGCAGCAAAGGCTTATCAAACAGTTTTGGCAGAAGCGGGTTCTTCATTAAAAAGAGATGCTGTAGACCTCCGTATTATGGGCTATTTAAAAAGTATCGGCACAAAAGGTGCTATATTTAAAACCGAGGCCGATGCCGGGGGACAACCTGAGGCTAAGCTGGTTAAAGTAAGCGTAAAGGATGCAGACCACGATGGGATTCCAGATGCTTGGGAAAAATCAAAACGCTTAAACCCAACAGATGCTACTGATGCACAAAAAATTAATGCAAATGGCTATAGCAACCTGGAGCAATATTTAAATGATTTAGTAAAATAAGCGGTATGTATAGAATCAAAAACCAATTTAAGCTCTTGATGCTCTTCGTAATGCTTTTCACCTGTAATGCTGTTTTTGCACAGATTGATCGGGAGGCATTGGTAAAGCGGCATACCGTTATAGTAAAAAAAATAGACTCTCTTTCTTCTTTATCGGTTGGCAATGGTCGTTTTGCTTTTACAGTTGACGCCACAGGACTGCAAAGTTTCCCTGACCGTTATGCCAAGGGCGTTCCGTTGGGTACCCAATCACAATGGGGCTGGGGTTCGTATAAAAACGAAGGAAAGTTTAACATTACCGAAGCGTATAAATATTACGATCAATATGGTCGCAAAATACCTTATACCGTACAGTTAAATACACCACTTAGGGCTAAAGAGGCTACCAATTATTTCCGCCAGAATGTACACCGTTTACAGTTAGGCAATATTGGTTTCGATCTGGTTAAAAAGAATGGCCAACTGGCCAAAGCCTATGATATTAAAAACATTAACCAAAGCCTAAACCCCTGGACTGGTGAAATTAAGAGTAGTTTTACTTTAGAAGGAATTCCTGTTGAGGTAACTACGGTTGGACATCAGGATCTCGACCTGATCAGCGTATCGGTGTCGTCGCCGTTAATTGCAGCAGGAAGGTTAAAAATCAGGGTTAGGTATCCCGTAGCTACTGGCGAATGGGCAGATGTAGGAAATAATTGGAGCAATAACAACAAACACCATTCACAGTTAGTAGCACAAAGTGCCGATGGTGGGGTAATTAAGCGCCAGATCGATTCTGCAATTTATTATACTTCCTTTTCGTGGAAGGGTAAGGCTCAGTTGACCGAGAAACAGGCACATTATTTTACCATTACACCCAATAAAGTTAGTCAACAGTTTAGTTTTAGCTGTCTTTTTTCACAGCAGAAAAGCACTCAGGCTGTTCCTTCTTTTGCATTGAGCCAACAAAATAGTCAGGAGCAATGGAAAGCATTTTGGATGAGCGGTGCTGCAGTCGATTTTAGTGGAAGTACCGATAAACGTGCATTTGAACTCGAACGCAGGATTATCCTTTCCGAGTACCTCACCAAAATACAATGTTCGGGCGATTTTCCCCCACAAGAAACCGGCTTAACCTACAATAGCTGGTTTGGTAAACCGCATCTCGAAATGCATTGGTGGCATGGGGTTCACTTTGCACTATGGGGCAGGCCTGAGTTGTTAAACCGGAGTACCGATTGGTATTTTAAGGTTGCGGATAAAGCCAAAAAAATCGCACAAGTACAAGGTTTTGATGGTGTACGCTGGCAGAAAATGACCGACAATAAAGGGAACGAAAGTCCATCATCAATAGGGGCAATGTTGATCTGGCAACAGCCTCACCTCATTACCTTTGCAGAATTGGAATATCGCGCAAATCAAGATGAAAGGGTATTGCAAAAATATAAAGACCTGGTATTTAAAACGGCCGATTTTATGGCTTCATTTGCACATTTTGATGCAGCAAAAGGTTGTTATCTACTTGGGCCTGGGCTAATTCCCGCCCAAGAGCGTTTTAAGGCCGAAACTACCTTTAACCCTACATATGAGCTCGCTTACTGGGAATGGGGGTTGAAAACCGCACAAGAATGGCGTTCGCGTTTAGGTTTGCCACGGAACCCAAAATGGGATGAAGTGATGGCTAAATTATCGCCTCTACCGATACAAAAAGGTGTGTATCTGGCTGCAGAAAGTGCACCTGATTCTTACACCAATCCCGAATATAAAACCGATCACCCTTCCGTATTGGGGGCATTTGGTATGTTGCCGGAAACAAAGTTATTGGATAAAGCAACCATGCGCAAAACCTTTGATCTGGTTTGGAAAGACTGGAGCTGGAATGATACCTGGGGATGGGATTTTCCGATGACAGCCATGACGGCCACACGCTTAGGCATGCCCGAAAAGGCGATCGATGCCTTGCTGATGCCTGTACAAACCAATACTTACCTGATTAATGGCCATAACTACCAGGACGACCGCTTGCGTATTTATTTGCCTGGAAACGGAGGCTTACTTACCGCTGTGGCTTTAATGTGTGCTGGCTGGGACGGAAATAATACCACAAATCCTGGCTTCCCAAAAGATGGAACGTGGAAAGTAGAATGGGAGGGCTTTAAGAAGATGATGTAGGAGGGTAATAGTTGGTTAGGATCTTTGATCTTCACCAACTATTCGGATTTTCAAATCGTATTTTGTTTAATTTGTTGTTTAAGGATTGCAATCCTTAGCGCTTGAGACGGGATTATAAATCCGATTAACTGAAGAGTTTTATTTATCAAAAATTTTTTAATGCATCACTTGAGCCAGGGATAATCCCTTTCTGCTTCATTTTGGAAAGAAACACTTTGAGTTTTAGTTTTTCATTGTCGGAATTGAATGGCTGGCCGTCTCCGTTTAGGAGTTCTCCGCCCAATCTTTTCTGGCAATATTTTGCTGCCTCCACCATGATTTCAAATATATTTTCCGGGTCTGCGCTTCGCGCTATGGAGAAACCAAAAATAAGATCATTGGGGTTCATGTTACCAGCTCGAATTTCTTCGGGTAAGAAATAGTTTGGCGCGGTAGATGTCCATACGCTAAAATGTTCATCTCCACCATAATCGTGTGTATTGATCCAATGAAATAGGTCGCCATCTCCCCAACTTAGCCCAACACTTTGTAAGGCATCCCAAGCAGAAGTTCCTTTAAAAGGTTGTTTCACTTGGAGGATTATAATCGCATCTAAATTGAATTCTTGATGTAGTTGAACGATTTTTTTTGCTTTGGCAATTGCATGCTCTGTTGTCTCAGTTTTTTCGAACTGAAGTTTATCAGAGAACTTTTTAGCGCGTTTTTGCAATTCAGCTATGTAGCCTTCTAATTTTTTTTGATATTGATCAAGGCTTTCTGTGTTGTAAGTATCTAAGAGATTAATTGCAATTTCAATTTTATTGAAATAATCTGGGGCATCGCCGGCATCTGCAAAAGACCATCTGTGATTCTTTACAGAATAGCCATAAATAGTGGATGGGTATTTTGTTCTCCATTCATAATCAAATAGTTTTGCAATGTCATTCTTACTAAAGTCCCCGCCGTTTACTTTTATCAACTTGATGACCCACTCGCGTTTAGGATCAGCACTGTAGTCTTCATTCTTCATCTCGTTGTTTTTGGCTGGAAATGACAGCTTTGTTGTGTCAAGAATGTATGATGCATCTTCCGAAACACCATCCAGATTTAGTGCTTTAAGCCGTTTATTGCTTTCCAGTTCAGTAGAAATAAAGTATTTGTCAGAATCTCCAGCATTTTTCTTATTTGTTATGAAATAAGCTAAAATACTTAAAACAATAATGGCTAAAGCAATAAATAGTATAGTTCTTTTCATGATTTATTTCCCGTAAAATTATCCATTAACTTCATGGTAATCAACGCATCTTCACCACTGCATGGATTTTTTCCTTTGCCTAAAAAGTAATCAACTACTTTTTCAATCATGGGTTGTTGCACATGCTGCAAAGGCTCAAATATAAATTCTTCTTTTTGATTAGTAGTAACGGTGATTTTATTGCCAAACATCGGGAAACTGATATTACCTTTTGAACCATAAACTAGACAACTATCGGCTTGATCTTGTGCGGCAACAGAGAAACACCAGGTGCCGCTGAAAACAACGCCATTTTCGAAAAGGATATTGCCTGCAACCAGATCATCCACCCCGGTGTTCTTCTGTTGGCTGGTGGCAACGCCCATGGCATTTTTTACGGCACCGAAATAATAAGTCATGAGATCTAATTGATGTGGGGCCAGATCATGAAATAAACCACCACCAGAAATAGCTGGATTGATCCGCCAATTATCGGCTGTTTTGGCAATTAGCGCAGGGTTAGGTGACTGGAGCATTTTTAACCGGACTAAACGAACATCACCAATGGTATTTGCTGCCAGCAATGCTTTAACTTTTAAGAACATTGGTTGTGCGCGGCGATAATGGGCTACGCAAAGCTTTATCTTTAGCTGATTAGCGGCATCGGTCATACGTTGAGCAGCATTAGCATCTAAAGTCATGGGTTTTTCTACATATACTGGCTTGCCAGCTTTTAAAGCCTCGATGGTATAAGCTTCGTGTTGTAGAGGTGGAGTAGCAATGTAAATGGCATTAACCTCAGGATCGTTAATCAGTTGAGCGGCATTATCATACCATTTAGGTACTTGATGCCGTTTGGCATAATCTGCTGCTTTGGTACCATCGCGACGCATTACGGCCACCAATTTGGAATTGGCTACTTTATTAAATGCTGGTCCGCTTTTTACTTCGGTCACATCCCCACAGCCAATAATTCCCCATCTGATTTCTTCCATTATATAATCGATTTAAAAGCTGAATTTAGAAAATATTGTCTGGAAACTATGCTTGATCGATAGAAAGCTTTGTAAAAAAGAAAAGGGATTCACTTTGGGAGTGATCCCTAATCAACTAACCAAACAAACTATTCCGGAAACCACGCCGGAATCAATTTATAAACGAAAGAATTAGGAGATTGTTTTAACGGCTTTGTCTATTTAGTGTATTTTTTTTAGAAAGAAAAATAAAACCTTTATCCGGAATTATAGCCTCCCTTTTTTTAGCTTTGTACTATGCAAAATCTTCCCAAGAAACTTCAGATTGATCTTATAGAACTAAAGGCAAAATATGCCTTTATTATGGATGAACTTGAAGTAACATTTGCAGATGCTTACCTGTCGAAATTGCAAGCTAAACAACGCCTGGCCGAGCAGATGATGATTGAAATGGAAAGGATACTGAGCAGCGAGGACGGAGCGTATGAAAACTAATTGATTAAACTAAATTAGTGGGTACAACAATAGCGACTCAATAAGGAAATGAATATTTCTGTCTGTTGAAGGGTTTTGTGCCGCATAAAAATAAACCAATCCGCTAATAAAGAGATAGTTTTTGATATTAACCCGAAGGTGATGAAGCGCTGCGGTTATCTGATTTTCGACGCTTCGTTTAGAAATATTAAGTTTCTCGGCAATTTCGCCATTTGTTAAATTTTCTTCCCTGCTCATTAAGAAAATTTCCCTGCAACGTTTGGGTAACATCCGTAAATATCCGCTAATCTGTGTTTTTAGTGCCGATACATTGAGCCATTCCTCGCCGCTATTAATGGCATAGACCGATTCGTTTTCCAAATTTTCATCAGTAAAAATTACACTTCCTGCTAAGTTTTTACCTCTGATCACCTTATACACGTGATACCTTGCTGCGGCTTTAAGGTAACTCTTAAAATCCCTGATTTCGAGCACTTCTCTTTTGAGCCATATATTGAGAAAAATATCCTGTACAATGTTTTCGCACTCATTTTCATCCTGCAAATAGTGTGAAGCTGTAGCGATTAAGGTAGGGAAGTACCGATCAAATAATATTTTAAATGCTTTTTGATCCCCGAATTTAATGGCCTCCCATAATTCGCGCTCGTTTGCCTCTAGATGGATAGGTTTCATTTATGCAAAGTTCATTGATCAAGATAAAGAATTTGTTAAGCTAATATAAATATTTTGAACGATACCTTAATTCTCAATCATTTTAGGCTTGTTGAATATTTTTTTTTAAAAATATGTGTGTGTGGGTGGAGTTGTGGCTCTATGATGAAAAGCGCTTCACATGACAAAACAGGAGTATATTATTCTCTATCAAAAATCACTTCAAGGAAAGTGTACGCCAGAAGAAATAGAAAGCTTAAATGCTTACGAAGATGATTTCGAACTGATTGAAAGTACAAAGCCGGGTGGCGAGCAGGCCGAACGCATATTCTTGCAGATCATGGAAACTGCTGGTGAACGCAAGCGTATAAAACCATTTACACTATGGACGAAGATAGCTGCAGCAGCGGCAATATTGGTTTTTATTGTCTCCGCAATTTTTTACTTCAATACTAACCATAAAAGTAACGAGAATGTAGTGGTATTAAACCATGCAAAACCGATCAAACCTGGTTCTGATAAAGCGATACTTACACTTGGTAACGGACAGCAGGTTGTACTAAATACTGCGGCTCAAGGACAAATAGCTTCAGAAAATGGTACTGCCATCAATAAAACCGCTGATGGAACATTGGCTTACGATGTTAATTCCGAAGCATCAGAAGAAGTGGTATTTAATACGGTATCGATTCCAAAAGGAGGACAATATTCATTGGTGCTTCCTGATGGTTCTAAAGTTTGGTTAAATGCTGCCAGTTCGATCCGATTTCCAACACGGTTTTCGGGCAACAGTCGTGAGGTAGAACTCGATGGTGAGGCCTATTTTGAGGTAGCAAAGAATAAACAAATGCCTTTTTATGTAAAAGCGCAGGATATGAAGCTAAAGGTACTCGGTACACATTTTAATATAATGGCCTATAAAGACGAAGCTTTTATTAAAACAACACTATTGGAAGGAAAAGTGATGCTTACATCAGCTTCAGCCATTACTTATCTTAAACCTGGCGAGGAAGGGGTTTTATATGAGAATAAGTTTACGGTGAACAAAGCAGATATAGAGCAGACCATGGCTTGGAAGAACGGCTATTTCGTGTTTAATGAAGAAAATTTATCATCAGTAATGCGCAAAATTTCGAGATGGTATGATATAGATATTGTATACAATACCCATAATAACAAATTATCATATACAGGTTCGGTATCGAAGTTTAAAGATATTTCTGAGGTACTAAAAGTGCTCAGTCTTACAGGAACGGTAAAATTCAACATTGCAGAAAGGAGGGTAACAGTTATCAACTAAATTTTTGCCCTAAACAACAAAACGGATTAACCACCCACTAAACAAACCATACAAAATGAATTTTTTTTATTTAAAAAGAACCAGGCTGAGTTCCATGTTTCAACCACTTAAAGTGATGCGATTAACGATTGCCCTATTATTAATCTTCTGCGTCCAGGTAAGAGCATCTCTTTATGCACAGAAGATAAACTTTTCGCTAAAAGGAGCTTCATTGAAAGAAATTTTTCAGGAAATCAAAAAACAGAGTGGATATGATTTTTTATACAACAACGAAATGATCGGTGAGGCCGGAACTTTCAATGTAACGGTAAAAGATATGACTATACAGCAGGTAATGGACAAAAGTCTTGAAAACCTGCCACTTAGCTATGCCATAGAACAGCACACCATTGTAATTACCAAAAAAGCACCACCGCAAAAGCTTGATATTAAGGGAAGTATAACGGATGAAAACGGAGCAGCAATACCTGGAGCAAGTATTGTGAACGAAAGTTCTAAAAAAGCAGTGTCGTCTGATGACATGGGACGATTTAGTATTGTAGCTTTTGCTGGCGATAAAATAAAGGTACGGATGGTAGGTTATGAAGATTTCAGCTTCACCATTGGAAATCAAACAACGTATACCATCAGTTTAAAACCGTCAACCGTTGGGCTGAATGATGTGGTTATAGTTGGTTATGGAACGCAGCGCAAAGCAAATGTTACAGGAGCCATATCGCAGATTGATGCCAAGGTTTTGGAAGACAGACCTATTACGGCAGTTTCCACAGGTTTACAAGGTACCATTACCGGGCTTACCACTATTGGCGGTAGCGGGCAACCAGGTGCTACACATTCGGCATTAAGGATAAGAGGAACAGGAACCACCAATAATCCAAATCCTTTTGTATTGATTGATGGTGTACCAGGTGATATGAACTGGATTAATCCTGATGATATAGAAAGCGTAACGGTACTTAAAGATGCAGCATCTTCATCAATATATGGCTCCAGGGCTGCAAACGGTGTAATTTTGGTTACCACTAAAAAAGGTAAGTTTAATCAGAAAGCCACTATTTCGTATAACGGTTATTATGGCTTTCAAACCCCAACGCGTTTGCCCAAAATGTTAGGTTCAGTTGATTATATGACACTGCTTGGCGAGGCACAGATAAATGCAGGCCTGCCAAAATCGTATACGGATGCACAGATTGAGGTAGCACGGAACGGTTCTGATCCTAATTATTTTGCCAACACCAACTGGACAGATGCATTGATTAAAGATTATGCTCCTCAACAGAACCATAGCATTAATGTGCAGGGAGGAAGCAGCGATTTTAATTATTATTTTTCTTACGGAAGAGAAAATCAGGATGGCCTAATCGCTGGAGATCAATATAAGTTTGCAAAAAACAATGCCAGGATAAAACTATCAGCTTTAAAGCTACTTTCCCTATTGGATGTTGATGTGAATTTGGGCTATCTAGATCGTAACCAAAACCAGCCTGCTGCCGATACTGAAGGTGGAGGAGGTGCTATTTATACGGCATTTACCAGTTCACCATTAACACCTGTACGGTTTACCACTGGTACCTGGGGTTATGGTGGGGGGTCTAGTAACCCATTAGCTATTGCAACAGATGGCGGTTTCAATAATTTTTTCTCTAAAGAATTTACCTCCAACATTACCGGGACCTTGCATCTACTAAAAGGTTTGGATATTAAATCGCAATATGGTTTAATTGCCAGTTCTCAAAAAAGAAGAACATTTAATCGGAGGATCGATTATTTCAATCCAGCTACCAATGCCATTATTTACACCACCAGTCCGAATAATTCGCTGAGAGAAGTTGCCACGACTACCACCTTGCAAAATTTCTCAATGCAGGCAGATTATACCCTTAATTTAGACGAACATCACATCAAACTGCTGGGCGGTTATCAGCAAGAAACTTACCGTTTTGATGCTTTTACTGCTGCTAAAACCAATTTGGTTAGCGACGATGTCCCTGTGCTGAATATTGGATCACTGAATCCAACGGCAACAGGTGATGCTTATCAATATGCTTTACAATCACTTTTTTCGAGGGCTAACTACGATTATGCCGGAAAGTACCTGATAGAGTTTAATATGCGCTATGATGGATCTTCGCGATATGCACCTGGGAAAAAATGGGGTGTGTTTCCTTCAGTTTCTGCAGGCTGGAGATTTAGCGAAGAAGGCTTTATAAAAGACAATAGCCAGTCCTGGTTTAGCGATGGTAAAATCCGCGCTTCTTATGGATCGTTGGGTAACCAGTATGGAGCAGATGGCCCAGCTTATTCTGAATGGTATCCATATATTAAAGTATTAACCAGTGTGGGTACCATGCCAATTGGTAATATCCTGACTACTGGTTTTGCCCAGACTATACTTTCCAATCCATTGTTAAGATGGGAAAAAGCCACGATGCTCAATGTGGGTGTGGATCTGGCCTTTTTTAATAACCGACTTACTTTTACCGGAGATATTTTTAATAAAAAGACGGTAGATATTCAACTTAAAGTGCCACAGCCTGATGTAATAGGCCTTACCGTTCCTGATCAGAATGCAGGTGCCATATCAAATAAAGGATATGAATTGAGCCTGGGTTGGAACGATAAAATCGGAAATTTTAAATATGGCATTACCGGACAGTTTTTTGATATCAAAAATACCGTTACCGATTTGGGTGGCGTTCCACCAACCATTGGCGATAGGATCCGTCAGGTAGGGCAACCGCTTGATGCTTTTTATGGTTACCGAACAGATGGATTAGCACAAGAGGCTGATTTTACAAAAGACGCAGCAGGAAAATACGTACCAAAGTTTCCCATCTTTGCTGCAGATGCGGGAAAAGTGGCACCTGGCGACCTTAAATACCGTGATTTGAATGGCGATGGTTTGATTAGTGCCGATTTAGACCGAGAGGTAATCGGGGATGCTTACCCTAGGTATAATTATTCTTTCAGGGTAGATGCTGCTTATCATAATTTTGATCTGAGTGTGTTTTTACAAGGTGTGGGCATGGCAAATGGCTACATTACCGGAGTGGGCTTACATGCTTATAATGCCGATGCTGCATTTCCTCAAGAAGTGCATATGGATAGGTGGACCCCGCAAAATACAGGAGGTTCATACCCGCGTTTCGTGTATAAAGATACCCGTAACACCGGAAGATTGGCCGATTATTGGTTACAGGATGCCGCTTATTTAAGGGTAAAAAACCTGCAGTTGGGTTATACCATTCCCGGAAATTTCTTGCAGAAGATCCACATAGACAGGCTAAGGGTTTACGCCTCGGCTGATAACTTGTTTACCGATACCAATTTCTTTTATGCTTACGATCCCGAATCGCAGGCAACCAGCGGCGGATTATACCCTCAAGTTAAAACGTTCATTTTCGGTCTATCGATTAAGTTAAAATAAACTACCCATGAAAAATCAAAATCAATATATAAACAGCCGCAGATCATTTTTAAAAGCAACGGGCCTGTTGGGCGGAGCTGCACTGATTCCTTCCTTTTTCTTAGCCAGTTGTAAAAAAGGATTTCTTGACCGTGAACCGCTAGATTCGGTAACAGATATCAGTTTCTGGAAAACGGAAGAACAACTAAAACTGGCTGCAAATGCCTGTTACAGCAATTTGAGAAACAATAATACCATCGCCATGGAAAACATGGGCGATAATACCATTTATCCCCCTAATTCAGAATATCAGGCCATTTCTGCAGGAAATTACGATTTTACATCTGGTACATTAAACTCCGAGTGGGTAAATTTATATGCTGCCATCCGACGTTGTAACCATTTTCTCGAGAATTACACCAAAGCCACTAATATCAGTGCAACTGCCTTGGCGCAATATGCAGGCGAAGTAAGGTTTTTAAGGGCTTTTATGTATACTTATCTGATCTTCCTTTTCGGCGATGTACCGTTAATCTCTAAAACACTCGATATTGGCGATGAAGAAGTATTTGGTCCGCGGAATAAAAGGGCAGAAGTGCTCGAATTTGTTTTTGCCGATTTAGATGCAGCAGCAGCTGGCCTTCCGACTACTTATACTGCTGCTGAACTTGGTCGTATTACCAAAGGTGCCGCATTTGCATGGAAAGCCAGAGTAGCGCTCTTTTTCGAAAAATGGAGTATTGCCGAGGCTGCTGCTAAATCAGTAATAGATCTGAATGTTTATCAGCTATATACAGCTGGTGGTACAGCCAAATGTTATAACGACCTTTTTACCTACAAAGGAAAATTAGCTGCGGGAGCCAACAAAGAAACCATTTTAGCAAGACCAAATGTGGCCGGCGTAAGTGTGCACAATACCAGTCGCGAAATTCAGGTACCCGATCAAACGAGCCGCTACTCGCCAACCAAATCTTTGGTAGATAGTTATTTATGTACAGACGGACTTCCGATAGATAAATCGCCATTGTATAGCGAAAGCACTTATGCTGATATCTTCAAAAACAGAGATCCACGTATGAACCAAACCATATTAACACCTGGTTGGGCTTGGGGCGGACAAGACGATGGTGATGCCGATGCCACTACAAATCCGATATTTAATACTCCTAAATGGAACGCCGATAAAAAGGGTTGTATAACAGGAACCGGATTTTACTTTAGCAAATACGTAGAAGTTGCTGCTGTGGGTACGGTAAGCCAGGATTCGAACGATATCCATCATATCCGTTATGCAGAAGTACTGCTTACTTTAGCAGAGGCGAGGTTGGAGCAAGGTACACTTACCCAAACTGATATTGATAATACCATTAATAAGTTGCGCGATCGTGTGGGGATGAAAAGAATGGTAATTACTGAACTTGCAGCGGCTGGCTTAGATTTAAGAACCGAAATCAGACGCGAAAGAAGGGTTGAACTGGCACTTGAAGGACAGCGCTATTACGACATACTCCGCTGGAAACAAGGCGATTTATTGGCTCAGGATGTAAAGGGGATGAAGAAAAGTTTGGTTGAAAGCTTTAACCAACAATATGTAGCTACCATCGCAACAGATGCCAACGGATATTTTGTGGTAAATACAGGTCGGAAATTTGTTGCTCCTAAGAATTATCTTTGGCCAATTCCAATTACACAATTGCAACGCAATCCGGTACTGGGACAAAATCCAGGCTGGTAGCTAATTTAAGAGGCTGTATCATTAATGTCGAATTGTCATCTTTGGCTTATCCACTTTATCGGGAAGTTCAACAGAGGCAGATTTGAATGGAAATTAAATTTATGATACAGCCTCTTTTTATTTATTAATTTAACCGATATGAAATTATACTCTTTTTTAGTACTGAGCATTTGCCTTTTAGGCGCTTGTTCACCTAAGATCACCAAGCAAGCTGAATCAAACAGTAACGTACTGCGCATCATGTCTTATAACCTTCACCATTGTAACCCACCATCAAAAGACAAAGAAGGTCTTATTGATATTGATGCCATTGCCAAAGCGATAGCACAACAAAAACCTGATCTTGTGGCTTTACAAGAGGTAGACGTGAATACCAAAAGATCGGGCATTATTAACCAGGCCGCTTTGCTGGCCACCAAATTGAAGATGAATTTTTATTTTGGTAAAGCAATTGATCATGATGGGGGCGACTACGGTGTAGCCATTTTATCGCGCTTTCCTCTGTCTGCACAGCAGACTTTTATGTTACCTAAAAATAACGATGCCAAAGCAGAACAAAGGATTTTGGCCATTGCCACTGCCGAAATTGCCAAAGGAGTTTTTATCCGTTTTGCTTCTACCCATCTTGATGCACAACGCCCGGAGGATAACCGTATCCTTCAAGCTAAGGAGATTAATCGGCTAACAGCAAAAGAAACCCTACCGCTAATTGTTGCAGGTGATTTGAACGCCGATCCAAGTTCGGAAAGCATTAAAATATTCGATTCGAATTTTACCAGATCATGTAGCGATTGTGGTTTTACCATTCCTGTAATCAACCCACGGAAAACAATTGATCATATTGGTTTTAAAACCGGAAATCCTTTTAAAATTGTTTCCCACGAGGTTATTCCTGAGCGTTATGCTTCTGATCATTTGCCTATCGTTGCAGTGCTCGAACTGAAAAAATAGCAAAACCATACGATTTACCCTACCTCTTTTTTAAAGCAGGGGGGATGCTAAAAGTGGGTTTCTTGTCGGCATCTTTAAAGTCTACTTCCATAAAGTAGCGCTTTTGTTTAATGATGTAATTTTCTATAAACCACAAAATATCAGGCAGGTTTTCAACCATTGGAGAACCTGCTATTTCGTGCCCCATACCTTGTACATACTGAAAATAATATGGATACCCATTTTTTTTGAAAGTGCGTGCCAGGTACTTGGAGCCAAAAAAGCCCCTGTTAAGTAATCTCACTTTGTTGTAAGGAACAAGTTTATCGGCTGTGCCATGAAAAAGCATCGTAGGTGCTGGTGGCATGGCATATTTTGGTGCACCATGATAACTTAATATTGCCCCGGCAAAAGAAATTACGCCTTTGTATTGAAAATGCTGTGGGAGTTTAGCCGATAAGGCTGTCGCATTTCGCTTGTTATAGTCGGTGTGTAGTGCAGTAATAGCACCCGCACTTGATCCTGATAGGATGATCATAGCTGTATCGATACCGAGTTCTTTTGCATTTTTAAGCAGATAAGCTGTTGCGTCGAAAACATCAGCCGTAGCCGTATCGATAGCTGCTTTTAAATTTGAAGTATTAAATGGACTTGGAAACCTCTTCCCTTTAAGGCCTAATCTATAGTCAACAGATACCACTTTAAAACCATGCCCTATCAAAGTATTAAAGTATTGATCAAATAATTTGCTGTCTCTGTGGCCCATTACAAAGCCACCACCAAATACAAAAAGCACTGTTGGCTTCGTTTCTGTTATTTTACCACTGTAATAAATATCTAACCTTAGTGTGCCGGAATCCGTTTGCGAAAATATTTTAGTATCTACATGATATTTTTTATCCTTGAGTATAATTTGCCCCATTGAGGATAGAGAACTGAATAAAAGCGTCAGGAACAGTAAGCTTAGCGGATATACTTTAATATTGGGCATCATCTATTTTTTAGGAAGAGGTTCGCTACTAGCCAAATGTGATCGGCTTTGATTTCTAAGCTAATTTATCGCATTTTCAGCTCAAGTGCAATTAAATACGCGATATTCTACGCTAAGGATTTAATTTAATCGGTTATAAATGCGAATGCCCTATTTTTATAGCCATTTAGCCTAAATAATAAGATATTTTTGCAAATAACGCCGTTTCTGAAAATAGGTGCAATAATTGGTGCTTTGCTATCTTTAAATTGCGATTTGATCAAGTTTAGGTTGTTTTCATCATAAAAACTAGAAGAGTTAATGTCATGCTGTATAAATTGAGAATTTTTACAGATCTGTATGTTAATTAGAATATCCTCAATTATCGGTGCAAGGAAGGATTATATTGAAAAAAGCCCTTTGTTAACATTTCTTAATAAATTAATATGAAAGCGCTGATAAGTTAAAATGCTTTGTCTTGCTTTGTAGCAAAAGAATTAATAATTGATTATGCAAAACAATCAGGTAACAGTTAGCCCAGATCTACAGCAGTTTATTGATATGTTCGAGCCCAGTAAATTTAAACTAATGTCTGGGGGAATCGAAATCAGGGGAATAAACGATATGCAAAGGAATATTGCCCAAGCTAAAGCAATCATCGAAAGATTAAAACTTCGCCTAATCGTATCGCATAATGCCGAAATGCTTAGCTATCGCGGCTTTGAAGTAAATAACCTATAAGTCAAAAACCGATTTGTCCGGTTTATAATTAGCCTGCCCATCAGGCTCATCATTAATTGATGTTCCGTTATACTTATAACATGTTTTTTCGATTGTGAATATAAATCAAAAAAACATGTGTTATACATCGATAAATAAAAAGAGGGCCACATATTAGCCCTCTTCTTTATCAAGTTGTTAATTGTATAATCCCAGCTCTGCAAGCGATGCAAACTGAAGACCATCTTGTGCTGAGTTCATAATTACCTTAAGGTATCTTAAGGTTTTGGTGCTGCCAAACCCAAAATATTGCACTCCGGCAGCATTTTGAGCTACATAATTGTTTACCGATGTGAAATTTATATTATCTGTACTTGTTAAAACCTGAAAGTTTTTAATCGCACGGCTCAATCCGCTTCTCTGCACTAAACTTAAGCCATTTGCCGATTTCGAAGATCCTAGATCAATCACAATTTGGTGCGGATAACTTGTTGCAGAAGTGGTCCAGCGTGAGTGCCAGAATGTACTGTGGCTACCATCAATTAGAGTAGCAGCCCTGCCATTGATGGCTCCCTCACCACTGGTTTCTTCAGAGCTGAAAGAATTGATGCTCCAGCCAGTTTTACTTAATTCGGTTAAAGGTGCAACATTGTCTTGCAGGGTAGAGGGATCAGTGCTTGGCGCCGGTAAACCCAAAGCAGCCATGTCTGCATATATTTGAGTAGTAGCTGCTGAAGTAGATAGATTCAATCCCCATTTTTGGAAGAAGTTACTTAAGTTTTTGCCCGATATACTACAAGCCTTCAGCATGAAATAACGCATCCTGGCATCATCATTAGCTAGGGTTGGATTTTCAACACGCATATCCTTGGCCAGGGTTCTGTAAAAATTATCACCATAGGCTAAGGTTAATTGTTGAAACATGCAGAGCCTGATAAACAGATCGGTTAAAGGATTGGCATAACTTGTTGATCCGTTATAATCTTTGGTGCCGGCAGGTTTTCCTAAATAGGTAAAAGCTTTTGGCCACACACCGTCGTTTACCAACCTGTTGATAGAAGGGGTAAGGGTACGTTGTACATATAAACTATATAGATTTACAGAAACCTCGCCTAGGGCTCCCCAACGCCACATCATTTGGTGCTGATGGCCTAATTCGTGCCATAAGCCCCAACCATTGGTGCCCACTGCGCTTAAGGTTAAAATGGCATTAACATCCGAGGTGATATACGCTGTGCGATAATCATAAGCGAAAAAATAATAGGCCGGATCTTCATGCTGCGTTAAAAGATAGGAATGGACATTTTTTGCATGAGCAGGTAGAGAGTTGTCTAAGCCGTTCAAATCATCCTCTAGCGCAATAACCTGTGTAATTTTGTTCAATATAGCACTCTGGTCTTCTGCTTGGTATTGTATTGCCTTAGTTCGTGATACTACGATAAAGCAATTTGTGCCCTCTAAAACCACATCAGGAGTAGTGTAGGTTTGTAATTGATTAATCCAATCTGAATTGGTGGTTATGCCAAGTTTGTAATATGGAGCGTATTGGTAACCGCTATTAAAAGTTACTTTAGTGGTAGAACCAGTTGTAGAATTGGTGTACCTGATCCATATTAAGCCGCCAACAGCGTTGGTAATGGTATTGGTACCCGCCGTTAACTGCACAGATGTGGGTTGCGTGTTCCATGTGCCATATCTAGAATAGGTACCAATTAATAATTTTGGCAGGCGGGTTCCTGTGGTTTGTTCTACGGTAATATCTAAAGTAGCACCCGGAGCCATGTATAAACCGGTTGCAGTAAAATCGGTCAAATAGTATCCATTTTTTAAGCGGTCCCTTTCAATTGATGCACTAATTTTTTCGGTGACATTAAAAACATTGGTTTGAGTGAGGGATTGCACACCTACGATGCCCATAGTTTTTTTGCTGTTTACAATTTCTTCTTGTAATACAGCCGTTTTTTTACAGGCCGAAAGACCTACAATCGCCGAAACGGTTAAGAGTAATAATTTTTTTTTCATTTTTTAGGTTTTAGTAAATATTTGGTTATAGGTTTCCATATTCCAGTAATGGATTACGGTGATAATTTTTACTAAGTGTTTAGTTCGCCAGTTTAAACCCTAACATAAATTGATGTAAGTCTGTTTAAAACGTCAATACAATGTATTCATAATTACATTTAAATAAATGAAAAAAGACTGCGCAAACGTTTGATCTGCATATGCTTACAGTGGTAGCCACTAAATGTGCGTCCGCTTTGAGCTATTCTTTTAATATTTATTACGAAACAGTAATTGGGATATTAGAAATAGCCTGCTGCCATGGCAAGCTTCGATTGTTCGAAGATTTTAGCATTCGAGATAACCTAACCAACAAATGAGAAAGAACCAATAGAATTGGTTTTGATGGTAAGTCTTAAAGTAAAGAGGTATATGTCATGTAATCCAAGTTTACAAACAGCTGATTAAAATAGAGGTAGAGTTCGCATTTAGGTGCTAAAACATGGTAGTGATTTAACGGGCTTCTTGTAAGTCGATTATAATTAATACCTCAAAATACATGCCTTTCAGGCCGGAAGAGAGTTTGGCTCTGTCTGCATAGGTATGAAGCAATCTTTGACGGATGTTTTCAAGGCCTGTATGGAAACCTGTATCGTTCAGGCCGGTGTTTATCAGGTTAATTGTTTGAATACTAAACTGAGCTGCCTGCAACTTTACCATAATCTTTCCGGGATCTTCCGGTTGGCTGAGGTTACCATGTTTAACCATATTTTCGGTTAGGCTAAGTAAGAGTAATGGAATTACCTCTGTTGATTCGGTTTTCTGGTCATAACTAAAATCTATGAATAAGTCTGGCTGCTTTATTCTGCAAAGCTGGAGCAGATTTTCGACCTGGCGGATCTCTGCTTCCAGCGGCATAATTTCTGGGCCGTGTTCACACTCCAATGCATAGCGCATCAGTTTTGAAAGATACCGCACTGCTTCTGCAGCTCGGGGTTCACTTTTATGTGTGCTGTTATATATGTAGGTTAATGTGTTGAACAGGAAATGGGGGTTTATCTGCGCTTTGAGGTAGGCATTTTTAGCATTAGCCAGTTCAAGTCTTGTTTGCTTTTGCTTCAACATTTCTTCAATTGCTTCTTTTTCCAGTTCCGCTGTCCGATGCTTTTGATGGATATAACTTTTGATAAAATAATAAGCTGTTGAAAAAAGTAAGAAGTAAATGCCTCTCCATACTGTTAAAAACATATACTTCCAGTCTGTAACCGTCAATTTGCCAATAGAAAGTACTATTACTTTTGAAAGCGAACGGTCTGCAAGGTAGGCGGTAAAAGTATACAAACACACCTCAAGTATTGTAAATACAATTATGCTTAAATAAATAGGTTTCAGTGGTTTCAAACCCCGTCTTAATACCAGTTCTGCATGGATATAAAAGAATGTGATATTAATAATGTAATGAATGCAGTAGTTTATTATAGGGCCGTTTATTTTAAGGATCAACGAGACGAGTATATATTCATAGAGAATGAAAATAGCCCATGCAATAATATGCCAGCGATAATTTTTTAGCCAGTTTTTCATTTTGTTCTTTGGTTAAAATTCGGTTTCACATCAGTCAATAATTGCTTTACGTAACAAGATCTTTTTTGGGTTTTGCCAGGACTAATTTCCTTCTATGAAAAGAATTACAGACTTAAAATTAACCCGGAAAACTGCATTTGTTTTCCGCTCCCAAAAAGCGGCTAGCTCGCGCTTTCAAAAAACAGATCCAACAACTAGCACAGTTACAGTAATCACAACACTTACCGGCTTGGAGGGGTCAGCCCCTTAGACGTTTCGAGACAAGGGTTTGGTTTTCGATATAATCCATAAATGCCTCTTTGTACTGTGGCGTCATGAGCACTTCATACTTTCCAAGGTCTATTTTGTGTCCATTAATTTCCTTTACAAAGGTGGTGTTTATTATGTATGATTTGTGAACGCGGTAGAAGTGCTCATTTTCCTGGAGTTTTTCCTCCATTTCCTTAATGGTCATGTATACCGAGTAATCATTTGTTGGTGTGTAAATGTGCACATGGTTGTTTGAGCCCTGGAGATAGATAATGTCTTTTTTAAGTACTTTGGTCAGTCTGCCGCGTTCGCCATTTGTGCGTAAGAAAAATGCTCCTTCATTTTCACTTACAAGACGCTGTGCATCGTAATATTCTGAAAGTACCTCATTAACCACTTCGGCAAAATCTCCCATGTTGAAAGGTTTTAGCAGGTAATGTTTTGCTCTAACCTTAAAAGCATCCAATGCAAACTCTGGATAGGAAGTAGTAAAAATAATGTTGTGTGACTTATGTTTGAGGTTATCAGCGAGCCGTAAGCCAGACATTGCTGGCATATCGATATCCATAAAGATTAACTGTTTATTGCTTTCTGTGCTAATTTCGCTTAAGGCTTCTATCGGTTTTGTGAAGATACGGTGGACTTTTAACCTCGGCATTTCCGCAATATGGTCTTGTAAAATATTAACAGCAGTTGGATCATCATCAATGATGATACATGAGATAGAGTTTTTCATTAAGATAGGTTTAAGTAGATAAAGGCAATTTAATAAATTATTCTTAAATGAGGTGGTGGAAAAGACTAACAATGTGAGAATTAACTAATCTTAATTAATTAGCTAACCTAAGTAAATGCCTCCTTATTGCCATTTTTAAGGCTAAATCGTCATTAGAGGTCTTTCTGAGCGTTCAGTTTTTAGAGATACAATGGAGTGACGATGACATAATACGGGGTGTCGTTTCCAGCTTAATTGTGAATCGTAGTATCTTGGCAGGTTTTGTAGATTGCATTAAGATTAGCCACGCTGAGCACTTCATAATTCCTATCTGTGTGCTAAAGACGACTGCTCTTTGATAGAGATTAGAATTTTTCAATACCTCGGGGGATGACAGATATAGGTGAAGATTCCTTCGGCCATAATGGAATAAAAACAGTAAAGGTAACGCTTCAGTCTAAATGATGGCCGATTTTTGAATCTGTCATAGATACAACATAGACAATGAAGATTTCATGAAAAACCAATAGGTAGATTAGGTAAGATATTTGGACTAATCTTTAGGATGTCATCAAGACCAGATGGTAAAAATCAGTGTACATTTTGGAACGAAATCAAATACGCACTTTTAGGTTCTTCCTCATTTGGTGAAAAATGGTTAGCATTCCATTATTGCTGCTTCATCTTCCAATTCCTATAATCTCATATTTTGTCAATATAATGGAGATTAATACTATTCCAGCCCAGCGCTAAAGTCTATTCCGAAATCAAAATCAAGAAGTTCTGTCGGATGGATTTTTAAACCTATTGCCAATCTCACTAATGTAATAAAACTGGGGCTGGTTTCTCCATTTTCATATTTAATAATATCTCCGGTATTCACTCCACTTCTTTTGTAAAATTCACGATAAGAAAGGTTCTGTTTCTCTTTTAAAGATTTTAAATGCTGACCGAATCTTTTCAGAATTATTTTTTCTTTCTCACTAATCATTTCATTGCTAATAAAATATAGTTGGCAATGTCTTTGATATTTTATTTAAAAACGTCATGCAATTACTTGACATTTAACTTTTTTTTATTTACATTTACGTAATAAAAAATAAAACCAGTAAAGGTAAAATTAAGAGTCTTGCAACCTCAAATCTCACGCCGTTGGAGCAGGACAGCAGATTTTATCCCATTTCTTATAGCGGAATTGCTATCTTTAGCTTTCCAAAATAAGAGTGGGCTTCTGCTGTAATTCCATTTCAACGTAAGGCGTGAGAAACATTATGAGGTTATGGTTTGGGAAGCCCACTTTTTCCTCTCTCCGCCAAGACTCATAACATACGATTATGAGCAAACAAAAAATAAATTCGATTAACTGGTTGATACTGCCTGAAGCGGATATGTTCCATTATGTTATTTTAATGGTTTGCCATTTTCAAGTATTTCTATATCAGTCCCTTTTAAATTGTCCGTTTGATCGGCTTTATGCCTTGAAACCGAAGAATCCTGAGTAGTTTTTTGGATGGGGCAGGTTGGCCTTTTATGGCCGAAAATAAAATAGGTTCTTAATAATGATAGCCTGCCTCATTTTTTGGTTGTTTTAGGACTTGGCGACTGGTTTCGTGGGGGTGTTTTTTGCCCTTCTTTCATCTATTTTTTTGCATTTGAAAAAATAATCGGTTTTGCCGTCATGGAACTGGTATGTCCGAATTTTTGGGTCTGGGTAGGGCTTTTTCCACTGTTATTTCCTTTTCCGCAAAATGGGTACAGTGGGTTTAGTTAGGGCTGGATATTCCCGGACGGTCTTTGCTTTGATCGATTTTTTATTTAAAGTATTTAATCCTGTAATATGAAGACCAATAGCAGTTATCTGCCGCTTTTTTTTCTCTGTGGAGCTTTTCTTTATACTCCATTGGCTGTGCTGAGTGTTTTTCCCTCGCAAGGTAAGGGGCGTGATGCTGTTACCGATCCTTTGCCTAGACCCGGCATATGTGCGCAGGTGGATTTAGTGGAGGTTAATGGTTGTGGGGTAAGGCCTTTTTTCTGTTTTGATGCTGCTTCTTTTCTACCTGAACAGGAGCAGTTCGGGGATGGTGATATTGGTTTAACGGATAAGCGGTTCTTTGCTTATGGGCTTAAGTAGCTTTTACCTTTTCGATCGGCTTTATGCGTTGAAGCCGAAGAATCCTGTATAAGGCCTGGCAAATGTAGGGGAATAACTAGGTTCTTTAATAATGAAACAGTTCCCTGCATTTTTTGTGATCGGGAGATCAGGATTACCCAATCAACTTAAACCAAACTTTATGAAACAAACAACGATAGCTATCGTAAGGGGAATGTTATGGCCCGGCTTTTACGATGGAATTTTAAAAATATTTATCTTTTTTTTGCTGGTTCTGGCCCTATCCGCAAATAGGGTTACCGCACAGGAAACCATGCCTGCCACCGGAATTGCCGTTGGCGGGGCGCTTCCTGATGAGATATGGAGAAATACCAATCGCTCTTTTTCAGGCGATACGGCTGCTAGGCCCGCGGAACACGAAACTAATTTAGTTACGCTAAGTAAGTACAGGGGCAAATTGATTCTGCTTGATTTCTGGGCGACGTATTGTGTGCCCTGTATCTCCAATTTTCCAAAAATGAAATTATTGCAGGAGAAATACCGTAACGATCTTAAGGTTATCCTGGTTAATAACGAACCTGTTGCCAAGGCAGCAAAGTTTCTGCAAAAAAGGAAGAGCCAACATGGCGAGGAATTTACCGCTATCATGGCCGATACGCTGCTTAATAAAACTTTTCCCCACCGAACCATACCCCACTATGTATGGATCGGCCGGAACGGAAAGGTGTTGGCGATAACAGGAGAGGAAGAAATTGAGGATGCCAAATTGTTGCATGCGCTTGCCGGTGAGGGCGGCACATTGGTAAACAAAAAGAATATCGATCCGGCTTTACCTTTATTCAGTTCTGCAGATTTGCCTCGGGAGCATTTGCTGCGATACAGCCTTTTAACCAAGGGCAGGGTTTCTGGCATGGCGAGCGGTACGCAGCTTAGAAGAGCTAAGGAAACTGGCGTATTAGTGGGGCGCGCATTTACCAATACCGATTTTTTTAGCCTCTATGGCACAATAGCCAGGGTACTCCAACGCCAATCGGGCCAGCGTTTTTCGGATAAACAGATCAGGTTTATAGGTACCGACTCGGCCAGGTTTTTACGTGATATATACAATTATGAGTTTGTTGTCCCCGAACGGTTTTCTGCCAAACTATACCCAATGATGCTGGATGACCTGAATACTTACTCGCCCTATGCGGCCACTTTCGAAAACCAAAAAATCGAATGCCTCATCCTGGAGCGTTATGGCACCGGGCGTGTTCCTTTAAGCGGGCAAGTTGATGAGAAAAGTTTGGGGCATTTGGATGAGGCATCAGGTTCGCGGCGTGTGCTAAGCTTAAAAAATGTTCCTGTTGAAGTACTGGCAGATCAGCTGGAAAACCTGGAATGGAACCATGTACCAATCATCAACAAAACCGGGATAAGCGAACGGATATCGCTTAAGATAAATGCATCGGGCAAGCTGCCTGAGGTAAATGCTGAACTAAAAAGCTACGGGCTGCGGTTAAGGCCGGTTAAGGTAAAAACAACTTTATTGGTTATCCGCGACCAGGTTAGCAAACCAACTTTATAAAAATGGTAATGAAAAATATACATATGCTGATTGTATTGATCGGCTTCTGCCCGATATTATTGTTCGGGCAGGAAACCTTTAGTGGTAAGGTTTTAAGTGCAGCCGATAGCGCTGCGGTGCCATCGAATATCGAAGTTGTTGGGGCTAATGGTCAGGTACGCAAATTCCAGACGGACATGAACGGAGTCTTTTCGGTTAAGCTGCCTGCTGGTACTTACCGTTTTTTGGCCAGGGCCGTTGGGTTCAGCGATTATTCCACTTCGGTTTCGCTCCCTTTGACCAGCGCCTTTGTGGCGAAGTTACGGCCGGCAGATAACCAGTTGAGTGATGTGACAGTGAGCACCGGCTACCAGGTGTTGGATAGAACGCGTTCTACCGGATCATTTGATAAAATTACCAGGGCCAGGCTCGATCAACAGGTTGGAAAAAACATAACCGATAGGTTAGAGGCCATTGGTAACGGGCTTACCTTCGATAGGAGTACTTCGGCTACGGGCAAGTTCTCTATCCGCGGCACCAGCACCATCCGTGGGCCACGGGATCCGCTTATCGTGGTAGATGATTTTCCTTATCCGGGCGATATAAACAATATCAATCCCGAGGATGTGGAAAGCATTACGGTTTTAAAAGATGCCGCGGCGGCATCTATTTGGGGCACCCGCGCAGGGAACGGTGTTATTGTGATAACAACCAAAAAGGGCAGGAAGGATGCACCTTTTTCGGTCAGCTTCTCCAGCAGTCTCGGTTTTGTACAAAAGCCAGATATGCGTTATGAGCAGCGTATTTCTTCTGCTGATGCGCTTGATGTGGAGCAGTTTTTATACGGCAAGGGATATTATACCAGTATGATCAACTCTTCACAAAAACCTGCCTTAACCCCTTTTGTGGAGCTGCTGATCTTAAATGCTGGCGGCAAGCTTTCTGACGCTGATCTCTCGGCGGCAAAGGCAGGCTTCGCAGCGCATGATGTTTATGATGATTTTGACAGGTATGTTTACAAGGGTGGGTTTAACCAGCAATATGCACTCAGTCTAACTGGCGGGAGCGAAAAACACTCCTGGCTCATTTCCTCAGGTTACAACCATAATATTGATAACCTTGATGGGAAGAATGCCAGACAAAACCTGCGGGTTTCGAACAGTTTTACCCTGCTGCGCAACCTGAATTTAAATACCGTGTTTAGTTATACCGGCAGTAAGGTTAAAGCAGGCCGGCCCGGCATAGGGGGCATATTGAGTACTTTGTCACTTTACCCATATGCTGCCTTTGCCGATGCCGGTGGAAACCCATTGCCGATTACCAAAAATTACAGGTCTGCCTATCTCGCTTCGCCCGCAGTAGCGCAACTTTTAGATTGGTCTTATTACCCGCTTTTGGATGATCAGTACACCGATAATACGGCAAGGCTAACGGACCTGATGGCCAATTTCGACCTGGCTTATAAGCTACCGCTGGGTTTTAAGGTATCGCTTAAATATAATATTGAAGACCAGCAGACAACCAGAGCGGTATTGCAGGCGTTAGGGAGCTATTATACCAGGAACCTGATCAATAGTTTTGCCCAGGTTGGCCCTGCCGGTGTCAGTTATCCGGTGCCTGTTGGTGCAGTTATGGATAGGAGCGAGGGCAGGCTGCGATCGGAGCAATACAGGGGCCAGCTGGATTTTAACCGGGCCTGGTCTTCCCATAGGTTGGATGGTTTGATCGGGGTAGAGTGGAGGAAGGCAAATTCAACAGGTACATCTGGCAGGATGTATGGCCTGGATACAGATAAACTCACCACGGGGCAAGTTGATTATACTCGTACTTTTCCCAATTCGGTAACCGGAAGTGCGGCCTATATTCCTGATGGTAACGGTCTGAGCCAATCGGCCAATAATTATTTTTCGCAGTTTGTAAATATGGCCTACACTTTTAAAGATACCTATACCCTGTCGGCCAGCGCACGGGCCGATGCTTCTAACCTGTTCGGGGTAGCCACAAACGACAAATTGAAACCTTTATGGAGTGTAGGCCTGGCCTGGGATATATCAAGAATGCCTTTCTTTAAGCTGGCCTTCGTCGATCAACTGAAATTCAGGTCCACGCTGGGTTTCAGCGGCAATGCCGACCCTTCTATGAGCGGGGTAAATACCATCCGTTACCAGGTTAATTCGCCTTATACCCTGTCTCCATATGCAATTTTTGATAAGTATGCCAACCCTGAATTGAGGTGGGAGACGGTAAGGATGCTTAATTTTGGTCTTGATATCAGTGTGCTCAAATCCAGGATTTCGGGCAGCCTGGAGTATTTTCGTAAGCATGGTTCCGATCTTTTCGGGATTTATCCGATCGATTATACCACCGGAGTGGGCACAACGGTATTACGGAACGTTGCCGAAATTAAAGGGAACGGTTTCGATCTGCAACTAAATTCAAGGAACCTACAGGGCCGCATTACCTGGGGCACCTCGCTTAACCTTTCTGTTTATAAAGACAAAGTAGCTAAATATTACCTGCCCTCGGTACAGGGGAGTAACTTTTTGCAGTCTGATGCGGTGGTATCAGGAGTGGAAGGATTGCCTGTATATTCCGTTTTTTCTTACCGTTGGGCGGGCTTAGATCACGCAACGGGCGAACCAATGGGCTTTGTTAACGGCCAGCCAAGTAAAATATACAGCAGTATTATCAGTGGCACCAAACTTTCCGACCTGGTTTTTCACGGCTCTGCGCTGCCACGGTATTTCGGCAACATGGTAAATGATTTTGGATTTGGGAACGTTACGCTCTCAATTGCGCTCAGTTTTAAGTTCGATTATTATTTCAGGCGCAAGGGTATCGATTATAGCAACCTGTTTACCAGCGGAAAGGGGCATGCAGATTTTGTAGACCGATGGAAAAACCCCGGCGATGAATCTTTTACCCAGGTGCCTTCAATGCCTTATCCGGTATCCAGCAGCAGGGAGTCTTTTTACCGGTTTGCTGAAGTGCTTATTGAAAAGGGCGACCATATCCGCATACAATATATCAACCTTGATTATGCTTTTGATAAGCCCCTTATCAAAAAGCTTGGGTTTAAAACGCTCCATGTTTTCGCCAACCTGGCCAATGTTGGGATAATTTATAGGGCGAACAAACAGCACCTCGACCCTGAGTATATAACCAGTGGCTTTAATCTTCCTCCTGGGCAGACTGTGTCTGTGGGGCTGAGGGCGGGCCTTTAATTTTACGATTTATGAAAAAGAAAAATAATTTTGGATATTGGATTTTGCTGTGTGTGTTTTCTGCCGGAATTTTCGGTTGCCAGCAGCTTTTGGACGAAAAACCTGATCAACGGCTGGTGGTACCCTCAACGCTGGGCGACTTCCAGGCCCTGATGGATAATTTTGGTGTGCTTAGCGCTAATGATCTGATCTCGGCAGAAATCTCAGCAGATGATTATTATCTTACCGAGGCCGACCTTGCTGCCCTGCCCAGTGAATATGAACGCAGGATGTACAGCTGGCAAAAAGATAATCTTTTTGAAGCCGGAAGCAATGACTGGGCCTATCTGTATAAAGCGGTATACTCCTGCAATGCGGTACTGGAGGGGCTGGAAGGTTCGGCAATTGCCAGGGATGTGAGTTTTAATAATGTAAAAGGGCAGGCGCTGGTGTACCGGGCGAAATGTTTTCTTCAGGGATTGGGCCTTTGGGCAAAGGCTTACCAGGTATCGGCTCCTTCGGATCTTGGTATCCCTTTACGCCCAAATGCCGATTTCAATGCGCCTTCTGGAAGGGCTACCGTACATGAGGGCTATCAAAAGGTACTTGCCGATCTCAGGTCAGCCGTGCCACTTTTGCCAGAAAAAGCGGTGAGCAGCACGCGGCCATCCAAGGCCAGCGCCTATGGTTTATTGGCGCGCACGCTTTTGTATATGGGAGACTATGCCGGGGCTGAAAGTTATGCCGATTCCTGCCTGCGGATCAGTCCCGCGCTTTTGGATTATAATAAACTTAACGCAGCAGACCGCTATCCGGTGGCACTTTTCAATCCTGAAGTGGTTTTTGCAACCTTTGTTCCACCTTCAACAATCGTTACCAGCACCAGGGCAAAGATTGTTCCGGAGCTTTTATCAGCCTACCAGGCTGATGATTTAAGAAAGCAGGTATTCTATTTACAGAGTGCGGGCTTTTATTATTTTAAGGGAACCTATTTCCAGCCTGCACTTTTTTTCGGCCTGGCCAGTGATGAAATGTACTTAACCCTTGCGGAGTGCCAGGTCCGTAACGGAAAAGTAGATCTGGGCATGCAGACCCTGAACAAGCTTTTGGCTTTAAGGTTTAAAACAGGAACATTTGTGCATTTGGTGGCGGGTGATACGGCAACTGCACTGAGCATTGTGCTTAGCGAAAGGAGGAAAGAGCTGGTAATGAGGGGGCTGAGGTGGATGGATCTTAAACGATTAAATGCCGAAGGGAGGGGAATTGTGCTGAAGCGGACAGTAGGAGGAACAGTTTATACCTTGGCGCCAAACGATAAGCGTTATGCGCTGCCGTTACCTGAAGATATTATTGCCCTTACCGGGATGCCACAGAATGAGCGATAAAACAACGGGCCCGGTTAATTTAACCGGGCCCATGTTGATTTACAATGCGCGTTTGGCCGGAGCGCCATCCCTTACATCGGCTGCACTGCTGCCGTAGGTATCGAAGATGTAATCAGTCAGCTTGTCCTGGGTATCTACCGATTCTGGTGTAATCAGGTAACAAGGTGCTGCGCTGCCCGAGTTACAGCTGGTGGGCGGGCTTAGCGTAGTAGAATACTCGTGCCCATCTGTAGCTTCAGATAACTGGTCGCCAACAAAATTCCATTGGATGTCGGCTTTGGCTGATTTAAATGCACTGGTTGTAATGGTAAGGCCGAACCCCAATACGAGGGCTACGAGGCCTAAATTGATTTTTTTTAACATGGTATATAGTTTAAATTTCTGCCTGACGGTTGGGCCCAGGCAGCTGGCCGGTTTATGTTTTTTTCCTTTTGTTTTGGCCATCGGACTTTGTGGTTCTTTTCTTTGGGCTGGCCAGGCCCAGGTTGTCTGTTACTCTTTGTCACTTACCTCCCGCTTTGGTCTATTATATAGTGCAAGGATTGCCGCGATTAAAAAGATCAAATTGAATACAAGGTGGGCTTTCCAGCCTAGGGCGCTGATTACCCCGCCACAGGTGCATGGCACTTTTGGGAAATAGCCCGAGATGATGAGCACGATGTAGATGGTGAAGGCGGTCATGAGCAGGGCTGAAAGGATCATCCCGGTTTTATTGGTTTTTGGGAAGAGCAGTAATCCTGCTGTCAGGATTTCGGCAATCGGTATAATGTAAATAAGTAGGTCCGATACTATCGGGCTGAAAACTTGGTGTTGCATTTCCAGTCTGTAGGTTTCAAAGCTGGTAAGCTTGCTGCCTGCGGTGTAGACCCATAATAAAATGAATGCTGCAGAAATATAGTGTATATTATTGTGATTAGGTCTGTTGGCGTTCATTGCTTTATTTTTTATTTGCTTACCCGAAGTTGGAATTTTACATCTTTAGTGGCGTCACATATAGATGGGAAAATGAGGTGTTTTCTCTTGACAGTATCATATCTATATTGGTTTTTTTGCTCGATATGGCTAAATATTTTATTTCTTTTATCTTTTTGAGATTTTACCTGATCAGGTTTTTTCTCATAGCGCTTAGTGTCGTGGGATGGATGCCAAGGTAAGAGGCAATGTCTTTTACAGCGGCGATGCTGAAAATATCCGGAAAGGTTTCGAGTAGTTTTTCCAGTCGTTGGTTTGCTTCCAGAAGTTTCAGATCTGTGAGTGCCGTAATGGTGATTGCCCAGGCATCAGCGTTAATTGCCGTTGTAAGTTTCACCGCCTCTCGGAAGAGCTTATGGATGTTGTCAATGTGTTTTTCGGGAATGCTATATAGGATAGTATTTTCCAGAAATTCAATATAAAGTGTTCTGTGAAGGTGCTCTGCAGTGTCACAGGTATCTGGAATGATATGTCCTGTCTTTAAGAAAATCAAGGTAATTTCCTGTTCGCTTTTTTCATCATACCGATAAATCCTTGCGCTTCCTTTAGCTAAATAACGGTATCCGCCTTGTCCTTCCTTCGAAAGGTCATTTTTTTCTGATTGCTCGAACCGCGTTTCCTGAAGGGTAAATTTGAGATAAGCTTTTAACCCTATTGAAAGTTTCTGATAGGAAGACAGGCGTCTGATATATTGTTCTTTTTCCATGATTTTATTTTGATGTGAAGAAATGTCATTTTTAAATTTTGTTAAGTTGCTGGTATAGCAACCTCTGGCAACCCTTCTATTTTTTTGTTTTCAGGGAATAAAAGGCTGAAATCTGTTATATTTGGGCTATGAAATAAAAATTAAATACATATTTGATATTGTAGCAATAAGCTATTTTACTGTTTTAGAAAACCGCAAAACTTCAAAAGACACAGGAAAAAATAGATGGTTGCCTACGCTATGCGTGGGTGCCTGTTTATCTTGTGTCTGGGCATTTTGCGGTGCCTCTAAAGCGGATATCGGGTTAACCCGCGCTTTTTTATGGATAGTTTTTCCCAATCAAATCACTTTCTCCTCAATCTGCCAATTGCAGAACTCCCACTTTCCGAGAATTTTAAGCTCAGAAGTAAGCTAATGGGTTTTTTTACGCTTCATGATATTATTGGAACCCCTCAAAAAGAATTACATGAGCTGGATGATTATTCAGAGCACTGGTATTTTGAATTTGTTGACTTTTTACACCGAAAGGATTTATTACACCTTCTTGGTTAGTATTTTTCGTGCGCAATGGTCAACATGGAGACAATCTTCTCGATCACTTTCTCAACATCCTTTCCGGCATTTCCATAGTAAACATTTTTAAAGCTTTTTTCTGATATGTTATCTTTTTCTACAGTACTATAATGTTTCGTAACATATTGGTACAGTGTCTTGGAACTTTGGCTTGTGATGATGCCGGCCTCAACTTGTAGGTGTATAAACACTGCGAGCTGCCTTACGGTAAAGTTTACTTTAAAATTGTTATCCAAAATACCCACAGAACTCAAGTCTTCGGCTATAGTATCAATTGATTTGAGGTAGCTGATCTCACCTTCCAGATACCTCAACAGTGATTCATCAATATCGGGCAAATTTCTATTGTATGGTATACTTATCATTTTAAAGACCTGTCCAATTAACTTTTTAAAGAAATGGATTAATCTATATTGCTCGCTAATGTTTTCGCACTGTTGAAGTTCATGATTAAAATGACTGCAGCAGGAATGATAAAAAGATGGATGATTGAAATTTAAGGAGGTGAGTAGTAGGATAATCTCCGGCATTTGTAAAGGGGCGGCAAACTTCTTTAGCTCTATTTTAAGTGATTCGAAAAAATGATGCAGATATCCGGCCTGTTCGAAAGTGAAACGGCTTATACCGCTATTTAAGTATTCAAAGATGTGTGTTAAGGCCGCGATGGTTTCATTATCGGTATGCAGTTCTTCAAGGTTTTTTAGAACCTGGCTGGAATCTTTTGCAATTTTTAATAAGAGTTGTTTCTGGGTAATTATAGGAACAGGGCTATGATGGTCGAAATAGTGTGGCAAATACTGCTGAAGGTCCAAAATCATCTGGTTGAGCAGATTAGCTATGCCATTAATTTCTTCAGTTTTGTTTTTTTGATCTGTATTGGGATTCTCCTGGTCTACCATAGCTTCTAACTCATCCATTAATCGAATCAATCCTCTTTGATGTTGTGTTAAATAGACCTTTGATCTATCAGGCTCTAATTGTGCAATATCATACTGAATGGAGCTGAATATTCGTTTACTTTCCTTTAAGATTTCGTCTTGAAGTTCCTTATGTGGCCATTTATATGCTGTTCCTGTAGTAAGGGCATCTAAAATTATTTCCCTGAAACTTATAAGTTCGTACATCATTTGCCTAGTAGCCAATTGCTTTAATTCTAGGTTTTTATTTTCATATTTCCGTATTAGCGTGGTAAAACAAATAGTTAATGTGGTGATGCTTGATTTTAGCGCTTTATTGCTTAATAAGGTTTCGTTCTGAAACAACATTAAAGTGGCATGGATCGATTTTATTATATTTGAAATCTTTACGCATGCTTAAGATATTAACGTAGTTTGTATATTGTAGTTAAGATGATCAAAAGAAACTTACGACATAGCTTTTCACTTCTCAATGTTGACTATGTGCGACTTAACACCAAATGGAATTATAGGAATGTGATCAGCCCGTACTACCGCATTTACTATATAGATGAGGGAGAGGGTGAAATATCAGATGCTGAAAGCTTGCTAAAGCTAGAGCCTGGCTATTTGTACATTGTTCCCAGTTTCACGCTATGTAATTTAAACTGCAAGAATTATCTGGGCCAGTATTTTGTCCAGTTTTTTGAGGATTCGACAGATGGAAGTTCACTTTTTGCCAATAACAGAAATGTATTAAAGACAGCGGCCACCGAAATAGACCTTAATCTTTTTGGCAGGCTGCTCCAGATTAACCCTGGAAGAGGAATCAACCGGTCTGATAATCCTAAAGTCTACGAAAAAGATATTTATTATAAAGAATACCAGGAACTTAACAACCAGCAGAACGCTTCGGTATATTTGGAAACCCAAGGGATTTTGATGCTGTTAACTGCCAGGTTCCTAAACCCCCAGCTTTTCAAAAGCCCGGAACACAAACTTATACCGGTAAAAATTGCAGAAACCTTAAATTATATCCTTATCAATTTACATACAGACCTTTCTGTATATCAGCTTGCTTCACGCGTAAATCAAAATCCCGATTATTTTTCAAGGCAGTTTAAACAGTATACGGGAACCAGGCCTTTGAATTATATAAACGAAAAACGTGTTGAACGGGCACAGTATCTAATGGCAACAAGCAGAATGTCATATTCAGAGATTTGTGCCCAGACCGGATTTGATAACCTTTCCTACTTTTCTAAAACCTTCAAAAAGTTAACTGGCATGGCACCCAGCATATATAAAAAACAGATCTATCAGGTTGGTTTTAACCATTAAACTAAATATCTGTATTGATATTAATATGCCGGTTGCTTTAAAATCCCATTTAGCATTAGGTAACTGGATGATATAACGGATATTATTATCGTCTTAATCCTTGAAGCAACACATCATTGGATTGATAGTTTACGGCCATAAAAATGATGGCTATGATGATAATTCTGCCTTGTCTCAATGGGAAAGTTCTGATTATCATTTGTACCATTCTAGATGAAATAAGACCTGCTTTCGATTTGTTTATTTGCAGTGGTATCAGCCTCTTCTTTTCTTTAGCAAATAGTATCTATTCTTTCTATATGCCTGTTTAGATGCCTCTTAGCTTAGTTTGTTCATGTTGACTTGATACAAAATACGCTGTATTTATACCCAGTTTCTACTTTCTGGCAAGACTAAGGCAACAAAAAAGTTAACATTTATATACCTATTTTTTATCAAATGTGCCCTTTATGAAACCAGCTTATGGCTATTTTAGAAACGCTGACCATATAGACCGTCTTCCACTTTTATAATCAATCCAGCTGCGTACCTGGACTTGTAGATTGCTGTCCGCGTTCAGTCCTACATTTGATAATACTTTGAAATAACCATTTATAATAAAAAAAACAATTATGAGCATGAAAATTACCCATTTAACAAGGCTGCTAGGGCCAGCCAGATTATGGCTCTTACTGCTGTTGCTTGTGCCGATGAGTGCATTGCCCGTTATGGCACAAACAGTCACCATTAAAGGAGTTGTAACATCAGCCGATGATAACAGTCCGCTTCCCGGAGTTACTATATTGGAAAAAGGAAAGCAGAATGGTATGGTTACTGGTACCGATGGTTCTTATTCAGTGAATGTACCACAGGATGCTACGCTCGTATTTTCTTCTATAGGATTCACAAAGCAGGAAGTTAAATTAAACGGAAAAACAGTACTGAACATAAAACTGCAGAGTGATGTAAGTTCCCTTAATGATGTTGTGGTAATAGGTTATGGAACGGCCAGAAAAAAGGATCTGATAGGTTCGGTAAATGTTGTGGCCGCGAAGGATGCAGGCGCTAACACCAATACCAGTGCCGCACAGCTCCTTATCGGTAAGGCCCCTGGTGTACAGGTATTAAATTCAAATGGTACCCCGGGATCAAATGCCCAGATCATTGTACGCGGTACGGGCTCGTTTACCAATGTGGAACCATTGTATGTTGTTGACGGCATACAGAGCGATGCCAATCTTTTTAATACCATCAACCCACAGGACATTGATAATATTACCATTTTAAAAGATGCGGCCTCAACTGCCATCTATGGTGTTGCTGCCGCTAATGGTGTGGTTATCGTTACCACTAAAAAGGCTAAAAGCGGTATCCCGCAGATATTATTTGACTCGCAGGTTGGTACTTCATCGGTGCGCAAACAACTTGACCTGCTTAATGCAAACGACTATGTCAATCTTATAAAAGATATAGCCGCTACCAATAACCTTACGCCTCCGACCAAACTAAATACTCCTTTTGTAGGTGTTGACCGTACCGATTGGCAAAAAGAAATATTTAAAACAGCTTTATCTACCCAAAACAATGCAAGTATAAGCGGTGGCAGCGAAAAGGTGACCTATAATCTCTCACTAGGTTATTTAACCCAACAGGCTATTGTTAAAGATTACCGTTTAAGAAGATTAAACAGCCGTTTTTCTCTAGATGAGAAACTAGGGCGTTTTCATTTTGGCCAAAGCCTTAATATCCGTTATACCAACACTAACGGACAGACAGCGAGCATATTAAACGCCATCAGCTATGCACCTTATCAGCCAATATACGACCCTGCTATTTTGGGTGGCTACTCTATCCTTACCAATGTTGATGACAACAGTAACGCCGTAAATCCATTACAGAGCTTAGGCGTTCAAAGCTTATCAAGCAATGATCTGGTATTGTATCCGCAGGTTTTTGGCGAAGTAAATATTATTAAAGGTTTAACTTTTAGGTCGCAGCTAGCGGGTGTATACGGCACTTCGACAAACGATTCATACCAGATACCTTATATTACATCCAACAACCTGGGTTTCAGCAGGCAGGCAGGGCGTGCATTTAACAGTTATTCCAATTATACTTTTGAAAACTACCTGTCGTACAACCGTATTTTTGGCAAACACAGTATATCGGCAACCGCAGGTACCAGTTATATTGATGCCGGATCGAGCAAATACCTGAGTGTATTGGGTACCGGAATGTTGAATGACAATGTGAAAGATATAGGTGTAGCGCCAACCATCACCAGTCAGGCCAACACATCCGGTTATTATACACAGTTTGGCCGGGCTATCTCTTATTATGGCCGCTTGGTATATACCTTTAACGATCGCTATATCTTATCCGGAAGTATCCGCCGCGACGGATCCTCAAACTTTGGCCCTCAAAGCCGTTATGGTAACTTTCCGGGAGTTGGCTTTGCATGGCGTATCAGCGAAGAAGAATTTGTCAAATCGGCACTTCCGTTTATCAGCGATGCAAAATTTCGCATAGGCTGGGGCCGTACAGGTAATAATAAGTTTGGTTTAACCACAACACAGGTATTTACTTTTGGCGGTTCGCCGACCGGCAACCTGATTTATTCACTGGGGGATAACAAAAGTTTTGTAAACGGAACTACGGTAACTTCCATTGCAAACCCACTGTTGAGATGGGAACAGACAGACCAGACCGATATCGGGCTTGATCTGGGCTTCCTGAAAAACAAACTTACCCTTACTCTTGATTACTATAACCGAAAAAGCAGTGGTTTGCTAGTGGGAATTCCGGTGCCAACCAGCGTAGGCATTGGCGGATTAAGCGGATTCAGCAGTACCTTAATTACCAATGCTGCAGATGCTCAAAATAAAGGTTTCGAATTTCAGTTGGCCTATGCTGATAAAACCAGTGACTTTAACTACAATGTAAGTGTAAATGGAGGTTATAACCAAAATAAAACATTATCACTGGGTGCACAATCGTCAACCCCTATAATTGGAGGATACTTTAATAATTTAAATGGTATTACATTAACACAGCCAGGTTCGCCTATTGGCGCTTTTTATGGTTATGCGGTTGATCATGTAGCAAGCACACAAGCAGAAATTGATGCATTAAATGCAGCTACCAGACAAAAAACTGGAAATCCCGCCAGTCTATATCAGGATGGATTATTGCCAGGAGATTTTGTATTTAAAGATCTTAACAACGATGGTGTTTTGGATAGTAAGGATCAGAAGGTACTGGGCAGTCCAATTCCTAAGTTTACATACGGTTTTAATGCCGGGGCATCTTATAAAAACTTCGACCTAAATATCGTCATCTCGGGTGTTCAGGGTGTTCAATTGGCCAACTCACTTAAATTTTACACCGAAAATGCCTCAACCGGGCATAATGCTTCTACCGCCATTTTAAACAGGTGGAGAAAACCGGGTGATATTGCCGCTTTGCCAAGGGCAGGCCAAAATGTTACGGCAACAGGGAATTTGAGGCCTTCTGATTTTTTTGTTGAGAATGGATCATACCTGCGGGTACGTAACGTAACCTTGGGTTATACTTTTACAAAAACGGCATTAAATTCTTTCTCGGGTAATGTATTAAGCAGGTTACGGGTTTACGTAGCGGCTCAAAATTTATTTACCATAACAAAATATACTGGATATGACCCCGAAATAAGCACCCAAACCAATGGAGGTGTTAATGGAGGGGCCAGCGATTATATATTTAACCGGGGCATTGATGATGGGCAGATACCACAGCCACGTACATTTTTGGCGGGCATACAAGTTGGATTTTAATGATGAAAAATATTAAAGATATAATGATGAAAAAATATATAAAATATCTGATTGTTGTAGTTTTAATGATTGCAACCGGGGGATGTAAGAAGGATTTGGATTTACAGAGTAAAAGCGCATATACCTATGACACTTATTTCACAAGTGATGCAGCCATAAATCAAGCCGTGATAGCCAGCTACGCCACTTTATTGCATTCTGGTTTGTGGGCTCGCGAATGGTATTATATTTTTGATCTGCTGGGATATGATGCCAAAAATGCCCAACCACTCCAAGGGGATCTATTGGCCCTGGCACAATATAATTTTGCTTCGAACCAACCGCAGTTAGAAGCCATGTGGTCTTCACTATACCGAATGGTAATGCGGTCAAACGTTGTGATTGACCGTGCTCAGGCATGGGCTCCTGCCAATGCAACCGAACAGGCAAATCAAAAGCAATATATTGCAGAGGCTAAATTTTTGAGGGCTTATGCTTACTTCAATCTAGTTAACCTGTACGGACGTGTACCCTTGCGCAAAGCATATATCCCCCTGCCAACAGCAGAAGAAATTAATCTGCCCCGCGCAGCTGTAGCAGATGTATGGGCTTTTATTGAACAGGATTTAAAAGACGCACAAGCTGACCTTCCTATTTCATATGCTGCAGCCAGTTTTGGACGTACTACACGGGGGGCTGCGGTTGCTTTGCTTGGTAAATCATACCTGTACGAAAAAAAATGGGGAGATGCTGTTACTGAATTGACCAAACTGACCCAGGCTCCATATAGCTATGCGCTCACGCCCGTATATAACAACCTGTTTGATGATCCGAATCAGAATAATACAGCCCTTAATAAGGAAACCATTTTCCAGGTCATGAACCAGGCCTGGACCGATTGGGGTATCGGTAACCAGTATGCTCCGTTTGGCGGTCAGGAAACATGGGGTGGGAAAGCAAGCCACTCTGCCCGCGCACAGGAATATGGCTTTAACGATTGGAATAATGTGTTTATTACCACTACGGCTGTCAAAGCTTTTACCTACACTAACCCACAAACCAATGCCACTTACGTTGATCCACGTGCAGCTTATACTTTTTATGGAGATGCTGCAAGCGGGGGGCAAACTCAATATTGCCAGCAATGCGCAACAGGGCCAGTAGCCTTTCCCTATGCTTCAGCCGGATACAAATATTTAAAATATGAGTATTATAATAAAGTAGCAAGCTTTGGTGGTCCGCAAAGCGGTATCAACGGGCAGGTGATCCGTTACGCAGATGTATTGCTGATGCTTGCTGAGGCTTATATACAACAGGGTAATACCGGATCACAGCCATTGGCACTGATTAACCAGGTACGCAGCAGGCCGAGCGTTAATGCGCCGCTTTATATCAGTTTGGGCAGCCAATCTCAAGCCATGACCATTTTGATGCGCGAAAGACAATTGGAACTGACCGGCGAACAGTCCCGTTATTTTGATCTGATACGCTGGGGCATAGCTAAGCAGACCATTAATTCGCAAAGGCAGATAGAAGATGGTACCCAACCTTTTCAGGATAAAAATGTTTTATTTCCTATCCCATTATCTGAAAAAAATGCGAACCCCAATGTTGGTAAGGATATCGGTAGTGATTGGAATTAAATCAACAAAAGAGATGAGGCTGTATCATAAATTGTAATTTACTTTGAATTTGTCACGTTGAGCCTGTCGAAACGCCTTTTAAGACATTAAAAAAAAGGTCCTTCGACAGGCTCTCCGTAGTCCTTTGGACAGGATGACAATTCATGTATTTATGATACAGCCTCTTTTATCTGCCTATTCTGGTATCCATTTACGGGCAGCCCAGTGCCAAACAATTATGTTCCGAGCAAGATCATCTCAATTTTGTAAAGGAATACTACTTATAAAAAAAAGCTTGATCAAGCTTAAGCATCGATCACCAGAGAATAAGCTGGTCTGCCGACTCAGTTTAGGTTACTTAATTGAGTTTTTATAAAGGTTTCAATCTCGCCTATTGCCTGTGTTTTATTTTCTACAATCTTTTCATAATGCTCATTGGTCAGTTTACCCAATGCGAGTATTAATGTTGTTTTTTGTTCTTTGTTCAGGGATGTAAACAATAATGAGATAACCTGATTAAATAAGCTATTTACCTTTTTATAGATTTCAATACCCTTATCTGTCGGTTTTATTAAACGTGCTCTTTTATCTGCCGGGTCAACGCGTTCACTGATCAGTCCGGATTTAAGCATCCGATTCAAAATATCTATACCTGTTGTGGGTTCCAATAGGAGGCGAAAACTGATCACCTCTGTTTTCCTGATCTCCTTATGGTCAGTCAGCGTATCTAAGATATAAAACCACTCCATCTCCATTTCCGGGATCTGCCTTAATGTCAGTTTAAGGTAGGTTTTAATCAGACTGCCCGATTTGCCTATCAGTTTTGAAAGCAAAATATCCATTTCGGGATCAGGACCATCTTTCTGATTTTTATTTGATAGGTAATCGTAACAGAAACTTTCAACATCTGCGTCGCGATGTGCATCAGCAAAAGCCTGCCAGGCGGTAATTAGTTCTACTAAAGGTTTCATGTGGCTAATATAAAATAATAAATTTAATATTTTCGTTGTATTTGTATCGGATTCGTTTTATTTTTATTGAAATTATTTTTTTATGAAAGATTATATCATTTTATTCAGAGAGCCCGATGGGAGAATGGATGAACATTCGGACGAAGATCTACAGGTACATCAGCAGCACTGGAGTGAGTGGCTAACCCGGTTAAAAGCTGAAGGCCGTTTAGTTGGGGGGAGTTCTTTAACACTGGAAGGTAGACTCATCACGGGTGATGGCACAACAATCACCCTAGCAACCCATAAAGTGGGGGCAGAGATCGTAGGTGGATTTATATTATTAAAGGCAAATAACCTGGATGAGGCGGCAGAGATCGCATCGTCATGCCCAATCTATGAATCTGACGGTTATTCGGAAGTCCGCGAGTTTAAAAATTAAGCCAGGTTATCAAAACTCTGGCTCAGGCACTTTCTTTTCTCCTAAAAGGCTGGAACAGGTTTCATTTGAGATTGATCAGCATTGTTTTTTTATCTTTGTACCATGCACGGTCAACTTTTAAGCCTTATTACAAAAAGCCTACAACTTTCTAACCAGGATAGAGATTTGTGCATGCGGTACTTTGAACCCGTGAGATATCCGAAAAACCGGATAATTGAAGAAGAAGGGAAGGTACCGGGGCATCTATATTTTGTGGTTTCGGGTTTTGCGAGGTTATTCCATTACAATGATAAGGGCGATGAGGTTACAACGCATATAAACTGTCCGCCTGGTTTCATTACCTCCTATGCTGATTTTACGAACCAGAAAAAGTCTGATGAAAACCTGGAATGTATTACCGAATGTGAACTTTTGCGCATCAGTAAAGCAGATCTTGATCAGCTTATACAACAGAGCCCTACTTTTAAGGATTTTAGCTTTTTGGTATTTCAACAATCCTTATCCTATAATTAAACTCGTGCCAGGGAGCTGGCTACCCTTGATGCAGAACAGCGTTATTTAAAAATGATGGATCAGTACCCCGAAGTTCTCCAGAATGTTCCCATGCAATACATTGCGTCTTTTCTTGGGATGAACCCTAAAAGTCTGAGCCGTATCAGAAAGAAGATCATTAGGTAACATTTGTGAATTGGTTTTAAATCTGCAAGGTTCAACTTTGCCAAAGCATTTAAAATCAATGGCTATGACAAATAAAAAACTAGTACTGGTATCTGGTGCCAATGGGCATTTAGGCAACAACCTTGTAAGACTGTTGATCGAAAAAGGGATCCCGGTAAGGGCGTCAGTCCGTAATATCAAAAGCAAAGAATGTTTCAAAGATCTGAACTGCGAGGTTATTCAGGCAGATATAACGGATAAAGCTTCCTTTAAGCGCGCACTGCAGGATGTTGATACTTTTTTTGCAGTGGGTGCCGCCTTCAAGCTGTGGGCTAAAAACCCCAAGAAAGAAATCTATGATGTGAATATGCTGGGCACCCGTAATACGATAGAAGCAGCTGCAGAGGCAGGCGTAAAAAGAATCGTTTATGTGAGTTCCATCGCTGCACTGGATTATACCAACCTTCCGACAAAAGAAAGCAACGGATACAATTCAGACCGAAGGGATATGTACTACAATTCAAAGAATGACGGTGAAAAACTGGCTTTTGATCTGGGAAGAGAATTCGGTATAGAATTGGTATCGGTTATGCCCGGAGCAATGATAGGAGGTGAAGCGTTTCTTCCACTAAATGTTTCCTATAATGTGCTAAAACTGATTCTTAACAAGCAGATTCCCATGGATACCAGGATTACCCTGAACTGGGTAGATGTTAAAGATGTAGCAGAAGGCTGTTACCGTGCTGCACTGAAAGGCCGGTCTGGCGAGCGTTATATCCTTGCCAACGAGAAAAGTCTGACCATTACCGATACAACTAAATTGGCACAAAAACTTTATCCTGAATTGAAGATCAAAGTGCCTGGAACTGTGCCAAAGCTTATTTTGTATGCTATTGCAGGTTTTATGGAGCTTTCAGCTAAAATAATTGGAAAACCTCCACTGCTCACTACTAAAGATATTGCTATGTTTTCAGGATTGCAGCAGGATTTTGATATTTCAAAGTCAAGAAACGAATTAGGATTTAATCCGAAAGATGGTCAACAGGCAGTAAAGGAAGCATTGGCTTACCTGATGAAACATAGAGGGTTGATTTAATTGTAGGTAAAAAGATCAAAATAAAGATAGAATATTCCTGGTATGGGTGCAATGTAGTTAAGTTAGGAGTTTTTAACCACAGATGCATACAGATAAACCCGGATTTTCATATCTGTGTGCATCCTTTCTATCTGTGGTTAAATTATTTTTGCTTGTGCCGATGGCGTGACTTAATGAAATTGGGCATGGACGAGAACCAGCTATAATATGGCAGCATCGACTTTAAAAAATAAAATCCGAAAGAGTATTGAACGGTGGTTTTTATGTCTCTATTCATATGGTAGATACTGTTAATACGGTATGGATAGCGTCAGGAAAAAATATTTCAACTAAATGAATAAAAAAACAAAGCCACTTATGATAGGTGTTGATATCGGTGGCTCACATATTACAGCTGCAATCATTGATTTCACGTCACATTCAGTGATAGATCACTCCCGTGTGCGTAGTCATGTTAATACATATGGCACAAAGGAAGATATATTAGCATCATGGATCAGTGTACTTAAAAATATTATCGGGAACCATTCCCCAGACGAAATACTTTTAGGGATTGCCATGCCTGGCCCCTTCGATTATGTAAATGGGATATCGTTGATCAAGAATATGAATAAATATGAATCCCTGTATCTTACGGATATTAAGACTGTTTTGATCGAGCAGCTGGAGCTGTTGCCAGAGAATATTATTTTTAGAAATGATGCAGAGGCTTTTCTCCATGGAGAAGTTAACGGCGGCAATGCTTTGGGATTCAACAGGGCAATTGGGATCACATTGGGTACCGGCCTGGGATCTGCTGTGAGTATTGCGGGGAAAACCACCGATGCAAACCTCGGGATCAGTTCATTTAAGCAGGGGATAGCAGAGGATTATATTTCTACCAGGTGGTTTGTGAAACGTTACGAAGAACTCTCGGGAAAGAAAGTAAAAGATACAAAAGCGCTTGTCGATCTATCTGAAAGTGATCCTACTGTGCCTGTAATTTTTAATGATTTTGCCAGAAGCCTAGCAGACTTTCTTTTCCCTTTTATTAAGGCGCACGATGCAGAAGTGGTCATTATTGGAGGAAATATTGCCAAAGCACACCCTTTGTTTCTGAACAAGACCCAGAATGCACTCCTTCAGCAGGGAATTCGGGCCGAATTGAGGATAACCGCATTATGGGAAGACGCTGCAATGCTTGGTGCTGCTTACTCACATGCGACGGGAATTTTGGCTTCATAAAAAGAATGATCGCATTATCTTATCCATGTGGCTTAAGGTGGATACGCTACCTAATATCCTTTCATGGCGTAGACTGTAATTTTATACTGCCAGTTCGAATTTGATGAGTATATCTTTCTGTATTTGTTGTCTAGGTAATATGCACAACATGAGATATACAGCTTTTGCTATAATTACCTTGCTATTTTTTTTCGGCAGAACTGCTTCTGCGCAGATTAATGCGGCCAGGCAGTTGGCTTACTGTACCGAACAGGTAAAAAAAACATTGAGAATTATTCCTCATCATGGAGACAATATTCCAAGGAGTATTGTTCCTGGTTCATCTGAATGGAAGTTTGTAGGGTATAAGGACTGGTGCAGTGGTTTTTGGCCTGGAATACTGTGGTATAGCTATGAAGCAACAAAATCAAAAACGTTTCTTGCCGAGGCAGAGGTTTTTTCATCAGCACTTATACCCCTTTCGCAGCAGCCGGCTTTCGATCATGACCTGGGCTTCCAGATATTTAACAGTTATGGGAACGGATATAGGCTTACCAAAAACCCTAAATATAAAGAGATTATACTCAAAACAGCAGATACCCTGGCCACCCTGTTTAACCCAAAGGTGGGAACGATCCTGTCATGGCCGAGGGAAGTTCCGGGAATGCAATGGCCACAGCATAATACCATTATTGATAACATGATTAATCTGGAAATGCTTTTTTGGGCATCCAAGAACGGGGGGGAGAAAAGATTATATGATATCGCTTTTTCTCATGCCGAGGTAACCATGAAGAATCATTTCAGACCTGATTATTCTGCATACCATGCGGTAATTTATGACCGGGAGACAGGAAAAAAAATTAAAGGACTAACCCACCAGGGATATTCCGATAACTCCATGTGGGCACGTGGCCAGTCGTGGGCCATTTATGGATATACCATGTGCTTTCGCGAGACAGGTAATGCTGCATTTCTTGAATTTGCCCAAAAGGTAAGCGACGTTTATCTGGCAAAATTGCCTGCAGATGGAATTCCTTATTGGGATTTTAACGATCCTTCTATTCCCACTGCCCCAAAAGATGCATCTGCAGCAGCAGTGGTTGCATCAGCGCTTTTGGAGCTTTCTACTTTTGTTAAGGACAAGGCGAAATCACAAAAATACAGGAAAGCTGCAGTACTCATGCTGACTTCCCTTTCTTCATCAGCATACCAGAGCAGAAATAAGAATTCAGCCTTTCTATTACATTCAACAGGGCATAAGCCCAATGGCTCTGAAATTGATACATCGATCATATACGCAGATTATTATTATATAGAAGCGCTGTTGAGACTGGAAAAACTTCAAAAAGGAATGAAACTAAATTAAACCTTAGTATAATAATAACCATGTAGCTCTCTTTGTGGAATATTGCTGGGCGGGACGTCTGATTTAATTTCTGGCTGCCATTTTTCATATTTAGTTTTAGTAGACCCATATGCCTGTTGCAGCTGGAAAACCGAGACTTAATTCAACGGTCCCGCTCACAATATTTTAATAAAATTGATGCCCTATAATGAATTTAGGAAACCTGCTCAGGTTTCAGCGCATTATAATAACTGTAAACGGGATGGATCATTCCGTAAATAAAATAATGATGTAAAATGAAAATACCACAATATTCTTTAATCATACTTTTAATCTTAGGTGCGCATCTGGCTTATGGTCAGGATAATCTATCAAAAGTATGGACTGCCGACCTGGGAAACGGGACATATAAAAATCCGGTTATACATGCGGATTATTCCGATCCCGACGCGATCAGGGTCGGAGAGGATTATTATATGACCACCTCAAGTTTCAACTGTATTCCAGGACTTCCTATTTTGCATTCCAGGGACCTGGTAAACTGGACCTTGGTTAACCATGCACTCCAAGTCCAGGAACCTGCTGAAGTCTATGATATTCCCCAGCACGGAAAAGGCGTTTGGGCGCCTAGTATAAATTACCATAAGGGAGAGTTTAGGATCTATTATCCGGATCCCGATTATGGGATTTTTATGGTCAGGACCAAAAATCCCCTTGGAAGGTGGAAAAAACCGGTACTTATCCTTAAAGGTAAGGGGATTATCGATCCAAGTGTATTCTTTGATGATGATGGACAGACCTATCTGGCTGTAGCGTGGGCAGCAAGCAGGGCTGGTGTAAATAGCTTATTAACCGTTTTCAAGATGAACAGTGATGGCACCCAGGTAGAAGATGAAGGCAAACACGTTTTTGATGGACATGGCAAAAACCATACGGTAGAAGGGCCTAAATTTTATAAACGTAATGGGTATTATTACCTTTTTGCGCCTGCTGGTGGAGTGGCAACAGGCTGGCAGCTTGTAATGCGCTCAAAAAATATATATGGTCCATATGAAGAACGTAAGGTTATGGAGCAGGGCAAAACAGCAATCAACGGTCCCCACCAGGGGGCTTTGGTCCGTACGCCAAAGGATGAATATTGGTTCCTTCATTTTCAGGATAAGGGACTTTATGGCCGTGTAGTTCACCTTCAGCCTGTAACCTGGAAGAAAGACTGGCCAATTATCGGCTCAGATGCGGATGGCGATGGGATAGGAGAACCGGTTTCTGTCTACACTAAACCATCGGTTTCAGGGACTCATCCAATATCAGCACCATCAGAAAGTGATGAGTTTAACGGCATTGAGCCGGGCCTACAATGGCAGTGGCATGCCAATAAAAAAATACAATGGTCAGCAATGATCCCTAAAAGCGGGTACCTAAGGCTTTTTGCGTTTCCCAACCCACAAATTAATAAAGGCCTGTGGAATGTGCCGAACCTGCTTCTTCAAAAGTTTCCTGCGCCTACTTTTACTGCCACCACCAAGCTGAACTATAGTGTAGAATGGGATACCTGGCAAGAGAAAAAGACTGGGCTGCTCATTATGGGAAATGACTATTCTTATCTCTCTGTATCTAAAAATGAAAAAGGATTTCAGATCGCACAGGTAATCTGTAAAGACGCTCCAAATAACGGAACTGAGCAGCTTTTGGCTCAAAGGCCGTTGAAGTCTGGAGCAGTTTATCTTCGGGCCGAGGTTGCTCAGGAAGGACAGGTAACCTTTTCATATAGTGAAGATGGTGAGCAGTACCATAAAATAGGGGAAACATTTAAAGCGCAGCCTGATAAGTGGATAGGCGCAAAAATCGGAATTTTCTGTACAAGCGGGAGCGACGTACGAACCGGGGGCTATGCTGATTTCGATTATTTTAGGATAACCAGATAGAATCAGCACGCAGAAATATCATAAAGACGATTTCACTTAAGATGCTGTGTCGAAACAACTTAATGCGTATTTAAACGGCCCCTTCGACAAGCTACCAGACAGGCTCCAATAGAATGGTCGTCGTCTCGACTGTAGTGCAGTCCTGAACTTTCGGGAGAGAGATCTTTGTACCAAGTTTTGAATCAGTTAAAAAGATTTCTCCACTGCGGTCGAAATGACGATACTTCAAAACCATTCACCTGCTTTAATCTCCTGTCATTAAATATTGTTTTTATACAATAAATAACCCTCAGGATAACAAATCTATATTTATATACAACCTCTTTGTATAGGACATTTTTTCAAACTATTCTTTTTATCGATTAATAGAGTATTAAACACGTTATCCTGTGTCATACCAGTATGAAAAACGAAAATCTGCCAGAGAAAATAGATAATGGGAACCTGCCTTTCAACTTTAAGCGGCAGTTAGTTTCAGATGAAGATATCAGAAAGCATTGGGACCGCATAGCGACAAGAATTTTTAGCGGTGGAGAAGCTGGATATCCTCTGGAGCCAAAGGATAACAAGGGAGAGAATAAGGCTTGATATGACTTTGCTAGTAATGAATTTTCCCTGCAATTTTCCCGTTCAGCAGGATAATTTGCTGATAGCCGCGCATACTTTTTAAAAACAACCACCAATACGCCTAACATTTTTATGAAATTTTACCAGCACACTTTTCTGACACTACTTTCCCTTCTTGCATTTTTTTGGGCATCGGCGCAAACAACCTCTGTGATTTCTGAACAAATACTTTATTCGCCGGATAAGGCGCTTATGATCCGTTTTTTTCAAAGGGAAGCTGCAGATCATAAAAAGGCATTTTTTTATCAACTGTCGTATAAAGGAAAAGAGGTTATTCAGGAGTCAAAACTTGATTTGGAGCTTGATAATCACCTTTCAGAAAGTGCAATGGCACTAAAGGTAGATACTCATCAAAATTGGTTTGAAAACCTTGAGATAAAGAATTCAGTGCGCACGCAAAAAGATACAACCTGGACCCCTGTTTATGGAGAAAGAAAATTTATCCGTGATCATTATAATAGTCTGGTGGTTAAAACGGTGAAGGATGATAATCCAATATATGAGATGAATATCGAATTCAGGGCCTATAACCAGGGCATTGCATTCCGCTTTTTCTTTCCGGAAAATGTTAAGGGAACCTACTACCGGATCATGTCAGAAAATACAGAATTTAAGTTTGAAGAAGGCGCATTGGCCTGGAAAGCAAACTGGGCACAGGCGCCATATCATAAGGTCGCATTAGCGAACTGGGATGGTGAGGCTGAGCGGCCACTGACTCTTGAACTGAAAAACGGTCTGTTTGTATCACTCTTAGAGGCACAGATGGTGGATTATTCAAGGACCAAGTTCAAGCTTAGTGGTAAAAATACAATAAGTACATCCATGTTTACCCCTGTAGATCTAATTTCTCCCGTAGCTACGCCCTGGAGAGCGGTAATGGTAGCTGAAACTGCCATTGGAATTGCCGAGGGAACAGACCTGATTCTAAACCTGAATGAACCATCAAAGCTAAAAGATCAAAGTTGGGTAAAACCTGGAAAGATTATTCGGGTGATGTCGCAAACTACAAAAGATGCACTGGAGAATATCGATTTTGCCGCAAAAAGAAATCTGCAGTATATTCTCTTCGATTGGAAATGGTACGGTCCTGCTTTTAGTTTCAGTTCTGATGCCTCAAAAGTTGCCATCTCAGATTTCGATCTCCCTCAGATCATCAGGTATGGGAAAGAAAAGGGAATAGGGATATGGTTATATGTGAACCAACAGGCGCTGTTGATGCAGAGCGATAGTCTTTTTTCAATCTATAAAAAGTGGGGTATTGCCGGCGTTAAGTTTGGTTTTGTACAATCAGGATCACACAGATGGACAACATGGGTAGAAAAAGCCATACAACAGGCTGCACAAAACCAGATAATGGTAAACATCCACGATGACTGGCGCCCAACAGGCGAGCAGCGCACCTGGCCCAATCTGATGACCTCGGAGGGAATAAGGGGGAATGAAGAAATGCCCGATGCTACCAGTAACACGGTAATGCCCTTTACCAGGTATATTGCAGGAGCAGCAGATTACACCATCTGTTATTTCGACCCAAGGATAAAAACAACCCATGCCCACCAGCTAGCACTTGCAGCAATTTATTTTAGCCCCATCCAAACCCTGTATTGGTACGATAAACCGGCCCTTTATAAAGGGGAGCCAGAACTCGAATTCTGGGACAAGATTCCTGTTACCTGGGATGAAACAAAGGTTTTGTCGGGAAACCCTGGTGAGTACGTTACAACAGCCAGGCGCAGCGGCGAGGAATGGTTTTTAGGTAGCATTACCAATAATGAGGCCCGTAAAGTAGAATTGAAGCTTGATTTTCTTCCCAAAGGGCAAAAATTTGTCGCCAGGATTTATAATGACGACAACACGGTTACCATGGCCACCAAGGTAGGGATAAAAGATATAGCAGTTGATTCAAAAACTATCCTGAAACTGGATCTCCAGGCTTCAGGAGGTGCTGCAATCTGGCTCCACAAAAAATAATCATGTAGAGGATTACAACAACATAAAAATGAACAATAAACCTGCTTTTACCGAAAAAAGATTCCTTTTTACCTTTATCCTGGTTACTTCCCTGTTTATGTTATGGGGAGTGGCGCACTCCATGAGTGATGTACTTAATAAACATTTTCAGAATGTGCTTAACGTATCAAAAGCACAGTCCGGACTGATCCAGTTTTCCGTTTTTGGGGCTTATTTTATCATGAGTATTCCTGCCGGGATATTTCTGAAACGTTTTGGCTACAAGGCAGGCGTAATATTAGGGCTTGGACTTTTTGCTACAGGGACTTTTCTTTTTGTTCCTGCTGCAAATGCAGAAAGTTTTGGTTTTTTCAGGATAGCACTTTTTATTCTCGGCTGCGGAATGGCAACGCTTGAAACTGTTGCACACCCTTTTGCGGCCTCACTTGGCGATCAGCGCACCAGTGATAGAAGAGTAAACTTCTCCCAGTCTTTCAATGCAATAGGAGCGATAATCGGTCCGGCAATAGGAACATTCTTTTTGCTCAGGGCAACTTCCGGTGGTCATGAAAATTCCCTCGATTCGGTAAAATTGCTTTATGCAGGGTTAGGAGGATTTATCCTGATCGTGGCAGTGGCTTTTTTCTTTATCCGCATCCCGGATCTGATCGATCCCCACAGTATTTCCGATGCACCAATAGCTGCGCAGAACGTTGACATCGCTCCGGGAAAAAAGCTTTTTCAGCACAGGCATTTTGTTTGGTCAGTAGCGGCTCAATTTTTTAATGTGGCAGCACAGGCGGGTACCTGGAGTTATTTTATAAACTACGGGCATGAGAAAATGGGCTTTTCTGATGAGAAGGCAGGAAACTTTATGGTTTTGTTTATGGTAATGATGGCGCTTGGAAGGTTCGTTGGAACTTACCTGATGAAATTTATAGCGCCAAATAAAATCCTCGCAGCATTCGCCATTTGCAGTATCATTGCTTGTGTTATTGTTGCCCAGAGCTGGGGTTGGACATCATATAGCGCCCTGCTGAGCATCAATTTTTTCTTTAGTATTATGTTTCCTACGATCTTTAGCCTCGGACTGAAAAATCTCGGTCCACATACCCAGCAGGCTTCCTCATTTATTTCAATGGGTGTAGTTGGCGGAGCTGTAATGCCTTATTTTATGGGTAAGATAGCCAATGTGGATGTTGCCCATGCATATTATCTGCCAATCATCTGTTATGTAGTGATTTTTCTTTTTGCAGCCAGATTTTTTAAGGTAATCAGATAAGTAATTTTCAGCATAGCTAACATGCTTTTACCTTTTATGTAGTGGATTTAGGTTTAATATACAATTCACAGATCATTTACCCAGTCTATTTGAAGCTTAATGTAATTTTTGATTTTTATGCCTTTTTAATCATACTGCTTTAAGAAAAAAATATTCTTGACAAGGCGAGATCTTTGTTAATTTTCCGATTAGGAAAAAAACCTAAAAAACTGAGTATACAGATCATTTCCCTGTGTCTTTAAGATAATCCCACCACTCAACTTTTTTTATACGCTTTTGGTAGTTGTTGGAGGGTAAATACCAAATATTAAATACAAGAATTATGAATGTTTTTTACAAAAAATTATGGCAGGTAAGTGCAGTGCACTTATTTCTACTGCTGTTTTTTTGTTGCATCACTGCTTTTGCACAAACGCAGGTAGTGACAGGGAAAGTTGTGGATGCGGCAACAGGCGACCCTATTCCGGGTGCTACGGTTAAAGTGGTCAGTTCCAATATAGGCGTTTCAGCCGATGTTAATGGAAGTTTCACCCTTAATGTACCTGTGGGCGCTTCAATACAGTTTACTAGCATTGGTTATAAAAACATAGTATTAAAAGCGGAAACTGGCAGGCCGATGTTGGTCAAATTATTTTCTAATACTGAGCTGGATGATGTTGTGGTAGTAGCCTATGGCACCCAGAAAAAAGCAACGGTTACCGGTGCGATTTCTACCATCAACTCAAAAACATTTCAGGATCGTGGGCCTACCAATAACCCAATTGCCAATATCCAGGGACAGGTTCCAGGGGTTGTGGTAACCAGAACCTCTGCACAGCCGGGAAGGGAAAACTGGAATTTTCAGATCAGGGGAGCAACATCTATTAATAATCAGGATCCATTGATCATCCTTGATGGGGTAGCATTGAACAATAACAATGCATTAAATTCAATCAATCCAGATGATATTGATAACGTATCAATTTTAAAGGATGCGGCAGCATCTATATATGGTGCAAGGGCAGCTTACGGTGTTGTGCTGATTACGACCAAAAAAGGCAAGAGCGGACAGTTTGTGGTACAGTATAGCCCGACAATTTCGCGTAAACTGATTGGTCTTCAGCCTGAAATGGCAAATATGGAGCAGTGGGCAAAAGGCCTGATTGAGGCCAAAATCAACGATAATTATGGTGTTATACCTGCAACAGATCTGTGGTACCAGATGGCCAATTTTGCAATTGCGAACAACGGCAATGTGATTTTAGCTTCACAGATTCCCGGTTATAATGGATCGGCTATCACTCCCGGACTTTTTTATAACGGACTGCCAGTACCTACTTTTGGTGATGTAAGAGAACTTAATTTTACCGATACCAGAATGTCGGAAATTCTTTGGGGCACAGCCACTTCTACGCAGCATAATTTGAGCCTGGCAGGAGGAAACGAAAAAAATACCTTTCGGGCGTCCCTGGGCTATCTTAACGACGGCAGTCAGCTCCAGTTTGGAAATAACGGAAACCAACGTTACAACCTTAGGTTGAACAATGGCTTCAGATTCGGTGAAAAAGTTCAGTTGGAAACCAATGTATCGCTTGAACAGAATAATATTCAACAGCCAACATTATATACTACAGGTCCATATAGTGCGCTGGGAAATGGTTTTCAGCCCGGAATCCCAGCATTTACGCAATCTGGCAGACCTTACCAGTGGGGTGGTGTAATCAGTCCGCCGGGATCATTAAGGGATGGTGGTGATAACCTGGAAAATAATACCAGGATTTTATTGAACTCTACAATAAATTATAAACCTGTAAAACACCTTACCTTTTCGGGTACTGCAGGGTATAACATGTGGTATCAGGATAACAAGGTACAGGCAAAAGCGGTACAGTTCTATTCCTATGATGACCGTTACCTGATCTCAACTACGCCGAGCAGGGGAACAGCTGGTAATGCTACCGGAAATGCCAATTATTTCAGGCAGACGGTTAACGATAAATATTATAACCTTATTGGTAGGGTAACTTATGAAAATACATTTGCGAAACACCATAATGTAACTGTGCTTGCGGGCGGATCATATGAAAGGGACGAATACAACATGTTTAATACCCGTACCTATAACCTGGGTAGCGACGATATCCCTTCGTTGAATCTTGGTCTCAGTAACGGAACTGCCGGTTTTGTCACCAACGATGAGGCCAGGAACCATTATGCTATTGGTTCGTACTTTGCAAAAGGTACTTATGATTATGATGGTAAATATCTTTTTGAAGGTAGTGTAAGGTACGATGGGTCGTCCAAATTTATCGATGATAAACGCTGGAAAACTTTTTATAGTGCACAAGCGGGTTACAGGCTCTCAGAAGAGGCTTTTATCAAGAAATTGGATGTGTTTTCTGACCTTAAGATCAGGGCATCGTATGGTACAGCAGGTAACCAGGGAGGTATCGGGTTATATGACTACCTTCAATCATTGAATGTGGGAAGCAGCGGTGTACTATTGGGCCCGAACATCGCAACGGCAACAACCACTACAGGAAACCTGGTTTCTCTGAACAGAACGTGGGAGACGGTTGTCAACAAAAACCTTGGTCTTGATTTTGGACTTTTAAAAGGAAAATTGACAGGGACTTTCGAACTTTTCGAAAAACGCAACAAGAATATGCTTATCAGCATAACCTATCCCGGAACGCTTGGGATCGGTGCACCACAATCAAACAACGGGGAGCTAAAAACATGGGGATGGGAGGGGATCGTGACCTGGAGGGATAAGATTGGAAGCGTAAATTATTCTGTTTCTGCCAACATTACCGATAGCCAGAACAAGATTATCTATCTGAACGGAGCACCACTGATCAACGCTGGATACAATGGTGCAGTAGAAGGTTATTCACTTGGATCTTATTTTGGCCTCCAATATGCAGGTCGCCTTCAAACACAGACCGAGGTTGATGCCTATAATAAATTTTATGCTCCAGGTGGGGTTGTAAACGGGATTGGTATTCCGATTGCAAGTCCATTGACCAACCTTCCGGGACAATTATCCGGCCTTCGCCCTGGAGACAATTCGTTTGCAGATGTAAACGGTGATGGAAAACTGACAAATGGTACATCTACATCTGATATGGGTGACTTTGTTTACCTGGGAAGCGATATCCCACGGTATACATTCGGTTTAAACCTGAGCATGCAATGGAAAGGTTTTGATCTGACAACCATCTTTCAGGGAGTTGGAAAACGCACTATTTTCAGGTCAAATGGAAGCGCTAATAACTGGCGGATACCCTATCAGTCACTTAGCCAGGCTCAGGTTACTGCCTGGATAGGAAATACCTGGTCGCCTGAAAATACTGGTGCTTATTACCCTAATCTTCATGCCAATACGACCCTTAATACCTACAATTATCAGGCATCTACCTGGTCGGTTGAGAATGGAGCTTATCTACGCCTGAAAAATGTTGTGGTGGGTTATACCCTCCCAAAAACGCTAATGGCCAAATCACATCTTTTTAGCGGCCTTAGACTTTATGCTTCTGGAAGTGATTTGTGGGAAGTTAGCGGGATCAAGGACGGTTGGGATCCGGAAGTTACCAGGACTACCGCAGGTAATGAGCGTTACCCTTTTTACCGTTATCTAACTTTTGGTGCCAACCTTACTTTTTAATAAAAAGGTCATGAAAAATATAACATATAAAACAGTATTCTCCCTGGCGATGATTTTCCTGATGGCTGCATTGGGATGTAAAAAATCATTGGATCTCCTTCCTCTGGATCAACTTTCAGAGATTGCATATTTTAAGAATGCAAATGATTTTAAAACTTTTGCCAACCAATATTATGGTTATCTGAGAAATTTTAATAATTCCTTTGCCGATAACCCCCATTATGATGGCAGGGCCGATGTATTTGGTGGTGGTGGTGCTTTTGGCTCAGGTACAAACACCGTTCCTGTTACGGATGGAAATTGGAACAGCAATTATACCCGGATTAGGGCCTGCAATTTTTTGCTTGAAAAAGCGGCAGCTTTTCCAGATAAGGCGAGTATCGCACAATATATTGCAGAGGCAAAATTTTTCAGGGCATACGCTTATTTCGACTTATTACAGTTGTATGGTGGTGTGCCTCTTATTACAAAAACTTTGGATCTGGAATCTCCAGAGCTTTACGGTGAAAGGGCAGCTAGAGAAGCAATAGCAGATCAAATTATTGCTGATCTGGAGGTGGCCATCCCTGATCTTCCGGCATCAATTACGTCAACATCGACCGATTTCGGACGGGTAAGTAAGACTGCTGCACAGGCTTTTTTAGGCCGGGTTGCGCTTTATGAAGGAACCTGGCTTAAATTTAGGAATGGTGATGCCACCAGGTTTAACAATCTCCTTGATAAATCTGCAGCTGCCTCCAATGCGGTAATCTTAAGTAACCAGTTTGCATTGTTCGGCACAGCAGCATCTAATGCCTTAGGCGGAAATAGTACCATTCTGGGAGATTCAGCGCAGAAATACCTGTTTATCCTCGAAAATCCAAAATCCAATCCGGCCGGAGTAAACAAGTCGGCCAACCATGAATATATCCTTTCTTATCGATACGATGATGTAATAAAAACGATTAATGCCAACATCAGCAGGCAGGGAACCCAGATTGGCCCCCAACAGAAATTTGTAAATGCTTTTCTTTGCCAGGATGGATTACCTATCGAAAAATCTCCTCTTTTCCAGGGTTTTCAAACTTATGGTTCGCAGTTTGCCAACAGAGATAATAGGTTAAAATATACCATTAGGGTATTAAACGGTTATTATTGGTATGGTAACGCCAACTTTAGGGTGACCTGGTTGAACGATGCTGCCGATAATGCCAATTCTACAGGTAAGGTTGTTCAGATCGGAGGTTATACTAACCAGAAATGGGTTTCTGAACGCAACGTGCCAGATACAAAAGAATCTGAAGATTATCCAGTGCTCAGGTATGCTGAAGTTTTATTGAACTATGCCGAGGCAGTATACGAAAGAAACGGAGCCATTAGCGATGCCGATCTGGACAAATCGCTAAATCTTGTACGCCTGCGTGCCAACAAAACAATGCCTAAACTTTCGAACGCGTTTGCGGCTACAAACGGACTTGATTTGCGTACTGAAATCAGAAGGGAACGTTTTACCGAGCTTTACTACGAAAACTTCAGGTTCGATGATATCAAGAGGTGGCATAGTGCAGGTACTGATCTGGTAACCAATGTTGGTGGATCGGCTTATGGAAATGCCGCTGGATTTGTTAGTCCATGGCCTGTTTCTATTAGATTTACCGGAACGCAGGCTCAATTAGGGCCTAATCAATTAGCAACTGTGCCAACAAACGCTAAAGACGCCAATGGAAATTTGATTTTAGACAATACGGCCCGTACTTTTTCCGAACGACATTATTTATATCCCATTCCTACACAGCAGTTAACCTTAAACCCAGCGCTGATCCAGAATCCCGGATGGTAGTTTTTTAGATTTTAGTTCTTTATCGACCCGGTTGCCGAAATGGTGGCCGGGTTTTTTATGCTTTAAATTTTGAGAAATGGCTGGATTTCAGCAACGTGCCAATAGCTTATTCAACCTGGCTACAGCTAGCCATTTAGTTTTCGGCGATAGAGTATGAATTAAGCTTAAATATGTCCCTATTATAATAATGTTTCATTATTTTAGTAACCAACAATTGCAAAACTGTGCGAAGAATACTGCTGATCTTACTTTTTCTATATGCCGGTCTAAGTGTCGCCTCACAGCGAGATTCGCTCAGTGTACGCCACCTGGAAATAGAAGATGGGCTGTCCAATAATTATATCCGCTGTGTTTATCAGGACAGAAAAGGATTTTTCTGGTTTGGTAGCAGGGATGGCCTCAACCGTTATGATGGATATGGATTCAAGGTGTTCAGGAATGAGATCGGTAATAAAACTTCCCTTATCCATAATATTATACATGCAATTAACAATGATACAGACAATAACATATGGATTGGTACCAGGCAGGGGCTAAGTATCTATAATGATAAAAAAGGCATCTTTACAGCAGGCTCATGGCATGACGTTATAAAAGGGAAAGATTTACCGATTACGAAAGTAATCAGAGACCTTGTACCTGGTATAAACAATACTATGCTTGTTGCGACCGAAGGAATCGGGCTGCTGAGGTTCAGCAAAGGGAAAACCATAGGTGAGCAGATTCCCCTTTTGATAAATGGCAGGCGCACTTTTTCCTATGGTGTGCAAGCCGTCAGGCTGGATGATAAGGGAAGAGAGTGGGTGTTTGTACAAAATCTCGGACTTTATTATTTTGATCCCAAAGCTCACGCACTGGTATTGGCTAGCGCTGATGTTGTTCTTGCGCTCTCTTTGGGAATAATTGCTGGGCAGGTGTATATCGGCACTTATAACGGTCTGTATCGCTATGATCCTGTCAGAAGGAAAAATACGGCCGTTACCGCCAGCGGAATTGGAGGGAAGTCAATTCTTGCTATAGCTCCAGACAGTCATAATATTCTTTATCTGGGAACAAATGGAGATGGCGTGTTCCGCTATGATCCGGCAAGTGGAGGCGTGCAGTTGTTGGGCAATGAAATCAATAACGGTCTGAGCGGTGAACAGATCTACTCCATATTTATCGATAAAAAGGATAGAAAATGGATCGGAACTTATTCAGGAGGGGTAACTATTCTTGATCCGGTAAAAAAAATATTCCAGACATGGGCACACAATCCGCAGGGCAATTCTATCCCCGGAAACTCAATATCATCGTTTTTAGCGCCAAAAGATGGAAAACTTTATATCGGCACCGATGGCACTGGACTAAGTATCTGGGACAGGAGGTTAAACCAATTTACCAATTATAAGCACGCTGCAGACCCTAACACCATATCCAGTAATTTTATTTCATCAATGATATCTGATGATCATGGGGATATCTGGATTGGAACCTTTACGGAAGGTGCCAATCGTTTCGATCCAAAGACAAGGAAATTTACCAGATATAAGATCATAGATCCGCAGACAGGGGTAGAAAGCAAGGTTGCTTTTACGGTATTTGAGGATCAGGACCATGATATCTGGGCGGGAACACTTAGGCGTGGAAGTCTTCTTGGAGGGCTTTATCGCTTTAACCGCAGTTTGGATAGGTTTGAACTTTTCGATCAGAAGCTGGGTGATCTGTTTGCAATGATGCAGGCCAAAGATGGCCGGATTTGGGCGGGCAATCTTGATCAGTTGATCCAGATTGATAAAAATGGAAAGAAACATAGATTTTACGATCTTGGCTACACCGTTCGGGTGATATTTGAGGACAAAAAGGGGCTGCTCTGGATAGGGACAGAAGGTGGGGGACTTATCATTTTTGATCCTTTCAAAAGCAAAGTGGTATCGAGGTTAACTACTGCCAACGGCCTTTGCAATAATTCAGTATTGAGCCTGATCCCCGATAACCAGGGAAATCTCTGGATGAGTACCTATTTTGGAGTATCGTGCTATAACATTAATAAACGTACCTTCAGAAGTTTTTATCAGAGTGACGGCTTGCAGAGCAACCAGTTCCAGATCAATGCAGGAATCAAACTTGGTACGGGGGAAATCGTTTTCGGAGGCATAAAAGGGTTTAGTCTTTTCGATCCACGGGAAATTATTCCGCACAGCCAGATGCCGAGCCTGTTCCTTACCGGAATAACCATTAACAATACGCCGCTGGAAGAGAACCTGAAACTAATCGTGGATGAAGACAATATTGCCATTCGGGAAATAGAAGTACCTTATGATCAGGCTGTATTTACCTTTTCGTTTACGGCACTTGAATTTTCATCCCCAGAAAAGATTTCCTATAAATATTTTATGGATGGCTGGGACAGGGGCTGGACAAATTCGGGAAAGGACAGAAAAGCAACCTATACGCATATTTCTGAAGGAAGTTATATATTTCGGGTAAAGAGTACCAATACGGAAGGGATGTGGGGGCGCAATGAAATTACCCTGAAGGTCAGAATCCTTCCACCATGGTACAGAACGTGGTGGGCCTACCTGGGATATATGGCCATTATCGCCTCAGTTATCTATGTATATATTCGATATCGGTCGGCACAGACCCGTCTAAAATATGAAGTTCAGATCGTAAGCCTTGAATCTCAAAGAAAAAAAGCTGAATATGATACGCAGGTAGCCCTGCATAATATGGAACGCTTGGCGCATGACAAAGAGAGACTGATTAGTGAGCAGGAAAAAGCCCTTTCCGAAAAGCGCATGTCGTTCTTTACCAATATCTCTCATGAGTTCCGTTCTCCGCTTTCCCTGATCATTAATCCAATTAATGACCTGATCAAAAACAGTAGTGTAGAAGGCAAAGAAAATGCGGAGCTCAGCATGATCCAGCGAAATGCCAAAAGGATGCTGTCGCTGGTAGATCAGCTGTTGCTCTTCAGAAAAGCAGAAGAAGGTTTTGAGCACATTAAAGCTGCTAAACTTGATCTTGAAAAACTATCCAAAGAGGTTTTTTATTGTTTTGTTCAACAGGCCTCAGCCAAGGAGATCGATTATAGGTTTGAAAGCGCTGCTGTTGATAAAGAAGTTTATGCCGATAGGATAAAGATCGAAATCGTGCTGTTTAACCTGATTTCCAATGCACTGAAATATACCCCGAGCGGAGGGGAAATAGTGTTAAGCTTAAGCGAAGAAGATCAAAGTCTTTTGATCACCGTCCAGGATTCTGGTCCCGGTATTCCTGATGCCGCTGGGGAAAAGATTTTTGACCGTTTTTATCAGGCAGAAAGAAAGGACGGGAATCATAAAGCCGGATTTGGGATCGGACTCTATCTGGCAAGGCAGTTTATGGAAGCTCATTCTGGCAATATTTCTTATCAAAACAGGGCCGAAGGCGGATGTATGTTTAATATCTGTCTTCTAAAGGGAAAAGAACATCTTGCTAGCCAGGTTATTGAAGAAGAACAGGAAGGGTCAGAAGCACTTTTTAATGAAATGTATGCTACCACACTTTCTGAATCTGCAGCGCACAATAATATCAGTCTGGATGTAAACCTGGTTAGCGACAGGCAGTCTATTCTGGTTGTTGATGATGAGCGGGATATCCGCCAGTATATTTCCAGTCTTTTCTCCGGCATTTATACCGTTTACCAGGCAGAAAATGGCGAACAGGGACTTCAGATCGCTGCGGAAAAACTTCCAGACCTCATCATTACAGATTTCAAAATGCAAGGGATAGATGGAATAGAATTTTGTCAGATGATCAAATCCAATCCGACGCTTTCTTATATCCCTGTCATTCTATTAACAGCAAGTTCATCTCAGGAAGTGAAGCTGAAAAGTGTACATGGCGGTGCTGATGACTACATTAATAAACCTTTCGAACGCGAATACCTGATTGCCAGGGTAGCCAATCTGCTGCGGAACAGGAATAATCTCCAAAACTATTTCTATAACGAAATTACCCTTCAAAGTAATGCTGTGGTGGTTTCAGAAGAATACAAGAAATTTTTGGATACCTGTATTCTGGTTGTTGAAAACCACCTTACCGATTCTGACTTTGGCATAAAGGCGCTTGCCGATGAGATTGGAATGAGCCACTCCAATTTGTATAAGCGCGTGAAAAGTATTTCAGGACAATCAGTGAATTCCTTTATCCGCTTCATCCGTTTGAGGAAGGCTGCAGAATTAATGATCAACTCAGACCATAATGTAACCGAGGTAGCTTTCCGTTCGGGATTTAATGATGCCAAATATTTTGGTAAACAGTTCTCAAAACTTTTTGGCGCAACCCCCTCAGAATTTATCAGAAAACATCGGAAGATTTTCAATAAAAGGTATAAAATGAAATAGATCTATTTCATCATACTGCCGATTTTAAGGGTAAAATGGCTTTTTAGGTATTGCTAAAGCGGTTTGGCGAAAATGCACTCCTATTTTACGAATTTATACCCATCATTTTTTTTAGCTCGTGCCATCTTCGTATCAACCAAATATTGATATGTTATGATGACTGAGAAATTGATTGCACTATGGGAAGGAACACTGGCGGGAAATGAGCGGGATTATGCACAACTGCATGCAAAACTTTATCCAAAGCTTTTCGTTTTTACAACCAGAATGTTGGACGATGATGATCTGGTAAATGATCTTTTACAAGACCTTTTTATTAAGTTTTGGGAGAACAGAGAAAAAATCGGAACGATCAGGAACGTGGAAGCCTACTTTTACAGATCTGCCCGGTCGATTGTACTTAACCATATCCGTCTCACCAAACACCGCGAAAATAAGCTAACCTTAATGCCCGCTCCAAGCTTAGTCTTTTCGGCAGAGGAGATCATGGTATCTAATGAATCAGATTCGTTGATGAAGCAACAGATGTTAACGGCGCTCAATTCGCTTCCTGCCAAACAGCGGGAAATACTTACCATGCGTTTTTATGATGAGCTTAGCTATCCACAGATTGCCGACATCCTTAAGATCCGTTATCAGTCAGTAATAAACCATGTTTACCGTGCGGTACAAACGCTTCGACAGGTCTCAGACCTTTCATCCGTTTATGCAGCTTAAAAAAAATGAAATTACATAAAATGAGAATGAACCATGCAGGCAAGTGTCTGTTCAGATTTGCCATTGTCCTGTTTGCGTTGTTATACACTGCAACAGGTATGGCACAACAGCGAAAATCAATCCTTCCCGGCGAACTTTGGCCAGATGATAAAGGAAATCATATCCAGGCACATGGGGGAGGGATTACTAAGGTGAAAGATACCTATTATTGGTATGGAGAAGAGCGTCGACAGGGACTTGATTCGAATTACAGGTATGTAAGCTGCTACTCGTCAAAAAATCTGATGAACTGGAAATTCAGAGGAGATGTATTTAAAATGACCGATCCTGACAGCCTAGGGAAAAAATGGGTATTGGAGCGCCCAAAGGTTTACCATAACATCAAAACCGGAAAATACATCATGTATATGCATGTCGACGGGCAGGTAAAGGGCCAGAAAGGTAACTATAGCTATGCGCGGGTAGGTGTAGCTATTGGTGATTCTCCAACAGGACCCTACAAGTTTGTTCGTACTTTCCGTCCCTTAGGTCAGGAGAGCCGTGATATAGGCCAGTTTATAGATGATGACGGATCTGCTTATCTTATTTTTGAAGACAGACCGGTTAAAGGCTTCCATATTGCGAAACTTTCTGAAGATTATCTGGATGTTGAAAAAGATGTCTGTATCATTAAAGCACCCCTGGAAGGCGGAGCTGTGGTAAAATATAATGGACTTTATTATGCAATTGGTTCGGCATTGACCAGTTGGAACCCAAATCCCAACAAGTACGCAACTGCTAAATCCCTGGAAGGACCATGGTCCGAATTCGAAGATATTGCCCCACCTCAAACCAATACTTATGGCTCACAATCTACCTTTATGCTTAAGGTTGTTGGTACAAAATCAACTGCTGTAATCTTTGTGGCCGACAAATGGAAACCCCGTACCCAATGGGATTCCCGATACCTTTGGATGCCCCTTGAGATCGGTGATGGCAAACTCAGGCTTCCCGAACCTAAGCCATGGCACATCAATGTTAAAACAGGAGAAACGGTGTTCATAAAATAATTTAATCCCAAACAATGAAAAAAATACAGTGCCTTTATTTAATAGTTTATTTTCTGTTTTTTTTAAGTTCCATTTCATCAGCACAGCAGAAATTCATACACCCTGGTATCCTCTTTTCGGACTCAGATCTACAAAGGATATATCAAGCCGCTCAGGATAAAAGTTCGGGCGGTTACGCATCTTTTGAGCTATTAAGGGGTAATCCACTGGCTAGCTCAGACTATAAGATGAAAGGGCCGTTCAGGGTAATATCCAGGGATGGGGAGTTCGGGAATACCAAGAGCCTGATGGAAGCAGACTTCAGCTCGGCTTATCTTAACAGCCTGATGTGGATAGCTACGCGCGATCAAAAACATGCTGAAAAGGCCATTGCAATATTGCTGAGTTATGCAGATTCCCTGCAGCGCATTCCAGCTACCAACGATGCACCATTATTGGTCGGATTGGAAGGAACCAAGATTATCAATGCCCTGGAAATCCTAAAACACAATTTTAAAAGGGCTGATCCCGGAAAGCTTGAGCGGATAGCCCGCATGGTAACAGTGATTTTTTTGCCAGTATGTGAGCAGTTTTATGCAAGTCCTGCTTATACAAATGGAAATTGGGGACCCATAGTAACAAAATTCTACCTCTCGGCCGCAATCTATCTTGATGATCAGAAAATGTATGATAAAGCTGTACGTTTTTATCTCCATGCCAACGATAATGGTACCATAGCTAACTATGTGGACGGGGAAACCGGACAGATCCAGGAAAGCGGTAGAGACCAGGGGCATTCCCAGTTAGGGATCGGGGCGATGGCCACTATTTGTGAGATCGCATGGAAACAAGGGGATGACCTTTATGGTGCGCTTGATAACCGGCTGTTAAAAGGATTTGAATATACCGCCAGCTATAACCTCGGCAACCAGGTTCCGTTTAAAAAATGGAAGGATATTACCGGAAAATATAGTGATTGGGAACAGATATCCGTTATGGGAAGGGGAAGATTTATTCCTATCTACCAAATGGTTTATAACCATTATGTACGCAGAAAAGGGCTTTCAATGCCGTTTACCCAGCAGGTAATAGCAAAAATGGGGGCAGAAGGCTATGACCGGGACCAACCAGGCTTTGGCGGCTTACTTTACCTTGGCAGCAAATAAGCTTCGCTACCAATCGTCTTTTATCTGATTCCTTTTTTCGATTGCCCCAAGGCGTTCAATGTCATTAAGTTAAGCACACTGGTCGTCAGTAGGAAGGTCGTCATCTCGACTGTAGCGTAGCGAAATGGAGAGATCTATACTAGTTAAATTTAGCTTTACTGAGCACTTCGTGGTTCTCGACTACGTCGCACTCCGCTCGAAATGATGATACTTCGAGACCGTTTATCTCCTTAAAATCTACTGTCATTTATATTGATTTTTATACAAATAAATTATTCCTAGTATTGACAAATTCCCGAAGAAAGGTCGTCATTGCGAGGCACGAAGCAATCTTACAACGATCGCTAACAGCGTGCGCATTAAGATTGCTTCGTCGGCTGAAAAAGCCTTCTCGCAATGACGATTCCTCACAACCTACCGCAATTGCTCCAAGGCAGTCGGTCTATAATGCTGTGCATCTGGGTTAGTATGTGATAATAAACGTGAAAAAGAAGTTCATTTTGCTAAACTGGTTTTGTTTAATTAAGTTTGGGTAGCCAGATATAAGCAATTCACATAACCAGCATATTCTCCGACAAACAATTTTTGGATATTTAGAGTATCCCAGCGGCAACCTGGTGTCATTATTCATGAAATCCGAAAATCTTTTATCCTGTCGGACCTTTCATTAACATAAAAGAAACCCTATAACCATTGATGAATAAAATTATCATATTTCTGATTTTTCCCTTACTGATGCAATTTGTGGGGAAAGCTTTTGAACATGTCCCCGCTTCGGTTCCGCCAAAAAGCATTTATGTTTCCGTATCTGGAAGCGATAGGGCTGAGGGGTCGGTAGCAAAACCTTTAAGAACGATCAGTTATGCTGTTTCAAGGGCAATGCCTGGAGACAGAATACTTGTTTCGGCAGGAGTTTACCGTGAATCGGTAGTGTTTGAACGTGGTGGAAGTTCGGAGCGCGAAAGGATTACGTTGCAGGCCTTAAACCAGGCAAAAGTTATGATCAAAGGTTCTGACCGGAAGACAGGCTGGGTAAAGGGTAAAGATAAACTCTGGAAATGTATGCTGGATTCTTCTCAAACCGGGATGATGCTCTTCTTTAATGATAAAAAAATGGTCAATGTGTCCACCCTTCAGGAGTGCAGTAATGCGCTGCGGTGGACTAAAACCCTGGAAAATGGAAAAACGATAATCTGGGCAAATTTTGGTACATCTGATCCCAATGCCGGGCTAGCGGAAATTTCGGTCAGAAATGTCGGGATCAGTGCCACGTCTGGTGTAGATTATCTTACCATTGAAGGGATTGCTGTCAGTCAGATTTTTAACGATTATGCCTCTATTTATGCAGAACAGCCAGGCGCAATAGCTACCAAAAATGGAAAGTACTGGAATATAATAGGCTGTTCAATCAGCGAATGCCACGCTATAGGCATTTCGATAGGCATAACTGGGCATGTTTATGCAGATGCTAATCCAGGAAGACCGGAGTTTAACGATTATACAGATCTGGCTTCGGTCGGGCATCACAAGATCAAAGGAAACCATGTTTTCAATTGTGGACAGGCCGGTATTTTTGGGTTAATTGGTGGCACTTCGAGCACTATCGAAGATAACCTGATAGAGAACATTAACCAGCATGGCGGTTATACAGGCAATGAATCTGCAGGTATCCGGTTGGCCATGGCGGTTGATGCCTCCATTGTGCATAACCTGATCCGCAGGGTTTATGGAAAAAATGGCTATGGTGTATTCTTAGGACCAATTTTTCAGGGTGCCCGTTTGTCAAGGAATATTGTTTCAGATAGTGGTGCCGGACTGTTTTACCTGTTTAAAAACCATGGGCCTGTTCTGTTCGACAACAATATACTTGCAATGGCAGATACTGCAGATAAAGATATGGCAGGCGTAAAAATGGAGGCATCAGAGGCAAATGTTTTTGTTCAGAACCTTTTCTATAACTGTAGCTTCTACAATGGTCGGCAACCTGGGAGATCGGTATCAACCTCAAATTTTTTGCCGCATAGCCTGGTAATCAAACAGACAATCCCTGCACTGGATATCGACCACCGCTGGTATGGCAATCTTTTTATTGGCAAAGGCGCAGGCATAGCAAAGCCAGCAGGAAGTGAAGCAGATTTTAACCTTTATGCAGATGGGGCCATTCCGCTAAGCTGGGCCGATCTGAATAGCTTAAAAGCCAAAAATAGTTTTTCCTTTCGCTTGGAACACAACCAGAAAGGGGTAGAATTATTTTGGAAAAAGGAAGCACTAAAGCCAATGAAAATTCCGGCGCTAACAGCTGAATTTTTAGGTTTTTTTGCGCTAAGCAAGCAGTATATAGAGTATCCTGATGGAAAAAAGATAACCATTGACAGGGATTTCCTCAATGCGGTGGGCGGAACTTTAGAAAGAACTCCCGGGCCTTTTTACCAAGGGCAGGACCTTAAACCAAGAATAAAATTATTTTAAAATATTAAGCATGTACAGTTTAAATGTTTATACCAGTTTAATCCGCTACGATAAATGGATGTTAACCTTAATCATATCCTTTTTCTATATGGTGAATGCTTACGGGCAGGTGCTAAAATTGGAAAAGCCGGTTGTCTACCACCCCAAGCCTTTTACCCATCCTGGCCTGTTGCATTCAGACACTGATCTCCAGCGGATGAAAGATATGGTTGCCTTGGGTAGAGAACCATGGAAGAGTGCATTTGAGAAATTCAGATCGCATCCATGGTCAAGCGCTTCCTGGGAACCTCATGCCGTCCAGCATGTAGAGCGTAGCTTGCTAATTGGTGCCGGCAAAAATATCGGGAACCTGGAGAAAGATGTTTGTGCCGCTTATCAAAATGCAGTGATGTGGTCTGTTACTGGCGATGAAGCCCATGCCAAAACTGCCATAAAAATTATCAATGCCTGGTCTGAAACCTTTAAGGTGTTTGATGGAACAGATGTGGAGTTAGGGGCTGGACTAAATGTTTTTAAGATGGCAAGTGCCGCAGAAATCATGCGTGCTACCTATCCAAAATGGAAACAGGAAGACATCGAAAAATGCAAAGTGATGTTCAGGGATGTGTTTTATCCTCCGATCCAATATTTTGCGCTTTGGGCCCACGGTAACTGGGATCTTGCCTGCATGAAAGGCATGATGGCTATTGCCGTTTTTAATGATGATCATGAAATGTTCGATCGCACGGTTGATTTTTACTACAAGGGTCCTGGAAATGGTAGCCTTTTGCATTATATCGTAAATGAAGAGGGCCAGGGGCAGGAGAGCGGAAGAGATCAGCCACACAGTATGCTCGGGATCGGCCACCTGGCAGAAATGTGCGAAATTGGATGGAACCAGGGAATGGACATGTACAGTTTTGCACAGAACAGGTTGCTCAAAGGCTTTGAGTATACGGCCCGTTATAATCTCGGAGAAGATGTGCCTTTTCAGCCTTATACCGACATCAGCGGTAGGTTCCCGGCCGATAAAATATCAACCAATGGAAGGGGTAACCTCCGTTCGATCTTTGAACAGGTATACAACCATTATGCTTTTCGCATAAAAGGTATACCCGCAGATCAGTACCGTTATACTAAACAGGCTGCAGATAAACTTAGACCGGAAGGTGCAGGATTCAATGCCGATAATGCAGGTTTTGGAACACTTTTCTTTTCCCTACCGCGGCCGTAATAATCTGGACAGCAATAAATAGAACCCTGATAAACGCACTAATCCGAAGTTGTATGGACAGAATAATCTTAATCTGCTTTGCTTTTTTATTGCTGTGCCAAAACATTTATGCTGCCGAATGGCAATGGTCTGTTCCGGTAAAGAGCAGTATTTCTTCCGAGACAGGAGAACAGCCGACAGCATTTTTATGGATCCCGTCTGATTGTAAACAGGTGAGGGGAGTAATTATAGGACAGCACAATATGCTCGAAGAAGGAATATTGGAACACAGTGCTTTTAGAAAAAACCTTTCTGCGCTCGGCCTTGCTGAAATCTGGATTACGCCTTCAGTGGATATGGTCTTTAATCTTAGCTCCTCGGCGGTTTTTTTCGCAACGATGAAAAACCTGGCAGAAATATCGGGTTACAGTGAGCTGGCATTTGCGCCGGTTATACCTATCGGACACTCTGCTGCAGCAAGCTATCCCTGGAATTTTGCAGCTTATAATCCCAATCGGACAATTGCCGTGTTATCCATACATGGAGATGCACCATTAACCAATATGACTGGCAGTGGTAAGCCCAATCCAGATTGGGGGGAAAGGAACCTAAACGGCATCCCAGGACTTTTTGTAATGGGCGAAGATGAATGGCTTGAGGGGCGGATTGCCCCGGCAATGAAATACAGAACAGATAATCCTGATGCTCCCATTGCGTTTCTCTGTGATGCTGGTCATGGTCACTTTGACTATTCAGAAGAACTGGTTGACTACCTTAATCTGTTTATCTCTAAAGTTGTAAAAGCCCGGCTCCCAAAAAACACACCTTTAAATACCTTCCCGATACTTTCTGTTGCAGACCCCAAAAAAGGATGGCTGGTCGATAGGTGGAGAAGAGATAGCTTGCCAAATGCCCTTTCTGCTCCCTACAATGATTATATAGGAAACAAAGCGGAGGCCGGATGGGCATTTGATGGGCAGATGGCAAAGTTAACCGAGCGTCAGTATAAAGCTGCGCGGGCTAAAATAAAGCGGTCAATTGGATTCATTCAGCATGGTAAACTTTTACCCCCTGCAGGATTTGCTGGCTTCAGACCTGTTTTTGAACCCTTAGAAGATGGGATCACCTTTCATGTTTCTGCAATAAATATAGATACCACCACTCATGCAAATGATGTGCTTTACCGTCCTGAAGAGAAAATTGTGATCTCCAGGATCTGCGGCCCGGTCAGGAAAATCAATGACTCCACATTTAGGATATCCTTTTACCGAATGGGATTCAATAACACCAAGCGGAGCAATGATATTTGGCTAATGGCCAGTCAGAAAGGAAACACTAAATACCGCTCATCGGTACAGCGGGCCAATATGAAGATTCCCTTTTCTAATCTGAAAGGGACTTCACAGAAAATTATTTTTCCGGAAATTCCCAACCAGAAAAAATCTGTAAAATCACTGAAACTAATTGGCTATTCTGATTCCGGACTACCCTTACAGTATTTCGTAAAGGAAGGGCCTGCAGAAATCGTAGACGGCATACTTTATTTTACAACGATCCCGCCGAAGAGCAGGTTGCCGATAAAGGTTACCCTGGTGGCATGGCAATATGGGTATAATACTCTGGCGCGCCAGATCCAATCGGCTGTTCCCGTGCAAAGAACATTTTCGATAACCAATTGATCAGTCAATCAATCTAATTCTAGTATGGTAAAAAAGATCTCTATTGGCGATATAGCTACTGCCCTGAATATTTCAAAGTCAACGATTTCCTTCATTATCAATGGCAAAGCCAAAGAGAAACGCATAAGTTCGGCTTTAACGGAAAAAGTACTACAGTACATTGATGAAAACGGATATAAACCAAGCCGCCTGGCCCAGAGCCTGAGTACCGGTAAAACAATGATTATTGGCCTGATGGTAGAAAAGATCTCCGATTATTTTTTTGCCCAGATGGCCTATCATATTGAGGAAATTGCCTATCAGAACGGATATAAAATATTCTACTGTAGTACCGACAATGATCCGGATAAGACCAGGGAACTTATCCAGCTTTTCAGAGACCGCAATGTAGATGGTTACATCATAACTCCTCCGGCCGGGATGGAAAAAGAAATACAGTCCCTTATGGATGAGGGATCTCCGGTTGTATTGTTCGATAGGTATTATCCGGATATTGAATCAAGCTATGTGATTCTTGATAATTTCAAAGCCAGTTATAATGCTTCGAAATATCTGGCAGACAATGCTTTTGCCCATATTGCATTCATTACACTGGATAGTGACCAGAGCCAGATGGAAGATAGGAAGCAGGGTTACGCTAAAGCAATGGCTGAACACGGTCTGGAAGTTATTATAGAAAAAATACCTTATGGAAATGATCCTGCCCAAACGGTTAAGCAACTTGTTCGGTTTCTCAGGCAGAACAAAAGAGTCGACGCTGTTTATTTCGCTACCAATTACCTGGCTTTTAGTGGCGTGAAGGCGATTAACCAGCTTGGATATAAGATCCCAGGTACAATGGCTATTATCGCATTTGATGACCATCAGGTTTTTGATTTTTATGAACCTACCTTAACTGTAGTTGCTCAGCCTATATCTGAACTCGCACGGCAGTCGATCAGGGTACTGCTCAGCTTGCTCAACAAACCATTGGAAGAGAGGGCCGTCCAAAAAGTGATCGTTCCGGCACATTTCATTGTCAGGAATTCAACTGTTAGACTGTTATAAAATGTGATGAAAATCATATGGTAAATAATGGGTGTAGAAAGCAGCGTGGCGTGTCTTATCATGGCCAGGTGTATCCAGCCTGATTTATCATATAACGATTTTATGAAGAATTTATTTAATGTCAAAGGATGTTTTGTTGATTTCCTGTTGTTTTTGAGATAAAACGGCTCTGAACAAAATTAGCTGATTCCCTAAATCGATTTAAGTGTGATCCTACGCAAATAGAGTATGTTTTTCTTTACAAGGGATTTAGTTTTCAGCTGATATTTTGTCGGTTTTGTACAAAATAAAGTCTATTTAGTATAACGCTTAGAAAGCGGCTTTATATAACTTTGCTATAATACCGATAGATGACCATGCGATTGGAACATTAGCATCTTCCTTGATTCAGTAGTATGGGCAATGGTATAAAATATAACCAATATAAACCCGACATAAAAGAGCAGAATGTTATAAAACGCTGAGTTTTTTGTCATATATAAGCTAATCAACTTTCATCTAGCTTTACATAAACTATAAGGCAATACCAAACCAGGAATGGAAAAAATCAGTACGGAATTTCAGGAATCTCTTTTCTTGGCAATGGAGGAGCGAAATAGCGTTAACAGATAAATATTTCAACTTTAGCAACACAATTTATAAAAATAAAAACAAATGAAAAGTCTTTTTTTAGCACTGAGCCTTATTTTCAGTTCAGTTGGGTATGCCCAACAAATTCTATCGCCCAATAAAAAAATTAAAGTAGTTGTAGAAATGCAACAAGCTGGTCAAGGAGGTTCAGGCCAGGTACATTTTAAAGTGCTTTATAAAAAAGGAAGTTCCTTTATTGAAGTGCTGCCCAGCTCACCGCTAGGCATTTCAAGGGAAGATCAGCAGTTCGTATCGAATCTCAGGCTTACTGGGGAAGGTAAAGCTGTTGCTGTTCATGACAAATATGAAATGCTGACTGGAAAGCGAAAATTCTGCGAGAATTTTGGTACTGAAAAAACATTCAGTTATAAGAATCCATCCGATAAACCCTTGGATATCACTTTTAAAGTTTATAACGACGGGGTTGCGTTCAGGTATAGCTTTCCCAATAGCAAGGACTCTAGTTTTTCTATTATAGATGAAACTACAGCCTATGTAGTTCCTACAGGCAGTAAAAGATGGATACAACCCTATAACCAGGCTTATGAGGATTTTTTTCCTTATTCTACCACAGGAACTAACGAAAAAAATAATAGCGATTGGGGCTATCCTGCATTATATAAAGTTAATAGTCAGCCATTGTGGGTGTTAATTTCTGAAGCAGGCATCAGCAAAGAAAATTGCGCAGCCCTGCTTAACAATAAAGAAAACAAAAACGTATATAAGGTAACCTACCCTTCAGCCAAAAAAAAGCTGCGGGGCGGAGCTGTTTCCAGTCTTCCCTGGAAATCGCAGTGGCATGTGATGATCATCGGAGAGTTGGCCGATCTGGTACAGAGTACATTGATTACCGACGTGAGTGAGCCTGCTGCCTTTAAAGACGTCAAATGGATTGAACCAGGAAGCGCAGCCTGGGTATATTGGGCATATAATCATGGATCAAAAGACTATAAGAAAGTGATTGAATACATCGACCTTGCCGTAAAAATGCACTGGCCATATGTATTGATCGATTGGGAATGGGATGTAATGTCAAATGGAGGAAAGATGGAAGATGCCTTGAGCTACGCAAAGAGCAAAGGCATCAAGGCGCTGTTATGGTACAATTCAGGTACAGATTGGCTTGGCGCGACTCCGGTAGACAGGTTGCTGACAAAAGAGAAAAGAGAAAAAGAATTTTCATGGTTGAGAAGCATTGGGGTTTCAGGTATTAAGGTCGATTTTTTTGCAGGAGACCAGCAGGATATGATGAAATATTACATTGATATTCTGGAAGATGCTGCAAAATACCATTTACTGGTTAACTTTCATGGCGCTACCGTACCCCGCGGCTGGGCCCGTACTTACCCGAACTTAATGACTATCGAAGCAGTTTACGGGGCAGAATGGTATAACAATAACTCAATTTTAACGGACAAGGCTGCTGCGCATAATACCACGCTTCCATTTACCCGTAATATAATCGGTTCTATGGACTACACGCCGGTAACGTTTTCAGATTCGCAGCATGCGCACAAAACATCTTTTGCGCACGAACTGGCATTGGCAGTGGTATTTGAGTCTGGTTTACAGCATTTTGCGGACAGGCCATCTGCATATTATAATCTATCGGCAGGACCACAGAATTTTCTAAAAGGCTTTCCTACAACCTGGGATGAAACCAAACTGATCCAGGGTTATCCTGGTGAAATGATTGTTATTGCAAGAAGAAAGGGGAAGCTCTGGTATGTAGCCGGACTTAACGGAAAAGATACGCCGCAAACACTCGATCTAAATTTGAAATTCTTGGGCAATTCAGATTGTTCTCTCCAGTTATTTAAAGATGGGGCAGATACGAAATCTATTACCAGCGAAACCAAAAGTATCAAAAAATCGGGTATATTGCATATCCAATGCTTGCCTAGAGGCGGCTTTGCAGGAGTAGTCAGGAGCTTGTAGGGCCCAAACTGGATCCTTGATATTGAATGCAAAGTTAGGGTATTGATGTTGCTGGCAAGTATTTATATTTGACGGTTTTCTGTTTGTTGCTTGATGAGCTCAGCTGTTGGCCCCCAATACAGCTCCAGGTGCTTACGGATCACCTCGTCAGGAAAATTGCGAATGGTAAGCTCAAGCCTGGTCTGTTTATCTTCATGTATCAAATTAAATTCCAATATACAATAGCTTTCTTTGGTATCGGGTAAATTGGAGAGAGAACTTAAAAAACTATAGCAGAGTTTGATGCCGGGATCCAGTTCCAGGATTGTTCCTGAATTGATGAACTGGATCCCGTGCAGATTCCCTTTTGTGATTATTGTGCTGCCGACCTTCCAATCCGTCTGTATTTCAATAGGGCTATCATATGTCCATTCCTGAATAAATTCTGGAACAGTAAGGCTATCCCACACGGCATGTATTGGGGCATTGATAAACACGGTTTTTTGCAGTATGTCCATAGTCACAAATTACAATATTTGTTTTATGCAACAGGCATGGGATTCTCATTTGCTTAACACCAAAGTTGAAGAAGAATTTCTGCCTGAAGTAAACATGTTAATCACTATGATCATAATGAGGACAAAAAATCAATGGAACGAGATTTAGAACAAAGCGCTTGGAAATGTTCAATAATTTAGCAATCATTTCTGAAGCAACCGCTCAATTTCCTCCAACATCACAGCGAGATCAAAAGGTTTGGAAATATAACTGTCTGCTCCACAGCTTTCAGCGATATTTTTGCCATCGGTACTCGCAGAGTACATCAATACAGGAGTGGAAGAGACCTTAGGGTTATCTCTTAACGACCTCAGGATCTGATCTCCTGATATCATAGGCATCCAGATATCCAGAAGAACAATATCCGGAGATTCCCGCTCAATGGTTCTAAGCGCATTCACGCTGTTCGGCTCAAGCACCACCTGGTAGCCATCTTCCTCCAGCAACAGTTCTAGCATTTCCAATATGCCCTGATCATCATCACAAACCAAAATCTTTTTATCTTTCATACTTAAATAGGGCTAGTTATACATTGGTAAAGTAAAGCTGAATGTAGATCCGGCATTTTTTTGGCTTTCGGCCCATATGGTACCACCGTGGTTGGTAATGATCTGCTGGCATAGATAAAGCCCAATTCCCATTCCAGGATAGTGTTTCTGCACTTCACCTACACGGTAAAAACGGTCAAAAACCTTATTCAGCTCATCCTCGCTAATGCCCATTCCCTTGTCTTCCACAGAAACCTTAATGAAATCGCTGATGGAAGAAACCCGGACTTCGATTTTGGTGTTATCAGCTGAGTATTTGATCGCATTGCTCAATAAGTTGGAAACAACCTGGATTAGATGGGATTCATCCCCATTGAAATTTCTTCCGATTTTTCCCGTAAGGGATATGTTTCTAGATGGGGTTGCCGCCCTGATGCTTTCGATAGTTTCAGCCACCATTTTATCAAAGTCAAATTCTTCCCGGTGCAGGGTGATATTGCCGGTCTGGATCCTGGATACATCTAAAAGTTCGGACAACAACTGGTTAAGGCGCTGGATGTATTTTCCGGTTTTCTCTACAACTCCTTTGAACTTATCACTTGCATTCTCAGGCATCATCCTGTTCATAAGCTGCATATAACCAACAATCGTAGTTAATGGTGTTTTAAGCTCGTGGCTCGCAATAGAAAGAAAATCGTCCTTACGCTGCTGTAAGGCACGCTGATCGGTAATATCCTCTATAGCGAGCAATATCCAGTCCTTATATCTGCCTTCGAGCTCAATGCGGTGGGCATTGAGCAACATTAGTTTTTTGCCGATGTGAGGGAAATCGTGTTCTACTTCATAGTCCAATACCGGATTGTTTGTAGGAAGGATTTCTTCCATCATTTTCTTTAGCTCCGGGATATTCCATTGGCCATTACCAAGATCGTAAAGCAATTTACCCTTTGTTTCATTTATAGAAACCTTAAAAGTATTGAGAAAATGATTGTTGGCGCTTAAAACCTTATAATCCTTATCCATTACAACAAGGCTTTCCCGAATGGTTTCCACAATGCTGCTCAAGTATTCCTGGCTCTCACGGTACATTCTGGTTCTTTCTTCAACTTTGCGTTCGGTCTCCTCTTGCACAAGTTCGAGCTCCTGCTGAGTCCTTCTCCTTGAAGATACGTCGTTCTGTATCCCAATAAAATGCGTGATCTGACCATTTTCGTCCTTAACCGGGGAGATATACAGTTCATTATAAAACAACTTCCCCTTTTTAGTATAGTTTCTGATCTCGACCCTGCAGCTGTCCCCGGAGGCGAGTGCCGTAGAAATTGTTTTACGTTCAGGCTGGTTACGGTCCTTACCCTGCAGGAACCTGCAGTTATGGCCAATAATTTCACTTCTTATATACCCTGAAATTTCTTCGAAGGCAGGGTTGCAGTAGATTATCGGATTATCTGGTAGCAGATTATCGGTGATAACAATTCCGGTAACAGATGCGTCTAAAACCTTATAAAGTACGTCAAGATCCAATGGCGTATTTATTTTTTTCTTATTGATATGATTTTCCTTACCCAAACTGATAAAATTTATTTTTTATAAACGATACATGCCCCAATTTGGTTTTTAAAGATTTAAAATTTTTGGTCGCTAAAAAAAGATAGATTTTATAACCCTATTTTTTTGATCTTCAGGTACAGTAATGCTATCATATTACGCTAAAAAAACTTAAAGCGGACAAAGGCCTTGGAGGGATTAGCTTTTCTATGTCGGAAATGCTATTTGGGAGGCCTAATTACCAATGTCCTAGTTATGTTGCAGGGTTTTGAATTTAGGGTCAGATATAGGCGCATTAAGCTGTGAAAAATGCTCCCATTAATATTAGCTTAGTGATACTGATGCGCTTTCTCAATTATGCTTCTGTATTTTTTGTGCATCTCAATGGCTATACTCACTGAACTGCCAACTGTTTTCAGAGGATAATCTTTCCTTTGGTTTACCCAGCTCCATTCCCAGGCACTTACCTCCCTGTTAAACTGTTTGATATCGATTTCTTTTTGATTGTCGATGGCCTTCGATGCATATCTGAAAAAAAGTGTCCATCTTGGTTTGTAAAAATCATTGAACAAACCACTCCATTGTCTGCAGGCATATTCGTTTAACGGACTTTTTTCATCACCCCATAGCGTAATCAAATCTTTCGCATTCATTTCGTAAAGTGCTTTTTCAGCTGGATTGTTTCCCCATGTTCTTGCCTGCTCAACCCACGGACCAAGCATAAAATCTTTTCGGGTAGCTAATAGTTTATCCATATCGTCAATGAGCTGAAGAAATTTTTGGCTTTCTGCCTTAAAAGTAACCATATCCTTTTTCTTGTAGGCGGTTACAAAATTTCGCTGTAGGGGCAAGGCATAATTTGCCATCGCCTGTCTGGTTACGTCCACTATGTCGTACTGAAAACCATCACTACTATTGCAGGTAGGCGCGGCTTTTATAAGCTCATCCCAGGCTGGTAACAGATCCCGCTCCTGATAATTTAAGGTCGTTTTGGCCCAACGGGTCAGTGAATCAAGTGTAGGGCGTGCCTGAATAATAGATTCTGCACCATCTCTGATGTATTTATCTTGGGGTACATTATATACTGTTTTTCTTAAAATTTCCCATGCCTTTTGCGCATTGAGATTGTTTTTTCCGTATCTGTTAAAAACAAAATTAGGCAGCCATGTTTTTAGATCTATCGGTTTCGATTGCCAAACATTCGCCATCATCAACTCGTACAATACCGGGTTTTGTTCAATACCTTCCATTGTGAGGCCAATACCTTTCATCTTGCCACTTTGCGGATCGTTCAAGGCTTGTGCAGGAGCGGTGGCAATTACGTCCATCCGTCCAAAAAGATTGGTATTTCCGCCAAAATTATGCAGCATATTCCAGATCCAGGGTTTTCCATAAAAACCCGAAGTGCGTTTCCATACGGGTTCTATTTCTGTGGCCAGGTCTAACAGGATCATCTTATCGTTGGGTACGGCTTTTAAAAGGGCTTCTGTTTGGGGCTCTTTCCAGAATTTTCTATCACTATAAAATAGCCAGCCCTGCATCACCCAGATAGCCTTAGGATCTGCCTGTGACATCCCGTCATAAATCCTTGCACTCAGTTTACCTAGAAAATCGGGTTTTGATGATGGTGGTTCATTTTCGTTAAAGGTATCGGCAGAGTAGAGGTGATCGGTACCCAGCAACGCGGTCTGTTTCTGTAAAAACTTTTTTCCGATAGCTGCGAACATAGGATCTTCCGAATCTAGGATATAAGTGTCTGCGAAACCATTGGTCCAGTTGGTAGCCTTAAGTTTCGCATTTGGAAATTTCTTTTTAAATGCGGCTGGTACATGCCCTGTAAATGCAGGCAGAACCGGTTTCATACCAAGAGAACGCTGTCTGGCCAAAATTTTCTTTTGCAGTTCGAAGTGACTTTTCATCCAATCTATTGGCAGGGGACCGCCCCAACCGTCTATATTTCCCATCCAGAACCACGAAAAATAAGCTGGTCCCGTAAAGAAATCCTTCAGATCGTTATCACTAAAGCCCATTTCTTTATACAAAAGATACCAGGTATATTCTTCTCCGGTAATAGCTAAAGGCATATTAATGCCATGAAGTGCCATCCAGTCTATTTCTTTTTCCCATCTTGCCCAGTCCCACCAGCTCATGCTGTAATTAAAAGTGCAGTAGTTAAGGTAATAGCGGTACTCGTAAGGTGTTGATTTCCTTACTTTATTTTTAACCACCGGTAGGTTTTTGGGCAATTTAAGATTAACGCCGTTCCAGGTTATCTGGCAATGGGCGTATTCCGTTAAATAATAATAAAAAGCCGAAGCAATAGCTACGCCGCTGCTCCCCCTTAAAATGATGGTGTTTTTTTTGCTTTCGATTTCAAAGACATCCATGCCGTTTTCAGAAACGATGCTTTGTATTAAAAAAAACTGATGCTGTTTGGGCAGCACCCTTTTAATCAGTTCAGCTGATGAAGATAGATAAGTTTGTGCCCTTGTTTTAGCAGATGCCATTACTAAAAATGCAGCAAGAAAGTATATTTTATATTTCATCTGTTTGTTTTATTTTGAAGGATAACCATGACTTTTGCTATCCTGGTATCAACAATTATTAGCGGTTCAATATACAGATAATAAATAATGGGGCGGGTAATGTCTGGCTCCATAAAATGTATTTTAACCATCATCTGGTTTAGTTATTGTGGGGCCATTTTTTGTTTACAAGAATATGAGCAATCGTTATAAAGATAAGCCTATAGTTGTTTTTTCTCTTGTTATGATTTATTTATGCTCATTTCTGTAGATATATCTATAAAAACCTTGGGCAAAGGTTAAATCATATTTTTGTCTGTTACATATGTAAATATAGGTTCGCTAAATGGAAAACAGTATGATATATAACAGCTAAAAGACGATATACATTGGGTTTATACCCTGGCCATATGCTAATATAGATAAGACAATTGTGTTTAAAATAAAATGGATGTTATCACTTTAATGCCTTTTTTGATGCATACAAGCACTTTCTACACCACTTAAACAAACTGGGTATAAATTTAAACAATTGTGCTATCCTTAAAATTATAGTTGTCTTAGCTTCGAATACTCAATACAGGTAAACCAATACCTTTCCGTTCGAACATGATGCTGAAGTAAGTACAAACTAATACTTACACGACTAGTGCTTAACGCTGATCTTAAATCTCAGTGTGATGCCAAAGGCAGATTGTTCAATGATCAGGAAAGCTAAAATTGGTTTTTACAGTAAGGGGCTAACCAAATAAATATGAACCAAACTGAACAAACGCTCATGAAAGCACCTGGTTAAATCCAAATCGATCTCACACCGATACAGATTGAATCCGTTCAATAGTGTCGAATATTAATCCTAACCAAAATAAACCAAATTTTATGACTAAAAACTACTACTACTTCAAAGAGGGGTTACTCCGCTCTACGCTAACTAAAACAATTGAAAAATCTGTTTTGGTGATCCTAACTAACTAGGACTGACATACAATTATCCAAATCTATTTCTCTTTAAATGATTTTAAATAATGGAAAAAATAACCAATATGGGTAATGATGTGCGCTCCAGATATCGGGGAGCAAAGCAGTTATTACTCGTGATGTATTTAACACTGATTATCTCCGCGCTGTTGATTGATACAGCTGCCGCACAACAACGGCGAAAAATAACCGGGACGGTAGTTGATGAACAAAAGCAGCTATTGATAGGAGTGACTATTACTGTAAAAGGTACTAATTCTAAAGTGCAAACTGGCACAAACGGAGAATTTGCTATAGAAGTGCCTGCTGACCGGCAGACGCTTACCGTTGCATACATAGGAATGAAGACTCAGGATGTGAGTATTGCCGGAAAAAATTCGGTAAACATAACCATGAAATCCAACGCAGATCAATTGGGTGATGTAGTGATTGTGGGGTACGGCGTTCAAAAGAAACAGAGTGTTGTTGGTGCAATTACACAAACCACAAGTGAAGTACTGGAACGAACAGGTGGTGTATCTAGTTTAGGTGCAGCATTAACCGGGAATTTGCCTGGAGTAATTACTACCGCCAGCACTGGAATGCCAGGGGATGAAGATCCTCAGATTCTTATCCGCGGCCGCAGTACCTGGAACAATGCCAGTCCGCTTATTTTAGTAGATGGAGTTGAACGATCGATAAATAACATCGATATCAGCTCTGTAGCTTCAGTATCTGTTCTTAAAGATGCTTCAGCCACAGCGGTATTTGGGGTAAAAGGCGCAAACGGCGTAATCTTGATTACCACCAAAAGGGGGCGTGAAGGGAAAGCAGAAATCAGAGCAGCTGCTAATACAGTTGTTAAATCTGCATCTAAATTGCCGGGTAAGCTCGACTCGTATGATATGTTCCAGGTGCGTAACCGAACGATCGAATACGAATTAGCACTCGCTCCAGGCGCCTGGAGTTCATATCTTCCCGAAGCTGTGATGCAAAAATACCGCTCGCCCACCAATCTCGAAGAAGCTGAGCGTTATCCAAACGTAGACTGGGTAAATACCTTGTTTAGAGACAATGCAATGTCTTACAATGCCAATCTTAATGTAAGTGGTGGAACATCGTTTGTGAAGTATTTTTCTTCTGTTGATTACCTTGATGAAGGAGATTTGTTCAGAAGATTTGGAAACGATCGCGGTTATAGCGGTGGCTATAGTTTTAAAAGATTGAACGTAAGAAGCAACCTGGATTTTCAATTAACACCATCAACAGTATTCAGAACAAATATCTCTGGTTCAAGAGGTACATCAGAGCGCCCATGGATTGATGTTAACCCTTATAACACTTGGACAGCTGCTTATTCTGCAGCACCAAATCTCTATCTACCTGTTTATTCGGATGGCACATGGGGATATTATAAGCCCAATGAACAACAGAGTTTAAACTCTGTTAGGATTTTGTCTACCAGTGGCCTTCAAACGACTACAACTTCACGCATCACCACAGATTTTACCTTAGATCAAAGCTTAAATTCTCTTGTTAAAGGATTAAGCTTAAAAGGAACACTTTCGATCGATAATACATTTATCGAAGCTGGTCGTGGAATTGACGACCGGAATAATGGAACACTAAGTAAATACATCGATCCTGAAACAGGAATAGTAAGCTATTCACAAACCAAAGATGCAGCAACAGAGCTGGAATGGAGAGAAAGTGTAAGATGGGCAAGCCGGGCAGGAGACGTTAACGACGGCGCAACCTACCGCAGAATGTTTTCTCAAATGCAGGTTAATTATGCCCGGACCATTGCGCAGAATCATAATGTAACGGCTATGGGGCTTTGGAGCAGAGATAATACTGCCACGGGAAGTATTATCCCTTCTTACCGTGAAGACTGGGTTTTCCGTACCACGTACAATTATGCAGGTAAGTATAGTGTAGAATATAATGGAGCCTATAATGGTTCTGAGCGATTTGCACCTGCCTATCGTTTTGATTTCTTTTCTTCTGGAGGACTTGGATGGATGATCTCTGAAGAAAAATTCATGAAACCGATCAAATTCATCAATTCATTGAAATTACGTGGATCGTATGGTGAAATTGGTGATGATGGTGGTTCTCCTAGGTTTGCCTTCCTGACGAACTGGGCATTTGGAGGCACTACACCGCTGGGTACTACTGGTGAAGCTGCAGAGAATAGTCCTTACAACTGGTATAGGGAAACTTCGGTAGGTAATCCAAACGTACGTTGGGAAAAGGTTGTAAAGAAGAATATTGCGCTTGATTTTGGGTTTTTTGGAAACATGATCTCTGGAAGTGTAGATTTTTTCCAGGACAACAGGAGCGATATCCTTACCAACACTCGTGCTGTTCCAAGTTACTATGGTGCCACACCACCTACGTTTAATGTTGGTAAGGTGCGGTCCAGAGGTTATGAAATTGATATCCGGTTCAACAAAAAAATCACAAGCAATTTTACTGCATGGGCCAATATCAATTATACTCATGCCAAGAACAAAGTTATCTATGCTGATGTTGCCGGATTGCTGCCGTTATATGCTAAGCCTCTTGATAAACAGATTGGACAGGCTTATTCTTATGTGAGCGCTGGTTATTACAATACTTGGGATCAGCTTTATGGAAGTACCATGCACAATGCCAACGACCAATTGAAAATCCCAGGAAACTATCATCTGGTAGATTACAATGCTGATGGGATAATTGATGCGAATGATAACATTCCTTATGGATACTCTGGCGCTCCTGAAAACACCTACAATGCGACTATAGGTTTTGAATGGAAAGGATTTAGTGCATTTGCTCAGTTTTACGGTGTGAACAATGTTACCCGCCAGGTAGTGCTGGGATCTTTTTCAGGTAAGAATACAGTTGCCTATGATGAAGGAAGTTATTGGTCAAAAGACAATACAAATCCTGATGGTCCGATGCCGCGTTGGGAAACAACTCCAGCGGGTTTTTATACAGGAGACAGGTACTTCTATGATGCTTCTTACCTGCGCTTAAAAAATGCTGAGGTGGCTTACACTTTTAGGCAAGATTGGGTTAAAAAAGCAGGAATCTCGAGCATACGTATATTCATAAATGGAAACAATTTACACGTATGGACTAAGATGCCGGATGACCGTGAAGCAAATTATCAAAGCGCTGGTGGACAAGGATGGGCCTCCCAAGGTGCTTATCCTACTGTAAAGCGGTATAATCTAGGCGCTAATTTCATTTTCTAAACATGATCATTATGAAAAAATATATAACACGCCTATTATTAATAGGGATGATTTGGGCGGGAACCGGCATGGTATCTTGTAAAAAATATTTAGACAGAGATCCTGAAGCAACTGTGTCTGCAGAATCTGCCTTCAAAGACTTTCGTAGTTTTCAGGGCTTTACTGAAGAGCTATATAATTGTATTCCAGATTTTACCAATAGGTATTGGACCAACAGTTTCAACTGGGGTGAAGATGAAATCCAGTCTACAGTTCAAAATTTCCACTTGGTTAACAAAATAGATAACGGCGATTTTTGGGGCTGGCAGAGAGAGTTTGATGGGTGGGGAGCTGGATTTTTAGACAATGCCAACGCGAATACAAATAACGATCGTTTTACTAAAGGCCTGTATCCACTGGCCTGGTATGGCATTCGTAAAGCGAATTTAGGCCTTGAGAATCTAAACCTGATGGCAAACGCGACCGACGAAGAACGCAACCTGATCAGAGGTCAACTATTATTCTTTAGAGGTTGGTTCCATTTCCAGCTCATGCAATATTTTGGGGGGCTGCCATACATTGATAAAGTATTGCCAGCAGATGAAGAATTAAGATTGCCAAGGCTAAAATACCAAGAATGCGCAGCAAAGGCAGCATTGGATTTAAGGGCCGCCGCCGATCTTTTGCCAATCAATTGGGATAATACAACAGCCGGGATCCAAACCCTGGGTAAAAACCAGTTGCGCATCAATAAAATCATGGCATTAGGTTATTTAGGTAAAAACTATCTGTGGGCCGCTAGTCCATTAATGAACTTAGAATCTACCGGTAGCAAAACCTACAATGCAGAACTGAGTAAAAAAGCGGCTGCTGCATTTGCAGAATTATTGAAACTGACAGAAAGTGGCGCTGCTCCTCATAAGTTATTGCCTTTTACACAATACAGTACCAATTTTTATACAACTGGCCAAAATTTCTTAATCCCGGGAGGTACTGAAGTAATATTTACAGGACCATATTGGGGAGCACATGGATCAACCTATGGCACTGCAAAACAATATACACCAGCAATTGTAGGTGCCGATGCACTGGTATTTGCGCCTACAGCAAATTACGTTAATTATTATGGGATGAAAAACGGTTTGCCCATTTCGAATTCTGCCCAGGCCGATCCTTCTGGCTCAGGATATGATCCGCAATTTCCTTGGCGCGATCGCGATCCGAGGTTCTATAATGATATTATATATGATGGAGTTAAAGTGGTACAGGGAACTTTAGCAGCGAACATGGAGCCACACCGATATGCAAATCTGTTCACAAACGGAAGTTATAGAGATGAACGTTCTGGTAGCCGTACAGGGTATATGATGTTCAAATTCGTGCCCAGAACTGCCAATAACTTTGATCAGGGGTGGAATTATGGACAAAACCTGAATATTAAGGTTTCATATATGCGTTTGGCCGATATCTACCTGATGTACGCAGAATCGGTTGCAACAGGGTACGACTCCCCAAGCGCAACCGCAGAGGGATTTAGCAAAACTGCCGTAGATGCGATCAACGTAATCCGTGATCGTGCTGGTGTTGGACGTGTTGCCGCACAGTTTTTAGTATCTACAACAGAGTTCATGAAAGAAGTAAGACGTGAACGCGCTGTTGAACTTGCCTTTGAAGGACATCGGTTTAATGATCTTCGCCGCTGGCATTTGCTCGCCGAAGTACCTTATACCTTAAAAACAGCCGCAGAATTTGATCGCGCTGCTCCTTTAAGCCCTACGGTCGACACCAAATTAAACAAGGTTGTAAATTATCGCGAGCGATTAATATTACAACGTCCGTTTAGTGAAAAGCATTATTGGTTGCCACTTAAACGGGCAGATGTAAATATGTATAAGGAGTTTGCGCAAAACCCTGGATGGTAAGGTAGTTCATGATCACAAATAATTAAAGACAAGAATGATGAAATTTTTAAGAAATGCATTGGCGCTGTGTGTCTTTTTTACACTGTTTGTCGGTGTAATCAAAGGTCAGGACGCCGTTAAGATACCTATAAAAGCTGTTGTTCGGGATATCAATGGAAATCCGATAAAAGGAGCATCCATAACCATCGAAGGAAACGACGTGCTCACCATAGCAAACCAGACAGGTGAATTCGCTCTATCGATAGAGGAGAATAGCACATTTACGGTAAATGCTAAAGGTTATAAAACCTTGCCTGTAATCGCATTAGCCAACCTAAAGCAGATTACCTTAACCAAAGAGGATAGGCTAATAAATGTGGGTTTTAAAAATGCCACCGAAAGTAACCTTCCTGCCGGCGTTTCAAGCGTTAACCTGGCACAGCTCTTCGAGAAAAACTTTATAACCTATGGATTGGACGGGATGGAGGCTTTTGCTCCGGGCTTTAGTGGCAACAACCTTAATAACAACAACCTTTGGGGTATGAATAGCTCGTTTATATTGATTGATGGAGTTCCGAGGGATGTAAACAGTGTTACACCAAATGAAATTGAGGAGATCACTTTTCTCAAGAGCGCTTCGGCCGTTGCCCTATATGGCAGCCGTGGTGCAAAAGGAGTAATCTTGATTACTACAAAAAGGGGGGCGCCAACTAAGCAAAAAATAAACGTGCGTTCCAATATCGGACTAAATACGCCAAAAAGATTCGCTCAATATCTGGGTTCTTCAGAGTACATGACTTTGTATAATGAGGCTTTATCTAATGATGGTTTGGCAGCGGCTTATACACCGGAAACTATTTATAATCATTCTGGTGTTAACCCTTACCGTTATCCAAGTGTAGATTATTACGCTTCAGAATACCTCAAAAATAGTTTTTCACGCTATGATGGCGTGGCAGAAATTTCAGGAGGGAATGATCGTGCCCGTTATTACACCAATGTTGGGTTTGCATCTACAGGTTCGCTGCTTAATTTCGGCGAAGCAAAAGAAAATAATACAACAGAACGCTTTAACATCCGTGGAAATGTTGATATGCAGCTCACTAAAGCACTTAAAGCCCGGGTAGACGCAAGCGCTGTGTTTTCTAGCGCTGGTGGAGTAAATACAAACTACTGGGCTAACGCTGCAACCCTGCGCCCTCATTTATTTACCCCGTTAATCCCAATTAATTTATTGGAACAAAGCGATGAGGTGAGCAAAGCGATGATTAAAAACGCTACAATTATTGATGGACAATACATTCTTGGTGGTACGCAGTTAGATCAAACTAATCCCTTTGCGGCCATTTATGCAGGAGGTAATAATAAATTTGTACAACGCCAGTTTCAGTTTACCACAGGCATTGATGCTGATTTGAAAGGAATTTTGAACGGACTTACCTTTAGTACCACTATGGGGGTTGATTACCTGAACAGTTACAATCAGGGTTATCGAAACGGATATGCAACTTACCAGCCTAATTGGACAACCTACGCTGGTACAACGATGATTGGAAGTTTAACGCGCTGGGGAGAAGATACTAAAACCGGAGTTCAGAATATTGCAGATAGTTATTATAGACAGACCATTTCGTTATCTGGCCAATTTAACTACAATACTACAGTCCGTAATAATCATCATATCTCTGCAGTATTACTGGCTGCGGCATATCGTCAATCGCAATCTGAAATCTACCAGCCAACAACAAATTCTAATTTAGGATTGCAGCTAAATTATGATTTCAGCCATAAGTATTTTGCCGAAATTACCGGAGCTGTGGTACGCTCGCCAAAAATGCCACCGGGAAACAGGATTGCACTTTCTCCTGCAGCTTCTATTGGATGGCACCTTAGCGAAGAACCATTTTTGAAAAAAGTTTCGTTCATTGATGACTTAACACTAACCGCATCAGCAGGTATTTTAAATACCGATCTTGACTTTGATGAGTATTTTGCCTATGAGAGTATCTATACAGGTACAGGGGGTAACTGGTACGGTTGGAATGATGGTACAGGTACACAGTCTACAGATTCGCGCCGCGGATCCAACATGGATTTAACTTTTGCTAAAAGGAAAGAAATCAGTATCGGGATAAAAGGTGGAATGTTCAAAAATCAGTTTAATTTCGGAGCAAATGTTTTTAGAAATAACATCACCGGGATTATCGGTCAGATTAATGTTCTTTATCCAAACTATTTCACTACCGGGTTTCCAAGTTCTTCTTTTGTTCCTTACAGCAATTATAATAGTGATCAGCGTACCGGGTTGGATTTTTACTTAAATTTTAACAAACGTATTGGAGCTATTGACTGGACTTTTGGTGCGTCAGGAACATATTATACCACCAAAGCAACTAAACGTGCCGATCTGTTAACTTACGAAAACAGCTATCAATACCGTGCCGGCAAACCACTCGATGCGATCTGGGGATTAAAAAGCAATGGTTTTTACATGGATGCCAGTGAAGTGGCAGCGGCCGATGGAATTAGTAGTGCAAAACCAGCATTTGGATCAGCATTGGCGCCTGGCGACATCAAATATATCGACCAGAACGGTGACAAAATCATTGATGATAAGGATCAAGTATATCTTGGTCGAGGTGGATGGTTCGGTGCTCCGTTTACAGCAGGATTGAATATAACTGCTAAATGGAAAAATCTTACCCTATTTGTTTTGGGTACAGGCCGCTTCGGTGGAAGCGCCATGAAAAGCGATAACTATTTTTGGGTTAACGGAAGCGATAAGTATTCGGCAGTGGTGCGCGACAGATGGACGCCTCAAACAAAAAATACGGCAACCTTTCCGCGACTTACCACTTTAAATGGCGACAATAATTTCAGAGCGTCTGATTTCTGGTTGTACAGCACAGATCGGTTTGATTTATCTAAAGTTCAGATCTCCTACACGGTTTCCGATAAATTGTTCAAAAGTAAAGTGTTGAAAGAACTGGGGCTGTATGTGGCAGGATTTAATCTTTTAACTATAGCGAAGGAAAGAGAAATACTTGAGATGAATTTAGGGGGTGCCCCACAAACTAGGTTGTATAACCTGGGCGTAAAGGCAATGTTTTAATTGAATATTAGATTAGAAAAGATGAACAGAATATTAATACGATTTATAGTTGTCGTTGTGATGCTCTCGGGCTGTAAAAAGTTTACCGACCCCGCTCCACAAAATAATGGAGATTTTGAGAATATCTATACCGAACCCGCACTTGCCCATGGGTTATTGCTAAATGGTTACACAAGGCTTCCATCAAATGGCTGGTCTTTTAACGATGTAGCTACAGATGATGCAGTAAGTAATGATATCAATAATAATTTTAGGAAAATTGCCACTGGGCAATGGTCGGCCGCATTTAATCCCTTAGATCAATGGACCAATGCAAGAGCAGGTATACAGTATATAAACTTATTTTTGGCAGAGACAGATAAGGTGCTTTGGGATTCTAAAGACCCGGTATTGAGCAGGATGTTTAACGACAGGCAAAAAGGTGAAGCATACGCTTTGAGGGCCTACCTAATGTCGTATATGCTACAGGCGCATGCCGGAAAAGTAGGGGGTAATTTATATGGTTTCCCTATTGTACTCGAGCCCGAAACACCGGCTTCTAACTTTAACCAGCCAAGGGCCACGTTTGATGCCTGTATTAAACAGATTTATGGTGATTTGGACAAGGCCGAGCAATTGCTTCCTTTAGATTATGCTGATATCAATAGCACCAGCCAGATCCCGACAAAATATGCTGGAATTAATGTAGAGACCTATAACCGGGTTTTTGGTAAGTTTTTTAATCAGCGCATGACAGGTCGTATTTCCAAAGCCATTCGTGCCCGTGTAGCATTAATGGGCGCAAGTCCGGCTTTCAGCACAGGTAATTCTACCACATGGGCCGATGCCGCCACCTATGCAGCACAGGTACTTTCGCTTAATAACTGGTTAGCCAACTTAGATCCTAATGGTGTTACCTGGTATGATAACAAGGCAGAAATTGATGCATTGGCTTCAGGGGCTAGCCCCCGAGAAGTGCTTTGGCGTACAAATGTTGGATCAAATAGCGATTTAGAAGCTGCCAACTATCCACCAACCCTGTCTGGACAGGGCCGCATAAACCCGACTCAAAATCTGGTTAATGCTTTCCCGATGCAAAATGGTTATCCAATTGCCAGTACGCCACAGAGCGGATACAATCCTGCCGCTCCATTTACAGGTAGAGATCCACGTTTAGCAAAATTTATAGTGTATAACGGAAATACGATCGGGCCAACAAACAAAGTAATCAATACCACAACAGATGTGGCAACGAATGATGATGGACTGAATAGAAAAGAAGTTTCTACAAGAACTGGTTACTACATGAAAAAATTGTTAAGACAGGATGTTAGTCGTACACCAACCGTAAATAATCAGAAACACTATAGGCCACATATCCGCTATACCGAAATATTCCTGATCTATGCCGAGGCAGCAAATGAGGCATGGGGGCCTACAGCAAATGGTGGCAATCCCTATTCTGCTTATGATATTATTAAAGCTATTCGTACCAGGGCCGGCGTTGGAACTGCAAACGGTGATGCCTACCTCGAATCGATTAAAACAGATAAAGATGCCATGAGAACATTGATTAGAAATGAGCGTAGGTTAGAATTGGCTTTTGAAGGATTTCGTTTCTGGGATCTTCGTAGGTGGAACGCAGCATTAACCGAACCGGTGAAAGGGGTGAGTATCTCACAAGGTATCTACCAGGAAATCAATGTAGAAGCAAGAAACTATCAGGAGTATATGAGATTTGGACCAATTCCTTACAGCGAAACGCTAAAGTATAATGCTTTGCAACAAAATACGGGATGGTAATATTCATTCACTATAACAAATAACATCATGAAAAATAAAGTATATATTTTACTTGCGCTCGTCTTCACACTTGGCGCTTGCAAAAACGAAGAATGGGCATTTCCAGATAATGATACCCAAACCGTTTATTTTGCCTATCAAGGACCGATTCGGACCATCACCATGGGCGAAGATATTTTTGATACTTCACTTGATAACCAGCATAAATTTCAGATTATGGGTACGGTTGGTGGAGTTTACTCAAATAAGGAAGATATTACGGTTGGCATCAGTGTAGATAACGCGCTAACTCAAGGATTATCTTTTCCATCGCCCTACAGCGGTATCGTAAGGCCTATGCCGACTAATTATTATACACTTGCAGCTAACCAAATTGTTATCCCGAAAGGAAGTTTGATAGGTGGAGTAGATGTACAGCTAACTGATGCTTTTTTCGCAGACCCATTGGCTATCAATACCACTTATGTGATCCCTTTAACGATGACCAGTGTTGATCATAACAAAATGATCTTGCCTGAAAAAAAATACACATTGTATGCCGTAAAGTATATCAATACATGGCAGGGTTTTTATCTCCGCAGAGGAAAGGATGTGATTGCGGGTAAAGGTGGTAACACCGCACTCAATCAAACCGTAGTTCGTCATATGAAATATGTGGAGAATGATGAACTTAACAAGCTAAACACACGTTCGCTAACCCAGGCAGAGTTTCCTGTCACATTTAAAGTAACAGGCGGAACCAGTATCAGCCGAACCTTATTGTTAACTTTTGATAATACGGGCAACTGTACAATTGCAGCTGGTGATGCCAGTTTTACGGCAAGTGGCACCGGAAAATTTGTTAAACGGGGAGAGAAAAACAGTTGGGGCAGCCAGGATCGCGATGCCCTTTATCTGAATTATCAGATTGATCTGAATGATAGAACGGTGAATAGCGTAGATACCCTGGTAATGCGCGACCGTGGCGTGAAGGCCGAAACATTTACGCCGGTCAAATAATTAATATTTAATCAGAAAATTGAGAAAATGAAACGATTATATAAAATAGCATTTGGTCTGGCGGGGGCAATATTGCTTGCTTCCTGTCATAAATACGAGGCACTCGATTTTCAGGTGGCTAAACCTACAAGCTTCGCGGCCCAGGAGCAGATCGATGCCTATCAGCCATTAAAAACCTATATTGATAGAACGGCAAATCCTAAATTTAAATTTGGTGCGGGAACAAGCCTACAATCATATCTCTCCAAAGGCGTAATTTATAGATTAACCAATAGTAATTTTGATGAAATTACACTAGGTTATGAGATGAAACACGGTGCCGTTGTACAGGCTGACGGAAGTTTGGCCTTAACCAATGTGAAAAACCTGTTGGAGACAGCGTCTAAAGCTGGTATTACAGTTTTTGGGCATACACTCGCCTGGCATGCCAATCAAAATGCAACATATTTAAAAGGACTGATTGCTCCGGTTGTAACTCCGTCAAACGGAGGCCCAACATGGGATTTGGTAACAGGCGCTGATTTTGAAACCGATAACGCTGCAAATTATCAAACCAATACCAATGCGGTAGCCTCATTTACAGCCTTAGGTCAGGGAGCAAATGGTATAGGTAGGGCATTGAAAATAAGTAATGCAAGCGTTCGGGCTAACGATTATGACGCACAGTTATTTGTAAAATTCTCCCCAGCTATGCAGCTCAACGAAATATATGAGCTAAAAATGGATGTACGTTCCGATGTGGCAGCATCTTATCCTACACAAGCACATAGTACCCCTGGGACTTACTTATGGCATGATTTTTTTGGTACAATTTCACCGACAACAACATGGACAACCTATACCAAACAGATTACCATTACTCAAAAAGAAATGGCAAACACTGGTACAATTGCTTTTAATCTGGGTAAAACAGCAACAAATTTTTATTTCGATAACATCACGCTCAAAAAATACAACCCGCTTGGCGGCACTACAATTGTAGAAAAAACTGCCGAGCAGAAAAAGACCATTTTAACCACGGCATTAGATACCTGGATTAAAGGTATAGTTACCGCTTCAAAAGATTATGTTAAAGCTTGGGATGTGGTAAACGAGCCAATGGATGATGCAAAGCCAGCTGAGCTTAAAACTGCTGCGGGTAGAACTTCCATTGCGGCTGATGAATTCTTTTGGCAAGATTACCTGGGTAAGGATTATGCGCTAAAGGCATTTCAATTGGCCAGGCAGTATGGTAATGCGACTGATATCCATTTTATTAATGATTATAACCTAGAATATAGCATCGATAAATGCAAAGGATTAATTGATTATGTAAAGTATTTAGAAGGCAAAGGCGCAAAAATAGATGGTATTGGTACGCAAATGCACATTATAGCTACTTCTGATAAAGCAAAGATTGAAGAAATGTTCAAGTTATTGGCCGCAACTGGTAAACTTATCAAAATATCAGAATTGGATATGGGTTTTACAGGAAATATAAAAACTGCACAGGCAACACCCGAGCAATATGCAGCTCAAGCTGAGATGTACAAATATGTCATCAAGAAATATTTTGAGCTTATTCCGGCAGCTCAGCGATATGGAATCACCATATGGGCGCCTCAGGATAGTCCAGCAACCTCAAGTTGGAGGGCAGGGGAGCCAATTGGCTTATGGACAGAAGGTTTTGTACGAAAACCAGCCTATGTTGGCACAGCAGAAGGCTTAAAAAAATAAATAAATTTACTACCCGCTTAAAGCCAGGAACAACGTTAACCGTTTCCTGGCTTTTTTATTTGAAATTACCAGTAAAATTGACTCAGATCTAATTGCGGTTTATCCTGTCTCTTCCATCCACATAATTTACCATTTCATTTTCCCTGGCGCCATTTACCAACCAGATTATAACAAATTTAATATAGTTATGCAACCGATTGTTTTTTTCGAAAGTAAATGATATATTCGAATAGAAATTAATCAGGTATGAGCTTTACATGAGCATAATCTTTTTAAAAAGAAAATAACCAAATATTAAAATTAAACGATGTATTTCTGTGATGAAACTGCGGGAAGGATTGTAAGCGTCTACATTTCCCCGAAAATTATCCATTGCAATATTTTCCAGACTTTCTAAGCATGACCGTAAAATCTTATCTTCCGCTTTGCGCTTTGCTCGTTACAGTTTTGTTCACGAACCTGAAGTCAAAAGCTGAGGTAAAACTTCCACAGCTAATCAGTAATCGAATGGTGCTACAACGAAATACAGATTTAAAGATCTGGGGTTGGGCCAATGCAAATGAGAAAGTTAAACTTTCTTTTAACAATAGAAAGTTTGAGGCAATTACCGGTAACGACGGGAAGTGGTTGATTATGCTTCCCAAAATGAAAGCCGGAGGCCCATATACCATGACTATTGAAGGACAGAATTTGATTACATTAACCGATATTTTAATTGGAGACGTATATTTTTGTGCCGGCCAATCTAATATGGTGTTAGCAATGGAAAGACTGAAAGAAAATTATCCAAACGAAGTTAAGAATGATAATTTTCCTCAAATCAGGAATTTCTTTGTACCCACAAAAGCTGATGTATCCAAAGAGTCACTGGATCTGCCAAAAGGGGAGTGGAAGTTGGCATCAGGTAAAGAATTGCTTGAGTTTGGAGGAGTTACTTATTTCTTCGCAAAGAAACTCTATCAAAAATACAAAATTCCAATTGGGATCATTAATTCCAGTGTGGGTGGAACACCAATAGAGGCTTGGATGAGTATGGATGCATTTAAGGATTTTCCTGCAGCTGAAGCCCAGATCAAAAACTTTAGGGATACCATTTATATGAACAACCTAAAAAAACAGGTGCTACCTATGCCAGTTAAAACCTTGCAATCGTCCTATGTGCCAAAAACATGGCATAAGTTCTGGATGCCGGGTTATTGGGCAGATCAGGGTGTGAGAAACCTGAATGGCATCGTGTACTTTAAAAAAGAAATTGATGTTCCTGCGGGGATGACAGGTGTACAGGCAAAACTTTTTATGGGGCGTATTATCGATGCTGATTCTACTTTCGTAAATGGCGTTTTTGTAGGCAATATTACTTATCAATATCCTCCAAGAAGATACAATGTGCCAGCAAACCTGTTAAAATCTGGAAAAAATACCATTTTAGTAAAAGTTACAAATACAATGGGCAAAGGTGGCTTTGTGCCTGATAAAAATTATTCGCTACAGGCCAACGGACAAATAATTGACTTAAGAGGCGAATGGGATTACCAGGTGAACCAGGTATTTCCTAAACCAAGTTATTCCCCGTCAGGACAGCAGATTATCCAGCCAATTGTGGCACAAAGTTCTCCTACGGGACTTTACAATACCATGGTTGCACCTGCAATTAATTATAGTATAAGTGGCTTTTTATGGTACCAGGGTGAAACAAATGCAGGCAAGCCAAGAGCATACGCCAAACTGCTACCTGCACTGATTAACGATTGGAGAAGTAAATGGGGCTTAGGCAATATTCCGTTTTTATTTGCACAACTACCCAATTATATGGAGGTTGATTATGTTCCCGTTGAGAGCGACTGGGCACAACTTCGGCAGAGCCAACTCCAAACCTTAAAAGTGCCAAATACAGGAATGTCTGTTGGGCTCGGTGCCGGTGAATGGAATGATATTCATCCCCTGAACAAAAAAACAATTGGCGAGCGTTTGGCTTTGTGGGCCGAAAAGCTGATTTATGGTGAAAAAAACATTGTTTACTCAGGTCCGATCTACAGATCAGCAATAGTGCAAGGAAATAAGGTGATTTTGAATTTTGATCATGTGGGAAGTGGACTAACTGCGAAAGGTGAACCCGAACTTTACCATTTTGCCATTGCAGGTGCCGATAAAAAATATATTTGGGCTAAAGCTAAAATTGAAGGTAACACCGTAATGGTTTGGAACAATAGAATTTCCAGTCCTGTTGCTGTTCGATACGCCTGGGCAGATAATCCCGACGGTGCAAATTTATATAACGCAGAGGGCTTGCCGGCATCTCCGTTCGAAGCTGAAATAAAATAGTATAAATTAGGGGTGTTAACTATATTTACGCACAAAGCAAATATAAATCCACAGTGTACCAAGGTGAGCTAAGCAAGCCCTGCACTAGTACAATCACAATCCAGATCGCTAAAGCGTGAATCTATTGTTATGATGTTAAAACGAGTATCAGGTATAAGTGCAATGTTTCTTCTAGGGATATTGTTATTGACGTACACCATTGTAAAGGGGCAAGGTAACCCCAATTTCATTACCCTCAATACTAAAAATGGCCTTTCTTCAAATACTGTAAACACCATCCTGCAAGATCATAACGGCCTTGTGTGGTTTGGTACCAGCGATGGACTGAATAAGTTCGATGGTACCAATTTTACCGTTTATACTACTAAAAGTGGCGATAGCACAAGCATTCCCTCTAACAATATCTCGGCACTTTTAGAAGACCGGAGTGGAAGACTTTGGGTGGGTACAAACGGAGGGGGGCTCGCCTACTATGATGCTAAGAAAAACACATTTAAATCATTTGTAGGTGAAGGTATCCCGAATCGTAACAACCCATTTAATGTATTAACACTTTATGAAGATAGAACCGGAAATATCTGGGTAGGTACTTTTGGCGGATACCGGGTGATCAATACCAAAACGTTTAAGGTAAAAAATGTAGGTATCGGTGCATTGATGGGCAACGGTTCCAGTGTGCTTTCTTTTCTTCAAGGTAGTGGCAGTAAGATATGGATCGGCACCAATTTAGGGCTTTTGGCGCTTAACTTAACCACTGGTGCCACCGAGAAGTTTATCCATCATCCCAACGACCCTTCAGGCCTTACTGATAATTTCATTAAAACTATGGTTAAGGATGAAAAGGGAAGGATATTTTTTGGTACCTATAATGGCCTCAATATGTTGTTGGATGATGAAAAGCATTTCAAATCCTTTTTGCAATCGGGTGATAAGTTGTTTTCAAAGGACATTATTTATGCTGCCAGATTGGAAAAAGGAGGTAAATTGTGGTTAGGAACCGAGGATGGGGTAACTATTTTCGATACCGCCACCGAGGTTTTCTCAAATATTCGTCCCAACAAACGGGAAACCTTTGGTCTTAGTCATAAGTCGGTTAGAAGCATTTGTATGGCCAATAATGGTATTATTTGGCTTGGTACGTACCAAGGTGGCGTTAATAAATTCGATCCAAATTTAGCACTGTTTAACCTAAAGCGTAGTAGTCCATTTGATCCTAAAGGACTTTCATCACCCATTGTCACTTCCTTTGCCGAATTCTCAAAACGAAAAATCTTTGTGGGCACGGATGGCGGAGGACTACATTTTTTCGATCGGGACAAAGGCGTGTTCGAGCATATCGACATGAAAAGCAAAATTGATTTTTCCCGAAATCCATTGTCCATCCTTACGCTAATGCTCGATTCAAGGGGCACGCTTTGGGTGGGAACCTATCAGCATGGCTTATTTGCCTATAATCCCAAAACCAAAACTTACAAACAATTCCTGGCCGGACCATCGGCAACTGATCTTAGTCAAAACGAAATTTTCGCTATCAAAGAAGATAGCAAGGGTTTGATATGGATTGGTACAAACGGAGCTGGAGTAAATGTATTTGATTATAAGACGAATTCATTTACCCGGTACGGCACCCAATCCTCGCCACCTATGGTGCTCCCTAGTAACGGTTTTATACGTGCAATTGTAGAAGATCCTTACGGAAATATGTGGATATCATCCAGCGGAACGGGAATAGCTGTATTTCAACGCAACAACGGGAAATTTAAAGTATACCGAAAAGCAAATAGCGGACTTTCTAATGATGTGGTATTGAGTTTGTTATGTGATAGTAGAGGGAATATATGGGCCGGAACTGATGGCGCCGGGCTCGATCTTTTCGATCGCCGTACCGGAAAATTTACCAATTTTAACGAAACAAACGGATTGCCTAATGCAATTGTTTACAAAATATTGGAAGGCAGAGACGGTCTGATTTGGTTCAGTACCGATAATGGCATCAGCTGTCTTGATCCAGAAACAAAAAAAATAAAAAACTTTGGGCGTCCCAATGGAGTGCAAGACAGTCCTTTTATATTGAGTTCGGGAATCAGCACTTCAGATGGTGAGCTTTATTTTGGCGGGCAAGACGGTTTCAACTATTTTAATCCGCTTGAATTGCCTTCCAATAATGTGGTTCCAAATGTGTTGCTTACCGAGTTAAAGGTAGCCAATACTGTTGTACTCCCTGGTGAGAAATCACCTATTGAAGAGCAGATTGGCTTCGCAAAAAAGATTAAACTGAGCTATGGGCAAAATTTCTCAATTAGTTATGTAGCGTTAAATTATACAGCACCGCAACAAAACCACTATTCCTATCGCCTTGTTGGTTTAGATGATGGCTGGAATGAAGTTGGTAAGGAGAAAACAGCATATTATACGAATTTGGACCCTGGAGATTACATTTTTCAGGTAAGGGCAAGTAACAACGACGGCGTTTGGAGCGATAAAATCACTTCAATTTCTGTTCATATACAACCGCCCTTCTGGAGAACCATTTATGCTTATGTTTTTTATGTAATCTTAATTGGTACAATCCTGTTTGCCATCAGGCGACGGGGAATTCAGCGCATCAAACAGCAACTTGCTATTGAACAAGCCCAGATCAATGCTGAACAAAGGATCCTACAGCAGCGAAAGGATGCAGAACGTGCCCATGCATTGGATATACAAAAGATCAAATTCCTTACCAATTTAAGCCACGAATTTAGAACACCGATTTCATTGATTTTGGCACCCGTTGATAAGTTACTTGCTGTTAAACAGGAATCTGCTGTAGCCGGTCAGGTAAAGATGATCCGTAGAAACGCACGGAGACTGTTAAATCTGGTCAATCAACTGCTCGATTTTAGAAAAATGGAAGAACAGGAACTGAAGTTGAACCTGAACGAGGCCGATCTCATTACTTTTATCAGTGAAGCCGCAGAAGCATTCCAGGATCTTTCCGAGCGCAAGAAAATTTCACTTCGTATTAACAGCGATATTAAAAATCTGAAAACGCATTTTGATCAGGATAAAATGGAAAGGATTGTATTTAATCTGCTTTCTAACGCATTTAAATTTACAAAAGAAGGTGGGGAAGTATCGCTTAACATGTTCCTCAGATCTGCTGCTGATCAGACTAAGCCGGTATTTTGTATCGAGGTTTCAGACACCGGGATAGGCATTGCGCACCAAAGTAAAGATAGGGTGTTCGATCGTTTTTTTATGGATAACAACGTGAGTTCTATCTTAAATCAAGGCAGTGGAATCGGATTGTCGATTGTAAAAGAGTTTGTAGAACTGCACGGTGGGCAGATTACCGTGGAAAGTGAACTCGGAAAAGGAACTGCGTTTTTGGTTTCTATACCAGTTGAGATAGTGGATGAAGAAAATGATCAAGAGGTTGACGAAACAGCCTATAGTTTTACAAACGAAGAACTGGATGAATCCGTTACTGAGCCAGCAACTAACGAGGTCAAGATGCCCACAATCCTTTTGGTTGAAGACAATGAGGAATTTAGATTTTACCTGAAAGATAGTCTGCAGCCTTTTTATCATATTATAGAGGCGTCAAATGGTAAAGAAGGTTGGCAGAAAACACTTTCCGGACACCCGCAATTAGTTGTTACCGACATCAGTATGCCGGAAATGAATGGCATTGAGCTAAGCCAGAAAATAAAGGCAGACAAAAGAACAAGTCATATCCCGGTGATCCTATTAACCGCAATCAGTGGAGAAGAAGACCAGGTTAAAGGCCTGAAATCCGGTGCCAACGACTACCTCACCAAGCCTTTTAATTTTGATATTCTCCATGCAAAAATTGACAACTTATTGTTGTTTAACCGCTCGGTAAAAAATGCGTATTCTAAACAGGTGCAGGTACAGGCTAAAGAAATCGAGATTGAGTCTAGCGAAGTTAAGTTGTTGAATAAAATCGTCCAGTATATTGATGAAAAGCTTAACAATCCAGAACTCTCAGTAGAGGAACTAAGCAGGCATGTGGGCATGAGCAGGGGTTCTCTTTATCACAAACTGCTCGAAATTACTGGTTTAACACCAATCGAATACATTAGATCCGTAAAACTGGAAAGGGCAGTAGAATTATTGGAGAAAAGTGATTACAACGTTGCCCAAATCGCATATATGACTGGTTTTGGTACACCAAGCTATTTTTCGAAGCTTTTTAAAGCCCAGTTTAATATGCTTCCATCCGAATATATCAATGTAAAACGAAAAGATAAACGCGTGAAGCTTTAAAATCCATCTCAGTATATTTCTTGTTTAAAAAACAAACATCTGGAGCTTTCTTTTGAACAAATGGCTCATGCCAGTAAGACTGTAGATGTTAGTTTTGAGCATAACCAACGTGCATTTTATGAAAAAACTTCTTCTATTGATCGCCCTTCTTTATACTGGCTATTCGTATGGACAAATTAAATTTACAAACCCGATTATGGCAGGGTTTTATCCTGATCCCAGTGTAACCAAAGTGGGAAGCGATTATTACCTTGTTAATTCAACCTTCGCCTATTTTCCAGGGGTTCCGGTGTTCCATAGCAAAGATTTAAAAAATTGGAAGCAGATCGGTAATGTGATCGATCGCCCATCACAAATGACTTTTTTCGGTGATCGTACCTCTAGAGGGCTTTTTGCACCCTCAATCAATTATTATAAAGGGACATTTTATATGACCTGTACCAATATCGATAAGCGCGGAAATTTTGTAATGACGTCAAAAAAACCTGAAGGACCATGGAGTGATCCCGTTTGGTTACCGCAAGTGAGAGGGATTGACCCATCACTGTTTTTTGATCAGGACAAAGCCTATATCGTTTATAACAGCGATGCGCCGGATAATAAGCCCCTATATCCAGGGCACCGGACCATCCGTACTTTTCAGTTCGATCCAGTAGGCCTAAAAGTAGTGGGTGAAGAAGTTCAGCTGGTAAATGGTGGGGTAGACATCAGCAAAAAACCGGTCTGGATTGAAGGCCCGCACATTTTTAAACGAGGCGATTGGTATTATCTCTGTGCTGCCGAAGGAGGTACTTCCGTTAATCACTCACAGGTAATTTTAAGAAGCAAGCAAGCCACCGGACCTTATGTTCCTTATGAGAAAAACCCGATATTGACGCAGCGCGATTTAGATCCAAACCGTAAAGACCCGATTACCTCTACCGGGCATGCAGAATTGGTTGATGGTCCAGATGGGAAAACTTACGCCATTTTCCTGGCGGTAAGACCTTATGAAGGCAATCATTACAATACTGGGAGGGAAACATTTATCGCACCGGTTAAATGGGTAGATGGCTGGCCAATCATCAATCCAGACCAAAAAGAAGTTCAATATAGTTATACTGCAGATTTTAAGGAAGTAAAACAGGTTGCCCCACCACAAAGTGGAAACTTTGCCTACAGAACTACCTTTGATAAAAAACTTGATCAATCATTATTGTTTCTAAGAACCAATGATACCAGCTGGTATAGGTTGGATAAAGAAAATGGCTTAACAATGAAGTTACTGCCAGAAACGTGCATGGGGCTAGGAAATCCAGCATTTATCGGCAAAAGACAGCAGCATTTAACCGGTAGCGCGTCAACCCAGATGACTTTTACGGCGTCGCAGCCAAATGAAAAAGCAGGAATGCTTATCTTTCAAGGTGAATATAATTTTTATTACATCTGCAAATCAATAAAAGATGGCAAGCAGGTGGTTCAGCTTTACAAAGGAAACCGAGCTACTAAGGGTATGGACTTGATTATTGAAATTCCGGTAAAAGCTAAAACCCTGCAGTTTAAAATAGAAGCTTATCGAGGGCTTTACAATTTTCTCTACGCTGAAAGTCCGGGCAAATGGAAAATATTAAAGGATAAAGTGGACGGAAAGTTTTTGAGTACTGAAACCGCAGGAGGTTTTGTTGGGTCACTTTATGCACTTTATGGCACTTCATCTGAAGAAAACACTAAAAGTACAGCTTCTTTTAAATGGTTAGATTATAGCGGTAATGATGCCATTTACAAGCAAAAATAGATAAGACATGTTTTCTGTTGATCTTATTGCTAGAAGCATATTAAAGAATTAATTGAGGTAACCTATGTTACATGCGAAGAGTTCTTCCAGGTTAATTAGTTCTAAAAAAAACCTCGCAGGTGCAATACCTCCGAGGTTTTTTGTTTAAACATAGGGTGAAATTCTATTTCGCCGAAAATGTCCAAAAATCAATATTTACTTCTGGTTTTTCTGCTCCCCTAATGGTTAGGAAAAGATCTTGTTTTCCTGTCGCGCCATTAACTTTACAGCTCACTTCTTTCCAGGCCTGCACGTCACCAGTGTTTGGTACGGCCAGTGTTCCGATTACTTTTCCGTCAGGGCTGCCTAAACGGAGTTCAATTTTATTGTCCTTCCCAATACTTGCTACAGAAGCTGAAAACTTTTTTGCGCCTTTGCCGAAGTCTACGCCCCTAACTTTTATCCAGTCTCCGTTTTTAACATGCGTAACATTTAAACCACCTTTGCTGCATGTTTCAGTTTTAACACCTTGTTGGTCACTCATCGTTTCGGCCTCCACATGCATGTAGGGATTTAATCCTTCCACTTGTGGTACTCCATCTGCCGTATAGGTTACTTGCTCAATACTACCATCGGCTTTGTAATTTAGCACCTCAACAGCCAGATTTCTTTTAAATTCTGTGGGGATTCCCAATTTGTATGCTACAGCCCTGTTGTGGTAGGCGTGGTACCATTGTCCTTTAAATTCGAAAATTCCCTGGTGGTTGTTGTTATTGTTTTTTGGCGGTTGCGCGGCAACAATTCCTCCATAAGTAAATCCAGTTGTGGGGCTTTTACTCATCATATAGTCGATGCGCATCTGCGCTTTCGGATTGGTTGAGTAGGAGAAATAATAAATCCCATTTCTTTTATGCATCCATGAAGCCTCAAAAAATGCAGGAGCGGTAATAGAAGTTGCAGGACCATCTACGCTGATCATATCCCGGTTAAGCTTAATTACCCTAACATTGCTTTCGCCGTTACCACCAAAATACATATACGCCTGGCCATCATCATCAATAAAGGTCATCGGATCGAATAACCACATGTTTGGTGCAGGAAGTACACCTGGCGTTTCTGTTTCAACGAGTTTTTTCCCAATGGGATCTTTAAATGGCCCTATCGGACTGCTTGAAGTTGCTACGCCGATGCCATTTCCGCCATTTCCGAAGTATAGAAAAATTTTGCCGTCGCGGGCTATTGCTGCCGGAGCCCAGGTTCTACCTGCCCAGGCTACATCTCTCGGTGCTTCGAATACCACACCATGGTCTGTCCAGTTTTTCATGTCGCTGCTCGAAATGCAAACGATCGATTTCATTTTGTATCCGCTATTTTTATCATAGGAGTTCTCATCGTCGTTAGATGCGTAGAGATAAACCCTTCCGTTGTAAACAAGGGTGCCAGGGTCTGCCAAATGACGGTAACCGACTATAACATCATCGGCGGAACTGATTTGAGCGGTTGTAAAAAGAAACAGAAAAGCGCAGAAGGCTAAGATGGATTTAAGGTTCATAAAAGATAAATTTGGTTAATTTCAATCAATGCCGCTAAATTATTGAGAACCTTAGTCAGCAACTACTTTATTTCGTCAATTTTACTAGCACATTTGGTTAGTTTGCTTGTTTTTCTGTAACGGGATTGATTGAATTAAGAACATTTGTAACATAGATTTGAACAAAGCAGTTCGTTGATCTGCATATTTCTGAATAGCTTTGAATACCAAATATAAACGCAGCGCAAATTGAAAAGCTGACTAACCTGATGAAGAACCTGAAATTATTTACATTATTGCTCTTTTTTGTGCTAAATGCAGTTTATGTTGAGGCGCAAAAAGCAATAAATCCGCTCATTTTTGCCGATGTACCCGACCTTTCGATGATCAGAGTAGGGAAAGTGTATTACATGAGCAGTACTACGATGCACATGAATCCTGGTGTGCCCATCATGAAATCAACCGATCTGGTAAACTGGAAAATTGTAAGTTATGCTTACGATACCCTCGGAAATGCTGACGAATTAACTTTATCCAATGGAAAGTGGGATTATGGGCGGGGATCGTGGGCAAGTAGCCTTCGTTTTCATCGGGGCATTTATTATGTAAGTACTTTTTCTGGTACCACCGGCAAAACGTATATCTACAGTACAAAAGATATCGAAAAAGGCCCGTGGAAACTTATGTCATTTAAACCTTCGCTCCATGATCACTCTCTGTTTTTTGAGGGTGGAAAAGCTTACATGATATACGGTACCGGCAAAATTACTTTGGTGGAATTAAAGGAGGATTTATCTGGAATAAAACCTGACACGAAACCCATAACGATTATCGAAAACGCAAGCCTTCCCACAGGTACGGGTGCCGGATTACCAGCTGAGGGCTCTCAACTGTTTAAAATTAATGGCAAATATTATCTATTTAATATTACCTGGCCACGAAATGGGATGCGTACGGTTGTGGTACACCGTTCCGACAAACTTATGGGGCCATATGAAGGGCGGGTAGCACTTAAAGATAAGGGTGTTGCGCAAGGCGGCTTAATCAGTACGCCAGAAGGAAAATGGTTTTCTTATCTTTTTAGAGATTTTGGATCCGTTGGCCGCATTCCATATTTAGTTCCGGTTACCTGGGAAGATGGCTGGCCGGTGTTGGGTGTTGATGGTAAAGTCCCGGAAACATTGGAACTTCCGGTTAGTAACGGCTTAATTCCCGGCATCGTGGGGTCAGACGAATTTACCCGCAAAAAAGGCGAGCCTGCGCTTCCACTGGTTTGGCAATGGAACCACAATCCAGACTATGCATTTTGGTCGATAACTAAACGCCCGGGATTTTTACGGATTACCACCTCAAGATTGGATACTAATATTCTACTGGCTCGCAACACATTAACCCAGCGTACCATCGGACCCGTATCAACCGCAATCACTTCAATTGATATTTCCAATATGAAAACCGGAGACCAGGCGGGATTGATATTGTTGCAACGCAAATTTGGCTGGGTTGGCGTAAAAAACATGGGGTCAAAGAAAACGGTGGTAACGGTAAGCGCCCAAAATGGCACTGTAAATGGCGAAGATGTTCCAGCCGGACAGCAAATTGTTTATCTTAAAGCAAAATGTGATTTTGAGAACCGAACAGATAAAGGTTATTTTTTTTACAGCTTTGATGGTAAAACCTGGAAACCGATAGGAGAGCCGCTGCAAATGTCGTACACGCTTCCCCATTTTATAGGCTACCGTTTCGGACTGTTTAATTACGCGACTGAAAATACCGGAGGATATGTTGACTTCGATTATTTTAGGATTGAAGCAAAATAAAATAGTTTTCAGCTAATCTTATCCAAGGGATAAATCGTAAAAAGATGCCACCCTGAGGGTTAATTTATTGTATAAAATCCATATAAATGACAGGAGAATCTAAAAGATTAATCTCCTCAGATTATCGTCATTGCGAGAAGGCTTGTTCAGCCGACGAAGCAATCTTACAACGATCGCTACTAGCGTGCGCATTAAGATTGCTTCGTTCCTCGCAATGACGACCTTTCTTTTGGATCCGTTATTGATAACTTAGTCGAAGGGCATTTATTCGCTTTATTGCACGTTTTTTTGTCCCCAGATTTCTCAATTTACCAATTCGAAACCTGGGGATAATAGTAGCATTACCGGGATTAACCTCATCAATTGCTTTAATTCCCCATAACAACCTTATTTTCAACTTATATTTATTGAACGATGGGTTCAATCATTTCGATCGTTCCATCGGTATTGTGCTTTAATTCCGTCACTTTCACATTTCTAAGGTGGGTTTTGCCTGAAAGCTGGGTGTCGTGGTAAAAGATATACCATTTTCCTTTTATCTCTAAAATGGAATGGTGGGTAGTCCAACCTTGAACGGGTTTCATAAAAGTGCCTTCGTAAACAAATGGTCCATAAGGTTTGTCGCCAATCGCATACGCTAAATAATGGGTATCACCTGTCGAATAAGTGAAATAATATTTGCCATTAAATTTGTGCATCCAGGCACCTTCAAAGAAACGTCTGTCGTGGTCATTAGTGAGTAATGCTTTTCCTTGTTTATCTACTAGTTGAACATCTTTCACTTCGCCATCAAACGATAACATATCGCTACTTAATTTCGCTACTTTAGCGCTCAATGCGGGTTCATTTTCTTTCTGTGAGTCGGTTTTAGATCCATTTGCATCGTATTTTCCGTTATTCCAACGTTGCAACTGCCCGCCCCAAATTCCACCAAAGTACATGTAACTTGCGCCATCAGTATCTGTAAACACCGCCGGATCAATACTAAAACTCCCTTTAATAGGTTCAGGTTCAGCCTTAAATGGTCCTGCTGGATTTTTTGATGTAGCAACACCTATTCTAAATACATCAGATTTATCTTTTACCGGGAAATACAGATAATAGGTTCCGTTTTTAAAGGCAGCATCGGGTGCCCAAAGTTGCCTGCCTGCCCATGGAATGTCTTTTATGCTTAAAGCCACACCATGATCGGTAACTTTACCGTTAATACTGTCCATGCTCAAAATGTGGTAATCTCTCATGTCAAAATGATCACCATTATCATTTTCCGGAGTGCCAGTCTCGATATCATGTGAAGGGTAAACATAAATTTTTCCATTAAAAACATGTGCAGACGGATCGGCCGTATAAATTTTGGAGATTATAGGCTGCGATAAGTAGCTGGTTTTTTTAGGCGTCTTTGTCGTTTCATTTTCTGCTTTTTGGTTTGCTTGCTGGCAGGAGCTGGCAATAGCCATTCCCATAATGGATGAAAAAAGGGTGATTTTTTTTAATTCGTTAATCATGTTGCTCATGGTTTTGGTTAATTTAATGTCGTGTGCTTTTAATGCTTTCTGGTGGTCCTAAATAACTTGGTTTTAATCCTCCAAGATCGAGTACTAACTTTTGCAGTACCACGCCTGGATTAATCATCCAATAGTTGATGGTGTGTTTCCCTGTTTTGTTAAAGGCAAGGGGCGTTTTAAAAATTTTGATGTTGTTGGCTACCGATTGTCCCCATGCATAATCAGTTGCGTAATCCTTGCTGATATTAACGACTATTGGAGATTGCCCGTCTAATGATACGGCGAACTTTAGTCCATCTTTCCCAGTAAAATCAATAGTAGGGGAGATAAAGGCATTTAAGGTAAAATTGCCCGTTTCAGTTACAAAAATATCGTAAGCCAAATGTGGTGAGCCTTCACCAGGCTGCTGAATTGGTGAAGTTACGGGTGATGCAATTACGCCGCCTCTGGTTTTTCCGTAATTGGGAATGGTTTTCCAAAAAATAGGTCTGCTGTTTACCGCTCTGCTATAACTTGTCGCTTCCATCGAAATGTAGCCCTTATCAGCGAGGAATAAATTGGCAGGTAAGTCAGTTGGTATAACGTTTTCGGTTTTAATGGGGATGGTGATGCTCGATTTATCACTACCAGAAACGAGAATTTCACTTGTTTTGGTGTTTTTTGGCGCTTTATTCCAATCGATGCTGATCTGAATTTTCTGATCATCGTTAAGTGTTCCCTTTTTGCTGCTTAACATTACAAAATCAGGCGCTTTGATGTTGTATTTCATTTCACCCGCACCTGTTCTAAAAATTTCGAGCGTATGCAATGTATTTGCAAGCGCTGAAAAAGTGAAGCCCTGCACTACCTTTGTTTTTCCCGTAAAGTGGGGCTCAGAGTTTTCCAGTGAAACACCAAGGGTGGTGGTAGTAGTATTGTTAATCAGCGTAGTTTTAGGGATAATATTGCTATCGGGCTGTTGCCAGGAAGTGTAACCGATATGCGTTTGATCCATCATATGGTCCCATTTTCCTCCAGCCATTGTTTTATTGTAGTAAGTGCTGATTTCGGCATCCCGCTTAAAAAGAGAATCTACTTTACTGGCGAAACTATTGGTAGAAAATCTGCCCTGTTTGGCATATAGTTTATTTTTGGCTACCGCGAGATACATCTCATATAAATTAGCCACAGCCTCAATCGGATGAAGAACCAATTGATAATAGGAATCTTTTTGATTACCAGCTAGCTGGTTACTGGTGCTTGTAGCTTGTTCTTTGAGTTTTTTAAAATCAGCGGTAACTTGTTCGAACTCGTTATAGTTGCTTATACTATAGGTATTTGCATTAAGCAGTTCTGGTTTAATTCTGCCTGCGAATTTTAGGTAAGTATCTATATGTCTGGCAATTGCTGTGGCGTGTTCATTACCAAACTGGTTGGCCGCCCAATTAATTGTGTAGTCCATCAATTTATCGGCCGGGATGGCGTCAGGATTCCAGGCGTAATCTAAAAAGAACTGGATGGGGAACTCCATTGGTTTTAAATCGCCAACGTTTACGATCCAGATCTGATTGGCATCATGTTCGTAAGCCAATCGCATCTGTTCCCAAATTTTTTGGATAGGGTTGGTGTTTACCCATTTGTAGTTTCTGGGGCCACCCACGTAATCGAAGTGGTAATAAATCCCATAACCGCCTTTTCTGGGTGCTTCACCTAAACCTGGCAATTTTCTAATGTTGCCCCAATTATCATCGCATAAAAGCAAAGTTACATCATCGGGAACGCGCATCCCTTTGTCGTAATAATCCTGAACTTCCTTATACAAGGCCCATAGTTGTGGCGTTTGCGCCGCAGGTTTTTTGGTTACTTTTTCAATTATTTCGCGTTGATCTCTTACAATTTTTTCTAATAATGCGGTAGCTGTACCTGTAGACATGGGCTCGTCGCCATCGCCACGCATGCCAACAGTAATGATCTGTTCTTTATTGGCAACACGTTGCAGGCCACTTTCCCAAAATGCACGTAACTGTTCTGGATTTTGATCATAGTTCCATTTGCCGCCTTTGTATCTTTTCCACTCATCATGGGCACGGGTTAAGGGTTCGTGATGAGAAGTTCCAATCACTACGCCATATTCGTCGGCTAAAACAGGGTTGAGTTTATCGTCGTCGTTAAATGCACTTCCCCACATGGCGGGCCATAAATAATTTCCTTTTAAGCGAAGAATCAATTCGAATACCTTCTCATAGAACCTATGGTTAAAACCCCCAAATTCTTTTCTGCTCCATCCCGAAAGTGCGGGCGCTTCGTCATTTAAAAATATCCCCCGGTATTTTACAGCAGGAGAAGAAATTACATGGCGCCCGGTAACAACATAGAGCGAACTGCTTTTTTTTACCGGAACATCAGCCCAATAATACCAAGGTGAAACACCAATTTGGGCAGAAAGCTCGTATATTCCATATATCGTTCCCCGTTTATCGCTTCCGGCAATTACTAAAGCAGAATCTATACCTTTAATTGGGTTTTTAATTACCTGAATTAATGTGGCCTCCCATTTTCCGGCAATTTCGGAGACATTTAAACTATGGTTCCTGATCATTTCGTCGATGATTTTGCTCTTGCCGATAGTGCCGATGATAATAGGCATGCTGGTTGTTTTATCCGTTAAAAATTCGGGTTCAAGTCCGCTTACCTTTTTAATATCGTTTTGTAGATTTTGAGCGGCGCGTATAGCGCCTGGCCATTCGTTGGCACTTACTAAAATGGAAGGAACCTTACCTTTGCTCACCACGGCAAAACTTCCGGGCAAATAAGTATTTACCGTAATTGGACCGAGCCCAGCGGCTTGTGCAATGAGGACGTTGAAAAGGAGTAAGATTAACGGAAATATTTTCTTCATTACTTAAAATTTAATAACGCTCCAATAGGCTTTTTTTGGTTTTAATTGCGTGTCGAAAAGTAAGGGATAATTTTTGCGGCCAGGTACCGGATAACCATCCAGCCAGGTACGACGATCAGAAATGTTCCAGAATGTAACGTTGGTGATTACATTTTTATATTTTCTGAACACGTTGAACACCATTTTGTACTTTGCAACCTGTTGAGCTTCAAGTTCGGCGGTGTAAGCGTCGCTTTCATCCGCACGTTTGGCACGTTTATTTTTCTCCCATGGATAAATGGAAAGATCTAACTCGGTAAACTGTATTTTAAGGCCCAAGGATGAATAGCGTTGAATTGCTGTAACGAGTTCTTTTTCAGTAGGTTCGTAGATAGACCAATGCGCCTGGAGGCCAACGCCATCTATTGGTACGCCTTTGTCTTTCAGGCTTTTGAGTAACTTGTATACACGTTCTCTTTTTTCTGGTCGTTCGGTATTGTAATCATTGTAATAAAGCTTTGCATCGGGATCGGCGGCATGTGCATATTCAAAGGCTTTAATGATAAAGTCTTCACCACAGATCTGGTACCATTTCGAATTTCTTAAGTATTTTGTAGAATCATCGTCAATGGCCTCGTTTACAACATCCCATGCATATATTTTTCCCTTATATCGTCCAACTACGGCATCAATATGTGCTTTTAATCGTTGTAGCAATACAATTTTACTTACTTCCTTTCCCTCTTTATCTGTGAAAAACCATGAGGGTGCCTGTTCGTGCCAGCATAAATTATGGCCACGTACTTTGATGTTGTTTTGCGCTGCAAAGCTGATGATCGAATCGGCTTCCCGCCAATTAAATTTTCCCTCAACAGGCTGCATCGACTCCATTTTCATGGCGTTTTCTGCTGTAATGCTGTTAAAATGTTTTTTAATCAACGCACTTTCCGCTCCGCTCAGATTTCTTTTGCCAACAGCAACACCAATTGAAAAGTAATTTTTGTAAAAATCTTTTAAACCCTTGCTATCTGTTTGGTAATTGGAAAGCGATTGACCCGTTTTACATCCTCCAAAGCCCAGTACGAAGAATAGAAATAGGATATAACTTGAAAATATATTTTTGGCACTCATTGTATCTTGATCAGTTTGGAAAGTATAGGCTATTTGATTATTTTTTGCCAAGTAAGCTCAGCATCTTTTCTCCATATCTTTTGCCTAACATACGGTAGCCTTCGGTAGAAAAATGAAGATTGTCTGGTCCATCAGGGCAGCCCGCAGAAGAAATAACATGTGCATTAGGGATGGTTTGCGGCAAAGTTGCAATAATGGCGTTCATGCTGGCACAAACTCCGCCTTGGTCGGCATTTACCACTTCTCCGGCTAGTAGTGGCGTATTTTTAGCTTCTAATTTTAGGTCTTTTAATAAGTTTTCATACACGCCCTTTACTTTTTCTGGCCAGGCTTTGTCGCCGGTATTTGACTCTCCCTGATGCAACAATATTCCCTTGATTATGCCACTTTGTTGTGCAATTTTAGCCATCTCTACCATCCGGGCATAAGGGTTTCCCTCGTATTCAGCTAACATGCCCTTCATCCAATTTGGCGCTGTTGCCGTGTAAGATTGGTAATTTTCTTTGTCGAACAGTTCAATTTTACATCCGCCTACGGCGACATTGATTACCCCGATTTTAATATTTTTGGGCAGGTTGGCAACAAGTGTCCGACCAAAATAATCTACCGGGCCTAGTCCCGTTTTACATCGTGTTAGTGGTGGAACAGCAGTATACCAGTTGCCTTTTGTCCGGCTTAAGTTCTCGCAATTAACGGCTTCCAACAGGCGAAACCGTTGGTCAACTGCTGTAGTATCTTGTGTTTCAAATTTGGCGGCACCTTCCATGTTCGATTGTCCGAAACACAGAAATATATAAAAATTCGAATCTTGTGAAAATGAGGGAATGCTGATCAGCAATAAAGCTGCGCAAGTAAAGATGGCACGGAGTTTAGTCATATTTGGTTATAGTTGATCGTAGTTGATGTATTGTTTCGCTTAATAACGGATGATTTAGCTGTACATATTGTCTTTAATCATCAAATGGTTATTTGTTTAAAACTTTGTAACCTCGTAGTATGCTTTTTTGGGTTTTAAATCAGCATCAAATAATAATGGAAAGTTTTTTCTACCTCTGGCATCGAGCCAGCTATAACGGTCGGAGAGGTTCCAAAAGGTAACACCTGTAATGTTTTTTTTATATTTTCTGAAGACCTCAAAAACCATCTTGTATTTTTCCAATTGCTGTTGCTCCATTTCTGGTGTAAAAACAGCTGCATTAATGCCTTTTTCACCTGTAATCATTTGGCCGCCCTGTCTTCCAGAATACACGGAAACATCTAGCTCGGTAAATTGGATCTGGAGACCAAGAGACGAAAACAATTCAATAGATTTTTCAAGTTCGGAGCGGGTAGGGTTACTGATAGACCAATGTGCCTGTAATCCAACGCCATGGATGGGTACTCCTTTGGTTAACAGCTTTTTAAGCATCCGATATATCTTATCCCGTTTTATAGGATTTTCCGTATTGTAATCGTTATAAAACAACAATGCTTTTGGATCTGCCGCATGTGCATCCCTAAATGCTTGTTCAATGAAATCCTCTCCTGCAATGTTATACAGCTGAGATTTTCGGAAAGTACTGGTATCATCTGCAATCACCTCATTTACTACATCCCAAGCGTAAATTTTCCCACGGTACCGGGACACAACGGTGTTAATATGGTTTTTGATTCTGGAAAGTAACACTTCTTTAGTTACCTGGTTTCCTGTAGAGTCTTTAAATAGCCATCTTGGCGTTTGGGCATACCAGACTAAGCAGTGGCCCCTTACTTTTATCTTATTCTGTAGTCCAAATTGAACAATTGAATCTGCAATTTTCCAGAAAAATCTATTTTCAAAGGGGTGTATTGGACCCATTTTCATCGCATTTTCTGCAGTAATACTATTAAAATGCGTTAAGATTAATGCCTTTTCTTGATTATTGAGGTCGCTTGGCTTAACGGCAACACCTATGGGAAAATAATTTTTATAGTAATCTTTAAGCCCGCTGGCTCTTTTGTATGCACTTAAGGTTAGGATTCCTAAGAAAAGGAATAGAAGAATCGCTAATAATTTATTTGGCTTTCGGCTCATAATCTGGTTTGATGATCAGTAGGCTAAATTATTCGGATTGTGGTTATGGGAATAGTTTATTTCGTCATTTTTACTAGTACATTTGAATAATCGGATGTTTTTTTTAGTAATTGTGTATTTATTCGCCCTTAGTAAATGCAACTGCAGCGATCTGGATTAGAATAATAAATCATTGCTGGAGTGTATTAGGATGGTGTTTTGTTGGTCAGATCTGGCATCTAGGCTACATGGGGCGTTAATGTGAAATTTGTGGAGAGATATTTCTGTGAAAATGATGTTTAAATTGAAGGTGGTCTAAGCCGGGAGCGTTAGCCTAACCCTTCGCTGGTCATTAGCACCCGTTTGATTGTACCATCTGGATTATAATAAAGATAATCAACGCAGACAGAACGCCTGTGACTACCTCCGCCCTTTAATGCGCCATTATGATAAAAGAAGTAGTTCTTTCCTTTGAATTCGAGAATGGCAGGACGGTTTGTTTCGCAGTTTCCAGCCAGTTCGTTTAATATTCCTTTGAATACCCATGGCCCATGTATGCTGGGACTCATAGCATAGGCTACCTTTTCCGGACTGCCATAACCGTAAGTTAGATAATACCAGTCGTTTCGTTTAAAAACATGGGCACCTTCGGAGAAATCAGGTAGCTCAATCGTATTGATTTTGTCTTGTAGACTGAGCATATCGTCACTTAGTTTAGCGAAATAACACTGTTGGTTACCCCAAAAGATATAAGCCTGGCCGTCGGTGTCAATGATTACAGAAGGGTCGAGGTTTGCCATCGGATTTTTGTCGAAAGGGATATCGTCCCCTGTGATCAGTGCCGAGCCGATTGCATCACGGAAAGGACCTGTAGGTGTTTTTGACACTCCAAGCGCAATTGCTTTGCCTGGTATATCGCGATGGGAGACTGCAGCAAACCAATAAAATTGCTGTTTGTTAAAAACCACACAAGATGCAAATGCATCCCCACTAGCCCAGCTAAAATCCTTTGCCTGTAATGGTATTGGATGTTCTTCCCAGTTGATCAGGTCGGCAGAAGAAAAGCAGAGCCAGTTGCGCATGATGTAGTTCTGTACCCCTGGCGGTGCTTCATCGTGCCCGGTATATAAATATACTTTCTGATCGTATAACAAAACCGTTGGATCAGAAGTAAATTTGTGGCTGAATATGGGATTTCCTGTGTTGATCATATCATTTGCATCATCATAACACTAAATGGTCGAAAAATCGTCATTTCGACTGAAATGTTCCAAAGGACACCTTCGGAGGAGAAATCTTCCCAGAATCTTCATTGCGAGAAGCCTTTTTCCGCCGATAAAGCAATCTTACAACGATCGCTACCGGCGCTTTAAGATTCCCGCCTGCGCGGGAAAGACGATCGTTCTTTGCAATCTATCAACGATAGCCTGTCGAAAGGCCTGTTTAAACATCCTTAAGGATATTTAAACAGACCCTTCATAGGAGCCCTTTGGACAACAAGACAAGCATCTGAGACGAAATCGCCTTTATGATACACCCTCTTTTATTCTGCAACGGCCTCTTCATTAACCGCATTGACAGCAATTTCAGTAAGTGCAACATCGGTTGCCTTTTCATTTTCAAGGGTCTGAGAAAGCAGTTCGGCCACGTCACTGTGCCCAATATTTTCTGCAAACACCCTTAGGGTACCATAGGTTGCAATTTCGTAATGTTCTACTTTCTGGGCCGCCAGGATAAGTCCTGCATCTCTTATCATCGTACCTTTGTCGGTATCAGCAATAATTCCATCGGCTTCTTCCAGCAAACCTGCCATTGCATCACACTTTTTAGCTGCTGGTTTTTCACCCAAAAGCCCAAAAACTTCTTCCAGTACGCTCACATGTTGTTGAGTTTCCATCGTGTGTTTTTCAAAAGCTGCTGCAAGCTCAGGGCTGGTTGCTGCTTTCTGCATTTTTGGAAGCGCTTTAGCAAGGTGTTTTTCTGCCCAATAAATATCCTTTAATTCATCAATAAAAAAATCATGGAATTCAGAATTTTCTATTTTTCCTGTTTTTGATGTAGATTTTGAGGCTTTGTTGCCCGCTGTTTTTGTAGTTGCCATAATTATATTTTAATAGGTTTTATATTTATAGAACAGGCTGAAATTTCAAATGGTTTTATGTATTTGATTTTAAGCGCTCCTTGATGTATTAAATACCTCAGATAACCCCAATATCAAACACTCTGATCAGAATTTCTTTTTGATGAAACTGTTTTTCGAGTTTACTTTTGACGGCTTTCCAGAATTCTTTATCGAATAATGCTACCATAACTTCAAATACAATCATTTTATCTTTCTCCAGCCTTGTTTGGTCCTGCCATTTACCTAACACGGGTTGGTGGGCATAGATGCTAAGTCCGCCGAATTTTTTTATCAGCAGCCGCTCCAGCGTTTTTAGTCTTGTATCGGCAGAAGGAAGGTCGGTAAGGGGCAAAAACAATTGGATGAGTTTCTGTTTATCAGGATTTTTCCCGTAGCTTTTCTCGATCAGTTTGAAGGCCTGATCAGTTTGGATATGTCCGAGTATATCAAAAGACTTTTCAGCTTGTTTATTGTAGTTTACAAAAAAATCTTCTATAGCCGTCAATAACGCCGATGGAAGATCCTTTAATGATGTTATTTTTGCGTATGCTGGACTTATGTTAGCTATCGCAATAAAACGATCGTTACGTATTGTTTTTCCATTCCGCTCGCGCTGTTGAGCCTTTATCCCTCCAATTATCCTGCATTCTACCGCACAGCCTGTAAAATTTTTGAGTTCGGAGATGACCACGATATCAAGGGGATCACCGTCTTCTCCTACAGTACCAGGTAAAAAGCCAAAATCAAAAGGAAAAACCATTCCGGCAGGCAATAATTTGCTCAGGATAAAAATATTGCTCTTGGGTTCATAATCAAATTTCTGCCGACTGCCTTTTGGGCTTTCAATAATGGCCTGTATCAATCTATCCATCATGGTCAATTTTAACATTTCTGATCTTTTTATTTTCCGGCTTCCATATACGGCACGTCTATCGGTTTAAATTCCGGAGCACCTTTCTGCGTTAAGAAAATAGTTAATTTAACAATAGCAGGTACTGAAAGGAATTCGCTCTTCCAGTTTTGAAAGGCCTCGAACCGAAAGTTGGCAAAAGCAAGGGTGAGGTTCTGCCAATAAGCATTTGGCCCACACTTTTCATCTATCTTCCATTCTAAAATCTGACTATTGGCCCCTAATATTCAGTTTGCAGGCTCTGCAGATCCTGATGGCGGTAGTGCAGAGGTCTTTTGGCCTAATAACAACCTTTACGGATAAATGGTTTTATGAGCGGAGGGCAAGAGCGGAACTTTTGTAATGAACAAATGAAGATCTGGCTAAAGCTTCTATTGTTACTGATTTACAAGGTGATTTTCAATTTCACCCGCAATGAGGTTAATTTCATGAATGCCTAATGATATCTGTGTCGCTTCGGAATTCAGTTCATGGTCGAAATATGCTAGCATTCCGGGATCAATCTCTTCCTGTTGAAGCAGTATCCAGTCCAGCCCCATTTTTCTGATGGCACCGAGGATACCGCCAAAATAAACGATTATATAATAATCTTCCTTTGGAATAATAGTCAGGGTAATTTTATCATCACCATGATCGATCTGGATATTAAATGGAACCATGAAATTATAACCCTAATGTTGATGGATTTGTTTGGACATTTGGTCTATTTTATCCCCCTTTGGTAAAGGTTGAAATCATGTTCAGATTTTATCAGGTTTGTCCAGTCTTATGGATTTCTATTCTCTCCAACGCTTTCCTTGGTGGCCCGGTAAGAACATTACCATCAGTAGCGTATCTTCCTCCATGACAAGGGCAGTCCCAACTCTTTTCACTTGCGTTCCAGTTAACAATACAACCGGCGTGTGTGCACACAGGGCTTAAAGCGATGGCCTTGCCGTTTATATCTTTATACAATGCGAGCTTTTTGCCATCTAGTTCTACTATTTTGCCTTCATCGTTTTTTAATTCTTTTGTAGACTGGATAATTTCTGTTCCAAACCGGTCAGCAACGAAATGATAGGCCACATCTGCATTTTCCTGCACAAAATCCATAAAACCAGAAACGGGTTTCAATCGCGACGGGCTGAGCAGTTTCGCAAGATCGTTTTCAATACCCAATATCAGATCGGTTAAGATAACTGCCGAAAGACTGCCGAAAATCATCCCGTTCCCGTTAAAACCTGTTGCTACAAAGCTGTTCGCATCACCACCCGGAAACTGCCCAATATAAGGTAGCCCATCTACAGGAACATAATATTGTGATGACCACCGATAATCGATTGAGCTGACGTCAAAGTTTTCCAGTGCATATTTCTCTAGTGCCGAAAAGGCCTTTTCCGGATCATCGTGCCCCGTCTTATGGTCAGCGCCACCAATTAACAGGTATTGATCTCCATCTATTTCATGACTTCGGAAGTAGTGGTAAGGCTCTTGCATATCGTAGGCCAGGCAGTTTGGGTAATCTCCGTTTTTAAGTTTAGCGGCCAGTACATAACTTCGGTAAGGTGCATTCCTGAGCGACAGGATATTAATTCCGGGTGGAATGTGTGTAGCCCATACCAAATGCCTGCCCTGAACGGTTATATTTCCTGCATTTATATAGTGGATGTCGTCTTTAAACGCACTGTTTTCGACAAAGGTATGCTCCAGGATATCTCCGCCCAATTTTAGGAATTCCCTGGCGAGGCCAAGTATATATTTTATGGGATGGAATTGTGCTTGCTCTTTAAATAATAATACGTGCTGGAAATCGATTGGAATGCCGTTTTCAAATACTTCACTTACCTTAACACCAGCCTGCTGTGAAGAGGAAAGGATGGATTTAAGCTGCTCGGTCTCTTCCTCATTCTGAGAAAAGAGGAAGGCATCTTTGTATGCAAAGTCTGCATCGATTTCGAGTGCTTTGATATTGCTGCGGATCATTTCGATTATCTCTTTTGTAGCACGGGCAAGTTGGGCAGAGGCTTCTTTTCCAAAATCGCTATCGATCTCCGGATAGGTGGCATCCAAAAAGGTATTCAGGTGTGCGCTTGTGCCTCCTGTTGTACCAAAGCCCAGGTTTTGCGCTTCTATCAAAAGACATTTTTTACCCTTTCGCTGCAGTTCAAGTGCAGTGGTTACGCCGGTAATTCCTCCACCAACGATTACTACATCGTAAATTGTATTTTCTTTGAGCGGTTGGATTTCCAGGCGGGGATGCGAACCCTGCCATAAACTTTCATTTTTTCCGTCCCTGGCGGACGTAAGGTCGGTACGGTTTTCCATAAGCTGTTTTTATATTAAAACAGGAGGTAAAGCGCAAAGGTTTTTGAATTATGCGCGATTTTTCGGGCTTATCTTGCTACCTTAAACGTAAGATTGTTCTTTTTGGATAAAAAAAGCCCGTTAATTTCTACAGATCTTTGATCAGTAAGATGATTAGTCGTGGTTGTGATAAATGGCGCAAATTTATTTGAGTTTTTCACCTTCCACCATTATTTCCACAAGGCTGTGCATGAGATTTACTTTTAATCGGCTCTTTTTGATATCATTTAACAGCTGGTCATCTACGTGGGCATCTTTTCCGTCCCATTTTATCTTTAAGTGTTTTGTTCTTATCGGCGGTATAGGAAACACTACATCTTTTCCTTTTGCAATTTCTGCGATATAATTTTTTAGGATTTCCCTTTGGTTTTCTTCTACAATTACCACATCAAAAAAACCATCGCTGGGATCTGCATGTTCGCTTAACCTCAAATTGGGGCCAAGGCGCGAAATATTCATGATTTCGACCATGATACATTTTTTTCTTATTTTTTTATCCTCTACTTCTATGCTACAGGTGTGAGCAGCATAGGTTTCGGTGATTGCCAATAACGTATCCAGTGCAATTTCGAATTCATCCTCAGCCGTTTTGATTGCTGTTGTATCCATTCCTTCGAGCTTTTGCATCAGTTTAGGAAAAATGCCAAAGCCAAAAGATTCGATGAAAAACAGTGGTTCAGTTGTTCCGGTAACCTGTCCAATATCAAATTTTCGCAGATTGTAATTAGACCAGGAAGCTATATTACGGTCCAGATCTTCTGAAATACCAAGAGAGGTTGCAATATTGTTTGCAGTACCGAAAGGGAGAAGTGCTACTGGCCGTTTGTAACGCAGTTTTTTATCAAGAAGTTTGATAATTGTTTTTTTTATGGTTCCATCGCCGCCGGCAATGGCAATAAATGAAGTTTCGGGGCGGATATCTTTTAACGAACGTTTTTCAGAAGACGCGTAATCTATCGAAAAGCCATGACGCTCAATGGCTGACGAGAGTTTTTTTTCTGAATGTTTTTGCTGTCCCGCTCCAGGATTATGGATTACATGAACTAAAGGCGCTGGCTTTTTCATCTTTATTTGAACAATACAGGCCAGACTTAGTTTTATTAAGAGGTATAAACAGTAAAAAAAAATAGATATGAATATCTTGATCACCAATGACGACGGCATTTACAGCCCCGGAATAGCAGCACTTGCCAACATTGCCAAAACTTTTGGCACAGTAAGAATTGTTGCCCCTGATGTAGAACAGTCCTCTATGGGCCATGCAATAACACATTCACGGCCTTTGAGCTACAAGAAATCGCCGATTGCTTTTGAGGGTATTGATGCTTTTCGTGTAAACGGTACACCGGCCGATTGTGTTGCACTTGGCCTGCACTTATACCCTGATACAAATGTGGTGCTTTCGGGGATTAATATGGGGCCAAATTTAGGCAATTCCATGTGGCATTCGGGAACATTGGCCGCGGCAAAACAAGCTGTTCTTTTAGGCGTAAAAGGCATTGCTTTAAGTACGCCGGTTGGCCGTACTGAACCTGATTTCGAAAAACTAAAATCCTTTGTGATAAGCTCGCTCGAGGAATTATTTATAAACAACGAGCTTGCCCTGTATAATGTTAATTTTCCGCCAGAACCTAAGGGCATTAAATGGACGCGGCAATCTGTACGCCTGTATGATGGAAGTGTTGTTCCAGGAGAAGATCCGATGGGACGGAAACATTTTTGGATTACGGTAACTCCGCTTGAGCCAGCGGAAGAAGACACCGATCGTTGGGCTATTGAGCATGGTTATGTTTCTATTACGCCATTGCGGTTAGATTTGACCAATGAGGTTGAGCTTGTAAGCCACCTGACGTCTAAATAGCTTAAGTTTTTAGAAATTGTTGGTGCATTAAAAAAAAAGGCCCGTGAGGGCCCTTGTTTAATGTACTGGATTGGTTTTGTGCATGGTGTCACGTTTGAGTGTGTCACGCTTGGTGGTGTCTTTTTTAGACGGCCATTCTTTACTTTTCTTTGCAGGTTTTGTTTTTTCTGTCTTTTTTTTGGTGGTGTCTTGCCGTGTTTGTGCAACTGATGCCAGGCAGATTGAGCAGGCCAGCATCATAATCATAAGTTTTTTCATAAGAATAGAATTATTGTTAAAATACTAGCAATAAAACAATTGTGCTTTTGTGAAAGTTTTATGAATTTTTATTTTTAGTCTGCAATTTTTCAGCGCATAACCAGTGGTATTTTTTTTTCTGCACTGGTTCCTCATTACCGATTAATTTTATAAAACCATCTCTGTTTTTACTTTGTTTTATAGGGAAAACCAAATGAATAAGCGGAACAATTTTGTGCTGGTTTATTGATAGGAAAGTTAATATTTTGTAAAAGAGTTAAAATCATGAAATACCCTCAGTTTTGTCTATTTCTTATTGTTTCGCTGTTTTTTCTTGGCTGTAAGCATGATCAGGGCGAATTTGCCATGCACGATCGCGAATTTACCGACTCGGTGTATCCTGAAATGCAGTACCAGCAGCAGTTGAACCTTGAGCTGCAAAAGATGGCTGATGCACCGGAAATTAAGAATTTAGGGATCAGGAGAGGGGGTGAAAATCAAACCTATATTCAGCAGTTAGCAGCAAATACAAATGAAAAGGATCAATTTTCACAAACTTCGCTCAAAGAAGAACACGTACAAAAACTAACGCTATTGCGTCAACATAATCCGGTCCAATTTGATCAGTTACATTCGCTTCTCATCGATTCAGATCAAAAAATGATTGGCTTTCATGTAAAAGCTACTGGTTCTACAGGATTGCTCAACCCTGATTTGAGGGCCTGGGCTGAAGCAAAAATTGCCCATTGGACGGCAGATCTAAATGAAATCCAAGGCTTAAAAAAATAAGCAAAGCTGAAATTGCTGCCCAGTTTTTGTCGTTCTGGTGTTTGTTGTATAATGATATAAAGTTTTAATCAACGTGGTTGATTTAAGTTTAATTAACCAATTATGTATCCTTTGCAGCACTTTTTAAATTTAACAGATCGACAATCTTTTTTAATAACACAAAGATATCAAAGGGTTTTACCACAAATTCTTCCGCATTACATCCGCTGGTCATTTGTTGTATATCGGCATGGGCACTCATCATAATTATCGGTGTCGCAGCAGTTTTAGGATCAGCCTTAAGCAGTTTACATACCGCCATGCCGTTCCCGTCGGGCAGCATTACATCCAATAAATAAAGGTCTGGATTGATATCCTTTCTGCTAAAAAACTCATTAACGGTAGTATAACATGCTACCTGGTAACCTTCTTCTAAAAGCAGGAACTGTAATATATCTCTTATCCCTGCATCATCCTCAAGTATACAGATCAGTTTACTCATAAATAAATAGTTTGTACACTAAAATTTGTTCATTAAAAATACCATTTTTCGTTTTCACATTATGCTGTAGCGGCATTTTGATCTTTATTTTCGCCTTCTTCATACCTGTCTTTCTCCTCTTTATCTTCGTGTACAATAAGCGAATGTGGGGTGGCAGCGGCAGGGTTCGCGCCTGTGCCAGAAGTTTTGGGCAAATTTAAAAGATCGTTGTTATCGGCTAAGGGCGTGTTTTTTATGTCAGTATTACCCAAAGCAATTTGATTTAGCTGTTCCTGGTTTTTCCTTTGATTACCTTTCTCAAGGTCTTTTCTGTCGTTTTTGGTATTTGCCATAATGCGGTTTACTTTGTTAAAATAACAGAACCATTAGATTAAAAGTTTTAAGCAAAGTGAAAATTAACCAACATATGCTTGGGTATTTCGCTTAACTTTTTATTTGCTAAATTATTTTTGAGACGCTGAGCTAATCATTTTTTTTATTTCGAGCGCATTAAAAGCAGCATAACCAGCCTGGTCATTATCGAAATAGAGGTACACGTCTTTTCCTTCTTTTATCCAAGAAATCAACATGTTGTTCCACTTTGTTAAACTATTGTTGTTATAACTTCCCTGATATTTCCCTTCAGGTCCGTGTAGTCTGATATACACAAAATCTGCTGTGCTCAAAATCGGAGATTGATGCCCGGCCAGTTCATAAATGCAAAAAGCACAGTTATATCTGGCGAGCAGTGTAAATACTTCGTCATGATACCAACTTGAATTTCTGAATTCGAAAGTATATCGGTGCTTTTTAGGGAGCATTTCTAAAAATCGCTCCAGCCTTTCGGTATTTAATTGCCATTTAGGCGGGAGCTGAAAAAGAATAGGCCCTAGTTTGTTTTCCAGCCCTTCAGTGGCTTCTAAAAAATCCAGGATTTCGGCCTGTTCCACATTCAGTTTTTTGAGATGGGTAAAATATCTATTGGCTTTAACAGCATAAGTGAAATTTTTCGGGCTTTGCAACTGCCATTGCTTAAAATTATCGATGCTTGGTTGGCGATAAAATGAATTATTCAGTTCTACAGTATCGAAATGTTCGGTAAAATATTTAAACTGATCTTTCTTTTTAAGATTATCAGGATAAAAATTGCCTTCCCAATGACGGTATTTCCACCCCGATGTGCCGATGTATGCTTTTCCTAATTTCATATTTCGTTATCAGTTTGTTTGCACATTGCTACTACCGGTTATTCAATTTCTCCATCAGCCATGCCATCTAAAAACCAGCCAGACCTGTATTCGAATCTTGCCGATGAAGTTCTCACTTTATTGGTAACCTTGCCAATAAAATCATGGGCAATATCGCCTTCGCTTTCCAGAATCTGTTTGGCCAGGTTAGCATATTCATTTAAATCCAATCCATCGTTGATAATATAGGTCAATTCTCCATTTTCACTCCATGATGATTCAATTAATCCATCATTAAATTTTTTCTTTAATGTATCCAAATCTTCTTGGTTATGGTTTAAGGGTAGGTCTCTCATATTTTTTTATCATATTTAAGTTGGTTGCTTAAAGCTGTATTTATTAATAAACAATAATAAAGCGACGTTGGTTCAGGTTGTTTTTATTTTTTATGGCAGAAATATAAGTTTAGCTTATTCAATTAATATACTAAGCTTAAACATTTGTATTTCAGGTATTTTGTTCTTTTAAAAGAGTATTAACCACATTGCATAAGGAACTGTATTTTGGTAAATTGCTTAAAAGAGTTGTCAAAAGGATTATGGAAAAACGGGTACAGTTCATTACGGTTGAAAAACAGGTGCATTTGCCGCAGCGGCTAATGATTATTGAAGATGACCCTGCGCTTTCTGAGGTGCTCGGAAATCTTTTTACCGATCTGGGATTTTACTGCCGTATAGAGACAGATGCTCCTGAAATGAATGTGATAGCGGCATTCAGGCCAGACCTCATCATTATTGACTACCATTTGCCGAAGGTAAATGGTGGAGAGATTTGCACAGCACTTAAAGAAAATGAGCATTTATCTAAAATTCCGGTGGTAATCATTTCGGCCTATAGCAGTATTTTACTCCAGTTGGAGGGAAGTACATTTGATTGTTTTATTGAGAAACCTTTTAGTATTGAAGAGATATTAAAGCCTGTAAAACGTTTATTGCTTAAAAAAAAACCGAAAAAGTTAAACAGTAACGCTATGCTCATGTATTTTAAGCCCTGGCGTATAAAATTTAACTAACATTCCAATCTTTTAATAACACGCACCCGTATTAATACTAATGGTTCATTTATTTAGGTACCTGTAATTTTCTTGCTTTTAGGAATTCCAAACCTGGCATATTCGCCAATAGGCATCGCCTGTGGGAATTCTCTCCGGTCTACTATTCTACCATTTTTAAGCAAGCCACCAAAACCACTCAAATAAATGGAGCGTATTTTAAGAAGTACCGCTAATTTTTCTCTTTTATCTACCATTGCCTTCATCACTAAGATATACGCAAATGGATATTTAACAGATTTTGTTATAGATAAATTGCCAGGTTATTTTTGGCTGGTTACCGCGGATTTCGACTAATTGATGAAGCCGTTTACTACCGCAAAGCGGATGAGTGCAGCGGTATTTTTAGCACCTGTTTTATCGATCAGCGCCTGGCGGTGCCCCTCAATGGTGCGCTTACTTAAAAATAGTTTATCAGCCATTTCGGTATTCGTATATCCGTCGGCGATTAGATGTAATACTTCCATTTCCCTTAGCGAAAAATCGATATGCTGTCCGTTTGTTTCGGGGTGTTGTATGGTCGTTTGGGTAAGTTTATCGAGTAACTTTTCGGCCAGTTCGGCACAAAGGTATTTGCCGCCGCCCGCTACGTAGCGTAGTGCAAAATTTAGTTCATCCTCGCCTACATTTTTGAGCAGGTAGCCCCGGGCACCTTCAATAAATGCCTGGGCAACATATTTTTCATTATCAAGCATAGAGAGCATCACAACATGTGTAGCAGGACTCAGTGTTCTGAGCTGTGCGATCAGGCTGATTCCGTCCATTTCGGGCATGTTAATGTCGGCAATTACAATATCTGCATGCCCACCTTCAGCAAAATAGCGGAGTACTTCGAGGCCATTGTTAGCTTCGGCTACAACCGTTATTTCTCCTTGCGATTCCAAAAGCATTTTAATGCCATTTCGAACAATGTTATGATCTTCTGCGAGTATTACTTTCAAGGCTTCTATTGTTTAATTATTAATTTTTTGACGCTCTTTTGCCAACCCCTGCATCACCGCCTTAAGCCTTTCAATGTGTGCCAGAAGCTCCTTGTCTTTGGCTGCTCTTTCCGGTTCCTTTATGCCATTGTCTCTGCGCATGGTGTTGTTAAAGTTTCGGCGTTCTTCCATCATGCGGATGGCCACCCAAAGGGTTTCTTCTGTTTTATTGGCATATTCATCATCCAAAAAACTTTCGCTAAAAACATGGCCGGTAAAACAGCGGTAGTGTTTTTCTCCATTCAGATCGTCGATCTGGGTAAGAACTCCTCCACAATCCGGGCAGGTAAAAGGCGTAAGCTGCCCCAGCTGGGCGGTTGCCGGGAGGCTGGTAGCCATTCGGATGGTAATTTCTGATTCCAGTTTCACTTCTTCAGGAACGCTGGCGGCTTCGCATTCATTTCTGGAATACAGGTCGCTTAGGATATAGCCCATTTCTTCAATCTGTACCCGGTAATCAACCTCCATGTTGTTGATCACATTATTGGGCATGTCAGGAAATTCGGCACCATCAGGCTCTTGTACAATACAGCGGCCGCCGCATTTTTTTATTGCAGCCATCCCTGATGTTCCATCATCTAAAAGGCCCGTGAGTATAATGCCCGTTACACAAGAATCGTAGGCAGCAGCAGCCGTGCGGAACAGTACATCAATAGATGGGCGCCAATGGTTTTCTTTAGCGCCCCGTTTAATTAAAATATGTCCTTTCTGGAGCATCATATGGGCATCAGCTGGTGCAAGGTAAACCTGTCCGTTGCTTATCGGGGTACCATCTTCCGGTATGCTGATCGGAAGTGGCGAATTTTTGCCAAGCATGTTAAGTACAACATCTACAAGGGCTGCCTTACCTAAATGGATTACAATAAATATAGCAGCATCCAGATCGGCAGGAAGTTTAGAAAGCAGCTTAGACACCGCTGATAGTCCTCCTGCAGATGCACCTATGGTAATAATATTTCTGATATTTTTTGACATGATCACTCTTCTTTAAATTCCGCTGGATCGAAAGAGATGCTAAAACATGCGCCATTGTTGTTATAGGCACTAAATGTACCATTTAACATGGCTACCCTGTTTTTAATTCCCCTTAATCCAGACCCTGCGCGTAGGTGTTTTTCGTTTTTCAGATCAATCCCTTTTCCGTTATCGCATACCGTAATGTTTACCTTTCCATTTTCGGTACATACCGATATGGAGGCCTGTGTAGCACCCGAATACTTGATACTGTTGTTGATCAGTTCCTGGATGATGCGAAAAGCATATAACTGTATTTCACCCGGTAACTTATCGGCATTCCGGTGTATCTGATTGTTGATTTTAAAAACGCTATTGCTCAGGCGTTGGCTCATCTCTTTTATACCGGCTGTAAATCCAAAATCTTTAAGTACAGAAGGGGTAAGTTCGTAGGAGATATCCCTGATTTCGCGTATGGCCTGATCGAGCAGTTTGGTTAAATTACCCATTTCTGCCCTAAGTTGAGCTTCATCTGCTTTTTTAAGGTGATTGATGTTGAACCTAATGCCATATAGCAACTGGCAGATACTATCGTGAAGGGCCGCACTGATTTTACTTCGCTCTTTTTCCTGTGCATCAAGCACGGCCTGTGTTAACAAACGTTGTTGAGACCGTTTATTCGCCTCTTCAATTTCGTGCGCACGTTTACGTTCAGAAATATCGAATAAAATTCCGGTAAAATAACAGTCTTCGCCAGGTTTTGAAATTTCTCTTCCTTTAGCCAGGATTGTTTTTGGCAGTCCGTAGTCTGATTTTAAACGGAACTCCATGTCTATTTCTCTCAGCGTGTTGCTTTTTTCGCAGACCGCTTTTATTTTTTCACGGTCTTCACTGATCACCAGCTTAAGTAAACCCTCTAAAGTATCATCAAAATCATTAGGATTGAGTGCGAGGATGTTTTTACTAAATTCATCAAAATATACCTTTTTTTTATCGGGCCATATGGTCCATGTGCCTGTAAAAGAGGCTTTTAACGTCTGATTGAGTCGCTCGGTAGTTTCTTTAAGTACCTGTGCAGCATTTTTTGATGCTGTAATATCTGTTAAGGTAATGTAATACTCAGCTGCATCGGTTTGCGGGTTTTTCATGGCTATTCCGCCCAACTGTGCTTGCATCATCTTTTCATCCGAAAGCCGGATGAATGTTTCATAACTTCCGGTGTGATCTAAATTTTCCAGTCCTAAAATAAAAGCATAAAAATGCTCCTTTACTTCAGGTAAAATCCAGAAAGAGAAATGTTTGCCTAAAATTGCATCTCTGTGTGTGTGGAGCAGGTTTATGCCTGTATTATTCACCTCGCTAACCATGCCCAGCGCATCGAGAATAAAATAACCTATGGGTGCAGCATCGAAAAAGCTGGTGAACCTTGAGCGCTCTATATCGATTGCCCTGTAGGACTCACGGAGTTCATCGTTTTGCATATCCACTTCAATTTCGTGGATCTCCAGTTCGTTAATTAAAACAGCCATTTCGCTGTCTGGAGGTATTCTCTGTCCAGCAAAATTTCTCTCGGCTAAAAGTTCTTCTGCTTTAGCCCTGAGTGCCGAAAGAATAACTTCTTTTGATGTTCTGTTCACATTCTTTATTTTTCCTTAAAACTCAATATCATGATTAAAGTACTCCCTGTTCCTTTTTCCATGATTCTTTCTATTTTAATTTCCAAGTGTTTTAGGCCCAGCCCGTTAAAATGATGCTGCACATATATTTCTTCACTTGCCAGAGATGAATCGGAGAGCTTGTCAGAGAGAAGATCCATCTGCCATTTATTAATAACAATTTCTGTGAAAGAAAGTTCTCTTATTTCATATTCTTGTATACGGAACATGTTCTGAAACTTCTCATTGCATACCAATACCTTTCGGTCGGCATCCAATACAACAGTGGCCTGAGGATGTAGGTCGGCTGTTGCTTGCGCATATTGTAATAAGCCGAGCATCCTGGCATTCATCGATTTTATAGGTGTGATTTTAGTAAACGTAAGTACAGCACCATTGATGAAATTATCCATGGTACGGTAGGGCATAATGCGGAGGTTATACCATTCGCCTTTTTTGGTTTTGATTTCAAGTTCTTTACCCGATAAGCTATTAATTACTTCATTAATGGTCTGCTCAATAGCAGGATATTCGAAATTGGAAACAATATGGGTAATGGAGCGGCCAATATCGGAGGTAATCACATTGAACAGTCTGGTTACCTGGGGGGTAAAACGTAAGATGTTAAGCTGGTTATCGAGAAATATGGTGCCGATCTCGGTATTGTCCAGCAGGTTTTTCATATCATTGTTCAGCTGGGTGAGCTCTTCTGCCTTGTTCTGGTATTGGAGGTTAATCGTCATCAGCTCTTCATTGAGCGATTGCATTTCCTCTTTAGTGGTTAATGCTTCTTCATTGGTGCTCTGCAGCTCCTCGTTGGTGCTCTGCAGTTCTTCATTGGTGGATTTTAGTTCTTCCAGCGAGGTTTCCATTTGCTCAATGGTGGTGTGCAGCTGCTGCTTGGTATAGGTAAGCTCTTTTTCAAGTTCTTCAACCGCCCCTTCACTGATATTGGATGCAGATTTAGATTTTCTTGCTACAGATTTTCTAACCAGCCCCTTTTCATAAAAATTAACCAATAAAAGACCTTGAAGCGCAGGCTCATTAAGGTAGTCGACAGAAAAGCCCATCAGGTAAGTACGGTTGTTTTCTTTGATCCGGATATCGTTAATTTCGACCTTGGTGTGGTTGGTCAGACAGAGGTGAATGGCATTTCCCAGTACGTATTTCAGTTCTTCCCTTACCATTCTATGGATATTCATTACCGCCTCTCCCGGATTAAGTTGGATAAACCGGTTTGTTTTACCGTTGATATAGAGGATTTCGCCCTTATCATTTAATAATAAAGAAGCCGGGGTATAATTTTCGAGCAGAACCTTATTGAAGTTTTCGGCAATTGGATTTTTGGCCGATGCTTTGGTAGTGTTGTCTATTTTGCCCAGCTTGTCTTGATTGGCGATGTGGAAAGGAAAATCCAATATTTTTCCAATGGCGCTTACACCTTCTTTACGTTCAAAAATCTTCCATTTCGAATCTATACTGTTAAAAATATCGTTAAAAGCACCCACAGATTCGGCAGGTCCGAGAAAAAGGAGACCGTTTGGCTGCAACGAGTAATGAAAAACCGGAATAATCTTTTTCTGCAGCTCTGTAGTCAGGTAAATCATCACATTACGGCAGCACAGCAGATCGAGCCTTGTAAAAGGGGCATCTTTTATCAGGTTGTGTTGTGCAAAAACAATCATTTCTCTGATTTCCTTTTTTACAGTATAGCCATTCGGTTTTTTAACAAAGAATCTCTCAAGCTGCTGTGCAGACAATTCTGCAACGATATTCGAAAAATAAAAACCTGCGCGTGCATGGTCTATCGCATTTGGATCGAGGTCGGTAGCGAAAATCTGTGCTTTAGGTTTCCGTTTCGACTTAAGGTTGTCTAAAAACTCGGTAATGATGATGGCAACAGAGTAGGCCTCTTCACCTGTTGAGCATCCCGCAATCCAGATCCTGATCGGCTCTTCGGGGCTTTTCTGTTCAAGTAAGCGGTAAACATGTTCTTTTAGGCTATCGAAGGCATGGCGGTCTCTGAAGAATTTTGTTACCCCGATTAAAAGTTCGTTGAACAGGATATCGATTTCTGCCGGATTTTCCCTTAAATAATTCACATAGCTTTCGTAATCTGGTAACTGATGAAAGGCAATCCTGCGCTCTATGCGGCGGGAAATGGTATTTTTTTTATATAAAGTGAAATCATGTCCGGTCTGCGAACGCAATAACATTAATATCTTCTGTATATGTACTTTATTGGTAAGGGGTGAGGTGAGCTCTTCGTTTGCTTCACCAACAAGGACCGGATGGTTAAGGTATTGGATCAGTTTTAAGGGCATTTCTTCCGGGGGAAGAACATAATCGGCCATGTGTGTTTTAATCGCCGCGGATGGCATACTCGAAAATTCGGCTGTATCTGGCTCTTGTACCATGGCCATACCAAGTTTTTCTTTGATCATCCTTAAACCTGTTTCCCCATCTGCCCCTAAACCAGAAAAGATGATGGCAACAGCCCTGTTCCATTGATCTTCAGCTAAACTCTGGAAAAAATAATCGATAGGCATGTGTGCACCTTTTGGCCGCGAAGCGCTAAAAAGTAAAAGATGACCGTTATGAATGCCCATATCAGTGCCAGGAGGAATAATATATACGTGGTTTTCGCGTACTTCCATACCGTCCTTTGCGGTAAGAATTGGCATACTGGTCGACTCCTTGAGCAAGACAGAATAATCCAGTTCTTCGGCTTTATCCTGGTGGACAATAATTACGAAAGCCATGCCGGCATTGGCAGGCATATGGGTAAAGAATTTTTGATAGGCAGGTAATGATCCGCTGGCTCCGCCCATACCTATAATTGGGAAGGAAGCAGCCTGCTGAGGCGTTTCCCTGTTCAGCTCTGCTGGATGATGTGACTGAGCACCATCTTGGTTTTCTTGCATTTCTTTTATGTTTTTCGCATCTCAATTATCATTGTGAAATGGATAAGGGAACGCGGATACTTGCTATACTGCCCTGATGCCGCATTTGACATCGGGATATGGGTCAGATCAAACGCTGGAAAGTCCATGTGTAGCTCCCATAGGATGATTAAAGGATAAATATAAGTGAAATTTCGGGCCAGTCAAAACCTGCACATGTTTGTGCCTAAAATTGTAAAGTTTAGCCTTAAAACGATTTACAAAACTTAGAATTATCTAAAAAGCCGATCTTGCTGAAAATGAAAACAATAGCCAGGAGATCTCTTTTTCTGTCTTCAAACTTAAGAGACTAATAAATCTTGAATTGTAGTGGAGTAAGGTGCTTTTTTAAGAATTTTGTAGTGATAATTGAATTGGCTTGGTGTTAATTGATTGATATTTAATCTGTTGTGTGTTGTTTTTGAATACTCGCATTTATCTCATATACCCGATGGTATTTTGGGTATTATTTGTTTAAAATTGGGTATTAGTCGCAGGCAGACGGAGAAATACGGTGTGTAGTATTTGGAACAGTTGTATCTTAAATATAATTGTCATATTGAGGCCTGATTTATTGCATAAAAATCAACATAAATGATACGAGGGTTTTTAGCGCATTTTAGGTCGTGTTAATCGTCATTGCGAGAAGGCTTTTTCAGCCGACGAAGCAATCTTTATCGCAAAGATCACTAGCAGGAAAGATTGCTTCGTCGTTCCTCCTCGCAATGACGACCTTTCGTTTAGAATCTGTAAATGGTAGCTTGTCGAAAGACCTGTTAAATTATCTTGATAAGCTCCGTAGGAGTCCTTGGACAATATGACAGCATTTGAGGTGAAAGTGCCATTGCGATACAGCCTCGTTGGTTAATTATTTTTTATACTGTTTGAGCTGTTTTTTTAACAGTTGTCTGGCCTGGTGTATGTGGGTTTTCACCGTGCCAACGGGTATGTCGAGCTCAAGTGCTATTTCCTGGTACTTGTAACCTTCAAAATATTTGATAAAAGGCACCGAATAGGCTTCAGGTAACTTTCTTAATGCGTTTTTGATATCTTCCATTGCAAACTTGCTCTCGGCCTGGTTTAAAGTTGCACTGCCGCCGAGCTGTACCGATGAAATTTCTTCAACCTGTACCACATGGTCGCGGTGCCTCTGGTGTTTGCGATAAGTGTTTATAAAGGTATTGCGCATGATTACAAATAACCAGCCCTTTATATTGGTACCCTGATCAAACTTGGAAGCAAAACGTGTAGCCTTTACCAAAGTATCCTGTAACAGATCATTTGCATCATCATAATCGTTAGTAAATTTCAAAGCGTGTGAGCGCAGTGCCCCCGAATAGAGGCTGATGTTTTGTGAGAATTCGTACTGTGTCATGGGTATATGTTTTTAGGTGTATAAAATCCATCAAAGGATATACCATTTGGCACTGCGGTTTTAGTCGCTATAATTTTGCGGGTATAAACCGCATGTAGTGGAAAGTACCCGATTATTAGCCGGTTGAATGTCAGGCAAATCGCTCTTAAAACAACGCCTGGGCAAAAAAACATTAGCCACGGAAACACAGAAATCACGGAGGAGATTAAACTTTTTCCGTGTTTTTCATGCTTCAGTGGCAAACATAACAAATGCCTGTTCTGCCTTTACATGATCAGCATATGTGATTCGATTAGCCGCTTGAATGTCAGGCAAATCGCTCTTAAACAACGCCTGTGCAAAAAATCATTAGCCACGGAAACATAGAAATCAAGGAGGAGATTAAAGTTTTTCCGTGTTTTTTGTGCTTCCGTGGCAAACATAATGCTTAAGTATGCGCAAAGAAGAGGGACAATTATTGAACAAAAGTTAAAAGCAATTTCCCTGGGCTGAATGTGATGAATTCTTTTTTAAAAGTATTCGAAGTGCACAAATGCCTGTTCTGCCTTTACATGATCAGCATATGTGATTCGACTAGCCGGTTTAATGTCAGGCAAATCGTTCTTAAAACAACGCCTGTGCAAAAAAATCATTAGCCACGGAAACACAAAAATCAAGGAGGAGATTAAAGTTTTTCCGTGTTTTTTGTGCTTCCGTGGCAAACATAATGCTTAAGTAAGCGCAAAGAACAGGAAAAATTAAAAGCAATTCCCCTGGGTTGAAGGTGATGAATTCTTTTTTAAAAAATATCCGAAGCGCACACATGCCTGTTTGGCCGTTACATGATCAGCATATGTGATTCGATGAGCTGATACATTTCATCTATGTCAAACGGTTTCTCGATAAAAGCATCTGCCTGGCAATCCCTTATTGCTGATATACTGCTGTTGACGGAGGTAAGGATTACCGGTAGATGGCTGATATCAGGTGTTTCCCTGATCATGCTGCATAACTTTCTCCCATCTTCATACCCGAGCATGATATCTATAATAATCATATCGGGTATGATGGATCTGATGCTTTCCATCATCTGCCGGCCATTTAAAAAACCAAATACCTGATACTGGTTGCAGGTTAGGGCAAGTGTTAAGGCATCTAGATTGGACGGGTCATCTTCTATAAGGATAATCTTTTTGGGCATAACCTCAGTTATATCATAACTAAGATTAAAAATAGATATTATCATACAGAGGTAACTACCTGATTTTTAGTGTCAAGTATGTTACTTGAGCCGTGTTTTGCGTAGTCAGCTTGCGTGAAATACGTGTTGACCAACTGATGAATTACTTTTTCAATTTTTTGTTAATACTACCTCTGGTACAATAAGGATTTCCCTATTCTATTTCCTCGATCATCCTTCTTTTGGAAAGATTCAGATATCATCCTTTCGATCAGGTTTTCCAGCGATTTCTTGAGCCTGCCATTTTAAGGCTGTCCGTTTCCGCCTGCAGCACCATAAATCTGGCCGGTTGAAAAACTGGCATCATTTGCGGCAAGCTGGACATAAATGGATGCCAGTTCGGCTGGCTGGCCTGGCCTGCCCATGGGTGTGTCTTTACCAAATTCTTTAAGTTTTTCAGGTGCTGATCCACCTCCCATCTGTAGCGGTGTCCAAATGGGGCCAGGTGCTACTCCATTTACCCTTATTCCCTTCGGGCCAAGCTGTTTGGCAAGTGATTTTACAAAATTGGTTGTAGCAGCTTTTGTCTGTGCATAATCAAAAAGATCAGGAGAGGGGTCGGTTGCCTGAACAGAGGTAGTACCAATGATCGAAGCGCCCGGTTTTAAATGTGGCAATGCCGCTTTGATAATCCAAAACGGTGCATAGATATTTGTTTTGATTGTCCAGTCAAACTGTTCGCTGGTTAAGTCTGCCAGTGAAGGAATACTTTGCTGCCTTGCAGCGTTGCTAATGAGGATATCAAGGCCGCCAAGCTGGCTTACAGCAGTATCTACCAATTTTTTACAGAAGGCTTCATCCCTTATGTCACCAGGAATAGCTACAGCTTTACGACCAGCTTTTTTAATCAGTTCAATTACTTCTTTTGCATCAGGTTCCTCTTGTGGAAGGTAGTTTATGGCAACATCGGCACCTTCTCGGGCATAAGCAATTGCGGCCGCTCTGCCCATGCCCGAATCGCCACCAGTGATAAGTGCCTTTCTACCAGTTAGCCTGCCTGATCCTTTGTAACTGCTTTCACCATGATCGGGCCTTGGTACCATTTTACTAGCAAGTGCCGGCCAGGGCTGGTTCTGGTGGTTAAAAGGAGGGCGTGGATATTTTGTTGTGGGATCTTCCAGCGCATTGTTCGGGCCATCGTTATGCTGAATCAAAGTTGCAGCATTTAAATTTGGCGATATGGCCACGCCAGCCAGTCCAATACCGAGACTACCAATAGCCTCCCGTCGGGTGATTTTATTTTTCTTGTCCATAATGATGTTTTTAATTGCTTCATATATAACCAGATCAGATTTTAGTTGGTTTGGTTTTTTTGATATTATCACATCATGTTTTCGCTAGAACCTGAGCCGCTGCCGGTTTCATATCTTTTTCAATGTCGTTAAGTTAAGCGCTTTTAACCACAGATGCATACAGATAAACACGGATGAGAGGTTGAGATAAATCGTCATCTCGACCGGAGTAACGCGGAGTGTTCCAAAGGAACTCCTTCGGAGGAGAGATCTTTTGATCTATGTTTAAAAGATCTCTTCCCGAATCTTCGGGATCGAGATGACGCCGATTTTTAGCATTTGTCTTTAGTAAATTGGGTTACCTGGAACGGATCCGCTGCGTTAAGTCAATAGTCATTTATCCAATCTTATTTTTTATGCTATTGCACATGATTTTAGGGGTGGTCTTAATCAATGTATTAACCGGCGTACCTTGCGGTGAAGTTTGACGTAGTCGAATGGTTTAAAGATGATTCCATCAGCCATATTTGGAATCTTTTCGGCCTGCGCTTCAAGCATTGCCGTTATTAACAAAACGGGGATATTTCTAGTTTCTGTATTAGTTTTAATGCTATTACATAGCTCCCTACCGTCACCTTTATCCAACAGGATATCCATTACGACCAGATCGGGCTGAAAATTTTTGATGGCGCTCTGCAGCTCATCGCTATGGTTAATACTCACCACTACAAATGCCTGATCTTCCAATACCATTTGGATAACATCGGCATTGCTTTGATCATCGTCTAATACAAGAATTTTTGACATAATTGTTTTATTTTAATATGAAATCCAAAAAAAACTGCCGGCCCCGATCTCTATCGAAGGGAATTAAATGTCGTCATTATTTGTTCAGCAACGCGGTTTGTCTAAAGATGTTAAAGGTGCTTTACTTCATAGTTGTTTTTGACATAAAGTTAAATTACGGCTTAAAAGCTTATTCTAATAGATTTTAGCTAAAAAGGAGTAGTTTTCGCAGCATTTTAAGTAGTTCACTACCTGTTTGAAATAAAAAACTGCTAATTAGCGCAGCCTGGCTGATGCATTTTGGTGATATAGCAAGGATCAATTGCCGGTGCAGTTTTATAAAAAAAAATGATAAAGCTTATGAAATAAAGCTTTATCAACAACTAGAGCATTATACTCTTTTTAAAACACGTATATGAAACCATAAAACAGGTATTTATCGGGTAATCAAACAGTTGGTTGTGCTGTTGTTATACATAGGACCAATAAAAACAGCAATGGGAATTCCATTGATCCGGGATAATTAGCACGATAGAAAACCTCCGGATTTAGTTGTCCAATTGAAAGTGCCAATCAGCACCGCGCAATTGATTAAACCGCTAGTTTATGTTTTTATCACCAAAAGAATCGCTCAGCGAACGAGATATACAAAAAGGCCTGAAAATCGTAATATGGGACGGACTGGCTGCTGAAGCAATGACCGTTTTCTCCAGCGGAACATTTTTGGTTTCCATGGCATTACTTTTGGGCGCCGATAGTATCCAGATTGGGCTACTGGCGGCCCTTCCACTCGCAACAAACGTATTTCAACTGGTATCGGTGTGGTTGGTTGGCCGGTACCATAACCGCAGAATGGTAGCTGTACTCTGTGCTTACCTTGCCAGGATTCCATTACTCTTGGTAGGCTTCAGCGTACTCTTTTTTTCCAGACTTTCTTTGGATCTGCTGATATTTATGCTTTTTTTTCACTACCTGTTCGGATCCATAGCAGGACCTAGCTGGAATTCGTGGATTAAAGATATGGTACCTGAAAGTATGCTCGGAGAATATTTTTCAAGGAGGAACAGATATACACAGCTACTCAATGTGGTTTTGAGTATTGTTCTGGCATTGCTTCTCGATTACGTTAAGAGCCGGTTTCCTGATTTTCAGCTGATGGTTTACGCTATCTTTTTTTCGGTGGCGGGGTGTGTGGGGCTAATTGGTGGATTTATTCTTTCAAGAGCACAGGAACCGCAATCTTATCTTTCCGAACGAAATGTTTTCGGGCTGTTTAAAACTCCATTTAAAAATCCAAACTTTCGTAAACTTCTTGTTTTTAACTGCTCATGGGCATTTGCACTTAATATTGCAACGCCATTTTTTACTGTTTTTATGCTTACTACCTTAAAGCTTTCGCTCTCTTACGTGATTATTTTAGGCGTTGCCGGACAAATGGCCGGAATATTAACGCTCCGGCTTTGGGGCACCTTTTCAGATCGTTACAGCAATAAAAGTATTATAGGTGTTGCAGCACCACTTTATATCCTTTGTATTTTGGCTTGGTGTTTTGTTGGGATCTACTCAAGGCAATATGCCAATCTGCTACTGTTGTTGTGTATTCATTTGGCTAGTGGATTTGCAATTGCGGGCATTAACCTTTCGCTTAACAATATAGGGCTTAAGTTGGCGCCGAAAAAAGATGCCATTGTTTATCTTTCTGTAAAGAACATTGTGGTGGCTATAGCCTCTTCGCTGGGCCCGTTGATAGGCGGGCTGCTTGCAGGATATTTCGTAAAACGCAAACTGTTAATGACTATTGATTGGAGTTCGCCGATATGGCACAAAACCTTTAAACTGCTCGAACTCCACGGATGGAACTTTTTGTTTGTGATCGGTGCATTTTTCGCACTGCTAGCACTCAATCAGCTTTCGTATGTAAAGGAATTGGGAGAAATCCATAAAAATACGGTCCGCAGGATTATGCGCACCACCATCAGGAACAATCTTCGTGATTATTTTCTGATCGGCGATATCATTGCCATGCATGAGCAATTAAAAGCAAGTGTTAAAGCAGGACGGAACAGATTTAAACGTTCAAAAAGTACAAATGAACAAATCCCTAGGTAAGAGCTAGCTTAATATAAGTCCGTAACGGTAGGCAAAACCAATTAATTCAGCGGTGTTTTTTGAAACCGTTTTTTCGATCAGGCTTTGGCGATGGCCTTCTACTGTACGCCTGCTGATAAAAAGCTTTTCAGCAATGTCGTTATTTGTAAAGCCCTGAGCAATGAGCTGTAATATTTCGCTTTCGCGTGAAGTAAAAATAATATCGGGAAAGAGCTCTTGTTTTTTTGTCTGCACAACAAGGTCAACCATCTTTACCCCAAGGTCCGCACCAAGATATCGTCCACCGGAATGGATATGCCTGATGGCAAAAATAAGTTCATTGGGCTGCGCACTTTTACTCAGGTAGCCTTTGCATCCATTGTTAAATGCCTGGGTAACATGATTTTCATCTTCTGAAACAGAAAGTACCATTGTTTTGATCTCAGGGCGATCGGTTTTAAGTTTATAGATCAGTGAGAGGCCGTCCATTACGGGCATATTGAGATCTGAAATGACAATATCAGGGTTAAGACCTGAATCGATCAGGCCTAAAACCTGTTTTCCATCGCCTGCTTCTCCGATAACGTCAATCTCCTCACCGGAATTTAAAAGCATTTTTATACCATCCCTTACCACATGATGGTCGTCAACTATAATTACTTTGATCATATTATTATAAGTAACCGTATGAGCGGTTTGAAAGCTATTCCTTGTTACAAAATAAACATGTTCTTGAAAAAAAAAGTTTTACGCCACGTGGAAAGAGGGGCCACTTTAAGTATTTATACGATGACGATAGTGGATTATACCTGTTTATAAAAAACCAAAATCACTTCACTTTATAAATGGTTAATAAAGGGAATACTTCCTTCACTTAACCCTTATCGAATATGATTACACTCGGTATCAATGCAGTTTTTCACGATTCTGCAGCCTGCATTTTTAAAGACGGAATGCTTTTGGCCGCTGTAGAAGATGAACGTTTTACCCACATCAAACATGGCAAGCGGCCTATTCCCTTTAATACTTATGAGCTTCCTTTCCATGCAATAGATTATTGTTTGAAGGTTGCCGGCATCCATTTAAAAGATGTCGATCATATTGCTTATTCTTTTGATCCCGCATTGTTGATACCGCCACACGAACAGAATCAGCCAGGTTGCGAAATCCCGTTTTACCCCGATAACGGTTCTGCTGGTACCGTGAGGCAATCATGGGATAATTTGTTTCTTTCTTCCATATTAAATGCACCACATCAACTCGTAGATGGTTATCCGCATCACCTGCAAAAGCGTTTTTATGGTTCAAAAGTTAGCGATTGGCAGTGGCATTATGTAGATCATCATGCCGCACATGCGGCAAGTGCATTTTTTCCTTCGCCCTATGATCATGCAGCCATACTTACATTAGATGGTAGGGGTGAAGTGGCTTCTACTACCTATGGAATAGGGAAGGGGACAGAAATGACCCGGATCAATCAGGTCAATCTTCCACATTCACTTGGTTTGCTTTATGAACGGCTAACGACTCATCTGGGTTTTCTGCATTCATCCGACGAATATAAGGTAATGGCTTTGGCCTCGTACGGGCAGCCACGTTTTGCTGCAGCGTTTAGAGATATCATCAAGCTGGGTGACAATGGCCAGTACACAGTAAGCGGTGAAAACCTAAGTGAAAGGTTTGGTCCGGCGAGGCTAAAAGATGAACCTTTTACTGCATTTCATTTCGATCTTGCCCGTTCATTGCAGCTGGTATTAGAAGAAACGGTACTAAAGCTGGTCGAATACCTTCACCAGGTTACAAAAGTGCCAAATCTGGTTATGGCGGGAGGGGTGGCACTTAATTGTGTACTGAACGCTAGGATAAGGGATTTAGGACCATTTGAAAACGTGTGGGTACAACCTGCCGCTGGTGATTCGGGTACAGCTTTAGGAGCGGCCATGTATGTAGACATTAACGAGCGCAAGGCGGTAAAAAAAGAATTTATTATGGATCACGTTTATTGGGGTCCTGAATACAGTGATGCAGAGATTGAGCATTTTTTAAAATGGGCAAAAGTACCCTTTACTAAAATGGAGGATGTTGCATCAGAAACCGCAGGCTTACTTGCTGATAACCAGATCATCGGGTGGTACCAGGGCCGAATGGAATTTGGACCCAGGGCACTGGGCAGCAGATCTATACTCGCATCGCCCATTGATCCGAGGATGCAGGCAATGCTAAACGAAGTGAAAGACCGTGAAGATTTCCGCCCTGTGGCGCCGGTAGTGCTACAGGAGGATGCATATTTATGGTTTAAGGATGCAGATTTTTCGCCTTTTATGCTTTTCATTTATGATGTGCTTAAAGAAAAAGAAGACCTTATTCCGGCTGTGAGGCATACCGATGGCACAGCAAGGGTACAAACCATAAACGAAGAACAGCATCCACAGTATTATCGGTTATTACAAGCCTTTAAGGAAATAACAGGGGTTCCGGTCCTCATCAATACTTCTTTCAATACCCTAGGGAAGCCAATTGTTTGCACACCCAGAGATGCGGTAGAATGTTTCTGGTCTTCGCCTTTTGATGCGCTTATTATCGGTTCATACTTAATTACTAAAACAGATGCCAAAAAAAATATCAGTAGTTATTCCAACCTACAAGAGGTTGAACCTCTTGGTTAATTGCTTAGATGCGCTAAATAAACAAAGTATTCCGGGCCATGATTTTGAAGTGATCGTGGTAAATGATGGGCCTAGTGAGGAAATGATTGAAGAACTTGACCGACGGAGCGAAAATTATACTTTTCGGCTGGTTGTGCGCTGCACGGCTGAAAAGAAAGGACCAGCGGCCGCCCGGAATTTAGGCTGGTTAATGGCGAGTGCACAGCTTGTGGCTTTTACCGATGATGATTGCCTGCCACAGGCAGATTGGCTAAAGGTTTTTTTGGACCGTCATCAAGCCCGGGAACTGGTAGCCTATAGTGGTAAAACAGTGGTTCCCCTTTATGCTGAACCCACTGACTTTGCCTTGAATACAGCAAGGCTTTCGGAGGCTGATTTTATAACGGCCAACTGCGCATGTACCAAAGCTGCATTGTTTAAAACTGGTGGTTTTGACGAACAGTTTAGTATGGCATGGCGTGAAGATTCTGACCTTGAGTTTAAATTAATGCTCGCAAATGTTCCTATATATAAAAATGAGCAGGCGGTGGTTGTTCATCCTGTGCGCGAAGCAGCCTGGGGAATAAGTTTAAAAGAGCAGCGAAAAGGGATTTTTGATGTACTGTTATTCAAAAAATATCCAGGGCTTTACCGGCAAAAAATACAGCGGTCGCCCTTGTGGAATTACTATGTTATTGTAGTGCTTTGTATACTTGGTTTGGTTACAGCATTAGGGGGGCACAGCAGGCTTTCTGCGGGCATCACGTTCGTTATGCTTGTTTTAATTATAGGTTTTGCGCTTAAACGCCTGCAGAAAACCAGCCGCTCTCGCAGCCACGTTGCAGAGATGCTCATTACATCTGTTTTCATTCCTTTTCTCTCTGTATATTATCGGATTTACGGTAGCATCCGTTATCGGAAAATGCTTTTTTAAGATGAACAGGTCTATATTGCAGTTTAAAAAGATTGCTATTTTCAGAGCCCTCCAGCTCGGAGATTTACTTTGTGCAATGCCAGCCATAAAAAATTTACGTTTGGCATGCCCCCATGCAGAAATTGTTTTTATCGGTCTTCCATCCACCAGGCAATTAATTGAACGTTTTAATAAACTTTTCGATCGCTTTATCGACTTTCCCGGTTATCCTGGATTACCTGAAAGACCATTTGATGAAAAAGGGTTTGCAGAATTTCGCAAATGTATAAACACTGAAGCGTTCGATATCATTTTACAGATGCAGGGCAATGGTACCATTGTTAATGAAATGCTTGCCAACCTTTCTGATAGTAAACTTGGCGGCTTCTCTATTGATGCTGTAGAATTAGCAAATAATAGTTTATTGATGACCTATCCCAATGCAGGGCACGAGAGCCAAAGGCACATTGCTTTAATGGCACATTTGGGCGTTCCTATTGTAACAACAGAAATGTTTTTCCCCTTGCATGAAAGCGACTTTGAAAGGCTGAACAAATTAAGTATCGGCAGTAAATATATCTGCATGCACTGTGGTTCGCGCGGGGCATGGCGGCAATGGCCACCTGCCAACTTTGCTAAACTGGCTAACTATTGTATTGAACAGGGTTTTAAGATCGTATTTACCGGAACAGCTGATGAATATGATATTATTGAACAGGTAACCGACCTTATAAAGGGTAAACCGATTGTTTTAGCCGGTAAAACCGATTTGGGGATGGTGGGCGCATTACTTAAAGGCTCGAGTGGACTAATATCAAATTGTACAGGCATATCGCATATGGCAGCGGCCCTTAAAGTACAAAGCGTTATCATCAGTATGGATGGAGAGCCGGGGCGCTGGGCTCCACTTGATGTGAGCAGACACCAAACTATCGATTGGACAGAAACGCCCGATTATACGCTGGTAGAAAAAGCGGTTAAGGAGATGTTGTTTCGTTGAGCAGATCATTAAATGCATTCACTATTGTGGAAGTATCTGGAAATGTAATGGGAAAAGGATAGATCTTTTCTGACTGAAAACGTAAAACCTGATTCTTACTCTGAAGTGACGACGGCGCATCGAATTCGATAATTTTGCAGGGCACCATCCATGGCGTGTGCTGCGGGTTGGTTCTTGCGTATAACGCGAGTATAGGCGTGCCGGTGGCTGCAGCCAAATGCATTGGTCCGCTGTTTACACTAATCATCGCCCTTGCCATGGTAATGCAGGTAGCCAGTTCTTTTAAGTTGAGCAGGCCTGCTATGGAGATCGCGTCTTTGCCAATAGCTGCTGCAATGTCTGCTGTCACACATTGCTCTTTCTTGCTTCCGCTTAGCAGGAGTGGGCGTTTATACTTCTCGATAAGTGTTTTTCCTAGCTTTATCCATTCGTCTTTGGGATATTGTCGTTTTTTCTCTGAAACACCAATGTGGAGCACAAAAAATCCATCTTTTTTTAGATTAAGATCTTTTAATTTTTCGTTTTTGATATCGCTTTCTATCGCAATCCTGATGTGCGGATCTGCGGTGTTAGCACCAATAAACGAACAAAGCTTTAGATCGCGCAGTACCTGATGCCTGATTTCGAAATAAGGCTCAGTATCTGCCAGCCAATGGGTAAGCAGGCCATAAAGATTTTCGCGGGAGTAGGCTGCACGCAAAGGGATGCCAGCCATAAAAGCAATCATTATTGATGGGGCAGGATTCTGGCTATGTACGTTAAAAACGATGCAGCCATCAAAAGCCCTGCGCTTAATATCCGTTATTAGCGCTGGCAATGTTTCGGAGGGCTGGGCATCTTGTGTTTTCACCCAGGGAAAGTCGTAACAGATCACCTCATTTACCCATGGAAGCAGCTCAGAGGCCTCAAGTGCCATAGTTGAGGTAAGCAGGGTAATATTGCATTTAAAGCTTTCGCTTAAAGCCCTAATTGCGGGAGCCGACATGAGCAGATCGCCCATATTGTCTGGTCGGATAACCAGAATGTTCTTACAGGATTTCCATTCCATTAATTTATCGTGTTAGCGTTAGATAAACCTAGGTTTTGCTGAATTTTGCTAATTACATTTGTTGTTGATCTGTTCGCAACAGTTGGCAAAAAGACAATCTTGCAACCCATATCCTGAAGTATTTTTTCTTCAGGCAGGAATTTATGACGGTAATCGCCACCCTTAACAAAAACATGTGGGCGTATTTGTTTGAGCAACATTACGGGCGTATCATCTCCCTTTTCTCCAAAGGAAATAATATGGTCAATACAAGATAGTTCCGAAAGCACCTCAATGCGGTCAGCTAAAGAATTGATCGGGCGTTGAAGCCCTTTTAGCCTTTTAATACTCTCGTCGTTGTTCAGTCCCACAATGAGGATATCTCCCTCGGCCTTTGATCCTTTTAGGTAACTTACATGGCCACTATGCAGGATATCGAAACAACCATTGGTAAACACAATCCGTTTTCCCTGTGCTTTGTAGGTACTTATTAACTGTTTAATTTCGCGTTTGTTGCTCAATAGTTTACGTTTTTCGCTGAAGTTTTCTGTTAAACGGTCAATATTACATACTGCCGTATGTGGTTCGTTTATTACTACCGAAGCAGCACTTACCGCAAGCGTGGTAGCAGCACTAAGATCTGCACCACTGAGCAAAGCCATTAGTGCGGTGGCCATAAAGGTATCGCCTGCACCGCTTACCTGTGGGTTGGCCACTTTCGGAACAGGGCAATGAAAACTAAAGCGTCCCCGTTCAAAACAGCACACCCCGTCAGCGTCCATGCTCAATAAAATGTTTTTTGCCCTAGTATGTTCATAAAGATTTTTTCCCCAGTTTTTTACCTGTTCCAGTCGGTTAGCGTTAATTGCTTTGTATTGGGCTAAGGCTAACGCTTCTGCATAATTAGGTTTAATCAATGTAGGCTCAAGAGTTGCATAGCGGGTAAAATCACGCGCATCAATAGCAAATATTTTTTTTGAGGTACCGCCCAATACGCTTAATGCGCTGATCAGATCGCTCGTTATTACCCCTTTATCATAATCAGAAATAATTACAGCATCCACATTGTCAAAAACTGTTTTAATATTGGCAATCAGTTGTGCGGTAGTGCTCGGTGATATTGGACTGCAACTGCCTTCATCATAGCGAACAATCAGCTGTGAACCAGAGCTCACCCTGGTTTTACAAAGAGTAGTCCGATTCTGGTCATTTATAATCAATGTTGTGTTTACGTTCAACGTTTTAAGCAGTGCTGTCAGGGTAGTGCCGTGCCCGTCGGCTCCTATAACTGAACATAAGGTAGTTTCTGCCCCTAATGCATTGAGGTTTGCCGCAACATTGGCTGCACCTCCAGGGCAATCTTTATTTAGATTAACATCGATAACCGGTACAGTAGCTTCAGGTGCTAATCGGGTGCAGTTACCTTGAAGATAGCGGTCGAGTATAAGGTCGCCAATTACCAATATTTTTTTGTGTTTAAATTTACTTAGAAAATGATGATATGGATTTGAGGTGTTTTTCATGTTTTAGAATGTTAAGAATATGGTTACCCGCATCAGCAAAATCGGTACAGATAAAGTCGGGAATACGGTTAGGCTCGTCTAAGTCCCATTCGGTTTCATTGCCGTTATCAATCAGTATGGATTTACAGCCCGCTGCTTTTCCGGCCTGCACATCGTTAAGTATATCTCCGATCATCCATGAGCCAGTTAATTCAATATCATGTTCAGCAGCAGCCCTGATAATTAAGCCTGGATTTGGTTTCCGACAATTACACAATGTGGTGTAATGGGCTACATGGCCGTTAGGATGGTGTGGACAATAGTAAAAACCACTTAAGTTTACTCCGTATTCCTGCAGTAGGCTTTCAATCCGTCTTTCCACCCTTTTCAGGTCGTTTTCGTCGAAATAGCCAAATGCAACACCGCTCTGATTGGATACAATAATGAGTTTATAATACCCTGCTAACCTAGCGAGTGTTTGTCCTACATTTTTTTCGAGGCTGATCAATTCAGGATCCGTGTTGTATGGAATATCAGGAATAAGCGTTCCATCCTTATCTAAAAATATTGCATGTTTAACTGCCATAACTGTTGAACATTGTTTCAGATTGGGCCAGCAAAGGCAATAGCTGTTCTTTGGCTGCTGTTTTGTTGGTAAAAGCAACATTAAACATTCGGTTTTCGATGATTGTGCAGAGCAGGTGTACCAAATGAAGGTGCATTTCCTGGATCCGTTGTGTGCTCTGTGAAGGAACAACAAGGTTCAGCTCACCATAGCTTGCCGCCCGTCCGCCATCTTTACCGAGCATATTGATGCAGCAAATGCCTTTCTTTTTTGCCATTTGCATGGCTTTTATGATGTTATCTGAGTTACCGCTGGTGCTCAGGCAAAGCAGTACATCTCCCTGGTTGCCATAGGCCTGAACCTGCCTGGCAAATACATCATCGTATCCAAAATCGTTTGCCCAGGCAGTTATAATAGCCGTATCGGCATTAAGCGAAATAGCCGGAAGCCCTTTGCGGTGTGGTACTTCGAAACGTCCTACCAGTTCGGCAACAAAATGCTGGCTTTCTGCAGCACTTCCGCCATTTCCGCAAACCAATATTTTGTGACCGGCTTTTAATGCACTGCTCATCATTTCGCCAGCCAGTGCTACTTTTGTGCTTAGCTCCCTGGCGGTGCGCTCGAACGTTCTGGCGCCCTCTTCAAAGGCACGTTGTATCATTTCGAACTCCTGTTGTTGCATTTTTTGTTGATTGGCATGTATGCCTTCGTAACAATCATGTATTTGCCCGGCGATTTTTTTCCAGGTAAAGTTGCGCTGTACATGTTGTAGCGCATTATTCGACATGTTATTGAGCAGGGCAGGATCTGACAAAAGCGTGCTTATTTTTTCTGCCAGTATTTCTGGCTGTTTGGGCGGAACCAGATAACCTGTATGTCCGTCTCGTACAGTGTATTTTATACCACCAACAGCAGATCCGATAACCGGTGTACCACAGGCCATTGCCTCTATTGGTGTAATGCCAAAAGGTTCGTACCAGGGCGTGGTTATAAAAATATCTGCTGCACTATAATAATATCTTAACAGCTCACGGCTTTTCTGCCCGACAAAACTTACCGAATTTTCAACACCACGCTTAACCGTTAGTTCCTTCAACCTTTCCAGTTCGGGATCAGAACCTGAGGCATTTTCTTCACCACCAACAATAATCAGGCGTAGCTTATGGTTCGCTTTAACTTTGGCAAATGCTTCGATAACATTATCTATACCTTTACGTTTAACCATCCTTCCCAACTGAAGCACTATTTTTTCTTCTTCGCCAATGTTAAGCAGTGTTTTTGCGGTAGCCTTTGCAATCGGATAAAAATCTTCGGCGCTGAAACCGCATGGTATCATAACCATTTTTTCAGGGTCGGCACGGTAATAAGTGCTAAGATCCTCTTCATCCTGTGGACACTCGGCAATTATTTTGTCTGCGCGCTGTACAATGGCACGTTCAATATCAACCCGCTCCGGCGGGAAGCGGTCTAATTCCTTCTGGTGCATTTTCCTGATATGGCCAAGGGCATGAAAGGTAATTACAAAAGGAATGTCGAGCCTTTCCTTTAGTTCCATAGCCACCAGGCCCGACATCCAAAAATTGGCGTGGATAAGCCTATAGGAAATCTTATTTCTTTGGATAAAATATTCCATTTCCCTTCTAAAATCTTTCATAAAAGGTAGCAGGTCTTCCTTATCAACCTTTTCTTTAGGTCCCGCGTCAACCAAAATCACACGCACATTTTGGCTGAAATTATTCACTTCTTTTGAAATAATATCTTCCCTGCGCGTAAAAATATCAACCTGGTATCCCTGTTCTCCCAGCTGCTTTGCAATTTCGGCAACGTAAACGTTCTGGCCGCCATTGTCTTTTCCTCCGAGCAGGGCAAGTGGTGAAGCATGTTCACTTATAAATGCAATTCTATTTTTCATAGGTATTGTTTTAGGTATGATTCGTATTTTTGTATACAGGTTTGTTAACAGCCATATGTTTAAATAGCTTGTGCCATTCCTGAGTAAACCGTTCGATGCCAAAACGTTCTTCTGCGGTGCGCTGCGCATTGTTTCCCATTTGGCGGGCGAGCTGCGGATTTTCCAGCAACAGTTCCATATCTCTTTTTAGCATTTCAATATCGGTACGTACAAATCCCGAATAGCCATTTTTGATGGTTACAGCCATTTCGGTGGTCGCCATACCGATAATAGGCATGCCCTGCATCATCGCTTCGCACACGGCCAGTCCAAGACTGGTATAGCGAATCGGATTAAAAAAGAAACGGTAATTTGAAATGAAAGCAGGGAGCTGGGGGTGAAGCACTTCGCCAATACCATAACTTTCAGCGCCCATGCCCACCAGATCTAATGGTATGGTTTTGCTTAGCTCCTCAAAAATATCGAACCCTAAAAGCCGGCCACGTGCGGGCAGATTATTGATTACCACAATTCCGCGTTCCAGCGTGCCCTTATAAGGAGGTGCTCCAGCTGTTACGCCGTGTTCAATTACGGTAGTTTGTATCCCCGGACTATGCCACATTAACGCGTTAAAATGCGTTACATGAACAAGCATAACTGTTGGGTCTGTTACCGGATGTAGCGCATCGGTAGGGTGATTCCATGGCGGATCGTGTTCCAGATAAATTTTTGGCAGGCTACGCTGATATTCAGTAAGTACTTCAAACTGATCGTAAAGGTAGTTTTCATCTGTTTGAAAGAGTATGACATCGAAATCCAGATGAGGGATTTGTTCAACAGGAACTTCTATAACATTATGGCCAAAGGGAAATGTTTCTCCTCTGCCAACGTATCCTTCGTTTTTAAGCTCATTTACGGGTATGTAAATATCATAGTTCCCCTGCGAAAGGTAGAAAAGATAACTGCCGTGGATGTGCCACGTAAAAATTTTTAACCGGTTTAACTCGTGCATAATGATGAATTTATGGGCGCTACGTTTAACCGTAAACTAAACAGCCGCCCAAAGTAACTGCTTAAACAACTGCACTTCTAAGCGTTTTGTTCGTTGTGCAAATACCCGTTTTAGCGTGGAAAATACCCGTACAGCTGATTCGAATTACTTGTTTGCAGGATTAGGATTCAGCGGGAACGTTTCGCGTGGTAGCTTAAAACCGTTTGAGGAATTGATGTGGTTTAAATTAAAACTGTGGAAGAGAAAAGTTTAGATAAACGAGCTAATTCCCATAAGTGCAGGCTGATTTCATATAGTTAAAGCGTTTAATGTATTATGGCGAATGGTGTTTATGCTTGATGGATTAAGCCCGAAAAAAATGAATATTCTATGAGTCTGTTTAAATTTTGCTGAAAGATTGTTCGTATGTCAGTCTGTCCAAAGGACTCCTACGGAGAGCATAGTCGAAGACCCGTTTTTTGATATATTAAAAGCAATCGACTACGCTATCATTGACGTTGTTTTGCAAGTTATTGTTAATCAGTGTTTTAATGGCTTTTGCATTTCCATCCGGCTAGGCCATAGCACGGTATCCCCGTTCCACTTAAATCCGGCCTAACAAATTTTTCGGGTTGCACTGTTCTGGCCGCGCTACTGGCTTCAAAAGAAAAATTTTCAGCCGGCATTTTTTGTTTCTTTTTGATGCCAAAAAGAAAGAGCCCTTCGGCGGCGGCGAGCCGAGGCAAGACCGTGGTGTATGGCAAAGAAATCAATTATACGTCACTCATATTGATTTTTAAAAAATAAATTACCCCCTCTGTGTGATAGAAATATTATATGAGTAAAATAATTGTATCAAATTTAAACAGGCTCTTAGTCTCGTTAAATTTTTTCAAAACCAATCCCCGTTACATGTTGTTTTTTTAATGAAAAGGTAAAAGCCACATCAGTACAAAAACAAAAGAGCGGTTTCTAAATCAGCTGAAACAATAGACGTTAATAGTATAATCCTAAAATTTAAGAAGATGAGAACGATACACACCATTTTTATTGCAGCAGCATTTTTGGCATCGGTATTAACTGCTTGCCAAAATCCTTCAGATAGGGCAAAGGGAAATCACCAGAAAGATTATGAAGATACGACTAAAAAAAGCGCTGCTGATTCAGCTGCAGCACAGCCACGTGTAAATCCGGAAGATACGGTTCGGAAATACTAATCAATAAAATTCTTCTTGGATGGTAAGTTTGCAAAATAAACAAGGGTCGATAAGTAGTGATAAAACGAAGAATTGGCTTTAGTACATTTTGTATTTTACCCCTGTTTTTAGGGGCTAAATACTTAAAAAAACAATGTTGCAAACCGCAATTTATGCTTTAGGTGGCTAATAGCAGCCATTTTTCTATTTTTCTATAATTTGCGATTGTACACCTAACACTAAGACGTTAAAAAAAATAATTAAATTGTAAATGGAGCGCCCCACGGGGGTTATAACGTTCTGTCAGTTTAATGGAAATCTCAAATCTTCTTGTATATCTCTCTGAGCGTTCACCCCGGCTTTTCTTTATATTCGATTTAAACGAGGATAGATTTATCTACATGAACCCATCGTGCATGAACTTCTTTGGCTTAATGTCTATAGACATACGTTCGAGGCTTTTATTGCATATGGTACATCCCGAAGACCGGCGTTATGTACTTTTCAAGTTAAGAGAATGTATTGATGGGAATACGGTAAGCGATGTTGAGTGCAGAATACAGCGTGCTGATAACGAGCGCTGGTTGAGCACAACGCCTTATTTACTCAATGAAAACGGGCAGCATCTTTTGATTGGGATTGCTGAAGATGTTACCAATTACAAGGAAATTGCCGAAGTACTCAATAATCACAATAGTAAAAAAAATGCCATACTTAATATTCTCGCACATGATTTGGCTGGGCCTATAGGCGCTATTGGCAATATTTCGGACCTGCTGGCAAAGGGGGCCAGAAGATTCGAAGATCCTTCTATTGACCGTTACATCGCGTTGATTGACAGGATTACCAAAAAAAGCCTCAAATTAATTCGCGACTTTCTGAACCAGGAGTTTCTGGAGACAGCAGGTGTACAATTGGTTAAAAAAAGAGTAGAGTTGGTGAGCAAAATTTCCTTAGCTGGCCAGGAATATTTCGATATGCAGGACGGTTTACAGATTACTTTTTCCTGCCGTTCAAGTAAAGAGCGTATTTTTGCCGAAATTGATGAAGATAAATTTATGCAGGTGATCAATAACCTGATTTCCAATTCACTTAAATTTACTCCAAAAAACGGCAACATAGATGTCTATCTCACAGAGAGCAAAAAACAAGTCCTGATTACAGTTGCTGACAACGGAATCGGTATTCCAAAAAAATATCACGCTACACTTTTCGAAAAATTTACCAATGCCCGAAGGAACGGTTTAAACGGCGAACAGTCTACTGGCCTTGGTATGTCGATTATCAAAACTATTATTGAATGGCACAAAGGGAAAATCTGGTTTGATAGCGAAGAAAACAAGGGAACAACGTTTTATATCGAACTTCCGAAGGTATAAGCCTTGCCAATAAGTTAATACTTACCTTTTTGGAACTGTAAAGCATAGTATTAAGGATTTAGCCCTTTGTTATTGAGAAAAACTGCCCTGTTAATCCAATACATGTTGTTAATAATTACATATGAAAAAACGGCTAGGGTTTATCATTTTTTTTATTTTTAGCTAGCCTGGTAGTATTTGTTAATTTTTCTTCTGAAAGTTTTTTTGCAGAATCAATTGAATGGGAGTGGTGGATATCTTCTCCCTTTTCTGCCATATCAGAAAGTTTCGCATAGTATTTATGCAATACATCCAGTTCTGCCTCCGAAAGGTCTTCAATATCAACCATGCGGTTACTTGCATGTCTGCTGGCCGCCAATAACTCATTAAGTTTTAATTGTATGGCCTTCGAATCTTTATTCTGGGTTTTTTGAATCAGAAATACCATTAAAAAAGTAATAATTGTTGTTCCGGTATTAATGACCAGTTGCCAGGTATCCGAATAGTTGAAAATAGGGCCGCTAATGCCCCAGATTATAATAATGCCAACAGCTATGGTAAAGGCGCTTGCACTTCCGGTCCAATATGTAATCTTGTCAGATATATGCTCAAAAAAGTTTTGCTTGTTTGTCATATTCTTTAGTACTAAGTGTAAGGGTTTGTTTTTGTTTATATAAACAGGCAAAAATTTCAGATGGTTTTCAATTTTTGTCTTCTTCTTGCTGGCTTTGCGGTATAAATAACGCGACCGTCTGTTTATTAAGCTGCTGAAAACATAATGTTTTAACTGTTAAATAAATCAAACCTGTAACAGTTTTACCTTGTTTATTTAACGAAGCACAAGTTTCAAAACGAAGGTTGTGCTTCTTGCAGAAAATAATTCGAAGGTTTAAACTTAAAACTATGGAAAACAAAAAAACAGATCAGCAGGACAGTGAAAATAAGGTTGGTATTGTACCACATTCGCAGATTGAGGCAAGTGATGCGGATAGTGCTTATCAGGATGAGGCTTCTGCTAAGGAATTATCAAAACAGGCAGCGAAATCGGATTCGGATACAGACCGAGCAGAAGATAAGGGAACTCCTCATCAGGATTAATTTTTTTAAAACAGTAAATACGACAACATGGAAAATAGAAAACATTTTGCATTGATTACCGGTGCAAGTAGCGGAATTGGTTATGAACTGGCCAAACTTTTTGCAAAAGATGGTTTTAACCTCATTATTGTTGGCCGGGAAGAGGCAAGGTTACAACGGGCAGCAGCCATTTTTGAAGCGGAAGGAGTTGAGGTAATCACCATGACCGCCGACCTGTCTGAACGGGATGCGGCTTTTGATCTGTATGAAAACATACGTACAAAAAATGTACAGATAGATGTATTGGTAAACGACGCCGGACAAGGGGTTTATGGTAAATTTATAGATACCGATTTAAGTAAAGAATTAAAAATTATCCAGTTGAACATTGCTTCTTTGGTAACCTTAACCAAATTATATTTAAAAGAGATGGTAAAACGGGGAGCAGGGAAGATCTTGAATGTTGCATCGATTGCAGGAAAATTGCCCGGGCCTTATCAGGCTGTTTACCATGGCACAAAAGCATTTGTGCACTCTTTTAACGAAGCGGTACGTGCAGAAATAAAGGATTCGCCAGTTACCATAACCTCTTTATTACCTGGCCCTACAGATACCGACTTTTTTAGAAAAGCTGATATGATGGATTCAAAAATAGTACAGGAAGGTGAATTAGCCGATCCTGCAGCAGTAGCTAAAGATGGCTACGAAGCGATGATGGATGGAAAAGACATGGTTGTATCGGGATTTAAGAACAAACTGCAGGTAGCCATGGGGAATATTACCCCTGATAGCAAATTAGCTGAGCAAATGGGTAAAATGCAGGAGCCAGTAGATGATAAGCCTAGCAATACGCCATAACAGCTTGCTTTAAGGACTATGAATTGCAGCATATTTTTATAAATATCCGTCAAAACTTTGGCCTGTTTTTTTTTGTTCTCCTAAAAAAGGGCTTTAATGGGAATAGATATACAAAAAAGAAGTATTGGGTTAAATTTTAACGGAAGCGGACAGGCAGAAATAAGGGTTTGGGCACCGCTTGCAGAACAAGTTTCTGTTTTAATAACAGAAAGCGCTGCGGTTATTGATCTATTTAACGAGGGATATGGGTATTGGTTCTTACAAACCGATCTGATAAAGCCACGGGAAACTTATAGCTTTAAAATCAGCGCCCCTAAAGATGGAAAGGAGCTTGTGCGTTCAGATCCGGCCTCGTTACTCCAGGCCGAAGGACCACAGGGGGTATCAACAGCTTTTGATCTGAAAAGTTTCCCTTGGACAGATCGCAATTGGCAAGGAATTGCACTGAAAGATTTTATCATTTACGAACTCCATACCGGAACTTTCACACCTGAAGGAGATTTTGCGGCTATCGAAAAAAAGCTCGATTACCTTGTTGAACTCGGCATTACCGCAATCGAGATTATGCCTGTTGCACAATTTTCGGGCGGCAGGAATTGGGGTTATGATGGCGTATTTCCTTTTGCCGTACAAAATACCTATGGAGGTCCTTTGGCATTACAACAACTGGTTAACACCTGCCACGAGAAGGGACTGGCCGTAATCTTGGATGTGGTTTATAATCATGTGGGACCAGAAGGAAATTATTTTGCAGATTTCGGTCCGTATTTTACGGATAAATACCACACGCCCTGGGGGCAGGCCATTAACTTCGATGATGCAGGCTGCGATGCGGTAAGGGATTTTTTTATCGAAAATGCATTGATGTGGTTCAGGGATTTTCATATCGATGCACTTAGGTTGGATGCGGTACACGCAATTAAAGATTTTAGCCCTGTTCATGTTCTGGCAGAGATTAAATCGCATACCGAAAAACTTGCTCAGGTAACCGGCAGAACTTATGAACTGATTGTTGAACTTGACCTGAACGACGGCCGTTTTATCAGGCCGCAAAAGGAGTTTGGCTATGGCATGGATGCCCAATGGATAGATGAATTTCATCATGCGTTGAGGGTTTGTGCAGGTCAGGAACAAAAAGGTTATTATTCAGATTTTAACGGCGTGGCTGATCTGGCTAAATCTTTTAACAGCGCTTATGTGTACGATGGGCAATATTCGCCACATCGGCAGAAAAAGTTCGGCGAGCCCATAGGCGATGTTCCAGGTAATAAATTTGTTGTTTTTTCACAAAATCATGATCAGATCGGTAACCGCATGCTGGGCGAACGTACTGCTGCATTAGTGAGCTTTGAAATGTTAAAAGTGATGGCTGCTGCCGTTTTTTGCAGCCCTTTTTTACCCCTGATATATATGGGCGAGGAATGGGCGGAAACAAATCCTTTCCAGTTTTTTGTAAGTCACAGTGATCACGATCTGGTAGAAGCCGTTAGAGAAGGCAGAAAAGCGGAGTTTTCGGCTTTTCATGGAGATGAAGGGGTACCCGACCCACAGTCCGAATCAACTTTTCAGCATTCAAAACTGGATTGGCAAAAACTGCAAGTGCCGTTAAACCTTAAAATGTTGACTTATTACAAAACATTGATTGCACTCCGAAAGCAAAATGAGGTGCTTGCAGATTTAGATCGAAAAAACGTTAAGGCAGTGGCTTACCCAGAAAAAAAATGTTTAATGTTAAGCCGATGGAAGGGTACACAAAAAATACTGGTGCTATTTAACTTTTCAGATCAAAAGCAAAACCTTTCGACTGGCGAAACCATTCAAGATTGGGCCGTGTTGCTTAACTCTTCTTCATCGGTTTGGAATGGACCACACGAAGAAATAAACAGCTTACCTCCTGGTGAACAAATTACCCTATTTCCAGAATCAATTCTTATTCTTTCTAAAAAAGATGTATAAACCAAGCACCACTTACCGCATTCAGTTCCACAAAGATTTTAACCTGAAATCGCTTGATCGTATTATCCCATACCTAACCGAATTGGGAATAAGTACATTGTACGCATCGCCTATTTTTGAAGCCGTTCCGGGCAGTATGCACGGTTATGACGTGGTAAATCCATTAAAGATAAATCCTGAGATCGGTACCGAAGCCGAGTTGTTAAATGTGTCTGAAAAACTAAAAGCAGCAGGGATTGGATGGCTTCAGGATATTGTTCCCAACCACATGGCTTTCCATCCTCGTAATACCTGGTTAATGGATGTGCTTCAAAAGGGTTATGCCTCAGATTTTGCCCGTTTTTTTGATATCGACCTGGAAAAGGACGATGGACGCTTAATGGTTCCTTTTTTAGGTGAGGAGCTTGATGAAGCTATAAAGCAGGAGAAATTACAGCTAAAAAAAATTGAAGGTGAATATTTTCTGGTTTATGGCGAAACCAATTGGCCCGTTAATGCTGATACGCATAAAATGCTGGCTTTACTCGATTTTAGGAAAGTTAACAGCAATACAGCTGTTTTAAAACAGATTGTTAACGATCAGCATTACCGCTTGTGTAATTGGCAGGAAACAGATCATAAAATCAACTACCGAAGGTTTTTTACAGTCAATGGTCTTATCTGCCTAAATATGCAGCATCAGGAAACATTCGATCTTTATCACCGCTATATTTTCGAACTGATTGATAAAGGGGTTTTTCAGGGACTCAGAATCGACCATGTAGATGGGCTTTTTGATCCCAAAGGCTATTTACAGCGCCTCCGGAAGTCGGTTGGAAAGGAAGTTTATATTGTAGTGGAAAAAATTCTGGAACAGGGAGAGCAGATGCCACTGGACTGGAAGGTACAGGGAAACACCGGTTATGATTTTATGGCAATGGTAAACAATCTTTTTACCAATAGGCAGGCCGAGAAACCTTTTACCAGACTTTATAATCGGGTAACAGGAAAAAAACTCAATCCATCTCAACTGATCTATGAAAAGAAACAGAATATATTGTTTAAACACATGCAGGGTGAATTGGATAACCTGTTTGAAATGCTTTTGCCACTTAAACCGCCTGGTTTTTCTGCTATAGAAAATGCAGAACTAAAAATGGCCCTTGGCTGGCTCCTCATCCGTATGCCTGTATATCGGTATTACAATTATAGCTTCCCACTTTCAGAAACCGATGAAAAGAATATCAGCAGGCTGCTAATGCCCCTCATTGGTGATAAAAAACTGGGTAAAGCAGGAGAATTGTTAGCTGTCATATTTTTAGAAAAACCACGAAATGCAGATCCTGCATATAGACAAAAAGTCGGTCAGTTTTTTCAGCGCTGTATGCAGTTTACCGGTCCGCTAATGGCCAAAGGGGTCGAAGATACGCTGATGTTTACATACAACCGTTTTGTAGGCCATAGTGAAGTTGGAGATGCTCCGGATGCATTCGGGATACCACTTGATGGGTTTCATAATGAAATGCTGAATCGCCAACAGCACTGGCCACTCAGTATAAATGCAAGTTCTACCCACGATACCAAAAAAGGAGAGGACGTAAGGGCCAGATTGAATGTACTTAGCGATCTTCCTGAAGAGTGGAGCCTGCTGGTTGAACAGCTTAAGCGTATTTTTAACAGTTTGCAGCATAAGGTGCCAGCCTATAAACAGTTACACGACAATGATGTTTATCTACTCCTGCAGACCATTATCGGGGCCTTGCCTTTTCTTGAAGATGATGAGCATGATATTGATAACCGTTTAGCACAGTTTATTGTAAAAGCGCTGCGGGAGTCCAAAAAACGGTCAGACTGGGCAAATCCGGATGAGGTTTACGAGCATAAACTGAATAAGTTTTCGCGGGTTATTTTAAATGAAAGGCTGGAGAGCGGAAAATTGATCAAAGACTTTTTGAAGCGGATTTCAGATTTTGCAATAATCAATAGTTTAGCGCAGCTTACTTTAAAATTTACCTGCCCTGGTGTTCCGGATGTCTACCAGGGAACCGAATTATGGGATTTAAGCCTGGTTGATCCTGATAACAGAAGACCTGTTGATTATAACAGCAGATCCAAAATGATGGAGGATCTAGAAACACCTGCTGACTATAAAAAACTTTGGGAAGACAGGTTTTCTGGAAAGTTGAAAATGTGGTTAACCAAAACTTTGCTTTTGATCAGAAAATCCGAAGCTGATGTTTTTGAACTTGGCACCTATATACCCTTAACGGTTGAAGGTAAGTATAGTAACCATATCTGTGCTTTTGCAAGGAGGTATAAACACCGCTGGATAATAACGGTTGTTCCCCTGGGTTTTGCCAAGTGCTGTAAGATCCAGCATGTACCAGTTAGCGATTTCGATTGGGAAGATACTACAGTTATTTTACCGCATGAGGCGCCCTTAACATGGGAAAATCTACTTACTGGAAAAAAAGGGGCTAAAGATCCACTACTGAGGGGTATACGCATCGGCCAGTTGTTCAACAAAGTTCAATTGGCGGTGATCAGGTTAACCCCTAAAAAAAATAAACGTTCTGCCGGGGTGCTGATGCACGTTAGTTCCTTACCATCCAGTTTTGGTATCGGCGATCTGGGCCCCAGTGCCTATAAATTTGTAGATTTTCTTTACGCTTCGCGGCAAAGCTATTGGCAGATTCTGCCCCTCAATCCGGTAAAAAAGGAGAATGGGTATTCTCCTTATTCCAGCAGTTCTGCTATGGCCGGAAATACCATGCTCATTAGTCCGGAAGCTTTATTCGAAGATGGGCTTTTGAGTAAAAGCGACCTTGATGCTTTCCTGTTACCAATAACAGCACAAGTTGATTTTGAAAAAACAGCAGAAATGAAACAGCGTATCTTAGATAAGGCTTATCAGCGCTTTAAAAGTATAGGTAACAAAAAACTTATTGCAAGCTACAACTCCTTTTGTAAGGCTGAAGAGCGCTGGCTCAATGATTTTTCTATTTATACCCATTTAAAACAGTATTATAAAAATAGTGAGTGGTTTAACTGGCCAGAAAAGTTTAAGTCTAAAAATAAAAAAGCTATTGTTGAATATGAAAAAAACTACCTGGCCGAGATTGAGGAAATAAAGTGGAACCAGTTTATTTTTTACCGTCAATGGTACAAATTGAAAGCATATGCAAATAAAAAGGGAATAAGATTAATCGGCGATCTTCCATTTTATCTGGATTACGATTCGGTTGAAGTATGGGCAGAACCTCAAAATTTTCTCCTTGATAAAAACGGAAACAGAACCGTTGTTGCGGCGGTACCTCCAGATTATTTTAATGAAAAAGGGCAGTTGTGGGGAATGCCGATATACAATTGGGAGAGGATGGAGCATGAGGGGTTTAAATGGTGGAAGAACCGACTCAAAAAAAGCAGAAAAGTATACGACCTTGTGCGCCTGGATCATTTCAGGGCTTTTGCGAGTTATTGGCAGGTTGCAGCTGATCTTGAGGATGCCGTAAATGGTACCTGGCAACCTGGGCCCGGCGCTCAATTTTTTAAATCTATGAAAGGAAAATTCGGAGAACTTCCTTTTATTGCCGAAGATCTTGGCGAAATTACTGAAGATGTGCTCCATTTAAGAAAACAGTTCGGCTTGCGCGGCATGAAAGTAATACAGTTTGCCTTTGGCGAAGACCTGGCAGCTTCGCCCCATATTCCGCATAATTTTGATTCGGTGAATTTTATCGTCTATACCGGAACCCACGACAACAATACAACTTTGGGATGGTTTAAAAAATGAAACAGACGAAGCGCTTCGAAAACGGCTATCGAACTATGTGGGGAGTGTGGTTGATGAAACGAATATTAATATGGCCATGATCAGGCTTTGCTATTCTTCAATTGCTGAAATTGCAATAATCCCCATGCAGGATATTATGCAGTTAGGTGATACAGCTAAGATGAATACGCCGGGTAAAGCATCCGGTAACTGGGCATGGCGGGTAGATGAAGGATTTATTACCGAAAAAACGATAAACTGGTTAAAATCAGAAACTGAACTTTACGGACGCTAAATTGTAAAATACCTGGCTATCCCTTAGGCTGTTGTGATAAACTTTTGGCCGTTAAAAGCACTGCGCCCGCAAAGAGAAGTAGCCCGCCGGCCAGGTATTTACGGTGCGCCTTAGGTCTTCCAGGCATTCCCCAGCCGCCATGTATGGCATTACCAAAAGGAAGCGGAGAGAAAATATTGCCATTTGTTTTTTCGATGTCAGGTGCATTTTTTAAGTAACTACGGATCACCACTCCGGCTATACCCCTTGTAATTGCCGGAAAAATGGCATAAGATAGGCGGAGCAGTATAGAAGTACTTCCAATCATCGTTTGCGGTTTCGGTTGCTTAGAAAGTTTAAGTATGCTTATCGCAACACGCATCGGATCGTAAACCGGAGGTGCAGGTTTTAAACTTTTTCCGGTATAATTTGCCGCATGCTGGATCCCTGGTGTATCTAAAAATGCTGGAAAGGCATCACAGATATAAATATTGGGGTATCTGGATAATTCTGTTTTAAGGGCTGCACTAAAACCCTTCAAACCAAATTTGCTTGCAGAATAGGCCACACCATAAGGTACAGGAAGAAAGCCACCGAGAGAGATATTGTTGATGATGATACCTGACCCCTGTTTTTTAAAATATGGAAGAACAGCATGAGCGCCGTTCATGTAGCCGAGCAGATTGGTGCGCAGCACCTGCTCCGAAACTTCCATTGGTGTAACATCAAATTCGCCGATAGCAAGTACACCGGCATTATTTATCCAGATATCTATTCCAGGCCCAAAATTATCTGCAGCCGCTGCCAGATTAATTACCTGTTTATAATCAGATACATCTGCTTCAACTGTTAACACTTCTGCACCGAATAATTCACATTCTTTGGCCAGTGATTTGAGTTCATCCAAGTTGCGGGAAGAGATCACCAATTTATCTCCATTCTGAGCAAATACTGTAGCCATTGCTCTGCCGGCACCGCTCGAAGCGCCTGTAATTACAACGGTTCTTTTTTCCTTCATCATTATTGTACAACCCATTCTGCCCGAAAAATGTTTTTTGTTATGCTTTAATTCAAATTAGCTAAACTTTAACCGATTTTTCATTGTTGTTTATTTTACCATAGGCTGTTTATGAAGGCTTTATTCAATTCATCTACATAAAATTTAAACTATGAAAGCAGCTGTATTCCACAAACCTGGCGATATCCGGGTAGACAATGTACCCGATCCGGAAATTCTTGATCCCAGAGATGTAATCCTTAAAGTAACTTCAACCGCAATCTGTGGCTCCGATCTGCACATCTTAAGCGGTGCGGTTCCGCAAAAAGAACCTTTAGTCATGGGGCATGAATTTATGGGGATAGTGGAGGAGGTTGGCGCCTCCATTACGAACCTGAAACGAGGCGACAGGGTAGTAGTTCCCTTTCCCATTGCATGTGGTAAGTGTTTTTTCTGTACTCATGAAGCTTCACCTGCCTGCGAGAATTCGAACTTTAAAAACTATGGACCAAATGGTGATATGATGAGCCAGAAGGGCGGTGCACTCTTTGGTTATACCGATCTTTATGGTGGATACTCAGGTGGCCAGGCACAATATGTGAGGGTGCCTTATGCCGATATCAGTCCGCGTATTGTTCCCGATCATTTAAGCGATGAACAGGCACTGTTTCTTACCGATATTTTTCCAACTGGTTGGTCGGCCATCGATTGGGCGCAGTTAAAAGGGGGAGAAGTAGTTGCCATCTTTGGATCAGGGCCGGTTGGGTTAATGGCACAAAAAGCAGCCTGGATAAATGGTGCCAGCCGGGTAATTGCAATTGATCCCTTAGATTATAGGCTCGAAAAGGCAAAGGCGGTAAATAAAGTTGATATCCTTAATCCGCATAAAGTGGATGTAGTAGAAGCGATAAGGGAAATGACGGGCGGACGGGGAGCTGATGTATGTGTAGATGCGGTGGGATTTGAGCCCGAACGTAGCTTTATGGATAAGGTTAAGGCGACCATCAATTTTGAAAAAGGTTCCATAAAAGTGCTCGAAATGTGCTTTGAAGCTGTTCGCAGAATGGGAACCGTATCTATAATGGGTGTTTATGGTTCGCCTTACGATAACTTTCCGCTCTTTAGAGTTTTCGATAAGGGTATTACCATCAAACAGGGCCAGGCACCCGTACTTAACTATATAGATAAACTTGTTGGTTTGGTAAATGATAGAAAGGTAGTGCTCGATGATATTATTACCCATACGCTTCCCCTTGATCAGGCAGCACACGGCTATAAGATCTTCGACGAAAAGGAGGAGGGTTGTGTAAAGGTTGTTTTAAAGCCTTAACAGCTATTTAGAAAATTAAAATTCTTCACCCATCAGCACATCTATCCTTAAAACAACATGGAAAAACTCATTGAACAGCTTAAAGCATTTTTAGGAAACAGAATTATGGATCTGAAAGTAAAGGGACCAGCAGAAGTCGATATGCTGATTGATGACGAGCAGCCCTTAGAACCTCTCGCATCGGAACTGCGGAGCCATGTTATAGAGATTGTTGATAAAAATACATTGGCAAAGATAAACCTTGTCCGCGCCGACGGCACATTGGCCGATAGTTTTTCCCTCAACCAGTAATGTATTAACCGCATAAAAAATTAAATGTTACAGCCAAAAAAAGAGGCTTAAGCTAAAAAAAAAATGGACAAGAAAACACCAAAAAGAAAAAATAAACCTGCCCAGCCAGAAAATGGTAAGACGGCCAAACTGGAACCTTTTGTAGCAGATTCGACAGGCGAATTTTTAACAACTAACCATGGGGTCAAAATTAATGATGATCAGAATTCGCTCAAAGCCGGAGAAAGAGGAGCAACACTTTTAGAGGATTTTATCCTTAGGGAGAAAATTACACATTTCGATCATGAACGCATACCCGAAAGGGTAGTGCATGCCAGAGGTTCTGCTGCACATGGCGTTTTTAAGGTATACGAAGACATGTCTAACTTAACCAGGGCAGCATTTTTATGCGATCCGGGAGCAGAAACTCCCGTGTTTGTTAGATTTTCAACCGTAGCAGGCTCCAGGGGATCGACAGATCTGGCACGTGACGTTAGGGGTTTTGCAGTAAAATTTTATACTCAGGAAGGGAATTTTGATCTTGTTGGCAATAACATGCCGGTATTTTTTATTCAGGATGCGGTTAAATTTCCAGATCTTGTTCATGCCGTAAAACCAGAGCCTGATAATGAAATGCCACAGGCCGCTTCGGCTCACGATACTTTCTGGGATTTTATTTCTCAGATGCCCGAGTCGTCGCATATGATTATGTGGCTGATGAGCGACCGGGCAATCCCAAGGAGCTACCGCATGATGGAAGGTTTTGGCGTACATACTTTTAGATTTGTGAATGCCAATGGTGAAGCCAGCTTTGTGAAATTCCACTGGAAGCCACTTTTGGGTGTTCATTCGGTAGCCTGGGACGAGGCACAGAATATTTCGGGCAAAGACCCCGATTTTCATAGAAGGGACCTTTGGGATGCCATTGAGGCTGGCGCCTTTCCAGAATGGGAACTCGGTGTGCAGATCGTTCCTGAAGCTGATGAGTTTAAATTTGAATTTGATCTTTTGGATCCTACCAAACTGATTCCTGAAGAACTTGTTCCCGTGCAGCGTATTGGTAAGATGACACTCAACAGAAATCCCGATAACTTTTTCGCGGAAACGGAGCAAGTCGCTTTTCACGTTGGTCATGTTGTACCAGGTATCGATTTTACCAATGACCCGCTATTGCAGGGCAGATTATTCTCCTATACCGATACCCAGCTAATCCGACTGGGAGGGCCAAATTTTCACGAAATCCCGATTAACCGACCTGTAATTCCCGTGCATAATAACCAACGCGATGGCCATATGCGTCAAACAATCAACAGGGGTAAAACCAGTTATGGACCAAACGGACTCGCCGCAAACGACCCAAGGCAGGCACCTGCTGCGCAGGGTGGCTTTGTAAGTTATAATGAGGCAATTGATGCCAGAAAAATCCGCGCAAGGAGCAGAAGTTTTTTTGATCATTTTTCGCAGGCCCGCTTGTTCTTCAATTCACAGAGCAGTGCCGAGAAAAATCACCTTATCGATGCCCTTAGTTTTGAACTCGGCAAAGTAAAGGCCATTCCTGTTAGGGAGCGTATGCTGGCTGTATTAGTTCAGATAGATAAGGGCCTGGCTGGGGCAGTTGCGCAGGCACTTGGCCTGCAGATTCCAAAAATCCCTTTGGCAGACCTTAACAATAGCCTGCCAGCGGATGGCAAAAGGAAGGATTATGCTTCTATAAATCCTAAAGGAAGCCTTGCAAGGTCTGTAGCGCTAAGTATGGCTACAACGATCAAAAATACCGTTAAGTCAAGAAAAATTGCAATCCTTGCTGCAGATGGAGTAAATGAGCAGACACTTAGTAAGGTTAAGGATTTCCTTGTTGCACAGGGAGCGGTGGTGCATATTATAGCGCCAAGGTTGGGTGAAATTATTTCGGCAGGTGGTAAGGATATCGCAGTGGATGAAAGTCTTCTAACAGCAGCATCCGTCCTTTACGATGCAGTATATGTGCCCGGTGGTGCTAATTCAGTTAATGCACTTAGTGGAGAAGCCAATGCCATCCATTTCTTAAATGAGGCTTTTAAACATTGTAAGGCAATTGCAGCCGACAAACAGGCGCTCCAGGTATTAGAATCTACTTATTTCGCTAAAAAGCTACCGGCAGAAGATGCTAACGGTACTGCATTACGCGAAGGAATTCTGATTACCGAGGATATTACTGCCCTTACAAAGACTTTTGCAGAAATGATTGCCCTGCACCGCTTTTGGGACTGTGAAATTCAAAGAAAAATACCAGCATAGTTTAAGGTATAAACCAAGGTGAAGGCTATTTGGCCTTCACCAAATTTATTAGCTATGGAAAATAAAAATAACTTAGAGACCGTACCTGTTCAATATACAGGTAGCGAAATGGATGTGATAGAACGCAGAGACTGTAGCACCTCTGCAGAAGCGGTAGCCGTTTTTGAACGGGCCTGTACCAGATTATTGTCTGTTAACGAATGGGGGCGTTATGCTGGTATATCAGCTTTCCAATTAATCGATCCTCAAGGCATCCGTGCAGAAAGACAGGCGCAGTTAAATGATTATATCAGGATTGATATTCCCGGTCCTGGAACCCAGGCTGGAATGGGCTATGACTGGGTTCAAATCGAGGAAATCACCACTGAAAGCGATGGTGAAAAGCAAACATTATCTATGAGGGTAAGGCCCTGTGCACATCCTTTGTCACAAAAAAAGGAAACTGCCCACTTTTTAAAAAATGAGGCCACATCAAGCTTTATCATTACACGGACAGGACTACATGTTAGTGCGGAAGAACATGCCAGAAATGAAGTTCCAAATACAGATAATGGCAGCCTTTATGATAAGGGAAGGAATTTTATGGTGGGTATGGCGGCCAAACTTGGGTTTTCATATCCGCAGTGGAAAGGGCTGGTTAAGGCGCTTTTGCAAGATTAACATTTTTGCTGTATAATTCAAGCAGTTCTGCTCCGGCTTCGTTCCCCTGTAAAATGGCCAGGTCTAATGCGTGTTGTCCCCTTATATCGCGAAGCCCGGTTTCAGCGCCATGATCTAAAAGTAGTTTTAATACCTCATTGCGGCCAAACATTGCAGCAAACATCAATGCGGTTCCACCGTTTCCGTGCTGAAGATTAATGTCTGCCCCACTTTCGATCAATAGTTTTGCAATATCGGTATAGCCTTTAAATGCCGCACCCATTAAAGCGGTGTTGCCTCCCTGATCTCCAAGATTTAAGTCTGCTCCTGAGGCAATCAGGTATGCTGCCGCTTCCAGCTGGTCGTTGTAGCAGGCAATAATCAAAGCGGTATAACCTTTAGCGTCCTGAAAATTTATATCCACTCCTCTGCGCATTAGTTCTTTTAAAACTTCTGTATCGCCTTTTCTTGCGGCAGGTATAATGAGTTGTTCTATGTTTTCCATTTTTATATAACATTCCCATTGTTAAAAAGTTTAAGGGAAAACGCTGTTCATTTCTAGAGAAAACTCAACAATCCTTCAACTTTTTTAAAAAAAAATTTCCTTCAAAAGCGCAATGTGATATATCTTTGCATCAATTTCGTGTTCCCTGAAGGGAACTCAGCAAACGGGATATAGCGTAGCCAGGTATCGCGCCAGCATGGGGTGCTGGAGGTCGGAAGTTCGAATCTTCCTATCCCGACAAGCTATCGAGCAGGAAAAATAATTGGTACCGCTTCTGCTAATTTTTTGAAACTATAGTTATAAAGTATCTGTTTTACAATAAAAAAAAGATACTATGAAAAATTACATCGATCCAGAAGAGGAAGACAACAAAGATGAAAACGGCAATGAACAATCGCGGATAAGTCCCAACGAAGAAAAAGAAGCTGATGATAACGAAGTTCAACGGGGGCTTACCGGTGAAATTGATGATGAAGATGATGTTGGCGGAGATCTTGCCGGGAATGCGGGCGGAAATGCCTAGCACCTTAAAAGCGGGCAGCGGTATGGCATGTCCGCTTTTTATATGTTCTGCCGGATAGATGCGGAATGACCTTTGATATTGGATGAACGGAGGGTGTAAGATTTTTTTTTCTGTTTTTTTGTTGGATTGCAACGGATGTATGGTTGTTGTCCATTTAAATAAAGCATTTTCCGGCACCGATATATTTCCGTATCGCAAACATTTTTTAATATTCCCTGTTTGTTTGAAAAGAATTGATCAATATTACTATTATCTAATAGATTTAAGCGTTAAAAAATAAATGGCTAAATCAAAAAATCAACGGGAAACGCGCTCAACTGGTACAATTCCTAAAACACTTACCGGCATTTCCGGACTTGATGAGATTACATTAGGCGGGCTGCCTTCGGGAAGACCTACACTCGTTTGTGGAGAGGCTGGCTCTGGCAAAACACTTTTTTCCATAGAGTTCATTGTAAAAGGAGCTATGGATTATGGCGAACCAGGAGTATTTATGGCTTTTGAGGAAAAGGCCGAAGAACTTAAAGCGAACGTAGCATCACTTGGCTTTGATCTGGAACAGTTAGAAAAGGATAAGAAGATAAGGTTGGATTACGTGCATATTGACCGCTCAGAAATTGAGGAAACCGGAGAGTATGACCTGGAGGGGCTTTTTATCCGTTTGGGATACGCAATCGACAGTATAGGTGCAAAAAGGGTAGCACTTGATACCATCGAGAACCTTTTCGCGGGATTAAATAATACGGCAGTGCTGCGGGCAGAGATCAGGAGACTTTTTCAGTTTCTAAAATCTAAAGGTGTCACAGCCGTCATAACAGGTGAACGTGGAGGAAATGGTCTTACCCGCCAAGGGCTTGAAGAGTACGTGTCAGACTGTGTTATTTTACTTGATCATAGGATTATTAACCAAATCTCCACCAGGAGGCTTAGGGTTGTAAAATACCGTGGATCGGTTCATGGAACCAATGAATATCCCTTTCTGATCGATGATGAAGGCATCTCAGTGCTTCCTGTTACCTCTCTGCAGCTAAATCATGAGGTTTCCACAAAAAGCTTGCCCTCAGGTATTGCTTCGCTGGATAAAATGCTGGGAAATTCCGGCTTTTATAAAGGGAGCAGTATTCTGGTTTCAGGCACGGCCGGCACGGGTAAGACCAGTATAGCGGCAACATTCGCCAATGCGGCCTGCCTTAGGGGAGAGAAATGCCTTTTCTTTGCTTTCGAAGAATCCCCAAAACAGATCATCAGAAACATGCGTTCTATTGGTATAGATCTTCAAAAACACCTTAAGGAAGGAACGCTCGAGTTTTACGCCTCACGCCCTACCTTGTACGGACTGGAGATGCATCTGGTGGCGATCCATAAAGCAATCAAAAAGTCCAGGCCATCTGTTGTTATACTTGACCCGATTACCAACCTGATCACGATAGGATCGGTTAGTGATGTTAAAACCATGCTCGTGCGCCTGATCGATTTTCTGCAGGCCGAACAGATTACGGTCATGTTTACAGCCCTCACCCTTAATAATATAGTTAATGAACAGACCGATGAAGGGGTTTCTTCGCTTGTTGATGCCTGGCTTTTAATCCGTGATATCGAAAGCAATGGTGAACGGAACCGTGGATTGTATATCATGAAGTCAAGAGGAATGAAACATTCAAACCAGATACGCGAATTTGTGATTACAGATAAGGGACTGGACCTGGTGGATGTATATCTGACCGAGGATGGCGTGCTTACCGGCTCAGCGCGGGAAGCAAGGATGCTTATGGAGCAGACTGGCGAAGTTATCCACGCCCAGGCTGTAAGCCGTAAGGACCGTGAACTCGAACGCAAACGGAAAATTTTAGAATCAAAGATCGAAAGTTTAAGATCCGAATATGAATCAGCAGAAGAGGAACTCAATAAAGTTTATGTTGAGGAGGCTTTAAAAAAACAGATCATGGGCGAAACGATAAGCAAAATTGCAGATCTGCGCAGGGGAGATGATGGTGGGAAAGAAAAAAATGTAAACAAAAAAAATAAATAGTGGGGAAAGCATATGAACTCCGGCTATATGTGGCCGGCAAAACCAATAAATCGGTAGTCGCACTGGAAAACCTGAAAAAGCTCTGCGAGGAGCATTTGAAAGGAAAATATAGTATTGAGGTGATCGATCTTTTGGAAAAACCACAGCTGGCTGAAGGTGATCAGATATTTGCCATTCCGACACTGGTAAAAAAAGTGCCTGAACCGGTCCGCAAAATTATAGGTGACCTTTCAAATGAGGAAAAGGTGCTGGTGGGACTGGACATACGTACAAAGATTAATAATTAATTATGCCGATAGGAAACCCCGATCATCCAGATAGTACCCAAAGCGACGATTTTTTTTCGCTTAGGCTTTTCATTGCAGGTGCATCACCAGTTTCCGCAAGGGCAGTTGTCAACATCCGCGCAATATGCGAGGAATTTATTGCCGGCAGGTATGAGCTGGATATCATTGATGCACATCAGCAGCCCTTGTTAGTGCAGCAGGAAGATGTGACGGCCATCCCGATGTTGATCAAAAAATCGCCAGTTCCCATCAAAAAGCTGATCGGGGACTGCTCTGACCGTGCGAAAGTATTGAAAGGTTTGGGTATCAGTTATTAAGTTATGCAGAAGTCAAGTGAACATATCAGGCTCGAGCAGGCCTATGAAGAACTTCGTATCCAGCTCGAGGAAGCCAATGATATTATCCATGCCATCCGCTCCGGAGAAGTTGATGCCCTGATTGTAAATGGTCAGGATGGTCACCAGCTTTTTACACTTAAGAGTGCTGATCATACCTACAGGATCTTTATCGAACAGATGACCGAAAGCGCACTTACGCTCGATGAATCATATAGGGTACTATATTGCAACTCACAACTCGCAAGGCTTTTGGGGCTACCTTTAGAAAAAGTTATCGGTCTAAACTTTTTGGCATTTTTTTCAACAGAAGATCAGGCCTTTGTCAGAGAGACAATCGATGGTGCCTGGGAAGTGGACACCAGGGCAGAAGTCGATATTATCAACAGCTCTGGCACTTCCTTGGCGGTTCAGCTCTCTCTAAAGGCGCTTAACCTTGATGAAGGCACTTCTCTGAGCGTTATTATTACCGACCTGAGCGAGCTGAAGAAAAACCAGTTGCTTTTGGAAACCAGGAACAGGGAACTTGAAGCGGCAAGAAAAAACGCAGATGAACTCAATGAAAACCTTGAAAATACAGTAAGGCTAAGAACACAGGAGCTCGAGACTATCAATGAAAAACTCGCCGCAGTGAATGATCTTCAGAAAGAAGTCAACGGTCAGCTTAAAGATGCACTCGATGCGCTGAGGGAAAGCGAAGATAACTTACAGTCTGCCTTCGATGCTGCAGAACTGGGCAGTTGTAACCTGGATATCAAAACAGGACGGGTTGAAGTATCAGAGCGGTTCAGGAAACTGTGTGGTCTGCCCTTGGAGGGGGAGGTGAGCTGGACAATGGTACTGAGCAGTGTTGGTACCGAATACTTATCAGCGCTCCAAGGGGTCCTTAATGACTGTATCAATCTTGGAAAGCCCCTGGATTATACCTATCCGATCAAACATCTTATTTCTGGTGAGAACCGTTGGATGAGGATCGTAGGCAAGTTAAAAAAAGGCAGCGATGGCGATTTTGATAGCTTTTATGCTGTTTTAATGGACGTGACAGATCAGAAAAGGGATGAACAGCGGAAGAACGATTTTATTGCAATGGTTAGTCACGAACTCAAGACACCACTTACTTCCATGAAAGGTTATATTCAGGTGATGCAGCTGAAAGCCAGGGGTACAATGAATGGCTTTGCAGATAAGGCTCTCCAGGGCGCTGAGCGCCAGATCAATAAAATGACAGGTATGATCAATGGTTTTCTGAACCTCTCGCGTTTGGAATCGGGAAAAATGTTAATGGATTTTCAGCCCATAGAAATGTCTGTCCTGCTTAAGGAAGTGGTAGAGGAATATATTGCAACGGTAAACAACCATAATATAAAGTACACATTCCAGCCAGGTTTTTTTGTGAACGCAGACAGGGACAAACTCGGGCATGTGGTCAATAACCTGATCAGCAATGCGGTGAAATATTCGCCGGCCGATCGTGAAATAACTATTGACAGTTATCTGGAGAACGGTACAGCTGTATTCCGCATAATGGATCGTGGGATGGGAATAGATGAAAACGATATCCCAAAACTATTCGAACGGTTTTACCGGGTAGAAAACAATCGGATGAGTACTGTCGCCGGTTTTGGAATAGGACTTTATCTATCTGCCGAGATTATACAGCGACATGGCGGAAAGATATGGGCAGAAAGCCAATTAACAAAAGGTTCGGTTTTTTATTTCAGCTTACCATTAATTAATCCTGAAAAGCGCTTTTAGCGCGAAAGCCTGCATGTACCTTTTTATTCCTGCGAATTGAATCATTTTTTTTAAAACATATGATTCAAGCTTATCGAAAAAAAATGCCGCTATATGCGGCATTTTTTTATTGGATTTCGATCTGTCTGGCGACCACTTTGGCTTCCTCTTTTTTAGGAAGTTCAAGTTTCAGAATTCCATCGTTATAGCTTGCACTGATCTTTTCAATGTCAGCACTTTCCGGAAGTGTGAAAGATCTTGTGAAAGCCGAATAACTATACTCTTTTCTGTTATAGGTTCTTCCTTCGCTAAGATTTTCGTTTTTTGTTTCAGTTGAAATCGTGAGCATATCCCTTTCTATCGAAACACGGAAATCATCTTTTTTAAGTCCGGGCGCAGCAAGCTCAATGTGGTAGTGATCGGGCGACTCAGAGATGTTTACAGCCGGAACGTTGCTTAAACGACGGTCGGTAAAAAAAGTGTCGCCAAGTACTGATTCAAAGATGTCATTAAAGCCTGGCAATAATGAACTGTTCTTTTTTTCTGGATTGAATTTAACTAATGTCATAGTGTTTTCTCCTTTAAAACTTTTAATAATAATGGACTATAAATCAATTAATTTTCTCTGGACGCTGATGGTCCAATTTTGATTGATCAACCGTTATGCCAACGGTGAAAGTGAAGCGATTATAGCGGTCAAACTGAAAAATTTTCATTTTTTCTGAAATTTTTTCAGTGTACAGGACTGAAATTTTTTCATTGAATGAAACTCGCTTTTAGCTAGGCCGCCCAAAAGACCTGGTAGCGCCGGAAATAAATTACCTTGTAAAATTGAACAAACGTTTGCGCATTTCTACTTCAAGGCAAAGTGCTAATTTGTTTTCTGTTTAACAGCCAATATGAGAATAAGGAGAGATTTTTTATCTAAATAAGATGCAACAGATTAACAATCGTAACTGCCGTTTCATGTCCTCAAACCTCTTTATAATGAGACTACAGACCTGGAACTAAGCCTGCCATGAATATAAGTATGATGTGCCATTCCAATCCCTGTAAACAGATAATTTTCACTTCTACTAATGTAATATGGAAAAAATCAATGCCTTAAAAACTGGATCTGAGGCTGCTTTCAAAGCGGTATTTGAGTCCTCATGGGATAAGGTATACCGTTACTTATGGAACAAAACCCAGGATGTGGAACAGGCAAAGGATTTAACTCAACTGGTATTTATCAAGTTATGGAGGTATAAACATAGCCTATCTGATGAACTTCCGCTAGACAAACAGATATTCCGGAAAACAAAACAGGTTTTTATTGATTGGTTACGCCAGGAAATGCGTAAGCGGGAACATCTTGAAGCCAATTGTATAAATTCTATCGATGCCGGTTGGGACCAGATCAACCACCAGATCGATGTTGCAGATCATGTTTATTGGGCAATAGACAAATTGCCGCCCAAAAGAAAAGAAATATTTGAACTTAGGCACATACACGGGTATTCTTATAAAGAAATAGCAGAAAAACTTGGAATTTCAACAAAAACAATAGATAGTCAGCTGGTTAAGGCCAATAGTCAACTCCGGAAAATTCTACAGTTATCTATATGGGCTGTCATCACCGGCGCTGATTTTTTAAATTAATTTTTAATCCGATAGGGAGATCTTGGAAGTTCAACGTACCTGTATATAAAAAGTTGAACATGAATAGGATTGAGCTGATCAAAAAATTTTTAAGAAATGAATGCAGTAAAGAAGAAGAGGTTCTTATAGATGGCATTCTCAAAGAACAACCCGATCTGCTTGATGAATTATTAACTGAGGAGGAGTGGAATAGGTCAGGACCTCTTCCGGATGGAGACAGCCATCTCAGGGAAGAAATATGGGCAGGTATTCATACTGCGCTCCCTTCGCGGAAAAAGATACTTCAGTTATGGAAACCGTTAACAATTGCGGCAAGTTTGATATTGGTTTTTGGGTTGCTTTACTTCCGCCTTCATTTTGTTAACGCAGTTAAGGAGAGTACTCCAAATGTCTACGCTGATATAAAATTTAAAACAGCTACCAACAGGACTAGGGGATACCTGAAGTTTAGCCTATCTGATGGCACCCTGATTACTTTATATCCTGGAGCGGCCATTTCATATCCCGTTAACTTTAATACCAACAGAAAAATATTCTTAAAAACCGGAAAGGCAGCATTTGAGGTTGCAAAGGATAAAAATCATCCGTTTACGGTATGGGCGCGTGATATTGCCACTACCGCTTTGGGTACGAAATTTACAGTAGCTGATCTGGGAAAGGAGGTCGATGTGAAACTGTATGAGGGAAGGGTTGTTGTAGATGCTTTTGAGAAATCCAGAAAAAAACGTTCTAACTTTTTGAAGCCAGGTGAGCAGTACAGCGTCAGTTTAGATAAGAATATTCCAGAATTGTCAACTTTTAACGGAAATTTAAATAGCACTATCGACCCTAGTTTAGGAGTGATGAGCAACTTGACACCCGATGCCATCAGGCAGGGCATGACCATGGTGAATACGCCATTAAATGATGTGTTCAAACAGTTGGAACTTGTTTATCAGATTAAAATAATTTTCCAGCAACATGATGTCAGCAAGAAATATTTCACAGGGAGTTTTAGTGGTAAAGAAACGCCTTTGGAGATTTTGGAGATCATAAGTTCCATTAATGATATTACTGTCCGAAAGAATGGCTCAGACTACCTAATCCATATCCAAAGAGAAAAAGCCGATTAACTGGAAAACGCTTTTTAGTAGTCAACACGATTTGATGTTGACCACCATCCTGAAACCAAAAAACTATAAATAAAACTAATGAAAAACCGAAAAAAAATGCGGTGGAAGCAGATAAGTTGTCTGTTATTGCTGATGTTGTGCCATTTGTGCATTTATGCGCAGAAAAATCCAAAAATTACCGGTAAGGTACTTGATGATAAATCGCTTCCGGTACCATCTGTTACAGTAAAAGTCGTTAAAGATACCGATACCACTCAGCAGTCAAAGGTTTTGACAGACTCGAATGGGGTTTTTCTATTTCCGAAGTTACAGCCCAATGAAAAGTATTCTTTAACTTTCTCCAGTATTGGATTTGAAACACAGTATCTAAAAAACGTACCGGTATCAGAAGAGGGAAACAGTTCGATCGTAATACGGTTAGAAGCATCTGAAAACACCAGACTGAACGATGTTGTTGTGGTAGGCTACGGAACGCAGAAAAAGGTAAACCTAACGGGTGCGGTAAGTGTGATTGATGGAAAGGCTTTACAGAACAGACCTGTAAATAATGTTAGTCAGGCACTTTATGGAAATACGCCCGGACTCACAATAGGCTACGGTAATAATGGTTTTGAACCTGGAGCTGGGCCATCGGTTCAGATACGGGGACAAGGGGCACCTTATGTCCTCATAGATGGAACTGTTGGTGATATTAATACATTAGATCCAAATACTGTCGAAAGTATTTCGGTTTTAAAAGATGCGGCGGCATCAGCTATATATGGCGCCAGGGCACCATACGGGGTATTGTTGATCACCACAAAATCGGGAAAAGCTAACCAGGCTCCACAAATTGATTTCTCCGTTAATGGTGGTCCTACAACCATCATAAATAAACCCAGGATGGTAGACTCTTATACTTTTAGCAGGGCTATTAATGAAATGCACGATAATCAGGGTGTAGCCAGGTTATTTGCAGAGTCTACAATTGATAGGATTATAGCTTACATCAAGGACCCTACGCTACCTGAAACAGTTCCTGATGCCACGAACCCGACCAAATGGTCAACTTATCAGCTGTCAAACGCCAATAACGACTGGATCGACATCCACTTCGGCTCTGGTTACAGAACACAAGAAAACCTTTCGGTTAGGGGTGGTTCCAAAAACATGGCTTACTATCTGTCTGGAGGGCATGCGAGTGAAAAAGGACCATTAAAGATGGTTGAGGATAAATACAACCGCTATAACCTAACGGCAAAACTTGATGCCAACATAACACCCTGGTGGAAGATCAGCGCTAATACCCGGCTCACAAATGAAAACCGCGACAGGCCTATTTATAATGGTGAAGGGGGCTATGGTATGATTATCCACCAGATATTCCGTACACATCCGGAGGTTTTCCTTAAATCACCAAATGGTTATTATTCACAGTTATCGCGCGTTCCCCAGATGCAGGCGGGCTATGAGAGATTTACCGACAATGAGTTAATGCAGCGGCTGGCAACTGAAATAAAGCCGCTAAAAAATTGGTCGATAAATGCAGATTACTCAATGAATTATAGTATCAATAATTATGAAGGGGCCAATCTGGTTGCGTACGAGGACCAGGTAGATGGCACTTTATTGCCCATTTCACTCACTGTGCCTTCTTCTATTTCAAAAGACAAAGCAAATACCACGTATAAGGCGCTGAACGTTTTCTCATCTTATAAATTTGACCTTGGCTCAAAGAGCCGCTTTGAGTTCATGGGTGGATATCAACAGGAATCTAACAGGTATGACTATCTAAGCGGTTTGAAAAGAGAGCTGATCACACAGGAGGTCATATCTATAACTACGGCTACAGGTGAGATGCAGGTTTCCGATGCAATGTCGCATTGGGCTACACAAGGTTTTTTTGGTAGGTTAAACTATAATTTTGATGACAAATATTTACTGGAATCAAACCTAAGATATGATGGTACCTCGAAGTTTGCCGATGGCAAAAGATGGGGCTTTTTCCCTTCTTTATCCGGCGGCTGGGTAGTATCCAATGAAAAGTTCTGGTCGGCAATCAGCGATGATATTCAATACTTTAAAATAAGGGGATCATGGGGGATGCTGGGAAATCAGAATGTAGCGTCGTATCAGGATCTGGCCTTATTAGGGGTTAGGACTAATTTGGATTGGATTCTGAACGGCAAAAGATCAGCCTACACTGTCGCGCCAAACCTGGTAAACCCGGATCTAACATGGGAATCATCCAGAACAACGGATATAGGAATTGAGTTTGGCCTTTTCAAAAATAGGTTAAAAGTCGAATTTGATTACTATAGGCGTTTAACACTCGATCGTTTAGGTCCGGCCAAAGCTTTACCTGCAGTATTGGGTGCATCGGTTCCCCGCGAAAATAACTCAGAATTACAGACAAGAGGCTGGGACCTGAGCCTTACCTGGAAAAGCAAGGCCGGTAGTGATTTCAACTATTCAATTACCGCGAATGTTTTCGATAATGTTAATACGGTAACCCAATATTCAAATCCTACAGGTATTTTAACTACTGATTATAGCGGGAAAAGAGTAGGGGAAATATGGGGATATGAAACAGTTGGCTTAATTCAGACCCAAGAGCTTGCCAATAGGATCAATACCAGCAAATCTCAGAATTTTATCAACGGCCAGCTTTGGAGAACCGGGGATGTGGAGTACAGGGATTTAAACGGTGATGGTATCATCAATAACGGAAAGAACACCGTCGGTGATCATGGCGATCTCAAAGTGATCGGTAACAATACGGCCAGGTATCAGTTTGGGCTGAATCTTTCGGCAAGTTACAAAAACTTTGACCTGGGGATTTTCGTTCAGGGTGTGGCCAAAAGAGACTTATGGTTAAGTGGGAATATATTCTGGGGGTTCAACCAGTGGAACCAATCATCGCTGTTCCCAAATCATTTGGATTATTACCGTGATGCAGAAGCAGGTAAATATTCCGGACTGGGTATAAATACCGAAGCCTATTTTCCGCGTCCTTACAGTAACGCTACCCAATACGCAAAAAACCAGCAGGTTCAGACCCGTTATCTTCAGAATGGCGCTTATGTGCGCTTGAAAAATGTGCAACTGGGGTATACAATGCCACAATCTTTGCTAAACTGGGCTAAACTGAAAAGGGCCCGGATGTACTTCTCTGGGGAAAATATTTACACTTTTTCTAAGCTGCCAAAAGGTTTTGATCCAGAGACGGCAGCTTTAGGTGAGCTTGGTAATGGAAAAAGTATGTTTTCTCAGGCTATCTGGGCCTTTGGACTTAATGTTTCTTTTTAGATTCCGTAGCAGCATAACAAATAGGTAAAACAATTATTCGATAAACGATGAAAAGTAAATTTTTAATCATATTCAATGTAGGTATTCTTCTTTTTGCATTATCATGCAAAAAGGAATATTTAGACAGGCCTCCGCTAACCCAAATAGAAAATGAGACTTATTGGAAAACCGCAAGCGACCTGGAAAAATACACGCTGCAGTTTTACAATAGCTTTCCGGGATATGGAACCATAGGGAGTTATATGGGCTTTATTGGCTGGGATGGTACCAGAGGTTCGGATACCCAGATTTCGGCATCACCCAGCACACTTTGGAACGGAACCAACCAACCCGTAACTGCTACTGGAAATTGGAACTGGGAGAACATTAGAAGTGTGAATGTTTTTTTTAAAAACTATAGGCGTGCAACAGATCCCTTCGACAAGATCAAGCATTTTGTAGGGGAGGCACATTTTTTTAAAGCCTGGTTTTATTTTGAAAAGTTGCGCCAATACGGCGATGTTCCCTGGTTTACCGATGCACTTGAAATGGATGCTGAAGGTTTGTACAAAGCAAGAGACGCAAGAACAGTGGTTGTTGATTCGATTTTGCTGAATCTGGATAAAGCTATTGCATACCTGAAACCCATTGCCCAGGCCGATGGTGGAAACAACAGACTTTCAAAAGAAGCCGCTCTGCTTTTCAAGTCACGTGTTGGGCTATACGAGGGTACGTGGCAAAAATACCACAAAGGTACTGCTTTTGGTACAGCAAATGCCGATGCGAATAAGTATTTACGCGCCTCAGTTAATGCTGCAGAGGAATTGATGACCACCAAATACGGCAGAATGCTTTATTCCAATAATGATCCCGATAACGATTATTGCAGGTTGTTCTCCCTAATTAACCAGTCGAATAACAAAGAGGTAATTTTATGGAAAGCCTATTCTGTAAGTCTTCAGGCATCACATTCCTTTCAGATCTATGTATCCGACCGTACGGCAGGGATCAGTATGACCCTGCAGCAGGTATATAACTACCTTGATAAAAATGGAAATGCCTACGATTATTTCAGTATTGGTAAAAGCGTGAAGGGAAGTAGTTTTTTAACCAAAATCGGAAATGAATGTGATCCAAGGTTAAAGCAGACCATCTGGGTTCCCGGGCAAACCATGTGGGATAACAGTTTCGGCAAAGGAACCTTTAGTAAGCCGTTTTTAGATAAATCAGGTGAAACGCTCAACAATACAGGCTTTCAGATCAGAAAAGGAAACGATCCAAAAGATCCACAGGCAGGCAGCGGTGTTTCCTGGAACACCAGTTGTGAGACCGGCGCAATTGTTTTTCGTTATGCCGAAGCATTGTTGAATTATGCAGAAGCAAAAGCTGAGCTTGGAGAGGCTGTGGATTATGCAAAATCAATAAACCTACTAAGATCAAGGACAGGAATGCCTGATTTTAAAATACAGTCTGACCCCAATAGGTTACGTTATGCCGATTATGGATATGCCATAACAGACGAAATTCAGGAAATACGCAGAGAGCGTACCGTAGAACTTGGTGCTGAAGGTTTCCGTTTTGACGATATCAGACGTTGGGCAGCCCATAACCTGTTAAAGGGTAAGCGCCCTAAAGGCTACTCTTACCTTGCAAGTGAGTGGACAGGAAAAAACATCAGTTATAAAACTGATGCCGATGGCTTTTTAGATCCCTTCTCTTCGCAGATTTCCGGAGGCTATGGGTTCAATCCATCAAGAGATTACCTGGAATGTATCCCACTAAATGAAATTACATTAAATCCCAAACTTAAACAAAATCCTGGATGGTAATCATTATGAATAGAAAAGTAACAATCATGCAGCGTTTTGTGTTAAAAACCTTTTTTCTGACCCTGTTCTGCATGGGCTCCGGTGTTTTGCAGACAAATGCCCAGACCGAAAAACCAGAACTGCGCTTTGGGATTATTGCGGATATTCAATATGCCAATGCTCCTGCGCGCGGGACAAGGTTCTATAAAAATTCTTTACAAAAACTTGCTGTTGCTGTGACTGGGCTTAATCAGCAGAAAGTTGCGTTTTTGATCAATTTGGGTGATGTAACCGATCGGAATCCCGAAGATCTTAAACCGGTATTGAATGAACTGGATAAGTTCGGTAACAAGGTATATAATGTTGCCGGAAATCATGATTACGGTGGAATAGCGGATAACGATAAGCTATATAGCGCTTTGGGCATGCCCAGCGAATATTATGTTGTAAAAAAAGATGGATGGCGCCTGCTGATGTTAAACACCAACGAGCTTTCGTCTTATGCCAACGTAAAGGGTACATGGAAGGAAGCTGAATTTGATTCGCTCGCCCTTAATACCAGGAAAACAGATAGTAAAAATGCCGAACCCTATAACGGTGGTTTAAGCAGCAGGCAAATGGACTGGCTGGAAAGGAATTTAAAGCAGGCAGCATCAAGAAATGAAAAAGTAATAATTTTTTCACACCATCCATTCAGCTGTGCCGATGGTCTGGAGGCACTCAACGGTAAAGCTGTAATTGGACTGGCTTCCAGATTTTCCTGTGTGAAAGCGCTTATTGCAGGCCATCACCACATAGGCGGTTACTGTGAGGAATCGGGCATACCTTCAGTTATTATAGAGGGGATGGTAGAAACCGAACATGACAATGCATGGGGCGTTGTGGAATTATACGATAACAGGGTATTGATAAAGGGAGAAGGTAGGATGACTTCAAGAACTATTTACTTTAAAAAATAAAAAACAATGTTAAACAAAAACCTATCTAAAATCTACAGTGCAGTTTTTGCACTGACCATTCTTCTTACAGCCTGTAAAAAGAACACATCCGAAAACACAAACGGTCTAAAAGGAACCGGGAAACTTTTAGCCAAGCAGACCTCTCAAACATTGAGCGGAGGCCCGGCAATTGTAAGTGCCCATCGTGTAAACGATCTGATCAAAGTTGATGAAATCAAAAACGCAGGGATCAACAGTTTGGAAGTTGACATTTTTGTCGGTACCAAAAACGGCCAGCCTACTTGTTTGATCGGACATGAAGCTGCCACAGCCACCGGTCAGACCTTGGTCGAATACTTTGCTAATCTCAATCAGAAGATGAGTGGTTTTGAATTCTTGTGGTTAGACTGTAAAGACCTTAACAGTACTGCTAACGAGCAGCTTTTTAAAACTACGCTTGAACAGCTGGATAATCTTTATGGCATCAAAAACAGGGTCTTGGTTGAAAGCCGTTACATTTCTTACCTTGTTAACCTGAAGCAGGATGGTTGGAAAGTGAGCTACTATTGCAATTGGGAAGATGTATATGGGAAACCTGCTGCACAACAGCAGACTGCCATGGCCGCAATGTATAGTCAATTAACTACTTATGGCATAGACGGCATTAGCTACGACGCTGCAGCAGACGATCCGATGAAGAATTACTTTTCATCGAAAACTGTAGCTGGTCAACCTGTCAAAATGTATGCATGGGCACTCTCAAGGTATTATGGCGAAACCGACTTAACTACAAAGTTAGCAGGCTATAGTCATCTAAGCGTGTTATTGATTGCTTTTTATCCGCAACAGATTACGTTGGTTAATGGGGCTAACTATAAGCTCGTATCTGCTTTGGCCAATGAACCCAGTAAGGTAGCTGATGTAAATGACTCGCCTCCTGTAAACGGTTCAGATGTATCGCTCTGGACAAACAATTATCCCACATCGAATAACCAGGTATTTAAGTTAAGGTCTCTAGGAGGCGGATATTATGCTTTGAAAAGCCTTGCGGATACAACCAAGGCACTTAATGTTCTTGGTGGAGGGTCTGCCAATAGCACAGCAGTACAGGTTTATAATTTTACGAATACTACAGCCCAACGTTGGCAGATCAATTATGCAGGCAGCGGATATTATAACCTTACACCGGCCTGTGCTCCAGGCAAAAATCTCGATGTAAACGGGGGAAGTACAGCCAATGATACCCCCATCCAGATCTATAGTGCGCACACCTATAATTCACAGAAATTCAGACTGGTGAAACAATAACACGCTATTGGGAAATGTGCTTATTTATTGTGTACATAGCAGAATTTACTGTATGGCGAGCACTCGTTAAGGAAGACTTTCACTTTGGTCCAGAAAGGTATGCGGTTTTTCGGATTAACAAAAAAATAAAAATCCAGGTTCTATCAAAGGAAAGATATATCCTTTTAGATCTGTAAAAAAAAATGAGGTTGTATCATAAATATAAATTTGTCATCCTGTCCAAAGGACTCCTATGGAGAGCTTGTCGAAGGACCTGTCTAAATACTCTTAAGGTGTTTCGACAGGCTCAACATGACAGCATCTGGGCTGGAAATTTTCTTTATGATACAGCCTCATTAAATATTTATTAGCCAATATCCTGTTACCTGCCCCGTTTCATCATATGGCGCATGGTAAAACACTCACCATTGCTGTGCAACTGATCAGATTATTGGTTGTAATGTTTATATTTTCAAAAATGCCCACTGCTGGTTGCGTCCACCGCTATAAGACCATTGAATAGCTGTACCACCATTGTTGAGTGAAGATCCATTAATATCCAAAGCCTTTCCGCTATTTACGTTAATGATCCTATAATATCCGTTAGTGGTAATCTGAATTGACCATTTTTGATTTGCACCGCCACTATAATCCCATAAAGCTGCCTGGCCGCCATCGGCAGTGCTCCAGCCATTAATTTCTAAACACTTTCCGGTAGCATGCATTGGTGTTAACCTGTAATATCCACCTCCCGCATCTTCCACTTTGAACTGTTGGTTTGCCCCCGCTACATAAGCCCACTGCTGAGCGGGTGTTTGATTGGCAGTACCCCAGCCTCCAATTTCCAATGCCTTAAAACTGTATCTGTTTACAATCTGGTAAACCTGTCCCACCTGGATGGTCGAAGTTGTGTTATTTTGTGCTCCCTGTACTACTGCGGCAAGGCCTTGCTGATCAGCAACTCCGTTTGTTTGCCTGTCAATGATTCTGAATGCATTGTTTCCACTTGATCCATCATCAAAATAAAATGGAAGTAAGCCATTTAAGAGTGCCTGATGGGTAACATGATTGATATAGTATGCCCTGCTGGCCAGATGGAGTGTTAACGCATCTCCAGATAGCGTTGTCGACCGCCGGATTGCTCCATATTCTCCCAATATAACCGGAATGCCCTTATCAATATACTTGGTCTTCATCAGCGAAAAATCTGCTCCGGCATTTGATTCCTCACCAAAAGTGGCATTCCGTGAAGCATCAGTAGTAGAATGATATCCATCACCCCAATAGTAAAACATATTGCCCCAACTTACATCCTGAGTGAGGCCGGCAAAATTAAAAGGAGTATAATGATGTACTTCAACCATTAGGCGATTGGCTGCAGGATCGGTGGGCAGGGTATTCATTAAATTATTGGTGTATTCAATGCTGGTTTTAGGTCCCTGGATAACCAACACCCTGTAACTATTCCGGCCACCAGTTGATCTGACCGCATTCACAAAGGTTTGATGATAGGAAAGTAAAACGCCCATTCCGGTGGCATCTGATACCGCGGGTTCATTCGCACTGGCAAACATAACATGTTCGTCAAAATCACGCATCTGCGTCGCAATCTGCTCCCAAAAGGCTTTTTGCATGGCGTTAACCGCGGCCTGTTGGGCTGTGGTACAGTTGTTTTCCAGCCAGCCTCCGTCCCAATGGATATTTAAGATTACATACAGGCCATCGTTAACACAGTATTGCACCACTTGCTTTACCCTGTTTAGCCATGATTGCTGAAGTTCTGCCGTAGCACTATTGGCCATGTATTGGTTCCATGAGCAAGGGATCCGGACTGCAGTAAAACCGCTTCTCTTAACCTGATCGATAAGCGCCTGGCTAACCGTAGGATTGCCCCAGTTTGTTTCACCACCAATTGCCTCAAGTGTGTTGCCTATATTCCAGCCCAGTTTGAATTTTGCAGAGAGCTGCATCGCCGTACTGTTTACTCCCGATTGATCGGGTGGGAGAGGTGATAAATTATAACTTGGATAACTGGTGGCGGTTAACGCCCTGGCAGTTGTTTTATTAGTTGTATCCGATTCTGGAAGAGCAACTTCCGGCTTTTGGCATCTTGTTATCAAAAGGAAGAGGACGATGCCCATAAAATATTTTAAGGTTCTCATATTGTTGTAGATGATTTGGTTAGTAAACTGCATTAGATTCATATTGATCCAATAACAGCTAATAATAATAGGTTAAACGACTAGCTTTTTACAGATAGTTTTTTTATTGACCGGATAGGGAAACCATTGGTGCAGGTAATGTGCTTTGCTTTCCTTTTTTACTAGGTTAATACAGGAAAGGGGTTTGTTACCATTGGTTGATGTTGTGTTTTTTCGGTTTCCGATTGTTCGTATACTGGCGGGCCATGCACTTTTCGACATTAGCCGGAGCCGAAGTCTTGTTGGTTCTAACAGTCTTGGTAGATTGATAATTTTCATGCTCATAATTGTTTTTTGGTTAGATATGATTATTATTAGCAGGCTGAGGCCGGTAAACCTGCAACGGAGGGCAATACTCATTCGAACCAGCAATCACGCTGATTAAAAATTAAGGCCGGTCCATAGGTTTATAGGATCTGCATGCTAACAATTAAAAGTAACCAGAGGTAAGCTGTACACGGGGCATATATGTTACTAAATAGGTAACAAATGTTGCCTGTTGATCTTGGTGTTTCACAGGCTGTAGGGTTGCTTACAATTATCCTTTATCAGCAAATTAAAGCGATATACTAACAAACATGGGTGTGCCAGTTAGGTGATGGCAGATCAATTGTCTTTTTATTTTGCAAAGTTAGGAGGATAGAATTTTAATGGAAAGTTTATCCTTTCTTGAGACACTAAGCAGAGACTTCAATTGGCTTAAGTTAACAGAATCATTTCCGGATAAAGCTTAAAATTCATCAAATGTTACACAAGGGAGAGATTTTTTGATAAGGCAGAATTATCTTGTTTTTTAGTTATTTATCTGTTTTTCAGTATCTAAAGGTATTTTATTTAGCTTTCTAATCTAAATGCTACCGATAGCTATGTAACAAAAATATCCTTCTTTGTATCATTTGAGGCATTCGTCAGTTTGACTTGAAACTATATTTGAATATTCAAAGCCAGTTATTAATGGCAGGCAATTAAGATCAGTGATCATGGAAGAATAAACTCATCTACGTCTCGCTGTTTTAAGGACTGTTGCTTAATAAAGGGCGAAACAAACCAAAATAAACCAAATATGAACCAAACAATTTCTATTCGGAAATTACCGGCTTTTTTGCTGGTGGTAATTTTCTTAGTGCTTCTGCACTTAAAAAGCTTTGCTCAGGAGAGGCAAATTACAGGAAAGGTCGTGGGGAGCGACAATCCCGCACCGCTACGCGGAGTGATCGTGCTACTCAAGCCTAAGAACACGGCCAAAAACACAGTTGTATCAACAAATGAACAGGGACAGTATTCTATAAAAGGAAATACAGGGGATGTACTTGTTTTCAAAATGGTTGGTTTTCAACCACAGGAAATAACGATCGGTGATGGCAGTGTCATCAATGTTACCCTAAGGATCGAAACTACAAAATTGGATGAAGTGGTTGTTATTGGCTATGCCAAGGTAGCAAGAAAAGATGTTACAGGCTCAATAAGCTCAATCAAGGGAGACGATTTACGCCAAACCCAGCCAACTACTTTTGACCAGGCCCTGCAAGGCAAAGTTGCTGGGGTAGTGGTTCAACAGGTATCGGGCCAGCCAGGTGGCGGCGTATCTATCCAAATACGTGGTGTGTCTTCAATAAGTGGCTCTAATTCGCCACTGTTCGTAATAGACGGTATTATTATCCCACCAGTAAATAACCCTGGCAGTGGTTCTAATCCTTTAAATTCCATCAATCCCGCCGAAATTGAATCAATAGATGTATTGAAAGATGCTTCGGCAACAGCCATATACGGTTCGCAGGCAACCAATGGAGTTGTTGTGATCACTACAAAAAGGGGGAAAGCCGGAGCGCCGCAGATCACTTATGATTTCTATGCCGGTTACCAGGAAATAATTAAGCGACTTCCTACAGTCGATTTGCAACAATTTGCTACGCTCATCAATGCCCGGTCTGCTAGCTCGGGCTGGAACTTTGATAAAAGGGCCGAATTTGCCAATCCTCAATATTTAGGTAAGGGCACCGACTGGCAAAAAGAATTATTCCGGAGAGCCCCGCAGATGAATCACACACTTACTGTAAGCGGTGGAGATGATAGAACCCAATATTTACTGTCAACCTCCTATTTTAACCAGGAAGGGATAGCCATTGGATCTGAGTTTAGCAGATACTCGGTAAGGCTGAATTTAGACAATAAAACCACTAATTGGCTAAAAATAGGGACGAGCCTTCAGTTGTCGCATGTTGATGAAAAAGTAAACTCAACCTCCAGTAATGTAATTGCCACTGCACTAAGCCTTAGTCCTAATGTTCCGGTAACTAACTCTGATGGTTCTTGGGGAGGGGTTACTGATCCAAACGGTTGGGTAGCACCTGTTGCCAACCCGGTGGCATTGGCAGAAATTATCAAACACTTAAGAAAGCGAAATCAGGTATTTGGCAATGTGTACGCAGAAATACAATTGGCCAAAGGGTTATCGCTGCGAAATGAAGTATCTGGTAATTTCGATTTTAATACAGAAGATAGGTATTCGCCAATTTATAGTTTTGGCAAAGGTAATGTAAGCGCTAACTTCGGTTCCTCTAGCGCTGGTCAAAATTTTTATATAGTAATACGCAATTTTCTAACTTATAACTATAATTTCAAAAAATTTCATATTGATGCTTTAGCAGGGCATGAATCGCAAGAGAGCACTTTTCAAAGTCTTGGCGCTTCACGAAGGAATTACGCTTCAGATAATGTGCAGGCGATTAGTGGTGGGGATGCTACCACGGCCACAAACTTTGGCTACAATTCATTATCAGACCCTACGGGAGGCTCTGCACAGGAATCTTATTTCGGCCGTGTCAATTTTTCATGGAATGATAAATATCTGCTTACCGGTAATATACGTAACGATGGTTCTTCAAATTTTCCGTCCTACAACCGTTGGGTAACTACCTATTCGGGTGGGTTTGCCTGGAAAATTAAAAACGAGTCGTTTTTAAAAGATATAAAAGCGATAACTGAAATGAAGCTGAGGCTCGGTTACGGGATTACCAACAACCAGGGCATACCAGGCAATACATTTGTAACCCAGCTTCTATCAGTAGCCAATGGTCTATCAGGTATAGCTCAGTTTCAAAACAATCTGGCAAACGCAGCGGTGACCTGGGAAAAAACTGATTATTACAGTGCTGGGCTTGACGCAACGCTTTTTAAGGGGCGCTTAAGTTTTACTTTAGAAGCTTACAGCCGCTTAACAAAAGGCCTTTTATTACAGGTGCCGCTTCCAGGATACTCTGGTACTGTGGCTGGTTATGGGCCGGGATCTATGCAAGCGCCTTTTGCCAATGTTGGCTCGTTAACCAACAAAGGGTTTGACATTCAAATTAATTCTACCAATATTAATGCTAAAAATTTCAGTTGGAAAACTAGTTTTACCGTATCGCGGAATATGAATAAAGTGACCTACTTAGGTGCAGGTGGAGCTGATGCTAACTTAAGTAAGAAATCTTATGTAATTAACGATATCATCCAAAAAACGACCGTGGGCCGACCTATTGGCGAATTTTATGGCTATGTATTTGATGGTATTTTCTCAACTCCAGCAGATTTTAAAAACCATGCACTGCCTGCTGACCCAAGCGGTAAGCCTTATCCGATCTCTCCAGCAGGTGGTGGTATCTGGTACGGCGACCGTATGTTCAAGGATTTGAATGGCGATGGTATTATCGACTCAAAAGATCAAACCTTTTTGGGTTCTCCGATCCCTAAATTCCAATATGGTTTCAATAATACATTTAACTACAAAAATTTTGACCTGAATGTTTTCTTCAGTGGTAGTTATGGCGCCAAGGTATTCAATCAAATGGCTGTACAGCAAACCAATCCGCAAAATCAGGCTACCTTTTTTACATCGGTGTTAGATTATGCAAACTTAGCTATGGTAGATCCTAAAGGCTCTCCATCTGATGTTAACAACGTATATGTTACCAACCCTAATACAACTATTGCTGGGTTGAGAAACGACAATACCAACGGTAATAACCGTCCTAATAGTTTGATGATCGAGGATGGCTCATTCCTGAGGTGTAAAAATATCACTTTAGGCTACCGTTTGCCAGAAAGTTTTTTATCAAAAATATCTATACGTTCTGTTAGGGTGTATGCCAATGTATCCAATGCATTTATAATTACAAAATATAAAGGCATGGATCCTGAAGTTGGTTCATGGGATCCACTTCAGGCAGGTTGGGACGACGGTTATTATCCGCAGCCAAGGGTATTTACTATTGGTGCAAACATAACCTTGAGATAATAAAACGATCATTGATTAAAAATATACGTTTATGAAATTAATTAACAAAATTTTCATCATCCTGCTATGTGCAGCAGCAATTGTCGGATGTAAAAAGAGTTTTTTGGACCGTCCGTCCAACTCGCAGATAAGTTCTAACAATTTTTATAAAACTACCGCCGATGTACGACTGGCTACGGCAAGCCTTTATGGCGGTTCGCACTGGTGGTCATGGAACAATGAGTGCTGGATACCACTTGGCGATGTATTGAGTGGTACCGCTAGCTTTCCGTATAATGGCGATTTGGTACAGCTTTTTACACGCACCATTACCGCCCAAAATGGTCTTGTGACAAAGGGTTGGGTTGGGTTGTACAATACTGTAGCGCAATGTAATACGCTTATCTCAGCTATACAACAGCAGGCTGATCCGTCTATTTCGGAAGCAGACAAAAATGCTGCCATAGCTGAGGCAAGGTTTATTCGTGCCATGGCTTATTATAATTTGGCGATATATTGGGGTGCAGTGCCAATTATTGAAGACAACAGTAAACTGATAAAAGATCCGCTGCTTAATCGCAACATTGTTTCGGATGTATATAAATTCATTACTAAAGACCTAACTTACGCAGCGCAACATCTTCCCAAAACAGATCAAAAAGGCCGGGTAACTACCTGGTCGGCGCAGGGAATGCTGGGCAAAGCATATTTGACGATGGCGGGTGTAGGCAAAAGTGGCGGTGTACGCGATCAGGCCTTGCTTGACAGTGCCAAGAAGTATGCGGGCAATGTGTGTAAAAATAGTGGGCTTGCATTGGTTCCTAGCTATCATGATGTTTTCAAAGTGCAAAACAACGATAACCCCGAATCATTGTTCTCGCTTCAATGGGCCGGAGGTGTGGGTTATGGAACTGGCAACGCGCTACAGCAATATTATGCGCCAGATAGAATCATTACTCCTCAACAACAAGGTGGATGGATGGCCTTGGCGCCAACCTACGATTTATACCGGATGTACTCTGCTAAAGATACAGTAAGGCGTAAAGCCACTATCATGCTCAACGGAGATTTTTATCCCGAATTGAATGCTGCTGCTGGTGGTTTTAAAGCAAAAAACGCGGGCATGAAAAAACACATGGTTGGCACCGAAAAAGATAACAACTTGCCAACAATGGATTCTTGGTCATCCCCTGAACATAATGCCGTACTTAGATTGGCCGATGTGTATCTGGTATATGCGGAAGCCATTTTGGGTAACAACAGTACTACGAGCGATGCTGATGCGCTAAAGTATTTCAATGCTGTGCGGGCAAGGGCCGGTGTAGATATTGTGACTGCGGTAACTCCGGCTTTACTCCGCACGGAAAGAAGGGTTGAACTTGCTTTTGAAGGACAATACTGGACAGACCTGGTGAGGTATTCTTATTATGATCCGACTAATGCTGTGAAGTTTCTTAATGATCAGGATGCTACCCACGGCCGGATTTCGTTTACTTATGATCCTGTAACGAAGATAGCAACAAGGGATACTATTGCTCCGCCACTTACGCTTCCAGCAACTATCTCTTCATTTACATTGCCAATTCCGTCATCTGAGCTAACCACCGCCCCTAAATTGGCAGAACCACCGGTACCATATTATTAATTAAAAAAAATTAAAAGATATTGTAATGAAAATAAAATCATATCTAACCTTCTACTCTTTGCTGCTTTTCTTAATGATAGCGGCTGTATTACCTTCGTGTAAAAAAGATAGAGAAAGCAGTGCTGCTCCTGTTATTTTGAGTATTAAGAATTATGCAGCCTCACCTAATGATACCGTTTTGCATAGTGCTGCGCCAAACGGGCAATATGTGGTAATAACCGGAGATAATTTGCAGAATGCTACACAAATAAGTTTCAATGGTGTGCCTGCTTCTTTTAACAGCGCTTTATTTGCGCCTAATAGTGCCGTGGTGCGAATACCTGACATGCAGTTTTCAAAAATTGATACTGCTAAACTCTATATTGTAGAATACGCTACAAAAGCAGGTTCCACAACGTTTTCTTTTAAATTAGGTCCGGCAGCACCTACCTTTGCGGGAATTTCCAATTTATATGCCAATCCAGGCGATTCTGTTTATGTTTATGGTTCGGGACTATTTTTCATTCAACGCTTTTCGTATAGAGGTACCCCAATCCAGTCCTTTAAATTAGATACTGCCGGGAATTCTATTGGATTTTTGATGCCTGCCGTAACGACCAACGATCAGATATCAATCATCACCAAAAGCGGTACGTTGAATCATAAAATAATTGCGACCCCGGTTATAGCAGGTATTACCAATGAAAATGCAAACCCAGGTGATTCTGTTTATGTTTATGGCAGCTATCTTAAAGATATTCAAACACTGACGTTTGCAGGTACTCCGGTTACTTCATTTGTATCATCCAAAAATGGAAGTTCTGTTGGATTCATTTTGCCAACGCTAGCACAAAGCGGACCGGTTTCAGTTACTACGCCGTTTGGCACGGCTACTACTGCGTACCAAGTAAATGATGTAATAACAGGCTCTATATCAAATTGGGACAGTAATTTTAACTGGCAATATTGGGGCGCTGGTAAACAAACTAAAGGAGATCCTAATTTCTCTGGCAATTCAAGTACCTATTTTGTGTTGGATATTAATGGATTGTCTAGTAATGACGGATGGCCTTGGAGTACTAACATACCGATGAATGCAATACAATGGGTACCACAAACCAATATTGCAGATGCCGCTAGCAATTGGGCATTTAAATTTGAAGTAAATATCCCAAAAGCTTGGAAGGGTACTACAATCGACATTGTAAGTGGAGTAAATGGCTACATGGCCCGATGGGAACCATGGCGAATAAACGCTACGACGACGGTACCGTACAATACAAAAGGGTGGGTAACAGTAACTATTCCTTTAACATCGTTCCGAGCGTCACATCCTGAGCTTGGCGAGGGTATGGGAGCTCCACTAACCAAAATTGCCGATTTAACAGGTGATTCGGGAAATACCTCATGCATCATGTATATACATAACTACACGCTTTCGGCAGCCAGCTTTTATGGCGCTGTTGATAATTTGAGAGTTGTAAAAATTAAATAAACTAAAGCCCTACGGCCGCATATTGCTGTGGGGCTTTTACTAATTAAAATTTGCCGGCACGAATAAACGTGCGACTGCTAATGCCGAGCATATGCCATACTCAATATAATTACCAGACATTTATTAATGCAGTGTGCGCTATTGCAGGATATATGTAAATAGCATAGTGTCAATTATAGCATAAGGTTATTCCTTCCCTGAAATGGATTAACGTTCGCCAGCCCGCCGAAGGGTTCACCCTTTTGTTGCTTAGCTTAAAGAATAATTAACCAATTGAAAATAACCCCTTAAAGACTATCCGTTTTTTAAGGAAAATAAAAAAACATGTTTAGAAAAAAAGTGCTATTAAGTACGGTTTTTGTTATCTCGTTTTTGGGATGTCAAAAAGATTTAGAAGCTCAGACGAATGCAGGTAAACCGAAAATGGTTAAAGAAAACCTTACAGAAAAATTCGCAAATGTTTCGCCAAAACTTAGCTCCAATAATGCCAATCCTTTATTAGATTTTATGTTTACAGCCGACCCGACAGCTGTAGAATACAATGGAAGAATTTATGTATATGCCACTAATGATCATCAACAGTATGAGCATGTAGGAAAAGATGGGAAAAATTCATACGAGCGTATCCGTACGCTGGTCATGATGTCTTCTGATGATATGGTTAACTGGACCTATCATGGTCTCATCAATACTGCAGAGCTGGCACCATGGAGTCAGAATTCCTGGGCGCCTTCCATTACATCCAGAAAGGAAGCAGATGGCAAGACGCACTTCTATCTTTATTACTCCAATGGCGGTGGTGGCTCAGCGGTGCTTACTTCCACCTCTCCGGTTGGCCCATGGAAAGACCCATTGGGAAAGAACATAGTCGACCGTTCTGTTCCCGGTGTGGATGTTGGTGCCCCATTCGATCCCGGAGTTCTTATTGATGACGAGGGCACAGGCTGGCTTACATTTGGAGGCGGATCGCCTAAAACGAAATATATGCCGGATAATGCCAGAATCGTCAAATTGGGAAAAGATATGATCAGTTTGGCCAGCGATGTTGCTAAAATACCCGCCCCTTATTTTAATGAGGCCAGCGACCTTAACTTTATCAACGGAACCTGGGTTTATAGCTATTGTACGGATTGGGGTGAACGCACTGAATGGCCTTATAGCAATATCGACAAACCAACCGCATGCAACATATCTTACATGACCAGTAAAACACCCTTAATTCCGGATAGCTGGAAGTATCGCGATAATTACTTTAAGAATACCGGCGATGTTAACGTGGGCCCTTTGACAAACAATCACAGTCACCTGTTTAAGTTTAAAGGGAAATATTATCTTGCTTACCATGCCATGTATTTACAGGATTATTTTGGCACCAAGGGTGGTTTTCGTAATGTGGGTATCGAACCAATACAGGTGGATGAAAAGAATGTGAATATCCCTATGGTCAATGCAACTTTCACAGGTACTTCACAACTTAACCCATTAAACCCATTCGTTCTTCAGCAGGCAGAAACCACTGCAGGCACTTCGGGGCAGGTCCAGTTCGAAGCTTCTGGTAATCCGGGCAATATGGCTGCCAAAGGAAAAGCAGATCAACAATGCATCATGGTGAGGGGAGCCGATTTTAGCAAACAGATTCCAGCCAAATTCGAAGCCAGGGTAAAAGGAAAAGGTAAAATCGATGTTTATGTAAATAATCTTAAAGGTACCCCTCTTGTTTCCCTTACATGTGATGAGAAGGAATGGACTACGCTATCAAAGAAAATAAACCTGAAAATAGATAAAGGAGTAGAGAATATCTATTTCGTGTTTAATGGAGAGGGTTTTTTGTTTGATGAATGGAAATTCATTCGTTAATTCTGCTTGCAGGATTATTGATGCTAATTACAATTAAAATCGGTTAAGAATAAAAACCCAAATGAGAATATGAAAAATGCGGTTTATAGGTTATACATAATAGCCTTAATGATCACCCTTATAGTACCGTGTTTATACGCACAAAAAGCCACCAATCCCATTATTTATGCAGATGTACCGGATATTTCAATCATACGTGTAGGCAATAACTATTACATGAGCAGCACAACAATGCACATGAACCCCGGTGTGCCCATTATGAAATCGACAGATCTTGTCAATTGGAAAATTATCAATTATGCCTATGATACTTTGGCAGATCTGCCGGCACTAAATTTAACAGACGGTCAAAATGCATACAGCAAGGGTTCCTGGGCAAGTAGTTTGCGCTATCATAAGGGGATATATTATGTAACCACTTTTGCATATACCACAGGTGAAACCTATATTTTTAAAACAAAAGATATAGAAAAAGGAAATTGGGAACGAATTTCTTTTAAGCCGGCGTATCATGACCATTCCTTGTTTTTTGATGATGACGGCAAGGTATATTTAATTTATGATGCAGAAAGACTAAAAATTGTTGAATTAAATGACGATCTAACAGGAGTTAAACCAGGCGTTCCGGAGCGGGTGCTCATCGAGCACGCCAGTGCACCAACAGGCAAAGAAGTAGGTCTTGGAGCTGAAGGATCTCAATTATTTAAAGTAAAAGGGAAATATTATCTATTTAATATTTGCGCACCACGCGGTGGAATGCGAACTGTACTTATACATAGGGCAGATCATATCAACGGCCCTTGGGAAGGAAAAGTTGGCTTACAGGATAGGGGAATTGCTCAAGGCGGACTGATCAACACGCCCGATGGACGTTGGTTCTCTTATCTTTTCCGCGATTATGCTGCTGTTGGCCGCGTTCCTTATCTCGTTCCTGTAAAGTGGGAAGATGGATGGCCTGTATTAGGCGAAAATGGTAAAGTACCAGAACAGCTAGACCTGCCGGCCAGTAAAGGTTTAATTCCAGGCATTGTGTCTTCTGATGAGTTTATCCGTAAAAAAGGCGAACCTGCTTTGCCGCTGGCTTGGCAATGGAATCATAATCCGGATAATGCGCTGTGGTCTGTAACAGAAAGAAAAGGATTCCTACGCCTCAAAACAGGAAGAATCGATACTGATTTTTTTCAAGTTAGAAACACACTTACACAACGCACTATTGGTCCAACCAGCTCAGCTTCTGTTGCCCTGGATGTTTCCAAAATGAAAGACGGTGATTTTGCCGGATTCTCAGCTTTCCAAAAACAGTATGGATCAGTGGGCGTTAAAATTGATGCGGGACAAAAGTCGATAGTAATGATCACTACTGATCATGATAAGCCTGTCGAAGTACAGCGAATTCCATTGGGGCAAGACCAAGTTTACTTCAGAATCGATTGCGATTTTACTGGCAAGAACGATGAAGCTAATAGCCTTTACACACTTAATGGGAAAGATGAAGCGAGTTTCTTTTACAGTCTTGATGGAAAAGTCTGGAAACCAATAGGGCAACCTTTGAAGATGAAATACGACATTCCGCATTTTATGGGCTATCGTTTTGCGCTGTTTAATTATGCGACTAAAAACATTGGAGGTTATGCAGACTTTGATTACTTCCATATCAATGACAAGTGATAATGTAAAACGGTGCTATAGTACAGCTGATATATATATAATTTATGGATCTTTTAGGAAATATAAAAATTAGAGGACAACATTACATCTTAGTACTGTTGATACTTACAGTGCTTACTGCTTTTTGCAAAAAAAAGGAGGATGTTCAGTCTCCGCTCAGTGTTTCTTTACCTGAAGTAAGTGCCTTATATCCATCGTATAATACATCGCCAAAAGCACCAGACCAAACGGGTATGGGCAGCACGGCAGTGCAACTGGCTGCCAAAATGAATTTGGGCATAAACATCGGTAATACAATGGAATCGCCAGGTGGTGAAAGTGGCTGGGGTAATCCTCAAATCACCGAATCGTACGTGAAATTTGTAAAACAGACAGGTTTTAATGCAATACGCATTCCATGCGCCTGGGACTGGAAACATTTGAGTGATCGATCAAAAGCTACCATCGATCCTGTATGGCTTAGCCGTGTTAAAGAAGTGGTGAAATATTGTGTAGATAATGATATGTATGTGCTGCTGAATATTCACTGGGATAATGGTTGGTTAGATCATAATATCAATAATGTTAAAAAAGATTCTGTTAATGCCAAACAAAAGGCATTATGGGAGCAGATTGCTACAACCATGAGAGATTTTGATGAGCATCTTCTGTTTGCCAGTGCAAATGAACCACCTGCTGAAAATGCAGAACAGATGGCAATATTGAACGGTTATCACCAGACATTTATTAATGCTGTAAGGTCTACAGGTGGAAGGAACAGTTACCGGGCGCTGGTTGTTCAGGGACCTGGCACTGATTTCGATAAAACCAATAACCTGATGAATACACTTCCTACAGATCAGGTACCTAACCGCATGATGGTTGAAGTGCATAACTATACGCCCTCCCAATTTACAATATTGATGGATGGTGATGCCAGCTGGGGTAAAATGTTCTACTACTGGGGAACGGGTCATCATTCGGTTACCGACCCGGGCCGAAATGCAACCTGGGGCGAAGAAAGCGAAATATTGAGAATATACGGATTGATGAAAGCTAAATTTGTAGATAAAGGCATCCCCGTAATCATGGGTGAATATGCAGCTTTTCGTAGAACAAATCCTAAGTACCTGCCTTCAGACATGGCAAAACACAATGAGTCGATAGATTACTGGACAACTTACTCAACCCAACAGGCCATTAAATTTGGCCTTAAACCCTTCTTCTGGGAACAAGGTACTGTTTTAGATCGCAGAAATAATAAAGTGCTTGATCAGCGTATCATAGATGCGCTGATTACAGGTGCTGAGTAAAGAATGGCAACCGGAAATTTAAGTAGTAATAGATGAAGAAAATAATGAAAAATAAGAGTACAAATTAATTCTAACCAATATATAACTTAAAAAACAAATTAACATGAAAAAAAGCACATTATTATTTTTTGCGCTACTAACAGGGATGTTAGCCAATGCACAGCAAACCCCGCAAACGCTGTATACCGAAAATTTTGAATCAAAGGTTGCCATTCTTGGTGATGGTCAAATGCATACATTTAAACCATCTACAAAGGCAGGAACATGGAGTGGCGGAATAGATCTAAAAACTGCTGACGATGCCAATATAAATTTGCGTCAAGGGTGGGGTGAGCAATTTAATTTGAAAATAGAATCTAAAGGTGCTGCTGTTACCATACCTAATATCAATGTGGGTGGTTTTACAAATTTAAACCTGTCTTATGAATTTGTTGTTGAAGATGCAGGAGATGCTGTAAAACCAAAAATTGAAGCAAGTATTGATGGCGGTGCTTCTTGGGTAGCACTACCTACAGTTGCTAGTGGTGGAGGCTGGTCTAAAGAAGCAAAATCGGTTGCTTTGCCTTCAGGAGATTATAAAACAATAAGCCTTAGAGTAAATCCTAATACCTCGAGTTCTAATGCGATAATGTTTGATAATTTTATAATTACTGGAAATAAGCTGTAAGCCTGGCAACTGAATCAAATGGAGCCAGCGTGAAAATGCTGCTGGCTCCATTTCTTATAAGGTTTATTATTTAAATAGTTCTGATAACCAGAATCTCAAAGCAACGAACAAATACTATTTTTTAATCTACGGTTCTTCATGGATCGTAAATTTTGGTAAATATAAACCTCCGGCCAGATGGAAGCTTAGCTGTTGATGGATCGAAAGCCTCCATCTCTGAGAGAATAACAATACACACAAATAATGAGAATACAGATACAAGCCTGGTTTATATTTTTTATGCTGTTCTTTTTTATCCAGGAGGGGCGTGCTCAGATTACGCTGCCAAAAGTGTTTGGAGATAGCATGGTTTTACAGCGAGGTATTAAAATTCCCGTTTGGGGGAGCGCTGCACCTGGGCAGCGTATCATAGCAGTACTTGGGAAATTCCAAGCTACAGCAATAGCAGATCACGCGGGACAATGGAAGCTTCATTTTCCGATATTAAAAGCAGGAGGCCCATACGAACTTAGCATTTCAGAACAGGGAAAACCAAATGCCAAAATCAAACTAAAAGGAATCCTTATTGGTGATGTATGGCTGGCTTCCGGGCAATCGAATATGGAGTGGCAGGTAAAGCAATCCCTAGATGCGGATAATGAAATTGCAAAGGCTAATTATCCCGAAATACGCCTGCTTCAGGTAACGCACGATAAGAAATTAACACCACAGCACAATATCCCTGGAGGAACATGGGAAGTTTGTAATCCTGTAAATGTTCCGCAGTTTTCGGCTGTTGCCTATTATTTTGCCAGAAAAATACACCATGATCAGCATGTGCCCATTGGCATTATCCAAAGCACCTGGGGAGGCACGCCTATAGAATCGTGGACAAGCCGGGAGCAATTGCTGACTTCACCGATCACCAAAACAAATATAGCTGCGAACGATACGCTAAGTGAACAAAGTTTTGTAAATGATAGCCTTAATCTGATTCGTTTCTGGGATATCGTATATCAACCGCAAAATAATATAGATAAAATAATACCAGCAACCGAATATGACGATTCGGGCTGGCCGACAGTAGAAATGCCCCGGCTGATCAAAGATTTTGGTATCGGGCCTTATGAAGGGATGGTATGGCTGCGTAAAAAGATAATCTTGCCCGAATCCTTTTCCGGAAAAGATTTAACCCTGCATCTCGGGCACCCTGAGATGAACTATTCGATGTATTTTAATGGCGAAGAAATCTGTAGAACCAAATGGAACAGTGATCCTAAACAATCCTATACCATTCCAGCTAAATTAATTAGAAAAGGCGTAAATACGATTAGCCTCAGGATAGCAATGTTGTGGGGCGGCGGTGGCTTAAATCCTCCAGCAGAGGAAATTAATATCACTGATGGTACCGTTAAAGTTTCTTTGGCTGGAAAATGGCGGTATCAAAAAGACCTTGAGCCAAGCCTGACCAAAATAAAGAATTATCAAAATTATCCCTCATTGCTGTTCAATGCAATGATCAATCCGGTTATTCCTTTTGGCATCAAAGGATTTCTCTGGTACCAGGGCGAAGCCAATGAGGCTGAGGCCTATAACTACCGGAAATTATTTCCCATGCTGATTGATGACTGGCGAAAACGTTGGAAACAGGGCGATCTACCATTTCTGTATGTTCAGCTCACAAATTTCAAAAAAAGAAAGTCGGTTCCTTCCGAAAGTGAATGGGCCGAACTAAGGGAAGCCCAAACGTTAACATTATCGCAACCCAGTACTGGTATGGCCTGTATCATCGATATCGGTGAAGCAGATAATATCCATCCAAAGAACAAACAGGAGGTTGGCCGGCGCTTGGCATTAAATGCCAATAAACTGGTGTATAAACAAAATGTCACAGCATCAGGCCCTCTGTATAAAAGTTACCGCAAAGAAGCAAACCGGATCTACATCCGTTTTAACAATGTTTCCGCTCTCCGAACCAAAGATGCCAAAGAAATAACAGGCTTCTCCATAGCGGGTAATGATCATCAGTTTTACTGGGCGAAAGCCACCATAAAGGGAAAATATGTGGAGGTTTATGCTGATCAGGTGCAGGATCCTCAAGCTGTACGTTATGCCTGGGCCGATAATCCCGAATGTAACCTGATAAATGCCGAAGGCTTGCCTGCCATCCCTTTCAGGACAGATAATTGGAAAGGAATTACACAAAAATAATAAATAATCAAGCCTATAATTACAGGTTAACCATACTTTTTACCGCATAAAACAATATGAATAAATTTATAATCACAATTTTTTTGCTGCAGTTTGGCATTTGTGCAACTGCGCAATACCAGGTAGTTCAGAATCCGAAGACCCCGGGTTTCTATACGAATCCAATTTTCGCAGGAGATTATCCCGATCCTAGTATACTCCGTGATGGAGACAATTATTACATGGTCCATTCATCCTTCGAATATTATCCGGGTTTATTGATCTGGCATTCAAAAGATCTGATCAACTGGAAACCGGTAACTCACGCCTTGCACAAAAAAGTGGGTTCAGTATATGCACCCGACCTGGTGAAGTATAAAAATAAATTTTATATCTATTTCCCAGCAAACGGTACCAATTATGTGGTAACAGCAGATTCGATCGGGGGTAAATGGAGTGAACCGGTTGACCTGAAAATCGGCAACATCGACCCCGGACATATTACAGATGAGCAGGGCAAAAGATATCTATTCTTCAGCGACGGAGGATTTGTGCCTTTATCTGATGATGGTCTTTCCACCACAGGAAACCAAAAGAGTTCATACAAAGGTTGGCCAATCCCCAGAAACTGGTCTATTGAGTGTTTTTGCCTGGAAGGCCCTAAATTGATAAAAAGGGGAGAATATTACTATATTACAGTAGCCGAAGGCGGAACAGCAGGCCCGATAACCGGCCACATGGTCGTATCCGCAAGGTCAAAATCACTGTCGGGGCCATGGGAAAATTCACCTTATAACCCTATTGTAAGAACAACCGAAAAGTCTGAAAAATGGAGATCGAAAGGACATGCTACCATAATCGATGATGTAAAAGGAAACTGGTGGATGGTGTTCCATGCTTACGAAAAAGACTTTTACAATAAAGGCCGTCAAACGATGCTTCTACCTATAGAATGGACAAAAGATGGCTGGTACAAAGTACCCACAGGTATAAACGACAGTGAACCGATCAAAAAGCCAGATTTGGCCGCCTCTAAAACCAATTTCAACCTGAACGATAATTTTGCGGGTAATAAATTAAAATCTCAATGGCAATTCTTTGAAGAACTGGACACCAACAGGTTTAAATTGGCCAATAATAGCTTATCTGTTAAAGCAGAAGGAAACACTATAGGCAATAGTTCTCCCTTATTATGCATACCCGAAGACCATTCTTACACCGTTGATGTTGAGGTATTAATTGAAGGAAAAGCAACTGCTGGCCTGGCTCTTTTTTACAACAGCACTGCGTCTTCCGGCATACTGGCCAACAATGAAGACATCGTTGCCGATTTGCGTGGCTGGCGAGCTCCGGCTGAAAAAAATGTAGTGAACAACCATGTGTTCCTGCGTCTAAAAAATATAGAAAACACGGTAGATCTATATTACAGTAAAGATGGTGTGAAATGGAACAAAATTGAAAATTCTTTTGAGGTATCGGGCATGCACCATAATGTACTTAGTGGATTTTTGAGCTTACGGATCGGCCTTTGCTCAATAGGAGAAGGAAAGGTAACTTTTAAAAACTTTAAGTATACTCCGATAAAATAGATATGATGTCACACTAAGGGGTAATTTATTTTATAAAAATCAATATAAATGACAGGGGGCTTTAGTGCTATGTGCCAGCGAAAAATCGTCATTGCGAGGAGGCCTTTTCAGCCGACAAAGCAATCTTACAACTATCGCTAGTGGCGAGCGCTTTAAGATTGCTTCGTGCCTCGCAATGACGATTTTTCTACTGGGATCTGTCAATGGTAGCGGAGTCGATTGCTTTTAATATATCGAAAAACAGGTCTTCGACTACGCTCTCCACAGGAGTCCTTTGGACAGACTGACATACTAATGACTAATAATAAAATTTAAACAGGCTCTAAAAATCAGAATAAATAATATTAACCTAATTAAAATGAAATATACGCTTACCTTGGTTTTGGCACTTGTTTTTAGTGCTATAAATGCACAAACAACCCCAAAAAAATATCATCAATGGGCATCAACACCGCCTCTTGGTTGGAACAGCTGGGATTGTTTTGGCACAACCGTTACCGAACAGCAAGTAAAAGAACAAGCAGATGCGATGGCAAAATACCTTTTACCAAGTGGGTATAACTACCTCACAGTGGATATTCAATGGTATGAGCCTGAATCAAAAGGACATGCTTACGACCCGAAGGCGCTACTTACCATGGATAAATATGGTCGCTTAACGCCAGGTTTGAAAAAATTTCCTTCGGCTGCAGATGGGAAAGGTTTCAAACATCTTGCAGACTATGTACACGCCAAAGGACTGAAATTCGGCATTCACATTATGCGCGGAATTCCTCGTCAGGCTGTTGAAAAAAATACGCCGGTACTCGGCACAAACGTAAAAGCGCAGGATATTGCCGTTAAAACCTCTACCTGTCCATGGAATCCAGATATGTACGGCGTTAATGCCAATAGTCCCGAAGGTCAGGCTTACTATAATTCCATTGTACAAATGTATGCCGACTGGGGCGTGGATTTTATCAAGTGCGACGATATTTCACGTCCTTATGATGATGTACAAAAGGCAGAAATTGAAGCGCTTCGTAAAGCAATAGATAAAACCGGGCGGCATATTCTGTTAAGTTTATCTCCGGGAGCAACACCGGTTAAAATGGGCGATCATGTGATGAATCATGCCAATATGTGGCGTATCACTGACGATTTTTGGGATCAGTGGGGATTGTTACAAGCGATGTTTGAGCGAATGGACGTGTGGACACCCTTTCGCGGACCCGGGCATTTCCCTGATGCAGATATGCTACCCATCGGAATTGTTGAATTTAAACGCCCAACTAATTTCACTAAAAACGAACAGTATACGCTGATGAGCCTTTGGGCGATTGGTCGTTCGCCACTTATTTTTGGTGGAAATATGACCATGCTTGATGATTTTACCAAGGAAATGCTCACCAATCCCGAAATGCTCAAAGTAAATCAACACAGCATAAATAACCGTCAGGTATCACGTGAAAAGAATCTGATCGTTTGGACGGCCGATGTACCCAATAGCAAAGATAAGTATGTGGCCCTTTTCAATGCGCAAAGCAAGGGAGAGAATCTTGATCTCAATAATGCTGATTATGTAAGCCCAATAATTGCCGGCAACGGAAGTTCGCAAAAGATAGAAGTATCGGTAAAGGATGGTAAAAAACTTGTTCTCTTTGTGAGGGATGGCGGAAATGGTTTTGATAGGGATCATATCGTTTGGGTCGACCCTGTACTTCACGGTTCCAAAGGTGATTTAAAACTGACTAACCTCAAATGGCTGAGTGCAACTTCAGGCTGGGGAGATGCAAATGTCAATCGTACCTTCGATAATAACCCAATTATTATAAATAATGAAACACGAGAGGGAATTGGTGCTCATGCAGCGTCTGTAATCATTTATGAACTGCCTGAAGGATATGATTCTTTTACCGCAACGGGCTACGTAACACAGGAAAAAGGCTCAGTAACTTTTGGCGTTTTGGTTGATAAAGGAACATTAGATTTGCCCGACAAGACCAATGTAAAAGTAAACTTTGAAGCGATTAATATAAAAGGTAAAGTAAAAGTGCGCGATTTGTGGAATCACAAAGATCTCGGAACTTTTGATGGGAGCTTTGCGCGCGAATTGGCACAACATGGGGCCGGACTGTATCGGATAACTCCTTTACGATAAGATACTAGTGCTAAGTTAAGGATGAATTGCCATTTTATACCCCCGCTGATTACGTGGAATACGCTGATTTATATGTTCAGCGATGATCACCGAAATCAGCGGGAAAATTGAACCGCCATTAACTATTAACGTAACACTAGTCTCAGCAAAGCATTAGGCCGTTTTAAAACCTTTTTTAATTTACGCAATAACATATTGATAAAGGCTATAATATTTAATAATACAAATTAATATAACACAACAAAGTGAGGAGCTTCAATTTATACAAAAGGCAATATTTTGCAAAACAAATAGTATTCGGATTTATACTATTGATAAGCTTTTTTTCAGGATATGCACAAAATAGCATAGAAAGAAAACAGTTATTTGATTATGACTGGAAATTCTTTTTAGGTGATATGCCGGAAGCTAAAGCAAATGATTTCAATGATTCGGGTTGGCGTAAACTTGATTTACCGCACGATTGGAGTATCGAAGGAAAAACTCATCCTAAAAATGCTACGGGCGGAGGTGGCGGATTTTTTCCGTCAGGGATGGGTTGGTATCGAAAAACCTTTCAGGTGCCTGATAGCTGGAAGACAAAAAAAACAGCGATTTATTTTGAAGGCATTTATATGAATTCCGAAGTTTTTATCAACGGAAAATCGCTGGGTGTGTACCCTTATGGTTACACCTCATTCAGTTATGACCTTACACCTTATCTGAATTTTGGAAAAGAGAATGTTATTGCTGTACGAGTAGATAATTCACAACAGATGAACAGCCGTTGGTACAGTGGTTCGGGAATCTATCGTCATGTTTGGATGATGGCTACTGATCCTGTACATGTTACACATTGGGGTGTAAGTATTTCAACTCCCGCGGTATCTTCAAAAAAGGCAGCTGTGCTAGTGAAAACCAAGGTTAAAAATGAAACAGCATCTGCCCAGCGTGTTATTGTACAAACCCTTCTTTGGAATAAAAATTCTAAAAATACTGGTAATGGCCAGATGAAGGTTGAGCTACCTGCGAATAGCGAAAAGGAGATCAGCCAGACAATACAGGTGTCAGATCCTATGCTCTGGACACCTGAAACACCGAATTTGTACCAGGCGCAGGTTCAGGTAGTAAAAGACAAAAAAGTGCTGGACGATACAAAAACCAATTTTGGTATCCGTTCCATAAAATTTACTGTCGAAAATGGATTTCAATTGAATGGAAAAACAGTGAAAATAAACGGCGGTTGCGTACATCATGATAACGGATGCTTAGGTGCTGCTGCTTTTGACCGTGCCGAAGAGCGCAAAGTTGAACTGCTGAAAGCCGGTGGGTTCAATGCGGTGAGAACTTCCCACAATCCACCTTCTGAAGCGTTTCTTGACGCCTGCGACAGATTAGGTTTACTGGTAATGGACGAATCTTTCGACTGCTGGAAAATTGGAAAAAACAGTAACGATTATGCAAAATATTTCGATCAATGGTGGAAAAAAGATTTGCAGTCAATGATTTTGAGAGATCGAAACCATCCATCTATCGTGATGTGGAGCATCGGTAACGAAATTGTAGAACGGGGAAAACCCGAGGCTGTTGAAACCGCTAAAATGCTTTTGCAGGAAGTAAAAAAAATAGACACTACAAGGCCAGTAACTTCTGCAGTTGTGAATTTAGGCAAATGGGAAAACCTGGATTCCTTGATAAACGTACACGATGTTGCTGGTTACAATTACAACCTGCTTACTGCCCCAGACGATCATAAAAGAGTGCCTTCCCGTATCATCGTTCAAACGGAATCTTATCCTAAAGATGCTTTTAATAATTGGAAACTGGTGCAGGAAAACAATTATGTAATTGGTGATTTTGTTTGGACAGCGATGGATTATCTGGGTGAGTCAGGCATTGGCCGTTGGTATTATTCTGGGGAGACACCTGGTGAACACTGGGAAAATAATTTTTTTCCATGGCATGGCGCTTACTGCGGCGATATCGATCTGACCGGATGGCGGAAACCCATTTCCCATTACCGGAGTATGCTGTATAATGATAACGAAAAACTCTATATGGCCGTTCGTGAACCTGCTCCGGAACCTTTAGAAATCAAAGAAACCTGGTGGTCAGTTTATCCAACCTGGGAAAGCTGGACCTGGCCCGGTTTTGAAGGAAAAACGGTTCAGGTTGAAGTGTATTCCAAATACCCGAAAGTGAGGCTTTACCTTAATAACAAATTAATAGGTGAACAAGCAACTACCATCGAACAACAGTTTAAAGCTACCTTTCAGGTCCCTTATGCTGCGGGTTTGATTAAAGCCGTAGGTGTAGAAGGCAATAAAGAAACGGGATCAGCCATCCTGAAAACTGCTGGCGAGGCTGCAAAAATAAATCTAAGGGCAGACAGGAAAGAGATCTTGGCCAACGGACAGGATTTATCCTACATCACGATTGAAGTAATCGATAAAGAGGGAATACTTCAACCTAATGCTGCCAACCGTTTACATTTCAAAATCGAAGGTCCAGGCGTAATTGCAGGAGTGGATAATGCTGATCTGAAAGATTTTGAACAATATGTGGGCAATACACGTAAAGCTTGGAAAGGTAAAGCTTTAGTTGTGATAAAGAGCAAACATGAAGCTGGCGATATCAAACTAACGGTTACCTCGCCTGATTTACCACCAGAAACTTTAACCATTAAAACAGAAATTAAGGATTTAAACCACAAGAACTAAGTTCCCATGTTAAAAAAAACTATACCACTGATTATATTAGCACTGCTTATTTCGGTACTAAGTGTAAAATCGCAGGAAGCCAATCGTTTTTTCCCAGAGAAAGACCTGATCACCACAGGAATATACTATTATCCGGAACACTGGAAAGAAAGCCAATGGGAGCGGGATATCAAAAAGATTTCGGATATGGGTTACGAGTTTGTCCACCTTGCAGAATTTGCCTGGTTTAAAATGGAACCTGAAGAAGGAAAGTTTGATTTTACCTGGCTTGATAAGGTGGTGGGTTTATGCGTAAAATATAAGCTTAAGGTGGTTATGTGCACGCCATCTGCAACTACACCGGCGTGGATGCGGGCCAATTATCCCGAAACCTTTATCATGGATGGGCATTATATCCGGGCCGAACATGGCACAAGGGGACTGGCTTCAATCGTTAATGCCAGGTACCGGTTGTTTGTCGAAAAAATTGTAACCGAGATGGGCAGGCGCTATGGTCAGCATAAAAGTGTGACCGGATGGCAGCTGGATAATGAGCCCGATGCCAAACCTGATTATAGTGTGTCTTCGCAGGAGGCTTTCAGGCAATGGCTAAAAAGCAGGTACAAAACCATTAATGCTTTAAATGATGCCTGGGGCACAGCTTTCTGGAGCCAGTGGTACAACAATTTCGACCAGGTTATGATCCATAATACCAATCTCGTTGGTTGGTGGGGCAATAATCCGCATGCCCTGCTCGATTTTAAGCGCTACTGTGCCGATGCGCAAGCCGAATTTCTTGATTTTCAGGCCGGCACCTTACGCGGACTCATATCGAAGCAGCAATACATCACCACTAATTATACCGCGGTTTCTCCCAGTTCTGATCCTGGGCGGACAAAGAAACTAGATTTTGCAGCTTATACTGCTTATCCTAATGGTGGTAGCGACAACATTGGCGAACTGGGATTTAGGATGGGAGATAGCCGGGTTATCCTTTTTGCATCTGAATATTTTAAGCGTGTAGGAGGCGTGTCGGGCGTGATGGAAATTCAGCCCGGTCCTGTAAACTGGGGAAGCTACAACCCGCTTCTTTTGCCGGGAACAGTACGCATGTGGCTGTACCATACCTTTGCAGCAGGTGGGAAACTTGCCTGTTCTTACCGGTTCAGACAGATTTTATACAGCGCAGAACAATACCATTCTGGTGTGATACAAACAGATGGGGTAACCCCTTCGCAAGGGGGTGAAGAGTATATCCAGTTCATGAAAGAAATAAAAGAACTGAGGAAGCTGTACAGGCCAGGGGCTAAGGTGCCTGAAAAATTGACGGAACGCTCAACCGCCATTCTTTGGAACCTGGAAAATTATTGGACCATCGACAGGCAGAAACAGACCAACCAGTGGGACACATGGAACTATCCTGTTAAGTTTCTGGAAATGGCAAAGTCTTTGGGGGCTCCTGTTGATATAGTACCGGAAACTACTGATCTGTCGAAATATAAGGTGGTAATTGTTCCTGCTTACGAAATGGCCGACTCGGCTCTGGTAAAGAAATGGAATGATTATGTAACCCGTGGCGGACATTTGATTATTACCTGCCGTACAGCAACCAAAAACCGCATGGGGCATTTCTGGGAGGGTAAAACGGCAGCGCCAATTTCGGGCCTTATCGGCGCGCAGATTACGGCAACTGATATGCTTTCATCTTACGCGAAAGGAGACATCCAGATGGGTTCGGAACATTACAAATGGAATAAATGGGGCGATCTGTTGCAGCCCGATCAAAATACCGAAGTTCTTGCAAGATATGAAAACCAGTTTTATAAAGGAAAGGCGGCTGTTGTAAAACACAAAATCGGTAAAGGATCGGTAACCTATATAGGTGTAGCCACAGATGATTCGAAGCTGGAAAAGGATTTGTTACGCGACACTTATACCGGAATAGGCGCAACTACCGAAAATTATCCGCCAGGTGTTTATGTTTATTGGAGGGATGGGTTTTATATGGCCGTAAATTATTCTTCTACTGATTATATCATAAATATTCCTGCAAATTCGAAGATTATTGTTGGAGAAAAAACATTGAAGCCTGCTGGTGTAACGGTTTGGAGCGAGTAAGTGCCTTTTGGGTGAATGGATACAATATTTTTCATCCGAATATTGGTTTTTTGATCCAGAGACCTGTTTGCTAGTTTAGATTTTTTAAAGATTATCAGGATTTAACTGTAGCTTCGCTATACTGGAGCCTTGACCAGTTATAACCATTTAGCGCTTTAACATTGATATTGGAGGTAACCTCAAATTATCAATCTATTTTACAGTAACATATGTATCGGTTTTTTGCTTTGATCTTTGTATCTATCTTGTGTAATTCTCTTTTTGCGCAAGAAAACATATATCAGTTTTCCCATCTCGATATTGCCAATGGCCTATCTGATAATCAAGTAAATGCCATCTATAAAGATAACAAGGGGTTTATGTGGTTCGGCACCCTGTCTGGCCTGAACCGCTATGATGGACACGAATTCAAAATATTTAAACACAGTTCGAAGGATAGTACCAGTATCCCGGAGGGTTATATCTTAGATATATTTGAGGGGCCGGAGAAACAGTTATGGATTACCTCTGGAGGTGGTTTTAGTATTTACAGTCCCTCAACCGAAAAGTTTGAACGGTTTCAGGATAAACACCTTAGAAAGTATAAACTTCCAGTTGGGTACCTGAGGGGGATAAAAACCAATAATAGCGGCAAGCTCTATTTCCTGATCGAAAACCTGGGTATTTTTTGCTATGATCCAAAAACTAATGCAACCGTCAGGTATGACCATCAGAACGGTGTATCCAATTCGCTATATACTGATCAGATAAGTGATTTAATTGATGACGAAAAAGGCAATTTATGGGTTATTTATACCAGTGGGGTTCTTGATAAGTTCAATTTAAAGAATCGCAGGGTAACAAACAGGTATTTTGTCATCAACAAAAGGTTTGGTGAGCAGGTAAATTCCTTCAATCTCAACCGCGATTCGGAAGGCAATATTTTTATTTATAGCAGGGGTAACCCTTTCGGTTTATATTACCTTAATGTGGTAAGTGATCAGTTTAGTTATTTTGGGAAAAAGCAAGATCATTCCGGATTAAGCTCAAATAACGTAAGCAAGGTAATTGAGGGCGACGATGGAAATATCTGGATAGGGACTGATCATGGCGGAATCAATATCCTGGACAAACATACCCGCCGGTTAACCTATATTTTAAGTAAAGAAGGTGACCCGAAGGGCTTAAGTGACAATAGTGTAGGGGCTTTATATAAAGATAATAATGGAATAGTGTGGGTCGGGACCTACAAAAAAGGAATCTCTTATTACCATAAAAGTGTTTATAAATTCCCCTTAAATCAGTATCTAACTGGGGAAAATGCACTAAATGAAGATGTTAATTCATTTGCGGAGGATAACAAAGGTAACCTGTGGATCGGAACAAACGGAGCAGGCCTGTTGTACTTGAACAGAAGTACAGGCGAAATAAAAAGATACCGTAATAATCCTGCCAGCGATAATTCTTTAAGTAGTGATATTGTGATCAGCCTTACTATCGATCATTCTGGTGTTTTATGGATCGGTACCTATTTAGGTGGGCTTGATTCTTTTGACGGGAAGAAGTTTACGAATTTTAAGCACACCGCTGATCCCTCAAGCATTTCAGATAACCGGATTTATGCTTTGCAGGAAGATTCTTCCAACAGGCTCTGGGTAGGAACCTTAAACGGCGGGCTGAATTTACTTGACCGCAGTACCGGAAAATTTAAACACTTTAACCCTTCGGTTAAAAATACATTAAATGCTTATGTGGTTACCTGTTTGTATGAAGACAAAAACAAAAACATCTTAATCGGCACCACGGCAGGGCTGAATATCCTGGATGCAAAAACCGCTAAGTTTAGCTATTTAAAAAATAACAGCAGGGATACGAATTCCCTGATACAGGGTGTCGTAAATTCAATCACCAGTGATAGCAGGGGGTGGATTTGGATAGGTACGAGAGAAGGAATAAGCATATACAATCCTGCAAGCAGAAAGTTCACTAATTTAAGCGAAGAGGTTGGCTTACCTGAAAATACAGTGCTTTCACTTATAGAAGATGAGGATCACAATATCTGGTACAGTTCCCTTAAAGGGCTTTACAAAATTTCTGTAATTGCTCAGGGGAAAACCTATAAATTCAGGTACAGTAAGTATAACAAGTCAGACGGGTTGCAGAATACACAGTTCAACATCAATGCGGTACTGAAAACTAAAGCCGGCGAACTGATTTTTGGGGGGCCGAACGGCTTCAATATTTTCAGGGCAGGGCAGATCAAGAACAGCCAGTTTCCCTCAGCGTTGGTTATGACGGATTTAGAGGTATTTTACCATAAGGTAAATGTTGGTGAAAGTATAAATGGACATATTATTTTGCCCGAAACCATAACAGAACTTAAGAATTTAAGCCTTAGCTATAAAGAGAATATTTTTTCAGTCCAGTTTGCACTGCTCAATTATTTTAATCCCCAAAAGGTAATCTATAAATACAGTCTGGAAGGATTCGATAAACGTTGGCTAACGGTACCTTCAGAAAGCCGTAAAGCTACTTTTACAAACCTTGATCCAGGCAAATATATACTCCATGTAAGGGCTTTTAATGAAAATGACGCTGTACTCTTGGCCGAATCACAATTGAAAATTACCATTTTACCTCCCTTCTGGCGTACAACATGGGCGTATATCCTGTATGTTTTGGCCATTGGTTGCCTGTTGCTATTGATCAGGAGAAGGGGGATCAATAAATTAAGGCGGGAGTTTGCTTTGGTACAGGAAAGGATCCAGGCCCGGCAATTACGCGAGCAAGACCGTAAGGAGGCTGAAAGATTACGGGAACTTGATCTGTTAAAAATTAAATTTTTAACCAACCTGAGCCATGAGTTCAGGACACCTATTTCCCTGATCCTGGCCCCTGTAGATAAACTTTTGATCGAATCCAAGGAGAATGGGCGGTATGGCCAGCTGGCCATGATCAAGAGAAATGCACGGCGGTTATTGAATCTGGTAAACCAACTGCTCGATTTCCGTAAAATGGAAGAGCAGGAACTAAGGTTAAATAATAGCGATGGCGAAATTGTTTCCTTCATTAAAGATGCAACAGATTCTTTTTACGATCTGGCAGAACGGAAGCAGATCAAACTTACTTTTAAAAGCACCATAGAAAATCTATATGTATCATATGATCAGGATAAGATAGAGCGGATATTGTTCAATTTACTTTCTAACGCATTTAAATTTACACCTACAGGCGGAACAGTAGGTGTTGAGCTACAAATACTGGATGGTAAACCAGTAGATGGCAGGGTTTCATTGGAGTTAAAAGTGATGGACTCGGGGATTGGTATTCCAAAAGATAAACAGGAAAAAATATTCGAACGGTTTTTTCAAAATGATACTTCTTCTTCCATTCTTAACCAGGGTTCAGGGATAGGCCTTTCCATCACCAAAGAGTTTGTTAAAATGCACGGGGGCGAAATAGTAGTTGAAAGTGAGCCAGGTTTGGGGAGTTGTTTTACATTATACCTAAATCTTGTACCCGTTGCGATTTCTGGACAAGAGCAAAAACATCCTGAAGAAGCGGACGTGCCAGATGCCACACCAGATAAAAAAGATGAAGAAAAAGAATCTGCCGACAAGCACCTTCGCGTAAAAAATGCCCCCCTTATTCTATTGGTTGAGGACAACGAGGATTTTAGGTTTTACCTTAAAGATAACCTGAGGGTTTTTTACAAAATCGAAGAGGCCTCAAATGGTAAGGAAGGCTGGCAAAAGGCGCTTGCACTACATCCAGATCTGATCGTTTCCGACATCAGTATGCCTGAAATGAATGGCAATGAGCTTTGCGGAAAATTAAAATCAGACGAAAGGACAAAGCATATACCGATTATTCTTTTAACGGCTTTAACCGGTGAAGAAGAACAGCTAAAAGGGTTAGAAATAGGAGCGAACGATTACATGACGAAACCCTTTAATTTTGAGATTTTACATTCCAAAATCAAGAATCTGCTCACGCTGCATCAAACCTTTAAAAAAACTTATTCCAGACAGGTGAGCATGGCTTCGCCAGAAATGGAGATCGAATCTGATGATGTGAAATTCCTGAACACTGCATTGCTTTACATTGAAGACAATCTCCATAAGCCTCAATTATCAGTGGAAGATCTGAGCAAGCATATGGTGATCAGTAGGGTGTCGTTATACAGAAAGTGCTTACGGGTTACCGGTAAAACCCCTGTTGATTTTATCAGGTCTGTTAAGCTCGAGAAAGCAGCGGTTTTATTGGAGAAAAGCACTAAAACAATTTCTGAAATCTGTTATATGGTCGGTTTTAGCACCCCTAACTATTTTGCAAAGGCATTCAGGGAAAAATACCAGGTACTTCCTTCAGAATATAGAGCAAAAAAAAGGGATTCGGATTAAAAAACAGGTCTTTATCCTATCGGTTGGTGTCTCACCGACCGAAATAAAAGTATTCTTAATTTAACCACGGCTTGTCCCAATTTTCGGGAGATAGAAAGGATGTACACAGATATGAAATCCGTGTTTATCTGTGTACATCTGTGGTTAAGCCCTTAATCTAAGCCATTGGTGTTGCGACTTATCCTATCGGTTGGTGTCTCACCGACCGAAATAAAAGTATTCTTAATTTAACCACGACTTGTCCCAATTTTCGAGAGATAGAAAGGATGCACACAGATACGAAGATCCGTGTTTATCTGTGTACATCTATGGTTAAGCCCTTATTCTAACGCCATTGGTGTTGCGACTTGAGTAATATTATTCTTGATGCGCACTTAATGACCTGATAATAATCGTTGTTTTAACGTTTATTATTTATATTTGTGAAAGACCAAATATAAAACGCATGAAAAGAATAGCATCAGTATTGCTTTTACTTTGTTCAATGTTCACAATTGATCAAACTTACGCGCAACAGAATTTTAAGAATTGGGCGAAGACTCCTCCGATGGGCTGGAATAGCTGGGACTGCTATGGCTCCTCTGTTACAGAAGCTGAAGTAAAAGCCAATGCAGATTACATGGCTTCCAAATTGAAATCTTTCGGATGGGAATATATCGTTGTGGATATCCGCTGGTTTGTGGAAAATGATAAAGCAGGAGGATATAACCAAACGGATCCAAAATATGTAATTGATAAATTTGGCCGTTATCTGCCTGCCCTGAACCGGTTCCCCTCAGCAGCAGACGGACAGGGCTTTAAAAACCTGGCAAAATATATACATGCTAAGGGATTAAAATTTGGTATTCATATTATGCGCGGCATCCCTACGCTTGCCGTTAAAGAAAAGATGCCAATTAAGGGTACAAAATATACCGCCGATCAGATCTATAGTACTGCCTTGCAATGCAAATGGCTTACTGATAATTATACGGTAGATGCTACAAAACCCGGTGCACAGGAATATTATGATTCAATAATGGAACTTTACGCCAGTTGGGGTGTCGACTTTATTAAAGTAGATGATCTCTCCCGCCCTTATCATCAGGGCGAAATAGAGCTCATCAGAAAAGCAATTGATAAAACAGGTCGCCCGATTGTATTGAGCACTTCACCAGGCGAAACGCCGATAGAAAAAGCAGGACACGTTCAACAACATGCAAATATGTGGAGAATGGTGGATGATGTATGGGATACCTGGCCACATATTACGCACCTGATTAATGTTGCCCAACCATGGGCGCCGTATATTAAGCCAGGAACCTGGCCTGATTGCGATATGATTCCTTTGGGTAGAATTTCCATTCGCGGAGAAAGAGGAGGCGACCGTACGAGCAGATTGACCAAGGATGAGCAGCAAGTGCTGATGACCTTCTTCACCATATTCCGCTCACCCCTGATGTTTGGTGGTGATATGCCGAGTCTGGATCCCTTTACCACTTCGCTGCTTACCAATAATGCTGTGCTTAAGATGCATAGAGAAAGTACGGATGTAAAATTTCTCTTTAACGATCGCAAGAAAGTTGCAGTAACATCAACGAATGCTAAAACCAGACAACACTATCTCGCCCTGTTCAATCTTTCTGATGAACCAGATTTAAAGGAAATTTCCGTAAAACCCTCAGATTTAGGGATAGCTAAAATAGCTAAAGTTACAGATAGCTGGACAGGAAAAGCTGTTCAGAATAATGGAAAACAAATAACCGTAAATCTTAAACCACATAGCTGTGTTTTGTATGAAATTAAGTAAGCTACCTATAGTGCTGGTGTTTTTGTTATTTAGCAAAAACTTATTTGCAACAGAATCCGCGAAACATGCCGCAACTGATTCTGTTTACCTGTTTTCATACGGCAATGATGGATTACGGTTTGCATGGAGCGATGACCGAAATAATTGGACACCTGTTGGAACAGGACAGGTTTATCTTCGCTCGGACTTTGGCCGCTGGGGATCAGATAAAAAAATGTTTGCTCCATATGTGATTCTGGGGCGTGGGGGAGTTTGGCAATGTGTCTGGAGCTTAAATGATCGGGTAAAGCAATTTGCCCATGCTCAAACAAAAAATCTGATTGACTGGGGGCCGCAAGGTTATCCTTTTTTTGAAAAAGGTAAGAATATCCTGCGTCCTGTGATTAGTTACCATAAAGATCTCGACATTTATCAAATTGTATACACGGATAGTGAGGGTGCCTATTTTCAGACAGAAACAAAAGACTTCAAAACCTATAGTCCGGCAAAGGCGGTACCGCTCTCTGCCTATAAAAGCAATACTGTCACCACTACCATTCAAAACAATATGGAAAGCGGACAGCTGCACCGTGTTAAATGGGCTGTGGTTGAAGCGTTGAATAAAGCTGCGGAGCTCAGGAATTTCAAGGCACGGCAAGATGCGGAGACAACCAAAGAAGATCCGGTACGTTTTGCAAACTTAACAAAGCCGGAGCTGCATATTTCGGCCGAGCCTGAAAAAGCTAAAGCCATAAGCAAGCTGTTAACAGGGATATTTTTCGAAGATATCAACTATGCAGCAGATGGTGGACTTTATGGCGAACTGATTCAAAATCGTGACTTCGAATATCAGCCATCAGATAAAGAAAACCATGATACAAAATGGAACAGCAATCATTCCTGGACATTCAAAGGCAAAGAAGGAGATTTTGCAATTCGAACAGCGCAGCCACTACACCCGAATAACCCACATTACGCGGCACTGAATTTAACGGTCGGTGGTAGTTCATTATCGAATTCTGGTTATGACGGCATTGCACTAAAAAAGGGAGAAAATTACCTGTTCTCTACTTTTGTTCGGGTTGCAGAAGGAAAGAAGTCGTTTGAAGTAAGGCTTGTTAGTGGAAAATATGGCTTGCTTTCGAAAGGATTGATCAGTTGCAGTTCAAAATCCTGGAAGGAAATAAAAACAACGCTCAAATCATCGGCCTCAGCCTCTGATGTTAGCTTGCAATTGTGGCCATTACAAAATGGCCGTATCGATCTTGACATGATTTCATTATTTCCCCAAAATACCTTCAAAAACCGCCCAAATGGCCTTAGAAAAGACCTCGCAGATACAATTGCAGCGATAAAACCGCGTTTTGTGCGTTTCCCAGGTGGATGTGTGGCCCATGGAGATGGGATCCATAACATTTACAAATGGAAAAATACAATCGGGGCCCTACAGGCCCGTGTTCCCGACCGTAATTTGTGGGGCTATCACCAGAGTATGGGGCTGGGATACTTTGAGTACCTTCAGTTTTGTGAAGATATCGGCGCAACTCCAGTACCTGTTATTGCCGCCGGAGTACCCTGCCAAAACTCAGGAGCCAATGGGGGCGGGCAGCAGGGTGGAATCCCGATGGCAGATATGCCCGCATATATTCAGGATATTATCGATCTGGTTGAATACTGTAACGGAGCCACAAATACAAAATGGGGGAAGGAACGTGCTGCAGCAGGACATCCGAAACCATTTAATTTAAAATATATCGGTATCGGCAATGAAGACCAGATAACAGACGTCTTTCGTGAGCGTTTTGCCATGATCTATAAAGCACTTAAAAAAGCACATCCTGAAATAACCATTATTGGAACTTCAGGGCCGTTTTTTGAAGGTACAGATTATGAGGAAGGTTGGGCTTTTGCCAACGAAATGAAGGTTGACATGATAGATGAACATTATTATCGTCCACCAGGCTGGTTTATAAACAATCAGGATTTTTATGATAAATATGACCGTAGTAAATCAAAGGTTTATCTGGGAGAGTATGCGGCAAGCCTCCCAGGGGGAAATAGAACAAACCTGGAAACCGCTTTATCTGAAGCGTTGTATCTGACTTCCCTGGAGCGCAATGGAGATGTGGTATCTATGGCCTCTTATGCACCATTGTTGGCAAAGGAAAAACATACGCAGTGGAATCCTGATCTGATCTACTTTAACAATACAGAAGTTAAACCCACCATTGGATATTACGTGCAACAGCTTTACGGTCAAAACGTAGGAGATGAATTCATTCCTGCACAAGTTGATATTTCAGTAAAGAGAGAAGATGCAATTAAGCGGGTGGCATACTCCATTACCCGTGACCAAAAATCAGGAAAATTATTCATCAAAATTGTAAATATGCTTCCAGTCGCAGTTAAGACTAGTATTGATCTGTCCAAGTTAAGTTCTGTGAACAAACAAGTAATTAAAAAAGAACTATCGGGTCTTCCGGGCCATTACAAAATCCAACCCATAAAAACAGCTATGGATTTTTCGAATCTCAAATCTTTCGAACTGAAACCTTATTCTTTTACCGTATTTGAACTGTAAAACCAAATGAAAGCACGTTAAATGATCTCGAAGTATCGTCATCTCGACCGTAGCGGAGAGATCTTTTAATATAGTCCAAAGATCTCTCCACTCCGCGTTGCTCGGTCGAGATGACGACCCTTTTATTGGAACCTGTCAATGGTAGGAATCACCGAGCAAGGGGAAGAATCTACAATTGTCATTCTGAACGCAGTGAAGAATCTTTCTGTAAAAGATCCTTCGTGCCTCAGGATGACAGAAAATTGTAGAAGCAAACGACAGAGTGACTGCTTATCTATCGCAGACAACCCATAGTAGTAAGATTGCTTCCTCGGCTAAAAAAGCCTCATCGCATCCGATAGCTATCGGATGACGGATTTATTGTTGTAGTAGAATGACCACCATATTATAGCGAGCGCCTTAAACCCGCCTATCGGCACCTTTCTCCTGAAAGGGAAAGGACTAAGAACAAATTACTGCATCCTGCAATATGCTCCCTGCTATCTGCATCATGCTATCTGGCCTAGCAGATTTTCGCAGGAAAAAGCACGGAAATCTGTGCAGTTCCCCTCATTAATCCACGGTCCAAGACAGGATCAAGCGGGAGCGGTGGGACAAGTAAGGGGAAGAGCCTCGATGCTGCCGCAATTAAGATTTCCGTAGGTTTTTACAAGAAAGGATGCTAGCCTTGATTTTTGGTTACCTTTTTATCAAGAAAAAGGTAAGAGCCCCTCGGCGGCGGTGAGCCGAGGCAAGGCCGAGCAAGGGGAAAAGTCTACAATTGTCATTCTGAACACAGTGAAGAATCTTTCTGTAAAAGATCCTTCGTGCCTCAGGATGACAGAAAATTGTAGAAGCAAACGACGGAGTGACTGCCTATCTATCGTAGATAACCCATAGTGGTAAGATTGCTTCCTCGGCTGAAAAAGCCTCATCGCATCCGATAGCTATCGGATGACGGATTTATTGTTGTAGTAGAATGACCACCATATTATAGCGAGCGCCTTAAACCCCTATCCGCCTATCGGCACCTTTCTCCTGAAAGGGAAAGGACTAAAAACAAATTACTGCATCCTGCATTATGCTCCATGCTATCTGCTCCCTGCTATCTGCATCATGCTATCTGGCCTAGCAGATTTTCGCCGAAATAAGCATTGAAATTCTGGTACTAACCCCACAGCCCCTCACAGCCCAAGGCAATATACAGTCCCGAGCCTAAGGCTAAGATGGCGACCGCTTTAAGATTCCCGCCTGCGCGGGAAAGACGACCGCTCTATTGGAATCTGCCATTGCTAGAGATCAGTTTTAGCCAAAAAACAAAGGAGTTGGATAACTGGTTTTGGCAGTTCGTCATTCCCAACTTGATTGGGAACCACAGAGTGCTCATGAATACCTCTGAAAAAAGGAAAACTTATGAATAATCGTAATGCAAGCGCTTTAAGGTTCCCGCCTGCGCGGGAATGACGAACCATATTTAGAAAAGTCCAAAGATCTCTCCACTACGCGTTGCTCCAGTTGAGATGACGCCGTTTTTAAATATGTCATTCGTAGATTCTTCCACAGGCCTGCATCTGCTTGGGTTTGCAATAAAAAGCGCTCCAATTAGAGGTTACCAGTTTTACGGATCAGGAAAAAAAATGGATACAAATATTTCCAATTTAAATGCTATTATTTAGCAAAAAAGGGTTTTTAGCGCTCAATATAACGCTAGTGTAACATTTCTTGCGGAAATTGAAAGATCTGATCTATCCCAAATGGTATCCTTGACCTAGTTTTGAGTCTAATAACCAATTATCCAAAAGAAGCTTATCCAGACTTCTTACTAATTATGAGAAATGCAAAAAAAGGAGTAAGGTGGCGTGCATACAAAGCTTCATCAATCACTAATATACTATTGATAAGTTATGAACCGGTCAGTAGCCCAATTTTAAAGATAATTCGAAACCAACACAACACACTTAATTAACCAAATATTATACAGATAAGCATGAATTTATATTCTTATTTTATTATTGCCTGTGCATCGGCCTTTTGTTTGACCGGCGGGCCGGCTGTTGCACAGGAGACCAAAGTTGAGCCAATAATTATTAAGGCTGAACGCAATATCCTGCTCAGGAGCTTTATTGATCTTGATGGTGATAAACGGGTTACTCATGCCATCAGTATAGGTAGTCCGTTGAAAGTGCATTATACCTACGACGCTGACAATGGCCAATTGGTACTATTGTGGAAAGGAGGATTTCTGGATGCGACACCAATGTGGCATGATAGGGGCGATGGTTCTTCACGGCCACTCGGAAAGGCAATCCAGATCGGGGATGGCACACCACAAATTCAGCGGTTAGCAACACTACAAAGTGAGTTTAAAAAAGACACAGTTGGCTCGGGCTTCAAACCGAAGGGTTATACACTTGATGCATCAGGTTTGCCAGTGTTTAAATACCGCACCTACGGATTGAGTGTTAAAGATGCGACCAGAGTGATTGATGGTGGCCTGGGCATACGGCGTGAAATTGAGCCAGAAGGTAGTGCCAATGACTTATACCTGTGTCTCGCCAAAGCAAACGTCATCGAACAGAAAGATGGTAAATATGTCATTGCAGATAAAGCTTATTCTATTTCTGTTGCAGATGAAGCCGAATTGAAGCCTATTATCAGAACCATACAAGGAACTCAGGAGCTCCTTGTTCCATTCAAATGTAAGATCGTTTACGCTATTCTTCTTAACCAATAACCCGATGAATATTTTTTTTAATTATAAAAACGGTATTTCGTGCCTGTTGACAATGACATTTATATTGATGTCAATAAGCTGCTTTGCTCAGGCAGAATCGCCAAAGGAAGATGATTATTTTAAGATCATGAAAGTACCCGCTCCTGAAGGAGCAATCCTCGAAGTAGGCGGACTCTGTACATTGCCTAACGGCGATCTGGGTGTCACCACCAGGAGGGGGGATGTTTTCATTGTGAAAAATCCATCTTCATCGAAACCAACATTTCAAAAGTTTGCTTCAGGCCTTCATGAAGTGCTTGGACTTGCCTATAAAAATGGATCATTTTATTGTGTTCAGCGAGGTGAACTTACTAAAATGACAGATACAGACAACGATGGAGTGGCCGATGATTTTGAAACCATATACGCTTGGCCACTTTCAGGAAATTACCATGAGTATAGTTTTGGCCCTAAGCTAGCTGCCGATGGATCTTTTTTTGTAACCCTGAATCTTGGATTTCCGCCAACCTGGTGGAACCCGACAAGTATGGTACCATGGAGGGGCTGGGCACTCCATATTTTTGAAGATGGAAGAGTAGAGCCTTGGGCTGCAGGTATGCGCTCGCCTTGCGGAATTAGTATGATTGATGATCAGCTTTTTTATACTGATAATCAAGGCGATTGGGTTGGCTCTGGAAGTATCATGCAAGTAAAAAAAGGCGCATTTATGGGGCATCCAGCCAGCTTGGTTTGGGCTAATCTGCCGCAGTCTCCAATAAAATTGACCACAGAACAGTTCTTTGCCAAGAATGAGACAAAGATGATTTACGACAGCAAGGGAAACAGTGTAAAGCCAGAGAACGATGTGAATGCAAAGGTGGTAACCGAGATGGATATGAAGAAGAACTTTCCTGAACTACAAATACCCGCGGTTTGGCTGCCCCACGGAATTCTGGGTATTTCAAATTCTGAGATCGTAAAAATTCCTCAAGGCTCCTTTGGCCCTTTCGCCGGCCAGCTTCTGGTGGGTGATCAGGGACAGAGTATGGTTAGCCGTGTGTTTATGGAAAAGATAAACGGAGAATATCAGGGAGCCGCATGGCCTTTCAGAAGTGGGTTTCAATCGGGTATCGTGCGTCTGGCCTGGGGAAAGGATGGATCATTGTTCGCCGGCGAGACCAACCGGGGATGGGGTTCGGCGGGTGAGGCAACAGAAGGGATCCAGCGACTGGTTTGGAACAACAAAATCCCTTTTGAAATGCGCAGCATTAAAGCCATGCCTGATGGGTTTGAAATAGCGTTCACCAAACCTGTTGATAAAAAATACGCCTTAGATCTTGCTTCTTATTCAGTGGAAAGCTTTATTTATAAATACCATAGTGTGTACGGAAGTCCGCCGGTAAATAGCCAAAAGTGTAATGTAAAGGGCGTTCGCGTTTCAGCTGATGGCCTCACTGCCCGAATTATTGTAGCCGGCCTGCGCAAAGGATATATTCACAACATTACTTTGGATGGTATCCGATCACAAGAGAACTACTATAGTCTGGTACATCCAACAGCATATTATACTTTAAATAATATCCCGGAAGGCAAAGCGCTTAGCCTTGCAGAAGTAAGTACCAAAAATTCGGCCTCAACTAAAAAGCTGCCTTTGGCACAAAGTAAAAAGTCTTCATCAGGTGGAAAAACATCAGTAGTGAAAATTCCAACTTATGAGCAGGTGAAAGGGCTGCTAACTAAAAATACTTGTCTGGCCTGCCACAACTCGGATAAACGACAAGTTGGCCCCTCTTTTAAAGAGATTTCCACCAAAAAGTATACGGTCGAGGAGCTAACAAGCCTGATTTATACGCCTAAACCAGAGCATTGGCCCGGTTATTCCACGCCGATGCCGCCAATGACCAATGTTCCGAAAGATGAGGTAAAAAAAATTGCGAGCTGGATCAAATCATTAAATAAATAATACATCAATAGCTAAAGAAAATCAATAATATGAAACGATCAATATTAATTATTGGGATACTCGTAACAAATGCACTGCTCGTTCAGGCACAGCAACCTGCTAAGCCAGAAGATACGGAAGTATGGAGCCCTGTACCTGCAAAGGTAAGTCCGGCTAAGGTGCCTGGAGGAGCGCCTTCAGATGCCATACTTCTTTTTGACGGAAAAGATCTGGATCAGTGGGTAAACTCCGGTGATACTGCTTCAGCAAAAAAATGGACGTTAGCTGATGGGATCATGACAGTAGATAAATCTGTGGGTGATCTCCAGACAAAAGAGAAGTTTATGGATTTTCAGCTTCACATTGAATACAGGATCCCAGAAAATATAAGTGGAAGTGGCCAGAGCCGAGGTAACAGCGGTATTTTTCTGGCTGCTCTTCCCTGGGGTGCTGGTGGATACGAATTGCAGGTGCTGGACAATTACGAAAATAAAACCTATGTAAACGGGCAGGCTGGTAGTCTCTACAAACAATCGCCACCCATGGTAAATGCCTGTTTAAAACCAGGTGAGTGGCAAACCTATGATGTAGCCTGGACAGCTCCCCGGTTTAACGATGACGGTTCTGTAAAGTCACCGGCTGTAGCTACGGTTTTTCACAATGGCATTCTCGTTCAGAATGCGACCATACTCAAAGGAGACACCCCTTACATTGGCCAGCCAACCTACAGAAAACATGGCGCCTCCCCAATTAAATTACAGACTCATGGAGATAAAAGTGAACCGATCAGCTACCGTAATATCTGGTTAAGGAAATTGTAGCAAGCGTTCCTCTGCTGATCGATTTTTTAATAGCAACCAATTATATACCTATATGAAAACAGTAAATTATCTTTTCGGCATCGTAGTCATCCCTATGTTTACGAGGTGCCACAAGCAAAAATTCGGAAGTCTGGCCAAGAAACAGTCTTTTGTAAAAGCAGTGAATGCCGGTTACCCAGGCGTATGTCGACCTGGCTAAAAAAAAGCGGTTTCAACGCCATTCGAATTTCTTATAGTAAAAAAAGCCTTCAACAATTTGAGGGTTGTGAAAAATAAATTTTAATCTAACCAAAATGAAAAATATTATAAATATAAAAAATAGAAGTCAGGGGATACTTTTGGGTTTCCTGATCGTTATCGCTTTATTCTCCTCATCCTGTAAGAAGTCGGAGGTTGCAGCAGAGCTGGAAGTTTCTTCATTGGATATTAAAGCGCAGGCAGATGGCGAAGGTACAGAAGTGACGATTACCAGCAACGACGCATGGACAGCAGCTATTAATGATGCGGTACCTTGGATAGAGATAGGTCGCACAGCGGGCGGAGCAGGTGCTACACAGTTACAGCTAAAATTTTCTGGTAATGGTACAGGTGCATCGCGTTATGGTGTGGTTACGATTAAATCTGGTAATGGCCAAGCCAGGAGAATTAAGATTACACAAGTAGGTAATTTATATCCAACATATAATTTATCTCCAAAAGCACCCGATGCAACCGGTATGAGCAGTACGGCTGTACAACTGGCGGCAAAAATGCGCTTGGGAATAAATTTTGGCAATACCATGGAATCCCCAAAAGAAGGTGAGTGGCAGAATAGTAAACTGACCGAGTCGTATGTAAAATTTGTAAAACAAATGGGATTTAATACGGTACGGATTCCTTGTAACTGGAATTGGACTCATTTAAGTGATCCTGGTAAAGTAGAAATTGATAAGGTATGGCTTAATCGTGTGAAAGAAGTAGTTGGATGGTGTGTAGCTAATGATATGTATGTGATGCTGAATACACACGGAGATAATGGCTGGCTCGAAAATAATGTCAGTGCGGCAAAACAAGAGGAAATTAATGCGAGACTAAAAGCACTTTGGGAGCAGATTGCTACAACCATGCGTGATTTTGACGAACATCTTATTTTTGCCGGCACGAACGAACCTGCGGTTGAAAATGCTGAGCAGATGGCCATACTCAATGGTTATCACGAAACATTCATCAAGGCGGTTCGTTCTACGGGTGGCAGGAACAGTTACCGGGTACTGGTTGTGCAGGGCCCCAGCACTGACCCTACTAAAACTTATACTTTGATGAATACGATGCCAAAAGACGAAATCGCTAATAAGTTGATGGTCGAGGTGCATGACTACACGCCTTCTACATTTACGATACTAACAGATGGAGATGCAACCTGGGGCAAAATGGCTTACTACTGGGGAAAAGGGAATCATTCTACTATTGAGCCAGAACGCAACGCTACCTATGGAGAAGAGGATGTGATCGATACAGAATTCAAAAACATTAAACAGAAGTTTGTTGATAAAGGAATCCCTGTGATGCTGGGTGAATATGCAGCCTGGAGAAGGAATGCAATTAACAACCCGAATTATCTTCCTAAGGATTTGGCCATGCACAACAAGTCTGTAAATGACTGGACATATTATCTGACCAAACAGGCTAAAGCGAATGGTATTCTGCCATTCTATTGGGAGATAGGTTTTATGTTAGACAGAGCCAATAATGTGGTAAAAGACCAACCGATGCTAGATGCCATTATTGCAGGATCTAAGTAAATAGTAAGAGATAGTATAACTAAATAGAAATGCTTTTTCTAGAGGTTCATGCTTAGCCTTGAATTTAAAAAGAGGTTGTATCATAAATATAGATTTGTCATCCTGAGAGGTTAGTTTTAACAAAGGAGGGGTTATAGCAGGGGCCGCAGAATCGTCATTTCGACCGCAGTGTTCCGAAGGAACTCCTTCGGAGGTGAAATCTTTAAATGAAGTATGTTAAAAGATTTCTCTCCCGAAAGTTCGGGACTGCGCTTCAGTCGAAATGACGACTGATTTTCTAAACTCTTACTACGTATAGGAATCTCACCGAAACCATGAATTTAAACTTAAAATTATTGCAATTGCACACACACACACACAAATTAGATCAACAATGAATATTAAGAAAGAAAGTATTGCAGGTAACAGCGCTTTTTGCTGTAGCGGGGCTACGGGCCCAAAACCCGATTATACAAACCATTTATGCATCCTCTCAATTATAAATTAAAAATGAATACAGCAAGTAAAAGCATATTTACACTTGTCTCCGCTATTATCTTCAACTTAATAAGTATAAGTACGCTTTCCGCACAAACTGTTTGGCTAGATGAACTGGATCTCAGCCCAACTACACAGGGCTGGGGCATACCTAAAAAAAACAGGTCGGTTGATGGCAATATCATGACCATCGCAGGCAAAACCTTTGAGCGTGGTTTCGGCACACACGCAGAAAGCTCTCTTTTTATTCAGCTCGGGGGTAAGGCAAATTCGTTTACCGCGCAGGTTGGCGTTGATGATGAGGTGAAAGGCAATTATCCCGCCGTAGAGTTTATTGTATTCGGCGATGGAGCGAAGCTTTGGTCGAGCGGTGTAATGCATTTGGGCGATACTGCCCGGCCATGTAATGTGAAACTTTCGGGTGTGAAAAAACTTGAGCTGCGGGTAACTGAAATAGGGCACAACAACCATGCAGACTGGGCAGATGCAAAATTTGAGGCGGTCGGCGTATCAACTTTTGCTACTTTTTATCCTATCCCAAGTGAGCCCTATATTCTTACCCCTAAGCCATCGGCAAAACCGAAGATCAATAGCGCAAGCGTTTTCGGTGTCCGCCCGGGCTCGCCGGTTCAGTTCAGGATACCTGCCACAGGAGACCGGCCAATGACCTTTCAGGTTACCGGCTTGCCTCAGGGATTAAACCTGGATCAAAAAACAGGGCTCATCACCGGTAAGCTTGGAAAAGCCGGCACTTACGCTGTTCAATTGAAGGCAAAGAATGCGAAAGGCATATCCGAAAAAAGTTTACGCATTATCTGTGGAGATAAAATTGCACTTACCCCGCCAATGGGTTGGAATAGTTGGAATTGTTTCGCTGGAGAAGTTTCTGGTGAGAAAGTTAAGCGCGCTGCGGAAGCAATGGTGAAAACCGGACTTATAAATTACGGATGGGATTATGTAAATATTGACGGGTACTGGCAAAATAACCGCGATTCGAAAGATCCCGACCTGCAAGGTAAGCTGCGGGACGAGGCTGGTAATATAGTTCCTAATAAAAGGTTTGGAGATATGAAAGCCCTGACAGGCTATGTGCATGGTCTTGGTTTGAAGATCGGTATCTATTCCAGTCCCGGTCCCTGGACCTGTGATGGCGGTGCCGGTAGTTATGGCTATGAAAAGCAAGATGCCGAAACTTATGCCAAATGGGGCTTCGATTATCTGAAATACGATTGGTGCAGCTATGGAGGAGTGCTAAATGGAATACCTGATAACGACCCAAACAAAGTAGTCTCCATATCTTATAATGGAGGTTATCAATTGTCAACCGCCGTTAAACCATATAAACTAATGGGAGAGTACATCCGTCAGCAACCCCGCGACATTGTTTTCAGCTTGTGTCAGTACGGAATGTCGGATGTTTGGAAATGGGGCGATTCGGTAGGCGGAAACAGCTGGCGTACAACGAATGATATAACAGACAACTGGTCCAACGTTAAAGGCATTGCATTAGCGCAGGATCAGTCTGCAGCCTGGGCTAAACCCGGTAACTGGAACGATGCGGATATGCTGGTTGTAGGACATGTGGGCTGGGGTAACCTTCATCCAAGCTTGCTTAGACCAGACGAGCAGTATCTTCACGTCAGCCTTTGGAGCCTTTTCTCTTCTCCGCTGCTAATTGGTTGCGATATGGAAAAGCTGGATGCCTTTACCCTGAATTTATTGACAAACGATGAAGTGATTGCTGTTAATCAGGATGCGCTTGGCAAACAAGCTACCTGTGTTCAGACTATCGGCGATCTGCGCATTTATGCAAAAGAATTGGAGGACGGGAGTCGTGCAGTAGGCTTTTGCAATTTCGGTCTGGAGAAAGTGGATATCGCTTACAAGGATCTGAATAAGCTTGGTATTTCAGGAAAGCAAAAGGTGCGTGATCTTTGGCGTCAGAAAGATATTACAACAATCCGTGCAGACAAAGAGGCGCTTTCGGTAAAGGTTCCGGCACATGGAGTGACGCTGTACAAGTTTACACCGGTTAAATAGCCCCACCGTGCTTTATGTGGAACAAACATTTAATTCATTATAAAAGATAAATACATGAAACTTAAATTTTCAATCCGTTCATTTTGTACACAGTTACTGCCTTGAAATTAGCAATTGCACAAACTAATCCCGAGTTGGAGCATGCATGTTGCGTGTGCCAGCTAAAGCAACGCCCGTTAACGGCCCTATTTATTTTATCACACACCGATTCATGAAAGCAATTTTTAATTCACTTCCGCTAATTCTTCTTTTATTTTTCTTTAAATCTAATGCACAACAAATCATGCATCAGGATGCTGTCCAGACGGTGAAACTACAGGGCAATGCCGGGGGGAAGCGTTTCGATGGAATTGGTGTGGTAAATGGGGGAGGCGCTACATCGGTACTGCTGAAGGATTATCCCGAACCCCAACGCAGTCAGATTCTCGACTTTCTTTATAAGCCAAAATTTGGTGCTTCCGTAAGCGCACTGCTTGTTGAGATTCCCGGGGATGGTAATTCAACGCAGGGGTCTATGCCGAGCCACATGCACACGCGTAACGATCTTGATTACTCCAGAGGCTATACCTGGTGGATCTTACAGGAAGCCAAAAAGCGCAATCCCGATCTTAGCCTTGATGCTACCGCATGGAGCGCTCCCGGATGGGTTGGGAACGGAAATTTTTGGTCGCAGGATGCAGCCGATTATTACGTTAAATGGCTGCAGGGACTTCGTAAAGTTTATGGCCTTGAATTAGATGCCATTGGCTGCCGCAACGAAAAGGGATCTGACTACAATTTTGCGAAGACACTCCGTTCTACCCTTAATGCCAATGGGTTCGAAAAAATTAAGCTTCATGGGTTTGATCTCTGGTGGAAAGACAAACTAGACTTCGTCAAGGACTTGTCTAAAGATGAGCAGCTTCGTAATTCTATAGATATTATCAGCGCTCATACCTTTTATGAAGGAGATACCGCTTCCCAACAAGTTCAGGAAATGGCTCAGAAACTTGATAAACCTATCTGGAATACCGAGGATCATGTTTATAAGAAAGGCTTCGATTGCCTGATCAGTATTGTGGAGTGTTTCAACCGCAACTTTATTCAAAGCGGTGCTACCAAGATTGTGAATTGGTATGATATCGCAGGTGTTTACCCCATCGAGCCTTATTCTGAAGACCCTGCTGCTGTACTGGCGCAATCTCCGTGGAGCGGGCATTATCAGGTACGCGAGGCTTTGTGGGGCTATGCTCATTACGGGCAATTCTCGAAAGTTGGATGGCAATACCTGAATGGGGGTAGTGTTAAGCTTAAAGGTGGTGGAACTTTAGTAACCTTAAAGTCGCCTGAAAAGGAATACAGCATCATTATCGAAACAAAAAACGCAAAAGCTCCACAACAAATCCGTTTTCAGATCAGCGAGGGGTTGTCTCTAAAACAGCTTTGCGTATGGCGTAGTAACGAGAAAGAGCATTTTGTACAGCAAGCTGGTATAAAACCAACAAAGGGCACATTTACACTTACCTTAGCGCCCAATTCTGTTTACTCTCTTTCCACCACTACAGGGCAACAGAAAGGAAACTTTGCTAATATTCCCGATGCAAAGCCTTTCCCCTTTCCATATTATGAAACATTTGAGCAATATTCCTCACCTAAAGTATGGGGGCATTTACCACGCTACACTGCTGATATTGTCGATGCCTTTGAAATCACAGAACGCCCGGATAAAAAAGGCAAGTGCCTGCGCCAGGTTGTTCCAGAGGGAACCAACTCCTGGGGGCCAGATTGGCGGCCTTACAGTATTTTAGGTGATGCGCAGTGGAAGGACTATGAAGTAAGCGCTGATGTCTATCTAAATGCAGGCGATAATGCAGGGGTTATGGGCAGGGTAAACCACGTCGGTACCGGGTATGGATTTATTCCAAAAGGCTATTACCTACAGCTTGAAGATAATGGCAAATGCAGCATAATTATAACCAGGGGAAAAGAAGATAAAAAGGAACTTACCGGAGATGCTGAACAACAAGCAATTATCAAGAAACAAAACGATGAAAGCGCAGGTGGAGAAAAGGTGCTTGGTGAAATACAACTTTCAAATATCAACCACAGCCAATGGCATAACCTGAAACTCCGATTCGAAGGATCTGTTATTAGCGCCTTCGTTGATGAAAAACAGGTACTACAAGTGACAGATAGTTTGTACACCCAGGGAATGGCAGGACTGATTGCTGGTGGTGGAAAAAAGCTCAGTACACCTTTTTACGATAATTTATTGATCAAGGGCAAAAATATTCCTATGCCAAAACCTTCTCTTGCAGCACCAGGACAACTGCCGATTTATATCGTTAAATAATGCTAAAATTAATTGCAATTATAATATACACAGACATTTAAAATGACAATAAGTATCAAAAAGATAGTTTTACAGTTAACAGCTCTTTTTGCTGCAGCGAGCCTACAGGCTCAAAACCCGATTATACAAACCATTTATACAGCCGATCCGGCGCCGATGGTATATAAAGATACCGTTTACCTGTACACCGGGCATGATGAAGATAAATCGACTGTGTTTGTGATGAAAAACTGGCACTGTTTCACATCTACCGATATGGTGAACTGGACAGATCGCGGATCGCCTCTGTCGGTTAAAACGTTCAACTGGGCGAAACAAGACGCCTGGGCTGGGCAATGCATTGCCAGGAATGGAAAGTTTTTCTGGTACGTACCTATGACTCATGAAACGATGGGAATGTCAATCGGGGTGGCTGTTTCTGATAGTCCTACAGGTCCGTTTAAAGATGCGCTTGGAAAACCACTGGTTCACAGCGGTTACGGAGATATCGACCCCACAGTATTTATTGATGGCGATGGTCAGGCATATCTCTACTGGGGGAACCCTTATCTTAAATACGTAAAGTTGAATCCGGATATGATTTCTTACGCTGGCGAGGTAGTTACGGTGCCGTTGAATAAAGAAGGTTTTAATGTACGATTTAAAGATGTTGATAAAAGACCTTCAGCATATGAGGAAGCTCCATGGTTTTACAAGCGCAAAAACCTGTATTATATGCATTATGCCGCAGGAGGTGTGCCTGAACATTTGGCATATTCAACCAGTACAAGTCCTACCGGACCATGGGTTTACCGGGATACCACTATGCAGGTAATTGGCAAGGGAGGCGCTTTTACCAATCATCCAGGTGTGATCGTTTATAAAGGCAAATCATATTTATTCTATCATAACGGTGCATTACCAGGTGGCGGTGGTTTTACCCGTTCCGTTTGTGTAGATGAGTTTCAGTATAATCAGGATGGGAGCATTCCGCGGATAATTCCAACAACCGAAGGTGTAAAACCTGTTGAACATTTAAATCCATTTATCCGGCAGGAAGCGGAAACTATAGCCTGGGAGCAGGGAATTGAAACCGAACGCAGCAGCCATGCGGGAATTTATGTAACAGAAATTAACAATGGCGATTTTATCAAAGTCCGAAGTGTTGATTTTAATAACGGAGCAAAAATATTTCAGGCAAATGTTTCATCGGCATCAGGCGGTTTTATCGAAATACATATGGATAGCCTCGAAGGAGAACTATTGGGATCCTGTGAGGTTAAAAACACAGGAGGTTTGCAAAGTTGGACAACCGTTTCAACTAAAGTAAAGAAGACAAAGGGTGTTCACGATATCTACTTTGTTTTTAAAGGCAGTCAAGGCGATCTGTTCAATTTCAACTGGTGGAGATTCGATAAATAAGATCTTCCTTAAAGAATAATTAATCAACTGAAATAAACCCTTAATGGGTATTCGTTAGATAAAATAAAAACATGTTTAGAAAAAAAGTATTGTTAAGTACAGTCGTTGTTATGGCTTTTCTGGGAGGCAGAGAATTCGCAAAAGCTCAAACTATTGTAGAAAAACCAAAAGTAGTTAATGGAAGTTTGGCAGAAAAATTCGCAAATGTTTCGCCAAAACTTAGCTCCAATAATGCCAATCCTTTATTAGATTTTATGTTTACGGCAGATCCAACAGCCGTAGAATACAATGGAAGAATTTATGTGTACGGCACAAATGATCATCAACAGTATGAGCATGTTGGAAAAGATGGGAAAAATTCATATGAGCATATCCGTACACTGGTGATGATGTCTTCCGATGATATGGTTAACTGGACCTACCATGGTCTCATCAATACTGCCGGGCTGGCACCATGGAGCCAGAATTCCTGGGCGCCTTCCATTACATCCAGAAAGGAAGCAGATGGCAAGACGCACTTCTATCTGTATTACTCCAATAGTGGTATTGGTACAGCCATGCTTACTTCCACCTCTCCGGTTGGCCCATGGAAAGACCCATTGGGAAAGAACATAATCGATCGTTCTGTTCCCGGTGTGGATGTTGATGCTCCATTCGATCCAGGGGTTGTGATTGACGACCAGGGAACAGGCTGGTTGACTTTTGGAGGCGGATCGCCTAAAACGAAATATATGCCGGATAATGCCAGAATCGTTAAATTGGGAAAAGATATGATCAGTTTGGCCAGCGATGTTGCTAAAATACCCGCCCCTTATTTTTTCGAGGCAAGTGATCTTAACTTTATCAACGGAACCTGGGTTTATACCTATAATACAAACTGGGAAGAACGCACAGAATGGCCTTATAGCAATATTGATAAACCAACCAAATGCAACATGTCTTATATGACGAGTAAAACACCCTTAAGTCCCGACAGTTGGAAGTATCGCGATAATTATTTTAAGAATACTGGCGAGGTTAACGTGGGCCCCTGGACGAACAATCACACCCACCTGTTCAAGTTTAAAGGGAAATATTATATTACCTACCATGCCATGTATTTACAGGATTATTTTGGCACCAAAGGTGGTTTCCGTAATGTAGGTATCGAAGAAATGCAGGTGGATGAAAAGAATGTGAATTTTCAAATGGGCAAAGCAACCTTTAAAGGTCCGTCACAACTTAATCCATTAAATCCATTCGTTCTTCAGCAGGCAGAAACCACAGCAGGTACTTCGGGTCAAGTCCAGTTCGAAGCTGTTGATAATCCTGGCAATATGGTTGCCAAAGGAAAAGCAGATCAACAATGTATCATGGTGCGTGGAGCCGATTTCAGCAAACAGATTCCCGCCAAATTCGAAGCCAGGGTAAAAGGAAAAGGCAAAATTGATGTTTATGTCAATAATCTTAAAGGGACTCCTCTTGTTTCCCTTACATGTGATGAGAAGGAATGGACTACGCTATCGAAAAAAATAGACCTGAAAATAGATAAAGGGGTAGATAATATCTATTTTGTATTTAATGGAGAGGATTTTTTGTTTGATGAATGGAAATTCATCCGTTAATTCTCCAATATTAAAAATAATCCTTTGTGATAAATTAAGCATTTTGCACCTGTAAAAGCAAGTTATATCAAATTACCTGCGCTACATCATACAGAAGGTGCCAATAGCCGGGTATGCAGAAATTGATATAATTACGCCGTAACAGATCTTTAAATATGATGAGAAATAGCTATTATGCAATTTTTGTTGCTGTTTTATTAAGTCTAAACGTTCAGGCACAGGTAAACTATTTTGTTTCTCCTGCCGGAAATGATGCCAACTCAGGAACACTGGTTAAACCATTTGCTACGATTACCAGAGCACTGGCTGAAGCACGTAAAACAAAGGGGAATGTGGTGGTCAACCTGCTTAAAGGCAATTATTATCTCGATAAACCCATTGTCTTTACAGCTGAAGACTCCCGGAATGGAGAAAAAACACTTACGGTGAAAAGTTTTAAAGACGAGAAAGTAACAATCAGCGGGAGTATCCCGTTGGTTTTGCAATGGGAAGTGTATAAAAATGGTATCTGGAAAGCCAAAGTAACTCAGCGCCTCATCTTTGATGAGTTATTTGTAAATGGGCAATTGCAGAAAATGGCCCGATATCCAAATTATGATGCTACTGCTCAATATTTTGGTGGAACAGCATCAGATGTACTTTCGAAAGAGCGGGTAGCAAAATGGCACTCGCCAGAAGGAGGTTATGTGCACGCATTACATAGCTCCCTATGGGGCGATTTTCATTACCTCATCACGGGGAAGAATGATAAGGGCGACCTCACGCTCGAAGGTGGCTGGCAGAACAACCGCCGTATGCCTATGCATGATAAATACCGTTTTGTTGAAAATATTTTCGAGGAGCTGGATACCGTTGGCGAATGGTATTACGACAAGAAATTGCAAACACTGTATTTCTATCCTCCCAAAAACTTAAATATAAAAACGGCAAGGCTCGAAACCCCGCAGGTTGCACATTTATTTGAATTTAAAGGATCCGAGGAGCAGCCTGTAAAGAATATCAATATCGAGGGGCTAACCTTTACGCAAACGCTGCGAACCTTTATGCAGAATAAGGAGCCATTATTGCGCAGCGACTGGACCATTTACCGTGGTGCTGCTGTAGTTTATGATGGTGCCGTAAACTGTTCGCTTAAAAACTGTACGCTCACTAACCTGGGTGGGAATGCCGTTTTCTTCAATAACTTCAATAAGAACTGTGAAGTATCGGGCTGTCAGGTTTCCGACATCGGAGCAAGTGCTATCTGTTTTGTAGGCGATCCTAGTGCTGTGCGTTCTCCAAGTTTCGAGTATCACCAATATGTAGCACTTGCAGATCTTGACCGTACACCTGGCCCGCTGACCAATAATTATCCGGCAGAATGCAGCGTGTACAATAACCTGATGTTTAACCTTGGTCAGATAGAAAAACAATCGGCAGGAGTAGAGCTGTCGATGTGCCAGAGTATTACAGTAAGTCATAATACCATTTATGATGTGCCCCGGGCCGGTATAAATGTGAGTGAAGGTACCTGGGGAGGTCATGTTATTGAATATAATGATGTTTTTAATACCGTAAAGGAAAGCGGCGATCATGGTTCGTTTAATTCATGGGGGCGCGACCGCTACTGGCATCCGGATAAGAAGGTACTCGATTCTATAGTTCTGAACAATTTTGACCTCACCATGCTCGATGTAATTAAACCGATCACTATACGCAATAACCGTATGCGCTGCGACCACGGTTGGGATATTGACCTTGATGACGGTTCGAGCAATTATATCATTAAAAATAACCTATGCCTGAATGGCGGAATAAAGCTTCGTGAAGGTGTAAACCGTGTGGTAGAAAACAACATCATGATCAATAATACCTTCCATCCCCATGTCTGGTTTAAAAACAGTAATGATGTTTTTCGACACAATATCGTTTTGTCAGCTTATCAACCCATTGATGTAAAGGTTTGGGGCAAAGAAATAGATTACAATATTTTTCCTGACCTGGTTTCCCTTAAAGCCGCACAGGATAGGGGTACAGACAAAAATTCGGTATACAGTCAGCTACTTTTTGTAGATCCCGACAAAGGAGATTTTCGTGTAAGGGAGGGTTCTGTTGCATTTTCTGTAGGGTTCAGGAACTTTGATATGGATAGTTTTGGTGTCGTTTCACCAAGACTGAAAGCTTTGGCCAAAAAGGTATCCATACCATCCATCCTTACCTCCAATCAGTCAGGCAGCGATAAAATTATTGACTTTATGGGGGCTAAGGTGAAAAATCTGACCACTTTGGGCGAACGTTCTGCGACCGGAATGGGCGATACCCAGGGCGTATTGGTGCTGGAAGTACCTGCCAGATCAGCCGTTTTTAAATACCTGCAGGCAAACGATGTAATCTTATCATTCAATTCCAAAAAAATAAGAACAGTAAGTGATCTGCTTCAGGCGCAAAAAACCGCAACCGATACGAATACAGAGGTGGTTGTTTTCCGGAACCAGCATGAAGTGAAAATACCGATAACACTTGTAGGGAAGAGATGATTATAGAAGTATAAATAATTTTATGAACCAAATATTAGGGGAAATGATAGCAGGCAGAACCTTAGGTTATCTGTTTAAGGATAGTTTGCGGAGGAATAATCCCCTTTGCTACACCTATTTAAGCGGTAAAAGTTTAACCATCCTGTTTTTGCTTTTGATAAACTTCACGCTGGGAAATGCCCAAAGCAGGGCTAAGCTCATCGCTTTCCAGGCAAAGGATGTGAAATTAAATGCGTCTTGGATCCTTGAAAGAGAGGCCTTAAATACCACTTATATCGGTTCTCTGGATGCCGATCAATTGCTTCATAATTTTAGGGTAAATGCCGGACTTCCATCTACGGCAAAGGCGTTAGAGGGTTGGGAAAGTCCCAATGTCGGCTTACGTGGTCATTTTGTTGGCCACTATCTTTCGGCTGTCTCGATGTTGATTGAAAGGTATCATGAACCCGTTCTCTCCAAAAGGCTCGAATATATGGTCACTGAACTTGCCAAATGCCAGCAAGCCCTTGGTAGGGGGTATCTCAGCGCATTTCCCGAATCTGATTTTGAGAAACTGGAGACAAAATTTACTGGAGTCTGGGCTCCTTATTATACCTATCATAAAGTGATGCAGGGGCTTTTAGATGTTTACATGCGCACTGGTAACCAAAAAGCACTGGAGATCGTTAATGGTATGGCAGGATACGTAAAATTCAGGATGTCATGGCTTGATAATCAAACCATTGAAAGAATGCTTTATACCGTAGCGGCGAACCCCGAAAATGAACCTGGGGCGATGAACGAGGTATTATACAAGTTATATAGGATTACAAAGAATCCAATGCATTTTGAGCTGGCAAAGTTATTTGACAGAGATTGGTTTCTGCACCCGCTTTCCCAAAATCACGACATTCTGAGCGACCTGCATGCCAATACCCATTTGGTTTTGGTTAATGGCTTTGCTCAACGGTATATGCTCACCGGTGAGCAAGCATACCACGATGCGGTACTGAATTTTTGGAATATTCTTGAGCATGACCATACTTATGTCAATGGATCCAGTAGTGGTCCGCGCCCTAATGTAACTACGCCAACTTCGCTCTCTGCAGAACATTGGGGGCTGCCAGGGCACTTGAGCAACACGATGACGAAAGAAATTGCTGAATCATGTGTTACCCATAATACCCAAAAGCTTACCGCGGAGCTGTTTACGTGGACAGGGAAACCAACATATGCCGATGCTTTTATGAATGCTTTTTATAATGCAGTACTGCCTACCCAGAATGACCAGAATGGAACTTGCGTCTACCACCTTCCGCTTGGTTCACCAAGAACAAAAGCTTTTTTAAAGGATAACGATTTTCGCTGCTGTAATGGAACAGCAATAGAAGCATTTGCAGGTCTTCATGCCAATATTTATTTCAGGGATTCATCAAGCCTTTGGATCAATCAATATATCCCTTCCCAGCTCAACTGGAAAGAAAAAAAGCTTATCCTTAGCCAAACGGGTAACTTTCCCAAAGACAAGGAGGTTTTGTTTTCTTTTTCAGCTAAAAAGGATATCCGCTTAGCCGTAAACTTATTTGTCCCCTCATGGGCAAATGAGCTGAAGATTTATGTGAATGGGCGCTTGCAATCCCAAACTGCTGTTCCAAATTCTTTTGTGCGGTTGGATAGGATATGGAGCAACAAGGATCAGATTAAATTGGTATTTGATTATCGCTTTAGAATTGAGCGCATGCAGGATGACATCAACAAAGTTGCTTTTTTTTATGGGCCTACACTATTGGCTTTCGACACGGATACCGAACTCGCATTGAGGAGCAAACCTGAGCAATTATTAACAAACCTATCCATAATTGATTCTGCATCTTTCCAATTGAAGGATGGTAAGCATGTTTATACATTACGACCTTTTTATGGCATAAGCAATACACCCTATGGTGTTTATGCATCGATTAGGGAATATTGACCATTTAATGGTTAGTGATTTAGGCACCTTTATGCATGCTGCTTACTTACAATTTTCGTCTTTACTAAAAAATATCAAAATATAAGCGTAGCTTGGTTATGTCAATATTAAACAGCCGTTTTATAACCAAATTTTATTTCAAATTAATTATTTGAAGGTGATAATGCCTCTGTATTGAGTAGAATATATGTTTCGGATTTTAATTTTAATAAGCACATTCCTACTGTGTAATTCTCTTTTTGCTCAAGAAGGTTTGTACCAATTCTCTCATCTGGATATTGCTAACGGCTTATCGGATAATCAGGTGAAAGCCATATATAAAGATCATAGAGGATTTATGTGGTTTGGAACCCAAGCCGGTCTCAACCGCTATGATGGGCATGAATTCAAAGTATTTAAACATAACATAAAGGATAGTACCAGTATTCCCGATGATTATATTTTAAACATATTTGAAGGGCCGGAGAAACAGTTATGGATTAAATCTGGCAGTGGTTTCAGTATTTATAATCCTTTAACAGAAAAATTTGAGCCATTTCAGGATAAACACCTTAAAAAATATAAAATTCCAGGCGGATACCTTAAAGAGATACAACCAATAATAGGGGAAAGTACTATCTCTACCTTGAAAATAAAGGTATTTTTTGTTATGATGCGAAAAGTAATGCAACCATTAGCTATGCTCATAAAAAGGGAATAGTAAACTCTTTGGATTCGAATAATATAAGCCATTTTTTGGATGACCAGAAGGGTAATTTGTGGGTTATTTACACCAACGGCGTTCTTGATAAGTTTAACCTGAAAGAACGGCGGGTAACAAATAGATATTTTGCAATAAACAAACGTTTCGCAGATCAGGTAAGTGATTTCCACCTTAGCCACGATTCGGAAGGCAATATATTTATTTATAATATAAGTAACCCTTTCGGCTTGTATTATCTTAATGAAAAAAGTAACACCTTCCGTTATTTTGGAAAAAAATCGGATCATTCAGGTCTGAGTTCGAATAATGTAACCTCCATTATAGAGGGAGATGATGGAAATATCTGGATCGCGACCGATCATGGTGGAATTAATATCTTAAATAAGCTAACCAACAAAATAAGTTATATTTTAAGTAAAGAAGATGACCCCAGGGGATTAACGCAGAACAGCATTGTCGACTTATACAAAGACAATAACGGAATAATCTGGATTGGCACCTTTAAAAAAGGAATCTGTTACTATCATAAAAGCATTTTTAAGTTTCCGCGAAATCAGTATTTAACAGGGAAAAACGCGATATATAAAGACGTTAATTCATTTGTGGAAGACAGTAAGGGAAATTTGTGGATTGGAACAAATGGTACTGGTTTGCTGTATTTAAACAGAAGCACCGGTGAAATTACAGTATATCGTAATAATCCTGCCAACAATAATTCTTTAAGTAGTGATATTGTTGTGAGCCTTTACATCGATCATTCGGGCCTTTTATGGATTGGAACCTATTTAGGTGGGCTTAATTCTTTTGACGGGACTAAATTTACCCATTATAAACATACTACAGATCCTTCCAGCCTTTCTGATAATCGCATTTATGCGCTGTTAGAAGATTCATCCAACAGGCTTTGGGTTGGTACTTTAAGTAATGGATTGGACCTGTTTGACCGGAATACCAAAACCTTCAGGCACTTTAATTCGACAGTTAAAAACACACTAAATTCTAATATCATTAATTGTTTATATGAAGATAAACTTAAAAGGATCTGGATTGGCACTACCCGTGGAGTTAGCATGCTGGATACTAAAACCTTTGAATTTACCAATTTAATTAATAACAGTAAGGATCCGAATAGCCTGGTATCTGGTAATGTACATTCCATTATCGAAGATGGCAGAGGGTGGATGTGGATAGGCACCCGTGAAGGTATAAGTATATATAATCCCGCAACAAAAAACTTTAATAATTTAAGCGAGGAAGTCGGGCTGCCCGAAAGTGCTGTTTTGGATTTGCTTGAAGACGAAAATCATCATATTTGGTATAGTTCGCAAAAAGGCCTTTACAAGATTTCAGTAGTTGCTGAAGGAGGAAATTATAGATTCATATACAGCAAATATAATGAGGCCGACGGATTGCAAGGGCCCACATTTAATATGAATGCTGCATACAAAACAAAAGCTGGTGAACTGATTTTTGGAGGGGCAAACGGCTTCAGCATTTTTAGGGCGGGCCAAATTACTAAGGAGCAGTATCCTTCAATGCTGGTAATAACGGGCTTAGAAATGTTTAACCATAATATACAGGTTGGTGAAAGTATTAACGGTCATATTATTTTGCCAAAAACAATAACAGAACTTGAAAATTTAACCTTTACCTATAAAGAAAACATCTTTTCACTCGAATTTGCATTGCTCAATTATATTAATCACAGCAAAATAACTTATAAATACAATTTAGAAGGATTTGATAAACATTGGCTTACAGTTCCAGCAGAAATGCGTAAGGCCACTTTTACAAATCTTGATCCCGGAAATTACACCTTTCATGTAAAAGCTTTTAACGGAAACGATCCTATACCACTGGCAGAGTCGCACTTGAAAATTACCATTTTGCCTCCTTTCTGGCGAACCACATGGGCATATATGCTGTATGTTTTAGCAATTGGCTTTTCATTGCTATTTATTCGGAACAGAGGGATCAAAAAGTTAAGGCAGGAATTTGCCTTAGAGCAGGAAAGAGTTCAGGCCAGGCAATTACAGGAACAGGAAAGAATCCAAGCGTTGCAATTACGGCAGCAGGACCGTAAAGAAGCCGAAAGATTGCGTGAGCTGGATTTATTGAAAATAAAATTTTTAACAAACCTGAGTCATGAATTCAGGACGCCTATCTCATTGATTCTCGCTCCTGTTGATAAACTTTTAACGGAGACCAAAGAAACTGGACGTTATGGTCAGCTGGCCATGATTAAAAGGAATGGAAAACGTTTATTAAACCTGGTAAACCAGCTGCTCGATTTCCGTAAAATGGAAGAGCAGGAATTGCAACTACATAAGAGCGATGGCGAAATTGTATCCTTTATTAAAGATGCAACTGACTCATTTTATGATCTGGCAGAACGCAAGCAGATCAAGTTTGCCTTTAAAAGTGCTGTTGAAAATCTATATGTATCGTTTGATCACGATAAGATTGAGCGGATATTGTTCAATTTACTTTCAAACGCATTTAAATTTACACCATCGGCAGGAACCATAAGTGTTGAATTACAAAAGCTGCCACAAGAGGCAGAAGATGGCTGGGTTTCATTGGAGATAAAAGTGATAGATTCAGGAATCGGTATCCCAAAAGATAGGCAGGAAATGATCTTTGAACGGTTTTTTCAAAATGAAACATCCTCATCCATCCTTAACCAAGGATCAGGAATTGGCTTGTCCATCACCAAAGAGTTTGTGAAAATGCACGGAGGTGAAATATTGGTAGAAAGTGAACCAGGTTTAGAAACTTGTTTTACTGTGCGCTTAAAACTAGCTTCCGGTTCAATTTCGGTGCAGGAGCAAAATGATGTTAAAAATGCTGAATTGCCTTATGCAGAATCAAATGAAACCATTAAAAGCATACCGCTTACAAAAAGTAATGAACATGTTTATGATGGCTTAATAACCACTGAAAAACAATTATGTTCCAATGAAAAAAAGGATGAAAATGAGTCTTCTGAGATAGATACCCGCACAACAAATGTGCCTCTTGTTCTGTTAATTGAAGATAATGAAGATTTTAGGTTTTATCTTAAAGATAACTTAAGATCTTTTTATAAGATAGTAGAGGCCCCGAATGGTAAGGAAGGCTGGCAAAAGGCCCTTGCATTGCATCCTCACCTTATTGTTTCAGATATAAATATGCCTGAAATGAACGGCACTGAATTATGTAAAAAACTGAAAGGGGATGACAGGACCAAACATATCCCAATCATCTTATTAACGGCTTTAACTGCTGAAGAAGAGCAGCTTAAAGGCTTAGAAACAGGCGCAAATGATTACATGACCAAGCCCTTTAATTTTGAAATCTTACATTCAAAAATAAAGAACCTGCTCACGCTTCATCAAACGTTTAAGAAAACTTATTCCAGACAGGTCAGTATTCAGGCGCCAGAAATAGAAATCGAATCTACCGATGTTAAATTCCTTAACGAAGTATTGCCTTATATTGATGCAAATCTTGATAAGCCTGAGTTGTCTGTTGAGGATTTAAGTAAGCATATGAGGATGAGCAGAGTATCTTTGTACCGAAAGTGTTTGCAGGTAATGGGTAAAACGCCTGTTGATTTTATCCGGTCTGTTAAGCTGGAGAGAGCAGCCGTATTATTAGAGAAAAGCGATAAAACAGTTTCAGAGATCTGTTATATGGTAGGTTTTAGTGCCCCTAATTATTTTGCTAAGTCGTTTAAAGCAAAATATAATGTAGCACCTTCCGAATATATGGCAGAAAAAAGGAAGGCCAATAAAGATAAAGACCTTTAAAAACTGAACAAATCTTTTTTATCATCAGAGTTGATGCGAACAAGTTACATTAACGAATCTAATATTTTTGTCACACTGAGGAGGTAATTTGTTTTATAAAATCAATATTAATGGCATAAGGGATTTTTATCCTATTATAAGCTGCGAGGAATCGTCATTGCGAGAAGGCTTTTTCAGCCGACGAAGCAATCTTACAACGATCGCTATTAGCGTGCGCATTAAGATTGCTTCGTTCCTCGCAATGACGATCATTCCATGATTCTGTCAATGGTAGCCTGTCGAAGGACCTGTAAATATTCTTTAAGGTGTTTCGACGACTTCTCCTGATTTTCATCGGTAGGCGCTCCGTAGGAGTCCATTGAACAATATGACAGCTCTGAGGTGAAATCGCCTTTATGATACATCCAGTTCCATTTTTATAGTAGCTACAGCTCTGCTGCGCTACATCCCGTCTGATCGCATTGCAAAAACTAATTTTACATGTCTGAAGGCATTTGTTTCACTCCATTCATTGTCATAGTTTAAACCGTAAGGCCAAAAATGCCCGCCTCCGGTATGTATTACGCCACTAGTGCCATCAAAAATTTTAACAAGTGCAACTGTGTTTGCGCCCAAGAAATCGCCCGTGCCAGTATTTGATGTCCATCCGCTGCTTAAGCCCACGCCATAGGTGTGGGCAATTTCGTGCATTGCCGTACGCACATTCTGGTAACTGGTATTTGCACCAAAACGTATGTTTCCGTTTGTACTGCCATCAGCTGTGGGCACACCTGTGTTATATTGTACGGTAAGTGTGCGGGCGGGCCAATTGGCGCCAGCGTTATATCTTGCACAGGCGTCATTCATGGCGCTGGTAATTCGGGCGACTACATCAGCCGGTACGCCCGTACTGTTAAGCGTCCAATTTAGTTGACCGCCTGCATTGACCGTTAACAAAGACCACTGTTGGTTTTCTCCACCCGTGGAAGCCCATTGCGCAACATTGGCACCATCAACGATTGACTGGTTGGCAACTTCAAGGTCCTTACCACTGTTTCGGTTAATAATGCGGTAATACCCGTTGCCCAATGAGGTAAATTGCCATTGCTGGTTTGTAGCGCCCGAATAGGTAGATATGTTCACATTATCCCCATCAGCTGTTCCCGCCTGGTCTACCTGAAGTCCTTTGGCGCTATGGACACCAATAACCGAATAGTAACCACCGGAAAGCAGGGTCAAACTCCATTTTTGATTTGTTCCGCCTGTACCGCCATATTGGGAAACATTCGAGCCGTCAGCAGTCTGAAAACCACCAACATCGAGTGTTTTTCCGCTTTTGCGGTTCACGATATAAAAGGTGCCATTGGTTATAGACAGTGGGGTTTCGTTTGGTGGTATTGCACTCAGTTTTGCCTTCACCGAAAGCTGATCCTTGCTGTCTGGACCCGGAAGATCGTTTTTTCTGCAACTGCCAAAAAATAAAACAAATACGAGCATCAATATGCCGGCTGAGGGTAAAGTAAATGATTTTGTTTTCATAAAATTAGGTAAGAATGAATGAACAGGCATATGAACATGTTCGTTTGGTTATTTTAAAGAGGACATATGCTACTCGTTACAGTTGAGCCCCTCTTTTTTATGATCAATAAAAACTGTAATAATCACCTTGTTTTAAAAAGCTTCATCCTTTTAAAACGATCTGGTTTATAAGGCTTTTGGTTATCCCATAATCACATGCCCATTCCTTACTGCTGCTGCCTAAACAGCGGTAACGATTAAAAGAATTGTAAAGATACTTCTGGTAGTTTGCCAGATTTTTTATACTTGGTTGAAACAAATTAACCATAAAAAATGGGCTTGTAGTGAGGGGTAATCTAATATAAATTAGGGGGTAAACTCCTCGTTTCCCTGCTTTATAACAAGATGTTTAGCTAAATAGGAGAAAGCAATCTTTTTATAAGCGTCTTTTTTTACGTTTATTTTGCTTGGATTTTGGAGAATTCTGACTGTTCGAGCGCGCTTCAATTATGCGCTATAATCCATAAAAAGCATCATACAAAGAATTGTATCGGAAAGAAAAAAGCTGCGGAAAATTATGGGAATTTCGTGGCACGTTAAAGCCTGTAAAACTACCTGTTGGCGATCGTTTTTACGTGAAAGATTTAATGGCTGCCTACCTGGAGAGCAAGCAAAATGGCCGTATTTAATTACCCCCGCATTACCCGTTCTTTACCCTTTGTTGCTACCAAGTTAACCCCAAGGTTACCCCAGGGTTACCCCGGAGTTACCTTTTCTCTACCTAAAAGGTAACGCCAGGGCCTGCTTTCGCAGAATGGCGCCACCACCAAGGGTTATGCTGCCCTTAAGCAGTCCGCCAGCCAATGTCAACAAGCTAAGGGATAATCGCAAAAAGATGTCATCCTGAGGGAATTTATTGTATAAAAATCAATATGAATGACGCATATCTTTTTTTGCCCAGAGGCTCATCCTTGCCTCGGCTCGCCGCCGCCGATGGGGCTCTTTCTTTTTGCTGTCAAAAAGAAACAAAAAACACCGGCTGAAAATTTTTCTTTCAAAGCTAGTGGGGTGGCTGGGCCTGTGGAGCCCGAAAAATTTGTTAGGCCGGATTTAAGTAGAACGGGGATACCGTGCTATGGCCTAGCTGGATGGAAATGCGATAGCGGCTAAAATATTGATTAATAATTGTTTATGAAATAACGTCAATGGTAGCGTACTCGAAGGGCATTTATTTGAATTTTATCAATCTCAAAGAGTCTTCGGCTACGCTACCATTGACAGACTCCAATAGAAATCGTCATCTCGACCGAAGCACAGCGTAGTGGAGAGATCTTTGAACTATGTTATTGAAATCGAATTTAAAGATTTCTACTCCGAAGGAATCCTTTAGAACACTCCGGTCGAAATGACGATACTTCTAATCGACTCACCTCTATAAAATCTCCTGTCATTTATATTGATTATTATACAATAAATCACCCCTTGGAGTGACAACCACGCACTTAACTTAATTCATCGGGCCGCCGCAAGCGCCCTGGTCCTTGCACCGCCGCCCACAACTGTAACGGTCCATTTTAGCTCAATAGTGGTCTTGATTAGCTCAATTTAGCTCATTTAAGCTCAAAATGCGGTGCCAATGCGACTAAACCGCTAGGTTTGAACATGGATTTAAACAAAAAACAAAAATATGGCAACGCATTCAAAATTTTATTTACGTCCTACCAATGGTCGGGCAAATGATCAATTGCGCAGAAACCACGCTAGCCAGTATATTTCTATTCCGGGATATCCCTGGGAAAAATTAAGAAAGGAAACCCCAGGGCAATATGAAGCGTATGTAGATGTATTGCCTGCGGAGTGGATCAAAATAAAAATTGTAGTAAAGGATGAAACTGCCAGGCTGTATGTTAACGGTGCTGCTCAGCCTACTTTGATTGTAAATGACTTAAAGCAGGGTAAAGATATTCGGGGGAGTATTGGGTTATGGATCGGCCCCGGAACATTAGGCCACTTTACTGATGTTAAAGTAACTAAAGAAGATTGATAAATATGATATAAATGCCACCATGTCAAGAAACCCGTGCAGTTTATTGTCTACTCTCCAGTAATCCCTGATGCCAATGTATTAAATACTTGAGAACTGTATTTTATATTCCAACGGGTTTTTGTTCATAATTTCCTTAAACTGCTTGTTGAAATTGGATAAGGTATTAAATCCACTTTCATAGGAGATTAAAGATACAGGCATATTGGTCTCTGTCAATAGTTTACAGGCATGTTTGATGCGTAACTCTATAATAAACTTGGAAAATGTCCTGTTATTCCTCGCTGTAAAATATCTGCTGAACGAGGATGAAGTCATGCACAATATTTCTGCCAGTTCGGGCAAGGAAATCCTGCTCCGAAAGTTTGCGAGTGCATATTCGTAAACTTTGTTCATGCGGTCGGTCTCATTCTCATTAACAGGATCACTATATTCTGTATGTGAGACGTAATGATAGGTTTTCGAATTTGCTAATACCTGAAGGATTTTGAGCAGTTGGATTAAGCTCTCTAATCCACTCATTAGTGTGAGCGCTTTCATCATACCAGTAACGAGATCTTTGCACTCCCCGTAGAACTCCAATCCTCTGGCCGATTTTTTTAATAGCTTTTTGATCAGCAGCATTTCTTCCTTTTGCATCATCTGTTCACCCATAAAGTTTTCATGTAGGTAGATGACAATCCCATGGACGCTCAAATGACTATCCTTTTTGAAATAAGCCTCATCACTTCGCCAAAGATGTGGCAGGTTGGCACCTGTGAATACCAGGTCGCCAGGCTCGAATGATTTAATACTATCGCCGATAAATCTCGTTCCTGTGCCTTCTAACACCACAAATAACTGGTATTCGCAATGCGAATGCCAAACCGGATCGAAATGTTTGTCCTCCAGTTTTTTGATGATAAACATTTGTGTTTCGGGGATCGTAGATTTTTGAACTGCTGCTTTCATATTCGACTCAATAACATTAATATATCCTTTTTGTTGACATACTAATAGTCAAATGTAATAAACTGATTGATAAAATACAGTCAGTATTGGACAAAAAAGTAGGAGGCATTGTAAGCCTATTTCTAGATATTAGCTTTTGAATGCTAACCAAAATAAACACACACACACAATGAAAAAGTACTTAGCGATAGGCGTTATTTGCCTGGCTGCGCTGCTCACCTTGAGCGCTAATTTAATAAAAGATACAAAACCGCCGCGATTGGAGGTCTTGCTCCTGGGGCACGACAGCCAACACCATAATTCTGAAAAATTTGCAGAAATCATATCTCAGGAATTCTTTAAAAATGGAATTAATATTTCCTATACAACTGATGTAAATGATCTGAATGCAGAAAACCTGTCTAAATACGACGCACTAATGATCTATTCGAATCATGATCAAATCACAGGGCCGCAGGAAAAGGCTCTTCTGGATTATGTGAAAAGTGGTAAGGGATTTATTCCCGTTCATTGTGCATCCTTTTGTTTTCAAAACTCGGCTGCTTATATCGATATGGTAGGCGGACAATTCAAGACCCATAAAACAGGCGATTTTTCTGCAACGATTGTAGATGCCCAACATCCAGTTATGGAAGGCATAACATCTTTTAGCACCTGGGACGAAACTTATGTGCACGATAAGGTTGCCAAAGATATTCATGTACTTACAGAGCGGGTAGAAGGCGATCACCATGAACCTTATACCTGGGTTAAGAACTATGGTAAAGGCAAAGTGTTTTATACTGCTTATGGCCATGACGAACGTACCTGGAAAAATCCATCTTTTCTTAAATTGCTGGAGAATGGAGTACTATGGACCGTAAATGATGAAGCAAAAAAGCAATGGGAAAAATTGCCTAAACCAGCTCCGGAATATAGCGATGCCAAACTTCCAAATTATGAAAAAAGACCTGGTGGCTTTAAACTACAGGCTGCACTGAGTCCCGCAGAATCGCAATCAATGACCCAGGTTCCGGTTGATTTTAAGTTGGAGATGTTTGCTTCGGAGCCTGATATATTGAAACCAATTGCCATGGCCTGGGACGAGCGTGGCAGGTTATGGATCGTAGAGACAGTTGACTACCCCAATACCGTTAGAGATGTTAAGGGCGAAGGACATGACAGGATTAAAATTTGCGAGGATACAGATGGAGACAGCAAGGCCGATAAATTTACCGTTTTTGCCGATAAGTTAAATATCCCGACTGGTATTGTTTTCGCCAATGGAGGAGTGATTGTTGCTCAGGCACCTGATTTCATTTTCCTGAAAGACACAAACGCTGACGACAAGGCTGATATCAGGGAAACGATCATTAGCGGTTGGGGTACATTTGATACCCATGCCGGTCCTTCCAGTCTACATTATGGATTCGATAATAAAATCTGGGGTACAGTAGGCTACTCAGGCTATAACGGAACGGTTGGCGGAAAAGCAATCAAATTTGGTCAGGGCGCCTTCCGTTTTGACGGTGATGGTAAAAACCTGGAGTATTTAGGTGGTACCAGTAACAATACCTGGGGCCTGGGATTCTCCGAAAACAATGATGTATTCCTTTCTACTGCAAACAATACCCATAGTGCTTTTTTAGGTATTCCGAGTCCTTACCTTGATAAAATCGGTGTTCCGGTTAACCAGGCCATAGATAAGATAGACGGGCATTATGCCATGCATGTGGTTACTAAAAACTTACGTCAGGTGGATGTTTTTAATGGGTTTACCTCTGCAGCAGGACATAATCTATATACCGCCAGGAATTTCCCTAAAGCTTACTGGAACCGGATTGCTTTTGTTAATGAACCAACCGGACGTGTAGTTCACCAGGCGATACTGGAACCTTCCGGATCAGGATTTAAAGAAAAAGACGGCTGGAACCTGGTAGCCAGTGCCGATGAGTGGTTAGCGCCTGTGCAGACTGAGGTTGGTCCTGATGGTGCTGTTTGGCTGCTTGATTGGTATAATTTCATTATCCAGCACAACCCAACTCCACCAGGTTTTGAAACAGGTAAAGGAAATGCTTACGTTAATCCACTCAGAGACCGTGTACACGGACGGATCTATAAAGTGGTCTATAATAAGGCAAAGCCATCAGCCATCAAATCCCTGGATAAAAATGACCCAAAATCACTATTAAAGGGTTTACAAAGTGATAACCTATTCTGGCGTATGACGGCACAGCGGTTGATTGTTGAAAAAGGGGATAAAACATTGGTGCCTGATCTATACAAAATGATCCGCAATCAAGAGGTGGATGAGCTAGGGATCAATGCGCCGGCTATACATGCCTTATGGACATTGCATGGCTTGGGGATGTACGGCACAACTGAAGCTTTCCAAGTAGCAGTGCATGCATTGCATCACCCTTCTGCCGGGGTTCGAAAAGCAGCTTTACAGGTATTGCCTAATACGGCTGCCGCTCTGGCAGCTATCCAGGGAACAGGTTTGTTAAAAGATAAAAATCTAAATACCCGTTTGGCTGCATTTTTGAAACTTGCTGATCTGCCGGTATCGCCATCTATTGCGAACGACCTGGTTGCCGCTCAAAAGGATGCTGTAAACACTGGCGACAGATGGATTAAAGAGGCACTAAAAATTGCGGTTTCAAAACAGGTTAAAAATGCTTCTGAGTTAGCAAAAACACCAGCTACAAAACCTGTGGTTAAAACGAAAGCAGATCAGGTGATTACCATAAAACCTATCGTAAATGCAATGAAGTTTGATAAAAAAACCTTTACTGTAAAAGCCGGGACTACAGTTGAGCTGGTGTTCGATAATATTGATTTTATGCAGCACAATCTGCTCATCCTTAAAAAAGGGAGCATGAACAAAGTGGGGGCAGCCGCAGATAAACTGGCGCAGAATCCTAAAGGTGCAGAAATGCAATACGTACCTAAAATACCTGAAGTATTGTTTTATACACCCCTGGTAAATCCGGAAGCGAAGTTCAGATTGAGATTTAAAGTGCCGGATGTCGTGGGCGACTATCCATATATCTGCTCCTTCCCTGGACACTGGAGAATTATGAATGGAATAATGAAAGTAATTAAATAACCAAATATAAACTAAACCTCTTCATCATGTCAAAATTAAGTGCTGAAAATCCCGGGGCTCAACCTGCCCCGGATATGAAACTCTTTTATGCCTGCTTTATATCACTGGTCACCACGGCATTCGGATTTATTCTGAGGGCATTGATTTTGCCCCAATGGGGTATTGACTTCAATTTAACCCAGACCCAGTTGGGTGAGATTGCGGGCGTGGGCTTATGGCCCTTCGCCATCAGTATTGTGCTTTTTAGTCTGGTAATAGATAAAATAGGTTATAAAACAGCCATGATATTCGCTGTAGTGTGTCATATATCCTCTGCATTTCTCACCATATTTGCGAATGGATACTGGATGTTATATCTGGGCTCTTTCATTGTAGCGATAGGCAATGGTACTGTTGAAGCGGTGGCGAATCCGGTAGTGGCCACCATGTTTCCCAAACAAAAGATTAAATGGCTCAGCATCCTTCACGCAGGTTGGGCTGGTGGTTTAGTTTTAGGGGGTGTAATGGCACTGACATTGGGTGTTGAAACCAGGTGGGAATATAAAATCGCTTTAATATTGATCCCAACATTGATTTATGGGATCATGATACTGGGCCGTAAGTTCCCGTTAAACGAAAGGGTGCAGGCAGGCGTGTCTTACAAAGAGATGCTTCAGGAAGTAGGGGCAGGTGGGGCACTGATTATTGTCACCCTGATTATCTTTCAACTGGGTGCCGTATTCGGATGGTCTATCCCAACCAATGTAATCATTACCCTGTTGATCACGGGAGGATTTTGGTATTACACCAGGAGTTTCGGCCGTCCTTTGTTTATTATTCTACTATTGGTGATGATTCCACTGGCTACTACAGAATTGGGTACTGATAGTTGGATTACAGATTTGATGACGCCCGAAATGACCAAAATCGGACTTCAAGCTGGTTGGGTACTCGTTTATACCTCAGCAATCATGTTTGTATTGAGGTTTTTTGCAGGCCCACTCGTGCATAAAATTTCCTCATTGGGCTTGTTGTCATTATGCTCCGGAGTTGCTGTAATTGGCTTATATATGCTTTCTGCATCTACCGGAATTATGATACTCGTGGCTGCAACCATTTACGGATTAGCTAAATCTTTTTTTTGGCCTACCATGTTGGGGCTCGTTTCGGAACAGTTTCCTAAAGGGGGGGCGCTGACACTAAATATTACCGGCGGACTAGGAATGATTGCTGCAGGGGTAATCGGTGCAGGGATTCTTGGTTTTATCCAGGATAAATCTGTAGATAGGAAAATTGCACAATATGATGTGGTAAACAACACGGTTATCCATAATACCTATGTAACAGAAAAGAAAACCAGTTTATTTGGCGACTACGAAGGGCTGGACCAAACTAAGCTTTCAGGAGCTAGTGTTAAAGATCAGCAGACCGTAACTGCCATACGCGATGGCGCAAAGAAAGAAGCCCTTCGCTACATTGTCATCTTTCCGTTCATCATGTTAGGCAGCTATCTTTTGCTCATGCTGTATTTTAAGTCAAAAGGAGGGTACAAAGTTGTGCTGTTAGAAAATCGAACGACACAGGAGAATTAAATATGTCAGTAAATATAAAATATGGAGCAAGTACATGGTTGTGGACTTCTCCATTCCAAACCTCATCTGTCGAAGAGCTATTTTCTAAAATTTCGGAGCTTGGATTTGATGCGGTAGAGATTGCTGTCGAAGATCCGTCCCTGGTTGACGTAGAAACGGTACGTTCAGCGCTTCAAAAATATAAGTTAAAGGCGGTTGTTTGTGGTGCTTTTAGCGCTAGCCGTGATCTGACCAGTGAAGATCCTGATGTTCGGCAAAACTGTTTTAAGTATATTGAAACCTGTCTGGATTTATGTGTGTCGTGGGGTGTTTCCATTTTTGCAGGGCCAATGTATTCTGCCGTAGGCAAAGCCAGGATGGTGCCGCCAGAACAACGTGAAAAGGAATGGCAATTAGCAGTTTTCAACCTGCGGATTGCTGCTGAAATGGCTGAGTCTAGGGGGGTACGTTTAGCTATAGAACCTCTTAACCGATTTGAGTCGGATTTGGTAAACACTGCCGAAGATGTAGTGCGCCTGGTAAAGGATATTAACCATCCTTCAGCTGGAATATTGCTCGACGGATTTCATATGGCCATAGAGGAAAGGAATATAGAAACTGCAATTAGGTTGGCTGGTGATCAGCTGCTACACCTGCAGGTCTCAGAGAATTACAGGGGATCACCTGGTACAGGACAAACACCATGGGATTCCTATAAGGCAGGACTAGAAGCTATAAACTATCAGGGGATAGTCTCGATAGAAAGTTTTACACCAGCAAATCAGGATTTGGCGGCAGCCGTATGTATCTGGCGTCCATTTGCTGATAGTCAGGATGATTTTGCCAGAGAAGGACTTGAATTTTTAAAATCACATTTCAATAAATAATGGAGCAAAGAAAAATAAACATTGCCATAGTAGGCCTCGGTTTCGGTGCAGAGTTCATACCGATTTATAAGAAACATCCCAATGCTAACATGTATGCCATTTGTCAAAGAGATGCTGAGAAACTTAACAATATCGGGGATGCCTTTGGGATTGCTAAAAGGTATACCGACTTTGACGAATTACTGAAAGATCCGGATGTAGATGCGGTGCACATCAACACGCCGATCCAAAATCATGCTGAGCAGTCGTTAAAAGCACTTAGGGCAGGTAAGCATGTAGCTTGTACAGTTCCTATGGCTACCAGTGTGGAGGAGTGCAGGCAAATTGTTGCAGCGGTTCAGGAGACTGGATTAACGTATATGATGATGGAAACGGTGATCTACAGCCGTGAATTTTTATTTGTAAAGGAGCTTTATGAAAGAGGTGAGCTAGGAAAACTACAATTTTTACGGGCTTCACATCAGCAGGAAATGGCTGGGTGGCCGGGTTATTGGGAAGGTTTGCCTCCAATGCATTATGCTACACACTGTGTTGCCCCTGTTCTGGCTTTGGCCAAAGCCGATGCCGAGTATATATCTTGTTTTGGTTCAGGAACAATCGATGCACATCTAATCCCTAAATATGGATCCCCATTTGCTGTAGAAAGCTGCCATATTAAATTTAAAGATTCAGATCTGGCCGCTGAAGTTACCAGGTCATTGTTCAATACAGCAAGACAATATAGGGAGAGTTTTGATGTTTATGCATCGAAAAAGAGCTTCGAATGGACGCTGATAGAGCACGAGCATTCCGTGATTCATACCGGTGAAACGCCTCAAAAAGTAGCTATTCCGGATTATGCGCATTTGCTTCCGGAAGAGATACAGCACTTTACTACTGGTGGCGTGTACGATGGAGAGAATAACCAACACTTGTCATTTATTCAGGGGGCTGGTCATGGTGGCTCTCACCCTCATCTGGTACATGAGTTCATCTCTGCATTGATCCAGGAACGGGCACCTTTCCCTGATGCAAGACAATCGGCAAATATTACCTGTGTAGGTATCCTTGCCCACGAAAGTGCGATGGAAGGCGGTCAGAAAATAAAACTCCCAGACTTCACAATCTCTTAAATAGGAACTTATTTAAAATGGGGTTTAGACAGCCGTTCGTAAAAATGGGAACTGTCTAACCCCTTCTTAATTGATTAGGTGTGTCATAATTTTGGTTGACGCACCTCGTATATGCGTTATTTGTGAAAAAGCCGCTAAATGTCAAAAAAAAATCATGCAATTATTTATTTGTAGGATTTTAGTGTTTTTTGTGATTTCTAATATTGATTCAAGTGCAGCCAAAAGAAGTCGAGCCTTTCTTTTAATTGATTTGTACTACTACAGACTTATTTAGGAATAGCTACAGGTATGCCCATTCAATGATTTGTTTAATGGTTTTCTTTATTTCGGCCTGTGCTTCCTCTTTTCTGATATCAACTCCACAGATCAGGCCATTATTCGTATGAGCAATCATGGTAATGTAATATATACCCCCCACTAAAAGGGCTGCAACCGGCCTGATGTTTTTGTCTTTGCCTTTAAAGTATTCGTCAGTCAGTTCACTAAAAAACTGCTCTCCCAGAGATTCACGTCTCTCATTCAACTCCTCTAATACTTTTGAACTTTCGCACACTCCCCAACTGATGATCTTTCGCATTTCTTCATTAGCAATTAATGAATCGAGCTGATCTTCCAATAAATGATACAACATCTCTCTGCCCTGATCGTTTCTGTTTTGCTCGATTATTTCTTTTGACTGATCGATGTTTGCAGTATAAAAATCGCTGTTGTTCAGGTATTCCTTTACCAGGCCTTCCATACTGCCGAAATAATCATAAACCAATTTCCGGTCTACTTCGGCATTTAATGCTACTTTGCTAACGTTTAAGCCGGTAAAACCGTCATTTTTTAAGATTTTACCAACAGCGGCCAGAAGTTTTTGTTTTGTCCATTCTTTATTTCTGATGGGGCCGCTTGTAGGTTTTCTTGTCATTCGGGGGGATGGGTTACAACAATTTCTTGATCTGGAGATTATCCAAATATATATAATGCAGCGCTAATTGTTCCATCTTTTTCAACAGCGTACATTTAAACGGCACTATTTTGCTGCATTGCTTTTTAATAATTTGTTAATTTATCCCTTTCAGCAAATAAATAAAGCCACTAAATATTTTTGGCCTTTACCTCTTGCAGCACATTTTTTATTACTGTTTTGATTTTTGGAAGAAGACCGCTGTCGCTGCGTTTTTCTGAAAGTAAAGTGCTGATGAGACGAGTGATTTCCTGGATCGAAAATGGTTTTTCCAATATCGCATCGCAACCATAATCAGACAATGAAAATAGTATTTTAGTATAGGCAGAAATAATGATGATGGGGATGTACTCAAATCCATCGATAGCGCGGATGGCACTACAAAGCTCTCCTCCGTTCCATTCGGGCAACATGTAGTCCAAAATGATCAGATCCGGATGGTAATGCTCAATTTGTTTAACCGCTTTCTCCGGATCATGGCAGCCCTGGCATTGATAACCGTACAGCTCAAGAATTTCTTGCAGTGTTTCCAATAACACCAGGTCGTCCTCCACTATAAATATTTTTTTTGTTTCCATAGTCTTCTCCTTGTTAACATCAGATATTTTTTGAAAATCCTTCAATCACCGTCCGGATAGGTGCTGATGTCCTCCAAAAAGTTCATCTTTTTTTTGCCTATTGCAATGGCTTAATTTCCAGGTCATCGAGTTGCGCGATCCGAAAGATTTCTTTCGAAATAATCGCTACGTTTTCCTTTAGTTGCTCCAGGTTACAGGATATTGTTCCTAATGGTACCGGAAGGTCCGCAATTTCTTGGATAAGTTCCATCTGGATCATGCAGGCACCTAAAGGCTCCTTTTTTCCTTTGAGCATGTTAAAGGTTTCAAGTGCAGCGTCCCGGTCTGTTCCAAGCGTAAATTTTCCATAGGTAATTTTGGTGCCCTTTAAATGAAGCACCACTATTATTGCTAACGTAGATTCCATTTCGTTTAGGTTTTATTTTTCTATGATCCGTATACTTCTGGATTAAAAAAAAATGCCGCTTAGTGCGGCATTTTCAAATTTATTAGCGAATCTCGATCTGTCTTGAAACTGCCTTTGCTTCCTCTTTTTTTGGAAGTGTGAGCTTAAGTATCCCATCGCTATAACTTGCCTGGATACGGTCCACATCGGCACTTTCAGGAAGTGTGAATGCCCTGGTGAAAGCCGAATAGCTGAATTCACGTCTGTTATAGGTTTTTTCCGATGTGTTGTTTTCGCTGTACTGCCCGGTAGAAATAGTAAGCATATCCCGCTCTACTGAAACTTTAAAATCTTCTTTTTTCAGACCGGGAGCTGCAAGCTCGATATGATATTCTTCACCTGACTCTGAGATATTTACAGCAGGAAGGCTGTTGATCCGGCGGTCTGCAAAAAATGTGTCGCCCAGTACGGATTCGAAAATGTCATTAAAGCCTGGCAATAATGTACTGTTTTTCTTTTCTGGATTGAATTTAACCAATGTCATAGTGTGTTCTCCTTTTAAAAAATGGACTATTAATCAATTAATTTTCTCTAAAACCTTTTAGACGGTTTTGAAATATCAACTTCAAGTGCTGTGCCAATGGTATTTTTAAGAATATTCACACACTTTTTTAGAAACCCTGACTGAAAAATTTTCATAAATTCTGAACTTTTTTCAGCTTTGAACTGAAAAATTTTCAGTTCGCTTGTCTGATGCTTATAAGTGTCAAGTTTATATTCCTGAACTAGCAACGAAGATTAAACCTTTTTGATAATTTAATTGTTAATAAAGGGAAAATTTACAGTACAGACTATCAATATTTGACATCGGTGCCCTGCAGTTAAAGGTCTCGAAGATAATGAAGTTAATCGGGGGGCTTATAGGTGGAGTGATAAAGAAAACGATGTATTCGGAGAGCTGGCTGGAAATCCAGGGGATTAAAAAGGCGTTTATTTGCCTTTTCGATCTTATTTTTCAAATTAAGATTTTCTGTTTGCTCATCAGTCATTTGGTGGGTTTATGTTTGAAGAATTTCAACCCTATATTGACCAGATGCGTTTCTGGAGGCTGATAATTTTCTGGATATCGTTGATGAGTAAAATACTGAAGACGTGAAATGAATGCACTTAAAAACGATTGATATGCATACAGTTTACCAACTTCCTGGCCGTCCTTATCCGCTTGGATCTATGTGGGATGGCATGGGGACTAACTTTGCGCTCTTTGCTGCGCATGCACAAAAAGTAGAACTCTGCTTGTACGATGAACATGGTACAGAAGTTGAGCGGGTTGAGATTGCCGAACGTGATCACCATGTTTTTCACTGTTATATTCCCGATATTGGTCCTGGGCAATTATATGGTTATCGGGTGCATGGTGCTTATGAACCTATTAATGGCCATAGGTTTAACCCCAATAAATTACTGATTGATCCTTATGCAAAAGCAATATCTGGTGATGTGATATGGCATTCTGCAGTTTTTGGCTATGATCTGGAAGGAGAGAAAGACGATCTGAGTTTCTCAGAAGCCGACAGTGCGCCCTACATGCCCAAGTCGGTAGTTGTTGATATGGCCTATGATTGGGGTGATGATAAACCCTTGCAGATTCCCTATAACCAAAGCGTTATTTACGAACTTCATGTAAAGGGTTTTTCTAAGTTAAACCCTTTAATTCCCAAATCTCAACGTGGTACCTATGCAGGGCTGGCACATCCGGCAAGCATCCAATACCTCAAATCGCTTGGCATTACTGCTGTTGAGCTGATGCCGGTACACCAATTTGTTTCTGATGGCCATCTTATTGAAAGGGGGCTGAATAATTATTGGGGGTATAATACCATAGGTTTTTTTGCGCCCGAATCCAGGTATTCTTCTTCTGGTACCAGTGGAAATCAGGTTAGGGAGTTTAGGGATATGGTAAAAGCCCTGCATGCCGCCGGAATAGAGGTGATTTTAGATGTGGTTTACAATCATACCGCCGAGGGCAACGAAAAAGGCCCGACACTTTCTTTTAAGGGAATAGATAACTTAACCTATTACAGGCTGGAAGAAAACAACAGACGATATTATACTGATTATACAGGAACGGGGAATACCTTAAACTCAAGGATGCCAACGGTACTCAGGTTTATAATGGATAGCCTGAGATTTTGGATCCAGGAAATGCATGTAGATGGATTTAGGTTCGATCTGGCTTCAACTTTGGCAAGAGGGCTGCACGATGTTGACCGGTTGGGCGCATTTTTTGATATCATCCACCAGGATCCGATTATTTCTACTGTAAAACTGATTGCCGAACCCTGGGATTTGGGAGAAGGCGGCTACCAGGTAGGTAAGTTTCCTCCTGGCTGGGCAGAATGGAATGGTAAATACCGCGATCTGATGCGCCGTTTCTGGAAAGGTGACCAGGGAACACTTGGGCAGTTTGCAAAAAGGTTTTTAGGTAGCCCTGATATTTACATGCAGGATTATAGAAGGCCAACAGCGAGCGTCAATTTCATTACTGCACATGATGGGTTTACGCTTCAGGATCTGGTAAGCTATAATGAGCGGCATAATATGGCAAATGGTGATAATAATACAGATGGCGAAGCCGAGAACCATTCGTGGAACTGCGGTTTGGAAGGACAAACGGATGATGACAACATAAACGTGCTCCGTGCAAGACAAAAACGTAATTTTTTGGCCACGCTGCTGCTTTCGCAAGGTATCCCGATGATCACCTCGGGTGATGAATTAGGAAAGACCCAAAAAGGTAACAACAATGCCTATTGCCAGGACAATGAAATTTCGTGGATCGATTGGGAGCATAAAGATGAAGGACTTTTAACGTTCACCCAAAACCTGATTAAACTCCGCCTTAAACATCCAAGCCTTCGTAGAAAGGAATGGATAGTGGGTGATCGGATAGATTCGGACGGTCTTTTGGATATTGCCTGGTTTTCGCCAAGCGGTAAAATTATGGAAACAGCCGATTGGCAAGCGGATAGCTCCGGAAGTATCGGAATTTTTCTTCACGGGGAGGGGATACAAGGCAAAGCAGAAAATGGAGATGATATTCTTGATGTCCATTTTTTTCTCATCTTTAATGCCCATCATGAAGGTGTAACCTTTAAACTGCCTGAAGAGAGATATGCGCCTAAGTGGTCTGTTGAGATTTCTACAGATGAAGGTATTAATCCGAAAACGCAGTTTGGGGCAGAAAGCAGTGTTGAGGTTGGAGGAAGAACATTAATGGTACTTAGGGCAGGATAGTTCCTTAAGGTTTATAAAAAGCCCTGAAGACCATTCTTAGTTGCCGAAAAACTATTGCTAAACGCTGTGCTTTAAAAGGGTAATTGCTGTATTGTTTCAGTATAATTTGCCATCTATGAAAAATGCGTAAATAAAATAAAAAAAAGCCTTTCGATTCTGAAAGGCTAATTGATTAATCTAAATCGTCCCGTTGATTTAATTTAATAGCGTAAATTTAACTTGATGAGCGCCTGATCTAAAATGGTTTTATACTGGAAATGAGGGAGATAAGTACTTGTTTTTTGTCTGTAAGTTTGGTGTTTTTATTGTCTGTAAATACGTTTTTTAATCTCCAAGTAACTACACGCTCCAGTTCTTTGATATTTGACCTTAAGGCAACCGTATCAAAAAAAGGATATTTTGGCGCATCGCACCCTGGAGTTGATATAGGCTTTAAATTTTTGGAAACTATAGTAAACAGATAAAATTTTAAACCTAAGACTATGAAACCGACCATTCGTCAAAAACCGAAATAGGATTGGTTTTTTGCTTTTCTCACAGGCCAGACCTTGTAACTATGTTATATTAAAAAAACTTTAGTCACATGATGGTTGTTTTTTGGTTATGAAAGACCTTGCTAAAAGATTTTTATCAAATCCGATCTTATTGCCCAAAGATATCACCTCCAGTAACAGTTCTCTTCAGGTTATCTGCCTGTTAAATCCAGGCGTTTTCCGTTTTAAAGGAAAGACCTGGCTACTGGTGAGGGTAGCAGAAAACAAGGCGCAGAAAGAGGGCTTTGTGTTTTTTCCCGTTATGAACGAACTGGGCAAGCTGGAAATTATCGAAGTTGACATTAACGATCCTGATCTGATTGCTACAGATGCCAGGGTTATGAATTACCGGGGACTGGATTATCTTACCACCGTTTCCCACCTCAGATTACTCAGCAGTGATGATGGTGTTCGTTTTTCAGAAAGCGACGGATTTCCCGGGCTTTTTGGAATGGGTGAGCTGGAGCGTTTTGGGATAGAAGACTGCAGGGTTACTGAAATTGAAGGGGTGTATTATTTAACCTATACCGCTGTATCGGCCTCTGGCGTAGGAGTGGGACTTCGCACCACTACGGATTGGAAAAACTTTTCCCTGCCAACAATGATCCTGCCTCCACACAATAAGGACTGCGCGCTGTTCGAAAGAAAAATTGATGGAAAATTTTTTGCCCTTCACCGCCCAAGTTCAAAAGAAATTGGAGGTAATTTTATCTGGTTATGCGATTCGGTTGATGCTAACCGGTGGGGAAACCACAAATGCATTATTAAGACCAGGGAAGGTATGTGGGACAGTGCCCGCGTAGGCGCTGGAGCTTCACCCATATGGACCGAAAAAGGATGGCTAGCGATATATCACGGGGCAGACGAGACCAACCGTTACTGCCTTGGTGCCTTTCTGCTCGACCATTTGAACCCTTCAATTGTTTTGGGAAGATCGATTGATCCGATCATGGTTCCAAGCGAGCCATATGAGTTAAGCGGATTTTTCGGACAAGTAGTCTTTACCAACGGACATGTAGTTGAGGGGGATAAGCTTACTATTTATTACGGAGCTGCAGATGAATTTGTCTGCGGCGCTGAATTTTCTATCGCGGAGATTTTGGCAGTAACGGTTTCCGTTCGATGATTGATGGAAACATCCTTAACCTCCATCAACTATACCAGGCACGCCTGTGCAGGATTTATCAAGGTGTCTTTAAAAATCAGCATATCATTTATAGCAAAATCTACAAAGGTGTTAAGCCAATTTATGCATACCGGTTTACCCGGTCAACGAAATGGTCGATATTAAAGGGCTTAGCTATAAATTCTGCGCCACAGCCCGAACCCATAATTTCGTTCTTGGTCGTGTTGGCAGACATCATGATGATATTAATGACTGAGGTACGCTCATCCATGCGCAATTGCCTGCAGATATCGAGTCCGTTACCGTCGGGTAACATGATATCAAGGATCGCTATATCAGGCAATCTCTGCGAGATCATATGGTTGAACGCCGCAACGGTAGGGCAGCCATTTACTTCATAGCCTTCTTCGGACAGGATATAACTGACCACTTCACTTATATCTGCATCGTCCTCCAGGACATAAACTAATTTTTTGCTCATTTGTGTTTGTCTTTGTTAGATTAGATTTAATGTGTGTGTTACAGACTAGGGACCGCAAATTTAAATGCAGCACCTTTACCGGGTTCGCTTTCCACCCATATCCGCCCTCCATGGCGTTCAACAATCTCCTTGGTAATGTAAAGGCCCAGTCCAAGTCCGGATATATTCCGGTCCTTTTCTCTTACCCTGTAAAACTGGCTGAATATATGGGCCTGTTCGGCGGCAGGAATCCCTGCGCCATAATCTATCACGGAAATAATTATTTCATGGTTATGGTTTACTGCCGTTATATTAATATCCCGGGAGTGGGGTGCATACTTTACTGCATTGCCAATCAGGTTTGTGATTACCTGTTCCATCCTCATTTTATCTCCATGCAATACAAGGTCTCCCTCGCGGGCATAAATATAATTGTGTCCGGGAACGGTCTGCTCAAAAGTCTCGCAGATATCACCGATCAGTGCACCAAGGTCCAACCGTTCAAAATTAAACTGTAATTTGCCAGCTTGGACTTTGGAAATGTCAAACAGGTCGTTGATCAGGATATTGAGTTTGTCTACCTGCTTGATCGCCTTGTCTAAAAAAACTTTGTTCAGGCCATCTGAAGCCGTTTTTTGAAGCACCTGAAGAAAGCCGCTCATAGAGGTGAGTGGTGTTTTGAGTTCATGGGAAGCCAAAGCTATAAATTCATCTTTTTTAAGGCTAAGGGTTTTAACCTCTTCAAAAAGTTTTGAGTTATCGAGTGCTATGGCTGCCTGAGACGCAACCCCAACCACTAGGTCTTCATGGTCCTGTAAAAATATGCCGGGTTCTGGGTGACCAAAGAAAAGCCCGCCGATTACTGTACCTGTTGAGGAAATAACAGGTACGGCCAGATAACTGACCACAGGGAGGTGTCCATCAGGCATCCCAAAATGGGGAGCCATTTTGCCATAACGTTCATCTTTTCTGATGTTGTCTACACGCACGACCCCCTCACCGCTGAAGGTGGTGTGGAATACTGCTGTATTTCGGGGCATTCCAAATTTTTCAAACGCCTCACGGGGAGCGCCCGAGAGCGTATAGAGCATGTAAGATTCACCCTCGGCATTGGTTTTATTGTAAAAGAAAGCGCCAAATGCCGCCCCCGTAAGTTCGGTAGTCGCATCGGTTACTTTTTGCAAAATAATATTGACATCCAGTTGTTCACTGATGCTCTTACCTATCGAATTCAGGATCATGAGCTTTTGGGAATTGCTTTTTAAGGCATTTTCTGCTTCTCTCTGGGCAGTGATATCCCTGGCTACTTTTGATGCGCCAATGATTATCCCATCACTGTTCTTGATCGGGGAAACTGTTAAGGAGACCTGGATTTCCTTGTTTTCCTTGCTTACCCTTATGGTTTGAAAGTGATCTATTTTTACACCTCTTTTGATACTGCCTATGATGCGTTCCTCCTCATCAAGGCGGTCTGGCGGGATCAATAAAGAGATGTGGCGGCCAACGGCTTCGTCTTCGCTATAGCCGAAAATATTTTCAGCCCCTTTATTCCATGTAGTGATTATGCCGGCAAGGGTTTTGCTTACAATGGCATCATCGGAACTCTCCACTATGGCTGCCAATGCGGCCTGCTTCTCATCGGCGAGTTTTTGCGCTGTAATGTTACGTGCAATCTTACTTACCCCAATAATGCGGCCCTGCTTGTTCCTTATGGGCGACACGGTAAGCGATATGGGTATTTCAGTTCCGTCCTTGGTTAGGCGTACTGTCTTGTAATGTTCGATTTTCTGGCCTGCCCTTACCTTAGTGATAATGTAATCTTCTTCATGTATCCGATCCTGAGGGATGAGGATGGTAATATGCTTCCCGATTACCTCTGATGCAGCATACCCGAAAATCTCCTGTGCTCCCTTGTTCCAGCTGGTGATGAAACCTTCCAGCGTTTTAGAGACGATTGCATCTTCAGATCCTTCAATAATGGCTGCCAGTGTAGCTTGCTGTTCTTCAGTGGTATACTCATCTGAAATGTCACGGATCATTTGGGAAATGCCTATCAATTTTTCCTCAGCATCAGTAATCGGAGAGATAGTGATGGAAACATGCAGGTCTTCCCCGGTCACCGATTGGCGTACAGTACGGAAACCCTTGACCTTTTCACCGCTCCGCACAGTATCCACTAAACGCTCATACTCTTCAAAAACGGCCTTTTCCATTATTTCGGAAACAGCCTTTCCGATCTGCTCCGTCGTAAAACCGAACAGTCGCGCTGCCGCCGGGTTTATAGCTGTAATTTTAAAATCAATGTCATGGCAGATTACTGCGTCTTCCAAGCTTTCAAAAATCGACTTAAAGGTAAACAGTTGATTTAGGGAAGTTATGTCCATACTGGGCGGCAATTATTTAATTAAGAAGGTACATTCACATTAATACCCGATCTATGTCAACAATCCAGAGCGATAATAGTTTTAAGAATATAAAAATGCATCCCTTCGTGAGTTATGTATTTTAGCCTTTTTTGATTAAATCCATCGACTTTGAGAGCTGGTATTATGCAAAAATAAAAATTTGTTTGATTTGAACTAAATGTGATTTTTGCAGAATTATATGTGGTAATTATGAAGGAATGAATCAGGACAGATGTTCGCATAAACCCTAATTTCTCACCACTCCTTGCAGAATATCTTGACCTAATTTAATAAATGAATGGAAATTTCCCTGACCATTTGGCCAGGGAAACGCAATTTAATAAGATACAAGTGTTGTAATGCTTGATGCAGAAAGGTTAATGCCAAAGCTTCCGCCCGAAACCGCGAAACTGTTTGAGCCAAGATTTGTTGTGCTTGTTGTAAAATAGCGGTTGAATCCATTAACTGAAATTCCGGTATAGCTAAAGGGCTGATAAGTAACAGCTGTATTTTGGTTTATGATAACTAGTACTAATTTTGTTCCGCTTTTGTATGCGGTAACATAAACACCAGTACTTGGATTTGAAGTACAACTGATTTTGGTATACCCCGGGCGTACATATCTGGCGTAATGTGCCATGATATAGCCTAATTTTTGAATATTGCCGCTTTCGCTGATTGGTCCGTAACTTCTTCTGATGTACCACCATACGTATGCACTCCATCCTGCATTCATACAGTCATGGATCTCTTTGGCTGCTGTCATTGCATTTGGCCAATCTTCCCCGCTTATGCTCGAATTGGTATAATGTTCGGTCATCCACACTGGTTTGCCAATATTCCCCAGGTTATAAGGCGTTTTTACCATAAATGTGGCCGCATATAAAACTGGTTTTTGATTTTGCAGTTGCATTGCTGAGATAGGTATTAATATAAGTCTGGTTCATTTGGAATGGTTCAGGTGCCATAATCGGTGCGCCGCAATTGCTGCCCTGTGCAGCTACAAAGTCGGCTACTTCCGAAGCTGTAAGTTCCATGGATTCGTAGTTGACCTGATAATCGGGCTCATTTGTGGGGCTAATGGCGGCGAGGCCGCCAACTGCACTATTGAACGCACTTAAATGTGCGGCATAGGCAGCATAAGAAGCTGTTTTAATTTTGCCACCTACTACGCTTCCATTGGTCTTCATCGATGCGGGGGCTGACCATGCTGAGGCAATGGCTGAGCCTCCATATGACTTACATGCATCGATAGTTGCTTTTTCAGCAGAAAACGCTGTGGAGGAATTTGGGACATGTACACGGACTATGCTTAAACCGATGCCGTTTGTAGGTGAAAATGCTGTACTTCTTTGAGCACTTGTTAAGTCACCTGTCCATGCCACAATATTGGCCCCACCGAAACCTTTTATAGACTGTTGTACAGTAGAGGCGTTAATTTCGGCGGTACCCTGTACGGCGAGCGCCGCCATGGTTCCCTTAACGGAGTCCGATCTGAGCGCTGCGACCGTTTTTTGCGGAATTAACAGTTCTGCTTGGTTGATTTCGTTTTTTGAACAGCCAGCAAATAATAGTGCTGCAATAAGCACATGTGAAATTTTGTTTCTCATAAGTAGATTTGGTTAGTGATTTAATTAATCAATTTTAAATAAATCAAGTGTTAGGGGATACTTCATATGGTTTTTTTTCTGACACATATGTTGAAAGGCGGGAGGTGTTGTTGCCCTCCAAATCAAGAGAATTCGAGTGGCTACATTTAACTAGCGGGATTTAGTTGTCAGATTTGAAGAGAAAATTTAAATTTGAATAGATGAGCAAACGAATGATTGATGATCCTTTAGGAGAACGGCTATAAATTTATCCAATAGCTGAGGTCTATAAAAGAGATTGCTGATGAGCTGGGCATCAGCATGTACCTTTTGAGTAAATGGAAGCAGCGTACAACAGCATCCAAACAGGTCTCTTCAGTTCTTTCAGAAAATCAGAAACTGCAAAAGGAGTTGAAGAATGTCCAAATGGAATGCGACATATTAAAATACCCAATAATGTAGATATTTAATTCATGCCTTGTTTATATGTCATCAAATAACCAATACCAATCTGGCAGTGCTACCCGTTTACGCAGGCTCATTGCTTTGCTTACCGTTTTGCAGACCAAGCGAATTGTAACCGCAACTGATCTTGCAACCCGGTTTAAAGTTAGCACAAGAACTGTTTATAGAGACATCAAGCTGTTGGAAGAGGCCGGTGTTCCGGTTTTTACAGAAGAAGGAAAAGGATTTTCGTTGGTAGAGGGCTATAAAGTACCCCCATTGTTGTTTACAGAAAGCGAAGCAGCCGCTGTTATCACCGCTGAAAAACTCGTTGCCGGTAATAACGATGATTCACTGGTTAGAAATTACCGCAATGCGGCAGACAAGGTAAAAGCTGTACTGCGTTATGCGGAAAAAGAGAAAATGAATTTACTCTCTGAACGTGTAAAAGTGTATGTTGATAAAGATGAGAAGCCATCGAGCAGTCATTTGGCAGAGTTGCAACAGGCACTGACCGATTATAAGCTCATTAAAATCGAATACTGCGCTTTAAAAGAAGATGAAATTACCGAGCGTGTAGTTGAACCTTTTGCTTTGTTTTATGCAGCAAACAAGTGGTTGTTGCTTGCCTTTTGCCGGTTGCGCAAGGATTACCGTTTTTTTAGGATTGACCGGTTCCAGTCCTTTCATATCCTTGCCGAAAGATTTGAGCCGCATAAAATGACGATCTCCCAATACCTCAACAGACTGGCAGAAGAAAGCGTACATCCCTAGCGCTGCAGCTTTTTTGTTTCCTGAACCGTCAGGTTATTTCAGCTTCTTAATTTGTCTAAGCACACACCGGTTAATAAAAATCCGAAGTTGAAAACACCTATGACAGATAGTTGTCACAGTAGCTTGTAGTTTTGATCTATTATGAAATTTAACCTATAGCATTATGAATATCATATCTGGAGGAACAGGGCAGATCGGATCTGCCTTAGCTAATGCCTTGCTCAAAAGCGGCGAGGCGGTAACCATTATTTCTCGAAGCTCGAAGTCTGCAGCTGATTGGCAAGCTAAAGGCGCAAAATTTGCTGTTGCAGATATTTATGACACCGAAGGTTTGCACGCGATCTTTCAAACTGGAAAAAACATTTTTGTATTGAATCCGCCTGCAGACCCGTTGACAGACACTGATCTACAGGAAAGGAAAACGGTCGCTTCCTTAGTGGAGGCCTTAAAAGGAACGCAGGCAGAAAAGATCGTTGTTGCCTCGACACTAGGGGCACAGCCTGGCAGCAGGATTGGTGATCTTAATACGTTATATGAGCTGGAGCAGGGGATAGAGGCTCTTGGATACCCTTATCAGATCATCAGATCCGCTTATTACATGAGCAACTGGGCGTCATCGTTGCCGATCATAAAAGAAACCGGCGAACTTATATCGTTCTTTCCAAAAACGCTTAAGATACCGATGGTCGCGCCTCAGGACATCGGGAAATTGGCGGCAAAGTTTATGACAACCAAGAATGGACCGGAGTTGAACGCCATAGTAGGCCCGGAACTTTATTCGCCACAGGATGTGGCGGACGCGTTTTCAAGTGCATTGGGAAAGAAGGTAAGTGTAAAGGTGATTCCGAAGCAGCAATGGACAGATGCTTTTAAATCAGTAGGATTTTCTGATGAGGCCGCTGCGTCTTACGCGGCTATGACCGAAATAGCAGCTAATCATATCGAGATGCCGAAGAACGCTGTTAAGGGAAAAATTACACTACAGCAATATATTGATGACCTGGTAAAAGGATGAGGCAGAAACTGACCGCTCCGGCAAGATCACAATATATTTGATCACCTACCGGTGAGGAGACGGTAAATTTGTTATTAATACCTTAACAGGCAAATATTTAACTATGAATTGGATTTTATTAGCAATCGCCGGCCTATGTGAAGTCGCTTTTGCATCATGTCTCGGTAAGGCACGGGAAGCGACCGGAAGCGCTGTTTATCTATGGTATCTTGGCTTTTTTATAACCATGTCTCTTAGTATGCTTTTATTAATGAAAGTTACACAGACAATGCCTATTGGAACTGCCTATGCTGTTTGGACAGGTATTGGCGCTGTAGGTACAGTAGTGGTTGGCATACTTGTGTTTAAAGATCCAGCTACTTTCTGGCGCCTCTTTTTCCTGAGTACGTTGGTGATATCCCTGATTGGACTTAAACTTGTAGCGGAATAGTTTTGCAGCCTTAATTTAGGTCAGGGCCATGCAGTTAAATTTATTTTTATTGAAGCATGGCTCGATCTAATTCGGTGCTAACTGTTTTTATTTTATGGTTTTCCAGCTTGCATATGAATATTTATATGCATAAGGCTTATTTTTGAACGCAGTAATGTGTTTGAATATTCATCTTAACCAACATCAAAAAATTGACGATAGCACCATTAATTGACTATTTTAAAAAGTATCTTCCTTTAAATTCCGGGGAAATAAACTTGCTTGCCGAAAGAACGACACACAGGAAAATAAAACGGAGGCAAATGATCTTGCAGGAAGGCTTTGTTTGCAAACATTATACGTTTGTTGAGAAAGGCTGCTTTAAAATGTATGGCATCGATGAAAAAGGGACGGAACATAATCTGGGGTTTGCAGCAGAGAATGATTGGGTTGCTGACCTTGGAAGTTTCTATTCGGGAAAACCGAGCAAACTTTTTATAGAAGCCATTGAACCTTCAACTATTGTACAGATTGAGCACCAGGACTTGCTTTATCTTTATGTGAATTCACCAAAGTTTGATAGAAATTTTCGGGTAATCGTGGAGGAAAAGTTCATTGAACTTCAAAACCGCTTGTTACAAAATTTCAGTTCAAATGCAGAGCAACGCTATCTTGATTTTCTGACACAATATGCAGCGCTAGCTTCAAGATTACCCAATACGCAGATCGCTTCCTATCTGGGCATCACGCCTGAATTTCTCAGCAAGATCAGAAAAAATATATCATTAAAATAATAGTTACCCTTAAACTACATTAAGACAATTTCTTAAGCTTGTTTATTGGTTGGAAAGGTAATTATGGCCCATCTTTACATTATAAAATCAAGTGCATATTACAAGGTAAAAAATAGATAATGGGAGCAACAAAAGAATTTTTTGATCAATTTTTACAGTTCATCAATACTGCTGACGAAAATTTGGCACAACAATTAATAAGTCCGGTAGCGAAGTTTCATGTGCCTTTTCAGGCTGACCCGCTACAAGGTCCTAAAGGTTATTTAACGATTATTGGAATGATGCGCAACGGCTTTCCGGATATTCAGTGGAGTATTGAAGAAATGATTACTGAGAATGATAGGGTAGCGGTTAGATTTACAATGAAAGGAACTCACAAAGGAACTTTCTTTGGCGTACCCGCAACTGAAAAACCTATTGCAGTTGCAGCAATAAATTTTTACCGTTTGTCTGACAACCAGATCATAGAGGAAGTAGGGCAACCTGATCTACTTGCTTTACTGACTCAAATCGGAGCCGTGCCCGCAATGTGATTCTTCCAGGCCAGAAACAAGCCGGAAACAAACCTGAATTCATGCTGATTTAATACTGTTTATACCCTGTTAGTCTGAGCGGATTACAATTAGATAACTTCTGCTGGCGCGAGTTTTTAACTCGTAACAATACAAAAAAACATAGTTCTAAAATTTAGAAAGTGCAATCCTAAACTTTCATAATTTTCGAGACACAATAATCCGGTTGAGGCAGGCTTTGTAACAGAAGATTACCATTGGAAGTATAGTAGTGCAATAGATTTTTCTGGAGAAAAGGGTTTGTTAGAAATTGATATAATTTAAGTTAATTTGGATACGAGCTCCAAGCTCGCACCAGCTTGGTGATTAATGTATTAATTTAACAAAAGCACAAGTCAGGCCTTTGCTGTGCCGGGGCGCTAAGACTTGCGCTAGATGATGAAAACAGGCTATTCATAGTCCTTACTTTTGGTCAGCTTTTTCAAAGTATCCAATTCATATATCGGTCGTTCCGAATTGTAAGGAATTTCTCGTTTGCTAAACTGCTGGAAATATAACAAACAGGCATCCTTCCAAACCTGTGCATCGCGGCTTTGGATCTTGAGCTTCCCCTGTTAGTCCGAGCGGATTGCAATTAGATAGATTATGCTGGTGCGAGTTTTTAACTCGTACCAATATAAAAAAGCCATAGTTCTAAAATTTAGAAAATCGCAATCCTAAACTTTCATAATTTTTGAGACATAATAATCATAGATTATCTAAATTGCTATAAATTAGATAATAGACCAAAATGAGCAGAAAATATAAGTTTTATAACAAAGAGGGACTATATTTTGTCAGCTTTGCAACTGTGTATTGGATTGATGTTTTTGTCAGGTTGCAATATTTTAACATTTTGATAGAGAGTTTGGATTATTGTCGAAAAAATAAAGGCATGGAAATTTATTGCTGGTGCATAATGCCTAGCCATGTACATTTAATATTTAGCGCAAAAAATAATAATCCAGGCGATGTATTACGCGATTTTAAAGTACACACCTCTAAGAAACTTCAAAGGGAGATTAGTGAAAATATACAAGAAAGCAGAAAAGAGTGGCTGCTTTGGATGTTTAAACGAGCTGGAGAAAAAAACAGTAATATAACAAATGGCCAGTTTTGGCAACAGCACAACAAGCCTATTGAGCTGTGGTCAAATGAAGTAATTGATCAAAAAGTCGATTATATCCACAATAATCCGGTTGAGGCAGGCTTTGTAACAGAAGATTACCATTGGAAGTATAGTAGTGCAATAGATTTTTCTGGAGAAAAGGGTTTGTTAGAAATTGATATAATTTAAGTTAATTTGGATACGAGGATATAATTTAAGTTAATTTGGATACGAGCTACAAGCTCGCACCAGCTTGGGGTACCCGCAACTGAAAAACCTATTGCAGTTGCAGCAATAAATTTTTACCGTTTGTCTGACAACCAGATCATAGAGGAAGTAGGGCAACCTGATCTACTTGCTTTACTGACTCAAATCGGAGCCGTGCCCGCAATGTGATTCTTCCAGGCCAGAAACAAGCCGGAAACAAACCTGAATTCATGCTGATTTAATACTGTTTATACCCTGTTAGTCTGAGCGGATTACAATTAGATAACTTCTGCTGGCGCGAGTTTTTAACTCGTAACAATACAAAAAAACATAGTTCTAAAATTTAGAAAGTGCAATCCTAAACTTTCATAATTTTCGAGACACAATAATCCGGTTGAGGCAGGCTTTGTAACAGAAGATTACCATTGGAAGTATAGTAGTGCAATAGATTTTTCTGGAGAAAAGGGTTTGTTAGAAATTGATATAATTTAAGTTAATTTGGATACGAGCTCCAAGCTCGCACCAGCTTGGTGAAAAGGGTTTGTTAGAAATTGATATAATTTTAAGTTAATTTGGATACGAGGATATAATTTAAGTTAATTTGGATACGAGCTACAAGCTCGCACCAGCTTGGGGATTTTTCTGGAGAAAAGGGTTTGTTAGAAATTGATATAATTTAAGTTAATTTGGATACGAGCTCCAAGCTCGCACCAGCTTAGTGATTAATGTATTAATTTAACAAAAGCACAAGTCAGGCCCTTGCTGTGCGGGGGCGCTAAGACTTGCGCTAGATGATGAAAACAAGCTATTCATAGTCCTTACTTTTGGTCAGCTTTTTCAAAGTATCCAATTCATATATCGGTCGTTCCAAATTGTAAGGAATTTCTCGTTTGCTAAACTGCTGGAAATATAACAAACAGGCGTCCTTCCAAACCTGTGCATCGCGGCTTTGGGTCTTGAGTTTCGACTGCACGGATTTAAACCGCTCATCATCAACCAAGCCCTTGGTACTGTCCCAAATGCGCTGGAAAGCACGAACACTTTGCAAACCCGAATCGTAACGATAACAAAGCGATGTCCAAAGGTCGTTCCCATCTTTAAGTTTATAAGTCCATGGAACATGGTGAAACCACAACAAATATTCTTCCGGACAACTTTTCAGGCTATTAAATGTAGATCGGAGTGGTTCATGGTACTGCTCAACGGCATTACTACCAGTGCTGCTTCTGTTAAAACCCACTCCTAAAAGGTCTGCATTGTGGTAGTATACCGAAGTCCAGTCGGCCCTGATGGCTTTATTCGAGAACCATGGGGCAGGTCCGTAATGGTGGCCTTCGGCAAAAATGTGGTGTAATCCTAAAGGCATCATGTAATCCACAGCTGCTGCTCTGCTCTGCATCATCATCTCTTTTATCGGCTTTACAAAGGTTCGCTCCATTTTCTTTTCTGTAGGACTTAAAAAAGTTTGCCTAATCCATTCATCCGCAATATCTTCACTCTTAAGTTTATTGTCCCAGGCAAGTCTGCCGAAAGCGTACCAATTGGCCTGCGCGAAAATATGCCCGGTCCAATTCCGCTCCAGGCCAATATTGGATACCCCTGCAATCGCACTTAAAGTTCGTTTATCCAATGTCCCATCTGTACAGGCCGCTACAGTACTTCCCTTACCGTTTCGGTAGGTATCGCTTTGTAAACATTCTTCCCAAAGGGTAGACAAGAAAACCAGGTGATTTGACCAGCCCAAATACTCCTGAGTGATCTGAAACTCTGGCATTACAGGGGTTTTAATCATAGCCCCGAATAAGGGACTGAATGGCTCTCGGGGCTGAAAATCAAGTGGTCCGTTTTTGATCTGGATAATTACATTTTTCTTGAATTTACCATCAAATTTTAAAAACTCATTATAGGCTTGTTTGGTACGGTCTTCATTACTTGGTTGATATACAAAGGCACGCCACATTACAATCCCTCCAAAAGGGGAGAGCGCATCAGCCATCATATTGGCGCCATCAACGTGTGTTCTTCCGAAATTTTGAGGGCCAGGTTGCCCTTCGCTATTGGCTTTTACAAGAAATCCTCCAAAATCAGGAATCAGTGAATAAATTTCTTTAGCCTTAGCTGCCCACCATTGCCTAACGGCGGGAACGAGAGGATCGGCGGTTTTAAGTTTTCCAACTGTAACGGGTGAGGAAAAGTTAACTGATAAATAAACTTTTAAGCCATATGGACGCAATACTGTGGCGATAGACTGAACCTTTTGAAGATAGGCTGTGGTGAGGATTTTTGCCGAAGCGTTTACGTTATTGAGCACTGTGCCATTTATGCCTATTGAGGCATTGGCTCTTGCGTATTCTTTGTACAACGCGATATCTGCCTGACTGAGCTGAAGTGAAGAATCGCCCTGTTTCCAAAATATCGAACCACCGGCGTACCCCCGTTCTACAGAACCATCCAGATTATCCCAGTGGTTAAGGATTCTTCTTGAATAGGAGGGATTGGATGCATAATTTTGATCAGACTTTCCTAAATACTGCCTTCTAAGGAGCTCGTAGCTTCCATAAAGGATCCCCAGATCCGTTTTAGCGGCAATTTTATTGCCTTCCAAACGAAATCCATCATTGGTAACCGAGCCATCTTTAACAAAATCAAATTTTAGTTCTGCGCCATCTTTTCCCAGCCACCCGTTTTTAATTTCTTGTACAGCAATGCTTAATACTGGCGACTTTCTTGGTGATACCACCTTTACCTGCTTTGTAGCGGTATGGCGGAGCCAAAGTTGGTGTCCGTCTTCAGCCTTCAGAAAATGGACAGTAGCTGTAATGATAATCAATAGCAGAGTAATCTTTTTCATCTAGTTGATTATTAGTTTTCTGGTAACAATATTACCGCTTGTTTTCAGCTGCTCATCGGGCTGGCTTCCACCAATCGATACTGTGATCTCGCCTTTTAGTGGTCTTTTTGTTCCTTTATCATCAATATAACTAAGTTCATCAGGTGATAATTTAAAATGAACAAGCTTGCTTTCACCAGGTGCTAAGCTAACCCTTTGATATCCCTTAAGGGCTTTTTTAGCTGATTTGATTTTTAAGTTGTTGTGCATCACATACAGCTGGGCAACCTCGTCGCTCTGCATTTTACCGGTATTGGTGATTTTTACAGACAAACTTGTTCCTTTGCCTGATTTAAGGTTTGAAGGTAAGATAAAGTTGTGATAATTGAATGTAGAATAGCTTAATCCATATCCAAATCCAAAAAGAGGTTTGCCTTTGAAATACCTATAGGTTCGATTTTCCATATTATAATCATTAAAATCTTTCAGGTCCTCATCGCGCTTATAAAAGGTTACCGGAAGTCTTCCTGAAGGGCTGTAATCACCGAACAACAAATCAGCTACCGCAGTTCCTGCCGATTGGCCGCCGTACCAGGCATTAACAATGGCAGGTATGTTTTCGGCTTCCCATGGAATGGCGATGGCACTTCCTGTCATCATTACAAAAACAACTGGCTTGCCACTCGATTTTAGCGCTTTCATCAGTGAGGTTTGCGCCTGGGGAAGCATGATAGAGGTTCTGTCGCCACCATTAAAACCAGGCACATTTACTTGCATTTCTTCGCCTTCAAGCTGCGGAGAAATGCCGCCCACAAATATAAATGCATCTGCATCGCGATGGCGCGCAACCAACTCGGCAAAATCTGTGCGCCCAAAGGTACCTCCCGCAAAGCGGACCTTTGCCCCACCCTCACCTTGCCAGTATTCCATTTCAATTTTGTATGTAGAATCCTTCGAAACAGGGATTTTATACGTTTTAGCACCCCATCTGTTTCTAGACCAGGCATCTAAAACTTTTTGCCCGTTTACCTTTAAACGGTAGCCATCATCTCCATCTACTTCAAAGGTAATTTCTTCTGACTTTAAAGCTTTAAATACCGTGCTGAACCTGGCAGAAAAATGGTTTGCAGTCAAACCTTCGCCAATTTGCTCGCCCTCTTGCCAGTTGTGGTTTATTGATTCTTCGAACCGTGTTAAAAAAGGTGTTCCCTGCAGTTCTATACCCTTGTAATATTCGGCCTTGAAACCCTTGTGGCCATCTGCGGTTAATTGGTTCTCTAAATTTCTATAATGTAGGATCGTATCGCTCGCAAACGAAATTGCCTGCTCATATATCACCTCTGTTTGATTTCCCAATTTATCTTTTATGCCCTGAAGAACCGTTGTAATGGTTGAAGGGGTACCATTGTAATTTCCTAGCACCGAAATATCATTATTGGCATTCGGACCAAGCACCACAAGTTTCTTTAGATTCTTTTTCAACGGGAGTGTGTTGGATTCGTTTTTTAACAAAACCATTGATGCCCTTGCCATTTTAAGTGCATGTGCTTTATGGGCACTGTTTTCTAAAACTGTTATTGGTGTATTGGCGTATTTCACCATTGAAGGTGGATCGAACATGCCAAGCCTGAACCGGATCATGAACAGTCTTTTTACCGATACGTCAATATCCTTTTCTGTAATTATACCATTTTTAACCGCAGTAAGTAAAGCTTTATAAGCATCAGTTCCACAGTCCAGATCCGTTCCGTGAAAAACGGCATCAGCCGATGCACTTGCAGCGTCTTTGTGGGTTTTGTGATTTTTAAAGAAATCATCAATGGCCCAGCAATCTGAAGTAACATAGCCCTTAAACCCCCATCTCTTTCTTAAAATATCTGTCATTAAAAGATCGCTGCCACAACATGGTTGCCCTTGAAATGCGTTATAAGCACACATCACTCCGGCAACTTCCGATTTCGTAACCAATTTTTCAAATGCTGGCAAATAAGTATCCCAAAGATCAAAGGCACTAACATCTGCATTGAATACGTGGCGTAGCGGCTCCGGTCCGCTGTGCACGGCATAATGTTTCGCACAAGCAGCCGCTTTCAGGTACTTTGGGTCATCACCTTGCAAACCCCTAACAAATGCATCTCCCAGTGTAGCAGTTAAATATGGATCCTCTCCATAGGTTTCCTGACCGCGTCCCCATCTTGGGTCTCTAAAGATGTTGATATTGGGTGTCCAATAGGTTAGTCCCAGATAGCGTTCATTCGTACGGCCCAGCGCAACCGCCTTGTTGTAAATTGCCCGCCCTTCCAAAGCAGAATAGTCTGCCATCGTAGCCAGCGCTGCTGGATCGAACGTGGCTGCCATAGCAATGGCCTGGGGATATACGGTAACTTTAAACGGTGTTCTGGCCACCCCATGCAGTGTTTCATTCCACCAATCGTAAGCTGGAATTTTTAATCTTGGAATTGCAGGTGCTGAATTAAGCATCTGAAAAACTTTTTCCTCAAGTGTTAATCTGGACACCAGATCATCAACCCTTTTATCAAAAGGTAATTTGTAATCTTCAAATGGATATTCCTGTGCCTGAATTGGACAGCTAACGTGTAGAAGGGCTAACGTGGTAAATATGGTTAAAAATAATAATCGTCTCATATATTTGGTTTTCTTAACTTTTGCAAGTTCTAAATAGTTTGACTTGGGAAGGTGTACATTTGGATAAAAACCTATGACAAATGTTTCGATCTGGTTGTTTTGGCCCTTTAAATTTTATTTCACCTGATGAATTAGGGCGATCATTGGAGGATATTGAACATTTATTGCTGTAATTTTCACAATTGACTTAACGCTCATCAGATAATCAGGTTATTTTAGCTTGAATTCGGAAACCTTGGGCGAAAACCAGGTGCACGGATTAAATAACCAGATATGTTCAGCTCTGGGTGCTACCTACCTGGTTGATAAACAAATAGATAATATGGGCCATAGCTTTACTTGCAGGGTGATCAAAATTTCCCTGTTGTCATATCTTCACCCGGTTAAAATGTTTTCCATGCGCTGTAGCGGGTCAGCCAGTTTGGTTACGTGGGAGTTTGGTTTTCTAGAAGGCAGTGTAAACGGGTCTGTCCAGGCCCAATATCAATGTTGCCGTTCAGATCAAAAAATAAAACCATGATTTTTAAATCTGCTTTTAATAAAATATTCCTGTGCTTTGCGGCCTCACTGCTGATTTCCCCAGTGAAAGATTATGCGCAACAGCAAAAAATAAATTTTACATCACTGCAGATAAAAGATGGCCTATCATCCAACACAGTTAATGCGATAATAAAAGACCACTTTGGTTTTATGTGGTTTGGCACAGAGGACGGACTGAATAAATACGACGGAAGCAACTTCACCGTTTATAAGTTTAATGAAAATGATCCGACAAGCCTGCGGTCCAATGATATCAGGGCTTTACACGAGGACAGTTCGGGTAACCTATGGGTTGGGAGCTCTCTGGGGTCTTTGAGTTTATTTGACCGTAAAAACAATTCCTTCATCACCTATCCTGCCAATGTAGCGGGCGGGCTTAGCAGCGATCTTATTCATGCTGTGACTACAGACCATTTAGGCCATGTCTGGATAGCAACTTATAATGGGCTTGATGAGCTGGATCCAAAAACAAATAAGATCATCAATCACATTAAGCAAACCCCTAACAGAAAATCTTCAGCTCAATTATCCTTTAACTGTCTGTTAGAAGATAGTAAGAACAGATTGTGGATCGGATCAAATAATGGGGTGTATCTTTATGACAGGAAAGAAAAGGCTTTCAAGATTTACCGCCATAACCCCTCTGATGCGTCCACTCCGGTCAGTAACGAGATCAACACGATCTGTGAGGATAAATCGGGAAATATCTGGTTTGGTACCGCGCGGGGAATATGCAGGAAATTGCCTGACCAGGGTGGATTCAGTGCTTTTGTTTCCAGGGCCGGCGACCTCAATGCACTTGCCAGTAGCAGGGTGATCAGTCTGGCAATAGATAAAAACAATCAATTATGGGCAGGTACTGATGATGGGCTGAAAATTATTGATCTCAAGAGTGCCACTATTACATCCTACAGGCCGAACTACAGAGATTCCTATTCGCTGACAGGCAAATCGATCAGCAGTATTTATATTGATGATGGGATCTACTGGCTGGGCCCGTTTCATGGCGGGATCAGTAAATATGATTCCAATCTGAATCTTTTTAACCTAAAGCAAAGCAATATTTTCGATTCCAATGGTTTGAGTGCATCTGTAATCACTTCTTTCGCACAGTACAGGGATGAAATATTTGTGGGAACAGATGGTGGTGGGCTAAATCTTTTCAATCCGCGTACCGAGCTGATAAAACGGTTCAATGCGAGATTGCCTGATGGAAGTGCAATGAACAATATTTCCATAATAGCCATGGCCATCACCAAAGAAAAAAAACTACTCATGGGCACCTATTCAAACGGTTTGGTATCTATGGATCTGTTAACGGATAAGCTATTGCAGATCAAACGCTCCACCAAAGCCAACGGGCTGAATTCGAATGACGTTTTTTGCTTAAAAGAAGACAGGACAGGTAAAATCTGGGTAGGAACCAACGGAGGAGGAGTGAACCTGATGACGCCGGATGCTAAAGTGGTTTTAAAATACTGCAAGAACCCCCAGGCGCCCAATGAGGTGGATTTTCCGGGGAATAATTTCATCAGGTTCATAGAGGAAGATGATCAAAATAATATGTGGATAGGCACTTATGGGTCAGGAATATCTATACTTGATCAGTTTACCCATAAATTTTCGGTTCTGAACAAAAAAAACAATAACCTGCCGAATGATCTCACGCTGTCAATATTGAAAGACCGGTCAGGCAATTTATGGGTCGGAACTTTTAGTGGGGGGCTGAGCCGCTATGATCGTAAAAAGAACATGTTCATCAACTTCTCCGAAAAAAATGGATTGAACAATGCTACAGTGTATGCTATAGTAGAAGACTTAAGGGGGCTTATCTGGGTAAGTACAAATAAAGGCATCAGCAGTTTTAATCCCAGGACAAAAGTATTTACAAACTACACGGTTTATAATGGTGTTCAGAACAACAATTTTATCCGTGGTGCGGGGATGCGAACTGCCGGAGGGGAGATCTATTTTGGAGGCGCCGCTGGCTTCAATTATTTTAACCCGAGGTTCTTTAAAAAAAACAGAAGTATTCCCTCAGTGATCTTTACAGATCTCAAGGTTTCAAACTCATCAGTGCTGCCAGGCAAGGCCAGCCCGATCCAGGAGCACATATCCATTGCCAAAAACATTCACCTGGACTATAAACAGAGTTTCACGCTCAGCTATGTCAGCATCAATTACACCGTCCCGGAGGATAATCAGTATTTCTATAAATTAGAAGGGTTTGACAAGGACTGGATAAAGGCAGGCTCTACAAAATCGGTGTCCTATACCAATCTTGATCCAGGAGAATATGTCTTTCATGTTAAAGCAAACAACAGTAACGGCATCTGGAATGCCTCAGAAACTTCCATCGCCATTGATGTTAGCCCTCCGCTCTGGAAAACCACATACGCCTATATTTTTTATATCCTCACTACTGTTGGTACGCTTTTCTATATACGGCATCTGGGGATCCAGAAACTCAAGAGAAAGTTTACCCTTGTTCAGGAAAAAATGAAAGCAGCGCAGCGCTTAGCGCAGCATCGTAAAGAAGCCGAACAGTTAAGGGCACTGGATAAACTCAAAATCAAGTTTCTGACAAATCTCAGCCATGAGTTCAGGACCCCGCTTTCACTCATCATGGGGCCTGTAGATAAGCTGATTGGCGAACAGCCTGATCAGCATATTGCCAATCCCTTATTGATGATCAAGCGCAATACAAGGCGGTTGTTAAACCTGGTTAACCAGATCCTGGATTTCAGAAAAATCGAGGACCGCGAGCTTACTTTAAATGCTGTTGAAACAGATATCGTTTCTTTCATCAAAGAGGTTCTTGAATCATTCAACGATCTGAGCGAACGCAAGCAGATACAGTTGGTATTCAAAAGTCAATTGAGCTATTTTAACGCACCTTTTGATCATGATAAGATCGAAAGGGTGCTGTTTAATCTTTTATCAAATGCATTCAAGTTTACCCCCGTTGGTGGGGAAATTTCAGTTGAGCTGGAGAAGGTTATACTGCCCGGCGCAGCGCATGCAGCTACGTTGATCATTATAGTTGCCGATTCGGGCATAGGCATTTCAGAGACGGATCAGGAAAGAATCTTTCAACGCTTTTTCCAGGCAGACGGAATAGCGCCGATCTTGAATCAGGGAAGTGGCATAGGTCTTTCAATTGCACAGGAATTTGTGAAATTACATGGTGGAAAAATCGCTGTACGGAGTAAAGTTGGTCAGGGAAGTGTTTTCACCATCGAACTCCCTTTCTCAAATGTTCGGTCTGCAGCCAAATTGATGATCGATTTTTCGGATGCTGCAGATAAAGGTGCACCGGAGTTGAACACCGCCACATCCTGCCCGGATCGGGATACAGATATCCCTTCTATTTTACTAGTGGAGGACAATGAGGATTTTCGTGCCTATCTTAAAGACGGATTGCAATCTTTCTATAGGATACACGAGGCCAGCAACGGACAGGAAGGGTGGCAAAAAACGCTGTCGAACCATCCCCAGATCATTGTAAGTGATATCAACATGCCTTACATGGGCGGGATAGAACTATGTAAAAAAGTTAAATCAGACAAACGGACCAACCACATTCCCATCATATTGTTAACTGCCTTAACCGGGGAAGAGGAGCAGATAAAAGGTCTGGAAACCGGTGCAAACGATTATCTGACCAAGCCGTTCAACTTTGAGATCTTAAATGCAAAGATTAAAAATCTGCTTTCCCTCAATAAAAGACTCAAAGATACTTATAGCAAACAGATCAAGGTAGAGGCGACAGCGATAACAATCGAATCACACAGCGACCGTCTGCTCAAGAAAGTAGCAGTTTATATTGATGATAATTTAAACAACCCTAAACTATCGGTAGAAGACCTAAGCAAACATGTGGGCATGAGCAGAGGTTCACTGTATCATAAAATACTTGAATTAACAGGGCTTTCGCCAATTGAATATATCCGGTCGGTTAAACTCGATAAGGCGGCTGTTTTATTGGAAAAAAGTGATTTGAATGTTTCGCAAATTGCCTACATGGTTGGATTTGCTACCCCCAATTATTTTGCCAAGTCATTTAAAGCAAAATTTAATATGCAGCCTTCCGAATACATTAGTGTTAAAAGAAAAGTGGAAGACCGTTTGGTAAAAGAAAGTTGAACATGCATTTAACCCCAAAGTAGGTGAAAAATACAGCCGATGAACATATTTTGTATTATAATAATGAAATCTTCCTACAAAAAAACAACAGATAAGGTAGTTTCGCTAAACCAAATATTAACCTGACCAAAATGAAAGCAAGATACTGCTAACGCTTAAAATGAATTATTCACACGAATACATGAAAAAGGTAAATAGCGATAAAGGTGAAAATATCATCGTCAAACAAACTGATTACTGACCAAATATTAAATAATAATAATGAAATTTAAAGCCCTCTTCCTTTTGTTATCAACGCTGGTTTTTTCAGTGCATTTTAAATCGCAGGCGCAAAACCCAATTATCAAACATATTTTTACTGCTGATCCGGCACCACTGGTGTATAAAAATAAAGTTTATCTGTATGTTGGGCATGATACTGCAACGGTGAAAGATACCAATTATAAAATGCCCGATTGGCATGTGTTCTCGTCGAAAAATATGGTCGACTGGGAAGATCATGGTATGCTACTATCGCCAAAGGCATTTTCATGGGCCGGGGGAGATGCGTACGCCGCTCAGTGTATTTACAGGGATGGAAAGTTTTATTGGTATGTATCAACAGGTCACCAAAAAAATAAGGAGAGTAAAGGAGGGATGGCGATCGGCGTGGCGGTTTCTGATAGCCCTGTTGGGCCATTTAAAGATGCGATTGGCAAGGCTTTGGTAACCAATGAGATGACTATCGATAAAAAACATGGTTGGGATGATATTGATCCCACTGTTTTTATCGATGATGATGGGCAGGCTTATCTGTATTGGGGCAACGGAAGTTGTAAAAGTGTGAAGCTGAAAAAAAATATGATCGAGATGGATGGAGAAATCCAGGTGCTTGACATCAAAAACTATATTGAAGGTCCTTGGGTTTACAAAAGAAAAGGCAACTATTATCTGATCTATGCAGGCGCGGGAACCAAACCCGAAATGATTGAATACTGTATGGCTAAGGGGCCACAGGGACCTTGGGAGTATAAAGGTATTATCCAGGGAAACGTTCCCAACAGTTTTACTACTCACCCTGGTGTTATCGATTTTAAGGGCAGATCTTACTTTTTTTACCACAATGGCTACTTGTCCACAGGCGGTAGTTATAGAAGGTCTATCTGCGTAGATGATATGCACTATAATGAGGATGGCACCATACAGAAAATTGTAGAAACCACTATCGGTGTTAGCCCGGTAAAAGGCAGATAAACAGCTAATAATACACCCTTAACCTAACCAGATATGAAAAAAACAAATAAAACCTTCTTTGTTAAAATAACAGTGCTTTTTGTCAGTCTAAGTGCTTATGCCTTCGATGGTTTTGCTCAGCAGATCGTTTCCAGTGCCCCAGAAGGTTTTGACGGTATTCAGCCTGCAATTCCGCACGGAAAAATCGATACATTGGTCTATTCATCGAAAACTGTGGGCAATAGCCGTAAAGCATTGGTATACACGCCGCCAGGTTACACTAAACAATTAAAATATCCGGTTTTATATCTTTTGCATGGTATTGGAGGTGATGAAAAAGAATGGCTTAATGGAGGTAATCCCCAGGTGATTCTGGATAATCTTTATGCCGCGGGTAAGTTAGCACCTATGGTGGTAATTATGCCGAACGGCAGAGCCATGAAAGATGACCGCGCCATAGGTAACATTATGGACAAGGATAAAGTGCAGGCCTTTGCTACTTTTGAAAAGGATTTAATTAATGATCTTATTCCTTTTGTGGAACGCAAGTTTAGCGTGTATAAAGACCGCGAACACCGGGCGATTGCAGGCTTATCAATGGGTGGAGGACAGGCTTTGAATTTTGGACTGGGAAATCTGAATAAATTTGCCTGGATAGCTGGCTTTTCTTCAGCACCGAATACCAAAATGCCAGAAGTGCTTGTGCCTGATCCAAAAAAGGCTACAAGCATGCTTAAATTGTTATTTATCTCTTGTGGAGCTAGTGATAACCTCATTATCAATAGTAAGCGTACGCATGATTATCTGACTAAAAACAAAGTGCCACACATTTATTTTATCGAGCCTGGTTTTCACGATTTTAAAGTCTGGAAGAATGGATTTTACATGTTTTCGCAATTGCTATTTAAACCTGTCGATACCACTACTTTATCAAAATATCCGGTAGCAGGTGCGCCGGCTTCAACCAATATCGGTTCTGGCGGCTATCCACAGATCACCGATGACCATAAAGCTGTTTTCAACCTTTCAGCGCCCAATGCGCACAGTGTTCAGGTAGATCTGGGCCGAAAGTATGATATGGTCAAAAACGAAAGTGGCAGATGGACCGTTACAACAGATTCTTTGGGCGAAGGATTTCATTATTATTCGCTCATCATTGATGGCCTTCCTGTAGCAGATCCGGCCAGTAAGTCGTATTTTGGCATGGGGCGCATGGCCAGCGGAATTGAAATCCCTTTTTCAAAAGGCGACTATTATGCGTTGAAGGATGTTCCTCATGGCGAGCTCCGGATTAAAAAATATTACTCAAAAGTAACCCGGTCATGGAGGCAGCTGTATGTTTACACACCGCCTTTTTATGACGCACAGGTAAACGAAAAATACCCGGTACTTTATATCCTCCATGGAGGGGGAGAAGATGAAACCGGCTGGGCGAATCAGGGTAAAACAGATCTGATCCTCGATAATCTTATTGCTGCTCAAAAAGCCAAACCGATGATTATTGTAATGCCAAGCGCAAATGTAGGTGGAGCTGCCTTTGGCGAGGCCGCATTAAAAACCTTCGAATCAGAACTGAAAGAAGTAATTATTCCATTGGTTGAAAGCACTTACCGCACCAAAGCAGATGCGCAAAACAGGGCATTGGCCGGTTTATCAATGGGCGGGATGCACACACTTTATACCGGGATTAACAACACCGATAAATTCGCGTACCTTGGTGTATTTAGTTCAGGATGGGTTGTGCCACGTCAAAACACAATAGCCGACCTTCAGTATGTAGGGATGAAAAATAACCGTGAAAAAATTAATGCCAACCTAAAGCAATTGTGGATTGCCATGGGCGGGAAAGAAGATATCGCCTATAATAACTGCCAGATAATGATGGATAAATTTAAAGAACTGAATATCAATTTTAGTTATCACGAATATCCAGGAGGGCATACCTGGCCTGTTTGGCGAAATAACCTTTATCAGTTCTCCACTACCTTATTTAAATAAACCTTGTTGAGTAAAATTATATGTTGACACTACCAAAATACGATCTTTTGCAAAAGCTTTTCGTCAGCCTATACGTTTCTGTGCTATTCAATATGGGCTTCTGTGGAAATGTTGGGGCACAAGAGGGATTTTATGCCAGTTCGTTTTCTTTAAAACAGGTAAAACTGCTTAATGGACCGTTCGATCACGCCAGAGACCTTAACATAAAAACACTATTGGCCTATGATGTGGATCGCTTGCTTTACCCTTACCTTAAGCAGGCAGCGCTTCCTACAGATAAAAAAGGCTATGATAACTGGGAAGGGCTGGATGGGCATATCGCCGGACATTACCTGAGTGCACTTGCACTTAACTATGCCTCAACAGGTAATCCAGAATGCAAAAGCAGGATGGAAAAAATAGTAGCAACATTGAAAGCCTGCCAGAATAAAAATAGCACTTCACATCCAGAATGGGGAATAGGATATGCAGGAGGCGTTCCTAATAGTAAGGAGATCTGGACGAAACTTAAAGAAGGAAACTTTAAAGCCTATCAATCTGCATGGGTACCCTGGTATAATGTTCACAAAACTTTTGCGGGTTTGCGCGATGCCTGGATTTATGGGGAAAGTAAAGATGCAAAGGTGGTATTTTTAAAATTCTGCGATTGGGCTATAGCCATTACCTCGAAGCTTAATGAGCAACAGATGCAGCAAATGTTAGATACAGAACAAGGTGGGATGAATGAAGTATTGGCCGATGCCTATCAGATTACCGGCAATGAAAAATACCTGAACGCAGCGATGCGGTTTTCTCATCAGCAATTGCTTACGCCTATGGCTAAAGGGCAGGATAACCTTGATAATAAACATGCCAACACCCAGGTTCCCAAAGCCGTTGGTTTCCAGCGGATCGGGGAGTTGAGTCATCAACGGAATTATGATCAGGCCGGTCAGTTTTTCTGGGAGACAGTAACAGGCAAAAGATCTTTGGCATTTGGTGGAAACAGTCGCAGGGAATTTTTTCCAAGTGCTGCTGCCAGTGCCGATTTTGTAGATGATGTGGAAGGGCCAGAAACCTGCAACACCTACAATATGCTGAAACTGACCGAGGGACTTTTTAGGGAAAACCCCGATGCCAGATACGTAGACTTTTACGAAAAAGCCCTGTATAACCATATTCTATCGTCACAGCATCCTGAACATGGTGGCTATGTTTATTTTACGCCTGCCCGGCCAAGGCACTACCGTGTATATTCAGCACCGAATGAAGGTATGTGGTGTTGCGTGGGCAGTGGTATGGAGAACCACAGCAAGTACAACGAATTTATTTACACCCATCAAAAAGATACTTTATATCTTAACTTGTTTATTGCCTCTGAACTCAACTGGAAAGAAAAAAACATTACATTAAGGCAGGAAACTACTTTTCCGGATGAGGAAAAAACCAGGCTGATTGTTGCAGATGGTAACGCCCGGTTAATGTTGATGATCAGAAAGCCATCATGGATCGGCAAGGAAATGATGGAAGTGAAAATCAATGGTAAAAAAGCCGACTATAAATTGCTTCCGAACGCTTATCTGGGAATTGGCCGTAACTGGAAAAAAGGAGACGTGATAGAGCTGGGCCTGCCCATGAAAACCACCGTTGAGCGGATGCCCAATTTGCCTGAATATCTGGCAATTATGCACGGACCGATTTTATTGGGTGCTAAAACCGGAACGGAAGCACTTAACGGACTGGTAGCAGGCGATAGCCGTTGGGGGCATATCGCCAGTGGCAAGAAACTGCCCATTAGTAAGGCGCCTATTCTCATTGATGAGCATATTGACGATATCGGCAAGAAAATCGAGCCAATAAAAGGACAGTCGATGAAGTTCTCTTTTGTGAATGAGCAGATAGAAAACCCTGAAAAAATTACTTTGGAGCCTTTTTACCGCATTCACGATTCACGTTACATGATGTACTGGATGGCGCTCACACCTGGCCAGTATGCCGCCTACCTCGATTCTGCCACCCGTGTAGAAAATGAAAAACTTGCATTGGAAAGCCGTACAGTAGATTTTGTTGCGCCAGGAGAACAGCAGCCAGAGGTAGATCACCAGATGAAAAACAACAATTCCCACACCGGATCTTATCTGGATCAATTTTGGCGCAATGCAACGGGAAATGGTTTCTTTAGCTACGAAATGAATACCTGGGGTGCAGATCAGCTGGCCCTGAATGTTCGTTACCATACAAGTGGCGGCCGTGATAAATTTGATATTTATCTTGATGATCAAAAACTGGTTGGTGTAGATGCGGGGCAGGGGCCACAAAAAACAGGCTTCTATAACCAGGAATACCCAATCCCTGCAGAAATGCTAAAAGGCAAAAAACGGATTTCGGTTAAATTTTCACCTTCAGATGGAAAATCAACAGCAAGGGTATTTTATGTAAGGTTGGTAAAGAAATAACTAATGGATGAAAACCATGGGGTTGAACGCTGAGTGGTGCTGTGGATCAAGAAAAAGCACTCCATATGAGCGGATATCAAGCATGGTAACGCCTAATGTCAATTAAGTTGAGCCATCGGCACAAGTGAAAATAATTTAACCATAGATAAAAGGGATGCGAACAGATATGAAAATCCATGTTTATTTGTGCGCATCTGTGGTAAAAAGCGCTTAATTTACTAACATTGTTGTAATGCCAGCAGTTTCAAAATAACGATTAAGAAATTTAATAATTAGATCCCTTTGTCAATGAATATCCATAACATGGTACTAAGATTCAGTAAGATAATTTTACTGCTTTTTACAGGCACTTTGGCATTTGCACAGGTGCCCGAAAAATCAAAATTAAAGCTTTGGTACGAACAACCCGCAGGTGCTGTTTGGGAAAATGCGCTTCCTGTTGGTAATGGCTTTTTAGGGGCAATGATTTATGGTAATGTGGCAAAAGAAGAGATAAGACTCAATGAACATAGCCTTTGGAGTGGTAGTCCCTATCAAAATGATGTTCCGGAAACTTTGAGTCATTTACCTGAAATCCGCGCACTCATTTTTCAAGGGAAACATAAAGAAGCTGAAAACCTGGCCAATAAAATCATGTTTGGGAAAAAATCATCCGGGCAGATCTTTCAGCCATCAGGCAATCTTCAACTCGTTTTTCTTGGTCATGAAAAGTATCAAAACTACTATAGAGAACTGGATATCGAAAACGCCCTAAGTAAAACAAGCTATAACATTGGCGATGTAACCTATACCCGAACGGCTTTTGCCGCACACGGTAACCGCGTAGTGGTAATGAAACTTACCGCCAATAAAGCCGGCAGCATTTCTTTTACCGCAAATTATACCACGCCGCATAAAAAGGTTTCAATCAGTACCTCAGCGATTAAAGACCTGGTAATGGAAGGGGTGACCAGTGATCATGAAGGTGTCAAAGGACTTGTAAAATACAATGTAATCAGCAGATTCAGCAATGAAGGCGGTACAGTAAAAGCTACCGATTCGAGTATTGTTGTTGAGCATGCCAATGCAGTAACCATTTTCATCTCCATAGCTACCAATTTTAACCATTATAATGACATCAGCGGCAATGCCGCTAAACGGGCATTGGATTACCTGAATCAGGCCTCGGCGAAATCTTATGATAAAATTCTGGCTACCCACCTCACCAACTATCACAAATACTTCAATCGTGTTCAGCTTGATTTAGGGGAGAGCAATGGTATGGACTTACCAACAGACAAAAGGTTAATGAATTTCAGGAATACAACAGATCTTCAGTTTGTTAATCTATATTACCAGTTTGGCCGCTATCTCTTAATCAGTTCTTCTCAGCCCGATGGTCAGCCTGCCAATTTACAAGGCATCTGGAATGATAAGCTTTACCCACCCTGGGACAGTAAATACACCATTAATATTAACGCTCAAATGAATTACTGGCCTGCAGAGCCGACCAATTTGTCCGAGCTGCACCAGCCCTTTCTTAAAATGGTAAGTGAAATGGCTGAAACGGGTAAGGCCACTGCTAAAAACATGTACGGCGCAAGGGGTTGGATGGCGCATCACAACAGCGATATCTGGAGAAGCACCGGGCCAGTGGATGGTGCTTTCTGGGGAATCTGGAACGGTGGGGGTGGCTGGGCCAGTCAGCACCTTTGGGAACATTACCTTTATGGAGGAGATCGCAGATACCTTAAAAGCATCTATCCTGTTTTAAAAGATGCAGCAACTTTTTACAAAGATTTTCTGGTGGTACACCCAACACTAAAGTATTTGGTGGTTAATCCAGGTACTTCTCCCGAAAATGCCCCTGCTGCACACGGTGGCTCCTCTATTGATGCGGGTACCACTATGGATAACCAAATTGTTTTCGATGTGTTTTCTAACGCTATCCGTGCTGCCAAAATACTGGGAGTTGACGGTGTTTTTGCCGATAGTTTATTGCAGATGCGCAATAAGTTATCGCCTATGCACATTGGCAAACATGGACAATTACAAGAATGGCTGGACGATATAGACAGTCCTAACGATAAACACCGCCATATTTCTCACCTTTATGGTTTATTCCCCTCCAACCAAATTTCAGCTTATCGTACGCCCTTACTTTACGCCGCTGCAAAAAATACCTTGCTTCAAAGAGGCGATGTATCTACCGGATGGAGTATGGGCTGGAAAATAAACTGGTGGGCAAGGATGCAGGATGGAAATCATGCTTACCAACTGATTCAAAACCAACTCACACCACTAGGCGTTAATCCGGGCGGTGGTGGCACCTACAATAATCTTTTTGATGCCCATCCACCTTTTCAGATAGATGGTAATTTTGGCTGTACCTCTGGTATTACCGAGATGCTGATGCAAAGTGCCGATGAAACATTGCATTTATTGCCCGCTTTGCCAGATGTATGGAAGGAAAAAGGTTCGATTAAAGGGTTAAGGGCCAGGGGAGGCTTTGAGGTACTTAGCCTCGAATGGTCTAATGGGCAGGTAATCAAGGCCGTAATTAAATCAACGATTGGCGGGAATTTACGGTTAAGGGTCCCCAATGAAATGAAAAGTGACCTTATTGAGTTGAAAAATGCAGTGGGCACTAATCCAAATATGTTCTATTCCATTGCTGAAACCCAGGAACCTATTATAGCGCCCGAAGCCCGTTTAACGGCTAATCCATTGAAAAAGACTTTTGTTTACGATATACCAACCAAACCAGGCAGGTTATATACGCTGCTGCTCAAATAATTAGAACCTCATGAAATTTATCCGTTTATTTATCATTTTTACCCTTGTAAATACCTCTATTTATGCGCAGGAAGCAATAAGCTATCATGTTTCCAGTCCTGATCAGAAAATTGTTCTGACCAGTAATCCCGCCCAGGGAACCTACAGCATTACCAAGGGTAAAAAAACAATCTTACAAAATTCTAAACTGGGCATTATCAGAGAAGATGAAGACTTTACAAGGTCATTAAAAGTTATTGGTACTGCGGAGCGAAAATTGAAAGAGACCTATGTAATGCGCAATGCAAAAAAGAAATCGATTACCTATACAGCAAATGAATTGGTGATATCGACCAAAACGCCAACAGGCAAAAGAATGAATATTGCTTTTCGAGTTTCTAATGATGGGGCCGCCTTTCGTTACGAATTTCCGGAAAAAGATTCTTCGCTAAGAAAAATACAGTCAGAACAGACAAGTTTTCACTTTCCCGAAGGTACATTGGCCTGGTTACAGGCCAAAGCGGAGGCACAAACGGGATTTGAGCATACCAATCCTTCCTACGAGGTATATTATAATATGGCTATCCCGGTAGGTACGCCATCTTCCAGTGCTAATGGGTGGGTATATCCGGCTTTATTTAAAACAGGCGATACCTGGGTGATGCTTACAGAAGCCGGACTGGAAAGAAATTATTGTGGAACCGCTTTGCAGCGTTTATCACCTGGTGGAGAATATCGGATCAATTTTCCCCAGGAAGCTGAAAAAATAAAAGGAGGAGCCCTTTATCCCGAATCTACGCTTCCATGGATTACGCCCTGGCGGATCATTGCCATAGGCGATCTGGCTACAATTATGGAATCGACTCTCGGTACAGATCTTGCCCCTGCATCCAGATTAAAAGATTTATCGTTCGTAAAACCCGGAAAAGCCGCATGGAGCTGGGTGCTGGAAAAGGATAAAGCAACGATATACCCTGTTCAGAAAAAATATATTGATTACGCTGCCGATATGAACTGGCAGTATTGTTTGATCGATGCAAATTGGGATCAGACCATTGGGTATGATTCGGTTGCAGTTTTAGCTGACTACGCAAGAAAAAAAAATGTGGGCATGTTGCTCTGGTATAATTCAGCAGGTGATTGGAATACCGTAAAATTTACACCAAGGGATAAGCTGTTAACGCACGAGACGCGGATGAAGGAGTTTAGCAGGCTTGAAGATATGGGCGTTAAGGGCATCAAAATTGATTTTTTTGGTGGCGACGGACAGTCTATGATTGCTTATTATCATGATATTTTAACCGATGCAGCAGTTCACCATTTGTTGGTCAATTTTCATGGGGCTACACTGCCCAGGGGATTGCAACGGACTTATCCAAATTTAATGACCGCAGAAGCTGTATTGGGATACGAAATGATCACATTCGGGCAAGATGCGGCCAACAAAGCACCTCAGCATATGGTTGCCAGTGCCATGATCAGAAATGTGTTTGATCCGATGGATTTCACGCCGATGTGTTTATACAAGATCCCCAATATTGAACGACGAACAACCGCTGCATTCGAACTGGCTACATCAGTGGCCTTTTTATCGGGCATACAGCACTATGCCGAAACACCGGATGGAATGAGCCATGTACCTGTTGAGGTTAAAGATTTCTTGAAAGCGTTGCCTGCGCAATGGGATGATGTAAAATTTATTGATGGATACCCGGGCAAGTTGTATGTTGTAGCCAGAAAATCGGGTTCCAAATGGTACGTTACAGGATTGAATGGAGAACCAATCGACAAATCCCTCGCGTTAAATCTCACTTTTCTTAAAAACAAAACAGGTAAACTCATTTCTTCAGGAAACGATAACGACAGCCACAACGGGTTTGTTGCCAAAGAAGTAAAAATACCAGCTTCTGGAGAATTGAAAATCGACCTGAAAAAGAATGATGGCTTCGTAGCTGTTTTTGAGTAGCTAACCGCTTGGAAATAAGATGTATGGAGAAAAGAAATTAAATTTGGTTTAGCGTACTTCTCGGATTCAGGGCAAGCGCTTGTCAGCTGTCAAATGATAGATCGGGCCGCAAACTTGTTCTGGATCCCGGGTAAGTATTACCTGGTTATCCTATTATGGTTTAACCAACAATAAATTCTTATAAATATAAAATTAAGTGTAATTCACCCCTGAGCTACGGGTTGCCATCTTTACTTATAGCACCAACAACATTAGAAATTTCCGAGTTTTTGAAAAGGTCGTACTACAATTTTTTATCGCTTCGAAAAAATAAATAATCGAGGCTGTCTCCCTCAATATTTGTTGTCGTTAAAGATTGTGAAGTGACTTTTTTGTCGCATCTGGTTAGTTTACAATCGATTGCATAAGATTGCTTGATATTTTGTGGTCGAAGGACTTTTCCTCGTTTAATAATCGTTTTTAGTCGATTCCTTCCTTTGAACATTTATTCCATATTTATGAACAATTGACACTTACACTTTTGTGCCCACCGAATAACTTTACCTCTATCATGCTTGTCTGCTCTTGTTTAGAGATATTCATTATCTAATTTTTTAGGATAAGCAGTTGGCTCATTACTGAGTGAAGCATGAACTTTAACCATTATAAACCAAATTTTATGAGGAATGAATTTTTACAGTTTTTTGTAAAGCCTGGTGCAGGACTTTCCAAATGTCTAGCCAAACTATCACTGATTGCTCTTTTTTCGCTTTTTGTGGTTGCAGCACATGCACAAACCCAAGTAAAAGGGCGTGTTGTGGATGATCAGGGAAACGCTCTCCCAGGTGTAAGTATTCTGGTCAAGGGAACCTCTACCAGTACAACAACCCTGGGCACAGGAAACTTCAGTATTGCGGTCCCAACAAGCAATTCGGTGCTGGTGTTTTCTTACATCGGATTTACAAGTCGCGAGGTTCCGGTCAGAAATCAAACCGAAATCAATGTGACATTACTCCCGAGCGCTGCTGAACTTGAACAAGTTGTAGTGGTAGGGTATGGAACCCAGCGTAAAGAATCGGTAACTGGTTCTGTGGCAAATATATCGGGCGATAAAGTTCGTGAAATACCCGCACCCAATGTGGCACAGGCTATCCAAGGTAGAATAGCGGGGGTAAACATTTCACAAACTTCTACCAAACCTGGTGCAACTATGCAGATTCTGATCCGTGGTCAGCGTTCACTTTCAGCCAGCAATGATCCGTTGGTGGTGCTTGATGGGATTCCATTTCCAGGCTCCATTGGTGATATCAATCCAAACGACATTAAAAGTTTAGATATTTTGAAAGATGCTTCTGCTACTGCGATTTATGGCTCGAGGGGAGCAAATGGAGTGATATTAATAACCACTAACCGTGGCCAACAAGGAGCTCCCGCTAAAGTATCCTATAATTCATACACTGGTTTACAAACCCTTTTTGCCAAGTATCCAATGATGGATGGCCCGGAATTTATTGCCCTGCGCAAGGCAGCTGGATTATTTACAACCAATGGTGCAGATGAATCTAACGACGTAAATACCGATTGGCAGGATTTATTCTATGATAAATCGGCAGTTGTAACCAGTCATGATGTTGGTGTATCTGGTGGATCTACTACTGGCAGCTACAGTTTTGGGGGCGGCTATTATCAGAATCAAAGTCTGATCCCAACTCAACAGTACACCCGGTATTCAATGAAAGCATCCATGGATCAACAGATTGCCAGTTTCTTAAGGATTGGATTTACCACCAATAACAATTACAACTTAAGTGAAGGCAATCAACTCGGCGTTTATGGAATCCTTAGCAATTCGCCTATCGCAAATCCTTACAATGCAGATGGCAGCCTAAAAAGAACAATCAGAATGCCTCAGGATGAATCGTGGATTTACACCCGCGAACTTACTGAGAATCTTAGTGATAAATGGTTGAATGAAACGCGTGGCTTTGCTACCTATAATTCATTTTATAGCGAGGTTAACATTCCATGGGTAAAAGGACTAAAATACCGTACCAATCTCGGCCTTGATTTTATCCAGAGCAACAATGGTAACTATACAGGTGTTGGAATTGGAAGTGCTACCGCTACTACGGTTTCTACCGCCGGGGTGAGCAATTCGCAAACCTACCATTGGACACTTGAGAATTTATTGACCTATGACAGAACCTTCTCAGAAAAGCACAACATCAATGTAGTGGCCTTGTATTCTGCCGAACAGAATAAGTTCAATTCCTCATCCATGTCTGCACGTGATATTCCGTCTGATGCTTTTCAGTTTTACAATCTTGGCCAGGCCAATGGAGAGTTAACAATTGGTAACGGTGACTACCGCTTAAGTGGATTGATGTCTTACATGGGAAGAGTGATGTATGCTTATGATAATCGCTATTTAATCAGTGCAACCATCAGATCTGATGCGTCATCACGCTTGGCGCCAGGGCATAAATGGAATACTTATCCGGCTATTTCTGTGGGTTGGAACCTGATGAATGAGAATTTCATGAAAGGAATAACCGCTATCGACAGGTTGAAGATCAGAGTGGGGTACGGTCAAACATCAAACCAAGCGGTAAATCCATATCAAACCCTCGGTTTGCTAAATTCGCGCCCTTACAATTTTGGCGATAACAACTACGCTACTGGATATTATGTTTCTAAGTTACCAAGCCCGGGTTTAGGCTGGGAATATTCACAAACCTGGAACTATGGCCTCGATTTCTCCTTACTAAAAAGCAGACTGACAGGAACATTTGAATACTATGTAACCAATACCAAAGATATATTGTTAGACGTTGCACTGCCTTCTACTGCTGGCGTGGGCAGTTATACTGCAAACATCGGACAAACACAGAATAAAGGGTGGGAACTGAGTATTAACGGTAATATTTTTAATGATAAGGGAGGCTGGTCATGGGATGTAGGATTTAATCTTTATGCAAACCGAAACAAACTTGTTGCCCTTGCATCAGGCCAAACCAGAGACGAGGGGAATGCCTGGTTTGTGGGCCATAACATCAATGCCATTTATGATTTTGAAAAAGTAGGTTTATGGCAGGCCGGAGATCCATATCTGAATGTTTTAGAGCCAGGCGGTAATGTGGGGATGATTAAAGTGAAGTACACGGGCGATTTTGATGCGACCGGCAAACCAACAAGGCCTATTGGAGCAGCAGATAGACAGATTATGGATGTGGATCCTAAATTATCAGGAGGATTTAATACCAGAGTAGCTTATAAAGGATTTGACCTCAATGTAGTAGGATTATTTAAAGACGGTGGAATTTTGCTTAGTACATTATATGGTTCTTCCGGATACCTGAATCTCTTGTCTGGTAGAAGAAATAACGTTAAAGTTGATTACTGGACACCTGAAAATACAGGAGCAAAATATCCAAAACCTGGCGGTATTGCAGGCGGTGATAACCCTAAGTATGGAAGTACATTAGGTTATTTTGATGCTTCTTTCTTAAAAATCCGGACCATCTCTTTAGGGTATGATTTCAATCGAAGTTTGTTAAAAGATTCTAGATTGAAGCTTCGCATGTACTTAACCGTTCAAAATCCTTTTGTGATGTTCTCTCCATATCACCGCGAGTCGGGCATGGATCCTGAAACAAATTCATACGGCGATGAAAACGCTGCGGTAACATCGGTTTATTCGCGGAGAATCTTAACCATTGGTACCAATACCCCATCTACCCGTAACTATGTAGCTGGTCTTAATTTAACATTTTAATATACCGATATGAAACGTATACATTTAAATATAACATTGAGCGTTTGGCTTGGGATGGTCGTTTTCTCAGGCTGTAAAAAAATTCTTGAAGAAGAACCCCGTAGTGTCTTTACACCAGATTACTTTAAAACCGTAACAGGGGTAAATGGTGGTCTTACAGCAATGTACGGTCACCTCCGCAACATGTATGGGCAGGCCTATTATTATAATTCGCTAATTACCGGTACCGATGAGGCTACTTGGGGCAAAGATGCTGATGGCAATTTTAAGGATATGGATTGTTCAGGTGTTGGGTCAATACTTTCTACAAGTTATCCCAGTACCGTATTATGGGGAGAAGCCTTTCCGAATATTAATACAGCAAGTGGCGTAATTGAGAATGCCAGTGCCGCAGGTATTGCCTCTTCATTGGTTGCGGAAGCAAGATTCTTCCGCGCCTTTGATTATTTTTTGTTGGTACAAACTTTCGGTGGGGTACCACTCGATTTGGGTGCCGGACCACTCAAATTCAATACTAGTCCCGTAAGAACATCAGTTCGAAATACAGTTCCCGAGGTATACACAAAGGCAGTATTTCCTGATTTGTTGACGGCTGTTGCCGATTTACCAGTTGCAGCCCGCGTTACGGGAGGGGTAACAAAAACTTTGGCACGACTGTATTTGGCAAAAGCCTACCTAACTTATGGGTGGTGGCTGCAAAATCCTAACAATATTCCAACCTATCCTGCAGCAAACCGTACTGATCCTGACGGACATGATGCAAACTGGTATTTTCAGCAAGCTTATGATGTTTCAACTGCAGCTATAGAAAGTCCTGGATCTTACGGTTTGGTAGATACTTATTATGATGTAAATTTAGGATCAAATGACCGTAACAAAGAAATGTTGTTATATGCTGATCATACACAAACGAGCGAACGTTTTAATGGCGGTAGTTTAACCTTTGGTAGTGGTGGGGCACCTGATAATTTTGCAGGTTGGATGATGACCTGGAATTACACCAATATCAGAAGCGGAGGAATCAGTTCGGTTCAGCGTGAAGCAGAGCAACACCTTGGTAGGCCATGGAACCGGATGGCTCCGCCTATTGAAGTGTTTAAAAATACTTTTGCCGATAAAACATTGGATTCGCGTTATGATGGCACCTTTACAACGGTATATCGTGGAAATTGGCCTAAAGGATATAATCCTCCAGAATCGGCCCCTACCTCTTTGGTTAATGCCAATGGCTTGACTATCGTTCCTGGAAATGCCGTTTTAAGCTTTCTGGATGCTGATAATAGCGCTGTAAGTTATCCAAGCGGAGCCGGAACAAGTAATGTTGGCGCAGGCACATTGCCAGGAAGGGCAGATTATGTAATTTCCCCATCTGGAATAAGCAGAATCGTTTATCCGGGTCTTTGGAAACTGGGGCCTTACCGTACAGATAATGGCACAGGTTTAGGTCAGCCAAATGCAGGTAGTACCCGGCCTTACCCTATTGCAAAGTTTTCTGAACTTTACTTCGTAGCTGCCGAAGCTGCTGTAAAAGGTGCTACAACCAAAGCAGGTAAAAGTGCGCGCGAACTGATCAATGTAGTGAGGGCCCGTGCCGGAAAATGGCGTTGGGATAATAATGGTAATGTGGCAAAAGTAGCCGACAATAGTGCAGCCATGATTGCCGCAACCCCAGCAACGATTGATATCAATTATATTTTGGCAGAGCGATCGCGTGAATATTATGCGGAAGGATACCGGAGATTCGACCTCATTAGAACGCAAAAATGGGCAGAGTTATCCACTACATTCAGTATTTGTGGTACAGGATATGGCGACCATACACCAGTAACGGTTACTAGAACAATTACTCCAAATCTTTATCTCCGTCCAATTCCACAAGGACAGATAGATGGCATGCAAATGTCTGATGAGGCAAAGAAAGCATATCAAAACCCTGGCTACTAAATTTAAAACAGGCAGATTCCGAGAGGAACCTGCCTGTTTTTTGTCCGTCATTCCCAACCCAATAGCTATCAGGTTGATTGGGAACCACGGAGTGTTCATGAATACCTCTGAAAAAAGGAAAACTTATGAATAATCGTAATGCAAGCGCTTTTTGGGATTGTATCAATCTACCAGCGTTTTTTTGCTTTCAGCTTATATTTTTTGAGAAACATTATGTTAGATATTTTTTTTGGCGGGATTTTACTTTTCGCTGAATCATTTTCAAACGCTGGGGACGATAAGAATCCCAGAAACAAACTTCTTCACCTTCTGTTTATCTACCGCTATATTCAAAAATAGCTAGGCTGCCCTTCCTCTTGTTCAAACCTCATGAAGCTTCAAATGGAGCGCGCTTGATAATCAGATCCAACAAATTATAAAAAGATGTTTTTATGTAATAAATCGATTTAGATGAATGAAAAATAATATATTAGTGTCTTAAAATCAAAGATTCCTAATCTCCAGATCATATGAAAAATACAGGTTTACCGATCCTACTCCTGACAATACTGTTGCAGGTATATGGTGGAAATGTTTGCGCTCAGACTGCAAAACTACCAACAAAATGGACTAAGGAGGCGATGGCGGCCCAAAATCCTTTTCCAGATTATCCCCGGCCGCAGATGGTACGTGGAGAATGGAAGTCGTTGAACGGTAAATGGGATTATATCGGTGGAAAAGATAAACTTAATGCATTTAATCCGAAAATGCCGATTGCATTTGCCGGGAAATCTGAACAGATACTCGTTCCATACTGCCCTGAATCGGTGATCTCGGGCATCGAGCGCAAGCAGGAGGTGAACATGTGGTACCGCAGGCGTTTCGAAATACCCCAGAACTGGAAGGGTAAAAATATCTTAATTAATTTTGAGGCTGTTGATCATGATGCAACTATTTTCGTTAACGGAAAAAAGGCAGGGGCTCATGCTGGCGGCTATGACGCTTTTTCGCTGGATATAACCCCATTGCTAAAATCTGGTAGTAATGAATTGATTGTTGCTGCTTACGATTCCAATGACGGCAGAATGCCTTCGGGCAAAAATGGACCAAGGGGAGATTATACCTTCAGCTCTGGCATCTGGCAGGGTGTATGGCTTGAACCATTGGGCGCAGTGCATATCAAAAATATCAAGCTGTTGCCCGATCTGGAAAATAGCAGGCTCAAGATAATGGTCGATGCAAATTCTTCCGCCATATCTGCGGTAGCACTTGATGGCAATAAGATCGTATCTCAGGCACAGGGAAGTAATGGAAAAATTTTTTATCTGCCAGTCCCAAATCCAAAGTTATGGTCTCCTGATGAACCTTTTCTTTATGATCTTAAAATCACCCTCAAAGGTCATAACGGTGAAACTGTTGATGAGGTGAAGAGCTATTTCGGTATGCGCGATATCAGGCTGGGTAAGGTGTCTGGTGTGATGCGCCCGTTGCTGAACGGAAAGTTCATCATGCAGGTTGGTCTTCTCGATCAGGGTTACTGGCCGGATGGAATTCTGACTGCTCCCACTGAGGATGCGCTGAAATCTGATCTAGAATTTACAAAAAAGGCAGGTTTCAACCTCATTCGCAAACACATGAAAACCGAACCGAAACGTTTTTACTATTGGGCAGATAAACTGGGCATACTGCTTTGGCAGGACATGCCCGCAATCTGGTACCAGAACGAGGATACCGCAAAAGTGCGCTCCGTTTTTCGTAAGGAGCTCAAGGCGGTAATGGATGAACATTATAACTCCCCTTCAATTATTGCCTGGGTACCCTTTAATGAGAACTGGGGTGCTTTCGATGTACCGGCGATTACGGACTGGGTAAAAAAGTACGATCCCTCAAGACTTGTAAATGGAAATTCGGGATTTAACAACAATCCCGGTTACCAAAAGGCGGCCGGTGATCCCGGTAATGGAGATTTTGTGGATACGCATATCTACATAGGCCCTTATGATGCGTCTACACCTGACGATAAAAGAGCTGCATCTTTGGGGGAGTTCGGCGGCGTGGGACTTTTTGTAAGAGATCATATGTGGCCTGTTGAAAACAATGCATATGCCTATGAACCCACCAGTGCTGCGTTAACAGATAGGTATGTACTGCTGATGAGCCAGGTTGAACAGCTGATGAAATACAAAGGCCTTAGCGTAGCAGTTTACACTCAGACAACCGATGTGGAGCATGAGGTTAACGGGTTGCTGACTTATGACCGTGCAGTTGAAAAAATGGATATCAAGAAGGTAAATGAAATAAACAGGGTGGTGATCGCTGAGGGAAGAAAGTTAAATTCTCCAGAAAGGCAGTAGGATAGATGGCAGGGCGGGGTTTCGTTAATCCGCCTGGCATTTTTGTAAAGCAAAAGATGCCAGGTTTAAACGAGATAGATCATCTTATTTGTGATTTAATGAGTTAGTTTGTAGTTGAGCGTAAGAACAACATCCGGATTGGACGTAGAAATGGATTTGTTAAAGACAATATCACTTAAGGTAATGATACCCCATGATTCTCAAACTGCTATCTTGCAAAATCTATCGTATCAATAAGCCAACCACAAAAACAATCCCTGCTTGCCATCAGGCATACGATATATAAAATAGGGATGGTGAACAACAGTAGAAAACAAAAATCTATCCAGGCATTTTTGTGCTGTTTTCGCCTTAAGCTTTTAATAAAGTCGGCTACAAAACCGATGAATAAAGCGACCAGTATAAAAACCAGTAGGAACGCTATACCTAGCCCGGCATCGGTAGGATGTGCTCTCTCTCTATTTGCTTTAAATGCCATTTGTGCATAGAAATACAAGATTAATAATGGCACTGAAACAATTAAGAAGCGGATGAAAATAGGTTTAATTATTTTCATTTTTCCTGGAATATTTCGGGGTGAAAACATTATCCTGTACTTGTGCTGTATATCGTTTTACCCATTCGGCGTAATAATATTCAGCATATAAAGTGCCATTTTTAATGATGAATTTTGCAAATGGCTTTCCCAGTTGAGGTACCGCTTTTAAACCAAAAGTCTCCTTGGTTCCATTGTCGAATTTACAGTCCATATCTCTTGCCCAAATCATTTCAAATTCGGTGTCGCTTATCTTTTTTACTGGATAGAAATACACACATTGGCCGTGGTATTCAAAAGCCAGCGAGGTTTTCCCAATATTCAGCGTAACCATTTCGTTTCCCCACTTACCAGTAAAGTCATTTTGCTTCTGAAAAGTTCCCACGAAACTATCGTAATCAAAACCTTCCATTTCCGATATTTTCCATTGGTTGTTTTCTTTTAGTGCCTTGAGGTTGTACACAATACCGTCTCCCCAAGCCCAGTTATAAAATATACCATCCTTTTCATCCCGAAGGTGCATAATATGTAGTTTGCTTAAAAAATCATCCGGCAAATCCTGGCAATTGCACCAAAGATTTGCGCCGTTGCCGAAGGGCGGCAGTTCGCCGATTTTCCATTGTAGCGTACCATCCTTTATTTTCGCATCAATGGTCATTGCAATTTTGTTGTAATTGCTTATAAAAGTTTTAGAGAATAATCCTGCCTCACTTATTTTCTGCAGCTTTTGTTGGTGTAACTTCATATCAAGCCCTGCATATAGGGTATCATTATTTTCTTTCAAAACGGGGCTAAAATAATCATCATTATCACCTGTTTGGTTCCATCGGTATAAGTTTTGGGTAAGTTGCAACAAAGCAATGCTATCTTGCAATGAATATGATGTTGCTTTTTTTTGTGTAGCTACAGTATCCTCTTGCCGCGCAGTGTGCTTACTTTTGCTATTTGGGTTACAGCCCCCCAAAACGATGAGTGTAATAGTGGTTAACGCGAGTGATTTTAGTTCTGCTCTCATTTATTGATGGATTTATAGCTGTTACTCTTCGTTTATTCTCTTAAATAAACAAGACAAGGCATTAAAAATAGCTATTCTAATGGCTATTTTTAATGTTTATTATATTTTATCAATGGATTAGTCATTAATATTTAACCATAAAACATCACAGGGAAGAATGTCCAGTGAAAAAAATGTTCTCTTTTCTTCCACTAGGGCACTCCTTTAAGGTGAAAGACCTTTAATTTCTTGGGTTCCATATCCCAAATTAATTGTCGACCGCAGATAATCAAGATTTCTGTACAAAACTGAACCATTTCCGTACAAAACCGAACCCTTCAGGTAGGCAGTTTAGCTAGTTTTGGACTCACCAAATACAATAGCTACAATTATTATGAGATCGATAGGCGAGCATTCTCGCATACTGTTGGAAATTCTCCAATACCACAAACCGCATACAATTAAACCACTGCCCGGTCAGGAGAAATCGATAATTAAATAACAGGTATAACTGATGAAACAAAAAATATTACGCCTATTCCTTTTAACGTTCTTAACTATCCCCGCAATCGCCCAGAAGAGGCTTAGTGTTACTTCGCCCGATGGGCGGTTGCAAGTGGGTGTTCTCCTTACTGATACAATTGGCTATCAGCTGCTTCACGATGGCAAACTGATACTAAGTGCTGACGCTATTGCTATGAAACTGGGTAATGGAAACGCCTTTGGGATCAAATCACAATTGAAGCAGGCCAAAACCATTCTTGTTAAAGAAAAAATTGACGCACACTTTTACAAAAGAAGCCGGATAAATGACGAATATTCTGAATTAACACTTGATTTCAAAGAAGATTTCAAACTTATTTTCCGGGTTTATAACGAAGGAATGGCCTATCGTTTTGTATCCAATGGTAAAAAGGACTTCATCGTAAATGAAGAACTGGCATCGTTCCGATTTCCTAAAGATCACAAAGCCTACATTCCGTATGTAAAAACAAAGGAGAAGACGCTCGAAGGACAATATTTCAACTCATTTGAAAACACATACGACTACAGTCTTCTAAGTGAAATGAACAGGGATAAACTGGCTTTTTCTCCGTTGGTGGTAGAACTTGATGGCGGGAAGAAAGTATGTTTAGCCGAGGCAGATCTGCAAAGCTATCCTGGTATGTATCTTTATAATCCTGGCGGCAACACCACCCTGGAAGCAAATTTTGCACCTTATCCCAAATCTACACAGCAAGGCGGACATAACCAGCTGCAACAGATGGTAACCTCCCGCCAGCCTTATCTGGCTAAAAGCAAGGCCCAAACAAAATTTCCCTGGCGTATTGCCATCATAACCACAACTGATAAAGCATTGGCTGACAATGATATGGTTTATAAACTGGCAGAACCCAGCAGGTTAAAAGATGTTTCATGGATAAAACCAGGAAAAGTGGCCTGGGAATGGTGGAACAATTGGGGCATCAGCAAAGTAGACTTTGTTACAGGGGTAAATAATCAAACCTATAAAGCCTATATCGATTTTGCATCCAAAAACGGAATTGAATATGTTATTCTAGACGAAGGTTGGGCGGTAAACCTGAAAGCCAGTTTATTTGAGGTTGTACCCGAAATTAACCTGAAGGAGCTTGTTGCCTATGGAAAATCTAAAAATGTAGACCTGATCCTTTGGGCCGGATACTACGCTTTTGAGCGGGATCTGGAAAAAGTGTGTAAACATTATTCGCAATTGGGCATAAAAGGTTTCAAGATCGATTTTATGGATCGTGATGACCAGGATATGGTCGATTTTCATTACCGTGCGGCAGAGATAGCTGCTAAATATAAACTGCTTGTTGATTTTCACGGAACCTATAAACCAACAGGTCTGAACCGTACTTTCCCAAATGTAATCAATTACGAAGCGGTGAACGGCCTTGAACAAATGAAATGGACGGGGCCTGAGATGGATATGGTTACCTATGATGTTACCATGCCTTTTATCAGGATGATTGCAGGACCCGTTGATTATACCCAGGGCGCCATGCATAACGCAACCAAACGAAGCCACAGGGGGATAAATGATGAACCGATGAGCCAGGGAACCCGCTGCAGGCAACTGGCCGAATATGTGGTATTTGAATCGCCTTTGAATATGCTTTGTGATAGCCCCGATAATTATGAAAGGGAGCAGGAATGCACTGACTTCATCAGCGCTATCCCCACAGTATGGGACAACACAATCGTCCTTAATGGTGAGATTGGGCAATATATTACCACCGCACGCAAAAAGGGAGATACCTGGTATTTGGGCTCGTTAACCAATTGGGATGCCCGCAAGCTAGAACTTGATCTCAGCTTCCTCGGTACAGGAGATTATCTAGCAGAGATTTATCGCGATGGCGTAAACGCAGATAAAATCGCGTCAGATTACAGAAAAGACCGGATCACTATACCTGCCAATCGCAAACTATCCATTACCATGGCCCAAGGTGGTGGCTTCGCAATGAAAATCTTTAAAAAGTAAACTAATAATTTTATGAAGCTAAGCAAAACCATTTTTTCTTTGCTGATACTGCTGTGCTGCTTGCTGTCGAACACTTTTGCACAGGACATTCTGGTTAATGTATATGGAAGAAAAACGCAATCTCTTAATGGGAAATGGGATGCCATTATAGATCAATACGATCAGGGGAGAAAGAACAAAATTTACCTGAACAAAAAACCTGTAGGTAAAACAGATTTTTATGAATATTCCTTTGATGGCGGACTAAAACTAAATGTACCCTCAGATTGGAACAGCCAGTTGCCTGAACTGAAATACTATGAAGGCACTGTTTGGTATGCAAAACATTTTGATGTACCTAAAGCGCAAAATGGACGCTTGTTTATTTATTTCGCAGCGGTAAGTTATCGCTGTAAGGTATACCTCAATGGAAAAGAAATTGCCGAGCATGAAGGTGGTTTTACACCTTTTCAGGTTGAGGTTACGGACTTGGTGAAGAAGACAGATAACTTTTTAACCCTGGAGGTAAATAACACCCGAACCACTGATGCCATTCCTGCAAAATCGTTCGATTGGTGGAATTATGGAGGCATTACGCGTGATGTCATGTTGGTATCAACACCCAAAGTTTACATCCATGATTATTTTATTCAGCTGGATAAACATCACAACAATCAAATCAATGCTGTGGTTAAAATTGCTGGTAGCCAGGCAAATGTAGCGGTAACGGTAGAAATTCCTGAGTTGAAAGTTAAACAAAAGCTGATTACAGATCAGCAGGGAATCGCCAGGGTCTCAATCAGCAATGTAAAACAGCTGCAGCGCTGGTCGCCAGAATCGCCCAAGCTTTATAGCGTACGCGTATCAACTGCCGAAGATGAGGTAAATGAAATGATCGGTTTTAGAAACCTGGCTGTAAAAGGAACAGAGATTTACCTCAATGACAAGCCGGTTTTTTTAAAATCCGTCAGTTTTCACGAAGAGATTCCTCAGCGCAAAGGTCGCGCTTTTTCTGAGGCCGATGCCGTGATGCTCTTGTCTGAAGCGAAAGCATTGGGTTGTAACATGATCCGTTTGGCACATTATCCTCAAAATGAATATACGGTACGTGCGGCCGAAAAAATGGGCTTTTTATTGTGGGAAGAGACACCAATCTGGCAGGGAATTGATTTTGAAAATCAGGAAACCAGAAAAAAAGCCGGAACCATGATAAAGGAAATGGTGATGCGGGATAAAAACCGGTGCGCCCTCTCATTTTGGGGCATGGCAAATGAAACACAACCCTCAAAAGCCAGAAATGAATTCTTGAAATACCTGATCAAATGTTCGAAGGAGATTGATAGTACCCGGTTAATCACAGCCGCATTCGATTTAGTAAAGTTTGATCGCAACAGGCAATGTTTTGTTATGGATGATCCTTTCATTAAAGAGATAGATGTTGTAGCCATTAATAAATACATGGGCTGGTATCACCCTTGGCCGGTTACACCCGATAAAGCCATTTGGGATGTAGCCAGAAATCAACCTTTAATAATCTCCGAATTTGGCGCAGAAGCCTTGTACGGAAAAACCGGAGATGCCGATGTAGCGAGCTCATGGAGTGAAGATTATCAGGCCCAACTTTATAAAGACAACCTGGAGATGTTTAAACATATTCCAAACCTGCGTGGAATTTCTCCCTGGGTATTGTTCGATTTTCGATCACCTTTCCGTTTTCATCCTACTTACCAGGATGGCTGGAATAGAAAGGGTCTTGTTTCAGATCAGGGATTCCGCAAAAAAGCCTGGTATATCATAGCAGATTATTACAAAAACATCAAGTAAACATTTATATGAGAAGATATATTTTAAGCATTCAGAATTGCTTAAAGCAGGGAAATGTGCACCTGAGTAAGCGACCCGTATTTCGCTAAAATTATCATACAAATGCCCTTTAGTGCCTCCTTTGTACAAAAGTAAACCATTTCCGTACAAAAACGAACCCTCTGGAATGGGCTTTAGCGGTAGTTTTGTATTAACCAGATATCACAACCAAATAATATGAGCATTCAACAGATCATTGATTTCAGGTCAGCTGTCATTTCAGAGAAGTGTGAGCAAAACATCAAAGTAACAAGCAAACCATCGGGCCCATGATAGACATTCAATCTCTTTAAGCTCATGCCTACTGGGCAACAGAAAAATAATAATTCGAATACTAACCATATATAATTCTACATGATAAAAAAAATACAAATCAGGCTCCAGGGCCACATTATAATGCTTGTGCTGCTTTTATTGATGATAAACATCGGTTATGCGCAGGACTTGAAAAAAGTTACCGGTAAAGTTACCAATGAGAAGGGGGAGGTACTCGTTGGGGTTTCCGTAAGGGTTAAAGGAAGCAATACGGGTACTTCGACTGATAAAGACGGAAATTATACCTTGCAGGCGGCTCCCGCTGCTGTATTGGTATTTTCTTATGTAGGTTTTGGCAACCAGGAAGCAAGCATAAATGCCTCAGGGATAGTTAATGTAAAATTGGCTGGCGATAAACAGCTGGATGAGGTAGTAGTTGTAGGGTACGGTACCGCCAGGAAAAAAGACCTGACCGGCGGGTTGGCTGTAGTAGGAAAGGAGCAGATCAATATGGTTTCTACACCAAACCTTATGGATCGTTTGGTTGGCCAGGTAGCAGGTTTTAATATCACAACAGGAAATGCTGCTCCAGGTCAGGACCAGGCTTTACTGATCCGTGGAGAAAACTCATTATCGGCCAATAACTCACCGCTAATTGTTTTAGACGGTATACCTTACAGCGGATCTTTGGTAGACCTTGATCCAAATAATATCGAAAACCTGACCATTTTAAAAGATGCATCGGCGGTTGCCATTTATGGTGCCCGTGGATCTAATGGTGTCATCCTGATCCAGACCAAAAGAGGGATGTTGGGTAAAGCGCAGGTTGCCTATCGCGGACAATTGGGCTTTGCTGAGCCAATGCAACGGATTGATGTAATGGGACCAAATGAATTTATCCGCTTGAAACAGGATATCGGCCGTTTAAAATCAGGGTATACCGGCGATCAGCTCGATCCTATTGCCGGAAACATCATGAGTGTAACCGAGCGCGAAAACTATAAAAATGGCATTACCCATAATTGGCAGGACTATATCTTTAAAAGGGGAATAACCATGGACCATCAGTTAAGTATCTCTGGTGGCACACAAAATACCAAGTACATGGCGGCAGCTTCTTCACTCAGTCAGGAAGGTGTGGTTTATAATTCGAAGCTTTCGAGACTGAATGTTACCGCCAATATTGACCAGACTTTTAATAATTGGTTAACTGTTGGTCTTGGTACCCAGTTTTCGCAAAGAAATGATGGAGGTATTACGCCGAACATTGAGCATGCCATAAAAATGAGCCCTTATGGTAAATACATAGATGCTGCGGGTTACTATGTTCCCGAGCCTATGGAATCGTCGCTCATTGTTAACCCCATGCGTAATGTGAACGCAGACCAGGATAGAATAAACCGTAGCTTTTTTCTCAGTGGTTATGCTGATATTAAATTGCCATTGAAAGGACTTTCTGCACGATCGAATTTTGGTTACAACTACAGAAGCAGCTTTACAGGCACCTATTACGGAAGAGATACCTTTGACGGACGCGAGCAGGCTGGCTTAGTAGGCGGCAGGGCATCTATCAATAATGGGCATTATAATGATTATACCTGGGAAAACGTACTGAAGTATGAACGCAGCCTTGGCGATCACCGTTTTGATGCTACAGGCTTATTTAGTATGCAACAAACCAAAAGTGTTGGTTCATCGCAGAGCGGTGAGGGCTTTGTAACCGATAACACCAGTTATTACATGATGAGTACAGCGGCACGCAACCTCACCATGTCATCAAATTTATCAGAAACAGCACTTTTATCTTATATGGGGCGGATCAATTATGGCTATAAAGGGAAATACATCGTAACCTTTACCGGCCGCTCGGATGGTGCTTCCGTATTTGGTGAAAACAATAAATACGCTTTTTTCCCATCAGCTGCCATGGCATGGAATATCGGTGAGGAAAGTTTTATTAAAGATAAACTAAACTGGGTCGATTTACTTAAACTAAGGGTTTCCTATGGTGCTAATGGTAACCAGGCCATCACAGCTTACCGAACACTAGATCGCCTTTACTCGAGCGTAAAATACATCTGGGGTGATGGCGGAACGGCCGTAAATACCGCTTATCTTGCTGGCGATGGTGTTGGTAATCCTAATCTGAAATGGGAAACAACTTATACCACAAACGTTGGTCTGGATTTTCAGTTGTTTAAAAACCGTTTAAGCGGTACAATTGATGCCTACCTGTCGAGAACGAAAGATTTACTGATGACCCGTACCGTTCCGATTATGAACGGTTACAGTAGAATCTGGGACAATATCGGCCAAACCCAGAATAAAGGATTCGAGATTACCTTAAACTCGCTCAATATTGATGCTAAGAACTTTAAATGGAGTTCGACAGCTGTTTTCTCCTTAGACCGCGATAAGATTGTAGAACTCAGGGGAGATGGACTGGACGACGTAAATAACAGTTGGTTTATTGGTAAACCGCTTCGGGTTTTTTACGATTATAATATGGTAGGCATTTGGCAGAAAGGCGAAAACTATACCGTTCAGCAAGGTGCGGCAGCAGGCGCTGCCAAATTAGAAGATGTAGATGGTAATGGCCTCATCGATTCTAAAGACCGCAAAGTAATTGGTTCTAAGATGCCAAGGTATACCGCCTCATTGAGCAACCGCTTAAGCTACAAAAACTTTTACCTGTCGGCATTGGTAACAGGGGTATTTGGCGTTTGGCGCGATGATAATATGGCCAATATCGGTTCGTGGACTTTCGGAATAACCAACTTCGTACACAATGCCAATTACTGGACGCCAGAAAATCCGGAAGCAACAATTGTTTCGCCGGGATACACCAATAATTTCGGGCATGGCTACTATAAAAAAGTTTCTTATGTGCAGGTTAAAAATATCACTCTTGGGTATCGAATAGCACAACAGCTGGCCAAAAAACTTGGTGTAAATGGTATTGATGTTAACGTGAGTGTTAACAACCTCAATACAATTTCGAACATCAGGCAGGTACTTAATTATGATAATACCTGGATGGCCTCATATCCGACTGCGCGGTCTTATATGTTCGGTTTAAACGTAAATTTCTAACGCTTTTTATCACATGAAAAAAAATATAAAAACAGGATTAGCACTCATCATATTGTTTTCGGCAATGGGGTGTAAAAAATTTCTGGTAGAAGATTTGAAAACAGAGTTGGCACCAACCAATACTTATACCAGTACTTATGGCTTTGAAGTAGGAAGTGCCGGATTATACGCCCTTACCCGCTCAGAATACAACACTTTTGGTGAAGGTGGCGCTTATATCCACAATGGGGCATGCCCTTACGAGGCTTTACAAGCGGCGACAGATATTGCTGATGTCATCAACAGCGATGCATCACTGCTGCCTTTTGCCAATCTTACGTTAAACTCATCAGAAAGGTTTGTTGGCACTTATTGGAACTGGGCATACAGTATTATCTCATCAGCCAATTTAATGCTCATTTATTCGGAAAAAAATACCAACTGGGATTCCCCTTCCGATAAGGAACGTTTTCAGGCAGAGGCCAGATTTTTCCGCGCATACGCTTATCGCACCTTAGTCTATTTATATGGAGACGTACCCTATGTAGAAACCATTTTATACGATTTTAAACTCAATTTTACCCGTACACCAAAAGCAGAGGTTTTGGGGCATATCATAGACGATTTGACTTTTGCCAGCCAGCACTTACCTGCAAATCCAGATCAGGTAAAGGACGGGAAGCTTACCAAATGGGCTGCTTACCATCTACTGAGCGAAATGCACCTGCTGAACAAAGCCTATGTACCTGCCGAGCAAGCTGCACTCGCGGTAATCAACAGTGGCTATTATGGTTTAATGAAAACACGATTTGGCGTAAATAAAGATAGGGCTGGAGATGTTTTCAGTGATCTGTTCCTGGAGAATAACCAGAACAGGTTAAAAAACGCAAACCGGGAAAGTATCTGGGTTTTGCAGTTCGAATTTAATACTGTAGGCGGTGGTACCAATTCAGACGATTGGAGCCGCAGGGCCTGGAGTCCAAATTATTCTACCATGACGGGTTTCGTTTTAGCAGATACCCTGGGTGGAAGGGGCCTGGCACAGCTCACCCCGATGAAGTGGTGGGTTGGAACCGCAGGTACAAATGCTACAGGTAATGTTCCGGGGATTTTTGAGGCAACGGATATCCGTAATTCCAATTATAACATCAAACGCAACTGGTACTATAATAACCCTGGCGAAACCGCTCTTTATGGCAAAAAAGCAAATATTACCGAACAGACCTGGTTTTCTACCAAAAGTTTATTTCCGGCAATTACTAAGTTTTTTTACGGACGGGCAGAAAACCTTGGCCTAACCGGAAGTTATAAAGACCGGGTGAAATTTAGACTGGCAGAAACCTATCTGCTGCTCGCAGAAGCTTATTTAGGACAAGGAAATCCGGCGAAAGCCGCCGACGCAGTAAATGAGGTGCGTAAACGTGCCGGTGCCCCGGTAGTAGGCGCAGGCCAGATGACCATGGATTTTCTCCTCGATGAACGCATTAGGGAACTGGTGGGAGAGGAAAGCCGCCGTTTTACATTAGTGCGTACCAATAAGCTGGTGGATCGGGTAAAACTCTATAATACGGCAATTAAAGATAAAATTATGGATTATCATGCCTTATGGCCAATTCCACAATCGATTATTGATGCAAACCGCGATGCAGTATTTCCTCAAAATCCAGGCTACGGCAAGTAGTGCTGAGCGTGCTAAAATAGAACAAAGGTAAATGAATACTTATGCTATTATATCAGATGAAAAAAAATAGATTTTTATATAAAATATGGCTTTTACTGTTTCTGTCGATCGGTTTTACAGCTTGCAAAAAGGGAGTCAGCGATATTGAAAAAGTTAAAGAGCAATTGGTACTACAGCTATCTTCGGCGAATATAACACTTGATGAAAACAACCTTGGCAAAGACATTGTCACCTTTTCGTGGCATCCGGCGAGGCCGCAATCAGATGATCATTTAGTTTCTTACATCACCAAACTGGATCTGGTTGGAAACAACTTTGGTTCGGCTACTGCCATTATGAATTACGAAGATGATGGAACATTTAGCAGAAGTTTCACTTCTGAACAATTGCAAAACTGGGCAAATCAGAAATGGGGCATTCCGACCAACAAGTCCTTTACTTTGGAGTTCAGGGTTGTTGCACAATGGGAGGGTGGTGCCACTTTTGAATCGCCTGAAGTAAGGACAGTTCAGGTTAACGTAACGCCTATCCGAACAGTTGTGTTTGATGCCGATAAAATATTTTTGGGCGGAAGCGCTGTTCCGGGGTTGAGCAAAGTTGAAATGCCTAAAACTTTAGAGAATTTGAATCAGTATGCCTACCTGATCGACTTACAGCCTGGCGAACTACAAATTCCTGTTGAATATAATGGCGCAACAAATTATATCGCCTCTGCTGATGCGGCTACGACAGTAAAAGACGGGACCGCTATTGGCATAAAAATGCGTGAAACCGCCTTTTCATGGAAAATTGAGACTGCCGGGAAATACCGTGTTGTGGTAAACATGCAAAAGGCCATCGCAACCATCTATTCTCCGGCCCAGGCATTGGCACCAAAGGTTGTAACCTGGAACGGCGATGGCGGAATTGCCCAAACAACCACCATTGCCGAGTTATGGATGCACGGAGCTGTTAATAGTTTTGGAACCCCGATAAAAATGGACTGTAAGGCGAGTCTGGCAGATCCGCAGATTTTGGTATACACCGGAGGCAGGGTGGGTAAAACCAAGTTTATTGTTTACGGAGGTAACGATAACAATAAAAACCTGGCCTACGCATTTAGTTGCCCACTTACCGCCACAGGTACTGCACAAGAACTTACCCTCCTGCAGGGCACTGTTGCACCACTATCTGGCGGCTCTACCAGTGCACAGCGCAATTCTTATTATACTATTCCATCTGGTACAAATGTGATTGTATTCGACCTGCGTAATATGACCATACTGGCAGAAAAACGATGATACAGTTAGTGATGGGACCTCAAAAAAATAAAAGATGAAAAAAATGAATTATAAAATACTGATTTCACAAGCGTTATTAGCCCTGATGGGTGTTATGGGCTTTGCCTGTAAAAAAAATGTGGATGAAGAAACGGCTAAGGTCGAAGGTACTTTGGTTAAACCTAAGTACAACAGGAGTGCTGTATTTCGCAACCCGCTTAACGGTTGGGTAATGTACGGCTCGGGTTCGGGTAACGAATCTTATTGGGATACCGAATATTATGTCCCCGATTTAGGAAAAAGAGTAAAGGCGATAGATTATGCTTCTGCCTGTTATATCCGAACCAGCTGGGCAACGTTCAACCCGTCTAATGGCGTTTATGCATGGCGAAATCCAGGTTCAGCACTTTATAAAATGATTAAAGGTGCAGAAAGCAGGGGCTTGCCAATTGCTTTCAGGATCGTTGTGGATGGCCGCGACCAGGGTTTAAATACCCCGCAGTTTGTATTCGATGCCGGAGCGAAGTATTACCTGGAAGATAGTAAATTTCCCAGCCGCCGTACGCCTTATCCTCAGGATCCGGTTTTCCAGCAATATTATGCCAAATTTATTGAAGAACTGGCCAAGGATTTCAACGACCCTGTTCGCACTTCTTTTATCGATGCCTATGGCTTGGGTAAATGGGGCGAGGCACACAATGTAATCTATGAAGATCCCAATACCTCAACAGGCGCAAATACCGAAGCGCTTAAGGAACAGGTTTTTGACTGGGTAACCAACCTTTATACTAAGAATTTCGATAAAGTGCCGATGGTAATCAACTATCACCGCTTAATCGGTCACCCGGCAAGTTGGGGCGCAGCCAATGCAAACAGCGATAAACTTTTAGTGAAATCGATTAACAAAGGTTACATTTTAAGACAGGATGCTTTCGGCATGAGCGATTACTACCAAAGCTGGGAAAAAAACTTTGCCAAAACATGGAGTTTTAAATGTCCGGTTATTATGGAAGGCGGCTGGATTACGACAGGCACTCACCGCTACTGGACCGATCCGAATGGTAAATACAGGGAAGATCATCCTGAAGATGTGCGCCAGGGCGAATTTGATGCCTCGGCAGACGCAGCAGTGAACATGATGGATTTCCGTGTTGGAGAACTTGAAAGCTGGTTTACTAAAGCATTTAACTTAACACAGCGTTTTGTTTCTGAAGGTGGCTACCGTTTATATCCGGATCAGGTGTACCTGCCAGAGAAATTGGTCAGTGGAAGCGAAACCACCATTACACACCGTTGGAGAAACATGGGTTGGGGTTACTTTCCAAACAATATTAAGCAATGGAACTTTAAATATAAAGTGGCTTTTGCACTCCTTGATGGTAATAATAACGTGAAGAAAGTTTTTGTTGATAGCAAAGCCGAACCATCAACCTGGTTAAAAAATAACCCTGCTACATACGAATTTAAGCTAAACGCAGGTGTACCCGCAGGAACTTATACCTGGGCGGTAGCGATTGTTGATACCACAAAAGAAAATCAACCGGGGATAAAAATTGCCGTAAATGGCGATTTAACTTCCACAGGGTGGCTCAGGCTGATGGATGTAGCCGTTCAATAAGAAGGTCTTTTCGAAGTGCTTGTTTGTTTTAGGGTAAACGAGTGCTTCGATCTTAGAAATGATTGAACACCATCATTTAATGATTTCCCTTCCAGGCGTGTAACATCGTCAATATAATAGAGAATAGAAATCGAAATAAATTTATAGATAAAAATTTTAGTGGTAATTTCAAAATCCAATACTTTACCTGCTTCTGCTTTAACCTTATGGATATCCGGAAAATCATTTGTTTGCTGTTTTGTTTCAGTGCATTTCTACTAAAGAGTGCATTTGCGATTGATATTTCCAGGTATCGTTTTCACGTGATGCCCGAAACATTCTATTATGGAGGCATTCAGAGCATCACTAAGGACAGCCTGGGGCGAATCTGGTATACCGGCCCTGATGCTGTTTTTATGTATGATGGGAACAGCTTTTATCAGTTAAACGAACTGGCCTCATTAAGTAACCCTAAGGTAAAGTGGGCTTATGGCTCGCTTGTAACCGATAAAAAGGGCGGATTGTTTTTGGCAACCAACCATGGTTTGTTAAGATTTAATTACGAACGGTTTAATTTTGATTTAATTCTTCCGGGGAAAATCCGCTCAATCTGTCTGCATGACGATGGGAATGTTTACATGCTTTCGGGCGATAGCCTGCTAAAGTACAACCAACAAAACAGGGCGGTAACAAAAATTAAACTGCCTACCAGCAAATATTTCAATAGCGTAATTAGCCTGAAAGGTAATATTTACCTCTCGCAGGAAAATTTGTTGTATAGGTTTGATACCAAAGCATCGCGCTTTAACATTTTTGCCGATTTAGGCAAAACTTCCCATCTAGTTAATGATGCAGTGGCCTATCATGGCGATTACTATTTCCTTACACAATACGGTGGTATATTCATTACCGATGCGAAGGGAGCCATTAAGAAAAATATTCCAATAATGGCCGGAGGGCCCCAGGCAACGATGGCTAAAAAGATTTTTATCGATCAGGTTGGAATGATGTGGGTGGCTACACAGTCGGGACTTTTGCTTTACGATCCACGAACTGAAACAAGCAAACTGCTCAAAATGAACCTGAATGATGCTTTTTCCCTGCCAAATAATTCGATCTGGACCATCTATGGCGATCCTGATCAGGGTGCCTGGATTGGAACATACGGTGGCAAAATTGCTTATTGTTCACTCTATGACGCTTATGTGCGCTATTTTACGCCGAGTCCAGGAGGGCTTAACCATCCAATAGTTAGCGGTTTTCAGGAAGACGACCTGGGCAATGTTTGGATTGCAACCGAGGGTGGCGGACTTAACTATTGGAACAGAAAGGAAGATACTTTCCGCCACTTCACCAAAGGCGAAGTCAACTCCATTAATTCCAATATGGTAAAGCGCTTAGAATTTGATTCTGAGCGAAAACACCTGTTTGTATCTTCTTTTAATGGTGGTATTTCTGCCTATGAAATGGCGACCGGGCGCTTTAGCAACCTGAACATACGTTCGCCAGAAAGTAAGCAGCCCTTAACCGTGTATGATTTTGTACGTGATACCGAAGGTACCTGGTGGATGACTGATCCTGATAAAATCTTCTTTCACCGGAAGAAAAACCAGCCAGCGTCAGCAACTGAAATCGTGAAACTTATTGGTTTAAATGATCAACCTCTGGATGTAGAAATTGAGGCCATTTCGCTTGATCAGCAACAGCATTTACGGGTAGTTAGCCATCAGGGATTGTACATTGCAGATCCCAAAACCTTAAAAGTGCTACGGCATTATGTCATCAAAAATGGCCCATATGCTGTGAATCACCTTTGTAGTTATTATGAAGCATCAAATGGAGATCTTTGGCTCGGCACCTCCGGAAGAGGAGTTAACATTTTAAAAAAAGATGGCCGATACCTTAATTTCAATGGTACAAATGGTTTCCCTCCAAAGATCGTTTTCGGTATTCTTGAAGATGATGCTTCTGGAAATATTTGGTTTAGCACAAATGAGGGGTTGTATTTTTTCGATCAAAAAAATCAAAAATTTGAAAAAGCCAGGTTTTATAAAGCAAATAGCTGCGGCTCTTTTTACCTAAGATCGGCCTATAAAACCAAAAACGGAGAGATGTTGTTTGGAGGAACAAATGGCTTTTTACTCTTCGATCCGCAATACCTGAACAAAAATTTACAAAAGCCAAAGGTATTTTTCACTGGCTTACTCATCAACAACCAACAGGTAAGCAATATTTCCAAAGATTCACCATTGGTGAAAGATATTTCTACTTTAAGCAATCAGGAGAACGGAAGGATTTCACTCTCCAGTAATCAGTCAAACATCGAAATCCGGTTTTCCTCAAACAGCTATCTATCGGCCGATAAAAATCAATTTTCTTATCGCATGGTCGGCCTGAGCGATAAGTGGCTCAAGATCAATACCAGCCAACATGCTGTACAGTTTTTTAATTTACCCAGTGGCGATTATACTTTTGAAATAAAGGCCTCTAATAATGATGGGCTTTGGGGCAGCGAGGTTTCTAAACTTTATTTTCATGTAAATCCACCGTTTTTCCTGTCGTGGTGGGCTTACTCCATTTATACACTAATTGTACTGGGGCTCCTGTTTTTCATTATGCGTTACTTTACCAATAAAAAGGTCTTTAAGGAACGGCTGGCTTTGGAAGCGATGAAAGAACAGAATATGCGGGATCTAAACCAGGCGAGGACAGATTTTTTCACCAATATTTCACATGATCTGAAAACACCCCTTACCCTGGTACTCGAACCCCTTAAACAGTTAAAAGAAACGGTGCAGAAAAACGACCATGCCAATGGTTATATGCAGTTAATTGAGAAAAATGTTGCCCGTATCCAACGTACAATCAGTCAATTGTTGCGCTTTAGGGAAATCGAAAGCCAGAAAGTAACGCTAAATCCTCAGGTTGGAGATTTTATCAGCTTCGTACACGACGTTTTTGGCCTTTTTGAACTTTACGCGAATAAAAAAGAGATTGAAACCAACATAACGGCACATGAAGATCATTTATATGTTGCCTTTGATTACGATATTATTGAAAAGATTTTGACCAATCTTTTCTCCAACGCCTTAAAATATACCTCGAACAAGGGTTATGTTGGCGTACGGATTTATCAATCTACAGCGGAAGAAAAACTGCGTGTGGATGTTATGCATGATCATCAGGACCGGGAATATATTTCTGTGGAGGTATTGAACACCAGTATTGGGTTTTCTGAAGCGCAGATTGCTACCTTATTTACCTCTTTTAATCGTTTGTCGTCTTACCGGCCAACTTTTGAAGAAAGTTCAGGGCTTGGCCTTGCTATTGTAAAGGAGCTTGTGGATGCCATTGAGGGGAAAATCTGGATGGTGAATAAAACCAATAAAGTTTCTTTTACCATGATGCTCCCACTCAAAAAAGAAGCCGGCTCCGGAGATATGCAGTCCAGCGTATATGATTATACCATCTCGGAGATAGACGATATCCTGTTAGAAGCTGAAGAACCCGATCATACACTGAAAAATGCCAGAAAAGCCACCAGCATTTTACTGATTGATGATGACCCTAATCTTCGGAATTATCTGGAACGGCGACTGTCTGAAAAATACAATGTATATATGGCCAGCGATGGAATGGAGGGCATTATTAAGGCCGAAAAGATCTATCCACAACTGATTATTACCGATCTGGTGATGCCTAATACCAATGGATTTGAAGTTTGCAGCCATTTGCGGCAGAATTTTAAAACCAGCCATATTCCCATTGTAATGATATCTGGTATGGGCGATGTACACCAGAACAAGACCAAAGCGCTTGAACATGGGGCCACGGTTTTTATCGACAAACCTTTTGAAGTAGAATACCTCATTCAGCAGATTGATACCATTTTGAAAAACCAGCAGGAAATGCGCGAAATGTATAGCAAGCGCCTGGTGATCGATCCATCTAATGTTACCATTACCTCAATGGATGAGGAACTGCTGATTAAAGCCATGAAATTTATTGAGCAGAATATGGCCAATCCCAATTATTCTGTCGACGATTTTGTGTCGGATATGAACACGGGAAGAACAATTCTTTACCAAAAAATCAATGATATTGTTGGCATGTCTATCAAAGAATTTATTTTAAATATCAGATTGAAAAGAAGTGCCTATTTGCTCGAACATGCAGATTTAACTGTGGCAGAAGTTGCTTATCAAACCGGGTTTAACAACGCAAAATATTTTAGTGTTTGTTTTAAAAAACAATTCGAAACCAGTCCGTCTGAATATAAAAAGCGTTATAGTGCTGAAAGCAATACGGTGTAACATAATAGGCGATGGGCATATAAGCTACCTAATTGGACATAGCACAAAAGATTTAGTATCATAAATAAAGGGAGCAGTTGCATATTTCAGCATCCCATTTTAACCAAATAAATACCATGAACCATTTAAAGTTTTTTCTTTTCACTTTTCTCACAACATGCCTTTTAAGTATGCTGCAAAGACAGGAGGCGCTTGCGCAAAACCAACTTAAGGGCATGCACCCACAACAACAGATTGATTTTGTTAAAAGGCAGCTCAAAGCCAAAAAAGAGCCATATACCTCAGCTTATAAAGCGCTGATCAGCAAAGCAGATTCTGCCTTGCTGGTAGAGCAGCATGCAGTAGCAGATTTCAGCATTCCTGGATTTTACCAGGACAAGGATGGCCACCGGAAAACCTCACTGGCTCTTCAGGTAGATGGTTTTTCGGCTTATAGTTGTGCCCTGGCCTATCAACTGAGCGGGAAAACCAAATATGCCGATAAAGCGATTTATTTTCTCAATGCATGGGCATCCATTAACAAAAAATATTCACAATTAGATGGTTCGCTGGTAATGTCTTACTCTGGTACCACCCTAATGATCAGTGCAGATCTGCTTAAAAATTATAAGAAATGGAAGCCGCAAGATGTTGCGCAATTTAAATTATGGACTAAAAATGTTTTCCGGGAAGCGGCAAATAGCATTCGTTTCCGCAACAATAACTCAGGTGATTGGTCCCGCCTGGCTTCCATACTGGCTGATACCTATCTCGATGATCAGGAAGATTTACAAAAAAATATTGCGCTGATTAAAAATGATCTTTTCGATAAGATTTCACCAGATGGTCACATGGTTGAAGAAGTAAAAAGACAGGGCAAAGGAATCTGGTATACCTATTTTTCGCTGGCTCCGCTAACGGCTTCGAGTTGGGTGATCTATAACCAAACCGGTGAAAATCTTTTTGCCGCAACAAAAAACGGGGCATCATTTAAGAAATCGCTTGATTATTTGCACTACTATAACCAGCATCCTGAAGAATGGAAATTCTTCAAAAATCCTGCTACGGGCGCAGTGTATACAGAAACGGGCTTCTGGCCGGCCAATCTTCTGGAGGCGATGAACGGCATTTATTCCGACGCGCAATATGAGAAATACCTCGCGCCATATCGACCGATCATGTATCCTAAACACGATTATGCCTGGACATTTCCAACACTGATGCCTTTACGTTTAAACGGATACCAATAAACCAATCTCATGAAAAAATATTTAATAAACCCCTTTTTAATAGCCTTTACGTTCTGTATTGGCTTATCTGCAGTAGCACAACAGCAAAAACAGCCTATGCCGCCAGCACTCACGGCCGATGGTTTCAAACTGGTATGGGCCGAAGAATTTAATGGCAATGGCGCGCCCGATCCGGTAAACTGGACCTACGAACTTGGATTTGAACGCAATGAAGAATTTCAATGGTATCAACCAGAAAACGCCAGATGTGAAAACGGAAAATTAATCCTCGAGGCAAAAAGAGAAAAAAAGCCAAACCCCAATTTTAAGGAAGGAAGCAACGATTGGAAGAAAAACCGCAAAGAAGCCGATTATACTTCCGCCAGTATCAAAACACAAGGACTGCAAAGCTGGCTTTACGGCAGGTTTGTGATGCGCGGTAAAATTGATATCCGCGATGGCATTTGGCCAGCCTGGTGGACATTGGGAATAAAAGGATCGTGGCCTGCAACCGGCGAAATTGATATGATGGAATATTACCGGAAAAAACTGCTCGCCAATATTGCCTTCATGGGAGCCGATCGAAAAGATGCCTGGTTTAGTACGGAGAAAAATATCGATTCCCTGGGCGGCCAGGCCTGGGCAGATCAATTTCACATTTGGCGAATGGACTGGGACGAGAACAGCATTGCACTTTATGTAGATAACCAGCTCTTAAACAAGGTGCCTTTAGATAAGCTGGTGAACCAGAATGGTACCAATATTAATCCTTTCAAACAACCGCATTATATGTTGCTCGATTTAGCAATAGGTGGAAAACAAGGCGGCGATCCTTCAAAAACGCTCTTTCCGGCCAGGTTCGAAGTAGATTATGTAAGGGTTTACCAAAATAATAAATAATAAAATAAAAAATATGAAACACATGAATTTTAGACACTTGCTTTTAATATTAATACTTACTGGCTGCTGCGGATACAGCGCTTCTTCTGCGCCAACGCATGCTAAAAGAGATTCGGTTCTGCAAGAGACAAACATTTTTAAAATGATGCAACGGGTGGCAGACTGGCAATTGGATACCTGGAAAAATAAAGGTTTTAACCATCGAAAAGCCGATTGGACAAATGGAGCCTGTTATACTGGTATTTTCGCTTTTGGAAACATTAAAGGTAATGAACATTATCTTAAAACACTGGTAGACATCGGCGATGAGTTGAGTTGGAATACCGGACATTTACGTTTTCATGCGGACGACTATTGTGTGGGGCAAACTTATGCTCAGCTTTATAGTAAATTTAAAAAGAAAAAGATGATTGCGCCGTTTATTTTGCAGGCAGACAGCATTGTGAATCAACCACATAGCGAGCCTTTAAACTGGAAAAATAGCATCCAAAACAGAGAGTGGGCCTGGTGCGATGCCCTTTTTATGGGGCCTCCTGCTTTAGCTTATCTGAGCACCGCTACCAAAGATGAAAAATACTTAAACACAGCGGTAAAACTGTGGTGGAAGACCACCGAATTCCTCTACGACCCAACAGAGAAGCTGTTTTTCAGAGATGAAAGTTTCTTTAACAAAAGGGAAAAAAATGGTCAGAAAATATTCTGGTCAAGGGGTAATGGATGGGTGCTGGCCGGTTTGGTAAGGGTACTCGAAAATACGCCGAAAAACCATCCCGACAGGGCTAAATTGGTGCAACTCTATAAAGATATGGTAAGTAAAGTTGCCAGCTTACAACAGGCAGATGGTAGCTGGCACGCTTCATTATTGGATCCTGCAAGTTTCCCGGTTAAGGAGATGAGCGGTACAGGTTTCTTTAGCTATGCAATTGCCTGGGGCTTAAACCATGGACTCCTGGAAAAGAAGCAATATCTTCCTGTGGTAGAAAAATCATGGAAAGCTTTGGTATCTGCTGTTCATGATGATGGCATGCTGGGTTATGTGCAACCTATTGGCGCAAGTCCGGATGCGGTAAATGCAAACAGTACCGAGGTTTACGGTGTTGGTGCCTTTTTATTGGCAGGAACTCAATTGTATCAATATTTAAAATCGCAGGAGAAGGGCTATAAAAATTAACGAAAATGAAGGTTAACATCAAAATACGGGTCTCTCCTTTAGCTAAATCTACAGCTCTTTTTCTACTGCTGATCTGCCTGTTTACTGATCTTTTTGCTCAAAACCGGCAGGATACCTTACGCTTATTTATCATAGGAAATAGCTTTTCACAAAACGCTTCGGCCTTTTTGCCACAAATGGCTAAAGAGAGGGGAAAAACCCTCATTATCGGGCGTGCCGAACTCGGTGGGCACTCACTCGAACAGCATTGGAGTTATGCAGAAAAAGCAGAGACCAATGTAGACGATCCTAAGGGCAAACCTTATAATGGTAAATCATTAAAAATGTTATTGGGGCAAGGAAATTGGGATATTGTTACTATACAGCAATATTCTTTCCTCTCGGGCGATTCCTCGAGCTATTATCCATATGCCAACAAACTTGTTGCCTATGTGAAAGCACTGCAACCTCAGGCGCGTATCGTCATCCATCAAACCTGGGCTTACCGTTCTGATGCAAAGAAGTTTGGACGTATAGGTGAAAGCACAACCGCGAAGAATCAGGAAGAAATGTGGCAAAAATCCCGTGCAGCTTATCATCTCCTTGCAAAACGGATCAATGCCCGTATTTTACCAGTTGGCGATGCTTTCGAAATGGTGGCTACCGATAAAAAATATGCTTTCAAACCCGATCTTTCATTTGATTATGATCACTCTGTTGCGCCAAATTTGCCAGATCAGACCAATTCGCTGAATATTGGATATTTCTGGAACAAGGATCAATTAAGCTTCGATCCTAATCACGCTAACGATGCAGGGAAATATTTAGGCGGATTAATCTGGTATAGCATATTGTTTAATGATGATTTGAAAAACGTCTCTTTCAAGCCCCAGCGGGTATCAGACGACTTTGCAGCTTACCTGAAAAAAGTGGCAAGCAAAGTAGTTAAGAAGGCTCAGGGTGGACAATAAGATTAAGCTGCTGGCAGATTAAAATGATTTCTGCATTTTTTGCCCTCAGCATCAGTCTGAGGGCAAATTTAATCGAAATAATGCGCTAACTGTACAAAAACAAACCATTTCCGTACAAAAGTGAACCCTCTGTAAGGGATAAGTACTATAGATTTGTGTTAACCAAATAATAAACCCAACTAAGTATGATAACCCATTTCTCAACCATCCCGGCTATTGCCAACGAGGAAAACACAAAGTCTAAACTACAGGTCAGTAAAATAGAATGGCATAGGTATTTAACTGATATTTCCCGGCATAAAGTTTAAATCAAAAGGCAAAATCAAACAATTGCTATTGTAATGCTTTCATATCTCTTTTCTTAAAATTCAGCTAATAAATCTACCCTTTTTTGGGATTTATGAGGACGCTTTTACGGTATCCTGAGGTGAATTATGCGTGATAAAAAGCATAACCATTTTAATTCAACATTGATTTTGCCTGAAGCATAAGTGTAAATAAAATGAGGCTGCAACTTTAAAATCAGATAAAGAAGGCTCATCCTTTTCGAAAAAAAAATAATTCTAACCATATATCAAATAGATGATTAAAAAACTAAACCTCAGGCCCAAAAGCTGGTTTTTCGTGGTTATTGCAGTTTGGTGTCAGGCACATACACTTGCTGCCGAGCCCATAAAAACAACCACCAGCGCTGTTACTAGATTTCCCAAACAATTGTTTCAGGAAATAACCGGAACAGTTAAGGATGATAAAAACCAACCGATTCCGGGTGCAACAATCAAAATAAAAGGAACCACCATCGGCGTTCAAACCGATCTGGATGGAAAATATAAAATCAACGTTAATCGCGGTCAGGTACTTGTTTTTTCTACCATTGGTTTTGAAAGCAAGGAAGTAACTGTAAGTGCTGCCAGTGTAATTAGTATAACCTTAACATCTTCAAGCAGTTCGCTTAATGAAGTGGTGGTAAATGGTTATTCTACACAAAGAAGATCGGCCGTTACCGCTGCCATCAGTACTGTTTCAGGTGCCGATTTATTAAAAGCGCCAGTAACCAATGTTAATAACGCTTTGGCCGGGCGGGTACCTGGTTTGGTCGTACAGCAAACCTCCGGACGGCCGGGGATTAACGGTGCAGCTTTATATATCCGCGGACAGGTTTCTCCTTCAGCAACGGCACTTATTATTGTGGATGGTGTTGAACGGACTTCTTTCGGCGATATCGATCCAAATGAGATTGAAAGTATCAATATATTAAAAGACGCATCATCTACGGCTTTGTATGGTTTAAAAGGCGCTAACGGCGTATTTGTAATAACCACAAAAAGAGGGGTAGAGGGGCCGGCAAGGGTAACCCTTTCTGGTAACGTGGGTATTGTTAGTGCCACATCCCGTCCCGAGATTCTGGGCGCCTACGAAAGCGCGATGTTGCTAACCGAAGGCCAGCTTAATGTGGGTGAGCCCCGTACTTTTACCGATGAAGATTTAGCCACATTTAAAGCCGGAAACGGCAATCCGCTTCTTTACCCAAATGTAATGTGGTACGATGAATTGGTTAAAGACCAGTGGATGCAGAACCAGCAGAACCTGACAATATCAGGCGGTAGTGAAAAAGTAAAATATTTTACCTCTTTTAGCCACCTGCGCGAAGATGGAAATTTCAAGGAGTTTAAAACACCATTAGACTATTCTACCTCGCCGAGCTATAGCCGTTATAACTTCAGGGCCAGGGTTGGCATAGATCTTACCAAGACTACAAATTTTGAAGTTAACCTTGCAGGTAGGAACGAGCACCGTTACAGTCCGGCAGGCATGAGCGAATACAACGACCCTGCTGGTGTGGTGAGCAATGGTATAGAAGGGCTTGTAGGCAGGGCCTTGAAAATGCCATCGTGGGCAGCCCCATTTTTTAAAGAATACACCAACTCAGACGATCCGAAAGTAATTGCATTGGATGGAAACTATAACCACATCGTAAATTATGGGCTGGGGGGTGTTAATGCTTTCAATCCTTACGCTTTGTTAACTTACGGGGGATATGCTTTTACTGATAACAATATTGCCGAATCGATTTTTACGGTACGCCAAAAGCTTGATTTTATAACAAAAGGTTTGAGCTTAAAAGCCCAGTTTGGTTATGATGCCACGCAATTATCGGGAAAGTTGCAAAGAGGCAGTACAGGCTACCTCGAACTAAACAGGTCAACACTGGCACTTACACCAGTTGGAGGAACTTACAATGATTTTTTTGGCGCACCAGCTTATTCAAGGAGCGGTTTTACCAAAACGAATTTACAGCTGTTTTTAACCTATGGCAGATCATTTGGCAAACATAATCTGAGTGCTAATTTAATCGGTCAGCGCGAACTTCAGGGCTCAGCAGCGGCAGCTGCCCCATATGCCAATCAAGGTATTATTTCGGAGGCAACCTATAACTATGGCAATAAATACTTTTTAACAGCCAGTGCTACCTACAACGGCTCGGAGAACTATGCCAAAGGCTATCGCTATGGCTTCTTCCCCGCTGCAACTGTAGGTTATAATTTGGCCAATGAAGAATGGATGAAAAAGTTTACCTGGATCAGTATGCTCAAAATACGCGGTTCGATTGGAAGAGTAGGGATTCCCAGTCCGGGTACAAGCCGGTTCTATTATCAGAATAGGTTTGGGGCAGGGGCTAACGTCGTATTTGGAAACCCAAACAGCAACTTTAGTGCGCCAACCTATACCCAATTGCAATATGGTAATCCATTTATCACCTTTGAGATTTCGTTAAAAAGAAACATAGGGCTTGATCTCTCTTTATTTAAGGATAAACTGAATATCACGGCAGACCTTTTTGATGATGAGCGTTCAGATATTTTAACTACCCGATCGGCAACCAGTTTCGCCACTTATGGAGCCACTGTTCCAAGTACCAATTACGGTATCAATTATAACCACGGGTATGAACTTTCAGTAACTTATCGGGATAAGATTAAAGATTTTACCTATTCGTTCACCGGAAACCTGAGTTATGCACGTAACCAGCGCAGGGTACTAGACGAGGCTCCCGGCCTTGCAGAAAACCTGCGGGTATCTGGCAGGCCTATCGGTACTTATTTCGGATACCATGTGCTTGGCTTTTATGCAGACCAAAAAGATATAGACAGCAGTCCGCTAAACAAAATAACGGCATATCCGTCTATACCCGGCGATTTTAAATATCAGGATGTAAACGAAGATGGAATAATCAATAACCAGGATGTAGTGGCCATTGGGCATCCAAACATCCCTGAATACAATGCCAGCTTAAATATGCAGTTCGGCTATAAGGGATTTCAGTTGTCGGCATTGTTTAATGCGGTAACCAATGTGAGTTCTAACGTGGTGTTCCAAAGCGGTGGCCTTAACCAGTATTATGCACCGATGCTGGAAAGATGGACGCCTGGCAATGCCAACGCCAGCTGGCCGGTAATCCGTCCGGGCCTGAATGCAAACCCTAACGAAAGTTTGAACGATTTTACGCTCCAGGATGCTTCCTATATCAAACTGCGAAATGTGCAACTCAGTTACAGTTTGCCTAAAAAATGGATAACAAGACTTCGGTTAAGTAGCTTAACGGTATTTGTTAGCGGGCAGAATTTAAAAACCTGGACTAATTTCTATGGTATAGACCCTGAAAATAGCTTGTCGGGAAATGCTTATGCTTCATCCGTTGCCACTATTCCAACCACCAAGGTCTTCAATTTCGGTCTTAATTTATCACTTTAATTAAAGGTAGAATCATGAAAAAAATCATATATCTCTTGTTTTTAGTTGCCTCGTTAATTGGTTTTTCCTGCAAAAAGGATTTTCTACAACGCGATGTGGGGATCCAGAGCGACCTCGAAGAGGTTTTTAAAGACCCCTTGTTGGCTTCCCGTTTCGGCGATTTTACTTATACGTTTTCCATTTCAGATTATGGCCGCCTGAGCGGTTATAAAGGCATGACCTCACAATTTACAGATGAATCTATTGTTAATAACGGTCAGATAGAGGTAGCAGCGATGAATAGCGGTCAGTTTTTAGATCCCGGTGCTTCAGATGTAACAGGCATTTATGCACAAATGTACAGAGGAATCCGAAATGCAAACCTGATGCTGGCCAATATGGATAAAACCCCATGGACAGATCTTTACAATCCCAGTTATATCAAAGGCGAGCAACTTTATCTCCGGGCGTATTTTTATTTTGAACTTTTAAGGCGCTTTGGCGGGGTGGTTATATTAACCCAACCTCAGGATTTTACTGAAGCCTCAACAGACCTTCCGCGTGCGAGTTATGCGGAAACATTAGCGCTGATTTTGAGTGATCTGGAGCAGGCCACCACACTATTGCCATTGACCAATGCCGATTGGCCAAATCCTGCTGCACAGTCTAACAGGGCTACAGGAGCTGCAGTGATGGCGCTTAAAGCAAGAGCCTTGCTATTCGATGCCAGCCCATTAAATAACCCCAACAATGATTTAGCCAAGTGGAAGAAGGCCGCAGAGGCATCAAAAGCAATTATAGACCTGAATAAATTTTCACTCGAGGCCAATTATGCCAACGTACTCACTGTGGCAAACTCTAATGAATACATCCGGATCTGGCCACGCGGAGGGCGTGGATTTATTGGAACCTATCTCAGCGATTTTTTGATTCCTACAAGTTATGGAGGAGCACAATCTAATCTTTCGCCTGTTCAGAATCATGTGGATCTGTATGAAATGGCGAACGGCAAACCGATTACCGATGTCACATCGGGCTACAATCCGCAAAATCCTTATCTCAATCGAGATCCACGGTTTTATGTCAACATCCTCTATAATAATGTTACCTGGCAGGGGCGTGCGGTACAAACATGGCAGTCAGAGCCCAATGCGCAGGGTATCATCACCTATGGAACTGATATCAGCACAGCTACTTCCATTACTAAAACCAGCTATTACCTAAAAAGGCTATGGCCTGAAGCTTCGCGTTCGGGTTCTACTGCATCGGCGCTTCTGAATTATGTTTTTTACAGGTATGCTGAAGTACTGATTAATTACGCTGAGGCTTTAAATGAAGAAGCCGGTCCAACAGCTGAAGTGTATAACGCATTGAATGCCATTCGTTTGCGGGTTAAAATGCCGGCTTTGCCAGCTGGTCTCAGCCAAGCTGAAATGCGCGAGCGCATCAGAAATGAACGTGCCATAGAATTTGCTTTCGAAGACATGCGCTGGTGGGATATACTCCGCTGGAAAAAAGGACCAGAAATCGTGGCGCAGCCAATGAAAGCCATGAAGGTGATTAAAAATGCCAATGGATCATTTAGCTACAGCGTGATAGAATTGCCCGCATTTAAAAAGGTATTCAATAATAACATGTATTTATACCCGATCCCGAGAGCAGAAATGAATAAAACCAGCGGCGCTTTAAAACAGAATCCAGGCTGGTAACCATTCAGTTATATATAATTTAAAAGATAAGAAATGACAAGATATACTAAATGTTCAGGCATAATTTTGGGCATCATATGCTATCTGTTTACCTGCACAGCTTTAGCACAAAATACAAATCAGAAGGAATCTATTACAAAGGAAAACGATGGACAGATAGATTCAACTAATAAATTGATTGAAATCCCCTTCGGTACACGCAATAGGGAAGAACTGAATTTTGCCCAGAGTTCGCTTCGGTATAACCAGCTCACAAAAGTGCCCATCAGTAACCTGTCTGGTTTACTCGCCGGAAGATTGAGTGGCTTTTTATTCAGATGGACAGGTAATCAACCAGGTGGTGGCAATGTATCCTACCAGATCCGGGGAAGGTCATCTTATGCGCAGGGCTCAACACCAGCTTTCCTGGTAGATGGAATTGAACGTGATTTCGAAGACATGGATATCAGCGAAATTGAAAGCGTAACCGTATTAAAAGATGCTGCTGCTCTAAATTGGTATGGCTTAAATGGAGGCAACGGCGCCATTCTGGTGACAACCAAAAGGGGAAAAGTTGGAGAAAACCTGATCTCTTTCGATGCCCAGGGTGGTTTTCAGTCGGCCAGCAACCTGATCAAGCCCTTAAATGCCTACGATTTTGCCACCCTGTACAATCGTGGCTTAACCAATATCGGGCAAACGCCAGCTTACAGTGAGGCAGCCCTCGAAGGGTACAAAAATCATACAGATCCCTATTTGTATCCTGATAACAATTATTTAGATCGTTTTCTAAACAAACGGGCCGCTACCCAAAGGTATGCACTTACCTTTAGTGGCGGGAGCAACAAGGTGCGTTATTTTAGTTCTGTTAGTTACTTTAATCAGCAAGGACTTTTTAAAGAAACAGAAACGCCCAATTACGATTCTAATTATGGTTATAAACGTTATAACTTCAGGATCAATCTCGATTACGATGTAACCAAAACGCTTACGCTAACCTTGTTGGCAGGGGTTAGAAGTGAAGTACGGAACGATGTTGGGGATGGTACTGCAACTGTATTTAACAACTTGTATAATTTGCCGCCAAACGCGTTTCCTATTTTAAATGCGGATGGATCTTACGGTGGAACTTCACTCTTTCAGAATAATCCCCTCGGGCAGTTACAGGGCACAGGATTTTCGCGTACCACCACAAATATTTTACTGGCCAGTATCATGGCCGATCAAAAACTGGATTTTATAACGAAAGGCCTTTCTGCCAACTTATTCTTTTCTTATGATGGTTATGGTAATTATGGCGACGGACTATCTGAAAATTATGCCGTTTTCAATCAAACAGTTACGCCCATACAAACCTATCGTACACCTGCTGTAATTGCCTACAGAACTGCGGCATTCCAAACCAATACCAAAAATAATGAGCTTTGGTTTGGCTTCGATTATAACAGGACTATAGGTACAGATCATCAAATAAAAGCCAATGTGCGTGGACAGCAATATGTAAGTGCAGCGGTAGATCGGTTAGATTATCGCTCGCGTATGCTTGTTGGCCGTGCCGATTACAGTTTCAAACAGCGCTATATGCTGGGTTTCACAGCAAGTTATTCCGGATCAGAAAACTACGCTCCGGGAAGACGTTTCGGGTTTTTTCCGGCAGTATCGGCCGGATGGCTTATCTCCAAAGAAGATTTTCTTAAAGATGCCTCAGCAATCAGCTACCTTAAATTGAGAGGATCTTACGGGCGTTCGGGTAATATCGGGCCAACTTATGATGCCAGCGGGAATATCGTCAGATTGCCTTACCGTACGCTGTTTACCAGAGATGCAGGGCCATTCCTCGGTTCTACTTTTTCTACTTCAACAACAGCAAGATTGGTAAGCCCTGCCGGTAACCCATTAACCACCTGGGAAAAGGTTGATCGATTAAACCTGGGTACAGATGTAGACTTTCTAAAAGGGGCGCTTTCTTTCTCTTTTGATTATTTTGATGAAAAACGCACAGACATTTTGGGCCCTGCAAATTTACCAGGTATTGTTGGGATAGCCATTGCACAGGTAAATTCTGGAAAGGTAAGCAGTAAAGGATTTGATGCCAGCGGTGCTTTTAATAAAAGAATCGGCGAAGTGCTGATCAGTACCAACGCCAACTTTACCTATGCTAAAAACGTGATTTTGGAAAGGACTGAAAATGTATTGCCCAATCAATCTACAATAGGGCGCTACTTAAATGGTGGGAATTATTACCTAGCTGAAGGTATTTTTCAAAGTCAGGCCGAAATTAATGCAAGCCCAAAGCAAACCTTGTCGAGCCTCGTGGTGCCTGGCGATCTTAAATATAAAGACGTTAACAACGACAATCTCATAGATGCAAATGATGCTGTATCAAGCGATTATACCGATATTCCGAAAATATATTACGGCTTTGGTTTTAACATCAGGTATAAGCAGTTTGATCTCGGCGCACAGTTTCAAGGTGTAGAAGGGCGAACAATTGATCTTTCTGATATTATGTATGCCGGTCCTAACGGATTGAACCAGTTGAGCTTAGATAGCTGGACACCTGCCACTGCGGCTACGGCAAAATACCCACGTGTTGGAATCTCAGATAATGGAAACAATACTGCAAACTCCACCTTTTGGTTGTATTCAGGTGATTTTTTGAAGCTTAGATCCGCTGAAATTGGTTATAGCACTTCAAATAAACTCAATCAACGCTTACGTTTTAAAGGCGCGAGGATTTTTGTAAGTGGCAATAATATTTTTACCATTTCCAAACTCAATGAGCTGGATATTGATCCCGAAACACCCAATGCAGGTCGTTTTTCCTCTTATCCCTACGTAAAAACCTTTGCCGTGGGTATAAATGTCAAATTTTAATTCAAAATGAAGATGAAAAAGAAATTATATGGTATGTATATCCTTCTGGCAGTTTTGCTAACGGGCCTTGGCGCTTGTAAGGATGAATTTTTTGAACCTTCGTACAGTGAAGGCCCCGTAAGTGAAGAAGCAATCTGGAATACAGACAGGCGCGTGCGGGAGTATTTGAACAACGGATACAATTACATGCTGGCCAGATACAATGTTGACGGTTCGGGCGCATTAATGGCCAGCGGAAGTGATGAAGCCGTAAATTCAAATTTAAACAGCAATGTAAACGTTTTCAATAATGGTAACTGGAGCAGTTTAAGAACCTTTGATGAACAGTATACCAATCTTTATACCGGATTATGGGTGGTAAATACATTTCTGGAGCGATCACCAACGGCGGTTATTTTTCCGGCAAGCGATCTGCCCGCACTAAGGGGAGAGGCTTTTTTTCTAAGGGCTTTATTTCATTATGAATTATTTAAACGGTATGGCGGCATCGTAATTGCTACCAGATCCTTTTCGCCGATAGAAGATTTAAATCTGCCACGAAATACTGTTGATGAGGTGGTAAAACAGATTGTTAAAGATTGCGATTCGGCGATCAGCCAGATTCCGGCAGCTTCTACCAAAGATTGGGATGCGGCCAATTATGGCCGTGCTACAAAGGCTGCAGGAATGGCGCTAAAAGCCAAAGCGCTGTTGGTTTACGCAAGTCCGCTTTACAATCCGGATAACGACCTGCAGCGTTGGCAAAATGCCGCAAAAAGTGCAAAAGATTTAATGGATTTAAATAAACACAGCTTGTTGAGCACGGCGTTATTCCCGAGCTTATGGGACTATACCACCACCGCTACTTCTTACAACAACGAGGTTATCTTCGCCACACCGGCAAGCAATACCAATACAATAGAGTCAAATAACGCACCCATTAGCTTCACCGGTGGATTGGGAAGAACAAACCCTACGCAGAACCTGGTGGATGCTTTTGAAATGGCCAATGGTAAAGCCATAACAGATCCTGCATCAGGTTATAATCCGCAAAATCCGTATGCCAACAGAGACCCACGTTTAAACCAGTTTATTGTATATAATGGAGCAAATTTTAAAACGGGAAGTTTAACCCGTGCAGTAGAAACTTATGAGGGAGGTCGTGATAATGTTCCTTCCAATGTAAACAGTACAAAATCAGGCTATTATCTGCGTAAATTTCTAAGCGGCAATGCAACTTACAACATCACTGGTACCACAAGCGTAAGAAGGCCATGGGTATTGTTTAGGTATGCAGAAATCTTACTGATTTACGCAGAAGCTTTAAATGAATTTGGCGGTCCGAATGCAGAAGTTTATAATGCCATAAACGCTGTGCGCACCCGTGCCGGGATGCCCGCGCTATCTGGCTTAACACAATTACAAATGCGCGATCGGATAAAAAATGAGCGCCGTGTAGAATTATGTTTTGAAGAACAGCGGTTTTTTGATGTGAGGCGATGGAAAGATGGGGAAAGTAATTTTAACGGACCCGTTAACGGCATAAAAATTACCAAGGTGGGTACTACGTTAGCTTATAGTCCTTTTGTAATTGAAAACAGGACCTTTACCAGTAAAAACTATTGGTATCCTTTTCAGCAGTCTGAAATCAATAAAGCAAATAAACTGATTCAAAATCCAGGGTATTAAGCATGAGGTATAAATTAAAATGTGCTGCCCATCAAGGCAGATTTGTAATAACCGGTTCGGTAAGAAAAACACTGATTTTTTTACTTGCGATAATCCTGTTTTCAGGTAGTTTATATGCACAGAAAACGGATAAGTTTATGGGGGAGATCGTCAATTATGACGAAAGTACTGTTCCTGCCTACACCTTACCCGAAATACTGCTCACCACAAAAGGAGAAAGGGTGAAAAACACCTCGATTTGGGAGAAAAAGCGAAGACCTGAGCTTTTAGCCCTTTTTGAGGAACATGTTTATGGAAAAACACCCGGTAGTTTTGATAGTTTGAAATTTATGGTAACCAATGAAAAAGCTGATGCCATGCAGGGAAAGGTCCATTTGAAAGAGATAAAGATTACCGCCTGGAATAAAGGGAATTCGGTATCCTTTCCTCTGGTACTCTTTATTCCAAACAAGCGGAAGAAACCAGCTCCTGTATTTTTACTGATCAACAACAGGAGCAGCAGAAATACAGATCCAACAAGAGTAGAAAAGAGTACTTTTTGGCCTGCAGAACTGTTGATCGACAGCGGTTATGCTATCGCTGCTTTTCATCATGGAGATGTAGCTCCTGACCGTAAGGATAGCTATCAGAATGGTGTATTGGCGCATTTGTTTCCGGCAGAACTCGAAAAAGATAATGGAATGAAAGCAATCGGCGTGTGGGCCTGGGCTGCAAGCAGGGTAATGGATTACTTCAAAACCGATAACGAAATCGATTTTAACAAAGTTGCGCTCGTAGGGCATTCACGGGGTGGTAAAACGGCTTTGTGGGCCGCCGCTCAGGATCAACGTTTTGCAATGGTGTTTAGCAGTTGCTCAGGCAGTACGGGCGCATCACTTGCAAGGCGTAAATATGGCGAAACAATAAGCCTGATCAATAAACAGTTTGGTTATTGGTTTAATAATAATTACAAGAAATATAGCAACGATGTAAACAGCCTGCCGGTCGATCAGCATATGCTCATTGGTCTCATTGCTCCACGGCCAGTATATACCACCAATGCTACCGAAGATCGATGGGCAGACCCTTACGGCTCGTTTTTGTCATTAGTGAATGCCAAGCCTGTTTACGATCTCTATGGTAAAAAAGTTACCCTTCCTAAGGATATGCCCGCAGTGAACAGTCCCATAATTAATTCGGCTATGGGATACCATTTCAGGGAAGGAAAACACGACCTCAACGTTTATGATTGGACAAGTTTTATCCGCTTTGCCAAACTCCATTTTTAGTTATACTATTGGATGGATGCTGAGGCAAATCGCTATTTTACAATATGTTGTGATAGCATAACCAAAAAGATAAGATTGGTTAGTTTTAGTTGACGGAGGAACGCTGCAAAGCGCCTCCGTTTTTTGTTTTCTGGTGATATGCAATGATTTATCAATATTTTTTGAAGGTGAATCTCGGTTTTGATATCCTTCGGGGCATTTTTTTTCTTCTTGTACAAAATTGAACCATTTCCGTACAAAAACGAACCCTTCAGCACGCTCTGGCCGTGTATTTTTATCACAACCAAATTATATTCTTATGAGCCAATATCTTAAGTTCCATTAACCGGGAGCAAAGTGAAATGGGGGCTAAGTGTAATTAAATGAGTCCAGATTGGATGCATTAAAGATCTCTTTTGCCTTTCCTAACCAGCGTAACACCGTACGCTGATCACCGGTTTTTTTAAGCCCCATTATTGTGATTCGAAATAGCGATCTGTCGACAATTGCGCTTCGATTTATAATGTCTCTTTACGTCAATCCCTTATTTAGGTAGCAACTGGTGGGCATGTAATTTTAGCAAAGGCAAAATTGCCCTAGGCTTTCAGAAGCATTGCTGCATTCAAATTTAAAGAATTTTTAAATCCAATAATTTAATTTTTATTACCATGAAAAAACTAAATTTAGAAAAAACCGGAAAGGTCGCTTTGCTGGCAGTTTTATGCTTACAAATGCTTTCGTGTACTAAAAACAAAGATGAAGATCTTTTAGAAACCTTTAGTAACGGAGCGCAAAAAATGGCTGTTGTTGGTACCGCCAATAATGTACTGATCAGGCCTGTATACAACAGTACAGCTGTATTGCGCAACCCCTTGAATGGCTGGGTAATGTATGCAAAGCGTGATGCTGTTGATACCTATTGGGATAGTCAGTTTTCTGTTCCAGAATTGGGAAGAAATGTAAAAGCTATAGATTATGCATCGGCCTGCTACATCCGTACTAGCTGGAGGTCGCTTAATCCCAGCCCTGGCGTTTATGCCTGGAGAGACCTTAATTCACAAATTGGTAAATTAATTAATGGGGTTAAAACCAGGGGATTACCCATCGCGTTCCGGATTGTTGTAGACGGGCGTGATCAGGGAGAAAATACGCCTGCTTTTGTGTTCAACGCAGGAGCTGGATATTGGTTGTCAAATCCCGTGGCGCCTACACAGAAAACCCCTTACCCTCAAGATCCGATATTCAGGCAGTATTATACTACCTTCATTGAAGAACTTGCAAAAGACTTTAATGACCCCGTTCGTACCTCTTTTATCGATGCCTATGGTTTGGGCAAATGGGGAGAAGCACACAATGTTGTGTATGCGGAACCGGGTACTTTAACTGCTGCGCAAACAGAAACGGCTAAAGAAGAGACTTTAGACTGGATAATGGCATTATACAACAGGACATTTACTAAAGTGCCGCTGGTGATCAATTACCACAGGTTAATAGGCCACCCTACAAGTTGGGGGGCAGCAAACGCTAATAGCGACAGGTTACTGGTTAAAGCGATCAATCAAGGATATAGCCTGAGGCATGATGCCTTTGGAATGACCGATTACTACCAAAGCTGGGAGAAAAACTTTGCTGCAACCTGGAAACATAAACGTCCGATTATTATGGAGGGAGGATGGATTGTGAGTGGTACCCATCGTTACTGGATCGACTCCAGCGGACAATATCGCGAAGGGCATCCTGAGGATGTAAGGCTGGGCGAATTTAACAGGTCGGCCGAAGCCGCAGTGAATATGATGGATTTTAGGGTTGGAGAAACAACCTCCTGGTTTCAGACTAGCTTTCCGCTGGTACAACGTTTTAATGCAGAGGGAGGCTATCGGTTATATCCTGATGAGTTATCGTTACCAAACGCAATTGCCAATGGTGCAACTGCTACTTTAAGCCATCGCTGGAAAAACATGGGCTGGGGGTATTGCCCTAACAATATTCCTCAGTGGAACTATAAGTACAAAGTTGCCTTTGCTATTCTGGATACTGCCGGTGCGGTAAAAAAACTTTTTATTGATGAAAACGGTGATCCCTCTAAATGGCTGAAAGATAATCCCATCACTTACAATTTTACCACAACGGCAATCAACTTGCCTCCTGGCAACTATAAATGGGCAGTAGCCATCGTTGATAAAACAAATTTGAATAAACCGGGTATTGCACTTGCTGTAACCGGTACCTTTAAAAATGGATGGTTGGAACTTGGTAATTTGCAGGTACGGGCAGAAGCGCCCATTGGCCAAACGGTAAAATTAAAAGGTCCCAACAATATGTTTGTATCCGGCGAAAATGGGGAAGCGCCGATGAGGTGTAACCGTGCGAACGCTTCTGGCTGGGAAACCTTTGCCATTGTAGATGCAGGCGGAGGAAAAGTTGCCTTAAGAAGCATGAACAAATATGTATCCTCAGAAAATGGGGCTACTACCGGGATAACCTGCAACCGAACAACCATCAGCGATTGGGAAAAGTTTGATTGGATGGTTAACGCCAATGGCAAAATCTCACTTAAGGGGAATAACGGCAGGTATATTTCTTCTGAAGGTGGACAATCGGTAATGAAATGCAACAGGGAAACTATTGCAGGCTGGGAGGCTTTTGCTTTGGAGTAGGCGTAAATTACTAGTATGAAAGATTCCCCATTCTAGTCCTAGCGTCTCGCTCTATTCTGGTCTTAGCGTCTCGCTAAGACCTACCAATTAATTCCATGTTTTGAGGTTAATAGCAAGAAAACAAAGTCTTAGCGAGACGCTAAGACCAGGTGAGGGACAATGTGAGGATTGAAAATCTGTGTTTATCTGTGCGCATCTGTGGTTAAAAGGCCTTAACCTAATGACAATGTTGTTCCATCGAGTAACGCTTTTTGCTGTTATTTTAGGATTGTTGTATTGTATTATAAATATTACAACGCTACAATCTCTTTCCAGTCTGATATTTTGTTTATTTGCGTCATTTATTTGCCGATACGCTCTACTTCTTTAATAAACTGGCTAACTACAGCCGACCGAATATCTACATTTTAACCAAACATTACGCTCATGAGATTATTCAATCTATTGAAGGGCTCTTTACTGATCTTTTTAGTTTTTGGCCTGTCACTGTTTTGCTTTGCGCAAACCACCTATAATTTTAATGCGGGGGCAACAATAACAACGCCACCGGGGTCTCCCTGGGCCACAGAAGCTGTTATTACCATTGCTGGGGTTAATTATAAACTTACCTCAGGAGGAAACGGAGGTTTTAGCATGAGTGCAACAGGTGGAAGCGGCAATTCTGCTTCTTTGTGGAAAACTGGTGCCGGAGGAGACACCTTCAGGCTGGAGCGCGCAGATGGACAGCCTTTTAATTTTTATTCAATGTATGTTAGGCACGAGGGCTATAATAGCTACAACGGCCTGTTCGGCATCGTTATACCGCCATGGTATATTGTAACCTATAATAAAGTTGCAGGGGCAGCCGAAACGGATCAGGATAATTCTCCTATAGTTGGAGGATCGAACGCAATTACCACTACAACCAATACCTTCACCAGAACATTGGCGGTAAACAGTGTTGATATATATTTTAAGGCAAATAATGGTTACTGGATCGATGATATAAGGGTTGGAATAGCTACCGGAACAGAGGTGGCCCCAACCGTTAGTACGACGGCAGCTACTGCTATTCAGACGAATTCGGCGATATTAGGTGGGAATGTAACAGCCGATGGAGGTGCAACCGTAACCGAAAGGGGTATTGTATGGTCTACTACTGGTGTTCCGACAACTTCGAACAACAAGGTACAAAACGGAAGCGGTACAGGTACTTTTAGTGCCACAATTTCTTCCCTCCCGGCAGGTACACTGATCAACTATAGGGCTTATGCAATTAATTCAGAAGGAACCAATTATGGGGCCAACAGCCCATTTACCACTTTAGTACAGCCTACCATAACTTCAGCGGCTTACAATGTTGCGACTGGAGTATTGGCCGTAACGGGTACAGGCTTACAGGCTAAAGCAGGAGCTGCCAATGATGTTGATGTTTCTACCTTAACCCTTACCGCTGAGGGCGGCAGCACTTATACGCTCACAAGCCCTGATGTGGAAATTACCAGCGCAACAGCCTTCAGCGTGACTTTGAATGCCGCCGATAGAACGGCCTTGGGTATGATTATAAATAAGAATGGCACGGCCTCTACAGGAGGTACTGTTTATAACCTGACAGCCGCGAACGGCTGGATGGCCAACGTAAGTTTAAATGCAGATGCAACCAATGCGGTTACGGTGAGTGGGGTAGCCGTACCGACCATTACTTCTGCAACCTACAACGGAACAACAGGGGTGATGGTGGTGAGCGGAACCGGTTTTCTTATTAGAAGCGGTGCGCTCAACGATATTGATGTTGGTAAACTGACCGTTAAAGGCCAGGGTGGCGCTACCTATACCCTAACTTCGGCCGGTGTTGAAATCAATTCAGGGCAGTCATTCGCAATTACACTAAATGCTGCCGATAAAGCTGCACTTATTCCTATTTTAAACAAGAATGGTCTTTCGGCACAGGATGGCAATATTTATAACCTGGCTGCTGCGGACGATTGGAATAGGGGCGCGGATCCGGCATTAACTACAGCAGATCAAACTGGAAATAGTATTCAGGCCACACTTCCAATTTCACTTTTTCCGGTAACACTGCCAAATCCGGTATACGGGGCGGCTTACAGCCAGAACGTTACTGCTTCAGGCGGTACAGGGGTTTATACCTTTACGTTAAGTGCAGGCAGTCTGCCAGCGGGCATGTCCCTGAGCCCGGCGGGTGTTCTTTCAGGGACTCCTTCACAGGCCGGGATTTTTAACTTTACTGTCCAGGCTACCGATGGCAATTCGGTAACTGGCACACGCGCATATAACATATCGATTGCATCGCCCACGGTCGTAGTCAATCCGGTTACTTTGCCCGATCCTGTTCTTACGGTCGCCTATAGTCAGCAACTGTCTTCTACCGGTGGGATAGCGCCATACACCTATCTTGTTGGTGCAGGTGCACTTCCTCCAGGCCTGTCGCTCAGCAGTACAGGTCTTATCTCGGGAACGCCAATAGCCTCGGGTACTTTTAATTTTTCTATATTCTCCAGCGATATTTCTCCTTTTAATGGGGTAAGGGCCTATTCAGTTACTGTTGCACCGGCTGTGATCACCATCAGCCCTGCCACACTTCCTGATGCGGTGGTTGGATCGGCCTATAGCCAATCTCTGTCATCTACCGGGGGAGTATTACCTTATACTTATTCGATTACTGCCGGTGCGCTGCCTGCAGGTATCACGCTGAGCGCTGCTGGAGTACTGTCGGGAAGTGCCACAGCAGCTGGAAGCTACTCCTTTACCGTAAAAAGTACAGATGCATCTTTGGGCAGTAAAGCTCAGGCTTATAGCATTAATGTTGCTCAGGCCGATATTACAATAAGCCCTGCTACACTGCCTAATCCTACTTTGGGTGCCGCATATAGCCAAACCTTCTTATCTGTAGGCGGAACAGCACCTTATACTTATTCGATTACTGCCGGCGCGCTGCCTGCAGGTATCACGCTGAGTGCTGCTGGAGTATTGTCGGGAACGGCCACTGCACCAGGAAACTATACTTTTACGGTAAAAAGTACGGATGCGTTTTCGAGCAATAAATCAGTATCATACACCATAGCGATATCGGCGTTAACAATTTCTGCCCCTGCCAACTTTCCTGTAGGCTTAAGCACTACTTATGGAACGGCATCCGCTATAACTAGTGTAACTGTATCCGGTGTCGGATTATTGGCAGGAATTACGGCCACTCCATCATCAACCACCAATTTTGAGGTGAGTGCCGATGGTACAACTTTCGGCCCTTCTGCCATCATCGGTAGCTCTGGTACGGTGTCTGGAACTGTATATGTAAGACTAAAAGCAACCGCATCCGCTGGCACAAATCTAGGAAATGTGATATTAACAAGTGCAGGTGCAAATAGTACTACGATAAACATACCCTCGAGTACAGTTTTAAAGGCAACATTAACTTATACTTCAAATGCGATATCAAAAGTTTATGGGGCAAGTGTTCCGGTTTTAACAGGAACAGTAACCGGCTTTGTGAATTCGGAAATTATAACAACCGCAACAACCGGCACTATTAATTGGTCAAGCTCTGCTACAATAAGTAGTGCTGTTGGTTCATATAATATTAATGGTGGAGGACTAACTGCAGCAAACTATAATTTTGTACAGGCTGCAGCTAATGCCTCAGCTTTAACAGTTACACCAAAACCATTAACTGTATCAGCAACCGGGAATAATAAACTGTACGACGGGACTACAACTGCAACGGTAAGCCTGAGCGATGATCGTATAGCAGGCGATGTGTTTACCGAAAGTTATACAGGAGCTTCATTTGCATCAGCTGCTGTAGGAACAAATAAACCGGTAACGGTTACGGGCATTACCATTTCTGGAGGTGCATCTGGCAATTATACCTTAGGCAATGCAACCGCATCAACAACAGCAAATATTACGGTTAGAACGATTGCAATAAGCCCAACAGTAAATTCAAAAACTTACGGAAACGTAGACCCTTTACTGAACTTTACCGCTACACCAGCTTTAGCTACCGGTGATAGCTTTAGCGGATCACTTACCCGTGCAGCGGGAGAGAATATCGGTACTTATGCCATTACCCAGGGTACGCTTTCGGCCGGAAGTAATTATGCGATAACTTTTACCGCCGGTACAAATTTTACAATCAATAAAAGAGCAATTACGGTTACTGCCACTGCACAATCGAAAGGATACGGTAATGTTGATCCCTTCCTAACCTTTACGCTTGGCGGATCGGGCCTTGCCTTCGCCGATACATTTAGCGGCAGTTTATCGCGCGCACCGGGAGAAAATGTGGGCAGCTATGCCATCACCCAGGGTACTTTGGCACTGAGCACTAATTATGCGATCACCTTTACTCCAGGAATAAATTTTACAATCAATCCAAGGGCGGTAACGGTAACGGCTACTGCACAATCGAAAGAATACGGTAGTGTTGATCCCTTACTTACCTTTACGGTCGGCGGATCAGGCCTGGCCTTTGCAGATACCTTTAGCGGAAGCTTAAGCAGACTGCCAGGTGAAAATGCGGGTGATTATGCCATTACTCAGGGTACCCTTGCATTGAGCAGTAATTATGCTTTAAGCTATATTGGTGCAGATTTTTCCATCGGCAAGAAAACCATCACGGTAACAGCTGCCGCTAAGAACAAAATCTACGGTGATGCCGATCCGGCATTAACCTATACTTTTGCCCCAGCATTGGTTACAGGCGACAGCTTTAGCGGGTCACTTAGCCGTTCGGCTGGCGAAAACGCGGGCACTTATCCGATCGATCAGGGTAGCCTGGCTTTAAATGCAAATTATAGCTTGAACTATACAGGAGCTGATTTTGTGATCGCTAAGAAGATCATTACAGTAACCGCATCCGCCAAAAGTAAGACCTACGGTGATGCCGATCCGGCACTGACCTATACTTTCATCCCGGCTCTGGTAGGTACTGATACTTTTACTGGAGCATTGAGCAGACTGCCGGGAGAAAATATTGGAACCTATGCCATTAACCAGGGTACTCTTATACTCAACAGCAATTATACCTTAAATTATGTGGGCGCAAATCTCACTGTTGGCAAAAAAACAATAACGGCAACAGCAGTGGCAAAGAGTAAAATCCAGGGGGCTGCCGATCCGGTGCTGACCTATACTTTTGCCCCGGCTTTGGTAACGGGCGATAGCTTTACAGGATCCTTGAGCAGGGCAGCTGGTGAAACCGCGGGTACCTATGCCATTACCCAGGGTACACTGGCATTGAACGGAAACTATATACTAACCTACGTTGGAGCCAACCTGACCATTGAAGCGAAAACCGTAATAACGGTAACTGCGGTAGCGAAAAGCAAAAGCTATGGTGATGCCGATCCGGCATTAACCTATACTTTTACCCCGGCATTGCAAACAGGTGATAGCTTTACAGGATCCTTGAGCAGGGCAGCTGGTGAAACCGTGGGTACCTATGCAATTGGCCAGGGTACTCTTGCCCTGGATGGGAAGTATATTATCACTTACGTAGGTGCTGATCTGACCATTGGCAAAAAAACAATAACGGTGACAGCGGTAGCGAAAAACAAAACCTATGGTGATGCTGATCCGGCGTTGACCTATACTTTCGCTCCTGCATTGCAAACAGGTGATAATTTTACGGGATCCCTAAGCAGAGCGGTTGGTGAGAATGTTGGTACTTATGGCATCAATCAAGGTACACTTGTATTAAGCAGCAACTATAGCATAGCATTTAGTAGTGCCAATTTAACTATCGCTAAGAAAACAGTTACGGTAACTGCGGCCGCTAAAGGCAAAAACTATGGTGATGCCGATCCGGCGTTGACCTATACTTTTGCCCCAGCCTTAGTAACAGGCGACAACTTTAGCGGATCACTTAGCCGTTCGGCAGGCGAAAATGTGGGTACCTATCCGATCAATCAGGGTAGCCTGACTTTAAATGCAAATTATAGCTTGATTTATACGGGAGCCGATTTTGTCATCGCTAAGAAAACCATTACGGTAACTGCTGCAGCCAAGAGTAAAACTTACGGAGATACCGATCCGGCGCTGACCTATACTTTTGCTCCGGCATTAGGAACTGGCGACAGCTTTAGCGGATCACTTAGCCGTGCGGCAGGCGAAAATGTGGGTACCTATCCGATCAATCAGGGTAGCCTGGCTTTAAATGCAAATTATAGCCTGACTTATACGGGAGCCGATTTTGTCATCGCTAAGAAAACCATTACGGTAACTGCCGCTGCCAAGAGCAAAACTTACGGAGATACCGATCCGGCGCTGACCTATACTTTTGCTCCGGCATTAGGAACTGGCGACAGCTTTACCGGATCACTTAGCCGTGCGGCTGGTGAAAATGTAGGCGTGTATGCTATTGCCAGTACCTTGAGCGCGGGTGCTAATTACACCATAGACTTTAAAACAGCTGATCTGACGATTAATAAAGCAGTGCTAAGTGTAACTGCAGATGCAAAGCAGATGTGTCAGGGAGCCGATCTGCCTGCATTTACTTTGAGCTACAACGGTTTTAAATTTTCTGACAATGCAAACAGTTTAAGCACAAAGCCATCGGTAAACAGCACCGGAAGCAGGTCTTCTACGGCTGGAGATTATGTGCTTTCGCCAATCGGCGGCGTATCTGCCAATTATACTTTTAATTATATCAACGGCGTACTGAAGATCAATCCCCTTCCGCTCATTGCTATCAATAGCAATAAGGGAACCAGTATCAGCAGGGGAGAGACTGCTATCCTTACCGCAACAGGGGCTGCAAGCTACGTGTGGGCGACTGCCAGTGGCATCGTAAGTGGTCAGAACACTGCCAGTCTTACTGTTAGACCAAAAGAAACCACTACCTATACCGTTACGGCTACAAACAGCAGCGGATGCAGCCAGAGCCAGGTCATTACCCTGACTGTGGCCGAGGATCTTTCAAAAATCAAGGCGAACAACATTCTTACCCCAAATAATGATGGCTTTAACGATAAGTGGGTAATCGAGAATATCGACTACTATCCGAACAATGAGGTTAAGATATTTGATAAGGCCGGAAGGATCATTTATAGTAAAAAGGCATACGATAACAGCTGGGACGGAACAGTCAACGGAACGGCACTTTCAGAGGGTACCTATTATTATATTGTTGATTTTGGTACAGACAAGATGAGGGTGAAGGGTTTTATCACACTGGTAAGGGAAAATTAGTTAAATTAAAGAGAAGATCAAATGAAGACTTTATATAAATTATTGATATTACTGGCCGTATGGATACCTGTAGCCAGTGTTCATGCGCAGCTGAATCCGCTTTCTTCACAATATTATACCAACCGTTATGTGATTAATCCCGCATTTGCAGGTGCCAGCAATGGCCTGCGCATAAACGGAGCCTACCGTAAACTTTGGGATAACGTTCCGGGCGCTCCTGTAACACAGAACCTCACCGCCGACTATGGTTTTGGTAAAGTTGGTATAGGACTGAATATGAGCAATGAAAGTGCGGGGCTACAACGGCAGACCCGCGTAGTGGGCAGTTATGCCTACCACCTGCCTTTAAACGCAAACAACCAGCAGCTTCATTTTGGCCTGTCGGTAGGTTTCATGAACCAGCGTCTTGAAAACTCAGATATTTATGGCAATCCGAACGACCCGATGGTGGGACTTTACAATGACCGCAAAACCTATCTTGATGGGGATTTTGGTATTGCCTATACTTCAGATAAACTGAGTATAGAGGGATCGCTGCCCAACCTGAAAAGCTTTTTCAAAAAAGATGTGATCAAGCTGGCCGATGTGGCCACTTTTTATACGGCCATAAGTTATAAGATTACGTTGAGCGAAGGAATGGAGGGGATAGCGCTTGAACCAAAAGTAGCCTACCGCGGGGTGAAAGGGTTCGATAATATCTTTGATCTGAGCGCACAGGCATGGATTGCAAACAAACAGGTGTTTTTGATGGGGGTATACCATAGCAGTGAAAATGCGACCTTCGGCATTGGTGTAGACTTTAAAAGAAAATACCTGATCAGTGGGATGTACACCACACAGACCTCGGCTTTAAGTGCCTATACCAACGGCAGTTTTGAGCTGAATCTCCGGTTGAGCGTGCTGTAAGATTTTTGAACATATTGACAACCCTGATGTACTTTGCTGCTATCAGGGTTGTTTTTTTTAGCTGTGGAATAAAACGAGCATACCCTACAGGCTGGGCAATACGACTTCATGTATCGGCACAGCAACAAACATTTGTTGGCAGATAGGTAATGCGGTATAGGATAAGGGCTTAGATGTCGTTCTGAAAATTGCCTCTATGCTGTAGGTTTTTAGGTGGTCAGTCCTGCTGATTTACGATGAAAAAGGCATTTTTTTTGTGGAAAAAAGCGTATTTTTAAAGAAGCATGGAGTTTGTTTATATATTCGTTTTTGTTGTCAGTTTTCTCGCTACCCTCGTTCGTTCTACTTTTGGTTTTGGAGAATCTTTAATCGCTGTTCCTTTATTTATACTTTTTATTCCTATTGATACCGCCGTACCCCTGTCTGTTCTGATTTCGATTTTGGTTGCCCTGGTAGTCGTTCTGCAGGATCACCGACAGATACACTTTGACAGCGCCAAGTGGCTGATCATCTTTGCCGTTTTAGGCATCCCGATCGGTCTAATGATTTTAATTTATGGCAATGAATTCTGGGTGAAAATTGGTCTGGGTGGGCTGATTATTTTATATTCGCTGTATGCCATTTTAGGAAAAAATACCCTTTCCCTGAAAGCCGATAATAAATTATGGCTTTTTATCTGCGGTTTTTTGTCTGGAGTACTGGGCGGTGCATATGGCGTAAACGGACCGCCACTTGTTGTTTATGGAAATATGAGAAACTGGAGCGCCAAACATTTCAGGGCAACCCTTCAGGCTTATTTTCTACCAACCAGTTTTATCGGTGCCATCGGGTATTTTGCAAAAGGGCTGATTACCATAGAAGTGCTAAAATATTTTTTGATCTCGTTGCCTGCTGTATTTCCGGCAATATTTTTAGGGCGCTATCTTAATCATAAGATTAGCGGAAGCTCTTTTTTCAGGTATGTTTATTTCGGACTTATCGCGATTGGCTGCTTTTTGATTGTTAATACATTATCGGCGATGTAGGGTATAGAAATTAAATAACTTATCCGACTATTTCCTTTTTAACATAACGCTTTAAGGAAGTGATCAGATCGCCGCATTATTTGCAAGCGGGTAATGGGCTATAACTTTTTTTTTCTTGGGCTGCCTGTTTTTAGCTGCCGGGGCAGTGACGTTCAACACCGTGATGAACTTTGTCGGATCCCCGATCGATTCATAAACCACCACCTCGGCATAATCTGGTTGCGTGATTACATCCGGGCTGTTTTTTAGAACGTCAAAATTTTTGATCCTCAGCTGGCTTATAAGATGATCTTTATCCTGAACGAAAGGAATAATGAGGTTTGGCTTGCGCCGCTTCATCCACTGATCGTTCAGTTCCGAATAGGGGATCTTGACATGACCGTTCCAGGCAACGAGAATGGTACCTCCCGTGATCACTAGAAATTCACCTGCCCATATTAGCCAGAGCAGAAGCCCTGAGACATTGTCACTGCCCTGGATGCGGAAGGTACCCACTTCGTTTAATGCGGTAATTTCCTTGAATAAGATTCCTGGGTGGACAAACAGGAAAGCCATGTCTCCGATCAATTGTTTAACCTCTGCCTGGCTCAGCTTAAAAGTGAAACCGCTACGGCTGTACATAACTGCATCAAAGAAAACCCATTGAATATAAAATGCAAGCAGACTACATACGATGGCAATGATAAGGGCAACCCGGATGTTCCTGATCTTACCGATCCTGATACCCATGTCGATCGCCAGGCCCAGGAGCATGCCCATAGAAAATGCGCAGATCGCGATAAACCAGATATTCGGAACTAACTGGCACAGGATAATATAAAGGAGCGGAAGTAGGAGCGATGCAATGATGCCGATGGCCAGGGTTGTTAAAATGCCAGAGGGCGAGGCATGGCCTGCAGGAGTGTATTTTTCTTCCATGTGAACGGTATTTAGATTTAATTTCAAACAGCAGTAATGGAGATTTGTTTGAGCGGATCTTTACAAGGCTATATTTTTTTTGTTATCGTTTTTGTTTGGCTCTGAAATGATGAAATGCCTGTACAATTTATGTAAAAATATAGATCTAATTATTAGTTATCAGTAAGCCGGTTAACACAAGTACGCCTGCAAGCAGCATCCACAAGTTAAGTGGCTCATTCAAAAATACAACGGCAATTGCAGCGCCAATTATCGGGTCGAGATTTAGGAAATTGCCTACTTTGGCAGCAGGAAGTTTTTTCAATGCATAATTATATAACAGATAGCAAACCGCAGAGCCGGCAACCCCCATATACAAAATGCCCCACCAATGTTTCATGGGAATGCCTGAAAACAATATTCTATCTTCAAAAAAGGAAAATAGAAAAAGAACGCCGGTACCGATGAAGGTGCTCAGTGCAGTTAGGGTAATTGGATTAAGCCGATCCAGTTTTCTGGAAAGCACGGTGTAGGCTGACCATAAAATAACGGATCCCAACATTAAAAAGCTGCCTAACATACTACCATCTTTGTTGCCGGATTGATGCCCCTTTAAAGCAACCAGTACAATACCTGCAAAGGCTGTCGCAAAACCTGTCATTTGCATTTTAGAGATCCTTTCCTTTAAGAAAAGTGTACCCATAAATGCAATCATCATGGGCATTGTTCCCTGTATCAGCGCTCCGCTTGATGCAGAAGTATGTTGAAGCGAAAGGTTGAAAACCGGATAATACAACCCAATTCCTATGATACCCATAAGTGTAATAATCAAGTAGTCGCGCTTCGTTAATGAAGGATAACTTTGTTTTGAAAATGACCGGAAAAAAAACGGAAGCAAAACAACAGAGGCAATTAAGTGCCTGGTAAAAGCAAACTGTATCGGACCTACATCTTTTACCACCAACTTGGTTACTGTAAAAGAACTTCCCCAGATCAGCATGACTAAAACAAGACTGACATAAGTGATTATTTTAGAATTGACCATAATACTTCCTTATAGTTAACAAACAAATTAAAGAGAAAAATGGTTTACGAAGCTAAAAAATTGAGCGATTTCGCTACGATATCTTCGAAGTATGTAATATGTTGTAAACATATTTCAAATATATTTGTGATATGTTCAATAGCGGGATCTTTTTGCCTATCATCATTATTTCCGGCATAGCATACAGCATCCTGGTAAAAAAACTGACGGTTCTGGCCGCTTTTACAGGCGGGATACTGGCATGCCTTATTTTTAGCGCTGCAGGTTATTCAGGGCTAGCGATGATGACCATGTTTTTTATCCTCGGTTCTGCTGCCACCTCGGTGGGCCGGCACAAAAAGCAGGCTTTTGCCACCAGGGAGGAAGAAAAAAAAGGCCGTAATGCAATGCAGGTACTGGCCAATGCCGGGGCCGCGGCGATTGCAGGTATAGTGACCTTGTTTTACCCTCAGCTGGCTTCTTTGATGCTTCCGGCAATGGCGGCAGCCTTTGCCTCGGCTACAGCAGATACCCTGTCTTCCGAGCTGGGGATGGTTTATGGAAAACGGTTTTTTAATGTTATTTCCTTTAAGCCCGACCGTTGCGGAATGGACGGAGTAATCAGTCTGGAAGGGACGCTGGCCGGGATCGCGGGTAGCTGTATTATTGCTGGCATTTATGCGTTGGGATGGGGATGGAACATCAGCTTTTTCTTTATTGTTCTTGCAGGTACACTGGGTAACCTCACTGATTCTATACTTGGGGCTGTGCTCGAGCGGAAAGGGATGATCGGGAATGATGTGGTCAATTTTTTGAATACATTGACAGCAGCGATTGTGGTTGTGTTACTGGAGGTTTTTCTTTAGGTCGGGATTGTTCAAGGGTTGAAAGATTAGGAGAGCCTTTTATTTGCTTTTGGCTTTTTAAGATTTCATCAATCATACCTGGTTAATTTTGCCTACGTTAAAAATACTTTAGGAAAGGTTATCCTTTGGAATGACGCTCATGGCCACACACATGAATTTAGGCTGCTTAAAACCAAGTCGGCATTAAGATTGTTTAATTTCAGATCACAATGGAGAGAAAAATAAGATGGGAAGGCTTGGAATACAAGTCCCTCGAAAATTGTACCTTAACGGAAACAGATAATGGTGTCGCAATCACATCGATTATTACAGGCCAGGTTAATAATCAAGCGATTAAAATCTCCTATAAAATTCTCACGGATACGTTGTGGGCAACCTATTTCGTTGAAATAAATATCATATCGGGCAGAAATGAAAAAACACTTCTTCTAGAGAAAAAAGGTGCTTATTGGCTGGTCAACAACACAATCGATCATCGATTTGATAGTTGTGTAGATATTGATATTTCATTAACACCTTTTACCAATACATTGCCGATAAGAAGGTTGGTTTTTAATGGGCAATTGAGCAATAGGATCGAGGTGATATACATCGATATTATTGCTGATGTGATAATACCTGTAAGACAATATTATACCAAAATTTCAGATTCGGTATACTTGTACGAAAACGAAAAATCGACATTTAAGGCCGAGCTAAAAACTGATCCCTATGGATTGGTAATCGAATACCCGAAACTATTCCATCAACAATAGTACCCATCTATTTCTTGTCGTTTAAATTCATTTCGGGCGTTCCCTGATTGCAATATCTGTAAGGATAATAAGCGGTAAGATTGGATATTTTAGGGTAAACGGCTCGTTCCCTTATCAAACCGACGAACAACTAACCTTACTTTTATCGATCTCTTTCGTGATCCTAATGCGCAACTTACCCGCCAATAGGGTTAAAGATTATATTATCAAAACACCTACACATAAGGTAAAAGATGGCAGGTTAAAGCCTATAAAACTACCTGGTTGTGATCGTTTTTGCGTGAAAAATCTACTGGCTGCCTACCTGGAGAGCAAGCAAAATGGCCGTATTTAATTACCCCTGCATTACCCGTTCTTTACCCTTTGTTGCTACCAAGTTAACCCCAAGGTTACCCCAGGGTTACCCCGGCGTTACCTTTTCTCTACCTAAAAGGTAACGCCAGGGCCTGTTTTCGCAGAATGGCGCCACCGCTTACGGTTATGCTGCCCTTAAGCAGGCCGCCACCCAATGTAATTAAGTTCAGGGTTTTTAACCACAGATGCGCACAGATACACACAGATTTTTATAGCTGTGTGCATCCTTTCTATCTGTGGTTAAATTATTTTTTGTACCGAATGGCTCAACTTAATTCTATCGGGCCGCCACAAGCCCTAAGTCCCTTGCACTATCGCTCACAACTGTAATGGTCCATTTTAGCTCAATAATGGCGCTAATTGGCTCAATTTAGCTCATTTTAGCTCAAAATGAGGAGTCAATGCTATTAAACCGCTAGGTTTGGGCATGGATTTAAAACATACCGTTATAAACAGAAAATCTTATTTGAACAAACATTTTTTCACCCAAAAACAAAAATTATGACAACGTATTCAAAAAAGCGTAAATGGCGCATTTCCAGGCAAAGTAGGCAGTATAATTGGCAGCAACAGGTGTTGCATAGATTAACTAAAGAGCCTGCCCAAAAAGCACAGTAGATCCATATCAGGGTTGGTATCTCGGATAAGTTGCAGGAATTCGTTTTGAGATTGATAAATTATTAATTAACCAATACTTTCTTTCTTGATTTTACAAAACTCAATAAGTAAGCCAGTAGCAGAAGAGGCACTGCCATCCAGATGATTTCGTGGACACCAAATTTTGCGATTATCATGCCACCCAAGAATGCGCCCAGTGAAATGCCGATATTATAGCAAGATGTTAAAAGACTGTTTACAAATTCTAATGCATTATGGGGAACGGATTGGGTGGTTCGAATGTTGGGTACTAAAAACCCACCGGTATGGATCATGCCCCATAACGAAACAATAATTACCATAGGGATAAAAATTGTTCCAAAATAATAAGCCAATATTTGCACAGCTATCAAAAGAATAAAAAAGAACCGGCTGGTTAATATTACATTTTTACCGAGTGCAATACCCATTAACCAGTTACCAAGAATCCCCATTCCACCAAATAGGAGCAGCATAATGCTAATTTGAGCGCCGTTCATATTCGAAATATTTTCAAGGTATGCGGCAAGGTAGCTATAACTTGAGAACATGGCCGCAAGTGTAAGTACGGTGGAAACAAGGTTTAGCCAAAGCCTGGTATCCTTTAAAACATGCAACTGGCTTTCAGCCGATTTCTCGCTGTTGCCCGGCATAGACGGCACAACAAATAACAGGCCTAAAAAGGCAATCAAACTGATAATGCTGGTTAAGAAAAAAGATGCCTGCCAGTTATGAAAGTAATCAGCAGCATAGGTAGTTAATGGAACGCCCAATACTGTAGCGATGCTTAAACCGGTCATCACAACAGATACCGCCTTGGCCCCGCCTTGTTTGAACGCTACTGCCAGCGAGATATTCCAGAACAGCGGATGGAAGAAGGCAGGTAATATCCTCGCGATCATCAAAATGGTAAAGTTAGGGGAAAAAGCTGAAAGCAGGTTTGAGAGTATAAAAATACCCAAAACAAGGCATAATAAGAACTTGCGATTGATCTTGGAAGTAAGGGCGGTTATAAATGGAGACGATACGGCAACCGTTATAGCAAAGGCACTTAGTAACCATCCGGCTGTATCCACAGAAACACCAAACTCCCTGCTGATGGTTGGCAAGATGCCGATAACGCCAAATTCGGTAGTAATAATGCCAAAGGCACCTAATGCCAGTATATATATAGACTTATTCATATATTTAAATATTTCGATGTGTATTGGTGATTTTTTCTGATTTCATACGTGAGCGCCCTTAATCCTTTAACGAATTTAGGCAGGCGATGTACTCATTGAGCACTCTCTCGTTCAGCAGGTATTTGAAATTACGTCCTTCTTTTTGAGGCACCAACAGGTCTGCATCAACCAGTTGCTTTAAATGGTGTGATACGGAAGGTTGTGTCAGGTCTAAAAGATCATTTACTTCTGCACAATAGAGGCAATCTTTCTTTTTTTTAAATTCCTGTAAAATAGCTATCCTATTGGTGTCACTTAGTGCCCGGGATATCTTTTCTATTTTTTTGTTATCCATTATTCTTGCTTTGCTCCAAATTAACAAGGGGGTAAAGCTTTGGCAAGGTAAATTTTAATATTGATATATAGAAATGTATCTATATTTATGAGTTGTTTTAGAATAATGATTTTTAATCATCTGGGAGATCCAAGTGAGAAGTGGCAAAATCCACGGTCTGGCTTGCATATATCTCTTTAGCAAAATCGAAAAACCCCAAAAGGCATTCAGTTTTAAAAAGGCTGTTAACCACATCACTGAAATAAATAATATAAACGGTTTTTTTGGGTGGTGTTATGCTGTTTATTATTTTGACTGGCAGTTATTTGGTGGATAATCTCTGGATTCACCTTTTCATCACTTTCCGCACAAAGAATCCGTTGGCGATAGGCAAATCGAAGGCCGTAATAATATGATTTAATAGGAACAGCCTCATTATACACTGGATTGAAAAAGAAGCAAAGAATTAAGGCCGGATCATAAAAGATCCAGCCTTAAAGTATCCTGTTGATAAACCTTGCTCCCTGAATTTTTGGGGCTGTTTATTTAAGGTATTGATCAACTCAAATTTAACCTGCTTGCTGCTCTACTGCCATGTCCTGCTCGTTATTTAATTACCGCAATGCTTTATAAAGATGTACAGGAGTTGCCCGAAAGGGTAGCGCCCGCACCATTCGGGGCAGTAACATTTGATTTTACCGCTGAAGCGCTCAATAGGGTAATACTATATGGCGGGGTAAAGGCTGTTGCCCCATTACCTGCAGTATTTTCGGTTACAGCGGTAAAAATATTGTTTTTCACCTGAACCGCTGTTGCGCTGTTGTTCATTAGGTCGATAGGGATTTTAACATTTTCGAATACGTTTGACTCCACGAGGATATTTGACTCAAAGCCTGCCTGAATACAGTTTTTGCTAGCCGTACTGTTAAAATAGTTGTTCACAATGTGCACCTTGCCAAACCTTACTCTTGGCATCCTGCCAACGCAGCCCTGGGCCCACCAGCAGCGCACGAAAGTAATGCGGAAGCGGCCCCTGTCCGAAGTAACATCATCACCTGAGCCAATCAGGTTAGAAAAACGATGATCATCCGATCCTCCTGGGCCACCTGCTCTTGGTGCTTTAAGATAGGCGAATTTACAGTAGGAAACTGTAATGAAATCGGAAGCCGCCTTAATATCAAAGTTTCCATCAACACCGTCTCTGAATTCGCAGTGGTCTACCCAAACATTGGTGGAAGCATCTAAGGTAACATTGTCCCAGCCATCAACATCGTAAGCGCCCGGGCCTTCAAAAATCAGGTTCCGGATAATAATGTTCTTACATCTTTTTACATACATTATCCCTGAGCCTGCCTTGGTCTGGTCAGCTGAAACGATCTTTGCACCAGTAGACCCAAAGAGTGTTTTTCCTGTTTGGTCCTGAAAGGAAATCCGTCCGCCAGAAGGTACTGTTATTGTGCCGTTGACCTGGATTACCTTGATGGCTGTATTTTCTATTGCCGACTTTAACGATGCATAATTTGTAACCACCGTAGTGCTGACTTCTCCACCGCCCGTAGTGCCGCCGTTTTGCGAAGCCCAGGCTTTGGCATAACATACAGCTTCGGTTGTTGCAAGGTTCGGAATGGTTTGATCGGTTGAAAGCGATGTGTTACTCATTTCGTCACTCAGTTGAGCCGACTTTTCGCAGCTAAACATCAGCATAGGAATGCTAATAGCCATTAGATAATGGCATAGATTTTTGTTTCTCATTTTTGTTTTTTTTGGTTAGAATTTTTTACAACAGAACAGATTTTTCTTCTTCACATTTGGTTAATATTCGGTTGTTGTATTAGTTAAGTTACATGATGCATGTGTTTAAGTAGTATTTTTATGTCTAAATATTTGTGCAATCGTTCCCGTTATCGATTGCGTAAAGCCATATTGATTGATTTTACCATTAACTCATTAAAAAAGGATTGATTTCCACTGAAACGGCAACATGAAAATTATATGTGAGCCATTATTTTATGTAACATAGATTGTATGATATTATTGCAGTTTTTTAATTTCTCTGGTATCGTTTTTAGCCTAAATTTCTTTCTGATTTCAGTTTTTATTAGGCTCCGCAAACGATTGCACAAATAAATAATCCAATTTACTGAAGGCTCTGCTTAAAACTCCGTAAGATTGTTGAGTATGCTGTTCAGTGCTGGATTTCAGGTCTTTGTGCTGTTTGCATCTAACTAATAATTAACATGTGCATCGAATTTTAGGATTTGATGTGCCTATTGAAAACCTAACCAAATATTATGATCAAATTGTATCTATCGTTGGCTATGTGCTGTCTACTTTTTTTTACTGCTGCAGCGCAGAACCGTACCGTTACCGGCCAGGTATCAGATGCCAAAACCGGTGAAACACTAATTGGGGTTACTATACTCCTCAAGGGCACTACCCAAGGCACAAGTTCAGATGGCAATGGGAAATTTAGCATAAGTGTACCAGGCAATACTGCGGTGCTCGTTTTTAATTATGTGGGTTATGCCAACCGTGAAGTAACTGTTGGTACGCAAAGTCAAATTAATATCAAGATGTCGCCAGACGAAACCACCCTGAACGATGTTGTTGTTATTGGATATGGAACGGTAAAAAAACGTGACCTAACAGGCGCTGTAGTATCTGTTAAAGGGGATGATATTGCTAAAGTGCCTTCGGCCAATCCGCTTGAGTCTATTCAGGGAAAAGTACCGGGTGTTGATATTACCAGAAGCAGTGGCTCAGCCTCGTCGGGCGTTAACATTAATATCAGGGGTACCCGTTCCATTTCGGCAGGAAACGGTCCGCTTATTATTGTTGATGGTGTGCAGTACGGAAGTTTACAGGATCTAAATGCGAACGATATTGCTTCGATGGAGATCCTCAAGGATGCTTCCTCTACTGCAATATACGGATCGAGAGGCGCCAATGGTGTAATCCTGGTAACCACTAAAAAAGGAATTTCCGGACAGGCTGTTGTATCACTTAATTCCTATTATGGGATCTCGCAGGTTGCACGGTATCCGGGTGTAATGGATGGCCAGCAATTTGTTGAGCAGCGCCGCCAGGCCTATCGTACCACAGGAAACTGGGCCAGCCCTGCCGATGATATCAAGATCTTTAATTCGGCCGAGTATGCAGCCGTTCAGAATAACCAGTTTACCAATTATCAGGATCTGTTGCTCCACGATGGTAGCCAACAGGATTACCAGCTCGGTGTTAGGGCCGGAACCGAAAAAACCAAAGCCTACTTTTCGCTCGATTATTTAAATGAAAAAGGACTCCTTAAAAACGACAGATCGGCACGTTACTCGGCGCGGTTAAACCTCGATCAGAACATCGGAAAGTATTTCACAACGGGAATGCAGGCACAGTTTACCCATTACGAGATAGATAACCGAAGGGATCCCTTAAACCAGGCCAACAAAATATCGCCTTTGGGAGATGCTTTCGACACGCAGGGCAATTTTATTGTCTATCCGCTTGCAGGAACCTCTGTGAATCCCCTTGCAGATGAGCAGCCTGACGTATATTCTGGAAAATCGATCATCAACCGTACCCTCTTGTCTGCTTATATGGAGTTAAAACCGATAAAAGGGCTTGTAATCAGGTCGAATCTGGGCGCAAACCTGAATACCGACAGAACAGGAACATTTTCCGATCGGTATTCGATTGACAGGAATGGCTCAGTTCCAAAAGCCACATATTCGGCTTCGAACAGCCATCTGATCAATATTGAAAATTTTGTAACCTATAACAAAGAAATAAAAGACCACTCTTTTACCCTTACAGGGATTAATAGTATGCTTTTTAATCGATCTGATAATATCGCTGCATCGGGAGAGAACCAATTGCTCAAATCGCAGCTATTTTATGCATTGGGCAATACTCAGAACCAGGCTGTTACTACCGCCTATAATATGAGCAACCTGATTTCTTATGCCGGTAGGATTAATTATGCCTATAAAGGGAAATATCTATTAACCGCCACCGGACGAACTGATGGCTCTTCTAAACTTGCACAGGCCAATCAATGGGCATTCTTTCCTTCGGCTGCTGTTGCCTGGAGAATCAGCGATGAGCAATTCCTGAAAGATAGTAAGGTAATCAGCGATCTGAAAGTAAAATACAGCTATGGTATTGCTGGAAGTGATAATATTGGTGCATATTCTACCCAGAGCAGTCTTTCAAGGATAGCTTTCGGCTACGATGAAACAGCTGTTCCGGCCTATACCTATTCTCCAAGAATCGGAAATGTTGATCTCACCTGGGAAAAGACCAAAACAAGTGATTTCGGCCTGGAGATTGGATTGTTCAAAAACAGGATTACGGCAACTTTCGACTATTATGATTCTAAAACTTACGACCTGCTTCTTAACAGAAGTTTGCCTCCAACCGATGGTGTAACCACAGTAACCCAGAATATCGCCAAAACAAGGAACAAGGGGATTGAGATTTTTATTTCTTCGAAAAACCTGGAGGGCAGGGATTTCAAATGGTCTACCAACCTTACCTTTAGCAGAAATGTTGAAAAGATAACTGAGCTTGCCGGCGGGGCGCAATCGGATGTGCTCAACTCCTGGTTTGTAGGCTCACCTGTACAAGCCTTTTACGATTATCAGAAAATCGGGATCTGGCAAACCGGAGAAGAAACAGAAGCTGCGAAATATGGACAGAAGCCGGGCGACATACGTGTGGCCGATCTCAATAACGACGGGAAAATAGATGCAACCAATGATAGGAAGATTATTGGTACCAACAGACCAAAATGGAGCGGAGGGCTTGAAAATACCTTTAGTTATAAATCATGGGATCTTAATGTTTATATTTTTGCCAGAATTGGACAGACCATTTATCCAGATTTTTTAAGAAGGTATGATCCGCAGGGTGTTGGCAATAGTACAACTGTTATCAACTACTGGACCCCAGAAAACCCGAGCAACGATTATCCGCGTCCCAATAAAAATATTTCCCTGGCCTCAACGCTTTATTCCTCATCCCTTGGTTATGTAGATGGGTCTTATGTAAGGCTGCGTAACATCACCCTGGGTTATACCGTTCCAAAAGAAGTTATCCAGAAGAGTTTTGTTAAAAGCCTGCGTTTATATGCTACGGCAAGAAACCCCTTCACCTACACCCGCTCGGCATTTTTAAAGGAGTACGACCCTGAAAGGGGCGGATCGGAGAACGCGCCGATGACCAAACTGTATACTTTCGGACTGAATGCAACTTTTTAGAAAATTAAAGGAAAACATGATGAAACATAATATATTTAAAGGACTGCTGTTGTTAAGTGTACTCACATTTACGGCATCCTGCCAGAAATCGTTAAAAGAATACAATCCTTCAGGAATTACTGCCGAAAGCGTTTTCACCACCCCTGAAGGATTTGAAACATTGGTAAACGCGGCCTATTCCTACCAGCGCTGGTGGTATGGAAAGGAAGAAGGGTTTGGCCTTTCAGAAATGGGAACAGATCTTTGGATGAGCGGTGCCGGAGATGTGGCAACCGACCTTACCCAGTACATTAACCTTCAGGGAACAAACGGCGCCATTACAACAGAATGGCAACAGCTTTATGCCGCTGTGAATCTTTGTAATACAGGGATTAACAGGATTTCCGGCGCTGGTCTGTCCGCTACTGCACGTCCAATAAGGGAGTCGGAACTCAGGTTCTTAAGGGCGTTTTATTATTGGCATATTGTGGAAACCTGGGGCGGAGTACATTTTTCGCTTGCAGAAACCCAGGGCGTAATTACCACAGCAAATAAGACGCCTGTTGAAACGTTTAACAAGCAGATTATTGATGACCTGCTTTTTGCAGTCGAACGGCTTCCAGTTACAACCACAGATTATGGAAGGGTTACAAAACCTGCCGCCCAGGCATTTTTGGCCAGGATGTACCTTACCCAGAAAAAATATACTGAGGCAAGGGCAATGGCACTTGCTGTAATTAACGGGGGCTATGGCTTCACCTTGCTGCCTAATTATGCCGATCTGTGGAAAATGGCAAATCTTAAGAACAAAGAAGTGGTATATGCGGTAAACTATGCCGTAAATCTTTCCCTGAACGACCTTTCCGATCCGATATTGAACCCGCTTGGGCACAGTAGGGGGAGCAATAATGGTCATATGCTTTTCGCCATGAAATACGACGACCAGCCGGGTATGATCAGGGATATTGCCAACGGACGGCCGTTTAACAGGTATATGCCTACCAGGTTCCTGCTGGATCTTTATTCTGATAACGATGCGCGGTATGAAGGTTCATTTAAAACAGCATGGTTTGCAAACGGTACTTCGAGACCTGCTGGTATGGCTATAGGAGATACCGCTGTATTTGCCACAAAAAAGGTATATGCACCTGCAGGCAAGCTTTATAAGATATATGACCGGAATGCGGTGTATAATGCAAACGGAACAGTGAAAGACCAATTACATTATGTATCACTCAATAAGTTTGATGATCCCACCAGAACGAGCGCAAATGAGGCACAGAGTGCAAGGGACAGTTATGTGATCCGCTTTTCTGAGCTTTATCTTATAGCAGCAGAAGCAGAATTCAATCTGGGTAACCCTGGTCAGGCTGCAACCTATTTAAATGTTGTGCGTACCAGGGCAGCTAAGACAGGTAAAGTTGCCGAAATGCTGCTTACGGGTAGTCAGATAACCTTAGACTTGATCCTTGATGAACGGGCAAGGGAATTTGCAGGCGAGCAGCTACGCTGGTTCGATCTCAAGCGGACAGGAAAACTCATTGAACGGGTAAAGGCAGATAACCCGAATGCTGCGGGGGGCATACAGGACTTTCATCTGGTACGCCCCATCCCAAGAACACAGGTAGATGCGGTAACCAATAAGGACGAATTTAAACAGAACCCTGGTTATCAATAAGTTTTTCCAGAACATCCGTTTTGAAACTTTTACCTCTTTGGATCTATAGTAAAAAATGCCGCTTTCAAGCGGCATTTTTGTTGTTTTCTTTCTTATCGTTCATTCATTGAAAGATCGATAGGGTGTTGTTGGCCAAGCCAATTCATTTGGTTCCTTTTTTTCAATGCTGAACAAATCAAAAAATGCAATAGCTAAAGGCGTCGGTTAATCTAGCGATATAGGAGACACGCTGTTGAAGAAATTTATCGGTTTACAAATTGTATTCTGCCAGGAAAAACCTTACTTTGGGGATATATGAAAAACGCTTTTCTGCTCTTGCTTCTTGGGATATTTATTAATACTAAATCCCTTGCGCAACAATATGTAATCAATGCTCAAATTACTGGTTTTGAAGATGGTACAAAATTTTATTTAAACGATGTTATCCTTGATACTAATATTGATAGTGCAGTAATCGAGAACAATTTTTTAAGTTTTAAAGGAAAACTCAGGGCAGCACCCCAATCTTTATGGGTTGCCACAAATGCCGGACAAAAGTTTTATTACTTCACATTGTTGATGGGAAATGAAAGGATCAATGTAAAAGGAGATATCAAGGATTTTCCTTTTGATCTGAAAATAACGGGTTCAAAAGCTCAGGACATGCACAACAAAATGATCGACCTGACCAAAGAAGGTTATAAGAAGCGGAGCAAACTGGTAGCGGAATACCAGGCCTTGACTGGGGATAGCGCGAAATTAAAAGGTAAGGCAATATGGAAGGTTATTGCCAGGCTGGATAGTTTGGATATGCTCACCAGAATGGATTTTGTGAAACAGAACCTGAACAGTTATGAAGCACTCGACGCCCTGTTCTACCTTAAAAGAGACTTTCCAAAGGACACCATCAGTAAATTTTATAACGCACTGAATTCAACGTTCAAAAACACCTCTTATGCAAAGCGTATCAAAACTTTTTTAACCGTGGGCGATGCGCTTGAAGTAGGGGATGTTTATGCAGACTTTAATGGTTTTGATAGGGATGGAAAGCGCCATACTTTATCGGAAATAAAAGACAAATATGTATTGCTTGATTTTTCATCCACCTACTGCGGCCCTTGTATAGAATCAGTTCCCGAATTAAAGAAAATCTCACAGGCATACCGTCAGGAGCTGGCCATAGTTTCATTTTCAGGCGACGCGGGCAAAGAAACCTGGTTAAAGGGCGTAAATAGAGACCAGCCGCAATGGTTAAGTCTTTGGGGTGGGAAAGGATTTTATGGGGAAACAACCATTAAGTACGGTATTACAGGCTATCCAACATTTGTACTTATTAATCCCAAAGGAAAAATTGTATCCAAATGGTCGGGATATTATGATGGTGCTGTACTGAAGGAAGTTCAGAATCAACTCGCCAAAAAATAATAAGACATATCAAATCTGCTTATCGCAAATAAGTTTTGCTGGTGCCAAGGAAAGATATGCTAACGATGAGTTAGATCAAAAGAGTCACATTTTTCTTTTCCTACATCACTGATATAGCCGAACTGTGGTTGAATAATAATCGTTATTTTAACGTTTGTTTTTTATATTTGATTACACCAAATATATAGCCATGTCTTTTTTCAAATCTTCGATCCTTTTAATATTATTTATAGCAGTTGGGCCTTTGGCTTTAGTTGCGCAAGAGGCAGTACAGCGTAAACAGCTCTTTGATTATGACTGGAAATTTAACCTGGGAGATGTTAAGGGCGGAAGCAATTTTGAATTTGATGATCAGCATTGGAGAACCCTCGATCTGCCGCACGATTGGAGCATTGAAGGGAAGGTTAGTCCGAAAAATCCAACTGGTGGAGATGGAGGGTTTTTTCCATCGGGAACAGGCTGGTATAGAAAGAAATTTGTGGTGCCGGCTAACTGGAAGGGAAGGCTTATTTCCATAAGCTTTGAGGGAGTTTACATGAATTCGGAAGTTTTTATCAATGGGAAATCCCTGGGCACCTATCCTTATGGGTATTCTGCATTTACTTACGATCTTAGTCCATACCTTAATTTTGGGAAACAAAATGTAATTGCGGTTAGGGTGGATAATTCAAAACAGAAAAACAGCCGTTGGTATAGCGGCTCGGGTATCTACCGCCATGTGTGGCTGGTGGTAACTGGGCAGGTTCATATTCCCAATTGGGGAGTAGGAATTTCTACGCCAGAAGTTGCCGAAAAAAGAGCCACTGTAAAGATTAAAACAAGGGTTAAGAACGAAACTGCATTACCCAAAACGGTTACGGTTCAGACCAATCTCCTTGACCCAGGACTGAAAAAGTCAGGTTCAATGCAAACCCAGATCAGGTTAGATGCGCATAGTGAAAAGGAGGTAATACAGGATATACAGGTAGAAAAACCACTTTTATGGTCGCCAAAAAAACCGAACCTATACCGGGCTCAAATTAATATTATATCCAATAAAAAGGTGATTGATGGCAACCAGACAGATTTTGGGATCCGTTCTTTAAGATTTACGACTGAGAATGGTTTTCAGCTAAATGGACAGACACTTAAACTCAATGGCGGCTGTGTGCACCATGATAACGGCTGTTTAGGCGCCGCTGCTTTTGACCGAGCCGAGCAACGCCGGGTTGAGCTACTGAAAGCAGCAGGGTTTAATGCCATAAGAACTGCTCATAATCTCCCTTCTGAAGCCTTTTTAGATGCATGCGACCGCTTAGGGATGCTGGTTATCGATGAAGCATTTGATGGTTGGAAAACCGCCAAAAATAAATATGACTATGCCATGTATTTTGACGATTGGTGGAAAAAAGACATCAATGCAATGGTACTAAGGGACAGAAATCATCCCTCGATAATCATGTGGAGCATAGGGAATGAAATCATAGAACGGAAGGAACCACAGGCGGTACAAACCGCAAAAATGTTGGTAAACGCTGTTCATGAAATTGATTCTACCCGTCCTGTAACCTCAGCAATGACCACCTGGGATAAGGATTGGGAGATATTTGATCCATTAATGGTGCAGCATGATGTTGCAGGCTATAATTATCAGTTGCACAGGGCTGTAGCAGATCATGAAAGGGTGCCTTCCAGGATCATTGTTCAAACAGAATCTTATCCCAGAGATGCTTTTGCCAATTGGAAACTTGTAAATAACAATAGCTATATCATCGGAGACTTTGTTTGGACAGCACTCGACTACCTTGGCGAATCGGGCATAGGCCGTTATTATTATTCGGGTGAGATACCTGGTGAGCATTGGGAGAATACTTTTTTTCCATGGCATGGTGCTTACTGTGGCGATATTGACCTGACCGGATGGCGGAAACCCATTTCCCATTACCGGAGCATACTGTATAATGATAACGAAAAACTCTATATGGCCGTCCGTGAACCAGCCCCGGAACCGTTAGAAATCAAAGAAACATTGTGGTCGGTATGGCCAACCTGGGAAAGCTGGACCTGGCCTGGTTTTGAAGGGAGACCCGTTCAGGTTGAGGTTTATTCCAAATATCCTATGGTTCGTTTATACCTTAATAAAAAACTGATAGGAGCGCAGGAAACCAGCATAGCCCAGGAGTTTAAGGCTGTTTTTACCGTTCCCTACGCTGCTGGAGAATTGCTTGCTGTTGGCGTTCAGGATAATAAAGAAATGGAAAAAACCATACTCAAAACCTCGGCAAATACGGCCAGGGTGAAGCTCAGGGCAGATCGCGGTGAAATCAGTGCAAATGGACAAGATTTGGTATTTGTAACTGTTGAACTGACTGATAAAAACGGTGTGGTGCAGCCAAATTCAGAAAACAGGGTAAATTTTGATATTGAGGGGCCAGGGAAGATTATTGGAGTAGACAATGCGAACCTGAAAGATGTAGATCCCTATATTTTCAACTCACGCAAGGCATGGAAAGGGCGGGCGCTGGTGGTCATCAAAAGTACCAAAAACACTGGAACGATAAAGTTGAAGGCAAGTTCTCCGGGCCTGACTGAGGCTGTGGTTGTAGTCCGCTCATCTCCCGAAGCAATTCAGCATACACTTCGTTATTAGCTATGATTTAAATGGTAATCAAATTATTATATTGATTTGCTGATTAAGGTATTGTGGTGAGGATAGATAAGGAGTGCTGGTGCTAAATAAAGCTTTTAACACCAGGCCATTAATCAAGTACGTCGCTACGTCTTACGCTTTCGGTTTTATATAGTGTTAAATGCATGCATATCAGATGCTTTTTAACCATGGGGCCGACACAAGGCGCTTATTTGATTAGGCATCAGCCGGTTTTTTTATTCGTCTGCTTCCATGTCCCCATGAGGGACTATCACTATTTTCTTAACAGATTGGATCGGTTAGCGGTTCCCCTGCATAATGGAGCATGGTATGTGGAGGGTAATCTCCACCTATGGCGCCATTCTTCAGCTATTAGCGCAACATGCCTATTTTAAAGTAACATCAAGGTAAACAGAATGACGCCCGTATGTTTCGTAAAATGGTTTGAAAACCACATCATCAATGCTGAACTGTAAAGATTGTGGGTCACCCTTGATTGATTTGCCGATATCTTGGGCATTCAAGGTTACCATACGCCATTCTTTTCTGGCCTCTGGTTCCTGCGCTGCCAACAATATTGGTCCGTAAAACAGACTCGCTATATTTTGCTGATCCATAACCGGATCCAGGTGGAATTGAAACGGCATCTTTAAATCTACAATATCGCCGTTTTTCCAGCTACGGCTTATCTTTAGGTAACTACCTGGAACGGCCTGAAACTTTTGTTCTTTCCCGTTGATCTTTACAAAGAATCCTTTGGTAGCCCAGCCCGGTACACGCACATGGAGATCAAATTTTCCACTGCCCTTAATCGTAAGGCGGGTGTGGTCTTCTTTTGGAAAATTTGTTGACTGTTCTACCGTTATCTGGCGTTCCGTCCATTTTAGTGTTGAGGGAATGTACAGGTTCACATAAAGCGCCTGGTTATCTTTACTTTTAAAGTAAATTGAATTTTGTAGTTTGGTGCTGCTCTCTATTGCAGTGCCGTTACAGCAGGTAAAGCCCGTCATATCCGCATTGCCAAATTGTTTAACGGATCCTGGTCTGAGTGGTACATGATAGGTATTGGCAGGACTGTTCTCGGCAACAGATGCCAGAATATGATTGTACAAGCCACGTTCATAATAATCCATCAGCTCTGCCCGCTGATCGAATAGAAATAGGTCTCCGGTCAGTTTTAGCATATTGTAAGTGGCGCAGGTTTCATTCTGCCCTCCTTCAGAGAAGCCGTTTTCGTACAAGGTAGCTGGCTGCGCAATAAAACACTCCGCATTGGCAGGGTTACGGGCACCTGCAACTCCTCCGATACTGTACATGTAATCGTCTACCATTTTGTGCCAGAAGTTATCCGCTATATTATAATATTCAGGTTTATTGGATACCCGGTACATTTCGATACTTCCTACAATTTGGGGTATGTGCTGATTGGCATGTAGTCCACGGAAAATATCTACGTTTTTGGCCAGTCCATGCGAATGTGCTGTATCGCCAAAGAAAACCTTTATATTATCAAACAATTGTGCGGTTTTGAGGTATTTCGGATCATTTGTAATCTGGTATAAGCGGGCCATTACATCATTCATGCCGCCGTACTCTCCGGCAATGTAAGTATTCCACATCCTGATGAGCGTTTCCTGAGGCAGCTGGCTTAATCGGGTATACACCCAGTCGCTCATGTTAGTAGCTATTTTAAGTGATTTTTTATTGCCACTTACTTCATATACATCTATCAATCCAGCCAAAATTTTATGCAAGGTATAATATGGGGCCCAAACCTGGTTCTTCTGTCCTCCATATTTAGCTCCGTTTTCCAACATGATAAACTGATCGGGAGGGTAGGCGCTAATGAATCCTTTTCCCCAGTTCCAATAATCGGTGCGGATGCCCGATGCACTAAGGTCAGAATCATAATCTGATTTGCCGGGACCATGCGGCACAGCACCCGGATCTGATACAGCGGTAGAATCTGAATTTTTGGGTTTCCCGGATAATTGCGATAGTTCATAGAGTGTATTGATCATATACTCCATTTTTTTTGAAAAATTGGCCTGCAGTGCCTTGTCATATCCGGTGCCGGCATAGGCCTGGGCAATTGCCGAAAGGTAGTGGCCTGTGGCATGCCCCCTTAGTTTGGTATCTTCACTGTCCCATACCCCCAAAGGTTTTGCTCCTTCGGGTTGTTTCTGGCCAAAAGCATGGCGGAACATGTAGAGGAAGGAGTTGGGATCGGTTTTAGCTAATGTTTTAATAAACTTATCGCGGTTTTCGATAAATTTGGTTGCATGGCCATGAATGTCGCTCTGCAGAGAAACCCTGTTTAAAGCAAATGGCTCAAGCTTTAAAGCCGGCGCAGCTGATTTTTTAAGCGCTTTTACGGTTACAAATGCCTTAGGTTGAAAAGCCGTTCCTGCAACACGCCCGGTAACGGAATAACTTCCGGGTTTCAAAACCCCGCTATTATCGGTCGGAGAAGGCCACAGTACACGTACTTTTGGACCTTTCATCTTATTTTGGTAGGTGCCCGGTACATAACTGGGTAATCGTGGTAAATTTCCTACTTCTGTTTCCACCTGAATATCTGATACATGGGCTAAATAAGTATTGTAAAGCTGTGGAGTGCCTGAAGGAAACTTTGGGAGATCATCTTCACGCTTACCTACATTTACAGCACTTTCTTGAGTACCTCTTTGGGCATTGCGATAAATTCCGGCAATCTGTCCTGCACTTAACGGAACCCGATAAATACGGAAATCATGTATCATGGCATTCAGATAAGGATCTCCCGGTACTAGCGATTTTCCGATATACAACAGGTTTTTTACCCCTGATTGCTGATCGAATACCGTTGCTAACTCCAGGGAGATATGCTTAACTTCGGCCACAGGCTTGCTATTCACATAGGTTACGATAGATTTTGATGGAATATCCATCACAATGGTAATATAGATCCATTTATTCAGTTCTAAAGCGGGCGAAACCGCTCCATTTTTATTGTTTTCCTTTGCCGTGATCAATGTCTGGAAACCATCCTGCGCATTTGTTCCAACAGGGGCCGCAAAAAAATGTTTGGTTACGTCCTTCCCGAAATCAAAAAACCGCTGGCCAGGCTGCTTGGAACGGAGGTATATCCATCCTGATATGCTGAGCGATTCTATATCTGTTAATGCTTCTCCTGGAATAGTAATAAAGGAATTGTTATCCCCAGAGAGCGACAAAACCTTCCCAAATCGGCTGTCATTGATAAATTTAACCCCTTCGCCCTGAAATTTTGCATGAAAATTATTTCGGGACCAGTCTTTGGCATCTCCATTAAAGATATAACGCGCACTCATTCCTGTTTCACCGATTCCGTCTAATATCTGGTCTCCATTTTGTGCATTGGCAGTAGTGATACCCATGGCTAAAACAGCAGGGAACAGGATGGTACGCAATAATACTTTGTATATTTTCATGTTTAAATCATTTTCAATAAGCCCTTCTTATCTGTTTATGCTAAGATATTTTATGCTAAGATCTTTTGGTAAGCTTAAATAAATTTAAAGAATATTGAATAAACAATCCTTAAAATTCATCGATAAAACTATGAAGAAGCCCTGTGTTTTTATGCTTCTTTTTTATCTGATAGCTACTAGATTTTAACAAGTACCTTGCCGACAACAAAGATTGGGGTGGTTAAAATACTAATGTTATGCATCAATATACAACGGAAATCTAGATTACGCTTCGTTTATATTTACATCCTCATCCATCAAGTTTGGTTTTTAGGTCGGGGTATCAACATTAACTATGAAAAACATTTATCTAAACCTCTTCATTCTTTTTCTCCTATGCTGTTTTTTCCAACCTGTAAATGGGCAATCTCAGCATTTGGCCAAGGGGCAGGGCAATCCTGTTATACCAGGTTATTTTGCAGATCCAACGGTGAAAAAATTTGGCGATACTTATTATATTTATGCAACAACCGATGGCAATGGAGGTGGGTTCGGACCATCGCAGGTATGGACTTCAAAAGATTTTGTGAACTGGACCATGCAGGATATGAACTGGCCAACAACCCATCATTACTGGGCGCCGGATGCAACACAGGGCCCTGATGGAAAATATTATCTATACTACTGTCAGCCCGTTGAGATCTTCGGTGCATCTTCAGCAACGCCGGTTGGCCCATGGACATCGCTTTTAGCACCTGGAAAACCAATAGTTTCAAATTTTATGGTGCCCAAGGTGATTACACTTGATGGGCAGACATTTAAAGATGACGACGGTAAGTATTATATGTATTGGGGTACATGGGGCATTTATCCGGGCCATGGTTGCGGTGTTGGCTTATTGAATAACGACATGAAGTCGTTTTCAAAACTTGCGCAGATCCCGAATACCGATGCAAAAGACTTTTTCGAGGCTCCATTTGTATTTAAAAGAAAGGGAATCTACTATCTTACCTATTCATCCGGCTATTGCGAAGATGGAACTTATAGGGTACAGTATGCTACTGCAAGCAATCCAATGGGACCTTTTAAGTATGGCCCAGACAATCCTATCCTCGCCACAAATGGAGATGGAACGGTGCACGGACCAGGGCATCAATCTGTTCTACAGCAGGGAGATGATTTTTACCTGGTTTATCACCGGCATAATAACCCACACAATGACGGTGGCTATCAGAGGCAGGTAGCGGCAGATAAAATGATCTTTGATGAGAAAGGAAACATACTGAAGCTGGTACCTACGCATTCCGGAATCAGCTATTTGGCAAAAAATGCGAATCCGCATCCAAATCTTGCGCTGGGCAAAGCTGCCATGGCCTCTTCAAGTTATGATCAGGATTTTAAACCGGAATTTGCATTCGATGATAATAACGGGACTTTATGGAAAGCCAAAAACAATATCGGTCCCTCGTGGATCCAAATTGATTTAGGCCGGGTTTATGATGTTAAAAGTGTACATACTCAATTTGAATATGCTACCTGGTATTATCAATACAAAATCGAATATTCGCTCAATGGCAAAATATGGAAACCATACATTGATAGGAGTAAAAATACCCAACGTGGCAGTCCGATGATCGATTTTGGAAACGTTAAGGCCAGATATCTGCGGACAACAATTTTACGGACAGAATATCCGGGCTTAAATAAGGCAATATGGAACATTAAGGTTTTCGACAATGCGGAATATAATCCAGTGATGAATACCAGCATCAAAAAATGGGAATCTTTGCAACGTTTTGAACCGAAGGGACTGTTGGTTGATCTGAACTTTGATCACCTTCGTGTAGGATCAATAGCAGCCCATGTTCAAAATAATGGAAAATTGGCAGGTGTGTTTTCTGCTAACGGAACAAATAAGCCGGTTACTTCAATGATAGGTGGAAAGAAAGCTTTGGTTTTTTCTGGCACCGAGCGCCTATTATCATCCGTTCGTGCGCCTTCATCTATGCTGGGGAACAGCAGTTATAGCGTGAGTATGTGGGTGCTGAACCCAGAGATTAATAAAGAAGAAACCATCATTTCATGGACAGGAAGGGGCGGGGTTGATTTAAGTAATGCTGCAATAGGTTATGGGAATAGTAAAGGTGCAGGCGCTGCCACCCATTTGGGATGGGCAGATTTAGGATACAGGAATTTACCCAAAGCAAATGAGTGGCATCTGATTACCATGGTTTTTGATGGAACAATGGAACGTATATATGTTGATGGAAAATTGGATAGGGCAGAAAGAAGGATGCTTTTTGTGAATAAACTTACCAGGTTTCTTGTTGGCGGAAATGATGATGGAACTTCAGGGTTTTCTGGTGCGCTGGCCGCTTTGAAAATTTATGATGTTCCATTATCCGAAACAGAGATTAAAGCAGCTTATACAAAAGGCATAACTAACCATACGGTTTTGTACGCAGATACAAAAAACCTTGAATATGGGGATTTAGCAAACTGGCCCAACAATGGGGCAGCCTTGGGAGAACTGACGTGCAAGGGGAACGTGGAAGTTGCCGATATTAATGGAAAAACAGCTGCTGTATTGGCCAATGGTAGTAAAATCATTATGAGCGGTAACATTAAAAAAGAGGTCGATTTTTCAAAATCATTTAGTGCTGTTTTTTCTCTTTTGCCTGCTGTTGGTTCAAAAACAGATCTGTTTTTTGGTAAAGGAAATAAAGCCGTAAGGATAGTGGGTAGTGGAAAATGGCAACAGGTAATCTGTTCTTTTTCTCAGGGCAAGTTCCAGGTGTTTATCAACGGTAAACCGGCCGCTTATGCACTGGTCCGTAATAATCAAAGCGATCAGCGCATTCTGGTCGAATCTTCTGGCAGAGCACCAGATGCCACGACTGCAATATCTTCAATTTCAATATATAATTATAGCTTTGATTATAGTGCTTGCTTAAAAGAATTTAATTTTTGGAAACAAAATTTAGGCAATGGCAGTTTAAAAGCGTCATTTGCCTCAAAACCATCAGCAGTTACACCAAATATGGTTTATATGGTTGCAGATAAACCTAAACTGCCCGGCAGTGACCTCGAATATCTTTTTAAAAATGACAAAGATAAAGGGCATGCAAAATGGTTGCCGTCATCAGATTATATTGATTTTTCGGTCTTTCCGCAAAGCAGTTACAATTATAGTGTGAAAATCAGGGATAATTTTGGAAATGTTACGCAAACATCTCTTCCCTTTGCTGTTAGAACAGATTCTTCACAATTTGTGATCAGAAAACAGCAAGGGGAAGCCCAGTCGGTGCCGGCAGCAAATGATGGTTTAACAGGAACTTCCTGGGATGGCTTGTTGGGAAATGCAGATACCGTTACACAACAATCGGGTATCCTAAAGATGGTTTCGCACAATACATTTTGGGATGGATCGGAGGCAACAGGACCTTTTGCCTACAACAATGTGGAGGGTGATTTTATCGCCGAGGTAATGCTTTCAGATATGCTGGGACTCAGGGAGAAGAAAGCCTATGGTGCGAATGAGGCAGGTATAATGGTTAAAGCTTTAACAAATGGAAAAATGCTTTTACAAAACGGCATTATGCCGGGCTGGGGCGTTGGAAATATTATTACCGACCTCGGTAACGGCGGCAGAAGGCAGACGAACAACCTCTCTGGATGGGCTTTTTACAGGCATCTGCAGATACAGCGGACAGGAAATACATTTTTTATGCGTGGTAGCAGTGATGGAAAGGCTTGGGTAGATCTTCCTGGCAGTCCGGTAAAAAGAGATGATTTTAGAAGTAGCGGCTTACAGGTTGGTGTTTACCATGCTACCTATGGTGATGTTTCTGGTGATGCATCTTTTAGCGGTTTCAAGATTATCCAAAAGAAATAGCATGCACATCAATGCGTTGGTGTAACGTTTTGCATTTGTATGTCAGTTTTAATATTGATTTTTGTTTGGATATAAATGATGATACAGCCATCAAAGCTTAGGGAGCAGGATAAATCTATCCCTGTAATAGAACAGATGAAGATATTAGTTTGGGAGGCTTTGGCTGGCAATAGGCGCACGGAATATAAAACAAGTTTTGTGATCGTCTGATGTCACAGTCAGCGTTCCATTGTGACTCTTTGCGATCTCTGAAGCAATATATAATCCCAGTCCAAGACCGTTCTGACTTGATTGTACGCCTTCTCTATAGAATGGGTGGAAAATATGTGCCATTGCCTTCTCAGGGATTGGGCTGCCGTTATTGGAGACAGAAACCTCCCAAAAGTTGTTTTTTACCAATGCTTTGAACACAATAGGTGTTTCAGTCGAACCATGGGTAATAGCATTCGCAAGCAGGTTGGATATTAACTGAGACATCCGTGAGGGATCACATTCTACAGTTTTACCGATTTCAAAATCTGATTCAATCTGTCTATCAGGCCATGCAACCTTTAATTCATCGCTTATCTGATTGAGCAGCTCTTCAAGATTAACAATAACGGGGTTTACGGGAATGCCTCCACCTAAACGGCCACGTGCAAAATCCATGATGTTGTTGATCATCTCATACATTCTTTTGGAGCCCGACTGTATGATGTTGACAAGCCTTTCTCCGCGTTCATCGATTCCGGTTCTTTTGAGGAGTTGAGCTGCGCTCATAATTCCACTTAGCGGGTTACGCAGGTCATGCCCCAGTACCGCAATGAACTGTTCCCTAATCTTGGCGTTTTTCTGTTCAATGTTTAGCTTATCCTCAGCGAGTTGTTTTGCAATCTGGAGATTTTCTTCATACAGTCTCCGGTCTGAGGCCTTAAACAATGTAAACCTCATGAAAAGAGGTTGATTGTTATCTCCTTTTCTTTCATAGCCGTTAATGTAAACTGGCATTTTTCCATGACCCGAATTGGCAAGTTCTACAGCTACTTCATCAAAATACCCTTGCATCCGCAACAATGGCCAAAGGTGAGTCTCAAAATAAATCTTGCCACCAACGGCTAAAAGATCAGAAAAACGTTTGCCATGAAATTGATCGGGCGTACTGTTTAACCATTGAGCTGTGCGACTGTTTACGCGGACAATTTTTCCTTCCCCATCAGTAATCACAAATCCGCATAACGCGGTTTCAAAAAAATCGTCAAAATCTTTTGCCAATGGTGATAAATCGGGGAACAGCTTATGATCCATGGAGATAGCTATTGATGGCAGCAATGGTTTCTTCGGGAGCACTTAAGTTCGGGCAATGGCCTGTAGCATTCATGATAACAAGTTTGCTGTGCGGCATATGCTCATGCATATAATGGCCCACTTCCACAGGTGCGATTATGTCATTACTGCATTGAAGAATCAGTGAAGGTACCTTTGCGTGCTGGAGTATATCTCGCTTATCGGTTAAAAAAGTAGTTCGGGCAAAATGTTTGGCAATTTCGGGGTCTGTTTTACAGAAGCTATTAGATAATTCATCTCTAAGCTCCTTTCTATCCGGATTGCCCATGATAACCGGAGCCATGGCCATAGACCAGCCAAGGTGATTGTTGTCCAAGGATTCGAGTAATTCTTCGATTTCTGCTTTGTTAAAGCCACCAATATAATCATCCTGATTGATATAAGATGGAGAGGGGCTGATTAGAATGAGGTATTTGAAAAGTTCAGGGGCAATTCCTGCTGCAATAAGTCCCATGACTGCGCTCACCGAATGCCCGACGAAAACCATATCTTTAACCCCCAGCGTGTTTGCAATCTCTATAATATCATTTGCGTAGCCGTCAAGACTGTTGTATTTCTTATAAGAATAAGCAGAAAGATCTGAGCTGCCGGCACCAACATGATCAAATAATACGATCTTGTATTCAGCCTCGAAAGCAGGATAAACAAAACGCCACATGTTCTGATCACAGCCAAAACCGTGGGCGAACATCATCACTTTTTCTCCAGCTCCTTTGATTATTACGTTATTTCTCTCAATTACATTCATATCTCGATTGTCTGTAAAGATAATACTTTTTAAAACTGAATACTATGTTTTGTTATTGCATGATATCACTTGCACCGTTGCTATTCATATTGCGAACGACAAAGATGTTTTTACGGAATGTATCCGGTTGTATCTTTTCATTTATAAGAAGTTTCTTTATAACTGTGCAATTCGCTGCAGAATTGAATGTTGGTATTTCCGAAGTATCAAAATATCTTTATTTAAATCAAATAATGTGCATATAACTGCACCCTATTATACATTTAATGGCGCTGGTTTAAAAATCATCTCGTTGCAAGGTTGGTTTTTCTTCCAACCATTTCAACCCTTCCTCAGCCTGGGTGAAAAATACAATTTCAGAATGCTTATCCTCATTTTCAACGCTCTTCTGTGCCGATAGCTGGCTAAATGCACTCTCTGATAATATCCAGGCGAAAAATTTTAAGCCGGCCAGTTCCATTAGCGGCAACCAGATATTAGCTGCCCAGTCTGATGCTTCTGACCACGTTCCAGGGACCAGGCGGTTATCATTGAAAACCTTGCTCCGGTAGTTTTCCTTTAAATATTCTATCATAAGGGAACCTCCGCGTTTGACGGTATTCATGTCCTGGTATCCTGTCCATTCCACATACATGATATCGCTACCTACCGGACAGTTTATGATTATATGTGTGTCCCTGTAATAGCTTTTGGTGCGAATATCCGGATCTATCGAACCGCTGCTGATCAAAGGCAATTTGAAGGAAAATACTGAACCTTCGCCAAACTTACTCTCTATCCAGAAACTTCCCCCATGACGTTTTATTATATCAGCGGAAATATAAAGGCCAAGCCCAAGCCCATTAAAACGCGTAGAAGAATTGTCGGCCCTATAGTATCGTTCGAATAACTGCTTAAGGTGTTTAGACTTTATTCCAATGCCATAATCTTTGACCGATGTGATGATGTTCCCATCAATTATCCGGGAGTTGATTTCAATTGTTTTGGCATCAGGAGAATATTTAACTGCATTGGAAACAAAATTATGGACTACCTGCTCCAACCTGAACTGGTCACCGGTAAAGTTAATATCGTTTTCGTTTTCCAATAACAACTGGTGGGAAGGATACATTTGACGCATTTCCGCTACTACATCAGTAAGCATATCCGAGAAATTGAATGGTTTAGAGTCAAAGATCATTTTTCCAGCGTTGATCTTGCTTACGTCCAGTAAATCGGCAATCAGTTTTTCCAGGCGGTTTAGCTGACCGGCCGAGCGTTCAACATAGGTTTTTATTTTTCCCTCACCGACCATTCTCAAGAGCAGCTGGTGAAAACCCTTGCTAGTCGTTAGCGGGGTTTTTAGTTCGTGACTGGCTATAGAGATAAACTCATCTTTTCTGGCTTCGCTGGTTTTCTGTGAGTGGATATTTGTATTGGTTCCCACCCAGATATCTGATTTACCTTCCTGTCTGACCAGTCTGGCGATCGCTAGATGCCAGTAATAATTGCCATCAGAAAAAAGAAGACGGAATTCGGTTGTATATTCCTGCCCGGTTTTAAGTGATGCTTCCCAGGAGTTGATGCTTGTTGCTAAATCATCTTTGTGCACAAATGCCTTCCATCCGTAAGCTAAAATCGTTTCTTGGTCGCGACCGAAATCCCGGCAAACAGTATCATTCACATAATTGATTTCTCCGGATGTATCTGCAGTCCAGATCTGTTGTGGGATCGCATTGAGCAATAATGTTGATGTAGGTTGGTCCAGATCAGTCTCCGAATCCCGGTTTTCTGTGCTAGGCCTTTTGTTTGAGCCCTCTCGATTTGCTTTGCTGTTTTGCGGATTCATGTTCAAATTGTAAGGTTACCATTTGCTGACGGATGACCAGACCCTAATTTCAATATAATTTTTGGCTAAGGTACCAGAAACCAAACCAGACAAGCAAAAAAAAGTTTTTGTCAGGCTTTAATTATTGGATATTTGCTTGTTTAAGGTACTGCAGGACCTTAAAAATCTTGCCCAGTAGAGACATGAGGTTACAGAGAGAAAAAACTGCGCAAAATAAACAGGAGACTGTTTTGGGAAATAAAGCCGCTGCTATGAATCAGTGGCTTTTTCGCGTTTACAAGATTTAACCTGCTTTTGCTGTTTTTGTGCAGTGGTCTGGCTATCCGCCAAAGTTTTTGCCGTTACGTCGATACGGCAAATATCAAATCAGCGATTGAGATCGATGTTTATCCCAAACTGAACAGTTATCCCTAAGACTCAGGATGCAAATATGGAAACATGTCCCTCTTGTAGGCGGTACTTTCCAGCTTTTTCGCTGAGTTAAGTGTTTGCACGTGCCGGTAAAGTCGCGACATAACTTTTACAAGGCCAAATATTTTGGTACTCGATTTTTTAATTTTTCCACAGGGGATCCATTCGGCATTTATTGCGTTCAAGAGGTTTTCATTCTTCCAACTATAAGCGTAATAAATGGTCACAGAACTGCCGAATGTGTACTCAAAATTGACATAATTAATGGGTTTATGGTGATTTCAAAACAATTTGGACAAGATTTGTATTTCAATGTTGTCAGCAAACAACAGTCAGTTAACGTGTAACGATATGAATCAAGAGACGGAATGGTTAAGTTAAAATCTCAGAAGGTCTTTGACCTGGAGTATTTTTTTGAGGTTTCGCCTGACTTTTTATGCATCGCGGGATTTGATGGATATTTCAAGAAGATCAACCCGGCGGTTTGCAAAGTACTTGGCTATTCTGAGCGTGAACTGTTTGCATCGCCGATTAATGCTTTTATCCATCCAAATGATAGGGAAAGGACAGCGGAAAAAAGGAAAGCGTTATTACAGGGACGTTCACTGCTGAATTTTGAGAACAGATATGTGACCAAGGATGGCGCGGTCGTTTGGCTGAGCTGGACATCGGTGCCGATCAAAAAAGACAGCCTGGTCTTTGCCATTGCCAAGGACATAACCTATCGGAAGCAGCTTGAGGAGTATGAACGCATATCCGCTATACTTGGAATGATCAATGATGACCACAGTGCGAGGTTTAAACAGCCAATGTCGAGTGTGGATAGAACTTTTGTGGCCTTTAAGGCTGAGGATAGCCAAAAAAATGTTGATGAGCCTTCGCAGTCCGACCAGTTCTGGCTCAACAGTTTTGAGAGGATCGTGCGCGACCACGCTGGTAAGGCAGATCTCAATCTGGAACTGATCAGCGATGGACTGGCACTTAGCCAGCGGCAGTTATTCCGAAGGGTGCACAGCATACTAGGCATTACTCCCAATAAGCTTGTTCGTGTGATACGGCTCCAACTGGCCTGGGAAGCGATCGCATCGGGCAAGTACCGTACGGTTAAAGAGATTTCAAGCATTGCTGGCTATAATTCACGGGGGCATTTTAACCGCCTGTTTTATGAGGTGTATGGTATCCATGTGGCCGAATTATTATAGGGACTGGGAATTACCTCCAAATTTTAATGATATTAACTAATCTTTAACAGAACAAATGGCTAAGCGTATATTGGTGATCGATGATGATGAGGACATTCTTTCTATTTTGGATATCCTATTTGTGGAAGAGGGATATGAGGTTGTCCTTCGAAATACAGGTGCTACTGCCGATCAGGTCAAGCTGATCGGACCGGATCTGATTCTGCTCGATGTTAGGATAAGTGGGTTTTCCAAGACCGGGGATGAAATCTGTGCGGAGATTAGACAGGAGTTGAAACTCACCGCTGTTCCAATTTTGTTGTTTTCAGCCGAGCCTGATGTGGAACAACGAGCCAGCACGTGCGGGGCCAGCGGTTACCTTAACAAACCATTTGACATCGAAAGGCTTCTCGAAAAAGTGAAAGAATTCATAACTTAGCGCTTTAATGCGCTAATATGTCCGAAAAACCTGAAAAATCCCGTTCCTGGAAGAAGATAAACCTTGGGTCCGATAGACTAAAGGTTTTTTTTATAAAGCATCTTGACCGCATTTATGGTGCCAAGTTGCACTTGGTTTCAAAATTGCCAAGTTTAGCCGATGAAGCGGAGTTTGCCGATCTGAAGAATGCTATAGTTGAGACTGTTTCTGATGTGGAGAAACAGATTGCAAGAATGGAAGTTATATATTCCCTGCTGGATGCCGAGGTCTCAAGGGGAAGTATACACGGACTGACAGGTCTTATTCAGGACGCTTTCGAGGCGATTAATGAGCAGATAGGTGAGCCTGAACTTCGCGACCTTTCGATCATTTTCTATTTGCAGAACATTGAAAGCATCGAAATGGCCTCTTTTCAGATTCTTCAGATGGCGGCGGTCAAACTTAAGAACAAACACATCAGCCAATTGCTAAAAGAAAACTATGACGAGGCAAAAGCTGACCGTACCTTGCTATTGCTGATTTCATCTAAATATATTACCAACTAGTTCTGTTGAAATACCTTTGAAGCGATTACACATTAATATTGCCAATAATTTTCTTTCTTGCTAAATGATAAACTTTGATCGTGTGGAACGGTACCACAATCGCTCTAGGCAGTAAAACGACTTAGCATTAATAGCAAATATAAATCAGCGCTGCCCCGAACTTTTCGCGAAATAAATTGTTGAACCATAAAAAGCACTATGGAAACCACAGGAGACCGTGAACAGCCGAAAAAAGAAACGGGAGCGCAAAAGGTGCTCCTGGATCCTGCCATCACCGCAGAGACCGACGAACTGGATCCCAGATTCCAGCAGGATCAGACAATTAATGACAAGCCAGCAGATAAAGGCAATAATATACCTAATCAATAACAGAACATGGAACAGTTCAGAATAGAAGTGGCAGTAGAGAACCAGGGCAGGTTTTACGACATCCGCCCTTTAGGAAATGCCCGGTATGAAATATCAGAAAACGGTGAGGTAATCGGCACCATTCAATTGGATGAGAGAGATCATGCCCGCTGCGAAAGCCAGGGCTGTGAACTGGACCTCCCTGCATTGCATGCAGTCCGCGAAGGCATACAGGCTCATGAAGGCTGGGATGAGGCTATAGGGCACGCCTAACAAAGCTTGGTCGTTAATGTAAAGTGGCTTTGCAACTCTGAGCCAGCTCTCCAAGTTGACTTGCCTAGCTAATTTTTTGGTAATGAGTTTCATATTTTCGCCAGCTGATCTAGTAGGCAGTTCAGTACAGATTTATGAATAAGAATTTCATAAATCCTTTCCGGTCAAAATGACTTTCTGATTTTTCCATTCTATAATCTTCCTATATCTTTCCCATTAGGACATCGAGCATTCCAAGGAGTATGTTGATGTTGTTGCGGAACTGTTTAGCATTGCTAAGTACAGCGTATTCATGGATCTTGAGGCTTGTTAAGAATATATTGGACCTTAAGGTATTGAGTTTCTCTGATGACCATGGATTACTTTTATGAAAAGCGGATCTGTCTTCTGTATAGGCTTTGTACAGGTTTCAGCAGCTAGGTTATCATTGGCCTAGCTGATATAAAGCATTTGGATTCCATTAGGTTTAGATAAAAAAGCCATTGGCAATTAAATAGTAATTCAGTGATTTTAATAGGTCCGTACAGGGACGAAATATAAATAATAATGAAAGTTATGGATCTTGCGGGCAGGGCGATCAGGGTGGACGATTTGGTAGGCAGGCAGACCTTTATAGAAACCAATATCATGAAGACCTAAGGTTTACGGAGTTGGACAAAAGGCTCCGTACATATTGGGAAGATTTTTATCAGAAACTGATTGCTTAAGATAATAGATTAAAATCGGGTCTGGCCGTCCACTGGACGGCCAGAAGCCTCGCGTCCTGCGGACAATCTGCTGGAATTATTGGTCCGTTTTTGGACTGCATTAATTAATTGTTTTTTAACGATTTAATTTATTATTTCCAATAAGCATCGGTAAACTTTTCAGGAAAGTATTTACTGAATTCACTTTGTAGATTGTATGATGAAAAGTTATCGTCTTGTATCTTTCCTTCTGCGGTCACCAAAACGTAACGGGGTATACCGTTAAATTTGAATAGTTCCCTTAATGCTAAATATTCATCTGCTTTAATTCTGTGTGTATTGATCATTGAATTTTTTACAATATAATCATCATAAAAAGCAGCTTCTGTACTCTCTGAATCCGTTATAAATACAAAATCAAAATCAGGATTATCCTGGTATTTCTTTCTCATTGACAAGCTGGTCTCTATTCCGCTGCGGCAAGGGCCACACCACTGCGCCCAAAAATCAACGATTAAGATTTTTCCTTTTAATGGATTGATGACTTTCTTGAATACATCTGCAGCGGTGCTATTAGGCAGCTCGTAAGCTACATTGCCTATTTTGTATTTGTCGTACATCCGATTCATTTCGCTGACCACAAATGGCTCTTTTATGCTTTGTGACAAGAAAGTAGTTTCTTTAGCAAAATTTTTATTTTTGTATTGGTTAAATTTAAAGTTTGAAGTTAATGAACGAAGCTTGGCTATATCAAAAACCAGTGATGATTTCTTGTTTTTAGTAAGATATGCAGAATCTAATTTTAAATAGCCATTATTATCACGATCGTAGAGTAATGCTCTTTCGTATACAGGCGAAAATTCAAAGCGATTAATGAACGTTGAAAATTCATGGGAAATTAACAGCGACTCATCGTCTAAGTTTATTTTATTTAAAAAATCGAAATAATTAGCGGGCATAGGCAACTTTAGGATTTCATTATCTGGTTTTTGCTTCCGGTAATACCCACGCGAATTCTCATAATCAAAAAGATAGTTGGCATAAGTCAGATCGACTTGGTTGACTATCATTTTTTTGATGTTGTCCGGTATCTTATTTATAGACATTGTACTATCTGCGCTCTTCCTCGCTTTTTCCCAATTTTGAAGTTGAACGTTTTTAAAGTCTTCCGGTTTTTGTTTTTCTATAAAGTCTTCTAGCTTAGCATAGTCAGGCCTGATAAACTTAATAGAGGCCAGCATTTCGTTAACCGATTTATTTATCCCCAGGTATTGTATATTTTTAAATTCATACGACCTATCGCGGTATCTATCGGCCAATAAAAAATCGTCCCAATTTAAAATTATACCCGTTACCGTCCCAGGTTCGGCATAAAAACTAATGTTTTGATTATTGAAAAATATATTGCTGGAAATTGGATGTATAGCCAACATACTACATTCAAATCGTCCGTCTTCATATATTCTTACTATAGTCGGAAAGTCTTCTCTGGTGAGGCTATTTTGGTGATAGATAATACCACTGGCAAACCCTGCTCTTTTATCATATCCTTTAATGTAGCCAACAATTTTAATCGAATCGTTCACATAAAACTGGTTTGGATTTATTTTGCGCTTATTGCCCGTAATTTGTACATTCAGCCATTTCGAAACATTTTCAGGTATTGAGTTCGTTTTATCTGTTTTAGGTCTTTTTTGTAATGAAATTCCGTAAACGGAAGTTTTGCCCTCATCTCCGTAGTTTAGGTACTTTACCTTTTTGTCCAGTTTTGGAAAAATCAACTTGACCGAGGTATCACCGGATTTTGGCGTCCACAATTTTGTGTTAAATTGAGCACCTTCAATAGCTTTTACAGTATATTTCTCTCCTGTATCTGCATTTTCTAAATATGCTTTATTGCTGAAGGTAGTCCACCATTTTGGTAAAAAGCTGATCTTGACCTCAACAATAGTCGCGGTGTCAATTAGTGTGATTTTATCAATATGATAAATGCCTGTATTGGTAAATTCGCTTTGAGGATTGTTTATGGTTTGTGATTTGGTTATAAATACAACAAAAAGCAACGAGAGCGCGATAAAGTATTTCATGGATTGTGATAATTGGATTAAGTATTTTTGATACAGGTTTTTGAGCGGTTTATTAGTGTAATTTCAAATGTACACAATGAAAGCATTTATAACATTCGTTTATTGAGACAATTTTCTAAATGAATTTATATTTCTAGGCAATGAATGTAAAAGATTCCTCTTGCCATTTAGTCGGGACGAATTGATACGGAATTATGACTTTAAGATTTGATTAAATGCTGGTAGTTTTATCAAAATAAACGATCATATCAAAGTTTTTTGACATGGATAATTTTTTTCCTTCTGGAGAACTTAATGAGCCAATGCTCCTCATTATCAAAGGCTGGGTAAGGAATTGGTTTAGTACCTTTTCTTGGGAAGCGACATTGATGTCCAAGATAAAGTTTTTGTATTCGCACTGGTTAAAAAAATACTCATACCACTTTCTAGAATCCACTTCGGGATAATAGTATTGCTGAAATCCTTGCAACGGCTTGTTTTTGGCAATTAAAACATTTACGTATGCTTTTCCCGAGTTAAAATCGGTGCCGATAACATAATATCTAGATCCATATTTTTTGTTGAGATGAGTTCCCAGGGTAGAATAATTATGCAATTGCTCTTTTGCAAGATGCCCGTTATGTGCCCATACAATTAACTTTTTATCTTTGACCCGTTCCTTTATCCAAGTTGCGTTTTTTGCCATATACTGATCCCTTATCGATCTGCTAGTATCGTAACTTATAAGCTGCCGGAGCATTTCTACATATTGTCGGCAGCCGTCTGACAGTTGCACTGTTTGAAGTCTCGACAGCATTGATTTGATCCCTTGCATTTCCTGCTTGGTCAATTCAGTATTGAAAGGTTTTGCAAGATAGGTCTGCATCAAATCCTTATCTAACCTATCGAGCTGGGGAATTACAGCTATCAATTTGTTAAATATGTTGGTATAGTTTCTGCTTTCCAGACCGTAGATCTGGACTTTATCTGGATCAGATTTGTTTAGATTGTATAGTCTAAGCCATTCGATCATTGGACGATTGGTCATCATGATGGCGGTGCCTGCGACATACTTAATGGTATCTACCTCACCAAGGATGTAGTTATTAATGAACTCTATGGCAAGAAAATCACTTTCGAACGCAATCGCTTTATAGCTAAGATTTGTCACCAAAAATCTAACCAGGCGATCCTTATAATCGAAAACTTCCGCGGTGCCATGCGTTACTTCACCCAAAGCAATCAACTCCTTGTCTTTCAGTGTTTCCTTTAAAAAACCTATGTCCGTGAAGTTGGTATTTCCCCGTATACTTTCGATTGGTTTAATTACTTTGTTGAGGTTAGTTAAGATTATGGCATCGCTTTGTTGTGCAAGAATTTGCATTGGAGCGAGAGCCAGTATAGATAATAATAACAATAAGTTTTTACTGGTCATACAGAAAGAATTTCATTCTAAACATAATATTAATCGGTCAAACAAGCTATAGTTTAACATAAATTAACTCACTATGAGATTTAGGATATTAGAAAAATTGTAAATGAAATAATTACTCCTTGCCATAAATCACTCATAGCTTACAGCTAAAAGGAAGATCTGGATTAGATAAGCATCGCATCGAAAAACTGAAACTATAGAGACCATTAAGTAAATCAGAATTGATAATCATTGCCATATTATAAGATGTTCGTTTTGGGGCTATTAATCTTTCTCTGGGATCAGCCTTTTTCCAGGTCAATATTTTCTTTTAATTTAAGTAATTCTTCTTTCGTAAACTTTCCTGCCATGCTCATTTTGTTTCCAGAAAATCTACCAAATATCGTTGAAACTTGAATAAGCTTGGAATTTATTACAAGCCCCATCTCCCGTCTTGCTCCAGAACCATCGGATAACGATGCTAGTTTTAATCTTGCATCGTTATCTAGGGTAAAATTTAGTATTGGATTATCCTTATTACTGTATCTTGCAGTAGCGAGTTCTACACTTAATATATGGTTAATTGATATAAATATATCCTTTTCGATTTTATATGTTTTCTCAGTTTTATCTAAATTAATTGAAATCGAGTTTTTATTCTCCGTTATTAAATACCATCCGGATGGTAAGCTATTTTTAGAATTTAAACTTAGCGGGTTACTAGATGAAATGATCAGTATGATTATAATATTAACAAGTATTTTCATAATTCTAATATAGCTATTAAATAGTTTTGCAAATTATGGTAGGCTAAATATACTTATTATCGTTTGAGGTTTAATTCCCCAGGTTACCCACTTTGCTTTTGGATATTGCTGTTGTGCGCCTAATACCAGCAAAATGCTTTTTTATTAAATTAAAAAAAGGAGACGGAAACTTTCCGCCCCTGATAGTATAACGTTATGAAGCCAAAGCTGAAGCTTTTTGGAGGTCAGCCATATTGATGATCGTCGGACCCTGATTGATGCTCAAATATTCTATTCCATCGCCCTGGAAGGTCCAGTTGGCGAGGTCTATTAAGCGGATCGTTCTGTCGCCTTCGGTATGGAAATAAAACTTTGCTCCCTCAAGATCGCTCGCCACAGTCCACTCTGTATATTCTGCCGGGTTGCTACTCGTAGGGTCAATGATTGTACCCAATGGGATATCAAAGGCATCCAAAATATGGAAGGCCTGAAGTATGGCATCCTGAGTGGTTTTTTCAGGTGCAGAATACTGCGAGTAGGCTACAGCACGCACAAACCGCGATGGTGGGGTATAATCTCCCGGTAGTCCGAGAAAACCGGATCCTTGCCCTAAGGGTAAGATGGAAACCTTTTTAGCAGGATCGGTGGCGTTTTTAAGCTGCCATGATGGGATGTCGTTTTGGCTCAGGTTGACATAGTTACCCAGGTTGGTCAAATGCCAGTTGTAATTGGGTGCATTGGTAAGCACACCCACGGGATTTTCAAGCACGCTAAGGTTTCCGCCAATATATTCGATTACCAGCACGTTGCCAAGCTTGTCGTGTACATTATAGTGAAGGGGCTGTGGACTGCCTGAACCGCTTGGGTTGGATGAGTTGACCAGGATCTGCGTTACCGCGGTTTTGACCTCATCTACCGTGGCGCAGGTTGACAGTAGGTAAGTGGGAAGATCGGTAGAGCACATGGAGTTGGAAGAATCTCCCGGCGGTACATCCTGATATCCGGCATAATTTACAAAGTAAAAAGCTCCGACACATAGTCCTTCTGAATTAATGCCGTCAATGATCCTTTCCAGTCCAAGCCCGTTCAGGCCGGTAATGGTATACAAAGAGGACCAGGTTTTACCGGGAAGTGTCTGTGCGCCCGTACCTGTAGTGGTCTGTACGCCCACACCTGTAAATGTAACGTTTTTTGGAATCACCAATGCCTTGGACTTAAGTGGGGTTGCAAATTCCATTGTGCGGCCATAGATCGGTGAACCGCTGGTTGTTCTGAGTTGAATTCCTGTACACATGAGATTGTTTTTGATTTAATGTTTAATTAGATAAATGATGAATGTTTTGTAATACGTTTTGGTAGTTTAAATTACAAATGTTTTTTTTATATGGCCATATTCTGGAATATGGCATGGATCAATTGCTGAACTAAAATTTGGTGAGCTTTGTTGCTGTACCACAATGGTTTATGATCCGTATGCCTTGTGATTGATTTGAGGGGATTTTGTTGGTATTCATGAGTATTCATTTGAGCAGGTTCTGCTAAGAATCTTTTTATTCATTGTGATATTTCGCACGACAAGTACTTTCAGGACGAGTCAATTTAGCATTGCTGATTCAAATGATCTTTAATTACACTTAAATTATCTCTGGGCGGAAAAGTGATGATTGGCTGAATCAATTGAATACTATCCAAATCCTGAATATTGTATGGTAATGTACTGCAGATGCCATCAATCTGGCAGATATGCCATAAGAAGTTCGATAAATTGAATCCGGATAAATTCAGTGAATGAACTTTATATTTTACCTGTTGTCTCCGATAGGGGACAGGGGCTTCTCGCTGATACGATTGCCTTTATATTAAGTCAGGTATGGAGGCGATATTTTTAATTAATCAAAATCAAGCAAATTAAACAAGTACCAACATCTATAATGCATGAGGGCTTGCATCAAACAATTTCAAAGCAGGAATTAGCGGATTTACTTGCATTCCTTGCTTCTTTGAAAAAGAAAGGTTAATACGCAAAAATAGTTTGGATATTGACGCCATATATAACAGAACATTGTTCCGATAATATTTTAAAAAGATCCAAACTATTTTTATCTAATTTTTTTTACCCATTGTCAATGGCTTGATTATGAGGTATTCAATTTGATTGCCGGTTTGGCCCGAACAAAGGGGCATTTAAATTGAAATATGCGCACCAAACTATTTCATTTGTTTGCGATAGAATTTTGCAATTTCAGATACTACAAGTTGAGGATTGTCTTGTGGTATGTTATGTGAACTGCCTGCAGCAAATTTGAAACTTCCCTTTTTTGTTCCCTGGATAAAAATCCGTTGAGCTAATTTAAATGCATCATTTTCTTGCTTAGTTTCGAATGGTCCTTCTTCGGCCATTATATTTAGTACTGGTATGTTGTCTGCAATAGTTTTACTTCTTAAAAAATCACTATTTTGTTCCATTTCGGTCAGCACATAATATAAACCTAGCTCTTCTTTATTAAAGTTATTACGATTTAAGTTAGCTGCGATTTTTTTTGCGACTATCATGTCATCAGAAGATGGAATCCGAGGATCTAACATTATAATACCTTTAACTAACTTGGGATGTCTATTTGCAAATAACCTAGAATAAAATGCGCCAAGTGAATGACAAACCAAGAACATATTTGTATTTTGATATCCTAATTTCGTCAATGCAAATTCTAGCGCCCTAATTTCATTTAAAATGTTATAATTAAGCGTATCCATACCACTCTGGCCAAAGCCGGAACGATCATAGGTTATAATTGAAATTCCCAATTTCTTATGCAAGGTTTTTGATATCGAATCCCACTGACTGGCATCAAGCCCACCACCTGACTCAAAAAAAATGGGTGTTCCTCTCCCTTTTAATATTTTGAAGTGAAGATTGTATGTCCCTACATTAATTAGTGTGTCTAAATTGGCACGAGCATCGATCGAGAAAATTAAAAGGATTAAGAAACTATATATGTATTTATTCATAGGGTTAATATCATCGATAAATTTCAAATTTAGAGAACAAATCGAGATCTACGACGCCTTAAAATATCTTTATTTAGGTGCACAACAAATATCTTTCTTCTCATAAAAGAAGAAAACTCTTGCTTAATCGCGTCAGATTTTTTTTGTTTGACGCACCTCGCGTATGCATTATTTGGTCAAAAAAGCCACTAAATGCCAAAAAACAAAAGCCTGCAAATCATTGATTTGCAGGCTTTTAGTGTTTTTTGGTGAATTTTGTTACTGATTCCAGTGGAGCCGAAGGGAGTCGAACCTTTCGGTATATTTATCTGTAAATCAATGAATTGTTTCTTTTTAGTTGTTTTGAGGTACCAAAAACTCACCTTTATTTTTTGAATGCAAATTCTTAATTTAAAGATAGGAAAATGATTAGAAATTCAAAATCATAAGCTAGTTTGATACAGTATCTTGGCTGATAGATTTAAGATGTTTTTTGTAGATTAGTGCTCCCTGCAACACCTTTAACGAACTTTTTTATCGAAGATTTGAAACGTATTGCAGATTTGAAAATTTCGAAATAAGCCTTTCTCGCTAACTCCTTAAGATAAATAGATTCAAGACAATTACACCCTGATAAATTGGTTTTTGCAGATCTTAAAACTGCGGATGCAGGTGAGCTTAAAGCAGATATCGCTTTTAAAGCTGGTGCAGATTTTACAGTAATGGGTGCGGCAGAAAATGCAACTATTATTGTCTCAGTTAAAGCAGCAAAAGCATACGGAAAAGATGTAGATGCTATCGGCTATCCTGACCGCGTAAAAAGAGCCCAAAAGGTAACTGAGTTAGGTGAAAAATTTGTCGAGCTTCACGCAGGGCTTGATGAGCAATGGACTGCAAGTTACTCTATTCAGGTATTAATTGACGAGGCTGCAAGAGTTGGCGTCCCAGTTTCAATCACTGGTGGCGTTAAAACCGGGATCAAATTCCTGATAGCCACTCAGATATTCCTTTAAAACAAAAGTTTCAAAAAACCAGGTGGTATGGCCCAGATGGCATTTCGGTGGACTGACATCTGCTATAGGCAGTATCACATAATCTTCAACCTTAAGTGAGGTGCAAATTGCTTCAGAATGTGTTCGTATTGAATGATAGCGAGCTATGATTTCAATGTTTTTGTCGGACATTGTTATTTTCTTAAGATTGGGTTACTTTCCATACTACATCACTGAACCATTCTTTTGAATCAAAGATGAAATCTGTGCAGATGAATCGTGATTGCTGAGCCAATTGCTCAATCTCTTTAACTTCGAATTTTCTCGATACTTCCATAAATATCACCTCGTCCTTCTCGAAATGATAGACGTTATTGTTCTGTTTTACTTGCTGCTTTTCTAAACTGACCAAATAGCTCTTGCATTCACCTGAAACGGGATCATAGGTCTGATAATGTTCAAAATTTTCAAGACTAAAATCTGCATTTAGTTCACGGTTAATCCGGCTTAAAAGATTTAGATTGAATTCGGCAGTAACCCCCTTACTATCGTTATAGGCATCCAAGATCTTTCGTGGATTTTTTTTAAGGTCAAAGCCCATGATGACCAGGTCTCCAGGAGATAGCTTCTCAAAAAGTTTGCAACAAAATTCGATAGCCTCGCTCTTGCCCATATTGCCTATGTTTCCACCCAGCATCAAAACTACTTTCCTGCGATTTGAGATCCTTACCGCCTTAGTAAGCATATCGAATAATCTCCTTACAGGCACTTGATAATGATTTCCGGCATCTTTTTCTCTAGTTGATCACGCAAGGATGCTAAAATATTTCCTGATATATCGATGGGCATGAATGTGAATTCTACTCTTTTTTCGTGTAGATATTTTAGCAGATGAGCAGTTTTAGACCCATCCCCGGCGCCAAGCTCAATAAGGTCAAAAGGGTCTTGTCCAATAGCCTGGGCCAGCTCAGCGGTTTTGTTCTCAAAAATGTCCATTTCAGATCTGGTAAGATAATACTCGGGGAGCTGCATGATCTGCTGAAAAAGCGCATCGCCAGCGTTATCATAAAAATATTTGGACGAAAGCCTTTTTGGCTTTACTGAAAGCCCTTCTTTCACATCCCATAGAAATCGTTCTTGGGCAGAATAATTTATGGTTTGCTGAGATAGCAGCGGGATGGATAAATACCACAGCATCTGTAGCTTGGCTAGGTGAGATTGCCAGAAACTCCAAAATTTCTGTTGAAGCGGCTCAACAAGGCGTAATGGATGCCTTGGGAGGAATTCCGTACGGAAGACCCGCAGAGCCTTCAGAAGTTGCCGAATTCGTTGGCTTTTTGGTTTCACCAAGAGCAAGCCATCTTACAGGAACAAATTATATAATAGATGGTGGAACTGTACCCACTATTTCATAACCTTAAAAACATAAAAAGATGAACTTACCAAAAATCGTATCAGAATTAGTAAGGACACAAAACAATTTCGATAGTGTTGCTTACGCAAAGTGTTTTTCCGAAACTGCAGTTGTCCATGATGATGGCAAAACACATAAGGGAAAGAAAGAAATAGAAGAATGGATTGCAGATGCCAACCAAAGATACAGCGCTACAATGGAGCCTCTTGACTTTCAGGAAAATGGCTCGAACAGCATACTTAAAGTGAAGGTTGAGGGAGACTTTGACGGAAGCCCCATTGTATTGGAGTATCATTTAGAAATTTCTGGTGGTTTGATACAGTCAGTAAGAGTAGCTGGCTAAAAAGGAATGGCTAATAAAACCATTCCTTTTTAGCTCTCCTTTAAGAAATAACAACATAAACACAAGAACAAATGTCCTATTGCGCTGCTATAGATAATATACAAGACGAAGAAGAAAAGGCTTTGCACAAAAACTATCACGACAACAAATATGGATTTCCTATCCACGAGGACAATGAACTGTTTGGCAGGTTGATTTTAGAAATCAATCAGGCTGGACTGAGCTGGGAGACTATCTTGAAAAAAGAGCAATCCTTTAGAGATGCCTACAGTGATTTCGACATTGCAAAAGTTGCAGCATACACCGAAACGGACAGAACGCGGCTTTTGGCTGATCCGGGCATTATTCGCAATAAACTCAAAGTTAATGCAGCAATAGAAAATGCACGGACAATTCTAAACCTGCAGGAAGAATTTGGTTCATTTGAGAGATGGCTTGAAAATCACCATTCAAAGACAAAGGAAGAATGGGTGAAGTTATTTAAAAGGACATTCCTTTTTACGGGTGGCGAAATTGTGAATGAGTTTTTAATGAGTATAGGTTATCTGTCTGGAGCACATTCCCAAAATTGTCTTATTTATAAAAAGGTACTTAAACAAAAACCAATGTGGGCACAGACCAATAAAAGTACTTAGATGATCTTTAGATTAGATGCTGGAATGACAAATTGATAAACGTATTCTAATTTTTTAAAAAAATTTTTAAAGTTTATAAACGCAATAAGGAGAAAAATCAGCAATTAGCACTAACTTCGGCCGTAGATTTTGTCAACCATCTCTTTCAAAGTCACGACGCATTTGATGACCTGTTAGTAAAACTAATGCCACCTGATAAAATCCGTGGTGGCCTAGATGAGACATCAACAATTTTACAGAACCTTGTATCATTCTTGGGTGAGATTCTGCTCCGTTTTGGTTACAATATCGTCCGTTTTAGTTACACAAGCCGTTTCCATGTGCTGCACCTTTGTATCATAAAAGGAAACAACATGAAAAATATTTTTATCACTGGCGCATCTACCGGACTGGGAAAGGCGACCGCAAAATTATTTCAGGCTAAGGGATGGCGGGTTATTGCCACCATGCGGACACCTGAAAAAGAAACAGAACTGAACAAGTTAAATAACATTACACTGCTGCCATTGGATATCACCGATAGCTTTCAGGTGCAGCAAACCGTCAATGCCGCCCTGGCTTTGGGAGACATTGATGTGGTATTCAACAATGCAGGTTATGGCCTTATCGGGCCTGTGGAAGCGAATACGGAAGAACAGATCCGTGCGCAATTTGACACTAATTTCTTCGGTACGCTCGCGGTGATCCGTGCCTTTATTCCTTATTTTCGCCAGCAACAACAAGGCTTATTTATTAATACCACCTCACTTTGCGGTCTTGTGTCCAATCCGCAATCGGCGGTTTATAACGCCTCCAAATGGGCTTTGCAGGGCTTGGCCGAAAGTATGTCTTACGATCTTGCACAATTCAATATCGGCATTAAGAACATCGCTCCCGGCGGGATCAAAAGCGATTTCATGAAAGCGATGCAGGTTACACAGGATACAGCTTATGAAGCAACGTTGGCCAAAATGAATGAAGGTTTTAGCGACGGTACCCTGATGGAATTTACCGAAGCCGGGTTGATAGCTGAAGTGGTCTTTACAGCAGCTACAGACCAAAAGGACCAATTAACCTATCCCGCGGGTAATGATGCAGTGCGGCTCTATGCCAAACGACTGGCCGAGGGCCCTGAAGCTTATCGCATCAATTTAACAAAATATCTTAACTTGCACAGTCCGTATGAAAAACACTAAACCACCAGTTATCTTTAATTCCATATCAGAGCTGCATCGTGCCTTGGGCCTGCCCAAGCCGCTCCATCCGCTCGTCAGCCTGGTGGATTACGGCACAATTACCGTAGAAACCAGCGAACTGGAAAAAGGAATGCTGTTTAATTTTTACAAGATATCTTATAAAAAAGACTTTAGCGGCAAGATAAAATACGGCCAAAGCCATTATGATTTTGATGAGGGCGGTCTATCTTTTGTTTCACCTGGACAGCTGATCACAGCTCTGGAAGGTGAAGCCGGCTATGGCGGTTATACTTTGCTTGTCCACCCGGATTTCATCCGGAGCTACCCTTTGGGCCGCAATATCAAAAACTATGGATTTTTCTCTTACGCCGCTAATGAGGCACTATACCTGTCCGAAAAGGAAAGGCTCGTGATCACAGGGCTTTTCAAAAACATTGAACAGGAACTGGACTCGGCTATTGACCAGGCAAGCCAGGACGTATTGGTTTCACAGGTTGAACTGTTACTCAATTACAGCAAGCGCTACTACAACCGGCAGTTCATCACACGTAAAGATGCCAGTAATGAACTGTTCGTACGTTTTGAAAGGTTGCTATCCAATTATTTTGAGACAGGTAAGCCGCTGATCAATGGTTTGCCAGCTGTCGAACAGATAGCCGGCGAACTGAACGTCTCCGCCCATTACCTGAGCGACATGCTCCGGTCGCTCACCGGCCAGAATACACAGCAGCATGTTCATGGTAAACTGATTGAAAAGGCAAAGGAACTACTAACTGTTGGAGAACTTTCTGTTGCTGAGATAGCATATCAACTCGGATTTGAGCATCCACAATCCTTTAACCGGCTTTTCAAAAAGAAAACAGAGCTGTCACCACTTGACTTTAAAAGATCACTCAACTAAAACATATCATTAAGTATTATTGAAAATGAAAAATACAGGATTTGAACAGATCGTCCGTGAGTTTATCGCCGCGGCCAATAATTTTGATACGCAAACAGTGCTGGACCTCTTTACACCGGATGCTGTAATCGAAGACGTTTCAGTAGGAGAAAAATTTCAGCAGGAAGAAGGTATCAGAAAGTACTTCGTGACCTTCTTTATCGGTTATCATACCTCAACCCAATTGCTGTCGGTCGAGGAAACCGGTCCAGATAAGATTCTGGCTAAAGTGGACTTCACGGGTGATTTCGGTCACGAGACCGGAGGCCTTGCTATTCATTTTAATGAAGCTGGATTGATCAAACATATAGAAGCCTATTTGGATTAACGGTTAATCCGGTACAATGTCTTTAACTATGATTGATCGGGGTTTTAGGCAACATCCAAAATACTAATTTTTGACCAGTACATTGGTAAAGTCGGATATGGCCTCTGCAAATATCTGTTCACTGATCTTCTGCGGCAAACTCTTGCCGATGAGTTTAATAGCGATCAATCCGTGTAAAACCGACCAACACTTATAATAAGGTCCCAGCGGGAGGCAGCCAATAACCTCGCTGAATAACGAATCGATCTTAGCGGATGCTTTTTCTAATACATTTGGGTCAGAACAGGTTGTTCCTATACCAAACATGAGCCGGTAAAGCTCCGGTTCAGCTGAAGCAAAATCCCAATAGGCCCTGCACATGAGCAGGAGTTGTTGCCGGGGTACGGCACTGGCTGATCTGGCCCGCATTAATTCGCCGGATAAGACCACAATTCCATATTGAGCCAATCCCAGTAATAACGCCGCCTTGTTCACGAAATATTCATAGATAACCGGCGGCGTATAGCCTATTGCTTCTGCTATTTTGCGCATGCTTACCGAACTCCAGCCCGATCTTTTACCGATCTTGAGCGCGGCCCTGAGTATATCGCAGTATATACTGTTCCGATGGAGGAAGGTTCGTTTGTTAAATTTCATGTCTAATCTCAGCGTGCAAATGTATATTATAGAACGTTTGTTACAAAATAGACATCCTTAATTTCACGTCAAATTAAAATGACATTATTTTAGAACAAGTGTTTTAAAATAACTTTATGTTTGCAAAGAATTATGGCAAGGAACCTGGAATTTAACGAAGAAGAGGCAACCAAAAAAGCGATGGAGGTCTTTTGGAAAAAGGGCTACAGTGGCACGTCTATCCGTGACCTGTCTGATGCCATGAATGTGCATGTCAGCAGTATTTACAATACCATGGGGGACAAACATCAGTTGTTTGTAAAGTGCATCCGTAATTACACGCAGAACCGGATGGAGGATGCGCTCAAGCATGCCGCTAAGATCAAATCACCGCTTGAGGCGATCATCAGTTTTATAAATGCTTCCGCAAACACCATTGTCTACAGCGACAACAGCTGCCTGGCCATCAAGACAACTTTCGAGGTGGCGACTTCTGACCCAGATGTCCAAGACGTGCTTCGGAAAGACAATGAATTCACGCATAAATTTATATCGGACCTGATCCATAAAGCAATCGAACTTAAGGAACTTGCTGCAGATACAGATGCCGACACGGTGACGGATTTTATTATCAATACGTTTACAGGCTGGCATGAATCCTATATTCTGCATAAGGACCCGATTAAGATCATGCGGATGGCCAAATACCTGATCGCACAGATCTCCCGCTAAATGATTAACTCATTACAACGAACATTGAAATATATTATTAAAGAAGTGCTATAATTTTAGAGCGTTTGCTCTAAAACCAAAGGTCCCCGTTAAAAATCGACGTCCTAAACCGGCTCTGATTTTAGAGTGACTGTTCTAAAATTAAAAAAACAAGGATAGTATAAACAATATATAACATTAAAATAAAATCAATATGGAAAATAAAGAACTGATCGGCAAGATAGCTTTGGTGACAGGTGGAACCAAAGGGATCGGTAAGGCGATCGCTGACAGGCTGGCCAAGGCGGGTGCTACCGTGGTCATCACTGCAAGGAATGCTCCGCCCGACAACAAATACGGTCACCATTTTATCAAAGGAGACCTTGCAAATTCATCGGAAGCTATGCCGGTCATCAGCAGTATTCTCGAAAAATTCGGTAAAGTTGATATACTGATCAACAACATGGGCGGATCCAATAGTCCTTCGGGCGGCTTTGGTGTGCTTACCGACAAGCACTGGGAAGATGAGTTACAACTGAACCTGCTCGCCCCGGTCCGTATTGACAGGGCCTTATTGCCAGGCATGCTCGAAAACAAGAGCGGCCTGATCATCCATATCTCTTCGATCAGCGGCATATCACCTCTTTATGAATCACTCGGCGCTTATGCAGTAGCTAAGGCAGCGCTGATCAATTACAGCAAAAGCCTGTCAAAAGAGGTTACACCTAAAGGCGTGCGGGTGCTTACCGTATCACCGGGCATGGTTAAAACGGAAACCATGAACACTTTCTTGGGCACGCTTGCAGAATCTGCAGGTACAACCATCAACGAGATCACCCAAAATTTAATGGCCAGCCTGGGCGGCATCCCTATGGGCAGGATGGCAGATCCCAAAGATGTTGCTGAGCTTGTCGGCTACCTGGTATCTCCAAGAGCGTCATACCTGAGCGGCGCAAACTATGTAATAGACGGTGGAGCAATTCCTACCATTTAATTTAAAATCAATTCATATAAATTTTTCTAAACATTAAAAAAATGAATCAGTCAGCTTATAAGATCAGCAGTGAAAGAGAGATCGAAAATTTAATCGCGCGTTACACCCATCTTTTAGACAAGGGAGACCTTGCCGGAGTTGGTGCCTTGTTCGCACATGGCAGAATCGGTTCCCTTGGCGCCTATACAGATGGAGCGGACATCGAGTCTATGCTCAGATCTAATCTTCAGATCTATTCCAATGGCACGCCGCAAACCGCACACGTGACTACGAACACAACTATCCATATTAATGATGAAGACTCCTCGGCGACCTCGAAATCATACCTCGTTATTTACCAGCAGGATACCGAGCGGTCATTTCCATTACAGGCGATCATGACCGGAACTTATGACGACATTTTTGTACGCATTGACGGCAAATGGCAATTCAAAGAAAGAAGTCTTTCGATGGGCTTTGCGGGAGACCTGTCACACCACGCCAACCCAAATGGTCCCTCTGCCAAAATATTGAAGGACAATGGATAATTTAAGAACTGCCCTGGTAACCGGTGCAAATAAAGGCATAGGATTGGCCACTGTCGAAGGGCTGGCAAGAGAGGGTTATAAAGTATGGCTGGGATCGAGGGATCATTCGCGAGGTCAGGCGGCTGTGGAAAAACTTCGTTCGAAAGGTCTGGATGTACACCTGCTTCTGATCGACGTCGCTAATGACAACAGTGTAAAAGAGGCTGCACGTGTTTTGAATGCGCAAACTGCATATCTGGATATCCTGATCAATAACGCTGGTGTAGCGTTGAACCTAAAAAGCCTGCCCAGCGATGAGCAAATAGACGTCATCCGCGAAACATTTGAGACAAACACTTTTTAAACATAGATAGTATAAGAATATGAATAACAAGAAAAATAAGCTCCTGGTTTATGGGGCAACAGGATATACCGGAAAAATTATTGCAGCAAGGGTAAAGAAGTTAAATATTGATTTTGAGATTGCAGGCCGGGAAGCCTATAAAACCCGGAAATTGGCAGAAGAATTGGCGGTTGGCTACCACATTTTTGATGTTGATACAGCATGCGCTTGGCAAAAAGCATTACAGGACAAAACGGTTTTGATTAACGCGGCGGGACCCTTTCAGTTCACGGCCGAGCAAGCGATGAGAGCATGCCTGAAAGCTGGTGTGCACTATCTGGATATAAGTGCAGAACTAGATACCTATCGATTGGCGCAATCTTTGGACAGTGAAGCTCGGGAATCCGGGATCCAGTTGATATCAGGTGCGGGACTTTTTGTAAGCTATGACGCCTTGGTAGTATATCTTTCAAAATTAGTGTCAGAACCCCAATATCTGAAAGTTGGTTTCCGTCACTATGGTGGGTTCTCTAAAGGGTCTGTATTGAGTAGCAAGAACATCGCTGACTTAGGCATATTAGTCCGTAAAGATGGTGACATTATTAATAACACTAATCCAAAGCCGAAAATATTTTCGTTTGGTAAAGAAGAAGTTGAATGCATGCCTACCCCTCTAGGGGGAATTATCCTGAGCTATAAATCCACGGGAATTCCAAATATCGAGGAATATTTTTCCCTAAAACTGCCGGCCACAGAACTGCCGGATCTAACTGCCGAAAACCTGCCGGAGGGACCTACCAAAGAAGAAAGGGCAGCGGGGCGTAACGGGGTTTCTGCTGAGCTTACTGGCAAAGACGGAAAAGTAGTAAAAGCATATGTAGATGCTCCTTCGGGCTATGACCTTACACCGCTTTCGGTTGTAGCAGTTGCACATCGCATCTTATATGGCGACTTTAAAGTGGGCTATCAATCACCCGGCTCGGCATATGGTGAGGATATCATTAAAGACATCCCCGATACCTATTTAATCCACAATAATGCCTGACAAAAAAACATATAATTTTTTATCGTCCACAAGGACAAAAATCGCATAAAGAATATGGCCACATTCCTGATCAAACAAATCAACCAATAATTTTTTTTGTCAAAATCTGAAACAAATGTTTTAAAATTATGAATATACTAATTGATTACAGAGGCTATTTCTCAGCAAATGAAAAGCCAGAAATAGTGGAAATAGGCGAAGCAAGCTATGTGTCTATTCTTGGGGAAGGAAGTCCTGGCACAGCTCTTTTTTATCAAAAGAAAGCTGCTATTAAAGAATTTGTTGCTTTCCTGGAGCAATATTATGCTTCAACAGATTTTGCATTTTCGAGCAACGTTGTAGAAATATTCTACTGGTTTGATGAGAAAGAAGCGGGATATGTAGATATCGGTAATTTCTATACCACGGTAGATTTAGATCTGTTGAAGTACCGTATTGCGATCCGCATTCCAGGCTTTGTAAAAGCTGAAGCCATTCAAGAGTTTGGGCAAACATGCGATCTCCCTTTCGCAAAATTCTTTGAACACTTTACGTACACGGCAGGAACTTGTGTACAGCTTTTGCACAAGGGACCTTTTGCAGGAGAATTGCAAACGCTGCCTATACTCCAAAAATTTGCTACAGAGAATGGATTTAAGAAATCCGGAATGCACCACGAAATCCACTTGACCCACTTTGAATTGGGACAAAGTCAGGAGCACTTGCAGACCATCCTGCGTGACCCGGTAATAAAACAAGACTAAATTTTTTTAAATAAATCCGAAACAAATGTTTCAAAAATTATAATAAATAATGGAAAAATCAAATAATGAATTATCAGGCAAGATAGCCCTAGTTACGGGTGGAACGAAGGGGATTGGAAAAGCCATAGCAGATAAGTTGGCATCCAATGGGGCAACAGTTGTGGTAACGGCACGAAGGCCTCCCGAAGAAGAAAGCGGACATCATTTTATAGCGGCCGATCTGACCGAAAATAGCAATATAACTGAGCTAACGGGGAAAATCATCGAAAAATACGGAACGTTAGATATCCTAATCAATAATGTGGGTGGTACCTCCTCTCCGGCAGGAGGTTTCCAAATGCTCAGCGACGACGACTGGAACAGAGATATCGAACTCAATCTTCTGGCTTCTATCAGGCTGGATAAGGCTATGGTTCCAAAGATGATCGAAAAGAACTCTGGAGTAGTAATCCATATTTCCTCACTAAACGGCAAGATACCCTTGTACCAATCCAATTTCTCTTATGGTGTAATCAAATCGGCTTTAAACGCTTACAGTAAGACACTTGCCAATGAAGTTGCCAAAAACGGTGTTCGGGTAAATACTGTCTCCCCGGGAATGGTTAAAACAACAGCTATGGAAACTTTTCTGGAAAGCTATGCCCAGACTATAAACAAAACCATGGCTGATGCTTCACAACAACTTATGGATAGCCTGGGTGGTGTGCCGTTGAACCGTTTGGCCGAGCCTGAAGAAATTGCCAATATGGTGGCTTTTCTGGTATCGGATGGTGCTAGTTACATTACGGGAGCTAATATGCTTGTTGATGGCGGTACATTTCCTGCTGTTTAATTACCCGTTAGTCTGTGAGGTCAATGAAAAATTTGGATCATTGATATTCTGGTCAATAATATGGGTGATTCTGGCAGTCTTTCGGGCGGGTTCGCAGCCCGTACCGATGATCTTTCACAGAAATTAAACTGTTTGAACACATAGAAAGAATGTTTGTCAAAATGGCAACGAAACCGTCCATTTTGACAAACTTTAACTTTACAGTTTAGTTCATCTTTGTATTAACATAAATTAATCACAATGAGTTATTGAAACTATATACCTTACTGGCTTACAACTCTGCATCTGATAGGATAGTCATCAAACTCAAAAAAGGTCAAAGCTTTACTCAGCATATGTCGATAAAATGGCCGCTCCTCAGGATGTTATGGGTAAAGAAATCCCAACCTTAAATATTTTTGATGTTGAACATAAATTTGAGGTTATCAATGTCATTGATAGCATTTATTCACTCAAGTACCTACAAATCTATATCAGGTAGATTGTTTGTCGATGGAGATTCTAGTTCCGCGGGTAAGGATCAGATCTCGCCGGTGTGCAATGCCTTAAAAGGTAAATCTTATAGGGTTAACATGTCGAACACCGGTCGTGTTATAGCAACGTTCGGAGTAGATTTAACTTTAAAAGACATCGTTGCAAAAATGACGGATGTTCCGGAAGAGGTCAAGAAAGTGTGCGAAGCCACCTGCTGGAAAATTTTGGTGATAAAGGCATCAAGCTAAATGCCGAAATGGTGATGTACTTATATACCCGCCGAAATTAATAAGATAGGGGATAGTTGGAATGTTCACCGCAAAGGAGGAGATGATTTGGAAGAACCAAATATCGAAGCAGTCTATAAGCTTGATAAAGTTTTAGAATTAGTATACTTTATCAGCGGTAAATCTAATTTGATAATGAACAGTGGTGATAAAATGGCAGAACTGGGCGGCATAAGGTATAACCTATCTGGTAACTGGAATTCTAGTGGTAAAATTGATAAAAAAACTGTAATGGTAATCAAAATCAAGATAGATCAGGATCTAAATGCAACATCACAATGAATGGGAACGCAAAAACTAAAGATGCCAAATTACCGATGTACCTCAAAGGTGTTATATTATTACAAACACCATTAATAAATGACTAGGTGACGCTGTGTATTTCAGCGAAAGTGACCCTCTTTTCCCGGACCAGACTGGCTGCCTATTTGAATACCGGACGAAGCATATTGATCAAGCGCGATGTGAGTTGAAGATACCTCAAAATGTACAGGTAGCACCCCGTTCAGCCGCTTTACTATCTTAGACTAACTTTTGTTCCATCAATCTACAGCTCATGTAAACATTTTCATGTGTTCTGCGATTAGGAAAACAACTTAGATAATGGCAAAAAAATGTATGTATTGGAAGATACCAAGATATTATGTAAATAATGGAAATGGTTCCGGTAGCGCAAAAAAAATGGAGTGACTATCTTTTCCAGTGTTAATGAATTTATGCTTAAGGATAAGCATGATCAGGCAGATCTGTTCCTTCTTGACATTAGATTGCCAAACGGATGTGGTTTAGGCGTGTGTGAAATGCGGAATATAATAAAAACTAAAAGATACCAGTACTTATGATGAGTGCATATTCCAATCAGAGAGAAGTAGTAGTTTAATGTAGCGCACAAGGGGAAACCTTTTGATATTTATAAACTGGTTGAACAGGTTGGCCGTAGTATTGACAGGAATTAGGTCAACTTTTTTACAGCCTGCAAATATTTTTACGGAAATTTTTGATGTGGGCTAATCTTCGTTACTAGATAGAAACTGAGTTTTTGGTGTCGGCATAATCGGTTTGATTTTATCGCCAGCAATATCAGCAATTTGATAAGTTGATCTGTCATCCAGGTAATAATACCTACCTCGATTTAGGTTGTGATCAGTATTGCTTATATTAAGAATTCCGCTATAGAAGTTAGCTATATTTTTGATACATGTGTAACCTTCAGGCTGGATAGTTTGAGGCGAACCGTAAAGGCCTTAACCCTCAAAACACCGCATATGTTCTTTGCTATTCTAAAGTATATCAAACTGCAATTACTTTGCGCCATTTTATCCTTGTCACAATATATTTTCATATTCCCTATTCTGCAATGTCTATAATATTCCTATATTGTTTCAAATTCATAAGCAGATGGACGAAACGCAAGCGGTTTTAGATAAATTTAAGGCATATGAGGAACGTGGCGCCGAACTAAAACTAGAAGTCGCAGAACTTCGAAAACTGATGCGTTTACTTCAAAGTTCAGATGAAAAAAGTGCTATCTTAAGTTCTATAGTTGAATCGTCTGATGATGCAATTATTAGTAAAGACCTGAACGGAATCATCACCAGTTGGAACAATTCTGCCCAGCGGATTTTCGGATATAGCGCAGAGGAAATGATCGGAACGCCGATACTAAAGCTGATCCCCTTTGACAGACAGCATGAGGAACCTAAAATTCTGGCCCAGTTAAAAAATGGAATAAGGGTTGACCATTTTGAAACGCAGCGCCTCCGTAAGGATGGCTCGCTGATTGATGTTTCCCTGACGATTTCGCCTATTTATAATGTTTCTGGTGCTATTATCGGCATATCAAAAATTGCGAGGGACATTACCCTTCACAGAAAAGCCGAAGTCGATGGACGCCGCCTTATGGCTATTATAGAATCTTCCGATGATGCGATTATCAGCAAGGACCTGAACAGTGTGATTACGAGTTGGAACGCCGCTGCCGAGCGTATTTTCGGCTACACTGCCAAGGAAATGATCGGTGAGTCTATTTTAAAGATTATCCCGGTTGACCGTTTTGAAGAAGAACCTAAGATATTGGCGCAATTGCGCCAAGGCGTACGCGTTGACCATTTTGAAACCAAACGTCTGAGGAAAGACGGAACCCTGATCAATGTATCGCTGACAATATCGCCAATTAAAAACTGGGCGGGAGAAGTCGTAGGGCTTTCGAAGATAGCAAGGGACATTACCGATAAAAAACAGGCAGAAAGGAAAAAAGAAGAATTTGTAAGTTTTGTAAGTCATGAACTTAAGACACCCCTGACCTCTTTAAAATCCTATATACAGATTGCCCAGGCAAAAGCTGACAATCCTGATTTTCTTAAAAAAGCGCTTAATAAGGCCGCGCAGCAAAGCAAGAAAATGGAGAATATGATCAGTAGTTTTCTGCACATTTCACGGATTGAGGAGGGACATATCGGAATTGAAAAAACATCTTTCGATATCTCCGCACTGATCGCCCAAATAATTGAAGATGGTAACGTAACGGATCCCAGACATCATTTCTCTTACCATGGGGAGACTTCGTTAAAAGCGCTCGCTGACAGGGATAAAATCTCCATGGTATTGACAAACCTTGTCAGTAATGCACAGAAATACAGCCCTAATGGAGGTAACATCACGATATCTTGCCATATCAAAGGCGAAAAGATCCACATCAGTGTCAAGGACGAGGGAATAGGAATATCGCTCTCTGATCAAAAGCATATGTTTCAAAAATTCTATAGGGTTGAAAGCGAATTGACTCGGCCGATTCCTGGATTTGGGATAGGCTTGTATCTCGCTTCTAGGATTGTGGAGCTTCACGACTCTTCCATTACGCTCCAAAGCGAACTAGGAGTTGGATCTACCTTTGCTTTTGACCTTGAGCTGGGGTGAAGGTTTATTCATTCCAGGATTAGCATGTAGTTATTGCAGAGCCCTGTGATCGTCCGCTTGGTTCGAACGAAACCTGTAAAGCTGCTCTTTGAAAAAAATGGTGCTGAAAAAATGAGACTGTTCTAATGCCATTGCCAGTGACTTAATAAACTACTTACCTTATATAATGTAAAGCAGGGTTTTTCTGCTTTCTAGTCGAAGATAATAGTGGGTCCCATACCTGTATCTTTTAATCTGAATATCTACAACGATACCGCTTTCGCCATCAGGACCAATTATATTATCTCCAATTTTAATTTCATCTAGCTGGTTGGATTTACTATTCCTTGGCAGAAACTTTGGCGCTGCAGTCTTCCGGCTACGGTTAGAATGCCTTTTTGTAACAGGAACATAAATAAAGGGATATCGAGTTTCAATACTAATTGTGTTGTCTTGTCCTGTCGGGATGGCATCTTTCGCTCTATTAGAGTGAAGTGAAAAATCCTGAAAGTTTTCTGTATCGCCTTTGTCCTGTGTTTGGCAGTTCAAGATAATTTATGTTAATATTGTCAGCCTCATCTGTCGACATGGCTGTGGTCATTCCGTCAAATTGTTAAAGCAATGGTCTCAGACATTTTGTATCACCGTTTTTCTTTTGCTTCATTGGGTTTTGCCTAAGTCTATGATTAAATGGCTATACTAAACTTGTGTCGATATAAGGTATTTGCCCGATAAAACTAGATGTTTTATCTTAAAATTAACAACAAATTTGTGTGAAGATTTTGTTACCTTTTCGGTTTTTAATGACAAGCTATATTTTATGAAAGAATAGATATCTAATCTCAATAACTGAAATAACAGTGGCCTGTTTAAAAAAATCACTGCTCATCGCTATTTCAATAGTCAAAGAATATCAAAAAAAAGCGCTTTATCTGTAGAGAATAAATATACTAATGTATATCTTACATAAATGTGGCGCTGGTTACCGACTTTGATATCGATAAGGATGGTTTCATCCGACTGAAAGTTCACCAAATTATCACCAAATTGTTAGGGTTTAAAAATGGCCAAAAATGCTGAAGAATTCGCCGCAAGGACTTGATTAGCAAAAGTTGCTATTCAATAACCAACACAAGATCACAAATGAAAAGTGTGAGTATTACATCTTAGATATTGAAAATGAGAACGGTGTAATTACATGACGGGGTTAAGCTTGACATTTCCAAAAAAGTTTGTGCAGATGTAAATGGGCATCAAAGCGCTGGCGAGGACTAACTTCTGTCCTTAGATGAAAAACCATTGAATGAAGGACAGGTAATTAAACGATGAAAAATAAAATTACTATGGATATTTCTGCTTTTCCATTGACTGGAGCAGATGTTTTCAAATGTTTCTTTATGCAAAAAAAACATCTCGAAAGTTATCTAAAGATGTTCCCAGCAGGCTGCTTATCATTTAAAGGCATCTCAAAAAGAGTTTAATTGTAGTGCCTTGATGTAGTTTGGATGTAACTTGGATTTTAATATCAAAATAATCAGCGATACTTTTTACGATAGACATGCCCAATCCATGGCGCCCACTTCCTTCCTGGTGAGAAAAGCGGTTGAATATGGTCTCGAGTGCTGCTGTATGGATGCCTTTTCCTGTATCAGTTACCCAGATCTGATATTCATGCTTTAATAATACATCCTTTATTTCTATGCTTCCTCCTGGTTTATTGTAACGTATGGCATTGTTGATGAGGTTGTAAAATAAGTGAAAGACGAGTTCCTGGTTCATACCAGTAAAATGAACGTCTTCTTTAATTGCTACATGGACATTTATATTCTGATCTTCCAACATCGGTCTTAACTCGGAGATAATGTCAGACAGGACATTATGCAATATAATATTATCTGTTTTTTTATATTGTCCGCTATCTATTCTTGCCAGAAGGAGCAAAGATTTGACTATTCGGCCCATCCGGTCCAATGTATTGTCCATTTCAGATAACTTGAGTGCCTGTATTTCACTCAGATTTTTGTCGATCATCATATTCTCGATTTTACTCCGCAGGATACTAATGGGGGTTAAAAGTTCATGGGAGGCATTGGCGGTAAACTCACGCTCGCGGTTAAAAGCTTTGGTGGTACTTTCCATTAAAGCTTTTAAGGAGGTATCAAGAAAAACAAAATCACTGGTAGTTGTTTGGATCGGGGAGAAGTCCAGGTCAAAAGGAAATGCTTGCTTAACCAGCCTTTTATCTATGATCGACCAAAACGGCCTTAATGCTTGTTTTGAAAAGTAAAAATCAAGAATTATGGTTATCACGAATAAGATGAGCAGTAATGCCATTCCTACATGCTGTAATAAACTGCTGTACAGCTCAATGGTCTCACGCGAGCGGCCTATTTCAAGGATGTAGTATTTGTTATTGTGTGTAAAAACATTTTTTAATATCCGGTATTCAGCTGTATCTCTATCAATAATCCGTACCTGATCATCAATTTCCTTTAGTGTTATCAAGGAGTCGGGCACTGTGCGCTGAATAGCAATATAATCGTCTTTGAGCATGGTATAACTGCCATAAGCATCCGATCCTTCAAGGTAAAAGTCCAGGCCATTCGCCTTAATGTTTTGAAAGGCTTCATTTCGCTGTAATCTCAAAAATTTGTCAATAGTATAAACTGAGTACCAGTTGAATATTGCTGGAAGGAGCAATATAAAGAGACCGATAATGATCAATTTAGATAATGCAAAGTACAGGTTTAGTTTATGGTTCAGTTTCACTTTAATAAGTTTATTTTATACCCGATCCCCCTCACAGATTCGAGCCATTCTACTGAAGCATACACGGCCAATTTTTTACGGATATTCTTGATATGTACATCGATATAGTTGGAATCTCCACTGGAGATGCTGAGGTCTCCCCATACATGCTCATACAGCTGGCTTCTGCTTAAGGGGCGGTTTCTATTAAGAATTAGATAGCTTAAGATATCGAATTCCTTTTTGTAGAGTAAAATCTGCTGGTCTTTAAAGTATACAATACGCGTATGTATGTCTATGGTGAAATCTCCGACCTGAAACACGTTTCCGTTAGTTGAGAATTTTCTTCTCATGATAGCCTGGATGCGTGCATGGAGTTCAGCGAGAGAGAATGGTTTTGGCAGATAATCATCAGCCCCGAGCTCCAACCCCTCAATACGGTCTTCGATATCTCCTTTGGCCGATAGTATGATGATTATGGAACCGTGCTGATCTATTTTCATGTTTTTTAGAATATTCACACCGTCCCCGTCGGGTAGGCCTAAATCCAATAAGACTATATCAAAGTACCGTTGAGCTAATACGGCTGTTGCAGCTTTTACTGTATCGGCAAGATCACATTCATACTGAAGCTGGGTTAGAAAGTTTATGATTTCATCCGACAGGGCATGCTCATCTTCTACTAACAGTACTTTCATATTCAGTTGAACCCAGGCTTATTTACAGCTGATAAAAATAACCTAAAGAAAAAAATGAATTTGAGCGCTTGCCCTGGGCATTTTTATCGCTCAGTACCGAAAGCTGATAGGATAACATGAAAGCCCCTTTGCCGCGGTAATAAATAAGCGGCAGATTAAAGTTATATGACAACAGGCTGAAATCTGTAGATACTGATGTAGTTTCTGTAGTTTGCTTTTCATTGCTCTGCTGAACGGGAAAAGGTAGGAGGCTATTGAGGCCGTCCATCCACTGTTTTCTCTCCTCGATATACGTGGTGTAAAAACGTTGCGTGCCAGCTACTATATTGACGCCGGGCTTTAAGTAAAACGTATTTTCTTTTCTCCACTGCCCCAATAGGATGTTTTTGGAATTTTCGAGCGAGATAAATATATCCTCTGATTGCCCAAAGTTGTAATCTGCCACAAGCTCGGTACGGAACAGATGGTCAATACCAATGGTAGCGCTCAGGCTGTTCGGATTAGAAGCCTGAAGCAAAGGTGAGGCTTTTGAGTAGAATGATCTTGTATAGCCTACTTCCAAATCGGTTTTTGGTCCAAGGTTAAATTCAAATCCTGATTTCAGGTGCATTTCTGAAGGAAAATTATTCTCCTTCAGCAGATGATAGCCACCGCCGGCAATATACCATCCCCATGAGGTCTTGAACTTTAGATCTACATAGGCAAAAGGAAGGCTTTCTTCTGCTGTCTGGCCGTAATAGCTGGCATTTGAACTAACCAGCGAAGACAGGGTTAATGTATGTTTTTTTTCCTGAGACAGTGTGTCTGATTGCCCGGACGCTAATAAAGGAATACCTGCAAATAAGGATACCAGAACAATTAATAGGTTTCGCATAAATTTATAATTTAATCTTTACCTGAGTGTTAACTCTTACTTTAACCTGGTTAATACCTGGTGACTTTATATTTAATGAGGTTGGACCAATGGTCCTTGGAATGACTTTGTTTTTAGCCTTAGGTACATTCTTTAAGCTCTTTTCAGTTTGTGTTAAGGTTTCTTTTTTATTATGTTCAACAGCACGCTTCTCCTGTTGCCGGGCAGTATTCAATGTATCCTGTTGTAATATATGTGTTGATAGCAGCATATTTTTTTTTACAGTAGCATATGCTCCATTGATACAACCAATGATCAGCATGGTGAAAAGAATGTAAAGATGATATCTCATAACCAGTAAATTTGGGGATTCAATAAGTATCCCCAAATTTAGTTCAATTGATTAAAGTTTAATGCCTGTTGCAGCTTTTACTTTGGTATTGATGGATTTAGGATTTACATTAACATCAGTCTTTACTTTTACATCCGTTTTGACATTTGCGTCTGTTTTTACATCTTTCACAGCCCCGTTTACCTGACCGTTTACCGAGGCTACTTTGCTGACCACAGCACCCTTTTTCCCGATGGTTACATCTGATTGGGCTGTAGTACTTACGTCTAATCCATGTGTGCTACCACCTACAGTTCCACTTGTTCCTACTTTACCAGTTGATGACGCTTCGGCATTAGTCGCTTTTTCATTTATAGCTTCTTTTATAGCTTCTGACTTTTGCTGTGCATCATTCTTTTTCTCTTTTACCTTAGATTTTAATTTTTGGGTATTTAAACTCGCTTTAGTGCTGGCGGACTGAGAACCCTCAGCACTTTGCTTGTTCAGGTCAACCTGTTCTTTTGCCTTTGTTTGCAATGAAACTTCTTTAACTTTCTGTTGGGCCATTGCTCCGGTAAAAATCATTACCGAGAGAACCATTGTGAATATTGTTTTCATATTTTTATGTATTTAATATACCAAAGCTAAATCACGAATATGAAAATAAAATGAAACTTTCCTTTTGTGTTAATTTAATCAGAGCGCTACTAATATTCTTTCCACAGAATTTGAGGACTTTGCTTAAGTTTGATTCATTGCTTCTCAATGTTTCCTGGCGGCTTTAATCTTTCCTTTCTCTAAATGAAGGTGCCAGAATTTTCAAAACTTTAATATCAAAATCCTCGTTGTTATATTAAGAATTATTTATGGCTAAGATATTATACTTGAAGATAATAAAGATATACGTGAAGTTATAGAATTGATTTTAAACTTATAGGGCTATGAGGTCATATCCTTCGAAACAGTATATGATTTAAGGAAAAGGGATATTCAGGAACTGCCGGATTTATTTATTCTTGATGTGATGTTACCTGATAGCTTAGGCTGGAAGTTTGCTATACATTGAGGCTTGAAAGGGCATATCAGTCTAATCCCATCATTTTAATAAGTGCTCACGCCAACCTAAAAGGGTCTGAAGGTGGATGCAAAGCGGATGACTTCATACAAAAGCCTTTTCATTTGTATCCTTTTTATATACGCTCCGTATGCATATGGATGCCATTACTTCATAATGTTTAACTATTTGTTTGAATTAGTCACGGCCTAACTTAAATAAATCTTGAAGATGTCCGACTCCCTTTGGCAGCCCAGTTAGTGAAGTAAAAACCTATGGTCAGATGCGACTGATCATTCAAAGGTGTCTTTTCGCCTTAAGTTGGGTTGCATAGTTTGTAATTCAGTCAACAGTTCGATTATACAGGTCTGACAAGTACTTACAATTATAAAACATCGCCATCGGGTGATTATCCTGTAATTACGGTGGCTGATAACGGTAACGGGATTCAAAAGGAACATGGATAATCTTCCAGAAAAAAGTCCGGATATCCAGTGATTTCGATCGCACAGGCGTTGTTTTATCTGCTTAGAAGGATCGTCGAACCAGTCCGGGGCAAGTTAGAGCAGAAAGTGAGTTTTATAGGAGATCTGTATATAACGTTGACATGAAAAATCATCATTGAGAATAATGGGACCGTTTATAAACGGGAAACGTTATCTCTTGGCAAACTGGGATCTTTATACCATACTGTATTTTTTGTTAGCGCCAGAGACTTCCTTTAGAAACATAGTGTTATCGTTGTCGGATGCTCCTTAACCATGACGTAGGAGAGATGTCGCAAAAATATGTAAGCAAACAGAGAAGACGTCAGTTTGAAAGCAAGCGCAACCCTGTAATATATCATGGATAAGGATTAATCCCTTTTTCGCTCTCCCGGTGTGGCAATATGCTTTCTCAGGATGCTGTACAACAAATCGAAAACGAAAGGTTTTTCAATATATCCGTCAAAGCCAGATGCATAGGCTAATTTATTGATGTTGTTGTTGCAACTCATCGCAATCACCGGAAGGTTGGGATATTTTTCCTTTATCGTCCTTAATATTTCGATGCTTTTTTTACCGTCGATCTGGAAATCCAGCATCATTACCTGTGGGCGGTTCTTTTCAATGAGTTCAATAAAATTGGCATCACATCCATGAAGCGGGAAGACCTTGAAATTTTCTAATTCAAGTGCAAGCATAAGCACTTCTAAGATTTGTTCATCGGTATCCTGAATAATGATTGTTTCCATTTCATTTTCTTTAGGCAGCCCGCAATAAACAGAGTGAAAAGGCAGATGCCAGAATTCTTGGGGTGTATAAAAGGTACGAAGAATTTGTAATATAAAATCGCTAGCTATGTAACATTTTTGAGTATGTATTATTTACTCATATTATTTACTCATATTATTTTGCATACGTATACATGTTAGCCTAAATGTAACCAAGCTAATCATTCTTGGCAGTCCTGCATTGTACACTTTGCAAATTTCGCATGGTGGGAAGCATCCTATCCTTAATTGGCAATATTGTATGCCCATTATTATGATTCAATCGTTTCTCCTTTTTTACAGTTTGCTTTGTCGTTGAAGCTGTGCGAACTTGGCAATCGGCCATTCCTAAAGAATATTTCGTATGACTAAATTCGGCAAGATTCAAGGTTATCAATTGGTTAGTCAAACTAGGCGACTCTTCTTAGTCTCCACATGCCAAATAAGGCAATTAAGCCAAAAACGCCTAGAAGATTACCGTCAAGCGGGCAATCCTGCGGATTCGTAGAGAAGGTAACCAGTGTGCCATAATCAGAACTAGGCCCCCCATATCCCTGGATGTAACAACTGCCATGCCCTGCCCCAAGACCGCTATAGCAATATATATCGGATACCTGATATCTGTTGGAAAAATTATCATTTCTGAACTGGGGAACCGATCCATTATAACCGTCTGCAACGTAATAAATAGAATTCGAACCAGAGGTTGCTGTAGCTTGGCAGCCCTGAACGATCTGAGCTGCCAAATCGGAGCTACAGAGACTAAATAGAATAACAAAAATTAATAGGAATTTCCTTTGAATGTTGTTTGAAACAGTTCTGCGCAGACAGGATCTTAAAACTACGTTGAATCGATTTTTTGAATGCATTAATTGTTGTATAAGTATTATCATCTAATAACAGATTTAAAGAGAAAAGTATGGAGAAGTTTTATGCTTTGTAGAATGTAGCCATTGCCCCAGAGGTTTGATGAGGTATCTTTTGATCGTAACATACTTGCTTCAATGTTTTTTGGGCAAGTCGGGCCGTCAAAGGCATCACTGTAAGATTTGGTCTCTTATAATAGGTTTCCGTGCATAGGTTTACAAAAGGTTTAAGCACATTTGATCTTTGGTTGAGTTTAGAATCAAGAAAGTTTGTACGCATCGCTCAATAAGTTTCAATGATTTTTTTTAATTTTTTCAGGATTTTAAAGTGATCGATCCGGAGTGGCTTGCTGAGGAAGCCATGGACCATTTCATAGCCCTTCGCTCTATCACGGTCTGCCTCTAATACCGAGGAGGTAACCATCACTACATATATGTTGTTCTTTAGCAGGAGCTTTTGTAACTCGTCAAGTAGGTCCCATCCATCCATTCCGGGCATGTTTATATCAAGCAGGAGCAGAAAGGCAATATCAGTGCTAATATTTTTCTTAATGTAGCTTAGCGCACGTTCCGCTTTTAAAAAATACCTTGCTCCCATAGAAAACTCGCTCGAGCCAATCAGCTCCTTATGAAGCAGAATAATAAGTTCGTCATCATCGATAATCAAGATTCTAGTTTTCATTGTATATGTTAATTTTTTTTCAATTTGGTGTTTGGGGTAGGGAGGCTTTTGGCCCAACCCTTTATGCACTGGTAGGACTATGGAGTCGATTGCATTTTACATGTCTTTTTTTCTACTATGGTTCCCCGAACCTGCTCATAGGTGACTTCAATAAGTTCTTTACAGCACATTAGCAGATTGGGGCTTAGACCGGGATAAAAATCTGTAAAAGTAAATGTAGGATAAGTATCATAATCATCTGGAAATATTATCGAATCCTTTATCAAGCCGTATTCAATCGGATAGGCATTTGATAAAATGCGCCTGGTTTCCGCTTCAATATGGAAAGCTAAAAGTTCCTTAAGGTTTATATGACGTTTCATTTTTTGATCTTGAAAGTTTCTTTTCAATGGTAAATTTATTCTCAAAAAAAAAATCGGAGCCCTAAACCAATTTCTGTGTATGACTGCCCGTCGGCAAGTGAAAGGGGCATAGAGCCGCATGAGCACTGGAGGCCTTTACCGGAGGACAGCGTGGCAACGGAACATAAAGGTCGGGGGCCGTATCCCGGTAGTTTTGTTTCTTTACGGTAATCAGGGGCTGGAAACCTGCATCGATTTCAGAACAACCTTTCCCAACTAGCCTTTCTCTAATAATGCATAGAAATATTCTCATGTAATTTTTTATCGGTCCGAATATTGGCAAAATATATCTAAACAGCAAAGAAGGCTATATCATCATACAAAATGCCCCCTTTTTTTTATTTTTGAGCGGTATTGCGAGTGCCCACTGGAGAATTATCCCAGCTGTATAAGCCGTGATGGAATAATTTCTGCCCACTTTTTTCTCGGGAAAAAGGCTTTGGACTTTCCTTAATTCCAATTTTCCATTCGGCCTGCATTTCATCCGCTCAGTTGATTAGCCTCCCTTCTCAACGGTAATTTCTCATCTTTTATTAACCCGAGGCGTAGATTGGGATCCCATGTATGGATCATTGGCGATGAATATCCCATGATTCGCATAAGTTCCATTTTTCCAATGTGCCTAATCGGATATGATATGTGTCTGTTGGATATTTTTTTACTATATTCATTGTTATTCAATATAAATGTTACTGCCTGTGCAATATCCTGTCTATGAAGGTTGAAGTCAAAAGATACTAATATGGCTTACGTCTTCCCTGACCTGCTCTTATTTGAACGGACTACATTCGTCAGGTGACATCAATTGAGATTTCTGCGACTTCAATCATATCTGACCATATCTAGCCTTCCATAGATGTCCTTTTTTGTAGCTATAAAGTTGCAAGAATCACAACATCTAAAAAACTTTTATATATATGTAGGCATATTGATAACCACGTTTGACTGTTAAAGTTTTATATTTCATACGATTTTAAAGAATTTCAAGTATTAGTAATTCTACTATTTACTTGTAGTTAATAATACAGTAGGAAATATTGATATAATCAGAATACGGCTTTCCATTTTCTTTATAAGAGAAATTTCCTTTTTATTGACCGAAGATTCACAAAATGTCGTATGAATAAATTGTTTAGGTATGTAGAGGGATAGTGATTAGTTAGCGAGCAAAGGATATTATATCTACAAAATTTTCTGTTGTGCATATTTGTTTTTATATTTCGCCCAGCCTCGCAGCCAATTTTAAAATAACAAGGAGGGCGTGAGATAGACAGTTTAGTAGAGGGAGATGATTATGATAAAGGACAGTCTTTTGACAAAAATTTTTGCGCAGATAAAGGAACCAGCTGTTATCCTCAGTGTCAGGCCTGATGGGATCACTATCGAGGCTGCAAATCCAGCTTACTGCACTCGTATCGCACATGCAGAGGAAGACTTAGTGGGATATGATTTTTTTTCATTTCTTGTTTTAGGGCAAGCAGATGCTGGTAGGCTTAGGGATTCGATTGGAAGAATCGGGTCACACCACCCGGAGGAATGCCTCACCCTGTCAGGTTATTTTCCAGGGGATTACCATACCGCTGGTTATGGGAAATCTTTGGAAATCCACAGTGTATTACTTGCACCGCAAAGTAGCGGAGTCTTCGTACTTCAAACCCTGAGGGAAGAGCCTCGTCCGGTCTCACAGGAATTGATCCCTCTCCATGGCGTCATGCCAAAAATACAGGATGTAGTGGAAGCCGTTTTTAAGGTGTCAAATGAGCCAATCGTACTCTTGGATGATCAACTCCGAATTACTGCCTACAGCACCAGGTTCTACAAACTATATATGGAATATTCAGACCGGGCCATTGAGGTTGGTCACAATATTCTCTATTATGCGCAGAAAGACCAGCGAGTGATCTTAACTGAAATCTGTGAGCGAGTGCTCAACGGATTTTCCGAAGAGTCTGAAATCATTTTCCCGGTTACCGAAAATATTTCCAGAAATCTGTTTCTCAGCTTCGCACCTATAATCGGCCCTTCAGGCTCGGTCGTAAGTATTGTTGTGTCCGCAAGAGAGACTGACACCCAACATCAGTACGATGCCATATTCTTAAAAGAGAGGAATCTGGAGGCTATATATGATAACATGCAGGCTGCTGTCTTTGTGATCGGCGTTGAAGGAGACGGTTCGTTAAGATTTTTAAATGTCAACAAGGCTTTTCTACAGATTACAGGTTTGCTTGAAGCTGATGTTATCGGAGTCCCTGTTAAAAAAATTATGGGCAATATTCACCTTGAGACCACTACTGAGCAGTACAGGACGTGTATATCTGCTGGACTACCCATCACTATGGAGGAAATCATGATCTGCCCTACGGGGACGGCCGTGGTTACTGTGACATTAACGCCAGTATTTGACCCTGCAGGGAAATGTGATAAATTAATAGGATCCATATATGACATAACCCATCACAGGGAAATTGAAAAACGTAGCGAGGCGACAAACAGGAAGCTTTCAAGGATATTAGAGGCCTCACCGGATGTGATCTGTACTCTTAACCAGTTCGGATACTTTGTTAGTGTAAACGCAGCATCGATAGAGATGTGGGGTTATTCCCCATCCGAGATCAAAGGCAAGTTATCAGCGGACCTGCTTCATCCTGAAGACAGGGTTGCTATGAAAAAGATGGTTAAGCTGATAGTTGAAGGTGTTGAGATCGGCCCGTTTGAGAATAGACTGCGCAGAGCAGACGGAAACTATATTTCACTTTTATGGTCAGCTCGGTGGGATGCGGGGGAATGCATCATTTACAGTATAGCAAAAGATGTGACTGATAAACAGCTCGCGGATGGTAGGCGCAGAACCAGCGAGCAACGTTTCAGGTCTCTGGTTCAGGATGGCTCCGATCTGGTCGCTATTTTGGACGGTGAAGGGAATTATGTATATGTTAGCCCGACTTCTTTGCCTGTGCTTGGCATAGTGGCGGAAGATTATATTGGCAAGAATGCATTCGACTTCATTCACCCTGCAGATAAGGATAAAACTCTGGCTGAATTTGCCAAACTTGGCGTAAGAGCCAAAATTACACTGCCGCCATTTCGTTTCTGCCATGGCGACGGCAGCTGGAGATGGATAGAGACCGTTATTACCGACCTTCGCGAAGACTCTGCGGTTATGGGTATAGTAGCGAATTCGAGAGACATTACCGAAAGGATCAATGCGCAGAGGGCAGTTTTGCTAGTCAATGAACGGTACAGGTTTGTTACAAAGGCAACTTCCGATGCGATATGGGACTGGGATATGCAAACCAATAAAATCTACTGGGGCGATGGGTTCCAGCGAATTTTTTCTTGGCAACTCCATAACCTCAGCTCGGATAGCGGTACTTGGTTTAGCTTAGTGCATCCGGATGATATTTTCAGGGTCGAGAACAAACTGAAACAACTTTTAAAGACCCGGGAAAATAGGTGGTCGGAAGAATATCGGTTTAAAAGAGCGGACGGGTTCTTTTCGACTGTATCAGACCGGGCATTTATTGTCAGGGATAATGAGGGCAATGCGATAAGAATGGTCGGTGCGATGCAAGATATCACTAGCAAGCGTAAAGCAGAACAACAGATGAAGCTACTGGAATCCGTAATCACCCAGACCAGCGATATGGTTATGATTACAGACTCAGGGGTTGATCCCAGCATTATTTATGTTAACGATGCATTTTGCCTTGTCACTGGATACGCTGCGGAGGAAGTTAAAGGAAGGTCGCCCCGCATTTTGCAGGGCGAAAAAACGGATAGTAACGAACTCGATAGACTTGAAAAGTGTATGAGGGGCGGCGAGCCCTGCCAGATCTCTGTTATAAATTACAAAAAAAACGGAAGCGAGTTCTGGAACAGTGTTTCCGTTGCTCCGGTATTTGACGATGACGGCTCCTATTCGCATTACATTTCTATCGGGCGAGATGTAACTAACCTAATTATTTTACAGGAACAGGAAAAAATCAAATTATCGGTCAGCGAGGTATTCAACAAGAGTCAAGGACTTGTCGACGCAATGGAAAAAACTATAATGCTATTGACTAGGACTCGGAAATATACCTATTCGGAAATCTGGACTCTCGATCACGACAGCACACGCATGAGTCAAATGTGCCGGCTTACCAGAGGTATGGAGAACGAGATTGTGCGGGGAGAGAAAGAGCCATTTTTAAAGGTGAAGAAGTCGCAGGGCTTTGTCGGGAAGGCCTGGAAAGCCGGCAAAGTTCTATCGGCAACTATAGCGATCACCAGCAGCAATGTGGGGGGGGCAGATGACGCTAATAAGGATCTGATATATCCAGTATGTGGCATTCCCCTTTCTTACGGCAAAGAAATCATAGGTGTACTTGTTCTGGGGTCGCCGGAATTGAAGTACAATTGGGATTCGGAAGAAACCCTAAAACAGCTTGGCATTCATCTAGGCGCAGAGATTAAACGCAAACAGTTGGAACAGGAACTTGGCCAGATCTTCGACTTTGCTCCGGACATCATTGCCATTTCAGATTTCGACGGTTACTTTAAAAAAATAAATCCCGCGGCAAGCGATCTTTTGGGCTATACGGAAAAAGAACTGATGTCTAGGCCTTTTACTGATTTTCTCCACCCGGAAGATCGTATTGAAACCCTGGAAAGGATAAAAGCTCAGCGGGCGTCCGGTTCGACCTATTATGTCGAGGAACGCTACCTCACTAGTGCCGGGAAGCTCAAGTGGTTAGCCTGGACTTCCCATGCTATCGAAGATAGGGGATTGATTTTTTCTGTAGGCAAGGATATTACGGACAGAAAAGATCTTGAAGATCTCCTTGTAAGGTCTAACAGTCTGGCTAAAATAGGCAGTTGGGAAATCGATCTGTCTGCAGGAACTGTCTACTGGTCTGATGTAATGAAGGAGATTCTGGAGGCAGATCCGGGCTTCGAGCCGGATCTCAATACTGGGATAGCCTGCTTTCGGAGTGACGATGACAGGTTTACAATCAGGAAGAAGCTGGACGAGTGCATGTTCCACGGGTTGCCCTGGGACGAAGAGCTTGAGATACTGACCTTCAAGGGCAACCCGAAGTGGATTAGAACAATTGGCCAGGCGGAAATGCTCGATAGAAAATGTATCCGGATATTCGGGAGTTTTCAGGATGTTGACCTCCGAAAAAGAGCGGAGATAGAAGCGCATGCAGCGCTTAGGGACCTCGAGGAATCCGAAAAGAGGTATAGTGATCTTTTTCACCTCAGTCCGCTGCCGATGTGGGTGTACGATTACGAGACCCTTAGATTTCTGGACGTAAACCGTACCGCTCTGGCTCACTACGGTTATAGCTACGAAGAATTTATGAGCATGACTATACGCGATATCCGTCCAGCAGCAGAGATTCTGGCGATGGAGAATACCGTCAGAATGACTACTGAAATGGGGAGTCAGTTTTATCAGGGGGTATTCAGGCATCACAAAAAGGGTGGCGAGGTCATCGATGTGGAAATCAAGAGCAACTTGATCAATTTCAAGGGAAAGCGCGCTAAGGTCATTTTAGTAAACGACATTACCGAACGATTGCAGTATTTTAAGGTTCTGGAAAGACAGAATTCCCTGCTAAAGGAGATATCATGGATGCAGTCCCATGTTGTCCGGGCACCTTTAGCAAAGCTTATGGGACTTGTTACGCTTCTTCTAAAAGTATCGATGATGGACAGAAAAAAGCAGAAGCAGCTGCTCGGATACATCGAGCTCTGTGCTGCGGAACTAGACGGCATAATTGGGGAGATTACAAAAAAATCAGAGAAACAGGAAAAACTGAGCAGGCTTAAATGAAAAATACAGTTTTGTTAGTGGAGGATGACATCATGGTTCGTGAATGAGGGGTAATAATAGAAGATACCATCCTCATCGACAATTCCGAGTATTTCCCATCTGCAATCGGTGCGTTGGACAGAATCTCGGGAGAATCAGACGGGGATGCCCGCTTTTTGATCTTTTTTGATATAAACATACCAGTTTTACTGTATGGCAGATGCTTGATCGTTTACGCTTTCATCCCAAAAAAAGATGACGTTCATGTGGTAATGTTATTGTCCTCTATCGATCAGGAGGCTATTGAGACAGCATATTCATACGAGATGGTTATAAGCTATCTTTCCAAACCGCTCAAAGACGAACAACTTTAAATTTTGTCCCATGAGGAAAGATTACCTCCCTTCTTTAGTTGTTAGTAGCGGCTATTTACATTTTAAGTAGCAGGGACCATTTGTCATCTATGCACCTTATTGGCGGTTAAACTTCCCATCAAATGGGCATATAAATCATCCTACTGTGTATTTCGAGGTTTGAGTTTTTGATTTTCTGACGTTTTTCCTTAGCTTTCTGTCCTATGAGTTTCAACAGTTTTTTGGTAGGTATTCTCATATTTTGAAGCATCTAAATCCTCAGCATATTGGGTAACCATTGCCAGTCTCATATCAAGTTCTTTTTTGCTGATCGTTTGCTTGTTTTGAACTGTGCAGGGATGGGCGGCTTTACGGAAACACAAGAGAAGCTGAATATTTCGATGAGCGATAAAAATTTTTTGGACCCACCAAGCGATAGGAACAAACTGCATCGACTGGTTACCCAGTGAACCATTTATTCTTATGGCCCAAAAATGGTTGGGGATTTGATCAGTGGACCGCACTAATGGAATTTTAGGAAAGGATTGTAAATTGTCTTTCCTTAAATAAATACCACTTTTTATTTTATCAGACGGAGGATCACCGCAAGAACAGCAATTACCAAAAGCGCATGGATAATTTTACCTGTATAATATCATTGGCAAAAACTGATTGCCAAGGTAATGACCAGGACAACAGCGAAGATGTAAAGTAGATTTCCCATGTTTTTTGTTTTAGTTTGATAATTTATTGTTCAGTACTCACCCATAAGACAAAAAATATCTCTAATTTTAGACTAGTCAATCATAAATGATTTTATATAAGTATTTTATTTTAAAGTAGTTAGTATGATATTTTTTTCCTTTGACTGACTAATTTACCTTTTTATTAATCGAATTCAGGTTATTAAATAGAGCATATCGGAAGTCAATTGCTGGTACTGATGGAAATGCGGCATTTTATAATTTACCTCTACTCATAACATATCGCTTTTATATTTTAGCTAGCGTTCAGTATTCAGCTATTTATACATTTTGGTCAGTTATTACATTGGTTAGATGATTTTTATGAACCATAATTCGTTATTAATCATCCATCCAAAATTATCATGATTGAATATTCTCTCATTAGCATTAATTTATTGGAAATAACCTTAATTCTTAAAAGCTTACCTGGAAAGGTTGGATATTTAGTTTTTTGAGGAATCCTCAAAATCCAATGTCTGCAATTTCTGTAAAATAAACTTTGATTTGAATACATCATTTCTATAAAAACCGATCATCTTTCAAAAATTACCAATCCAACCACATACAGTAGGTGAGGAAGCATTCTTTGCATCATTTTCCGTAAACTGATTCTTTAGTATCTGGCCAGTCAATTACTAATTTTACCTTTTAGATGGTTCAAAAAATATTAGCATACGTTGTGACTTAAAAGGAAGATACTTTTGAATCCTTCTCTCTGACCATGACTTATGTACCGCGAAGTAATTAGCGTCAAAAATACATTTTTATTCCTATCACGTTTATTTTGTTGAATAATATTTAATATTTAATCAGGAATTGTGGCTTGAAGTGATCTTTTTAGCGAAACCAGAGTTCCCAAAATGAGCTTTGTAGCCACCCCACTTGCCAGAATATTAAACAGTAAACGAACAATATAATTAGCCACACATACTGTTTGTTTAGGTATATGGTATAATTCTTAACTAAATTACGTAACATGTTCATTTATTTTTGTTTTTTTAATGCAAACTTTAGTAGATTAAACTACTGATCACGCTAGAGCATTTTTGTTTTTTATTTGATAAGGATATGAAAATAGTATTTTTCTAATGATCTAAATAGTTTTTTGTTCAATTCGGACGCAAGCGCATGTTATACAGACGTGTAAGGCCGCTACGACTTATTGATCTAATTCGATCTATCATCTCCCCGCCGGAAATAACGGATCTAATCCACAGTTTAGGAACGATAAAGGGCCGTAACGTGCGTATTTTCCAATGTGGTCTGGGTCATTTTCTCCTGGTCTGTTAACCCTTGTGGCTGCTCTTCATTTTTGCTTTCTATGTTTGCCATAACTTCCGGTTTGTCTAAGTAAACAATTTGAACAATTGTAGAGTTTGAGATATTTGAATTATTGATTATGGCGATATGGCTGACCGTTACGGTACCCCAATATGGAACAGGCTTCGGCTTTAATTAAAAATAGCATTCCGCTATTGCTATTAGCATGTTGATTCCAGTTTGTTACAGCAGGTGTAAATAATATCCATCAAATGAAAAAAGGGCTGCTGATCATTTGATCGCAGCCCTTAATGATGCTTTAAAAATCAGTTGTATACGTTCTGACCGATAAGGCTGCAAAAGGTAAAAAGGTGTCCTGGTTGCCATTGTATTAAAGGAGCTGAAAACGAATAGGTTATCAAAATCCTCTCTCGGATCCAGGTAGGCTTGCGCAGAAAAATAAAAGAAGTTACTCTTGATCTGCTCCAACAATGTCGCGGATAGTTAAACGGTGCTTTGCTAATGCAGAACTGGTATCCGATCGCTTCCATGTATAGCAGTTGGTTACCGAAGGAGTCTAGGAAATAAGGATAAGAAACAGATGGGAGACCATCGAACAGGAAAGCAAGGAAATGGAGCTCTAAGACTGTAAATAAACGCTGGGTGCCGGAATTGCTGGAAAATGTGGTACAGTGAAACAATCCCTCGCGGGAAGTAGGTATTTACTGTCCAACGAGAGGTCAACTGGATCCTTCACAATCATACCTGACAGAGTTATTATTTGATTAGTATCTTAATCTTGAGCAGGCTTATAAATCAAGTCAGGGCTTGGCCATTATACTCAGTAGGTACAAGGACAGGTTAGTTACCTTTAAAAAGCTGGCCATTTGGTATAATCAAGTAGAAGTTGCGGGATTCAAATCGTCGACACGATTTAAAAAACAATCCAGAACAACTACGGAAATCTTATTAGACTACTTTACAAATAGAAGCACCAAAGTATCTGCTGAATCTTTCATTGCTAAAATAAATGTATTTATGTGACAGTTTAGGGGAATTGATATGTAAAATTTTTCTTGTTCAAATAGCTAAAATTTATACTTGGAATTACTCCCCAACTTTTTTGCTCGATCCCTGTAGCAAGGTATTCCGGATCAATTAGCATCGAGGTGTACACAGGCGTATTTTCCAAATAGGCTTTATCGACTTAATAGAGATATGCTTTCAGGTTTGCGATTCGATCAGTTATAGATGCTTTTGCTCTTCACTATGTTCAGGGGCACCGTCCATCGCAATTATTACTGATTAGCAAACTCAAAAAGGTTACCTAACCGAACAATTTCAAAACTAAACTTGTGTGGTGGTTTTGTTGTTCGCTTACAGCGTAGGGATTACTTATTTATGGGTATAATCCCTATCAGGGGATGGTGAAGAAAGTATTTCTGAGCTCAGTTATGGGCATTTTTAGCGTTTCATACGTTTACAATACCGGAAACATTTCGGCGAGTGAAAAATAACCAACCAAAACGATGAGAAAAGAATTATTAATAGGGTCATTGCAGGATTTTTTATTATCATTGTTTAACTGGGTATAACCCGAAGGTCTACTTTATTTATGGCATAACAGAAGCTCTTGTTCCAGCCATATACATCCCTCTTTCCAAAATTCTTACCTTGTTTAGGTAAAGCCTTTTGCGAAAGCTCCTGCACTCATAGAGCGAGTAGGCAAAATCAGGTTTCCCTAAGCTATTTTTTTACCGAAAGTATTTTTAGGCCCTTGATACCTGAGGGTATGGTTTCTCAAAACCAGCTCCTGTCCGGCCCCTATTCCAGGTCCCCAGCATCAACAGATGCGCCCGGCCTCGCTGAACCCAGCTTGGCATTCTCCAATGCTATATCATTATTCTCTAAAAGTATAAACGAGCGACCGCAACTTTGGAATGTGATTAAGGGAGATGAAGATTGTCGGGAAAAAGCACCTGCCCTTATAGAAGGCCGAGAAACTAATTACCGATATACTTATAGAGGTTTGCTGCACCGTCAGGGAAAACGAGTTTATGGCAGGTCGAAACATAACAGTGGGGAAATAAGTGGGGAGGAACGTTGGATACTTGACAATGCCTTTGCACAGAAGCAAAGATTTTGGAACGATGTCAGGCTTATTTTAAAAACATACCAGTGCTATATGAGAAAGAAAACGTATAATGCTCCTGGCAAAAACAACATAATGAATATGCCTGAGGTAACCTCTTCAAGCCAAAAAAATACCTTTTCGGAAAAAAGAGGATAAATTCTATATAGCTACAATTTTTTCCCGATATTTAAAACTACCCATCGGTTTGTATGGCTGGAAGACTACTATTAATTACTGATGCACTGTATGAAACGAACTGCTAATCTGGTAAATTTATCAGGTTACTTCGCGTTTGCTGAATATACATTGTAAATGGAAGAAGATCTAACAACAGGCATAAAGAGGTCCTATTTCCATGAAATTATAGTCAATGGGAATGAAAGTGATTTTGACCGGATTAATGAAATGGCCTCACTAATCTGCGACAGTAGGATTTCAGTGATTTCCTTTTCAGAGGTGCCGAAATTCAGCTTAAGGCGATTATGGGGCTCAGTGCAGGTGAAGTACCGGCTATCCTGCCATTATGCGCATATCCCTTAGATATGCCATGAAACCTTTAACGTAGCGGATATTCTTTCCGACAGTCGTTTTAACGAACATCCGGAGGTAGGTGATGGGATAAAGATCAGGTTTTATGCAGGCTATCCCCTTAGAGATACTAACGGGACTGTTCTAGAGTCGTTATCGGTGATGGATACATGCCCAAAGAAATCACAGCGCACAAAGAGACAGCTTTCACGACTTATCGGAGACATCGAATTCCTCATTCATGAAAGGATTAAAAAAGCTGAAACCAAGAATATCAGCCTGCTCTTTGAACATTCTGATGACTGAATCTGTATGCTCGATAAGGACTTAAAATTTAACCGGATGAACCCAAGTTTTGCTACGAAATTTGGCTGGATGGAGCAGGAATTAATGTGAGGAACGGTGCCAATAAGATTTTTTTACAGCATATTTGGACTTCCTCTTAAGTTTATTATAACGATTCAATGCCTTTTGGCAGCTGTAATCTTTTCTTTCCATGTATTAAACAACAGCAAGTATTTTCAACAAATCCTTGTTATCAAATTTAGAAATAAATTATGACTAAGATATTCATACTAAAGACAATAAAGAACGAAACTTTTCGCATTGATCGTTGTCAACTATTGAGTTGATATTAGTCAATATTTATTTAAATTTTAATGACAACCTTTGAGAATAACATCATTAAGATAAGTTTACAAAATGGGTAGTTTGAATAATGACAGCACGACATCAACAGGTCTCAATGCACGCCGGTCAAAATATACAGAAAATCTTTACCTTCAATTTTTGACTACCCGCCAAAAGCACTTCTCCATGAGGTTGAAATGTCGAAGTTTTTACCTCAATAGTGCATATTTAAGACTGGTATTAGATCGTTTTAAGTCTTTTTTTAGGAAAAACTATCATCAAGTTAGGCTTATTAAAGTGGAGCTATTTTTGATGCTGATAGGATTAGTTCTACTGGGATTTTTTCTGTCCACAGGAATTTTGCTGTCGTCGGCAAAAGAACTCTTCATCAGGTAGTTATTGATTAGTAATAACAATCACCTTTATCTATCAGTGATTGGACAGTCAAAAAGATGAAAAATAAAATCAATGGAAGGATCTAAGATATTGATTATTCTCAAAGATTCCTGGCTCAGGGCCAAAATTTCAGATATACTGGTGTTCAGTAAGTATGTAGTCGAGTTAACAGACAATGGAAAGCGGGCAATAGAGCTAGTAAAAGAACACCGGGTCGACTTAATTATCTGTGGAATTGATTTATATGGAATTGATGGGTATGGAGTTGTGAGCATGTTAAATAAATTTGTCGATACTGCAGGAATTGGACTGATTATGTTATTAGAAACGTGGGACCAAACCGCATTACGCAGGGCAATGGAAATAGGTGCAGACGGTTATCTATCAACGGGTTTCGATGATGCCGAGCTTTTGAACCAGGTCGGGGTAAGGTTAAAGAAAAAGAGACTCCAGCAGAAACTTTTTCTAAAACAGCATTTTCAGGAAAGGAGCATGGTCAAATCGGGCAATGAAATGTTCTGGCTGGATGAGAAATTGGAGCGGCTCACAGCACGGCTCTTTAGAAAGAACCAGACTATCTATAATCAGGGTGAGTATCAGTCAGGTCTCTATTATCTGCTATCTGGCAATATAAAGACTTTTATCTCAGATAGCTCGGGAAACCTCTTAATCACCAATATCTATGGCCCCGGAGAGTATTTTGGGCTCCAAGACTTTGCTTTGGGTTCTTATGTTTGTCACACCTCAAAAGCCATATCAGACGCTGAGATTGTTTCAATTCCGCTAAAAGATATTAATGAACTGATAGTTGAATATCCTTATGTATTAAAAGTTTTTGTTAAAAAACTTGCAGAATCGGTAAGAGATATGGAGGAACATGCATTGGCACTTGCGCATGCTTCAGTAAGAGAACGGGTGGCGGCGGCTATTATCAGACTTGCAAAGCAGGGAGGAAATTCTTTAGACAGACTTCGTGTCAGCCTCCCGAGAATTGATCTGGCAAATGTAATAGGCATAGCCTCAGAGACTTTAAGTAGGATTCTTGGTGATTTTGCCCGTGAGGGACTGATAGAAAAGGACGCGAATGACATTCTCCTTAACAGTATCGAGAAACTTCGGAAAGTCAATAGAGGCAATGTCAGGTAAATTCATCTGTCTTGGCTAATATCTTCCGATAAGTATCTTCTAAAAAAAATCAGGGCTTCCATTGTCGATATTCATACTATTGCTTTAGATAAATAAAGAACTACCATCAATTACTTTTATGTTTCTAGAGGTAAAAGAGAAAAGACAGGTTTTTGCAGCTTGTAAAAATATTGATACGTTTGATTAGATACAATGAAAATTAAATCATTAAAAGAAATTAAATTATTTCTCAAATTTTTTCTGCCAATTATCGACAACACCCACCGACATGCATTGCGCTACGCTTTTAGGCATTCTCTCTTTGCAGAGATTCCAGCCGGTAGCAAAGTTTTTGTAAATACATTTTTTGACTGCTCTGATAGCTTTATTGTCGTACTACAGGGGGTTGTTAGCGGATATATTTTTCAGTATCCAATGCCAAGGAGTGATGTTTGGTTGGGAATATCCAATAGTGTATATTTTAACGATAGCACAGTATATGAAACAAGAGGATTCAATCTTGAGGCGCTGGAAGATTCTTTGCTATTGATAATACCCCACGAAGAGCTTGAAAGAGGCTGTGATAGTTATCCCGTATTAAGCCGCCTTTTTAGCCATTTGCTTTTTCCGAATGCAACAAGAGATCTCAACAACCGCGCAATGCTCTGTGAACTGGATGGGCCAGTAAACAAATTAAGAAATTTCAAAAAGATTTACCCCAGTGTCTGGAAGAAAGTGCCTGAAAGGATCTATAGAAGTTATTTCAATCAGCCAGATCTTTAGTCGTATACCTGACAAAGCGAACTCGGCTCATTTTACAATATGAATATTTTACATTGATTCCCAATATTACTGATCAATTAGCGCATTTAAGAATATGTCCAATTGAATTATTCTTAAAGATAATAGGTCTTTATGAGCTCAATTATCATTGCTTTTTGGTGTTTGTTCAGAAGAATAAGTATATCGAGTTTTACGAAAACTCTGGTTTTACTTTATTTAATGACTTGTCAGCGTAAGCTAAAGCATTCCAGTTGAAACAATAATAGCGGCTGATCAAGGAAAAATAAATGTGATACATTTTGAGTATTAGGTCACCTAATTGGTGGCCTTTGTGTATATTTCAATGAATTGTAGCGGAATAATTAGTCATGTAAATGCAGAATGCACTGACACATTCCTTAAAATACCAACACAATCCTTGATTTTCTTTATCTAACGGCAAAACCATCACAGCGGTATAGACATGAAGATATTCAGACGCTAAGGATAATTCGAACCCCATAATTGATATTAATGCCCTATTAGATGTATTTTTTGAACAGATTTAAATATGGCTGATTAAGTTTTTGAGCAAAAGTCGGACGTAACCTATTGAAGTTGTAATTGTTTGTGCTTTAGTGTTCGGAGGCAAATTTGTTGAGCCTCATGAACAGAAAAAGTAGACATTATCAGTCCTCCGGATGGTAAGGTCGGAAGGGTTACCTATGCAGATTAAGGGTGTACAAAAGGGCGATTTTGGCTGCAAAACCGGCTTAGGAAAATTATTCGAAAACCAGCTTGGAGGCAAAAAGCCTACTTTTTCTGGATGAATTCGATCAGGCCGGTAAGACAAGGAATGCGGAGGACAGGGATGTGGGGAGCTCTGCAGGCTTGTGAACAGCCTGATCCAATTGATTGATTATTTTCAGGACGATGTGCTCCTGGCGCGCGCCAATCTCAGTCTTTATAGATTCGGCATTATTGCGGCGTTTTCAGCTTAATTTAGGCTTTTCGTTGCCATCAGAACATATCTTGGATAGATATTGCGATAAACTACTCTCAGGGTTCCCTCTGGAAATGAGGGATATCAACTGGAAATTTGATATCTCCTTACCGAGGTAAAGGATTATACCTTCACCACGCTTAAATCGTCACTTTTGGAGAAGTTGGAGCTTCAGGAGAAAAGCGCTTTACAGGAAAAAGAAAAAACAGCAGATGTTCAGATAAACAATAACCAGGACTCAGTAAAATTGATGCGGATAAATGGCCTGATTATTTCTTTTACTGCCATGTGCAGAGCCGGTCATTGCCTCAATACAGGCTTTTTCATGCTATGAATCTAAGCTGTGAAAATATTTTATCCGATTTTCAGCCTCTTATCCTGAAGCATTTGACAATGTGCCTAATCTGTCTATTTTTGCCTGATGACCGTAACCGTACTGGCTATATTAGAAACAGATTTTAAGCCTGAAAAGGCGTTAGCGAAAGTAATGAACGACCGTTTGGTCCGTATGGCGAAGGAACTTCAGGAGGTGCATTTCAAGCCCTTATCGGGTAGGGGGGGTACAGATGATGACCTGGTGGTCTATATCAGCTACAACCCAAAATATAAGATCCGCTACCGCATTGTAAATGACGTGTCCGCAGATATCGAATACTTTGTGGCTGAGTGCTGCGGACGGCTGGGATTTATCCTCTGGAGGGCTAACGCTATTGGGGTAAGCAGTGATGCTGGGCATCTGGATTATCAATAGTTCTTTTTGCTTTCTACCTGAAATGTTTAGTTTTGGGACTGGAATACGGTTTCCTACAACAAAACAATTTATACCCGGGGCTTTTGGCCCTTTAAAAAACAGTTATGGACAAATTCAAACAGGTACAGGAAGTGATTGCTTCAGTTGAAGCTGATGTAGCAAAATTTTATGATGGGGGAAACGGTGCAGCCGGCACGCGTGTGCGTAAAGCCATGCAGGACCTTAAAAACCTTGCCCAGGAGATCAGGGTTGAGGTTACGGAGAAAAAGAACAGCGCAAAATAAACAGGAGACTGTTTTGGGAAATAAGACCACTGATATAGATCAGTGGCTTTTTGTGTTTAGTTGGGAAGGTCATTGTTATTTGGGCAACGGCCGGGCTATCTGCTCGTAAGCCTTCATGCCTTATGCGCAGGCCAGGTATCCGCTGCTATCCCTGTTGCGGATTAATCAGTATATAGCAATTTGATTAGTTGAGCATTACTTAAAACTTCTATCTACCGGAATTACAGGGTATAAGGTTAGTTTGTGTACTTAAAGGAGGGGGAGGCGGAATGATCCGCTTTGCCATAGGACATCTATATAAAACCTCATTTTCATTTTCATCTTTGATATCAAGGTATTTGCTCATTAGGGGTTCACAGGCTGTGTGCCATTTGCAAAATGATTTTTCTGTTGTCTGATCATTGTGGACCGTAAATTTTAGTGGTGTCAGCCTTAATGTGTACTTAAGGAACAACAAGAAGATGGGTGATTAACGCTGTTCATTCCTGTCGATGCTGTAGCTTTGTCCGTTTTTGTTTGGATTAATGTTGTGCTGCACCCTGACGCTGATTTTAAAACTTATACCCTTAATCTGATGTTCTCCTAATTATGGAAACCAAAGCAATAAGTCACTGCCTTTCAAAACTTGGCAAATGGGCGGTTAAATATCGGAGAGGATTATTGATGGGGGGCATCCTTGGCTTTTCAGTCACGGCAGCCTATCTGCTTTCCAGCAAAAAGAAACAGGCGAGCCCTTTACAGCCAAAGAAAATAGGTATTAATATGGAAAGATATGTTTTTGATATCCAAACGGATGGAGGCCTGAAAGCTGCTGTGGTAGAAAGCGGCGGCGATTGCTATACGGTGACGCTGGATGGCAGGTATATTGGCAGCATGTGGCGAGACGAAGAACGCGTGATGCAGTGGAATACGCTGGATGAAGAGCTAACACCGCATCTTTCGGATATTGCAAGCCTGCTATCAGAAGCTTTTTCGCGCAAAGGCTTTCCTTCGCTGTTAAAAGGTGCTTATCCGGAAATTATTTCCACCGAGTGGAAAAGTACGGAAACGCTTGAAGTGGTGATATCACCGGAGACCGACCTGGAGGTATTCTCAACTTTCCTCAAAGATGAAGTATTGAACCTTGTGGATTTCGGAGAGCATTTGGACCTTATGGTAAAAAAAGCTGATAACGCCTATTTCGTGATTGTTGGGGTGAATTAGATTTTTTTGATGTAACAAAGTCTGTATTTTCAAGTGAAGAAGATAAATCAAAACCAATTAATTCTATAATTGTTGGATAGAAATGGAAGAACTAGCTTATACCTTCAAAGATAAAAAAGGGGCGGAAATCACCTATACTATTGTAGAATATGCCTCCGAAGATATTTTTGACTTTATGCCCAATGGAGGAACAGTCTGCAGGGCACAAAAACAGGATGGAAAATGGGTACAGCTTTCGGGTGCTGATACCGGGCCGGAAATCCTGCAGGAACTGGGTGGATTTCAAATCAGCTGTAACTGGAAAAGTTGCAGATGGAGCTTCCCTTGAAAAAGTTCAAGCGTTCGGGCATGGAAACATTGCTCTTCATAAAGGCTGTTCAGAATAGGGCAGATCAAGGTTGGGACATAATGACTATTTGTTATATTTTGGTTGGAGCAGCCAAATAGCCAGATGCTCCAGAGCTTCTGCCTCTCTTTTATCCCTACAGATACATATCCTGTAACGGCAGTGTTCCATAAAGTGAACCTTTGCGGCGGTTCTGTCTGCAAATGAGCCTTCCCTTAGCAGTTTTTTGACTAGGGTATGTGTAGATTCATGCTTGAGATCAGTCCCGAAGCGCACATGAAAGTTGTTTGTGCTGCCTATATAGAGGATTTCATTTTCATGGGAATAAATGATATAAACTCCGGTGATCTTTTTTTTTGAACTGACCTCAATAAAGGAAATCTGTTCACTGCCGAGCAGTTGGCCGTAAAGGCCCTGCAGTAGTTCTATTGACGGATTCACAAAGTGCTTAATTGGACTGCACAGTATTGATCTGCGTGATAACCTGTTGCAGGATTGGCCTGTTTCTTACCATAATTTCTGCGAAATCGGCAATGGATGCTTCGTTACTGATTTTAGGGCCGTAAGTTAGGATCTTATGCCACTTGCTAGCTTTTGAGTAACTGCCCCATGTAATCCCAGAGGTATCAAGCCTTGAAAAATGATCGATAAATAATTGTTTGAGTTCATTTCTTAACTGGCTGTTAGCATCTTCGCTGTACATCCGGATCATGTAAATCCCGTCGAGTATCTCCTGGTAGACTTCGAATTCCTCGCCCTTGTAGTTAAAGCCTATCCACGAATGCTGGTCGTTCAGTATGACCGATCCGCCTGCCGCGTTGTTGACTGGGTAGATAAGGAACTGCTCCTGTGGAAGGAATTTACTCATATGGTAGTATAGAGAATAGAAGCTGATGTCATTCTCCTTATCCAATCTTTTCCAAGCGGAAAGGATATGTTTATATTGTTCTTTGAGAGATGCCGAATAACTTTCTGCCATCTGGGCAAGGGGAGATGAAGGGGCGCTTGTATTGAAATTTTCCAATGCCGAGATTAATTTGTCATAACCTATTTTCCGGCTTGTTGCCTTTGAATCCTTTATAATCCTGTCAAATTCATCACTCTGGTAGTGGATCAGGTCAGCCGTTCCCAAAAGAATATGTATTCCCTTGACGGTTTCCTTAGTTAAAAATTCGGTCTGCGCTTTAAGTTGCTGTTTGGAAAGTGTCGACCACATTTTAAGCTCAAGCAGGTAAAGCCACTTTTCTTCGGTGTTGCTCTTAATACCTATATCAAAACGTCCGCCTTCGGGTTCTAACACGATGTGGTAGTCATGCAGGTTTTCTCCGGTCAACAGATTGGCAAATTCCGGGGATTCCAGTAAAGTTTTAAGGATTAGTTGGTGCGTCAGCTCGTAGTTGATCGAACTAGAAAGGTAAAGATTAAATGGCATGAGTAGCGTATTAGTAATTATCGTTATAATTTATATCCGTTCATCGGATAATCGTTTAAAAGTACAAATAAATAGCATTTATTTTTTTGGATCTTCATTGCCGATCCGCCGATTGCCGATATTTAACATTATATCATATGGGCTTTTGGGCTTATAGTCATTTTCATTAAGTAATTAATTATTGGCAATATCTTCCGGGATTTTAAACGAAGCGTGTTTTTTGATAAAGCAATTCATCTCGCCAAAGATTATACCGAACTGGCATTGATTTTTTGATGAAAGTGTCGACAAAGAGATTCCGGTCACCCGATCGGTTTCTCCACTACATAATTCTCTTCCCTCGGTTGATACAATGACGCATCAAGTATAATCTCAGAGGTGACGGGGCCTGTATGTCTACGATTTAAGAATACATTAAAGACAATATCCCGTATTCTAGATTTATCCCTTGGTCGTGTTTTTAGTTAGCTGCTTATTTACGTTGTCTGATAAGTTATAAAAGATATTTTGCCATATTGAAATAATTCCAGAAAATGTAGTCGCTAAACTCATTGTTTTCAATTTCATCTTTATGCTTAATTAAAAATCGACAGAAAGAAGTCAGGATACCGCTGTCGGTATAATAAGATTCATATTGCGATATTCTTTCATCATATACTTCCGCAAAATTATTCGGATGGCTGTGCGAAAAAATGAGGAGAAATTTTACAAAGCTGATTCGCTTACCTCCCGATGTAACCGTTCTCCCACTTACTTCTGCTATCTTGGCACTTCTAATGTTCTGTATTTTGAAATTCTTCAGAACATCTGATGCTGTTGCAGGAGTGACTCTCGTATTTGTAACGGTTTCTCGTTGCAGTTTTACTATCGGGTCAAGCAGTTTAGCGAATTTTTCCTCATACTGTTCCAGTTCCTCAAACTGATCAGCATGGTTTTCATATAGGATGATAAAATATATACATAGGATCGTTTCCCAGATGTTTCCATTTTGATACTCCTGTCTGAAAATAACATTGGGAATAAAGCTTCGGATCTCTTGAGGGATGGACGCGCTGATCTTGAAAGTATTTAAGATCTCATATTTGTTTAATATTTTTTTGATGTGCCTTGGGTTTGTCAGGCCGATCGATTTAAAGAAATCTTCAAGTAATTCTATGTGATCAGTAAAATACTGAGATAGGAATTTTGCCAGTGAAAATGTTTTCGGCATACTAAAACTGATGTCGAATACCTTTTCCAGGTATTCTTCAGACTTCACAACGTCTTTATATTTTGTAATTACTGCTTTGGTAATGGCGTCTTTGTCTAATCCTGCTAGAAAAACGGTCTTTTGTCCATAGGTAAAGAACAATTTTATTGCTGTTATCAGATTCAGAACATTTTCGGGTTCACACCTATCAAGGTCATCAACAAAAACAATAATCCTAGTTGCTTTTTTCTTTTTTAAGATCAGCTCTTCTATTGCCAAAAATGTTTTTTTGAAATCTTTGTTTTCTGTGAAAAAGCTCTTTTCTGACCGGTCTTCAAGTGCTTTGTCAAATGCTTCGACCGCATCCTTTCCTTCAAAAGCAAATTCAAATCCTTTGCTAATTGGATCGGAAATTTTAACGCTGACACCAGATGTAAAACCTTTCAGTAAAGCAATCGCATTTTTGCGAAAAGATTTTATTATGGAAAGATTCCCTTCCGTAATTTCTGAGGTCAGGGCATCACAAAGGGATAATGCAAGATTGTCGTCTTTCTCATGCGCCCATGCTTCAAAAAAAATAGGAAAATAGATTCCTTTGTCGATCTCCTTCTCAATATGCCGCATCAATGATGTCTTGCCGCTTCCCCAATTGCCATATAATGCGAGCATTTTATTGTGGAGAAGAGAATTTACATTAGTTTCGAGAAAAGACTTTATAGCGTCTGCTTTGATAATAAAATCAAATGAATCTTCGGTTTTGTAGTCTTGGATTTCACGGTTTGCAGAGAGATTGGTTATCATGGAGCGTTTAATCGTTTTTTAGATTTACGCTGCCAATTTAGTAAATACTTCTAGGTATTTGTAATAATTGCTACATTGTGTAAAATCTAAAACGCTCATCATGACAAACGAAGAACAAAAGGATAAAGAAGAGTTACTAAGGTCGGCAAAGAATTACGGCCATAGTCTTACAAACGAAGAAGTAGAATATTTAAAAGAAATCACTGCGAGAGGAGATTTGAACTCTATAGTAAACTGTACTCGTACTCATCATTTTGGATTTTGCCGTTATTCGTTGATCATTCTAATGGAAAGATTCATCAACCGCATCATTGGTGGAAAAGCCTTGAGGGTCGAAGCGATGAGTTTTCGTTTTCGGCAATTGACTTAGAAAATTTTGTTTATTCAAATTTTGAAAGACGACTTCCTAAAGATGAAAGTAAGCTTGAAAATGCAAAATCACTGTTACGGATGAGTACAGGAATGGCGGAAGCGGAGTTAAGCCTCATTAACAATGTGGAAGAACTTAGGAAAGAGCAGGCGCTATTAAAGCAACTCCTTTTCAATCAAGCCTCGGCTGGTGTCAATATTGAGCGGAAGCAATTGATAACTATTAGCTTCTATCTGGATACCAATGAGCCAAAATCTATCTATAATGCGTATCAGGCAGTACTCGACTATTTGACGGAAATGGGATATGAGACTGTGGTCGACTTTCCGGCAAAAAGTGGATCATGGATAAAGCAGATGATAAGCAGGAGCAAGGGGCCGTTGTCTGTTGGAGAGGTTGATGCCCAATTTGATATTCCATATCTAGCCTCTGTCAATGAAACGATCAAAACACTATCTGAGGCCGAGCTAAATCAATCGGCGGCATTTTTGAATATTATCAAATCTCTCGAAAATATACCTAATGCAGTTATCAATATTCATTCACTAATTGTAGTAAAAACTACAAATGAAAATGGGGTAGTAAATATCCAGACAAGGACGCTTAATTTGGCCGAACTACAGATTATCAAAAATCAACCTGAGCTATTGCAACAGTCCCAGAAAATTATTTTTGAGTTGGTGAAAGGTACTCAGTAGCTAAAAATCCATTTCCTTTATAGAATACATTAAGCCTTTTAACGAATTTTGATTGAAGAATGCAGGTTTTTACTGTCTGGCTGCGACGGCCCGGGATGCTCATCAAAAAAGAATAATTAAAACTTATTAAATGAAATTAAAAGCATCAATCGATCTTTTGAAGCGGAAGTAAAGTTGACCACTGGATCGTCAAATCGCAAGGATATTGAAAGCTATATCAAGAACAAAAAGAAAACCAATTAAAAAGGTAACTGTACTTTATTGCTCGACATCCATACGGTTTTTTGAATCAATGTACATTGACAAATGAAATGCCAATAATTGAACGCATTAAGGCGTAAGTCCAAAGACTTCCGCCTTTTTTGTACACTGCCTCCAAACTTTCGTCGGATAACCGATGTTTTAAGAATAAAAAGGAGCGCTTATGCCTTGGTATAATGGGGATTTTCCGCCATCATATAAAAACCAGTCCCAACCACTAAGGGAGAAAGCGGTGGAAATAGCAAATGCGCTATTGACTGAAGGAGTGGAAGAGGGAATTGCTATTGCCACCGGACTAAAAAGGGCAAGGCAGTATTTCGGAGAATCAGAAAAAGTGGAAAGCGACCTTAAGGACATTGCTAGCGATAAGGATACACTGGAGCCTGAAGACTTTGGAGTTACTGAGGGAACTATAGATATCTCCGATCCCAAACAGTTAAGTTACTGGGCCGAACAGTTTCAGATCAGTACAGAAGAGCTTAAAGCAGTGGTCGCTATCCGTGGACAGAATCTTTCAGAAATCAAAAACTACCTCAAATCGTAATAACATGGCCGAACTACCCGATCTTGAAGTCTTTGCGCGTATCCTCACCCGTAAATTTGGAGGCAAAGTGCTTGAAAAAGTTGATATTCCGGTTGATAAAAAACTAAATGTCCCTTCAAAAAAACTGAAAGAAAATCTTGAGGGCCATAAACTTTCTTTGGTAAAACGGTCGGGGAAAACTTTACAGTTCCATATCGGCGAAAGCGTACTCGGACTGCATCTGATGCTACGGGGAGAACTTGTTGAGCTAAATGATAAAGCAGCTAAATTTACCATCATGAGTTTTCACTTTAAGGGTGGCAGTGGTTTTGCCGTGACAGACATGCAGAAACAGGCTACCCCGACCCTTGATCCGCCGGAGAGCGATGTTCCCGATGCATTGGTAATAGATTACCAATCACTGCTCAGATTGATAAAAGGAAAAAAGACTGTGATCAAATCCCTGCTCATGGATCAGAAGAAGATCCGGGGGATCGGAAATTCTTACGGTGATGAGATACTCTACCGTGCCGGCATTTCCCCTTTTTCTATTGCTGGCAAGATACCAGAGGATGATGTTAAAAGACTGCATAAAAGTATGCACTCGGTGCTGGAAACTGCAATAAAGAAAATCGAAAAAGAAAACGGTGATGAGCTGCGTGGTGAACTCAGGGACTTTATGGAAATACATGGAGCGGGTATCAAACAGACCAAAAAAGGCGAGGAAGTACTTCATGAAAAAATAGGTGGCAGAACAAGCTATTATACAAAATCCCAAAAACTTTTTGACTGACCTGTGCCGTGAAGATCGCTACCTACAATATCAATGGGATCAATGGCCGATTAGCCATACTGCTGCGCTGGCTAAATGAAGCCATGTCGGATATTGTATGCCTGCAGGAGCTTAAATGTGAGTAGGATGGAAAAATTTTCCGGATGTATTAATTTATTTGGAAGTTCTGTTTGCATACTTTTAATCATAGGCCTGCATAATAGCATCTTCTATTTCCTGTAACAGCGACTGTTTACTTAGGTGTTGCTTTGTCTTGTTGATCAATGCTTCTAGGAGCATGACGACAATGTACTGTAATTTTCTCAGGTTGTCCATGTCGAATCTTACCTCTTTTCCGTGATGTATTAGTTTGCTTCTGACATCATACATAATTTTGAGTAGTTCGATCGCCTGCTTTCTGTCCTCGATTTTCTTAAACACCAGCTTTGAGCAATAACGGCAGACTGATTCGATTATTGGACTATTTGTATTTAGTAGAAGCAAAGATTCGAGGATTGTAAATAGTTCAACGATTCTTTGATGGAGGCTGTGGATCGAAATTGCATTACCGAACCGTTTGATGCTGTTTACTATAAGGGACTGAAGTTCTGTCGGCTCATCGGTGAGGTTTATAAGAAAGATGTGAAAGACGGCTAAGCCACGTTTTAGCATCTGAGTCCATTGTTTTTTACCAATGCGGTACCTTCCTTGTGGTCCGTACATGTTTATGGTAAATTCTTCAAGCTCATTTTCTGCCATCGTTAAAATAACTTCGCTCTGAGATGCAAATTTTACCCTAGAATCGATGTCAAATTTTAAACCTAGGTCTGGTAGATCTAACATATCTGAACACATTTTTAATATATCGACGGTAAGCGAACAATATTCTAAAGCTATCTCTTCTGCTTTTTGAACTTCAGCAACCACATCAAATGAAACGAAGACTTTTCCTTGATATTTATTACGGATGTGTGAGTAGCTGTCCTCATTTGAAGTAGACCCTTGTTCAGCATTGTGCTGTTTGAGTTTGTTAAAATAGTCTTCTGTGAAAAAATCGAATTTCGCCTTACCAATTTCAAAAGCATTGTCGATATCCAAGTTGACTATTGGGAACCGTATGCGGCGATTCTTACACACCATTAAAAACTCATCTAGCAAAAATGTAGATAATGTTTTTTCTGCTCTATTTTCCTTATGGGTTTTTACAAGCCATTTAAAAATCTTATTTTCTATAAAATCTTCGCTGATTTTATATACTATCGATTTTTCTTCGCTGGCAGTTGCAGCAAGCTTCTTAACCCTTAAATAATCGAGGCCATTGAACCCTATGGAACGGTTATTGTAAACTTCCTTTTTGTATTCATGCCCTGTACGATCGTATGCTGATTCAATGTGTGGGGAATCAACCATCTTTTCTGTGAGATCCAGGGCAATTTTTTCATGGATAGAACCTGAAGGAGTCCGCTTTGGGCTTTTGTTAACAGGTTGAAGTATTTTGTCTTCAATAAGTGCAAGTAATCTAAAGCCTTCATCATCGATGTATTGTCGTTTTTGCTCCTTAAAGTTCATGGATTAAAGGTGGGTTAAATTAGGTTGAATAAATGACTAGCATTTGTTTTATAACAAATTTAATCTTTTTCAAATATGTTTACGAGAACTACACTCATCCGTCCATGAATCTAACGGAAAAAATGAGGATGTGGTGTGTTGTAACAGAAGACACAAAAAAGGCAACGATATTTCCAATCGAAACGGATAAAAAGGCCGTGAATTTCGGGCGCTCCTTTCTCTGCGAGCGCATAATGTCCTGGCTTCGCCAGAACACCCTCCGGGACTTATAGCTCTCCGTTCTCTATGCACCCGTTTTTCAGGACTTTCTTTTTTTCCGTTTTTTCTTTTGAAAAGATTTTTTGGGAAGGGACGGGAAGAAGATAATTAATAGGGTTTTTATTTTTAGAGACGGTATGGTGCAGCCGAGGAATTGCATTTTGGATTATGAAACATGATTTTCATCAACGCAGGGAAAACCGCATTGCAGGTGCGGAAGAAAAAGCTTCAAAGAATGAAGCTGAGTCGGACAGGCTGTATCAGTTAAGTCAGAAAATGGCGGATGCGATCCCGATGGGTCAGCCTATCCTTATCGGGCATCATTCCGAAAAGTCTGACCGCAGGTATAGGGATAAAATATCTGGAGCAATGAAGCGGTCGGTTGAGGCAGATAATAAAGCTGCATATTATGCAGATAAGGCGGACAGCATTAAAAATAACGATGCCATCTTTTCGGACGACCCTGAGGCTGTGGCAAAACTGGAAGAAAAACTGAACAGTTTAAAGGAGATGCAGGATTTTATGAAGGCGGCCAATAACTGCATTAGAAAGGATGATAAGGCGGGTTTTTTAAAACTAAAGTATGGTAATGCTAAGATGTGGGAAGAGCTTATACAGGATAAGTTCGGGGGTAAAGGGTTTGCCCATTTTACCTTAACAAATAATAGTGCCAATATCAGGCGTATTGAAAAAAGGTTGTTGGCTTTAAAGAAACAGGGGCAGACCGTGGCAGTTGATGCAGTAATCAACGGGGTGCGTATTTTGGAGAACAGGGAGGCCAACCGCCTTCAGCTTTTTTTCGATGGAAAGCCCGTGCAGGAGGTAATCGCACGGCTAAAACAGCACGGTTTCCGTTGGTGCAGATCGGAGGGCGCATGGCAACGGCACATCAGTAACAATGCACTTTATTGGGGCAGGATCATAGCCGGAACGGTAGAAGCATAAGCAAGTTTTTGGACGGGCAGGTTGCTCTAACTACCCCCTTTTTATGGTAGGTTAAGAGTTAATAATTAGTTAGGCCACAATTGGCCTAGCTGATTTAAGGGGTTTAGACGCCATCGTGTTTAGCCCGAGAAAGACGGGGGAATTTGAATACTTATAATTAAATTTTCTGTATAGGAACAAAATAAAATTATGATGAAAGTTATAGATCTTGCAGGCAGGCCGATCAGGGTGAACGATCTGGAAGCAGCAATTAAACAGGCAGACCGTTATAAAAGCCAATATCATGAAGACCCGAGGTTTGCAGCGCTGGACAAAAGGCTCCGTGCATATTGGGAGGATTTTTATCAAAAACTGATTGTTTTAAGGTGATGGATGGAAATGGCTTCCGGCCGTCCGCAGGACGGCCGGAAGCCTCGCGTCCTGCGGACTCTCGGCTGGAATAATCCATCAGCTCCTAGATGTGACCGGTTTCTGTCTGCGGTTGCATTCGGTCTTCGCTAATTTTTAAATTCCACGGAACCAGATAAATGATCTAAATGTAATCGTGCAGTATTCGAGTTTGCTTTCAAACGTTTCCGACGCTCAAAATGTATCATCACCCTCACGGTTTTAGGTGTAAATTTCAGAAGCATTTTATTTCCTGTTTGCCGGATCAGCGGTGATGAGGTAGGGTTTTTCAAACTGAAGATCGCGAGTTATGATAAGGATGCTTGTTCTTTTGATCTCCTTTAATACTAAATACAAGTGGAAGCAATTTATAGTTACGGTTGAAGTTAAATTAATTGAATTATTTAATGCAATCTGGCTGCCTACCCGAGTGCTTAACAGGATGTCAATTCGATGATCCCTCAAGTAATTTTCCTAAAATTTTGGTATTGCTTGCTGTGATTTTTTTATCCAACAGATCAGCCCAGAGATCGCCTTTTTGCAATAACCTGGCATTGATGGTATCGATTGTAAAGTCTGTGGGTTTGAGTTCTAATGTCAGTTCTTCCCATTCGAGCGGCGTTGAGAGGGTTGGCAATTTGCCGGGGCGTACTGAGTAGGCGCAGGCAAGGGTATCGGCCTCGTCGTTTTGGGAAAAATCAACAAATAGTTTATTGCCACGATGTTCAATGGACACTTCGATCGTGGCGATTTTAGGGACACGTTTTTGGATCTCCGCGCAGATCTGTTCCGCTAAGTTTCTGGCCTGTGGAAAGCTGAATCCTTTGCAGGGAATAAAGATGTGGATGCCGGTTTTGCCGGAAGTTTTAACAAAAGCGGTAAGCTTCTGCTCATCAAAGTACTCCTTTGCTGCCAGCGCTGTTCTAACGGCCTTTTTAAAATCCTCATCCGATGGATCTAGGTCAATGGCAATAAAATCAGGTTCTAGCGGATGTGCGGTGGTGGAATTCCATGGATTCAGGTCAATACAGCCCAGGTTGATCAGCCAGAGTAAGGCAGGAAGGTTATTGCAGACGGCATAATCGATCACATCGGCCTTGCCTTTAGCTTTATGTTTACGCTTAGTGGAAAATATATCAAGAAAGTCGGGCTGATGGCCTTCCATATCCTTGATATAAAAGCCTGGAGCCTGAGCAGCAAGGTTTTTAATGTGCAGGGAAAGTGGCCGGTCTTTCAGGTAAGGCAAAATATATTGTGCTATGCTGTTGTAATAACTGATCAGTTGCGCCTTATTAGTGCTCGTCCACAGCTTTTTTTCAATGTTGGTCAACTGTAAGCTTTGCTTTTCTACTTCGATTGTGCCCTCTGATTTGATCTTTTCTTCAAAGACTTTGTGCCAGTTGCTTTCTTTGGGCAGTGAACCACGGGTGGATCTCTTGTTTTTGGATTTTGGAAAAAGTTCGCCGACGGTCTGATGTTTATGCTGGGGCCGGGAACTGGTCTGAGCATTCCCATGTCCATCCAGCTGTTCCCGATTGATTGCTTCTTGTTCGCTATGATTGTTAGCCCCGGGTTCATCCAGGTGTGTAGCATGGTTGCTCTGCCAGACTTTCGAATGGCTGTCCATGGCCACTTCCAGCAAGGTGTTACCTGAGATTACTGAACGGTCTTTTTTTGTGATATCCGTTTCCAGCTCATGGCCATCTTTTACCTTGGTCAACAGCCATGAATTTCGTCCTTCTTCCTCTTCCTTTATCCGGGTGATATTAAATTCTCCTTTGAGTTTTTTCCCGTGCAGAATAATGCTTAATGAGTTTTTATAATAGTGGGAGAGTAGCCAGTGTTCCTGCGCTTTTTTGCCTTTGATCTTTTCTGCAGGTTCATAGGTTCCGTTATCCCAGACCAATACCGTGCCGCCGCCATACTGGCCTTTGGGAATGATGCCTTCGAAATCTTTATAGTCGTAAGGATGGTCTTCAACCGCCATAGCTAGCCGATGGTCTTCGGGATTCATTGAAGGTCCTTTGGGAACCGCCCATGATTTGAGTACCCCGCGCATTTCAAGCCGGAAATCATAATGCAGGTGCGAAGCGTCATGTTTCTGGACGACAAAGATCAGCTTTTCGCTGTCCGTATTGCCGCCTTGCGGCTCAGGTGTCTGATTAAAAGATCGCTTTTGCCGATAGGTTTCCAGTTCTGGTTTGCCGGCATTCTGTTTAGCAGGATCATCAGGCGTATCGCCGTAGCTGCTTTCATCTTGATCATTTTCTTGATTTGCTGCTTGTTTTTCAATCACTTCTTCTACCTGTTCCGCCTCTTTGGGTACTTCCCGTACCACATCTTTCGGGTTTTTATCTTTACGGAAGCCTAGAAAGGTGGCTGGTTTTCTGATCCTGCCGGATTTTGTCCATGTGGCAAATTCAAAATTGGCTACCAGCGTTGGTTGGACATAATGGATTTTAGCGCCTTTGGTATCCAGGATTTTGTTGGCAAAGGGTGATTTGTCAGTTTCAACGGCCTGGAGCATTTTTAAGATGCCGGGCATTTCGGACTGTTTATAGCCTCCGCCAGACCTGCCGATCCATTGAAGTTTGCCATTTTCATAAGCGCCAAATAGAAGGGAGCGGAACGAGCGTGACTTATCGGACTCCGCCCAGCCGCCGATCACGAATTCCTGCCGTTTACGTGTGGGTACTTTCAGCCAGTTGTAGCTACGGTCACCCGGTATATAAGGACTATCTCTCTTTTTAGCCACAATCCCTTCCAGGTTATCGCGCAGTGCATTTTCATACAGTTCCTTTCCATCTTCAAAACTCCCGCTAAATAGAAAAATTTCATCCTCTTTTACCAGTGCTTCCAGCAGCTCCTTGCGCTGGTAAAGCGGTAGTTCCATGAGATTGTTGCCATCCAGAAACAGCAGGTCAAAAACACAATAACGGATCGGTGTACGTTTTCCGTTGTAGAGTTGCAGGGCATCAAAATCAGGTTTGCCTCCGGAGTTAAGCACCACTACCTCACCGTCGATCATCAGCTCATGATCCAGGTTTTCAAGGGCCTCAGCGATCAGGGGATATTTTTTGGTATAATCGAGACCGCTGCGGGAATTCATACGGACTTTCCCGTTTTCTACCTTTGAAATGATCCGGTAACCATCCCATTTGAGCTCATAAAGGTATTCTTCACTTTCCACAGGGGCTTTAACCAGTGTACAGAGCATAGGATCAATATGCTCTGGCATGTTGTTAACCTTTGCGATATGTTTTTTTCGGCCTACCATACCTCGGTATTGTCTGCTTTATAAACGTCCTTAACATATTGAATAACCTCATCTTCCTGCGATGGCCCGGCCAGTCGATTGCCAAGATGGGTATCCCAATCCACAATTGCCGTTAGCGGAGAATCTCCGCACCCAAAAACCCCAACCTTTGGATCAGGTCCCAATAGACAGCAGAAGCTATCGCCATCTTTCCATACCAATGGCCTCAGTTTCTGTGCGCTCTTCGGTAATTCTTTTTTACTGAAGTCAATTTTCACTTTTACTGAATCCTCGACATTCATCTGTTCCATAACAGTATTCTTTAAGCTATAAACAGTTTTATCTGTTCATCGGTTTTATGACTTTTTGACTCCGATAAAAACCGAAACAGGAATCAGCTTGTTATATCTACACATTTACCTAAATTTTAGAATTATGCCAAGAGGAACAAAAGTGGAGCGGAATTCAGTATCGAACCAACCACACGAAATTAAATACGAAGCAAATAAGCTGGATGTAAAATCTTCTGATATCAAGGACGCTAAAAAAAGCGGTTCGAATCAGCGAAAAGACATTGAAAAAAAAATAAAATAAGCCTCAAAGGGCTTATTAAGCTAAAAACTTTTTGATAATATTTTGCGCTTGCCAGAGGGGGGGCAGTATTTAATTGTCTACAGGAGCCTAGATTTGGATCGCCGCCTTTCCAGGTTCCATCATTATTAAAGCTGAAAAGTGCTAATGTGGCTTGGCGATCTTATCTAAGGTTGATGAGGCCGTTGCGGGATCAGCCAGTTTACCTCATTAGGTAAACTGGTTTACCCGATTCAGAAATGCGGAAAGTCAGGTTGATCCTTGGGCCGACACTGCGGGCAGTTTTGGGTACATGGTGTTCATAATGATCCTGCATGTTGTCATCCATGAGCAGAAAACTTCCATGGGTTAGTGGTATATCCAGCCCTGCAATGTCTTTTCTGAATTTGTGGCGTACCTTGAAAATCCTGGTATCTCCAAAAGTTACCGATGCAATGTGATGATGTTTGCCGTCAGCAGGAAGCGTATCACTATGCCAGGCGACTGAATCCTTTCCATCACGGTACAGATTTAACAGCACCCGGTCGAAGCTGATACCACAAACATTTTCTATTGCTTGTTTGATCTCCAACAAGACAGGTGTCCACCGATGACCGTTCTCGCCACCATAATACGCGGTTAAGCGCGGATCAATCACCATCTTATCATACATTTTTCGCATGCGCTGTTGCCATGGTGTTTCGGCCAAAAGAATTTTATAGTAATTGTCTGCCTCGTTCTTGTTAAAAAAATGCTGCCACAGCCGCAGTTCAGTACTGGGCATATTGAAATCCGTGTACCTCTTTATGCCTCCGTCAAATAATGCTGTTTCTCCAAAAAGGTTCATGTGATAAAATTACAATTCTTAATTTAAAAACTAAAAATTTTAGTAAAAATTGACGCTTTCATGAATTTACTTTTATGATAATTTACTTCTGATATCCAGGCGTAATCACGCTATTATGAATAGCTTATGCATTATTACTAGCTGCTATCAGCCTTTTTTTGGTATTCTGCTCTCCACATAAATTAAATGTTTTCCACATTTTGATAATTACTAATAATTTTAGTATTAGTTTTGTTGTTTCATTTAGGATGCTCATTAAAAGGCATAAAATAAGGAGGGGAAAATGAAAGCAAGCAGGGAATTGATCGATAAGTTGCAACAGGACATCCTGCTGTGGCAGGGCCTTAAACCCCAGGTGGCTGGAAAAGCCGACGCTATTGGCTTAGGTGCGATAGAGACTGCATTTCCCAATGGCGTTTTTCCCAAAAAGGCAATCCATGAATTTATTACCATTGCGCCTGAAGACTCAGCAGCGACCGATGGTTTTATTGGTGGCCTGCTGGCTATCCTGATGAAAGACGGTGCCGCCTGTGTCTGGATCAGTACCGCAAGAAAACTGTTTCCCCTTTCCCTGCGCCTTTTCAACGCGGATCCCGAACGCATTATTTTCATGGACGTACAAACAGAAAAGGATGTCTTGTGGATCATGGAAGAATCTTTGAAATGCAAAGGACTCGCTGTGGTCGTTGCTGAACTCAGCGATCTGAGCTTGATAGAATCCCGCAGGTTACAGCTTGCTGTAGAACAGAGTGGCGTTACCGGATTTATCCTGCGTAAAGATGAGCGTAAAACTGCAAGTACTGTAGCCACCGCGAGGTGGAAAATTTCTCCATTACCGAGTCTGACCGAAAGGGGAATGCCAGGGCTTGGTTTCCCGCGCTGGCAGGTAGAATTGCTAAAAGTAAGAAGCGGTAAACCCGGCAGCTGGGTAATGGAATGGGCTGGGGATGCCTTCAGGCAGCTTGAGCCAGAACAACAGCATGCAATATGGTCTGAACCAAAACAAAGACAGATTGGATAGGTGCAATTATGCAAAAGCGTTATGTTTCAATATGGTTCCGCCACCTGCTGGCTGACTGGCAGCTTATCCGCCGCCCTGAATTAAAGGACGTGCCTTTTGTTTTTGCTGCGCCTGATCATGGGCGCAATATGATTACCGCGGTTAGTCCTCTTGCTAGTGCGCAGGGAATAGAAGTTGGAATGAAAGCCGCGGATGCCAAAGCCATCTGTCCGGGCCTGGAACTACTGGATGATAAAGCAGGCAGGACGGCATCGCTCCTAAAAGTCATTGGGGAATGGTGTATTAGATATTCTCCTATTGTGATGGTGGATGATTTTTCTACGGATGGTCTCTTTATGGATATCAGCGGATGCAGCCACCTTTGGGGAGGAGAAAGGGAATACCTGAAAGAGATCGTTTCCAGATTGAAAACAAAAGGTTATACCGTCAGGCTGGCTATGGCGGACACGCCTGGTGCCGCATGGGCAATTTCCCGCTTTGGAACAGTCACGCCACTTATCCCGCCAGGCGATCACCAAACAGCATTATTGCCTTTGCCCCCAGAGGCCTTACGCCTTGATGAAATTACATTGAACAAACTCCGTAAACTGGGCTTTTACCAGATCAAAAGTTTTATCGGCATGCCCCGCTCGGTATTGCGCAGGCGTTTCGGTGACGACTTTCTAACGCGCCTTGCCCAGGCTTTGGGCAGCGCTGATGAAATTTTACAACCCTTAAAGGTGCCTGAGCCTTTCCAGCAGCGTTTGCCCTGTCTGGAACCAATTAAAACAAGAAACGGGATTGAAATAGCGATCACTAAACTGTTGGAAAATCTGTGTTTGCACCTGCAAAATGAAGGGAAAGGACTGCGCAGCGCGGTATTGACCTGCTACCGGATTGACGGCAGGGTGATTCAGGTTAATGTTGGTACCAATGCGGCAACGCATAACGTAAGCCATTTGTTCAAGCTTTTTCAGCTCAAAATCGATCAGATCCGCCCGGCACTGGGCATTGAGCTGTTTGTACTGGATGCGCCGAAAGTGGATGAAGTAATCCCAGGCCAGGAAGCGTTATGGACTACTAAGCCCGGACTAAACGATCAGAGTGTGATCCGCCTGCTTGACCGTGTAGCAGGAAAAGTAGGAACAGGGGTAATCCACCGCTATATTCCAGCTACGCACTACTGGCCCGAACGCTCGGTAAAAAACTGCATGACTACCACTGAGAAAGCAACAACAGCTTGGCGCTTAGATAATCCACGCCCGACCGAACTGCTTTCACAGCCCGAGGCGATAGAAGTAATGGCGCTGATCCCCGATCATCCCCCTAAGTTTTTTATTTACAAGGGCGCCAAACACGATGTGGTAAAAGCTGACGGGCCGGAACGTATCGAACGGGAATGGTGGATGGATAAAGGGGATCACCGGGACTATTACCAGGTAGAAGATGAGCAGGGCAGAAGGTACTGGCTGTTCCGTTTAGGGCACTATGATGGCGGTCAAAAATACAAATGGTTTATTCATGGATTTTTTGCTTAAAACAAAATGGAATACAGCGAATTACAGGCCACTTCAAATTTCAGCTTCCTGCGCGGAGCTTCCCATCCCAATGAGCTCATTGATCAGGCGGCAGTATATGGCTATAAAAAAATTGCCATCACCGACCGCAATACCCTGGCAGGAATTGTACGGGGGCATGCTGCGGCCAAAGAGAAAGACATTCAGATTATGCCTGCCTGCAGGTTAGATCTATTGGACGGGCCGAGCCTCCTGGCTTATCCAACAGACCGTGAAGCCTATGGGCGGCTTTCGGCATTACTGACCAAAGGCAATCTCCGCGCTGAAAAAGGCAAATGCCATCTGCATAGAGCTGATGTTTATGAACATGCCAAAGGCATGCTGTTTACCGTAGTCATGCCAGGAGTGCTGAACCGCCATTTTAATTTTGAGGATTCTTTTGTTAAACACATCGGTGAATATAAAGAGGCTTTATCAGGGCAGCTTTATCTTTCTGCTACACGCAGTTACCTGGGCAATGATGACAAACTGATCTTTCGTATCCGCCAGCTTTCAGACTGGTATGATATTCCTGTTGTAGCCACTGGTGATGTACATTACCATGAACCAGAACGCCGGGAATTACAGGATATTTTAACCTGCGTGAGGGAAAAGTGTACCATCCAGGAAGCAGGATTCCGTTTGCACCAGAACGCCGAACGTTACCTAAAACCCGTAGAAGAAATGCACCGCCTGTTCCGTAGATACCCCGAGGCGATCCGCAATACCATGAAAATATCGGAAGCCTGCACTTTTTCCTTGGATGAACTCAAATATGTATATCCCGAAGAAATCAATCAAAGCGGCCGCTCTCCGCTGGAAGAACTCGAACATCTGACCTGGAAAGGTGCGCATGAGTTTTATGGAGCAGTTATCCCTGAAAAAGTGGTAAATATGGTTAACTATGAGATGGAATTTGTCAAAAAAATGGATTACGCCAATTATTTTCTTTTTGTGGAAGACATTGTTAGGGAAGCACGTAGCCGTAATATTTTATGCCAGGGCCGCGGATCAGCGGCAAACTCGGCGATCTGTTTCTGTCTGGGGATTACTTCGGTTAACCCTATGAAGTTTGACTTGCTTTTTGAGCGTTTTATTTCGCCGGCGAGGAACGAACCGCCGGATATTGATGTGGATTTTGAGCATGAAAGGCGTGAAGAAATTATCCAGTATATCTACAACAAGTATGGCCGTGACCGTGCTGCCATTGTCGCTACCGTTACCCAGCTCCACCAGAAAGGAGCAATCAGGGATGTTGGAAAAGCAATGGGTTTATCGGTTGATACCATTAACCGCCTTTCCGGTTCCCTTTGGGAATATACCGATGAATGGTTTGAAGGCGAAAGGGTAACAGAATCTGGTTTGAACCCACAGGATCCGCACTTAAAAAAGACACTGGAACTCACCGCTCAGATGATGGGCTTTCCACGCCAGTTAGGACAACATACCGGGGGATTTGTGGTGACCAACGGAAAACTGACCGATCTATGCCCGATCCTGAATGCCCGTATGGAAGACCGTACCAATATCGAGTGGAACAAAGATGATATTGATGCACTTGGCTTTCTAAAGGTAGATGTGCTGGCACTGGGCATGCTCACCTGCATCCGTAAAGCATTTGATCTTTGCAAACAGCATTATGGGCTAAACCTGACTTTGGCCAATATCCCCCAGGATGATCCCGAGGTTTATGATATGATCTGTTTAGCCGATACACTCGGCGTTTTCCAGATTGAAAGCCGGGCGCAGATGTCCATGCTGCCAAGGCTAAAACCCAGGGAGTTTTATGACCTCGTGATCGAAGTAGCTATCGTACGGCCAGGCCCGATCCAGGGTGATATGGTCCATCCTTACCTCAGACGCAGAAACGGGGAAGAAGCCATCGAATATCCAATGCCTGAACTCAAGGAAATATTGGGCAGAACGCTGGGTGTGCCGCTTTTCCAGGAACAGGCCATGAAAATTGCCATTGTTGCCGCAGGCTTTACCCCAGCTGAAGCCGATGGACTGCGGCGCAGCATGGCAACCTTTAAATTTAAGGGTATGGTAAACCAGTACGAGAAAATGCTGATCGATGGCATGATGAAAAAAGGCTATACCGAAGAATTTGCCAAACGCATCTTCAAACAGCTCGAAGGTTTCGGAAGCTATGGTTTTCCCGAAAGCCATGCCGCGAGTTTCGCCCTCCTGGTGTATGTGTCCTGCTGGCTGAAACATTATTATCCGGATACATTTGCAGCGGCGTTGCTCAACAGTTTGCCTATGGGGTTTTATCAGCCGGCCCAGATCGTGATCGATGCGCAAAAACATAACGTGGAGGTGCGTCCGGCGGATATCAACTATTCTACCTGGGATAACCTTTTGGAAGAAAAATCCGGAAAGTATTATGCCATGCGTTTGGGTTTCCGCCAGATCAAAGGCATACGGCAGGACGATATGGAAATGTTGGTAGACAGGCGCGGAAAAGGTTATCAGACCATTACCGCTTTGCGTGATGCAGGTATTTCTATTGCTACTTTGGAACGCTTAGCTGATGCCGATGCTTTTCGCTCTATTGGTCTGGATAGGAGGAAAGCGCTTTGGGAAGTATCTGCATTGCAGGATATGCCCGAGGAAATATTCAAAGGGCAGCCATCCGAGAGTTTACTGGAAGCCCAGGTATCGCTGCCACTGATGAGTGAGGGTGAGCATGTTGTTCAGGATTATAACACGGTTGGGCTCTCGCTAAAAGCGCATCCGGTAAGCTTTATCCGTCCGCAACTGGAAATGCTACGGATTCTATCCACCCATCAGATCAACAATGTGGCCACGGATGGGCAGCTGGTTAAAGTTGCAGGTCTGGTACTGGTCCGGCAGCGTCCTGGAACTGCCGGAGGGGTTTGCTTTATTACCATTGAAGATGAAACCGGTTTTACCAACTTGGTCGTATTTGAAAAACTGTTCGAAAAATACCGTAAGGAAATCCTGCATGCACGGTTGCTAATGGTGGAGGGGCGGTTACAGCGCGAAGGACTCGTTGTGCATGTGATTGTTAGTAAATGCATCGACCTCACCAAGATGCTGGGTAAACTGGTACAGCGCGAGCAGGATAATCTGCCGGTGTTGACTTCTTTAAAGGCGGATCAGAATGATGCCCCTTATCCAGCGCAGAATAAGCGTGCTCAGGTCCGCCAGGATGTTGCTAAAGACGCTTTCCATGGTGGAAGAAACTTCAAATAGTTGTTGTATTTCAATCCCTATTTAAAACCATACTACGCACCGAGGCGCTAGAACCGCATATAATGATGAAATATTGTTCCATCCACAGCATCAAACTTGGACTAAATATTGAAGCCATCGATACTAAGAAGCTATTATTATTATTATTATTAATTTATTAAAATATGGTTTGTTTTTTGAGACAGGTTTAATTATTTTCACTTATGGATCTAGAAATCTATAATGGATTAGAAGGGAAGGTCATCGTCATATATCTCATCAACCTCGAATTGAACTTCTTTCAAAGGACCTTTCCATAAATATGTATTATCTCGAAATCCAAAAGTTTCTAACTTCCCCAATTCAGGCTTAAAGTTTAATTTTAGTTGTTCAGATGGAACCGCAAACTTATTAGCAATTAAATCACGTAAACTATCAATACTAGGAAAATATTGTTCATGTACATCTTGAGCTTTATTCTGAATCAATAATTCCTCGTCCATTACTTTCACAGACTCTATCACTTGAATGTCTCCTAAAATCAAGTTTTCATCAAGATAGTGTTCAATGCTAAACTCAAGTATCTGAGGATCGATGTCAGGCAACAATAATAGGTATTCTTGATACTCTGCCAATTTCGCTCTTATAAACTCAATTACTTCTTTAAATTCCTGTTTTGACTGCATATCATATACAGCCTCTATGAAGCCAGTTTTATAGTCACCTTCTCTAAATTTTCCATTTCCATTAAAGAAAATCTCGTAAAACATACCTGCAGCCAAGCATTGTTCGGTGAAAGGTGGAAAAAAAATTGCTTCTTTTAAATTTAAAATGAAATCCATAGCTTCCCAAGAACCGCCACAAGCTGATTGGTAGATATTTCTACCTAATACGAACCAATCATCACGATTAAACTCGTCATTAAATATATTACGCGGGAGATTATATATTGATTGAATGGCAGGATTTTGCGTGTACCAGTCATAAGTCCGTAATTCTTCAATTATTTTTCCTATTTCTGTGCTGTTGTATTCGAAATATTCGGAATCTGAATAAGCTTCTTCACTAAAATCTTCGATTTGAACTTGTTGGCTCTCGACATCGCTATTATTTTTAATTTCTAGCTTATTCAGTGTTTCATTTTTGCCATCCTCTCCTCTTTTCTCAACGACATCAATATCATATTCATCTGCTTTGTCTTCGGAATGAACAATTTGGAGTGCTTTTGCTAGCTCAAAAATATTTTTTGATCCCTTACTAAGCAAGACCTGAGTCAATGTTTCAGTATTAATGATATAAAAATCATTTGAACCACTATATAATTTGAATTCATAGACCAGCCTAGTGTCGGCAATAGAAAGGGTTTGATTTGATATGGGTTTAGGTAATCCTGAATGAATAATCTGACTTGGCATGTACATCCAATCAACTTTATTATCGTTACTCAAAAAAATAACCTTCCTAATATTATTTATTCTAATATAGTCTAATACCTCCTGCCAAATAATAAGGTCTCCGGTAGCATTAAAATCTTTATAAATATCTTTAAAACCTGGCGGCAGTTGGGCGGCAAATCTATTAGGCCCATTAATAGAAGTAAGATTAACAAGGTCGTATATATTACTCTGTAGCACAGTGCTTGAGAATCGTGAACTAATTTCATTGTGTATATCATTTATATAAGCTTCTTTATTGCTATTTGAAGCATTACTAAAGTTTGCAAGTTTCTTATATATACTGTCAAGATCTTTATGATAGTCATCAATGTTATTATATCCAATGCCTTTAACATTATTTTCAGAGACATGCATTTTCAGATAACGCATTGCTTCTTTGAAATCTTTACTAATAGAATTTAATTTTGTTCCTGCACTCAGATATTCTTTTGTTTGACCCTTAACATATTTTTTTGAATATTCGTTAAGAGCCCATGCTGGAGTTTTAACGCGTTCTTTTTTTATTAGTGGGTCTATCCAATCAAAAAACTCATTACGAGCAGATTCATATAATCTGAAGAATTGTGCTAGAATGTTGGTGTCGATAAAAATTATACATTCTTCATCTTCAATAAGTTTAGCAATCTGTTCGAAATATTTGTCTTTATCTAGAATACTGAGAGGAAATTCCATGGCACCGATAAAATAGGTTAAACTTGTTAATTATATTCGTTTTGTGAGACAACTTGATTTTATTATCCTTTTATTAAAATGGCGGATCATCTTCAAATTCCTTTTTAGGCTGAATCGGTTGCACGTAGTTGATTTCCATCTGGTTCAAAGCCCTGAGCATGATTTGCCCGATTGGCTTGGCATGCACGCTGACTTCATTGGAAATCCGGTTAGGTCTCCTGAAACCTGGACCATAGGTTAATAAACCCATATCAGCAAGGCGGTATTCCATGACCCTATGGCTTACTCCGAAATATTTACTTAAATGGTCAATAGTCAAAAGAAAATTAGTCCAGTTCTCCGCATCATTGTTGACGTATACATGGTTTGGTCTACGCCTTTCTCTTTTACTTTGGCAATCGATCAACCGCACGACAGTGTTTAATTGCGGCATCATCAAGCATGCAGCAAATTTGTTTGCCTGCCACTCTATCCAGTTACGGTCATTGACCAATACATATTTCCCCATAATGGGGTCATAGATGGAATCCGATTGGCTGTCATAAACAGATTGTTCCATGGAAAGATGAGCGTGGAGAAAGTAATGAGCGACTTCATGCGCCAGTACAAAGGCAAAACGGTCTGTGCCTTGAAGGCTGGAATCAATAATGATTTTCTTTTCCTTAGCCATGCACATGCCCAGTATCTCACGGTTCTTAGGCTGTTCGATGGCTTCAATGGATATGTCAAGCTGATGTTTTGCTTTAAGGTAGTCTATAAAGCTTTCCGCATTCACACCAAGGTGGTGGTTGCGTATGTTTAGATTGAAGTCGTCCAGCAGATTTTCGGCCATTCTTTCAAGTAAATCCCCAGATAAACGTCCTACGCCTGTGATTTCGGAGCTTTCCGTGGCTTTTCCGGAAAGATTGCCCATTAATGCGTGACGGATAAACCTTTCAATTAATTCCGGCCAGTCGATGTCTTCCATATGCTGATGGATGCCTAGACTGCTTAATTCGTTCAGGAAGCTCAGTTTTTCCAATTGGGCTGCAATCTGCGCGAAATCAGTATCGATCAGTGAATTCTTGCGCTTTCTTGAACTATAGATTTTGGTATTGTGGCTGTCTTCGTCAACTTTGATCCAGACAATCTTATGTGCTTTAACCAATTTTTCAGCTTTTGGCTGAAGATTGGTCGTGCTAATGAATATGGGATGAAGATTCCATCCGCCAATGGACTGCATATTCTGAATAAATTCACCGACATCATTCCCAGGTATGGTGGTCTGATAATCCTTCAGTTCCACCAAAAAAATCATAATTGGTTTTTCTTTGGGGTTTAGCCGCACTTCAACGCTCATGTCAAATTCGATCCATCCGCCCAATATTTTAGATTTATAACGGGGTTTCAACCTGAACTTGCAGCAATTTGGCAGTACACCAAAACGTCCATCTTCAAATGCGGATTTTAGTAACTGAAATCCTTTCTTTTCAAATGCATTTCCCCTGCCGACTGTATTGTTTTTATTCATGCGGTTAACCTATTGATTGCAAGGGCTAAGATAGCGAAGAGTTTTCAGGAATGTTTTAACAGTTACTAGTTGTTTGTTAACAAATTGAGGTATAATTCGACATAGAGTAAGTCTCTTCTTTTCAAACGTAACGAACCATCCCATGCTTAATTATATTAACATCCAGCATTCAACATTTAGATGTGAGGTGGATATTGAGATTTCTTCTGGGTATTCAATATATTTCCATGTGCCATCATTCATAAAGGGTATAGGTTAGTTTTATGTGCTTAATTATAGCTAAAAAATATGGCCATATTTTGGCGATTGCTTCATTTGTTTCTGCAATAACAGCTGATTGGATATTCCGATTGACAAATGAAATTTTTCACATTAATAGTGCTGTATCGTTTTTAGAGACAGTTTCTAATATACAATAATACTATTTATGAACCAATATCGCCCTTTAGTTTGTAGGCTCGATTCTAAGTTGACGATCGAAGAGAGCGTATTTTATGCGAGCCTCTCCTTAATGATTTGAATTTTCACGAAAAAACTTGGATATTACCATTAAAAATAATCTCACATTATGAAGGCACTACCAGCGAAAACATTCGTTCCAAAAGAGAAAAATTCTTTCGGTATTTGCATCTGGTGCGAGCAGAAAAGACCATTTAATAAGGCTCATATAATCCCTAAGTCGCTATTAACCAAAAATCATCCCCATAATTATTTAAATAATAGCGTTTGCCAGTCTTGTAATTCATATTTCGGGAAATTTGAGCAATGGTTGAGTAAAAATTCGTTGCTTAGAATTTATAAAGACGATAAGTGGCGCAAATCAGGGAAGAAATCCACAATAGATAGCTTACCAATCCTATTATATGAGCCTGAATTACATGAATGGCTAATTATACATTCTCGAACTGGAGCGTCGCCATTATCCCAACTGATTCTGACAAATAGGGGAACCCTAGCTCTGTTCCATAGTAGTATGAGCCACGAGTTGGAAATAATCAATGATGCGATTAAAAAGAAAGTATTTTTATCTGACGTAAAACAAGATTTTCCAGATAATTTTTCTCCTAGAGCTATTATTAGTAATGATCAAGTGATTTTATTAGGGAATAGTGAAAATGATATTCAAAGATTTCTCAGAGAAGTAGATACAAATGCTATTTACAATCAAAATAAGGGTGACTTAAGTGGTTACACGGTATCATTTTTAGGGGAAAATCAGGTCGATGCTGAAAAGCAACTTCAGTTATTTTCTAAATGGTCAAGGGAAATTTGGACTATTTACTCTACTAAGATTGGTTATGAATTCCTAGCGTTAGTTTATGGTGCAGATTTCGTCCTGGATAATAATTTTCAGCGTCTTAGACGTTGGGTTCTTGACCATACATTATCGGAAATCAACGATATTGTAGAATGTGCATTACGAAACCCTGCGTTTTCTTTTCCGTTTCAAAATGATGAATTGGAGGTTGAGAGCACTCCGTTAAAACCAAACCCAACAAAATACTTGAACCAGGTCAGGATATCTCAGTTCTAGTAAATAATTTTGAGAAAACTGTAGATTTAGAAGTTAGAATTGGATGGTTGCCACCAGTTAAAATAATCATGAATGGCGACATTTTTGATGAACCAACTATAACTTTAGTATCCTATCAATTTAAGCAATCGGAGTTAACATTTAGTAAAGTATGTTCTTTCGAAGAAAAAACACACTTGTTATTTTTAAAGGATGTCAATGAAAGTTTTTTTGAAAAGTACAGCAAGTTTTTAGTGAAATTTAACCAACACAATAAAAGTTGGGGAGACTAATTTTTTATTTTCAATCTAGTTGAACATTGAATTCTACGAGGTGTTTACGTCTTACTTTAGATGCAGATTGTAAACCAGAATTAGTCCTCTCTCTGATCAATCTTGTTCATACTCGGCTAGTGTAGCCATAACATTTAAAAAAGTCGACCGTCAATCGTTGAAGTATCAAGCCCATCGGTCACCCCTCTAATTATAAATCCTTGTTCACTTAATCGTAAAACTAAATCAATGATATGCTTTAAGCTTCTTTCCATATGGTCCAATCTCAACGACAACTAATTCATCACCTTTTCGAAACTGAGCAATCATTTTATCGAGCTCCGGACGAACCTTCGTTGCTCCGGAAATTGTTTCTCTAAAAATGATTTTACATCCCGCCTTTTCGAGTGCTCCAATTTGCAGATTTAAATTTATGTTCTGTGCTAGAAACCCTGCCGTATCCGGTCTTCATCATTGTATCATTAAAACGTTCCTTTGTAATTTAATAAACTGTGTTTTGTGATACAAGTTTTTGGGAAAATAGGCTTGATAGATTTGATTCAGTTCCATGCGGATTTCATAATCTCATAATACCACCGTTTAAATAGGATACACTCTTTCCAATTGAAACGGATAAAAAGGCCGTGAATTTCGGGCGCTCCATTCTCTGCGAGCGCATAATGTCCTGGCTGCGCCAGAACACCCTCCGGGACTTATAGCTCTCCGTTCTCTCTGCACCCGTTTTTCCGGACTTTCTTTTTTTCCGTTTTTTCTTTTGAAAAGATTTTTTTGGGAAAAGGGAAAGAAATAAAAATGTAAAACATAAAATTTTTTGATCATGGAAATTACAGGAAGATTGACCGCAGATGCAATGGTAAAAGCCATTAGTGGAGAAAGGAAAGTGGTAAACTTTTCGATTGCAATCAATGACAGCTACAGAAGTGGTGGCGAACAGAAAAAAATCACGACCTATTTTGACTGTTCGTACTGGTTGAACACAGGTATTGCCGAATACCTTAAAAAAGGCGGTTGGGTTCAGCTTTATGGCAGGGTGGGCGTAAATGCCTATATCAATGGGGGCGGTGAGGCTAAAGCCTCGTTCACTTTTCATACCTCAGAAGTAAAAATCTTAGGTGCTATAGGAAGTATCTCAAACGGCCGTGGAAGTGTAAGCGGGTCAGAAAGTGGTGTAAAGACAGGCGCGCCAAAAAGTAGGAGTGAACGCGATAGCAAGGTACGTACGGAAAAAACACAGGTTGGCAATGTAGGAACATTTGAGGGCATTGACGGAGACATTCCCTTTTAAAAGGGTTGCTTTTTAATCCATAGTTATCACTCTTATTTTAATCAAAACGTTAATCTAATTTTTTTATCATGGCACATAACCTTAATTACAACAGCAGAACAGATAAACACAGTTTTTTTTCGGTAAAGGAAAAAGCATGGCATGGACTGGGTAAGATAGTGGAATCTTATCCCACCTCTGCCGAAGCGCTAAAATTTGCAGGCTTGGACTATAACGTAGAGAAACGTCCGCTATTTACTGTTGATTCCCGTAACCTCGTTACTTTTCAGAGCAAAGATTCTGGGGAGCTGAATGATGCTTTTATGCCCGATATTTTAGTGCCTAACTTTTATTCAACCGTTAGGACGGATACAGAGGATGTTCTCGGAGTGGTGGGCAAGGATTATAAAGTAGTACAGAATATAGAGGCATTTTCTTTTTTTGACAGTATTGTTGGCGGTGGTGAGGGCATCCTTTATGAAACCGCAGGGGCTTTGGGCAAAGGGGAACGCATTTTTATTACCGCTAAACTGCCCTCTTATATCAAGGTTGGAAAGGATGACCTTATCGAACAATACCTCTTTCTGACCACTTCACATGATGGCTTCGGTAGCATTACGGCCGCTTTCACCCCTGTGCGCATCGTATGCAACAATACGCTTAATGCCGCATTAAAAAATTCATCAAATGTTGTCCGAATCCGTCATTCTTCGGGTGCTAACGACAGGCTTAAACAGGCGCACACCCTTATGGGTATTTCGGGCAGGATAGGAGATGAAATGGAGCAGTTATTTAACCGATGGGCAAATGTCCGCATTACCGATGCCGACCTAAAAAAACTGGTGCAGACAGCAATGGCTCCAAACAGGGAGGTTTTGGACAAACTGCAAAAAGGGCTGATCGATGAGGCTTCAAGTGTCTATAAAAATATCGTGGATGAAGTCTATGGCTATGCCGTGAGCGCACCCTCACAGCAGACCGATACCGCAAGAGGTACATTGTTCGGTGCATATAATGCGGTAACAGGCTACTATCAGAATGCCCGAAAGTTCAAGGATGGAGAAGCAAAGTTTAAATCCATAATCGAGGGAACGGCCAAGCAGAGGGGACAGTCAGCGTTTGACCTGTGCCTTGAGCTTGGAAAAAGCGGCAATGTTGCCTTTCAGTTGAATTAATAACCAAACGGGGGCGGTTTTACCGCTCCCACTAAAACTTAAGACCATGAGCATTTTAACAGATCATACGGAATACAGGGCTTTGTTCGCAATTGCACAGACCTTATCACATTTTGAGCGATTGTCAGATATGGGCGTTTCAGCAGGGGATGCCATTCGCATCCGTCATGCGGAGAACATCATTAAAGATGTGATCGGCAACAATGGATATGAGATTTTATATAAAAGCAATAGTGTAGCACTTAGAAAAATAAAGGAGGTAAAATAATGAGAACTAATTTTTTTCAAGCCATACAGCGCCTTAACGGTGTTGGCGTATGGGTATTTAATATATCATTTTCGGCAGAAAATGAAATGGTGGTTTCGGTTATGCTAAAGGATAAGGCGGTCAATGACGGAAAATATCCGATACCGCCGATGGTTTACAGGGGAACCCCACAGGAAATAGATGAGGGTATATTTGATGCACTTGTTGAGCCTGTTAAGGAAACCAATAGCTTATTTGCCAATATTTCAGCGTACAATAAAGGGCTTGCCGAGGCAAGGGCAAAGATTACGGTAAAGGCCAAGAGCGATAAAAACATAGCTGAAAAATCTGTCGAAAATACCAAGGTCGCTGATCCTGCAGAAGAGCCTATGCAGGAAAGGCCAAAATTCGAGGATGTGTTGGCCGAAATCAATAACCTGAATGCAGAATGTAAATATGCCGATGCACTTGCACTGCTTCCTGCGGCAGAAAGCTATCCCGAGAAAAAAACGGAAATCGAGAAGCTGAAAAAAGAACTGGAATGGAAAAGCAAACAGCTGTCCTTATTGTAAAACCTAAAATTTAAATATTATGTTGAGTGCAAGCCTATTACCAAGGCTGTTCGTCCTTAAAGAAAGGGAACAGGACATCCGCTTATCTGACCCATCGGGGACTTTCAGTCCCGAACAGGTCATGGATTTCTATTCGGGAACATACCCGATTTTGACTACAGCCAAGATCGAAGGCCCCGAAATCACAGGGGATGAAATCGAGTACAGGTTTATAACCAAACTCGGAACTAAGGGATAAACATGAAAAGGAGGACAAGATGCATCAGAACCAAGCCCTACACCAAGGAGTATTATCTGCACCAACAGCTCGCACGCTTCGTGCAGAACCTAGACCATACGCCCGATCTTTCAGAGATCAGAAGCACTCAGCGAAAACCTGCACCATTGAGCCTTGTCGAAATGGTTTTCTGAATTTCAATTTTACACCTATGGTCAAAGATATTCCAGAGGAACTCCGTAACAGAAAAAAAACGGAACAGGATTTTTTTAACTCGGTCGAAAACCTGTGCAAACTCTATGGGATTTGTATGGATAGATATGATTCAGCACCATATCCACAGAATATAGCCATCACATTTAATGCGCTGAATGAAAAATTAGGGGCAATTGATCAGGAAATTGCCCTTAACCTGATGGCTTGGGAAGATAAGACGACCTGTTTAGTCACCGTAAAAAAATACGATACAGGCATGACCCTTTTCTATCTGCCCGTTGAACCCCTGTACAGGCTTTTGCAGGACAGGCAGAGGAAGCCCACCGCAGAACTTTTGCTGTCGGTCTGTGCCTACCTCTATCAGACCGCAGGGGTTTCCTATCATACAGAGGACAGCAGTTATTTAAGCTATATCTATAATATGGTGGAAGAATGGAATCTTGAACCCGAATGCTTTGAGCAGGAGGGAGAGCAGGAAATTTTTCTTAGTGAGATCACCTACATCAGGAAATCGGGGGAAGAGCTACTAGGTAAAATCGGTAATCCCCGACACCTAAAAGCCTTAAAGAAAAGGTGCGACAGATTTCAACCTATGGGCGAGACAGAAGAAAAGCTGAAAGATATTGCCGATAGGGTTTGCACGTTAATGTTTGATTATCCCGACCGCTCGATTATGAACAGTATATATAACGGTGCATTTGCGTCAGATTCTGATGCAGATGGGCTGATCACTGCCGATCAGTACATTTCTTTTTTTTGGAGCAGTTCGGACTGCCTTTACGATCAGCTGATGGATTCGGTAAATGCGGAACTAAATGAGATCGGTTCGATAGATGAGCCTGTGAGTGTTCAGTTTTTTGATACCCCACAACCCGCCATTTCCCATGATCTCTCCTTTGAAAGCCGCTTTTTTGATCTCCTTCATGATATATCGGATAACCTAAACAGTTTTGAATATGAAAAACATTACACAACTACTGAACAAGATTTATCAGCCGTATAAAGCTTTGTTATTTTATCGGTCAGAAAGCGAAAATGATCATTATGTCGAAAGCTATGACATAGACAGTTTTGGCAAACCGATAAATGCACATCCACTCTCGGTAAAGGAAAGCGAAAGGCTTGCCAAGGCTTTGAAAAATTCTACTGAAAAAAGCTCACGGTTTCTACAGCCCGAAGGACTGATCCCCGAAAACGTACTTTATATCAATGGGAAAGGTGATGGATGCGCGGTATGGTTTACCAAAGAGTGTAGAAAATATCTCCATTTTAGAAAAGAACTCGGTATTTCAGATGGGGAAGCTTCGCTGCCGCCATTATTATGGAAAGCGACAAGATCGCAGGTATGGATTTGGGCATTGGAAAAAAATGAACGACCCGATTATTCTGCAAAGCTATACTTTTCGCCATTCTTCAACTCTTATACTGATGGCAGGGTTTGCATGGGAAACGTAAATATCAATATTCCCCAAGGGTGCAGACTGGAAAAGTTTATTACGGATTGGGAACGTTATTATTTTGCCTCCGCTTTCAGTCATCTATTGGATGATGTATCGCCAGTTAAAACCAATGTTGTTCAGCTTTGGAAAAAACTGATCGGAAAAAATAAAACCTTTCCTAAAAACCTGCTCAAGAAGTCAAACCAAAAACTTAACGATCTTTTAATATGAACAGCGAAAAAAAACGGGTACACATCGTACCTCCATATCTTTTGAATCCTACCAATCCGATTTCTGTAAATCTCATTGGCGCAGGAGGGACAGGCAGTCAGATGCTTACTGCACTTGCGCGGATAAACCACTCACTTAATACCCTTGGCCATGCAGGGTTGCATGTACGGGTGTTTGATGATGATTTAGTGCAACCTGCAAATCTAGCGAGGCAGTTATTTACCGAGAACGAGATAGGGCTTAATAAGGGAGTGGCATTGATCAACCGCATCAACCGCTTTTTTGGAACCAACTGGAAAGCTGTTTCCGAGCGTTTCACAAAGGGAAAGAATTCCGCCGCAAACATCACCCTTTGCTGTGTTGATACAATCGGGGCAAGAATAGAGATTGATGAAATACTGCATGCCAAACAAAAACAGACCCAAAGGGATAGCAATATTTACTTCTTAGATTTCGGTAACAGCAAAGATTCGGGGCAGATGGTGCTTTCAACGGTTGGAGAGATCAAACAAGCCCAGTCGGAGAGGTTTGCTACTATTGGGATCCTGCCCTCACTAGTGGACGATTATCGGGAGATGTTGGCAGAAGGAGGAGAACTGGATGAAACACCAAGCTGTTCGCTTGCCGAGGCATTGAACAAACAGGATCTTTTTATCAACTCAGTTTTAGCCAATATGGGTGCATCGTTTCTGTGGCAGATGTTGCGGGTTGGGATCATAGAGAACCGTGGTTTCTTTCTTAACCTTGGAAGTTTCCGCACTCAGCAGATACCAGTATAAGTTTTTTGAAAATCGTCCGGCGGCGGGCTTCGCCCGCCCAATTTTCGGCATCGGTTTTCCATGGCACAATTGCCCGGTCAAAAACCGACTGCCGCTTTTAAGATGTACCTAAATTGGCAATGTAGTCTTTTAATGAGTTGGACTCACTAAGTATTTATGGTATTTGTTCATTTTATTGAGTTATCTACTTATTCAATCATTATCGTAGATATCATATTCACTGCTAGAAAGTACCTCGAATTTTTTGTAAAATTCGCCCCGATGGTAAAACATGTAGGTAAGCGGGCTGGTCTTTAAGCCTGTTCCAACTATATGCCAGTCTGATTCACATATTATCTCCATCAATTGGTCTTCCGTAAAATTGTATATATCTTCATTTTGCACATAAATCAGTATACAGTTGTTTTTTCCTGCGGTTACCAGCCATCCGCGCTGACTGAAATATTCGGCCAGGAGTAACGCTCTCGCCTTAACATAATCGCTTGACTCATTTATTTCCATGTAAACAAAATAAATAAAAAACCTGAAACTTAAAAATCTTGCTTCAGCCAGGGTAAGGTGAAGGGGGAGCAGCTGAGATCTGAATCATTTTACTTTATAGTTGGAGGGTGGGCTAAGCCTGATTATTTGAAAAGCATGCTTGGTATTTACGCTTAAAGCATATCCCGCGTTTATAAAGCAAAAAGGGATAATCAAATTAATGATTACCCCCATCTAAATTAACGCTCTCAACTGAAAGTTGATGTAAGGCTCTCACCCCTTACAAAACAATTATACGCAAAAAAAGGCTAATCGGTTTTAATGCAAGAAATAACTTCCGCATACGCGCCATCTACAAGGCAAAGTTGAGCTAGTCCAAATAACATTCTTTAAAGCTTATAGATGTAACTTACTTTTCGTTTTGTGTATTGATACGCATTATTTTTGTCCTGCATGGCCAGTTCGTCGATATAGCGGTTTGCCAGAACTTTATAGTTATCGAACAACTCCTTCCGTGAAATCATCTGCGCATTATTGAACATCCAGGATTCATCGCCCGTAAAACGGTAGCAGAGTTCACTATAAATTTGTGCCCTGAGTTGCTTTGCCCTGAAGTCTTTCATGCCTATTTTTATTGCTTTTTCTATCTGCTCTTTTGCCTTGGTTAGATTTTCTAAAGTTCCTTTAGTACGTTGATATGGCTCTGCCAGCATTTGGTTATGCGTATAATATATCAGCGCGCGATAGAAAAGACTGGTTGTATCATCGGGGTTCCTGATGAGGTTTTTATCCAGGCTATCTGCCACCTTTGCGTATTTCCCCTTGGGCGGTACATTCAGCAGGTTATCTTCAACGGTAACAAGTAGGCCATTTACAGACCTTGTCTGGGGAAGCTGCCCCCAAGATGATAGGAAACTAAATAAGCCAGCTATTAAGATAATTTTTGTGGTCAGTATTTTCATATAATGATAGATTTTGATACAGTTATAAAAGGCTGAAAATGGTTCGTTATCTAAATAGGCCATCAATCGGTTCTTACTTTGATTTCAATTTCAAAATATTGCTCTCTAATCCCATAATGCATTCTTGCAGCGCTTCCATATGCTATCTCCAACCTTTGGCGTATGTTTTCCAATCCCTTGTGCATGCTGGTTGCCCTGCTTTTTCTATTCGGTAGGTTTCGTGATTGTATGGTAAGGAATTCGCCGCAGTGGTTTATTGCTAATTTGGCGGGATGTTGGGGATCAAGAAAGATTCCGTGTTTAAATATGTTCTCGGCAAGGGTTACCAGTACAAGGGGAATGAACTTTATCTTTTCTATGCCGTCCCCTATTTCAAAAGTAAGGCTAAGTTTCTCCTCAAACCGTGTACTGTGAAGCATGATCAGGCTTTTTACTTGGTTAATCTCTTCTTTCAGGGGGATAGTGGACTCTGTGAATTCACAGTCTATACTATAACGCATGATATCGGATAAGGTCATTACTGCTTCAGCTGCTTTTGGCGAGCTGGCCAATATGTCCTGATAGATAAAGCTAAGTGTATTGAAGAGTAGGTGTGGGTTGATCTGTGCCTTTAGGTAGGAATTTCTAGACTGTTCGAGTTTTGCCTCCATTTCACTTTTGGAAAGCTCGATCTGGAAACTGGCTTTTTCAGCAGCCTCTCTGGTCTTCACCTCTTTAAGATGAACGAGAAATAGATAATAAAAGGCTGCATTTCCCATAAATAGCGCGGCCCGATATAACACACCAAGAACATATTTATGACCCATCTCGAGTTCCTGAACAGTCTTCCAGGACTGGTGCTTCAGAATCCTGGTATCTACGATGTAATTCACAAGTAGATAACATAAAAATGTAAAGCCGCCAATTAGGGGAAGTTTCCATACCCAGTGAACGTTGGCTCTGAATATTATAGGATAGGCCCAATGTGCACAGAAATAAAAGAGCAAAATATTTATGATGTAATGGATAATATAGCTTTCAGTATCACCGAACAGGCCAGTGGAAAAGCCGACAATAAATATCTCGCATAGGATAAAGACTGTCCATCCGATCAGGTGGACCTTTTGCTTTTTTATAAAATTTAGAATAATGTTCATCACGGCTATAATCGCATTGGTCACCCCTGAATTATCCCCGGTGTAATAACTTTTTTCTGGCGTTTTTCTGCCCCTAGTTTCAGGGAATAAACTATGAAACACCAGCAGAAAAGGCTGAAGAAAAAAACAGTTTTTATCTTCCGCACGGCAGGGGACCGAAATCTCCAGAGCACTGATCCAACTGTGACCAGTCTCACCATTACCGTTACCGGGACACATATCAATGTAGACCGTTAAATTTAAGATCTGTTATATCCGGCCGGTTAACAAAGTCTTTTCTTCTAAAAACTTCAAAAGACCACTTTTATAAGTGCCCCCCATCTGTACCTGATACCCCTGGCCCAGATTTATGGTGTTGCCCACTATCTTCTGGATTTTATCTGCATTGATTACATGCGAACGGTGTACCCTGTAAAAAAGATCTTTGCAGAAAATTTTTTCAACTTCCTTTAAGGTCAGATACACGAGCTCCTTTTTATCGGCAGTAACCATACTGACATAGTTTTTTGCACTTTCAAAGTACAGGATCTCTTGCTTGTCGATCCTGGATAGCTTTCCCTTTTCACCGGTCTTAAAGAATTTGATGTTTTTCCCCTCTCCATCGGTTTTGGAAAGTTCGTTATCTATTATACCCATGACCGTTTGGGTAAATTTAGCGAGGTTAATCGGTTTGAGCAGATAATGGTTGGCCCTGACTTCAAAGGCTTCAAGTGATCTGTTATAAGCACTTGTAAAGATAATGGATCTGGCCTTTGGCCTGAGTTCCTTCGCGAGTTCTATGCCTGAAATATGTGGCATTTCAATGTCCAGGAAAATAATGTCAATGTCGTCCTCAGCGGTGATTCCCGAAAGGGCTTCAAGCGGATTGTTGAAGGTTTTGAACAGTTCAAGATTGGGCATTGAACCGATGTACGTTTTGAGTAGCGAAATTGCGTGTTTCTCATCGTCGATGATCACGCATCTTACCTTATTTTTCATAGGCTATAGGGATGATTTGATATTTCTTTGTTTACTTCATTTTCTTATTTATTGTTAAAGGTGAATAATAAGGATATTTTGGTTTTCTAATTGGTATTTATTAATTGTCGGAAGAATTGCCACTCATGGTTGTGTAAAAACTGTCTCCATGATCTTGAATTATTTCATTTAGGCTAATTTCCAGTCCTTCGCAAATTTCGAGCAAAGTTGACATCATGAAATCTTCTTTAGCGTTTTCGATGTCGCTAATTTTTGAACGATCAATCTTGTCGCAAAGAATAGCAAGGGCTTGTTGTGATAGCCCTCTTGAAATTCGGAAATGGCGAACATTTTTTCCTATAATTTCAAAATACTTTTCATCACGCGCTCTCATTGGGATGAAATTCCAACTAATCTGAAAATATGTTCGTGGCAATATTGCCACAATCAATCTTTTTTTGTATCTTTATCGTTGAAGTAGGTATACCTTAATATCAACTCAACATTTTTTTGGTGTTAATTAAAGAGTCTCGACTGCAAATTCTGACAATTGCTATTGGAAGAGACAATAGATTAATGCCCATGACGATATTTTGCGTACTTTCGTACACTCTATAGCGTTATGGGCTCTATTGTATATCGTTCCAAGGTCGTCAGAAACCTGCAGCCCGGTATTTAGAGCCCAGCTATAGTGCTTTTCATTCCTAGAGACTCGTATATAACCAATACGAGCATGAAGAAAAATAATCTATTATTTCAACAAACTGACCAATCTTTTGGATGTGAATTATTTTGCTTTGGCCTCGGTATCCTTATTTTCTTATCGTCCCGTTTTTCTTCCCTAAGTTCATGCCCATTCGATAGAATGTATGCATTGAAACCAAAAAATCCTGAATGATGTTACTTCTGCCTACAGGTGGCAACGCTTAAATTTCATTATGGATTAGGTATTGGTTCTTAAACCATCTGTAGGTATTTCTATTTGATCTAAAATTGCTTTTGGGTCTGGTTTCCTTTTAATCAACTAACTGAACAATTATGAAAAAATCGATAATTTTTATCGGAATGGCTGTGCTATGCCTTTTTTTTAAGGGGTATACGCAAAGCAAAAAACAAGAAATTGATAGTCCTTATGGAAAAATCCCATTGAAGGTGGGGGAAAAGGTTCCAGACTTTCTGTTTCAACATCTGGTGAATGGTGATAGAAAGCCATTGACTTTGTCTTCACTAAAAGGTAAGGCTTTGATCCTGGATTTTTGGGGGACCTGGTGCAGTAGTTGCATCAAGGGTTTTCCAAAGATGGAAAAATATCAGGAGAAGTATGGTAAGAATCTACAGGTGCTGTTGGTCAATGACTCAAATGTTGATTCTGTGGAAAATATCGCTCTGTTTCTGGAAAAGAGGATAGCGGATGGTGAGGAGGTCCACTTGCCGGTAATTTCGGAAAGGACTTTTACGCAGCTCCTTTTTCCCCATAAGCTTTATCCCCATGTGGTTTGGATCGGGGCGGACAGGCGTTTGAAGGCGGTGACCAATGCCAGGGCGGTGACGGATGAAAATATTGCCAGGCTTATCGCCGGTCTGGATCTTGTTATATCGGTTAAGGAATTTTTTAAGATGATGGGATTGATAAACAAATATTTGTGGAGGTCCGGTATTTCTTTGGTTGCTTTTTTTCTGATGTTTTTTCTGCAGGTTTCCAGCTCATTGGCTCAGGTTGAAGGTAGCAGGCCTAAGGTCAATCTCGCTTTGCTTAAGGGGAACGTGTTTGCTCCGGACCTCAGTAGGGTGCAGATTTTTATAAGGGCGAAATCCAGTATCAGTACATCGGCCGATTCGCTGGGGAATTTTTCGATACCGATCAGAAAGTTTCCCGATACGGTTACGATATCGGCCTTTGGGTATTTTACCACGACGCGGATCATCAGAAATCTCTCCGATGCCGATCAGCCCGTAAAAATCAGACTGGTGCCGGACATTAAGGATCTTGGGCAGGTTGAGATCAATACAGGTTATCAAAAGGTGCGGCCAAATGAAATAAACGGTACAGTTTCGGTGGTGGATGAAAAGCGGCTTAATGCACGGACGGGGACGAATATCCTCGATCGGATTATTGGGCAGTCTTCGGGTGTGCTGCTTAATGTGGGCAAAGCAAACGGTAACCCGCAGAATAAGACGGGTATTTCGGTCAGGGGCCTAGGTACAATCAATGGCCCCTTGGATCCGCTGATTGTGCTGGATGGATTTATTTATGATGGAGATATTGCCAATATAAATCCGTTTGATATTGAAAATATATCAATTTTAAAGGATGCCTCTGCTGCTTCCATATGGGGCGCCAGAGCGGGCAATGGCGTGATCGTTATTACTTCCAAGAAAGGCCGTGTTAATCAGGCGGCAACAATCAGTTTCACCGCAAACGCTACTTTGAGGGCGCTACCGGAGCTTACGAAGGTTTCACAGATGAGTTCGTCTGATTATATAGATGTAGAAAAACTGCTTTTCGGTAAAGGTTTCTTTGATAACCAGATAGGGACAGGATATCAGTCGCTGACACCTGTGGTGGAACTTTTGCTAGCCGAACGGTCAGGGAAGATAAGTTCCAAACAGGTTAACCTGGAACTGGAGAAGCTAAAAACAGTTGATTTGAGAAGGGAATACCTTGATGAATTTAATACCAATGCATTGATGCAGCAGTATGGTGTCAATATCAGGGGAGGAAGTCCTAAGCATGCCTATACTGTTTCAGGAGCTTATGATAATGTCAAGGAGCAGAATTTTGCACGGTCACACCGATATAACTTGAGGGTAAGTGACGACTTTAAACTTTATGAAAAGTTGAGTCTTTCTACTAATCTATATATAAACTCTTCCGGTTCACATTCAGGTGCGCCTGAATACGGGGTGCTGGCCTATGCCAACCGCCAGCCTCCTTATGTTAGGCTGCAGGGGGAGAATGGGGAACCGCTGCGCTGGGCACAGGTTTACAGGCCGTCCTTTACGGATACCTTGGGTAGGGGAAGGTTATTGGACTGGAATTACTTTCCTACCGAAGAATATAAGCATGCTTATAACACTTCTTCCAGACGGGATATATTCGGAAGCCTTTTGCTTAAATACCAAATATTCGATTACCTAAGTCTGGATGTGAGTTATCAGCAGCAGAGCCAAAGTTCCAGGGTTTCCTATATTTCTGATGCAGAGAGCTTTTATGCACGGAATCTGGTCAATTCTTTCAGTCAGATCATTCCCTCTACGGGCACGCTGAGATACAATATCCCACGAGGGGGAACGCTCCGGACCACGGACGAGGAGGTCAGTTCGGCAACAGGGAGGGTTCAGGTGAGTTTCGATAAACTCTTTGGTGTTCATTCCCTAAATGTAATTGCCGGAACTGAAGCTAGGCAGAGTGATACCAAAGCTAACGCCAATATGTTTTATGGTTATCAGGAAGATCCGCTGAGCTTTGGGAATGTAGACTATACGGGTATTTTCCAGGATTTTGTTACGGGAAATTCAATGCAGATCGGATCGGCGGATGCGCTATCGAGTTTAAAATATAGGTTCATTAGTATGTACGCTAATGTTGGTTATACCTATAAGGGCAAGTATACATTCTCGGGCAGTATCAGGCGGGATGGCTCGAATATTTTCGGGGCGAATACCAATAACCGTTGGAAACCGTTGTGGTCTGCAGGTTTGGGCTGGACCGTTTCAGATGAGGGTTTTTACCATATTGACTGGCTGCCTGTGCTGCGCATTACTGGGACATTTGGCTACAGTGGCAACGTGGATCTGACCAGAACGGCATTACCTGTTGGTGTTTATGGTACAAATGCAGTTTTAGGGCTTCCATTTGCCAGGATCAGGAGCATTAATAATCCTGATCTGAGGTGGGAGAAACTCTCTCAGTTTAACCTCATGCTGAATTTTGCTTCAAAAGGGCAAAGGTTAAGTGGTTCGCTTTCTTACTTTCTGAAAAAGGGAACCGATCTCTATGGACTTGCTGATTATGATTATACGACCTGGGGCGGTGCTCCTCAACTTACGCGCAATGTTGCTGATATGAAGGGTTATGGAATAGATGCTGAGCTGCATAGTAAGAATATATCAGCAGGCTCTTTCAACTGGAGTACGGATCTTTATTACAATTTCAACAGAAGTGAAACGGTGAAATATCTGGAAAGGAATATAAACGCACTGGCCAGTTTATTGGGCGCGGGTGCGTCGATCAATCCGATAGTGGGTAAACCGCTTTATGCGATTTCTGCCTATAAATGGGGAGGACTTGATGCATCGGGTAATCCGCAGGGATATCTCAATGGTAAGTTGAGCACAGATTACGCGGCGATGCTGAACGAGGCGAATCTGACAGGGGGAAATCTTAAATATTTCGGGTCAGCATCACCGGAACATTTTGGCTCACTGGTCAATACCTTCAGGTATAAGTCTTTTGGCGTTTCCTTTAATATTTCTTATAGGTTGGGTTATTATGCAATGAAAAAGACCATAGAATATTCTACTCTGGTAAATTCCGGGATCGGACATGCTGATTTTGCCAATCGTTGGCAGAAGCCTGGAGATGAACTGCTGACTACCGTCCCGGCATTTATCTATCCGCTTAATACATCCAGGGATTCTTTTTATTCAGTAGCAGAACCCAATGTGATACGGGCAGATAATATCCGACTTGAATATGTGAATTTCAGCTGGCTTGTAAATACGATAAAGTGGAAGTTCCCTTTCCGTAACCTGGAGTGTTTTCTGAATGCTGCCAATCTTGGCCTATTATGGAAGGCTGATCAATCTGTTGCTGATCCGGATTTTCAGAATCAGATTTTGGCTACTAAGGCTTACACACTGGGTGTTAGGGGTACGTTTTAACCAAATAATGGATAAATATGAAAAAAATATATGTTTTGTTATCTATAGCCGTGATGACTATAATGACATTTGCTGGTTGCAAGAAATATTTGGATGTCAAGTCTGATGCGAAGCTGGTGGTTCCTGGCACCATTGCTGACCTCCAAGGGATACTCGATGATGCAACCCTCATGAATCTGGCCAGGACACCATCTTATGGGGAAAATTCCTGTGATGATTTCTTTTTGCCAAAAGTAAATTACGATGCAATTTCGGAAAAGATGCAGGATATCTATAGATGGAAAAAAAGTCCATACCGTTTTGCCAATGACTGGTCGACAGCTTATCTGCCGATATATAATGCCAATCTTTGTCTGGATCTCTTAGGTGGTATTGTGCGGACTTCACAAAATGGCAGAGACTGGGACAATGTGAAAGGCTCGGCACTGTTTTTCAGAAGTTATTATTTCTATTTTCTTACAGTAAATTTTGGGGCTGCCTATGATGGGACAGGTTCTCCAACTGATCTAGGTATTGTGCTTAGGCTCGTTTCTGATTTTAATGTAAGATCGGTTCGGTCCAGCGTTAAGGACTGCCTGGATAGGGTTATCGCTGATACAAAAGAATCTCTTTCTCTATTACCTGAGACGCCTTTGAATCAGTTGCGACCGTCCAGGGCAGCAGCTTTTGCACTTCTTTCAAGAGTTTATCTTTATATGAATGACTATGAGCATGCGGCGATATATGCTGATGAGTGCCTGAAAATAAAAGGAGGGTTAATGGATTATAATGGGGATCCGGATATTATTGGCTTGGATCAGAATATCCCTTTTAGAAAGTTCAACAAGGAAACGATATTTTATACTGAAATGTATTCAGGTTTTGGATTGCTGAATACAACCAGGGCTAAGATCGATACTGCACTATATGCCTCGTATTCCGCTAATGATCTCCGTAAGCGAGCATTTTTCCGCTCCAACGGCGTTTATCAACAGTTCAAGGGAAGCTACAGTTCCAGCGCAACGGGTTTTTTCAGTGGTTTTGCCACTGATGAACTTTACCTCACCCGGGCGGAAGGCAGAGCCGTTACAGGAAACATAGGTGGGGCGATAGATGATCTTAACTTGCTGTTAAGATCAAGGTGGAAGAATACTGTTGCCTATGTTCCTGCTGCTGCATCTAATATTGCAGATGCACTTAGCAGAATCCGCGCTGAGCGGCGGAAAGAGCTCTTGATGAGGAATATCAGGTGGTCTGATATCAAACGGCTGAACAAAATAGGAGCCGGGATAATATTGAGGAGGTCTGTCAATGGAGCGGTATCTGAGCTTTTACCGAATGCGTCTTTTTATGCGCTTCCCCTGCCGGAAGATATTATAGAGGAAACAGGTATTCCACAGAATTGAATTTAGGTTTAGTTAATGGCAAGGCAGGGCCGGATGGCCCTGACCTTGTTAATAGCTGGTTAAAAGGTTTTATTTACATAATCAGCTGCTGGGTCGTCGGATCCGGAAATATAGTATCGGCTTGAAGTTGACTCAAGGGCCTGTAAGTCGGCTTCTGTTTTCAAAGTACTGCCTGATAGGTAGTCAGAATCAATGGTTACAGAACAGGCAACTTCGGGTTCGCTGTCACATCCGCCGGTATTCGGGGTTGTGTTCCAGTTGCTTTCAGTGGTCACGTTGGCCTGACTGAAATCCGGACCATGGTAATAGACCGTTACAGGGATGCGTTTACCGGTTTTGGCAGAGGTAGGGTTTGTGAATGCAGATTGGGTAATCACCAATGCAATTCCGAAAACTAAGGCTAAAAAGCCTGACGAGATTTTTTTTAAATTTTTCATGTTAAAGTTGTTTTTTACATTTTGGTATGTGGCTGGGCCACTTTAATTTAAGTGATTAATTATTGCTGGACCTTTCGGTCTGGGCCAGGTACTTTACTTCCCTGAGCGTCCCGGATACTTATACCTGCCGAGGCCTCCTTTCTTTAATTATCGATAAACTAATCGCAGTTATATTGAGGGCAAAGAAGAATAGGTTGAAGATCAAATGGTTTCTCCAACTTAAAGTCTTGATTATGCCCCCACAACTGCAGGGTATTTTTGGATAAAATCCTGTAAGGACCAATAGGGTATAAACCGTAAAACTGCCTATTATTATCAGGGATAGAACTAAAGCAATCCTCAAGGTTATTTTGATACAAAGCAAAACCGCCGTAAAAACCTCCATGATGGGGATTGTATACTTTAAAACACCAGTTACAAGCGGTGAAAAATTTTGCAGTGTGAGTTGGTGTTCAAATGAAATGAAGTCCAATAATTTGGAGCCTCCAGTATAGATCCAGAGGATTATAAGCAGGCTTGAAGCAAATTTTATAATACGTTCTTTCATTTTTTTCCTGATTACAGATCAAAATTGAGCATACCCAGACTGTTTTAAGGTTCCTGCTTAGGAACAAATGCATATCGGGATTTAGATTTTAGTTCCTGAAGTGGAACTGATGACTATTTATTGTTGAAGTATTTATTCTTCAGTGTACTGAGTGTATGGGCATGCATGCCAATTGAATCGGCTATATCTATCGATGGGGCCAACTGAAATATATTTGGATGGAGTTTTAACAATGTAGCCAAGCGGTCATCTGATTTTACATTTTTGATGTCGAATGCCAGGTGAAAAAGTTCTGTGAAATTATTTACGGTGATTCCTTCGATCACTTTGTGGAATTCTGGGAACAGTTTGTAAAGGTTGTGGAGGTGGCCCGAGGGGATTGCCATCAATGTAGCTCCACCGATGGTCGCTGTCTTTAACTGAAAGTCTTCCTGGTTCCTTTCGAGGAACTGTGGCAGCATCGTGCCTTCAAAATGGAAAAGCAGTAGGGATCTTCCTGGTTCAACCTTACTTTCCAGTTTTGTTTTTAATGTCCCTTTACTGATGAATATCAGCGGGTAATCCTTCCAATGTGATGTTTCAATAGGCTTATTGTCCGTTAAACAGATCTCCCTTAAAACAACTTTTAAATAAGCCCGTAATGGGCTGGTTAATGGATGGTATCCATTAAGTTTTGCGTAAAATGATTCGTAATCCATGTTTTTAAATCCAAATAAAAAGGATTTTGATGCTTGGTCAAGTGGTACTTTCTACCACCCCGTACCACCCCGTTAAAATGTATTATAAAAAGTAAATTTTTGGGTTTTCAAAAATCTAGATTTATGTGAACGGCTAATGCGGATAAATTAATGGGTTAGGAGAATAATTAACAGACCGTGTTGAATTTACATGGAATTAGTATTGGCCTTGAGCTTTCGCAAGCATCTGTGCGAGTTTATCGCTAACAATACCGATGTCAACAGGACTTGGAACGTAATAGCCGTTACTGAAACTTTTCTCTGAAATTCTTTCCGTTTCAGTTGTACTGACATGCGAAATAATGTATTCATGTACCCTTTTAGCCTTGCGCTCGGTTATGATACCCACTTCTACCGCAAGAAATATAAGGTAGGCCAATTGTTTTACCGAAAGTGAGACTTTATATTTAGCGTCAAGTATCCCTGAATTCATCAGTTCTGAGTTAAGGAAATCAAGTTGTTTCATAAAGTCCAGTTCAGATTCGATCACCTGGAGCAGTGAACGGTTTATTTGCGGTAGAAGAGGATTATAGGAAATAATGTTTTCACTTGGTATCTGAGAGATCTGCTTTTTCAGAAAGACAAGTTCCCTATAATGTTCTGAAATGGTAACAGAATCCCTAAGTTTTCCGCTTATATTATGTATGTAATATTCAAAGAAACTGGGATGGTTAAATTTCCAGGAAATTAGGTTATTTATCAGTGTTTCCTTTTGAACATGCTTTTTTACATGCTGGTTAAGATAATGAAGTAGCTGGTTGCTGAATGCTAAATGCAGAAAGCGTGGGGGATCTGCCAGCCTTAAATATAGTGCATCTATCAATATTTCGATGAGTTCCTGGTCTATACTGGATTCTTTAAACAGTAAAAGATATTCTTCAATTTTTATATCAAGTTGTTTCACATGGTCTGAAATTGTCTTTTTGGTTAAAACGGAGTTGCAATCAAACTGGTCGAGGAAATAAGTGTGTATGTGCCAAATGACGGTCTCTATTCCATTTAGCATTATTTCTAGTAGCTTTTCCTGATCGTCTGACAGGTCTTCCTTGAATGAAACAATGTCTTCTATTTCCTTTGCCGTCCTTGTTAAGGCCCCAAGCTGAAAGCGGATAAAATCGATGAAGGTAGAAATGTCATCCGGTTGATGGGTATCTATCTTTTTAATTATTCTTTGGGTTTCTTCCTTTATGCCTGTGTGCATCATTAACTCGTCATCATCCAGATCAAGGTTGTTGTTTATGAGATAGATAATCTGTCTAAAATAATCCAGTTGAAAATCCATATTTGAAAATTTTGGAGGCGTTAAATTTTCTCCTAAATTTAGTTGTGATATTGCTTTTTAGTAAATAAACTACACTAGCCGTTATCCTGAAGGGATGAATAGCGCTATTGCCGTGATAAATTTATTAGGTAAGGTTTTTTAACGATTATATAGACTGGCTCATATTGCGTGTAAAAATGGGGTGGTAACTTTTACCACCGTATTGCAACTTGACACTTTGATCATAGATTATTCTTTTTGCATCAACTGTTTATTGTATCAAAACCAGATTTTTCTATCTGATTTAACGGAAACCGATATGGAAAAACTAAACGCAATCCTGGACGTTTTGCTCAAAATTTATGAACTTATGCAACTGATATACAATAAGTCTTATGGCCAATTAAAACTGCCAGAGGATCAGATGCTGACCCGGCTTGAGGTGATGGAGTATCTTGGGATAAGTGAAAGCACTTATAAGAGAAAGGTAAGAAAGGGGATCTTGAAGCCAAGTAAGCTACCAGGTGGGGACAGGTTTTATAAGAGTGAGCTGAAAGAGGAGTTTTTAGAAAGTAAGAGAAGGGGGCGGGTATAAAGCACACTGTGCTTTCAGAGTTATAACACGGTGATGTTTATACTAATGTTAAACCCTTTGTAAGTAAATGTTGCAAATTTGGAACGTTTATAGAAACGCCGGAGAAATATCATGATAAATCCGCTCTGCTGCAATGTCTTGGAATCGCGTAATCAGAAAACAATAAGACGCAAAAAAACTCTTTATGCACCTTGTCCATTGTGGTAGTGCTTTAAATTTGGTTTATTTGTTTATCTAATTTCTCATTTAAATATTAAAAACGCTTTCATGAAAAAATGCGCTGTTGTTATCGGAGTAAATAAAACGGGTAAACTACCTACGCTTTCTGCTGCGGCAAGTGGTGCAAGAGATTTTGCAGCATGGGCGAAATCGCAGGATTATGATACTGTTTTGCTTACAGATGAAGGTAAGGCGGTATCTGTCAAGGAGATCAAGGCCGCTATCAGGAATTTTGTTGATAAGCAGGCTTATGGTTCAATGATCATTTTTTTCTCTGGACATGGTATCCTGAAAAGTGCTTTAGATGAGCAGTGGCTGCTTTCGGATGCTCCGGATGACCTCAATGAGGCGGTGAATGTTCAGCCTTCATCCATGTTTGCGAGAAGGTCGGGAATTCCGCATATCGTTTTTATTTCTGATTCCTGTAGATCCAGGCCGGATAATCCGTTGCTGAGTGAAATGCTAGGGTCTGTAATCTTTCCAAATATTGAACCGAAGGATCAACAGGTTGATTTAGATATGTTTTATGCGGCTAGTCCTGGAAACCCAGCGCATGAGGTTGCTACCGATGTTTCATTCAAAAATTTCAAGGGTATTTACACAGAATGCATGCTTGAAGCACTCTATGGTAAAGTCCCCGAGGTTATGAGAAAAATCAAGGAGAGGAGAAAAGAGTTTAATGCTGTTATGCCTTATGAGCTCAAGATGTATTTAAGTAGGGCTGTACCAACTGCTGCGGAAAAGATTAGCATCAGGCTCAGTCAAAATCCACATTCAGAAGTAACTTCGAGAGATCCAAAGCACCTTTCGAAATTTGCAATTGAAAGGCTTGATGCACCTTCAATGGAGTTAATCAACTGGAACAGTAGGCTTGGCCATAAGTCCAAAGAATTGGAAGAACCATTGATGCATTCTAGCCCACCTAAGTCTTTAGACAGGTTGATTAAATATAATGATGTCTTTGACATGGAAGTGAAGATGCATGAAGAATTGGAACTGTTGCCATTGACGGAAATGATCTTGAGTGCAAACGATCTCCCCATTGGTGATTTTGAATCCGGTTTTGTGATTACTGGGTTAAATTTCATGGATCAGGTTATTCCACTTAATGATTTCGATGTAACACTTGCAGATGGGTATTTTCTTATAGGTCTGAAAAAAATGTCTAGAAAGACACATCTGCTATGGAAGTTGCCAAATGGTGGCAGTGTGCCTTTTGCTGTACTGAAAGGTTATGTTGGAGTGGCGGTCTTTAAAGAAGATACGCTTGTCAATATTAATTATAGGCCGAGCGGGTCGAATCCCTTTTTTCCTAATACCTATATTCCATCTGGATTGGAAAAAAAACGGGCGCTGATCGCTGCTAAAAGTTCGCATGGGTTATTCCGTATCTCGGAAGATAAAGACCGGTTGATCAGTTCTGCCAGTTATCTTCGAAGTGATAAGAAATACGATCCTACACTTGGGCTGTACTCAGCGTACGCTTATGCCCAGGCAGGGAGTATGAATAACGTCGCTTCCGTATTTTCTTATATGAAAAAGGAATCTACCAGGATACCATTCGATGTGGCCATGCTGTATGAGTTCTCAGGTATTGATATAAATGTGGATCTGGGTATAATAAGCTCACCGTTCTGTCCTATGCTTAGTCAGGGTTGGTCATATTTGGCAGTTGATCCTGACCGGTTTGATAAAGAACTGATTTGGCTGAATAGGCATAGGGTACCTGGGCTCTGGACGACATTTACAAAAGAGGGTACACGCTTAGTTGAAGAACGTTATAATCAAGGGGAATGAAAGTTATTATGATACATGGCCGCGATCAGCAGGGACAGGATCCTTCGGCTTTAAAGAAAACTTGGATAGACACTTTTGAAAAAGGTCTCACAATTCAGGGTCTGGCAATTCCATCCGATTTAGATTTTGTGTTTCCGTTTTATGGTGATCTTCTGGATGGACTGATAAGAGAAGTGGCAGATCCGGCAACTCTCGATGGTGTGATTGCCAAGGGAGATATCGTTCCGGGAGAACTTTCTTTCTATTATGACCTAGTCAACGAACTAGCTGAACAGGCAGGCGTTACTGATGCACAAATCAGTGAGCATTTTAAAGCTAATTATAAAGAGCGTGGGGTGTTGAACTGGGAATGGGTGCAGTCTATTTTAAAGGTACTGGATCGGAGTAGCGGCATGGGAGATTTTTCGGTTCGGAAGTTTACTTATGATGTCTTTATGTATTTAACGGTACCTGCTATTAGGAAGAAAATCAATGAATTTGTTTTGAGTGCTTTTAATGAAGAACCTTCCGTAGTAATTGGGCATTCTTTGGGTTCTGTTGTCGGTTACGACGTACTTCGGAACAATGATTTCCTGAATGTTAAAAAATATATCACCATCGGTTCTCCTTTGGGTGTAAAAGCGGTTAGATCAAAATTAACGACGCCCCTTGTGATGCCTGAGTGCATAGAGAGTGGATGGTATAATGCCTATGATGAACGTGATTTTGTTGCGCTAAAGCCGCTGGATGAGCGGAACTTTAGTGTTGAACCATCTATTGTTAACAGTAACCATGTCAAGAATCAAACAGATAATAGACATGGTATTGAAGGGTATCTCAATGACGCTGTTGTGGCGAAAGAAATCTATGATGCTTTGGGAGATAGATGAGCAAGATCGAACAATCGAGCTATTTTCCGGCATATTTTCTGAACGCTGCAATGGTCTGATAAACACCGTAACCGACAAATATCCTTGCCAGCATTATCACTAGGAATGCCTTCCATCCATCGGCCTGCTCTAGCTGGGACTTATATAGAGGGAATGAGGCTAAAAATTCAGAAAAGGAGTCAATACCAACGTGTATGGCATATCTTGTTTGTGTGAACGTATATTTTAAGGAGAAGCTGAATAGGGATGACTTTAGGCTGATTTCGAATATGATATACATTAACAACGATATGGTTAGTGTAAAAAATATGCCTCTGATCCAGCTTAATCCATGATTGTTAGAGATGTAGTTAAGATTGAGTAGGATTTTGTCCCATCCCCAGCTAGTTTCTTTCCTCAGGTAGTGCATTTCCCTTGATTTATAAAGTAGCGCTGCACTGCGGTTTCCCTGTTTTTCCATTGCCTGTTTTAACTGTCGGTAGTTTTCTCTGTGATAGGTGTTGTCATTGATCTTTTCATCTGTTGGGATCTCGTAACCATATTTCGGGTCACGGGTGCCAATCTGGATCCTGGGAGGAAGAATAGAGTTTGAAAGGATGATATTGCTTACTTCGCTTCTGGCGATAACGAGTTCTCCAAATTTTCTGAAATCCACATTTACGAATTCAGTCCTATCGATGTTTGAATCGAATATAATCATCACGTGGTGCTGGTAGACCAGTCGAAGGTTGGCGAAGGTGAGCTTATTGTAATTGAGGAAATCTTTGATCGTTATGGTATGGGTTTCTGTATTCCGGAATACAATATTGCCGAAGTTACTGCATCCAACTGTGATGGAAGAGACGATGATGTCTTCGAAAATAATGTTTCCACGGATTACGCCACTGATATCGCAGGAGAAATAGTGATCTGTACTTCTGGGTGAATCACCTGATTTGTGGCATTCAAAACTGCTCTGAAAATCGCAATCGTTTATGGAAACGCCAGAAATGTTCCCGTTACTGGACATACTGACGCGTTGTTTGGCTATTGTAGCACTAAGCGATATATAATCACAGCGAAAAAGTTCAAAAAATATAAGCATCTGGTTAAATGCTGTTCTGTGTGTATTTAATGATCCTCCGGAGTCTGAAGCTCTGAAGTCTACGCGCTCATTGAATGTGCAGGAGTCTATTGCCATCATGTTAAACTTCAGCTGTTCACCTTCTAAGCTTACCGTACCGTTGAAAATCCCGGAAGAAAAGAATATGCGTTCAATATCGCAGTCTAGTAACGTTAGCGAGCTGTTAACCTCCTTGACTTTAAAGTTGATTTCATCAGCTGCTATCCTGCTTAATATCAACTCTGTCGGTGTGTCACTACTAAGATTTACATTTCCTGTGAAAGTGATCGTTTCATATTTTCCGCTAAAGAGTGCAATTTTCTGAAATACTGGACTGTTAAAAATTAGGTCATTCTCAAATCTACAGTCTATGAGAGTAATGCTGGCTTGGAATTGACATTTGTTGAATAAAACGGCAGCCTTAAATGTGCAATTCATAAAAATCAAGTCGTTTTCGAAAATAGTCCCATTGAAGGTCACTTTATCATCAAAAATGCAATTTGTGAGCCCTCTTAGGTTAGTCAACTCCGTATCTGTATAACTAATGGCTTGAGTAATGTGATAATCTTTGGCACCGCCTTGAGTAATCTCGCGACTAAATTTTAAAAAGGTTATCGATGAGGTGCTGGTCATATCTGTTTTGAATTATTCCGCTCTAATCTCGGAAAATGTAGGGTTAAACTAAACCTGAACTTATTAACAAATCCGTTTTGGTTTTCTTTTTTTGTGGTTAGTTCTGCTTTTGCTACGAATAATTTTCGGTTTTACCCAAAGCAGTAGTAGTATCATTCGTAGTGAAAATGCCTATCTATCAGGTCACTATCAGCTCATATAACGGCCAATTTAGGCCATTTCGGGCCAAAAATTTCATCCCGCTAAATTACTGGATACGTTTGGTCAATGAAACGGGGTAACCTGTTTTAAGAATAACTGGATAACAATCTAAAAATTACCTGGATCCATGGTGTCGTCATCGAAGATGCGGTTCCAAATGATCAAGTAAAAGATTCTCTTCAAAGGATAGTCTTTTGTGCTAACGAGAATAGATAGGTGTCATGCACCTGTTCTTTGAAATTGTGGGATGAAGCATTATTCCGTGAGGAGCGGAAAATTCTGCGAAGTTGAGATCATTTCAATATTACGAAAGCGCAGAGGCAGGCGACGGCCAGGTCAGTATAGACTTACGTGAGTAATCCCGGTATACCTTATTGAAGACTTGTTTTTTTGTTTTTAGTTTAGGTGGGAGGGGCCATTTGGCCCCTTTTTTTATGTCCTGATTTTTAGTAAATAAACGGAAAGTCAATTTTACATATGTAGGAGCTTGCAAATAAACCTTTAGTTTTTTTATACCCGCAAGATGTCTTTTTGTCGGACAATAATCCGGGGGATTATGCCCACAAAAAGAATCTTGCCCCAATGCGGAGCATTTGGGGGATGAGAAAACTCGCAACTCGTTTTCTCTTTTAGAAGATATTGGTATGGAAGGAAAGAATAAACAGATCGGACGGCCTCACAAAAAAACCGGCAAAAGAACCAGAAAAATCAGTGTGCGGTTTTCGGAAGAAGAATTTAGTTCTATCTTATCCCTAGAAAGACTTCTTGGGCTTAAAAGGACCGATATCATCAGAAAACGGGTGCTAGAGGTGAACCTTCAGTTAGTTTTTGATGGTCGTTCGGTTTTGGCGAGCATTGATCAGATAGGACTTGAACTTTCCAGGACCGGAAATAATATCAATCAACTTGCTAGGTACGCCAACATACTGAACAAGCAGCGGGTGCTCTCGCCGGTAATCTTTAGCCGGTATTATAAAGAGCTTGATAGACATTCCCTGCTATTACAAAATCTCAATCTGGAAATTAAGAAAATGATAAAAATGATGGGTGGCTAATCTTTTACGGTTAATATAGTTGTCTGTATAACCTGTTATGCTGTTTTATTGTTACTCTGTTATGCGGTTGCGGAACTTCAGCGTTAGCTTGCTAACCTGTTTGTAGTCTAACTGGTTATCTGGTTTTAGATGTAGCCCGAGAGCTAGCTATATTGCTAACCGGTTGTAGACAGTACGGTTTAGCTGCGATGCCAGTTATCTTGTCCCTTTGTTTTAAAGTGATCTGGTGAGCAGGTTGCATAGTCGCTTAGTTATATGATCGTAAAGATACTCGGCTCCTCTGCAACTTTTGCCGGGGTAAGATATAACCATGAGAAGATGCGGTCTGGCAAGGGTGAACTTTTAAAGGTTCGGAATTTCGGTAGCCTAATGGGACTGGACAGGATCGGTCCACAGGATTATATTAATTACCTGAAAGCGGTTTCAAATGAAAATAAGAGGGTAAGTAAACCCCAGTTCCATGCGGTGATCTCTGCTAAAGGTAAATCTGTTTCAAAAGATGAGCTCTTGCATACCGCGGAAAAGTGGATGGCACAAATGGGCTACGGTGAAAATCCATATCTGGTGATCTTTCATACCGATACTGAAAATAACCATGTACACATCGTATCGACCAGGATCGATAAGAACGGTAGGAAGACTTCTTCGGCCTTTGAAAAGCTCCGCTCAGTCAGGGCATTATCTATTGTGATGAAACGTGAAAAGGCTGACCTGACAATGCTTGATAAGTTGTTGGGATATAATTTTGCTAGTGTTTCACAAGTACGTACGCTTCTGGAAAACTCGGGCTTTGAGGTCCGTTTTGAAAAAGAAAACATCGAAGTATCCCATTCCGGAGAATTGATTTCAACCTTAAAGGCTTCAGATATTGAATCTTTATGCCAGGATGTGGGTATCGATAAGAACAGGTGTCGACAGCTGAAAGCTATTTTTTCAAAAATACTGACCGAGAGGTTATCCAAGAATGATTTTTCTTCTCCAAAAACTGATCTAAGAGCAGGACTACAGGAATTTTCCATGATGGTCAAAAAGAAGACAGGTGCTGAATTGATTTTTCACAGTAAAGACAATAAAATTCCCTATGGGTATACCATCATAGACCATCCCGGTAAATCGGTGATGAAAGGTTCCGAAGTGATGCACCTTAGGGATATCATTTCGTTTTTGAATCTTGAGGATCAAAAAGATCTAATGCCTAAGGGCTACAGGATTTCTCTTGCAGACCCTGCCGTTGAGGTCAGTTATATTCTTTCTGCCTTGGAGGATGTTGGTTTCTACGAAGAGCCAATCAGGACATTTGATCTTCAGGAAGACATCGATGATGAGGCCATTCTTGGGCGCAACCGTCAACGAAAAGGCAAGGCCCGGACAAATACCCGTTAAATTTTGAAACTTTTTTATTATGCTAATTATTATTGGAAACCAGAAGGGAGGAGCGGGGAAAAGTACGCTCACCCTTTTATTGGCCAACTTTTTAACGCTGGTCAAAAGGCGGAAGGTGACCGTTATCGATATGGACTATCAGCAGTCGCTTTCCCAGAAATATGAAAAGGCCAAACTGGCTGAAACACCAGAGCATTATGAGATCATTGCCGCCGGACTGGAACATTTTCCTTCCATGTACACCGTACTAAGCCAGAGCAGAGAACATATCGTGATCATTGATCTGCCCGGGAAACTGGATGATGACGGGCTTATCCCGGTATTCAGTTCAGCAGATCTGGTACTGTGTCCGTTTTCTTATGACGAGTTCAGTTTCGATTCAACCGTTCTTTTTTCAGTCGTGCTGAAAAAGATCAACCCATCAGGGCATCTGGTCTTTATCCCGAACCGCGTCAAGGGAAATGTTAGGTATGATACAGCTACTGAAGTAGAACAACAGCTTTCTAGGTTCGGGAAAATTACGGCTCCGATATCCGACCGCGTGGATTTCCAGCGGACCGATACCGCCCAGACCCCCTTGTCCCTTTTTCCTGTCATTGTACCCGTATTTGATCAGATCTACGCCGATCATATAGAAGCTACCGCAGTTAAAACTTAAATGCAATTTATGAAAGCAGGAATCAAAACGTTGGCCGATGAACTCAGAAAAAGCATCAGGCCACCTGAAATTATGCCTACAAATAAAGATCCCATTGAGCGTGATAAAAGTGCAGGCAAGGAGGGGAAAGGGATCAAAAAGGAACTGGACATTATCATCCTGATCAGAGAGTTTGACTGTTCCGGCAATAACCACATGCTGCATCCCAGACTGAACAACAGAACAGTACAGTTGCTCAATAGGCTAAAGCTGGCTTCGGGCCTGGATATGAACCGGGTAATTGCTTTTGCCCTGCACCAGCTTTTTGAGCAGCATCCCGAAATTAAAAAGTTTATTAAGACATCATTAGAAAATTTTGAACTATGAGCTGGATACAATTCCTGTCCTGGATGCTGTGCATCTATGCATTTTATTATTCAGGGCTTATCGCTTTCGATCTTTCCAGGAACAGAAAGCAGACCTATGCGGAAAACGAAAATGAGACCACAGTGGTTATTGATCTTCCCGAGCCTGAAAAGGTGTCGCTCAAAGAGATTGAAGATGAAGAGATTGATTATTTTCTGGATGATGGGGAACTGGAAGAGCCCCCGATCGTATTTTCCGGAGGGGTTTCCATCAAAGAACTGTTTGCCCTGGCCCGTTCAGAAACCATAGAGTACACTTCTTCGGTGTCGTTCTAGCGATGAAAGTAAGATGTTTGATGTTCATGGTCATCTGTGTGCTGACCTGGACTGTGGCTGGCGCACAACCCGGAATTGCGGAAATGCAACAGGCTCGAAGTTTTATCAGGGAATCATTTTTTTCCATGAGGGACCTGTCACTTGTATTGGCTGCACTCATTTCGATTATTGGCGCAGTCCATGTGTACCATAAGATGCAGATGGGGAAAGATGTGAGTGCCGATATCCCGGCATGGTTCTTTTCAGCACTTTTTATCATTGTCATCCATATTGTACTGGTGCACGTCTTCGGGCTCTGAGTCAAAGTTTCCTGACCGCCGTAAGCGGTTTTTTTATTTCATAACCATTCAATAAATCCCAATCAAATGAAAAAAATCAAAAATTTAAGATTCATTATTTTTTTATACCTGTGCACGATCAATGGATACGTTATGGCACAGAGTGGAGTAAACGGCCTGAACACGGCTACCAGCACACTTAAAACTTATGTAGATCCGGCAACCAACATTGCCCTGGTAATCGGTGGGCTGGTCGGCATTGTAGGTGGGATCCGCGTATATTCCAAATGGAACAGCGGAGATCAGGACATTAATAAGGAGCTAATGGGCTGGGGAGGCTCCTGTCTTTTTCTGGTTCTTTCATCCCTTATCGTTAAAGCTTTTTTTGGCCTGTAAAAGTGGAAAGGCTTTTTCCCGTTTACAGGGGCCTACAGCGGCCATTGACCTATAAAGGTTTTAAGGGACGATTTATTTATTGGGGCGTGGGTATCCTGCTGCTCTCGCTGGTTATCGGTGCGCTGACCATGGCGCTCATCAATATGTATGTAGGAGCGATCATTATGCTCTCGCTGGTCATCGGCGGCTTTTTTTACATCGGGATCTGCCAGAAAAAGGGACTTCACAACAAGACGCGTTCTGTTGGGATCTATCTCCAGACCAACCATCTTTCAAAAATCAATCTTTATGGTAAGACAAAAAGAATTTAGGGTACCCTATTTGGGGATCGATATCGGTGCTGAACTGGATATTTTATACGGACTCAATGGAGAATTCTCCGTGCTGATCGATATTACAAACCCAGTGCTCAGGTTTGGCGGAGATACCGTGGCCTATGATAATTTTCATGAGCTATTTGCAAACCTGGCCAGGGTCATTGGAGAAGGCCATGTTATCCAGAAGCAGGATATTATTTATAAGGCTGATTATCATTATCAGATGGCCGATGAGTATCTGCAGGACAGTTATAATAGACATTTTGAAGGAAGGCAATACGTAAAACTTCAGACGGTACTGACCATTACCAGGCAGGTAAAAAAAGGGGCATTTTTTGTTCACGATAAAAAGTCGCTTGCTGAGTTTAAAATTACAGTTGCCAAGGTTATAGGTATGCTTAACAGTTCCGGAATGAAGCCCAGGGCGATGAGGGACAGGGAGATCAACATGTTTATTATGAAGATCATGGCGATGCAGTTCGGGGAAGAAAGTATTTCACTGGACAATTATCATCCCACCGATACCGAGGTAAATATCGGAGCACATTCTTTCCGTTCTGTGCCTTTAATCAATATTGATCAGGTCGATCTGCCTGCCCTGCTTCCGACATCGGTAAAGCTATCGGAAAAAGAAAGTCTTAAGGGATTTCCTACTGACGTTCTTTCGTTTCTTTTTAAAGTACCGAACTGTTCCTCCATTGTGTATAATCAGATTCTCGAAATACCTTCGCAGACCATGACGGTCAGGCAGATGGAACTTAAGCGGAAACGGCATAGTGGAATACCCGATCCTGCAAACAATCTGTGTGTGGAGGATATTTCTTTATTACTGGATGAAGTGGCGAGGGATGGCAGGTTACTGATAAACGCGCATTTTAATATCATTGTATGTGCAGAAAAGTCATTGCTCAACACGGCTTATAACTATATTGAAAGCGCGCTGTTCAGGACCGGGATTATCCCTAGCAGGAATGCCTACAACCAACTGGAATTATTCAGGACGGCACTACCCGGCAATGCTGCTGAACTCAGGAAGTATGACTGGTTTCTGACCACTGCCGAAGCCGCTATATGTCTTTTACTAAAAGAAAGCCTCCCAAAAGATGAGCAATCAGGATTTCTCGTCCGTTTTACTGACAGGTCCGGAATCCCGATCGCAATTGATCTTGCGGATCTGCCGATGTCTTCTGGAAGGATCACAAACCGGAATAAATTTGTTCTTGGTCCGTCTGGTACCGGTAAGTCTTTTTTTATGAATTCCCTGATCGAACAGTATCTGCTATATAATATGGATACCGTGATCATTGATACAGGTCATTCCTACTCAGGACTGTGCCAGTATGCCGGCGGTAGGTATATCACCTATAGCGATAACAGTCCCATAACGATGAACCCATTTGCCATTAGTGAGGAGGAGTACAATATTGAGAAAAAGGAATTTATCCTGGTGTTGATTCTCGTCTGTTTAAAAGGGCCGGAAGGTGATGCCAGCCAGCTGGAAAGGGATGTGATCTCTGAAGTGATTACTTCTTACTATGCAAAATGGTTTTCTATGGGAGAATCCTCAGGGATCAAAAAACTCAAGTTTGATTCTTTCTATACTTATGCAATTGAAAAAATCCCGCTGATCATGAAGGAGAATGCTGTTCCTTTTGATTTTGAAGGCTTCCGTTTTATCATGCGGAAATTCTGCACGGGTGGAGAATTCGGTGCCATACTTAATGAAGATGCAGACAAATCCCTGTTGAATGAACGGCTGGTCATATTTGAAATTGACAGTATCAAGGAGCATGCCTTGCTTTTCGCGATCGTCACGCTGAATATAATGGACATCTTCATCCAGAAAATGCGCTATAGGAATTTTCTGCGGAAATCACTGGTAATCGAGGAAGCGTGGAAAGCGATTTCATCACCCCTAATGGTAGGTTTCCTGGTATATGTCGATAAAACGGTCAGAAAATTCTGGGGCGAATTGATACTGGTGACCCAGGATCTCGCGGATGTGGTAGGCAATGCAGTGGTAAAAGATACCATTATAAGCAGTTCTGATACTGTAATACTGCTTGATCAGGCCAAATTCCGGGACAATTACAATGAAATAGCGGCGATGCTATCTATTTCAAAAACTGAAAGGAACAAGATTTTCAGTACCAATCAACTGGATAACCGCGAAGGCAGGAGTCCCTTTAAGGAAGTGTATATCAGAAGGGGAGACGTTGGAGAGGTCTATGGTGTTGAGGTTTCCCTTCAGCAGTACCTGACTTATACCACGGAAAAACCCGAGAAGCTGGCTGTGCAAAATTATCTGGCAAAGGCTGGTTCTTACCCTAAGGCGCTCGAAGCCTTCATTGATGATCTTAAAAGTTCCGGACTTTTCCTTGGTGATTTCGTTAAACAGGTCAATTCGGTTGATCCTGGATCATTAAAAAACGCTTAAAAAACTTAAAATCATGAAAGTATTTCTAATTATTATTTGTGCTTTTTTATGCCGGAGCATAAAAGCACAGACCCTTTATGTGGATCCGGTTACTTCAGCCGCAATTGCAGGGCACTCGGGTGTAATCAACCGGCAGATGGACCGTACAAATGATAACCTAAGCCTGATCTCAAGGGGACAGCTATTGGTAACAGGCCAGCTTGTCGTAGTTAACGATATGCAGGACAGGATCTACAGGGGACTGACCGAGGTATCGGCAATTCTCAACAACCTGATGTCTGTTAAGGAGATTACCGATATCGGGCTTGATATTGTTTCCGATGTAGAAAAGGCAGTGGAACTTGGAAAAGCTAATCCTGTACTATTGCTCTTTGCTGAGCAGAATGCCCGGGAGTTTAGGTCTAGGGCGGTCAGGCTCGGCTCTGAGGTTGGCGCCTTCGTGCTTAAAGGTGGACGAGATAACTTGATGGATGCTGGGGAACGCTCGAAATTGCTGAATCATATTGCATCTGAAATGCGTATCCTCAGGGGGACTTCTTATGGGATGCACCGGGCAATGTACTGGGCAAAGATGCGGGGGATATTCGCAGCGCTAAATCCCTGGTCTGATTGGGTAAATATGGATGTGCGCATCGCAAACGACATTTTATCAGGGGCTAAATACTTAAAGAAATGAAGGCGCTGGTTATGCTTTTGATTTTTTCTCTGTGTGTTCACATAGTAAAATCGCAGCAAAAAGCACTCAATATTCCGGCAATCCATCAGCTCGTTTCGGATTCCAAAAGTGAGCATGAGCGGCAATCAAGGGCAAGGGATGCACAGGTGATCAATACGGTAAATGAACAGGCGAACAGGACCCTTCTGGCAAAGCTTAAGAATCGTTACCGGGAACTACAGTCACGGTTTAATATTATCGGTACCGCAATCGATGTGCTTAATATCGGAACTCAGGCAGCGCCTATGGTCAGTCAGATCGTCCGGGATCAATATCGGTTATATGAACTTGCCGGGAAAAATCCTTATCTGTTGCCTTTGGTATTCCAGAGTGAGATTGACCTGCTGGAGCAATCGCGTGACCTGCTTTATTACCTGACAGGGCTTACAGCCAGTATTGGTGCGGTAAACCAGATGAAATCTTCGGACAGGAGAATATTGTTTGACCATGTGCTCAACGAACTGTCCGTTTTGAGGAATCTTGCAGCCGCAATGGTCCGAAGCCTTGAATATGAAAGCCTTTCGGCTATGATAAAAAATGCCAATCCATTTTCGCAGTATATAAATATGGACCGGGCAATCGTAAAGGATATTCTTGAAAACGCCAAATACCTGAAAAAATGAAACTGATATTTTATGCAATGATTTTTTTCATGAGCCCTTTCGTGCTCTTGGCGCAGCGTGTGGTCTTTGATGCAAGGCATCTCGCCACGGTCAATGAAAATGCAGTTGTGAGGAATGCTGCTGAGATCAGCCATAACGAACTGCTCAGCAAGATTAACAAATCACTGGACAACATCAATATTAATACTTCCAGAATCGTTCTGGCCCAGAGCATGATCTATTCCTCCCTGTCCAATGTAAATGCAGCCTTAAAGAATGGCCTGGCACTACGAGATATGTATGCGGTGTGCGAAGAGATTATCGGTTATGGCAGGGAAATGGGCAAGCTCGGTGTTAATGAACCATACCTCTTGCTTTTCAGTGAGGAGATCATCAGGGACATTACAAAACGGAGCGCAAAGATGATGAACGAGATTTCTGGCTTTGTGCTCAAAGAGGGACAGGATATCCTGATGGACTATAATAGTAGGGATGAATTGATTGCAGGGATCAGGGTAGATCTGCAAATCATAAGAGGACTCGCTTATGGCGCATGGAAAGCAATGTATTGGGCAAAGGTGAGGGGAGTGATCAGCATGCTCAACCCATTTCAGGGATTTATCAACCGTGATTTACAGATCGTATCTGAAATCCTTACCAAAACCAGGTATTTAAAAAAATAATTTAAAGCTTATGAAAAATTTATTTACGGTCTTACTGCTGTGTACAGTTATAACAGCTAAGGCACAGAAACAGATCCGGGATGAAAGTATTGTCAACCAGCAGGAACGCATGGTATTCAAACAATGGGACAGAAAAAAGTTTACCCCCACTTCCGGATTTCTGGGGCTTAACCCATATTACTGGCTTACCTGGGGGCTTCATCCCAACTATCCCAAAACTGATCTGCGTCCATTGGCCCCAGGAGGGGTTCAGAACCTGCGTCTCGCATCGGTAACGGGTATGCAGCAAACGGATAAGAATTATGAACTCCAGTCCGATACACTAGCGCAGACTTCTCTATTACAGATTGCGGGAATGTCCGGAATGCTTTCTGCTACAGATCCCTTATGGATACTATATTATTCCCGGCAGCTTAAAGGGATAACAGATTTTGATCCCGGTGAAGTACTGGCATCTGTTCCACAAGTTGCAAGGGCGCAAATTATTGCCCATGGCAGTCTGGACTGGTACAAGCGGAAGGTAGCTATCCTTTCTGAAAGACTGGAAGCGGCCCGGACAACAACACTGGATAGGGGAGCAAGGATTTTATCCTATCATAGGCTGCTTGCTGAATACCGCAAAATATCAGCAATATGGACCGATAAGGTAATTGCGGCAGCTCGTGAACCTGCAAGGATAAAGGTAAGGCAGGAGCTGAACAGTCAGGAAGTAAAGATAGATGGCTGGACACCGGAATCAGACGTGCGGACAGCGAAAGAGATCCTTAGTAAAAGAAAGTATTAAACCAACAAAGAAATGAAAAAGATGTTATTGTTGGGCATGGTCATGCTCACAAGTAGGCTTGCATTTGGGCAGACCACCGATTACCGCAGGTCCTTTGAATTTTTGCAGGGCGACGGAATATATGAAGAAGGGGTAATGTTTATCCTAAAGGGATTGAAGGAATCGATATGGTCACATTTTGATATGTTCATTGTGGATGCCAAGGCTTTGGCGGCGATTTTCATGATCATCTTTTTTGCGATCAAATCCTATGAAATGATAGCAGGGGATAAAAAACTCGAAATCATGCCACTGCTGAGGCCTTTTGGCCTGGTTATGATCATACTTTGGTGGAACGGATTTGTGAGGATGGTTGCTTTTCCAACCAACCTTGTGGCAGCCCGTACCGAAACGATGTTCAATAGTGAGCAGGCCGAGGTCAATACGCTCAGGCTGATCCGCGCCGATTATATGCAGAAGGTCGCCAATTCGCTATACAGTTTTCAGGCTGAGACCGAAATGGCGGAGAAGGAGTCTGATACTTGGATGGGCAGGGCGTGGGATTCTGTGACCAGCACGGTAAAAGAAGGAATGTCGACTGTGGTCAGTCCTGTGATAGAACTGAAGAACCGCCTTAAGATCGGTATGCAGCTGCTACTTACCCAATTACTTGAACTGTTGGGGATCTGGATATTGAGACTATCAACCTATGTGATATTTATGATCCAGATTATTTATTCAACAATACTGATCATTTTGGGGCCTTTTGCCGTCGCTGTAAGTATACTTCCAGCTTTCCGCGATTCCTTAAGTACCTGGATAGCAAGATTTGTCTCGGTCAACCTTTATTTAGGGATCGCATACCTGATCATGTATTTGGTAGCGCTGTTACAAAAATATGCCATGACCACGGAGATCAGTAGGTATAAGGAGCTTATCGGAGAAAATGGAACGGCTGCCAATCTGGAAAAAATGGCCTGGTTTGCGGGCAACGGTATCCTATCATTTGGAACGGTAATCGTGAGTTTTCTAATAGGTGCCATCTGTATGTTCACTGTGCCGAGTATTTCGACCTGGATTATTTCGACTTCTGGTATCAGTTCTGCAGCCTCTAATTTTGGCCGTGGTTCACAGACAATTGTTGGCATCGCCAAAAAGACTACCGGTAAATTCTTTTAAACCTTAATCCAATCAACATGATCATCAAAAATATTGAGTCCAAGATCCGTTTGGCCACACTGGTTTCCATGGGGAGTTTGTTATGTGCTTTTCTGATCTGTTTATCTGTAGGTTTTTTTGCCTATAAGCAGGTCGAGATTGCGAGAAAGAGTATCTACATTTTTGAAAACAATGTACCGGTACTGGCCAGACAGACCGATGAACAGCTGATCCGGCCTGCGGTTTACCGCGGACATGTGGAGCTGTTCCATTCACTTTTCTTTTCCCTTACCCCGGATGACAGGTATATCGATTATCAGATGAAAAAAGCGATGTACCTGATCGATGAGTCAGGGATGCAGCAATACCTGAACCTAAAGGAAAAAGGATATTTCAGTTCTATACTTTCCAGCAGTTCGGTGCTGACCCTTCAAACTGATTCGATCTACATCGATGTCAAAAAGAAATACTTCCGCTATTATGGAAAGCAACGGATTGAGCGCAGAAGCTCTATTGTTACCCGTTCAATGATTACAGAAGGTTACTTAAGGGATATCCCAAAAAGTGACAACAACTTATACGGGGTGCTGATTCTTTCCTGGAAAACCCTTGAAAATAAAGATATCGAAAATGTTCAGAAAAATCCGATCTAACAGGGCACCTGACAGGACGGTTCATGTCGAGCTCTATCATGAATTCCGGCCTTATCTGGTTCTGATACGCAGACGGATGGTGCGGCTATTAAAGGCATATCCTAGACAGGTATTTGCGCTGATGGTTACAGTGGTCGTTTTTTCCGTTGTGTTTTCATTTGGCTTATTTCCTTTAAAGAATAAGAAAGAATCGACGAGTGATACTTTACACGGAAAAAAAGAGAGCCAAAATCCGCCATATTCAGTTGGTGACGGATTATCCAAAATCAGCACCACAGGCGCAAAACTTAGAAAAACGCTGGAGATCAGAAAACAGGTAGACTCAGTATTGAACAGAGGAACGCTTAGCAGCTCTGATTCGGTTTTTCTGGAGGCTAAACTAGAGGAGCTACGAAAGCTCCATTAACCATATTGTTATGAAAATAGATTTTAAAAATCCACGGTATGTTGTTCCAATCATGGCCATTCCTTTCCTGTGTCTTTTCTTTTTCGTATACCGCGAGAGCCTGTCAAAGAACCGGACTGTTAGTGCCGAAAAAGATATGAATGGCAACCTTGCTGAAATATCAGACCAGGTACGTGAACGCGGACTTTCTGATAAGCTAGAAGCTTATAAAAACAGTTATAAGGAAGCTGATGGTTATTCGGCAATCAAAACCGTAAGCGAGGATAAGCTGCCACAGGCGACGATGGCAAGTTCATATTCTGATCTGGAGAAAAAAAGGCTGGATTCCATAGAAGAATCCAGCAAAAGTCGGGCTTACCTGCCCATACAGCAGAATAGAAAAACTTTTACTCCTTCACCTCCTGCAAGAACTGAAATCGGGAGCAGCATAAGGCCGGAAGACCGTGAAATGGCAAAGGTACTGGCGAGCTTGGCCGAGGCAAGAAATAGAGAGAGACCGCCATCTGCAAGTACAACGAAAGAAACTGATCCCATGGATCTGTTTAAAAAACAGATGGCTTATCTGGATAGTGTGCAAAAGGTCAATGACCCTACTTATATCAACATACAAAAGGAAAAAATGAGAAAAGATGAAGCGCTCAGAGAAGAGAAGATTCTTCCCGTATCCAAATTCTCTGCCGTTAAATCTGATTTTAATACACTTATCGCCAGTGAAAACAGGGAGATGATCACAGCGATCATTGATGAGGATGTTACCGGGTATTCTGGGTCAAGGATTAGGTTAAGGCTGCTTGAAGAGGTATATGCAGGCAAATTGCAGTTGCCAAAAGGGACATACATGTATGCCAGGATCAGCGGTTTTTCCGAGCAGCGCGTCCAGTTAGAGATCAGCTCTGTGTTATGTGCTGGAAGGATCCTGCCGATAAAACTCCTGGTATATGATATAGATGGCCTGCCCGGTTTATATGTTCCTGCTTCAGCTTTTAGGGAGTTCTCCAAAGGCCTTGGCTCAAGCCCGGTCCAAGGATTCAATACCATGGGTAGCGGACAGGGCCAGAACGAGTTTGTGATGAGCACGGTTGACAGGCTTTTCCAGTCATCATCTTCCGCCATTGCCAATATGGTCAGAAAAAACAGGGCAAAATTAAAGTATAACAACCAGGTATTTCTTGTCGATCCACAAGATCTTCAGGGCCAAAAATAAAAAGATATGAAAAATATAATTTTAACAGCCATACTGATCCTTGCTATGGCAGGGAACCTTTCTGCACAAATTTCGGTCAATACCGTTGGATCAAACTCAGAGATCCCAAAGATTTTTATCAAGCGGTCCCTTACACTGCATTTTCTTGCTCCGGAAAAGATTACATATGTCGACATTCCAAAGGGACTCGTTGGCGACCTGCCGGATAAAAACCTACTAAGGGTTAAAATTCCTGATTCTGCCAAAATTAAAGACGCGTTCATAGGCGTACTTACCATCCTTGGAGAAAAAAGAATCAAACAGTATGCACTGATTTATGATGACAGGCCGGAAACTGCCTTCAATCCGCTGATCGATATCGGTATTGGTGGGATGAGGGTGATTGAACCGAAAGCAACAACAGTATCAAGTAGCGAACTCGACAGTATTGCCAGGGCGATGCTCGAACACATACCAATCAAGGGTGAGGTGAGAAAAAAGAAAAATGGTATGCGCGCGGTGTTAAATGGCGTTAGTACGCTTGGAGAATATATTCTTCTGGATTTGGGATTTGACAACACGACCGATATCCCTTATGAGATTGATGGGCTGAGGTTCCGCATCGAAGATGAGAAACAGCATAAGGCAACAACAGTACAGTCACTGGAAATTATTCCGGTATCATGCCAGCTAAATATCCAGACCTTTGAAAAAAGGTACAGGAATATTTTTGTCCTGCGCAGGATGACCTTTCCAGACCATAAGCGGCTTAAGATAGAATTGTCCGAAAAGCAAATCTCAGGCCGCTCCATTACCTTTGATATCCGCTATTCCGATATCCTTAAGGCCAAAAAGATTACGCTGTAAATGAGATTCCTATGGAAGAGACAAGGGAAATCCAAAAACTCCACGGTTTTCTGCAGTGCCTGATCTACTTTGCAATCGCGCTGGAGATAAGTGTTTTTGTCTATCTGGGTGCGCCATTCTGGGGCATCTTCAATATAGGGCTGGTAAAGATCAAAACAATCATCATCTACAAAGAATTAATCTATAGTAAGCTTTCTGTGCTTTCATTGATCTGTCTGGTCAGTATTGGAACATTATCAAAAAAGCAGTTGGACTTTGACCCAAAGACAAAGGTAGTTTATCCTTTGAGCCTTGGTCTGCTCCTTTATTTCGGTAGCCTATTTTTTTATGGCAAACCTAGTCGGTTTTTGGTTGATTACACTACAATAATGGATCTAACCTACATGGTATTTTCCCTTGTCGGAGCTGTACTGATCAGCATTTCCATGGATAATGTCTCCAAGATCATTAGGTCCGGACTGGGCAAGGATAAATGGAATGTTGAGGCCGAAAGTTTCATGCAACAGGTCAAAAAGATAGAAAATCCTTACTCGGTAAATATACCAATGCTTTTTTATTACAAGAAAAAGGTCAGAAAGGGCTGGGTGAATCTGGTGAATGTTTTTCGAGCAACGATTTTAATCGGGACACCTGGCTCGGGGAAATCCTTTTCGGTCGTGAACCCTTTTATCAGGCAGCTGATTGCGAAGTCTTTTGCAGTCTGTTTATACGATTTTAAGTTTCCGGATCTTGGAAAGATCGCTTATTACCATTTTTTGCAAGCAAAGAAAAAAGGCTTTCTAAAGGATTTCAAGTTTCATGTAATCAATCTGACTGATGTCGAAAAAAGCAGGAGGATAAATCCATTGCGTAGTGACTATATTACCATATTGGCAGATGCTTCGGAGACAGCAGAAGGGATTGTGGAAGCGCTTAAGAAGGGAGATAAGGCGAGTGGGAGTGATGCTTTTTTTACGCAATCAGCCATCAATTTTCTGGCTTCCTGTATCTATTTTATGAGCAGGTATGAAAAGGGGAAATATTCCAGCCTTCCGCATGTAATGGCTTTTTTAAACCGTTCTTATGAAGAGATTTTTTCTGTACTTTTTACCAACCCAGAGCTAGTCTCACTGCTATCGCCTTTCAAATCTGCATTCGCTGCAAAGGCTTTTGATCAATTGGAAGGGCAGATTGGAACGTTAAAAATATTCATGAGCCGCATGGCTACAAAGGAAACATTCTGGGTGTTTTCCGGGGATGATTTCAACCTGAAAATTTCTGATCCGTCATCGCCGGGGATGTTGGTGCTGGCGAACGATCCCAATACGCAGAACATAAATTCTGCATGTTATTCGGTTGTAATTAACCGACTTACCAGGCTGATCAATTCAAAGGGAAATCTTCCGTCAGCAATTTTACTTGATGAAGGTCCTACAATTTTTGTTCACCGGATCGAGAATCTGATTGCAACGGGAAGATCCAATAAGGTTGCTGTATTAATAGGAATGCAGGAGTTGCCCCAGTTCAAACAGCAGTACGGAAAAGATACGGCAACTACCATTACTTCCGTAGTTGGCAATGTGCTCTCCGGTTCTGCGAGGAACAAAGAAACACTAGACTGGCTGGAAAGGATCTTCGGTAAATCAAAACAGATCGGCGAAAGTATTTCCATCGATAGGAGCAAGGTATCCAAATCAATTAGTGAAAAGCTGGAAGTACTGATTCCTGCAGGTAAGATCACTACGCTCGGAGCAGGAGAGCTGGTGGGGTTACTTGCCACGGATGCAGATGATAAGTATACCGGTGAGTATGAAACCTCAGCCATAAACTGCAAGATAAACCTAGATTTAAAAGAAATTAAAAAGGAGGAAGAAGGATATGTGGATATGCCTGATTTTTACGACTTCGGAGGAAAAAAAGAAGAAATCCTCAGGAGGAATTTTTTACGGATCAATCAGGAAATCGAGTTATTGGTTGCTGGTTTTATGTAGTGCTTTAATGTTCAGTTCTAACCTATTTGGGGCTGTTCAGGACACACTTGCTTACAAAAATTATTACGCAGCGCTTCCGCTTAAACTATTTAAACTGAATTCTCCTTATGGAGTTAGGACCCATCCGGTAACCCGTGAATATTATTCTTTTCACAAGGGAATAGACATAGCAGGTAAAAACGAGGTTGTTGTTTCTATACTCCCAGGATTAATTGACAAAACTGGCTATACCCCCATAATGGGTAATTATATTGTCGTGAGGTATGGCAGCTATACGGTTTACTATGCTCACCTTTCTAAAATCTATTCCTCGGCGGGTCAGGTTCTCCAAACCGGGGATCCAATAGGCTTTACCGGATCAACGGGAAGGACGACGGGCGAACATCTGCACCTTTCTGTGCTTCGCAGAGGGCTGAGTGTTAACCCACTTTATTTTCTTTTGATAATCCTATCCACGTCTGGAGACGAACTTAAACGCTATTTGTACGGTGGATAAGAGAACAAACACTCTCTGCCAAAATTTTAACTCAAATTTTAAATGACTCTATATGCAGACTGCAAACTTGAATGTGCGGGATCTTCCGTTTGAAGATCTACGCGAACTAGGGCTTTATAGGGAAGGAGATATCACGCTTCCTAAAAAGGATATCGATGCACTGTTGTCCGGAATGCGGACAGGGCTGGTTAAGTTAAATGATATTAACCGTGACGGCATTGAAATCAAAGAAATGAGTGTTAAGCTGTCCCTGGCCAAAAATGCCGAAGGAAAATCTGAGTTATTGGTACACCCTGTCTATAAGCAGAGCAATGTTCCTTCTATCATTTCCCGCGAGGAAGGTGATGACCTATTGACGGGTCTCAAAGCAAACCTCATCAAAGAAACTACGGAGAACGGACAGCAGAAGAAGCTGATGGTGGAGTATGATTGGGATACACGCGAATTTATTGTCACTGATACCTCAAGGCTCCGGGTGCCGGATATGGTCAACGGTATGCTGCTTACCCCTTATCAGAAAGAACGATTTAGCAGTGGCAGGCAGATTGAAATGCCGGATGGGACTACCTTTCAGGCCAGTAGCACGACTCCGGATGGAATCCGTTCCAATAGGTTGGCGCTTGTCGTCTCTCTTCTGATGGACGGTGGCATATCCTACCTTCTGCTAACGGGTCTAAAAGCCATGGTCGGAGATCGGGGACTGCTGCCGCAGAAAGATGAGCGGAATGAAAATTATCACAAAGCGCTTCAGGCAGCGGCCGCGCAGAAGTCTACTGTTAAAAACCCTGAAGAAAAAACCTCAGCAATATCCAACAATAACGAGTATTCGCGTGGATATGGCAGATCAGGGATGTCTAGGTAATCCTGTTCAAAAAAAATAATCAAATGAATTTTAACCTTAATTTTTCAAATAATGAATGAGAATAATTTAGAGTACTTACAAAATACCTTAAAGTATTTAGGGTTTGGAGATTCCTTAAACGCAGATCTAAAGGAGTCAATTTCGCATGCCCCTGAGGGATTTAAGATCCAGTCTCCCACCAAGGAGATGTTAGATCCGGCTAAAAGATATGAGCCCGGTTTTGGTGATAAGATGACATATTTACTTAGTTTTTCAAAAAGTAAGGAAACCGACATGTATTTTTTTAATAGTTATGAGGCGACATTGAAAAAAGCTGATACGAAGGATGTTATTTCGCAGACTTTTTATATTAATAAAGGGAAAGGGGTGACCGCTAAAGAAAGTTACAATCTGCTTTCGGGGCGTGCGGTAAATAAGGATGTTGTGTTGAAAAGCGGAGAAAAAGCGAACCTTTGGCTTAAGCTGGATTTCACCGAACATACTCCAGAGAAAGGTTACAAAATTGACCCTTATGGCAAAAATTATGGCTTTAGTCTTAAAGAAACAGTAGATAAATTTAATATACTGAATATGGAGAAGCCAGGATTTAAGGATCAGTTGCTTAAAAGCCTTGAACGTGGAAATCTTCATGAGGTGTCGTTTATGAAGAATGGAAAGGAAACAACTGGTTTTGTTACAGCTAATCCCCATTTTAAAACGCTGGATTTTTATGATAAAGATTTAAACGAGGTTTATAGTAAGGCAATAGATAGGGCTGATACGCTTGAAAAAAAAGAGATAGGTAAAGTGCCGGAAATGGTCATGGAACAAGAACCGGCTTCCAGGGAGAAAAAAGGTGTTTCAAGATAATTTTTAGAGACTTTAATGAATTTGTACAGGGGACTTTTAGTCCCCTGTTTTGTCATGCTTGAATTTTTTAAGAACATAGATAAATGGGTTATGGGTGTGGAAGTATTAACTAAAGAAGATTTGGTGGATTTTGGTAATGGCTTGCTGGAAGAGATCAGAAAAATTGTCAAAATTGATCCGCCAGTGAAAAAGAAGTTTTTGAAAGGCTATGAAGTAAGGGCCATTTTAGGGATATCCCAGGGAACCTTACAAAATTTAAGGATCAATGGGACGCTGTCGTTTTCAAAGATCGGCAGTATTTATTACTATGATTCCAAAGTAGTTGATGATCTGCTGGAGGGAAAAACTGGAGTGGCTGGAAAACAAAGATTATGGAGGTAAGGATAATTGGTATCGGAAAAGATAAAAGACTGAAGGAAATTTTAACGGCTATCCATTCGGATATTCACATGACCTCTACAGATATCGCTTTATTGCACGCTTTGATTACGTATTATATTCAGGATGGGCAAGGGGATTTTTTTCAGATTTCCCGCAGTGGACTCATGAGAATTAGCAAGATTTTATCTACCCGCACTTATCACAAGAGTATTAAAAAACTAATCAGACTTGGTTACATTTTATATGAGCCTTCCTACCATCCAAAGTTTGGAAGCAGGGTTTCTTGGGCTGATGGGCAGGGTTCAAAAAAGCTATAACTCGCTGTCTTAACCGGCGGCGCTCATTTTGCCTGTATAGATTTCGATAAGACTAAGGATTTTTGTACCTGGAGGAACTTTACGTAGCGTGTGTTGCTGAAAGTTAAACTTTTGGATAAACACTGCGGTTTTCTCACGTACTTTGAGGAAACCCTGTTCGAAATAGTATTCTGCCACTTCATTCGCGAAGTCGCAGTTTCTTAGCCAGAGACGGACAAATTCTCCATTATTCTTTTCATAGTGAAGCCAATGATTATTATGATCCTCTTCCTTAGAGAGTTCGATAATGATCATGGTTTCATCTTCATAACAGGAGTGTATTTTTATCATAAAGGAATGGGATACAAAAATATGAATTATATCCTTCCGGGCAATTTACTTTTACCTGTTTTTCTAAATATCACCGCTAGTTGTAGGATTATATTTCAATCTGTGATTGCTGGTTTACAATAAGTATTCTATCTCCTTTTATTGGAAGGTAGCCCAGGTCAAAACAAAAATAATAAAGATCTCCTTCGGTGGTTTTGTAACAACTGGTTATGTACTTAAAATTAAAACCCTGTTGGTCGAGGAGCGTTTTTCGGACAGTTGTCTTACTTCCTGAAGTGAGCCTGGAGAGTATCCTGTAGTTGTTGAGAATTATCTTAGGTATTTCACGTAGGAAAGGCGGATCTATTGCAGCAACTTTTTGTCTTTTGCGGTTATTGAAACTGGTACGGCAAAGGTCGCTGCAAAACCGCTTATCTATTCTGCCGTGGAGTATTTCGTTACATTCTTCACAGTGGTACGTGATAGGATCTTTGTCTGTTTTCATTGGTAGGGCCTTGAAGATTCACGATTGAATTTAAGTATAATCTCTTGAAAATGGTAATTGTTGACGCGCATGATACCGCATTGGATGCTTTGATTAACCGATTTTAAACGTTTATAATCGTTTAATTTCCGCTTAAAAAGGTGATTGTTATACAATTTTGTAGAATTAAATCTTTACGCTATGAAAAACAGGACTATTGCTACAGAGACATTCAATTCCGGAAGAAGAAACTTTTTTCTGGACTTTAAAATGGCCAGGAATAATACTAATTATATACAGATTACCAGAAGTGATGAACAGCGGGATGGGACTTACACTAGCCGCCGGATCGTTGTCTTTCAGGAAGATTTTGAATTTCTTATCTCTGCCTTTTGTTCGCTGTTTACAACAGCTTCGCAAATTGGAGAAAGGGAAAAGTCTGTACTTGATTTATTTCATGAGAAAAAGCAGGAGCGTATCTATGGAATTAAGGTGCTACCGGTCGAGTTAAGGCCAAGGGAAAAACTTTTATTGACAGGAGGGAATGCTATGAAAACAGCGGAATTGCTGGCCATACTGGTCGGCTCTGGAACACCTGATAATAGCGCGCTGGATATCGGCAATGAGATATTTAAAACCAGAGCCTTTGACCTGAAAGGGTTGGCCGGCATGAAACATGCTGATCTGTCACGGTTTAAAGGTATCGGTTCCGCAAAATCCAGTGTCGTGCTGGCAGCCATTGAACTTGGCCGGAGAATCTTCAGCTAACAATTGATTTTTTTGATGTTTGTTATTGGCTGAGTTTCTCGCTCATTTAAGAATAATACCCCGGAGGTAGTTTGCCTCCGGGGTATTTGCTTGCTATATCATGTCAGGTCTGAAGCCGATACGCTGTCTGGGTACCGGTTCAGGTATTGGTGGTGCAATAAGTTCATCCAAATACTTAAATACAATTTCCAAATTTTTATCCTGGTTGTCCAGACGGTTTTTGATCTTTTCGATTTCTTGCCTTAAAACTGTGCTTTGTGCAATCGTTGAACGGATTTTAGTAAATGTTCTGATGATTTCGATGTTCACCAGAATGGCCCGTTCACTGTTCAGGATACTTGAAAGCATTGCAACTCCCTGTTCTGTAAAAGCCATAGTCCGATATTTTGAATACGTTCCATGTCCTAAGGTGCCAAATTGGCGCCTTAGGATTTTCTGTTCGTCATCGCTAAGTTCAAACATAAAATCTTCAGGGAATCTTAAAAGGTTTCTTTTTACCTGCCGCTTTAGCTGTTTGGTTTCGACCTGATAAAGATCAGCTAAATCACTGTCCAGCATTACTTTTTGATTTCTTATGTGATATATTTTGCCTGTGATCGTTTCTTCGGTGATCGGGCGTTGTAGGTTATTTTCCATTATTATTCGTTATGGTGTAGTTATAATTTATACCGGTAGGCTTTTTTGGCTTGCCGACAAGTTTTTCCCTTAATATGGCCATATCTCTTCCTACTTTTATGTCCAGTGTCTTGGCATAATGCTGGGTAGTTCTTATATCTTTATGTCCGAGCATTTTGCTTACTGTTTCGATGGGAACCCCGTTTTGAAGGGTAATCGTTGTGGCAAAGGTATGTCGGGCAATGTGGTAGGATAGTGGAATTTTGACGTCGCATAAATCTGCGATTTCCTTGAGGTAGGCATTCATTTTTTGATTAGAGCTAACGGGGAAAGCTTTATCTTGATCGATGGATAGTGGGTGATTTTTATATTTATCGAGCAAGGTGATTGCCTTTGGCAACAGTGGTAACCTGGTTGGAGTGCCTGTCTTTTGTCGGTTGATAATAATCCATTTCTCATCTCCATTTTTATCAATGATTTGTGATCTTTTCAACTGATAAATATCTATATAAGCAAGTCCTGTATAACAACTGAAGAGAAATATATCTTTAACACGATCCAGTCGTTCGTTTCCAAACTCCCGGATTTCTAACAGCGTTATCTGCTCTTGTGAAAGGCATGGTCTTTCAACCACTTTTACCTTTGCTTTAAAATTAGCGAATGGGTCTCTGTTAATCCATCCGTTTGCCAGGCAAAGCTTTATGATTTTTTTAAGGTTTTTGATATATTTAACAGCTGAGTTATTGTTGCATTTCCTTGTCGTTCTAAGAAAGAACTCAAAGTCTGTTAAAAATTCATGGTTAATTTTTCTGATGTCAATATCTTGAATTTTGTGCTTTTCCCTTAAAAATTGTTCGACATGTCTTAGCGCAGTCTGGTATCGGAGCAATGTCATTGGTGCGAACTCTATCCCCACCATTGCTTCCATTTCTTGATTGTGAGCTTTAAATACCTCTTTCAGTTTTCTAATTCTGTGTTTTTTTCCAAGAAACTCATTCATAAGTGTTTGGGCAGTGAGTTCCTCATCCCTGATTAAAATCTGTCTGTGTGCCTCCTGGACTTTCAACTCTAGTTGATGGAGAAAAAGGTTAAGCGTTTTTGCTTTTTCAGTTCGGCCTTTAAATTTACCGTTGTCCCAATCTTCCTCCTTGCATTGTTTGCCAGTGGCAGCTTCAGAACGCTTTTTGTCAACAGTTATCCTTAAATAAACTGATGTACTACCATTTTGGTCTGTGTTTCTTCTCTTTAGAAAGAAGAGTAAACTGAAATTTCTTTTCATAAAAGTAATCTTAAAAGGTGAATAAAGTTAAGATTGCAGTCAAAAAAAGTCAAGATGTGTGCGAGGTAAACTAGTTGAAAATCAATTTGTTATCCTCGAAAAGGTGCCTCAGGTTTTAAGTTGTCCTGAGGCACCTTTTAAGGCACCTCACATATGCGTTATTTGGTCAAAAAAGCCACTAAATGTCAAAAAACAAAAGCCTGCAAATTGTTGATTTGCAGGCTTTTAGTGTTTTTTGGTGAATTTTGTTACTGATTCCAGTGGAGCCGAAGGGAGTCGAACCCTTGTCCAGTTGTGAGATAAATTATACCTTCTACATGCTTATTTTTCAATTGATTTTAGGGAAATAAACGGGCTGAAAACCGACCTTATTTAAATTCCTTAGATACTTTATCTCACTTTAAGTCGTATCTCCTTAAAGCCAGCTTTGTTGTTTCGATGCCCCAGATTCTAACCCAACAATGCAGCAGTTAGAGGGACAAAAGCTATTTAGTTCTAAACTAAGCAGCTAAGGCGTAAGTATTTTCGCCAACTAAAATGTGAACGTTCACTTTAAGTGCTCTCCGTACAACGCACTGCATGCTAACATAACCTTCGCCACCCTGTCAAATCCAAGAACGGCCCCTTTTCAGTTTACAATTATCATTTATCAATTATCAATTATCAATTATCAATTATCAATTATCAATTGCAAAACTGGATTACAAATATAAGAAAAAATTATTGGTTAACTGGTTAATTGTTTAAATCGGTTAACTGATGCGATAACCTCAGCAATTAAACAATTAACCAGTTTAACAATTAAGCAAATTTATACAGTTAACCGATTAACCATTTCCAACAATTAACCCACTCTTCCCGGATATTGTTGCAATGCTACTTCTAAACAGTCCATCGCTGCGTTTAAATCATCAGTATTTAACACGTATGCCATACGTACTTCGTTTTTACCAGAACCTGGGGTAGAATAGAAGCCCGTTGCAGGCGCCATCATTACCGTTTGGTTATTATGTGTAAAATCTTCTAAAATCCACTGACAGAATTTATCAGCATCATCAATGGGGAATTTTGCTACCACGTAAAATGCACCGCCCGGATTAGGGCAGAAAACACCTTCGATATTATTTAACCGATTAACCAAAGTATCACGGCGCAAAGTATATTCGATATTTACTTTTTCGAAATAACTATCAGGTGTATCAACAGCCGCTGCACCAGCAATTTGTTCAACCATACCCGGACTTAATCTTGCTTGTGCAAATTTTAATCCTGATGCAATAACATCTTTGTTTTTGGTGATTAAACAACCTAAACGCGCACCACAAGCGCTGTAACGTTTAGAAATCGTATCCATAATCACCACATTTTCATCTAAACCATCTAAATGCATCGGAGAAATAAATTCTCTTCCATCATAACAGAATTCGCGATAAGCTTCGTCTGAGAATAAAAATAGATCGTATTTAACACAAAGTGTTTTTAACGCCTCTAATTCTGCTCTTGAATATAAATAACCAGTTGGGTTATTAGGGTTACAAATGATGATTGCCTTCGTTTTTTCCGTAATCAGTTTTTCGAATTCGGCAATCGGAGGCAAAGCAAAACCATTTTCAATGTAAGAAAGGATGGGTTTTACCACCACATTGCTCATGCAGGCAAAACCATTATAATTGGCATAAAAAGGTTCTGGAATGATAATTTCATCGCCCTCGTTTACGCAGGTTTGCATGGCAATGGTGATGGCCTCAGAACCACCAACTGTTACCAATATATTTTCGGGTGTAATATTGTAACCCAGTTTATTGTAGTATTCGGTAAGTTTTAAGCGGTAGGCAAGTGTACCTTCTGATGGAGTATAGGCCCAAACATTAAAATCAATGTTTTTGATGGCGTTTAACATTCCTTCAGGTGTTTCGATATCTGGTTGACCAATATTTAAATGGAAAACTTTTTTACCATCTTTTTTAGCTTGATCTGCAAATGGAGTTAACTTTCTGATTGGTGATGCAGGCATCTGCACACCTTTTTGTGAAATTTTTGGCATGGCACAAAAATAAAAAAGTCCCGATGAAAATCGGGACTTTTTAAATATTATCGTTTAAATAATTATTTCGAAGCTGTGGCAACCGTTTCACCTTTAATGTAAAGCACTTTAATTGGTGTTTTAGCATTTGAAGTAATGGTTACAGCTTTTGAAAAAGTTGATGGACCAGCAGCTGCGTTAAATGTTACCGAAATTACACCCGTTTCACCTTTTTTCAATGGGGTTGAAGTGTATTTAGGTACTGTACATCCACAACTTGCTTCAGCTTTGGTAATAATTAATGGCTCTTCGCCAATATTGGTGTATTTGAAATCGTAAGTTACTGGTTTGTTTAAAACGATTTTACCGAAATCGTGAGTTTCCGATTCAAATTTAAACTCTGCAGGTTTAGTTTGCGCATTTACGGCAATACCTAAACCTAAAACAAAAGCGAATAATACTAAGATCTTTTTCATGTTATGTGGTTGTATTTTATTTTTTAAATTCTAAAACAAATTTAATGTTTTCATATTAAAACAAAAACTATTCCAAATATATTTTACAAATCCATATATAATTTTACAATGGAGGATAAAGGCAAACTTTTAATTTTGTATATATTTGCCGCAACCAATCTTTGATTACTATGCCGAATGAAAAATTGATGACCAACACTATTGATGCTTCAGAACTCAGTTTTAACGATTTTAAATCTATCGTTATAAACGACTATAAAATAGCCTTTGAAAGTAGGCAGGCCAGTATTTTAGGCCGTAGAGAAGTATTGACAGGGAAGGCTAAATTTGGCATTTTTGGCGATGGAAAAGAGGTACCCCAGGTGGCTATGGCGAAAGCTTTTAAAAACGGCGATTGGCGCTCGGGCTATTACCGCGATCAGACTTTTGCATTTGCAACAGGGATTTCTACCATTAAAGAATTTTTTGCACAGCTTTATGCCAATCCAACCGACGGAGCTGATCCGTTTTCTGGTGGAAGGCAAATGAACTGCCATTTTGCGACAAAATCAATTAACGAAGATGGAAGCTGGAACGATTTAACGCAGATTAAAAACTGTTCATCAGATATTTCTCCTACCGGTGGCCAGATGGCCCGTTTGGTTGGCTTAGCTTATGCCTCTAAATTATTTAGGCAAAATAAGGAGCTGGATTACTTAAAGCACTTTTCGGTTAACGGAAATGAAGTTGCTTTTGGTACCATTGGTAATGCATCAACTTCTGAAGGGGTGTTTTTTGAAGCCATTAATGCTGCGGGCGTTTTGCAGATACCCATGGCGATCTCGATTTGGGATGATGCTTATGGCATTTCAGTTCCGGCAAAATATCAAACTACAAAAGAAGATATTTCTGAAGTTTTAAAAGGCTTTCAGCGCGAACCTGATCAACCAGGGTATGAAATTTATAAAGTAAAGGGCTGGGATTATCCAGCTTTATGCGAGGTGTATGAAAAAGCAATAAATGTATGTAGAGACGAACATGTACCTGTTTTAATTCACGTTACCGAACTTACTCAACCTCAAGGTCACTCTACCTCTGGCTCGCACGAAAGGTATAAATCAAAAGATCGTTTAGCTTGGGAAACCGAACACGATTGCATCCTGAAAATGCGTGCCTGGATGCTCGATTCTGCAGTAGCAACCGAAGAGGAAATTGCAGAGATTGAAAAAGAGGCGAAAATTTTTGTTCGTAATGCACAAAAGGAAGCTTGGAATGAGTTTTTAGATAGCATTAAACCCGAGCAAAAACAAGTGGTTGATTTAATTGGGGGTGTAGCTAAACATCAACCAGAACTGGCCAGAATTGCTGCAAATCTAGCTTCAACTGCCGATGCGCAGCGCAGGGAGGTTTTTACGGCCGTACGAAAAGCCATTCGCTTATCGGCTAGTTTTAATTCCCCAGAACGCGATGAACTGCTAACCTGGTATAAACAGCAGGCCAAATTTAATCACGACCGTTATAATTCTAAACTGCATACTGATGGCAAAGAAAGTCCGGATATGATTGCAGTGGTGAACGCGGCATATGATGAACAATCGAAAATGGTCGACGGTAGGGAAGTGCTTAATGCCTGCTTTAACGAGAACTTTGCCCGCGATCCTCGTTTAGTGGCTTTCGGAGAAGATTTAGGAAATATTGGCGATGTAAATCAAGGCTTTGCAGGTTTACAGGCTAAATATGGTGAGTTGAGGATTACCGATACTGGAATTAGAGAAATGACCATTATGGGGCAAGGCATTGGTTTGGCCATGAGGGGTTTAAAACCGATTGCTGAAATACAATATCTTGATTATTTGATTTTTGCACTAAATGTACTCAGCGACGATTTAGCATCGCTTTCATACCGAACCAAAGGGATTCAAAAAGCACCTGTTATTGTGCGTACCCGTGGTCATCGATTGGAAGGAGTCTGGCATTCAGGTTCACCGATTAGCATGATTTTGGGGGCTTTAAGGGGGATGCATTTATGTGTACCAAGAAACATGACTCAAGCTGCCGGCATGTACAACACCCTTTTTAGGGCTGATGAGCCTGCCGTGGTAATTGAATGTTTAAATGGTTACCGACTTAAAGAAAAACTACCTATCAATGTTGGCGATTTTACGGTTCCATTAGGTAAAGCAGAGGTTTTAGAAGAAGGAACTGATATAACCGTAGTATCTTACGGGTCGTCCTTAAAAATTGTTCAGGAAGCGGCAGAAGAATTGAGCTTATTGGGCATTTCTGTAGAAATTATAGATCCTCAAACTTTATTACCTTTCGATACCACTCAGGTTTGTGTAAACTCCCTTGCCAAAACCAATAAATTACTGGTTGTGGATGAGGACGTTCCCGGAGGTGCATCCGCATATATCCTGCAAAAGGTACTCGAAGAACAAAAAGGTTATTTCCATTTAGATGGCCAGCCGAAAACATTATCGGCTAAAGCACACCGTCCGCCATTTGGATCTGATGGGGATTATTTCAGTAAACCGTCGGTTGATGATGTAATTGAAACCATTTACCAGATGATGCACGATGCAAATCCAACTAAATACCCCGCATTTTTTTAATAAATCAATCGCTGGGGCATAAGATTTAACCGTCTGAATAACTTACAGGGTTTATAAATCAATTTCTTATTTTGTTTATGCTTAAACGATTTAGATTTTGATAAAAAGGTAAAAAACTGGTTACTATTGATCAGTTTTTTAATTACTTTTATAAACCAAACCTATTTTGTTATTTCAGTATGTTTTATCTCAGCCCGGACATGAAACGCTGTCATTTTCAAGATTTTTTATGCTCATTATATAGAAGAAACAAATCATTGGTTTGATCTGAAAATGAAGCGCTATCTTGTAAATGCTCAGTTCGTTAGTAAAGCGTGTTTTTCTAAAAAAGGCATGCTATTTCTCTTTTTGTCACTTTTGTGTATAACTGGTTTTAGCCAGGTGAGTGCGCTACAGAAAAAACTGGATAGCCTTTTAAGTTTAAATCAAAAGAATTTAAAAACAGATTCCACCAAAATCAAAATATTGACGGAAGTTTACCGCCAATACATGAGGATGAAAAATGTAGATAAAGCGGAAGAGTATGTGGATAAAACCATTCAGCTTTCACATGAGAAAAACCTAAAAAAATTCTCTGCAATGGCTTATTACCGTAGAGGTTTAATATACCACGGTAGGTCTAATTATCAAAAGGCAGAAGAGAACTATCACAATGCAGTCGCCGAATTTTTTTCAGTGGGTAATTTAGATATGGTTGCCGGAACTTACCTCAATTTAGGTGCTTTATATGGCAGCATCCCTGATTATTTAAAATCGTTAGAAGTTAACCAAAAAGCAATAGCTATCTATGAAAAAATGGGCAACGAAACCGACATGGCAAGTTGTTATACCAATATTTCTACCATTTACCAAAGTTTGGGTAATCAGAGTCAGGCCTTGGTTTATATGAATATGGCACTAAAAGTATTTGCTAAAGATGGCGAAAATAAAAGAGGTGTAGCCGTTGTTTATGGCCTGATTGGCACCAATTATTTCGAGGCTTCAGATCGCGAATTAATAGAGATGAATGTACTGCCTGGCCAGAAAATAAAACTGGCCTTAACATATTACAACAAATCATTACGGGTATCAGAAGCCATTGGAGATATGGGCTTAATAGCCACTGTTAAACGAGATCTTGCCGACTTATACAGTTCAATAGGACAAAAGGATGCAGCGTTAAAATCGTATCAAAAATCAGTTGAGTTAAACAAGTCGGGAGATGATAAAGAAGCCTATGCCTCAAGTTTATATGCATTGGGAAACTTTTACCAAAAAGAAAATGATTTTGAAAACGCCATCCTGTTACTTAATAATAGTTTAAAAATTGCCGAAGAAAATAGATTGTTAGATATAGAAAAACAATCTAGTTTAGGGTTGAGTACGGTATATGAAAAACAAAAGGACTATAACAAATCGTTAGCCTATTACAGGCAGTATATTGCCGTTAGAGATAAGATTTTCGACCAGGAAAAGGAAAAGGAAATTACGCGAAGGCAGATGCAGCTTGATTTTGGTATTAAAGAGCGCGATTATTTATTGAAGCAAAAACTTACAGAAGGCGAGTTAAAAAGACAACAACAAGAACTTGAGCTAAAAAGGCAACAATTGGTGTTGAGTGATAAAGAAAAAGCATTGGATCTCCTAACTTTTCAAAAGGCAAAAGCTGATCTCGACATTCAGCGTTTGGCACAGGATAGCAAATTTGCTAATGCTAAATTTGAGGCAAAGTTAGCCGCCGGGATAAAGGATAAGCAGATTAGTAAACAGATACAACAGATTAAATTTGATGGCCGTGTAAAATTATTCCTCACCATAGCCGCTACATTGATTCTGATTATTGCCATTGTTATATTTTTTAATCAACGGAAAACAACGAGGCTGAATATAATTATCAATAACCAAAAACGGGAATTAGAGCAGTTAAGTAAGGTTAAAGACCGTATCTTTAGTGTGGTAAGTCACGATATGCGTACTCCTGTAAATTCATTAATTTCCTTTATGCAGCTGTTAGAAGGGACGAATATAGAGCAAGCGAAATTAAACAGATATGCTGCCGCACTAAAAAACAACCTCACTTATACCTCTACAATGATGGAGAATCTCCTTAATTGGGCGGCCAGCCAGATGCAGGGTTTTAACCCGTATTTAGAATCCTTGGATATCCATGAGCTGATTAATGAAGTTATCCTTTCTTTGCAGGATAATGCCAACGAAAAAAGCTTAGTTATTCAGAATTTAGTGCCGGCCAAAACGTTTTGCAAAGCAGATTCAAACATGTTCATGCTGGTTATTCGGAATATCATCAGTAACGCCATTAAATTTACGCCAAATGGAGGTACAATCACAACTAGTGCCGATCATAACGGGAATGTACTGGAGATGAAAATTTCGGATACAGGAATCGGTTTAACGCCTGTACAGGTCGAGCATTTTAATAAGCCAGGCTATTTAGGCGCGGGTGTGAGCACATTGGGCACCAACAAAGAAAAAGGTACAGGTTTAGGTTTATTGCTCTGCAGAACTTTTATTAGCTTGATGGATGGTAAAATTAGCGCCGATATTAATCCTACAGGCGGAAGTTATTTTAAAATAACCCTGAAAAAATAATCTATTTTAAAAATCTCGACAGAATTTTCTTGTCAATTGCTTTTTCCAATAATTCCTGCCTGTTAGAGGCACTTATCGGAACCAGAAAGTTATGATCTAAATGAACCTCGTGATTGGTTAAGGTTACAATGTGGTTTATATTAATGATGTACTGTTTGTGTACCCTTGAGAAAATTTTTGAGGGCAGTTGCTTTTCTAGATTTTTTAAACTTACTAAAATAACATGTTTATCGATGCTGGTAAACAGCTTTGAAAAATCGCCCATACTTTCAATATAAATTACATCATTATATTTCAGCTTGGTTATGCCTTTGGTCTCTCTAAAAAAGAAATAATCGTCGTCTTTTTTATCGTCAGTGTTTAAGTTTTCGACAGGAAGTTTATTTACCTGTTTGCGTAATTCAATATACTCGATCGCTTTGTTGGTGGCTTTTAATATGCGTTCGAACGTTGCGGGCTTAACAATAAAATCCAATGCATCCAGATTAAAGCTCTCTGCAGCATACTCACTAAATGAAGTGATAAAGATAAATAGCGGTTGTTTTTTCAGACTTTTTAATAAATCCATACCTGAAAGCTCTGGCATATCAATATCAGAATAAACAATATCCACTGATGTGGTTGATAAAATTTGCGAAGCTTCTATACCGTTACTACAGACAGCAATAATATTTAATGATGGAATTTTTTTTAGATGCATTTCTATGGCATCTCTTTCAATTTCATTATCATCAACAATTAAACAGCTGTACGTCATTTAGGAATGGTTATGTAATTTCGTTAGAGAACACGTATTTTTACTTAATGTTTGTAATTTACGTTAAAATGTGGATTATAATACAATCAGGTATCATTTTGTGGATAAACGTAACATTAACTTTTATTTCTGGTGTTTCTTTTCACCAGTATATAATTTCTCGCCAGCTTTTACGGCCAACTGCAAGTCGTTTTCTTCTGGCGGCACAGGGCAACGGTATCCATCACTATAGGCACAGTACGGATTGTAGGCTTTATTAAAATCGATTTCGATGTGATTATCTACAATTTCTTTTGCATCCAGATCAATATACCTGCCACCACCATAAGTTTCCTTATTGTTGGATTCATCAGTAAAGGGCAGAAAGAGGTGGTCTTTATAAACTGGGTTGTTTGATAAAGAAACACTTCTATATAAAGTCATTTGGATTTTTTTGCCATTAAGAACGAAGTTCACATGTGCATATTTATAGTAATCGCTGCTGAAACCATTAAAAGTAGGCATTTTGAAAACTTTTTCATTCTTCAGTATTTCTACATCGGCTAAGATTTTGTAAGCACTGTCTGCCTCATAAAAATGAAGGTTTTGCAGGTCGTTTTTCTTGAGTGGTGAGCGTTCATCTTTAATGAAATCCTGTTTGTAGGTTTCACGGTGTTTTGCGATCTGATCAGCATAACTTTGTGCAAAGCTATTCGTGCTGATCAATAGGAATAAGAAGGTGATGATTCTCATTAACAAAAATTATATAATACTTGCTTTGTTTCTTTGAAACTGATCGGCTAAAACCAATGCAGCCATAGCCTCAACAATTACTACTGCTCTGGGCACTACACAAGGATCATGGCGTCCCTTGCCTTTAATCTCCGAAGCTTCACCAGCAGCATTGATGGTTTGTTGGTTATGCATAATGGTTGCTACAGGTTTAAAAGCTACTTTAAAAGTGATATCCATCCCGTTAGAAATGCCACCCAAAATACCACCGGCATAATTGGTTGTCGTTTTAAAAACTTTCGAATCGGCAGCTTTAGGCTGTGGAATATCATTGTGTTGCGATCCCCTTAATTCACTTCCGGCAAAGCCAGAACCATATTCGAAACCATGAACAGCATTAATGCTGAGCATAGCTTTACCTAAATCGGCATGTAATTTATCAAAAACAGGTTCGCCTAAGCCCGCAGGACAGCCTTTTACTACACAACCTATTTTTCCGCCAACGGTATCGCCATCTTTACGAACGGCATCGATAAACTCAATCATTTCATGTGCAGTTGCAGGATCGGCGCAACGCACAATATTTTCTTCTCTAATTTGCAATAAAGCTGATAAATCATTGCTTTCCAAATTAGGGGCCTCTATTGTACCTACTGAAGTTACGTGCGCGAAAATTTCAATGCCCTGTTGTTTTAAAAATAGCTTTGCAATGGCGCCTGCCGCTACACGGGCAGCGGTTTCGCGGGCAGAAGAGCGACCTCCGCCACGGTGATCGCGGATACCATATTTTGCATCATAAACGTAATCGGCATGGCTGGGACGGTAAACATCAACATTGTGACCATAATCTTTTGATCGTTGATCCTCATTCGGAATTAAAAGTGCAATTGGCGTACCTGTACTTTTTCCTTCAAATACACCCGATAAAATCTGAACGGTATCGCTTTCTTTTCTTTGGGTGGTGATTTTAGATTGACCCGGTTTACGTTTGTCAAGTTCTGATTGGATAAAATCCATATCGATATCCAATTGCGCCGGACAGCCATCAATAATTACCCCAATGGCTACGCCATGAGATTCGCCAAAGGTTGTGATGCGAAATAGTTGTCCGAATGAGTTGCCTGCCATTATTTTTGATTGAATTATAGATTGATTAAATTATTGAATGAACTTTAACACCCATTCTTGATACTTGGTTCTCGATACTTGGTTCTTGCTACTTGGTTCTTGATACTTCTCGCTACTTGATACTAACATCAAATCCTGCTTTTTTCAAATCTTCCCAATAATATGGATAAGATTTTTCTACTACCTGCATTTCTTCAATTTCAACTTCGTTGATCAATAGTGCAAGTGGTGCAAAAGCCATTGCCATGCGGTGGTCCTCGTAGGTTGCAAAAGTAACTTTATCTGGAAAATGAAGGTTGTCTGTATTTAACGTATAAACCAGATTATCTTCTGTAAAAGTAACGCCTATTTTAGCCAATTCGTTCTGAAGCGCTGCGATACGATCAGTTTCTTTAATTTTTAAGGTTTCTAAGCCTGTAAAAGACATATTTTTACCTAATGCAGCTGCGATAACTACAATGGTTTGTGCTAAATCCGGACAGGTTTTTAAATCTAAAACTTCTTTAGTATCTAAAGAAAGACCCAAGTTGCTAATGGCGATTCCTTTATCTGTTTTACTGGTGGCGATGCCAAAAATCTTCATGATATTTTTGATCTGGCTATCACCCTGCAAACTTTTCTCTTTTAATGCAGGTAAACTAATTTCTGCTTCATCAGCTAAAGCTGCAATGCTATACCAATATGATGCTGCACTCCAGTCTGGCTCTACAACCAAAGTACCAGGTTTAAATACCTGTGGTTTGATGGAAATTGAATTTTCGTTCCAAGAATGTGAAATGCCAACTTCAGCCAACATATCTAAAGTCATATCTACATATGGTTTAGAGGTAAGCTCGCCTTCAATTTCTAAAGTTAAACCCTGAGGTAGGATAGGGGCAATCATCAGCAAGGCCGAAATATATTGACTGCTGATATCGCCTTTAATTTTAACTTCAGCAGTTTTTTGATTTAAAGGGCCAACAATATTCAATGGAGGGAAACCTTCAGCTTCTGCATAAGAAATATCAGCACCGATCGTTTTTAAAGCCTCTGCCAAGATACCAATAGGGCGCTGTTTCATCCGTTCGGTTCCGGTAAGTAAGAAATTGCCGTTTTTAGCCGAAAGATAAGCCGATAAGAAACGCATAGCGGTCCCTGCAGGGCCAACATCAACCAGTTCGGAGTTTGCAGTTTTCAGTTTGGAGTCTGCTCCCAACTCACTAGTCTCAACTCCCAACTTGTTTAGGATGCCATTTAAGGTTACCGTATCGGCAGCATTGGAAAGGTTTTCAACTTTAACCAGTTTTTTACTTAAAGCGCTAATAATTAAAGCCCTGTTGCATTCGCTTTTCGAGCCTGTTAATTGGATTTCCGTATTAATATTCTTGGTTCCTTTAAAAGAAACTAAGGCGTTTTTCGACATTTTATTCTGTTTTTATTCTTAAATGTAAGTGTCAGATGGAAACACCTGACACCACATTATATTTGTTTTTTATATCATATTGAGTTAGTAGAAAACTATCGTAAGTTCTCCGACAGGCTCAGGATGACACCACTGTTAAACCTAGCTTTAAGCTTTAGTCTTTTCAGCGTTAAGTTTGATTAAGCGTTTCGGTTTTACCCTCCACCTTAAACCTTTAAACCCTCTACCTCAATTACGCTTTAACCTCAGTATGTTGCTCAGCAGCAATACCTTGTTCAGCTTTGCCAGCATTCATAATTTCAGTTTGCTTACGGATTGATTCACCGTGCATCAATTCTAAGAATTTCTCAGTAAAGTTTAAGTCTAATTTTAAAGCTTTTGCAAAAGCATGACCTTTTTTAATGATGGCATCCCAACGGTTTACCTGTAAAATAGTTACCTGGTTATCGCGTTTAAACTCACCAATTTTCTCTACAATAGCCATACGCTCACCTAATTTCTGTAATAAGATATCATCAATTTTATCGATTGATTTACGTAGGTCGGCTAATTTATCAGCGAAAGCTTCATTTGGTGCTTCTGGTTCACGAACAGTTAAACGGTCAACCAATTCAGCTAAAGCAGCAGGAGTAACTTGTTGTTTAGCATCAGTCCAGGCAACTGAAGGATCTACGTGAGATTCGATCATTAAACCTTGCATATCTAAATCCAATGCTTTTTGAGAAATGTAAGGGATTAACTCACGGTTACCGCAAATGTGACTTGGATCGTTGATGATCGGTAATTCAGGGCAAAGTGTTTTTAACTGGATAGCAAGTTCCCACATTGGTTCGTTACGGAAAGAACTTTTCTCGAATGATGAGAAACCGCGGTGAATAGCACCGATTTTAGTAATTCCTGCGCCATTGATACGCTCAATTGCACCGATCCATAACTGTAAATCTGGGTTAACTGGGTTTTTGATCAATACCGGAACATCATGACCTTTTAAAGCATCAGCAATTTCCTGAACAGTGAAGGGGTTTACAGTAGAACGTGCACCAATCCAAAGGATATCTACACCAGCTGCTAAAGCCTCTTCAACGTGTTTTGCATTTGCAACCTCTACAGCCGTTGGTAAACCAGTTTCTGCTTTAGCACGTTTTAACCACTCTAAACCGATACTTCCGATACCTTCAAATTCTCCCGGACGGGTACGTGGTTTCCAGATACCAGCTCTCAATACCGATACTTTACCGGTAGCAGCCAATAAGTGCGCTGTAGTTAATAATTGTTCTTCAGTTTCTGCGCTACAAGGACCAGAAATGATTAATGGTTCGTTGTTTACGTTTAACCAGGTGTTTAATGGTTGGATGTTTAAATTAAGTTTCATGATGATGGGGGTGTTTAAAGTCCGGAGTCCTTAGTAGGAAGTCTGGAGTTATATTTTAATTATTTTATATTATGAGTTGAATGTTCTGCTATTTTTTTGTCTTCGGGCTCCTGACTTAGGACTCCCGACTTTATTATACTTTATCGTTCTTCTGGTACTCTCCCAGGATATTAAAGTTCGATGTATATTTTAATGCCTTTCTAATGGCCTTATCATATTTTTCGGTACTTGGCCATTCTAAGTCGACGTAAAAGTAATACTCGTTTCTTTTACCTAAAACCGGCATAGATTGTATTTTTGTTAAGCTTACATCCTGTTCGGCGAAAATATTTAACACAGTTGCCAATGAGCCTGCTTTGTGTCCAACCTGAAAACAGATTGATGCTTTATTTATTTTCTTTCCTTCGTCTGTTTTATCCTTTTTAAGGATCAGAAAACGGGTATAGTTTTTCTTGTTCGATTCTACACGGCGTTCTAAAATGTTTAGGCCGTAAAGTTCAGCAGCTAAACTGTTTGCAATGGCCATGGTATCAGTTAATTGCTCCTCCTGGATCCGTTTTGCACAAGCAGCAGTATCGTTGCTCTCCACGATTTTAATGTGTGGATAATCGTAAAAGAAATCGATACACTGGCGGATGGCGATCGGATGTGAGGTAACCACTTTAATATCTTCAAACTTTACGCCTGGCAGCGCCATCAAGTGCAACTGGATAGGTAAATAAACCTCGCCTACAACCGAAAAACCAAAATCTCTGATCAGTGTGTAGTTTGGTAATAAACTGCCTGCAATAGAGTTTTCGATAGCCATTACCACGAAATCGGCATCGTTTTTCTCTAGCTTGTCGCAGGTTTCTTTAAAAGAATTACACTCAACAGTTTCAATGTCTTTACCAAAGAATTTGTAGGCGGCCTCCTCGTGGAAAGATGCTTTAATACCCTGAATTGCTACTCGTTTTGTCGTTTCCATTTTTGCGTTAAAACAAAAAAGTCCCGGCTGTTTGCCGGGACTTTTTTATACATTTTAATATTGTTATATATCTTTTTGCATATTAGCCCCGGCTCTCACTAAAATAGTAAAAGTAACCAAAGTAATATGTGTTAAAATTTTTCATCCTTTTTTTGTTGAGCCAAATGTAGCAACAAAATTTAATTTGTCAATAGGAATTTGAAAATATTTTTAATAAAATTTAATTTTGTTTAAAATGGACTAGTTTCTTTATAGGACTTTTTGTTTCTTGAAATGGCTTAAAAACGGATTTTTATATGGTTAGGGTTAGAAGTATTGATTAGAGATGATCAGTCGCGCGAGATCGTCCTTCCCAACTTGATTGGGAATCTTAATGCAAAAGTATAAAGATTCCCGCCTGCGCAGGAATGACGACTGTACTAATAGAGTACTATCAATAAAGCGTAACGCAGTATACGCAGACGATGAAACACCTGTTCGCCACGGTCATCGATTCTTCGCTGCGCTGAGAATGACAGATCTTTTGAATACTCAAACTTCATCAGTGTTTATCTGTGCACATCTGCGGCTAAAAAACAATAGATAGGTATATCAAAAAAGGTCTGTGGAGACACAGACCTTTAGATTGTTTTTATCCTGTAGAACTTAATTCTCCCCGATCGTTAAGCCCTTTTACTTTGTCCTGTTGTAAGGCTTCGTATCTTTTCTCTTCCTCCTCACGCAATTCCTGTTGCATAATTTTAGCAATTTTAGTGCTTCCATCATGGCTCCATCCCGGCGGGTTAAAAATGTATTTCACTTTATCTATAAAAGTTGGTGCTTTTTTAACATCAGCACTCAATGCAATAAATTCATGGAAAATGATGTTAACAGCACCAGTATCTTCAGGCTGCGTAGTTAAACCATATTTAACAACATCTTCTGGTAACTCCTCCTGAAAAGTGCCGAACCATCTATCCCAAAGAATTAAAACCATACCCATATTTTTGTCTAGGTAACGTACATTGCTGGCATGGTGCACGCGATGGTGTGATGGCGTTACGAAAATATACCCATACCATTTTGGAAGCTTAATGTTGTACTGTGTGTGCACCAGGTTGCCGTAAATTTGAGTTACCAGGTAAGCAAAAAGGATATCAACAGCGGTGAAACCCATAAATGCCAAGGGCAAATAAAAGAAAACACGGTACAGTGGCTCGAAAACGGTTGAACGGAAACCTGTGGTTAAGTTAAAATGTTCAGATGAGTGATGTGTAACGTGCATCGCCCAGAAAAAGCGTACATAATGACCAACTGTATGCAAAAACCAATACAGGAAATCTTGCGCTAAAATCAAAACAAACCAATAGAGCCAAATATTAGGGATTTGGAACAAACGGAATTGATAACAGTACTGCAGTAGAAAAAAAGTGCCTGTTTTTGTTGCTAAATTGATCACAATAGCGGCCGTCATCAGGTAGATATTGGTCCAGGTATCGCGTTTGGTATATAATTTTCTGTCGTGCGCATAGCTGAAATACATTTCAACCAGGGTTAAAACGATTACGAAACCAAATAGGCCTACTACAGAAATATCACTTCCGGTAAAATTCATTTTATAAACTATTGTAATAATCTAAACTGCTCAAAATATCAGCGGTACTTACACGGCAGTTAAACGTGCATTTACCTGTTGTTTCTAAAAGTGAAAAGAGAATGTTTCCATCTTCATTCTTTTTATCACTTTGCATCAGTTCTAAAAGTGTATCGAAGCTCTCTTTTTTAATATGATATTTAGGATATAAAGACAAAATATATCCACTAATATCCTTCAATTCCTCCTGAGTTAACGTACTGTTTTTGATCGATAATGCAGCCTCACAAACAAAACCTATGGCAATCGCTTCACCATGTGTTAACGGATTTTCGTCATTTGCCAAAGAATAACCCTCTACAGCATGTCCAATGGTATGCCCGAAGTTTAAAATCTTACGCAGGTTTTTTTCATGCGGATCGATGGTAACCACCTCGTTTTTAATTTCTACTGATCGGTAAATATCTTGTGCAGAAGGATTTAAGTAATTGCTTTCTTTTAATTTTTCGTAATATGGCTTATCATAAATCAGGCCATGTTTAATCATTTCGGCAAAGCCCGATAAAAGCTCGCGCTGTGGCAAGGTTTTTAAAAATGCAGTTTCGATAAAAACCATTTGTGGTAAGGTAAAAGTGCCTACCATGTTTTTTACATTGTCGATATCAATGCCTGTTTTGCCACCTACCGAAGCATCAACCTGTGATAGAAGGGTAGTAGGTACATTGATGAAATCGATTCCTCTTTTATAGGTAGATGCAATAAATCCACCCATATCGGTAATTACACCGCCACCTAAATTGATCATTAAACTTTTACGGTCTGCTTCAAAATCCAAAAGCGTCTTCCAGATTCCGATACAAAAATCGATGTTTTTGTTTTCTTCACCTGCTGAAGTTTCGATCAGGTCAAATTCAGCATAATCATCTAAAAGGGATTGAAATAGGGGCAAGCAGATTTCGCTGGTATGTTCATCTGCAAGTACAAAAACTTTGCTGTATTTATTGCTTTCTAAAAGTGTTTTTAGTGCTGCTAAGCTACTTTCGAAATATAGGGTGTGACCTGCACTGGTTAGTGGTTCCATTAAATAACTTCTATTTTGTTTTCACCAAAAGTAATAATATCGCCAACCCTAACCTTATAACGTTTGCGGAATTCGACCTCGCCGTTAGTTTTTACTAAGCCATCCTCAACAACGGTTTGGGCATCACCGCCACTCCCAACTAATCCGCTTGCTTTTAACAGTTGGATTAATGGAATAAATTCGCCCTCTAATTTGAATTGTATCATTTTATGCAAAAATACGATTATTTAGAGGTTTTTAGTTTTAACAACCAATGCTTTTTATAATTTTGCACCAATCTGACTTATTAATAGATAAAAATGGATTTATCCCCCAACAAACAACCAAATTTCGACAATACGGAAATTGCTTTTCGTCAAAAATCTAACAACGAACTAAAAAAAGCATATTGGCTTTTTAAAATGATTGGGAGTAATTTCCTTACCAAAGTTGGTCCGGCCATTACCAATTTCTTTTTAAATATCGGTTTACCAATCCAAGGGGCAATAAAAGCCACTATATTTCAGCAGTTTTGTGGTGGCGAAACCATTGCAGAATGCGATAAAGCCATTGCGCAATTGGATAAAGGCGGAGTGGGTACCATTTTAGATTATTCGGTTGAAGGCGAAGAAGAGGAGCAGGTTTTTGATGAAACCTGTGCAGAGATTATCCGTACGATTGTCCGCGCTGATGGTGATACCAAAATTCCGATCACAGTTTTCAAAATTACCGGAATTGGTCGTTTTGCCTTATTGCAGAAGCTGGATGCTAAAGAAACCTTAAATGATGCAGAAAAGGCAGAATACGAAAAAGTAAAACTGCGTTGCGAAATGATCTGTAAAACGGCTTTCGATAAAGGTGTTCCGATTATGATCGATGCCGAAGAAACCTGGATCCAGAATACCATTGATGAACTGGCTTTGGATATGATGCGTAAATTTAACCGCGAGCGTATTATTGTTTACAATACCTACCAAATGTACCGCCATGATAAACTGGCCGATATGAAAGCCGACCATTTAATCGCTAAAGCTGATGGTTTTATTTTGGGTGTGAAAATGGTTCGTGGTGCCTATATGGAAAAAGAACGTAAACGTGCTGCAGAAATGGGTTATCCTTCGCCAATTCAACCGGATAAAGCAGCATCTGACCGTGATTATAACGAATCTTTAAGGTATTGTGTAGATCATATTGAAGAAATTGCCATAGTTGCAGGAACGCACAATGAAGATAGCAGCCGTTTATTGACTTACCTTTTAGAAGAAAAGAATATTACGCACAACCACCCTCATGTATATTTTGCCCAGTTGCTAGGGATGAGTGATAACTTGAGCTTTAACCTTGCCGATTCGAATTATAATGTGGCAAAGTATGTCCCTTACGGGCCGATAAAAGCAGTAATGCCTTATCTGTTCAGAAGAGCACAGGAAAATACTTCAGTGGCCGGACAAACAGGCCGTGAGCTGGGTTTGATTGAAAGAGAATTAAAAAGAAGGAAATTGTAATTCAGTTTTTGGTTAATCTTAGAATCGTCATTTCGAGCGGAGTGCAACGCAGTCGAGAACCACGAAGTGCTCAGCGAAGCTAAATCTAATCAGATAGATCTCTCTCCCGAAAGTTCGGGACTGCGCTTCAGCCGATAGCTATCGGATCGAGATGACGATTTTTCTTTTAGTCACGATGACAATTATTTTTCGGAAATGAACATGCAATAGTCCTTCGGAATATGCAGCCTCGCTTTGCGCTGTATCTTTTTGGCCGCCCTTCGACTTAGCTACCATTGACGTTATTTTGCAAATCATATTAATCAACATTTTAACGGCTTTCGAATTTCCATCCAGCTGGGCCATAGCACCGTATCTACGTTCTACTTAAATCCGGCCTAACAAATTTTTCGGGCTGCACTGGTCTGGCCACACAACTGCCTTCAAAGAAAAATTTTAAGCCGGCATTTTTTGTTTCTTTTTGATGCCAAAAAGAAAGAGCCCTTCGGCGGCGGCGAGCCGGGGCAAGCCCCTGGTGTATGGAAAAGAAAACAATTGTACGTTACTCGCATTGATTTTTATAAGATAAATTACCCCTCAGGGTGATAGCCAAAAAGGATGCCGCTTCATCCGATAGCCACCGGATCGAGTTAGGCCGAGTGGTTGTTTTTAATTACGCCGAATTATTTCTTCACTACAAAAGATTGTTTTCCGGTTAAGAGGTCGTAGAACAAAATAAAATCACTTACTAAACTATAACCCGGATATTGAAAAGTAGCGGGCTTGTTTTTTTCGAAGAAAAAGTGACCAACCCATGCAAAACCATATCCCAGCACAGGTATCGCCAGAAAGAAATGCCAGTTGTGAAACAAAAATCCTGTGAAAAAAGCAAGGCAAACCAATCCGGTACCAATAAAATGTAAAATACGCGATGTAGTATTGGTATGTTCTGACAAGTAAAAAGGGTAGAACTCTTTTAGCGACTTAAACTTTTTTTCTGACATGCGCTAATTTACAAAATTCCGTTTGCTTTTAAAAAAGATTCCAGTTGAGCAGGTTTTTCGGTCATTAATAAGGTATTTAAACCTACTTTTTTTGCACCTTCAATGTGTTGTGGACTATCATCAATAAATAAAGTTTCGCCGGGGTCTAAATTATTGTCCTTTAATACCTGTTCGAAAATATTGGTGTTGGGTTTACGGAGTTTCATGTGCTGAGAAAAATAGGCTCTCTCAAAATAAGCATCATAATTATTGATTTCGAAAGTGGTTTTCAGGTAATTGATAATCCAATCGTAATGGATTTCGTTATTGTTGCTCAATAGAAATGTACGGTATTTTTCTTTCACCCGAAGCAGTAAATCGTGGTTTTCCTGAATGGTGCCAATCAATAAGCTGTTCCAGGCATCATCAATCTGTTTATCGGTTAAGTCTGGTTTGCCTGCTGCTGTTCTAATTCCTGTCCTGAATTCGGCAGGAGAAATTGCTCCGGTTTCAAAGTCATCAAATAATTGATTGTGTGCTTTATGGGCAAAGAAGTTTTCGATGTCGGTAATGCCCAACTTTTGAAAAGATGCTTGCGCAATTCTGAAATCGATATCAAATATTACGTTTCCGTAATCGAAAATAATGTTTTTAATGTTTTGCATGGAAATCCTTTAGCATTTGCTGCAAAGATATTATTGCTGATTTAATGAAGGGTATTAAACGGCATTTTTTTACAATAAAAAACCCGAAATACTTAATTGGAGAGTAATACTTTTAGATGCGTCATTCCCAACTTGATTGGGAATCTTAATGCTTTAGTGGTATTTTCTATTCGCATTAAGATTCCCGCCTTCGCGGGAATGACGCAACATCAAAATAATTTTATTTATAGACCTATTTAGGTTCTACCGTAATTGATTGAATAATCGGTCTGTTCTTTTTGTCGCCGGTTTTTAGTTCTTTAAACACAAAATAAATAGAATGGAATTTTCCATCTGAAAGCATGTTGATCGGGATACTTTTCCTAAAGGTAGATTTGCCTATCATAATGCCTTTGCTATCATCTAACCTGATCTCGATTTCGCCATCTGATCCAGGATCAAGATTTAAAAATGAAAAACCAAATCCTGAAATACCAGTTAAATCAACATTTTTAATGGCAATCCAACCATTTGCTTTGGTCAGAATAAGTTTTTCACCACCATAGATATCTTTTCGTTCAAAACCGCCAAAATCTTTTATATCATCCGCATCAATTACATTACTTTTCAGGTTGATCACTTTTGTTGTGGTTAGCGGTTTTTTAAATGCCGTACCTCCTGCATCTGTATAAGTTGCCTTTAAAGTTAAAACCGATTTCTTCTTATCAGCAGCAGCTGGTGGAATGATTTTACCTGCAGTTGGAAGTGATGCTTTAACCGCTTCTTTATTGCCTAAAGTCATAATCCACTCCGTAATTTTTTTTACTTCAGCTTCTTTCATCGCAGTGTGCGCAGGCATGGGTACTTCTCCCCAAACACCCTGACTGCCGCTAATTACCTTCGAAGCCAGATAATCAACCGCTTTACTATCGTTTTTATATTTTGCTGCAATTTTGTTAAACGCAGGACCAATGGAAACAGCAGCCTCTTTGTGGCAAGTGCTACAATCAGATTTCAACATTAGCGTTTTACCCACAAGGGTTTGTGCTGCTTGTTGGTGGCCCAATTCTGCTCCGGCTAAATCTGTTCCTTCTGTATAAGTATTTGAAATGTATATGCGATTATTATTCACTTTAGCACCCTTATCGCTTACTAAAACTTTATAATCAACTGGTTTATTCGGAAAATAAAAGCTTTTGTTTCCAGCTAAGTCAATAGCTACAGTTGGATGTTCGTTCCCTGCATAAACTGGTACAACCTGGCTTTTTACAGAAGCTTTACTTTTATCAATTACAGTAACACTTACCGGATATTCGCCCGCTTTAGTAAAGGTATATTGTAAATTTGGCGTGGTAGTAGTTTTGGTCATTCCTTTTCCGAGGTTCCAAATATAAGTCAAAGCATCTCCGTCTGGATCTTTAGCCGTAACAGTTGCGGTTAATTTGTAAGGAAGTAATCCACTTGTTTTGGCAATATTTAAACTTTCAACTGATGGTGGTCGGTTGCCTTTTAAATAATCAATCCTCGTAATTGCAGCATCTGGGTTTTTGGTAAACCAGCCTTTGCCATACTCCAGAATATATAATTTCCCATCCGGCCCCAATTCCATATCAATGGGAGCGGCTAAAGAAACATTAGACATAAAGGGTTCCATACTTATATAATCACCTTGTGCATTCATGGTTACGGCTTTAACCCATCCACGTACCCATTCGTAAATAATCAATTTTCCGTTATAGTAAGCGGGGTAGGGTGAGTTTGCAGTTGCATAATAAACTGGTCCGGCCATTGCGGTACGCCCGCCTGAGCCCACTTGTGGAAATTCTTTCGATTCGCCATATGGATACCAGATATAAGCAGGTTGTGCAGGTGGAAGTTGTTCTAAACCTGTATTGTTTGGTGAGTTGTTAATTGGCTTTTCAGGATCAAAGGCGTCGCCATTGGCTCCATTCGTATAATCGTAAGCTTTATATGGGTAGTTATTGCCTATAAATAAGGGCCAGCCAAAGTTACCAGCCTTTCTTGCCTGGTTTACTTCATCATATCCCCTGGGGCCTCTTAAATCGTCATCATTGGAAGCATCAGGACCAACTTCTCCCCAATATAAAAAATTAGTTTTTTGATCTACTGATATCCGATAAGGATTTCTATCGCCCATTACATAAATTTCGGGTTTAGATTTTGGATCATTTTTCGGAAAAAGGTTGCCTTCCGGGATGCTGTAAGTACCATCTTCATTTACTTTGATCCTTAAAATTTTACCTCTCAGATCATTGGTGTTTCCAGCCGATCTTCTGGAATCATATTGTTCAAAACCTTTTCTGTTATCAAGCGGCGCATAGCCCTTATTTACATATTTCTGTTTTGGAGCATCAAAAGGAGTAGAGTTATCGCCAGTAGATACATAAAGTAAATTGTCTGAGCCAAAAGCAATAGATCCTCCGGTATGGCAGCAGATTTCGCGTTGAGAATAGAACTCTAAAACGATCTTTTCTGATTCTTTTACAATCTGATCATTTACCAGCTTAAACCTTGATAATCGGTTTACAGATTTATCAAAAGGACTATAAAAAAGATAAACATAATTGTTTTTGGCAAATTTTGGGTCGGCAGCCATGCCCAATAAGCCTTCTTCTGCATTAACATTAGGGGTATTGGTTTTAAAATAAACATCAAGTTTGCCAGCCTCTTTAATTTTTTTTGTCTGGTTTTTATAAATCAATACTTCGCCTCTGCGCTGTGCTACCAAAATATCCAGGTTAGGGAGGATGGTCATTTCTGTAGGCTCTGTAAATTCTCCTTGCACAAGGGTCACTTTTACAAAACGGTCTTGATCTGGTGTGTCTATTTTAGATTTAGGGAAAAATTCGAAAGCCCGGCTTTCGTAAATGTTTTTGTTTAGTGTTGTTGCCGATATTAATACAAATGCAATGGCAGATAACAGTAGCGTAAAAGTTGTTTTCATTTATTTGATTAAGGTATTTTGAATAAATATAGGATATAGTTTTATACGCTGACGTATTGTATCAAAATTTATGCGAATAATGTCAATATAGAATAACTTTTTTATAAGGTGATTGAATTTAGATTGAAAATGAAATTATAAAACGTTTTCGGTCAAAATTCATACATCAACAAATTTATTAAGGTTATCTATTTTTTTGTTAAGAATCTCTACTGTTTAACTGGTATTGTGCTGGTAATGTTAGCTTTATATAGGTATACACTCTAAAAATAATACGATGACTGGAGTAATAACAGCTTACAATAAAGAGAGAGGTTTCGGTTTAATCTCTCAATATTTGGTTTTAGAAAGCATCTATTTTGATATAGTAGATTGCAAAGCGAAAGGTTTGTATGTTGGAAGTACAGTCGAATTTGATACAGCCATTACTAAAAGAGGAGTAGTTGCTAAGAACATAATGGGTACAGCTAAACTTAAAGTGAGGCCCAAAACTTTAATATAGCCTTTCTGGTTCTTCTAGAAAGATCAGCTTAAAAGCTGGTTTTAATTCTTATGCCTGTAGGGCTTAAAACTGGCGATCGGGTCAGTTATCTGCTCATCAACCGGTCTTATCGGAATTAGTAAAAAGGCTATAAAATTTAAAAATCTTACAACTTTAAGTTGTTTTTTGAATTATTTTGTGTCAGCCTATTGTCATTCTGATTTTAATCTGTAACTTACAGAATGGGCGATAAAGTAAATTTGATTCTTGGAATAGTTTTCCTTTTAGGTGGTTTTAGTGTTTTCTTTGTGATTTTTAGCGGAAAAAAGGGTTAGTTCAATTTTCAAATACTTTTTTCAAGAGAAATTTTTCTCTTCGAATGGTTTATTTTGATGATGCGGCAAAATTCGGTATCCGGATAAAAAAAGAATTCATTTTCTGGCATTCACAACAGCCTTGTAGTATTTAGGGTTGTCTGGAATGTGCAATAATAAATGTAAGTCGAGCGCTTATTAATTGAAGTAGTTTTTATAAAATTTCTTCCGTTAATGGCCTTATTACCTATATTATGCCAATCGTGATATCGGTTCTGGTAAAAAGTACTTGTTCTCGCCGGCTTTCTAATCCGAATGTCTTTGTTAATGCTTAGTGTAACGCAATAAAATAGCGAAGTTGCTGATTCAGTCTGTGACCTTTTTTGTTTATATATGCTTTGTTTGTTTAAATATCAAAATCATCATTAATTGTCGTTTGATCTATAGATTTGACATAGAAATCTATTTAATTGCTAAAACTTTTTGAGTTTTAGTATGTTTATTGTATTAAATCTAAATTAAATGCAAGGAACAGTAAAATTTTACAATGAATCTAAAGGTTTTGGCTTCATTATAACAGAAGACGGCGAAGAAGTTTTTGTTCATGTTACAGGCTTGGTTGATAAAATAAGCCAGAATGATCGGGTAGAGTTCGAAATCGCACAAGGGAAAAAAGGTCCCAATGCGGTTAATGTAAAACTGATTTAATGGCGCAATGAGATTAGGTACCGTAAAGTTTTATAACCCTAAAGAAGGTGTTGGCAGTATTATACCATCAAATGGTGGGCGCGAAGTGAGTGTTTTTGCACGTGGTGTAATCGATCCGATAAAACCCAATAATATTGTTCAGTTTGATGTAGAATTTACGCAAAGTGGTATTGAGGCCATTAAGGTAATGGTGCTATCTGCATAAGTGGGCCTTACAGAAGGTTCTTTTTGTGCCATATTACTGATCTATGTATTATTTGGCACAGTTTTTTGGGTTAGCTATATATTAGTTAACGCAAAGAGTCGAAGTGGTGACAAAAGAAATGGGAACAATAGATTTTTATAATGAAACTGAAGGCTTTGGGAAAATCAGGAACAATATTGGAGAAGAAGTTCTGTTTTATCAAAGCGGCCCAATAAATGGATTTAATTTAAAAAAAGGTTTAAAGGTTTCTTTTGAATTGCATCAAACATTATCAATTGCCATAATTAATTGCTAATTATTGAGCCGAAGGATTGATGATTGTTTAATGCTTTGATTTTTATAGGCTGTATTACACATGGAATTTAATCATTATAATAGATTATTTTAGCAACTTGTAACCAAATCTGATAACTTTGGTCTTACTGTTGTTTATCCTTAAGTTTATGATACAGCTAGAGCCAATTACCGGTTTTTTTAAAAGAGAACGTGCGTTGCAGGCAACATACCCTATGCGTATGTTGATTGTACGTGAGGGGAATGGCTTTTTGTGCATGAATTCTGGCGATTACCCCTTGTTAAAAGGTAGGATATTTTTTATTCCGGAAGAAGGACTGGTTAGGCTAGAAGGAGAAATTACCTCAGGTTATTGGCTCAGTTTTAGTAGTTTATTATATTCCGAATTTTTACTTCAGCACTTAGATCCCCAGGCTAAGAATCTCTTCTTAAATTTATCTTTCAGGGATCTTAATTCGCACAAATCAACTAAAACCTATAGTCTGCTTGATCAGCTAAAAAGAGAAATCAATATTAAAAAAGATATGCCCTTTTTAGCACAGTATTTATCGTTATTTCTGGGTTTTACGGCTGGTTTAGACGGCTATCTTGCTGCTTTAACCTTAGATGATTTACAGCAGGTATTGCGGTTTAGGGCCATTTTGGAACAATTTTATAAGCGAGAAAGGTCCGTTCAGTTTTATGCAGAAGGCATGGGGATGAGCACTGGCAAATTGAATAAATTTTTAGACCGTGTGCTTGGAAAAAGCTTAACAGTACTCATAAAAGATCGGATTATGCGCGAAGCGGAAGAATTGTTGCTTCATAGCGATTATACGGTTGATGAAATAGCCGAATTATTGGGTTTTGAACAAACCACTAATTTTAGCACGAGCTTTAGACGGCATAAAGGCATATCAGTACTTCAATTTAGCCGCCTAACTTAAATTGAATGAAAAATTGGTGCGTCTGCCAAAGAAATGTTCGTCACTTCGATTTCATCTCTTCTAGAGAACAGGTTTTCCAGACCTCACCACATTAATTGCTTTCACGCCTAACGCGTAAAGTTTTGCTTACTGCATCTATTTTATCAGCCGCACCAATTTTGCATCGGCTAAATTATAAAATCTTAGCTTAAAGAAAAAAAATATTCCTAATAATGTTACGAAGTTGTATTTTAGTATTTACAAGTCCGCGTCTGCGCTAATCTCGAGCAGGTAAAATAAAAAGTCTAGTAAGTTTGTAGATTATTTGCAAAAAATTATATTTGCCAAAATACAATCATTGTGAAACAAGAGTTTATGAAATCTTTTACCATAGCTTTTGATACACTGATGGGCAGAAACAGGCCAAAACACCATCAGAAAATCCACGTTTTGATTGGTCGGAAGTTGAATAATAAATGAAGATGATTAAGTCAATGCTAATTTTGAGTTGCACGTTGCTTTTTGCATGTAAAAATGATACGGTGAAGCGCAACACTCAGGTGAAAGTGAAATATAAACCCGCTGTTTGTTGTTCATCTAATCTTCCATCAAGGTTTGGTATAAAAGCGACTAGTAATGTTCGCCCATTTGACGATAAGCAGACTAAAAAATCGTTATAAAATAAACAGGCAGTATCACATTTGTAATTTCATCCGAATTTGCCACATTGTCCAAAGACTTCTACGCAGAGCTTGTTGAAACGCTTTTCTAGGTATTAAGCAGGTTCTTCGACAGGCTCAGAATGACAGATTCAAAAGAAAGGTCGTCATTGCGAGGAGGAACGACGAAGCAATCTTTCACGCTAGTGATCCTTTCCATAAAGATTGCTTCGTCGGCTGAAAAAGCCTTCTCGCAATGACGATAATCTGAGGAGATTTAATCTTTTAAATTCACCTGTCATTAATATTGATTTTTATACAATAAATTGACCTTCAAATTTAGGGACAGGTGTTTTTGCAACCTGCAACCCTAAAAATGAAATACTGTTTTGGCCTATTAGCCCCGGTTGAAGCGTTACCCTGCAGCAACGAGGTACGAGGCAGCGAAGCGGAAAACGGGAAGAAACTAAATGTTTTGCAGAGGCCTTGTGCTCCAAATGGAAATTGTTGTTTTTTAAATTAGAAAATGAGTGTGCAGTGGTTCTTGGCGGTTTGCAGCCCCGCTTTCGCTCATAGTCCTCACTGCGCTGCGGGCTATTCCGCTCTATCAGGTTTAGGAACAAGGGGGAGTGGAAACCTCAAAAATGAAGGGCTATGGGCTAAACAATTTAATCGTTGTAAACGATTGACTATTCAACGCTCGTTAGAAACGAGCGTTAGCATAAAATAAAGTCATTTAGGTTTATAGGTTTTGATCTGTTAAGATAAAGACCAAAGTGTAATAAAACTTATTCAGATAAAAAAAGCGAAAATTGGCACCCAGCTCTGTTCTCTCTGCGCTTTATTCTTTGTGCCCTCTGTGGTTAAAAACCAGTCGGTAGCAAATTTGAACTTGGCTGCTGCAGATTCTTCATTACATTCAGAATGATAAAATGCTAATTTTCAAACAAATAACCGCTATACGCCAATCCTTTGGCTACACTTTTAAAATTATCGCCAGAGTTTAATGGAATATGTGGGAATTTGGTTTTAAACAGGTTTTGTACAGCCGAAACCATCGATGTTCCTCCGGTTAAAAACAAACAGTCAATGTCTTCCGGCTTGATTTTGTATGTTTCCATAAACTGATCCAGGTAAGCATCGATTTTGTTGATGTCTTTTTCGATAATCGAATTATATTGATCGAGCGAAATATCTTCATCAATCTCAATTTCCATATTGCTATAGGCAAAGGTAGAAACAGGCTGGTCAGAAAGTTCAATCTTTGTTTTTTCGATCGATCTGAACAAAGAATAACCGAGGTTATTTTCGATCAACGTGATCAGGTTTTTAAATTTCGGATCGTTCCCAGAGTAATAATAATATTCCTCAATCTCTTTCTGGATTTTTAAACCGTTAAAAAAGTTCATTTTGTCCCAGGTACAGATATTGGCAAAAAGCGATTTCGGCACATTTAAAACTTTGCCGGGTGTAGCCTCATACATTGTATTTTTCCCGAAATACGGTGTGCCTTTATCCCACATAAAAGCAGAGTCGAGACTATCGCCACCAATGTATATACCGCCAGAGGCAATCATATCATTTTTACGGTCTTTGCTGCCAACTTTTTCTGGATCGAGGATCAGGTAGGTGAAATCTGTTGTACCTCCACCTAAATCGGCCACTAAAACGCGTTCTTTCTTCTTAATTGTTTTTTCGTAGGCAAAGGCCGCCCCAATAGGTTCGAATTGAAAGCGGACATCGCTAAAACCCGCGCTTTCAGCAGCTTTTTTTAACCTGGTCTGCGCCAGCGTATCTTTCATCGTATTATCATCGTCAAAGAAAACAGGCCGGCCGATAATGGCTTTTTGGCAATCTTCGCGCGTAATCAGATCGGCTTTTTCTTTCAGGTCTTTAAGAATGAGCGTAACCAGATCAGATGCTGTATATCGTTTATTGTGAATACGCGTTTCGGTAAAAGTAGTTCTCGAAAGGATCTGTTTAATGGATTTGATAAAGCGGCCTTTCATACCATCGCTCAGGTAAGCATCTATTGCTTTTTCGCCAACAATATGACTTTCACCATCAATAACGCTTTTTACTTCTGTAAAATAGATTAATGAGGGGATAGAAATCGTATCTACAATTTCTTTCTTTTCTTCATCATAAATAGAAAGTGCCGAATTGGTTGTTCCAAAATCGATTCCGTATAAAAACTTACTCATGGCTTGATATGCTGGTGTGTTTGGCGACTAAAATGGGGTTGCGAAAGTATTAAAAAAAAGTGAAGCCTGAAAGATTTTTAAGCTTAAAATATCGCTTGTATATAAAACCTTATTGACTATATTTAAAAAACATTCACGCTTTAAATTAAATCACAGTTGAAAACTACTATACTCTTTTTACTGGGTTTAATTTTCCAGCTTTTTTGCATCAATACGGTTTCTTTAGCTCAAAAAAATATACCCGATACGGTAAAGACAGGAATTTATGTAACGAGCATCCACGATATAGATTTTAAAGACAAAGAATATACCATTAATTTCTGGCTATGGCTAAAGTATAAAAACAAGGAATTTAATTTTGCCGATAACCTGGAGATCCCGCAGGCCAAAACGATAAGCAAATCATTTTCGACTATAGATAGCAGTGGTAATGAAATATATATGCTAATGAAGCTGCAGTGTGTAATGAAAGATTCTTGGTCGATCAATAATTTTCCGTTCGACCATCAATTGCTGAGGCTTTCTGTAGAAAATTCACAATTTGATTCAGCAGCCCTGGTATTTGTTCCTGATACTTTAGGTAAGCAGTTTGATCCCCGGTTTACCCTACGCGGGTGGAATATCGACAGTTTAAAAACTTCAGCAACCAATAAAATTTATGAAACGGCTTTTGGCGACCCAAGTATAAAAGTGCCAAGAACAGAATACAGCAGTTACAAGGTGAGGATAGGGATTAGCAGAGATGCTTTTGGCCTGTTCTGGAAAATGTTTTTAGGCATGTATGTTGCTTTTTTTATCGCTTATATGTGCTTTTATATCCACGCTGATAGCATCGACTCGCGGTTTGGGTTAAGTGTAGGCTCTCTTTTTGCTGTAATCGGTAATAAATACATTATAGATGGTTCGCTTCCCGAATCTACTACTTTTACACTTGTAGATACTTTGCACGGAATTACTTTGGTGTTTATTTTGATCGTTATCATGCTAACAGCCTTTTCTTTGAAAATGATCAAAAGAGGGGATGAGAAAAAAGCCGAAAGGTTTGATCGGTTTTTCTCCATTTCACTTTTAACCGCTTACCTTCTTTTAAATGTTTTCTTTATTGTAAAAGCAATAAATGCTTAGGTCATTTAAAATAACTCACTTGTACCCAAATGGGCGTTTACAATGCGGGTAATTTGCTGGCCAAGTTCTTTTGCATTGCCAATTCCTACGCTTTTAAGTGCTGCCAGTTGATCGGTAGTTCTGGGCATTTTTTCTGCAATGGAAAGTAGTGCTAAGTCTGAAAGTACCGCATAATCTTGGGTACCCCGTTGCAGCGCAATTGTTTTGCGCCATTCGACCAGGTTTTTATAAACCTGTGGATTGGAAATCTCTTTTGGCTTGATGCTCGATTTAACTGGTTTTTTCTCTGGCCGTTTATTGCCTGCCGCATGTAAAGTATCGATATAATCTTTGATTGAAAAGGGATTCCACGAAATTTTAAATAAAGCGAGTTTTATCTGCAATGCATCTTTACAGTCGTTTAATAGGGTAAGGAGTTTATCAGAGTGGGTATCATTATAAAAATTGATGGCCACAATTCTTGCCGTTAAGGTAATGAGCTGTTCCAGTTTTGGAACAAAATAATCAGATGCCTTCTGCAAACGTTCCATAAAAGCGCTTTCATTTGCCGGATTTTCATCGGTGCTTATTTTAGAAAGTTCTTTTGAGATAAAATTCCTGGCCACTTTAAAGATTTCGTGCTGAAGGATCTGGTTGCCTTGTTCGTAAATTGATAAAAAGGCATTTTTCTCGTCTTTGTCGATCAGTTTTGAACGCCCGAGTTTTTCCCAGTCTTTGGCTACCAGCGAGAAATCCAGTAACTCATGGATCAATCCCCAGGCATATTGCTGCGTATAACGTGCCAGCAGCTCTGGCGTCGGTTTATCATGGTGAGCGGCTTTTGTAAAACTGATTACCTTGGCATCGGTAATGATGTTTTCGGCAACCACAGGTGATTTTAAGATAAGCCCTTCTAAACTTCTGCAGCGACTCAGTGCTACATAAGCCTGTCCGTGGGTAAATGCGGTGCTTACATCAACTATAGCCTGATCAAAGGTTAATCCCTGGCTTTTATGTACCGTGATGGCCCAGGCCAGTTTAAATGGGTATTGTGAGAATGATCCGGTGCTGGTTTCATCAATTTTATTTTCTTCGTCGCTCAGGCTATATTTAACATTTTGCCAGATTTCCTTTTCTACTTCGATTTCCCTGCCACCATTGGTAAAGGTTACTTTTATCGAATCTTGACTAATAGCCGTTATTTTTGCCGCTTTTCCGTTGTAAAACTGCTTTTTGCCCGATGAATCATTTTTGATAAAGATGACCTGTGCACCTAGCTTTAACTGGAGTTTTTCATCGGTAGGATAGGCATCCTTCGGGAAATCGCCACTAACCTCCGCATTAAACTCGAAAATTTCTCCTGGTAATTTTTCTAAACAGCCCTGGTTAATTTCGTTAACCAGCTGGTTGTGTGTAGTTAAAGTAATGTAATCATCTTTCCATTCCTGATCTAAAGATGGATCATAACGCTCATTCAGTTTCGCTAGTAAGCCAGCATCCAAACTGTTTTCGCGCATGCCGTTCAAAATATCCAGAAATACGGGGTCTGATTGGCGGTAAACTTTATCTAAGGTAAATGTAAGCATGGTCGTAGACCTGAAAATCAGGCTATCGAAAAAGTATGGGCTGGAATAGTAACTGCCCAGGATATGCCAGGCATCATGAAAAATAGGAGAGAGCTGGTAAAGATCGCCTATCATTAATACCTGAACGCCACCAAAAGGACGGTTGGAGCCTTTAACGCGTTTTAAGGTACGGTCGATAAAATCAATTAAATCAACCCTTACCATACTAATCTCATCAATAATTAATAAATCGAGGCAGCGTAAGAGTCTTGTTTTTTCATCTGAATATTTAAAATTCGTTTCAGCGTTTTCATCAACAACCGGAACCAAGGGGCCGAAAGGAATCTGAAAAAAAGAGTGAAGTGTTACACCACCAGCGTTTATTGCGGCCACAGCTGTGGGTGCAACAATGGCAAAATTCTTTTTGGTAGTATCTCTAATCTTGCGTAGGAGCGTAGTTTTGCCCGTTCCAGCTTTACCGGTTAAAAAAACGGGCTGGTTAGTAGTGGCTAAAAAATCTAAAAGAAGTTGGTTGTCCGGATCGGGCGTATTCATATCAATTACAAAATTAACCTATTCAAAATTGATTTGAGGGTAGATTAATCGGCGTTTTATCCACAATTTTTAATTGGAAAAGACGGTCCGTAAAATGAAAAGTAAAATTAAGCACTTGAAAATGAGTTTGTATTCTTTCTTTTTATGAAAAAATGCTGAAAACATTTTCGAAAATTCAATTCAAATTTGTAACATTGCACTCGCAAAAAAGGATAACCTTTTTTCCGGGCCTATAGCTCAGCTGGTTAGAGTAGAAGACTCATAATCTTTTGGTCCCTGGTTCGAGCCCAGGTGGGCCCACTGCTTTAAACCCCTTTAAGGATAACTTGAAGGGGTTTTTTGTTGCTCAAAAAAAATATGCTATAGGTGGTTGAAAGGCTATTTTCTGTAATAGGAGCAAACTGCTGCTGTTTCAAAATCTAGCCAATTCCAGTTACAAAACTAAGGTAAAAGACGGCACAGTTAAATCTGTAAAACTACCTGGTGGCGATCGTTTTTACCTGAAAGATTTACTGGCTGCCTACCTGGAGAGCCGGCAAAAGGGCCGTATTTAATTACCCCTGCTTTACCTGTTCTTTACCCTTTGTTGCTACCAAGTTAACCCCAAGGTTACCCCAGGGTTACCCCGGCGTTACCTTTTCTCTACCTAAAAGGTAAAGCCAAGGCCTGTTTTCGCAGAATGGCGCCACCACCAACGGTTATGCTGCCCTTAAGCAGTCCGCCAGCCAATGTCAACAAGCTAAGCGTTTTTAACCACAGATGCGCACAGATACACACAGATTTTTATAGCAGTGTGCATCCTTTCTATCTGTGGTTAAATTATTTTTTGTACCGAATGGCTCAACTTAATTCTATCGGGCTGCCACAAGCCCTAAGTCCCTTGCACTATCGCTCACAACTGTAACAGTCCATTTTAGCTCAATAATGGTCCTAATTAGCTCAATTTAGCTCAATTTAGCTCATTTAAGCTCAAAATGAAGTACCAATGCTGCTAAGCTGCTAGGTTTGAGTATGGATTTAAACATACCGGTATAAACAGGATCCTTTTATGAACAAACATTTTTTAAATAAAAAACAAAATTATGGCAACGTATTCAAAAGGCGCAAATGACGATGCTTTTAAATGGAGGGTAATACCGTTGGGATATAAAAATTTCATCAATGTGAGGGTTAAAAAAAGGAGGTGGTTTCATATTTGTGATTTCACTCGAACTTGTCAAGTTGTCCAAAAGACTTCTGCGGAGAGCTTCCCGATGAATCGGGACAGGTAATCGAAACGTTTTGCGAGGCATTTAAACAGGTCCTTCACTTCGACTACGCTCAGTACAAGCTCACTACCATTGACGTTATTTTACAAATCACTATTAATCAGTATTTTAATCGCTTTTGCATTTCCATCCAGCTAGGCCATAGCACGGTATCTCCGTTCTACTTAAACCCGGCCTAACAAATTTTTCGGGCTGCACTGTCCAAGCCAACGTGCTCGCTTCGAAAGAAAAATTTTCAGCCGGCATTTTTTGTTTCTTTTTGATGCCAAAAAGAAAGAGCCCTTCGGCGGCAGTGAGCCGAGGCAAGACTGCGCCGTAGGCCAAGAAAAAACAATTATACGTCACTCATATTGATTTTAAACAATTAATTTACCCTCAGAATGACAACTATATTTATGATACAGCCTCCTTTGACAGAATTACATTACCTTTTTTTATGATTTTGAAGAAAGTCTAAAAATTTGGGTTGAAGTTAAAATAAATCGGATTTGATAAAGCAACCATATTTTCACTTAAAGCCATCGATTTTGGCACTTGTGGATAGGGAATATTTACGCCCTCAACAGTTACCCGATAATAGCTTCTCCCTTTTGTTTCTGGTGTATCTTCAAATTGAACCATTGGTATTTCGCCTTTAGCATGGTAAGTATTCAATTTCTTTCCATTTTTAATGATAGTAATGGTGTAATCTACATCAGGCAAAGTATTACCGATTAACTGAACCAAAAATTTTACAGGTTTACCTTTCGAAATGGCATTGTCGCCCATCATCATCTCAAATTTCCCATCTTCATTTGCATCAGCATAAAATTCTACTCTTGGCGCAAAAGGATTTGAACTCACAGAAACCTTTCCATGAGTTAGCGCATCAACAATTGCCGTTAAATTTTTTTCCTTTGCAAAAACCCATGTTGTTGGTGTACCAACATAATTATATTCAGCTTGATAGGTGTTTGCACTTGGTTTTTCAGCTCCTGTAGGTACGCCGTGATGTGTATCACTTCCTCCTCTTCCCGTCATCATCCTTCCTGATGAAAGCATATCATCCCAAATCATAATTGCATTTGCATTTTTTGGCCAAACTGATGAATTCCAAACTTCAATCGATTGAACCAGATCATAAGAAAAACCAAAATTGTCTTTTCCGCTTGGATGGTTTGCCGATAGGTGAATGTTAAGGGATTTCTTCACTTTACCAATATTAACATCACGTTCATCGCGAACATCAAATAAGCGTTTATGATGATACGGTTTATCAGAAAATACATTTCCATGCCCTCTGGTTGTCGTCCATTCTGCGCCATATAACAGTAGAAGCGAGTCTGATTTAAATTCTGGATCTGCCCAGGTATGGTGTTCTACATCACCATCTACATGATTATCGTGATCTGTAATACACACATAATCCATTTTAACAGATTTAGAAAAATTAATGATCTTTTCAATCGAATTATTCGATGATTCTGTGCTGTGCCGCGAATGCACATGTAAGTCGCCTTTTAACCAGAATCCTTTTGAAAGTAAAACAGGTTTAGCCGTATTTTGTTGAGCTTTGACAATGCTTACATTCAAAAGTATAGCGATACATATAATCGGAATTCTTGTTTTACACTTTACTTTCATTTTTTATTTTTTTAAAAAATTACCTGCATTGCTGTTTGAAATTATTTATGACTTAACTAAAAATGACGCAGGCATTTCGGCCGCCTTTAACATAAAATTATGCAATTCACAATTTTTAATGAAAGGCTTTAAGTTTTCTGAACCTGGACCAAACATGGTAAGCTCAACATAATCTCCGGTATGGTTCATACCAGCCCATTGCACATCGGTATATTTGCCCAATATTTTTCCGTATTCGTAAAACGGAAGATTTGACTCGTTGTATAACTGGTCGGGAGAAATATCTTTGAAATGATTTAAAAGTGATTTAACTTCATCTGGTTTTATTTCAAAACCTTGATTCTCTTTAATCAGATCGATAATTTTCTGTTCGCTAAAGGATTGGTTCAATTGCGACAACAACCAGGTGTTGCTATGCTTAAAATTCTGTAAACTATCGAATTTTTTATCAGCTTCATCAGCATAAAATAAACCAGGATTTGAATTCCCGTGATCAGTGGTGATGATAACCAGCGTTTCTCCATCCTTTTCTGCAAATTCAATAACCTTACCAACCGCTTCATCAAAAGCAAGCTGGTCAAATATCAATCCACTTACATCATTTGAATGTGCCGCCCAATCTACTTTTCCACCTTCTACCTGCAAAGCAAACCCGTCTTTATTATCTTTCATCAAATCGATAGCCTTCATCGTCATTTCTGCTAACGATGGTGTCGATTTCATTAGGTTTTTATCGTGCTTTCTGTCTACTTCATAAGGCAATCCATCTTCGGCAAATAAACCTAAAACTGGCTTATACTTATTCAAAGCCAGCATTTCATCTCTATTTTCAGCTACATTATAACCTTGGGTTAAATATTTCGGAATCAGGTTTCCTCCGGCACGTTTTTCTCCAAAATACTTATGCCCACCACCCATCATCACATCAAACTTTAAGCCCAGGTATAGCTCTGCAATAATATCCTGCCCCCCGCGGTTATCCATGTTTACGCAAAAACCAGCAGGTGTTGCATGCGTTATGGGAACAGTAGTTACACAACCTACCTTTTTACCTTTTTCTTTAAACTTTTGAAGGATAGGTTGTGGTTTTTCGCCTTTCATGCCTACATTAAGCGAACCGTTTCGAACCCGCATACCACCACCCCAAGATGAACTTGCCGCGGCAGAATCGGTAACCAAAGAACTCGCCGAAGCGGTATCCATTAGTGCTCTTACGGCCTTATTATCTCTATAAAGCCCCAGCCACTTACTGCTTTTGCCAAATATGCGATTGGAATAGATATCTGCCATATTCAACGTACCGATACTCATCCCATCACTCACCATTATAATGATGTTTTTAGCTTTCTTTGAACCGCCAATAGGTTTAGCGATAACATCTCTTACACCTGTAAATGGAATAGTTAAACCTGCTAACAATCCACCTTTTAATAACGACCTTCTATTCATATTCTATTTACTTTTAAATAAGGGATTAGCTCTGTAATATTTGCCACCAGCAAAGCTGACCGCGTAATCGGAATTAAAATGTGTACTTTTTAAATAATAATCTGTTGTGATAACCTGTGCGCCAGAATTACAAGCTGCATTGAAATCATCCTTATCGTTTTTACGGGCCTGTTGCGTATCGTTATCGGCCCGTGTTCTAATGATGTAACCTTTTTTTACCATTTCAGAAATCTGTTTGTCTTTCGGGTTATTCCTAATCATAAAAGCAGCTTCAGGTTTGCCGGTATCTGAATTTGTAAACATTACACGACCTTTTAGTGATGGATGATTCAGAATATAAGTTTCCCTTTTTTTGCCGGTAGCATCCAGTACAAAAATAAATTTGCCTTTCGCCTGGCTCAATTTTGGCCAATTCTGATGAAGTACAGCGTCTTCAAGCGAATTGTATTTACCTCTTACTCCATCAGGAAGAATGATATGTTCTTTACCTAAATGCGCTATTATCACATTATCCAGTTCATCAAAAACCTTTGGCGTAAATAATTCTGGTGATGTAAATCCAGGTCTTTTTACCGAATCATCTTTAGCCTCAAGTGTAATGAAAACCGGTGTATGATCTGCATGCGCTTCTGACCAGGTACGCAACACTTTTAAAGCCCCTGCAAAAGTTGGTACAGAGCTTCTAAAATCGAGTTCGGGGATGTGCAAAACCTTAAAACCAGGTTTTTTCATTTCTCCGGAAGCATCAAAAGCAGGTTGGCCTTTCGCCCAATCTAAACCTTTTGGATGCGCATAACGACCACCGGCAGAATCAGCATAAACATCAATCTCCAGGTTTCTTAATCCCATATTTAATTGTTCTGGCATAGAAATGTGCTCATAGTCGATCTTACTGGCAGATACTGAATCCGTTTTCTTAAACATGGTAAATAATGCCGGATCGATGGCTTGCTTATAACTGTTGTGCGAACCAATTACCTGAATCTGATTAATGGTTGGATCTTCTTTAACGGTAATAAACGCTACTGCTGGTGATACCAGCAATAGGCTAATGCAACTAATAATTCTCATACACCTTTTTGATTGTTAATACCCAGGGTTTTGTTTCAGGTTTGTATTAAGCTTTAACTCGTTTGCTGGGATAGGATAAATTCTTCTGGTTATATCCTTATTCATGAAAAGTACATCGTTTGGTAGCGGATATTCAGTTTCAAATTGTCCGAAGCGGATTAAATCGTTTCTTCTCCAGGCTTCCCAGCTAAATTCACGGGCTCTTTCATCTAATAAGTTCGTTAATGTTGCAGAACTTGCCAATTCTGCACCTGCACGGCTTCTTATTTTATTTAAAAGTACCAATGGAGTTTGTAGCTCACCACTAACAGTAGTAGCAGTTGCTCCTCTTAATATTGCTTCTGCTTTCATGAGCATTACATCTGCCAAACGGAGTAGGGGCATATCGTTGCCATTTAAACGTGTCGCCTGAATTGCGTTTACATCTGGCCAGTACTTCACCGATCGAACACCTTTAGCCTGATCTGCAACGGTATTACCTAAATCCATTGGCTTACCTGGTTTCAGAATCAAATCTGGTGTAATTTCTATTTGTGTAGTTGTTCCTGCCACAAAAACAGGTTTAGTTAAATCAGGCTTGCGATTAGCATCTGGCGCATATTGTTTACCAATTAACCAGAAACTGTTACGGATATCATTGTTCAGATTAAAACGGTTATAATATTCTGGCGTGGTACTCATTGCAATACTGAAACCTACATTAATACCATATGCTGCTGCTAGTGCAGGATAAAAGCCAAATCTTGTCATCTGGTTGCCTGGAATCTGCTGATCATAAGGGATCGCAAAAATGGTTTCATTAATCTGCGGACCGTTGTTTACATCGAAAATATCGCTATATTTTGCATCCAGACTATAATTGCTGTTTTTCAAAATGTTGTCGGCCATGGCAACGGCATCTGTATATCTTGGTTGGCCAGTATAAACTTCTGCGTTTAAATACATTTTCTCCAGCAAGGCATAAGCCATTGCCTGGGTTGGTCTGCCGTAAACCAAAATCCGGTTAGTGTTATCTTTTACCGGTAATTGAGCAACGACAGCTAGCAGCTCCTTTTCTATAAATTCGAATACTTTTTCGCGGGTTTGATTTCCAGGAAGCGTACTCACTGGAAAGGTATCTATAATGGGTACGTTTCCATACAAATCCATCATAAAGTAATAATACAAGGCCCTCATTGCTTTTATTTCAGCTATGCTTTTAGCTTTTGAAGCATCAGATGCAACTGATGCGGTTGTAAGATTAATTAAGCGGTTACAATTGTTAATGCCGCCGAAACCCCACTGCCAGATATCTCTAACATTTGGATGATCAATGGTCCAGGTATGGTAATGCAGCTGGCGGTACTGGCCGCCATCATCAAAATTTCCATCACGTGCAGGCAGGATAGCCGCATCGGTAGAAAGTTCCTGCATTCTCCAATAAGGCACGCCGTACTGTGATGATAAGTTAGAATACATGGTACCAAAAAGTGCCGTATAATCTGCAGTGGTATAGGGAAAATTGTCCTTAACGTATTGCGATTCTACATCGACATCTAGCTTGCTGCATGATTCGAAAACCATCAAACAGGCAAGAATATTAAACAGGATGATAAACTTTTTCATTTTCTTATTTTTTAGAATGATGCACTTACACCAAAACTATAGGTTCTTGTTTTTGGATAATAATTGTTATTGTCTATGCCCGGCGTTACACCACCCATATTAATCTCAGGATCAATACCGCTGTAATTTGTAATCACGAAAAGATTATTCGCAGTAGCATAAAGCCTGATCGCTTTAATTGATTGTGTTTTTGGTTTAATGGTGTAACCGATTGTAGCATTGTCTAAGCGTAGGTAAGAACCACTTTCCACAAAACGATCAGAGATCAGGTATGCATTCGTATCATTGAAAGATTCGCCTAAAGTAAATCTGGGAATATTTTGAAGCTTGGCATCAGCCGGATTGTTTAATGATGCCATTGTTGCATTCAAAATTTTATTACCCAATACCCCACGAACAAGGAAATTCAAATCCCAATTTTTATAGTTGAAGGTATTTGCCCAGCCGTAAATTAATTTTGGTTGCGCATCGCCTGCTATTTTAGCATCAGTGGTTAAGGGTTGTGTTGCTATGGTTTGTCCGGCTGCATTAATATACGTACTTACACCAGCAGCATTTTTACCTGCATAGTTCCATAAATTGAAGGTACCTAAGGCATAACCTGGCTGAATTAACTGACTGAAATTTCCTGACTGGCCTTTACCACCCAACTGAGCCGTTTGAATGAATGAAATCTTATAGAAATCATCTGATAAGGTTTCCACAACGTTTTTATTGTGTGCAATGTTTGGAGAGGTTGTCCATTTGAAATTATCTGTTTTAACCGCAATTGCGTTTAACGAGAACTCTACACCTGTATTTTTGATTTTACCAACATTTGCCGTAATGGTTGGCAGGAAAAACTGCGTGGTTGAAACCTGATAATCTGTATAAATTAGATCAGAAGTTTTCTTCACATAAAAATCAACTGAACCTGTAATTCTATCTTTAAATAAGCCGAAATCTAAACCAATGTTAGTCGTTACCGTACTTTCCCATTTTAAATCTGGATTTGGATTTCTTACCGGTCCAATCGCATTGCTGATATTACCATTATTTAAGAACTTACTATTTCCGGCAGGCGTACCGTAAATCAGTAGAGCAGAAAAGGCATCAAAACCTAAACTGTTACCCGATACACCATAACCGGCACGAAGTTTCAAATCGCTGATTACCGGAACGGCCTGCATAAAATCCTCACCAATAATTTTCCATCCCGCAGACACCGCAGGGAATAAACCCCAACGGTTATTTCTTCCGAAAGCGGATGAACCATCATCTCTTAGCGAGGCCTGAAATAAATATTTTTCGTTGTAATTGTATTGAACTCTTCCATAGTATGAAATTAATCTCAAGGTAGATATAGGAGCGTTATTGAATGCAATCTGCGAAAGCAATGTCGGGTTTGAAAGGAAAAGGTTGTTGTAACTTAAATTATCATTTGAAAAATTCTGTGTCGTAACGCCAAAACCATCATTGGTTCTGTCTTCCTGCCATGAATAACCTGCAAGTAATTTCAAACTGTGTTTCCCGAAAGTCTTATCGTAGTTAAAATAACCCTCCAACACCTGGCTTTTATTTAAAACATCAAATTTTTGCGCCTGTCCGTTAACACCCCTTGCTAATCCTGATTGGCTGTTCAGGTAAGTACTGTAATTATTCTGATCCCTTTGCGAAGAAACACTCGCTGTGAACCTCAGGCCATCAAGAATATTCAATTGCGCCATTCCATTAATCAGCGTTTTATTATTCAGGTTGTTGATGACATTATTATCTACAATTGATAAAGGGTTTCTCGTTCCGCTTCCGGTACGGTTGTAATTTTCCTTGTAAGTACCATCTGTGTTAAAAGGACTGACCGTTGGTAAATAGAACAGCATATTTGGCAATGCCTGAGATTGATAAATATCTGAGTTTTTTGAATTGCTGTTGGTAACCGTTAAGCCAAGTTTTAACCTGTCGTTAAAAAAATTCTGATTGATATATGCCCTTACAATAGTCCGTTTTAAAGAAGTATTTTTTAATATCCCTTTGTTGTCCAGGTAGTTTACGCTTGCTCCGTAATCTGATGCCTGACCAGAACCACCGAATGAAACATTATGATTCTGTGAAAAGCCTGTTCTTTCCAATAATGATTGCCAGTTGGTATCAGAACCATCATCATCAATCGGGTTTAAAGTCTGTTTATTATCTGCAAGGTATTGCCTTAACTCTGGCGCAGATAGCATATCATATTTCTTGGAAACCTTTTCTACAGCTGCATAACCATTGTATGAAAGGCGTGCCTGTCCATTTTTAGATCTTTTTGTTGTCACCATAATTACTCCATTTGCCGCCCGGGAACCATAAATTGCCGTTGAGGATGCATCCTTTAAGATATCTATACTTTCAATATCGGTAGGCGCAAGTAACTCAATTGCTGCTCCTGGAACGCCATCGATAACATAAAAGGGCTCTTGTGCTGCACCTTCTCTAAATGAAGAGGGCCCACGAAGGGTAATTGATGGCTTACCATTTGGATCGCCACTTTTGGTGACATTTAAACCGGCAACCTTACCTTGTAAAAGTTGTGCTGGGTTAACCATAACGCCCTGATTAAATTCTTCTGACTTTACAGAAGTTACCGCACCTGTTAAATCTTTTTTATTAGCTGTGCCATAACCAATAACCACAACATCTTTCAGGTTTTGATTATCAGAAACAAGGGTTATATTTATTTTAGCTTGGTCATTAACCGGAATTTCCTTGGTTAAACTTCCAAGTAGAGAGAATGTAAGTATATCAGAAGGTTTTGCCTGAATGGTATAAACGCCATTTGTATCGGTTGACGTTCCTAAATTGCTGCCTTTTATTTTAACTGTTACGCCTGGTAATGGCTGGTTGGTTTCATCAACAACTTTACCTGTTATTATTTTACTGCGCTGAGCATGGACGTTTAATGAAATGAAAAGCAGCATTGCAACAAGACATTGCCATCTGCCAAACAAAGACAAGTAGGTCTTTTTGTAGTTTTGTTTCATGAATGATTGGTTATGATTGTTTGGATTATTCACAGAAACAAACGATTGTTCTTGCCCTGTGAATTTCCCACAAAGATGCCTTAACCCGATTAGGGATTTTGTCAGTTAGAATTAAGAAATTATTAAGAATTGTAAGGTTAACTGAAAATAATGTTAAGGATTTTCAATTGATAGGTTCAGAATCAAAGATTAAATTTAACACGATGACGTAAAGATGAAGTGGGCCACATGTTATAATTGAAAAATGGCGATTTTTTTTCTGAATTATATTGTTCGCTGTGTTTTTTAAGGCGTTTTCGTTAAAAGCATAAAAAAAATATACTTCCAGCCTTTTCAGGTTCAAAAAAAGAGGAAGACTTTTCAGCTCCCTCTTTTTTATCTGATCGGTATTTTTTTATCTGATCTGTATCTGGTTTATTTATAAAGGTAATTCATTGCAATTACATCATTTGCATTAAATGTACGGTCGCCTCCGTTAGAGCAAGCCAGCATAAATGATTCTGCATCTGCTTTAGATGGTGTGCCTGGGATTTGTATCGCACCAACTCCTGCTGTTCCTTCGTTAGAACGTTTTCCTCCGCAGCTGTATGCTCTGTTCATATAATCTGTATGACGGAATCCTATACAATGCCCAACTTCATGTTGCAAAACTGAGGCTACATACAATAAATTAGGATTGGTACCGTAGGCATTAACATTCGTATTCATTTTAACCTGATTGAATGGCTCGCCGCTTGAAGTAGGAAAACCAGATGAGCCTAAAGTGATGTAGCCGCCACTTGGCCCTTCGTTAAATCCAAATACATCAATGTTACCTGTAGTACCTGTATTAGCCCTTTGAAAAGTCATACGCAGGCCCAATGAGTTATATCTTGAAATCATTAGGTCAACAGCATCACTATACACCTGTGGTAAATTTGTAACAGAAATTGTAATCACACGCGGTAGTGATTTAACAACATTTGTTGTGCGGTACTGCTCGGTTTCAGCAATATTTAAATTAGGGCTTAAAGACTTTTCATTTAAATTGGCATCTGTTAGAACGATGTCGCCTTCAACCAGGTAACCGTTATCAACTTTACGTGCATTTTCGACGCTAAATCCTAAGCTTCTTATTTGTTGTAAAGTACTTGCTGATATTTCGGATTTGTTGTTAGTTTGTTCAGAAGTGTTGTTCTTTTTGCATGAAGATATGCAGAAAAATAAAGCGCATACCATGGCTAATGATAAAAATTTTGTGTTTTTCATGTTTAAGTTAGTTTAGGTTAAAATGTATTGATCAGATAAATCTAATATAGAAACAAATTCTATGTAATCAAATAGTTACAATGTTTTTTAAAAAAAATATATGCTATGATCTAGCCGTAAAGCCCCTTCAACATTGTCGCATATCACCACTGGCAAACTCGAATTTACATGCCATCTTTGTATAGTCAGGAAATATTAAAAAGACTGACAAGATGATGGAGCAGCTACCATTCCAAAAACGGGCGAAACCGAAAAGCCTTAAGAGTAGGAAATTAAAAAATGATCTTATGTCGAACAACACCGTTTCATTGCACAGAGTTTTAAAAGCATCACCAGAAAAAGTATATCGTGCATTTACTGAACCTCTGGCAATCGCTTCATGGTTACCTCCATATGGCTATCTTTGTACTGTTCACGAAATGACAGTAGCATTGGGAGGTTCCTTTAAAATGTCGTTTCAGAATTTTTCTACATCCAATGGTCATTCGTTCGGCGGAAAATACCTTGAAGTAACACCAAATGAGTTTTTAAAGTATACCGATCAGTTTGATGATCCAAACCTGCCTGGTGAAATGATTACTTCAGTTTGGTTGAAAAAGACATTAGTGGGCACCGAAATTAAAATTACTCAGGAAGGAATTCCCTCAGCTATTCCTGTAGAGATGTGTTACCTGGGTTGGCAGGAATCGCTTGAAAAGTTAGCTAAGCTGGTAGAACCAGAAATACCAGATGCTTAATTAAAGGAATACATTTTTGTAATACATAACTCGGCTAACCTCACAGCTTAAACCCCGCTAAAGTAATTTTAGAGGGGTTTTTTCGTGCGCTTACCTGATATTAAGCGATTTTGCCAAATGATTAAGTCTATTTGTGTAAGCGCGGTGATATTGGATGAATAAATATATATTTAAGTTGATATATCCCTAACCAATAATGAGCCAGCTATTTAATCTTTCCTCCAGCAGATTAGTGACACATATTAATTGGGCAATCACATTACATTTTCAATATTACATAACAGGTATTTTTGGTACCAATACGACAGAAATTTCCTGCTTTATAAATAATAAACAACGCAACCAGTTGCCATTATCTGTGATAAGGCGCAGACTGCTAGAATTGCATCAATAAACACACATTAATCACAACAAAGGATCCTTTAATATGGATAACAATACAGTTGGCCGAAGAGATTTTATTAAAAAGGCAGGTTTGTTAACAGCAGGTCTCGCTGCATTATGCTTTCCGGTATGGGCACAGAGCATTTTTGCTCAGGATTATCCCTTACATAATATTCCGGAAGATAAAGATATCGACCCCCTTTGGGCACGTTCACTTTTTAACAGGGGCGAGGTAAGCACTTATCTGAAAAGTCGAAATGAACTAAAATACATTGGTATGCCTGTAGGAGGTTTACATGCTGGTACCGTTTATGTGGGCGGAGATGGACGGCTTTGGCTCTGGCAGATTTACAATGAAACCTTTGAAGGGCCTCAGGAAGGAATAGACCCTAAGGTGGTTAACTGGAACGATGGAACTGCTTTACGCAACATACGTAACAGGGATGGCGCAGCATATATAGAACCCACTATTGCCGATAATAAACGTGTGCTCGAACAGGGTTTCGCCGTTAAAACTATCATCAACGGAAAAAACGTGATAAAAGAACTGAATGAAAGTGATTGGGATGAAATCAGTTTTACAGCATCGTATCCGGTAGCCAATATCAGATATAGCAGTAAAGGATTTCCGCTTGAAGTAAACCTAAAGGTTTATTCCCCTTTTATCCCTCTTGATGCAGAGCGATCGGCTTTGCCGGCTACAATTTTGCGCTTGGAAGTTATAAACAAAGGCAAAAGGCTGCTAAAAGTTTCTGTTTTGGGCTGGATGGAAAATGGAGCAAATAAGCTTACTGGTAAAGTAAACACCGGACAGCGGAAAAATCAGGTTATTGAGCTTGAAAAATCTACTGGCATATTTTCATCTTTTGAACCAACAAACGAAGAAGTAAAGGTAGCAGGCGATAGTGGTACCATGAGTTTCATGCTGCATAACGCAGCAGGGAAACCCCAAACATCATTTAGTCCCTGGCCAATAAAAGATAAAGATTTTGATCAGTCTTTAACAGCTGCCACAACGATAGAAGCTCCTGAAAAACTTGTTGGAAGCGTTGGCCTTTCAGCTAATTTATTGCCAGGGAAGTCGCTAAAAGCAGATTATTCGATAAGCTGGCATTTTAATAACCCTAATCCAAAACTGAAAAAACTGGTGAAAGATGCCGAAGGTGGTTATCATTATGGAGCCAGGTTTAAGGACGCCACAGCAGTTTCGACATTTATCGATGCGAATTTTGATGAGCTCTCTACCACAACAGAGTTATGGAGTAACACCTGGAACAATTCGACCTTGCCACATTGGTTTTTGGAAAGAACTTTTGTAAACATAGGCACATTGGCTACTGCTAATACCTATCGTTTTGCCGATGGCAGGTTTTGGGGCTGGGAAGGTGTAGGCGCCTGTGCAGGTACCTGTACGCACGTTTGGCAATATGCACAGGCTGTGGCAAGGGTTTTTCCTGAACTGGAAAAAGGTCTGCGGGAAAAGGTTGATCTCGGCGTCGGGTTTAAGGAAGATACAGGGGCAATTATTTTTCGGGCAGAAAATGAAAGCAGGCCTGCCATTGATGGTCAGGCAGGTACGGTACTCAGATTCTACCGGGAGCATCAAATGAGTAAAGACGGTGTTTTTCTACAGGCCAACTGGCCAAAGATCAAAAAGGCGGTGCAGTTTATGCTCGATCAGGATAAGAATGGAGATGGTATGACCGACACCCCGATGGAGAATACCCTGGATGCAGTATGGGAAGGAGAAATTGCCTGGATAGTGGGGCTTTGTATTGCTGCGGCAAGGGCTGCACAGGCCATGGCAGAAGAAGTAAAGGATGCAGTATTCGCCAGAACCTGCGAAAACTATGTAAACAATGGCCGCAAGAATATGGAAAAAGAACTGTTTAACGGAGAATATTTTATCCATCGTCCGGACGCTGTTCAGGGCCGTAAAAAACTGGGTTCTTATAATACCTGTCATATCGATCAGGTTTACGGACAAAGCTGGGCATTTCAGGTAGGTTTGCCCCGTATACTTGATCAGGGAAAAGCCTTGTCTGCACTTAAAGCTTTATGGAAATACAATTTCACGATGGATGTGGGGCCTTACATTAAGACACACACTGGCGGCCGCCCATATGCACTTCCTGGTGAGGGCGGCATGGTGATGAATACAAATCCCCATAACGAGCCTAAGCCCTTTGGCGAGAATGTAAGCTGGCAGCTTGGCTATTTTCATGAGTGTATGAGCGGTTTCGAACATCAGGTAGCCGCACATTTTATGGCAGAGGGCATGGTACAGGAAAGCCTTATTTTAACCCGTGTTATTCATGATAGGCACCACGCGGCAAAACGAAATCCATTTAATGAAATAGAATGTAGCGACCATTATGCAAGGGCAATGGCAAGTTACGGAACTTTTATTACAGCCTGTGGTTTTGAGTATCATGGCCCAAAGGGATATATTGCTTTTGCTCCGAAATGGAACAAAGAAAACTTTAAAGCACCTTTTACTTCTGCACTTGGATGGGGAACCTATAGTCAGCAAAAATCAGGACTTAAACAGCACCATCATTTCGAATTGAAATATGGTACGCTGGCCTTGAACACAATCTCCCTTGAAAAACTTGGTGGAGGGAAATCAAAAACAGTTTCGGCTCAATTAGGCGGAAAACAAATCCCTTTAGCTTTTAAACAGGAAAATAACCTGATAGAAATCAGGATAAATGAAACAGTTAACATTCAAAAGAACCAGGTTTTAACCATCAGCATTGCTTAAATTAAATATATGAACCCATTCCGTCTTATAATAAAATCAGCCGCCATCATATTGATTGCAGGCGAACTATTTCTGGCTGGTTGTACTGCGCCGACAAAGCAGAAGGGGAAATCAAAAACAGTTTCGGCTCAATTAGGCGGAAAACAAATCCCTTTAGCTTTTAAACAGGAAAATAACCTGATAGAAATCAGGATAAATGAAACAGTTAACATTCAAAAGAACCAGGTTTTAACCATCAGCATTGCTTAAATTAAATATATGAACCCATTCCGTCTTATAATAAAATCAGCCACCATCATATTAATTGCAGGCGAACTATTTCTGGCTGGTTGTACTGCGCCGACAAAGCAGAAGGAGAATTTAAAAGATGTTTCGGACAATTGGGAACAGGAGTTTAGTGCTAAATTACCGATGCTGGGACACAGAAATTGGATTTTGATCGTAGATAAAGCCTTCCCGGAGCAAAATGCTGCAGGAATGGAATACATTTATGCAAACGAAGACCTGAATGCTGTTTTAAAAAAGGTGCTTTCCCAAATTAACCTATCAGGTCATGTAAAACCGATTATTTACAGGGATAAAGAACTTGAGTTTATTAGTGAACAGCAAGCCAAAGGGATTACACAATTTAAAACTGGTATTACAAATACACTGGTTAACCTACCTGTACAAACTATGCTGCATGATTCTGTTTTTAAGAAATTAGATACTGAATCGAAATTGTTCAAAGTGCTGATGATTAAAACAAATGAAGTAATTCCTTATACTTCTGTGTTTTTGCAGTTGGATTGTGCCTACTGGACTAAATCAAAGGAAGATACTTTGAGAAATATGATGAAACATGATAGTAAGTAAAAGAAATGCAGGGGAATTTGTTGTAATAGTCGCTACTTCGGACTATCGAGGCGAAGAAACACGGGATCAATTAAAAAAAAGCGGCTGTATCACAATATAGAATTGTCATCCTGAGGGTAATTTATTTGCATAAAATCAATATGAGTGACGGACAATTATTTTCTTCTTCCGTACGCCAGGGGCTTGCCACGGCTCGCCGCCGCCGAAGGGCTCTTTCTTTTTGGCATCAAAAAGAAGCAAAAAATGCCGGCTGAAAATTTTTCTATTGAAGGTAGTTGTGCGGGCAGAACAGTACAGCCCGAAAAATTTGTTAGGCCGGATTTAAGTAGAACGGGGATACAGTGCTAAGGCCCAGCTGGATGGAAATGCGAAAGTCGTTAAAATGTTGATTAATAATGATTTGCAAATAACGTCAATGGTAGCCTGTCGAAGGGCTTATTTAGATCTCGTAAGACGTTTCGACAAGCTTTCCGTAGGAGTCCTTTGGACAACGTGACAAATTCGAATGGAATTATAAATATGATACAGCCTGTTGTATTATGCTTATTTCCATTTTAATATATTAAACTTATGCCCATCAGGGTCGGCAAAAGCGCAGCCGTACATGCCTTGAAATTCCTCTGGTGGCGAGAATACAGAACCACCGGCATCTTTTACTTTTACTGCCCAGTTATCTACTTCTTCCTTTGTTTCTGCCGAAATGGTAAATATCACTTCATTGCCCTTACTTAAATCGGCTAACTCGCCTTTCATGCCCTTTTTTAAACTATCTTCCTTAAAAAAGTGTATCACAAAATTATCCTCGCCAAATAAAAAGCTGGCCAATTCATCACTTTCTAGCCCAGCATTTTTTTCAAAACCCAGTTTGGTGTAAAAGGCTCTGCTTTTCTCTACATTTTTAACGCCTAAATTGGCCCAAATTTTTGCTTTCATAATTATAGTATTTAAATATTGATTTCTAATTATATGCCTCGTAACTCAATAATACGTCTGTTGTTTTATCTAATACAAATCTCTGTAGATTATCGATGTCATTTAGGTGGCGTAAATGACAACTTAAGGGCGTGAAAGTGACAAATAAAATACTTAATTTAGTTAGCATTAAAATAACGATTTAAGCATGTTAAAAGTTTGCCTTTATATTTTCGATGAGGTGGTTCCTTCATCGGTTACCGGAGTGATAGATTTATTAAGTGGCGCCAACCGTTACATGGAACGTGCTGGTAAAAAGCCTGTATTTGCACTAAGTTTGGTTGCAGAGAAAGACCACGAAATTCCCTTTCATTTTAACAACATCAATATTGAGCAGTTAAATTATGAGGATATACAGCAAGCTGATCTGATTATTGTCCCTTCATTCAGTGTGGGTAACGATGGCGTGTTAGGTCGAAACCAGGCGGCTGTTAAATGGATCAAAGAAATGTACGCCAGCCGGACCGAAGTGGCCAGTTTGTGTGTAGGCAGCTACTTCTTGGCCGAAGCGGGTTTGCTTGATGGTAAAGAAGTAACCTCGCACTGGGCAGTAGCAGCCGATATGCAGAAACGTTATCCCAAAATAAGAATGAAAAGCGATTTGGTAACCACCGATCAGGACGGGGTTTACACCAGTGGTGGGGCATTCTCTTCTCTTAAATTAATCCTCTACCTGATTGAGAAATTTTGCGGTCGCGAAGCTGCTTTGTGGATCAGTAAAATGTTTGCCATTGAAATGGACAGAACCAGTCAGGCGCATTTTAAGGTATTTACAGGCCAGCATCAGCACGATGATAAAGACATTTTGAAAGCCCAGCAGTATATTGAAGAAAACTACCAGAACGAAATCGCGATGGACGAGGTATCCAGTCTGGTTAATATGGGAAAACGTAATTTTATCCGTCGGTTTAAGGCAGCTACTAATAATACACCTTTCGAATATCTGCAAAGGGTGAGGATAGAATCGGCAAAAAAAGCCATCGAAATGAACCATAAAGATCTGCCATTTATTATGGAAGATACAGGCTATAACGATTTGAAAGCATTCAGGAAAATTTTTAAGCGCATTACGGGACTATCGCCTATGGAATACAAACGGAAATATGCGAGGGTTTAGCGTTCATTTACCTAATAACGGTTTTTTCCAGAGCTTACAATAACCTGTTTGTTTTAGGCTATATAGGCAGTTTCAAGGAATATTCTTCCTAAAATTAATTTATATTTTTTAATGGCGTAGGGGTAAATCCAAATGTTGTTGTCATACTTTCAAAAACACAATAAATATTTAATTATTTAAAAAACAAAAAGTATGAAAATGAACAAGTTTTATTTATTAGTTGCTGTTATGGTTATTACAGCGGGAGTGGCAAAAGCACAAGATGCTGACCTTGTATTTGGCGTAAAAGCTGGTGTAAACTATGGAACATTGCCAACAAGTTTAAAGACCATAACGGATAAAAAAGGAAAGGTAGGTTATAATTTTGGGGTATTCGCCCGGGTTGGTAAATCACTATATTTTCAACCAGAATTGAACTATGTCAGCTTTAAGAGTTCATATGTTTATGCAGCTAACACTTATACACCAAAATTTAACCAACTTAATTTACCACTTATGGTTGGATATAAGCTGATCGATACTGAGGCCTTAAATTTCAGGATTTCTGCCGGCCCTGATGTTAATTATACCCTTAACGAAGCAAAAGGACCAGTTGGCTTTGATTATAAAAAGCTTAATTTCGGTGGGGTGATCAATGCTGGGGTGGATATCGGCAATATCAGTATCGATGCCAGATACAGCAGGGGGCTTACAAAAATTAATAAAGGCCTGAATGAAAAAAGTGGTTTATTTAATCTATCTGTAGGATTTAAATTGTTTTAGGCACACCTAAACTTATTACTTTAAATTAATAAGTTTGAGTATTTGAAAAACAAAAGAGGTTGCATCATTAATAAAAATGATGCAACCTCTTTTTGTGTTTAACAGTGCTTTGTTTTTATTCGATTAATTTATAAATGAAATCACCTTTTATTATAAGCTAAATTTTTTAAAAACTAAAAATGTGTAACTTGAATCCGTAATATATATATCATATGAAATATAACCGACGCGATTTTATAGGCGGTAGTATGGCACTCACATCAGCTTTATTTTTAAAACCAATGCAAACATATAGTACGCCTTCTTCCGGATCTGAAAAATGGACAAATGGTTTCGCCCTAAAAATCATGGCGCCCTATTGGGGTTTTAATGGCTCGGTAACCGATTTTTGCAAAAAGGCAAAAGATTCAGGCTATGATGGAATAGAAATCCTTTGGTCGCCAGAAATTGCAGAAGAGTTATTTAAAGCGTTAAAAAAATATCAATTAGAAGTTGGTTTTCTTTGCCGCGGAGATGAAGCCCTTCCGGTACCACACTTTGCAACTTTTAAAAAAGTACTTAAAGAAGCTATTGAACATCGATATCAAAAACCTTTGTATATAAATGTTCACTCCGGAAAGGATTTTTTTCAATACGAAGACAACAAAAAATTCATTGATTTTACTGTTCAGTATGCTAAAGAAACAGGAGTACCAATTTATCATGAAACCCATCGGTCGCGCATGCTTTATTCAGCTCCGGCCTCATTACAATATTTAGAGGAAAACCCTGATTTAAGACTAACGCTCGATATTTCTCATTGGTGCAATGTGAGCGAAAGTTTACTCGAAGATCAACCAGAAACTGTTGCACTTGCTATTTCACGTACCGATCATGTTCACTCCAGGGTAGGCCATGCAGAAGGACCGCAAGTAAGCGATCCAAGAGCTCCGGAATGGAAGCAAGCAGTTGAAGCTCATTTTGCCTGGTGGGACAAAGTTGTTACCATAAAAAAGCAACAAGGCAAAATCCTGACCATGTTAACTGAATTTGGCCCGCCCAGTTATATGCCAACCATTCCATTTACCAACCTTCCAGTTGCCGATCAATGGGAAATAAATGTATATATGATGCAGGTTTGGAGAAAAAGATATTTGTAGCTTATCCAAAAAAAGAAGTTCCGCTTAAGCTACAATATTAATTGCCTTAATTTAAAGTTAGTTAGTGCATATTGTATTGATAATAACCTTTTACTGTTTGTTTAGTTTTATTAAACATATGTTTAGTAATTGTGTATCTTTATGGCAATAAATTATTGAGGTTTTATGAGAACAGTTTTTTTTAAAATGATGGTATTATCTATACTATCATTATCAGCAATGGCCCAGCGGAAAGTTCCGCACGTATTAATTATTGGCCTTGATGGCTTTAGTGCCGAAGGGTTTAAAACAGCAAAGCACCCAAACCTGGATAAACTATTTGCTGATGGTGTACTCTCGTTAACCACAAGGCCTGTAATGCCATCGGTTACCTTACCAAATTGGACAAGCCATATGACGGGGTCAGGTCCGGAGGAGCATGGGGTTACAGCCAACGATTGGACATTGCAGAAACACACTTTACAACCAATAGAAACAGATGCAGACGGCCATTACCCATCTATATTTAAAGTATTAAAAGAGGGGGTTCATCCAGTTAAAACGGCTTATTACTACAATTGGAAAGAACTGATTAACCCGATTAATCAGAAATACCTGGATGAAGTATCTTTTGAAGAAAAAGATGAGTATAATGAGAACTACCAGAAAGCTTTCGATTTTATGGTAAAAAACAAACAGAACCCTACACTTACCTTTTTGTACAGCGTACACACTGACCATGCAGGACATGGTTTTGGTTGGATGACCCCGCAATATATTACCGCTATTGAGGAGGCTGATGTTGCCATTGGTGCTTTACTTGAAAAATTAAAGACTGCCGGCATTTATAAAGACACTCATTTCTTATTGATTACAGATCATGGAGGCATAAATAAAGGGCATGGAGGTGTATCCATGGCCGAAATGCAGGTGCCTTGGGCAATTACTGGCCCGCAGATTAAAAAGGGTGGATTAATTACATCTTTTAATAGCAACAAAAACACGAGTTTAGTATTGGCGAAAATTTTCGGACTCAATAAATTGCCAGACGCCTGGACAGGAACATTACCAGAAAATGTATTTAAATAGTTTTTCTTTAACCAACTAAGGCATTACCAGGGTTTATGTTGTAATGTTTTATAATTTAAATTTGATTGTTGATTTATGGGTGTGCCCGAAGCTGCGCAAGGGGCGGGCTATTCGTTGCATTCCTAGCTACGCTGCGGGCTTTACGCTACTATCCCTCACGCTTAAAAGCATGATGTTATGGCTATGTTGCCTAAAAATGATTACTATTAAAAGTTTATTTTCTTTTTTTAATCAATATTGAAGGTTTTGAGCTGAAATCTAAGGGGTAAAGGCTTATCGAATTCTATTTTTAGCCTATATTAGATTCGAATAATAAAATGATATTGAAAAATGTCCAATAAAGCAATGCAAATATGATTTAAACTAGGTTCGGTATATGATTACTTATAAATAATTTCAACATGGAACAATCGTATGCTATCGGAATTGATGTGGGTGGATCTTCACTCAAATGTGGAGTAGTAAACCAAAATGGCGAAATTTTATATTCCATTATTGTATCGCTAAAAAATGCGAAAACACAAGGTGCAATTATTGCGCTCATTGTAGAAGCGATCAATACCTGTGCTAAAAAAATTAAAAACCCTATTCTGGGCGTGGGCATTGGTTTTCCGGGGATTATTTACAACAACAAGATTATTGCCGGTGCTGATAATTTACCCGGCTTTAAACAATTGGCTTTAGGTGAAATCCTGCAAGAAGTAACACGTTATAATATTGTAATGGATAATGATGCCAATTTAATGGGACTTGGAGAAATGACTTATGGGGCGGCCAAAGATTGTAGTGATGTGGTTTTCCTTACTGTAGGTACGGGAATAGGTGGTGCTGTGATGATTGATAACAAGCTTTATGGCGGATTTAGAAATAGAGGTACAGAGTTAGGGCATATTGTGGTACAACATCGTGGAGTTGCCTGTGCCTGCGGAGGTCGTGGTTGTTTAGAAGCTTATGCGTCAGTATCTGCCCTGCTTAACCATTATCAATCTATCCACCCCAATTCACCAGAAGAGATTGATGGTAAATATATGGTGGAAAAATACCTGGCTAGAGAAGAATACGCCGTTGAAGCTATGGAATCGCATTTCGATTACCTGGCTACGGGCATTATTAGTTTTATAAATGTATTTAGTCCGCAAAAAATTGTAATTGGTGGAGGCATAAGCGAATCTGGTGCCTTCTATGTTCGTGAGATCGAAAGAAGGATAAAAACATTAGCGGTACCTATTGCGCCTGGTAATGAATTGGTAGTTGCGGCCAAGCTGGGCAACAAGGCTGGTTTGTTAGGCTGTGCAGCAAATGTTTTTCAAAAATTTAAGGCATTTGATTATGCAACGAAATAATTTTTCAGAAAGATAATAGTACTAATTTGAATCTGAATCCTTTTCATCTGATCAGTAGGAAACGAAAAGTATTGAATTTAAACAGAAAGGATATTCTAAATAATTAGAAAATCCTTTCTGTAGAATAATGTAGGATACCGCTTACAGGAAAATATAAATCGATTAAAATTTTTAAGCATTCACCTTATTTGTTTTCATTTCGTTTCAAAATAACCCTACAAAAGGTCAAAATAACACGTTCAAGGCATGTTTAGCCAAATTTGATAATATTACAAATTTGAAACTCTTTTATATCCCTAATGCTAAATTCGTTACTTAAAAATGAATGGCAACCTATAATTTCCTAACTAACAAGCTTACAGACTAAGCAAACCTGAAAAGGTTTAAAACATTTAACCAAATAATACAGGTTGTATACAGTTAATAAACGCATGAGCTTATGTTTTTAAACAATTTATATCGCCTGTACCTTTAAAACCACGCTGGTTCTGTAAGCATTGGCTTCTGGATTAAAGCCTACTTTCATTAAAAAGTCGCCAGAGTAAACTTTAGTACTGTCAATTGGCGATTTAGTACCAGGGTACAGATTAATTTCATCTATTTTATACTTTTTGGAAGGGTCTAACCCTTTTAGTTTAATCGGTAATATTACACCATTGGTGAAAAGGGTGGCCACGTGATAATTAAAAACAATAGCATGGTCTTTTGCATCGTTTACGTAGGCAATTGAAGCTATTTTGTTTTCGTAAGGATCCTGCAAACGGTATTGCTGGCCATGCCAAATGATATCCTTAAAGCTATTATAGGTTTTAACGGCATTCTGACTAAAAAGTAAATCATTTTTACTTAACTCATTTACACGAACGTCGTAACCGAGTTTTCCCATCATGGCCACATCTGTTTTAAATTTAATAGGCTGTTTGCCCATATCGGTAATGTGGTTGTCTACAGCAATAGAAGGGAAATAATACGAATATTCCCATTGAATAAAGATGCGGTCGTATGGATTTGTATTATCGCTGGGCCAAAATTCGGTGAAATGCTGTAATGCAGCATAATCTACCCTTGAACCGCCTCCAGCACACAGCATCATTGGTGTTTTAGGATATTTTTTTCTAATCCGCTCTAATACGCTATTCAGTCCCCTGATATATTCAAGATAAAAATGATCCTGGTTTTTTAAAGTAGGAGAGTTGGCGTTGTATATTAGGGAGTTACAATCCCACTTAATGAAGGCAACTTCTGGCACTTCCTTAAAAATATCATCTACGGTTTTGAAAATAAAATCCTGAACCTTAGGGTTGGTTAAATCCAACACCAACTGGTTGCGCATGTAATATTCTTTTCTTTCAGGCTGTCTGATAATCCAATCGGGATGGTTTTCGTATAACTCACTTTTAGGGTTAACCATTTCGGGTTCTATCCAGATACCAAATTTTACACCGCTTGCTGTGGCTTCTTTACCTAATGAGCTGATTCCATTTTTTAGCTTTTGCTTGTTATACTGCCAATCTCCCAGGCCAGAAGTAGATCCATTGCGGGGGTATTTATTTCCAAACCACCCATCGTCCAATAAAAAAACATCAACCCCTAACTTTTTGGTATCCTTTGTTAATTCGTTTAGTTTCTCATCATTAAAATCGAAATAAGTGGTTTCCCAATTGTTTAAGATGGTAGATCTTTCGCCTTTTCCATCTAAAATTTGATAGTTTCTGGCCCAATCATGTAAATTTCTACTGGCTAAACCTTTTCCTGCCGATGAATAGGTATAAATAAACCGGGGTGTAATGAAGTTTTCGCCAGCCTTTAAAGTATAGTTCGACGAAAAATTATTAATGCCGGCAGTTACGCGGAGGTAATATTCATCAAAAGTTTCAAAATCCAGCTTAAAGTTTCCTGTCCATGCTAACGATCCGGCAATTACTTCGCCCATATCCTCAGTTGCAGGCTGATCTATTGAAACCATAAAAGAAGAAGAATGAAGCAGGTTTGTTCTGGTTCCTAATTTCGAATCGATGGTTTTTATGCCATGCAGCAATTGCTGCTCTTCCGATCGCATTTCGCGTGTAGCACCACTATATTGGTTTTTAAGGAAGAATTTTTTTCCACTCAGGGTAAGATTTGCTGAAGCATATTTGTTGAGCACTACAGTGCCTTTTTCTTTATGTTCAATTTCGGCCCATTGCTCAATTACGTTTTCATTGAAATAGGCCAGGTATTTTAAGGTTACCTGAAAATTGTATTTTAAATCTTTAAGAATAATACTCGTTAATTTTCTATTCTGATCCAGCTGTTCGGTTTTTACATCCGAAAATGTTAAAACGGTAGATTTGTTTCCATCAGCATGGGTTACGGTTAATGCCGGTTCTAACAAATTAAGCGAGCCAGAAGCAATATAAGCTTCACGTTTGTTTAAAAGGTCATCAGAGCCGGGTTTGTATTTATCCAATGCTTGTATGCCTGGGTATTCGCTCGCATTGTCTAATTTTTTGCCCAGGTATGTAGATAATAAAGTATTATCACGATCTGTTTCCAAGATCAGTACATTGTTTTTTGTTGCAATTTCTATGGTTTTCTGCGCAAAGCTATTTAAGCCGATTGCCATTGAGAGTAAAAAAAAAGTAGTATTTCTTTTCATTATTGATTCGGGAAAAGTTTGGGTCGTGTATAGTGTTTTGTATCTTATATTTGGTTTGTAAAATTCGATGGCAGTTTTTAGAATAGGAAAATTAACTCGTAAGCGCTAAATGTATTAACATTTATAAACACCATAATTGCTATCATTCAAATTTGGTTATTAAGTCAGCTCAAAATACTGTTGTTATCAATCATCAGCTAAGAAGTGCAAATTAGAATTTTCTGGAGCTAATGAATGTGCTATTTATATCAGATTGTTATCTTTTTTTAACAAGAAACAACCTAGTCGCAGGAGATTATAGGGCTAAACTCAATCATTTCTAAATCTAATTGTAAAATAAACAAGGCATTATTATTGTTAAGGGGAGATCAGCGTTGTTTTTAAAAAATTAGCGTAATTTTATAATCATAAAAAATATTACAGTTTTCATCTTTAAACATTTTCAAGAAATGCATTTCCGTCGTTATAATAAATTATCGCAACCCTTAATACGCTCATGAACTATAAAAAATTGCAGGAAGATGTAGAAAAGCACGTTGGCGATTACTTCCATACCCATAACGATCCTCGCCTGGTTTATCATAACCTCGAACATACGCAAGAAGTGGTAAATGCTGCACAGCAAATCGCCAATCATTACCAGTTAAATGAGCAGGATTTTTTCGCTGTAACCGTTGCAGCCTATTTTCACGATACGGGATATTTCGAAGATGCACTTAACCACGAAGCAAAAGGAGCAGAACTGGCTGATCATTTTTTAGCAAAACATCAGGTCGATCAGGAAATCCGTGACCATGTTAAAAGCGCAATATTGGCCACTAAAATTCCTCAGAACCCTAAAAATGAAATCGATAAAATCATTTGCGATGCAGATCTGTTCCATTTAGGTTTGCCTGATTTCCGTGCAAAGGGCAAATTAATGCATAAGGAAAATGAACTGATCTATAAAAAAGATATCAGTAAGCTTGATTGGCGTAAAAAAGATATCCAGTTTATGGAATCGCATCATTACCACACGGATTATGCCAATCTACTGCTGAGCGATCAGAAACAAAAGAATATCAGCAAACTGAAAAGTAAATTAACATCGCAGGAAGAAATTAGTACCGAATTGGCAGAACCTGTAAATTTTGCCCCCGTCATTGTGAAAGAGAAAGATAAAAAGAGAAAAGATAAAGACGATCGGCCAGATAAGGGTATCGAAACCATGTTTAGGATTACTTCAGCCAATAACCAACGCTTAAGCGATATGGCCGATAACAAGGCTCATATCCTGATTACCGTAAATTCGATCATGCTTTCTTTAATCGTGAGTTTGTTGTTAAGGCGATTGGAAGACCATGGCAACCTGATTATCCCCACATTTATTTTGTTAATAGTGAGTTTAACCTGTGTGGTGGTTTCTATTTTATCAACCCGTCCATCTATCCCCAAGGGAGAGTTTACGCAGGAAGATATGGATAATAAAAAAGTAAACTTATTGTTTTTTGGTAACTTTTATAAAATGAGTCTCCCCAGTTATACCGATGGTATGATTAAAGTGATGAACGATAAAGATTTTTTATATGGTACCTTAATCACCGATGTATACTCGCAAGGTGTAGTTTTGGGCAGAAAGTATAAACTGATCCGCCTGGCTTACAATATTTTCATGTTTGGTTTAATTGCAGCAGTATTTGCATTTGTAATTGCTTACGCAGCTTATGGTAAACTTTAATGGAACAGATAGTAGAAACCTCTTTTTTTAATAGAGATTTAAGCTGGTTAAAGTTTAACGAGCGTATTTTAATGGAAGCCGAGCGAAGTACCGTTCCACTTTTAGAACGCATTAAGTTTTTGTCGATATTCTCTTCCAACCTCGACGAGTTTTATCGCGTAAGGATGCCCGTGTTACTCGCTTTAGAGAAATTGAGCAATAAGGAAGATAACGATATCCGGATTGACGATAACTTGCTCAATACGGCCAATCAGCTTATTTCAGAACAACAGCAGCGTTATGGTAAAGTACTTAAATCAGACCTTATTCCCTTGCTTAAAGAGAATAAGATAAACTTAATTTATGGACAGTCATTCCCTGCAGAAATTCAGAAAAATATAACCCGATATTTTTTGAGTCAGGTAATGGCCTTTTTGCAGCCTGTTTACATTAATGCTGATACTAATTTCTTTCCCTCAAATAATGAACTCTACTTTCTGATTACGCTAAAAAAGAAAGAAGATGCCGAAGTTGTTATTTTAAATATTCCATCCAACCAGTTACCTCGTTTTTATAAGGTAGAATCGGGTGATGAAACCTTTATTGTTTTCTTGGATGATATTGTTCGTTTTCATTTAGATCGTATTTTTCCTGAAGGAGAAATTACAGGTTGTTATAGTTTCAAGATTACAAGAGATGCCGAAATTGACCTGAAAGACGAATATTCGGGCAGTTTATCCGAACAATTAGAGAAGCAGTTGCTCAAACGCGATTCGGGTTTGGCTACACGCTTTCTTCACCAGCCAGGCATACCAGCCAACGTTTTCGAATTGCTCAAAAAGCTTTTCAACCTTAAAAAAGCCAATAGGATGGAGGGCGGACAATACCATAACCTGAAAGATTTTATGGGTTTTCCTGTTAATTCGCCAAAATTATCCAACCAAAACTGGCCAAAAATCTGCAATACCGACCTCATAGATGGATCGTTAACCGAGGCCATTTATAAAAACGATATTATAGTGCATACGCCTTACCAGAGTTATGATAGTGTATTGCGCTTTTTTAACGAAGCGGCTATTGATGAAGATGTACGGGAAATCTATGTTACGCTTTATCGCGTAGCCAGCGATTCGAAAATTGTAAATGCCCTGATCAGTGCTGCCAAAAATGGAAAAAAAGTAACCGTTTTGGTAGAGCTTAAAGCCCGTTTTGATGAGGCCAACAACATCAAATGGGCCAAGAAAATGAAGGAGGTTGGCGTTGATATTATTTATAGTGTAACCGCTTTAAAAGTTCATGCCAAAGTAGCCTTGGTAAAACGCCAGACAGGTGACCGCATGCGTTATTCTGGTTTGTTTTCTACCGGAAACTTTAACGAAAGTACAGCAGCTTTTTATACTGATCATATTTTAATGACGGCTAATAAAGAAATGCTGCGCGAAGTAGAGCTGCTTTTTATCTTTCTGGCCAAAAGGGTCAAACCTACTTCTGCCGATCTGATTAAATTTAATCATTTATTGGTAGCACAGTTTAATTTACAACAAGTTTTTCTTGATTTGATAGATCGAGAAATTGAACATGCCAAACAAGGCATGCCATCGGGTATTACCATTAAAATGAATAATCTCGAAGAAAAAGTATTGATCAATAAACTTTACGAGGCTTCGCAGGCAGGGGTAAAGATCGAACTGATTGTGAGGAGCATTTGTCGCTTAATTCCAGGTGTACCGGGAATGAGCGAAAATATTAAGGTTACCCGTATTGTAGATCGTTATTTAGAGCACGGACGTATTTTTATTTTTCATAATTTAGGTAAAAACGATGTATACCTTGGCTCTGCCGATTGGATGAACCGGAATATCTATAGAAGAATTGAAGTTTGCTTTCCGATTTATAATGAGCAGATTAAACAGGAAATGATAAATATTATCGAAATCCAAAAACAAGATAACGTGCAGGCGGTTTGTATAGATGAAAACATGAACAATATTCCTGTTAAAAGTAGCGGGGCTCCTGTCGAGTCTCAACACGATATTTATCAATTACTAAAAAATAAATAGCACTGTGGTCTGTGTCCTCACCGTACGATCGTCATTTCGACTGGAGTGCAACGGAATGGAGAAATCTATAGAAAATGATCTTTGATAGATCTCTCCTCCAAATGAGTTCCTTCGGAACGCTACGGTCGAGATGACGGTTATGCTGTTGAGATAACGATTTATAAATAAACAAACATTAAATTTTACCCTTATGAAATACAATAAAACTTTCCTCGCCTCTAGCTTACTAATTTCAGTTGCCTTTTTGGGCATATCGTGCGTAAATGGTAATCGCGATGATAAAAAGAACGATTCAACAGAAACTGTTTCCAATAGCGGAGCAGAAAAATCAAACCTTCCTTACGATTTATCAAAGCCGGTAAAATACAATATGCCGCATAATCTTTTCGAAATTTCTGGAATTGTGTTTCATAACGGCGATCCTAAAGAAGTATTTGCGATACAGGATGAAGACGGCGATTTGTTTCATTTGGGGCTAACCGATAAAGAATCGAAATTCACCAAATTTGGTGGCAAAGGCGATTATGAAGATCTGGCTATCTTAAATAACACCGTAATTGTGTTAAAAAGTAATGGCGAACTGCATAGCTTTCCCATTAGCGAGATCAATAAACCAGAAGTCGCAGATGTGGTTAAAACTAAAGACCTGGTTCCCAAAGCCGAATACGAAGGCTTGGCTGCTGACGAAAAAACAGGTACGGTATATGTTTTAACTAAAGAAATTAAGAAAAATAAAAGCGACCAGACGGATATTTATGCCTTTAAATATGCTGATGGTAAATTTACCGCAAGTGGAACTTTTGCTTTGTCTTATAAAGAAATAGCTGACTTATCTGGCGAAACCAAAATTAAGTTCCGCCCTTCTGCTTTGGCTAAAAACCCATCAACTAACGAGTGGTATGTGCTTTCATCAGTAAATAAACTATTGGTCGTTACCGATGCAAACTTTAAAATTAAAGCAACTTATCCGCTAAAAGGAGATTTCTTCAATCAACCAGAAGGTATTGCATTTGATCGCGATCAGAATCTTTACATCTCTAATGAAGGTGGGACTTTATCGGCAGGAAACATTTTAATGTTTAAATTGAAAAAATAGGTTTTGGTAGTGGTGTCCTAATGCGATCGTCCTTCAATAAATTAATCGTCATCTCGACTGAAGCATAGCGAAATGGAGATATCTATGATAAATTTCTCAACTGTGTTGCACTCCGTTCGAAATGACGACTTATTATGATAAAAACTTAATATCCTTAACTTCTTAATGGTGAGAAGCCGAACTTCTTAAGTATTAGTTTACCATTAAGGAGTTAAGGATGTAACGCTTAACGATAAGAGATTCTTAACTGGATAACACCCAAGAAACAAAATAAATTTTAAAATAACTACCTTTATACAAACGCTGGAATATGATTAAAAGATTTACCCTTTTTACCATCTTATTTTTAATCAACCTCATTGCATTTGCGCAAGATGATGTAAAATATCGTGTAATTCTTTTTGGCGATGCAGGTGAGATGAACCCTGCGCAAATGCAGGATTTAAAAAATGCTGCAAAACAGATTCTTCCCCAAAAAACAACGGTTGTATATCTGGGCGATAATATCTATCCAACAGGAATGGGCCTTCCAGGAAGTGCAGAAGAAGAGGAGACCAAAAAGATCCTGCGTTCACAGTTCGAGCCTATGCGTAAAATGGGTGCTGCGGTTTATTTTGTTCCCGGCAACCACGATTGGGATAAATCTGGCCCCAAAGGTTTGGCCAAAATCAAAGCGCAAGATGATTTCCTTAAAGCACAGAATGATCCATTACTGAGGTTAATACCAGAAAATGGATGCCCTGATCCTGTGGCCATTAAATTAACTGATAAATTAACCATCATTGCTTACGATAGTGAATGGTGGGTTTTTCCATACAATAAATCGAACCCTAATGGTGAGTGCGAATGCCGTACCAAAGATGAGGTTTTAGTGAAAATGGAACAGTTGCTTGAAGAGAACAAAGACAAGGTTATTCTACTGGCTTCGCACCATCCATTTCAGAGTTACGGCCCACATGGCGGTTATTTTAATTTGAGGAACCACATTTTTCCACTCACATCGCTGGATAAAAATCTATATGTCCCTTTGCCTGTTTTAGGTTCTGTTTATCCATTATTGCGCTCTACCTTATTGAGCCCTGAAGATTTAAATCACCCTGCATATAAGGATATGATTAAATCGATAACCGGAGTATTTGGCGATTATCCAAATGTAACCTACGTAGCAGGGCATGAGCATGGCCTTCAGTTAATAAAGGGAAAACAACTGCAGGTGATCAGTGGTTCGGGTTCAAAAGTATCGCCAAATCGAGCGGGTAAAAGTTCTTTGTTTCATGAAATGCAACAGGGCTACGTGGTTGCAGATCAGTTGAAAAACAACGATATGCGTTACGAATATTACATTTATTCGGATACGAGCGTTAAAAGAGTTTACAGTTACATTAAAAAGTTCGAAACCATCCCTCAAAAAGTAAGAAATAGAGATAAACCAATTACTGCAGATAGTATTTTTGTACGTATTAAGCCCGAATATGATAGCGTTGGCCGTTTTCACCGTACTATTTTTGGCGAAAATTACCGTAAAGAATATGCTGCACGAACAAAAGTTCCTGTGTTACGGGTTTCTCAAATGATGGGTGGTTTAAAAGCGACTCAGCGCGGTGGGGGCAATCAATCTCGTTCTTTACGGTTAGAAGATAAAAATGGTAAAGAATATGTACTGCGTAGTGTTGAGAAATACCCCGAAGTGCTTTTACCTGCCGCATTGCGTGAAACTTTTGCCAAAGACATTATAAAGGATAACATGTCGGCACAGCATCCGTTTTCGGCACTGGTAGTTCCCGAACTTGCTAAAGCTGGCGGTATCCCGCACAGCAACCCGATTATTGGCTGGGTTTCTCCTGATGACAACTTAGGTGAATTTGAATCGGCATTTGCCAATACTTTGTGTTTGTTTGAAGAAAGAGAACCCACAGGAGAATCAGACAGTTCTCCGAAAATGGATAAAAAACTAACCGATGATAACGATAATAGATTAGACGGACCAGCCTGGGTAAAAGCAAGGGCGTTTGATGTGTTATTGGGCGATTGGGACAGACATGAAGACCAATGGCGCTGGAAAGAAACCAAAACTAAAGATGGTTCGCTTTATTCGCCGGTACCAAGAGATCGCGATCAGGTATTTTTCAGATCTGACGGCCTTTTACAGCGTTACACACAATCTTCGTCATTATTGCCCATGATGCAGGGTTATGAACGTGGCATAAAAGATATCAATTGGTTTTTATGGGAAGGAAGAGAAATCAGCAGCCGTTGGACCGCCAATATTGATGAAAAGGAGTTTGATAAAATTGTAAAAGATTTCTGCGCAAACTATAACGATGCGGTTTTCGAGAAAGCACTAAAAAAACTCCCTCAACCAAGTTACTCATTACATCACGATGCCTTTTTGGCACAGATGCGCAACCGGATAGCCACTTTGCCAAAGTTAATGAACCAGTACTATCATTTCTTTAACCGCATTGTAGATATCGAAGTGACCAATAAAAATGAACTGATTCAGATTACCGATGCTGAAAATGATGGGTTACGCGTAAAAATCAATAAAATTTCTAAAGAGGGTAATATCAAAGACGAACTTTTCGATCGGAAATTCGATCCCAAAGTAACCAAAGAAATCAGGGTGTACATGCACAATGGTAACGACAGCTTGATGCTGAACAATAAAAACTCGAACATTAAATTGCGGATTATTGGTGGCAAGGGCACTAAAGTTTACGATTTTGCAAACAGCAACGGATCTGTAAAGTTATATGGTAGAACCGATAAGGCAACTTACAATGGAGAGGATGCCAATAAAATCAGGAAAATTATTTCTAATGATACTTCGAATTTCAGTTACATACCAAAAGATATGTACCGACGGAGCTCGTGGCTGTTAAATGCAGGTTACAATCAAGATGATGGCCTTTTATTGGGTTTGATCTACAAACAAACCAATCCTGGTTTCAGGAAACAACCTTATGGCAATTCGCAGACTATTTCTTTCTTACATTCATTCTCTACGAAAGCTTTTAGGTTTAACTATAAAGGAGAGTGGTTAAAAGCTTTAGGTAAGGGCGATTTTGTTTTAAAAGCCGATGCTTTCGCACCAAACAATACACAGAATTTCTTTGGATTGGGCAACGAAACACCTTTTAATGATGGAGACAATATTAGGTACTACCGTGCACGTTTCAACCTTTATCAGGTTGATGCTTCAATCAGGTGGCGCCGTCCGAAATCGACCTTTAGCGTTGGTCCTTCATATCAATATTATAAATATAATCAGGAAGATAACGACGGCCGTTTTATCGAAAATCCATCACGCTTACATTCATCTGATTCGATAACGGTACGTAACGAAAAAATGTTTGCTGGTGCGTTTGTCAATTTTACCAACAATACCCGCGATAATGATTTGTTACCAACATTAGGTAGTTATGTTGACTTTAAACTTTTGGGTTACAAAGGCGTTAACAGATATTCAAATTCTTACGGACAGTTTACGGCCAGTATAGCTTTGTATAAAAACCTCGATGGCAGGAAAAACTTCATTTTGGCAGATCGTTTTGGTGGAGGAGTAACCATTGGTAAACCAGCTTTTTATCAGGCCTTATATCTGGGCGGACAAGGAAATCTCTTAGGTTACCGCCAGTTTAGGTTTGCCGGCGAACATACTTTTTATAACAACTTAGAACTTAGGGCCAAACTTGGCGATCTGGTTAGTTACGTTTTACCCGGACAAATTGGCTTATTGGGTTTTTATGATGTAGGCAGGGTTTGGAAACGTGACGAAACTTCTACATTATGGCACCACGGTGTGGGAGGGGGCGTTTACTTCGCTCCGGCATCACTTACAGTTGTACGTTTTGTGATGGGACACTCGTCTGATGGCTGGTATCCATACGTATCACTTAATTTTAGGTACTAAATTTGTGTAACATATTAATAGATGTAATATCCAAGTATTACGTTCAGCAGACGAACATTGCTTTAACGAGTACGTATCTTTGCAATGAATTAGTAATTAAATAGATAACTATAAAATTTACACTATAGCAAAACTTATACAATGAATACCAATGTAATACAACTACATAAAAACGAATGTATACATTGCCAGGTAGAATCATCTCTGTCTTTCCGCCCACTTGTGGAATATTTAAAAGGCAGATTGAAAACAGAAAAATCGGTAAAATCTGAATTTTACAGGTTTTTACTTCAAAAAATTGAAAAAGACGATGTGCTGCTTGGCAACATCAGTGCTGAAGATTTATCCCAATATAAAGATACCTTAGAATTAATTTTTACTATTCTAACCCCTTTAATGGATAATGAAGATGATTTGTTTTGGGCTTTAAGTACCCCAATTCCAGATCAGATTTTCTTTAGTACCAATGCATTCTATAAATTTTTTAAGGATCATGATCCTAAAAATAAAGTAACGAAAGACAATGAGCCTATTGAGAAAAAACAGCTTAAGTTTATTTACAATGTTATTTTAGGCCGTTTTTATAATTTTACTTCGGTACTGAAAAATGAGATCATTTATGCTCATATTAATCAGGAAACAAAACTGACACAATATTACAATATCCAAACCGATACGAAGTTTGTAGATATTATGCATAAAGGTGATTTACCTGAGCTTAATTTTGAAGAACTCGGCAAGCATTTTCAAGACGAAACCGAACTGGAATACCTGGTAAAGCACCTGCCTTTACAAAATTTTCACTTTGAAGGATTCAGCATTATTTCAATAACAGATGTAACTTTGCAACATGCTATTGATGGTATCCGCGATGCGCTTGTTAATCACAATTATCAAACAGAAGCTTATACGCATGTAATCCACGCTTTAAAAACGCTTAGCGGAAACGGAAAACTCGAATTTGGCTTAATGCCTTTTTTAACCGTTAACAATAAACTCGTTTTCGATAATCAGGAGTTTTCACAAAGTATGCTGATTAATTCGGCAAAATCATCCAATCTGGAAGAAGAAGTTTTCTATTCGTTGGTTGATAAATATAAAGAAAATCCCAGGGCCATTTTTGTAAGCTCAATTAACGACGATCAGATCGATAAAGATCCTTTTTTGAGGGTTTTAAAAGCTGCCGGTGTTTGCTCTTATTCAGTACTGCCCGTTTACTACAATACACAGTTGGCTGGTGTTTTAGAAGTTTATTCGAGCGAGGAAGTATTGGTAGACGATAAACTTTTATCGAGGTTACGCCCGGCGATGCCTCTAATCGGTCAGCTTTTCCAATACAGTATCGAAGAATTTGATGCTAAAATGGACGAAGTGTTGATGGATAAGTTTACCGCCTTACAACCATCGGTACAATGGAAGTTTAACGAAGCTGTTTGGCATTTTCTTCAGCAGAATAACAGTCACCATAAATTAAAGGAAATCGAAACGATTACCTTTAAACATATGTATCCGCTGTTTGGCGCGATTGATATCCGTAATTCTACCATAGAACGGAATAAAGCTTTAAAAGATGATATGGAGGTACAGTTAAACAGTTTAATTGATACTTTAAAAGCCATCCGTAAGCATGTTTCTTTAGAGCTTACCGATAAATTATTGTTCAATTGCAAAGACTGGATTAAACGTATCGGCGATTTTGCTTCATCAAACGAAGAAAACAAACTGAACGAGTTTTTAGAAATAGAAGTTTATCCTTTCTTATCAATTATAAAGGGAAACTACCCGGTAACAGCTGAGTTTGTAGATCGTTATTTTGAAGTTATTGTTCCAGAAACCGGTGCTGCATTTGCAAATCGCAGGCAGCTGGAAATTTCGATGCAGCTGATCAATACCGAAGTGAGTCAGTACCTGGAGAAATCGCAGGCTAATTTACAGGCTTCATACCCATGTTATTTTGCCAAATTCAGAACTGATGGAGTGGAGTATGATATTTACATCGGACAGGAAATCGCGCCAGATCGCCCATTTGATTTGTTGTACCTCAAAAATATCCGTTTATGGCAGTTAACCTCAATGGTCGATATTGCGCGTTTATCGAAAGGATTAATTGGTGAAATGCCCCGTGCATTAGAAACCACACAGCTGATCTTTATCCACTCTAATGCAATTGATATTAGCTTTAGGAACGACGAACGCCGTTTTGATGTAGAAGGTGCTTATAATATCCGTTACGAAGTAGTTAAAAAACGTATTGATAAAGTATTGGTTAAAGGTACAACCGAACGTTTAACGCAGCCCCATAAAATTGCAATGGTTTATTTCAATCCTGAAGAAGCCAAAGAATATATGGAGTACATTAAATATATGCAGGTTCAAGGATATTTAAACGACGATTTAGAGCAGCTTGAACTAGATGAACTGCAAGGTGTTTCGGGTTTGAAAGCTTTAAGGGTAGGCGTAAAATACTTAGAAAATAAAATAACTACTAAGACTGATGCGGCCAAAAAGCTTAAGCCTAAAGAGATAAAATCTATCGAAAAGGAAATCGCGAAGGTACTACAGCACTAAGAATCCATAAGAGGTCGTCTCTTCTAGCGGAGTGCAACGTAGTCGAGAACCACGATTGCTCAGCAAAGCTAAATCTATTCAGATAGATCTCTCCATTCCACTGCGTTCCATCCGATAGCTATCGGATCGAGATGACGGATTTGCTGCTGAAGGTTTAATATATCACTAATTTTGTGCGTTCCATTGTCGATCCTATTTTTCCATACAACAAAAGGCTTTCTGATCCGAATCAGAAAGCCTTTTTTCATTTGTGTGTTTTTTATTATTTGATTGCAGCAATTTCTTTTTCAATTGCAAAAGTTTCTACAGCGCTGATGTTGGTTTTTAAAGCTGCAAATCTATCGATGGTTAATTTTTGTGATTTCCCCATAACCAAAGTGTGCTGATCAGTAGAACCGCTTAATTTCAAATCAGCCTGATCAGAAATTACAGTATATAAACCTTCTGAGCTGGTATTGATTTCGGCATGTGCATTTCCTTTTAAAAAGATCTGAAGATATTTAGTTCTTAGTTTCCCTTCAGTTTTAACAATTGCATTTTCTGATGCTTCAATTCTGTAAAAATCGTTTACATAAATAGTTAGTTTTGCTTTGTCGGTACTAATTGAAGTGATTTTTAAATTATCACCATCCTGCATCACTTTTGCAGCTCCTGTGTTATCATCAGTATAAGAAATGCCTGGGTTATTCCGCTGGATAATAGTTACTTCTACATTTCCTTTTACAGAAATTCTTTTAAAAGGTGATATTTTTAAAATTGCATCCGGTACTTTTTCTGTTGCAGAAATGCTTGTAGTGAATACAGCTGATGATAGAACGATTGCGGTTAATGAAGTGGCGATGAGGGTTTTGATTGAGGTTTTCATAATATTTTTATTTAATAATTAAATGTTAATTAATTGTTATTTAAATGTTTAAGTCTTTTTGTTGTAGTTTTGATGATAAGACGCAGTGAATTGAAAAACGTTGCAGGCAATGTTGCGTTTTTATACAATCGATAGGTAATACTCGACGAACAGGCATTAATTCAAGACGAAAACTTGAAACTTTTACCAAGCATTTGTAAAATATTTTAAGATCTTTTATTGATCTAGTCTTTTTCTTTATATTTAATGAGAATTTTAGTCTGTTTATTTATGAAGAAAAAGGTTGTGCTTGTTCAGGATAATAAAGATATCCTTGATATAATGGACCATGTATTGGAAGAGGAGGGATTTGATGTTACGGCATCATTAACAACTGAGCCTATAGATAAAATAGATGAAATTGACCCTGATGTGGTAATTGTGGATGATCACATTAAGGGAAAAAAGAGAGGATCACAGGTGATTAAAGAACTTAAATCTGACCCTGAAACAGAAGCTGTATCAGCTGTGTTAACTTCCACATCAAATAACTTACCTCAGCAGGCTGAAGAATGTAAAGCTGATGATTATATCGAAAAACCGTTTGATATCGATCACATGGTTGAAGTCGTAAAGAAAAATAGTTAGACTTTCTTATACAATCGAACAGTCGTCATTTCGACTGGAGTGCAACGGAATGGAGAAATCTACATATTGAATATAATTTAAGGATTTCTCGCCTACGCTATTAGTGACTGATTCTATTAGGATAGTCGTCATTCCCGTGAAAACGGGAATCTTAAAGCTTCAAATATTGCTCATCAACCTTTTTTGTTGCAATAAGATTGCCAGTCAGGCTGGCAATAACGGTCAATGCTAAGAATATTGCAAAGATGTGCCCACACAGTAGGCGCAGGCGGGATCTTAAAGCTTATTGTATCAAGATTCCGAATCAGGTTGTGAATGACGATTTATCGAAATGAATTTATTTATTCGGTTACATTAGGTTTAAATGTATCTGTTTTAACTGTTGCTTTTAATTCATGTAATATAGTATACAGTCCAAAATTAGTCCTGTTAACATAAATAAAATGTTTTACGCCACGCGCTTGCTTAAATTCTGGCATTTTTGAGATTTTTTCGCCGTACATATACAATTGCTCAAAAAAATCTGGTTTGCTAAAGTCGAATGATTCACTGGTATAAGGTTTGGCAAAAAGACTGATCATTTCCTTATACGATTTATAGTAAAACTCAATCTGCTCAGGAGAATCGTCAGTATGGATCATATCCAGTTTTCTAAATGCATCTATCGTTTTATTTTTATCATTAATTACATCAGTAGAAATTAACGCGAAGAACGGATAATAGAAATCATCAGGCATCTCTTTAATACAGCCAAAATCAATTACTCCAAGGTTTTCATCCGGCGTAATCATAAAATTTCCAGGATGTGGATCCGCATGTACAGCCCTGAGTTCGTGTTGCTGAAAATTATAGAAATCCCACAATGCCTGTCCGATTTTATTACGCAATTCCTGAGAAGGATTCGTTTGTAAAAATTCTTTTAAATGTAAACCATCAATCCAGTCCATGGTAATGATCCGCTTTCCTGATAATTCTGGATAGTATTTCGGAAATACAACATGATCGAGGTTTTTACAGGCTTCAGAAAATTCGATAGAACGTTTAACTTCCAGTTCGTAATCTGTTTCTTCGAGCAAACGTTCTTCCACTTCTTTAATATAAATATTCAATTCCCTCTCCGACATGCCCAATAAACGGAAAGCGAAAGGTTTTACCAGTTTCAGATCAGAAGAAATGCTGTCTCCAACACCAGGGTATTGAATTTTAATGGCGAGTTTTTTGCCATTCAGCATTGCTTGATGCACCTGACCAATAGAAGCAGCATTGCTGGAGCTTAAGTTAAAACTATCGAAAATGTTTTCAGGTGTTTTACCGAAATTTTTGGTGAAAGTTCTAACAATTAACGGACCTGAAAGGGGAGGAGCATTGTATTGAGATTGGGTAAATTTATCGACATACGATTTCGGCAGGATATTTTTATCCATACTCAACATCTGTGCAATTTTTAAGGCGCTGCCCTTTAATTCGCTCAGCGATTTATATATGTCGGTTGCATTGTCCTCATTAAGCTGTTCTCGGTCCATTTCAGGGTTAAACAGCTTTTTTGAGTAATGTTTAATGTAATTGCCCCCGATCTGAATACCGGTTTTAACAAACTTTGCCGAACGCTCTACCTTGGTTGTTGGAATACTTTTTTGTGTCTTCATCTGGTATTTTAAAACCTCATCTTATCTGCAAACTTCCCATTCCTGGATAAAAACTTCCCATATTCCAATAAATTATCGATTGGCGAATGCTGAAAAAGATCGAAAGTTACATTAATGCCTTTTTCGATGGCCTCATCGCTTTTTTCAAAACCTTCACTATCATCGTTGATCCAAAAATTAACAATAAACGCAAACTGGATCCATAAGGCATCTTTGTACCTTTTACTTAAAAAGCGGCGCTCAGCAAGCTCACCACTATTTAAACCCTCTTCAATAATTTCTTGCGCAAAGTTTTCGAAAATAGGTTTTACGCCAGCAAGTACATCAGGAGTAGAAAATTTACCACGGTGATTCTTTAAGCTGTAAATCACAAAACTGCGTTCGTTCTTCAGGTTTTCGAGGTAACTGTAAAAGAAAGAAAGAATTTTTTCTCTGGCTGTATACTGCTGCCAAACTTCCTGCTCTTTGATTTTATTGATGGTTTCGAAAGTAAGTTCGAACCAGATTGTTTTTTCAATGCTTTCAAAAGAAGAGAAAAATTGATAAAAATCTGCCTCGGTAATTTTAAGCTTTTTTACAAAAACGTAAACCGATTTTGGTTTTTCATTGTTTGTTAAAACATAATCTAAATATGCATTTCTAATTTGCTGAGCAGTTGCCATATACCAGTTTTTTACAAGTATAACGTTTAATTTATTGAGCTTGTTTTTGTAGTAGGTTTTTTGTTGATCATGAAATTGTAATAATAGCTTTCAAAATATTTGAAAGTTGGTTTTTTAACTAGTTATTTTAGTTTTAAGAAGTTTTAATGTTGATAATTTTTTATGATAAAGCTAAAATATTTAGTATTTTTGTTGTTGATATTTCTGTTAACTAAAGCACAGCAATATGATCGAAGTGAATGATTTTTTATATGGCAAAATGGAGCTGCCGATTGTATTTTCTGATCTGTTAAATACTGATGCTTTAAAAAGGTTAGGTGGAATTCATCAAAGCGGTGCTATATTTTTGGTCAATCCTGATATCTGTCACTCACGTTTGGAGCATGCCATAGGAGTTACCATGTTGATCAGGATGCTCGGTGGTTCAGAGTTGGAGCAAATTGCCGGGTTGCTGCATGATATTTCGCATACCGCTTTTTCTCATGTGGGCGATTATGTTTTCGACAATACAGATGAGGATTATCATGAAAAGGTTTTCGCCGAAGTTTTATGCAGATCGGAAGTGCCTGATGTGCTGTTAAATTATGGATACAATGTTAACCAGATTCTTTACGGTACGTTTGATATTTTAGAACAGCCATTGCCAGCGCTCTGTGCCGATCGTTTGGATTATACTTTGCGTGACGGTATTCATGGTGGGGTAATTTCCCGTCAGCGCGCCCGCGAATTTTTGACTTCCATTGTTTTGAAGGACGGGAAAATAGCGGTAAATACAGAAACTGAAGTGGATTGGATTAATGAAGCTTTTGAAAAACTGAATAATGAAGTCTTTAAACTACCACTTCACCTTTACGCTAATGGCAAAATGGCCGAATTAATTAAGAAATTTCTAAATAAAGGGGTATTGGTTGAAAGTGATATGTTTAAAACAGACACCATGCTGCTAAACAAAATCAGAACTTCTTATGAAGGATATGAAGCCATTAAATCAATCAAACAGTTAAAAGGTTTTGCCGAGTTTATGCGTCATGGAGCGGTACCAAAGATAAAAACAAGAACATTGAATGCTTTGTTGGTTTAGTGTTTAGGGGGTTGATGTTTAGCGACGATTATCCTCTTCGTTTCGTCCTACTGAACTTGTTTTAGGATCTTTTCTGTAACTAATAAAGGATCAATAACCAATGGTTATGAATCAATGAACTAATTTATGATCGAAATACAGAAAAGAGAGGATTATGACTTGTTGTGTCATTCTGAGGGATAGTTTATTGTATAAAAATCAATTTAAATAACATAGAAATTCAAAGAGATAGCTCCCCCAAAATTCGTCATTTCGGGCGGAGTGCAACGCAGTCGAGAACCACGAAGTGCTCAGCGAAGCTAAATCTGTCAAGATAGATCTCTCCATTTCGCTGGGCTCCATCCGATAGCTATCGGATCGAGATGACGATGCTTTTTATTGAAAGTCTGTCAATGGTAACTTGTTTCAAGAGCTTTCCTATATAACGAGAATAAAACCAATGGCTAATTGAACCAATCAACCAAACCGTTTCAGAAGAATTAACGTATATTGTGAAAAATATAATGATATGTCTGCAATAGAAATTATTTTAATAGGAGTGGTTATTCTGCTTATTTTTGGTGGCAAAAAATTGCCAGAGTTAATGAGGGGAATAGGGAGAAGTGTGAAAGAATTTAAGAATGCCAAAGATGAACCTCCGGTTAAATAATTGTAACAAATAAAACTTTCTGTTAATGGCGCTGTTTTAATTGAAATAAATGCCAACATGGAGAATCAAAAACAAGATCAGGCTAAGTCAAAATCCGATTTTACAGCAGAAAAAGCAAAACATCCTGTTGAGGGATTAAATGATTGGAACGATCGCTTAGATGAAAACCTGGAACCTGAAGCGCATAACGATAGTGATGCAGACGAGAAGGCAAAAGATTTCTCTGCAAAATATGGTAGTGGCGATCAGTCCGATCAAAGTAATAACTGAACATTTATCCTATAGCCACTTTAATAAGGTGGCTTTTTTTATTTGCCTGCCTGCATTCATTTTTTTGCTTCCGGTTTTTTGCATGAATTATATCTGTATCAGAAATTTTTTACACTAGCCTCTAGGATTATTACACGAAAGGCTCTTTTTCCGCCTAAAATTGTTAAAATTCTAATATTCTTTTTTCTTGTGATTTGATTAATGGTATATTGCATATCTAATCAAACAAACAATGTATAACGTTTTCAAAATAAACTGATAAGTAATGAACAGGCATTGGTTATTGGTTTTGTTTTTTTTGTTTTTTGCAACATCCTTATCTTTTGCTCAAAATACATCAAATAAAGGGAAAGATTTTTTTGTTCCTTATGCAGGCCATATTGATGGGGATAGATCAAGGTTAACCTTATTTTTATCTGCAGATCAAACTACTGAATATAAAGTTTATGTTGGTAATACTTTAATTTCCCCAGCTGGCGCTACTATACCCGCTAATACCTGTTTGCCTTTTGTAATCGATCCAAATGCCTATTCCGTATTAATGGGTAGTTCCAATTTAATAGAGCCTAATAAAGCCATTCACGTGGTTACCACTAAAGCAATATCATTGTACAGTATCATTTCTAATAATGCCCGTACGGGTGGTACTTTAGTGTTACCGACAAATACGCTTGGACAAGAATACTATGCCTTTAGTTATGAAAGCCGTGGAAATCAACAAGGTTTTTCACAATTTACTATTGTAGGAACAGTTGATAATACTGATTTGGAAATAACACCTAAACAAAACGAAAGATATGGGGGAAGAACCGCCAATACAACTTTTACCATTAAGTTAGATAGAGGCGATGTTTATCAATATCAATCAGTTGGGGATTTAACCGGAAGCCACATTAAAGCTTTAAACTGTAATCCTGTAGCCGTATTTACAGGTAATACTTGGGCTGCATTTTGCAATGAAGGTAACAGCCGCAATCCTAGTGGTGGCGATAACCTATACCAGCAGGTTTTTCCAGTTTCTGCATGGGGGAGAAACTTTGTAACCGCACCTTTTTATAATACTCTTCATGGTAATACTGATATTATGAGGATAATTGTGGCTGACGATAATACGGTTTTAACCGTTAATGGGAGTACTACAGATGCGAATGGAACCCCTCTATCCAATCCATATAATAAAGGGGCAGTAGTTACCTTTTTTTCTACTTCAGCAAACGTAATTTCTGGCTCGAAACCAATTGCTGTTGCACAATATCAAACTTCGCAAACTTGTAATCAAAACAATGGAACCAATACCAACCAAGCACAATTCCCAGGGGATCCTGAAATAACCGTGCTTAATCCCGTTGAGCAAACACTAAATAATATTACGGTTTTTTCAGATCTGGGATCTGTAGGAGTTCCAACCCAGATTACCACATATTATCTGAATGTAATTATTAGAACAGCGGATATAGCTTCATTTAGACTGGATGGTAATCCGGTAAATAATTTTACAGCTATTGATAATACTTTTAGTTATGCTGTAATTAACGTAACCAATACACAGCCCCAACACAGATTATCTGCTGCTGGTGGTTTTTCGGCAATTTCATATGGTTATGGAACAGTAGAATCTTATGCATACTTAGCTGGGGCAAATATTCAGAATTTTACTTTTCAGCCTACCAGTACCGTTACGGGGCAGCCTATTAGCAGTGGTTGTTTAGGAGAACCCATCAGTTTAACTATAAATTTACCTTATCAGGCCATTAAATTAGATTGGGAGATTCAGGGGGCAGCGAGTTTTACAGATGATAATCCGGTGGTATTGAATACGTTTACCAGACCAAATGATAATAATACCTATTACACTTATAAGTACCCTAACGACCTGAATTATCCAAATCCGGGTGACTATCAGTTTAAAGTAACGGCAACTAAACCAAATGCTGATAATTGTGGTAATACAGAAGAATTGATTATTGATTTTTCGGTTGATAATCAGCCTACTGCAGCATTCGAATTACCAGCTACAGGTTGTCAATCTAATGGTGTTCAATTTACCGATAAAAGTGTCTCAAATTCAAATTCGAGGAGTATTACACAATGGTTATGGGATTTTGGTGATGGAAAAACATCTCCTAAGCAGAACCCTGTTCATATTTATGATCGTCCGGGAAGTTATAATGTAGTTTTAACCGCTACAACAGATTCGAAATGTTCAGAAACATCTTCGGCATTTCCAATTGTGATTAATCCACAACCTTTATCCGATTTTGATGTTAAAGGGTTGTGTGCGGGCAAACCGATTATTTTGACAGAAAAATCAACAATAGAAAACCCCGGAACTATTGTGAAGTGGACCTGGGACTTTGGTGATGGAAGTATTTCTTCTACTGAACGGCAACCTACTCATCAATACAGCGCGGTTGGCTCTTATACCATTACGCTAACTACCGAAAGTGATAAAGGATGCGTAAGTTTAGTGAAAAGTAAAATTGTAACCGTAATTGATCCACAATCTGCTGATTTCGAACTTCCTGATTTTTGTTTAGCAGATGGTGTGGCAAGGTTTAAAAATACTTCCAAAAATGCAGATGGAAGTACAAGCGGTTTAACTTTTGTATGGCAATACTTGGATAATAACAATAATGTAATCGCAACTACAACAGGTATTGATGGTGCTTTTACGCCAGCAGCCACAGGTAATTATAATGTGACTCTGACTGTAAAGAATCCGGATGGTTGCGAAAGGTTTATGTCAAAATCATTTACGGTTAACGGTGATGTTAAAGCGGCTGGTTTTGAGATTATCAACGACCATAGCTGCGTGAGTGAAGACATCATGATTAAAAATACATCTACCGTATTTACGGGTAATATTACAAAAATTGAAATATATAGAGATTTTGGTAAAGAAACTTCCATTTATAAAACAATCTCTTATCCCGATAATGACGAAATTTTTGTTCTTAAGTACGACGGTTTTGGTGGCACTACCGACCGAATTTTTAACATCAGGCTTGTGGCTTATTCCGGAGAAAATTGTTCTAAATTTTCAGATCAAACACTTACCTTAAAACCAGTTCCACAATTGGTGTTTGATAATATGGCTCCGGTTTGCGAAGCCGATGGCACGGTTTTAATTACACAGGTCAAACAGAAAGCTGGCGAAGAAATGAACGGAGCACCAGGTATATATAGTGGCGATGGCATAAAAGCAGATGGTACCTTTAATCCGAAAATTGCAGGGCTTGGGCCACACATTATCACTTATACATTTACAGGCGATAATGGTTGTCCTAGCTCAATAACTAATACAATCGAGGTGTATAAATCGCCTGTTGCTGATGCGGGTGCATTGGTTTATATTCTGGCAGGTGGACAGATCGAGATTCCCGCAACTGCTGAAGGTACTAATTTGAAATATAATTGGTCGCCTGCAACAGGTTTGAACAAAACGGATGTATTAAATCCGATTGCATCGCCAGATAACGATACCGAGTATACGCTTACAGCAACCACACAGCCTGACGGATGTGCCACAACATCGACGGTATTGGTAAAAGTTTTGCAAGTATTAAATCCACCTAATATCTTTACGCCAAATGGCGATAATGTAAACGATACCTGGATCATTAAATATTTAGAATCTTATCCAAATGCTACCGTCGAAATTTTTAACAGAAATGGAAATAGAATATTTTTTAGCACTGGATATAAAATTCCTTTTGATGGAAATTACCAGAATGAACCGCTTCCGGTAGGTGTTTATTATTATATCATCAACCCGCGTAACGGACGAAAAACAATAACAGGACCGCTCACTATAATCAGATAAATTGAAGAAGCTCATCATCATTTTTGCACTTTTTGCAACATTTAAGGTTTTTGCACAACAAAAGCCACAGTATACCCAATATATTTTTAATCAGTATCTGCTAAATCCGGCACTCTCAGGAATTGAAAATTACCTCGATTTTAAAGCTGGTTACCGTAAACAATGGTCGGGGATTACCGATGCGCCTCAAACTTCATTTGTATCTGCGCATTGGGCCTTGGGCGATAATCAATTGTGGAGTAATGCGTTAACTTCTTTCCCCGAGCAAACAGGTAATCCGATGGACCGTAATTATATGCAAAACTACATGTCATCGCCATCGCATCATGGAATGGGGGTAACGGCCGTGTTGGATAAAACTGGCCCAATTAAAAGACTGGATGCGAATGTTACTTATGCTTATCATTTACAGCTAAGTAATGATTTTAATTTATCGGCCGGAGTGGCAGCAGGGCTTTCGAGTATCTCGTTAGATGTAAATGCTCTTACTTTCGACACGCCGATAGATCCGATTATGAACAGGGCGCTGATTAACCAGTTGAAACCCGATTTAAGCGTCGGTTTATGGTTATATGGCGCAAGGTTGTTTGCCGGTTTATCGGTACAGCAGATTTTACCACAAAAATTAAGCTTTACAGGTGATAATAGTTATAATTTAGGTAAAGAAGTCCCGCATTATTTTGCTACGGCAGGATATAAGTTTTTCTTAGATGATGAAATTGCTGCAATACCATCGGTAATGGTAAAATACGTATCACCTGCACCGGTTTCTGTTGATGTAAACCTGAAGCTGGCTTTTAAAGACAAAATCTGGTTAGGGGGGAGTTATCGTAAAGATGATTCATTTGCGGCAATGGCGGGTTTCAATGTCGGAAAAATGGTTAATTTAACTTATTCTTACGATTTTACAACATCTCAATTAAATCAGGTAAGTAATGGCAGTCATGAAATTGTATTGGGCCTATTGCTGAATAATATCTATAAGGTGCCATCGTATATTAAAATTTGGTAATCTGCTGGTATTCAGGTTGTTGTAGGCATGTGGTTTATAGGTCGGAGCGCAAATCTGTATAGAATAGGAAGTTTCCTCCCGTTTTCCGCTTTTAAACTTCACTTCATCGTGCCTCCTCGCTGCAGGGTAGCGCTGCAACCGGGGCTAAATGGCCAAAGGCAGTTTTTCATTTTTGAGGTTGCAGGATGCAGAAACTTTGTGCTTAAACCTGACAGCAGCGGCAGCTCCCGATTTTTCATCGGGACTATAGCGAATGGCAGGACTGCAAACCGCCAAGAACACAGAACTGCTCATTTTCCAATCACAAAAAATACACCACTTATATCTGGAGCGCAACACGTTTAGTTGGTAATTTAAATTCTATACTTTAGATAAGTAACTGTAAACTTTGAATTGTAAACCCGATAACTGCCGACTGAACTAGAGTTCCTTTCTCAACCTTGCTACAGGAATATTCATTTGCTCACGATATTTCGCAACGGTTCTTCTGGCGATGTTATAACCCCTTTCTTTTAAAATTTCGGTTAATTTTTCATCAGCCAAAGGTTTGCGTTTATCTTCGTTGCCGATACAGTCTTCCAATATTTTTTTAACCTCTTTATTCGAAACTTCCTCACCATTTTCGGTTTGTATAGCCTCTGAGAAGAAAGATTTTAATAAGAAAGTACCAAATTCGGTCTGTACATATTTAGAGTTTGCCACCCTCGATACGGTTGAAATATCCATATCGATTTTATCAGCAATATCTTTTAAGATCATTGGGCGCATTTTACGCTCATCGGCCGTTAAAAAATATTCATATTGATAGTGCATAATGGCATTCATGGTTTTTAACAAAGTTTGTTGTCTTTGCTTAATCGCATCGATAAACCATCGTGCAGAATCTAATTTTTGCTTCACAAACTGAACGGCTTCCTTCAGCTTTTTATCTTTTGATGAAGCTTTGTCGTAATGCTCAAACATCTCCTGGTAAGATCTGCTTACCTTTAGTTCTGGAGCATTTTTCGAGTTTAGCGTCAAAATCAATACGCCATCATTATTACTGATATGGAAATCGGGAATAATCTGCATTTGTTTGGTGGTAACCTGATTGGCATCACCTGGTTTAGGGTTTAAACGCAAAATTTCGTTTACCACCTCTTTGAGTTCTTCACTATCTAAACCTAAACTTTTTTCTAATTTATCGTAATGTTTACGCGTAAACTCATCCAGGTAGTTTTCTACAACATTCATTGCTTTAACTATAATCGGATTGTTCGGGTCTTTTCTTTTTAATTGGATCAACAAACACTCCTTCAGATCTCTTGCTCCAATGCCTGGAGGGTCGAAACTTTGGATCAGTTTTAACATTTCCAGTACATCCTCTTCTTCAACCATAACATTCTGAGAAAAGGCAAGGTCATCAATCATGGAGCCCAGCGGACGGCGTAGATAACCGTCATCATCTAAACTACCGATAATCTGTTTGCCAATAATAAAATCCTGATCGGATAGGGGAATAAGGTCTAATTGCTCCTGTAAGCTCTCAAAAAAAGTACTTTCAATGGCAATTGGAGTTTCTTTTTTTTCCTCATCGTCATCGCCGTTATTGTAGTTGGTACTATAATCATTGGTAGAATCGTCCTGTAAATAATCATCTACATTAAACTCATCCATGCTGGTATCTTCCGAGGATTGTTCGTAATCTTCAGGCCCGTCATTTAAATCATCATATTCGCTTTTTGGCTCATCCTGAGTCATTAAGCTTGGATCTTCAAGTGCTGGGTTTTCTTCAAGTTCTTCTTTTACACGGGTATCTAAAGCAACGGTTGGCACCTGCAACAGTTTAATAAACTGTATTTGTTGTGGTGATAACTTTTGTAATAATTTTTGTTGTAAGTGTTGCTTAAGCATAGTAAATATAAAAGGATGGGGCAAAAATAAACAATAGATTTCAGATATTCTGCTGATTTGACCTAAATGCTATCGATATGTTTGGTTTTAAAATTATTTGCTAAACGTTTGTATTGAGTTTAATGTTTGCTACTTTAGTAATAAAAAACTAAAACTTAATGAAATATGGGCATTATTAAAGAATTTAAAGAATTTGCAGTTAAGGGAAATGTACTCGATTTAGCTGTGGGTGTAATCATTGGTGCTGCATTTGGCAAAATTGTTAGCTCTTTGGTTGAAGATATAATTACTCCAGCGGTTTTGGGTCCGGCACTAAAAGCAGCAGGGCTAGAAGACTTAAGCAAACTTACCATTGCAGGCACTGCGATAAAATATGGTAATTTCCTTTCGCAGGTAATCACCTTTATTATTGTTGCATTTGTTCTTTTCCTTATTATTAAAGGTGCCAATAATTTGAAGAAAAAAGAAGCTGTTGCTCCAGTTGCTGCTCCTGTACCTACAAAAGAAGAAGTACTTTTAACCGAAATCAGAGATTTATTAAAAGCAAAAGCATAATATACATTAGCCGCACCGATGTGAAATTGGGGCGGCCTTTTTGTTTTAATAACTTCTTTTTACACTTGGATCGGTTATGATGATATAATCCCCAAGGTTTTTAAATTTTTCCCAATCTGGATTCGTAAAGCTTTTATCAGAAAATGATGAAATGTTCAGGATTTTTAATTTTGGATTGGCCTGAGCCAGTTTCGCTAATGTTCCCAGTTTTTCATCGCTGTGGAAACGGCCATTAAGCTGAAAAACTTTAAAGCCCTTGTTTGCCTTAAGAAACTTATTTATTGACCATGACATGGTAGCATCCCATAAATTTTGTGTTTGGTAAATCTTCATCGAGCCCATGCTGTGGCCACCCAAAGTTTCTGTGAATTTTTCATAATATCTACCCTGAGCGGTATCAATAGGTAAGGGCGGTAAAAAATTAAATGACGTTTTTGGGAAGTTCTCTAAAACTTTAAGCCCTCCCATGGTAACAGCATTGCTGTAGCGCGTTGCCGCGTTTGAGGCAATAACTTTTAGCTTGTTTTGTTTGGCATACGCTATTAAAGGTTTGTAATCTTTATAATTGCCCCAGGCTCTGCCTTCTTTAACAAAGTTCTTTTCTGAGATCAATCCTGCTAAATATTCGTCTAACTCAGGTTGGACATCGGTATGGAACATTTCTAAAGACAGTGCCGTTTTTAATGGATATTTTGAATGAAGTCTTTTAAAAAGCTCCGCTTCCAGATAATGGCCTATAGAATCATTGTGGTCTTCGCCAAAGAATAAAACATCTGCCTGGTCCATATCGGTAACAATGTCGTCCATTGATATGGATTTCTGTTTTTTTACATCGTAAATCTTATAATGGCTATTTATTTCCTGCGCATACAAGCTGGTAGAAATAGCAAAAACAAACATTAATAGGGAAAATTTCATGCTATCAAAATAACAAAATAATTTTCACCGATAAAATAAGCACACTTACCGCCTTTTACCGAGTCCTTGCACCTTGTGTATATTATGATGTGGTGCTTATCAATACTTTTGGATTATTAAATATGAACACACATGGATAATCTTAATAAAAACGATAACAACCACATTAAAAACTCAGGAAGGGTTTGGAGTGGTTTCATCATAGTCATCATCGGATTTGCATTTCTATTGAATAATATGGGGTTAAATATTCCAAGATGGATATTCAGCTGGTCTAATTTTTTAATTGCACTTGGTGTATTTATCGGCGTTCGTCGTAACTTTAAAGGAATAGCCTGGCTGATCCTGATTTTGATTGGTGCTTACAATACCTTGGGTAATATACCTGGGTTAGATCTTGATTTATCTAAATATGCTCTAGGTATTGGTTTGGTGATAGTAGGCGGCTTTTTAATCTTCAGGCCAAAAGATACTCTGGCTTTTAGAAAAAAACCTAAAGATAAGAACAAAGCAGATTTTGATTTTGACGAAGCTACCGATAAAAAGACTATAAATAATAATGATGTTATTGAAGTAATGGCCGTTTTTGGAGGAAGTAACCAAACGGTCTACTCAAAAAACTTTCAAGGGGGCGATATTACTGCTGTATTCGGCGGAGCAGATATTGTAATGACTCAGGCTGATTTCCATGAAACGGTATCGCTTGATGTGACGGCAGTTTTTGGAGGAATTAAATTAATTGTACCACAAAACTGGGCAATAAAATCGAACGTAACGGCATTATTTGGTAGCGTTGAAGATAAAAGATCGCATGTAATGCCGGTAGCAGAGATGAAAAAAACATTGATTTTAGATGGGACGGCTTTATTTGGAGGGATCGAAATTAAAAGTTTCTAAACATTTATTATAAAACATCGCCTATGAAATGGTTTGCAGTAAATTGTATCTATCAGGTAATTTGTGGTGAGGGAAAACATACGCCCCAGTTTAATGAACAAACGCGTTTAATTCAGGCAGAGGGGATTGCGCAAGCTTTAGATAAAGCCAAATTGAATGCTGTACATTTTAACCCTTCTTTTAATAATTGTAACGGCGATAAAGTAGTATGGAAGTTTATAGGTGTAGGTGGGATATCGGCAGTGGAAGAACTTGCTGATGGTGTAGAAGTGAGTTCCAGAATTGTTGAGCCAAAATCGGTTACGCAATACCTGGAAAAGCTTGCGCACCGCAATAAATCATTAACTAATCAAAACCATTTTGACAACTAGACCTTTATCCGTTCCGCAAATACAGAAAATATCGTTCACCATTGCAATAGTGTGGACTGTATTGTGTGGTGCAGGATTACATTATGTAGTTAATTTTTCCTGGTGGATAGCAATAACCGATAGCTTAACCAATAATTTTTTATTGGCCTTGGCCTGCATTGGTATCAGTAATATGCTTGGGTATTACCAGCCAAAAAACGAACGGATACTGTACGTACTGATCATCACGCTTGCCCTTACTTTTGTGATTATTTTCGCTTCAAAATATGTGGTGCTCTATATTTTTTCTGATTATAAGGAGTATAAAGATTTTTACAATTTCTCTTTTGCCTTCAGGGGCTTAATTTCTTTTATGTGCTTAGCCTGGTGTGCTTTGGCTAATATTTTATGGTATAGATTAGAAGAACAATCAGAAACACACGAAAGACTATCGGCAGCTAAAAGTTTAGCCAAAGAGGCCGAGTTAAATAAGTTAAGACACCAATTACAGCCACATTTTCTTTTCAATAGCTTAAACTCGGTATTTGCACTTACCATGGTTAATCCGAAAGAGGCAGGCGTAATGATTATGAAATTAGCTTCTTTTCTTCGTGGAACCTTAAAACGTGATGACGAATTGTGGGTTTCGGTCGAAGAAGAAATGGAGTATATTCAATTGTATCTTGATATTGAGAAGGTGAGGTTTAGCCACAGGTTAAATATCGAAGTTAATGTGGCTGAAGATACATTAAACCTTTGTTTGCCAGGTACTTTATTGCAGCCCATTGTAGAAAATGCTATTAAATTCGGACTTTATAATACTTCCGCAGGTATTACCATCAAGATAGATGTTACCGTTGAGTATAATATTTTGCAGGTTAGGGTACAAAATCCTTTTGATCCGGAAATGAAGGCTGCCGGAGGAACAGGATTTGGTTTAAGTGCGATTAAACGCAGGTTATATCTGTTATTTGCGAATACCCATCTGTTGCAAACCGATATTGAGGCAAATAATTTATATATTACCACCCTAAAAATTCCACAAAAAAATGATCAGAACAATACTAATTGACGATGAGCCTTTAGCAAGAGATATTGTAAAATATTACCTTTCAGATCATGCAGAAATAGAGATTGTAGCCGAATGTGGTGATGGGTTCGAAGGTTTAAAAGCCATTACCCTGCATAAGCCTGATTTAATTTTTCTGGATATCCAAATGCCTAAAATAAGCGGTTTCGAAATGCTCGAACTGGTTGAAGATAAACCTGCAGTCATTTTTACTACAGCTTTTGATGAATATGCCATTAAAGCTTTTGAGGTTAATGCAGTAGATTATCTGCTTAAACCCATCGATAAATCACGCTTTGATGCGGCCATTAAAAAACTGCCTAACAAATTAAATCAAACCGAAAATACGGAGGCTGTTTTGGATGCAGCAGCTTTAAGTCCGGCACAAAATAATAGGGTAGTGGTTAAAAAAGATGGTGTAATTAAAATTATTCCTGTTGCCGATATCAATTATTTAGAGGCTGATGACGATTACGTGAAATTAAGTACTGTTGATGGCGCTTTCTATAAGAACAAAACGATGGCTTATTTCGAACAAACGCTCGATGTGAGCCAGTTTATCCGTATCCATAGGTCTTACATCATTAACCTGGCCCAGGTGACCAAAATAGAGCTAAAAGAGAAAGATAGTTATGTAGTGCTGTTAAAATCTGATATCTGGTTGCCGGTGAGTAAAACCGGCTATGTGAAATTGAAGGCTGCATTGGGTTTGTAATTTACCCTTCGAATGAATCTTTCGGTTGGTCTCTCACCAACCGAAATGAAGTAATACTGAGTTTTTTATTGGTCGGTGAAATACCAACCAATATGAATAATGAAAATATTTTTTGGAAAGCAGTTGTGTGCTAAAATTATTGTTAGCCCCGCTTTCAGTTACAATCTTTTTGCCCTTCGACTACGCTCTCCGTAGGAGTCCTTTGGACAGGGTGACAAAAAGGATTTCCACTCCAATCAGGTTTGTTTTACGGCTGTGGTTGCTACTATTATTGGCTTGTTCCTTTCTATCGCCTCATTATAGATACCGTCCCATCGGGACGGATCCTGGGTAGAAAAAAAATATGTTTTTTTCGTTCCGTAGGAACGTTTGGTGAAACAATAAAAGGCATAATCAGATATTTATAAATACCACAGGGCATCTTTTTCAAAAGAATTATTACATTTGCACTTAAATAGAAAAAATAATAATTAATCACTCTTGCATTTGTAGAGAAATCGCTTTATATTTGCACCTCTTAATTTTACAATAGATAATATACAGTCATGAAAAGAACATACCAACCTTCGCAAAGAAAGAGAAGAAACAAACACGGCTTCCGCGAAAGAATGGCAACAGCTAACGGCAGACGAGTATTAGCATCACGTCGTGCTAAAGGAAGAAAAAGATTAACGGTTTCTGACGAACGCAAGCATAAAGCATAATTTTTGATTGCTTTTCCGTTAATTCGGGATCGGCAGATCAAAATCTGCAATTATCAATCAAAAATATATGTACACATTCAGGAAAGAAGAACGGTTATGCAGCAGGAAACATTTAGACCTGTTGTTTAAAAACGGTTCTTCTTTTTTATTATACCCTTTCCGGATTTCTTATCTTTTTGTCGATCAACCAGCTGATGTGCAAGCACAGGTGGTAATCAATGTCCCTAAAAAAAGATATAAACGGGCAGTAGATCGCAATCTGCTCAAGCGCCGTATACGCGAAGCTTATCGCTTAAATAAACAAGATAAATTATACATGCCTTTACCTACTGATAGGGGATTGCTTTTAATTTCTATTCAGTTTGTGGGTAAAGAAAAATATGATTTTGCCTTTATCGAGAAAAAACTGATTGCTACTTTTAAGCGCTTTCAAAATTTAATCCAGCCAAATGAAATTCATCAATAAAATTTTCGGATGGTTTTTTTTAGGTTTAATCAAGGTGTATCAATATGCCATTTCGCCAATGCTGGGTGCAAATTGTAGGTTTACGCCAACTTGCTCGCAGTATGGGATAGAAGCCATTAAAAAACATGGACCATTTAAAGGTGGTTGGCTGGCGCTGAAACGCATTGGCCGTTGTCATCCGTGGGGCAAACATGGTCACGATCCTGTTCCTTAAATGGGTTATTAGTTCAGTTGTTCATTAGTCATTAGTTCATACTACATTCGTCGTTTCGAGACAGGGGATGTTGAGCGAGCGTAAGAATCTTTTGGATTGTCAAGGAGGTAATTGATGCCCGAATTTCAAGCTAATTCAATCAAAAAATTCGAGTAAAAGTCCTTCGACTACGCTCTCCCCAGGAGTCCTTTGAACTGGATGGCACACTACGAGGGATAATTGCCCCCGTAATTGCTTAAATTGGTTATTGACTCCATATGCCCAATGCTAAACTGGTTAAACGTTAATTGTTTAAATCGGTTAATCAACTCCAACCGCTAAGCTAAATTAACTTCAAACCTCTGACATCGGACTTCCGACTACATTCATTTTTTAATATCTTTGCGCAATGGCTAAAATACTTCAAATAGAAACGGCTACCGCAATTTGTTCTGTAGCGCTATCTATCAACGGCGAAACGATTTCATTTAAAGAAGAAAAAGGACAAAACCTGCATGCAGCTAATTTAACCCTGTTTATTGATGAGGTGCTTAAAACGGCAGGCCTAAGCTATCAGGCATTGGATGCTGTTGCGATAAGTAAAGGCCCGGGGTCTTACACGGGGCTTCGTATTGGTGTTTCTACGGCAAAAGGACTCTGTTACGCGCTAGATAAGCCATTAATCGCTATTGAAACCCTAGAGATGATGGCTGCAGGTTTCTTAACGGAAAATCCTGATTATTTTGGTTTAATCTGTCCAATGATTGATGCCCGCAGAATGGAGGTGTATACCTCAATTTTCGATCGGTCGTTAAACGTAATCACGCCAACTGAAGCAAAAATTATTGATGAAACAAGTTTCATTGATTATCTCACACAGCAAACTGTTACTTTTTTAGGCGATGGGGCAGCTAAGTGTGTTGAAGTTTTAATACACCAAAATGCAAAGTTTGATGAGGCCAATTTCAATGCTGCAACATACATGTCGCGGTTAGCTAACGAAGCTTTCAGCAACAATAAATTTGAAGATGTAGCCTATTTCGAGCCTTTCTACCTGAAAGATTTTGTCGTTACGCAATCGAAAAAACAACAAGCACAGGGCTAAGTCGGTTATCTTCTTTTAAAGATCGAAAACAAACTTTTAAAGAAACTCCCGCCTTCATTATCATTTATTCCAGGTATTACATCGGCAAACTGCGGATGGTTAACCACGTTGCCAAATTTAATGCCCACACCCATATAAAAAGAAGTGCCGTTGGGGCCACTGCCTACAGTAGCATCATTTTTAATTAGTCCATAAGTTTGGAAACTGGTAGCGACTAAATTATCGGTACCCATAAACAACTCAAAATTTGGAGTCTGGTATTTCGCTTGTAACCCAACCATAAAAACACCATTTAAGTTATAAAATGGGGTAACACTGCCAGAAAAATCGTTGGCAATAAAAGTATTTACAAAAGCAATATCTCCTCCTTTGTAAAACAGGTTTTTCGAAACGGCTAATCCTGGTTTGTAAAATCCATAACGTTTAGATAGGTAAATGTCCAGTTTTGCATTGGTAGGTGCCAAAAATTTTTTGCTCTGCTCCGAAAGCAGGAAAATGTCCTTTATTTCCTGGTTGGTATTAGATCGGTCCTCTAAATTTTCAATTATTTTAGATTGATTTATCGTAGTGCGCTGTGTGTTGCTCCGCCACCAGATAAAACCTAAGTCTTTGATGTTGGCCATCAAAAACAAACCTTTTTTAGTGGTATAATTCGTTCCAAAACTTAATGATAAGCCAGGGTTTTTAAAGTTAGGAAAGAAGTTTTTCTTGTTTACCTCGTCAAAATCCGAGAAATTGCTCGAATAGGTACCATTCAGCCCGATCAATAATGCAGAGGCACCTGGATCTATGTATAAATAAGAATCAGCTATGTCGAGTTTGTTGTATAAAATCCCGCTCAATAAACTGGCCTTTAGCCCAAAAGCAAGCCTCTTGTTCCAGTTTTCCCTGTAGGTAAAGCTAAACTGATGGTAACTTTGTTCATACCCTTTAGAATCGAATATTCCGGTATATTGCTGTCCTTTATTAAATCTTTCAAAAGAATCGAAAATAGCAAGGCTTTCATTTGTGTAATCGATATGTGCATCAGACCTGATCTGCCAGGAAAAGCCCATTTCCTTTTGATACTTATAAGATTTGAAAAGCCTGAATGCAGCTACATAAATATTGCTGTTTTCGAAAAAATGGTTCACCTCTCCTGTACCAATCGGTAAACTTCTTGTATCAAAAACACCCTCCTGTGTTAATTTTCTTATCGCAAATTTAGAGCTTCCTTTGTTAATGGCATTTGCTCCAAAGTAGGGCAGGAAGAAATTGGAAGAAAATCTTCGCGATGAATCTAGGGTGAAAGATTTTTGAGATGGGTTTTCGAAGGCATCAAACATTGTTTTGGTACCAAAAAGTGCATATTGTTGTGCATTTGCACCCTCGAAGCTGGCTAATACGAGTAACGCAAGTAAAAGTTTCTTCATGTAAAATAGTTTTTCTGGGCTTGTTTCCTTATTAACGGTTACTTAACGAATCTGGTATTTCTGGCTTTAAATATTTGTTTAAAAGCAAGTTAGTGATAAACTTGTTTTTGTCTGCGCTCATCTGGTAATAAAAAGTGTCGAAACTTTTTAAACCGCTATCGGCCCTCAAATGTTTATAAAATGGAAGTTGAATATTGTTCCTGAAAATATCTGCCGAATTTTTGGTGTTGATGTAATAACTCACATTTGAAGTAGTTGAAATCTGGTTTACTGCATCTAAATATTGTAGGGTCTGTATTAAGAGCCTGTTATGCTTATAATCATTTAAAAATGATTGAACTGTACTCGCATTATTGGCTACAACCAGATTATTATCTACAATGGTGTAATATGGCCTGCCGAATTTTTTAAATGGTTCGCCAAAGTAACTATACAGGATGTCAGATGATTTAAAGAGCTTAATGTCTTCATTGTAATCTGCACTTACATCAAGCAACAACTGTTTTACTTTTTCCCCATCTGATAATGAAATTGCACCTAGTTTTTCACTGGTGCTTAACTGAAAGAGAATAAATTGATTTTTCGTATAAGTGGAGAATATCGGATTTAAATCTGTTCTGTATTCATCTTTTACCTTTTTTATTACCGCATTGGTTTTAGGAAGAATTTTCGTTTGTTCCTGCCAGTTATTCAATTTTTTTAGCCATTTTCCGTAATCATCATAAGCATAAAGTGCATAGTTTGCTGTATTATCAGGCAGGATATTTTGGATAGATGTATTTTGTGCAGCAATGTTTTCGAACAGTTTAAGGTAATTATGCTGATCTTTTAATTCTGTATTGCCGCTGAAAAGGATTTTTTCTTTACTGAAATTATAATTAAGCACGGCAAAACTGTTCTGTTTATTAAAAATTGAAATTTCTCCATTAATGTTACCTGCAATAATATTTTTGAGCAGTAAGGGCGCCTGGTTAAAATTGATATAAACATGGGTGAGCACATTTTTAATTTGACGGTTATTCTGCTTAATATATTCGGTAAAGGGATTTTCTGTTAAACGTACCCTGGCATCATTGATCAGTTTGAGCGATGTTGAAGCTGTTAATACCTGGTCATGAACGCCTAGATAAACTGATAAGCTGTCATTGAGCTTCACCGTGTACAGGTCTTTAGCATTTTCGCTGATTGCTTTTTTTAATTTTAACTGTTCGTAGAATTTTTTGATGTCATTATCACGCTGTATCTGTACGGTGATTAAGAAGTTCAGGGTTTTATTCGAGTCGGGTAGTACGCTAATATAAACTTGCTGATCTTTCAGGTATCTGTTTAGCAGATTATCGTCAATGATACTTGTTTTTAGCTGTTTTAATAGGTTCATCTTATCCTTCCCTAAAACCTGTTGGATAAGCTGTTGCCCTTCAATGATATCGTAAAAACCTTTGTCGTTCTGAAAGGAAAATACCAACGCGGCATTATTGGTTGCCGATTGCAGCGCCAGGTCTTTCGCATCATTATCAACTCCCAATTTCGAAAAATAGATATAGGCCATAAAGGCTACACCTAAAAATAATGCACTTGTTAGAATTACGATTTTTTTCATCTGCTGTGCAACAAATTTAATTTATTACATTGATTAGTGAGAAGTTCTTTGTCAATTTATTAATTTAGCGATTGCTACTAGCAAATAACTATGAATAAACGAATAATTCTTACTGCCTCTTTTTTTGGTGCTGTTGCTGTTTTGCTTGGTGCATTTGGTGCTCATGGCCTAAAAGCCCTAATTGATGGACCATCATTAGAAATCTGGCAAAAAGGTGTTGATTATCAGTTCTATCATACATTTGCACTTTTGTACCTTTCTACCTTTGCACGTTACAGAAACAAGCTCATTAATATCGCCTATTTCTGCTTCACATTTGGAATCATCCTTTTTTCAGGGTCGTTATATTTACTGGCTACCCGAAGCATATCACATTTAGGATTTACTGAATTTATTGGTCCAATAACGCCAATTGGTGGGCTTTTATTTGTATTGGGATGGATAATGCTCTTTTTTGCGGCATTTAAAGATAAATAATGAATACTTTCGAAAACGATATTTTTGCAGAAAGAGAAACACTTTTTGTTGAAGTTATTTTGCCGTTATCTTTGGCGAAAAACTATACTTATCGGGTACCTTTCGATTTAAACGATCAGGTTGCCGTCGGAAAACGTGTAGTTGTTCAGTTTGGAAAGCATAAAATTTATACCGCTTTAATTAGCGGCATCAGCACCGTACCACCAACGGTTTATGAGGCAAAATATATTATCGATGTAGTAGATGCTGAGCCTGTAATTACACCCATGCAGCTTAAATTCTGGACATGGATGACCAATTATTACATGTGCAATGAAGGTGATGTAATGGCTGCTGCTTTGCCTGCAAGTTTAAAGCTGGCCAGCGAAACGATCTTGATTCTTCGCGAAGATTACAATGAAGATACCGAACTTACCGGTAAGGAAGAAATCATTATCAATGCACTGAAACAGCAGCAGAAACTTACTGTTAATGATGTTTCCAAGCTCTTGGGGCAGAAAACCGTATATCCGATCATCAATCATTTGCTCGATAAAGAATTGATTCTGGTAGCTGAGGAGGTGGTACAGAAATATAAACCTTTGCTTAAATCGTTCATCATATTAAATGATTTTTATAGCGATGAAGAAAATTTAAAACAACTTTTTAATGTTTTGGATAGGGCGCCTAAACAATTAGACGCTTTATTGGCTTACCTAAAATTACAAAAATCAAATCTGCCGATCTCAAAAGAACAGCTTTTGGAAGAAAGTAATTGTGGGCCAGCGGCATTAAAAGCTTTAACCGACAAAGATATTTTTGTGATAATGAAAAGGCCGGTTAGCCGTTTGGCCGCTCACGATGAAGAATTCAGCGTGAATTTCGAGCTGAACGAAGGGCAGCAGAAAGCATTAGCTCAGATTAATCAGCATTTTGAAGAGAAGGAGGTGGTTTTATTGCATGGTGTTACCGCATCAGGGAAAACACAGGTTTATATTAAGCTGATTGAAAAAATCATTCAAAATACAGATGGTCAGGTATTGTTCTTGTTGCCCGAAATTGCCTTAACGACACAGATTGTAGAACGGATTAAGCGTTATTTTGGAAATTCTATCGGGGTGTACCATTCTAAATTCAACAATAGCGAAAGGGTAGAAATCTGGAATAAAGTGCGGACAGGCGCCTATAGGGTAATTCTTGGTGCCCGCTCAGCCGTTTTTCTTCCTTTTCAGGATTTAAAATTAATTGTGGTTGATGAAGAGCACGAGCCGTCTTACAAACAATACGATCCTGCACCACGCTACCAGGCAAGAGATGCGGCCATTTATTTAGGTTATCTGCATCAAGCCAAAGTGGTTTTGGGCTCTGCCACACCATCACTTGAGAGTTATTATAATGCTTTACAGGGCAAATATGGACTTGTAGAGATGAAAGAGCGTTTCGGCGGTGTTCAGCTTCCAAACCAGCAGGTGGTAAGTATTTCGGAAGAAACGAAGAAGAAAACAATGAGCTCGTATTTTTCGAGCGTGTTGATTAAAGATATCGACCTGGCACTTTCTAAAAAGGAACAGATTGTGCTATTTCAGAACAGAAGAGGTTATGCTACCATTCTGATCTGCGCTACCTGTGGTTATACCCCAAAATGTGTAAACTGCGATGTAAGTTTAACCTATCATAAAAGCAGTGGCAAATTACATTGCCATTATTGTGGCTATCAACAAAGTAGCGTAAATATCTGTCCGGCCTGTGGTTCGGTGCATGTGGAGCAAAAAGGATTTGGTACAGAGCGTATTGAAGAAGAACTCAGGCTACTTTACCCGGAAGTTACCATTGCCCGATTGGACATGGACAGTACAAGGACAAAAAATGGGCTCCAACAGATCTTAAACGACTTTCAAGAAAAGAAAACCGATATTTTAATCGGCACACAAATGGTGGCCAAAGGATTGGACTTCGATAATCTGAACCTGATTGGGGTAATTAATGCCGATACGCTTTTAGGTTACCCCGATTTCCGTGCTTACGAAAGGAGTTTCCAGCTGCTGGCTCAGGTTGCAGGTAGGGCAGGTAGAAGGGCCGATCAGGGTAATGTTTGTATTCAGACTTATGATGCCGAAAACCGTATTATCAAGCAAGTGGTAAACAACGATTATGAGGGCATGTACAACGACGAAATTGTAGAACGGGAGAAATTTCTTTATCCACCTTTTTCCAGGATGATATTCTTGTATGTAAAACATAAAGATTCTCATGTACTAGATCACGCGGCATTCACGCTGGCCAATATCCTCAAAGGAAAATTTGGCAAACGCGTTTTAGGTCCAGAGCAACCTCTGGTTAGCCGGGTGCGGAATCTTTACATCAAACAGATCATTATCAAGGCTGATAAGCATACGGCCATTCAAAAAGTTAAAGATGCTTTAAGAGAAACCCTGACTCAGTTTAACGCTACCAAAGAATTTAAAGGCGTTTTTACACAAATTGATGTAGATCCGTATTAGAAATGAGTGAATGACTGAATTTTGAAGGATTGGATGGGTTTGTTCATCTCTCATTCAATAATTCGCTCATTCAATCCTTCTTTCATGTGGATAATGTATCATTCTCTAACTCAGGTAATCATTCACTAATTCAATCATTCTCTCATTTAATCATTGTATCCCCCGTTAAAAAAAGCTAATTTTGAAGCTCATGGCGTATAAATTTGTTGATAATTACCGAGAACGTGGAGCGAGAAAAAAACTGGTTGAGTTGTTAAAATCTCGCGGAATTGAAGATGAAAATGTGTTAACAGCCATAGGTAAAGTTCCACGTCATTTCTTTTTTGATGAAACTTTTTGGAACCAAGCCTACAAAGATATTGCTTTTCCAATAGGTGATGGGCAAACTATATCCCAGCCTTACACCGTTGCTTACCAAAGTGAACTGTTGCACATTAAAAAAGGAGATAAGGTACTCGAAATCGGAACGGGTTCAGGTTATCAAACCTGTATTTTAATGGAACTGGGCGCAAATGTTTTTACCATCGAAAGACAAGAAAATATCTACAATAGAACCATTCAGGTTTTACCCGGAATGGGCTACCGACCTACTTTTTACTGTGGTGATGGCTCGAAAGGAATTGCTGCCCACGCACCGTACGACAAAATAATCGTTACCGCTGGTGCTCCTTTGGTTCCAGAGATATTATTAAAACAATTAAAAATAGGTGGCATTCTGGTTATCCCTGTGGGAGATGAGAAAACCCAGAAAATGGTTACTGTTATCCGCGTAAGCGAAACAGAATACGAAAAAATTGTGTTGGATACCTTTAGGTTTGTGCCTTTAGTGGGCGACCAAGCATGGTAGTTTAGTTTCAGCTAGCAGTTAATAGTTTTCAGTCCGAACTGATAACCATAACTGCCAATTGGACTATCTCTTCATCGCTCTATCCAGCTCACGTTTGGTATCTCTATCTTTAATGCTGTCACGTTTGTCGAATTCTTTTTTACCTTGAGCCAGTGCAATTTCTATTTTAGCGAATCCCCTTTCGTTGATAAAAATACGTAAAGGAACGATGGTATAACCTTTTTCTTCGCCTTTAAGCTTTAATTTTCTAATTTCTTTCTTCTGCAGTAATAAGGCGCGGTCGCGTTTAATATCGTGATGATAGAAAGAACTGTGTGAGTATTCCGAAACATGAAGGTTGCGCACGTACAGGTTACCGCCAATAAACATGCAAAATGCATCGGTCATATTAGCTTTACCTTGTCTGATTGCTTTTATTTCAGTTCCTAAAAGCGCAATGCCTGCTACGTATTTATCTAAAAGATTGTAGTCGAAATAAGCTCTTTTATTCTTTATGTTGATGTCGTTTTTCAAAATTGTAATAAAGTAATGTTATTGTAATGCCCACAAGTATATAAAATATAAATGCCGGATTGCAAATATCCTAAAAATTGATGTGATAATTTAGTTTTAATCACATTAAGTTAAGGCTTGTAGCGGTCACAGTTTATTTTACGCAAACTGCAATATTTTTTAGGGTCTTATGATTTGGAAATGTTTGGACAGTTCTTTTGGCAGCCTCAGTCCTGCTTTTGCTCCAACAAAAGCAGAAAAAGCTTTTGGTTTCCGCGTCAATCAGGTTTATTTAAGATGGGCCTGTACAAGAAAACAGGCCCTTCATTCCACCGACAAATAAGGAAGGCCCTGCTTTACAACAGCCCTTTGTTCTCTAAACCCGACAGGAGTGAACATTCCGATCCTTCATCGGAATAAAGCGGATGGCGGGACTGTAGCTGCCATGAAAAACTGGCTTTCATTTTCTAATTATAATGCTTGGATAGGAGAGAAGTCAAGTTTCTTGGCAATGTGCATACTTAAACTTGACTTCTCTTGGATAAAAAATGTTCATCTGTTTGTAAAAGCTAAGGATATATTATTATGTTCGTATTTATTCGTTTAAGTTTGGACTTTAAATCTCAAAAATGAAATTCAGGAACCTACTTTTAATCTTATTGTTAGCCATTACTTTTCAGGTAGAAGCACAGCAACCTACTTTATTGCCACAATTCACCTTTTACAAACTGGATGGAAAGCCATTTTCAAATAATGATATTAAACAAGGAAAAAAGAACCTTTTTATCTTATTTGATTGTACCTGTGAGCATTGCCAGAGGGAAAGTAAAAACCTGAATACCAATTACGCCAAGTTTAAAGATGTTAATATTTACATGATTACCATGGATGAAGGGTATATCATTCCGCAGTTTTTCAATTCTTACGCCAAGGGTTTAAACACCAAGCCCAACGTACTGGTATTGCAGGATAAAAAACGCATGTTTATCCCAACCTTTTTGCCAAAACAATACCCATCAATGTACTTATATTCTTCATCTGGTAAATTGCTGATGTACCAATCGGGAGATGGTGGAGTAAAAAAGCTAATGACGGTAGTAGGTAAATAATCTTATTTTAGCCACAGATTACACCGATAAACACGGATTTTGATATCTGTGTTCATCCTTTTATCTGTGGTTAATTATATTGTAACAATGAATAAGTTATAAGCTGAACGACAGATTCAAAGCTTTTACCGGATAATCAAAACCGGAATCTTTACCTTATGCCTTACAGAATCAACTGTGGTGCCGAAAATAAGGTCTTTTAAGCCTTTATGACCATGCGCACCCATTACCAATAGCTCCATCTCATTTTTGTTGCTGATATCGGCTATGGCTTTACCAGTACTTCCAAAACCAATAAAAGGCGTAGAATCATATCCAAGATCTTCGAGGTTAGCCCTGTACTTCTCCAGGTTAGCAGCATCGCTCTGCGTTTCATGGTCCATTACATCATTACCATGATAGCGGGCTGCAGCAGTTTCTACGATATGGATAAGGTAATAGTGTGCCTCTTTACCGCCCTGAATTAAAGCATGCCGGATGGTGTTTCGATCGTTTTTAGAGAAATCTACGGCAATTCCAATCCGCTTATAACTGATTTTGTCTATTTTTCCAATATCCAAAGCATTTCCATGTGGTACAAGCTGTTTTGAAGCATTCTTTTTATTTTCTAATAACGGGTGGAAGAAAACATAAAGCAGGAGTAAAACGATTAGTATTAATGCCGGTATTACAATTACATAAATCCACCAGTTGTTGGCCTCTTTTGCCCAGCCACTTATTTCTTCAATTACCAGTTTCACATTTAATGCGATAATAGCTAGCGCACTTGCCCATGCCAATACCTTAACCCAGGGTTTAATTGCAAAATCTTTCATCAGTTTTTTATCTGATGTAAAATGAATTAATGGAATAATGGCAAAACCCAATTGCAAACTTAACACCACCTGACTCAATACCAACAAGCCACCAAGTGCATCTTCGCCATAGTGTAATATAGTGAAAAATGCAGGAATAATAGCTAAAAGACGTGTAATCATGCGTCGTAACCAAGGTTGAATCCTTAAGTTAATGTGGCCTTCCATAATAATCTGTCCTGCTAAAGTTCCGGTAACAGTAGAGCTTTGCCCGGCGGCGATTAGCGCTATAGCAAATAGGGTTGGGGCAACATTGCCAAAAATGTTCGAAAGTAGTTTATGTGCATCCTGAATTTCAGCCACCTCGTGCAATCCATTTTTATAAAAGGCAGCTGCTGCAAGAATCAGTATGGCGGCATTAACAAAAAAAGCAAGGTTTAATGCAACCGTTGTATCAATGAGGTTAAATTTTAAGGCCTCCTTAATTCCTTTATTACTACGCTCAATCTTCCTGGTTTGCACTAAAGATGAATGTAGATACAGGTTATGTGGCATTACCGTGGCACCAATAATCCCGATGGCAATATAAAGTGCATCGCCATTTAGTATAGAAGGCTCAAAACCTTTGGCTACCTCTTTAAGTGAGGGTTCTACAATAAACATTTCAACCAGAAAGGAAATCCCGACAATAAAAACCATCGAAACGATAAAGCCTTCCATGGCCCGCATGCCTTTATTGAGTAAAAAGAGTAGTAAAATGGTATCGAAAATGGTAATTGAAATACCCCAGATTAATGGCAATCCAAAAAGAAGCTGCAAACCAATGGCCATTCCGATAATTTCGGCTAAATCGCAGGCTATAATTGCGGTTTGTGCTAAGCCAAATAATGGAATATTGGCCCAGCGCGGATAAGCTTGTTTAGACGCCTGTGCTAAATCCAGTCCTCTTACTATCCCCAAACGGGCACTTAACGATTGTAACAACAGCGCAATGAGGTTCGACATCAGCAAAACCCAGATTAATTGGTAACCAAATTTGCTACCACCTGCTAAATCGGTTGCCCAGTTACCTGGATCCATGTATCCAACACTAATTAAATAAGCAGGACCAATGAAAGCTAAAATTCTCTTCCAGCCTTTTCTTTTATCTGTATTTACACTTTGATGTACTTCACTTAACGATTCAGTTTTTGCCATTACTGCTGATTAAAATATGTTTTGCAACTTCTCTACTAATATTAACTTGTTTATCAGATAACAGGATTTCTACTGAACCATCGAAATCGGTCACATCGCTGATCTGGATTTTTTTGCCTAAGGTTAAGCCTAGTTTTTCTAAATGTTTTAAAAATGCCGAGCTATGCTGGGTAACACCGGTAATGGTGCCCTGATCGCCTATTTTTAGTTCTATTAATTTAATAAACTGGGTTTTGGCAAATCTTCCGTTTTTATCGGGAATGGGGTCACCATGAGGGTCAGCTTTCGGAAAGCCTAAAAACTCGTCTAGTCTTTCAATCAGCTCAATTGATTTAATATGTTCCAACTCTTCAGCCACATCATGTACCTCATCCCATTTAAAGTTTAATTTATCAACCAAAAAGACTTCCCATAAGCGATGTTTACGTACAATATCTATCGCTGTGTTTTTTCCTATTTCGGTTAAAGTAACGCCTTGATATTTAATATAATCAACTAAACCTTTATCGGCTAGTTTCTTGATCATGTCGGTTACAGATGCCGGTTTGGTTTGCATTTGCTCTGCAATGGCATTGGTTTGAACGTTTATTGTTTTCTCTGCCAGATGATAAATAGTCTTTAGATAGTTCTCTTCCGTGTAACTTTGCATTTATGTTTATCTAATTTTATTTTTAGGTAAATCTAAAAATTTTTATTTAAAATATATATGATAAATTATGTTAAAATTTAGAATATAATTTGGTTATGTTTGTATTCTCAAATACCTTTAACACCATATGGCATCTGAATTAGATAAAATTGACTTTAAAATTTTAAGAATTCTTCAAGAGAATGGAAGAATTACCAACTTGCTTTTATCCCAAGAAATTGGTTTATCACCTGCACCAACTTTAGAGCGTGTACGCAAGCTTGAAATGGCAGGATATATTAAAAGTTATCATGCTCTGGTAGATGAAGAAAAACTGGGTTTAGGTATAAAGACCTTTATTCAGATTCAACTCGATTTTCATAAAAATAACACCATTCAGATCTTTTTGGATGAAGTAAATCAAATCAAGGAAATCACAGAATGTCACCACGTTACCGGTCAGGCCGATTTTTTATTAAAGGTTTATGTGAAAGACATTAAAGCGTACGAACGTTTAATTATGGATAAAATCAGTAAGATTTCTGTGGTTAAAACTTTCCAAACGATGATGATCATGTCGACCACTAAGAAAGAACCGATAGTACCGTTGGAGTATTAATCCAAACGCTGTAGAGGGCTTTTAAAAACTATTGTCACTAAGAAATCCGATTTTTCATCGGAACGGGATAATTTAAATTTATAGATGCGTCATGCTGAATTTATTTCAGCATCTTTATGTTACTAAGACCCTGACCACGAAGTAGCTATTAGGCCTTTAAAAACAATAAAGGTGACTAATAAAATAAATTCAGGGTGACGTATGGAGTAAGGTTAATCGATTTCGCTATTCAATATTATGGTATTAATAATTCCCGAAATTTCCTGGGCATTTTGATAAACCGTAAAGTGCGTTCCGTTTTCAATCACAAAATCGGGTTGTGCGATTTTTGAGTACAAAATTTTATCATTGGTACCATGAATGTGATAAATCCGTTCAGGTCTGTTTTCATTTTTCCAACTTAAAATACTTCCGATTGCCCATTTCAAAAAATAAGGATCTGTATCTTTTATAATCTTGCTCAACAAAGTTTTCTCACTACTGGAACGCGTACCAAAATAATAATTTTGAGTGAGCTTGTTCGAAGATTTTAAAAACTTAGCGGGGATAAATTTTAGTATACCTAGCTTGCCCGCGAAACGATATAATGATGGCAGGTGAGTACTTAACATGGTGCTCGAAATAATAATCGTTGTGGTAGGGTTTAATAACTTGGCTATTTCTACAGCAATCATTCCGCCAAAAGAAACGCCAACCAAAGCAAATGGTTGACTTAAGTCAATCACCTTACTTAATCGTTCGGCGTAAGAAGCTAATGATTCATTTTCATTCGGACCAATCCAATCTATATGAGTCATCTTGATTTTTTCATTAAGCCTTAGCTTAGAAAAAATCCTTTTATCGGCACCTAAACCACTGATAAAGTAAGTATTCATTAGGCTGGTAAGTTCCAGTCGATAGGGCTTAAGTTGTTCTGTACTAAAAGCTGATTTGCTTTAGAGAAATGTTTCGATCCAAAAAAGCCATTATAGGCAGAAAATGGTGATGGGTGGGCAGCGGTAAGTACATAATGTTTTTTCTGATCGATTAAAGCCGCTTTCTGTTGCGCATATTTACCCCACAAAAGAAATACGATATGTTCGCGTTTTTGAGATAATGCTTTAATAATTTCATCAGTGAAAATTTCCCACCCACGGTTTTGATGCGAGCCTGCTTCCGAAGCACGAACAGTTAAAGTTGCATTTAACAACAATACACCTTGTTCTGCCCAATGTGTTAAGTGCCCATGATTTGGCGCTTTAAAACCTTCAATATCAGTCTCTAACTCTTTATATATGTTTTTTAACGAGGGCGGAACCGCTACACCACGTTGTACGGAAAAGGAAAGGCCATGCGCCTGGCCAGCACCATGATAGGGATCTTGACCTAAAATCACAACCTTCACCCGGTCAAATGGTGTGGTATTTAATGCGTTGAAAATATCAGTACCTTTTGGGTAAACCGTTGCGCCTTTGTTTTTCTCTTCCTGTAAAAAAGACTTAAGGCTTTTCATGTAGTCTTTTTCAAATTCTTCCTCTAAAACGGCTAACCAACCCGGTTCTAATGCTGCAGACATGTTTTTTTTGTAAAATGTGTATGTAAAATGAAATTTGTTCTTGGTCAATAGTTTGGGCATTCATTTGGCCCGGTAGGCTATTGACCGTCAACTATCAGACTATGAACCAAAATTTCCTAAAAAAAGTTTAAGATTTCTTTTTATATATCGCCAGTAAATCACCCTCAAGTGTTGTTTTTGGTCCCTCTATAATCCGTCCCAGTTCTTTTCCTTTTTTATCAAGAACAATAAAAGTTGGTACCCTTACAATATCCAGGCCATCTAGAATGCCGTTTTCAGCCTTTTTATTTCCGTCTACTGCAATAATTTCTACGTTTTTCCCTTTAAAGTGTAAGGCATCTAAAATTTTAAGAAAGTTTGGTACGTTTGCTTTGCTATCGCCGCACCAGGTGCCCAAAACAATTTTTATTTTTTCGTTTTTAACCAGCTTTTTCAGTTCGATCATGGTTGCTGCATCTGGTACATATGCCGCATAAAGTGGATCATACATTTCTTTAAACTCTGGAAAAGCGGTAATTCCTTCACGCGTACAGGCGTTAATCAGAATATCTTTATTGTGGACTTGATCGTGGATTTTTTTATTAACTTCTTGTGCAGAAACATTCATTGCAAGTACGATTAGGGTGATGGATAATAGGATTTTCATATTTAAGAGACGGTTTTTATGAGCTTTTAAATTTTTAATGAAATTATTGTTTTAAAATCTAATTTCTGCCATTTAAACACGATATTTGCAAAAAAAAATAATTAGAATAAAATTTATGCCAAATATTATCAGATTAATTGCGGGGTTTGCTTTACTGGGTGGCGCAGTAGCTTTATTTATTTTCGGCTTTTGGCCATGGGGCATTGTTGCCATTTTATTGGGAATAATTGTACTTGTAACTTATTTCTTTAATGAGAACATGCTTTTAGCACAATGGTTTCTTCGAAAAGATAACATGCCTAAAGCAAAAATGTTTTTAGATCGGATTACCAATTACGAAACGCAGTTGATTAAAGTTCAACATGGTTATTATAACTTATTGATCGGGTTAATTGAAAGCAGAACAGCTCCGATGCAAAGTGAGAAGTATTTCAAAAAATCGCTTGCATTAGGTATGCAAATGGATCATAACATTGCTTTAGCAAAATTAAGTTTAGCAGGTATTGCAATGGCTAAGCGTAACAAACGCGAAGCAACCATGTACCTTGCAGAAGCTAAAAAAGCAGATAAAAATAAATTACTGGCCGATCAGATTAAACAAATGAAAGATCAGATGGGCATGATGGACAAGCAGCAGCAAGTTCGTTACAGATAAAATTTCAAAGCCATTTCTTAACCGGAATGGCTTTTTTGTTTCAGCTCATTTTGTTTATTGAAAATTGCAGCGTATAAATTACTATTTTTATGGATAACTAACTTTTAAATATTCATGAAAAAAGTATCTTATTTACCCATGCTGGCCTTCTTAACCATTCTAGGTGCTTGCAATAACAAAAAAGATGCTGAAGAAAGCAATGAAAGCTTTTCATCGGCAAATCCTTTTTTTAAAGCAAGCGAACTTGCCTTTCAGGCTCCTGCCTTCGACAAAATTAAAACCGGCGATTTTAAACCTGCACTGGAAGAAGGAATGAAGCAGCAAATGGATGAAATCCAGAAAATTGCTGATCAGACTGATGCACCCAGTTTTGAAAATACCATTCTGGCCATCGAAAAAAGCGGACAATTGCTGAACCGGACAAGCATGGTTTTTAACCTGCTTACAGGAGCCAATACCAATCCCGAATTACAAAAGGTTAAAGAAGAGGAAGCACCTAAATTAACCGCAAATACCGATGCCATCTATTTAAATACCAAACTTTTTAACCGGGTAGAAGCTCTTTACAAACAGAAGAACCAGCTGAAACTGGATGCCGAATCGTTGCGCTTACTGGAGTATTACTACCAAAAATTTGAACTAGCAGGAGCAAAGCTATCTGATGCTGATAAGAACAAGCTTAAAGAACTGAATAAAGAAGAAGCTACTTTGGGTGCAAAGTTTACCGCACAGTTACAGGCAGCGGGTAAAGGTTTAAAAAATACTACCCAACAGCCCGAATTGCAATCAATGGCCGATCGTGCCAAGCGAGAAGAACTTTTTAACAAATCATGGAACAGGGCTGAAAAAGGCGATGCAAATGATACCCGTAAAATAATTTCAAGAATTGCGCAGATCCGTTCTGCTCAGGCTGCGTTGCTTGGCTTTAAAAATTATGCAGCTTGGAAACTGCAAAATCAGATGGCTAAAACACCCGAAGCCGTAGAAGATTTTTTTAGTAAAGTTATTCCAGCTGCTACCGCTAAAGCAAAAAATGAAGCAGCAGATATACAAGCCGTAATTGATCAGCAAAAAGGTGGCTTTAAATTAGCCCCATGGGATTGGGACTACTATGCCGAACAAGTCCGCAAAGCAAAATTCGATTTAGATGAAAACGAGGTTAAGCCCTATTTCGAATTAAATAAAGTACTCATTAACGGTGTGTTTTACGCCGCAACACAACTTTACGGTATTACTTTTAAAGAACGTAAAGATTTGCCGGTTTACCAGGAAGATGTTCGTGTTTTCGATGTGATGGACAAAGATGGAAAACAGCTGGGTCTGTTTTATTGTGATTACTATAAGCGTGATAATAAAGATGGTGGTGCCTGGATGGATAACCTTGTTCCCCAATCTAAGCTATTCGGCACGATACCGGTTATTTATAATGTCTGCAATTTCACCAAACCCGAAACAGGAAAACCAGCATTAATTAGTTTTGATGATGTTACAACTATGTTCCATGAATTTGGTCACGGTTTACATGGTCTGTTTGCCAATCAGCAATATCCCAGTCTTTCGGGTGCAAACGTAGCCCGCGATTATGTGGAATTTCCTTCCCAGTTTAATGAACATTGGGCTTCCGATCCAAAAATACTGAAGAATTATGCGCTTCACTACCAAACCGGAGCACAGATGCCACAGGCTTTGTTAGATAAAATTAAAAAAGCGAGTTCGTTTAACCAAGGCTATATTTTTACTGAAGCATTGGCAGCAGCCGATCTGGATATGCAGTGGCACACGATTTCTCCAGGTTCACCATTACAGGATGTCGACAAATTTGAAACCGAAGCTTTAAAGAAAACCAATCTAAATTTATCGTATGTGCCGCCACGTTACCGATCCAGCTATTTTCTGCATATCTGGAGTAATGGCTACGCTGCAGGTTATTACGCCTATAGCTGGACCTCTATGCTTGAAAATGATGCCTTTTCGTGGTTTCAGGAAAATGGAGGATTAAACAGGGCAAATGGCCAGCGTTTTAGGGATATGATTCTGTCCAAAGGAAATACCGAAGATCTTGGTAAAATGTTTTTTAGTTTCAGGGGGCATAATCCTGATATTAAACCAATGCTTAAAAAACGGGGATTGTTGTAAAACAAAATAATAGTACAAAGGACAATTAACAATTGGCCTTTGTACTTTTATAATCGATAACGGGTTCTGGGTGGAGGTGTTGTAGTTATGGTACCATTTTCTTTAAATTCCATCTCTTCCGATAAATCTTTCTTTACCCAAAAGAAACTGAATAGCCTTTTTTACATTGCGGTTTACTGATTCTTCCGTTTTGAGGTTGGCAATATAACGTATAATTTCCTTCTGTAAATGGGGGGCAAGGCCGTCAAATACATCCTTAGCTTGTTTATTTTCTACTAAAGCCTGCTCCAAACTAGGATTTATCCTTATTGTTCGTTCTTCAGTATCAAATTCGATTTCGAACGTTGCGGTATCTCCAACATCTTTGCCTGCCGCTTTTCGCATCGGCGTATTCAGGTACAAACGCCAATCACCCGCATATTTTACCAAAGTTTGTTTAAACTCATGTCCGTCAATTTTCATTGTAATTGGAAGCTGACCTTTGTCTTTCCCAGCTTGATGGAAAACATAGTTTAATGCTTCTTCCGGTACAAATACAAAAGGGTTGATGCCAATAATCTTGATTTCAGCAGTAAAGGGTTTCGGTTTTTTGATATCCATTAATTAAAGATATTGTCTTTTACTAAAAGTTCAGTAATTTTTTGCTAGGAAAACAAATTTCATATTCCAGTTTTTACTCTCCGGCCCACGCTCTCTGTCCAATGTCATTAAGTTAAGGTTTTTAACCACAGATGAACACAGATAAACACGGATTTCATATCTGTGTGCATCCTTCCTATCTGTGGTTATGTTATTTTTGCTCGTGCCGAATGGCTTAACTTATTGACATTGTGCTCTCCGCTCAACGCTCATCGCAAAAAATCAAAACCAAATTCCATTTTCCGTTGTAGTTTATATAAAATCTAATACTATGGCAACATCACAAGAAGGGAGTACGAACAATACTCAGGAAGAAAATAATATTAAAGATTTGGGCGGCAAAGAAGCTATCGAAAAACTTAGGAGCTTAGCCGAAAAGGCCGAAAGCTGTTTTTTCTGTACCAACATTAAAACTGGTATACCCTTGTCGGTAAGACCAATGGCCATTCAGCAAGTCGACGATGAGGGGAACATTTGGTTTATGAGCATGAAAGACAGTCATAAAAATGATGAGATTTCGGCTGATCCCTTTACTCATCTGTTGTTTCAGGCCGGAGCGCACTCGGGTTTTGTAAATATTTATGGAATTTCAGAAATAAGTAGAGATCAGGCTAAAATCGACGAGCTTTGGAGCCCATTTATTAAAACATGGTTTCAGGGAGGGAAAGACGATCCTGATATTACCTTAATCAAGGTTATCCCTTCGGAGGGATACTATTGGGATACCAAACACGGCACTGCCGTTGCATTTTTAAAGATGGCAGCGTCGGTAATTACAGGAAAAACAATGGATGATTCGGTAGAAGGAACTTTAGAGGTAGATTAGTGAGGTTAACTGTTTTAATCGGTTAACTGGTTAATTGTTAAATTAACTGTTAATTACCAACTGAAAACTGACTATTTGTCTCCTAAATAATCAAATCCTTCAAATTCTTCTCTTTGAGCTCTTTTGCTTAAGATATCTTCTTCTTCGGCTTGTACTCTTGAGAAGAACAAGGCTTCAGCCTGGATTCTTTTTATTAACTGACGTACTAGCGTTAAATCAAAAGCATCTTTGCTTAATTTAATGCAGTATTCTCTTTCGTTGATTTCTAAACTTGACGTATTCATATCGCAATGATTTTAATTATCGATTGCTGTAAATATAGAAAAGGCTTGCTAAACAATTGTTAGCAAGCCTTTTAAGTTTATGTTATGTTTTTGTTAAAATCAAATCCGAAATTCCATTTTTTGGCGCTCAGATTGATTATTTATGAGATAAGAATAAGCCGTCGTCTGTTTTGGCAACTTTTAAAATTCCTTTTCCTGTCAAAGCTTTTAAGGTGGTATCCCATTTCTTATTGCTCCAATCGGCCAGTTTCCCTTTTACTTCAGTTAACAGGTATTGTTCGCCTTCTGAAACCAATGAATATAATTCTGTTTCTTCAGGTGTCATTTCTATTTTCTTTTTCTCAGGGCGCATCTGCGGAAAGAATAAAACTTCCTGGATGGTACTTTGGTTAGTCATTAACATCACCAAACGATCAATACCAATACCTAAACCTGAAGTAGGCGGCATACCATATTCTAATGCACGTACGAAATCATCATCCATGGCCATGGCCTCGTCGTCACCGCGGGCAGCTAACTTTAACTGATCTTCTAAACGCTCTTTTTGGTCAATAGGATCGTTTAATTCTGAATAAGCATTTGCAATCTCTTTACCATTAACAAATAGCTCAAAACGCTCTACCAAACCTTCTGCCGTACGGTGCTTTTTAGCAAGTGGTGTCATTTCGATGGGATAGTCGGTAATGTAGGTTGGCTGAATTAAATTCGCTTCAACTTTAGCACCGAAAATTTCATCAATTAATTTACCGCGGCCCATTGTATCATCGATTTCGATACCTAAATCCTTACAAGTTTGAGCAATTTCTTCTTCTGTCATCGCCGAAACATCAATTCCGGTATATTTTTGGATAGACTCGTACATGGTTAGTTTTTCATACGGTCCTTCAAAATTAATTTCGTTGGCACCAACTTTAACTACACTTGCACCAGTTGTTGCAATAGCTACTTTTTCTAAACATTCTTCAACCATTGCCATCATCCAGATATAATCTTTATAGGCAACGTAAATTTCCATTGAAGTAAATTCAGGGTTATGCGTACGGTCCATTCCTTCATTACGGAACATTTTACCGAATTCATATACACCATCAAAACCTGCAACGATTAATCTTTTTAAATAGAGTTCATTTGCAATACGCAAATAAAGCGGCATATCTAAAGTATTATGGTGTGTGGCAAAAGGACGCGCAGCAGCACCGCCATGAATAGGCTGGAGGATAGGCGTTTCTACTTCCATCCACCCCTGGTTATCAAAATAATTGCGCATGGTGTTAATCACCTTGCTACGTTTAATGAAAATCTGTTTAAAATCAGGGTTTACCGTTAAATCTACATAACGCATGCGGTAACGCAATTCCGGATTAGTAAATCCATCGTAAACATTACCTTCATCGTCGCGTTTAACGATTGGTAGGGGACGTAGTGACTTAGAAAGCACCTTAAATTCAGTAACATGTACAGAAATTTCTCCTGTTTGCGTAGTGAATACATATCCTTTAACGCCAATGAAATCGCCAATATCTAAAAGTTTTTTAAATACCGTGTTATATAACGTTTTATCATCACCAGGACAAAGTTCATCACGCTTTAAGTAGATCTGAATTCTGCCGGTAGAATCCTGTAACTCCGTAAAAGAGGCAGCGCCCATAATATTACGGCTCATAATTCTACCTGCTAATACTACGGTCTTGTATGCAGTCTTATCTACTTCATAATTAGCCAATATATCTGCCGCATAAGCATTTACTTCATAAGCTTCTGCAGGATAAGGCTCAATGCCTAACGCGCGTAATTGTTTTAGCGACTCACGTCGTAATACTTCTTGTTCTGATAATCCTATACTCATTTCAGGTATTTTTTGCAAAAGTAATGCTTTTGCATTTTTTGTTATTGTTAAATGTTGGTGCTTTAATGAAAAAGGAATAATTAGCTGATTAAATTTTGAATTAATATTGGAAAAAATTCAATTTTCAGTGCCAATTAGCTATCCACTTAAAACAGATGGTTGCAAAGATAAGAAAGCTATTGTAATTACTAAATGCTTTATTAGATATAACATCGCATTTTAGCATGTTAAAAGCCAATGAGATAAAAAATGGATGAACAGAAACTTTACCGGCAGTATTTATTCCATATCAATTAACGGATCCCAGAATACATTTTTAAGGTTTTGAACTTTCAGGTTTTTAATTTCAATGCCTTCGCGTTCGAGGAGTTCCTGTCTTTTAGCTGTGGATGATGGGTCGCCGCTGAGCAAGCCGTTGCTGCTGATTACCCTATAGTAAGGAACAGGAGCCTGTGCTGACCCGCAGGCACCAATGGCTCTGGCAACCATTCTCGATAGATTAGGCGTGCCAATGGCTTTTGCAATTGCTCCGTATGACGTTACCCTTCCTTTGGGGATTTCTCTGGTTAAATCCCAAACCTGTTCAAAAAATAAATCGTGTTTCATCGTTCTGGCAAATGATACATAAAGCTATTAAATATATCTGTTTCATAATTCTTCATTGGGAATTTATTTTATTAAAGACCTTTCTATAGTTTCATTGGCATAATAGCTACTCCATGGTCAGAACCCTGCTGAAGTTTTTAAATATTTCATCGGGTAAATTTTTTCAGAGATATGAATTTAGTGTTTTACAGATGTTATATTTGTTTGGATGTGAATAACCATTTAAAAACGATGCCCGATATAAAACAAATACCGCCTTCTAGCTTTGAATTTTTAAGTTTATTAAAAAATAACAACGAACGTGAGTGGTTTAACGACCATAAAACAGCCTACCTGAAAGAACATGCGTATATAGAATCTTTTGCCCAGGATTTATTAGATCTTATGAATACCCACGATGTGATTGAAACACCATCGGGAAAGAAAAGTTTATACCGGATATATCGGGATACCCGTTTCTCAAATGATAAAACCCCTTATAAAACACATTGGAGCGGAAGTTTTAAACGGTCAGGTAAACAAAGGAGGGGTGGTTATTATTTTCATATCGAACCAGGTAATAGTTTTGTAGCTGGTGGCTTTTTCGGGCCTTCTCCTCATGATTTGAAATTGATAAGGGAAAATATAAGTTTTGATGCCGAGCCCTTGAGAGCAATATTAAGTGATAAAACTTTTATTGCTTCCTTCGAGACTTTGAAAGGCGAACAATTAAAAACTGCTCCAAAGGGTTTTGATGGAGATCATCAGGATATAGATCTGCTACGTTATAAGCAATTTTTATTAGTTCATCGATTTACCGATCAGGAAGTTTTAAGTACAGATTACTTAGGATATTGTAATCAGGAATTTAAAAATATGCGACCTTTCTTTGATTATATGAGCGAAATATTAACAACCGATGCAAATGGATTGGAACTGTAGTTGATTTTTACGATTGCTGCAAAAAAAAATAAAGGGTCATCATACTGATTTTGTAATGATGACCCTTTATTTAATTATGATTCAGCTTCTATACCTTCCTCATACATTTCATTAATGGCTTCGGCATATTTCTTTTCTACAATCCGGCGCTTAACTTTCATCGTTGGGGTAATTTCTCCTTCATCTATATTGAAAGGATTACGCTTAATCTTAAAGTTTTTAATGCGCTCAAATTTGGCCAGTTCGTTAGATATTTTTTTAATGTCCTGCTCCATCCAATCTATAATTTCCTGATCGCGGATAAAAGGATCAGCTTCTTCAAAAAATGATGGTTTCAGTTTGAAGGTTTCTTCTAAAGTTTCTTTGTTCGGGATAATAATTGCTGTAATAAACTCACGTTTATCTCCGATTAAGAAAAGCTGATCAATTTTTGGGCTTTTCAGGTAAATGTTTTCTACCGGGGTAGGGTAAACGTTCTTGCCATAGGCATTTACGATCATGTTTTTTAAACGGTCTGTAATCTGCAGGTTACCTTTATAAAAACGGCCAATATCTCCGGTATGGAACCACATGTCTTTATCTATCGCTTCGGCTGTTTCTGCAGGCTTGTTAAAGTAGCCTTTCATTACACAGTGACCGCGTACAATTACTTCCCCTTCAGCGCATTCAAATTCTTCGTTGAAAGTATTGTGCGTTTGGATACTGAGCATTTCTTTAGTTTCGACATCTTGTATACCCACTTCAATTCCTGGAATTACGCGACCAACGGTGCCATAAACCTGCCTGTGGTATTCGGTAACCGACATTACGGGCGAAGTTTCTGTTAAGCCAAAACCTTCTAATATTTTAATGCCCAGATCGCCAAAAAATTCACCCACATTTTTGGGTAGGGCGGCACCGCCCGAAATCATAAACTTTAAACGTCCGCCGGTTTTCTCTTTAATTTTGCTGAAAACCAGTTTCTCTGCTATTCCTTTTTTGGCTGATAAAATGAAACCTGGGTTTTTGCCAGCCTCTTTTGCTAAACGGTATTTGTTACCCGTTTCTAAAGCCCACGTAAATATTTTTGCTTTTGTACCCCCACCAGCTGTTCCTCCTTTTATCGCTTTATCGTGTATACGTTCTAAAAGGCGCGGAACGCAGCTCATTACGGTAGGACGAACTTCGCCCATATTTTTAGCCAATAACTCTAAACTTTGGGCAAAAGCAATTTTACAGCCTTGTGCGCAGCAAACATGGTAAGTTGCTGTACGCTCGAATACGTGCGATAGCGGTAGAAAGGAAAGGAAAGTTTCCGTTTGATCGATCACAGGGATCTGTTGCAAGCAAACCTCCACATTCTTAACAAAGTTATAATGGGTAAGCATTACACCTTTTGGAGTTCCTGTTGTTCCCGAGGTGTAAATTAAAGAGGAAACATCGTCAGGTAAAACCAAACTTCTGCATTGGTCAATGTCAGCCCTTTCGGCAGCCGTAACCTGATGTTTAAGCGCCAGAATATCAGAAAAGGCAATAACTTCTACATGTACATCCTCTGGAATAACAACTTTTTCAAAATCTTTAAAGGCAGGAATAATATATTTTAACTGTTTGCAATTGGCTGCTACCTTTAATACTTTACGGAATAGAAAGTTATTCCCAATCAAAATAGCTTTTATGCCAGAATCGTTAATGATGTAAGCTACTTCCTGTTCAGAAAGTGTAGGGTAAATGGAAACATTAATTACACCAATCTGCTGGATTCCCTGATCATAATATACGTACTCAGGAGAATTCTCGATCATTAAGCCTAATCGGTCACCTTTTTTTATTCCTTTCTCTAAAAAGAAGGCAGAAACAGCATCAGCTCTTTTTAAAGTATCTTCATAAGAAATTTCAGTCCATTCTGCACCTTGTTTATGAATTAAAAAGGTTTCTTGAGGTTTATGGATGTTTTTTACAACATTCCGCAACAAGGTAGGAACAGTTGAAAATTCGTTTATTAATGGCATGCTCGTATTTGTTCGCTAATTATAATTAACAATTATAAGGCTTTTTGGTTTAAAAATACAAAAGGGCCCCGAAATTTTCGGGGCCCTTTAAATAATATGTTTTATAAGATATTAAACAGAGAAGCTTTCGCCACAGCCACAGCTACGGCTGGCATTTGGGTTTATAAAGTTAAAACCTTTTCCATTTAAACCGTCAGTGAAGTCGAGTTCAGTTCCAGCCAAATAAAGGAATGATTTCATATCCAAAGCAATCTTGATTCCCCTATCCTCAAAAAACTGATCGCCTTTCTGTTCTTCGTTATCAAAATCTAAATTATATGATAAGCCCGAACAGCCACCACCTTTTACCGAAACGCGTAAAAAGTAATCAGAACCCATTTCCGAATCCTGCATTAAGTGGGTGATTTTTTCTTTTGCTTTATCTGTTATTGTGATCATAGTATCGAGTATTTAGTATCTACTATCAAGATTGAATTATTATAGTCTTGATACTGGATACTTATGTCTTGTTACTTATTAATGGTGCGATTTTTCTAACACAATTGCTTCTAAACCATTTTTAACGCGATAATCGTTAATGGCCGATTTAATTGCATCTTCTGCCAAAACCGAGCAGTGAATTTTTACTGGAGGTAAAGCCAATTCTTCAACAATATCCATGTTATCGATAGATAAAGCCTCATCAATTGTTTTTCCTTTTAACCATTCGGTAGCTAAAGAAGAAGAAGCAATAGCCGAACCACAACCAAATGTTTTAAATTTAGCATCTGTGATTACGTTATCTTCTCCAACTTCAATCTGTAAACGCATTACGTCGCCGCATTCAGGTGCACCAACTAATCCTGTTCCTACAAATTTGCTGTCTTTATTTAATGTACCTACGTTACGAGGGTTATTGTAATGGTCAATTACTTTTTCTGAATATGCCATGATTTTATTTTTTTATCTCCTTACGGAGCAATTTTATTTTTAGTTTTCAATTTGGAACTTGGCGATTTGCGTAAAGCGTTTGGCGATTAACCTTCTACCTTAAGCCTTTCAGCCCTCTACCTTTCTTAGTGTTCTGCCCACTCAATTTTACTCAAGTCAATTCCTTCTTTAAACATTTCCCAAAGTGGAGAAAGTTCTCTTAAGTGATTAACTGCTTTTTGAGTAACTTCAATAGCCTGATCAATTTCAGCTTCAGTTGTAAACCTTCCTAAACCGTAACGGATAGATGAGTGAGCTAAATCATCAGATAAACCTAAGCTTTTTAAAACGTATGATGGTTCTAAAGATGCTGAAGTACAGGCCGATCCTGAAGATACTGCTAAATCACTCATTGCCATCATTAAACCTTCACCTTCAACATATTTAAAAGAGATATTGGCTACGTGTGGTAAACGGTGTTGTGTATTACCATTAACATAACTCTCTTCCATTTTGTTCAAAGTAGTTTCTAACTTATCACGTAAAGCAGCTAAACGAACTGATTCGCTTTCCATCTCTAAACGGCAAAGTTCGCAGGCTTTACCTAATCCAACAATACCTGGAACATTTAATGTACCAGAACGCATTCCGCGCTCGTGGCCACCACCATCCATTTGTGCGGTAACTTTAACTCTTGGGTTTTTACGACGAACGTAAAGTACACCAACACCTTTTGGGCCGTACATTTTATGTGCAGAGAAAGCCATTAAGTCAATACCATCAGCATTTACATCGACCGGAATTTTACCAACTGCCTGCGTAGCATCAGTCATAAATAAAGCACCGTGTTTGTGTGCAATTGCTGCAATTTCTTTAACTGGTTGAATTACACCGATTTCGTTATTGCCATACATAATTGAAACTAAAATCGTTTCAGGAGTCATAGCAGCTTCTAATTCAGCTAAATCAATTAAACCGTCTTCTTTAACGCCTAAATAAGTTACACGTGCACCGTTTTTCTCCAGGTGCTTGCAAGTATCTAAAACCGCTTTATGTTCAGTAACCGCAGTAATAATGTGGTTACCTTTTTCTTTGTACATTTCAAATACACCTTTAATAGCCAGGTTATCGGCTTCAGTTGCACCTGATGTAAAAATAATTTCTTTTTCAGTACAGCCGATTAGTTTGGCTACCTGCTCACGGGCATAATCTACACCCTCTTCAGCCACCCAGCCAAACGCGTGATTACGACTTGCGGCATTTCCAAATTTCTCTGTAAAGTAAGGTAGCATTGCTTCCAACACCCTTGGATCTAACGGGGTGGTTGCATTATTATCTAAATATATCGGCTGTTTCATCTCTATTCTGTTAATTATAACACAAAGATACGAAAAAACTTATTTAACAATTATAAATAATAGCTATGACCTTATAGAGAAAAGCCGCATTTTTACATTCACATAACCTTATAATCTATGAATAAGATAGAACACATCGGCATCGCGGTAAAAGACCTTAACAGTTCCATAGATATTTATCAGAAATTATTGAATACCGATTGCTATAAAACTGAGCAAGTTGCATCCGAGTTTGTAAATACAGCTTTCTTTAAAACTGGCGAAAATAAGATAGAACTGCTTCAGGCTACTGCTCCAGATAGTGCAATTGCTAAATTTATCGAAAAAAAAGGGGAGGGGATCCATCATGTCGCTTTTCTGGTTGATGATATCCTGGCAGAAATGGAACGCCTGCATAAAGAAGGTTTTGTGCTGCTCAGCGATTCGCCAAAAAAGGGTGCAGACAATAAAATGGTGTGTTTTGTACATCCAAAGGATACGAATGGTGTGTTGATCGAGATCTGCCAAGAAATTAAATGGGTATAAGAGATTAAATGGAAGATGGAGTTTAGTTTTTCGATACCGTCATCCTCGCGCATGCGGGGATCTTAAAGCGGTTAGTAACTCCATTATAATTTAAAACAAAAGGTCTGTATTCCATAGCCTCTTCAGTCCTGCTAACCGCTATAGTCCCGATGAAGAATCAGGAGCTGCCGCTTTTATCAGGTTTATTTAAATTGGCCTGCGGTTCTTGGGCACAAGCAAATCGAATAAAAAAAGGTAATCTTAAAGCCCTGATCCTAAAATCCTATAATCCCAAAAAATCCTAATTCTATGTCCTTAATTAGTATCATCAGTAAAGATTTCGATATACCAGATCATCTTTCTGAGAATCAGTTGCGGGATGCAATGGTTGATGTCTTTGCTTATTTAATCGATAACGACTTTCCAAAACTGATCCAGATCTTATATAAGGCAGATGTAGATCAATATAAATTAAAGGAACTGCTGGAAACGGTTGAAGGCTCTAGTTCGGCTGAAGTAATTGCCGATGCCTATATTGCCCGTCAGAAGGCTAAAATAGAAACCTGGAAAAAATACAGTCAAAAGAAGGATTAAGCGCCTGTTTAAATAATGCATTTTTTGCTTATCTATATTTCTGTCATAGTGAGCGGAGTCGATTGCCTTTAATAAATCAAAAAATGGGTCTTCGACTACGCTCTCCACAGGAGTCCTTTGGATAGACTGACATATGAATAAATTCTGATAAAATTTAAACAGGCTCTAAATTTTGGAAGCTTATGCTTGCGAAGGATTGAAACGGTTGTACATATCCATATCAAAAAACGAAATGGAATTGATCTTATCCGCTTTTAGCACGAGGTCGGTTTTTAACTCATCTGTGTTTGCAACAGAACCATCTTCGATATAACTTGCATAAACCGTTAAATACTGGGTAGTAAAACCAGTTCTTTATCGTCAGCCTTGCGGTAGCCGCTAAAGACAGGGGTAATTCGGATATAACTTGTAGTAAATGGTTTTGGCAGTTCTTTAACTCAGTCAATGTAAAATTTACCGCTATCCATGGTGAACTGCAAAAGGTGAGCATCAAAAAAAGACGAACTCAGTAAAAGCTCAAATTCATTTCCTGAGGTAGCCATTGCCTTTTAATTGCCTTAAGGCGGTTAATGAAGAGGTTTGCGATTTCTGTTGCACCTACAGCCACAAATAACGACATGCTAGTGGTTCCGAAATAGGGCGTATGGATGGGAAGTAATTTGCTTAGTTGCTCAACGGTTTCAGGAAAGATGGCAATCAAGAATCCTCTTAATAGAAAGCATACACCTAAAAGCAGGATGCCTGCAAAAGCAGAATTTAATAATACACGTTGGTAGTAGCCCCCCTACAAGAGGGAATAAGAGCAGGTTAAAAGGCATCTATAGGCTATTTCTTGTTTTATCCTTTTCTATCTTTTTGAAAATACTCGATTCCATTAAAGCACCCACCATTTGTTTGATCCTTGGCTGCGCAAAGAAATCGGGGCTTTTAATGTAGAGCTTTCCGCTACAGCTAGAATGGATAATTCCACCAAACTCGCTATCTTTTCTCATATATCAAATTTAGACATATTTTTTAAATATCTGAAAAACAATATTTAGTCCAAAAATTTTAAGTTTGTGCATTATATGTGGCTGGAACAATCGTTTACAATAAACATTGTTTGAAATCAGTTTTACTAAAACAGCTGCCTGGAAATCTAATAATTTAAAATTTTAATTTTAGGCTTGTAAATCAAAAATAAAATTAAGATATTTGCATCCTCTAAAATAGAGGTAGAAAGACTAATAGGAAATGTCATAAGCGTTGTTGCCAGCAAATTGCAAAAATGTTCTTGATGCTTTCACACAAATAACTAAAAATAATATTCAAATGAAAAAAGATTTGCACCCAACAAGCTACAGACCAGTTGTTTTTAAAGACATGTCTAACGAATATGCTTTCTTAACAAAATCTTGCGTAGATACTAAAGAAACAATTAAATGGGAAGATGGTAACGAGTATCCTCTTTATAAATTAGAGATTTCTCACACCTCACACCCTTTTTATACTGGTAAAATGAAATTGGTTGATACAGCAGGACGTATCGATAAATTCAAAAACCGTTACGCTAAGAAATAATTTTAGCAACAAAAAAGCATTTTTTGAAGTCCCTTTGCCAAAAGCATCGGGACTTTTTTTATTTTTGTTGCTTATGACAATCAATCTTTTTGATGATTCTTGCTGGGCATCTCTCCGCCCACTTACGTTTACCAGGCCAGTGGCCGATTTACGCATTGGTATTTTAACCATTGCCGAGAAATGGGCTAAATATTTAAAAGCCGATTTTGGCTTTCATACCCAGGATTACCTCTCTATAAAATTTGCGCCAAAACCTAATGCCGATTTATTTATAAACGGTTCTGTTTGTCCGGATGAAGCTTTGCTAAACGTCGTAGATAAACTTAAAGCAGGTGAAGTGCTTTACAAAAGAGATGTCATTATCGCATATATTGCAGATCAGCACGACTTAGAATCGGTTAAATCGCTAAAGCCGATAGAATACACAGCTGATTTTATACAGATTGTTTATCCTGAACATATTTTTGGTAATAATCCCGGCGAGATCAGAAAAGATTTTAAATTATTGACCGAAGGACGCAGTTCGGCAAAGTTAAGCAATACCAATCAGCTACTTGGAGATGATGTTTTTTTAGAGGAGGGGGCAAAAGCCGAATGCAGCGTATTTAATAGTACTTACGGACCGATTTATATCGGTAAGAATGCCGAGGTTTGGGAAGGTTCTTTAATAAGGGGATCCTTTGCACTTTGTGAAAATTCATCTGTAAAAATGGGGGCCAAAATATATTCAGGTACTACTATAGGTCCGAATAGCCGTGCAGGGGGTGAAATTAACAACTCGGTAATTTGGGGAAATTCGGCCAAAGGCCATGAGGGTTATTTGGGCAATTCGGTAATGGGCGAGTGGTGTAATATAGGTGCCGATACCAACAATTCGAACTTAAAAAATAACTATGCCGAAGTAAAACTGTACGATTACCAAAGTAAAAAAATGCGGAACACCAATTTGCAGTTTTGCGGTTTAATTATGGCCGATCACGCTAAAGCGGGCATAAATACCATGTTTAATACTGGTAGCGTGGTTGGTATTGGAGCTAATGTTTTTGGTGCAGGCTTCCCGCCAAACCATATTCCTGATTTTAGCTGGGGAGGTGCCAGCGGTTTCGATACCTATAAATTGAATAAAATGTTCGAAACAACCGAAAAGGTATTTGCCCGAAAAAATATAGCTTTCGATGAGGTAGAAAAAGATATCATTACTAAAGTATTTGAATTAACTGAATCGTATAGACGATTTTAATATAAAACCCGATCTGGAAAGATCAACCAAGCATTAAATAATACAAAATGAGAAAAAAGATTGTTGCCGGTAACTGGAAAATGAACTTAGATTATAACGAAGGTGTTTCGTTATTCAGCGAAATCGTAAATATGGTTAAAGATGAGCGCAAAGGCGATCAGCTGGCTATTATTTGCTCACCGTTTATTCACTTAAACAGCTTGGCAAAATTGGGTGGTAACGATGTTAAAATAGGCGCTCAAAATATAAGTGATAAAGAAAGTGGTGCATATACAGGCGAAACTTCAGCTAAAATGGTGAAATCTGTTGGTGCGGAATATGTTATTTTAGGCCACTCAGAACGCAGACAATATTTCGCTGAAAGCAATGCTTTATTGGCTGAAAAAACTAAGGTTGCCTTGGCGAATGGTTTAACACCAATTTTCTGTATTGGTGAAACTTTAGACGAGCGTAACAACGGCAGTTACTATGAAGTATTAAAAAAGCAGTTGGTAGAAGGTATTTTTAGTTTAACTGAAGAAGACTTCAAAAAATTGGTTATTGCTTACGAGCCAGTTTGGGCTATCGGTACAGGTTTGACCGCTTCTCCAGAGCAAGCGCAAGATATTCATGCTTTTATCCGCAGTGAAATTCAAGCTAACTATGGTTTCAACGTGGCTGATGATACAACCATTTTATATGGTGGTAGCTGTAATCCAGGCAACGCTGCAAGTTTATTTTCTCAGAACGATATTGATGGCGGCCTAATTGGTGGTGCATCGCTAAAATCACGCGATTTTACAGATATTATTAAAGCATTAAATAGCTAAATGCAATATACAAAAGCAATATTTACATTTAAAAGTATCGAAGATTATCAACAGGACCTGCTTATTAGCGATCTTGCCGATTTAGGCTTCGATACTTTCGAAGATAGTGAGGGTGGTTTTACGGCTTTCGTAATCAAAGACAACCTTAACGAGCAGGAATTAAAAGATCTCCTGGCAAATTATAGTGAAGAATTTGCAACAGCATATACTTTAGAAGATGTTGCCGACGAAAACTGGAATGCCGAATGGGAGAAAAACTTTAGTCCGCTGATTATTGATGATGTATGTTATGTAAGGGCAACCTTTCATGAGCCTCAGCCATCATATCCGTACGAGATCGTAATCGATCCTAAAATGGCTTTTGGTACTGGTCATCATCAAACAACCACAATGGTAATGCAGTATATTTTAGCTGCTGATTTAAAGGATAAAAATATCCTGGATATGGGCTGTGGTACCGGTATTTTGGCCATTCTGGCTGCAAAACTGGGCGCTAAAAGCTTAATGGCCATCGATTATGATGATATCTGTTATGAAAGTACCATAGAAAATGCCGCACTTAACCAGGTAGATAACTTAAAAGCGCTTTGTGGTAGTAAAGAGGTGATTCCTAACGACGAATACGATGTTGTTTTTGCCAATATCAATAGAAATATATTGCTGGATCAGATTCACCGTTACGCCGAGGTATTGAAAGCTGGAGGCAAAATTTTCTTCAGTGGATTTTATTTAGATCCTGATTTAGGAATGATTACTGCTGAATGTGCTAAATACGGCATCCAATATGTCGATCATAAACAAAATGGCGATTGGGTTGCGGCTCAGTTTGAAAAAAAATAATGACTGAATGAAAAAATTAGAGAATGATTGAATGGGAATGCATCGAAAACTTAATCATTCTCTCATTCAATAATTCTCTCCTTCAATAATTAATTTATATGCGCATACATTTTATTGCGATTGGCGGAAGTGCAATGCACAATCTGGCCATCGCCTTACATAAAAAAGGGTATCAAATTTCGGGATCTGATGATGTGATTTTTGAGCCTGCAAAATCCCGTTTAGATAAATACGGACTATTGCCAGCTGAAATGGGCTGGGATGAAAATCGCATTTCAAACGATCTGGATGCTGTAATCTTAGGCATGCACGCCCGGATAGATAATCCAGAGTTATTGAAAGCACAAGAATTAGGCGTTAAAATCTATTCTTATCCTGAATATATTTACGAGCAAAGTAAAAGTAAGTTACGCGTAGTAATTGGCGGGAGTCATGGTAAAACAACCATTACCAGTATGATTTTGCATGTACTGAATTACTATAAACGCGATTTCGATTATTTGGTAGGTGCACAGCTGGCCGGCTTCGAAACCATGGTAAAGGTTACCGAAGAAGCACCGGTGATGATTATAGAAGGAGACGAATATTTATCTTCACCAATTGATAGAAGGCCTAAATTTCATCTCTACAAGGCAAATGTGGCTGTGATTAGTGGTATTGCATGGGATCACATCAATGTTTTTCCAACCTATGCCGATTATACTTCGCAGTTTGATAAATTTATCGATACGATTGAGGATAACGGGACTTTAATTTATTGTGAAGCAGATGCTGATTTAAATGAAATTGTAACGCAATCAAAAGCCAATGTTACAAAAATTGCTTATGCCATTCCTGCGCATGAGATTAGAAACGGAATAACCTATCTGCTTCCAGAAGAAACGGCTTTAAAAATATTTGGTGATCACAACCTGATGAACCTGAATGCAGCTAAATTGGTGTGCAAACAATTAGAAATCGATGAGGCCGAGTTTGATGCAGCTATTTCTTCGTTTACTGGTGCTGCTAAACGTTTAGAGGTAATATCAGCTGATGAATCGACCAATGTTTACAAAGACTTTGCGCATTCGCCATCAAAGTTAAAAGCCACTATCGATGCTGTTAAAGGCCAGTTTGCTAACCGTAAATTAGTAGCTTGTATAGAATTGCATACTTTTAGCAGTTTGAACAAAGATTTCCTGAAAGAATATACAGGGGCAATGGATAAAGCCGATGAGGCAATTGTATTCATCGATATTAAATCTTTCGAACAAAAACGGATGGAGCCTTTTTCTGAAGACGATGTTCAGCAGGCTTTTGCTAATCCAAAACTGAAGTTTTTTAATGATGCAGCAAAGTTAAAAGCTTATTTATTGAGCTTAAATTATAAAAACGCTAATCTACTCATGATGAGCTCTGGTAATTACGCAGGTTTCGATTTGCCTGAACTGGCGGCTGCTTTAAAGAGATAGATAAGAGACGTGAGATATTGGATAGATTTGTCTCAAGTCTAATGTCTCACTTCTCAAATCTTTTTTAATATCTCAAATCTAAAAAAAGAATGAAAAGCATCGGAGATCACATTAAGCAAAGCAGGTTGGCCTTAGGTTTAAGTCAGGCCGATGCCGCTAAAAAACTTAATATTTCTACTCCGGCCTTTTGTAAAATAGAGACAGGCCAAACCGATCTCAATATTTCCCGCTTACTCCAGATTTCTAAAACTTTTAAAGTTTCGGTAATGCAGCTGATTGCTGGACGATCAGAAGGAGCTAATTCATCTGAAGAATTAACCGCGCTTAAAAAAGAACTGATAGAAAAAGAAGAAGAGATTAATAAGCTTCGTAAAAAGGTTATCGATCTTTACGATAAGCTAGGAATATAAAATGCGGTTTATCTATTGTTTGACCGACTAATTATCATTGTAGAACTATACTAAAGAATAAAATTCATTTTTTGTTGTAATATTTTGAATTTTATTCTGAAATTTTATAATTTTATAGAATGGTAATCGAAAACAATTTTAGTTTGGATCATATCGATCTGGCTATACTCAGACTTATGCAGGATAATGCTCGGATCTCAAATGTAGATTTAGCGAAAGCATTGGATCTAGTTCCTTCAGCTGTGTTGGAGCGGGTAAAAAAATTGGAGAAGAAGCATGTAATTACCGAATATAATGCCCGGATAAACCCTGTTGCGCTCGATTTAAAATTACTCGCCTTTATTTCAATGAAATCATCTCAAAGTTTGGGCTGCAGTGATACCGCAAACGAACTGGCAAAAATACCCGATGTACAAGAAGTACACGTCATTGCAGGAGATGATTGCTTTCTGATTAAGGTAAGGACAGCAGATTCGGCCTCATTAATGGCTTTACTGCGGGATGAATTTAGTAAGATTCCGAATATTTTATCAGTTAAAACCACTATTGTGCTGGAGACCGTGAAAGAGCAACAAAAATTAGTAATCCCTGAAAAATAAGCATATGGCAAATTTAAATAAAACAGCATCGCCGGTAATGGTTTACTTCGCATTTGCTATCGTATACATCGTTTGGGGCTCTACCTACTTTTTTATCCAGAAAGCATTGGTTGGTTTTCCGCCTTTTATTTTGGGCGCTTTCCGTTTTTCTATTGCGGGAGTGCTGATGCTAACTTGGTGCAAGATTAAGGGAGAAGATATTTTTAACCTAAAAACCATCAAAATTGCTGCTGTAAGCGGTATTTTAATGTTGGGTTTGGGTAACGGAATCGTAATTTGGGTAGAGCAATTTATTCCAAGCGGTTTGGTGGCAATTATGGTGGCCTCAGCGGCGATCTGGTTCGTTATTTTGGATAAATCGCATTGGAAAGAAAACCTGAGCAATAAATATATTATATCAGGTTTGGTAATCGGTTTTTTAGGTGTGGTGCTCTTATTCGGCGACCAAATTGTACGGGCGCTTGATAAACCACAAAGTAATCTGCAGATTATAGGTATGGTATTGCTTGTTTTTGGGCCGATAGCCTGGGCAGGAGGATCGCTTTATTCGAAATATCATCCTACTACCGGCAGCTCGGTTTCTGTTAACACGGGTTGGCAGATGTTAATGGCGAGTGTAGCTTTTTTACCTGGGGGATTTTTGAAATCTGAGTTTAAATTACTCGACTGGGGGAGTATTCCACTTGATGCCTGGTTATCTATTATTTACCTTATTCTGTTTGGTTCAATCGCCGCTTTTAGTGCTTATGTGTGGCTGCTTAAAGTGCGCCCGGCTACACAGGTTAGCACCTATGCTTATGTAAACCCGGTAGTGGCTGTTTTACTGAGTTTAACTTTTACCAATGAAGTGATCGGTCTTACCCAGATTATTGGTTTGGTGATCATTTTAGGGAGTGTGCTTTTAATTAATCTACCGAAATATAAAAGTGCGTAGATTATTATAGTGGAATCGTCATTTCGACTGTAGTGCAGCAGAATGCAGAAATCTGCTACGTGAAACTTAAAAAGCTGAGTTCGATAATACTTAGTAAAAATAATTGTTTTTAGCGCCTTGGAATAAGGAGATCGTCATGCTGAATTTATTTCAGCATCTTTATGCTCATTAAGACCCTGAAATAAATTTACTGCGTAGCTTTCCGCTGCGCTACAGGTCAGGGTGACGATAAAATCCAAAAATGTCTAAAGATTATTACTTAAAGGGCGTATTAATAACGGAACTGATGTTAAAAAGTTTAAAGTTACATTTTTCTGTGTTTTCGTGAATCCGTGGCAAACAGAAAAAGGTCCGTTGAGACACGAACCTTGGCAGGTGATGAACCTGTTAACGCTAAAATATTTTCCGCATAGTGAGATGCTTTTTACCAAAGGTAGCACCTGTGGCTTTATGGATGGAAATCATCTGTTCGTTAAAATCGCCCACCCAACTCAATTCAAGCTCTTTGTACTGATTTTTTGGCAGAACATATTCGCCTAAACGGATAAAAAGAACGGATTCCAAGCCATGTTTTTGGAATTTAGGTTTGGTACCCATTACAATCGCCCTCATGCGGGTAACGCCCACCCAGCGGCGGTAAGCAAACTTCAATTTTTCAATTAAGCCCAATTTACCATCAAAACCTTTAATCATCTGGTTCGCATCGGGAATCAATACCACAAAAGAGGCTGGTTCACCATTAAAGTAGGCAAACTGGATCAAATGTTCATCCATGATGGGCTCCATACTTTTAAAGCTTTCTTCGAGCGTTTCTTTTTTAATAGGCACAAAGTTTTCGAAATCCTGCCAGCCATCATTGTAGATTTCCATTAAATCATTAATGTATTTACCCGAATTGGCCTTGCTGAAATATTCGAAAGTATAACCAGGTTTATTTCTTACCCAGTTGGCAATTTTTGTAAAACGTTCCGGGAAGGGGATAGTTAGGTTAATATGGTTGGTTAATTGTTCGTATTCGGTAACAAAGCCATATTTCTCGAAAAATTTCTGGTAGTATGGGAAGTTATAGTTCATGCCGAAAGAAGGAGGGGTAAAGCCCTCAACCAATAGGCCCCAGAAGCTGTCGTTTTCACCAAAATTAATCGGGCCATCCATAGCCTTCATTCCATTTTCAGCTAGCCAGGTTTTTGCTGTTTCGAATAAAAGAAAGGCAGCTTTTTCATCATCAATACATTCAAAAAATCCCATACCACCAGTTGGTTGGTCGTAGTGGTAGGCTTTTTTCTCATTAATAAAAGCAGCTACACGGCCAATCAGTTTTCCTGTATCATCTTTTAAAACCCAGCGTGTACATTTTCCATGTGCAAAAAAGGTGTTTTTCTCTGGGTTAAAAACATTCTCAACCTCACTATCCAGTGGACAGATCCAGTTTTTGTCGTTTTTATATAGGATTTTGGGTGTGTTTAAAAAGTCTTTTTTTAATGATGAATTGCTTACTGGTATAACTTGCATGGGCAGATTTTAAAATTAAAAAGCATCCTACCAAGCGGGCGGATGCTTTTTCAAATATATGTTTTTTTAAATATTAATAGTCGTCGTCGTCATCGTCGAAATTATCGAAGTTGTCAAGATCATCTAATGGCATATCAAAATCATCATCGTCGTCATCTTGAGGCTTCTTTTTCGTTGTTAGAATATCGTCATCTTCAAGATCATCATCTTCGTCTACCTGTTTCTTGGTAGTCGGTTTAGTTGGGAGTTTCTTTGGCGCTTTCATAACACAAAAATAAAAATTGCTTTTATAGTTTAAAAATACAAAAAAACTTTTTTTAATAACAATCTGGGAGCAAAGAAATTAATTTATTTATTCCACATTTTCTCCAACAGTGTTTTCCTCTTTTACGATGTCTTTTAACTGAGGAAGCTGGTTTAAGTTATTTAAACCAAAATAATCCATAAATAATGTGCTTGTGCTGTACAGGATAGGGCGACCGGGCGTTTCAGCTTTTCCATCAATACTAATTAACTCTTTTTCCAGCAGGCGTTGGACTGAATAATCTGAATTTACACCCCTAATCTGTTCAATTTCCAATTTGGTTATTGGTTGGCGATAGGCAATAATGGCAAGCGTTTCCATTGCAGCCTGACTTAATTTTTTCTTCGAGCGGTGTAACTGAAGTTGATTAACCGTTTCATGGTAATCTTTTTTGGTGAGAAACTGATAACCATTGTTTAAGAATACCAATTCGATGGCAAAATCATCATGGCTATATTTTTCTTTAATCTGCTCTATGCTTTCGAATACCTGTGTTTCGGTAAATTCTTCATTGAAAACGGCATTTAAGGCAAGTATAATTTCTTGCGTACCTATGCTTTGGCTGGAAGAAAATACAAGGGCTTCGATGTGTCTGGTGATGTTGTAATTGGGCATATACAAAAATAGAATTTTTGAGCATAAAAAAAGCGGTCTCGCTTTTAAAAACAAGACCGCTTTCAACACACAAATGAAACCTGAATTAAGATATAGTTTTAGGTTAGGTTATTAAATATCTATATCAATTCTATAAGAACGTCTTTGATAAACACTATCGTTTATTTCTAATACAAGTTTAAGGCTAAAGAGGGTTCGATCAAGATTCTATTTAGTGAGTGGTATTAATAATTGAGTAAACGGTAAATTTTCTATTTTAACGGTATAGAAATCGATACTGTTGTACCATTTGTGGTATTCTGCCTAACGTTTAAGTGTATAGGTTTTGCTCCAATCTGACCTAAAAGGTGCAATCTTTCTTTCGTTAACTGCATTCCTTTGCTAATGTGTGTTTCCTTTTTATCCTTTAAAGAGTTGTCAATTCCAATCCCATCGTCAATAATTTCGATGTTGAGATAGAATTCATCTTTCAGTTTAATATTGATCAGGATTTCACCACCTGTTTCTTTTGGCATAATGCCATGCCATATTGCATTTTCTACGTAAGGTTGCAACAACATAGATGGGATAAAGGTTTCTTCTTTATCAATTTCTTCATCAATATTAAAAATGTATTTTAATTTATCGCCGAAACGGTTCTTCTCTAGTTTTAAATAAAGATTTAAGTATTCCAGTTCTTCTTCTAAAGAGATGTAACTTTTGGTACAGATCTCCAGGTTCTTTCTGATCAATCTGGCAAAGCCCGTTAAAACCTTATTTGCTGAAGCTGTATTTTGCGTATTGATATAATGCTGGATAGAATTCATCACGTTGAAAACAAAATGTGGATTCATCATCGCCTGTAAGGCTTGTTGCTCGAGCATCAGCACTTTGTTTTTTAACAACAATTGCTCTTGCTCTTTATCTTTTTGCTTACGGGTAATGTAAACAGCCACCTTATAAAAGATATAGGCTACCAGCAGTATCAAAATAGATAAGAACCATAAGCTTTGCCAAAAATGTTTTTTAATGGTAAAAGCGATTTTTGCAGATTCACCCCAATTGCCATTTTGGCTTTTGGCACTTACCTCAAATATGTAATCGCCTGATTGCAGTGAAGAAAAATCTAATCGCCTTGTGCGGGTTTCTACCCAAGCTGAATTTTCATTTAAACGGTAACGATAAGTGATGTCACTCGTGGTAAAATCGACTGCACTAAAGGTAAATAGGATGGTATTGTTACCGGTTTCGAAAGTAAAATTACCTTGATCAACCGGCAAACGCTCATTATCTTTAATAATAGAAGTAACGTAAACTTTAGGAAGATTCTTAACTATGTTTTTATTGTTGTACTTAAATAGGATCAGGCCTTTGTTTGTTGCAAAATAGGCTGTGCTATCATCAATAAACAGGCTGTTGATATCATCGCTCAAAAGATCCTTACCATAGTCGAAATTGGTCACGGTAAATTGATTAGGATAATCGGCTATTTTGTTTACACCTTTGTTTGTTAATACCCATATTTCGTTGTTCTTTACAAATATTTTGGTGCAGATATTATTGGTTAGGCCATCTTTTTGGGTAATCTGTCGGGTAATCTGCCTGTTCCTGTAGAAAATTAAACCATAACCATCTGTTGCCAAAATCAAAGTGCCGTCTGCAAGCTGCTGAATATCGTTTATCCTTTTGGTAAGTAGGGGATGATTTTCGTAATGTTTAATTAATTTCCCTTTCGAAAATTGAGATAGGCCGTTAATATTCGAAAACCACAAATTCCCTTCGCTGTCGTAAAAAACGTGATATGACCTGTCTTTAAAAAAATCTTCCTTTTCGCGGTATTTCGCAGCGTTAAACTCAAATTTATTTCTTCTGTCAGATAAAAAAACAACACCCGACGAAAGGGCTAGGGCCAGGTGGTCGTTATTCTTGCCGATGCTAAAATGTTTGATCACAAACATGGAGTTGTTCGATTCCTTTAAATATTTTACTTCGTTATTGCCACTGTAGATGTTTTTAAAAACACCCATTCCATAATCGGATGCGAAATATATAGATTGATCTTTTGGGTCGAAGGTAACCTGTTTAATGGTTTTGTATTTCTTGAAATCGTCTAAGCCAATTTCATCTACCTGGTAATTGTTGATGGTTAATACATCGATTACGGCATCATCGGTACCCAGCCACAGGCGGTTTTTTCCATCTTTGGTAATGCTTTTGATTACGTTGCTGCTCAGGCCCGATTCAGCATCAATGATGGATAAACGGTTATTTGCATTAGGAAGCATATAAATACCCTGATTGGTGGCAAACCACATGTTTTGATTGTTGTCTTTAATTACTTGATTAACAGATATGTCTTGTAAATATTGAACAGTTTTTCCACTTTTATCTAAGGCAAAGGCACCATTAGCATTCGATAGCCAAACTTCTTTACTAGTAACGTCGTAATAAAAATAACCCGACATGTTTTTAATGAGATTCTGAGGAATCGATATGAGATCGTTGATACTTCCATGTCTATATTGTTTTAAGCCGCCAGCATCCAGATAAAATAAAGATCTGTGCGTAGAATTAACAGCCGTCATGTAGGAGAGTGGCTGTACTTTTGATTTGATCATGGAAAAAGTTTTTCCATCAAACTTCTGAACACTTAAATCGCTATAGGCGAATATGTTACCTTGCTCATCTTCGTGTATAAAGGCATTGATAAATTTATCGATTGGATTAGGCGAAATGTACTTTTTGATCGTTTTTCCGTCCCAGCAAACAATCAGGTTAGCATTGGTTCCGAGCCAAATCCTCCCCAGTTTATCTACTAAAAAGGAAACAATTACGGTATTAAAGTTTAGCTTTTTAAGCAGTTCGTCATTATCCTGGTTGTAAAACTTCCCTTCTTTTAAGTAGCTGAGCTGGCCATTTAAGGCAAAAAACCACAAGCGGCCCTCTTTGTCTTCTTTCATCTGAAGGATCTGGGTATCGGGCAGTCCATCTTCGATCGTAAAATTCTGGAAATTTGTACCATCAAAACGGCTCAATCCGTTATCCGTTGCAATCCAGATAAAGCCTTTTTTATCCTGTAAAATGTAATAACAGTTGTTGCTGGCCAGCCCATTTTTAGTATTATAATGGGGGAGGTAAGTGGTTTGTGCAAGCAGGGTTTTTGGAGCGCCAAATATAGTAAGCCCGAATAAAAAAGCAATAAAAGAGCGGCTGAAGCTTAACTTCAGGATTGCTTCTTTAGTAAATAAAAGCACTTTTTTGCCTAGTTTAATGATCACTGTTCGCTTTTGTAAATAATTTTATTTTTTCAAAAAAATCGCTTGCTCTTCTTCGGGAAATATTAATACTTTCTCCATTTTTTAAAAAAACCTGAAGTCCGTTTTTAGAATTGTACTCTTTTAAATGGTTGAGGTTGATCATGCTCGACTTATGGATCCGTACAAATTGATCGCCTGGTAAAAGTTCTTCAAATTCCCGTAAAACTTTCGAAACCGTTATTTTATCATGGTTACTTAAGTGTACAATAGAATAATTGCTGTCTGCTTCGATATAAATGATATCATCGATATCAATCATTTTAAAACCTTGGCCATATGGAAGGGTAAGCTTCTTGATTTCGGATCTTGAGGTTAAACTGGAAGCCAGGTTGTTGATTCTTTCATCATTCCCGTTCTGACCTTTAAAAAGTTTGATGTGCTGAAAAACCTTTTCTACAGCTATTTTAAGTTCGTCAATATCAATTGGCTTTAATAAATAATCGAGTGCGTTAGCCTTAATCGCTTTTAGCGCATATTGATCGTAAGCCGTGGTAAATATAACGGCGGCATTGTGTTTTTGTGCATCGGGAATAAGCTCAAAGCCATTACCTCCAGGCATAGCAATATCCAGAAAAATCAGATCAATAGGATGATGTGCCAGAATATCTTTTGCCTCCGCTACAGATCTTGCAATACCGGTAATTTCTACCTGTGGACAGTTCTGTTGCAGTAAAAAAAACAATGATGAGCGGGCAAACTCCTCATCATCAACAATAATGGCTTTTAATGTTGTCATAACTATAGGTTGGTGAATGTATTAAAATGCGCTTACAAAAAAAAATGCAAATCAAAAAAACCAGGGTTATGATTGTCACGTATGTATCATCAAACGAATTCAAAACCACTAAACATAGATTGCTATGAAACACAATGAACTAGAAACAAAAAATGAACTTCAGGAAAAAAGTTTATTTGACAAAACTGTAGGCAGAAGATCCTTTCTTCAGTATGCAGGTGCAGGCGCTGCTGGCATCGCCTTGGTTGCAGCCGGTTGTAAAAAAGATCGTGGTTACGAGAATCCTACTATGGGAGGCGCAACCTTAGATTTTAAAGATGATTTCGGTGTATTAAATTATGCTTATGCTTTAGAGCAATTAGAAGCTGCATTTTATATAAAAGTTGCTTCAGCACCGCCTGCAAGTTTCACAGCAGCTCAAAAAGCATATTTCCAGGATATTCAGTTCCATGAAATTGCCCACAGGGAGTTTTTTAAAGCTGCTTTAAGTACAGCTGCAATTGGAAGTTTGGAGGTAGATTTTTCATCAATTGATTTTACCAGTTCTGCAAGTGTTTTAGGTACGGCAATGGCTTTCGAAGATTTGGGAGTGGCAGCATACAATGGTGCCGGACCAAGAATTAAAAATGGCACTTATTTATTGTTAGCAGGTAAGATTGTTTCGGTTGAGGCCCGTCACGCAGCTTATGTTCGTGATTTAATCTCAAACGGGTCGTTTGCTGATTTAAATAGCCTTGCTCCATTGGGTGCCAATAACGCAGGAGGTTTAGATGCAGCTTTGACGCCAGACAAGGTGTTAGCCATTGCTGGAAAATATATTAAAACCAAAATTAATGTTATCAATCTTTAATTTTTAAAATCAGAAAATCATGAATATCGTAAATATATTAGAAGAAATTGAAAAAGTTGACGGTGAAATCTATGAGAGATTAAATCCGAGAAGAGCCGCAATGAAAAGCTTTTTCAACATGGGCAAAAAAATCTCTTTGGCTGCTATGCCGCTAGCCCTGGGTTCAATGTTTCAAAAAGCATATGGACAAACAGCTTTACCTGCTGCGGTTGTTGATGTATTAAACTTTGCTTTATCGTTAGAGTATTTGGAATATCATTTTTACAATCACTGTATTGTAGGCAAAACTCCTGGATCGGCAGTAACTGATGTTACTTTTAATTTTCCTAATGCAGCCAGTCAAACAGCCATTACTACCATTCGTGATCACGAAAAAGCACACGTTGATTTATTGATAGGTGCCTTGGGAAGTTCTGCCCGTGCACCAATTGCCTATGCGGATACCGATTTTAGAGCAGGTGGAACATTTTCTACTGTATATTCTGATTATGGTACTTTTTTAGCAGTAGCACAAGGTTTTGAAGATACCGGAGTCAGAGCATACAAAGGCCAGGCAGGAGCCTTATTAGGTAGTCCTGTATTGCAAACGGCTTTACAGATCCACTCAGTGGAGGCACGTCATGCTTCACACATCCGCCAAATGCGTACAGCAGCTGGTACCGCAATATATAAGCCATGGGTTAGCCTTGGTGCTTCAGGTCAGGCAAACGATTCTGGAGTTCCTCAGGTAGATGCAGTATATGCTGGCGAAGATTTAACCGTACAAGCCGGTGCTAGTATTGTAGGTTTAGGTGGGAATGCAGGCATAACCAAAGCAGTAGCGGTAGAAAGTTTTGATGAGCCTTTGGATAAAGCCAGCGTAATCACAATTGCTAACTTATTCCTAAGAGACGGGAAGAAATTGTAATTATAAGTTCAAAATATTTGCATTATTGATTAGGTAATGTTTGTTTAAGGTAGGGAGGTAGAACTTGGTTTTACTTCCCTTTATTTATTAAGATGATAGGATTTTAAGATCAATACGTATAATAAAATATATTTCCATCCTACATAGTCCTTCTCACATTATCCATCTCTATTTCTAGTACGTGATCACCTGTTCTTCCAAATGCTCAGGTAAATCCCTGTAGTTATATTTCTGTCCGCGTAACTGAGGTTCGAAACCGGCAGCTTTAATAGATTGCTGGATACCATTCGCGGTGAAACGGTGTGGTGCACCAGCAGCCGATACTACATTTTCTTCGATCATAATCGATCCAAAATCATTTGCACCTGCATGTAAACAAAGCTGTGCGGTTGCTTTACCAACGGTTAACCAACTGGCCTGAATGTTTTTAATATTAGGCAACATAATGCGGCTCAAGGCAATCATGCGGATATATTCATCAGCTGTTACATTGTTGCTGATACCGCGGAGTCTTTTTAATAAAGTTCCGTCATCCTGGAAGGGCCAGGGAATAAAAGCCAGGAATCCGTTTGCATCAGCAGGTTTTTCGCTCTGTACCTGACGGATCCATACCAAATGTTCAAAACGCTCTTCAATGGTTTCTACGTGCCCAAACATCATGGTTGCCGAAGTGGTAATATCTAATTGATGGCATGCACGCATTACATCAAGCCATTCCTGTCCACCGCATTTTCCTTTTGAAATTAAACGCCTTACGCGGTCATTTAAAATTTCGGCACCTGCACCAGGAAGCGAATCCATTCCTGCTTCTTTTAATGCTTTTAATACTTCAGTATGCGTCATTCCTTCCAGCTTTGCAACGTGTGCAATTTCCGGCGGGCCCAAAGCATGTAATTTTAAATCAGGATATAATTCTTTTAGTTTTTTGAAAAGATCCGCATAAAAGGCTAAACCTAAATCCGGGTGGTGACCACCCTGTAATAATAACTGATCTCCACCTAAACGGAAAGTTTCTTCAATTTTTACTTTATAGGTTTCAATATCAGTAATATAACTTTCATCGTGGCCAGGCCTGCGGAAGAAATTACAGAATTTACAGTTGGCAATACAAACGTTAGTCGTGTTAACATTACGGTCGATCTGCCAGGTTACCTTGCCACTGGGTACCTGAATTTTCCTTAATTCATTCGCTACAAACATCAGCGATGCCGTATCGGCATGATGGTATAAATGTACTCCTTCTTCAAGGCTCAAAAAATCGAAATGTAATGCCCGTTGCAGTAAATCGGCTGTATTCATATTACAAAGATAAGGAAAAGGGAGGGAAGGTTGAGGGGCTAAGGTTTAAGGTTTGTCAAAAAAATAACAAACACAGTTAATACACCAAAATCTATTAAATCTTCCTCATCAGTGAAATCATTTATTATATCTTTACGGTTCTAAAAATTAATATGGTAGATTTTAATCGTTTTACACTTGCCAATGGTTTAAAAGTTTTGGTGCATGAAGATGCGACAACGCCAATGGCAGTTTTAAATATTTTGTATGATGTTGGCGCCCGTGACGAGGATCCTGAAAAAACCGGTTTTGCGCATTTATTTGAGCATTTAATGTTCGGCGGATCGGTAAATATTCCGAATTACGATGAGCCTTTGCAGCGTGTAGGTGGTGAGAACAACGCTTTTACGAGCAATGATATTACCAATTATTACATCACGCTGCCGGCAGAAAACATAGAAACGGCATTTTGGTTGGAAAGCGACCGTATGCTGAGCCTGGCTTTTTCTGAAAAGAGTTTAGATACGCAAAGAAATGTGGTGAGTGAAGAGTTTAAGCAACGTTATCTTAATCAGCCTTATGGCGATGTTTGGTTAAAGTTGCGTCCGTTGGCTTATAAAAAGCATTCTTACCGCTGGGCAACTATCGGAAAAGAGCTTTCGCATATCGAAAATGCGACAATGGATGATGTAAAGGCATTTTTCAAAAAACACTATACACCACAAAATGCAATTTTGGTTGTGGGTGGAAATGTGAAAACCGAAGATGTGAAAAAACTGGCTGAAAAATGGTTCGAACCAATCCCAGCGGGAGAGAAATACAACCGTGATTTAGTTCAGGAAGAGCCACAAACGGAAGCGAGACAAGAAACTGTGAAGGCAAAGGTGCCTTTAAATGCAATTTATATGGCTTTTAAAATGCCAGGGCGGTTAAATCAGGATTATTATGCCTTTGATTTATTATCTGATATTTTATCACGTGGGCAGTCTTCGCGCTTGTACAACAGCTTGTTGAAAGAGCAGAAACTTTTTAGCGATATCAATGCCTACATCTCGAGCAGTTTAGATCCGGGTTTGTTTATAGTTGAAGGTAAATTGGTGGAAGGAATAACAACCGAGACCGCAGAAAAAGCAATCTGGGCAGAACTTGATAAATTAAAAGCCGAACTGGTTTCTGATAACGAATTAACCAAGGTAAAGAACAAGGTAGAATCTGTACTTGTTTTTTCTGAAATGAGTTTATTGGATAAAGCAATGAACCTGGCTTATTATGAGCTTTTAGGTGATGCCGCTTTACTAAACCAGGAAACAGAAGAATTTTTAAAGGTTAAAGCAGAAGATATAAAACGGATCTCTAACGAAACTTTCCAATCAAATTCATCATCAACTTTATATTATTTAACTGAAGAAAATGCTTAACAGACAACAGGCGCCTGATTTTAAGCAGGTATCAACAATAAATTTTATCCACCCAGAAAAAGAAGCATTGGATAACGGTGTGCCCGTTTTTACAATCTATTCCCGAGAACAGGATCTGGTGCGTATCGAATTTATTTTTGAAAACGTAAACTGGAACCTAGAAAAACCGTTACAGGCCATTGCGGTAAGCGCATTGATCAATAATGGAACAAATAAATTATCGGCGAAAGAAATAGCCGAACAAATTGATTTTTATGGTGCATTTTTTCAAACAGAATATGCCCAGGATCAATCTTCGGTTACATTATACACTTTAAATAAACATTTACACTCGGTACTGCCGATTGTGAAGGATGTTTTATCAGAAAGCCAGTTTCCACAGCATGAACTTGATATTTACATTCAAAACCAAAAGCAAAAGCTACAGGTAAACCTGAAGAAAAACGATGTTCTTTCGAGAAAAGAATTTGCACATGCTTTATTTGGTGATACAGCTTACGGGGTAAACATACAAGCAGGGCATTACGATGCATTGAAACGAGAAGATCTGGTTGATTACTTTAAGGCCGCATATGCACCCAATAATTGTACTATTATTGTTTCGGGTAAGTTTGATGATGTTAGCTTTAACCTGCTGAACGATGCTTTTGGACAGGATTGGGAAAAAAGTAATGCGGTAAAGAACAGTTTCAATTTCACGAGAACAGAAAAGCAATTTGTTTATACAGAAAAACCAGAAGCTTTACAGTCTGCGATCAGAATTGGTCAGTTGGCCATTAACCGTAAACATGAGGATTTTTCTGGTCTTCAGATTTTAAATACGGTTTTAGGTGGATACTTTGGCTCGCGTTTAATGAATAACATCCGCGAAGATAAAGGCTATACTTACGGTATCGGTTCTGGGATTTCTTCGCTACAACTGGCTGGTTATCTTTTTATTACTACTGAAGTTGGTGCCGATGTTTGTTCAGCTGCATTAACTGAGATTTACAAAGAGATAGAGATATTGAAAAATGAACTGGTAGGTGAAGAAGAACTGGATCTTGTTCGGAACTACATGTTGGGTTCGATGTTGGGCAGTTTGGAAAATGTATTTTCACACGCCGATAAATTCAAGAACATTTATTTTGCAGGATTGGATTACGATTACTATACCAAATATATAGAGAAGGTTAAAACCATTACTGCCGAAGAATTACTGGCCTTGGCAAATAAATACCTGACAACCGATCATTTTACAGAAGTAGTGATAGGGAAGAAATAATTATAAATATCCCCCGTTATTCGTCATCTCGACTGAAGCGTAGCGAAATGGAGAGATCTATCCAGATAGATTTTGCTTCGCAGAGCCTTAGGGTTCTCGGCTTCGTTACACTCCGCTCGAAATGACGATTTTTTCGGTTTGTTATTTTTTTATTAACTATCTGTACTGGCAAAGATATGCTGTTTGAACACTGGCCTTTACTTTAAAAGATGAGTTTGCTGGCACTTCAAAATTACTACCAGCTTTAATGCTTTGCCAATTTGTATTACCTGGTAAAAGCGCTGTTAGCTCACCCTCTATAACATGCATAATTTCTTTCTGAGCTGTTCCAAAAGTATATTCTCCCGGATTTATAATGCCGACAGTCGATTTTCCTTCAGCGGTTTCATAGCCTAACGATTTAACGTTGCCATCAAAATATTGGTTTTCAGTAATCATATGCTAATTTATAAAGTTTTTGCTAAAACCGCTTTTTGTTTATCTGCCTGGTAGATCTTTTTATAAAAATCTACATACTCACCATATTTTTCTGGTGGATACTTTTTATTGTTCATGGTTTGCGTGCGGCTATAAACAATCATATTGTCTTTTACGCTGAATTTCGCGGTATATGATCCAAATTCTGAGCTAATCGTGATATCTTTCGGAATAAACTCTACATTATATCCTTTTGGTAAAATGTAACTAATTTCATCATCGTCATTATAACCAAAAGGAACAGCAAAGTATGTTTTTCTACCTTCTACTTTAAGCGGAACACTTTCGCGGCGGTTAACCTGGTTTACCACCAGAAATAACTTATCTCCACCTTTAGTTAACAATGGATTGGTTTTAAAGTTAATCTCTTCTGTAAGCACAGGTAACGTTTTATCTGGCTGTACATACTTATAACTGATCAGCTCTGCTACCGGAATAGGACTATCTTCAATTATTGTTTTCCGGAGATCAACTGGTTCCATTAAAGTCATCGGGAAATTTTCTTCAAACTGCGCATTGCCATATGTAGATTTTATTTCTGAGCTTGCCGTACCATCTTCTGCTAATGTAATTTTGGTTTTTCTGATCTGATAATTTTCTTTGGCATTGTAAGCAGGGGTATGCACTATTTTTCCCCCGTCTTCGGTAACCATTAATACATTCCGGTCAGAATTGCTATAGCCGATAAATCCCATTGGTTTATATTGGCTGGTGCATTCTAAAAAGGTGGTATCTTTTGCTAATGGAACACACAAAATCATGTGGTTAGCCTGTCCCATACTAGAATAAGTTGGGTTTAAACTGGGCATATCGTTTCCGATAACAATTAAGTTTGAAGGGATCCCAGCCTCGTTAAGCAGTGCTTTCATGTAATTGGATAATGCCTTACAATCGCCGTAATTCACTTGCGCAACCTTTTCGGCTAAAATAGGTCTAAAGCCTCCTATTCCTAATTGAACACTTACGTAACGGGTATTTTGTTGCAAATGGTTATACAAAATCCGGATCTTTTCTTTTGGTGTTTTGGCATTCTTGATTAAATTCTGCACCATTAGTTTGGTAGCGTCCGGAAGTTTATTTCCACCTTGATTTAAAGTATACAACCACGATCCGAAATTTTTCCAGTTATCGAAATTTCCTGTCGAACCATCGTATTCAAACTGATTAGGGGAGGCTTTAACCCAGGCAGAAATGTTATCAATGCCTGTACTTAATGGCTCTTCAGCAACTGCTGCAACATTGGCACTTTTCCATTTGTACTGTACTTTCTCTCCATTAATAACCGAGTCGGTCTGTAAATTACGACTGGTAATGTACCTCATTTTATAGTTTTTTGCTTTTTGTATAGTATAGGCAGATTTTTCTACTGATACTCCAAAACCTTTTAAGTCGTGCCATGAAGGAAAAGAAAGTAATCCGTTATAATCCTGACTATAGCTGTATTCTACGGTGTATGGATAAGTTATACTAACAAATTTCAAGAGCTTAAGCCTGTTGTCTTCGAAGATAGAAAAATCCGAAATCAGGCTTTGGTCTTTAATATCAGAGCTTTTATAGTCTTTTACTTTTTTTCCTGCCGCATCGTAAAGCGTAGCTCTAATGTTGTATATGCTGCTAAATTTATCGTAAACCTCAGCCATTTCACCATATTCCTCACCGGCCTTGTTCAAAATGGTTATCGCCACTTTATAATCCATTTTTGCTTCACCCAGGCTCTTAACATCAAAAAAAGATTCTTCGTTCCTAATTACAACAACAGCATCCTTTTTAAGGTTTTCGGGAATCTTCGCTACATCATAATCCGTCTGTGCTAATGCAGTGTTAATACTTACAAGCGCAAGCGCTAAACTTAAATAGTATTTCATTATACTTTCTTTTTAAATACGATCTGTTCAGCCTGTTTTTCTACAACCGTTTTAAATAATTCTTTTAAATCGAAATATTCTTCTGGTGTGTAAAGCGATTTGTTTACGTTTATGATACTCCTTACCATTAAGGTTTTACCTTCTGCAATATAATTGATGGTAAATGTTCCGTTGTCTTCCGGAAGTTTATAAATCCCGCCCTTTGGCAACTTATCTACTTCGTAGTCTTCAGGGAAGCTGATCGTAATCCGATAACTTTCTTTAAATGGATAGGCAAAATCGACCGGGAATTTTCGTTGTTCCAGTTTGAATAAATTTTCTTTGGTTCTTTCGAAAAGGAGAGGCGTAAAATACACCAGGTTTCCGGCTTCTTCCACATTATCTTCAATCACCACATCCATGCTTTCTGTCAACAACTCCTCAAGATTGTCGAGATTGTCGATTTTGTAATTAGAAACTTCAAGCCCTGTTTTGTCTTTTTTGAAGTTTTTAATAAATTCGGTTTCATTAGTCGTTTTTCTATATTTATTGCGCAGGTTTAATGCGCTGTATCCTTTTGAGTATTGATTAATTTTGCCCGTTAGCTTATTTTCTTTATCAAGCGTCATGTTATAAACAAAGATCTTTTCGGTCGTTACTGTTGGTTCTGTGGAGAGCCATTTTCCATTTAAATTTTTTAAATCCATGTAAAAGCCCTGATGATTTAGATTGTCATAATCTAGCATACCTGCAGGAAGATCTTTATCGGTAGCATCAAGAAAATATAAACTATTTCCGATCTGTGTAACACCAATTACATTATTGAACGCCGATTCTACCGGGTATCCAGGATGTTCACCATTTTCTCTTGTGCTAATCAAAACAGGGTAAGCCTCAATTTTTGCTTCTTTTAATAAGCTTAATAAGGAAAGGTTAATATCAGCAGACGAACCAGTTTTCTTTTCGAAGATACTTTTTGGATTGGTTTCTTTAGCATACACCAAGTATTCTTTATTCCATTTTAAGTTGTTTTTAACGTAGTTGAAAATGAGTTTCACTGCTGCAAGGGTATCTTTTTCGCCTTTCAGAATGCCTGGAAGTACAGCTTTGGCATAACTATTTTTATTAATAAAACCACCAAATTTTTCATCTTGGGCCATCCCATTAATAATTTTTGACCACGAACCATTAAAGTCTTGGTACATCTCGCCTGGGAATTGGGTTGCCCTGAGTTCAAATTCGATTTTAGGGATATAATCATCCATTGTGGTTACATAAGGCTCCTCTTTCAATGCAGGTACATTAGCAGCACTATATTTATCGTAAACAGCAGTAGAAGTTAAGCCTGATACGTAGCTCGCATTTATATTTTGATGGAGCGGATGATCGACCTGATAATATCCACTTAGGTTGTTCTTATACGTTAGGTATTCAGGTATTTTTACATTGTATTCCGACCAAAGCGTTGGAATATTTGATTGGAATTTCCAGCCACGGAGTGTGAAAATAAAATCTGATTTGATTTTGTACTTAAATTCGATAATAGAGCCTTCTTTAACATTGGGCAAAGCAAATTTTTTGATTACATAGTTTTTGTTAAACTCCTCAGTAAATTTGGCGTCTTTATTTAGTTTACTGGTAACCATTTTACCATCAACCATATTGTAAGTTGCGGCGTCCATAAAACTGAGGTCTTCTTTGGCAGAATTACTACTTTTATATAGCTCTACTTTATAATTAGCTAGATCGTATCCGTTTTTGTTTAAGATTTTATAACGGATATGTCTTTCAAAAACATAAATAAAGCTACCAGATGAAGGCCCGATTTCGAAATAACAGTCGCCAACATCGAACAGTTTAATTGCAGCGGCGGAGGAGTCCTGTCCTGTAGCTTTCACTTCGAATTCTGATGGTGCAATTTTACCAAACTTAAATTCTCTTTTTATGGGTTGAGTGGTTTGGGCATAAACGGTGCTAACTCCAATGCATAGCATTAAAGTCAGAAATTTGAGAGCATTTTTCTGCATTTATAAAAATAGTTTTTTGGTTATTGCAATATTAAAAAGATTTAATTAAATATGATCAATTAATTAACAACATATTTTTGATCTAAGACTTTTAAATCAGCCTAATAAGTTATATGTCATATAAGGCACAAGAAAAATTTTTATAAAGTTTTCCGTTAGCTCATCTTATGAGTTGACCATTCCAGTTTTGTAGTTTTTCAAATATTCAGATCTCACTATTTTAGCTGTTTTATGGTCTTTGGTGTGGCTCCATCCCGGCGGCATAAAGATGTATAGAAATTTATTTTTAATACCAGGTGCACGCCAAACATCTTTAGCCAAAAGAACAATCTCACCGAAATAAGCGTCTAAAAAGCTGTGCTTTTTCATTTCCCGGGTAATGCCGTATTCAATTTTTATCGTTTTGTCTTCTTCCTGATAGGTTTTGAAAACATGGTCCCAAATAGGTAACAGGTTACAAAAGTTGGTGTCCATGTATAATGCATTCTTGGCGTGGTGTACACGATGGTGAGAAGGAGTAAGGATGATTTTATTTAAAAATCCAAAACGGCCATCTTTAGAAATGTTTTCTCCAATGTGAATAAAAGATCCCCAAAAACCATCGATAAACATGATTAAAAAAAGCAGGGCAGGGCTTACACCCAAAAGGATGCACGTTGTAGTTCTAATCAGGTCTGCATAGGGTGCTTCAAGAAAAAAATGCGCAAAATTTACTGATAAGTTCATGGTTTCGGGGGCGTGATGGGTGGAGTGCAAACACCAGAAAAGCCTTACTTTATGCGCTAAAAAATGATAAATAAAATGCCCGAATTCCCAGATCACGTAGCCATATATCAGCCAGTACCATGTAATCTCGGTTTTAAAAATGGCGTATTTGCCAAATAAACCGATACAGACAGATACCATTCCGATAGAAATAATGCGGCCAATGAAAGAATTAATTACCAGTGAAAAGAAAGAAATCCGGTAATCAACCACTTTAAAACGGCGGTAAAATGCCATCCTGATGATTTCAAAAACCAATAAAAAGGGAATCAAAGGACCCATAAGCGCACTGATGCCATTCCAGCTCATAAACTGGCTATAATCATTGGTCTGCAGTAGTTTTAACAGTGCTGGTAAGCCGAAAAATCCAACGAGCCATTCCTTTACGCCTTCAAGAAAATCTATCATCTTATTATATTTGGTTTGTTGAAATTATATAAAACAAAAATTTTATTCAAATATAATCGCTAAATGGTTAGGTCATTGTTACGGTATATTCATTAGACCTTGGATTTTGCATTGTAATGATAGCGATTGTCAGACAAGCTCAATATTTAAGCATTTTTATCTTTATACTTTTATATTCCCTCAATTTTCGTATCTTTGCCTGGCAAATAATAAATCCTAATTTATTTGCTATGCAACTCGATTCCACAAAGTTTATTGCCACAGGTTTAACGTATGACGACGTACTTCTAGTACCTGCATATTCCGAAATTCTGCCCCGTGAAGTAAATACAGCCACTTTTTTAACAAAAAAAATCAAACTTAATGTTCCATTGATTTCTGCCGCGATGGATACTGTAACAGAAGCCGAACTTGCCATTGCCATCGCACAAAATGGTGGCATTGGTATGTTACATAAAAACATGACCATAGAAAGACAAGCTGAAGAAGTACGTAAGGTTAAACGTTCTGAAAGCGGTATGATCCAGGATCCGGTTACCTTATTGGAAACAGCTGTTGTGGCCGATGCTTTCAAAATTATGAAAGAGCATAAAATTGGTGGTATTCCCGTTGTAAGCAGCGACAATAAATTGGTGGGTATTATTACAAATAGGGATTTACGTTTTCAAAAGAATATGAAAAGACCGATTTCTGAGGTAATGACTAAAGAAAATTTAATCATTGCACCAGAAGGTACTACTTTGGTTCAGGCAGAAGAAATTCTTCAGAACCATAAAATCGAGAAACTTCCTGTAGTGAGCAAAGATGGTTACCTAAGCGGTTTAATTACTTTTAAAGATATTTCGAAGGTTAAAAATTATCCTGCCGCCTGTAAAGATGAACGCGGTCGTTTACGTGTAGGTGCTGCGGTTGGTGTAACAGCTGATACTATACAGCGTGTTGATGCCTTGGTTCATGCCGGTGTTGATGTAATTACCATCGATACTGCTCATGGTCACTCAAAAGGAGTAGTTGATAAATTAAAAGAAGTTAAAGCGAAATATCCTGATTTGCAGGTTATTGTTGGGAATATTGCTACCGGTGCTGCTGCAAAATTCTTAGCCGATGCAGGTGCCGATGCAGTTAAAGTAGGTATTGGTCCTGGTTCTATCTGTACCACCCGAATTATTGCCGGCGTTGGTGTGCCCCAATTATATGCGGTTTACGAATGTGCTAAAGCTTTAAAAGGCACAGGTGTTCCTGTTATTGCCGATGGTGGTATTAAACACACAGGTGATATTGCCAAAGCAATTGCTTCTGGAGCAAGCACAGTAATGGCAGGTTCGTTATTTGCAGGAGTGGAAGAATCACCAGGCGAAACCATTATCTACGAAGGACGTAAATTTAAATCTTACCGTGGAATGGGCTCAATTGAAGCAATGGAGCAAGGTTCTAAAGACCGTTACTTCCAGGATGTGGAAGATGATATTAAAAAGTTAGTTCCTGAAGGAATTGTTGGCCGTGTGCCATTTAAGGGTACCTTAGCAGAAGTAATGTATCAATATATTGGCGGTTTACGTGCAAGTATGGGCTATTGCGGTGCAGCAAGTATCGAGGCGTTACAAGAAGCACAATTTGTGCAGATTACAGCTGCAGGTATGCGCGAAAGCCATCCGCACGATATTACGATTACTAAAGAGGCACCTAATTATACAAGATAAGGTATAATCCTTTCGAATAATCGTCATTGCGGGAACGAAGCAATCTCATTAGTCAATATTTTATAGCATTCAGCGGGGCATCGTTTACGATAGCCCCGTTTTTGTTTTTAGACTTTATAGGTTTTGAAAACCTATAAGGTCTGGAGGATTAATAAAAAATAGAAAAATCACAAAATAAAATTTGGCAGATAAAATTTTTTAATATATTTGTCGACTAAATCTATAGGATTTATATAATAATCATGAAAACAAATCAAAAAACACGCTCGTATTGTTGTTGTAGCCATTCTAAAACAGTAATCGCATGCTTTCGAACGAGTCATTAACCAACAACATTTAAACAAACTATATAACTAATCATGAACAAAAGTTTACTAATTCTCTTTTCATTTTTACTTTCGGCAAGTTTTGCCTTTGCCCAAAGCCCAGTAACCGGTGTAATTAAAACAACAAATGGCAGTACAATACCACATGCTACTGTAAAGGTAAGAGGAACAAACCAAGCGGTAGTGGCAGATGATAATGGTGTTTTCAGCATAAATGTAAAACAAGAGACTCCATTTTACCTTCAAGTGAGCTCAGTTGGTTATAAACCTCAGGATTTTCAGATTTTAAAACTTCAGGAAACACCAATAGAATTGGTTCTGGTAGAAAACGCATTATTAGATGAGATCGTTGTAACGTCGAGAAGACGTTCGGAAGTTTTACAGGACGTGCCTATTCCAATTACTGTAATCGGTGGCCAGGCAGCAGAAAATGCAGGTGCTTTTAACGTTAACCGTTTAAAAGAGTTAGTGCCATCTGTACAATTATATGCATCGAATGCCAGAAATACAACACTTAATATTAGAGGTCTGGGTTCAACATTCGGTTTAACTAACGATGGTATCGATCCGGGTGTAGGTTTTTACGTAGATGGTGTTTACCATGCGCGTCCGGCTGCTACCTCAACCGATTTCCTGGATATCGAACAAATAGAAGTAATCCGTGGTCCTCAAGGTACCTTATTTGGGAAAAATACTACCGCAGGTGCATTTAACATCACCACTACAAAACCAACCCAAACACCAAGTGCCAAAGTAGAACTAAGCGTTGGAAATTATAACTTTATCCAGGCAAAAACGTCAGTTTCGGGAGGAGTAGCAAAAAATCTTGCTGCAAAAATATCAATCTCCGGTACCCAACGCGATGGTACAATATGGAATACCAGAGAAGAACGTAAATATAGCGGACAAAACAACCTTGGTTTTAAAGGTCAGTTGTATTTTACACCTTCAGATAGGCTACAGATATTGTTGAGTAGCGATGTAAGTGTTCAGCACCCTGCAGGTTACCCTTTGGTAATTGCTGGCGTTACCACAACAGAAAGAAGCGCTTACCGTCAGTATGCCAAAATTGTTTCAGATTTAGGCTATCAGCAACCTAAAATTGATCCTTTTTTAAGAGAAATAAATACCAATACCCCCTGGAGACATAATCAATCAATCGGTGGTATATCTTTAAATGTAGATTATAAGATCGGTGGCGGAACATTAACTTCTACCACTGCATGGAGATTCTGGAACTGGGATCCTACAAACGACAGGGATTTCTCTGAATTATCAGCATTGACCAAATCTCAAGGTAACTCCCGTCATGATCAATATTCACAGGAAATTAGATATGCAGGTAATATCACCGATAAATTAAGTGGTGTAATTGGCGTGTTTGCCCTTGCTCAGAACTTAAAAGGTTTGGCACAAACAGAAGAAGTAGGTAAAGATCAATGGAGATTTGTGCAAACCAGCAATACGGGTAGTCAGGCATTATATTCAACCCCTGGTTTATTAGATGGCTTTGGGATTAAAACCAACTCGACCATCAAATCGTTAAGTGCAGCTATTTTTGCTCAGGTTGACTGGGAATTTTTAGAGCACTTTCACGTATTACCTGGTTTAAGATACACTTATGATAAAAAAGATGTGGATTACGACAGGGTAACTTATGGCGGATTGCAGACTACAGACGCCGCTTTACTTGCACTAAAAGCCGCTGTTTATAGTAATCAGCAGTTTACTACGAAAGTAGATAACAATAATTTATCGGGTAACTTAACGGTTTCATACCGCCCTAACACAAAATTGAACGTTTATGGAACTTTCTCTACTGCTTATAAACCTGTTGGTGTTAACGTAGGTGGTTTGCCAACTACTTCAACCGGACAAGCAGACTTGTCAGTTGCTGTTGTAAAGCCAGAATATGTTCAACATTACGAATTAGGTTTAAAAACAAAACCGGTTAAAGGTGCCATATTGAATGTTACCGCTTTTAATACCGACATCAAAGATTACCAAACCAATGTACAATCTCCACAGTTGGGTGTAAACAGAGGTTATCTTGCTAATGCAGAAAAGGTTAAAGTAAAAGGTTTAGAAATTGATGGAACTTATCAACTGGAAAGGTTCTTAACTTTAAATGCAGCGGTGGCCTATCTTGATGGTAAATATGTAAAATTCACCAATGCACCACTTCCTTTAGAAGAAACCGGACATACCGAATTAGTGAACGGGGTAGCTACCCAAGTGGCATTTAAAGATGCTTCAGGAGGCAGGTTGCCAGGTATTTCTAAATGGAATATCTCTGGAGGTTCTGAATTTAGTACCCCCGGTAATTTAGCAACCAGGGCCGGTAGGTATTTTATTGCGGGCGATGCAAGTTACCGTTCAGAATATTCGTCAAACCCTACACCATCAAACATTTTAAATGTTAAAGGTTATGCCTTATTTAATGCAAGGTTAGGATTCAAATCAGATAAGTTCTCTTTATTTGTTTGGAGCAGAAATATCGCAAACAAAAACTATTATGAACAATTGCAGGCTGCAGCAGGTAACTCAGGCTTATACGCAGGTGTACTTGGCGATCCAAGAACTTATGGTGCAACAATCCGCTATGCTTTCTAAGATCGTTTAACAAAAAAAATCTTTTCTCTTATATTTGGTTAAAAGGAGTAGCGTTAATGCTGCTCCTTTTTTGTTAAGAGGTTGTATTATAGGTGTATAATTGTCGTCCTGAGCCTGTCGAAGGACCTGTTAAATTTCCTGCAAAGCGTTTCGACAAGCTCTCCGTAGGAGTCCTTTGGACAACGTGACAAGTTCGAATGGAAATCACCCACTTATGATACAGCCTCTTATTAACGAAATAACAAAAAAACTGTAACAGCTTTGTGCAGAATTAAAATTTACAGAAAGCCGATAAAGTCTTAACTTCGGTAAATTTTAATCTAAATGAATAAGCTTAAATCAGTTTGTGTGTATTGTGGATCAAACTTTAATGGCGATGTAGCGCTGCGTAACGCAATAAAGCAATTGGCCGAAACACTTGTAAAACAGCAGATCAGATTGGTTTATGGTGGTGGTAGTGTAGGCGTGATGGGGGTATTAGCCAATGATGTACTCGAGTTAGGCGGTTTAGTTACAGGCGTAATTCCACAGTTTTTAATGGATAAAGAAGTTGGTCATAAAGGGGTAACCGAAATGATTGTAACGGAAAATATGCACCAAAGAAAACAGAAAATGGCCGATTTAAGTGATGGTTTTGTAATTTTGCCAGGTGGTTTCGGTACACTTGAGGAGTTTTTTGAAGTATTAACCTGGTTGCAGCTCGGCCTGCACACAAAACCAATCGGTGTATTAAATGTAAATGGTTTTTATGATCCCTTATTTGCCCAAATGGATATGATGGTGCAAAGTAAATTTCTGAAACCAGCCAATCGCGATTTAGTTTTTAATGAAGCAAATGCCGAAACTTTAATCGATAAAATGGATGATTTTTCTGCCATTCCAGACGAGGTTTGGTTTAGAGAAAGAAATCTGAGTTAAAAATTAATTGTCAAATAACAATAAGCAAATTATTAATTCGCCAGCCGCTTGGCGCTAAAGCTAAAAATATATACCAAAATGCAAATCATTACCTCCCACGCAGAATTTGAACAATACCTTGGCAAGGAATTAGGCGTTTCTTCATGGCACACCATTACACAAGAACAGATTAATAAATTTGCCGATGCCACATTAGATCATCAATGGATTCATGTTGATGAAGAAAGAGCCCAAAATGAAGGCCCTTTTAAAGCAACCATAGCCCATGGCTATTTAACGCTTTCGTTAATCCCTTACCTGTGGAAGGAGATTGTTGATATCCAAAACCTGAAGATGGAGATTAACTATGGTATCGAAAGTTTAAGGTTTGCGCAGGCAGTTACCGTTAACAGCAAAGTACGGCTAAAGGCAAAGCTGGCTTCTATTATCAATCTCCGAGGCGTAACCAAAGTAAATATGGCTATCGAAATGGAAATTGAAGACCAGAAAAAACCTGCCTTTAGCGGAGAGGTAGTTTTCTTGTATCATTTTGTGAATTAATAGCTTACAATGTAGCGCATTGTTTATCTTTAACGTTAAATAAGGAAAAACAAATGCCTCATGATCGTAAACTGGAAATCTTTAAGTTTTATTTTAATTAGTCTCGCTATCCTTTCTTGCCAGAAGAATAAGGCTCAAAACAGGGCTGCCGATTCATTTTTGCCGATGCAGATTGGCAATTTATGGTATATGAATGCTCAATCCTATACCGAAATCAAGGATACTGCTCGCATTAATAAAAAGCTTTTTTACAAGTTTTATTCATTGGTAGGAGGCGATGCAGTGAGTACAGTTTATTTAAGGATAGACGAGCAGAATAAATTGATTGAGGGCTATCCAGATAGTCCTTTGAAAACTTATACCAGAGCTGATTTCAATGCGAAAATTGGCGATAAGTTTTTCACGACAGGAGAAAAGGATGAAAATGATAACGAAGTAACTGTTATTCAAAAATCAGATACCGAAATGACCTTTTCATTCGATCCGATTTATCATCCAAATTTAAAAGGACACCCATCGCAGGTAAAATACATAAAAGGCAAAGGCTGGGCCGAAAAGTTTAAAAAGTTGAAGATTGATGGTGTAGTTTATCAAAATTAGCCTTTACGTTTATATACTTTTTCATATTGTTCAATCCATTGCTCAGGCGTGATTTTTCTGGTGAGCTCGGCAATTAATGGGTACGGGATATCATCAGGCTTTTTAAAACGAACACAGCCTTTTCCCATATCCAATTTGTATTTGCTGTGTTTTGGGTATTCTGCCTGAAACCATTTCAGTAAATCAGTAAATGCGTATAAACCCAAGTGGTGCATAACAATAAAATTCTTTTGCGAACCAATATTGATAAAAGGTAAAGCCTGTTCTGGTGTACAATGGTAACCTGCAGGATAAAGCTCAAGTGGGATAACATATGCCAGCATACCATAGGTAATCTGTTCTTCGAAACCAGCTGGCAGATTCTCTAAAATAGTATCTCTCAATTTCGAAATTGGCGTTTTCCTTTCTTCAGGGAGGCTGTTTAAATATTCTTCTGGTGTATTTACAGATGGTTGCATATCAATCTTTATCAAATTTCTTTTTAAACCTGCTTACCATTGATGGATTATCGAGTTCCTCTAAACTGCTCAATTCCAGCTCCAGTGCTTTTGTACTGATCTGGATTTCAATTAGCGAAATGATTAACGAGATCATGAAAAATATCAAACTCAGGGCAAAAAGAATTTCAGCAACGGTATTCCACTCCAAATAAATAAAAAACATGCAAAAAAGGCAACTGGCAAAGCTAAGTACACCAAAAGCCTGCATGTTTTTGATCAGTCTTAAGCGGTAACGCAGGTTTTCGATCTGTTTATGAAGCGCTGCATTTTTATCGCCATCCTCATATTTCGATTTTAAACTTCTCACTAAACTTGCCAAAGCCAGAAAACGGTTGGTATAAGCCAGCATAATTAAGCTAATGGCAGGAAACAATAGCGCAGGAATATTGATGGTTAGTTCCATTTTTCGGATTTACCCAAAAATATCATTTTAAACGGATAATTAACCATAGAGGGAACAGAGTTTTTACACAGAGGTAAACTGAGAAAATACTTTAGTTATCATTCAAATTGTAGGTAATCTAACCTTAAATAAAGCGTTCAGATCTCTGTACCCTCAGTGATTTTTCTTGTTTTCTCTGTGGTTAAAAATCGCTTTATACCAGAAACCGTTTTGGTCAATATTGTTTTTCTAAAATTAAATTTAAATTGCCACCATGAATATCGAATTCAATAAAAATGAGGATGTAAATAAACAGTTGGTATACGAACTGAAAACCAGACTCAAAAAAATATATTTAGGTGGTGGCGAAAAAAATGCTGCCAAACAAAAAGAAAAGGGAAAGTTATTGGCCCGCGAGCGGATTGCTTATTTAATTGATAAAGATACCAGCTTCTTAGAAGTTGGTGCTTTTACGGCTGATGGTATGTATGCTGAGCAAGGTGGCTGTCCTTCGGCAGGCGTGGTGTGCGGTATTGGCTATGTAAGCGGAAGACAATGTATGATTGTGGCTAACGATGCTACAGTAAAAGCAGGTGCCTGGTTCCCTATGACGGCAAAAAAGAACCTCCGTGCACAGGAAATTGCAATGGAGAACCGCCTGCCTGTAATATACCTGGTCGATAGTGCTGGTGTATATCTCCCGATGCAAGATGAGATTTTTCCTGATAAAGAACATTTTGGAAGAATGTTTCGTAACAATGCCATCATGTCGTCAGAAGGAATAGTACAGATTTCGGCCATCATGGGTGCTTGTGTTGCTGGTGGTGCTTATTTGCCCATTATGAGTGATGAAGCGATGATTGTTGATAAAACAGGATCTGTTTTTTTAGCGGGTTCTTACCTGGTAAAATCGGCTATAGGCGAAGAGGTTGACAATGAAACTTTGGGTGGAGCGACTACTCATTGCGAAATTTCGGGTGTTACCGATTATAAACATCCTAATGATCAGGCTTGTTTAGATAGCATCAGGAACATCATGAGTATGTTGGGAGCGCCTCAAAACGCAGGTTTTGATAGGATCAAACCAGCAAAACCAAAAGAAAATGAAGAAGAACTGTATGGTATTTTACCTGAAAACAGAGATAAACCTTACGAAATAATGGATGTCATTAACCGTTTGGTTGATCAATCTGAATTTGAAGAGTACAAAAAAGGCTACGGACAAAGTATTGTTTGTGGTTTAGGCCGTATTGATGGCTGGGCAGTGGGTATTGTGGCCAATCAGCGTAAAGTGGTGAAGTCGAAAAAAGGGGAGATGCAGTTTGGCGGTGTAATTTATTCTGATAGTGCCGACAAAGCTACCCGTTTTATTATGAACTGTAACCAGAAGAAAATCCCATTGGTGTTTTTGCAAGATGTTACTGGCTTTATGGTAGGCAGCCGATCAGAACATGGTGGTATTATTAAAGATGGTGCTAAAATGGTTAATGCTGTTGCCAATTCTGTGGTGCCAAAATTTACAATAGTATTGGGCAATTCTTACGGTGCAGGCAACTATGCCATGTGCGGCAAGGCTTACGACCCTAGATTGATTTATGCCTGGCCAACGGCTAAAATTGCAGTAATGGGCGGTGCGCAGGCTGCAAAAACTTTACTTCAGATTCAGGAAGCCTCTTTAAAAGCGAAAGGAGAGGTAATTACGCCAGAAAAAGAGGCAGAGTTGTTAAAAGAAATCACTGATAGATACGATAGCCAAACCACACCATATTATGCCGCATCCCGGCTTTGGGTTGATGGTATTATCGACCCGTTAGAAACCAGAAAAGTTATTTCGATGGGGATTGAGGCTGCCAACCAATCGCCGATTACTAAGAAGTTTAATGTTGGGATTATACAAACTTAGTGTTTCGATGTGTGCTGTCAGGTGTTACCATCTGACAACCGATGGAGTTGTTTTATCAGCTTAGCACACCTGGATTTTGAACATAAAGTGCCTTTCTTTCTTAGTGGTTAAAAAAGTAGGCAGAAACCAGAGTGTCTGAGGTGATCAAAACAATTAATATTATATTTAGCGCATGAAAAATCTTTATCTTTTTCTTGTCCTAACATTATTGCAGATCAATCTGTTTGCCCAAAGTTCCAAAATTCATCAAAATGCGATTGTAATCGATACCCATGGAGATATACTGTTCAATCAGATCAAATCGGGCATCGATATTGGCAAACTTCAGCCTAAAGGGAATTTCGATTTAGTAAGGGCCAAACAAGGCGGATTGGATGTTCAGTTTTTTTCCATCTGGTGTGATGAAACGGGTGGCTATGCTGTAGCTAATCAGGAAATAGATTCACTTTATAGTTTGATCAAACGATATCCAGACGAGATCCAGTTGGTCACCACCGCAAAAGATTTGGAGCAGGCTGTTAAGCAACAAAAATTGGCTGCTATGATAGGGGTAGAAGGTGGACACATGATCGAAAACCGATTGGATTATATCGATAGCTTAGCCAAGCGGGGAATGGCTTATCTTACTTTAACCTGGAACAACAGTACCCCATGGTCGAGTTCGGCAGCTGAAGAAACTTCGGGTAAAGTAAAACCCGAAAATGCGGGTTTAAGCGATTTTGGAAAACAAGTAGTTAAACGTTTGAATAAACTCGGGGTAATGGTCGATTTATCACATGTGGGTGAAAAAACCTTTTATGATGCCATTGCTGCATCTGCCAAACCCGTAATTGTTTCCCATAGCTGTGCTTACGCTCTAAATCCGGTTCCGCGAAATTTAAAAGATGATCAGATTAAAGCTGTAGGTAAAAACGGGGGTGTAGTTTGCATTAATTTCTATAGCGGTTTTTTAGACGCTAGCTTCAATACCAAGCAAAAAGAATTCTTTGCAAAACATGATAGCGAACTTAAAACATTGAGTGCTAAATACGGTAGAAACAATGCCATTGATACCTTGATTTTCAATCATCAGGCTGATGCTGATGCCACACGTCCACCAATTGCACTTTTGGTTAAACATATTAATCACGTAGTGAAATTAATCGGTATAGACCATATAGGATTGGGCGCAGATTTTGATGGGGCCGAATCTTTTCCTTTAGGAATGAACAGTGTGGCAGATTATCCTAAAATTACCGATGAGCTGATTAAAAGTGGATACTCGGAAAACGACATCAAGAAGATTCTGGGAGGCAATGTAATTCGGTTGATTAGAGAGAATAAAGGAAAGTGATTTTTTGTACTGTAAGATGTTATCATCCGACAGGTGAAAAAAACACGCAATAAGTAATCAATGTCAGATGGAAACATCTGACATCACGAATAGCTTTAAACGTCAAATGCCATGCGCTTTCCGCTTGGCTTACGATGTTAATAAGTAAACTATGTTGACAATGTGCACTTGCCAACAAATATTTAAAGCATTAAATTTGCGCTACGATTAATGAATTTCAAACACACAATATAATGTCACAAGAAAACGAACACGTTCAGTGTTTAATTATAGGTTCAGGTCCTGCAGGTTATACTGCTGCAATTTATGCTGCCAGAGCTGATTTAAAACCAATTATGTATACTGGTATGCAAGCTGGTGGGCAGCTTACGCAAACTACAGATGTAGAAAATTTTCCAGGTTACCCGCAAGGAATTATGGGGCCAGAAATGATGGAAGATTTCCGCAAACAAGCAGAGCGTTTTGGTACCGATATCCGTTTTGGTTATGTAAGTTCGGTTGATTTTTCTTCAACGCCACATAAAGTAGTGGTTGATGAAATTAAAACCATTACAGCTGATACCGTAATTATTGCTACAGGTGCTACGGCTAAATGGCTGGGTTTACCAAGCGAGCAACAATACAATGGTTTTGGGGTTTCGGCCTGTGCCGTGTGCGATGGTTTCTTCTTTAAAGGACAAGATGTTGCCATTGTAGGTGCTGGAGATACTGCTGCCGAAGAAGCAACTTATTTAGCAAAATTATGTAAAACCGTTCATTTATTGGTGCGTAGAGATGAATTCAGAGCTTCTAAAGCAATGGTGAGTCGCGTGTTAGCTACACCGAATATCGTGGTGCATTACAATACCGAAACGCAGGAGATTTTAGGTAATGGTAAAAATGTAACTGCGGTTAAAGTTTTGAATAACAAAACCGGTGTTGAGTCTGATATCGCAGTAGAAGGTTTCTTTGTGGCTATCGGTCACAAACCGAATACCGATATTTTTAAAGGTCAGTTGGATATGGATGAAACTGGTTATTTAGCGACCAAACCAGGTTCTACTTTAACCAATATCGAAGGTGTTTTTGCCTGTGGCGATGTGCAGGATATGTATTACAGACAAGCGGTAACTGCTGCAGGTTCTGGATGTATGGCCGCGCTCGATGCCGAAAGGTACTTGGCAGCGAAGGAGCATCCTGTAGAAGCGTAAAATATTTTAATATAATTTTAAAAAGAGAAATCAGCAACGGTTTCTCTTTTTTTGTTAAAATCGTCATCTCGATTGAAACGCAGTGGAATGGAGAGGTCTATCAACGTTGATCTTGTTTCACTGGGCTTACAATTCTTTTTTTTTGGAAAGCAATTGCAGTAGCTCTTTTTACTGTTAGTCCTGCTTTACATTTCAAGTCCGCTCCCGATGAAAAATCGGGATTGCGTGCTTTTCATTGCAATCAGGTTTAAATACTAAGTTTCTACTACTATTGAGGGTCGAATAGCGCGGTGCCTATCTTAAAATTGTTATGCACTTTGCACCCCCAAATAGTTCAACTGGCTGTGCTACTTAAACCCGATCAAAGCGGGATGCCCTCGATTTTACGTCGGGAGAAGAAGCGGTAGCGGGCGATCGTAACCCAAAGGCTTTCTGCACTTGATTTTCATAAAAGTAGTCGTCATTTCGACTGAAACGCAGTGAAATGGAGAAATCTGCTGCGTAGAAGCTATGAAATGCAGATTTAGCTTCACTGAACCTTCGGGTTCTCGACTGCGTTGCACTCCACTCGAAATGACAACCTCTTAATATTAAGATTTATCTGCGTTATGCGGTGCAGTCAAACGGTTGATCTAAATTGTAACAAGAATGTGAGATTCGGAATCTGGCCATTATCTCTATCTTGGTTCGAACAATCAAATAAATCTATAAAATCAAAACACAACATGAACAAAGCATTATCGATTTTTATTGGAGTATTAATCAGCACGAGTGCATTTGCGCAGGGTGATCCTAATCTGGGTATCATACCTGCACCTGTAGCCATTACCAGGGCAAACGGAAATTTCATTTTAGATAAAACAACAGTTTTAGTAAATCAAAGCATCGACGGCGCAAAGATGGCTGATTTATTAAACGCTTTTATCGTTACCAAGGCAGGTTTTGCCTTACGTGAAACTAAAATTACCCAACCTAACCAAAAAGCAATTGTTTTAACATCTGTTGGAGCAGATCAATTGCCAACTGAAGGTTACACGATTAAAGTTACCCCTAAACAGATTATTTTAACAGGAAAAGGCGCGGGCCTTTTTTATGCGGTTCAATCTGCTATGCAGATGATGCCAGATAAAGTGGCCGATAAAATTACCATCCCGGCAGTTGATATTAACGATTATCCACGTTTTGCCTACCGCGGAACCATGTTGGATGTAAGCCGTCATTTCTTTCCGATCTCTTTTATTAAAAAATACATCGATCAGTTGGCTTATTACAAAATCAATACTTTCCATTGGCATTTAACTGATGATCAGGGCTGGAGATTGGAAATTAAGAAATACCCAAAACTGGTAGAAATTGGTTCTTCACGTAATGGATCTATTATTGGCAATTATCCGGGCAATGGCAATTACCTTACGCCGGTTAAAGGTTATTATACCCAGGAAGAAGCCAAAGAAATTGTTAAATATGCAGCTACGAAATACATTACGGTAATTCCGGAAATCGAATTGCCAGGACACGCTTCAGCTGCAATTGCTTCGTATCCTGAGTTAAGCTGTTTCCCTGACCGCGATACTTTTATCAGCGATAAAACACCGTGGGCGGGTAGCAGGAAAGGTAAACAGGTACAACAAACCTGGGGCGTTTTTGATGATATTTTTGTACCATCAGCCAATACTTTTACATTTTTAGAAAATATTTTAGACGAGGTTATCGCTATTTTCCCTTCTAAATACATCCATATTGGTGGCGATGAAGCACCTAAAACCTATTGGAAAGAATCTACCTTCTGCCAGAACCTGATGAAAGAAAAAGGTTTAAAAGATGAACATGAATTACAGAGCTATTTCATCCAGACGATAGAAAAACATGTAAACGGAAAAGGACGCTCGATTATTGGTTGGGATGAGATTTTAGAAGGTGGTTTGGCACCTAATGCAACCGTAATGAGCTGGAGAGGTGAAGATGGTGGAATTGCTGCTGCACAGCAAAAACACGATGTAATTATGACCCCAGGATCGATGGGTTTATATATCGACCATAAACAATCTAACTCTCCTGATGAGCCGGTAACCATTGGTGGATTTGCCCCTTATCAAAAGATTTATGCTTACGATCCGATTCCGAAAGTGTTAACTGCCGACGAAAGAAAATACATTAAAGGTGTACAGGCTAATATGTGGTCTGAGTATATTAAAACTACAGCAAAAGCAGAAAACCATGCTTTCCCACGTTTATTGGCTTTATCTGAAATTGCATGGTCGCCGGTTGAGCGTAAAGATTTAAAGAATTTTTCTGAACAACGTTTACCAGCTCATTTGGCCCGTTTAGATAAAATGAATGTAAATTTCTGGGTACCTACACCAATTGGTCAGAGCGATAAGCCTTTAACAGGCGGAGAATTTACAATTGATTTAAAAGCACCAGTTGCCGGAGCTAAAATTTATTATTCGATTGATTTGTCACGTCCATCAGAAAATGCTTTTTTATATACTGCTCCGGTTAAGATCACCGTTCCACAGGGAGAAAAAAGAGTATTAAAAACCATTGTAATTGCACCAAGCGGTAGAAGAAGCGTGGTTGCCGAAACCGTTTTAAATAACGGAGCGCCTGAAGTTAAAGCAGAAGCAAAGAAATAAAACTATTGCTTTGCTAGGCTAAAATACTTAATTTGGGGCAACCAAAACGTCCTAAATAGAATGAAATTACAAAAATATACATTACAGCATCTCTTGTTAATAACAGGGATGCTGTTTTGTTTTGCATGCACAGAAGAAAAACCTAAAGAAATTAAGACAGAAACTGAAAAAGTGCAGAAAAACCCTTTCCGTTTTTATAAAGACATAGAAGTGAGACCTGGATTAAATTTCGAAATCGTAAGCTGGGGAAAAGGGGTCGACTCTATTGGGGGATATCAGATTCTGATGTCTGATTCAGTGCATAATAATTACAGGTCAGCCGCCGTAGATCGTAAAGGTGTTGTGATTGATGCCTGGAATATGGATTTAGACAATGATGGAAATCCTGAATTATATATTCAGCTCTTAAGCAAAAAAACAGTTTCGGATTTAAATGTTTTTGAATACACGCGTGGCGATTTCAATAAAATCAGTTTCCCTTCTTTAAGTGCCAGTCAAAAGAAAGGTTATAACGGTAACGATAATTTTTTTATTAAAAATGGTGACCTGTTCCGTTCTTTTCCGGTAAAAGATACAGCAGATAGTACTAAAACGATTACCCGGACCTATCAATATAAATTAAGCGGAAATAGTTTTTCTACAAGTGAGGTGAAGTAGGGTTTAAGGTGAAAGGCGGAAGGTAGAGGGAAAGGGTGTGGAGCATAAAGCAGCGAGGGGACGTACTTCGCAATGACGGCCACCACACTAATTCGTCATTCTGAACTTGTTTCTGGATCTATCACGCAATTTAAAAACAATGGACAACGAAAAATTTTCTATCATCGATCGGATCAGGAGCTTTAAATATGCTTTTAACGGGCTGAAACTGTTCTTCATTAACGATCATAATGGAAGAGTTCATCTGTTTGCAGCAATCGTTGCAATTGGTTTATCCTTTTACCTGAAAATTTCCGGTTCAGAGTGGATTGCTATTTTATCTGTTATTTCAGCTGTTTTTGTTGCCGAAATTTTAAATTCCGCTCTAGAAAAACTGGCCGATGTGGTTTCTCCAGCTTATCACCCAAAAATTAAAGTGATAAAAGATTTAGCTGCTGCTGCGGTTTTGGTGGCTGCATTTCTGGCGGTAGCGGTTGGTGCTATTATTTTTATTCCAAAACTATTTTTGTAATTCGGCCATAGCAGCCCTCGATTCTTCAATCTTGTCCTGGATAATGTCATCCCATCGGGCTTGCATTTTATGGTTGCTGCCATGCTCGGTTTCTTCATCATAGTTACGTTGCATGGTGTCGAAATAATTGCTGATCTGATTGGCGAGTTCAGATATTTGGGCTTTATAGTTGCTTACCGCATAATTCCGGTTTTTTAATACCCTTTCGGCCTCCAATAGTAAAATATAATGAATATCTGCGTGCCCTTGTTCGTGGTGCAAAAGACTTGCCCTAATTTCAGGATCTTTAATTTTATCCCACTTAACCCACGATCTCGTTTTATCAATGCTTACATCATTTTTAAGCTTAATGGCAACGCGATTACGGTAAACGGTACTTTCGTAACTATATTTCCATGTCATTGCAGTCAGCGCAAAAAATGGCGAGCGCATATCGGCTTTTCCTTTAAAATGCGTTTCCCAATTTAATTGAATAGGCTCGGAAAAATCTTGTTTAAAAGCAAAAGTACATGGCAGTGCCAGCAAAAATAAAAGGAATATAATATGTCTTTTCACCTGTGTAAATTTTAGTTTCAACGGTGGTGAAGCTATCATGACTTAGTTATTCCATTGCTAAATGGTAAATCATGATGGTTTCGTGTGTTGGTTTTTACAGTGAAAAAACCGTGCCTAAAATTATTCGGGGGTGGAAATCTGTCCGCTAATGCGCTCAAATTTCTCGATCAATAAAGCTATACGTTCTTTTTCCCTGCTCATCACAGCCTTTCTTAATACCGTTGAGCAAAATAACATCCATATCGCTGTTAAGCCTACAGCTAAAACTTTTTGAACAGTGTTAAAGTGTGCAAGAATTTCTACAAAATAAAATATGATGCCCAATGAAAGTGCAATCATATAAAACCAATATAAAGAGTTGTAAAGTTTATAACGGTTTAATTGATAAGTTTTTAGGTTATTTAAGTATTCGTGCGGGTGAGCGGTAAAATCGGTTTTGGAAATTAACCTGTAATCGCGGTACAGAATTAAGGTATATACGCCAATGGCAATAATGGTGATGCTGATTCCTACGTGTGTAGTCCACGATTCGAAGTGAAAAAAGATCCACAATGCAGCAATGGCAATAAAAGATGCCAGCATCCCCAAAATGTTTAAAGCAGATTTCAGCTTTAATCCATTTACTTCTTTCTTCGCTTGTTGCAGCATTTCATCAGCAGAAACCTTAACTTCTACCTCGTGCTTTTGCCACAACTCCTGTATTTGATCAAACGCTTGCATACTGGCTATATAGTTCTGTTAATTTTTGTTTAATGCGGTGAATTTTTACCCTCAAGTTGCCTTCGCTTATTCCAGATATGTCGGCAATTTCGTGGTATGGTAATTCATCAAGTACCATTGTAATAATTAAACGGTCATTCTCTTCGAGCTTGGATATACACTTATAAAGTAGGGCAACCTGTTCATTTTTCTCTGAAAATTCCTCTATTTTATTTTCTATAATGTTATCTGTTAATTCGTCTTTCGCCTGCCTTTTTTCTGATCTCAAATAAGTTAAACAAGTATTCACGGCAATTCTATAAATCCACGTAGAAATTAAAGATTTGTTTCTGAACTTATCCAGATTTTGCCAAACCTTTAAAAAAGTTTCCTGTAGAAGATCGTTTGCAGCGTCGGTATCGCCAGTATAACCATAACATAAATGGAATATCTTTTTGGAATTTGAATCGAAGATCTCTTTAAATAACTTGTCTTTTTGTTCCATTTAGGGGTTTATAGTTGCGTTTTAGATGAGGATGTACATTTTTTGTTACACCAGAAATCAAAAATAATATATTTTTTGATGCTATTGACTTAAAAGTTCATAACCAGAAAATGCACACGGATTTTCACATCTGTGTGCATCCTTTCTATCTGTGGTTAAATTATTTCTGCTTTGCCGAATGGCTTAACCCAACAACGTTGATATATTTTTTTATGCCAGCTGTTATCAAAATTTGTTACACGCCGTAAATATCGTAGTTTTACCAAATTAAGAGTACCACAAACTTTTTATATTCATGAAAAAAAACAAACTCACGCTTTTCATTTTCTTAGCGCTGATTGCGGGTATTGCATTGGGCTATATTTTAAATGTCAATTCAATCGATGTCTATAACCAGAAAATACTCACTGCCGACGCGAAAGTTAAAAGTATAGAGGTAAGCATTGCCAAAACTACCGATACCACCAGTATTGGCTATACACAACTTAAGGCCGAAAGAAAAATAAATGCTAAAATCAAAAAAGAAAACGAAGATATCAGGGAGAAAAAATTAGAATACTTTACGTTGTTGAGCGATATCTTTCTTCGCCTGATTAAAATGATTGTTGCGCCATTGGTATTTACAACCTTAGTAGTTGGTGTAGCCAAAGTAGGCGACATTAAAGCCGTGGGTAGAATTGGTGGTAAAACATTGGGCTGGTTTTTGGCCATGTCGTTAATGTCGCTGGTACTGGGTATGATTTTGGTAAACTTATTCGAACCCGGAAGACATATGAAATTATCATTGCCCGATCAATTGGTAAATACCGGTATCCAGAAAGCATCGATGAGTGTGAAAGATTTTATCGCGCACGTTTTTCCAAAAAGCATTGCCGAATCGATGTCAACCAACGAAATTTTGCAGATTGTTGTATTCTCTTTATTCTTTGGTGTAGCAACAGCTGCCATTGGTGATTTAGGCCAGATTGTAATTAAAGCATTCGATGCCATTGCGCACGTAATCTTAAAAATGACAGGTTATGTGATGAATTTCGCCCCCCTGGCGGTTTTTGGCGCTATGACAGCCATTGTGGCCAAACAAGGACTTAACGTATTAAATACCTATGCCATATTTATTGGCGAATTCTATCTCGGTTTAGCCATACTCTGGGCGGTTTTAATTTTCTTAGGATTTTTGGTACTGAAGAAACGTATTTTCCGTTTGGTTAATGACATGAAAGAACCAGCACTTCTGGCTTTCAGTACAGCAAGTAGCGAAGCAGCTTATCCAAAAACAATGATGCTTTTAGAACGTTTTGGCTGTAAAGACAAAATTGTAAGTTTCGTACTGCCATTGGGTTATTCATTCAATTTGGATGGATCAATGATGTACATGACCTTTGCTTCCTTATTTATTGCACAGGCTTATGGTATCCATTTAGGTTTTGAGCAGCAAATTTCTATGCTTTTAATCCTCATGTTAACAAGTAAAGGAATTGCTGGTGTACCAAGGGCATCATTAGTGGTAATTGCTGGTACAATCGCGAGCTTTAATATTCCGGAAGCAGGATTAGCTTTGTTAATTGGTATTGATCCTTTATTGGATATGGGCCGTTCTGCAACTAATGTTGTTGGAAATAGCATTGCAACAGCAGTGGTAAGTAAGTGGGAAGGGGAGCTTAAAGAGTCCTGAGTCTAAAGTCGGTAGTCTTGAGTCTTTTTGTCTCATTCAATAATTCATTCATTCAAACATTCAATAACTCAATTATTAAATCAATCTCTCATTCAATAATTAAATATTCATTCAATAATTCAACATCAAGTGTCAAGTAGAGGAAAAAAAATATTCTTAGCCATTACCATTATCGTTCCGATGATCATTTACTGTTACATCTATTATAAACCTATTATACAGAATGCGCCTTTTCGTAAAGATGATTTTGTGTCAATGCAGTATAGTTATGGTTTAAAAGATACTTTGGAGAACACATATGATTCAAAGACTGGTGTTTACCGCTACGTAAATAATAAAGACTCAGTAGTTACCAAAAAGTTCTTTTTAAAGAGCAATGATGTGTTATACATGCATAGAAAGGCAAACGAAATCGGCCTTTGGAATTTCCCAGATACCATTGGTAAAAAAAGTGATAAATCCAGACTGGTACCGCGTTATGATATCACTTTCAATTATAAAAAGAAGTCAAAACACGTGACCATTTATGGCGACTTTGATGGCAATCCAAAATTACTGGATGCGGCTGTTCAAATGAGAAAAATCATTCAGGAAACGTTATTACAAGCCGAAAAAAGAAGCGGGAAGTAGATCGATAGTCCGAAGTCCAGAATCTCGAGCCGATTAAATTAAATTGGCGTTTGAGACAGTTACCCGATTAAACTATTGACCAATGCACTAATGGCCAATGAACCAAAAGACTTTAATAAAGCGTTAAATGTTAGCGTTTTGTTAAAGTCTTTTTCCTTTTAGGATGTTTTCGTATATTTACGATATATTCGTAATAATGGAAAAATTAACATTGCAGGAAGAGGAAGCCATGCTGGCTGTTTGGCAGATCGGTAAGGGCTTTATTAAAGATTTTATGGATGTACTTCCTGATCCAAAACCACCGTATACTACATTGGCATCTACCATCAAGAATTTAGAACGCAAGGGATATCTGATGAGCGAACGTTTTGCCAATGCTAACCGCTATAGTGCAAAAGTTAAGGAAGTAGAATATAAAAAGCGCTTTATGAGTGGTTTTGTGAATAATTATTTCCAGAGCTCTTATAAAGAACTGGTTGCTTTTTTTGCAAAGGATAAAAAAATAAGTGCGGAGGAACTTAAAGAGATTATAAATTTAATTGAGAACCCTGAAAAGTAAATGCCATGCCACATTTCTTTATCATTTTATTGAAAATTAATCTGGTGCTGATCTTGTTTTCTGCAACCTATTACCTGGTGTTGCGGAGACTAACATTTTACTCCATCAACAGGATATTTCTGCTGTTTGGAATCGTCTTTTCTTCTGCCTATCCATTTATTAACCTCACCGAGTTTTTCGCCGGCAGGAAAACTGTACCTGCCTTTGTTCCACAATTTAACCAGCAGGTAAGTGAATTTGTAAGACAAGATGCCGTTTCGGTATTTTGGCAAGGACTTACGGTGCTTTTTTATACTGGTGTTTTATTGATGGCCTTAAGATTGCTTGTGCAGTTTATTTCGCTTTATAGCATGCATAAAAATTCTTCACCCGATCATTTAAGTGATTATCAGGTGAGGATTTTAAACGATGAAGTAAGCCCGTTTAGTTTTTGGCAGACCATTTATATTAACCCACATCTGCATAAAAAGCAAGATTTAAACAATATTCTCGAACATGAAAAAGTACATGTAGAAGAATGGCATACTTTGGATATTATTCTGGCCGAAATCTGTGTAGTTTTCTATTGGTTTAATCCAGGGGTTTGGTTGATGAAAAAAGCCGTCAGAGAAAACATTGAATTTATTACGGATGCAAAGATTTTAAAAAAAGGAATCGATAAAAAAGCTTATCAATACAGCTTGCTAGATGTTGGAACGTTGCAGTCACCGATAGCTATTGTGAATAATTTTAATCTATCCGACCTTAAAAAGCGGATTAAAATGATGAACACGAAACGTTCATCAAAAGTAAATTTAACCAGGTATTTATTTGTGTTACCGATATTGCTTTGCGTTACTTTAGCGTTTACCATCGATAGCAAGGAGGTAAAGAAAAGTTTAGCACCCCTAACCAAAATGGTGAATGATGTTTTGCCTGAAAAGGTTGCTGAGGTAGTAGTACAACCTAAAACAGTTTTAAAAGCTAAATTTAAAAAAAGAGTAATCGTTAATACACTGAAAGCACCCGATACCGCCACCAAAATGACTTTTATTTTTAAAAGTATTGTAGACGGTGTAGATTCTTCACGAAAATCGATAGAAGATACTTTAAAAGGGTTAGGTAAGCAAGTGAAGATCATGAGCTTTAAAACCGACGGAAATTTTAAAGGCAGGACCTTTGTACAGCATTTTAATTTTACTGATACCTCAAATGCAGACCATAAAAATATTGCTATTAATGTTTTAGCTGATAAAGACAGTGATTTTGAGAATTTGCCAATGCCTAAGAAAAACGGTGTTGCGATGTTTTATTTTTTAAAATCAACGGCCAAAACCTCAGCTGCTAAAGATGGAAACCAACATGTAACCAGCAATGGAGCTATAGTTAACGAAACCACCACCTATTTTTTAAATGGTAATAAAATCTCAAAAGAGGAGCTTGATAAATTGAACGTAAATAAAATTTCTGATCTCAAAGTTGATAGAAATAATCAGGCGATCCAGATTACTACAAAGCCCTAGTTCATCTCATTCGTCATTTCGAGCGCAGTCGAGAAATCTTTTAAACATGCTATTTAATAAATGTATAAGCGTTGCTAGGGATAACAATCTTGTTTATCCTCTTAAGTCTGAGGGAAAACGAATAGCCAATTGCCTGGTTTCCCGCAGATCAAAAAGATTTTCGCAGTGTAAGTTCAGAGATCTCTCGTTCCGTTACACTCCCGTCGAGATGACGATTTATTATAAGAGATCGTCATTCCCGCGCAGGCGGGAATCTTAAAGCTTATTACATTATGATTCCCAATCAACCCGATAGCTATCGGGTTGGAAATGTCGAATCTATTTATTAAAAATTAAAAGTAGCCTTCAGCATGGCCACCCTTCCCGGTATGTAATACGTTCCAGTGGTAAGTGAATTTGCTGAAAGGTAAATCGCATCAAACCTTTTGATATTGGCCAGATTCGTCATGCCAAATTCTAAATCTGTTTTCATTTTTAATGGTTTGTATTTGATGTTCATATCTGCAAAAAGATATTTCAGATTAGACTGGGTAGATTGATGCGCAAATAAATGCTCTACCGATAAATTTAAATATACATTTCTAACAGTGGTGATAGCCAGGCTAGATCGCTGCCTAAGCTGCTGGAAATTTGTTTTTATCGCATCAGCAACTTGAGCTTTATTATCGGTAACCGAGAAATTTGCAAGGTAAGACCAGTTGATGAAATTGGTAAGTTTCGCTTCTATGCCAGCTTTATAAGAAACCGTTTGTGCATTAAAGGCAAACAGTTCGTTATTCTGTAATTGATCGTATTTACTCTGCGAAAAACTTACCCCAACACTCACCGTACTTCTCAGGTCGAAAAGATATTTGCTTGCATTTGCATTAAACGAAAGCGTACGGATGTGGTTGCTTAGTGGCAGCACAACCCTTTGTTGAATGTTGTTGCTTAAACTGTATGAAGAAATGGTGTTCAGTTCGGCATCGCTGTAGTTAGCTGCTAAATTAATAAACAACATCTGCATCGCTTTTCTAAAGTTAAATCCAGCTCCAATATTGTGCGTTTTCGATTCCGAAATCGGCGCATTATTCGCGAAAAGCGAACGGTAATTTTTTAAAACCGTACCTCGATAAACATCGTCAATTCCTCCTAAATCATTTCGGAAGGCATAATTTGCCGTTACATAATTCTCTGGACTGGTTTGATATTTTAAATTAAATGAAGGATTTAGGAATAATTTGTGCAGGCTTTTGTCTAGTTGGTTTACCTCATCACTGTAATTGATCTGGTTGTAACTCAAGGGTAAACTCAGTCCTGCTTTTATTTTATCATTTGTAAAATCGTAGTTTGCCTCAGTGTAGAGCTTTGTTTTAAGCCAATCAAGGTCGTTTACTGCATTGCCCGAAACCAGTTCTGTTTGTTGGTTATTTTGTGTACGGTAAAGTTCAGAGTTGAGCTGTTGCTGCTGTACATTAAAACCTGCCTTATAAGTTTGCACGAAATTATTTTTTACAAAAGCAAAAGATGCATAATTGTTAGTATACCAGGTTGGTATTTTAATGTACTGGCTTAAACCCAGGTAACTATTTCCATTATTTAAAATATCGGCATTAAGTCTTGGTGTAATTTTTAATGTTTCGGGCTGCGTTGTTCTATTTAAATAGGAGTAGAGGTTAATTACATCTTCCGACTTCAATTTTTTTCGGTAATTAAATTCGTTAGAAATATCAAGGGTTTCCTGCCGAAGTACCTGATTGGCCGCAACATTATTGATTACAAAACCGGAAGAGGTTTTATAAGGCGCATAATCCAATACAAAGTTGTTGTTTAGGTAATATTTCTCTGCATTTCCATTTAAGTTGAATTGGATTCTTAATTTTTGCGGATTAATCGCATTGTTCTGCGATTCTGAATAACGGATGGTTTGGTCCGAAAGGTAAGTTTCCGAAAATTTATTGTATTGCTGGTCGCGCTGATCATATAAGTACGAAAGGTTTGCCCTCAATTGCAGGTCCTGATTAAACTTATATAAGTTGTTTAGATTGATCAATCCAGCTTTATTAAAAAGATACCTGCTTTGCGGTAAAGAGGGTACATCAGCCGCTCCTGTAGATAGCAATCCACTTGGCTTATCGTTATCGAGGCGCTTTAAATAATCCGATAAATTATGTGAGGTGAGGTCAATATCCGGATCGTTACCGATATTATTGCCTTTAATATTATTGATGAACTTCAGCTTTTTATTAAATAACATGGCCGTTAGATTTTCGTCAAAGCGGTTGGGCATTCCCGCGCCAACCGTAGCATCGCCCATTATCTTAAGTTTGGCATCATCCTTAATTACTAAATTCAGTGCAACATCATCACTCATGTTGTTTTTACGCATCATTTTAATTGGCTGATCATTCTGGATTACCTGTACCTTATCTACGGCGCTTTGTGGGATACTTTTAGTACCGATGTTATACTTGTCGTCCAAAAGATTATCGCCATCCACATAGAGGTTAGAAATGGCTTTTCCGTTATAACTGATCTTCCCATTTTCTGCAACTTCGATCCCAGGCATTTTTTTAAGTACATCGCCAATACTTCTATCCTGTTTATCGGCAAAATCAGATGGTCTGTAATTTAAGGTATCGCCATTTGCCTTTAAAGATGGCCGGTTTTTTACGGTAACTGTTTCCAAAACGGTTTCGCTGTTTTGCAGAACCAGATCATAGCTTTTGTTTACATCGGCCACAACTGTGCTCAATTTTTTATAACCAATACTCGATGCTTCTATTTTATAGCCAGTAATCTGATCATTTTTTATAGAAATACTAAACTCGCCATTGCGGTTGGTTCTGCTAAAATTAATAATATTCCCCTCAGGATCTTTTAAACTGACATTAACAGACTCAATCGCTTTTCCATTGCTATCCTTAACCATTCCTTTGACCGGTTTTTGTGCCTGCGCCGAAAAAGCAGCAAACAATAGCACCAGCGTTATAGCGCATTTTCTCATTTTTTCTCAGGAATTTCGATTGGATTGTTGATCTCGGGTTTGCGTATCGTTGTGCCTCCAGCCGGGCGGGGAGCAGGACTAGCCTTAAAAGAACCTTGCATACCACTCGCCGCCATTTGTGCCTGCATAAAGCCTTGAGGGTCTTTATCTCTTGCTGCTTTAAGTTTATCTAGTTCTTTCCTTGTGGTTTTAATGGCATCTGCAGGTAATTTAATCTCCGATCCGAGGTAAGAGGTGCTTACATCTATTCCCACCATTTTTACCACACCTGTGCCATTGGGCATTGTAATTTTGCCATCATCACCTGAGTTTGTTTGGTTGGCATCGTCTTTTACGTTTTCAAGGCCAGCGAATGTAAATTTTACTTCTTTTTTCTCATCATAAGCTTCCACAATTAAGCCTGGTAATCCATTTAATTTCCATGGACCACTTTGAAAAGGTATTTCAGTGGCAAACCAGGCAATCCATTTTCTGCCTTTAAAGGTTGCGGTTGCTTTTTGGCATGGTATCCCTGAAAAACTCATGGTATCTTTTAAAATTTTCCAGTCAATTTGTGGAGCAGTTTCTTCAATAAGATAATGGTTAAAGAGGCGTTCCTTGGTAATCATTTTATGTTCATTAGCAAAAAAGAAATAATCTTCCTGTGTTAGTGGAACTTTCATTTCACTTTTCACCTCGATTTTGATATTGGAGTTGCCTGTTTGGTTTTTCATCTGCTCCTGAATCTGCTTCTGGGTGTTTAACGATTGGTTCAGCTTATCGTAACTGGTATAAACAGAAGCATTCTTCCCGGTTACCAGTAGCATGTTTTCGGTTTTAGGTTTATCACGCTGCGTAGTGTCCTGGATGTGAGTAAAAGTATACCTTACTCTTGCTAAAGCCTTATCGGGGCTTTGGGCTTTTGCCGAAATGGTTAAGGCGGTTGCTAAACAGATGGTTAGTGTTAGTTTCATGAGATTTGTTTTTAGGTTATCTATTTAATTTTCGTAAATCTACGAAATATTCGTAATAAGAAAAATGCTTTAACATTTTTTAACGAAGAGAAGATGGAAAATAGATCATGGGTAATAGAGGGATGGTGTATTTTAATCCTGAAGATTCATAAACAGATAAATTCGTTCCGATATGTCATCCTGTTCAAAGGACTCCTGTGGAGAGCGGAGCCGAAGGATCTGCCGCGGTGCTTGAATAGCATACAGGCAAATGTTTTTTACGATTTGAAAATGAACGGCTTGTGGCTTTAAATCTATCGGTTGGTGTCTCACCGACCGAAACCCAATAGTATGCTCGCAAGTATTTAATTACGATTTAGAAATGGGCGGCTTGTGGTTCTTGGAGGTTTTCAGCCCCGCCATTCGCTGTAGCTCCGATGGAAGAATCGGAGGCTGCCACTGCAATCGGGTTTAGGGACAAGGTTTGTGCACCCAGAAACCCCAGAAATGAAATGCTGTTTTTGGCCCAATAGCTCCGATTGAAGCGTTGCACCAGTGTCATTAAGTTAAGCGCTTTTAACCACAGATGCACACAGATAAACACGGATTTTCATATCTGTGTGCATCCTTTCTATCTGTGGTTAAATTATTTTTGCTTGTGTAGTATGGCTTAACTTAATGACATTGGTCAGTAGAGCAGGTTTAGCCTAAGATTTATCAATCTGTGATTTTCGAAAAAATGCAATTAAATTAGTGGTCAAATCGATCTTGAAATCCTTAAATCTTCCGAATCCTGATCCGGTATGATTTTAGTAAAAAATATTTTCGATATGTATTTGTGTGTTAATTGAATTTGTTCTATATTTGCACCTCGTTAAATAAAAATTAAAAAACTAATATTTAAACAATGTACGCAATAGTAAATATAGCAGGGCAGCAATTTAAAGTTGCTAAAGACCAGCACCTTTTTGTACACAGATTACAAGGAGATGAAGGCGCTAGTATTGAATTTGATAATGTATTGTTGGTTGACAACGGTGGTGCAATTACTGTAGGTGCTCCTGCAGTTAAAGGTGCTAAAGTTTCAGCTAAGATCGTATCTCATTTAAAAGGTGATAAAGTAATTATTTTCCACAAAAAACGTAGAAAAGGTTACAAAAAGAAAAATGGTCACCGCCAGTTTTTCACTAAGATTCAGATCTCTGACATCACTCTATAATTAATTGTTAACCCAATAATTCGCTTTTTAGCGAGTTACAAAATATAAAATCATGGCACACAAAAAAGGAGCCGGTAGTTCGAAAAACGGACGTGAATCGCATAGTAAGCGTTTAGGTATTAAAATTTTCGGTGGGCAATTAGCTATCGCTGGAAACATTTTAGTACGTCAACGTGGAACAAAACACCACCCTGATAAAGGTGTTGGTATCGGTAGAGACCACACTTTATTTGCTTTAGTTGATGGTACTGTAATTTTCAGAAAGAAACAAGATAACAAATCTTATGTTTCTATCCTTCCTATCACTGAAGCTGAAATCGAAGCAGCAGTAGCTAAAGCACCAGTTGCTAAAAAAGCGGTTGCGAAAAAAGAAGTTGTAGCTGAAGAGGTTGTTGAAGCAGCTCCAGTTGCTAAAAAAGCACCTGCTAAAAAAGCAGCTAAAAAAGACGAAACTACTGAAGAAGCTGCACCTGCAGAATAATTAGTAATAAAGTTATAAAGAAAAGTCCCGATGCAAATCGGGACTTTTTTTTTATATGGCTTACTGGTTCATTAGTCATTCGTTCATTGGTTAAATCGGTTAATTGGCGCTAAACGCCAAGCGCTCAATTCGGACTGGTTAATTGCCCTTCGACTCCGCTCTCCACAGGAGTCCTTTGGACAGGGTGACGCATATCGAGGGGACCGATTAATCGACTCCAAACCCAAAACGCCCTACGCTAAATTCAACTGATTGTTAAAGCCTGTTAAATAACAAAATTTAACAATTCATCGCGATACATTCGTATATAATTATTTAATTATTTGCGATGAATTTTAAAATACTCAGCTTATCTGTTTTTTCTATTATGTTAGTCAGCTTTTCGGTTAAAGCACAAGATATAGAAGAGAATATCCGTATGGTGAAATCCTTTAAGGCCGATGGTGTATCGAACGAGTGGAACGAACCCCTTAACGAATACAACGATGCCACCAAGCTAGCCTTTGCCCTGGCCAACGATGACAAAAATCTTTACATCATTATCGAATCGTTAGATCCGCAAACTACTTTTAGTGTACTGAGAGGTGGCATTACCTTAAATATCAATACTGCGGGTAAAAAGAAAGATGGTATTAAGTTAACCTTTCCTTTAATAGAAAGACCTCCCATGCCGAAAGAAGGAGATGGACAGCGTGAACATGCTCTTTTATCACCTGGTAAAGATAACGATCTGCATGATCCGGCAGTGATGAATAAAAGCATTCGCGTTTCTGGCTTTAAAAATATTGCTGATGGTGAGTTGCCAGCGATGAACCGGGACGGCATAGAAACTGGAATGAGTATTCACCCCAACAGAGATCTTATTTACGAATTAAGCATCCCATTAATGCAGTTACAGGTAGGATTAGACCTTAAAAAGCCATTGGTTTACAATATTAAAATTAATGAGCCGAATAAATCTGGTTTCAAAAGAGAAGCTAGGCTTCAAGGTGCGGGTGATGGTAAAGGTAGATCAGGCGGTAGAGGCGGAATGGGCGGTGGTGGTCGTGGCGGTATGGGTGGTGGTGGAAGAATGGGCGGAGGAGGTCAAAGGCCATCAGAAGGCGGAGAATCTGCAGCCAAATCTTCTGATTTTTGGATCAAGTATAAGTTGGTAAAGGCCTAAGATATAGAAATTTTGAGTGTTTAAATGAAAGACATGTCATCCTGAGCTTGTCGAAGGATAATTTTTGATTTAACCATAAAGGGGGCTTCGACAGGCTCAGACTGGCAAGTAAAGGAAATATAGAGTTGTCAACTTTCGGGCCGTTTGGCTATAAAAGTTGACAACTCTTTTTTATTAATACTCCCTGGCCATTAATTGATCGGTAAGTGTTAAAAGATTGGCTTTGCACTCATCGCTTACATTAATCTGCGCAAATACAGCTAAAGCTTTGTTGAGGTAATTGTTCATGCTTTCTTTAGCAATATCCTGAATGTCTAAAGTATCGTATACCTGGCGTACAGTATCTATTTTTTCCTGTACATTAAATTCTTTATATCCCGTCCAGGTATCTAATGATGCCCTGGTTTCTCCATCAGCAAGTTCGAAAGCTTTTAACAGCAAGAAGGTTTTTTTGTTGGCTATAATATCGCCACCCACCTGTTTTCCGAATTTTTCAGGATCAGCGTAAACGTCTAAAATATCGTCCTGTAGCTGAAAGGCAATGCCTATGTTTTCGCCAAACTGATAAATTAAATCTGCATCCTTTTCTGAGGCACCAGCGATAATGGCACCGAGTTTTAAGGCACCCCCCAAAAGCACTGCTGTTTTTAACCTGATCATGTTGATGTATTCTTCAATACTCACATCATCACGGCCTTCAAATTCCATATCCAATTGCTGCCCTTCGCAAACGCCTTGAGCGGTTGCATTAAAGGCATTTAATACCGGAGCAAGAAAGGTTGGATTTACTTTTGCAAGGTTTTTATTTGCTTCCACCATCATTACATCACCACTTAAAATGGCAATATTGGTGCTCCATTTTTCATGTACAGTGGCTTTCCCCCGGCGGAGTGGTGCATTGTCCATAATATCATCATGAACAAGCGTAAAATTATGAAAGATCTCAATGGCCATCGCGGCATGGATAGATTCGTTTGCATTTTCACCAAACAACTCTGTCGCCATTAAAACCAATAGTGGTCTTACCCGTTTTCCACCCAGATTAATGATATAAGTAATCGGATCGTAAAGCTGTTTAGGATGATCCGGAAACTTTAAATTTTGTATTGCAGTATCTAAAATTTGTTGTAATTCTTCTGTAGTATGCATTGTAATTATTGCGTAAACACTGTGTTTAAGGCACAATTTTATATTTTAATCTGGAATTAAGGTGAAATCGATTTGACGTTTAGAAAGATCTACTTTTTTCACCCTGATCATCACTTCATCACCCAATTGGTATTTTTTCTTTTTACGTTGGCCTACAATACAGTAGTTTTTCTCATCAAGCACATAAAAATCGTCTGATATGTCTCTTAAACGGATCATGCCCTCACATTTGTTCTCTTCTATCTCTACATACATGCCCCATTCGGTAACACCCGAAATAATACCTTTATATTCCGTACCGATATTGTTTTCTAAGTATTCGGCCTGTTTGTATTTAATGGATGCACGTTCGGCATCTGCAGCTCTTTTCTCCATTGCCGAAGAATGTACGCAGGCTACTTCATAAAACTCCATGTCGGCCGATTTACCTCCGTCTAAATAAGTCTGTAAAAGCCTGTGTGCCATTACATCCGGATAACGGCGGATAGGAGAAGTAAAGTGAGTGTAATATTCGAAAGCCAAACCATAATGGCTGGTTTTTTTAGTAGAATAAATCGCTTTTGCCATTGATCTGATGGCCAGCGAAGTTAGGATATTCTGTTCTTTCTTGCCTTCTACATCGGCCATTAAATTGTTCAGTGACTTTGCAATTTCTTTATCCGATTTAGTGTTGATTTTATAACCGAAACGGGAAGCGAAAGTTGCGAAAGTATTCAAGGTTTCCATATTTGGCGAATCGTGCACACGATAAACAAAAGTCAGTTTGTCTTTTCCCTTTGTTTTCTTTGCGATAAACTCGGCAACTTTACGGTTGGCCAGAAGCATATAGTCTTCAATCAGTTTATGCGCATCTTTACGCTCTTTTACATAAACACCAATTGGTTTGCCAGATTCATCCAGTTTAAATTTAACTTCTGTACTTTCGAAACTGATGGCCCCGTTTTTGAATTTACGGTCTCGAAGGATGTAAGCCAATTCGTTCAATTTCAGGATTTCCGCTGCATAATCACCTTCTTTATTTTCGATTACTTCCTGTGCTTCTTCATAACTAAACCTTCTGTCGGAGTGGATCACTGTTCTTCCATACCACTCAGATTGAATATTCGCCTGCTCATCCAGTTCGAAAACGGCTGCAAAACACAATTTATCCTCGTGCGGACGTAATGAGCATACACCATTACTTAAACGCTCTGGCAGCATTGGAATTACACGGTCTACCAGATAAACCGAGGTGGCACGACTATAAGCTTCTTTATCTAAGTCAGTTCCCTGGATTACATAATGCGAAACATCAGCAATATGCACACCAATTTCGTGGTTCCCATTAGGAAGTTTTTGATAAGAGATGGCATCATCGAAATCTTTCGCATCTGCGGGATCTATGGTAAAGGTTAATACCTTTCTAAAATCTTTTCTTTTAGCAATTTCTGCTGCAGGAATTTCTTCAGGAATGGCATTGGCTTCGCGCTCTACCTGTGGTGGAAATTCTAATGGAAAACCATACTGTGCTAAAATGGCATTCATTTCGGTATTGTTCTCGCCTTGGTTACCCAGTACATGTTTAACAATCCCGATTGGGTTTTTTGCACTTTCAGGCCAATCTGATAGGGTTACCAATACACGCTGACCGTTTTTGGCTTCGTGGGTATCGGCTAAAGGCACAAAAATATCGTGCATCATTTTTTTATCATCAGCAATTACAAATGCAAAACGATCTGATATCTTGATTACACCTGTAAAATCTGATTTTGCCCTTTTAATGATTTCGACAACTTCGCCATCATTTTTACGACCGCTTTTCTTCGCAAAAACATAAGCCTTTACGGTATCACCATGCAATGCATTTTTAAGTTTTCGTGGAGCTACAAAAACATCTTTCTCAAATTCATCTTCCGGAACAATATATGCAGATCCATCGGCAGTCATATCAACGGTTCCGATAATAAAGTTCTGCAGTTCTTTAAGTTTAAATTTACCTTTTTCTGGTTCTAAGAAAATCCCAGTACTTTTCCCTTCTTTTAAGATCTCGAGAATGGTTTCTCTTGATTCTTGATCGTTCAAATTTAATTTGGCCGAAACCTGCTTATAATTAAGCAGCTGATTACTGTTTTTTTCAAAAACATCACTAACCAATTGATTCAGAACTAATTTTATATTTGCCGATTTTTTCTTTGCCATATGCTAAACTGAATTTACCGAAGATACAGAAAAGATGCTCAGGATGGAAAATATAGGGTATAATATGTAAAATGGATGATGATTTTAGTTCATTGGTTCATCGGTCATTGGTTCATTGGTAAAGCAAATCAGCTACCTGCTGGTTGTTAATAGCTCACTGTTTATAGGCCAAGATGGGTTAGAGAAAATCGCTATTGACTATCTACGATTAACCATGAATAAAATAAATAATATTCAAGATTAAACCTTATTTCTAACCCTCATTCCATCTTATGGACTATGGACTATGGACTATGGACTATGGACTATGGACTATGGACTATGGACTATGGACTATGGACTATAGACTAACCTGATCTCCATGTAAGTAATTTTTTTCCGCTCGGCGGTGTAGCTCAAATGGATGTTACTGCTTTTATCCTGGATAATGGCCGGATAGCTATATTCGCCTTTAGCATGGTTTTCTAGTGTGTAAATATCCTGCCAGTTTTCACCATCGGTTGATATGGCCAGTTTTAATACTGATCTGCCTTCCCACCAGTTTTTGCCTGCTGTTAACGGATTGTAAACCAGTAACTGCCGACCATCTTTCAGGGTTACGGCATCACTGCCCGAATTTGGATTAGGCAATTGAGTAGCCTTAAGTTTTGACCAGGTTTCACCATTATCTTCCGACCAGCTTTCTACAACCACATTTTGCCTGCTTCTACATAATAACTGTAGCCTGCCATTTGGATAGGTTAAAATAGAAGGTTGGATTACACCAAAAGTATCACAGTTGATGTTGATCTTTTTCCAGTTTTTACCTTTGCCATCTGATTTTTCAATGTGGACGGCCCATGTTTTTTCATCTAAACTTTCTGTACTCGAGGGATAAAGAATTGTTCCATTTGATAATTGAATAGGTTTGTTTTTGATTGGTCCTAGAAAATCTTTAGGCAATTTCTGCGCTTTAGACCATGTTTTGCCATTATTAACAGATGTTTTATATTCTGCCCACCAGGTTCTTGGATTTGCACCTACCTTATAATGTAAAAATAAAGTCCCGTTTTTCGTTTTAAAAAGAACAGGATTCCAGCAGGCAAATCTGCTGGAATCGTTTATTATTCCATTTGCAATTTCGATCGGGTTACTCCATTGTATACCGGTTTTTATTGACGACCAGATTACGACGTCTTTACTGCCTTCGTGTTTACCGCCAAACCAGGCCGCCATTATTTTTCCTTTACCTAAATCAACCAGGGTAGAGGCATGGCAGGCCTCAAATGGAGCCTTTTCAAAGATAGTAGTCGACTGAATGATTTCTACTTTTTGCGCACAAACGTTTAAAGAAAGAAAAATCAGTATAAAAACAATTGAAAAATATTTATGCATTTATTATTGGTGTCCTGGAATAGCCTCGATCAGTTTTTTCGTATAAGCTGCTTTTGGCGCGTAAAATATCTGCTCTGGATAACCTTCTTCTTCGATTTTTCCTTTATTCATCACTAAAATACGGTCTGAAATATGCTTTACAACGGCCAAGTCATGAGAAATAAAGATATAAGTGAGTCCGAATTCGCGTTGGAGGTCTTTGATGAGGTTTAAAACCTGCGCCTGAACGGAAACATCTAAAGCTGATACCGATTCGTCGCAGATGATAAATTTAGGTTGTAAAGCCAAAGCCCTTGCAATAACCACACGCTGCCTTTGTCCGCCACTAAATTCATGCGGATATCGGTTAAAATGTTCTTCTTTTAAGCCTACTTTATCAAGCAATTCCAGTACCTTTTGTTTACGCTCGCTATCGTTACGGTATAATTTATGCACCTGTAATGGCTCTAAAATCGATTGACCGATACTTAATTTTGGATTTAATGAAGCGTAAGGATCCTGAAAAATAATCTGAACATCTTTCCTTAACTTTCGTAAGGCCGTTTTGTCGATGTGTGTAATGTTTTCTCCATTAAAAATAATTTCACCAGAAGTAGGTTGTATCAACCGTAAAATGGTACGGCCAAGAGTGGTTTTGCCACAACCCGATTCGCCAACCAGACCTAAGGTTTCACCAGGGAAAACCTCGAAATTCAGCTGGTCAACAGCTTTAACGTAATCAGTCGTTTTGCCAAAAAGACCATTGTGAATGGGATACCAGGTACATAGATCTTTAATCTGAAGTAAAGGTTTCTGGACGTAAAGTTTCGCTCTCCGTGTGGCTATTTCTGCTGTTGTTAGCTGGTTTGAAGCCTGTAAATGTGCTGAAGCATCATCAATTTTTCCGGTAAGGAAATCGGCCACCACAGGTAATTTTTTTAATTGTAGACTAGGTGATGGGCGACAGGCAAGCAAACCTTTGGTGTACGGATGTTGTGGGTTTTCGAAAATAGATTTTGATGGGCCTTGCTCTACGATTTCGCCTTTGTACATTACAGCGACTTCATCAGCAATTTCATTTACTACGCCTAAATCGTGCGAGATAAAGATCATTGCCATATTCCGTTCCTGTTTTAGTTTTAACAACAGCTGTAAAATTGTTTTCTGAACGGTTACATCTAATGCTGTTGTGGGTTCATCAGCTATCAATAATTTTGGATCGCAGCTTAGGGCCATGGCAATCATAACCCTTTGCTTTTGCCCGCCTGATATTTGGTGTGGGTAGCTATCAAATATTTTTTCTGGTCGTGGTAATTGCACTTCATTAAACAGTGCAATGGTATGTTTTCTGGCTTCAGCTTTATCTACTTTTCGGTGCAGCATAATGGCTTCTGCCACCTGGTATCCGCAGGTAAAAACGGGGTTGAGCGAAGTCATGGGTTCCTGGAAAATCATTGAGATCTGGTTTCCCCTGATCTGGCTGATTTCGTTCGAGCTGAGATTGAGCAGGCTAATATCTTCAAAATCTATTTCTCCGGTAATTTTTGCCGCACGTTCATCATGCAAGCGCATAATGGAGAAGGATGTAACTGATTTTCCGGAACCAGATTCGCCAACGATACCTAAAACGGTTCCTTTTTTCACATTAAAACTGATCTGTTTTACAGCTTTAAACCAAGTTTTCTCATCCTGGTTATAAAAATCGATATTTAGGTTTTCTACGTTTAGCATTACGTTACAATGGTAATGTTTTCTGCCGGAATTATATCCATGCCTTTAAATTTTAACAATACCTGGGCGGTAGTAATTACATCTTTCTGGCAATAGGTAACAATTCTATCGAGATTTTTTTCTTCATAATAAACTTGTCTTACCTGCGCACCGTTAATATCATCTTTAGGAGTAGGAATATCTAAAATAGCAGCCAGCAGGTTTAAGGAAGTAAAATGTTTATAGTCACCAAACTTCCAAAGTTCCATTGTATCGATATGGTTTATTTCCCAGGGTTTTTTACCCGAAAGCTGCAGTTGAGCAGGAATTTCTATGCCATTTACCAATAATCTGCGGCAGATATATGGGAAATCGAATTCTTTTCCATTATGTGCACAGAACATCAAGGTGGGCATTTGTTTACTCAATAACGCGGAAAATTGTAACAGCATTTCTTTTTCATCGTGGCCAAAAATAGATTTAATTCGCAAAGACGATGATTTGTCCTGTACACTGAAAATGCCCATGCTAATGCAGATAATCTTGCCGAATTCTGCCATAATTCCTGCTTTTTCATAAAATTCTTCAGCATTTTGGTCTGCACTTCTTTGATAATGTGTTTTCTGCTCCCAAAGTTCCTGGAAATGCGGGGGTACATCTTGAAAAGATGGATATTGTGGTACAGTTTCGATATCGATAACCATTACCTGATTGAGATCTAACGCCTTTAACATAAATAGATAGTTTTCAGTTAACAATTTACAATTTTCTGTTCAAAATCTTCTATGCAAATAATTAAACATTACAACTATATTTTATAAGTTTGGTTATGGCGAAAAGTAAATTTGAGCAATCTTTAGCAGATGGTGCTCACCAACAGCTTCAAAGTTTAATTGGTAACTGGAGCGGGATAACCAAAACCTGGTTCGAAAAGGATGTGCTTGCTGATGAATCTCCAGCTGAAGCAAAAATTACTTCTATTTTAGGCAACCGTTTTATTTCTCTTGACTACCAGGGAAGTTTAGAAGGAAAAGCTTTTGAAGGCAAAATGATTATCGGTTTTGATATTCCTTACCAAAGATTTACGACAAGTTGGATAGATAGTTTTCACATGGGCACGCAGATTATGCTTTCGAGCGGTGAGGCTACAGCAAAAGGTTTTTCTGTTTTTGGCGAATATGGCAATCCGGAATATGGCGAGCAGCTTTGGGGCTGGAGAACAGCGCTTGAAATAATTAACAAAAATGAAATCGTATTAACGGCTTATAATATTTCGCCGGAAGGGGAAGAAGCCAAAGCGACTGAAACGGTTTATAGAAGAAAATAAACTTAGAAGAGTCGTCATTCCCAACTTGATTGGGAACCACGAAGTGCTCATCGAAGATAATCTTAATGGCTAATGTAGAATGCATTAAGATTCCCGCATGCGCGGGAATGACGTACCATAAAAGACTAAAATAAGCTAGGCGAAGCCTGATTAGCCATTACCGGGATTTTTAAATCAGTTCCTACAGCTTTATTCAGTTTCTCTGTAAAATAGGCGGAAAACAACGGAGAGGAAAGTTCTACATTCTGGTGAACAAAGAAATATAAGTTTTGTAAACCTTGCGCCTTCCAGCTCACAATTCTTTCAATCCAATCGTCTAAGCGTTTTTTATCTATGTCATCATCGTTTGCGCCAACAAAACGCACAAAGGCGGTGGGCGAAGTTAAACGCATATGCAGCATATCTCTTCTCCCCGCAGTATCAACAATAATATTGGCTACACCATTTTCCTGAAATAATTGTGCAAATTCGTTGGCAATGGCCGGATTTGAAAACCATTCTTCATTTCTCACTTCAACACCCAAAGGAATTACTTTTGGGAATTCGTTGATTACAATTTTTAGCCTTTCAAAATCTTTAGGTTTAAAGTTATCGTGCAATTGAAGAAAAGCCATTCCTAATTTATCTTCAAAATTACTGATGGCATCGCAATACTGTTCTACAGGTTCTTTAACGTTGATCAACCTTTTAAAGTGACTGATGGTATTGGTCAGTTTTGGGAAAAACTTAAAATCTGCAGGTGTTTTTTGTGTCCAGGTGATTACTTGTTCACGGCTTGGCATACCATAAAATGTGGCATTAAGCTCAATAGAATTAAATTGAGTAGAATAGTAAGTCAATTCATCCTTAGTTCCTTTTGGATAAAAACCCTTTAAATCGGCCTTGTTCCATTTGGCGCAACCCACATAGGCCTGGAAAGATTGTTTAGGTTTATTTGCTGCTAAAATTCCTGCTGTTTCAGGAGCATCAGCAGGAAGGGTATAATCTATAATAGTTGGGTCTTCTACTTGGCCGAATTTCATGTTGGTCTTTTTTATTTCAAATCAAATATATTGAAATGTCCAGCTAATAATCTGTCTTTTTTAATTTCTTTAAAAGATATAATGTAAAGATAATATGGGAAAGTAGAGTAAGTGATATCAAATAGAGCAATTCGTTAATTAGGCTGCTATAGGCAATGATGTCTATACTTAATCTGTTTTCAAAGTGTTTTATCAATAGATAACCTATATAATAAAAAAAAATAATAGAAAAAATGTAGGCAAAAAATAGCCAGCTTTTTATAAGCTTACGAAATCTAATTAAGTAAAATAGCGGTAGAATTATATTTAAACAGAGAACTATTAATTGTTTTAAACCTGGAACGGAAATTACAGAGTGCCAACTGGGAATAATTGAAGTGAAAAAATCACTTGAATACATTAATACCACGAATGCCAAGCAGGATATTAAGATAATTAGAATGATTTTTATAAATATTTTCATCGACCCAAAATTCCCAAATTATTCGTAGATGTAGTCATCCCTGAATTGTTTTATCGCTAAGTTAATAAAGAAAATTGTAAAGGATTCTGCTTAACGGTCGTCATGCTGAATTTATTTCAGCATCTTTCCTGCTAATAAAGCCCTTGAAATGAATTTACTGTAGCTTTTCGCTGTGCTAAAATTTAGGGTGACGAAACTAATAATAAAACATGAAAGGAATGCCTCTCAAACAACCTTAAGTAAGTATAAAAAAATACCCCAGTAAAAAAAACTGAGGTATTTGTATGTTGTGATATGTGATTTTGTTTTTACGTATCTCAAATTGAGAACTGAATTAGTAACCTAGAATCTTCAATACCTGCTTGCTATTTTGTTCTTCTCCAAAAACTTCGAAATTGAAACTTTCATCACGGTTTCTGCGGATCAAAACATGTTTCGGGCTTGGCAATAAACAGTGGTGAATACCACCATAACCACTCAATACCTCCTGGTAAGCACCAGTATGGAAGAATCCTAAATACTGCACCTTACGCGTTTTTGGCATAAATACACTGTTCATGTGTGCCTCCTGGTTGTAATAATCCTGTCCATCGCAGGTAATACCGCCTAAGTTAACCCGTTCATATTCAGCATCCCAATTGTTAATTGGCAATAAAATGTATTTTTGATTTAATGCCCAAACATCAGGTAAATTGGTGATAAAAGAGCCATCCAGCATTAACCAACGCTCACGGTCATTCTGTTGTTTACGGCCCAATACTTTATAAAGGATACCAGAAGCCTCAGCAACCGTATATTTACCAAATTCGGTAATAATATCTGGTTCCATTACGTCGTGGATGGCGCAGATTTCTTTAATCCTTTTTACAATTTCGTTTACCATGTATTCGTAATCGAAATCGAAAACCAACGAATCTTTAAATGGCATACCACCACCAATATCCAAGGTATCTAAATCAGGATTGATTTTTTTGAATTTACAATAAAGCGTTACGTATTTCTCTAATTCGTTCCAGTAATATGGCGAATCGGTAATACCCGAGTTAATGAAAAAGTGCAATAATTTAACCCTGAAATTTGGGTTGTGAACGATTTTGTTGTTGTAAAAATCAATAATGTCTTCCATACGTACGCCTAAACGCGAAGTATAGAATTGCGAGTCTGGCTGCTCTTCAGCTGCAATACGGATCCCTAAATTACAAGGGGTATCAATATCAACCTCATCATCAAAAAGATTAAACTCTTCTTTGTTATCTAAAACCGGGATAATATTGGTATAACCATCATGCAACATATCAATGATATATTGTTTGTACTGGTAGGTTTTAAAGCCGTTACAGATAATGGTGGTATCTTTCGTTAACACACCTTTTTTCTCCAGCGCATCAACCATAGGCATATCGAAAGCCGAAGAAGTTTCCAGGTGGATGTTGTTTTTTAAAGCTTCTTCTACAATATGCTTAAAATGCGAGCTTTTTGTACAGTAGCAATATTTATAATCACCACGATAATTGTTCTTTAAAATAGCGGTTTGGAAAAGGATCTTCGCCTGCTGAATCTTCTTGCTCACCATTGGTAAGTACGTGAAACGTAGGGGAGTACCGTAGGTTTCGATCATTTCCATCAGGTTTAAATCCTGAAAATATAATTCATCATCTATAACATCGAAACCCTCTTGAGGGAAACCAACACTTAAATCAAGAAATTCTGAGTAACTCTGCATTTACTTTTAAATAATTTTTGCAAAAATGTAATTTTAAATCGAGAATTAAACGGTATTGAAAATATTTTTACTGTAAGGAAACGCTTAGCCTAATTACAAAAAATGCCGACAACTTGTTTTGAATAGAAAGTGAGTGATTCTATTTTGGTAATGATCTGAAAAACAGGGGATAATAATATTTGTGAGTTTTAATATTTGGAAAGCAGGTTCCTGTTGTTATAGCTTGGGGTTGGCCCTGCTCTCCACTTTACTCGTTGCACTCGTGTTCGTTCCGATCAGGTTTATTGGGGCTAGGTTAGTGCATCTATTTAAGGTTTAACAGCGAGCGGCGTGATGAATTATGAGTAAATCATTTTATTTGATATTTATAAGGCTATATCATAATAGAATTGTCATCCTGAGCCTGTCGAAGGACCTCTTTAAATGTTCGGAAAACGTTTCGATACATTCGTCAGGCTCAGTACAGGCTGGGCTCAACGTGACAAGTTCGAATGTAATTACAGCTTAAGGTACAGGCTCTGAAACCAAATAACGTATTATCCTTTGCGGAGGTATTTGGTTAAAATTACAATAGTTTGTCCTTCAACTTTACCTTCAATCTGTTCGATATTATCATGAACTAATCGGATATTTTTAACTACGGTACCCAACTTAGCGCTCAAAGTTGAGCCTTTAACATCTAAAGTTTTAACCAAAACCACGGTATCGCCTTCAAATAAGCGCGTGCCATTGCTGTCCTGATGAAATTCTACGGTTCCTTCTTGCTCGTGGTCGCCGGTTTTTTTAGCCCAGTCCAAAGTTTCATCTTCAAGGTATAAAATATCCAGGCTATCTGCTGCCCAGCCTTCATTTCTTAGCCTGCTCAACATCCTCCAGGCAACAACCTGTACCGGGGCAAATTCCGACCACATGGTTTCTGTTAATATTTTCCAATGATTTGGGGCAAGCTGTTCCGTTTTTTCAATCTGATCTAAGCAGTTTTTACAAACTAAAATACTGTTATCGCTGTTGGCATTGCTTGTTGGCGGCACTTCGTATACCGATAAATTGGTTTCAGCGGTGCATAATTCGCATTTATTGCCCGAGCGGGTCTGTAATTCTTGTACTAAAGACATATTGATATTGGATTTTTGGCGAAAGTAATAAAACTAATCGGAATCGCGCGGATCGTCATTTCGACCACAGTGTTCCAAAGGAACTCCTTTGGAGGAGAAATTTTAAAGTTTGGTTTGATAGAAAAAGAATATTTGCTGATCATTAGGAAAGCAGGTTACTGTTTTTATCGGTTCCGGCAACCCTGCTCTTCATTTTACTCCGTTGCACTCGTGTTCATTCCGATCAGGTTTATGTAGCTAGGGGTGTGCTGCTATTTGAGGTTTAATAGCGAGTGCAATTATGCGAGAGGTTTTCCGTGTTTCTGTGGCAAAATAAAAATGGTTCGTGGAGACACGAGCGAGAAACAATGTTTTCTGATCATTTGGAAAGCAGGTTCCTGTTTTTTAGGTTTGGGTTAGTCCTGCTCTTCACATTACTCGTTGCACTCATGTTCGTTTCGATCAGGTTTATTTAAATTAGGGTGGTGCTGCTATTGGAGTTTTAATAGCGAGTGCATCTGTCAGATGGGCTTTCCCTGCGCTCCGAGCTTCCGTGGCAAAAATACAATGGTTCGTGAAGACACCAACCATTGGCGAGCGAGTGAGGTAATTAGTATATTATTTTAGGAATGACAGGTTAAGATAAATCGTCATTTCGACCGTATTGGAGAAATCTTTAAACTATCTAATAAGTACAGTTCAAAGATTTCTCCATTTCGCTGCGCTCCAGTCGAAATGACGACTGATTTTTACAACATTTCATTAATAACTCATTCCCATGATTGTTGGCTCACCAGCTAATCTTTTATAGCTACGATTTACTCGGCAAATGTACCTCAGCCAGCATGCATCTTGCGCTGCCACCGCCGTTTTTTTCGATCGTGTAAAGCGGTGCATAAATGATCCTGCTATATTGTTCTAATGCAGCAACCTGTTCAGCAGTTAAGGATAAAAAAGCCTGTTCCGACATCACCAATAAACTTTCGTCATCTGCATTGCTAACTTGTAACATATTGCCTGCAAATTTATTCATCTGTTCCAGGCTGATTTCGATAATTTCTTTGCCAGCCCCTTTTAAACTGGTGGTTACATTCAATTTCTCTTCAGGATCTCTAATCGAATCCAGGCAGATTACAGCAAAACGATCGCCAATGCACATCATTACATTGGTATGGTAAATCGGGTAATTTGATCCATCAACGGCCTGGAATACAATTGCGCTATAACCGGAATTTGCACAAAAGGTATCAAGTACGATTTGGTCTGTTCTAACTGATAAACAAGCATAAGCAATTTTATTAATCCGATCCAATACCAAACTTCCTGTACCTTCAAGATAAACCTGCTCAAATTCAAAAAAACTGATATCAATTACTATTCTTATAGAAAATTTCTTTTCCAATATTTTCATAATGTCATCCCGCCGCTCTAACCTGCGGTTTTCAGAAAACATTGGGTAAAGATATACAGAGCCATCTTCGTGGAAAGAAACCCAATTGTTGGGGAAAATAGAGTCGGGTGTTTCTGGTTCTAAGGTATCGTCTACTACCGTTACATCAATCTGGTTTTTTCTAAGTAAAGTAACAAAATCATCAAACTCTTTTAAAGCTTGTACCTGTACGTCGCTTTCGGTAGAGGCAATTTGAAACTTGTTATTTCCCGCCGTTTGCTCGTTGAATTTAAAATCAACTGGTCGGATCATGAGGATATGGTTGGTCGTTTGGTTCATTAGTTCAGTAGTTCAATAGTCATTTGTTTATAGTCAAGGTTAATCGGTTAGCTGGCGCTAAACGCCAAGCTCCAAACCAGATATTGTGTTAATTGGTTCATTCGTTCACTGGTTCATTATAAAGTTATCGCTATTTATTATCTGCACCACAACAAATGAACCAATGGCTAATGAACTATTGAACTAAATTATCCCTGAGTATCGGCAAACTCATACAATGGAAACCACCACGTGCACGTGATAATTCTGCCGAAGGCATTAAAATCAAAGTATCGGTTATGGTTTCGGCATTTACTTTGCCACTTTCTAAATCTTGGATCAAATCTTTCACATCCACCACATTAAAACCGGCAGCTTTAAAGGCTTCAACGGTTTTATCGTTTCTATCGTAGCCTAAAACAACGCCTTCTTTAATGGCTAAAAGGTTACAAGAGTCAGTCCATTGCTCCCGCGAATCGTAAGGGAACTGATTATTTCCGCTGTAGATGATTTTGGTTGGTTCAGTGCTTTTTAAATCGTTCTGGCTAATGTCGTTTAGTAAAGCTTCTACATGTTCGAAATGTTTCGGCTCCTGTGGATTCGCTTTTGTAAACTGAATAGCTGTGGTAGCTTCCAATTTTTCGGGTTCTTTTAAAAAGTTGATCGGCTCGTAAGGATTATATTTGGGCGAATGGGCAATCGAATTCAAAATTACCCAGGTATTGCGTTTAACCTGTGTAAAAACAGTGTCCAGGTGCATATAATCGCGTTTGCTTGGTATTTTTACAACCGTAACTTTCTCTACCACATCCTGATCGAACAATAATTTAATCGCTTCGTTGGCACCATGTTCAGAGGTTCTTTCGCTACAACCGATCAATACATGGTTTGGGCTTACCATCATCACGTCTCCACCTTCTAAAGTGGTGCTGAAAGCAGGTTCATCGCCTGGGCGTAAAAAGTGCATGGTCACATCCGGAATTTCGAGGATATTATTGCGGTAGTCCTCAAACAAAGGATGGTTAAAGAAAATATAACGCATTAAAAGTGTTTCGCGAACACGGGCTTTTTTTGCCGGTTTGTTTAACAGGATATGGTTGTTAATCGTTGTACCCACATCCCTGGTGAAAATTAAATTGGGGATGGGTGCAAAAATCATCGTATCGTTGGCCAATGTTCCGGAGATAAAAATCTCGGCCAACTGCTTTGGATCGGTATTGCTTAATTCCAGCTGAACCTTATAGGTACAGCCTTCAATCGCACAAACAGCAGCAACCAGTTTTTTACGGATGGATTCGTTCTCCAACATTTCGCTTAACAGGTTCTGAATCTCGATTACCGATTGAGAATTGTGAAAATCGGGGTGGTTGGGTTTGTAAAAATTACGGTTGGATGCCTCCGAATCTATTTCTGCCAGTTTTCCTTTAATCTTATCAGGATCAAGGAAATACATCAGCAGTTTAATATAATAATCGTATTCGCCTTTACGGATGGTATCTAAATGTACAATATCTTCGAAAAGCCAATCTTGTGCCTTAGAGGGTACAACTTTGCCTAATCCACTATCAGGACTATGTATTAATAATTTACGCAATCTGCCGATTTCGGTGTTTACGCTCACTTTAAAATTGGGGTTCTGCTCGCTCATAAAAAAGTTAGTTATTGCAAATCTATTAGAAAAATTCAGATATGAGAATTGAGATGATAGATTTGAGATAGACCAATACGGAGATAGGTTTATTTATTGCACAGAACCAACTAAATAAACCTTATTGAAGCGGCAGCTCCCGATTCCTTCAATCGGGACTATAGCGAAAAGAAGGACTATCAGAGCCGACTGGCACTACTTAGCTTTCCAAACCCCTTAAAAAGCTGTGAAAGTTGAAATTTAAGCTAAAAATCTTCGGACTCCGGACTCCCGACTTCGGACTTTTTTCTCTATTTTTGGCACATGAATTTTATTATTGCCGAAACGCAGAAAGCCATTTTTGAACTTTATAAGGAAGAAGTAGCCGAAAGTGTAATCAACATACAAGAAACACGTAAAGAATTTGAAGGACAGGCAACAATTGTTGTTTTTCCGATCACGAAAATTTCAAAAAAATCGCCAGAACAAACTGCTACTGAAATTGGCGAATATTTGATTGCAAATGTAACCGATATTACTAAATTTAATGTGGTTAAAGGCTTTTTGAACTTAAGCATTGCCGAAAGTTATTTCTTAAAACAATTTAACGAAGAAATTTTATCGCCTGATTTTGGCGTGTATGCACCGAATGGAAAAAAGGTAATGGTAGAATATTCGTCGCCAAATACCAATAAACCGCTTCACCTGGGGCACGTGCGTAATAACCTTTTGGGTTACTCGGTTTCTGAGCTGCTTAAAGCTTACGGTTACGATGTGGTAAAGGTAAACCTGGTTAACGATCGTGGGATCCACATCTGTAAATCGATGCTGGCCTGGCAAAAATGGGGCAATGGCGAAACACCCGAAAGTACTGGCTTAAAAGGCGATCATTTGGTTGGAAAATACTACGTAATTTTTGATAAAGAGTACAAAAAAGAAATCGATGCTTTAAAAGCGGAAGGACAAACAGAAGAAGATGCCAAGAAAAATGCACCATTAATTAAAGAAGCGCAACAAATGCTTTTGAAATGGGAGCAAGGGGATGAGGAAGTAGTTTCGCTTTGGAAAACCATGAACGAATGGGTTTACGCTGGTTTTAACGTAACGTATAAAAACCTTGGGGTAGATTTTGATAAATTCTATTACGAAAGTAATACCTACCTATTAGGAAAAGGTACGGTTGATGAAGGTTTGGCCAAAGGCGTTTTCTTTAAAAAGGAAGATGGTTCGGTATGGATCGATTTAACTGCCGACGGTTTAGACCAGAAGCTGGTTTTACGTGCTGATGGAACTTCGGTTTACATTACACAGGATTTAGGTACTGCCGAAATGAAACACGACGATTTCAATATGGATGAGTCGATTTATGTGGTAGGAAATGAGCAGGATTACCATTTCAAAGTGTTATTCCTGATTTTAGAGAAACTGGGCAAAAGCTGGGCAAAAGGTTTATATCATTTATCGTACGGAATGGTCGATCTGCCAAACGGTAAGATGAAAAGCCGCGAAGGAACTGTTGTAGATGCCGACGAGTTGATTGAAAGCATGGTAACTACGGCCCGCGAAAAAACAGAAGAATTAGGTAAGACCAACGATTTTAGTGAAGAAGATAAAGCAGAACTGTATAAAAATATAGGTTTAGGGGCGTTAAAATATTTCCTTTTAAAGGTTGAACCTAAGAAACGTTTGTTGTTCAATCCTGCTGAAAGTATCGATTTTCAGGGTAATACAGGTCCATTTATCCAATACACACATGCGCGGATTAAATCGCTGTTGAGCAAGTCTGATTATCAGTTTGCAGTTTGCAGTGAGCAATTTTCAGGAATATCGGATGTAGAATTGGAAATGATTCTGCAATTGGCAAAATATCCTGCAGAGATTGCTATTGCCGCTAAGGCCTACAGCCCGGCGAGTTTGGCCAACTATTTATACGAACTGGCTAAGCTGTTCAACAAGTTTTACCATGAGGTACCGCCAATTGTAAAAACAGAAGAAGGTGAAGTTAAACAGTTCCGTTTAAACCTGAGTAAAAAAACGGCTGATATTATTCATGCCGGAATGTTGATTTTAGGGATTACTTCGCCAGAGCGAATGTAGATACTGTTGGCTGAAGCCAGCGGTAATGAATTCGGAAGAATTGATTTAAAAATTTAATTGGTGGTTAACGAACTGATTTTACTTTGCCTGGTGGCTTTTGCTGCCGGTTTTATAGATGCTATTGTAGGTGGCGGCGGTTTATTACAAACTCCGGCCATTTTACTTATTTTGCCCCATTATCCTGTTGCCACGCTTTTAGGCACTACCAAAATCCCATCTATGGCGGGTACAACGCTCGCCGCTTTCAAATATTCGAAACAGGTTCGGTTTAATTATAAAGTGCTTGCAGCATGTGTGGCAACTGCATTTTGTGCTGCACTTTTGGGCGCGTTTCTGGTAAGCAGGATCGATAATTCGGTAATCAAACCTGTAATTCTGGTCGTACTCATTTTAGTTGCACTTTATACTTACTTTAATAAACAATTTGGTATCCACCAGGAGAAAACCCATTCGCTTAAACAACAGGTTTTAGTGGCCGGTTTATTTGGGATATTGATCGGTTTTTATGATGGTTTAATCGGGCCAGGCACAGGATCTTTTCTGATTTTGGTTTTCATTGCGGTTTTGGGCTTCGATTTTATTGGCGCCAGTGCACATGCCAAAATTGTAAATATGGCGACTAATCTGGCAGCCATTGTCTATTTCAGTTCTACAGGGCATATTCTGTTTCAATACGCTATACCGATGGCGCTTTTTAACCTAACCGGTGCTTTCTTCGGTACAAAACTGGCTTTGCTTAAAGGAAATAAATTTGTCCGTGTATTTTTTCTGATCGTTGTTTTTGGAACAATTTTAAGATTTGCTTATGATGCTTTATTAAAATAAGATAATCTTAGTAGATTTGTTTATCTATGATTAGATTAACGTTTAAATTTATTCTCGCTTCATTTTTACTTGCGATTTTTATTTCTTTTTCTTTAGATACACGTGCAGAGGTTTTTATTGTAACTTCAAACGCAGATGCTGGTTCGGGAACTTTAAGAGATGCATTAATCAAAGCGGCTGCAAATGGCAGTGCCGATAAAGACTTTATTCATTTTAATTTAGCAGATCAAAGTGAAAGCGGAAGAACCATAACCTTGTTAAGTCAATTGCCAGATGTTTCTTCGAATTTGGATATCGATGGATCGACACAATCAGGTAATTTTTTTGGTGTAAGTACAGCCAAAGTGCAAATTAAAATGTCATTTTCTTATTTAACTACTTATTACGGACTAACATTGATAAACGTTAATGATGTAGGTATTTATGGTATTTACATCATAAATTTATTGCCAACCACTGCACCGGGAAGCTGGGCACAACGGCAAGGGATATGTTTACGGCAAGCAAAAAATATAAAAATTGGGGCAGCTGGAAAAGGGAATGTGATTTGTGGCTTTACACATGAATTAGGGGTTAATGTTAATTTAACTGGTGGACAAATTCAGTATTATTCAGAAAATTTAACAGTTCAGGCTACTATTATTGGCTTTGACTCTGATGGTGTGACATTACCGATGTCTTTTTCCGGAGCTCAATCGATGTATTCCATATATGGACTGGTAGATATTGGTGGAAGTAGTCCTGCAGAAGGAAATGTATTTGCAAAAGGTATTAATTTCGCCCAGAGCAATTACAACTCAAATAACGATCCATTATATTCTACTCCGGCAACGATAAAAATTAGAAATAATAAAATTGGTACAAATTTTACCGGAGACCTTGCAACGCCATTATCATCAGGTCTTAGTGTGGTAACAGTTAACCCAAATGGTAAAAATACAATCAGTATAGAAGATAATGTCATTTCTAGCGAAGGGTATGCAATTAACCTTTTAAATAATGGGATGCCCGTAAGTATCAAAAGAAATTTTATTGGTATTGACAAGAGCTTAACCAAGCGATTGCGAGCTTCAACAGGTGTTTTTGTTTACTATTCGGATGGTGTAGTTATTGGTGGGCAAGACCCGGCAGACGCAAATTACATCGCCTATTGTAAGCCGGTAAATGTTTGGCCCTATTCAACTGTTTCAGTGAATAAGAATAGCTTTTTCTGTACAGTTGGTGCATATCCAATGATATTTACCAATAGCTCTCGTACAATTCCTGTGGTAAATATTCAAAATCTCACCACAAATGCTGTATCTGGTACGGCTACACCAAACTCAACAATAGAACTTTTTTACAGCGACTTGTGTGGAACATGTTCTCCGGAAACCTATTTTGCCAGTACCACAGCTGATGTCAATGGCAACTGGAGCTATAATGGGAATATTTTAAGATCGGTAATTGCTTCTGCAACATTAAATGGCTCTACATCAGAATTTACCCGAACCAGGATTGATGTTTCAGGGGTTAAGGTTATTCATGCATGTTCTAATACGGGCTCAATTACAGGGGTGTTGCCATTAAGTGCTGCTTATGTAGAGTGGTTGGATGCTACTGGAAATGTAGTCGGGAGAGGCAGAGATCTTTTAAATGTACCTATTGGTACCTATCGCTTAAAAGCTACCAATGGAGATTGTAGTGAAGTAACACCATGGTTTGAAATTAAAAAGGGATTGATAACAAATGCCACAAATGTTCAGACAGTAAATCCTGCTTGTGGTACTGGTGGTCGTATCAGCGGTTTACAGGTTGTAAATAATACTGCATCACCTGCAGTTTACAGCTGGAAAAATGAATTGGGTACGGAAGTAGCTACAACATTAAATTTAACAAATGTTACGCCTGGAAGATATACCTTAACCATATCCACATTGGATAATAGTTGTAGAGATACTTATGGGCCGATTACCTTAGCTACTAGTTCCGGACCAAACATTAGCCTGCTTTCCCTATCAATAAAACCAGCTAATTGTGGTACAAATTCTGGCGGTATTACCGGAATTATAGCAACTGGAAGTGGCACTTTGACCTATAAATGGAAAAACGACAACAATGTGCAGGTTGCAAGCTTAAAGGATTTGGTAAATCAGCCGCCCGGCAAATACACTTTAGAAGTTACAGACCAATCCAGTTGCGGAGCGGCAATTACACCGGTCATTACCATTCCTGATGCCAACGCCATTACCATTAATGATAGCCAGAAACAAGTTTTAAATCCTACTTGTTCGGGTAATAATGGAAGTATAAAAGGTTTGCTAATAACTGGAGCTAATTCCTATGTCTGGAAAAATATTGGCGGTCAAGTAGTTGGTAACCAGTTGGATTTAGAAGGGGTGCCTTCCGGAAGTTACCAGTTAACAGCTTCAAATCAGTCCTGTAATAAAACTTATGATCTTACCTTAGTTACACAGCCAAATTTGATCGATGCTAGGGGCATTACAAAAGTAATTACCGATGCCTCTTGTGGATTAAACAATGGAAAAATCATAATTACAATGCAGAATGCGAGTCATTTGCCCAAAAGTTATAGGTGGGAAGACAAATCAGGTAAGACCGTTGGGGGGAATACAGCTGTACTTGAAAACGTAGACGCTGGAGATTATAGTGTTTATGGAATAGATGATAATGGTTGCGAAATATATCTGATTACTTACAGCGTTAATAGACAAGCTGAACTTGCTTTAGTAAATAGCAATGTTCGTATTGCAGATGATAATTGTAATCAAGAATTGGGAAGTATTACTGGAATGCAAATTAGTGGTGGCCTTGCACCTTATAGCTATAAATGGACTAATGACGCTGGTATTCAGGTTGGCAATAATTTAGACATATACAATTTACCTAAAGGTAATTATAAACTGGAAGTTACTGATGCTTTAAATTGCTCGCCATTGATTTCGAATTTTGCGGTTGATAATCTTACCAGCCAAATTACAGCACCAACTGTTACACCAATTCAACTTTGTTCACCGGGCGAAGCAACTTTGCGGGCAAGTGGATCGACAAAAGCCACCAGCTATGCCCTTTATGAAAGTGAAGAGGCTTCATTTCCTATAGACGTTTCTGTTAGCGGGATTTTTAAAGTTGATGTCAGAGGTGATAAAAATTACTTTATTGCTCAACGTATCGGCGATTGCGAAAGTATAAAAATGGAAGTGAAAATTACAGTAGGCTTATCAGGATTGACTGTAGCAAATTCGATTTCACCTAACAACGATGGTATTAATGATATTTGGAATTTAAATGGTATTGAAAATTATCCCAAGGCACACATTCAAATTTTTAATAGAGTAGGAAATAAGGTTTATGAATCTGTGGGATATACCATGCCGTTTGATGGAACGATGAAGGGTTCTAGACTTCCGGTAGGTGTATATTATTATATCATAAAATTAAGTCAGGCGTGTGAAATAGTTACAGGCTCGATAACTTTATTATATTAATATTTACTTGGTAAGCAAAAAATAAATACTACATCTTTATTTGGTAAATTGGTCTAATATGTAATGTAAAAAAGGATTGACAAAAAAAGCATCGCTAGTTTAATCCAGTGATGCTTTTTCTTTTCTATTTAAAGACTTAGGACTACGGACTATTTCCCTTCAATCCCCGATTTAGTTGCCACAGGTTTCTTCTTTCTAAAAGTAGGGAAGGTCATAGGACTTTTGGCTGGTCGTTCATCACCTAATAATACGCCCCATTGTTTAAATGATTCTGTACGGTCAAAAATAATTTTTAATACTGCCACAATCGGTAACGCGAGGAACATACCGGAGACACCTGCTATGCTTCCACCTATAAATACCCCAAGAATGGCAAATAAAGCATTTATTTTTACTTTAGAGCCTACAATGCGCGGCATTAAGATGTTATTATCTAAAAACTGAACAAATGCAATAACCCCTAAAACGGTAATTACCGGCCATAATTCTTGAGAGGAAGTAAGGGTTAGCAATACGCCAATTAAGTTGCCAATTAAAGCGCCCACATAAGGGATTAGGTTTAAGATGGCGAAGATTACCCCAATTAATAACGCATGTTTAATACCGATTAGCATTAATATTCCGCCCAGTAAAATGGTCATGTAAGTAATTTGAATTAATAACCCAATTAGGTAACTTTTAATAATCGATTCGGTTTCATAAATGGCTTCTTTCACTTTTGGGTGATCATCTGTTTTAAACCACATGAAGATAAAGCGCAATAAAATATCTTTATAAAAAAGCATCAGATAGATGTAAATAGGCAACAAACCAATGAATACGAAAATACCGCTAAGTGTAACTGCTGCACCACCTGCAAGCGAGGTGCCCATGTTCATTAAATCATCACTTTTATCCTGAATAAATGCTTTTTGCTCCTTATCGTCGTAACGCGTAATTCGGCTGATCCAATCGCTCAAAGAATTGATATGCTGCGTAACATTTGCTTTTATCTGAGGAAAATCTTTAACCAAAATACCTATCTGATTGGAAAAAAACCAAATAATGAGGGCTACAAAGAGTGCAACCAGTAAAATTGATAGAATAATGGATAGCGATTCGGGAATTTTTTTCCGTTTTAAAAAGCGGTAAACCGGTAGCAACATAATGCTGATAAAAAAGGCCATCAACATGGGCATGATAATATCGCGGCCGATAACCATAACAGCTACAATAGCCATCAAGCCCAATAACTCTATAGATCGTTTTACGGTTAGTGGTAAATTATTAGTCATAAAAAGCTTAATCTGATATGAGGTTTATAACACAATTGTTATCGAAATGTTTTAAGTTACGAAAGTTAGCTGGGAATTTGGCCTGGCATCGATTAACCAATTTCAACAATTAACCAATACTCAAAAAAAATTACTTCCCATACACGATATACCCACAGATTAGGCTTATTTTTGCAGCTTTAATACAACACATGTACAATCAAGATACTATTATTGCTTTATCTACGCCTTCGGGTTCAGGTGCCATTGGCGTGATCCGCTTATCTGGTCCCGAGGCTATTTCGTTAACGAATGCCGTTTTCGCTGGAAAAGATTTAGAAAAGCAGGCTACTCATACCTTACATTTTGGTTTGGTTAAGGATGGCGATCATATTGTTGATGAGGTTGTTGCGGGTTTATTTGTTGCGCCTAAATCGTATACCAAAGAAAATGTGGTAGAGATTTCTTGTCACGGTTCTAATTACATCATCCAGCAGATTATTAACCTCTTGATTAGCAAAGGAGCGCGTGCGGCCAAACCTGGCGAATTTACCTTACGTGCATTTTTAAATGGCGCTTTCGATTTAAGTCAGGCAGAAGCTGTTGCAGATTTAATTGCTTCTAATTCAAAAGCTTCGCACGATGTAGCCATGCAGCAGATGCGTGGCGGTTTTGCTACCGAGTTAAAAGGCTTGCGCGAACAGTTGATCCATTTTGCTTCGATGATTGAACTCGAATTGGATTTTGCTGAAGAGGATGTAGAATTTGCCAATCGTGAGCAATTAAAAAATCTGGTTAACAAAATCAATTACGTTTTACAACGTTTGATATCTTCTTTCGAAATGGGAAATGTGATTAAAAATGGGGTTCCGATTGTGATTGCTGGTAAACCTAATGTAGGTAAATCTACATTACTGAATGCTTTATTAAATGAGGAACGTGCCATTGTTTCTGATATTGCCGGAACCACGCGTGATACCATTGAGGATGAATTAACCATTGGTGGCATTGTCTTCCGTTTTATCGATACCGCTGGAATCCGCGATACAGCCGATATTATTGAGGCACTAGGGGTAGAGCGTACCTTAGAGAAAATGAAGCAGGCGAAACTGATTATTTATATGGCCGATGCTGCTCAAGGTATTTCGGAAATTGAAGAGCAGGTACGTGGTTTAGAACAGTTGGCTATTCCATATTTAATTCTGGTGAATAAAGCCGATCTGATCTCAGTGGGACAACGTAAAGCTTTCGAAGCTTTAAATGTGGTTTTTATCTCCGCAAAAGAGAAACAGGGCATTGATGAATTAAAAACGACTTTGTTGGAGCAGGTTAACTTACACCATATTAATACCAGCGAAACCCTGGTGACGAATATCCGCCATGTAGAAGCTTTAAAACAGACCGAACATGCGCTGCAAAGGGTTTTGGCTAATGTAGACAATCCGGTTACATTAGATTTTTTAGCAATGGATATTAAACAGGCACTGCATTATCTTGGTGAAATTACAGGGACAGTTACCACTGATGATTTGTTAGAGAATATATTTACGAAGTTCTGCATCGGCAAATAACCCCCAAAAACAACCACTAATTTTGACAACTTACGACAATCAACCTACTGATTGTTAATAAGTTATGTTAATATTTCTCCCCCGATTTCTTGGAGGTTTACCACTATTTTTCGCATTTTTGTTGCTCATTTGTTGCTCGAGCGACCGAAATCTTTCCCAAAAAAATCATGGGTGAAATGATGTCGCTTATCGACACTTAACGACACTAAAAAACATTAAACAGCGCTAATAGGCCACTATTTGAGGGGAAATTACCACTGATGTTCTAGGGTCTAAAAGTCTGGTCGACCTGCAGCAGATGTAGCAAAAAAGGATGAAATGAGTAGCAATATAACAGTTGAGCGGATCTGCGAACACTGCGGTAAGACATTCTTGGCAAAAACTACGGTCACTAAGTACTGCAGCCTGAATTGTAACAGGCGGCATTATAAACAAAAGATCCGTAATAAGAAGATTTCTGCCAGCAATGAACAGACACTTGGTATCCGTACAAAAGCAATCAATGATCGCCCCGCAGAGTTCCTTACGGTGAAACAAACCGCGCGCCTGCTTCATTGCAGTGAAAGAATTATTTATCAGCAGATCAAGAATGGCCGGATTAAAGCAATCCAGCTCAGCGAACGGAAAACACTGATCAAAAGAAAGCATCGGGACAAGGCGTTTAAACAGGTCGATTTTCAGCCGGTTCAGAAAACTGAAAGAGCTAAAAACCCTGCTCTGGTTTATTGTATAAGTATGACTGATGCCCAACAGCATTTTGGTATATCAGAAAAAGCACTTTATGACCTGATCAAACGGAACGATCTTGAAGTATTCTCTAACGGAAAGTTCAACTATGTACTCCGGTCAGCATTGAATCAAATATTTTATAAAAGTTAATAAGTTATGGGAAGCGTTACACTGAGAAGGAAAAACCTTATTACCGGGAGGCAAAGTCTTTATTTGGACTATTATCCTCCGTTTTTAAATAGTAAGACAGGAAAAGCCCAGCGTTCGGTTACGCTGAAATTATACCTGTTCACAAAACCCGAGAATGAATTGCAGCGCATTCATAACAAAGAAACACTGCTCACCGCTCAGACGGTCTGTGCGCAACGCCAGATAGAAATACAGAACAGGCGCTTCGGGATCATTTCAGAACAGGATCGAAATGCAAGTTTTACCGAGATTTTCAGGCAGGTGGCCAAAAGCCGCCGGAGATCAATGAACGATCACTGGGAAATGGGACTGCGTTACTTTATCGCTTTTAGCGGTCATGATCTGCGTCTGCCTGAGCTCTCTGACTTTCTGTGTGAGGATTACAAAAACTATCTGTTGAGCGGACCCGGAATCTCGCGTTATGGGCGGCCGATCAAACGTAATACAGCAGTTACTTATTATGCCAAATTCCGGGCGGTATTGCGCCATGTCTACAGGCGTAAGCTCATCCCACTGGATCTGCATGCCATGGTTGATCCGATATCGCCAAAGGAAACGAATCGGGAAAGACTGACTATGGAAGAATTCCAGCTTTTGGCGGATACACCTGCCAGTTCGGACTTGATGAAAAATGCGGCGATTTTTTCGGGGCTCACCGGGCTGAGGTGGTCAGATGTGAGTACGTTGCACTGGTCTGAACTTAGGGGCACACCGGGCAGTTTTGAAATTCAATTTTCGCAAGGTAAGACAGAGAAGGCAGAGGTAATGCCGATATCGGATCAGGCTGTTGCCCGCCTTGGAGACCGAATGAAACCGGAAGATTTGCTTTTTCCAGGTCTCAAGTACAGTCAGTTAAAATCATTCTTTACCAACTGGTGTATTGCCGCAGGCATTTTTAAGAACATCACCTTCCACAGTTTCCGGCATACTTTTGCTACACTTCAGCTTGAGTTGGGTACTGATATTTACACGGTATCTAAACTGCTCGGTCACCGCTCCTTGAAAAATACCGAAATTTATGCGAAGATCGTGGATAAGACCAAGCGCCAGGCAGCGGCTAGGATGCTGCTTAAAGATGTTGAGAATGAAAGTGTCCGTGATGATCAAGAAAAAAGACCAGCAATTTTTATCCTGCACAAAAATGAGGAAAAATTTGGTGTAAGCTAAATGAATATGTCCTTTTTATCCAAATGTAGGAACAGCTTCAAGTATTTTTTTGAAGATGATAAGCTGAGATCCGCTATTGCCTGCATGGATGCTTTGAACATGCAATAATCCATTTCGCTACAAAGAAGTCTTGACTTTCTTTAAGACAGATTGGGTTCCTTGTTCAATTCTGACAATCTAAGGTTCATTTCTGGCACGCAAAGGAATTTCCGGCATAAACGCTCCTGTAGCCTTTGCCCGCTTACCCGTTTATTTCATTCCTCCTTTAGCTTTGGCAGAAGCTGAACCTTACTGAGCGCCATAATTAAATCAGAAAAATCATGGAAAATTTAGGTTTTAAGCAGCTGAGATTGAGTTAACTTCCCGTCTCCGCATCTTCGCGGATATCTTTAGGATCGTCCTTTTCTAGGGTAGCTGCAAGGTCTGTAGCCTCAGAACCCTCGTTTTGGCCAACCGGGCCATCCGAAGGTAGCGATGTACCTTGGTTTATACAGGTTGCTGTTTCGTCTTTTTCAGGTAAACCCATGTTCTTGCCGTTTTCATCTTCGCCTGGGTTGATCTGTTTGTTCTCCTGTGTCATATGATTTGCGCTTAAGGTTTGAGATTATCGGGTTTTTCATCCAGATATTTTTCCGCTCTTTCCTGCCATTGCTGTCCCTCATCGTCGGGGCTGCTGTTCTGTATTGGCTCAGATGCTAAGAATTCAATGAGGGTTTTCGCAGTGGGGCCTGCAGAAAGTGGATTTTGCCCTGTGATAAACAATCCGTCTGTTTCGACGTGGGAAAGGAAGGGCAGTAAGGCTGTTTTAACTTCAGCTCCAAGTTCTTTCAAACGTGTCTGAAGCTCATAGGGGACATTTCCGCTACGGCCTACCAACGTTTCTTCTGCATTGCTGAAAGCGGAGAGAACCTTTCCTTTTAGTAGGCCCGGTCTTTGTCTTTCCGCGCTGATGAGTGCTGCAGGACCGTGGCAAACTGCTGCAACAGGTTTTCCTGCATCGAGGAAATCCAGTATCAGAAGGCCGCTGTTATTATCTGCCGCCAGATCCCATATCGGTCCATGTCCACCGGGATAAAATACGGCATCGAAATCAGTATGCCTGATCTGATCCAGAACGGTGGTCTGGCTAAAGTCAGCCTTTGCCTGCTCATCATCCTGAAATCTTCGGTTGGATCCGGTAAGGTGTTCGGTCAGTTCGCTCATCGGGTCAACCGGCGGTCTGCCGCCTTTAGGGCTTGCCAGGGTAACTGTATAGCCTGCGTCAATGAATTCGTAATAGGGATCAGTGAATTCACCCAGCCACACGCCGGTTTTGCTTTCTGTATTTTCCATCGAACTGTGGGAGGTCAATACCATTAGAATCTTTTTCATACCGTTTTATTTTTTATTTGATATCATCTGGACCAACTTCATTGCCTTCCTCGTCAACTTGTTGGTGTTCGTTCCAATTGGTGTTTTCACCCGTGCTGTTTTCGTTACCGGATGATTGGTCCCGGGCAGCGTCCAGTTCTTCTTGTTCGTGTGCACTTTTTTCTTTAGGGTCTATCATAATATTTCTTTTATGTTTAGATAATAACAAAGCTGGCACTACAATGGTTCGAAAAAATTGTGTAAATGTAAGTAAGCGCATCCCGGAACAGAAAAACAGTTATCAACGGGCCGGATCTGCGTAACAAGATTAGGCTTCTCAACACAAATTGTTTGTTTAGGAATGCGGCTCATCCCGGCTTTTGTTGCTGCGGCAATTTGTTTATTTAACTGTTGTTATTGTGATCAAACTCAAGGGTCGGTATTTTGATGTGCTTACCGCATGTTGTACGGTTGCCTTTTCCTCTGTCTTCCTTGCAACCGGCGCCCTCTTTATCCGCCCAGGTTTTTGATGGGTTCTTTTGGCTTTTGTGCTGTTATCTGGTTCTATACTACTGCAAAATCCCGGGGATCACCTTCTTTATTTGCTTGGTGCTGTTATCGGGATGGGCATATTGATTTTGACTTTTCTTAAGACATATTGGGTTTCTTATTCAATTCTGACCAATTTAAGGTTCATTTCTGGCACGCAAAGGAATTTCCGGCATAAACGCTCCTGTGGCCTTTGCCCGCGTAGCCATTTATTCCGTCCTCCTTTAGCTTTGGCAGAAGCTGAACCTTACTGGGCGCCATAATTAAATCAGAAAAATTATGGAAAATTTGAGTTTTAAAGTAGCGGAGATTGAGATCAGTTACCGTCCAGCGTTTCAATTGGCAGAGTTGCCAGAGATTAATTCTTCCAGGGAAGCTTATGAGGTTTTGATGGATCGCTGGGATGATGGAAGGCTGGAGCTTGTGGAAGAGTTTAAAGTGATCATGAACGTATCCGTAGTTTTATCATGAATAACTCCTTAAACATGATTTTTTCTACGTTGACTTTTGTGGTTTTTGGAGTAATTATGTTTATCTACAACCCCATCATCTTTTATATTTTTTTAGCCGGCAGCATAATTTATGTAGCATGGGTAATGGCTTTTTTAAACATTCGCAAGAAACTGGATTGGGAGTATTTCGATTTAGTTAGCAAGAACCAAAGTTATTGGGTAGAAACCATTGGTAGCATCCAGGATATTAAAATTAATAATTACGAAAAACAGAAACGCTGGAAATGGGAAGATATACAAGCCCGTTTATACAAAGTTAATTTAAAGGTATTAAGCATTACCAACACTCAAAACTTAGGTGCCCAGTTTATTGATAGTTTAAAAAATTTATTTATTACTTTTTATTGTGCCAAAGCAGTTATTAATGGAGAGATTACTTTTGGTGTAATGATTTCTACTCAATTTATTATTGGGATGCTAAATGCACCTGTGGTGCAGTTTATCCAATTTATTATTTCCTTTCAGTTTGCTAAAATTAGTTTTTTAAGGTTAAATGAAATTCATCAGTTGGATGATGAACACGACCATGTTGGAACCAATAATGCAGAATTACCCGAAAATAAAAGTCTGATTATCAACAATGTGATGTTTCAGTATACCACAACCGGTAAGATGGTTTTGCAGGGTATTCGATTGATTATTCCCGAAGGGAAGGTAACGGCTATTGTTGGCGATAGCGGCAGTGGAAAATCTACGCTTTTAAAGCTCCTGCTTCGTTTATACAAACCCAGTTACGGCGATATTATGATCGGCAGTATGAATATCAACAATATCAGTTTACGCCAGTGGCGGGATAAGTGTGGTGCCGTAATGCAAGATGGGAAGATTTTTAATGATACCATTATGAATAACATTGTTTTAGATGATGAAAAAATTGATTATGATAAATTAAAAAAAGCATTACATACTGCTAATATTGCTCAAGAAATAGAACAACTGCCTTTAGGCTATCAAACCATGATGGGCGAACAAGGACGAGGTTTAAGTGGAGGGCAAAAACAGCGGATATTGATTGCGAGGGCGTTATATAAAAATCCTGATTATCTGTTTTTTGATGAGGCTACCAATAGTTTAGATACGATAAATGAGCAAAAGATTGTAGCGGCTTTGGATGATGTTTTTAAAGATAAAACGGTTATTGTAGTGGCTCACCGTTTAAGTACCATCCGTAAAGCCGATCAAATTATTGTAATGCAAGGAGGAATGGTTGTTGAAATTGGCAATCACAATTCGTTAATGGAAAAAAAAGGGCGTTATCATCAACTAGTGCAATCACAAATGGATTTAACTAGTACCATTGCAATAGAAACAGCTAAAAACTTAAGTGAAAATTAAAACATGAATGACGAAAATTTATACTTCCCTAACCAAAGAACGGAGGAAGTACAACATATTATAGATAGAATGCCAACACGCTTTGGTTTTTGGATTTCGGTTATTGTATTGTTCTTGTTTACCTTACTAGTTGTTTTTGGCTGCCTAGTTCGCTACCCAGATGTGGTAAATGGACAGATTAGTATAAATGCCAACAATTCTCCATTAAAGTTAATCGCTAACAGCAATGGAAAACTAAAACTTAATGGAATTAAATCCATGGATGAAGTTAAAGAAGGGCAGGTATTGGCTTATATAGAAAATCCAACCAATCCAACTAGTGTAATTTACATTGATAGTTTGCTTAAATTATTTAACCCCAACGCCGATGATATTTTAACTATCAGACAAAAATTACCACACAATTTTTCTTTGGGCGAATTAAATGCCAAATATTATGCATTTGCCAACAGTCTTCAAGAGTTTATCAACTACAAACAAGACAAGCTTTTAGATAAACAAACGCAAAACTACATTGCCTTACTAAACGAACAGAAAAATGCGATAACTACCGCTACTAAAAGAGTAGAAATGGCAAAAAATAGCTTGAGTTACGTTCATAAATTTTACAGCAGAGATTCTTTATTATTTACCAAGAAAGTAATTAGTGAGGCTGAATTAGATAAAACGCAAATGAACTATTTATCCAGTAAAGATGGACTACAAAATGCCCTTAACAATTTAATTACGGCCAAACAGGCTGCACAACAAACGGAGAGTAAAATCCAGGAATTAGGAATACAAAAGCCAGAGAAAGAAAAGGAATTGCAAATTGCGTTAACTTCTACTTATAATGATTTGGTTGATAATATTAAAAGTTGGGAACAGAAGTATGTTTTTAAAGCTCCCTTTGCTGGTAAAGTTCAATTTCTTAAATTCTATAACGAAAATCAGTTTGTACAGGCTGGGGAACCGGTATTTACCATTGTACCCAAAGAAGAAAAAGCATTTGGCCAAGTTATTTTACCTGCTCAAGGCAGTGGTAAAATCAAAACCGGTCAAGAGGTAATTGTTAAGCTAGATAATTATCCATATATGGAATATGGTTCAATAACCGGCCGTATTAACTCAATATCCTTAACCACTAACACAACCAAAACAGAAAAAGCAGATATGGAAACCTATATGGTTCTAGTTGATTTTCCGAATCAACTAAAAACCAATTATGGAACCAAATTGGACTTTAAAGCAGAAGCAAAAGGTACCGCTGAAATTATTACAAACGATAGGCGTTTAATTCAACGTTTATTCGACAACCTAAAATATGTGATAAAAAAGTAACCTAATTAATGTCTCTCGTTTAATATTTTTACATCTAGCTTATCCTTAAAGTATTCTTTCAATTGTTTTCCATCGCCATGCAAAGTCCAACAATCTTCTCGAACAGTCCGGAAAAGGTAAAGATGTTGCTTTTTAGTAGCAATGCAAAAGAATAAAAAAATCATTATTTTTAAATATGGGAAAAACAGAAGTCATTATTTTAGCAATCGTAATCCTCATGCCCTTGGCAGCTTTATTTGATCTTAGTCGGCATGTAGTGGAAAAATCCCATCAGTTTATTTGGGTTATGATTATATTATTTATACCATTTTTTGGACCTGTTGCGGACCTAATCTACTCTCGGTTAAAATATTTTTATAAGCAGTAGGTAAAATAAGACTTAAAAGCGCGAATGAATTAACTTTTATTAAATCCAGTATAAAAAATCAAGGAATATGGAACAACAAATCAAACTATTTCAAGTATTCGAAGGAGAGTTTTGGCAAGTGTCATTAATGCAACAGTTGCTTCAAGAATTTAGCATTCCTGCATTCATCCGGAATGAGCATATGAGCTGCATTGACCGATCTGATATCGTTGCCGGGGGCCTAAATCCAGTTATGCTGATAGTGTCAGAAAATGATTACAAACGGTCTATTGAATTGATAGCAGAATACAACAACAACATTCCACTTGAAGAGGATGGCGAACTCTTAAATCCAGACACCTAATCAACTCACCATCCAGATTACACCAACTTAATTATCGATGCACATTGTGTTAGCTCCAATGTGCATCGATAATTAAGTTGCATAAACTACTAATATTTACATAAACCAAGCGGAAAAATTAAATAAGATAATATTGATGCTCATAAGTTCCTTCTTTATCTTCTCCGAAAACATTGTGCCTCCAAAATTAGGAGATGAGATAACTCCAATCAATCTTAAAATCGAAGTTTTACCAGTACTGTTTTCCCCAACTGGGCATTTCGGCAAAAATGGCCAGCCGTTCCGCATTTAAACTGTCACCTCATTTCGCTTTAAAGTGACCACCTGTTTCGGGGCAAACTGGCCGTTCTGATCTTTTGATCAGCTTTTTTCGCAACTGGCTTTCGGGAATAATTTTTCAATTTCTGCATAAAATAAAGGCTCCTGGGAGCATATCTACTATTCGGGATGGACTACGGTCACTTCACTGTGTTAAAGGGGGTATGGCGTTTTTTTACGCGTTCCAATACCTGCGAATGGATTTTGATCGCTAGAAAGGTCTGAATTGAGGATAAATCCGGCAGTAAGATGGATTAAACTGAAAAGTCCTGAGGAAAATGGATTTGGATCCGAAGTGTATATTTGTTCAGAGGGAAAGGAACTTAGATGTGCATCATCCGGTAATCAATTTGGTGGCCAGTTTGGCCCGAAACAGAGGGGTCACTTTCACCGAAATACACACTCTGAAATAGTCAGTATGGCAGATTTTAGAAGATAAGTGCAGATAATATTTAATCTCTCTTAGTCGTGAAAAAATGTAAGCTAATTTTAGCCTCCAAATTTACGCACTCTATAAATGAGTGATAACATAAAATACCTTCCCAATCGGTTCACTTGCTTATCCACAATTACGTTATCAAATACATCTCTTGATATCCCCGAGTTCTGATCAAAAAGATCGAATCCTTCTACACGGATGGCAGCCATATCGTTCTTCATAAACTTATATTCCATTGATAAACGAAGCAATGTTGGATTACGCACGGCACCATTATCAAAACCTGAGTTAATCTGTTTGGTGAAATCGTAACCCAGAGTAAGGTCTTTAAAGAAATAATTGCGACCTTCTATACCACACTCAAAACGATTGGATTGTCGATCGGTAAACGTATCATTCGAATACTTAGTCAGGTTTTGCGAATAAGAGGTTTCTACCTCAAAGTTTACAATATCTTTCAGGTCTACCCTAAATTCGAGTTCCTGGCGCCAGGCCATATTACGTGCTTCGATTCTGCTATCATCGGTAAAAGTAATGTTGTTGTTCAACTGTCCAGAACCAGAATAGCCAATGGTAAACTTTCGCTCTGGTGAGAGCGGTTTACTAATGTCGTAATCACCTTGTAAAGTGTAGTACCCATCTGTATTAATGTAACTGGTAAGCTGATTAACAGTGCCTGGTACACGCTCTTTAGTGGTTACGATCCTATCGTTAGTGCGTTCGTACTTGAAATTAGCCATGATCACTTTTCCTGCACTCCAATCTGCTTGTTTGTAATGGGCATTGATACTATGGATAAATTCGGGCTTTAGATTAGGGTTACCCGTAACCACATTCTGAAGGTTAGAATTGTCTGATATAGGCTGCAATTGTAAGAATCCAGGTTGGTTATTTCTTCCCCAATAATTTACATCAAGCGATTGCTGGTTAGAAAATTTATACGAAAACCGACCAGAAGGGATGAGGTTAAAAGTACGGTTAACGGTTTCAACATTATTACTTAAATTCTGCCCCTGAAGTAAGGCCGGCTGTGCGTTGATGCCTAGTGTATAGTTCAGCTTTTCGCCGATATACCGGTAATTTAACGCCACTTTATTGGTGATGAACTGATAATCGTAGATATTACTGAGTTTTGGGTTAAATACTTCATTGCCTTCAACTACGTCATAAGTATCTCTTAAATTATTTGTCGACGATCGGTTCCAGCTGTAATTTACTTCTAAAAAAGTTTTTTTCCAAAGTGGCTCCATGTACGATGCACCAATGTTAAGCCCTAAATTCCGGCTATTCTGGTTGTTCAGCAGGTTTTGTGCCGAATCGACTCCTTTACCCTCGAAATTGAAATACTTGTTATATACATTACCAAAATTTTCGCCATTAGTGTAATTAATGTTACCCCACGAAGTCAGGTTCCTGCCTTTCTTCGGAAATTTATGATTGTAAAATATATTCGTGCGGGCATTCAGGTTATTCGAATTACTGAAATTATTGCTTTCTCTTCGGGTCGACAAGGTGTCCTGAGTAATGAGTGAGCTACCTGTATTATTGCCACTATTGTTATTATAAGAAAAGTTCGGCGAAATTTTAAGGTAATTCATGGTATCTATTTTATACTCTAAATTACCACCAAACCAATGGCTATAGTTATCGCTCTTACTGTTGTTGCGGGCATCTTCAAGTCTGTTCAGCGGATTTTGTCCTGCATCTTGTAAAACAGTTTGTGTATAGGTAGAACTAATGGTGTTGTTTTTATTGTTATTGAAATTATATCCGGCATCTGCAGAGAGTTTGGTGTTAAACTCATTTTTATAGTTAAGGCCGGCAACGTTTCTGGTTGTAATGCCGTCGCCGCCACCGCCACGCATATTGGCATTGGCCGAAGTGCCATCGAATGAAATCTGCTGTTCGCCCTTCATGCTATTTCCCCGTATATTGGTATTATAACGATCGGCGTTGCCCAAACCTGCAGAGGCCCTGGCAAAATAACCTTTCTTTTTATCTTCTTCAATGGTCAGGTTCAGCACCTTTTCCGGCTCGCCTGTTTTAATGCCTGTAAGTTTGGCCTGGTCGCCATAATCATCGATAAACTGAAGATTTTTTATAATATCTGCAGGAAGATTTTTAATGGCTGTGGCTACATCTGTTCCGAAGAAATCTTTACCATTAACACGTATTTTGGTTACAGGCGAACCCTGACTGGTTACATTCCCATCCTTATCTACCTTAATGCCAGGAAGTTTTTTCAGCACTTCATCAACGGCGTCGCCATCTCTAACAGGAAAGGCCTTGGCGCTAAAACTCACGGTATCTTCGGTTACTTTAACAGGGGGAACCCCCGAAATCACCACGCCCTCTAGTGTGTTCGATGATGGTTTAAGCTTGATATCGGTGATGTTTAAAATATTACCCTTTTCGATCTGATACTGTTTAATAAAAGTATCGAAGCCGATAAAAGCTGCTGATAAGGTGAACTGTTTAGATTTAATTTTATCCAATGCAAACGTACCATCATTGTTGGCAGAGGTGCCGATACTGTCAGCGCCGAATTTAATCCTGACTACCGCACCAGGTAATGGTAAACCTGCAGTATCTAACACGATACCCTTTACGGTATAATTTTGTGCATTACTGTTTATAAAAACACCTGTAAAAAGCAGGAATAGCAAAATCGATTTAGTAAAAGCCCTCATGAGTTTATTTGTGTGTGGTATAAAAGTACGGAGCAGCGCGTTAACCCTGTTCAGCGTAATCAACATGTTACTAATTTTGGCTATTTTAGCTATTGCTGTGATGGTTTTTTGCTGCTTTTCCCCTGGGAATCAGGTCAAATGGTAAACCTAAGCTGGTAGTAGATGGTATTTAAGATCGAATTGCCATCTTAATTCAGGTATTTTATTTTATATGCGCTTTGAGTACCACATTCCTGCCAAGGGTTTTAAACCTTAAAGTATTATCTTGTTCTACAGTAATGGTTATGTGGCCTGTTTTACTAGTATTAATATTGCTTACCTTGCCAGACTTACCGATATGCGTTCCTTTAACCACAATGCAGTAGTCGCCATCTTTTAAATTTGTTGTTTCCATTTTAGTTTTTACAGACCTGAGTTTGTTTCTGAACCCCGTAATTTTATTTCAGCATTTAATTGACTTAATTTAATTGCAACGGGTAACCAGGCGAGCATACAGCCCGGAATAACGGCAAGGAGCACAAAGTTTTGTTTTTTAACAATCAGATATAAAAGTGCAGCGAACAACATCAGCATCACAATTGCGCTTCCAATTAACAGGCCGTTCAATTGTTTTTTCTGTTTATTTAATTCGGTTAGGCTAAGTTCGGATAGTTTGTTGTTTTTCATAGCGGATCAGATAGGGTTCTTAGTAAAATTATTAAATTTTTAATATTTTTAAAATCCCTGAAAGATTAAGGATGTAAAATGCTGGTTATCCAGTCTCATTTAAGCATTAATTCCATTATCTTGTAAACGTTCAGTTTAATAAATCCAAAACCATTATTTTTGGTTGAAAACTGACGCCGTTTTAATGCTTATACCAAATATATCATGATCAAAAGATTAATACCTTTATTGTTGCTATTGATTTCTTTCGCGGGCTTTTCGCAGGAAACTACTAAAACCTATCTTTCCGGAACGGATAAAGACCATACCAAACAGTGGGATTTTTATTGTACTGCCGGTCGTAAAAGCGGCATATGGACTAAAATACCCGTGCCATCTAACTGGGAACTACAGGGCTTTGGAACTTACAACTATGGGCACGATAAAGTTAAAGCCAGCGAACAGGGCATTTATCGTTATGAATTTCCAATCGGTAAAATAATAGGGAAAAAAGTATTCCTGATTTTTGAAGGCGCTATGACCGATACTAAGGTTAGTATTAACGGAAAGCTGGCAGGAGACGTTCACCAGGGCGGTTTTTATCGGTTTAAATTTGACATTACCGCACTATTAAAACCCGGACAGAAGAACCTACTGGAAGTTACGGTTGATAAAGTATCGGCAAATGCATCGATTAATAAAGCCGAAAGAACGAGCGATTTTTGGATTTTTGGCGGCATTTTCCGTCCGGTTTACCTGGAAACTGTACCAAACAAGTTTATAGATAGAGTTGCAGTTAATGCTAAGGCCGATGGAACCTTTCAGCTTGATGTTTATGGCCAAAATTTGGCTGCAGATGATGTTCTTGAAGCCCAGGTGAAAAAATTAACTGGCGAAAATGTGGGAAAAGCATTTGCTGTAAAAGCGAATTTAGCGAATGGCATGCAGACCCTGAAGGCTACTTTCTCAAATCCTTTATTATGGAGTAGCGAATTCCCCAATTTATATCAGGTGGTGGTGCGGATCAAAAATAAACAGCAAATTATTCATCAGGTAAAACAAAAGTTCGGTTTCCGTACGCTTGAACTGCGTAATGGCGATGGTTTTTATGTTAATGGTTCGAAAATGGTTTTAAAAGGTGTTAATCGCCATAGCTTTTGGCCTGAAAGCGGACGTACATTAAGTCGCGAGGTACATTTAATGGATGTGAGGCTAATGAAAGAAATGAATATGAACGCTGTTCGCATGTCGCATTATCCACCCGATGCTGAGTTTTTGGATATCTGCGACTCGTTAGGACTGTATGTCATTAATGAATTAACGGGTTGGCAGGCAAAATACGATAATACAGTAGGGCACAGGCTCGTAAAAGAGCTTGTAATCAGAGATGTAAACCATCCGTCCATTATTTTTTGGGCCAATGGCAACGAGGGAGGGTTTAATACCGATCTCGACAATGATTATGCTTTATACGATCCTCAGAAACGTACCGTAATTCATCCATGGGAGAAATTTAACGGAACCGATACGAAACATTATCCGGATTATAATTATATGGTTAAGGCCGCTACTTCAGGGCAGGAGGTTTTCTTTCCGACTGAATTTATGCATGCGCTTTATGATGGTGGTGCTGGTGCGGCTTTAGATGATTTCTGGAATCAAATGCTGATTCACCCGCATGGTGCCGGTGGTTTTATTTGGGCTTTGGTGGATGAAAATGTAATCCGTACAGATAAAAACGGTATTTACGATGGTGATGGAAACCATGCGCCTGATGGAATTATTGGCCCACATCGTGAAAAGGAAGCCAGTTTTTACACCATAAAAGAGATATGGTCTCCGGTTTTTGTCGACCTGGCAAGAATTGACAATGATTTTAATGGTAAAATCGCGGTCGAGAACCGTTTCAATTTTACCGATCTTGATCAATGCACTTTTAAATGGAAGTTGCTTAGTTTTCCATCGGCTAACACAGCAGGTACAAAAGCTATTGTAAATGCCAGTGGAGCAGCGGTTTATAAACTTAAACCTGGCGCAAAAGGTACGCTTGATCTGATTTTACCAAAATCATGGGCACAAAGTGATGCCTTATATTTAACCGCTTATGGGACTGATAAGAAGGAAATATTTACCTGGAGCTGGCCGATAAAAACTGCCCGTTTGACTGCAGAGAAGCAAGAAGCTACGCTGTCCAATTCAGGAGTAAAAGCCGAAGAAACTAACCAGTCGCTCCTGATTAAACAGGATGGTATCAGCTACTATTTTGAGAAAGCAACGGGCTATCTGGAGAAAGTTGTTAAGGGGAATACCATTATTTCTTTATCGAAAGGTCCGGTGTTGGCTGGTATAAATACCGAATTGAAAAATTTCAGTCATAAAGCAGAAGGGGCAAAGTACATTGTTGAGTCTGATTATCAGGGTGCTGGTAATTTGCATGCGAAGTGGACATTTGAAACTGGAAAGCTGGTAAAACTCGAATATCAATTTAACCAACAGGGCGATGCTGATTTTATGGGGATTACCTTTAATTACCCTGAGGATAAAATTACCGGAATGAAATACCTTGGCCGTGGCCCATACCGGGTTTGGAAAAACAGGTTAAAAGGGCAACAGTTTGGGGTTTGGCATAAGGATTATAATAATTCGATTACCGGCGAAACCTGGGGCTATCCTGAGTTTAAAGGCTATCATGCCGAAGTGAACTGGGTGACTGTAGAAAATAAGGAAGCCCCATTTACGGTTTATATACCCGATCAGGATACTTACCTGCAAATGTTCAGGCCTGCCCGTGAAGCTGCGGCATTGAGCAACAACAATGTAGAACCCGCTTTCCCAGAAGGAAGTATCGGTTTCTTAAAAGGGATAAGTGCCATCGGTACCAAGTTTCAGTCGGCTTTATTATTGGGGCCTCAAAGCCAGAAAAACAAAACAGACGGAAAAACTTTTAAGGGGACGTTATTATTTGATTTTGGAAAATAAGCGTTTTGACGACTAAGTTAAAACAGCACAGCAAAAACCCTATTTAATCCGTATTTTTAACGATATGAAGATTGTGTTTTTTTCTGCGAAGCCTTACGACCCTGAATTTTTTGAAAGCTGTAATAAACATTATGATTTTGAATTAGAATTTTGGGAAACTCATCTGGGGCCTCATATTGTCGATGCGATAAAAGTAGGTACTGATGCTGTTTGTGTATTTGTAAACGATAAACTAACGGCTGATGTAATAGCCATAATAGCACAAAAAGGGGTGAAAATTATTGCTTTGCGCTGTGCGGGCTTTAACAATGTGGATCTGAATGCGGCCAAACAATACGGGATCCGAGTTTGCCGCGTTCCGGCTTATTCGCCACAGGCCGTTGCAGAACATGCCGTGGCCATGTTGCTTACGCTAAACCGTAAAACCCATAAGGCCTATAACCGCGTACGCGAACAGAATTTTTCGCTTTCAGGTTTAATGGGTTTCAATCTTTTTGGCAAAACAGTAGGGGTAATCGGAACAGGAAAAATTGGCGCTGCTTTCTGTAAAATTATGCTTGGTTTTGGCTGTACTGTACTGGCTTCTGATCCTTTTCTGAATAAATCATTACAAAGTGCTGGAGTAAAGTATTTGCCTTTCCATGAAGTAATAAAAGAAGCCGATATTATTTCACTGCATTGCCCGCTTACACCGGAAAATCATTATCTGATTGGGTCGAATAGCTTATTGACGATGAAAAAAGGTGTTACGTTAATCAATACAAGCAGAGGTGGGTTGATTAATACACGCGAGGTGATTGAGGCACTAAAAACAGGTCAACTTGCGGCGCTGGGAATTGATGTATACGAGCAGGAAGAACAACTCTTTTTTAAAGATCTCTCCGGAAGTATTATTGGTGATGATGATATTCAGCGACTAATTAGTTTTCCGAATGTATTGGTTACCGGACATCAGGCTTTTTTTACGCAAGAGGCCTTAGCAGAAATCGCAGCGTCTATGCTAAAAACTGTTAAGGTATTGTTGGAAGATAATGCTGAGGAAATAATTTCAGATGCAATATTGGTGTAAGAAGGTAAAGGAACAAACGCAAGGAGTTTTTGAAAAGCTGATTTCTCCAAAACCTCCATGCGCCATTGTATTGCTATTTAGTAATAAGAGGTATTAAGGTTGCTGTTCTGCTTTTCAGCAGCCTCAATAGGGGCATAATTAGAAAGAATAAGTGCTTCCCCTTTTTTCACGCATACATCATGCTCAAAATGTACAGATGGACTTCCATCAGCAGTTCTGATCGTCCAGCCGTCTTCATCTAGAAAAACATCTTTTTTGCCCATATTTATCATAGGTTCTATGGCCAGTACCAGGTTTTCTCTTAAGAGTAAACCGTTACCTTTACGGCCATAATTTGGCACTTGTGGGTCTTCGTGCATATCTTTACCTAAGCCATGACCCACCAGATCTCTTACTACGCCGTAGCCCTGCTTTTCGTTATGACTTTGGATAGCTGCGCCAATATCGCCAATGCGTTTGCCCACAACAGCCTCTTTAATTCCAAGAAAAAGCGATTCTTTGGTTGTTTTTACCAGGTTTAGTACCGCTGGCGATACTTCGCCGATGATAAAGGTATAAGCATGATCGCCATGAAAACCGTTTTTTATGGTACCCACATCTACTGAGATAATATCGCCATCTTTCAGCTCATCTTTAGTAGGAAAGCCATGTACAACCACATCGTTTACCGAGGTAATAATATGAAATGGAAAACCATTATAGTTGTAAAAGGAAGGTACGGCGCCATTATCAAGTATAAATTCGTTGGCTATCCTATCAATCTCGAGGGTTGTAATGCCGGGTTTTAATATTTTAGCTACTTCTGCAAGGGTATCGCTCACCAGTAGGGCACTGATCTGCATCAGTTCTACTTCTTCGTTGGTTTTATATAAAATCATTGCTGCAAATTTAGCAAAAGAAGCGGAAAGGAAAAAAGACGAAGCGTTGAATAATAGAAGGACTGAATGATTGTTGAATGTTCGTAGCTAAATTATGAGCACAACCGGTAATCGAGTGTTAAAACTTTATTTCTGATTCTACTTAGGGTTTCTAAACGCATGCCAAGGTAGCTGGCGAGATAACGCTGCGGTATTCTGTTGATATCCAAGTCGCTTTCCTGGAGTTTGCGGTACCTGCTCATTGCTTTTGGTATCCTGGCCAGGATTGATCTTTCAGATGCAGCATAATAATGAAGCGCCAACAGCTTTCTGCCGATTAGGTTGGCCTCCGGATAGTGTGTGTACATCGAATCGATTAGGGTATAAGGGATACAGATGAGTTGACATTCTTCCAGGGCCTGAAGATATTCTATCGAATGATTAGGCTGTTGGTCGGGATGGCGTATGGCGCCTATTAACTCATTTCCACAGCTAAACCAAGTGCTGATATCATTTTTACCATCGCGTATGAAGCCACGAACAAGTCCGTGTACCAAAAAATATAGCGATGCATTATTGTCTATTGGCGAAAGGATGTGTTTATTCTTTTTAACATGGATGAGCTTACAAGATTTTTCATGTTCGGCCTTAAAGGCTGCAGATAAAGGATAGAACTGCTCAATATAATCAAAAAGCGGGCGTAAAAACGATGTTGAATATGGCATAGTTAAGGCTTGTTTAGATCTCTGAGAAATGGATTAAAGCATACTCATTTGAATACCATACTCAGATGATGATCAATACCAAAGATATTTGGTATTTCAATATTTAGAGAAAGACAGCCTGGTTGTGGCCTCTAACGATACGATCGTTAGAGTAAAAAAGGGTAATAACAGGTTAACGGCTTAATTCCTTCGCAAAATAGGTGGTTGGCATTAGGCCCGTTTCTTTTTTAAATGCATTGTAAAACGTAGCCAGACTTTTAAAACCAGCTTCAGAAGCAATGGCTTCGATAGTTATTTTATCCGATTTGAGCGGATACTGCTTTAAAAAATGATCAACCCGATAGCTGTTTATCCAGTCGCGGAAATTTTTGCCGATGTGTTTGTTGATTACGAAAGAGCAATGATGGATCGGGAGGTTAAGTTTTGCCGCCAGATCGATAATCTGAAAATCGTGCACCAGATAAAGTTGTTCCCCTTCCATTATTTCTTTCATGGCAAGGGCATAGTCAGAAAGCTGTGCGTCTAAAAGATTAATTTTTTTGACAGCGGTAAGCGTACGTTTCGGATCTTCTTCTAATAAAGGAGCCAATGAGGAATCAGTTTCAGTTTTCTTGGTTGCAGGTTTTTTAGTCCAATCAACAGCCACCAGCAAGTAGCCATAAAAAATATAAGGCTTGTGAAGCGCATATAATAAAATGGCTAGTAGGGCCAAACAATTGAGCACAATAAAAGAGGCATTAACATATGGGACGTGTAGGCTTCTTAAAATAATGGGCACTAAACTAAACAACTGGAAAAAGGTCGCAATCCGGAGAAAAAAGATGATCCATTTTCTGCCTTCACCTTCGAGTATTTGTTGCGGTTTGTTTTTTAAACGGAGTACTGCAATCCAGGTAAGGCACAAATAACCAAATACCAGTATTGGCCTAAATAAGTAATGGAAATATGGAGGAAACAGGCCACTTTTTGCTTTCAGTGAGAAGTAACCATTTTCAGCCAATTGACTTCCTATCAAATCCCAATCGAGTGTTCTAGAGAAATGCCAGGGGATAACATGGATAATAGCTAACAAAGCTGGAATAAAATGAAGCCATTCTATTTTTTGTAAACTTTTACGATCCTGAAGAAAGCCCGTTATGTAAAGGTAAAAACAGGCTGGGGCAGCAAAATAAAACGGCGTAAAAGTTTGATGAAAAAACGCTAAAGCATTAGGCTGACCCGATTTAAAGAGCAGTGAAGTTAAAATCTGTCCAAATCGGGCAAAAAATATAACTGAAAGGAGAATGTTAAGCAGTTTATTCCCTTTTTTTGCAAAAAAAAGATGCATAGAGAATAAAAGTAAGAATAGACAACTGGTACTAACGAGCAGGTTTAAAGATTGCATATTTCCAACCAAGATAAAACATAATTGTTAAACTAAATTCCCCTAATTGTAATATATTCTATTATTAAATATCTCAAGTCCAAAATGTTAGAAATGAGGTGGTTTTGTTTAAAATAAGGCTATTGTAGCTGCTGCTGTTCTTTATGTCTATTGGCTTTTTACGTCATCCGCAATAATGATTTGGCATAAACGTTTGTTTAATTTATAAAAAGCAATAGTTTTGCGGCCCGTTTATTGTGAGCGGAAAGGAATATATTTAATTAATGGATGTCTACCATCCTATAAAAGAAAAATTATGGACAAATTTAAAAAAGTGCAAGATCTAATCTCTTCTGTTGAAGCAGATGTAACTAAATTTTATGATGGTGGTAATGCTGCTGCAGGTACACGTGTACGTAAAGCAATGCAAGACCTAAAAGTTTTAGCTCAAGAAATTAGAGCTGAAGTAACTGATAAAAAAAATAGCGCTAAATAATTTGTTTTCGCTTTTAAAAAGAAAGCCCGCGTTCTTAGGTGGGCTTTCTTTTTATGTGCTAATCCAAGTCTTTGTAATTTGTCCATCTATAAATTTATTTATTCCGTTTACTCGTAATAAGTTTATCGGTGAAGAAATCACGAAAATCATTGTAGTAAAGGTCGCCAACAGTAAAGCTGGTGTGGTTTGAGAGCGTTACTCTTGTTCCCTCTACGTGTAAAATATGATTGATGGAAATAATATAACCCCTGTGCAACTGGATGAAGCCCTTTTTAAGGTTCAGTTGTTCTTTAACATCTTTCAAACTTAAATAAGCAATAATTATCTTCTCTTTCGTATGTATTTTGATATAGTTGTGGAAACTTTCAAAAGCAATTATATCTGCATAGTGCACTAAAACGGCTTTGTGGTCTTCTGATTTATTTTTGACCAAAAAATAAGTTTCCTGTCCTATATTTTCTATTTCTTCCTCAAAAACACGGTTTACCGTTAATGCAAATTTTGCATAGCCATAAGGTTTAAGTAAATATGCATCAGCTTCTGCTTCGAATGCTTCAAAGGCATATTCCTCATGAGAGGTGGTAAATATCAGTTTCCTGGTTTTGGAGCGGATTGCTTTAGAAAGTTCGATGCCCGAAATCTGTGGCATTTGAATGTCCATAAATATCACATCTACCTGGTCAATCTTGTTAAGTTCGTTCAAGGCCACCACCGGATCGGTGTAACTCGCCAAAAGCTTCATGTTTGGGGTATCCGCAATATATTTTTCAAGCCCCGAAATCGAGTTTTGTTGGTCATCAATGGCTATACACCTAATCATTTGTTAATCTTGTTTGTATATATAACGAAATTACACCTTTTCATACCGAAAATAGAACGCTTTATCCCGTTTCCCCATAAATTTTCTTTCAGTTGGCTAATTTAAGGTAAAAAATGCATTATGATGTATACAGGAGTGATTAAGTGGTATAATCCGATACGAGGTTTCGGATTTATTGCACCCGATGATGGAAAGCAAATGGTTTATGCAGATAACCAGAAATTGATAGGGATTTACCGCCGTTCTTTAGTTGTAGGAACCAAAGTTCGCTTTGATTTGGAACAAGGGCAGGTAGGTTGCCAAGCTACTAATATTGTAGTTCTAAATATGGGTTTTGACTAACATTTGCACCGATCTATAACGAAAACAGACCGATCTATGTAACCCAGTGCTGAAAGTAAGGACAGAATACGATCTTCGCTTACAATCAATGAAAATGTAGAAATTTTAATCTAGACGGCGTTTGCTTGGGAGCAATAAAAATTAAAATTTTTTATTTAACATCTACCTATTGATTTTTCATATCTAGATTATCTCTCTTTCCTATCTAAATTAGCGCTCTTTTTTAGATAGGATTTATTTTTTTTCGGATAACCTTTTTGCTTAAATTCGTAATACTCTTTGGGGTACAGATACATTTAAAGCAATTGTTCATGAATTTTAAAACCTTAGTTCTTTTGTTGAGTACAGTTTCTACTGCACTTATTGGTGGCCTTTTTTATGCGTACTCCTGTTCAGTTATTCCAGGCTTGGCTCGTCTTTCTGATGCTTCCTTTTTGCAAGCCATGCAATCAATAAACCGGGCTATTTTAAATCCGTTATTTTTTATTTCTTTTATGGGCACGCTAATTATATTACCTGTAAGTGTCTGGTTTTTTAGAGACAAACTATGGTGTTTTACCTGCTTTTGGCGGCAACCTTATTATATTTTGGCGGCGTATTTCTGGTTACTGTAATTGGGAATGTACCCCTTAATAACCTTTTGGATGGGGCAGACCTTGGTAAACTTGGTGCAACAGAACTAACTGCATTGCGCGAAAAATTTGAGTCTAGCTGGAATTTATTTCATCGGATCAGAACCATCGCCTCATTTATCTGTATTGTTCTTGTAGTGTATGTAGCAATATTTAGTCGGAATGTTTAACGCCTGTATATCAATTTTATAACTTTTGAGACAGATTATAACACGGATTATCTGTGTGCATCTGTAGTTAAAAACCATAATCTATATGTTGGTGCCTCATCAATCCAATAATTATTTTCTGTATCCATTCTGGTCTTTTTTTTATGACAAAGACCTAATAAATTGCTCTGTTTCTCTTTTTGGATCATAAAATACACCGATTCATGTAAAAATTTTCAAACATTAAGATATTAGTGGGACAAGCCCCCGATAAGGGGCAATGAAACCGGTTGTATTTATATTATCTTTGCGTTATCTCTATGCGTGGTTACGGTTCATATTCTGATAGCGAATTGGCATTCTTGTTAACTCAAGGTGATGAGCTGGCCTTTACCGAAATTTATAACCGCTTTTATGGCTTACTTTTTATTCATGCCAATAAACGCTTAAATGACGATGAAGAAGCAAAGGACGTATTGCACCAGTTGTTCGAATCACTTTGGGTTAAACGTTTACAGGTAGCACCTGACGGTAATTTATCAGCATATTTATATACAGCAGTGCGTAACCGTGTACTGGATGTATTTGCGCATCAAAAAGTAGAAAGTAAATACATTGATTCTTTGCAGGATTATATAGATCAAGATCATGTGTCGACTGATTATAGGGTGCGTGAAAAGCAAATGACGCTATTAATTGAGCAAGAAATTGACGCTTTGCCACCAAAAATGCGCGAAATATTTATTTTAAGCCGTAAAGAGAATAAATCTCATAAAGAAATTGCGCTCGAATTAGGGCTTTCAGAGTTAACGGTTAAAACGCAGGTTAAAAAAGCGCTCCGAATTCTTAAATCAAGGTTAGGGGTGGTTGTTTATGTTGCTTTTCTTTTGAAAACCTATAGGTAATCTGCCGTTATGGGTTTAAATTCGGTCTTTTATCTTTGAATTAAGCTGTATTGAAAATGTTTTTAAAAAAAAATAATTTTTAGATACCCCCAAGACTATAGCTTTGCCGTATATATAATAATCAACCAAACTAGATTTCTTTTTAATGGAGAAAAATGCAAAAAAGCTTTTAGATAAATACCGTGCAGGCCATTGTACGCCAGAAGAAATTGCTATTGTAGAAGCATGGTACCTTCAGCTGCCTTTCGAAAAAGAGGCTCCTGATCATTTGCTCATCGAAACCAGTAAAGAAGAAGTATGGAGCCGGTTAAGACCTCACGGAAGATCTGTAAAATTGGTCACGGTTAAGCGCATTGCGATAGCTGCAAGTATTATTTTATGCTTTAGCGTAGGCCTCTATTTTATGGTAGGTCGTAATACTTCGCCATTAACAGCTAAAACAGAATTAAAAGATATTCTCCCAGGTGGACATAAAGCTATATTAACACTAGCCGATGGAACGGTGGTAAATCTGGATGATGCCAAAAATGGTCAGATTGCGAGCCAGAACGGTATCATCATCCGTAAGGCAAAAAACGGCCAGCTGGAATACATCATTAAAGAAATTCCGAATGCATCAGTTACAGGATCCAATACCATTAGCACGCCCCGCGGCGGACAATACCAGGTAAGCCTGCCCGATGGTACAAAAGTTTGGCTCAATGCAGCCACAACCTTAAAGTATCCATATGCCTTTGCTAAAAACGAAAGGGTAGTAGAACTTAATGGAGAAGCTTATTTTGAAGTTTCAAAAGATCACACGCGTCCTTTTAGGGTAAAAACAGATGCGCAAACGGTAGAGGTTTTGGGTACTCATTTTAACATTAATGCCTATAAAGATGAAGCCGCTGTTAAAACCACGCTTTTAGAAGGTACAGTAAAAGTGAGCAATGCCTCTGGTAGTGTAAGCCTGCACCCAGGAGAACAATCTAAACTAAATATAAATACGGCTAGATTAATGGTCGATCAGGAAATTGATATTGATAAAGAAATGGCCTGGAAGAATAATATTTTCTCTTTCGATAATGATGATCTCCAGACGATTATGCGGCAGATTTCGCGTTGGTATGATGTAGATGTAGTTTATGAGGGTAAAATTACTCCAGAAAAATATGTGGGAGAAATACCAAGGAGCAGCAACTTAGCAGAGGTTTTTAAAATATTAGAACTTAACCATGTACATACTGAGGTAAAGGGTAAAGTACTTACGGTATCAGCAAATTAAACAAGAATGGCTTTTCTTTAAAAAGCCGAGCAATCAACCAACCAATTTACGAACTAACTAAACTTTATGATGAAAAAACTACCAGAAATTTAGCATTCTACCTTTAAAAAAAACCGAAAGCGCGATAACGCTTCCGGTAGAAATTTGGACAAGCAGCTTGCTTCGAAACCCAGCTGCTATTTTTTAACCTCATTCATTACAAAGGTATGAAATTAACTACCCTTTACAACCCCGCGTGCGACATGCGGAGGGTAAAGATTAAATTTTTATTGGTCATGAAATTGACTACAATTTTACTACTGGTTGGTGCCTTACATGTTTCGGCAGCCACCTTTTCGCAAACCGTAACGCTCTCTCGAAGAAAAACTTCGCTTAAACAGGTTTTTAAGGAGATCAAAAAGCAAACGGGCTATTTTTTCTTTTATAAAGGTCAGTTGTTGCAGGATAAACCCGAAATAATAATAGAATTAATGAAAGCTTCGTTAACCGAGGCGTTGAATGCCGCTTTAAAAGATCAGAACCTCGGTTTTAGCGTTGTTAATAAAACTGTCGTAATCAGCGGTAAAGAGAATTTACCGGCACCAACGGCAGGTATTAACGCCAAAATTGAAGTAAAAGGTGTAGTTGCTGATAAAGCTACAGGAGAAACCATTCCAGGTGTAAATGTTTCCATTAAAAATGGTTCAAGCGTAGGTATTACCAACGAAAAAGGCGAATTCAAAGTCAATGTCGATGAAGGAAGCGTTTTGGTTTTTAGTTATGTGGGCTACGAATTGTTCGAAACCAATGTTACAGGTACTAAAACGTTAAACGTTAAGCTTACCTCTAAGATGACCCAAATGAATGATGTAGTGGTAACGGGTTATCAAACGATTAAAAAAGATAACTATACCGGTAATGCGATTACCATTAAAGGAGAAGATTTAAAGAAAAACAATCCGCAGAGTTTATTAAAAAGTATTCAGAGCTTCGATCCATCTTTTAAAGTACTGGACAATAACTTATTTGGTTCTGATCCAAATGCATTGCCTAAAATTAATGTAAGGGGTGCAACAGCATTACCATCTATTGAGGATACCGAAAATATATTAGACCGCAACAACTTATCGAGCAATTACAACCTGCCCGCTTTTATGTTAGATGGTTTTGAAGTTACCCTGCAAAAGGTAACGGATCTGGATATCAACAGAATCGAATCGGTAACCTTATTAAAAGATGCTGCTGCAACCGCTGTTTATGGCTCAAGGGCTGCAAACGGCGTAATTGTAATTACCACCAAAGCACCGCTTGCAGGCAAATTACAGCTTTCATACAATTATGAGCTGAGTGTAAATGCGCCAGATTTAACCGATTACCATGTTTTAAATGCGAGTGATAAACTGGCTTACGAAAAATTGGCTGGATTGTACGATGCCAGTAATAACACGGCTTATACCGCTGATCAAATGGAAGCGGAATATTTTGCAAGGTTAAAAAATGTGGCCAGTGGGGTTGATACCTATTGGTTATCACAGGCGCTTCGAAACGCTTATCGGCAAAAGCATTCGCTTTATGTACAGGGAGGCGATCAAAAATTCAGGTATGGGGTAGATCTGCGTTACGAAACAATGCCTGGAGTAATGCTGAAATCGGACCGTAACCGTTACAGCGGCGGAATGAATTTTACTTATAACCCAACTTCTAAATTATTGTTCAGAAATGAAATCACTGTTACACAGGTAGATGGAAACAATTCTCCTTACGGCGATTTTTCTAATTATGTACGGATGAATCCATATTATCCCATTACCAATGGTAATGGTGATCTGATACAGGAATTAGCCACATGGCAAGTAGATACGCACGATAATAGCAATGGCCAACAGATTAAGCCTACTTACGTTTTTAACCCACTTTATGAAGGCAATCTGGCTAGTTTCGATAAAACATCCAATCTGGAATTAATTGATGCTTTTTCGGTAGACTGGAAACTGAGTCCAAGTTTAACTTTTAAAAGCCAGATCAGTTTAAACAAGAGCCATACCTCTGGAGATCAATTTGTTTCTCCTTTAAGCAACCAGTTTTATAGTTATGCCGCTGACAAGTTGAATAACAAAGGTTCTTATACTTTAGTAGAAAGTGATCGTTTGGCAATTGATGGTAAAGCTACATTAGGCTATAATAAACAGATTGGTGATCAGTATTTTAACCTTGTTTTGGGTACAAATGTGGTAACATCCAGAACGGATAGTAAATTGATAGAAGCGCAGGGTTTTTCTAATGACCGTTTTACCAATATTGGTTTTGCCCGGATTTATAAAGAATTATCGCATCCTGGTGGTAATGTTGCTGAAAGCAGGTTAGCTGGCGCATTTTTCTCTGGTAATTACTCTTTCAAAAATAAATACCTTTTAGATGCATCTTTCCGTTACGAAGGATCATCGGCCTTTGGCTCAAATAAGCGCTTTGCGCCATTTTGGTCAACAGGTATTGGCTGGAATATGCACAATGAAGATTTCCTTGCCGATTCAAAAGTAATCAGTCAGCTAAGGTTAAAAGCCAGCACTGGTATTGTAGGTTCAGTTTCTTTTCCTGCTTATTTATCGCGTTCTATTTATCAATACGATCCCGAAAACTGGTATTCTACAGGTTTAGGGGCGCAGGTTTTAGGTTATGGCAACAGCAATTTACAATGGCAGAAAACCAAAACTTATGATGTGGGCATTGATTTGGGATTGTTTCAGGATCGCATTGTGCTCTCTCCAAGATACTATTACAAATTAACTAAAGGCCTGATTACTGATATCGACCTTTCTCCGTCTACTGGTTTTACCACTTACAAAGAAAACCTTGGCGATATGGCTAATGAAGGTTATGAGCTTTATTTAACCGCCAATGCTTACCGGTCTAAGGATTTCAACATTAACATTACCGGAAACTTAGCACACAGCGTTAACACCCTGGTGAAACTTTCTAACTCGTTGAAAACTTTAAATGATAAGATCGATCAATACCAAACCAACCCTGATAAAAAAGCACAGTCTACACCATTATTGCGCTACAATGAAGGGCAATCACTTTCATCTATTTATGCGGTTAGATCTTTAGGTATCGATCCACAAAATGGTAAAGAGATCTTTTTGAAAAAAGACGGCTCAATTACTTATGTATGGGATGTAAAAGACATTATGCCTGTGGCAGATGGTGCACCAAAGGCAGAAGGTAATGTGTCGGCAAATATTGGCTACCGCAACTTTATGCTGAGTTTAAGTTTTTATTACCGTTTTGGAGGTTATACCTACAATCAAACCTTAGTTGATCGGATAGAAAATGCCGATCCACGATTTAATGTAGATAGCAGGGTATTGAATGAACGGTGGATTAAACCAGGCGACCAGACTTTCTTCAAAAACATTGCCGATTTGTCAATTACCAACGTGTCTTCAAGATTTGTTCAGAAAGACAACCTGATGGAGTTGCGCTCTATTTATCTTTCTTATGATTTTAAGAGAGAACTGATTAAGCGATATGGTTTTCAGAACCTGCGTACTTCCTTAACCCTGAATGATATTTTTAGGACTTCGAGCATTGAAATGGAGAGAGGAACAAGTTATCCATTTGCCAGAAGTTTAACTGTTTCACTGTTGGCTTCATTCTAAACATTAAGAAAATGAAAAAATATTTATTTATCATCCTCACACTGATCGCCTGCACATCCTGCAAAAAGTTTTTGAATGTACAGCCTGAATCTGATGTGTCAAAAGAAGAATTGTTTACCACCGAAGAGGGCTTTAAAGAAGCTTTAAACGGAGCGTATGTTGGCTTTGCAGGCACCGATCTTTACGGTGGCAATTTAACTGTCAGCAATCTGGATATTATGGCACAGAACTATCAGTTTAACGATGCTACCTTACAAAAAATAGCTGCTTTCGATTATACCATTCCCAGTTTCGTGAGTAAGATTAGCGTTATCTGGAACAAGGCTTACAAAGGTATCGGTAATGTAAACCAGATTTTGGAGGTTATCGATGAGCGCAAAGCGGTTTTTAAAGACGGAAATTACAATATTATTAAAGGCGAGGCATTGGCTTTAAGAGCATATATGCATTTCGACCTGTTAAGGATGTTCGGCCCGTCTTATAAGAACAATCCTACATTTAAAGCGATGCCTTATGTAACTACAGTATCGACCAAAAGTACACCTTATTCTACTGTGAGCGAGGTTATTGACCAGCTGGTTACAGATTTGCAACAAGCTAAAATGTTACTTAAAACTTCCGATCCGATTATTCCGGCATCCTACGTTGTGGGCTATCCAAAAGGAGAAAAAACGACAGAACTTAAAAATACTTCATTGTTTTTACAGAATAGAAGACACCGCATTAATTATTATGCTGTTGCTGGGGAACTGGCCAGGGTTTATCTCTACAAGGGAGACAATACCAATAGTTTAAACAACGCCAAAGAAGTCATTGAGTCGCTAAAATTCCCCTGGACGGTTAAAGAAGATTTCTTTGCTGCCGATGTGGCCAAGCGCGACAGGATTTTTTACAATGAAATTTTATTCGGTTGGTTTGCAGCTAAGGCATCGGTCGATCAGGCTAACGGGCTTTTTGCAAAAGATAACCCCGATTATTCTGCAACTGCAGATCAGATTAATACCATATATAGCTTAGGCACGGTTGGTGCTGATGATTGGCGCTATAAGCAATGGTTTAGGCTGGTAAAATCAGCAAATGCTTCAGATCGTTTTTATCTGCAAAAATATGTAGTAAATTCTACACCCATCGAAAACCTTCATCCAATGGTAATGCCTGCTTTACGTTTGAGCGAAATGTACCTTATCGCGGCTGAAGCTAGTTTTGATACCGATGTTACAAAAGCATTGGACTATTTTAATACGCTTCGCGTTCATCGTGGTATTGGTACTGGTTTATCGGCTGGTATTAGTAAAAACGATTTTATAAATGAGCTGGAAAGAGAGTACCGTAAAGAATTTTATGGCGAAAGCCAGAGTTTTTATATGCATAAGCGCTTAAACCTAAATGTGGTTACCACTCAGGGACTGATTTACGCACCATCGGACAAACTCTTTGTTTTTCCTCTTCCGGTAGATGAACAAGCTTATAGAAATTAATTTAACAGACAAAAAGATGAAAAAGAATATTATTTATATTTTGCTTTTGAGCATGACTTTCTTTGCCTGCAAAAAGAACGAAATGTTACCTTATATTTCAGATGACAATGTTTACCTGCATTATTTGGATAAAGATGGCAATCAAGATACCACTACAATCAATTATTCCTTTGCGTATAACCCTGGTTTAGCCCAGGACACATTATGGATACCCATTGTTGTTACCGGGCCAAGGGTATCACATAGCCGCCAGTTTGCTTTAACCGTTGTCGATTCGGTTACCACGGCGATAAAGGGAACACATTACGAAGCTTTAAAGCCATTTTATACTTTGCCTGCCGATTCGGGTACATTTAAAATCCCTGTGATCCTAAAAAATACTGATGCTGCACTGGCCGATAAATCAGTGAGATTGGGATTTAGTACCATTAAAGGTGGCGATTTTCAGGCAAACCTTCCGCTGCCTTTGCGCAGTAAAAAAGTAGTTTTTTCTAACCGTTTAGAGAAACCAAGCTGGTGGATATATTGGGAATCCGACTTAGGTGAATATGGGCGTATCAAACATCAGTTGTTCTTGATCTCATCAGGTACTGTAGATCTGGTCGACAAGTCTAAACCGAACGCCTTTTTAGAAATCCCACGGGCGCTTTATTACATCGAGAACTTCCGTGTTTTTTTAAAAGATCCAGCTGCATGGATCGCCAAGAACCCGAGTAAAGATTTTGTATTAACACCAAAAACCGATGGAAGCAAAGACTATGATTTCTACAATACGGCCTCACCAACCAAACGTTATACTGTGAAATATTTTTCATTGGTAAACGGCTACTTTTTTATTGATGAGAACGGTAAACAGATTATTATCTAACCGTTATAAAAGAAAATGAAGATGAAATTCAAACTGATTTTGATACTGGCCATCATGGCTGGTTTATATACTGCCTGTAAAAAGGATCTGGGTAATTACGATTATCACCCGCCTTCGGAGCCTACACTTAGCAAATTTAAGGATTCTACTTTTGCAGCGCTTTTAGGTGATTCGTTGATCCTTAACCCTAAAATTACATTAGCAGATGCCAATCCATCAACTGATTTATCTTACGAATGGCAAATTACTGTACAGGAAGAGTTAAGGGCTGCGGTTTACACAGGTTTTCCTTTAAGGATCGTTTACAATCTCGGTCCAGGTTTACGTATGGCAAAACTGATTATTACCGATAAACGTAATGGACTGAAATACAATTTCCCATTTAAAATTATGGGAAGTACTGAGTTTACTAAGGGAAAAATCGTATTAAGCGATGATAATGGTACAACCAAGCTCTCTTTTGTAAAATCGGATAATAAAACGGTTATACCAGATATTTATAATGCTTTTCACAAGGAAACTTTACCCAATAACCCGGTTGAGCTGTATTTTGCTGATCCACTTCCTTACCAACCGATTACTCAGCAACAGTTTTGGGTGCTGTGTAATGATCAGACTAAAAAGAGTCCATTATTAGATGCGAGTACCTTATTGCGGAAAAGTTATTTTAATGATCAGTTTTTTACGCCACCAAGTTCCATTGTAACCGGGCATATTGAAGCGTACCAGGGCACTGTGCCAACAGGCGTGGTAAATGGTAAAATGTATGTTGGTGTTACTTCAACGGCACCTTTTGCACCTGATTACGGCAAATTTGCCAACGAACAGGCTGGTGATTATAACTTATCGAAATATTTTTCGTTCGTTGGTTCGTTTTATTTTGCTTTTGATATCAAAACCAAAGGCTTTGTAACCTTTGCCGGGGATGGAAGTTATCTTGGAAAAGACTATGTAGTAGATCCTGCAGGAACAAGTTTCGATCCTAAAAACATTGGCATGGACCTGCTTTATATGCGAACAGGACAGGCTGGTACTTATTATGGTTTCTTCAAAGCTGCTGATGGCAATATTTACGAGCTGGGCTTTACTTATCAGTTCGATTCTGTAAACAAAAAAATCAAAGCAGAATATAAACGCATTTTTAAAGGCGCATCGCTCATCACGGCCGATACCAAATGGCAAAGGAACAGTTTAAATGTGTTCTACTTTACGGCTAACGATAAAATTTATCGCTACAACCCATTAAATGAAGATTTACGTGTACTTGATGCCGATTTTGGAGGTAAAAAAGTATCCATGCTAAAAATCAGCGCTGATGATAATACCCTAACCGTTGGAACTACTGGTTCGGTTTATACGGTTGATGTAAGTGTAGGCAAAAACGGAGTTGTTACACAAGCCATTAACGGAATTCCTGGCGCTCCGGTTGATATTGTAATCAGAAAATAATCCTATTCCATGCTTAGGCTAAACCCTGGGCATGGAAATTTAATTAAGCTTAAAAAAAACATACAGATGAAAATCATAAAATTAGCAGTATTGGCCCTTTTGTTACCAGTTTTAAGCTGGGCACAAGCGCCGAATTTTAGTTTAACAGGTAAAATAGGCACATTGGGCACTCCTGCCAAGGCTTACATCGATTATATGGACAATGGTGTAAGTCATGAAGATTCAGTAGCGCTTGTTAACGGAAGTTTCAAGTTTGCCGGAAATATCTCTGGCATCGCCTACGCCCGTATGGCACTCGATCATACTGGTGGGGGTAAAGGTAAGGCTGTTTATACCGGGGATGTGATTTACTTTTATTTTGGTAAGGAACAGGTAACGATCACTTCAAAGGATTCTTTAGAAAATGCAGTTTTTGCCGGTTCGAAGGTTTACCAGGAATATGATGCCTATAACAAAGCCATCGGTGGTACTATTATGGCACTTACCAAAGCCGTTAATATAGATTTTAACCGTGGTACGCCTGAACAGCAAAAAGATACCGCTTACATGAAAGCAGTAGACCTGCGCTTCAGAAAAAACATCCAGAACAGAACCGACAAACAGTTTCAATTTGCTAAGGAACACCCCGCTTCATATTTCGCTTTGGTGGCACTTTCAGAAGCTGCCGGAAGTAAGGTTGATGTAGCCAAGGTTGAACCGCTTTTTAATGCAATAAATAAAGCGTACCGCGAAACCGATATGGGCAAAGAACTCGCTCAGCGTATTGCCGCAAGTGGTATTACCGCTGTTGGAAATATTGCACCGCTTTTTACACAGAACAATGTGGTAGGCAAGCCAGTTTCGTTAGCCAGTTTAAAAGGTAAAGTGGTACTGGTTGAGTTTTGGGCAAGCTGGTGTGGACCATGCAGGGCCGAAAATCCGAACCTGGTAAAACAATATCAAACCTATAAAGACAAAGGCTTCGAAATTATTTCGGTTTCATTGGATAATGTAAAAGAACGCTGGTTAGAAGCGATTGAAAAAGACGGTTTAGACTGGATTCATGTTTCTGACCTGAAAGGATGGAACAACGAAGTGGGCCGTTTGTATGGCGTACGCGCCGTGCCTGCAAGTTTTCTGGTAGATGCACAGGGTAAGATTATTGGCAATGGATTACGTGGCGAACCTTTGAATAAAAAGCTTGCCGAAATATTCAATTAGTTATTGGCTGATAAAATATAGATGATGAAAAAGATGCTAACGGCATGCCTGATGCTGGTTTCGCTGTTCACTTTTGGAACGACGAAATCTCGGGAGAAAATTGCATTAAAGGTTTTATATGTTGGGTATAATCCCGATAAGCCAATGCCAAAAAATGTAGTTTATTATTCAACAACTCCAGCTGTTGTAGAAAAAATATACAAAACCAGAATGGCAGATTTTAAAACCTTTTTGGAACAACGTTTTACCGAAGTTAAGGTGATAGATGTAGCTGATTATAAAGTAGAAATGTCTGATGAGGTTGATGTGACGCTGATGGATGCGGGTCCGGTTATGTTACCGGCAAACTTTAGTCGTCCAATGGTGCTAATGCACGCCATGGCGCCAAATGTAGGTTTGCCTTTAGGTTTAAAATTCGACTGGTATTGTCAGTGTCTGGATGATGAAGCTTTAAATATCAAAACCGATCATCCCATTTTTAATACCCCAAATGCGGTAAAACTAAGCATAGTGAAAAAACCGACACCAGGTTCTTTTTTTAATGGTCATCAAGGAGTTGGTACACCAAAAGAAATGGGTAGGTGGCAGGTGGTAAAACAGGGCTTTTCTTCCAAAGAGCCTTATCTAATCGGTATGGTTTCGCATGGTGAAGGATTTAATGATTCGCCTGATGCTGAATCTATATCAGGTGGCGTTTGCCTTAAAAATGCCGAAGCAGTGGCGTTAGGTCGTCAGGGGAATTACTTTATGTGGGGTTTTGCAGGCTCTCCTGATTATATGACAGCGGAGGCTAAAGATGTTTTTGTGAACACGATCTGTTATATCAAAAAATTCGACCGTCTTCCGGCTATTGTTAAAAAAGTGCAGATCGAAACCCGTAGTGGCATAGATGAACAAATCTATAGGTTAAGCAAAAATCTTTATAATCAGGCCATTGTATCAAGGCGTGAAGGGAACTTGCGGATGTTGAAAATGCAACAGGAACTAAAGGATAAAAAAGCAAAAGGCGAAGATATTGGCCATGGCAACGAAATGTTTTTAAAAATGCCGGTAACCAACGATACCCAATCTTTTGAGGATTATGTAAAAGGTTATGCTGGAGATAGTTTATTTGCTATTTATGGTACTAATATCAGTCTCTATCACAAGTATTACCGTCAAAATTATGAATATTTCTATCCTTCTGGCATGTATACCCTTCAGTTAGACCGAGATGCACAAAAACTAGGTATTTCTAACCGTAAAGTAGCGCTTTTAGATAAATGTGTAAGTTTATTGGAGGCCAACAAAGAGGTAGCGATGGCCCAGCGCTTGCTCGAACGTTATACGACCGAAAAGTTTGGTAAAGCTACCGATTGGAGAAAATGGCTCAGTGATAACCGCAATAACCTGTTTTACACCGAATCTGGCGGTTTTAAATTCATGGTGAATACCTATGGGAAAAATGTTCCTGTTGGCCAACAACAAAGCTATCAATTACCAAAAGCCATTGTAACTGGTGAACCTACCACAGCCGATCCGGTTGCGGTTTCTGCAAGGTTTATTCCTGGTAATGGTAATAAAAAGGACAGTTTGCTTATCGAAGCCAAAATTTTAAAAGGCTGGCATATTTATGCTTATGTAGCTAAAGATAATCCATTTGTGGTTACCGAAACCAGATTGGAACTTCCTGAAGGTGCAGTAGCCGATCAGGAATGGAAAACAACAGCAGCTATTCCATATCCGGGCAATGAGGGCATGTTTATCTTTGAAGGAAAGGCCAACTTTAGGATAATGGTCGATTACAGCAAGGCAAAAGCTGGCACTAAAATTAAATGTGGCTTATACTATCAGGTATGTGACGAAACCAAATGTTACCCACCTAAAGAAAAAATATTGGAAATACTTATTTAAGCTATCTATGCGCTCGGCATGGCCGGTAAAATAGCCTTGTCGTTTTTTTAACCCTTTAACTTAAAATATGAAACCTTTTTTAAGGCTTTGTCTCTTGGCTACTTTGTGTCTGTTTGCATGTATTTCTGTATCGGCGCAAACTGCTATAAACAAAGCTGATACCTTGCACAATAGGCTTTTATCAGAAATGACCGGCTTGCCTGCAGCCAATTTTACTTTAAAAGATCTCGATGGAAATATAGTATCGCTAAAGGACTTAAAAGGGAAAGTAGTTGTACTCGATTTTTGGTCGACATGGTGTGTGCCATGCAAAAAATCTTTTCCTGCGATGCAGCTTGCTGTTAATACCTATAAAAATGATCCTTCTGTAAAGTTTTTATTTATCCATACCTGGGAAACCACCAAAACACCAGTTGAAGATGTAAAAAAATACATCGCACAATCTGGTTTTAATTTCCAGGTACTGATGGACCTGAAAGATGAAGCTGGGCGTAATGCTGCGGTTGAAGATTATGGTGTGAGTGCCATCCCTGCAAAATTTATTATCGATAAAGCAGGCAATATTGTATTTAAACTAACCGGCTTCACCGGAACCGATGCCGCTGCGCTCCAGGAAATTTCTGAGCGGATTACATTGGCAAAAAATCATAAATAACAAATGAATAACGTCATAAAGGGAATAGCAGTAACAATAGTTATGCTCTTCAGTTTAAATGCTGTGGCCCAGAAAAAACAGGTTGCCAAATTTCAGAAAACCATCGTCGAAGCAGTTAAAAAGGCGTACCCTGCAAGTGTACGGATGTGGGGCTTCGATGTACAGCAAAACCAAAGAACCAGTGCTCAATTTAGTGGGGTGGTAGTGAGTACCGATGGCTACATCTTAACGGCAGCACACACCATTTTGCCCGGTAAAAATTATAAGGTTTTTTTTCCTGATGGCCGCGAATGCATCGCGCTGGCACTTGGTAAAATAGAAAATAAAGAGACGCCAGGCATTCCGGATGTAGGCATGATGAAAATTACCGATAAAGGCACCTATCCATTTGCGGAGATGGGTTATTCAGCAAGTTTGCTTAAAAACGAACCTTGTATCAGCATTTCTTATCCTGAAAGTTTGAACCAAACCCTACCAACTTTAAGATTAGGCAATGTTGCAGAAGTGAAAAATGAATATGGTTTTATCCGCTCCACCTGCAAAATGGAACCAGGTGATTCTGGTGGCCCACTATTTGATTATTATGGCCGTGTAATCGGGTTGCACAGTGCCATTGATGTCTCAGAAGAAATGAATTTCGAAATTCCTGTTGACCTTTATCGTTGCTATTGGACGGCTTTAAACAGCGAAAAACTTTATACCGCTTTCCCAGAAAAGAAGGATAGCGTGAAAACAGATCCCTTGTTTTTGCAATTACAGAAAGAAAGCAAACAAAAGGCTTTACATCCTGATTTTGATATGCCAAGGCTTAAAAACAGCTGCTTTTCCATCAAAAGTATGATGAAAGGAAAAAACCAGGATATTTACGCCACTTTATTGAATGTTGGTACAGCAAATGGAGCTAAAAAACAGTTTCTACTTAGTAAAAACACAATGGTTGGTGAACAAGCAAAATGTGATGTTAATGGAGTTATGGTGCCAATTAAGTTAATTGGAAAAGATCAGGAAAACGACCTGGTTTTATTTGAACTTGGCCAACGGATAACCGGTGGAATTGATTTAAATATTAGCGACAGCGTTAAGATAGAAATGGGTAAACTTCTTTATAGCATTGATCCCGACGGTAAAGTGGTGCACAGTGTTTTGGGCAGTACGCTATTTAATTTACCGAAAATTAACAGTCAACCTTATTTGGGCGCAATGGTGGTTTATAATTCCAGCCCCGTTCAGTTTTCGTTAATCAAAGCAGGCAGTCCGGCAGAAAAAGCGGGAATAAAAGTTGGCGATGAAATGATCAGCATGAATGGTAAACCAATAAAAAAAGCAGGCGATTTCGCCCCGGAAATAATGAAGTATTGGGCAGATGACGAAGTTACTTTTGAATGGGGAAATGCTTCGGGTAAGATGAGTAAAACACTAAAACTAGAGGGACGGGGTCAGTCGGTATTTAATCATCCGGCAGATAAATTTGAAGGTGGAAAGTCGGAGCGAAGAGATGGTTTTAATGCTGTTTTTACACACGATGCAGCTATTAAAGCCAATGCCTGTGGTTCGCCTGTTTTCGATTGGCAAGGCAGTTTTTGTGGGATTAACATCGCCAGGTTTAGCCGAACTACTACTGTTTTGGTACCGAAGAAAACGATAATAGATTTTGTTTTGAAGACTATTCTGTAGCTTGGTTTTCGCCACGGAAACACAGAAGTCACGGAATTTATAGTGGTCGGTGTTTCACCGACCACTGCGAGGATTTATTACCTAACATATTTCGGTCGGTGAGAGACCGACCGATAAGGAAATCTCCTCAGATTATCGTCATTGTGAGAAGGCTTTTCAGCCGGCGAAGCAATCTTACAACGCTCGCTACTAGCGTACGCATTAAGATTGCTTCGTTCCTTGCAAGGATGATTTTTCTTCCACAACCCCGGTTAAATAAACCTTATTGTAGCGGCTATCCTTTTTGTTGCAAGACTATAATCGTTTATGCAATTGATTCTCAAAAAGATAGAAGCGGAAAGAAGGACTGCCTAAACCGAAGAGCGCTGCGCCTGCTTTCTAAAACGGTACGTTATGCATAATTATTCTTTCTAGTAGGTGGTGTATCACCGACCACTGAGGAAGATTCTTCACTGCGTTCAGAATGACAACTAAGGAATGAAACGATGAGTCTATTTCTTCAGCAAGGTATCAATCTCTGTATTAAATTCTTTCACAAATTCATCATAAAATTTACCGGTTGCCGGACCGTTAAAACCCGTATGGATCTGTGCTACATTGCCTTGTTTATCAATAATTATAGTTGTTGGAAACGATAAAAAAGAATCGAGTGCTGGCAACGATTCCGATACGGCCTGTTTATCGGCAGTACCTGCAATAACTTGGTCATATTCGATGCCAAAGCGTTCGCGGAAACGCGTCATCACCTTTTTTGCATATTCAGGTTCGGTTGAGCGCTCATAATGCAAAGCAATAATTTCTACACCACGTTTCTTGTTTTCTTTATACCAGGGCGCAATAAAGGTAGCTTCATCAACACAATTTGGGCACCAGCTTCCAGTTATGGTTAAAATCACCACCTTGTTTTTATATTTTTCATTCTTTAACGAAATCTTTTTGCCGTTTACATCAAGAAAGCTAAAATCAAGCGTTTTGTATCCTTTTTTCAGGTAGGTAAGTTTGTAAGGATCGGGCAGGGCAGCATCTTTATTTTTAGTTCCGGTAAAAGGCTGGCTTCCCCTTGCACCTAAAATTTCGCCGGTTAATGAGCCATCTGCGTGGAAAGTTCCTTTGTAATAGGAAGGAGAGGAGCCAATAAAGCTCGAAAGTTGAAATTCATTTCCTTCTACTACACCTTCAAGATAACGCGAATCGCCTGTTACACGTAGAAAAGTGCCAGTAAGTTTATTACCCGTTTGCTTAAATAAACCTACGGTTTTTTCTTCCTTACCATTTGGCGATTTAAAAACTACATCATAACTGCCAGAATAATCTGCGGTTGCAGGTTTATCTGCTGTTTTAAAACGGTAATTTTTCCTTTCAGCAACGATTACCAAAGGTTTGCCGGCTTTATCCTGTTTCCTTAATGTGCCTGTTAATTGATCACCATTTATCGCAAATGCGAGTTCATTATCAAATTGATCCAGTTTTACAAAAAGCGAATCGGCTGTTTGTTTTACTAGGCCACCTTCGAAACTTTCTTCAGCATTGCGGAAATATAATTTCTGCTGACCGCTTTTTTCGTTGATTTCGAAGTTAAAAGGGATTTCTAATCCTTCATTTACCTTGGCTATTCCACGCCAGTTACCGAGTGCAACAAAAGCATTTTGTTTTTTCTCTTTGCGCTTTGCTGATTGATTATTTGTTAGTGCAATCTGGTTCTGAGCGTATGTGAAAGTTATTGATATAGCCAATCCGGCTGTTAAAAGGGATTTTAGTTTCATTGGGATGTGTATTTGTCGACTAAACTAGTAGACAAAGATATGGATGTAATTGGCAAAGAAAAAATATTTCAATAAAAATCTATAAAAACTATAGGATAAATGGAATAAGTTATACCTTTGCAGCAGTTATTTTAAAATACTTATCAAGAAAGGCGGAGGGAATGGCCCTGTGAAGCCTTAGCAACCATCTAATTTTAGAAATGGTGCTAATTCCATCTCAGATGAATCTGGGGTAGTTAAGTCAGTTGATTGCGTTATCCTTATAAGAATATATGGAGCACTTCTGATTTATGGGGTGCTTTTTTTTTGCCCCAATGCACGCTTGAAAAGTAAATACGGTTTAAAGAAAATCATTCAAATGAAAAAGACAGACGAGCTGAAAGCCATTAATGTAAACCTTAACGCATGCTTCCGAATGCGTGAAGCCTGTTAAAATTGCTCCATTTTAACAGGCTTTTTTAGGCTTACAATTCCTTTATTCTCTTTAAAAACAAACACGGTTTTAGCCGTGGTGGAATTGTTTTGCCCAAAAATATTATCCCTTTTTAACTAATTAACTACACACTTATGTTTAAAAATTTAAAATCAATAACGTTTATCCTGCTGCTGTTCCTGGTACAAAAGCTTTCCGCTCAGGATGTAACGGTTACCGGAACGGTGAAATCGGCAGATGGTGAAACACTCCCTGGTGTTTCCGTTTTAATAAAAGAAACCAAACAAGCCACCATTTCTGATGCAAAAGGAGCTTTTTCTATTACTGCACCAGATAAAGGCACATTGGTATTTTCTTATATCGGTTTTAAGAGCCAGGAAATACAGATCAATAAAAATGCCGGCCCCATTTCGATCATTCTTCAGTCAAGCGATAATGCACTGGATGAGGTAGTGGTTACTGCATTGGGTATTTCAAGGCAGAAGAAATCGCTTGGTTATGCTGTTCAAGAATTAAAAGGACAAGATTTGGCCGAAGCTAAAGAGTCTAACCTGGTAAATGCACTGGCCGGAAAAATAGCAGGTGTAAGGGTAACCAATAGCCAGGGGAGCATGGGTTCCTCGCGTGTGGTCATCAGGGGAGAAACATCTATTGCCGGAAATAACCAGCCATTATTTGTGGTTGATGGGATTCCGGTAGATAATTCTCAGTTAAATTCGGCTGGGGCAAGAGATTACGCCAATACCATTTCGGACATTAATCCGGAAGATATAGAATCGATGAGTGTGTTAAAAGGACCAAATGCCGCTGCACTATATGGCTCTAGGGCTGCAGCAGGGGTTATCCTCATTAAAACCAAAACGGGTAAATCTAAAAAAGGATTAGGTATTGCCATTAACTCAAACGCGGTTTTAGAAACCTTGCTTACGCTGCCCGTGTATCAAAATGCCTTCGGTCAGGGATCGGAAGGCAAATTTAGCTATATAGATGGCGCAGGTAAAGGCATTAACGATGGAGTAGATGAAAGCTGGGGGCCAAAACTGGACGGCAGATTAATTCCTCAGTTTTTTTCGAAAGGAGTAGCTGTTCCGTTTGTGGCACATCCTGATAATGTGCGCGATTTCTTCCAAACCGGATATTCATTAAACAATGGGGTATCTATTGCAGATGCGGGCGAAAAGTACGACTTCCGATTATCGTACAATAACCTTAAACAGGTGGGTATAGTGCCTAACTCTGGTCAGGGCAAAAATTCGTTTGTATTGAATACTACAGTAAAAGTAACACCCAAATTAAGTTTAACGGCAAACGCAAATTATAGCAAACTTAATTCTGATAATTTACCTGGAACAGGCGGTTCAAGGTCAACCAGTACCATGTTACAGTTTACCTGGTTCGGCCGTCAGGTTGATATTAACCAATTGAAAGATTATTTGGACGAAAATGGAAAAACGTTTAACTGGAACAATAGCTATTACAGCAATCCATATTGGGTAGCTTACGAAAATACAGTATCGCAAAACCGCAGCCGGATTATTGGAAGTTTAGCCCTGAATTATAAGATTATTGATGGACTTGATTTCAATTTCAGATCAGGGACTGATTATTACAACGATAGACGTAAAGTTAGGATTGCCTATGGTACCAATGGAACGCCTTTCGGCTCTTATACTGAGAGTGCCTTTACAGTAAGTGAAAATAACACAGATGCGACATTAAACTTTAACAAACAGTTAAATGATGATTTTAGCCTCGAATTGTTAGGTGGTGGTAACATCCGCAGGCAATATATCGAGCAGAACGATCAAAGTGCACCTAAATTGGCCATCGCAGGACTGTATACCCTTAAAAACTCTCGTGATCCCCTGATTTCATCAAATAATTTATCTAGATTAAAATCTTACAGTGTTTATGCCTCTGGACAGCTTGGTTTCAGAAATTACCTTTTTGCCAACATCACTGCACGTAACGATTGGTCATCTACCTTGCCGGCGCAGAACAGGTCGTATTTTTATCCGTCATTTAACGGAAGTTTTGTAGCAACCGAAGCATTTGACATTAAAAGTGAAGCACTTAATTATTTGAAAATACGTGGGGGCTGGTCTAAAGTAGGTAAAGATGCAGATCCTTATCGTTTGATCAATACTTATGCATTTAGTGCGCCATTTAACGCAAACCCTCAGCTTACCACAAGTAATATCGATCTTAATCCTAACCTTAAACCAGAAACTACCACTTCAACAGAACTGGGCGTTGAGGCTGTTTTCTTTAACAAAAGGTTACGTTTCGATTTAAGTGCATACAATACCAATAGTTACAATCAGATTTTAGCTGCCGATGTAAGTCAAAGTACCGGATTTAGCTCAAAACTGCTTAATGCCGGAAAAATAAACAACAAAGGCATAGAAGCACAGTTGGGCATTACACCAATTAAAAAACAGTTTATCTGGGATATTGATTTCAATTTCGCTGCAAACAGGAGTAGGGTAATTGAACTCGATGCGGAGAAATTATTAACGAATTACATTGTCGCTACCAATTCAGCGCAGGTGATTGCTACCGTTGGACAACCTTATGGATCGCTTTTCGGAACTGCATTTTTAAGGGATGGCAATGGTAATATTATTGTAAATGCGACAGGTGCACCGGCAACAAACCCTACCAAACAGGTATTGGGAAAATATACACCAGATTGGATTGGTGGGGTGTACAATACTTTCACGTATAAAGGTATAAGCTTAGGTGTATTGGTTGATGCAAGTATTGGTGGTTCTATTTACAACGGTACTTATGCCACAGGCACTTATACCGGAGTTTTAGCCTCTACATTGCCAGGAAGAGCAGCAGAATACGGTGGTATTTCTTACTATTATCCAGATAATAAAAAGGAAAATGGCACCGTTAGGGTAAACGGAGCCGCTCCGGCAGGTGTAACGGTTTATGATGATGGGATTGTTTTTGATGGCGTAACTAGCGATGGTAAACGTAATGAAAAAGTGTTACCTGCCCAACAATATTATAAATCGTTCAGGAATATCGATGAAGCAAATATATTCGATGCCTCTTACGTTAAACTTCGAGAAGTTAAGCTTAGTTACAATTTGCCGGCCAAATGGATCCGTCCGCTAAGTTTGCAAGGGGTTTCTGTATCACTTGTTGGCCGTAACCTTTGGATTATTCACCGCAATACAGTTGATATTGATCCGGAAGTAGCCTTTAATACTGGCAACGGACAGGGGTTGGAAAGCCTTTCTAACCCGAGCACACGCAGTTACGGTATCAACCTGAATGTTAAATTTTAAATCTGACCATCATGAAAAATAAAAAACTATATATACTAGCCATTCTGGCAATTGCATTTTCATCTTGTAATAAAGAGCTTGATGAGGTGAATATTAATCCGAATGCTCCAGAAATTCCACAACCTGATTATTTACTTACGGGTACCACTAAAACAACAGCCGATACGTATTGGGGGGTAACCAATAATATGAACTCAAGCTTGCTTTTTGCACAACATTGGGCTAAAGTTCAGTATACAGAAGAAGATCGGTTTATCTTTTCGAACAGTAGCTTTACCTCTTTATGGTCTACGGGCTACGCACAAAGTATTGCTGGCTTTAATAAAATTATCGAACTAGGCGATGCACAAGGCAATCCAAACTATACAGGAGTTGCACTTGTGTTAAGGTCTTGGGTATTTTTGTGTTACTTACCGACGCTTATGGGGATATACCATATTCACAGGCTGGAAAAATTAAACAGTTTGTTACGCCGGTTTACGATAAACAAAAGGATGTTTATTATGGTATTCTTAACGATTTAAAGACTGCTCAGGCAACTTTAGATCCAGCCTCAGGAAAAGTTGTAAGTGGAGATGTAATTTATAGTGGCAATATTGCTTTATGGAAAAAGTTTGCCAATTCTTTACGTCTTCGTATCGCTTTACGCATTGCAGATAAAGAGCCATCTAAAGCTAAACAGGTAATTGATGAAATACTTGCAGAAGGTGGCACCTATATTAATAGCAAATCAGAGAACGCACAACTGTTTTACAGTGATTCACCTCAGCAAAATCCGGTAGCAGCCTCATTTGAAACCAGGAATGATTACCGGATCAGCAAAACCATCGTGGATAAACTTTTTTCACTAAATGATCCAAGACTATCAGTTTATGCAAGTAAAACTGATAACGCTACACCTCAAACGTATGTAGGCATTCCAAATGGCTCAACAAATTCAGAAGCCAGTACAATAGGCTTAGCAAATTCTTCCAGACCAGGAACTTACTTTTTAGCACCAAAAGCACCTGCAGTGATTTTTAGCTATGCCGAACTGCTTTTTGATAGGGCAGAAGCCGCTGCAAGAGGCTATACTACCGAAAATGCAGCTGATCTATATAAACAGGCCATCAGGGCATCATTTGATCAATACAATATAGGTGGAAGTGCTGTTGATGATTATATTAATCAGGCTGCAGTACAATATGATGCTGGTAATTATAAAAAATCAATCGGTGAGCAAAAATGGATTGCTTTATTTGGTCAGGGTTTAGAAGCCTGGACAGAGCAGAGAAGGTTAGATTATCCGCAATTAACTGCATCTGTTAATACTGTGTTGAATGGCAAAATTCCGGTACGTTTTATTTATCCAGGTTCTGAACAATCGTTAAACGGACAGAATTATAAAAATGCGGTGAGCAGCCAGGGCGCAGATTTATTAACCACTAAACTTTGGTTTGATGCTTTTTAATCTAATAGTGCTAATAATGGTGTCAGATGTTACCATCTGACACTAAAAGCAAAAAACGTCCTGAATTTATATCGGGACGTTTTTTTGTTTTTTACAATTAAACAAAAAGATAGACCTGTTCAGGTTCCTTTCTTTTAATTGGTATTCATCTGGCTAAATCCTCGGCAGCATTACTTGCCTTGGTTTTCAGGTCTTCAGTGTATCCTTTTGCTTTCTCTACCCATTCTGGGGCTTTATCTAATAGTTCATCTACTATTGATTGTCCGGTAATTGGATCTTTCTTGGTGATATATTTTACGCCAGCATAAACTGCAGCGCCAATAATTGCTGTTTTTAAAATTCCCATGTTCTTTTCTTTTTTATTAGTTAAACATTTTGAGATCGTTTAAAGTTTTAGACAATTTCCTATACCTGTTGTTACATGGTCATTGTTACACCAGTTATTTTTATTTCTTCAATTAACTAAATTAATAGGACCGGATGGTAACATCTGGCATGGCGATTAAAGGGAATGCGTGTAACTTCTGAAGTCCGATAGTTAAATTTTAGCTCAAATAGTTAGATTATTTCATGCCTAATGATATTTTGCCTGTTTGCAGTCGATAAATCCTGGTGCTTCGATAAAATTTTTACAGATTATCACTATTAAATTTATATATTTCGAACAAAATTACCTTAAACTAAATGGAGTTGGCATGAATAAGGAAAAGCTGTTCGTTGAATCAAAGATTTGAGCATCATAAATTCTTTATTGAACATGAACAGCTTGTGCAGGGAATCATCAATGGGCTAAACCATAAACTGATTGTTAGGGGAGATATTCTACCTTCACCCGATTAACATTGAAAACACAAATGAACAAATCAGATCAAATTACAGGTTACATGAAGCATGGGGCATTAGTCCTTGCAGTTTCATTTTTTACCGTTGGCAATATTAAGGCCCAAAACATCATACCCATCGAAACCGCACATAATGCCTTGGTGTTAGGAACCAGTGCAAAAAAAGATGTAAACACCATATTTTTTGGAAAGAAACTGGCCAACAAACAAGAATATGCTCAAATTACCGCACAATATAAGCAGACTGAAGATTATACAGGTCAGCTAAATTCTGTGTATACGCCATCGGGATCAAGGAATTTGGTAGAACCAGCCATAAGTGTTACCCATGCTGATGGCAATAATTCGCTCGATCTTAAATATGTTGATCATACCATTATCGCTATTGATGATAATGTGAGTCTAATAAAGATCAGATTAAAAGATCCCGTTTATAATTTTGAGGTAACCTTATTTTATAAGTCTTTTTATAAACAGGATGTAATAGAACAATGGACGGAGATTAAACACAGTGAGAAAGGTACAGTGGTATTGCATAAATATGCATCGGCTAATCTGCACTTAAAATCACCACATTTTTGGTTAAACCAATACCATGGCGATTGGGCTAAGGAAATGCAGCCAGAACAAAGTGAAATTACCCATGGTATTAAAACTTTGGATAGCAAACTGGGCACAAGGGCAAATTTGTTTCAGCCTTCTGTTTTTATGATTTCGTTAGATAAACCTGCTGAGGAAAATGAGGGTAATGTTTTGTATGGTGCAATGGAATGGAGCGGTAATTTTAAGATCGATCTTGAGCTTGATTATCAGGATAACCTCCGCATTATTGCCGGAATGAACAATTATGCTTCACCCTATAGCTTAAAACCAGGTGAAGTTTTTGCAACACCTGCATTTTTATATACTTTTTCTGATCAGGGAAAAGGCGATGCCAGTAGAAAATTGCAAGATTGGGCACGTAATTATAAAATATTAGATGGAAAAGGCAGTAGGTTAACACTTCTGAATAACTGGGAAGCCACTTATTTTGATTTCAATGAGCAAAAATTGGCCGATTTATTAAAAGATACCAAAAAACTGGGTGTCGATTTCTTTTTGCTTGATGATGGTTGGTTCGGAAACAAATATCCACGTAACGATGACCATGCAGGGCTTGGCGATTGGCAGGAGAACAAGAAGAAATTGCCAAACGGAATAGCTTCTTTGGTAAAAGAAGCCGATAATGTAGGAACCAGATTCGGAATTTGGATAGAACCCGAAATGGTTAACCCTAAAAGTGAACTTTATGAAAAACACCCAGATTGGGTGGTAAAACAGCCTAACAGACCTGAATACTATTTTAGAAACCAGTTAGAGCTTGATCTGAGTAACCCAAAAGTGCAGGATTTTGTTTTTGGTGTGGTAGATGGTCTGTTTACTAAAAATCCTAAACTCGCTTACATTAAGTGGGATTGTAATGCGGTAATTTATAACGCATATTCTGCACATTTAAAAAATCAATCGCACTTCTACATTGATTACGTAAGAGGATTGTATAGTGTACTGCAACGCATCCGTGCAAAATATCCAACTGTGCCAATGATGTTATGCTCTGGCGGTGGTGGTAGGGTAGATTACGCTGCCTTACAGTATTTTACAGAGTTTTGGCCTAGTGATAACACCGACCCATTAGAACGCATATTTATACAATGGGAATACTCTTATTTTTATCCGGCCATCAGTAGTTCTAACCATGTAACCGATTGGGGAAAACAGCCAATAAAGTTTCGTACCGATGTAGCCATGATGGGTAAATTGGGTTTTGATATCGTAGTGAGTAAATTACCTGAAAAAGAACTTCAGTTCTGTCAGGAAGCCATTAAAAACTATAACGATGTAAAACAAACGATCTGGCAAGGTGAACAATACCGTTTGGCTAATCCGCGTACTGGCAACATAGCATCGATGTTATATGTAAATGAGCAAAAAACAGAAGGAGTAATTTTTAATTACCTGGTAAACTACCGTTACGGTGAAAATAGTAAGTATCCGATTAAATTGAACGGTTTAGATGCAACAAAGAAATACCACATTAAAGAAATAAATCTTTACCCAGGTACAAAATCATCAATAGATGCTACTAAAACTTATACCGGCGATTTCTTGATGAAAGTGGGTTTTAATCCTATTCTCAATACTACCAGAACCAGTGTGGTATTAAAGCTGGAAGAAGCAAAATAGTATGGTTCGTCATTGCGAGAAGGAACGATGAAGCAATCTTACAACGATTGTATTGATCTATCTTTTAGATCGCTTCGTCGGCTGAAAAAGCCTTCTTGCAATGATGATTCATCGCTAGCACCTAGCACGCTGTCATTAATATTGATTTTTATACAATGAATTACCCCTCCGGATGACACACTGAAGGAATAGATTGAAGGCTGATTCCGTGGTTCGTGTCCTCACGAACCACTTGTTTTAGGTAATTCACCGCTGAAATCGGGAGGGATACCTCGGAAGGATATTCTATGTTTTTCGTGTATCCGTGGCTCAACAAAAGGGCCCTTTTATTACGCTCTGGGTGACACACCAAGGGATGTCGATAAAAGACTTCGGGCTACCGATTGAAGCTAATCTTCATCCTCTCCATTCATAAACGCCCGCGGACTTTTTCCAAATTGTTTTTTAAACTCCCTGCTAAAATATTTTGGATCGTTAAATCCAACCTGGTAAGCCACTTCATAAATGGTAAACCTATTTTGTTTAAACAGCTCCATTGCTTTCTTTAAACGGATTGATTTAACAAAATCATTTACCGAAAGGTTAGTAAGTTTCCTTATTTTTTTGTATAAAATAGGCCTGCTCATTCCAACCATAGAAGCCAGTTCAGATACCCCAAAATCTTCATCGGCGATATGTTCATCAATGTATTTTAAGAGTTTTAGCATAAAAGCTTCATCAATGGCATTAATGGTGAGTTCTTTCGGCTGTAAATGGATGTGTTTCAGGAATTTTTGACGCATTACCTGTCTCGACATCAGTAGATTGCGAACATTCAGTAAAAGCAATTCAGGACTAAAAGGTTTCGTAATATAAGCATCGGCGCCTGTTTCTAAACCACTCACCTGATGGATATGGGAAGAGCGGGCCGTAAGGATGATAACCGGGATGTGGCTGGTCCGCTCATCTTCCTTAAGTCTGCGGCAAAGTTCTATACCATCCATTACCGGCATCATAATGTCACAAATAATCAGATCTGGCAGTGTTTCTACAGCCGTTTCCCAACCCATTAATCCATTTTCACTTTCCGCTACCTGGTAATGTCCGCCAACCAGTGATGTAATTAGTTGTCTGATTTCGCTATTGTCTTCCACCACCAATATGGTTTCGGTTGAAATATCAGTTTCTTTTTCGGATTTTAAAATTGCTATCCCTTGTTCTGCTTGTTTCGTGTAGCTAACAGGATGGCTTGGATAATCTTTTACACCATCAAAAAGAGCCGTTTTAAAATGCGATTTTCCTTTCTTTAGCCTTACGGTGAAGTTGGTGAAACCACGCTCGCCATTTTCTGCAGGTGTGCTTTCTACGGCAATATGTCCTTTATGTTCCTCAACTATTGCTTTAGAAAGCGCTAAACCAATTCCCGAGCCAATTTGGTTGGAGTGTTGTTCATCTATCTGGAAATAATCGCTAAAAAGATTTTTCAAACTTTCTGCAGGTATGCCCAATCCGTTATCTGAAATACTAATTACCACTTCATTCTCAATTTCCAATAGAGAAACAGAGATTTTGCCTCCTTTATCGCAAAATTTAAAGGCATTAGATAACAGGTTGAACAATACTTTTTCGAGCTGCCGTTTATCAAAAAACAGGCTGATGTTTTCCTGCTCATGTACAAACTCATACTGTATACCATTGGTTTGAGCAAGATGAGAGAAGGAGATGAAAATTTCGTTAATAAAATCGACAATATTATCTTCTGTAATATGCAGGGTAAGATGCCCGGTTTCAGCCTTCCTGAAGTCCATTAATTCGGTAATAAGCCGCATTAACCTGTTTGCATTATTTTTTATCGGAATAATCTGCCGATTTAACTCGGTATCGGTTTGATATTGTTTGGAAAGATTTTCTAAAGGGCCAAGAATTAAGGTAAGTGGTGTTCTGATTTCGTGGGCCACATACGTGAAGAAATTCAGTTTCATTTTCTGAATGTCTTCTGTACGTTTGAGCAACGCCCGCATAAAAAAGTAGCGTATAATTAAAAACAGCAAGCCCGAAAAGAAGGCCGAGTAAATAAGATAGGCCCACCAGGTTGCCCAAAAGGGTGGAAGCACGGTTATTTTAAGCGCTGCTGCTTTGCCGCCAGGATTGCCATCATTATTATTTCCTGTAACCATAAAGGTGTAATTGCCAGCAGGAAGATCGCTATAGGTAACACTGGGTACATCGGTTTTTATCCAATCTTTGCTATGGCCTTTAAGGATGTAACGGTAACTATTTTTTTCTGGTTTAATGTAGTTTAATAAGGCAAAATTGAGACTGAAATTATTGTTGTTATGTTTAAAAGTAATTTGTTTGGTGCTTTTAATATCTTCCTTTAACAGCCCATCAGGAGCATTTACCGCTACAGGTTGATCGAATAGTTTAAGTTCGGTAAAAGTGATTGGTGCAACATTCCTATTAATATCAATCTGGCTGGGATAAAAGGCTGTTAAACCGTCATAACCGCCAAAAAATAACTCACCTTTACTATCTTTTAAAAATGATCGGATATTAAAATCGTTGCCTGCAAGCCCGTCGCTTTTGGTGTAATTAATGAATTTTCCCGTTTTGGTTACTAATTTGGATAGTCCTTTATCTGTACTGATCCACAGGTTATTTTCCCCATCTTCAATTATTCCCAATACATTACCATTTGGCAGGCCATCCTTTTCGCTGTAGTTTTTGAATTTTCTGCTTTTACTATCGAAAATGCTCAAACCACCAAAAGCTGTTCCGATACAGATATTTCCATTTTTCAACTGCATGATGCAATTGATATATTCTGACTTTAAGCCTTTGGCTTTATTCTGATAATAAGCTGTAATTATTTTTGATGCGGGGTTGTAGGCATATAATCCTGCCCTGGTGCCGATCCAGAGGTTTTTGGCTCGATCCTCAAAAATCACCTCGATGTATTTGTTCTTTAAGCTTTTTTCTATAATGCTTTTAACCGTGGTGCTGGCATAAAGCCCATTGATTTTGTTCAGGGTAGATAAACCATCTCTGGAACCTACCCAAACCATTCCGTTACTATCTTCCATTATCGCGATCACTTCGGCACTGCTGGGCGTATTTTTTACATCCTTTACGTTGGTTATTTTCCTGAAATTATGGGTAGTTGGACTAAACACATAAAGGCCTCCACGGTGCGTACCCACCAATAATTGTCCGGTTTTATCGAGGCATAAAGTTTTAATCAGGTTGGAGTTGAGCCCGTTGCTGTTATTTGGGTCTGATTTATAGTAGGTAAAGGTATTATTGCTTCTGTTTACGTAATTTAAACCACCACCTTCAGTACCAATCCACAGGTTATGGTATTTATCTTCGGTCATTACGCTTACAATATTGCTGCTCAAGCCCTGTTGTTTTTTCGAATTTCTAAAAACCGTAAATGGCGTTGCAGACGGGTAAACTACATTTGCACCTTTGTAATAAGTACCCAAATAAACTGAGCCGTTAAGATCTTGAAAAATACTATGGATAGAATTCTGGCTCAATCCGCCTGTTTGGTCTGGGTCATAACGGTAATTGCTGAATTTTCGCGTATTAGGATTGAGGATACTCAATCCTTCCTGTGTACCGATCCAAATATTGCCCGCTTTGTCGCAGGTTAATTTTCGAATGTCGTTATTAACAATCGAATTTGGGTCTGTCGCACTGGTTTGGTATCGTTTAAACGTTTTGTGTTCGTAATCGAATAAGTTTAAGCCATTATAGGTTCCTAACCAAAGCCGCTTTTGTTTATCGATTACAATACTTTTTACAGCATTGGAACTAATGCTGTTTTTGTTATTGGGATTGTGCCTGAAAATCTCAAAATGATATTTGCCCTTAACCAGGTAAATACGCACTAAACCATTATAGGTGCCTACCCAGAGGTTTTGCTTTTCGTCTTTGAAAATCGAGAAAACACAGTTGAGCCCAGACTTATAATTAGGCTTATCAAAGAGGAATTTCTTAAAAATCTGCTTTTCAGCATCTATAACCAGGTTGAGCCCATTATAGGTGCCTACCCAGATGTTTTTTTGAGGATCTTCATATAAGCATTCTACCGAATCGCAGCTAAAGGAATTTGCAGAGCTACGTTTATTGATGCGATAAAAATGATCGGTTTTTTCATTGTAAATATTCAGCCCAGTCTCTGTACCTACCCATAATCTTCCTTTGGTATCACTCAATAGGGTATTAATCACATTATCCGAAATACTGTTAAGGTTATCGGAACTATTGTTGTAAATTTTAAAACGGTAACCATCATAGCGGTTTAACCCATGTCTGGTACCCATCCAAATAAACTGGTTTTTGTCTTGTACAATGGCCATCACCGAATTTTGCGACAAACCATTTTCCATCCTGAGGTGGTTAAAAATAAGATGCTTTTGGGCACACAAAGAGGTGCAAATAAAAAGCATTGACAAAAACCACAAAGCGTTTAAACGCAGATTCATAAATTAAGCTAGTTTTTTGGCCATCCTATAGCTAATAGAAAAATAGCTCTTGATGTATTTCCTTTAAATATAGCGCGAACATATCAAAATATTAAAAGGATTACAGTTTTTCTACCCTTTCATTTACAATTTTCGACCTTTTTCATTTTATGCCCAACTAATTTTGGTAAAGCTAATGCAAGGTGATCAAAGAGCAATCATCAGCAGAGATTAACCATTTCTGCTATTGGCTTAACCAAATTTAACTAACAACCAACGCTGTGTGCAAATCTGATATCAACCATCCGAAAGCCCACAGTAAATATTAACCAAACCAACAATGAAACAAAAATTACTTTTATTAAAAGCAGCGCTTTTAAAATTTAGGAATTTGACGGGCGTGTATCGACATTTTTTGTCTGAGCATCATAGTCTACGAAAATGGAGAGTCACATTTTAATTAGCACTAGGTTTTCCAGGTTAAATAAAATCAACATCCCAAAACAAAATCAACTTCTAAAGTTTATGAACTTATTTATACTAAGAAGGTATTTCCTAATGCCTGCGCTTGCATTGTTATTTTTTACATCCTGTAAGAAAGATATTTACACTTCCGAAATCTATATCAAAAAGCAGTGGAAGGTTGACCTAAGTACCTCAAAAATTACCCCAGCCATTACCGATCGTACCGATCATGCTGTTGCGGTATTATATCTGATGGACAATAATGAGCTCCATTATGATGTGTATTTCGATCAACCGCTGCAAAATGGCGATACGGGTGGTGCTGTTAAAATTAATTTAGGTGCGGCTGGCACAAATGGAGTCTTGTTAATCGATCTGAAAAATCCTGCTTTTGATGCCAACAGGGAATCGAAAGGGAGCTTAACCATTGATGCACAAACGGCCAATGCTTTGATTAGTCAGAGTACTTACCTCGTTGTTGCTTCGCAACAGCAGGCTGCAGGCCTTGTAAGAGGGCAGGTTAATAATTAAAAACAGCGCTAACCATATTTCTTATCACCAAACTTCAAAACATGATCAAAAATATTACTTCATTTAAGTGCAAAGGGACAAGAAAAAGGCTCTGTTTAAGTCTGTTGACTTTTGCTCCGGTTTTTGCCTTTGCTCAGCAGCCTGTTGTGAAAACTACAGATAGTTTATCCATTGATAAGATGGATGCCAGGCTGCCTTATATCCAAAGAGGGGTTAATGTTTGGAACGGCGTAATTCCGCGCAGCCAAAACGTCGCAGGTACATCAACCATTTATGCCGAAGATGTAAATACCACGCCTGTATCAGATATTTCAAATGTGCTTGCTGGCCGTTTAGCAGGTTTGTACACCATTCAATCTTCGGGAAGAACAGGTTTTGATAGCGCTATATTCGGCTTACGCGGTCAAACACCTTTAATCGTGATTGATGGTGTGATTCGCAATTTTACCAGTTTCAATCCGAACGATATCAAAAGCATTACCGTAATGAAAGATGCAGTTTCTACTGCCATGTTCGGGATGCGTTCATCAAATGGAATTATTTATATCACCACCAAAGACCGTTCAGAAACACGTCCTTTCGAACTGAATTTTACCGCACAATACGGGGCATTACAACATCTTAAAACACCAAATTTTGTAACAGGTGCAAATTATGCCAGCTTATATAACGAAGCGCAGTTAAATACCAATCCGGGTTCTGTGCCTTTATACAACTATGCTACCATTGCAGCCTATCAAAACGGAAGCAATAATCCTTTTTTACAGCCAAACACCAATTGGTACGATCTGGTATATAAAAAGAACAGTGCACAACAGCGTTACAACATTGATGTTGCCGGGAATGGAAAATCGTATCGCTATTTTGCCAGTGTAGAACACTTTAAATCGGATGGGAATTTTATTACGGATGATAATAATGCCTACAATACCAATAATTTTTACAAACGCTATAACATCCGTACCAATGCACAGATGGATTTTACAGATGATATCCAGTTAACGCTGAATATTTTCGGATCGATCGAAAATCTTAATGAACCAGGAGTAGGAGCTGGTAATATCATGAACAGGATTTATAGTACTTCTCCGCTTGCTTATCCTGCCACTAATGCCAATGGTTCTTACAGCGGTAACCCTCAAAATACCACAGTAATCAGTAATGTTACTTACGGAACTAATATTTTGGCGAGTACAATAAGCAGCGGTTATTTAGCTTCCAATCAACGTACATTAAACGCCGATGCAACACTTTCGTATAAATTAGACGATTTAACCAAAGGCCTGTGGGCAAAGGGAACATTATCGATCAATAACTATTATCAGCAGAATATAGACCGTTCAAAAACCTTTGCTACTTATAATCCAACAACTGTAAATGGGACTACCACTTATACCAAAGTAGGTAGTGATGGAGTTTTGGAAGCAGGGAAAGCGGCCAGTTCTATCGCAGGGCAGTTTAAACAGACCTATACCAATTTACTCATCGGTTATGACCGCGATTTTAATAACCACCACCTTAATGTATTGGCTACTTATAATAACGACAATACTTTAAACTCGTACACGCAGCTTAATCAGATTTACCAAACCGCCGGTTTAACGGCCAGATATAATTATAAAGAAACCTATCTGGTAGAATTTGCAGGTAACTATAGCAGTTTTAACCGTTATGAACCAGGCAAACGCTGGGGCTTTTTACCAACCCTGGGTTTGGGCTGGATTTTGAACAAAGAAAACTGGTTTAATTCAGATGCAATAAGTTTCTTAAAATTAAGGGCTTCTGTTGGGCAAACAGCTTATGCAAATCCTGTAAATTACTACGGCTATGCACAACGGTACACCTTAAACAGTACAGGCTATAATTTTGGTACTGGTTTAACAGGAGTGTCAGGATCGTTCGAAAATCCATTGGCCAGCACCGATTTAACCTGGGAAAAAGCATGGAAATATGATGCAGGTATAGAAGCAGCCTTTTTCGATAACCGTTTAAATGCAGCATTAACCTATTATAATAACCGTTATTACGATTTATTACAACAAAAAAACAATGGCGATGGAAGCGGTATTTTAGGACAAACCTATCCACAGCAGAATTTGGGTAAAAATACCTTTAATGGTTTAGAAGCTACGCTTTCGTTCAGTAGTAAGGCCAATGCTGCATTTGGTTATCAGATAGGTGCTAATGTTTCGGTAGAACAGAGCAAGGTAATTGATAAAGATGAGCCTAACTATCCATACCAATGGTTGTACCTGGCTGGTGCACCTGTAACGCAACAACGTGGCTACGAAGCTATTGGTTTTTATCAGGTTGGGGAAGATGTAAGTAAAATTCCAGGTATTTTAGGCTATAATCCACAACCAGGTGATTTAAAATATAAAGATTTAAATGGCGATGGAATTATTAACTTCTTAGATCAGAAACAGATTAGCAGTACTAAACCACGTATTTTCTTCGGGTTAAATTTTGCGCTTAATTATAAGAATTTCGATTTGAGTGGATTGGTTCAGGGAATTGTAAACAGGCAATTACAGTTGAATGCCAATAGCATGTCGGCTTTTTCTAACGGCTACGGTTATGTTTTAGATTACACTACCGAAAACAGATGGACGCCACACAACAATGTAAATGCCACCTTGCCACGCCTAACCTTAGGCGCCAATACCAATAATCAGCAAGCTTCTACTTTTTGGTTAAGAGATGCCAATTATCTGAGATTGAAAAATCTTGAGCTTGGTTATAGTTTTCCTTCAAAATTATTAAGCAAGGCCAAAATTAACCGCTTACGCTTATTTGTAAATGCCTATAACCTGTTTACCGTTTCGGAATTAGATTACGTTGATCCGGAATCAGGCTTATCGGGTTTTGCTAACGAACGCATTATTAATGGCGGAATCTCACTGAAGTTATAATCATAAATCGATAGATAATGAAAAAGTATTCTTTTACCCTAATTATATTTTCGGCTATCCTGTTTTTTGGTGCAGTTGGCTGTAAAAAAATTACAGAGGATGGTCCTCTCGAATTTACCGACGAAGGCAATGTTTTCGATAGTAAAGATTCGGTTGGTTTATTCACCGAGCAGTTTTTAAACAATATTTATTCGAGTTTGCCTAAAGGTTTTAACCGGATAAACAATAATATTTTAGATGCGGGCACAGATGATGCCTTACCAAACTCAACCTTAGATAATGTCCAGTATTATACTACAGGTGCAATAAACTCATCTGTATTGCCAGATAATACCTGGGATGCCAATTATGCAGGCATTAGAAAAGTAAATATCTTTTTGAGTAAAATAGACCGTGTAACCTTAAAGGCCTCTTTAAAAGGATATAAAGAGCGTTGGAAAGCAGAAGCCCGAGCACTTAGGGCCATGTTTTACTTCGAACTGGTAAAAAGATGGGGTGGTGTTCCACTTATTGGTGACCAGGTTTTCGATCCACAGCAAGAAATTAGGATTGCCAGGAACAGTTACGATGAATGCGTAAACTACATCACCAGCGAAATGGATCTGGCCATGCCTAATCTACTGTCACCCAATGCCACCGGAACATTTGCCTCTAATTTTTACGGTCGTTTTAGCAGGGGAGCGGCAATGGCTGTTAAATCGCGGTTATTACTGTATGCAGCAAGTCCTTTAAATAATACAGGTAACGCAGCCAGTAAATGGCAACTGGCAGCCAAAGCAGCCAAAGATATTATGGATAGTGTTGCGCTTGCTAAGTTTACCTATAAACTGAACGATGCAGCCACAACAGCGCATTATACTACTACCAATATGGCCGGTATTACTTCGGCGGCCAAAATTAGCGCTTATGTAACTTCAGTGAATAAGTTCTTAAGTATTTTCTCTACGGCAAGCAATAACGAAATTATTCTGCCTTACATGGTCGGAACCAATACAACGGTAGAATCGGCCAACGATCCCGTAGGTTACCCAAGGGCAGGATCGGGCAAAACCAACCCTACGCAAGAGCTGGTTAACGATTATGAAATGAGTAGTGGTAAAACCATTACCGAAACCGGAACAGACTATGTAAGTGCAACACCTTATTACGACCGCGATCCACGTTTGCCTGCAACCGTAATGTTCGATGGTTTGTACTGGCTTACCCGTAAAGTGCAAACTTACGATGGAGGTTTAGACAGGCCATTTGGCTTTGGAAAAACCAATAGTGGCGAAACCCGTACCGGTTATTACATGCGTAAATTTTTAACCAGTAATGCCAGCGGAACAGCTTACACAGCTGCAAACCATGTATTCCCGATTTTTAGATATGCAGAGATTCTGTTGAATTATGCCGAGGCACAAAATGAAGCCGTTGGGCCAGATGCAACAGTTTACAGTGCCATTAATGCCATTAGAAACCGTGTAGGGATGCCAAACCTGCCTGCCGGATTAAATCAGGTTGATATGCGTGCCAGGATCAGACATGAACGCCGGGTAGAAATGGCTTTCGAAGAACAACGTTTCTGGGATATCCGCCGTTGGAAAATCGCCGAAAACGTACTAAATGGAACGCTGCATGGTGTGCAAGGCACTTTTAATGGAACTACAACTACCTATAAAACGGTAGATGTGGCACCAGCTAAGTTCGATGCCTCGAAAATGTACGTATTCCCAATTCCATACAAAGAGATGATTTCCAACTCGCTTATGTCTCAAAATCCCAATTGGTAATTATTTAAGGAGAATCAGAACATGAAAAAAATTATAAATCACTTTGTGCTTTTGCTACTGATCGCAGCTTTTTATCAGGCCAATGCGCAAGCACAAAATACCATATCAGGTACAGTATCCGATAAATCTGGAGGTGTACCCGGTGTTTCCGTTTATGAAAAGGAATTTGGCACCAATGGAACAACTACCGATGATCAGGGAAGGTTTACCTTGAAGTTAAAAGGGCCCGCTAAAATTCTGATCATTAAAAATGTGGGTTACATTACCCGCGAAATAGATGCAAAAGGAAAAACTTCTTTAAAAATTACCATAGAAGATGATGTGAAGGGTTTAGAAGATGTAGTGGTTTTAGGTTTCGGACAGAAAACAAAGAAAATAACCAATACAGGAGCCATCAGTTCTATTTCGGGTGCTGAAATCAGACAGAGCCCTTCTGCGAGTTTGCAGAACTCATTAGCTGGCCGTTTGCCAGGATTTTTCTCTCAGCAACGAAGCGGGCAGCCAGGTAAAGATGGTGCAGCATTCCAGATTAGGGGTATTAGTACATATGCTGGAAGTGGAGCAACAAGTCCATTGATTATTGTTGATGATATCGAATTTACTTTAGATCAGGTAAACCAACTCGATCCGAATGAGGTAGAAAGTGTGACCATTTTAAAAGATGCTTCTACTACTGCAGTTTATGGGGTTCGTGGTGCAAACGGGGTATTGATTATCAAAACCCGCCGTGGCGAATCAGGTAAACCTCAACTGACCTTCCGAAACGAAACCGGTTTGCAAATGCCTACACAACGACCAAAAGTAAACGATGGTTATACGACATTAAGTTTATTACGCGAACGCGTTACGGGTCAATATTTAGATCCGGCAGTTGCTTATCCGCAATATTTTGCCGGCAATACTTTAGATCATTATCGCACTAATGACGATCCTTATAACTACCCAAGTGTAAACTGGTGGGATGAAGTACTGAAAAAGGTGAGTTTACAGAATAGGGTTAACCTTGATATCAGTGGGGGATCTAAAATTGCAAAATATTTTGTTTCACTAGGTTATCTATCACAGGGCGGTATTTATAAAGATTTCTCTAAAGATCAGGGCTTTACTACGAATTATTTCTACAACAGGTATAACTTCAGGTCAAACGTAGATATCGATCCAACCAAAGATCTCCATATCCGTTTAGATTTATCCGGACGTTTCGGAATCACCAACGAGCCTTATGATAAAGCCTGGAACAATGGTGGAACAACTTTTCAGTATTTGTGGAATGGTGAACTTTCATCTTTCAGTTATCCGGTGTACTGGTCAAATGGATTAATTGCTTCCAGTGCCAATCCAAGTGCCGTAAAACCAAATCCAGTAGCCAATTTAATGTATTCGGGTTATACCAGGACTTATGGTAATAACTTAAATTTTGTAGCACAGGCCAACCAGAAATTAGATTTTATTACCCCGGGTTTAGCCGCAAACGCTTTGGTATCTTTTGCCAGCGATTATGGTTTTACACGCACCTTACGTAGAAGCGGGAGTGGTACCAATCTCGAAATCTTGGCTTACATATACAATGCCAATACGAAAACCTATGATCCATGGAAAACAGATATGTACCGTATGGGTACTTTGGTTAGGGAAGGAGCAAGTTTGGCAACCAATAGATTGTTAAATCTTCAGGCTAACTTAAACTACAACAGAAGTTTCGGAAACCATAATATTTCTGCATTAGCTTTATTGAACCAAACCACCAACTCGACCGATATTAGTGCGGTTTTAGCTGCAGAGCCCTATAATATCCGTGGTATAACCGGAAAAGTAGGTTACAACTACAAACAGAAATACCTTTTTGATTTTAGTGCCGGTTATAACGGCTCTGATAAGTTCGAATCGAGCAAAAGGTATCAGTTGTTCCCGGCCGCGAGTATTGGATGGAATATTAGTGAGGAGCCATTTTTCAAGAATAACATCAAGTTTGTAGACGCATTTAAAATCAGGGGGTCTTATGGTTTAACAGGTAACGATGCCATTGGTTCGTCTGTATATTCATATGCCAAAACCTATTCTACAGGCTCTGGCAGAGGGTATGTATTCGGCGAAACGCCTACCACTTCTGCAGGTTTGATTGAACCTACTCTATCTAACTACGACATTACCTGGGAAGTACAGCAAGATGCCGATGTGGGTGTAGATTTAAAAATGTTAAAAGGTAAACTGAGCTTAACTGCCGATTATTTTTACAAAAAACGTAAAAACATCCTTTCAGATCCTGGTACATTACCTGGAAGTTTTGGTGGCAGCGTACCGAAATATAATTTGGGTATCGTAAAAAATACGGGTTATGAGCTTGATGTAACCTATCGAGACAGAGTAAATAACAACATTACTTTTTTTGCCAATTCTAACATCACCTATGCCAATAATGAAATTGTTTTTAGAGATGAACCGGCCACCCTTTATCCTTGGTTAAGTACAACAGGAAAACCGGTAGGTGCCCAGTTTGGTTATACTTCTGATGGCTTTTATCAAACCTTGGCAGAACTATACAATGCCCCTAAATTAGTCACAAACATCCCATTATCGAACACACAGCTTGGATCTTTAAAGTTTAAAGATTTAAATAATGACGGTATAATCGATCAAAATGACGCTGGGTATTTAGGAACCAATCAGCCCAAATATACTGTTGGTTTAAGCTTTGGCTTTACCTACAAAAATTTTGATGTGAGTACGCTGTTTCAAGGTGCTTTCGATTACATCATCAGGTACGATAGGGGGATTTTGGCTTATCAAAGACCAGATAGGCAATCTATTCCTTTCAATTTGGGTAGATGGACACCAGTAACGGCCGCAGATGCAAGTTTTCCTGAAATAAGTGGAAGTGCGAATAACGCTTTGGTTTCATCTTATTGGTATTCGAAAGGCGATTATGTTCGTTGGAAGAACTTTGAAATCGGTTACCGTTTCTCTTCTCATATTGTTAAAAAGTTGCACCTGAACAATTTAAGGCTTTATGCAAATGGCTATAATATGGGCTTGGTATATACCGCATTGCCTGTATTTATCGATCCTGAGTCTGCAGTAAGTGCATCAGCTGGAGAATACCCTCAACAGCGTATCGTCAATTTTGGTATCCAGGTAGGTTTATAGTTATACCCTTTAAATAGATCGTAACATGAAAAAATATTATTATATACTGATTGCATTTTGTTGCCTTATCGCGCTGCAATCGTGTAAAAAAGGAGGATTTTTAGATCCTAAGGTAGAGCCCTTAACCGAAGCAAAGGTTTTTGCGGATAGTACCCTAACCATGAGCTTCTTAACAGATATTTATGCCTATACCGGGATGGATATTATTCCTGATATAAGTGGTGGATCTGGTCTGGGTACCATTATCGATAACTTCGAAACAATGACCACCAATGTAGCAGCAGGTTATGCTTCAGGGCCGCAAATTCCTTTGCTAACCTCTGCTTTAACTTCAAGTAACCATGCTTTTAACGCTTATTACCCAGCTTATTATAAGCGAATCAGATCGGCAAATATTTTTATGAAGAATATCCCGTCATCAACACTTTCTGCACCCAAAAAACTGAGGGTAATTGCCGAAGCCAGATTTTTAAGGGCATGGTATTATTTTGCCCTGGTTAGACTTTACGGTGGAGTACAGTTAATGGGCGATGAGGTAAATGATGACCTTCCAAACTACGAATACAAACGTGATAGCTACAAAAAATGCATTGATTATATTGCGACTGAACTGGATGAGGCGGCCAAAAATTTACCAACTTCGTTAACGCTCGAGGCTGCCGATTACGGAAGAGCAACTTCTGGCGCATGTAAAGCATTAAAAGCACGCGTTTTGGTTACTGCAGCCAGTCCGCTGTATAATGGAAATCCGATTGCAACAGATGCCATTATTGGACCACTGGTTTCATATTCTACTACCTTAGATCAAAATTTATGGCAGAAAGCAGCCGATGCCTGTAAAGCGGTACTGGATTTGCCAGAATATGCCTTGGTTGAAGATAATACAATAAAACCTGGATTGGGTTTTCAGAACATGTTTATTACTTCGAGAAAAAATTCGGAATACATATTTGCTTATAACGTTACCAGAGGAAAAACACTCGAACTGATGTGGTTTCCTTGGAGCAGAACTACTCAAACCGTGCTAACGTATAGCAATCCAAGTGAAAATATCGTAAAGGCATTTGGAATGAAAGATGGTAAGCCGATTACGGCATCGTCGGCAGCACTCCCTTATAGTGCAACTAATCCGTATGTAAACAGAGATCCCAGGTTCGATTATTCCATTATTTATAACCAAGCGGTGGTTTGCAACAAGGCTACAACTGCCTTGGATAAAGTTGATATTTTCTTCAATAAGGCCACCAATGCGCCATCTGTTGATGGTTATGCTGCCCTACATACCAGAACAGGCTATTACAACCGTAAAATGTGCAATGATTCTTCACCCTTTAATAGTTTAAATGTGGATAGGGCTTATCCAATAATCCGTTTTGCCGAAATGGTATTGGGCTATGCTGAGGCTTTAAATGAACTCGGACAAACTGAAAATGCAGTGAGCAATGTGATTAAGATTCGAAAACGCGCAGGTATTTTGGCTGGAACAGATAACCGTTACGGAATTCCAGCAGGTATTTCGCAGGTTGATTTGCGTGCGCTCATTCAAAATGAATATCGGGTTGAATTTTTCTCAGAAGGCCATTGGTACTATGATACCAGAAGGTGGAAGACAGCAGAAGTTACAGAAGCACAGCAGGTAACAGGAACTATCGTAACTAAAGAATTAAATGGAACATTTACTTATGCACCAATAACGGTAATTAATAGTGCGTTTTTAAAAGCCAATTATTTTGCTCCAATTCCTTTAACCGAAATACTAAAAGGCAAAAGTTTATTGGTACAGAACCCAGGATGGTGATAAATTAATCAACTAAAAATAAAAGTCAAAAACTATGAAAAAAACCTTAATTCTATTCGTAATGATGTTGGCTTTTGCTGTATTTAAACCTATTTCAGCAAAAGCCCAGGTGCCCACTCAAGAGTATTACCATGAAGTAACCAATGAGCTGGGAACTTTTAAAATTTGGTTGTACGTAGCCGAAAACAATGGTATCGATCATGTTTACATCATGGACCCTGAATTCAATTCCTGGACAGCACATATTACCTGGAAAGTTTATGCAGGTGGGTATGGCGCAACCGTTGCTCACGTAACAGAATTCTCAGCCTATTTTGCAGGGTATCAAATAGATTGGGCAGGTGCATTTGAGCCAGAATATGGTTATCAACCCATCATTACATCAGTTAATTGATCGCATTTTTATTCTAAATCTTAAACCATTGAATGTATATGAAAAAAGCTATTTTAATTTTCGCATTATTTTTAAGTTTCCTGGCAATCCACAGCATGGTAAAAGCGCAATGTGTACAACCACCGGCGCAGATTTTAACCACTGCTTACGATCAGTCACAGTATTATGTAACGGTAACTTTAAACCCGACAACAGGCGCACAATCGGTGCTGATTGAAGATCCAATTAATACGTTCAATAACGCTTATGTAACTATCGATAGCACTTATGGAGGTTGTTCATTGTCTGCCTACGAAGTTTATGGGTCGTTCATCATATTCGATATTCCGTCACAAAGTTATAAACGCTACAGTGTTGCCTTAACCGCTCAAACAGGATTTGATGGGACCGATCCTGAGCGAGGAGCTTACACTATAAGCGAATATTTTTAGTTGAGTTAGTCCTGACCGCTTGCCTGCCCGATAAAGGTAGGCAAGATACTGGTCGGGTTATTACGATGCTGTTTACAAGCCTATAAAAAACACGATCATTTTAAATACCTACATATGCCTATCAATCAAAGTGAAAGTTCAGTTTCAGCCAAGTCCAAAGCTTCAATTGATATCAGAACACTTGAACCCATTATGTTTTATTCGGGAAAGCAAGATGAACTGCAGATATTTTTAAATGAAACTGAATATGGTGAACTGATTATTAAGTCACTGTCTAACGACCAGATTCAGGTTAAAGCGGTGCTGCTTGATGAAACAGGCGAAAAACTCAACTGGAAACAGGATTACAAAGGGCTTAGGGTATCAGTGCCAAAGACATTAGTAACCAGTAAGAAGGCCACGGGGAGGGTGGTAAAGGTCACTTTTTAATTAAAATGACAATGATGAAATAAAAATCAATTAATCAATAACCTCAAACCATTAAACATGAAAAACAAAAAACAACTTTGCTTTGCATTGCTTTTGACGATTTCAAGCGGTCTTTTAATAACCGCCTGTAAAAAAGCACCCGTTTCAGAACCAGAAACGCTTAATGCAAAACCAACTACATTGGCACTGAGCTCGGGAACCACTCCGCCGAGTTTTGTTACCAATACCAAAAACCTGAACATTGTAATGTTTGTGCCTACCGATAATCCGGCGCTTGCTGATTACAAAACCCGCTTAACCTCTTTATTGGTTCATTTTCAGGGCTGGTTCCATACCGAAATGTTAAGGTATGGCTATGACAAATACATGGGATTGCCCAAAATCGATTCAACCGGATTGGTGCGTTTTATCGAAATACCAGCTCAGTTTGCACAATCGGCCTATCCTTACGATGCGGGTATTTCTGCAACTAAAATCCTGAACGAAATTGCAGCCTACAAAGCTACGCATGCTTCAGAATTCTCAAATTCAAGTCACACCCTAATTTTATTGCCAAACCGCACTGATGGTGGCGATCAACCTTTTTATGGTTACGGCAAAAATTGCTTCGCGGTAGATAACGCTAATATGGCGGTTGATAAAATTCCCAATGCAACATCAAATTTACTTGGCGGTATGCTGCATGAGCTGGGACACGGCTTAAATTTGCCGCACGATCATGCCAAATATGCATCAGAACAACCAACATTAGGTACTTCTTTAATGGGATCAGGAAATGTAACTTTCAGTAAAGGACAGCCAACATTCTTAACCGAAGTTGATGCCGCTATTTTAAACCGTAACGAAGTGTTCCAGAATCCTTTGCCTACAGAAATACCTTATGAAGCAGCCACCACGACAATTAATGCACAGTTTGCCTACAATGCAACAACACAGGCTTTCAATGTTACAGGTTCATTTACAAGTAATAAAGAAGTAAATGATATCCTGATTTACATGGACCCAGATTTGAGTAGTAGCGATGCTGATTATAATGCCGTGGCATGGAGATCGAACCCCGGTACCGGAAATACAATTTCGACAACTATTCCTTTTAGTGAGCTTTATTACAAAAACAACGAAGCTTACAACATCAGGGTTAAATTGCTATTGAAAAATGGTGGTAATGTGAGCAAAACCTATTCATTTTCATTTTTAAATGGTGTGCCGCAAATTGGTGCAAATGGTTCTGCTAAATTTCATCAGAATGCCAGTTATGGCGGGTACGGTATATCATTACCTGTTGGCCAGTATACCACCGCCGATTTAATAAGCCGCGGTATTAGTAATAACGATGTATCATCTGTTAATTTAGGTCTTGGTGTTAAAGTAATTATGTATGATGGAGATAACTTTACTGGAAGTAGTATTGAATTAACGTCGTCAAGTACCTACGTTTCTACGTTTAACGATAAGGCATCATCCATAAAAGTGATTGCCCTTTAATTATTATTATTTATAACAGGCTTATATTTAATGTTTTAAACCAAATCAAAATGAGAAAACCGCTTTTTTTAAGCCTGTTATTTGTACTGTTTGTTCAGCTATTGGTTGGGCAAACAGTACAAAATAATGCATTGGAACAGTTTAAGACAGAAAAATTCGGTCTGTTTCTACACTGGGGGTTGTATGCGCAAACTGCCGGCGATTGGAAAGGCCATAAGGTTAAAGGAGGAGAGCATTTTATGCTTTACGAACGGATTCCGGTACAAGAGTACGGAACCATTGCTGATCAATTTAATCCAGTAAAGTTCGATGCAGATGCCTGGGTTAAACAAGCCAAAGAAGCAGGGATGAAGTATATCGTTGTTACGGCCAAGCATCATGATGGATTTGCCATGTACAACTCAACCAGCAGCGATTATAATATTGTAAAAAGAAGCCCCTTTAAGCGCGATCCAATTGCAGAGCTGGCAAAAGCCTGCAAAAAATACAAAATCACACTTTGCCTTTACTATTCCTTAGGGAGAGATTGGCAAGATCCGGATGTGCCAACCAATTGGCCTGTAAAGGCTGGCAGAAGCAACACCTGGGATTATCCTAATGAAGATAAAAAAGTTTTTAACCGCTATTTCGAAAGAAAAGTTAAACCACAGATCACCGAACTTTTAAATAACTATGGGCCCATTGGTGCACTTTGGTTCGATACGCCTGAACTTATCAGTAAAACAGAGAGTGCAGAACTTAAAGCGTTAGTTAATAAATTACAGCCAAACTGCTTGGTTAACAATAGAATTGGAAATGGTTATGGCGATTTTTCAATTTCTGAACAGTCTTTGTCGCCATCATCAAAAAAAGCATGGGAGTCTTGTTTAACCATTGGCCAAAACTGGGGCTACAACAAGCACGATAGTCTTTGGAAATCGCCAGAAATGCTGGTGCGGCACTTGGTAGAAGTAGTTGCTAACGGGGGCAATCTGTTGTTAAATATTGGCCCTAAAGGCGATGGTACATTTCCGGATTGGGCAACTGCCCGATTAAAAACGATAGGTAAATGGATGGATATTAATCATGAGGCCATTTACGCTAGCCACCCATGGTTGACCATAAAAGAAAATAGTGGAGAAAAGATCGACATTATTTCCATCGAAGAAAGTAAAAACGCCATTAAAGATGCCGTTTTTGATGGTACACCTAAATCTTTAACACCAGATATTTATTATGCCGCAAAGGATAAGACAGTATATGCTTTTTTAAGAAGCTGGCAAAAGCCAGATGTACTGTTAAAGCAGATAAACAAAAACACATTGTCTGTTAAAAATATTGAACTTCTGGGAAACAATAAGAAAATAAAATGGGCAATAAATAATGAGGGGCTTAATGTCGATTTACCAATTGATTATAAAAAAGGAAGCCAGTTTCCTGTATATGTATTAAAAATAACAACCAATTAATGAGGTTACTATATATATTATCTATACTAATTATTTATTCAACGGCATTTGCACAGCAGCCGGGAATTATTCCTATGCCAGTGCAATTTGTAAAAGGCAATGGCTATTATACCATAAATAATTACAGTAGCATTAGTTATAATAACGAACAGCTAAAAACGATTGCTTACTATTTTCAGAACGAATTATTAAGTCAAAAAGGAATTACCCTTCAGCGGAAAGCAAAATCGGCAAGTATTGTGCTGATGCTAAAAGCCGGAAAAAAACATGCAGATTCATGTGCTTATCAGATCAGTATCAAACCTGATCAGATTATAGTTTCTGCTACACATCCCAATGGCATTTTTTATGGGGTGGTTTCGCTGTTGCAATTGGCACTAACCAATAAAAACAATCAGCTTCCTGCTGCAGAAATAAGTGATGCACCTGCCTATGCATGGCGTGGCTTTATGCTCGATGAATCCCGTCATTTTTTTGGCAAACAAAAAGTAAAGTCTATTTTAAACTGGATGGCCTTTTATAAACTGAATACTTTTCACTGGCATTTAACCGATGAACCTGCCTGGCGCCTGGAGGTTAAAAAATATCCTAATTTGGCTCTTATTGGTGGCATTGGAGATTATTTAAACCCCAATTTGCCAGCACAGTTTTATACACAGGCCGATATTAGGGAAATTGTGGCTTACGCTGCCGAACGCTACATTAAAGTTATACCTGAAATTGATATGCCCGGACACGCTACTGCGGCCAATAAAGCCTATCCAGAATATTCAGGAGGCGGTTCAATAGGGCATCCAGAGTTTACCTTTAACCCTGGCCTGGAAAAAACCTATGGTTATTTAACCGATATTTTAAAAGAAACCAATGTGCTTTTCCCTGCCGGATTGATCCATTTAGGGGGAGATGAAGTGAGTTACGGAAATGAAAAATGGAAAAGCAATCCAGATATTTTAAAACTCCGCGAACGCGAAAAGCTTAAGGATGATGCTGCGGTAGAGCATTATTTTATGAAACGCATGGCTGATTCGCTTTACCAATTAAATGCAAGAGCTATTTTTTGGGATGAAATGGCCGAAGCCGATCTGCCGAAAGAGAAAACCATTATGTTTTGGTGGCGCCAGGAAAAGCCCGCTCAGCTCCGTACTGCTTTAAGTAAGGGGTACCCAACGGTTTTATGCCCACGCTTGCCACTGTATTTCGATTTCGTTCAGGATAGTACCCATCAATATGGTAGAAAATGGAACAAACTATATAGTCCCATTGAGCAGGTATACCAGTTCGATGCACAGTCTTATGCCGAAAATAAAAAAGAAAAACAGCTTATTTTAGGTATTCAGGCAAACCTTTGGACAGAAACAGTAGATAATGACAACCGTTTGGATTATTTGCTTTTTCCGCGGATTGCTGCCCTGGCAGAAGCTGCATGGACGCGGCAAAACCATAAAGATTTTAAAACCTTTAGTAATAATCTAAGTCAACACCTGGCGCTTTATGGCAAAGCAGGACTTTATTATTATCATCCCTCAAAACCCTTACAAAATCCCGAAATGCCAGTTAAGAGAAAGAAGCCATTAAATTATAAAGATTAACACGAACACGAATAAAATTTGAATATGAAGAATATATTAAAGTCTGCTTTGGTTACCCTTGCTGCTATAGTTATAATAAACCCCGCAGATGCACAATGGACAGGACCGAAGAGCAAGCCTACAAAAGAAGTTGAAGTTAAATACGGAACCCTAACACCACCACACCGTACCGATGCCGATATGGAAGCCTTTCGCAGTTACGGTTTAGGGCAGTTTATCCATTGGGGAATTTATTCTATCGCAGGTAACGAATGGAATGGGGTAAGTGCAAGGGGTGGTGCAGCAGCATCAGAGTGGATCCGCTCCTGGGGTGGGCCTACCGCACCAAAAGATTGGACCAAAACTTATGATAACCTGTACAAACAGTTTAACCCGAAAAACTTCGATGCCAAACGCTGGGCTAAACAAGCCAAGGATATGGGGGCAAAGTATGTGATTTTTACCACCAAACACCATGATGGCTTTGCACTTTGGCCAACCAAATATTCTGATTACAATGTTTCTGCATCGCCTTATAAAAAAGATATTGTAAAACAGATTGTGGATGCTTATACTGCCGAAGGTATTGATGTATATCTCTATTTCTCAATTTTAGAATGGAATAACCCAAATTATATGGGTAAGGCCCCCAAAACCGACGAAGAGAAAGAAAAATTCGGTAAATTTTTAGCTTATACCCGAAACCAGCTTTTAGAGCAACTGGATAACTATCCGAAAATTAAAGGTTTCTGGTTTGATGGTACCTGGGATGCTTCGTGGAAAAGTGCTTACGAATTTACCTACAATCTAGAAAAAGAACTTCGAGAAAAACATCCTGGATTAATTATCGGTTCGCGCTTCCGTAACGACGAACACGGCTCGAGGCACTTCGATTCGAATGGCAATATTTTAGGCGATTACGAACAAGGATGGGAGCGTAAGTTACCTGCAGAATTTGAGTGGTTAAACGGTAACGATTGGGATGCGGTAATGACTATCCCACCAAACGGTTGGGGATATATGAAAGATTGGTCGGGGATTTATACCAAAACTACCGACGATTTATTGGATATGCTGATGCGTTCGGTATCGATGAATGGCAATTTCGTATTAAACTTTGGGCCCGATGGCAATGGAAATATGCATCCCGAAGAGGATAAAATTGCAAAAGAAATTGGCGAGTGGATAAAAATAAATGCCGAGGCGGTATATGGCGTTCGCCATGCTGCATTAACACCTTCTAAATTAGGCTACTTTACTCAAAAGGCCGATAACCTTTATTTAACTGTTTTTAACCAACCTGTAAACGGTATTGTGCGCATTGCGGTGCCAAAAAATGCTAAACAGGTTCCAGGTACAGCTGCACTTTTAATAAACAGCAAGAATTTAGCCTTAAAACAAGCAGACCTTGGTTTGGATCTGGATAAGAATACCTATTACGATGTAATATTGCCAAAAGGTTTTCAACCCAACAAAGCATTTGTAATTAAAATGAAACTGGTGGCGCCAAAAGCAAAAGCAGCAAAGTTAATGGATGCTAAAATGTAGCCTTGGATGAACGGTTATTTCCCAATTTTTTTGAAGTATGGTTTAAAGAAAACCGTGCGATTGTATACTATCAAATCATGCTTTGCGATAATTGGAAAACAAGGCCGAGAGGACATGCACCGGTTTTGATAGGAAGATTTAAATGTAAACGATGAGGTAATGAACAGGTTGATTAGTGCCCGAATTTTACCTTCTATACTAAGCGAACTTTAGACTGGTTATCTGATGTTACGCCTGGTAAATACATTTATTTGGTTAGTTAATGATTGCGTAGCGATGGATGTTTCTACGCAATCTTATCCTAACCTAGTGGGCATACATCCATATCAGAATTATCAATGAAATAATCCTTAAGCCTGATATCTTAATATAAATCACGGGTGCGGTAATATAAATCGCGGGTACAATAATATAAATCATGGGTACGATAATATAAATCGCGGGTGCGGTAATATAAATCGTGGGTGCGGTAATATAAATCACGGGTACAATAATATAAATAACGGGTGCAGTAATATAAATCGCGCTATTGGCGTGATACATTTAATATTGAATTAAAACTGCACCGTAACTTTAATAATTTCATAACGCTAGCTAACTATTTTACTAATAACATTGGCTCATCTTTGTTAAAAGACCCTAACCAAATATTAGGATAATTTAAGCACAATGATATGAGACTGATTTCTTGCGTAGCGCTTTTAATGGTTATACCAGCAATTGGACTTTTAACCAAAGCGAATAAATTTACTGATGATAAAAGGCCGGAAACCCCAGTACATGAACACATTGTAAATGATTCAGCTTCATTTAAATTGTTTAAACCTACTGGTAAGGCTGCTAAGTTTGAGGGGGCACCTACTGTATTTGCAACTGATTATCGGTTGAGTGTTTTTAAGCCTATGTGTCTCAGCCCAGCTCCATTGTTTACAATTAATAAAATAAAGTAGCGCTTTCAGTTACGAATCTGCCATCGACCTCCGTTGTCTTTGAAAAATTCTAACTTCTACCATTGACGGATTCCAATAGAAAGGTCCGTCATTGCGAGGAGGAACGACGAGGCAATCTTTCATGTCCGTGATTCTGCTCTAAAGATTATCATGTGGTGTCAGATATTTCTATCTGACACTTTGTTTGATCCTTTATTCCAGTTTCTAAATGGTTCTCATTGCCAGATGGTAACATCTGGCAGCACGTTTAAGTTCGAAAATCAAACTATTTACCTTCCCACCAGGCCAAAGGAAACTTAATCTCATCCACAGAGCTTGCAATCATATCGGGTTTAAAAGCATAGTGTCCTAAAGTGTCTTTGCTTGAGATGCCCGAAAGCACCAGAATGGTTTTATATCCCATTTGAACACCTCCCTGTATATCTGTTTCCATGGTATCACCAATAACCGTAGTTTCACTGGTTTCCAATCCCAAAAATTTACGTGCCGAGCGCATCATCACGGGACTTGGTTTGCCTGTGACAAATGCTTTTCTGCCGGTTGCTTCTTCAATCATGGCAGTAGTTGCAGCAATGCCTAAATTATTCCAACCTGGTTTCTTTGGCGATGGATCTCTGTTGGTGGTGATAAATTTAGCTCCAGCAAGAATCATATCAACAGCACGCTGCACCATTTCGAGCGTAAAGTTTCTACCTTCTCCCAGTACCACAAACTCTGGATCGGTGTTTACCAAAGTAATACCGTGATCGTGCAAGCTGCTTAATAAACCACCTTCTCCCAATACATAAGCGGTACCACTTGGACTTTGATCGGAAAGGAATTTTCCTGTAGCCATTGCGCTGGTGTATACATGGCTTTCTTCCACTTTTATACCCAATCCTTTAAGTTTGCGTACTACTTCTAAAGCAGTTCTCTGACTATTGTTGGTCATAAATGCAAAAGGAATATCTTCATCAATTAAGTTTTTAATGAATTTATCAGCACCAAATATCAATTCTTCCCCGCTATAAATCACCCCATCCATATCTATTAATAATCCTTGTTTCATGTTTTTGTAGATTTAATCTGTTTATGTGCAAACTTAATATTTTCTTGTTCAACCAATGTTAAAATAAAGTCTTTTGAATAGTCAGATTTTGCCCAAATCAATCCTGTTGTGTTTAAATAGTAATTTCTTTCTTATTCATTTATTAAATAAAAAATTAATGTTCGAATTGTAGCATATCCTCAATTTCTATCGTATGGATAGAAAATTAAATTATGAGAAACGCTTTTAAGTTAATCACCGTCTTTTTGATTGTATTAACCATCTTGAGTGCATGCAAAAAGAAAACGGATAACCCAATGGATTTTACCATTGATGCACAAAATCTAACTCCTTGTATAGAAGGAAGCTGCCTGTTTGAATATGTTAATTATGTAGCAATGCCCGATCAGCAGACTGCACTTACCACTGGGCAATACCGGATTTTTTTGGCTACAAAGAGTAATAGCTTCAGCACCACGCGGATATATATGCAAGCACCAATGAAGGGTGATAAATTTTTATTAACGGATGCTGATATTCTGGCTGGAAAGGTAAAACATCTGTTTTCTTGCGCTTCATGCGACTATTTCAACTTAACTCCGATTGCAGGTACAATTAAAGGAATTAAAGTGGCTAACGCTAATAATTCAGGCGAAAGATGGTTGCTGGATGCTCATATTGTTGTAGCAGCCGAAAAATCTAAAATACCCTTAGATACCATCAACATTAAACAATATTTTAATTTAGCTGTAAAATAGGATGAGGCGCTTATGTAGTAATTAAATGTACATAGGTGCCATTTTTCGCCAATAATGGGGGCGGTGTGCATTGCTCTCCCAGGTATGAAACTGATTGGGTATACCTTTCTCCCATAGCAGACTGCTTAGGTGCTGGTTTCCGCTTAGAAATGGATCCGTTTCACCTACGGCAAGAATAATTTCCATGTTTCTAACTGCTGATAGCAATCGATCGTCGTTTAGGTTAGCAATATACTGCGCTGGCATATTAAAATAAACCTTTTCGTCGTGAAACCCGTTAAGCAGGTCTCTAAAATCGCCTATATTGTCTGTAAGGTCATATCTTCCACTTATACCAACGGCTTTTTTAAATAACCAGGGGTATTTCATAGCCAGGTTTATAGCATGGTAAGCGCCCATGCTACAGCCAGCAGTTTCTATGTAATCGCCATCATTTTTCTCATAGATAAGCGATAATACTTCTTCGAGGAGATATTTTTCGTATTGTAAATGCCGATCTATCCTTACCGATGGAAAAACCTCATCATTATAAAAACTCTCTCCATCTATGCTGTCCACACAGAAAATTTGAAGTTCACCATTTTCAATCCGCGCACTTAAAGAAGCTATAATTCCCCAGTTTTCGTAATCGTAAAACCTGGCCATACGGGTAGGAAAAAAGATAACTGCTCTTCCGGCATGACCGAAAACCAATAGTTCCATATCCCGTTGAAGATTACGACTGAACCATTTATGATATTCCCTGTTCATTGGCTTCAATTCTTTTGCGGAAAATTAACGCTTACATGTTATCGGGATATTAATTGCGCGTAATGATTAACCTAATTTTTCTCTAACAGTAGTTGCCCATAAACGATAACCTTCTTCACTCAGATGAAGTCCGTCATGATCGTAAAGTTCAGGGTTTGGGTTGCCTTCTTTGTTGAGCATTTTCTTAAATACATCAATAAATTTCCAATTGCTATTGAGTTTAATAATTTCGCTTTCGATGAGGTTATTGGTATATCTAAACTGATCGGCCATTTGCCAGCGGGTAAGACTGGGTTTTAGCGATATAAAATAACAGGGCAGTATGCCAAACCGCTGGTTCACTTTAACCATTAACTGCTGGAAAAAGATAAATATCTCCTCAGGGTTTCTACCGTCGCCAAGGTCGTTATCACCTGCATATACCACAAGTGCCTTTGGCCTGTAGTCTATCATAATCCGCTCAAAAAACCATACACATGCTGCCAATGTAGAGCCGCCAAAGCCTAAATTCGTTACTTTCATATAATCAAAATCATCTTCGAGACTATTCCACAACCGGATAGATGAACTACCATAGAAAATAACACCAGAATGCTCCCGATCTAAGCAATGCGCTCTTTCCAATTGTTTAACTTCTTCTTCGTACCAGTACATATGGTTAAAGATAAAAAGATCTGCCTGTTGAAGGAATGTATTGTATGTTAAGTTTATGTTATTAGGTGTTGGTTTGTTGGTTCATTAGTCATTAGTTCATTGATCATTTGTTCATGCGTATTGCTCAATTTTACAGGAGCTCAAAACTTAATGCCCTAAACTTCTTAATGATGAAATAAATAAGATTTAAGGGTTTTACCATTAAGGCAATAATAACATTAAGGTTAAATCTGCCTGATCTTAATGCCCTAAATTTCTTAATGATGAAATAAATAAGATTTAAGGGTTTTACCATTAAGGCAATAATAACATTAAGGTTAAATCTGCCTGATCTTAATGCCCTAAATTTCTTAATGATGAAATAAATAAGATTTAAGGGCATTAAGGCAATAATAACATTAAGGTTAAATCTGCCTGATCTTAATGCCCTAAATTTCTTAATGATGAAATAAATAAGATTTAAGGGTTTTACCATTAAGGCAATAATAACATTAAGGTTAAATCTGCCTGATCTTAATGCCCTAAACTTCTTAATGATGAAATAAATAGGGTTTAAGGGTTTTACCATTAAGGCAATAAGAACATTAAGTTTGAATTAACGCCCTTAAATTAATAAAATCACTAAATTGTTTCGGGCTGTCCCATTTTTTTTAGGATGCGGTAATGGGAGCGAAGTGCCGATAAGAAAGTGCTGTTTTCATGATAGGGCAATCCAAATTCCAGAGCGGTTTGTTTTACAATAATGGAGATCCTACCATAATGAACATGGCATATTTTAGGGAAAAGGTGGTGTTCTATCTGCCGGTTCAATCCACCAAGAAAGAATGCTGAAATTGGCGATTGGGTTGCAAAATTAGCTGTAGTACGCATTTGGTGCTCGGCCCAGGCTTCTTCCATATTGCCTTCTGCATTGGTTATTGGAAAAGTTGTTCCTTCCACTACATGAGCCAGTTGGAAAACTAGTCCCATGGTTAAGCCCTGAGCCATGTGTAACACTACAAAACCGATTGCAATCTGCCACCAGGCAAGTGGCATAATCAGTATCGGTAAACCAATAAAAATAAAGTAGTACAGAAACTTATAGAAAAAGAGGTTAAAGTATTCAACCTTCGGATGCTTGTTATGGCAGGCACCCACACTTTTTTGAAAAAACTTTTTATAATCTTTACGTAACACCCAGGAAAGCGAGGCCAGGCTGTATAAAGGAAAGGCATACCATTGCTGGAAACGCTGGTGTGGTTTTAATTCATCTTCTGTACAGATACGTATAAGGCCTGGTGCTACTTCAATATCTTCGTCATGGCCCGGTATATTGGTATAGGTATGGTGTACCACATTGTGGGTAATGTTCCACACATATGGATTAGCGCCAACCATATTAAAAAGAAAACTGAAAAAAGAGTTGATTCGTTTAGAGCTCGAAAACGAACCGTGAATGGCATCGTGGCAGATATTAAAACCAATAAATGCACAAGTTGCACCAAGTAAAATGGTAAGTCCTAAAAGTATAGCGCTATGCAGGTTTAAAAGGATTATGGAAAAGTAAAGTGCCAGAAATATAGTAAGGAAAAGAAAGGCTTTAAACCACATCAGCACATTGGCATTGATACTTCTATTGTTTTCTTTAAAGTCGTTGTTTACTCTGCGACGAACTTCCGAGTAAAATGTATTCCCTGCTAAACACGGGAATTTTGCTTTTGATTTCATGATCTTGTGCGCTAATCTACCCCATGTACGAGGTCGATACTCCAAGTTCATTAAGCTTTATGTATAACCTGGCTAATTGGCCAGGCTTAGTTATAAACGTAAACTACTGTGTTTTAGTTTTCGACGAAGGTAATAAATTAACCGTTGATGCAGCCAGTAACAATGTTAAATTAAAAACATTTCGCAGCTTGCATCCAAAAAGGAGAAGGCAGGCACACTTAGCCTAACTATAATTGTTTGGAAATTAAAACCAATAAAAACAAAGACTACTCGCTGTAGTTCCTCTTACTAGCAGCATAAATATGGTACCAAATGTAAAAAATCCATATTAATACCACTGTGCTATATACCAATTCGGGCTCAAATGAATCCCTGGTAATTAACAGTGCAATGGAGGAGATCAGGGCAGTCAGGAAGAAATAAAAAATATTTTTCATAACGTACTGATTTAATGGTTGTTGAATTGAGTAAATATAATAAAATATCTCCTTTGGAGCAAGTATTTTACGAAATAATTTACCTGATTCTGATGAAAGCGGTTTTTTATCCTATTTATAAGGTGTTTTTTCTTCATTTAATCTGTGTTTTACTTGTTGTTGTGCATAATTATAGCGGTTTGAAGCTTATTTACTCTCTCATAGTAACTAGTTTGAATTGTTGCTTTAAATTAATGTGGATCTTTATCAGGATAACGTCCGTGAAGTCGTTTTACTTTAAAATGGAGTAAATAAGTTTAGCCGCCAGTAAGTAAAAGAGTCAAATGGTTAAGAATTAACTTAAAATGCACAAAATTGTGGCACAAGAGAATTTATATTTTTTTGTAAGTTTACCCAGCAACCAACCAGAAACAATAACACACACAAATGATTAAATTTTCTTTAAGCTTAATTTCTTTTACACTAGTTTTTTTTGGATTAAGAAACTTTTTTAGCGAACCAAAGATACAACGCGTATCACCTCCCGAATTAACGATAACCAATTTCGCAGGACCTGACGTTACACCCAGTCCAGCCTGTTTAGCCGTAGCACCAACAGGAGAAGTATATGTTGGTGTTGATATGATCGGCTCTCTAGGTAAAGATCCTGGTAAAGGCCATATCCTTAAATTGATAGATAAGGATAACGATGGTAAAATGGATGAACATGTAGATTTTGCCGAAGTGGATAACCCACGTGGTATCATTGTTCAAGGCAGCCAGGTATATGTATTACATACCACTTTTTCTAAAGAAACAAAACAGGCTACAGGTATGAATTTAGTAGTTTTCGAAGATAAAGATGGCGATGGAAAAGCAGATGGACCCGAAAAACCGCTTATAGAGCATATCAGTAATGCCAAATATATCCGCGAACGTGGTACCGACCATGCTACTAATGGCATTAGAATGGGTATTGATGGATGGATTTATATTTCAGTAGGAGATTTTGGATTCCATGATGCGGTAGACCGCTCAGGTAAAAAACTCACCATGTTAGGCGGCGGAATTATGCGTGTTCGCCCAGATGGAACTGAAATGGAAGTATATACACATGGTACACGTAATGTTTATGATGTAGCTATCGATCCTTACATGAATGTTTTTACCAGAGAAAATACCAATGATGGCGGTGGATGGAATGTTCGTTTCTCGCACCACATACAATCTGGAGAATACGGTTACCCGGTTTTATTTCAGAATTTTACCGACGAAATTATTCCAGCACTTGCAGATTTAGGTGGAGGATCGGGTACCGGGGCATTGTTTATGGATGAACCAAACTGGCCTGAACAATATAACCATGTACCAATGATGGCCGATTGGGGCAGAAGCATGCTTTATATTCACAGAGTAACAGCTGATGGCCCAACTTTTACACAGAAAGACGAAGAATTTATTAAACTCCCTCAAATTACCGATCTGGATGTAGACGGTTCAGGAAGACTTTATCTATCGGCTTGGGATGGCGCGGGTTATTCTGGCAGCCCGAATAAAGGATATGTTGTTCGTGCAGTGCCAAACAACTGGACATACAAAGCTTTCCCTGATGTTAAAAAAGCTTCAATTAAAAAGTTAACTGAACTACTCAAGTCGAATAGTGCAGTAGGTCGTTTAGCTGCTTCGCAGGAATTGGTTTTGCGTAACAATAAACAAGCCATTGAAACGTCTTTAAAAGTGGCTTCCGATCAAAGTTTAGCGCTTGATGTTCGTATAGCTGGTATGTATACCTATGCACAGCTGACCAAAGAAAACGGTATTGCAACTTTAGTCGAATTTATTAAAGATAAGGCACTTAAGGAATTTGCCTTAAAAGCATTAGCTGACCGCAAAGCCAATATAGACAAAGTACCAGTTGAGCCATTTTTAGAAGGTTTAAAGGATCCTTCTCTTCGTGTTCAGGCTGCTTCGATAATTGGTTTGAACCGTTTGGGCAGGGCAGAAGTTGCCAATGTGCTTTTACAAACCAAGGTGCCTGCTTCATTTACAGCACCTGCCAAAGGTACTGAAGGACCTCATGCAACACCAAATTCAGCCATTATTTTACCTCACCTGGCCGTTAGGGCTTTAATTGACCTCCAGGCGGTAGATGCTTTGCTTGCTGCGGTTAAAACCGAAAATTCTACCCTTGCGCTTTGGGCTTTACGTTATATACACACCGAAAAAGCGGTTAACGGACTGATTGAAAACTACAAACAATCGACAGATGAAAAATTAAAACAGCAGATCCTGGTTACCTTGGGCCGTTTGTATAAAAAAGAAATTGCTTACGATGCTACCTGGTGGTGGGGTACGCGTCCCGATTCACACGGACCATACTTTAAGGCCGTTTCATGGGAAGGTTCTCCTATTATCGAGAAATTCCTGAAAGAAGAGGCAACTAAAGCCGGAGCAAAGGGAAAACAATTTTACGTTGATTTAAACGCACGTCAAAGGATGGATATTCCTGAATTTGCCGAAGAAGAAAAAGTAGCGGCAGCCGAAGAACCAAAAATTGATCTGGATAAAATCAAAAACAAAAAAGGCCAGGTAGGTAAATCATCTATCGAAGATGTACTGTTGGCTATCAATAAATTAGAGGGCAATCCGTTAAAAGGGAAGAATATTTTCAATAGTCAGGGTTGTATTGCCTGCCATAGCTTAAGCAAAAGCGAGAAAATGAAAGGCCCTTTCATGGGGCAGATTGGCTCTATTATGAACCGTGAGCAGATTGCAGAATCGATATTAAAGCCTAATGCTTCAATTTCTCAAGGCTTTGCTTCGGTATTGATTACCGCAAAGGGCGACCATACTTATATGGGCTTTATTACTGAAGAAACAGCTGCAAAAGTGGTGGTTCGTAATATCGCGGGAGAGGTTTTTACCATTAAAGCGGGCGATATCCTGTCTAGGAAAGAAATGGAAACTTCCATGATGCCGGAAGGTTTGGCCAATTCATTATCATATGAAGAACTGGCTTCGTTAGTTTCTTTTTTATCTGAACAAAAGAAATAATTTCTCATTATAAAAATTGAGAATGTGATCTATAGCACATGAAAAAAAATCAGCTTATCACAATTATATGTACCATCATAACCTTGTTTTGCTCAACGTTTGCAGTAGGGCAAAACAAGGAAATTGATTCAACTTTTAAGATGCCTTCGCATCCAAGGTTATTGATAAGCCATGAGCTTGAAGAACAGATCTTAAAAAATGTTAAAGCGCGATGCAAAGTTTAAACAAATCCACCAAGCCATAATATCAGAAGCAGATCATGTTCTAAATAAACCCGTATTAGAGCGGGTGATGATCGGCAAACGTTTGCTTGATGTATCAAGAGAAGCACTTAAAAGGATTTATTACCTCTCTTATGCTTTTAGGCTTAACCATGATAAAAAGTATGTAGCCAGAGCAGAAAAAGAAATGCTTGCAGTTTCTGGTTTTAAAGATTGGAACCCAAGTCATTTTCTTGATGTGGGTGAAATGACAATGGCTTTATCAATAGGTTACGATTGGTTATATCAGGATTTAACGCAATCAACCAGAAGTATAGTTGCCCTTGCCATTCTCGAAAAGGGAATACAGCCTTCAACAAACAATAAGTACAATAACTGGTTAAATGTTACCAATAACTGGAATCAGGTTTGTAATACGGGCATCTCGTTTGGTGCAATAGCTACTTTCGAAGAACATCCGGCCTTATCGGCCAAACTGATTAACCGGGCAATAAAAAGTGTAATCCTACCCATGCAACAATATGCTCCCGATGGTGCTTATCCGGAAGGTTATGGGTATTGGGAATACGGCACTTCTTTTAATGTAATGTTTATCAGTGCTTTGGAAGGCGTTTTTCATCAGGATTTTAATTTAAGCACTCAGCCAGGTTTCCTTAAAACAGCTGATTATCTGGTTAATATGACAGCTCCTTCGGGCAAACCTTTTAATTATTCTGATAGCAGGGCAGTGGCAGAATTTAATCCCGCACTTTTTTGGTTTGCATCAAAACTGAACGATCCTGGTTTACTTTGGGTAACTAAAAAACAGCTTGTTGAACAAATGCCATTACAGAATAGGTTATTGCCATCGGCAATGTTGTGGGGTGCAAAACTATCGCTTAATAACATTCAGCCTAACACTACACAATTTTGGATCGGAAATGGCCCTAATCCGGTTGTTTTGATGCGAAGTTCATCAAAAGATCCAATGGCTACTTTTGTGGGCTTTAAAGGTGGCTCACCAGGTGTTAGCCATGGTCATATGGATGTAGGCTCTTTCATCATGGAATCGCAAGGGGTGCGTTGGGCAATGGATTTTGGGATGCAGGATTACGAATCACTCGAATCGAAGGGTATTGATCTTTGGGGCAGTAAACAAAATGCAGCGCGCTGGAAAATATTCCGCTATAATAATCTCGCACACAATACCCTTTCCATTGATAGTACTTTTCAGCTTGTTAAGGGCAATGCTGCTTTCATTAGTAGCGCTGATAATAGCCTGTTTATGAATGCTGTTGCCGATCTGAGTAGCTTATATGCTGATAAACTAAAAAAATCAATTAGAGGGGTGGCCTTGATCAATAAAAAAACAGCACTGATCCGTGATGAAATAACCGTAGGAAACACTGATGTAACCCTTCGGTGGTCGATGGTTACACCTGCTACAGTACACATTATTGATAACCATACCATCGAATTAAGTTATAAAAACAAAAAATGTTATCTCTTCGTAGATGCCCAAAGCGAAGTTAAAATGAAAACCTGGTCAACAGATCCGGGAACTGATTATGATGCTAAAAATCCGGGGACTTCTATTGTAGGATTCGAAGTAAGGCTCAAAGCTGATAGTGAAGAGGCCATATCAGTTTTTCTAGATGCCGGAAATCCACCACAAAAGAACTTTTCTGCTAAACCGATAGCCAGCTGGCCTAAAAAATAAACTTAGTAGCTAACCTATTCATTTCCCAGCTTTCTAAACCTTTCTTCTGTCGTGTTATATGTTGGATTTTTTTGGTAACCAAAAGTCGGCAGGTTAATTTTTGTTAAAACGATACTTTATGAAGGATTAGTTTTTATATTAAGCTGATTTACTAAATCTTTATCTAATGAGATTTCTATTTACCCTAAGCCTCCTGATCTCTTTCCTAACGGGATTTACACAGACTCAACAGCAGATACGTAACTTAACCGCATTTAGTAAGTTGTATGGATACGTTCAATATTTTCATCCGTCAGATGAAGCATCAAAAATTGAATGGCAAAGTTTTGGTATTTATGGCAGCCAAAAAATGCTTCGAGTTAAAGATGATAAGGAATTAATAGTAACTTTAAATGAATTGTTTCTGCCAATTGCACCAACAGTTAAAATTTCGTCAAAAGAAAGTCTAAAATTTGATGTTACGGATGTAACACCTCCAAGCTTAGCCGGATATTCACCTATTTATTGGCAACATATTGGTTTAAAACTGCCATATTTTGACAATATTTATAATAGCATCCGCGTCAATAGATTTAATCCCATTTCAAAGGAACGAATCAAACATAATGCATTTGCATTGATCGCACCAATAAACATAAATGCCTATAAAGGCAAAAAATTTCTTTTAAGCATTAGTGTTCAATCAGATATTGACGATTTAGTTTTAAAGCCATATTTGGATAAACTCAATTTTGTTAAAGAATCAGTTAAGTTGAATAATGAAAAACAATATGTTTTCAGTGGTGTGTTCGACACGAGATTGGATTCATTTACGCTTGCCGTGCAAACCAATCTCAGCTCCCCAGGAGCACTAAAGATAAGCAAAATCACATTGAAGGTACTCGATAAAGAGGCTGAAGTAAATATTCCAACTGAGGAGAAAGTGGTCGCTTTGACTGAATTGGACAATGAGATCGACACTAGAATCATCCGTTTTTTTAAACAACTGGGTGATGAAAAGTTGTTCAACAAAGAGCTTAAGATAGGTGAATTTATAAGTTCAAACTTAGTGCCTGGAATAAAATGCATTGTTCCAATAGTCTTATATGGCAATAGAAAACATACTTATCCTGTTGTCAACAAAGATGATGTCGAAAAAATCATAAGTTCCTCATATGAATCTTGGCCAAAAGATAAAAATGGAGAGTTCGAAATAGTTGGTTCCAATTTATCAATCAGATTAGCTGATCTTATCATTTTATACAATGCGTTAGAACATTCCTATCCATATTGGAATGACGCTGCGTTAAACGCGGATCAAATTTGGAATGAAGCAATTCCTCGCATTTTCTCCGATAAAACAGATCAAGATTTTCTAAAAACCTTAAAATGGATTGCACATTCGCTCAACGATGGTCACACCTTCGTAGATCTGTACGGCGATTCCAATAAGGACGCTGTTTTGCCACTACTTTTTGATCTTGCAGAGGGAAAAATAGTTATAAAAAAAATCCTTGATGCTGAATTAAAGCAAAGCGTTAAAGCTGGTGACGAACTAGTAAAGATCAACGGTAAGAGCCCCTTTAATATTCTACAATCAAATGATTCGCTTTATTCCGGTTCTATCCAGTGGAGACAGGCAAAAGGCATTTTGGGTCTTACCAGGGGCAAAAAGGATGAGACATGTCATTTAGATCTGAAAAGAGGAAATCAGAATCTTTCGGTTGATATTGCCCGCACATGCCCCTATACGGAGTATATGCCTGGTTCTGATCGAAATAGTAGACCTAAAAGTGAATGGATATCGAAAGATATCTTCTATGTTAATCTGAACCAAACGACAACAAGCGCACACCTCGAGGAGATTACAAAGGCTAAGTCGGTAATTGTTGATATGAGAGGATATCTAAATGAAGATACTGAGACATTTTTATCTCATTTGACTAATAAAAAATTAGTAGCAAACAGCGGAATGTTTACCCCTAGAATTTTATATCCCAATTATAAAAAGATCTCATATGCTACAGGATCTTATCAAATCGAACCCGCATTTCCTTTGGTAAAGGCAAAAATATTTTTACTATCGGATGCTACCGCACAAAGTGCAACAGAAAGCTTCTTATCTGCCTATAAACAATTTAAAGTTGCAACCATAGTAGGTCAGCCGACTTCAGGTACCAATGGAAATATTAATCTGATTTCCATGCCCGGTGGCTATCGTTTTTTTTACACAGGTATGCTCATTAAAAATCCTGACGGAAGTAAACATCATTTGAAGGGCGTTATTCCAGATAAATTGGTGAGAAACACAATATTAGGGATACAACAAGGCAGGGACGAGATTCTTGAAGAAGCTATTAGACTTGCTAAGGAGAAATAGACATGTTTGATTCCTTAAAACTGCGAAATAAATATGTTCCATCAATACCTTCATTTTACTGAATTCTTTCTAAAAGCTATATTCATAGATTTTATTGTTATTGTCGAGCAATTTTTATCATAAAAATGCGCCAGTTGTTTTGGTTTAAAAAAACAAAACTTACATTTAGCGATTAAATCTATATACCTAGTCGATGAGCAGATCGGGCAGGTATGACCACCAGTTATGGAAGACCATTTTTTTGAACAAATTATTAAGAACCCTCTTGAACAACCAAATATTCCACCCAATGAAGTGATATCCCTTTGGGCAGAAAAGCTAATTCAAGTGCTTTTTCCTGAAAATTCTCCTAAGGTATTTTCAACAATTATAGATGTAAAGGAATATATTGCTGTTTTGGAGCTTGAACTTTATGATATCATATCGGCCAGTTGTAAGCTTAAAAATAGTGAATGTAAAAATGCAGCAGGTCAGTTTTTTGAAGAACTGCCAGCACTTTACCGTGTATTGAACACCGATATAGTAGCCATTTATGAAGGCGATCCGGCTGCACAGAGCAGGTTTGAGGTAATTAGAACCTATCCGGGTTTTTATGCCATCTGTTTCTACAGAATTGCCCATATGCTTTATAATTTTGGTATACCGTTGGTTCCGAGAATTCTTACTGAATATGCCCACTCTAAAACAGGTATCGATATCCATCCTGCAGCCAGTATTGGCGAATACTTCCATATTGATCATGGAACTGGGATTGTTATTGGCGAAACCAGTACAATAGGCCGTTACGTGAAACTTTATCAAGGGGTAACACTTGGCGCTTTGAGTGTTAAAAAAACATTAGCGGGCAGCAAACGCCACCCAACAGTAGAAGATAGGGTAGTAATCTATTCTGGGGCAACCATACTGGGCGGCGAAACCATCATTGGGCACGATAGTATCATCGGGGGAAACGTATGGCTTACTGAGAGTATCCCAGCTTTTTCTACGGCTTACCATTCTCCAATAATTACCATTAGAAACCATAAAGAAACCAATTAATATATTAAATATGGCAGGAATAATCGATCTGATCGGAAATACGCCAATGGCTGAACTTCAAAAGCTGAATATTAACCCAGCTGTACGGATATTTGCCAAATTAGAGGGAAACAATCCAGGCGGTAGTGTTAAAGACAGAGCCTCGCTCAATATGATCAGAAGTGCGATAGAACGTGGGGATATAGCTCCTGGAACTAAACTGGTAGAGGCCACAAGTGGTAATACCGGAATTGCACTGGCTATGATTGCAAGTTTGTATAACTTAGAAATTGAACTGGTTATGCCAGCTAATTCTACGCGCGAGCGTAAGGTAACTATGGAGGCATTTGGCGCAAAAGTAACCCTGTTAGAAAGTATAGAAGAATGCAGGGATTATGCAGAAGAAAAAGGCGTTTCAAAGGGATATTTTTTATTAAATCAATTTGCAAATCCTGATAATTATCTGGCTCATTATAAAACAACCGGACCAGAAATATGGAAAGATACAGACGGGCAGATTACGCATTTTGTAAGTTCTATGGGAACAACGGGGACCATTATGGGCTGCTCCCGATTTTTTAAGGAAAAAGATAATAATATTCAGATTGTGGGCTGTCAACCTACTGAGGGCTCTTCTATTCCAGGTATCAGGCGTTGGCCTGAAGAATATCTGCCAAAAATATTCGATCCGCTGCGGGTAGATCGGGTAATGGATATTGCGCAGGAAGAAGCAACCTTAATGTCGAGAAGAATGGCTAAAGAAGAAGGTTTGTTTGCAGGCATGAGCTCTGGCGGTGCCTGCGCAGCTGCTTTGAAGCTTGCCGGTGAACTAGATAAAGGAACCATTGTTTTTATTGCCTGCGATCGGGGAGACCGCTACCTGAGCAGCGATCTTTTTGGTTGAGCTAAATCATTAATCTTGTTGGGCTTTTTTTGATAAAAGCATGCGAACCCTTTGAGTGATGGCTTCCATCTCAAAGGGTTTTTCTATGTAATCATCCCAATGGATTTTATAATAAGTGCTATTATGGATGCCATTTCGCGATGACATGAGTAGGATAGGAATGGAACCATATGCTGATAACTTTAATTCTGTGCATATGGCCCGTCCGTCGGTCATGCCCAACAAAATATCGATCAAAATAATATCAGGTTGGAAGGCAGCAACCTTGGTGTGTAAATCAATCGCATTGGAAAGATCCATCGTAATGTATCCTTCAAATTCGAAGACCATCCTAATGGCATCAAGTGTTGCAGGATGATCTTCAATAATTAATATTTTTGGTTGGGATAAAGAGAACATTTTTTTGTGTTATTATTAAGGAAAGCTAAGATTACCAGCGCCTCGCTTTTTAAGCAGTAATTCAAATATTTTCGAGTCTGTTCTGGTGAGGCTATCAAGAGAATTGCGCAGGCTTTGGTTTACCAGACTTAAATTGGTAAACATCGTTCTCAGGTTATCGTTTTCATCTCTCAGTTCCAAAAGTTCATTGGCTATACTCCCAAAATCTCTAATCCAGCTGTCAAAACAGTTTTTATCAATTTCTAATGCATTATAAATTTCTTCAGGATCTCTGCCGTTGTAAAATTCTTGGATACTCTCAATAATTCTGGCAGGGGTGTTAGTCGGTTTCATGGTTGGTTTCAGATGCTGTTTGTGCAGAAGGCTAAACCGTCCCCTGTCTAGACCTCCTGCGGCACAGCAATATTTTAAAAAGTTTTCGTTATGGATAGGGACAAAGAAATAAAGCGTTTAAAGATTATCAAAATTTTTGTCTACGCAGTAATACGCACCAATTTTAAATGTTTGGATTTCAGGTAGTAAAATAAAATGTAATGGCTATTTGGTTCATTATATATAGTTTTTGATGAATTAGCGTTTTAAATAAACCATGCCGCCAGGCGTGTAACAAATCATCCCGGAAAAGACCGTTTCTGTCGACATGGTTAAAAATATGAGTACAATCCAGACAAAAGGCATTTAAGCCTGTTTGGTTAAAAAACGGTATCGCACCGCGTGCACTCTATACAGCTATATGCAAAGAGGGTGCGGCAGGTGGATCTTAACGATACGCATTTCTACTCATAGGTATTCAAGTTATTGTAATAAAGCATGTTAAGTGGTTTTTGATAATTTGTTGTTCAGATAAGGGCAAAGAAAAAGTGATCTGTTTTTGTATGTTATTTAGGACGATTTGGTGAGGTCTAACATCCAGGCGTGCATATTCATTTCGCCATCTATCCCCAGTTTTTTACGAATTCTATATTTGCGGCTTTCTACAGCACGTACACTAAGTTTGCAGGTTCTGGCAATTTCTTTGGTATCAAAATTTAGCCTGATGTAAGCACAAAGCGTTAACTCTACAGGTAGTAATTGTGGTGAAATCTGAAGTAATCTTTCGATAAAGGCAGATTCAGCCTCGCTAAACCGCTTCATAAACGAAGGATCTCTGGCGTGGGCAAGTTCGATAAGTGCTTTTAAAGAAAAATGTTCAATAGATTTTTCTGTTTTTGCATCGAGCTGTTTACGATAACCTTCCACCTGTTCTTGAAGCAGAATACGTTGCCTCCGAAAATGCGCATTATGCCGCTTTAATAACCTTAACCTTTGGCCATAAAGGCCGAGGCTGATGAGTATTCCCTCAATTATTCCAGCCAAAGTGAGTAAATTATAACTGTATGATTGAAAGGGTATTAACTCCGATAAACAAAAAACAAGATAAATAGAAACCAGAGCCACGGGGATCCATCCTAGTACGTAACACCAGATAAGGGGATTTTTTTTGGCATAACCGCGGATTATAATCACTTTAATGCTACTGAACAGAAAAAGCAATGAGGTTAATAAAAATAAAACATGCGTAAGTATATTGGTGATGCTTCGGGCATCCCATAAAGAACAGATTAAGATTAAACCCCATCCAAACATTAATACCTTAAAGAATTTATTGAGTTGCGGAAGTTGGCGTTTAAGTTTTAAAAAATAACTGTTAAACAGAATCGTAGCAATGTAACCAGCTGCAATAAAAAAATGGGCATGCATTAAAATAAACCTGGCTATTGATGGGCCTAGCAATAAGCCATAGCCTTGAAGATAACAGACCATTACAACGAAATAAAGCAAAATTATCCTTGCTATATAAAGCGCAAAGAGTTTACTCCGTGTAACAACAAACATAAAAATGTGAAAAATGAGGATCATCAATGCAATACCCATATAAATAGGTTGCACGCTATGTGCTTTAAATAAAGCATGATTTAATACCGATTCGGTAACAAGCTTAACCGGTACAAGCAACGTATTCATCGCCCGCATTCTTACATACACTTCGCCAGTTGGAGTTTTTACCTGCTTTAAGGGAAATACATAGCCGGTTCCAAGAATGTTGTCATTTTGTTTCAGGTTGAACATGCCAGCGCTTATCTGGTTTATCATCCCGCGTTCATCGTGATAAAATACGGTAATAGAATCGATGTTTGCATAATCGATAAACAGATAGGGAGTAGTTTGGTTATTGTTTTTAAAACGGAGCTTCATCCACCATACTTTTCCGCTGGTGCCGCCGTTAAAAATTGCCGATTTGCCTTTTAAAAAACGTTCTGGCTTAAATTGCGCTACCTTTTCGAAAGATGTAGTTTCGAGCGTATCCTGCCAAAAGTATCCTGCTTTGCCAATGTTAACAAAAGTTTGTTTCTCCACCTGGATCACCGGTTGAGCTACGCAAAGCCTGCTTTCTATCAAAAAAGCAATAAGAATAAAAATGGTCTTCATTAATTAAACCAATGTAAAAAAGTTGGGATGACTTATTACAGGGGAGAAATTATAGCTTTATAATAGAAATTCCAAATTTTATCTGAAAAAAGAACATCATGTTAATGGTTTGGCATTCGCTTCAAATTTGTATTTTAGACCAAGCCCAAAAATATATGCACCAGCTGATTATACAATACGCTTTCTTACTTGCAATTATTCTGTTTGTGGTAATGCTCGCACAAAAAATCCGTGTAGCATATCCTATTTTATTGGTAATTGCAGGTTTAGCCCTAAGTTTTTTACCAGTACTCCGTAATATTGAGATTGAACCAGAGCTCATTTTTGTAATCTTTTTACCTCCATTGTTGTATGAAGCTGCTTGGAACACTTCATGGAAAGATTTCTGGAAGTGGCGTAGGGTAATCAGCAGTTTTGCTTTTCCGATTGTTATTCTTACCTCCAGTATTGTTGCACTAATTTCGCAAAGCCTGATTCCAGGTTTTACATGGGCCCTGGGTTTTTTGTTGGGTGGCATTATTTCTCCGCCAGATGCGGTATCCGCATCAGCCATACTTAAAAATGTTAAAGTGCCCAAAAGGCTCACCACAATATTGGAAGGAGAAAGTTTACTAAACGATGCATCCAGTTTAGTGGTGTTCCGCTTTGCTTTAGCCGCAGTAATGACCGGAAGTTTCGTGCTTAGTAAGGCTGCTGGTAATTTTGTGGTTGTTATTGTAATGGGAATTTTGGTCGGAATTGCAGTAGCCTTAGTTTTTTATGCTTTGCACAGATGGTTGCCAACAACTACAAATATTGATATTATCCTTACTTTTTTAACGCCATATGTAATGTACATAACCGCAGAGGAGTTTGGATTTTCTGGTGTATTGGCTGTAGTGAGTGGCGGTTTGTTTCTTTCGGCCCGCAGAGACCAGATTCTTACCCACCGAAGCAGGTTGCAGGGTATAAATGTTTGGGAAGCGGTAGCTTTTGTGCTGAATGGCTTTGTGTTCTTGTTAATTGGTTTAGAGTTTCCGGTAGTTATTCGTGGTTTGGGCAACAATGGGCTTTTACCGGCCATCCGTTACAGTGCCATTATTTGCGCGGTTTTAATTGTTACGAGGTTAGCCAGTACCTATGGTGCTTTATACTTTACACGTTTCATTAGTCGTTATATTACCACTGCCGATCCCAATCCAAGCATGAAAGCACCCTTGCTTTTTGGCTGGGCAGGAATGAGAGGAGTGGTTTCTTTGGCTGCAGCACTTTCTATTCCGGTAGCATTAAAATCAGGCGAAGCTTTTCCTCAGCGTAACTTAATCTTGTTTATCACTTTTAGTGTAATATTGGTTACTTTAGTTTTGCAAGGTTTAACATTACCCGCATTGATAAAGTGGGTAGATATGCCCGATCCGGATTATACTGTTCCTTTCGAGCAACAAAAACAAATGGTGAGAAAGAAATTATCTATGTTATCGCTTAAAATCCTGGATGAAAAGTATCACGATGCCTTATTGCATAACGATATGATCAGATCGATAAAAATTCGCATTGAGGCAGAAATGGAATTATTGAGAGATTGGGAAAAAGAAGAAAACATTTCAAGGTCTGACGGCTTTTATCACGACTATCGCATTGCTCTTGAAGATATTATGGCTGAGCAGCGTATTTTATTGAAAGGACTAAATAAAAAAGAGCAGATTAATGATGAGCTGATTAGAGAACAATTAGAACTGCTTGATCTGGAAGAAGAAAAACTTCGCAGGCATTTTAGTCATCGGGATATATAACCATCAAACTTCTTTTATTATACAATTTCTCAGTTTATGCAATTAAATGTATAATAATAATGGAGTAATGTATCCACATTGTGCGGCGTTATACATACATGTTTACATTACATAGCTGTAATTTCGGAGGTCGTTTACCTGATGAAATAAAGCTATGAAAACAAATTACTTTTTAAAAAGAATCATTTTATTGATGTTCTCGGGCCTGGCAATGGCTTCTTGTAAGAAAAATATCAATGAGCATCCGGAAGAAGGCGGTAAAAAACAAACCGTGAAATTTATGGTTAAGGGAGCTAATGATAACCTTGGAACATTGGGTGCTGAGGCAAATGTGCCACTCAAGAATCTGATTAAGCAGTTAACCATTGTAGTCTATCAATCTTTTACCGGACAAGAGTATACCCGAGTTACCCAGCTCGCTACCGATCCTAATTTTGGTGTGCTTAGTTTAGATCTCCCGCTCAATACCTATAATTTTGTAGCAATCGGTTCACGGTCGTTATTTGGTATCAACCAGTTTTATCAAGGTGCTACCAATACCGTTATTTTGCCCTTTAATGATGGAAATATGCAATATTGGCAACCCAATCAGTCCCCATCCGAAAAATTGTATAAAACAGATGATACATTTGTGGCAACCATTATGAATACTATAAATGCCAATCAGACTATCAATTTAAACATGGATAGGATTGTAGGTAAATTGGAGGTAATTGTAGAAGATGTGGCCAATTACGAAGTTGATGTAAATAACGAAGCAATAGGTTATCTATTTGCAGCAAAAACGTCATTTGGCAGTATTGAAAGTGATTTCGGCTATATCGTAAATAACACAAAAGGTCCTATTAGTATTTATATTCTTCGCACAGATAAGCCTTTAGAAATTGAAATAAGCGGAGTTGGAAAAAGGCGATCGCTTTCTGTTCCCGTTTATAAAAATAAAAGGACAGTGGTAAAGGGCAAATTATTAGAACCAATTGGTAAAGTTGGGTTTAGCTTTGTAATTAATGATAAATGGCTGGCCGATACTACACTTGTAACATTTTAACGCTACTTATCTGATGTTGTATTGTATAAATACAATGTTTAATAGCTGAAATGATTAAAATATAATCATATATTTGCTAATTAATTTAGTAAGTATGTCGGTAAAGGTTAATATTACTTCAAAGGGAATACAAAAGGTTCTTAAAAATTATAATGAAAGGCAGGCCATTGCAGAGTACATTTGGAATGGTTTTGATGCCAATGCGAACACTATACGCGTAGATTATGCAGCCAATTCTCTTGGTCTTTTAGAGCAGTTAACTATTGCTGATAACGGTTATGGAATTAATTTCGATCGTTTACAGCAAAAATTCGATCCTTTCTTCGAATCTGAAAAATCCATTCAGATTGTAGCGCCGAAGCATACCTCAAAAATGCATGGCCGTAATGGAGTAGGGAGGCTTACTTTTTTTACTTTTGCACATGATGCCGTTTGGCATACCACTTACCAATCAGAGCAAGGGTTTCATTATGGCGAAATACACATTAGTACTGGTGGTTTAAATAGCTATAGTCACGATTTTACCACCGCTCCAAGCAGTTCTGGTGAAACTGGAACAACTGTTTCGTTTACTAATCTGAGGATCAGCCAGCAAGATGTAGAAGAAACGGTACTTCCTTTCCTGATAAACGAATTCTGTTGGTTTATTGAATTGAATAGGCACAAAAACTATTCGGTTATTGTAAATGGTAAAACATTGGATTTTAGCAGCAATGTTAAAACTTTAGAAGAGTTTAATCTTCTTTACACCGATACAGCCGTTACTTTTAAGATTAAATACGTTCATTGGAAAGAAAACCTTCATAAAGAACTGTCTAAATACTATTTTTTGGCCGGTGGTGAAGAAATTTATAAAGATTACACCACCCTAAATAAAAAGAGCGATGATTATTTCCACAGTGTTTATATCGACAGTGATTTTTTTCGTGATTTCGATTTTAAGAGTTTTGAAAATGAAGGGCAGGTGGCCATATTTGGAGCTGCTAAATCTTCCGCAGAGTACCGGTTTCTGGTTAAAGCGTTAACCGAATATCTTAAAAGTAAACGTAAACCATTTTTAAAAGAATATGCCAGTCGCCTGGTTGAAACTTACGAGCAGGATGAGATATTTCCGGTTTATACTACCGAAAGAGAAAAAGAATTAAGGAAACCAGAGCTGATTAATTTAATTAAGGCATTATATGAAGTAGAACCTAAATTGTTTAGTAGTTTAAATACTGATCAGAAGAAAACTTTTGTGCGATTGATGGATCTTTTGATGCGTTCTAACCTGCGTGATGAGATTTTTGAAATGTTCAATGGCATGATCGAATTGGAGGTCGAAGAACAGGATGAGCTATTGCAATTGATAAAAGGCCTTGAACCGATGAAAAATTAGATTGAGATTAATAAGTAATTTAGTAATTTGTTGCCGATAAAAACAGCTTAGATGAAAAGATACCTGCTATTGATTGGCATTTTACTAATTAATATTACTTTATTGCCTGCACAGGATAAAAAGCGTAACCTCAATATTGTTTTTATCGGCAATAGTATCACGCAAGGCGTTCAGATCGCCAGTACTGCTGATGCTCCGCCTGCAATAGCCGTAGCTTATTTGCTTAAGCAAAAAGGAATAAACGAAGTTAAATTCAGTAATCAGGGACATAGCGGTTATACCACTCTTGATTTTTTACCCAGTGCTGGCCGTACTTTTAACAAAGTTGAAGAAGCAGCCAATGCATTTACCAATAAAGAAGCATTACTGATTTTTTCGTTAAAGCTCGGCACCAATGATAGCGCTATAAAAGGACCGCATGGAGCTCCGGTTTCGCCTGATCAATATATTGAAAATGTAAAAACTATTGTGGATAAGCTATTGGCCGATTTCCCTAAGGCCATCGTGGTGTTGCAGCATCCTATCTGGTATAGCAGCAACACCTATAATAGCTCAAAATATATGGAAGAGGGCTTGTTGAGATTACAGGCTTATATTCCAAAAATTGATAGCCTTGCGTCAAATTATGGTTTAACTAATCCAAAGCATGTTTTTGTGGGGGATAAAAAAGCATTCGCTTATTTTAAAAAGCATCACCTTACCGAGTTGATTCCCGAAAAGGGGCAAGCTGGTACTTTTTACCTGCATCCAAATAAATTAGGCGCGGCATCTTTAGGCGAATTTTGGGGCAAGGCTATTGAACGGGTGGTGAAAAAGAATTTTTAAGGCCTTTCCTGGCCATTCATTTTAATAGATTACTAAAAATCAGTACCCGTATAGCCACTTAAAAAGACTTCTTCATTGTTTTTTGCATGTAGTTAGCTGCGATTATTCACAAAACTTGTGATTTTGATATTATATAGCCATTTTTATAGCAACAGTTTAGTTGTTTGGTCCGTTTTATGAAGAACACTTATTATTAAATCTTACTGTTTTTGTATGACTGAGCAGGTAGGGTATTTTGGAACAGACATTCCTATAAAAATTTACGGGTTGAGTGAAAAATCGGTTACTATAGGATTCGGAACGACAATCGATCACGATTTGCTGGCCCTGATCACCGATTTTAACCACTTGCTATTGCAAAATCCTTTTTCTGGTTTAATTACCACAGTTCCGGCTTATACTACATTAACTGTTTTTTTTGATCCCTTAAGTGTGATGTTATCAGATTTGCCAGGTCAGGGTTGTTTCGAAAAGGTATCAGCACATCTAAAGAAAATTGCTCAAACAAAAAGTGGAAAATCAAGCAAAATAGCTGATAAACTGATTATTCCTGTATGTTATGGTGGCGATTTCGGACAGGATCTTTCAACGGTAGCCCGCACAAACGAGCTTAGCGAAACTGAGGTAATTGATATACATACTGCCGGGCAATATACGGTTTTCATGATCGGATTTGTGCCGGGTTTCGCCTACATGGGCGGAATGGATACCAGATTATCAACCCCTAGAAAAGAGGTTCCCAATGCTAAAATACCCACCGGATCTGTTGGGATTGCAGGCAATCAGACTGGTATTTATCCTATGGAGACACCTGGCGGATGGCAGATTATTGGAAGAACACCATTAAAGATGTTTGATGTAAACCGTTTACAGCCATCACTTTTAAAGGGAGGCGATATGGTTACTTTTAAAGCCATTGGTATAAAGGAGTTTAATGCTTATGCTGAAATATGAGTATGAAAATCAGCATCATTAAGCCGGGTTTATTAAGCACCATTCAGGATATGGGGCGATACCGATATCTTTCGCAAGCTGTACCTGTTTCGGGCGCAATGGATGAGTTGGGCCATCGGTTAGCGAATAAAGCTGTTGGTAACGATGATCATAATGCTACCATTGAGTTTACCTATGCCGATGCTTCATTTAAAGCTGAAACACCTGTTCTAATTTCTTATTCTGGCGATGGTGCAACTTTAGTTTACAATAATGAAATAATGCCTGCAGAAAAGCCATTGTTTTTTCCGGCAGGGTCCGTTATAAAGCTGATCCACAATGCGATTGGGATGCGTACCTATTTGGCTATTGCCGGTGGATGGGATGTGCCTGATGTAATGGAAAGTAAAAGTACCTATCTTACTGCTGCTTTTGGGGGCTTTAAGGGGAGGGCATTGCAAAAGGCAGATGTTTTGGTTAGCGGTACTTTACTTAGCGAAGTATCAGATGAAATATTGAATCATTTGATTGAAAGATCGTTAATCTATCCAAATTGGCGCATTTCGCGCGAAAGCTTACTACCAGAGAACAGACAAGCCATTAGAGTTGTACTTGCCAATGAAATCAGCTGGTTTGACGCAACATCCATTATTTCATTTTTAACCAATTCTTATACCATCGATAGAAGGAGTAATCGTATGGGTTATCATTTGTCGGGAAAGCCACTGGTGAGGAAAGTTAAAAAGGAATTGCTCAGTACGGCAGTAACACCTGGCGTTATCCAGGTAATCGGAAGTGGCGATTTGGTGGTACTCATGGCCGACTGCCAAACAACAGGGGGCTATCCGCGTATCGCCCACGTTGCAGCGGTAGATTTACCTTTATGTGCCCAGTTAAAACCTGGCGATACTATTCATTTTTCCGAAATTTCGAGAGATGAGGCAGAAGCACTTTACCTTGAACGTGAACACGATTTATCGTTGATTACCATGGCAATAGGCCTTAAATATATTAAAACATGAAAATGATCGATCTTAATTGCGACATGGGAGAAGCATTTGGGAATTATACCATGCCCAATGATGAAAAACTGATGGATTATATTTCATCGGCAAATATTGCCTGCGGTTTCCATGCCGGCGATCCTGCTGTAATGCAGCAAACTGTAGCTTTAGCCTTTAAAAAAAGGAGTGGCCATTGGTGCTCACCCTGGTTTGCCCGATCTGCAAGGCTTTGGTCGTAGAGAAATGAAGATTAGCCCGAATGAGGCCTATCAGCTTACCTTATATCAGATTGGTGCATTAAGCGGTTTTGTCAAAGCTGCAGGTAATAAATTGCATCATGTTAAAGCACATGGCGCATTATATAATATGGCTGCAAAGGATACCGCTTTGGCAAAAGCCATTGTGCAGGCCGTTTACGATTTCGATCCTGGTCTGATTTTATACGCTTTGGCAGGAAGTAAGATGATTGATGAAGCTGAAAAAAAGGGGATTGTAACCGCATCAGAAGTTTTTGCCGATCGTAGTTATCAGGATGATGGTTTACTTACCCCTCGGTCAGCAGACAATGCTTTAATTACTAATGAAGAAGATGCCATCAATCAGGTATTGGGATTTGCTTTAAACCAGGAAGTAAATAGTATAAATGGAAATCGCATTGCGGTTAAGGCCGAAACGGTTTGTTTGCATGGCGATGGCGAACATGCTGTTGCTTTTGCTAAATTAATAGCCGAAAAGTTAAAAAAAGAAGGTATAGCTATTAAAGCGCCTACAATATGAAGCCAAAATACAATTGGAGTGTACTTTTAGGGGCAGCTTTTTTAATGGCTTCATCAGCCATTGGTCCTGGATTTTTAACACAAACCGCAGTTTTTACCCAACAATTAGGCGCAAGTTTTGCATTTGTGATATTGCTGTCCATCATATTAGATGCCATTGCACAATTAAACATCTGGCGGATTATTGCTGTTGCCGATAAACCTGCTCAAGATATAGCCAATAAGGTATTTCCAGGTTTGGGATACTTTATTTCTTTCCTGGTTTTTTTAGGTGGCTTGGCTTTTAACATTGGTAATATTGCCGGCGCTGGCTTAGGACTCAATGTATTATTCGGTATTAGTGTAGGACAGGGTGCTGTAATAAGCGCAATTATGGCAATAGGTATCTTTATTTACAAAGAAGCCGGCAAGGCAATGGATGTTTTTGCCAAAACCATGGGGCTGATTAAAATTGTACTTGCCTTAATTATTGCCTACACCAGTTCGCCACCATTGGCAGAAGCCGCATTAAGAGCAGTAAATCCTACACAGTTTAGTTTTACGGCAGTATTAACCATAGTTGGTGGAACAGTGGGTGGTTATATCACCTTTTCGGGCGCTCACCGTTTATTGGATGCCGGGCAAACGGGGATCCATAATTTAGCTGCCGTAAATAAAGGTGCATTAAGTGCCATTGGTTTGGCTTCTATTATGCGCTTATTGTTGTTTATTGCGGCTTTAGGGGTGGTAAGCAAAGGTTTTACCTTAGATCCATCCAATCCAGCTGCTTCGGTTTTTAAATTGGCCAGCGGCGAAATCGGTTATAAGATTTTTGGTGTGGTAATATGGGCTGCGGGGATTTCTTCTGTTGTGGGCTCAGCATATACTTCCATTTCATTTGTTAAGAGTTTTCACCCATTGATATTAAAGTTTAACAGAGAGATTATCATAGCCTTTATAACCATCTCCTGCATTATTTTTATCCTCATCGGTAAACCCGTTAAAATACTGCTTACGGTAGGCGCAATTAATGGCTTTATTTTACCCATTGCATTAGGTATTATGCTTGTTGCCGCTTATAAAACCAAAATTATTGCAAATTACAAACAACCTTTTTGGTTAACCCTAACTGGCTTGGCTGTGGTATTAACCATGGTTTGGATGAGTTATGGTACCATTATACAAATGATAAAAGGAGAATAAATCTTTATACAATGAATACGATTACCAAATATTTTTGCTTTTTCTTTCTATTAAGTGCTACCTGTTCCGCACAGCAGACCACACAGGCTGTTGCTGTTGAGCCTGGAGTTTCTCTTGCACTGGCAAATTCCAGAAGCGCAGCCATAAGTAATATTCAATATAAGCTTCATTTTACCATTCCAATAGAACAAACAGTGCCAATTCAATCAACTGAAAATATTGATTTTAAGCTAAATAAGTTAATTCATCTACAGATCGACTTTAAACAGAATGCAGATCATATGAAACGAGTATCGGTTAATGGCAAAACGATACCGATTGATTTTAAAGCTGAACATATCTTAGTAAAACAAGAGTATTTAAAAGTAGGTGCCAACCATATCGAGATTGGATTTATTGCGGGTAACGAATCATTAAACCGAAACAAAGACTTTTTGTATGCGCTTTTTGTTCCTGATCATGCCCGAACGGTACTCCCGTGCTTTGATCAACCCGATTTAAAAGCTAAATTTTTACTTTCGTTAACTGTTCCAACTGACTGGAAGGTAATGGCTAATGCCGTTAAAAAAGACTCATTTATACGGGGGAGTTCTACCACCTATCATTTCAATAATTCGGATAAACTACCCACTTATTTATTTTCCTTTACAGCGGGCAAATACACGCTGGTAAATAGGGAAATGAAAAATAATAAAATGGAATTTCTGCACCGCGAAACTGATTCAGCCAAAATTAAGTTCAGTGTAGATTCTGTTTTTATAGCACATCGTGATGCTATCGATTTTTTGGAAGACTGGACGGCGATAAAATATCCTTTTCAAAAAGTGGGCTTTGTCAGTATTCCAGATTTTCAGTTTGGAGGTATGGAACATCCTGGAGAGGTGCAATATAAAGCATCAGCATTGTTTTTAGATCAAGGTGCAACCAAAGATCAGTTCATTTCGCGTTCTAACCTAATTTCGCATGAAACAGCACACATGTGGTTTGGCGATCTGGTAACCATGAAATGGTTTAATGATGTTTGGATGAAAGAAGTTTTTGCAAATTTTATGGCGGATAAGGTAACCGAAAAATTGATGGGCAAAAATACTTTCGACCTTAAGTTTTTACAAGATCATTATCCTGCAGCTTATGGGGTAGATAGAACACTGGGCACCAATCCCATTCGCCAGCAATTGGATAATTTACAAGAAGCCGGATCAATGTATGGGAATATAATCTACCATAAAGCACCGATCATGATGTGTCAATTGGAATTATTGATGGGAAAACAGAATTTTCAGCAGGGTATAAGGGAGTATCTGAAAAAATACAGTTACAGCAACGCTACGTGGAATGATTTGATTGCCATTTTAAGTAAATATAGTAAAAGTGATCTCCACAGTTGGAACAAAGTTTGGGTAAACGAACCTGGCAGACCGGTTTTTAGTTACGATATTAAATACAATGGAGATAAAATAAGCGATTTAAGCTTAAGCCAAAGTAGTGAGATAGGGCAGCCACGGGTATGGCCACAATCTTTTACAGTTAAGCTGGTTTACCCAACAGCGAGTAAGGTTTTAGTCGTAAATGCTAAAAATGCTAAAGCAGATTTAATTGAAGCAAAAGGTCTTCCAAAACCACAATATATTTTATTTAATGCAAACGGTGCGGGATATGGCCTTTTTCCGATTGATAAAGAGATGATGGCAAATCTTTATGATCTTGCTGACCCGTTAGAACGGGCATCAGCCTATATCAATGCCTACGAAAATATGCTTTCGGGAAAAAGCACTAAGCCTAAAGAACTTTTGGCTGTGTTTTTACAAGGCTTATCGGTTGAGAAAAACGAGATGAATCTAAGGCTGATTACGGGATACCTAACCAATATTTACTGGACTTTTCTTACTGCTGAAGCACGGAATGCGATGTATGAAAGTATGGAGAAAACAATATGGAATGCAATGGAGCAACAGCAAACGCAAAATAACAAGAAGATTTTGTTTAATGCTTATCAGAATGTATATCTGAGTACGGATGCCGGAAAACGCATGTATAATATCTGGCTCAACCAAACCGCACCAAATGGAATTAAATTGTTAGAAGATGATTATAGCGCGATAGCTTTAACGCTAGCCCTTAAAACAGATACTGCAAATACGATCTTAAAAGATCAGCTAGCACGGACCAAAAATGAAGATCGTAAAAACCGGCTGATTTATTTAACACCCGCCTTATCTTTAGATGTTAAGGAAAGAGATAATTTTTTTAAAGGTCTAAAAGACAGGAAAAACCGCCAGAAAGAGGCCTGGGTAACTACAGCTTTATCTTACCTGCACCATCCCATCAGGCAAACAAGTTCTATTCGCTATCTGAAAGAAAGTTTAGATTTGTTGGAAGAAATACAGAAAACAGGAGATATATTTTTTCCACAATCGTGGTTGGCGGCTACATTTTCGAGTTATAACAAAAAAGAAGCAAATGCTGTGGTACAGGATTTCTTAAAATCACATGCTGTTTACAATCCAAAGCTAAAGGATAAAATTTTGCAGACTACGGATAACCTTCGCCGGGCACAGATTATTGTACATTAACTTTTTAATGTAAATAAATATGTTACATAAAGCTCTATGAAGAATTTGTGCTTTTGTCGCGAGAGCGTTAATTTAGATTGAAAGGGTAAACATGAATTTGTTTGCCCTTTTCGTTTTTTAAAGTTTTTATGTTTATTTATAAAACATATTTATTGCTAAGGACTGAAAATTAGGTTCTTAATGCGCTTAATTTCTTAATGTTCAAATTGAATCTGCTCATTTTTTGACCACCTGAGACATGTGATCACCTGAGTTTAGCGATCAGATTTGAAGTTTTATTTACTTATTAATTAAAAGATTCTGTCTGACTGTTCAGGTCGTCTAGCAAACTGTTCAGTAAAATTTCTCTCTTATCTTCAATCGAAGCATCATCCTGTATAAAAACGGTAAGGTTCGTGTTTTCTGTTGTTTGAGTTTGCATATAAGGCTGCGGTTTATGTTTGTCAATTAAATGTCTACAATTATCTAACGCCGATTTTAAAATATAGTTTGTAACTTTTTTATTCGAACTTGTAATGTCTCAATTGGGCATAATATACTCAATGACCAAACATTGGGCTAATATTTAGGTTATATCTTTCAGGACAAAACAAATTCTATTAATCTGGAAAGCGATGAAACACTACGACGCAATAATTATAGGTGCAGGGCAAGCAGGAACACCTTTAGCCAAAAGACTTGCCGAAGCGGGCAAAAAAACAGCGATTATAGAAAAAAGGTTTGTTGGCGGTACGTGTATTAATGACGGTTGTACACCAACAAAAGCAATGATCGCTTCCGCAAGAGCAATATATCAAGCCAGAAGAGCAACTGAACTGGGGATAGAAGTCGGAACGATCAAAATTGATTTTAAAAAGATAAAGCAACGGAAGGACGATATCGTAAACCAATTCAGGTCATCATCTGAAAAGGGCCTTAAAAATACTAAGGGACTTGAGCTTATATTTGGAAAAGCCAGATTTAGTGGTAAAAAAGAACTATCTATCGCACTCAACGATGGTGGCGAAGAAAAAGTGACTGCAGAATGGATTTTTATCAACACTGGTGCAAAAACTACCATACCGGATATTGAAGGATTAGATGAAATTAATTATCTTACATCGACAACAATTTTAGATCTTAAAACAGTTCCTGAGCACCTAGTGGTTATTGGTGGAAATTACATTGGGCTTGAGTTTGGACAAATGTTTAATCGATTTGGCAGTAAAGTAACCATTTTGGAAAAATCATCAGGCATATTGGCTAGAGAAGATCAGGATATCTCATCGGCACTTACTGAAATTTTAACCGACGAAAATATCGAACTGATCAATAATGTTAAAATCAAGAAAATAGCGCAGGATAAAAAACAGATTAGCATTACGCTGGAATCTGGAAAAACCAAAAAAGAAATAACAGCGAGCCATGTGCTGGTAGCCGCGGGCCGTACGCCTCAGACTACAGATTTAGCCCTTGAAAACTGTGGCGTAAAATTGGATGACAAAGGGCATATTCTTGTTAATGAAAAACTCGAAACCAATATTAAAGGGATTTATGCGCTCGGTGATGTAAAAGGCGGCCCTTCATTTACACATATTGCTTATAACGATTATACCATTGTTTACCGGAACCTAATGGAGGGTACAAATTATTCTATTCACAATCGGCCGGTGCCATATTGCATGTTTACCGATCCTCAGCTTGGGCGGATAGGTATTTCTGAAAAGGAAGCAAAGGAAAAGAAATTGAATTATAAAGTTGCCGTTCTGCCAATGTCGAATGTTGCGCGTGGTATTGAAACAAACGAAACTTTAGGGCTGATGAAAGCAATTGTAGATGCAGGTAGTAAAAAGATACTGGGTGCCGCTATCCTGGCCTCAGAAGGCGGAGAAATCATGTCTGTTCTTCAAATGGCAATGGAAGGCGGGATTACTTATGATAGGATCAGATACTACGTATTTGCACACCCTACTTATTCCGAATCGTTAAATAACCTATTTATGAAAATCGATAACTAAATATGATCCATTTAAAAGAGATAAGTAAGAAATTTGGAGATACCCAAGCGGTAAATAAAGTCTCTTTTAAGGTAGAAGAAAAGGAAACGCTGGTGTTGTTGGGCACCAGTGGCTGTGGCAAAACCACTACCCTAAAAATGATCAACAGGTTAATTGAGCCGGATGCCGGTGAGGTTTTTATCAATGGCGAAAATATAAACAATCAAGATCCTGATATTTTACGAACAGGAATTGGGTATGTGATGCAGAATATTGGGCTTTTTCCACACTATACCATTGCAGAAAATATTGCCGTTGTACCGAAACTTTTAAAATGGGATCAAGAAAAAATTAAAGTCCGAACGCAGGAACTGATCAAAAAACTCCATCTTCCTGAAAATAGCCTGGCGATGTTTCCAAATGAGTTAAGTGGTGGCCAACAGCAGCGTGTAGGCCTTGCCCGTGCTTTGGTCACCGATCCTTCAGTATTGTTAATGGACGAACCGTTTGGTGCTTTGGATAATGTGACCCGAACCAGTATCCAAAAAGAATTTAAGGGATTAGAAGAACTAAAAAGGAAAACCATTGTAATGGTTACCCACGATGTTCAGGAGGCCTTTGAATTGGCAGACCGCATTTGTTTAATGGATAAGGGGAAAATTATCCAGATTGGAACACCAAAAGAATTACTTTATCACCCGGTAAATGATTTTGCAAGAAAATTTTTAGCTGGACAAAGGTTAGCCCTCGAATTTAAAGTAGTTAATCTACACGATATTTGGCCTTATTTACCTAAAGGAATACTACAAGATGGGAAAAGCCTGTCTGCTGATTTGAATGTATGGGATGCGATGGAATTGTTGCGGAGTTCTGATCGGAGCGAACTTCTGGTTTCTGGTGCCAATAAAGAAAGCAAAGCCGTTAATTTCGAACAGTTAACCAAAGGATTTAATCAATTTCAAAACGCGCAGGTACATGAATGAGCATCAGCAAACTTTATGGCAGTTTATGCATGAGCAGTCTGATAAATTGTTTGCCCAAACCCTGCAACATGTTGGTTTAACGTTTATTTCCTTACTTTTTGCCATTGCCATTGGCTTACCACTGGGTATATTGATTGCCAGAAAAAGGAAACTTTCCGGAACAGTTTTAGGTATTGCCGGCGTATTGCAAACGGTTCCGAGTATTGCCTTATTGGGTTTTATGATTCCCGTTTTGGGCATTGGCGCAAAACCTGCGATTGTGGCACTGCTCATTTATGCCTTGTTACCGATTATTCGCAATACCTATACAGGCATTATTGGCATCGATCAGCATGTTAAAGAAGCCGCCAGGGCAATGGGTATGAGCAAAAGTCAGATTTTGCTGAAGGTTGAGTTGCCATTGGCTATGCCCTTTATATTGGCGGGTATCCGTACAGCAACGGTAATTAATGTTGGCGTGGCCACATTGGCCTCTTTTATTGCTGCGGGTGGATTAGGAGAGTTTATTTTTGGGGGCATTTCGCTCAACAATACCAATATGATTTTAGCTGGAGCTATTCCTGCTGCATTATTGGCCATTATTCTTGATGGTTTACTTTCCCTGGTACAGAAAATGAATTTTAAAAAGCTGAGAAAAGCATTGTATATCTTGCCAATTGTGATTTTAATTTTAGGTGGCTTTTATGCACTTCCATCGGCTTATGGTTCTACCTTAACCGCAGGATTTACCCCTGAATTTATGGGCAGGCAAGACGGAGATCTTGGATTGAAATCTACCTACGGCTTAAAAATCCATACTATTGTAATCAGCGATGCGGTAATGTACAAGGCCGCTTTTTCAAAAGAACTGGATGTAATTAGTGGTTATTCTACCGATGGTCGTTTGAAAGCCTTTGATCTAAAGATTTTAAAAGACGATAAAGGTATTTTTCCGCCGTACTATGCTGCACCCATTGTTAGGGATGAAACATTGAAGCAATTTCCCGTATTAGCAGAAACTTTGAATTTACTTGTTGGTAAAATTACTGATTCAGTAATGACCGATCTTAATTACAGAACAGATTACCTCCACCAGACACCAGAACGTGTGGCAAAGGATTTCCTCATCAGTACTGGTTTGTATAAAGCACCAAAAAACGGACATAAAGACGTGGTGAGAATAGGCTCGAAGATTTTTGGTGAGCAATATATTCTGGCCGAAATGTACAGCATGCTGATTAAAGGAAATACAGATTATGAGGTATCTACCAAAACAGGACTCGGTGGAACAAAAATCTGTTTTGATGCACTGATGAATGATCAGATCGATTTTTATCCGGAATATACCGGGACAGGCTTATTGGTTTTGTTACAACCGGATCCAAAAATTGCTAAGGAAATAGCGCACGATAAAGATAAAACTTATAGTTATGTATCGGCCGAATTTGAGAAAAAGTTTAAGATCAAATGGCTTAAACCTATAGGTTTCAATAATTCTTATGCTTTAATGATGCGGCAAAAACAATCAAAAGATCTGAATGTTAATACCATCACAGATCTTAAAAACTATCTAGATAAAAATTAATGACACTGGTAGAAGAATACTTGCAGATCAGGAAATACTCTGAACAAATTTGCGAACCCTTGCAAACAGAAGATTATGTGGTACAACCAATTGTGGATGTAAGTCCACCGAAGTGGCATTTGGGGCACACCACCTGGTTCTTCGAAACTTTTATATTAAAGCCGTTTTCTGCTAATTATCAGGTATATAACGATGAATATAATTTCGTTTTTAATAGTTATTATGAAACGGTTGGCAATCGGGTAATCCGCACCGATCGTGGTAATTTAAGTCGACCGAGCGTAAATGAGATTTACCAGTACAGGGCTTATGTAGATGAAGCAATGGTGGAATTCCTGGCCACGACATTAACAGATGAAGTAAAAGAACTGTTGATTTTGGGTTTTAACCATGAGCAGCAGCACCAGGAACTTTTGCTTACCGATATTAAATACATTTTAGGAAACAACCCACTTTTTCCAACCTATTCGAAAAACCAAAAAGAGGTTTTAACCGTAAATGAAATAGAACCTGGCTTTATCAGAATTTCAGAAGGAATTTATGAGATCGGTTATGATGGAAAGGATTTTAGCTTTGATAATGAATTAAACAGACATAAAGTTTACCTGCACGATTTTTCAATCAGTAAAACATTAGTAAGTAATGCAGAATTTATTGAATTCATTCGTGAAGGCGGTTATGAAAATTTCAACTTCTGGCATGCTGAAGGATGGGATTGGGTAAAAAACACTAAAATTAGCGCACCTATGTACTGGCACTTAATAGACGGAAAATGGTTTAATTACACTTTGGCTGGCCTTTTGCCTATTGATTTAACGGCACCGGTAAGCCACGTCAGCTATTACGAGGCTTATGCTTTTGCAAGCTGGAAAGGCATGCGTTTACCAACTGAATTTGAGTGGGAGATAGCAGCCGAACACTTTAATTGGGGCGAACGATGGGAGTGGACCGAAAGTGCTTATTTGCCTTATCCTGGTTTTAGTAAAGCACCAGGCGCCATTGGCGAGTACAATGGAAAGTTTATGGTTAACCAGAAAGTACTTCGTGGTGCATCAATAGCCACGCCCGAAAATCATTCACGCATCACTTATAGAAATTTCTTCCACCCACATTTAAGGTGGCAATATACAGGGATCCGATTAGTAAAATAGTATAGATATGACCACCACCACTATTGAAACAGCAACAGACAACAAAACACAGTTTCTTCAGGAAACCTTAGCAGGCTTACACTCCGAGCCAAAATTTATGCGCTCTAAGTATTTTTACGATGCTACCGGAGACCGTATTTTTCAGCAGATTATGGAAATGGAGGAATACTATTTAACCAAAGCAGAAATGGAAATTCTGCAATACCAGGCTAACCAGATTTCTCAGGCGATATTAGCCGATGGGAGCGCTTTTGATTTAATCGAACTGGGTGCTGGCGATGCCACAAAATCCATTCACCTGCTCAAATCATTGTTACATCATCAGTTGGAATTTAGTTATTTTCCGATTGACATTTCCGCACATGTAATTTCAGACCTGGAAGAAAGTTTACCTAAAAAACTTCCCGGATTAAATATGACAGGTTTAAATGGTGATTATTTTGATATGCTTAAAAGCGCTACAGAACAATCTAACCGCAGAAAAGTAGTGCTTTTTATGGGGGCAAATATCGGAAACATGAGTATAGCCGATGCTGGAAAATTCTGCTCATCATTAAAAAAACTGCTTTCCCCTAAGGATTTATTGATCATTGGATTCGACCTGAAAAAAAATCCTCAGCAGATTCTAGCTGCCTATAATGATAAAGGCGGAATTACCCGATCATTTAACCTCAATTTGCTTCAGCGCATCAATAAAGAATTAGAGGGCAATTTCGACCTGAACAATTTTGAGCATTATGCCAGTTACGATCCAGAATCTGGAGCCTGTAAAAGTTACCTCATCAGTTTAAAAAAACAGATTGTGAATATTGGTCAAAATGCCATTCACTTTGCAGAAAACGAGCATGTTTTTATGGAAATATCACAAAAGTATTCGCTTAATGATATCGATCAGCTTGCAGAAAAAACCGGATTTAAACCACTTAAGCGTTTCTTCGATCAACATCAGTATTTTGTAGATGCCATCTGGAAGGTAGACTAGCTGTGGTTATCTAAAACCCGGAGCAGTTGATTTAAATCCTCTTCGGTATTATAAAAGTGAAACGAAATCCTTGTGCCTGCTCCTCGTGGTGAGCAAAGGATTTTGGCTGCAGCGATTTTGTCTACTGTTTTTTGATCCAATGGCATGCTCATAATGGTAGATTGATCTTTTCGCTCTAATGCCCAATCTGGAATTAAGCCTCTTGAATTTAATGCTAACCTGGCTTTGTTGGAAATTGCCTGTGCGGTTTTTTCTATCCAATCGAAACCAATTGAGCCAAGCTCATTTAAGCTTTCGTTTAATGTGCCAAAATTTAAGGTATCTAAATGCCCAGGTTCGAAACACATAGATAAATGGTCTTTGCCTTTTAAAAAGGGTGCTTTAGGTAACTCGGCCAGTTTGTTTTTGCTGTAAATCGCATCTTTCATTCGATCGGAAAGAAATGCATAACCGTTTCCATATCCAGCCAAAAGCCATTTATAGCCACTTCCGATCAAAGCATCCAGGCCTGATTTTTCAAAGTTAAAATTTGTTGTACCTAAAAACTGAGTGCCATCACCGATCAACAAAAGATCAGGATATGTAGCTTTTAATTTCTGGATAAATTCATCATCCATCCTTAATCCACTAATGTATTGTACCATGCTAAATGCCAGTACGGTAGGTTTAAATTTTTCAATGGCAATGATGATGTTTTCTTCTAACTTTTCATCAATGGCTATGCTATTGTACTCAAAACCCATACTGATTACAGGATAACTCACAGATGGATATTCTTCTTCCAATAATAGAAAACGATGGTTTTTGTCCAACCCACTCAATAAAGTATTAAAACCTACTGAAAAATTCTGAACCAGATAGGTGTTCCCGGATTTTGAACTGAAAAGTTTAGCAATGTTATTTCTGAGGTCGGTAATGATAGGCAGATTTTCCATTCTGAAAATACTTCCTCCGGCAATAAAGTCTTGATCATGTTTAGTTCTCCATTCTGCAAGATTGGTAGATAAAATGCCAGAATTAGCAGTGTTGAGATAGGTATATGCTGTGAGGATCGGAAAAGATAGGTTCATGCCCAAATTTAAAAGAATTGTGCGTTAATAAAATAGATGTTGCCACCGAAATTGATTTTTATACAAACCTATGAGAATCATGTTTGTTAGGTTAATACTATCTGCTAATGTTATTATGGAAAATCAAACATCAATACTGGTTACGGAACTTAAAAAATTATTAAATGGGGGTGGAGCGCATGTAGGGTTTAAAGATGCTGTCGCCAATTTGCCTTTTAATCTCTTGGGCGAAAAGCCTTACAACTTACCTTACAGTATTTGGCAATTGGTCGAACACATTAAAATCGCCCAGTGGGATATGCTCCAATTTAGTAAAGATGGATCGCATCGATCGCCAAAATGGCCAGATGAATATTGGCCTAAAGAACTGGCGCCTAAGGATGAACATGCCTGGAACAATACACTAAAACAGATTGATGCTGATCTGAAAGAATTTATTGCTTTATTAGATTCAGATTTATATGAGCCAATCCCGCATGGCGATGGACAAAGTATATTACGCGAAGCCCTACAGATTGCCGATCATAATGCCTACCACGTTGCCGAAATTGTAGTTATCAGGCGTTTGTTGGGTGCCTGGAAAAGCTAAGTAAATGTCTCGTTTGGGCCTGTACTTTGCCGCTTATGCAGCCTGTTACTATTATTTTAATCCGCTAAATTTAACTGTTCGTTCTCGCGAAAAATTGATTTAAAAAAAGATTTATGTTACAAAACTCAAAAGCATTCAGCTCGTTTTCTGTAGACGATGTACAGAAAGCAAAAGATTTTTATCAAGGCGTATTGGGGATCGAAGTGAAAGATAACCCGATGGGCGTAATTGAACTGGTTGTTTCCGGATCAGCAAATGTATTACTTTATCCAAAGCCAAATCATGTTCCGGCAACTTTTACGGTACTTAATTTTCCAGTTAAAAATATAGATCAAGCGGCGGACGAACTTATTGCCAAGGGAATAAAGTTCGAGATTTACAATGAAGAGTATCTCAAAACGGATAGCAAAGGCATCTCCCGGGGAAACGGAGGGCCAAACATCGCTTGGTTTAGAGATCCTGCCGGCAATATTTTGTCTATTTTAGAAACAGATTAGGCCTGGTCAGACTTCAGAAGTTAGCCATGAGCATTGCCATTGGCGCAAACTTCGGAAGTCTTGCTACTAGCCTATAAGCTCAAAACATTGGTGAGCAATTTCATATTCTTCGTTGGTTGGAATAACCAGGATTTTTACTTTAGCGCTTACCTTGTTAATTTCTTTCAATTCTCCATTATAGGCTGTATTTTGAGCTGGATCTAATTCAATGCCCAGGTAATTCAGCTCCGAACATACAGCCTCACGCATGTTGCTGTCGTTTTCGCCTACACCAGCGGTAAATACTATTGTATCTATGCCATTTAAAATAGCTGCATAAGCACCAATAAATTTCTTGATTCTATAAGCATAAAGTTTTAGCGCCAAAATTGCAGTTGCATTGCCTTCACTAACCATTTTCCTGATATCGCGCATATCACTCGAGCCACCTACACCTAACAGTCCTGATTGTTTATTAACCAGGGTGCTCAACTGCTCTAAAGTATATCCAGAATGTTCCATTAAGTGAAAAATAACCGATGGATCGATGTCTCCAGAACGTGTGCCCATCATTAAACCGCTTAATGGGCCAAATCCCATACTCGTATCTACTGATTTACCATTTCTAATGGCAGTAATGCTGCAACCGTTGCCCAGGTGAATGCTGATAATTTTTGTATCAACTTTGTTTAACCACTTAATGGCCTGCTCACTTACATATTTATGGCTGGTACCATGAAATCCATATACCCTGATGCCATGTTCTTTGTAATACCATTCGGGAATGGCATAACGATAGGCCTGTTCTGGTATGGTTTGATGAAATGCTGTATCGAATACTGCAATTTGTTTCGCGTTTACAAAAGTCTGTTCGGCTACTTCAATACATTTATAATTAACCGGATTATGCAGCGGCGCAAGAGAAAACAGCTTTTTGATCTGGTGTTTTACCTCATCTGTAATAAGGGTTGCGCCTGTAAAATGTTCACCTCCATGCACTACTCTATGGCCAACAGCAGCAATATCATCAGGGCTGGCTATTACCGCGTATTCTCCTTCAGTTAGCAAAGCTAAAACCTGTTTCAAGCCTTCGCCGTGGTTAGCAATAAAACCAGATTGTTCAATGCTATACTTTTCGTTGTTGCGATAAACTGTATGTTTAATAAACGAGCCTTCAATGCCAATACGCTCTACCAGACCGCTGCAAACCGGCGCTTTTTCTGGCATGTTAAAAAGCTGGTATTTTAAGGAACTACTTCCGGAGTTGATTACTAAAATGTTCATATTAAATATCTTGGCATTGGATCGCTGTAATTACAACGGTATTAAAAATATCATCTACCGTACAGCCACGGCTTAAATCGTTTATTGGTTTGTTTAAGCCCTGCAGCATGGGGCCAATGGCCAGTGCACCGGTTTCGCGCTGTACCGCTTTATAGGTGTTATTTCCGGTATTTAGGTCGGGGAAGATCAATACACTTGCTCTACCTGCTACCTCAGAGCCTGGTAATTTTTGTTTGCCTACAAGTGGATCTACAGCAGCATCATATTGTATCGGACCTTCAATTTTTAATTCCGGATGCCTTACTTTAACTATGGCAGTGGCTTCTCTCACGCGTTCTACATCTTCACCTTCTCCTGATGTGCCAGAAGAATAAGATAACATGGCAATGCGTGGCTCAATGCCGAATTTGGCACTGCTTTCTGCTGAAGAAATTGCTATTTCTGCCAGCTGTTGGGCAGTAGGATTGGGGTTAACCGCACAATCTCCAAATATGGCCACTCTTTCTGGCAGGCACATAAAGAAAATGGATGAAACCACCGATACGCCTGGCTTGGTTTTAACAAACTGTAAAGCAGGCCTGATGGTGTGCTGAGTGGTATGAACCGCACCCGAAACCATCCCATCTGCATCACCCTTGTAAACCATCATGGTTCCGAAATAAGAAACATCGGTCATCATATCCCTGGCCATTTCGAGGTTTACATTCTTGGCTTTACGTAGTTCGTGCAAGGTATCTACATAATCGTTATAATGAGCCGATTGGCCTGGATTATGTATTTTTATAGTGTTGGGATCCAGATTTAATCCAAGTCTTTTAATCGTGTTGGTAATTTCGCTTGGATCGCCCAAGAGGGTGATGTCTACAATATCCTGGGTAATGAGTTTCTCCACTGCTTTTAAAATGCGTTCGTCATTTCCTTCTGGTAAAACAATATGTTTTTTATCGCGTTTGGCCCATTTAACCAGTTGGTATTGAAACATATGTGGCGTAATACCCTGATAGCTGAAAGTGATAATTTTATCATCCAGTGCTTTTATATCCACATATTTTTCAAAAAGCTCTATTGCCACTGCAATTTTCTTCTTGTTTTCAATTGTGATTTTGGAGTGGATACCGCCAATGGTTGTAGTGGTTTCGAAAGTTCCCTTTTTAACCGCTATTATTGGAATAATGGTTTGTAAACCTTCAATCAATTTAATAATCGGCTCATCTGGTAAACTGCCTGCGGTTAAAACAATGCCTGCAATTTTTGGGTAATTGGCTGATAAGTTGGCCTGAAGTGCGCCAATAATGATATCACCACGATCGCCGGGGGTAACAATAAGCAGGTTGTCTTTTATGTGCCTTAAAAAATTAGGCAACATCATGGCACCGGTCACAAAATTATCAACCTGGTTATCCAATAGTTCAGCTCCAAAAAGTACCTCACCACCTAGTGCCAATGTAATTTCTTTCATTGTTGGACTTTGCAGGCTAGTTTCAGTGGGAATAACGGCAATAAGTAATTCGGCTGGCAGTTGATTCGTTAAAGCTTGTTTAATACGGTCTGCCTCCTCCGGATTCACCATATTGGCCACTACGCCTAATACCTGCACATCTCGCAATAGGAAGTTACGGTAAATGTTGATAGCCGATTTAAAAAGCTCACTTGCTGTTTTGTTCTTTCCCGATACCACTATTAAAACTGGTGCACCTAAGTTTTTGGCCATTAAGGCATTCGATTCGAACTCAAATGCCATGCCTTCGCCTAAAAAGTCGCTGCCTTCAATAACGGTAAAATCATAGTTGTCCTCCAGTTTTTTATATTTACTGATAATGGTATTGATAATTGCTCCACTATCTTCTGCTTGGTGCAGCATTTCCTGTCGGGTAAAGGCAAAAGCATCCTCATATTTAACCGGGAGTGAGAAATAATCCAACATGGCTTCTACATGTTCATCTTTTTTATTCTGATCGTCTTGCGCAATAATGGGTTTAAAGTAACCTACCTTTTGCGTTTTGGCCAATAACATATTGATCATTCCGAAAGCAATTACTGATTTTCCGGTATAGGGTTCGGCCGAAGCAATGAATATATTTTTAGTCATAAATAAGGGTCAATGTATAGGAATAACCAATCACGCCCAATATAGTTGGAAATATCTATTTTAAAAACTAAAAGAGGTTAAGTTTTTAATTGCTTGATTAGAAAACTTGGGTCAGGTATTTCGATAGCCATAAATAGGAAACTTTAGTAATAAGCTGCGAGGCATCGTCATTGCGAGAAGGCTTTTTGAGCCGACGAAGCAATCTTACAACGATTGTTACTAGCGTGCGCTTTAAGATGTTTCGTTCCTCGAAATGACGAGCTTTCTATGGATTCTGTCAATGATAGCGGTTAGAATTTTTCAAATACATCGTAATGTTATGTTGGGAGGTATCGTCATCTCGACCGTAGTGTTCCAAAGGAACTCCTTTGGAGGAGAGATCTTTTAAGATAGTTCAAAGATTTCTCCATTCCACTGTGTTCCAGTCGAAATGACGACCGTTCTTTGCAATCTGTCAATGATCGCCTGTCGAAGTACCAGATTAATAGATAGTAAGTGTTTCGATTACTTATGTCGATTCAAATTGGAACCTTCTTGCCAGTGGTGGAGCCGTAATAGCTAAATTGAATCGGTTTTATGCATTTGATTCAATCAATAACTTTAACATTTTTAGCCTATGTATAAGTGGTAGGTTCACTTTTGCATCAGGATTAAGCTTTAAAGGCATAAAATGACTTTCCAGAAAATGATCATAATCGGTAATTACGGTAGCCTGATTCAGATAAATTGGAACGTCTTGCTTTCCTGCCTGGGTAAAAAAATCTTCTAGCTGCTGTATTTCTTGGATGGTCATACTGCAAAGTTATCATTCTATTTTGAGCAGATGGAATTATTTTTTTTTGACAGGTAGTATCTGCCTAATGCTCAATCATAATTATTTTTAAATATTGTTTGTACTAAAAATTTTAGTTTAAATTTGTTTTCCCTAATTAATTGTTTTAGTGTTCTAATCACATTGAAAGAGAATGAACAATAGTGAAATGAAAAAAGATATCCTCCGTTCAGATATGATTCAGGATATTTCATCACTTAAAAAAGAATATTGCCGAAAGGAGACCGCATGGCACCGAGATTGGAAATTGGCTTTCCCGCCATCATTTAGAGAAGTTGCTTTTTATGATGCAGCCAATGCCGATATCCATCGTGCTGATGTATTTACCCCATCCGGTTATACAATCGAGTTTCAAAATTCTCCGATCACATTGGCCGAGCTTAATAGTAGAGAGGCATTTTATCCAAATTTAATATGGGTATTGAATGGCAAAAAATTTAAGGGATTCAAAATATTGAAACATTTACCTGATGTGGATGATCCCAGGCTAAAGGATTATGAATTTTGTCATTCCGATCACCTTTCTATGGTTAGGAAATCAGAGGTAATGCAGGGGGTGCCCAATCCAAAAATACTTAATTTTTATCATCCCGAACTTCAGGGCATTAAACTCACCTCAAACCTTTACTCTTTTTGTTGGAAACAGCCACATAGTGTATGGTATTTAGCTACCGCAAAAATAATTGTAGACTTAGGTGGGTATTTTTTATATGAGCTAAAACAGCGTAACCAATTAAATGGAAATTATCCATACCTGAAAATGTTAAGTAGGAAAGCCTTTATCGATTGGCATACCCCACCAGAGCTTTAATTATAACCTTCGAAAAAATCAATTCGGTAATTAAGGATAAGATCAAAAGTGAAAAAAATGTAGCGTATTAAATCTCTTGATCTTAAGAAATTTAATACGCTAAACCGCATTATTTCATGCTATCGTTAATTTTGTTGATCATCACCAAATGGCTTTGAACTATTGGTGCAGTTTTCTTTGCAAAAGCTTTAAGATCTGCATCTTTCCCATCTCTTGATTCATCTTCCATTAATTTTAGTGTAGATTTATGGCCACTCACCATGGCATCAACATAAGCTTTATCAAAATCTGCTCCTGATTTTTTGCTCAGGTCATCCATTTTTTTCTTGTGTTCATCATCTACAGTACTTGGCAGTGTAATGTTTTTTTGTTTAGCAATGGCCGTTAATTCGGTGTTTGCCATGCCGTGGTCTTTTACCATCATGGTTGCAAATTCTTTAACCTGCGGATTGCTGCTTTTTTCGAGGGCCAGTTTTCCCAGTTCTACTTCAGCCATACCGCCAACAGCTGCCTGTGTAGTAAACTTCGCGTCAGCTCCATCTACTGCAATTCCTCCGGTGGCAACAGCATTGGTTGAACTGTCTTTAGCCATGTTTAAACTATCGGCACTTTCTTTGGCATCCTTGTTTCCTCCATTGCAGGCCTGAAATGCTAAGGCAGAAATGGCCAATAAATAAATTAACTTTTTCATATACTTCGTTTTTTGTTGTATCTACATAAACATGTTTTAAACCAAAAGGGTTTTAAGCTTTTAAAATAATCGGGTGTAGGTAAATGTCAGATGCTCAGCTGGGTAGGCTGGTTTTTGTAATAGGGGTAGTAGATAAGGTCTAAAATTTAACAATTCTTATTTGGACTTGATCTAAATAGAGGCTATATTTGCCGAAAACAAAAATGCCACACGGTTCAGACCCGTGTGGCTAAACCGGAAATCCGGCTCACCTTTAATCTCCATTAAAAGCCATGCAAATTAAGAAAATTTTGCTATTGGGCATGTTATGTGTCTGTGTAATTTTTACTTCTGCCCAACACCGATTATCGAGCATCTCGGGGCAAATCAAATCCAATGACGGAAATCCAATACCCGGGGCTACCCTTAAAATCCACAAAACCAATTATGGTACATTAACAGACCAAATTGGAAATTTTAAACTCTCCAATATTCCTCTGGGTAAATACACCATACAGGTATCTGCAATTGGTTTTAAAACACAGAAAAAAGAGATCAATGTAGCTGATGGCCAAATAAGCACTTTCAATTTCCACTTATCAGAATCTACCGAGCAAATGGAAACCCTAAATGTTATTGGTAGAACAGCCAACCAGCAAGTTAACCGTCAGGCGTTCAATGTAACCTCTATTGATGCAAAGAAACTGCACAACAGTACACTTGATATTTCTCATGCTTTAGACCGTGTTTCTGGAGTGAGGGTTAGAGAGGCAGGAGGCTTGGGTTCAAGAATGGATTTTTCTTTGAACGGTTTTACTGGCAGACAGGTTAAGTTTTTTATTGATGGAGTACCCATGGATAATTTTGGTTCATCATTCCAGATTAACAATATACCCATTAACCTTGCCCAACGTGTAGAAGTATATAAAGGAGTAGTTCCTGTTTGGTTAGGATCGGATGCATTAGGTGGTGCCGTTAATATTGTAACCGATAATACAACGAAAAGTTATATGGATGCCTCTTATTCATATGGTTCTTTCAATACGCATAAAACAGCTGTAAATGTAGGTTATACTGCGCCATCGGGATTTAAAATCCAGGTTAATGCTTTTCAAAATTATTCTGATAATGACTATAAGGTTACTACAGATGTTGCAGCCATTAATGGCCGTTATTTTAGAAACCAAGTGGTTAAACGCTTTAACGACACCTATCATAACGAAACCTTAATAGCCAGTGCGGGTGTAGTTAATAAATCATTTGCCGATCAGTTAATGTTTGGGTTAACCGTTGGGCAAAACTATTCTGAAATCCAAACTGGAGCAAGGATGGTTTCCGTTTTTGGTGATTGGCATAGAAAGGGCAGTATTTTAATGCCTACAGTTAAATATGCCAAAAAAGATCTGTTTGTTAAAGGATTGGACCTTCGCGTAAACGGGAATTTTAATTTTGGTACAGAACAAAATATAGATACGGTTTACCGTCGATACAACTGGTTTCAGGATTATAAAGAATACCCTGGGGCAGGCAGCGAACGAGAACGTTCGATGTATAAATTTCGTAACAACAACGGATTAGCTACTGCAAACTTAAGTTACACTGTTGATGAGCATCATTCAATGTCGCTAAACAATGTATACAATAGCTTTAACAGAACAGGTTCTGATGAACTGTATCCTGATGCCGAGAAATATGAGCAACCACGGATAAACAATAAAAATGTATTGGGTTTAGGTTATAAATTCAGTGCTTCTGAGAAGTGGAACACTTCTGTATTTGCAAAACAATTTTATCAGTCAAATAAATATTCGCAAAGCTATAATCCAAGTGGTAATTGGGGCGACATTGCTTATTTAACGCAAAAAAACAGCTATAGTAAAACCGGTTATGGTATTGCATCTACTTACTTTATTGTGCCAAATCTCCAGGTTAAGGCATCATACGAAAAAAGTTATCGTTTGCCAGAAACCGACGAACTTTTTGGCGATTTATTAAATCTCGAAGGGAATATTGCTTTAAAGCCCGAACAGAGCAGTAATTATAATTTAGGTTTTAGTTACCAGGCACAGTTAAACAAAATCCACCGGTTTAGTTTCGATGGAAATTTAATGTACCGCGATGCGAAAGACTTTATCAGACCAAGTTTAAATGCAAACCAAACCAAACAGGTGATGGGCAATGTAGCTAACGTAACCAATTTTGGGTTTGAATCGGAGGTTAGATATTCATTTAAGCAACTATTTACGGCAGGAGTAAACGTAACCTATCAGAATTTAAGAAATAATACCCGTTTTGAGCCAGGTCAAACCATGCAGAGTCCTTTATTTAGAGACCGGATTCCAAATATGCCTTATCTCTTTGGTAATGCAGATGCCTCACTTTTCTTTAACAACGTGGGTAAAAAAGGCAATACCCTTACCCTTGGTTATAACGTGCTTTACGTTCATGCTTATTATTTATCATGGCCGAGCCAGGGTACTTCAGAAACCAAATATGATATTCCCAGACAATGGATGCAGGATGTAAATGCTGTTTATACACTTGGCGGCGGTAAATATAATATTGGCTTAGAATGTAAAAATCTATTGGATAACCGCATTTACGATAATTTTTCTCTACAAAAGCCGGGCAGGGCATTTTATGCCAAGGTTAGATACTTTTTTAGCAACAACAGATAATTCCTAATCCTAAAATATTTTAACATGAAAACTAAATATATACTTCCTTTTTTAAGTTTATCCTTTCTGATCATCTTTTCGGGTTGCGACAAAGAACTGGATTCTTCAGAAGTTATAGATGTAGAAACCGAACTTACAGGGGCAACCAAATTTGTAATTTCTGCAACACCAATTGGTACTTCGGGCATTGCCGATTATTTATTGACGGCAAATTCTTTAGAATCGGGCATGGTAACCACTCAGGGAAACGGGATAGAGCAAGATGGATCTTACCGTTATTATCTTACACACAAAAACCGTTTTTTTAGTTTGCTATACGGACAGGGAAACCCAGGTGCTGTTACCTCTTACCGTTTAGACAGTGACGGAAAGTTAAAGAAACTTTCAAATTTTCAAAGTGAAACCGTACATCTTTTTGCGCCTGTGAAGGACGATGTTTTTACCATTAAAGTTCCAAGATCCGGAAATGAATTTGCAACCATGTTTAGGATAGATGCACGCAAATATCAGATTGTTGGTGAACAGCAGGTAAATATTGTAAAGCTTGCGGGCAATGGCGAAAGGGCGCATTTTACCTGGGCAACACAGGTTGGAGAAAAGCTATTTATACCTTATATGAGTATTAAAGGCGCTGCACCAGATGTATTTGGTACTTCATATCCCGACAGTTCCTGGGTGGCCGTTTATAGTTATCCTGATTTAAAACTGGAGAAAATCATCCGTGATAACCGCACCAGTTATATCGGCGCCTATTTCGTAAATGGTTTGGTTGAAACCGATAATGGAGATGCTTATGCTTTTTCATTTGCAGCAGCAACAAACGCAGGCATTCCGACGTCCAAAAATCCATCAGCTGTTATCAGGATCAATAAAGGAACTACCGAGTTTGATAAAAACTATTTCTTTAACGTACAGGAGATTTCTGGCGGACACCATATTGCGGGGCAAACTTATTTAGGAAAGGGTGTTTTTATTCTCCAAATGTATGCACAACCCAATTCGCTTTTAGGTACAGCGAGAAAATTTGCTGTTGTTGATGTAATCAGCAAAAGCTTCAAATGGATAACCGGTATCCCTGCAGATATCACCAGAACAACAACCATTAATAATTATGCGCCAAAAGATGGTAAAACCGGATACATAGGCATCACTACCGCGAGCGAAGGAAGTTATGTGTATGTATTCGATGCAGAAATTGCAGCTGCCAAAAAAGGCTTAAAGGTTGAGGGTGGAACAATCACTGCAATTAATGCCCTTCAATATTAAAATAAACTTATACGCTTAATTAAACAGAACAATGGCAACGGTAAATAAAACTATTCCGGCAAAGAAAAAAAATAAAGATTCGCTATTTAACAGAATCAATAAATGGCTTCACCTCTGGCTTGGCCTAATATCGGGTGTCATTGTCCTCATTGTTTGTATAACAGGCTGTATCTGGGTTTTTAATGAAGAAATTACAGGTTTATTGGAGCCTGAAACCAAAATTGAAAAGCAGGATAGGCCTGTGATTACACCATCGCAACTGAGTGCCATTGCGTTTAAGCTATATCCAGAAAAGATTCCTTCGTATGCACAATACCAACAGGGAAGGGCGATCAGTTTAAATTTAAGAGGAAAAAAGGATGAAGGACGACGCGGAGGAGGAACCAGTTTAAAAATTAATCCTTATACAGGAGAGGTAATCAGCAAAGTGGTTCACAAAAAAGGGGAGGTCGATTTTTTTAGGTTTATCCTCAACGGTCACCGTTTCTTGTGGTTACCTTATGCCATCGGAAGGCCAATTGTAAACTACGGAACCATGATATTTGTGGTTTTGTTAATTACCGGATTAATCTGGTGGTATCCTAAAAAATGGAACAAATCAACCCGCAACAAGAGTTTCAAAATTAAATGGGGCGCCTCATTTAAAAGGGTAAATCTCGATTTACACAATGTACTTGGCTTTTATTCTTTAATTTTTTTGCTTTTTATCGCCTTGACAGGGATGGTTTATGGCATTAAATGGTACAGTGAAGGTTTGTATTGGGTAACCTCTGGAGGTGATAAATTAGGTGATTTCCAGCGTTTGGAATCAGATTCTTTAGCTGTTGGAAAATTTTATACGCCACAAAAAGCAATGGATCTGGCTTGGCAAAAGGTAATTCGCCGTCATCCGAAATCGCAGGGTTTTTACTATAATTTTCCCGATACTTCAAAAGCAAAAGCCACGATCAACATTACGGTTTATCCCAATACAGGTCAGTTTTACAATAACCAGGGGTATACCTTCGATCAGCATACTTTAAAAGAATTTAAACGCGAAGGTGTTTATGCTATTGCTTACGAAGAAGCTGGTTTTGGTGGTAAACTTCGCAAAATGAATTACGATATCCATGTGGGGAGTATTTTGGGTTTCCCAGGTAAAGTGATGGCTTTTTTAGCCTCGCTAATAGGAGCAAGTTTACCTATAACCGGCTTTATCATCTGGTATGGTAGGAAATTCAAGAAGAAAGCGGTAAAGAAATCGCCCGTTTTAATCGAAAGCGATAATAAGCCTGTTGGTTTTAAGCCGAGAGCTAGAATTCCGGTAAAAAAAGTGGAAGAAGTTTTGGAATAACATTTTTTTATGAAACCGTCATGCTGTCCCGAATTTTCGGGATCAGCATCTTTTCTACTATTAAGACCCTGAAATGAATTCAGGGTGACGACACAAGAAAACCCGGACATTACCCGGGTTTTTCTTGTTTTAATACCTTACAATTTTACCTTTTTAGTTTTTGGTTCTGGTTTTTCAGGTAATTGTATCGATAAAATCAAATCGATGCTTTCCGAATTAGTTTCATAATCGGCTGCAATTTTTTCCCATCTTTTTAGTTCTGCCTGTAAGCTTTCGATTTCCTTACCCAATGATTCGATCTTATTCTGGATTGATTTTCTAACGTTTGTATTTGCCATATCACAAAATTATGATTTGATGGCATATCTTTAAACTTCTTTGTTATGAAGATGCCTGTAAAAAATGCTAAGTGTTCTCTTTCAATGAGTTTTATTCTTATAAAATTTTCAACAATGGTGAAGAACCACTGAATTTGCGCACGATAGTAAATAATTATGCAATCATTTGCTATTTTTACCCAACATCCCCCATAAAATATGAAGAAAAATAATAACTGCGATCTTAAAACCTGTTTTATGTGCCAACTCACATTAAAAGAGTGGCATTCTGCTATCGAGAGCCATAAACGAAATTTTATCGCTAAAAAAGGGGAAGTAATTATCAGAGAGGGTGATCCGGTGAGTGGTGTTTATTTTGTTGCTTCGGGTAATGTAAAAGTGCATAAACAATGGGGCGACAAAGAATTGATTTTACGTTTTGCAAACGATGGAGCTATAATTGGGCATAGGGGAATCAGCAGCAGTATTTCTACCTATCCAATATCGGCAACAGCTTTAGAAACCACCAAACTTTGTTTTGTAGATATCGATTTTTTTAAAACAACCATAAAAGTAAACCAGGAATTTGCTTACGGTTTGTTGATGTTTTACGCCGATGAATTACACGCTTCAGAAAAGAAAATGCGTAATTTAGCTTTAATGTCGGTTAAAGGAAGGCTTGCCGTGGCTATTTTAGGATTGAGAGATCAATTTGGATTAGATGCCGAAGGATTTTTAAATTTAGCACTAAGCCGTCAGGATCTGGCCGCATTTACCGGTGCCACTTACGAAACGGTTTTCAGGACCATGAACGAACTGTTAGCAGAAAAATTAATCGTGGTTAGCGGAAAGCAAATTGGTATTTTAAACGAAGCTGGACTAACAGAATTGAGCAGTAAATAACCCATTATGGATAGTTTATTGTATAAAATATAAATGATAGGAGAATTTAAAAGATTAAATCTCCTCAGATCATCGTCATTGCGAGAAGGCTTTTTCAGCCGACGAAGCAATCTTTATAGCAAGGATCACTAGCATGAAAGATTGCTTCGTCGTTCCTCCTCGCAATGACGACTTTTCTTTTGACTCTGTCATTGATAGCGTAGTCAAAGTGTTTTTCATTACATTTATTTCGCTCAGCTTAATTAATAACCAGTCTTTAAATTATTGATATAATATGTTGGGAATCGTTTTATGTGGTGGGCAGAGTTTACGGATGGGCACTGATAAGGCTTTGCTCAGCCATCAGGATAAATTATGGGCAGAGGTCGCAGCTGATAAGTTAAGCTCGCTTAATCTACCGGTAAAATTTTCAGTTAATCCATCGCAGCAAGAAACCTATGCAGGTTATTTTGGGAATGAGCAGCTGATAGTTGATCATTCTTTACTTGATATCAAAGGACCATTATTGGGGGTGCTTTCTGCGCACTTATCAAATCCAGAGGAAGATCTATTCTTATTGGCCTGCGATATGTTGTTGATGGAAATCAGATTGCTGGAAAAGCTAATCCATTCAGTTAATGCTGATGATTCTTTCGAGGCTTATATTTTTACCAAAGATGATCAGCAAGAACCCCTATGTGGGATTTATAAAGTTGAAGGTTTGAAAAAAAATGTACACCTGCTGCAAACCAATGGTTTAGCCAAACACAGCATGAAATATGCTTTAAGTAATTTACGAGTTTGCGAAACTGCCATTGAGGATCAGGATTATCGTTATTTCAGTAATTTTAACTCCCATGCCGAAATTAATGGTTTATAACAATTGCAAGGCCGATTGATCAATCTTAGTAAAATTCTCTTTCTCTCCTTCACAAAGCACGCAACAATAATCTTCCGGTAAATCTTTAAATGCCGTACCTGGGTTAATGTTGTTTTCAATTTCGCCAATGCGCTCGTTGTACACTGTTAAACAATTGTTACACTGGTATAAAAACTCGCCGTCTTTTTTTATCGTTTCTTCAGTTTGAAAACTCTGTTTTTGACTACCGGTTTTTATCGCATTTAAACGGTATTTGTAAAACTTAAATATCGAACGCCTTATTTGTTCTGGTAATAAAAAACTAGGATTACCCCTGCTAAAAATTTCACCTGTACGCTCGTTGGGGTTAAAATCCTTAGCACACAAAATGTCATAAACGGGGAGTAGTTTTAACCCCAATACATTAATCAAGTGTCGTTTTTGGATCAGGATACTACTAAAAACCTCACTTTTTTTGCGTGTTTTAATGCCAAAACAGATTCCAAAAGTCCTGGTATCGTCGATGCTTAAATGTTTAACGAGGAAATTTTTTAATGCTAAGCCTTCGTTACAATTGTCTTCCACCTGAAAGTTAAGTTCGTTGGCCGCATGCCGCATATTGATCTCAAATTCTTCGAGCAAGCTATTCCAAAGGTTTTTATCTTTTTCATCAATCCCTTTTATAATAATGGTTTTCCAGGAGGTACAGCACAACTGACCGAGTTTGGTATCTAAACAAAGCTGGCAGAGTTTCTTTAAAAACGGAATGCTGAACAATTCATCACGCCTGTAAATACCTAACCAGTATTTGTTGTTGTAGCGGTTTAAGCCTTCGTAATAAGGCAAGTTAAATGATGATAGGGATACGGTATTTTCGGCCTGTTTAAGAATGAGGTTGTCATGATCTAAAAGTGCAAAGAGCGCTTCACCATTGGCTTGTGGATTATCTACAAACTGTGACTGATTGTTTTTGATAATACCCTCCAGCGCTTTGGTAACCTGTGCAATATGGTTGGTGTAACAAAGCTGATTCCATTCATAGGTTACATTGGTTTTTGGAAACCGGATAATCAAATGCCAATAATGTTCGGATTGTGAAGACGCAATCCAGTTGATATTACCCGTTAACATGGGGGTAAAACTTTGGTCGCTATCGCAGATATTAACCTTAACGGAAGGTTTAAAGTCGATGTCGTCTAAAACATCTTTGTATACCCCTTCAGTAAGCCAGGTTTTGCGGATAAAAATCTCTTCAGCAGGATAAGAACTGATAATATTCGGGAAATTATTGGAGTCTACTTCGTAATCGATCCCGAGTTTATCCATTTCACCTGTAAATATGGCAATATTATAGGTTGTAGTATCAATCAATAACTGCTGACGGAGGCCGAAACGAACATATTGGATCCGCGCTTTTGTTGCCGCAACCAGGATATTATACAAATTGCCCGGTGATATGATGCCGCCTGGAAAGTTAATGATTATGGTTTGATACATGGTTTAGCTATTTAAAAGTCCAAATTCTACTACTGCCTTTGGGAAGTTTTTGTTTTCGTGTCCTGGTCTGCATAATTTTAAAAGCGCAAACCTTTGGATATTAGTGAGTTTTCGCCATTGGTTTAAGGAGAGCTGCAAAGCTAATTCTGTCGCCTTTTCTCTTAGCATCGTAGGGATTTGATGTAGGTTTCCCCAATCAGGCAACGGGTCAATAGGTAGCGTGGTAGCTTGATTTCCAGTATATTTGGTAATCAGGCCAATCAGAAATTGATGGTATTTATCTGTTTGTTCTTGAGTTGAAACCGGTAGTAAAGCCAATTGGATTCTTTCTGACGGATGAAATTTGCTCCATTCTGCCAATTTTAGTTTTATTCCTGCGGCATCCATTTTAAAACGCACGATCATCGGGATACAACGCACATTTTCTTCAATAAAATCTTCTTCGAACTTAAAATATTCAATCCCTTTTAGGTTTTTAAATTCTGAAGGACCTATTTTTACTTTCATCACTTTGTTAATTTTAAATATTCTTTAGCAATCTATCGTCATTCCTGCGCAGGCGGGAATCTTAATGCAATTTACAAAACCTACCGTGGCATTACGATTCCCAATCGCTTACTATTGACAGATTCCAAAAATCTGTCGTCATTTCGATCGCAGTGGAGAAATCTTTGAATTGTCTATTAAACATAGTTCAAAGATTTCTCTTCCGAAGGTTCGGGACTGCGCTCCAGTAGAAATGACGATTTATCTTAGCCTATCAATCAAACTCCTTTGTTTGTTTTTTTAGAACTGACCGTTAGGAATAACAAACGGCCAAAAGTCTTTATGTTCCCGCCAAAGCAGGTTTAGGTTCCGTTTTTAATACATTTACAAAAGAATCTAATATGGCTTTTACCTCGGGCCTGCAACTGCCACAACCCATTCCAGCGCCGGTTAACTGGCAAAGCTGCAAATGATCTTTACAGCCATCTTTAATTTTGTTGATCAGGTTGCCTTCGCCAACATTGTTGCAGCTGCATACGGTTTTGCCGATAATAGGTTCGGTTGTTTTGCCACTTCTTAACAATTGAAGCCGCTTTTCGCTTAACTCCATTTTATTTTCGATCAGGTTGCGGAACTCCAAAAACTCACTTTTATCGCCGATTAATATCGCTCCAACCAATTTATCGTTGTGTACAATACATTTTTTATAGTAACGTTTGGCTTTATCAATAAAAACAATTTCCTCATAAGTGGAGTCGTTGTTCGGTATTTCGGCCAAACCTAATGAACAGAGTTCTAAACTGTGCATTTTAAGGATATTCATGAGCAGGCTGCCCTGGTAAAATTTAGCAATATCTCCACAAAGAAACCTGGCCACTATTTCTGCTTGCTGTTCTGCTGCTGCGGTAATGCCGTACATCTGGCCTTTAAATTCGGCAATTTCACCAATAGCATAAATGTCTTTTTCGGTGGTTCTCAGGTATTCATCAACCACAACACCTCTTTTACATTCTATGCCTGCTTCTTTAATCAGTTCAGTATTCGGAACAGTACCTATGGCAATTACTAAAGATTCACAATCGATCAATAAACCACTTTTTAAACGAATGCCAGAAATGCTTTTTTCTCCGATAATCCGGTCTACTTCATCATTGTAAAAAATCTCAATGCCTTTGCTGGTCAGTTCTTCATGAAGTAACTGACTGCCCAATGCATCCAACTGGCGGCCCATTAATCGCGATATCCGTTGGATAATCGTCACTTTTGAACCTGTTTCGGCCAAAGATGTGGCCAATTCGATTCCCAATAAACCGCCACCAACAATTACTACTTTTCCATTTGTGGTATCCACGTGTTTTTTAAAACTGTCGGCATCATTACGGCTGCGCATGGTAAATATGCCGTTTAGTTTCGGGATATCTTTAAGCACAAAAGCCCTGCTTCCGGTGGCCAGGAGCAGAACATCGTAATGGTGCGTTTCTCCATTACTATCGATAACGGTTTTATTTTCTTTGTCGATCTTTTCGATACCTAACCCACGGTGCAGCTTAATTCTATAATCGGTTTCCTCACTATCGCTCATTTTAATGAGGTTATGCCAGGGTAAAGTGCCAATAATATAATCGGGGAGAAGTACCCTGTTGTAAAAAGGGAAATTTTCTTTGCTAAAGATCTCAATATCATCTTCGGTATTTAAAGCCCTATAACTTTTAACAAAACCACAGGCACCAGCGCCTGCACCAATAACAATGATCTTTTGCCGGGCTTTTTGATATAATTTTACTTCTACAGCACTAAATTTAAAATCAGGTTCTTTGCTTAGTGGATCAACCAGGTTATTGGTAAGGTTATTCACCCGGTTTAGGTCACTTTTTAAGATTTTTCCCCAGTGCATGGGCATAAAAACCACTCCAGGTTTAATATCTTCCGAAAATTTTGCTTTTACACGAACATTTCCACGTAAACTGGAAATTTCGATAATATCATTGTCTTTAATGTGCCGAGCTTCGGCGTCAATTGGGTTGATCTCTAAAAAAGATTCGCTAATATGCTGGTTCAATTTATTTACCTTGCCTGTTTTGCTTCGGGTATGCCATTGATCTCTTATTCTTCCGGTGGTTAAAATCAAAGGATGCTCCGGTGTTAAAGCTTCCGATTGGTTTTGATCATCAAATGATAAAATATTGGCTTTTTTATCTGGTGTATAAAACTGGTGATCGGTAAATAATCTGGCAGTTCCGAATGCTTTTTCTTGCTTCGGGTAAGGCCATTGAACGGCTCTTTTTTCTTTTAAAATCTCATAATTAAGGCCGCTGATATCAATGTTGGTTCCTTCGGTAAGCGCTGCATGCTCGTTGTATATTTCGGAAGCACTTTTAAAATCGAAACCGTGATAACCCATTTTTTTCGCAAACCGGCAGATAATTTCCGAATCTGGTAAGGCTTCTCCAGGTGCTTCGGTTACTTTACCAAGATAAGAAATATAGCGGCCTGCATTGGTCATGGTGCCCTCTTTTTCTACCCAGGCAGCTGCAGGTAAAACCACATCAGCGTATTTTATGGTTTCCACATTGTTGCTAATGTCCTGAACAACTACAAATTTCGCTTTTTTTAATCCTTCTTCGGCTACACGAACATCAGGTAGGCTAATCAATGGATTGGTGCATAAAATCCAAACCGCTTTGAGCTTTCCTGTATTCAGTTCATCAAACATTTCGGTTGCAGTTAAGCCCGGTTTGGATTGAATGGTGCCCAATGGGATCTGCCAAAATTTTTCGACCTCATTCCTATGACTTTCGTTTGCTAAAACGCGATGTGCCGGCAATAAATTGCTTAAACCACCAACTTCTCGTCCGCCCATGGCATTTGGTTGTCCGGTGAGTGAAAAAGGTCCGCTTCCAGGTTTGCCAATATGGCCGGTAATCAGGTTTAGGTTGATTAACGAAAGGTTTTTATTGGTACCCACCACACTTTGGTTAAGCCCCATGGTCCACATGCTGATGAAACCTTTTGCATTGCCGATGTAAGATGCAGCCAAGCGGATATCGCTTTCTTCTATGCCGCAAATAACTGCTGCTTCGGCCAGTGAGGTTTCGAAAACGGTAGCATGGTATTTTTCATAACCGTTGGTGCTGTTGATGATAAAATCAGTATCAATTTTTCCATCTTCAATTAAACATCTGCCAATGGCGTGGTGAAGGGTAATATCGGTGCCTGGATTGAGTTGCAGATGGACATTGGCAAGCGAGCAGGTCTGCGTTTTTCGCGGGTCGCTTACAATGATCTTTAGGTCTGGATTTTTTTGCCTTGCGGCTTCAACACGGCGCCAAAGGATAGGATGGCACCATGCTGGATTTGCGCCCGCAACAAAAATACAATCGGCAATTTCAATATCATCGTAACTAATGGGCACAGTATCTTCACCTAAGCTCATTTTATAACCAACAACCGCACTGCTCATACATAAGCGGCTGTTGGTGTCGATATTATTGCTACCGATAAAACCTTTAATCAATTTGTTTACTACATAATACTCTTCCGTTAAACATTGTCCGCTTGCATAAAAAGCCACACTATCGGGTCCATGTTTTTTAATCAGTGCTTTAAAAACGGCTGCTGTTCTTTCTAGTGCGGTATCCCAGCTTACCCTTTGGAGGGGCATGTTTTTGTTGTAACGCATTTCGGGGTAAAGCAGCCTGTCGCTTTTATCATTCGCCGTGTAGTGAAGATTCATGCCTTTGCTGCACAACATGCCCTTGTTTACAGGGTGGTTTTTGTCTCCTTCAACTGTTATCCGCTCATGGATATCTTTAGTTACCACAATACCACAGCCCACTCCGCAGTAGCAGCATGTTGTTGTGTTATTTAGCGATATATTCTTTTCTGCTTTCAAATGATCAACGGTATTGTAGGTAGATTTTTACTTTTGGTATGACTATTTGCTCGGTGTAAGTACAAGATCTTCTATTGCTGCGCTTTTCTGTGCCATAATGGTTCTGAAAATAAATACAGCAATGCCAATTCCGAGAATGATAAAACCGAGGAAAGTAAATGCACTGGTATAATCGATCAGGTCTTTTTGAATAGTATGCCCGTTTTCGATTACATTTTTAGTGGCGTGACCAGCTTTGGCTTTAAACATAAATGCAATAAGCATAGCGCCGATATTTCCACCAGCACCTACAATACCTGCTACACTACCAACTGCAAGTGGATTAATGAAAGGAACGAGGCTATAGGTTGCTCCATTTGCCATTTTTAAACTTAGACCGAAAACAAACATCATAAAAATGGCCATTCCGATATTGCCCGATTTTGCGAACCAGATCAGGCCGATTCCTTCTATCAAAAGCAATAGCGCAAGTAAAAGTGTTTTGCCATCAAATCCCCAGGTTTTACCGATTTTATCAGCAACAATTCCACCCAATGGTCTGGCAAAAACATTGATCCAGCCAAAAATACCTGCAACCATTCCGGCTATGGCGATTGTTGCGCCGAATGAATCAGTAAAAAAGATCGGTGCGAAGTTATCAACCGTTATTTCTACACCAAAACAGGCAGCGTAGGCAATGGTTAAAATCCAGGTGCGGTAATCCTTCGCCGCGATTAAAAATGTGTTTTTGGTGCTTTTTATGTTTTCGTCTTTTAAATCCTTAAAATCTCCCTGTGGAGTATCTAACGTATAACGGTGATATAGAAAGGCACATACCAAAAGCATTACACCAGGAAAAATCATGGCATATCTCCAGCTGTCTTCAGTGCTACAAAAGCCCAGAGCGGTAATGCCAGATGCGATTAATGGCATAAATAAATTGGCAGCACCACCACCTGCATTCCCGAAGCCACCTGCTGTTGCATTTGCGGTTCCTTTAATGTTCGAGGCAAACATAATGGAGGTATGGAATTGGGTAATTACAAATGAAGCGCCGATTACGCCAATGGCCAAACGGAAAAGCAAAAATGAGGTATAAGAATTGCTGGTTCCGATTAATAAAACGGGAATGGCACACAGTACCAAAAGCCAGGTGTAAATGAGTTTGGGGCCAAATTTGTCAATTAGCCGTCCGATCAGTAAACGGGCAATAATAGTAGCTGATACTGAAGCAATCTGAATGTTGCCCACCTGATCTTTGGTAAGGTGTAATTGCTCTCTTGCAATTTTCATTAAGGGTGCCATGCCGAACCAGGCGAAAAAGCAAAAGAAGAAAGTTAGCCAGGTGATGTGAAAGGTTTTCATCTGAACACCTTTGAGCGAAAATATATTTAATTTATCTAGCGGTTTAGTAATGGAGTTTAGTGTCATAACGGTCTGTTTAAGCGTAAATAAATAAATGGGTTCTTTTAAAATTTATAGCCTAAGCCTACGCCAACGTTCCATTCGCCATTTTTAACCACGGTTTTAGGGTTGTAGTATAGCGGTACCTGTAAGGCTACGTGGCGAAAGGCCGTTGTTAAACCAAAACCAAGGTTAGGGGTGAGGGCTGCATTTTTTGGTGCTCCGGCAGCAACTTTATCTTCTTTGATTCTTAAGCTGGGTAACAACCCCAATAAAACGGTGTAAGGTTTTTTGCTGAATTTGATGCTCGGGCCTGTACAGTTTATAAAAGCACCATGATCGACATATCCGGCAACGATAGTACCATCGAATAAAACGGCTTTAGTTTGCGATTTAGCTGAAAAAAAGAACAAGGTAAGTGCAAGGCAGCCTGTTGCGGCTACATAATTAGAAATCTTCATGTCGGTTTGGTTTGGGGTTAAATTTTTTAATCGGAAAAAGTTTAAATCTTACTGGGTCAGGTTAAGATTTTGGTGTTGTACCAATATAAACAGTTCCGTTTTCTATCTTTACAGGATAGGTTTTTATTGCGCATTCATCGCCGCTTAAACATTCGCCAGTGCTCAATGAGAATGTTTTTTTGTGGAAAGGGCAGGCTACCTTAGGTTCATCGGTAGTAGATCCAATCATTCCACGGCTTAATGCCATCTGTTTTTTATGCGGGCATTCATTTTGTGTGGCATACCACTCATTTCTTCTGGTGAAATAGAACAGTGCAATCTGATCTTCACCATGTTTTACGCAAACGCCACCGTTCTCAATGGCATCCTCGACTCGGCAGGCTGCTAGCCAATTTGATTGTTCATTCATAATTTTTGGGTTTTATAAGGTTTGTAAAGATTTTGATTAAACTGTTTTCCATTCGGCGGTCCTTTTTTGTCCGCGCATCTCAACAAATTCTATAGTTGGATCTTTGTCTTCTGGTGCATTTACAAAATGAGAGAAGCGTTTTCTGATCGCAGGATTTTCTACAGCTTCCTTCCATTCGCATTTGTAAGAGGCAATTAAGTTTTCAATTTCGTTTTCCCATTGGGCGGCCATTCCTAAACTATCATTAATGATTACATTTCGCAGGTAATCTATTCCACCTTCCATTTTGTTCAGCCAGGTTGCTGTTCTGGTAAGTGGATCGGCAGTGCGGATGTAAAACATCAAAAATCTATCAATGTATTTAATGCAGGTTTCACTATCTAAGTCTGTTGCCAGTAAAAGGGCATGTTGCGGTTTGCTACCTCCATTGCCACATACATATAAATTCCAGCCTTTTTCGGTAGCAATAATGCCAAAATCTTTACTCTGAGCTTCCGCACATTCTCTGATACAGCCGCTTACAGCTGATTTAAACTTGTGCGGTGCACGGATGCCCCTGTACCGTTCTTCAATTTGGATGGCGAAACTTACACTGTCGTGCAAGCCAAATCTGCACCAGGTACTACCTACGCAGCTTTTAACCGTTCTTAAGCCTTTTCCGTATGCATGTCCGCTTTCAAAACCTGCAGCGATTAATTCCTCCCAGATAATAGGAAGATCGTTAAGGTGTGCACCGAACATATCAATACGCTGACCTCCGGTAATTTTGGTGTAGAGGTTATATTTTTTAGCTACTTCGCCAATTACTATCAATTTATCGGGTGTGATTTCGCCACCCGGAACCCTTGGTACCACTGAGTATGAGCCGCCTTTTTGAATGTTGGCCAGAAAACGGTCGTTGCTATCTTGGGCTACATCATTTCCTTTTTTAAGGATCATTTCGTTCCAAAGGCTGGCCAGGAGCGATGACACTAATGGTTTACATACCTCACAACCGTCATTTTTGCCTAAAGCATCCAATACTTCATCATAACTTTTTAGTTCGTGGATATGAATAAGGTCAAAAAGTTCCTGTCTGCTATAGTTAAAGTGTTCGCAGATTACATTTTTGATATACTTACCTTGTGATTTTAAGGTATAAGTCATCAAGTCTTTAACCATTGGCAAGCATCCACCACAGCCTGTGCCTGCTTTGGTGCATTTTTTTAAGTCATCAATGTTTTCGCAAGAGCCATCAGCAACTGCAGCGCAGATATCGCCTTTGCTAACGCCTTCACAGCTACAGATCAATGCACCGTCTGGTAAACCTGTAATTCCGGCTCCGCCAGCAGGTTCGCTTCCGCCACGTGCACCCAGAATCAGTTCTTCGGGGTTTTCTGGTAATACAATCCGGTTATTAGAGGTCTGCAACAGCAGGTTGTAAGCTGTTGCATCTCCAATTAATATACCTCCTAAAAGGTATTGCCCGTCATTACTAACATTTATTCTTTTATAAACGCCTTTGTGTTTGTTTTCGAAGATGATGGTGCGGCAATCAGGTTCGGTAATAAAATTATCACCAAAACTGGCCACATCGATACCGATCAGTTTCAGTTTAGTACTCATATCAAATCCTGTGAAGGTTTTATCACCTTCGCAAAGGTTTGTAGTCAACACTTCAGCCATTTCGTAACCAGGAGCGATTAATCCATAAATCATTCCGTCGTACAAAGCGCATTCACCAATGGCAAAAATAGCCGGATCATTGGTCTGCATTTTTTGATCAACAACAATTCCACCGCGCGGACCAACCTCGATACCGCATGCCTTTGCCAGTTCGTCGCGTGGTTTTATACCAGCAGATATAACAAGCATATCAACATCTAAAGCCGTATCATCGCTAAACTTTAGCGCGGTAATACGGCCATCGCCTTCAATACTTGTTGTGTTTTTATTTAAGTGGATCTGTAAACCAAGATCTGCGAGTTTAGATTTAAGCATGTCGCTACCTGCAGCATCAATTTGTCTTGGCATTAAGCGCGGTGCAAATTCGATAATGCTCGTTTTTTCAATGCCCAAATCTATTAGTGCTTTAGCAGCTTCCAATCCCAGTAAACCGCCACCGATAACCGAAGCTGTTTTGGCCTTTTTGGCATAACCGCTAATCAGGTCAAGATCTTCAATTGTACGGTAAACAAAAACACCTTCTTTCTCGATACCAGGTATATTGGGAACGAAAGCGCCTGAGCCAGTTGCAAAAACAAGAATATCGTAATGATAATCAAGGCCACTGGCGGTATAAACTTTTTGAAGTTCGCGATCTATTTTAACGATTGGATTATTTAAGAAAAGGGTAATATTTTGCTCTTGATACCAGTTTTCAGTAGAAAGAGAAAGATCATCAGCAGTTTTTCCGTTAAAATATTCACTTAAATGAACACGGTCATAAGCCCTGCGGGGTTCTTCGCCAAAAACGATAAGATTAAAAGAAGAGGTTTTTGATCTTAGCTTTTCGCAGAATTTATATCCCACCATTCCATTTCCTATTACGATTATTTGTGGTTCTTTCATAAATCTTAAAGGTATTTTGTGTTTTGTTGGTTTCTGTTGGTTGTTTTTTGTTTCGAATTATTTATTTTATTGTTTTTTATTGATAATAATCGATTCAAAAATTCACTTTTTAATATTTATATGATTTTTGATATTCAAATATAGGTTAAAATTCAATTAAAAGTTGTTATTGTGTGATTTTTATCACAAAAAATTTAATTTTTTAATAAATTTTCATCACTTTTATGTTTAAATAGTTAAATCATTAAAATTATGAATCAAAAAACTAACGATTTTGGACTTTTTATAATGGGTGGAGGTCCTGGTGATCCTGAATTGATCACTATGAAAGCTCTTAATGTGTTAAAAAGAGCAGAAGTTATTCTGTATGATAACTTAAGTAATGAGAAATTGCTAGAAATTGCGCCGAAAAATTGCAAAATGATCTATGTTGGCAAGCAACCTTATGGAAAATACACGCCACAAGAGAAAATAAATGAATTAATTGTCGAAAATGCCCAAAATTATCAAGTAGTTGTACGTTTAAAGGGTGGCGATCCCTTTATTTTTGGCAGAGGATTCGAAGAATTGATTTATGCGGAGGCTAGAGGCATCAAATGTCATTACATTCCAGGTATAAGTAGTATGCAGGGCGCTGGTTTTATTGATGTTCCTTTAACGCATCGTGGCATTAGTGAAAGTGTTTGGATCCTTACCGGAACCAAGAAGGACGGAAGTTTAACAAACGATTTAAAGTGTGCCATGAAAAGTTCGGCTACAGTTGTTATATATATGGGTATGAAAAAAGTTGGCGAAATCTCTAAAGCTTATTGTGATGCGGGCTTGGGTGATATGCCTGCGGCAGTTATTCAGCATGCTACCTTGCCCAACCAAAAACAAGTAGTATGTTCAGTTCAAAATTTACAGGAATCTGCTGAACAGGCGGGCTTAACTTATCCTGCTATTATTATTATAGGTAATGTGGTGCAGGCTAAAGCTTATGCGAACTTAAATCAGGCAGAGTTGTTGTCAGCATAGATAGGTTGATTAGTTCGCTGGTCATTGGTTTAATTTGTTAATTGACTCCATTTAAATAGTCCTCCGACTTTATAAAAAAAAGAATTATAATACTCCTGGTTTTGTTTGGAAAGCAATTGTTGTAGCTGTTTTTAATGTTCGTCCTGCTTTCTGCTTCAATCTTTTTTGCCCCTCACCTTGACTGCGCTCAGTACAAGCTCGCTCAGGTGACAAAAAAGGATTTCCGCGTCAATCAGGTTTAAAATCGAAAGGCTTTTACTGCTATTGAGGGTTAAATTAGTATAATTCCGAAAAAAAAATTGTTCCTGCGCACTGCAACCATTAGTAGTCCTGCTGACTGTGCCACTTAAACCTGATCGCAGTGGTTCCGATCCTTCATCGGAAAGAACGCAGAGCAGGACTGTATAAACCCAAATGCTGCTGCTTCTGCTTTCCAGAAAAAAAGAATTATAATATTCCTCTATTGAAAGAACCCATAGAAAGATCGTCATCCCGACCGAAGAGCCGCGGAGTGGAGAGATCTTTGGACTATGATATTGAGATCAAATTTCGGACTCCAGACTTGTCTAAAAATATTTATCAAGCGTTAACCCATAAGTAAGGTTTAGGTTTTCGCTACTGGTAATGTTCAGTTTGTTGTAGTTTAATGCTGTAGTTAAACTGATCCATTTGCGAAGTTTTAATCCAATGGTTGCTGATGAACGGATAATGTAATCGCCTTTTCTAGAGAAGGAATTCTGCAAAAAATGATTTCCATCAATAGTAATCAGGTTTTTGATTATAAAATGATATTGTAACCGTAACGAATTTCTATAGGTGTGGTAACTATCACCCACAATTAAACTGCTTTGATCGAAAAGCACCCCATTGCTGATGTTTATGTATGCATTTTCTTTATCTAATATGCTATAGGCAATTCCACCACCAGCAAGCAGCTGATTTTTTAATTTTAAGGAATAACTGGTATTATAATTCACCAAACCCCAATAATAAAAATGAGGAAAGGTTTTATACAGGTTAAAATTTAACGTGGTAGAAAAATCGTTATTGGTTAAATTGCTGTTCTGTTTGCCGTAAAGCCAGGCAGAAGTAGAATTTAATACGAAACTTTTCTTTTTAAGGCCAAAATTGAGTGCATTATTCAACAAATAGGCACGTTCTTCATTCGTTCGGTTAATTGATCCTGTTGAAGTGAGCAATATATGGTAATTGGTACTATCGGTATATTGAGCAAAGCATTTCGCATAACAAGAGCACAGTAAAAGTAATGGCACAAAAAACTTCATAACTATTTTAACATCGGCTGCGCCTAATATGTTTAGTCTGATTTAATTCAGATCGTACCATTTGGGTACAGGAATATATTCATGGTTCCAGGTTAATTCGTCCTTTTCGTTTTTATAACCTGCAGAGATCAGTTTGATCCCGGGTTCTTCTTGCACAATCTCTTTTTTAAACCGGTAAGCGTCTACCATTAAATAATGGTAAAGTTTCTCCTGTTCAATTTTATTTTCTGTTAGCAAGATTAACGCAATTTCGCCCGTTTTAAGGGTGTAAATAAAGCTGCCTTTTATTCTCATTTCTCTTGTTTAAGTTTTATACAAATGAGAATCGGAATATGTTTTATTCGTGTTTAAACACTCTTCATTATTCCAAAAAAAGCCCACAAGGTTTAATTTGCAGGCCGATAATTAATATGGGGTAGATTAATTTAAGGTCAATTCGATTACCGGGATTTCGAAGTCGGGTTTTTTCTTTGGAAGTTTTAATACTAAGGTATTCCCGGTAGATTTTTCAGTATCAATCTGTATTTCAGAGTTGTCATGTAAAAACTGTGCATATTTTGCTTTGGCTTTATATCCATCCAGCGTAATGTGGCCCGTATTTGGATATTCGAACAAATGCACATAAAGTTTTTTGGTGTCGTTATTGTAAGTGAGCTTTACTCCTTCAGGCGCTTTGTATTCAGTAGGGGCGAAAGTGCAATGGTAAATAGATTTCGAGTTGGCGTGCATCCAAAGACCCAGGCTATCTAAAGCAATATTTGCTCTGTTATCAAACTCACCACGCGCAGTGGGCCCAACATTTAACAATAAATTTCCTCCATTGGCTACTGAAGTAATCAACAGATCTAATAACTTCCTGTTGCTTTTCCAGGTGTTTTCATCTCTGTGGTAGCCCCACGAGCCTGAAAAGGTTTGGCAGGTTTCCCAAACTTTACCGCGGTATTTTTCCAATTCCTTCGGACTAACCTGTTCTGGCGTTTCGAAATCTGTACCATCTTCATAATCATTAAGATCCAGGCGGTTATCTACAATAATTTGTGGCTGCAGTTTTCTAATCTGCTTAAGTAGTGCTACCGAACCCCAATCATCACGACCTTTACCATTTTTACCCGGATAAGAGAAATCTGCCCAAAGAATGTCTATTTTACCGTATTTAGTAAGTAGCTCAGTTACCTGATCGTACAGGTACTTGCGGTATTTGGCTATATCCCTGTTTTTATTTAATACCGCATATTGATCTTCATGATCTTTATCAGGCCTTAAAGGATGGTACCTATCAACAGGAAAATCGGGGTGGTGCCAATCAATCAGCGAATAATAAAAGCCTACCTTTATACCTTCGGTACGGAAAGCCTCAACAAATTCTTTAACCAAATCTCTTTTGGCTTGTGTATTGGTTGCCTTATAATCAGTGAATTTACTATCAAATAAAGTAAAACCTTCATGGTGTTTGGTGGTTAAAACGGCATATTTCATGCCTGCTTCTTTAGCTTCTCTGGCCCATTTTTTAGGATTAAATAAATCAGGATTAAACTGATCGAAGTATTTCTGATAGTTTTCGTTGGTAATGTGTTCATTGCTTTTAACCCACTCATGACGGGCTGGCAGTGCATACAGGCCCCAGTGGATAAACATACCGAAGCGTGCATCGGTCCACCATTCCATTCTTTTGGTTTTTTGGGCAGCGGTTTCATTGCCTAATCGTTTTTGAGCAAAGCCAGGTAAGGCTAAGCCCAGTATGAACAAGGCTGATAAAATTGTTTTTCTCATTTTCGGTTTCTTTTGGTTAGTATTTAAAGGACTAATTTACTGAGGTATATCCTTTCAAAATGATGGAATATGAGCAAAATATTAAGTTAAATTGGTTTAAGTTTTAACGGAGATGGTTGAATTTCTTAAAACTTTGAAGATGCCATTCTTGTTTAATTGGCAGTATTGTGGAACTTAATTTGACAAAAGAAACGATGAAAACTCAAAAAACAGCGGCCAAACAAAACAAACAACCAGGGATAGAGGCAAAGATGGATCCAAGACCTGAAGTAATTAAAGCAAATTATAAGGGAGCAGGAAAACTGAATGATAAGGTTGCCCTGATTACCGGTGGAGATAGTGGCATTGGTCGTTCGGTGGCAGTCCATTTTGCAAGGGAAGGTGCCAACATTGCTATTGTTTATCTGGACGAAGATGTTGATGCAATAGAAACCCAGAAAATGGTCGAAGCTGAAGGTAAAAGTTGTTTATTGATTAAAGGAGATGTTAAAAATCCTTCATTTTGTAGAAAAGCAGTAGAAACAACGGTTAAAGAGTTTGGAAAGATCAATATTTTGGTAAATAATGCTGGTATGCAGGTTCCGCAGAAAGATCCCAAAAAAATTGACGATAAACAGTTGGAAGATACCTTCCGTACTAACATATTTGGCTATTTTTACTTTGCGCACGAGGTATTGGAATATTTTCAGGCAGGTGATACCATTATTAATACCACCTCGGTAACGGCTTATCGTTCTTCGCCAAATCTGATCGATTACTCCTCAACAAAAGGCGCAATAACTTCTTTTACACGTTCGTTAGCAACAAATTTAGCTAAAAAAGGTATCCGGGTAAACGCTGTGGCGCCGGGACCTGTATGGACACCACTCATTGTATCTACTTTTGATGAAGAAAAGATTAAGTCATTTGGATCTGAAACAGCCATGGAAAGGGCTGGTCAACCCTCAGAGCTTGGGCCATCTTATGTATTTCTGGCTTCAGACGATGCTTCATTTATCACCGGACAGGTAATCCATGTAAATGGCGGTGAAGTGGTAAACGGTTAATTTCTTTACCTTTAATGAAATTTAAAGCATTTCCATGGCATCTAAAGATTGGCGTTTTAAGCTTCATGAAGTTATTTACGAATCGAATACACCTGCAGGTAAAGCATTTGATGTTGGTTTATTGATTGCCATATTTTCGAGTATCATTGTGGTCATGCTCGATAGCGTTATTGGTATCCATCAGCAATACGGCAAACTGTTTAATATTATGGAATGGATTTTCGCTGCGCTTTTCACAGTGGAATATATTTTGAGATTGGTGAGTATCAGAAAACCGATCAGTTATGTGATCAGTCCATTAGGCATTATCGATCTGATTGCATTGCTACCGTCTTATTTGAGCATCTTTTTTATTGGCGCACAATCTTTACTGGTTTTTAGGGCACTAAGGCTCCTTCGTGTTTTCAGGATATTCAAACTTGGGCATTTTTTAACAGAGATTAATTTTTTAACCCAGGCACTAAAAAACAGTGTGAGGAAAATCAGCATATTCCTGTTAACCGTTTTAACCATCACTGTAATTCTTGGTTCTATTATGTATTTGGTAGAAAAGCGCGAAAATGGATTTTCTAATATCCCCGAAAGTATTTATTGGGCTATTGTAACCATCACAACTGTTGGTTATGGCGATATTTCGCCCATCACGCCACTGGGTAAATTTGTGGCCTCTGTAGTGATGCTGATCGGTTACGCCATTATTGCCGTACCCACCGGGATTATTACCCACGATATTGCTGTTGCGGCCAGGCAGAAAAAAGAATTACCCGAATCTTGTCCGAGCTGTAGTAGGGAAGGGCATGATAACGATGCCTTGTTTTGCAAATATTGCGGGTCATCTTTGTTTAAATAAAAATGCCAGATAATTGTTAACCTGGCATATTTTATAACGGAAATGAATTGGCTTATAACATTTCACTATCTTCATCATCGTATGCATTCGGATCTTTATCCAGTTCTTCTATATCCGATTCGTTATAGTCATCCGTTTCTGTTTCGTCATCCTCATCTTCTTCGTCTTCCGGACCTTCAATTTCTTCATTTAATTGTGTGCCTTCGCCATCAGCATATTGCACTTCATCATCTGTATATCCCTCGTCTTCAGATAACTCTGGAGTGGCATGACCATCTGCTGCATTTCCTTCCGAACGGTTGATCTGGAACTGTTCGATGTTTTGAATTTCTTCTTCTGGTTGATTGTTTTCTAGATTTTCCATAGTAAAAGTCTTTTATAGTAGAACAGATTCAGATTAGATTAAGTTTAGAGAAAATTTAAAATCTTAAACCACTGGTGTTGTAAGATTTTTAAAGAATTGATCTGATTTGCTCAAACTTTTTAAATGTTAATGGGGTTTTATTTATGCATTTACTTTAATTACTTAACCATGAAAAACCATTTCAATACCAGGAAAATAGCAGTAGTGGGAATGATCATTTCAGCTACTTCATTTAATGCTGTTGCAAAAGCTGACTGGCATTATGCAAGATCATCTGATTACATTAATCAACGAGATAGTTTAACCACTGCACAATTTCTGCAACAGACAGCTATTGCCGGAATGAAAGAGGTATCGACCGGGAAACTTGCAGCAGAGAAAGCAACTGATCAAAAGATAAAGGCATTTGGCCAGATGATGGTTGATGATCATAGCAAGGCAAATGAAGAATTAAGGTCATTGGCGAAACTTAAGAAAGTAAATTTGCCAATGAGTAGGCCAGAAGGTGAATTACGACCAGATGGCAGGGTGGATTCATCACCTGAAAACATGAAAGACACCTCGAGGACTAAAAATGCCGGAGGTGAGGCAGGTAATACCGGTCTGGCGAAAAAAATCGTAAATGGTGCTACTGAAGCTGATGTGGCCAATGCGATTGAAAAATTAAATAAGTTAAGCGGGGCTTCATTTGATAAAGCTTATGTTGAGATGATGATTACCGATCATCAAAATGCGGTTGCATTATTTGAGAAAGCATCGAAATCTACCGATAATGATGTCAAAGCATATGCAAATAAATATTTACCAGTATTGAAAAAACATCTAAAACAGGTAAATGCTTTAGCTGTCAAATAAAATTACTTTTTTATTTAATTCCATAAAAAGCCAGTCTGTTAAATCAAACTGGCTTTTTGGTTTTAAATCTCTTGTGAATACAAAAACTTGCTTAACTTTAATAACTAAAACGATTTATTAAATTAGCAGAATTGCACTGACCAAAAAATTATCCAGAAAGAAACCCAATCTAATATGAAAAAACACTTATCACTGTTCATTTTATTGCTGTTGCTCACCGTAAAACTTTTTAGCGCACCAATAGATTTACTATCCCCCGATAAACGGATCAAAATATCGGTAGCAATTAAAGATAAAATTGGCTATGCGGTTACCTTTAATGGCGATCCTTTTTTGGCCAATTCTTACTTACAGCTAAACCTGGATCAGGCGAAACTCGGTGCATATGCAAAATTGATCAAGAAAACACTTTCTTCGGTTAATACCATTTCAAATCCAATTGTTCCGCTTAAAAACAGTAAGGTACTAAATCAGTATAATTTATTGCGATTGGATTTTAAAGGCGATTTCAGTGTGGAATTCAGGGCTTATAATGACGGAATTGCTTATCGTTTCATCACCAATAAAAAAGATTCGATCATTGTTTACAGCGAAGATGTGCATCTTAATTTTAATGATCCGGTTAAAGCAGCTTATTTAGAAACAGGTGGTTTTAAAACTTCATATGAGATTTTATACCGTCAAAACGAGCTTGGAAAAGTAAATAAAGAGAAGATGAGTGTATTGCCAATCTTGTTTAATACTGGAAAATATAAAGCACTTTTATCAGAAGCTGACCTATATGATTATCCTTGTTTGTTTGTGAAAGCAACAAATGATAAGGCAGTTGACGCCATTTTTCCAAAGGTTCCATTGGCTTTTGGAGAGGATGGAGACAGAAGTCAGAAAATTTTAAAAGAAGCTAATTATATTGCTAAAACAACTGGCAAAAGATCATTTCCATGGCGTTTTTTAGTCATTACCGATAAAGATACTCAGTTGGCTGCCAACCAAATGGTTTATAAGTTAAGTACACCTAATCAGTTACAAGATACCAAATGGATAAAACCTGGTCAGGTAACCTGGGAATGGTGGCATAATGCCTATGTATACGGCGTGGATTTTAAATCGGGTTATAATCAGGATACTTATAAATATTATATCGATTTCGCTTCAAAGTTTGGTATTCCTTATATTATTATGGATGAAGGCTGGGCAAAAACAACACTTAATCCTTTTGAACCTAATCCAACTATTAACCTGCAAGAACTAATTGCTTATGGCAAACAGAAAAATGTAAAAATTGTACTTTGGTTTACCTGGCTGGCAGTCGAAAATAACTTCAACATTTTCGAAACCCTGGAAAAATGGGGGATTGCAGGTGTGAAAATCGATTTCATGGATAGGAGCGATCAATGGATGGTAAATTACTACACCCGTGTAGCTAAAGAGGCGGCTAAACACCATATATTGGTCGATTTTCACGGTGCCTTTAAGCCAGCTGGTTTGGAAGTGGCTTATCCCAATGTGCTCTCTTATGAAGGCGTTATAGGTATGGAACAAAATATCGGAGGCGGTTTGGCCACACCAAACAACAACTTATTCCTTCCATTTTTGCGTAATGCAGTGGGGCCGATGGATTACACACCTGGGGCCATGCGTTCGGCACATAAAGAGGATTATAAACCTAGCTGGGTAAATACCATGAGCATTGGTACCAGGGCGCATCAACTGGCTATGTATATTGTTTTTGAAAGTGGTTTTCAAATGCTGGCCGATAATCCTTTTAACTATTTAAGAGAGCCCGAAACCACTTCGTTTATTACCAGCGTTCCCGTAACCTGGGATGAAACCAGAATCCTGGATGCAAGCGTTGGCGAGTATATCGTTGCAGCTAAACGTAAAGCCGGCAAATGGTTTATTGGCGCTATGGGCAACGATCAAAAACACGACTTGAAAATTGAAACCAGTTTTTTGAAACCAAATACAAATTACCAGATCACCCTGATCAAAGATGGCATCAATGCTGATTTTCAGGCAATGGATTTTAAACGCATCGTAAAACCAATTAAAGCAGGAGAAACAATCAATATCAATATGGTGAAAGACGGTGGTTTTGTTGCTGTTATAGAACCTATTAAATAACAAGTATTTATGCATTTTGATTAAAGGAGCTTATCAGTTGGATAAGCTCCTTTTTTATTGAGATGAAGTTGCTACTATACCAAAGGATAGCACTATCCTCTGGTATAGTAATAGCTTTTTGATACTTCGTATCTATAATTTTGCCAGACATAAAAAGGCAAAAAAATGAAAATATTACATCTTATATCAAGCCCAAGGGGCGAAGCATCATTCAGTATTAAATTGGGAAATGCGATTGTTGAAAAATTACAGGCTGCCAATCCGGGAAGCACTTTAACTACACATGATCTTACCAATACCCCATTTCCACATTTGGAAGAGGTACACATCAATTCTTTTTTTACACCGCAAGAAAATCATACGGCAGAATTTTCGGAAGCAATAAAACATTCAAATGAGGCCATTGCCGAACTTAAAGATGCTGATGTGATTGTAATTGGTGCACCATTGTATAATTTCGGTATTCCTTCCACTTTAAAAGCATGGATTGATCATATTGCACGTGCCGGTCAAACATTCAGCTACTCAGAAAAAGGCCCTGAAGGTTTGGTGAAAAATAAAAAAGTGTATCTGGCCATTTCGTCTGGCGGCGTGTATTCGGAGGGACCAATGAAGCCTTACGACTTTACAGAATCGTATCTAAGATCGGTTCTTGGTTTTATGGGTATGACTGATATTACCGCATATCGCGCAGAAGGCCTAAGTATCCCAGATTTAAAGGATGTGGCTTTGGATAAAGTAATCGAAAGTATAGCTATTTAAGTAGTTTATTAGTTCATTGGTCATTAGTTCTTTGGTAAATTGGTTAATTGTTCAATTCGACTAGGGGACTAATGACTTTGGACTAAAAAATTATGCTACTAAATATTTCTCAACCCTGCTTGCAAAATCATTCAGATCGAATGGTTTGTTGATGAAATCTTCAGCATCACATTTGGCCTTAACTATGTTCAAGTAGTTATTAGCCGACATCATCATGACCGGAATATCATGTGTTTTAATATTTTGCTTTAGCGTATTACAGATATCCAGGCCATTTCCATCAGGCAACATAATGTCAAGAATTACCATATCTGGCAAGTGTTTGCTCATTTGAAACCAAAAATCGTTGGTGTTGGGGCAGGTCTTAACCTCGTAAAGTTCTTCAATCAATAAAAATTCGATGATTTCTCTAATACTCGGATTGTCTTCTACTACATAGATGCACTTTTTCATAAGCTCTATTTTTATTATATAGATAACTAGTCTAGCTATCAGATGTTTAAGATAGTTATGCACAATACTGGAGTTATTAACCTTTTGGTGCGCCGTGTCATGCGTTTCTATAATTTTTGTGCTGACTAAAAAAAAATACAAAAATAAATTTTGATACTAATTTTTTTAGTATAGATTTGCTTTTGGAGATACAGGATACAGGAAATATCATAATGATAATTCGATGTATTAATTGATGATTTTAAAACAAAAAGCTTCTTGCTTGGTTTGCTGATATATTTATTTTTCTATGACCGTTACCGTTTTAGCCATATTCGAAACAGATTTTAGACCAGATCTTTCATTAGGTAAAATCATGAATGAAAGACTGAAGATTGCTGCTGCAGATCTGCAGGATATTCATTTACAACATTTACAGGCCATTGGGCAACGTAGTGATGATTTAGTAGTGTATATAAGTTATAATCCAAAATATAAAATAAGATGGCGCGTAGTTAACGACGTGCCTGAGGATGTAGAAAACTTTGTAGCTCAAACCTGTGGTAATTTAGGTTATATCTACTGGAAAACAGCCTCTATTAATGTTTTTAAGGGAAACGAGTAATAAAGAAATACTTTTTAGATAATTTTTTATAGCGGTCGTCATTCTCGCGTATGCGGGAATCTTAAAGCGAATAAAATTGCACTTATAATGAATTATAATCCTGAATATTGGGATTGATGGTTCGCAGAAGTTAAAAATAAATAGAGAGTATAAAAGATGCTGAACTAAATCTGATGGCTATCGGATCAGCATGCCAGATCGTTCTGACATACCCTAATAATCTATAAAACAAAAAAAAACGAGTTGCCCTAATGGCAACTCGTTTTTAATACATATAGTAGGGAAGTATTAAACTAAAAATCCTCCGCCCAATAAATCATTTCCTTCGTAAAATACAGCCGATTGCCCTGGTGCAATTGCTGAAACATTATGATCGAACACCACACGCATTTTATCTTTTTCCTGAACAATTGTACTTAACATACCAGCATCTTTATAACGGATTTTGGTAATTACATCATTCATTGGTTCTTCAATGCTTGCATATTTTATCATGTTAATATTGCGTACCATGGCTTCGCGGCGTTCAAGCTCATCAGCTTTACCCAAAACTACAGTATTGCTTTCTGGGAGTATCTGTGTCACGAACATAGGCTCGCCAAAAGCAACGCCTAAACCTTTACGTTGCCCGATGGTATAAAAAGGGTAACCTTTATGTTGTCCAACAACCATTCCATTGCTTAAAATAAAATTTCCGCCGGCTACTCTGTCTTCTAAATCTTCTACTTTGTGTTTTAGGAAAGCCCTGTAATCATTATCAGGTACAAAGCAGATTTCGTAACTTTCCGATTTTTTTGCCAATTCTTCCTGTCCCATATCTAAAGCCATTTGTCTGATTTCAGATTTCGCAAAACTGCCCAATGGGAATTTAGTTCGCGAAAGGTTTTCTTGCGAAACACCCCATAGTACATAAGATTGATCTTTATTTTCGTCTTTTCCTTTTGAAATTACATAACGGCCGCTGTCTTGCTGGCGGATATTGGCATAATGCCCCGTTGCAATAAATTCGCAATCGAGTTTATTGGCGCGTTTTAAAAGTGCTTCCCATTTAATGTGGGTATTGCACAAAACACATGGATTTGGAGTTCTTCCGGCAAGGTATTCATCAACAAAATTATCGATTACATAATCGCCAAATTCGTCCCTGATGTCAAGGATATAATGCGGAAAACCATAGTTTACGGCAAGTGTACGTGCATCGTTGATACTATCTAATGAGCAACAACCGGTTTCTTTACTGCTACCACCAGAAGTAGCATAATCCCAGGTCTTCATGGTTAAGCCAATAACCTCATAACCCTGCTCATGCAACATTACAGCCGCTACCGAACTATCAACCCCGCCACTCATGGCAACCAGAATTCTACCGTGTTTACTCATCTTAAAAATATTGGATGCAAAAATAAGGTTTATTTAGCTGAAATTATTTAAAGCAAGTCAGTTACTTGTAAAAAGCGGTTGTTAAATTGCTACCGATTGTTATTTAGGGCGCTAAGGTGGTAAGTAATATTTTGAAAATGAGTGGTCTGGTGTTAGTGACTACCAGCAGTCCTGCTATCCCTTCAGGTCCTTCCCGATGAATCGGGATACCTCACTTCCGGGTTTTCCGTTCTATCAGGTTTAGATCATAAAGTCCGTGGTCATTGGCAACTAAAAAAAGCAGGTATAAACCTCGCAGGTTTTAAAGCCTGCAAGGTTTGAATCACAATAAGTTGTATCTTCAAGCTTATAAAATGTATTTTTTGTTTTACTTAAACGTTTTAGTGTTATGTTTTATGCATATTTGAAGATAAATTAATACCTTAGAATTTTCAACAAAACAAGCTAAATTTTAAAACTGATATGATTAAAAAAATTATCCTGCCTTGTCTTTTGCTATCAGCCCTGGTTACATCGGCACAGCAGAATCTGGTGCAGTATGTTAAGCCCATTATTGGTACATCTAAAATGGGGCATACCTATCCTGGCGCAACAGTCCCATTTGGCTCGGTACAGCTAAGTCCCGAAACGGATACTTTATCTTACGAAGTAAACGGAAAATACAATGGCGATGTATATAAATACTGTGCGGGTTATAAATATGAGGATAAAACCATTACCGGTTTTAGTCATACGCATTTTAGCGGCACTGGTCACTCCGATCTGGGTGATTTTCTCATTATGCCTACCCAAGGTAAATTACAGCTGAATCCTGGTACTTCATCAGATCCGAAAAGTGGTTACCGTTCTGCATTTTCGCATACCAATGAAGTTGCAGAGGCAGGTTATTATAAAGTAAAATTAGATGATGATAACATTACCGCCGAATTAACCTCAACAACGAGGGTGGGAATGCACCAGTATACTTTCCCTAAATCGGATCAATCGCACATTATTCTCGATCTGATGGCTGGTATTTATAATTACGAAGAAAAAACCGTTTGGACTTACGTTCGGGTGGTGAACGATACGCTGATTACAGGTTACCGCCAAACCAACGGATGGGCCAGAACCAGAACCGTTTATTTTGCGATGAGCTTTTCAACAAGCTTTTAAAAGCTATGGACGTAAAAGCTATGATGCCAAACAGGCTTATAGAGGCTTTTGGGGCAAGTTTAACCAGGAGCAGAACTTTCCTGAAATTGCTGGCAAAAAGTTAAAAATGTACTTCGATTTCGATACCCAGGAAGGAGAGAAGATTAAAATTAAATTTGCGCTATCGCCGGTTAGCCAGGAAAATGCTTTGCAAAATATGCGTGCAGAAATTTCGGGCTGGGATTTCGAAAAAGTGAAGGCTCAGGCACAGGCTACCTGGAATAAAGAATTGAATAAAATACAGGTTACAACTTCTAACGATAATAAAATCAATTTTTACACTGCTTTATATCATGCTTTTATCAATCCAACAACCTATACAGATATTAATGGCGAGTATAAAGGTTTAGATCAGGGGATACATAAAGCTGATGGCTTTACGAATTACACCACATTCTCGCTTTGGGATACTTACCGGGCCTTACATCCATTCTTTAATATTATGCAGCCAAGCCGCAGTAATGATATGGTGAAATCGATGATGGCGCATTACGATCAGAGTAGTTTGCACATGTTGCCGATCTGGTCGCATTATGCCAACGATAACTGGTGCATGAGTGGTTACCACAGTGTTTCTGTAATTTCTGATGCGATTATTAAGGGCACTTATAATGGCGACGCGAACAAAGCGTTGGATGCCTGTATTGCAACAGCAAAACACCGCGATTACGAGGGAATCGGCTATTATATGGATAAAGGTTATATCCCGGCAGAAAAATCTGGCATTTCGGTTTCCAATAATTTAGAATATTCTTACGATGACTGGTCGATTGCGCAACTGGCCAAGAAGTTAAACCGTATGGATGTTTACGACGAATTTATCAAACGTTCTAACAACTGGAAAAACAACTACGATAGTGCTACTGGTTTCATGCGCCCTAAATTGGCAGATGGTTCTTTTAAAAAGCAATTCGATCCAAAAGATACCGAAGGACAAGGTTTTATTGAAGGAAATAGCTGGAACTATAGTTTCTTTGTTCCGCAGGATCCGGCTTCGCTGATTGAAATGATGGGCGGCAAAAAGAAATTTGCAACCCGTTTAGATACTTTGTTTACCATGCATTTACCCGACGAGTTTTTTGCGCATACTGAAGATATTACCCGCGAAGGTATTATTGGCGGATATGTACATGGTAACGAACCTGCACACCATATCGCTTACCTTTACAACTGGACCGATCAGTCATGGAAAACTCAGGCGCAGATCCGTCACATCTTAAACATGCAGTACAAGCCTACTGCTGATGGTTTAGGTGGAAATGACGACTGCGGGCAGATGAGTGCCTGGTATATGTTCTCTTCGCTAGGTTTTTATCCGGTAGCCCCAGGTTCAGATGTATATTCATTAGGTAGTCCGTTGGTTAATAATGCTGTAATTAATTTAGAAAACGGTAAAACATTTACTGTTGAGGCCATTAAACAGAGCGATAAAAATGTTTACGTAGAGAAAGTTTTATTGAACGGCAAAGAAATTACCAATCATAAAATCAAACACGCAGATATCACCAATGGCGGAAAGCTTACTTTTTACATGAGCGCAAAACCTAAGAAATAATTTTTCTCATCCCTGTACAAATTGAACCGTTGACTTTAATCAGTCGACGGTTTTTTTGTTTACCCTTCAAATGTCGTCATTTCGAGCGGAGTGCAACGTAGTCGAAAACCCGAAGGCTCTGCAAAGCAAAATCTATCTCCAGATAAATCTCTCCTCCGAAGGAGTTCCCTTGGAACATTCCACTGTGTTCCGGTCGAGATGACAATACTTTTTATTAAATTCTCTGAATTGATAACGGAGTGAAGTGAAGGCAAGGGCTATTATCAACCAAATTTCCGTGTTTTTCCTTGCCTCCGTGGCTAAAAAATACACTAACTCTTTCTCTAGGTAATTTATTTTTGAAATCGAAAATTAAAATAAATTTTGATATCTAAATTATCTATCGTAATATTGCGATATAAAATTATGGGACTTACCAAAACAGAAATCTTCACCGAAGAGCAGAACCAGATGGCAGCGTTATTAAAAGCGATGGCACATCCTGCGCGGATTGCGATTCTTCAGCGGATCCTTAAATCGAATACCTGTATCTGTGGCGATTTGGTTGAGGAACTCGGCTTAGCTCAGGCTACTATTTCTCAGCATTTAAAAGAACTTAAAAATGCAGGTATTATACAAGGGACTATCGAGGGGGTGAGTATTTGCTATTGTATAGAACCTAAAACCTGGAAGTTATTACAAACACAGCTGGGCGATTTCTTTGCTGCATATAAGGGTGAGCAAAACTGCTGTTAAAATTTTTTACTTAAATCAATCGTTAAATTGCAATATTATGATCAATACATCTTCTACAGCATGGAGCAGCTTTAAGGCTGAGCTTCAACAACATCCAGAATTGGTATTACAGTTTCAATATGCTCCAGGTATGTGGGTAAATGCCAATTATCACATCACCGAAATTAAGCAGGCACCGATTGTATCGGTAGATTGTGGAGGCGTAATGAACGCCTGGACTGAAATTATTGTACAGCTATGGGAACCTACCGAACAAGAAACGGGTAGGGCCATGCAGGTGAAAAAAGCATTGTCCATTATCAATCTGGTAGAAAGCAAACTGCCCTTAAACCCCAATGGAATTGTGAAAATTGAATTTGGCAATTCGGCGTTCGATACAAGGCAGATGTTTCCAGGTGAATTTAAAATTGATGGGGAAAACCTGATTTTGGATCTTACACCTGATGCTACCCAATGTAAAGCAATTAACCGTGGCGGAAGCTGTGGTACCACCGAAGCCGGCGAAGAATGTTGTGCGCCTGCTCAGCCGATAAAACAAAAAGTCGAACTGGTTAATCTAGTAGCTGATCAAAATAGTTGTTCTCCAGGAAGTGGATGTTGTTAATGATTCAAAATTTATAGGCATGAAAAATGTATTGGTGCTTTGCACCGGAAATAGTTGCAGAAGTCAACTGGCAGAAGGTTATTTGAAACATTTCGCCCAAAATACGGCCAAAATTTATAGTGCTGGTATCGAAGTTCATGGCGTTAACCCTAGGGCGATAAAAGTAATGGCCGAAGATGGAATTGACATTTCAGGACAAACCTCTAACAATATCGAGGAGTATTTTGATGTGCCTTTCGATTATGTGATTACCGTTTGCGACCATGCGAAAGAAAGTTGTCCATATTTCCCAACGCAGGCTATAAAACTGCACCATAATTTTCCCGATCCTGCAAAAGCTGTAGGTACCGATGAAGAAATCATGGCCGAATTTAGAAATACAAGAGATCTGGTGAAGGTTTACATGGAAGATTTTGTAAACCAAAACTTAAAAGGTTAATATGTCAGCAAATATTTGTGCCCCGGCAGCTCAAAGAAAACACCTAAGCTTTTTAGATCGTTATTTAACGCTGTGGATTTTCTTAGCCATGTTATTGGGGGTGGGCTTAGGCTTTTTGTTCCCTTCATCAGCGGTTTTGATCAATTCTTTTTCGAGCGGGAGTACAAACATTCCTTTGGCCATCGGATTGATCCTGATGATGTATCCACCTTTGGCAAAAGTTAAATACCAGAATTTAGGAGAAGTATTTAAAAATGTAAAAATATTAACTACTTCGCTTGTTTTAAACTGGATAATCGGCCCGATTCTGATGTTTTTTCTGGCCATTGCATTTTTACACGACTATCCCGAATACATGGTTGGCTTAATTATGATCGGCCTGGCCAGGTGTATTGCCATGGTGGTGGTATGGAATGAGCTTGCCGATGGAAACCGGGAGTATGCCGCTGGATTAATTGCCCTGAACAGTATTTTTCAGGTATTGCTTTACAGTGTATTTGCCTATTTTTTTATTACGGTTTTACCACCCGTTTTTGGTTTAAAAGGTCTTTCAATATCAATTTCCATCGCAGAAATTGCAAAGAGCGTAGGGATTTATCTTGGGATTCCGTTTGCGCTCGGTATTTTAAGTCAAAAAGTACTGATCAAGTGGAAAGGCGAAGAGTGGTTTTATTCCACTTTTGTACCGATGATTTCTCCTACCACCTTAATTGCCTTGTTATTTACCATTGTGGTGATGTTCAGTTTGAAAGGAGAATTAATTGTGCAGATTCCGTTTGATGTACTGCGAATTGCTTTACCCTTGGTAATTTATTTTGTGATCATGTTTGTGACCAGTTTTTTTGCGGGCAAGTATTTCGGTGCGGATTATGGCAAAAGTACCGCTATTGCATTTACGGCAACTGGTAATAACTTTGAATTGGCTATCGCTGTGGCAATAGGTGTATTCGGTATCCATTCAGGCCAGGCATTTGCCGGTGTAATCGGTCCGTTGGTTGAGGTGCCCGCATTAATTGCACTGGTTAACCTGGCGCAATGGTTTAGAAGGAGATATTTTAGAACATAAGATCAACCTTTACTATTGCGAGGCACGAAGCAATCTTGAAGCTCACGCTACTAGCGGTCGTTGTAAGATTGCTTCGTCGGCTGAAAAGCCTTCTCGCAATGACGATTTCTTGCAGCAATAAATCCCTGCTAAAAACCTTTTGTCATTTATATTGAGCTTTATGTAATAAATTAAAACTCGAAATGACGATTGCTCTAGATCCTACGCGCCAACCTCATCAAAATTAGTAGCAGTTGCTAAATATTTCCAATTGGCCATATCCCTTTGTACATCTGCAATTTTTGCATCAGCTACCTGATAAGCATCAGGGCCTAAGAATAAATGAAGCGGTGGGTTTTCACTTTTCGAAGCTTCAATAATCACCTCAACCGCTTTGGCAGGATCGCCTGGCTGTTGGTTATTGATGTCGTTTTGGTGTGCCGCTTGCGAGTCGCGTACCTCTTTATAGGCATCAATTGGTTTATTCGGTACTGCTAATGATCCTTCAGTTAGGAATGCTGTTCTGAAATAACCTGGCTCTACAATCGTTGCTTTGATTCCCATCGATTTCACTTCAGCCGCTAACGATTCGGTAAAGCCAACCACTGCAAATTTTGTAGCGCAATAAATTCCGAAGCCAGGGAAGTTGCCTGAAAAGCCACCAATTGAAGAAATATTGAAAATGTGTCCCGATTGTTGTTTCCGTAATTGAGGAAGTACCTTCCTGATTACATTTAACGAACCAAAAACGTTCACATCGAAATTTTGACGTGATTCTTTATCGCTTAACTCTTCTAAAGCACCCAGCATTCCATAGCCAGCATTATTTACCACCACATCTAACTGACCAAATTTGCTGATCGTTTGACTAACTGCTGCTTCTACACTGCTTTCATCGATTAAATCAACAGCTAGTGGTAAAAAGTTTTCGTGCTCACCAACTGCGTTTATTAAATCGTTGAGGCTTCTTGAAGTTGCAGCAACGCTAAGGCCATTGCTTAATAATGTTTTTACTAATGTAAGTCCCAAGCCTTTTGATGCGCCTGTTACAAACCATACTTTCTGATTTTTCATAATGTTTTTATCTTATTTGAATTAATTTTCATCAAAATCTGTTGAAATTGTAATGGCTTTCCAGTCTCTAAATTCCTTTTGTAACGATTCTAATTTGTTGTTTGCTCTTTGAAGAGCGTCGTTCCCTAAAAGTAAATGAAGGGGTGGATTAGGCATACTTGCCAATGAGATCATTGCAGCGGCAGCTTTCTCCGGGTCGCCGATCTGCTGACCGTCCATTTTTAGGTATTTGCTGTGTATTGCCCGCACTTCTTCGTATTCGGCAATTGGATTGGCAGCCAAAATCAGCGAATCAGTCGTTAAGAAACTGGTTCTGAATGCGCCAGGAGCCACAACAGTTACTTTAATGCCAAATTCTTTTAGGTCTTCTGCCGATACTTCCGACAATGCAATTACAGCCGATTTTGCCGCTGCATAAACCGCCCAGCCTGTCGCGCCTGCAATACCTGCAATTGATGCAATGTTGATGATATGCCCGGCTCGTTTTGCCCTTAAATAAGGTGAAGCTTTTCTGATGACATTCAGTGTTCCGAAAACGTTGACATCAAAACTGTTGCGTGTTTCTGCATCGCTAAGCTCTTCAATACTGCCTCCGATTCCGTAACCTGCATTATTGATCACTACATCGATTCTTTCGAATTTTCTAATAGTCGTCTTTATCGCATCCTCAACGCTTTGTTCATCGGCCAGGTTAACAGCCAGAGGAAGGAATTTTCCGCTATCATTATTTACTGCTTTTTTAAGTTCACTGATATTTCTTGATGTGGCCGCAACATATTGGCCAGCATTTAGCAACTGATGAACCAAACTTAATCCTAAGCCCTTTGAAGCTCCGGTAATAAACCAAACTTTTTTCTTGCCCATAGTTTTTTCCTTTTTGTTAAGACAAAATTACAGTGCAAATGAATTCGCTTTATTACGTTAATCAAACTTATGATTACGAAATTCAAACAATTCGATAAGAAGTAGGGGTGTGGTTAGTTAGTTTTTTAAAAAAGTTATTAAAATGGGTAGGCTCTTCAAAACCGAGGCAATAACCTATTTCTGATATATTCCAGTCGGTATGCTTGAGTAAAGCTTTAGCTTCACTTAATAAACGCTCAGTAATATAATGTGTAGTGGTTTTGCCAGTGGTTTCTTTAATTGCACGGTTTAAGTGGTTTACATGTACCGAAAGTTGCGAAGCATAATCTTTTGCTGAGCGCATGGTAAGCCTTTGTGTAGTCGTTTCGATGGGGAATTGACGCTCTAATAACTCCGTAAAAACAGAAGTGATCCTGGTATTGGCATCAGTATGTTTAAATAGCGTTTCGGATGGCTGTGTTTTTAGCGCAAAGTGTGTAATTTCAGTAATATAGTTTCTGAGCAGATCGTATTTATAGATGTAATCGGTATTGATTTCCTCAAACATCTTATGAAAAATGCTTTCTATTTGAGCATCTTGTTTTTCATTTAAAATATACGCCGGTTTCCCGCCAGGTACGAACATGGGTAAATCACCAATGTTTCCACGGATCTTTTCAGTAAAAAAAGCTTCAGTAAAAATGCAGAAATAACCTGTCACCTCGCTTTGTTTACCACTGGCCAGTTCCCATGTATAAGGTACAAGCGGATTGAAGAAGATTAAAGCTGTGCCATTAATCTCGATACTTTTATCCGCATAATGGTAAACATTGTGTCCGCGGGTAAGGCAGATTTTGTAATAATCCCTGCGGTTATAACTCATTGGCTTATGATCATCCTTTAAACAGTCTTCTAATTTGAAAACGTTAAAGTGCCCCACGCCGTTCTGTAGGTTGTCTGGTAAGAAACTAAATTTATTCTGGTAAAAATCTTCAATGGTTTCAGGCTTGTTCATGAATCAAAGTTACAAAATTCAAACCTAAAATAAATCACCATAATTAAAAGGAGATTTTGATGATAAAAATATTTGCATTAAATATACCGATTGGTATATATTTGCATCGTCAATTTAAAAGAACATGACCAAGGCAGAAAAAACAAGAAATTTCATTGTAGAGAAAACGGCACCTATTTTTAATATGAAAGGTTACGCAGGCACTTCTTTAAATGATATTACTGCTGCTACGGGTTTAACCAAAGGCAGTATTTATGGGAACTTCGCCAATAAGGATGAAGTAGCGCTGGCAGCTTTTGATTATAACCTGAAAAATGTTTCATCAAAGATAGATGCTGACATGAACAAACAGGTCAGCGTAAGGGATAAGCTTTTGGTATACATCAATATTTACCAAAAATTTATCGACGGTTCTGTATCAGAAGGAGGATGCCCTGTTTTAAATACTGCAGTTGACGCTGATGATACCCATCCCGAATTGCGGGAAAAAGTTTTGAAAGCAGTTTTAGGCTGGAAGAATAAAATTGCTAAACTTGTTGAATCAGGTATTTCTGCCAAAGAAATTAATGCAGATCACAATCCAGAGCAGGTTGCATTAACAATTATTGCTATAATAGAAGGTGGCATCATGATTTCAAGGTTGACCGCAAAGCCTGCGCATTGGAATTTAATTATGGATTCGTTAAAAAAATATATCAATAGCCTCGGCTAAAAATTTTTAAACTAAAATATACCGATTGGTATTTTATTATGAAAAGAACCAGAACGATAACTTGGGACGACCCTATGAAAGGAGCGAAGGAAGCTATGCAGATGGATGGTGTTGATTATCTGCAAGCCATGAGCGATCATAAATTTCCGCTGCCGCCATTGTTGCATACCTTGGATTTTAGTGTAAGCCTGATCGAAAAAGGCAATGTGGTTTTTGAATTTACGCCTCAGGAATTCCATTATAACCCAATCGGCACTGTGCATGGTGGGGTAATCACTGCTATTTTAGATTCGGCCATGGGCTGTTCGGTCCATTCGCTTTTACCTGCCGGAAAAGGATATACCACTTTAGAGCTGAAGGTAAATTTCCTGAAAGCCGTTACCATCCAAACCGGGAAACTCAAAACCGTAGGGAAGGTGATCAACCTTGGTGGACGTACCGCCTTGGTAGAAGCGCAATTAATTGATGAAAATAATAGCGTTTATGCTCACGCGGTGAGCACTTGTTTAATCTTAAAATTTTAAAAAAAAACATATAATGAAAACTTCACAAAATACCGTTTTATTGATCGGCGGAACAGCTGGTATCGGTTTAGAAATCGCAAAACAGTTAACTGCTTTAGGTAATCATGTAATTATTACGGGTAGAAACCAGGAACGACTAGATGCAGCTGCTGCATCATTACAAAATGTAACCACCATTCTTTCTGATGTGAGCAAGGCTGAGGATGTAGATCAATTGGTAGCCCGCATCAAAGCCGATTTTCCTCATTTAAATATCGTGATCAATAATGCAGGGAGAGCAATCCTTTACAATTTAGCTGACCCCAATCAGGATGCTTTTGCCAATGCAGAAGATGAAATGTTGACCAATTATTTATCGATTATCAGGATCAATCAAAAATTGTTACCTGTTTTAAAAGCACAGCGCGAATCAGCTATCGTAAACGTTTCATCTATTGTGGCTTATGTTCCTGGAGTTACATTGCCAACTTATGCAGCCAGTAAAGCTGCACTGCATTCTTACAGCACTTCGTTAAGGTTAAGTTTAGAAGAAACTGCTGTTAAGGTTTTTGAATTGATGCCACCATTGGTGGATACAGAATTTTCGAAGGAAATAGGTGGCCATAATGGTATTAAACCTTCGGTTGTTGCAGAAGACCTTTTAGCTGCTTTGGCCAATGATGAATTTGAAATCAGGGTGGGCGATACCGCTAAAATTTACGAACTGTTCAGGCAGTCGCCAGTTGATGCCCTGAATGTGATGAATGCCAACAGAAAAGCCTGGGTTGATTCAGTCCAGAATTAAAAAATATAGCAGGGATGAAAAAGAAGCTAGCATTTGCATTTATTATGGCTGTTTTTACTACAGGAATAGTTACTTTCGCGGCCATAAGTGTTAATCTTGGATTTACATCGATCTTTATGAAAGTTTGGTTAAAATCATGGGGCATTTCTTACATTGTAGCCATCCCTGCTATATTAATTATTGCCCCACGCGTACAATCATTGGTCGATTATTTATTCAAGAATATTGACTAAAAATTATTAAAATGAAAAGAGTAGTAGTAACAGGTTTAGGTGCTATAACGCCACTTGGTAATACCATTGAACAATTCTGGCAGCAAATCTTAGCCGGAAAAAGTGGTATTGGTCCCATTACAAAATTTGATGCCAGTAAATTCAAAACCCGTTTTGCGGGTGAGGTAAAGGATTTTAATCCTGAAGAATACCTGGAGAAAAAAGAAATTAAAAAGTACGACCTTTTTACCCAATATGCAATCGGGTCGAGCGATCAGGCGATAAAGGATGCAGGACTAGATTTTACTGCAATGACCGATGATCAATTGGCTGAAGTTGGTGTAATCTGGGCAACCGGAAACGGCGGGATCGGCACTTTTGAAGCGCAGCTGGAAGAATTTCATGCAGGCGATGGAACACCAAGGTTTAATCCTTATTTCATTCCAAAAATGATTGTCGATATTGCCGCTGGAGCCATTTCCATCCGTCATAAATTGCGTGGACCAAATTATTGTACAGTGTCTGCCTGTGCATCATCTAATACCGCTATTATCAATGCTTTTGATACCATCCGTTTAGGAAAAGCAAGTGTAATGATTGCTGGTGGTTCTGAAGCTGCGTTAACCAAGTCATCTGTAGGTGGCTTTAATGCCGCTCAGGCTTTATCTAAAAATAACGAGGATCCACAAGGGGCTTCCAAACCCTTTGATGCTGATAGAGATGGTTTTGTGATGAGCGAAGGCGCAGGTGCATTGGTTTTAGAAGATCTGGATCATGCTTTAGCACGTGGTGCCCACATTTATGCCGAAATTATTGGTGGTGGAATGGCCGCTGATGCATATCACCTCACCGGAACTCCTCCTGATGGAATTGGTGCGGCTTTGGGCATGACAAAAGCTTTAAAAGACGCTGGAATTAGTGCAGATAAAATCGATTATATTAATGCACACGCCACTTCAACTGGATTAGGCGATTTAAGTGAATTACAGGCGATTAATACAGTATTCAATGGTTTGCCAGTCGTAATTGGTGCAACCAAATCGATGACGGGTCATTTACTTGGTGCTGCCGGAGCAGTAGAAAGTGTAATCAGTGTTTTATCGATCAGAGATAATGTGGTGCCGCCTACTATTAATACCAAAAATCTGGACGAAAATATTCCAAAAGGATTGAATTTTGTGTTGGGAGAAAGTATTAAAAAGGAGATCAATTATGTTTTAAATAACACTTTTGGTTTTGGTGGTCACACAGCGAGTACTATTTTTAAAAAGTACGAGGCTTAACAGATTTTATCATTTCCAACTTAATTGGGATTTTATAAAGTGTTTGGTTAATAGCCAAGCACTTTTTTTGTTTTAGATTTGTTTTGAACCAATGCGTCATTCTCAACTTGATTGGGAATCGTAATGCAATAAGCTTTAAGATTCCCACCTGCGTGGGAATCAACTGGCCTTAGCGTCTCGCTAAGACCCTAATGATTTTTTGCCACGGAGACACAGAAGCACGGAAAAATAGACGGGTCTTCGACTACGCTCAGACTGACAAATCGCGTTGGTTATGCCGACGGTCAGCAAACCTCAACTGGCCTTATCGTCTCGCTAATACCCTAATAATTTTATGCCACGGAGACATAGAAGCACGGAAAATGTAATATAACGATCTTCAATTACGCTCAGACGGACAATCACTTTGGGTTAAGCCGATGGGTTAGAAACTAATAAACCAATGCCTAATGAACAAATGAACCCATTACTTATCCATCAATAAATTAACCAGTTCTTTCAATTCTTCAATTTCCAGTTCCAATTTTTCTATTCTATTTTCCAGTTCAGTAGGATCAAATTGCGGTATGCTTATCGTTTCAGTTTCAGGTTCTACAGTGGTTTCGGCCTGTTCGCCTAAAAGATGAACAAAGCGGGCTTCTTTTTGTCCAGCTTTTTTTGCCAGTTGTTTTACAAATGCAGGTTCTTCATCTGATAATTTCTGAAGCTGTTCTAAGACTTCTTCTATGCTTTCAAATTCATATAATCTTCCCGAATTGCTATTGATTTCACCAGGTGTTAGAGGTCCGCGTAAAAGTAAAAGGCAGATAATGGCCAACTCCGAAGGTAATAAAGGATAAACAATGGCAAGATTATGTTTATATTTAGTTGCACGGCTTGATCCTCCTGTAGCAGTGGAGATTAAGCCTTTTATTTTGAGTTGGTTTAGTGTTAATATTATGGTTTCCTCATCGTAATTTACCACCGGATTTCTTGAGCTTTTCTGGTTGCATGCGGCAGTTAAACTGTTCAAAGTCATTGGGTAATAATCGGGCGTGGTGCGGCTTTTTTCTATTAGTGCGCCTAAAACGCGTTGTTCTTCTGCTGATAAATCGGGTAGTGGTTTTACGTTGTCCATGTTATAAAAGTATAAATTGGTTGAACATTTTGAAAATTATTTTGTTAATGATTTATTTCTAGTGAGTTATACAAAAATATTACTCAATAGAATAATTCTAAATTTCCGAATTGCTACATATTGAACATTAGAATAACGAACTTAGGAGTACATCCCAATATCTAAATATCCAATTATGAAATCTTCCGATCAGAAACCAAATCAGGGTGATAGCAGGCGCGATTTCCTCAAAAAAAGTTCTGTAATTACAGCCATTGCACTAACGCCTGGCGTTGCGGTTAAAGCAGCAGAAAGCAATGCTGATGAACGTTTCGCTCAACTTTTTGAGAAAATCCCATTAAAACTTACTGTAAATAATAAAGCCTATCAAACTACGGTTGAGCCCAGGGTAACGCTTTTAGATTATTTGCGCGAAGAATTACACCTAACAGGGACTAAAAAAGGATGCGACCATGGCCAGTGTGGCGCTTGCACCGTTCATGTTGATGGGCAAAGGGTAAATTCATGCCTCAGTTTAGCAGTAATGAATGAAGGAAAGAAAATTACCACGATTGAAGGGTTGGCTAATGGCGAAACTTTGCATCCAATGCAGGCTGCATTTATCAAGCATGATGGTTTTCAATGTGGCTATTGTACGCCTGGTCAGATTATGTCAGCTGTGGCCTGTGTACGCGAAGGGCATACCGGTTCAAGAGCAGAAATAAGTGAATATATGAGTGGAAATATCTGTAGATGTGGTGCTTATCCTAATATAGTTGATGCAATTATTGAAGTTAAGGAAGGAGGTGAAACGGTATGATCAATTTTCAATACTTAAGAACAACCACGGCAAAGTCAGCAATTGGCTTATTGGTAAAAGATAAAAATGCCAAATTTTTGGCAGGTGGAACAAACCTGATCGATTTAATGAAAAGAGGTGTTACGGCGCCCGAAAAACTCATCGATATCAATCATGTTCCATTAAAACAGATCGAGCAGATTGGAAATAAAATCCATATTGGTGCTTTGGCTTCTAATTCGGCAGTTGCAGACAATGTGCTGATTAAAGAGAAACTACCATTACTTTCCTGGGCTTTACAGGCGGGCGCATCTGCCCAATTGAGAAATGTAGCAACGGTTGGTGGTAACATGATGCAGCGTACACGTTGTGGTTATTTTTACGATACCGAAATGCCTTGTAATAAACGCCAACCCGGTACAGGCTGTGGTGCTATGGAGGGTTTTAACCGAATGCATGCTATTTTCGGGACTTCAGAGAAATGTATTGCCGTTCATCCAAGCGATATGTGTATAGCATTAACGGCTTTAGATGCTGAGGTGGTGGTAGCCAATGCTAAAGGAGAACGTAAAATGCCATTTAAAGATTTTCATCGCCTGGCAGGAGATACGCCTCAGTTAGACAATAACTTAAAAGCAGATGAAATGATTATCCGCTTGGAAATTCCGGTAAATAACCTTGCCAAAAACTATCATTATCTTAAAGTTAGGGATCGGGCTTCTTATGCTTTTGCTCTCGTTTCTGTAGCTGCAGCATTTGAGCTCAGCAATAATAAAATTACGGATATTCGTTTGGCAATGGGTGGAGTAGCACATAAACCCTGGCGTTTAACGGCATCCGAAAATTTCTTAAAAGGAAAAGAAGCCACCTTATCGAATTTTGAACAGGCAGCTCAGTTGGCCATGAAGGATGCAAAAGGTTTTGGAGGAAATGACTTTAAACTTAAACTGGCACCCAATACAATAATCGAGGCGTTGAATCTTGCAAAATCTAAAGCTTAGTTATGGAAAAGAGAATTTTAAAAGACGACAACGACCGCGTAGATGGAATTTTAAAAGTTACGGGGCAAGCTAAATATTTCGCGGAATACGATCTACCGGGTTTAACCTATGGTGTTTTGGTGACTAGTACCATTACCAAAGGAAAAATTACAGCACTCGATACCAAGGCGGCTGAAAAAGCACCAGGAGTAATTGCTGTGATTTCGCATTTAAATAAGCCATCGGCTGCTGCTTACGAGCAGGAAGGTGGTCCACAGATGAAGATTTTTTATACCGACAAAATTTTCTACAATGGACAGCCGATTGCAATTGTAGTGGCTAATACCTTCGAAAGGGCAACTCATGCGGCTTCATTGGTTAAAGCAACCTATGCCAAAGAAGATTTTAATACCGATTTTGAAAAAGCTTTAAAAGATCCTAAAGCAAAGAAACTTCAAGGTCAGGCCGACTATAAACGTGGTATAGAAAACGCTTATAAAACGGCAGAGGTGAAGCTCGAAGAAAGATATTTCCTGCCTATCGAAACGCATAATCCGATGGAACTGCACGGAATTATCGCCGATTGGAGGCCAAATAACCAGCTTACCGTTTATGCTAAAACACAAGGCGTAAAAGCTACTCAGGGTACCATTGCAAATGTTTTTAAAATTCCGATGGAGAATATTCAGGTAAATTCGGAATTTGTTGGTGGTGGTTTTGGTATGGCTTTACGCACCTGGCCATTGGAAATTGCAACGGTGATGGCCTCTAAACATATTGGTAAGCCTGTAAAAGTGGTGATTACCAGGATGCAGATGTTTACCATGGTCGGTAATCGGCCGGCAGCTATACAAACCATTGGCTTGGGCGCAAATAAAGATGGTAAATTAACGGGGATTACGCACAGGGCTTATGGCGAAACTTCTACTTACGAGAACTTTACCGAAGGCGTGGTGAACATGGCGAAGTTTATGTATCAATGCGATAACGTAAATACTGCTTATGCCATTGTTCCGGTAGATCTTGGCGTTCCAATATGGATGCGTGGTCCAGGAGAGGCTACAGGAGCTTTTGCCCTGGAAAGTGCAATTGATGAAATGGCACATGCTTTGGATATGGACCCATTGGATTTCAGAATCAAAAACGATCCTGAAACCGATCAGCAGAAAAACAAACCCTTTTCGAGCAAAAACATAAAAGAAGCCTATAAAATCGGCGCAGAAAAAATAGGGTGGAGCAACCGGAAAAATAAGCCTGGCAGTTTGATTGAAGGACCTTGGCAAACAGGTTATGGCGTAAGTGTTGGCGTTTTTAACGCAAATAGAGGTAAAGCCAGTGTGAAGGGTATTTTAAAGGCTGATGGATCGCTGCTTTTACAAAGTGCAACCAGCGATATTGGCCCAGGAACAGGAACTGGTATGACTTTAATCGCCAATAAACTGATGAAGATTCCTGTAAATAAAATTACATTCGAATTGGGTGATTCTTCTTTGCCACCAGCGCCTAGTCAGGGCGGTTCGGCTACATTATCTACAGTAGGTTCGGCAGTGAATGATGTTTGTGTGGCGTTAAAATCAGCCATCGCAGAACTGGCAGCAAATTCAAATATGGATGCAACGGCTAATTTTGTTGATGTTTTAAAAAAGAATAATCTTCCGCAAATAGAAGTAACCAAAGAAAGTCAGGGGGGAAAGGAAAGGGATAATTATTCAATGTATTCGTTCTCCATTCACTTTGTGCAGGTAAAGGTTCATGCGCTTACAGGCGTAGTAAAAGTGAGTAAAATCGTTTCTGTAGGCGATTCCGGTACCATTGTAAGTCCAAAAACGGCCCGAAGCCAGATGCTTGGTGGTGCAGTCGGCGGTATTGGTATGGCTTTAACCGAGGAATCTATTATCGACCACCGATATGGAAGATACATCAATAATAATTTTGCCGATTACCATGTTCCGGTAAATGCTGATGTACCGGAAATTGATGTTAACTTTATCAATAAACCTGATCCTTACATTAATCCAATGGGAGCGAAAGGAATGGGAGAAATTGCATTGATCGGTTTTTCTGCCGCTGTAGCCAACGCTGTTTTTAATGCTACTGGAAAAAGGATCAGGACATTGCCGATTACGCCAGATAAGATACTAGCTTAATTAAGTTGTCTTTTGGTTTAATTCCAAACGTGGTTTGTCATCATGAGCGTAGTCGAACGATCTTTAAGTAAGATAGTACTAAACTTGATTTGGAATTACGAAGTGCTAATCGAAGATAATCTTAATGCTTTGGATTTACGTGCCCTGCAATGACAATCATTGAAATAAACAAAAAAAATGCGAACTGATTTTTGGTTCGCATTTTTTTTTGTTTATTACGTCATTCCCGCGCAGGCGGGAATCTTAAAGCTATAGCATTACGATCCAAAATTAATTTGAGATGATGTATCGCGTAATTATTTCGCAACCGCTTTACCAGAGTAAGTTGCCGCTAGCTTTAATGCATTGTAAGTATTAACAATGCCACCACTGATACAAAGATCAGAGAATGGGATAGAAACTTTTTCTGCGCCTGGTTCTTCGCCCTTAGCATACTCTACGTTATGGTTAACTTTAGTAACCGATTTAACAATGATTTCTTTTACCTGTGCTGCAGTTAATTTTGGATAATAAGAACGGATTAATCCTGCTAAGCCAGCTACAACAGGAGAGGCCATACTGGTTCCATCTAAATTTTTGTATTTAGAACCCGGTACAGTAGAATAAATCTGAACGCCTGGAGCAAAAACATCTACCTGAGTTTTGCCGAAGTTAGAGAAACTGGCTTTTAGTGTTTCATCATCTTTAGGGCCTGAAGCACCAACGGTAATCCACGATGCAATAGTCTTCTCATCTAAATCTTTATGGTTAGGGAAATTATTTTCTACATCGATATTTTTGTTTTCGTTACCTGCTGCCTGAACGATCAATACATCTTTAGATGCCGCATATTTCATAGCTTCGTTAACGATGGCTTTGTCCCAACTATAAGCCTTGCCAAAACTCATGTTGATTACTTTTGCACCGTTATCAACAGCGTAACGAATAGCATTGGCAACATCTTTATCCCTTTCATCACCATTTGGCGTACAACGAACACCCATAATGGCAACGTTATCCGCTACACCTAAAATACCAAGTTTGTTGGTTCTATCAGCCGCAATGATACCGGCTACGTGTGAGCCGTGCATGGCATCAGGACCTGCAACGTCGTTATTGCCATAAAATTTCTCCTTAACATTGTTTGGGTCATCGCCAACTATGGAACGTGGATCGTAATCAAGGTTTAAGTTGTAATTGACCTGGCGCGTATAGTAATCCAGTCCTTCTACAATCTGATCTTCGTAAAAATCTTTGAAGCTGCCTTTTTCTAATTGCTGGCTCAATACATTTTGAATCCTGCCCTCAGGCTCTGTAGAAGGCTTGAAGTTTTTAAAATCGTCCACCGTTGGGTTTTCCTTACCGATTTTCTTTACCACAGCATCTAAAGCTGTTTTAAAACCGGTAATACCTGCTAGATTTTCCCTGGCTTCTGCCAATTGTTTTTCTAAGTCGGCTCTTTCTGCTTTAAAAATTTCGAAATCCTTTTTATCTTTTTCCGCTACATTTGCATCTGTGGTATTGGCAAAACGTGCCTGATCGCGACGAACCAGGCGGGTTAATTCTAAGGTTTCGAAGTTTACAGATTCTTTAGGACCGCCAATAAAGTTCCAGCCATTTATATCGTCGATATAACCATTCTTATCATCGTCTTTGCCATTGCCAGCTATCTCTTTGGTGTTTACCCACATAATTCGTTTTAAGTCTTCATGCGTAGCTTCTACGCCGCCATCATTAACTGCTACGATAACTTTAACAGATTTTTTACCTTTTAAAAGTTCTTTATATGCTTTTTCGGTACTGATTCCGAATGTACTATCACTTTTTAGATCAAGATTTTGCCAATTTGCTTTTTGCGCATTGGCCAAAGTTGGTACCGCACTCACAAGCGCAACACTTAACAGTGCGCTAAAAATTCTACTCTTATTCATTTATGTATTTTTGTATTAAACGCCGAAAGTTAATTTTAATTTTTTTATTGGAAGAAATTGTATTAAAAATGATGTTTTTCACACATTTTGGTAACGAAAAAAATCCTGAAATTCATTATTCAGGATTTTGATCTTTAAAGCGAAATTCGCCTCTGTTTATTTCATGTTGATAACGATTTTTTTAGCCATTTCATCATGAGATTCGATTACACTTAAAGTGTTGCCTGCCCAGCTTTTAATTGCCTGATCGCGGTTTTGTGCCCCCTGTTTAAATAAGGCTACTGTCTTTTCATGATCGGTAACCATCATAACCATATAATGTTTATCAAAAGCCGTACCCGTCATTTTCTTCATTTCATCCAAATGAATCTGATCTTCTGCCGGCAATGCATCTGGGGTGATTACTTTTTTGTTTATGGCCAAAGCTTTCAATTCTGTATTGGCTTTTGTGTGATCAGTCAACATTTTAGCAGCGAAATCTTTCACCTCAGCACTTTTTGCATTTTTCTGCGCAATCTTAGCGGCTTCAACTTCCATGATACCCCCAATTGCTGCTTTTCTTAAAAAAGTTGCACCCGCTTCATCAACACCCGATTCTGTGCTTTCGGCTCCAGCTGTATGGTTGCCATTTACCATATTGGTATCGCCGGCAACACTGTCTTTTGTAGTTGCCGATTTCTTATCTGCAGTTTGACAAGCCTGAAATGAAAGCGCCAATGCAAAAGCAGTGGATAATAAAAATATCTTTTTCATGTTTTCTCTATGTTTTGATGTGTATGAAAAACAAGAGAGTTTAAAAAAGGTTTTATATCTATTCTGATGCTTTACTGTATGCGTTTTGAATAACGATGCCCATTTGGCTTTCTGGATTTTTAATTGACGAAAAACCAAATTGTTCATATAGGCCATGTGCATCTAAAGTAGCCAATTGGTAACGCCTCAAGCCTTGTAAGTCGGGGTGGAAGATCATAAACGACATCAGTTTTTTTGATAAGCCCAAACCACGGTAACTTTCTTTAACGTACACATCGCAAAGCCATGCAAAGGTGGCCTTATCCGTCACCCAACGGGCAAAACCTACCTGTTCGGTTCCTTTGTAAATGCCAAAACAAAGCGAGTTTTCAATAGAGCGTTTTACGGTATCTAATGGGATGCCTTTTGCCCAATAAGATTCTACACTTAAATAATGATGTATGGCTTCGAGATCTAAAAGCTCTTTTTTATCGGAAAATATAAAACCGTTTTCGCTGATTTCCATTTTGATTAATGATTGAATTTTGAATGATTAAATGAGTGAATTCTTTCAAAATCCACTTAAAGAATTAGCTAAGTTTTCTAAGCCTTTCCACAGTTAACCGATTAACCAGTTTAAACAGTTAAGCTTTTTAATTGCGCATGTTTATAAACTGTAGCGGCTGACCAAAATCTTCATTTCTACAAAGATTCATCACGGCCTGCAGATCATCGATTTTTTTTGCGGTTACTCTAACCTGATCGTCCATAATGGCAGGCTGAACTTTTAATCCACTGGCTTTGATCTTTGCCACAACCTTTTTTGCTGCTTCTTTATCCAATCCTTCTTTAATACTGATTTCTTTTCTGATCATGTTGCCGGAGGCCTGATGCTCATCGCCAAAATCTAAACTTTTCGGATCTAAATTCTGTTTCATCATCCGCGAGATAATGGAACCTTCGATTGCTTTTAATCGCATATCATCTTCAGTAACAATGGTTACTACGTTTGTTTTTTTATCGAGATCGATGGTACTTTTCGATCCGTTAAAATCGAATCGGTTAAGGATTTCTTTTTTAGCATTGTTAATTGCGTTGTCTAATGTTTGCGCATCAACTTTACTTACAATATCAAAAGAAGGCATGGTTTTAGCTTTAAAGTAAAAAAATAAGTAGATTTAATAGAAATTAATCCATCCTCACAAAAAAACGAAAAATAATATGAAAACCACTAAACCGAAGTCTCAAAAAAAGATCACCAAAAAAGAAGTGAAGAAACAATTGGAGCAGTCGATTACGGATAAGTTCTTAGATGTGATCAAAAGTTTAGGTCATGATGTATCGGAAATTAGTACGGAGGTAGGGAAAGCAAGTAAGCGTGTGGCTAAGAAATTAACCAAGAAATTTACTATTGTAAAGGCGGATGTGGGACAAAAAATTGATGATTTGTTACATGCGTCAAAAGAGAAAGCAAAAGCAGCGAAAAAACCAGTTACGAAAGCGGTAAGTAAGTCTGAAAAAACTGCTCAGAAAGTGGTTAAAAAAGCCGTTGCAAAGGCTAAACCAGTAGTGCAAAGCATTAAAGTTGCTGCAATAGAAACAGAAGAAAAAGCAGAAAAAGTACTGGCGAAACCAGTTGCAAAAGCAAAAGAAGCAGTAACGGATGCCACAACAGCTGTCAAAAAAGCGGCAGGTACAGTGAGTAAAGCACCAGCAAAAGCTGCTACAGTAGTTAAAAAAGCAATAGCGCCTGCCACTACTCCTGCAAAAGCAGCAACAGTTGTTAAAAAAACGGTTGCTAAAGCTGCAACACCGGTTAATAAAGAGACTAAAACACCTACTAAAAAATAGATTTGTTAACGTTAACGTGTAAATGAATTAACATCGATTTAACAAATTAATGTGCAGTTTTGAGCATCCCTGTTTTGGCAGGGATTTTTTATTTTTTTAAATGAGCAATAAGAAGATCCCTTTTTTAAACCGCGAAATCAGTTGGCTTTACTTTAACGAACGTGTATTGCAAGAAGCTGCCGATGAAACGGTTCCGCTGATTGAACGGATTAAATTCCTATCTATATTTTCTTCAAATCTAGAGGAATTTTACCGTGTGCGGGTAGCCACCATGACCCGGCTGACCAATCTGAACGATAAGGCTAAAGCACTTTTGGGATTTAATCCAAAGAAAATTCTGAATGAGATTAAAAACATCGTTGTAAAACAGGAAAGAAAATTCGACCAGCTTTTTCAGGCTACCTTAATAAACGAACTTGCTCAAAACAGGATTTTTATCTTAAACGATACCCAACTGAATGTAAGCAGAGGCGAATTTGTTAAAAATCACTTCAGGGATAAGATTTTATCTAATCTTGTTCCCATTATGCTGGATATGGATAAACCTTTTCCAGAACTGAAAGACCGGTACCTTTACTTTTTTGTTAAACTTTCAAAAAAGGATACAAAAATTAAAGAGAAATATGCACTTATTGAAATTCCGCCTAATTTGCCACGGTTTTTGGTACTGCCCGAAACAAACGATCTAAAATTTATTATTCTTGCCGAAGACATTATCAGGTATTGTTTAGACGATATATTTTATGTTTTTACTTACGATAATTTAGAGGCTTATTCGATCCAGCTAACACGGGATGCAGAATTAGATATCGATAAAAACATTAATGATAAATTTATCGAAGATTTAAAAAGCAGTTTAGAAAAACGTAAAAAAGGGAAACCAATGCGTTTGCTTTATGATTCGGCGATGCCTTTAAATATGCTCACTGTACTGGTGAACAAACTTAAGCTTGAGGCCGAAAGTTTAATTCCGGGTAACCGTTACCATAAGTTTGGCGATTTTATCGCCTTCCCGAATGTAGGTAAAAAAGAATTGGAATATGCGCCGAATGTGCCACTGAAGGTTCACGATCTGCACAGAACCCAAAGTATGTTTAATAAAGTTGCCCAGCGCGATTATTTGGTGAATTTACCCTACCAATCATACGACTATATTATTTTGTTCCTGCGTGAAGCTGCAATTGATCCGAAAGTAACTGAAATACAGATTACTTTATACCGGTTAGCCGAAAACTCAAAAGTAATCAATGCATTAATCAACGCGGCTAAAAATGGTAAAGCAGTTTCTGTTTTATTAGAACTTAAAGCCCGTTTTGATGAACAGGCTAATATTTACTGGACCAGCCGCTTAATGGAGGAAGGGGTTAAGGTAAATTACGGTTTAACCGACTACAAAGTACACTCTAAAATTTGTTTGGTTAAACGGATTGAAAAAGATAAGCCAGTTTACTATGCAAACTTAGCAACTGGAAACTTTAATGAGAAAACCGCAGGTTTATACTGCGACCATAGTATTTTCACCGCAAAGAAAGAGATTACCAACGATCTGGTAAAACTTTTTGATGCGTTGAGCAAACGTACCGTAACGAAGGGATTTAAACACCTGATTGTTTCGCCGTTGGAGAGCCGTTCGAAACTGGTCAATTTTATTAACCGAGAAATCAGGAATGCTAAACAGGGCAAACTTGCTTACATCATGTTAAAGGTAAATAGTTTAGCGGATGAAGGGATTATTGCCAAACTTTACGATGCGAGCAATGCTGGGGTTAAAGTTCAGCTGATTATCCGTGGTATCTGCTGTCTGGTACCTGGAGTAAAGGGTTTTAGTGAAAATATTACCGCCATTAGCATTATCGATAAGTTTTTGGAGCATGCCAGGGTTTATATTTTTGGTAATAACGGTAAAAACGACATGTATTTATCATCTGCAGATTTAATGAGCAGGAATTTCGAACACCGCGTTGAGGTAGGATTCCCGGTTTTAGATCATGATGTGAAACAGGAGATACAGGATATCATCGATCTGCAATTGCAGGATAATACCAAATCGAGGCAGATCAATGCTTTGAACAATAATAAATACCATAAAAACAGATTAAGTAAAAAGATAAGGGCGCAGGTAGACATCTACAACTATTTAAAAACCAAGCATCAATCATAATGTTAAGATACGCAGCTATAGATATCGGTTCGAATGCGGTGAGGTTACTCATTGCTGATATTAGCAAACAAGACGGAAAATATAAGTATAAAAAGAACACCCTTATACGTGTGCCGCTCCGGCTGGGAGATGATGCATTCTTAGATCAATATATTTCGGAGAAAAAATCTGCAGATCTGGTAAAAACCATGACTGCTTTTAAAAATCTGATGGATGTTTATCATGTTTCGGAATATTTAGCCTGTGCAACATCTGCCATGCGTGAGGCCCGTAATGGAGAAGATATCGTTAAGCTGATTAAAAAGGAAGCAGACGTTACTTTAGAGATTATTGAGGGGCAACGGGAAGCAAATATTATTTACGCTAACCATATTGAAGAAGAGTTAGACGAAAATAAAAATTACCTATATATTGATGTGGGTGGAGGTAGTACCGAACTGTCGGTTTTTGTAAAAGGTGCTCCAGCAGCATCAAGATCCTTCAATATTGGCACAATCAGGATGCTCGACAACCAGGATAAGGAAGAAACCTGGGAAGAAATGAAAGATTGGGTAAAAGAACATACAAAAGCGTATAAACATTTAGCGGGCATAGGTACTGGTGGTAACATCAATAAACTCTTCCGAATGTCGGACGAGAAAGAAAACGCGCCTTTATCGTTGCAGAAGCTAAATTCGATGTATAATAAATTAACCAGTTATTCATTGAAAGAAAGGATTAATACGCTGGGCTTAAACCCCGACCGTGCAGACGTAATTATTCCGGCCTGTGAGATTTATTTAACCTTAATGAAGTGGACTGGCATAAAACAGATTTATGTACCTAAAGTGGGGATGGCCGATGGGATTATTAAGCTGTTGATCGAAGAGAAATTGGATTAAATTAAGCTTCTTGATGGTCATTTCGACCGAAGCGGAGAAATCTATCAAACAGATTCATATTTTGTGTCAGATGTTTTCCATCTGACACAAAAATTTATTTTTATTAAACTGTCGGATAGTAACTTCCAACAGCACCTATTTTCTGGATCACGTAACTCACTCCATCGCCATCCTTAAAAAGCTTTTCACTTCATCACTAATATCTTCTTCGAAATAAATCCTCAAATGGTGGTTAAATTGATCCTTTCCTGGCACCTGTGCAATCTTAGTGAAGCAAAGATTGTTTTCATACGGTTGATTGAAAGGAATAACCACGTGAATGAAATTTTTACCCAATTGCGTAATATATGCAAAATTGGTTTTTGATGCGATTGCAATCATGGATTTTGTAGGTCTGAGATTTATCTCTCCTAATTCGGTCAATTGCTCAATAAAAAAACGGAATAACCTTAAGGTATATTCCGTTTTTCCGTTTAAAAAGTCTGATAAATGTTTTTCTTCAGACATCATAATTTTTTTAATCTTCTAATAATTTTGTTGCGGCCTCATCGGTAAACCAGGTTAATTTTCCATCAATCGGATCAATTAACTGTGAAGGATAAGTTGCAACATCTTTTTGCTCATCGCCAATAACATGTTTTAAAGCTTCGGCTTTATTCTCTCCAAAAACCAAAAATGCTACATTATCGGCTTTGTTGATTAATGGTGCTGTAAAACTGATGCGGTACGTATCTAATTTCTCTACATAAACGGAAGCCACATTTACTTCTTCATCTTTAACCAAAGTGGTGTGTGGGAAAATCGAAGCCGTATGTGCATCATCGCCCATACCCAAAAGGATTAAATCGAAAATCAGATCTTCACCATTAAAATGCTTGTCGATTGCTTTTTTATATTCGATAGCGGCCTTTTCTGGAGCCAAAGTGGTATCAACGTAAAAAATATGATCTTCTTTAATGCCTAGTGGATCTAAAATGGTTTTCTTGGCCATTAGTCCGTTGTAGTTATCATCATCGGCCGGAACGTTGCGCTCATCGCCAAAGAAGAAGTAAACTTTTCCCCAATCAATTCTGTGCTGGCCTTCTGTAGCCAGAAGATGATAAAGTGCTTTAGGAGAACTGCCGCCAGTTAATACGAAATTAAAGCGGTCGTTTTCTTCTATAGACATTTCTGCAATTTTAATTACATAATCTGCCAGATCCTGGTTTAGTTCTTCTAATGTTTTGTATATGATTAGATTCATTTTTGTAATTAATAAGAGCCGTCATGCTGTCCCGAATATTCGGGATCAGCATCTATCTCGAACAAGACCCTGAAATAAATTACCTTCGGTGAGCTCGCTAAGGCTCGGTTCAGGGTGACGACCTGAGTAAAAATTTATTCCTTATTCTTCAATGGCAGGTTAAACCAGTGGAAACCATCTCTTGCAATAAGTGCTTCAGCTTCTTCTGGTCCCCAGCTATCGGCAGGATAATTAGGGAAATTGATTGATTTTTTGCTTTCCCAAGTATTTAAAATCGGCATGACCAGTTCCCATGCTGCCTCCACCTGATCGCCACGCATAAATAACGTTTGATCCCCCATCATGGCATCTAATAATAAGGTTTCGTAAGCCTCAGGGGTATCACCTTCGTAAGTTCCCTTATAATCAAACACCATATCAACAGGATTCAATACCATATCCAATCCAGGTCTTTTGGCCTGTACCTGCATACGGATACTCATTTCTGGCTGTATGCTGATTACTAACCTGTTTTGCTGCCAGTTTTCGGTTACACCTGATGAGAAAATCTGATGTGGAACATCTCTAAATTGAATGGTAATTAAAGATGAAGTTTGGTTTAAGCGTTTTCCAGTTCTTAAATAGAAAGGAATACCTTGCCATCTCCAGTTATCGATATGGAATTTAACAGCAGCAAAAGTTTCAGTATTAGAATGTGCATCAACACCTTTTTCCTGACGGTATCCAGGAACTTCCTTACCTTCAACCCAACCTTTACTATATTGACCCCGAACAGTATGGAAACGGATATCTTCGGCAGAAAAAGGACGCATTGCTCTTAAAACCTCCACCTTACGGTTCCTGATTTCATCGGCATCAAAATTAATTGGCGCTTCCATTCCAACCAAACAAAGCAATTGCAACAGGTGATTCTGGATCATATCTCTTAAAGCACCAGAACCTTCATAATAACCTCCACGATCGCCTACACCTAACTGCTCGGTTACCGAAATCTGAACGTGATCAATATAAGATCTGTTCCATAACGGCTCGAACAATGCATTGGCAAAACGGAAAGCCATCATGTTTTGTACGGTTTCTTTACCTAAGTAATGATCGATACGATAGATCTGCTTTTCGGTAAAAATGGTGCTCAATAATGTATTCAGTTCTTTTGCTGATTCTAAATCATGGCCGAAAGGTTTTTCGATAACGATACGGCTATTGTCTTCATCTTGCGTAAGTTTATATTTTTGCAAACATTCAGCAATAATCGGGAAGAAATTAGGTGCAACTGCCAGATAGAAAATTACCTGTGTTCCGGCTCCAAATTCTTTTTGGTATTTTTCTACAGCTCCTTTTAGGTTTTCGAAAGTTTTTGGCTGGGCAAAATCGGTAGGACAGTAGTTCATGGTCTTTGCAAAATCGTCCCATTTATCTTTTTTTACTTTTCCGCTGCGCGAAAACTGGTTTACAGCATCTTCTAAAGCAGCTTTGTAGCTATCGTCGGTAAATTCGGTTCTACCTGTACCTATAATGGCAAATTTATCTGGCATGTAACCCTCAATAAATAAATTATATAGGGCAGGTGCTAATTTTCTTTTGTTTAAATCACCTGTTCCACCAAATATTACAAAAATGGTAGGGTTTAATGCGGTTTTGGTTTTCATTTTATTTTCTTGTTCGTGAATCTAATAGGTTATGATAATTTATTCCAATCAGCATGGAAAACACCATCTTTATCGATACGCTCGAAGGTGTGTGCTCCAAAGAAATCTCTTTGTGCCTGGATTAAGTTAGAAGGCATTCTAGCTGTGGTAATGGTATCGAAATAGGTTAGCGTAGAGGCAAATGCAGGGATACCTAAACCAGAATTGATACATGCACTAATTGTTTTGCGTGTGCCAGCTAAAGTACCTTTAACGATGTTCTGAATACCCGCATCACCAAATAAATGTTCTAAAGCGTTATTTTTATCGTAAGCCTGATAAATATCTTCTAAAAATTTAGCCCTGATGATACAGCCACCGCGCCAGATTTTAGCAATTTCCTGTAATTGTAAATCGTATTGGTATTCTTTTGAAGCCTGAACCAGTAAATGCATACCCTGTGCATAAGCACTGATCATAGAGAAGTAAAATGCATCTTCAAGTTCATCAATAGTAACAGCAATTTTGGTGTCTTTTTTGCCAAAAGCCTCTTCTAAAGAAACCCTTAGTTTTTTGAATTTAGATAAATCGCGGTTAGAAACAGCCTCATTAATGGTTGGTACAGGTAACTGAAGTTCCATTGAAACTTCTGATGTCCATTTTCCGGTACCTTTTGAACGTGCTTCATCTTTGATCTGATCTAAAAGATCGTTTTGTGTTTCAGCATCTTTAAAAACAAAAATTTCAGCAGTAATCTCTAATAAGAAGGATTGTAACCTGCCTTCATTCCACTTTTTGAATACCTTATATATATCATCGTTTGAATAGCCTAAGCCATTTTTAAGAATGCCATAAACCTCAGCAATAAGCTCCATAATGGCATATTCGATTCCATTATGTACCATTTTGACAAAGTGGCCAGAAGCACCGGGGCCAATGTAAGTTACACATGGATCGGTTCCAACTTTTGCAGCTACGGCATCAAAAACATCCTTAACTACATTATAGGCTTGTTTATCGCCGCCTGGCATCATACTCGGACCAAAGCGTGCACCTTCTTCACCACCAGAAATACCCATTCCGAAGAAATGTAAACCATCCTTCTCCAATTCGTCAACACGGCGGTTGGTATCGGTAAAATGTGAATTTCCACTATCGATAATAATATCGCCTTTGCTTAAAAGTGGTTTTAGTTCTGCAATAACGCTATCTACAATTGGTCCGGCTGGTACTAATAAGATTAATGTACGTGGTGTTTGTAAGCTAGAAATAAAGCTTTCAATATCGTCAAATCCTTCTAAGTTGTGTTTCTTGCCCTCTTCTTCAAGTTTCGATATCATTTTTCTGTCTTTATCGTAACCAGTTACAGAGAAGCCTTTATCAGCCATGTTTAATAATAAGTTCCGGCCCATTGTGCCTAAACCGATCATTCCCAATTTATATTTTTTTGAATCGTTATTTGCCATTTTTTATTTTTTATAATGCACCCAAAATTAGGATTTACAAATTAATATTGCAGGTATTGTTGTTAAAAGATTGTAATAAAGATTATTATTTTTTAGGCTCAACAGTAAAGATATTGTACTTATCGGCCAGTTTCCAGAGTTTAGCACCGCCTTTAATCCCGTCTCTGTTGGTTACAATTTTAATATTGCTTTCCAGTTTAAAGTCTATTTGTTTAGAATTGCCTCCACCAATATATAAGATATCATAATTGAAAACCGTTTTGTAGATTTCGATTACTTTTTTGAGCCTTTTATTCCAGCGCTCAGTCCCGATTTTTTCGAAAGCCTTATTTCCAATATAATCGTCATAGTCTTCTTCCTTGCTGATGGGGAAATGTGCGAGTTCTAAATGCGGCAGTAATTCTCCATCAAATAACAGTGCTGTTCCAAAACCCGTACCCACTGTAAAAACAATTTCAAAGCCTTTACCCTCCACCACACCTAAGCCTTGTTGGTCGGCATCATTTACCAAACGTACTGATTTACCTAACTCGTTGGCTACACGCTGAGCGAGATCAACATCGGCCCATTTGTTTTTTGCCAGGTTAGGGGCGGTTTTAACAATTCCATTTTTAACATAACCAGGAAAACCAATCGATACGCGGTTGTAGCTAACAGGAAAAGGCTTAATCAACTCTATAATTCCAGAAACAATATCCTTTGGAGTAGCTTCTGGCGGGGTTTTGCTTTTTAAATATTCGGTAAGCATATTTCCGCTTTCATCCAAAAGAACTGTTTTAATGCTTGTACCGCCTATATCAATAGATAATATATTGTTGTTTTCAGCTTTTTTATCTGTAGCCATAATTGTGTATTTATAATTTCGAAGTTCTACAAATAAATCAAAACAACAAACATTAAATGAAGATCGGAGTAATTTAGGTGTAATAATATATTCTATAAAATCCATGTATTTAATAGAATATATTTATGTTTGTTCCGTTAAACTAAAAAAGACCACTAAAGTTATGACGGTAAACTACCTTGCATTTGCCATTCCAGCATTTTTTATTTTTGTATTTATTGAGTTTAGGATCGCCCAGCACCAAAAAAAAGCGAAAATATTTAAATATGAAAGTACGGTTGCAAATTTTAGTGTGGGTATTGCCGAAAGGTTATTGAACTTATTTATCGCGGCGAGTTTTTATCAGGTGTACGATTGGGTATATTTAAATTATGCAATTTTTGATATTTCTACAAAATGGTATGTGTGGATCTTATTGCTTTTGTCGACAGATCTTGTTTGGTACTGGTACCATAGGCTCGGCCACGAAATTAATTTTTTATGGGCTGCACATATCGTTCATCACCAGAGCGAAGAGTTTAATTTATCGGCGGCTGCGAGGATTACGACTATTCAAGCCATTTTCCGCAATGTGTTTTGGTGTATATTACCATTAATTGGTTTTCATCCCAATATGATTATTACCATACTTTTGGCTCATGGAGCCTATTCATTTTTTACGCATACACAATTAATTGGCAAGCTGAGCTGGCTGGAGCGTATATTCATTACGCCTTCTTTACATGGTGTTCATCATGCCTCTGACGAAAAATACCTGGATAAAAACTATGGTGATGTTTTTGTATTCTGGGATAAATTATTCGGTACTTTTCAGGCCGAAGAAGAGGCACCTAAATATGGTTTAACACATCCTATTAAAAGTTATAGTTTCCTATGGCAGCATTTTCATTACTATTTGGAAATAGGAGAGGCGTATAAGCGTGCAAATGGATTTAAGGCTAAATGGAATGCCCTATTCGGGAGCCCAGCGTTGATGGATCAAAACATCAGGCCAATTTTAGAGGAGCGTTACTTTCAGAATAAAATACAACATGCTGCTAAACCTAAGTTTAAAACTTATTTAAATATACAGTTGATAGCGGTAGTTGCTATGCTTACTGGTACTACCTTATTTTACGGTTTTTTAACCTCATTCAATAAAGCTGCAATACTTATCTTTATCTTGCTTACTTTAATCAACATCGGTGCGCTTTTGGAGCAACGTAAATGGATCTATTACCTAGAATGTTTCAGGTTCATATTAATTTTTGGCTATTTTTTCTACGCTTTTAACCTGCTTGGTTTTTTAATATTTCCGGTGATGGTTTTAATTGCACTTGAACGGACATTCTCTTTACGTAAACTTTACATGAAGCATGTATTTGAGTACGCAAAGGCAGGTTAGTCAGTGTTTCTTTATCTTTCGATTTAGGTTGATATATAAATGTTACAACACGATGTTTCGTTTTGTTGCTCAATTTATTTTCCTATCACCATGCCTTGTAATAAAATTATTACGTGGTGCCTTTGTGTTGATGATTTAATCCATTGGCTTCTTGTTTTTCCTTGTAATATTGCCATTATAGCTATTTTTTGCTTTGCTTAGGATTAGCTTGCTTATTCCATTCTTCTTACGATCATCGATATTTCTGTCTGTTTAAACATTCAATTAAAAAATATTTCTTGCTGATTTATTTTATTGTTTTTAGTTTCGATTTGTTTTGTTAATTTTAATTAACGAAATATATAGTAAGTAAAAATAAATAAATCGCAATATTTTAAGGTTGCTTTTCAATACGTTAATGTTTGCTTAATATATTTTTAACATAAACAGGCTTACTTTGCCCGCAAATCCGGACAAAATAAATCGCACATATGAACCCAATTACTAACCGGATATACTATAATAATTATGATCAAAAATTTTACTCAACAGATTTCGTGGCATCAATGCGTTCTGCATGTAAAGCAAAGCAGTCCTGATAATCACCAAAAGGAAAATCGAACTTTTTTTAAGGGTAGACTAAAACGCTTTAGTTTTTTCATTTGTGTTATGCTGATACAATTAATTTGTATTAATGAAAGTTTTGCACAAACTCCGGCACCAAATATTGTAATTAAGGGGACGGTGTTGGATGACCAGGATGGACAAGTATTAATTGGAACAACAATAACGGATAACAATAAGAAGTTTTTGGGTGTAACAAATGAGAAGGGAAATTATACCATCACTATTGCTAAAGGAACTACTGTTCTTTATAATATGGTGGGCTATACAACCTTGCGGAAAACGTTTAATAATAGCGAAAACAATGCAACGATAAGACTAGCCTCATCTACCAGCCAGTTAAGTGAAGTAGTGGTTACGGCGCTGGGAATAAAACGCGAAGAGAAAGCATTGGGTTATGCCGTAACAAAGGTTGATAGCACACAACTCACAAACGCAGTTTCAAGTAACTGGACAGATGCTTTATCTGGTAAAGTAGCTGGTTTAAATTTAGTAAGAAATAGTGGCCCGGCTGGTTCAAACAAAATCATTTTGCGTGGCGAAAACAATTTAACCGGAGATAACGAGGCACTGATTGTTATTGATGGTGTAGTGGCCAGCAGTAGTTCTAAACGCTCTGCAGCTACCGGAGGAGGAGTTTATGGCACATCGGGTGATATTATGCCGGTAGATTTTGGTAGTGGTATTAATGATTTAAATCCTGATGATATTGAGAGTGTAACAGTGTTAAAAGGTCCCGCAGCTTCTGCACTTTATGGGCAACGAGGTGCCAATGGAGCGGTTATGATTACCACTAAATCAGCTAATAAAAATAAAAAGAAGTTAGGAATTTCTTTTACTTCCAATAGCTCTTGGGAGGATGTTAATCGTGGTCCTGCTAGACAAAATGAATTTGGGGCTGGTACAGATGGTACTACAAGTTATCAATTTGGTACAGGTAATACAAGTTCAACTTATGGCCCTGCTTTCGCTGATGGGTATATGTTTTTCCAATATGATCCTGCAATTAAAGCAAAAGGCTTAACCAAAACGCCATGGGTAGGCTATGGAGACCCTGTTGATGGTTTTTTTATCACAGGTTTCGAATCTACCAATTCGGTGAGTTTAGATGGGACACTTAAAAATGTAGGTCTTCGTTTCTCGGCAAACCACGGTAATAATGAGTGGATTGTACCGAATACCGGTATGGAAAGAACAAATGTTTCGCTAAACGCGATTACGAATATTACCAAAAGATTAAGCTTAAATTTAAAAGTACAATATAGTAACAGGAACAGTGATAATTTGCCTGCCACGGGTTATGGCAATCAATCGTTAATGTATTGGTTTATGTTTGCACAGCCTAACATTAATCCAGATTGGTACCGGGATTATTGGGCTCCAGGTAAAGAACTACAACAGTTTTCAAATTTAACAACCTCTTTTCCAGAAGGCCCTTATGCTATTTCAGAACAGTATTTAAATGGACAAAAACGTAACGGCTGGTTAGGAAATATACAAGCTACCTATAAATTTACTGATGAATTGAGTTTAATGGTGCGTGCATCTGGAGATTATAATAAAGATATACGTGAAACCATGCGCCCTTGGGATACTTCATCAGGCGGTATGTTTGCACAAGGATCTTATCGCGTAGCTGATATTAAATCGTATGAAATTAATGCCGATTTTATGTTGAGGTACGATAAAAAGATAACAAAAGATTTTAATTTATCAGCAAGTGTTGGTGGTAGCCAAATGCGTAACGAATATAGTAAGTTAGAAACCCGTGCAGATGGTTTAAAAATACCAGGTTATTATAGCTTAACCAATAACATTAACAAATTGGTTTATGTGCCAGATACCGCCCGTTATAGAATTAACAGTCTTTATGCATTGACATCGCTGGCTTACAAAAACTATTTATTTTTAGATTTAACTATCCGTCAGGATTGGAACAGTACATTGGCTACTTTAACAAGAAAAGATAATGTTGGTTTTTCTTATCCATCGGCAAGTTTAGCTTTTGTAGCGTCAGATTTTTGGAAAATGCCAAAAGCAATAAGTTTTGCAAAGTTAAGAGCATCTTATGCGCAAGTAGGAAGTGGTAGTACAACTCCTTATCGTACTGCTTACAACTACTTAATAGCTGCCAATGGTGTTTACCCTGGCAATGCAATGACGAACCCAAGGATTTTACCAAATCCAGATTTAAAACCATTAATGACGACGACCATTGAATTGGGATTGGATTTGAAATTATTTAAAAACAGGTTAAATTTTGATGTTGCCGTTTATAGTGGTAATACAAAAAATCAAATACTTAGTCGTGTACTCGATAAATCATCGGGTTATGATATTGGTATTTTTAATGTTGGTAGAGTAAATAACAAAGGTTTAGAAATGTCAGTTAATGCTACGCCATTAAAAACTAAGAAATTTACATGGACATTGAATGGTACGTTTAGCGCTAACCGTAACGAAATTAAAGAATTGGCAGATAGCTCGGTAATTTTGCGTACCGGTGGTTTTGGCAACTCGGGGCAAGTGGTTGCAGCAGTTGGCGGCAGTATGGGAGATTTGTATGGAACTGGCTTTTTACGCTCTCCTGATGGTCAAATAATTTTTGATGCAGTAACAGGCTATGCTAAACCAACTGCAGAAGTAAAATATTTAGGTAATACGTTACCTAAATTTAGGTTTAGTTTTGGTACTGGTGTAACCTATCAACAAGTAAGTATGAGTGTTTTATTCGATGCACAATTAGGTGCTGTTGGTCACTCGTTTACTTTTGCCCGTATGGCTTCATTGGGTAAGTCAACAATTACTTTACCTGGTAGATATAATGGTATAATTGGTGATGGAGTTGTAGATAACGGTGGAGGTACCTTCCGTAAAAACGATATTATCGCTACAGATATAGAGGGATATTACAATTCTTTATATTACAACCAAGCAGAAGGAAGTATTTTTAGTACAGATTATTTAAAATTTAGAGAAGCAAATATTACTTATGCTTTTAATAAAAAATTCCTGAGCAGAATTGGCTTTAGTAAACTAACACTAGGCGCTTACGGTCGTAATCTGTTCATTTGGTCACCTTGGCCTGCATTCGATCCAGAGTTTGGAACTTTAGCTGGCTCAGATATTCAACAAGGGTTTGAAACCGGTCAACTTCCTTCTACAAGAAATTATGGAGTGCGTTTAGTTGTTGGTTTATAAAAATTATAGTTATGAAAAAGAAGAAAAACATTATTATATATATCATCTTGGCAGGATTGAGTTTATCAACACTCTCTTGCACAAAAGATTTTAATGAAGTTAATACTGATCCGCTTGGAAAAACAGAAGTAAATGCCGATCAGCTATTGGCGCCAACATTAGTAAACCTAATGTCGACCAATATGTTGCGTAACCGTAACTTTAATAACGAGTTAATGCAGGTTACTGTTGATTTAGGCGATGCCGAAGGAAAAACGTTTAGATATGATATTAGACGAAGCGCTGCTGATAACACATGGAACAATTGGTATTTAAATTTAACCAATATTGTTGATATTCAGAATATTGCGAGTAAACCAGAAAAATTAAATAAATCATATCAAGGTATTTCTCTTATCCTACAATCGTGGATATATTCTTTACTTACAGATACTTATGGCGATGTACCTTTTACTGAGGCTAATAAAGGAAAAGAAGGTAATTACCAACCAGTTTTTGATAAGCAAAAAGATATTTATTTAGGAATGTTTGAGAAACTTGAACAAGCTAATAATTTATTGAAAGATGGAACACCAATTGTTGTTACCAGCGATCCGGTTTTTTACGGAGATGTAAGTAAATGGCGGAGATTAGGTAATTCACTATATTTAAGATTATTGCTTCGCGTATCGGGCAAAGCCGAAGTTTCACCAACTGTTATTGCTAAAATAAAGGATATCGTTGATGTTAATTCTGCTAATTATCCAATAATGGTCAATAATCAGCATACGGCTAAATTACAATGGACAGGTTCAAATGTGAGCAATGCATTACTTACATCGCCCTTTATGGCAAATGTACGCGTTAATGATTTTTACGTGCCTGCACTTGGTGAGTTTTTTATAAATAATCTGGTCGTATGGAATGACCCCCGTATTCTTCAATCTTACGGTACAAGTGGTATTAATCGTTTCCGTATTAGGCCAGGTACTAATGGATATGCAGGTGTGCCAAGTGGTTATGTACCAGGTAACGAGCCTGCAAAACAATCTAGTTTTTACTCGGCGAGTGATAATGCAGTTTTATCTCTTCAAACCGATCCTTATACAGGTATAATTATGAATGCTGCCGAAGTAGATTTTATTTTAGCAGAAGCAGCCGCCAAAGGATGGATAAGTGGAAGTGCCCAAGCTTATTATTACAAAGGAATTGCAGATGCGATAAATTATTGGTTACCTACGGTAATGACTGGCGGTGCAACCGATCCAGCAGTAACAGCTTATGTTAATGCGGCTGATATTGAATGGAATAATGCATTACCATTAAACAGCGCATCGCCTAACACAATGAGTAAAATGTTGTTAATCCATCAACAAAAATATTATGCATTGTTTTTGGTCGATTTTCAGCAATGGTTCGAATATCGTCGTAGTGCATACCCAATTTTGCAAAAAGGTTTAGGTTTGCTTAACAATGGAATAATGCCAGCCCGGTTATTTTATCCAGTGGTTGCTCAATCAGCAAATCCTACCAATTATAAAAATGCGGTAGCGTCGCAAGGTGCCGATGCAATCAGTACACAGGTTTGGTGGCAAAAACCTTAATTTTAAGTTAAATTAATATGAAAAATACATTAAAATATATAAATGCTTTCGCTGTTATTGCATGTATATTAATCATAGGATGTGATAAACAAAAAGATGAATTTGTGTTAGGTACAATAAGTCCTTTTATCTCTAATTTTGATTTAAAGAAATCTTATAAAGAAACCGATTTGGTACTTAATACAACTGTTATGAAAGGTGCCAGCTCTATAAAAGGAGTAGTAATATCTGATTTTCTGGCGGGGAATACACCAAAAAATTTATTAATTGTTCAAAACTCAAGAATTGTTGGTAATGGTATTGACTCGGTACGGGGGATAGCCATAAATATTGGCGCAGATGCAGCTAAATATACAGTAGGCGATTCGGTGCACATTAAAGTAGAAGGTGGGATTTTAAAGCGTGTAGATGGTGTGCTTCAAATTGAAGGTGTAAATAGCTCCGCAGTTAACAAAATTGCTTCTGGTAAAAACATTAAAGTGCCAATTGTAAATATTGCTAATTTAATAGCTCAACCTTTAGTGTACGAAAACACATTGGTTACTGTAAGTAATACCGTAGTAGAACCTGAGCCGGTACAGGGTGATACTTTTTCTGGCGATAAAACCATTAACGACGGTTTTGGTAAAGCAAAACTACATACCGAAGCTACAGCCAATTTTTCTGGTAATCAATTACCTTCTGCTGCAAATTTTACTGGAGTTGCATATTTTAAAACACAAAACAACCAACCTCAGCTTTCTTTATGGGTGCGTAATGCGAATGATGTATTTGCCTTGCCGTTAGTAAAGCCTTCTCCTATAATTATTTCTGGCTACTTAACCAATCCGGGAGGCAGTGAAGCTGTAACTAGCGGAACTCAAAAGGGAGCATATGAATATGTACAATTATTGGTAACAAAAGATATCGACTTTTCAGTTACTCCATACTCTTTGGTTACTACTAATAATGCAGGTTCTGCAAATCCGGCTCCTGTAAATGGATGGGCAACTGGTGGCGTACGTACCTATAAAATTAACATTACATCTGGTACTGCTAAAAAAGGTGATTTTATTTATGTTGGCGGTTACAGTAAATTGATATGGGGTTTTGGCTCAACAAATATTTCATCAGCAAACTGGGTGGCCGCAGTAGATTATGCAAATAATGATGGTGCAAACTTTGGAACTAAAAACACAAATTTATTAGCAAATAGCGGTAATGTAGCGGGTATAGCTCTTTTTGAAGGTACCACAGTTAATACAAGTACAGTGCCGGTAGATGTGATTATGTATGGCGGAGGAAATCCGAATTCTGGAAATGTATATGCTGCAGGCCCACCAGAACTTGGTTATAGAATTACAAATACAGATTATTACACTACAATAAATCCTTCTTCTCGCTTACAGCAAAACTTCTTTGGTGCTGGCAGCAATACCAATCGCTTAGGTTTTCAAGTTGAGCAGACCGGCACAAGTGGGGGTGGTTTTATCCAACTTGGCGGTATATATATAACAAGTACAGGAAGATGGGAAAAAGGCAGATTACTCACTAATATTGTAATGTCTACAACTGCTACTATTTCTGATTTGCAAACCGGAGCAGGCGTTACTGTTTTAAAAAATTAATTAAAAATAAATGAATATAACAAAGGATAGTAGTATGCTATCCTTTGTTAGTTAAAATAGGTACTCAGCAAAAATGAATAGAAGATCATTTATACAAAAATCAACTTTATTAACCACAACCTTATTTGTTAGTTTAAAATCCTTTCCATCTTCCTTATTCGCTGTTGATGGATTGGTAAGCGGAACGGTAACCAGTAAAGGTAAGGCTGTTTCTGGGGTAGTGATTTCTGATGGATACAGTGTGGTGCAAACCGATAATAACGGTAACTATGAGATTAAACTTCACGAACTGGCCCGTTTTGTTTGGATAAGCACGCCTTCGGGTTACGAGTTTGCAACCGAGAGTAGCATTGCCCGCCATTATTATAAACCAGATACCGCAGGTAAGTTAAATTTCGATCTTAAGCCGTTAAAACAGAAGGACAACAAACACAACTTTATCATTTGGGCAGATCCGCAGGTGAAGAATAAAAAAGATGTAGAAAAAATGATGTCTACATCAGTTCCTGATACTAAAAAGATTATCAAATCATTAGGTAAAGTACCTGTTCATGGCATTTGTGTTGGCGATATTGTTTGGGATAATCATGCATTATTTGTTGACTATAACAAAGCGGTAGCAGAAATGGGCATTCCATTTTTCCAGGCATTAGGCAATCACGATATGGATTACCGTATGGGCGGGGATGAAACATCTGACAAAACTTTTCAAGAACACTACGGCCCAACTTATTATTCATTTAATCGTGGAAAAGCACATTATATCGTTTTAGATGATGTGAGATATTTAGGGATCGAACGTACTTATGATGGTTTCATCACTCAAGCTCAATTGGATTGGATGGCTAAAGACTTACAATTTGTTGATAAAAATGCTTTGGTTATCATCTCGGCGCATATTCCTATTCATAATGCGGTTAAAAACAATCAAGATTTATATAAAGTGCTGGATGGATTTTCCAATGTTCATTTTATGTCGGGACATACGCATTACAATAAAAATACCATCGTAAATAATATCTACGAACACAACCATGGTACGGTTTGCGGCGCTTGGTGGACTGGCCCGATTTGCGAGGATGGTACACCAAACGGCTATGGTGTTTATGAAGTAAACGGAACGGAATTAAAATGGTATTATCAGGGAACTGGCTTAGACAGAAAAGAACAAGTTCATATTTATGTAGATGAATTAACCGGCCAAAAGCGTTTAATAGCAAATGTTTGGAATTGGGATCCGCTGTGGAAAGTTGACTATTTTTTAGATGGAAAACCAATGGGAGATATGGAGCAGCAAAAAGGTTTTGATCCATTATCGGTTAATTTATTTAAGGGAGATAAGTTGCCAATGGGAAGAACTTTTGCCGAGCCTAAAATGACAGAACATTTGTTTTTAGCACATTTTGAGCCATCGGTTAAAAAAGTAAAAGTAGTAGTAACAGATCGTTTTGGAGAACAATTTATAGCAGAAGCATAACATGAATAAATCAACTATATTTTTCAGTTTTTTGAGTGTAGCTTTAATAGCCGGATGTAGTCAGTCAACCTACCAACAAAAGAATATGCAAAATGTAAGTTTTCCATCATTTAGTGCCGAAGCACATCGCGGAGGTAGGGGGGTAATGCCAGAAAATACCATCATCGCTATGCAAAATGCAATGACTTTTGATGCCGTTACTACGTTAGAAATGGATACCCATATCACCAAAGATGGTAAAGTTGTAGTAACTCACGATGATTATTTAAGTCCAGGTTTTATGCTTACGCCAGATGGAAAAGATATTCCTAAAACTGATGCGCAAAAATATCCTATCTATCAAATGGATTACGATTTAATAAAGACATTTGATATCGGTACTAAAGTAAATACAGGTTTTCCACAACAAAAAAAGATTAAAACCCATATTTCATTATTGGCAGATTTAATTGACACCGTTCAAAAAGAAATCAAGCTAAAAAACAAAAGACAGCTGTTTTACAATATCGAAACAAAATGCGATGTTAAAGGAGATAACGTGGTTAATCCAGAACCTGCAGTTTTTGTTAAATTGTTAATGGATGTCATTGAAAAAAAGAAAATCACACCGTATGTAGTTATTCAATCTTTCGATAAAAGAACTATCCAAATTATTAATAAAGAATATCCTGGTGTAAGAACTTCTTTTTTGGTAAGTAATAAAAAAACTTACGAAGAAAATATGACCGATTTAGGGTTTAAACCATTTATTTTAAGCCCAATTTACACAATGGTTGATACTGATTTAATGAAAAAAGCACATGCTGATGGTGTTAAAGTTGTGCCATGGACAGTAAATACACCTGAAGAAATTAACCGTTTAAAATCTTTAAAAGTGGATGGGATTATAACAGATTATCCAAATCTTTTTTAGAAACCCTTAATTTTTCTTCATAAACCTAACCAAATAGCATGAGTTTCAGACTTTTTCCACCACCAGCGGCACACAAACCTTTATTGCCTGAAGGGAAAATCAAATCAATATATAGTAAAGAACGATTTAAAGTTTTTGTAGGGATTTTTGTAGGCTACGCAGCCTATTATTTGGTGCGGAAAAACTTTTCTTTCGCTATACCAGAGCTTCAAAAATTAGGATTTAGTAAAGGTGAATTAGGTTTAGCCACATCTGCACTTTCTATCGCCTATGGTTTTAGCAAGTTTTTTATGGGAAACATATCCGATAGGAGTAATGCAAGATATTTTTTATCAATAGGTTTAGTCCTATCGGCTTTTACCATGATTTTTATGGGATTAGTTCCTTTTGCTACTTCATCAATTGCCATCATGTTTGCGCTGTTATTTATCAATGGTTGGTTTCAGGGGATGGGTTGGCCCGCTTGTGGAAGAGTTGTTGCACATTGGTATTCGATAAGAGAAAGAGGAACGGCAATGTCTTTTTGGAATTTAGCACATAATTTAGGTGGTTTTTTGGTGGGCCCCTTAACCGTTCTGGGTTTTGAACTTTTTGCAGATTATCATGGCATGTTATATTTTCCAGGTTTGATTGCCATTTTGTTTGCCATATTGGTTTTAATTTTAGTTAGGGATACACCGCAATCGGTTGGTTTGCCGCCAATTGAAGAGTACAATAATGATTATCCCAAAAGTTATAATGCTGCTACGCAAGAAAAAGAATTTTCAGCTAAAGAAATATTCTTAGAATACGTTTTAAATAATAGATTGCTGTGGTTTATCGCTATTGCTAATGCATTTATTTATTTAGTAAGAAATGGGATTATTAACTGGGCGCCAACTTTTTTACAAGAAGTTAAGCACTATACCAAAGGCGAAGCTGCTTGGGCCTCAGGTGGATACGAATTAGTAGCAATTCCCGGAACTATTCTTTGTGGTATAATTAGTGATAAAATATTTAATGGAAGAAGAGCGCCGGTAACCATTATTTATATGGCAATGACATTAATTGCGGTATTGGTGTATTGGAAAAGCCCCGATGCAAACCATTTGATTAGAAATGGCGCGCTATGGGCAATTGGATTTTTTATTTACGGGCCCGTAATGTTAGTTGGTGTACAAGCAATAGATTTAGTGCCAAAAAAAGCGGCAGGAACAGCTGCCGGCTTAACAGGTTTATTTGGTTACTTTATTGGAGATTTATTAGCAAATGCTGCATTAGGTCGTTTAATTGATAAACAAGGCTGGGGCGCAAGTTTTATAGTAATTGCTATTTCTTGTCTTGTTGCCATCTTCTTTACCTCTTTTACATGGAATAGAGAAAAGAAAAACTTAGCTAATCTCACACCATTAGCTCATTAATTTTATTTTAGCTTATTATGAAACCAAATTTTAGTAAATTATTAGTTGCGCTGGGGTTAATTTTTGTAATTGCCTTTCATCAAGCAAATGCCCAAATCGTAAAATGGGACAGCACTTACCGTCCGGGTAAATATGTTGAGCTGGTGGCTAAGTTTAAAGCCGATCCGAAATCTAAAACAGATTTTATCTTTTTGGGTAACAGCATTACCGCTGGAACGGATTGGGCTAAACTTTTAGATCTGCCACAGGCAAAAAACAGGGGAATTTCTGGCGATATTACTTTTGGTGTTTTAGAGCGTTTACAAGATGTAATTGATGGCAAACCGACAAAGGTTTTCATCCTGATCGGAATAAACGATATCTCCAGGAATATTCCGGATAGTGTGATCTTGAGGAATTACAAAACAATGATTGCCAGAATCAGAAAGGGTTCTAAGAAAACACACATCTATTTCAATACGCTTTTGCCAGTAAACAGTGCTTTCGAAAAATTTAAAAACCATTATGGCAAAGACGAACATATTCTTTGGTTAAATGATGAAATCAGAAAATTTACGGCTAAAAATGTAACAGTTATTGACTTATATCCAAATTTTACCGATCAGGACAAACATTTAAGGGCAGAACTTACCAAAGACGGTTTACACCTTATTCCAGCCGGATATCAGGTTTGGGCCGATTTTCTTAGAAAATCTGGTTATTTAACTGAGCGATAATTTTTATAGCGATAGTTGTTTGCTGCCTTGTTGGATGGCCATGTGTTTGGAAAGCAGAGATGGAGGCATTAGTGACAGCAATCCCGCTCTCGCTTCTGCTCCGATGGAAAAATCGGGAGCATCCCGCTTTGATCGGGTTTAGGTGGCAGTGACAATACTACTATTTGAGGTGGAGATTCAAGAAATAAATAAAATTCTGCATTATGCTATTAAACCATTAATAGTTGAACAGACTTTACATCTCTAAACCTGGTTGACGCGGTAGCTTCCGATTTTATTCAAATCGGAACTACAAGCAGAAAACAGGGCGAAACTTTAAAAGCAGTACGGCAACTGTTTTCCAAAAAAGCAGACTATAATGGGCTTTTTGGCTTTGCTAAATAAAAAGGTTTTGGCCAGCTGCTTTCACTTTTTCTTTATCAATATTTTTTAAGCTAAGTACACTGCCTAGCTTTTTTATTTTAGTATATTGCTGGATATATCTTTCCGTTTCCACATTCTCATCGCCATTAAAAATGATGCCTTTAATCGGAATTTCGTATTGTTTAAGCAGATTGACGGATAAAAGTGTGTGGTTAATACTTCCTAAATAATTTTGTGAAACCAGTATCACTTCAACATTCAACTTTTTGATCAGGTCGATAATCAGCTCTTTTTCATTTAAGGGTACCATTAAACCACCAGCGCCTTCAATAATCAAATCGTTCTCCGTTAAAGGCATATTGATTTTTTTCAGATCAATGTCAATGCCATCTAATCTCGCTGATAAATGCGGTGATAGGGGTTGTGTTAATCTGTAGCTTTCCGGGTGGATAACGGTTTGTGTATTGCTTATTAAACTACCTAATGTTATGCTATCGCTGGTATCTAAATCTCCCGATTGGATCGGTTTCCAATAATCGGCTTTTAATTTTTCGGTTAAAATGGCACTGATTAATGTTTTTCCGATGCCCGTTCCTATGCCTGTGATAAAATATTTAGCCATTTAATTCAATTCTTTAAGATGGTTAACCAACGAAATAATTTCCCCGTCGGTATTAAAGTTGTGAAGACAGATCCTGAGCCTTTCTTTCCCCAAAGCTACTGTTGGGCTTAATATTGCCCGTACATCAAAACCTTTGCTTTGCAGCGCTGTAGCTGCCAGTTTAGTCGCTTCATTTGATGAAAACAAAATACCCTGAATAGCACTTTCGCTATCAAGTGCACTAATGTTTCGCTCTTTTAACATTTTTCTAAACAAAGCAATTTTTTGATGGATCAGTTGATGATCAATTTTATTTAAGTGTTGGTATGCCGATTTAACTGCAACTATATTATGAATGGGAGCAGCTGTGGTGTAGATGAACGATCTTGCAAAATTAATCAGGTAATGGCGTAAGTTTTTACTTCCTAAAATAATGGCTCCGTGTACGCCTAAGGCTTTTCCAAAGGTTACAATCCGTGCAAATACTTTACTGGTCAGGTTAAGCTGGTTGATCAATCCGCTACCATTGTTGCCAAAAATTTCCCGTAGCATGAGCTTCATCTACAATCAGGTTGGCCTGGTAGCGTTCGCAAAGGTTAGATACGTCTACTAATGGTGCAATATCTCCATCCATAGAATAAACGCTTTCTACCACTACAAATATGTTTCCTTTTGCCAGTTTCAGTTTGGTTTCAAGATCGTTTATATCGTTATGAAGGAATTTATAACGCGTAGCGTGGCTTAACCTGCAGCCATCTATAATGCTGGCGTGAATCAATTCGTCAGTAATAATGGTGTCGCCGCGCTGCGGGATGCTTGATAATAGCCCTACATTGACATCATAGCCGGAATTAAAGATCAATCCACTTTCAGCCAAGTGAAAATCTGCGATAAACTGTTCGGTTTCTTCTGTAAGTGCGGTATTTCCGCTTAACAGTCGCGAACCACCGGCTCCATTCAGGTAATTAGGGAGTGTGGCTATGGTATCGTCGATCAGTTTTTTTAATTCGCTAGATCTGGCAAAACCTAAATAATCATTAGAACAAAAATCAAAAGGAGGGATGTTCGTCGATAAATTCCTGATCGAAAGGTTATCTTTTCGATCCTGAAGTTTGCCGTTAAGAAACTGTTCAATTTTGCTCATTGGTCAAAAGTAAAAAAAGCGCCCCGAATAATCGGAACGCTTTCAAAAATATAATTAATTAATGTTTGAACTATTTATCCTTGTGCAGGAGGATTAGAAACTACAGGAGCTTTGTCTTTTTTACCTCTTCCACCCATTCCTTTTCTCATTTTCTTCCCCTTTTCTTTGGCTTCGGCGCGGAAAGCATCCATTTTGGTTTTTTGTTCAGCAGTTAAAATGCCATCTATTTTAGCTTTTTGCTCATCAATAGCGGCTTTACGCTCTTTCATTTTGCCTTTCATATCGCCTTGATCAGCAGATCTCCAAGCCTCCATTTTCTTTGCGTTTTCCAATTCAATGGCATAAATTTTAGTTTTTTGATCAGCGGTTAAGCTTAGCTGTTTCTCTAATCTGGCGGTTACCTTTTCTGCTCTTTGCTCGGCAGTCATTTTAGGCATTGCCCGCCTTACTCTCTTTGTAGTGTCTTGAGCAAATGCAGCGGTTAATCCCATTACTGCAATTGCTATTGTTAAAATTGCCTTTTTCATGTTCTGTTTTTTTATGTGTTTGTTAAAACAATAGATACATAAAAAAGCAAACGGTTTAACCGGCACTTGTTAAAAAGTGTTAATTTTTATTTAACTGAGAGATTGATTTCTGCATTTGCGCCATCATCTGTGTTAAGGTTTCCATTGTTGGGTCTGGTGCAGGTTCTGGTAATGAGGTAGATATATATGCTTTGGCTTTCCATATTTCCAGGATGTCGTCGGCAGCAATTGTATAGGCATCATATACCTTATTATCTGATATCAGCTTTAAATCTTTATTCTCTCTGAAACGGTTACCTGCTCTTTTGTATACTACACCTTCATTTTTACTAATCACGATGTATGTTTCGCCGGTTTTTACTTCATTCCAGTTATCCAGGTATTCGCCAATAATCACACTGCCTGGTTGAACAGGTAACATACTATCGCCCATAATTTCGAAAGCCCTAAAGGTACCTTGTCTTAATGCAGCTAATGGAAGTTGAAATTTCGGTAGGTCGCTAATATATTGAGGATCAGAAAAACCGTTCAGATAACCGGCGCTTGCTTTAACCGGAACCAATTCGATGTTTTCGCGGTCGTTCTGATCAACAGAAATACTCAGTACCCTTAGGTTAGATCCCTGGCTTTTTGGCTTCGGTTTCCAGCTGTCAGATATTTTCTCATTGATGAATTCATCGATGGTAAGATCAAAGTATTCAGCTATTTTTTTTAGTAAATCATATTTAGGTTCCGCCCGGTCTTCCTCGTAAGCCCCGATGAGCGATCTCTTGATTTCCATAATATCAGCGAAATTTTGCTGTGTATGGCCTTTTTTCTTCCTGAGGTACTTTAAATTATTTGAAATATTTGACATAAAAATAAATTTTAAAATAAATTTGGAATTACTAAAATAGTTAGTAATTTTATGCTCATAAAGTTAGTAATATTAATTTGAATTGCAAGAGGGTATACTAAATAGTTTAGTTTTAAGTTTTAAACATAAGATCATGAAAAAGTTTGTTTATATCGTTACCGACAGAAATCGTACAAGTATGCACGTGGGCATGAGCTCTGATTTAATGAAAACACTGGATTTCTACAAACAGATGCCAAACTTATTTTTTGATAACGGGCAACAATTAACCCGTCTGGTTTATTTTGAAGAGTTTAAAACAGAAGCACAAGCTTTGTTGCGTTTTAAATCAATTAGTCGGTTTACCCGCATGCAAAAAGAACGTTTGGTAAGATCTTGTAATCCGGATTGGATTGATTTAACTATAGGGCTTGATTTCGAAAATATTCTTTTACATCGGAATATAAGCAATCAGGTAAAACTATCATTTACGAGTCTGTCTTAATTGTTACTTTTATTAAACTAAAAGAAATTAAACTATCTTCATAAAAAAAGCGATTATTTATATTTTAATCGCTTTTAAGAAATTCGGAATAGGCTAATTTTTTATTTTTTCGAGGAAAACATTTTCCAGATCTTGAAGATTTTTGAAAAATTTACTTTTATCCATAAAGACTTTAGGATTATAAGGGTCTCCTGATTTACGTTTACTATGTAGATCAAATTGACTTGCGTGAGAGGCAACCCAAAGATCGAAATCAAGCTTTTTCATTGCTTTAAAAGTTTCGGTATAATCTTTTTGGATATCTTTATATGATGCTATTTCTGAGAATTTTCTATCAACAATTATGGATGGCATATTGGCAATCAAAACTTTGTAGCTAGAATTTTTATCTTTCGTATCAAATATAAAACTGCAGGATCCTTTAGTGTGCCCTGGATGATGAAGCATCGTTAAAGTAGTGCTGCCTAATTTAATTTTATCGTTATTCTTCAATAGGAAATCAGGTTTTACGGGTTTGAAACTAATGCCATATTTCCCAAGCTCATAATCCAATTTTCCGCCGGTTTCAAGAGCATCTGCATCTTTCTCATCTACATATAGTTTTGCACCTGTTTCTTTTTTAATCTCGGCCATTGCACCTAAATGATCAAAATGGGCCTGGGTTAAGAGCAAAATTTTGATTGATTTATAATCAAATCCCAAAGCTTTTATATTTTCTTTTATTATTGGGAGCGAATTAGCTAAACCTGTATTTATTAATATATTTCCTTTTTCTGTTACAATTAAATAAGAAGCTAAATCATAAGTGCCAACATAGTACAGATTACCCGCAATTCTAAATGGCGCTGTAGCTTGAGACCATTCTTTTGGATTATTAGCCGGCTCTGTTACTGTTTGAGCAAAACCCAAAAGACTGCAAGACAATAAAACCATTAAAAATATTTTTTTCATATTTTACTTCCTAATTAATTTCCATTTACCATCCTGGAGCGAATGTTAAACCAAATACTCCAGTTTTAACATCTTTTCTTTGGAAAGGAATCGCATAATAAGGCTCCAATACAAAATAGCCAAAAACGTTTACACGTACAGATATACCAACACTCATGGCTGGTACACGTTCTGTTGTAGATTGATAAGTAACAGGATTATTTTTTTCATCTTTAACTGGTAGACCATTGTTATCTAAAACAGGCTCTGTCGTATAGCTTGGTTCACTTTTAAACTTTACTTTAGTGTCGTTCGTCCAGGCCAATCCTGCATCAAAGAATAAATTCAGATCAGAGAATAAAAATTTAGAAGGTATTGCGGCTAACTTTTTAGGTCCTGTAAAAGGTAAGCGTACCTCGAAGTTAAAAACGGCTATTTTACTTCCTGTTAACTGGTTAATATCGAAAGATTCAGAAGATTGAGCAGAAGTACTTTTGTAAATCGAATTCGACTCATACCCTCTGATTAAATAAGGATATCCTAAATACATTGGATAAAGCCTGTCTGCATCTTTACCAATCCTTAAGGTGTTATAACTTCGTACGGCAAATGTTACTGGCTTAGCTCTCCAATATTTACGGAGATCTGCAGTTACACCAGCAAAATTATAGGTGCCAAAATACTTTTCCCCACTTACGCGATATCTAAAACCATCAAGCGGACCAGTAAGCCCAAAAATAGAGTTATCACCGATAAAGCCAGCATTTAACTGATAAAGTGTAAAAGAATTAAACGGAATGCCGTAGTCCTGAGAAGCAACGTCGTTAGAAATCCTGCTTTTGTCTGAACCAATGTAGTAACCCGCCGAATTGTAATAATTGCTATATCGGTCAACTCTATAACTATAATGCGAAAATGATCCACCCAATTCAAATCTGTGAATTTTGCTAAATGGATAAGCCCCAAAAACCTGGATCTGATCTTCGAAAGTTCTAATAATATCCGTTCTGTCTGCTAAGGCATTAACAGTTTGATTATCACCTGTAGGGATATTTTCATATCCGTAAGACCTAAATCCTGATACATAAGGAATATGAGAAACGGCTGCCCCCCAATTGATCCTGCTTTTCTGATTGATATAACCCACTAATCCACCAAAATCGTAAATTTCTCCGTTTATGGATAGGTTTGCTATAATCTGGTTGGTTCCTAATATATCGCTAAACATACCCACAATACCACCTGAAACACCAGTTCCGAAACGGCTGGTAGAAACACCAACACCACTATTCGCTAAATAATCTAACCTGAATTTTGGTTTGTATGGCACGGTTTTCATCGAATCAGCTATGGTTTTTTCGAAACGATCAAAATTATTTAAATTAGAATTGATGATGTTTACGCCAATATTTTCCATCGGAGGAAGGATAGCCGCATCAAAATTTTCTTCCTGATTACCAATTCGTTTCGCTTTAAAGCTGCTTAACTTAGCATTATACAAAGTATACCGTTGGTAGCGATAATAGCTATACACGATATCATCAGTTGTAGAAACTGAAATTGCAGGCGAAAATTCGGTAATCCCGCTAATTCCTGTAAAATAATCAGTTAACTGATCTACTGTATTATCTGCGAAATTGTATTTATATAAATTCCTAAATCCATCTCTGTTAGAAAGGAAATAGATATTTTGACTGTTTGAAGAGAACTGTGCATTTAGGTTATTTGCACCTGGAAAAACATTTAAATTGCTCACCGTTTTAGAAGCGATATCATAAACAGCTAGGTTTATAGGCAGTACTGCATTAACTACATTCGCCTGAATTGCCGCTCTATCTGATGAAAATACCAATTTTTTACCATCGGGAGAGTAACTCGGTGCATAATCAGAATATACGTCGTTAGTAATTTGAGTAACTGTTTTGGTGTCTAAATTGTAAGAGAAGATATCGCTCTGTCCTTCAACCATGCCCGAAAAAGCCACATCTTTTCCATTTGGCGACCAGGTTAAATTACCAAATTGCTGCACCTGATCCATCGCTGTCTGAGAAACCGTAGTTCCGTTTGAAACATTGATAATCATCATCTGGTTTTTACCATGACTGAAGATACTGAAGGCAAACTGCTTACTGTCCGGCGACCATGCTCCAGCTGACTCTATAAAGTTGAAATCATCAATATGGCCGTTAGAAATCTGACTGCTCAGCTTCCTGATAATTCTACCGGTTTTGGCATCTGCGAGAAATAAATCAATGCCAAAAAGGTCTTTTTCTGACATGAAAGCTAAATATTTTCCATCTGGACTAAGGGCAGGGGCAACGTTCATATTGCCTGCGTTTTTATTATCAATAATTTTTGTACCCGTAATTTTGATCTGTGAACTATCTGCTTTTAACATTGGTTTATAATGCGCATCGATAGAATTTTTCCATAAGCCCGACAATGTTTTGTCATCATAGCCAAAAGTGTACCTGATGGCGTTTTCATAACCATATTTTGCCGTATTCTTAAATAGCGGAACGATGGTGGTATCGCCATACTGTGAACCGATGTAAGTCCAAAATGCCTGGCCATAACGGTAAGGGAAATATTTGTTGGAGTTGGTTAAATCTTTTAACGAAGGGATGTCACGGTTCAACATGGCATCGCGCATCCACATGGAAGTAAATGCATCCTTTTTTCCGATTGACAAGTATTCAGCCATACCTTCAACCATCCATAGTGGTGTTTGCCCAACATTTTCTAAGCTAATTGAATCTTTTTCGAGCAAAAGATGGTATTGAAAAGCATGAACAAGCTCGTGACCTAAAACGTGTCTTGTTTGGCTATTCAGCTCCATAACAGGCATAATCACCCTGTTTTTTAGTGCCTCTGTAACTCCACCGGTACCAATTCCAATTTCTCCGTTAAGTGCTGTTGTTTGCTGGAAATCAGGATGGTTATTGTATAAAATAATAGGATTTTTCTTTAAAAAAGTATCTCTAAAAACTTCCTGATGCATTTTGTACCAGGTTTCGGCATCTTGCGAAAACCGTTTTAAAAGTTTCTCATTTTTGATATAGTAATAAATCTCGAAATGAGGTGTTTGCAAAACTTTAAAGTCGAGTTTTTTATACCTTACCTTGTTTTGTCCGAAATATTGGGCCTTAACAGAAAAAGAAAGAATAAGCAGAAGCAATAAAGAAGAATATCGCTTTAATAAAGTAGAGCCTATTTTCATATGTATGGTTTTTTAATAAAGTTCAATAATTTACGAAAATGAAATTGTAAGAGATTTGGGAAATAAAAATAGCAATTGTTTAAAACAGTATTAAAATTTTAACACTTTTTAGAATTTTTTCCACTCAAAAGCGCAGATAGTTAATGTATCTGCTTATTTATTGCAGTAAAAACTATGGCTGATTATTCTCGTTCTTTTTCTTTTCTTTTTCTTCCTGACGTTGTTTTCTTCTCAGTTCTCTTTCTTCCTTTCTGGTTAAAGGAACAGTAGCCGCTGGAGGCGCTTGAACAGGTTCAACTTTCTTTTCTTCTTTTTTTACTTCAGGTTCAACTGTTACAGGGATAACCGTTTCTGGTGTTTCAGGAACGGTAAAATCTGTTGAATCTACCGCTAAGCTATCAGTTGATGTGGTATCTCTTATAATCCGTGGGCTAGGGCAGTTGTAGGTTCTGGTAATATCAACTGTTGCTTTAGGGAATGGACCATAAGTATAACCGGATTTTGGATCGAGGTATACTTTCTCCATAAACTTAGCAAAAATGGGTAATGCCGTTCTGGAGCCTTCTCCTTGTTCCCCGTTTTTAAAGTGTGCCGTTCTTTCATCACAACCTACCCAAACACCAGTTACCAGATCTTTGGTTAAACCCATATACCAGGCATCAACATAATCAGAAGACGTACCTGTTTTACCGCCAATTTGATTGTTTTTTCTAAATAAATCTGGCCATTCCCATAATGCCTGCGATGTACCTTCTGGTTCTTCCATACCACCACGGAACATATAAGTCATTAACCAGGCAATTTCTTCTGTTAAAACCCTTTTTGTTTTAGGTTTAAACTCATCAATTACATTGTTATCCTGATCGGTAATTTTCTCAACTAGAATGGGGTCAGTTTTGATGCCTTTATTCATGAAGGTAGCATAAGCTTTTACCATTTCATAAACGGTAACATCATTTGAACCCAAACTTACAGATGGAACAGATTCTAGATGGCTATCGATTCCGCACTCATGCGCATATTTTACAACATTATCCCAGCCCACCTTTTCGGTTACCTGAGCAGTAATGGTGTTTACTGATTTCGCCATCGCCCACCTTAAACTCATTTCGCGGTACGAAACACTGTAATCGGCATTTTTTGGCTCCCAATATTTCGTTTCACCTTTATCCTGATAAGCAATTTTAACAGGTTTATCTGTAAATTTATCACAGGGACTCATGCCTTGTTCTAATGCCGTTAAATAAGCAAAAGGTTTAAAAGTAGAACCTGCCTGGCGTTTAGATTGATTAACGTGATCGTATTTGAAAAATTTATGGTCGATACCACCAACCCAAACTTTAATTTTACCGCTTGCAGGTTCCATAGTCATCATTCCGGTATTCATGATTTTACCATAATAACGGATAGAATCCAATGTAGAGAATGAAGTATCGCGATCGCCTTTGTAAGTGAAGATCTGCATCCTCTTCTTTTTATTAAAATAAGCGGTAACAGAATCTGGATTGTTAGGGAATTTCTTTTGTAAAAGTGCGTAAATCGGCAAATTTTTCATCGCCCTGTCTGGATAATTAACCTTTTGTTTTTCCGAATCGTACCAAGGATCTTCGTTGCCCCACACATTATAGAACCTGCGCTGCAAAATCCTCATCTGATCGGCAACTGCTTCCTCAGCATATTTTTGAAGTTTAGAATCGATAGTTGTGTAAATTTTTAATCCATCTTCATAAAGGTCGTAACCATTATCAGTGCACCATTTTTCCAGGTATTTTGCCACAGCAGCCCTTAAATAAGAGTCGCCATCGCTGCCATCCTGCATTTTGCCTTCTTTTAGTTTAATCGGCTCTTTTGATAATTCGGTTAAACTATCTTTACTCAGGTACTTGTACTTGTTCATCTGTGCAAGCACCACATTTCTTCTTTCTAATGCTTTTGCCGGGTTTTTGGTTGGATTATATAACGTTGTGCCCTTTAGCATCCCCACAAGCATGGCTGCATCTGTAGTGGCTAAATCTTTTGCTTCCTTATCAAAGTAAATCCGGCTGGCTGTTTTTATCCCATAAGTATTGTTACCGAAAGAAACGGTATTCAGGTACATAGTGATAATATCATTTTTAGAGTAATTGGCTTCAAGCTTTACAGCAGTCATCCATTCCTTTAATTTTACAATTAAGGTTCTTACCAAAGGTATTTTGATCAATAATCCCTGCGATTTATTATAACGTGTACGGTAAAGGTTTTTTGCCAATTGTTGGGTAATGGTACTGGCCCCGCCATCTTTTCCTAAACCAACAACTGCACGGCCAACTGCTTGCACATCGATACCCCAATGTTTGTAGAAACGAACATCTTCGGTAGCGACCAAAGCCTGCACTACGCTTGGCGCAATTTCATTATAATTTACAGGCGTTCTGTTTTCTTTAAAGTATCTGCCAATCAGTTTTCCATCGGCAGTATAAAGTTCCGAACCTACACGAAGGGTAGGTGCTTTAATATCCCGAACACTTGGTGAGTAGCCAAATAGCCACAAAAAGTTTAATTGAAGGGCAGAAAAGAAAATTATTATAAAAAATAAAAATATGGTAGAATAACGTAAGTACTTGTTTTTTATCTCTTTAAACATATTGGATAAGATGATCTTTAGGTAAAAGCTGTGGCGTTAAATATAAAAAACTCTATATGCAAATTAACGTATTTAATTTACTTATTTTTTAGTTCTATATTTAAATTATTGATGCATCGATTATCTAAAACCAATACATGATTATGAAAAACGAATTTAAAGGATTAATTGTACAAGGTGATAAGAAATTTTCTTTAAAAAGCCACAAAACAGATTATACTGGCGGTTACAATAAAGAAAAAGCTAAAGATGCATTGGTAAATTCGAAAATTGAACTCAATCATTTACAGGAGAAATTATATGCATCTGGAAAACATTCCGTTCTGATTATTTTTCAGGGGATGGATGCCGCAGGGAAAGACAGCGCAATCGAACATGTAATGAGCGGACTAAATCCACAGGGATGCCAGGTTTATAGTTTTAAAGTGCCAACCTCTGAAGAATATGAACATGATTTTTTGTGGAGACATTATAAAGCTTTGCCAGAACGCGGTAGGATAGGTATTCATAACCGTTCGCATTATGAGAATGTTTTGGTTTGTAAGGTGCATCCCGAATATGTTTTAAGCGAAAACATCCCAGGTTTTAGTGATGTAAAAAAAATCAATAAAAGCTTTTGGCAACAGCGCTATAAGAGTATCAGAAATTTTGAAGAGCATTTAACGGCTAATGGAACAGTAATTTTAAAGTTTTTTTTAAATGTGAGCAGGGATGAACAAAAACAACGCTTTTTAGAACGTATTGATGATCCTACTAAAAACTGGAAATTCTCTTCGGGCGATATAAAAGAAAGGGCATTATGGGATAAGTATATGGAAGCCTATCAGGACGCGATTAACGAAACAAGTACAGCAGAATCGCCTTGGCACATCATACCTGCCGATAAAAAATGGTTTGCCCGATTGGCAATAAGTGAAATTATTGAAGATAAATTAAAAAGTCTTGATCTGAAGTTTCCTGTTTTGGGCGAAGCAGAAGTGGCCAAACTCGACGAAACAAAAAGTATTTTATTAAGTGAATAAAAAATGCAGGTCTATAAGCCGGGTTCTGTTTCCTGATTGCTCAGAATTTCTATCATTTATCCACTATAAACGTTGCCGTTTATCTCTAACGACCTACCCACTAACATCGGACGGGCAGCCCTACGTACGTTAGCCTATTTGGTCTTTCAACTCTCGGGGTTTACAAACCACTACAGTCGCCTGTAATGCTCGTGCGCTCTTACCGCACGTTTTCACCCTTACTCCGACATAGGCCAGAGCGGTATATTTTCTGTTGCACTAATCCGTAATTCAGGTTTTCATTCCTGAACCCCTTTCCGTTAGAAAGCGAGATGCCCTGCGTTGCCCGGACTTTCCTCTCTCTCGATTTTTACCCGAGACAGCGATAGAACAACCTGCATTTTGCGCAAAGATGAGGTTTTTTGACCACAAAGGCACAAAGAACACAAAGATTTATCTCCGGCTATCGTCATGCTGAATTTATTTCAGCATCTGTATTAATATTTAAGACTCTGAAATAAATTCATGGTGACGTACGCAGTAAAAGAAAAATAGCCGAATTAGAAAATAATTAGAACCTGCCTATTTACAATTCTGCAAATCTTTTGAAACCTGCGAGTAGGGTACAAATCCCTGCTTATTGCCAAACGAATTGGTGATATAAACCATTACCTGTGCTACATCAATATCAGCCAGTTCAGGGAAAGCGGGCATTTTTTCTTTGTATTCTTTTCCGTGGACGATCAAAGATTCATTTGCACCGTTTTTGATAAAACAAGCTAAGCGGTTTTTGTTTGTTTTTAAAAATACCGAATCGGTTAATGGAGGTGCAAGCTCACCCAATCCTTCACCATTTTCGCCGTGACAATTCTGGCACTTGGCTTTATAAATATCTTTTCCGTTCGACATGTAATTCTGCAGATCGATTGTTTCCTGGTTTTGGCAAGATACAATGATGCCTATAATGAAAAGGAAAAAGATAGAGTTGATGATGTACTTGCGCATTGATGTTTTGTTAATAATTAACTACAGATAAGGAAAGATAAACACAGATTTAGCTATTTATCTGTGTTAATCATATATATCTGTGGTAAATATATCTGTGGTAAAAAAACTAGTTGGTTATAGAGCAAATCATTGGAAATAAATTCTTTTTATTCGTGTAAATACGTGTCTCCGTGGCTAATAATTTTACTTTTTGTACTCAGCCAATAAAACAGCGATATCCTTTTTTAATTGCTCTACCTGTTCTTCTTTAGTGCCATCATAAGCACCGCGGATCCGTCTGTCCTTATCGATTAAAACCAAGTATCCCTGGTGGATATAACCATCTTTAGCAGTACTATCTTCGCCAACAGCCACTAAATAGTTCTTTTCTGCCAGGGTGTACACGCTGTCTTTACTTCCATAAAGAAACTGCCATCTTGGGCCATCTACACCTAGTTTTTGAGCATATTTTTTCAAAACATGGGGTCTGTCATATTTAAAATCGATGGTGTGTGATACAAACATCACATCCGGATTGGTTTTAAATTCATTGTAAACTGTCATTAAGTTGCGGTGCATGGTAGGGCAGATGGTAGTACAAGAAGTAAAGAAAAAATCAGCAATGTAGATTTTACCATCTGTTGCCTTGTTAGTTGTTACTATGCTATCCTGGTTTAAGAAAGACCAATTTGGAATAGTTTGGTAAACGGTATCAATTTTCTCTATTCCAGCTGCATCTCTAACGGTTTCGGCATGACGTTCGCCATAAAAAGGAAGTTTTCTCTCTTGTTTACAAGCGGTAAATATGGAAACAACTAGCAGACAAGTTGCGATGTAAGCAGTAATTTTATTCATGATTTTATGTTAAAAGTGTAAATATACAACGTAATTTGTTTGGGTTATCGTCATGCTGAATTATTTCAGCATCTACTACCCAGAATTAAAGACCCCGATCCGATATGAAAAATCGTGACAGGTTGACGAACATTAGTCTCCAGACTTATTTTTTACATACTTTGCTGGTTCGGCCACAAACTTTTGTTTACAGCTCTCTGAACAGAAACTATAGGTAACTTTATTATAAATTGTCGTTTTGGAGGCATTAGCTTTAATTTTCATCTTACAAACCGGATCTACGATTACTTTCTTTACTGAATCGATCATATTTATTTTTTGATTATTTATTACAGTCTTCGCATTTAATTTTAATGATGCTGTTGCTAATCCAACTAGGATTACGATGAGATTTAATTTTTTCATTTTAAAATTCTTTTAATTGGCAAATTTATTTGAAGGTCCGAAGACCGGCTTTAAGGATTGTGTTCATAAACTTCCGACTTCGGACCTCTGACTCTCTTATTTAACTTGATATGCGTTTAGCAACGAATCTGATGCTCTGGTAACCTTGATGTAGCTATCTTCAACGGCCCTTATTTTCACCATTTCGGATTTATAATAATCAAGATCTTCCTGTTCGGTTTTTCCTTTAAAATCATCTTTGAAGAAGTGCATCCAATCCATCATTTTTTCATCAGCTGCATTTAATCGTATAATTAAATCGTTGATTTTTTGTTTTTGTAGTACCGAATCCTGAGCAAGTTTAATCTGATCTGAAACCAAGAGCTTATCTAATTTCATTTTGTTTTTCACTACTTTTTCTCCATCAATCATTAATTTATCGTGGATGTTAAGTACTTCCTGGCGTATCGCTTTCGAATCAGGTTCCGTTTTACAGGAAAAAAGCAAAGTAGTTACTAAGTACAATACCGTAAGATTTAATCTGTTCATATGCTGTGATTTAAAAATTATAAGTAATTCCAACATAAACCTTTCCTGCACTCATTGGATGGTCGGTTTTAGCTTCCCAGATATTCTTTTGAATACCTGCATTTAGCGCTACATTCTTATAAAAAACATCTATACCTGCGCCGCCCATCAGGTTATTCATGACGTGTTCTCCTGTTTTTTGGCCCTGGTATTTTTCTCCACCAGAATATTCATAAAAAAAATGCGCTGATGGCATAACCTGAATATCTTTGCCAACTCTTTGGGTATAAAAAATATTTAGGAAACTGGTCGTGCTATTAGCAATACCTTCATCGCGGCTGTTGGTTCCGTTAACCTTGTAAGAAGTATTTAAACTCGCCCCAAATTTTCCTAAGCCTACCATGTAGTTCAGGTATACAAAGCCATCGGTACTTCCTGTTCCTGCTTGCATCAGCGATGAATAACGGATACCTGCCGTATTTTTAAAATCGTTTTTACCCGTAGGCAATTTTATGCCGGCCCCGGCAATCAATTGTTGTTTAAAATTATCTTCAAGCTTTTGCACGAGATGGTAACCTGCGTACAAATTAATATCGCCAAGGCTAGAAATAGAGGAGGTATATCCATTATAACGCTCGCTATTGGATACATAGGGCAATATAGCATTGATTTCCAGTTTGCTGTTGATGAAATATTTACCTCTAACCTCTAAAGAACGGTAAAGTTCATAATCATCTGGATTGCCAGCATGATTGGTTATAGGTGAATCCTGGCTTCGCGCTGGGATAAAGAAATTTCCTCCATTCGGGAATAATGAATGCGATTGCCCTTCGTAGCCGCTAAACGAACGGTAACGGTATAAAACGCTGATGCTGTTGCGGTTGTAATAAGGGGTGATGCCCATAAAACAGCCACAGATATCGCAGGCGAAAACCTGACTGCTCATGAGTATGAAAATTAAAATCAATAATTTACGACTCGCTGTATAATGTGTTTTTGATAAATTCATTGTCTGTTAATGTTTTTAAAAAGGCCTTGATCTGCTCTTTTTCTGTGGTATTTAAAGGGATGCCATTTTTCAATTGTGCATCAAGATTTGTTGAGGCTTTTACACCAGAATTGTAATGTTCCAAAACCTCATCTAAACTGTAAAAGCGCCCATCGTGCATGTATGGGCTGGTATATTCGATATTGCGTAAGGTAGGCACACGGAACTTTCCAAAGTCTGAAGCTATGCCCGTAATGTGTGAACGTCCTTCATCAGCACTTACCAGATCTAATCCGTTGCTGCGGTAAGAAAAATCCGTGAAAAATGGTTCTGCATGGCAGGAAGTGCATTTTTCTTTGAACAGATTGTAACCTGCCAATTCTGCAGAGGTAAAAGAAGCACCACTCTCTTTGCGCATTACTTTATCGTATTTCGAATTTCCTGAAACCAGTACTGCCGTAAATTGGGCAATCGACTTTAAAATCAGCTGAGAATTGATTTCTGTTGAACCATAGGCCTGTTTAAATAAATCGGGATATGGAGCCGTGTTTTTCAGGAACGCAACGATTGTTTGTATATCAGTACCCATTTCGCAGGCATCGGTAATGGCGTTTAGTGGCGACGTTTCGATGTTTTTTACACCGCCATCCCAAAAGAACGCTTTTTGCCAGGCCAGATTAAAAAGGGGAGGCGTGTTCCGTTTTCCCTGGCAATTATTTACGCCATGACTCACTTTATGATCAAGTTGTGTAAAAGCAGCAAATTGCTGATGACAGCTTCCGCATGAAACGCTTTTATCGGCCGATAAGCGGGCTTCGTAAAATAACTTCTTGCCCAGTGCAAAACCTGCATTACTTAATTTATTATCTTCGAAATTGTATACCGGAGCAGGAAAGTTGGCAGGAACCGAAAAGGTAATTTTCTTTTCCTCAGGTGTTACCTCATCTTCGTTCTTGCTACAGGCATACATCAACGCAATGCTTAAAAAAAGCATTGCGAAGACAGTTATTTTCCTTAACATTTAGTTGTGAATGTGATCTAAACGAAATAAGCCATTTGCATAATTGTTGGCTACAATTACGGAATTTGCGCCACCCATGGTCATATTCAAAGTAGCGAAACTCACATCGGTTTTACCTGTAAATAATGCAGCTGCATTTACAATGAAGTGCATATTCGGTTTGCCATCTGTTCTCACACGAAGCGGGTTTGCCGCATTAATCTCCGTAGCAAAAGTTCTAATGGTATTGTTTGGATCGGTAACGCCACCAATGTGGAAGGTAAGTGTATTTCCGGTTGCTGTTGATTGCGGTGAAGTCCCTTCTAATTTAACAAATATGTAACCGCTGTTCCAGGTCCAAAACATACCGTTGATCGGATCAAGGGCACCTGTTTGTGCACCTGCAAAATTACGGGCATAATCTACACCAATGGTGTATTCTATTTTGGTATAATCGCCTGTCGGCACATCTTTTAATGTAATGTTTGTCGATTCTGCTTTCGAAGCATCGATTAAGAAATAACTTTCAGGAATGAGATAAGTGGTACCATCAGCTTTGCTTAATTTAATATTGCTTACATAGTATTTAAATACATTGATCTTAAAATCTTCGCCTTTGGCATTTTTGTAAGTTGTAGTGTTTAAAACCAAGGGACTTCCGTTTACCTGATTTTCGAATTCAATAGAAAAAGTAGATTTGGTATCTGCGGCAACTTCGTCGGTATTTTTTTTACAAGAAGATAATAATATAATAGGGCATAACAATGCCAGAAAGTATTGTGATAATTTCATTTTTAGAAAATTGGATAAGTAAAAATTAATTTGCTGTCATTCTGATGCAATGAAGAATCTCTAGCACTTAAGCAGAAATGGACATTACAGAAAATGGCAGGCCTTGTGGTTGTTATAAATGAGATTCTTCGCTTCGCTCAAAATGACAGATAGCCATACTTTGCAATAGCATAAGCTTACGCATAAAAAACCATAAAAAAAGACTTAAACTGCTTTCGGAGGATGAAAAATAGAAATGGAAAGATCCTTAACCGGTTTTTCGATATAAAGATTTTCTGAATTGATGATGAAATAAGGAAGAGTGTGATTTAATGCAACAGTTTGAAATCTTGGTTCAGCCTCTGCAACTCTTTTCAGGTTTTCCTGAGCCTGTTTGTTTTTACCCTCAAGCTCTTTTAGTTTTTTAGCTAAGAAACATTGTCCATCACAGTGTAATTCTGGATGTTCTTTATTGATACAAAATACACTTGTAATGTATTCTTTGTTCATTTTATAACCAGAATAGATTACCAATTGCATTGCGCCGTTAGAAACGGTACATGTAATGATAAGATATATTAAGATTTTTTTGAACATGGTATGCGCTGCAAAAGTATTAAAGAAATTGGTTGCAGCAAAGAAAAAATAAGAAAGACACAATTTCTTACTTCTAGAGGTAGGTTTAAGCTTTGTACAGTTTGAAATTTTCCAGAAATTTAAAATCCTTAAGATTTAATGTGTAAAGTTCCAGATCATGAAATATCGATGTAGATGCAATTAAAGCATCGCGAAGATTAAGGTTATGTGATAGAGAAAACTGCTCAACCGCCTTACTGCTTGATTAGATATTGGTGAAGAAATTGGTAGAACAATTAATTTATCTATATCTTTTCTGATCAGATTCAATTCTCTTTTATTTCTTGCTCCATAAAGTAATTCTGCGCAAGTAACATCAGAAATAGCAATATTATCTTGACCAATTTTTTTCAAAGGCTTCAATGATTAAATCATTGCCCTTGTAGATTTCGATAAAAATGTTTGTATCACATAAAACCATTACGTTTTCCAAGCTTTATCTCTAAGTTCCGTTGAGCTAATGTTGTAGTCACTCCAAATGCCTTTAGATAAAGAAAATTTCTTTGTTTTAGTTGATCTCTTTGGCGATACGGTTCTCAATTCAACATCAATGTCCGATGATTTTAGAAAAGCTAATAACGCATCAATTTTGCTTTGTTCTACATTATCTTTTAAAATTATCTCAGTCATAAGTCCATTCTTTAATATGTGTAAATATACGCAAATCTATTTTTATTGATGAATTTTGCATCTGATGTTTTGTTTTTGCCACAGAATAACAAAGGACATAGAAAATCTATGATTCGCACTTCTTCAGCAACTAAATCCTTTAATTTCACCTGTGTTTTTAGTTAATCAGATTTTTATTTATCTTGCATTACACAAAAATGAAACCTATGAAATTAATTAAAACTATCGCATTGATGATGACATTGTCATCATGCGCAAAAAAAGAGGTGCCAGATGTACCTCCAACATTTAACGATCCAAACTGGACAAGGATCGAAATTGCAGGCGGGAGAGAAGCACATGCCGTTTATGGCAGCATTGATGATACTTTAATGGTATCTACGCTCACCGAAATTTATCAAAGTACCGATAAAGGCAAAACCTGGCGAAAAACCAAAGTAAATAATCAACCTATTTATGGTTTTCTGGCTGTTAAGGATACCATTTTTGCACTACAATCTAATGGTTTGCTGAAAGATAATCTAAGAATGGCAACCTTTAGTCAGTATTTCAGCCTGGATAAGGGTTTTACTTGGGATTGGTGCAGCAAATTTGGGATATCAGAGCAAAGATTTCAGGAATTTGCAACTGTTTCAGTAAATAACCTACTTAAAATCAAGCTGAAAGAAAACATAGAACCTTTTGATAAGAACTCATCTCCATGGTCTGGCTATGTACTAAAAAGTGATATTCAGGTTTTTAAAAATGGAACTTCAAAAATACTCCAGGTTCCGTTTGATAACCAGATCAATAATGTATATGTAGATAAATCTGGAAAGCTCTATGTTTCTGTCGGAAGAGGTATTCACGATAAAAAAACGGGTAAGTATTTATCTTCCGAAAAAAGTCAATCGGCTTTTATTTATATTTCTAAGAAAAATGTAAAGGATTTGATCGATTAAATCTTGTCTGGTCTTAGCGTCTTGCTAAGACTTTATTTTTTTGCCTCGGAAACGTGAGAACACGATAAATTGAAGGGTCTTAGCGAGACGCTAAGACTAGGGAAGGGCGACAGCACTAAACAAAAAAACACAGATGAAAATCATTCATCTGTGTTTATCCTTTTTATCTGTGGTATAAATGGTAAAAAACTATGCCTGCAAATCAGCCATTACTGCTTTGATTTTTTCGCCAAGTTGTGCATTAACTGAATCAAAATCTTTTCTATCGGCTAATGGCGCATTTACGCTGCAGTAGAATTTAATTTTTGGCTCTGTTCCACTTGGACGGGCAGAAACGATACTGCCATCTTCAGTAATAAACTGTAAAACATCAGAAGTCGGATAATCCAGTTTGGTTACTTTTCCGGTTGCCAAATCAGTCTCCTGACTTAACTCATAATCTTTCAGTATTGAAACTTTCGAACCGCCCAATGTTGCAGGAGGGTTTTCCCTAAATTTAACCATCATGGCTTTAATTTCTTCAGCACCGGATTTGCCCTTTTTGGTTAGTGAAACCAAGTCTTCTTTATAAAGGCCATATTCTACATACATATCTAACAATGCATTGTATAAACTTGCGCCCTTATCTTTATAATAAGCAGTCATCTCAGAGATAAAAGCCGCAGAAACTACCGCATCTTTATCACGTACCAAATCGCCGATTAAATAACCATAACTTTCTTCACCACCACCAATAAAGTATTTTTTACCTTCTAGTTCTGTCATCAATTGACCGATGTATTTAAACCCAGTTAAGGTATTGTAGTAGGTTACATTTTTCTTTTTGGCAATTTCTTCGATCAGGTTAGAGGTTACAATGGTTTTCACAATAAACTGATTGCCATCTAATTTGCCGCTGGCTTGCCAGGCTGATAACAGGTAATTGATTAATAAACTGCCAGTTTGGTTACCGTTAAGCAGTACCCATTCGCCATTATTATCTTTTACTGCAATACCTACACGGTCAGCATCAGGATCGGTAGCCAAAACTAAATCAGCATCGATTTCCTTTGCTTTGTTCATTGCTAAGGTCAATGCGTCTTTTTCTTCCGGGTTAGGATATACTACGGTAGGGAAATTTCCATCAGGTGTACTTTGCTCTTCAACTAAAGTTACGTTTGTAAAACCAAATTGCGCTAAGGCCTTAGGCACTAAAGTAATCCCAGTTCCGTGGATAGGAGAATATACAATTTTTAAATCGTGCTGTCTTTTAATGGCTTCCGGAGAAATTGAAAGTGCAGTAATTCCATCTAAATACAGTTTGTCTACATCTTCTCCAATCAGTTCGATATTTGCCTCAACGCGGTCGAATTTAACTTCATCAATGCTTTTAATCTTATTTACTTCATCGATCACCAATTTATCATCAGGAGAAGTAAATTGACCACCATCGGCACCATAGGCTTTATAACCGTTATATTCTTTAGGATTATGCGATGCGGTTAGCATTACGCCGCTTTTGCAACCAAAGTGGCGCACGGCGAAAGAAAGTTCAGGTGTTGGTCTTAATGCGGAGAAGAAATAAACGTGGATGCCGTTTGCTGAGAAAACATCTGCTGTAATTTTAGCGAAATAATCAGAGTTATTGCGACTATCGTGCGCAATAGCAACTTTAATTTTTTCGTGAGGGTACTTGTTGTTTAAGTAATTGGCCAATCCTTGTGTAGCCGTTCCAATAGTGTATTTGTTGATCCGGTTAGAACCCGCGCCCATAATGCCACGTAGGCCACCAGTTCCAAACTCTAAACTTCTATAAAATGCATCCGTTAATTCGGTAGTTGCATCTTTATTCACAAGGGCCTGAATTTCTGCCTTGGTATTTTCATCGTAATTTCCACTTAACCACTGATTAATTGTGGCTTGCGTTGATTGGTCAATTGCCTGCATCGAGCTGTTTTTTAAATTTAATATCTGGAGTTGAACAAATTTTATTGAATGATGTTTGGTTGAAACGCATTTATTTCATCCCATCCAAATTTTATTTTGTTGAGGGTGTTGCTTTTAAGCTGCTTTTGTTTAATTTCACGCCCCGATACAATAATAAAGAAAATTACATATTCTAGTATTTAAAATTGAAACCATCATAATTTTCTATAGCCAAAAGTAAATAAATATTATGATAGCTTCATTACCGTTAAAAACAATAAGCATTAAATGAAAATATTAAAATTTGGGGGTACTTCCGTAGGTAGTCCTGAGCGCATGACAAAGTTGTTGGATATCGTTAATCCAAATGAAGAGCAGATTGTAGTTTTATCAGCTGTGTCTGGTACTACAAATAGTTTGGTAGAAATTGCAAATTATTTTTTAGCTGGAGATAAAAAGAAGGGAAGCGAGTGCGTGGAAAATCTATACCAGAAATATAAAGCTTTTGTTGTTGAATTGTTGCCTGCTGCCGAATTTCAGGAGCAGGGAAATGAAGTGATTGATTATCACTTTGGCTTCTTAGCTGGCTTAGCGAACGATATTTTTACTTCAATTGAAGAGAAAGTGGTGTTGGCCCAGGGAGAATTGTTATCTACAACTTTATACCATATCTATTTAAAATCTATTGGCGTACCATCGGTATTGTTACCAGCTTTAGATTTCATGAAAACGGATGAAGATAACGAGCCCGATATTCCTTTTACCACAAAACATTTAACACCTTTACTGGAGCAGCATAAAGACAATAAATTATTTATCACGCAAGGATACATCTGCCGTAACAGTTTTGGCGAGGTAGATAATCTACGTCGAGGTGGTAGTGATTATACTGCATCATTATTAGGGGCAGCAATTATGGCGGAAGAAGTTCAAATCTGGACGGATATTGACGGCATGCACAACAACGATCCACGTATTGTTAAAGGCACCAAGCCAATTGCACAGTTATCTTTTGATGAAGCAGCGGAGTTGGCTTATTTTGGCGCAAAGATTTTGCACCCTCAATCGGTTTTCCCGGCACAGAAATATAAAATTCCGGTTCGTTTGTTAAACACGATGGAACCTTCAGCTGCAGGTACTTTGATTACCCATGATAGCGAAAAAGGAAAAATTAAATCAATAGCAGCGAAAGATGGTATCACGGCAATCCGTATCCAATCGAGCCGTATGTTGTTGGCTTATGGTTTCTTACGCAGGGTTTTTGAAGTTTTTGAGCGGTATAAAACACCTATCGATATGATTACTACTTCTGAGGTTGCCGTATCGTTAACGATTGATGAAACAGCTCATTTGCCGCAGATTATTGAAGAACTGGAAAGTTTCGGAACGGTAGAAGTAGATACCGACCATAGCATTGTATGTGTAGTGGGCGATTTCGGTTCGGAGAAGCACGGTTTCGCCAGCAGGGTTTTAGAAGGTTTAAAACACATTCCGATCCGTATGATTTCTTACGGTGGAAGCAACTACAACGTTTCGCTTTTAATATTAAGTGAGTATAAAACCGAAGCTTTAAGAAGCCTGCACAATAGACTATTCGAATAAGAGGAAAAAAGCACCTATAGCCACTAGGAAGCCTATAAGGAAGTGAAAAGCCAGAAAGCTTGCCGGTAGTAACCCGTTTTTATGTTTTTTGTAAGAGTTATACAATCCTGCAGAAAGAACAAGAATAATAAATATGGCGGCTGCTATTTTCATTTTTTGATAAATAAGAGGAACAGTACAATGAAGAGTAACACGATAAAAAAACGGACTTTTCCGTTGTATTGTTTCTGGGTAATTCTTCCATGCTTTAAATCCAGGTAGTTACCCAAATAAATTAGCCCAAAGAATAAAATTAAAATTATAATAAGGAATTTGAACATGTTCGCCGATAAAGATATATCAAAGTTTAACAATATAGAAACGCCTTTTTACTACTATGATACCGATCTGTTGCAAAAAACCTTGCGCACCTGCGCAGATGCAGCGGCTCCGTATCAATTTCACATTCACTATGCACTAAAGGCAAATTTTAATTCTGTGCTGTTAAACCAGATTAAAGAAATTGGTTTCGGTGCAGATTGCGTGAGTGCAGGAGAGGTGAGAAGAGCAGTTGAGGTAGGTTTTGATCACAAGAAAATCGTTTTTGCCGGAGTAGGTAAATCGGATAAAGAAATCAACGAAGCCCTTGATCTTGATATTTTCTGCTTTAACGTAGAATCTATCCAGGAATTAGAAGTGGTAAATGAACTTGCCGGTAAAAAAGGTAAAACAGCTCAGGTGGCTATTCGCATCAATCCTAATGTGGATGCACATACACACCACAACATTACCACTGGTTTAGACGAAAATAAATTTGGGATCAACTCTTGGGATTTGCCAGAGTGCGCAGAAACTTTAAAAGCATCTCCAAACCTGAAATTTATCGGTATTCATTTTCACATTGGTTCGCAGATTACCAATTTGGATGTATACAAAAACCTTTGTGTGCGTGTAAACGAATTTGCAGCTTGGTTTGAAGATAAAGGTTTTAACCTAAAAGTATTAAATGTTGGTGGCGGCTTAGGCATCGATTATTACAATCCCGATCACCAGATTCCTGACTTTGAATCTTATTTTAAGATTTTTAATGAATTTTTGACTGTTAAACCTGGTCAGGAAGTCCATTTTGAATTGGGCAGAGCATTAGTTGGTCAATCGGCTTCATTGATTAGCCGTGTACTTTACATTAAAAACGGAAAGAAGAAAAACTTCGTGGTTTTAGATGCGGGTATGACTGAATTGATGCGTCCGGCATTGTACCAGGCTTATCATAAGATTGAGAATTTGTCTCAAATCTCAAATCTCGATTCTCAAGTCTCAGTTAAATACGATATTGTAGGCCCCATCTGTGAAAGTACCGATTGCTTTGGTAAAGAAGTAGAGCAACCTGAATCGTTTAGGGGCGATATTTTTGCCATCCGTAGTGCTGGTGCCTATGGAGAGGTGATGGCTTCGAAGTATAACTTAAGAGATGCAATAAGATCGGTTTATAGTTCAGAGATATAAATTGTCACATTCAGCCTGTCGAAATGCTTCAAAGTTCTTCGACAGGCTCAGAATGACAAAGCCAATTATTTCTTCTTCGACGCTACAAATACGATTACACCAGCCACCAGGATAATACCACCTGCATAAGGAGGCCAATTGACGGATTTTTCTTTATCGGCAGATATTTGAATGGGACCTGCATCAACAATTTTTTCTTTTTTAGTGTAAGAGAAGCCAGTCCAGATGAGCATAGCAATGCCCACAACGATTAATATAATTCCTAATGTTCTGTTCATAATATCATATTTATATCAGAACAGCAATAGCGGCGATATGTTTTATTAGAATTTATAACCCAATGAGATCTTACTGGCTAAATTTATATTTTCGGCTATTTCAAATGAAAGTGTGATTTTTTTTACATTTAAAAAGTAGCTAAGATTCCATGCTCCAGAACTTTTAATTCTTTTATCAATATCTGCGAAATCCCCGTATTTAAAACTGTTAGCTAGTCCTGGTGTTCCACCGATGAAAAGCCTAAAAGCATGTTTAATATCATGATTTCGCATTCCTCTAAAGATCACTTCTGTCGATAAACCTGTGGTCCAAAATCTTTTCCTATTTGAAACACCTGCATAATTGTAAACTTTACCATTATAAACTTCTTGTCTAAAATCAGCGTACGCTCCACTTTCGGTACTTAAAGCGTTTTCCCAATTTATAAATCTAAAATCTGTATTTCCATTAACAGACGTGCTATGGAAGCCTATAGAAGTTCTCAAGCCAAAGCCATACATGTTTTTGTTGAAAGAAGGCGGGTAATCGGCTTTGGCATTGTTAGCATTATCTTGGTAGGTGTTTTCTGCGCTCCCTAAATATCCAAAAACACCGTATGCAATGTTAAATCCTTTAAACGTATGGGCACGGTTGATATTCAACATACCCAATTCAAATGAAACGCTACCATTTCCTGGAGAAGACGCCCCGGCAAAACTTGCTGATGCATGTGTTAAAGATTTAACACTGTCGGCTTCCATCGGACGAGGCAAATAGCCCATGTTATTTCCCGGCAAGGCAGGTGTAAGATACGTTCTGCAGGAGCTGGTTAAAATAACCACAAGAAAAAAAGAAAAGAGAGTATTAATTTTAGTTTTCATTTTTTAAGTTAAATTGATTTATTCGTCAAAGAAATCTACCAAACCTCCCAAGAAATATTCTTGAATACCTTCGGTAAAATCTTTATAATCTTCATCAGGGATATTGGTTTGTTTAAATTCCAGTGAAGTTCCTTTTTTATCTTCGTGAAGTTTTATGGTTACGATAGAAGGTTCGTTTTCTTCTCCAAAATACCATTGTTGAACAATCTGTTTACCGTAAACAAACTCGATGTTTTTGCCCGTAATATCTCCATCCCAGAAAGAAAATTCTGTTTCTGGCAATTCTTCAAACTCTACTTCGGCACCTGTCCATAACTTGATGCTGGTTTCTTTGGTAAGGGCTAAATAAACTTCTTCTGGTGGGGCAGGTATATAGGTGTATTTTTTAAAATCTTTCATTTTCTTCTATTCTATGTTGGGTCTCAAAATTAGAAGTATTATTTGGAATATGGTTGCTTTGGAAATTTTTAGATAAATCTTGTATCAGCGCCATATTCCATAAATGTTTTGGATAGGTAAATACAAATGTTGCCTTAACCCGCTCAGATTTTAAGAAGTATAAAATCCATATCGTTGCGAAAGTTCCCTGAAGAACTAACTTGGTAATATCCGATATGTAACTATGACCAATACCGCCTGCATCAACCCAAAAGGCGAGCAATATATCAAGTAAAAGAACAATAAATGAGGATATTTTAAATACAATAAAAAAATAGGGTAGACTTTTTCTCCGATTAAAGAAGGCGAAAATAATTAAAATGCTGAAGCTTAATAAGAAAGCATTTGCTATGCTTTCAAAAATGAGTACAAACTTAAATCCAAATGTGGCGAATCTACTAAGATTATCTAAACTGTCCCAGGTTGTTTGGTTGTACAAGCCCGATTTACCTAAAGTAACCAGTAGGGTTATTGGGCTAATTGATATTCCAATTGCAATAACAATCAGCCAACCGCCAATCTGCTGGGCATTTTTAATAGCTTCCAGATCAAAGGGCTGCTTCCTGAAATAAAATATACAGGCCAAGCCACAAAATAACAGGAAAGAAAAGCTTGTTAAGCATATAAGCCAATAGTTTATATTCGTATAGGTAGTTCCATTACTTCCACCATAATAAATGCCATAAGATACTGCGTTTTTAATCTCTTTTTTATCCTTAATATACTGTTCTAAGCTATTGCTTTCCAGTACAGGTTTAAAATTCTGAAAATAATAGGATAGATGTAAAGTGTCGAGTTTAGAATTTACAGAGAACAAAAAGCGGTAATTATCATTGTCTATTTTTATATTTTCTCTTTCTACATTTGCAGAGAAAGGAAGAATAACAGTAATCTCCTGATCAATGTTGGAGGGGTATACTGTTGAAAGTGGTGCATCCCGGTATTTTTTTAACGAAACGAGTTCATCTTCAATTAAATCGCCATAGAAATATGCAGACAACTTTGATTTGTTCGATTCATCTTTGGTCCAGAAGTTTTTAATTTCGTAATCTTCTGTTACCGTTATAATGTTTTCTTCCTCATTATCTTCAACTTTAAGTGGGTTTTTTAAAGTAAGGCCAGGATAAATATCTGCGTAATAGTCCAAGTATGTTTTTTCATAATCATCAGCACCGTCTTCAATTAAATTTGCCCTGAAATCATCAGCATAATTATTAGAATAAGTGGTTACTATTTTAAGTGTTGTTTTTTCTTTTTTAGTGGTATCGCCAACTTTAAATACCGTACGCGATTTTGTTTTTCCAAGAAGACGTGACGGAGTTGCCATTAATGCATTTGTTCCAGGCTTTATAACCAGAACATTAGCCTCATAAGGGAAATTGATACTCGTGATAGGGCCACGTTGATCGGAAATTGTTGGGTCTATATAAACATGCCTATCATCAATTTCAGCCATAACCACTTCATGGTTAAATATCGTTGGGCTAGGTAATAAGGCCGCAGTTTCTTTTTCCAGGTAGGTGTTGAGGAAAACCGAATATGCTTTAATACCATTGGCGTTTAACAGATAACAAAGCAAAGTCGATTTATCTTTGCAATCGCCATAACGTTGTTGTAATATTTTTTCAGGTGTATTTGGACGGTGAGAATATTCACCGATTTCGATTCCCATGTAACGGATTTCATCCTGAACAAATCTAGTAGCAAGTGTTAAATATTTTTTTTGATCGTTTTTTGATTTTGCTTTTAGTTCTGCAATTTTATCATTGATGATTTTCGAGTTTTTTAGATCATAATTTTTTAAGTTCAAACCCCAATCTACGATTTCTTTCCAGGTATTATATTCAGAGATCTGAACCCTTGCATAAGGATTGTAATACGATGGTTCGTTATCGTGATCTGGATAGGTCCTAGTCATCGTACTTTGCCACTCAAAAATATTCATCCCATTTTCAACCGTCTTTTTAAGTTTAGGGGTATTATTGAAATTTTTGGTTTTGATATTACGTTTACTGTTGAATATTAGATTGTTGTAAACGTTAACGATCTGGCTCCCGCCCTCAAAGTAGATTGTGTTTGAGTATTTGGTAAAAACAGGGTTATTTCCTTTTATGGTGTAAGAATATTCGATGCGATCGCCTTTCCTGATATCATCAAGGATTAAGTAAGCGGTATACAAGCCACTGTATATAAAACGGGAAAGTTCTTTTTCCTTTTGGATGATCTTAAACTTCTGGGCATCAAGTTTATCCATTGGTTTATTGTTCCGCCAGATGACCAGCTTATGAAAGATGAGTTTTTCATAACTGGGGTTGTAAGCAATAGAAATTTCAGAACCGTTTTGAACACCATTGCCAGAGCTGATCTCGCGGATAAAGCGGTGGTAATATTCATTGGTTTCGAGGTTATTCTGTTTTTCGAACAAAAAAAGATAATAACCATCCTGAATATCCTTATTGGCTGGTTTTTTGTTTGCCGTTACCACCTTCCGAAGCCATGCAGGTTCGGTTTTAGATGTCGAAAAATTTTTGCGCTGTGCTGATGATTCTAAAAATAAAGCAGTAAGCGCAAACAGAAAGAAAATTTTGAGAACGTTCTTTTTAAACATATAGGAATTTATTTAAATGCGTTTAATCCGGTTACATCCATTCCGGTGATCAGTAAATGTATATCGTGTGTACCTTCGTAGGTTACTACCGATTCTAAGTTCATCATGTGGCGCATAATCGAATATTCACCGGTAATTCCCATTCCACCAAGCATTTGGCGGGCATTACGGGCTATGTCCAATGCAATTTCTACACTGTTTCTTTTTGCCATCGATATTTGTTCTGCAGAAGCCCTATTTTCACTTTTTAATACGCCCAAACGCCAAACCAACAGCTGCCCTTTGGTAATTTCGGTCACCATTTCGGCCAGTTTCTTTTGCTGTAACTGGAAACCGCCAATGGGTTTTCCAAACTGTACACGCTCTTTCGAATAGCGTAGAGCTGTATCATAACAGTCCATCGCTGCACCCAAAGCGCCCCAGGCAATGCCATAACGTGCTTGGTTTAAACAACCTAATGGACCTTTTAATCCGCTGATTTCGGGAAAAATGTTCTCTTTTGGCACTTTTACATTATCAAAAACAAGTTCGCCTGTAGCTGAAGCACGTAAACTCCATTTGTTATGTGTTTCAGGGGTAGAAAATCCTTCCATTCCGCGTTCCACAACTAATCCTCTTATTTTTCCAGATTCGTCTTTTGCCCAAACTACTGCAATATCGGCAAATGGTGCATTGCTTATCCACATTTTGGCACCGTTTAAAATATAGTGGCTTCCTGCGTCTTTGATATTGGTTACCATTCCGCCAGGGTTAGAGCCGTGATCAGGTTCTGTTAATCCAAAACAGCCCATCATTTCGCCACTCGCCAGTTTTGGTAGGTATTTTTTACGTTGTTCTTCAGTACCATAAGCATAAATAGGATACATCACCAATGAACCCTGCACAGAAGCTGTAGAACGTATTCCAGAATCACCGCGTTCAATTTCCTGCATTAAAATTCCATAAGCGGTATAATCTAAACCTGCTCCACCATATTCAACGGGAATAGTTGGTCCGAAAGCACCAATATCAGCCAAACCTTTAATTAGGTGTTTTGGAAATTCTGCTTTTTGCGCATAATCTTCAATAATCGGACTTACTTCTTTTTTTACCCAATCTCTGGCCGTTGCACGAATTAATTTATGCTCATCGGTTAACAATTCGTCCAATAAATAATAGTCTGGTGCCTCGTAAAGGTCCTTTTTTGCTGATTTGCTCATGTAATTTCGTGTTATCTGGTTAAGAAATCGCGTTCATTTCAAAGGTAACAATTTACGGCAATGGGCATTATATTAGTGAATAAAAATTAATTTTGCAGTTTATAGAACATACATGAGCAATTTCAAACAAACCGTAGCCTTAAAAGATGTTAAATGCTTTGCCCTACATGGTTATTATCCAGAAGAGCAACTTGTTGGAAATCATTTTGTTGTAGATTTAGTTACAGAATTTACGCCACAGGGTTTTGATGATGAACTGGCACAGACGGTTAATTATGAGGACCTGAATTACATCATCATGGACGAAATGAAACATACACAAAAGCTTTTAGAAACGGTTTTGAAGAATATCATTTCGAAAGTTATCGAATTGTATCCTTTTGTTGAAACGGTTAACGTGAGTATGAAAAAATTAAATCCACCTATGCCCGGTCAAATTGGGCATTCTTTTGTTAAATTATCTTATACATCAGCAAAATAAAATGAATTTTACGAAGATCAATCCCGAAATTTTAGCAGAAATTAAGGCTGCAATAGGAGCAGATAAAATTTTTACTGATGTAGAAAGTTTAGATAAATACAGTCACGATGAAACGGAAGACTTACGCTATCAGCCCGAAATTGTGGTGAAACCGACTTCTCCAGAAGAAATATCCGCTTTACTTAAAATCTGTAACGCACATCATGTTCCTGTAACGCCGCGTGGTGGTGGCACGGGCTTAAGTGGTGCCGCTCTACCCATTTATGGTGGCGTTTCTTTATCAATGGAAAGGTTTAAAGCCATCTTGGATATTGATACCGAAAACTTACAGGCAACTGTTGAGCCAGGCGTAATTACCGAAGAATTCATTAATGCTGTGGCCGAAAAAGGACTTCTTTACCCCGTTGATCCAAGCAGCAAAGGATCTTGTTTTATTGGTGGCAATGTAGCTCATGGTTCTGGTGGACCAAGGGTAGTGAAGTATGGAACGATACGTGAATATATCCTCAATCTCGAAGTGGTTTTGCCTAATGGAGATATCATTTGGACAGGTGCAAATACCCTGAAATATGCATCAGGTTATAATTTAACCCAGCTGATGATCGGTTCGGAAGGTACTTTGGCGGTGGTAACGAAAATCGTTACCAAATTATTGCCTAAACCTAGTCAATCGGTTTTAATGATGGGCTCTTTCAGCACCAATGAAGATGCATGCGCAGCGGTCTCTGCAATTTTTAGGGCAGGGGTAACACCATCGGCTTTAGAGTTTATGGAAAGGAAAGGAGTGGAGTGGGTTATAAAATTCGATGATATTAAGTTCGATTTAAAAGATGATGTTGCTGCGTTGTTGATGATTGAGTTCGATGGAGATGATTTGGATGATATCTTTAAAAACTGCGAGAAAACTAATGTTGTTTTAGAAGAGCACCACTGTACTGAAGTTTTATTTGCAGATACTGCTGCTCAAAAAGAAGAACTCTGGCGGATGCGCAGAACAATGGCCGAATCGGTTAAATCTAATTCGGTGTATAAAGAAGAAGATACCGTTGTACCTCGTGCGGCTTTACCTAAGTTAATCAATGGCATAAAAGAAATTGGTGCAAAATACGGTTTTGAAAGTGTTTGTTATGGTCACGCCGGTGATGGAAACCTGCACGTAAACATCATTAAAGCTGGAATGAGCGATGAAGACTGGAAAAATAAACTCAAATTTGGAATTGCCGAAATATTCGAATTAACAACCGCTTTAGGTGGGACATTATCTGGTGAGCACGGAATTGGTTTAGTGCAAAAAGAGTTTATGCCAATCAAGTATTCCGAAATTCATCTTAATTTAATGCGGGGTATTAAAAATGTTTTCGATCCGAAGGGAATTTTAAATCCTGGCAAAATTATGCCTGATGTTTCTAGTTATTAGGAAACGCTAAAAAAAAAAATGTCGTCATTTCGAGCGGAGCGCAACGCAGTCGAGAACCCGAAGGCTCTGCGAAACAAAATCTGTCTGAGGAGTACTTTTAATTTAGATCTCTCCATTCCACTGCGCTTCAGTCGAGATGACGGTCTGCATTTTTTTACAGCTGTTCAAAATTCAGCATTTTTTGCTTTTCCTCTTCTGGGATCGCAGCTGGTTTGCCTGTAGCGTAATCAACCGCAATGCAAATCGTTTTTCCTTTACTGCAGATGATCTCTTCTGTTCCTTTTATCTTAACGATCTGGTAGTCCAGGTCGAAACTTGTAGTGCCAATCCTTGATGTTTTTACATGGATAGCAATTTTATCGTTCATTACAATAGGTAAAATGTAATCGAGTTCAGCATGGGCAATTACGATTCCGGTTTTCTTCCAATCCCATTTTATAATTTCTTCCCAATACTTTGTTCTGGCAATTTCTAAATAAGTAAAGTAAATGGAATTGTTTACATGTCCCATCATGTCGAAATCAATAAAGCGCAAATGGATATTGGTTTTATAGTTGAATTTGTCTGAAAAATCCTTTATTTCTGCCAATTTGTCTTTTGATTTGAGTTTATTTTGCCAAAATGTCTTTAAATTCATAAATTTTTGCTTTGGTATGTAAGTTGAATATGGTGTATTATCAATTTAAAAAATTAAAAAATAAGCGATATGACACTAGTAAATTTTAACAACAGAACCCGTAACACAGCTCCATACTTTAACAATGTTTTTGATTCATTGTTTAGCGATGCAGTAACTAAAAACAAAATGGTTGATAAATCGCCAAATGTGAACATTTACGAAAATGAAGCTGCGTATGTAATCGAGTTGGCTGCTCCAGGTTTAAAGAAAGAAGATTTTCAGATCAATTTAAAAAAAGATACCCTTTCTGTTTGGGCAGAAATTAAAAAAGACGAAACCCAGGTAGCTAAAGATTTTACACGTAAAGAATTTGATTATAGCTCATTTGCCAGATCATTTAATTTACCTGATAGTGCCGATGGTGATAATATTACTGCTGAATACAAAGATGGTATTTTATCGATCAATATTAGTAAAAAAGACGATGCTAAATTACAACATAAAGAAATTGTAGTATCGTAATAAAGATATTCTCGAGAGAGGATTTTTCATAATAGTTTAGTTTTTTCAAAGGTTATGAATCTTGCATCAGCTGAGTTTGAGGTAAGTGTGATTGATACTGATGCAGGTTTCATAATAGTTTAAGTTTAGGTTTTATAAGGTTAATGCTGGATGGCATTAACCTTATTTTTTTAAGTGTGGTCGTCATGCTGAATTTATTTTACAAGTAGATATAATGTTTTCAATTGCCTTGTAGCTACTACGTGGCCAGCATCTTTCTGCAAAATAGACCCTGAACTAAATTTACTGCATAGCTTTCCGCTATGCTACAGGTCAGGGTGACGCACTTTAATTGTGGTATTTAGATTGATTTTAAGTTACATTCTTAAAATCACATTAATCTCATTTTTCGTACTTTTGCGGCATGGAGAGAGAAATTCTGGATACGAAGCGCAAAGCACTTAAAATAAACCTTGACCCTCGAATTTATGGTACCTTTGCCGAGATAGGAGCAGGACAAGAAGTTTCGAGAAACTTTTTTAACGCTGGCGCAGCATCTGGAACAGTTGCCAAAACGATGTCGGCTTACGACATGACTTTTAGCGACGCTATTTATGGCGCAGAAACCAATGGCCGTTATGTAAGCCAGAACCGCCTCTTGCAGATGCTCGATCACGAATTCGGTTTACTTAATGAGCGTTTATCTGGCGAAAAATACGAAAGCCGTACGTTTTTTGCCTTCGCTGATACCGTTACTACCCTGAATTATAAACGTACCAACGAGCCTCATGGCTGGGTTGGTATTCGTTTCCAGAACGAGCCAGGTGGTTTACCAAATGAAATATTTTTCCACGTACGTTTGCTGGATACAGATGTAAACATGCAACAGCGTGTTTTAGGGATAATTGGTGTTAACCTACTTTATGCAGCATTTTACCATTATCAGGACCCAAAATTGATGGTGGAATCTTTAGCTGATAACCTAACTATCGGGTCTGTAGAAATCGACTTGATTTCGGTAAAAGGGCCGGCTTTTCCAGGTGTAGACAATATTCTGCTTAATCTGTATATGATTATGAAGGATTTCTCGGCAGCAGCAATTTTCGATGCAGATGCACATCCCCGTCAGGCCAAAGATCTTTTGTACAAAAAGGATATTATGATTTTAAGGACCAAATATGGTCAGAAATCACTACCTAACTTTAACCTGTTTAATAAAGCAACCGATCAGTTTAAACGTACAAACAAGGTAGAGGAGGGAAACCTAGCGGTAATGATAGAGGTTTTGTTAACCAACGTTTTAACGGATGCACAAGAAACTCCTGATGATATCGACCTGGAAACAGTGGCTAAAAGAGCACAGGAAATGTGCGATACGGGTAACATCGTGATCGTATCTAACTTTACCCGCCACAACCGCCTGGCGAAATATTTGGCAAGGTGCAAACCTAAAAGTGTTGGCTTGGCAACAAACATCAACAACTTAAAATTTGTATTCAATTCTAAAAATTTTACCGGAGAAAATTATTCAGGTCAGTTATTAAGCTATGTGAACGACATGTTTAACACCAATGTGCGGTTATTTGCTTATCCTTTCCTAGACAAAAAGACCAATCAGGTAATTACCACGGAAAATATGCCAGTTACGCCAGAAGCAAAACCTTTATTCGATTTCCTTTTGATAAACGGATATATTACTGATATCAAGGATTATAGTGAGGATGAGGTGAAGACGGTATAATTTATTTATCGCCGTAATGGTCAAGTGCTGAAATTATAGTAACAGTGACGATGCTTTCTTCTATTTTATATATTAGTCTATCTTTCCGGTTTATCTGTCTTGACCAATAACCTGATAAGTCGAACTTTAAGTTTTCAGGTTTACCAATTCCTGTCTCTGGATGCTCTGACAGTTCTAAGAAAATCTGGTTTATTCGCTTAATTGAAGATTTATCTCCAGATTTATAATGTGCTTCTAGGTCTTTTTTGGCATGCTTTTCAACTTCTATAAAATACTTTCCCATATATTATTAGGGTCTTTAATTCTCGTTACATTACCTTTTTCAGCACTAGCAGCTCTGGCTTTTACTTTTGCTACAAATTCTGGATTGTAAGGACTTTCCTCTTCTTTTTGAAAAGAAACATCTAAAGCTTTTAAAATAGCTTCAATTGCAGCCTCTTGTTTTTTATTTTTAGGATGTGCGATTATAGTCATAACAATTATTGTATAATCAAAAATACGAAATTATTTGATCAACCATCAATAATAGATTATTGATGAATGTATTCGAGGAATGAAAAATCACTAAACATTTGTACGGTATGAGAAGCAACTTTAAGAACTCAAATCCTTGCTAATCTGCAATGCTTCCTGAATAATTTCCTTTGGATAATTGGATATTTCTAAAATTTTGATTGCATTTTTTGTTTTAAGCGGCCCTTCTTTTAGTTTATGATCAAAAATAAGCTCATTATCGGTTATTGTTTCAGTAAAATGATAAAGTTCATACTCTTCTGCAAGCATATTAGATAATTCGATATCGTGCGTAGCCACAAAAGTTAAATTTCGATCACGATTTAAATGCGACAATATGGCTTTGGCTGCAGCAATCCTTTCTATCGTATTGGTACCTTTAAATACTTCGTCCAGAATAAAAAGATTCTGATCAGGATTTTTAACTGCTTCAATCAGAGTCGACATTACATCAACCTCCTCTAAAAAATAGCTTTTACCCTGAAATAAGTTATCGTCGATTCTTATTGAAGTGTGCAACTTGAAAAATGGTGCGCTATAAAATTCTGCAAAACAGATATAAATGGTTTGAGCCAATAATGAATTGATAGCAACAGTACGGAGAAAAGTTGACTTGCCAGACATATTTGAGCCCGTAATCAACATGCTCTTCTGATCTAACTTTACTTCATTTTCGATACAATTTTTAATCAGGGGATGCCTAATGCCTTTAATTTCAATTCCTTTATGTGGTTCGGTAAATTTGGGTTCGCAGATCTGTTCACTTTCCCTTAATGAGGCTACAGCTATTGCTATATCTATCGATCCAACATATTGGTAAAGGTTTAAGATATCATTCTGATTGTTTTCGATGAGCTTGATCAACTTGAAAAAAGTAAAAATTTCAATCAAGAAGATTGCTTTAATGATCTCGAACAGGTAAAGTAGCACCTGACTTAAATCACCTTGATTATTTTGACTGAGATCCTGATAAAGAATGCCGATTCTTCGCTGAAATTTCCTGAACGTAGGAATTGCGTTTTTTATTTTATCAGCCTCAAATGGTATTTTTTCCTTTACCAGTTTTCTCGAAACATTAATCAGAATATTAAGCTGCGAGAGTGATTTGGTGAAAATTAGTAAATGTTTTTTATTCCAATAGTTTAAATAAGTGGCATTAAATGTAATCAGCAGAAGTGCCAATATTAAACAGACCGAAACTTTAATGGATAAAATCAATAAGATTGCTAAAATGAGCAGATCTATAGAGAGCCATTTAAACCAGGATGGCTTTTCTACCAACTTATCATTTAACAATAGTACCACTGCGTAACTTTCGTTACTGTTTAATTTTATAAGTTCGGTTTGGACTTTTTCCCTGATTTCCTGGTGTGTGGTAAAAAAATCGGCCTGATCTTTCAGTTTTTCAAGTTCCTCCAGGTTACCAGTGGGTTTTGCAAGTTTATTGTAGAGGAATTGTTGGCCAATTTTACTTGTTGTACGATCTATCTTCGCAAATAACTGATCGAAATCGATATCGGCCATGGTTTGATGAGAAAGTGTATGGAATGCCTTTTCCTTTACATAGGCTGAATACCAACTTGCCTTATCGAAATTGATAGGTTCAGTTTTTTCCTTTCCCCAACTGTCTTTAAGGTCTTTTAAAATCTGCTTTTTCTTTTTTTTTGCAACAAAAAGAGCAAATAGCATTAAAAGTATTATGGCTGCAATGCCGAATAAAATATAGATCATGTAAGGTGCTAAACGCGTACAATATACATGATAAATGCTTTTATTTTAATAACTTTTCAATTACCTGTTTATAGCTATCACTTACAGGTAACTCCTTATCTGCTATAAATAAAGCGTTTTTTTTTATGGATGTTATTTTGTTGATATTTACAATAAATGATTTGTGGATCCGCTCGAAATAAGCAGGCAGTTGTTCTTCTACACTTTTCATACTCATGCGCACCACCGCGGCTTTCGGACTCGTTGAAGTATGGATCTGGATATAATCTTTGAGTCCTTCTACGTAGATAATCTCATTATAATTGATCTTCATCAAGCTATAGCCCACATTTACAAACATATAATCCTGTTTGGGTAGGTTGTTATGTTCTGCTGATTGTTTGAGTTCGTAAAGGTCTTTGGTTTTATTACATGCTTTCATAAATCGGTCCAGAGATACCGGTTTCATTAAATAATCTACGACATCGAGCGCGAAACCATCTAAAGCATATTGTTTATAGGCCGTTACAATAATTACCATTGGCTTTTTAACCAAACTCTGGATAAATTGTAAACCTGTAATGCCCGGCATTTGGATATCGATAAAAATGAGGTCTATTGATTGTTCCTGCATAATTTTATTGGCTGCAAAAGCATCATCGCAACTTGCAACTAGGTCCAAAAATGGAATACGGCTAATGTTATCAGCCAGTAATTGCAGGGCTAATGGCTCATCATCAATGGCTAAACATTTTATCATGCTGTTAATTTTAAAGTTAGGTAAATATTAAACCAGCCATCTTTTTTCTCAATTTCCAGTTGATGATCTTTACCGTACAGTAAGTTTAAGCGTCTGCTTACATTCGCAAAACCAATGCCAGAGGCGGCATCTTTTACTTCATTCTCATCTTCGCTAAATTTATTTCGAACAGTAAATGTCAAAAGTTCGTCTTCTGTTTTTAAATCAACAAAAATCTGTGGTTTTTCAATCATCCCAACCCCATGTTTAAAGGCATTTTCGATAAATGGGATCAATAACATGGGTTCTATTTCATCAAACTCACTTTCAATATCAATGTTTGTTTCTATAACTACTTTTTTGCCGAAACGCTGTTCTTGCAGATCGATATAGGCCTGCAAGTATTCGGTTTCCGTTTTAATGGAGACCTTTTCTTCGTCGGTTTCATATAACATATATTGCATCAAACCAGATAATTTCATTACTGTTGGCTCCAATTCATTGCTTTTTAGTCTTACCAGTGCCACAATGTTATTTAAAACATTAAAAATGAAATGTGGACTGATCTGTGACCGTAAAAACGAAAGTTCGGTTTTCATGTTCTCCTGTTGGCGCTGCAAAGCTCTTTTTTCTTCACTGATCCTGTCTGAGATCATGGTAAAAGCGGTACTGGCGGCAATGGTCAATAAAAAAGTTGGTGTGTTAAACCAAAGCGTTCTGCCGAGGTTAAAATCAAAACTGGGTAGTAAAATTCTGAATAGTATGGAGTGAATGGTAATGGCTAAAAGTAAACAGCCGATAAATGATAAGCCGTACCATAAATATTTCTTTTTATAGAAAAATGATGGAATTAAAACCTTATTATTTAAATAAAATATAGCAATCCAATAAAAGTAACTAATGAAATTTAAGCGCAGGAACTGGTTTTCGTCGTAATTGCTTATTGGGTGAGGAGGACGGCTTCGGTTAACATTAATAATATAGGGCAAAGTGATCAGTACCACCCATACCAGAATGTGCAGGGTAATTTTTATCCACTTTTTGGAGAAATTAATTGTCATTATTTTTTCTTTGGCGCTTCGCATCGCTAAGTTATTATTTATTATGTTTTTTTAATGTGTTTCGTCATGCTGATCCGATAGCAAACGGATTTATTTCAAGGTAAAATAGAAATGTTTTAAGATCCTCGTCTGCACGGGCATGAAGACAATTTGTTTGGATACTTAATGCTACTCATATCTTAATGCATCGATCGGATCTAAATTAGATGCTTTTTTGGCTGGATAATAGCCGAAGAAAACACCTGTAATGGCACATACAACAAAGGAAATAATGATTGAAGATTCAGCAATTAAAATAGGCCAGTTTAAGAAATAGGAGATAAGGTACGCTGAACTTACACCCAGAACTACTCCGATAATTCCCCCAGTAATGCTGATTAAAATGGCCTCTATTAAAAATTGCATCAAAACATCTTGTCCGCGGGCACCAATAGACATGCGCAGACCAATTTCGCGGGTACGCTCGGTAACCGAAACATACATAATATTCATAATCCCAATACCACCAATAAATAGTGAAATACCTGCAATAGCAGTTAAAAGAACGGTTAACATGCTACTGGTAGAACTAATGGTACTGATTAATTCGGCCTGTGTACGTACCTGGAAATCATCTGTTTCTGCTGCGGTTAACCTGTGGCTTTCTCTTATAGCTTCCGATATTTCGGTTGTGGCGGCGGCGCTCGACGCTTCAGTTGTTGCGGAAGCATAAATACTCTGTAAATAATTGGTTGCGGTAATTCTTTTTTGTACAGTAGTAAAAGGAGCAAGGATAATGTCGTCCTGGTCCTGTCCGAAATTACTTTGTCCTTTAGGCACTAAAACACCGATTACCTGGAAAGGAATATTTTTAAAACGTATAATTTGGCCGATTGGATTACTTCCGTCTGGAAATAGATTATCGATAACTGTTTTACCTAAAAGACAAACTTTAGCAAAACTTTTTACATCATTCTCAGAAAATAAAATACCATCCTGAAGTTTTAATTGGCGGATGTTCAAATAATCTGGACTCACCCCTGTAATGGTGGTTGGCCAGTTATAACCACCTTTAATGGCCTGTCCGTTAGTGGAAACCACAGGCGATAAACCGTTTATATTTTTAGATTGCAGCTTTTTAATAGCAGTAATATCTTCTAATTTCAAGGTTTGAATGCTGCTTCCCTGCAAACGCACACCACCAGGTTCATTGCTTTGGGGCATAATGGTAATCATGTTAGAACCCATTCCTGATAATGATGACCGGATACTTTGCTTCGAACCCTCACCAATCGCCATCATGGCAATTACCGCTGCCACACCGATAATGATACCGAGCATGGTTAAAAAAGCACGTAGCTTATTCCTTTTTAATGCCCTAAAGGCAATCTTTAATAAATTTATAATGCTCATGATCTTCTCAAATTAGTAATCATCAGATTCTGGTAGATTGGCAAGTGCCTCTTTGGCCGAACGTTGATTTTTATTAATGCTGTCCTTTTGAATTTTTCCATCCCTAAGCATAATGGTTCTGGTACTAAAAGCAGCAATATCAGGCTCATGTGTTACAAAAACGATGGTTTTTCCTTCTGCATTCAGTTCCTGCATCAAAGCCATAATCTCATAAGAGGTACGGGTATCCAGGTTTCCGGTAGCCTCATCGGCCAAAATCATCACAGGGTGATTAACCAACGCCCTGGCAATGGCCACCCGCTGCTGCTGACCGCCAGAAAGCTGACTAGGGGTATGATCAAAACGCTCGGCAAGTTTTACCGATTCGAGCGATTTTATAGCCCTTTCTTTACGTTCTTCAGCCGCGATGGTTTTATTGTAAAACAAGGGCAGTTCTACATTTTCCAACGCCGATGTTCTGGGTAGCAGGTTATAAGCCTGGAAAACAAAGCCGATTTTGGTATTCCGTAAACCCGCCAGTTCATCGCGATTTAAACTTTTAACATCTACACCATCAAGCAGATAACTGCCTTCTGTGGGTTTGTCTAAACAGCCCAGTATATTTAAAAGCGTAGTTTTACCTGAGCCACTACTGCCCATAATGGTTACAAACTCACCAGCCTTGATATCGAAAGTGATGCCTTTCAAAGCCCTGACGGTCTGATCGCCCATTACAAACTCACGTTTTAAATCGTGTATATCTAATATCTTCTGTTCCATCATCTTCTTCTGTTACCGCCTGGGCGTTTTGGCATAAAAGGACTAGATTGGCCTTGTGCTACCGCCTGACTTTTACCCATGCTTTGTGAACCTGTAATGACAACGTCTGCTGCCGCTAACCCGGATAAAACTTCAACATGAGTATTGTCGTTTATACCGGTTTTAATCTTTTTTTGTACCAGTTCTTTTGAATTTTTTTTCACCCAAACATATGCCTCGTCTGCTCCGGCCGGTTTTCTGTCGAGATTAACCCAGGTCATTTGATATTTACCAGCCAAAGTTGAATCTGGGGCAAATTTTATAGCTTTTGTAGGGATAAGCATAGCATTGTTAACTTCTTTGGTGAAGATGGTGATGTTTGCTGTCATACCGGGTTTTAACTTATTCGCATCATTTGAAGTATTAATGATGGTTTTATAGGTAACTACATTTGAAGAAATGGATGGACTTAACCTGATTTCTTGTATGGTGCCTTTAAAAGTATCGTTTAAAAAGGCATCAACGGTAAATGTCGCTCTTTCACCTTTTGAGATGTCGCCTACATCTGCCTCATCTACAGAGGCTTCTACCTGCATTTTGGTCAAGTCTTTTGCAATACTGAAGATGGTTGGTGTACTAAAGCTCGCCGCTACGGTTGTTCCTTCACTTACACTTCTGGAGAGTACGGTTCCATCAATTGGAGAATAAATACTGGCCAGTGATAGGTTCTTTTGAGCAGAAGCAAGTTGAGCCTTAATGCTGTTAACAGATGCTTTTGAGGCATTGTAAGTATACAACGCGTTGTCGTAATCTGCTTTACTTACCGCGCCAACTTTATACAAATTACTTTGACGGCTGAAATTACCCTGCTGGTAAACCAATGCACTCTGAGCACTGACCAAATTAGCTTGATATTGATTTACGGTGGCCTCAAATAAAGTTTTATCAAGTTCTGCCAATAGTTGTCCTTTTTTAACTTTCGAGTTAAAATCTGCGTACAGCGTTTTGATGGTTCCTGATACCTGAGTACCTACAGCCACCGTGTCAACCGGTTGCACCTTTCCTGTGGCCGTAACATTTTCGGAAATATAACGCATTTTAGGTTTTTCGGTTTCGAGAACAACCACCTGTTCTTTTTTGCGTAAAGCGAAGTACCAAACCGCGAATAATGCAACTGCGATACCGATGATAATAAATATTGTTTTCTTTTTCATGATTCAAATATTAAGTAGACTAGGCGGTAGCCATCATCATGTATTTTAGTTAGTAATAGGAACTCCTGTGTAAAAATTATAGATCTTGGTATAAAGGCTTGCTGTATATTTAGCCTGAACAAAGGCCTGTAAAGCCTGCACAAACAAATTTTTCTGTTGCAGGTTTTCTACAATATTGTTGGTGCCTTCTTTTAAAGCTGCATTCGAAATGCGTAAAGCCTCGCCAGTATAGTTAAACTGCTCTTGTGCTGCAGCATACTGGCTGTTTGCATTCTGTACGTTAATGTAGGCACGTTCTACATTTTGGGTCAATGTTGTTTTGGCATCTAAAAGGGATAAGCGGGCCTGCTCAATACCAATATTAGCCTTGGCAACATTTGTTTTGGTAACTTTTCTATCAAAAATTGGAATGGAGAGTGTTAAACCTAAGTTTTGGTAAAAACTATTATTTAACTGATAGCCGTAACCGCCGATATTATTGTTGTTATAACCTGTATTTAACGATCCACCTAAACTCAGCGTTGGGCGTAAGGTTGATTTTGCTTTGGCCAGTTCGGTGGTTTGAAGCTGTATATTTAATTCTCCACTTTTAATTTCCGGACGGGTACGCAAAGCCTGATCTTGTGCCGAAGCTAAATTATTCAATGCTGGGGCTACTGCAACAGTATCTGTTGTACTTACTTCAAAAGGAGTAGTCGTAGGCAATTGCAGCAGTTGTTTTAAGGTTAAAATATTTTGCTGTAAAGTACTTTGTGCAGTAACCAGCGTATATTTATCATTGGCGTAAGTGGCCTGTAACTGCAGCAAATCTTTTTTAGCAATGGTTCCAAACTTATATTGTTGTTCTGATTGTTTAACCTGAGCCTCGCTGGTGTTTAACAGATCTTTTAAATAGGTGATGTTTTCTCTGGCCAATAAAATATTCAGATAAGCCTGGGTGATGGAGATGGTAATATCGTTTTTAGCCGCCTCAACAGACAGATTTGCTGTCTGTAAGCTGAGTTCTTTAGCCTTGATGTCATTTTTTAAATAACTTCCATTGTACAACGTCATATCTGAACTCAGTCCAAAACCACTGGTATTTTGTAAACCCGATTTATAATTGGTGATGGCTTGGGAAATATTTCCAGATAAATTTGGGAGTACAGCTGCTTTTGAAGCGATTAAATTTTGCGCTGCCGTTTGAGAACTCAGCTTTAGGGTATTGATGCTAATGTTTTTTTCTTTGGCATACTCGATAGCAGTTTTTAGATCCCAAACTTGTGGGATGTCCTGAGCTTTGATTGCATAAGGCGCTACAAGCAAAATGAGTACGACAATATATTTGATGTATCTGCACATGGCGAATAAATTTTGTGTCTATAGAACTATTGAACACAAAAATATGTCCGGTTAAGGCCATGTTTTAACAATTGAGACCAAAAGGGAAAATGATGAGACGAAAGCTTAAAACTTTGAGATCACTCAAAATTTATGTTTTAATACAAAGTTTAGTTTGTCCGTTTTTTGAACTACTTAAGACATTTATGTTAGTTGGATTTCACATTAAAGACATCGTAATGATGAATTTATTTTACAAGTAGAAATAGTGTTTTCAATTGTCTTGTAGCTACTTCATGGTCAGCATCTTTCTTGCAATAAAGACCCTGAAATAAATTCAGGGTGACGATCGCATATAGAATAATGGTGGATGTTAAACCGTTCGTAATACCGAGCCGGTTTCGTTTATAATTAAGGTATGGTTTACACCACATTTTAAAGCAAAATTATTTCGTTGGTGCCCTACAGGGAAATCGAAAGCTACAGGGTAATTGTATTCCTTTACTTTTTCCAAAACAATATCATAAATGGTTTTGCCGAATTCTTCGCCAACATCATCAGGCTTAACTTTAAAACCACCAACGATTAATCCCTTTAGATTTTTCAGTTTGCCACTGCGTTTTAGGTTCCACAGCATTCTATCAATACTATAAAGGTATTCGCCAGTATCTTCAATAAAAAGGATTTTACCTTTTGTATCTAAATCAGAATCACTGCCTGCTAAAGTTTCAATAATACTTAGGTTTCCGCCCACTAAAATGCCATCAACTTTTCCTTGTCGGTTATTCATATTAGGAGGAGCGGTGTAACCCATTTGCTCACCAATTAAAGCATTTTTTACAGATAAAATCGTTTCAATCTGTATAGGTTCAGCTTTACTCCAATCATCTGGAAAACTATTGCACATTTGGGAGTGGATAGAGGCAATGCCATAATTTTTGGCCAAATGGCAATGTAAAACGGTAATATCACTAAAGCCAATAATCCATTTTGGATTTCTTTTAAACAAAGAGAAATCTAATTTATCAATTATCCGTACAAAACCATAACCACCGCGGGCACACATAATAGCTTTAATTGTTGGATCATCGAGCATTTGCTGAAAATCAGCTAGTCTCTCCTCATCTGTTCCACCATAGGTAAAATCACGTTTGCCAACGGTGTCGCCAACCTTAATGTTAAAACCCCAGCTTTGCATCTGTAAAACTGAAGGCTGGATCTGTTCTTGTGTAATATATCCCGCAGGACTCGTAATCCCGATGGTATCACCAGGTTTTAAATAAGGGGGAATCTTAAATGATGAACTTTCATTTTCGACGGTATTGGCGAGTGTTTTAAAAGCAGGAAGTACAGTTGCAGTCGCAATAAATGAAGAAAGGAAATGTTTTCTGTTCATCTAAAATATGGATGTGATGTTGATCGGACTAATATAGGATTTAAAATATTCGTATAAAAGAAAAGGGATTTATATCCATAAATCCCTTTTTTAAACCAAACAAATTAATCTGTAAAAGATTAGTATAATGTGAATTATATAAATAACCCAGAATGAAATAAAAAGTTTTGAGATTTTTGAAAAAATAAAGCATATCATATTCATTGCCTACGAATTGACTTTTAAATTACCGTATCTGCTAAATAGCCCTGATGGAAACGGAAATACTTTTTGGCTCCGTTATATTGTATTTTCGGAAGATTTCCAAAAAGATTGGAGTGGACAGCAGGAGCAGCCCCATACTATAAGCACTGAAACTGCGCTTCTAAATAATCAAAAAGTTAGGATATTTAATCGAGCTCCTTCACTGTACTACCATTGACAGGCTCCAAATGGTCGTCATCTCGACTGTTGCGCAATCCCGAACTTTCGGGAGAAAGATCTTTGTACCAAGTTATTGAGATCAAATTTAAAAGATTTCTCCTCCAAAGGAGTTCCTTTGGAACACTGCGGTCGAAATGACGATACCTCAAGACCAATCACCGGCTTTATCCATCTGTATCTGTCATTTATATTGATTTTTATACAATAAATTATCCTTCAGGATGGCGGCATCTACGTAAAAAGGTAAAGGCTACCCATCGCGGATAGCCTTTGCTAACAACAAAACAAATATAAGATAACCAAATCTTGCCTGATTGAGCAGAATCAGGGTAAAGTGCTATGAGATACACTTTGCGGCCTAGTAATGGATTCGAACCATTGTAGAGAGTTTATGAAACTCCAACCTTCCAATCGGTCAACTGGCCCTGTTTTATAATTGCTTTAATGCCAAATAATCCCTTAGTTCTAAAATCTGTTCTTTATTTAAGCTATCTTCATCCTTTGCAAGCACTGAGTCATCTGTTTCTGTTTGTAACGGATAAATGAGTTTCGGATATTCATCTACAGCTGGAATTTAAAATAAATCGACATGATTTTAGCGTTTTAATTGTTCAACATATTTTTGTTAATGATTAATGTTGAGCAAATATATAAATAAGTATATAATATCTATGGATTTAGTAGTTATTATTTTGATAAATATTACAACTGTTTCATTTTCAGTAAAATAATTTTTATAAGTGCCACTGTTTTATTAGAGATACTGCCTTGAACTAAATAAACTGAATATAAACAGGCGCGATTTTTATTGTGTAAAAGTGAATAGCAGGAGCGAAGTACCCAAGAACCAGCGGCGTTCATTTCCAAACCATTAAATTCAATTTCAGAAAAGCTAATTATTTTAAGGATATTTGCAGTTCAAACATTAAAATAGTAATTGTGTCTTTAGATAAATTAAAACTTAGCAAACCACTTGTAGCGGCCATGACTGATGCAGGATTTTTAACTCCAAAAGAAATCCAAGCCAGAACAATGTCGCGCATTTTAGGTGGACAAGATGTTATAGCGGTGGGACCGGAGGGTTCGGGAAAAACAACAACTTATGTTTTAGCTACTTTAATGAAGTTGAAGTACGCTTTTGAGGAAGCACCAAGGGCTTTAATTTTAGTGCCAGATGCAGAACATGTTGATCATGTTTTGGAGCAATTTAAATTATTGAACCGTAACAATACCTTCAGGATTTTGGGAATTGATAGCCGTGGTGCAGTCGATACGCAGATGAATGAAATAACAGATGGTGTTGATATTATCGTTGCCGTACCCGATCGGGCTCGTGCTTTATATTTAAAACTGGCACTAAATACCAATAAAATACAATTGTTTATTGTGGATAATGCAGAGCTTATTGTTAAAAAAGGCCTCCAGTTGCCAGTTGTAGAGCTAGCGAACAGCGCCTATAAATCTCAGCATATAGTGTTTACGGAGGTAATGCATGAGAAATTGAACCATATGATTTCGCCTTTCATGAAAGATTCTACCACAACAATTGAGGTAGATGAAATAGGTGAAAAGCAGGCAGAAGTTTATCAACAGATGCTTTATCAGGTACCTAATTTCAGAACAAAGCTTAATCTGTTAACCTTATTATTAAATGATACTGAGGTTTTTGATAAAGTTGTGGTTTTTGTAAATACGCGTTTAACTGCACAAACAGTTTATAAAAACTTTAATCAGCATAAAGAAGGTGAGATCAGTATCTATCGTTCACTGTTTTTTGATGATAAGGGCTATGACGATATTGAAGACTTTAAAAATAACCCAGATGCAAGAGTTTTAATTGTTGCTAATGAGAATTTAGGCGAACTTAATATTGAGGGAATTCCTTTTATCCTGCACTTTGAATTGCCAGAGCAGAAAGAAACGTTAATTCAGCGTATTGTTAAACATGGTGATGAAGATGTTGTAGCAATTACTTTTTCTACCGATATCGAATTGATTGAAGTGAAAAAAATTGAACAGGCCATTGGGCAGAAACTCGAAATAATGGAATTGCCCGAAGATTTGAAAGTTGTTGATGCAGCTGCTAAACCAAAGAAAAAGAAAACTGAAGATGATGAGGATACTGACCGAGGTGCAGCTTTTCACGAGAAAAAGGCCAGTAACTTGAAAAATTACAACTATAGCGCAGGTACAAAAGCTAAAATGACTTATAAGAATAAAAAAGGATTGTCTTAAAAACTTCCTTGAGAATCGTCCTCCTGAACTTGTTTCAGGATCTTTACATCGAAGATTTTGTACGCCTTAAGAGATTCTAAAATAAATTCAGAATGACAGTATCTCTTTTAACAAAAAAAGCTCCTCAGAATTCAATCTGAGGAGCTTTTTTTGTTAACCTTTATTTACCATTAGTATAAAGTAAACTCTACACGACGGTTTTGTTGACGGCCAGCTGCAGTTTTGTTCGTTGCAATTGGTTGATCAGGTCCGTAACCTGTAGCTTCAATTCTTGATGCATTTGCACCTTGAGATACTAAATAAGCTTTTACCGATTCTGCTCTGTCTTTAGATAAACGTAAGTTTAATTCTCTACCACCAGTATTATCAGTATGACCTGCTAATTTTAAGCTAAAGTTTTTCTCTACCAATAAGCCAGCAACACGGTTTAAAGTAGCATACGATTTAGAACGGATGGTTGATTTACCTAAATCGAACTCTAAGTTAGAAATCGCATCTCTAACCACTTTACGATCGGCCTCAGTAATTACTTTGGTTTCTTTAATGATTTCGCGTTGAACTTTGATAGGGCAACCAGAACCATCAACAACAGTACCTGATGCAGTACCTGGACATTTGTCGAATTTGTTTGCTACACCATCATTATCATCATCGCCCAAATCTTTGGCATATTGCTCTCTATCGCGTTGTGCATTTTGCTCAGCGGTTGATAATGCCCTTCTTAATTCAGCACTTTCTTCAGCACTTTCTTTACGTAAGTTTGCTAACGAACTGTAGTTTTGTAACTGAGGTTTGTCTTTGCTACCCAACGCAAACTCTACACCAGCATGTGCATAAGCGAATCTGCTTTTAGGTAAAGATTCTGGAGATTTAATAAAATTAACATCGTAACCTAAATCAATATTGATTCCTTTTGCAACACCCAGTTTAACACCGGCGCCTACAGGGATAAACCAACCTTCTCTGTTATTGCTTTCGCTTACTACTGCACCACTCGTACTGTAATCAGACGACATATAACCAGCACCACCTTTTAAATAGGGGATTAAAACTGCATTTTCTTGATTAATGTTGATATTGGCAACGTTAAAAACAGCGGTTAATGCGCCAGACCATTCAACGCTTTGTTGAAAATCAGTAGTTCCGTTTGTCGATTTAATATCGCCTCTTAGAAAATCAGCCTGCAAACCTAAAGACGGTAAAATTTGCTTTCTAACATTTACTCCGTAACCGATACTTTTAAATTCTTTTGCTGTAACACTTCCCGAACCGAAAATAGTGTTAGGAGAAAGTATGCCTCCATGTACACCTACGCTCCAGGTACGAAAAGATTTTTCTCCAAACCTAGAACCTGTTGTAGTGCTGGTTGGCGTTTCCTGTGCAAATAATTGTGATGATAAACCTAATAAAGCAATCAACATTGTTGATTTAGTAATTCTTGTATTCATGTTTTTCTATTTTGTAAATATTAGTCTCTTAACAGTTTTTACATCATACTGTTTTGTATGGGCTAAGAAAAAACCCTGCCAAAAGCATTATTTTTCTTACAAATAGCATGTTATCAGAAGATTAGGAGGGTAAATAAATTTCGCAAAAATGTTACTACATAACTGAAATCATGTTGATTTTTGTATAGTATTCTATACAAAAAATTAAAAAGAACCTTTATGTAGTAGTTTAAATTCTACTTGTTTGACGGATTTTTCTTATTGTTCAGTAACATCTCCAGCGTTTTTTCAAGCCTGTTTGTACGCGTCTTTTCCTGTTTCGCAGATAAAAGCCAAAGTACGTATTCTTTCCTGTGGGAGTAAGCGAGTTGGTTAAAGTAATCTAATGCTTTAGGATGGCTTTCTAAAAGGGTTTTTAAATCTTCAGGGAGTGTAACGGTTTTATTTATCGGATCTATATATTCACCAAATTCGTTGGTTTTAATATGATCATTTCTCAAGCCTGATGGCTTTACTTCAGTAATGAATTTTAAACGCAGGGCAGTCCAGGTTTCATCTACCGCTGCTGATGCGCATGGGGTTAAACCGAAAGTATTTAGTTCTTCCCAGCTTTTCATCAGGTCGAGATCTGATTTTATTTTTGAAGTTTTCTTGGGATAAAACACCCAGATGATGGTTTTTGCATCTATCTCTTTAAGATTACTTTGAATTTGTTTGTTAAGCTTATCTTTGTTTATAGTGAAAGTAATCAATACATTAAATGGAACTTCGTTATTATAATTTATAACAATACCGGAAGGAATATCGCCAAATATAGCGGTTGCTTGTTCTGGAGCATCAAGTACCTTAACCACGTAACCAGGTTTTATCTGAAGTTTTTTTAATAATAAATTTTCCATAATAGCAACTTACAGCCTCAATTTAGCGAAGAAATCCCAAAAAACAATACCGGCAGAGATCACGATGTTAAAAGAATGTTTGGTTCCAAATTGCGGGATTTCGATGCATTCATCAATTTTTGCCATCACTTCATCGCTCACACCATCAACCTCGTTTCCAAAAATCAGTGCATACTTTTTATCCTGATCGGGTTGGAAAGTGTTCAGCATGGTACTGTTTTCGGCTTGTTCTATTGCAATGATCTCATAACCAAGAGCTCTTAAGGCATCAACGGCCTGTGAGGTATCGGTATAATGAATCCAATCTACAGATTGTGTAGCACCTAACGCTGTTTTCTCAATTTCGCGGTGTGGCGGTTGAGCTGTTATGCCACAAAGGATAACTTTTTCCAATGCAAATCCGTCGGCTGTGCGGAATATCGAACCTACATTGTGCATACTGCGCACATTATCCAACACCACCACAACAGGTAATTTTTCCTGTGCTTTAAACGCTTCAATATCCGGACGATTAAGCTCGTCTAATTTTAATTTTCTCATTAACATTTAATGTTTTACCACAGATAAACAGGATGAACACAGATGGTATATTTTTTTGTTCGTAACTAAATAATTATCAACTGATAGCCCAGTTTTTTGTCTACTATATTTTATTAAGTTTAACCTTGATGAAAAACAGAATGCAAATTTTTCTCACCAAAATCTGTGTTTATCTGTGCAAATCTGTGGTTAATATTTTATAATCTAATTGGGCCATTGCTAATCTCGCTAATGTAAATTGCAGCGGGATAGCCAATTTTATCTACGTAATAATCGGTTAAATGTTTTGCAAAGTCTTCTTCAAAGCCTTTCTCTAACAAAGCTATTGCACATCCGCCGAATCCGGCCCCCGTCATACGGGCACCTATAACATGCTCATAATCTGTGCAAAAAGCTACTACTGTATCCAATTCTTTTCCGCTTACTTCATATAATGTTTTTAACGATTCGTGAGAGCCATACATCAATCGGCCAAATTCTTCCAGGTTTCCACCGTTTAAGGCTTTAGCCGCTAAATGAACCCGATCATTTTCTTTAACCACATGTGTTGCACGGTTTAAAATAGTTTCATCTGTTATTAAATGGCTGTGTAATGCAAATTTCTCAGCAGTTAATTCGCAAAGATAATGAAGTGTTATTTTCTGGTTCAGCAATTTCAGTGCGGTTTGGCATTCTGCTACACGTTCGTTGTATTTTGAATCTGCTAATTCTCTTGGTTTATTGGTATTGATGATGGCCAAAACATATTTGCCCAGGTCAACATCAACCATTTTGTATTTTAGGGTCTCACAGTCTAAAACAATCGCTTTGTTTTTTTCGCCAAAAGCAACTGCGAACTGGTCCATAATACCAGAATTTAAGCCTATAAAATCATTCTCAACGCGTTTGGCGATTTTAACCAGTTCCAGTTTATCATAACCAAGATTAAAATAGGTATTTAAAGCATAAGCAGTGGCAATTTCTATGGAAGCTGAAGAAGAGAGTCCTGATCCGATTGGGATGTTTCCATAAAACAGAAAATCCATTCCATTAATTTCTTTTCCATCTTTAATAAATTCGTTGATCACACCTATAGGATAATTGGCCCATAAGCTGCCGTCTTTATCGTTTGTTGTATTGCTTGTTACTTCAGTTTGAATATCGAAGTTTAAGCTTTTAAACCTGAATTTATGATCATTATTTGGGGCAATGGCTACCCAGGTTCCCAGGGTAATGGCACAGGGCATAACCAAACCGCCATTATAATCAATGTGTTCGCCTATCAGGTTAACACGCCCGGGAGTAAAATAAACGGCATCAGCTTTTTTATGGTATTGCACGGCAAATTTTTCCTCAAGGTTAATGTTCATTTGGCTAAAATATATTTATAAAAAGCATTAATAATAGTATGTTTGTTTAGGAAACAAAAGCCCTAAGTTACAATTTATGAGCGTTCAGCAAATACCTACCGGAAAAATTATTGATGGCGAAGAAGTTATCGCAATCGAACTAACCAACAGCAAAGGCACTTATGTGAAAATATTCAATTATGGTGCGATTATTAACAAATTTGCAGTTAAAAATGCTAAAGGCGAAAAGCAGGATATCGTTCTTGGTTTCGATACTTTTGAAGAATATCTTGATCCGGCTTATCTGGCAAATGGAGCCTATTTAGGTGCTGTTGTTGGCCGTTATGCAAACCGCATTAAAAATGGCAGGTTCACCATTGATGAAGAAACGTATCAATTGGCACAAAATGCAGGTACCGATACTTTACATGGTGGTATTGTAGGATTTGATAAAAAAGTTTGGGAGGTTATTGAGCTAGGTGAAGGACCACAATCGTCGGTTACGTTACAATATGAAAGTGTAGATGGCGAAGAAAATTTCCCAGGAAACCTGATCGTTGATTTAACTTTCGAGCTTACCGAAAATGATGAATTGATTTTAAGTTATGAAGCAGAAACTGATCAGGCTACTGCAATTAATTTAACACACCATGGCTATTTTAATCTTGCTCCTGATGGCGGCAATATTAAACACCATAAACAGCAGATTTTTGCCTCTAACTACTTAGAGCAGGATGATAATTATTCGGTAACCGGTAAATTAATTCCTGTTGAGGGTACGCCATTGGATTTTACCAAATCTAAAGAAATAGGGCAGGATTGGGACGAGAAAGAAGGATATGACCAAACTTTCGTTCTGGATAAAATCTACGGTGATTTATCGTTAGCAAGTAAAACAATTGAAGAGGAAAGTGGTTTAGTTTTAAGCGTATATACCACAGAGCCGGTAGCACATCTTTATACCGCAAAATATTTAGATGTTAAGAATGGTAAAGGTGGAAAGGATTATGGAAGTTATGGGGCATTTTGTGTAGAAACTCAACATCATCCAAATGCAGTTAATATTCCAAGCTTCCCGAGCACTATTTTGAGACCAGAGGATCTGTATACGCAAACAACGATTTACAAAGTTTCACTAATCAAATAATTATGTTCACCATCGAAGACATCCGGGCAGCAGAATCAAAAATTAAAACTGGTGCAGATTTTCCTAAGTTTATTAAAGAAATTAAGGAAATGGGTGTTAAGCGAAACGATGTCTATGTATCCAATGGCCTGTCGATTTATTTTGATGATGAAGATAATGTAGAACAGATCAGTCCTGATGAATATCCGACTTTGATTATAAATGATGAACCATCTGCTGGTAAGTTAACCCATGCTTTGAAAATACATCAACAGGGAGAAACCGATTATTTTACCTTTTGCAAGCAAGCTGCTGATGCGGGTGTAGAGAAATGGGTAACCGATCTGGAAGAAATGACCTGTACTTATTTAGATGCTGAAGGTAATGAATTGGTAAAGGAAACAATACCAACAGTATAAAAATATTAAGAAAAAAGGCCAGAAATTTCGGGCCTTTTTATTCTTTTCTGTGGTGTCAGATGTTGCCATCTGACACTTCTGTTTTTTTGTATGAATTCATGTTTTAGAGGCTTTTGTGCGCTAGGCTTTTTTTACCATCTGAGACATCTTAGAACACTTAAGTTAATATTGGTGATGAGTCCGCCATAACTAAATTCTTTCAAGCACCATTTTTATCGCTTGCGCTACAATTTTGTTTGGCTCTTTGCTAAATTCGAAATTTACACGGCTGGCTAAAATGGCATTTACAGAAATTGCATTATGACCCAAAACTTTGGCTAGTGCATAAATACCTGCGGTTTCCATTTCCAGATTGGTAATGCGGTGCTGATTGCTTTTAAAGCTGTTAATCAAGCCGATAAAATCGGGAACCGCATTTTTAGCGCGTACAATTCTACCTTGTGGAGCATAAAAGCCAGGCGCCGTAATGGTTATGCCTTTCGCCATGTCTTTTCCAATCGTATTCAATAGTGTTTCACTCGTTGCCGTTAAATAAGGATTGATATTTTTAAGATGCCCAAAGTGTGCTTTGATATCATGCATTAAAATCTGTTCATCACCAGATAATTGTTGAAGGTAATAATTCATTAAGGCATCCATCCCCAGGCCGTAAGAAGAAGCTAAAATTGTTCCCATCGGAATATCCGGTTGAACAGCACCAGAGGTACCCACTCTGATAATATTTAATGAAGTAAGGTCTTTTTTAATTTCACGGGTTTCAAAATCAACATTAACCAGTGCATCTAACTCATTAAAAACAATATCAATGTTATCTGTACCAATACCAGTTGAGAGTACAGTGACGCGTTTTTTGCCTACGTAACCGGTATGGGTAATAAATTCGCGTTTACCTTTTTTAAATTCTATTTTGTCGAAATATTTGCTTACCTCGCCAACGCGGTCAGGATCGCCGACGGTAATTACAGTATCAGCAATATCACCAGGTAAAAGGTTTAGGTGGTATATGCTGCCATCAGGATTGATGATTAAGTCGCTTTCGGATATTTTCATATTTGGTTTATCTTGCCCACGGATTTCGATGATGAACGCAGATTTTATCTGTGTTCACCCTTTTAATCTGTAGTTATTAAACAGTTTGCAGGTATTTTAACTTAACACCCTCAATTTTATCAAATTTACTTAAAACCTGATTGAGTTGTGCTTTTCTGACTTCAAATTTCAATATACAATTGGTATCAAACTGTTGCGCCAAAATCTGTAAGTTCTCCTCTTTGCTCAACTTCATCACATCGTTCATCTGAAGGTATTCGAAATGTGCTTCGTAAACATCATTCACGGTTTTGCTGATGATCGAAGCTGCTTTAATTGCCTCAAAACTAGCTGCTTTGTATGCATTAATTAAACCTGGAACACCCAGTAAGGTTCCACCGAAATAACGTACAACAACAATTAATGTATTCGTAATATCTTCTGATAACAAACAGTTCAGAATAGGCCTGCCTGCGGTACCCGAAGGTTCGCCATCATCATTCATTCGATAAACAGATCGATCTGGTGTTAAACGATATGCATAACAAAAATGATCGGCCTTAACGTGTTCTGCGCGAAGTTTAGTAATAATAGGCTTTAATTCTACTTCACTACGGATAGGATAGGCGTATGCAATAAACTTGCTTCCTTTATCTCGAAAGATACCCTCTGAGGCACTTTCGATAGTTTTATAAGAATCATCGAACAGCATTTTGCGATAGTGTAATGAAAATAATAGCAGCAATAGCGAAGATGATGCCTGCGTAATTTAACTTGCTCAGCTTTTCTTTAAAAGCAATAACACCAATTAGGGTGCCTACTATGATTACACCTAAATTCATCGCTGCAAAAACGGTAGATGGATTTTCTGCCAGTGCTTTATGGGCTTTCATGTAAAAAAGGATATTGCCAAAATTGAAGAAGCCTAAAATAATTCCGCAAAGCAAATTTACCAGTTGTATTTTTATTTTGCCAGCCATTACCATCGAAATTACAATAAGCAATGAAACCATAAATGCCAGGCAAAATACAGTAAAAAGCGAGGTGGTATAAGGCAATTCTTTATATAATGCAATTTGTTTAAAAAGGACGTCGATTACCCCAAAACCGACGAAAACCATAATGGGATAGAGCAGGCTTCCTTTATTGCCTTCTTTTTGATCAGATTTTCGAAGAAAAGTTAAAAAAATAGCTACAAAACCAATCGCCAGGCCAATAATTTTCAGGTTATTAAAATCTTCTTTGAAGATAAAATAAGCCGCCAGTATCGGGATAAATAGCGATAAACGTTGTGCGATATCAGTTTTAACTATGCCGAGATTTTTTACCGATGCTGCAAGGAATAAAAATATCGATGGCAATAAAATGGCCAGGGCAATATAAATAGGCCATGGTGCGGTAGGGGTGATCAGTTTAACATCGGGCTTAAAAAAAAGAAAACATAAGCTTAATGCTGTAAAATAATTAATAGTAACGGCTTGAATAATACTGATTTGGTACCGTTTTGCCAGCTTTAATAAAACAGCTACGGTAACACTACAGCAAATGCTTAAAATAATGTAGATCATTTATTTGATGTCGTTTAGATAGATAGAGAGTTTGTCATTTCCGATTTGTACTGTTTCCTGCAGATTTCCATTAACGTTTGGAGAAGAAACCCCATCGCTCCAGCTGGCAGATGAAGTAAAAATACGTCCTTCATCCCATAGGTTGGTATTTAAAAATTGATTTAAAATATTGGCGCCGCCTTCAATAATTACCGATTGTATATCCATCAGGTAAAGCTGAAAGGCGATTTTTTGCGCTAAATAAAAGTGCATATCTTCCATCTGGATGTAATGGATATTCGCAATAACATCAGTCTTAACTTCATTAAAGATAATGGTTTTGGCTGCTGTATTGAAGATATGGTTCGTTATTGGCACCTGAAGGTTCTTGTCGATTACCAAACGGATAGGGTTTTTGCCAGGCCATTCACGAGAAGTTAACTGCGGGTTATCCATAATGGCGGTTTGTTTGCCGATCAGGATTGCATCTTCTTCGCTACGCCATTGATGCGCCAAACGTTTGGCCAAAGCGCCGCTGATCCATTTCTGGTGGCCATCCTTTGTAGCAAAATAACCGTTCGCAGTTTCAGCCCATTTTAAAATGATATATGGTCTTTGTTTTTGTATCCGGGTAAAAAATCTTCTGTTGAAATAGCGGCATTCATCATCTAAAATTCCACCCGCCACTTCAATTCCTGCATTTCTGAGTTTTTCGATCCCTTTGCCATCAACACCTGAAAAAGGGTCTCTATTGCCAATCACTACTTTCTTTAGCTGATGTTTTACTAGTAAATCGGCACAAGGAGGTGTTTTACCAAAATGCGCACAGGGCTCCAGGTTAACGTAAGCAGTAGCCTGTTTCAAGAGATTTTCGGCCTTATCGCCATGTTTATCAAAAACAGCTTTAACGGCATTGGGTTCGGCGTGCGATTTTCCATATTCCTGATGATATCCTTCCCCAATAATTTTGCCGTCTACAACAATAACACAGCCAACCATTGGGTTCGGACTAACATTCCCTAAAGCTAAGGCTGCCAGGTCAAGACAACGCTTTATATAAAATTCATCGCTCATTAGGGCAAAAGTAGTAAAAAAAGAGTCATGGCCTTATCAAAAGAGCGCCGTTATCATCCCAATTAAGTAATTTTGTAAATATGAAGATAGGAGAATTAGCGGCGCATTACGAACTTGAACTTGAGCCTTTATACGATAGCAATGAAGCAAAAGCATTATTTAGTATTGCTGCCGAGCAAGTTTTGGCTTTATCTTCAGCTAAACTGATCATGCAAAAAGATATCGATCTCAGCTTTATCAATATGCAGAAACTTTTGAGCATTCTTAACGATTTGCAGATTGGAAAACCCATTCAACATATTTTAGAGGAAGCCCATTTTTACGGCGCTGTGTTTAAGGTTAATGAACAGGTGCTTATCCCGAGGCCAGAAACAGAAGAACTGGTAGATTGGATTATTTCAGATAACAGTCCACAGTTTTCAGTTAATACTAACCATAAAATCAGTATTCTTGATATTGGAACCGGCTCTGGATGCATTCCCATCACACTTAAAAAACATTTACCAAAATCTGAAGTAGCTACATTGGATGTTTCTGCTAATGCCATTGCTGTAGCCAATGAAAATGCGGAACAGATCAATGTGAGGATCAAATTTATTGAAGCGGACATTTTGACTTTCAAATCTGAAGAAAAATTTGATATAATCGTAAGTAACCCTCCTTATATCAGAGATTTAGAGAAAGCGGATATGCATAATAACGTATTGGTATATGAACCACATTTAGCATTATTTGTTCGTGATGAAAACCCATTAATATTTTATAAAACTATTGCTGATTTTGCAAGAACAAACCTAAAAACCAACGGGCGACTTTATTTTGAAATCAACGAATATTTAGGTAACGAAACAATTGAAATGTTAGCTGCTAAAGGCTTTATTGATATTGAGTTAAGGCAAGATATGCAAGGCAAAGACAGAATGGTGAGGGCAGGGATTTAAGAGGTTTAAAGTCAGAGGACGGAGGTCCGAAGATATGGAATCGTAAGTAAAATCCTAATCTACATTTTAGCAAGGAAAAATTAGCAATATGATGCGTTTAGTGGTTCGTAATAATTAGGTAATTGCTAAACTTTTTTGAAGTTTAGCTTTGATTTAGTTAATTCAATCATATCATTAAATTGCTGTTCACTTGTTCCAGACTTATGCAGCATGAGATATATCCTGTTGTCAATCAACAGAATAAAAAAATCATTGCTAATTGAGTAATTTGAGAATGCTTCCCATTTTAAATAATATCTTTTTTCTTTATCAAAATAATTAAACTCATCATCAGTAAATTCGTAAGTATAAATGAAATTCTGTTTCTCGTGTTTTTCACCCAGGACATCCATTTCTCTAAAGAAAAGAGTTCGTGCATTTAGGATTCTCAGTATATAATTAATAGTCAATATAACAAGTATCATTCCAACTATTCCGTAAAAAGAGGAGGTTGGCCCCTTATCGATGGCAATTAAAATCATTAATCCTACTGTTAGCATAATATAGATGAGCAATTTTATATAGCTCTTCCTAATTTCTAATCTAAATTTTAATTTATTAGTTTTAATGAAAATTGATTTATCAAATGGAACTGTAATGCTGATCATTTTTTAATTTATTTATCCCTAAGCCCTCGGATGAAACTGCGTAATCACCTCTCTTAAATAATCTCTATCAATGTGCGTATAAATTTCCGTAGTAGTAATGCTAGAATGGCCTAACATTTCCTGTACAGCACGCAAATCGGCACCGCCTTCAATTAAATGTGTGGCGAAGGAATGCCTTAACGTATGCGGACTAATCGTTTTCTTTAATCCGGTAGATATAGCCAGGCTTTTAATCAGGTTAAAAATCGAAATACGCGAAAGTTTAGCGCCAAAACGGTTTAAAAAGATAAAATCTTCATGCCCCTTTTTAATATTAGCATGTACACGTACTTCGTTGATGTAAATATCGAGCAGTTTTAAGGCTACACCTCCAATGGGTACTAAACGTTCTTTATTTCCTTTTCCAATTACTTTTATAAATTCGATCTGTGGGAACACGTTTGAGATCCTTAGTTCGGTTAATTCTGTTACGCGCAAGCCACAGCCGTATAACACTTCCATAATGGCTTTATTGCGCATGCCCTCAGGCTTTGAGGCATCTATGGTAGCAATAAGTTCATTAATCTCATGAATGTTTAATGTATCTGGCAGTTTTCTGCTGAGTTTTGGTGCTTCAAGTAATGCTGTAGGATCATTTGAAATCACATCTTCTAGCATTAAATAGGCGAAGAAAGCTTTTAATCCTGATATTACCCTAGCCTGTGTACTGGCTTGCATACCCAGTTCATTTAACCAAGAGATAAATGATTTTAGATCACTTATGTTGATGTCAGTTAGTTTAGGTTCTTCATTTAAAGATTGAAAATACTGGATCAATTTTTCAATATCGTTCAGATAGGCATCAACAGAATTACCAGATAACGACCGCTCTAACTTTAAATACGATTTAAATCCTTTAATATATGATGGCCAAAGCATGCTTTTATTTGAGATTTTTTATAACATTGCAACGTTACAACATTATATTATGAAAATACAAATTATTAACGGCCCAAACTTAAACTTATTAGGTGTACGCGAGCCATCTATTTATGGGAGCACCAGTATTGAAGATTATATTAAGGAATTAAAAACGGTTTATCCGGATATAGAAATTGAATACTATCAGAGTAATGTTGAGGGCGAAATCATTAATAAATTGCATGAAGTTGGTTTTAGTTATGATGGGGTAGTGCTTAATGCAGGAGGTTATACCCATACTTCCGTTGCCATTGCTGATGCGATTGCAGCTATTAAAACCCCTGTGGTTGAGGTACATATATCTAATATTTATGCCCGTGAAGAATACCGTCATGTTTCTTTAACCGGTAAAAACTGCCAAGGTGTTTTAACTGGCTTTGGCATAAAAGGTTATCGTTTAGCTATTGAAAGTTTGTTAATTTAATCTACTCATATTACTTCTGTCAGATGGCAACATCTGACAGCACGCCAATAAAAGTTCAAAAAAATTGGTCGTCATTCCCGTGCAGACGGGAATCTTAAAGCGCATGTAATACGATTCCCAATTAAGTTGGAAAGATGATTCGCGATTTTACTTCAAGTTCGAAAAATATTTAATTTTCTTAATAAAAAACGCCCAAACAACACTGTTGTTATACACTCCGGTATGTTGGCTATACGCTTTTTGAACGGCTTTTCGCTTTTTATTGGTTTTTGAAAGTGATTTAAGAAAATGCCAATGGCCTTTGCTCACCGCTATTGTAAATTTAGGTTTTCCGGTTAGCAAAAAGTGCCACCATGCAATAAAATCTATAAACATCCTGATTGTTATCCGAAAAATGGCATCACCTGCAGGTAGGTTTTTCTGCATGATGATGAGGTTGTTTCTGAAATTAAGATAAGTTTTAAAAGGATTCTCCGTCTGCAAAGTTCCTCCGCCTACATGGTAAACTTCGGCGTCCGGACAGTACATAATCTTATAGTTCAGGTTCTTTAAACGCCAACATAGATCTATCTCCTCCATATGAGCAAAAAGATCAGCATCTAAACCACCAGCTTCTTCCCAGCATTTGCTTTTAATAAAAAATGCAGCTCCACTGGCCCAAAAAACCTCAGTTCTATCATTGTACTGGTCATTGTCAAACTCGTATACATTAAACAGTCGGCCACGGCAGAAAGGAAAAGAATAGATGTCCAGATAACCTCCGGCGGCACCCGCATACTCGAATTGCCTCTTGTTTAACTGCCATTTAATTTTAGGTTGTGCTGCTGCAATCTGTGCATCGCTTTCCATTAAATCAATTACCGGCTTTATCCAATTGGGAGTTACCTCTACATCCGAATTGAGCAGGATAAAATAATCGGCCTCAACACGTTCTAAAACCTTATTATAGCCTCCTGCAAAACCGTAATTCTGGTCGTTCCGCATAATTTTAACGGTAGGAAAGTTTTCTTGTAAAAACAAAACTGAATCATCGGTGGAAGCATTATCGCCCACAACAATTTGCAGATTATCATACTCAGAAAGCAAAATTCCAGGTAAAAATTGCTGTAAATATGCTTTTCCATTCCAGTTTAAAATTACAACGGCTACTGATGGGTTCATTCTTTTTATTCGGGTTTAAATTTCCAGCGTTTATGGCTCCAAAGCCAATATTGAGGCTGTTCTTTGATAATATTTTCTAAAAACTTAAAGTGCAAATTCGTAATCGCAAACTCATCCATGTTAGCCGGATCGAGGCACATAGGCAAAACTTCTACATGATAATAACCTTTTTTTACTATGCTGACTTTAAAATAGTATATAGGTCTTTGAGTAGATTTTGCAATTTTTTCTACGCCCAAAAGTGCAGCAGTTTGTTGATGTAAAAAATCTACAAAGTATTTGGTTTCTTCTCTTGTGGGAGACTGATCGCTGGCAAAGCACAAAAGTGTAGGTTCATTTTTATAAGTAGCCATACCGCGTAGCGTTTGTCGCATGGCAATGAAAACATTACCATATTTTGTACGCATACAATCAAACCAGGCTTCAAAAATTTTATTTTTGATGGGTTTAAAAATCACCATGGTTTTAGCAGAAATACTAAGTCCCAAAGCTAAGGTACCCAATTCCCAGTTACCATAATGGCCTGTACAAGCCAATATACTTTCTCCAGCTGCAAAATGGGTTTCGAGCTGCTCCAGTCCTGTAAATTTTACCCTTTTTAGCGTTTCAGCTTTTGAGATGCTACTCATTTTAATAATTTCAAAAATAAGTTCGGCCAAATACAGGAAAAATTTTTTCTCAATAGCCTTAATTTCAGCTAAAGATTTTTCGGGAAAAGAGTGGGTTAAATTCTGCCTGACAACTTTTTTTCTATAGCCTATTACGTAATAAAGCAGATAATATAGTAATCTTGCAAAAAAAAAGAGCAAAGATAAAGGCAGCAGCGATAACAGGTATAAAAAAAATACGCCAACGTGCGCAATCCCTCTTTTAATCATTATTTTTAAAACGTTTCAACTACAAACATAAATTTTCAAATGCAGAATACAGCTATACTTCCATTATTTTATCTTCCACCAGTAGGCTATTTTAGTTTATTACAAAAGCTGGAGGTAGATTTTTTAATCGAAAAACATGAACATTTAGCGAAGCAAACTTACCGCAACAGGGCCAGTATTTATTCTCCAAACGGAAAACTCGATATTACCGTTCCTGTGGTTAAAGGTTCAAAAACACACACGCAAATGAAAGATGTGCGGATTAGTTATGACTTTAAATGGCAACGTTTACATTGGTTGAGCTTAGAAAGTTGCTATAGAAGTTCAGCCTATTTTGAGTTTTATGAAGATGAGCTTTCACGGTTTTATAATCAAAAATTTGAATTTCTTTTCGATTATAACCTCGAATTGGTAGAATGGCTCTCCAAAAAGTTAAAGCTCAATAAAAGCTTCAAAGTTACCACCGAATATTTTGATGATATTGCTCCCGAACTTGATTTTCGTACCATTATGAATCCTAAAAAGGACGAAGATATTGTAAAAAACAAGCCATATTATCAGGTTTTTGAAGATAGACATCAATTTTTGCCCAACTTAAGTATTGTTGATTTGTTATTTAACCAGGGTCCACAAGCCCGGCTATATTTATAAAGTATGGGAAAAAACAAGCCGCGTAACCGCCATAAGCACTATAAAGTTCCAGCCCCGGGTACCAGTCCGGGTTTATACACTATTGATGAAGACGCATTAAAGCCAGTTATTGTACTTCATATTTATAACGATAAGAGTTATAAAAAAGTGGAATTGGATAACATTAATAATATTGATAAACTGATTGAAAATAAAGATTTCTGCTATTGGTTTGACATTAAAGGTTTAGCAGATCCTAATATATTCGAAACACTTTATTCAAAATTAGGTATCAGCAGGCTTGTATTAGAAGATATAACCAGTTCTTACCAGCGCCCCAAGCTGGATGAATATGATAATGACAAGTACATTTTTGCAGTGAGCAGGCACCTGTTTTTAAATGAGGAGAATGTTTTAAATAATGATCAGGTTTCTTTTATCCTGTCAGAACGTACATTGATTACCTTTCAGGAAACTTATGCCGATTGTTTTGAGCCCGTAAGAAAGCGTTTGGAAATAGGGAAGGGGAACATTCGCATTGGTGGCATTAGCTACCTGATGTATGCCATCATGGATGTGATCGTGGATAATTATTTTTCCTTGCTAAATTTTTGGGGCGAAGAACTTGATGCTATTGAAGACCGCTTATATGATCATCCTGACCGGAGAATCATGTACGATACACAGGCGATTAAAAGGTCATTGATCATGATCCGAAAAGTAGCCTGGCCAGAGCGGGATAAACTGAATGATATTATCCGTACCGATAGTCCATTAATATCAGATCTCACCAAAACCTACATGAAGGATGCCTACGATCATTGTATCCAGATCATTGATTTTATCGAGTCATTAAAAGAGATCGCTTCAGCCAATATTGATATGAATTTATCCATTATCAGTAACCGGATGAACGAAATCATGAAAGTTTTGACCATCATTTCTTCCATATTTATTCCATTAACCTTTATTGCAGGTATTTACGGGATGAACTTTAGTAGGGAAGACCCTGCAACCGGAAAGATATTAAAAGACAATATGCCTGAATTATACGCCGAACATGGTTATTTGTACACCTGGATTGTAATGGCAGTGATTGCGATTTTGCAGGTAATTTACTTTTGGCGTAAAGGTTGGTTTAAATAGTATTTTGTATCTATACCAAATATTGGTATATTTAAGCTAAATACATAAAGTTATGGGACGAAATACATCAATACTGCTAGGCGATCATTTCGATAATTTTATCAGCGAAAAAATCGCCTCTGGGAAATTTAGTTCTGCCAGTGAGGTAATTAGAACAAGTTTAAGGCTGTTAGAGGAAGAAGAGAAGCAAATCGAATTGCTGCGTGAAGCGCTAAAAATAGGAGAGGAAAGTGGGTTCGTAAAAAAATTCGACCCTGCAAAGCATTTACAGGAGTTGCACCGCAAGCATTTATAATGGTTACCTACCGTATCAGTGAACTTGCGCAGATAGATCTGGAAGATATTTGGTTATATACATTTAAGAATTGGTCTAAAGATCAAGCAGATAGATATTACGGTTTATTACTTAGTGAATGTGAATATCTATCAAACCATTTTGAACATGGTAAGATAATGGATCATGTATTAAAGGGGTATAGGTGTTCGGCGGATAAATCGCATCTAATATTCTATAAGCTGGGAGCGGATGGCTTGGTGGAAATAATCAGAATATTACATCAAATGACTAACATTAAAAGTCACTTATTGTAAAAATCAATTTTTAATATATGTAGCTTTAGGGCGTTTTTGGTTAGGTTATAGATGCAGTCATTCGAAATAGATAAAAGCGACGTACTCAAGGTTAAAAATGCAATTTTAGCTGGTGATGAAACTTTAAAAGTAGTTTTAGAGGAGTATCATGCCTCAGAAATCGCGATTTTGTTTGAGCGTTTAGATAAATCTGAACAGCGGCACATTATCAACCTGCTTCCCGCAGAAATAGCTTCTGAGATTATTTCTGAGATGGATGAAGAATCCCATCCGGAAGATTTGCTTTTTGAGCTCCATCCCGATAAACGTACGGAGATTGTTGAAGAACTGGATTATGATGATGCGACCGACATCATTTCCCAACTGGAGGATCATGAGCAGAAAGAGATTTTAGAAGACCTTACCGAAGATCACGCCTCAGAAATCAGAAACCTTTTAACTTACGACGAAAAAACTGCGGGTGGTTTGATGAACACAGAACTGATTTGTGTAAACATCAACCTCACTAAAAAAGACGCAATCGACGAGATCATCCGGCAGAGTGAAGAAATGGAAGAGTTTTACACCATTTATGTAGTGGATGATGAGGAGATTTTTAAAGGTATTGTTTCGTTAAAAGACATTATTAAAGCAAAACACAATGCCAAAATAACCGAATTGGTTAAAATAGATGCAGTTTATGTGCATCCCGATACCGATCAGGAAGAAGTGGCGAACCTAATTTCACAATATAACTTAACCAGTATTCCAGTAATAGATGATCACCAGAAATTACTCGGTAGGGTAACATTCGATGATGTGATCGATGTAATGGAGGCTGAAAGCACCGAAGATATCTTGAAAATTTCGGGGGTATCAGAAGATGAGGAATTGAGCGGTAACTGGGTAGAAGCGGTAAAGTCGCGTCTGCCATGGCTAATTATCAACCTTGGAACTGCTTTTTTAGCTTCATCGGTAGTGCGTTATTTTGATCCAACCATTAAGTTAATTCCTTCCTTAGCGGCCTACATGACCATTATTGCGGGGATGGGCGGAAATGCAGCTACACAGGCACTTGCCGTAACCGTAAGGCGTATTTCACTTTATGACTTGACTGATAAACAGGCTTATCGTACCGTTTTAAAAGAATTTACTGTAGGCTTAATAAACGGTGCATCCAATGGATTAATCGTATTTATTTTTGCTTACTTTTTTGATGGAAACCCAATGCTTGGATTGGTTATCTTCCTGGCCATGACGGGCAACCTGGTAATTGCAGGCATTACAGGTGCTGGTATTCCGTTAATTTTAAAACGGGTAGGTATCGATCCTGCCATTGCATCATCTATAATTATTACTACTTTTACCGACGTTTTTGGTTTCCTATTAATTTTAGGATTGGCCAGCAAACTTTTACTATAGATTAAAAAATCCTGATCTCCATGCAAACGACAAGACACGATTGGACAAAAGAAGAAATATACGAAATTTATAACAGACCATTTTTAGACCTGGTTTACGAAGCTGCAAGCATCCACAGAGAAAATAAAGATTACAATGAAGTTCAGGTAAGTTCATTAATCTCGATCAAAACCGGAGGTTGTGCCGAAGACTGTTCTTATTGCCCACAAGCAGCCCGCTACCATACCGAATTAGAAGTTCAGCCATTGATGCAGGTTAGCCAGGTAGTTAGCGCCGCAGTTAAGGCAAAAGAGGGTGGTGCATCACGTTTATGTATGGGAGCTGCATGGCGCGAAGTACGCGATAACCGCGATTTTGATCGTGTAATTGAAATGGTAAAGGCCGTAAATGATATGGATATGGAAGTTTGCTGTACTTTAGGCATGCTTACCGAAAACCAGGCACAACGTTTAGCTGATGCCGGTTTATATGCATATAACCATAACATTGATACCTCTGAAGATGATTACAAACGTATTATTTCGACCAGAACTTATGATGATCGCTTAAATACTATAAAAAATGTGCGTAAAGCTAAATTAACAGTATGTAGTGGTGGTATTATTGGTTTAGGCGAAACAGTAGAAGACCGTGTTTCAATGTTGCAGACTTTGTCAAACATGGAAAAACATCCTGAATCAGTTCCCGTTAATGCTTTAGTGCCTGTGAAAGGTACTCCTTTAGAAAATCAGCCACGTGTTCCAATCTGGGATATGGTAAGAATGATTGCTACAGCACGAATCGTAATGCCAAACTCGGTGGTGCGTTTATCAGCTGGTAGAAACGAAATGAGTACGTTAGAACAGGCTTTTTGCTTCATGGCTGGTGCAAGTTCTATTTTTGCAGGCGATAAATTATTAACCACACCAAATCCTGCATTTGTTGATGATATGGCAATGTTTGAATTGCTAGGGCTAAAAACCCGCGACGCCTTTAAAAATGGCAGACCAGCAAACACAAAGATTGAACAGGAAGCTGTTTAATCAAAAATATAAACTGATATAAGTGGTGTCGGTTGTTTCCAACTGACACCAAGATAGGTTATAAACAAAAAGGGTCAGAACATTGTTCTGACCCTTTTTGTTTTACAGTAATAGCGGTATTGGATGTGTGTTGTTAGTTAGAAATATCTGGCACTACGTTGAATCCTATCCGTGGTGTCGGTTGTTTCCAACTGACACTAAGTTGAATCCTGTTTTGTAATTCTGATTAAACAGTCAGATGGTAACATCTGACTTCACTTCACCTTAAACTGCGGTTACCCTTACCTCAATATTTCCTCTGGTTGCTTTAGAATACGGACATGCCCTGTGCGCTTTATCAGCCAAGGCTTGTGCTTCCTCATGCGAAATACCTGGGATGTGTACATCCAGGTCTGCAGAGAGAACAAACGCATTACCATCTTTATTAAACGAAACCAATACTTTGACGTTTGCTTCACTAATATCAACACCTTCTCGCTCCGCTACACCACCTAAGGCTCCCAAATAACATGGCCCCCAGGCAGCAGCAAACAATTCTTCTGGGTTTGTGGCACCTCCTTGCCCGCCAAGCTCTTTTGGCTTTCTTAAATCGAAATCTAAAATTCCATCACTCGATTTAATGTGTCCGTCTCTTCCTCCTGTAGCTGTAACTTCAGCCGTATATAGCTTTTCCATAATGTTTTCTTAATATGGATACTTAACAATTTTTAGTGGCCTTTGTTTTTAATACAAGGTATTTGAAGTTTAAATCTTGAACTAATACAACATGATTACTTGCGTAATAAAAATCGATCTAAAGCTTTATTTTTACTGATAGTTTGTAAATATCGTAGGCTACCTTCTGGATAAGGTCGAATTGCTCAGGAACCAAATCTTCACCTTTTTTTATGGCTAAGCCGTTATCATTTAGCCTGATTAATGGCACATTATCAATTGTACTGGTTCCTTGCTCCAGATTATTAATAGAAGTATCCAATAAATAATTGGTGTTATTGGCAATTGGTTTCAGGGTATCGAAACTCTCGAAGATAAATTGATGTTCCTTATTATAGAGCGAAAGTGTTGCAACATAAGAAGACAATAAATGGCTGAGCGCTGTAAACTGATGTACTTCTTTAATAAACAACTGTTTGCTTTTTGGTTCAGAAAACATTCTTTGAAACAGGGAAGCCAAGTTTGCCGTACTTACATACACTTCTTTCCGTGCCAGTTTATATTCCGTTCTATTGTAATTTTTCTCAAAATACAGTTTAATCACCTGTCCATAATAAGCCTTATTAGCTTTTAAAACATCGAGCATGGCCTCTTTGAGTTTTTCATGCTCCCAGGTCGGGAATAAAGAATAACTGGCCAACAGCGCAATACCAGAGCCTATAAAAGTATCATAAATCCTTTCACGCGCCAACGCTATCGATCCCATACCCAGAAAATCGAATAGGATTAAGATATATGGCGTCATAAAAAGTACACTCACTACGTAATTTTTCCTTTGGAAACTATAACAACCAATCATGCAGATTAATAGGATCACAAATAAAGTATTCCGATCGTGGATATAAGTAATTACACCCATACCAATAAACGCCCCAGCCGTTGTGCCGATTAAACGCTGATAATTACGTTCTTTGGTTAAACTAAATCCTGGTTTCGAAATTACCAGGATGGTGAGGAGAATCCAGTAGCTATGAGAGAAATTGAGAATTTGAGCTACGATAAAACCCAAAAGCATCACTACTGTGACCCTTAACGAATGCCTGAAAGTAGAAGAACTGTAGGTTAAATTCTCTGTAAACAGTTTGAAATCGAATTTTTGCCTGGTGATAAATTTCTCTGTATCTACCTCGGCCTGTCTAATATCTTTGCTATTTCTGATCTTAAAATAGCTAAAAATGGTTTTAACCCTTGACAGTATATTTTCGATGTTCACCTCAATATTTTTCAAGGCAATAATACCTAATGTATTGTACTCTTGATTTTGATTGTTTTTTTCCAGGTCGTTAATTTTGATCTTTAACCGCTCGATCTCGATCAATAAACGTTTTGAAACAACGGGTATTCCACCACTTTTTAAGGCAAAAGCAATATCATCAAGGGCATACGAAATCCGCTTAATAGCCATTTCATAATCTGATAATATGCCTGCTTTATCAAACTGATCGTGCAGCTGCTGGTAATTATAATAGGTAGACATTACCTGCTCGAACAGATCGACCATATCTACAAATACCAATAACAAAAATCTGCCCTCAGGAGTAGAATCTCTTACAATTTCGCGGGTTCTAAAAAGTAATTCTCTTACAGCATCCTGTTTTTCATGAACAGAAACCTGAAGCTGCAACAGATCTGAATAGGTTTTATCGTAATTGTTATTTTGATGGTAAAACTTGGCTTTTTCGCGTAGAAACTCTGCAACTTCCAGGATAGAATCGCTTAACGATTGCTGCACCAAACGAAAAGGGCGTAAGCGGTATACAAAATAACTTAAACCTGTGTACCAAAGGCTACCTACCAGGATCAGAAGCGCATGTAACAATACTTCTTGCCATGGGCGTACATCATCAATGCTTAATACCATAATCAGTAAAACCGCAGTACCAACCGATGCAGCTCTAATACCATAGATGTAAAACATCGAAAATACAAAACTGGATACAGCCAATAAAAAGCCGATAAAATAATGGTTTTTATTGGTTAGGCCTGTTATGATAGAGAAGGTAAAGATGAGCGCAGTGGTAATCAGCATTGCGTTTCTTCGGTGTACCATTGGCCCCGGACTATCTACCACACTTACACATAAAGCGCCTAATGATAACGTCATGCCGTACTTTAACATGCCAAACTGGGCAAGAATTAAAGAGGGGAGCAGTACACCTATGGTGATGCGGAGACCGTCGGCAAAATACGTACTCAATAAAAAGTCTTGTATATTTCTAATAGGTTGCCTAATCTGCATGATACAAAAATAACATAATAGCGAAGTTTTTTGTTGCGATTAAAATTAAGTTTTTTGCTTTTTCTTAACTTTTAAGCAGAAAATGGATAATGGTTTGATTAACAAAATATTATGAATTGTTTATAAGCGTTATTTTAGAAATGTTAATAACCTAAGAGTAAGCCTACAGTAGTGCTCAAAAACGGTATTTTTGAAATATTAAGTTGTTGATAACCAGTAATTTTAAGTGGATAACTTTGTTTATAAAAATGTTCATTTTTCTCTTGACAAATGTGTGTTTTCATACTAAATTAGATCATATCAAATACGAAGTACTTTGAATTCTGATAAAACAATCCAAAAGAGATAAAGAACCGAAAGGGGAATTGTTTCGGAGTGTTTACAGGGAAAACGATTAATTTCAGAAAGGGTTAAACCGAGTAAGGATATATATAACCATCGAAAGATTGGATCATAAGAAAATCGCACAGGCCCAAACAGAGATTATTGAAAACTAGGAAGTTTACGGACGGAGGAGTTGGAAATAAATTTTCACGAATCGCAAAAGTTGCAAAACCTAACGATAACGGAAAAATCAAAGTAACAAGAATTAGATGCTTTAAAATGCGACTACGGTTGTTTTTAAAGTTAAAACGGGGAACTGAATCGAAAGAAGAAGGACCCCGTTTTTATTTTGTCCTAAAATTTTGATCTTTTCGATTAAAAAAAGAATAGCGAATCCTTCCGCATATTATCCCTAAAATATTAAATTTACCAAATGGCCAAAAAAGGTAAATCAATCTCCAATCCATCAAAAAAGATATTCGTTTTAGATACCTCGGTTATTTTATACGATCATGATGCGATAAATAACTTCCATGAGCACGATGTAGCCATTCCGATTCAGGTTTTAGAAGAGCTCGATAATTTTAAAAGCGGTAACGATACGCGGAATTTTGAGGCCAGAAGTTTTATCCGCCTCATTGATGAAACTTCGAAACAAAAACTCATCAGCGATTGGATTTCGCTAAAAAGCCCTGATTCAGGGAAATTTAAGGTAGTTTTAAATGAAAAGCCTTTAACCATAAATGCAGAAGAAGTGTATGGAAAAGGCAAAACAGACCATAAGATTCTAAACGCAGCATTAAGTTTAAAAGAAGAATATCCCAATAAGAAGGTAGTACTCGTATCAAAAGACATCTGCTTGAGGTTAAAAGCAAAAGCCTTGGATTTAAATGCAGAAGATTACGAAACAGGTAAGATTAAAAACGTAGATGAGCTTTACGCCGGAAAGACCGAGCTAATAGATTTTCCGATTGAGATTATCGAGGAAGTAAAAAAACAGCCATTTATTGATGCGAGTGAAGTAGAATTGCCACCTAAAAATGCCAATCACTTTTATATTTTAAAGAATAAGAGAAAAACAGCAAATGTATTTTATAACAATAGTCTGAAAACAATTTCAGCAGTATCTACCGATCCGATATTTAAAATTAAACCTAAAAATATTGAACAGGCATTTGCTATCCACGCGCTTTTAGATCCTGAAATTAAGCTGGTGAGCATACAAGGGAATGCTGGAACAGGTAAAACACTATTGGCCTTGGCAAGCGCTTTAGAACAGCGTAAAAATTTTAGACAGATTTATGTAACGCGACCGATCGTTTCCTTGAGTAATAAAGACATCGGTTTCTTGCCAGGCGATGCAAAATCGAAAACCGATCCTTTTATGGCGCCAATCTGGGATAATCTGCGATTTATTAAAGAGCAGTTTATCGGCGATGATAAGATGTCGGAAAAGATTGATGAACTGATTGTAACCGAAAAAATAGCGATTGCGCCATTGGCTTTTATCCGCGGCAGAACCCTCACCAAGATTTTCTTTATTATTGATGAGGCACAGAATCTAACGCCGCATGAGGTTAAAACGATAATTTCGAGGGCGGGCGAACATACTAAAATAGTTTTCACAGGCGATATTTACCAGATTGATACGCCATACCTAGATTCTGAAAGTAATGGCCTGTCTTATTTAATCGAAAACGCTAAAAACCACCCGTTGTATGCCCATATTACCTTACATAAAGGCGAGAGGAGTGAGTTGGCTAATTTAGCAAATGAGTTATTATAGATATTGAATGTTTCCCGCAGATTCGCAGCGAAGGGCTACAGCGTTACGTCACCCTGATCCGATAGCTATCGGATTTATTTCAGGGTCCTTCATCCAAACGGATAGATCTTTCTGTTGCGTGAACTTTAGTCAACGATGTCCGCGTTTAAGGTTTACTAATGGTATTTCTTCAAGCTCCTCAAACAGATAAACAACCCAATCAATGTTAACACCGCGCTCAATATAAACGGTGCACCCGGAAAATAAACCGGAGCCTTGCCTTCGATAAAATAAGCAAATATATGTGTCATTACCCAAGGCGCAAATATGGCGGCTAAACTTTGTAATCCCGTTAAAACGCCCTGCATTTCGCCTTGTGCATTCGAGGGCACCTGATTTGAAATTAAGCCCTGCATGGCCGGTCCGCAGATTCCGGCTAAACCATAAGGAAGCATAAAGGCAAACATCATCCAGCCCTTGCTTGCAAAAGCAAAAGCTATGAAGCCTATGATGTATAAAATGAGACCAAAGTAAACCGCTTTCTTTTCTCCGATTTTTGGAAGGATCACCCTTATTAAACCACCTTGAACAAGGCCTACAACCAAACCCACAAAACCTAACGAATAGCCTACCCATGCAGCATCCCATTTAAATTTCTCCATGGTATAAAATGTCCAATTAGATTGAACAGCGTGACTGGCAAAATATAATAAGAATAAGGTAGCCATTAAACCCAATAATGCGGGGTATTTGCCAATGCTTAACAATGAACCGATTGGATTTGCCCTTTTCCAGTCAAAAGGCCTGCGTTTTTCAACAGGTAAAGATTCTGGCAGTATAAAATAACCGTAAAGCCAGTTAATTAAAGATAAACCTGCAGCAATCATAAAAGGAACCCGGGTACCAAAATGGCTGAAAACCCCACCTAAAACCGGACCTAAGATAAATCCAACGCCAAATGCTGCACCAACCAGGCCAAAGTTTTGCGCTCTTTTTTCTGGAGGTGAAACATCAGCAATGTATGCCTGTGCGGTTGTAAAACTTGCACCTGTTATTCCTGCAATAATCCTTCCTACAAATAACCAAACAATAGAAGGGGCGAAGGCTAAAAAGATGTAATCGATACCTAAACCAAACAAAGAGCTTAATAATACCGGTCTTCGTCCGTACCGATCGCTCATTGCTCCGATAATTGGCGAAAATATAAATTGTACTGATGCATATGCAAGGGTGAGCCAGCCGCCATATTCTGCAGCTAAACCGAAGCCACCGCCAGTGAAATCCTGAATAAGTTTTGGTAAAACCGGAATGATCAACCCAAAACCCGTAAAATCGATCAGGAGGGTAACCATAATAAAACTCATTGCAGATTTCTTTCCGTTTGCCATTATATGTAATTTGAAAAGCAAAAGTATCAGAATTAGTTAAGATTGTAAATTTTAGTTCTCTACAAACTCAATTGCAAACCTCGTAGAGTTTTGAACCCTGCGAGGTTTAGACCAAATATGAAATACTTTCCGCTGTTATAAACCTGATATAGCGGAAAGCCTGCAATGAGGCACGAGTGAGGACTTGCAGCGATAGCAGGACTGCAGACCGCCACTGAAATAGAACCTCACATTTACAAAAAGACTTACAGCCCATTTTTTGTGAATGCTGTAAAACTCGTTAACTGGCCCTCAATAAATTAAAATCCCATCGGGAATAAAAAACCTATAACAAAGGTCAAAACTTTTCCACAATGCCTTAATTCGGCTAAATTTTGTTAAATTCGCAAGGTTATAGTAATACCCTTTTTAATATCGTTTTAAGTAGCGAGAATAATAATTTATGGCAGAAGATTTAGAAAATCAGCAGAACGACAAAATCATTCAAATTAATATAGAGGAGCAGATGAAATCGGCCTACATTGATTACTCAATGTCGGTAATCGTATCGAGGGCTTTGCCTGATGTACGTGATGGATTGAAACCGGTACACCGCCGTGTTTTATATGGTATGCTCGATCTTGGTGTAACCAGTAATAAACCACATAAAAAATCTGCCCGTATTGTAGGGGAGGTTTTAGGTAAGTATCACCCACATGGTGATGCATCTGTATATTTCACCATGGTTCGTATGGCTCAGGATTGGAGCTTACGTTATCCAATGGTTGATGGACAAGGAAACTTTGGTCACATTGATGGTGACTCTCCGGCTGCAATGCGTTATACTGAGGCACGTTTTTCGAAAATAGCTGAAGAAATGCTTGCCGATATCAATAAAGATACTGTAGATTTTCAGTTAAACTTTGATGATACCTTACAGGAACCAACTGTTTTACCTGCAAAAATCCCTAACTTATTGGTTAACGGATCTTCTGGTATTGCGGTAGGTATGGCCACCAATATGGCACCTCACAACTTAACCGAGGTAATTGATGGTGTGGTAAGCTATATCGACAATAGAGATATTACGATCGAGGAATTGATGAAGTTTGTAAAAGCTCCGGATTTCCCTACCGGTGGTATTATTTATGGTTATACGGGTGTAAAAGAAGCTTTTGAAACAGGTCGTGGTCGTATTGTAATGCGTGCAAAAGCCGAGATAGAGAGTATTAAAGACCGCGAGGTAATTATTGTAACCGAAATCCCGTACCAGGTTAACAAAGCACAGATGATTGAGCGTACTGCTGAATTGGTTGGCGAGAAAAAACTTGAAGGTATTTCCAACATTAAAGACGAATCTAACAAAGATGGTATCCGCATCGTTTACGAAATTAAACGTGATGCAAATGCTTCTATCGTTTTAAACAACTTATATAAGTATACCGCACTACAAACTTCTTTCAGTGTAAATAACATTGCATTGGTAAAAGGCCGTCCGCAAATGTTAAATCTTAAGGATTTGATTGTGCATTTTGTGGATCACCGCCATGATGTGATTGTTCGCCGTACCCGTTACGAATTGGCAGAAGCCGAAAAACGCGCACACATTTTAGAAGGTTATTTAATTGCTTTAGATCATTTAGATGAAGTAATTAAATTAATCCGTGCTTCCGAAACCCCTGAAGATGCCCGTTTAGGCTTGATGGAAAAATTCGGACTGAGCGATATTCAGGCACGTGCAATTTTGGATATGACGCTTCGTCGTTTAACAGGACTAGAGCGTGATAAGATCAAAGAAGAGTATGCAGAGTTAATGAAAACCATCGAGCATTTAAAATCTATCTTAGCAGATGAAGGTTTGCGTATGCAGATCATCAAAGATGAGTTAGCAGAAATCCGTCAGAAATTTGGTGATGAACGTAGAACAACTATAGTTCACTCTGCCGAAGATATGAGCATGGAAGATTTTATTGATGATGAAGAAGTGGTAATCACCATCTCTCACGAAGGTTATGTAAAACGTACTCCGGCAACCGAATTTAGAGCGCAGGGTAGAGGCGGAAAAGGATCTAAAGGCAGTACCTCAAGAAATGAAGATTTTATTGAGCACATGCTAGTGGCTACCAACCATAACTATATGCTGTTCTTTACCGAAGCTGGAAGATGTTTCTGGTTGAGGGTTTATGAAATTCCTGAAGGCTCAAGAACCAGTAAAGGAAGAGCGATCCAGAATATTATCAATATCCCGAAAGAGGAAAAAATTAAAGCCTACATTAAGGTTAAAAACCTGAAAGATCAGGAATACCTAGAGAACAATTTCATTATTATGTGTACTAAAAAAGGTACCATTAAGAAAACTTCTCTTGAAGCCTATTCACGTCCACGTGTAAATGGTATCAATGCCATCAACATTAACGATGGTGATGTATTACTTGAAGCTTGTTTAACTAACGGACAAAGCGAAATTGTGATGGCATTGCGTTCTGGTAGAGCAATCCGTTTCAACGAAAGTACAGTTCGTCCGATGGGTAGAACAGCTACCGGCGTACGTGGTGTTAGGCTTGCGCACGATCAGGATGAAGTTGTTGGCATGATTGCTGTAAACAATCCTGAAGTTACGGTGTTAGTAGTGTCAGAAAAAGGATACGGTAAACGTACAGATATTGAAGATTACCGTGTAACTAACCGTGGTGGTAAAGGGGTAAAAACAATTAATGTTACTGAAAAAACGGGACAATTAGTTTCTATAAAAGACGTTACAGATAGCGAAGATTTGATGATCATTAACCGTTCAGGTATTGTAATCAGAATTCCGGTATCAGCATTAAGGGTAATGGGCCGTGCCACACAAGGGGTTCGTTTGATCTCATTAAAAGGTGATGACGAAATTGCGTCGGTTACTAAAATTGATCACGAAGAAGATGAAGAAGAAACAGTAGATTTAGCAGATGTTGTAGTTACAGATGGTGAAGAAGTAGAAGCGGATACTACTCCCGAGGCAGATGATACTGAAGAAGAAGGCGAATCGGATAACGAAACGGAAGAAGAAAATTAACTAAAAATAAGATTAGAATAAAAATTATGAAAAGAGTATTTCTAAGTATAGTTCTAGCAGGTGCGGTAAGCTCTGCATTTGCTCAGAAAAGTGAAGTAACCGCGGCAAAAAACGACTGGGGTTTATTCCAGCTAACTTCTTCGAGTGCATCAACGCCGTTGGCGAAAAAGCTTGAAGCGTTGGCTAAAGGCTTGGCCCATACCGACAAAGCAATTGCTGATGAAAAATCTAAAGTAATGCCTGAAGCATGGTCGTACCGCGCTTTATTTGCTTCTTCTGCAGCTATTCTGGATTCAACAAGCACGACAAATGCCGATGCAAACCTAAAAATTGCTCAGGATGCCGTTGTTGAAGCCAAGAAATTGGATACAAAAGGGAGTGAAAAAGATAATATTAATTTAGCTGAAACCAATATTAGCAATGCAGTTAGAAATGGTGGTGTAATCGCTTACAATAAAAAAGATTACAAAACTGCTTACTCAAAATTCGTGGCGGCAACGGTAATCAATCCAAACGATACCGCTATGTATCTAAATGCAGGTATTGCAGCCAGACTTAGTGAGGATTATCCAAACATGATTAGCCAATTCAAAAAAGTAATCTCTTTAAATTCTCCACAGTCTAAAGATTTATATTCTGAGATTATCACAACCACATTGGCTAAACAAAAAGATACAACAGCTGCTTTGGCCATTATTAAAGAAGCTTCTGCTAAATTCCCTGAAAATACCGACTGGATTAAAACTGAGACCCAGATTTATATTGATAGGGGTGATGCTGCCAAATCTGAGCAAATGTTGGTTGCCTTAGCTGCAAAAGAACCAAACAACCCTAACTATCAGGTTTTATTGGGCAACATTTATTTCAGTCAGGCTTTAAAATTACAAGCTGATAGAAATAAAATCGATCCTAAAAAAGTGAAAGAATTTAACGAAGTAACAGGTAAAATGAATGCCTTGTTAGATAAATCTCTTCCTTTTTACAAAAAAGCACTTGAGGTTGATGCCAAAAATCAAGGCGCATTAGAAACCTTGAAAACGATCTATGCTTTTAGAAATGATACTAAGAATTACGAAGATATCAAGAAACGTTTAGACGCATTGCCTAAACAATAATTTATTGACCGATCCAAAAAAAGAGCTCCGAAATTTCGGAGCTCTTTTTTTTATGTTTATTTTTATCGTTTATTACGGTTTTACCACATTATTTATATTATGCAGAATTGCCTTAAAATATCATTAACCGCTTTAATTTTCGTTTCTTTTAATGCTGTAGCGCAAAAAAGTCAAATTCTTATCGCCAGAAATGCTGTCGGTAAACTACAAGCTTCAATTGCAAATAAAGAAGATGAAAAAAAACAGTTATCGATTATTACGGAAGGCTTAAAATCAATAGAATCAGCTGAGAAAGATAGTAAAACTAAAAACTGGAGTGAAACCTGGTCTATTAAATCTTATCTTACTTCTTTCGCTTCATTAATTGATACAGATCCCAATAATGCAAATAAATTTTACGATTCAGCTGTTGAAGCGGTGGCCAAAGCCAAATCTTTAGATCGTTATGATGATAATGGCGGCCTTATTAAAGCCTCTAATCACAATATCCTCATCAAAAAACAGGAAAAAGGTAATGAAGCTTTTTTTAATAACGATTTTAAAGAAGCATTTGCTGATTTGAAAGAAGTATGTGATAATTTTCCTGCAGACACCACGCTGGCGTTAAATACAGCAATTTGCGCACTAAATATTCAGTCTTACGATGAATCTTTAACCTATTTTAAACGTGCAAAAGATAACGGGATTAGAAATCCATCGGTTTTTCAGAAAATGGCGCAGATGTATGTAGTGAAATCAGAAAATGAAACCGCTATTAAAACTTTAGAGGATGGACTTGTGCTTAATCCGTTCAATCGCTTTTTAACAAACGATTATATCAATCTGCTACTTGATACCGAGAATTATAGCAAAGCTCAGGGATTAATCGAAAATAATTTAAAAGTTGAAAAAGGAAATAAGCTGCTTTATTTTCTTTACGGTTATCTGCAACAGGTTGGTGGAAATAACGCTACCGCAATTTTGGCTTATGATAAAGCTTTGTCTACAGATCAAAATTATTTTGATGCATTGTACCAATTGAGTTTGGCTTATATCAATACAGCTAATGAAACCCTGAGCAAAAATGATGCTGATAAAACTGAAAAATATAAAGGCCTGATCGATCGTGCACAGTTTGCTTTGCAGCGCGCAAATGAAATTAACCCGAACGATAAAAAAACAGTACAGCTGCTGATCGATATCTACACTAAAAAGGGAGTAACGAACAAAGTGCAAGAGCTTAATCGTAAACTTCAAGAACTATAATTTATTGAATAATTTGTGAGGATAGGATGTGTTAGAATAATAAACTTAACATAATATTAATTATAAGACAAATATATAGAAAAATGATTATACGTTTGCTTGCCTTCACTATTTGTTTGGAACGCCATATTTTATATCATGTTCAAGTGTAGTTCTTAAGTGCTCAAGTAGTTTAATATCTACTGGCTCAATGGAATTCAGAAGACTGCGTTCGCGCATAAATGCTGTTAAAATATCATTAATGTCTTTTACCATATTTGCATCTTTATATTGAATCTCAACATCGTAGCTTACAAATGAGGTTATTGGTTGACCAGAGTTAGATATGGCACCTCGAAGTTGACAGGTTTTAAATAATGTATATAGATTTACATCTTGAGTAATAAAATACATCACTTGATCAGCACTTGTGTTAATTGCATTAAAATGTACCATGCGCATATGGAATAGATCCCAGGCAGTGCCCCAAAGTATTCTAAAAATATCATCTGGATGTTCTTCTTTTTTATCTAAAGCAATCATTTTTCTAAATCTAGAATCTCCGCCAAATATTCTGATCGCCAACTGAATCTCTGAAGCCATAGAAGCATTAAGATGTTTACCGGACCAATGCAAGAATAACTTTAGATTTTTGATAACATTTTCTTTACTAGGATTGTTCTTTTTACATAAAGAATAAATTTTCAGCAATGTAACATAGCTAATAAGCTGTAAGGGAAATAAATATTCGAAAGCCCTACTATCTGTATCGTTTACTTCAACATCATAATTAAAGATTTGCTCATTCAATTTGGCAGTCTCTATAAATGGAGTATCAAATATATATGTGATTTTATTTACAAAATCTTGATATTTGGACACATTTAATTTATTCAGATTTTCTTTGCATAACTCCATTGAGCCAAATTTTGGGGAAACTTCAATATTATATTGCTGGCAAAAAAGTATCAATATTTCTACATTTGTTTTTGATTGTGGCTGTGCCTGCTTGTTTTCAAAATAACTAACTATGTCTAAACATAGATTGGCATCCAAATAGAAAAGGATTGAAGAGTTTTGATTTTCAGTCCGTTGTCGTTGAATTGTATCTGAAAGTACGGATTCACCATTATGAGTGAGTATGTAAAATGAATGTAGTACAATCATAAGAATCGGTTATTTGATGCAATATAATAAAACAATAATACTTAAGAATTTGTCCTAATAACCATGTATGATCACTATAGCTTCGAAGATGCTACCGCTTACCAAATCGAATTAGCCAAACAATTAAAGTTTCAGCCACTTAGCAAAATTGAAACCATTGCTGGCGCAGATATTTCATTTAATAAAAATAGCACAACCATGTACGCCGGGATTGTGATCTTAACTTACCCGGAAATGGTTTTAAAATCATTTGCATTAGAAACTTACGAAACCAGTTTTCCTTATAAAGCAGGATTTTTAGGTTTTAAAGAAGTTCCGGCATTATTGAAAGTTTGGGAATTGATACCCAATAAACCTGATGTTGTAGTACTTGATGGAAACGGAATTTTGCATCCACGCCGTATGGGCGTTGCTTCGCATTTTGGAATTCTCGCTAACCAAGCTACAATTGGCTGCGCTAAAAGTCTTTTATATGGACAAAATCATCAGCCTCAAAATGTCAAATTTAGTACTGCAGAAATTAAAAATAATGCAGGCGAATTGCTTGGTTTTGCATTGAGAACAAAGCGCAATTGCGCACCTGTTTATGTTTCTGCCGGACATTTAATTACGCAAGAAGAAAGTCTAAATACTATTAAAAAATCTGTTGGAAATTATCGTATCCCCGAACCAACACGTCTGGCCCATAACCTAGTAAACGATTTCAGGCTTGGCAAACTAAAAGCTGGTTTTCATGAGGTGGCGCCATCTTTAACATTGTTTTAAAATGACTATATTTACCTATGAACGCCTATTTAATAATTCTCGCTATCGTCGTAATGCTTATTATGCTGGTAAACATTTACGTTATTTTAGACATTTCGAAATTTCCATACAATAAAAGACGACAAAAGTGGATGTGGACCAATGTGGTATTGTTCTTGCCTCTTTTTGGATCTTTAATTTATTTTTTGGTTGGTAAAAAAATACTTGGCGAAAATTAAACCCGAAATTAATTCAAACTACAATTCTCTAAATCACCGTCCCAATTTTCTTTTTCATTGGTTAAAATTTCTAGAGAATCTATTTTACAGTTTGTTACATCCAAGCAATAAGTCAATTCATTTTTCAGATTAGGAGCAGTTAGTTTTGCTTCAGCACTGAGTAAGCCGTTTTCAAATTCTTCTTCTTGAAATTCCTTTAGGTAGACAAAATTTATGTACAGACCAGTACCAGTTGTTTTAGTCGTTTCGATCCTTATAAAATCTAAGTGCTCAGACAGATAGCCGAATTTCTCTAAATTATCTTTTATTATTGTTTTAAGTAACAAAAGCTCAAATTCTTTTAGTTCGGTCATTTAGATCCAGTTAATTCCTTTTTTTAGTAGCTGTTGAGTGTTGTACTCATCAGAATTAATTTCTGGCTGAACATTATAGCCCCAGTTAGCCTGTGGTGGTAAACTCATTAAAATAGATTCTATCCGTCCGTTGGTTTCTAAGCCAAATTTTGTTCCAGAGTCGTAAACTAAATTAAACTCTACGTAACGACTACGGCGCTGATATTGCCATTGTTTCTGGGCTTCTGTAAATTCTTTATCGCGGTTCCTATCAATCAGTTCGGTGTAAATCGGCAAAAATGTTTCGCCAATATTAATAGAAAAATCTAAAATCTGCTCCCATGATAAATTGGTATTTTCTGGCTTCAGTCTATCATAAAAAATACCGCCGATACCACGGGTTTCCTCACGGTGTTTAATGAAGAAATAGTCATCGGCATGTGTTTTAAATTTTGGGTAAAATTCAGTACTGAAGTCGTCGCAAGCCTGTTTTAATTTATGGTGAAAAAAACGGGCATCGTTTTCGAACACGTAATGTGGTGTTAAATCGATGCCACCGCCAAACCAGCGTGTTTCTTCATTAAGTTCGAAATAACGGATATTCATGTGGATAATCGGAACCAAAGGATGATTTGGGTGAATCACAATGGAAACTCCGGCAGCAAAAAAATCATCTTCGCTTACATTAAAGGCTTTTTTTACTGCTTCAGGCAATTTGCCATGTACTGCAGAGAAATTTACGCCACCTTTTTCGATAATTGCACCGTTTTGCATAATCCGGGTACGTCCGCCTCCCCCACCGTTTCGCTCCCAAAGTTCCTCTTCAAATTTTCCTTTGCCATCGGCAATTTCCAATCCCCTGCAAATTTCATCCTGAATTTGCTTATACCGTTCCGCTACTTCTTCTTTAAACATGATGGCTCTTTCTATTTCCATACAAATTTAAAGCTATTAAAGCAGCTATATTGATTTATGTTTAGATAGTACATTTTATTGACATTATTTTTAGTCAGAACTCGGGAACTTATTACTCTTCTAAATAATCCAAATCTTTGTTGAAACTTTCTTTTAATTGGCTTAAACCAAACATCGCAATCAGGGTTAAGATCCCCATCACTAAATATCCGGCAGTAATTAATCCGTATTTATGGGTTAAAAATTCGAATAAGAATGTGATTGGGATTAATGCTCCCCTTACAAAATTAGGTGCAGTTGTAGTTACGGTAGCCCTTATGTTTGTGCCGAATTGTTCTGATGCAATGGTAACAAATGTAGCCCAGTAACCTACAGAGAAGCCCATAAACAAGCAGATCCAAATAAAATTATTACTTGTTAAGCCGAAACTGGTTAAATAAACAACTACACTCGCCACAGAAAGCAAGTGGAAAATAAAGACTGTTTTTTTTCGCGACTTCAATACCTGAGAGAGTAACCCCGTAACCACATCGCCTATTGCAATTCCGAAATAGGTAAACATAATGCCGGTACCAGCTTTTAGTGGTTCTGTTGCACCTAAAGCTTTGCCAAATTCTGGCGCTAAGGTAACCAGGATCCCCACTACAAACCATAACGGAATACCGATTAAGATACAATAAAGATATTTCGAAAAACGTTTCCAGTTGTTAAACAGCATTAAGATATTTCCTTTTGATACTTCTGTTTGGTTAGCGGCGTGTTTAAACATGCCCGATTCGAAAGTGCCAACACGTAATAAAAGCAGTACGAGGCCCATTCCGCCACCTACAAAGTATGAGGTTTGCCAGGTAAATTCGGCTGCCACAGTTGCTGCCACAGCTGCACCCAATAAACCTACAGCACCAACAATCATGGTTCCATAACCCCGTTTTTCTTTATCCATGGTTTCAGCAACCAAAGTAATCCCTGCACCAAGCTCTCCAGCTAAACCTATACCCGCGATAAACCTGATGATAGCATAACTGTTAACCGATGTAACAAAGCCATTGGCAATATTGGCCAGCGAATATAAAAGGATTGAACCGAACAGAACTTTGATCCTTCCCAGTTTATCCCCAAGTATTCCCCATAAAATTCCGCCTAAAAGTAGACCGAACATTTGAGAATTGATGATAAGGAAACCATCAGATTGCATATTTGACTGGGAAACGCCAATTTCAGTTAAACTTTGAACACGAACAACAGAGAATAGAACAAGATCGTAAATATCTACGAAGTAACCCAGAGCAGCTACAATAACTAAGAAAATTACATTACGGTTGTTTGCTTTTGCTTGAAGATCCATTTAATTATTTGGTTTAAATGCTGAAAGTACGCATTAACACAAATATTTAAAATAGATTTTTAAAATAAAAGCCACTCTAAAACAAGAGTGGCTTTTATATTCCTACATTGGAGGATTTTTTTTCGTGGTATCAGGTGGCATTTTGGTGGTGTCAGGCAACTTTTTTGATGTTGTGTCTGGCGCCGTTTTAGTCGTATCCATTACTTTTGTAGAATCCGTCGCAGTACTGTCTGAAGAACCAGCCATATTTTTAGACGAATTGCATGCTGAAGTGGCTATCATAAGAGAACCCGCAAAAGCAAGACTTAAGATTATTTTTTTCATAGTTTTTTATTGTTATCTATCAACCTAACAACCTTATAATCATTTGGTTTTAATTTTTTTTATTTCATCTTGCTTATTTTTTATCAATCACATTGATTATTAGCATATTGCGAAACAAAATAAATGTATTATTCATGATGAAACTTTAATTTATTCAGCAATTCTGGCGATATATTTTCAGCAAATACACCATAACCATCTACCCATACTCCTTTTAAATCACCTGCATTTTAATGAAATGGCGTAAACAACCGAGCTATCAGCCGAGTCTGTCATTCCTTCGAAACGGTATACTTCTTCAAAATGGTATCATAAACATGCATAATTCTAAATTACCGAAATATTACTAAAACAAGATCTTCAAAACTTTAAAAGGTGATAAAACTTTCTGATATTAGTGAATATGATTATTTCTCAAAACACCCTGAAATGGGTAATGCGTTTTTACCCACCCCTATTTTTTCAACGCATTTGGGTTCAGAAATTTGAAAATGAATTTAGAAGCTGCACGGTTAAGCTGAGCAAGAGCTTTTTGAATAAAAATTATAACGGTTCTATTTTTGGTGGTACAATTTATGCAGCTACAGATCCGTTTTATGCCTTGTTGTTCGAACAGTTGATGCAGCGCCGGGGCTTTAAAGTTCGAGTTTGGTTAAAGAGTGCCTCTATACAATATTTAAAACCTGGTCGTTCTACATTATACTTTACCATAACCGTAACTGATGAGATGTTGAACGAAGCAGAACACGCACTAAAAACCATTGGAAAGTTTGTAAAAGCCTACCCGATGGAAATTACCAATAAGGATGGTGAGCTGTGTGCTACTGTAATGAATGAAGTATATATCCGAAACCTGCATCAGGGTGAAACCCCTAGAGTTGCTTACTAATTTTTTAGATTATGCCGAGTATTAAGAGTTTAATTTTGCAGGGCGAAGGCGTTATGCTCGATTTTAAGAAAACCATTACCAGTACCGAGAAAATTGCCAAGAGCCTGGTTGCTTTTGCCAATAACAAAGGTGGTAAACTATTGATTGGTGTAGCTGATGATGGATCTATCAAGGGGGTAAAATCTGAAGAAGAAGAGAAATATATGATCCTAACTTCTGCGCATCAGTTCTGCAAACCTGCAATTGAGCCTCACTTCGAAGAAATTTATGTTGATGATAAATTGGTATTGGTAGTTGACATTCCTGAAAGCGACACTAAGCCACATTATGCACTCGATGATCAAAAAAAATGGTGGGCTTATATCCGTATAGACGATAAAAGTGTTCTCGCCAGTCGCATTATTCTTGAAGTACTCAAACAAGAGTATAAAAATAATGGTGTGTTGATCTCTTACTCTGAAAACGAGAAAAAACTGCTCGAATACCTGGAAGAGAATGAAAAGATTACGCTGAAAGAGTTTAGTAAACTGTTGCGCAGTTCTTACCGTAAGGCACAAAAAGTCCTGGTTAATTTAATTCTGACCAACGTAATCAAATCGCATACTTCAGAAAAAGAAGAATATTTTACGGTGGTGAGGTAAGGTGCTTTTTCTCGATGGTTGTCATCCTGAACTTGTTTCAGGATCTATTTTACCCGGGTTTTAATTATATAAAAACTAACAAGAAAGATGCTGAAATAAATTTACTTCGTAGCTTTCCACTTCGTTACAGGTCAGCATGACGATCGCCTTTTTAAAACCGAACATTAACTTTTCTACACACCTACTTATTAAGGTTTAAAAACGCGACCTTTGCAACCCTATGTTTTCTAAAATTTACACCAAATATAAGCCCTATTACAAAGAAAATCTTCATCTGGCACTGCCAATTGTAGGTTCCCAGGTTGGTCATACTTTGGTACACATGGCCGATAGTATTATTGTAGGCCATTTTACAGATACCATTCAATTGGCTGCTGTTTCGTTGGTGAACAGTATATTTATGCTTATCCTTGTAATTGGGCTGGGTATTTCCTATGGTTTAACGCCACTTATTGCACAGGAAAACGGTCGTCAGAATTATGATGAATGCGGAAAGCTTTTATCAAACAGCTTAATTATTAATATCTGTGTGGGGGTGTTTTTATACATACTGGTTCAATTAGGGATATTTTTTGTGATCGACCACCTTGAACAAACGCCCGAGGTTGTGCGTTACGCAAAACCTTATCTGAATCTTTTATCTGTTTCAATCATCCCTTTATTGATTTTCCAGACTTTTAAACAGTTTGCGGAAGGTTTAGGATTTACCAAACAAGCCATGTTTGTTTCTATCTGGGGAAATGCGATCAACATCATTTTAGGAATCATTTTCGTGAAAGGTATGTTCGGTATTAAATCGATGGGTGTTAGTGGTGTGGGGTTAAGTACTTTAATTGACAGAATTTTAATGGCTAGCGTAATGTGTTTTTATGTATTGCGTTCCCAGCATTTCAAAAAATACCTGATCAGTTTTAAAGCCACGTTTTTTGATAAAATAAGGGCGATTAAGATTGCTAAAATCGGGATGCCTGTTGCCATGCAATATTCGTTCGAAATCAGTGCTTTTAGCGGCGCTGCAGTGCTTATCGGTACTATTGGAGCGGTAGAGCAGGCTGCGCATCAAATCGCGATTAGTTTAGCCGCCATGACCTATATGATTGCCAGCGGTGTAGCTTCAGCAGCTACCATTAAAACGGGAAATAACTTTGGTAAGAAAAATTTCGACGATTTGCGTAAATCTGCCATAGCAAGCTACCATGTTATTCTGCTGTTTATGTCTGTTACCGCGGTAATTTTTGTTTTGGCCAATAACATCATGCCCTTCATTTATACTGAAGATGCTGCTGTTATTCCCATTGCCGCTCAATTATTGATTATTGCTGGCTTTTTTCAGTTGTTTGATGGCACACAAGTGGTTGGCTTAGGTGTTTTACGTGGTGTTGGTGATGTTAATATTCCAACACTTATTACCTTTTTAGCCTACTGGGTAGTTGGTATTCCAATTGGTTATGTATTAGGATTTTATTTTAATTTAGGCGTTAATGGCATCTGGTATGGGCTTACTCTGGGTTTATTAACGGCTTCTATCCTATTGTTTATGCGTTTTCAGAATAAAACAAGGAGTTTGAAAGTGGAGCAGATGCATCCTTAGATAAATTTGTCATTTCGCTTCAGTCGAAATGACGCGACTAAGTTAATATACGCTGAGTCAAAACAGATTCTTCGCTGTGCTCAGAATGACAGCAGAAATTATTTACCTCCTACATTAACCACAACACCAATGGTGAAGATAGAATTACCTGCAGACATATATTTGCGGTTCTTTAAGCCAATATTACTGCTGGTAGTATATTGTAGCTGAAAAGTTTTGCTGAGCGCCATACGCGTAAAGAAAACCGGTTCAAAGAAAATATTATCTTCTTTCGGCTGCACAATACCGTTTAAAAAGAACCTATCCATCTTAATATGGCTAATCCTTAATGCTGTACCATAGTTAATCGGGAAATCTGTTCCAAATAAGCGCAGATTGTTTTTCTTTTTCGAACTGTAATTAACCTGTAAGAACGTTTTCCGGTAATCTACTTCCTGCAATTCGCTGCTGATGAGGATGTCGTTTTTATAATCGCGGAAGGTAATATCACTCCAACCCTTCCCCACGCCTGCATAAACTTCAATAATCCGGTTGTTATCCGGACCAAAGGTATCAAAGTATCCTCCCCCAATTTCAATAAGTTTATGTCCGAAATCTTTGCTTTTTCTTTCGCTATTCATTCTAGAGCCGCTAAAAAGCACTCCAATATGATCAGAAACGGCATAGGCACCATTAACACTGGCATTGCCTTTTAAAGAAATGTGTGCGCCGCCACTAAATTCGCCCTGTTTACTTAACATAGGGGTATTTGGAACGTTTGGCATATAAACGGAAGAACAACTGGCTGCAAAAAGCGCTAAAACTGGAAGTGTAAAACGTAAGTATTTAATCATAGATGTTATATAAACAGATTTTGATGGCAAAAATTGTGCTAAGGTTCCATTTCCATGAAATCCATCACCCTTTTAAACTCATCGTGTAAACCGGCTTTTAAATGGATTCTTTCTTTTGTGATGGGATGGGCGAATGATAATTCCGAGGCATGGAGTAACATGGTGGTCATATCCCATTGCGCTTTAAAGAGTTTGTTCTGTTTGTTACAGCCGTGTGTCCTATCGCCAATAATTGGATGTAGAATGTGGCTAAAGTGTCTTCTCAGTTGATGCATCCTCCCGGTTTTAGGTGTGGCCTCTACTAACGAATACCGTGAGGTTGGGTGTTTACCTAAAGCTACGGCTACCTCTGCTCTTTGAAGTGTTCTAAACGAGGTGAAAGCATCTTGCATGGTTCCGTTTTCTTTCGCTAATGGATAGTCGATATCCATCGCATCAGGTGTGAAGCCACGCAGAATAGCCAGATATTTTTTATCGGTTTCTGCGTTCATAAATTGTTGATGCATAGCAATTTCAGATACTTTATCGAAAGCAAATAGTAAGATGCCGCTTGTCTTCCTGTCTAGCCTATGTACCGGACTAACATGTTTGCCAACCTGGTCTCTCAGTAACTGAAGCGCGAACTCTGTGGCATCTCTTGCAATGGAAGATTGATGCACCAATAATCCGTGGGGTTTGTTAATTGCAATTAGATTTTCGTCCTGATAAATAATCTCCAACATATGGCCGCGAAGATAAGGATATTATAGTTTTGTGCGTGGGCTTATCCAAATAAATCAAAAGCCAGGCGGTAGGTGTTACAATGCGCATCTACAATATCTCTGATATCGATGGAGTAACCGCCACCCATACTCGCCTGTACAGGCAGATTTTTATCTTTACAGGCCTGCAGCACTATTCTATCACGTTCTTTACACGCGGCCTTGCTTAAGGCTAGTTTACCGAGTTTGTCGGTAGAAAGCACATCAACCCCCGATAGATAAAATACAAAATCAGGTTTGGCTCTTTCGAATGCCTTTTTTAAATTGATATTTAAAGATGATAGATATTCGTCATCCTGTACACCATCAGCTAAAGGAACGTCTAGGCTTGAAATTTCTTTTCGGAAAGGAAAATTTTTATCGCCATGCATCGAAAAAGTGAACACCCTTGGCTCCTTTTGAAAGATTTCTGCCGTGCCATTTCCCTGATGTACATCTAAATCGATAATTAAGATCTGATTAGCTAATTGACTATTTAAAAGGTAATTAGCAGCTATAGCCTGATCGTTTAATAAACAAAAGCCTTCGCCCCAATTGCTGCCTGCATGGTGGGTGCCACCTGCTACATTAAAGGCAATTCCGTTACTCATTGCGAAGTGGGCTGCATCGATTGTACCTTGGGTAATTCGCAGTTCGCGTTCTACTAGTTGCGCGTTTAAGGGGAAACCTATCCTCCTTTGGTCTTTCGCTGAAAGTGTTAAATCTCTAAGCTGTTCCCAATACGTTTTTTCGTGAGTCAGGAATATAATATCTTCCGAAACGGGTTCTGGACTAAATAAATTCTGCTGTGCTATAGTCCCTTCATGTAAAAGTTGTTCGGGTATCAACTCATATTTCAGCATAGGAAAGCGATGCCCTTCGGGTAAAGGGTGTGCGTAGAGTGGATGCCAGGCAATCTTAATCATTAGCCTAAAATTTCCTCCACGTGTTTTTCAATGTTCGTGCAGATCTGATCCACAGGAAGATCATTCGCATCTTCTCCAAATGGGTTTTCTATTTCTTCAGCTATCAACTCCAAACTCGCTAATACATAGAGTATAAAGGGAACAATCGGCACCACAAAATAACCTAAACTGAATACCCACCCAAAAGGTAAAGTAATTACGTAAATAAAGATAAACTTCTTGATAAAAGCACTGTAAGAATATGGGATCGGTGTGTTTTTAATGCGTTCGCAAGCACCACAGATATCGGTAAATTGATTAAAATCGCCAGAAAGTACAATAAATTGTTCCTGAGAAATAGCGCCTTTTTCGAGTAGTTCGTATAACCTGTTAATTAAGCTTCCTGCAATCTGGTTTGGTACGTGTTTACCTTCTTCAACCTCTATCAAAAGACTATTTTTGCCAAAATACATTCTTTCGCGTAAATGTTCTTTCAAGGCAAAAGCATATTTAGGAATGCCGTATTCGAAAAAACGGACATCATCTTCTGTTAATTTAAGTGCTTTTATTTTCAAGGCCAGGTTGCGGCTCACATTGGTTAATGATCCCAGAAGCTTTCTTCCTTCCCACCATCTATCGTACGCTGTATTTGTTCTGAAAACCAGTAGCATGGATAATACAAAGCCCAATAAACTGTGCATCATGCCGATATTGGTCACATAGCTGCTTTTGGAAAGCTGAAAAAAATTGAGTTCTGCAAATGCCACCAAACCAGAAAAAATAGCTACTGCAAGCATTAAAGGCCACAATTTTCTGAAAGTATCACTTTTGTGGATGTGAAAAATGAAGGTACTCCAATCTTTAGGGTTGTAATTGATCATCTTCTTGCTTTTTATTTAATAAACCTTTGTTCTTGGTTATCGTAAAACCTCTTTACTTACTTTTAAAAGTGCTTGTCCGGCCAGATAAACATCTTCAAAAGAGTTATAAAGTGGGACTGCACTTAAGCGGATTACATCGGGTTCGCGCCAATCGCCCAGTATGTGATTTGCCATTAATCCTTCAAAAATCTGTTTACCATTTTGTTGGGCGATGATGGATAACTGTGCACCTCTATCTTTAGCTACTTTAGGTGTGATGATTTTATATTGCGTTACGCCTAACTCCTTATTTACTTCATTTATAATAAATTCAAGATACGCAGTTAAAGTAATACTTTTATTTCTTAATGGTTCAATGAAGCCTGCTTCTTCGAAAATCTGAAGCGAAGCGTGATATAAAGCCATTGGCATTACTTGTGTGCAACTTACCTGCCAGCCGTCTGCCCCAGCTTCTGGAATAAAGCCTTTCTCCATTTTGAAACGTTTGCTTTCCTGGTAGCCCCACCAGCCTGCAAAGCGGTTCAATTCGGTATTGCTGAAATGTTTTTCGTGAACAAAGATTCCGCTTATTCCCCCCGGACCTGAATTTTGATATTTGTATGAGCACCAACAGGCAAAATCAACATCCCAATCGTGAAGCTTTACAGGGACATTACCTGCGGCATGCGCTAAATCCCAGCCTACAATTGCGCCGATTTCATGACCTGCATTTGTAATGGTTTCCATATCGTACCACTGCCCGGTGTAATAATTTATTCCGCCAAATAAAACCAAAGCGATCTCATCTGCATTTTCTTTGATTTTAGCCAAGATATCTTCGGTATGGAGTATTTCTTCGCCTTCATTGGGGAAAACCTCTATAATCGCTTCTTTTGGGTCGAAACCATGAAATCTTACCTGGCTTTCTATTGCATATTGATCGGATGGGAATGCACCACCTTCCATGATGATTTTAAAGCGTTTGCCTCTGGGCTGATAGAAGCTAATCATCAAAAAATGGAGGTTTACAGTTAAGGTATTCATCGGGCAAACTTCCGACGGTAATGCACCAACAATTGGGGCCATTAACTTTTTAAGTGCCTTATGGTAGAACATCCAGGGTTCGTTTCCGTCGAACCAGCCCTCTACTGCATAGTTGGCCCAGTTGTTAAGCTGGCCTTTTAAAACTTCGCTCGTAACTTTAGGTTGAAGTCCTAATGAATTGCCACACAAGTAAATAAAATCTTTTCCGTTGTGGTTTGGGAATAAGAACTGAGACCTGAAATCACGTAGTTTGTCGGTTTCGTCTTGTGTTTGTGCAAATAATAAGTTGTTTTTAAAATTCATTGCCCCAATATTACAAAAAAAGCAGGTATTGTTTCCAAACCTGCTTTTCAAATTGTGCAATGAAATTAAAATTTTATAGTATCGTGTTTGCCTAAATCTGGTGTGCTGCCGGTTACCGCGGCTTTTAACATACTAAATAACACAACTATTTTGGATGCTGAGGCATCCCAGTACTCCGCTTCTTCTGGCGTTACCTTTATTAAAATTAACCTGGAGTCTTCAAGCCCATCTGGAAACCAGGCTTTAATAAATGGAGAGAAATAAGCTTTTTTACGTATTTTATCATCCACCAGTTCAGCGCTACCCTTTACTGTTAGGTAGGTGTTCTTAGATGGATCGCTATAGGCAAGCAATACATTGTTCTCTTTTGAAATTTCTTTCGATTTTAGTGAATACTCGTTGGTGTAAAACCATATGCTGCCATCTTCTTCAATTTTTGCAGTACCCATCGGTCTGCTTCCAAATTCATCTCCAGTAGAAAATGTTGTAAACATACACGTGCGTACGCTTTCAGCCATTTCTTTTAGTATTGCTATGTTTTTCTCGTTTTTCATAATTTTCGATATATGAAAGAAAAACAGGTCGTACGTTAAAAGGTTTTTTAAATTAAACCTTATTTGGTTTGCTGACGTATTTGTTGCCTTTTAGAAAGAACCGCCATGGCAATAAAGCATGCTCTTTTGCGTATGCAATACCTACGCGGGGCGTAGCGGCTATATCTTCATCTTTATAGCGGATGGCATGATCCTCGATCCAGATTTCATCTCCGGTTAGATTTTTGGCGTTAAAAGTTTTATCTATTCCGAGTGCTTTTGCGGCAGAGCCAGGGCCAGCTGAAATAGCACCCTTCGTATGCGGCATATTTCTACGTTGCTCAATAATGTCGATGCCAACCAAAGGTTCTATGCCTCTGATTAAAACAGCATGTGGGTCATTTTCTTTCGAACTTACGATATTGAAGAGGTTGTGCATACCATAACAAAGATATACATAGGCAATGCCTCCATTGCTATACATTGTTTCTGTTCGGTTGGTTCTGCGGCCACCGTAAGCATGCGAAGCTTTGTCCTTTATACCAAAATAAGCTTCTGTTTCGACAATGATGCCTGCCGTAATTTCATTATCAATTTTGGTATAGAGTATTTTGCCTAACAGGTCTTTAGCCAGGCTTACCACGTCTTCATTTAGGTAATATTCTTTTTTTAGTTTCAATACCTTATCTTAACTATCTGTTTAATATAATAGATATAACTTGCTCTAAATAAGTTTTATCTGTTTCGTTAAACTTGTTTAACACTTCGCTGTCTACATCTAAAACGCCTATCACTTCACCATTAACGATCAGCGGTAAAACAATTTCTGATTTAGAAGCAGATGCACAGGCAATATGACCGGGGAATTCTTCAACATCCGGAACGATAATGGTTTCTGCCTGTTGCCAGGATGCACCGCATACTCCTTTCCCTTTTTTAATCCGCGTACAGGCTACCGGGCCCTGAAATGGACCTAATACCAATTCGTCTTGCTTTACCAGGTAGAAGCCTACCCAGAACCAATTAAACTGTTCTTTAAGTGCTGCTGTAACATTGGCAAGGTTTGCTATAAAATCGGTTTCGCCGTAAAGTAAAGCGTCTATCTGGGGGATGATCGATTGATATTGCTCTTCCTTTGAGGTATTTCTGGTGATGGTTAAGTCTTCTGCCATTTTTTTATTTCTATGATCAAAGTTAGTTATGATTCGTGAGATGTAAGGTAATAGTGAATTTTAATGACGAAAATTTGAATGATAACCTATTCAATCCTTAGTTTTGGCATCATTAATCGTAAGTTTATGATCGTAGCCTTAACCATTACCAAATTCCGTGGCCTTGCTGTTCCTTTTGCATTTGTGGGAATGGTTGTTTTACGGTTGCCATTGTGGTTAAATAAGAAGTGCAGGTTCTGGAAGTTAATGGGGAGCGGAAAAGATGCTCAGGTAGATTTAGCTCCTGATTATAAACATTGGGCGGTGCTTACTACCTGGGATAACAGGGGCGATTGTGATGATTATTATCGCAATTCTTTTGTACTGAAATGGTTTTGTTTCTTTGGGACTGAAAGTTTTACTATCTTATTAAACCCTTTATCTAGTCATGGCTTATGGTCATCTGTTGAGCCGTTTAAGGCTGATAAAATAAATAATTTCCATTCTGGTAAAATTGCTGTAATAACAAGGGCAGCGATTAAATTAAACAAGTTAAAAGAGTTTAGGCAGAATATTAAAAGAGCAGCTGATGCCATGCGAACTGCCCCAGGTTTTATCATGTCGGCAGGTATTGGCGAAAATCCATTTTTCGATCAGGCTACCTTTTCGATCTGGGCCGATGCAGAGAGTATGAAAAACTATGCTTATAGATCTTTTGATCATTCGGATGTGATTAAGCTTACCAGGGAGCGCGAATGGTATAGCGAAGAGTTGTTTGCCCGTTTCTCGATTGTAGATAGCTGGGGCACGTTTAATGGTATATCTGTGAATTGTAAATAAAAATATAAAATAAATGAGAGTAGTAGCAGAACTTCCACATCCGGAATGTAAGATTACCATTTTTTCGATGAATCAAAAATACATTGTAAAATTTGAGCAGGGTACCTTTGAGCAAAGTTATAAACTTGCGGAACTTGATCTAAGTGGAGGTGGCGTTAACGATGTGTTTGAAATTATTGATGAGGAATTCATCCAAACTGTAGTGGCGCGATTTAAGCTAATGCGTTCCGATTTTACAGCAGCCTATGACAGGCATCAATATTGATGATTTAACCTATGTAAGTGGTTGATTATTAATTTGTTTAGTCGTTGTTCAGAATTATGTTTTGAATTTAAAGCCATTTTTCGATATTGGAATCATGTATAATATAGGTATTAGTTTAAATGATTTAATATAACTTATTGATATACTTGTTTTTAAATTTGTAAACAAAATATAATTCTTAGTGTTTATTTCGCCAAATAAATGGGAGGTTTGAACTTCCTTCGTCATGTAATGAACAATATCTATTGTTTTGTAAACCTGAAATAAATTCATGGCGACAAACCTCTTCAGGATTATTTAACTTAAAATAGATTTCTCGGCTACGCTCGAAATGACGGATCATGGGATTGATCCGTTCGCAAATAAATCTTTAATAAAAAATGCGCATAAATGAAATAATGTATTCATCTGTGCGCACCTATGGTTAAGGGAAAGATCCTGAAACATGTTCAGGATGACGCACCGCAGAATGTTCCGTATGCTCGGCGCTTCTGTGACTAAAACTTATTAAGCAATCACTGTATCATGTACCACTACCCTGTACCAGTTATTAGAAAATTTTTCTACAGCATCTAAATGCACTTTATCTTCCTGGTAGGCATTATGGTCTGCAATGTTGGCAAAGGTAATGGTTAACGAATAAGTAAAAGAGTTATCGGTAACAGGACGCACAGGCGTACCTGCCGCTAAGCCATAACTTAACGTTTTAATATACTTTATAGGTTTTAAACTTTCGAAGAAGTTAACGAAATCTGCGATCTCGGTTTTGGTTAGTTGAGGTTTTAACCAGAACATTACGAAGTGTTGGATCTGTCCCTTATCTGCGGTTTGGGTTTCTATCATGTTTTTTTTTTCGCTAAATATATAAATCATTTTTTTGGGTACAAAAAAAGTCCCGATGTAAATCGGGACTTTATATATCTTTAAAAACCTTTTTTTAGTTTTTAGGCTGCACGCGGCCAGATTTTCTGTCTTCACCTCTACCGATTAAATAACCGCCACCAGCTCCAACTAATCCACCAATGATGGCACCTCTGCCTTTTTTCTTATCGATTAAAGCACCACCAACCGCTCCGGCTGCACCACCAATAACTGCCCCTTTGGCTGCATCGCTCCAACCTTTTTTCTTAGCTGTTGGTTGCGCGCCACCATAAGCACCGCTAGAACTACCACTAGAAGTACTGCCTGAGCTAGCATATGATCTAGATGAGCTTGCTCTTCTTGCTGCAGCTAATTCTGCCTGGTGTTTAGCTTCTTTTTCCTGCTCCGCTTTTGCAACCTCGGCTTTTTTAAAGCTATCTAACCTTAAACTGTCTTTAACTGCCTTAATAGCCAGTTGTTTTTCGGCTTGTTGTTGTTTTAATGCCGCTTCTTCTTTTGCCTTGTTGTTACAAGCAAATAAAACTGAAGAACTTAATGCGATTACTACCAATATCTTTTTCATAACTCTTAATTTAATTTGACGCTTGTTTAGCTACCTAACCTCGCTAAACAGGTTTCAATGGATTGTGTGATTTAGTTAATTACCCATACTAAAGAAAAAATGATGCCAAAATGTTTTAATTGGATAAATTATTCTAATAAATCTATATACCAGAAGCCAGAAAGCGCTGTGGTTGAACAAGGTGAATCCTCATTAGCCGTTGTTTTACTTGGTGCGTTATAAGTTCTGAATACCTTCTCTCCAGTAGTGAAAGTGATTTTATTCCTGAAAATTGGTCCTTCAAAAGCAAAGGTATGAAACTCTCCGTTTTCGCCACAGGGATCAATACCTGCGGGAAGTTGCTTGATTAAATCAAGGCTGATTACTTTTCCACAAAAATTTTCGAGATTTTGCTGTGTGCAAACAATGATGGTTTTATAGTTCAGGTTTAGGAATTCTTCAATTAAATGTTGTGTATCTTTTTTCCAAAGTGGAAAAATAGCCTTAAGCCCAATTTCTGCCAATTTGTTTTCGCGATAAGTACGTAAGTCCGCTAAAAAGATATCACCAAAAATAGAATGGGTAATACCCTCCTCTTTAAATTTAGAAAGATGATGCTTCATGGTGCTGTCGTAGGTTTCCATATCGGGCATTTCGCCCAAACGGATCTGATACAATGGAATACCAATGCTTTCGGCCTGTTTAATCAATAAAGCTTCTCTAACGCCATGCATTGAAACACGCTTGTATTTTTCGGTAACTGTAGTGATCAGGTAACGGATTTCGATAGTAGGATCTTGTAGGGCATAGTGTAAGGCCAATGTACTGTCTTTACCACCGCTCCAATTAAAAATGCAAAGCTTTTTATCTGGCATTGGCTAATATTTCTTTTAATTCTGTAATGCCTTCTACAGCGTTTTTCTCAATGTTGATCACGTTTTTATAACGTTTTACATCGGGCGTTCTTGGATCGATAATGTATTTGTCGACAAAGGAAGGCACAAAATCGATTAAGCCTGCCGCCGGATAAACGGCCAATGAAGTTCCGATCAGTACAAACAAGTCTGCCTGTTTGCAAAGTTTAGCGGCTACCTCTATCATGGGTACAGCTTCACCAAACCAGACTACATGCGGCCGAAGTTGAGAACCCAACTCGCAAAGCTCACCCATTTTGATTTCTGAACCAACGATGGGATAGGTTAAATCTGCTTTTCTATCAGATTGAGACTTGGTAATAACGCCATGAAGATGGGTAACTTTGGTAGAGCCTGCCCTTTCGTGTAAATCATCAATGTTTTGAGTAATAATCTCAACGTCGAAGTCTTTTTCCAGCTCGGCAAGCACCTGGTGAGCCAGATTGGGTTTTGCGGCTAAAACCTGTCTTCTTCTTTCATTATAAAATTCTTGCACCAATCCGGGATTTCTTTCCCAGGCCTCGGGGGTAGCTACATCATAAACATTATAGCCCTCCCATAATCCATCAGAATCCCTAAATGTTTTTAACCCACTTTCGGCACTGATCCCTGCTCCTGTTAAAACAACTAATTTCATATATGATTACACAGATTTAAAGGATTTCACATATTGACTGTGGTTGATGAATTTTTTGGCTATCCTATCATCAGTCTTAAATATCTCCGGGTGGAACATACAAGCTAAAGCTTCTATGCCTTCAATCAGTGTACCTATGCTCGGTTGAGTAAACATATCAAAATCGGCAATATAAACCTGATTGTTTTTTACGGCCTCAAGATTGGTCCAGCCTGGTTTTGACGTTAACAGCTCCATTTCTTCCATGCTTCGTTTCATATCAAAACCACACGGTGCAATAACCAAAACCTCTGGATTATATTTCAGGATTTTATCCCACTGGGTTACAATAGAGTCGCCTCCAGGGTTAGACAACATATCAACGCCACCGGCTGCAGCAATCTGAAAAGGAATCCAGTGTCCGCAATTGTAGATGGGTTCGATCCACTCCATGAGCATAATCCTTTTTAAAGGAGCACGGTTTGCTCTAAGCTGATCTAAAATATGATCTGTTTTCTTTTGAAGGGCTGCCAGATAGTTTAACGCTACCTCTTCCTTTCCTAAAGCCCTGGCAATAGTAATGGCGCATTCGAAAACATCCTGTAAGTTATTTGGCGATAACGGTACAAGCGTAGGCTGTTTACTAAGCTTCATTACGGCTGTCTCGGTACAAACCGTATCGATATTGCACACCTCGCATATATCTTGCGTGAAAACCACATCAGGTGCGATGCTTTCCAGCAGTGCATCATCTACCCAATACAAACTTTTGCCTTGTGCTTTTGATGCCGAAAAGATGCGGTCTATTTCGATACTCGAATAGTTTTTGCCTTCTAGTATGCAACGTACAGCTTTCGGCTGGTCTGCGGCCTCTTTAGGGCATTCGAAAGTTACGCCATACAAGTATTCTTGCAGGCCCATATCGTAAATCATTTTTGTAGCGGCGGGTAAAAAGGAAACAACTTTCATTAGGATTTAAGATGTAAAAGGTAAATGGAATTGACGTTCTAAGTTAAAAAAAATCCTCTTTTGAATCGAATCAAAAGAGGATTTCTATGTTGTTTTTACTTGATAGATGTTATACCAAATAATAGATATTACTACAACTTTTGTGTCTGCAGTTTTAATACTGGGTATTTTGCTTTTAAAATTTCAAAAGCTCCAAAAAGCAAAGCACCATAAATCATTGTTCCTTCTAAAAATCTGATCTCGAATGGAATGGCTTTAATTAAGCAATCTATAAAACCATTTAAGTTTTGCGTATACAATGGGTTTTTATACCATGAACCGATATCACTTACAATCCAATGGATGAATACAATAACGATTGTAGATAGGAATAAGCTGGCAATATTTACCTTCTTTAATAAGAAACGGCCGGCCAAAACCATTAATGCAATTGCAAGGTATGTCCAAAGTTCTTGAACTAAAAACATATCTACATACTGTTTATAGATGGTTGTATAAAGTACTAAATCACTTAAAAACAAACTCAATAGCGGAAAAGCGAATGCTTTAAGATGATCTTTAAAATATGCTCCTCCAAATAAAGCTACTGCTCCTATTGATGAAAAATTGGCAAACTTTAATTCATCTGAGTTGAATGTTACCAGCAAACGTAAAACCGTTATTGCCAATATCATTAACAACAAAATTAAAGTGCGTGGATTAAATTTTAAATGAGACATGCTATTTCTGGTTAATATTTAAGCAAAGTTAAATTTTTATTAGCGGATATTAAAACTTACACCCGTATTAAAGTTGAAGTCCAGGCTATTGTAACCAATAATTTCGCTGTATTTTTCGTTCAGAATGTTTTTTGCATCAAAAAATATCTTTACGCGTTTCTTTGCCAATGCATATTCGGCATAAGCATTTAACAATTTATAAGCAGGTAGATTGTCGACTGTATACGTGTTAAAATTACCATCGGTACGTTTACCGAAATAACGGTAATTTGCACTTACATATAAATTGCTCGTAGCCTGTGCACCTGCAGTAATGCCAAATGTATGTTTTGATCTGCGGAAAAGATAGTTGGCAACGGCATTATCAACAAAGTTGAACTCATTGCCTTCAACATAAGCGTAATAGCCATTAATGTTAAACACACTGAATTTAACTGCTGGCTCAACTTCGAAACCTTTGGTTTTCTGACTTACCTGGTTAATGTATCCGTTAGGGTAAGCATAAATAATGGCGTCAGTTAAATCGCGTTTGTAACCTGCTAAACGTAAGCTAAATTTGTCGCCAGCAAAGCTAAAATTAACACCAGCTTCGTAATTCTTCGATTTTTCCGGCTTTAAATCCAAGTTAGCACCAAACTGACCAAAAAGCATGTTTAAGGTAGGGACTTTAAATGCTGTTGAAACCGTTCCAAATAATTTTATCTCCTTAATGATATTGATGCTTGGGGTAATTGAGTAGGTATAGTTTTCGCCATATTGTTCATGTTTATTGTAACGTCCGCCAACTTCAAGGTTAAACACACTTAAATCGTGTAAGAATAATGATCCGTAAGTGGCAAAAATGTTGGTTTCCGGTTTATTGCTTGCTGATGATAATTTCATCACACGGTTATCGATACCCACCAATAAATCGAGTTTGTTACCCAATTTTTGGTTGTAGAATAAATCCAATAGTGATACCCTTCCTTCGTTAATGCTTGGGTACTGGCTATGCGCATCGTTTCTGGTACTTTCGAAACTGTAGTTTAACGTTACTTTACCGGTTGCAAATTCGTATTTGGCATTGGTACCTGCAGCAAAGTTTTTAAGGATAGAATAATTGTTTGCATCGGTAAAAGCGCCACCATCGAACTTGTAATTGCCATAATAGTAACGTACAAATGGATTTACAGAGAAATGGTTATCCAGTTTGATTCCGAAATTCGCATTTAAGGCATCAGTTTTAAAGCCGTCTTTATCAAATATGGCTGTATTGTCCACAGGTGTTGCCGCTTCTGAAATTCCATCGGTTTTGGCGTGGGTATAGTTAATATTATACGAAAAACCTTCAACACCACCGTTTAAACCAATGGTTCCTTTGTAAGTTTCGTAACTGCCTGCACTGGCCACACCATAAATGGTATTGCCTTTTGGGCCACCTTTTTTAGTGATGATATTAATTACACCTGCAACAGCATCAGAACCATAAATGGTAGACTGACCGCCTCTTAAAATTTCAATGTGATCGATCTGATCGATAGAAATCAATCTTAAATCGAATGCACCTCCGTTTCCTGATGGATCGTTTTGCACTATACCATCAATTAAAACCACGGCATAAGCACTTCCTGCACCTCTAAAAAACACCGATTTGTTTAACCCTGGATTGCTGCTTGAACCTGCTACAATAATCCCTGCCTGCTCGCTAATAAGTTCTGGCAATGATTTCCCGTTACTGCGCTCCAATACTTCACGGCTAATGATCGTAACCACTTTACCTGTCTGTGATTGTTTCTGGTCATTTTTTGTTGCAGAAATTACAACATCTTTGAGCTGCAAACTGTCTTGTGTTTGAGCATTAGCCACCTGGCTAATCATTAACTGCGCTAGCCCTAAACCGGCTACAGTTAGCATTCTTTTTTTGTTCATTTGATTGTGGTTTTGCCCACAGCCAACAGATAGAAAAGGAATGAAAATACGAAAAACGTTAAGTATCTCAATCCAAGCTTCAATCCCCGAAAGCTATGAAATTAAATGCTGAAGGCAGGTCTTCTGACTTACTCCCGTTTTTTCTGTCTTCCCGTACCGGGTAAGCGGAACAGTGACTTATAGATTGAAAAACGTTACAGAGCTTACAGCTGCGGGACAGTTACAGATTTACACTGTATTCCCTTTTAATTCCGGGTGTAAAGCCGGAAACCAAAAGCGCTGCAAAAGTAGCAAAATTAAACAACATGTAAAATGGATGATGGAAAATGGTGGTTTTAATAGAAAAAGCTAAATTAGGAATCAAATTTTAACTATGAGAAGAATATTAATTGTTACATTTTCATTAATAAGCCTATCTGTTATGGCGCAAAAAACCGATACTGTTTTTTTGAAGAAACTGATGGAGTCTAAGCCTGAGCTTTTTTCTACTGTACTTCATCATCCTGATCAAAACCAGATCCAGATTATCTATACCCAGGTTAATCGTGATGCGAAGAATAAACCCACTTTTAAAACCTTTAGCTACAATCTAGACCCGCATCACTATTTTTATCCTGCGAGTACGGTTAAACTAGCCGCTGTAATTTTTGCTTTGGAAAAAGTAAACCGCTTAAAAAATACAGGCTTAACGGCTAAGAGTACCATGATTACTGATAGTGCCTATAGAGGGCAAACAAAGGTATTAATAGATACAAGTGCTAAAAATAGGCTTCCATCAATTGAACACTATGTTAAAAAGATTTTGCTTACCAGTGATAATGATGCTTTTAACCGCTTATTCGAGTTTATTGGTCGTGCCGAAATTAATGAAAAACTGAAAGCTAACGGATTACATGATAGCCGCATTTTAAACCGCCTGGCCATTGGTGATGCAGGAGAATCAGCTAAACATACCAATCCCATCAAATTTTACAATAGTGAACAATTGGTGTATGATCAACCGGCACACTACGATCCACAGGAGTATGAATTGAAATTAAGCAATTTGGTAATGGGTACTGGATACATGGATAGTACCGACAAGCTGGTAAAAAAACCTTTCAGTTTAGCGGGGAAAAACGCTTTCGCCATTAACGATCAACAGAGACTCATGCAGAAATTAATTTTTCCTGAGGCTTTTCCAGCTAAAGAACGGTTTAACCTTAGCAAAGAGGATTATAAACTCATTTATACTTATATGAGTAAGTATCCAACGGAAAGTGATTTTCCCAAGTACGATGCTAAAGAATTTTGGACAACCTACGCCAAGATGCTGTATTATGGAAGAGAACGGGTAACGCCAGATCCAAACATTCGCATCTTCAATAAATATGGCGATAGTTACGGCTATATTATAGATAACTCCTATTTTGTTGATTTTAAAAACGGAATAGAATATTTCTTAACCGCAGTTGTGCAGAGCAATGAGGATGGTATCTTCAACGACAATAAATACGAGTACGAAACGGTTTGTTTCCCTTTCATGAAAAATCTGGGAAGAACCATTTATGAATTGGAATTAAAAAGAGCTAAAAAACAAAAGCCCGATTTAAACAAGTTCAAAATGGATTACGCTTATTAAAACCTTTCCCTTCCTTTAAGGTTTATAGCGTATTAATTGTATAAAAAACTATACATTAATTAAAAAATAATATATTCGCATTTCAAAATTAAAGAATACATCTCTAATGGCTAAATTATTAATAATTGACGATGAGCGTGCGATAAGGAGTACCTTACGCGAAATTCTGGAGTATGAAAATTACGATGTTGAAGATATCGATAACGGTATTGATGGCCTCGAAATGATCAAAAAAGGAAATTTCGACCTGGTACTTTGCGATATCAAGATGAATAAGATGGATGGTATGGAAGTGCTTGAACAGGCACAGATCATTAAACCCGATTTGCCCTTCATTATGATATCTGGTCATGGAACAGTTGAAACTGCCATTGAAGCCAGTAAAAAAGGCGCTTTCGATTTTATTTCGAAACCACCTGATTTAAACCGGTTATTAATTACGGTACGCAATGGTTTAGACCGTGGGAATTTAGTTACCGAAACCAAGGTTTTAAAACGTAAAGCCAGTAAAACCCGAGAGATTTTAGGCGAATCTGAAAGCATTTCTAAAATTAAAGAAACCATAGAGCGTGTTGCGCCTACCGAAGCCCGAGTATTAATTACAGGTGCAAATGGTAGCGGTAAAGAATTGGTAGCCCGCTGGTTACACGAAAAATCGAACCGCGCCGATAGCCCGCTAATTGAGGTAAATTGTGCAGCTATTCCATCAGAACTGATTGAAAGTGAGTTATTTGGTCACGAGAAAGGTTCATTCACCTCTGCTGTTAAACAACGAATCGGTAAATTTGAACTGGCTAACGGAGGTACTTTATTTCTGGATGAGATTGGCGATATGAGCCTTTCTGCCCAGGCAAAAGTTTTACGTGCTTTACAAGAGCATAAAATTTCGCGTGTAGGTGGCGAAAAGGAAATTGAAGTAAATGTTCGTGTTTTAGCGGCAACCAATAAAGATTTATTGAAAGAGATCGAAGATGGTAACTTCCGTATGGATTTGTACCACCGGTTAAATGTAATCAATATCCATGTTCCGCATTTAACAGAGCGTACCGATGATATTCCTGTTATTGCCCAGAACTTTTTAGAGAATATCTGCAGCGATTATGGAATGCCGGTTAAGAAAATAAATGATGGCGGTATGGCTGCCTTACAAGCTTTACCTTGGACCGGTAATGTGCGTGAGCTACACAATATGATTGAGCGTTTGATTATTCTGAGCGATAAGGTAATTACCGAAAATGATGTACGTGCATTCGCCAATCCAGGTGGTGGTACAAACATTGGTGCTGCAACCAGTGCACAGATTGCAGGTGCTGGCGGTTCAAGCCTTGCTTCTTCTTTCGATTCGTTCAATAATTTTCAGGATTATAAGGATCATGCAGAGCGCGAATTTATCAAATTCAAATTGGAGAAAAACAACTGGAATGTATCAAAAACAGCAGATGAGATTGATATCCAAAGAAGTCATTTGTATAGTAAAATTGAGAAGTTTGGTTTAAAGAGAGCTGAGTAAGTTTAAAGTGTAAATGCCATTAGATTAAGTAGAAAACGAAAAATATTGTCATCCTGAGCCTGTCGAAGGAAAAATATTTTTTGTTTTCTACTATAAGTCTTCGACAAGCTCAGACTGACAATCATGGCTAATCTCTTCACAAAACATATTTCAACAGAGCATTTTAAGGCTACCCCATATAATCATTCTGCCTCATCAGCAATGCCCGGTATTTATTAAAAATTGCTGTTTTAGAAACGAAACCCAAATATTGGTTCTGCGCAGTTAATACGGGTAAAATCCATACATTATCTTGCTCCATTTTCTCCAATACCGTTTTCAGATCATCATTTTCGGTAATGGCGTTCGGTGCAGGTTGTACCAAATAAGAGGCTTGCAAATTTTCCTTATCAGGATGATTTATCATCTCATTAAATAGTTCTTCTATGTAAATGATCCCCTTAAAATCGCCCATTTCGTCTGTTACAGCGCAAATGTTTTTATGCGATTGCATAATCCCGTTCATCTTAACCGAAATCAGATCATTCATATATAATTGAGGATAAGTTTTCTCGATCAAATACTTTAGTTTCATCTGGTTTAAAACAGTTGTATCCTTATCCTCATGAGATAATAACTCACCTTTATCGGCAAGTGCTTTAGTATAAATAGAATGTTTTTGCGAGCTGCGGTTAATGGCATAAGAAATGGCAGTGGTAATCATTAGCGGTACCATTAATATGTACCCACCCGTAATTTCGGCAATCAGGAAAATACCAGTTAAGGGAGCGTGCATAATCGATCCTAAAGCAGCAGCCATACCTGCAACAATAAAGTTCGAAACGTTTAATTGCGCTAAACCAGATAGGTTTACCACATAGGCAAAGATAAACCCGATTAATCCGCCCATGATTAAACTAGGTGCAAACGTTCCACCATTTCCACCAGCACCCAAGGTAACCAAAGTCGCTATCGACTTCATGAAAATGGTTACCACTGTAAAGAGTACTACTAAAGTCGGAATTGTATTGTAATCGGCGAAAATACTATTATTGATTACCGCTTGGTAATCGCCTTTTAGTAAACCTTTTATCGTAATGTATCCTTCACCATATAAAGTTGGAAATAGAAATACTAAAGCTCCCAACATCAAACCACCTACAATAACTTTGGTATAAGGATGTTTTATTTTATAGAATAATCCTTTTACAGCATAATTGGCTTTTGTAAAATAAATTGAGAATAAGCCAATGAAACAAGCCAGTATCACATAATAAAACAATGCGTTTACTTTCCATCCTTCTGTAACCAAGAAGAAGAGCTGTTGTGTGTAAAATAATCTTGCTACTACTGCAGCTGTTGCAGCTGATAATAAAAGCGGGATAAACGCAGGAATGGTAAACTCCGGCAATAAAATTTCGATAGCGAAAACAATGCCAGCCACTGGACTATTAAATGCACCTGCAATACCTGCTGCTGCACCACATGCCACCAGCATGGTAATTTCGCGATAAGATAAACCGAGTAAACGGCCAAGGTTTGAGCCTATTGCCGATCCACTGGTAACAATTGGTGCTTCCAAACCTGTTGAGCCACCAAAACCTACCGTAACAGCAGCGGTAATAATCTGCGAATAAATATTGTGTGCTTCTACCTTACTCGATTTTTTTGAAATGGCATAAAGTAAAGGGGTTAAGCCCGTTTCGAATTTTGTTTTACGGATAAAGTATTTGATGTACAAAACCGTTAAAAAAATACCGATCATCGGAAATATAAAGTACAGGTAGTATTTATATTTCCAGTGCCAGTCTGATTGAAGAAATTCTTCGATATGATGGGTTAAACTTTTTAAAACGGCAGCTGCGAGTCCTGCTAAAATCCCCACAATTACTGCAAGGATAATTAAGAAATTACGGTTTGATATTTTAGATTTTCGGTACTGGTTAATCTTATCAAGGTAATTTACAAATCTGATGTACATTCTATTGTTTTTTAATAGAGGGCTAATGGCCCAAAAGTAACAAAAACAACTAAACAAGCCAATTTAAAGGGCCGTTTTATACATCAAATTTATCCAATAACTTAATTAAGGTTGCAAAATCTTTTGGGTACGGTGCATCGATAACAATATCTTTGTCATCTAATCCTTTAAAAACCAAATGCCTGGCATGTAATGCGAAACGTTTCATAATGGGCTGCTCCTCTTCACCTTTGGTTAATTTATAACCTCTCTTTATTGACGAAAGAAAAACAGGTTTCCCTTTGTACATATCATCACCAACAATAGCTGCTCTTTGTGTTGCTAAATGGATACGGATCTGATGCATACGGCCAGTTATTGGCTTGCATTCAACCAGTGTATAATGTTTGTAGTATTTTAACGAATCGAAAATAGTTTCTGCTCTTTTACCTTCTACCCTATCAATGGTTACGTTTTTATTGCCATCGTTCAAAATTGGAAGATCAACTGTTAACTGATCGAAAATAACATGTCCATCTACCACCGCATGATAGGTTTTATTTACTTTCCTTCTTTCGAACTGCATGGAAGCATGACGGTAACCTTCAGGATTTTTTGCAATGATTAAAGCTCCAGAAGTCTCTTTATCCAAACGGTGACAAACCTGTGCATCATCGCTATACTGTTTGGCCAGGCGTAATACATTGGTTTCTCCAGACCCACCTCGTTCATCGAGCGAGGCTAAAAATGGAGGTTTATTGATGACAATAAAATCGTTGTCTTCGAAAAGAATAAGGTCTTTAAAATTTGGAAACTTCAAACTGTGTGTAATTAATGAAGCGCAAAAATACGATTTTATTTTTATTGCTTGGGGAATTAACCACAGATAAAAAGGATGAACACAGATAGAGAGATAAAGGAAACGATAATTACTTACAAGGGCGTTCTCCTGAACTTGTTTCAGGATCTTATTTACGATGCATAAAAAACACAGATTAATCATCAGAAAAAATCTGTGCTAATCTGTGTCTATCTGTGGTGAAGCTATTTAAGAAAGCTCAAACTTATAACCTACCCCTTTTACGGTTGATACATAAGTTTCGCCTAATTTTTCTCTCAGTTTGCGGATGTGAACATCAATAGTTCTATTGGTTACTACTACCGAATCTTCCCAGATATTTTTAAGGATCGATTCGCGTGTATAAACTTTTCCTGGTTTTGATGCTAGTAAGTATAAAAGCTCAAATTCTTTTTTAGCTAATACCACTTTATTGCCACTTTGAAAAACCAAATAAGCTTCACGGTCGATTACTAAATCGCCAATTTCTAATTTGTTTTCAGATACTTCTTCTGTTCCTGTATTCCGTCTTAAAATCGCATTAATGCGACTAACTAAAGCACGTGGTTTAATTGGTTTTGCGATATAATCATCAGCACCCACATTAAAACCTGCTATTTCTGAATACTCTTCACTTCTGGCAGTTAAGAAAACCATAAATGTATTCTTGAATTCAGGTATTGCACGCATTAAACGGCAAGCCTCAATCCCATCCATTTTAGGCATCATAATATCCAGGATAATCAAATCTGGATGTACCTTTTTCGCAACGGTAATTCCTTCTTGGCCATTGGTAGCTGTGAAAACCTGATAACCCTCTTTTTTAAGGTTATATTCAATAAGCTCCAGAATATCTGGTTCATCATCAACAATTAATATTTTCTGACCTGCGTTGTTCATAGTTAAATATTTGTTACGAAAGTAGTGTCTATGATGCAATATTTAGTTAAGCCTAAGTTAAGAAATTGTTAATTACTTAAATTAGTTTAACATGGAATTAGTTTTAAAGTAACGTTTTGGCTAAAAACGTCTCTAATTCATCACCACGCAGGTTTTTAGCAATTATTTTTCCAGAAGGATCAACTAAGTAAGAAGTTGGGATAGCCTGTACTTGGTATTTTTTTACCGTTGCACCGTTAAAATCCTTTAATTCGGAAACGTGTGCCCAGGTTAATCCGTCTGCTTTTACTGCACCAAGCCATGCTGCCTTGTCGGTATCCAGCGAAATACCGATGATATCAAAATTCTTATTTTTATATTTATTATAAACCTTAACCACGTTCGGATTTTCCTGGCGGCAAGGCTGGCACCATGATGCCCAAAAATCAATCAGTACATATTTTCCTTTATAGTCTGATAAACTTACAGGTTTGTCGTCAGCTGTATTAATGGTGAATGCCGGAGCAACCTGCCCTACCTGAACCGCTTTTAAAAGCGCCATCTGTTTTACAAAAGTATCAACAGTAGCATTGCCTTTAATTTCTTCTTTCACTTCATCCGCAAATTGTACCAGTTCTGCTTCAAATTCCTGCGGACTCAAAGTATTCATAGCGTAGAAACTGGCAAGTGTACCTTTATTGTCTTTAGCAAATTTTATGATCTGCGTGTTTAATTGATTAATGTAAGATTCGTACTGGGGTTTCATTGCTTCTAGCACAGCTGCCCTGTTTTGAGGTTGTGTTGCTACTTTTGCTTCGAAATCGGCCTGTAATTTTTCTACCTGTTTGGCAAAATTGTTTCTAATCGTATTTAGTTCTGACAATTTTTCTACCTCATTTGCTCCTGAAATTTTATATGCCATTGTTTTATCAGCCAAATCAGCTTCTAATTTAATGTCATCGCCATTTTTTGCAATTAACATAAACTCATGGTTACCTACCGATACCCTAAAGAAATCAACCGATGGGGTTTTGCGGATGAATTTAAATTCACCTTTTTCTGATAGATTGGTGGAATCGATCGCAACCATATTGCTATTTTGCATCCCATATAAAAATACTTTCTTCTCTGTACCTGGGTTTTGGAAAGTTCCGTCAATCGTAAAGCTATCTTTGGGTTTACATGCCGTGAACGCAATCGCGATCAGCATGATCAGGCTCAATTGTTTTAATCTCATTATTTCAGTTTTTCAAGTATTAATTCATTTAATTTTTTAGCATCGGCTTTTCCTTTTGCTAATTTCATTACATCGCCAACAAACAAACCTAAAACGCCCTTTTTGCCTTTCTTGTACGCTTCTACCTGTTGTGGGTATTTATTTAACACTTCATCGATAAAACTACTTAATTCGTCTCCGTTTTCAGAGATCAGTAAGTTTAATGACTGTGCTAAATCGGTAACTTTTGCATTTTCTTCGAGCTCAACAGCCGGTAATAATTGTTGGATGGCAATTTGCTGTGTGATTTTTTTATCATCAACCAGATTGATAGCTTCTGCCAGTTGTGCCGGATTAACTTTGAAATCAGAGATCGTAATCCCTTTTTCATTTAAAACAGCTCTAATTGGGCCAATTAGCCAATTTATTAAGCTTTTTTTGTTGTGAACAGCTGATTGTGCCTTGTTAAAGTAGTTTAACAGGTCTAAATCTTCGGCAAAAAGAGCCGCATCAGCTTTACTGATCCCAAAGTCAGTAACCATCTGCTGAGAAATTTCATTTGGTAAAGCCGGCATTAAAGATTTAATCTCCGTTAACCAATCATCAGAAATATAAATGGGTTGCAGATCAGGATCTGAAAAATAACGATAATCATTTGCCTCCTCTTTAGTACGCATCGGTGATGTAGTGCCTTTATCAGCATCAAAATTTAGTGTGCTCTGAATAATTCTTCCCCCATTGCTAATCACTTCTACCTGACGGCCAAATTCGAAATCCATCGCTCTGCGTACATTACGCATCGAGTTTAGGTTTTTTACTTCGCAACGTGTTCCAAATTCGGTAGTGCCCTGCGGGCGTATAGAAATATTGGCATCGCAACGCAAACTACCTTCTTCCATATTGCCATCGCTTACATTTAAATGCCTCACCAGTTTCCTGATTTCACTTAATAAAACAGATGCCTCTTCCGAACTGCGGATATCAGGTTCTGTTACGATCTCGATTAAAGGTACACCGGCACGGTTCAAATCAACCAACGAATAATTATCATCCTGATCATGGATGCTTTTTCCAGCATCTTCTTCCAGGTGAATGCGGTTGATTCCGATTTTTTTGGTAGAACCATCAGCCAATTGAAGCTCCAGAAAACCATTTACACAGATGGGTTGATTATCCTGCGTAATCTGATAACCTTTTGGCAGGTCGGCGTAGAAATAGTTTTTCCGATCAAAATGGTTGGTCTGGTTAATGGTACAGTTTAAAGCAAGGCCAATACGGATGGCTTTTGCCACTACTTCTTTATTTAACTTCGGTAAGGCTCCAGGCAATGCCAGCGAAACCGTAGATATATTTTGATTGGGTAAAGCCCCGAAAGATGCACTGTCAGCAGAAAATATTTTAGTGTTGGTATTTAACTGAACGTGGATTTCTAGTCCTGAAACGAGTTCGTAATTGTTTTCGGATGTTCCTAAACTCATATTAAAATGATCCCTTTAAATGTATTATGGAGGCAAATATAGTTAAAGAATGTTAAATGAAATTGCTTTAATTAAACTACCGTGTACAGCTATTGTCTATCTCAGTAAACACACAAAAGAAACCTTTAATTTAAAAACATTATGAAAAAGTTAGTTTTATTTGCTGCAGTTCTGATGGTTTCATTATTCAGCATAAACAATGCAAAAGCGCAGGTTAGCTTAAATATCAATATTGGCTCTCAACCAGTTTGGGGCCCAACAGGATACAATCATGTAGATTATTATTATTTTCCTGATATAGATGCCTATTATAATGTACCGTCTGCGCAATACATTTACTCGAATGGCGGACGTTGGGTTTGGGTAAGCAGTTTGCCTGTCCAATACAGGAACTTTGATTTATACCGCGCCTACAAAGTCGTAATCAATGAGCCAAAACCGTATTTAAGAAACAATATCTATGTAACCAAATACAGTAAATACAAAAATTATGTTGGTCGCCAAGGTATTATTAGAGATAGTCGTGATACCAAATATTATATAGTAAAAGGACATCCAAACTATAATGCGAACAAAACTGTAGTAATTAATAATAACCGCCCTGAACGTAGGGAGAAAATTGTTGTAAAGGTAAATCAAAATTCAAGGTTTGCCCGAAACAACGAACACAAAACTAATAACAAAGGTGGGAATGACCGTCCTGAAAGAAATAACGGTCAGGGCCGTGGTAACGAGCGCCATTAATATTAATATTTAGTTGTAATAAAGGAGCTTCGAAAGAGGCTCCTTTATTTTTTCCTTACTTCTGGCACGTGGTTTGGCTATAAATAATAAACACTAAATGAATTGATTATGAAAAAATTATTTTTAATGGCTGTATTGATGATGGTTTCATCGTTCAGCATCCCCGTTAAAGCACAGTTAAATGTTAATGTTAACATTGGTTCGCAACCACTTTGGGGGCCAACAGGTTATGATCATGTAGATTATTACTATCTCCCTGACGTAGAAAGTTATTATTATGTTCCGCAAAAGCAGTTTGTCTACTTAAATGGAAACGAATGGATTTTTGCAAATTCTTTACCTTCGAGATATGGCAATTACAATTTATATAATGGTTATAAAGTGGTAATTAATTCGCCTAAGCCTTATTTGAATTTCAAAAATGATAAGGTAAAATATGCCAAGTATAAAGGTAATAAAGGGCAATTTGTAATTAGGGATAGCCGCGATAGCAAATATTATGTTGTAAAGGGACATCCTCATGGTATGCCTCCAGGACAGGCTAAAAAGATTTATGGAAAACAGAATAATGGAAATAACGGAAAGGGCCATGGAAATGGTAAAGGAAAACACTAATCTATAACCTCTACTGCTTTATTAAGGAGTTTCGAAAGAGACTCCTTTTTTTATATATCTGTTACAATAGAAGTTTTGGCACAGCGTTTGAATTATTGAAATACACACAAATAAAATGGATTATTATGAAAAAGTTATTTATCATCTCCGCGATTTTAGGTATCGTGGCTTTAACATCTAATCGATCTAACGCTCAGGTAAGTATTAATGTAAATATAGGTGCGCAACCAGCTTGGGTACCTGCAGGTTATGAAAACGTTAATTATTACTACCTCCCAGAAGTTCAATCTTATTATTATGTCCCTCAAAGGCAGTTTGTTTATTTAAGTGGAAACAGATGGACAAGATCAAGGTATTTACCAGCGAGGTATAGAGGTTACGATCTGCATCACGGAAGAAAAGTAGTCGTTTACGGTAATAGCCCATATCGTAATTATAATTCCCATAGAGTAAGCTATTCACATCATAACAATTATTACCGCTCATCTTACGGTGGTGGAAACCGAGTACGTTATAGCTCGCCAAGAAATAATTACAGATCTTACCGCGTAGATAACAGATACCATGATAGAAGAGTAAATTCAAGTTTATTCTCTAGAGGACATAGAGAAAAACACGGAAGACATTAAAATAAAAAAGAGGCTTCAGGGCCTCTTTTTTATTGGTATCTCGTCATCCTGATCCGATAGCTATCGGATTTAGTTCAGTAATCTTTCGCTTATTTTAGTGATGAGGAATAAAACTTTCCGCTTTTTCCAGAACAACTTTTAGTCCGGCTGGGTTTTTACCACCTGCGGTAGCATAAAACGGTTGGCCACCGCCACCGCCTTGAATTTCTTTACCCAACTCGCGAACAATATTAGACGCATTTAATCCCTTTTTCACCAGGTGATCAGAAAGCATTACGGTTATTCCCGGTTTGCCATCAATTTCTGTAGTAAAAACCAGAAACAGGTTATCAACCATGTCCTTCAAAGAGAAAGCAAGGTTTTTAACTGCATCAGCGCTCTGCAGATCAATGTGTTTAGCAATCAGGTTAATGCCGTTAATTCCTCTTACATGATGAACGATTTCATGTTTTAAGGTGTTTACCCGTTCTATTGTCGACTTTTCAATCTCCTTTTTCAGTTTTGCATTTTCATCCAATAAGGCCTGAACAGACGCCGATAAATCTTTACTTCCGTTTAACAATGCTTTTAAATGACCAAGTTCCTTTCTTTGGTCTAAGAAGTATTGTTCAGCTTTGTCAGCAGTGATGGCCTCGATACGGCGAACCCCAGCTGCTACAGCACTTTCCGAAACAATTTTGAATGAGCCGATCTGCCCGGTTGCTTTTACGTGTGTACCTCCGCAAAGTTCTTTAGAGAAATGGTCGTCAAAAGTAATCATACGGACAAAATCGCCGTATTTTTCGCCAAATAAAGCCGTTACACCACTTTCAATGGCATCTTGATAAGGAACGTTACGTTGTTCCTTTAACTTAATGTTCTGGCGGATTTTCTGGTTCACAATTACCTCAATCTGTGCTAATTCCTCGTCAGTAACTTTAGCGAAGTGAGAAAAATCGAAACGTAAGTAGTCTGCATTCACCAACGAACCTTTCTGGTTAACATGTTTGCCTAAAACTTGTTTTAATGCCGCATGCAGTAAGTGTGTGGCAGAGTGGTTATCTTCAGTTAAAACACGTTTATCTTCATCTACAACAGCCCAAAATTTACCTTCTAAATTATCTGGTAAGATATCGGTAAAATGAACGGTTAAGCCATTTTCTTTTTTAGTATCGGTAATGTCTACCCAAAACTGGCGACTGTGGTCTTCTAAACGGCCGGTATCTCCTACCTGACCACCACTTTCGGCGTAGAAAGGTGTTTGGCGAAGTACAATTTGATATTGCTCTTTACCCTTAGCTTTTACTTTACGGTATTTTAAAATTTCGGTTTCAATTTCTAAATCATCATAGCCTACAAATTCGCTCTGTTCTTCAGTATTTACGACGATCCAATCGCTTGTATCAATGGCTGTTGCGGCACGACTATCGTCTTTTTGCTTTTTCAAAGCCTGTTCGTAGCCAACCAGATCAACACTCCAACCCTTTTCTCGGGCCATTAATTCCGTTAAATCGATCGGAAAACCAAATGTATCTGATAATTCGAAAGCGAAATTACCCTCTACTACATCATTCGATGCCTGATATTTTTCGAAACGTTGAATTCCTGTCGATAAAGTTCTTAGGAAAGAAACTTCTTCTTCTAGCACTACTTTTTGCACAAAATCCTGTTGTGAAATCAGTTCCTCAAATACACCTTTAAATTGCTCAGCCAATAAAGGAACCAGTTGATTTAAGAAAGGTTCTTTGAAGTTTAAAAACGTATAGGCATAACGTACGGCCCGGCGTAAAATCCTGCGGATTACATAACCCGCTTTATTATTAGAAGGTAACTGACCATCTGCAATAACAAATGAAATGGCACGGATGTGATCAGCCATAACACGCATGGCGATATCGGTTTTCTCGTCAGCACCATATTTAATGCCCGATTTTTCTGCAATAAACTGAATCATCGGCTGGAAAACATCGGTATCGTAGTTAGAGGTTTTTTCTTGTAAAACACGTACCAAACGCTCAAATCCCATTCCTGTATCAACGTGTTTAGCTGGTAAACTTTGCAAAGAACCATTTTTTAAACGGTTAAACTGCATAAATACATTATTCCAGATCTCGATTACCTGAGGATGATCGGCATTTACTAAAGTAGCACCATCAACTAAAGCTTTTTCTTCATCAGTACGGCAATCTACATGGATTTCAGAACAGGGTCCGCATGGCCCGGTATCGCCCATTTCCCAGAAGTTGTCTTTTTTATTTCCTGGTAAAATATGGCTTTCATCAATATATTGTTTCCAAAGATCGTAAGCTTCCTGATCTTTTTCCAGACCTTCTTTTTCATCGCCTTCGAAGTAGGTGACATATAATTTTTCTTTCGGGATTTTGTAAACTTCTGTCAATAATTCCCAGCTCCAGGCAATGGCTTCTTTTTTGAAATAATCGCCAAAACTCCAATTTCCCAACATTTCGAACATGGTATGGTGGTAAGTATCAATACCTACTTCTTCCAGATCGTTATGTTTGCCAGAAACACGTAAACAACGTTGTGTATCAGCAACACGAGAATATTTTATGACCGCCTCTCCTAAAAACAGATCTTTAAACTGGTTCATACCCGCATTGGTAAACATTAAAGTGGGGTCGTTTTTAACGACAATCGGTGCGGAAGGAACAACATGATGTTGTTTCGATTCAAAAAAACTAAGGAATGCCTGTCTAATCTCTTTTGCTGTCATTTCAATATTATTGGAGGGAACAAAATTAAAATTTTATTGCGTTATTAAGGAAAAATCGAGCTACATTTGAATACTTTAATTAATCGATATAAGACACTCATAATCAAGCACAAAATATGCCGTATAAAGAAAGAGACATTAATAAAATGTATTATACCATGGGCGAAGTGACTGAAATGTTTAATGTTAACGCATCACAGATCCGTTTTTACGAGAAGGAATTCGACATCCTACAGCCCAAGAAAAATAAAATAAGGCAACCGTCTTTTTACTCCAGAAGACATTGAAAACCTAAAGATCATTTTCAACCTTGTTGATGAAAAAGGATTTACATTAAAAGGTGCCAAAGACTATTTAAAGAATAATAAAACAGGCGTTAGAGAGAATCAAAAAATTATAGATTCACTAGAAAAACTGAAAGGTTTTTTGGTAAACCTGGCAGAGGAACTGTAAAATTCTATTTCCTATATAATTATCGATTTTTTTGTGTTACTCTTCTGTAATTAGAAAAATACATTTTTTGTAGTTTTTTGATTATTTTCCTATATTAGCAAAACCAAAACATCAATCACCCCTATTTTTTTAACTGGTATAACCCCTGCTTATGAAAATATGGTATGTATTGTTGCTTGTCTTTTTCCTCTATTTTTTATTCTCCCAAAACCATTTGGGTGACTATTTATTTACAATAGTTAATCATTTCTTTCTTCGAGAAAATCCTTTTGGAATTATATTGATCTCTAACAGAGAAATGATAACTGCATGGGCTGTTAACCTTTATGATAAATTTCTAATTGGAGGTGGCTATGCGGTTTAAGAGCTTAATTGTTGCATTTGTAATGATCGGATTCATGGCAAATGCTCAAATCAATACTGAGGAAACAGATACACGTGATATTTTGGAGAGTATGGCCGAAAACCTCCCCGATGATTACGATATGACCGAACTTATTGACGTATTGGAGAAATATCGCAGACATCCAATTAATCTGAATCGAACTTCAGTTGAAGAATTAAAGACCTTGGTTTTCCTATCCCCATTACAGATTAGTAATTTCTTTACACATATAAAGGAAAATGGTCAGCTTACAGATGTGCTGGAATTACAAAGTATTAGCGGTTTTGATATTAAAACTGTGCATAATCTCCTCCCATTTGTAACATTGACCAATATCGCTGAATACCAGCAGCTCAATTTTAAGAACATCATACATGCTGGTGAAAATGATTTGATGATGCGCTTTGCGCAGACCCTACAAAAACAAAAAGGTTATACAGATTTACCTGGGAACCGATATTTAGGTTCGCCGGAAAGATTTCAGATGCGCTACAGATATCATTATAGCTCTATTCTATCGGCAGCCATTACTTTAGACAAAGATGCTGGTGAAAAATTTATAGGCAAGCCTTTCGATTTTTATTCTGGCAATATCGCACTATTCAAATTGGGAAAGCTAAAAAAACTGGTAGTTGGCGATTATACATTGCAATTTGGGCAGGGCTTAACATTATGGTCGGGTTTTTCTTTTGGCAAGGGTCCTGATGTAACCAGCGTAGCTAAAAAAGATTTAGGTTTAAGGCCTTATAACTCCACTAACGAATATTCTTTTTTTAGAGGAAGTGCAGCAACGATTAACTTATTTAAAAATGTAGACATTACCCCTTTTGTTTCGTTCCGCAATCTTGATGCTAGCCAAAAATTAGATTCAGAAGGAAATTTAGTTCAGGCCACCATTAATCAAACTGGTTTACATAGAACCCCTACTGAGATTAAGAATAAAGGTGTTTTAGCGCAAAGCGTATTTGGTACTACGGTTCAATATGCCAAAAATGAATTTGCTATTGGTGCAATTGCTTACCATACTTATTATAAGAACCGTTTTATTACACAAACAGCAGCTTATGATCGATATAGTTTCACAGGCACAGCGCTAACCAATTTGGGGTTGTTTTACAATTATACATATAAAAATATGTACATCTATGGCGAGGCCGCCAAGGGTTTAGGTGGTGGCATTGCCTATATTAACGGTGTCCTCATTAGTTTGTCACCAACCGTTTCTGCTGCTTTAACTTATCGCGATTATGCCAAAGATTATCATAGTTTCTTTAATCAGGCAGTATCCGAATCGAGCGAAGCCGTAAATGAAAAAGGATTATATGCTGGCTTAAATATTAATCCCAATAAACAATGGACCTTTTCTTTCTATGGTGATTATTTTCGGTTCTCGTGGTTAAAATACCGTGTTGATGAGCCATCAAAAGGTTACGAAATTTTAACCCAAGCCGTTTATACACCAAACAAAACCTTTAAAGTTTTAGTCCGATTTAAAACAGAGCATAAACAACAAAATACGGATTTAGATGTGCCTCTAAACTTTTTAGATAATGTAAAAAGAGAGGGTTATCGGGCAGAGGCAAGCTGGCAATTGAATAATAATTGGCGCTTCCAAAACAGGTTAGAGATTTCACAATATAAAAAAGGTAGTGCTAATAGAGAATTTGGTTATCTCGTTTATCAGGATGTAGACTATTCGCCAATGTTCGCTAAGCTAACAGGAAATGTAAGATTTGCCTATTTCAATACCCCAAGTTATAACAGCAGAATTTATGCCTATGAAGATGATGTTTTGTACAGTTTTGCTTTCGGAATGTATAATTGGAAAGGTTTTAGGACTTATTTCAACCTGAAATACAGTATAGTTAAGAAGCTAAATGTTTGGGTTCGATATGGGTTGTTTGTTTATAAGGACGTAGAAACAGTAGGTACTTACCTGGATGAAATTCAGGGCAATAAAAAATCGGAAGTTAAAATTCAGCTACGCTATCAATTTTAAACAATGTTTAAGTCCGAATATGTTTTTGTCAGGATCCTGTTTCCTTTTCTCTTAGGTATTTGCGTTTTTTATTTTTTTCCAAAAAGCGTATACATTCAATTGTGGGCTTCAGTCCTATTTGTCGTTTTACTGATCATTTTATTGTTGAATATTACTTATAAAAGATTAAATGTTTACCGGTACAAGGGAGCTGTTGGTATTTTAATTTTTATACTTTTCTTCAGCCTTGGCGGTTTACTTTGCTTGCTCCATAACGAAAGTTTAAACCAAAATTACTTTGCAAAAATGCAGTGCAGCTATTTAAAAGTTTGGGTGAACAATGAACCTCAGAAAAGTAGCAACATCATACGTTTTAAAGCAAATGTAGTATCTGGATATCAAAAAGACAAACAGATCAGGTTGTCGGGGCAGATGCTTATTGCCGTAAAATTAGATAGTTTAAAACCTATTAAATTAAAGTATGGCGACGAAATCATGATCCCAGCTACATATAACGAAATAGAGCCCTCGTATAATCCTGCAGAATTTGATTTTAAAGCCTGGCTGGGCAGTCAGAATATTTATCATCAGGCATTTATGGATCAGGATCATATCGTTAGCAACAAAAATAACGTTGGTAATCCCGTTATAAAGATGGCTTTAAACTTAAGAGAAAAGCAGGTTGCAAAATACCGAAGCTTGATTAAAAGTGATGAAGCTTTTGCGGTGGCCTCTACCCTTATTTTAGGCTACCGTGCTGATTTAAGCAAAGAAACTTTATCGGCCTATTCTAAAACCGGAACTATTCATGCTTTATCTGTATCAGGAGCACATGTAGCCATTATTTATGTCGTTTTAGATTTTTTGTTCTTCTTTTTGAACAGGAATCGGGCGTTAAGGATTGTGAAGCTTTTGTTAATCTGTACTTTGATTTGGGGATATGCTTTGTTAACAGGATTATCACCTTCTGTGGTCCGCTCGGCTGTAATGATCAGCATTTTAATTACGGCTAAAGTTCTATCGAAGCAAACCAACAGTTATAATGTTTTGGCCTTTTCGGCATTTTGTCAGTTGGTTTACAATCCATTTTTAATTTTAGATGTTGGGTTTCAGCTTTCCTATCTGGCCGTTTTCGGACTAATTTATCTTCAGCCTAAAATTTATAACCTTCTTTATACTGAACATATTTGGCTAGATAAGTTATGGAGTTTCACAGCTATGTCTTTAGCCGCACAAGTGGTCACGTTTCCATTAAGCATTTATTATTTTCACCAATTCCCACTCTACTTCCTTTTTGCGAATCTTTTTATCACCATCCCATTGGTGTTAATGATGTATTTAGGAATTGCAGTATTAATTCCGGCATTCAGGTTTCTAGCGCCGATTTTCGAATGGGTAATAAATTTTACAAATGCCGTATTAAGATGGATTGCCAATTTACCATATGCTAGCTTTTCCTCGATATGGATTAATTTACCTGAATTTGTATTATTGAGCCTATCCCTCGGATTATTTATTTATGCTTTGGCGAAATTAAACAAACGACTTTTGTTCTCCGCTTTAATGCTATTTGTTTGCTATCAACTTTTGATTGTACACGATGATCTAAACGCTTTCCACCAAAGGAAAATTATTTTCTTTTCCCTAAGAAAAAACTATGCGGCTGCTTTTATTAATGGAAAAGAAGCTGTTTTGGTTTCAGATTTAAGTGCTGAAGATAAAAACTATAATTTTTCTGTTGTTCCGGCATTAACGCAATTGCACATAGATAAAATACGTTTTGTTAGTTTTAACAAAGATACCGTTTTGGGGCAGTTCGTTTTAAAGAACAACCAAATTGCCTTTTTTAATTATAAGATGCTGTTGATTGATGAAAACCTGAATGATAAAAATATAAACGGAAATGCTACTTTTTCAAGTATCTGGTTAAGTGGAAATACTAAATTTAATTTAGCCAAAATGGATCTTGATATAAAATATAAAAATGCAATAATCGATGCTACTAATAAAGAATATAAAATTCAGATCTTAAAGAAGTATATGGAAAATAAGGATATAGATGTACATGTTTTAAAGAAAAATAAAGCATATTTGGTGCAACTAACCCAATAACATGGAAAATCTGGTTTTATATCAGGTTGCTGAAAGAATAGCAACGATAACTATCAATAGACCCGAAAAAAGAAATGCGCTAAACCCTCAACTTATCGCTGAATTAACTTCTGCATTTATAAATGCATCTGAAGATGACCTCGTAAAAGTGATAATATTGAATGCAAATGGCGACACTTTTAGTGCTGGTGCCGATTTAGCATATCTTCAGCAATTGCAGCACAATACATTTGAAGAAAATGTGGCTGATTCTAATCATTTAAAAAAACTCTTTACAACCATTTATTATTTACCAAAAGTGGTTATTGCACAGGTAGAAGGTCATGCCATTGCCGGCGGCTGTGGTTTGGCCACGATATGTGATTTTGTTTTTGCTACCCCTGAAAGTAATTTTGGGTATACTGAAGTGAAAATTGGTTTTGTACCTGCTATTGTTTCTTGTTTTTTAAAACAAAAGGTGAGCGAATCCATCGTCAAGGAAATTTTACTAACTGGAAAAATCTTTTCTGCTGAGCAGGCATTGAAATATAATTTGATAAATTTTGTAACAAATTCATCCGATATTCATCAAATGGTAAGAGAATTTGCATTAAGTTTGTGTAGCGGGAGCTCTGGTAATTCGTTAATGATTACTAAACAATTGATTACGCAAACAACCAATCCCCTATTGGAAAAATGCTTAGAAACTGCGGTACAGATAAATGCCCGTGTAAGAGAGAGTGAAGATTTTAAAAAAGGAATCTCTTCATTTTTAAACAAAGAAAAAATTAATTGGTAAAAAACTAAACTGAAATAAAAACATGTTCAAATCAATCAAAACTAGTGTTATAGCTTTAATCTTAGTAAGTACTGCTATAATTGCCCATGCACAAAAGAAAATTGCTGAAGGTACTTTGGTATTTGCAGTAACTGCTAATGGTACAACAACCGATGTTAAAACTAAATTTAATGGGAACTTAACCAAAATAGAAATTGAAAATGGTCCTGCAATGGTTAACATCATTTCAAATACAGCAGATAAAACCGGATTATTATTAATTGATGTTCCTGTAGCTCAAAAACAGTTTGCGGTAAAGGTGAGCAAAGCAGAAACAGAGGCACAAGAAGCATTATTGCCAAAATATTCTGATTATAAAGCAACTGGTGAAAAACAGACAATTGCTGGATTTAGTGCTGAAAAATATACTTACAAAGATGATAAAGGTGGAGCTCATGAATTATGGGCAACAAAAGATGTTGATATTGCTTCAATTACCAATGGTGGTTTCTTTAAAGGTTTGGGTGCGCTTCCTGTAAAATACTCGGCAGTAATTAATGGCGTAAATTCAGATCTGGTTCTAAAATCTCTTTCTGAAGCTAAAGTAGGTGCGATTAGCACTGAAATTCCTACTGGTTACGATATAGTAACTATGGAAGAATTGAAAGCCATGCAAGGTGGGGGTGAATAATTAATCAATTCCAGATAATTTACAGCTTTTTAACTGCAGGCTTTTTATTTAAATTAGCCCGAAAGTTGAAAAGCTTTTTTTATGTCCAAAAACTATATATGATTAAAAAATTATTATTAAGATTATCAATTGCTTGTATAACTTTATGCGCGTTAATTGATGCCAAGGCTCAAAATATCAATTGGGCAAAAGACGGCAACTCCTATTATCAGAATATTAGTGGCGAAATCGTTTCAGTAACACTTCCTAAAAACGAAAGAAAAACCGTTATATCAAGAGCGTTATTAACGCCATCCGGAAAAAATGATGCTATTACAGTAAGAAGTTTCCAGTTATCGGACGATGGTTCGAAAGCACTAATCTACACCAATAGTAAAAAAGTTTGGCGTTATGATACACGTGGAGATTATTGGCTGGCCGATTTAACTTCCAATAAAATCACTCAAATCGGAAAAGATAAGCCAGCTTCATCACTAATGTTTGCTAAGTTATCGCCCGATGGCAGTAAGGTTGCTTATGTAAGCAAACATAACCTGTATGTAGAAAATATTGATGGTACTGGTACAAAAGCCTTAACCACAGATGGTACAGACCGAATGATCAACGGTACTTTCGATTGGGTTTATGAAGAAGAATTTGATTGCCGCGATGGTTTTAGATGGAGTCCGGATGGCAAATCTATTGCTTATTGGCAGCTTGATGCAACGAAGATCAAAAATTTCTTAATGATCAATAATACAGATTCCATTTATCCGTATACCATTCCAGTAGAATATCCAAAGGTTGGCGAAAATCCGTCGGCTTGTAAAGTTGGTGTGGTTGATATTGCAACGGCCAAAACGAACTGGTTAAATGTTCCCGGAGATAATATTCAGCACTATATTCCACGTATGCAATGGGTTCCTAACAGTAATGACATTATTTTACAACAGCTTAACCGCGAGCAAAACGAAAGTATAGTATTCGTTTGTAATGCAGGTACAGGATCGGCAAAAGCAGTTTATACCGAAAAAGCTAAAGCCTGGATTGATGCACAGGATGAGTGGAAATGGTTAAATGATAATAAAGAGTTTACCATTGTATCTGAAAAGGATGGTTGGAACCACCTATATAGAATCAGTTTGGATGGAAAAAAAGAAACATTGGTTACTAAAGGCAATTATGATGTGATTGATGTAAAATTGATCGATGTTAAAAATAACACGGTCTATTTTCTGGCATCACCAATAAATGCCACTCAGAAATATCTTTTTAAAACCAAATTAGATGGAAAAGGTAAATTAGAACAGGTTACACCTTCGGTTTTACCGGGAACACACAATTACGATATTTCTCCAAATGCTGCTTTTGCCCGCCATTCATATAACAGTTCGCTTGTTGAGCCAATTACAGAGTGGATGAACTTTACTACAGGGAATCCATTTACAATGGACGGGAGCATTACTACACAATTAGCTAAGCAAGCGGCAACTAAAAACAAGGTTGAGTTTTTTAAAGTAACTACTGAAGATGGTATTGAAATGGACGGCTGGATGAAAAAACCTGATAATTTTAATCCGGATAAGAAATATCCGGTAGTATTTTATGTTTATGGCGAGCCCGCTTCAGCTACAGCATTAGATACTTATGGTGCAGGGAGAAACCGTTTATATGCCGGTGATATGGCCAAAGATGGTTATATCTATATTTCAATGGATAATAGAGGTGCCCCCCTTCCAAAAGGGAGTACATGGCGCAAAAGCATTTATAAAAATATTGGGGTGATCAATGTACGCGATCAGGCGATGGCCGCTAAAAAACTATTGGCTACTCATGCTTTTATGGATAAAGACCGTGTTGCCGTTTGGGGCTGGAGTGGTGGCGGTTCATCTACTTTAAACCTGATGTTCCAATACCCAGAAATTTATAAAACGGGTATTGCAATTGCAGCAGTTGGTAATCAATTAACCTACGATAATGTTTATCAGGAGCGTTATATGGGTACTCCTTTCCCAAGTAAAGAGGCGTATGTTAAGGGTTCTCCGATTACTTATGCTAAAAACTTAAAAGGCAATTTATTGTATATCCACGGTACTGGCGACGATAATGTTCATTACCAGAATGCCGAAATGCTGATTAATGAGTTAATCAAAAACGGAAAGGTTTTTCAATTGATGAGTTATCCAAACCGTACCCACAGTATCTCTGAGGGCGAAGGAACTGGCAAACATTTATCCTTAACTTACACTAAGTTTTTAAAAGAAAACTGCCCTCCGGGAGCAAGATAGAAAAAATTAAAGCAGCTTTCGGGCTGCTTTTTTTATGCAATAAACATTTGAATAAGCATAGCCGTTACAATGGCTATTCCAAAGCTTAACAAAGTTCCGATCAATACATATTCAGTTAATTTAAGGTCGTGTGCTTCTTTTAAATCGCCAAACCGAAATATGGATTTGGCTGCGAGTAAAAAGCCAACAGCTTCGAAATGATTGGTTAAGATAAACAAGAAGATCAGTACTCTTTCCAGTATGCCGATGTACTTACCTGCATTTTGTAGCGACTGCGGGCTGTCCGGCTGGTTATCAGGAAGCCATTTGGCAATAATTACCCGCATCACAATAGATGTAGGCATTGTTAAAAATAAAGCTCCTGCAATTAAAACCCAGGTTTTGGTTTCATTAAAAAAACTGATGTTTAAACTTCCCTTATAAAAAAAATGCCACACTACTACTATCGAAGTGAAATGTAAAACCTGATCAGCAAAAAACAATATCCGTGCATTTTTTTTGTTCTGAAAACTCAATTTTAAAGCGTCAATCACAAAATGAAGCGCCCCTATTGATAGTGCTACCTTCCAAACGCCAAAGTTTAAAAAAATAAGGAAGATCAAAATTATATGGATGGCCACATGCAAATAGAGCTTTATTGATCTTAATTTTTTCCTTTCTTTATCTTTTACCCAGGCATTGGGTTGTAAAAAGAAATCTCCAATTAAATGGACAAGGATAAGCTTGATTAAATAGATATCCATTATTTTAAAATCATTTGGTTCAATTTTTTACGGTAAAGCCTGTCCATTTCCATAATTTCGGTATAATGTGCACGCTTTAAGGCTTCGCTTACAGATGATTGCGTTCGGCCCGAAATAGCCGCCAGTTCGCTTTGTAACAGGTTATTGTTCTCTAAGGCAAGTTTTACCATTTCGGCAGCTACAACTCCCCAGCTATCCATTGATATTAGCGAAAGCTTTATTAATACATTAATTTCCTCATCAAAATCAGCTGAATCAGTTTTAATGGCTAAATTAACCTTAGCCTGTTTTAAACTGTCAAATGCCGCTCCTGAATTTACAAAAGCATCTCCGCTGGATTCTGAAAGTTTTTTTCGTTTGTTTTTGATATCTCCAATTCCAATGCCCATCCTTACATCTGCAGGTTTATTTACCCTGATAGATGCTTTTAAATAAGCAGCAGTCCTGATGGCATTTTCTGGCTCAACTTCTACCTGAAAACTATCCCCCCGGTAAATCTCCCACTTATTATTCTGATCGGAAACTATTTTTAAAGCGGTTTTTAAGCTTAATAACCAACTATCTTTAATCTTCCTTGAGCCTACAATATCACCTGTTATAATGCAAATCATATTACAATATCGAACTTATTATTCATATTTCAAAACTGATATCGGCTAATAAGCCGATATTCCTATTTATCGGGTAATTAGCCGATATTTTAAATTATCGGGCATTTAGCCGATATTGATCTAAAACTAATCAATAAATTTATTGTTTAGTAGCTATGGCATTAATAGAATTTACCAAAAGAGGAATTTATTGTGAGCAGGGCGATTTTTATATAGACCCCTGGTGGCCTGTAGATTATGCAGTTACAACGCACGGACATAGCGATCATGTGCGTTTTGGAAATAAATATTACCTCTGCCATACTTTAACCAAGCCCATTATCAAACGCAGGATCAGCGAAGATTTGAACGTAGAAACATTGGAATATGGAGAAAGCATTATCCGCAATGGGGTGAATATTTCATTTTTTCCTGCCGGACATATTATCGGATCTGCCCAGGTGCGTTTAGCTTATAAAGGTGAAATTTGTGTAATCTCTGGTGATTATAAAATTGAAGATGATGGCATTACCACACCCTTCGAACCTATTAAGTGCCATTCTTTTGTTTCTGAGAGCACTTTTGGTTTACCTGTTTACAAGTGGCAAAAGCAAGAAGTTGTTTTTAACGGCATCAAGAGTTGGGTGAGCGATAATGTTATACAGCAAAAAACAAGCGTATTAATTGCCTACAGTTTAGGCAAAGCGCAACGTTTGATTAAAAATTTGGCTGGTGATATTCCTATTTACGTACATAACAGCATTGCTAATCTGAATGAAGTGATTATTGATGCAGGTGTAAAGCTTCCAAAAACCATCAGAATTACTCCTGAAACTACTAAGGATGAATTACAGAAAGGGATTGTAATTGTGCCACCTGCCATGAGGGATAGCCGCTGGATCAAAAATTTAGCTCAGCCCGTAACAGGTATTTGTTCTGGTTGGATGCAGGTGCGGGCACACCGCCGTTGGCAAAGTGCTGATGCCGGCTTTGCGCTGAGTGATCATGCTGATTGGCCCGGCTTAATGGAAGCTATTACTGCAACCGGAGCGGAAAAAGTATATGTTACGCATGGTTTTACGGCTGCCTTTAGTCGGTTTTTAAATGATGCAGGCATAGAAGCTGCTGAAGTTTTAACCAAATTTGGGCAAGAAGATGATGAAGAAAATAAAGTAGATCTGGTTGATCAAAACGAAAATAAATAACGATGAAACGTTTTGCCCAATTGATCCAACAGCTCGAACTGAGCAATAAAACCAACGATAAAATCGCGGCATTGGTTAATTATTTTAACCATGCTGATGATAAAGACAAGGTGTGGGTTATTGCGTTGTTTACAGGTAAAAAACCTAAAAGACCAATTAAATCAGCTCTGCTTAAATACTGGGCCATAAACATTACCGAAACACCAGAATGGTTATTTGCTGAAAGTTATGCCAATGTTGGCGATTTAAGCGAAACCATCGCCCTATTATTGCCGCCTGCTGAAAACACCTCAGATTTTCAATTGCATAAATGGGTTGAAGATTTGCATGATCTGGAAGGTAAAGATGATGAAACTAAAAAAGAATTTATTCTGAGTGCATGGAACAAACTCGAAACACAGGAACGTTTTATTTTTAACAAATTGATTTCTGGAAATTTCAGGATTGGTGTTTCCAATAAAATGCTGGTAAATGCGCTGGCTAAACAAAGCAGTTTAGATAGTGCCCAGATTATGCATAGCATTATGGGGAAATGGAATCCTTATGAAATTACTTTTCACGAACTGATAAATGGTATCCATGTGAATACCGATAATTCCTGGCCTTACCCCTTTTGCCTCGCCTATGCCTTAGAGCAGGAACCAGAGAAATTAGGTGATATTTCTGAATGGCAGGCCGAATGGAAATGGGACGGCATCCGCGGGCAGATTGTAAAACGGAATGGAGAACTCTTTATCTGGAGCCGTGGCGAAGAACTGGTTACAGAACAATTCCCCGAATTGCATTTTATGATTGATGTTTTGCCTGATGGTGTAGTTTTAGATGGCGAAATACTGGCTGTGCAAGATAAACAGGTTTTATCATTCAGTACGCTGCAACAACGTTTAAACCGCAAAACGATTAGTAAAAAACAATTGGAAGATGCACCCATTGGCTTTTTTGTTTATGATATTTTAGAATATGAAGCCAAGGATTTTAGAGAAGAACCTTTAAGTATAAGACGAAAAATACTCGAGGGGTTGATTGGTGGCTTAGCTGAAAGTCCGGTGATGATATCTCCGGTAATCAATTGCCATTCGTGGGAAGAATTAGCCAAATTAAGACAAACATCCCGATCGATTAACAGCGAGGGAATTATGTTGAAGAAGTTGACCTCTCATTATCATAGTGGACGAAAAAGAGGCGATTGGTGGAAATGGAAAATCAATCCGTATACGGTTGATGCGGTAATGATTTATGCGCAAAAAGGAAGTGGCAGAAGGGCTAATTTCTTTACCGATTATACCTTTGCTGTTCGTGATGGAGAAAATTTAGTTACGATTGCAAAAGCGTATTCGGGTTTAACAGATAAAGAAATTAAAGAAGTGAATGCCTTTGTAACCCGTAATGCAATTGAGAAATTTGGCCCGGTACGTACCGTAAAACCCGAACTAGTTTTCGAAATTGCATTTGAGGGAATTGCTGAAAGTAAACGACATAAGGCAGGTTTAGCGTTGCGTTTTCCACGTATATTACGGTGGCGAAAAGATAAAAAAGCTGACGAAATTAATACTTTGGAAGATTTGAGGCAGTTATTGCAATCGACTTTGTAATGAGATTCCATGGTCTGTGTCCCCACAGACCATTGGCGATCATAATTCGAAAATTTCGGTCTGTGAGGACACAGACCGAGGAAATAGCTGCTGTCAGTTTAGCTTAATGGGTTTACCGCACGATTTTAAACCCGACAGCAGCGATACCCTTTTTTGTTATGGATAAATTAACATTTAACGGTAATTACAAAAAAGGTAAAGCGAATGGCGGGACTGCCGTAACCGAAGCATTACTGTTATTGCTTTTCAAAATAATTAGAAAACCATCAAAAGCAGCGATATTTAAGTATGGACCAAACCAAAACCAAAGGTTATAAAAAGATAAAAGCCTGGCTAAAGACCAATAAACGCAAGCCTTTTCAGTTCCAGGAAGATGCCTGGCAGTATTATCTGGATGGTTACAGCGGTTTGGTAAATGCGCCTACAGGTTTTGGAAAAACATTTTCTTTATTTTTGGCCGTAGTAATTGAGGCCTTAAATGCAACTGAAACCAATAATAAAAAAGCGAAAGACCGTTTACAGTTAATCTGGATTACCCCACTTCGCTCCCTGGCCAAGGATATTGCAAGAGCCATGCGCGAAACCTTATTGGAGCTGGAATTGGATTGGCATGTAGGTGTTCGTAACGGTGATACTTCTCAGACAGAGAAATTGCAGCAGAAAAAATCGATGCCCGAAATTTTGTTGATTACGCCAGAAAGCCTGCACTTGTTACTGGCACAAAAAGGCACTTCAACTTTGTTCAAAAATCTTAAATGTATTGTTGCTGATGAATGGCATGAGCTTTTGGGTAGCAAGCGGGGCGTGCTGGTGGAGTTGGCCGTATCGCGGATTAAGGGTTTACAAAAGTTAGAGAAAAACCAGTTTTTAAGAATTTGGGGGATTTCTGCCACTATTGGTAATATTGAAGAGGCGTTAGATGTACTCGAGCCCAATATGGAGGCTAAACGGATTATTGTTAAAGCCGATTTAGAAAAGAAAATCCTGATCAAATCAATTTTACCCGATGATATCGAAACATTGCCTTGGGCCGGGCACTTGGGTTTAAAGTTAGCCTACAAGCTTTTACCGATTATTGAGAAAAGTAAAACCACTTTAATTTTTATCAACACCCGCGGACAATCGGAAATGTGGTATCAGCATTTGTTAAATATCGAACCCGAACTGGCGGGGCGGATTGCCATACACCATGGGTCGATAGATTTTGAACTTCGTAACTGGATTGAAGACGCCTTGCATACCGGACAGCTTAAAGCTGTTATTGCCACCTCATCGTTAGATTTGGGCGTAGATTTTAAACCTGTTGATACCGTTGTTCAAGTGGGCTCGCCAAAGGGCGTTGCCAGGTTTTTGCAAAGGGCGGGCCGATCGGGCCACTCCCCTCACGAAACGTCTAAAATATATTTTTTACCTACACACGCATTAGAACTGGTAGAAGCAGCAGCGATTAAAGAAGCAGCCAAAACAAACAACATAGAGAGTCGTGAGCCTTTCATTATGGTATTTGATACCTTGGTTCAATATTTGGTTACACTAGCCATAGGCGACGGATTTGATGATAAAATCATTTACGAAGAGATTAAGAATACCCATGCTTTTAAGCTTATCCTCCCTGAAGAATGGACCTGGGTAATGCAATTTATTACTTCAGGTGGAAATAGTTTAAGTGCCTACACCGAGTTTAAGAAAGTAGTTAAGGACGAAGATGGGCTATGGAAAGTAAAGAGCAGACAATTGGCTATGCGACACCGATTACATATTGGAACAATTGTAAGTGATGCAATGTTAAAAGTTAAATTCCTCTCTGGTGGTTACATCGGCATGGTTGAAGAATATTTTGTTACCCGTTTAAAAGCTGGCGATAATTTCCGTTTGGCTGGCAGGGTTTTAGAATTTATCCAGGTAAAAGATATGACTGTTGTGGTGAGGGTAAGTAAACAAAAAAATGCGATATCTCCGAGCTGGAATGGTGGCCGCTTACCCCTTTCTTCCAATTTGGGGTCAGTTTTGCGGAAGAAATACAATGAAGCATTGGATAAAACACATCAGGATGAAGAATTAGATGTCGTATATCCGCTGTTTCTATTACAGGAAAAACGTTCTCATGTACCCAAAAATGATGAGCTACTGATCGAACTCATCAATAACAAAGAAGGTTTTCATCTCTTTGCGTATCCATTTGAAGGTCGTTTAGTACATGAGGTTTTGGCGGCCCTGGTCGCCTATCGTTTAAGTAAATTGTTGCCGATCAGTTTTTCCATTGCCATGAACGATTATGGCTTTGAACTTTTGAGTGAAACAGAAATTCCTATGGACGAATCGATTGCCTATGAGGTTTTTTCGCCTGTAAATTTGACCGAAGATATTACGTTGAGTATCAATTCAACCGAAATGGCAAGACGGAAATTTAGGGATATTGCCTGCATTTCTGGACTCGTTTTTCAGGGTTACCCTGGTAAATATGTGGCCAATAAGCACCTCCAGTCATCTGCCGGTTTGTTTTTTAATGTTTTTAGCGATTATGATAAACATAATTTACTTTTGCGACAGGCATACGATGAAGTTTTTTACCAACAACTGGAAGAACCAAGATTGGCGGCAGCATTGGATCGAATTCAGCATGGAGCAATTGTAATTACCAATCCTAAAAGTTTTACACCGCTGTCCTTCCCGATTAAGGTAGATAGCCTTCGTGAAAATATGAGCTCGGAAGAATTGGAGCAACGGATTATACGTATGAAAGCGGAAGCAGAGAAAATTAAATAAATGTATCTTGTTGGATCTGTCGGAATTTAAAAGATGCTTTGACAGGTTCAGGATGACAATAAAGCGAAATAAATGAACATTACAAGCCAGGGTGAAGAAGTGATTTTAGATAAAGAAAGGGCTTTGTTTTTACCTAAACATCAGCTTTTAGCCATAAGCGATCTGCATCTGGGTAAATCTGCGCACTTCCGTCAGGCCGGTTTGCAAGTACCTGCTACCATTGCACAAACAGATCTTCAACGCTTAAGTTTATTGATTAAACAATACAATCCTAAAACACTGCTAATTAATGGGGATATGTTTCATCATGGTTTAAATACCGATATTGATGAATTTTCCGTGTGGAGAAAACAATACCAGGAGCTTAATTTTCTATTGGTAAAGGGGAACCACGACAGGCTTTCAAATGCTAATTATACTGCAATGGATATCGAAATACATGAACCTAGTTTTTGTTTGGGTCCTTTTTGCTTTATTCATGATGCGCCAAATTGTACTGAGGAAGAATTATACCCTATTAGCGGTCATATCCACCCAGGTGTAACCATTGTAGGCAAAGCCAAGCAAAGATTAAAATTCCCATGCTTCTATTTTGGTAAAGACTACGCGGTATTGCCCGCTTTTAGTTTATTTACCGGACTTTATACGGTTTATCCGAAAGTAAACGAACGCATTTTTGCAGTAACGCCTAAAAGTGTGGTAGAAGTTTAGGCATGAGCATCTATTACCTGTTTCAACTGGGATGCCTGTAAAAAACCACTTTGTCTCCACACCTGTTTTCCGTTTTTAAAGAGAATTAAAGTAGGTACGCCTTGAATATTAAAAGAAGTAGCGGCTGGTTGATTTTTATCGATATCTACTTTAATGATAGAAACAGCATCGCCAACCTGAGATTTTAACTGCTCTAAAATTGGCTTCATCATTTTACAAGGACCGCACCACTCGGCAAAAAAATCAACAAGAACAGGTTTATCACCGTTAATTAAATCAGAAAACTTAGCCATGATATTTGTGTTTATTTAAAAACAACAGAAAAACAGATTGGTTTTTAACCAAAGAAGTCAGGTTTTTAAAACTTTACTTCTTAATGCATTTTTGCTCTGACGATCTGCGATTATTTAAGCACTTATCGGCAGTTCTGCAGCTAAGGCAGCAACCCAACTTTCAAATAAAGCTTTTTCGATTTTAATTACTTCAGCTGCATGATTTTCCCAGTCATCAGAAAAACTAACCAGTTGGTTCATCATTTCTTCTAAGTGGCCTTCCTCTTCTAATATAATCGACTTAACATTTACCTTGCTTTTTGCTTCATCTAAAACCGCTTGATAAATTGGATACAATTCATCGGCACGCACTTCAATCGCGTAGGTAACAAATAAATAGGCAGCGAATTTTAAATCGTAACCGGAAAGGTTAAATACAGCTTTTAAATAACGACAAACCGCAATATCCAAAGCATGCAAATAGTACTTTGTATGATTTGGAGATAACAACTCGGCATTGGTGTAAGTTTTACAAAGTGCCTCGTCAATCTTCGAAATCTGCTTTTTTAGATAATAAGCATGGCGGTGTTCTTCTGCAGCGTGTTTAAGAATAATCAGATTTACATTTTCTTTATGCTCTGAAGCTGAAATTTTCTTCGCACCTGCATTTTCCATATAAGATAGCGTATTTAACCATTTGGCATGCAGTACGTTATCTGAAACTATCGATTTTAAATTTGAAGCTAACATTCTTGATTGTTAAACTGGTAAATTGTTTAATTGTTGATACTACACCAACTGAAAACTGGTAATTGTAAACTGACTAAATTTCTCTGTTCAGGTCCCAGCTTTCTAAATAATCTGCTACTCTACGTACAAACATTCCTCCTAAAGAACCATCTACAACTCTGTGGTCGTAAGATAAAGACAAGAACATCATATGCCTTATTGCAATCACATCACCATGTTCGGTTTCTAAAACAGCTGGTTTCTTTTTAATGGCACCAACGGCTAAAATAGCCACCTGAGGCTGGTTAATAATCGGTGTGCCCATTACATTGCCGAAACTACCTACATTGGTTAATGTAAAAGTGCCACCCTGCGTTTCATCAGGCTTTAGTTTAGAGTTTCTCGCTCTTGCAGCCAAATCATTAACTGCTTTTGTTAAGCCAACCAAATTTAACTGATCGGCATTTCTAATTACAGGAACGATTAGGTTTCCACTGGGTAAAGCAGCAGCCATGCCAATATTGATATCGCGTTTTTTGATAATCTGCGTGCCGTTAACCGAAACATTGATCATCGGAAAATCTTTTATCGCTTTGGCAACTGCCTCTACAAATATTGGTGTAAAGGTTATCTTTTCATTTTCACGCTTTTCGAAGCTATTTTTTACTTTATTGCGCCATAAAACCATATTGGTTACATCAGCTTCAACAAACGACGTTACATGCGGTGAAGTTGTTTTACTCATTACCATATGATCGGCAATCAGTTTACGCATTCTATCCATCTCAATAATTTCGTCGCCACCACTAATACTGGTTGTTGATGTTTTATTTACAACTGGCGCTGCTGAACTTGTTTTATTTTCAGCCGTTTGGTTTATTGGTGGAGTAGGCGCTGTAATGGTAACTGTTTTAGTTAAAATTGGTGATGCTCCATTTTTATTGGCAATATAATCTAATAGATCATCTTTATTTAACCGTCCATCAGCACCAGAGCCTTTAATCGCATCAAGCTCGGCTAAGGAAATATTTTCTTGTGCAGCAATACTCTTAACCAAAGGAGAATAAAAGCGGTCAGACGAGCTAAAATCAGTTGCTACAGGAGTGTTTTCTGATGGCAGTTGTGCAATTCCAGGAATAGTTTCAATTTTTTCTTCAGCTATTGGCTTTTCTACAACCGGAGCTGCTGTTGTAGCGGTTTCTCCACCACCAGTTTCAATAATGGCAATTACATCGCCCACCTGGGCAACTTCATCTGCAGCAAATAACTGTTTTACCAATTTACCGGCAACCGGAGAAGGAACTTCAGAGTCTACCTTATCAGTAGCGATTTCCAGAATGGTGTCATCTAAATCAATAGAATCACCTGGTTGTTTTACCCATTTAATCACCGTTGCTTCCGCAACACTTTCACCCATTTTTGGTAACAATAGTTCGTATTGAGCCATATTAAATTACAGTATTTTATATTGGTAATGCCACAAAAATACAGTTTTTATTCTTTCTAAACTGTTTCTTTAAGGAGATTTAATAACATGGCTAGTGCCGATGCTGCAGAACGTTCGATGTTTTGAATGCGTTTGTTACTGAAATTAAACAACTTAGCTACAGTTTTGTGTTTTGAAGAAATTGCGATCCATACCGTGCCAACTGGTTTGTCTTCAGTCCCACCATCTGGGCCGGCAATGCCACTAACCGCAATAGCATAATCTGTTTTGAAATGTTTAATTGCACCTTCAGCCATTTCTGTAACGGTTTGTTCGCTCACAGCGCCAAAGGTATTTAAAGTACTTCCTTTTACACCAAGAATAGATTCTTTAAGCTCGTATGCATAGGCTACCGCCCCGCCCCAATAAACCGAAGAAGAACCTGGGTGCTGGGTAATCAGGTGTGCTATGTATCCACCGGTACAGCTTTCTGCTGTAGATAAAGTTAAACCCTTGCTTTTCATGAGATTCAGGATCGCTTTTTCCAAGGGAATATCTTCATCAGTTACTACAAACTTATTTACTTTTGAAATGATCTGGTTAGCGTAAAGCCCAACCTCTTTGAGTAACGCTGTTTCGTTATCGCCTTTGGCCGATAAGCGCAAACGTACTTGTCCTAATTTTGGCAGATAAGCCAATTTGATGTGTGCTGGCAAGCTGTCTTCAATTTCCTCGATCTCTTTGGCCAGAAATGATTCGCCTATATTTGCCGTAAGAATAGTTTTATGTACAATAAACGGCAGCTTAAATCTGCTCGTAATCCTGGGTAGGATTTCGTCATCCATCAGGTACATCATCTCATAGGGCACACCTGGCATCGATACAAAAATGGTGTCGTTTTGTTCAAACCACATGCAAGGCGCAGTACCATTTTTGTTTACAATAACCTCACAACCATCAGGAACATCAGCTTGTTGAATATTGATATCCAATAAAGGGCGTTTGTATTTTTCGAAAATCTGACGAACCATTTCCAGTGCTCCGGGATCATTGCGAAAGCCCATATTGAAATACTTTGCCAAGGTTTTCTTGGTAATATCATCTTTGGTTGGGCCTAGTCCGCCGGTAATTAAAACAATATCTGCACGTTTTTCGGCAAGTTCGAGGGCTTCAATAATATGTTGCTCATCATCAGAAACTGAAGTAATCTGCTTCACGGAAACACCAATTAAATTTAACTGTTTAGCCATCCAGGCAGAATTGGTATCAACGATTTGGCCAATGAGAATCTCATCGCCTATGGTAATAATTTCGGCTAGCATAATTTATTGGTATGTGCTGTAAAAACCTTGTCTTTTGCTCAATTTCAAATCCTGCAATATCGATGCCTTAACTTTTATGGTAACAGAATAACTTTTGTAAGCACCGTATGGAACCCAGTTTACACTCATGTCCCAGCAATGTAAATCGCGGTAAATAGCTAAATTCATTGGGGTTAAGCCATTGTTCTTAAAATCGTAACCTGAATTAAAAGTAACTTTCCACTTTGGTGTTAAGTTAACATCTCCATTAAAGTTGAGTGTATTTGAAATCGTATTGTTGTTTCCGTCATTCGAATATTGAAAACTGTAAGAAAAAGAGAAATTCCAGGGAATGTTAAAATCAACAAAAGCATTTGGATCACGGCTTATAGCCGCCAATTGTTCTGACTGTATATCGGTTAATCCTTTTTTATTGGCTGCTTCACCTAATTTATCATTAGCCTCGTTTTTACGTTTTAATGCCTCTGGATTTAAACTATAATCGAATGAGAAACCAAAGTTAGTTAAACGGGGTAAAAATTTACCTTTTTGAAAAAATAAACGATCTTCTCTAATTTTAGTGATTTGACCGTTTACCGTTGTGTCTTTTAAAGCATATGGATCTAATGTTCCATTATAATTTATCCCTAATTTATCGGTAAACTGCGACCGGCCACTAAAACCAATGGTTGATAATTTATAAGAGGGAGCCAGGAAATTATAAGAGCCGCTAAAACTCAAACCCTGAATAATCGGGATCTTTTTTGATCCTGTTCCGGTCGTATCGTTTTTATTTCTCACCTTCAGTTCCACGGTATTGTCCAAGCCGAAACCAATGGATGCATTGGGTCCGCCAAAAGAGCCCGGCTGTGCCATACCATCAAAAATGGAATATTTTAAAGGTTGTCCACTAGTATAAATTTGATTACCATTTTGGTCTATGGCAGGTCTATATGGCCCTGCTCCTGCTTTGGTAAAATCAGGAGAGTAAGAGAAGGAAACGTTTGGAGTCATTACATGCCTTAATGCCTGGATTTTGCCAGCTGGATTAAAATCTCTTCTGCCATAAATTTTAGTCGACATGCTGGTTGATAAGCTGTAGCTGCCGGCTCTTTTAAACCCACTGAGGGTATCTTCTCTAAAAGTATATGTATTATCGGCAAACTGCGTATATCTTCTATTTACACTCTGGAAATTCCAAACCTCATTATAGGTACCACCCAAACTAAAGTTTAAATACTTTAAGGCAGTAAAAGACATATTTACCGGGATACTATGCGAAAAACCACTTCTTAATCGTTTTAAACCATCATTTTGGAACAACAAACTATCAAAAGTATCAATTCTGTTGGTTCCCTGTAAGCTATAGCCAACCGTTATTTTTTCATACCATTTTTGTTCGCCTACTGCATCCTTAGGACGGAATGGGTTAAATGTAGGTACGTTGAATGTCATTTCGGGCAATCTTAAAGATATCGCTCTTGTACTTAAAGTCTGATCACTTGATGCGGCCAAAGAGAAGTTCATCCCGTTCGAATAGGCCTTCGCATAACTGATACTACTACTTGTTGAGTTGGTTGCGATGGTGTTAATGTCGTAAGTTGTGCCTGCTGCAGTATTTTTATAGTATCCCCTTTTTCCTGTTGATACCAATCTCACGCTGGCACTAAATGTAGTACCCGGATTGGCATTGGCATTTTGACTATGGCTCCAATTGATACTAAAGTTTTTGGTCGGGTTTCTAAAAGCCTCAGTGCCTTCTAAACCATCTTTAAAACTAGAATAAGCTAAGTTAATGTTACCGTTGTATTTATATCTTTTAGTGTAATTACTTAACAAACTTGTTTCATAAGAACCATTGGTATATATGGAACCTAAAAGTTTGGCATCCCAGTAATCGTTCAATCCGAGGTAATAACCACCGTTTTGCAAGAAAAAACCCCTAGTTGCATCTTCGCCTGGTGTGGGAAGGATTACACCCGATGTTCGTTTGTTAGGTTTTGGAAAGAAAGCAAAAGGTAATCCCAGGAAAGTGGGGATATCTTCGATAATCATGTAAACCGGCCCGGTAATAATCTGTTTCTCTGTAACCACCCCTTTAGAAATCATTAATCCAAAATGTGGGTGCGGAAGATTACAGGTACTGTACATCACATTTTTAATGTGCAGCTCATCATCTATTTGCTTTTTACTCTGTCCACCAGAGAAGAAACCTCCCTCTTGTTCAGAAAAAACACCATATACTTTAGCCCGGGTTGTTTCTGAATTGTAAAAAATAGAATCGGCTATGGCTGTTCCATCGGCGCCCGATTTAAAAATTGGTTTTCCGGTATACCTACCAGTTTTCGGATCTTTAATGCCTCGTGCAAATATCGAATTTTGCTTTTTGTCGTATTTGATATAAGCTGCATCTAGCTCAAAATCACCGTATACCACCCTTGCGTTTCCGTATAAATACACAATGCTTTTATCGGCACTCATTTTTACCGAATCCTCCGCTTTGTATTCTACTTTTTGGTCGATACTACTATTATTTTTACCTGTCTTTTTAGTCGTATCCTTTTTGGTTGTGTCTTGCTGGATGATTTGTTGCAATGAAAAATGAGAAAATGCGTTAGCTTTACCAACAACAAGTGTTAATAAAATGACAGATATTAGTAAAATAGAGCTCTTAAGAAGTTTCAAATTCGTATTTGAATGTTATTTTTGCACAAATGTTTAATCAAAAACGTTCAAAATTAGTGAAAAATATACCATTGATGTATCTTAAATCCATTTTAACAGTTATTATTTATTTAGTATTATCAAACTCTATTGATAATCAGGTCTTTGCACAAGAATATAAAATTAAAACAATTGTGATCGATGCCGGTCATGGTGGTAAAGATGGTGCAACCCACGGTGTGTATTCGAAGGAAAAAGATGTGGCGCTTAAAACGGCATTGAACCTTGGCCGGGCGCTTCAAGATAGTTTGAAAGATATCAAAGTTATTTATACCCGTGAGTCTGATGTATTTATTCCTTTATATGAGCGTATCAACATTGCAAATAATGCAAAGGCCGATTTATTTATTTCTATCCACTTAAATGATATGCCGGTTAGGGTATCTAGAGTGGTAGATTATTATAAAAAAGTTAGAGGCAGAAAAGTACCCGTTTATAAAACCGTTACTTCTAAAAGCACTTCAACTAGGGGAACAGAAACCTTCGTGTCAGGAACTCGCCGTTTAGGTGAACAGGATGAGGTGATCAAACGGGAAAATGCATCGATGTTTTTGGAAGAGAATTATCAGAAAAACTATGAGGGATTTATTGCGAATACCCCTGAAAGTGACATTATGTTATCATTAATGAAACAAACCAATAGAGATAGGAGTTTAAAGTTTGCTTCGATGCTTCAACAAGAATATGTTAATGCAGGCCGGATCAACAGAGGCGTACAAGAGAAAAGCCTTGCGGTATTGGCCCGTGCAGCTATGCCTGCTGTGTTAACTGAGATTGGTTTTGTGAGTAATCCAGATGAAGAAGATTATATGAATTCTCCTGAAGGACAAAATGAAATTGTAAGTGGAATTATTAAAGCAATTAAAAATTATAAACGTATAGCTGAAACATCATTTTAATATCCCGCCTGCATGAAGATTAAACTTCTGATTACAATTCTTTTATTTTCGTTACTAGTTGCTGAAAAAGCACCTGCACAGGGTTATAAGATCAAAACAATTGTTATTGACCCTGGTCATGGCGGCAGAAAACCCGGAGCCTCCGGTAGTTTTTCGAAAGAAAAAGATGTTTCGTTAAAGGTTGCATTAAAATTAGGTGCCTTATTAAAGGAGCAAATGCCGGATATTAAAATAATTTTCACACGCAAAACAGATATAGATGTTGATTTGTACAGGCGGGCAGAAATAGCGAACGAAGCTAATGCAGATCTTTTTATATCGGTACACTGTAATTCAATGCCCCCAGGTAATAAGCATATCAAAGGAGTAGAAACATTGGTTGCGGGATCGCACCGGTTAAAAGAACAGGATGCTGCCATACGTGAGAACGCCGATATTAAATTGGAAAAGAACTACAAAAGTAAGTATGATGGGTATGATCCAAGTAACCCGAGTAGTTTTATTCTTTTATCGCTTTTAAAAAATGCCTTTCGGGACAAAAGTATTAATTTTGCCAAGTTAATACAGAACAGTTATATCAAGCGGGATGAGCGATTAAGCCGTGGTGTTAAAGAACAGGGCGTTTTGGTACTGCAACGTTGTGGTATGCCCGCCGTTTTAACAGAAGTAGGATTTATCTCAAATACAGAGGAAGAAAAATATATTAATTCCCAAAATGGACAAAACGAAATCGCCAATTCTATTTTGGAAGCAATAAAAACATACAAAAAAAATATTGAGGTTAAATAAGTGGCATTATAAATGATAGTTATTTTACCTTTGGAAAAAATATAAAACAGATACCAAACAAATAGTGCAGCCTTTGTGTATTTATAGGGTTTAGCACAAGAATTAATTACGCTCTAACAAGTGAAGAAAAGATACCTTCAGCGCTTGTAGCCATTAAATAAAACACTCATGAAGATTAAGAACGAAACCAAAGTAGGTATTTTAGCTGCATTTGCCATTGCTTTATTAATAATTGGATATAATTTTTTAAAAGGAAATTCAATTTTTTCAAATGAAACTACATTATATGCAAAATATACGAGGGTTGATGGTTTAAGTGTTTCAAAACCTATCCTGATTAATGGTTATCAAATTGGCCGGGTGGCCAAATTGGATTTACAGCCAGACGGTAGTATTATTGCAACCTTGAGTGTAAACAGCAAATATGAAATTCCAGAAAATAGTATTGCCCGTTTAGAAGGTACAGATCTTTTAGGCAGTAAGGCTATTGTAATGTCGTTAGGTAATTCAAAAAAGATGGCCGAAGATGGTTACACCTTAAATGCAAATGTAGAAAAGGGCTTAATGGAACAGGTACAGCCGGTTCAAAAGAAAGCGGAATTAATTATCGGTAAAATGGATTCTATTTTGAGTAGTGTGAACTCTATTCTGAATCCTAATTTCCAGAAAAACGTTGATAAAAGCTTTAACAGTATAGCGGGTACATTAGCTTCGCTAGAAACCACATCGAAAAAAGTTGATGGTTTGGTAGGTTCAGAAAGCGCACGTATTGAAGCGATTTTTAAAAATGTTGAAGGTATAACAGCCAACCTTAATAACAATAATCAAAAAATCAGCGATATCTTAACCAACATTAATACCGTTACCGATAAATTTGCAGCCGCTAACTTTAAACAAACCTTAGATAATGCAAACAATGCTATTGCTGATTTACAAAGTGTAATTTCAGGAATTAAAGATGGAAAAGGTAGTTTAGGATTGCTGTTAAACGATGATAAAATGTATCAGAATTTAAATAATGCTTCAAAAAATCTTGATGAATTAATGATCGATCTGAAAGCTAATCCTAAACGTTATGTACACTTCTCGGTATTTGGAGGTGGCAACAAGAAAGACAAATAATTAATTTTTATAAAATCGAAAGCCTTACAGTTTAAATTGTAAGGCTTTTTTTATGGTCATAGTTCTAATATGCCTATTTTTTGCCACGGAAACACAGGATCAAGCTTCTATCCGATCGGTCATACTGATAGGAACTGAAAAGTCTTTAAGATAAAACGCATCTAACAGATTTGTTTTACTTTTAGCAATGTCATCCTGAGCGTAGTCGAAGGATCTTTAAAGTGTAAAATGTGGTGACAATGAAATTAGTCCGATGTAATCTGCGTTATCAGCGGCAAAATTTTCTGCTGGCTTCCCGCAGATTTAAGAAGATAGACGCAGATTGTATTTAACTTTTGCCTTGCACCCAACGCTGCGAATCTTTGCGTATTCCTCTACGTGCTTTGTGGTAAAAAAGATATTGTAAGACCTTTTTATAACCACAATTGTATATTGAATATTTTTTACGCGGAAAATTGATCAGCTCAATTCTTTTGTCATCCTGAATGCAATGAAGGATCTTTAAATGAAGTAAAATGGGTGGAATTAATTCTGCGATAATCTACGTTATCAGTGGGAAAAATCTCTGCTATAGGTTTCAGCAGATTTAAGAAGATAGGCACAGATGGTATTTAACTTTTGCTTTGCACCCAACTCTGCGAATCTTTGCGTGCTCTGCGGTAAAAAAGATAAAGTCCCTACAGATGAAAAGTTCTTCCCTCTACAGCCAGCTCCGTATTTTCAAAAACAGATTGTGCTTCTTCCAAAAGCATTTGTAAGGTTTTGTAACGTGAAGAAAAATGGCCGATCAGTAATTTCTTTACACCATTGATTTTGGCCACCTCTGCTGCCTGTAAAGCGGTTGTGTGATGTGTTTCTTTAGCCCTATCCAATAAATCGTGCATAAAGGTCGCTTCGTGATATAAGGTGTCACAATTTTTTATGGTAGCAAAGTAACGCTCATCAAACAAAGTATCAGAGCAATAGGCGTAACATCTTGGTGCATCTGCTTCGGTGGTATAATCTTCACTGCGTAAAATATCGCCATTTGGCAGTTCTACGTCAATCCCCTTTTTTAAGGCCGTATAATACGCCATAGGCACTTCATCAGTCTTATCTTTAATGAGTTTTCGTTGTCGTTTCTTCTGCTGAAAAATAAAGCCCGTTGTAGGGATACGGTGATTTAAAACAATAGTTTTAACGGTTAAATCACTATTCTCAAATATCTGTCTGGACTCATCGGCTTCAATCGGGAAAAACTCAATTGGATATCTTAATACTGTATCAGAATATTTGAACTGAATCTCTAAAATTTCCAATAAAGGTTTGGGGCCAAATATCTGCATGGGTTTTATCCTGCCGTTTAAATGCAAACTGGAAAGCAAGCCTATTAAACCGAAATAATGATCGCCATGTAAGTGGCTGATAAAGATATAATCGATGCGGGCGGCTTTAAGGTTGTACTTTGTCAATTGTTGTTGTGTGCCCTCACCACAATCGATTAAATAATATTTTTCGTTACAATTTAAAAGCTGTGCCGATGGGTTCCTGTTAAATACAGGAGTTGCAGAACTGCTTCCTAAAATTGTAACTTCAAATTTCATCATGATAAGATATAAAAAGCCTCGTAGATTTTTGGAAACTACGAGGCCGGAATGTTATTTAAATATTTGTTATTTAGCGCCTCTAAACTCTTTTTCCAACTCATCCATAAAGATAAAATCAGTTGCTTCGTCTATTGTATTAACAAACGTTACAGATTGGAATATGTTTGATAATTCGATAATCGATGCCAATTCATCATTAATTCCGGTTACAATAAATAACCCACCTGCCGATTTGCAAAGCCTATCACCAACCAATAAGCAGCTTAAGTCCTGCGCATCACTACACTCTGTAACATGACTTAAATCAACAATTATATTTTGAAATCCTTCTGCGTTGAGCAAATAGAACTCTGATTTCAACCCTGGAGCATTATCGTTTGTAAACTTAGGCTCTTCTAACTTTAGGGTTACATATTTATCGTGTTTATCTACTGAAAATTTCATCTCTCTAATCTTTATTTTACTAATGTATAAATTTCTTTCGAATTTAAAGTGTTTCTAAAGCCTTTAAAACATTGGTTTCAATGCGGCTAGAAATTGCATTAGCATCAGCTTTTATAAAGGTCTCTCCTACAATCTGTTCGTAAAGTTCGATATAACGTTCTGAAATTGAATTTACAATTTCAGGTGTCATTTCTGGAACAACCTGTCCGTCTTTTCCCTGAAAACCATTTTCGATTAACCATTTTCTCACAAACTCTTTTGAAAGTTGCTTTTGTGGCTCATCATTATTCTGGCGGTCCTGATATCCTTCTGCATAAAAATAGCGTGAAGAATCTGGTGTGTGTATTTCATCGATCAAATAAATTAGGCCATCAGCAGTGCCGAACTCGTATTTCGTATCCACTAAAATCAATCCGCTTTTTGCAGCAATCTCGGTTCCACGTTGGTAGAGTGCGTAAGTATATTCTTCTAACTTTTCGTAGTCTGTTATAGAAACAATGCCTTTTGCTAAAATATCTTCTTTTGAAATGTCTTCATCATGCCCTACCGAAGCTTTTGTGGTTGGGGTAATAATGGGCTGGGGTAGTTTATCGTTTTCTTTTAATCCATCCGGTAAGGAAACACCGCACACCGAACGTTTTCCTGCGCTATATTCGCGCCATGCATGGCCGGCTAAGTAACCTCTAATTACCATTTCTACTTTAAAAGGCTCACAGATACGGCCAATCGTAACCATTGGATCTGGTACATCTAAAACCCAGTTAGGAACGATATCCTGGGTAGCTGCTAAAAATTTAGCCGCAATTTGATTTAATACCTGTCCTTTAAATGGAATAGCTTCAGGTAATACTACATCAAAAGCAGAAATACGGTCTGATACCACCATCACCATAAACTGGTCGGCAATAGTGTATACATCGCGAACTTTACCTTTGTAAAAATTACTTTGATTTGGGAAATTGAAATGAGTTTCTTTTAGTGCTTTCATGAGGGGATAAAAATAGGAAAAAAGTTGGGAAGTCAGAAAGTCTTTAGTCTATAGTCCATAGTCGATTTAGACTCAAGACTATAGACTACCGACTCAGACTCACCTACTGAATATCGCCGTAAGCTTTCAAGATATCTTTCACCAATTTATGTCTTACCACATCTTCGCCGCTTAAGTAAATAATATCGATACCTTTAATATCTTCTAAAATCCTTAAGCCGTTAAATAAACCCGACATCTGTTTTTTAGGCAAGTCGATCTGTGTAACGTCGCCAGTGACAATAAATTTAGCTGTTGGTCCCATACGGGTTAAAAACATTTTTAACTGCATATCGGTGGCGTTTTGTGCCTCATCTAAAATCACGAAACAGTTATCCAAAGTACGTCCACGCATAAATGCTAATGGCGCAATTTCTATCGTACGGTTTTCGATGTAGAATTTCAATTTCTCTGCAGGAATCATATCATCCAAGGCATCGTAAAGTGGACGTAAATATGGATCGATTTTTTCTTTTAAATCGCCGGGCAAGAAACCAAGGTTCTCCCCTGCTTCAACCGCCGGGCGGGTTAAAATAATCCGTTTAATTTCTTTATTCTTTAATGCCCTAACAGCCAAAGCAACGGCGGTATATGTTTTTCCGGTTCCGGCGGGGCCAATGGCAAATAAGATATCGTTTTTAGCAATACTGCTTACCATTTTGCGTTGATTAGCAGTTCTTGCCTTAACCAAAAGGCCGTTTGTGCCAAAAACAATTACCTCTCCACCGCCTCCGGTAGGTTGTTCCACATCTTTTTTTACTACACCGGCTGCTTTTGCACCCAGTATAGATTCTACGTCGTTATTGGTGAGTGAGCTATATTTCTCGAGGTGTGCAATAAGCTGGTTAAACTTATCCTCGAAAGCCTTAAGTTCCTGTTCATCACCGAGAACCTTAACATCACTACCTCTCGCTACCAGTTTCAACTTCGCGAAAGCACCTTTAATCATTTCGTAATTCTCGTTATTCGGCCCCCAAAAGTGAGCAGGATTTACGGTATCCAGAGTTAATTTTAATTCGTTCAAACTGTAGTATTTTAAAAAGTTATCGGGGTATATTAATTAAAATTTGAATATTTGCAGACGCTTAGGCCCGTACACAAGAATAAGCAATAATAATGAATTTTTAATGGGGATAATTACTTTAACAACAGATTTAGGTTCAAAAGATTTTTACCAGAGTGCCCTTAAAGGTAGTCTGTTGAGTCTTATGCCTAATGTTAATTTAGTTGATATTACCCACGAGGTTCCATCATTCAATATTTCGTACGCAGCCTTCGTGCTAAAAAACGCTTATCCTTACTTTCCGAAGAATACGGTGCATTTAATCGGTATCGATTCTGTATACAGTGAAAACACTAAATATATTGCTGTAAAGCACCGTGATCACTTTTTTGTAGGGGCTGATAATGGTATTTTCTCCCTTCTTTTTGATGATGTTCCGGAAGATGTGGTAGAGCTGAACATTATGCAGGATTTGAAATATCTACACTTTCCCTTGGTTGATATTTTTGTTAAGGCGGCCACGCATTTGGCCAAAGGTGGCAAACTGAAAGACATCGGTTTACCTGTAGCAGAAATTGAACAGAAGATGCTTTTACATCCTGTGATAGAACGAGATGTGATCCGTGGTAGCGTGGTATATATTGATACTTTTTGCAATGTAATCACCAACATTACTAAAGATCTTTTCACCAAAATACAGAAGAACAGGGACTTTACTTTATACTTTAGAAAAAGCGAAACCATTACGCAATTGAGCTGGCATTACAACGAGGTGCAGGAAGGTGAAAAACTTTGCCTGTTCGGGATTAGTAACCACTTGGAAATTGCGATTAATAAAGGTAAGGCAAGTGGTTTATTAGGTTTGCATTTAGGTGATATTGTACGGGTGGAGTTTCATCCTTAAGAAAGTTCAGTCGTTCATTGGCTCGGTGATTCATTTGCATGGTGCCTAAACAGAATAATTGCATACTATTTTTATGCATTCGCAATGATGAAAACGGAATAGCCATCTTGTAAACCAATAACTAATGGCTAATGAACCAATAAACCAACCAAAACAACTTCCACCTTTTTCACGTTTATATCGCATGAAGAAATATTTTTATCTGTTCTCTTTTTTATTATTGCTGAAATTGCATGCCTTTGCACAGCAAGATACCGCTGCCTATGCTGCTCAGCGAGCTAAAGTAAATTCATTACTTGTAGAAAGAAGTAACAAGTTTGGTCAGTATGATGAAAGTTTAAACCAACGAACTGGAATATTCGGATGGCAAACCAAGCGTGATATTAAAAATTCTAATGAAATTCTTCGTCAGGTAGTTTTAAGCGACAACAATATTTTCAAAGAACTGAAAGTATTAATGGATTATAAAGATTTGCAGAACCAGCAGAAAGTAGCCGTGGCAGATAATTCTCAGGAACGCTTGGAACGTTATATGCAAACCATTAAAAAACTACAGGATCAGAATGCGCAGCTCAAAGAAGATTTAGAGAAAAAGAATAAAGGAGGTTTATCAACCTACATCATCGCCTTTTTGATTTTAGTAATGGCAGGTGGATTTTATTTCTTCAGTAAAAAACTTCAAGGGTATAAAACAGCTAAAATCACCTCTTAAAATTTCAATCGGATTTTAGCCGCTTCGCAACCATTAAAAGCAATAAACAAATTATGAAAAAAGGACTGTTTAAAATCTTGGTGAAGATAAATAAGGCGCTTTTACCAAGTTTGTATAAAAAAGATCCGAATAAGCTGACTACTTTTCAGAAGGCGATTTTGGGTTACCGCTATTGGGTGCTAACGAATGCGTTAGATTAAATATTAGACCTTACAGGTTTTTAAAACCTGTAAGGTCTAAATAAATTACTTCTTAAAATGCTCAATAATCAACGTTGCCAGTTCCGTACCAATACGTTCTTGTGCTTCGTTGGTTGATGCACCAATATGTGGTGTTAAAGAGATTTTTGGGTGGGTTAAAATTTCTGCCAATGGTGTTGGCTCGTTATCGAAAACATCTAAACCAGCGAAAGAAACTTTACCAGAATTTAGTGCTTCAATTAAAGCTGGCTCATCAATTGTTCCACCGCGTGAACAGTTTACAATACCTACTCCATTTTTCATTTTAGCAAACTCTTCTGCACCTAAAATCGGCTTATCAGCAAATGGAGTATGTAAACTAAAGAAATCACTTCCTGTAATCACTTCATCTAAAGAAACCGTTTTGATTGGGATACTTACTGATTTTCCACCTTGGAATTCTAAAGTGATTTCAGATTCTGATGGATATAAATCGTAAGCCAAAACATTCATACCTAAGCCTAAAGCCACTTTTGCAGTAGCGCGACCGATACGACCGAAACCGATAATACCGATGGTTTTACCGCTTAATTCAGTTCCTTTAGCATAAGCTTTTTTCAAGTTATTGAATTGAGTAGAACCTTCTACAGGCATTTTGCGGTTAGCATCCTGTAAGAATCTGATACCTGTAAATAAGTGAGAAAATACCAATTCGGCAACTGATAATGAAGATGCAGCTGGTGTGTTTACCACATTAACACCTTGACTACGTGCATATTCAACATCGATATTATCCATGCCCACTCCACCTCTACCAATTAATTTGATATTGGGTACAGCATCAATTAATTCTTTTCTAACTTTTGTTGCACTACGTACAGTAATGGCATCATAGTTTTTTAATGCTTCAGCTAATTTATCCTGAGGAACGGTTTCAGTATCAACCTGGAAACCTGCTTTTTCTAATAATTCTTTTCCGATCGGATCAATCCCATCGTTTGCTAATATTTTAATCATTGTTGTATATGATTGCACAGATTTGATTGATTACACCGATTAAATAATTGCAGTAATCATCTGTGGTTAAAATTTAAATTAATTTGCTTTTGCTTGTTGTTCTTCAAATACCTGCATGGCATCTACCAAAGCATGTACGCTTGTAATTGGCAATGCATTATACATCGATGCACGGAAACCACCAACACTTCTGTGCCCTTTAATACCCACAATGCCTTGCTCTTCAGCATATTTCAAGAATGGTTTTTCCAATTCTGGGTTTTCCATTACGAAACAGATGTTCATTCTAGAGCGGTCTTCAACGGCACAAGTTCCTTTAAATAAAGGATTACGGTCAATCTCTCTGTAAAGTGCTTCAGCTTTTTGCTTGTTTTCTTTTTCAATCTCAGCAACGCCACCTTTTGATTTTAACCAACGTAGATTTAATAAAGCTACATAGATGGAAAAAACGGGAGGCGTATTGTACATCGAATCGTTATCGATATGTGATTGATAGTTCAACATAGATGGAATTTTACGGTCAATTTTGCCTAAAATTTCATTCTTAACAATCGCGATGGTTAAACCAGCAGGACCTACATTTTTTTGAGCTCCAGCATAAATTAAATCGAATTTAGAAACATCGATTACACGGCTCATGATATCAGAAGACATATCACAAACAACAGGAATGTCCGTTTTAGGTACTTCGAAAAGCTCAGTTCCGTAAATAGTATTGTTTGAAGTATAGTGGAAATAAGCACTGTCAGCAGGAATTTCAAAATCCTTTGGAATGAAAGTATAGTTCGCATCTTTTGATGAGGCAACTACATTCACATTACCGATAAATTTAGCCTCTTTTAATGCTTTGGTTGCCCAAACACCGGTATCTAAATAACTTGCTGTTTGTCCATCGCCCAATAAATTCATCGGAACCATTGCAAACTGTAAACTTGCACCACCTTGTAAAAATAAAACGGAATAACCCGACGGCACATTTAATAATTCCTTTACCAACTTATCAGCTTCAGCAACAACTGCCTCAAATTCGGTTGTTCTGTGCGAAATTTCTAAAATTGATAATCCATCGTTAAAATCTAAAACAGCCTGAGCTGCTTGTTTAAACACTTCTTGAGGTAAAATACAAGGGCCTGCGCCAAAATTATGCTTCATCTTATTATATAATGTTTTATGGCGTAAATGTAAAATTTTTAAAGCAGTTATGCCCATAAAATCGTATCATAAAAAATTAAATTTTGTTAAAAATCTCGACAAAATTGAGCGTTTTGTTGCAGTTTTTGCAAAAGAATTCGTTAATCAGATAGACAAAAAGATTAACACCGATAGATTTAGTAGTTTATGGCTTATTCTTCAACTTTACAATCAACTTCAGGTTAAACTGCCTGCCTGTTAAATAATTTGGAATGGCATATTGCACATTATCTACATCCTTCAGCCATAGGTAGGAAACTGTATTGTCGATATTCAACATATTAAAAACTTCAAAGAACATAATAACCGAACTGAAATTTTTGTCTAAAAATTTGGGTTTGTGCAAAGCGGCATCATCAAGGAAATCTTTAGAGAAACCGATATCTACGCGCTTGTATGATGGGATAAAAAATTGATCTAGATACCTTGGTGTTTGCGATGGACCAATCGGTAGCCTTGAACCATAAAGGGCGTTTAAGTGTACTTTATAAGTTGGACTATTTAATAATTTATCCTGGAAAAATATAGAGAAATTCAAACGCTGATCAGTTGGTCTTTTTAGATAGCCAGGATAAATTGTAGTTCCATTCTGGACATAACTATCTCCGATGATATCTTCATTGGCATGCATAACCGACATTCTGAAATATGAAACCAGGTCTTTAACAAACTCGCCACCTATACTAAAATCGGCACCATAAACATAACCGCGCGAGACTTCATTCGCCAGGTATTTAATTCGCAGGTTATCTATTTTATACGGAATTAATCGGTCAGAATATTTAAAATAGGCCTCAGAAGTAAACTTTAGCCGCGTTCCAAAAGCATCGAAAGCGTACTCATAACCTAGAGAAGTGTTATAAGAACTCTGTGCCTTTTGATCGATGTTTAATACTCCGGAAAAATCACGAATGGTCCGATATGATGGTGGCTGCTTATAAACACCGGCAGAAAACCTTAAAATTTTATTGTTTGAATTGGGCCTGTAGGCAATTAACATCCTCGGACTGATTAACAACTGTTTGCTCAACGAGCTGTATGTAGCACGTGCGCCCAATTGCAGTTCTGCCGAATTAGAAAGCGAATAACTATCCTGAATATAAGCACTGTAGTTTTTGATATCAACATTGTTCTGTATGCTGATTACATTTTGCAATGTGATATTTTTTGAGTTGTTAGGCAAAATGAAGCCGGCAGAATCGGTATAATTATACTCGTTCAGCTGATCGTTGTAATTAGATTTATCGAATTTTACGCCCCAGGAAAAAACATGATTATTAAAATTTTGGTCTACTTTTATTTCAGAAGCGAAAATCTGGGTGTTTAAACTATTTCTTCCATAGTTATAATAACTGCCAATACCCCTGTTTTTATTGATTACCCCAAAATTTTCACCTGAAAAATTATTATCCACTTCATCAAAAATATAGCTGCCATTAATATCGAAACGCTCTCTCTCAACCGTACTAAAATAACTGTTAATAAATTTGATGACCAGGTTTGGTTTGGGCGAATAAGTGGCAGTAATGGCGCTTCCCAAAGTTTGGTAATCGTCTATTTCTTGTCCTGTATAATCCACATTTAATCTTAATGTAGTGCTCAAGGTTCCGAACTGGGTTTCTCTATTGGTGGGTACCAATTTAAACTGACCGAGGTTAAAGCTTCCCAAAAAACTGATATTGAATTTTGATGAAAAATCATATTGATACAGCAATTGCGCATCGGCAAAATTTGGGCTATAACTTCCATTTTCATCCTGCTTAATCAGTACATTCGAATTGTTTTTATAGCGTAAACCAGCCAAAAGGAAGCTGTTTTTGAATATCTTTTTGGTTGTTAACGAAGTATTTAAAAGACTGGTACTAAAAGTGGTTTGATTACTATCCGGTTTATCGTATCTAATATCTAAGATTGAAGATAGTTTATCGCCATATTTCGCTTCAAAGCCACCTGCAGAGAATTTTGCTTTACTCACCAGGTCTGAATTGATAAAACTTAGTCCCTCCTGTTGTCCATTGCGGATCAATACCGGTCGGTTAATTTCTACATCGTTGATGTAAATCAGATTTTCGTCGAAGTTACCTCCCCTAACGCTATACTGGGCACTTAATTCGTTGTTTGTAGATACACCTGGCAGGGTTTTGAGCATGGTTTCAAAATTGCCAGAAACCAATGGCATTGAAGAAACATCGGCAATATTAATAGTAGTGGTATTACTTAACTGGTTCTGTTTATTGGTGATATTAACCTGCTCTAATTCATTGATATTGGCTATTAAATTTACCTGTTTGATAATCCGGGCTCCGGAGCGCTCACTAAATTTTACTGTTTGTGGCTGATAGCCCAAAAGCGAATATTTTATACTAAAGGTTTTCGATTTTGAATAAATGGTATATACACCAAATTCATCAGTAACAGTTGATTGTGCCTGTCCTAAAACGATTACCGTAACCTGTGCTAAGGGTAACTTTTCATCGCTATAAACTATTCCTGAAACCCTTACTAAAGGCTGTGCCACAGCAAAACCGCAACCAGCAATTAAAAGGAAAAGGATTAGCCGAAATTTGAGCATTTTTAGTATCAAGACAAAAGTATCAGGTATTAAGACTGTATGCGCCTTATCCTAAAAACAATTTAGCAATAAAACATTTAACAATTTAAATATTTATAGCGCTAGTTGTTAAGCTTTTCATTTTAGAAATGGTTTCTGTTGGATTATCTGTTGCGAAAATTGCATTTCCGGCCACAAAAGCATTGGCGCCTGCAGATACTAATGTAGCAATATTTTGCAAACCAACACCACCGTCGATTTCAATTATTAGGTCTTCATTTACTCCTTGAATCAAGGCCTTTAAATCCTTTATTTTCTTGTAGGTATTATGGATAAAAGCTTGTCCACCGAAACCGGGATTAACCGACATAATGAGTACCAGATCAAGATCTTCAATTACATCCTGTAATAAGGTTACCGGAGTATGCGGGTTCAAAGCTACACCAGCCTTACAGCCTGATGTTTTGATTAACTGAATGGTTCTGTGCAGGTGTGTGCACGCTTCGTAATGTACAGTGATTCTATCCGCCCCTGCTTTAGCGAAATCCTGAACATATTTATCCGGCTCAACAATCATTAAATGTACATCCAAAGGTTTGGTCGCATGTTTTTTTACAGCAGCCATGATGGGAAAACCAAAAGAAATATTTGGAACGAAAACACCATCCATCACATCAACGTGGAACCAATCGGCCTCACTGTGGTTAATCATTTCAATATCTCGCTGTAAATTGCCGAAATCGGCAGAAAGTATGGATGGGGCAATGATGTATTTCATTTTTTATTGGTTGTCGCCATTGCCAGGTACGAAGCAACCTCGCTGAGCATTTTTGAAATAGATTGCTTCGTGCCTCACAATGACGATTTGTTTATACGATTTACTAAGAATGCAAGTTACAAAAGAAGTACGAAAGTTTTTAAGTTAGAAATAAATTTAGCATGACGAAAAACGCATTAAGTCGATTTAAAATAAAAGGCCCTTTCAGTGTAAAACTGAAAGGGCTAATCTTAATATCTAAAAGTCCCCTCTAGGGGATTTAGCAGTTACGCTTGTGGCGCTGCTGGTTTTTCTGGTCTTGGCAATAAAACTTTGCGGGAAAGTTTCATTTTACCTTGTTTATCGATGTCTAATAATTTAACCTCGATTTTATCACCTTCTTTTAATACACCATCCATGGTTTCTAAACGTTCCCATGAAATTTCAGAGATGTGCAATAAACCGTCTTTACCTGGCATCACCTCAACAAATGCACCGAATGGCATAATTGATTTTACTTTACCTTGGTAAACTTCACCGATTTCTGGCTTAGCTACGATATTACGGATACGGGTAACCGCTGCATCGATAGCTGCTTTGTTATCTGCAAATACTTCTACAATACCTTTGCCATCAACTTCTTCGATAGAGATTGAAGCACCGGTTTCGCGTTGCATTTCCTGGATAATTTTACCTCCAGGGCCGATAATTGCACCGATAAATTCTTTATCAATAGTTAAAGAAACAATACGTGGCGCATGTGGTTTATAATCTTCGTTAGGTGAGCTAATGGTTTTCTTCATCTCGTTTAAGATGTGTAAACGACCTTCTTTAGCCTGTAACAACGCTTTTGTTAGAACTTCGTAAGATAAACCATTGATTTTTAAGTCCATTTGACAAGCAACGATACCGCGTTCAGTACCAGTTACTTTAAAGTCCATATCACCTAAGTGATCTTCATCACCTAAAATATCAGAAAGGATTGCATATTTACCGGTTTTCTCATCGGTAATTAAACCCATTGCGATACCTGAAACTGGAGATTTGATTTTAATACCTGCATCCATTAATGCTAATGTACCTGCACAAACAGTTGCCATTGATGACGAACCGTTAGATTCTAAGATATCAGAAACGATACGGATGGTATAAGGATTTGCTTCACCTTGAGGCAATACTTTTTTCAATGAACGTTGTGCTAAAGCGCCGTGACCAATTTCGCGACGGCCAGCGCCTCTGTTAGGTCTAACTTCTCCGGTTGAGAAACCAGGGAAATTATAGTGCAATAAGAATTTGTTGTAACCATTGAAGAAAGCACCATCAATCATTTGCTCATCGTCTTTACTACCTAAAGTAACTGAAGTTAATGATTGTGTTTCGCCACGTGTAAATACTGCCGAACCGTGAGCAGCAGGTAAATAACCAACTTCACTCCAGATAGGACGAATTTCTGTAGTCTTACGGCCATCTAAACGGATGCCTTCATCTAATAACAGGTTTCTGATGGCATCGTACTGAACATCATGATAATAATGTTTAGCCATTGCTTTAGTTAAATCTGCAGTATCTTCTGGCATTGCCTCGAAGAATTCGTTAATGATCGCAGTAAAACCTTCTTTACGAACATCTTTATTGCCACCAGCTTTTGCTACAGCGTAAACTTTATCGTAAGTATCAGCATAAACCTTAGCTTTTAAATCAGCATCATGGTCTTCGTGGCTGTATTCGCGTTTAACGGTTTTGCCAGTAGCTTCAGTTAATTCAACCTGAATAGCACATTGAACTTTAATTGCATCGTGTGCAAATTTTAAAGCCTCAACCATTTCGTCTTCCTGAATTTCATCACACTCACCTTCAACCATGCCTATATCATTAGCTGAACCAGCTACCATAAACTCTAAAGTTGCACGCTCTAATTGGCTAGCTAATGGATTAATTACCAATTTACCATCAATTTTCGCCACACGTACTTCTGAAATTGGACCGTTGAAAGGAATATCAGATACTGATAATGCAGCTGATGCTGCTAAACCTGCCAAACAATCAGGCATAATATCTTTATCTGCAGAAATTAAAGAAATCATCACCTGTGTATCAGAGTGATAATCACTTGGGAACATTGGGCGTAAAGCTCTATCCACTAAACGAGAGATTAATACCTCGTAATCAGATAATCTTGCCTCACGACGTAAAAAGCCTCCTGGAATACGACCTGTAGCCGCGTATTTTTCCTGATAATCAACCGATAATGGTAAAAAATCAGTACCTGGCTTAGCACCAACAGTAGATACTACAGTTGCTAACAACATCGTATCGCCCATTTTTACCACAACCGAACCATCAGCCTGTTTAGCCAATTTACCAGTTTCGATTTCTACAATTCTGCCATCGCCCAAATCGAACGATTTTTTTATTACATTCATTTAAATAGAATTATGGTGTGTTTTCCTCTTTCTACACACCGTTGTTTATATATGTATTTGTTTTTGCAAACGAAGATAGGATTAAAAAAGCCTATCTATAATAAAACCCGTTAAAAAATTAACAGGGAATTAAAAAGCCATTCCCTAAAGAATGGCTTTTATTGATAAACTTGCGCTTATTTTTGTTTGATGATATCACGAAGCGATAAAGCTTTGATGATAGCACGATAGCGCTCAATATCTTTTTTGTATAGGTAAGCCAAAATACCGCGGCGTTTACCTACCAATTTTTGAAGTGACAACTGAGTAGAGAAATCTTTACGATTTTTCTTTAAGTGTTCTGTTAAGTGCGCAATACGGTATGTAAATAACGCTACTTGACCTTCTGCAGAACCCGTGTTGGTTTCTACTTTGCCGTGTTCTTTAAAGATTACAGCTTTTTTCTCTGGACTTAAATACATTCTTGAATAATATTAAAGCAATAAAAAATTAATTAATTGTGGCGCAAAGATAAAGTTATTTTTGCTTAAAAGCAAGAGGTGTTTTTTTATTAACTTGAATCAGATAACTCTATAGAAAAGTCGTCATCTCGACTGAAGCGTAGCGAAATGGAGAGATCTATCTTGACAGATTTCTCGACTGCGTTGCACTCCGCTCGAAATGACGACTTGAGCCTTATAATCTCTGATATTTAATGCTTTTGACTAAAAAACTAATCTCACTATATGACGATCGCACCAGGAAAGATTAAAAATTAAATTATCAGAATAAAGATTAAAAGATTAACCGTTACTTCTTTATCAAAAGACTAAAGCAATTATATGGCTGGCTTACGGATTACAAGCCCTTTGCCTTGTGGAAATTTTAATGGTTTGCCGCCGTTCATGGTAACCGAAATGTAGTTAAGTTGCAAAACACCGAAGAAGCGTTGCTCAGGGGTACGGCTCAAATAAATACCATCACGCTCTTCAACAATTGCTTCGTACGGAACTGTAATATCATATAAAGTGAGCTTTCCCATTTCATATCAAAATACGAAAAATAGATGATATATCTTTACATCAAGACATCTTTATATAAAGATATCAAAAGCTTACTTTTGCAAAAAAAAAACATTTTACCCTTGGAAAAGAATCAATACAGCATTTTCGAAAGTGAATTACGTGTCCGCCCGGATGATATCGATATGTTTAACCATGTGCATAATAGTAAATACCTTGATTATGTACTGGCAGCACGTTATGAGCAAATGGAAAAATTCTACGGAATGCCTTGGGAACATTTTACCAAACAGGGTCTGGGTTGGGTTGTAAGCCATGTTGACATTAATTTTAAACGCCCATTGTTGATGAATGACTTAATGCTGATCAGGACCGGTATTTTAACGATGAACGATAAAGGTTGTTCGGTTCAATTCGAAATCATTAATCAAAAAACTGGCAAAGTGGCTTCAGATGGCATTTTTGATTATGTATTGATTGATTTAACTACTGGCCGTGGAACAAAGGTTTCGGAAGAAATGATTAAAGCCTACAGTATATAGAGATGATTACACCGATTTAAGGGATTATAGATCCCCAAGTTCCGTGTCTCCGTGATAAAAAAGTCGTAAATCCAACCTGGATGGTCTGTGAGGCACAGACCTTCGATTAATAATAAAAATTAATCATTTCAATAAAAATTAGTCATCTAAATTTGACAATACGAAATTTTATCTATCTTTGTTGCATCAAAAAGACCAGAGCCATGATAGTATCTGCAATCCGTTTGAGGTTCTAAATAACCGAGGATTCCCTCCATTACAATTTTTAGATATGTACGCTTAAAGGCGTATCATTGGTTTATACATTACACTTTACTTTATTATTATATGTCACAGTCAACAAAGACGCAGGGTAAACTTTCGTCTTTTTTCGATATCCTCGTCCAATCTTTAAAAGGTCACGAGGTTGATTTAACTTCAATTAGTATTAAACGCGCAATTATTTTATTAGCCATTCCGATGATGCTCGAAATGGCTATGGAGTCAGTTTTTGCCTTAGTCGATCTATATTTTGTCGGCCACTTAGAAAATAGTAGCCATGCTATACAAACCGTAGGTTTAACGGAATCCGTGTTAACCATTATTTACTCATTAGCCATTGGGTTAAGCATGGCTGCAACCGCAGTAGTGGCACGGAGAATTGGCGAGAAAAATCCAGAGGCGGCATCAAAAGCTGGTATGCAGACGATTGTAATCGCGGTTTTCGTTAATATTATAATCAGTATCCTGGGCTTAATTTACGCAAGAGATATTCTATTGCTCATGGGTGCTTCAGCTGAAACAGCTGATCAAGGTGTTCCATTTGTTCGGATTATGATGGGTGGAAGTATCATTATTGTACTCTTATTCTTAATCAATGGGATTTTTCGTGGTGCAGGTAATGCGGCCATCGCAATGCGGAGTTTGTGGATTGCTAATATTGCAAACATCATCCTCTGCCCTATTTTTATTAATGGTTTTGGGCCAGTACCGGCATTTGGTTTAACAGGTGCTGCAATTGCCACCACCATCGGTCGTGGTTTGGGCGTTACTTATCAGGTTTACAATTTGTTTAGTGGTAAAAATATATTAAAAATACGCATTAGTCACTTCTTGCCTGATTTTGCCCAGATTAAAGCGATCGTTAAGATTGCCGCTCCAGCTATTTTCCAGTTCGTAATTGCGAGCTGTAGCTGGGTGTTTTTGGCAGAGCTTGTTGCCACTACCGGAGGTGATACAGGATCAGCAGGTTATCAGACAGCACTACGACTCATGATGTTTTTTATGTTGCCAGCCTGGGGATTAAGCAACGCGGCTGCTACTTTGGTTGGCCAGAATTTGGGCGCAGGTCATATAGATCGCGCTGAAAAATCGGTATTCCAAACCTTGAAATACATTATTATTTTTATGGCAGTTGTAAGTGTACTGTTCTTAACCTGTGGGCATTTGTTCGCGGCATTTTTTACATCAGATAAAAATGTGATTGCCGTTGCAAGCAAAGCTTTAAAAATTTTAAGCATTGGTTTTGTGATTTATGGAGCTGCAATGGTATTCAGTAGTGCATTTAATGGCGCTGGCGATACCTGGACACCTACCAAAATTAATGTTTTTGCCTTTTGGTTGTTCCAGATTCCTTTGGCTTACTTTTTGGCCAATTTTTTAGAAATGGGCCCAACAGGTGTTTTTATTGCCATCCCAACAGCTGAAGCAGGTATTGCGATAGCTGCTTATATCTTGTTTAAAAAAGGCAAATGGAAAAAAACAATGGTTTAAGTTAACCTCTAAGAGAATTTAACCACAGATGCACACAGATAAACATAGGTAACATATCTGTGTGCGTCTCTTTTATGTTTGATTCGATTTTTATAATCTGTACTAATAAATTTTCAAAAGCAAACTATCTCTGATAAAATAAACCTAATCCGATAGCTATCTGATGGAACGTGCAGGAATGCAACGGAGTAAGGTGGAAAGCATGTCTGTAGCAACAGAAAAGTCACTGTATCTGCTTTTCAAATCAATTGCTTAGAGTAGATATTTTCTAGATTAAAAATTACCTTAAAAAGCATATCTTTGCGCAAAGATGAAGCATATACGTAATTTTTGCATTATTGCACATATTGACCATGGTAAAAGTACTTTGGCTGATAGGTTATTAGAATACACCGAGACAATTTCAAAGCGTGAGGCGCAGGCACAATTGCTCGATAACATGGATTTAGAGCGTGAGAGAGGCATAACAATTAAAAGTCATGCCATACAAATGAACTATAAAGTTGGTGATATTGAATATAATTTCAACCTGATTGATACACCTGGACACGTAGATTTTTCGTACGAAGTTTCGCGTTCCATTGCTGCCTGCGAGGGGGCATTGCTTATTGTTGATGCTTCGCAAGGTATTCAGGCACAGACCATTTCGAACTTATATTTAGCACTTGAACACGACCTTGAAATTATTCCGATTTTAAATAAAATGGATTTACCTGGGGCAATGCCCGAGGAAGTGAAAGACCAGATTATTGATTTAATCGGATGTAAACGAGAAGATATTATTCCTGCATCGGGTAAAACCGGAATGGGTATTCCTGATATTATCCAGGCAATTGTAGACCGTGTTCCTGCTCCGGTTGGTGATCCGGAAGCACCTTTGCAAGCGCTAATTTTCGACTCTGTTTTTAACTCATTCAGAGGAATTATTGCTTATTATAAAGTAGTAAACGGCGAAATTAAAAAAGGCGACAAAGTAAAATTCATTAATACTGGCAAAGAATATCTGGCTGATGAGGTTGGAATTCTGAAACTGGATATGTCGCCACGTAATGTGGTAAAAACCGGAGATGTGGGATACATTATTTCCGGTATTAAAGAAGCCAGAGAGGTAAAAGTTGGTGATACGATTACGACTACTGCAAGACCATCTTTAGATTCGATTCAAGGTTTTGAAGAGGTTAAACCAATGGTTTTTGCAGGTATTTATCCTGTTGATACTGATGAGTTTGAAGAACTTCGCGAGGCAATGCACAAGTTGCAACTCAATGATGCATCTATTGTTTTCGAACCGGAAAGCTCTGCTGCATTAGGCTTCGGTTTCCGTTGCGGATTCCTTGGTATGTTGCACATGGAGATTATCCAGGAGCGTTTGGAGCGTGAATTCGACATGACGGTTATCACAACCGTTCCCAACGTATCTTACATTGCCCACACTACTAAAGGGGATGAAATTTTTGTAAATAATCCATCTGATTTGCCCGACCCAAGTAAATTGGATTCAGTTGAAGAACCGTTTATTAAAGCAAACATCATTACCAAAGCTGATTTTGTTGGTCCTGTAATGTCACTTTGTATTCAGAAAAGAGGAACAATTGTAAATCAATCGTATTTGACATCTGATCGTGTTGAGCTGGTTTTTGAAATGCCAATGGGCGAAATTGTATTTGATTTTTATGATAAATTGAAAACGATCTCAAAAGGCTACGCATCTTTCGACTATCATCAGATTGGTTATCGTAAATCCGATTTGGTTCGTTTAGATATGTTAATAAACGATGAGCCCGTTGATGCATTATCATCTTTAATCCATAGAAGCAATGCTTACGATTTTGGAAAGAAAATCTGTGAGAAATTAAGAGAATTAATCCCTCGCCAACAATTCGAGATTAAAATACAGGCATCAATTGGTGCTAAAGTTATTGCCCGCGAAACACTGAGTGCTTTACGTAAAGATGTAACGGCTAAATGTTATGGTGGTGATATTTCCCGTAAACGTAAGTTATTGGAAAAGCAGAAAAAAGGTAAAAAACGTATGCGCCAGGTTGGAAACGTAGAGATTCCACAAAGTGCATTTATGGCGGTTTTGAAATTAGATTAATACATAGTATCAAGATACCAGCATTAGGTATTAAGATAAAAATATAGTTAAAGCACAGCGATGATTGAGTTGACCATTGGTCTTGATACTTGATTCTCACTACTCGATACTTTTAGAATGAAATTATTAGACGGTAAATACGTATCAGAAAAAGTTAAAGTTCAAATTGCAGAAGAAGCTGCCGAATTTTTAAACAAAAGTGGTCGCAAGCCACACCTTGTTGCAATTTTAGTTGGTAATGATGGTGGAAGCGAAACCTATGTGGCCAGTAAGATGAAAAACTGCGAAAAGGTTGGTTTTAAATCGTCGTTACATAGATATGATAACTCGGTAACTGAAGCTGAATTATTGGCGAAAATTGAAGAAATTAACCAGGATGATGATGTAGACGGTTTAATTGTTCAATTGCCTTTGCCGAAGCATATTGATCCGGAGAAAGTTACTGAAAAGATCGATCACCGTAAAGATGTGGATGGTTTCCACCCGGTAAATTTGGGTAGAATGATGCGTAACCTGCCTTGCTTTATCCCGGCTACACCTTATGGTATTTTATTGATGCTGCAGGAATACAATATCGATACAACCGGAATGCATTGTGTGGTTGTTGGCCGCAGTAATATTGTAGGTAGCCCAATGAGCATTTTAATGGCCCGCAATGCCAATCCAGGCAATTGTACAGTAACCCTTACCCACTCTCGTACTAAAGATTTAAAAGAACAGGTTCTCCAAGCAGATATTGTGGTTGCCGCCATTGGTAAAAAGAATTTTGTTACTGCTGACATGGTTAAACCGGGAGCCATCATTATTGATGTAGGTATTAACCGCGAAACTTCTGCTGAAACCAAATCTGGCTTTAAGTTATATGGTGATGTAGATTTTGAAAATGTAGCACCTAAGGCTTCTTACATTACGCCTGTTCCTGGTGGTGTGGGTTTAATGACCATTGTGGGTTTATTGAAAAATACATTAGCATCAGCTAGAAAAGAGATATATTCTTAAGCCTAAAGTTGAAAGCTTAAAGACTAAAGAAGGGAACATACCCACTATAGATATTAAAAATCGGCTCAAATATTTGAGCCGATTTTTTTTACGTGTAATATTTTAAATCCTTACGTGTAATTGTTATATTTGAATTAAAATTTAATTAGATGGACACTAAGTTAACTTTAAGTTTTAATCAAGATGTTGTAGCAAGGGCAAAAAAATTTGCCGCTGAAAACAACATTAGCTTATCGCGATTAATAGAGCACCTCTTAACTCAGGTAACGGCCACAGAATACAAATCTTTGGAAGATTTTCCCATTTCAGATTGGGTGAGCATGGTTGCTGAGGGCGAAGTCGAGTATAAAAAAATGTCAAAACAAACACGTAAAGATTCAAAAAACGAATATTTTTCTTCTAAAAAGTAATTGATGAAGATATTTTTAGATGCCAATATCCTCGTTTCTGTGTTGAATAAGGAATATCCATTATTTAGTTATTCTTCGAGAATTTTGAGTTTGGCATCGCATCCGAAATTTGAAATATATACTTCTCCACTTTGTTTGGCCATTGCTTTTTACTTTGCCGAAAAGAAACATAAATCTCAATTAGCCAAGCAGAAAATCGATTTGATTTGCCAACATATTAAGATTGCTGAAAATTCATCAAAAAGTGTTTTGGATACCTTGTCAAACAAATCAATCCACGATTTTGAAGATGGTTTAGAATATTACGCTGCCAAATCTGTTAATTGTAAATGTATTATCACAGAAGATATTGAAGATTTTTATTTCTCAGAAATTGAAATTTTGAATTGCCAGGAATTTTTTAAAAGATATTTGCTAAATTAATTTTTTTACTAAAGCAAACTCAATGGAGCGACTTATACCTGTCTATCCCCAAAGTTTACTCCACCAGCTTTCTTCAAAACCGATATAGAGGCCATCATCGCGCAATTCGGTTGGATAGATATTAATATAATCACCTTGCCCCTCTGCTCCCCTTCCTGTGGTTAAACTGTATTCGTACCGATGGATAGGGCAAACCAGATGTCCGTTTTTGCACCAGCCACCACTAAAATGACCCCCAGCATGCGGACAATGCGATTGGGTTGCGGTAATTTTGTCTTCATTGTTAATCAAACAGATTTGTTTTCCCGCAACTTCTATTGTTTTAATTGTATCAGGACGGGGAATTTGATTATTATTTAGCGCCTTAAACCACTTCATACAGCTAAAATACGGCAAATAAATATCAGTCTTATTTCATCTTTACATTAAATTTCGAAAGAGGAACAGCATCACCATATTTTTTTAGGATATTTGCATCCTCAAAAATGAAACAAGACATACCAGAAGACGGCACATTACTTCCTTTAATGGAAGAATTTTATACCATACAGGGAGAAGGATTTAATACTGGTAAAGCAGCTTATTTTATCCGTTTAGGGGGCTGCGATGTAGGCTGCCATTGGTGCGATGTGAAAGAAAGCTGGGATGCCGAAATGCATCCACTTACGGCTTCGGATGTAATTGTTGAAAATGCCGATAAATTTCCCGGTAAGGCTGTTGTAATTACGGGTGGCGAACCCTTGATTTATAACCTGGATTATTTAACCAATAAATTAAAAGAAAGAGGTATTCTTACCTTTATCGAAACATCTGGTGCCTACCCACTTTCTGGAAATTGGGACTGGATCTGTTTATCACCAAAGAAATTTAAAGCACCAAGGCCAGATATTACACCTTTTGCGCACGAATTAAAGGTGATCGTTTTTAATAAAAGTGATTTTAAATGGGCCGAAGAGTACGCGGCTATGGTTTCTCCTACCTGCAAATTATATCTACAGCCAGAATGGTCTAAATCAAAGGAAATTACACCCTTAATTATTGATTATGTAATGGCAAACCCAAAATGGGAAATTTCTTTGCAAACGCACAAATTTTTAAATATTCCTTAAAAACAATACATTAGCTTTATAACCAAATGTTAGTGTAATGAAATTTCGCTTAGTCCTCTTCTTTAGCATACTGAGTATTTATTGTTTTGGGCAAAGTTCCCTGAATAAAAAGGCACAGGTTTTTTTTGAAAAATCCGGGCCATTTATTGATAAATTAGATTATGCTGCTGCCGAACAGGTATTAAAAAGTGCGGTTGAAGCTGATCCGTTATTCCAAAACGCCTACATTGTGCTTGCTGGCGTTTATAAAGTACAAAAAAAGTATGCTGAAGCCAAAGCTGCTTACGAAAAAGCCATATTGATCAATAAAACGGTAGCTCCGGCTGTAATTTATGGCTTGGCTGAAACCGAATTCGCAACTCAGGATTATTTAAAATCGAAACAGCATTTTAGTGATTTTTTGATATTAGATTCTTCATCCGATAAAGCAAGAAAAGCAAAGAAATATCTTTTAGATTGTGATTTCGCTGCCCTAGCAATTAAGAAGCCCGTAAAATATAGTCCAACAAATTTAGGTGAAGGTGTAAATACAACAGATGCTGAGTACTTTCCTGCGATAACAGCTGATGGCGAAACCCTGGTTTTTACCCGTCAGGTAAATGGTAATGAAGATTTTTTGACCTCACAGCTTAAAAATAATAAATGGGATGCCGCTACTCCCTTATCCAGCAAAATAAATACTATCCAATACAATGAAGGGGCACAAACCATTTCGCCTGATGGGAAGTACCTTTTTTTTACGGGATGCAACCGACCAGATGGCCTAGGTAGGTGTGATATTTATGTTTCACATCGTGAGGGAAAAGATTGGGGCGAACCTTACAATGTTGGGAAACCCGTTAATTCAGAATATTGGGAATCACAACCGGCAATTAGTCCTGATGGAAGAACCTTGTATTTTATAAGTAATAGACCAGGCGGATCTGGAGGTTATGATATTTGGAAAAGCAGCATTACCGATGAAGCTAAATGGGGACCTGCCATTAATCTTGGGCCTGACATCAACACGGTTTATGATGAAAATACACCATTTTTGCATGCTGATGGAAGAACTTTGTATTTTTCTTCTGATGGTTGGCCAGGCTTTGGAAACAAAGATATTTATTACAGCAGAATGGACAATGATGGCAAGTGGCAAAAGCCAATTAATATCGGTTATCCAATCAATTCTTTCGAAGATGAAAGTGGTTTGGTAGTAAGTGCTGATGGAAGTTTCGGCTTGTTTTCTTCGAATTTAAAAGGAGGTTTTGGCTTACAGGATATTTATAGTTTTGGAATTCCTGAAGTTGCTAAACCGCTGAAGATTTCCTATGTGAAAGGAATTGTAAGGGACCGGGATACTAAAAAAACGATCGAAAGTAATGTTCAGGTGGTTGATCTGAAAAGCAGTAAAACTGTTTTCGACGATTATACTGATTCAGAAACGGGTCAATTTTTAGCGGTAATGCCTGTTGGGAGTAATTATCTGTTTAATGTAAATGCTGAAGGTTATATGTTTTACTCTGAAAACTTTGAGCTCAAGGCAGGAGATATCAACAAACCTTACCAGATTGAAGTTTACATCGAAAAAATAAAGCAAGGTGGAAATGTAACCCTAAGAAACATTTTCTTCGATACCAATAAGTTTAGTCTTTTGCCCGTCTCTATCCGTGAACTGGATCTGCTTATCGATTTTCTGCACCAAAATGAAAACGTCCAGATTGAGATTCAGGGACACACCGATAATGTTGGCGATGATAAATTGAATGAAAAGTTATCTTTTAATCGTGCCAATGCAGTTTACGAGTACCTGATCAAAAATAGTATTGATGCTAAAAGACTTACCTTTAAGGGATTTGGAGCAAGTAAACCGATTGCTGATAATAAAACGGAATCAGGAAGAAAAAACAATCGTAGAACATCGTTTGTAATTACTAAAATATAATTGGCCCATTTTATGGAAATAGAAATTGAAGACTACGATATAGAAATTATTATGTTGGAGCAATATAAGCATCTAATCTTATACTGGAAAGTTGCTATTGTACTGGATGTAAAAAGATGTCTACTATCACTAATTATAAGCCTTATTTAAATAAATTAAATGATATTATTTTAAAAGGCTTTTGTCTTAAATGTGGAGGACCAGTAAATCGCTATATCGAAACTGGAGAAAATATTCAAAGCGCAGCGGTTGCCATGCACATTTAAAATGTGCTTCAAATCTCAAGGAACAAAAAGAAGTAGTACAACTTAATGAAAAATAATATGTCTCAACATTACGGAAACCATAAAAGATTTTATCCACCTTTCCATTTTTTTACCATACCATTAGCAGTTTTAGGCCTGTGCTTTGCGATATATTCTTGCATTGCGATACCTACTATAATTACAGGCTTGCTTGTGCTCGCATTTTTCCTGATTGCAATTATAGCTGTAATGGCACGGATGTTTGCACTTAAAGCACAGGATAGAGCTGCAAGAGCCGAAGAAAAATTGCGTTATTACATTCTTGCGGGTAAAGCTTTCCCAGGTGGATTGAAGATGGGGCAAATTTTGGCTTTACGTTTTGCTAGTGATGAAGAATATTTGGCTTTGGTTGATAAAGCTGTGGCTGATAAGTTATCTCCTGACGAAATTAAGAAAGCCATTAAAAATTGGCGCGGAGATTATCATAGGATTTAATCTGGCGCTCGTTATGCTATTACGAATTTAACAGTCGTCATTCTCGCGCATGCGGGAATATTAATGCGATCGCTATAAGTTTTAAGGCTGTCTGGATGCTGCTGACAGGATTCCTCATTTCTCCCCACAATGACTTTAGCTTATGAAATACAGCTTGAAATTTATTTAATAAAGATTCTTCATTGCATTCAGAATGACAAAATACTTGTCAATATTAAAACTTTTTCCCTTTTAGCACCCTTATTTCAGAGCCTTCAGCCAAGAATACAGAATCAGGCTTAGCTTCGTTTAAAAAAGAAAAATCATTTCCGTAGTTAATTCCAAAATCGACATTAATTTTATAATCCTTTACAGGATAAACTTGCCAGCGGGGATGCTCCACACCGTATTCAGATGTTTTATTTACGCTGATCTTAGTATAACCCCAATAATGTTCTGTAATAAATTCTTCTTCACTACCAATCTGTATTTCTTCTGCTTTTGAAGAAGAAATAAGTGAAAAATTATGCCAGGTTCGGTTATTCCAGCGATAATCTACCTCAAGCTGATGTTCCTGTTCAATCCAAACATGTTTCATCGGAAATGTTTGGTAATTCTCCTTATAGATGGTGTTGGCTACAAAGGTGATGGCAGGCTTTGGTACAAATTCCTTAATAAATACCACTCCTCTTCTCCACGTATCTCCATCCTTAAATTTGACATAAAATCTTAAGTTAACCTCTTCAAAATCAGTGTGAAATGGAATATTAAAGCCCCGAAGTTTAACATCACTAAACATAAAGCCAACTAAACTCACATAATATTTCCCTTGCCAATCATCTAATTCACAGTGTGGAGGGAGGTATTTCGAAAGTATTTCTTTATCTACGGTATACTGTGCCAAAGCCAGTTTACGCCATTCGGCAGTGAGAAATACTTTCGGATTGTTCAAGATTATAATATAGCTTGTCTGATTCTGATCAGTTTGGTTAATGTTTCTTCCAACAGGTCTAAATGTAACATATTGGCACCATCCGATTTTGCATTTGCAGGATCAGGGTGTGTTTCAATAAATAAACCATCTGCTCCTACTGCAATTGCTGCTTTAGCGATAGTCGAAATTAATTCTGGCTTACCGCCGGTAACCCCACTACTTTGATTGGGTTGTTGTAAGGAATGTGTGCAATCCATCACTACCGGAACGCCGAAACCCTGCATTTCTGGTAAACCACGGTAATCAACAATCAGGTCCTGATAACCAAAAGTATTACCTCTATCTGTTAAAATCACTTTGTTATTTCCGGCTTCTTTTACCTTCTCAACTGCAAATTTCATAGAACCTGCAGAAAGGAACTGACCTTTTTTAACATTTACTACTTTTCCGGTTTCGGCTGCAGCAATTAATAAATCAGTTTGGCGACATAAAAATGCAGGGATCTGCAATACATCTACATAAGCAGCCGCCATTGCGGCCTCGCCACTTTCATGGATATCGGTAACCGTTGGCACACCAAATTCTCTACCAATCCTTTCCAAAATGCGCAAAGCTTTTTCATCGCCAATGCCTGTAAAAGAACTTCCTTTGCTCCTGTTTGCTTTTCGGTACGAACCTTTAAAAATATATGGAATCTGAAGTTTATCGGTAATTGTAATAATCTTTTCGGCAATTCTCATGGCAATATCCTCGCCTTCAATAGCGCATGGACCAGCCATTAAAAAGAAATTTCCCGAATCTGTATTTTTTAATTTATCTAAATAGTTGAGCATAGTTGAAATGTGGGATGTTGATATAAGATCTAAGATCTGAGTTTATCTCAAATCTAGCTTCTCCTATCTCACATCTAATTTTTAATTTCCTAGTTCTGACATGAATTTAATCCGCATCAATTGAATTTCTTCGCGGGTATAATCGGTTTCGCCTAATTCGTTAAGTGCTTCATCGATAGAATCGCTTTCAGCTGCTCTGAAATAGTCAAATACTTCATCTTGTCTATCATCATCAATTACTTCATCAATGAAATAGTTTAGGTTAAGTTTAGTACCTGAGTTTACAATCGATTCTACTTCTTTCAGAATTTCTTCGTAAGTGATACCTTTCGAATCGGCAATATCTTCCAAACCAATCTGTCTGTCGATATTTTGAATGATCGAAACTTTCATCTGCGACTTATTGGCCTGAGTTTTAATAATCAGATCGATTGGACGTTCGATATCATTATCCTCGACATATTTTTTGATCAGTTCGATGAAAGGTGTTCCGAATTTCATCGCTTTACCCGAACCTACACCAGAAATCTGGCGAAGCTCTTCCATCGTAATCGGGTAATGCGTACACATTTCCTCTAAAGATGGATCCTGAAAAACTACGAATGGTGGAACACTTTTCTGCTTCGCAATTTTTTTACGTAGCTCTTTAAGCAATGATAAAAGATGGGCATCTAAAGCACCTGTACCTTGTTTTACATCGTCATCATCTTCATCAGCACCATTCTCTATTGGTTCGTTTAGTATGAATTTAAGGCTATAAGGGTTGATAATAAAATCTCTACCCTGTTTGGTTAACTTTAATAAACCGTAATTATCAATGTCTTTAAAAAGATAATTATTTAAAACAGCCTGGCGGATAATCGATTTCCACATCAGCTCGCCTTCTTCTTTACCGATTCCAAATTCAGGAATCTTGCTGTGTTCGTAAGCAATGGTTTGAGCGGTCTCTAAACCTAAAAATACGTTCAACAAGTGTGCATCATCAAATTTTTCGCCCGATTTTTCGATAAATTTCAAAACGGTCAACAATTGACTTTCTGCATCAAATTGCTTTTTAGGCTTTTTACAGTTGTCACACATGCAGTTACAGCCCGTTTCGTTAAAATTTTCACCGAAATAATGGAGGATCTGCTTGCGTCGGCATACGCCAGATTCAGCATAATCGATCACTTCTTTTAATATCTGTGTGCCAATTTCACGTTCCGAAACTGGTTTATCTTTCATAAATTTAGCCAGCTTATCTACGTCTTTTTGAGCGTAGAAAGCAATACATACACCTTCACCACCATCACGTCCGGCCCTACCAGTTTCCTGGTAATACCCCTCCATACTTTTAGGCACATCATGGTGAATCACAAAGCGAACATCAGGTTTATCGATCCCCATACCAAAGGCAATGGTTGCAACAATAACCTCAGCATCTTCCATCAAAAACTTATCCTGTGTTTCGGCCCTAACCTTTGGATCCAGTCCCGCATGATAAGGCAGGGCACTAATTCCATTTAGATTTAATGCTTCTGCCACTTCCTCAACCTTTTTACGGCTAAGGCAGTAAATAATCCCGGATTTGCCAGGATTAGATTTGATATATTTAATAATTTCTTTGGTAATGTCTCTTTTAGGGCGGATCTCGTAAAATAAATTGGGCCTATTAAATGACGATTTAAACAACGTTGCTTCCGTCATTCCAAGATTCTTCATAATATCCTGCTGTACTTTCGGCGTAGCAGTTGCAGTTAATGCAATAATTGGAATATTATTTCCTAATCCTGCAATAACCTGTTTAATCTTACGGTATTCTGGTCTGAAATCGTGCCCCCATTCAGAGATACAATGCGCTTCATCAACGGCAACGAAAGAGATTTTAATCAGATTTAAAAATTCAATGTTATCCTGCTTAGCCAGAGACTCTGGCGCAACATACAATAACTTAGTCTGACCGCTTAAAAGATCAGATTTAACTTGAGTAATTTCAGATTTATTTAGGGATGAATTAAGAAAGTGAGCAATACTGTCATTTCCACCAAAAGCCCTTAATTGGTCAACTTGGTTTTTCATCAAAGCAATTAGTGGAGAAATTACAATTGCTGTTCCCTCGCTCATTAAAGCGGGTAACTGATAGCAAATAGACTTCCCTCCGCCTGTTGGCATAATAACAAAAGTGTTATTGCCTTCTAAAATATTTGTAATGATCGACTCCTGATCACCTTTGAAATTGTCAAACCCGAAGAAATTTTGTAGGTTATCAAATAACGACTTTTTCACGTCCATTTTGTGTAATAAAATATGCGATGCTATTTTTGTATCCAAAATAACATAATTTTACAAGAATTTCAAGTATTAACAGACAATTATTTTCTCTTTGAAAAGTAAAAAATCAATAATCCAATCGGCTGTAAGCACATTAGAGCTTGAGGCAGCAGCAATATTAAATGTTGCAAAGAATATTAACAGCGATTTCGAAAAAGTCGTATCAAGCATTTTACATGGCAAAGGGCGGGTAATTGTTACTGGTATAGGAAAGAGTGCAATTATTGCACAAAAAATGGTAGCTACTTTCAATTCAACAGGTACCCCTGCTATATTTATGCATGCCGCAGATGCTATTCATGGCGATCTGGGAATGATCCAGGTAGATGATATTGTAATCTGCCTCTCTAAAAGTGGAAATACGCCAGAAATAAAAGTGCTTACCCCCTTGTTAAAAACATCTGGCAATCTGCTCATCGGGATGGTTGGTGAACTGAATTCGTTTTTAGCCGAACAGGCCGATCTGATTTTGAACACTTCTTTCGAAAAAGAGGCCTGTCCGCATAATTTGGCACCCACTACCAGTACAACGGCGCAATTGGCATTGGGCGATGCCCTGGCTATTTGTTTGTTAGAGTGTAGAGATTTTAATGAATCAGATTTTGCTAAATATCACCCGGGTGGATCATTAGGTAAAAAACTCTATTTAAAGGCGCGGGATCTGGCTTTGTCTAATGAGAAACCTTCCATACACCCATCGGCATCCGTTAAAGATGTGTTAATAGAAATTAGTAAAAACCGTTTGGGTGCTGTTGTTGTTGTTGATAGCAACGATAAGGTGCTTGGCATCATTACGGATGGTGATATAAGGCGGATGTTAGAAAATAACAATTCTATCGCAAACTTAAAAGCTGAAGATATCATGGGCAGAACGCCAAAGAGCATACAATTTGATGCTTTAGCGGTTGATGCCTTAGATATTATTAAACAAAACAATATAACGCAGTTGCTAGTTCTAGAACAAAATACTTACTTTGGCATTATCCATTTACACGATCTCCTTAACGAAGGCATCGTGTAATTTTAATTTATAAAATGAATAAAGACTATTATGCATTGATTATGGCCGGTGGTGTCGGAAGTCGCTTTTGGCCAGTAAGCAGAACAGAATACCCAAAACAGTTTATCGATTTTTTTGGTGTAGGTAAAACTTTGATACAGAGTACCTACGATCGATTTTTAAAAATTTGCCTTCCTGAAAATATTTTTATTGTTACCAACGAAATTTATTCGGATTTAGTAAAAGAGCAATTACCACAGCTCAGTGCAAATCAAATTTTAGCAGAACCATTGTTAAGAAATACAGCTCCTTGTGTTGCTTATGGAAGTTTAAAAATAGCTGAATTAAATCCGAACGCCACAATCGTTGTTGCCCCTTCTGATCATACCATTGCCAATATTGATGGTTTTATACAGTCTATTGAGCAATCATTAGATGCAGCTTCGAAAAACGATTGTTTAATCACATTGGGTATTAAACCAAACCGTCCGGATACAGGCTATGGTTATATTCAACATACTGATTATGTGCTTAATACCGATACCGACCTGCATAAGGTTAAAACATTTACCGAGAAGCCGAACTTAGAATTAGCAAAATCATTTTTACAAAGCGGCGATTTCTTGTGGAATGCCGGGATATTTATCTGGTCTGCTAAAGCGATTTTAAGTGCTTTCGAAAAACATCTGCCAGATATGTATGAAATATTTAATATCGGCAGGTCTGAATTGAATACTGAAGGAGAAAAAGCCTTTATCAATAACGCTTATTTTCAATGCACCAATATTTCAATAGATTTCGGAATTATGGAAAAAGCAGAAAATGTTTACGTGCTTCCATCTGATTTCGGTTGGTCTGATTTAGGAACCTGGGCCTCTATTTATGAAATGGCAGAGAAAGACTATGTGGGTAATGCCGTTATCCCTTCAGAGCAGGTACTGATGTTCGATTCATCAAACTGTATGGTAAATGTTCCTAAAGATAAATTGGTTATCCTACAGGGGCTACACGATTACATTGTTGTGGAAAACAATAATATGCTGATGATCTGCCCAAGAAATGAAGAGCAAAAGGTTAAAGAGTTTGTTGCAGAGGTTAAATCGCGTTTTGGCAATAAATTCATTTAATAGATAGAGTGTATGAGATGTAAAATGGATGATGCAGCATAGTTTTCATCATCCATTTTATATTTCCTATATTATCTATTGTGGAAGATCCTGAAACAAGTTCGGGAAGACGAACCTCAATGGGATGAAGCTAATAGATATTGATATCATTAACCAGCTTACCTAAACTGTTCTTTGTCTAACTGCTTCGTATAAAATTACTCCAGCAGCAACAGAAACATTTAACGATTCAATTTTTCCGGCCATTGGTATTTTAGCCAGATGATCGGCTACCCTTAAAAGATCGTTAGAAATTCCTTCATCTTCCGATCCCATTACAATTGCCGTAGGCATAGTATAATCTGGCGCATAAATAAAATCACTGGTTTTTTCGGTACAGGCTACGATCTGCAATCCACTTTCTTGCAGAAATAAACAGGTTTTGTGCAGGTTAGCATGGCGACAAATCGGAATGCTGAATAATGCACCTGCGGATGTTTTAATCGCATCAGCATTGATCTGTGCTGCATTTTTTAACGGCACAATAATCGCATGAACCCCTACGCATGCAGCTGTACGTGCAATGGCACCCATATTACGCACATCGGTTACGCTATCTAATACCAAAATTAATGGCACCTCACCTTTTTCGAAAACGGTTGGAATAATGTCTTCAATATTCTGATAGGTAATCGGCGAAATAACCGCAATTACCCCCTGATGGTTTTTCTGCGACATGCGATTCAACTTCTCAATCGGAACTGAGTTTAAAGGAATCAAAGTATCTTTTAGCAGGGCTTTTAATTCTAAAAAAAGATCGCCGCCCAGACCGCGTTGCTGGTAAATGGTTTCAATGTCTCTTCCTGCTTTAACGGCTTCTATTACGGCCCTGATGCCGAATACAAACTCATTATTCTCTTTTGCGCGTTGCGGTCTTCTAAAATTATCCATGTTTTGAAATTGTAAGGCAAAAGTATTCAAATAAAATGTTTTAGCCCTAAACAATGTGCGCCTTATTAACATTTAATTGTTTAAAAATTTATGTGGCATCATAAATCCAATAAAATTTAATCTGATTATGCTTCAATTTGTTAACAAACAGCTAGTAACTAATTCGAACAACCGCATCAAAATTTGATTACTTTTGTGGAATGAGTATCGATAATGAACAAGGCGGAAAGAACAGTATGACTGCTAGAAAAAGCAGGTTAAGTAATACTATAAGTTCACAGGGGAAAATTCCCCCTCAGGCATTAGATCTCGAGGAAGCAGTTCTTGGAGCGTTAATGCTCGAAAAAGATGCGCTTTCTGCTGTAATTGATGTTTTGAAACCAGAGGTGTTTTATAACATTGCCCATCAGAAAATTTTTGAAGCGATTCATATTCTATTTCAAAAATCGCGACCAGTTGATATTTTAACAGTAACGGCAGAACTGCGGACATTAGGCTCTCTAGAAATGGTTGGTGGTGCCTACTATATTACCAACTTAACCAATAGGGTTGCTTCAGCAGCTAATATTGAGTTTCACGCACGTATTATTTCTCAGAAATATATTCAGCGTGAACTGATCAGAATCTCAACCGAAATCATAACAAATGCCTACGAAGATACGACTGATATTTTCGATCTCTTAGATCAGGCAGAAAAAGGACTTTTCGAAATTGCCCAAAATAACCTGCGTAGAGATACACAGAAAATGGACGATATCATTAAACAATCGTTAGCTACGCTTGAAGAGCTTCGTACCAAAACCGATGGTTTAACTGGTGTGCCAACTGGTTTTACAGGACTAGATAGAATAACCGGTGGTTGGCAAAAGCAGGATTTAGTAATTATTGCTGCACGTCCGGCGATGGGAAAAACGGCTTTCGTACTAACCTGTGCAAGAAATGCCACTGTCGATTTTGCAAAACCAACGGTAGTATTCTCGCTAGAGATGTCGTCAGTTCAGCTGGTTAATCGTTTGATTTCTGGAGAAGCAGAAATTGAGCAGGAAAAAATCAGGAAAGGAAATTTACAGGAATGGGAATGGCAGCAGTTACACAGTAAAATTGGCCGTTTAACTGAAGCTCCCCTGTTAATTGATGATACGCCTGCACTAAATATTTTTGAGTTCAGGGCAAAATGCAGAAGATTAAAATCACAATACGATATTCAATTGGTAATTGTCGATTACTTGCAGTTAATGCATGGTAAAGGCGAAGGAAAAGGCGGTGGTAACCGTGAGCAGGAAATTGGTAGTATTTCGAGGGCGCTAAAATCGGTTGCAAAAGAACTTGATGTCCCGGTGCTGGCATTATCGCAGTTGAGTCGTGCGGTAGAGAGTAGACCAGGTTTACAGGGAAAACGGCCAATGTTATCCGATTTACGTGAGTCGGGCTCAATTGAGCAAGATGCGGATATGGTATTGTTCTTGTACCGCCCTGAATATTATGGCATTACCGAGGATGAACAAGGAAGATCGCAAGCGGGTATCGGTGAGGTTATCATTGCAAAACACCGTAACGGTGAAACTGGAATTGTACCACTTAAATTCGTAGGTAAATTTGTGAAGTTTACAGATTTGGAAGAAGACTTTAATGCGCCGCCAAGTTCATTTGCGGCTGATCCTTCAGCTGGTATGTACCCATCACAGGATTTTGAAAAACAAAGCAACGTGATTATCCGTCCTTCAAAAATGGACGATTATAATGATGATGATCCACCGTTTTAGGAAATCCCACACGACCTAAAATGCTCCAAAATCTTCATGTCATACATATGATTTTGTGAGATAATTATTCCTCTTGAGGCGACAGACTTCAATAGAATGACCGTCATCCCGCGCAGGTGGGAATCTTAAAGCTCTCGCTAGTAGCGATCGTTGTAAGATTGCTTTGTCGGCTGAAAAAGCCTTCTCAGCAGTGACGATAACATGAAGAGATTTAATCTTTTAAACTCCACTGTCATTCATATTGATTTTTATAACATAAACTATTCCTCAAGGGCATAAGCAAAGATCGCCGATGCCGCACTTGCCCGAAAAACTAACCTTGTAGCACGAAGCCCAACCAATCTAAACCCGATAAAACGAATGCTCCCGATTTAAGCGCTGTATATTTTGTTTTTTATTGGGTTCTTGCTTGTTTCACAGGTTTCATCGGAGCAGCAGAGATAGCGGGACTGCATTAGCCCAAAGTTTACTGTCTTTGCTTTCCAAATTTTAACAATTTTCTATAAACTCGATGTTGATATTTATCTTATACTAAAATAAATATCCAATTAGTATACCTGCCAATACAATAACAGGTGGACTAACTTTAGTAAAATTTAACAATAAAAATGTAGCGACCATTATCCCTAAAAATACCCAGTTAAAGCCCATTGGTATTAACAGCAGCACAAAAGCAGCAATAATAAAACCAACGCTAACGGCATTGATTCCTGAAAGGCTATGACGGATCCGAGAGATCTTTTTCAGATCGTCCCAAAATGGTACAATAAATAAAACGAGGATTAGTCCGGGTAAATTAATACCTATCACTCCTATTAATCCACCTAAAATTTGGCCCCATAATCCGTAACCAAAATTCTTCATGCTTAACGCGCCTAAGTAGCTCGTAAAAGAGAATGTTGGACCAGGTAAGGCCTGCTGTAACGCAAAACCTGATAAAAATCCAGATGAAGGCAAATAATGTTTCATCTCTACAAACTCGGTAAACATCAAAGGAACAAGTACTTGTCCGCCCCCAAAAACCAATATTCCGTTACGGTAAAAGTTTTCGAGCAAACGAATCGGTAAACTAAAGGGCGATGTTCTGTTTATTATTGCACCTACCAATGCAAATAAAAGCAAAGCACCTAGAAAGTAGACCAGTTTTTTAGGATTGATATTTGAAAAAAGTTTAACCCTTAACTCTGCTTCTTCTTTTGGCGTTTCGATGGCTGAAGAGATCATTCCGCCAATCAATATTGACAATGGAAACACATAAGCATTTCTTAAAACTAATGTGGCAATAACTGAAGCAATGGCAAGGAATATAGAAACCTGAGAGGATAAAACCTTTTTACCAAGTTTCCATGCACCATAAGCTACAATACCCAGTGCAATTGGCTGGATATATTCTAAAATATCGTTAAATTTTTGTTTTTGATCTAGTAAAGCATAACTGATTGCAGCAAAGGTCATTATGGTTGCTGTAGGTAAAATCCAGATCAGGAAAGTAATAATGGCTAGTTTAAGTTTTCCAACTTTCCAGGCTATCCCAACCAAGGTTTGCGTGGATGCTGGTCCGGGGAGTACCTGTGCCAATGCATTTAACTCTAAAAGTTCTTCTTCTGAGATAAATTTAGTGCTTTGAACAAAGTATTTAAGCAACAAAGCCAGGTGTGCTTGTGCACCTCCAAAAGAAGTAAATGTAAAAAAGATTACGTTTCTAATAAATAACCACTGTTTTTTTGCAGCTATAGGTGTTGTTTGCATTAGCTCAAAACTAAAAGCCCCTTTAGGGGTTTGGGGTTAATCGTCTTCATAATCTAATCCTGCAGCTGTATTGTATGCGCCCTGTAATTCAGAAAAAGCATGCATGTCTCTTTTGTTGCGTGCTACCTCCATACCCTTCTGGTAAATGGCTATAGCTTTCTCTTTTTGATCATCTTTTTCGAGTAATTTACCTAAATGATAATAAGTGCCAACATAATCGGGGTGTTTATCGGTTAACTGAAGGTAAAAAGAATAAGCTTTTTCCTTATCATTTTGTGCGTTATACTCTGTGGCTAAGGCATATAGTATAAAAGGATCGTTAGGATCGCTTTCTAAAAATTCCAATAACTTACTTAAACGGGTTGATGACATTTTATTTCCTTGCTTTTTTAATTAAATTTGCAGAAAGACCTTATATAATAAACATATAACATATGAATTATCATGAGCTAAAGATTTCGGCTTGATAATGTCATAGCACTAAAAACCACTATTAACATATGAAAATATTAGTTTGTATCAGTAATGTGCCAGACACAACGACAAAAATAACTTTTACTAATGATAATACCGAATTCAATACGTCAGGAGTGCAATATATTGTTAATCCATACGACGAAATCGCATTATCAAGGGCTATTGAGCTAACCGAAGGCGGTAAAGGAACGGTAACGGTTATTAATGTAGGCGAAGCGGGCAACGATCCAACCATTAGAAAAGCGCTTGCAATTGGTGCAGATGATGCCGTTAGGGTTAATGCAGCACCGAGAGATGCCTATTTCGTGGCAAAACAGATTGCGGAATATGCAAAAGATAAAGATTTCAATATTATTCTAACGGGTCGCGAGTCTATCGATTATAATGGTAATCAGGTTGCTGCTATGGTTGGCGAATTTTTAGACATTCCATCTGTATCGATTATCAAAAAATTAGATGTTGATGGTGATACGGCAACAATTGAAAGAGAAATTGAGGGCGGTAAAGAAGTGCTAACCGTTTCAGGTAAGTTTATTGCAAGTTGTGCTGAAGGCGTAGCAGAGCCAAAAATTCCGAATATGCGTGGTATCATGAGTGCAAGAACAAAACCACTTGCTGTAGTAGACGCAGTTGCTATTGAAGAGGTAACCAAGGTTACAAAATATGAAACCCCAGCCCCTCGCGGAACGGTTAAGTTAATTCCTGCCGACCAAACAGAACAGTTGATCAGCTTGCTACATAGCGAAGCCAAAGTAATTTAATTGGTAGCCAGGAGTTTCAGTTACCAAATAAAGAGATAATTAATAGAATTAATTTAATATAAATTCCCATATAAGGGAATCTAGGGAATAAAAATATATGTCAGTATTAGTATATGTAGAACAAGCTGAGGGCAAATTTAAGAAATCTGTATTTGAAGCCGTATCTTATGCCAAAGCCATTGCCGACCAACAATCAACTAATTTAACCGCAATTTCTATTGGCGATGTAACCGACAGCGAATTAAAGGAATTGGGTAAATACGGTGCATCAAAAGTATTAAACGTAAGTACCGATCAATTAAAAACCTTTGTAAATCAAGCCTATGCAAGTGTTATTGCTGCAGCAGCAGAAAAAGAAGGTGCCGATATTGTAGTTTTATCTAACTCTTTCTCCGGTAAAGGTTTAGCGCCACGTATTGCAGTAAAACTTAAAGCAGGTTTAGCTGATGGTGCAGTAGAATTACCGAGTACGGATGGAAAATTTTCGGTTAAGAAAACGGCTTTCTCAGGTAAAGCATTCGCGATTACCGAATTAACATCTGCCAATAAAGTAATTGCTTTAAATCCAAATGCTTTTGGCGTTAAAGAAAATGCTACAGATGCGGCAATAGAGGCCTTTACTGCTGATGTTAAACAATCAGACTTAGGAACTGTTATTAAAGAGATTGTTAGGGCAACTGATAAAGTTTCATTACCTGATGCAGAATTAGTTGTTTCGGCTGGCAGAGGTTTAAAAGGACCAGAAAACTGGGGAATGATCGAAGAATTGGCTGCTTTGCTGGGTGCTGCTACAGCATGCTCTAAACCGGTATCAGATGCAGACTGGAGACCACATTCGGAACACGTTGGTCAAACTGGTATTGCCATTAGTCCTAACCTTTATATTGCTATCGGTATTTCTGGCGCTATCCAGCATTTGGCTGGCGTTAGTTCATCAAAAGTGATTGTAGTAATCAACAAAGATCCGGAAGCTCCTTTCTTCAAAGTAGCCGATTATGGTATTGTTGGCGATGCTTTTGAGGTTGTACCAAAATTAATTGAAGCATTAAAAGCACATAAAGCATAAAAATAAACCTTTAAACCTCGCAGGTTTTAAAACCTGCGAGGTTTGGAAAACAAATATGAAAAAAGTAAAATTAGATATTGTAGGTTTATCTTACAGCCAGACTCAATCTGGTGCTTATGCCCTTGTTTTAGGAGAAGTAAATGGACGCCGCCGCTTACCGATTATTATTGGTGCATTTGAAGCACAGGCCATTGCTATAGAAATTGAGAAAATGACTCCTAGTAGGCCATTAACACATGATTTATTCAAATCGATGGCTGATACTTTTCATATCAATATCCAGGAAATTATCATCTACAATCTGGTTGATGGTGTTTTTTACGCAAAGTTGATCTGCAGTGATGGTAAAAATACGCATGAAGTTGATGCCAGAACATCCGATGCCATTGCTTTGGCTGTTCGGTTTAATGCCATGATTTACACTTACGAATTTATTTTGGCTTCTGCCGGAATCGTAATAGAAGGGAATGATTTTCTTTTTCTCGAAAATATGGATTCTATTGCAAAAGAGCCAGAAGCGGATAGCTTGCCTACCTCAACTCAACAACAAGGTTTTGGCGATCTTACCTTAGAAGAACTTCAGCAGAAGTTACAGGAAGCCATTGCAGAAGAAGCCTATGAAAAAGCTGCAAGATTAAGAGATGAATTGAATAAACGCGGAACATCTTAGCACTGCTGCACATAAAAATGTTTATCTAATCGAAATTTGTCTAAATTTTTTCTCAAATCCTTTCTATAAAAAGCTAAATTCTAAGATGAACCAAATTGTTTAAAATAATTTTGGTTCATTTTGGATTATCATTCAAAATAGTTCTATATTCAGCTTTTACTTTCAACAATTCAAACTAAACTATTATTATGAACGTTAAGTTTCGCTTAACTATAATGAGTTTCATGCAATTCTTTGTATGGGCTGCATGGTTAATTACGATTGCAAATTATTGGTTCGGAACCAAACAATGGGACGGTGCAGATTTTGGGATAATTTTCTCTACCATGGGCATTGCATCGCTATTCATGCCAACCATTACCGGTATTCTTGCTGATAAATGGATCAATGCAGAGAAGTTGTATGCTATTTTACATATCCTTTACGCAGCCACCATGTTCTATCTGCCTCAGGTAGAAGATCCGCATACTTTCTTTTGGGTAATATTGGTGTCTATGTGTTTTTATATGCCAACCATTGCTTTAAGTAATTCAATTAGTTACACAACGTTAAAAAACGGCAACTTTGATGTGGTAAAAAACTTTCCACCCATCCGTGTTTGGGGAACAGTCGGTTTTATTGCTGCCATGTGGCTTACCAATTTAACCGGTAATAAAGCAAGTGCAAATCAGTTCTACATTGCAGGTATTAGCGCGTTAATGCTTGGATTATACTCTTTTACGCTTCCTGCCTGTAAGCCTTTAAATCTGATCAGTGAGAAAAAAACATTCGCACAGAAGCTAGGCTTAGAATCTTTCAAGCTATTTGCTGATTATAAAATGGCCTTATTTTTCATCTTCTCTATGTTTTTAGGGGCTGCATTGCAATTAACCAATGCTTATGGTGATGTTTTTCTGGATGAATTTAAATTATTCCCTGTTTTTGCGGAATCTTTTGTAATCAGATATTCTACTATCATTTTATCCATCTCTCAAATATCGGAAACACTGTTTATTCTTGCTATTCCATTCTTTTTGAAAAGATTCGGGATTAAATGGGTAATTGCAATTGCCATGTTTGCCTGGGTATTACGTTTCGGATTATTTGCCTTTGGCGATCCTTCTACCAATTTATGGATGATCATTACTTCTTGTATTGTATACGGTATGGCATTCGATTTCTTTAATATTTCCGGATCACTGTTCGTAGAAACATCAACCACACCAAAAACACGTTCGTCTGCCCAAGGTTTATTTATGATGATGACTAACGGTTTCGGAGCTGTGTTTGGAAGTTTAGTGTCAGGTTGGATGATCAATAAATATTTTACTACCTATTATAGCAGTATTGATTCTTTATCTAAATATGTAAAGAGTGAAGCAGACAATAAACATCTCCTTCAATTTTTGAAAAACAAAGGAATCAGTGTATTAGAAAATGGAAATTTAAGCAGGGCATTAGATGTGAAAGACTGGCACAACATCTGGCTGTCTTTCACCATTTATGTGCTGGTTATTGCGATAGTTTTTGTAATCATATTTAAACACAAACATACTCGAGCAGAAGTAGAAGCCATTAACCATTTATAAATTCGATTTGTCCCATGTCAGCTGGTAAGTATAGAAAAGAACACAATTGCTTAAACTGCGGTGCTCATGTTGAGAAACATTATTGTAGCGATTGCGGTCAACCAAATTTGGAGTTAAAAGAAAGTTTCTGGGCTTTTATCAGTCACAGCATAGCCCATTATTTTCACTTCGACAATAAATTCTTCCAAACCCTCTCTCCTCTTTTAACAAAGCCTGGCCAGGTTACACTCGATTATTTAGCTGGCAAAAGAGCCAGGTATATTAATCCGGTGAGTATGTACATCTTCGTATCCATCGTATATTTTTTGGTTGTTTATTCACCAAAACATGTAAAAAAAGATACTCATGAATCAACTAAAACCGAAAAACGAAGTGATGAAAGTGTTACCGACAGTGTAAATAAGGCCCTGAAGCTTTCAGGAATACCTAAAAACATTGCAAATAAGGCAACAACATCGATTAATAAAGCAATCAGGAAAAAAGAATTTATAAAACTTGGTTTTGCTGATCAGGAAAGGGAATTGAACAGGCTTAGAACTGAAAACGCTAAACTAGCGTCTGATTCCATTGCTGATATGATCGAAGATTATAACGATATCCATATCGAAAGAAACGATAGCACTTATGCTGCCTATTTAGGAAGGCAAAAGAAATTGCCACCCACCCAGCAAGACAATTGGTATGAGCGGATGATCAAAAAAAGAGCGATCAATATTGGTGAAAAATCTGAAGTAATTCAAGAAATGCTAGAGCATAACCGACCAAAACAATACTTTTTGTTAATGCCTTTATTGGCGCTTTTTATTATGTGGAATTTCAGGAAAAATCATATTTATTATTTAAATCACCTGATTTTTGCCATCCATGGAATGACTGCCTATTTTATTGTGCAAATTTTTACTGACCCAATAATTAAGCATGTTTTTGATAAGAAAGGCATTATTACCACTGTTATTGAACTAGGTGTTATAGTTTGGATCTGTTGGTATATGTACAATGCTTTAAAAGTATTTTATCAAAGAAAACCCTGGAGTATAGTTTTTAAAATGTTCTTGATTTTTGTGATGTATTGGATAGCATTTAGTGTATCTGAAGTGATCATGGTTAATTTAATTTATTACGTAGCTACTTAAATTATGTCATAATTTCGACTGCTCATCGTTAAAAAAGTGCCGTCATCTCGACTGGAACGCAGTGGAATGGAGAGATCTATCTCTGCAGATCTCTCGACTAAGTTGCACTTCGCTCGAGATGACGGTTGGCGGCTAAAAATAACGGCCATAAAAAAAACCACCCGATATTATCGAGTGGTTTTTTTTATGTTTAATGAAATTATTTTCTATCCTTAAGCTCAACAAATTCTCTATCTGTTTCACCTACATAAATCTGGCGAGGGCGACCTATCGGCTCTTTATTCTCATGCATTTCTTTCCATTGCGCAATCCATCCTGGTAAACGGCCTAAAGCAAATAGAACGGTAAACATTTCAGATGGGAAGCCTAGTGCGCGGTAAATAATACCTGAATAGAAATCTACATTTGGATATAACTTACGGTCTATGAAGTATTGATCAGTTAAAGCCGCTTCTTCTAATTTCTTAGCAATTTCTAAAATCGGATCATCAATGCCTAGGTTTTCCAGAATATCATCACAAGCTTTTTTAATGATTTTAGCTCTTGGGTCGAAGTTTTTGTAAACCCTGTGCCCAAAGCCCATCATACGGAATGGATCGTTTTTGTCTTTCGCTTTTGCAATCCACTTCTCTGTATCACCTCCATCAGCTTTAATCAACTCAAGCATATCGATCACAGCTTGGTTAGCTCCACCATGTAGTGGACCCCAAAGCGCAGCAATACCAGCAGCAATTGAAGCATATAAATTACAATCAGACGAACCTACGATACGAACGGTAGATGCTGAACAGTTTTGCTCGTGATCTGCATGCAGAATAAGCAATTTATTCATCGCATTAACCACAATTGGATTTACATCATAATCTTCTGTACGTTGTCCAAAGGTCATCCAAAGGAAATTGGTTACATAATCGTATTTATTTTTTGGATAAATAAGAGGATGACCTAATGATTTTTTATAAACGAAAGAAACAATGGTTGGGAATTTAGCCAAAAGTTTAATAATGGTTAAATCTTGTTCTTCTGCGGTTTGGTTTGGTTTTAAGCACTCAGGATAGAATGTAGATAATGAGAAGATCAAGGAACCTAATTGCCCCATTGGATGAGATCTTGATGGATAACCATCAAAAAATTTCTTCATGTCTTCATGAATCAAAGTATGCTTGCTTATGTCAGCCTGTAAATCTTCAAGTTGTTTTTGTGTTGGCAGATCTCCATAAATGATCAGATAAATAACCTCTAAAAAACTCGATTTTGCGGCAAGCTCTTCGATCGAATAACCTCTATATTTTAAAATGCCTTTTTCACCATCTAAAAAAGTGATTTTACTCTTTGTAGAACCAGTATTTTTAAAACCAGTATCCAAAGTAACAAAACCTGTTAGATCTCTTAATTTTGAAATATCAATGGCCTTTTCATCTTCTGTTCCTGTAATTACTGGCAATTCTACTGTCTTACCATCAACTTTGATCTCTGCAATATCTGACATATTATTGTATTGTGTTTATAGCTTTCTAAATTATATAAAATTAATATACATGCATAACAAATCTGTTAAATTAATATGAATAATTAGTCAAAATGACGTAACAATCGTGCTTAATTAGACAGGATCTTAAATCTTATTTTGCTTTGATTTCTTCGGCAACTCTCCCACACTCCAGCATTTCTTTGCCGTAATAAGGATTTTTAATTTCCTTTTCGGTTGATAACCAGTCACCTCCATCTCCTTTATTCGCCATTGGGCAATGCTGAACATAAATTGTGCCCTTTTCTATCTCCGCATTCTTTAATAACGCAATTAAATCTGCGCTTAAAACTGTGAAGTCTTTTCTTTGCGAAACAAGATTATTGCTTGCCGCGATTTTGCCAGCAACAACTGCAGTGGGCTCACAACCTTTATAAGCAGCCAAACTCGTTTGTAATTGTGCTGCAGATTTTTGTGCATTTGCTGAATCTGATTTTACCAGTGCATTTTTTAAATCTACATATTGGTTAAAGATTTCAGATTTCTGCTTGTCTTTTATAGAAACCTCATTTTTAACTGACGTTGAATCTATTTTTGTCGAATCTTTGGTTTCTGTAGATTTTTTTTCTGCCTGGTTGCAGGCCATTAAAGCGGTAAGTATTATTAATCCGAATATTCTTTTCATTGTATTTGGTTTTCGGCTCAAAATAGCAATTAAAATGGTAAATAAATAAAAAAGTCCCGATTTTCATCGGGACTTTAAATTAAATGATGTTTTAATTATAATTTGAAATTATATCCTAATCTCAGGTTAAACTGACCGGTTTTCATGAAATAGAGATCAGAAGCACTATTGTTTACATAACCTTCATATTTTATGCCAAGATCCAAACCATTTTTCCATTCATAGCCCAAACCGCCCGTATAAATAAAGTTCATGTTAGCACCATCTTTTATAGCCAAACCCGAACCTAACTCAGTACTTAAATACATTCTCTCGAACGGAAACACCCTAACACCACCTAATAAAGGGATAAATTCGAATTTTAGCGGGCTTCCCTTCCATTTTAATCTGGTATAACCGCCTGAAGCAGTAAGGGCCACGTAAGGACTTAAATCATATTGAAGTCTTACATCTGCACCATAACCATAATCCATTTCAGACTTGTCTGGAAATAATCCACCGTTTACGCCTACGCCGATTTTAAAAGCCATACCGCTTACTGATGTCATTGGTTCAGTAGAACCCATAGTTTGTGCTTTTAGATTTGAAGTGGTTAAAATTGCAAGGGCCGTTAATGTTGTTGCAAAAAGTTTAGTAACTGTTTTCATTTTAGATATTTTAAGTTATTAATTAAGGGTTTAGTTTATATACGTTAAAATATCTGAGGTAGATTTTTAAATTTTCATTTTTTTCAAAATGTTATGAAACAAAAAAGCCCCGACTTATAGTCTGGGCTTTCAATACTATTTGTAATTAGCTTACAGGCTAAATCCGTATGCTAAACGAATGCCGGCAAAACCAATACTGCCGTTATTAGAATAACCTTCATATTTGGCTGCCAAATCTAAACCATTACTCCATGCATAACCAATCGCTGGAGAATAAACAAATGAAGTTCCTGAACCTTTATTTGTGCCAAAACCAGCACCCAGTTCTGCTAATCCATAAGCCCCTGCGCCTGAGTCGTTAAAGAAGTATTTTGCACCTGCTTTAACTGGAATGATTCCAAAGCTTCCACCTCCGTAAGAGTCTTTTATTGAGAAGTTATTATAACCTGCTGTAATAGGAATAGATAATTGTTTATCAACGTTAAACTGATATCTAATGTCTCCACCTATTACTAGGCCGTATCCAGTTGTTGTTCCTGCACCTACATTTAATCCTATACCTAAATTTCGAGATTGCGCGTTAGCATTTGTGGTAAAGAATAAAGCCACGACAGCTGCTGAAGTAGCAATGATTTTAGTAATTGTTTTCATTTTAAGTATTGTTTTTGAGTTAAACTAATATGCTGCAACAAATACAAAGGTTGTGCCAAAAGAGCTTTTTTAATATTATTTAGACCTTAATCCAACATTCAAATGACCAATAAAAGTTAATTTTCGCTAAGTGAAACTTTTTCAATGACCAAATGTTGTAACAGGTTTGTAGGTGCTGATGCATCGAGCCAAAAAAACTCAATATTGTCCTTTTCCATTTTTCTGAAAAAGGTATTTTGTCGTTTAGCATATTGGCAAATGGCAATACCCAATTTTAGTTTTAATTCATCAAGAGTGAATAAACCATCCAGGTAATTCACAATAAATTTATATTCCAACCCATAGAAAACCAATATCTCTTTACTAATGCCTTCTTTAAGCAATTGCGCTACCTCTTCAATTAAGCCCGCTTTAAATCTTTGATCCAGCCTTGTCAGGATTTTGGCACGTGTTATTTCGACTTCATTTTTTAAACCAAAAATAATGGGTTTAATTTCGGGCCGCTCTACAGCTTCCAGTTGGTTATATTTCAAATATTGTGCTATTTCTAGCGCCCTGATCAACCTCTTTTTAGAAGATAAATCAACATGATCAGTATTCTGGCTATTATCACTTTGTAATTTTGAAATTAACGCTTCTTTCGATAATAAATTTAGTTCATCTCTTAATGGTTGATTTACGGGAATGGCAGTAAAAGTTTGATTTTGCAAAAGACTATGGATGTACATTCCTGTTCCGCCACATAGAATAGGTATTTTGTTTTTTTCTGTTATAGATTCAAAAGCCTTATAGAAGTCGTTTTTAAAGGCATCTACATGATAGCGTTCGCCAGGCGCTAAAATATCGATTAAATGATAGGGAATTGTTTTACCGTTAATATGATATTCCTGCAAATCTTTACCAGTACCGATATCCATCCGTTTAAAAACCTGACGGCTATCGGCACTAATAATTTCGCCATTTAACGCATCCGCAACGCTTACAGCAAGTTTCGTTTTGCCCGATGCCGTTGCGCCCAAAATGATGATGAGATTATGCTGGTTCATTAAAATTTGAGGATAAACTTTAAACTCCCTGTATTAAACACTTCCGTTGCCAAAACCTGATGAATCTTATTTAGCTGACGATTTAGATTTTTATCCAGAACATAAGTCTGCGGCTCCAAAATTGCCGTTTGCTTAAAGCCCAATTTAATATAGGCTTCTCCTGCCGACCAGTCGCGATCTGCATAAGTCATAAGGTCATTAGATTTATACGTTTCACCGAAAAAAGCAATCAGCTTGCTAAGTCCTCCAGTAATAGAATAGCCCGCTTTAACGGCAAACCTGATCAATTCTGCCGATTTATAATTTTCGGTATGGTTCATTTTACGTAGTGCCGAAAAAGTGGCAACCGCTATAAGCGCCTCTTTTTCAAATAAACCAATTTTATATCGGCTGCTTACTGAGCCCTGCAAGTGATTTTCAATTAAAAAAGAATCAGCCTCGGGTTTAGTAATTTTTAATACTTTGGTTTTTCTACCGTGAATACGGATATTTTTTCCAAGCAAAGATTTTATTCTCGCTAAAACCTGATCCGGTTTTGATTGCCAAAGATCTTCCCAGAGATGAATGAGTTTAATGCCTTCTTGGCGATATTTTTCCTGTAACCCAATGAGGTGTTGTGGCGTAAATTTATTGTTTAAACTTACCAGATGAATGATCAATTGAGGATCAATCCGTAATAATTGAAATTCATATTCTATAAAAAAAAAGCACCCAATTTTATTATTAACGAGGGCTAAGCTTAATTGATGATGCCAGTTAACGTCAGAGGTTAAATTATTCAATCAGTAGAAGGTTTTTTAGAAAAATTATCCACTGCAAATTTAACCATCAGATTGTTAAATCCATTCTTTTTCTTTAAAGTTAGTATGGATAATTTCTACCAGCGTTTCTACTTCTTTTAATTTGGAATCATCAAGTGCTGAAATTTTCAAACCTGATTTGTTTTTGCCAAAATCGCTTAAATTATGATTTGTAGTAGAAAATTCATCTGTATTGATTTTAACTTCTACAGCATCCCCGTTGATATAAACGCCTGTAAAAAAGCGTTCGGTTACCTTTTCACCGTTTAATTCAATGTTTTTTTCACTATAGAGATCATACCCGTTCTCCGAATTTTCGTGTACCGTATATCCGCGGGTGGCATAGGGCTGTATTCCGGCTCTAATGGTCTGAAAAATTTCAACAAGATCAGTTTTCATAATTGTATTTGATTTTAGAATTAAACACCATAGTACAATTATTGTTTAGTTTTTATTCTTCAAGCCACCAGTTTTCCGTAGGTAAATATTCATTTAAAATTATTGTTTCACCCAATTTTGGGGTAACCAAAGGAAGTTGTTTTGCTGCTGCAGCTAAAACAACTCTTTTAATAGGCTCGTTCCAAGGGTGCATGGCTAAGCTAAATTTGCCCCAATGCACGGGCATTAAAACTTTTGCTTTTAAATCGATAGCGGCCTGTACTGTTTCTTCAGGAAACATATGGATGTAGGGCCAATAGGCGTTGTACTGTCCACATTCGAGCAAAGCCAAATCGAAAGGGCCAAACTCTTTGCCTATTTTGGCGAAATGTGTATCATAGCCAGAATCGCCTCCCAGAAACAGTTGATGGTTTTCAGTTTTTAATACAAAGGCTGACCAAAGCGTTTGATTTCTTTTAAACTTTCTTCCGGTAAAATGCCTTGCCGGAACCGCTGTTAACTTCAGGTTACTAAATAATGTTAGCGATTCGTTCCAGCACAATTCATTGATCTTATCAGCTTTAATTCCCCATTTTTCCAAGTGCTCTCCTACTCCCAACGACGTAACTATGGTTTTAACTTGTGGTGCAATTTTTAAAATACTGTTATAATCGAGGTGATCGTAATGATCGTGTGTGATGAGCAGGATATCGATATTTTTAAATTCTTCTGCATTTACAACGTCTGTACCTAAAAAAGCCTTACTCCCAATAAATGAAAATGGAGATGGAGTTTTGCTAAAAACTGGATCAACCAGAATTCTTAAGCCCTCTACTTTGATGAGGTAAGATGAGTGCCCAAACCATATAATCTCAGGAGCTCTGCTTTTAGGGCTTCCGTTTAGGTTAGGTTTAATGAAATGGAGTGCTTTATCTGGAGTTTTATCGGGGTGTTTTTCGAAAAGAAATGCATTTAAAACCTTAAAAAAGCTAACACCTTCGGGCTGCATTAACGTTATCGACTGATTTTGCAATGCACCATCACGATAGTTAGCCTGGTGCTGGATTTTTTCCAATCGTAATCCTTTGGGTAAACGGCCAAAAACAGGAAGGTTCGTTATAATGAAGAACGCGATTAAGATAAAAAGTAAAATGTATACAGCTATCATTTTTTAAAATTAATAAAACCAAAGTAGGAATATGATTTTAAAAAAGAAGCCTGAGTGAGTTATATGACGTACGGATTACTTCAGCTAAAGAAAAACAAAAAAGTCCTTCTATAAGTGAAGGACTTTCAATTGTGAGTGGCAGCGCGTTATTTCAATAGCCACATGGTTTGGTTTACATCGTCGCTACCGCCATACTGACTGGCAACTGCAGCCGAAAGGTTGGCTGAATTGTAACTCAGTTCATTTGAAGGATATAGCCACCTTAAAGGAAAATTTGTTGAGGGCGAGTTTAGGTTTGTTGAAGCGTTTAGTTTAAATACCGGATATCCTGTCCTCCTGTTTTCAAACCACCCCTGGTATTTGTTTCCCTGCAAAAAGCTGGCTACGTATTTTTGTGTAATTACCTGCGCTATTTGCTGCTCTGTTGAGCCAGTTAAGGCCACAGTAGCCGGAAAGGCATCAATATAAGCTGCATCCATTTTCATGTTGTGATGATAATCGGCCAGATCAGGTGTATACTGGGCTATGAACTTCATTGAATTTATAATCCCATTAGCATAATAGGTTTGTGCTGGCGTACCAGTTATCCATCCACGAATAGTTGCCTCTGCCAGAATAAACTGTAAATCCCAATAATTAAAAACGCCTACAGGTTCAGCATTTACAAGGTTTACATACCTGATATTGATATCGGTATAATCTTTGTTTACCCTTCTGGTCTGCAAACTTGAAAACGAATCGGAAGGCTCTATACTTGGATAAGCAGCAATGTCAGACTGTGAAACACCAGCAGTAATTTTAACAGGTGATGGTTTGGCATAATAAAACAGTCTCTTATCATTTGTGGCCTTTAGTGGTTCTAACAATACATTGGTCAACATGGTATAATTAGATTTCACAAAAGAATTACCAGATCCGGCTGGCACATCGCTCCAAGGATAATTTTGACCAGCTGTAGCGTTGTAAGCAAGCGCAAAATTATCGTTATAATCTCTCATTAACGGACGGTTGCTTACAATATCCTTAAAGCGTTCGATTACCTTTAGATCGGCATCGCCTGTTTTTTTATAAAGGTTAATGAGTACATGGAGCTCAAAACTATTGACCAATCTTCTCCATTTATCGGTGTTGCCTGCAAAAATTGGATCGCCTTCGAAATTTGAACCAGATGTGAATAAGGTATTGGCTAGATCTAATTCGTTTAATATACCTAGAAAGACTGTTTTTTGAGTATCATACTTGGGCTGTAATATCGCATCTGATTCTCCTTTTACAGCTTCGGTATATGGAATATCGCCTACTTGCATCGTTGTCATAAAGAACTGCCATGCCCTAATAAAGTGTCCTAAGGCCTGATAAGATTTTTTAAGTCCTTCATCAGTTGCATAATTTTCCATCGGTGCAATATTGCGCAACAAAGTAATTCTGCCAAAATCGGTACGGCTTATTTTATTATACTGGAAATTTTCCTGCCCTTCGCCCCATGTTAAATACTTTCCCAGTAAAAATGGCTGCATAAAAGACTTTGTGGAGCTGATATCACTCCTTGTGATGTTTAAAATCATTCCTGTGGCAAGCATAGCCGAATTTACCTGGGTAGTTGCGTTAGGGTTTGTATTAATGGCATCGAACTTTTTGCAGCCATTGCTTATCATTACCAATGCAGGTAGTAACAAGGTATATTTTAAAAAATTACTTTTCATAAAATGCTTTTTTGAAAACGATAAATAATTAGAAACCTACTTTAATGTTAAAACCTACCATTCTCATTGATGGTGAGTTCAGGTTTTCTGTATCTACATCAGGATCGGAATATTTGAAATTCGTCCACATAAATAGGTTCTGGCCAGTTAAAGAAAATGACGCGCTCTTTAACCCTAATTTAGTCGCCGTTTTTGATGTCAAACGATAACCCAGCGAAATTTCACGTAGCTTGATAAATGATTCATTCTGAACTCTGTTATCACCACCTCTATACCATTGCGCATAATCCTGATAACCAAGTGGCACGTCATTTACAGCATATTTACGTGTGTCACTTGTTATCTGTCCATATTTATCGTAGGTAACACTACCTGATACCACTTTAACGCCTTGTCCTACATAATCATTCTTGCCAAGAACGACTTGGTTATAGCGGTATATGTTATCTGTTTCCGGAGCTGTTCCAGAGTCGAACATCTTATCATAAATATAATTGTACATTAATCCACCAATTCGTCCGTCGATGTTTAGTCCTAGTGACCAGTTTTTATAATTAAAATTATTGATAAAGCCAAAGCTGAAATCAGGGTCACCATAGCCAAGTTTTTTAACATAATCGCTCCAAACGGGATAACCGCTTTCGTGAATTACATTTCCTTCAGGATCTTTTACCCAGTAGTTATCGGTATAAGTATCTAATCTTTCACCTTTTTTAACCCACAGGTTATCGGCAGAATATACCGGATCCAGATTTACATAATAGCGGTGCTGATTAGACCAATTGATGGTAGAATGCCATTCGAAATCTTTATTCCTGATTACAGATCCGTCAACGGTAATTTCAAGGCCTCGTCTTCCATAAGTTTCCTGGGTATTTACCAAAGTTGACGAGAAACCCGATGAAGAAGGAATAGTAGTACTTACCTGCTGGTCGTAATAGTATTTATTGAAATAAGCTACGTCGAAATGTAATCTTTTCTTGAATAAATAACCGGCTGCTCCAACTTCATATGTTCTCTGTGCGCTGGGAAGCAGGCTGTTGCCCAATAAAGATGAAGGATAGTAAGCAGCGTTTAAAGTATTCCAGGCAGCAGTTGTTGTACTGTAAGTTCTGTTACTGGCATATACATCCAAAGCAGTTTTAAATATCGCCCACGAACCACGGATTTTGAACATATCAATTACTTTGGGCAGTTTCACCAATTCTGAAACTACGATACTCGAACCAATGGATGGATAAAAATAAGAACGTGATGCTTTTGGTTGGGCAGAGTTCCAGTCGTTTCTTCCTGTAAAATCAAGGAAGATTGCATCATTATAGCCAACAGAAGCCCTGCTGTACAAACTATTGATCTGCCTTGTGCTATATCCTTGAGCTACAGTAGGTGGCTCTACCGAACCAGCTAAAGAATAAAACGTTGGTGAAATTAATCCGTTTTTAGTTGTACCACTTAAGGATTCATCAATGAAATAGTAAACTGTTCCACCGGCCAAAGCATCGATGGTAAACTTATTCAGTTTCTTTTTATAGCTTAAAATTACATCATCATTGGTACTGAAACCTTTTGTATCCTGAATTGAATACATGCCTTTTGCATTCCATCCGCTACCGTTAACTGCACCACCACGGGTAGAATAGATATTGGCAGTAGGATTACGGAAGGTAGTTTTGTTATTGTAATTATCGTAACCTAAACGTACCAATAAATTAAAATCTTGGTTAATCTGGTAATTTGCCGTCACGTTAGCATTCACGGTATTGGTTTCGATGCCATTTAATTTTTCATTGGCAATTAAATATGGGTTATCGTACCAGTTGGTATACATCCAGTTCTGGGTTTTATAAGGCACTTTCCAGTAATCTTTATAATCGCGGATATCGTATTCGGTACCTGTCCACATAATTAACTGGTACAAATAACCCTGGTTGTTATAACCGCCACCCCAAATCTGATCGGCCCAGCGGCGACTTACCCCCATATGGCCTTCCAGTTTAAATTTATCACTCAATTTCATTTCGCCAGACATGGTTAAATTTACCATATTTAGGTTTTGATTTGGAAACTGCCCTTTATTATAGATATCATTCAGCCCGATCCTGAAACTTCCATTCTCGCCAGATTGGGCAATGCTTAAATTATTATTTAAAATAAGGCCGTTTGACATGAAGTTCTTTAAATTGTCTTTCCCTTTCGATTCCAAAAGCATATTATCTTCAAACTGCTTGGTAACCGGGTTCCAATCCCTGGCCCTTATACCTGCATCCAACTTTGGGCCCCAAACATAATCGTTATCGATAACCCCATTTTGACCACGGCCATACGAACTCTGCACTTCCGGAATAGCGAGAAAACCCAATGAAGTCATGGTGTTGCTATTCACATCAATTGAAAGCCCCTTGCCGGCTGCACCTTTTTTTGTTGTAATTAAAAGTACCCCACCAGATGCTCTTGAACCATAAAGTGCCGATGCCGTTGGTCCTTTTAGTATATCCATACTTTCAATATCGTCGGTGGGAATATCTCTCAATGACAAATTACCGTAAGGTACCCCGTCTATAACTAATAAAGCACTTTCGCCACGCAGTTCAATGGTTGGTCGGGCGTTAAATTCTGTTGAATTTTTAATGACCAAACCAGAAACCCTACCGGTTAATGAGGTAGCTACATCTACACCTTTAACAGTTTGTAAATCTTTACCGGCTACCTTTTGCACTGCATAACCCAACGATTTTTCTGATCGCTTAATGCCAAGCGCAGTAACTACTACGTCAGTTAATTCTGTTGATGCAGGTTGTAAAATAATCGTGTAATTTTTACTATCGTTTATATTAATTTCCCTTGAAATGTAGCCAATATAAGATATTACTAATGTTGAGCCTGCTGATGCGTTTAAAGAGAATGTACCATTCGCATCAGTTGTAGCGCCTGTTTTCGTTCCTTTAACCAAAATACTCGCTCCAACAATTGGTTGTCCAGTTTCGTCGGTTACTTTTCCGCTAATCGTTTCGAATATTGATTTATATATCGGTTCAATGGTCTTTTTGCGCAATACAATTGTTTTATCAAAAATCTTATAACTCAGTGGTTGATTTTTAAAACAAAGGTCCAATACCTGGTCAATAGGTGTATTTTTTACATCAATACTTATTTTCTGAATATTTTGAAGCTCTAAATTATCATACAGAAAAACATATGCGCTCTGTTTCTCTATTGATTTAAATATAACATCTATTGGAACATTTCTTTGTTTCAATGTGATGTTCTGGCTGTAAACACTGGCGCTTACTTGACAGAGGCTTACTAATAACAATATTGTGGTTAGCTTCATCACCAATACTAATTGTGCAGGTTTACACCGTATCTTAAATACGGTGTTAAAGAATGTAATAAAATTCATGATTGAATTTGGGGTTTAAAACATTATAGCTTAGATAACTTATTGTGTTTCTGGTGCAGATTCATCTGTACAGAAAAGTTTATCTCTAAAATGATAGCAGAAAATGGTACGAACACTTCTGCCCTCCTGTTCAGAGAAAATTAACTCGAATGGTCTTTTCTTTGTGTATTATATCTTCATATATTTTGGTTTGTTTAGTTATTTGGTTTGGTTGGTTATTTTTGGTTTACAATGATCCGGTTGTCTTCTACTCTGCAATGGATACCTGTATAAGCGAGCATTTCAATCAGTTTTGATACACTTACGTTTCGAGGTATTTTTCCGGTATACTCTTTGGCTGGTATAGAACCGCTATAGCTAACTTTGATATCATACCAGCGAGAAACCAGGCGCATTACAGATTTGAGATCGGCCTTTTCGAACTGAAAATAACCGTTTTTCCATGCGATTATTGCTTCAAGATCTTCTATTTTCTCGATTTTAATCCCTTCAGTTTTCTCTTTAATAATTGCCTGTTGCCCAGGAGTTAAACGTGTTGTTTGTTTACCGCTTTTAATTTCAACACTACCCTCCAGCAATGTAGTACGCTGATATTCTTCATCGTCATAGGCATTTATATTAAAGTGTGTACCCAAAACCGTTATTTCTGACTTATTGGTACTTACAATGAAAGGCTTGGCCTTATTTTTAGCCACTTCAAAATAGACCTCTCCAGTTATATCTACTCTTCGATCACTACCTGTAAAAGCGGTTGGAAATTTAATAGAAGAACCCGCATTTAACCATACTTCTGTTCCATCAACCAAAACCAGATGATACTGGCCACCACGGGGTGTTATTACGGTATTAATAGCTATAGATTCAGGGTTTGTGTTTTCTGCAAAACGATAAATCAATTCTCCGCTCTTGGTTTTAACTACTTTAACGCCAGGCTGATCTGCGATTTGACCATCCGAAGCTTTGTTTAGAATAATCTGCGATCCATCGGCTAATAACAGTACGGCATTATTTCCACCTGGAATTATTTTAGTCTTTTTTGATTCAGAAGATGTAACCAGAAGATCACGCTCGGTTTGTTTTAAATAGACATAGACGCCCGCAAGCAAAACCATGATCATAATGGCTGCTTTAAAAAATAAAGTATAAAATAATTTAATTTTCTTCGGCTCTTGCTGAACCTTATTATGATCAATTCTTGATGTAATATTCTGGAAAATCTGCTTTTTGACCTTTTCTTCATTGAATTGATTTTTAGTCAACTCTGCACCATTTATACGATCATACCATTGCTCTACTATCATTCTTTCATCTGATGTAGCGGTTTGATCATTATACTTTTCTATTAAATATTTAATATCGTCGGTATTCAAAATAGCTGCTTTTATAGGTTTATACGGTTATGCTGCAAAAAGTACCATATGGTTTTTATTTTTTTTTTATTTTTTTGGAAACGCCTTTTTATTGCATAACGCATCAATCTGCACCAGATACAAGAAAATGTATTATAAATGTTTAGCAATAAACAATGCCAGTAAGGCCAAAGAAGAATCGTAATTTTTAATCTTTGTACGTAAACGTTGATAAGCCATTTGGAGTTGGTTTTTTACCGTTTGTTCAGATAATGACAAATCTTCAGCTATTTGCTTAATAGAGAGGTCATCTTCTTTTTTAAGCATATAAATTTCTTTCATCCGGATTGGCATCCGGGCTACTTCAATATCGATAATTGCTTTTAGCTCTTTCTCGAGGAGCGTGTTTTGGGAATGTACATCGCATGGGCTTGCACTTGTTGTTACACTTAAGGCATACCTTAAGCGAACCTCATCTTTTTCGTAAAGTTTTAAGATTTTGTTACGGAGAATGGCAAAAAGATAAGCCAATACACTACGCTCGGCATCTAAAAGCTCTATTTTATCCCAAAGACTAACAAATACATCCTGCACAAGATCTTGAGCAAGATCATTGCAGTGGACCTTTTTATAAGCCTGTTTATAAAGCGCATTCCAATAAGCATCGAACACCAGGCCAAATGCCTTTGCTTTGTTCAATTTTACAATAAGAAAAAAATTACTTTCTAATTCTTCGTACATATGCACAATTAGGGAATGACTATTAAGTTTTAAAGAATGCCAAAGAAAGAACTTCCTTTATTAACCCAATGTTAAATTTAATAAAATATTTAATATCATTTACGTAAGGTGAAATTCGCTTCAGATTAAAGAGAGGCTTTTTAAAATAAAAAAAATTAGCCTTTTTTGTTTTGTTGTTTATTTGGTTAAAAGTGCAGTGAAATATAAAGTATTTTCAGCTTCTGACGATAAATAGGATGTTAAAAAATGCGTAAATTTTATACCTTTGAATACGGGTTAAACATATAGCTTAGATAACTTTTGTGCCTGCTTGCAGGAAAATAACCCAATTTGGCGGGGAGTGGTACGAACACTTCTCGTCTTTTTTGTTTAAATACCCCTCCAAAGATTGAGGGGTACTATTGTTAATCATTGGGGTGTAATTTAAAATTGTATATCAGTTTGTTTTTTAAGGGGCTAAAATTGCTTTCTATTTATAATTTTTCTATTATTATTTTTTAGAACGTATGGCCTTTAGCTTTTCCGAAAGTATTGATATTTATATAGTAGAGGAAAGAAATGAGAAAAAAAAACAACGCAAACGTTTGATTAATTTTGTATTATTACATATTGAAGAAATTTAATGTAGTTTAGCACTCATAATGCAGTCGAAACCAACAACCATCAAAGAAATAGCCAGAATCTTAAACATTTCTCCGTCTAGTGTTTCCAGGGGATTGCACGATCATCCAAGCATTGGAGCGGTAACCAGGGAGAAAATTAAGCAGTTGGCGAAGTCTCTAAACTATGAGCCTAATAATGCGGCAATTCTTTTTCAAAAAGGGAAAACATATACTATTGGCGTAATTTTGCCTGAACTATCAGAACACTTTTTTTCTATTGCTATTTCTGCAATTGAAGATGAAGCCATTAAGAAAAACTATACCGTTATTTTTGCGCAGTCGCACGATAATTATGACCAGGAAGTAAAGCTCGTTGAAAAAATGAAGAATCAGCGGGTAGATGGTTTATTGGTATCCATCAGTAAAGACACTTCAAAGTTTGATCATTTCGAGAAACTCAATTCATTCAATATACCTGTCGTATTTTTTGACCGGATACCTCCTTTTAAAAACGTGCATTATGTAGCGTGTAGCTTAGAAAGTGCAACAATTAAAGCGGTGAACTATCTTTTGAAAAAAGGGCATAGAAGTATTGGAATGATTAACGGGCCAAGTACCTTGTACGCAAGCGAGGAGCGTAAAGATGGCTATATGCAGGCGATTACCTTTAACCGCTTAAAATTTGATCCATCGTTAGTGGTGAACTGCGATTTAACAGAGGAAGGTACTATCGACGCTGCCAATCAATTTTTAAATCATAAGCGTAAACCTACAGCAATTGTGGCCTTTAACGATTATGTAGCACTTTTCCTGATTAAATATTTCAAAAAACTGAATGTAATTAATGATTTTGACATCGTGAGTTATGCAAATCTGCCTATTATCAGCTATTTGGATAATTCGCCGGTAGCTTCAGTTGAGCAATACCCCTATTTACAAGGACAAAAAGCAGCTAATATTCTGTTAGATCTTATTCATAGCCCTAATTCTGAGAACCAGGCTTACTACAACACCATTGTAGAGTCTGATTTGATTGTAAACGAGGTAAAAGAATAAACAAACGTTTGCGCTAAATTTCTAGCTTTTGTTTAAACTTCCCGGTAAAATACTGTACTGTTTTTTAAAAGCGGTGATAAAATGTTGTGCATTTTTATAACCTACAAGGAAGGCAACTTCATTAACCATTTTCTTTTCCTTGGATAGAAAATAATAGGCCTTTTCCATCCTGATTTTATATAAATAGCCAAACACTGTATAACCGGTTAATTCTTTAAATCCCCTTTTTAGTTTATAGTCATTAATGCCGGCCTTACGCGAAAGTTCCATTAATGAATTAGGCCTTTGCAAATCATGCTCTACCAATTGTTTGGCCAACAGAATCTTTTCTATATCCTCCTTTTTTAAAACGCGTGTTTGTTTCTCTTGTTTTTGTTTAAAATAAACAATAATCAACTCAAAGATCCTGGTTTCAAGGAACAGACGTTTTACCCTGCCCTCGTGTTTAGGAGAAATAATCTGCTGTAGTATCAACCCGATTTCCGGACTGATTGACTTTTGAATTCCGGTTTTAATATCGTTACCAAGTTCTCCTCCTGTTACCTGCTTAAAATGATCTTCGGTGAACTGTATATAAAGGCATCTGGTTTTCTCTGTGATATTAAATTTGATCGAATTAACGCCACCTGCATTAAAATCCTGCTCGTTTTTAGCTAATGATAATAAATTATCCTGCTGATGGTTATAATAATAGTTAACCGCACCGCTCAGACAATATAAAAAGCCAATATGGTGCTGAGAAGATTCAAAGCAAAAATTCTCTTCTTGATTCGGATGGATCTCAATAATGCCAATGTGGACCCCCCTAAACCACATTTCCTTTATTTGGTACTTTACATCATTCTCATTTAATGTTACAACAGCCTCATCGATGTCGTTTATGCTTTCAAAATTATCAGGATAAGTACGCTTATAAATGATATTTCCTTTAGGATAGCTGGAGAGTTTAATTATCATCTGTATAAATTATTAATTTATTGCTCATTTTTTTCAATGGCATTTTTCACTTGCATTTATTTTCTCAATGGTGTTCAAGAGAACGCTTCGCTTAGTTAATGAGCTCACAAAAGCTCGGTTTTTTTTAAAGGTGCTGAAGCACTCATGATTTTTTCATCACATTGCGTGATTTGAAAAATCATGATGGTTCCATATTCATTTAATCCGTTTGGCGGTATTAATTATCCGTTTAGCGTTATCTGTTTTTTCTGATTATCTACAAATTTGCACAATTATTTATAATTAGTCTAAATAAATGAAAATATATTTATCAATTGCCTTATCGCTTTGTGGATTTGTTACTGTGGCTCAAGAAATTAAAGTTGATACTACAAAGGCAAATGATTTAAAAGATGTAGTGGTTACGGGGCAATATGGGCCGCAAACCCTGAGGAACTCGGTGTACCATGTAAAACCAATAAGTGCAGATCGGATTAAGTTAAGAGCTGCCACCAATGTGCAGCAGATTTTAAATACCGAACTCGGTTTCCGTTTTAGCAACGATTTAACTTTAGGTACAACCGATGTTTCTTTAATGGGAATGACTGGCCGGAATATTAAAATTTTATTGGATGGTGTACCAATGGTAGACCGATCCGATGCCCGCGAAAGTTTAAACCAAATCGACATTAACACCATTGAAAGGATAGAAATTGTAGAAGGTCCGATGTCTGTTGTGTATGGTACTGATGCGCTGGCCGGAGTAATTAATATTATAACCAAAACTGCCGGAAAATCGCTTTTGAATTTATCGGCAAGGGTACAGGAAGAAAGCGCTGGAAAAGAATATAACCTACTCAATGGTGCAGGCCAGCATAATCAGAATTTAAGTATTAGTTGGCAGCAAAAAGGCTGGAGTGTTTTGCTTGGTGCATCGCATAACGATTTCGGTGGCTGGAATATGGCTCCGAAAACAGCATTTTTAGAAGAGTTTAATAGCTATAAAAATCAATGGAAACCTAAGGAGCAATGGCTTGGTAATACTAAAATTGGGTACAGAAATCAAAACTTTAATATATGGTACCGCTTAGATGGGTTAAATGAGGATATTGATTCGCGTTTTGGAATAAATCCATCAAGTTTCGAAGGGAAGCTGTCCACCTATACCACCAAACGTTATACGCAACAATTGCAATCTGAATGGAGGATAAGCAATAAATTACAGATAACAGCTGTAGGAGGCTATACTGATCTACAGCGATCAACCCATACCGTTATCCATAATTTTACAAACAATACAGAACGATTAAGTGACGATCAGGGTGAACAAGATATAGCAAAATTCAATTCAGCTATTTTTAGGACCACTGCAGTTTATGTGTTAGATAAATCAGTTTCATTTCAGCCTGGTATCGAATACAATAGAGATGCTGCTAGCGGACAGAGAATTAACGGATCACCTGTAATTAATGATTATGCCGCGTTTATTTCTGCCGAAATTAAACTTGCTGGTAGAATAAGTGTGAGGCCAGGATTGAGGTTTATTAAAAACTCCATTTACGATGCCCCACCTGTAATTCCATCATTAAATACCAAGTTTAATTTAACCAAAGATTTAGATCTTCGATTGGCTTATGCTAAAGGTTTTCGTTCTCCGGCATTGAGGGAATTATATTATGATTTTGTAGATGCCAGTCATAATATTTTAGGTAACCCCAATTTAAAAGCGGAAGAATCGAACAGTTTTAATGGCTCTTTGGCCTGGACCGGCATACACGAAAAAGATCTACAGTTCCGTTCTACCCTATCGGGTTTCTACAATTTGTTTAAAAACAGGATTAATTTTGCTCAGTCACCTACAGATAATTCCATAACCTCACTATTTAATGTAGATAAGTATAAAACGACAGGCGCTACGTTAGACAATACATTGATTTATAAAAATATTCAGGTTACACTTGGTGTATCATATATCGGCCGATACAATGATTTAAGCGTAAGCAACCCAGACTTGGAGACTCCTGAATTTGCATGGGCTACGGAAGTAAACTCCAATATAACTTATACGCTTCCGAAAATAAATGGGAGTATCAGCATCTTTTATAAATATACGGGCAGCTTACCAAGCTATAAACTTAATGTAGAAAACGATCCCAACTCAGTAAAACTGACTAAAATTAGCGATTTCCATACGGCAGATTTAATGTTGAACAAAAATCTATTCAAATCTTTAACCATTAATGCAGGTATTAAAAACCTCTTTAATATTACGCAATTGAGCAACACTTCAACTTCAACTGGTGGAGCGCACAGCACAGGTGGCGATGTTCCATATAGTTATGGACGATCGTACGTGCTTGGCATTACTTATAACTGGAATAAACTTTAACAATAAACAACACTAATTATAATAACATGAATAAACTGAACTCATTAATCGCGATCGCGTTTTTAGCTGTAACATTTACAGCCTGTAAAAAGAATACAGAAGAACCTATTTTTGTTGCTCCACCTTCCGATGGAAGTACTTTAACCCTTAACGGATTAATTGGTGCTGAAGCTGGAAGCGCCGCAGGAAATAGTGTCTATGTAGATTTTAGTGCTGATAAACAAACTTCGATAGAAAGGGATAGCTGGGATTTAGGCTTTTATTCTGGAACTGATTTTAAAGTAATCTTAAATTCGAGCAGTGGAGCTTCTGCCTTAGTGATCAATAAAACAGATTTAAATGCCGTGACAATCGCCGATTTTGATCCTAATGCATTAAAAGTTGGTCAAGGCCTGGGTAATTTTTCAATAGTTGATGATGGCAGGGAAGCTAATATCTTAAATAAAACTGCTATTGCAGCTATCTCTTCAACTGATGCTGAAAATAAGGTATATATCATCAATAGAAAAGGTGGTGCAGCAACCGTGCTTGCTAACGAAGAGCTTTATAAAATCAGGATAATCAGAAAAGGTGCAACTGGCTACACTTTACAATATGCTAAAGTAACCGAAACTACATTTAAAACATTGGATGTGATTAAAAATGCTGAAGCCAATTTCCAATTCGCCTCCTTAGTTAAAGGAACTGTTACTGCCGAGCCTGCAAAAGCAAACTGGGATATTGTTTGGGGTTACAGTATGTATTGGACAAGCACGGTCCCATACGCCTTTTCAGACATGGTTTTCATTAACAATATAGCTGGGGTATCTGCGGCTTCTGTTGCGGTTACCGATACAAAAAATTATAACACATTTTCAGAATCAGACATTGCAAGTATAACTTTTCTAACTAATAGAGATGTGATTGGATCAAAATGGAGGACCTCGCCTAATTCACAAGGTGTAGGAGGTGCTGTTGAATCAAAAGTTTTTTATGTAATTAAGGATGGCTCCGGAAATGTGTACAAATTAAAATTTGTAAGCTATATTTCTGCAGATGGTGGTACACGTGGAAAACCAGTAATCGAATATAAATTGGTAAAAAAGGGATAATGTAAGCTAAGGCTTACCAAAAAAATATGTTTTGTTAGTTGGATATAGGCTCTCCGCGATGGGGAGCCTTATCTTTTTATGGAGGGTATAACTCTTAAACGTCATGCTGATCCGATAGCTATAGGATTTGTTTTGCAAGCAGAAATAGTATTTTCAATTGCCTTTTAGCTACGTCAGCATCTATCATGCTACAAGAAACCCCTGAAACAAGTTCAGGGTGACGAGGCGATGCGTGTGCAAGACTTACGAAGTCTAACTAACATTATAAACGCAAAAAGGGCCCTGGCATACCAGAACCCTTTTTGTTTCTTACTCGCGAAATATTATTTTCCAGAGTTTTTCTTGTCAGTTACTTCTGCACGGATTTCTTGTGCTAAAACTTTAAGATCTTGCATTGCTTTACGCACACGAGTACCAGCAGCTGCATTGCCAGCATTATAAAATTTTTCTACATCTGCTTCAATAGCAGCAACAGCAGCTTTAACTTTTGAGAATTTTTCCATCGCTAATTGATGTTTTTAAGGTTTAAAAAATTTATTTTTTCAATAATACATATTTACCTTGAATTAACAACAGAAAGCAAATATTTATTTGAAAGAAGTTTTGCACATTTACACAATCAAAAAAATGCCCTGGCACTATTATAGAGGTATTTTTTCGGATTTTGAGATCAAAATCTGACAACTTAATTCAGTTGTTTCGATAAGTTGATCAGGTTGTTGAAGGTTAAATTGGCGCTATTTATACAGCGTTTATAATCTGCCTCAGCAACCGTCTGGTTTATTACAGAGACAAATATTTTCCATTTCGTACTCAGCTCATCGCCATAAACGCCATAATAATTTAGGCCTCCATCCTTATCTTTAAAATTTGGATTGGCTAAAATATGCCTTTTAATTACGTTTCCGCCCAATGTAGCCCCTTCTAACACATACAGCGCACCCAAAACTTCGGCTGTATTTTTTTCTGGAACAAACAATTCAAAATCTAAACCTGGCAATGTTAAACTATCTATATTCCAATATTTTAAGTCTTCTTCTAAAGCAGTGAGTTTCAATCTGCTTTTCATTTCCAATTGTTCAGCAATAGCTGTATCCAACATATTGGCGAGCGTATTCTCTAATTTTTGGTGAATAATATAATTAATGGTCAACAGCTTTTTATACTGATCAATGCTTAAAGAATTGTTCATAATCTCATTCACAAACATTAAGGATTCTAATGTTTTATGGTTTTCTGCTGTTTCAGTTCTCAATAAATTGGCAATCATATCTGGATTTTAATTGTTAAAAAAGAAAAGATCCGGATTTAATACCCGAATCTCTCCATATGGTTTTATAAAATTTTAATTTAACCTCAAATGTTGGTTAAACCAAAAATCGTGTACAGAATGTACACATTTAAGCAAGTTCTCGTAACCATCGGGTTTGGTAAGATACGCATTGGCACCGAACTCTATTGATGCTTTTACATCATCAGGATTATCTGATGTAGAGAACAAGATTACAGGTATCGTTTTGAGATAAGGAATATCCCGTATAAATTTTAACAGATCCAGTCCCGATAAGCCAGGCAGATTCAAGTCTAGCAAAATTAATTTAGGCTTTATTTTACTTTCAGCAAAATGCTGAAGTTTTTGCAATGCTTCTGCCCCATCTTCAACTATAGTTAAATTAAGGGTATCCTTAACCTCCTGTACGGCACTTTGCATAAAAAATGCATAGTCTATATCATCTTCAACATAAAATATATCTGGTGTTGTCATTTTATCTGTTTTTAAAAGCCACAAAAAAAGTCGATCCTACATTTAACTTACTCTCAAACCACACCCTGCCATTGTGTTTTTCTACAACCCTTTTTACAATTGCTAGTCCCACTCCTGTTCCTTCTATTTCCTTAACATTATCCATGCGCTTAAAAAGCTCAAAAACCCGGTCGTAATAACGGTTGTCGATTCCTATTCCATTATCTTTAACTGCGTAGACCGTCTCTCCTCCATCTATATACGCAGAAACCTCTATTTTAGGTTTGTCAACCATGGCAGAGTATTTTACTGCGTTGCCAATCAGGTTTGTGAAAACCTGCGCTATCATGGTCTTATCTCCTTTTATATTTGGGAGTTGCCCCAAAAATAATTCGGTACGTTCTGCTTTAAAGGCCGACCAAACTTCGCTTCTTATTTCTTTTAACAGCGATGTCATATCAACTGTTTCAAAATTTATTTCAGAACGGCCAACTCTCGCTAAATTTAGGATCTCTTTAATTAAGAAATTCATTTTATCAGCGCCTATTAAAATCCTACCCAACATTTTTTGGCCATTTTCATCAATGCTCTTATTTTTAAGCAGAAGTTCGGTATAAGTTTTTATCGAGGTTAATGGTGTTCTTAAATCGTGCGAAACCGTATAACTAAAAGTATCTAGTTCTTCGTAAGCGGCCTGTAGCTTTTCATTAAGCAGCCTAATTTCGTTGGCTTTTTTATTGATATCAGTAATAATAATTTCGCGTATCCTTAAAACCGAGGCAATTTCTTCAGCCATCCATTTTTCAGACGTATTATTAACAACCTGCGACCATATTTCGAAAGATTTACGCGGAGATAGGCTCAATAGGCCATTTTCTGAAGGAACCACAGGTTTTTCAGGGTTTCCTGCCCAGTTCACAGTGGTAATGATCTCGGGTTTAAACCAGATAATCATTTCGCCCATTTCTTTATTTAGCATACAAGAAAGAAGTCCAGAGGCTATTGACTTGTATTTTTTAGCAGGAGAATGGATTTCAGACAATCGATGGGTATAATATATCGATTCATCATTGGTTGTTTTTAACCATTCAACAAGTTCTCTTATTTCTTCTTCTGATGGTACATTCCCAATAGTTTTAAGTTCATTTTCGAAAATAATGGCCACTCCCGAAGCTTTGGTTGCATCTAAAATAGTTCTTTTGTGGGAAGTTACGGCCTCAATTAAATATTTATCACGGTTTAAATGTGCGAAGAGAGCATTGGCAGTGCTTTTAAATTGTTCAATAACGGCTGTATCTTCTTCTTCCTGGCGGTATTCTAACGCTGAAGAAAGGATCTGCCCGATTAACTTAGCACCTTCTCTGGCTTTATAGTCTATAAACTTAGGACTATAGTTATGGCAGGCAATTAATCCCCATAATTCGCCATGAGCGATTAAGGATATACTAAAACTCGAATGAACCCCCATATTCTTCAGATATTGAATATGTATGGGCGATACGGCGCGTAAGCTACTGTTGGTTAAATCAAGTGCCTCGTTTTCTTTAAAAGTTAGAATTGGCGAATCAGTTATGTTTACATTGGCAATTAACCTGGTCAGATTGATTTTATAAAGCGCCCGAGCCTGTTTAGGAATATCAGATGCAGGGTAATGCAATCCAAAAAATGGTTCCAAATCTGCTTCTTTTTCTTCTGCTACAACTTCGCCATGACCGTCTTCCATAAATTTATAAATCATAATCCGATCGTAATTGATCAGTTTTTTTACCTCTTGAGCAGCACCTTTTAACAGCGCTGAAATGCTTTTTCCCTGAAGCATAGACGAGGCAGAACGACCTATAGAACTCTGAATATCGAATTGTAAGGTTACAGGCTCAAATTCCAAAAGCCAATCACTTTCCGATGAAGAAATAATCAGATAAAAAGAAAGGCCATTAATTTCAACAGGATGGGGACTAATTGCATCAAAGCTTTTACGGATAATACCCAGCTTAAGTAATTCTTCGATATTAAACGCTGGATCTTGTTGTTTGATAAACTGGTTTAAGACTGAAAGCTGTTTGTTTAATAGATTTTTAGCTTCTTCCGCTAAAAATACTGCTACATTTTCGCTAATGTAGGTAATGGATAGGTTGCCCTTATCAACTGCTACTAGAAAGCCATGTGATTGGATTTTACCTGGAATATGAATGGGTTCTTTATCGCAGTTGTTTAGGTCAACAGAAAATTTAGTCATATGTATTTTGATATTGCAGCATATTAATTTCACGAATTAACAAATATTAAGCCTCTTTTTTAGAATGTCTCTATTTTAGTAAATTCGGTTTTGAGATTTATTTTTTATTATATATTTGTTTGAAATTTAAAAATCATCTCAACTTTGGCAAAGAAGAATATTTTGGTTATCGAAGATAATCATGCAATCCTTGATGTTATAACCCTTATTTTAGAAAGCGAAGCTTTTAACGTTGATGGACTAAACAAAGGTGCTGATTTTATTAACCATGTTCAGAAATTTAATCCGGATGTAATAATAATGGATATTATGCTCCCTGACGCTGATGGAAGGGTACTTCTAAAAGAACTTAAAGATACCGTAGCTACACAGCATATTCCCGTTTTAATGATTTCTGCCCGTTATAATGCCAACAATTATACTTTAGATGGTATGGAAGCTGATGATTTTATGGCTAAGCCTTTTAACATAGATGAATTGATGGATAAGATTTACGCATTATTGAGAAAGTAAGTATTTATTCGGCCATACCCGGTAATTTTATTCCTCCCAGTTTTAAGTTTTTCATCAGCACTTCCAAAAAAGAAAGTTTAGTATCTGTAAAACCGTGTGCTTTAACCCAAACATTTAAATTCACTTTAAATCCACTATCTTCTAAAGCAGACACGCCGATTCTTCTTTCTGGTGTTTTTAGACAATCCTTAAATTCATCAACAGTTTTATTGAAAACAGTTACGATCTGTTCATAATCGATACCATAGCTAAACTTCATTTCAATATCCAACCTCCTGCTACCCTCCCTGCTGATATTGATAATCACTTCGTTTGATAATTTGCCATTTGGAATAACTACCGTTCTGTTATCGAATGTTTTAACAATGGTATAAAATATCTGGATCGATGTTACCGTCCCTTCCTGACTTTGTGCAATGATATTATCGCCCACAACGAAAGGTTTTAACAGTAAAATCAATACACCACTGGCAAAATTTTGCAGTGTACCCGATAAAGCTAAACCTGCCGCAACTCCAATACCACCAATAAGTACCGTTAAAAAAGTAAGCTGGATGCCAATAATCTGCATTACGGTAAGTACCAGTAAAACCCTTAAGGTAATAAGTAACAAACTGGTTAAAAATGGCCGCAGTGACGGATTTATATCTTTACGGTGCATACCGCCCTGCATCCACTTTCCAAGAAGCCTAATTAGCCATAAACCTAAAATAAGCAGCACTATACCTAAAATTACAGATGGTCCTTTATCAATTATCCAATCGTAGGCTTTATCATAAAAATGCTGGATGTTATTGGCATCAGTCTTCATAAACTAAGAATTTGCTTCTAATAATTAAGGTTTTTTATGTTTAACGGGAGCATCTTTAGTTACATTTACTTTCTTCGCATCTTTGGCTGATGTTACTTTATCATCAGCACCTTTAGCTTTTGCATTTTTCGGTGCGGTAGCCTTGCTACTTTCTGCCGATGTTTTAGAATTTTTCATCTTTTTTAATCTTTAATCTTCAGCATTCAGCCAGGCCTTTGCCTCTTCTATCTCTTCGGGCTTAAAGCCTTTAGATTTACCTGGTGTAGCCACTGTAAAAATATCAGTAAACCACTCTACTCCTTTTTCGGCGCTTACCACGGCTATTTTTTTCCATTTGGTGAAATTTTCCAAACCCGCTTTAACATCCTGCACCCATGCACCCGCAGTGAAATTTTTCACATCAGTTTCTAAAACGAGCAGATACCTGATTTCCTTAAATCGCTCAGCAGTTCTTTTCAGACCGGTTAATAAAACGCTCTTTACATCATCGCTTGTCACTTCTCCGGTAGCCCTTACGCCAAAAATATGATCTGGTAGCCCTGTTATTTCTGTTAGCATAATTATTTCGTTTATTTAAGAACACACTAATTCATCAAGATGTTTGCCATTTAAATAAATTCTCAAAAGTTGAGTGGCAATAAAAACACTATCTTACTGATACTGTTATACAAACAATATTTATAAAATAAAAACAATCCTATGAAAACTAACTGGTTAAAACCTGCTTCATTTATTTGTGCTGTGTCTGTTTGTATTGCTGCTTGTACAGGCGGAACAAAAACGACTACGATTACAGATTCGACCATAACCGACTCTTCAGAGACAACGGCATTAAAGCCTGGCGGGCCTGCTCCTGAATGGGGAAAAACAATAAAACCAGAAATGCAGGCTGTAATAGAAAAATTAAATAGCTACGGAGACAAGCCTTTAGAAACTTTAAGTGCTGCCGATGCACGCAAAAATCATACACCAACCGATGCGGTAACGGATTTGGCAAAACAAAATAATATAACCGTGCCAGCTGCTAAGGTAGATACCATAGGCAAAGATATTGAGGTTAGCGGGGGCAAAATCCATCTGCGTATTTATACACCAAAAGCAGGCAACGGGCCTTATCCATTAATTGTTTATTACCATGGCGGTGGTTTCGTTATTGCCAATTTAGATGTTTATAATGCATCTGCACAGGCTTTGGCAGAGCAGGTTGGTGCAATTGTGGTTTCTGTAGCTTATCGCTTAGCACCCGAAAACAAGTACCCCACGGCGCATAACGATGCCTTTACAGCTTACGAATGGGCAGTTAAAAATGCGGTAGATTTAAAAGCCGATCCAGCTAAGATTGCAGTTGTTGGTGAAAGTGCAGGAGGAAATTTAGCAGCAAATGTATCCATTATGGCCAGAGACAAACACATAATGCTTCCTGTGCACCAGGTTTTGATCTATCCCATAGCCCAGGCAGATATGAACACCGAATCTTATAAAATGTATGAAAAAGCCAAACCGCTGAACAAAGCAATGATGGGCTGGTTTATGGAGAAATATCTAACTACAATGATTGAAGTGCAGGACCCTAAAATATCATTGGTTAATGCCAATTTAAATGGGCTTCCGTCAACAACTATTATTACAGCCGAAATAGATCCTTTACACGATGATGGTGTAATACTCGCTGATAAATTGAAAGCTGCTGGGGTAAAAGTTAACAGTAAAAATTATGAAGGCGTAACGCATGAATTTTTTAGTATGGCGCTGCTCGTACCAGAAGCGAAAGCAGCTCAGGCCTATGCCGCTGATCAATTAAAAGCTGCTTTTAAATAAAAAACAGCCCTGGAATGGTATTTACTACGGGGCTGTTCCTGCTTGGCGTTTTGCACTGAGCGTTTTAACCGCAGATGGACACAGGTAAACACGGATTTCCGTATCTGTGTCCATCCTTCATATCTGTGGTTAAATTATTTCTTGGATTTGTTTAACTACTCCATTGCCTCAAGCCCCAAATGTATTTTTGTTTGTAGTACAATTCTAGACCCTTTTCGCTAACCGCTAAACCTGACTAAGCACCTTTCTTCGAGCCCAAACTCTGCATCAATTGATCATAAAGGTCATCGCTTGTAGCTTTTTGTGGTTTCATCTTTTTAACCGTTGCCCGTTTGCCTTTAGACTTTGCTTTGATAATTTTCAATAATTCGTTGCTGTAATCATCTTTAAAGGCACTCAGGTCGAATTTGGAACTGTATTGTTTAATCAGGGCCAAGCCCACATCCATTTCTTTTTTGGTGATCGTAATATCATCAACCTTGTTAATTTCTGATAAACTTCTTATTTCCTGTTCGAACCTGATTTTAGTAATCACAATTACATGTTCCATGGGATGGATAACGCAAAGATTTTCTGTATTCCGCAGTACAAATCTGGCCACTCCCGCCTTACCCGATTTCTCTAAGGCCTTGAGCAATAATCCATAAGCTTTTTTACCTTGCTTTTCGGGCTCGGTGTAATATGAAGTTTCATAATAAATAGGATTAATAGCTTTTATATCAACAAAATTCTCCAATTCAATAATTTTAGTTTTTTCAGGCGCAGCCTCTTCAAAATCGTGCTTATCCAGAACAACATACCTGTCTTTTAAAAAATAACCTCTAACAATCTTCTCATAAGGCACTTCTTTATGGGTATTTTCATTCACCCTTAAAAATTTAATCTTTGCATGATCACGTTCGTCGAGCATATCTAAATCGATATTACTATTCTGGACAGCAGAAAACAACTTAATTGGAATGTTTACCAAACCAAATCCAATAGAACCTTTCCATATTGATCTCATAGTTAAATATTTACTTACTAACAAGTGTCCAAATCAGATTGTTTTGGCTTTATTAAGCGTAAATTGAGGAAATCACAAACTATTTAGATAATACAATGTTATTTAAGTATCAAACCTATTTGAATACATATGAAAATCGCCTACATTTCAACCTATCCTCCTCGTGAATGCGGTTTAGCTACATTTAATCAAAATTTGGTTAATGCCTTAAGTTTAAATCCTGCTTATCATTCACAGAAAAGCTTTGTTGTTGCATTAAATGAATCGGATGATGTTAATGAACACGATTACCCAAGCGAAGTGAAATTCGTTATCCGTCAGCAAAATCAAAAAGATTACATTGATGCTGCAGATTTTATCAATAGCAGTGATGTAGATAGTTGTATTATTGAACATGAATTTGGTATATATGGTGGCAACAGCGGCGTATTCTTATTGTCCCTAATCAATAGATTAAAAAAGCCATTCATTACCATTTTGCATACGGTTTTAAAAGAACCGAATTTTATGCAACAGACCATTATTAAAGAGATTGCTGTTAAATCCTCTAAAATAGTGGTGATGAGCAAAAAAGCAGTTATGTTTTTGACAAGTATTTACCAAATTCCTAAGACTTCAATCAAATTAATTGAACATGGCGTTCCGGATCTTGAACCTATGCCCAACAACGAAATTGCGCAGAGTGCGCTTTTTACCAATCGAAAAGTGCTTTTTACATTTGGCTTAATCAGCAGAAATAAAGGACTGGAAACCGTAATTAAAGCTTTGCCAGAAATTGTCGCTCAACATCCAGATGTTTTATATGTGATTCTTGGCAATACTCATCCTGGCGTTGTAAAACATAATGGAGAAGAATATCGCGATAGTTTGAAAGCATTGGCTAAAGATTTAGGCGTAGAAAACAATATTGCTTTCGTTAATAAATTTGTATCTGAAAAAGAATTACACCAGTATTTAACAGCCTGTTATTTATACATCACGCCTTATTTAAATGAAGCTCAGATTACCAGTGGTACTTTATCGTATGCCATTGGTGCGGGTGCAGCAGTAGTTTCTACCCCATACTGGCATGCACAAGAGCTTTTAGCCGATAACAGAGGTAAATTGTTTGATTTCAAAAATAATGCGCAATTGGCAACCATTGTAAACGAACTTTTAAGCGATAAAGATAAATATCAAAAACTGAAGCAAAACGCCTACGAATATGGATTGAATCTTCGTTGGCCTGCCATTGGAAGTATTTATCTTAACGTGTTAAATGAAGCTGTAGTTGTAGGAAAAAAGCCAGAAAGAGTTACTCCTCCTATTATTGATGTAGAAGGTATGCCAGCGCTTAACTTAGATCATATTTCGTTACTAACAGATGATACCGGAATTATTCAGCATGCCCGTTTTGGCATTCCAAATCTGAAAGAAGGCTATTGTATTGATGATAATGCCAGAGCTTTGATTATGGCATTAATGGCTGTTGAGCGGGATAAAAATCCAAAAGCTTTAAAATTCATGCCTGTTTATCTGAGCTTTATTCAATATATGCAAACCGATGATGGGAATTTTAGGAATTTCTTAAGCTTTAACCGCAATTATTTGGATGAAATAGGCTCAGAAGATTCTTTTGGCCGTACCATCTGGTCATTGGGTTATTTAGTTTGCAGTGCACCTAACAATTCTTACCGTGAATTCGGTCGGGAATTGTTGTTCCATGCTATTCCTCATTTTAAAGGATTGAAATATCTGAGAGCAAAAGCCAATACCATTATCGGTCTATCGTATTATCTGTGTGCCCATCCGGGTGACGAGTTAATCACAAAAGAAATCAATATGCTGGCCAACTCATTAATGGCATCTTATCAAGACAATAAAGATGGCGATTGGCATTGGTTTGAAGATATCCTTACCTACGATAATGCCATCCTTCCTTTGGCTTTACTTCATCATTACGAAGCTACAGGGAATGCAACATCTTATAAAATAGCGATGGAAAGTATTGAGTTTTTAAATAGCTTTTCTTTCGAAAATGGCTATCTAAATCCGGTTGGAAATGCAGGATGGATGAAAAAACACGGCAAAAATCCTATCTACGACCAACAGGCTATAGAAACGATGGCTATGGTTTTACTCTATGCTAAAACATTCGAGGTAACTAAAGATGATAAATATTTAGATTTAATGCACATCAGCTACCAGTGGTTCCTAGGAAAAAACAGCCTGCATATTCCTTTATACGATTTTGAAACACATGGATGTGCAGATGGACTACAGTATAACAGTGTGAACAGGAATCAAGGGGCGGAGAGCACATTGGCCTATTTCATCTCCCATTTGGCTATATTAAAGGCTGCAGAAGCAGAATATGAAACGCTGTCGTCTCCCTTGGTGGAGGCAGATAAATGTAGTTAGAAATTAATTTGTCTGGGAAATATAAAACGGCTGATTCATTTCTGAATCAGCCGTTTTTGCGTTTTAATTAACGAATAAGTATACACAGGCTTTCGATATAGATGCTGAAACAAGTTCAGCAGGACGGCTATTATGCGATCTGTCATCCTGAGCCTGTCGAAGGACTTGTTTAAATGCCCCTTAAAGCATTTCGACAAGCTCTCCCTAGGAGTCCTTTGGACAACATGACAAATTGAATTGAACCACAACTGGCGATCCTGCCTAATGAAGATCTATTTTAATTATTCTCCAGTAGTTTAGCCAGCAACAACTCCAGATTTACGGTTGCAAACGAAGAACTATAATCAGATAAACCATAAGGAATAATTAATTCGCCATTACTGATAATCGATCCGCAGGAATATACGACGTTGGGCACATAACCTTCACGTTCATCGTTGTTGGGAATAATCAATGGTTCTTTTAAGTGGCCTATTTCTATACTTGGGTTTTCAAGATCCAATAAACTTACGCCAATACAGTACCTGCGCATTGGCCCCACCCCATGTGTAATTACAATCCATCCTTTTTCTGTTTCTATCGGAGAGCCACAATTGCCGATCTGTACCAGCTCCCAATCGTAGCGCGGTTGTTTTAAAAGAACCGGGTTTTCCCAAACATTAACTTTATCAGAAAACATCAGGTAGTTATTCCAGCCATCTATCCGGCTCATCATCACGTATTTCCCTTTGATTTTTCTTGGAAATAAAGCCAGATTCTTGTTTTGTGCACCATCGCCATAAAGTGGAATCACCTTGAACTCGTAAAAATCTTCGGTTTGTACTAACTTGGGAATAATTAAAGAACCGTCGAAGGCGGTATATGTAGCGTAGTACAGTACTTTGCCATCATCTTTAATAAATTTAACAAAACGAGCATCTTCAATCCCTTTACGTTCAAATTCTGAAATAGGAAAAATTACACGGTCAGAAATATCTGTATCCTTCGAAAAAGTTATGGTATGGTAAGTGTCTGATAACCAAAGTATTTTGTCGTATTCGATTAAGCGTGATGGATTTTCTTTATGTAAACTTTTAGAATCTTTAATGATATTGCTTAAGCTGGTGTATTCAAATTTATCATCCAGTTTTGATTCGATTTCTTCCAATACAGAAGGATCGATTTGTGCATAAGCAGCTTTTTTTAAGAATAGTTTTTTTACATAAATCGCATTCTTCACCACCTCAGCCTCATCAACATAGTTGCCAACTGGTAAAACCTGAATATTATTGTCTTTATCGATTAAAGCTCGCCTGAAAACAATTGAAGAAATATGTCCCTCACCTACAGCCCGAAAGCTAATGATTACCCGTTTTTCGCCTTCCACTAAATCGGTTTGATCAGGATCGTCTACAATGCTTGGATTAAAAAAAGCTGCCGATTCTATTGAGTATTCATGTGTAAAGTAAGCGCCAATCAACAATCTGGTATATTCATCAATATCATCAAATTCGGTACCTAGGACCGCAAACTGTTTTTTTAATTTTTTACAGTGCCGGGTCAGGATTTTGGTAATATTCCGGTGTCTTTTAGAATATTCCTGTAAGATAGGCGATATCAACGAAAACACTTTTTCATCTGAAAACTCTAAAACTTTCCGGATTACTTCTAATGCTCTCTCCTCTCCATTAAAAAAAAAACGTGCAATAACTCTTTTTGTATCTGGGTTAACCTTAACTGGTTTACGTTCTATGTATAATCTCATTATTTCGCTATTTTGGTCGTAATTTTAACGCTTTCCGTCTTATATCTTCCAACTTTATATTAACGAAATTTACGACTTAATTGTTTATATTATTATAGTATTTGCACATAATTTTTACCTTTAGTTATTCTCCCTGATATTAATTAAAACCTTAAATGCATTACTAAAAAGCAGATAACATGATTCCATTAGATGAAACCTTGCGTTTAGGAAAATTAAGATATTACGAGATTTTAAGTACACCTGCTGAGCGTACTTTTGATCAGATTGCACAATTAGCAGCTGAAATATTTGATGTTCCGAATGCGGGTATCGGTTTTCAGACGGATGGGGATATTTTTATGAAAGCACAAGTGGGATCATCAATCGGCTTACCTTTAAAAAATGATGCATATACTTTTTTTGCCTCTACTCCAATCAGCTCGCCTGAGGGTTATCCTATTGGTCTGATTTACGTTGCCGATACTAAATTTAAAACAGCCGAAAAGCAGCAGCTAAAAATGCTGAGGCATTTAGCGGGTATGGTAATGGAAAAACTGGAATCTAGAATTGCAACCAGAAGGGCTTTAAGGGCCTATGATGATCGTTTACACGTACTTGTTCATGATCTTAAAAACCCGATGACAACCATTTCACTTCAATCAGAATTGCTGGGACGCATTCCAGGTATTGATGACAAAGTTTCATTAATTGCCGGTAAGATTAATGCACAATCGAAAAGAATGATTGATAATCTGAACGACATTTTAAGCGTTGCCCGAAAAGATGCGCACTCATTTAAGCCAAAAAAAGCGAAAGTTGACCTGAAAGAAGTGCTCGAGGAAGTAAAGTTTAATCTGGATTTAGCCCTTAAACAGAAAAACCAAACTGTTTTGATCGATATTGAAGCCCCGTTAGAAATTTTTGGTGATGCGGATAAACTTAAGATTATATTTAGCCAATTACTGAACAATGCCATTAAATTTTCTCCAAAAGGAAAGGAAATTAAAATATCACATCAAACTGCAGAAAATGAAGTAACCATTGCAATAAAAGATAATGGTGTGGGTTTAACAGAAGAAGATCTTGATAAAATTTTCTTAAAATTCGCAACATTAACAGCTGTGGCTACAGATCATGAAAACACCTATGGTTTGGGATTAATTACCGTAAATGCCTTAGTGGATGTTCATAAGGGAAAGTTGAGGGTAGAAAGCGAAGGAAAAGATTTGGGTGCAACATTTTTCGTAACGCTACCCATTAAATAGATTTAAATCTAATAACTCGCTGAGTTTCATTTCTTCGAGCAAAATTCTTTCCGGAATAGCATTTCTATGGTACGACCATTTTATTAATCTTATAAAGCCATTCTCAATTTCGATACCAGTCATATCGCCATCACTAAAACAGCAACATCCGCTATTAAAGTAACCCGGTTTGTATTTGCCAAAACGTGGCCTTTTATCGCCTTCTTTTATCAGTTTACGAAGCTCTGCATTTAAAACAGCAAGATCATCAGCATTCTTTTCTTTTTTGGCTTTATTAAGTTTTATATAAATCCGTTCCAGGTGTGTTAATGATGCGAAAACCGGTTGATGTGTATGTCCGGTAATTAAAGCCAGATTCTTTTTTGTAGCTACCCAGCTGTACATGAGTGCGTTATGCGCCGTTTTAAGCTGGTTGCTGTATGCTGGTGTATTCGGGTTAATTTGAAGGTAGGATTGCAGCGGTGCCCAAACTGTACTCACAAACCATTTGCTAAACCAGTTTCCATCACTCTGTAAATCACCCTGATGGCCGTGGGTTAAGAAAATATCAAGTTTACTTTCACCCACCGGCATTCTTAAGATTGCGCCTTCATAAATACGGATTTTGGTTCCGTAAATTCTATTGAGGTTAAATCCTGCTAAAGGATCATTATCCCAATATAAATCGTGGTTACCGAATATTTTTGTGAAATGGTTTTTTGAAATAAAAGCTTTTTCTGCTTCGAAAGTATCCTTATTGTGTTTAATTACAGATTCTAGCAAATTTTCCCACAGTTCCTCGCTATCACCCAGATTTATGTAATGGAAATCTTGCTGGTTGTAATATTCGAGTGCCTTTAAATAATTCTTTTCAGCTAAAGTAAAATCATCGGCATAATCTCTGGCACCTTTATGCTGATCTGATAAAATGATGAATTTATTAGCATCAGCAATTTCAAAAATAAGCCCCCGTTTACCGGGTGTTGTATTGATGTTTTTGTACAGTTTATTTAAAGCCGTGTGGATACGTTTACGGTTGGGCCTTGAACCAAATTTATTCGACATGCGAATAATCCAGGCACTGAGTAAACGTTGTAAGAATTTTCGCATGTATAAAATGAGCCTTCGCTATTGAATAGTTTCTTAAAATAACAAAAAATATCATCAATCGTTTTTTCTGAAAAGCAATAGTCGTAATTCTTAGGTTAGGTTCGGCCTTGCTTTCCGTTTTATGCCGATGAAAAATCGACATGCTCACTCCAATCAAGTTTAGTTTACATCGGTTAATCGCTTTTATTAAAGTCAGTTCCTTTCTATCGCCGATAAAAAAAAGCCTTTTTTATTAAATAATATTTACTAAATTTGTTAGTATTGAAAAGATCAGGAAGCGCAGATTTACCCTTACATTATGGCCATGTACCACCATGGCTGGCGCAGCGTATGGCGACACTTGGCCTGGCTATAACGGAAGCGATACTGTTAGAATATGGTAAAGCAGAAGTAATACGCCGCTTAAGCAGTCCTTTTTGGTTTCAGAGTTTAGGCGCTGTAATGGGTATGGACTGGCATTCATCTGGCATTACGACATCGGTAATGGGCGCCTTAAAGAAATCGATTAATCCCTTATCGAAAGAGCTGGGGATTTACATTTGTGGAGGCAAAGGAAAACACAGCAGAGAAACGCCAAATGAACTTTTAAAAATTGCCGATAAAACGGGTTTAAATGGAACAGCATTGGTTCGGGCCAGTAAACTCAGTGCAAAAGTAGACAACACGGCCATTCAGGATGGTTTTCAACTGTATCTTCATAGTTTTATTTTAAGCAGCGAAGGCGATTGGGCAGTAGTGCAACAAGGCATGAGCGATAGTAGCTCCACAGCGAGAAGATACCACTGGCATTCTGAAAACCTAAAATCTTTTGTCGAAGAACCGCACACCGGTATCTGTGGTATTAATCAAGGTAAGATTCTGAACCTAACGGCTAATGCTGCTGATAAGACCAGACAGAGTATGATGAATATTACAGCTGAATCGCCGGTAAGGATGCTTAATGAAATACAAAAACTGGTATTGCCCGATCATCATGAGGTAAAATCGAAAGATGTAGATTTAAAACGTTTAGGAAGTATTTTATGGCTGGCACAGGAAAAGCAACCGAGAGATTTTGAGGAATTATTATTACTCGAAGGCATGGGGCCAAGAACCTTACAATCGATGGCTTTAGTGAGCGAGGTAATTTATGGTACACCTTCGCGATTTAACGACCCTGCCCGTTATTCTTTTGCACATGGCGGCAAAGATGGGCATCCCTTCCCTGTTCCAGTAAATGTTTATGATGAGACCATAAGTGTTTTGCAGAAAGCAATTGAAAAAGCGAAGATTGGAAATACAGATAAACAACAAGCCATCAAATCTCTACATCAAATTGCACGAAATGCAGAAAAAGACTTTGTTCCGAATATGGATTTTGAAAAGGTAATTCAAAAAGAACGTGCTGAAAGCTGGAAATATGGCGGCAGAACAGTTTTTGGGAAAGAAAAACCACCAAAGAATGAGCAATTGAAGTTGTTTTAGTCAGATTTGTTTTATCAAGGAACACGAAACACGCAGATCTATTTCCAGATCTGTCGTTCTAGGGGATGATCTAGTTTATTAAAATCAATATATAACAGAAATCTTTCTCATAATAACTTGGTTCAAAGATCTCTCTCCCGAAAGTTCGGGATTGCACTCCAGGAGATGACGACCTATCTATTAGATATGTCAATGATAGCAAATCGAAGAACCTTTCCAAAAACCATTTTTTTGCTCACGACATTAATAAATCTGTGTTCATCCTATTTTATCTGTGGTTAATTAATTCCGTGGCAGAAATAGCACATCATATGAAAGGCCTTAGCGAGACGCTAAGACTAGAAAAGAGATTGCACTCCAGTCGAGATGACGAGCTAACTATTATATCTGTCAATGATAGCGAATCGAAGAATCTTTCCAAGAACATTTTTTCCTACGACACTAATAAATCTGTGTTCATCCTATTTTATCTGTGGTTAATTAATTCCGTGGTCTCGGTGTTTCCGTGGTAGAAATAACACATCATATGAAAGGCCTTAGCGAGACGCTAAGACTAGAGAAGGGTTAATTAATTCCGTGGCAGAGAATTAATTAACGACTGAATAGCATGACGACTGCATAAAACAAAAAAGGTCGTGGTTTGCACCACGACCCTAAAAATATAGAATTTAAACCTACTATGCGTATGCAACCGCATCTTTCGATGCCAGTTTAGTTGTTCCCATTAAGTATTCGTCTACCTTACGGGCAGCCTCTCTACCTTCTGAGATGGCCCAAACGACTAATGATTGTCCACGGCGAACATCACCTGCAGCAAAAATCTTAGCAATATTGGTTTGATAAGTGTGTTCAGATGCTTTTACGTTTCCGCGGTTATCCAATTCTACACCTAATTTCTCAATTAAACCTTCTTTTTGAGGATGTAAGAAGCCCATTGCCAAAAGCACCAGTTCGCATGGAAGATCTCTTTCGGTACCAGCCACTTCTTTAAAAGTAACCGGACGTCCGTTTGCATCAATTTCCCATTCTACATCAACTACTTTTAAGGCTTTAAGGTTTCCATTTTCGTCAGCAATAAAGTTTTTAGTATTTACCGACCAAGCCCTTTGTGCACCTTCTTCGTGAGAAGAAGTATTTTTCAGCAACATTGGGTAATTTGGCCAAGGCATATGCTCGTTACGTGCCTGTGGCGGCATTGGCATAATCTCGAATTGTGTAACCGATTTCGCACCATGACGGTTTGAAGTACCAATACAGTCAGATCCCGTATCGCCACCACCAATTACGATTACATTTTTACCAGTGGCCATAATATCTTCCGCTCCAACAGCTCTGCTCGCTACACGTTTATTTTGTTGTTTCAAGAAATCCATTGCAAAGTGAACCCCTTTAGCGGAACGGCCGTCAATTGGTAAATCGCGTGGAATAGTTGAACCACCAGCCAATACAATTGCGTTGAAATCGCGTAACAAAGTACCTATCTCAACATTCTCGCCAACATTGGCATTACATTTAAAAATAATGCCTTCTTCTTTCATTAAATCGATACGGCGATCTACCACATTTTTCTGTAGTTTGAAATCAGGGATACCATACCTCAATAAACCACCCGGAGCATCGTCACGTTCGAAAACGGTAACTTCGTGACCAACCTTATTTAACTGGGCAGCAGCAGCTAAGCCCGCAGGACCTGAACCAATCACAGCAACTTTTTTACCGGTTCTGATTAATGGTGCTTTTGCTTTAATAAATCCTTTTTCGAAAGCAATTTCGATGATGTGTTTTTCAATTTCCTCGATAGAAACCGGCGGGCGGTTAATGCCTAATACACATGCTGATTCGCACGGTGCAGGACAAATTCTACCTGTAAATTCAGGGAAATTATTGGTGCTTAATAAAATATTTGCAGCTAATTCCCATTTACCCTGATAAACGGCGTCGTTAAATTCTGGAATCACGTTACCCAATGGGCAGCCTGATTGGCAGAAAGGTACGCCGCAATCCATACAACGGGCAGCTTGATTATTTAATTCTTTTGAGGGTAATTCATTTAAAAATTCCCCATAGTGTTTTACACGTGTTGCAGCCTCTTCTCTAGTGGGCGCAACTCTATCGTATTCTTGAAATCCTGTTACTTTTCCCATGGCCTAGTGTGTTTTTACTTGTTGATTACGTTTGCTTAAAACTGCTTTGTATTCTTTAGGGAATACTTTTACAAAATGAGCAGATTGAGTTTTCCAGTCGCTTAAGATAAACTCAGCTACTCTACTATCCGTTAAGCGGATATGCGTTTTAAGTAAGGCCAAAATACGCTCCTCATCCTCAGCTTGTAATGGATCAAGATCAACCATTTCTTTATTGCATTTGCGTGCAAAAGTTCCGTTGGCATCATAAATCCAGGCCACACCGCCACTCATACCAGCAGCAAAATTGCTTCCGGTATCACCAAGAATCAGCACTTCACCACCTGTCATGTATTCACAACCGTGATCACCCACTCCTTCAACAACAGCTGTTGCACCAGAGTTACGTACGGCGAAACGCTCACCTGCTTTGCCTCGGGCAAATAACTCACCAGAAGTTGCACCATAAAGGGCTACGTTACCGATAATGATATTTTGTTCAGGGATAAAAGTTGAGTTTGAGAAAGGATAAATGGCCAATCTTGCGCCCGATAATCCTTTACCCACGTAATCGTTCGCTTCACCTTCCAATGATAACGTTACCCCACGGGTATTAAAAGCACCGAAACTCTGTCCGGCTGAACCAACAAATTTAAAGTTGATCGTATCCGGAGGTAATCCAGCACCTAAATGAACTTTTGAAATTTCATTTGATAACATGGTACCCAGTGCGCGGTCGGTATTTTTCACATCGAAACTGGCAAAAACCGGTTCATTATGATCAATAGCAGGTTGTGCAGCGGTAATTAATTTATGATCTAAAACATGATCCAACCCATGATCCTGGCCTTCAGTATTGAATAAAGGCAAACCATTTTCTTCAGCTTTATATAATATAGCTGATAAATCAAGGTATTTCAATTTCCAGTCTTCAGCAGGCAATTCGCGTACTTTTAAAATATCAGCCTGACCGATCATTTCGTGGATGGTTCTGAAACCTAATTCAGCCATAATCTCACGTAACTCTTCGGCAAGGAAATAAAATAAGTTCACTACATGATCAGCATCACCGGTAAATAATTTTCTTAATTCCGGATCTTGTGTTGCTACACCAACCGGACAAGTATTTAAATGGCACTTACGCATCATAATACATCCAGAAGTAACCAAGGCTGCTGTTGCAACACCCCATTCTTCAGCACCTAATAATGCAGCGATAGCAATATCTCTACCTGTTTTAAGCTGACCATCTGTTTGTAACACGATTCGGTTACGCAATTTGTTTTTCACCAAAGTTTGGTGTGCTTCTGCTAAGCCTAACTCCCATGGTAAACCAGCATGTTGAATTGAAGTTAAAGGAGATGCTCCCGTTCCACCATCAAAACCAGATACCAGAATCACATCGGCATGTGCTTTAGCAACACCCGCTGCAATAGTTCCCACGCCAGCTTTCGAAACCAATTTTACATTGATCCTTGCTGCACGGTTAGCATTTTTCAGATCAAAAATTAATTGTGCTAAATCTTCGATCGAATAAATATCGTGGTGAGGCGGAGGTGAAATTAAACCAACGCCTGGTGTAGAGTGACGAACTTTTGCAATCCAGTCATCTACTTTGTGCCCTGGTAATTGACCACCTTCTCCTGGTTTAGCACCCTGAGCCATTTTAATCTGTAACTCATCAGCATTGGTTAAGTAGTAACTGGTTACACCAAAACGTGCAGAGGCAACTTGTTTAATTGCCGAACGCATGCTATCGCCATTTGGCAATTTAGTGTAACGCATTTCATCTTCACCACCCTCTCCGGTATTGCTCTTTCCACCGATACGGTTCATGGCAATCGCTAAAGTAGAGTGTGCCTCATGAGAGATTGAACCGAAAGACATTGCTCCCGTTGCAAATCTTTTTAAGATTGCCTCGGTAGATTCTACCTCACTTAAAGGTACCGATGGACGGCTATAGTTAAATTCGAACAATCCACGGATGGTATAAGCTTGTTGTGTTTGCTCATTCACCAGTTTAGAGTACTGTTTGAAAATATTGTAATCGTTTTTACGTGTTGCGTTCTGCAGCAAGTGAATGGTTTGCGGGTTAAACAAATGTGCTTCACCTTTACGGCGGAATTTATAAGTTCCACCTGCTGGCAACAGGTTTTCGGTTTCTGTTAACGGACCAAAACTGCGGTGATGTTTAATTAACGTTTCTTTTGCAATTTCATCGAGTCCTAAACCACCGATACGTGAAACTGCACCGGTGAAATAAGTATTCACTACTTGTTTATTTAAACCTAAAATCTCGAAAATCTGAGCCCCCTGGTATGATTGCAAGGTTGAGATTCCCATTTTAGAGAAAATTTTAAGTAAACCACTATTTACCGCGTAGATATAGTTCTTGGTAAGCTGCTCTGTTGATAAGCCCGACTCTTGTTTAAACTCGTTAATGGTTTCCAAAGCCAGGTAAGGGTTAATCGCCGTAACACCAAAGCCCAACAATGTGGCGAAATGATGTACTTCCCAGATATCGCCAGCCTCTATCACAATACCTACAGCACCACGGTATCCTTTGCGGATTAAGTGATGGTGTACAGCAGAAACCGCCAATAAAGAAGGCATGGCAGCATGCTCAGAGTCAATAGCCCTATCGGTTAACACAATTACCTGGAAACCATCTTCAACTGCATCAACCGCATAACGGCATAAACGGTCTAAGGCTTTTGCCATAGCGCCCGGCTTGCCATCGGCCCTGAAATAAGTCTGTAAAGTTTTCGCCTGGAAAACACCTGTATCAATACTTCTTAATTTCTCTAATTCCTGATTGGTTAAGATTGGATGTTTAATGGCTACACAGTGCGCCTGTTTTGGCGTTTCTTCCAATAAGTTACCCATGCTACCCATAAAACTGGCCAAACTCATGACCACTTTCTCCCTGATCGGATCAATTGGCGGATTGGTTACCTGTGCAAATAACTGCTTAAAATAAGACGATAAATGCTGGGGACGTTTTGATAAAATAGCCAATGGCGTATCGGTACCCATCGAACCAATTGGTTCTTTACCTTCAATGGCCATAGGTTTAAGCAAAAGATCTACATCTTCTCTGCTGTAACCAAAAACCTGTTGATATTTAAAAATAGACTCTGTAGATAAGCCGGTGAACATTACACGTGGCTCAGGTAATTCCTCTAAACGGATCTGGTATTGGTTAATCCAATCGGCATAAGGGCTTTGACCACAAACTTCTTCTTTAATTTCGTTATCGCTGATAATCCTGCCCTGCTCCATATCTACTACGAACATTTTGCCTGGCGTTAAACGGCCTTTTTCGATTACAGTACTTTGGTCGATGGCTAATGCACCAGCCTCAGAACCCATAATTACACGGTCATCAGAAGTAATGGCATAACGGGAAGGACGAAGACCATTACGGTCTAAAGTAGCACCTATTAATTTACCGTCGGTAAAAGCAATGGCCGCAGGTCCATCCCATGGCTCCATTAAAGTAGCGTGGAATTCGTAGAATGCCCTTTTAACAGGATCCATATCTTCGTTACCATCCCAGGCTTCTGGCACCAACATCATTAATACATGAGGCAGGGTTCTTCCAGAGTGAAGTAACAGTTCAATAACATTATCTAAACAGCCTGAATCTGAATTGGTTTCGTCAATTACAGGCAATAACATATCTAATTCTTCTGGCGTAAAGTAGGCAGAAGCAAAAGATTTAACGCCTGCTCTAAACCAGTTTAGATTTCCTTGTAAAGTATTGATTTCACCATTATGTGCAATAAAGCGGAATGGCTGGGCCAACCTCCATGAAGGGAAAGTATTGGTAGCAAAACGTGAGTGAACTAAACCTAAAGCAGAAACCATGCGCTTATCGGTTAGATCGGTGAAATATGTACGTACCTGTAAAGAAGTAAGCTGACCTTTATATATAATGGTTTGCGCTGAAAGCGAAACAATATAAAAATCTTTACCACCGTGAACGGTGTTTACGATCAGTTTAATCAGGTAATTTTTAAAAATATAAAGTTTGCGTTCGAAATCTGCCCCTGGTGCCACTGCATACGGACGGGCAATAAATACCTGCTCAATTTCTGGTTCAACAGAAAGCGCCATGTTGCCGATATCTGTTGTGTCAACATCAACTTTTCTAAAGCCTAAAATTTCCAGGCCTAATTTTTCGGCGGCACGGTAAATCAATTCTCTGCACTCTTCTCTCGATCTGATATCTTTTGGCATAAATAACATACCTACACCATAATTATTGGTTTCTGGTAGGCTAAAGCCAGCTTTTAAACATTCGTCGTAAAAAAATTCGTGAGGAATCTGAATCATAATACCTGCACCATCGCCTGTATTTGGTTCTGCTCCACATGCCCCTCTATGATCTAGATTCTCTAAAATAGTAAGTGCATCAGAGATGATTTGATGCGATTTTCGCCCTTTCACATGTGCAACGAACCCAATACCGCAGGCATCGTGTTCAAATTGCGCATCGTACAATCCACTGTTTGGTTCCATTCTTTGCTCGTTAGTTGTTAGTGTATAGGAAACACTAAGATACGAAAAACAAATCTTAAATTACAGAGTTGACACGATTTTTTGAAAAATTTTAGTTCTTAAGTAATTTAATGCTTTAAAATTAGAATAATGATAATAATTAAGCTTTGTATTTACAATATTCATAATGATAATATTGTACAATAAATCCTGTTTTCTTGCGAAAAATACGGCTAAAACGTTTTATTTTATTGATTTATATATAAAAAACGAATTCATAAATAAATGCAAAACGGTGTAGCCCGTTGTTTGCTGTTTATTTTGCTTGTTTAAAAATACACATTTAAATTTTATTAATTTACTAATCAGCTACATAGCGTAAATGACTAAAAAATTAGAAAAATGCATTTTGTGAAACAACATCTTTTTCTACCTTTGTGGCGGGCAAGTCTTTTACGACCAGCTCCCTTTGAACTCCCCCAGGGTGGGAACACAGCAAGGGTAGAAGGTTGTAGCGGTGCGATAGAAGGTGCTTGCCCTTTTTTTTCTTTTCCCTTAATCCCCTGAAGGGGGAACTAAATTCTTCAGGGTTCAATCATAGAAACTCAAATATTTAAGAATTTATAAACATGAAATTTTTTATTGACACAGCAAATCTTGATCAAATCAAAGAAGCGCAAGATCTTGGCATTTTAGATGGCGTAACCACCAACCCTAGCTTAATGGCGAAAGAAGGTATTACTGGCGAACAAAATGTAATTAACCACTACAAAGCGATCTGCGATATTGTTGATGATAACGTAAGTGCAGAAGTTATTGCTACTACTTTCGATGAAATTGTTAAAGAAGGTGAAGCTTTAGCCGCTTTAAACCCGAAAATTGTAGTAAAAGTACCAATGATTAAAGATGGTGTTAAAGCCATTAAATATTTCTCGTCAAAAGGAATTAAAACAAACTGTACTTTAATTTTTTCTGCCGGACAGGCATTATTAGCTGCTAAAGCTGGAGCTACTTATGTTTCTCCGTTTTTAGGCCGTTTAGATGATATTTCTAGCGATGGTTTGGTTTTAATTGAAGATATCAGAACTATTTTTGATAACTACGGTTATGAAACTCAGATTTTAGCTGCATCAATCCGCGGACCGTTACACATCGTTAACTGTGCTAAATTAGGTGCTGATGTAATTACTGCACCATTGGCTGCTATTGCAGGTTTATTAAAACACCCACTAACAGATAGCGGTTTAGCTACATTCTTAGCTGACCACGCTAAAGCTGCTGGAAAATAGAAATAATAAAGTCGAGAGTCTTTAAGTCCTAAGTCTTGAGTCGGATTTCCGGTTTAAGACTTAGGATTTTTTGTTTTATGGCATCTTGCGAAATCTCAATGGGCAACGCGTGGAAGGATTTCGTAAGTATGAGGTGGGGGAAAGTATAGAAATATCGTCATTTCGACTGAAGCTTACCGATCCTTCATCGGTAGCGTAACGGAGAACCCGAAGGCTCTGCGAAGCAAAATCACTAAACTTTTCGTCACATAGTTCAAAGATCTCTCCACTCCGCGTTGCTCCGGTCGAGATGACGATTTTTCTACTGGAGTCTGACTTACGAAGTTTTTCATCCGCTCCTTCCCTTTCTAAACTTCGTAAGTCACCGCGTTATTCTTTTTTTTGAGAGCAGTAATAGTGCTAATCGGGGCCTGTAGTCCTGCTTTCCATTATATTCCGGTGAATGTTCGATAAAGATAAATTAGTCGAAAACCGGAATGTCATTTCAATCAGGTCTAGGTGGCCAGGCACTTACGAAATCTCAAAGGACAAGGCGCGCGGAAGGACTTTGTAAGTATAAGGTAGAGAAAGCGTAACAGAATTTCAGAAGTTTCTGACTTACGACGTTATTCATCTGCTCCTTCTGGAATTGCAGTAATTTAGGTTGTGCAGAATCGTCATTGCGAGGAACGAAGCAATCTTAAAGCGCACGCTAGTAGCCATCGTTGTAAGATTGCTTCGTCGGCTAAAAAAGCCTTCTCGCAATGACGATCTATTTAAGAAATCTGTCAATGATAGGGATTCGTAATTTAGCAATAGAGCGTAATCGACATCAGAAGGTTCTGCGAAGCAAATCTTTAAACTTTCGTCAACATAGTTCAAAGATCTCTCCGCTACGCGTTGCTCCAGTCGAGATGACGATTTTTCTATTGGAGTCAGACTTATGAAGTTATTTATCCGCTCCTTCTCTTTCTAAACTTCGTAAGTCATTGCGTTATGCTGCGTTAACGATGGAAACGGCATCCTTTTTGGCTGGCATCCTGTCCAAAGGACTCCTGTGGAGAGTTTAGTCGAAGGACAGCCAAAAAGATACAGTGTACAGCGTGTTAAAACGCCCAAATGATAAAAGACTTTAGACTAAAGACTCCCGATTGAGGACTTCTTTAATCTTCTCATAACTGATCTGCTCATCAGGTTCGATTAGAATGCCCTTTACTCCTGCCCCATTCGCAGCCTCAACATCTCTTGGCTTATCGCCGATCATAATAGATTGTGCCGGGTCGATATCGTACATATCAATTGCATCTAAAATCATTCCCGAAGCAGGTTTTCTGCACTTACATTCGCCACCAACAGTTGGATGATGCGGGCAATAATAAAACCCCGCAATATCGGCTCCTTTAGCTATAAAAGCATTTCGGAGCATTTGATGCATGATGGCCAGCTCTTGCTCGGTATAACGTTTTAAGGCAATACCGCCCTGGTTGGTAATTACAATTAAAAGATAACCTTCATCGAATAGTTTTTTTAATACCAGAATCTGGTAATCCAGGATTTTAAAATCTTCAACACGGCAGATGTAATCATATATTTCGTGATTGAGCACACCATCACGGTCGAGAAAAATAGCTTTATTCATTATTGAGATATGAGTATTGTGATTTGAGATATGAGATTCAGACCTCGTTTATAATTCGCCAAAATAACTGAAAATTAAGGACAAAAGAAAGCCCCATCTAATTAAAGACCGGGCTTAATCATAAAATTTATTTGGTTTTGGTTATTTCACATTCAATCCTGCTTTATGGCCTTTTATAGCAAAATACAAAATGTATAAGTAACAAGGTAATACAGTTAAAAGATAGGCGAGTTGAAAGTTAATATGTAATTTTTCATTTAAGAAAGCATATAATAACGGCATTAAAGCACCACCTGCAATACCCATAATCATAATTGCAGAACCGATTTTGGTAAATTTACCCAAGTGGCTAATGCCCAGAGGGAAAATTGCCGGCCACATTAATGAATTGGCTAAACCCAATAAGGCTACAAAAATTACGGCAAACCAGCTGGAAATAGCAAAAGATAAAATGGTAAATATGATGCCTAAAATAGCACAGATTCTAAGGGCTTTTTGCTGGGAGATGTATTTTGGAATGGTAACAATACCAATAATATAACCGATTAACATACTGAAAAGCGTAATAGAGGTTAACTTTCCGCTAATTTCAGCACTAATGCCTAACTCGCGACCGTAAATACCGATAATATCGCCAGCCATAACCTCTGCACCTACATATACAAAAATACAAAGTGCACCCAGGAACAAATGTGGGAACTGAAAAATGCTGGTATGTTTTACCACCTCTCCTTTGCTTTCATCGATCACATCTTCTTCTACTTCAACTTCTGGAAGGTTGGTGAATTTAATAAAAACGGCAAAAAGACAGAAAACGATTGCCAAAACAATGTAGGGCATATTTACACGACCCAAAACATCATTTAATAACTGCTCGTGCACAGCGCCGCTAGCCGCTTTGATCTGTTTCTCTACTTCTGAAGCATTTTTCAAAAACAGACTGCCCATAATCAAAGGCACAATCATTCCGGCAAATTTATTACAGATACCCGCAATACTGATCCGTTTTGCAGCACTTTCTATTGGACCGATAATGGTTAAATACGGGTTTGAAGCGGTTTGCAACAAAGCCAATGCCGCACCCTGAACAAAAATTCCGGTTAAAAACAAACCAAAAGTTCTGGTTTGGGCCGCAGGTATAAATATCAAAGAACCCAGACCTAAAATAACCAGGCCTAAAACAATTCCATTTTTAAAGCCAACTTTTTTAAGTATCCACGATGATGGCAGCGCTAAAAAGAAGTAAGCCATGTACGATGCAAAGGTTACGAAGAATGCCTGTAAGTTTGATAAGCCGAAAGATAATTTAAAGAAAGGAATTAATGTTCCGTTTGCCCAGGTTACAAAGCCAAAAATAAAGAATAGGGCACAAATGATAATAAGCGGTTTTGGCCCTTGCGTTTGACCTGATTTTGTTGTTTGTTGCATAAAGTTTTGGTTCGGTTTAATTTGTTTGGGCCAAACTAAACAATAATATTTAATAAAATAAGGATCAAACGTTTGCGTAATTTTAACTTTAACAGAAAAGGGCTTTAGTTAGTGCTCACGCACCTAAAACCGGTATGTTCTAAGCCGGTATCAACAGAAGTTTTCATTCTCGAAGTTACCCGGTAACCTTTACAGTAAGAGGCATTACACATAAAAGAACCACCCCTTACCACTCTTTTGGGTATAGTTGGCTCCATAGGGTCGTAGCTGTATGAAGGACCTTTAGGATTGGTGCTCAATCCTGAAAGCTTGCTATAATAATCAGGCCGGTACCAATCGCTGCACCACTCCCATACGTTGCCCGCCATATCATAAAGCCCATAACCGTTCGGCTTAAATTTTTTCACTGCAGCTAAACCATTAAAACCATCCCAATTGGTGTTTTTAACCGGGAAACTCCCCTGCCAGGTATTGGCTTTTACCCTACCTTTTTCTATGTCTTCATTCCCCCATGGATATTTTTCATTTTTCAGCGCACCTCTTGCGGCATACTCCCACTCTGCCTCTGTTGGTAAGCGTTTACCCGACCATTTACAATAGGCCATGGCATCATCCCAGGATACGTGTACAACCGGAAAGTTCTCTTTCCCTTTAATATCGCTGTCAGGGCCATGAGGATGTTTCCAATTGGCGCCTTTAACCCAACGCCACCATTGTGAAGCATCATTTAAAGAGGTAACACTTTTAGGCTGATAGAAGACCAAAGAAGCTGCGACAAAAACACTGTCAGGCGGTTTTGGTGTTCCTGCCGGAAGCTGTTTTTTCATCTCTTCCCAATCTGGTTTACGCTCGGCCGTAGTAACATACCCGGTAGCATCAACAAACTTTTTAAAACTGGCATTGGTTACTTCGGTAGCATCAATCCAGAAAGAAGAGACTTTAACCTGATGTTGCGGGTATTCATCATCTCTACCCTCTTGATCAGAAGCACCCATGGCAAACTCACCTGCTGGAATTAAAATCATGCCTTCATGACTTGCTTTATTATTGGAAGCGAAACTTGAAGCATCTTTTACCGCACCAAAACGGCTAGGCATATTTTTTTCGCATGAGGCTAAAGAATCTTGCTTGTGTTTAGCCCGTTCTTCTTCTTTAGCCTGGTTAGATTGACAAGAAAGTGTAAAGAGCAGCGGCAAAAAAAACAAAGCAGAAAGAAATCTATGCATGATTGATATTAAATTAGGAGCGATAAAAATATCAATTAAGTTTAAAAAAGAGAAGCTAAATAATTAATTCGCCTATAAATCAATACACTAACGCATTTAGCGATTTTTTATTTGCAGGAAATGCTTCATAACCCTATATTTGCACCACTTTAAAGGAAACGGATAACGTTTTAAGCAAAGTAGATTCCGTAGCTCAGCTGGTAGAGCATTACACTTTTAATGTAGTGGTCCTGGGTTCGAATCCCAGCGGGATCACAAGAAACCTCACAGAAATGTGAGGTTTTTTTGTTTTATGTCCGCTGGGATTCGAACGGAAGCGGATCAATACCAAAACTTGGGATCAAGCTAAAAGTTGGGGGGATAAATAATACTTTACCAGCTCTTTAAATTCAAGTTGTCAATTTCCTTAAAGTGTTTGTCCTTGGTGTGTAACTTTAAGTCAAATTGCTTTGATACTGCGGCGATCCACATGTCATTCTCTGGTATTGGCTTTCCTTTTTGCAGCAATGCTGTTTTGATTAGAGCGTAATAATTGGCCGTTTCATCATCAGCAATAAGTACATTACACCGTTCTAGAAAGGAGTTGATCTGCCTAATGTGTTTTTTTGGATTGGCTGATCTGTAAGCACCCAGATATAGTTCTCCTAATACAGCAAAAGGAATGTTTATTTCCTCTTCTAAGGTTTCAAGAAAAGCAGTAATTGTAGAATTGCCTTTAAATAACTCAATAACAATATTGGTATCCAATAGATTACTTCCAGTCATCTGGATGGATTGTTTCACAGGATTCTGTAATTATACGTTCCATTTCTTCCGCCTCGTCCTTAGACCAGATTCCAGAAAAATCTTTTAAGCTTGGTGTTTTCTTAACTGTTTTATTATTGGTATTCTTTAGTAGCTTCTCCAAAGCAGACAAAGTAGCTTCACTCTTTACTTTGAGCATTTCTTCTATCAAATGTAATTTACGTGTTTCTATGTGCATAGATATGATATTGAGTGTTAACACAAAAATAAAGAATTATTTCTACAATAACCATACTCCTAAATCATAATGAATATAAGCATGTGATTTGAAGTTTTTAATTTTTCGTGATCTTTATTTATCAATAAACCTATATCGCTTCCTTAGCCGATCAATAAATTCGTTAAAATCAGCATAATAACGCTTCTTCATTATCAATAGTTGAAAGTGGATTTTTTGGAAAACTAATAAGTTCGCTATCGATAACCGAATTTAAAAGCGCATATCTCCTCCGATTGTAGAACAGCATAGCAAAAAAAGCCGTTCGTATATCTCTTCTTTATGTTCTTTAACAAACGGATTTTCTGGACGCTTTAATGTTTGTGGAAATGCAGCAGGCCCTAAGAAATCAATTAGTTCTTTATCGCTTAACACAGCTTCCTGTTTTCCCTTGCTGGTATTCATAGTCGCAGTTAATATCCGCCATATTGCCGTCACCTCTTCCAAATTACACATTACTTCAATACGTGGGAAAGCAGTCAATCGACTCCTTTCTATGACAGGTATATCTTTAGGTTAAAGATTTTCAGTGGGTTCCTCTTTTTTTGGATTTTTGAAATGTCAAGCACCTTTAGGTGGCTGTCAAAACATAAACGTAATCCTAGACTTCCTTCCGGCAGACTGCTGTTAATATTATTGATTTCTATAAACCCTCTCTACAGACTGGCTCGCAAATAGCCCAAATTATAAAACAAATCTTTATCAAGATCACCATCAAAATATAGAAAATCAAGGCAATACAGGCAGAACACTTTTAGGTACTGTACTTTTTGCTCATGTAGGAGTGCCGGATAAGACACACCTAGACTAAGTTCAAACACACTAATACCCTTATTTTAACCATTGAAAAAGCATAGCTCAATGGTTTTTGTTTTATATACCCATTCATCGTAAGATTCATTTGTGCATTGACACTGTTACTTTTCGGTCATATTCAGGAAATCGTACAGGTCTGTATCACTGATAAAATAAGTCTTACCGCCTCTAACTCCCAATCAAATTATTTCAGGTATGATGCCTCAAGTACGGGCTATAGTCCTTTGATCCATTCGTTTTCACATCTCCATATTGGATTAAATCAAAATGTAAGGATTCCAGTATCGCTATTATTAACACCTTTAAAGTTTACAAAATTTAGCATAAAAAATACGTATTTCGATCAGTGGAAAAAATATGCTTTAGGAAGGGTTGATTTAGATAAGGAATTGGGTGAAATAAAAAAACATTGTATGAAATTGAGCGGTACACAATGGAACTCAATAGAAGAAAATGAATTGTATATTAGATAATGCTTTTTTCTTATATTTATACAGCAATTGCATCTAAAACGTATTAAAGAATAGTGAGTAATTCAATGAGTTTTACAAAACATCCTCGATACTATTTAAACGCTGATTTTTACATTAGATTCGAATCACAGCGGGATCACACCAGAGACTATCAAAATACATATAACCCTGCAATCGCACGATTAGCAGGGTTTTTGCTTTTAGGGAATTGCTAAATCGCACGAATTCACAAAAATTGATGAGTGATTCGGTGTTAAGGCAAAACGCTAAACTGACTCGCCGAATAGCATATAATCAATTATTATACAGGATGTTATAGACTATATTTCTTGTATCTATTAAAGATGATTACTATCTATTTAAACAGTACCTGGTTCATGATCAGTATTCCAATAAGTCCGATAACTGAAACCAGCGTTTCCATCAGCGACCAGGACAAAAATGTTTGTTTTATAGATAATCCTAAATACTCTTTGAATAGCCAGAAAGAGGAGTCATTTACGTGAGAACAAAATAGGCTTCCTGATCCAACCGCGAGCACCATTAAATTTGGATCGGCACCATGAGGTTCAACAAGCGGATAAACGATACCAGCAGCTGTGAGGCCAGCTATGGTAGCCGAACCCAGGCAAAGTCTTAACACAGCCGTTATTAACCAAGCCAATAATAAAGGTGGCAGGGTTAACCCTTTCAAAATTGCAGCAAGGCTGTTGCTCACCCCTGTTTCTACAAATACTTGTTTCAAAATACCTGCACTACCGATTATTAAAAGGATCATCGCTATATCTTTTGTTGCATCAACAAAAATTACCATAATGTCAATCAGCTTTTTACCTGACCTAATCCCAAGTGTAAATGTTGCAATACAAATGGTTAATATCATGGCAATAGTGGGGTCACCGATAAATCTGGCAAGATTTACAACAGCCATATTATCAATATATATCCTGGTTATCAACGTGGTACACAAAATTATAAGTATAGGTAACAAGGCAGAAATTACACTATTTGCTATCCCTGGCAATTCATTATCTGGCAGTTCATCAGCCTGCAGGGTAACTGTCGGGCCAGATTGCATATTTATTAACGCTTTTGCGAAAAGAGGGCCTGCAATAATGATAGCAGGTACGGCCACGATTATACCATAGATAAAAGTCTTAACCAAATCTGCATTAAACTGCGTAACTAAAGCCATGGGCGATGGATGTGGTGGCAAAAAACCATGCATTACGGAGAGCGATGCAAGCATAGGCAAGCCTACATATACCAGAGGTAACTTATAGTTGTACGCTACCGAAAAAATAATTGGAATAAGCAATACAAACCCAACATTATAAAATAATGGAATGCCCACTATTAAGCCTGTTAAAGACATGGCCCAGGTGACGTATTTAGCGCCGAATGTCTTTTTTAATACTGTGGCTATTTTTTGAGCGGCACCACTGGAAGCCACGAGTTTTCCAAGCATAGCGCCCAAAACGATGATAATGGCCAGTGATCCTAATGTATCTCCTAATCCTTTATTAATAGTTTGCGGAATACTGGCGGCGGGCATCCCTAACAATAGAGCTGCCCCCACAGATACAATTAAAAATGCAAGGAAGGTATTAACCTTTGCCCAGGCAATTAATAATACAAGTAAGACTATACAGCCAAAAAGAATCAGTACATCCATGTTCCTGCTTTAATGAGAGTCTCTGGTAACTGTTGAACCTGAGCCGCCTACTAAAAAGTCCAGATCAGCACCTTTATCTGCCTGCTGAACATGGTTGACATATAAGTTTACATAACCACGTGTTGCAGAAAGAGTTGGCTGTACCCAGTTGCTGCGCCTCAGGGCTAACGCTTCATCACTCACTTCAAGGTGGATACGTTTATTGGCTACATCCAGCTCAATGATGTCTCCGTTTTCTACCAGCGCTAAATTTCCACCAATAGCAGACTCTGGCGATACGTGAAGTATAACTGTACCATATGCTGTACCACTCATCCTACCATCCGATATCCTTACCATATCGGTTACGCCTTTGTCAAGTAGCTTTTTTGGTAAAGTCATATTACCAACCTCAGGCATACCTGGATAGCCGACCGGACCAACCGTTTTCAAGACCATTACACAAGTTTCATCGATATCCAGATCAGGGTCATCTACTCTCGCATGGTAATCCTCAATGTCTTCAAACACTACTGCCCTACCTCGGTGTTGCATTAAACTGGGCGTAGCTGCAGATGGCTTTATAACCGCTCCGTTAATTGCAAGATTACCCTTTAGTACAGTAATTCCGGCTTCCTGAATAATTGGCTGCTCAAATTCATAAATAACTTCCTTATTATAATTTATTCCTGTAACAGCAATGTTCTCGGCATGCGTTTTCCCGCTTACCGTTAGGGTATCCATTTTTAAAACAGATTGCATTTGTTTTAAAACAGCAGGTACACCACCAGCATAGTAAAAATCCTCCATCAAAAATTTCCCTGAAGGCATAAGATTTACAAGAAGCGGCATTTTGCTGCCAATATCATCAAAATCGTCTAAGTTTAGCGCTACACCCATACGCCCTGCAATAGCGGTAAGGTGAATAATAAAGTTTGAGGAACCTCCTACCGCAGCATTTACCTTAATTGCATTTTCAAAAGCATCGCGTGTGAGTATTTTAGAAATTTTCAGGTCTTCTTTAACCATTTCAACTATTCTCCTTCCAGATAGCTGAGCAAGCCTTTTCCGCCGGGAATCAACGGCAGGTATAGCCGCACCGCCGGAAAGGCTCATGCCTAACGCTTCTACCATGCAGGCCATTGTAGAAGCCGTTCCCATTGTCATACAGTGACCCGGACTACGAGACATGCAACTTTCTACTTCTGCATATTCATCATAAGTAATTTCGCCTTTCTTTAATTCCTCTGTCAGCTTCCATACACTTGTTCCTGAGCCTATGTCATGTCCGTGATATTTTCCGTTTAACATTGGTCCGCCAGGAACCACAATGGTTGGCAGATCTACACTTGCCGCTCCCATTAGCGTAGAAGGCGTAGTTTTATCGCAGCCCGTAAGGAGTACAACACCATCAATAGGGTTGCCTCGTATTGATTCCTCTGCATCCATACTGGCAAGATTACGGAACAACATGGCGGTGGGTTTCATGAGCGTTTCTCCCAATGACATGATGGGGAATTCCAGCGGAAAGCCGCCAGCCTCCAATACCCCCCGACGAACACTTTCGGCAATATCACGCAGGTGGGCATTGCAAGGTGTGAGTTCAGACCACGTATTACAAATCCCGATTACCGGTCTGCCGTCAAACATGTCTTCGGGCATACCCTGGTTTTTCATCCAACTGCGATAGATGAGGCCCATTTTATCTTTTTTCCCAAACCAGGTCGAACTTCTATATGATTTCATATCTAGAATATACTATGTTAATTATTAATCCTTAGTTAGATTGCCGTTTACCAGTCGCCAGATATTTAACGGGTTTGCATTTTTTAATTCATTTGGCAGTAATTGATCCGGCATATTCTGATAACATACCGGCCGCGTAAACCTGTCAATTGCAGTTGTGCCTACTGATGTTGTTTTTTGGTCTGTTGTAGCGGGAAATGGCCCTCCATGAACCATAGCGCTACAAACTTCAACACCTGTAGGGAACCCATTAATGAGTAACCTGCCCACTTTTAGTTCTAAAATATCGAGTAAATCTTTGTACTCAACCAGATCACTATCGGTTCCGTGTACTGTAGCGGTTAAATGCCCGCTAAGATTCTTTGCTATTTCAATGACATCCTTTTTAGCGCTTGCTTCTACAACCACGCTGGCTGGCCCAAAAAGCTCTTCAGACAAGTCAGGATGAATTTTCAATAAATCACTTGTTGTTTTGAATAAAACCGGGGATGCAATATTTAAATCCGCCGGGTAATTGCCTTTTGCAAGTGTTGTGACGCCAGACATTTCGCTGCGTTTTTCAACGCCGGCTGTGTATGATTTATGGATATCGCCCGTAAGCATTACGCCTCCTAAAGTTTGTCCAAATTCTTCTTCAAGCTTCCGGATAAAACCAGGTGCGGCATCAGCACTTTCATAAATAAGCATGCCAGGATTAGTGCAGAACTGGCCTACACCCAGCGTTACTGAGCTAGAAAACGCATTAGCTAACGACTGGGATTTTTCTAATAAAGCCTGTGGAAGAATAAACACCGGGTTGGTGCTACCCATTTCAGCATAAACCGGAATAGGTGTTTCCCGGCGCACGGCCATATCGTATATGGCCTTACCAGCACCAAATGAACCTGTAAATGCAACAGCCTTTATGCCTGGGTGCTTAACTAATTGAGCGCCTAAAACAGGACCATCTCCAAAAAGAAGCGAAAAAACACCGTCAGGCATTTCAGTTGAAATAGCGGCATTATTGATGGCCTTACCTATTAGCGAGCTGGTTACAAGATGTGCAGGATGTGCCTTTACTATTGTACAGCAACCCGCTGCCAGTGCAGATGCGGTGTCGCCCCCGGCTACAGAAAATGCAAGCGGAAAATTACTCGCTCCAAAAACGACTACTGGCCCCAGTGGTATTTGCATCGAGCGGATATCCGGTTTAGGGAGCGGTATGCGGTCTGGGTTCGCTGTCTCAATCCGGGCATCCAGCCAGGATCCTTCTTTTAGTAAATCGGCAAATAACCTTAACTGGCCCACAGTCCGCCCTCTTTCACCTTCTATACGGCCTTGTGGTAGTCCGGATTCGGCGCAGCAAACCGTTATCAGTTCCTCTCCAAGGCCAATAATCTCATCAGCAATCGCTTCTAAAAATGAGGCTTTTTTTACGCCGGATATTTTGCGGTAAACCTGAAATGCAGCTGTTGCCTTTTCAACAGCCCTGTCAACTTCAGCTACTGTAGCTACAGAAAAACTCGCTATTTTTTCGCCGGTTAACCTGCTTATTGAACTAATCGTTTCACTTGCTTCGGCAGAGGTTTCGAAACCTATAATTTGTTCGCCAATGTTTATCATGCTACGATATTGATAAGTGAACCAATCGCTGAAATGGTTATTTTTACAATATCTCCGCTGTGTAAAGTAAAATCATCAGTGGGGATTATTCCAGTACCTGTCATTAAATAGGTTCCATGAGGGAAATCCAATTCGCGAAACAAGTAGGCCACTAGATCCCTGTGCTTACGTTTCATTTGGTTAATGGATATCTTCTCCTTAAAAAGGACCTCAGAATCTCTGGATATTTCGATGCTGATATTGGTATCCGGATCTATTGGTCCATCTGTAACTAAAAGGCAAGGACCTAAAGCGGTAGCACCATTGTATGATTTGGCCTGCGGGAGGTAAAGCGGATTTTCGCCCTCGATATCCCTCGAAGATACATCATTACCTATTGTATAACCTTCTATAGTGCCTGCTGAACAGATAAATAAGGTCAATTCCGGTTCAGGTACATTCCACTTAGAATCTGCCCTGATCCGTATGTTTCCTCCGGAACCTACTGTACGGTAAGGTGGTGACTTAAAAAAAAGTTCTGGCCGGTCTGCATCATATACCCTGGCATAAAAATCCCCACCTTTTGCTTCTTTTGATTCCTCTATTCTGGCTTCCCTGCTACGAAAATAAGTTACGCCAGATGCCCATACTTCCTGACTGCCTATAGGCGTTAAAACAGCTGAATGGGTGAGCGCTTGTAAGTCTTCGTTAGGTTGGAGCTGTTGCAATTCACTACTCACTACTTTAAAGAGGTTGCTCCTGTTTACAAATTTATCCCAGCTTTTCTCTTCTGTTAAAAAATATTGGTTATTGTGGTGTATAATAATCCCGCTAGAGGTGTTATAAATTCTCATAATTATTTGGTTAAGTTTTTTTGGATACTAAATTAAGTTTGAACTTATTTAAGTATCCAGGCGGTAAAATCTAAAGCCAAATAAGTCCTTTTGACGCACATTTATAGCATAATGTTAATATAATACAATAAAATGCTTCAATACTAAAATTACGGGTTTACGTTGCCTGATTTGATCGTGATTAACTAAGATATTTTTGGTAGCAGGCTAATGACAGATTTAAAAAATCGCCGTCATTTCGATCCGATAGCTATCGGATGGAACACAGTGGAATGGAGAAATCTTTGAACTATGTTAAAAGATCTCTCCTCCAAAGAAATTCCTTTGGAACACTACGGTCGAGATGACGCTCCTTGTATATCTGTCTTCAACCTCATACCGAGGACAAGAAAAGACAATTATACATCACTCATATTGATTTTAACAATTAATTAACCCTATCAATGACAGACTCCAAATAGAAAAATCGTCATTGCGAGGAACGAAGCAATCTTAATGCGCACGCTAGTAGCGATCGTTGTAAGATTGCTTCGTCGGCTGAAAAAGCCTTCTCGCAATGACGATTCCTCACAGTCTACAGCTCGTTAAAAATTCTTCTGTCCATTCATGTTAATTTTAACAATTAATTAACCCTATCATTGACAGACTCTAATAGAATAGTCGTCCTTTAGATTTGTTTTGATATTTTATTTAAGGATCACAAGTATTTACTTTGCTTAAATTATAAATCAGATTACCTAAAACGGTAGCGGCACATTAAAAGTTCGTCAAGGTTTTTATGCCTATGAGATGATGCAATCCGCTACCGTTTTTTCCCTTAGTGACCAGATAACAATTAGGGTATTCCCCATTATTAAGGACTAGGATCGATGGGGTAAAAATTAGGTAACCATTACAAACATAAAAAATAACAGGATGATTGTCACTACAAAATTTTTTATCGGGATCGATGTTTCAAAACCTTATTTTGATGTTGCATTAATGGCAGTTGTAAACCATGTAAAGCAAGAGATAGAAACCGCACGGTTTGACAACACAGCACCAGGGATAAAGCTATTTGAGAAGTGGTTGAAATCGTACAAGACCGCATTCAATACGGACTCTTTAGTTGTGATGGAAAATACCGGTATCTATCACCGTCTGCTCTGGTCTTTCTGCAGTAACAGAGGTTTGCCCATCCACATCGGCAATGCGGCCCGTATTAAATGGAGCTTTGGGATAGTGCGGGGTAAAAATGACAAAATAGACAGTATCCGTTTATGCAACTATGCATTTAAGGAAGCGGATGATCTAAAGGCGACAGCTGCCCTAGATCCCGAACTGATGCTCCTGAAAGATCTGATATCAGCAAGGACAAAGCTGCTCAAACAAATGTCCGCCATTAGCGTTTCGGTAAAAGAACTTGGCAATGTCAATGGTAAAGAACATCAGAAACTGATTGAAAAAGCACTTAAAAATGCAATTGAGGGTATAGCCAGGTCAATCGGAAACGTTGAAGATAAGATCAAAAAAATCATCACGGGAAACCACGATTTCAAGCGGAACTACAAACTGTTGCTCGGTATACCTGGGATAGGACATGTTACCGCAGTATACCTGATTGGCTGCACGGGAAATTTTGCAGGTCGGCCCAGGCGGAAAAGAGCTGGCCTGTTATGCAGGAGTTGCACCATTTGAACACAGTAGCGGTATAAGTATCAAAGGTAAGACCAAAGTACACAGGATGGCCAATAAAGAGCTTAAAAAGCTGCTGCACATGTGCGCATTATCTTTAATACAGCACAATCAGGAATTCAAAACATATTACAATAGAAAAAAGGACGAAGGGAAGCACAGCATGAGTATAATTAATGCCGTTAGAAACAAAATAGCACTGAGAGTTGCAGCAGTTATAAAAAATCAGGCCAGCTATAAAAATAACTATAATATAGCTGCCTAAAATTTGTTTTTATCATAACAATCATCTCGACTGTAGCGCAGCGAAATGGAGAGATCTTTGTACCATGTTAAAGATCTCTCCACTGCGGTCGAGATGACGATACCTCATTCATATCGATTTTAAACAATTAATTAATCATCAAGGTGACGGCTATAAACGAAAAATATCTGTAGTAGACCTTTAAAAGAATATTAATAACCGAACTGAGGTTACTAGGCAAATTTTCTCTCCTCAGTTTTAAGATAATTGTATCTGTAATCCATTGGATTTTTTTTCGTAAGTGTTTTAAATTGATGATAGAAGTGAGAAATATTATTGTAGCCACAGGCATAGCCTACCTCAGTCATATTAAATTCTTCTTCTAATAACAATCTGCATGCATTTCCAATTCTCACTTCCATTAAAAACTGGATATATGTTTTCTTTGTTTTGGATTTAAAGTACCTGCAAAAAGAGTGCTTTCCCATGTTAATTAATGCAGCCACATCTTCCAGCCCTACTTTTTTGTGGTAATTATTAAATGTGTATTCGAATATGGTGTTAATGCGACTTTGATCGATGCTATTCACTTCTGGGTTAAAGCCGTTGGATGATATAATTTCATATTCTTTCGAAGCAGCTATTATTTCTAAAGCAGACAATAAATTGATCAACTTACGGGCAGGCGATTCGTTGAGCATTTCCTCCGCTATTTTGCCAACCTTTCGTCTGGTTGCGCCTTTTAAACGCAAACCCAGCTTACTTGTGTTCAGTAATTTAACAATCGGACTAATTTCAGGAAGATTTAAAAATGCATCACCCCAGATGTTGTTTTGAAAAAGAATCACAATTGTTTCTCCAACTTTTTCGGTATCGCTCTCCAGATATTTTTGTTCACACCGGAAAGTATGGGGCAGGTTTGATCCAAATAAAAATACATCACCATTTTTAAAAGGACCAACGTGGTCGCCTATCAGGCAGGTACCGTAGGTTCTTTTAACTACCAATAATTCGCACTCGGGATGATAGTGCCATGCACTTAATATCGCATGCCCTATATCCTTATGGATATTAAAGGAATGCTCCGGGTTTGGAGTAGCCTTTTTTAAAGTAGCCTTCATGTTTATAATTGGTTAACTATAGCATGAAATTATAAATTATGTACGATATAATGTATATCTATTACCGATTAATGGTAGTTATATTAACAACGCCAGGTTTTATGATTTGCGGATCAGATTGGTTTTATATCGAGAAAATTCTGTAAGTAATTGATAAACAGACATATTTTATATGTTTTATCATACAACAGCTCATATCACAAGGAAATAGCTATGTTAATATGTTACAATTTTTTGCTGTAATACTGAAATTGCTTTTCATTAAAGTTGTCTTTATTTGCTTGTGTAACATAACTGTTTCGAAACCAAATATAAAAGGAAAGTGATGCTGCTATTCTTCGCAGCTGCTTTCTTCAAATAAACTATTTAGCCTGAGCATATTTGCCTTAGCTAATTAGAACAGGGATTGATTAACTAGCAAACCAATATAATCATTATGAGATAGACTTACTTAACATTCAACCACCATACTTAAGCGCTAAACGCCACGTATGTTCCGAACTGACAGCACCGCCCCTTCTGCGGTTTATTACAAAAAACAATTCTAACCAAACAACAATTATGAAAAAAAAATTACTTCCACCGGTATTTATTTGTACTGTGTTAACGGTATTCATGCTTTTCGAGTCCGCAAGCGCATCAGTTGGTGGGCTAACAAACGTAATTTTTAGCAAATCTTTAACAAGCAAAAAGTTAAAATTAGCGCCGATAGGAATTACAGGTAAAGTTACCGATGAACAGGGAGTTGGCTTACCCGGCGTTAGCGTTGCTGAAAAGGGAACGCGGAATGCGACTATAACCAATTCATCCGGCAGTTATACAATAAATGTTGCCAATACCAATGCGGTGTTGGTGTTCACATCCATTGGCTATAAGCCCGTAGAGATAACTGTAAATACAAAAACCGTTGTTAATGTTACTATGCTAACGGTTACAAATGCTTTGAATGAGGTGATCGTAACTGCCCTCGGTATAAAAAGAGAGGCCAAAAGCCTGGGCTACTCGGCTCAAAAAGCAGACGTAGAGGCATTACAAACCAACCGCACAACCAACCTTGCCAATGCGCTTGAGGGCCAAATCTCCGGATTGGACGTTTCTCCACCCGCCGCAGGGCCGGGCGGAAGTACAAAGATCCGTTTGCGTGGACAATCTTCTTTTACCGCAGACAATTCACCGCTGATCGTCATCAATGGCCTGCCAATGTCGCAGGGCGCAAGCAGTAGTAATGGTTATACACAAAATGTAGATCAGGGAGATAATCTGCAAGGTATCAATCAGGACGACATTGAATCGATGACTGTGCTAAAAGGATCTACCGCTGCAGCCTTGTATGGTTCGCGTGCAGTTAACGGTGCAATCATTATTACAACAAAGTCGGGGTCCAAAAATAGTGGATTAGGTATTGAGTTCAACTCTAATTTTACTGTAAACCAAGCGTTGGATTATACAGATTTTCAATATGAGTACGGGCAAGGTGAAAATAATATCCGTCCCTCATCACAAGGAACTGCACAGAGTTCTGGTGCCTGGAGTTTTGGTGTGCCATTTGATAATGTACCAACGTTTCAATTCGACGGTGTTCAGCGTCCTTATGCGCCTGTTAAAGACCGGATAAGTACGTTCTTTAGACTTGCACCATCGTGGAACAATACCGTTGCACTTTCTGGCGGTAATGACAAAGGAAGTTTTCGGGTGTCTCTTTCTAATCAAGACGCTCAGGGCATCATACCAAACAACGATTATCATAAAAAGATTTTTAACGTTGGCATTAACTATAAACTTACCGATAAATTATCTGCACAGTTTTACGTTAACTATGATCATCAATTTAATAACAATCCGCCACTTGTAGGTGTACAGGGAAATGCAATTCCTACATCAATTTACAGGTTGGCTAACTCCATTTCTTTTGATGTACTCGAGGCAGCCGCAACGGATGCCAACGGAAATGAAACACCTACTTCGAGGTTTGCTACTGTTACCAACCCCTACTGGATATTAGCGAACCAATTTCAAAGACAAACGAAAGATCATTTGTTAGGTACTGCTGTGGTACGCTATCAGTTTTTCGATTGGCTATATTTTCAGGGCAGGGCAAATATGGACCTTTTGCACTCTACCTATGAATCAAACACGCCGACGGGCACGCTGGCTGTATCTGCAGCACCAACAGGGTTGTATAATGGTAGCTATGGAATAAGTACAGCAAGTACACGCCAAAATAATTTTGACTTCTTGCTGGGCGGTGGGCATAAGTGGAAAGATTTTTCATTTAATGCAACGGTAGGTGGTAATAACTTTCCCTTAATTACTTCTACATTTAGTGAAGCGGTAACAAACTTTTACATCAGAGGTTTATATACGATTGGAAACGGTGTTACGGCAAATTCTAGCTACAACCAGACTAAACAAACCGTAAATTCATTGTATGGTACAGCAGAATTGTCCTACAAAAATTTATTGTACCTCAATCTTACCGGCCGTACAGACTGGTATTCGGTACTGGCCAGAGATATCGACCATTATTTCTATCCTTCAATTAGCGGAAGTTTCGTTTTTTCGGAATTACTTCCAAAAACAAAATGGTTAAATTTTGGAAAGATCAGAGTTGCTATTGCAGAAACGGGAAGTGCCCAGGGGGTTGCCCCCTACAATGCATTAACATTTGCGCTTGCTCAAAATTCATTCAATGGGCTTCCCTTAGGAAGTATAAACGGGACAGCTTCACCAAACACCCAGATTAAACCTTTTGGCGTAAATGAAAAAGAAATCGGTATCGAGTTACGCATGTTCAACAACAGGGTAAACCTGGACGTAGCTGCTTACGATAAAAAAACGACTAATCAAGCCGTTCCAATAAGCCTGTCTGCAGCAAGCGGATACAGCACCACGCTGGTTAACTTAGGTGGTTTAAACAATAAAGGATTAGAATTTAACCTGGAATTAATCCCTATCCAAAACAAGAACTTTACCTGGAAAACGACTTTTAATTCTGCTTTCAACTCTTCAAAAGTATTGTCGTTAGCTAATAACCAATCGCAACTTGTAGTGGGCAGTCCTGAGTTTTTTGGGTCTATTGTTCACGTGGTAGGTTTACCCCTTAACCAGATTGTAGGTTCAACTTACAAGCGGGATGCTTCCGGAAATATCGTATTATCGGGAGGCAAACCCGTAGCAAGTGATAAACCGGTAAATTTCGGTAGTGGCCTTCCTAAAGCAACAGGGGGTTGGCTAAATACGTTCAATTACAAAGGCTTCACCTTTATTGCCCATATTGATTATAAAGCAGGTGGTAAAGTGCTTTCGAGCACAAGTTTAAACTTATTAAGAGAAGGTTTATCAAAAGAGTCTTTACCTGGCCGTGTGGGTGGCGTAATTTTTCCTGGCGTAAACGCTACTGACGGGTTACCAAATACCACCGCTGTAAATGCAGAAGACTTTTACGCAAATTACCGTTCAACGAATATCCTGGATCCATTTATCTACAGCTCTAGCTTTGTTAAATTAAGAAGCCTTTCGTTGGGATACGACCTGTCTAAATTTATCAATAAAAAATATGTGAAAGGCTTAGTGTTATCTGCGGTATGTCGTAATGTATGGATCATCAAAAAGTATACGCCCAACATTGATCCCGAAGCAATAGCCTCAAGCGGAGATAACCTAACCGGTTATGAGCAGGCGTCACTACCAACAACACGTACTTACGGATTTAACTTAAATGTAAAATTCTAACTCTATATACAATATGAAGAATTTAATCAGAATTATAGCCATCGCAATTTGGATTCCAGTAATTTCCAGTTGCAACAAAGGGTTTGATAAATTGAATATTAATCCAAATAATCCAACAGAACTCGATGCGGCATTCTTGTTTACGAGTGCGCAATTTGGAACACATGGAGCGACGATGGAAACTGAGCCAACAATTGTACAGCAATTTGTAAATCCGTTTTCGGGAATCACCTCGGCATTTAATTTTAATCAGCTGAATCAAACCTATACTTCGCAAAATTGGAATGCCGAATATACGGGAACAAATAGTGGCGCAACAAGCTCTTCAGGCCCTGTTCAATTACTGGTCCAGATTTTAAGCCAGCTCAAAGGCAATGCAGCAAGAACAAATTTATATAACGAAGCCAGAATCTGGAAAGCCTACCAATTTATGATGCTGGTAGACAGTTACGGAAACGTACCCTACAGTGAAGCCGGACAAGCCTATTTATCAAATGTGCTTACCCCTAAATATGATAATCAGGCAGCGATTTACACCGACCTGATTAAAGAAGTTACTGAGGCAACGGCAGCTTTAGATCCGGCAAAGGATATCGTAAAGGCTGATGTGTTTTACGGTGGCAATATCGCCCAATGGAAAAGATTAGGTTATTCCTTATTACTTCGATTGGGCATGAGGTATAGTAAACTAGATCCGGTAAAAGCGCAGGCTATTGTACAAGCTGCCGTAACTGGTGGTGTAATGACATCAAATGCCGACAACTGTTATCTGAAATACAATACCACTTACGTGAATCCCGTGAGCCAGACGATTACTGCGATAGCGAATACTTATTATTTAGCGGCTCCCTTTGTAGATCAACTCAAAAACAGTGGCGATCCGCGATTGAAGTTTATATCCGGCAAATATGCTAACCCATTAGCGGCACCTACAAGCGTACCAGATACCGTATCTGCAAATCAGTTCGGACTTCCTGTAGGCTATAGCAGTGCTACTTTATCAACTGCTCCTGGATTTAGAGGTGCTAACGGCTCGGGTTTTAATTATTCGCAGGTTAATTATAGTATTTTCGGTAGTTTAACCGCTCCGCAATTTTTTATCACTCACGCTCAAACGCAATTGTTGCTGGCAGAGGCCGCTTTTAGAGGCTGGGTACCGGGTGGTAGTACACCTGATGTTTATTATGCTAATGGTATACGTGCAGCAATGGACCAATGGACAACCTATAACGCGGCAGCCATTATTCCTTTAGCTACGCAAAATGCATTTATTAATCATCCCGTTAACGCTTATACAGCGGCAAATGCCCTCAACCTCATTAATACGCAATATTGGGTGGCTTCCTGGGGTAATGGTACCGAGGCATTTGCTAACTTCAGGAGGAGCGGTTTTCCAGCCTTATCGCCCAATACCATCGCAGGACAAAATATAACCGGTGGTTTTGTTCGCCGCTTTGTTTATCCAACGCTTGAGCTTTCTGCAAATGCAACGAATTACCAGGCAGCGGTTGCAGACAATGGCGGGCCGGATAATATGGATACACGGGTTTTTTGGGATAAATAGAAAAAATGCCGGCGACAGATATGGGTAACATTCTTATTAATTTTACCCATATCCTGGATGCTCCACTAATTATTTTGTAATTTACTTTCAGTATAAATCTAACCTAAATTAAATGTTAAACCGTAGAAATTTCCTTAACTACGCTGCAACTGCAGTAGGAACCACTGCCCTGCTTTCTGCTTTAGACAATCCTGCCTATGCCCTTTTCAGTAAGACTTTTGGCGCAAACGACCAGATCAACATTGGTGTAATCGGAATCAAAGGCATGGGATGGTCCGACCTCAAAGCGGCCCTAAAAGTACCGGGCGTAAACCTGATCGCCCTGTGCGACAGTGATGCGAATGTGCTTGATGAAAGGATGGCCGAATTAAAGTCGATGAATGTTGACTCAGCAAAAGTAAAAAGATATAAAGATTATCGTGCGCTGCTCGATAATAAAGATGTCGACGCCGTAATTATCGGCACACCCGATCACTGGCATGCCCTAATGATGATTCATGCCGTACAGGCAGGTAAAGATGTATATGTCGAAAAGCCGGTCGGCAACTCTATTGTCGAATGCAGTACCATGGTCAGAGCGCAGGAAAAATACAATAAGGTGGTACAGGCAGGTCAATGGCAGCGCAGTCAGCAACATTTTAAAGATGCTGTCGATTTCGTAAAGAGCGGCCAGTTAGGAAATATCAGAACAGTAAAAGTATGGTGTTACCAGGGCTGGATGAAACCTGCTCCCATAGTACCAGATACCTTACCCCCTGCAGGCGTTGATTATGCCATGTGGCTTGGGCCGGCCAATAAAAGAGCATTCAATGCCAGCAGATATCACTTCAATTTCCGCTGGTTCTGGGATTATGCCGGTGGCTTAATGACCGACTGGGGCGTGCATTTATTGGATTATGGCTTGCTGGGTATGAATTCGCCTGTACCAAAAACCATATCTGCATTGGGTGGCCGCTTCGCCTATCCCGATCTGTATGAAGAAACGCCTGATACGCTGACTACCTTATATGAGTTTGACAAGTTTAACATGGTATGGGATTCTGCCATGGGCATTGATAACGGCTCTTATAACCGCAACCATGGCATTGCCTATATCGGTAACAACGGCACGCTGATCCTCAACAGGCAAGGCTGGGAAGTTATTGAGGAAAAGGTAAGCGGCAATAAAGTGAGCAAGCCCTTTGTCAAATCTTCAGATAACGGACTGGACAATCATATGGTCAATTTCTTTAGTGTGGTTAGATCCAGAAAAAAAGAAGAACTGAATTGTTCTATACACGATGCTGCACATGTAGCTACCGTTGCCCAAATGGGAAATCTTGCCTTCAGAAGCGGACAAAAATTATCATGGGACCATGCCAAACATCAGTTTACAGATCAGAAGGTAAACGATAAATACCTATTGGCCCAGTATCACAACGGCTACAGCTTACCCAAAGTTTAAGCCTACAGTTTAAACAGATCGGGAGGTATACATTTCCCTCCGGGATCACGGCAAAGGCTATCGAAATATATAAAACCCTGCAATCGCACGATTAGCAGGGTTTTTGCTTTTAGGGAATTGCTAAAATATGCAGCGAACTCACATGTCTGTCCGTAGCGTTCCGCAGGGCTCTACGGATTAGTAAATAGAAAAGAGTCTGTGACTCGCTTTTATTTGAGTTTATAAGTTCAATTTTATTCTAATATCCGTAGAGACGCTATGCTTAACGCTAACGGACAGAGGGGTTTAAAAGTAGACGGTATTATGCATCATGATTAATATTCTATTATCATTCAAAAGAATTTCTTACATTTTGACTTTAAGTAATCTAAAATTAACCTACATGAAACGAACCATCTCAACAATCTCCTTAGGCATAATTGGAATTCTAATGCTAGCATCCTTTAATATCTCAAAAAAATCAGAGTATGACATTGCAGATTTATATCAATCGACCGACTTAAATGCTAATACAAAAGCCCTCACCGAAGACGGCGTGAAAGAAGTGAGTGTATTGTTAACTCCTATCAAATTAGATGTTGGAAAATATGTGGTTTCGCTAACAAAAAAAGGCAAAGACCTTTATAAAGTTGATGGTAAAAACATCTACATAGAAACAAAATACTGTTATGAATATGCTACAGGCGAAGAAGTTGTTTTGAAAATAGAATCTACTTATGGTTACTCAAAGGGCAAAGTAATTTTTTGATAAAGTGATATTCCATGCCTGTCCGTAGAGTTCCGCAGGGCTCTACGGATTAGTAAATAGAAAAGAGTCTGTGACTCGCTTTTATTTGAGTTTATAAACTCAATTTTATTCTTATATCCGTAGAGACGCTATGCTTAACGCTAACGGACAGAGTTTTTTTTTCAGCAAACGAAAGTATCACATCATTTAACCTTATCAGTAATTAAATGCTTTATCTTCCCTATTCCCATAATCGATGAGCCTTCTCTAAATTCAAACTCCATCCCCTCTGTCAGCCTGCCTGCAAAATAATCTGCCGAAACAATCTTTATCTCAGCGTCTACCTTTTCTCCTGGATAAACCCATTCACAGTCAATAAAAAGTTGTTGTCCAGAAGTTTGCATTTCATCAAAATCAAATTTAATTTGTGATCTGTACCCTGTTTTAGCAGGAGTTTTCCGACCTCCCTCCTCAGTAGTTCTATAGGTTAAAGTTGCTATAAAATCTGACTGGGAATTTTTTCTTTCAAACTCATAATTGTGGAAGTACTCCCATGCATAACTTTCGATTTCGCCACTTAATATGTTTCCATTTTCATCTTCTATTTTATAATTTTCTTGTTGTTTGCCAATTTGCGCTTCTCCATCCAACCCTAGCAATACGGTATACAATGCATCTCTTAGCACCCCATTCAGAACCTGGCGAAGCTTGGCCAACTTTTCATGATTAAGTTGTAGGTCTGCAATGAGCATAGAGACATCAGACTTGTTTTTTTGGCCTAGGTAAAGGTTTATGATTGACCTACGCTCCAGGTAAAAGTTTTCGACGAATTGCTGTGGTGTCATTATTATTATTTAGAATACTTAGCTTTATTCTCTCCGATCTTATTTAAGATCTTCTTCTCTGTTTCTGCCTGTATCACATTGATGATAAGGTTCGGATCAATGTTAAATATATAGGCCAAACGTAACACCTCTGAAACTGTAAATTTTTCGGGATTAGATAGCTTTACAGAGTACCGTTCCGAATTGATGCCTAGCAATTTAATAATCTTCGTTGGGTACAATTCGGAAATATCGTACATCTTTTTAATCTTGTTGGTTTCAAACATTGCGCCTATTGACGAAAGGTCTTTTTCGGGACTATTATTGTTGTTCTTCCAATTAGCCATATTAATGCATTTATAACTAAAGTCGTCAATAGATTACTATTCATTTATAAAAAAGAACTATTAGTAATTTTAAAAATACGAATAGTTTGTTTTTGTCTACACTTATCACTATGTTTGGGTATGAAAGAATAAAGAATTATTTTTGGCGATTACTTCACAAAATATTGAAGCATTCGCACTTCGAGTCTCGTCTTAGAAACCTGAGAAATTTCAAACGGATACGAGAGGTAAGTGTAGTGCTCACGTCATAGGCGTGGGCCTGCTTTTCCGTATCCAAGGCTTCTCAGGGCCACTAAGACGGGAAGTGGGTTCCACGCCTTATTTTGTGCCTTCCACTTCCACGACTCATTTGAAAGAAACTTAAATGAGATCAATATGGAACCAAAATTATCAACAGAAGCCGAACACGCTGTCCATTTTAGGGAGTTTATCCATCGGCTTGCCCAGAAGTTCGAACCGCTCCAGATCTTCAGCTTTTCGAAGAACAGCTATACTCATAATTCTCAAGGCTGCTTTAATGACAATCAAGGCTATTTTAAATGTGACTATTGCCTATTCGTAGTTACCGAAACGGCAACCCGGATAGATTATGAAATGCAGGATTTTGCTAACAGCTATTATCAGCATGGAACGATTACGGTGATCTCCCATGGCAAGCAATCTGTTATGGACGCGGTACAGCAAAACAGCCGCTTTTTTATCGGCGTGCTTACCTATGGAAAACTGCTCTACAGTAAGGATGGACTGTTAGACAGTGATCCAATATCTCCTTTTATCCCTTCGAAGGGTGCAATCAAGGCAATAAGACATTACGAACATCGCATACCGCTAGCTGATGGATTTTTGATGTGTGCATCCGAATGTTTGGAGAAGGAACAGTTCGGGATTTGTGCCTTTATGCTCCATCAGGCCGTAGAACAGACTTGTATCTGTTTGGTGAGGGTTCATATCGCCTACCGTTCCGAATTTCATAACCTTTACCGCCTGCTCCGTTTGTGTACTTGCTTTTCCGAACGCCCTTTTCAACTTTTCCTGTCCACTCCCGAAGACGAAAGGCTGTTTGAAATAATGGCAAAAAGTTATTCTGGTTCACGTTATAAAGATGATTTTACGGTTTCCCGGCAGGATGCGGAGGGTCTTTATCTACGGGTCGCCTCTTTTCTTTTGTTGGCAAAGGAGATGTGCAACGAAAAAATAGAACTGCTTGCCAAATCGGCATCAGATTATGTAGTCTTAAAAAACGCTGATGATGTACAGCTCGAAGAAATATTACAGACCAATATTTGAAACGATGAAAAAGCAGACAAAAAAAACATCTGATAACAGGATCGTTTATCTTAACAACGATGAAATAACAGGTCCGATAAAAGTGGTACACGATTTTTTCAGTCACTCCTGGTTGCCCAATCATTTGAAAATGCTGAAACGCTGGAGAAACGATGCAGCGCTTGAATCCGAAGAATCAAAAAAATGTAGCCCAGACAGCCTGGTCTATCATTACGAACTGACCATAAAGCTGATAGAGGCCGCCTGGCTCTTAAAGCGCCACAAGCTTGGCAGGCTCGATTTCGAGGACAAACAGGAAAATGATATCGCAAAATGGTACATTAAAACGGAAAGGAAGAAGCTACGGGACTATCCTGAAAATCTGAGCATTCGGGAGATCGTAAAGCCTTCATCTGTGTTAAAGAAAATGTTCAGGATCTATAAACTAAACGGGTACAAAAAAATCCTGCACACATGGCTTCACAATGCGCTGAGCAGCTCCTTCATTGAAGAAAGCCTGTCCAAATCTGAAGTAATCACAGTTTACGAACAATTGGTCAAACTGTTCGAGGCTACGTGGCTGATTAGTGAGCGTTTAAAAGCCGGCAATTAAACTTTATTTTTCGTCCTGAATGAACGAACGGCCTAGCGGAATATACAGGCAAACCGCAAACCGTTTCCGTAGATGTCTTCATTATCAACTGGTTGCGGTAGAGCAGCATCCTCCTCAAATACCAAACCCTTAATTTCTCGGAACTTTTAAGATCCTTCTCATTTTGTGTTTGTAAACTCAATTTATTCTTATATCCGCAGAGACGCTGCGCTTAACTCTACGGACAGAGGGGGAGTTTCTTTGCTTTATCCCCATTGGGATTCGAACGGAAGCGCTGGCCTAGGTTCGATTTGTAAAAGGCTCAGGGCCGGGTTAATATTGCAAACTTTAATTTGTTTATTTCCAATCGTATTTGGTAGCATCACAGCCGCATCGGATTTTTTTTGCTACTGTATCATAATTCTTAAGAGAGACTTGAGGCTTTGTACAGGTAGACTGCTGACATTTGAAAACACTTTCGAATTCTATAATATCGTTCCAAAAGGCTTTTAAATCACCGATCTTCGGATCAAAAGGGTTATCATGGGATAATAAGTTTCCAAATACATTAGAACTGGTCAATCTTTCAATAATTGGAAGCTTTAATTTTAATTCTGCACTTGCCTTGTTTATTTTAGCCTTTAACTCATTAATCATCTCATCGGGCATCCTTTTTTCATTGACCTCATTATATCTAAAATTTAATTTGACTTCAAGATTGAAGCAGATGGTTTTCAAAATATACTCCAAGTATTTCCGAATTGGGTTACCTAATAAAGTTACATTTCCATTTGTTAAATCGGCTTCAACCAATTCCTTCAAATCTGATGGATTTTCATCAAGATGGGTTCCCTTTGTTTCAGTCCACTTGATTTTACCAATGATCCAGCCCTTTCTTTTCGAGATTTGTTTTACATACTGAAACCATTGTTCTTCATGGGTCAGGAGAATAATCTGATAATCTGCAAATTTTTCAAAGAGCAGGTCGGCAAATCTCTTACGATGGTTAGTATCAAAACTTGATATAATATCATCTAGTAACAGAAACTTATTCTCTTTATTGAAAGCTATCACTGAAGCAAGGAAAAAAGAAATGCCAAAGCAATTCAAATGGGATTCACTAAAATATTTCTGAGGAGGAGAAACCCAGTTACCTTTGTACTTGAATTCAATTGTTATTCCATTCAGTTCATTTTCTTCACCCATTGTTACAATTCGAATCTCTTCGAATAATTCTCCAGGATTCATGTACTGATAGAACTCATTAATGGTGTCCGAAAAATTATCTATAAAATCCTGCAACCCATCTTTTTGTTTCTTCACAAAACCATCGAATATAATGCCCAAAGATTTTTTTTGCGCTTCTAGCTTCTCCCTTTCAGCTTCAAATTTCTTAATCTTTTGAAAGGCATCTTTGGCGGCCGAAATATTAGCGAAAAGCAAGGTCGTATTATCCGTTGCCAAAGCTTTTTTAATTTTTTCTATGCGGCCTAAAACTGCTTTTAACTCAGAAAAATCTCTATCAACTAGTTTTAAACTATTTGGAATAGCTATTTTATTACCAGAGGTTACTTTTTCAGAGATAGCCTTCTTATAAGCTTCCATTTTCTTTTTAAGCTCATCAAGTGCATTTTTAGCCGTACTGTTGGAAGTATCCGATATTAATACCTCTGAGCCGAGCGTTGCAAGCCGCTTTATCCTTTCATCGACAATCGCGGTTGCAGAGATTTTTGCATTGTCAAATACAGCTTTCTTTTTTGAAGATTCCTCAATCTCAAGAAGCCTAACCTTAATTTCACTTTGGAGGTCGTTTAAGTCCTTCGGCTGTAAACATAAAGGACAGCTACTTTCTGTGTGGAATTTCTTTGATATAAGATTGCAACCAGATTTGAGCATTTCAGCAAAATAAGTCTGCATTATACTTTGTACATCGGCAGCAATCTTTTCAAACTCCTTAAAATACTTATCGTATTCTTTATCAATTAAGTCAATTTCAGTTTTTAAGGTTGTAAGTGAGCTTTGGTAAGTTTCTAAAAATCTTAGCTCTGCTACAATCTTTGTGGTAACTGGAGTTTTTAGCTTTAGTAGAACCTTGTCAACATCTTCCATTAAGCCAACAGTAATTCCAGTTCCATAATCAGCAATAATCTCGTTTATTTTTTCATAGAAATTATTTTCCTGACTTACAGCCGCACCTATTTTTTCAATAAGAGTCTGTTTTTGAGTGTTGATTTGATTCTCAAAATTTTGTGACTTTATTTCGGATTTAAGGGAGTTGAATGACTTTCTAAGCACGTCCTTTATCTTGGTCACCTCGGAAAAACCAATAATATCCGATAAATTCTTTAGTTTATCTCCTTTTGTCCTATCAATGAAATCCCTCAGAAATTGGTAACGCAGAATTAGGTTCTCCTTCTTTGAACTTTCTAGGTAGTTTGAGAAATCTGTAGTTACATTGGAGTATTCACTCACCAATTTACCTTTCTTGGTTAACAGTTTTTTTTGTGAATTAATAACTGCCTTGTTATAATTAACGCTGATATTGGATTCCTCCTCCGAAGCAAAATATGCGTTTCTTAATGCTTCTTTAAGATCAATCTCTTCTCCGCTTAAATGTGAAACTGCATCAGTATAGTACCATTCCACAGAATCTGAAATGCTGCTTTTACCTGTTCCATTGTCACCATAAAGAAGTACAGATTTTTCGCCCAATGCAAGTGAAAGTGTGTCTCTAATGCCCCTAAGCCCTGTAATTTCCAGTTGTTTGATTTTAATCGCCATCTTTTTCTCTTAGATTTTGAAGTTCATTTTTGACATTTGTATCAGTTAGCTTTCCCTGTTCATATAGAGAAGCCAAAGATTTTGCAATTTTTTGGTTAACTTCTGGCATCTTTTCTATGTCTCTGAAGAAATCATCTAAAATCTCTTTTCCAGACTTAACTTCTCTTTTATTCATATCTATTTAAAATAATTCCAATCAATTTTAAAATGTGTTGCGATATTATTGCTCATTACATCAAGCCCTGTCTTATTGTTGCAAATTGGGTATACGCCAAAATGCTGTACAAAATTTAATATGAAGTAGCTTTCTAGGTCTTCAATTCTGTAAGCCCATATATTCTTAAGCATGTCAAAATTGATGTAAGTGAACCATAGTGGTTCAACTTGTCTGTAATTGGTTAGTCCGACGTTTTTAGACTTACCTCCAAAATGGCCATTTAATCGACTTCCAATACTATTTGTTCTTTTTTCACTCATCCCGATATATAAAAGCCTTGATTTGTCGAAAGGATATTGGATTTGGATAGACGATGAAAAAATAAAATACAATCCAGCTATTCCATTCAATGGGAGAATATTACTCGCTTCAAAATTTTTGGGAGAGTCAAAGTAGATATTTACAGTTTGATTTGGTCGGCTCATTAAATTGGATGGTATTTTTCATTAAAGTTAAGAAATTGATCTCTATATAATTTCTTCATTATTTCTAAGATCATTTAACCACTCACTATCGAGATTTATTAAGATTAATGGCAATCCATAGCTACTAAATCGCTGGTAAAAAATGAAAATTCTTGAAAAAAACTAATCTTTAGGTTATATCCGACAGTTTTATCATAATTAAATCTATGCACTGTTGTCCAAGACTCACAGGAACATTAAATGCTAGTTCTAGAAGTTGATTCGAATAATTACCGCTTCTGATGGCTAATGTCCATCTAGTCAGATCATCTTTATAGTAATAAATTCTTGCTTCGTTATTAGACAGAAATTGATGGCCACTCATTATTTCCCTAACACTTTCCAGTCTTGAAAATAGAAAAAGTAGGTCGCCTGTCTCAGCAATCGAATCATAAACCTGTTGATTGTTCTATCAAACTCCCTGAATATTGCGTCCATTGTTAAATCTCCTCTAAAATAATCGATCTCAAACCCAGTCCAATTGTTTATCATAGCTTTGCATACAAACAGCAATCTTGAAGGATAAGAAAACGGCATTAGTATGGGAGGCTCCATTAGTCCATCTGCATCATGAGCTGCGCCTTTTCCATTTATAAAAAATAGTCCAGTTCCATTTTGCTGAAATATATAATTTGCATCTGGTCTCACAGAAGTAAAACCACAATTTAACATCAAGTTCCTTATTATAAATTCCAAAAGAGCTCTTTTCAATTATCTTGAAGAGATTAGCCGTTATTTCCACCACAAGATAGCACTACTGGAGAACGTCAATTCTTAACTTCGTTTATTACTAACTATGAATTCCCCAATCTCTTAACGCAAACCAATTACAAGGCCATGTAATAAATTCTGCAGGATCAAATTCGTCATCTACAAATTCCATATGATGTATTTGATCGGGTAGTAATGATAATACGTGATTGGTAGTATCACTTTCATAATCCCAAAAATGATAGCGATCATCTTTATTTTTTGCACGTCGGCTTGGACCGAAGTCCATTGGCGCGCACATTCGAATTAAAATTGTGCCATCTTGTTTTGAAAAAAAAGAAAGGCGAATTTTCCGTTTAGCATTAATTGCTGCTATAAAATTTACTTGATACATTGGCGATAATTTAAGTTAAACTAATATAGATAATTAGATATCAAAATTTGTAATGCAATTTTCAATATTTAATTCAAAATATTTTATGGATTCCCGTAACATTAATTCATCTGTTCTTAAAGCTATTATTTTCTTACAATCTTTAATAAAGATGTTTGGTATTTCGACTATTGTAGTCACAGAAAGCCTTACAGAACGTGAGTTTTTTTATTTACAAAGGATTTCACTACGCTAAATCCCAACAGCCGTTTATTACCCCTTTTCCCAGGCTGCTCCGACACAGCTATACACCAACAATACCTTAGGCTAACTTTCTCCTTACCTGTTATTGAGCTATTGTTAACCTGCCAACCTAAAGCGAGGCAAATCTTTGACCTACCTGATCTACAACAGGGCTACAACTCAACCGAAGTAAGTGCGAAGCAGTGTGCAAGCAGGTACCACGCAAGCCTGGCCGGAAGGTGGCCTAAACGTGGGGTAAATGTGGCGTGAAAGTGGACTTTAGATATTTTTTTTTGAGGATTTTTAATCAGATGGATTGATTTGGGTTATCATCTCTTTTTGATTAACCTAATATACTAAATTATTTTTTTTTATGCGCATGAATTTATGCCCAGGCTTTTCTTAAAAAACGTAACCAGTTGCCATGCATCAGGTTTTCCACATCGGTATCGGTATAGCCTCTTTTCTTAAATAACGCCGGTATTTTTTGTAAGTCTGCAATGGTTTCCAGGTCGTAAGGGCATTGTTCTTTTCCAAAAGCACCATCCAGATCAGAACCGATTCCGACATGATTGGTATTCCCGGCCAGCTGGCAAATATGGTCAACATGGTCGATCATCACCTCCAGGTTACAGTTCATTGCTTCTGGTTTGGAGATCCCCCTCTCCCAGCCCGGAACCATCATCCAGGCATCCAGCGCGCCACCAATTACGGCGTCTCTTTTGATCAGTTCTTTTATCTGCTCATCACTGTACTGGCGGTTATGGTTTACCAGGCTACGGCAGTTGTTATGCGATGCCCAGACAGGACCACCGAAGCGGCTCAATGCATCCCAAAAACTGTCATCGCAAAGGTGTGTGGCATCGAGGATCACCTTTAGCCGTTCCATTTCTTTCAATAATTCCCGACCGATTGTAGTCATTTTACCTGTTGCATTGGTACCCTGCGCATAACGTCCGGGTCCGTAATGCGCCGGACCAACGGCTCTCAGGCCATTTTGCCAGGCTTTTTCTAAATGGCCAACCGTTACAAGAGAATCAGCACCCTCTAAACTCAAAATATAACCTACAGGCTTTTTATCGCTAACACGTCCATCATTCCACAATTCAAGGTGTTGCTCAAGGCTTTCTAAATTGTTCACCTGGAACATTTCACCAGCATCTTCCATCGCTTTATACCAGGCCAGCTGACCCTGCGTTTGGGCCCAGGCTTGTTCAGGCGAATGCCAGCCCGATAAGTGATTATCAGGCGCAACATAACGGGCAATCTGCGTAGCCACAACCAAACCAATATTACCCTTACGCAATTCGGGGAGTGAAACGGTTCCATTACTGCGATCGGGTTTGTCTGTTAATCCGGCTTCCCTTTTATTGATATCGGCGATATTTTTGGTCAGATCGCGGTTCCACTCCAGGGCATTCATACTTAAATCTAAATGGGCATCTATGATAAACATGGCTATGATTAAATGGTGATTTTTCTTTTCCTGGAGATGATATCCCAGTATTTTAGTGATTGATCAGCCCCCACACAAAGCGCTTTATCATGCAGGGCAACTGTCGGGCAAATGTGATAGGGCAAGCCATAAAGCATGTCGCCCACCTTATAGTTTTCGGGATTTTCTGCTTTTAAAACCAAATGTTCTTCACTCTGACTTTGCACTTCGAGCTGCGGGGCATTCAGGAAGAATACCCGGTTTTTCAGCTCCTTTTCGGCAGCAACGGCTTTATGCCCTAAATCTGTACAGATTAAATCTTCTGTAGGTTTAGATACGATGCGGCTGATCACAAGCGCTGCGGTACTAAATTGCTGTTCAGCAAAAGCATCCTGGTAGCCTTTGTCCCATAAAATAAAAGTGCCGGGGCTGCAGTCAAAATCTGTATGCTCGGCATATACCGGAAAAGTTGGCGTTCCACCGGCGATAACCGCTAAATGCGCAATGCCTAAAGCTGCTAAAGTTTCTTTTAAACGATGAAGCTGCGCAATAATAGGTTTTGCTTTTTGGGAGCGAATATCAATGGACGAATCATGAATGTGGCCATCATAAGCATGCAAGCCTTTTACATTGATGTTAGGAAGGTTAAGTAACGCTGCAACTAAACCGTGAGCAAGTTCAGGCAAAATTCCTGTCCTGTTCATGCCTACGTTTAAATCGATATATACGTCAACCACTTTATTTTCCGAAACCGCCATATCAGAGATTGCGCTTGCGGTTTCAATATTATCAAGCAAACAGCTGAAACTGGTGCCTGAATATTGATATATGAGTTTAAAGAAACGGTTAATGTTTTCGCCAACGGGCTGGTAGGCCAATAAAACATCTTTGGCCTTAGCCAAGCCAAGCATTTCAGCTTCGGCGATGGTTGCGCATTTGAATTTATGAATACCGGCATCGATTAGCATGTGGGTAATTTCCAAACATTTATGCGTTTTAACATGCGGCCGAAGTCTGCCGACATCATTGATCATACCTTTCAGTATGCCAATGTTTTCACGGATTCTTGTTTCGTAAAAAACAAGCGCAGGTGTTTCCAGCGCCTCCTCATTCGGGATTATGTACCAGTCTTGCTGCTGCATCGTTAAAAAAGTTCGAACAATGCTTCAACTTCTACAGGAATATTATCCGGCAAAGAGCCAAAACCAACAGCGCTTCTTACACCAATGCCATTTTCCTCACCCCAAACTTTTGCAAAAAGCTCACTGCAACCATTAATAATATAGGGATGTTTTTCAAACTCCGGTGTACAATTTACCATGCCTAAAACCTTAATTACCCGTTTAACCTTGTTTAAACTACCGATGTTTGTTTTTATGGTAGAAAGCATGGTTAAGCCCACCTGCAACGCGGCAGTCTTACCTTCTTCCTGAGATAAGTCAGACCCGATCCGTCCAATAATTAATGATTTATCATCCTGAACCGGGCCATGGCCGCTTAGGTAAAGGTATTTCCCATCAACTAAACACGGTTTGTAAACGCCAAGTGGCGCGGGTGCGGGAGGTAAATTAAGTTTCAGTTGTTCGAAGCGTTCGTCGGGAGTTAAATTTTCCATATGATGTATTTGTTATTTTTAAGCGATGATTATTTTAAGCAAAAGTACACCCAAAAGGCCTGCAATGCCAACAATAGATTCCATTAAAGCCCAGGATTTGAAGGTATCTTTCAAAGTTAAACCGAAATATTCTTTAAACATCCAGAATCCGGCGTCGTTAACATGAGAAAACATTAAGCTCCCGGCACCAACCGCTAAAACCATCAGGTTAGGATTGGTATGCGTATGCTGCATTAAAGGGACAATAATGCCAGCCGTGGTTAAACCGGCAACTGTTGCCGAACCCACACAAAACCGGATGATTGCGGCAATCATCCAGGCCAGAAACAATGGCTCTGCTTTAACATACTGCAAATAAGCGGCAATCTGATTACTTACACCGCTCTCTGTCAAAACCTGCTTTAAAGCCCCGGAGCCTGCAATGATCAAAAGAATTAAGGCGATATCTTTAATGGCATCAGCATAAATATGCATGATCTCCGTAATTTTTTTTCCTTGCGATATGCCCAGTAACCATGTGGCAACAATCAATACAATAAGCATCACAACAGATGGATTTCCGGCAAATAAAATATAAGGCAGGATAACAGCATCAGGCCTTAAAAGCATGGGAACAAAGGAAGCAACTGCAAGTAATAGTACAGGAAGTAGAGCTGTAAAAAAGCTTTTAAATCCACCTGGAAGTTGTTCTTCAGTTAACTCTTTTGGACTGAAAGAAGCCAACGGGTTTGCAGGAATGGCTTTGAGCGTACGGGCGAAAATGGGGCCGCCTAATATAATTGCAGGAATGGCAACAGCTAAACCATAAAATAATGTCAAACCCATATCAGCCTGGAATTGAATTACTAATGCTGCAGGAGAAGGATGCGGAGGCAAAAATCCATGTGTTACGGATAAGGCGGCTAACATGGGTAAACCGATGTATAACGCAGGCAATTTATAACGGTAAACTACGGAGAATATTAAGGGAACCATCAGCACGAAGCCTATACCGTAATACAAGGGAATGCCAATAAAAAAGCCGGTTAAAACCATGGCCCATTGAATATATTTTTCACCGAAAATAGTCATGCTCACCTGGGCGATCTTTTGCGCTGCACCACTTTCGGCCACCAGTTTACCAAGCATTGCCCCTGCCGTAATGATAATGGCTAAGGAGCCTAAAACATCGCCCATGCCTTTTTCGATACTCGATGGAATTTTTGAAGGTGGCAAGCCCAAAGCCAGGCCCGCAATAAAAGATACCGCTAAAAAGGCCAAAAAAGCATTGATCTTAAATACAGAAATCAGTACAATTAATAAGGCAATGCAAATAAAAACAATGAGTATAGTCATTTAATTTACGATAATTTCATCAACCATTAACCAGGCTTTTGTGCCTGCACCATAAAAACCGTCAGGGATAATGCCAATATTGGCGGCATTAATCCCATTCGTTTGATTATTCAAAATTATTTGCGGCTATATTTATCAGAAGGCATAAACCCAAATTCAATGATCAACCTGCATCGCAGCTCACCGTTTCCATTTCAGTAAGTTCGAAGGTAAGGTTCATCGAACGTCCACCAAGCGGCCTGGTGCAGTGCTTAACCATTGCAGGAATGGTGAATAGCTGCCCTGGTTTAAGCTCAACTGTACGGCCCTCAAGATCAATTAATAAAGTACCTTCAATGCCTATAAAGGTTTCATCACTATTTGGATGGTAGTGCCAGTAAAATGGCTCCGTCATAACCCCCACCCTTACAACATGGTCATTAAAGAGGGAAAGCGGAATATTTTTGTAGCTGCTTACGCCGGCGGTTTCCTGCTCAATATCAATCACCGTAAGCTGAGGTATGGTCCTGATCATTTTTAAAATTACATATTTTCTAATTTAAACCCTATTAATAGGTGATTACATCTTTAATACCGGAGTTATCACTGATTGAAAGATAGATAGACACCCGGAGTGGATATTGCATATCATACCCGCTGTTCCGATTTATACAATTTATTTTATAAAGCATCGGTTAGCTTTGTGAAATTCCTTAATTTTAAATTATAAGCAAATTCTTATGGAACAGAACCAATTGATCAGAATGGATAATATGGGCATTGTTGTGGCATCGCTTGACAATGCAATCTCTTTTTTCACCGAAATCGGACTGAAACTTGAAGGCCGGGCAACAATCGAGGGTGAATGGGCAGGTAAGGTTACCGGGCTGGGCAACCAGCACGTGGAGGTCGCCATGATGGTGACCCCTGACGGCCATAGCCGACTTGAAATTTCGCAGTTTCTTAGTCCGCTTACCATTTCAGACCACCGCGAAGCACCGGTTAATTCCCTTGGCTACCTGCGTGTAATGTTTACGGTTTCAGATATCGACGAGTTATTGCCTAGATTGCAAAAATACGGCGCCACACTTGTTGGTGAAGTTGTTGAATATGAAAACGTTTACAAACTTTGCTACATCAGGGGGTCAGAAGGTCTTCTAATCGGGCTTGCGCAGGAGCTTCACAAAAAATGACGAAATTGATAACCCATAGCGTCTTTAAAAGGAAAGCACATCAGGTCCATCCTTACAGCGACCTCTGCGGAGTATTGCTCATAAATATGTTCGCTTGATAAGCAAAAATACCTATAAATGGGCTTGCCTCCCAAAAAATATTGTTTTGGTTTCAAGATGCTTTCCTAGTTAATGGTACAGACAACCTTCGCCTGTACCTTTAACCATCCCGTCTTAGGCTTTCAGGCTCATGCCCCCGTCCATTACGATTTCTGCCCCTGTAATATAAGTGGCATCATCACCACAAAAGAAGGTAACCATTTTGGCCACATCCTCAGATTTTCCGATTTTGCCGAGCGGAATACGGCCGATCAACCACTGATTAATGCCTGCTAACTGCTCTCTGCTCAGTCCTATTTTGTTCATGATTTCTGTAGCGATAGGGCCTGGACTCACGCTGTTCACCCGGATCTGGCGCGGTGCAAGCTCTACCGCTGCAATACGCATCACCGAGTTCAGTGCTGCTTTGCTTGAAGAATAAATTGAGCTGTTTGCCCCGTCCATATGTGCGGTATTCGAAGAAAGGAATACTACAGAACCACCATCATTCAGCAATGGGATAAATTTGCTCAAGGTAAAATAAGCGCCTTTAAAATTAACACCAAAAATGTTATCAAAACTTTTTTCAGTGGCATCAGCAATGCTGCTCTGCTCCACTACACCCGCATTAATAAATAGGATGTCGATTTTACCAAAGATTGTTCCTACCTCACTCGCCAACCCTTCAATTGCGGTGATCTGGCTTTGATCTGCCACCAATCCTATCACACCAAGGTCTGATGCAGCCTTTTCAACGGCATCTTTTCTCCTTCCGGTAATAATCACCTCTGCACCCAGGGCTTTTAATTCTTTTGCGGTGGCATAACCGATGCCGCTATTTCCGCCGGTTATCAGCGCTTTTTTTCCTGTTAAATTGTTCATGATAAAAAAATAAATTTTATACCTCCAAAAATACGGCTGTATTGATATACTTTTGTAGTCAGTATAACAGAGTATACCAATTATGGAGACAGAAAAAACAATCCAGCTTGCGACAGAGTTGCTGTCCAATCCACGCAACCAAAAAGAAGAGGTACAGGCTTTACAGGATACGCTTTATGTGCTCGGGGGCAAATGGAAACTGCCGATCATTAATTCCATCTGTAACGGCAATAAAAGATTCCGGGATATTGAAAGAAGCATTCCGGGAATTACCACGCGGATGCTGAGTAAGGAATTAAAGGAAATGACGGCAAACCAACTAATCAAAAGAACAGTGATAGACGATACTCCTGTAAGTATTGAATATACTTCCACTGAATACTGCCAGTCTTTTGGTGGTATCATCTTGGAAATGATCAGGTGGGGCAAAAGCCACAGGCAACGCTTGAAGGGAGCTGCTGATTAGGTAAATGGCTAACCATTTTTATTGATGTAAAGTTCCATGATCTAAAAAGAACGGGACTAACCAAATCTATCTTTGTCTTAGCCAAATCGACTAAGAGAAAATTATCTTATTGGTATCAATTTTATCGGGCCGAATGAAAATTGTATTTTTCCAAAAAAACGGCAGATAAATTAAGCACAGCTTAATGTACCAAACACCCTACAAGTAATATATGAATAAAGCATTTCTAATTCTTCTCTTAACTTTTTTTACGGCAGTAGTTTTTGGACAGAAAAACAGACCAAATGAAAGCGATAAAAGTAAACCCTTTGTTTTGGGGCGAATAGACGAAATCCAATCAAAAGAACTGGCTGAGAAAAGAATCTTGAACATTTACCTTCCTGAAGGCTATAACCAAAATGATACTACAAAATATCCGGTAATTTATTTGCTTGATGGTTCTGCCGATGAAGATTTTATCCATATTGTAGGGCTTGTACAGTTTAACAGTTTCGAATGGGTAAATCAGGTGCCTAAATCAATTGTGGTGGGCATTGCTACTGTAGATCGGAAACGGGATTTTACTTTCCCCACCGCTATTGAGGGCGACAAGAAAAGCTATCCTACAACAGGCCATTCGGATAAATTTATTTCGTTCATCGAAAAAGAGCTTCAACCCTATATTCAGGCAAAATATAAAACGAATGCGAACAAAGCCCTTATTGGACAATCTTTAGGCGGTTTGCTGGCTACAGAAATCCTGATTAAAAAACCTGCACTTTTTAATAAATACATCATCATTAGTCCTAGTTTATGGTGGGACAATGCTTCGCTGTTAAATCAGGATTCCGAAATGAAGGGAAATACTTTTAAGCAACAAACTGATGTTTACATTGGTGTAGGTAAAGAAGGCCTTACGCCAACTGAAATACCCAGGGTGATGGAAGTGGATGCAAATTTATTGACTGAAAAAATAAAAGGTTTCAAGAACAAAAACGTAAAAGTATATTTTGATTTTTTACCACAGGAGAACCATGCAACGATTATGCATCAGGCGGTATCCAATTCTTTTAAATTCCTATACCCGGTAGTGAAAAAAGAATAGGGTTTAAAAAATATCCAACACGAATGGGTGCAAAATTCCATATCCAAAACCATGCTACTAAAACGTTAAAATGAAGGTTTTTGATTAAAAAAGCAATAAAATTTTTTAATTCAAATAAATAAACGTTAATTAGACATTTATTTATTGTTATGAGCACAGCAAACTATGTAATTGGAGTGGATTACGGGACAGATTCTGTCCGGTCAGTTCTAGTCGATACCGCAAACGGAAAGGAAATAGCATCGTCTGTTTTTCTTTATCCAAGATGGCAGAAGGGTTTATATTGTAAACCGGCCGTTAATCAGTTCCGCCAGCATCCGTTAGATTATATTGAAGGTTTAACACACACTATAAAAGATTGTTTAACAAAAGCAGGTGGTGCCGATATTGCACATCTGGTAAAGGGAATTTCGGTAGATACAACCGGATCAAGTCCGGTGGCTGTTGATGCAACGGGTACTCCCCTTGCCCTGACCAAAGGTTTTGAAGAAAATCCAAATGCCATGTTTGTGCTTTGGAAAGACCATACCTCAGTTAAAGAAGCCGCAGAAATTAATGAACACGCTACTAAATTTAGCACCAATTACCTTAAATATGTAGGTGGCATTTATTCATCAGAATGGTTCTGGTCTAAATTATTACACATACTAAGGGTCGATTCGACTATTAAAAAAGGTGCTGCATCGTGGGTAGAACATTGCGACTGGGTTCCGTTTTTACTTTGTGGCGGAAACGACATAACGACAATGAAACGCAGCCGTTGTGCCGCCGGGCATAAAGCACTTTGGGCAGAAGAGTTTAACGGTTTACCTCCTGAAGATTTCTTTAGCAGTTTAGATCCGCTTTTAGCAGGCTTTAGAGATAAATTGTTCGCCGATACCTATACTTCTGATATTTCTGCGGGAACATTGAGCGAAGAATGGGCAACTAAACTGGGCTTAAGTACAGATGTAGTTGTGGGCGTTGGTGCATTTGATGCACACATGGGTGCGGTTGGCGGACAGATTGAACCTTACTACCTGAGTAAAGTAATGGGTACGAGTACCTGCGATATTTTGGTTGCACCCAATCAGGATTTACATGGAAAATTGATTAATGGGATCTGTGGACAGGTTAATGGCTCGGTAATTCCGGGTATGGCAGGTTTAGAGGCCGGTCAATCTGCTTTTGGTGATGTTTATGCCTGGTTCAAGAATTTAATCAGCTGGCCATTAAATCATTTACTTACTGAATCTGATGTAATTGATGAAGCTACAGCTACGGCATTAAAGGCAGAGCTCGAAGGAAAAATAATCGCCAATTTAAGCAAGCAGGCTGATGCTTTACCAGATGGCGACTACGCCGAACTGGCTATCGATTGGCTGAACGGCCGTAGAACACCAGATGCAAATCAGGAACTTAAAGGCGCCATAACGGGTTTAGGTTTGGGAACCGATGCACCACGGTTTTTCCGTGCCTTAGCTGCTGCCACCTGTTTTGGTGCGAAAGCCATTGTGGATCGTTTTAAAGAGCAGGGCGTTCCGGTAAAAGGAATTATCGGGATTGGCGGTGTAGCAAAAAAATCGGCCTATATTATGCAAATGATGGCAGATGTATTGGAAATGCCCATCAGAATCCATCGTTTTGAACATACCTGTGCATTAGGTGCGGCGATGTTCGCTGCCGTAGCAGCTGGCATTTATCCAGATATCGAAGCAGCAATGGCGGCCATGGGAACAGGCTTTGAGAAAGAATATAAGCCAAATCTAAAAAAACAAAAACTTTACCGCCAGCATTACCAACAATATTTGGGATTAGGCAGGTACCTGGAGAAATACAATAAAAAAGATGTAAAACCTTACTTATCATGAGCAACTATCAGGATATAAAAGAACAGGCTTACCTGGCCAACATGCAGTTGCCCAAATTGGGGCTGGTACTTTTTACCTTCGGTAATGTGAGTGCTGCAGACAGATCGAAAGGTGTTTTTGCTATTAAACCAAGCGGTGTGCCTTACGAAGATTTATCGCCGGAGAAAATGGTGATTGTAGATTTTGACGGAAATACTGTTGAAGGAAGTTTACGTCCCTCATCAGATACCAAAACCCATGCGGTTTTATATAAACACTGGGCAGAAATTGGCGGGATTGTACATACCCATTCTACTTATGGCACAGCCTGGGCGCAGGCGCAAAGGGCAATTCCAATTTTCGGAACTACTCATGCCGACCATTTAACCGTAGATATTCCATGTGCACCCCCCATGGCTGATGAAATGATCAAAGGGAATTATGAGTACGAAACGGGGTTTCAGATCATGAACCATTTTGAAAGTTTGGGTTTAAGTTATAAGGAGGTCGAAATGATTTTGGTGGGTAACCACGCTCCTTTTACCTGGGGAAAAACGGCCGAGAAAGCAGTTTATAACAGTGCGGTTTTAGAAACTGTGGCACAAATGGCTTTGTTAACAGAACAGATCAATCCGCAGGCCCCAAAGCTGAAAGATTCGTTGATAGAGAAACATTACGAGCGTAAACATGGTGATGGTGCTTATTATGGACAGAAGTGAGTTTAGCGTTGGGAGTTTGGTTGTATAAATTGAATTAAGGGTTATGGAAAGCAATTGCAGTGGTGCTTAGGAAACGAAAGCCCCGCCATTTGCTATAGTCCCGATGCTAATTTAGTGCCGATTCATCGGTAAAGAATCGGGAGCTGCCGCTGCTGTCGGGTTTAACCTAGTAAGGTTTACCTAAGTAAGCTAAACCTGATTGGAGTGAGCATGAACCCATCCGCAGGTGGGTGAATAAAACGGAAAGCAGGACTATCCTAACCGATGAAATACGGAACCTTGCTTTTCAAAAAAAGAATAGGAATAATGGTCTGTGAGGACACAGACCACGGAAGAGAAAAACATTTCAGTCTGTGAGGACACAGACCGGGGAGAATTGAATAAATTAAAAATAACATAAATAGTAATGATTGATTTAAAAAAATTACAAGTTTGGTTTATTACAGGTACGCAACATTTGTACGGTGAAGAAACCTTAAAACAAGTAGCGGAGCACGCTCAGCAAGTAGCCGATTCGTTAAACAAGAATGGAAGTATTTCTGTTTCGGTAGTGTACAAGCCGATTGTAAAAACTACCGAAGAGATTTTCGAGACTTTACAACAAGCCAATATTGATGAGAACTGTATCGGCGTAATTACCTGGATGCATACCTTCTCTCCTGCTAAAATGTGGATCAGGGGCTTAAATGTTTTGCAGAAACCATTATTACACTTACACACACAGTTTAACCGCGATATTCCATGGAATACCATTGATATGGATTTCATGAACCTGAACCAAAGTGCACATGGCGACCGTGAATTTGGTTTTATGGTATCACGCATGCGTAAAGACCGTAAAGTGGTTGTTGGGCATTGGCAGGATGAAGAAGTAGCTAAACAGATTGATACCTGGTGCAGGGCTGCTGCCGGATGGCACGATTGGCAAGGCGCCAAATTCGCTCGTTTTGGCGATAATATGCGTTATGTTGCGGTTACCGATGGCGATAAGGTAGAAGCTGAAATGAAATTTGGTTTCGCGGTAAATACCTATGGTATAGGTGATTTAGTAGCGGTAATTAATGGAATAAGTGAGGAGTCTATTCAAGCGTTATTAAAAGAATACGAAGCTACTTACGAGATGACTGCTGATTTAAAAGTGGGTGGTGCCAGACATTCATCTGTTTACGAAGCGGCTAAAATTGAACTGGGTTTAAGGAAATTCCTGGAAGACGGAGGTTTTAAAGGTTTCTCTGATACTTTTGAAGATCTACATGGTATGATCCAGTTACCAGGAATTGCAGCACAACGTTTAATGGCCGATGGTTATGGCTTTGCGGGTGAAGGTGATTGGAAAACGGCCGCTTTGGTACGTGCCTGTAAAGTAATGGGCGCTGGTTTAGCTGGTGGAAATGCATTTATGGAAGATTATACTTATCACTTCGATCCGGCAAACTCGATGGTTTTAGGCTCACATATGCTTGAGGTTGATGCTTCATTGGCGAGCGGTAAAGCGAGTTTAGAGGTTCACCCACTAGGTATTGGCGGTAAAGCAGATCCTGCGCGTTTGGTCTTTAACGTTGCTGGTGGCGACGCTTTAAATGCATCTTTAATAGATATGGGTAACCGTTTCCGTTTATTGGTGAACGAAGTAAAAGCTGTTGAAGCTGAACATGATTTACCAAACTTACCGGTAGCCCGTGTATTGTGGAAACCACTACCTGATATGAAAACGGGTTGTGCAGCATGGATTTATGCTGGTGGTGCCCACCATACCGCTTATAGTCAGAATTTAACTACCGAGCATTTATTGGATTTTGCGAATATTGCCGGCTTAGAATATGTAAATATTGGTGCCGATACCAAAATCAATCAATTCAGAAATGAATTGCATTGGAATGAGGTTTTTTATAAATAGTTTCAATAAATTAATGCTCCATAAAAGCCGATAACCTTATGGTTATCGGCTTTTTTATGCGATTATCATCCTGAAACAAGTACCATTGACAGGTTCAAATAAAAAAAAACGTCATCTCGACCGAAGCAACGCGAAGTGGAGAGATCTATTAGGTAAAGTAAGTCGAAAATAGATTTTGCTTCGCTGAGCCTTCGGGTTCTCTGCTGCGTTGCATTTTGCTCAAAATGAAGGGTTGCGACAAAAAAAATCGTCATTGCGAGGAGGAACGACGAAGCAATCTTTTATACACAGCCATTTTTGCTAAAAAGATTGCTTCGTCGGCAGAAAAAGCCTTCTCGCAATGACGATAATTGAGTAGGTTTAGTTCAGGATCTTTTTAGGAGCGCCTAGCAGGATAGATCCTGAACAAGTTCAGGAGGACGGGTGATTAAAATATCACTTGCAGTTATTTTGCTGATAAAGTATTTCAAGCGCTTTAAGATTCCCGCCTGCGCGGGAATGACGACCACGTTAGAATTAGATGGATGATGTCAGTTCATACTAACCATCGCTTTAATCACCCCATTCTTTGGGTCTAACCAGCTTTCAAACTCATCTTTTACTTCCTCAAATTTAACCTGATGCGTAATATAGTTGGTAGGATTAACCAAACCGGCTTTCATTGATTTGATTACATGTTCAAAATCTTCAATGGTGGCGTTTCTACTGCTCATTAATGTCGATTCGCGCTTGTGAAACTCAGGGTGGTTAAAAATTAAATCTCCTTTTTGCAAGCCGATTAAAATGAATCTTGCGCCATGTGCCATGTAGTTTATGGCATTGTTAATGGCCTTCTGATTACCTGTAGCATCGATTACTACCGTCGGCATATCGCCATTGGTAATATCGCTCAATTGTTGCACAACATCAGGCGAAAGCGCATTAACCACATGTGCTACCTTTAATTTATCTTTACAGAAAGCCAGGCGGTCTTCGTTAATATCTAAGGCGATTACGTTGGCCCCGGCAATTCTGGCGAATTCCATTGTGCCCAAACCAATTGGCCCGGCACCAATAACCAGAACAAATTCTCCAGGCTGAACGTCTGCCCTACGCACACCATGTGCACCGATAGCTAAAGGTTCAACTAAGGCGAGTTCATCATAACTCAAGCCCTCGCCATGTAAAAGCGTTCTCGATGGAACCTGTAAATATTCGCGCATACCACCATCAACATGTACTCCACAAACCTGCATTTTAACACAGCAGTTTGGTTTGTTCATCCGGCAGGCAATGCAATCGCCACAATTAAAATAGGGAATAAAAGTAACAGCCTCTCCTATTTTGAAGCCGTTAGCTCCATCGGCTTCAACCAATTCGCCAGATAACTCGTGACCTAAAACTCTTGGGTAGTTAAAGAAAGGTTGGGTACCTTCAAAGGCATGTAAATCGGTTCCACAAATACCGATTCTTTTAATTTTTATAATGGCATGGTCTTTTTTAAGCTCAGGTTTTTCTGTTTCTGAATATTCAAAAGTTCCAGGTGTAGTACAGGTAAGGGTTTTCATTGTAATTTATTTGTTGTCAGTCTGAGGGATGATTTATTGGAGAATGTTTTTATCGTATTGTAAGCTGCGAGGAATCGTCATTGCGAGAAGGCTTTTTCAGCCGACGAAGCAATCTTACAACGATCGCTACTAGCGTGCGCATTAAGATTGCTTCGTTCCTCGCAATGACGACCCTTCTTAAGAGATCTGTAATTGATAGCCTGCGAAGACCATCAATAGTCCTTCGACAGGCTCAGGATGACATGATCTCGTAATTAATTAAGCATTGGCCAAAGCTCTGTCTAAATGAACATAACCGCCATCAACATGGATAATCTGTCCGGTGGTATGACTTGATCTGTTAGACATTAAAAAAGCTGTCATGTTTGCAATTTCTTCAGCAGTTGTCATTCTATTTTCCAATGGAATTTTGGAAGTGATCTCTTTTAGTTTTTCTTCTGCATTATCCAAAGTCTCTATCCAGGTTTCGTAAGCAGGTGTCCAGCATTCGGCAACCACTACGGCATTTACTCGGATGCCGTATTTTAACAACTCAACAGCCCACTCTCGGGTTAATGCATTTCTACCGCCATTTGCGGCAGCATAGGCTGAAGTATTTCCTTGTCCGGTTTCAGCCGTTTTTGAAGTGATGTTTACAATTGCTCCTTTGCTTTTAATCAATTCTGGCAAGGCATGGTGTGCCATCAGATAATAATGCACTACATTTTTATGTAATGAAGCCATAAAGTCTTTATAATTACCACTTTCTAAACCTACTCCATCGTTAACGCCCGCATTATTCACTAAACCATCAATCCTTCCAAATTTAGCAACGATTTCTTTAACTACTTTTTCGCAATCAGCCGGATCGGAAAGTTCTGCAACAAATTGTTCTGCTTGCTTGCCTTGTGCGATAATCTCATCAACTACTTTTTGATTATCTGCTGCTTTTCTTCCTACGATTACGGCAATTGCATTTTCTTTGGCAAATACTTCTGCAATGCTTCTACCAATGCCTTTTGCAGCACCGGTAATGATAATAACTTTTTCTTTTAATTGTAAATCCATGTTTCTTTTTAATTAGTGAATGAGAGATTGTAGAATGAGTGAATGCAAAATGCAATTCAATCATTCAAAATTCGATCACTCTATCATTACTTTTATATCTGCCTTTCTTGATTCAGGCCATACTTTTAAATCTATTAATTTTCCATTCTTCAATTGTCCTTCAACGGTGGTTTGATAAGGCGCATAGAGTTTGAAATGTACATCCCACTCTTTAGGCCATGCGGGGTAAAGATAAATCTTTTTCCCGTCTACCTGCATCAGCATTTCCTGTAAACCGATCATACCGGAGCCGCCCCAATTATGGTCTGGCGTCCAGTCGAAGCCAGGTCCCCAGAATGCCGGGAATCTCCTTCCTGAATCTTTTAACTTTGCGGTGGTTAGTTTTGCAGCATCTTCAGTTAAACCTAATCTTGCTGCAAAAATATTGTCCTGTTTCCAGCCTATATAACTGCGGAATTTCAATACATCTGTATCGTATTTAAAGGTGTTGATGGCGGTGTCTAAACCAGGTTTACCAATTCCATAAATACCCCATGGATAAACAGGATACAACTGCGGACTTTCGGTATTGTTAATGCGTTCCCAAAGTTTTGCCGGAGCAATTGTGGTATGACCGTCAAATGCCCTAAAACTGATGGGTGGAATGGTTTTTAGCATGGCTTCCCATTCCGATTTTTGCTTTTCGGATAAATTGGGATGCTCCAGAAGTCTTTCTAAAACGGTTTTTAGTGCAGCAATAGTTGAGCTGGGGTTATAGGCCATTTTATAGGTTTCGGCAGCAGACCCAGGATACAAAACCAAATGTCCATCGGCATCTAAAGCTTTCGCACCACGTTGTTTGGCTAAATAGGTATAGTGCGCTTTGAAAAAGCTAAGTGAACTTTCAATCAATGGAAGATATTTTTCGATGTTATTGCCATTATACCTTTCTGTTTCCAAAATCATCATACAGAACTCTAAAACAGTATCCCACTGGTATTCTAACCAGGCATTGTATTCCATGCCCTTGTTAAAATCGGCAGGACGTTTCCAGCCATATTCCGCTGGGTTTGGTAATCCGAAATTTTCCAATTGCTCTGTAAAACTGGCGCCATGATGTCCCCAGGCAGCCTGCGTTCTGATTTGAGCATTTTTTAACAAATCCAGATAGAAATCGAATTGAGGCTTCATCATTTCAAAATCGCCGCTTTTTAACATCGGCCAATAGACTAAACGTTGGTTTTGAGCGGTGTGCGTACCTCCTCCCCAATTCCTGAAATCGGGTGTATATTTCAGTGCCGTATCAGTAAGTTGTGGATCGAAGGTAAATAAACCGCCATTAAATTTCGTAGGGTATTTGCCAAAGGCATTGCAACCTAACATATACCTGAATAACTGATAATTTTTAGCCGATTGATTGGCCGATTCATCTTTCGAATTGATGTAAATGAAACTCTTTTCAAAGTAATCATTCCACCATTTTATACTGGATTTATGATTGTTATTTATTTTTAGTGAAGTTAACTGTTTTTCCCAATCAGAAACTGATTCAGTTTTAACGGTATGTAAAGCAATGGTAATGTGGCTTGAACGCGAAGCTTTTTTACTTTTCAGCGTCCAGGCTTTAAAAGGCGTATTTAAATAGACACCTTCATCATTCCCTACCGGAAACAGGTTATCGCCCTGCATGGAGCCACCGAAAATCAGGTTTTTTAGCGGATTGAACAATTCGGCCTTTCTATCATCAAGACCTTGCTGTTTCACTGTAATATCGAATACAGTTTCGGGTTTATTTTGATGGTAAAATTGAATGGCATTGTTTTTAAAAGCAATTTCATCTTTAAAGGTTTTTACAATGCCCTGAGGCGCCCATTTATACGAATTTTGGTTGTTCTCTTTGCCTTTTGTAATGCGGTCTTCAAAGCGCCAGCTTTCGTAACTGGCTTCTGTTGTGGTATTTTGGCTGGATTTAATGTCTAAATGGATAACAGGATTAAAAACATCTACCCAAACATTGATTTTTGTATTTAATTTACCATTTGAGCCCGAAATCTGTGCGTAACCGTCTTTTAAGATCAGTTCTTGTTTAAATGATTTTCCCTGGAAAGGGTTTGGGGATAATTTGAGTTTTACACGACCAAGTTTAAGTAAGGTATTGTTTTCGTCGAAGGTGCCGCTTTTGGATAGATAGAGGTAAACATTACCATTTTCTACCCAGAGGTTAAGGCCGATATCGCCACCGCCTACAGGCATGGATGCTGAGGAATTAAGGCTTTGGGTATTCCAAACCACGTTGTTTGAGGCTTTTTCTTGCGAAAAGGCGCTTGAGGTTAGTAACCACAAAGACACGGAGCACACCAAGAAAAGGTTGGTTCTTTGTGACCACCTAAGACACCTCAGAACACCTGAGGCATGGTTCAAAACATTTGACCATATAAGAATATTTAAGTTGCTAAATGAAATACTTAGTGTGCTTGGTGTCTTTGTGGTTAATGTTTTTTGGCCTATTGTATTTGACCACCTAAGACAGCTGAGCACACCTGAGGTAGGGTTCAAAAATTTTGACCATATAAGACATATAAGAACATTTAAGTTCCTAAATAAAATACTTTGTGTCTCCGTGGTAAAATTCATTTTATAATTATTAATTCTCCCAATCATCAGTACGGAATGAAGAAACGGGTAAGCCATCGTTCCCAAATAAATCGCCGGTTACAAAATCTTTGAAGGCGTAACGAATGGCTGCAGGTACTTTAACTTCGGGAGCAGAAACCGTTATGCTGCTTCCTTTTATGGTCGCCTTTGCTGGATAAAATTTCTTATCGGCACCTGCAATTTCGAATAAAGATAGTTCTTTACCAAAAGCAGTTAAGCCGTTTGAAACATTTTGAAACTTGATCACAGCAGTATTCTTTTCAACAGTAAATGATTCGTAATTCGGGCTTAATGCACCAAAACCTTTTATACCATAAGTTTGAGACAAGGCCAGGTAAGCCAAACGTGTTCCTCCCTGTTTTTTGTTTGCGGGATGGATGGATTTTTCCTCGCCGATATCCATTAAAACCGCCATCCCCGAATTTGGAATTTTAGTCAGGGATTTACGCTGCGCATCCCGTAAAAAGGCCGAGTTAAATTTCTCACCAACATGATAAGGCGGCAATTGGGCATAGTTGTAGGGCGCGATTTGCGCATAATAGAAAGGAAAATTACCATTATCCCAATTTTTTCTCCAGGAAGAAACCATCGCCGGGAATAAATCTTCGTAGCGGTCTGGACGTTCATAATTCGATTCGCCCTGATACCAGATGGCGCCTTTTATGCCATAACCGATTACAGGATAAAGCATGCCGTTGTATAAAGTTGTGGGCGTTCTGCTTACTTCTTTTATGCTGTCGGTTTTTGAGGGGATTTTAACCTCGGGGAATGCTTTTAAATCCTCGGGCGACATCCAGGCCTCAATTGTAGAACCACCATAACTATCGTTGATGATCCCGATAGGAACATTTAACATTTCGCTTAATAAGGAACCAAAATAATAAGCGGTTGCGCTAAAATTGGCAACGGTTTCCGGGGCAGCTAATTTCCATTGTGAAGCTTTGCTGTTTTCTTGTCGTTCGGTGATGGAAGAACGCGGAACCGTATAAAGCCTGATGTTTTTATTGGTAGATTTTAGAATGACCTCATTGGAACCAATTATCGGCTGACTTTTAAAACCTTTCATGGGCATTTCCATATTTGATTGGCCACCACAGAACCACACTTCACCAATTAGAATATCGGTCAGGACAAGTTTTTCACCATCATTTAATTCGATATTATACGGGCCACCGGCTGATGGAGTAGCAACTTTTATTTTCCATTTACCAGCCTGATCAGTAATAACGGTATAGTGCTGTTTGTTCCAGGAGGTAGTGATTTTTACCCTGGTAGCGGGTTTGGCCCAGCCCCATATGGCAACATTGCTTTGTTGTTGTAACACCATATGATCGGTAAAAATCGATGCAGGCTTTACTGTGGCTGATGTAATAAGGCCACATGCGAAGTTTAAGAATATGAAGATTTTTAGTTTCATTTTTTTAACATTAAATATTTGATCCAATCAATTGATAGAATCTTGTAAAAGAGTCGTCATCTCGACCGGAGCAACGCGAAGTGGAGAGATCTATTTAGTTAGATTTAGCTTCGCTGAGCCTTCGGGTTCTCGACTGCGTTGCACTCCGCTCGAAATGACGACCGCACATCATCTACTCACCGGCAGCCATACCGACATTTCGGAATGCCCTCTGTTTCCCCAGGCAAAGTATGGCACCAGTTTAATTTCTGTTGTTGTATTTTTATCTTCAATGGGCCTGTATAACACATTTTTCCAGTTGTTTGGCACTACCATTTTTGCATTTCCTACTAAACTCATCATCGCAGCCCCATCAATATTAATGGGTTTGGCCTCAAATTTCGTAGAAGTTGGAATAAAGGCGTTAAAAATACTTTTACCAGGTAAATCTGTCGATTCCAGGCAGTAGACAATTGGTCCGCGTTTTATAGCTACCTGGTTCCTGTTTTCTTCGACCAAAGGATTAGCTTCAATCAAAGTGGCATCCATAGGGAGATCTAATTCTATTACATCACCTTTTCTCCAAACGCGGCTGATTTCTGCGTAAGTTCCCGAAATGGCTTTAATATTTTCAGTTTTCCCATTGATTGTGATCTGTGCATCATGTGTCCACGAAGGGATTCTCAAAAATAAAGAATAAGCTTTATTCCCTATTTCCTTAATGCTGATTTTGATTTTCCCATCCCAGGGATAATTAGTTTCTTGCGACAAAGAAATTTTCTGACCATTGGTTAATGTAGTATTTAGGTTATTGCCGCCATATAAATTAAACCATAGCCCTTTATCTGAAGTACTGTAGGCATAATCGCTAACTTCTGCAATCGTTCTGACTACGTTTGGTGGGCAGCAATTGGACAATGCGATATAAGGCACCCTATCTTTCGACCAGCGTTGTTTAAAAGGTAAATCATCAGATTGCGCCAAAGGATTGGTGTATAAAAAGTTTTTTCCATCCAAACTAATTCCCGATAGAACGCTGTTGTGTAAAGCAAGTTCCATTACATCAGCATATTTTGCATCGCTTGTAATCTGCAACATGCGCCAGTTCCAGAGTACGTTACCAATGTTGGCGCAGGTTTCGTTATGTGCCGTAAAATTGGGCAATTGAAAATCGCGACCGAAAGCCTGGTGGATTTTCTGCACATCGGCCGGATTATAGGATGTGCCATCGGGCGAAGTTCCATCGTAAAGCGAGCCACAGCCACCCGTAATGTACATTTTGTGCTGATTGACATCATCCCACATTAAATTCAATGTTCTTAAAAGTGAATCTTTACCCGTTTCGGCATATAAATCGGCTACACCCGCATAAAGGTAGTTTGCACGTACGGCATGGCCCATGGCTTTGGTTTGTTGTAGAAAAGGAATGCGATCCTGGTTATCGTCCGTTCCGTCATTAATTTTACCTTTTATGGCAATTAAATGCTGTGCCAGTTCTAAATACCGGGGATCTTTCGTGGTGCGGTACATTTCTACTACGCCCATGTAATGCGATGGACAAATGGCGTTTCTTGCCAATGTCGGTGAAGCAGTTTTATAGAAATTATACAGATAATCTGTTGCTTTTTTTGCAATGTTGAGCAAAGTGGTTTTTCCGGTTGCACGGTAATGGATGCAGCCGGCCGTCATTAAATGGCCAATATTGTACGATTCGAAGCTTAACCGATCCTGAAATTGATTTTTAGCGCCAGTTTTGCGTTGCTCAATCATGGCTTTGGTGTAGATGTAACCATCGTCGCGTTGTGATTTACCGATTACCACAATGGCTTTATCCATCATTTCGTTCAGTTTTGGATTTTTGGTTGAAGCGTATAAAACAGCTACAGCCTCCAAAGTTTTATAATAATCGCCATCATGGAAAGAAGGACCAGCATGCGAACCTGTATCTAAACCTGCTGCAATTTTGAAATTTTCAAAAGCGTGACTGATCTTGGGATCGTTATAAACGGCCCACATATTCGGTACCATGGTTTCGGTTGCTACTTTAAACCGATCGGCCCAAAATCCTTTTGTCCAGGTTACATCCGTCATATTGATGCTGTGCAATTTCGCATAAGGTGAATTTGACGTATTAACCAAAGCTTTGTCCTGTGCGTTAACACAGAGCGAAACCGTTGAAAAAATAATAAATAACGTAATTCTGAAAATGCTCATATCTTATTTCTCCTCCATTTGTATCATTATCGGCCCAAGCAATCCTGCAGGATTTAAAGGTTTAGCTTCCAAGCGGAAAGGTGCAGTTGTTTTGGTAATTCTTTTATTCTCTGGCAATTTGCTGTCGCCAATTAAACGGTTAGCCCAGGTATTTGTCACTTCGATGGTAATTTGGTTCTCGCCTTTTTTAATGGCTTTACTGATTTCTAAACGGTGCGGAGCAGTCCACAAAGTGCCGCAGTTTATTCCATTGATTTTTACTTCGGCAATACTGGAGAATTCTCCTAAATCGAGCCAGATTTTACCTTTAAAATCTTCATTGAAGGTGAAATTTTTAATATATGTTGCGGTTCCGGAATAATATTTAACCAAACTATCGGTATTTTGTGTCCAATCGGTTAAATCGTTAAAGATTATTGGTTTTGATGGACCTGAATAAGCCGTATCAAATTTCGCTTGCCAGGATTTGGAAATATCTTGAATGGATTTGAATCTGCTTGAATTTGATCCAATATTTAATTGAGTTAAATCTGTTTTCTCTCTAAAAATCACGAAAATTGAACCATTTGCTGGCAATTTCAGATTAAAATAAGTTCTACCATCTTTAAACGACCAACTTTTTAAATCAATATTATTATTTGTTACAGCATCATAAATTCGAGGAATTCTGCCAATCAGTCGAAACGAAAAATTAAATTCCCTCTCCTTATCCTCTTGATTTGTAATGAAATAAATATCATTATCTATAGTTTTTCTGTGTGCAAATGCTACTTTTCTGGTTGGTGAAATGTGTGAGCTTAACAACGGCTGAAATTCGTTGATATCTAAATCCTTTTCCAAACCAAGACTTGTAAAATCATTACCTTCAAACGGAGCTTTGAAGATTTGTCCTAAACCAAGTTTTTTAACATAAATTGGCTTACCACCATTTTTGAATGACTCAAAATTCCCACCCCAAATTTCCGCTACAGCATTATTAAAATCAGCGTTACTAACTTGTTTAATTCCAGATTGATACAAAGGCTTATCTGCTATAATTACTTTAGCTCCAGCCTTAATCAATTCTAAAAGTTTTTTAATTGTTGGATAGCTGATGTATTGGTAATTTGAATTCAATTTTAATTTTCCGGTAAATACCAAAATTTTATAGGTTGCACCACTTTCGAAAACAACACTGCCATTTTTAACAGTTGCTGTACTCAATACATCTGGATTAAAACTATCGTAAGCATACCCACGTAATGGGTTTACCCAATTTTCTGGATCGGCCATATTTGCCGAATGGGTTACACCAGCTGGCATTTGTCTTAAAGTTTCACCAACATTTGCGAGGCGTTTCTTTTCAGCCGCCACTACATCTGCACCAAAAACCCCTGGCAAGGTTTCAACCAATCTATCTGGTAAAACAGAACGGCGTGGTAATTCTTCACCAGTGAAAACGGCGATATCGACAACTGGCTTGCCTTGTTGTAATAGGTTTTGCGTTCTTTCCGCATAATCTATCCATGCTTTACCAGCCTTCCACCAGGTTTGGTCGCGTTGAAAATAAAGGCCAACACCATCCAAGGTCATTCCAGGTTTCCGATCTGTCCAGGGATTGTGTGTAAAAACGTGATACACTAGTTTATTGATCCCTAAAGCATAATTACGATCCTGTAAAGCTTTCATATTGGCCGGACTTTCGTTCCAGTCCATTCTGACCGTTGTAAAAGCCTCGGCCTGGATAATGTTTTTTCCATAAACATGTGCGCCGGAAATGGCATCCAACATATCATTTGGTTTATCGTGTGTCGGACTGTTTAACCAGAACTCGCCCATGGGTACATCAACCGTTTTGTAGTGCATCAATCCGTCACTCATCATCGTTGGTGCTATGCTTTCTGCCGTAAAAGTTACGCCATGATCCTTTGCCAGTTTAGCCAGGGTTTTATAAAACTGATCTACAACCAATTCCGAAATTGTTTTTCTAACATCGTAAAGGAAATTTTCGGACACAGATACATTCTCTACAGGTAATCCCGTCATAATGGGTAAATAAGGCGTTAAATCATAACCTCTACGCTTTAAAAACTCCGCTTTAAATACCGGCGACCAATTCTGGCTGCCGCATTCCCAACTGTCTACATGGAAAATGCTTAATACTTTTTTGGCTATTTCTGGCCCGCCATGTTTTAAAGCTTCACCATACCAATTATCGAACTGTAATTTTACCGCTTCCGGATTGAACTTATCGCATTCTAAGCCCTTTCCACCGCCACCTGTTGCATTGGTATGCCCTGTAGAAGTATGACCAATCCGTAAAATTGTCCAGTTTCCTTTCGGCGCTTTCCAGTTTAAGGTTCCATCTGGATTTAATTTATCCGTTAAGTTAATGATCGTATTCAAGGGCACACACAGGTTTTTGGCAATTTCTGCTTCTGTACTTCTCTTACTTACGCGCCAAACTGAACCATTTTTACCTTCGAACTGATTGAGCTGTGCTTCGGAAGATAATTCGAGGTTAACGAGCTTTAATGATGGCTTCCATTTGGCTGCATCCAGATCCTCTGAACCTGGTTCGGATCCTTTTTTATCATAAATAAACCTGAAAAACTTAGCAGTGGTAGGTACAATGGAATGGGTAACGTCTTCATCGGTATCCTGCCAGCCATGACGGGGCGCTTCCAACCTACCGATAGATCGGAAGTTTTTCCCATCATCACTTACCTCAATAGCCAAACGTTGTGCCTGATAGTTATTTCCGCTGATTTTAATGGTTATCGTTCGGCAGGTGAAAGGTTTTTCAAATTCGTATTGAATATAACATGGCTCATTTGAACCGAAGTTTTTCTTATTCCCTGGCTGAACGAGACCAGTGGCATCAGCACCATTGCTTGCTGTAATTTTTGGAATAACCGTTCTTGTTGAAATGCCTTCACCAATTGGTGAAGGGTAAGCGTAAACGGCAATATCTTTATAATTAATTTTCTTTTGATTGTGGTTGAGGTAAATTGATTTTAGTAGCTGTATTACTGACATTTATTTTAGACCAAACGACTTTCTGCATCGAAAGTTCCGGCCTTATCCATGGTCCACCTGCTAAAGCAAAACCATCACTCACATGCATGCCTAATTTCAGATCCAACCGTTTCGCCTCACTCATTGCAAACTCAACCATTTGCCACCATTCTGGTGTAAGTTGAGCGGCGGGTGGTGAATAAACTAGCACTTTATCAGGCCCTTGAATGCTCATTAAATAAGCACCCGCGATGCCGTTCGATTTCATGGCTTCCAGATCGGCTGTGATGCCGGCTTTTGAAACTGCACCTTTAACCCAATACCAAAATACCCAAGGTTTTGCACTTTCGTTCTGTTGCGCAAAAAGGCTTGCTGAAAAGCAAAACAACAGCATGAATATAAAAACCTTGTTAAACCTAAATTTCATTTTTTTTATTTTATAAATACAAAAGGTAGCTTTCAACCCGCGAAACAATTTTTATTTGAGAATAGATTGCCACGTCGTTTCTCCCCGTAACGACTTATATTTATTTGTGTGCGATTTTATAACCCCGTAAGCCGAAATAAAGGACGAAAGCAAAACAAACCAAAGGGATACTATAACCAATCTGGATATTGTCGCCATACATATCGATTAAACTACCCATGCCGAATGGTAAAATTGCGCCACCCACAATCGACATGATCAACCATGAAGAGCCTGGTTTAGTATCATCACCTATGCCATCAATTCCCAGGGCAAAAATGGTTGGAAACATAATTGACATAAAGAATCCGATAGCGCCTAAAGCATAAACGACATAAGAACCTTTACCTAAAATGGCAACTAAACACAATAGAATAGAGATTACCGCATAAATAGCGAGCAGTTTATTCGATGATACAAACTGTAAAATCGCCGTCCCCGCGAAACGGCCTACAGTAAATAAAAAACCATAAATAGCTAAGTAAGATGCGGCTGTTTTTTCATCAAATCCCCCGCCCTGTTGAGCCATTCTAATAAAAAAACTGGTAACACAAACCTGCGCACCAACATAAAAGAATTGAGCAACAACCGCCCATTTTAAATGTTTGTGACGTAATGCGCCAAAAAAACTTCCCTTAGCCTCACCATCAATACTTTTGGTTTTAATTTCAGGAAGGTGGATAAAGTAAAATACAGCGGCTATTATCAATAAAACAATGCCAAGGGAAATGTATGGTGTTTTAACTGATGCTGCCTCTTCTAAGAAATAATTGTTTCTACCTACCTCCGTCATGGCTGCCAATTCTTCTTTGGTGTGCGATTTGCCTGAAAGAATAAACAATCCGCCAATCATGGGTGCCACCATAGCAGCCAGTCCGTTGAAAGATGCAGCAAGGTTTAATCTGCTTGTCGCTTTTGCAGGATCGCCCAATACAGCAGCATAAGGATTAGCAGAAGTTTCGAGCATGGTTAAACCACAACCTATAATAAAAAGTGCAATTAAAAATGTAATATAGGATAAGTTATTGGCGGCAGGAACAAATAAAAATGCACCGAACGCAAAGGCCAACAAACCTGAAATCATCGTTGCTTTATAACCCCACTTTTTCAAAATCATTCCGGCTGGAATAGCCATTAAAAAGTAGGCAAAGAAAACTGAGGTATCAATTAAAGTAGACTGCCTATTATTGAGGTTACAGGCTTTTTTTAAGTGTGGAATCAGGATGGAATCGAGGTTATGTGCCATTCCCCAAAGGAAAAACAAGCTGATTACGAGTATAAAAGGCAATAGATACTTCTTTCCTGATGACGGATCGCCCTCAGTTACAATTTCTGGCTGTGTGGTTATTGGTTCATTAGTCATTGGTTCATTAGTTAGGTTATTGGTTCATTAGTCATTAGTTCATTTGTTGTCAGCGATAGGTTTATTGGTTCATTAGTTCTTTGTTCATTGGTGTCTGTCGGTCGTTTTAATGATCTTTGGTAAGACTGTCGCTATAGGCACCCAGACCATTGAACTAATGAACCTTTTTCACCACCAAAAGATGGTCACAAACTAATACAACCGCTCCGTGTTGGTTGATAATTTCTACATGTTCGGTTACGGTACCATATTCTGGTCTTTTGCTCTCTCCTTTTTCGGATATCGTGATTTCAGAATGAATGGTATCACCAATAAAAACAGGTTTTACGAACCGCAATTTATCATATCCTTTGCTCATGGCTTCAGGATTGATTTCTGAAGCTGTTAAACCGATCCCAATGCTAAAGATCATCGTTCCGTGGGCGATTCGTTGTTTGAACGGTTGTGTCGCACACCATTCAGCATCCATATGGTGCGGAAAAAAATCGCCAGTATGACCTGCATGAACTACAAAATCGGTTTCGGTTATGGTACGACCTAAGGTTACACGTTTATCCTGTAATTGATAATCTTCAAAAAATGTTGATTTGAAATACATTTTGCTCTTTTTATACTGTTTCCGTCATTGCGAGCCTTCGATTTTCATCGAGGCGAAGCAATTTTTCTTTCTAAAAAGATTGCTTTGTCGTGCCTCCTCGCAATGACGATTTTATTAATAATTTACCCTTTTAATTTCTCTATAATCTTTACGCCACCAATATCACTCGATTGGTAGGCACTTTCTACCACGGCCATGGTTTGGATTACATCTTCCACACTGGTGTATAAAACATCGCTTGAACCTTCATTATAGCACATCAAATTGGCCATTGTGCCAATAAATGCCTCTGGAAACCAGGATCCCTCTAACTTAACTGTTTGCCATTCTGGTGATTTTTCGTCTTCTACAATACAGTATTCAAAAACATCAGGTACGCCATGCGGATAATCCATCAATAAGCCAATTTTAGCCACAATGGCGCCTTTGGTGCCCTCCCACTTGATGTAACTTTCCTGATGATTTGGACCGAAATCATGGTCGTGATTGGTGTTAATTACCGCATGCATCGTATCTCCATAATCGAATAAGATCGTAGAACGAGATGATGACAAACTTTTTGCCGGATGTTTTAAGGTTTTTGCTAAAATACTCTCTGGATTACCCAAAAACGAACGGATTAAATCGACATAATGAATGCTGTGGTACTGAATTTCTAAACGTGGATGAATAATTACATGCGGAAAAATCTCCCAGGGTGTTTTAATCGTTATACGGACTTCCATATCGTATAATTCGCCGATTAAACCTTTATCGATGATGTATTTTGCTGCACTTACAAATGGTGCAAAACGTAATTGAAAGTTTATAGCCGCTTTTAAATTCTTGGTTCTGCAGAGTTCGAGGATTTCTTTTGCCTGTGTAAAATCATCGCCCATTGGTTTTTGAATTAACACCGCACTTCCATCAGGCAACTGCTTTAATGTTTCGATGTATTGCTCGGGCATGATCGTTAAATCGTAAACTGCATTTGTTGGTGCCAGTTTTACGGCTTCGGCTACTGAATGGTATACGTTTGGAATTCCAAAAGCATCAGCCAATTTCTGTGCCCGCTCTTTGGTCCGGTTTACAATTCCATGCACCTCAAAACCAGCAATTTTATACGCTGGAAGATGCGCATCGGCCACTATTCCCCCTGCACCAATGATAATGATGGGCTGTTTGGAGTGTGGGAGTTGGGGTTTATATTTGATATCAATACTCATTTGTCAATTTCATTAATCTGGTTCTGTGCACGCTGGATAAGCGTTTCGGTTGCGGCATCGGTATTGATGGCCTGTAAAACCATTTGGTCGATGATGGCGGCAATAGCAGCCCAATTTTGTTTCTGCGGCAACATATTGGCCACCTCATGTAATTGTTCCAGTTTATGGTAATAAGGAATAACCTGATTGATCTCTTCATCTTTCCAGGTCGAAATCCTGCAACCGATCCCTCCTGCTAACGTCAGCTGTTTATCCTGTTCTGCAGCCATTGCAAAGCGGAGAAAATCGTAAGCAATGTCTTTATTTTTACTACCCTTTGCAATGGTGTAAAGCCAATATACGTTTAACGAAGCTGAGTTCTTACCTGGATCGGATGGCAATTGTTCCACATCAATTTTTCCTTTTACCTTGGAGTTTGCATCTACTTCACACATGGCCGCAAAACCAAACCAGTTGATCATCATTGCGGCTTCACCTTGTGAAAAGGCTATTCCTGCGGCTACAGATTCGAATGCTGCAGATTTTGGATGAACAGCAGTTTTATCGTTAACAATTTTACGGTAAAAGTTTAAACCATCAATGGCTGCCTGGGTATTAATCTGAATAAAACCATTTTTATCAACCAGTGTCCCGCCTCTCGTCCACAATTGCAAAGCAAAATCGAAAACGGTATTGTGGCCATCGGGATAACAGGCGAAAATACTGCCATATAAATTTTGTTCAGGACGGTTAAAAAAACGGGCAATCTGATGAAAATCTTCCCAGGTTTTAGGTACTGCTAAGGCTTTTCCGTATTGCGCCAAGTAATTAGCTTTTTCGGTTTCATTTTCGAATAGATCTCTTCTATAAATAAAACATTCCGGTCCATCATGAAATGGCAAGCCAACCACTTCCCAGCCGAAGCGCTGCAGCCCTAAAAGCGATTTGCTCCATCCCCTCGGGAAATCATCGGGTTTGTTTTTGTTGATGTAAGGGTTTAAAACTTCGAAATCATTGCCTGAATAGCCTTCCAAAACCCAATCGGTACTGATGTGCGCTAGATCAAAATCCCCTTTTGCCAAACCTTTTTGAGTGATGGTACTGTCGTAAAGTTCGTGCAGGTCCATTACCACCATTTCCAACTTTAGTGTACAGCCTGAACGGATACAATATTGTTCCCAGAATTTCTGCATGGCAGCTTCAAATGGCGCAAATTTACGAACGGCTATCCTGAAAGTTTCTACTTGGTTATGCATTTGCAATGGTTTGCTGTGTTATAAACTCTTTGATAATTTTTTCATTATCCTGTCCTAATTTTGGCGAGCCTATTGCTGAGGTCAACAATTCTCCATCAATACGGATCGGGCATCTTGTGGTTTCATATTTGTAACCATCTATCATTTCCACTTCCTGAACCATCTTCAACACCTTAAAACCCTCATGGGCCATTAAAGCATTCCAGTTTAATACATCGGCACACCAAATATCGGCAGGTTCTAAAATGGAAAGCCATTTTTCGGTAGTCGCCGATAAAAGATGATCGGCCAAAATGGCTTTAATCTCATCACGTTTATCGAATGCTTCGCTTACTTCCACATATTCTTCCAATTTATCGCAGTCAAGTAAATTTCCCAACTGTGGGATTGAACCCATCGCCAGGGCTAAATATCCGTTTTCTGTTTGATAAATCCCATAAGGAGCGCCTAAATATGCATTTGCGTTGTTCTTTTTAGAACGTTGGGGTAACGATCCGCCATCATTCATAAAAGTGGTGATGGTTTCAAACTGAAAATCGTAAGCGGACTCCATCATGCTGATCTGCACAAAACCACCTTCGTTTTTTAACGCTTTTCTATATAAACAGGCCAGGATTCCCTGCGCCAGGTGCGCGCCCGCCAACATATCTACAATGGATAAACCCATTGCTACAGGGCCACTACCGGCATTTCCGGTTAAAGCGGTTAAGCCGGTAACGGATTGCAAAAGTAAATCCTGCCCGGGTTTGTTTTTCCATTCCGTGTTGTTGCCATAGCCTGAAATTTCGCCATAAATTAGGGTTGGATTTAAAATGCTAACGGATTGATAATCGAAACCCAAACGCTCCATTACCCCCGGTCGGAAATTATGGATCATTACATCTGCTTTTTTAAGCAGTTCGCGTACCATTTCACAATCTTCTTCGCGTTTTAAATCAACTTCAAAACTTTCTTTATTCCTGTTGATGGCATGAAAAACAGATGATTCGCCATTCATAATCAGATTTGAAGTGTAGAGCGTGCGGCAAATGTCGCCAACACCCAAACGCTCAATTTTGATTACACGCGCACCCATGTCGGCCAGGCGCAAACTTGCTGATGGCCCCGATAGGAACTGGCTGAAATCGATAACTAAATAATCTTCAAGCGGTAGCATAATTTTGTTTATTAAATTTCGTACTACGTCATTGCGAGGCACGAAGCAATCTTTTATCGGTCATCATTCCCAACCAGATAGCTATCGGGTCGATTGGGAATCGTAATGCAATGCGCTTTAAGATTCCCGCCTACGCGGGAATGACGAGCAATTTTATTAATTCAACTCAAACTCTCTATTAATCTCAGCCGTATCAAAACCAAGTTTTGGTGCTGCTTTCGCGGCAAATAACTTTTCATTATCCAATCTAATCGGACTCACTGTTGTCTTTATTTTTTTGCCTTCATCTAAATCCAGTTCCTGTTCAATCTGTAGGCTTTTATAGGTATTCAATGCTGTAGCGGTTTGATAATTTAATACTTCTGCGCACCAAATACCATGGCCTTCCAAAAGATCAACCCAATGTTTTGTATCTTCTTTTTTAAAGGTTTCTGCCAGGCGGACAATTAATTTATCGCGGTTTTCGAATGCTGAACCTGCCTCCACATACAGATCGGTGATATCGCAATTGATGATGGTACAGATATTTGGCAGGTTGCCCATGGCCATGGCAATATAACCATCGTTGGTTTCGTACATGCCATAAGGAGCGCTTAAATAAGCGTGTGCACTGCCTTTTGCTCCACTTCTATCGGGCAATTTACCGCCATCGTTTAAGTAGGTGGTTAATACTTCAAACTGTACATCTAAAATAGATTCGAGCAAGCTCACCTCAACCAAAACACTTTTATTGCTTTTTGCCCTTTTGATCAAAGCAGCCATAATACCTTGTGCCAAATGATTTCCGCACATAATATCCGAAACAGAAAGTCCGAAAGGAACTGGTCCGTCTACATCAACACCTGATAAAAATGTTAATCCTGAAACAGATTGTACCAATAAATCCTGACCTGGCTTGTTTTTCCACGGGCCTTCACTTCCATAGCCGGTTACCATCCCGTAAACAATTTTTGGATTGATTTTTTGAACGTTTTCATAATCAAGGCCAATTTTCTCCATCACACCTGGACGGAAATTATGCGTCATCACATCGGCCTTGCCGATTAATTTTTTAAGTCGTTCTAAATCTTCCGGATTTTTTAAATCGGCGGCATAACTTTCTTTATTCCGGTTGATGGTGTGAAAAAGCAGGCTGTCTTCATCGACAAAAAGATTCTTGATGGATAAAGACCTGCAGGCATCGCCTGTTTTTGGTCGTTCGATTTTAATCACACGGGCACCCAAATCGGCCAGTTTCAAGCCAGCTGATGGTCCTGCCAAAAATTGACAGAACTCTAAAACCAAAAGTCCTTCAAGCGGTCTGTTCATGATAACACTAAACTTTTAGATTGCTGATATAATTTGTTCATAGCTGATAAAACCTGGATTTCATCGCCTCCATTTATTAAATAATCGCGCACCACATCGCCTGCATGATCTTGAAAATACATCGAACCATGGTAACGTGGACGGAGAAAAGCTCTTTGCAAGGCCGGCAAAGTATTCAGAAAATAATGCTGGCTTTGACGGTTGACTTCTTCATTTTTCCATGCGGCCAAATGCCCAGGTTGGCCACCACTCTCAAAAAACAAAGTAGACTGACAAGCCGGTGAACCCACAAATTCCACATATTTGGCAGCGACCTCCAATGCCTCGCATTTAGCAGAAATGGCTAAACCTGTTCCACCCAATGTGCTTCTCAGATTGGTTTTGCTATCTAAAGAAATCATATCGTGAAAATGCAGGGTTTTGCGGGCATAACCGTTACGCGAATAGTTCGAGTAGCCATAAGCAAACGGACAATACGCAATTTTATCAGTTAAAGTCATCGCCTCATAAACCTGGATAGGGTTTCTATTGAAGTTTGCTTGATCTATTTTAGAGGCCAGTTCCCGATACATTTGCAAAGCCCTGGTACCAATTTCCTTAGAGACTACCTCTTCGTTTCCTTGACAAGGATCTTCACCCAAAGAGCAGCAAATGGTGTAAAAATTCATTAAAACATCAATGGGGATACCTGCAAAGGCAACTAAACCTTTATCGGCAAGTGCCAATAGATCTTCAAAAGATTTAGGCAATTGCAAATCCTTTTGAGCTAATAAATCTGGTCTTGAAGCTGCTACAGGAGTTGCCGCATCTATCGGTAAAGCCCATAAGTGTTCATTATAAAAATAACTCTCGTATGATTGGCCAACAGAATTTTCTTCCTGATCTTTCAAATATTCTTTAGAAAGATAAAGATCCAAGGGCACTATTGATTTTGTTTTTGCGGCAAAACCTGCCCAGGGATGATCGATTACCAACAGATCAAACCGTTCTGCCAGTTCCTGGATTGAAAAATCGGCAAATTGCTGCAAACTTCTTTTCTCCCAGGTGATGTTTACATTTGGGTACAATTCAGAAAATCGCTGTGCCGTAGCCACCATTGGCAAAAGCCCGCGGCTATGGTTCCAGGTTATTCCTTTTAAATTAATCGTCTTCTCCACTTTATTTCTTCTTTATTTCTTTGTCATTCTGAACGCAGTGAAGAATCTTTCCTATTTCACAAAACCTTTTTCAATTGCTGCCTTAGCAGAGCCTGTTTCTCATAGTTTGCAGATTCTTCGTTCCTCAGAATGACAATACCTTTTTATTTTATCTAATGGTTGGTGTCTCTACCGACCATGTTCTTATTTTACTTATTTCGGTTGGTGAGACACCTACCGATAGGTTTTAATTTGTGGTTCGTGATGACACGAACCACGGCCAAAGATTTATTTCTGTTATTCTATTTACCTGTTTTTATAATTATCGATGATGATGTTAAACCAGCTGATGAAGCTGTTAATTTTATGGTTCCGGTTTTTTCTGTTGATTGCAAAATGGCCAAACATAAACCATGGAAAGCTTTGCGATAATTGGCTTTAAATGGCTCTAAACTTGCCTGAAATCCATTATCAACACCTGCAATAAAGCCGACACCTTCGAGCTGAAAATCAACCAGATTATCTGCATTTGGGACTACGTTGCCGGCAGCGTCTAAAACGCGAACGGTTACAAACGATAAATCCTTACCATCAGCTTTGATATTTTTTCTATCTGCGATTAATTCAATCTTTGCAGGATCTCCTGCGGTTTTCACTTCACGTATTAAAACGACTTTGCCACTTTTACGGGATACTGCTTTTAAAGTTCCGGGTTCAAAAGGCACATTCCAAAGCACATGTAAATCATCACCCTGCTTTGATTTTTTTCCTAATGATTTTCCGTTCAGGTACAACTCTACCTCATCGGCATTGTTGTAATATGTCCAAACTTCAACCAATTTTCCTTGTTTCCAGTTCCAATGAGGCAGAAAGTGCAACACAGGTTTATTTGTCCACTCGCTCTGGTACATGTAATAGGAATCTTTGGGAAAACCTGCTAAATCAACAATTCCAAAATAGGAGCTTCTTGCTGGCCACGGATAAGGTAAAGGCTCACCCAGGTAATCGAAACCCGTCCAAACAAATAAGCCCGAAACATGATCATATTTTTTTGCTGCTGCCCAGGTTTCTTCGTGTGTAGAACCCCAATAAGCTGAAACATTATCGTAAGCCGATGCCGACCACTCGTTATTTCCCTCTGTAAATTTCGTTTTTCCATCTTTTGGCCAACGGCGGATAGTATCGGCAGTGTCGTAAAATCCCCTGGTTTCTAAAGCGGAAGTGGTTTCTGTAGCCAAAAACTTAACGCCAGGATAATTTTTAGGGAAATCTTTATACAGTTTGTGGTTGTAGTTTAATCCATAAACATCTAATGCATTGGCTTGGTAGATAAAATTCTTTTCAGCTTTTGTTTCTGTTAAAGCAGAGATTACAGGCCGGGTTTTATCTAAGTTTTTAACGATGCCAACCAATTCTTTGGTAAGAGCAATGCCTGTACTGTCAAACTGCTCGCGGATTTCGTTGCCAATGCTCCAAAGGATAATGGATGGGTGGTTACGATCGCGTTTAATCATATCTTCCAAATCTCTTTTGTGCCAGACTGGAAAATCGAGGTGGTAATCGTTTTTGGTTTTCTTTTTCACCCACATATCGAAAGCCTCATCCATAACCAGGAAGCCCATTTTATCACATAGATCTAAAAACTCAGGAGCAGGTGGGTTATGGGCTGTACGGATGGCGTTCACGCCCATTGCTTTCATAATTTCGAGCTGACGTTCCATCGCCCTTACATTCACGGCAGCACCCAGGGCACCTAAATCGTGATGCAAACAAACGCCTAAAATTTTCATTGGTTTTCCGTTTAATGAAAAGCCTTTAGCTGCATCGAAATTGAATTCACGAACCCCAAAAGGTGTTGTATACTGATCAATAATCTTTCCATCAGCTTGTGCAATTTCTACCACCAACTTGTACATGGTCGGATGATCAACTGACCACAGTTTAGGGTTAGCTATTCCAAGACCACTAATGGCCATTGTTGTAGAATTTTCGCGGGTATTGAGCGGCCATTCCTTTTTTTGCAATCGGATATTTTTATCATCCAAAATGGTCGTTAGAACTTTATAAGCACCTTTTGTGCTGAATTTATTTTCAACCTCGATTTCCGCATTTACTGAAGCGATACTTTCACCAGGTTTTAATTTTCTGCTTTCGTTGCTTTGACCTTTATCACCGCTGATTAGGAAGGTTTTTACAAAAGTGCCATTGCGTTTGATTGAAACTTTTGCTGCAGATGTAAGCCATACATTTCTGTAAATCCCTGAACCAGAATACCAGCGCGAATCAGGCTGTGCTGAATTATCAACCTTAACCGAAATGATATTTTTCCCGGCTTTTAAGAATTTGCTGATCTCATAAGAAAAAGAGCTGTAACCGTAAGGCCTTTTGCCCAGATACTGACCGTTGATCCAAACCTCACTATTTTTATACACGCCATCGAATTCGATGGTGATTATTCTATCCTTAAAATTGGACGGGGCTGTAAATTCTTTTCTGTACCAGCCAATGCCTGTAGGTAAACCACCACCTTCAGGTTTAGCAGGATTTTTCTCATCGAATTTCCCTTCAATACTCCAATCGTGCGGTAGAGTGAGTTTTCTCCATTTAAGATCGTTATATGCTGGAGATTTTGCATTTGCTTCGTCTCCTAAAAAGAATTTCCAATCTTTGTTAAAGCTGGTTCTGATGCGGGGTTCTGGCGTAATCTTATCTCGATTGGTCGTCATTGCAAGGCACGAAGCAATCTTACTACTATGGGTTGGCTGTTCTTTCGCATTAGGATTGCATTCCCGAAAAGTCGGGACAGGCAGAGCCTCGCAATGACGGGACGCCCACAAACCGAATGTCAGAAAAATTACAACTTTAAAATTAGGTAGCCTCCTCATGTTATTTCTTTGTTTCACTTACAAAATTCACTTTACTCTTACCTAAATCTTTTGATGTAGCAACAGCAATACCGCGCTGATCTAGTTTATTAACCGCGCAATAAAAATGGTACACCGTGCCTTTGTATTTCAGTACGAAAGATTTATGTGCGTATAATTCATCGTATTTCTCTGACGACTCAATCAGGTTATCACCGGTCCAATCGGCCCAGTTTACCAGGTCATTTGAGGCAGCAAAGCGATTAAATGAACCCTTTCTATCTTGCCAAAAGGCGCCAAAGTAAAACATTACCCAGGTTCCATTAATGTTTTGAATTACAGCATCTCCTGTAATACCCACGGGGTGATGAACAACAGGATTTTTATGGAACCGCTGCCAATGAACCATGTCATCAGAAACTGCCATGCCGATCCGTTCGTACCAGCGTGTTTTTTTATTGTTTGCCAAAGAATCGCCGACAGCATTGTAGTACATTACAAACCGATGTCCGGTTAATTTTTGTTTATCTTCAATTACTGTACTTTTAAAAAGTTTGTTCCGGTTTTCCCACCAACGTACATCTGCATCACGCGAAGTCAAAACAGGTTTATCAAGCCTGTTCCATTCTTGAATCATTGATGGGTCTTTCGTGGTATAAGCCATTCCGATAGATAAAGGTTCCACTTCGTAACCTTTTTCCTTACCTCCGAAATACGACATCCAATATTTAACATCGAACTGATTTACGCCATAACTTCCGCCCCATTTGGTATCCAATAAAGCATTATAACCTGCCTTTTGGTTATCGTCCCAATGGCCAGCATCGCCAAACGACATCAGTTTGCCCTGATTTTCCCAATGTAATAAATCCTTACTTTTTGCCAGCCAGGTTTCGTAACCACGACCGCTAAAAATAAGGTAGGTCATGTACCAATATTTGCCTTTTCTAAAAACCGTTGGGCAATCCATTTTATGGTCTTTATCTTCAGGGACCATTACCAAGCCATATTTATAAGGCGTTTTTACTTCCTGATAAATCTTTTCCATGGTTTCGGCTGAAACAGGATTAATGGTTTGAGCACTTAATTTTAATGCACTTACAAAAAGGAAAAATGCGATGATTATCTTTTTCATTTGTACTTTAAATTAAACTTATAATAACCTGATCCTAAGGCAACCTTAGCTTTCCCAGCTTCTATTCCAGCATCTGTAAACGCCGAATTGTTTTCTTCGGAGATTTCATATTTCGGCAAAACCGGAAAATAAACTGTTGCTTTTGTATTTACCGGGATATTTACCTCCAGTGTAAACGTCTGGTCTGTTTTTTCCCATTTGGACGAAATTTTGCCATAAGGAGAATTGTAACGCACATCAGCTGAGGTGAAATCGCCCACCACTTCGGGCTCGATTTTAATATGGTTAAAAGCAATTGAATTTTCTGCCTGACGGATCCCGCCAACACCACTATACAGCCATTCCATTAAGTGCCCGAGCATAAAATGATTGTTGGATACGGTTGGTAAAGCGGCCCACGATTCGGTTAAAGCCGTTGCCCCCTTGGCCAGCTGCATGCCATAACCAGGTACATCCGAACGGCTGTTCATATCAAAAATCACATCCGATTTACCGGCATCTTCTAAAACGCGCAACACATAACGATAACCTATATCGCCTGCTGTTAAACTGTTTTTACGATCTCTGATATCTTTAACCAAATTCTCGATTACTGCGTTTTTATGCTTTTCTTCAACCAGTTCCATATAAACCGCCATTGCATTTGCAGTTTGAGATCCTGTTGCATATTGTTTGCTTTTTGTATCAAAGAATTTATCGTTGAAGGCATTTTTTACTTCAATGGCAAGTTTCGCATAGGCTATTGCATCAGCCTTTTTGCCCAGAAGCGTTGCCATCTTTTCTAAAATTGTTAAATCATAATAATAAATGGCGGTGCCCGTAACGCCCATTGGTGTTAACTGAGAAACGCCGGGCGGTTTTGGCCCCAGATCATACCAATCGCCTAAACCCTGAGCTAAAATGTGGTTATTTGCTTTGGTGCCCAAATAATCGATGTAGCGCTGCATCATTGGGTAATAATCAACCATAGCCTGTTTATCGCCATACCACTGATATAAATACCATGGCATTAAAATACCACTGCTGCCCCATTCAGGCGAATCGCGGAACATATCGCCACCCCATTCAAATTTTACATACTCAGGTGCAATTTCAGGAATCAAACCACTAGCCAATTGCGAGTTTTTCATGTCCTGTAATGCCTTTTTGAAAAGCGGCGCAGCATTATAATTGTACCGTACAGAACTGCCCATTAAATGCAATTCCTCTAACCAGCCCAATTTTTCACGGTGTGGACAATCGGTAAAAACACTCACCATGTTACTTTTGATCGCCCAATCGATCAGGCTGAAAGTTTTATTGAACAACTCGTTCGAGGATGAAAACTTACCTACCTGCTCAGCGCCATTTCGGATGTGCAAGGCTTTTAGAACTTCGATGACTGATTTGCCAGATGGATTTGTCTTACCGCTCGGAACTGCTCCTTTAACCTGGAGGTAACGAAAGCCTGTATAAAAGAATTTAGGACGCCAGATTTCCAAACCATCCCCTTTTAAAATGTAGGTAAAATAAGATGGGCTGCCGATATTTTTTTGTGTTACCGAACCATCTTCTTTTAATAGTTCGGCGGGGGTAATGCGGACCGTATCTCCTTTTTTACCCCGTACTTTCAATTCGATAATTGCAGAAGCGTTCTGGCCCATATCATAAACCCATTCGCCATTGGCAACCGGGTTAATATTTTGAGGTGAAAAATTTTCGAAAATCTTTACAGGTTCTTCTTTCTGTGCATTTAGCTTCGGACCATCAATCAGTAGTGATGACTTCCATTTGTTGTCGTTAAAACCTGCTAAATTCCATCCTTTTTGCTCGAGGTTGGCATTGTAATCTTCACCGCCATAAATGCTTGAAAAAGTTATGGGTGATGGCGCGGTTTTCCAACTTTGGTTACTGATGATATTCGCTGAAGTTCCATCCGTATATTCGATTAACAGCCTGCAGATCATTTTCGGATAACCATAAGCCACTTTTAATTTTCTATACCTTTCTTTAACTGGAGGAATATAATAAAAACCATTGCCCAGCATCACTCCGATTGCATTTTCGCCTTTCTTGAGCTGTTTAGTTAAATCATAAGTCAGGTACAAGGCCTCTTTATCATACTTCGTCCAGCCGGGTGCTAAAAAATCATCACCAACCTTCGCGCCGTTTAAACTCATTTCAAAATGGCCTAAACCAGAAATAAAAGCTGTGGCTTTTTTAATTGTCTTCGTTACGGTAAACCCTTTGCGGAACATTGGCAAGATGTTATTGCCAATGTATTTGTCTTTTTTACCATCCGTTGGCAGACTATTTACGTTAGAATCTGCCAGTTTTTCGTAAGCAATCCATTTTGCACCTTTCCAGTCCGCTGTGCTGAGCAATCCCATTCGCCAAAAGGCCGAAGCACTCCAGGCAGATTTATTTCCAAAATTATCCCAAACACGGACTTTCCAATAATAGGTTTTGCCTGATAATAACTTTTTACCTTTATATTTAATCTGTAACGATTGACCTGAGTTTACTTTTTGGGTATCCCAAACATCCCCAATATTTTTATTTAAATTGCTTAAACTGCTAGAAGCTACGATCTGATAGCCTGTTTGCATGATATTGTGTTTAGCTGATTGCAGTTTCCAGCTCAAACTTGGTGAAAGAACATCAATACCAATAGGATTATTCCGATACGCACAATCCAATTGAGCAACCTTAATATCTTGCGCAAAAAGCGGAATGCTTAACAGATAAAGCCAAGAAAATATTACAAATTTGCTCATTCACTATTGCACACCGTTTCGGATGTTTTGGTTAGGTTTATAAATGGTCATCAGTGATAATTTTTTTCAGAAATAAATTCTCAATTCTATAGAATTAAGCCTTTTAAATTCCGTAACTTTAAAATACTATCTCTAATTCAAATATAAATGTTTTTTTTAAATATGAAAACATATATTCGTATTTAAATTATACAAAATCTTCTCTTGGATAAATAAGAAAGCATTTTGTATGTTTGAAATTGTAAAAAATACGATACAGCCAAATTTAAACCCGCATGAACGAAAAAGAATCGAAGTACCAAGCCCCTGCTTTGGATAAAGGACTTGATATATTGGAGTATTTATCAGCACAATCTATCCCATTGTCTCAAACTGAAATTGCTATTGGTATTGAGAAAACGCCAAACGAAATTTACAGGATGTTGATGAGTCTGGAAAGTCGTGGTTATATTTTACGTGATGAAGTTTCGGGTAAGTATAGGCTATCGTTAAAGCTTTTTTACCTCTCACACCGGCACTCGCCTATTGATGAGCTGCGTAAAGCTGCCCAGTTTCCATTAGAGGAACTGGCAAACAGTATCCGTCAATCTTGCCACTTGAGTATTTTGTACATGAACCAGGTAATGGTGATTATTCATGCGAAAAGTCCTGGGCCGATTGCGCTTTCTATTGAAGAGGGAAATTTGTTTCCTTTGCCACTAACCGCATCGGGTAAGGTTTTATTGGCTTATATGCCTGAAGCTGAGCGTAGCACAACATTAAAAAACAATTCCATTTTTAAGAAATATGCTAAAGCCCAGCAAGAAGATTTTTTGACTTCATTGGAAGATATTCAGCAAACAGGCTCTTATTTCAAAAATAGTGATTCTGTTTCTGGTGTAACCGATCTTTCGGTACCAATTGGTAATAATGGCAATAATGGAATCATCGCCTGTTTAACCATTTCGATGTTAAATGCGATAAATGTAGATCAAGCGATTGAAAATGATGTAATCCTTGCCGAGGCTTACAAATGTGTTAAAAAAATAGAACAACGGATTGGGGTTTAACCCCCAACCCCCTGAAGGGACTTTGACTTTCTAACCGTTGATATAACTGCTAACTGCAATTGCCAACTGATTTGGGCTTTGCCCTAATCCCGATGTATCGGGAAAGGGCCGGGCTTTGAAGGGCTGCGCTTCGCTCCTGTACCGATGAAGGATCGGTACTGAACCCTTACAATCCCTAACGCGAGGCTACCGTATCATGATATTTCGCTTAATCGCTTGCGATCGTTTCTCAACGAGTGCATAAATAGATAAACGATTTTATCGTTTTTAAACGACAAGCTATTCAACGCTCGTTAAAAACGAGCGTTAGCCCAAACTAACCCGAATACTTCACGCTATAATCCTTGCCTTTTTCGATTGTAATTTCATAAATTTCTTTCGATACTTCTTTCGCTTCAGCACCTTTTACTACTGGTTTGGTTTTACTTTTTACCTTTAGTTTACCTACACCTGTTGGGGAAGAAATTTTGATTTCTTTTTTGCTGCAATACACTGATATATCACCATTTGCTGTCGGTACTTTTCCTTCCATCCATGCTAAGCCACCCAAATTAGGTTCAATAATATAGGTTTCGTAACCAGGTGTTGTGGGCTGCACACCCAAATAATATTTTCCCAATAAATAAATCGGGCTGGCTCCCCAGGCATGACAAAGGCTTTTTCCAAACGGACGGCCGTACATCGCCAAATGTTCGGTTCCTTTTTTATCTGGGTTGTATTCCTCCCAAAAAGAGGTTGCACCCAATTTTAACATGCCGCCCCAATAATTTTTCATTTCCTTTAATACATAAGATTGTTCGCCCATGGCACATAAGGCTTCTAGCTCATAAAAACGCATATATGGTGTAGTAATTTTAGCAATCTGATCGTTTAAAAGCACATTCTTTTTAACCGACAACTTTTGTTCCGGCGTAAAATAATCAAAGAAAATCCCGAACATGTTGGCATAACGGGTTACATTATCCGTTTGTTTATCGTCAATCCGGCTATGCACCAAAGCACTTTTTTGCTGGTTCCAATAAAGTTCAAAAATCTTGTTTTTCATCTCTTTAGCCTGTTTATCATATTTGACAATGCCTTCTGTGTCATTGGCTAATTTGGCACATAAAGCCATTGTTTCTAAACTTCTGGCATACAACAACTGTTCGAAACTTACTTCACCATCTTTACTCAGTTTATCTGCCCAATCGATAAAAATCCAGTCACCAGGCATCCATTCTAACAGGCCATTTTTATTCTTTCTTCCATCAATATAAGTCATCAGCGACTGCATTCGTGGGTAAATATCCTGTACGAACTTCTGGTCGCCGGTAAATTTATAGTAATCATAAATTCCTAAAAACCAATAAAAAGAGTAATCCATAATGGTATTGATGTGCGCAGTTACGGGATCTTTTCCACGCTGAGCCAATAAAGTTCTTTTTACGGTTGGTGCATCAAAAAACGAATAATAGTTCATCAGATAACTTTGATAGGCATCGCCGCTCCACACCCATCGATCGCGTTTTATCCCATCGATAAAGAACTCGCGGGTATTTAAATGAAAGGTATATTTGGCCACATCGTAGATTTTGTTGAGCTCCTCATCCGAAGATTTAAAACTTCCTCTTTCTGTTACTGGAGCATATTCGTATAACATGGAAACAGAATCGGCCGATACATTACCCTCAGGTTGATAATTTACATATCTGAAGGCTTTTGAAAGCGGCATAATCGAATCTTTTTTCTGAGAGCGGTCAATGTCGAGATAATCTAAGGTTTCACATTTATCAGTTGATAAGGCCTCTTCTTTCGATTCTCCGTAGTAAATGCTCAGTCTGCCCTTCCCCTTCAAGCCATGCACCTTTATAAAACCAAAAGTTTCTTTTCCGAAATCAGAAACAACACCATTGTTTACCTTTTCTGTTTTAACAGCCGATTGCGCAACAACAGGCAATTTAAACTGTGATGGCAATTTAGTTGGATCGGTTAAATTCCACGAGCCTGCTGAAACAAAGGTAGTTCCCGATTTATCAGAGGTTTTTCCACTCGCATCGATCCATTCTTTATCCTCGAAAGTAGTGAGCCAGGTTTCATCGGAAACTACAGTTTTGCCCTGAACAAAAATCGCAGGAACATGCGCCTGGTTGTACACCTTCAAACTCAATTTGTGTTTCCCTGCCGGAATTTGAATACTTTTTGGAAAACCGGCAATGGCCTGACCATCGATTTTAACGTTGTAAGTACCTTCTACAAAAAGTTTAACTTCTTCGGGTTGCGTGAGGTTAAATTCTTTGTGAAAATCGACCAAAACATAATGACTGTCCATTTTCCAAAAGACAGGAAAAAAAGACCCTCTTTCGGTTCTGCGGTTCTGCATCACATTGCTCATGTAGATATCTAAATCACCGGGGTACCAGATCCATGAGGCTTTTTGCGCGAAAAGCTGTGCTGCCGAGCAGGTGAAAATGGCAATAAGGATAAGTTTTTTAAAGTTTTTCATATCATTGAATTTTTTAACCACAGATTAACACAGATGAGCACAGATTTTTATATCTGTGTGCATCCTTTTCATCTGTGGTTCATTATTTTTAATGCCCATTAAAGAAAAGGTAAAGTGCAACCATTACGATTGCAAGCGCAATCCACGAAATCCAAACTGCTCTTGCTGGCTTTTCTATATTGGCCTGGTGTTCTTCATTAACCGTGTAAATGCTTGGTGATCTATCCAGTAAAGAAATCAAAATCGCGATGATCATTAATCCTGCAAAAATGAAAAACGAAAGCATTAGATAGTGCGGCCAGAAAGTGTATTTATCCGATGGTAAAATCCATAAATAAGTTACACCAACACCCAAGCTTAAAATTGAGCCGATTGAAAGTGTAAAATTAACGGCTTTTCTTGTGGTTCTTTTCCAGAAAACGGTGAGTAAAAACACGACCGACAGCGGCGGCGCAATAAAGCCCAAAACCGATTGAAAAACATCGAATAAATTCAATCCTTTGATGTTATCAATGGCTAAAACCACTACAACTGCAAAAATACACCCTGCAACAACTGCCCATCGGCCAATGCGGATAATCTGTTTATTACTTGCCTGCGGATTAATTTTCTTTACATAAATATCCATCGTAAAAACGGTGCTTAATGAATTTAAAGAAGAGCCAATTGTACCCACTAAAACTGCAATCAGCACAACGATTACCAGGCCATTCATACCAGGTGGGAATAAATTGGTTACCATGGTCATATAAGCTTCGTTCGGATCTTTTAAACCAGGAAAAAGTACATAACAAAGGATTCCTGTTCCAATAAATAATGGCAGGGAAAGGATTTTTAGCCAGCCGATAAAACTCACACCCAGCTGTCCTTGTTTTAAGTTTTTAGCACCCAGGACCGATTGAACCATCGATTGATCGGTACAGAAAAAGGCCACAGCTGCAACCGGATAACCTAATAAAATGGCATACCATGGATATTTTGGATCGCTGGCGGGTTGGATTAAATTCCAGAAATGATGTGGTGTTTTTTGATATAAAGCAGAAAGTCCACCAACTTTATTCAGTCCCAAAAGCATGAGCGATAATGAAACGGCAATCAATAAAATCATTTGGAATACGTTCACTTTTGCAATGGCTTTTAAACCGCCAAAAAAGGTAAACAGTCCGGCAAAAGCAACCAATACAGTAACCGATTGCCACATGGGTATGCCTAAAATCTGGCGGACCAAAAAGCCTCCTGCAAACAACCCGAGCGATAACCATGAAATTAAAATCTTAACCAGCGCATACCAAGCAAGGATGTTTTGCGTAGAATCGCCATAACGGTTGCCCATAAACTCGGGCATGGTACTCACTTTGGCGGCAAGGTATTTTGGAGCGAAAACAATGGCCAGTAAGAATAAAAAGATAAAGGCATACCAATCGAAATTAACGGCTACGATACCGGTGCTATAGCCAATACTGGCAAAAGCCAATAGCATCGACGGACCAACATTGGTACCCCACATATTGAAACCGATGCTGCTCCAGTTTAATGATTTATTGGCCAAAAATAAGGTTTCATCATTGTTCTTCTTTTTAGAAAAACTGGCCCGATAACCAATGATGATCAGGATAATGAGGTAAGCAATTACGATAAAGTAATCTAAACTGGTTAATCGTTCTACAATGTTTCCCATTGGGTTATTTGGTTAGTTATTTAGTGTTGCCACGGAATCACGGAATTCACGGAGCATTCATTTTTCGTCATTGCGAGGTACGAAGCAATCTTAATGCGATCGCTAATCAACCCATAGTTGTAGGATTGCTTCGTGCCTCGCAATGACGATATTTCTCATTACTGGTTCGTGAGACACGAACCATGGCGCATTATGTTCCGTGTTTTCTGTGTCTCCGTGGCAAACAGTTACAATCCTATCGATTCCCTTGTAATTTGATTAGCTTTCAAAATTTCATCAACTTTTACTGGCAAACCTGTTGCTAGAGATTGATCCATCGCCTGTAATAATGCAACGGTTCCGATGCCTTCTTTTAAATCAGGGTATGCGGTAAAATTATTGTTGATGCTATCTGCAAAATATTCTAAATAATTCTGGTACTCTCCGGCGTGATGGCTTTGTCCTTCAAAACGGAAATAGTGCTTTAAAGTAGAATCGCCCCAGGTGATGATCTTTTCTTCGCCCGTTTTGGTTGTAACAGAATATCGTAGTTCATGGTAGTCTGCCTGGCTAGCGCCTTCTGTTCCACGCAGGATACAACTCATACCACTATCACGACTTGCAGGCTGTGTTGGGCCAGTATAAGCACCGCTAACCCTCGCAATTCTGCCATCTTTTGCTTTAAAGATAAAGTGCATGGTATCCTGATTTTTCAGCCCGGCTTTTAAACCGTTGTTACTCAACATGCCATAACCCATAACTTCTTCGATATCGGGCATGTACCACCTGATAAAATCAACAGGGTGACTTAAACCGCCATACAGCCATTTGAATGACTGTTTTAACGACCAACCTTTTTCTAGAAACCAGCGATGATCGGCATGGTAATGACTTTCGATCGTGATCAGTTCTCCGATTAAACCTGCATCAAAATCTTTCTTCTGGCGCATGGCGGGCTCAAAAAAACGAGAACTTTGCCCTACGAAAATCTTTCTTCTTGATTTCTTTGCTAACTCCAACAGCTCATTGGCTTGACCTAAATCATCGATAAATGGTTTGGTACACACTACATGCTTTCCGTGTTCAAGCGCCAATTTAATGTGCTCAAAATGCAGATGATCCGGTGTGTAAATCGCAATCATATCGATTTTGTCGCTGGTTAACATATCCTCGTAATTGGTTGTCCAGTTTTGAAAATCAAATTCTAAAGCCCGTTCTTCGCAAAGCTTTTTATTGGCATCGCAAATCTGGATAAGCTTAAACTTTTTGCTTGCCAATGATGCGGAAATGGTGCTTCTTCCTTCTCCTAAACCTAAAATCCCTAATCTTAACATGATATTATTTTTATAAGCGTTATTGTTTTCCTCCCCCTGCCCCCTCCAAAGGGGGACAATAAGTCTTCTATTCTATCGGTTTAAAGAAAACCCAAACCTCTTCTGGTTTTGTTCCTTCAATTCCTTCCTGGTATTTTTTCATGATGGCATTCCATTCGTCTACTTTTGGATTGTTCTCAGTAGTTTTTGGATTCAATTCATCTAAACTTTTTCCTTTAGGAATACTAATGATCAGCATTAACTGTCTATCGTTTTTAAAGATGGCCAACCGTTGAAACTCTGCCTTACAGAATCCTTTAGATATTTCTGGCCATTTTTCAAACTGTGTTTTATGGTAAGCCAGGTATTCTTTCTGGAGTTTTTCATCCTTCACCAAATTGGCTGATAAAATGATGTTATCCCACTCTGCTACTGGTTTATCACCACAATTCTTTTCTCTGTTAAAGTCGTAAAACAGATTGTCGTACAATTTAATTTCTGTCGCATTTAAGCGTTTTAGAGTTTGTTGCAAGCTCTCTACTTTTAAACTTGAAGTATAAATTACCAATCGGTTGTTCCATTTATAGATTGAACCTGGCAGGAGGTTATTTTCTTTAGCAAAAGTTTTTAAGGCATTGTTACCTGGCAGATTACCGGTTTTAAAAACCAATTCGAATACAACAGATTGATCTACAGCATGATTGGCGCCTCTTTCTGAATAATTGACTTTTTCTTTTAATAAATATTGAAAAGGCTTTTCTAAGCCTGCATTTTGTTGGATATGATCGGCAACTTTTGGCCCGTTACTTTTCCATGAATTGTCTGGGCCGTTGGCATTTTGAAGGTACTTTTCAGTTGGCGTCCAGTTGTTTTTGATCGTAAAATAGGCAGAACCTTCATCTGTGTAAAGATAAAACCAATGATCAGGCAGATGCGCATACGGCGCTTTGTAAATGCTATCGACTACATTGTCGGTAATGAATGATCCGGGCTGAGCAGATAGTGTGTAAATTCCGGCCACATCATACATGTGTTTTCCGTAGTGATGGATCTTATTGCCGCTGATGGTATTGTTCTCCATTGCGTTTTTCGTTTTCGTCCAGCCCCAGCCCATGCTGATGCCCGAATAAGACACATCGCTAATTTCATTATGCAGAATTTTAATGCCCCGAACATATCCTGCGCCTATACCAACAGCGCCCCAATCTTCGTTAGTTACATCGGTAATCAGGTTATTCTCGATTTTATTGTTCGTCGAAATTTCTCTTTGATCTGTCGGATTATATGGTAGGTGTACTTCAGTCGCTTCATCAGAGAAAGTTCCGATTAAAATGGCTGAACCACCAATATCTTTGAATAAATTTCCTTTGATTTCACTCTCAGCAGTTCCTTTTTTATAATCCAAACCTGTTGATGCCAAGTGCTCGAACCGGCAAGATTCGAAAACAGTGTGATTGGCATAACTTACTTCAATTGCAGACGCGGGACGGCCAACCCAAGCCTGATTTTCTAGCGTAGGTTTGTCTGGTGTCCCGGCTTTTTCGAGTTTATAGGCATCGAGCATATACATGCCCGCCTGATGTGGTACATGGCCTTGTTTTGATGGCCTTAGCCAAGTGGAGTGCTGAAATGAAATACCCTTGAAATTTACATAAGAAACTGGTTGATCAATGGTTCCTTCGATTTTAACCAGGTTTTCTAAAGCCGGAGCAATCACTTCAGCATTTAGCATATTTTCTGATGCTTTTGGCCAATAATAAAGTTTATGATTTTGCAGATCTTCGAACCATTCGCCAGGTTCGTTCAAGAATTGAATGGCATTTGTAAGATAAAAAGCAGAATTCCCTGTTTTGTCTGAAATCCATGGTGCTGGCCAGGGATGCTCGGATTGGATCCTGCTTTCGGGTTGCATAAAAGAAAGTTCTGCAGCATTACCTACAATTTTAACAGACTTTACACGAAGATTTGCAATGGCCCACCATTGGTGGATCAGCATTTCCATTCCTTTGATATTGGCTAAACTGATGTTTTTTTGAAGTGGAATTTTACAGGTTTGCTTTTCGCTATCCCATGATAAAATCCTCCCCATTTCTTCTCCGTTATAATTTTTTGCACGTATGGCCTTATTGCCATTTACCCATAGCTGTCTGAACTGTAGGTCGCTCCCGTCTAAATTTGGAATATCAGCTACCCAAACCTTCCCTATAGATTCTTTTGGCAGACCAGCAATGGTGCGATTTAACTTTTTCCAGTTTTTTATCAGAATGCCTCCACTCAAAATAACTTTTTCGCTAGGCGCTGAAATAATTTCTGTCGGACTATCTTTTGTGCCAGAATCTTCAGGTCGAAGAACTACGGGTTCATGCAATTGATAAAAACCTTTGCCGAGTATAATCCTGATTCCGCCTTTAACTGAAACATCATTCAAACGCCTCAATTCGCGGGCTTTTCTGATGGCACAATGAAGTGTGGCCAAGGGTTTTTCTTTGGTGCCGGAATTAGCATCAGCGCCATTTATGGATACGTAAATATCTATTGCATTAACTTTAAAACATAATAATGATAAAAAAATCAGCAGACTAAAGAATGATTTAATTTGTTTGGTTCGTGGAGACACGAACCAAGGCATAGATACACCGACACGGTACGTATCTCCACGAACAGTTAGCGTGTAAAAACCATAAATTTTTCTCAAAAAGTATTTCATTATAATTACACTATTTCGATTGGAAAACAGATTTCAGGTAGCTGGTATTGGCACTGAAATTATATTTTACATTTGTTGGCTGTTTGGCATCCCGGCTTCTTTCTGCAACCAGCCATCCTTTCCAACCCATATCATCAAGGGTTGCTTTTACCTTGTTTAGATTGATTTTCGGATCGTTCTGTAACCAAACACCATCTTCATTGGTGGCATGAATTTGAATGATGTTTTTCCTGCCTAAAATTCTGAGCTCTTGATGTAAATCTCTTCCATTCTTTATGGCGTTCGAGAAATTGAAGTAACTTTTAACGTGCTTGCAATCAATATCTTTTAACAGTTGTAATTCACCTTTTGCATCTAAAGCACTTTCAATTCCAATTGTAATTCCCGCTTTGGCGGCCTTTTTTCCGGCAACTTTTAACCGCTCTATAATAGGTTCGCGGAGTTCTGGGTTTTTAATCAAATCGCCTTGAATACCCAATGGAAGAAATACCACTTTAATATTCATGGCTTTAGCAGTATCTAAACAATCCTGGATCATTTTCTGATAAGTTGGTCGCTTGGCAAATGATTGCGCATAAAATCCGGTCATCGCCAATGAACAGATTTCAAGATTTAATTCTTTTGCCTTATCCAGATACTCCTGCCTGATTTTTGGATCGGCTAGTTTATTGTCAAATGTTTCCCGATCGCCCAGGCCGCCCATGTCAATTTCCAATCCATCAGCACCGATTTCTTTAGCAAGTGGCAAAGCACTGATTTTCTGACGTTTTAAAATCATTAAATCAATCACGGCAACTTTATAATTGTTCTTTTTCGCTGCTGCCAAAAGCAATTGATTGGGGATCATTAAAGCGCCTGTTAGCAGCGCTACATTACCAATAAAAGACCTTCTGTTTTGATGCTCCATATCCACTATTTGCTTGTGCCTAACGGGAATAATTTTTCCAGATTTTCAAATCCCATCACTGCATTTTTAGGTAATTTTTCGCCTTTATCGCCAAAAACATAGAGGGCATTTTCCTTTTCGATGGTTACTTTACCTTCATCGTATTTACCTGTTTTAGCTTTAACTGCAGCACCATTTAGCTTGAAGTTTTTGATCAGGAAATCGTAAAGTGCCATACGCTTATTAATGCCGAAATCATGTTTTTCATCCGGAAGGTGAACATTCTCAACCTTATCTTTCACACCATAATAACTGTACATTTTTTGTAAGTAAGGAAAATCGTGTTCGGGTGTATGTGCCGTCCAGTCGCTACCATCTGACACCAATAACTGGGGCCGAGGTGCTGCCATTGCAGCCAGTTCTACATTATCAGTTCCGCCACCACATTGATGGATTGGCATTCCGCTTTCGCAAGGGCAGCCACCATAAAAGTAAGACGACATCGCCACTACGGGCGCACTTAATTTAATCCTATCATCCATGGCGGTCATTAAAATAGAATGGCTTCCAGCACCTGAACCTCCACTGATGCCAATTCTGGCTGTATCGGTTTCTTTTAACCCACTGAAGTAATCTAAAATCCTGATTCCTCCCAAAGCCTGAACGGTTTGCGCCAAGCTTTTACGATGATCTTCATATTTAAACTGGAGCATCGATTCGCCCCAGGCAAATAAATCGTAGCTAAAAGCCATGGCACCCATTCTGGCAATCATTGCACAGCGGATCTGGCAATCGGGTCTAAAACGTTGTTTTTCCCAGTGTCCGTCCGGACTTAAAATCAATGGGATTTTTCCTTTAAAATTTAACGGTTTATATAGTGAACCATTAATCCAAACCCCAGGTAAAATCTCTAGTGCGATGTTTTCTACAGAGTAACCGTCAAAAATTCTTTTCGTTGTGATAATCGGTTTTGAATTTGGTTTGGCAGGCAATGGCGATAACAATAAGGCCTGGTATAATTCGGGCTTTATTTGTGCCTTACGTTTTTCCCAACTGGCCCGATCGTGGTATTTTGTTGCCAAACTATCCAGGTAGGCCCATCCATCCTGAACTTCCCAACGGTAATATTCATATTCTTTCAATTTGTAAACACCTGGCTTTTCTTTGTTTACTTTCATATCCAAGGGAGCGAGTACGTTTGCAAGAGTTTCATCAACGTTTGCACGGAAACGCCATTCTGCATAGTTCACCCATTTATCTTTTACCTGTGGTTCTGAATATTTGATCTGTACTTTGAAGCGTGTTTGAATCTCTTTCAAAACTTCAACAAGCGGCTTTTTATAGAGGTTGTCGGTATTTTGGGTTTGGGCGCAGAGATGATTAAATGCAAATAAAATAATGGCTACTAAATACCCGCTTCTCAAAAATCCTCCCCCTGCCCCCTCCAAAGGGGGACGAGTTCCTTTAATTAAGACTTCTCGGCAGCACTGTATTCTGTTTGCAATGACGTTTCTAATTACATCTATCATCTTAACCCTCCTCATTTTTAGTTTCAGTAATTACCGGAGCCATATAACCTTTCAGTTTCGGCCAGATGCCATTTTTGATTTTCTTTAATTTCAACTTTGAAGGGTCAACCACAACATGTTTAATTTTCTCTCTTCTCCAGGTATAAATGAAATGTAACATGCCATCAGCAGTTTGAATCACTGCAGGATAAGAATACTGACTGATGGGTGAATCTTCCAAAATCAATGCGGCCGACCATTTTTTTCCGTCTTTAGAAACCGAAACATTTAATGGAGTACGTGGCCCTTTGGCTAAATCGCCCGGAGGCAAAACATGGTTGTACACCAATACCTGGCGGCCATCTTTCATGGTTACCGCGTCTGTACCTGAATTGTTATTGGGTAATGATGTTTTGGTTAATGCCGACCAGGTTTCGCCATTATCTTCAGACCAGGATTCTACAATGGCACGATTTGCTGTTCTTGCTAATAGCTGCAATTTCCCATTTCCATGTTGTAAAATGCTTGGTTGAATGGCTTTAATTCCATTTTCAGGCAATGGTCCTACGGTTCTCCAGGTTTTACCGTTATCCTTGGTTACCTCGAAGTGGATTTTCCAACCGTCGCCTTCTTTGCTTGATGGTGCGAAAAGGTTTCCATTGCTTAGCAAAACTGGTTTGTTTTTTACAGGGCCGATATAACCATCGGGTAATTTTGTAGCATCCGACCAGGTTTTACCGCCATCTTTTGAAGTACTCATCATGCCCCACCATTCTGAGGGTTTTGGCCCGATTTTGTAAAACAACAGTAAATCTCCACCAGGAACCTGATATAAAACGGGATTCCAGGTGGGTAATCTTTTACCATTAGGTTGGATGCCGTTAGCAGCCGAAACCGGTGCCAGCCATTTTCCATCAACAAAACGGCTGATGTAGATTTCTACGTCTGGATTTCGTTCTTTGGTTCCTCCAAAAAATGAGGCTACTAAACCTGTTGGTGTTTCTGCTATTGTTGCAGAGTGGCACGATGGGAATGGTGCTTTATCGTAAAGAAATTCTTGTTTTACAATTCCAGTTTGCCATTTTTCTACCTGGGCATTGGCATAAACGGTGATTGCGAAAACGAGACCTAGTGTGATGTATATTTTTCTTTTTAACATAATGTTTTTGTTAATCTACTCCTTTGTCCTATGCGTCATCCTCAGCTTGACTGGGGATCTTAATGCGTTTACTATTCATTGTTTGCTTTAAGATTAGCTTCGCTGAGCACTGCGTGGTTCCCGCCTGCGCGGGAATGACGTGAGGCAGGAAAACTGCCTACTGCTTTTGTTTTGCTGCTTTCTCTTCCTTTATCTTTTTAGTGTAAGCACTATAAAGCGCTCTCCAGCTGCGACCATTATTATTCAACATCTGCTCTGATTTGGTTTTGTAAATCTCGAAAATGGCCGAAATCTGCTTCATGTTTTTATAATCGACAGCTTGTTCCCTGGCTTGCTTCAAAAAAGCCAAAATCTTGGCTTCCTCATCGGCGGTTAAATCAGGAACAATTGCTTTGTAACCTTTCATCGTGAATTCAACCTTTCCAATGGTGTATTTGTCTAAAATGGTTTCTACCTGCTCTGGTGTTAAATTCTTTTTCAATCCATCCATTAAAGCCTGGTGAACAGTTGATGGCATGGCAGAATCGGCAATGATCTGTTTGTCTAAATCACTTAGTTTATTGCCCGTAACCGGATTTATCCCGTCAGGAACGGTTGATGATGGATGATCGTTATGCCAGTCTCTAATGGTTGTTAAATGAACCGCAATTACATTTTCGACAGCGGATTTTTTTGTTGCGTCGCTTAAATTTAGTGCAGAAGTCCATTCTTTTGCCTTTGTCAGGATTTCTTCCGGCACAACAATATCTTTGGTTTGGCTGAATGCATTTACTGAGGTGATCAGTAAGGTGAGTAGCATAAATGGTTTAAAAAACTTTCTCATAATTGTGTTTTAATTATTATTTCGATTCGTGAAGACACAAACCGAGGCTTATATACAGTAATCCTTTCTCGCCATGGTTCGTGTCACCACGAACCATTATTTTATTTCCGCTCCACCACAAAAGCATAATCGCCAGAACCAAGTTCATAAACAGCGCTATTATGCTCCATTTTTACAAATTTTAAATCCTTTATAGACTTAATTTTTTCTGAAACTTCATTTTTATTATTTGCAGGAATATAAACCAACGCCGATGTATTTGCCGGGATGGTAATGTTCCAGTTAAACTGGTGAACCGTTTTGTTATAACTGCTTTTTATTAACCCATAAACCGAATTGTAATTGGCATTTACCGAGTTTAAACTATTGATCATTTCAGGTTTCATGATGATCTTTTTAAAAGCAGCCTCCTCAGATTTTATACCAGCCAGATTCTCATAATACCAGATCAGCAGATCGCCTAGCATCATCACATGGTTCTGCGAATTCATTTTCGGATCGGCCGTATTGCCATTCCATAATTCCCAAATGGTGGTTGCACCGTTATCAACCATGTAACCCCAGCTAGGATAAGATTTTTGCGTAGCTACAGTATAAGCCAGATCAGGTCTGCCATAATCATTCAGGCAACGCATTAACCATTGGATTCCGACCAAACCATTGCTTAAATGGCCTTTATTCGTCACTTCAACAGTATAAGTGATATTCTTAAAAACCTGATCTATTTTATTCTGTGGAACCATTCCGAAATAAAGCGGAATGATGTTATCTGTTAAGGCATTAGAAGCATAATAACCTTTATCGTTATAATATTTTTGATTAAAAGCATCTTTGATTTTATTCCCCAAAAGTTCATATGCTTTTACATCTTCATCGTTGCCGCTTACCTTAGCGAATTGTATCATTAACTGTGTGAAATGATAATAATATGCTGTTGAGATTAATTCAGAAGGATATTTCTTGTCTGCACTTTTACCACGGCCAAACTCGATGGTAATGGGTGGCATACACCAATCGCCGTAACTATCTTTAGTCAAAATGTAATCTTTCATATAGCGGTTTTGCATGTAACCCAACCACTTTTTCATTGCCGGATAATTATTCCGAACAGCTGAAACATCGCCGGTTTGTTTGTAAAGCATTTCGGTCACCAGAAGCATTGCTCCTGGCCAGGTCATGTTATCGCTGTAATACCTCCAGAAAGCAGGTGCCACATCAGGAATAGCGCCATCCTCTTTCTGCGAATTTCTGATGTCCTGTAACCATTTGGCATAGAAACGTCCGTTATCAAAAAGAAAACTTTCTCCATAAGCTACAGCGCCCCTATCTCCAAGCCAAGGCATCCGCTCGTTGCGTTGAGGGCAATCAACCGGAATCCCCTTATAACTTCCGGCAATTCCCCACCATGCATTTTTGAAGATCTGATTGGTTAAAGCATCTGAAGTTTCGAAAGTTCCAACCGTTTTAATGTTATCATAAATCATTTTGCCAAGAAAATCATTCATCGATGGTTGGTAACTATATCCTGAAAGCTCTACGTATCTAAATCCGCGGTAAGCAAAGGTAGGCTCCCAGGTTTCTAACTCTCCTCCTTTTAAAGTGTATAAATCGGTACATTTCGCATTGCGAAGGTTAGCTGTAAAGAGTTCGCCATTATCTTGTAATGATTCTGCAAAACGCATTTTGATTTGTTTGCCCTTTAAACCTTTTACCTTGATCTGCAACCAACCCACCATATTTTGACCCATATCCAAAATATACCGGCCACCAGAAAGTTTAGTGATTGAAACGGGCTTTATTGTATTCATCACTTTCATGTTTTCATTCATCTGGGCTTCAATGGTTCCTGTTGGTTCTTGTACAAATTCGGCTTTTGCCCACTTGCTATCGTCAAAACCTACCTTATTCCAGCCTAGAGCTTCTTTTGTAGCATCGTATTCTTCCCCATCATATTCGTTATTGGTTCTGATAGGTCCGTCCGTTGTGCCTTTCCAGCTATCGTCGGTATCAATATTTGCTGTTGATCCATCGGTGTAAACAATGTTGATGTTCATCAGCATTTTCGGAAAACCAAATGTTTTGATTTTATAGGGTTTTTCATTTTGGCGCATGGCGAAGAAACGCCCGTTTCCGAGTATCGTGCCAACTGCATTTTTACCATTCTGAAGGTAACTGGTTACATCGTAAGTGTTATATTTTACGTTTTTGGTATAATCTGTAGGTGATGGAGATAAAACATCATTTCCAACTTTTTTGCCGTTGATAAACAACTCATATAAACCTAAACCAATGATTGATGCCGTAGCAGACTTGATTTCTTTCGTACTCTGAAACTCCTTTCTGAAATACCTGGCTGATAAACGCGAATCCGTTTTAATGTTATCCCATGGAAAAGCCCTGTCAAAACCAATCCAGCCTTTTGGCCAATCTTTGTAGTACAGCAAACCCATCGAAAAATAGTTGTTAGCAGACCATTTGCTTTGCCCAACATTGGTCCACACTTTAACTTTCCAATAGGCTTTCATCCGGCTTTTAAGCACTTTTCCGTTGTAAGCTATGTGAATAGATTCTGGTGAGTTAATCTTTCCTGAATCCCACAAATCCCCATCATTGGCACTTAATTTCCCAGGCGAAGAAGACACCAAAATCTGATAAGCCGTTTGCATTACATTTCTTTCATTTGAGATGATATGCCATGCCAACCGGGGTTTCAAGACATCAATACCTAAAGGATTCTCGAGCATTTCGCAAGTGGTATTTTGCAACGAGATTTGCGCTATCACTTTTGAAAAGGATAGGAACCAAATGCTGATGATCGCTATGTAGATTTTAATGTTCATTACGCTTCGCGGTTGATTACACAGATTATGGATTTCACAGATTAATTGATTACACTGATTTTTTACTTCTTTAATTATTTCTTTCTTCTTTGCAGTTAAACATTTATTTGCTCCCGCTGATTTCGAAGATTTACGCAGACCAATAACTCTATCTGCGTAAATCCCCGTGATCAGCGGGCTATTCTTCTTTCCTTTGCGGTTAAACCTATCTACCTGAAAAATCAAAATACAAGGTCATATTTAGTGCTCTACTTGGGGCTTTATCAAAATCGTAATAAATATTCTTCATTCCCATTGGGCCGGTTGTTTCTGGTTTTTGGGTTTTTGTGCCAATTGCCGAAATTGCATTCATAAATGAAATATCACCATTCGGAAATGTCGGACTCATGTTATCATATTCTGTATCTTTTGATTTTTTCGGTGTAAACAACCTTAAAAAGACATCTTCCCTATCTGTAACTACTTTAAACGATTGCTGTTTACCAATAAACTCACACCAATACATGTTTGAATAATAACCTTTAAATTCAGGGTATTGCCAGGGCGCCTCTCCTGTTGCCGAATTGTTATAATCTTTTTTCCAAATGCCAAATTGTGCGCCCTTCATTCGGTTTTTCCAAACGCGGTATGGTCCGTTTCCCTTATATTCAACCGCTTTAATTTCGGTTTCAGGATAAGAAAAGTTCAGTCCAACGAAAGTGGTGAAGTAATCTGATGGAAAATATTTCACTTCCATTTTTAGCCAGCCTGAAGGATAAATTGTCCATTCTAAAGTATTCCAACTTTCTTTTTTATCATATTTGGATGAAATCACTAAATTTTCACCATCCATTTTTTGAGTAAAACCCTTAAAGTTATTTACACCTTCTTGTAAAATCGGGCCGTTCGAAAACGGAATGATACCTTTGGTATTCTTGGCCTGTAGCAACAAACCTAATGTCTTATCTAAAGTTAAATCAATGCCATTAGCAGAAACCCGATAAACTTTCGCATCTTCTTTAAAATTTACCTTTGAAGACGCTGTTTTTACAATAATTTTCTCTGCATCATCTTTAGGCAGTGTTATCGGGAAACTCCAGGTAAACAATTCCTTGCCATCAGGTGCATTTGCAGTGAGATAAAGTGCATCAAAGTTCCTCCAGTCGCTTGGAAGATCGACTTGTAATTTTCCTTTTTCGAAAGGTTTAATATTTGGAGCCTCTGCTTTACCCGATTGGAATGCTGCATCAGTTCCCGCTTTTAATTTCTTTAATTTCCAGTTGAATGTACATTGATTGAGGTTGGTAAATGCATAACGGTTTTCTAACAAGAATGAACCATCAAAACCAGCTGTCATTTCTCTTTTCTCAACAAAAACAGGGCTCCAGACTTCTTTAATGGTAAAGAAACTACCTTCTTTTTCGTGGTAAGGTCCAACAATCCCGTCAGGACCATGATTTCCATCGGTATCTAATTCGCCGTTTTTATCGGTACGCACCACAGCCTGATCGGCAAAATCCCAAAGGAAACCACCAGCCGAAAGTGGATTATTCCACATGGCATTCCAGTAATCTTCAATACCTGCGCCATGACCACCATCCCACATACCATGCAAAAATTCAGTAGGCATTAAAATATTATGACCATGATCGTAATTGCCGATTCCATAATTAAATTCGCGGTAATGTGTGGTTTCGAAACCTCCAAAAACTTCCCAAGGGTGAATTAACGGACGTTTTTGAAGATCTTCTTCAGCAAAAAGGTGATCAAGTTCGCGGTTATGTCCGCCTTCATTTCCATTTGCCCAAAAGATGATCGACGGATGGTTTTCATCATTCAACATCATTTCTTTCATCAACTTTGTTCCCGTAGGCGTATCATAAGTACCATGCCAGCCAGCCAATTCATCCATTACGAATAAGCCAAGTGAATCACAAACGTCCAGGAAGTGTCCATCTGGTGGATAATGCGACATCCGAACGGCATTCATGTTCATTTCTTTCATTAACAGCACATCAGCAATACTGATTTTTTTACTCGTTGTTCTGCCTGAGGATGGATAAAAAGAGTGACGGTTTACACCTTTAAATTTCATTTTCACCCCATTTACATATACACCATCACGTTCTTTTACTTCAATTGTTCTAAAACCAATCTTTTTCGAAACCTGGTGAATCTCTTTACCATTTTTAACTAAAGTGAATGTTGCAGTGTAAAGATTTGGAAATTCTGACGACCACAATTCCGGATTAGAAAACTGATGGCTAAGCATTATACTTTGTGTTCCTTTCTTTATTGAAGTGGTAAATCGATCTCCAAAACGTTTACCATCTTTCGTAAAAACTTCTACTTCAACTTTATCGGCATCACCTGTGTAAGCAAGTTTGGCATCGAAATTTCCGTTGGCTTTGGCATCGATCTGAATTCTATCGATATGTGTTTCTGGTAGCGATTCCAGGTAAACCGGACGAAAAATGCCACCAAAAATCCAGAAATCTGCTTTACGTTCAGCTTCATTAACCGATTGATTAGCTGAATGTTTGAATACTTTTACTTCAAGTAAATTATCGCTACCAAGTTTTAACAATTCAGAAATATCGTATCTAAATACATAAAACGAGCCCTGATGTGTTTGTCCGGCAGATTTTCCGTTGATTTTAACCTCGGTATCTGTCATCGATCCCTCGAAAACAATATTGATTTTTCGGTTTTTCCAATCTTCAGGAACCTTAAATTTATACTTATAAAGACCTTGTTCTTTGCCTTTATTTTCTTCTTTGTTGAAACCGTAGTTATATTTTCCAAAACCTTGCAATTCCCAGTTTGATGGCACGGGGATGCTGGTCCATTTGCCCGAATTTGCACCAGCTGTACAGAAAAAATCCCAATTAACGATATTATCGTTCCCAGTTCCCGACAGGTATAATTTCTCCGTTTGCTGCGCTTTTAGGGAGCAAAACATAGTAGTTAAACACAAGAAAAGTATGAATCTGCGTTTCATTAATTGGTTTTAAAAGTTTTAGTTAATGGATTATCGGTTCGGAAAGGCAAAGCTGGTAAAGCATTGCTATAAAAATTTCCTGATGGATTTTCTGTCCAGTTGTAACGCACAGACACAGGCGCAGCAATTTCTTTTGCTGAAACAATAACTTTTCCGTCTTTAACAAAAGCCTCGGCATTGATAAACTTGCCGTCTTTTCCAGCTATGGTAAAGCCCTTCAGTGGGTTTAATGCATCCGATTTTAAATAATCAAAGTCAAGCATAGCTTTTCCATTTTTAAACGATACACTTTTATAAGCCGGACCTGAAAAATCAATTTTTTGATTGTAAGTTTTTGCTAAGGCCCAAAGCGCCAATCTTCTGCCCACTTCCCATTTGTATGTTGGATGCAGGTCTTCATTCGAATCGGTTAAATCATTGGTAGATATCAAACCTGTATTGGGTAATCTCAACAACTGTGTCTGTGCTTCCCAAAATTCGGGTTCGGTATTTTCATCAACAGGAACTTTGCCTTTGGTTTTAGAATAATTGAAAGGTGCAATCTGAACATAATAAAAGGGCAGATCATTTTCTTTCCAGGCTTTCCTCCAGCTATTGATCAATACTTTCATTTTATAGGCATAGCTGATTTTCTCGTTCAGAAAACAATTGGTTTCGCCCTGATACCAAAGAAAGCCACGGATTTTAAACCGCGTTAAAGGTTCGATCATGGTCGGATAAAATTTACCGGGATCATTATTTACTTTTTGGTTTTTGAAGTAATCTTCCTGCGCAAATGCATTTTCTGCTATCCAAGGTTCAATGGCACTACCCGGAATGGCCGAAGAGATCATGCCAACAGGAATACCTAATTTCTCCTGAACTTCTTTCGCAAAAAAATAACCTACGGCCGAGAAAGCACGTAAAGCGGAATCTTGGGCGACACTCCAACTTTTATGGATGGAATCGGGTTTGATCAAAGTTTTGCGGTTAACCAGGAAAATTCTGATCTGATTATTCTTTGCTTTCACAACCTCATCAGATGGGAAAGCCAACTTTTCATTTTTCGGCTTAGGAATTTTAGCCAGTTTGCGCATCGCGTATTCCATATTGGATTGACCTGAGCATACCCAAACTTCGCCAACCAGAATATTGGTTAATGTAATTTTATTTGATCCAATGATAGACATCGTTTGGGGCTTTGCTGATGTTTTTAGCGGAGCTAAAACAACAAGCCATTTTCCTTCTTTATCGGTAACAGTTTCCTTTCTCTGACCTGCAAACATTACTTCTATTTTTTCGCCAACTGAAGCAAAACCCCAGATATTGATGGGTTTATCCCGTTGTAAAACCATATTGCTCGATAAGATCTGAGGCAAGAGGATTTTTGCATTAGTGGAGAGGAAGCATAAAGCAAGAATGGCTACGAGTAAGAAAGATTGCCACGTCGTGCCTCCTCGCAATGACGATGAGGCGGTCGGAACGACGAACGCTTTAGAACGCAACGAGGAGAAAACTGAAAACCTCAAACTAAAAACTGCCAACTGTCTCAAAATCCCTCCGTTTTTAAGTATTTAATCGAATAAACAGCTTCCTTTTTCTCTGATTCCCCTGCATTTTTCAAATCATAGATTTGATCTGCTGGCGTATCTACATCAGGAAAACGGCGAACATCTCCGGTGCGGAAAACAATTCTGGAAACATCAGCAACTGGCTGAAAAGCCAAACTGGTTAATGCATCTTTCCCATTAACAGTGATGGTGTAAAATCGGGTAAACGCATCTAATTTTAGTTTGATCTCATAATTTTTTCCTGCCTCATATTTCATGAAGTTTTTATACCGTGCACCAGCTTTTGCGCTTAAAATTCCTGCAGTATCAAAAGTCAGACGTACAGTTGCCATTCCTTTCGCATCCTGCAATTCGATTTCCAACAAACCAAAATTATTTTGCTTTGGCGTAACCGAAAACGAGGCAATAATTTTTCTGGATGCAGGAAACAATCTTTCGGCTTTTGCATAGTCGAACGGATCTTTATCTTTTAAAACCAAGGTACCCTTATCGACTTTAACAGGCGCCCAAAGCGGGCTGTATATGTTCCACATTTCTAGCGCTTTATCAGCCGGTATTTTACCAAAATCATCATTTACATGTTGTGTGGCCTTATCACTAACGGGCACCGGAACCGAAGAAACCCAGATATCTTCTTTATTCATACTGTAGGTTACCCATAACTTCCCATCCGCAGGTTTGCCGTTCCCTTCTTCAATACCACGAACATACTGCGGACCGTATGATTTGTAATTGCCTCCATAACGCATTGGCGTAATTTCACCATTTACCAATAAAAGGTTGGTATAGTCGAGTCCGTTTTTGCTTGTTGAAATAGCTAAAGGCCACCGGTACTCAGATGGATTATAAACTGTTGCGTAGTTACCATCAGCAGTTTTTTGACCCCATATTTTTGCATTGCTGTTTACAAAACCCGGTGCACGCGACGCGTTTTCAGGCCAGCTTTTACCGTTATCATTGCTGATCGCTGTTAAGGCATTTTTCCATAAACCAACTATTCTTCCATCAGGCAAGTGATAATAACTGAAGGCTTTATACTGTTTTTGTAAAGTAATCAAAGGATCTTTTCTATCTGCTTCTTCATTCCACTGTTGCGTCATCAACTTATTTGATAACAATTCATTACAGGCTTCAACAAAAGCTTTACTTTTGCTTTTGGTATACAATGGGTATTTGGTGTTTTTCTCCGAGTAACCTGGATTGTAATGGATGAAATAAATTGGACCGTATTTTCCATCTTGCTGAATTTCTCTAACTGCCCTGCCAATTCCGTGACCATCGTTCGGGTCGTCTTTAGCATCAAAACTGATTGCATAAAAACCCAAAACCAGGAATACATTCTTAGTAGAAACATAAAAGCCCATGCGTTGATGCATCACCGCATCTAAATCTTTCGCTACATCAGTTCTACCCTCTTTTGTGGTGCCGTCAGGAATCCGGTAAATCGGAAAAACTACATCTGGCTTAGTCCAGGTGTAGCCATCTTTTGAGGACTGTAATAATGTTTGTCCTGGCGGGATACTTTCTCCAACTTTATCGCTCAAATATTCGATGTAAAATTTGTTGTTCCAATAAGCCAGCATCGGCGCATGGTTGTAGGTCCAGCCAAAGTTTTCGGCCAGTTCTGGATGTTCTCTGTTTGCCCTGAAAGTTTGGATACTGTGTACGCCCATCACCGGCAAAAGTTGGCCATGATGATAATCTGCGTTTACCAAAGTTTTACCTGTATAGCGCACTGTATCCTGCGCCTGCGAACTTTGTACTGCAAGTGCTAATGTTAGGCTTAAACAAAGTATTTTAAATATTTTCATGTTATGCTATACATTTCGTCATTGCGAGGCACGAAGCAATCTTACAACTATGGGTTTACTTCTTCCGCATTAGGATTGCTTCGTGCCTCGCAATGACGAGTTATCTATTTATTTCCTCAATCTCTCAATCACTTTCCTTTTCACTTTTATAATTGTTCCGTGTTTATGTCCTTCGGGGATTGAAACCTCAGCAGTTACATCTTTAAAAGACTTAAAATCGGCTGTTTTATAAGCTGAATAAATCTTTTGTCCGTAGGCATCAAAATAGATCAACCAATCCTTTCCAACTTTAACAACCGTTGGTCCTTCGGTTAATTTCGGACTAAAAGTCTCCGAAACATTTTCGTAAGGACCTAAAGCATCCTTTGCAAAAGCAACTTTTAAATTCCTATTTGGGCGGGTATTATCTTTTAAAACCAGTACATAATCTTTGGTTGCCCGTTTCACAATCACCGCATCAATCACACTAAAACCAGGATCGAGAAATAGCTTTGATTTTGAGAAAGTCTCAAAATCTTTGGTTGTAATACTATACATCCGGTGATTATTTTCCTCTTCTTCTATTCCTTTAGCAAAGCGAAACGGTATCGTTGAAGCCCAGATGATTACATATTCTTTTTTCTCGTTATCGTAAAAAATTTCCGGTGCCCACACATTTACCGTTTTTGGCTCAATTTCCATTACCGGAAGAAACTTTTGCGCACTCCAGTTGATCAGGTCTTTAGAACTTGCGTAACCGAAACCTTTATCGCCTTTCCAGCTACATGTCCAAACCAAATGAAACGTTCCATCGGGCCCTTGAAAGATGGAGGGATCGCGTAAAACTTTCTGTGTTCCTACTTCGGGTTTCAAAAAGGTCTTATTCAAATCTGTCCAATGGTAAGCATCATAACTGTACAAAAGCCTCAAGCCTTCGTTGGCTGGCTCGTGGAAGGAGGTAAATAAATAGGCCTGTTTTGTACAGGATGTTAAGCCACAAAGCAGCAGGCCAATAATGGCTAAGTGAAATGATGATATGGAATTGGGTTTAAACACTTTTTTTTATTCTTTCGTTATTTTCTTTTTCGTTTGGTCGTCATTTCGACCGAAGTGGAGAAATCTTTAAAGTTGTTATAAGATCTCTCGATTCCGCTACGCTTCACTCGAGATGACGATTTATTTTACTATATCTCCTCCAACACCAATACCCAATCGTTGCCATTTGCAGGCTCGCCTGGTGGGTTAAACTCTTTTATTCCTTTATTTTCAAATTCTCCGATTAGGATGATTTTCCCTGTTCTTGGATCAAACCATGATGCTTTTACTTCGTCACCATCAATTTTACCTAGCTGCACATTGAAATTGCGCCCTGTATAGGTGTACAACATCGCAAATTCTTCACCTCTTGTGGCGAGAATCCGATCGTACTTTTCGCCGTTTTTACCTGCTACCAAAGTCTGATCAGGCACACGGTCGAAATAAGGCTGAGATAACATTAAATCTTTCAAATATTGCATCTGTTTTGCACCCGGAGCATTAATTGCAGTGATCCACTGGTCTTTCGGACCATAAGCAGGTTTTAAATCTGTTTTTTTATACATCTGCATCACCGAATTATGGCCATAGGTATAGCCAAAGGCACCCGCAAAAACCGACCAGTAACCATATCTTCTTATATCACTATCTGTCCAGCGGGGTTGAGTAGTATCGTGCAAGCCCTGAGGAATGTCTTCATAAGATGGTTCACCATCAATGGTTGGTTTGGTAGGTTTTAATTTATAATCGGCTTCAATGTATTTCCAGTTATCTTCGCCATAATGTAATTTCTCATTTTTAGAAGTATCCTGATCGTAACGGCGGTGGCCAGATTGAATCATATCAAAATCGCACCATTTGGCTTTTTGGAACCACTGTGATGAAGCTGTTCTTCCTCTTGGGTGGAAAGTAATGAGGTGATTGGGATCATTTGCCCTTAAGGTTTCGCCAATGGTATTCCAAACATCCGCACCATCACTACCTTTAATATCGCCACCATTGAGCCAGATGATATTCCATTTCTCTTTATAACGTTTCGCCAAAAACTCAGAATAAGCTTTTGCCTGTTCCTTTTTAACTTTTCCAGCTTTAACATTTGTACCCCAAACAGGCACTAGTGCCATGTAAAGACCTTTTTCTGCTGCCTGATCAACAATATAATCAACATGATCCCAATAATCATAAGCCAAAGAATCTTTTGGGTTATTGCCCGGTGTAAGCATGGGCTTTGAAACATCGGCATGAACAACTGAGGAATCCAGATATACGTTTCTCGATGGAACATCATGTAACAACATCACCTGGATGACATTAAAACCTTTTTGTTTGCGGTCTTCGAGGTAAGTATTTGCCTCTTCTCTTGTTAACCTGCCAAACAATAACCAGCCTGTGTCACCAAGCCAGAAGAATGGTTTACCATCACCAGTGGTTAAATATCTTCCATTCTCTGAAACCAAGAGACTTTTATCACCAAAATGTGGCTTTTTCTTACAGCCAAAAGCTAAGCAAGAAACCACAACAAGCAGAAATATATTAGATTTAATGTTCATGTTAAATTTTATTGATGATGATGACTTCGTCGCCTGAACCAACCTTTTCTAACTTAGCAATAGCGCCGGCATTAATTTTCTCTTCTTTAAGCAGTTTCCCTGTTTTCAAGTTGAGCACTTTTACGTTGAATTTTCCAGATACTTTGCTCAAATCAAGATTAATCGCTTCTGCAGATGCATTATATAAAATGTAAGCTTTGCCCGCATTTTCCAGTCCATATTGTTTAGCTGGTTTACTTGCCGGAAGAAATGGTTTCATTGAAGATGCAGCACTTAGAACTGTTTTATCTATCTCATTAACGTTTGATAAAGAACCGCCTGCCATTAGAATCGCCCATCCGAAACTATCAAAGCTATCACCAGAATAAATCACCGCTTTTTCAGGGAATTTGTTTTTATATTCTGAAACGGCATGATAAACCTCTTCGAAAGATGTTTTTTTAGGTTTTAACAAACGTGCATGCTGACGTGGAGCCAAACTTAAACCACCTTGCGGTGCATAAGCCGTTCCATCGGCTTGGTAATGCCAGTACCGGATATCGATCAGATCAACAACACCAGCACGCTTTGGATCAGCCAAAATCGCATCCTGAACATCTTTGGTTACGCTTAAACCGATAATTGGGTGCTTGCCTGTTTCTTTTTCCCATTCGTTAATGGTATCGATCCAGAACTGAACAAAGTGCAACGGACCGGTAAATTCGGCACCGATTAACTGGATAACGCCTGTGTTTCCATCAAAATTCTCTAAACATTTTCTGATATAAGCTTTATGGATCGCCTTGCGGTGTTCGTTGCTGATATCGTAAAACTGCTCAGCCATAAAAATGCGCTTGTCGCCAGCATACGGCACTGGTTCAGGGAAACCTGTATTGTTGATATTGTTTGCGGTACGCCAGGGGAAATCGGCATAATGTGCTCCGGCCTCGATAATGTTGTGCTGAAAATAGTTCTCGTGGATTAAAATCAGGCCTTTTTGATCAGCCAGATTAGCAAATTGCTTTAACCTATCCCAATACCAAAGGTTGTATTTGGTAATATCATATTTGCTCAAACCATCCCAGGCTTTATCCTGTCCGCTACGGGCAAAAGGCAATTCATAAAAAGGAGCCCAAACTTCGCCATCCATACGGCGGATGCGCTCATGGTCATCTCTTCTTCTATCGTACCAAAGGCCATAATTATGATCTAGCACTTTAACCTGACCGTTTTTCATGGCATCGGTCATCGAATCCAAATCATCTGTTAAGCCATTACCTGAACGACCAGGAACGAAACGTGTGATATGAAACTTAGCATTTTTTAATCCATACGGACGGGCGCTTCCGTTCCACCATGGCACATCCTGACGACCGCCGAGAACGATTTCGCTACCACGGACCAACCAGCCATTTTTGATGCTCATTGCGCCCGCAAGAGCAGGTTGAATAACTTTATCCAAGCCGATCTTATCAATATTTTTTGCCGAACCGACATCTGTCGGAATTTTATTCCTGTCAGACGCTGCATCAATATATCCTGAAACGGTTAAAGCAGGTTTGTAGGCCAATTTGGTTAGTTTTAATGCTACATCTACAGGCGGACTGCTTGATGCTTCCGTTTCAACAGGCAGCACAAAATTCCTGCTATCCGCTTCCCTCCCCAACCTATCTTTTAGTTGGGCATAATATAAACTTCGTGGCTGGATCTGTTCATTAGACATATCCCAATAGCCATTTCCGGCGAATTGCGACCAGGTTCCAAAAGCCCAGTTTTGAGCTGTTGGCGGCTGAAAATTATCAACCCTTGCGGCACTACATTGCCAGAACACACTGTTTGCAGCACTCCAGCCAGCACCTTGCCCATCTTGTCCTCGGTTTAAATAACTCAAGGCCTGTCCGTCGATATTTACAATATCGAATAAAACGCCTGATGCCCAGCTATCAATTGCGCCGCTAAAACTGAAAGGCAAATAAGACTGACACTGTACAAAAACATTTGGGCCTGGAGTGCAAAAGCCAACAGCAAAATCATGATAGCCATATTCTGAGTGTAACCTTTGAAAAAGCGTTTGCTGACCAGTTGTTAAAAAGGTAAAACGGCGCTCACCACCGATTTCGGAAATTGGGGCTAACGATTTACAATCTTCAACGGTAATCCTTTTTGAAGTTTCCAAAACATTTACTGCAGAACCTGCAAAATGCTCAAAAACCACCTGACGGATCCAGGCATCCTGTACATTTTCTAAACAGATAGCTGTCCAACGGTGATACTCGTCTTTAATATTTTCTTTATGATAATCTGATTCGATTTTCAAGTTTTCAACGCCAGATTGCGTAATTCTTCCATCCCATTTATATTTCGAAACCGTTGCGCCACCATATTTAGCATCTAAAGCTGTTGTAATTGGCGCATCGAAAGTTATTGTATTGCCGTTTACGGCGATAATTTTTCTATCCCAATGAATATCCCTGGTTCCCGGTTTCCATCCCAAAGCACTTTCTCCACCACCAAACTCGACCGTTTTGAGGATTTCAATCCATTCTTTAGTTGATGGCCTGTTAATAATAATCTGATCACCTACTTTAAATCCATCGGCATTAGCCAGCGTAATTTTATTTGCATTAACGGGCACATAAAGATCAGTAACTGCTATTGCCTGTTCTTCTATTCTATTTTTTTGACCTAAAATCCTGATTACACCTATCCGGTCTAAACCAGTTGCAAAAATCTTTGTGCCATTTTCGCCCATTCCACTTCCACGGAGCACCACCCCAGATGCCGACAACCTTAATGTTCCGGCAACTTCGTAGGTTCCTTTTTCTAATAAAACGGCGCCACGTAATCCATCTTTATCTAGGGGTAATTTCGAAACATAATTAATGGCCGATTGAATCCTTAAAGTGGCATCGCCCTTTGAAACGGGAACAACGACCTTTATTGTTGCATTTGGAATGGCTTTTTCGCCTGCCATGTAACCAGCATAGGAAAAATCGGGAATCCGGTTTCCATCTGCATCCGGTGTATAAGCCATTTTGCCATCCTTCCCTTTAAAGATAGGTTTTGGTGGCTCTACCGGTTTTGTTTTTTGGGCAAATGAAAAGTTAGTCGCCAAAAGCGCCATTACCAAAAACGGTAAGGTTTTTAGTTGTATAACTTTTAATATGTGGTTAGTTTTTGGCATATTTTATTTTTTTGACCACAAAGACCCTGAGGATTTCTCTCTCTTGATCGTCATTTCGAGCGGAGTGCAACGCAGTCGAGAAATCTATTTGGATAGATGTCTCTCCCGAAAGTTCGGGACTACGCTTCAGTCGAGATGACGATTATTCTTGAGGTTATCAGCCTTTTAGCTTTAGTCGTTTTCCTTTAACCTTTCTTGAGGCCTCACTTTATTGATATCGACCAAACTATTCAAATAAACTTCGATATTGGCATAGCCCGATTTCGAAATTTTAGCAGCGTCTTTTGCATCTTTTGGGTTTAAACCATTTTTTATTTCCCAGGCATCAGGAATACCATCGCTATCGGTATCTACATAAGGTTTTCCTTGGTATTCAGGATAACCCCCAACTTGTGCGATATCTGAAATAATGCCTTTTTTATAAGAATCGGCAGGTAAACGGCGTTTTACATAACTTTGTTGAGCCGGAAGTTTTCCATCCTCAACATGATCAATTTTACCAGTTGTAACCTGTTTGATGATGCGTTGATCAACTGCATCACGAACAGGAAGAGATGCACCAGCATTGGCCAAAACATAATCATATGCTTTTTTGGTATCGATGATGGATATTTTCGCCATTGGAAAAGGTTTATCCACTTTCATCGAATCTAACAACTTTTGTTTATCTCTTTTGCTTTCAGGCTGAACGCCGCCATCCCAATTATTTTTGGTTACCTTTTCGTTTCCTTCTATAATATTTCCGGTTACATAAGCTTTACCAAATTCGTTGGCAAACTTTTTATCTCTGCCCGATTCAGGTTTTAAGATACGATAAGAAATCGGTTCACCTGCAGGGGTAATCGGCCCTGGCTTATAATAATTGTTGATGAAACTATAAAATGAAGCATTATCACCACCATCGGCACTTCTGTTCCACCAGTTAAAAATCACATTATTGGCAAAGCCAAAATCTCCATACATCCCAACTGATGGGTTACGGCTGATATTTGATGCCCAAAGATTACGCATAAAAGTACTGTTCAAACCGCCAATTGTACTTCCGAAGGCATGGTTATAAGTATCCAATGCTTCAGAAAAGATTGAATTTTGAATGGTAACGTTTACTGTAGGTAATTTTACAGGTTTGGAACCGTCTTTTGGATCGTAAACATGGCGATAAATCGACATGTTTTCATCCAACCCCCAACTTGCCGAAACGTGATCGATAATGATGTTTCCGACAGGATTTCCGCCAATGGCATCATCTCTACGGGTAACATCGGTTGCTCCCCGACGGAAACGCATATAACGGATGACCATATCATGGGTATTGATCCAAACTGATTCGCCGGCTACACAGATTCCATCGCCAGGCGCACTTTGACCTGCAATGGTAATATATGGTGCACGGATAATCAATGGTGTTTTTAATTTGATAATCCCCGAAACGTTAAAAACAATAATCCGGGCACCGCCTTGCTCACAGGCCTCGCGTAAAGTTCCGCTGCCCGAATCTTCGAGACTGGTTACTACGTAAACTTTTCCACCGCGGCCACCAAAAGAATAAGCACCACCACCTTCAGCACCCGGAAAGGCCACTGTTTTAGCTTGTGGCAAATCGCCTGGCTTTGCTGCCCATGGAATATAAGGTTTGCCATGTTTGGCTTCTTCATCAACAATGTGTTTTACTTTTAAAAATTGCAGTTCAGATTTTTCTTCAATGCTTTTTAAAAGCGAATCGGCTTTCTTTTCCATTGCTTCAGGGATAACCGGATATTGTGCAAAAGTTGCATTTCCAATACCACAAAGCGCTATTATGCTAAAAATTGAATTCCAGGCACGCATATTAGTTAGGCTTAACAATTGAAACCGGAACAACACTATTTAAATATACTTCGATGTTTGCATAACCACTTTTTGTAATTTTAGCAGCATCAGATGCATCCTTAGGGTTTAAACCGTTTTTAAGCTCGTAAGCATCAGGCATGCCATCATCATCACTGTCTTTATATGGTGTTCCTTTATATTCCGGGTAACCTCCAACCTGAGAAACTTCTGTAATGATACCTTGTTTGTAAGAATCACCAGGCAACCTGCGGTGTTCAAACTGAAAAGCAGATGGTTTAGCATCAGGATGTACTTCAATTTTACCTGTGGCAACCTGTTTAACTACGCGGGTATCAACCGGATCTCTTTTTGGTAAAGTGGCACCAGCATTTGCCAAAACATATTCTTTAGCTTTTAAAGTAGGGATAATGCTAATCTTAGGCATTGGAAACGGGTTCTTAGCTTTCATCGCTGCGAAATATTTACCTGCTTCTTCGAAAGACATTAAATTTCCTTTTTTATCTTCCAGTTGAACACCACCATTCCAGTTATTTTTGGTTACTTTTTCATTACCGTCAATTATATTTCCAGCTACATAAGCCCTACCAAAAACAACATAAGGTAATTTACTACGGCCAGATTCTGGTTTTAAAATGCGGTAACTGATTGGATCTTTTAGTTCGGTAACCGGACCTGGTTTATAAAAGTTATTGATAATATTGTATTGAGCAGTATAATCGCCTCCATCTGTAGAGCGGTTGTTCCAGTTAAAAACCACGTTATTGGCGAAGTTAAATATACCGTTCCAGCCAATTGATGGGTTACGGGCGCCATTATCAGCCCACAGGTTACGAACAAAAGCACAGTTTTCTCCGCCTAAAGTGCTACCGAAAGCATGGTTCCAATAATCTAACGCCTCTGAGAAAATAGAGTTTTGTATCGTGATGTTAACCGTTCCTAATTTCTCTTCGGTTTTGCCAGTGCTATCATTGTACATATGGCGGTACATCGACATGTTTTCATCTAATCCCCAACTTGCAGAAACGTGATCGATCATAATGTTACCCACTGGATTACCTCCAATAGCATCATCTCTGCGACCAACAAAGGTTTCTCCTCTTCTAAAACGCATAAAGCGAACAATAACATCATGCGTATTTAACCAAACCGATTCGCCGGCCACGCAAACACCATCACCAGGTGCGGTTTGACCAGCAATAGTGATATAAGGTGCACGGATAATAAGCGGTGTTTTTAATCTGATGATCCCGGCAACATTGAATACCACAATCCTTGCACCACCTTGCTCACAGGCATCACGCAAAGAACCAGGTCCTCTATCGTTTAGGTTTTTAACTACGATAACCCTACCGCCATGACCACCAAAACTATAAGCGCCACCCCCTTCTGCACCTGGAAAAGCCAATAAATCTGATTGTGGTAAATCAGTTGGTCTACCCGCCCAAGGAATATATGGTTTGCCTTGAGCTGCCTCTTTTGCAATAATAGGCTTTGCTTTCTCCCAGGCAATATCAGATTGGTGATAGGCTTCTTTCATCATTGAATCAGATGATTTTTTAATATTGGCAGGAATGTTTGGATATTGGGCAAACGTATAATTTGCGGAGAGTATTAATGCTGTTGTTAGCAACAGATTTAAAATGTTCTTTTTCATTTGTGTTGTTCGTTGGGAAAAGAAAGAAATTACGAAATATTTTTAACTAGCAGAAAAAATCTAATCGCTGATATTGAAAATCGTGGCTCATTTCTTTGTCTATCCTTGTAAGTAATTTTGGTTAGAAAGTATATTATCTTTCAAATTTGCATGCAAAAAGTAGCTGTTTAATGTATAATTTTGGCTATCTATTGTATCATCTTATCAATTGGCAAAAATGCCTGTAACAAATTAAATTCATTCTCGCAGCCATGTTACAAGATAGGAATAAAATTCATATATAAATGTAACATTCTTAAATAAAAAAAGGAGACAAATTAATGTCCCCTTTTTCCAAACCAAATATAAAAAAACCGGGGCAGTGAGCAAACCGCCCCGAAGATCTTCTGTAATTACTTTAATGGATCGAAGGTACCAGCACCATTCATGCTATCCCAACCTGTAGTTTGTTGTAGATATGGACTTGCTGACAATACCGTTTGATTGATGCCGAAGAAATAATATTGTGGATACCATGTAAATTTCCAGTTAGCCGGACTTGTTTTATCAAGATCGTCTCTTACACTGATCTTGAAATAGTTATCGTAAAGGTAATCAACGTATTGATCATAGGTGGTAATTCCAGCAGGATAAGTTGCAGGATCTCTATCAATAAGCGGAGCCATTCCTGAGGCCGGTTTTAATAAAGGATCATTTGCACCAACGTAATCAGCACCTGCAGGTGTTTTAACGCCAATATAAAACCCCGTTCTGCGGGTGCCATTTAATGGTGTAAAACCTAACCTTGTGGCAGTAGGACCAGATTCAAAAAGCATCCATCTTCTTAGGTCCCAGAAGCGCTTGCTTTCGTAGGCGAATTCTACTTTTCTTTCATTTAAAGCAGCTGCAAATAATTGGTCACGGCTTAAACCAACACCCAAACCATAAGACCCATCAGTACCGGCTAAAATACCTGCCCTATCTCTTATAGATTTAATACCTTCAAAACCTTCGCTAAGTTTATCTGAACCAATTGCTGATTCAGCTAGATTTAGCACAACTTCTGCAAATCTTATTTCCATATAATCGGTTGGACTATTGCTAAAGTTACCAATTGTATTGTTTGCGTTTGGATTATTTGCTTTACATAAATATATACCACTTGCATTGGCTCCTTTTGTTTCGGTAGTGCCATTATAGCCAGCTGTTGCCGTTTTTTTCCAAACATATGTCCATTGCTTATAATTAGGTGCACCCGAATACGGCCAGATGGCTCCATTATATACAAATGTTTTATAAAATCTAGGATCTCTGTTTTTGTAAAATTTAGCGTCCGAATAAGGATATGTTGAGGATGAGGCGGTAATCGGCTTGCCATCTCTCATCGGAAAAGCGTCCACAATCTGTTTGGTTGGCGATATTGATCCGGCACCATTAATTTCACGTGAACGTGTAGCCTGCTCCCAACCATTGTTTTTTTGTGGATTTCCGGTTGTTAACGCATTAAAGCCAAAAGCGAATACAGATTCGATACTGTTATCAGCTACAAACATATTTCCCCATGCCACTCCATTTGCTGTTCCTCCTACTTTATATAAGCCAAAGCCATTGGCTTCCAATAAAGTTTTGGCTGCTAAATTTGCCTGGTAGGCTCTATCCCAACGTGCCCTGTCATCAGCACGGTTAAAAAGCGGGCTTGCCCATGTTAAGAGTACCCGGCCTTTTAGTGCAGCAGCAGCGCCTGATGTAATTCTGCCATTATCTACTCCTGTCCATTTTCCGGGCAGCAAGGAGATGGCCATGTCCAGGTCTTTAACAATCTGTTCTATACAGGCAGAAGATGAGCTTCTTTGTATTTCATTTGCAGGTCCGGAAGAAACAATTGGATCTTGAGGCGTTAAAACCAGTGGTACTCCGCCATATAACTTTACCAGTTCGAAATATTGCCAGGCTCTCCAAAAGTACATCTGGCCTTTAAACTTATTGGTTATATCTGTTGTTAAACCATGCTTATCGATTTCCTGTAGAAAAAGATTGATCTCTTTCATGCGGGTCCAGGTATTATTGGCCACGCTATTTGGCAAACGTTGTCCAAAGTATTTTAATGCATTTGTATTTACATATGAAATTTGGGCCCATTCTTTATTCCAATCCGTTTCACCTGCCAGCTCATCGGTAGTTTGGGTAAACGCCGAACTGTAAGCGCCGTTATCTGTAGCACTCTGCACCTGCACATTAGGCGTACCGTTGTTTGCTGGTAAAAACAACCCGTATACATAATCTACATAACCCTGAGCCAGTGGGGCTTCTTGAAAAACCTGCTCATTAAAGCCTGCATAATCTTTTTTCTCTTCTAAAAAACTGTCTTTGCAGCTCGCAGTTAATATAACCAGCGAAACCAAAACATATATTTTATTAATCTTTTTCATGTCTCTAAAATCTAATAGTACAACTATTTTTAATTGTTAAAAAGTTACGTTTAATCCAAAAGAAAAAGTTTTCAGATTCGGAAAAACGTCGTATGCTGTATCACTATCCCTATAAGAATATGGGTTATAGAAATTATAAGGGTTTAACGCGCTTGCGTAAACACGTACATTACTTACTTTAACTTGTTCGAGCCAGCGCTTAGGAAGGGAATAATTTAACTGTATGCTAGCTAAACGCATTCTAAATGAAGAAACCTTCCAGAAATTTGATGTTGGACTTAAACTTGTTGCTTCCCAATTTGGGTTTGGCATGGTACCTGTTGGGTTTAGGATCGGATCATAAATATCGCCCCAAATTTCCGGCACACTTGCAAAAGTACGTGAAATTGAATTGTTCATTTTTTTACGGGCATCGATTTCCGACCACCCACCAAAGGAACCTGAAATTACCGCCTCTATTCCTATTCCTTTATAATTTGCTTTTAATGTTGTTCCGTAACCATAATGGTTGGTGGCTTTTTTTGATAACTGTACCTGATCATTAAAGTCAATTATACCGTCTGGACCCGCAAAAGATCCATCAGGCTGTAAAGGTCCTCTAACATCTCTATAATAGAGCATGCCTGGCTTTAAATCTTTGGCCAACACTGCTGATCCGCTACCGGCAGCACCTGGATTTACCGAGGTAATTTTGTACTGACTTACATAAGCATCAATTTCTTGTTGATCTTTAAACATGCCTAAATAATCGTAACCCCATTTACCAACGTCAGATGAAGTTCCATTACGTGGATTCCAGGGATATAGAACATCATTTGCGTTGTAATCTGCTTTGATTACTTTATTATCAGACCAAGCAAACCTAAAATCTACACCATAACTAAAATCCTTTCCGATTTTATCGTTCCAACCAATTCCCAGTTCGTAGCCAAAGTAATCTGCTGTAGCATAATTTTGTGAGGCTACTGAACCACCAATCGTGATTGGAATATTAGATGTTACCTCTGTTAAAATATTTGTTGCGTGATTATAATAACCATCCAGAGATAATGTAAGTCGGTTTTTTAAAAATTTAGCATCAATACCTACGTTATTCTTAAGCTCGTCGCTCCAGGTTGCATCAGGGTTTGGAGATGCTTCCATTTTATAACCCGCAGTTGCATTTCCATCTCCACCAAATACTGCTCCTTTACCATCCTGGAAGGTATAACGCTGTCTCCATAACCAGGCCTTAGTTTGGTCGTTACCTAATAAACCTATTGAGTACCTTAGTTTTAAGAAGTCAATACCAGGTACTTTAAAAAAATCTTCTTCTGAAATTACCCAGCCCAATGAGCCCGAATAGAAATTACCCCAATAGTTACCCGGTGCAAATTTGGTAGAAGCATCACTTCTAAACATAAATTCTGCAAGGTACTTATCTGCGTAACTGTAGTTTGCTCTTGCAACATATGATAGTGATCCTCCTTCTGATTTTGTAGTACTTCCATCTATCGCGCCGGTTGCCGAGTTAAACTGGCCATTTGTTTGTTGGATCGGATCTGCTTTAAATACAACCTCATTATTAAAGGCTTGCTCAGATCTTTCTACAGTAGCTAAAGCACCTATCGTATGTTTTCCGAACGACTTGTTATAGGTTAGCACAAAGTTTGATTGTGTTGAACTTTGTGTCGTATTAGAATAGTATAATCGATTACCATTAGAAGCAACAAGAGCTGTTGGTAATGTTGCTCCGTCGTAAATATGTTCATTAGTACCTAATTTTTTAAAGGTGTAAACATTATATTTTGTTCCGATCTGTGATCCGTTGCTGCTACCCATATTTCTAGAATATGCAGCTCTTGCACTCAGACCTTTAACAAACGGAATATCATATTGAGCATTTAAATTTATCGTAAAGTTGGTATTTCTGGTGTTTGCCAGATTGCCTAATTTCTCGATTTCGTAGAAATGATAGGTAGAAAAATCATTAGTGGTTCCTGGTAGTTTTACAGGGTATCCATTAATATACATCGGTACGTAACGAGGTGCAAGGATGAGGTTCCGGTAATCGTTATCATCTAACTCACTACCGATTTTATTAAAGGTTTTAATGAGTTCGCTATTGTTTCCTGAAACCTGCAAACCAACCTTCAGATTGGTTGCCACCTTAATATCGGCACCTGATCTAAAATTCCAACGTTTAAAATCAAGACTCGAAAGGTTTCCATCTTGCTTGTAATAAGCAACATCGCCAAAATAGGTTGCACGGTCGGTACCTCCGGAGATACTTAAAGTGTGTTTCATGTTATAGGATGATTTCCAGGCATCTTCTAACCAATCGTAATTAATGTTTTTAAAATGCTCTAATTCGTCCTGACTAAAAAAACTATCAGCTGCTGAAGCACCTGTTGGATTTACATTAGCTCCATTCGGCCCGTTCATAATGTTATAATACATCCCAAACTGATAGGCGCTCATCATTTTAGTTCGGTAAGCTTCATCATTAAGGGCGTACGAGCCGCTATAAGTGATGCGTGGAGGTCCGATTTTACCGCGTTTAGTTTTTACCAATACTACTCCATTACCCGCTCTTGTACCATAAATAGCAGCTGATCCATCCTTTAGGAAAGATAAACTCTCTATTTCGGAAGGATCCAGGTTATTAAAGAGTGTAGCATCAGGTTGTCCGTTTTGAGGATTGATCTGAATTACATCATCTATTACATATAGCGGGTCAGTAGAACCGCCATCTTTAGAGAAAATAGTGTTCGGGTTTCTGATGGTCAACTTTGCTGTAGAACCTGGTCTTGAAATACCTCCGCTCACCCCAACACCCAATATTTTTCCCGCCAGTGCAGCACCTATATTACTTGCAGGTAAGTCTTCCACTTCAGTTGCCTTTATATCTACAACCGCACCTGTTAAATGACTTCTTTTTTGCGTGCCATAACCAACAACAACTACATCTTCGAGGCTTTTATTTTCCGGAATTAAACGTACAACAATATTGGTTTGCTTGCCTACTGTTACCTGTTGCCTTATATATCCTATAAATGAGAATACAAGCACATCAGCATCAGATTTTACCTGAATGGTGTAAATACCATCAGAATTGGTACTCACATTACTGGGAATACCTTTTAAACTTACGTTTACCCCCGGGATTCCCTGCCCATCTGCCTGATCGACAACTTTACCCGTAATCTTTCGGTCTTGAGCAAAAAGGATTGTGCTTGCCAGTAGCGTAAATAGCAAGGACAAAGAAATTTTGCGTAAAAATTTTAAGTTCATCTTATTATTTGGTTAGTTTTTAATTCTATTTAGACGATTTACCGTCTGCGTTTAATGTTGTAATCTTCAATGATTAAAAGTTTTCAGCCTTCAATCCACTGAGCAATTATGGTGTCGTTTTAACTTTACAAATGGAACGTATTAAGAGAGCCGAAAAAATAGATGAGAAAAATTATTTTATTATAAAAGAATCAGCCAAGGTTTCTAATAAAAAAAATCTATGATAATATGGGATGTATTGGCTCATTTTCTACTTTGATCTTGATATTTATTCTGGTTAGAAAGTATATTATATTTCAAAATTGCAATCAATAATTGGCTATTTACTGTATGATTTTGGCTACATATTATAGGATATTAACGTAACTAAATCAAATCTATATCGCTCCTCGCTTGATTTGAATTTGATGATCTAAGATATAGAAATATATTCATATATAAATGTAACATTCTTAAATAAAAATAAACAAAAAAAAACGAGACAAATTTTGTCTCGTTTCAGATAAATTAAACTCAAGTTATTGAGCGCTACAAATAATAATATTAATTCTGAATCTTTACATCAACATTTAAGAATACACCACCCGAAGAGTTGTTACTCGAGACAGAGTTCACATAAAAAGCGCCGTACTTCCCTTCAGCAGTTAAAAAATAAAACAAACTTCCTGCAATTAGCCCGGTAGATATACCTTTAAGTGTGGGCTTTGCACTTTTACCTGCCGTAATAATCTGATCGCCTGTGCGAAGATTTAAAAAGGCTGCAGACTGTGCGGTTTTTGGTGCGGCAAATAACGTTGCTTTCTTGGTCCACTTACTAATGTCGTATGGAGTAAAAGGAATCGGGCTCGAATTTAAAGCATAAACATTGTAAAAATATGAATTTGGTGTTCCGGTTACCGGCGACCTATACAATCCCAGATCTATTTTATCTGAACTGGCCGCACCGTTACTGTAATTGAATAGTTCTCCGCTTGAAAGTGACATATAACAGTTCTTCACTTTACCTAATGTATCAGGAATATACAATTCTCTTGAAGACCAGTATTTATAATCTGACCTTACTTCTATTGTAACCGTTTTATAACCATCTCCCAAATAGACACCTGCTTTATCTAAAGCCCAAATGCGATAGGATGTTTTGCCAACGCGTGTATTCATTTTCAGTTTTACAACTCCCGAATAATTTCTTCTTTGATTATCGTTAAGTATTATTTTAGAAGGTATCGCCGCTGATGTTTCGAAAATACAGACAGCATACATATCTTCCTTTGCAGAAGTTATAGTGTAATCCAGATACACGCTATCACCTGCATTTACTTCTTTATAATCGGTTACCGCATACGGGCTTGTTGAATGATAAGTTACTGTTACATCATCAAACATATTGAATATATTTTCTCCTTCCTTTTCACATGAAGAAAACACGACTGCTCCCATAGCTATAACGCCTAAATATTTTAAAATTCTTTTCATGATTTTATCTGTTTAATTAGAATTATTTCAAAGGATCAAAAGTACCGCCATCCCAGCCAATTGTTTGCTCTAATAAAGGGCTGGAGTTCATAAATGTTGATGGCAATGCATAGAAATAATAGGTGTCTGGTATACTGAAGCCGGTAACACCCTGATTTATTATGGATGTTTTAAAATATTTCTCGAATGATGTTTTATCATTGATATTAACTCCATCTCTAAATCTTGTTCCGTTTGCCGTAACTACTTCAAGTTCAGTTTTTAACGCTGCAGATTTTGTTTCCCACTGTATGGTTTGCATCGAGCCCTGTAAAAGGTGATAATTCCTGGTACGCCTTAAATCGAAGGCACGTTTTCCTTCAAAGGCAAATTCGACCATTCTTTCTTTCAGTATTAAATCGCGCATTAGCAATTTAGATGAAGCCAGATCCAGTCCATAATTTTTAGTTCCGGCCTGAATTCCAGCGCGGATCCGAATTTCTTTTACTAAATTTTGCGCTTCTGTAAGATTACCGATTTCATTGGCGCATTCTGCCAGATTCATAATTACTTCAGCATAACGCAACTCTATCCAGTCTAAACCATTCCCTCCAAAATCGTTGGCATAAGCCACAGCGCCTTTTGCGAGTTCGGGGTCGCAAAATCGTTTCATATAAAAGCCCTGTGGCGATGGTTCAGTAATGTTCGAAACATAATTCCATTGTCTCCTGCTGCTTGCACCGCTTAATTTCCAGCTGCTTCCATTGTAAGCTATCGTTGCATCTAGCCTTGGATCGCGGTTTACCCAAAACAGAACCGGATCGTAAGTGAACGAGCTGGCCTGCCCAACCGGAACACCATCCTTCATGGTGTAGGTATTGACAAGATTTAAGGTCGGAATAAATGCAGATGCACCACCGCCCTCTTCTGTGGGCCTTGCTTTGGCTTCTATATTCTGACCTCTTTTTTCAACTTTATTAGAATAAGAACGCACAATTATAGCCTCGGTGTTACTGGTTCCTTCCTTAAAAAAAACATCTCCATAGTTCGGTAATAAACTGTTACCAGAAGCTTTGCATATATCATAAGCTTCTTTACAGGCCTGATATGCAGTAGTCCACCTGCTTTGATCGAAGGGGTGTGTTGGATCATTTAAAGGATTAAACTGTGGACTTGCCCAGTATAACAATACCCGTCCTTTTAGTGCGGCCGCTGCTTTCCGGGTAAATTTACCACGCTCATTTCCATCATTCCAGGTTACATTGTTCAATAAAATCATTGCAGAATCCAAATCGCTCACAATAGATTTAAAACATGCTGCTGCGCTCGCTCTTCCGCTCAACTCTACATTATCAGGGTTTTGTGGAGTAAGTACCAATGGAACACCACCATATAAACGTGTTAATTCAAAGTATGATAAAGCTCTCAGTGCAAAAAATTGTCCGCGCAGTTTATTTTTCGAATCTTGTGCCAGGTTGCCTCCAGGAATTTCCTTGATGGCAACGTTACAGCGTGCAATGTCGAAATACCTGTTATCGCCTTTAGTGCCCTGGTATTTCGTAGCAATAAATTTCACATCATTAGATGTTAGTGTACCATTTACGCCAATTGCTTTGCGCATAATGCTCTCTGATGAAGAAAAACGGTCTTCATCACTTGCGTATATTACATTGTTTGCGGCAAATTCATAAGGAAAATCTGGCATAACAACATCATAGGTGTCATTTAAAAGAAATTGTATTGCTCCCTCATTGTCCCATATCCTCGAGTCGATCCCATTTCTGTCTTTTACATCGAAGAAATCTTTCTTACATCCCGAAAAAGATGCCATTAGCACGGCCAAAATACCTATTGCCAAAGTGTTTTTATATTTAAATTTCATTGTTCAGATTTTAATTGATAACCATTATAAACTTACATTCAAGCCTAAGGAAATTGTCCTCAAAGTTGGGTAGTCATAAATTGTAGAAGAGTAAGGATCTTTGTATTTAAGCGGATTTACGATAGTCCATAGGTTATTTCCTGTTAAAACTAATCGTGAATCAGCTATACCGATTCTGCTAAGCAAGCTCTTTGGCATTTTATAGGTTAAGGTCATGTTATTTATCCTGATCATTGTGCCGCTTCTGGCCCAAAAAGTCGAATTCCAACCGGCTGCTATACCTGCATCATCAAACCTTGGGAACGCTGCATTTGGGGTTTCTGGTGTCCAGTGATCGCGCCAATATGCCGGAACATTAACCGTTGCACTTGCAGGCGCTTTAGACTTGCTATCGAAAAATACTTTTCCGCCAAACCTGGTTACAAAGTTTGTACTTAAACTCAATGTTTTGTAGGAAATGGCCACATTAAAGCCAATACCAAAAGAATTGGTAGACTCGAACATAGGAACCTGATCTTTTTCAGTAATTTTTCCATCGCCATTAGTATCTTCATAATACAGCCAACCAACTTGTGGCACCCTGTTGTTAATGGTATATGTTGGGTATTGATTGAGAAGTGCATCTACATCCGCTTGCGTTCTCAGCATTCCTTTCGATATCAAACCATAGTTGCCGCTGTTATATTTATTGGGATCTGTTCCGAACTGGTATTTTAAATCAGGATAAGTGATATCCCACAACTGAAATTCATTATAAAACATCTGGTCTATCCGGCTATTTGCAAAACCAAACAAAATATCGGTATTTACACCCCAGTTTTTATCAATTTTTGCTTTGTAACCAATCGAAAATTCATGCCCCCAGTTAGTACGTTGCTGGTAATTTAGTAATGGTGCCTCAAAGCCTGCGTACATTGGGAAATTTTCATTGTTCCCTTTATCAAACATATCGTATGAATATCTGTGATAAAATTCATACGTAAAATTGATACTATTTTTTAAGAAAGAGGCATCTAAACCTAAGTTAAAAGTACGAGCCTTTTCCCAGGTGATATCAGGATTGGGCATGATCTCAGGGTTGAGTCCACCAGTTAATGTTTCATTATACAGGTATCCTGCCGGATCAACAGTATACCTCGATTGCCACAACCTCGCATTAATCCTGCTTTCTCCCACTAACCCATAATTGGCTCTAACTTTTAAGCGGTCTACAAATTTGACGTTGTCTTTAAAAAAATCTTCTTCACTGATCGCCCATCCTAAACCCACACTTGGAAACAAACCCCAGCGATTGCCAGGCGCAAAATTTGAAGATGCATCCATACGGGCAATCGCCTCAATAAAATATTTTTTGCCATAATCGTAATTTAACCTGCCGATGTAAGAACGCTGAACCGATTCGAAAATGCTTTTGTTTTGTAATGTGAAAGTTGAGCGATCGAAACCCCAATACTCGTCAATACCTGGCAGAACCTGGTTTCGCCAGTATACGTTCAATTGCTCATTTACGCCCTCTGATTGATCGAAAGCAGCTAACACATTCAGGCTATGTTTTCCAAATGTCCTGTCGTAACTGAGTGATGCAATAGCCTGATAGCTTGAAGATGAGTTCGTGCCTGAAGAGAGCTGCGTATTTGCAGCACCTACTGCTGTAATTGTACTTACAACCTCGTTGGTGTAAAGTAAATTGTTTTGCCCGGTTGTTTTGAAGTTATAAACGGTGTATGGTGGCACGTATTGGCCACTTGTACCGCTTCTGTTATTTTTACCAAACTGAACACGCCCGGTTAAGCCAGGTATAAATTTTGGTTTATAATCAACAGAAGCATTTAGCGCCAGTCCTTGAGATTTATCGAAGATATTATTTCCTGAATTTACAACAGCAAGCGGATTCGTATTGCTATTGTAATTAATTGGTTTGCCATCGATCTGAATTGGCACCCATTTAGGCGTTGTAATCAGCTGTTGAAAAAATGCCTGATCGTTTTCTCCTCCATTTTTATAGGTATCACTAGTCTTTTTCGAAAAATCTGCGCTTAAGGTAACTGTAGCTGTCAAGCCATCAATAATTTTAGCGTTCATACCCGATCTGAAAGCATACTTACTGTAGTTGATACCTCCATAGTTGCCTGATTCATCATAATAATTTCCTCCGGCGAAAAAGGTAATTGCTTCAGAACCGCCAGAAACATTCATATTATGCCTGTTTACCTTCGAAACTTTCCATAACTCGTCAAACCAACCTTTAATATTGCTATTTTTTAGCTGTTCTAAATCCGCGGCGGAAAACATCGACGAAGTCGGCGAATTTGCAATTCGGTAACCATCATTTAACAGCTGCGCATGCTCGTATGCAGAGAGCATATCTACATTTGCTGCATTATCTGAAAATCCTAAAAAACCAGTATAACTGATTTGCGGTTTTCCACGCTTGCCTTTTTTAGTGGTTATCAAAACCACTCCTTTCGCACCTGATGCACCATAAATAGCTGCTGAAGCATCTTTGAGGAAAGAGATATCTTCAACCATAGTTAAATCCAGATTATCAAAATCATCACGGGTAACTGTAATCCCATCAATTACATACAATGGCTCTGTTGTAGCTCCAAGTAAAGCAGATTGCTCTGATCTTGACGCTCCTCTGATATTAATGGTAACCGAGGAGCCTGGTTTGCCTGAAACAGAATTAACACCTACACCCGCAATTTTATTCCGAAGTGCAGCGGCAATATTTGGCACGGGTAGATCCTGAATTTCTTCAGCCCTGATGCTGGCTACCGAACCTAAAATCTCACTGCGTTTCTTTGTTCCGTAACCGATAACCACAACGGCATCCTGATCTAAACTCTGACTATCTTCTACAAAATTTACCGTTAAACTGGTTTTTCCAGCCAAAGGAATAGTTTGCCTGATAAAGCCAACATAAGAAAAAACCAATGCATCAGTTGCCGGATCAGCAATCAGTGCAAATTCTCCTTTATCATTGGTACTTACATTATTGGTTTTGCCGCGTATCCCGACAGTAACACCAGGAATGGGTTGCCCGTCTTTTTTATCTACCACTTTACCGGTGATCTGCTTTTGTTGGGCAAAAACAGTGGTAAATGCAAATAGCATGAGCACTAAAACCCATGAGGTTTTTCGTAAAAATTTTGAGTTCATATTCGTTATTTGGTTAGTTTTTTACTAATACAGCTAATACGACATCAATCAGGCCTAGCGCTTGATCAATTTCATTTAGCATACATAAGCTGTAATGGCAATTGCCTTATACAGTTTATTCATTAGTGTTTCCGGTTAAGGATGGGGCTTGTTTGTTTGTGTTTGCTTTTTACAGCATGCTAGTTAGGCATAAGAATTAGACAGCGTTATTTAAAAATCTATCTAACATTAATTGTCTTTGTGGTGGCTCATATTTTTGCTTTAGATTAAAAAATTATTGGTTAGAAAGTATATTTTAACTTTACATTAATGAAGTAAAATCCATTTTTAAAACAAAATAGCAGAGGTTATTGTATGATTTCATCAATCAAAGATTAACCTTTTCTTTATAAGCTATTTAGTAATTCTATTGACACTACAATATAAATATAAATTCATATATAAATGAAATATTCTTGAATAAAAAATACAAAAAATAATGGAGCGTTTAAACATACTCCATTACCGATGCTAATTTGCTTGCGCTTTTGCCTTTCTACGCTTCTCCCACTCTATTCCTTCCTTCTTCAAATCGTATCCGGCAGCCGACAAGTAATTGTTTATCCTGCCTTTATACTTCCCAAACCATGCATGCTTTTTATCTGACGATTCTGCATCCATAGCATGTTCACGTGCTTCGGTAAGCCAAACTAAAATTTGTTTTTTCTGCTCATCTGTCAACGTTAAAATCTCTTCTTGGTAGGCTTTATAAGTAATTGGCAATACATTATAGGTCATACCGTTTTTTACCTGCTCAACCTGTTCATTGGTAAGTTGTGCAGAAAGTTTGCTGATGTATTTTTTATGCAGTTTAGCCAATGATGTTTCTACTACACGGCTATCTTTAGCAAGGGCCGAATCGCGTTGCACTTTATTGTCTTTGTTTTTTTCTTTAATTGCTTTTACACGAATGTCGCGTGCAGCATAGATGTCGTTTAAATCGCTATACTGATCTCTGATAATTACTGTCACTTTCTCGGTTTTCTTTGCATCGGTAATTCCAAGATTGGCAACAATTTTAGCCGAACGCTCGGTAATCATTTTCATATAGGCTTCTTTATCGTTCACAGGATTGTTCTGAGCAAAAATTGCTGTAATGCTCGAAAAGGTTAACAATAAGGCTAAAATTGATGATTTCATGTCTTTATATTTAAATTGTATTTATTTTTTTTAGGTTCACATCTCCGCAAAAATGCACTTTTAAGCCGAGTTCATCCATTGCGGCTGCTTTAATACGGCAAGCTTCGTGTGCCCCAGCCTCGTAATTGGTATAAACCACCTGAATATGGTTGGCTTTATGCCTGGCCATCAACTGATCGCGGCTCACGCCTTTTAAAATGGCATGCATAATTGGCCATTCGGGTGTAGTTCCGTTCCAGCGTCTTTTGGTTTCTTCCTCTGGCAAAGCTACTACTTCCCCTACGCCCAAATCGCAATGTAATTCATTATCCATTACATAAACCCGGCTCCATACAATGAAACCTGGTTTACTGATACCTTTTAACGATCCACCGCCTAAACGGAAGTACATAGCTGGCTGCCTATCGCTGCTTGCTCCGGCGTAGCCATTAATAAAATGTGCAGGTGGTGCTGCTCCTGAGATTAAAAACAGCCAAACAAACCCGTCAACATCATCATTTTTGTAATATTCGCCCCAGCGGATATCGTGAAGGGTATTTTCTCCGGTCATTCCTAATTCTTTCCAAAGATTGTAGGTTACCAGGGCATCCAAACCGGCACATTCGTCTACCTCGTTAAAATGTGGTAAAGCACGTTTTGGATAAAGTTCTTTACCATCTACAGAAAATACCGGCGGACGGTCTTCGTTATTTAATAAACCCTCTACTAAATCGCTGGCTACAGTTAAATCTTTTAATCCCTGCTGATACTGGATTCCAATGGTATCGCAGCTAAAATTATCAGCAATCCTCAGGGCGGCGATATACATTTTACACTGTTCGAGGGTTTGGTTTTTAGTTAATTGTGTCTCCTCTTCAGTTCCCCAGTTAAAGGTCATTCCTTTTTGCAAAAGCCAGTCTAAAACAGCCTCTGCTTCGCCATTGGTAACCTGCAGCATACCTGCATATAATGCCGATTGACTTAGGCGCTCTTTAAAGAAACCAGTTTTGTGTAGCAGTTCGTCGGGAATGATAGCATTGTACATACCCATGCAGCCTTCGTCAAACACGCCCATGATCACTTTTCGCTCTTTTAAGCTTTTGGCAAAAGTTCTTCCTTTCTTGTCGTCGCTTAGTGGTATCTTACTTAAGGCAAAACTTTTTACATGACTTTGATCGTAACTGACCTTGCCGGTTGTGAGCCATTCTTGCAGGCCATCGGTAAAAAAATCATCCGTAAAATTTTCACTCCATAAAGTACTATACGGAATTGCCGCTTTGGTTAAGCAACCGTTCAGATTTAACATGCCTACCAAACCAGGCCATTGTCCGCTCCAGTTGGCTACGGTTAGTATCGGGCCATGATGTGTGGTAAGCCCTGCAAGTACATGATGTGAGTATTGCCAAACACTTTCTGCTACAATTATAGGTTGGTTGGGATCAATATTTCTGAAGATATCCATACCCATTCTTTGCGAATCGATAAAGCCATGTTTTTTTGTGGAATTGTATGAATGGGCACGTTTAACTTTCCAGCTAAATTGCTCGATGGCTAAAGTTAATTTTCGCTCCATTTCGACTTGAGCAGCCCAGCAATTTTGATTTGCCGAAAGCCGTAGATCGCCACTTGAAACCAGTAGAATTTCTCCTTGTTTACCTTGCTTCATAATTTATTAATAAACAAATAATTTATATAAAAATAATTTGTCAGCTTATATTTGGATTATGCCTTTACGGCTATATACAAAACTCAACAATGAAAAACACTATTTCCTGATAGTTTTTATCAAATTAATATAGGATGTTATCATTAAACTCGTTAACTTTAGACCGCTGTGGTTAAGTTTATAGACCAACACAGCCCTAACCAAATATTGATCAGTACCATGAAACCTCATTTTCATAAAGTTCCAATTACCTTACAAAGTTCCTTTAGTATCCGCCACGATATTAAACCCGATTTTGGGAATATCTGGCACTACCATCCTGAGCTAGAATTGCACTATGTAATCAAAGGGGAAGGCGTTCGTTTTATTGGCGATAACATCAGTAATTTTGTGCCAGATGAGATGGTGCTTTTAGGGGAAAACCTGCCTCATACCTGGCGTTGTAAAGATGAATATTTTCAAAACAATCCAGATCTTACCACTGAAGCCATGGTGATCCATTTCTTACCCGATTGTTTGGGGAAATACATGCTTACTTTACCTGAAGCTTACCTGATCCCGAAATTATTCGAAAAAGCAAAAAGCGGAATGGTAATTAAAGGGAAAGCTAAAGATAAACTGGTTGATTTAATGCGGGCTGCAGTTGATGCAACCAATTTGGACCGGATCATTATCCTCTTGTCTATCCTTAAGACATTGGCAGAAACGGATGAATTTTCGACAATTGTAACCAGCAAAAATACATTCTATCAAAGCAATGAGTCTGAAACACTCCGGATCAATAAAATCTGTAATTATACCCTGAGTAACTATAAAAAGGATATTACATTAGAAGAAGTGGCTTCTTTAAGTAATTTAAGCGTAACTTCTTTCTGCAGGTATTTCAAACTGATGACAAAGAAGACCTTTTATGATTTCCTGATTGAAATTAGGGTGAGTCATGCCTGCCGTTTTTTAATTGAAAATAAGCTACCTACCGAAATGATCTGTTTTGATTGCGGTTTTAATAATGTGTCTAATTTCTACCGGCACTTTAAAAAAGTTACAGGGATGACGCCTTTAGACTATAAAAGGAAATATTTGAATTAGATTTAAGACCTTATAGGTTTTAAAAACCTATAAGGTCTTGGAGAAACTGCCTATATAAAAACCTTAATATTCAAGTCATTGCGGAGCAAAGTATAATCATCAAACAATGTTTCTACTTCTTTTATTACACTTGGCGTAAACGAACCCACATTTCTGCGGGTAAAAGTCGAGATATTAAGTCCTCGCTTTTGCAGGAAATATTTCGACACCACCGGATAAACGTTATGCATTACGTCCATGTTATCGATTAAAAACTGTTGTACCACTTGTACTTCATCTTTAAAAGCTTCATCATTATAATGGTCGCAAAGCCAGACAATCAATTCAGGGAAATAATTACCTTGAATGCACGATAAGCCCGAAGCTCCAGCTTTTAATGATTCTACCGCATGTACAATGTAGGCATCGTATAATCCAAAAGTCTTGCCTTCAGTCAGTTTCAGTTTTTCTTTAATCTGACTAAGGTCCAGGCAGGTATCTTTATGGTAAATCACTCTTCCGGTTGCTACAAAATCGGCCAGTTGTTGCGGTTTCAATACTCTTTTATAAGGCACCGGACATTCGTAAAAACCTAACGGAATTTTATCTGTTTGATCGAGCAGATCGAAAACGCGATCGTTAAAAATCTCGTCAGTTTCATTTTCTTCAGCAAGTAAACTGGTAATTGCAATCACCGCTTCTACCCCCGCATCGCTTACTTCTTTCACAAAATCGGCCTGTTCGGAAATAGCGCCACCAAAAGTTCCGGTGGCTACCACTGGTACGGCACCGTTAACAACTTTGATCACATGTTTTATGGCCTGAATCCGTTCTTTGCCACTCAATTCGAACATTTCGCTCGACAGACAATTGGCAAATAAACCTGATGATCCGGCCTGTAAATAAATCTCAGTCAGTTGTGTAAGGGCTGGATAATCGATGTTCCCGTTGCTTAAAAAGGGCGTAAGCATTACCGGGATGAACCCTTTTTGTGAGTTTTCCATTATATTCTGATATGGTAAATTGTTCTATATAATTGCCTGATCAAACCAGAATGGTTTTAATGGGCTGTGTTAGTCTTTTTATTTTTAATTTTCGTGGGGAAAAGTCCTGCTAAAAAAATGGTTAAAGTGCCGATTACGATAATCATGTTTTTATGTAAAGGATTTCTAAAAACTTCATATTCTGGAGGAAGAAGAGAAGAAAATGTCATCCATATAATTACGGCAATGCCGATTATTGTTGCTGTTATGGCTTCATGGTTTTTAGTTTGCCTGCTGATGATACCCAAAAGGAATAGCCCCAGCATTCCTGCAGCAAAAATCCCTGATAATTCCCACCAGACATCTAAAATACTTTTTACGCCAATCATGGCAATACCAGCAATCATACCCAATAAACCAAAGCCAACGGTGGCTAAGTGTAACAGTGATAAATTCTGTTTTTCGGTAATACCAGGCTTGAAATATCTTTTGTAAATATCAACCGAAAACACCGTTGCTGAAGCATTCATTCCCGAGCTTATGGTACTCATTGCAGCTGATAAAATGGCAGATACAATTAAACCAACCAAACCTATCGGAATTTTAGTGACCATAAAATGTGGCATAATTTTATCACCATAATCTGATGGCTGTAATGCATGCTGCACCTTTAACACCTCTGCTGCCGAAGCATGCAAAGGCAAACGCTCTATAGCCACCTGGTGTTTTATCGACTGCACCAATTCTGGATTGATTTCATAATAGGCATACAAGCAAGATCCTATAATAAAAAAGAGTAATGATGCAGGAATATATAACCACACACACAACCAGATCGATTTCGAAGCCGCTTTACTTGATGATGCCGTATGGTAACGCTGGATATAGTTTTGATCCATTCCGAAGTTATTCAGGTTGATAAAAAAACCATAAAGCAAAACCACCCAAAACGATGATCCTACAAAATCGAGCCTGAAACTGCCCAAACTAAACTTATTGGCCGATTGTCCGATTTCTACAATCTTCGAAACTCCTCCCGGCATATTCGAAATAATTAAATACAGAATAAGCAAGGCCCCAAAAGTTTTCACTACCGCTTGTACCACTTCTGTCCATATTACCGCTTCAATTCCTCCTAAAACAGTATAAACAATGATACAAATGCCCATTACGATCATAATCATCTGCATGGAGTAGCCTGTGAGTGCTTGTAAGCTCAGGGCAATTCCAAAAAATATCGATCCCATTCTGGCCAGTTGTGTTAACAAGAAACACAACACTGCATAAACCCTTGCCCATGCGCCAAAACGTTTTTCCAAATGGGTATAAGCTGATATTTCGCCAGTATTCCGGTAAAAAGGAACAAAATATTTTGAAGCGATCCAAGCGGCCAATGGCATCGAAATGCTGAATACAAAAGCATTCCAATTGCTTCCAAAGGCCTTTCCAGGTACACCTAAAAAGGTATTGCTACTTAAAAATGTTGCATAAATTGATAAACCTATCGCCCATCCGGGGATCAGGCCCGAAGCTTTTGTAAATTGCTCGGAGTTTTTATTTTTCCTCGAAAAATAAACCCCAACTAATATCATTCCAACAAGATAAATGAAGATTATTGCAAGATCGACTACAGGAAGTCCTTTCATTATTTGTTGGCTCGTTTATTAATTTGGTTAAAACAAATATGCATGTCTAAATATCAGTATTAATATAAGATTTTGGCTACATATTGTACCATCTTATCTTATTGAACATCTAAAGCATCAACTGCCAGTCCTTTGGTTTCTGTGGCAATCAATTTGAGTTTATAAGTCCCTGCATTAATCATACTCCCGGTATTGGTACTGAGGTAGTTCCATTTTCCGGTTTTAGTAGGTGCAAATTCGACCATTTCTGTTTTCATTAAGGTACCATCTGCCGATAAAAATTCCAGTTTAGCTTTCAAAAGCTGCTCTGATGGATTATGGTATTTTAGGGTTAAAGAATAGGTATCGGCCACACCAACTGAAATCTGCCAGGTTAAGCTTCCTTGGCTAGCTGCATTAAAAATTACACGCTGTTTATCCATTAAAATTGCCTTCACAACATCCTTACCTTCTAAAATGCCATCAGTAGCTTTATATGTAGTGGTGGTTTTTAAATCGTAAGCGGGTTGTAAGTGCGTAACCGGTAATACAAAAACAGTGGCTGTTCTACTGTCAAAAATTATGCGCTCATTTGGAATAAGTCTTTTCCGATAAAGATTAAATATTTCATCCTTACTATTGCTTAATGAGGTTTTGGTGTCTTCGAATCCCTGGGGCACACTACTATTAATATTTAGTGCCACAAACGTATCTACAGTATCAGTTGCGGTAAATTCGATACTTTCCTGTCCGCGTGACGCCTTTAGCCACTCGGCACCATATAAATTCGAAGGCAGATCAGTAAAGGTTAAATTTTCACCTTTAAATTGTTCATCTCCAATATCCAACCAATCGCATAATGTTGCATTTTTAATTTTGCTCAGGAGTGATTTACTTGATGGTGCAGCTTGGATGTTTTGATTTAGACCTGAAATTGCAATGGCCGAAATCACGGCCTGTGCAACTTTTACTTGTGGGAAATTGATGTCCAAAAAGCCACCTTTAACAGTCGTTTTGATTGTTTTCTTTAACAAGGTATTACTTCCTGCTTCTTTCCAGATATCTAAATCTTTAATTACCGTTTTACCATTAAATGCCACATCAAATAAGCGCATTTCTTTAGCATCAAAACCTCCGCCTATACCCAACCAGGGTTCTATAAAATAAAGTTCAACCAGATATTCACCGTCCGGAAGTGGAAAATGATATTTCAACTGATCTCTGCCATATCTCAAAGTCTGGAAAAGCTTCCAATCTTTAGTCCCATTTATAGGTTGAAAAGTACGGCGTTGACTGGCAAAAAAAGTAGGAATCCCCGTAAACCCTGCTGTCCAGGAGGTTGAACCAAAACTATCCAATGAAGTTAAGTTCCTATCAGCAGACCATTGATTGCCATTGGTATCAATATAATCTCCACCACCACAATTTACACGATATACATATTTATATCCCTGCGCTGGAACGGTTAACTTTTTATCATTTATTAAAGCATTAAAATTTGGACTTTGGGGTAAATTCTGTAGCACCATTTTATCTTTGGCAACTGCTTTTCCATGTACATAACCCACGGCATACAATACATTATACTGGATATCAGGCTTGTTCCATTGGAAATGTGTGCCGATTGTACCGCGTTTTCTTCTACCTAAAGATTTGCCGTTTACATCATTAAAAAGTTCTACTTCATCGCAGTTAGAATAAACCACTATACTGTCTTTTATACCTGGTTTGTTCCAGCGGTTAGGCCAGGTATGCGAAACAATATACACCATAGGCTCAGTTCGTTTTGGCGCATAATTTGCCCTGAACATATAAAATACATCAGTAGGTTCTTCCCAAGGCGTAAACATACCCTTGTAATTTACCGGGCCTACCCGATCCAGATCTCTCAATCCTTCTCCGCCTTGCACCCTCCCAGGATTATCGTGCGAACTGTACAACCAGAAAAAATGACCAGCAGTTTTATCTTTTACCGATTCGGCCAGGCGTACCTTGGTTTCCATTAAATCGGTCATTTTATTCTCTGTGTATCCTTTTCCATTGGCATCAGACGTGTGAAGATCAATTGTTCTCCAGGCACCGTATTCGCCAACCAAAACCTGCCTTTGAAGATCTTCTCCATAAGTTAGCGGATTACCACCATAGGTACCGGTCCAGTTTTGGGGAACATCCCAGTCCGTTCCTTTTCCACCATTACAAGTGGTAACTTTTCTTTGCGATGAAGCTGTAGGATCGAGTTTTCTAATCAGCGATGTGCATTCTTTTGCGAAATCTTCAGGCAAAGTACTTTCGTTTTCTAAGCCCCATAACACCACTGCCGGACTGTTTCTGCGCTCTTTTACCCAGTCTGTTAAAAGTGATTTAAAGTTCTTTCTGAATTCGGGTGTATCATACCAGATATGAGCAGCCATTTGGGTCCAGCATAAAACCCCTTCTTTATCCCAATAATCAGAATACAATAAATGATGTGGTTGGTGTGCATCGCGGAAAGCATTAAAACCTGCAGCTTTAATTTGCCTAACTCTCGAACTGATCTGTTCGTTACTAAAAGCATGACTCTGCCCGATTAGATGCTCATATTCTGCAATCCCGTTAATAAAAACTGGTTTTCCATTTAACAGAAACTGTTTCTGGCTCGCTTGTTCGCCAATGGGCCAGCTGATCCATCTGATTCCGTAAGGCGTTTTCAACTCATCTACAATCTTTCCGTTTTCCATAATGGTAGTTTGAAAAGTATAGAGATATGGATTTTCCAAAGACCAAAGTTTTGGACTGATGATCTTGTCAGTCTGTTGATCGATCCGAATTTCTTTTCCAGCAGGAACAACAAGAGATTTTCTCAGTTCTTTAATCTGTTTTCCGTTCAGATCCAGCAATCTGTTTACAACGCTTACATTTTTAGGCTTTAAACCATAGTTTTTAACTGTGGTACTCAGGTTTAAAACAGCAGATTCTGCAGAGATTTTATTGTCGTTCCAGATGTGGATACCAAAAGGTTCTACGCGAACTTCATTGGTTACAATCAAGTGAACCGGACGAAAAATGCCCATCGGCTGCGAACCTTCTGAAAAACCACGTTCTGTCGAGCAACCGCCATCAACCCAAGGTAAGTCCTGGATATTTGCTGGATGATCGGCCCTTACCGCCAATACATTTTCCAGGTTATTTAATTTGATGGCTGAAGTAACATCCAAAGTAAAAGTTGTCCTCCCACCAGCGTGGTACCCCACTTTTTTACCGTTTAACCAAACTGTTGCATACGAACCCACGCCTTCGAAATACAGAAAAAACCGTTTTCCAGACTTAATTTCGTTGGTTTTAAATGTTCTGCGGTACCAGGCATAGCCATGTTTATTGCCATGAAGTTTCCGTTGATAGCCTTCATACTGATCCCAGTTGTGCGGAACATTTACTTTTTTCCAGTTTAAGGTTTTGTAGCTGGCTAACTGAAAACCATCAAAAGTATTGTTGTTTTTTTCATCGGCAATACTGAGCCAGTTTGAATTTAATAAAACATCTTTCCTGGTTTGGTTTTGTGCATAGAGTGAACTCACTCCATAAAAATTGATGAAGCATAACAGCAGTAAAAGCAACTGTTTAAATTGAATTCTTTTTGGTTCGCGCGGACACGAACCAAGGCATCTAGCCAAGGTACGTGTCCCCACGTACCTCTTCGGGAAATTTCGCGGGGATGTGTTCAGGCAAATCTGGTATGTGTTAATCCAGGCTAAGACTGACGAAATCTTCTCCCGCTCAGTCCTTTTAGATTTCGTAAGTTGATTCATCGCGATTTCAGATCTCCATTCAGTTTATAGCTTTCACCAGCTTTAGTTTCGAACGTTGCGTTGTTGTTTTTATAACGGATTTTACAGTTTCCTCCTGTTTTAGATTTTATGGTAAGTGAGGTTAGTACACCTTTATCCCAGGCCAAATCCAGTTCGAAACCTCCTCGGGCCAGAAGTCCTTTAATTTCTCCGTTTGGAATTGCAGTTGGTAATGCGGGTAAAATATCCAGATAGCCCTGGTGGCTTTGCACAATCATTTCTGCGATTCCGGCTGCCCCACCAAAGTTTCCATCTATCTGGAAAGGCGGATGTGCATCAAAAAGGTTTACATAAGAACCTGCACCATTATTGGCTGGCTTCATTAACATTTTAACGAGTTTCATGGCATGGTCGCCATCTTTAAACCTTGCCCAGAAATTAATCTTCCAGGCCAAACTCCAACCTGTAGCGTCATCGCCGCGGTACAACAAAGATTGTTTTGCCGCCTGCATCATCTTCTCGTTACCATCCCAGGTAATATCATTTCCTGGATACACACTCCATAAATGAGAAACATGGCGATGTTTACTTGCGGTATCATCTACATCGGCTAACCATTCTTGTAACTGTCCGTATTTTCCGATCTGATTTGGTGCCAGCTGTTTAATTTTTTCAGCTAGCGATTTTCTAAATTCGGCATCTACATTAAGCGTTTCGGCTGCCGTAATACAATTTCTGAAAAGCGATCTGATAATCTGGTGGTCCATTGTTGGCCCAGCCACTAAACCACCATTTTCTGGCGAATTAGAAGGTGTACTAATTAACCAACCTGTTTTCGGATCTTTCACTAAAAAGTCTTCATAAAATAAAGCAGCTTGTTTCATTAAAGGATAGGCTTCACTTTCCAGAAACTTACGGTCTTTACTAAATTGATAATGCGCCCATAAATGATCACTTAACCAACCACCTCCACTTACCCAAATGCCATGATTGGAGGCATTAATCGGTGCAGTACCATTCCACAAATCAGTATTGTGGTGTAAAACCCAACCACGGGCGTTATAATATGCTTTTGCCGTTTCGGCTCCGGTTTTCGCCAGTCCTTTGATTTTGCTGAAAAGTGGCTCGTTTAGTGCCGATAAATTAAGGATTTCAGTTGGCCAGTAGTTCATTTCTAAGTTAATATTCGTAGTGTACTTGCTTCCCCATGGTGGAGTAAGCAAATCGTTCCAAATCCCTTGCAGGTTGGCTGGCTGAGTACCAGGTCTGGAGCTGGAAATCAACAAATATCTTCCATACTGCATATATAAAGCAGCAAAAGCAGGATCGTTCGCAGTCGCAAATTTTGCTAGTCTTTCATCTGTAGGAAGGTTCTCATGATCCGAACGGCCAAAATCGACACTAAAAGTGTTGTAATAGCTTTGATATTCTTTAATGTGCTTCTGTTTGATTTCAGTGTAAGGTTTACCTTTTAATCCGTTTAAAGCTTTAGTATTAGCGGCTGCAGGGTTCTCAGAAACATCCTGCGCATTGATAAAATTAGTTCCAGCTGTTAAATAAAGTGTTACTTCATCTGCCTGATTGATGCTAATTTTGCCATTCATCGCCTTCACAGAGCCGTTTTTGATTAAAGCCGTCAATCGACTTTCTCCCTTAATCGCACCATCTTTTACCTGAACAGATAAAGCAATTACATTATTAGCTAAAGCTTTTACAGATGATTTTCTGTGCGCGCTTGAAAGTTCAGCATCGAAACTAATAGACGCCTTTTTATCGGCCGTTAAATGGATTACAATGGCTTGGTTTGGCTGACTTGCAAAATACTCACGCTGATAATTTACACCGTTTAGCGTATAAGTTGTTTTTGCAACGGCTGTGCTGATGTCCAAAGACCGTTTATAATTGGTAACAATAGATTTGGTCTGCTTGAAATATAGATTCAAATCGCCAAAAGGCTGATAACTGCCCTGGTATTGCGGAACGGCAGGCGGGTTTTCATCCTGGATTTTATATTTCCAATCTTTAACCAATGAAATGCCCTGCTCCATACTTTCGCCAACAGGATAAATGCCAATCTTTTTTGTAGTGTCTTTATAACCAGCCAATCCGCCTTTATCGAAATAATTAAGCACCTGGATAGCAATTACATTTTTACCCTTTTTAATCAGTTTCGCAGGAATAGTATATTTTCTTGGCTCCGTATTATCAGTATTACCGACCAATTGACCGTTTATATAAGTAAAATCCTGATCACGGATGCGGTTAAGATCGAGTATAAGGTTTTTCCCTGCCCAATTTTCGGGCACATCAAAAGTGGTTCTGAACCAAACGGCACCGTCTAAATTGGCTAAGCCTAACGTTTCCCAACCTTCGTAGGCAGGTACTTTTATGGTTTTCCAAAGCTGATCATCAAAATTTGCCAAAGCAGGATTGCCTTGAATGCCTTTTCCAGCTTTCATTTCATTTACCCAAATTTTTCTGTCGCCCGATGTACTTTGCAAGCCCATAAAATGTTCTTGCGCTAAAGCTTCTGCTGCTGCCTGCTTTCCTTCAAAAAGTAATTTCCTGATCTCAGGTAGGTATTGATAGGCGCCTTTCCGGTTATAATCCCTTGGTTTGCCTGTCCAAACGGTTTCCTCGTTAAATTGGATATGATCTACAGCCGTTCCGGCGAAAATCATGGCGCCCAATCTACCGTTTCCGATCGGCAAAGCATCTGTCCACTTTTCTGCAGCCTTATTGTACCATAAAGTATGGTTATTTTCTTGTGCAAAGCTGCCAAAATGAGCCGTCAATATTAAAAATGATGTACTTAATAAAAGTTTAAACCTCATATTATTGTCCTTTATCGCCTGAAATAATTTCGATGTTACTGCTTACTTCTTTTTCTTTTTTAACCGCCTCTTTCACTCTTCTAAAATTATTATTTCCTAAGAATATATTTTTGGTCTCGGGCCCGTTTAGTTTCAAATAGGTAACCGTTTCTTTTGTTGGGAAAGCATTGTACAGGAACAGATCAGATACGTTAGTGAGATCAATTACAGCCGCACTGGCATGAGGTTTATTGCTTTTTAAACCATCAATAATTAAATTATTCACCTTTAATGCCTTTATCGATGCACCCAATTCGGTATTCACCGTTACGTTATGAAACTCAATATTACTGGATTTTTGAATAGAAAAGCCAGTTTTGGCATCCATATTAATATCATTGAAGGTAATATTATCGATAGGCATTTCTTCTAAACCATTTAAATAGCCTGCCTGGTTAACCTGACCGGTGATATTACTGAAATGGATATTTCTAAAGGTAGGTGTTCGATCAGAAACAGCTTCTACATTTGTTTTCGCATATTGCATATCCAATACAATCGCCTGATCTTTAATATTTTTCATGATGATGTTACTCACCCTAATTTCTTCAACCACACCACCCCTGCCACGGGCTGTTTTAATGCGGATCCCCCTATCTGTTCCGTCGAAGACACAGTTCGAGATGGCTATTTTACGTACATCGCCCGACATTTCACTGCCAATAACCACTCCGCCATGACCTGATAACATGGTACAATTGGTAATCACATAATTTTCTGCAGGAACAGCCATTTTTCGTCCAGGCGCATCTTTGCCCGATTTGATGGTGATGCAATCATCGCCCACACTGATGTGGCAGTCTGAAATGTGCACATTTTTACAAGACTCAGGATTAATGCCGTCTGTATTTGGTGAATGGGGATTATTGATGGTAACGGCATGAACCTTAACGTTTTCGCAAAATTCTGGATTGATCGTCCAAAAAGGCGAATTGCGGATGGTTATCCCATCGATCAGCACATTTTTACAGAACATCGGTTGTATAAACGGTGGACGAAGAAAACCGCGTTTCATTTGCTTAGGATCATCTGGCAAGATAATATCTTGATTTAAACCGTCAAAAGTAGTTTGCCATTTAGAACGTGGTTGCCCCTCTTTATAACCTTCTACAAAATCCCACCATTTTTTACCATGTCCATCAATAATCCCCCTGCCAATAATGGAGATATTTTCTACTTTATAGGCATAAAACAATGGCGAAAAACTGGTTACATCAACACCTTCGTAACGGCTTTTCACCATGGGTAAATAATCGTCAAAGTTATCGCTGAAATGTAATTCGGCACCGGCATCAATTAATATAGTGATGTTGCTTTTTAAATGGATAGCGCCAGTTAAATACTTACCAGCAGGAAAATAAACAGTTCCGCCACCCGCTTTTGATGCCGCTTCTATCGCAATTTTGATTGCTGTTGTAGCCAGTTTACTGCTGTCGTTTTTTGCGCCGTATTTAGTTACGTTGTAATAAGACTGGGCGTTTGCAGTTAGAACGATGCCAAAAGCAAGGATAAAAATTAAAGCCTTAATCATATTGATGGAATGTTTCATTTGGTTATATTTTATGGTTTTTTCGTCATTGCGAGGCACGAAGCAATCTTACTACTATCGCTAGGTATAATAAATAACGCTTTAGGATTGCTTCGTGCCTCGCAATGACGATATGTTTAGTCCATTTTTATTTTCATGCTTACGCTCGTTTAGGAGTGCAAAATAGTGTTACGATTTTATCGTTAATTCATCTGCACTTTTAAAGGCTTTAAATCCTTCCCTTTATAAATTTCTTTACCATCTGCAAATACCAATAATCCTTTGCCCTTATTATATTTTTTTCCGGTTTTATCCCACAAAATGGTTAACGTTTTTTGGTGATACGGAACTTGATCTAACATGAACCAATCCCACTGATTTTTAGGGATTAATGGCGAAATTTCAAGCACATTATCCTGACGTGGCTTTATGCCAATTAGATCATTAATAATTAGATCATTAAAGGTAGAGTGATTGTAAAAACTGCTCCGTGGATTATCTCCTTTTAACCATTCACCTGTTTTTTCATCCTGATACTCACCTATGTAAGGTTTTCCATTTTTAACATGAGAAGCAGCATACTGGTGCAGTTCCCGGTAAAAGACTTCAGCATTAATTTTACCATGTTTTTTATAATTCGTGAGCAGATTTGCCAATCCTTTTAAAGTTTGTGAGCTGGCAAAAGGCCAAAGTGCGCCATCCCATTCGCAGCTATGTCCTGTTCCCCTTGTTCTAAATGTTGGATTTCTTCTTTCGGCAGTTGTTAAACCCCAGGGTGCTTTAAATCCGGCAGTATCCAATAACTGATCCCAGGCTTTTGCATAATTTGACTGATCATCAGGCAGGTTAAATTCCCATGGCGTAAAACCGACGGCCTCTCTAACATCAGATAAGCCTCCTTTGGCTTTTCTCGTTTCAAAAAACGAAGAAGCAGCATTCCATAAACTATCCTGAACCAGTTTTTTAAGCACAATTGCTTTGTTTTTGTATTTGTCGGCCAAGGTTTTATCACCTAACAAAACCGCAATTTTATCCAAAGCAATGGCATTACCATACATGTAACTGTTTATGGTTGGCCGTTGGTTCTGGTCTTTTCGAGATCCACTGATCGATTCTTCCATGCCATCCTTAACATCATGTTGCCAGAACAGGCCGTTTTTAAGCTGCCTTTCTAATTCCCATTTGGCGTAATCTTTATCCAATGCAGGCAATATTTCCTTCAAAAACCCCTGATCAGGCTGCACCAGATAATTCTGATAAACGGCATCATCAACCCAGCTGCTAAATTGGTGGAAACGTTGTTTGGTTTGGCCAACATCGGCATGGTAAAGCCAGAATTTGATGTAATCTTTTAAATAACGATTATCCTTTAACCACCTGCCTTCGTAAATATGGTGACCTAATGCGCAGCTGATGGAATTATATTTCCCTGCATGTTTAACCGGTTCGATAAATTCAGTGAATATAAACCCCTCAGGGGTTTTAACCAGGTGTTTGCGGTAAGTCCACCAGCGGTAGTAATAGTTTTGCTCCAATACGGAATCGGGGCATTCAAATAAAGGTACCTGCTCAGCTAACCACGTAAAGGCTTCAGCATTGGGCACATGGTTTTTAACCGCCTCAGTGTCGATAGAATTGAAATAAGTAACATATTTCTTCAGCTTTTCGGTCCCCAGAATTGATTTCTGCTGTGCAAAGCTTGTGATTGTCAGCACCGACAATGCTGCTGTTGCAATTAAATTTCTTGTATTCATCATTATTCAAATAACCAATCGATGTCTTTTCCTCTACCATCTAAACCTGCATTAAAAATCCGCAGTTCCTGTTTGTCATCAATAAACCCTAAAACGAGGCAGGCCCCTTTACCTAAATTTAAAGTATGTGTTCCTGCAGGGAAAGAATAAGCATGAACATTTACCGGTGGAAAGCCATAAGGCACCAGCGCATTAGATATCTTGATTTCAGACTGACCATAGTTATTGGCACTCGCATCTGTTTCCAGCTGTGGAGGAGCAAGATATTGCGGATCTTTCTGATTAAAAAAGCCGATCAGTAATTTTACAGGTGCTTTGGTGCTGAATTTAATTTCTGTTCCAATTTTGATCTGCTTTTCTTTTGCCAGCTTAATTCCCTTTAAACCTAGCAACTGCGCTGCAACTTCTTTAATCTTAATTGCAGTATCTGCAAAAAGCGATGCATCTTTGGCTATCACATAACTTTCTGTTTCATTTAAGACTTTAACATCAGCAGTTTTATACGGCACAATTGCAGCAACCGTTCCCTGTTTTATAGATTTCAGAGAATCGATACTTCTTTTAAAATGATTAAGCTCTTTGGTGAAAACCGGTAACATCTCTTTCCAGTGGATAAAAGTTTTATCTACACCACGCATCGGGATTTTCCGCTGTTTGGTTTGCATGCTATTGGCGTACAGGTAACTGTGTTCAGTCAATTTAACCAGTTTAGCGTAATGATCTACGCTTTTCTGGAGAAAAGGCAATGCCTGCTCTAAATCAACTACCTGGTTCGAATTTTTATACCGCAATATCCACAGGGCTGCCTTAACTTTCTCAGCATAAAAATTAGCCATTTCATCATAACAATAGATATCATTTCTAAGCCGCTTAAACTCTGCAGTATCTTTTGTTATACTGGGTGCAGCCTCATTAATAGATTGAATGGCTTTTTTGCCATGTTCAACCACTTCGCGTGCTACCTGAACCGGGGTCTCGCCAATATGGCCTTGCTTCTTCCACTCTTTTTCGGCGTATTCGATAATCATTTCACCTTCCGGGGCTTCCGATTCATACATTAAGGTAAACAACCCATAACGGAACGGATTAATGAGCTGCGTCATCAGCATGCCCAGGGTTAACGTTTGTCGGTTACCATCGGTAATGCCGTACCTGCGCAAAAGTTTGGGTGATATCTCACCCGATTCTTCATAGGCATTCAGAATAGCTTTACCTCCAGTTAAATTAGCACCATATTTATTGGCCAGCTCATTTCCCCAATAGTTAATTTCTTCACTGCGGTCTCTTTGCGAATTCCACGAATATCTTGCCCATTCCTTGTACCAGATCCAATCTCTGTCTACTTCCAATAACCTTCCTTTTACCTTATCAGCCGAATAAGGCCAATCCCAATAACTGGCTTGAGGATATAAATGCAAACCTTTTGCACCATAAATCTTGTTCATCGCCTGAACTGATTTCTGGATAAAGTCTGCCGAACCGTAGCGAAACGGCTCTAGATTGGCTAAAATATGCACGTTAGAGATATTGATCGTACCAATAGCAGCTAATTTCCTGTTTAGATCTGCCCAAGCCCCACGAGGGGTATAAGTAGTTAAAGCCTCACCATTAAACTTATTTTCGGTATACAGATTTTTATAAAAGGGCAGCGCTGCTTTCATCACACTTGGTGCATCGGTATCATGTGCACGCAGTACAATCGGAGGTTCTTCCTTAATGCCGGCAGCTTTTAATCCATCTTTCACCCCGGGAATAATCGTTTTGGTAAACCAATCAATATCATCCTGACCAACACCCTCCATTGCCTCACCCAAGGCCACCATTAAACCAACGTTTGGGTACTTCTCTACAAAAGATGAAATCGATTTTCGGGTATAATCAGCAATTAAAGGAATAATCGGACGGTTCCGATCTTGTGTTTTCAGGCCATGTTTATCGGCAAATGGTTTAGGAATAATAATATTGTAAAACATCTGGATCACCCAAATGCCACGTTTATCGGCTTCCTTAGTTAAAAACTGGAAGATTTCTTCGTTCTTTTTTAAAGTAGCATCATCAACCTCTACTGCATAAGGATAATCTTTTAAACGCAGCAGCGACGAAAAAGGGTGTCCATTCCATAAATAAAGCGAATTATAGCGGTTTTCGACCATCATATCCAGGTACTTAATCCATAGAGCTTTATCATAAAGCCAAGGGAAAGTTTCAGGGGTGTAAGGATATTCGTAAACATCATGTCCGGGCAGGTAATCTGGTTTCTGAAGACCGATACAGGTACCTCTCAGCACCATTTCAGGTTGATCGGAAAGTGCCAGCTGCGTAGGTAATTTACCGCTACTCTTGATTTGATCTGCCAGTTCTATACAGCCATATAAAGCACCGGATGCATCATTGCCGATTACATAAAGCACCCCGTTTTTCCCGGTATAAATATGAAAGCCCTCTTTTTTGGTCGTTGAAATCTTATTTTTAATCGCTGCTGGAAGGTTATTGACAAAAAGTTTATCAGAAAACACACCAATCGCAATAACATTGTTATTTGAAGCAAGTCTATCCTTCTGTTCGATTTTGGTCGAATAATTTAACTTAACTAAGGCTTTTGATAACTTTTCTGCACCAAAACGCACCCGAACATGATTTTCTGTAGAAATTACAATTGTTTTTTGTAAGCGCTCAGCAGCGTTAGAAAATTGTACAGCTAAAAAATAACAGGAAATAAAAATCAGAAAATTTCTCATTCAAATTGGCTCTAATAACAAAACCTATTTTAACAGGTTTTTTATGTGATATTTGGTTAATACTATATTTAAATATAAAGATATTATTCAAATATAAGTAATAATACTGACTGGCTTTGTAAAATTTATGCAAGGTAAGGCCATTTGAATATCCAAAATGGCTTATGACAATATCTGTTAATATTTAGACAAGAAGATAAAATTTTTAATCAACAATATTTATTTTATTTGTATCCGTATTCTAATCAATTATAATTTATAATCATATACATGTTTTCACTAAAAAACAAAAAAGCCGTAGTTACAGGCGGGGGAAGCGGCATAGGAAGAGCTATTGCAACTATTTTAGCTAAACAGGGCGCTGAGGTGCACATTATCGAATTGGGAACAGAGCACGCCCAGGATACTTTAGATGAAATTAAAACAAATGGTGGATCAGCATTCAGTTATGGATGTGATGTTTCAGACCATAATGCTGTTCACGAAGTTTTTAAGCAGATCGGAGAAATTAATATCCTGATCAACAACGCAGGTATTGCACATATCGGAAAGGCTGACACCACAGATGAAGCTGATTTTGACCGTGTTATGCGCGTAAACGTGAAAGGCGTTTATAACTGTTTGCATGCAGCCATTCCACATATCCGTTTAGCTGGCGGAGGTGTAATTATCAATATGGCCTCAATTGCCGCGCTAATTGGTCTTCCAGATCGTTTCGTTTATAGCGCCGCGAAAGGTGCTGTGAAAGCAATCACCATGAGTGTAGCGAAAGATTATATTGGCGAAAACATCAGGTGTAATTCAATTTCGCCTGCGCGGGTTCATACGCCCTTCGTGGATGGTTTCTTACAGAAAAACTATCCGGATAATATCCCTGAAATGTTCGAAAAACTTTCTAAAACACAACCTATCGGCAGGATGGCCAAACCAGAAGAGGTTGGTGCCCTGGCTTTATACCTATGTAGCGATGAAGCTTCATTTATTACAGGTTGCGACTACCCAATTGACGGTGGATTTACTACCTTAAACAATTAATAAATATTTTCAAATACAATAAAGCATTTTATAATGAAATTAATACGATTTGGCGAAGCTGGAGCTGAAAAACCTGGGGTAATTATAAACGATAATTATTTCGATGTTTCTGCATTGGTTAAAGATTATAATGAAGAATTTTTTGGTGGTGATGGTTTAGCGCAATTAAAGTCTGCTATTGCATCGGCTGATTTACCACAGGTTGATAAAAGTGTACGTCTTGGTCCTGCTTTGGCCCGTCCTTCAAAAATTATCTGTGTGGGCTTAAACTATAAAGACCATGCGGCAGAAACCAACGCGCCTATCCCATCAGAACCAATTTTATTCTTTAAAGCTACTTCAGCTATTGTTGGGCCTAACGATGACCTGATCATTCCAAAAAACAGTAAAAAAACCGATTGGGAAGTAGAATTAGCGATTGTGATCGGCAAAAAAGCAAGTTATGTTGCTGAAGAAAATGCTTTAAACCACATTGCTGGTTATGTTCTGCATAACGATTATAGTGAGCGCGAGTTCCAGATCGAAAGAAACGGACAATGGGTAAAAGGAAAAAGCTGCGATACCTTCGCACCTATCGGACCATTTATCGCGACCCAGGATGAAATTGCCGATGTGCACAATCTTCGCCTTTGGTTAACGGTAAACGGAAAAACCTTGCAGGATGGCAATACTTCAAACCTGATTTTTAATGTTCCGTTTATGATTTCATATATCAGCCAGTTTATGACGCTTTTACCAGGTGATGTAATTACGACTGGAACACCAGCTGGCGTAGGCTTAGGTCAAAAACCTGAACCTTGGTATTTAAAAGCTGGTGATGTGGTAGAATTGGGTATCGACGGCTTAGGCTCGAGCAAGCAAACCGTTAAAGCCTACAGTGGAAGCTAATATGAAAAGATACTGTTTAACACTCGATCTTGTAAATGATGAAAAGCTGATAGAAGAGTATAAGCAGTATCATCAATCGGTTTGGCCCGAAATTAAAGAGAGTATTACTTCTTCTGGCATTGATGATCTGGAGATCTATTTGTTAGGAAACAGGCTGTTTATGATTATGGAAGTGAATGAAAGCTTTTCTTTTGAGGAAAAATCGAAAGCCGATTTAACCAATCCAAAAGTGCAGGAATGGGAAAATTTGATGTGGAAATTCCAGCAGGCACTACCAGGTTCAAAACCTGGAGAAAAATGGATCTTAATGGATCAGATTTTTAAACTTTAAATTGCTTTTTATGATTGATACACATGTGCATTTTTGGAATTTCGATCCGGTTAGAGATAACTGGATAAATGAAGATATGTTTGCCATCCGTAATGATTTTTCTCCGAAAGACCTTATAGCCGTATATAACGATCTTCAAATTACGGGATGTATTGCTGTGCAGGCCAGCCAATCGGAAGAGGAAAACCATTTCTTGTTATCACTGGCAGAACAAAATGAAATTGTAAAGGGAATTGTGGGCTGGGTAGATTTACTCGATCCAAATTTAGACGAGCGTTTAACTTACTGGAGTAATTTTAAGAAGATTAAAGGCTGGCGACATGTTTTACAAGCCGAAAACGCCGATTTCATCCTGAATAAAAAGTTTATTGCGGGCATTAATCTTTTAAAAAAATACAGTTACACTTACGATTTATTGTGTTATCACAACCAATTAACACCTATTATCAAAATGGTTGATCAAATCTCCGATCAACCATTTGTATTAGACCATTGCGGCAAACCTGATGTGAAAAGTCAGGATTTGAAATTATGGTCGGCAAATATTAAAATCTTAGCTTCAAACCCAAGTGTAAGCTGCAAAGTTTCGGGCTTATTGGCCGAGGCTGATTGGAAAAACTGGACTGAAAAAGAACTTTTTAACTGTTTTGATGTGGTGTTCGAGCATTTTGGTACAGAAAAAATCATGTATGGCAGTGATTGGCCGGTAATGCTGATCAGCCGCCCATACGAGGATTGGTTTAATTTAGTTGCCAAGTACACTGAGCAGTTCTCTTCAGCTGAAAGGAAATTAATTTTCACCGATAATGCGAAAGCTTTTTATGGAGTTTAACTACATATCTTCACCCCATTTGTCCTCCTGAATGCAATGAAGGATCTTTTGATGTGGCTTTATTGCAAAGGATTCTTCACTGCGTTCAGAATGACAGATCAAAACCCTAGGAAACAATACTTTTTTACGTTCTCCGTAACTAAAATTAAAGCGTTGGATATTTTATCATTTATAACGATATAGTCGTTTTGCTATTTATGCACTCGTTTGGAAATGAGCGCAAACAAATTCCAACATAAAACGATAATTACAAAATAGCAGATAGAGCAGGATGGAAAATATAATATAAAATATTAGTTTTCGCTTTCTAAAATAGAATCTGACCATCACAATATTTAAATATGAGTAAAAAGATTACATTCCCTTACAATCCTCAATTCCCTTCTGTAGCCGACTTAAGAAAAAAGGCAAAATCAAGGATTCCTAAATTTGCTTTTGACTACCTGGAGGGTGGTTGTAATGAGGGTCTTAATTTATCGAGAAACGAGAGCGACTTCGATAATATCTACCTTAAACCGAATTACTTACGCGTTGGTGGAGATATCGATATGTCGGTCGAATTATTCGGCCGTCGTTACAGTGCTCCATTTGGGATATCTCCGATTGGTTTGCAAGGTTTGATGTGGCCTAATGCACCCGAAATTTTAGCTAAGGCTGCCGCTAAAGCCGATATTCCCTATACATTAAGCACCGTATCCACCAGTAGTATCGAACGAATTGCCGAAGTATCTGAAGGAAAAGCATGGTTTCAATTGTACCATCCTACGGAGAATAGCTTGAGGGATGATATCTTAAATCGCTTAAAAGCTGTTGAATGCCCGGTATTAGTTGTTCTGGTAGATGTGCCTGCATTTGGTTTACGATATAAAGAAATCAAGAGTGGTTTGTCCATTCCACCAAAAATGTCAATCAATAATATCTTACAGGCTTTTGCCCGTCCGCTGTGGGGAATTAAAACCCTACAACATGGAATTCCATCGTTTGCTACCTTAAAGCCTTACATGGAAAAAGGAATGGATATGTCGCAACTTGGGCAGTTCATGAACAAAACATTTACCGGTAAGGTTGATATTGAAAAGGTTGCTGCCATTCGTGATCTTTGGAAAGGACCTTTAGTACTGAAGGGAATCGCGACTGATGAAGATATGCAAGCTGCTATCCAAATCGGTGCCGATGGAGTGATTGTTTCCAATCATGGCGGCAGACAAATCGACGCAGGCGAATCCTCAATCAATTCACTGATCAAATTGGCGAACAATCCACTATACATATCAAAATTGAAGATCATGTTAGATGGTGGTATCCGTTCAGGCGTTGATTTAGCAAGAGCACATGCCGTTGGATCTGAATTCAACTTTATGGGCCGGCCTTTTATGTATGGAGTTGGCGCTTTAGGTAATGAAGGAGGCGATCATACCATCAATATGTTCAAAACTCATTTATACCAGATCATGCAACAATTAACCATTGAGAAAATAACGCAATTTCCTGATCGGTTATTAAATCCTTAAAGCCGAATTTGCAAATAAAAGAAACAAAAAAAGCAAGACTAGAAGTCTTGCTTTTTTTTGTTTGAAATTTTATAGATAATCTTAGTCAATTTTCTGAAGTATTGTTATTTCAAAAACTTGTATGTTGTACTCGTTTTATAAGTTTCACCTGGTTTAAGCACTGTCGATGCAAAATTTGCATGATTTGGTGCATCAGGAAAATGTTGTGTTTCTAAGCAGAAAGCTGAACGGTGAGGATATGATTTCCCACCTTTACCGTCTTTATCAGCACCCGTTAAGAAATTACCACTGTAAAACTGTAATCCTGGCTCGGTGGTATAAACTTCCATTGTTATTCCTGTAACCGGACTTTTAACGGTTGCAATAGCCGTTTTGCCATCATGGTGGGTCAATACAAAATTATGATCGTAACCTTTGCCGAACTTTAACTGCTGATCATTTTCTTCGATCGATTTTCCGATGGTTTTCGCTTTATTGAAATCAAATGCTGTTCCAGCTACGGGAGTTAATTTCCCGGTTGGAATCAGGGTAGAATCTACTGGCGTGTATGCATTTGCATCAATCGTTAGTTCATGATCCAAAATCGTGTTGTTTCCCTCACCATTTAGGTTGAAATAAGCATGATTGGTTAAATTTACAACCGTCGTTTTATCAGTAGTAGCTAAATAATCAATCTGTAAAGCATTATCATCAGTTAAGGTATAAGTTACCTTAACATCTAATTTTCCTGGATAACCTGCTTCGCCGTCATTTGAAACATAACTCAACTCTAATTTTTGTCCATCTAATTGTTTAGCATCCCAAACTTTCGAGAAAAAGCCATCTGTACCACCGTGGAGGGTATTAACACCGTCATTAAGCTGTAGCGTATATTCTTTTCCTTCGAGCGTAAATTTACCTTTACCAATGCGGTTTCCGTATCTACCAATTAAGGCACCAAAAAACGGCTCACCTTTTTTGCGGTACGAACCCACACTATCATAGCCTAAAACCACATCTGTTAACTTATTATTTTTATCTGGAACTAAAAGCGATACTACCCTACCTCCGTAATTGGTAATGGAAACTGAAGCACCTTGTTTGTTTTTTAAAGTATAAAGTTTCACACTTTTCCCATCGATGGTAGTGGTGTATTTTGACGAATCAGTTCCCTCAGTTGTTTGTGTCCCTTTATCTGATTTTTGGTTACAAGAAGTAAAAGCTACAGCTAAACACAATGTAGCGAAGGGCAAAGCCTTAAGAAATATTTTTTTCATGGATTAAAAATTTGAGGAAGCAGACCTGCAATTGCACACAAAATTAGATACGGCTTCATATTGATTTATTTTTGGTTAAGGCTAATGTAGGAAAAAATTATTAACGTTAAAGTAACGATTATACTTATTTTTTCATAATATCGGTGAGGATTCTCAACAGTAAAAAAAATCACATAATTTAGCAGCCATATGCATAATTTAAATTTCAAGCCAAAAGCTTTTCTTTTTGATTTGAACGGCACTATGATTAACGATATGGAATACCATACCTTGGCCTGGTACAGCATCATGACAGAAGATTTAGGCGCCAAACTTGATTACGAAAACGTAAAAAAGGAAATGTATGGTAAAAACCACGAAGTTTTAGAACGCGTTTTCGGAAAAGATAAATTTAACGCCGAAGAAATAGAACGCCTTTCTATTGATAAAGAGAAGCGCTATCAGGAAGGCTACATGCCGCATTTAGCACTAATTGATGGACTCGATCGCTTTTTGGAACGCGCAAAAGAGGCTAACATTCCAATGGCGATCGGATCTGCGGCGATACCTTTTAATATAGACTTTGTGGTAGATGGATTGAATATCCGTCGTTACTTGGATGCAATTGTGAGTGCAGATGATGTAAAAACAAGCAAGCCAGATCCTGAAACTTTTTTAAAGGCAGCGGCAGCATTAAATGTTGCACCGGCAGATTGTCTGGTTTTCGAAGACGCACCAAAAGGTGTAGAATCAGCTTTAAATGGGGGCATGCCTTGTATTGTATTAACCACAACACATACTATCGAAGAATTTGAAGGTTATCCGAATATCTTGGGTTATATTACAGATTATAACGATGCTAAATTAAATACGCTATTTTAACATGGGAAAATATTTAAATCAAAAACCTGTTCTTGTTGCAGTAGACTGCATTATTTTTGGTTATGACGGCGATCAGCTAAAACTTTTGGTAATAAAAAGAGCAATAGAACCTGTAAAAGATAAATGGAGTTTAATGGGTGGTTTTATCGGTGAACATGAAGATCTTGATGGTGCCGCCAAAAGGATTTTATTGGAATTAACAGGATTACACGATGTTTACCTGGAGCAACTTCATGCTTATGGCAGTCCTGATCGGGATCCTATCGAACGTACGGTTTCGGTAGTTTACTTTGCACTGATCGATATTAATAAATACAGTAAACAGATCAATGATCAGTACCATGCCGAGTGGTTTAAGCTAAAAGAAGTTCCCGAATTAATTTTCGACCACGATATGATGGTTAAGGCCGCTATGGATAAAATCCGTTATCAGGCAGCCCTTCATCCTATTTTATTTGAGCTTTTACCAAAACGGTTTACTATACCGCAATTGCAGGCTTTATACGAGCAGGTTTATGATTCGCCGATAGATAACCGGAACTTTATCCGTAAGATTACAGCCAGTGGATTGTTAATTAAACAAGCCGACAAGGACAAATCAAGCTCCCGCCGTGGGGCCTTTTATTTTAAACTGGACAAAAACAAACACAAGGCACAGTTTCAGTCTTTTCTCAATTTTATCCCAAAAGCGAGTGAATAGGCAATGATTTGAAAAAATGTTACCCATTTAAAAATAAATTTTAAAATTCTTTCTGGGCTTACAAAATTTAAAATCAACCAGTTAGAAGGGCCAATTTTACATGAACTAAAAAACAATAAAAACATTTTCAAAAAATATTTGCAAGAAAAGGATAAATCCCTATATTTGCACCTCCTTAAACAAAAGGAAATGATTCCGTAGCTCAGCTGGTAGAGCATTACACTTTTAATGTAGTGGTCCTGGGTTCGAATCCCAGCGGGATCACAGAAGATAGTATCAAAACTACATAAAAGCTTGCAAATCAAATGATTGCAAGCTTTTTTGTTTTAGTCAAAAATCTAAAACACTCACCGATTCTCATATTAAAAGTGTGTAATTCGGTGAGTAATTTAGGTACTAAAAGAACTCACCAAATTATTTATAATCACTTGTTTAACAAGTCGTTCGGCCATCGAACATCTTGACGTTTTCAGACTGCAGGGCTAATTTTGGATCAATACCAAAACTTGTGGAGTAGTCATTTTTTAAGCATACAGTTGAGTTAGCCTGTATAGCAAAAATTTTATACATTTCACTCCTCGGAATTGGGATCTGAATGCTTTGATTTTGGCATTGAAAGATTCGGCAGAAGCATTTGTAGATCTGTTATCAAAATAGTTTAGAATGGTAGGATAGTGATTCTGAATTGACCTGGCAATCGTATTGAAAGCCTTAAAGGCGGACTGTCTTACTTTTTCATGCCATTTAGCTAATTTGGCCAGGCCAAATACTTTTTCAGTGGTTTTATCAAATATGTGGCTGAGTGGAGATTTCGCAAATAGTATCCACTCCATTCCGTTCCAAACTAGACACCCGAACATCTACCCTTCATTTCAAAGGATGCCTAAGCCATTAGGCTAAATGTATTCAGATCGAAAGATTCAACCTGTCCTTTTTTTAAAGAAGCTTTTTTAGCTTTAGTATTTTGACCTATGATGTATGGGTTCCAGGGCTGTTTTTATGGCCCAGTAGACATTTAGGAGCCAAACCTGGGTCAATCAGGCCATTTAGAAAGATACGCCATCTATGTTCTTCTGAATTCTGCAATTAAACGCAGTTAGAAGCCGCCTGTTTCATTTTGACTATTGAAACAATCGATTAATCTCAAATACTTTTCGGACAGCTAAAAACGCTTTAAAATAAGCCGACAGGCCACTTTTAAGCGAAATGGAGTGAACAATTTGAGGCGTAATGTAAGCGTGCATTAGCGGTGAGAAGGTGACCATATATCGAATAATCTCCATTTAATACTCTTAAAGTTCTTATTTTACTAATAGATGAGATGCTGTAATAAAAATCCATAACGAAATTTCACCTATATATCATGGATTTTGGCCTATGTATATAAACGGCGATGATGCGATTTGTTATCATACTTAAAAAACATACATTTAAGTTTTATCTCATATCTTAATTAACTCTTAAATCTGCATGTTATCCAAACAAACATCAAAGCTCTCTGTAATTAGCTTGTGCCTCATCCTTGGGATATTAGCTTTTTTTAATTCCTGCAAAAAAAACCCAAAACCAGAAGATCCGATAGCGAGTGCCAAAGACTGGTACTTAAATGACAATGTAAATGGCAATACCATACTTCAATCAAGTAAGGGTACTAGACAAGTGATCAAGCAAGATGTAGACTGGAGTACCGCAAGGACATTCAAGCTTGATGACGGAAGCGATGTGGTAAGTGTTCCTGTAAAAATGGTTTTAGGCGAAGGAGCGCTTGGAGGAAGCTATATGCTCCTAATCGACAAATTTAAAAGTAACTATCGGGTGCAAGTAGCTTTTAGCCCTGAAAAAGAGTACTTTAACGATCGTATCAGTGATAATGGGATGATAGCTGTCTATAAACAGACTACCAACAATAATCTTATGTATGTTCCGCGTAAAAATAACAAAGATAAACTGATGGCCATTACCTGCACCAGCTGGTATCTGACAACAACTTATTATGATTATAATGGATAAGTACTCGGCAGCACATCAAGATACCTTTTTCAGTCTTGTAGCGGTGATCTGGGAGACTATCCAGAACCAGACCACGGCGGGCCAACAGATTGCCAGGGAGTAGTGGCAGGAGGAGCTTATCCGACTGATTGTGGCTGCATTGGAGGAACTACTGGAATAACTGAATGTCCCTTGAGGGAAATTATAGATAGTGTCACCAATCCTTGCATTAAAACCCAGGTTGCTTTGGCAGGCTCTGCTCAGACAACTATCAGAAATATAATGAGAGAAGTTTTTGGTGGCCCAAGTGAGGTTGAAAGTTTAAATTTAACATTCAAAGATGTTACCAATTTGCCGAATACCACTTCTGGAGATGCCAAAAGATGGAGTGCCACCAATAATGATTTTGAAATCCGATTGAATCAGAACACACTAAAGGTTTCTTCAAAGGAATATATTTTAAGCACAGTTTACCACGAGATTTTGCATGCGTATATGTTCAGTAAATTAACTCCCGGTCCAGATGGAAGATACAATATTACCTCCCAGCATGAAGATATGGCAAATAAATATGTAATTTTAATGACGGGTGCATTGAAAATTGCTTTCCCGAACATCAGTGATCAGGAAGCTTGGGGACTTAGCTGGGGAGGACTGGAAGATACAAATCTTTATACAACAAAATTAACACAGGCACAGAGGGATGCAATAAGCGAAACCAACAGACGGCATACCCACGAAACAGCTACTGACAAACAGGGAACATATTGCAATTAACTATGAAATATTTATTATTTATTTTTATTATGCTACTGAGTAGCATAACATTTGGGCAGAAAACACCTAAGTTGCCTATGTTTATAAGCAGTTGTGTAGTTAAGGGTACCAAAGGAGATGCTTATGAGAATACAAAAAAGAATTTTGCACACTTTTTTGCAATAGCGTTATCTTTTGATGCAGCGGGAAAAATTGATACCCTGTACTATTCAAGCAAGTTGAATCCCGAAACAAAAAAAATATATGCGCTTGACAGTTCTTTATTAAAAAGAATTAAAACTTACAACCTTAATTTTAAAGAATATACATCTAAGCTAGTACTTTTTTCTTATTACTGTTACAATTCGACAGATGATTCCGTAGATTATGAAAATGGGTTTTTAAATAGCGTAGGAAATTTAATTCCTGAAGCAGTTTATGAAAAACCTCTAATCGTGTTGAAACCTATAGTTGACACCAGTCTACCATCTGCACACGGAAAAATTAAATAGTTTTCTTATCGAACCTTCTATTCGTTAATATTTTTCTTCTGACACTTTATGTAGTTTTTTATGTTAAAACAGATTCTTTCTAGGGATATTCTTGTAATTAAGTGTAAAAAATTTGGCAAGAATAACAGATCAATGAAAAAAATAGTACTGTAACCCCATTTCACATTAAAGTGACTATCTGTTTTGGGGCAAACTGGCCGTTCTGATCTTTCGATCAGCTTTTTTCACGGGTTGCTTTCGGGAATTATCTTTCAATTTCTGCATAAAATAAAGGCTCATGGGAGTATATCTACAATTTAGGGTGGACTATCATTTCGCTGTTTTGAAGGGGTTGTGGCGTTTTTTAAGCGTTCTAGTACCTGCGGATGGATTTTGATCGTTAGAAAGGTTTGAATTGAGGATAAATCCGGAAGTAATATGGATTAAACCGAAAAGTCCTGAGGAAAATGGACTTGGATCCGAAGTGTTATTTGTTCAGAGGAAAAGGAACTTAGGTGTGCATCATCCGGTAATCAAATTGGAGGCCAGTTTGGCCCGAAACAGAGAGGTTACTTTCACCGAAATACACTACGAGCTTATTGACCGGATTTTACCGAATTTAACTAACCTCTATGAGATTAATCAAAAAGCCAACATTACACAGAAGCATACCCTGATAAGGGGGGCAAAGATAATCTGATATAGGGTGATGGCATGTTTAGAACCGCTTTTATTGACTCAACGTTTAATGATAACATATTGAAAGTCAAGTAAAAATGGCTGGTTTTTAATGAGCAACCCTTTAAGGTTTTGGGCTTGAGCCTGGTTAGTACTCAGTGCCGGAGTCGAACCGCGCAGTGATTAGTAGCTTAAATTCCTTCCAATTTTAAAAGAGAATGATTATATTTACACTATAGCAATTGCAGCTAAAACGTATTGAGAATGATGGTGAGCGATTAGGTGAGTAAAAATTGAAAAACCCATTAATACTATTCAAACGCTGATTTTAGCACTAGGTGCAAATCCCAGCGGGATCACAGAAAGCCTCACAGAAATGTGAGGCTTTTTTGTTTTATTCCAGCTAGGATTCGAACAGAAGCGCCGGCTGGGTTCGATTTGTAAAAGGCTCAGGGCCGAGTTCGGGATTTTGCAGGGCTGAGGCAATCAGAGCGAGATTACAGATAACAGTATCAAAGAGACTTAAAGCCTTGCAATCAAATGATTGCAAGGCTTTGTTTTTGGTGGATATATTAAAAATGGCAATAAACAAGTACATTCAAAAACAAATAAATAATAAATATTTATTGATAATCAATAAATATTTATTATTATTGCCCTGTAAATTAAACAAACCATGACAACATCAAAATCAATTCTTAAAAGAATATCACAGGCTGTAAACGTCATATGGTATTTAGAAATCATTGCAGGTATAATATTTATAGCAGCTTTTTTAGCATCAGCAAATATTAGAAAGCAATTTATGCTAATGCTGCCTGTAGATTTTGCGCAGCTTAATTTAAGGAAAATAGAGTCGCTCAACCGCAATTTTGAGAATGCGAGACTAGACGGTTATTCTGGAACATTGGTTTTTCATATTGAATCAAATTGGAAAAACATCGCTGGCATGACGGGTGTATATATTTTACTTATAGGAATTTTAATTTTTATAACTTATCATGTAAGGCAAATCTTTAAGAACTTCGAGAATAACCTGCATTTTATCAATAATAATATCATTCACCTTAGATTGATTGCTGGAATTATCACTATAATGCCCATCGTGCAAATTGTATTAATGCTGGTAGCAAATCATGTAATTGAGGATAACTTAAAACTTGTGCCTTTCCTTAATTTATCAACATCTTTTAATTTTGGTCTTTTCATTGCAGGAATTACGTTGTTTTCTGTGATAGAAATATTCAAGCTTGGAATTGAATTGGAAGAAGAACAAAAACTAACTGTTTAATGGGTATTGTTGTAAATCTTGATGTCATGATGGCAAAGAGAAAGATGTCCCTTAATATGCTTTCTGAACTTACGAATATTACGTTGTCGAACCTATCTATTTTGAAGCAGGGTAAAATCAAAGCTGTACGACTAAGTACTCTCGAGGCAGTTTGTAAAGCATTGAATTGTCAACCAGGCGATATTTTAGAATATAGAAATGACATCGAGGACAATTAGATTTTTCCGTATGTACCGTAGTGAAAACCTGGGTATTTATAATTTTTACTGTTTTGCCGAACCTACCTGCTAAGTCCCAGCGACTGTTGCAATTTTTTTACGCCGCCGTTTCTCAGCTTCCTCAGCAGAATCTGTATGTGGGGGCTCGTAGTTAGGTTCCATCAAGATTTCCAATAGCCCAATACCAAAAAAGAATTGACAAAACAAAACGTTCCCATTTTGGGAACATTTTAATGTATTAGTTAAATATGCAAGCGATAGCAATAAAAACGCTAAAAGATATATTGATGCTTATTAATCGTTCTAATATGAATAGTTAAATATTTTTGACCAAAAGCTACTATATTCATTCTTTAGCAATTACAGCTAAAACGTATCGAAAAAAATGGTGAGCGATTATAGATAAGTCAAAATCGAAAACCACATAAAATATTATTTAAACATTGATTTTGCACCGGATCCAAATCAATCTAAATACATTACACCTTCCATAACGATTATAGAAGATCCGCTTATCCAAATTCCATCGTCCACTACTTCTGTTTCAATAACAGAAGGCCTACTAACATGAGCACCTTGTAAGATGCGATAACTTTGGTTTTTTTCCACATAGCCAAGCTTTTCAAGGTAACCGGTTAAAGGACCCGCTGCAGTTCCGGTAGCGGGATCTTCATCGATACCAATACTGGGGTTAAAAAAACGTGTTTCTGCAAGAAATTCACTTTTGCCATGTTCAGTAGTAAAAAGATAGCAACCTTCAAATCCGAATTTAGAGGAAGCTTCTTTCAAAAGACTTTTACGCAATACCGCTTTGCTTAAGAATTCCGAATTCTTTATGGGAACCATCAGGTGTCCCACTTCTGTTTTTACAATATTGATATTCCATTCGTTAAGGGTAAGATCTTCAGTACCTAGTCCAATGGCTTCGGCGATTATGCTGGCAGGTACCGTTACCATGATTTCAGCAGGCCGCTGTTTCATGCCAACGTAAGGAATTCCATCTTTCTCAGTGATCTTAAGGGGAATCTTTTCACCCGCCATTAACACCCAGGCCTGTCCATTTTGTTCGCGGAAAATATCCCATTTTTTTAAGATAGCCAGGCATACTGCACCCAAAAGATTATGTCCAGCTCCGGTAATCTCAAAATTCGCTGGCGTAAATGACCTTACGCTAAACACTTTTTCAGCTGCCGAATAATTTACAAAAGAAGTTTCTGAATATCCAAACTCCCTGGCGATGTCATAATATTGTTCCAATTCCAATTGTTCCTCAGTATAAACTACAGACAATTGATTTCCTTTAAATTTTTGATCCGTAAAAACATCCAGTACATAATAGTCAACTTTCTTTTTCATTGTTTTCATTTTTATGATTTCAAAATTAGCACACAAAACTTTAAGTTTGTTATCGGTTAACTAATGGTTACCGGTTACCTTTTGTTAACTATCAAATATGGAAACACCAATCAAACGGGAAGCGACCTGCGAGCAGGAGCTGGCGGCTATCCGAGATAGTCTGGAAATACTTGGCGGCAAGTGGAAACTACGGATTATGCGGTATCTTAACAATCATATAGATGAAAAAAACACATTTAAGAAGATCCAGCGGGAGGTTGAGGGTATATCTGCAAAAATGCTTTCCAAAGAGTTGCGGGAACTTGAAATAAACCTCCTCGTTACCCGAACGGTTATGGAAACCAGACCTGTTACCGTGAATTATGCAATGACAGAATATGGGCTAAGTGTTTTCCCGGTCACCGAAACATTGGTTGATTGGGGATTAAACCACCGTGAAAAAATAAAGTAGCATTCAAAAGCATTATACCAAAGTCCCAATTCGATATTAAGAAAGGGTTAACGTTTAATACATAACATTGTAAAAAATAATACTGCTCGCGATAGGGTTAATAGATACAGCAGGCAACTGATAAAATCGAATACAAAAGTATTCGGTATAATGACGGGAGGATCATCAAATACCTCAATAATTTGAATAATCCTAAAGCCGTTTATTGCTGCTTTGCCCAGGCTGCTCCGACACAAGTATAGACCAACGATACCTTAGGACAACTTTCTCTTTACCTTTTATTTAGCGATTGTTAACACGCTGACCTAAAGCGACGTAAATCTTTGACCTACCTGATCTACACCAGGACCATAACTCAACCAAAGCAAGTGCGAAGCAGTATGCAAGCAAGTACCCACCAAGCCTGGCCGGAAGGTGGCCCAAACGTGGGGTAAATGTGGCGTAAAGGTGGGCTTTAGAATATTTTTTTTGGGGTTTTTAATCAGATGGATTGATTGGGATACATCTCTTTTGATTATCCTAATATACTAAAATTATGGCTGTTCGGAATGGATTATCAAATTAACGGGCAAACGGAATCTTGTTTTTTTACAAACGTGGAATTAAGCTTTGAAATTATTTAGTAACTATTTCTATCTTACCGCCATTTTTAAATAGAACATGGGAGATGAAATATCCGTTATTTGCTTTTCCGTTAACTTTAATGTTGGTGATCCCCCTTCCCTTCCCAGGTTTAGTTATTGTTAACAATTTACCTGTACTGGTTTTCCATTTTACCTCATCAAAAAGTGGAGCAGTAACCAAATATTCGGCATCTGTTGCGGAGAATGGGTACAAGCCTAAAGAACTGAATACATACCAGGCCGACATTTCACCAGCATCATCCATTCCCGAAAGCGCCAAACCATCGCTCCCTATACCATATAGCTCATTTAAAATCTTATCGATAATTTTCTGTGATTTTTCTGGTTTCCCGATAAACGTATAAGCAAAAGGCGCTTCATGATCGGGCTGATTTCCCTGGCAGTATTGACCAATCATGGTTTCTACATTCCGTGCGATATGTTTTGGGTTCCAGGGCACAGTAAACAAGGAATCCAGCTTGGATTCGAACCCTTTTGCACCACCATAAAGTTCGATTAACCCTTTCATATCGTGCGGCGCATAAAACGAAACCTGCCAGGCATTGGCTTCCCTGTACATATATTCGTAATAAGGGTATTGTGGATTAAAAGGTTTGATCCAATCGCCATTCTCTAATCGCCCCCTCATAAAGCGTGTACCCGGATCGAACATGTTTTTATAGTTTTTCGATCGGGCCATCAGGGTGCGGTAATTGATACTATCACCCAATTTTTTAGCGATCTGGGCCAGCGAATAATCATCGTAAGCATATTCCAGTGTTTTAGAAACGCCTGCCTTGGCTTTGGTTTCGACATGTGGATTTTTAACATCAGGATCTGAGATATAACCCTTCTCGATATATTCTTTCACAAACGGACGGGCACTACCATCTACATTGGCATTACGCAATAAAATTTGATAAGTACCTTTGATATCGAAATCATCTATTCCCCTCAAATAAGCGCCTGCAATAGAAGATGCGCCATGGTCGCCATGAAAAAACGTTGGGATGAAACCTGTTTTATCGCCAACCTCTTTCATTGATTTAATTACATCCAGGGTAACCTTAGGCGTAATTAAGCCCAGCAGTACATCCTTATTGCGATAAGTATCCCAAAGAGACGGTTCGGTATAATAGTCGAAATTACCCTTTACTGTATTGTGCTTAGCATCTTTAAACTCCCCGTTTACATCACTCCGCAAGGCCGGCCATAAAAAAGAGCGGTACAAACAAGAATATAACATCTGCTTCTGTTTTTCGGTGCCCCCCTTTACCTGTATGGTAGATAAAAGTGTTTCCCATTTTGCTGTCGCTTCATTGCGGATTTCCGGAAAAGTCTTGTTGCCAATCTCTTTTTCCAGGTTTTCTTTGGCATTAGCCGTACTTACGAACGATAAGCCGATTTTAAGTTCTACTGGCGTTGCACCACCATCTGCCAGGTGCATAATCGCATAGCCTGAGCGTTTACCTACATCAGTCTGATCAAGTTTGTCGATCTTGGCATTTACCGTTGCGTAGAAATATACATTTTCGCCACCTTGGAAGCCCTGTACAGCAGAGTTGCCGACTTGCTCGATATTCCATGTAGAAACCCTGCTATTGGCCTTTCCCATATCGAAAAGAATCTGTCTGTTAGTGGGATTCTTATAATCATATTGATGAAATCCACACCTCAAAGTTGAAGTAAGCTTTACATTTATTTTATAATCATTGAGATAAACCTGATAAAAACCAGGTGCAGAACTTTCATTTTCGTGCGAAAATTTCGATCCGAACTGACCATTAGCATTAGATAGCGGCAAAATTGGAATGTTGCACAGGTTCCAGTGCCCTTTATTGGTGTGCGCAAAGCCATAAATAGTATCATCCTCATATTCGTAGCCAGCACCAGATCCAAATTCGGTAATCGGACTTAATTGAACCATGGCATTAGGCAATGAGCTGCCTGGAAAAGTTAAACCTGCCCACGATCGCCAGCCCTGTGGCAACTCATAACCTAAAATTTTAGGATCGGTTAAGGGCGCGGTACCGATAAAAGTATTTACATACTTGGTAAAAGATGTTTTGGATTGACTTTGAGCAATATATACGCTCATAAGGTTCATAAACAAGATTAAGGTTAGCAGTTTGGTTAGCGATTTCATTTTACATAAAACGTTTTAGTGTGTCATATCAAATATAGAAAATCTATTAAAATCCATTCAAAAATATCATAATAGTTACCAACTAAAATTTCGCTATTGCAAATTATCTGATGCTTAAATAATTGAATAGTATGCCAATAATCAATATGTATTCTTCTACTTAGCGGACAGCACAATCGTTTGATTATCTATATATTTGATTACACACTAATCAAATAACCAACATGTTTTTTAATTGCAAGCAAGCTATTCTCTGCACGCTCATCTCATTTTTAGCTTTCAGCTTTTCCACGCCAGTTTTCGCTCAACAGAAAGAAAAACCATCTTTATTGCTTTGGGACGATAAACCTGCAAAGAACTGGATGACCGAAGCCTACCCCATCGGTAATGGTCGCATTGGAGGTATGATTTTCGGCGATGTAAATCAGGAACATATTCAGTTTAATGATAATACACTCTGGACCGGGGATGAAAATGATCGCGGTATGTATCAGGCTTTTGGAGATATATTTATTGATTTCGATAATAAAGATCAAAATTTCAGCAATTATACAAGAAAATTAAATCTAACTGATGCGGTCCATTCCATCAAATACACTCAAAATGGGACCAGCTACAAACGTGAATATTTCTGTAGCTTTCCGGATAAAGTAATGGTTTTAAGGTTAACTTCTGATCAAAAAAGATCATATTCAGGCACGGTCAGACTTAAAAACGCACATCAGGGAAACATAACCGTTAGCGGAAATACCATCCAGTTTACTGGCAAGTTATCCAACGGAATGCCTTATCAGGCCACTGCTTTGGTTAAAATTGAAAATGGCAGCAGCCATTCAGTTAAAGACAATGATGGCGAAAAATTAAAAATAGAAAATGCTGATGCCATAACCATCCTCTTTACCGCTGCTACTAATTATAGCAACAAGCGTAGTCAAAATTGGAAGGGAGAAGAACCTGCTTCCAAGATAGACCGTATCCTAAAACAAGCAGCTACAAAATCATATTCAAGTCTTTTAAAAGCACACGTTCAGGATTACCAGCAATTATTTAACCGTTTGGCGATTAATTTAGGTGAGCATGATATTAAAAACAACAGTTTACCAACTTATCAAAGGTTAATCAATTATAAAAAAACTCCTGATCCTGCCTTAGAAGCTTTAATTTTTCAATACGGAAGATACCTCCTGATCAGTTCATCTAGACAGGGCGGTTTACCGGCCAACCTGCAAGGTCTTTGGAACGAAAGCAATACTCCGCCTTGGGGCAGCGATTATCATTCTAACATCAATATCCAGATGAATTATTGGCTGGCAGAGCCGACCAATCTTTCTGAATGTCAGCTCCCATACCTGGATTACATTAATAGCATGCGGGAAGTGAGTGCTGTAGCCACACGCAAACAATATCCGAATACCCGTGGCTGGACCGTAAAAACAGAAAATAATATTTTTGGCGGAATGAGTTTTTTATGGAACACGCCCGGTAGCGCTTGGTATGCACAAGCACTGTGGGAGCATTACGCTTTTACAAAAGACAAAAATTATTTAAAGAATTTTGCCTACCCGATTATAAAAGAAATCTCTGAATTTTGGGATGACCACTTGAAAAGAAGACCAGATGGTACTTTGGTATCGCCATTGGGCTGGTCGCCAGAACATGGGCCAACTGAAGATGGCGTAACCCACGATCAGCAAATTGTGTACGATTTATTCACCAATTATATAGAAGCTGCCGAAATTTTAGGCATTGATGGTGATTACAAAAAACACATTGCAGACCTTAAAGCACATTTATTAAAGCCTAAAATTGGTAAATGGGGCCAATTACAGGAATGGGAAACCGACCGTGATGATCCCAAAGATCAACATAGACACATTTCTCATCTGTTTGGCCTGCATCCAGGGAGAGAAATCAGCACCATTAAAACACCAGAACTCGCCAAAGCTGCAAGGGTAACTTTAACTGCCCGTGGCGACGAATCGACAGGATGGTCTATGGCTTGGAAGATTAACTTTTGGGCCAGACTACAGGATGGCAATCATGCCTACAAAATATTACAGAACTTCATTACACCAGTAGGTGGCGCGGGTACCGATTACAATAAGGGCGGCGGGATATATTCGAATCTTTTCTGTGCACATCCACCCTTCCAGATTGATGGAAATTTTGGTTACACTGCTGGCGTTTCAGAAATGCTTTTACAAAGCCAGGCTGGTGAATTGCAATTATTACCTGCCCTGCCCGATCAGTGGTCAACAGGAAGTATCCAGGGTTTAAGAGCAAGGGGTAACTTCGAAATTACCAATCTGCAGTGGAAAGATGGTAAAGTTATAAAGCTGTCGATCAAATCGTTATCAGGCGAAGATTGTATAGTAAGATCTCCTAATGTATTAAAACATAAGCTTAAAGGTACCAATGAAGGAAAATCTGGAAATGACTTTAAATACAGTTTTAAAACACGAGCCGGAAAAGTATACAGTTTTGAAGGATAAAGCAAATGAGAGAATTATTGAATGATTGAGTTTTGAATGATTGAATGTTGGAGTAACCTGTTTAACCATTCCGTCATTCAATCATCCACTCATTCAATTATTCTCTTCCAAACATTTCTCTTCCAATTTTCGTTTAATCATAAATATATTTTGTTATGAGCACATCCGATAAACTATTAACCGAACATAACGCTAAAGTTGTTGTACTTGATTTCATCAATGCCTTAAACACCGAAAACTTTGAAATGGCCAGGGCACAATTGCATGACGATATGACTTTTAAAGGTGTTATGGGCGAAAGAAATGGCGCAGATATTTACATCGAAGACATGAAGAAAATGAAATTCAAATACGATGTGAAAAAAGTATTTGTAGATCAGGAAGAAGTTTGTCTCTGGTACGATATCAACATGGGTGAAAAAACAATCTTTTCAAGCGGCTGGTACAAACTGGAAGACGAGAAGATTAAATCGTTCCAGGTGATTTTCGACCCGAGACCAATTTTATAAGATTAACTTTCATATCAATAACTTGGTACAAAGATCTCTCCATTTCGCTTCGCTACAGTCGAGATGACGATCACTGTATTTGAATCTATCAATGGTAGCTAAGTCTCAAGATTTTTAGCGTTTTAAATACCAATAGATTTTTCTGTTCCATTATGTTTCATCTAATAACTATCGATCAAAATGACCGATTGTAATAAGCACTAGCAAACCTGTTTAAGTTTCTTTATGATAATGTAACTGGTTTCCAACTGAAAAAGAAACATTAAAAACTCATCCGTTTCACTGATTTCAATACTTTTAACGCTGCCAGATTGGCCCTTTCCATCTGTTATAACCTCTCCTACCTTAATTTCTAAAAGTGTAGAGGTAGGCAAATGATCATTTATTATTGTCATTCTGTTAAAGTTAAGTACAGCGTGAATATTTTTTTAAACGTTGAAGATACCATGTTGTTCCATTATAGGCATTGGCAATTTCTGATACAATGTATGGAAAGATAAAACAAAACCGTATTGATTGGGAATTGAACCTGATGTCAAATCAGTCAGGAAAACCAATCAATACGGTCGGTTATATTAAGCTTTTAATAAAGCTGGTTTTTCGTGATAGGTTCTCCAAAGTAACTCGCCAAATAAGGTATTAGACCAGGCAAACCAAGCTCTTGTAAAGTTTGCAGGGTTGTCTTTATTGAAAGACTCGTGCATAAAACCTTTACCAGCGTGTGTTTTACGTAACATTTCGATACAGGCTTTAATCTCGGCATCATCTTTTGAGGTTAAGGCACGCATGGTGATACTCATTGGCCAGATCATATCCTGACCAGCATGCGGCCCACCAATTCCTTCGGCAGCTGTACCCTTAAAGAAATATGGATTGTCTTTAGAAAGGGCGAATTTTCTCGTGTTTTGGTAGATCGGATCTTCAATTTTCATTGCACCTAAATAAGGCAAGCCCAACAAGCTTGGCACATTAGAATCGTCCATCAGATACGAACTTCCAAAACCATCTACCTCAAAAGCGTAAATTTTACCATATTTTGGATGATTAACGATAGCGTGTTTTTGTAGCGCCGCACTCACTTCATCAGCCAGGTTTAACAAACTGCTTTCCAGAGCCTGGTCGTGCTGTAGAGCTTTAATCATTTCTGCTGCCTGCTTTAAGCTCGATACCGCAAAAAAGTTAGAAGGAACCAAGAATGGAAAAATGGTGGCATCATCACTCGGACGGAAAGCTGAACAGATTAATCCAACCGGATTTACCGGAAAACCATAACCCGCCATTGGTAAAGAATCGGTAGGTTGGGTAGTTTCGCGCTGAAAATGATATGGTCCTTTATCCGCTTTTCGTTGTTGTTCTTTAAATGTTTTTAAAGTTGCTTCAATTCCTTTTTTCCAATTGGCATCAAAAGGTGTTTTATCGCCCGTTTTTTTCCAGTAATGATAAGCCAGGCGGATTGGATAACATAAAGAATCTATTTCCCATTTACGCTCGTGAACACCAGGCTGCATGGCAGTTTTATCGGTTTTCCACTCACCTACCTTTGTCGCATCGCCATAAAAAGCATTTGCATAAGGATCTTTTAAAACACATTTTGTTTGGTGGATAATTACGCCAGCTATCAATTTTTTAAGTGCTTCATCTTCGTTTACGAACTGAAGATATGGCCAAACCTGTGCTGAACTATCGCGCAACCACATCGCATCAATATCACCGGTAATTACATAAGTATCCGGTCTGCCATCTTTTTCTGAATGATAAACCGTAGTATCTAGAGTATTTGGAAAACAGTTTTCGAACAGCCAGGCCAATTCGGGGTTTTTAACGTTTGCCTGGAAAGTTTTAATTGCAGCATCTACAGCTTTACTTTGAAAATGTCGTTTTGCAGCGGCTACACGTACCACAGGAAATTCTGGTGCAAGATTAGCGGCAAAAGAAAATTTCGATGCGACAACGCCTGCCCCTAACAAACCTGTGTTTTGTATAAATGTTCTTCTTTTCATTATGATGTGTTATGATATTTTAGTTTAATTTCTACTAAACGAAATCTATACATTATCGATTATGATAAGTAATAATGGTAAGATATTATTCGGTTAGCGCTTAACAAATATTATGATAATTTTTCGAACATCAAAATCATTATCATCAATTAAACTATTCCTAAATCGATTTTCTTATACATCATATTGAAATAGATTCAGATCACATTTTTGACATGCCTAAAGGTAATAATTATGCCAGTAAAAATAATTTTGAATATATTTAAATAACCAAACCTATTCTTATGAATGCTGATAACATTACCCTATCTAAACGCATTTTATCTATTGATATACTCCGCGGATTAGTGATGATCATTATGGCATTGGACCATACGAGAGATTTCTTTCATATTGGCGCCATGACCAGCGATCCGCTAAATCCAGATACCGCTACAGGAATGTTATTTTTCACCCGTTGGATTACGCATTTCTGCGCACCAACCTTTGTTTTCTTATCAGGATTATCTGCTTATTTATCGGCACAGAACAAAACGGCAGCTCAGGCGAGTTCATTTTTGTTAAAACGGGGTTTATGGTTAATACTGATAGAAATTATGGTAATCACATTCGGATTAACCTTTAATCCAACCTATAATTTTATTATTCTTCAGGTGATCTGGGCTATAGGAACCAGTATGATATTCCTCGGATTGGCGAGTCGCATTTCTTATAAAACTGTACTGATAACCGGCCTGATATTGGTTTTTGGGCATAATCTTTTCAATTTATTCCCTGCACTAGCAGATTCAAATGGTGGCTTGATCTTAAAAATATTTTTCACCGCATCAGGAACCGTTGTGCCGCTTTCTGCCAATCATTTTGTCGGTGTATTTTATGCCATCCTCCCATGGACGGGTGTGATGTTTGTGGGTTATGGAATTGGGGCCTGGTATAAAAAAGATTACGCTGCCGACCGCCGACAACGTAATTTACTAATTGTAGGTCTGCTCACTATCTTTGTGTTTATCTCTTTGAGATTGATCAATATATATGGCGATCCCGTTCCGCGAAAAGAACATCACGATTTCTTTAAGAACCTGCTGGCTTTTTTTAACGTGAACAAATATCCGCCATCTTTACAATATATCGCGATGACTTTAGGTCCGTCCATGTTATTTTTGGCTTTCACCGAAAACCTGAGCAACTGGTTTACCAGGATAACTTCTGTATATGGTGCCGTCCCTTTCTTCTATTATGTACTGCACTTTTATCTGTTACACACCCTCTTAATTGTGGTGTTTTTTGCCACAGGGCACAGTACCAACGAAATTGTACAGGTACCATTTTGGTTTAGGCCTACAGCCTTTGGCTTTGGTTTACCAATAGTGTATTTAATATGGCTTTGTGTAGTCGCCGCTTTGTATCTGCCTTGCAGGTGGTTTAAACGATATAAGGAAACACACCGGCAATGGTGGTTAAGGTATGTTTAAAACAAAGAGGGTGTTATAAAGGCGCATCACCTCAGACGCTGTCATGTTGTCCAAAGGACTCCTACGGAGCGCCTCCCGATGAAAATCGGGACAAGTCGTCGAAACACCTTAAAGTGTATTTAAACGGCCCCGTCGACTGGTTACCATTGACAGGCCTAACAGCGTGTCGTCTTTCCCGCGCAGGCGGGAAACTTAAAGCGCTTGCATTACGATTCCCAATCAAGTTGGGAATGACGAACCGCCAAAACCTGTCGTCAACCTCTCAAGATGGAAAATATTATGATACAACTTCTTTGTTTAGCCTTTTTTCCATTTTATTCCACAGCCAACAGCTTTAGTTGATGCAATTGCAGGTTTTTTACCGATGGATAATTCGTTAACTGCATTTTTAACATACTCCACTTTTGTACTGTTTGCTTCTTCCGGATCGTTATCTATGGCACCAATGTACTCAACCACATTTCCTTTGTCGGTTTTGTTCAGCACAAAAACATGGGGTGTCCTGGTAGCGCCAAATTGTTTGGTTACCACATGGTTGGGATCTAACAGATAAGGGAAATTGAATTTCTTTTCTGAGGCCAGTGCCTGCATTTTTTGGAAACTTTCATCCGGAACGGCTGTAGCATCGTTTGGATTAATGGCCACAACTGGATAACCTTTTGCAGCATAAGTTTCGTTTAAGGCAGAGATGCGCTCCTGATAAGCTTTTGCCACGGGACAGGTATTACAGGTAAAAACTACAATATACCCTTTTGCACCCTTGTAATCGGCCAAGGCAACCATCTTGTTGTTTACGTTTTTCAGCGAGAAATCTTTTACTACATCGCCCTCTTTATAACCTTCAGTCTGGGCAAATGCGAATCCTGAAATCAGCATAAAAGCCATTAAAATCAATCTTTTCATAAGGATCTATTTTAAGTTTAACAAAGTATTTTTCAGTTCAGTTTCAGTAAATTCCTTCTCATAAAAACGTCTGGCTTTCTTGTTTACAAATAATGTAGCAGGAATAGCACCCGACCATTTTTTGTCTATCCGCTCAATATACTGTTGCTGATCGGGTTCGTTTAAAAGAAATACTTCGGCATTAATTTTATTGTTCAACACAAATGGAATCACTTCCTTTTGCAATTTTGACTTGAAATCCAAACTCACCAAAAGCACCTTGACTGGCTTTTTTAAATTGGCTAAACGTAATTTCTCGAAATTCGGCAACTCGGCCACACATGGCGAACACCAGGTAGCCCAGAAATTGATTACATAAGTCGTATCATTTCCATTGGCAATGCGTTTATCCAACTCATTCAATTTGAGCAACCTTACCTGCGCTGTAGCGCAATAAGTAATTAAAGATAAGCAGATTATGAAAAATACACGCATAAATGAATAACGAAAAATGATAAAGTTTGTTTTAAAGCACTCGTCATTCCCGCGCAGGCGGGAATCGTAATGCAAGAAGCTATAAGATTCCCAATCAAGTTGGGAATGACGAATCTCCTATAATATTGTCTTAGAAATAAACGTCCGAAATGACGATTGGATTTAATTCACCGATCCCGATTTAACCAATACTCGTTGATAAGCAGGGAGTGTTAAATCATCAACAATCACACCTCTGGTCGTGCTTGCATGCACGAAAAAACCATTGTTGAGGTATACGCCTACATGATCTACATCATTGCCGCCAAAAGAGAAAAACACCAGATCTCCTTCCTTCAAATTATCTATATTTTTACGCTTCACCACATTGGCTTGCTCGCGTGAAATACGCGGAAGTGTAACCCCATAAATTTCTTTCTCCAATAAAAAGGCAAAGCCAGAACAATCAATACCACCTTTATCTAAACCTCCGAAACGGTATTTTACACCTGTCCAATCGGTAATGAAACGATAGAGTGGTTTGCTCTGTAAATTTGCCATTGCATCTGCCGCTTTCGAAGCCTTTGTATCACTTTTAATGGTGTATTTTCTTGTTCCGCAAGAAGTTATTATAATTGAGAGAACTAAAATTAAAGAAAAAGAATATTTAATTTTTATCATAATTTTTAATTCTTTTGATCACACATTCACACAGATATTTGCAATACTAACATCTGTGTTCATCCTTTTTATCTGTGGTTAATTTTTTATTAATCGCTGTATTTCGTCCAGTTTCAATAAAGCTTCAACAGGTGTTAATGCGTTTACATCCAGATTATTCAATGTATCACGGATTTTCACCAGAACAGGATCATCAATAGCAAACATCTGCAACTGATAAGCCTGGTTCTGCACTTTTTTAATGCTATCTTTTATACTTTGACCTTCTGTTCGGTCTATTTCCAGTTTTTTCAATATCTCGTTAGCACGACCAATTAATTTTGTCGGCATACCGGCCATTTTAGCCACGTGTATACCAAAACTATGTTCGCTACCACCAGGAACGAGTTTCCGTAAAAAGATTACCTTATTGGTCATTTCTTTTACCGATACATTAAAGTTTTTGATGCGCGACATGGTATTGGCCAATTCATTTAACTCATGGTAGTGGGTAGCAAATAAGGTTTTTGGTCTGGCAGTTGGATGTTGATGCAAAAACTCGGCTATGGCCCAGGCGATTGAAATACCATCGTAGGTACTTGTTCCGCGGCCAATCTCATCGAGTAAGATTAAACTGTCATCCGAAATGTTGTTCAGGATACTGGCCGTTTCATTCATTTCGACCATAAACGTACTTTCTCCTGAAGAAATATTGTCAGATGCGCCTACCCGGGTAAAAATCTTATCTACGATACCTACTTCAGCATCTTTAGCAGGAACGAACGAACCCATTTGTGCCATCAGTACAATCAGTGCAGTTTGCCTTAAAATGGCCGATTTACCCGCCATATTGGGACCGGTAATCATAATAATCTGCTGACTTTCCGTGTCGAGATATACATCATTGGTAATGTATTCTTCTCCAACAGGCAGTTGTTTCTCAATTACCGGGTGGCGGCCACCTTTAATATCAAGCACTTTATTTTCGGTAACTTTTGGCTTGTTATAATGGTTTTTGGCCGCTAACTGTGCAAAACACAATAAACAATCAAGCTGCGCAATTAAAAACGAATCAAGTTGGATCGGTTTGATGTAACTGGCTGTTTCGTACATCAGTTCGTTGTACAAACGGATTTCGATAGCCTGTATCTTCTCTTCCGCACCCAAAATCTGATCTTCGTATTCTTTAAGCTCCGGTGTAATGTACCGTTCGGCATTTACCAGTGTTTGTTTACGGATCCAGCCCGTTGGTACTTTATCTTTATGGGTATGGGTAACTTCTAAATAATAACCAAAAACGTTATTAAAGGCAATTTTTAACGATGGTATTCCCGTTGCCTCTGCTTCGCGTTTTTGTATCTGAACCAGATAATCTTTACCGCCAAAGGCTATTTTACGCAAGCGGTCTAAATCTTCGTCAATACCATCAGCAATTACATTTCCTTTAATCAGCAAAGCTGGTGGTTCGGGTTGTAATTCCCTTTCAATTCTCTCCCGAATGGCCAAACACGGATTTAGCTGATCTGCAATTTTAATCAGGAAAGGGTTTTTAGAATCGGCAGCCAGTTTTTTAACCGCCTCAATATGGTAAAGTGCACGTTTTAAAGCAACCAATTCTCTTGGACCAACGCGTTGAAGGCCGACTTTAGAAATGAGTCGTTCTAAATCGCCAATCTGTTTAATGTTATTTAAAAATTCGCCTTGTAATTCTTCATGTTTTACAAAATACTCCACCATTCCAAGTCGCTCCTGGATTGGTTTCAATTCTTTTAATGGCATAATAATCCACTTCTGCAACAAACGTGCACCCATTGGCGTACAGGTATGATCCAAAATATCGAACAAGGTTACGGCATTGTCGTTAGGCGAATTCACCAATTCCAGGTTACGGATGGTGAAACGGTCTAACCACATGTAACGGTCTTCCTCAATGCGGCCGATCGAGCTGATGTGTTGTAGATTACGGTGCTCCGTTTCGCCCAAATAGTGTAGAATAACACCGGCAGCAACAATTCCACTCTGCAAACGCTCTACACCAAAACCTTTTAACGAAGAAACCTCAAAGTGTTTCATCAGCGTTTCGTTTCCGAAATCAGTGGTAAAAGGCCATTCGTCTAAGCCAAAAGTGTAAAAACGATCGCCGAAGTGCTCGGTAAATGCCTGTCGTTTCGATTTCTGAAAAATAACTTCTGTTGGCTTAAAGCCCTGCAAAAGTTTATCAATATAATCACTATTGCCTTGTGCAATTAGAAATTCACCTGTCGATATATCTAAAAATGAAACGCCCAGTTGTGTTTTATCAAAGAAAACACAGGCAAGGAAATTGTTCGATTTTTGGTTTACAATATTATCACCGTAAGCTACTCCTGGCGTAACCAATTCTGTTACACCACGTTTAACAATGGTTTTTGTGGTTTTAGGGTCTTCCAGCTGATCGCAAATGGCTACGCGCTGTCCTGCCCGCACCAGTTTGGACAAATAATTATCTAATGAGTGATGCGGAAAACCAGCCAGTTCTAAAGCACCGCCATTAGGCCCGGTACCTCTTCTGGTTAATACGATGCCTAATATCTGTGCCGTTTTAATGGCATCTTCGCCAAAGGTTTCATAAAAATCGCCAACCCTAAATAGTAAAAGTGCGCCCGGATACTTCGCTTTAATTGCGTTGTATTGCTGCATTAACGGGGTTTCTTTATTCGTGTCTTTAGCCAAAACTGAAATTAATTTACAAAAGCCATAAAGATAACACGAATAAGCATTTTACAGCTGTTTTGTTGAAAAGTTAAAAGATTGTTAGTTTGTTTAACAGGTTAAATGTTTAAATCTGTTATTTGAGAGGCCTCAGTTAACCAGTTATTACAATTTAAACAATTAGCCATCATTTGGAAATGAAGGGTTCTGTGTGTTTCGGGTCATACAGTTCTGTTATCCGCTTTACTTCGTTACACTCGTGTTCGCTCCTACCAGGTTTAAGTACAATGGTCTGTTCTAACCCAGTTGTATAATAGTTTTCCTTTTTTAACAGTTAACCGTTTTATACAGTTTAAACAGTTAACCATTATTTGGAAATGAAGGGTTCTGTACATTTAGGGGGCTGTGGCCCTGCTTTTTGCTTGTAGTCCCTTTTTTCAATCGGGAGCTACAGCTTCAATCAGGTTTATGAACAAGGGTCTGATTTAACCCAGCTTCATCATAGTTCTCTTTCTTCAATAGTTCACCAGTTATACAATTTAAACAGTTAACCACCATTTTTCGACAATTAACCATTATTCAAAAACGTTTCTCGCAGTTGTGTGTTACATTTATATAAATTTAACTTAATACCTTAATTATGACGATCCAATTGAATACCGACAAAAACTTAACCATACACCAGGAATACGACGAAAAAATCCAGACACAGTTAAATGAAGGCTTGAGCAGATACAGCGATCTAATTACGCGCTTAGAAGTTCATTTATCAGATGAGAACGGCAGTAAGGAGGGCTTAGATGATAAAAGATGTTTATTAGAGGCCAGAATAACCGGAAAAGAACCTATAGCCGTTACCAATATGGGCAACACCTATGATTTGGCTATTACGGGTGCTTTAACAAAATTAAAAAGTACACTCGAAAAAGTGGCAGGAAAGATGAAAGCACATTAAATTTATTTAGCGCAGTCGTCATTCCCGCGTAGGCGGGAATCTTAAAGCAGTCATAGCAATGCATTAAGATTCCCAATCAACCCGATAGCTATCGGGTTGGGAATGACGATTTTATTTATATACTTACTTTTTCCAATTCTTCAATATATCCCAAAAATAGGTTTAGCGCTTTCTTTCTATCATCGTTAACCTCAAATTGAAGTTTGTGATACAGGTAATCTTCCAGGTCGAAATTCGGCACTTCAGGTAATTCCTGTAAAACATTTTTTCTATGTGCTAAACCAAATTTTAAAGCAGCATTAAATTCAGCCTTAAATTCTTGCGAGATTTCTTTATTGGCCACCCAGGCAGCATACATAAATGGTAATCCGGTAAAGTTTTTCCACTCTTCACCCATATCGTAAGCGTAAGCGAAGTCTTCTTTTTTACCAAAGGTCCTATCGCCGATTAAAACAAATGCATCTGTTTTTGCAGCAGGGTCTGTAGTAAACTCCACTTCTTTTTTCCAGTGGAACTTCAGCAATACTTTGGCTAAATTATTCGATGTACGCGAGTGGGTATCCAATCTTACCGTTTTAATCTCCTGGGCGGGAACTTCACTAAAAATGAATACAGAATTTACACCTCCATCACTACCAATACAATAATCGGCTACAATATTGGCATTTGGAACCAAAGGAATGGCTGCTACGGGCATTAAACCGATATCAACCTGACCGTTAATTACTTTAGCTGCGCAATCTGAAGGAATATCTAAACTTAAATCAATCCTATTTATAATGTCCGAATGTTCTAATCCGTATATAAAAGCTTTGGTATTGGTATAGGCAACGGCCGATATTTTAATCTTATTCAAGGTGTTATGTTTTGCGCTTCACGTTTGGCGTTGAGCGAATTATCCAATTACTAAACCGTCTAAATGAACGGCACTATTAAATTCAAGAACAGTAAATTTTCCATCTTCGAAACCCATTTTATAAAGCACCGTATTTTGATGTGGAAACTCAGTCATTTCGCTTAGCGGTTTACCTAACAATAAACATAAGAAAACGCGCATTGCTCTACCGTGCATGCAAAGTAAAACTGTTTTTTCTTCAGGTCTGCTCATCAAAACTTCCATAGGCTGTTTTAAACGTTCGTAAACATCCTGAACGCTCTCGCCACCCTCGAAATGGGCTGTATAATCACCATCCTGCCAGCTCTGTAGCATATCACGAAAAGCATCACGTGCATCTTCTGTATTCGGTTTTCCTTCCCAAACGCCCCAGGCCAATTCGTCTAAACCCGAAAGTTTTTCACAGGGTAATCCCGAATCAATAAACTTCTGCACGGTTTGCCAGGTACGTTTTAAATCAGAAGTGTAAATCTTATCAAAAGGGACATTTTTATAGGTTTGATAAAACGCTTCTGCCTGTGCCCTACCTAAATCATTTAAGTCAGAATTTATACCTCTGCCCTGTACTATGCCTTGTCTGTTAAGTTCCGTTTCGCCGTGGCGTATAATGTATATTTCCTTCATCTAATTAATTATTGAATGAGAGATTTTTGAGTGATTGAATGTCAAATTTAACGCTCAATATCCTCATTCACTCATTCTATCATTAAGTCATTCAATCATTAATTCACAACGGGTAGCTTATAGTATTGAGGTTTCTTTTCTTCTTCGAAAACTACATGTTCGAAATCGGTAACCACATTATATAAAGTATCGCGTTCTATTGCTTTTCTCCCCACTTGTTTAATCAGATTCACCAGCTCTTTGGTGCTCATTGCAGGTGTTTGCTCTTCAGCACCGGCCATTGAATATATTTTGGTGGTATCATCCAAGGTTCCGTCTATATCATCAACACCATAATTTAAGGATAACTGAGCTGTTTCACGACTGATCATTGCCCAATAAGCTTTAATATGATCGAAATTGTCCATGTAAATACGAGCGATGGCGTAATTCCTTAAGTCTTCAATCACTGAAGTTTCAGGCACATTACTCATCTGGTTATGTTGATTTCTGAATTTTAGCGGAATAAACGTCTGGAAACCACCTGTGCGATCCTGTAATTCGCGTAATTTCTCCATATGATCTACCCGGTGCCAATATTTTTCGATATGACCATAAAGCATGGTGGCATTACTGCGCATACCGAGTTTGTGCCATTCTTCATGTATATCTAACCATTGCTGACCAGTACATTTGTCTTTAGCAATCTGTTCTCTGATTTCAGGGTGAAAAATCTCTGCTCCTCCACCTGGTATTGATTCTAGTCCGGCTTCTTTCATCAAACGCATGCCTGTTGCATAATCGATTTTGGCTTTCTTAAAGATATAGTGGTACTCCACAGGCGTTAATGCCTTCACGTGCAAATCAGGGCGATGCTGTTTAATAGCGGTAAATAAAGCAGAATAAAAGGCCACATCGTATTGAGGAAGTACCCCACCTACAATATGTACTTCGGTTACAGGTTCGCCATCATATTTTTTAACGATATCGAGCATCTGCTCCATGGTTAAGGCCCAGCCTTCCTCTTTTTGTTTAATTAAACGGGAGTAGGAGCAAAATTTGCAGTCGTAAACACAAAGATTGGTAGGTTCTAAATGGAAGTTCCGGTTGAAATAAGTTTTATCACCGTGTTTTTGTTCGCGGATAAAATTTGCCAGAACACCAAGGTAACCCAGTTCTGCATGTTCGTACAAGTGAACGCCTTCATCGAAGGTAATTCGTTCTCCCTGAAGGACTTTGTGTGCTATGTTTTGTAATTCAGTTGATAAATTGGTATCAGCTAATATTTTTTCAACTTGCTCAGTTGTATTCATTCCTGATTTATTTTGAACAAAAATACAATAATGAGGCGATTTGAAAATCATTTTCTTGTAACAAACCGCGATTTTTGGATGTTGGCTCTGATAATTAACCACAGATGAACAAGGATATTGATTGCTTTTTTATTTGAGCTTAGCTGTAGGCGTTAATATTAGCCACGGAAACACGGAAGTCACGGAAAAATAACTGTCAAACTCAAGTATAAATTGATGTTTCCCCCGCTTGATGGCAAGATATGTAAGACAAAACCTGATTCCAATTTATATCTGTGGTTAAAAACCTACTACAAAGAGTCTAAGAAACTCCGTGTAAATCCGTGTTTCCGTGGCAATCCTAAAAGATGGTAAACAAAAAAAGCACCTCTTTTCAGAAGTGCTTTATATGTTTTTCACAGGTTGATATTTTTCTCCAACTATCTTGCTGCTGGTACAAACGTCAAAACAATGTTTGCAGTTTTACCACCAAATTCGATTGGCGATTTCAAGATCATTTGTGTGCTGGAAAGATCAGTTAATACTAAACGGTAACCTTCTGTTACGTTTTTAGCTTTATCACCTTCAAATATTTTTTTAAACTGGAAGGTTTGATCTTTAGGCGCTGCCGACCAGAAAATAGTCTGCATTACCGAACCACAAGCACTTGATGCAGGCAAAGTGTAAGAACCATTACCACTATTGGTTAAGTTCCATGTACTTCCCTGAAAACATTTGTAAGATTTCTCTCCGAATAAACCTTGAACAGCCCCATCAGGTAATCCTTCCAAAGCTACATTACTCACTACCCATTCGCGAACAACTGTACCTCTGCTACCTGTTACACCTGCAGTTACTCTTTTTGCAGTATTACAACTTTGTAACATTACTAAAGTAGAACATGCTATTGCGATAGCTATAAATAATCTTTTCATTTTTGTTTAATTTAATTTCGTCAAACTTGTTACATAAATCTTGCCAAAACCATTACGAACCTTAAATTAGCGCCAAATTATTAAATTGCACCCCAATATTACTTCGATCAAAATCAATTATCATGAAACCCGAAACCCTTGCTATTCACGCTTCTAATCTTGTAAAAAGCATTACCGGCGATGTTACCCTACCTATTAATCTATCAACAACTTTTTTTCGCGACGAAGATGGAGGTTATCCCGGAGGGCACATGTATAGCAGGGTAAGCAATCCAAACCGGTCTGCTTTAGAAAACACTGTAGCCAAATTAGAATATGGCGAAGATGCTGCTGCTTTTTCTTCGGGGAATACGTGTGGTATGGTTTTGTTCCAGGCCTTAAAACCTGGTAGCCACATTATTGCACCTGATGATATGTATTGGGGAATTAAAAAACAACTACTTACTATTTTTAACGATAGTTTGGAATTTGATTTTGTTGACCAAACTGATTTAAACCTGATCCAATCAAGCATCAAACCTAACACCAAATTGATCTGGATCGAAACCCCATCTAACCCATTATTAAAGATTACCGATATAGAAGAAATTGCCAAAATAGCAAAAGCTAAAAACATTACAATGGCCTGCGACAGCACCTTTGCTTCGCCTATTTTACAAAATCCGATTTTATTGGGAGCTGATATTGTAATGCATAGCAGTACCAAATACCTGGGTGGCCATAGCGATGTACTTGGCGGGATTTTAGTAACAGCAAAAAAAGATGCGTTATGGGAGAAAATCAAAAACATACAGCAAACGGGTGGTGCGGTTCCTTCTCCCTTCGATTGTTTTCTGTTAACCAGAAGCATTAAAACACTGGCTTACCGCATGAAAGGCCACTGTGAAAATGGAAAAATTATCGCTGACTATTTAAACCGACATCCAAATGTTGAAGCTGTTTTTTATCCAGGTTTGGAAAGTCACCCACAGCACGAAATTGCTAAAAAACAAATGAAAGATTTTGGTGGAATGATGTCGTTCTTGGTTAAGGGAGATGTTGAAGCGGCTCACAAAGTGGCAAATAAGGTTCAGTTATTTGCTCAGGCTACCAGTTTAGGAGGTGTAGAGAGTTTAATTGAGCACCGTTATTCGGTGGAAGGTCCTGATAGTAAAACACCAAAAAATTTACTCCGTATTTCTGTAGGCTTAGAACATGTGGATGATATTATCGCTGATTTAGCGCAGGCATTAGGTTAAAAAGAATTGTAATTGCGAGAAGGCTTTTTCAGCAGACGAAGCTATCTTACAATGGTCGCTACTAGCGGGCGCTTTAAGATTGCTTCGTCGTTCCTCCTCGCAATGACGAATATTTGTTTTGAAATCTATTTAGGATTACAAATCGTAGTCAACTTCAACGAATAATTTGCCTCCAGTGGCTCATTCGTTTGCGCTAAACGCTGCGATCCCGTATTAGCCGGGCAGGCAATGTCACCAGCAGCATCATATATTAATTTTGTACCACCGGCCAATAATTCTTTAGGTACATAAACCTGCACCTTGGTGATCGAATAACCAGAAGGAAAATAACGCACATAATAACCGTCAGGATGTTTGGTCCAGATACCACTTGGCACGTCGCTTCGTGGCGGCGCCATACCCGCTATAATGGCATATTTTTCCATATCGGCATAAGTGTAGTTTCCAGACGACACGAGTTGACGGATATTATTTTCTGCTTCAAAAACAGCCTTCACCCCTGATGGTAACTGATCTTTAGCCTTCTCCATAACATCGAAAGGCAAAACACCTAAAGCACCACCTTCCAATTGTGTAAGTTGTTTTGGTGTTAACAATTTAATGGCAGTTACTTTAACCTGTCCATTAAAATCGGCAAATTTTGTTCTGGCAATAATGGTCCATAATAATGCCTGAATATCGTGTTGGTCTACATCAGGATGTTTCTCAGCGCTTTTCAGTATTGAAACCACAATTTCTTCTTTAGGGCCTAAAACAGGTGCAAACATGTAACCATCACCCTTTGATGGGGCAAAAGTTCCGGCTTTTAGACAATAACTTTTATTGGTCATTTCGTAAAGCCCCTCGCAAAGCACAAAACCACCATCTGGATTTTTAGGCAGCAAATACAAGGGCTGAGCTTTTAAATTTAATGAATTAATAAAATCAGGCAGCTTTTCGCCTGCTCTATTTACGTCTTCAAAATTAGTGGTAATGGCAGCAGGTTGTTTTAAAAACTTGTCTACGCCTAAAGCTTTAGCGCCCTGGGCAGTGCCCACTTTTAACAATTTATCTTTTAAGCCCCCGAATTGAGCGTTTACATTATTTAAACAAGCGATAGTAAACAATAGGCCTAGACATAAGGATTTTGTATTTTTCATCATAATTAATTTAGATAGGTACCACAAACTTAGAATTTTAAGCGTTAATTCAATATTAAAATTTCAGATTGTCATCGCATCATAAAAATACGTAATTCATTTTCAATGAGTTAATGAAATTTCAAAATTTTATTTTGTGGATTAAAATTAAATTCAGACATTTGGAATATTATTTGGCAGATAGTTAAATAAAAGTCAATCTTCACGGGTTGATTTATAAAGAAGTGGCGAGAGACTGGCTCGATGACCCACTGGCAACCCTCAGAAAGAGAAGGTGCCAATTCCTGACCGGATAACATGGTGTTATTTGGAGATATAAATTAGAACTGATGAAAACATTAAATCTTCAATCGCTAAGCGAGCCCAGTGCAAACCTTAAAAAGGTAGAACAAGCTTCTATTTCTTTTATTTGTTGTGATATGCGTGCTTTTACTTGTATGTGCTGTTGCATACAGTAATTTAAAAATCTTCCTTTTTTGTTTCTTTCAAATTGGAAGGTCCCGGGAAACCGGGATACGCCCTGCTAGGTTTTAGGATTATCCTAATTCTGCTATCTAATCACATCAAAAAAAAATAGAAATTATGTCAACATCATATAAATTTGAAACTTTACAATTACACGCTGGCCAGGAAATAGATCCAACAACAGGATCAAGAGCTGTTCCCATTTACCAAACTACTTCTTATGGATTTAAAAATGCCGAACATGGGGCTAATTTATTTGCATTAAAAGAGTTTGGCAATATCTACACCAGGATCATGAATCCTACCAACGATGTTTTCGAAAAACGTATTGCCGCTTTAGAAGGTGGCGTAGCTGCTTTGGCAGTGGCATCAGGGCAAGCCGCTCAATTTATCGCGTTAAATAATATATTGGAGGCTGGTGATAGCATTATTTCTTCATCTCACATTTACGGAGGAACCTATAATCAATTCAAAGTAGCTTTTAAGCGCTTGGGTATTCATGTCGATTTTGCCAATCCAGATGTACCTGAAGAATTTGAAAGCAAAATTACCGATAAAACCAAAGCAATCTTTTTGGAAACCATTGGCAACCCGGCATTTAGTGTGCCTGATTTCGAAAAAATTGCCGCAATTGCAAAAAAATACGATCTACCTTTAGTGGTCGACAATACTTTTGGTGCAGGAGGTTATTTGTTTAAACCATTGGAACATGGCGCCAACATTGTTGTAGAATCTGCAACTAAATGGATCGGTGGCCATGGAACAAGTATTGGCGGGGTTATCGTTGACGGTGGAAATTACAACTGGGGCAATGGGAAATTCCCTCAATTCTCTGAGCCTTCAGAAGGTTATCATGGTTTGGTTTTCAGCGATGTTTTTGGTATCGGCGGACCATTTGGTAACATCCAGTTTATCATCCGTGCCCGTGTGGAAGGATTAAGAGATCTGGGACCTGCCCTATCGCCTTTCAATTCTTTTCTTTTACTACAAGGATTAGAAACTTTATCACTCCGTGTTCAACGCCATGTAGATAATGCCTTAGCATTAGCCACCTGGTTAGAAAACCACCCATTAGTTAAAGAAGTTCAGTACCCTGGCTTAGCCAGCAGTAAATATAACAACCTGGCTAAAAAATATTTAAGCAATGGTTTTGGCGCAGTTTTATCCTTCGAATTAGCTGGAAGCAAAGAAAATGCAACGCAGGTAATTGATAACTTAAAACTGGTATCGCACCTGGCCAATGTAGGTGATGCAAAAACGCTGATCATTCAACCTTCTGCCACAACACACCAGCAATTAAGCGAAACAGAACAATTAGCAGCCGGTGTAAAACCGAACGCGCTGAGGGTTTCTGTAGGCATTGAGCATATTGATGATATTAAAGCGGATTTCGAACAGGCATTTGCAACCATTAATGCTACAGTTCCAGCAGAGAATTTACAAGCCTAAACCCAAACCTCTTAGGGCCTTTTTAACAACAACAACATTACAAAATGCATAACAGTAAAAACGACAATGTAAAATCCAATTCGGGGAATTTTGCGTCAACATATAGTTATAATAAACAGTTCAAATTAGAGAGCGGAAAAAAAATCCGTAACCTGCAAGTTGCATATCAAACTTATGGCAAATTAAATGCAAATAAAGATAATGTGATTTGGGTTTGCCATGCACTTACTGCCAATGCTGATGTTTTTGAATGGTGGGAAGGTTTGTTCGGTGAAAATGCTTTGTTCAATCCGGAAGAACATTATATTGTTTGTGCTAATGTTTTAGGTTCACATTACGGCAGTACAAACCCATTAAGTACTAATCCCGTAACCGGCTTACCTTATTATCTTTCGTTTCCACAGTTTACCATCCGCGATTTAGTGTCGGCACACCAGTTATTGGCTTCGCATTTAGGTATTGATTATATTAAATTATTAATCGGAGGTTCTTTAGGCGGGCAACAAGCTGTTGAGTGGAGCATTTCTGAGCCGAATAAAATCGAAAACCTGATCTTGATTGCCACTAATGCAGCACATTCTCCATGGGGAATTGCATTTAACGAAAGTCAGCGTTTGGCCATTACTACCGATAGAACTTTTTATGCCAACCAACCAAACGGTGGTAGCAAAGGTTTAAAAACTGCCCGTAGCATTGCACTTTTAAGTTATAGAACCTACAGCGCTTACGGCAGTACACAGGTAGAAAGCATAAACGATAAAACCGACAATTTCAGGTCGTCTTCTTATCAGAACTATCAGGGAGAAAAACTGATCAACCGTTTTAACGCTTACAGTTATTATTATTTAACCAAAGCAATGGACAGCCACAATGTGGGCCGTAACCGCAAAAGTATTGCCGATGCACTAAAATTAATTACGGCAAATACTTTGGTAATCGGGATAGAAAATGACGTCTTGTTTCCTTTATCGGAGCAAAAATACCTGGCTGATCATATCCCAGGAGCAGAATTTAGTGCCTTGCACTCAGATTATGGTCACGACGGATTTTTAATCGAAACTGATGCTTTGACTAATGTAATTGGAAACTTCATCAAGGAAAGCCGGAATAAAAAGATAATCAAATTGCAGCATACTGCCTAGAAAGGTAGAGGGTGTAAAGGTTGAAGGTGAAAAACTGCGTACCCTAATAAAATTTAAAATAAATCACAAAATAAAAACAGCTATATCGGTGTAATCCATTTATCTGTGTAATCAAGTCTAAAATAATGAGTAAGAATTTAAAAATCGGTTTATTTGGTTTCGGTGTTGTAGGACAAGGTTTGTTGGATATTATCCAAAGCCAGAACCTGAACCTGGAGATCATTAAAATTGCAATAAAAGACCCGAGAAAGAAGCGTACCCTTAATAAGGATCTGTTTACTACTGATCGGAACGAAATACTGAACAATACAGAAATTAATACCATTGTAGAATTAATTAATGATGCCGATGCTGCTTACGAAATTGTAACCACTGCATTAAAAAACGGCAAAAATGTTGTTTCTGCCAATAAAAAAATGATCGCCACACACTTAAAAGAGCTGGTAGATCTACAACAAGAGTATGGTACTTCTTTATTGTATGAAGGGGCCGTTTGTGGCAGTATTCCAATTATCCGTAACTTGGAAGAGTATTATGACAATGAATTATTCCATGCGTTGAGTGGAATTTTTAATGGTTCATCTAATTACATACTGTCGAAAATATTTAATGAGAACCAAAGTTACGACTCGGCTTTAAAAGAAGCACAAGATTTAGGTTTCGCAGAAACCGATCCGATTTTGGATGTGGGAGGTTACGATCCGAAATATAAACTGGCTATTGCTACAGCACACGCATATGGTTTATTTGTAAACCCTGATGCCATTTTAAACATCGGTATACAGAACCTTTCTAAGCACGACATTAAATATGCGCGTGAGAAAAACTTTAAAATTAAATTGGTTCCTACGGCACGTAAAGTGAATACAAAAGATATCGTAACTTATGTACTACCGAAGCTGGTAGCTAAAGATGATTTCCTTTACAATGTAGAAAACGAGTACAATGCAGTTGCAGTTCAGGCGGCTTTTGCTGATAAACAGTTTTTCTATGGTAAAGGTGCTGGAGGCCACCCTACTGGTGCTGCTGTACTTTCTGACATTGCTGCTTTGCGTTACGATTACCGTTACGAGTATAAAAAATACCACTCAGAAAATGGTGTTAAACATACCGAAGAAATTTTATTGGAGATTTACCTACGTTATGCGGATGAAGATCTGATTACATTGTTGGAATTTGACAACATCAGCGAACGTTATGCTGCAAGCAGCTATAAATATGTGGTTGGAACAGTTAAGCTGGAGCGTTTAATTAAAAACCGCGATTTGCTTTTGGATGAATCTGTTTTTGTGGCTTACACAGGCAGACAGATTTACAAACAAGAGCAATTGAGTGAGAATGTTTTTGCCAAGGAATTGGCAAGCCTATAATTTATTTTTAAGGTTATTTTTTTTATTTGTTTTGTTGTTAAGTACAAAGGTCGGAGCGAGTCCGACCTTTTGCGTTAATTATTTTACCTTAATGTATTTTTCAATTATCACCCGGTCTACCCCTGCTTTTTCTACTTTCTCAATGCCTTTCTGAATCAAAGTATCTTTATGGATGGCGAGTTTAAACTTAAAAGTCTTGCCTTCCCAATCTTTGTTTTTATAATATTCTAAATGCTCGGTATAATCGTCTTTATCTAATACAAAGCTTCCACCACCAGCATCGAAACTGCTGGTATCTTTAGGATTAAGGCTATGTTTCAAAAATGCAAAATGTGTGTGATTAAACATCTTGATCATTTTCAGCTTGCCAGAATAATCTGTTGTTTGGCTTGTTCCATTTTCGATGGTTGTAGCCGATAATAATTGCCAGGTACCCTGAATATCAAGATCTGAATCTTTTTTGCCTGCATCTTTGTTAACACAAGAAAATAATGAAAGCACTGCCAATAGCATTAAAATGTTTCTCATAAATGGATATATTAATTAGGTTATTATTTGCTCTAAATATTTATCCCCTTCCGGCCATTTTAATCAGCTTGTGTGCGAGGTCTTTTCCTAAGTAACCATCAATTATGGCGTGTACGATATATAAAATCGGGGTCATTAAAATAGCCACAACGAATTTATAGGTATATCCTACTAAACCAATGGCAAAAACCTGTTGCCAGCTGTAATGGTATTGAGGATTTATATAAAATGCGATAAAAATCACAACAAAACTATCAATAAACTGAGAAACCAATGTAGAACCAGTAGCACGTAACCAAAGTGCACGCTCCCCTGTTATTTTTTTAATCTTATGGAAGATCAATACATCAACCATTTGCCCGATAATAAAGGCTGTGATCGATCCTACAATAATCCACATCCCTTGCCCGAATATCCCTGCAAATGCATTATTCATATTGAGGTCTTCTCCGTTTATATTCTGGTGCACCCAGAAATCGGCGGCAGTTAAATGCATCGAGCCCCAAACCACAAGAAAGGCAAATGCTATTAATATAGCGGTAAGAACAGATAAGAACCGAACCTGTTTAACACCAAAATATTCATTTATAATATCCGTCATGATAAAAATAATGGGCCAGGTTAATACTCCCGCCGACATTACAAAAGATAAGTGCGGAACACCCAATAAATTTATATCGAACTTTTTAAAGCCCAGCGTTTCTTCAACACTAAACAATTTAACCCCAATAAACTCTGATAATATAGCGTTTGCTACAAAAAAGCTACCCAGAATGAGCAGTAAACGGCTTTCTTTTGTCTTAAAAGTCATAGACTATAAATCTATAAATAAATAGCAGATTTAGCATAGCAATCATTGTATTTTTAACAGAGATAACACAAAGATTACGCATCCATCCTATTGTATAATTAGTTTCAGCTAAAAATATGATTTTTACAATCGTTCGACTGTAAAAATAGGTTAACAAATTAAATCTCCCAATCTTTGCGGGATCAAAATCTGGTAATCTTCATGGCTAAAAAACAACACTTCTATCTCATACTCATTTTAGGTTCATTGGCAGCGCTTGGCCCCTTTTCTATCGACATGTACCTTCCTGGTTTTGTTGATATTGCAAAGGATTTAAGAAGTAATGAATCAACTGTAGCCCTATCACTTTCAAGCTTTTTTATCGGGATTTCTGCCGGCCAGTTATTGTATGGTCCACTCCTGGATAAATTTGGGAGAAAGAAGCCGTTATATTTTGGTTTAGCGCTTTATATCCTTGCCTCTTTTCTTTGTTTGGCTGTAACTGATGTTAACCAACTAATTGTTTTACGTTTTGTACAAGCCATTGGAAGCTGTGCCACGGCGGTTGCTTCAGTTGCCATGGTTAGGGATCTGTTTTCGGTAGAAGAAAGCCCAAAAGTATTTGCCTCGTTAATGCTGGTGATCGCGGTTTCGCCAATGCTTGCCCCAACTGCAGGTGGCTATTTAATTTCGGCCCTGGGCTGGAAATATGTTTTTGTATTTTTAGGATTGATGGCCGTTTTAATGCTGCTGGCTTCAATTTTCAAATTGCCGGAGAGTTATAAACCCGATCCGAATTACTCTTTAAAACCAAAGCCAATTTTAACCAATTTCTTTACCGTTTTAAAAGAACCTCAATTTTATACTTATGCTTTGATCAGCTCAATCACCTTTTCAGGTTTATTTGCCTATGTATCTTCATCGCCTCAGGTATTTATGAAGATTTATGAGGTAAGTAAAACAGGTTACGGCTGGATCTTCGCACTGCTTTCTGTATCATTTATTGGATCGAGCCAGGTAAATAGCCTGATATTAAAATGGTTTACCAGCAAAAAAATTGTAACCTATGCACTTATTGCACAATGTATTTTCAGTTTAATCTTTTTGATTTTCGCCTTAAATAACTGGTTAAATTTATACTCTACCATAGGCTTTATCGCCTTATTTCTGGCTTGCTTAGGTTTAATTAACCCAAATGCAGCTGCCTTGTCGCTCGCTCCGTTTACCAAAAATGCGGGTAGTGCATCGGCCTTAATGGGTGCCTTGCAAATGGGATTAGGCGCGTTAGCCTCGGTAATGGTAAGTTTATTTAGCGAACACTCGGTTGTACCTATGCCTCTGGTAATGACAGCAGCTGCGTTTATTGCTTTAGGCTGTTTACTAATCGGCAGAAGGTTTATCACCACTGAAGTGGAGGCATCGTCTGATGCTGCTGTGGCAGCGCATTAATATTTTACCACAAAGACGCTAAGAAGTTTTTAGTGCTATGTGCCGGCGAGGAAGCGTCATTGCGAGGAGGCCTTTTCAGCCGACAAAGCAATCTTACAACTATCGCTAGTAAGCGAGCGCTTTAAGATTATTCATTTTGTGCCGTTGCTTTTAAAGGCATTCTTGAGCTCAATCGTTCGGTTATCTTCGTGCCTCGCAATGACGATTTATCTATGGAATCTAACAACGATAGCCTGTTGAAGGACTTGTTTAAATGCCACGCAAAGCGGTTTCGACAAGCTCTCCGTAGGAGTCCTTTGGACAACGTGACAAGTTTGAATGGGATCACAAATATGATACAGTCTCTACGTGTCTTCGTGGTAAAACTACGGTACAAATAACTTGTAAATCAAATAGCAAATAACTGTACCTACTGCCGCGATGATGAAGCCGCTTAATCGTTTCTTTTTAATAAAACAGATTAAGATAATTCCTGAGATAGAAACCAACGTCATCAGCACGGCAGAAATATCAATAATCCACGACCAGGCCTTACCAGAATCTCTTCCTTTGTGTAAATCGTTAATCACAGCCACAGCGCCAAATCTGGTTATGGTTAATTCGTATTTTCCGGTTTCACGATCAATAAAGGAATCGGCCAGGTAGCCAGGTCCATTAAAGGTTAAGCTCAGTTCTCTGTCATCTATCCTAAAATCGCTCAATGCGCCTTTAACCTCATGTTTACCCCTAAAAAACTCAACAATTTGTAACTTATTGATCTTATTGGTATCTGGTTGATTTACCCATTTTAAGTTTACTGATCCAGAATCTTTGGTAGCCACTTCCTTACCAGAGGTAAACCAATCTGCATGATTTAAGGTTAAACCCGATACTGCAAAAAAAAGCAGAATCGTAAAACTTACCATCGATAAATAAATGTGCAGCCAGCGCGATAAACCGGCTAAACGCTTTTTACCCTTTCCTTTTCCACTATCTTTTTTAACCTGCTTTTTGCCCAGGCCACTAGGTGCAGCCGTTATCTTATTTTTTTGCGGTTCCGATTTTTCTGTAGTCAAGAGATGCTGATGTTAGTTCTGTATTTGGCGTTAATTCTATTTTTTTTGCTGAGCCGGTAAATTTCATTTCTTGTGCGATCACCTGATAAGTTCCATGCTCGCGGGCTACTTCAATAAAAATGGTGTAATTACCTGCTTTTACCAATTTCCCGCTATCGTCCTTTCCATCCCATGATAAGCTATATTTACCTGGGCCGCGTGTTGCAGAACTCGTTGAGCTTAGTTTTCCCTCTGCTCCTTTTTTAAACTCCTCGCCATTGACACGGTTCCACGATTTTAAATCTGGCAACCAACGTGGTTTGTTATACCAAATAGCCAGATTACGTACAGGGGTTTTAGCAGCATCTTCGATCCATACTGCCACAAACGGACGACGAACACGTTTACCATCTGTAGATTCTATATTGGCAATTTCTAAGTTTACTACTAATTCATATTTAGTATTCCAAAGTTTATCCGCTTTACTTGCTTTATCTAAAACAATAGCCGGCTTATTTAAAGCAAGCTCGTAATTAGCCCATTCTTTGCTTCTAATTTCTTTGCCATCTTTAGTGATTAACAAGTAGGCGATGTCATTCCTAGTCGCAGTCAATGCCTCGATCTCGGCAATAGAAAGCACATTAAAAGAAGTAGCCAAAGCACCTGCTTCACTAGCATCAGGGCCAATAACCGTTGCACTGATTATTTCCGAAGCAGGTTTTCCAGTACGTGGATCAACAATATGCGAATACCATTTTCCATTTACATTAAAACCTCTACGGTAATTACCACTGGTTGCCACGGCCATATTCGACACTTTGATTGTTGTTAGCGCGGCATCATTCTCGGCATCAGCTTTAGGGTTTGCTATTTCGATAGCTTCTGGCTGATTTCCTTTAATTACCATATCGCCACCAATATTCACAACTACGTTTTCAATTCCAGGGCTTTGAACAGCTTTCTCAGCAGCTTTGTTAATGATATAACTTTTTGCAAAGGAATTTAATGCCAATGGCGCATCATCCAAACGTGTTACCGTTTGATCCTGTTCATTTAAGATATAATGTTTTTGCTGAGCCAAAGTAACTGCATGCTGTAACGCTTCAGCGGATGGTAAACGATTTTCGGCAGCTGCTTTTTTCCAAACATCACCTATTACTTTAGCTGATGCATCAAGCGCGCCATTGGTTAGCACTTTATAATTTTCAAACTGTTTTAAAACCTCAAATAATTCTGACGAAACTTTGGTCGTTTGTTTACCATTGTTCATCCATTTACTAAACTCGCTGTTGGCTTTATAAGCACTTAAAATGTTATCCAGTCTATCTATTTCATTTAATGCACGTGTTTCTGCTAAATCTGCGTCGGCCTGGCTGATTGTTTTAAATTTTAATTCTAAGGATGTGCCCAATACATTTTCGTAGTTGGAAACAAATGTTCTTAAAGTTTTTTTAGAACTAACAAATGCAGATGCACTTATTACGAGTAAAATGGCAGCTATTACGTATTTAAACTTCATATTTAATGGATGATTGAGATTTTAACTGCAAAGAAAGGGGTTTATCTGGAATAATTTTAAATAAGCAGAAATATATTTGAAATAATACAAAATTTCGAGACTAAAATCCATCGACAACCGTCTGTTTAATACGCTCGTTTTTGACGTTAATTTAACACAAGGGTTTAATAATCCTTAAAATTTTCTCTTGATGCAGAATTGCAATCGCACGATCAAGTAGCAGGGCTTTTGGTATGGGGTTTTACGCTTTAAGCTTTTTTTTCCTATTTTCGCTTATAAGATGCTTAATATACAATCTAAACTTCCTGGCGTAAGTACCACCATTTTTTCGGTGATGAGTAAACTTGCCGCAGAACACAATGCCATTAATCTTTCTCAGGGGTTTCCTGACTATGCCTGCGATCCAAAATTAGTTGAATTGGTGAATAAAGCCATGCAAGATGGTTATAATCAATATGCTCCGATGCCTGGTTCTAGCTTTTTAAAGGAAACCATTGCTGAGAAAGTTGAAAAATTATATAACATAAAATATAATCCTGAAACGGAGATTACGGTTACAGCAGGTGGAACGCAAGCTATTTTTACAGCATTGGCCGCCATTATCAATGCAGGTGATGAAGTGATCATTTTCGAGCCCGCCTATGATAGTTACGCCCCTACCATTAAACTTTTAGGAGGCCTGGTTAAAACCTACGAGCTTGCCCCACCGAGTTACGCCATTGACTGGGACATGGTCAAAAAATTGTTTACAGCCAAAACCAGAATGATCATCTTAAATACGCCACAAAATCCAACGGGGAGTATTTTATCGTCAGATGATATGAAATCGCTTATTAAACTGATTACAGGTACCGATATTTTAATCTTGAGTGACGAAGTTTATGAACATTTAATTTATGATGAACAAAAGCATCAAAGTGTAATGCTTTATCCTGAATTAAAGCAAAGAAGTTTCATTGTAGCCTCGTTTGGTAAGCTCTTACATGCTACCGGCTGGAAACTGGGTTATTGTTTAGCGCCAGAGAAATTAACCAAAGAATTTAGGAAGGTACACCAATTTAATGTTTTCAGCGTTAATAGTCCCATGCAGCAGGCTATTGCCGATTATATTAAAGAACCTAAAAATTATACTGAAATAGGCACATTCTTTCAACAGAAAAGAGATTATTTTAGAGGCCTTTTGGCCGAAAGCCGTTTTAAGCTTTTACCTTGCAACGGTTCATATTTCCAATGCGCAAGCTACAGCAGTATCAGCGATGAAAAAGACACCGATTTTAGTATGAGGCTGATCAAGGAATTTGGTGTGGCGACCATTCCGGTTTCTGCATTTTACCAAAAAGCTACCGATCATAAAATTATCAGGTTCTGCTTTGCTAAAGAAAACGCTACACTTGCCTTAGCGGCCGAGAAATTAAAAAACGTTTAACCAGACTAAACCTATATACAATGGAAGCACCTGTGTACACTCAAATAGAAAATCTGAAAGTAACTGTCTTTCAGGCCTATCTTTTTTGGGAAAACATTGAGAAAAACCTTTTGAATCTGGCACTTAGATTATCGATGGGTGTAAGGGAGAAAACCGATATTATTATTTTACCCGAAATGTTTAACACAGGTTTTAGCATGAATTCTGAAGCCCTAGCCGAAGAAATGGGTGGAAAAACGATGCAGTGGATGCAAAAAATGGCACATCAGTACAACTGCGTAGTTACAGGAAGCATCATCATAAAAGAAAACAATCAATATTTTAACCGTTTGATCTGGATGGAGCCAGATGGCAAAAACCAGCATTACGATAAACGCCATCTGTTTGGCATGGGTGATGAAGATCAACACTTTAGTCCAGGCAAAGAGAAACTTATTGTCGAACTTAAAGGATGGAAAATCAGGTTGGCCATTTGTTACGATTTACGCTTTCCGGTTTGGTTACGCAATGTAGATCAGGAATACGATATCTTACTCTTAGTTGCCAACTGGCCAGATAAACGATCGGCACACTGGAAAGCATTAATTCCAGCCAGGGCAATAGAAAACCAGAGTTATGTTATTGCCGTGAACCGCGTTGGGCATGATGGAAATCAGATTTACCACAGCGGGTTATCCATGTGCTTAGATCCTTACGGTAATACCGTTTATTATAAACCGGAAGACGAAGATTTATATACATTCAGTATTAATTACGAAGAACTGGTTAAAATCAGAAGACAATTTCCATTTTTAAAGGATGCAGATCGGTTTACTATTATTTAAATTAACAACCAATATTCAAATTACAATAACCAAACTGGAGCGATCGGTTCAATAATTTACCAATCAGAATAATGTAACAATTGAAATAGTGGTCGATCCATCAATTAACCATCACAAACACTAACCGCACACATGTTTAACCGCCGTAAATTTATAAAAGCATCTGCCCTATCGGCCGGATTGCTGGCCATTGATAAAAGTAGTATTGCTCATGTAATTCCACATAAAGAAACAAAAGCAGAAAATTTCCCGATTGTAATTTCTACCTGGGACTTTGGAATTGCGGCTAATGCCGATGCATGGAAGGTTTTATCAACCGGTGGACGTGCCTTAGATGCTGTAGAACAAGGCGTTTGGGTGCCCGAAGCTGATGAGCATAACCAATCTGTTGGATATGGTGGTTTGCCAGACCGCGATGGACATGTTACCCTCGATGCCTGTATTATGGATGAGCTTGGTAACTGTGGTGCCGTTTTAGCACTCGAACATATTAAACACCCTATCTCGGTTGCACGTAAAGTAATGGAAAAAACACCACATGTGATGTTGGCTGGTGATGGTGCCTTGCAGTTTGCTTTGGAGCAGGGGTTCAAAAAAGAAAATTTACTTACACCAGCAAGCGAAAAGGCGTGGAAAGAATGGTTGAAAACGGCGAAATATGCGCCTGTGATGAATGTCGAAAATAAGCTCTACCAGAAAGCTGCGCCGCAAAAACTTCCTGGAAACCAATATAACCACGATACCATTGGCATGCTCGCAATTGATGCTAAAGGAAACATTTCTGGTGCCTGTACAACCAGTGGCATGGCCTATAAATTACATGGAAGGATTGGTGATAGCCCGATTATTGGCGCCGGCCTTTATGTAGACAATGAGGTTGGTGGCGCAACTTCAACAGGTGTAGGTGAAGAGGTGGTCAGAAACGTTGGATCTTTTTTGGTCGTAGAATTAATGCGTCAGGGTTATGCCCCCGAAGCTGCCTGTAAAGAAGCGGTAATGCGCATCATCAAAAAGAAACCAGAAACAGCCAAAAACATACAGGTAGGATTTTTAGCCATCAACAAAAAAGGCGAGTATGGCGCCTATGCCATTCAGAAGGGTTTTAGTTATGCCGTTTGCAATGCAGAAAAACAAGACCTTTTAATCAAAGGCAAAAGCTATTATTAATATGTTGAATTTTCCCAAACGATTAAACAAAAATGAAACGGTAAATGGGATTATTATCTAAAATTTTCGGAAAGAAAAATGTTGCCGAGCGCGAGGGTGAGCCAGATATGGTTTATGTGCCGAGTGAAGATGAACGGATGAACTGGGCGATCGAAAAGGCCAATTTAACCCTTTGGTATTTCGAAGAAAGTTTAAAAAATAAACGACCTTACCAAAACTATTTTTCGATTAAAGTACTCATTACCGATGGTGATGAAGGCGAACATATTTGGTTGACCGACCCACATTTTGACGATGAAGGAAACTTATTCGGCACCGTTGGAAACGAACCGGTAAATATCCGTTCTGTAAAATTTAATCAAAAAATCGGCATAAAGCGCGATTTAATCTCGGATTGGATGATTATCGAAAACGGCAGGTTAATTGGCGGTTATACCATACGCGCTATTCGAGATGGCATTGCAGAAAAAGAGAAAGCAGCATTTGATAACAGCATAGGTCTATATATTGACGAGGGTGTTGATCATTTCAAAACCAATCTCGAAACACCGGAAGGTGCGATTCTGGCGATCGAAAAGGCCTACAACAATAAAGATATTGATGCTGCAATAGCCTGTAAGGATTTTTTTGAAGAAGCTAAATCTTTACTTTCTGTGATGAAAATGGAGATTGATCAGGATACCATCAATGAAACTGCCGAAGTACTTAAACTATCTTTTATCAACAATATAGAAGAACATGGGTTTCCTGATTTTTCTACTATCCAGAATGCTTTTCCTGAACGCAAAAAAGTTGACGAAACCCACTGGGTAATTACAGAAGTATGCTGGTATCCGGATGGTGGAAAATCAGTGCAGTTACTTAACACCTACAAATCGCCAAAGGGATGGGTGGTTTTAGGTCCGGCAGGGCCACAGGAATAATATAAATTAACTAAATCTAATATAATGAGTGAAGTGGCAATTGGTTGCTTAGAAGTTTGCGCTAATTCTTATCAATCGGCATTGGCTGCGCAAAATGGTGGAGCAAAAAGAGTGGAATTCTGCGATAACCTGGCAGAAGGTGGTACTACACCAAGTTATGCCCAAATTGCCTTGGCTAAGAAAAACCTATCCATCGAAGTTTGGCCAATTATCCGTCCGCGTGGAGGCGATTTTCTGTATTCCGAAATCGAGTTTGAGATAATGAAAGAAGACATAAAGATCTGCAGATCATTAAGTTGTGATGGCATAGTTACCGGAATACTTAAAGCAGATGGCACTATCGACAAAGAAAGATGTGCTGAACTGATTGAACTGGCCAAACCTATGGAGGTGGCTTTCCACAGGGCATTTGATATGAGTAACGATATGGATCAGGCTCTGGAAGATTTAATCGCACTCAAAATAAAAAGAGTACTTAGCTCGGGAGGTGCACCTTCTGCAATTCAGGGGGCAGAAAAACTAGCACAGCTTGTAAAAAAGGCCAATGGCCGGATTACAATTATGCCTGGCGCGGGTATAAATGAAAGCAATATCAAAAATCTTATTAATCAGACGGGTGCCACGCAATTTCATGCTTCAGCAAAGGAATTTGTGCCAAGTAAAATGGAATTCAGAAATACGGAAACCAAAATGGGCAGTATTGAGGACGAATATCGATACGAACTCACCTCAGAAATAAAAGTAAAGGCTTTGGTAGATTGTATAAATAAGGCTGTTATTTAAGTTTGCCGAAATTTACATTACCGGCAAACACTTAATCAAAATGAGCTTGAATCCTCTAATATTTCTTATCTGGTAAATAGTTAGCATCTTAGTTAAAGTGTCGACAATCAGCATAATGTAGTTTTCAACATATAAGAAATTTAAGAAAACATAAGTTAAGATGCACTAAAGTGTATTAGCTGGATAAAAATTAAGGCTTATATTTATCAATTAAATGATTTAATTACCTTAAAATCATCCTCGTTGCAAACGAGGATGATAAACACAACTTTAAATTAATGCGCTAACAAAATGAAAATAATCTTCAAACCCTATAACTTCCTCGTTCTAATTGCTACACTTCTTTTGGCAGCTTCCTTATTGGTGCCGGCATATAGTCTGGATTTCAATATACACGACACTTATTTTATGGTCGGTAATATTCCACTCATCAGGTGGTTTGCTATATTTTTATTCGTTTTTGCGTTATTCTACAAATTGTTAAAATCATTTTTAGTATCCAATGCTTTGAGTTGGGTTCACATTTTGTCATCTATTTTATTCTTTTTCCTTGCTTGTTACTCCACCTATAGTTTCAAAAGGTCACTTACTTTAGTCGAGCTTAGTAATGCAGACTCGACAGATTATTCACAGGGATTCAATAACAGCACGGCTGCAATGCTCCTGGGATTCCTGCTTGTTCAACTATTACCGATCGTAAATCTTATAATAGGCTTAATAAAACGAAAACGTGCTGTAAGTTAATTTATTTAACCAGTCTATTTCAGTATGTAAACCCAGGGACAAAAACTGTATACATTCAATTAATATTCAAGTAATTAGTTATATTTAATCAAACCAATAAACTAATATCATGAAGAAATTATCATCCTTGATCATGGCTACCTTAATTTTTGCAGCATGTCAAAATAAGGAAGCTAAAACCACTGATGCGGCAGTAGCTGCAGATAGTACCAAGTACCCGTATACCATTAAACAGGTGCAAAAATGGGAAATGAACCCCGATACAAAAAATGCGGTAACCGCAATGACCCTCATTAAAACATTCGAAAATTTAGATACAGCCAGTATGAGCAAGTTGCTTGCCGACAGTGTGGCCTTAGACTTGGATGGTTACAAATTTAAAGGGACAAAATCTCAGCTCATGAAAGAATTACAGGGCGAATTCGACAAAATGAAGGGTTTTAAAATCGACATGCAAGACATGGAATCGGTTGTAAACAAAGATAAAAGTGAAGAATGGGTAAGCCTTTGGTACAACCAGGTTTCCACAACAAAAGAAGGTAAAACCGATACAGTAGCTTTGTTTAACGATATTAAATTGAAAAATGGAAAGGTGGTGAGATTATCTGAATACGTTCAGCACCCAATGAAAAAATAGCTTAAAAGAAGGTGTATCATAAATATAGATTGTCATCCAGAGGGATAATTTATTCTATAAAAATCAATATAAATGGCATGAATTAAGAGAAAATATATCGTCATTTCGACCGCAGTGTTCAAAAGAAACTCTTTCGGAGGAGAAATCTTTTAAATTTGATTTCAATAACTTGGTACAAAGATCTCTCTCCCGAAAGTTCGGGACTGTGCTACATCCGATAGCTATCGGATCGAGATGACGCCCATTCTTTTGGAACCTGTTAATGGTAGGATAATTTATTGCAAAAGAATTAATATAATTGAGATGGTTTTAAGAGAATGAATAACCTCGGTCTATCGTCATTGCGAGAAGGCTCTTTCAGCCGACGAAGCAATCTTTATGGCAGGATCACTAGCATGAAAGATTGCTTCGTCGTTCCTCCTCGCAATGACGGCCTTTTTGGAATCTGTCAATGGTAGCCAGTCGAAAGACTAGATTAAATAGCCTTGGCAGGGTGTTTCGACTACTTGCCCAATTCATCGGGAAGTTCAACATAAGACAACCTGAAGAAAAATTACTTTTATGATACCACCGCTTTTTCTCTATAGCTTATTTATCCCCACTTCCGGGAACATAGTGCAATCCTGGTGTAAGGTAATGAAGCAAAATAACCCTCGAATAGCGGTAATTAATTGGAGATAACAATAAAACACCCGTTAAGATTAAACCTACATAATACCACAAGTTTTCATAAATTAAAGGCAAGCCTAAAACATACGATGCTACTCCAATGGTAATAATTTCTGCAACATTCATGGCATAACTTACAAACATCGCTACGTAGAAAAATCCAGGTTCGCGTTCAAATTTTAAATTGCAATGCGGACAGGTAATATTTGTTTTTTGTAATCTGAAAGAATAAGCACTTCCGGTAAAGATATCTCCTTTGCGGCAGCGTGGGCATTTACACTGTAAAAATGCTTGAAATTTAGATAACTCGGCCATAATCTTCTAATTTAATACAACAAAGGTAAGGCTAAAATTAAAAACTAATTTATGATCTACGTCATGTTTGACGATTGGTTTGTTAGTTCATTAGTCACTTGTTCATTGGTCACTGCACCTTGCTCATTAATGCTTTCTTAATAATTCTAAACCTTTACTATTTTCCCTTTAATGGTTTTGATCAGGCCTTTTTCGGCTAGTATTTTAGTGCCACGGATAACTGTTTCTACCCTTAAACCAGTCATATCGGCTAATTCTTGCCGCGTTACCTTTAAATTTTCACCTACAGCAATATCGTTAAGGAGGTAATTGATAATCGTTAACAATCGATGCTCCGCTTTTTCGCTCGCCAGTTCTTCCAGCATCATCGATTTGTAAAAAAGACGGTGACTTAGCGTCTGGATCAGATCCATGCTAAAATCGGGTTCGTTTCTAATCAGGCCGAAGAAATCTTCTTTATTTACAGCAATAATCTGCGAATCTTTATTGGCGATGGTAAAAGCTAAATAAGGTCGGTCGGTTAATAATGCAGGTTCGCCAAAATACTGCCCCGTTTTAAAAACCCCTTGAATAAATTCCTTTCCTTCATCGCTAACGGTAACCATTCTTACCTCACCTGATTTGATAAAATACACGTAGCGCGGCTGCATACCGGGCTCGTAAACAACCGAATCTTTTGGATAGCTTTTGAGTTTTAAACCTTTATCAATCAGTTTTTGGAAGTTCATCATAATTTAGGCCAATAAGTATTGGAGTAGGTCTATAAAAGATCTTAAAGATCATTTTCGATATAATTATATGTCATTTGTCATTCTGAACGAAGTGAAGAATCCTTAGCCAATGAAACACCTAACCTAAAATTACCTCGCTAACAAAGTCAATAGATCATAAAAGCATCTCTAATATCTTACAGATTCTTCATTGCATTCAGAATGACAAAATTGACGAAGACTACCCTAAAGTTTCTTTCATTAAACGGGTGTAAAACTCTTTCAATGTAATACCCATTGCCGCTACCTGTTGTGGAATAAAACTGGTTGCTGTTTGCCCAGGAATGGTATTGATTTCGATAAAATAAAATTTACCAGTTCCTTCTTCCAGGAAATAATCAACACGTACCACTCCCCTGCAATTTAGTTTCTTATATACATCCTTTACCACCTGTTGTACGCGACTTACCTCTTCTTCATTCATTCTACCGGGTGTAATTTCTTCAGTTGCACCTGGCGTATATTTGGCTTCGAAATCAAAAAATTCGTTTGCTGGAATCACTTCTGTGGTTGGCAAAACAATAATTTTTCCTTCAGCTCCAAAAATGCCTATCGAAAACTCTCTTCCACTAACAAACTCTTCAATTAAAATCTGATCATCTTCTTTAAAAGCCTTTTCTAAAGCACTTTCCAAGTCATCGGCATGTTTTACCTTACTCATGCCAATGCTACTGCCCCCACTATTTGGTTTAACAAAATAAGGCAACCTTAAATCTTGCTTAATTTGATTTAAATTATAGTTGCCACCTTTAAATATCTGAACAGATTTTGCGGTGTACAGGTTATCAATGCCTTCTACAACTGCTTTGGTATAACCTTTATTCATCGTAATTGATGAAGTTAATGCATCGCAGGCAGTGTACCGGATACCTAACATATCAAAATAGCCCTGTAATTTTCCATCCTCACCAGGCGAACCATGAATAGCAATAAAAACGCCATCGAACTTAATTTTTCTTCCTTCAAGTGTTAACGAAAAATCATTTTTATCAATTTCAATTTTAACAGAATCAGCAGGCTCATAAAACCAGCCTTTTTCGTTCAGCATAATCTTATACACATCATATAAATCAGGGTCGATATTTTGAGCAATAGTGGCTGCGCTTTTCACCGAAACAACCCATTCGCCTGTGGTACCGCCTGTTAACAATGCTATAGTTTTCTTCATGTTAAAAATCCTTTTATAAATAGAAATTGAATATAAATATATCCTCAAAAATATAAATATCTTTGTGCTTTAGTAATATTGGAGAAGAGAATTATTGAATGATTGAATGAGGAAATGGATTCTATAATTCAATCAATCATTAAAATAGTTACATTTGAGCTTGTACGCATAACCCAAATTAAGATTCATGTCTAAATTTATAGATTATTTAAAAACCAAATCGTTTAGAAACAATATTTTAGCTGCAATAGTAACCGTTGTAGTGCTGCTACTGGTCGCTTTTTTTAGTTTAAGATATTATACCAAACACGGACAAGGCCTGAATGTACCTATGGTAAAAGGCTTATCTTTTGAGCAGGCAGTTAAGAAACTCGAAGATGCCGGATTAAAATATGAAGTAGATTCTGTTTTTATTATGGATCAACCTGCGGGAATTGTAATTGATCAGGATCCTGATCCCAACACCTTTGTTAAAGATAACCGTACCATTTACTTAACCATTAACGCAGGTAAAACACCGAATACAAAATTCCCTGATATAGCGTTTAAGACCTTAAGAGAAGCACAGGCCATAATAGAGAGTTCGAGATTAAAACTCGGAGATACTACCTATAAGCCAGATGTAAGTCGTGATGTGGTTTTAGAAGCTTCTTTCGGTGGTCAGCCAATAGCAGTCGGACAGATTGTACCTGTTGGCTCAAGAATTAACCTGGTATTGGGCGATGGACGTGGAAACGAAGAAGTAGATATTCCACAACTAATGGGATTAACGATGGATGAAGCGAAATTTAGCCTAAGAGGTTCGAACCTGAGTTTAGGTACTATTATTTACGATGGCCCTATTACCGATAGTGCTGCTGCCATTATTATTAAACAAGATCCTATGCTGGTTGATTCGTTAACCAAAGTGGCTATAGGCACAAAAATTAACATTACCCTATCTAACAAACAACAATAAACACGTATCATATTTACAGATGACTGAAGTAGAAAAAAAGAACATGAGTACAGGCAAAAAAGTGGCAATAGTAATTGCGCTTGTTGTTATTTTAATTGCTGGTTACTTTGCGTTAAATATTTACAGGCTTTACTTTGCCCCTAATGTTACCGAAAATCAAAAATATCTATATATCAAAACCGGAAGCAGCTACAATGATCTGATCGCAGAAATTAAAAAGAAAGATCTGGTAAAAAGTATCCCTTCTTTTACTGCAGCTGCCGGAAAAATGAATTTAGCTACAAGCGTTAAACCCGGACGTTACCGTTTAACCAAAGGGATGACCAACCGCAGTTTGATTAACTTAATTAAAGCTGGAAATCAAGATCCGGTTAAATTGAAATTCCATAACATCCGCAAGAAAGAAAACTTCGCTGCATATCTGGCCAGCAATCTGGAAGCTGATTCGTTGAGCTTTATCAATGTTTTAGATTCTACGGCGCTGATTAGCAAATATGGTTTTAACCAGGATAATGTGTATGCCATGTTTATTCCGAATACTTACGAAATGTACTGGAATATTTCGCCGGTTGATTTCTTTGAGCGCATGCACAAGGAATATGATAAATTCTGGACAGCCGACCGCAAGCAAAAAGCAGCAAGTTTAAACCTGACTCCGGTACAGGTATACACCTTAGCTTCAATTGTTGATGCAGAGGCGCTTTACGACAAAGAAATGCCCATTATAGCAGGTCTTTACTTAAACCGTTTAAACAAAGGCATATTGTTACAGGCCGATCCAACGGTGATTTTTGCAAACAACGATTTTACGGTAAAAAGGGTAACCGGAAGATTACTACAGGTGCAGTCGCTTTACAATACTTATAAATATGCCGGTTTGCCTCCAGGACCGATTATGATGCCAAGTATTAATGCGATTGATGCTGTACTAAACCGCGACAACAACAATTATATTTATATGTGTGCCAAAGAAGATTTTTCTGGCTACCATAACTTTGCTGAAAATAAAGCGCAGCACGAAATCAATGCAAAGAAATACCGTGAAGCTTTAAACAAAAGAAACATTTTTAAATAATGTATAGCCACAGTACAAAAATCAGGGTTCGATATGGCGAAACCGATCAAATGGGTTATATGTATTACGGCAATTATGCACAATATTACGAAGTAGGCCGGGTAGAAATGTTGCGCAGTTTGGGCATGAGTTACAGCTCGATGGAAGCTGATGGAATTATGATGCCTGTTTTGGAATTAAAGTGCAAATACATTAAACCTGCCCTTTACGATCAGGAAATTACCGTAAAAACAATCATCAAAACCTTACCAGGCATCAGGATCTTTTTTGAGTACGAGTTGTATAACGAAAAAGAAGAACTCATAAACATTGGGACAACTACATTGGTTTTTGTTGATATGAAGAAAAATAAACCTACAAATCCACCCGAAAATTTTATGGAAAAACTATCGGTGTTTTTTAGTTAATAGTTACAATGAAATGGCTACATAGACAATTATTACACCTTAAACTCTATTCTAGATTTATCGAATGGACAAAGGGATGTGTTTTGCCTGGTTTTAGCCCGCTTCCATTGTACACTGTAGCTACATTTTTCTTTCGGGAGATTGGCAAAGCGACTTTAGTTAACAAAGCATCATCTTTGGCATATAATTTCATGCTGGCTATTTTCCCTGCTATTATATTCTTATTTACCTTAATCCCTTATATTCCCAAAAAAATTGGCTTTCAAGATCAATTAATGTCGTTAATTGCTTTGGTGCTTCCTACTAATGCCTACCTGGCTTTTGAAACTACACTTAATGAAATTGTAAACATTCAAAACGGCAGCTTGCTTTCTTTGGGTTTTGTATTGTCGTTATTTTTTGCCACAAACGGCGTTCATAATTTAATGGGTGCGTTTAACCGATCATCCCTCATAGTAGAAAGCAGAACCTGGTTAAAACGAAGGCTGGTGGCTGTTGTGTTAACTGTTATTATCGCTTTCTCAGTTATAGTTTGTATTGCTGCAATGGCTACAGGGCAAATTCTACTGGATTATTTACAGAAAGAACTACATTATAAAGATGGGATTACTCTTTTTGCGATCAAGATTATTCGTTGGGCACTACTGGGGATCTTATATTTTATTACGGTTTCTATTCTGTATAGATATGGGCCAGCACATTCAAAAAAGTGGCGTTTCTTTAGTGCAGGTTCATGGTTGGCTACCATTTTAGCCTTCCTCACCATTTGGGGCTTTTCATTTTATATCAATCACTTTGGCTCTTACAACAAAGTGTATGGCTCTATCGGAACATTAATTGTAGTCATGATCTGGCTTTACCTTAATTCGTTGATTTTATTGATCGGTTTTGAGCTCAATGCCAGTGTTGATGTGAGCAAAAGAAGTGTGAAGATTATCCGACCAACCTTTAATTTGTTCAAAAAATCAGAGCCAATTGAAGAAAACATCCAGAAGAAATAATTTTTTCTCCCTCTGTGTTAAGTAATTATCAAGTTTATATAAAAAAAAAGCATTCATAGTTTGCAGATTTAACCGGAGTTCGTACTTTTGCCTCCGGAAAGCTGGCAGAGTGGTCGAATGCGGCAGTCTTGAAAACTGTTGACTGTAACAGGTCCGGGGGTTCGAATCCCTCGCTTTCCGCCGAAAAGAAAAATGGGCCTTATTAAGGCCCATTTTTTTTATGTCCAAAAAATATGGCTAATTCGTGGCTATTTTAATTTCGAGAGACATTAAGGCAGGGCTTAAAGCATAATGGAAGACTGGGTTCGATTCCCTTCCTCTTCAATACTTTTTGAAAAGCTCATCGCCGTTGTCGATTGCTGGTTCAAGAAATTCATCATTGTCATAACTACAAACAAAAACGGCAGTAGCATTACGCCACCGCCGTTCCTATTAATTCAATTCTGCTTACAATAACTCACCCATTCCGAATACCGTCAATCCTTTGGCAAACTGTTCGGCTACAGCCTGATTAGCGGCTTCAATATACTGGCCTGTTATGGGGTCGACGACCGTACGTAATGGCCGGGTGCCTTTCGGAGTACCGATCAGTTTTACAATGGCGTCAGCAACGTCCTGCGGGTTAGGGTTCTTGGCTTGCATCTCCCTGCCCAGTGTGGCTACCATTTTGTTGGGAATATCGGCAATGTCGCCGTACCCTTCAAATACACCCTGGTCAGATGCGGGGTTGTTCTTTTGCTGCATTTCGGTAGGAAAAGCGCCCGGCTCAACAATAGCCACATCAATGCCTAAACGCTTGACCTCATAATGCAAGCCTTCACTTATTCCCTCCAGTGCAAATTTCGAGGCTGCATACATGGTAGCGAACGGGAATGCCACACGCCCAAAACCGCTGGTCACATTAATGATCAGTCCGTCGGCCTGCTTACGCATGGCGGGCAGCACCTGTTTGATCAGTCGCCAGGGGGCATAAACGTTGATATCAAAGGTAGTGTGCAGATCGGCCGTAGTAAAGCTCTCGGCTACACCGCTCATGCTGTAACCGGCGTTGTTCACCAGCACATCAATAGTGCCTTCTTTGGCCAAAATGCTGGCAATGGCCTCTTTCACGCTCTGGTCGTCAGTTAAGGTAACATCTAAAACGGTTAAATTCTCTACGGCCGCAAGTGCAGCCGCTTTATCGGCATTACGGCCTTGGGTGTCGCGCATCGTGGCGTATACCTTGTATCCTAAAGCAGCTACGCTGTGGGCGGTAAGCCAGCCAAAACCACTATTTGTTCCCGTTATCAGTACAATTTTTTTGCTCATCTTTATTATTATTTAATGACTATGCAAATATTGAAAACTGCAAAACAAAAACATTTACCAAATGGTAAAAAATGCCGTTAAAGGATACTACGGCGTATACGGCTTAGCGATTGCTGGGTAACGCCCAGGTAAGAGGCCACATAGGAAAGCGGAATGCGGTTAATGAGGTTCGGGAAAGCTTTAATGAAGGATAGGTAACGCGTAGTAGCGTCTTCTGATATCAGCGGACTGCGTCGCTCCATGGCCAGCGTTAGGCATTTCTTCACCATCTTTGCCTTCATCATTTCCCATCCCACAATGGTATTGGATATCTCATCCCAGTTCTTTTTGCTAAAAACAAGCACCTTGCAGTCCGTAACAGCCTGTACATATTCCGAGGCCGCGATCTGCGATTCGAACTTTTCGTTATCGACTACAAAATTGCCTTCGTCCACAAAATAATTGGTGATCTCTTCACTCTTGTTGTTGTAATAACAAAAGCGGAACACACCTTCCACCACAAAGGCCACATAACGGGGAACTTTTCCGGCTTCCGACAAGTATTCGTGTTTTTTGAGTTCCAGCATTTCAACCTTGCTCAGCAAAAATTCGATCTGCTGTTTGTTCAGGTCACCAAATTGCAGGATAAGATTTATCATCGCTTCCATGATGTAAAGATAGTGTATAGCGTAAAGCAGTAAATTACCATTTGGTAAAAAAATGAAATGGGCGCAGTAACAGTATAGTAGTAACTTTGTATTGAAAAAATGTGCATTCAATAAAGCATTTATTTAAAAGTCTAAGCCGCATCAAGTACAACTGTTATCAATCGTTTAATATATTTTATTCGGATCGAATAGCTATAAATTAAAAATAAATCAGATGGAAAGCATTGCTGCCGACCATCTGATTTATCTATCGCTATTCGAAATAAAATTATAATTCCCTTACACCACCGTCCAGCAATAGTTCCGCGCCAAGCATAAAGCTTGAGTCGTCCGATGCTAAGTAAAGCGCTGCTGCAGCTAATTCTTCCGCTTGAGCTAGGCGTTTAAGGGGAGTGAAATTACCCATAGCTTCTTTCATAGCTGCGGCGCCTTCCGGACTACCTGCAACTGTAACAAATACAGGTGTATCAACCGGGCCAGGGGTCAAAGCATTAACACGTATTTTGCGGTCAAGCAGTTCAGCAGAAAAACTGCGTGCCAGTGAACGTACAGCTGCTTTGGTCGCTGAATAAGCCGCATGGTTAGGAACTCCTTTGCTGTTTACAGTCGACGAAACCAGTACGACCGACGCGCCGTCATTTAATACGGGAAGGGCTTTTTGCACCGAGAAAAATGCGCCTTTGAAATTGATATCGCTAACCTGGTCAAATTGTTCTTCAGTAAAACCCGCCAATGGAGCTATGATATAAACACCCGCATTAACTACCAGGGTGTCTACTTTACCAAAATGATCCGCTACTGTTTGATAGATACGGGCAAGGTCATTGAGGTTGGATACATCGCCCTGAATGCCCAAACCATTAGACCCGATCTCTGCAATAGCTTTGTCTATAGCTTGCTGGTTACGGCCGGTAACGGCAACTTTAGCGCCTTCCTGCGCAAAACGTTTAGCAATGGCTAAGCCAATGCCGCTGGTACCGCCAGTAATAACGGCTACCTTATTGTTCAATCTTTGTGACATATAGATAAATTTTAGACCACAAAGTTGGGATAACCGCCATTGGGGGAAGATGAACTAGCTTAAGAAAAACGTGTGAACTAGTTCACTTTTTCCGCACCTTGTCGTTACGGATTTTCGATAGGAACTCTCGCGTCATATTAAGATAAGAGGCAAGCGCATATTGAGGCAGGCGCTGCAATACTTGAGGGTATCTGCCAACAAATTCATTGTACCGTTCTTCGGCGCTTTGCGTCAGGTTGGATACGAGGCGGCGCGCAAGATAAGCGCCGGTATGCTCGGCCATTAGACAAAATAGTGTAGAAAATTCCAGATCACTATTCTTCAACTGCTGTTCTGTTTGGTGATCGATCTGTAGAATTATACTGTTTTCCAGGGCCTCTACAAATTGCGTGGCAGGTATCTGATGAATATAGCTGTTATAATCCGAAATCCACCAGTCATCAATTGCGAACTGTATAGTATGTTCATTGCCTTTATCATCTATCACATAAGAATGAAAAGCCCCTTTTAAAACATAGATCCGGTATTTGGCAACAAAGCCGGGCTGGATAATCAATTGCTTTTTTTTGACTTTCACCACTTTGAACGATTGAGTAAGCCGCTCCATATTTTCAGGTGAAAGGCGGGTCTTATGATTTATATTTTCGATAAAGTGCGAAAGATCTTCCATAATATTGAATACAAATTAACGAATTTTTTTAGGAAGCAACTTATGTGAACCAGTTCACCATTTTTGAGGATTGTGTTTAATACCTTTGATATCTGCAATCCGAGCGATTCTGATTGGCAGATTTAACGTATATAAAATAAACATCATGGAAAAATTTGCATTACTTGCACGCCTGGAAGCTAAACCCGGCAAAGAACAGGAAGTCGCTGATTTCATCAAAAGCGCTTTGCCCTTGGCTCAGGCCGAAACAGAAACCGTGCGTTGGTATGCACTTCAGATTGGAGTATCCACTTTTGGTATTTTCGACACTTTTACGGATGAGTCTGGCCACGATGCACACCTTGGCGGTGAGATTGCCAAAGCACTCATGGCTAAAGCGCCTGAATTATTGGCTGGCAATCCGATAATAGAAAAAGTTGACTTACTGGCGATCAAATAATCCTGCAGCATTGCCGGTCATCATTCTTCAGTACCATTAATAGGCGCTGACATCCCATTTGGTAAATTCTTAATGGGATTTTTTCGTTTACTGGAATCTTCACTAAGACAGTGGGGAATGATGTTTATGCATGATTTAGAAAAAATGATGGATCAAAAACTAAAAGGAAAAACTAGTCATGAAGATCAAGAATGGCTTCGTAGCAGAGCTGTTCGCCGTATTGCCGTATTATGGATATTTCTCCAGCCACCTTGCAAAATATCCGTATTAGAGGACAAATACGGTATAAAAAAATAATGGGATCATATTATTACAGCAGAACTGATCTGGTAAAATTATTTACCGATGGACATATCAAATAATTTAATATCCTAAAGATCATAAAAAGTGTAGCGGTATACTTTAGGAATGTGATGAGTAATTCATTGGGCGTAAATAGCGGTATTTACCTTACGTTCCAAGAACGATTATTATGAGTGTTTCCTTTTTCTAAACTTTATAAAACTCTTGTTATGGATCAAATTAATCTGCATGGGGATACTTGCAGACAGCCAAACAGCACTTCTGAATAAAGTGATACTAAAAGTTATGTGGAAGATCTGGCTTTTATAAAACATCCGACATTTTTGTTTTGGGATTCAGGCAGTCGAGCTATAGTGAATAAATCGGTTACTCAACGATTTAAATATTTGGCTTTTGAATCAAAAAAAGAATATAGGCGCGGATAAAAGCTTTTAAAACTTGGATACTCAGTTCGCGATGTTTCATATTCTCCCAAAAGATCTACTAAATCTTTTGTCCATACGAACCCCTTGCCAATTTGTTTATTGATTTCTTGCTGTACTTCCTTATCTGACGCCTTGTGATCGATCATGTATCTTATAACAGATGCTCTTACCAAAGATTCATTGATAACGCTTTGCCAGTCTTCATAGCCCTCCAGTTTCATCTCTGCCCTTTTTGAATTTAGCAAAATCTCCCCACTTAGTTTTAGCCGGTTCTGCATATCAGCATTATCCTCGAGCAGGTGATCAACAAAGGAATGGTTGAATTCGTGTATCAGGTAGGCTAAATAGGTTTCTTGCGGATATGACGGAAGTCCAGCTTCGTTAAACGTCCAGGAACCCATTATTGCATAAACCAGTTTCTTTTCACCAATCGGATGAACGCTTGGTCCATAATTGGCACCGCCATTGGCAAGCCCTATGACTAATTTGTAATTAACTTCATGATCGCCATAATAATCAAGGTACCAATTCTGATCAAATGTGGCTATAGAATGATCAAATTGACTGGTCGCCTGAGCATATGTTTGTTTATGCGCACTGAAAAAGTCATTGAAATGTGAGGCATGATAAAACTCATTTAATAGCTTCACAAATTTCACAGCATCTGCCATTTCCCATTTCCCTTTAAGGCCATTTTCCGATTCCCTGATCAAAGCGAAATTATCGCTGGTAAACTGTAGTCGTACAGCAAGAAACATCACCTTCGAAAAGCCCATATTCTTTTGCTCATGGAGTTCTTTTGCAAAATTGATGACTGGATCATTCTTATATTTATCGAAATAATTGTGGATATCACTAATGTAACTTTTTGCAAATTTCATGTTATATTCGGGGTTTCCGGCGAGGCGGAATACAATGCTTAAGAGCTCAACACGGCTATCTATGGATGAGGTTATTTTTTCAGCCCTGACGACCGTACAGATAAAGAGCATGAAAATAGTAATAGGTAACTTCATAGTGTAATTTTTATAAGTGTCAAAGGTATCAAATAATTAGGCCCGCCTTCATCAATTAAAAACGTATAGCATTAATTAAATACACTGTGACTTTAGAAATAAATTCAGTTTATCCGTTGGAATTCCAATCCCTTAATCCCTGGTACTGACCTTAACCAAAATCCTTTCGAAAGTTGAATGCACTGGATCAGATCATTATTGTCTTAATTTAAAGAAGATGGATTATATCCAAAAAACTTTTTAAAGGCATCAGAAAAATGGGACAGGCTTTCAAAGCCCACTTCATTGAAAACGGCAACTGGTGCCTGGTGCTGTTCTTTTATTAGGAAATGCGCGCGTTCGAGTCTTCGCTTCTTTACCCAACGCTCCGGCGTATCATTAAAAACTTTCTTAAAATCACGTTTAAATGTTGCCAGGCTGCGACCGCTTAGCCGGGCAAACTGAGCCATCGGTACATTATAAAGGTAGTTTTGTCCCATAAATACTTCAAGGTCAATCTTGAAAGGTTCGCTAAAGTCAAACAGCATATTCTTTAACCTCGAGTTGTGGCGGAGTACCAGCTCAATCGCTTCTCTCGTTTTCATTTCAGCCATGGTTGCCGTCAAAGGCAGATTAGATTTGAAATAAGGAACAATCGAATCAAAATAACCTTTCATGAATACATCATGACTCATATTGATCACTGGTTCACCAACATAAGGCCCATCTGCAATCAAATCCGACTGGCCGCTGTATTTCCTTAACGAGCCCTGATCGAAGAAAATATTCAGTGATTGAAAAGGGGTTCCATCGGCAGCAGGTGTTTTGACTGATTTTAATAACAGATTTTTACGCAATAAGCCTATTGATCCGGGCTCATGGATAAACGTTCCGCCGCTATGGTAAAAGGTAATTTCACCGCTAATGACATAAGACAAAACATGGTCATGGACAATTGCCTCACCATCTCTTTTTTTTTCTGCGCTGCAACTGTATAATATATTGTGCTGTAGTTCGTCGCTTGTCATGTGTTCAAAGATAGTTCTTTACGATATATTATTTCATCTGGCTCATAATCATCTTGTCGAACATCGAGTCACTCAGCCATTTTTTTAGACCTAATATCATTCCGGCCATGTAGCCTTTCGCATAGCGTGGTTTAGGCGATTTGGTTTCAATAGCATCCTTGATCAATTCCGCTATCACGATCGGCTCCACATTGTTCACCTCGGTTTTCGCAAAAACGTTTTTCGCTTTATTGGTCAGCTCGCCATAAACTGTGTGCCCGGATGTTTTCTCGGCACTGTTGAAAGCAATACCTCCCCACTCTGTTTTTACGCCGCCCGGTTCAATAATAATCACATCCACGCCGAAGGGTTTCACTTCCAGGCGCAGGCTGTCGCTCAATCCTTCTACAGCAAACTTGCTGGCATGGTACCAGCCGCCAAGTGGTGTAGCCATTTTACCGCCAATAGAAGTGATGTTTATGATTTTCCCAAAACGCTGTTCACGCATGTGTGGCAATACCAACTGGCACAAGCGGGCTAGGCCGATCACATTCACTTCCAACTGGTATCGCGCATCTGCCATGGGTACGTCTTCAACAGCGCCATACGAGCCAAAACCGGCACTGTTCACCAGCACGTCTATACGGCCTTGCTCAGCAACAATTTGATCCACAGCCTTAACCATCGATGTATCATCCGCTATGTCCATAGCTATGGTTGTAATTCCCAAATCTGCAAGCCTGGCCATTTTATCTACGCGGCGGGCAACCCCGTAAACGGTATAGCCGCTTTGGGCCAATAAGCTGGCAGTGGCTGCCCCGATACCGGCCGATGCGCCGGTTACTAACGCTATTTTTTTCATTAATTTTATTTTTATTAGATTTTATTTTTTATTCCTTAATGTACTTTTTTACTGAACCAACAGTGTTTGGCATTTACACCGTTAGTTTGGATCAGGCCAGAGTTATAATAATCCAATACTTCCTTTTTCTTATAGTTAGGATATATCGGTCCAACTTCATTGGTCAGTGCTTGGTTTGGCAAGCTGTCCGGTATGTTAGAGTTTGCCAAATCTTTGACCGCAACAGCGGTTATGCCCAATGCGGGTAAGCATTGTAAACTGTCAATATGCCGCATCTGTGATAATAAAATGTCATTTCCAGACCGAGTATGTGTTTGTTCAGTAACCTGCGATTCATTTGTAGTTTGCGGCGTATTTTCCTGTTGCTGCGCCTCAGTGTGGATTTCTTGTACTTTGGTATTTACTTTTTCTACAGATGCAGATTGAATGGCATGATAATACCGCTCGTTAAACCGCATGGAATAAAACTCGAATACGGAGATCAGAATGGTTAAAGCTACAGTTCCCAAACCAGCGCCAATCCAAAATGGCTGCCTGATGAACAGGAAAAGCAGGACGCCACTCAATCCCAATACGCCCCAAAGTATCCGGATACCGTGCCAGCCGCGATGGGTCTTTTCAGTTTTTACCTTTTCCTGTTTCAAAAAAGTAGTTGAATCCTTTTGATACAGGACTATTTTTGCGGATGAAGCTTTGTGGGTGTACACGCCATCTGCTGCGCCACCAACGCCCACCAGCAGCCCGAACAACAACATGGGTACGGAGTAACCTTTTAGCAATGACAACGGAGCAGCCCATTTCCAAAACATAAAGCTCCCTATTAATAAAAGCCCGCCCATAAAAGCCATCCAGAGGCCGTGTTTGGTTTCGCCGTGATAGTAATTGATGATGGTTTCAAGTAAATTCATGATCTTATCCTTTTTAATAAAACAAAGATCGGTCTTAAATCTGTAGCAAGCTTTCGCCAGAAGCTCAACTTAGTTTGGTGAAAAGGTCAGTGGCGTTACTGGAAATAGCTAAAATCTTATATCTACAAAATATGTATCCGATATTCAGCAGTTTGTATAAGTCTGCAATTAGTCGTTAAGGGTAGTTTTGTATCAAATATTTAAAGGACATGAAATCTAAAGTAATTTTAATAACAGGCGCATCCCGGGGATTGGGTAAAATATGGGCCGAAGCTTTTTTGAAACGGGGAGACAAGGTAATAGCTACCGCCCGAAATGCGGAGACCTTAAAAGATCTGGTAAGTACCTATGGAGAATTGATCTTACCTGTTGAGTTGAATGTAAATGACCGGGAACAATGTTTTGCTATTGTTAAGCAGGCCAACGAGCATTTTGGGGAAATCGACGTGTTGATCAATAATGCAGGTTACGGTTTGTTTGGCGCTATTGAGGAAACCAGCGAACAAGAAGCCAGGGATCAAATGGAAACGAATGTATTTGGTTTATTATGGATGACACAGGCCATTATCCCCGTTATGCGGGAAAAAGGAAAGGGGCATATCCTGCAAATTTCAAGCGTATTGGGCATTGCCGCATCACCGATCTTAGGGATCTATGCTGCTTCGAAATGGGCAATGGAAGGACTAAGCGAAAGTCTGGTGGCTGAAGTAAAGGGATTCGGTATCCATGTCACTATTGTGGAACCTAATGCATTCGGAACAGACTGGAGCGGAGATTCTGCTGTAAAGACAACATCAATGAAGCATTATGATGATGTAAAGAAAGCATTGCAGGGTTATTTTAACCCTGAAACAATCGGTATTCCGGAAGCTACGGTGCCGGCTATTTTAAAATTAGTGGATAGCGAAGAACCTCCCTTACGTTTACTTTTAGGAAAAATTGGGTTACCGCGGGTACAGCAGGTTTATCTGGATAGGTTGGCGGTTTGGGAATCCTGGAAGGATGTTTCAATTGCGGCTCACGGTCATTAATAAATCATGAACAAAAAAATGACGGCATCCAATATAAAGATGGCGTATCTTTATCATAACGATAATGGAATATTATAAAAGTTTAAACGAATTACATAAAGCCAAAGGCTGGTCTTTACCGGAAAGTCCTTTGCTAAGTTTGATCACCTGTCAAGATAATTGTCCGGTGGCCAAAGATGCAGGCCGTAATGAATATACAACAGCGTTTTATACCATTGCGTTTAAAAAAGTATTATCAGGTGAGCTGAACTATGGCAGGACAAAGTATGATCACGAAAATGGTTCGCTCATTTTTCTTAAACCCGGCCAGATCATAGACTTCAAAAATATCAAACTCGAAGGGACCGGATTTACCATTATGTTTCATCCAGATTTTCTGAATGGCGAGCTGCTTCATCAATTCATTAAGAAATGTATTTTTTTTAATTATGAAACCAATGAAGCACTGCATATGACACCACGCGAAGTAGAAATCATGTGGGAGCTATTCCGCAAAATAGAAACGGAATACAATAACAACCAGGATGAATATAGTAAACCGATTATTCTTGGGCACGTCGAATCTATGCTGAAATATGCCCAACGTTTTTATAAAAGGCAATTTCTCAACCGCGCAGAGCTTTCCGGTAAAATTGTAAGCCGTTTTAATGAAGCGATCCGTCAGTACTTTGATGATGGTACATTACAGGCTGACAGGCTGCCGACAGTAGCGGCAATTGCAGCGCAGCTAAAAATGTCGCCGCACTATCTCAGTGACCTTTTAAGGCAAGACACTGGAAAATCCGCCATCGATCATATTCATCATTATCTAATCTCAGAAGCAAAAAACCTGCTGATCGGTGCAGATTTAACCGTAGCAGGGATTGCCTATCAGCTTGGATTTGAAAATCCACCATATTTTTCCCGTCTTTTCAAAAAGGAAACCGGATTAAGTCCCGTTGCTTTCCGTAAGTACAGCGAAAAAAAAAGTATATAAATGCCGGGGGTTACTTTTACACCCCAGCCTCATCATTAACAGCCGCGCATTTTCACCTCATTTCATTTTATCCAATATTTCCTGGATTATTGCCTAAAAATTATAAATCAAATTGACAAATCCCGCTGTAAATAAAAGTCCCGCAGTAAAACATGCTCATGCAATAGAAATATTGTAATTTGACGATAAGAATTAAAACGTTCATTGAATCAAGTTGTTACGACATTTTTGAAAAAGCCAAAGATTGGCTAAATCGTGGCTACATTAGTGTTGAATTATATAAACATTTGAATATAATGCCTTTACAATAAAATATTCAAATCCCTCGCTTTCCGCCAAATAGAAAAATGGGCTCGAATTCCTTCTACTCTACAGAAATACCAAAGAAGATTTCTTCTTAGTGTGAAAAAGCTAATGATGCCAACAATTTTAAGTAATTGTAGGCTTTTCCTTTGTCAGCTGGTTTTTCAATTTTGCTATAATCTTTATGGCTAACTATAGCTATTCCTTTTGAGGCCAAAAATAGCACAGAATCCACCTTGATCCAATCCAGAACGGCATTAATTCAACTTTACTAACCTTTAAAATTGTTGAACTATGCCAGAAAACAGTTACGGGTTGAACCTTCTGAAATGAGAAATACCCTGAAGCAAATGTTTACAACCACACACATTGCAGTTGAAGTCAAAACAACCGGCCGCATCAACCGCAACAAGCTTAAAATGTAATAAGTTTTATGGATACTGCTGATTAATCTTATTTAATACTTTTTGAAAAACTCATCAACTTTGTCGATTGCTGGTTCAAGAAATTCATCATTGTCATATAAGTCCATACGAGTGGCACCTTGAATATCCATCCATTCTTTTTCCCCAGCAGCCATATCATATACTTCTCTGTCCATGTCATGCGTGAACGCTTTACTGCCCGCTATAACAAGAAAAGGTGTAGTAAAATACTTTGCCTGGTTCATAAAAACTCTTGAGGGATCAACAGGAAGGCCGATTGTAGGGTAGTTTGGAGTATAGTTAGGAAATTTATCCTGTCCGGCCCGTACAAAATAATATTGATATCCATCTTTCATTGCCTGTGAAGCGGAATCTGGAGGCGGTAAAGGCATCCCGCCGAAAATCGGTGCCATTTCATACTCTCCGGTTTCATAATATTTTTGTTTTGCTTCAGCAGTGGTTTCTAACATCTTATCAAGAATATCTTTCGGGTAAGCACCAAACAAACTTGCAGCCGCATCAAAGTTGCCGACCAGGGTGGCCACTGCCTTTATCCGGGCATCTCCGATAGCTACGTTGCAGATATAAGGGGCGCCGGCACAGGCACCCAGACCATAAAATCTAGCTCGGTCCACAAATTTTAAAGTCCGTAAAAAGCTGATAGCATCAGTGGTATTAGGAACCATATTATGAATCGATTCATAATTTCTTACCTCACCTTCACTATCGCCGAAATTTTTTGGGTCAAAAACAAAGAAAGCGTATCCCTTTGAAGAAAGTTTATTTCCGTAAGTTGCACCCGTCTGTTCTTTTACCTGGGTGCCAACACGTGTGTATATAACGGTTGGATAGGTTTTTTCATTATCAAATCCCTTTGGCAGATATAGATCTCCGGCAAGTTTGCAACCTTGGCTCATAAAATACAGCCTGTTTTTCCCCTCTTTTAGCTGACTATAGTTAACTGCATCAATAGTTTGATATTTTTTCATTTTATTACTTTTAAGCATTATTTACTTGGATTTTAAATCCAGCTTTGAATGCATATGATAATTGCAAAGCGATCTCTTTACCTCATCTGATGAAGAATCAAAATATATTTACAATAGTCAAAATTATATGAAAAACAGTATATATTTGATACTTGTATACAAAAGGATACTTAAATAGAATGGAAGAGCGGAATTTTAAGGATAAAATCAGATTTGTACAGGATACCCAATTTGTACTTGGCGGTAAGTGGAAGCTGCCCATTATCATTTCTATTTATCATGGAAATAAACGGTTTAACGAAATTCTATCATCAATTCCACCGATTACTAACCGGGTACTGTCGAAAGAATTAAAACATCTTGAAGAAAATGAACTAATTTCCCGAAAACTTTATGGCGATTACCCGATAAAAATAGAATATAACCTTACGGATTATTGTCATAGCATTACAGAAGTATTGCACGCAATGGAGAAATGGGGAAAACAGCACAGGGAAAAAATTAAGAAAAAGTAATCCAATCAACGAAATTTTGAAATACCCAACAGCGTTATCTTAACTTACGGCAAGAGTACCCAAATATCCTACAACGGATTGCCTCATTCCACATTGCTTCTTTTCTTAGAATAAAGAACCAATCATTGAGCCGCATAAATACAAAAAATAAAGTGGAATCAACTTCTTAAGTCTGGCTTGTTTTGGTAACCAGCCAACTATCTTTACAGCCGTAAAAGTTATGAATCTGGTTAATATTTGATTCTATTAAATTATTTAAAGATACCGATGCAATATTGCAACTTGGGTTAACATCTTCGCTAATTGAACCCACAATACGCCTAATGCATTATTTTGGCAAGGTAATACCGAACTGTCCGTCTCTATCTCTTAATGTAAATAGAGATCTGATCAGCCCCCTATGCAGACGGGGCATACCTTATGATTGCAGGCGTGCCTTATCTCCTATTGCATTGGCTACCTTGATTTGGATCCTAATTAAAGTAAATTATCACACAAACTGCTCATCTCCGATATTGGTAAAAGTTGTCCAAAACACCTGTAACCTGGCAATTTAAAACGCCGATTGACATTGTTGGACGCCTTCGAACCAAATTGCCTGCCGTTAACCAAAGAATTAGCGTAATTAGAATAAAACAAAATGATTGTTACAGTTAAGGACAGATAATTTGATCTGTCCTACCATCATTACAGCATCAAATATTATTGTTGTGCCAGATTTTCTGTAAGGTTTTTTATATGAAGGGTTACACCAAGATGGCTTTTTTCCAGCGCTAAAACTTCATCAAAAGACTCAGCTGCTAAGTCCAGTTGTTTTAAGCCTAAATAGCCCAAACCTTGCATATACAAACAGTGTATTTTATTACGGTGATCCAGATCGTCTTCCCAAATGGTTAAATCAGGCAGCGATACGGCAAAATAGTCGATGGTTACTTTATCATTTAAATGCTCCTTTGCGTAATTGACCAACTTTTCGAAGCGAAAATCTGCTTCAGGTTGCCTGTTTAATTTAATTAATGCCAAACCCTGGTAAAAAATTTTATCAGGTTGCTGATCATTATAGAAAATAGCTGCAGCTGGTTCGCTTAATCCGGTAGCCGCCTTTTCCCAATTAGCGCTGGCAGCATTTAAATCATTCAATTTTTCGGATGCAACGCCCAACCAATAAAAAATATCATTTTCCTGTGCTCCGGTTAATTTGCCCTCGGCCAGGTTATGTGGATAGAGCTGCGCGTCGTTAAGGTTTTGGATAGCTTTACCATAGTCCCCTTCAGCAATGGCCTGTTTTGCCATTTCTACCAAAGCAGTTACATACTGGATAGCGACTTTACCTTCGCCCCCTTCCCATGGGTGGAAAATCCGGTTCTCTAATAAATCAAGAGCCTGCTGATGTTCGCCCCGAAGGTTTAACAGGGTAATGAATTCAAGATAAACATCATCCCGCTGGTTTACTAGGTCCTTGTTCTCTTCAAGGAAATTGAATCTGAAATTAAGATTCTTATTTACCCGCTTATATAATTGATCCAGCTCCATTAAGATACGGGCGTCATTGTTATCAAGCGAAAATGCCTTTTCCAATAAGGCAACCGCCTGCTCCAGTTTATCTGTTTTATTGTAATAGGCCAAAGCCAGGTTGCGGTAAACAGTTGGGAACTTCGGATCTATGGCAATTGATTTTTCCCAACAAGCTATTGCTTCATCGTAATTTTTAAAGGCATACCAGAAATTACCCAGATAATAAGGTGCTTTGGCATCGTTCGGGTTTTCCGTTATTGCATGGTTCAAAGCCAGAACTGCTTCGATCTGATTTGGAAAACAATACTGCGGATTGGCGCCAGCGGCTTTATAAGATGTGCTTTTTGCCAGCTTTTCGTTGCCGTTTTTACTGTAAAACAAGGCCAGATAATAATAAGCCAATGGATAAACATCTTGCTGCAGTTCGATACCCGAGTTTAAAAGTAAAATAGCTTCATTATATAAACCTGCACCTGCATAGTCAAGCGCATACTCCATATAATTGTGAATATTTTTTCGGATCAATGCATGTATCTCAGTTAAATCGCCTGGCTTTTCCGATAAAAGATATTTTTCAAAACGGATACCAAAATTAAAATGGTCGTTCTCCAGATAAGCTTCTAAGGTTGCGATAGCTTTTTCAGTTCTGCCCATTTTGCGTAAAATCATTACGTGTAAGTGCAGTGCTTTTTCATCGTGGGTGTTTTTCGAAATTGCTTTTTCGACATGCGTTAAAGCACTTTCCAAATCTCCTTTAATCACATCAAGCTGTGCGATATTAAAATAACCCTGGTTCTGCCAGGCAGCATTCCAAATCGATTTATAAAAAGCATCATAAGCCTCTTCAAATTTATCCTGAAACTTTAAAGATAACCCCAGGTTAAAATAAGGTTCGCCATCGTAAGGGTTCGGATTGCGTGCGGTGAGGGTTTTAATGGACTTTCTAAAATAAGTTTCAGACTCCGAGAACTTGCCCCTGCGCAATTTTAAAAGCCCTACAGCATTATTACACCTGATATCACCATCATCCCTTCTCAAAGCTTCGTTGTAATAATCTAAGGGATTGTAAATGGCATGACGGTATTGTTCAAGATGTAGCCCGGTTAAGAAAAGTTGCTCGTTGTTTTCGATATCTGCCGGGGCCTTTGCAGGTTTTGCCGCTTCGGGGATATCGGTTTCATTCACACCTTCCCATTTCCAATCTACTAAAACATGGCCTTTTTCATCGGTAACACTGATTTCCAATTTTTCTGGATTTCCTTCGAAATCGATTTCTTTTTGATAAGATACTGTTGGCGCTGCATCATATTGATCGTTCAACAACTCGCGGTCGCCATCTTTCAATACAATTTTAGTATGGGGATAAAGCCCTGTGGTATATACCTTAACGGTCAGTTTTTCTGCCGTCTGTTCTAGATTGAGCATTGCATTTTTGGTAGCATTTTTTACCACACCCAAATCGCGGTATGGCATATAATACTGTACAAAATCTTTGTATTCACCCGGCATAATCCACGAAAAATCGGGCTGGTTATCTGTATAAACACCACACATCAGTTCGATATATGGCCCGTCCTCATCGGTAAGGTTTCGGTCCCAGGCTTTCCCGAAATCTCCGTTGCCCCATGTCCATTGTTTTTTACCGGGAGAAATATGGTGATTGGCCACATGCAGCAGACCGCCTTTGCTATCATTTTCATATCCGCCGACAAAATTATATTTAGACGAAACCGCCATATAAGAGGTTGGTACAGGGATGTTTTTATAACGCGAGATATCGGTACCTGGAGAATAATCAACTTTATAATAAGTTCCCTTTGCAATCGGGAAAGAAGAAACATCGCGTTTTCCATGATCGAAAACTGCATTTACATCGGGTGGGAAAACAGACTGATAATCGTCATTAACTTTTACCGCAGGATTTGCCCACCACAAAAATGTTTGTGCAAAAGGTGTTCTGTTATACAACTGACCTTTAATCTCAAGGTAGTTTTTATCGGGATAAAGGGTAAAACCAATGGTTCCTTTAGTGCGAAACATCCTTTCCACCTCGCTGCACCAAACCGTTGCACTGCCATCTTGGTTTTCTTCAAATAAAAAGTCAACCGGATCAAAAGTTGAGGGCCGGTGGTGCTGTGGCCAGTTAAATTCGATACCCCCGGAAATCCATGGACCGGTTAAACCAACTAAAGCCGGTTTGATCACCTGGTTGTAATAGATAAAATGACGGTTTTTGGTCTTATCAAAAGCCATCTGCACCCTTCCGCCCAGTTCTGGCAGGATCATGATCTTTACAAAATCATTCTCAAGGTAAACTGCCTGGTAAGTTTTATCTATTTTTTCATCAGCAATTTTCTCGATCACAGGGTATGGATAAACAGCACCACTACTCCCCTGATACACTCTTTTTTCAATAAATACCGGATTCTTTTCCGGCAGGCCAACTTCATAGGTTGGAATAATAACAGTTTCTGTCCAAACTTTAACTTTCATATTTCGAATGAGCATTTTATATTTTTGATTGGGATTTTTTATGAGGTTGTTGATACCTGGAAGTGTTTAAAATCAATGCCCGATTAAGGTGGTTTCGAGTTCTTCTAACGTTTGTCCCTTTGTTTCTTTCACTTTACTTTTCACGAAGAAGAAACCAGCCAGACAGATTACCGCATAGAGGTAAAACGGACCAAAAGCACCGAGCCATTTGGCTAGAATCGGGAAGGTAAAAACCAGCACAAAATAGGCACTCCATAAAGCAACAATTGCTACCGACGAAGCTTTACCCCTGATACTGTTTGGAAATATCTCTGAGATCAGCACCCATGTAACCGGGGCCAACGAGGTAGCATAAGTGGCAATAGCCAAGAGTACGAAAACCGAAACCAGGTTAGCCTGTGCGTTGCTCTGCAAAAGGAAAGCCAGGATGATATACAATATAGAAAGCCCTAAAGAACCGATAAGCATCAACGGCCTACGCCCCAGTTTATCTACCTGCCACATCGCAACGATTGTAAACACGAGGTTCACGATGCCGATAGCAACGGTTTCGAAAAGCTGTCTATCTAAATTTGCACCTACAGCTTCGAATATGGTAGAGGTATAATTAAACACCACATTGATACCACATAATTGCTGAAAAACGGCTAAAGTGATACCTATTACTACTGCTGGGCGGATAGCCTTTGCGAAAACAGCGCGGTAAGTCTGTTTTTCTCCCCCACCGTCCATTGAAGTGGTGATTTTGGCAAAAGTCTGTTCTACAAAATAAGAATTACCAATTTTATTCAGCACTTTTTTGGCCTGATCTATCCTTCCGGCTTTGATTAGCCAACGCGGACTTTCAGGTAACCATAAAACACCCAATAAAAACAGTGCAGCAGGAACGGTCCCTAAGCCGAACATCCACCGCCAGGCATTAACGCCATAATCGGCCAGTTTATAATTGATCAAATTAGTAACTAAAATCCCGATTACTACTGTAAGCTGGTTAATTGCTACATTCCTACCACGCTTTTCAGGAGGGGAAACCTCTGCAATATACATTGGACTTAACATAGAGGCCATACCTACGCCGACACCGGCAGCGAAACGCATGAGGATAAAAACAGTGAGGTTATGAGAGAGGGCCATCCCGACTGAGGATACGGCAAATATTAATGCAGCCAGCATCAAACCTGGCTTGCGGCCTTTATTATCGGCAATATTTCCAGCCATTACACAGCCTAAAATACAGCCTAACGCCAAAGAACCGGTAAGAAAACCCTCCCAATAAGCATTAAGCGCAAATTCGGTGCGCAAAAAAGGTAAGGCACCTGATATTACAGCAAAATCGAAACCGAAAAGATACCCTCCAAGGGCCGATATAAAGGATATGCCTAAAATGTAAGTGTTATTGTAAGAAACAGTTTGATTGTCCATTATGACTTGTATTTGGTTAGCAGATCAACAATATAATCTGACATTCAAAACTAGTTATCCAATATTAACAATCAAATAGCCTATCAAGGCTATTTAATGGATAATCAACGCAATCACATGGACAATACTATCTAGTTAAATAATCGCAATCTTCGGGCTCAAAAATAAAAAATAGTTCCTTCGAAGTGGACCTGATTTCCATGACCGCATAACTCCGCTGCTTGAACCGATTCCAATAAAAAAAGCCGCAGAACCAGGCAGGTCTGCGGCGATAAGCGTAAATACAACCTATTGTATAAGGGCTGAGCGTATTTTTTGTTATCTAAAGGGCTTCTATCTTTAAAACTACACTGGTCCTGCTTTGGTTTACATCAGGGTTAAAACCTATTTTCATCAGGAAGTCCCCCGTATAGGTTTTGGTATCATCTATTGATGATTTGGTGCCAGGATACACATTTATTTCGGAGATTTTATAGTTTTTAGCAGCATCCAACCCATTAAATCTTATGGGCAGTTTACTCCCCTCTCCATAGCGGCTGTTTACAAGATAGTTGAATACGATACCTGTTTTTTTATCTTCGCTGAGGTACAACATCGAGGCCACACTGCTTTCCCGTGGGTTCGAAAGTCTGTACTGATCGCCTTGCCAGATCACCGGTTTGACATTATTATAGGTTTTAATGGCATCCTGACAAAAGTTTAAATCGTTGGGTGATAAATGACTCACTACAATATCAAACCCCATTTTGCCCATCATGGCTACATCAGTGCGAAATTTAATGGGCTGCTTGCCCCAATCGGTAACATGGTTGGAACTCGAAATGGCCGGATAGAAATACGAGTATTCCCATTGCATAAAAATCCTTTCTAAAGGATCGGTATTATCGCTTGGCCAAAACTCAGTAAAGTACTGTAAAGCACCATAATCTACCCTACCGCCGCCGCCTGAACATAACATCATCGGTACGGTTGGATATTTTTTTCTGATACGCTCAAGCACTTTGTACAATCCGCGCACATATTCGATATAAAAATGTGACTGGTTTTTAAGCGTGGCCGAATGCGCATTATAGATTACAGCATTACAGTCCCACTTAATATAGGCCAGTTCTGGGTTTTTGGTAAAAAGATCATCTACCACGCCGAAAACAAAATCCTGTACATTCGGATTGGTTAAATCGAGCACCAATTGGTTTCTAAAATAAAACTCTTCCCGCTTGGCTTCTTTAACCACCCAATCTGGATGTTTTTCGTAAAGCTCGCTTTTAGGGTTCACCATTTCGGGTTCAATCCAGATGCCAAATTTCACCTCATTGTTTTTAGCTTCTTTAACCAGTGAAGAAATTCCGTTAGGCAGTTTCTTTTTATTTTCGTCCCAATCGCCCAAACCGGCCACATCGCCGTTCCGTGGATATTTGTTCGCAAACCAGCCATCATCCAGTAAAAACATATCGACACCGAGTTTCTTGGTATCTTTTATCAATCCGAATAATTTATTCTCGTCGAAATCGAAATAAGTGGCTTCCCAGTTATTTAGCAAAGTCAGGCGTGTACCTTTCCCATCAAGCAGGCGATAGTTACGGGCCCACGACTGCAGATTCCTACTTGCAGTACCCTTACCTGTGTTCGATAACGTTGTAAGAAAGGCAGGTGTGGTAAAAACCTCATTCGGTTTCAGGGTGTATGCTGATGCATAATTGTTGATCCCTGACATGATCCTTAAGTTATCGAGATTGTCGAGTTCTAGATCAGTTCTGAAGTTTCCACTGTAGGCCAAGGTGCCATATAGTACTGTACCTTCTGTTTCGGTTGCCGGTTTATCCATCGAAACCATAAAAACTGATGGCTGAAAAAGGTTGGCACGGGTACCGAGTTTCGAATCTAATGTTTTGATACCGTGTGTGATCTTGGTTTCTTCAGGCTGCATTTCTTTTGCCCAGTCGCCATGGTATTGGGTAAGGAAAAATGAGCCTCCCCTTAAATAGAGATTTGCAGAGGCGAATTTGTGCAGGATTACATTGCCTTTCTCCTTATTTTTGATCTCGCTCCATTGTTCTACTACGTTTTCGTTATAATAAACCTTATAGTATAGGATAGTTTCAAGGTTATACGCAGGGTCTTTTAACACAATACTGGTGATGGAAACATTAGCGGATTCTTTTTTTACACTGTGGCTAATATAATGCAGATCGAGTGAATTGTTCCCATCGCTATGGGTAACGGTAATAGCTGGCTCGAATAAGTTTCTTGATCCTGAAGTGCTGTAGGCGGCATCATTAACCTCCGTATAATCGCTTCCCTGCTTATATGCGTTTCTGATGTTGGCATAATCGCTTTGCTTAGCCAGCTTTGGGCCGTAATACACCATTTTAACGTTGGTTTTGGGATCTGCCTGAAGCACAATTGCATTTTCTTTGGTTTCGATAGAGATAACCGTCTGCGATTTTACCTCAAGTAAACATAAGATTAGGCCCGAAAATAAAGTGACTGATAGTTTCATATAATATTGGTTCTCTGAATAAACGATCTGTAATTATTGGTGGATGATAATAGCAAAACCTCCTCCTTTTGCCATACTGACAGGCAAAATGGTTTTTTGGTTTACTGTGATGGTTTTGTAAGAATAGGCTGTTGCATCGGTATTGGCGCTGGATCCATCCGTATAGATTTCGGCCTGGTATTGCTTTGATGGCTGGAGAAAAGAAAAGTCTACGTCAACTTTGTGTTCATCCCAATTACCCATACCGCCAACAAACCAGGTGTTGCCTTTTCTTTTGGCCATCACCACCTGCTCACCAACTTTGGCCGACAGGGCTTTTTCTTCATCGTAAACGGTTGGTACTGCCGATAAAAACCGCATAATGGTATCTTCTTTCATATAAGCGCTTGGCGAATCGGATAACATGGCCAGCGGCTGGTGGTAGATGACGTACATGGCCAACTCGTGGCACCTGGTTCCCTGAGCTGAAGGTAACCCGGGATCAATCGGTTTAAAAGTTGCTTTGGTTTTATTGCGCATTGCGCCAGGGGTATAATCAAACGGCCCGGCAAGCATCCTGATGAAAGGTGTGAGCAGGTGCAGGTCCGGATTGATCGTATAATCCCATTTATCAGATTCTGCACCTCTTACGGCTTCGTAATTCACAATATTGGGATAGGTTTTTTCCAGTCCAGTTGGTTTACTGCAACCATGAAAATTGATCATCAGTTTTCTCTTTGCGGCTGCTTTTGCAATTGTCTCAAACCATTTAATGGCCTCCTGGTCGTCGCGGTCGATAAAGTCTACTTTTAATCCGGCTGCACCTAAGGATTGAATAAAATCTAGGTTTTTGTCTAAGTCTTTAAGTAAAGTTGAAGCCACACACCATAAAAATACCCTCACATTTTTCGACTTCGCATTGGCGATCACGGCCTTGATGTCGTTCTTCGGGTTGATTTTGGTAAGATCATAATTGTTAGACCAACCTGCATCAACCATTAAGTATTCAAGTTTATATTTAGCTGCAAAATCTACGTAATAGTTATAAAGTGTGGTATTTCGGTTATCCATTCCTGATGGGATAGCAGCTCCCGGCAATAAAGCATCGTGCCACCATTCCCAGGCCGCTTTTCCGGGTTTAATCCACTCCGCATTCTTAATTTTTGATGGTGTAGCCAGTTCGGTAACAAGGTGATTGGTCAACAACTGTTTATCATCTGTAGCAATAATTGCAATCCGCCACGGGTAACTTCGCGCTCCTGTTGTTTTTGCGATAAAAGGAAACCTTTGTTTCACTACTGAGACAAAATTGCCCCAGCTTCCGGGCACGGCAAGCGAGGGTAACTGCGCCCATTCGCCAACAAAACCCGTTTTTTCCTTTTTAACATACATGCCGGGGTAATCAAATAGATCAGATTCTGCAACAATTACTTTTGTTCCCTCTTTATAAGCGAAAAGTGCTGGTGTGGTAGCCCTTTTTCCAGCTGGAATAGTTTCAACAGCGTTCGATTTAGTATAAACCCCTTCCCAGGTTGTGTAATTATCGGTTTCTTGTAATATCGCTGCTGCATCTGGTTTAACATTAAAGGTGGCCGTTTCGTTGATTACCTTCACCGAATCTTTTAAATGGGTGATAAAACGATAAGCAAACCCCTCATTATATAACCTGAAAACCACATCGTAACGTTTGCCAAAACTTAAAGTCAAAGCATTGTAGCGGGGTGTTTTCTGGCTTGAGGTTTTATCCGGAACATCACCGCCACCGAGGTTCTCGTTATCCATTTCCATGCCGATGGGCGAAAATGTAATAATTTCATTTTGATTTAGCATAACCGAATAGCCCAAAGTTTTGCCTGTGGCTACGATTACATCAATATTCCCATCTGGCGAAGCCAGGTTATATTTTTTTTGTGCAAAAGTTAATTGAGCAATCAAAAAAAATACTGAAAAAGCAGGCAAAAAATGTTTCATCATCATATTGTATCGAATTGGTAAATAATTTTTTGTTGGTAAACATCACCTTTCTTTAATGCCACTTCTGGTGCAATTTCCTGATTTGGAGCATCAGGATAATGTTGACATTCCAGGCATACGCCGTTAAATTCGGCATAGGGCCTGCCATGATGGCCAAGAGCGGTGGTATCCAAAAAATCGCCTGTATAAAGCAGTACTCCGGGGCTATCTGTAAATACCTGTAAGCGACGGCCCGAGGTGGGATGTAAAAGCTCAGCAGCCAAAACAAGCTCCGCTGATGTCTTTTTCTTCAACAGATAATAGTTGTTTAACCCTTTGTTTTGACCAATCACATCTGTCAGCTGCTGTCCCTTAAATGTGTTGGTTAAGGTTGGTATAATTTTTCCGGTAGGGAGATAATCTTTGTCCATTTCCAACATTTCTTCTGATGGGATGCTTAAACAATGGTCAAAAATATCTGTATGTTTGCCGCTCAAATTAAAATACGCATGATTGGTAAAACTGACGATCGTTTTTTGGTTAGAACGGGCCTGATAGCTGATTAAAACTTCATTGTCATCGGTCAGTTCATACGTTACCGAGCAATGCATATCACCTGGAAAACCGCCTTCACCTTCGTGGCTGTACAGGGTAAAAACCACCTTATTGTCTTCTGTATGGTAATTAAATACCTTATTGCTAAAACCAAAAGCGCCACTGTGGTTGGTGTGCAGTCCATCGTTGGTGTGCAAATGAAAGGTTTTGCCATCGAGCATAAATTTTCCATTTGCAATTCGGTTTGCAAAGCGGCCAATGGTTGCTCCCAGGTAATTATGATCATCAAAATAATCTTCCAGCCGGGTAAAACCCAGCACAACATCCGCAAGCAGCCCATTTTTATCGGGAACCATTACTGACACCAATGTGGCGCCATAGTTGGTTAACGAAATAGATGCGCCATGCCTGTTGGTTATTTTAATGAGCTTAACTTCATCTACCGGATTGCTTAAACTGTCTTCTTTTGTATTGGTAATGTCCATTATGTATTTTTGGTAGATAAGAAAAATAAGATCAACACTTTAGACTGCCTTTCTTAAAGAAACTGTATTGATCATTTTCCCATTCACTTTAACTTTTATATGGTGTGCAGTAGGTGAAAATATCTGGTAAGCGGTAATTACACCGTTCTTCCAGCTAATGTTCACCGTATAGTTTCCCCTGGCTTTTAAACCCTTAACGCTTCCGTGTTTTTTCCAGGCATCGGGTAGAGCAGGCAATAAACTGATGTAGCCTTCGTGGCTCTGGATCAGCATTTCTGCAATACCTGCGGTAGCGCCAAAGTTCCCGTCGATCTGAAAAGGAGGGCCTGCAGAGAGCAGATTATCGTACACACCACCACCTGCTCCATAATTGATATCGGTGCGCTGGGTAGGTTTTAACAGTTCCCTAAAAAGTTTAAAAGCCCTGTTTCCATCCCTCAAGCGTGCCCAGAACAACAGTTTATAAGCAATTGACCAACTTGGCCCGTCGTCTCCCCGTACGTTCAAAGTCTTTTTTGATGCTTCTGCCAAATCGGGCGTAGCATCAACGGTAATCAATGAAGCCGGGTAAACCCCATACAAATGCGAAATATGGCGGTGCTGGGGATCGGTTTCTTTATAATCCTCGATCCACTCCATAATCCGTCCGTCTTTGGAAATTCTGCCAGCAGGCGGAAGCTGATTTAGTTTCTGTTGAAGTGATTTTTGCAGCTCTTCATCCTTACCCAACTTTTTGGCGGCATGGATTACATTAGTAAAAAGCTCACGCACGATCTGGTTATCGATGGTTGGGCCCATGGTTACATTGGCAGTTTTTCCATTTGGCATGTAAAAGCTATTTTCAGGCGAAACCGAAGGGGCAGTCACCATCCAGCCTGTTTTTGGATCAGCAATCAGCACACTACTGTAAAACTGCGCCGAACCTTTAATAACGGGGTATATTTTTTTGAGGTAGTTTACATCTTTGCTAAAGGCATAATGGTCCCAAAGATTGTTGCAAAGCCAGCCTGAGCCTGCATTAGCAACACCCCATGAAGCGCTTTCGCCAGGTTCTGTAAATCCCCAGACATTGGTAATCACGTGGGCAATCCAACCATCTGCATTATAATAGGCCTTTGCAGTTTTTTGTCCACTGGGCACCATATTGCCTACCAGATCGGCTAACGGAAGATTAAGTTCGGAGAGATTTACCACTTCCAGCGGCCAGTGGTTCATCTGCACATTCACATCCAAATGATAGTCACCGTTCCATGGGGTCTGGATCTGGTTGGCCCAAAGTCCCTGCAGATTTGGAGGCAAAAGCCCAACCCGTGTACTCGAAATGCTAAGGTACCTGCCATATTGAAAAAACAAAGCTGGCAACTGTAAATCGGATTCAGGGTTTTTGTAATACAGCGCTAAACGTTTATCAGTGCTGAGCTGACTGTTCTTGCCAGCTCCAAGGTCAATATCCAACCTGTTGAATAATTTTTGAAAAGCCTGCCGGTGTTTTAACTTTCCTGCGGCATAATCCTGTTTGATCGCTTTATCAAGCAGCAGTGTCGCATTCTGCCTGAATTCATCATCTTTATAACTGGTTTTACTGGAAAGATAAATAGTAAGCACATTGGCTTTTGTCACCACAAGCGAATTGCCATCTTTACTGATTTTTCCTCCGGAAATTACAGGCTCCAATAAGCTGAGGTATTGCATACCTTTTCCATCTATACCGTTGTCCAGTTGGCCGGAAAGTTCAATGCGTTTTGCTTTAACTTCACTCTCACCACGTTCAGGCCGGCTAAGCGATATTTTACAGCTAATCTGTCCAGGCTGATCGGCAGTGATCCTGATGACAGCCACATCACCACTGAAACTGGTAAAATATTCTCTTTTGAAATGCACATTATTCAGCGTATAATCAGTTGTAGCAATGGCATTATTAAGCACAAGCTCCCTTTTATATGTAGTAGGCATTTTTTCCTTTCCCTCATGCTGGTATTGGATACTCAGGTTCCCCAACATCTGAAAGCAGCCCCAGTTGGTACCACCAGATCCTTTTCCGGTACATACAAAGTTTTGATTGACCAGATTTTGAGCCTCATCGTTTTTACCTTCCAGGATCAGTCTTCTGATTTCAGGCAGGCTTTTATTAGCCTCATAGTTGTTTGCATCCTGTGGAGCGCCAGACCAAAGGGTAATATCATTCAGCACAATCTGCTCATTGTTTATTCCACCATCGGGCATCATGCCCAAACGGCCATTGCCCAGGGGCAGCGTTTCTTCCCACCGGCCTGCAGGTTTATCGTACCAGAGTTTAAAAGGTCTTATTTGAGCAAAACTTTGGGACAGGCCAAAAAGTAAAATAAGCGTGGTGTAGATCAATCTTTTCATCTGAAGCAAATAGGAAAATGTGGATCGGATTTTTAAGCTACGCCACCTTATCCATCGTTAAAGGTGGCGTAGCAAAATGAATTAGTTACGTTTATAAAAGCTGAGTTCACTGAAATGCAGGTAGCCCTCACCTCCCCAGGTTTCGAGCACCTTAATTCGGATATACCTGTATTTAGGAATCGCCGTAGGGAAAACAAATTTCTCACCTGCCTGGGCAAATGCTTTGTCCTGATCAGTATTCTGACCTTTGGGCAGCCCTGATGGTTTAAATGAGGTAAAGGTCTGGAGTTTCGTCCAACTCTCCCAGCTACCGTTCGCATTAGGGCTATTGGTGGCCCAAACTTCGAACACCTTGATATTGCCAACGTTATACAAAGCGTTTTCGCGCTGCCAAAGCCTAAAGTTATCCAGCTGTACCTGTTCACCTATATCCAAGCTAAACCATTGCGGCATGCCCGATCCCCCGGTATGGAAACCTTGATCCTGCCCTTTGATATTATCCCAAACGCGTGGCAATACCCAGCCATATTCTGACTGAACATCGGTTGGGAGGTTTAACTCTTTAAACAGCGATTTGTCGCATTCGGTCACTTTGATAATGGTTGGAAAATCAGTAAACTGGGCTGCATTAAAAGCATCAATGGAGCCTGCTTCGGGATAATAAGAAGACCTATACTGAATGGTAGTACCGGTTTTATAATTTGGGATCACAATAGAATTGTCATCCGGTAGCAGCTGCCGTTCCTCTACCGTACCCAAAATATTGGTGTACCGGATGGTAGTAGCCACATTCATGGTATCTCTTTTATTAAAGTTCAGCTTCAGCGAACCATCAGGCTGGAACACGTAGGGTTCTGTAGCATTTACGCCCCTGTTTAACAATGTGGCAATGTAAGCTGCACCATATACCCTTACATTGTTGATTTCGGTTGCAATGGATTTATTGCCGTCGCTATCGTACGACACCACCGAAAAAGTGTACACATACTCATCGAGGTTGGGTATGATCACTTTTACCAGATCGCTGGAATTATGCAAAGTAGCCGGCACCTCGAGTGTATTGGCACCGTTATTCCAGGTAATGATGTATTTGGTAATACTTGGATCGGGGCTGGGGTTCCATACCAGTTGTGCACGCAGGTTACCTGTATTGTAGCCGGGCTTTGAAATTTTACCCGAATATTTGATCTCTTTGTTATCCAGAAAAGCCTTATAATCATCGGCATATTTTTTACAGCCAAAGAAAAGAATGGACAGCAAGCAGATGAAAGTAATATTAAATATAGTTTTCATGATCTATTTCTTAATTAAATACTGGTTATTACAATGGGCTGCCATACAAACTGATTTCCATAGCATTTACATAATCTAACCCACCCCAGGTTTGGGTACACTCATATCTGATGTAACGCACTTGCTGTGCTGCCCGTGGCATTCTGAAATTGACGCCCTTGGCTACAAAATCCTTATCGGCGGCATTGGCCTGGTTGGGCGCTAAACCTGAAGGTGGATTCGGAAAAACAAAATTGCCCAGGTTAATCCAATCGCCCGCTACAGTTCCCTCAGCCGAATTGCCAGGCAAGGCTACATCAACGGGATTGATTTTATTTGAGCCCCAAAGGGTAAACTTGCGGGTATTCTGGTAGCCATAAAAATCAGACGGCCTCTGCCAGATTACAAAACGGCTTATTTTTGCCGATACGCCAAGGCCGAAAGTACCTATGCTTTTAGGCGAACTTAAAGTATGCCATCCCGGATCGCCAAGGTTACCATCAAAGAAATAGCGGAATTCCCAACCATACCCGATTGTGGCATCACTTGGTAAACGATAGGTAGCAAATTTGCTCTTATCCAACAGGGTTTCGAATAATGGTGTAATAGTTTTAATCACCGTATCGGAAGTATTGCCAAAGCGATCTTTAGTGTATACGCCAACTTTGTAAGGCACAGGATTAAGGTTTCTGATGGATACATCAATCGTATCCGAGCTTATATATTCGGGCTCCTGCTCATCAAATGTTTTTGTTTTATCGTTAAACACTAAAAGATGAACGGAAAGCGATGCCCTGTTTTTATTCAGTCCGAAGAAATTGGCTCCGCCAAAGTCGGCTGTGATGTTTAAGTCTGCATTCACGGCAATATAATTAGGGGTTTTAGGGTGCACTTTTACCACGACAGGATCAGACATTACATTGGCGCGGCTTACCGCATATAAAGTAACTTCGTAATCTTGTTCCTTTGCAAACCCATCTACCATAACCGTATCAGTATAATAGCTCGATTTGGTTTCTCTTACCCGGTTATCGTTAATGGAATAACGTGCCAATACATATAAAAGGTTTTTCGAATTGGGTAAAGTATAGGTAATCCTGGCTGCACCGTCAATGTTCTCTACTTTGGTATTGCTTACCGGGCCTGGTTTTGTCATATCGTCAGAAATGGCTTCAAAACTGTTTTCTGCTGTTTTACAAGAAGCAAAAAACATAGTAACCAAGGCGATTGCCAACATCAAAAACACAAGGCTTTTTCTGTAATTATTTTTTTTCATAATCTATAATTGAATATTCATCTGCAAAATTGATTTTATCTACCAGAACGGGTTCTGTACCAAATTTTCGTTGATCACTACTTCCGAATTTCTGATCGGCCAGAAATAGTCCTTTAACCCAAAAAACGGTACGGCAACAGTCCTCGGGCGATAATAATTTACCGCACTGCCTTCGTTTACGTTCCAGCCCTGCAGTGGTCTGCTCAATACACCCTGCAACTCTTTCCAACGGCGTAAATCCCAACCACTCTGTCCTTCAAAACACAATTCTATGCGCCTCTCCTGGTGAATAATCTCACGTCGGCCTTCTTTGGTATCTGGCTTGGTTGGATTTTTCGAATAGGTTTGCCAAGAGGTGGCAACACCCTGTAAACCAGCCCTGCTGCGTACTTTATCTATCCATGATAGGATATCGGTTTTAGATGCAGTTCCTTCTTCATTTAATGCCTCTGCATAAAGCAGGTACAGGCCACCAAGACGCACGACCGGCAGATAAAAAGTTTCAAACTCTACACCATTATTCATGATAGACAGATAATTAGCCAATTTTTTAGGCCAGTATCCTGTAATGTTGGTTGCAAACTGGCTTTTTGGTCCGGCGATGGCAAATGGTCCTCTTGCCTGCACATAAAATGCATCACCTTCATTGCGTTTATCGTTTCCGAACCAGATACCTCCATCAAAACCTAAATCGGCATAAAACCTCGGCTCACGGTTAAAATTCGCTTTTGCGGTTTCATAACCTAGTTTGATGTACGATTTGTTGGCATCATCACCAAACTGCGGTGTATTGCGGTTGGCATAATCGAAAACGCCAGTATTATCCTCATTGATTGGCACTCCATTTTTGGTGTAAAACAGTTCGGTAGTAGAAAGCGGCACCGACCAGTTAGAAGGCTGCTCGTTCCCAAACGAAACGGCATCAGAGGTAAGCTTCGGAAATACATATCCCTGATAATCAAAACTATATTGCGAACCCCAGATCAACTCCGGATTTTGATCACGTTTTTCGGTAATAACCGATTGAAGTGTTAATACACGTTTTAACTGATCAGACACATTTTCGACTTTCTCGGTTGGTATCTTATTGTACAGAATACCTCCCTGAGATTCAAATTCATCGATAGCTACTTTACAGGCTTTTGCGGCAAGGCTCCATTTTTGTGGATCAACAGCTGTAGAAAAAAGATTTTTACCATCTTTATCTTTAAAGTTTGCAAAATCGGAGTTACCGTTAAACAACGGACTTGCAGCAGTGGTTAGTGCTTCTGCTTTTAAAGCCAAACCCATCGATTTAGTAGTACGGCCGTATTCCAAAAGTGGATTTACAACAACCGACGGCAGATCAGGGATAGCCTCGTTAAGCAATTGATCTACATAAGCAAAAGATTCATCAACGGTTGAGCGTTTGACTTTTGTATCTTCGATGGATCCATCAATAGGACGGTTTTCCTTGATCAATACAATCGGCCCATATAGCCTGATGAGGTAATAATGGTAATAAGCCTTTAAGAATTTAATTTCTGCAATCCATCTTTTCTTTTCATCATCTTTCAGGTCGAAAGGTTTGTTAATGTTCTCGAGCATAATGTTACACCTTCTCAGTGCAATGTAAATGGGCTGTCCATCATTGCCACCCGTCCAATAATCGATTGCCGGGTTTGATACATTCTGTACTCCACCTCTAATCAGTTTAAAACCTGGACCCGTAATTTTATTGAAAGGGTTATCATCAAGATTCGGGTATATAATTTCGGAAGAAGTAACAAACCCTACATTGTTGACCACCTCCCGGTTTAAGTTCTGAAAGGTATTGTAGCAACCGAAAAGATAATTTTCAGCTTCATTCCTGTTCGAAAAAGCATAATCAAGCGTGCCCACATTATTGGGAACAACATCCAGGTATTTTTTACATGATGTGCCTGCGATACAAAGCACAAGCAGACAGATTAGTTTATAATAGAATTTCATATCTTTTATTTTTTCTGTTTTCATTACAAATTCACATTTATACCGAAATTGAATACTTTCTGGATCGGATAAGCGAATCCATTGCCACCCAGTTCAGGATCCCACATTTTAAATTTACTCCAGGTAACCAGGTTGAGACCGTTCAGGTAAAGGCGGCAATTGGAAAGCCTCAGGGTTTTCAAGATACTTTTTGGAAGGGTATAACCGATTTCTACCGATTTTAACCTGATAAAACTTCCATCCCTCAACCACCATGAGCTTGCCTGCAGGTTGTTTGCGACAACTGCCGAGCTGGTGCCCAAACGCGGATAGGCAGCAAACAGATCCTGATTTTCTTCTGACCAGTGGCTATCTGCAAAAGCCTGTAACACCTGTGCCCTACCTTCTACATAGGCTACATTGCGTTCAAGAAAAGGACTTGTTTTTCTGGGATCGATAAAGAACGAAACCCTATCCTGCCCCTGGAAGAATGCGGACAGGTCAAATCCCTTATAACCTGTTGAGAAACCAAAGCCATATACAATTTCCGGCGTGCTCGGATAGCCCATAAAGGCCATATCGAGATCATCTATCCTGCCATCGCTGTTTAAATCGCGGTATTTGATGTCGCCTCCCCTCGGTATAGCACCGGTAATCACGTTACCATAAGCATCACTCGTATTGAACTGTTGGGTAGGCGAATTTTTTACCTCTGCATCATCAACAAATAACCGTTCGGCAATGTAGCCATAACCCCTGCTTATCGGTTGACCGATAAAATGCCTCCAGGTTTCAGGATAGTTGGGTTCTTCTATATAACCGTATTTGTTGGTTGAATAAGTAAAGTTCCCGCGGATTGAACTCCAGAGGCCATTGTCAAATGTCTTCTTGTAATCGAGCGATAAGTCTATCCCCTTGGAATCTACCTCACCAAGATTGGTAAGCACATCGGTTTCGAAACCTTCGGTAGCCGGGATATTACGTTTGCGCAAAATATCGTAACGGTGGTTTTTATAAAACTCAGCCACGATATTGAAGTTTTTCAACAAAGTAATTTCTCCTGCCAGGTTGGTCTGCCTTGATGTTTCCCAGGTAATATTGGAGTTCGCATAACTCCTGATGGAAACCCCGTTAAGCTGGTTTCCGTTGTTGATACCGAACTGTGCAAAATTTCCTCCGTTCAGGTTTACGTCCGAAAGGTAGAAAAAGCGTTGCGAGCCGATAGCATCATTACCGACCAAACCGTGACTGAAGCGTATTTTTAAGCGGTTAACAATATCATTCTTAGGCCAGAAAGCTTCATTTGATGGTACCCATGCACCGCCAATGGTTGGGAAAAAGCCATACCGGTGTTCTGCAGAAAAACGTTCCGATCCGTTAAAGCCGAAGTTGAATTCCACAAAATACCGGTCTTTAAACGAATAGGTTGCCCTGCCTGCCACCCCCATGTTGCGGAAAGGCAGCGAATAGGGCAATGTGGTGGTATTGGTCCGTGGGTCTTTCGCACTCGAATACAAGGTCTGCTGTGCGGTACCAATGATGGTTGAGCTTACGGTATGGTTTCCGAATTTCCGGTTATAATCTATAGCACCCTGAAAATAGAAAAAAGAGTTGGCATTGGGCTCGCTCCTGTTATATACCAGATATTCTGTCGGAACATTATTGGCTACATTGTTTTTTGGATTGAGCCAGGTCAGCGCATAAGTATTGGCTACTTTATCATAACTGTCTGCACTATAAAAATAAGGCGAGTAGGCTAACTGCGAATCGAAATAAGAATACCTGTTGGTATTGAATACCGTCCTTAACTTAAGTCCTTCGGTAATGAATTTAAAATCCTGGTTAAGTTCCAGCTGTGCTGACATACGCGATTCTGAAGAGCTTTTATGCCCTTTTAAAAGCTGTGCGTAAGGGTTTCCGTTGGGATAAAGGATACTGTTGTTTTTTGTTCCGTCAGGACCACCTACGTTTCCAAATAAAATATGGTTTGCACCTGCATTTGCTGCATCGGCCGGATAATATGCAGGAAACAACACCGGGCTGGCATGAGAAGCGATGGCATATAAATCTGAAGCAAATGAACCGTCTAAAGTAATCGGACCGTTATAATCGCTAAAAGTACCCGAAAGCCTTACAATCAGTTCGGTTGTTTTACTCAGGTTGATATTGATATTGGAACGCAACTGATAGTTCTTAAAATTGACATTGTTCTCATTGTTGTTGCGGATATCCGTTTTTAATATCCCGTTATCAATATTATATGAACCCGAAATATAATATTTGGCTACACCGCCACCTCCGCTGATACTTAAATTATTACGCTGGGTGCTGGCCCTGTCCTTAAATAACATATCAATCCAGTTCACCGCGGGATATACATAAGGATTACTACCGGGGCTACCGTTTATTGTAGCACGGGTATTGTTTATCTTAGTCTGGTTAAAAGGCAACGGCAAAGATGGATTACGTGTTAAGGATGCTTCGTTAAAAAGTTCCATATACTGGATCGGATCAACCAGATTTAAGGTCTGGGTAGATTGCGATAAGGAATACTCTGTACGGAAATTAATTTTGGCCTTACCTTCCCGACCTTCTTTTGTACTGACCAAAATTACCCCGTTGGCACCACGGGCACCATAAAGGGCTGTAGCACTCGCATCTTTTAAGATCGAAAAACTGGCAATATCATCAGTCTGTAAACGCGCAAGATCATTAGGTGTTAGCTCAACGTTATCGATCAGGATTAAAGGATCCTGTTTATAACCGAATGTAGTTACCCCACGGATAAAGAAAGAGGCGTTATCCTGCCCGGGTTGCCCACTGCGTTGATAGGCAATAATACCCGCTGCCTGCCCGGCAAGTGCCGCGGTAAGGTTACTGGCAGGTATTTTTAAATCAGCAGGTTTTATGGTGGTTACTGAACCTACAACAGCTTCTTTACGTTGCTTTTGGCCCATTGCGGTAATCACCACCTCATCGGCCATCATGACCACCGACTCTTTTAACACTACATTATAAACGGTGCTTTCGGTTACCACAATCCGTTTTGCGGTATAACCTACCAGGGCTACACGAAGTGCGCCTCCTTTGGCCACATCGATCACAAATTTACCGTTGTTATCGGTCTGGGTACCGGTTTTCGTATTTTCAACTGTTATGGTTACACCTGGCAAGGCTACACCTGTGGTATCTCTAACAGTTCCGGTAACAGTTGTTTTGGTTTGCGCAGTTACCTGGAGACCAATAAAAACAAAGAACAAAAACGGGATGCACTTTAACATATTTAAAAAAATATGTTTTCGGCAGAGCCACCTAATGTCTGAATTAGTAAAAAATGACTTCATAAATTATTTGGTTAGTAGTTAAAAATTGTTTGGTTTTTATTTTCAGTTGTATCCGTCTGTCTGATCTGCTTGATATTTCAAAGAAGCTTACCACAGAACGGATCGCAACGGAATAAGGATCTTAAATAGAACGGTCATAATCGAATTTATATTTGGAACTGTAAACTTAGGGTAGGAAAATCCTATTACAAATGGATAAATACAAATAAATGATGGATTATACGATCATCTGGAAAGAATCTGCAAAGCCGATAAATATTTATCTTTTTTTATTGCTTCTATTCTAATTATTGAACTGAAAACTCTTATTTTGCACTATTAAAGTAATGTATGCGGGGGCATGGTTGAAAGGAACTGTATTCATTACTTTATAATTTCTCAACCATCATTATGGAGCAAAAAATCATTGAGCCCAGAAAAAAAATCAAAGAGGGCTTCATCGGACAAAAACGTATCGTCATCCCCCCGAACATCAGGAAGAAAATCCTCAACAACAAAGTTGCGAAAACCTTTTATCTGACAGCGATCGGCCATTATCCCCGTGCAACCAACCACCATATCGAACGCAAATCAGGTAGCAAAGACTATATCTTTCTATATTGCACTGAAGGCTTTGGCTACATCAATATTCTGGGCAAGAAACTATTGCTGAGTCCAAATTCCTATTATATAATCCCCAGAAATATCAGCCACCAGTATCAAAGTCATGAAAGTAATCCATGGAGTATCTTTTGGGCTCATTTTAGCGGTGAGATTGCTGAAAATATCTTTGACCGCTTTGCAAATGGCAATCTTACACAGATTCAGGAGATCCCATTTGTAGAAACCAGGATTAAACAGTTTAACTTGATTTATGCCCTTTTGGAGCGTAGTGTTGATGATAAAGACATGGAGATCATCAACATTAAACTATTGAATTTTATTTCTTCTTTCATTTATTACAAAGACCTTGACCCAGATGTATACAACATAGATTCTATCAGCAAATCTATAATGTACATGAAGAAAAACCTGAGGAAAAAGTTTTCTGTTGAAGATCTGGCCCTTCAACAAAACTTATCAGCATCTCACTACCTGCGCTCTTTCAGGCAAAAAACAGGTAGCTCCCCCATCAATTATTTCAATCAGCTTAAGATACAGGAATCCTGTCAATACCTGTATTTTAGCGATATGAATATTAAGGAAATCTGTGCAGAACTGGGGTTTTCAGATCAGTATTACTTCTCACGCCTGTTCAAACAGATTACTGGTACTTCACCATCTCAGTATAAAAAGTTACACAAAAGGTAATCAAAAGATAGCGTCACCCTAGCAAATTGCACCTGATAAAGAATTTCAAAACTGCGTTCCTATTTTGTCAATATCAAAGAAATCTTTAGAACAAGTCGTTCTGACCAATAATGAAAAAAGGCAGTTTCCGGGAACGAAAACTGCCTCTTCTCCTAAAAATGACGACGACTTAAAAAATTATTCTATAGAAGGCTGATTAGGGGATAACCCTTTGTACCGATAAAATTCACCGCGGTACAACATTTATACCTTTAACATCTATTCCCATCTGTAAAAAAACGAGATAAACATCAAATACGCCTTTAATATTTTCAATTTCAGCAAGCGTTTTATTTCCGATGCTAAGGCCTGTTCGGCCTATAATCCTTCCGACAGGTGAGCCCAGATGAACCTCTACCTGACCTGGGACTGCTTTATCACCAATTATCTCAATCGCTTTTAGATCGGTAAGGTCTGTTTTCAGGAACATTAGATAAGCTCCCTTCTCCGAAACTGTAGCAATTAGCCTGTCTTTACTGAAGCTAAGGCCTTTATTACTACCCGATTCATTAACCGAAAGGTAAGAGTTCCTAAGGATCACAACATCCTCAGATAACTGTGAGGCTAAATTTTTAGCTCCTTTGTCTCTATATGCTGCCCTAAAAATAAAACTTCCATGGTTTGTCTGGCCAGGCTGAATACCAGTGGTGTAGGTACCATTCACCGGAAGATTCTTTTGCGCAGTCTGTTTATCGGCAAGGCTAAGAATGTATTTTACAATGGCATCAACCTCGGCCGCTGGCAAGGAAGAATGTGCGGGCATCATCGCATCGCCCCAAACACCTGAACCGCCATTGATTACTTTTTTGACCAAACGTTCCTGGGCAGTTTTATCGCCTTTGTATTTTTGGGCAACAAGGGTGAACGCAGGGCCTAATGATTTAGCGGTCAGGTCATGACAGGCTTTACAGGTGCTTTTTTTCATAAGGGCCTTACCGATTTCAAATTGTGCGGATGCATCAAAGCGTTGCTGATTCTGCGCAATGGTCGTCATATCATAACCTTCAGAGAGATAGTTGATCGATACAGAAACCTGCGAGGGCTTAATTCTTTTATCTGCCAGGCTTCCGTCTTCTTTATCGCTTACCTTTACACTATAGGTAATGGTCTTTCCTGGAAAGTAAAAACTGGAATTTCCCTTGATAAAATTGAATTTTACCACCGGAGATGCATTACCAGCTGATATCTCGACTGCTTTACTATTTTTTGCACCTGATGGATCGGTAACGGTGAGTGTTGCTTTATAAACTCCTGGAGCAGATAGCAGCATTTCAGGATTTGGTGTCCTATAAACCGATTTGAGTACCCTGTCTTTAGTAATACGCCATTCAAATTTCAATTGATCACCGTCATAATCCATTGTTCCTAGTGATGAGAGCTTTACCTTCAGGGGCAGTGCTCCTGAAACCTTATCCGCTTGCACTTGAACCATGGGCTTCCGGTTTCCGCCATTATATTCTATTTTAATAAGTTCTGCTTCAGGATTGTCTTTAAAATAGCCGTTACCATATTCAAGAATGTACAGACTTCCGTCCGGACCAAATTTCATATCAATGGGCCCCCTTAAGGTGAGATCCGGCATAAAGCGCTCCATAGATTTATAATTCCCTTCCTCATCCATTTCTATGGCAAGTATCCAGCCCCGCACCCAGTCAGTAATAAACCACCTGCCCTCATAATACGCAGGAAAAACATTTGGAGTAGCAGAAAAGTCAGCCTGATGAAATATCGGTCCCCCAACTGCACTTCGCCCTCCACTTCCCATCAATGGAAAAAATTCACTTGCCCCATAGGGATACCATATCAACGGAGTTTCCGTAGGCGGCAGGACATTTAAGCCCGTATTGTTTGGTGAATTATTAACCGGACGGCGCGGATCATAAAGTTCCCCGGATTTTTTTGTAGCAAAATCATAATATCGGTAAGGCAGGTTGTTCCCAATAAAATAGGGCCAGCCAAAGTTTCCGGCTTTTTTGGCCCGGTTAAACTCATCGTATGAGGCAGGCCCTCTCGATTCTGATGCATTGGAGCCGTCGGGACCAACCTCACCCCAATACAGCCAGTTTGTTTTGCTGTCCAGGCTCATCCGCCAGGGGTTCCTGTTGCCCATAGTGTAAATCTCAGGCCTGGTCTTCGCTGTTCCCTTTGAAAACAGGTTGCCTTCCGGAATTGTATACGTCCCGTCCGGTTCCGGATGGATCCGCAGGATTTTGCCTCTTAGATCATTTGTGTTTGATGAAGATTTCTGTGCATCGCGTGCACTTTCGCCAGGACGCTCATCTATTGGTGTAAAACCGTCTGATGATCTCGAAAAAGTATTATCGCCTGTACTCAGCAATAAATTTTTATCCTTGTCGAACAACATCCCACCTCCCACATGGCAACATTCTTCACGCTGTACCGGCACTTTCAACAGTACTTTCGCAGATAATTGGTCAACTTTGGCCCCTTTCCAGGTATATCTTACCAAACTGTTAACAGCTTCACTACCCTTTACAGAGTAGTAGGTATAGATCCAATGATTCTTTTCAAAATCCGGATCCAATATAACGCCCTGAAGGCCGTCTTCACCTTCTTCCCTTTTACCATTCTTATCAACATATTCGGTACTAACAGGAATTTCTGCAATAATATCAAGATTCTTGGTCACCGGGCTGTATACCTTTAGCTTCCCTTTTCGCTCGGCGTAAAGAACCCGCCCATCTTTCAAAACCTGAAACTGCATCGGCTCTTCCAGCTTTTGGGCCAGCACTATCTTTGTAAATCTATTTATTTCGGGTTTATTTACTTTTTGGGCACTGACAAAACATTGAACAGATATGCTAAAAAAAAGTAAAAGGAGAAATCCTCTCAAAAAAAATGTGGTCATTATTTATATGCATTAAGGTTTTTGAACAGATTCGCGAAAATAGGCGACGCTTTTTGTAACATCAGCTGTATTATTACCCCAATTATACTCATATTCTGCAGATATGATGCCTTTAAATTTTTGTCTTTTTAATTCTTTAATGATCGCATCAACGTTAGTGGCGCCGGTTCCCCAGTGCACATCGTGTGCATTTTCATCCTTTCCGTTCATATCTTTCATGTGCAGGTGGAGTACATGGCCTTCAGCCTTTTTTATACAATCAAGTGGGTCAAGGCCCGAATGGACCCAATGTCCGAGGTCTGCACACAGCCCAAGGCGCTTGCTTTTCCCTTTAATGGCATTCAGAATGATATCAGGGTTCCAATATCTGGAAGGTTTAGCATGATTGTGGATCGCAACATTTATTTTATATTGATCACAAAGGTCTGAGAGCAGTTGCATATCTTTCTCTTCCGGCTCTGCTGTTATCGTCTCTAACCCCATTGCCTTCCCAAACTCGAATATCTTAATCCAATCTGCTTTATTGTCCGCTCCGATAACACCAAAGGAGGCCATTTTTACATGGTATTTTTTAAGCTGTCCTAGAATAAGAACCCTCTTGGCAGGCTCCATACGGTAGTCCATTTTCCCAGGAATCTCTCCTCCTATTTCCTGTCCGGGAAAGGCTTCGATATAACTTAATTTACAGCTATCCGTCTTCGCCGCGGCCTCCATAAAACTGAATCTGTTAAAAGTAAATGCCTGTGTTCCCAATTTCCAGCCCAGGCGTTCTTCCTGGTAACCTCTTGTAGCGGTCGTGGTAACACCTATAACCCTGCAGCCAGCGGCTACTGTAATTAATAAAAGTCCCATAGCATAAACCAGGCGGGAAAGTTGGTGTTTGTAAAAAATCATATTGTTATCTGTAAATTGAATTATTTATAATAGGCTTCAAAAGGCTAGAGCGTGTCGATTTTTAGCTGGTTTAATTATTGGAATATCCTGGATTTTGATCTGCTTCGGATATATCGTCATTCTGTTTAATTTCCTGTAGCGGAATTGGATAGCGATTGTGGAAAGGCTGAACAGAGCCGCTCTCTCTTGTCCATTTATTACGGGCTTTCACAAGGTCTACCAGCTTCCCTGTTCTGATCAGATCCATCCTTCTCCATCCCTCAAAGCAAAGTTCACGCATGCGTTCGTCCATAATAGCTGTTCTGAAATCCTGCTGTGACATTGCTGCGCTCCATTTTTTATCATCAGGCAGATTGTTGTTCCAGGCCCTTATTCTTACGGTTGTATTCACAAGATCAACAGCTTGTGCGGTCGCCCCGGTTTCATTCAAAGCTTCGGCATAACACAAAAGCACATCCGAGTAGCGGAGGTAAAAAATATTCTTACCCGAAAGCCAGAAACTCAAAGTGCCGTCTGTTCTGATATCTTCATATTTTTTAACATGTGGATCGAGTTCATCCCCACCAAAAGCTGGGTTTAACACAGGTATTTTTCCTTTATAGGTAAAATCGTAACGGATGCTTTCGCTTTTCCTAACATCTCCAGCTTCCCAGAGTCCTCCTGCAGTTGCATCTTTATAGCAATATTGCGTTGGCACCATCAGGTCATAACCGCCAAAATAAGCATATTGATCGATTTCGGCCAACGATCTCGATCCCATTTGCCATTGGGTCTGGTTATTGTCAGGATAAACATTGTTGAACTGAAATTCATATATAGATTCACTGCTATTGGGTTTTGCAGGATTCCAAAGGTCGGCGTAACTGGCTACCAGCTGGTATGTACCTGCATCTACGATCTGTTTAAAAGTATCTCTTGCTTTAACAAAATCGCGTACTCCTGAACTAACAGGTGCATACATGTATACTTTGCCCAATAGCGCCAATGCCGCACCCCTAGTGGCTTTACGCTTGTCGGTTTGTGATGCAGGCAGGTATTTAACTGCATTTTCGAGATCTGAAACGATGCTACTGTACACTAATGTTAAAGGTTGGCGTTTAGTTCCATATTCAGCAAATTTTGCCTGATCTATTAATGGTATTTCGCCCCAATACTGGCTCATTTCAAAATTAAGCGCCGCCCTGATAAAAGAAGCATCACCCAAAATCCTGTTTTTGCGTTCGGGGTCTTCCGTATTCAGACTTAAGGCATAAATTACCTTAGCCGCTGCAGAAATCACCGGCCAGCGGCTGTTCCATTGCTCGGCAAGCGCTGTATTGCTCGCAGTTAAGAAGCCATTATAACGGTCGAGTCCTGCCTGGCGGTCGTCGGTTCTAACCTGGTAAGCTCCTTGTTGTGCTTCATCGGTGCCCAAGGTGAAGACAAAACCTCCCCTGTCTTTTTTGGTATTGCGCCAGCTGGTATACAGGCCCAGCACCAAAGGTTCGATATTATCGAGGCTTTTAAAAACCTGCTCTTCGGTAAGGGCGGTCTGTGGTTCTTCTATTATAAATTTTTTACACGATCCGCTTAGTATTACCAATAAGGCAAGCATGATCAAACTGTATTTATTTTTCATCGTAATTTCTCTTAAAGTCCAATATTAACACCAAAAACAAACATTTTTGAAGTTGGATAACCATCACCTCCTTCAGGATCATAACCTTTATATTTGGTTACGGTTAACAGGTTCCTACCGGTAACATACACACGTAGATTGCTTAATTTCGCCTTTCTCATAAAGTCCTGTGTAAAATTATAGGCCAGCGTTAAGGCCGACATCCTCAAATAAGATGAATTCTGTACAGCATAGTCGGTTTCTCCAACACTATAACGGCCACTTCCGGTATAAGCTCTGGGAATGTTGGATTCAGTGTTGGCCGGTGTCCAGCGGTTAAGTTCATCTTGATGGCCCGAATATTCACCTGTACCGTTCAATAAGCCTTCATAAAGTCCGCTGATGGCTTTGCCGCCATAGCTATAATTGAAAACCGCGTTCAGTGTAAGATTTTTATAGGTTACATCGGTAAAGAAACCTCCGTAAAATTTGGGATCTTTTTTCCCTACAACAATACGGTCGGCATCATCTATCTTTTTATCGCCATTTACATCAACCGGAACAATATCCCCCGGACGAATGGTGCGGCCTCCATAATCAATACCCTGGATACGTGCCATATCGGATTGTTGCGCAATTTTTTCGAACTTATAGGTATAAATAGCATTAAGCGGTTGGTTGAGGAAGAAGTTACCTTCTCTTTGGATCTCCACTCCGGTAAATCCGCCATAATTATAAATGGCATCTACATTACCATAAAGCTTGGTAATTTTACTTTTATAGGCAGAAATATTGGCACCCATATTCCATTTTAAATCATCGCCATTTAGTATGACGCCGTTAATATTAAAATCAAATCCCTGATTAAGCAATGAGCCTACATTGGCAATGGTATTATTGAATCCCGATGTGGTTGATAGCGTTCTTCGCATCAACAGGTCGTTGTTGTGGATCAGAAAATAATCGGCATTAAAAGTTAACCTGTTATCCAGAATGGCAATGTCCAGTCCCAGGTTAAGTTGTTTTTGCTTTTCCCAAACAAGATCATAATTTCCCAAACGACCATCTGACACATAGGTAACAGATCCGTTGGTAAATACCGGACGGTAAAGGGAACGGTAGGCAAAATCATCGATTTTCTGGTTTCCGGCTATGCCGTAACCCGCACGGATTTTAAGCATGTTGATTCCCTTGATGTCCCTGAAAAAATCTTCGTTTGCAACATTCCATGCTAGTGAAAGTGACGGAAAAAGTCCCCATTTGTTGTCATTGCCAAATTTTGAGGAACCATCGTACCTTCCGGTAAGGGTTGCAAAATATTTATTGTCGTAACTGTAATTGAACCTCGCCACGTAGCTGATCAGTGAGTTGGTTACAAAATCAGAAGATAACTGGAATTGATCTTTCAGGTAAGCCCCGCCGAGGTATTTGTAAGAAAAATCGTCAGTAGCAAAACCTGAGGCATTTACCTGGTTATAATTGTAGTTGTTCTGGCTTAATCCAAAACTCAGGATACCCGAAAAGCTATTTTTGCCAATGGTTTTATCATATGAAATCGAATTATCCCACTGCCAGTTTACCCAACTTTCTTTTTTCTGTGTGGCACTGCCGTTGGTCGAGTTTCTAAGCGACTGGCCTAAACTTTTGGGAATGTAGTTGTAATAATTTTGATTCCTTACATCAAGGGCAATACTCGAGCGTACATTTAATCCCGGGATGAGGGTTGCCACAACATAGTTATTGGTTAATAAACGGTTTAAATTACCTTTCCCATCAATATTTAAACTTCTGATAGGATTGTATAGATCGGTACTTTGAATACCCTTCCAGCTTAAGTAGGTAATCTGATCATTGATGGGTAAAAGTGGATTCGCATTGGCAGCGATACCGAACACACCTCCATCGATATAGGATTCCTCGGTACGCGAGAAATTGGTATTGGTACCGATTTTTAACCAGGGTTTTATTTTCTGATCGAGATTAATTTGTCCGCCATAACGTTTATAGTTGGAGGTTTTAAGTAGCCCCATTTGATCAGTGTAATTAAAACTCACATATACTGCACCGTCAGGACCACCTTTAGAAAATGTTGCCGTATGGTTCTGCTGTATAGCCGTGCGGGTAATTTCATCGAGCCAGTTGTATGATTGTCCGCTACGGTACACATTCAGTTCATCCTGACTGAATGCTATAGAATTTGTACCCAACAATGAATTGATATAGGTCTGACGGTCTGCAGTCGGATTATCGTCCATATATTTGTTGGCATAAGCGTCGATACGTAAATCGGCAATCTGCTGGCCATTTAGGTATGGAATGTTTTTGTTGAACGACTGTACTCCATACCACCCATTGTATTCTATTTTCCCATCGCCATTCTTGGCCCTTTTAGTGGTGATAAGTACCACACCGTTCGCACCTCTTGAACCATATATTGCAGTTGCAGATGCATCCTTTAAAATGTCGATACTTGAAATATCATCTGGGTTGATGGTATTAAAGGCTTCTTCGATCACCAAACCATCTACAACATAAATCGGGTTTGAACCATATTGTATGGAGTTGTTTCCGCGCACCTTAATGGATACAGCACCACCAGGCCTGGGATCATTACTTTGCACTAGCACACCGGCAACACGCCCCTGAATGGCCTGATTGATATTAGTTACGGGCATTTCTTTAATTACCTTTTCACCAACACTGCTTACCGAACCTGTCAGATCGCCCTTTTTAATGGTTGCGCCCACTACGGTAACTTCCTGAAGTTCGCTTGTTGTAGCAATCAAAACGATATTCATGCCCGCAGCCGCCGGTCGCTCAGTACTACCATAACCAAGGGAAGAAAAAATAAGGATAGCACCTGTTGGGACTTTGAAACTGAACTTGCCGTCCGGATCAGTAGAGGTTGCTGTCGTAGTTCCTTTTACTTTGATAGAAACACCTGGGATGGACATTCCATCATCTTTACCCGTAACTTTCCCTGATGCTATTACCTGCTCCTGGGCCAAAAGCTGGCTACCTTGTATTAACGCCAAAAACATCAGTAAAGACGCCATTTTGGGCAAGGATTTTACAATATAAATTAACATAAAAAAGATATTTGATTAGTGTGGTTAAATTTACAATGAAAATAAAACAGGGTAAATGGATAATCATCACCAAAACATGGACAATATGATCACTTCAACTGAGACGCATAATTACCAGGCAGAATAGACCCAATAAAGCAAAATGCGCTTCAAAAATACTGGATTTAAAAATCCTAGCCAGGTAAAATGGCCTTCATTAATTAACCTGGGCCGGAATTTCTTCCGCTACCTGGCTGATCACAAGACCGCGAAACTGTGTCCTACCAAAATCACATTGGTGCGGGTTCAGATGGCTGCCTTTACCTGGTCAACATAAGTTTTGAAAGTAATGCCTGCAAATGAGGTGCTGTCTTTCCCGTGGCCTGCAAGGTTAACATCGATCACTTCTTCACCCCCGGTTTTTAACAAAGGGGTTACGGCATCCCAGGAAGATGCATCCGACCACGCGCAGTGAACAAGCACAATTGTTTTAGAGTTTTTGTGGGTTGCTTTTTGGGCCTGAGCAGTAAAACCTTGTACACTCATTGCCATCATTAATATTGCTGTTTTCATCTTGTTTAATGCCTAATTGTTTAGGACAATACAAACACGGGAGATGCCGCAGCAATAAGTTTAACCCAGGTTAATATCGAAAATGATGTGAAATTTTGAAAAGGCATTTAGTTGCTGTAATGTTTGCAGCTGTTAATCAACAGTAATGTTACCCATCACTATACTGTATGTTAGCATTCTATGTATTTAAAATCTATAATTTTAGGGCATGTTAGAGCATACAACAGAAATAGATTTATTACGCACGGTTTTGGGATCTGCAGGTATGAAGCCGGAAGCATTTGAATTGTCCCTGCCCCACTGGAAAGTAAAACAATATAAAAAGGGGGAGTTTTATAACGAATATAAAAATGTCTGCAAACACCTGGGTTTTGTGATCAATGGCGTGTTCAGGATCTATCGGGTAAACAGTGAGACGGGTGAGGAAAAGAACATGCTGTTTTTTACCGATCGCCAGTTTGTAGCATCCTACAAAAGTTTTATGAGCCAGACCGCCTGCGAATATTATACCGAGGCGATGGTAGATTCGCTTATCCTGTATATCCATATCGATCACCTCAATGAGCTTTACGGGCAATCACACCAGTGGGAACGCTTTGGAAGGATTGTCGCCGAAACGGCTTTTCATGAGGTAATGACAAATACAGAAGGGTTTTTATTTAAGACCCCCGAGGATCGTTACAAGGAAATGATGGAAAAACACCCAAATATTTTTAATTCGGTACCCGGTTACCATATTGCCTCTTATCTGGGGATCCAGGGGCCTTCACTGAGCCGCATCCGTAAAAGAATGGTTGGAAAGTAAGGGGCTCATTAACTTACGTCGCTCCCTGGTTTCTGGCTTACAAAAAGCTTGAATTTATAGTCTATAATAACTGTAGCCTTTATTAGCATTTCCACAGGAATATGAGATCTTCTTTTGTGTTTCTGCAATGAGAATGCGGGGAATCACATTATCCGCTACACATCTACAGGAATTTTTCAGAATAATCAGGGAATATATAAGAATAAGGAGAGAATGGAGGACGGCGAAAATATATAAACTGAATATTTAATGAGTGTTAACCCAAAAAAAAACCGCCCCATAATTAACTTATAAGACGGTTTTATTGAGAATATATCTTATCAAATTCCAGCTCTATTATTTTCCTATTTTAGTTAATAATACAACGACAGAATCGGGTTTTGAAAGGAATGGAGAATGGCTGGTGTTTAGTTGGTATACCGTTTTTACACCCGCGGCACTAATCATACGGTTTTGCAGTGATGGCGATACCACATGATCCTGTAAGGTTTTGATATACACTTTCTCAATAGAACCAAAATTAGCGGCAGTCAGTGTCACCGGCGTAAAAAATGGAATGGCTGGTTCGGGACGGTAATTGTTTAAAACAAGGTTTTGAACCTGAGGGGAACCATCCTGGATAAAGATGCTTACAATCTGATCTTGTGCTACCTCGAGGGTTTCGTTAGCATCGTTTTGCATAAGTATTTTTTGTCCGTTGACTGAACCACCAAGGCTTGATCCTGCGTCGGTACCGGCCAGGTCAAACAGCGATTGTCCGGAAGTCGGTAAGTAAGCAGCAAGATAAACAAGCTTTTCGATCTTAGAAGGGTTTTGCTCGGCAACGGCTGAAATGATCATACCACCTAGGCTATGGCCTACCAGGATAACTTTGCCGTTTATTTTTGATAAAGCATCAGCCACTTTGTCCCTGTAAAGATTTAAAGTAATTGTTGAAGGCACAGTATTGTCGCTGCCGTGGCCCGGAAGTTCTACAACGGTCACATTGTTGCCTTCATTGATCAGGCTTGTTTTTACAGCGTCCCACACATACGGGGCCTGCCATGCGCCGTGTACCAGTACATAATTTTTGGCAGCGGGTTTCATATCATCAAGATTTTTTTTTGAACAAGATGAGAACATAATGGTAGCAGTAGCTACAGAAAGTAAGGTTAATATAATTTTTTTCATGATCTGAGATGCCTAATTGTTTAGGACATCACAAACATCCGGATATAACATGTGGATAAGTTTAACCTGGGTTAAAATCGAAAATTTAGAACAATTAAAATTGACAATTCCCGCTGTAAATAAAACTTCCGTAGTGAAACTTGCTCATGTTATAGAAATTGTAATTTAGCAATAAGAATTAAAACGTTCATTGAATCAATTTGTTAAGACATTTTGAAAAAGCCAATGATTGGTTAAATCGTGGCTACCGTGGAGTAAACAAAAAAAATAGCTGAATATAAGACACTTGGAATGAAAGGTTCAAAACCCTCGCTTTCCGCAGAAAATTAGAGCCTGAAATCGTAGATTTCGGGCTTTCTTGTTTTTAAAGAAAAGTCTTACTTGTATAGGAAAAGCTAATAAAGCCTACAGTTTGTGGACCTCATCGAATACAGACCAACAATTTTCAATAACAATTTAATCATAAAGGTTATTCGGTCTCAAAGAGCCTCATCCATCTTGCATCCTGATGGATGGCGACAAATTCATGCATCTGCTGGATGGATTTTTTATCAAGTTTGTTCCTTAAATTAAGCAAATTCAAAAAATCCAGGGAAATATCCTTGTACTTCTGATTAACCTGAACTTTATTGGCTATTACCGAAAAAAGCACAGCGGCTTCAAGACTTTCCTCATTGCTCATCCCATCGGCAAAAGTTGATGCAGCATTATAACTGTCATAGGTTTGTTGAAAATCCCCAGCCTTATACGCAGACTTCGCGCTATCAATCAACACCTTAACATTATTATCGGTCTGTTTACGTGTGCGAACCCACTCCTGCTTTGTAGGCTTTGTGTAAGCGAATCCATAGCTAAGCGCATAATCTGCTAACTTGGACAATCCCAATTTTTCCCTTCTTTCATCAACCTCCCATTCTCCGCGTATATCACGGAATCCACTGGCCATCCCGTTTGCAGTCCAGTTTACCTGCGTACCGAATTCCTGAAGGTAGTTCAAATTGCAAAGAACCCTATCAGAAAGAAATGCATAGTTTTCCAGATTTATTTCCCTGCTTTCAAGCAAAGGTTTCATTTTTTCAAGGACAGTCCTTTGAAAGGAAACGTCATGATCAGCATGCTGCACAATGAGCCAAAGATTATTCTGTCCATCCTTACCGATATCTGAAAGTTTGGGCCACCCATGGGCTTTAACGATTTTTTTTGCTTCACGCCAGTTCTTTTGGTCTGATGCTTCAAGCTCCTGATTAATTTTCTCTAATTCTTTTGCATCTTTAGTCTGTGCTTTCTTATACCGTAGTTGCTGGTCTGAAATTACCATCATATTTATTTTCCGTCGTAAGGCGGGATTACCCAATTTTTTTTCATATTCCCATTCATTCTTCACAGCTTGCGCAACAAACTTGCTCCACCTGAGTAGGTCCACATGTTTAAGATAGTCAAAATAAGGATCTACCATTAACCAAAGAGATTCTGTCCAACCCTTGTCTAACGCCAACTGCAGATAATATTCAGATCTTTCTGCATTGCCATTGAGAGAATAAACCCCTGCCGCTTTATAGGCATTTGATGCATCCGGGTGCTTTATCTTAAAAGCCGTTTCGTAACATTGAATTGCCTTGCCATAATCTTTTTGCAGATGGTACAGGCTTGCTCTTGCCAATTCTGCGTCTGCGGACAGGCTTGACTGTGCAGAAGTAGTTATGTTTAGCACGGCAGTTATGAAAAAAGACATCAGATATTTCATGTACCTAAGTTAATCAATTTTTGAATGTCCATGATTCGGAGCGCTAAACTTCCTGATCATTTTTTTTTTGCATTTTGGATTAAACCACCTATTGAAAATCGTTTTGCTTAAATTACCCCATAGCCTACTTGTGTTAACGGTTATACTGCTTTTTTTAGGCAGTTGCCAAACTGACCCAAAAACACCGCAAGATAAGGCGGAGGCTTTAATAGCAGCCATGTTTGAAGCACCCAAAGCCATACTTATGGTTATGGGGCATTCGTGGGAATGTTGAATATTCTTTTACAACCTGCAATTGGTAGGCTGAATGATATTATCAACGCATTCACCTCGCCTAGCAATCAAGTATCGCAAGTAACCCCTAATAAAGTCGCATTAACCCCCATCGTGATTGATTTTTTACTGCCATCTTTGTTAAGACAGTGGAGCAGCAACCAATAAAAACGGGCGAACCGAAAAGCCAGATGAGTAGGATCAGAAAAAATCTATATTATGTCTAACTACCAAGTTTCTTTATACAGAGTAATTAAGGCATCTCCTGAAAAGTTATATCGTGCATTTATCGAGCCCGTAGCGCTAGCTTCCTGGATGCCACCTTACGGTTATCTGGGCACGGTGCAACATATGGATGTAAAGGTGGGTGGTACTTTTAAAATGTCGTTCCAAAATTTCACGACGGGCAATAGCAATTCTTTTGGTGGAGAGTATCTGGAGGTTAAGCCGAATGAACTGCTGAAGTTCACTGATAAATTTGATGATCCTAACATGCCTGGAACTATCATTAATACGATCAGATTAAAAAAGACTTCAGTAGGTACAGAATTAGAAATTTTGCAGGAAAATATACCGGCAGCCATACCCGCTGAAATGTGCTACCTGGGCTGGCAGGAATCTTTAGAAAAACTGATTAAATTGGTAGAGCCAGAAATACCTGAAGGTTAATTCGTTTTAATGGCAGTTATTTCTAATACATGGGACTGTATCATGATATAAAATATTATCCTGATACAGCCTCTTTTGTGTCTGCTATTATATTTAGGCCTAATCTGGAAATTTCCCCTGTAAGCGTTTAATGGCCTCTCCCATCAGTTTTTTGAGTACATTGATATCGGATAATTTATTGACATAGATACAGCCTTTACCCATTTTGAATTCCCGAATTTCCTATTACTTCGCTCAGATTATGGCGATAAGAGCAAAACCAATCATGCCAGTACTCCGCATTTTGGCTTCAAAACAAGTATAATAATCTTACATGATTTTAAGTGAAATACATTATTTAATCAACTAAGGAACTTCTAAAAGCTTTAAGGCTTAATCCCCTTTGCGATTTGAAAAATTTGTTCAAATGGCTTTCATCTGAAAAGCCGAGCTCATATGCAATTTCGTTGATCCGCATGTTACTGAAACGCAAACGCGCCTCAACCAGTTTAATCCTTAAATTGGCAATATATTGCTGCAATGTTTCGTTGGTATGTTTCTTGAAATACTTACCAAAATAATTCTCAGAAATGCCAAATTGGCTACTCAGTTTTTCGGCCCTTAATTTCTCCGGGTTATAAATATTCGCCTGGATATAGTTTAATAAGGCCAGGGTTTTCTCTTCGGCATCTTCTTTAATGGCAGCTGGCAGGTACTTGGCAATATTCCGGGCTACCACAACAATCATCGTATCTACCATTTTAGCAATTAGCTCTTTGTTATACAGATCGCGGTTTACATATTCGGCCATCATCGCATCAATAAGCGACCGGATAAAAGGTTTATCTGAGAAGTTTTTTAGGATACAGCCTGGTTGATGGCTGGCGTTCTGCAGAATATATTCCATCCGCTGTACATCATCCGTACGAAAATTCTTCGATCGGATATATACATTTCCAAAACGTAAAAAGAAAAATTCGGTAGTGGTTTCTATCTCAAACGAATGGCAATCTTCAGGCGTAATGAGAAACATATGACCGGCAGAGTAATCAAATTTATTGTTATTGATGCATTGTTTTCCCGTACCTGATAAAATGTATACCAGTTCGAAAAATAAATGTTTATGGCCTTCTTTCGGACATTCGTCTAGCTTTTTATAAACAATTTCGAAAGGTTCGTATAGCGTTTCTTTATTCATTTTGTGTTAAACCATAGCGCAAATTTACCAATTAAAAGCTAATTTATACTGAATTATAACGAAATATCGGTTTATATTTGCCTTACAGAAATCATAAAATTGTATATTCATATAAAAAGACAATGAAAGCTATAGGATTTAAAACCTCACTACCCATTTCGGCAGAGGAAAGTTTTATCGAATTTGAAACAGCTGTTCCACAACCTAGCGGACGCGACATACTGGTTAAGATAAACGCAATCAGTGTAAATCCGGTAGATTATAAGATACGCCAGAACAGTACTAAAGATACTATATTGGAAACACCTAAGGTGATTGGCTGGGATGCTACCGGAACGGTAGAAGCTGTTGGAGAGGCGGTTACTTTTTTTAAACCTGGCGATGCGGTTTATTATGCTGGTGACCTTACGCGCAGTGGCAGTAATGCCGAATATCAATTGATAGATGAACGTATTGTTGGTTTAAAGCCAAGCACACTCAGCAATGCCGAAGCTGCTGCTATGCCCCTAACCGCGCTTACAGCATGGGAATCGTTATACGACCGTATCCGCATCAGCGAACAAAAAGATAAAGGAAAAAGTATACTTATTATTGGAGGTGCCGGTGGCGTAGGTTCAATTGCCATACAGCTTGCAAAAAAAATAAGCGGACTAAAGGTAATTACCACAGCCTCGCGTAGAGAAACGAAAGAATGGTGCCTGGCTATGGGAGCCGATTTGGTGGTAGACCATAAAAACCTGGTTGAAGAAATACGTGCAGCAGGTTACGAGGAAGTAGACTTTATACTGGACTTTGTTGATCTGAATGCTTATTGGGATGCAATAGTAGAATTAATCAAACCTCAGGGACATATTGTTTCCATTACCGGTTCAGCCACTCCTATTGCGCTGAATAAGTTAAAAAACAAAAGTGTTACTTTTTCGTGGGAATTGATGTACACCCGTTCGATGTATCAAGCCAATGATATGGAAGAGCAACACCATATTTTAAACAAACTTGCCGAACTTTTTGACAATGGCATACTTAAAACAACGTTAAACACCACGCTGAAAGGATTTACAGTAGAAAACCTAAAAGAGGCACACCGCTTATTGGAAAGCGGAAAAACGATTGGTAAGGTTGTAATCGAATATTAGGGATAATTTATTGCATAAAAATTAATGTAAATGACATAAAGATTTTTAGCTTATTGTAAGCTGCGAGGAATCGTCATTGAGAGAAAGTTTTTTCAGCCGACGAAGCAATCTTACAACGATCGCTACTAGCGGTGCGCATTAAGGTTGCTTCGTGTCTCGCAATGACGATTCCTCTTTAGTATACGTCTATGGCAGCTTGTACAAAGACCAGCTTAAATGCTTAATGAATCGTTCCACAAGATAGAATTTTCATCGGAGAACCAACGTTATAGATTCGGATCGATTATAAATGATGTTACAGCGGTAATGGCTTTCGCTTAGCCGTAAAACAAGAAAAGGCTACTCCTTTCGGAGCAACCTTCCCGTATTTTTATTCGATAAAATAGATTGGGCGGATTATTTTTTCCCGCTCATATCCAGAAAAATGGATTTAATTCCTTCTAACAGCTCTTTTCTTTCGCTTGCCAACACCAATGGGAACCATTCATCGGTGTGTAATTCTACAACGTGCTCATGAATCAGGTAATGCCTGCCAGATCTAACCCTTCGCCGATTGCCTGGAATGATGGTTCCAGATAACATTTTGATTATAATTTTCGTAATCATCCTAATGTATTTCGGAGAATCCTCATATTTACAGTCAATAAAAAGGATCCACAATCCGTTCATCGCATTGTGTTGTATACTTGCTTTCATTTATGGAGCTATTAAAAGATGATTAGTAAGGCAAACCTGTTTTTATAAGCTAAAGCCCCAGGCGATTCTGAAACCTACAAAGTTGTTCGTATGGTCGCAGTGATAGAATTTGCCATTGCTTTCATAGCGTAATCCGGCATCGATGTAATTACTGTTGTGCAGATAGAATATCATTCCTGCCTGCGGTGCGTATACGAATGCAGCTTTTTTGCCTTCCACACAGTTTGTTTTATTTAAAAGGAAGGAAAAACCGATTTCACTCTGCAGGTAAAGGTTACTTCTATAGAAATATTTTAAACCTGATTTAACCGGTATAAGTTGTAAATCATCAACCAAACGTGAGTAATTGCCTGATACGAAAATGTTGTTGAATCCGGAATTTACTGTGGTATATAAAACGCTTTCAATTAGGGGGAAATCTGCCTGAAAGGAAACACCAAGTGGTGCCTCATACTTTTTGGCCAAATAGCCAGTAGCTAAACCTGTTTCGATACCTACGGAATACCGAATACCTGTACCTCCATAAACCTGCGATTGTGCTTTGGCACCTTTAAAAGCAAACAATGGTAACAGTAGAGTTAATGCGTTAATTATTTTCATGATTTCAAAATTTTGGTAAATAGAAATCCATCACCATAAAGTACTTATGGCGAATTATTTAGAGAGATACTATAAAAAAAACGGAGCATTCACCGCTATGGTAAACACAAAGAAGATATGGGTTTAAGATAAATTAAAATACCAGCAGCGGCTTAAGAAATAGACCGGTTGTTATTTCTTGGCATAGTATGATGTGCAACCGTTTCCGAAACATTCTTTTCTATGTTATTATTGCTTAATATTTCGTTGTATTTTTCAAGTAACTTAATGTATTTATTCATCCAGAAGTATACAGAATTCGCATCACCTTTGGTTTGATCCCCTGTATGTGCATCAAAAGCTTCATGGATATAGTTACTGTTTTTAGCAAAAGTTTCGGGTAACTCAACGGAAAAATCATGACCGATTACGGTACCCACTTTCCAAATAATTTCAGGATTTAGACTTTTCTGGTCAAACCAATTGTAAATAGTTCTTCTACTTACATTTAATTTCCGGGATAATTCACTTATTCCCATTCTGTCTCTGCGTACAACACGCTCAAGAACTTGGCCTACATTTAAACTCATAGCAGTTAATTTAATTTAAAATAAAGATTTAAATTCGATCAACAATCTGGGACGACTATTACTATTTAATGCAATTTAATAATTATTTCACGAACAAAAGTAAAATATTTTTTTTAGGGTATTTTTACGGTAATCAATTGGCAACCAACAGGTCTAATTCTTCAAATCTTGAATTATTACTGATGTAATCGGGTATAATTTCTTTCATTTTCTTCACCATATTCAAATCGTTGCCATTATTATTAAGTACAATCAGATCTTTAATAATCTGATTAACGTACAAATAATTGTAAGCTATTTTTTGCGATATTTTAATTTTTGGATGATGGGTGGGTATAATTTCTTCATCAATAAGCAAAAGTTCTTCATACAGCTTCTCTCCGGGTCTTAAACCTGTAAATACGATATCGACATCCACATAAGGTGTCAAACCCGCCAATTTGATCATATTTACAGCTAAATCGACAATCTTAACAGGCTTACCCATATCGAAAAGATATATCTCTCCTCCTTTTCCCATTGCTCCGGCTTCCATTACCAATTGAACGGCTTCGGGGATAGTCATAAAGTAGCGGGTAATTTCTGGATCGGTTACTGTAATGGGGCCTCTTTTTTCTATCTGGCTTTTAAATCTTGGAATAACAGAGCCATTCGAACCCAAAACATTACCGAAACGGGTAGTTACAAAGCGGGTGCGCGAAGCTTGTGTGGTAATTTCACCAGTTGATATAATCTCTGGACTATTTAGCGACTGAATATAAATTTCGGCCAAACGTTTGGATGCCCCCATTACATTGGTTGGCTTAACAGCTTTATCGGTAGAAATCATTACAAACTTTTCTACGCCAAATTCCATTGATATATCGGCCATGTTTTTAGTGCCCAGTACATTAGTTAAAATGGCTTCAGCCGGATTATTCTCCATCATGGGAACATGTTTGTAAGCCGCAGCATGGAAAACAATTTCAGGTTTATAGAGTTCGAATAATGTTCTGATCCGGTTTAAATTCTGCACATTGGCCATAAATATCTTCACGTTCGCATCCTGGAAGTTATCTTCAAGTTCGAGTTTTAAATCGTGAAGCGGTGTTTCTGCCTGGTCGCAAAGAATCACTGATTTAGGATTGTACTGTAAGGCCTGTCTTACAATCTCCGACCCGATGGAGCCCGCAGCGCCTGTAATCAAAATACATTTACCACTTAAATCTTTCAGGATATTCTTTTTATTGAGCTTAATCGGTTCACGTTCCAGCAAATCTTCAATTTTCAGATCGCGTAACTGGTGTGAATCTAGCTTACCATATAGCCATTTATCTGATGGCGGCACCATAATTACTTTAATGCCCTCATTAACACAAACATCGATGATTTTCTTTTTGTTCAAAGTATTTAGTGCATCTTCGGCGAAAAGTATCTTTTTTATATTGTGTTTTTCTTTTAGCAGTTCTACTGAGCAAGAATGGTATACCTTTTTCTGCTCTAGGTATTTATCAACGCGATCTCTGTTATCATCAATAAACCCTATGATGTTCAGGTTAGAATCCTCATTCTGTTCTATCGCTTTTTTAATCAGGATCGCCTTTTTTTCAGATCCATAAATCAGAATATTCTCTTTAGTTTCTGATTTGAGTTCTTTAAAAAATAAAAATACCCCTTTTACCAAAATACGCATAAGAATAAGTAGCGATGAGGAGATAAAAAAGTTCAATATCAATGCTTTGTCCATTTGATGCCAAAGCAATTGAAAACGTTGTGAGAGTATTTTATTTACACTAACAAAGAGTAAACTGGTTACAAAAACCGCAAGGAAAACCCTCAAAATATCTTCGGTATTGGAATAACGGATAATACCGGTGTGTATTCTTAGTGAAATGAAAACTCCTGCAGCGATGGAACAATAAAGTGCCACATATACAGCATTGCCTGAGTTAAAAACGTCGGTATAGTTTAATGTATTGGTTAACACAATGGATATAAACAATGTCCATACAACGATCATCTGATCAATCAATAAAATTAACCACCTTGAGTGTGCTCTGTCTGGAAAAAAGAAATTTTTCATAATTGAGAATCATTAAATATTTATGTAATGTTAGTGAGGTACCATTCTGTAAAGAGGAAAAAAGTCAACATTTGTATGTATTTGGTTACCCGATTTCTCTACCAATTGATTGTAAACGGCCTTATTGGCAATGTGGCGCCAGCTGCAGTAATCTAAAACCATATTCGAAAAACCAAGCTTCCATTCAAATAGCGAGTCTTGTTTATAACCAAGTCCGCCTCCTAAATGATAATATTTCATTTTCCATTTACGGCCCAGATCACTAATTTCATCGACCAAAAATTTAGCCGGAGAATTTTTAAGGTAGCTGGCATTAGTTGCAATTAAGTGACCTTGAATAAGGCCATTTGTGCACATAATAATACTACCACAAACTAAATCTTCATTTGAATAAACCAGGATTAACTTGCAATCGATTTCTGGGGAGTGGATAAGCTTGGTAAAGTATTCTTCAGTAAAAAGATAAAAATCAGTAGCACTGATGCGATTCATATTGGATTGATAGAGCTTAGTGAAAGCGGCAATTTCATCTTGTGAATTAGCTTCTACAGCAATATAACCAAACCTCCTACACTTTTTTATGCTATCTCTTGTGGTTTGTCTATACTGTTTCCATTGCTCTTCTACGCTTTGCTGCAAGTTAATGGCAATCGTTTTTCCATTTTCATAGATGCCATCGGCTTTTTGCAACAGTATATTTTGATCGAAAAATGGATGAAGCCTGCAAAAAACAGAAACGTAGCTGCCTTTACTTAAGAATGCTGAAAAAGCACTTAGAAAATTTCCTTTCAAACTGTCGCTCATATCGGTAAATTTCAGGTTAGAAACAGGACCTGAATAACCGTAAACACAATGCAGATCATAATATGGTGTATCCTGGATTGCACGTTCTAATAAAGGCAGAGCGATAAAGTTTTGGCCCTCGCAATACACAAATAAAAAAGGCCGCCCGTTGGTTGCCATAGCATGGTAGTGCCAGGTATGATAGAAATCATAATCGGTAGCCAGGCTAATATACTTTACCCAATCGTCCTTTTGTTGTAAAGTAAATTGCAGAGTAGTGCCTGTAGCATTATTTTCAATCAGCATATCCATTTATTAAAGAATTAATAATTAACTATGAAGCAATTACAGGACTACGATAGAGGGGAAAAAAATCAACATTTGAAAAAGGATCAAGCGATCTTTCGTTTAAAAGTGTATTGTATAATTCGTTATTGGCAATATAACGCCAGCTATTAAATTCGAAGCATAAATTAGAGAAACCCATTTTCCAACCTAAAAGATTATCTTCTTTAAAATTAACACCACCCCCAAGGTTAAAATATTTATATCCCAATTGTCTGCCAATTACAGTAATTTCATCAGTTAATAGTTTAGCTGGCGATTCGAACAGATAGGTGGTTCTGGTAGCCAAAAGGTGCACCTGCATAATTTCATTTGTACAAACTACAATGGCGCCTGATATGGCTATTCCATCTTTATACACCAGAAAAAGTTTGCTATCAAATTCATCAGAAGAAAGTAGCGCAACAAAATAAGCATTATTAAAAAGGTAATGGTCTTGGGCGCCTATACGCATCATATTTTCGGTATATATTTCAGAAAATATGCCTGCATCATTTATATCTGTAGAAATTTTAACTTCATAATTCCGCTTTCTCAAACGCCTGATTTTTTCTTTTACACTTTTTCGGTATCCTGCACGCTGGCTTTCTATCGTTGTTGTAAGGTCTATTGCCACCGTTTTTCCATTGGCGTGTAGTCCAGAAAACTTCTCCATTAACCTTTCCTGATGAAAAAACGGATGTAATCTGGAAAAAACAGTCACATTTTGACCAGTTTCAAGAAACGCTATAAATGTACTTTTAAAGCGTTCCATAAACGCATCATCCAGCGCATTAAAGTCCATGTTTGAAATGGGTCCGGTATATCCGTAAACCGATGTAAAATCAAAAAAATTGGAACCAGGAATATTTCTCTTCAAAAGTGGAAAGGCAATGTAATTTTCACCCTCCTCATATACAAACAGTATGGGCAAACCACTTTTATCTAAAGAGTGATAATACCAGGTGTGATAAAAATCGTAATGCAAAGCACGCTTTACATAATCAGACCAATCTTGTTTATCGTCAATTGTAATAATCTTTCTCATTTTCGAGCTATTAAATTAGGATAGATTTATAGTAAATAGATCAGTTTACATTAAGTAAAACAGAAGAATTAATAACCATTTTTATAAAATTGGCCTGTTGCGAAACGCGCTGAAAACCAACTTTTTTATAAATAGAATATGCAGCCAAGTTATCTGAATGTACCTCTAAAAAGATGTGTTTAAGATTAAGGTTATAAAAGGCATACTTTAACAACATTAAAGAGGCGTTATAACCTATACCCTTTCCCCAGTATTTCTTTTCACCAATAAAGAGGTGAAATTCTGCCGTCTCGTTTTCGATATCGAGCAGCTGAATATTGCCAATATATTCATTCGTATTTTTTACGCAGATGGCAAAACGTTTTTCGTTGGCCAGATTTAGTTTATTTAATAGCCACTGTTTTTCAACTTCAGCTGTAATGGGATCTTTTAAAACAAATTTGGTGTACGACCATACATCAGGGTCGTTTCTCCATTTGTACGACACATCAGCATCTTTTAATGCTAATGGTCTTAAGTAAATCTGAGTATTCATATGAGCGGTTTTAAAGCTTTAACAATTAGTTTCATATCTGCTAGGCTGTAGCGGTGATCGATAGGCAGTGAAACAAGGTGCTTAGCTAGAAAGTATTCATAACTATCAACATGGGCCCATTCGTAAACGTTAGGCCAATAAGTGGCCACAAATATTTTTTGACTGATGAGTTGCTGTTTTACAGATGGATCTTCAACCAAAAGTGGGTAAACCATTGGTACATCTTCTCTTGAAAAGTTTAACCTCAAGATATTCCCCCGCCCTAAGTGCTCATCCAGATAAGCAAAATTATTTCTTCTAATATCGGCACACTTATCGTAATTTATACCCGAAAGAATGCTTTCTGTTAATACTGACATCTTTTTGATATCGTTATTGCACAACTGCTCATTATTTTCTATATAATCGGCATAGCCCTCTTCTATATTGATATCGATACTTTTAATCAGGTGAGAGAACCGATCTATTGATTGATCCTGTTTTAAATTTAGCCCTAATGTTGTAGAAATATTTAAATAGGCACCATCGGGTACACCGAAAAATTTCCGGCATGAGTAGAAGGTATCGCAATCGTTTATTGGCTTGCAAAAAAATGCTTGTGCATTATCTATGATCAGGTTTTTAACTTCTTTGGTTAACCTTTTAACGGTTTCGGTCTTAAGTCCGAAGTAATTGGTGTAAAGCAGACAGCTACGTTCACCTATTTCAAAATCTATAATTGGATCTAAATCTTCATCTATCCGGTAAAAGTGATAATGTATGTTTAGTTTCCTGAGCGGTTCTAACAAAACCTCACAGGTAAAATATGGTAGATATATGGTGGTGTATTTTCTTATCCTTAACACATACTCAAGCGCATTTCTACCTGTATTAAGGGCAATTAAATCAGGATAATAGGCTTCTCCTTTTGGTAATTCGAGCGGTATGTAGCCACCAATGGTTTTGGGGGAGTGCGTTTCTTTTTCCATAGCGTTACCCTTGATCTGCTCTATACATCCTGCTTTCAACAGGTCTGTAATATTCTTGTAAACTGGCCGGTACCCTTGCATTATACCCGATAATCTGCCGTAAATCGCTATCTATTTTTTCGCCAAAATCATAACCCAAAAAGCGAGGATAATCGAACTGTTGTTTAATGTAAGGTTTAGTAAAACCTAAGGTCAATGCCCTCCGCGGCTTTCTGGTGTAGTTGATTCCACCTGCATGCCAAATATTAGAATCGAATAATATAATACTTCCCTTTTTGGCAATAGCTTGTTTAGCGAAAGCGTTAAAGTGTTTTTCTTCTGGCTTGATATCCAATTTATGAGAGCCTGACAAAAAATGTGTGGCTCCATTAAATATGGTAAAATCATCAAGCACAATAATCATCTGGATCATAAATTTAGATTCAGCGGAAAATGTACGTACATCGCGATGGATATTCTGGATATAAGATTTGGTCTTTTTGGTGTTAATTACGCCATTTATTCCATTAAGAATATAGTTTCCACCCAAAAAATCGCGGATTTCTCGATGGCAGTACAACTTATTCAAAAGCTCGATAGAGAAATTATCTTTCTCAAGCAGGTGATGTAATGTTCCCTCCATATTCTCTTCAATTCCATTTAAAATCTGTATTTCTCTTCTTAAAAGATAAGAAGTTTCGAAACCTGTAGTTATTTCTGAAATTAATTTCTGGTTGATTGCCTTTTCATACACAACCCAACCATATTCATCTATAGCTTCCCTAAAGTCAGCTAAAGTGGCTCGTTTGTAAATAAATGTATTGTTCACAATTTTAGTTTTTATTTGAAATAATTAGTATTATATATGATCGTTTTTAGGTTATGATACTAACGGCATGATTTTCAAAACGAACTGAGTTGACTGGATTGACATTACACTTATTTATAGCAAAAAAGAAAATATTACAAGAGAGAGCAGGTTGTCTTATCTAGTCAATGCATCATAAATGCAACGCGGCAGAACTTATAATCAAACATTCTTTTACAGATAAAAGTCATTTCTTTTTTAACCTGCTTTGATTATTCATAATCCACAGCAAAGAGTAGTTTGCTTTTTTTATCGCACAATAAAATAGATTTTTACTTTAATTTAATTAAGTTTAAAGCATTAGTCAAACTCACTTTACTTGGATTGTTATGGTCAAAAAAATCACAAAAATGATAAGTGTATTACAACACAGTAATATTTTTTCAACATTGTGGTATAATATTGTGTTGGGCTATTTCCCGAAGATTATATTAATCGTTTACAAACGGACAAAGGTTTCCATTCATCAAACGGCACGATTAGATATCAAAACTCGTTTACAGGTAGGTTCTGCCTGGGAAGGCACTAATCATAGCTTTTCTACTTTAATGATTGCAGAAAATGGAAAAATGACCGTCCATGGTGATTTTGATTTTCATACAGGTGTTTTTATAGCTGTAAACAAGAATGCAGTGCTCGAAATAGGAAGCGGTTATACAAATAACGATGTCGATATTTCATGTTTTAGCGCTATCAAAATTGGAAATAATGTTGCCATCTCCAAAGGTGTAATTATCAGAGATTCTGACAATCATGAAATTGGGGAAGGTGGTGAGGATATTAGTAAACCCATTGAAATAGGCGACAATGTTTGGATTGGTTTGCGGGCAATTATCTTAAAAGGTGTGAAAATAGGAAATGGTTCTATAATTGCAGCTGGAGCTTTAGTAAATAAGGATGTTCCTGCAAATTGTTTGGCAGCAGGAGTTCCGGCTAAAATTATTAAAGAAAATATCAGCTGGAAATAAACTGCAAAATGGTCATCAATATTAAAAAATTATAGGGAAATCCTTATGATAAAACTTGCATTATTTTTAACATTTGTGCGTTTACCAGATTTACATCGAACTTTTGTTGGGCAAAGATCCTTCCGTTGCGACCATTTAAGATGATATCCATAGTATTGGAAAGATAGTGTTTCATAGAATTGGCTAAGGCTGAAATATCTTTGATAGGTATCAGAAAGCCATTTTTTTCGCTAGGTAAAACTGTTATGGTTTCCCTACAACCTGCTGAATTGCAAGTAATGATAGGCCTACCCATCGCCATGCCTTCTAATAAACATCTAGGCACTCCTTCCCCATAATAGGAGGGTAAAACAACTACCGAGGCCTCTTTTATATAAGGCTTAACATCATTCACTTCTCCAATGTATTCTATAATATCACCCAATTTAATTTTCTGATATAATTCTTCTCCAATGGCATCTATGTTATCATCATACGAACCAATAAGTTTAAATTTCGCGTTTGGAAAGTTTAGCTTGACTAATTTTGCCGCTTCGTAAAACTCTTTAATGCCTTTTGCGTTTATCAACCTAGCAATCATTAAAAAACTTACATTTTTTGTTTCTGGCTCCGAATAAGCATAATCTAATAAATCTACACCAGACCCATTTACCACATGTACTTTATGCTTTAAATTAATGATGTTCTCCAGCAAAAGTTTTTTGCAATCATCTTGATTCTGAAAAATTATGTCAACCCTTTTATTAGCTGATAAACTAAACTTCAAAAGCATTTTGGTAATCTTGCTTACCAAATTTTTCTTTGTCTCCGAATCTGTAAAATTATACCCCAAACCGGTTAACATGGGTGTTATGCGATTAACTCTACATAATTTAGAAACTATCGTTCCATATATTATCGGTTTGAAAGTATAAGGGAAAAATACATCCGGTTTAACTCTTCTAATCAGTTTATATAAACTGGCGATATATTTAAGATCAGACAGAATCGAAACATTACTCCCCCATAAATCATTTTCATGAACAACTACATTTAGCTTTTTTAGTTTTTCGGCGACGGATTTCTGAACAATTTTTGGCGTAAAAACATGCACTTGATTACATTTTACCAATTCCTCTATTAATTTACCTCTAAAACCTAATAAGGTATGGGAAGAATCGCAAGCGATTAAAACTTTTTCCATGATATTAATTATTATCCATCAATAAAAACATTAAACTATAAAGCCACCCATTACTAGGTGGCTTTACTATAAAAGAAGATTTGATTTTAATTATTTTGGACCAGCTCCTTTTGTCACAATTGCAGGAACGTCTGCTGCATTATTTAGTGCTGCTTTATATTCGTAGGTTGGTGCCCAATTACCTGCTGTAGTAGTGATATTATTAGCTTCACAGTTCACATAAATGTTAGTATTTGCCCCTGTAATGTATCCTGGAGGATCTCCGGCTAAACTTGTTGAGATAGGCATTTTACAATTTGAAAAGTAATCATTATCGGTACGTATATTTCCACCTGCACGAGCTCCAATCGAATAACCGTTATTATTTAAATGGTAATTATTGAACATGTGTACGCTTCCGTAATTCATTGTTGGCTCCCGCTCAGAAATATTGTACCAATAATTGTGGTGTAATGTTACATGTAACCTTCCAATATCAGTTCCTGCAGATTTATCGTTTATGCCTGAACTAATTAACACAGATAATACCTGATCGTGAAATTTGTTCCAGGATATGGTTACATAATCAGATCCTCTTGCAACTATAATATCTTTACTATAATAGTCGTATCCATGATCACGGTCGGTTGAAAATTCGCAGTGATCTATCCATACATGATGAGCGCCCTCAGAAACGGTTACTGCACCATAGGATAAATAATTGCTCATTTTAAGATTTTGAACGATAACATTGCTCACCGCCGAGCCTATAAGCTGAAATGACGCACCTTCAATTGAAGCTCCTGATAAACCAATAATTGATTTATTCGACTTCACATAGATTGGATCGGCCCCAGCTCCCTTTATCGCACCTGAAACGTAAACAATTTTGGCATTATTATCAGCCTGAAGTGCACTTTTAAGTGCTGACAATGAATTTACAGTAACCACAGATCCTCCCTGACCACCTGTAGTAGAGCCATTTAATGTGGCATATCCTAAAATTAACTGACTTGCATCTGAAGATACAGGATCAGTTGAAGGTGTTGTTATACCTTGGTCGGGGGCTGTTACCTGTCCTCCAACTGTATAGGTATATTTCCTGCCGTTAGTTAACGGGTTAGAGTTATCAGATGCTGAAAAATATAAATAACCCATCCAATGGCTAAAACGACCTTTACCGGTATTTCTAATATCATCGTGTAGCGAATGTGCAGGCCCGATTTCAACACCATTTTCGTAGACTTTTAAAGTTGAAGCTGCTGGTTGGTTTCCAGAATCGCTAATTAAACTCGCATCCAATGGCACTCTAAAAGCAAAACCCAAATCTAGTTTTCCAGTACTTGGATCTATGCTACCCACACCTGTACTTGTACTTGTGCCTGTACCTCTACGTGCCTCAATTGCTTCAGTACTCAAAGAGTCTGTGGGTGTTAAAAGCTCAGCCCCTTCTTTTTTACAATTACTGAAACCAATAATTATGGTAATTAATAAACTTGATAAAATCACTTTGTTAAATAATCTTTTCTTTAAATGCATATTTGAATTTTTAAAATTTACCCCTTTAACGCTAAACACGTAAGTTGTATATTTTAAAAAATTGCAGTTTTGCAGATAAGCATATATTTTTTTTGTAAAAAAAATATGCGCTTAATATTTGTTGTTCAATTAGTTACATTTTTTATATGATTTGATTTTTAAAAAAAATTATAAAGTTTTGTTATTTTTTTATATGACATTAGCATGATAATGTGTTTCCAATTTCACACTTTTCAATGGTTTTTTCACACTTTTTCCATAATAATTGTGAAACCAGTTTACAAAATTGTAAACACCTTGTTTAACAGAAACACCAGGTTCATAATGTAATGTATTCTTCAAATCGTCAATATTTGCAGAAGTTGAGCTTACATCTCCATCTTGCATAGGTAGTAAGTTTTTCTTAGCTTCTATTCCAGTGTGTGTCTCAATTTCAGTTATAAAATCAAGTAAACTTACTGGTTCTCCCCTTCCAATATTGTAAACTGCATAAGGAGCCTTTGAACTTGCAGGATCTGGATTTTCGTCATTCCAATTCGGATTTGCTTTGGCTGGATTATCGATAACACGCACAATACCTTCAACAATATCATCAACATAAGTAAAGTCACGTTTCATATCTCCATTATTAAAAACCTCGATGGGTTTGCCCTCCAAAATTGCTTTGGTGAACATAAACAAGGCCATATCCGGACGTCCCCAAGGGCCATAGACAGTAAAAAACCTTAAACCTGTTGTTGCTAAGTTAAATAAGGAGCTGTATGCATGTGCCATTAATTCGTTGCTTTTTTTGGATGCAGCGTAAAGCGACATTGGATGATTTACACTGTCATGGGTACTAAAAGGCATTTTTTTATTCATTCCATAAACGCTGGATGAACTAGCATATAATAAGTGACCAATTTTGAAATTTCTGCAACATTCTAAAACATTTAGAAAACCTTTAATATTTGTATCGATGTAGGCTGATGGATTAGTTATACTATAGCGAACCCCTGCTTGTGCGGCCAAATTACATACGGCATCAAATTCAAATGTTTTAAAACACTCGTTTAATTTTTTGCTATCGCATATATCAAGTTTAATAAAAGTATAATTTGGAAACCTGTTACTCACTTGCGGTTTACCATATTTTAGCATGCTTACGTCAATACCCGTTTCAATTAACCTATCATACTTAAGTTTTACATCATAATAGTCGTTAACATTGTCTATGCCAACAACGGTGTCTCCTCTTTCTAACAAGCGTTGAGCCAAATGAAAGCCGATGAAGCCGGCCGTACCAGTAATTAAAATTTTCATAACAGAATATTGTTTTAGTTAATTTTTAAGAAAAATTTTTGACATGAGAAGTCTAGCCAAATTGTCTAGCAATCTGGTACTAATCAAAATATAAGCTTCTACTATATGGCCTGAAGGATAGATTGCGCAACAATCACGGGACTTCTTTTGTTCAAATAGGTCATAATACCTGCTCCAGCCGCTAAATTTGGATTCTTAATTGTATTCAGCATTGCATGAGCTAACGCATCTACGTTATTCGTCGCCACTTTTGAAATATCTGGGATGGCATCAATTCCACCGGCGCAAAGTGTGGTAACGATGGCTTTATTTAAAGCCATCATTTCTAGCAAGGTATTTGGAAACCCCTCCTTTATAGATGAGACTACACACAATTTTGCCATTTTAAAATAGGGCATTGGATTAGCGATATGCCCTTTAAAAATGACTGAGTTTGTTAAATTAAGTTCTTCTACCAAATTCAATAACCTATCCCTTTCTTTTCCCTCACCTAAAATTAAAAGTTTAAGCGCTGGATAACTCTGATGCACAATATTGAAAGACCGAATTAGAATATCGAAACCTTTCTCAGGTATAAGTCTGCCAGCAGCACATATAAATTGCAACTGATTTACCTCCAATGTTAAAGTTTCTTTTGCTTGCGCCAATAACATTGGCAGATCGACTGGATTAGGTTGAACAAGGGTTATTCTTTCACTAATAAACCGATTGTGTTGCAACAGCTGTTCTTTCATCAACTCTGTCTGGCAAATCACCAAATTAACCCCAGGATATCCTAGCTTGTAAATTAAACTATATAAATATTTTTTCAACCCAGAAAACCTGGTGAACACCGAGGTACATTCTCTGACAACCAATTTCGACCGCAAACATCCAATCCTCTTAAAGAAACCTAAGTACGCATTTAAATAAGGATGTGTACTCATTACAACATCATCCTTTTTAAATTTTCTTATTAATAAAATGAGCTTTAATAGACCGAACACTATATGAGTATTGGATAGGAATTTAGCGTTCAAATTGGGAGGTATTGCTAATCGAGACCCATGATTTCTTTTCAAAAAAATCAGTTTCCCATTAATTGCCACCGCCATTTTTAGTAATACCTGCTCCGCCCCATTTGGCTCATCAGTTAAAGAAATAACTTGAAATTGTTTATGATTAGTACTCATACTATGTTTACAAGTTTATCTTATCCTAATTTTTCGAACTATTTTTTTAAAAGGTGTAGCCATACTAAACACCCTCCTTTTCCCATCTACCACAATTTTATTATCGGTAAAACTGATTTGATGTATCCCCTTATTATATTTTTTATCTGGCAAAATTTCAAAAACTGATTCAGTTTGGTAATCGTTTTCGCTTAAAATTTTTATCCTATTAATTTGTATCGAGCCACCGTAGCAGTTAGATGAATTTTGAGTTGGCCGATACAGGATATCCCTAACATTGAACAAGCTTCCTGCACCTCTGCAAGCCTGTGTTTCCACAGGAATCGGATTCCGATCATGTGCTTTGTAATCTCCATCAAGATGACTGGAGTAATAAATAAATAATTTATCGTTTATACCTGATATACTCGTAAACAGCCAATATTTACCTAGGTAAAGAATAATTGAGGTATCGACAAATTGCTTACCATGAATTAGAATTTTCGTTTTTTTTAGCTCAAGTGGATTATTTTCATCAACCTTATAAAGTCCTATTTCTAGTGCTTCTGAAGTTTCTGGAATACAAAATAAATCTCCTTTATCTTGTATGAGATATGGGTATGATAAGTGGATTTGCGAAGGTGTAATTCCACTAATATTTTTTTTTGTTTTAAAATCAAAATCCTCCATCATCATAATTTTCCCATTCCCCTCCCAAAAATTTAATTCTTCATAGTAAATTTTGATGTTATTTCTATCTTTTATAATAAACGGATCTGCAGCGTAATCAACACTATCTTCTTTTAACCAATTTATAGAAGAAAGCCTTTTCATTGTCACTAAATCTTCTATCGATTGATTAACAACGCCAATATTCCATCTATCTATTGCAAAGCATTTTACAAATAAATTGTATATACTATTAAACATGGGCGTGCGCTGATTTAAAATAATTTAGATAACCAAACCATTAAATACGGTATGTAATCATTTTCTTTTTTTAACTGACCACCAAAACTACTTTTGAACTGGTTTATTTTAACCATCGTTTCATTCTTTACATCAATAGAATAGCCGCCTAAATCGTATGTTTCGAAACCTAATTCCTTAAAGTATTCTATATCTTTAAAATGTAGCAATCGATTTGCTCTGCCAATTATTGCCCTAACATTAGCGCCATCTTCGTTTCTAAATAATGATGCAGAGTGAAGTAATCGTGCACGTTTCGAATTGATATCGATAACATAGCTATGCATTACAATGTCAACATCATCATAAGAAGCTTTCGTAATCAACAAATTAGATTGATAGCCCTTTAAATTTTGGTATCTTAATTTTGGAAGTTTTTTAGTTTCGGAAAACTTATTGTAAAAAAGAAGAAATGCGTTGATATCTTCACCAACTGATGTTGTTACGCCATCCTTTAAGGCTCTTCTAATTTCATAATTGGTATTTTTATCAAAAGCATTTTGTATGTCAGAAATGTTCTCGGTTAAATCGATAATTTTAGTGTGAAATAACTCTTTTTTAAAACCAAATAAATTTTTATGATAATCACTTTGTTTGTAAACTGTAGTTAAACAATGCCAGGGTGTAGGCTTGTCGCTGTACCATATTACTTTACGGCTTAAGAAAGGTAAAACCTTTAATTTAATACTTAGCATATATATTCGAGATTGTTATAACGATCAAGCCATGGCCAGTTGATTTTTTACACTATTTTTTTGGCCTTTTAACCATTGTGAAAGCACCAATAATTTCCAGATTTGTGCAGATCGATTCCATTTTCCGGTTAAATGTTCCTGAATTATTTCCTGTGTTTTTTTTACATTAATACCAGGGATATTTTTAAGTTCTTTATCTGATAGATTATCCATCATGTAATCCTTTAATTCGCTTCTGAACCAGGTGGCTAAAGGCATAGTGAAACCTGCTTTTGGTCTATCAAAAAAATCTTTCGGCACATGCTGATATAGTAAATCTTTCAAAATCCGTTTTTGATTACCTTTATGATATTTGAAGCTTGTAGGCAATGTGCGTGAAAATTCAATTACGCGATAATCCATTAACGGAGACCGGGCCTCTAGTGAAAAAGCCATAGACGACCTATCGACTTTGGTATTGATATCACCATTTAGATATGTTTTAATATCAAAATCAGAAACTCGCTCCAGCAAAGGTTTTAACGGGTTATTTAAAATACCCATCATGCCGTTATCCAAGCGCAAATTTCTTTCTGATAACCATGAATTTTCCATTGTACCTAGCATATTGGTATATAAACTTTCGATTTTATCGGAAGAAATACCCATTGCTATAAGTTTGTGGCGATATTTTGGAGATAGATGAACCAATGATGCAATTGTTTTTCGAACACCTAAAGGAAGATTAAATAAAAAATTAACTTTATTAATCCATCTGTAGCGATGGTACCCCAAGAAAGCCTCATCTCCGGCGTCGCCACTTAAAGCTACGGTGACATGATTTTTCGTGTATTTACATAATACTAAAGAAGGGATTGCGCTCGAATCTGCAAAAGGCTCGTCGTAATATCTTGATATATTTTCTATCAAGTCTATACCTTCGTTGTAGCTACAAGATATAGTATGATGATCAGTACCTAAATGTCTGGCTACTTTTTCGGCATAGCGGCTTTCGTCAAAACCTGATTCATTAAACTTTATAGAAAATGTTTTAACCTTATCTACATGTTTTACTGCTAATGCTGCAATCAATGATGAATCTATACCGCCAGATAAAAACACTCCTAATGGCACATCAGCAAACAACCTTATTTTAACCGCATCATTTAAAAGATCTGACAATTGGTTCTTAGCCTCATCATAAGTGCCTGTAAACAGGTTGCTTGCTGTATAATCTAAGTCCCAATATTTCGAAATTTTTAAGTTTCCGCTATGCATATCGAATTTAAAACTGCAACCTGCTTCAAGTTTTTTAACTTCTTTATAAATTGATTTTGGCTCGGGAATATAACTCCACATTAAAAAATCATGTATTGCTGTTTCGTCTGTTGATAAATTTCTCTCGATATTTATTTGGCTTATCTGACTAGCAAATTCAAAAGATTGACCTGAATGACAATAGTAAAATGGCTTTTTACCAAGACGGTCTCTAGCGCCAAATAACGCTTTACTAATTGAATCGTAGATGACAAAAGCAAACATGCCATTAAAATGCTTAACACAATCAGCGCCATAAGCCAGGTATGCGGCACAAATCACTTCCGTATCTGAAGTCGTGTTAAATGCATAATTCTTTCCAATCAGCTCCTGTTTAATATCCTTATAGTTGAAAATTTCCCCATTAAAAACAATTCTTAAATGTTGATAGGCAAAAGGCTGATTTGATCGAGGATCCAGATCAATAATAGACAACCTATTGTGTCCCAAAGTAATACCATCATAATGTCTAAAGGCCGAAAAATCTGGCCCACGGAAACTTACCCGATCCAACTTTTGAGAAATTACCTCATCTGCATACTTGATTGTTGAGCCATAAATTCCACACATAATTAAAGTTTAAGAAGTTAATTTTTAGTATAGGCAGCAGCATATTTTGTTGCTGAAATGCTGATATGATATTTTGATTTAAAAGCGTTTAGGCTATTTTCTTTGATTAATTCTTTATTTTTAAAAAACATCGATGTTTTCAATGCTTCATAATAAGATTTAACCGTGTTGTCTACACTCAAAAAGCCGTTAACTCCATGCTCAATCATGTTTTTAATACCACCAACTGGAGTACAGACTGTGGTGCAGCCAACAGATAAAGCTTCAATTAAGGAAATTGGCATCCCTTCAAAATCACTCGATAAGCAAAAAGCATCCGCTATGCTCAAATAATCTCCAATATTATCCTTTGCCCCCAAAAATGTTATCATCTTATCGTTATCAACCATATTTTTTAAATTGCCATATAACAATTCATTCTGAACTTCCCCGATAATCAACAATTTACATTTTGGTTTTTCTATTTTATTAAAATATTGAACGGCTTCGATTAATAGTTGTTGATTTTTTTCACTTGAAATTCTGCCAATATGAACCAATAGAAAAGCATTTGATTGCGACCTGTATTCAGCAAATAAGGTATTGTAATTAGCTGTAATTTTTAAACTATTACGTCCATTTTCTATGATGATGTCATTATTTAGTCGGTAATAATCATTAAAAGTTTCACTTCCATTTTTAGAAATAGTAACTGGTACAACCCAGTTATTTTTATACAAAACCTTTCTAATGCTTTTTATTGTATTATTCGAACACTCTGTATTTGCTGTTGAATGAATGGTATGAAAAAACTTGGCATTATGATTAAATATTCTATATGGTAATGCATATTCGAATGAATTCGTGTGTGTACTCACTACATCCGGTTTAATTGCATTTAACCATTTGGTAAGTTTCAAAATAACAGATAAACTAAATCCTGTTTTTTTGTTAAATGAGTAATAATGAACCCGTTGACTGACATCATTTATGAATGAATTGGAATCTTCGTTCTCAGCTAGTGATATTAGATGAACATCGTTTTGATCACATTTCGCGAGTTCGTTACATAAATCAACCACAAAACGTTCTGCACCACCCTTTCCCAAAGAAGCAATAATGTGTACTATTTTAATTCTATTCATGATGATAAATTGAGTCTAGCGGCTAATACTCTTACGTAAGAATCGGGCATAAACTTTAGGCTCCTTTGAACTTAAGAAACATCTTCACAAAGTTAGATGGCAACATATATACAATTTTCAAGAGCATATATTTAGGATAGTTTGTGAATGAGTTAGTCTCACTAATTGCTTTATTGATATAGGCGTGCGGTAATTTCTTATCCGAATTACGTAGATAAGAAGCGTTGCCAAGACTTCTCCAATAATCAGCCATAAAATGTGGCTTTATTACTAACTTAGAATGGGTTAAGTATGCTTTAACATGTGCCAATTCTTTATCAATTAGCTCAACACTTTTGTTTTCTGCATAATTCATTCTCAGTATTTTATTAAACATTAGTTTAGCATTGTTTCGTTTTACAGAACCATTTGGCCCAACCCTATAATAATATAACAACTCGTTTATAACATGCACTTTAGCATTTTTACTAATCATCCGAAGCCATAATTCTCCATCTTGCACATAGTAAAACCTAACATCGTACAATCCCACTTCCAACAATTTCTCTTTTTTAACGAAGGCACTTCCATGAGGAAAGATTGCATGATGTTTTAACAAACTATCTTTGTGGTCGCTGCAAGCAGAAAAACTGGTATCCTGATACACAACATTATCGGCTAAATCAATTACATAACAATCAGAACCAATTACGTCTGCCCAACTATTTTCTTTAGCAAATTTTAATTGTATTTCTAATCTATTAGGGGCAGAATAGTCATCAGCATCTTGTCGGGCAATATATTTACCTTTCGCCAATAATATTCCGTTGTTTAAGGATTTAGGGAGTCCTAAGTTTTTTCCATTCTCTATAAATACGATTCTGCTATCTGCTTGTGCAAATCTTTTACAGATCTCTATAGATTGATCTGTTGAACCATCGTCAATAATTATAAATTCAAAATCTTTATACGTTTGGGTCAAAATTGAGTTAATCGCTTTATCAAGATATTGATCAGAATTATAAACTGACATTAAAACAGTAACCTCCATAATTTGATTGATTTATTGTAGTTAAATGGTCGTCTTTAAAAATCGACCATAAAAATTCACTTCAGTAATAATATTTTTAGCGATATCAAAATTTGCTTTAGACCACGATAAGGCATTTTTACCAAGCATTTTTATCTTCGCTTCATCCTGCAATAAGGTGCTAATTTCATGTCTGATAGCATCATATATTTTCTGGATTTGGAACATCGACCATTAAACCATTTATATTATGAGTGATACATTCTCTTATTCCAGGTGCATTCGTCCCAATACTCGGGATACCACAGGACATCGCTTCTAGTAAAGCTTTGGGATTTCCTTCAAATACCGATAATATGATGGCACATTTTGCCTGATTGAAATATTTGGGCAAATCGATATTTTCTACTCTTTCTTCCCAATGAATTGAATTACCGCTATTAGTAGCCTCTTTAACAACATTTCTTAAGGCACCATTACCTATTATTAATGTTTTTAAATCAGAATTTTTGACAATCTGCACAATAGCTTCGATGTTCTTTACTTTATCCAGGCGGCCAACAAATATTAAATCATAAGTTTTGGGCAATGCTATTGGTTTAAAAACATCAAGATTTATGTTATTACACATATATAAGATCTTTTTAGGCTTGATATTGTATCGATCAATAATATGATTGCAAGCTTCAGATGAAGTAGTTAAGATAAGATTACATAAATGAAAAGCAATCCACTCTTTGACCTTAGTAAGTAAAGGAAGTTTTTTAAAATGAGCTACATAATAACCCATTCTTATAATTAATGGAATATTAAAAAAAAACTTTAACCATAAACCGAACCACGCGGCTGGGAATTGATTTGTCTTAGATAAAACAACTTTTCTGAAATGATTACGATAGATAATTAATGAGCTTAAATTGTAAATAAAATTCTGACAAGAAAAAGGAATGTTTTGAGGTATCCAAGACGGCATTTCTAAAACTTTAAACGCATCATATTTTTCTACATACTGCTTATCATTACGCCCGTAGCTATAAATAATCAATCTGAGGTTTAATTTTAAACATAAGCTTTCATAATAATCAAGTTCGCGAGATAGCTGTCCTTGATTGTTCCAGATCTCTAAGCTTATATTGGGTGTCATTAACAATAACAAACTATTTTTCATAAAACAAAATTGAGGTGTTAACAGATATTATATTGTTCTGTGTTTTAATTCGAAATCATTCGTCTTATTGTGAGGAATATAATTTTGAGGTCTACTGATAGATCGTGATGGGTGATGTATCTAAGATTATGGCTAATTTTTTCTGGGATAATGCGTTGAACATAATAATTTTCAGGATCTTCAGCATTGGCCAAAAGTTCATTTTCATTGAAAAATTCAACGGAGGCCCAGTCGGTTATACCTGGTTTTACCGATAATACAAATCGTTGGTTATCTGTATATAAATCTACATATTTCCTTACCTCTGGCCGAGGCCCAACCAAACTCATTTCCCCACTTAAAACGTTAATCAACTGTGGTAGTTCATCAAGTTTATACTTTCTAAGCCAACGCCCGATTTTTGTAATTCTACTATCGTTATTCCCTATAGTTAAAAGACTACCTGTTTTGGTACTGTAATACATTGTTCTAAATTTCAGGAGTTTAAAATCTTTCATATCCCTGCCTACCCTACTTTGTTGAAAAAAAATGGGACCGCTGCTATCCAAGGCAATTAATATTGCGATCAAGATCAGCAAGGGAAACAATATGAGTAAGCCCATTGCTGATCCAATGATATCCAAAATTCTTTTTGCGTCCATTTTCATACCGTTACAGTGATTAAAATTTCGTTTTGAAGTGATTCATTCCTTAAATTAAATTGAATATTTACAACACTAATTAAGGAGGTAATGATGAAATTAATCTCTTCTTGGCTTAACTGGGGATAAATAGGAAGGGATATTTCTGTAGAATAGTTGCGATATGCAACAGGATAATCATTTATATTGTAGCCCAAATTTTTAAAGACACTGAGCATTGGCATGGGTATGAAATGCACATTTATTGCAATTCCAAGCAAAGCCATATCATCAATTACTTTATCCCTTTGTTCTTCTGTGAATCCTTTAACACGAACAGGAAACAAGTGATAACAAGATTCTCGGCTTTCATCAATTAATGGAGGTTCAATAAACCAGTGTTGATCTTTTAACCCTTGAATATAAAGTTCAGCAATTGTTTTCCTTGCCGGCAAAATGGTTTGCCAATATTTTCTAATTTGTGCCAGGCCAATCGCTGCACAAATATCAGGCATGTTAATTTTCATTCCAGGAAAAGTAACATCGTAACGCCATCCACCACCTTTTGATTTCGCTAATGCATCTTTGTTCTGCCCATTTAGTGTATACATTTTTAGATAGTTATACTCTTCCTGGGGTATAAACTGTTTTGGCAAGTTTAAACAGATGCAACCACCTTCCGCTGTGGTTATATTTTTTACAGCATGAAAGGAAAATATAGTAACATCGCTTTTTTTAGCAGCTTGTTGGCCATCGTACCTGCTACCGATAGAATGGGCTGCATCAGAAATTAATAAAATCCTTCCTAATATTGCTTGCTTCTCGCTATTTGGAACAAATTTCTTGCTAATTGAAGGTGATTTAACAATAGATTTTAATGAATTATAATTACAGGGCCAACCTGCAAAATCTACTGCAATTATTGCCTTGGTTTTCGATGTAATGGCCTTCCTCACCTGTTCAGGATCCATGTTAAAATCATCCAAAACGTCAACCATTATAGGCCTGGCACCGCAATGTATTACACTCAATGCAGTTGCACAATAGGTATAAGCTGGCACGATTACCTCATCGCCTTGTCCAATGCCGAACCACTTCAACATCAACATGGCTCCCGATGTCCATGAGTTTACACAAATTGCGGCATCACATCCTGTTAATGTTAAAATCTCCTCTTCAAAATCCTTTACCTTGGGTCCTGTCGTGATCCATTTGTTTTTAAGTGTATCCAATACTTGATCGATAACCGACTGATCGATATACGGTGGTGAAAATGGGATAATCATAGCGCTTATTTTAATTAATAGGTTTAAAATGTTGAAGGCAGGAAGAATTAATCAACAATTAATTTTGGGACGACAGCAGATAAAAGATGAAGCTGAAAAAGAATTAGGATATCTTTAGTGTATCTTGTTTCTTCGATTTGAGATTGTACAGATGCAGTACGCTAAAGTATAAAAACAAGGTAGGGCCACAGCCACTTCCCAAAAGCCATTCATTATGAAATAAAGCATTGATTGAAATAGCCAAAAATGATAAGCAAAGGCAGACCAGAAGAGCGTAATCTTTATCTTTTATGTGGTAAAGGGCAATCCAGGTAATTCTGATAATCTTTTGGTATATAAGGAAGAGTAAAATCCCTCCTAAAACCAAGCCTAAATAAGTGATGAACATTAAGTAGGAGTTGTGGGAAGTGACCAGGCCACTTTGCCCTATTCTGAAAACCGGATTACGCGCAGCAACATCGTCCCAAGTTTTACCTTCAAAGATTAAACCAAAAGGATTAGCTGCAAGGATTTTGATGTTTTCTTTCATCAATTCATCTCTATTACCGTCTCCTCCCCTTTCATTTTTAGAAAGGATATTTTGTTTTCTTCCAGAGGAAAGATCATTTATTGTTGTTTTAAAACTAAAGGCAAGAATGGCAATAAATGCGAAAATTAAAACAACCTTATGTTTATAATATAACACCCAGAAAAGAATAACTGAACAACCAACTGCAACGAATGCCGATCTATTCATTCCATATAAAATGACATATATACTCAGTGCCAAAACTAACAATGCTACCACTACCTTCTGTTTGTAAACAGTTACAGCAACAATTGCAAAAGAGCATAATGCTGCTACTTGATATCCAAATGAAAAGACATTAGCCGAAATGCCTGATGGGGATTGAATTATTAGCTCACCTCCTTTTAAAATACTGCGTAAGCTATCTATTTGCGACGGTAAGTAATGGTTTAATATCATCACAAAGGATGAAAAAGCGAGCAAAGTGTAGAAAATTACGAGTGATTGCTTAAACCGAGTATAGTCTGCAGCAATTATGTAATTAAAGTAAAGCGCGCAAAAAGTAACAACAATCACTACGACTGTAAAATACTTAATGTCATGATAACCTAAAACATATAGAAAAAAAGCCGCTATCCAAAGTATAATCACCTCTGATTTATAAACAAATGGCTGTTCTAAAGGTTTTGCTGCTAAAAAAAGCAATGGCAATCCAAATAAAAGTGGGTTTGGTACTACTTTTATTATAAATATATTAAATGTTAATGTATATAAATACAAAAACATAAATAGTACAATAGCTACTTTCGACATCATTATAATAAACTGAAAATTAGATTTTTTAAAAAACTAAAGGAGTTGACTTATGGTATTATAAGCATTCTTAATTTTTAAGTCTCTCATCTCGAATAAGAAATATTGTTTAATATATATTCTGAGTAAGATTTTTTTTTGGGATGCTGAACATTTAAAATTTTCAATAAACAGATTAAAATCATTTATCATTTTTCGTTTTCTGACCTTCGGATCGATCATACTCCAAACCCCATTTTGATGTATTCTGTAGCAGCTCATTATTTCAGGCATTACGTAGAGCTTTCTACCGCTAGTTGATGTGATATAAAGTTTTAAAAAATTATCTACTGCCGAAACATTGTCATACCAATGGTTAGCGCCAAAATCTTGAAATTCTTTTGTTGCCCTGAACATTAAAGTGGCAGTACGTGTTTCTTCTTTTCTTCCCATCAATAAATCATGGAATGTATATTCGAATGGAACAGGATTCGTTGCTACGTAACATGTTTCATCCATTTCATCTATTACTCTAGAGTAATGACTGCAGGCAACGAAATTTTGATTGTTTCTTAAAAAATCTACCTGTTTTTGAAGTTTATAAGCATCCGTCCAATAATCATCACCATCGCAAAAAGCAAGATATTTACCTTTTGCATGGTTAAGAACATTTACAAGGTTCTTTGCTGCGCCAGCATTTTTTTCGCCTGATAATATTTTGATTTGATTAGGATGCTTATTTTGATAGGTTTGGATAATTTGCCTGGTGTTGTCTGTAGAAAAGTCTTCACCGATTAATATTTCAATTGGAAAAACTGTTTTTTGCAACAAAAATCCTTCAATAGCTTGCGCTATATATTTTTCATGATTATATGTTATACAACAAACACTTACAATTATCTCGTTATCTAAACTTTCCATATGATTAGATAGGTCTTGTGCCGTTGATAGATTGTTCTATTTGCATAGTAATTAAGGCTCCGTAATTCTCCACATTTTGCTCTTTTCTTTCAGGTACCTGTTTGGCTACTTTGAAGTAGTTTTGAGTCCTTAACATCGTCCTGCAGATTAAATCGATATCTGAATTTGTAAGCTTGTGGTATAGCGGTAAGCAAACTATTCTTTTTACAACCGAGTCGCACACGGGCATAGATACATTATTCACGTATGGCAGTGTTGACAATGAAGGATAAAAGTATCTTCGACAATAGATTTTATTCAACTCTAATTTTGCAAGACAGGCATGCATTAACTCTTCGCTATCGAAAATGATAGGCAAGTATGCAAAGTTGTAGTTACTTTCATTGTTAATTTTTTGAACACCGCATTGTAAATTTGTTAAGCGATTTAGGTAATGTAACGATAATGCCTTCCTTCTTTCCAATATTTCATCTATATATTCTAAATTGCACAAGCCCATAGCAGCGTGAAATTCGCTGTTCTTACCGTTTATTCCTGGATAAGAATAGCTATCTACGCCACTATATCCAAAATTTCTAATCGTTGCCATCTTCTTTAAAAGATCAGCATCTTTGGTAAATACCGCTCCACCTTCTATTGTATGAAACAGCTTGGTTGCATGAAAACTCGTTGTGCTGATGTCGCCGTACTCGAAAACAGATTTGTTTTTGTACTTGGTACCGAAACAATGTGCTGCATCATAAATAACTTTCAAAGAATGCTTATCCGCAATAGCTTGAATAGCATCTATATCACATGGATTTCCATAAACATGTGTGGCTAGAATGGCGGTAGTTCTCGGTGTTATAGCCTCTTCTATTTTATCCGGATTTATATTAAAAGTTTCCGGATCTATGTCGGCATATACTGGGGTACAACCTTGCCATAATATAGCATTTGTTGTAGCTACAAACGAGAATGGTGTGGTAATAATTTCACCCTCTAATTCAAGCGCCTTAATTGCAATTTGCAGCGCAATTGTACCATTTGAAACGTATAATAAATGGTCTAAAGCGAGATAATCTTTCAATTTCAACTCTAGATCATTAACAAGAGGACCATTATTGGTTAGCCACTCTCGATCCCAAATACTATTTACATAGCTTTGGAAATTCTCTTGTTTAGGGAGAAAAGGTTTAGTTACAGGTATCATCTTTTGAAGATTAATTTTTTGAAATCTGTTATTGCATTCATTTTAACTATGTAGCTTACACTCAAATAGAATGTAAAATAAAATGTGCTTATGATTAATATTTCAAATGGAGCTATTAAGTTGAAATGGTTTATTAAAAAAACATCAAGCGCATAGCTAAAGGCACCAACTATAATGGAGAATAAAATGGTTGGTAAAAAATCAAAAACTTGTTCTTTAAGGTGGTAATTAATTAGTTTCCCACTGTAAATAGTATTGATGTAATAGCCGAAAAAATTGAAAAATAATTGAAAATAAAGCAGGCCATAAATGCCAAAAGAAATTACACCTAAAATGCCGAGTACACTAAGCGATTTTTTAATTAACTCCACACGTAAAACGGAGTCGCTACGTCCTTTAACCTTTAATATATTTAAGTTATAAGAATGCAGAGGATAAATAATTCCCGATAAGCATAAAATTTGAAAATACGGAACTGCGGGTAACCATTTTTCTGTTAAAACAAGGCGAAAAAGTGGCTCTGCAATTACACATAGTAGAATCAAAATGGGCGCATTCCAGAAAATAAGTTGTTGTATTAGCCTTTTATTTACTGCCTTTAGTTTATTGTCATCATCCGCAATCTTTGAAAACATTGGATATGTAACCGTATTAACTGTTGATGATATAATGCCAATGGGTAATTGGCTTAATGAGTCTGCCCGAGCATAAAAACCAAGTTGTGTAGTAGAATAAAATTTACCAATAATTAATGTGTATATATTTTGGTAAACTGTATTTAATAATCCCGAAAGAGTCATCTTATATCCAAAATGAAAGTGTCTTTTAAAACTGGGATAATCGAATACAAATATTGGTCGCCAATCTGAATAAATCCAATGCAATATTGTCGATAAAAATGATGTCATTAAATTCATCCATACTAAGCTCCATACGCCATAGCCCATTTTTGCTAAAACAATACCTAATATACCTCCGCCAATTGATGCTGGAAGTTGTATGTTGGTTTGTGTTTTAAAATCCATATTTCTTACCAAACATGCATTTTGAATACAAAAAAAAGCGTTAATAATTAGCGCCAATCCATACACCCTAATAATACTGGTGAGGATACCTTGATCATAAAATGATGCTATAGACGGTGCCGCAATAAAAAGGATGAGATAAATAACACAGCTGCCTATTAAATTAAAAAAAAAAACTGTGCTATATTCCGTTGCACTGATTTCGGCACTTCTAATTAATGATGAACTTAAGCCACTATCAGATAAATTATTGCCTAATGCCACTAACACAGAAAGCATCGCTATTAAGCCAAATTCTGATGGTGCCAATAGCCGTGCAAGTACAATGGTTATTAAAAAACCAATAACCTTTGAACCAAATTGCTGACCAACAGACCATAGAATACCAGAGAGCGTTTTTTCCTTTAAGTCCATCGATTATAAGCGAGCATTCACAGCTGCAATGGGCAGATGCGACTTTATATCATAAACTACCGTATCGGTTTTACATAAACTTTCAAGATTCAAATCGCTAAATGCCTGATGAGCTACTGCTAATAAAACACCATCGTATTTACGATTTATAGACTCCCGATCTTCACAAACAATACCATAGTGAATTCTTGCTTGTTCGGCATCTACCCAAGGATCATGAATAGTTACCTTAACCTTATACTCTTGTAGTTTTTTAACAATATCAATTACTTTCGTATTACGTATGTCCGGGCAGTTTTCTTTAAATGTGAAACCTAAAATCAGTACCTCAGAGCCAATTATACACTTACCATTATAAACCATTTTTTTGATCAATTGTGCCGCCACGTAAGCACCCATACCATCGTTAACGCGTCGACCTGCAAGTATAATTTCGGGGTGATAACCAATTTCCTGAGCCTTTTGTGCCAAATAGTATGGATCTACTCCAATACAGTGACCTCCAACTAAACCTGGTTTGAAATTCATGAAATTCCATTTTGTACCAGCCGCCGCAAGTACCTCAGAAGTGTCTATACCTAATTCATTAAAAATCATGGCTAGTTCATTTACAAATGCAATATTAATATCGCGTTGGGCATTTTCGATTACCTTTGCTGCCTCAGCAACTTTGATGGATGAAGCCTTGTACGTTCCGGCCTTTATAATTGATTTATATAACTCATCTATTTTTGTTGCCGCTTCGGGAGTAGAGCCTGAAGTCACTTTTCTAATGTTTGCAACAGTATGTTCTTTATCTCCCGGGTTAATACGTTCTGGAGAATAGCCAACAAAAAAATCTTGGTTGAATACTAGACCTGATTTACTGGATAGAACCGGAACACAGTCTTCTTCAGTTGCTCCTGGATAAACCGTTGATTCGTACACAACGATATCGCCTTTTTTAAGTACGCTACCAACAAGCGAACTTGCTTTAATTAGTGGAGTTAGATCTGGTCTATTATTTTTGTCAACCGGTGTTGGCACGGTAATAATATACACCTTACAAGAACTCAATTCATCAGTTTTATTGGTGCAAAATAATCCCTTTAGCGTACTACAACTAAAGCTTAACACTGAGTTAAGCGTTGATTTGTCTATCTCTAAAGTTGTATCATTACCAGCATTAAGTTCATCAATTCTGCGTTCAAGAATATCGAAACCAACAACCTTATGTTGCTTTGCAAATTCTACTGCTAGTGGTAGGCCAACATATCCTAATCCTATAACAGCCATTTTTATAGGTTCTATCGTCTGGTACATAGTTGTGTAGATTGAGTATTTGTTTTTACAATTTGATTGACAGGCACTTGAGTGATCAATGCGCACTCAAGGTGATCGAAACACATGAGTACATTCTGGCCCTGCACTTTAATAACATTACCTTCGCGGTTATGAAATAGGCCGCTTTTTATCATCACCCTATCGCCAGCAGAAAGTTCTTCTAAACCAACCACCCGTACATCGTTATAATTTTTTATTACTTCTTTCAATTGATCAATCTCACTGTCTCTAATCACAGCTGGTTTACCCATAAAATAAATGAAATTCATCACCCCCATCGTATATCTCACTTTGGTGAGATCTCTATCATCAATCCTAACAAATACATAACCATTAAATAAGGGCTTACTTACCATTTTTTTTCTGTCGGCCCATTGGTTTTGCACCGTTGTTACAGGGCAAAAACTTTCTATGCCTTGTTCTTGTAGCAATTGATCGGTTTTTTTTTCCCAACGGGGTCTAACGTAAATCACGAGCCATTTTTTGTCTAAGGGCTTTCTGCCCGGAATTTGAGGGTCCATCTTGTTGTTTTAGTTAATGGATAGTTAAACTTAGATTGTTTGTCGGCACATACCGAACTAAATATTTGATGATCAACCATTGACTTTACTTAAGGCACATGGCTTCGCCATATCACTTACAGCAATAGTTTTTTTGGTAGGAAACTTAATTGGTAATCTGGTATTGGTAGATTTAAATGGCTAATTTTTACTAGCCCGAAATGGCATTAACTTTATTTAATAACGTTTGTGTACGACCTTACTAAATATTTTACACTAATTAGCTTCACAAAACTTAATAAGCACATAGGTTTACGTAGCCTATCAGCAATTTATCTAATTTGCCATGGCATAGCCATAACCACTGTAATTGTATTTCTGATTTTTATCACGTTTAGCATCGTTAAAAACCACTAGTAGATTTTTAAGTTTATTTTCGTCACTAATATCTTTTAAAATTGATAATTGATAATTATTAGTATAATTATACCTTACCAAATAAATACTAACATCAACATATGGAGCCAAGCTGAACGCATCCGCTACCTGCCCTACTGGAGATGTATCGATAATTACATAATCAAAACGTTCTTTTAAACTCTTAACCAGTTCTTCTACCCTTGGGCTCTCCATTACCTCTGCCGGATACGCAGGAATCTCACCACAACCAATAACACTTACGTTTTCGGCCAATGATACAGGCTGAATAACATCATCAAGACTGATTTTTTTATCCATTAGATAATCTGATAAGCCCAATTTTGAGGATTGTTCTAATTTATTCAACAGTGCCGGTCTCCTTAAATCAAATTCAAGGATGACCACTTTTTTATCTAGCATACCTAAAGTGGTTGCTAGATTGATACTAAAGAATGTTTTTCCCTCTCCCTTCATACTAGAGGTTACTAAAATTACCTTGTTACTACCTTCGCTGGTCATAAAACCAAGGTTCATTCTGATATACCTAAACAATTCTGATATCGTAGAGCGATTATCTTTTTGAAAAACGTTTGTATGTTTATCGAGATTATGAGAAAGTTCGCCCAACAATTTTGCTCCAGTTAACTCAATACTTCTGGCATCAGTTACCTTATTATTAAAAAATCCTTTAACATATATTACACTTGCCGGTACAAAACAGCCGAATAAGAAACCACAGAGATAAAGCAAATCTGTTTTTGGTGATTCTGGGGCAGTGTTGTAAGCGGGCTTATCAATAATTTGAAATGTAGGCACAGTTGTAGATAAAGACAGAGCGGTTTCTTCACGTTTCTGGATTAAATATTGATATATTCCTGATTTTACGCTTTGTTTACGGCTTAATTCCAACAATCCACGTTCTAAAAACGGCACAGCATTGCTTTTACCCTTATATTGAGAATAATTGGAAAGTAAGCCACTCCGTTCAATCTCATACCCGTTTTTAATGGAATTTAGGTTTTCTAAGATATTTACTTTCAAGCTTGCTAATTGGCCATTTAAGTTAAGTACAAGAGGATTTTCTGCACTTGCTGTACGTAGCATTCGGTTTTTTTCTAACTGCAATTCGTTAAACTTTGCAATCATGACGTTTAATACAGGATCTTTAATTCCCATTGCACTGGGTGCTAACGCGCTCTCCCCCTGTTTGCTATTGAAATATTTTTCTATTGATTTGATCAGATTTAACTGCGTTGTTGACGAAGACAACATTTGATCGTATTCAGATGATCTTGAAGTATTTAATTGAGCATCAATATTAACATCGGAGATTTGATTTTGCTGCTTAAAGTTTTCAATGTTCTTTTCTGTACCAGACAGATCGCTAACTAATGATTTTAACCTATCATCTATAAATTTGATGGTATTATGGGCTATAACTTGTTTACTGGTGTTAATGTGATTATTATATTCCTGTATTAATTCATTTAATATATCTACACCTCGCTGTGTCAAATTATCATTTATGCTTATCACAACTGTATTTGCATCTTTAACTACGGGAAATATTTTTAGGTTTGCCAGACTATACGCCTCGGTTAATGCGTATAAATCTCTGAATTTAACAAACACATCACCAAACTCTTGCTTGTAAGCCGGGCCTTTATTAACTCTTATAGAGAAATTCGTAGTCTGTATCACTGAACCATATGGTACAACCACACTTTTTTGATTATCCACAAGTTTAAATAGCGAGTCGCTGATACCTACAATACTAATGTTTCTGGCATAGGCACCACTTTTTAGATTAAGTACCTCAACATTTATCGGTAGCGTTTTACCATAAAGCTCTATAGTTTTATAGTTCACTTTTTTATGATAAGTTGTTTCCAGATTCAGTTTGCTTAGAACTTTATAGATTAAATCTCTTGACTTTAAAATTTCTATTTCGTTGTCAACAGTTTTCACTGTCTGAAACATATTTAACTCGCTGAATGCCGTTGTGTTAGACATTGCTGCCCCATTTTTATCGTCTTGTATAAGCAATGTACTACTTATCTTATACTGTGGCGAAGTAAAATATATTTTCCCATAAACAAATGCTAATGAAGCAATTATACAGATTAGAAAGTATGGCCAATTTTTAACAAATCTTGTTAAGGTTTCAGTAAAATCGTTTAAGCCTTTTAAATTTTGTACGGATCTCATGACGTTAATTTTTAATGGTTTATCTATTCAGAACTGATGAGATTAATAAAGCTACGGCTGATAAAGACGCGATTACAATTGGCATTGTACGGGTACTTGAACTGTACTCTATACTTTTCGATTTATCTGGTTCCACATAAACAATATCGTTCTGCTTTAAGGTGAAAAATGGTGAATTCATTACCTCCCGGCTATTGAGGTTCAACCTCTTCATAATTCGATTGCCGTTTTCCTCTCTTATTACTAAAACATTATTGCGTTTGCCATAAACTGTCATATCTCCCGCCATTCCAAGCGCTTCCAGCAAGTTTATGCCATCTCCGGATATAGTGAAACTAGATGGCCGGTTTACTTCTCCAATTACTGTAATTTTGAAATTTATGATCTGAACATCAACAATTGGAGTTTTTACATATCGCACCAGTTTCGATGCCAGCATATCTTGTGCCTCCGCAATTGTTAATCCTTCAAGTTTAACATTTCCTAATACTGGAAAATTAACCTCACCATTATTGTTTACACTATGCCCAACTGGTTTAGCAAATTCACTAGTAGAAACGTTGCCTCCAGTATTGGTTGCAAATAGGACATTGGACTCCTGACTTTGGCTAGTGACGCTAATTCGGAGTACATCCTTTTGTTGAATTTTTATAGATTCATTATCAATTTTTTTTGCGTTAGTTTCATTAGCTAAATCGCTAAAGTAAACCAAGTTTCTTGCACCTCCACATCCGCAAAAAAGCGCTATGCATAAGAAGGATAAAAAAGATAGTTTTTTCATAATTTTAGTTTTAGAAGCATTAATAGTTGTTTGACGAAAGCTAAGGTATATACTTAATTACCTTTATTTTGTAGTCTTAATTAGATTGGTAATTAAAATGTATAAGTGACGTACAACTTTACATTTAGCGACATTTTTCTTAATAAATAACCCGCAAAAGTTTGTTTTAAAACGAAAAGTTTACACTGCAATTTTACATCCCTATACACTTTATCCATTTTCGATTTAAAACTAATTTGATAAGAGTGCGCAAGCCATCAAACTTTTCACTAAGCGAAAAATAATCTTCGATGGATATTGATCCGAAATCCCTTTCCATCCTCAAAAAAAATGTGATAACATTTATGAACCTTTTCGTTTAAATTATTAATGTCTGTTATAGAATTATTCTACTCATCGATTGGGACAGATTAATAAAGACGATAAGATGCTGGATTTGAAAAATAAATTGCTTTTACGCTTAAATTCACTAACCACCGATAAAACTTCCAACCCTAGTCAATTTTATCTGATCTTCGAAAAGTGGTGCCTTGATCATGTATAGATACTAGTGATAAGTTAATAGTGTAATGGTTATTAATTTGCCGCTGATCACAGAGATTAACACGGCGTAAATTACTAATCAGCGATTTCTGCGAAATTTGCGAGGGATTACAAGCATCCTTTCATGCTGAACATAACACAAGTACAAAAAGTCATATCTATTATTAGATGCCTATTAATAAGAAGTTTACATAAAAACGTATAATCGAAATCGTGACGATTACAATTTCTGCATTATTTAAAGTTAACCACTATTTAAGGGTATATTGAGTTGAATTAAATTTCGAGATTAAAAATGAAAAGAATTCTGATCATTGAAAATAATGTCAACTTGTTATCGAGTTATAAAGAAATACTAAAAAAAGCCGGGTTCAAAGTGATTGGTGCGCTTTATGGCGATACTGGAATAAATGAGGCTATAACGAAATTACCTGACTTAATTTTATGCAATACTTTATTACCATACGTTGATGGATTCGGTGTATTAGCTGTCCTTTCTAAAAATCCGGCAACTGCCCACATCCCTTTCGTTTTCGTTAGTCCCACATCTAAATTACCAAACCTTCGAAAAGGAATGGACATGGGGGCAGATGATTTTATAATGCAGCCTTTTCGGGACAATCAATTAATTAGAGCGGTAGAGGCAAGATTTAATAAATCAAAATTGCGTGTACATACTAACGAGACATTGGTCGATTCGCCTGATAATACATTTCTCAGTGAAAAAGGTATAGAGCAACTGCAGGAAACTATTTTACAAAGCAATTTTAGGCGAATTAAAAAAAAGCAGATATTGTATTACGAAGGTGATTACAGCCAGGGTATTTATTTTTTGAAAGAAGGTTGCATCAAAACCTTTAAGATAAATAGCGACGGCCGACAGTTGATCACGAACATATATAACAGCAACAGTTTTATTGGATTGGATTATTTAATGACAGATGGCCCACTTTGCGAAAATGCCGAGGCTATTGAATCCTCTTCTGTCTATTTAATAACAAAAAAAACAATGTTAGAGCTATTAAAAGTAGATATCAAACTTAATCATTACATTATTAGTTGGTTATCTAATGATTTAGCACATACAAAAGGTAGGTTAGTTGAATTAGCGTACGAATCGGTGAGAAAAAGATTATCAAAAGTAATTATCCAATTAAATAAAAATTCTTTTCCAATTAACAAAGTAGAAATTTCAAGAGATGAGCTTGCGGGACTAGCGGGAGTTGCTTCTGAAACTGTAAGCAGAATATTAACTGATTTTAAGCAACTTGGATTGATAGAAAGAAACGGAAATTTCATCTACATTACTAACCACGAAGGATTAAGTAAAAGTTCAAATATTCTATTCATGCTGCCGTTTTTAAAAATATTTAGTGAATTTGTAAATCATATTTTACGCTAATGGTCAACAATTTCCGTGATAAATATCATTGCGTGCCCCGCTGAAACTAGGTAGCTTCACTCCATAATTATGGGAAATATACTTTTCGCTACAGATTTATCGACAAGTTCAATCTCAGCGATGAACTTCGCCTATAACCTATCACAAGTCAATGAATGTAAACTGATTGTTATTCATGTCTATCAAGTTATGAAACCCAAAAATTGGCGTTTGCATAGGTTTGAAGATTATGAAAAAACCAGAAGGGAATTCTTACTGAACAAGCTTAATAAATTTTTATCAAAAGGACTTAAAACGGACCATACCCTATTGAATATCGAAATTCATCTCAAAGCAGAAAGTAATATTGTTAATTCAATTATAAATAGCGCTTCCCAATTTCAATGTGATTTTATATGCATAAATACGAGAGGAAAATCTAACGCAATAATCGGTACTACGGCCAGCAAACTTATCGTTGCTTCACCTATACCCGTTATCAGCATACCGAGTACACGTTCTTTGAAAAAGTTAACCGATGTCTGTTACGCTAGTAACATGGTAAACTATCAAAAAGAAATTAAAAAAGTTATTGCTTTTGCTGAACCATTGGATGCAACAGTAAATATGTTACATATTCTTGATCCTAAAGAAAACTTACCAAAATTTACTTCGGTAGAAACGAGACTTCTAAAAAAAACCGGGAAGAAAATCAAGGTTAAATATGTTAAGCGAAATCCTAAACATAAACTATGTGAAGATATTAACGCTGCTGTAAAAAAAATAAAACCAGGCTTAATTGTTTTTTTTATTCACCGTTCACAACCCTACTGGAACGCCATGTTTCACCCATCTAACATCAAGCCATTTTCCTTTTACGCAAAAATCCCAATCTTAAGCTTTAAAAAGTAAGTATTTATTGCATCCTAAAGCTAAATATTGTAACTCTAAAATAAAACCCTTTTAAATGGTTCTATATTTAATCTCTAATTGCTCAAACACAGTCGATAGAAAACAGAGGTCTTGTATACAAAAAGCTAGCGATAGCTGCGAACTAAAAACCAAAGAGAGGCATTAGCCTCTCTTTGGTTTTTACACTGTGAGATGTTAAACCTTTGTTCTATTTTCTGTACTTCTTTTCAACTGTACATTAATGCGGTTCAAAACATCATAAATATCAAATGGTTTGCTGATATAATCATCAGCAAATGCATCAATAGCTTTCTGTTCGCTATTATTCTGTGCAGACATTACGATAATTGGAATGTGTTTGGTAAAAATATCAGTTTTTAAATCCTCGCAAATTTCTGCGCCATTTCCATCGGGCAACATTACATCAAGTAAAAAAAGATCAGGCATTGCATCCTGGATATTTTTCTTTAACTCAGCAAATGATGATGAAAGCTGCAATTCGAAACCCTCATCTTTTAATAGAATTTCAATAACGTTTCTGATCTCCTGATCATCCTCTAAAATGTGTATTCGTTTTCTTTCCATGTTCAAATTATAATGTTTGGATTATACCGTTTGCGTGGAATGCGCTATACGATAGTAACAGTAACACCTAAACTCTCTAAATGTTTAACAATTTGTTCAGAAATTCCTTTATCGGTAATAATATGATCAATTTCTTCTAATCCACATATTTTTCCGAAACCTCTTTTCCCAAATTTGGTAGAATCGGCAAGTACAATCGTTTTTTGTGATGCACCGATCATTTTGCGGTTTAAATGTGCTTCCATTGCGTTCGTAGTGGTTAATCCAAAATCAAGATCAATCCCATCAACACCTAAAAATAGTTTATTAAAATAAAAATCCTGCAAAACCTGTTCTGCATAAGCACCCATTACCGATGAAGAACTTTTCCTAAGCAATCCGCCTAATTGTATTACTTCAATACTAGGTTCGCGCATTAATTCGAGCGCTACATTTAATGCAGAAGTTACAACGGTTAAATTTGTTGCTGGTGCAATATTCTTAGCAAAATAAAGCACTGTAGTACCTGATGCAATAACTATAGAATCATTGTCATTTAGCAATGCAGCAGCGGCAATACCAATTTTGTTCTTTTCTGTAGATTGTATTTTTTCTTTCTCGTTAACCGGACGGTCAACCGTATATGGATTGTTTACTGTAGCCCCACCATGGGTCCTAAACAACAGGCTTTTATCTTCAAGTAGTTTTAAGTCCTTTCTTATTGTTACAGACGAAACTTTCAACTCCTTACATAAATCGACTACATTTATGTATTGATCACGTTGCAGGCGACTTAATATAAACTGGTGCCTCTCAGCCAAATTCATCATAGTATATTTAATTAGCGTGCTGCAAATTAGCAATAAAAACATTCTTTAAAATATTTTGAACAAATATTTAATAAATTTTTAACACACATATTATATTATTTCGATTATGATTTCTTATAATTGCGTATTGTTTCGTTTTATTATTTTTATAAATCTAAATGGAAAGATTACACCCGCATCATCTCACAGAAAACATAAATTGGGACTTCATTATTATTGGCGGAGGTGCCACAGGTTTGGGTACTGCATTGGATGCTGCGAGCCGGGGCTTTAAAACTTTATTGGTAGAACAGTCTGATTTTGCAAAAGGAACGTCCAGCCGGAGTACTAAACTGGTGCACGGTGGCGTTCGCTACCTTGCACAGGGCGATATCGGTTTAGTGAAACATGCCTTAAAAGAACGTGGTCTATTACAACAAAACGCAAAGCATCTGGTAAATAAGGAAGAATTTCTGATCCCCTGTTACGATTGGTTCTCTGTTATAAAATATTTAACCGGACTTACGCTTTACGATTGGCTGGCAGGCAAATACAGCTTCGGTAAATCTAAGTTTTTCACTAAAAAAGAAACCCTAGCTATGATGCCTGGCATTAAAGAAAAGGGATTAAAAGGAAGTATCAGGTATTACGATGGAAAGTTTGATGACGCCCGTTTAGCGATAAACATTGCACAAACCGCTATTGAAAACGGCGCCTCACTATTGAACTATATAAAAGTAACCGGCTTGTTAAAAAGTGGCGACGTAGTTACAGGCATCGAAACAGAAGACACTATAACTGGCATAACAGCTAAATATACTGGCAAAATAGTAATTAATGCAACAGGCGTGTTTGTGGATGACATCCTGCAAATGAATAACCCGAATTCAAAAAAAATGGTACGCCCTAGCCAAGGTGTACATGTGGTGCTAGACAAAAGTTTTTTAAATAGTGAATCGGCTTTAATGATACCAAAAACTTCGGATGGACGTGTTCTATTTGCCGTTCCATGGCACGAACATTTACTGGTGGGTACAACAGACACTCCTTTAAACGAACATAGTTTAGAACCCAGGGCAATAAAAGAAGAGGTAGATTTTATTATGAGTACAGCGGCGAGTTATTTTAACCGCAAGCCCATGGAAAAAGATATCTTAAGTGTATTCTCAGGTTTGCGCCCATTGGCCGCTCCAACCAACGGAGATGGAAATAGTACAAAAGAAATTAGCAGAGACCATAAACTTATTGTTTCTGCAAAGGGATTAATTACCATTACTGGTGGTAAATGGACTACCTATCGCCGAATGGCAGAAGAAACGGTTGATTTAGCTATTACTCATGCTGGTTTAGAATCGAAAGCATGCGTAACCCAAAATTTAAGCATACATGGTAGTTTAACCACTACAACAGATAGTCATTTGGCTATCTATGGATCGGATCGCAGTAAAATTGAAGCTCTAATTGCACAAGATCCAAACCTTGGCAATAAATTACATTCTGCATTCCCTTATACAGAAGCTGAGGTAATTTGGTCTGCACGAAACGAAATGGCCGAAACAGTAGAAGATATTTTAAGCAGAAGATTAAGAATACTGTTTATTAATGCACAAGCTGCCAAAGATATGGCACCCAGGGTAGCTTCGCTCCTGGCCAAAGAATTATCTGCTGATAAAAACTGGGAAACTAACCAAATCGAAACTTTTAATAAATTAGCCGATGGTTATATTTATCATTCAACACCTAAAATAACCAAATCGGCTTTAGCCAATTAACCAAATTCCTAATTATGAGTAAATACATCTTGTCTATCGATCAGGGAACCACAAGTTCGAGAGCAATTATTTTTAATCACAATGGCGAAATTGTTGCCATTGCACAACGAGAATTCACACAGATTTATCCCAAAGCCGGCTGGGTAGAGCACGATCCAATGGAAATCTGGTCGACACAATTGGCTGTTGTAACAGAAGTGATTGTTAAAGCAGGTTTAACTGTAGGCGATATCGATTCTATTGGCATTACCAACCAGCGTGAAACCACTGTGGTTTGGGATAAAGAAACCGGACAACCGATATACAATGCCATTGTTTGGCAAGACAGGCGTACTTCTGCCTATTGCGATGAAATTAAAGCACAAGGACTGGCCAATAAAATACAGGAAAAAACAGGACTGATTATAGACTCTTATTTCTCGGCTACTAAGGCTAGATGGATCTTAGAAAATGTTGCCGGGGCAAGGGAAAAAGCAGAAGCTGGAAAACTTGCTTTCGGAACCATCGATACCTGGTTAATCTGGAAATTAACAGCAGGCGAAAAACATGTAACCGATGTCAGTAATGCATCACGAACGATGCTCTATAACATCCACACTTTAAGCTGGGACGATGAATTGCTTGAGCTTTTTTCGATACCGAAAGCCATGCTTCCTGAAGTAAAATCATCAAGTGAAGTTTATGGTGAAACCGCAGGACGTATATTGGCAGCAAAAATCCCTATTGCAGGGATAGCCGGAGATCAGCAATCTGCTTTATTCGGGCAAATGTGCACCGAAATCGGGATGGTAAAAAACACTTATGGTACTGGCTGTTTTATGCTGATGAATATCGGGTCGAAGCCAAAAATATCAGCCAATAATCTATTGACTACTATTGCCTGGCAAATTAATGGTGAAGTAAATTACGCTTTAGAAGGGAGTATTTTTATTGGTGGTGCGGTGGTACAGTGGCTTCGCGATGAAATGGGACTCATTTCTAAATCGGCAGATGTAGAAACTTTAGCTAAAAAAGTAAAAGATACAGATGGCGTTTATGTTGTTCCTGCTTTTGCAGGGTTAGGTGCTCCACACTGGGACCAACATGCCCGTGGCACCATAACAGGACTAACACGGGGTACAAACAAATCGCATATTGCAAGGGCAGCCTTAGAAAGTATTGCCTATCAAACCATGGATGTTTTAAAAGCTATGGAAGCAGATGCAGGCGTAAATATTGCCGAATTAAGAGTAGATGGTGGCGCTACAGCTAACGATTTATTGATGCAGTTTCAGGCCGATTTATTAAACTGCAAAGTAATCAGACCCGATGTAACCGAGGTTACTGCTATTGGTGCTGCATACCTGGCCGGATTAGCCACTGGTTTCTGGAAAAGTATAGATCAGATCCGCTCGCAATGGAAAATCAACAGAACTTTTGTTGCTGAGGAAGGAATTGATAATACGGAAAGAATAAAGGGCTGGAATAGGGCTATAAAAGCAGCCAGGGTAAATGCAGAAGACTAATTGAACAATTTTAATCGGATAAGAATTTAATTATATGAATGTATATCTCGCAGAATTTATTGGTACTGCACTAATGATTCTTTTAGGAAATGGTGTAGTGGCTAACGTAGTACTTAAAGGTACTAAAGGCAACGATAGTGGTTGGATTGTAATTACAACCGCCTGGGCACTTGCCGTATTTGTAGGGGTTGTTGTTGCCGGCCCGTACAGTGGGGCGCACTTAAATCCGATTGTAACCCTCGGACTTGCCATCGGAAAGGGATTCAGCTGGGCATTGGTGCCATTTTATATTATTGCACAACTGGCTGGCGCAATGACAGGATCTTTCCTGGTTTGGCTTATTTACAAAGATCATTTCGATGCCACGGATGACCAAGGTTTAAAGGCTGCACCTTTTGCAACCGCGCCAGCCATCAGAAATATGTCGTCAAATTTGATATCCGAAATTATTGGCACTTTCGTTTTAATCTTTGTGATCTTTTATTTTACTGATGCGAGTATGGGCACTAAAGAAACGGTTACCCCTATTGGCTTAGGCTCAATGGGTGCAATCCCGGTAGCGTTTTTGGTGTGGGTAATTGGTTTGGCGTTAGGTGGAACAACCGGATATGCTATTAACCCGGCAAGAGATTTAGGACCCCGGATTGTTCACTTTTTAATCCCAATGAAAGGAAAAGGAAGTAGCGACTGGAGTTATGCCTGGGTACCTATTATTGGACCGATAATCGGCTCAGTATTAGCTGCTGTGGCCTTTTTGTTGATTAGTAAGTAATGGCATTTGAGTTAGTTGTGTAGTCAGATGTTACCATCTGACTATAAACAAATCTAAATCATTAATCAAAAACTAGAATTGAAGAATTTCAATTCCAAACTTTATTTAGTGTCAGATGGTAACATCTGACATCACGAACACTGAAGCGCAGCGAAATGGAGAGATCTTTCTAGACAGATTTCTCGACTGCGTTGCTCTTCGCTCGAAATGACGCCCCTGAAGAATTATTGAAACGCTGCCCTACCTACCTGTTCATCGCCCAGGTATATCCAAATGGCACCTTTTAAATATTTTCCGAAAGAATCTTTCATGTCCTGCAAGCTTACTTTGTTGAAATTGGCTACCATATTTTCAGTAATACTATAATCGCCAAGCACTTCAGCTTCACCCAAATCTTTTACAATCGAACTTGCACTTTCCTGGTGCCTGTAGTATCTATCCCGATGTTCTTTTTTTAATGCCTCAAGATAACGTTCACCGTACTTTCCTTCTTTAATGTTATTGTATACCGTAATCATCGCTTTAAAAGCTTTTTTAGGTTGAGTGGTACTTACAAACATAGAAGTATATGGAATCTGTTGTAATTTAACGGTTGCTCCTGGCGCATATGATAAACCCAGTTTAGTTCTCAGTTCATAATTCATAGTACCACTTAATGCGTTAATGGTTAACACAAAAGCATAATAATCAGTATTTGTCATGGTTGGGGCATTCATAATACAACTCATGTAATTCGTGGCAATATCTCTTTGTTCGATTACCAGGTGCTCCCCTGTTAAAGTTTTACGATCGTAAACTGGTGGCGTGTAAATTTTTCCTTTAAGCGCGCTGAAAGAAGCTTGAATTTTCTTTTCAAGTTCTTCTTTTGTGATGTTCCCTGCTACGACCAAAAACATTTTGTTCTTGTTCAACAATTCGTTATGGTAATAATTACTAACCACTTCGGCAGTAAAACTTCCAACAGTTTTGCTTGTGCCCAAAGGATTAGTGCTATAAGGCGAATCTTTAAACATACTTTCCATGCTCAATTGCTCAATCCTTGTTTCAGGATCAGATTGACTATGATAAATACCCGTAATCATACGTTCTTTAGTGGTTTGAAATTCTGTTTTATCAAAAGCCGGATTAATTACAGCATCCGAAAAAAGTTTCCAGCCTTGGTCAAGATACTTAGAAATACAGTCCATGCTAATGGTACCATAATCAGTTGTAGATGAACCAGAAATATCAATACCGTATTCATCAGCCAACTCCTGATAATCAACAACGCTGTAATTTTTAGTACCACAGGTAGCCGCAGATGCCAAAGCCAGATTTTCAATTCCTGCCCTTTCCGCATTATAATTCATTACACCGCCTTTAAAAAACATGCTCATACTAACCGTTTCCTTCTGGGTAGACTTTAAAATCACCTTTAAACCGTTTACATCAAATGAAACGGCCTTGGTTTGTGCGTTGGCAATGTGAAAAACTAAGATAAAGTTTATAAAAAATATGAATCTTTTCATCGAGCGTTAGGTTATTTGGGTGATTTAAAAAATGTTTCTGGCTTCACTTCATTCATGCCTGCTTTATCCATCATCAGGCCAGCGCAATAAGGTTTATCTTTAATATACTTGCGTACATAATCAAGTAAATCCTTTCTTGTTACTTTATTTACATTTTCTTCATAATGGGTATAATAATCAATCGATGCTGAAGCCCACCAGAAGGAAAGTAAATGTGCATAATCAGAAGTAACCTCTCTCCTTTCTACCTGTTCTATAGATAATAGTCTTTTGGCTCTTTCAATCTGCAGATCAGATAAATAATCTTCATTGGCCCAAAGCGAAATTTGCTTCAGCACCTCCTGGTAACATTCATTTATTTTTGCCGGATTAGGACTCACCATCAAACTAATTGGACCTGTATATTTTTGCGTATAATAATTCACATCAGCCTGTTGGGCCAATCCTGAATTAATAAGTGCCTGTTTCATTTTAGAACCGTTTTGATTCACAATAAAAGAAAAAACATCAGCAGCATAAGTGGCCGGGATATCGTTTCTGGTGTCTGGCCCATGCCAGCTAAAAAGCATGAACGGAACAGGGCTTTTATTCGATTCTACAAAATAATAATCGTTTTTTTGAAGCGGTTTAAACTCAGGGATTGGCCATTTAACGAAAGGATCAACCGGCGATCGTTTCCAGCTTCCAAAAACAGAATTTACATAACTAAAAGCTTCATCAACTTTAACATCACCAGCAATTACCAACACTGAATTATTTGGCCAGTAATATTTATTTTTAATGGAATCCATTTTTGATGGAGTAGCTGATAAAATTACCTCGTGGCTACCGATTACATTTTTACGGGAATAATTTGCACCCCACATATGCCGTGAGTTGGCCTCTATCAAAGCAAATACCGGACTTGATTCGTGCCTCGTAAATTCAGCATTTACTACTTCATTTTCCAAAGCCATATCTTCTTTTATGAATTTTGGATAACGGATAGAGGAATTCATCAAGCTTAATCCGGGTTTTAAATTAGCAGCAGGAAGCGTAAAAAAATAATTAACCACTTCTTCCCGAGTAGTGGCGTTAGAATTGATATCCAGATCGTTCATTCTCGAATTTAAACGTTCGAAATCGGGATAATCTTTGTTAGCTTTAAAGAATAAATGTTCGTAAAGATGACTTAAGCCATTAAATTCGTCGGTTTCGGTAAAAGAACCATTCCTACAGGCCATTTCAATGGTAACCAGTGGCACGGTCCGGTCTACAACCACCAGCACTTCTAAACCGTTATCAAGTTTTTTAAAATGCATGTTTTCTCCGAGCTTTTCCTGAGCAAAAGCAGAACTAAGGCACAATAAACAAGCTAAGGAGCTAAATAATAGAGAGCGCATATTTTAATTAAATTTTGACACCAAATAAGCGTTAATCTTTCACTTTAACAAATAAAAAAACGCTTTATTTAACAATCGCATTTATTAAAGGATATATGAATAATTACAGTTTATATTGTTAAATAATTACCTTTGAAATAGTTCAATCTTCTAACCACTTTAAAATTGCAAGAATACTTCCTCGTTGTTGATACCGAAACTTCAGGTCTGCCTAAAAATTGGACGGCGCCTTATTCTAAAGAAAGGAATTGGCCTCATATTGTCCAAATTGCCTGGATTATTTATGATCAATCTTATCAGGAAATTAAGCGGGAGAATCACTACATTAAAAATACCGATTTCACCATTGACAAGGCTGCGTTAAAAATCCATAAAATCACCCCTGAGTATCTGCATATACATGGCGAAAACAAAGAAAAAGTGATGTTGCAGTTTTCCGAAGATATAGAAAAATACAAGCCTCTAGTGATCGGGCATTTTATTGAGCTCGATTATCATATGGTGAATGTTGAATTATACCGCATCGGAAAGGAAAATATATTTAAAAACTTAGCTTTTTTCTGTACGATGAAGGCAAGCGCACCTTACATCACCAATACAGTAATCAGTCATTTAAAGCTGGATAAATTTTACACCATTTTATTTAATGAAGCACCCGAAAATACGCACAATGCTTTATCTGACACATTGAATACCGCAAAGATTTTCTTTCATCTTTTAAAAACAGGTAAAATTAGCTTAACTTCAGCCTACCATCAGGAGCATACTTTTAACCTGGAAAAGAAAAAAGCAAAAGATTTTTCGTTTAAGAGAATTTTACAGGGATTTTTTAATGGAAGATAAACTAGCCGATCAAATTTATACCGCTCGTATTGGAGACATTACTTTCAAAAAGATAGTAAGTTGCAGCCCAGGCACACCTATTTTTGAAGCTGCAATTAAAATGTCAGAACAGAAAACCAGTTGCCTCTTTATTAAAAATGATCAGGATGTTTATCTGGGCTTTGTAACCGATATTACTTTGAGGGATAATGTGATTGCAAAACAACTGAATTCAAATTTGCCAATTGACGAAGTTATGGACACCAATATTGTTACCATAACTCCAGATGCTTACGTATATGAGGCGATATTGATGATGTTCAGTAAGAAGTCGCGCTATTTATTGGTAAACGACAATGGTAATTACGTTGGCTTTTTAAGCAGGAACCGCCTTTTAAGCGAGCAGGCCGAATCGCCATTAGTTTTTATCCAATCAGTAAAATCTGCTGTAAATACCAGCGATCTAAAATTAAAATGGCAGAAAGTACCAGGCATTGTATCGCAATTATTGGCCAGAGGTGTACATTCGAAAATTGTAAATGAGGTAGTAACTACTATAGCCGATACCATTTCCTTTAAAATTATTGAAGAAGTAATTGCTAAACTTGGTCCGCCACCTGCAAAATTTGTATTTATGGTTTTGGGTAGTGAGGGGAGAAAAGAACTTAGCCTAAAAACCGATCAGGACAATGCCATTATTTATGAAGATACCGGAGAAGATAAAAGAGCGGCTGTACGTTCTTATTTTCTAGATATGGCTACCCAGGTTTCGGATAAATTAAATTATGTTGGCTTTGTATACTGCGATGGCGATTATATGGCCACTAATCCAAACTGGACGCATTCACTATCGCATTGGAAATACAATTATAAAAACTGGATAGAAGAGGCTTTACCCGAAGCTGCCGTAAAATTTGCTGCTTTTTTTGATTGCAGGGCAATTTATGGCGATTTAGCCATTATGGAAAGTTTACGGGCTTTCGTTGATGAAGAACTGCAGAAACCCATCGAAAAATTCTACGTATACCTGGCCAAAAATGCCTTACTCTATGAGCCGCCACTCACCTATTTCAGAAATATAAGAACTCAAAAAATCCACAAAAAAGAAGTATTCGATATTAAAACAGCCATGACCCCTATTGTAGACTTAGCAAGGGTTTATGCATTACAGAACAGGATTTTCCAAAAAGAGAATACCGGCGAACGTTTAAAGGCCTTAAGAGAACTTGGCGTTTTTAGCGAAGAGCAGTTTAATGAACTTTCGCAGTCTTATTATTATTTGATGGGTTTGAGATTGAAACATCAGGCTAATCTGATTATCAATGACCTGGCGGCACCCAATAACTTTATCGAAATTGATGGTTTAACCAAAATCGAAAAAGTAACCTTGATCGAAATTTTCAAAATTATCCAGAACTTTCAAAGCGGCATCCGTATGAAATTCACCAATAGCCTGGGTTAAATTATCATTAATTCAATTTCTGCTCATTGTAATTGAATCAAACTTTAGCAACTTTAGGAATACCATCTACTTATTAATAAGGTAAAACTAACCAAAGTAAATAAACCAAAATCAGACCCATGGGAAAATTTGTAATTACCAAAAGATCGAACGGAGAATTCCAGTTTAATCTTAAAGCGAGCAATGGCCAAACCATTTTAACCAGCGAAGGCTATTCGGCCAAATCGAGTTGCGAAAGTGGTATCGAATCTGTTAAAAAAAATGCAAAGGATGATTCAAAATTTGAGAAAAAGACATCGTCTAACGGCAAGTATCATTTCAGTTTAAAGGCTACAAATGGTCAAATTATTGGCTCCAGTGAAATGTACGAAAGTACTTCAGCCAGAGATAATGGCATCGAATCGGTTCAAAAGAATGCACCAGACGCAGAAACAGACGATCAGAGTTAATCATAATAATTTCAATAGAAAAGTCGTCATCTCGATCCGGAGCTATCGGATGTAGCGCAGTCCCGAACTTTCGGGAGAGAGCTCTTTTTTTGATCTAGCTTCGCGGAGCCTTCGGGTTCTAGGCTACGTTTCACTCCGCTCGAAATGACGACACTTAATGACATTGCCCTCCCTCTCTTTAAGGCTACCTTATGGGCGCAAAGACTTAATCCTCTCTTTTAGGTCACTACATCCAGATGTAAACATTCATTTACGAGCAAATCAAACAGCTAATACAAGCCGATCAAACGTTTGCGCGTCATAAACTTTAAGGTTATTTTAAATAACCAATCAAATAGCCGTAGAACCTGATTAAACTGCATTTTTATTGTACAATTTAGGTTTATTACATTTCATCCCACACAAACGTTTGCGCGGTTTTAATTCAGTATACTGTATAAGTTTGTTTGTAACTTAAATCCAGATACGGTAAAAATCTATTTACAATACGCTCTTTTCAAGGTTTGGAACAGTGGCCAAGACTGGCAAATTATGGTGATATAATCTTCGTATTAAAATCGACAAGATTAGGTAAAGAGGCTGAGCGCAGCATAAAAAAATAACAACAACCAATACCAAATATTATCAACCCTAAACCTAAAATTATTGTATGAAAAAAAACAGTCTACTTTTAACCGGGCTATTCTGTGCCTGCCTGTTCGCCCTATCTTGTAAAAAGGCCGAAGTATTACAACCAGAGGAAAAAAACTTCTCTATTAACAAAAAACTGGCTACAACCAATATTATTACCCAAAGCCGCAATGTAAATATTGTGTATTTTGTGCCTAACGATCTTGATACCCTTGCAGGTTATAGAAAAAGATTGAGCGATCTTTTATTATGGACACAAGATTGGTACAAACAAGAAATGAACCGTAATGGTTATGGCAATAAAACATTTGGCCTTGCTGATGATGGCACAGGAAATGTAAAAATCCTAACCATTAGAGGAACGTTGCCGAAAGCGAGTTATCCATACTCAGGAGGTAGCGGGGCAGTTGCAAGCGAAATAAACGCTTATTTTGCCGCGCACCCGGCAGATAAAACTAGCGACCATACATTAATCATTATTCCAAGGTACGCTATCGGTTCGAATGGTACACCAAGCGGAGGTCCATTTTATGGTACCGGCAGATGGTGTTACGCTTTGGATTATGAAGAAATGGACATTACGAATCTTGGCTTAAGCACTACTGTTGGCAATCGCTTCAGTGTTTGGTTTGGAGGTATGGTACATGAACTTGGTCATGGATTAAATCTACCACACAACAGACAGAAAGTTTCTGAGAACTCAACCCTAGGTATGGCCTTAATGTGGGCTGGTAATGGAACTTTAGGCAAAAGTCCTACATTTTTAACCGCTGCAGACGCAGCTATTTTAAATGCCAATCAGGTTTTCAACAATAACGCTAACACCTATTACGGTTCGGTAACCAGCAGTATTAATAAAATATACGCCAGCTATTCTAGTACTTTGGCTTCTATAGTGGTATCAGGGAAATTTACTTCTACGGGCAACGTAACCAGCATTCTGTATTACAACGACCCTAATGTAAATAATGAGGGTACTGGTGTAAATAAAGATTATAACGCCATTACCTGGGAATCGAAGAAAATTGGTACAGATAGCTTTAGAGTAGAAATGCCAATTGCGGATCTGCAGGAAAAAGCTGATGGTATTCCGTATGAACTGAAAGTTAAATTGGTACACGACAATGGAACCGTAACCGAACAGATCTATGCCTATACTTTTTCAGGAGGTTTGCCTATACTAACGTTTTCAACTAAAAACGAGTTAAGCAAAACAGGCTGGACCATCGATTCATTTAGTTCAGAAGAAAGCTCTGATGGTAAAGCAACAAGTTTAATTGATGGCAATGCGACTACCGTTTGGCATTCACGTTGGAGAACATCGGCTACTTCGTACCCTCACAATGTAGTAATTAAAGTAGGAACCACTTCAAAAACAGCCAGCGGCGTAAGTTTATTGCAGCGGAGCAGTTTAAGCAGGGCTGTTAAAGATTTCGAAATCTTAACCAGTACAGATGGTGTCAATTTCACCTCACAGGGTAACTATGTAGCAAAAAACATTAGTGGAGTACAATACTTTGATTTTGCTTCTGCACAAACCTTCCTATACTATAAAATTATTGCTAAATCAGCACATGATGGCCAACAATTTGCCTGTCTGGCAGAATTGGGATTATATTAGATTTTCAAAACCAAACAACAAAAAAGGTCCCGATTTACATCGGGACCTTTTTTAAATATGATTATCGCCTAAGCGAAAATTTCTATTTTACTGCATCAATTACAGCTTTGAAAGCTTCTGGGTGATTCATTGCTAAATCAGCCAATACTTTACGGTTTAAACCGATTTCTTTGGAAGCTAGTTTACCAATTAATTGAGAGTAAGAAATACCGTGCTGACGAGCACCTGCATTAATACGTTGGATCCATAATCCGCGGAATTCTCTTTTCTTAACTTTACGGTCACGGTATGCATATTGCAAACCTTTTTCTACTGTGTTTTTAGCAACAGTATAAACCTTACTTCTTGCTCCCCAATAGCCTTTGGCTAGATTAAGGATTTTTTTTCTTCTTCTTCTCGAAGCTACTGCGTTTACCGAACGTGGCATGTTGTTGTTGTTTTTTGGCAAGCGGCGTTCCGTTTAACCGGAAACTTAAAGCCTGATACCTGGTGAATTAATAAATTACTTTCCGATACAAAGCATACGTTTAACGTTACCCATATCAGCATCAGATACGATACTAGCTTGACCTAAGGCACGTTTACGTTTAGTACTCATCTTTGTTAAGATGTGACTTTTGTATGCGTTGTTTCTTTTGATTTTACCTGTTCCAGTAAGCGAAAAACGCTTTTTAGCACTGGAATTGGTTTTCATTTTTGGCATAACCTGTTTTTTAATTTATAAACCTATTTTTATTTTTTTGCTACTTTAGGCGCAACTGTTAGGAACATACGTTTACCTTCTAACTTAGGTAACAACTCTACTTTTCCTACATCTTCTAAAGCCTGAGCGAACTTCAATAATAAAATTTCTCCCTGCTCTTTGTAAACAATTGCTCTACCTTTAAAATGCACGTAAGCCCTAACTTTCTCACCGTTCTCTAAAAAGCTTACTGCATGCTTCAATTTAAACTGGAAATCGTGATCGTTGGTGTTAGGACCAAAACGGATCTCCTTAATTACAGTTTGTTTCGCATTAGCTTTAATTTCTTTCTGCTTTTTCTTTTGCTCGTAAACAAATTTACTGTAATCAATAATTCTACAAACTGGTGGTACGGCATTTGGAGATATTTCTACCAAATCCAATTCCAGTTCATCAGCAAGTGCCAAAGCTTTTGCCAAAGGATAAATCCCCGGTTCAACATTATCGCCAGCTAAACGCACTTCGGGCGATTTAATATACTGATTAATGTTATGCTCTGCTTCTTTTTTCTTAAAAGGTGGACGTGGTCCCCTGTTAAATCCTGGTCTTCCTAATGCCAAATTTGTACTATTTAATTTAAACTGTTATTTCTTTTCTTAATAAATTGTTGAACTCTTCCAACGTCATTTCGCCTAAATCTCCCTCACCATGTTTACGGACAGAAACTTTTCCTTCTGCCATTTCCTTATCACCGATAATGAGCATGTATGGGATCTTTTTAACTTCCGAATCGCGTATTTTGCGACCGATTTTCTCATCACGAAAGTCAATCAGCCCGCGAATATCGGAATTATTTAGTTCATCTAAAACTTTTTTTGCATATTCTTCATATTTTTCTGAAATAGGAAGAACAATAAATTGCTCCGGACTCAACCATAACGGGAAGTTTCCGGCACAATGTTCAATCAAAACAGCAATAAATCTTTCCAATGAACCAAATGGTGCACGATGGATCATTACTGGTCTGTGCTTCTGGTTATCGCTACCAGTGTATTCCAATTCGAAACGCTCCGGTAGGTTATAATCAACCTGGATAGTACCTAACTGCCATTTTCTACCTAAAGCATCTTTTACCATAAAATCCAGCTTAGGGCCATAGAAAGCGGCTTCGCCATATTCTACAACAGTATTTAAGCCTTTTTCTGCAGCTGCTTCGATAATTGCATTTTCAGATAGCCTCCAGTTTTCGTCAGAACCAATATATTTTGATTTGTTTTCTGGATCTCTTAATGAAACCTGAGCAGTATAGTTATCAAAACCTAATGATTTAAATACATAAAGCACTAAATCGATTACTTTTTTAAACTCTTCTTTCACCTGTTCTGGCATACAGAATAAGTGTGCATCATCTTGAGTAAAGCCACGTACACGGGTTAAACCGTGTAATTCGCCACTTTGCTCGTAACGATAAACCGTACCAAACTCTGCAAAACGAACCGGAAGATCTTTGTAAGAACGTGGTTTTGTTTTGTAAATCTCACAGTGGTGCGGGCAGTTCATCGGTTTTAAGAAAAACTCCTCTCCTTCTTGTGGCGTTTTAATCGGTTGGAACGAATCTTTACCGTATTTCTCCCAGTGACCTGAGGTTACATATAAATTTTTATGACCGATATGCGGCGTTACCACTTGCTCGTAACCTGCTTTAGCCTGTGCTTTAGTTAAAAAGTTCACCAAGCGCTCGCGCAAAGCAGTTCCTTTAGGCAACCATAAAGGCAAGCCCATTCCTACTTTTTCTGAGAAAGCAAATAACTCCAGCTCTTTCCCTAATTTACGGTGATCGCGTTTTTTTGCTTCCTCAATCATTAAAAGATATTCGGTAAGCTCGCTCGCCTTAGGAAAAGTTACACCATAAATACGGGTTAACTGTTTTTTGGTTTCATCGCCTCGCCAGTAAGCACCAGCCACATTCATCAGTTTTACTGCTTTCACAAAACCAGTATTCGGAATATGCGGACCACGGCATAAATCGGTAAATGAACCTTGGGTATAGAAAGTAATTTTACCATCTTCCAGACCGTCAATTAAATCCAGTTTATACTCGTCGCCTTTTTCAGTAAAATATTTTACCGCATCAGCTTTGCTTACACTTTCGCGCACAAAAGTTTCCTTTTGTTTAGCCAGTTCGATCATTTTGGTTTCGATGGCTTTGAAATCGTCCGATGAAAATTCACGGTCGCCAAAGTCTACATCATAATAAAAACCAGTTTCGATAGCCGGGCCGATACCGAATTTGGTACCCGGATAAAGTGCTTCTAAAGCCTCAGCCATTAAGTGAGCTGATGAATGCCAAAAAGTTGATTTTCCGGCAGTATCATTCCAGGTCAATAGTTTCACTGATGAATCAGACTCGATCGGTCTTGTTGAATCCCAAACTTCGCCATTAACCTCAGCGGCTAATACGTTACGGGCTAAACCCTCAGAAATCGACAATGCAATTTGGTGGGCAGAAGTGCCCTTTTCATACTGACGGACAGAACCGTCAGGTAAAGTAATGTTAATCATCTACAACTATGATTTAAATTTTAAATAAAAAAGTTTTAAAGATCACTTACAATGTGATTTTATTTTGTGCAAAGATACGGTTTTTATACCGCATTTGATAGATAAACTTGAAATTCTACTTTGGTTGCAAGCCCACTTCATTTAGGTATGCTTTCTGTATTTCCAGTAAACGATCAGGGTAAGTATTCAGTTTTTCATACGCTAACATAAGTTGATTATGCAGTTTTTTCTTTTCGTCGGTGGTTTTTGCCTGCAGCATCCCTTGTGCCGTTTTTCCATAACCGTTTATAGCTATCAGGTACTCGATAACACCTTCGTTAAATTTTACAGCTTCTTTACCCGGTTTAAGGTCAGCAATATCGGCAAGATCCATTTTTGAATTATTGATCAGATTTTCTGCCTTTGTGGATAGTAAAATAGAATCAGGAAAGCCTTTTGCATATACCTTCGAAGTATCTCTAAAAACACTATCTGTTTCATCGATCTGTTTCATTTCCTGCAAAAAAATTGAAGTTACTTTTTCGTTGTAGGCATAATCATTATTTGATGAGTTGCAGCTAAACAGCACAATTAAGGAAAGGAAAAACAAGGTTGGTTTTAAAGATTTCATATGCTGTTATCGTTTAAAAATTTTTGCTTAAGGTATTTGCGCAAAGGAATATCTACAAATCTCATTACCATATAAGAGAAAAGAATTAAAAGCAGTACCGAAACCGGGATAACCACCCAAAGTGAGGATGCAGGTGGCTGAACCTCGGCTACATAGGTTAAAAATATCCAAACAAATGGATAATGTACCATATAAAGCGGATATGATATTTCGCCTGAGAGATTACAGATCTTTTTAAACGATGGCTTTAATACTGTACCTGCTCCCAATGCCACTAAAAGTGGAAAGTAAAACAGTACAAGTATCGGCTCGGTAATCCAATTGTATTTATCGTTAAAAGGAACTAAAAAGGCTGCGAGCAAAAGCACGATCATGCCTAAAAACCCAACTTTATTTTTGATCACCCAATTTAAACGGTAAACCAGCATACCGGCTGTAAAAGAATACAGCACACGCGCTCCACCGTCCCAAAAATTCTGTCCTCCCCAGCCACCACCTACATTAGTAGCGCGAACAGCTACATAACAAAGGCATACTGCTCCTATAACAACCAAAGCGATGAGTGATTTTTTACCTAACCGATAAAGCACGAAAATGTAAAAGATATTGGCAATATATTCCCAAAATAATGACCAGGCCGGTGCATTTAAGCAGAATAAGTTGGTATACCGCTCGGGCATGGCCGGATAAGGGATTAAAAAAGCTGAGGATAAAAACAATAGCAAGGTTTTTCCGAATCCATAAACCTCATAAAGATCGCTGTATGGATCGATCAGAAAAGTGATCAGTCCTAAAACGGAACCAATAACCACCAGCGGGTGCAAGCGGATAAGCCTTAATTTAAAGAACTGTGTAATTCCGATATGCGATGCACGACTATCGTAAGCATAGGCAATTACAAAGCCGGATAAACAGAAAAAGAAATCGACAGCGAGGAAACCATGTGAAAGAAAATTCTTGTTATAATTGGTAATCGCGATTTCCATAAAATGATAAATCACTACTACAATGGCCGCTACACCCCTTAATCCATCTAAAATTTCGAAATGTTGCTTGGTTGCTAATAGGTTTGTTTTGTTCTCGGCTGTAATCACTTTAGGCTAGGTTATATTTAACCCCAATAATAGTTATTCTCAGTTTAGATGCAAAAACTAAAGCCAACCTTTTCAAAAATGATACAAAAAAGCCCTGAAGATTTATACCTTCAGAGCTGATAGAATTATTATGGTGGTAATTTATGTAAAGACATCCGAAGTTCGCATAAGGCACAGGCCATGGGCTAAAACTTAGGATGTCTGGCTACGAACTGAATTAATTCATACCAAATGATCTGATCTGTCCACCGCCACCAGGTCTGTTCTGTCTAAAACGTTTCATCATGTTTTCCATTTTAGTTTTATACTCTTCAGCAGTGATCAGTTTTGCTTTTTTAGGTGCGGTTACATCTTTTGTGCTTACATTTCTATACTCGATGCTTTTGGCGATTGAGCTGTTACCTCTACCTTCGATTGCTAAAACTGCACCTTCTGTCCACATATTTGGGTTCGGAGAAAAGTCGAAGCCTAAATCTTTTGTATACCAGATTTTGGTTTCTTCTACTACATTTTTATCCATATCCAAGATTTTAATAGCCCTTGTAGATCTTATAATCGCCTGGTGACAGGTAAAACCGATAATCTGTTTGGTAGAATCTGTTTTAACCACTTCGATTGTTGGTGCTGGAGCTGGTTTTGCTTTAGTGGTATCATTAGGATTTCTACCGCCTACTCTCATAGAGCCTATTGGGCCAGAAGTAGATAAAGTTAATTTACTCGGCATATAATAAGTGGTATCGTTCAGATCAAAAACCTCTGTAAGTCCTTTATCTGCAAAGGTATAGTAGTATTCTCTGTTACCACCACCACCACCAAAACGCATCATCATACGGCCCATGCCGCCACCGCCACCACCTGCTCCGTTACTGTCTTCAGTTTCTTCAACTGGCATATAACTTGCATTTGTGGCCGTAAACAATAACTCGAAGTTGCTTTTGCTAGATGAGGGCATTCTGGCTTTCATCTGGTCGGTTAGCTGGATGCCACTTGCCGAAGCCATTGCTGCCGGATCGATAATATTTTCAAATTGTATGGCTCCTGAAGTTTTTTTCTGCTGCGCATTTGCAATTGATGCAATTGACAAAACTCCCAGTAAAGCGAAGATTATTTTTTTCATTACGATTTTGTTTTGCTTGTTAGATACAAAAGCCTTAAAAAGGTTTAACAAAGATATTGTAGATTGTAATGTAAAACGTGTTAAATTGTGTTAAAGATTATGCATAGATCCTTTAAACGTAGATTTGGGTTGAAAGTAATTTAAATATTACAATCCCAGTTATATTTCAGATCATCAACCAACAAGTCTAATGATCTAAATCTTTTTTTAGGAAAGCAATACCTGTAGTTCTTGGGTTGCCACAGTCCCGCCCTTTGCTTAATCCCGATAAAAACGCTTTAACTTAAAATTGATTCTTAAATCGGGATAATGCTGTCGGTCGGGTTTATTTTACACTAGTCAGTGCAAGCCAGCCACGGATAATTACTCCCTTTTAGGGGCTCGCGGTTAATATTCCGTACTTTCCAACCAGCCATTACACAATACATCGGCGATGTGCATGGTTTTAATCGCAAGGTTATTTTTCTCAATATAGCCCTGAAGATGTAAAAGGCAGGATAAATCGGTCGAAATGATGTAATCTGCCTGTTGTGCGAGCGCATGATTAACTTTCTGCTCGGCCATTGCAGATGAAATGGCGTCAAATTTAACCGCAAATGTTCCGCCGAAACCACAGCACATATCAGTATCTTCCATTTCGATCATTTCTAAACCGTGTACTTTAGAAAGCAACTGGCGGGGTTCATCTTTGATTTTGCATTCACGCAATGCGCTGCACGAATCATGGTAAACGGCTTTTCCTTCCAATTCAGCGCCGAAATAATCTCTTTTGGCTACGTTTACCAGAAAATCAGAAAGCTCCCATATATTCGATTGCAAACTCCGGCATTTGTTGTGCACAATGGTATTGGTAAACAGATCGTTAAATCCACCTTTCACCATGCCTACACACGAAGCTGATGGTGCCACAACATAGGTGTTTTCGGTAAAATCGTTCAAAAATTTTGTACCCACTTCCTTAGCCTCATCCCAATAACCTGCATTATACGCAGGTTGCCCACAACAGGTTTGTTTTGAATTGTAGGTTACATCACATCCAGATTTTTCTAATAACCTTAAGGTATTAAAAGCGGTTTCAGGATAGAGCTGATCTACAAAGCAAGGCACAAATAATTCTACTTTCATAATATTCTTAACGACTGCAAACTTACAATTTTAGCGATTCTTATGTTCGTTTTTTCTTAGAAGCATTAAAAGAACTAATCCAACAATAAAAAATGATGCCAAAGCGATAATTGAATAGCGAATATTTCCGGTTAAATCTTCAATGTAGGCAAAACTGAAAAGACCGATCACAATCGCCAGTTTTTCTGTTACATCATAAAAACTGAAAAATGAGGTGCTATCTTTTGTATTAACCGGTAAATATTTAGAATAGGTAGAACGTGATAGAGATTGGATTCCGCCCATAATCAAGCCTACAATTGCGGCCAATGAGTAAAATTGATATTCGCTGGTAATGCAATAACCAAAAACACAACAGCCTATCCATACTACAACTACCATAATTAATACATTTATATTCCCTATTTTTTTTGCTAAATACGACATGAGCATAGCGCCCGGAATAGCAACAAGCTGAATGATCAATATCACCGCAATCAATTTTGCTGTTCCCAATTTTAATGTTTTTTCAGCGAAACCAGCAGCAGCAAGCATAATGGTTTGTACACCCATAGAGTAAAAAAAGAAAGAAACTAAAAATCCTTTTAAAACCCTCATTTGTTTCACCTGTGCCCAAACTTTCGATAATTCGCTAAAGCCATCCTTAAGGATATTCGTTTTTATTTTATCGTGCTGAGGCGTTCCGTTCGGAAGTATTGAAAAGGGAATCTGAGAGAAACCGATCCACCATACGCCAACTAATAAAAATGATAACCTTGGCGGAAATGAAGCATCAGTAATACCAAACCATTCCGGTTTTAGCACAAATAGGAAACAAATCAGTTGAAGTAAAACCGAGCCGATGTAACCATACGAAAAACCTTGTGCACTCACGCGATCCTGATGTTCTTCGGTTGCAATTTCAGGCAGATAAGAGTTGCTGAATAACACCCCTCCAATATATCCCATTGCAGCTATTGCAAACAAAATGATGCTCATTTCGAGCGTATCTAGTTTAAAGAAATATAAACCAATACAAGCCGCTCCACCCACGTAGGTAAAGAATTTCATAAACGACTTTTTATTCCCTCTTCTATCGGCAATGGATGAAAGCATTGGCAAAGCAAATGCCATAATCAAATAAGCAAATGATAAGGCATAGTTGGAAAGCGAGGTATTTACAAAGGTCCGGCCAAAGAACTCCACTTTATCACCATGTTCTTTAGTGGTGGTAATAATGGTATAATAAGCTGGAAAAATAGTAGAAGTGATGACCAAGTTATAGGCAGAGTTTGCCCAATCGAAAAATGCCCATGAACGGATGGTTTTCTTATTATTTTTTGTTATCATTTAGTTTTTTCGCTTCGCTGGTGATTGCGTTGATTAATTTGATTCCACCGATTAAATAGTTCATTACAAAACTAATACTTTATTGGTAACTTGATTGGCATTTTTCTCACATCTCACATCTCACATCTCACATCTCACATCTAAATATAATACTTCTTCCCATCAGTTTTAATCTTACCTGCATCTAACAATTCTCTAATGGTATCAATCCTTTCGGCTTCGGCGCCATTTTTAATATTTGTAACCAGATCATCAAGACTTAAAGGTTGTTGTTGCAGTAAAGAAACGATCTCAAATTCAATTTCCTCCTCCATCTGGCTCTGATTTTCGGCTCTTTTTTCAGCCAGACAAACATCGCATACCCCACATTTTATAGCATGATGTTCGTCAAAATAATGAAGCAGCTGAATACTCCTGCACAAATTTGATGAAGCATAAGCTACCACAGCGCTAATCTGTTTGTGTAGGATTTCCTTTCTCAGCTCCAGGTATTTCACATCCAGATCAAAATGGTCCATATCTACCCTCGGCCTAATGTATTGCAATTGCGGCTGATCGGTTTGCTGCGTATAAGTAAGTAACTCGATGGCCTGCAATTTATTAAGCAGTGCAACAATTTCTTTATACGACAAACCTGTTTTCTTGGCTAAATCGGCTTCATTAATCTTAACAAAACCGTCGAAAGCGCCACCATGCGAACGCAGAATGGTTTTTATAATGCCGTCGTAAGCTTTATTTTCAATCTGAAAACGGTAAATGTCTTCATGACTAGCAATAAACATCATTCTCGATGGTAGAAAAACACTTTCAGATAAGGTGAGGTAGCCATCATGTTCTAAAAACTTCAAAGCAGAAATTGTTTTTAAAACACTAATATTAAACCGTTTACAGAAATCAGCTATATCAAAAGTAAAAGTCAAACCTTCGCCTGCACCAAATGCCAATTGAAAATAATTACCGAGGTAGTGATAGGTTTTTCTGATCTCATCTGGAGTAGGAAAACTATCTAAATACCTGGATTCTAAGCCCAGAACATCGGATTGATTAGCTAACAGAACAGCGTAGCTTCGTTTTTCATCACGCCCTGCCCTACCAGCTTCCTGGTAATAGGCTTCTAAACTTTCGGGTAAATCTAAATGCACCACAAAACGAACATCTGCCTTATCAATTCCCATCCCGAAAGCATTTGTAGCCACCATAATCCGGGTTTTGTTATTTTTCCACTCTTCTTGTTTTAAAAAACGTACATCACGCTCTAATCCGGCGTGGTAAAAATCGGCCTTAATCTGATTCCTATTGATAAAATTAGCAACCTCGGCGGTTTCCCTGCGGTTACGCACATAAACCAAACCTGTACCTTTTACTTTTTGACAAATATCGATCAGCTTTTTATATTTATCTTCCTGGCCGAAAACCACGTAGCTTAAATTATCTCTGGCAAAACTTTTAACAAAAACCTGTGGGTCTTTCATTTCAAGCTTCTCTACAATATCTTTCCGCACAAACTCAGTAGCGGTTGCAGTAAGTGCTAAAACCGGAACATCTGGAAGGATTTCGCGGAGTTTGGCGATCTGTTGGTATGGCGGACGGAAATCATAACCCCACTGCGAAATGCAATGTGCTTCATCTACAGCAATTAAATTTACATTCATGTACGAAATGCGAACACGCACTAAATCAGATAATAAACGTTCAGGAGATAAATAGAGGAACTTGATTTTTCCGTAAATACAGTTATCCAGCAAGATATCGATTTCGCGTTTGCCCATGCCTGCATAAATGGCAATGGCTTCAATCCCTTTCGATTTCAGGTTTTCTACCTGGTCCTTCATCAAAGCAATTAATGGCGAAACAACAATGCAGATCCCCTCTTTAACCAAAGCAGGAACCTGAAAACAGATCGATTTACCACCCCCTGTAGGCAACAATGCTAAACTGTCTTTTCCTTCCAGAACCGAAGAAATAATATCTTCCTGTAAAGGCCTAAAAGCTTGATGTCCCCAATATTTTTGTAAAATCTCTATTGCTGTCATAAATCGGCGGTATCAAAACTATAAAAAAGCTGTTGATATTGCTAAATTGCGCCACAATTAATCAAAAATTTGATGAAACACCTCTATTTTCTATCCGCTCTTTCCCTATTATTTTTTAGTTCAAACGCCCAAGAGAAAAAATGGGATATTGAAAAATACCAGGGCACCACAAAAAACTTTACTTTAAATACTGATGAAGGTACCTGGATGAACCTTGATGTAAGCGCTGATGGACAGGAAATTGCCTTCGATTTACTTGGCGATATTTACGTGATGCCAATTAGCGGCGGAGTTGCAAAACTAATTAGTGGTGGTATTGCCTGGGATGTTCAACCCCGCTTTAGTCCTAACGGAAAATACATTTCTTACACCAGCGATAAAAGCGGTGGAGATAATATATGGATTATGAACCGTGATGGTTCTGGCAAAAAACAGGTTACCAAAGAGAGTTTCAGGTTATTGAATAATGCCACCTGGATGCCAAATAGCGAATACCTAGTGGCCAGAAAACATTTTACCGCAAGCCGCTCCTTAGGCGCTGGCGAAATGTGGATGTATAGTATAAACGGGGGAGATGGTGTGCAGTTAACCAAACGTAAAAATGATCAGCAGGATGCGGGTGAGCCTAACGTTTCGCCAGATGGCAAATATGTTTACTTTAGTGAAGACGTAAGTCCAGGCCCTAATTTCGAATATAGTAAAGACCCTAACGGGACTATTTATGCCATCCGTCAACTGGATTTAACAACAGGAAAATTAACTACTTTGATTAATGAACAAGGTGGGGCCTGTCGCCCCCAGGTTTCTCCAGATGGAAATTTGATTGCTTTTGTAAAGCGTGTAAGGTTAAAATCTACTTTATATGTTCAGAACCTGAAGACTGGGGAAGAATGGCCGGTTAATGAAGATTTATCTCATGATCAGCAAGAAACCTGGGCTATTTTTGGAGTTTATCCAAATTTTGCCTGGACACCAGATAGCAAAAGCATCGTTTTCTATGCAAAAGGAAAAATCAGAAAAACAGAAATTGGTACGTTGATCAACAGCACTATTCCTTTCCAGGCAAATACCATTCAAACCGTACAGAAGGCCTTACATTTTGAGCAACAGGTTTTCAGCAATGAATTTTCGGCAAAAATGTTAAGACAGTTAACCACTTCGCCTGATGGAAAAACAATTGTCTTTAATGCTGCAGGATACTTATACAAACAAGAATTACCAGCAGGAACACCAGAAAGGTTAACCAACGGATTGGATTTCGAATTTGAACCTGCTTTTAGTCCCGATGGGAAATATGTTGTTTATACCACCTGGAGTGATGAATTACGTGGGGCAATAAAGCGTACAGATGTAAAATCAGGAAAAACCATTATGTTAACTGATGAAAAAGGTTTTTATTATTCTCCTCAATACTCAACAAAAGGCGATAAAATCGTTTTCAGAAAAGGAAGTGGTAACGATGTTTTAGGTTATAACTATGGCCGGGGAACAGGTATTTTTATGATGCCAGCCAATGGTGGTGCTAAAACTTTGATTTTAGATAACGGAATCCGTCCGCAGTTTAACAATACCGATACCCGCATTTATTTCCAGAGTTATGCTGATGGCAAAAAAGCATTAAAAAGTATCGATTTAAATGGTGCTAATGAAAGAACACACTTTACTTCTCAATATGCAAATCAGTTTATTATCAGTCCGGATAATAAATGGGTGGCATTTAACGAATTGTTTAACGTTTACATCACACCGATGATCAATATTGGTACGGCACAGGATGCATCGGCGGGCAATAAAGCCATTCCGGTTACAAAAGTGACTACCGATGGCGGAACATATATCCAATGGAGCGCCGATAGTAAAAGCCTTCATTGGACGTTAGGGCCTAAATATTTTACTGTTGATGTAAATAATGCTTTCAACTTTGATGGAAATACACCGAAAACCGAAGCATCTTCTATTGACATCAATTTGGTTTTAAAATCTGATATCCCTACCGGAATAGTGGCACTAAAAGGTGCAAGGATTATCTCGATGAAAGGTGATGAAATAATTGAAAATGGTACCATTATTACCGATGGAAATAAAATTACGGCAATAGGAAAAGCAGATGCTGTAAGTATTCCAGCTAATGCCAAAATAATTGATGTTAATGGCAAAACCATTATGCCAGGCATCGTTGATGTTCATGCGCACTTGCGTACCAGTCCCGATGGAATAACACCACAGAGCGATTGGAGTTATATGGCCAATCTCGCTTTTGGTGTAACCACTTCACACGATCCATCAAGCAATACCGAAATGGTTTTTAGCCAGAGTGAAATGCTTAAGGCTGGTAGAATGGTTGGCCCGAGGGTTTATTCAACCGGATCTATTTTATATGGTGCTGATGGCGATTTCAAAGTGGTAATTAATAGTTTGGATGATGCCTTAGCTAATCTGCGCAGGTTAAAAGCCGTTGGTGCATTTTCAGTAAAATCGTATAACCAACCGCGTAGAGAGCAGCGCCAGCAGATTTTAGAAGCAGCCCGACAGTTAAGTATGGAAGTTGTACCTGAAGGCGGCTCAACTTTTTTCACCAACATGAATATGGTTGCCGATGGGCATACCGGAATAGAACATAGTATTCCTGTTATACCGGTTTATAAAGATGTGACCACGCTTTGGAACAATACCGATGTAGCTTATACACCTACTTTAATTGTAGCTTACGGTGGCCAGTGGGGCGAAAATTACTGGTACGACAGAACCAATGTTTGGGAGAACGAAAAATTAATGACTTATACCCCCCGCTCGATTATTGATGCGAGAGCAAGACGCCGGACAACTTCTGAATACAGTGATTATAACCATATCGATATTGCTAAGGCCGCTAAACAAATTGCAGATGGCGGTACAAAGATTAATCTTGGTGCACACGGGCAGATCCAGGGTTTAGGTGCGCATTGGGAACTTTGGATGTTTGTTCAAGGAGGTTTTACACCAATGCAAGCCATCAGGGCCGCAACATTAAACGGTGCAAGTTATTTGGGTATGAACAAAGAAATCGGCTCACTTGAAGTAGGAAAACTAGCTGATATGGTGATCATGGATGCCAATCCTTTAGATGATATCCGCAATTCGGAGAAAATTAAATATGTAATGGTCAATGGCCGACTTTATGATAGTGCTACCTTAAATGAAGTAGGAACCAGAGAAAAACTTAGAGGTAAATTATGGTTCGAGAATATCAGAGGAAATGGCTATATTATTCCAAACGGAGAATCAGAAACCTGGACTTTTACTGTTCCGCATTGTGATTAAACTATAAATTTTGAGCCATGTAAAGGGCGAGATTAAATGCTCTTTACATGGTAAATTAAATCAACATGAAACCAAATAAACTCTATACTACCGCTTCAGTTGTATTCTTAGTGCTCAGTGCGCTCGTTTTTGCATACGACGGGTATTATATTTTGGGTATCCAGACTGTAAACTTATTTCTGGCACTAATTGCAATGGCTTACATTACGTCTTTTATAGCGGTAATGAAAGATCGGAAATCTATTGTTTCGTGGTTATTACTAATCTTAAATTCGATTATATTAATCTGCATCATCTATTTCCTGACGCATTTTAAAATGAGGATGTAGTAGCCTATGCTTTAATTTATGATTTGTTCTTACAGTTCTTTCTAAACTTTTTTTTATAAGCGGTCGTCACCCTGAATTCATTTCAGGGTCTTAATAGCTAGAAAGATGCTGAAATAAATTCAGCATGACGATCGAATTAGGCAAACAAGCTAAAAAAAGCAGTATAGTTCAGGTACAATAAAATATAAGCTTACGCTCATTGGAAACGAGCGTAAGCAAAAATTATAGCACCAACAAACCGTATTCTCGAAGCGTGTTGATCGGTTTAGAATACCAGAAAAGTTCAAAATTTTCCATTTCTTGTTCAAAATCGGCTTTAACCTCTTGAAAAGTATAGACTTTTTCGTTTGAGATGGAAACTTTATTTAAAACAGCAATGAGCCACTCACCTTCCTTTTTATTGGTTTGCACAGTAAAAGTTTCTTTTTTATCGTGAAAAGTTAATAATGCCATTTCCCAGGTATTACCTTTTTTCGTTTTGGTAAAATACTCGGCGGAGGGCTTTCCTCCTATCCAAACTACTTTTGCGGTAGGTTTCGTATTAAACTGATCTCCATCATTTAAAGCGCGCTCAATAAAATCAGCAGGAATTTTTGTTCTTGGAATTTTAAAATCAAACCAATCCTGCAGTTCGTAATCAAAACAGATGCCATGCATAAAATTGAAGAGTGACTTTTTCAACCCGAAACTGAATTTATTATGGTCGATGCCTGTTTTATCGGTATAATTGATATCGTTATTGGCAAAAGTACCAATCACTTCAGTGTCTTTTACCACCCCAAATTTTTCCGGGTACATCCCCACCGGACTATGTGCCGTCATGGCAAATTGGTGCCAAAAGCCAGATTGCAACACCCCAACCTCAAACAGTTGTCGCACCATTTCTAAGCTATCAACTGTTTCCTGTATGGTTTGTGTGGGGTAGCCATACATTAAATAAGCATGCACCATAATTCCTGCTTCGGTAAAATTACGGGTAACCTTAGCCACTTGTTCTACCGTTACGCCTTTATCAATCAGCTTTAATAAACGATCTGAGGCAACTTCAAGTCCGCCAGAAACCGCAATGCAACCCGAAGCCTTCAACAATAAGCATAGGTCCTGAGTGAAGCTTTTTTCAAAACGGATGTTAGTCCACCAGGTAACCGCTAACTTTCTTCTGATGATTTCCAAAGCTACCTCACGCATAAGCGCAGGTGGTGCAGCCTCATCCACAAAGTGAAAGCCATTTTGCCCTGTTTTCTCATATAAATCCTCAATGCGATCTACAATCAATTTAGCGGCAACCGGTTCGTAAACTTTAATATAATCAAGCGAAATATCGCAGAACGTGCATTTGCCCCAGTAACAGCCATGTGCCATTGTGAGTTTGTTCCATCGCCCATCACTCCACATGCGGTGCATGGGGTTAACGATTTCAATTACCGAAATATATTTATCTAATAACAAACCTGTATAATCTGGCGTTCCAACATCAGCCTGCTTATAATCATTTCTGAAGGCATCGTTACGGTAAACCACCATGTCGTTTTCTAGCAGGAAAGTCTTTTTATAAAAATGGGCTTCAGCCGGAATAGAATGAGTAATATTTTGGTATAAAAGTTCAATTGGTAATTCACCATCATCCAAAGTGATGTAATCAAAGAACTCAAAAACCCTTGCATCAGATAATGATCTCAATTCTGTATTTGGAAAACCACCGCCCATGGAAATTTTAATTTCCGGGTGATTGGCCTTGATCCATTGTGCACAACGGAAAGCACTATACAAATTGCCCGGAAAAGGAACAGAAATCAGGAACAATTTAGGCTGAACAACTTCAATTTTCTCTTTTAAAACCGAAATCAGGATCTCATCAATGTAGGTTGGTTTTTTATGCAAAGCATCGTACAGTTCATCAAAGGAATTAGCGCTTCTGCCTAAACGTTCTGCATAACGGCTAAAACCAAAATTTTCATCAACACACTCTACTATGTAATCAGATATATCTTCAAGATAAAGTGTAGCCAAATGTTTCGCTTTGTCCTGCGTACCCATTGCGCCAAAAGCCCAATCTAACTCTTCCAAAGCAGCAAACCGTGAGGCTTGGGGCAGAAAATCATCACTACAGATCTGCAACGCCAAAGTTGGATTCTTACCCTGTAGAAACGCAATTACCGCATCGATGGTTTTTAAATATTCGTCTTGCAATGCAAAAATACGCTTAGCATTATCGCTTTTTGGATTTAAATCATCAACACTTAAGCTGGGCTCCGTGTTACTGAATAAATCTTGCAGCCCTTTTTTAGAGAATAATTCCAAAATTACCTCAATGCCTAAATCGGCCTGTGTGGCACTTATATTTTTGGTATTAAGAAAACCTTTTATATATGCCGTTGCTGGATATGGTGTATTCAGTTGGGTAAATGGCGGCGTAATGGCAAATATTTCGGTTTTCAAAGGGAATTGTTTTTATGCAAAAGTAAGGGAATTTTAAGGATTATCGCTAAACGCAGTAAGAAACGACTTTATAATTAGAAAAGCATGAATTTGGTTTTCATTAAATTAGATTGCTTCATACCTTGCAGTAACGCAAACTAAAACACTAATTCAAACGTTTTAACCCTACATCAACACGTTTTCTACCTGAATGAAAGTTTTTTGTTTTTACATCCTGATGCTCTGTGTGCAAATCAGCTTTGCACAAAAAACATTTGTATTCCCTAAAATTAAAACACAAGGATCTTCCATTGAACAAATTACTCCACCCAATTGGACCGTTATCGATCGGGTTTATGGCGACTTAAACAACGATGCAACAGGCGATTTAGCAGTAGTTTTTGAGTTTAACAGATCAATTGATGAAACCCGTGTTTATGGAGACAACAATACAGATATCATTAAAGAAACCCAAAAACCAAGAATACTGGCCATATTTTTTAAAGATAAATCAACAGGTAATTACAGTTTATCTACCCAAAACAATGATTTCATTTTACGTTCGGAAGAAGGTGGTAAATTAGGTGATCCACTGCAGCAGATTGCCATTAAAGACCAACAGCTCTACCTCCGTTTCCAAGGTGGTTCAGAATGGCGCTGGGAACTGGGTTACACCTTTAAATTCGAAAATAAAGACTGGTTTTTAACGAGTGCGATCAATCTTTATTTTAACCAGAACAGCGGCGATATGACAGAAAGGGTTTACGATTTTAAAACCCGCGAATTATTTACCACTGTTGGTAATCTGCACCGAAGGGATATTGCTAACCGAAAAACAAGTGAAGTTTTATATTTTTCGCAGCTCAGAACTTTTAAAACCTTTAAAAAGCCCTGGGCATGGGAAATTATGCCAAATGTTTATTTGTAGATCCAAACCTATCAGGTTTTCGAAACCTGGTAGGTTTATTAAATATTCTGCGCAATTACAAAACCACTTGCCCAGGCCCATTGAAAATTATAGCCGCCCAGCCAGCCCGTAACATCTACACATTCGCCACCAAAAAACAGGTTCGCAATCTTTTTACATTCCAGAGTTTTAGAAGATATTTCGTTGGTGTCAATTCCACCACGCATTACTTCTGCTTTGTCATAACCTTTATCACCTGCAGGTTTAACCTTAAAGTGATGAATGGTTTGCTCAATTAAATCAATTTCTGATTTTGTTAATGCTGCAACAGGTTTGCTTAAAGGTAAAAACTTCCCTAATGCATCGGTAAACTTCTTGGTATAAATCCGGTTTAAAAGTGTAGACAATAAAGTTTTGCCGTTATTTTTTCTTTCCTCATCTAAGAGCGAAACAATATTTTGATGTGGCAACAGATTCAGATTAACTGTTTCACCTCTTCTCCAAAAAGAAGAAATCTGCAAAATAGCAGGTCCGCTTAATCCCCAGTGGGTAAAAAGGATATTTTCTTCAAACGAAATTTCATCATTACTTACTTCACAAAAAACAGAATTACCCGAAAGTTGTGCAAACCATTCTTCATCCTTACCGGTAATGGTTAATGGAACCAAAGCAGGAGCCGTTTCAATTATTTTTAGATTATGTTTTCTCGCAAAACGTAAGGCAAAATCTGTAGCGCCCATTTTTGGGATGGGTAATCCCCCAGTGGTAATCACCAGCTTTTCGGCAGTTAAAACTACAGTTTTACCATTTTTCTCATAACTTACTTTAAAGCCTTCTGGCAATATTTCAATATCCTTTACATCTGCGTTACACCTAATTTCCTGTCCGAAATCTTCGCAAACGGATGTAAAAACCCTAACAACATCTTTTGCATTTTTATTATCAGGAAATAATTGGCCTAAAGTTTTTTCTTTGCCCGCTATTCCATAGGTTTCAAAAAAACTGATGGTATCGTCAACTGTCCACTGCGTGAAAGCAGATTTGATAAAATGTGGGTTTGCTGATATAAACTGCTCAGCTGACGCAAATTGATTCGTATAATTGCAGCGGCCTCCACCCGAAATTAAAATTTTGGCACCGGGTTTTTCATTTTTTTCGAGCACAATCACTTTCTTGCCCAGATAGCCTGACTGCACCGCACACATCAATCCGCAGGCACCTGCACCAATAATTATTGCATCAGCATTCATCAATAAAATTTATTATGGTTACTTTTGCACAAAAGTAGCATTATTTTCAAGCGCATGGCAAAACAGATTAGCGAATTAAAATTAGGTATTTTAGGCGGTGGACAATTGGGCAGAATGCTCATTCAACAAGCGATCAATTACAATGTAACCACATTAGTTTTAGACCCAGATCCTGATGCCCCTTGCAAACACATCTCTAATTACTTCGAAAATGGTTCAATTACCGATTTTGACACCGTTTACGCCTTTGGAAAGAAAGCCGACATCATTACCATTGAAATTGAGAAGGTAAATATCGACGCGCTTGAGCAGCTTGAAAAAGAGGGCAAAAAGGTTTTCCCACAATCGAGGGTGATCCGTTTAATCCAGGATAAAGGCGTACAAAAACAGTTTTTCAAAGAAAACGATATCCCAACCTCTCCTTTCCAGATTGTTAATACGAAGGAAGATATGGAGAACAGTAGTATCCCTTTTCCATATATTTTAAAACTGCGTAAAGATGGTTACGATGGCAAAGGTGTGATGAAAATCAATAGTGCAGCCGATCTGGCCAAAGCCTTCGATGCACCTTGTATTATTGAAAAGCTGGTCGATTTTGAAAAAGAAGTTGCCGTAATTGTTGCCCGTAATGCCAACGGCGATATGAAAACTTTCCCGATGGTAGAAATGGAATTTAATCCAGAGGCCAATTTGGTTGAGTTTTTAATTTCCCCATCTACTTTTGCCGAAAGCTTACAACAAAAAGCAGAAAACATTGCTAAAAATATTGCCTCAGCAATGAACATCACGGGGATTTTAGCGGTAGAAATGTTTATTTGCAAAGATGGAGAATTACTGGTTAACGAGGTTGCCCCTCGTCCGCACAATAGCGGTCACCAAACTATCGAAGGCAATTATGTTTCTCAGTTCGAACAACATTTACGTTCTATATATAATTTACCTCTTGGCGATACAAGCAGCATAACCAATGCCATTATGATTAATCTACTTGGCGAAAAAGGCTTTGAAGGTGTGGCTAAATATGAAAATCTGGAAAAAATATTAGCGATCGATGGTGTTTATGTTCATCTATATGGCAAAAAATACACTAAACCTTTCCGCAAGATGGGTCATGTAACCATCGTAGACATCGACAGGGATAAGGCCATTGAAAAAGCTCGGTTTGTGCAGAAAACATTAAAGGTAGTAGCATAAGCCCCCCTCGGACCCTAAAAAGGTGGAAATACAAAAAGTTTAAAAGAAGTTAAAAAAGAAATAAATAAATATGAGTCAAGGAAATTCAAATTCGGCATTAGTTGGAATTATCATGGGTAGCAAATCAGATTTACCTGTTATGCAAGATGCTGCTGATGTATTAAAAGAATTTGGAATAAACTATGAAATTACGGTTGTTTCTGCCCACAGAACGCCAGAACGGATGTTCAATTACGCTAAAGAAGCACAAGGCCGTGGCCTAAAGGTAATTATTGCTGGTGCAGGTGGTGCTGCCCATTTACCAGGAATGGTTGCTTCTATCACCACATTACCAGTAATTGGTGTTCCGGTTAAGTCATCAAACTCTATCGATGGCTGGGATAGCATTTTATCGATCTTACAAATGCCAAATGGCATTCCTGTAGCTACAGTAGCTTTAAATGCGGCTAAAAATGCAGGTTTATTGGCCACTCAGATTTTAGCTACAGCTGATGATTCTTTAACAATTAAAATGCAAGCTTACAAAGATGAACTGAGAAGAAAGGTTGAAGAAAGCGCCGATAGTCTTGAGTCCTAAGTCAGGAGTTTTTAGTCTAAAAAAACATAAATACAAAAGGGCGATGTAAATAAATTTTACATCGCCCTTTTTCAATCCATATCAATAATATCGCCAGGCTTGCAATCCAAAACTTTGCAAATAGCTTCCAGCGTATCAAACCTTACCCCTTTTGCCTTCCCTGTTTTTAATATGGAAAGGTTTACGATGGTAAGGCCTACTCTTTCTGAGAGTTCGGTTAGCGACATCTTTCGTTTGGCCAACATCACGTCTAAATTTATAATTATAGGCATAATTCAGCTTTATACGAATGATTCGTTTTCTTGTTTAATATCAACGCCAACTTTAAAAGCAAGACCAAAAGCAAACAATATTAGTCCAATAAGTGTTTCGGAACCAAAAAAACCTACACCATTACTAATATTGTAACCCGAATCATTAAGTTTTAATTTGTTGATACAATTAATTAAAAATTCTTGTGTAATCCATCGTACACTTGGCAATACCATAAGTACTATACCGCAATATATTATGATTGAAACATTTTTTCTAGTAAAAACCTCGTCTTTGGTCAGTGATTTAAAAAACCGTTTAATTAGCAGGATTAAAAAGCCTATACACAGGAAATAGCAGAGATAGGCTAACTGAAAAATAATTGCTGAAAATGAAAATAAGTCGGAATAAGATTTGAAACGCAAAGATACTGATGACATTTTTGTTTCGCTTACTAAGAAACCTCTATTAAACCAGTTATTTAAACCGTCATCAGTAGAAACTGCACTCTTCTCAACCTTTTTTTCTGCCTTTACATTGAATACAGTGTACCATTTTATTCCTTTGGTAGCACTTGGCACACCAGAATTGAATACGGAGACGATTAAAATAATGATATATAAAACCAAGGCAAAACTGGCTAAGCTATTCAGTACTTTAATTGTTTTACTTTCTGAGAGTTTCATAAATCATAAATTTAAATATGAAACAAACATAAGACTTTATTTAAAATAAAACAATAAATATTTATCGTTTTATTTTAAAAAAAGATAAATAAAAACTCCCTAATTCAAATTCGGGTCTGTCGGAAAATTACTGATATGCGCATATTTTGGTCCTAAGTTTACAACTACATCCCGCCAAAGTTTTTCGTCATCGTTACTAAAAATGAGATCAGGATTAAAGGTATCGCTCACCATCCAAGCATTCTGCTCTATTTCGCGATCAAGCTGTCCGTGGTCCCAACCAGAGTAGCCCATAAAAAACTTTATTTCATCAGCGCTTATGGCATTGGTATTTAAAAGGATTTTAAGTGTTTCAAAATTTCCGCCCCAGTACAATCCATTGCCGATGGGCTCACCGCTCTGCAGTTTATCATAACTTCGATGTATAAAATGCAAGGTATCTGCTGCAACTGGTCCACCAAAATAAATGTAGTTTTTTGCATCCCATAAATCCTGTATCACATCATTCAGCATAAGATTTCCTACCTGATTCAGAATATAGCCCACGGTGCCATCATCGCCATGCTCTGTTAACAGCACAACAGATCTTTTAAAATTAGGATCGGCCATAAAAGGCTCCGAGATGAGCAAGCGCCCTGTTTTTGGTTTTATATTGTTCAGCATGATGATAATCATTTGTTACACCGTAAAAGATGTCTATTTTTGTTAAATGCAAGTTACAAATGAAATTCTACAAAACCTGCGCCAAGATTACAAAAGCGCTTCGCTGGATGAATCTGACGTGGATCAAGACCCTATAATCCAATTTAAAAAGTGGTTTCAGCATGCTGTTGACGCCCAGATATACGAACCCAATGTAATGACTTTGGCTACAGCCGATAAAGCTGGCAGACCCGATGCCCGTATTGTTTTACTTAAAGGCGTTGATACAGATGGATTTAGGTTCTTTACAAATTACCTAAGTGCCAAGGGAAAAGAGCTTAAACGTAATCCTTATGCAGCTTTAGTATTTTTCTGGCCTGAATTGGAAAGACAAGTGAGGATTGAAGGAACGGTAGAAAAACTAGATAAGGAAACTTCCGAAGAATATTTCAATACCAGGCCAATTGGCAGTCAAATTGGAGCAGTAGCTTCTCCACAGAGCCAGGTTATTCCAAATAGGGCATTTTTAGAAGAAAAATTTGAAGAATTAAAGGCTAAAAATACTGATAAAGGTATTGCAAAACCTGCGCACTGGGGCGGTTACATTGTAAAACCAACCAGAATCGAGTTTTGGCAAGGAAGAAGCAGCAGACTGCACGACAGGATAAATTTTGAAAAGGTTAAGGGAATCTGGACTAAAACAAGATTAGCGCCATAAGCTTGATATAACTAATAGAGATCGGCTATCCTGCAAGATCTCTATTTTAACTAATCGTTTACTATTAAATTCTCTTTTTTTAATCTCTTAAAGATGAAACAAATCGCAGTTATAGGATCTGGCACGATGGGAAATGGTATCGCTCATACCTTTGCACAATTCAATTATCAAGTCAACCTGATTGATATTAATCAAGCTGCATTGGATAGGGCCATACAAACCATTACCAAAAATTTAGACAGACAGCTTGCCAAAGGCACATTAACAGCAGATCAGAAAGCGGCCACGCTTAATAACATCACCACATTTACCTCAATAAAGGATGGCGTTCAAAGTTCCGATTTAATTGTAGAAGCCGCTACCGAAAACGTAGACTTAAAACTGAAGATTTTTAAGGATTTAGATGAGTACGCACCTGCACATGCCATTCTGGCTTCTAATACTTCTTCTATTTCCATTACGCAGATTGCTGGCGTAACCGCTAGAGGTGATAAGGTAATCGGGATGCACTTTATGAACCCTGTCCCGGTAATGAAGTTAGTAGAAGTAATCCGTGGTTATGCCACCAGTGATGAAACAACAAAAACCATTATGGAGCTATCGCAAAGTTTGGAGAAAGTCCCTGTTGAGGTAAATGATTATCCGGGTTTTGTGGCTAACCGCATTTTAATGCCAATGATTAACGAGGCCATTTACACCCTGTATGAAGACGTTGCAGGTGTTTACGAAATCGATACCGTTATGAAACTTGGAATGGCACATCCCATGGGGCCTTTGCAGCTGGCAGATTTTATTGGTCTGGATGTTTGTTTGGCCATATTAAAAGTATTGAACGATGGATTTGGGAACCCTAAATATGCTCCTTGCCCTTTATTGGTAAATATGGTTGCTGCAGGTAAAAAAGGTATTAAAACTGGCGAAGGTTTTTATCAATATACTGCCGGATCAAAAGATCTTGTCGTTTCTGATAAATTTAAAAAATCCTAATTTTTTTAGCATTTAATTTTATATTTGCTGTATGAATGAGAATCTGGATCCTGAAGCAAGCAACCTAAGCCCTACCGATCGCGATATTGAAAGGGTTTTAAGGCCACAGGCTTTTGAAGATTTTACGGGGCAGGAAAAAGTGATGGAAAATCTGAAGATTTTTGTTCAGGCGGCGAAACTCCGCGGCGAGGCTTTGGATCATGTTCTTTTGCATGGTCCTCCAGGATTAGGCAAAACCACACTTTCTCATATCATTGCCAATGAAATGGCTACTGGCATCAAAGTAACCTCTGGTCCGGTATTAGACAAACCCGGCGATTTAGCTGGCCTATTAACCGGTTTAGATGAAGGCGATATCCTTTTTATTGATGAGATCCATCGTTTATCTCCTCTTGTAGAAGAATACCTATACTCTGCCATGGAGGATTTTAAAATCGATATTATGCTAGAAACTGGCCCGAATGCACGTTCGGTACAGATATCACTTAATCCTTTTACGTTAGTAGGTGCTACTACTCGCTCTGGATTGCTGACTGCTCCGTTAAGGGCACGTTTTGGTATCAATGCCCGCTTGGCTTACTATGATGCTAAATTGCTAACCACAATTGTGTTACGCTCTTCTGATATCTTAAAAACACCTATAAGCGACGAAGGTGCCTACGAAATTGCCCGACGTAGTCGTGGCACACCCCGTATCGCCAATGCACTTTTACGGAGAACAAGAGATTTTGCGCAGATTAAAGGAAACGGAAATATCGATACTGAAATTGCCCGCTATGCCCTTAATGCATTAAATGTAGATGAACACGGCTTGGATGAAATGGACAACAGAATCCTGGTTACGATTATCGATAAATTTAAAGGCGGCCCGGTAGGTTTAAAAACCATTGCAACGGCTGTTGGGGAAGATGAAGGCACTATTGAAGAAGTTTACGAACCGTTTTTGATTCAAGAGGGATATATTATGCGTACTTCTCGGGGTAGAGAAGTTACCGAAGCGGCTTACAAGCACTTAAAGAAAAATTATCCAGGCCAAACCGGGAAGCTGTTCTAATATAAGATTGTTTCTTGCCAAATCGTCATTTCGACTGAAGTGCAACGGAATGGAGAAATCTGCTATCATTGTATTTAAAGATCTCTCCACTGCGGTCGAGATGACGATTTATGTTTAAGAGTGCTTCATACAACCCACGACCCTCCTTCTTCAGTTCGCAATGACGATCTGCTGAAAAAATACAATCCATCTGAACATTTAAGCCCTTTTGGTGTTCATAAAATAGAAATCAAACATTATGAATATTGAATTACGTAAACTAACGCTCGAAGATTACGAAGATCTTAAAGAATCGATGCTCCAGGCCTACGACAGTATGGGTGGTTCCATCTGGCCAAAATCAAGTATTGCAAAACTTTTAAATATTTTCCCTGAAGGACAGCTCTGTATCGCTGTTGATGATAAGGTTGTAGCCTGTTCATTAGCCATTATTGTAGAATACGACGAATATGGAGATCGGCATACCTACAAGTTGATCACTGGTGATTATTCTTTTACAACACACGACCCCAACGGCGATACGCTATATGGAATCGAAATTTTCGTGCACCCTGACTTCCGTGGTTTGCGCTTGGGAAGAAGGTTATATGAGGCACGTAAAGAACTCTGCGAAAGCCTAAATCTAAAAAGCATTATTGCCGGTGGCAGAATTCCGGGTTATCACCAATATGCAGAACAACTTAGCCCAAGGCAGTATATAGACAAGGTAAAAGCAAAAGAAATTTACGATCCTACATTGACTTTCCAGATCTCTAATGATTTTCACGTAAGAAAAGTATTGAAAAACTATTTACCTGGTGATAAAGAATCAAAAGAGTACGCTACCTTAATTGAGTGGAATAACATTTATTATCAAGGTATTGATGCTTCAGCCCGTTCGGCAATGACCATCCGTTTGGGTTTGGTGCAATGGGAAATGCGTTTATTCCCCAATATGGACGCATTTTATGAGCAAGTAGAGTTTTTTGTTGACGCGCTAAGTGGTTACAAATCAGATTTCGTGATGTTCCCTGAGCTATTTAACACGCCCTTACTGCAACCTTATAATCATTTGCCAGAGATTGAGGCCATGCGCAAACTTGCCGAAAAAACGGAAGAGATTGTACAAAGAATGCACGAGTACTCGTTGAGCTACAATACTAACATCATTACCGGCAGTATGCCACTTATTGAAGATGGTAAACTTTATAATGCCACTTACCTTTGCCACCGTACCGGAAAAATAGACGAGTACAGGAAAATTCACATTACACCAAATGAACAGAAATATTATGGTATGATCGGCGGCGATAGAGTACAGGTATTTGATACCGATTGCGGTAAAGTAGGCATTTTGATCTGTTATGATGTAGAATTCCCTGAATTAAGCCGCATTTACGCCGATCAGGGCATGCAGATTTTATTTGTGCCATTCTTAACCGATACACAAAATGGTTATACACGTGTTCGCCATTGCGCTCAGGCCAGGGCGATAGAAAATGAATGTTATGTGGCCATTGCAGGTTGCGTGGGCAATTTGCCGAAGGTAAACAACATGGACATTCAGTTTGCGCAATCAGCGGTTTTTACACCTTCTGATTTCGCTTTCCCAACCAATGCCATAAAAGCAGAAGCTACGCCAAATACAGAGATGGTATTGGTGGTAGATGTTGACCTGCATCTACTAGACGAACTGCACCACTATGGAACAGTAAAGGTGCTAAAAGACAGAAGAAAAGACCTTTATCAGGTTAAACTTTTGAAATAATAATCTATAAAAAATGCCGGTCTAATGAATGAGCCGGCATTTTCATTATAATCTAAAGCTAATTATTTTCTCATCACAAACCATATAATCAGGCCAATAATCACAGCTAGTGGCAATACCCACTTCAAAGCTTGACCACCACCGTTTTCATCTTTCTCAGTTACCGCTGGCTTTGCTGGCCCTGGATCTTCTTTATGACTTTCGTAATCTTTTTCGATCGGTTTAGGAGCTGCTCCTGATTCCGTATGTTGTGGATCTATATTTTCCATAGCTAATACTCTAAAGTTCTTCCTTTCCTAGTGGTATTCCAATCAGGATGAACCATAATTAATTAATTTAGTTTCTGTATTTAGAACAAGTGATTAATGAAAATGTTTTAAATCCTAAGCCTTATCTTTGCAGATCGGTGTACAACAATTCTGCAAAATATAGCCAACTCATCAAAGATGAAGCCCTGCGTTTAGGCTTTATGGCCTGTGGTATTTCAAAAGCTGAATTTCTGGAAGAAGAAGCACCAAGGTTAGAAAAATGGCTGAGCCAAAACCGACATGGCGAAATGAAATATATGGAAAATTATTTCGATAAACGCCTCGACCCCAGACTTTTAGTAGAGGATGCAAAATCAGTAATTTCCTTATCCTTAAACTATTATACGGAAGAAAAACAATCAGATCCTGATGCGCCAAAAATTTCCAAGTATGCATACGGACAAGATTACCATACCGTATTAAAAGATAAATTAAAAGAATTAACTCATTTCATTGAAGAAAACATTGGTGAAGTTTCGGGAAGGGCGTTTGTAGATTCTGCTCCTGTTTTGGATCGTGCCTGGGCGAAAAAGTCGGGTATTGGCTGGATAGGTAAAAATTCTAACCTGATCAGTAAAACTGATGGTTCCTTTTTCTTTCTTGCAGAGTTGATTGTTGATCTGGAGCTAGATTACGATCACCCCTACCAAGCTGACTATTGCGGAAGCTGCACACGATGTTTAGATGCCTGCCCAACTGATGCCATTATTGCACCTCAGGTTGTAGATGGAACCAAATGTATCTCCTATCTCACCATTGAGCTGAAAAATGAAATCCCCAATGAGTTTAAAGATAAAATGAGCAACTGGATGTTCGGTTGTGATATCTGTCAGGATGTTTGCCCGTGGAACCGTTTCTCTAAAGCACACAATGAAGAAGCTTTTAAGCCTGAGCATGGCTTACTGGATTTGAACGCAAAAGATCTGACGGAAATTACAGATGATGTTTTTAAAAAGGTCTTTAAAGGATCGGCGGTTAAGCGCACTAAATTTTCCGGACTGAAAAGGAATATCGATTTTCTGAAACCTGAATAATGTTTATCGTCATTCGAGCGAAAAGTAACAGAGTCGAGAACCTGGAGGCTCAGCGAAGCTAAATCTATATCAATATGTCAGTCTGAGCGGAGTCGAAGACCCTAGTACAGTTAAAGATCTCTCCATTCCGCTTCGCTCCAGTCGAGATGACGATTCATGGCAATAACTGTACATCAAGATAAATTTATTAACGAAATTAAGTTAAACTAAGCAGATCGCCAAGAAAAACTTGACTTCTTTGGTATTCATCTAATTCAACGAAAAACTATTATCACTTTTCACTTTATCAGGGATGTGTGGGTTTCCCATCACTACTTTTGATAATTTCTTGCTTGTTTTTATATTTATTTTCACTTGCTTATCCCCTTTTTCCCAAACACCAATGGTACTATGGTTATTTTCGATAGCACCATCTTCATAAGTCAGGGATAAATCAATTGGCAACGGCTTAACGCTTTTGTTCTCAATGGTAATCGTATATCCACTTGATGTTTTCTCTACAGCCTTTATAGCCATATCGGTAACGCCATCTTCAAAAAACCAGGCTTTCCAAAACCAGTTTAAATTTTTACCGCTTCCCTCATTCATGCTATTAAAGAAATCGTATGGCATCGGGTGTTTACCATTCCAGTTTTTAATATAAGTATGCAAAGCTTTGGTAAACAGTTCATCTCCTAGGTAATCTTTAACAAACAAATAAGCCAAACCTGGTTTAGGGTACGAATTGGTAAAAGATCCTGATCCTTTTAAATCTGGCGTTAAAGTCATTATTGGGGTGTCATCTTTCCCGCCAGATGAGGAAGCCGTAGGTTGTACGCCGTATTCATCAACGATCGTGGAATCAATCATCGGAGAAATCAACCACTCGCCTATTGTGGCCCAACCTTCGTCCATCCAACCATATTTTGTCTCATTTATGCCCATGTAAAAAGGAAACATAGTATGAAAAATTTCATGGTCAGTTAAGGTAATGGCATCTGTGCGATTATCAACCGGGTTATCGTTCACCATCATTGGGTATTCCATTTGGTCCAAACCATCGAATATCGTTTCATGATTGTATGGAAAAGGCCATTTAGGAAAAGTATAACTCATGGCTTCAACCGTTTTACGGGCGAAATCAATCACTTCATAATAATCTTTATGTTTTGGATTAAAAACAGCATCTACACGGGTTCTTCTTTTTGTTCCAGGATCAACTATTAAACTGCTCGATTTCCACAGGTAATGATCGCTTAAGGCAAATACAAAATCAGTAACATTTTTAGCCTCGAATTTAAAGGTATTAAAAGCATTCGGCTGAGTGACTTTTTTATCAGCTAAATCCTTGTCGGTAATCACATCAATTACGGCATCATTTTTTTCGGCAGATAACATTCTGGAAACAATATCTTTCTGGAAAACTTCTGAAGGGTTTTTCAGGTCGCCGGTTGCCCAAACTCCATAACCACCTGGAACTGTAATTGAAGCATTGAACTGGTCAAAATCGTTATAAAACTCCTCAGCTCCTGTGTAAGGGAATTTATTCCACCCGTCTACATCATCATAAACTGCGATACGCGGGAAAAAGTAAGCCACGAAATGAGATCCCTCATCTACCTGACCTGTACGCATATGTGATCCTTTATTTAAAGTATAACTATAGTCGATAGTAAAGCTAATGGTTTTGCCAGGAACAACCGCAGGAACATTAACAGTCATATTGGTTCCATCAATTTTAAAATCAGTGATTGACTTTCCGTTTGCTGCCAGTTTTTCAATAGCAACTCCATCACCCAGGTCAGATTCTGCCAATTTTGACTTTCTTGGTATCCCTTTTTTATATAGATTTGGGTAAAGCTTAAACCAGATCTGCTTCAGCGTATCAGGACTATTATTGGTATAAGTTACCTGAACCTTACCTTTTAATAACCTGCTAACTGGATTAAAATCTACATTCAGATCGTATTTTGAAGTATTTTGCCAATAATTTTTCCCCGGCTTTCCGTCCGTATTTCTCGTTTCCTTTTGATAGGTTTTCTGAAATTCAGGTGCTATTGGTAAAGTAGTCTGCCCGCTTGCGTAAAATGCTGTACACAATAAAAGGCTAAATATTTTTATAAATTTCATTTTTTGAGTTTAGGGCAAAGCGCTTTGCGCATGACGTAATGTTATCTTTAATAACCAATCAATATTAACAGTTAACCGACTAGCCAGTTTATACAATTAACCGATTAATCAAAATCTACTTACCAAACTTCATTTTCAACTGCTCCAACATATCCGTATTGATCGGTTGTGCTGGTTTTTCTGGCTTCGGCTGAGGCTTCTGTTGATATTGAGGCTTATTCGCAGGTGCATTATTTTGAGGTCGTGCCGCTCTGTTCTCATTTTTCTTAGCATTAAACTTTGCCCACTCCTCGTCTAATTTCTTCTTTGTATACAAGGGGAAATCGCCATTCTTCATCCAGGCATAATAGCTAGGCTCTACCGAAAATACCTGAACAGTAGTTTTACCTTTATGTTTACCGAAATTGAAGCACACTTCATCATTGTCATTATACACCAAACGACCGGCAAAATCTACAGGTTTATTAATATTGGTAAAAATATGCAGTGCATCTACGTCATTTACAACGGGAATACTTTTTACACCTTGTTTGCTCTCAAACTCGGTTTCCTTGTACATTTCTAACTGGCCAAGTAAAACCTTGTAAGTGGCTATAACATCTGCTTCTGCAGCATGCGCATTAATTAACTCTTCCTGACAATAGAATTTATAAGCCGCTTTTAAGGTACGTTGCTCCATTTGGTGGAATATATTCTGTACATCAACAAACTTGCGGTTGTTCATATCAAAGTCCACTTCAGCTCTTAAAAATTCTTCTAAAAGCATCGGGATATCAAATTTATTCGAATTGTATCCTGCCAGGTCACTTTCGCCAATAAATTCGGCAATTTCGGCTGCCAAAGTTTTAAAGGTAGGCTCGTTTGCAATGTCTTCATCATAAATACCGTGTATTAACGAGGTTTGCAAAGGAATCGGCATTTCTGGATTTACACGCCAGGTTTTAACAATTTCAGAACCATCTGGCATGGCTTTTAAAATCGCTATTTCAACAATTCTATCGGCTCCAACATTAATTCCAGTAGCTTCTAAATCAAAAAATGCTAAAGGGCGCTTTAAATTTAATTTCATTTCGTATGATGTGAGATTGGCGACATTAGATTTGAATCGGAATGTCAAATTCTTTTTTTTCAAAAGTGCTAAAAAGGTTTCATTAGTTCTGTAAAACAGCTTTATTAATTTATAAATTTAATTGTCAAATTATTTCAGAATGTTAGTTTGTAGGATTAAATTGCGACAATTTATATACGCTCAAATGAATAAGATATTAGCCATACTATTTCTCCTATTTTTATCGTTAACTACTCATGCTCAAAACTTTAACTTTGGCGCAATCACCTATGACGATTACGAATTCGACAGAAAAAAATTAGACAGTAATGCCAACGCTATTGTTTTAAAAGAGTTTGGTACTGCATCAATTCAACGGGACGATAATACTGGAAGTTTAGAATTGATTTTTGAGCATCATGTAAAAATCAAAATTTACAATAAAGAAGGCTTTAAGGAAGCTAATATTGTTATTCCAACCTATAAAGACGAATCTCGCGAAGAAACGATCAGTGATTTAAAAGCTTCTACTTTTAATTATGTAAACAATAATTTTGTAGAAACCATGATGGACAGAAAGGCTGTTTTCACTGAAAACCGGTCAAAATACACCAGATTAACCAAGTTTACGCTTCCAAACCTCAAGGAAGGCGCTGTAATTGAATACAGTTATAGGTTAAAATCGCCTAACTTATTTAATTTCAAAACATGGGAATTTCAAAGCGATATTCCGAAGGTGATTAGTGAATATTTGGTCTACATTCCAGGCATTTACAATTACAATGTTTCCTTACGGGGATTTCAAAAACTGACGGATCAAAAAGTAGAGTTGAGCAAAGAATGTTTAAGGCTTTCAGGCGTAGCTATCGATTGCTCAAAAATCAACTACATGATGAAAAACATTCCGGCATTTATTGAAGAAGATAACATGACCGCTCCCAGTAACTTTAAATCGGCCATTTATTTTGAGCTTTCGGACGTACAGAATTTGAATGGAGCAAAAACTTCCTATACTAAAACCTGGAAAGACGTTGATTATGAACTGTCATCGTATAAAACCCTGGGCGATCAAATGAAAAGGAAAGATGTTTTTAAAGACCTCATTCCAGAAATTACGAAAGGAAGTACTACCGATTTAGATAAAGCAAAAGCCGTTTATAATTACATCAAAAAACAGATTAAATGGAATAATTATTACGGAAAATATGCAGAAGATAACATTAAAAAAGCACTAGAAAACAGATCGGGCAATGTGGCAGATATTAACCTGAGCCTAATTGCTGCACTTTCTGCAACTGGTTTAGATGCAGAAGCTGTTATCCTTTCTACCCGTGATAATGGAACAGTAAACAAGCTTTATCCGGTAATGAGTGATTTTAATTACCTGGTGGCTAAAGTAAACCTTGCCGATAAAAGTTATTTATTGGATGCTACTGAGCCACTTCTACCCTTCGGACTGTTACCACTTCGGTGTATTAATGACCAAGGCAGAGTAATCAATTTAAAGAAACCATCTTACTGGATAGATTTAAAGGCGAGCCAGAAAACAACCACCAGTTATATCCTTATGGGAAAAATGACTACTGAAGGAAAAATTATTGGTACTTTAACTATCCATACCATGGGTTACGCGGCATATGGTAAACGTAAAGATATTCTTCGATACAATTCGCCTGATGAGTATGTCGAGAAGCTTGATGAGCGTTTAACCAGAATTAAGATCCTGGATCATCAAATTTCGAACCTGGATAGTGTAGAAAATTCTTTAATAGAAAAATACGATGTAGAGTTTACCATAAACGATGGCAGCAATAAAGATCAGTTTTATTTTAGCCCATTTTTTATCAATACCATTTCGAAAAATCCGTTTAACTTAAACGAACGTACATACCCCGTTGATTTAGGCGCAGCGTCTGACGAGCGCATTATCATTAATGTGCTTTTACCAGAAAAATACCAACTACTAGAAAAACCTAAAGATATGGCAATAGCTTTACCCAATGCTGGTGGAAGGTATTTATTGCAAACTGGTTTAGATGGAAACACCATTTCGATGAGTCAGATTTTACAGTTTAACAACGCTATTTATCAGCCAGAAGAATATCTTTTCTTAAAGGAATTCTATAGCAAGATTATCCAAAACCAGAAAATAGAATTTTTATTAAAAAAGGCAAATTAAATGAGATTCTTATTCACCATATTTTCCTTGCTTTTAGTTTCTGTTGTTGGTTTTGCACAAGACAATTATGATGTTGATTTAATTCCCGCTAACCTGCGCAACCGGGCCAATGCCTGTATCAGGAATGAAGAAACAACCATTGATATGCGCTCGCCTGATAACGTAATGCTTAATGTAAAAAAAGCTGTTACGGTATTTAACCAAAATGGAGAAGAGGAAGCACGGTTAATACTCTACTACGATAAAAATATTTCAATTAAAGGGATAAAAGGAGAAGTTTACAATAGTGTTGGCAAACTCACCAACAAGTTTTCGCAGAACGATTTTGCGGATATGAGTGCAGCCGACGGGTTCTCCTTATTTGTTGATAGCCGCGTAAAACACTATCTGCCATCGGTAAACCAATATCCCTATACAGTGGTTTACAATTATGAAATTAGAAATAAGCAAAATCTGATTATACCCGATTGGAGGCCGAAACCAGCAGATGATGTTTCAGTAGAGAAAAGTACTTATACCTTTATTTGTAAGCCAACAGATCAGATAAGAATAAAAACCCAGAATTATAACGGAACACCAGAAGTGCTAACTGATGAGAAGCAGAAAAAAACAATTTGGAAGGCAAATAATATCCTGGCGGTTAGAACTGAACCCTATAGCCCGGCGCACGAAACTTATGCAACCAATATCCAGATTGCCCCGCAAGAATTTTATTATTACAACCATAAAGGCAGTTACACCAATTGGAAAGAGCTCGGCAAATGGATTTATGACGATTTGTTAGCAGAACGTAAAGCCCTGCCACCTGCCACCATTGAAATGGTAAAAGATCTGGTAAAAAACGAAAAAACGGACAAAGATAAGGCGCGTAAAATCTATCAGTATTTACAAGACAAAACAAGGTACATCAGCGTACAAATTGGTATTGGTGGTTTTCAGCCGATTGCATCCAGCGAAGTAGACCGGTTGGGTTATGGCGATTGTAAAGCTTTAGTAAACTATATGCAAAGCCTGCTCAGTGCAGCAAATATAGATTCTTATTACTGCGTAGTATCGGCTGGTTCTGAAAAGAAAAGTATGGACCCAAACTATGCCAGCATGGTACAAGGCAATCATATTATTTTATGCATGCCATTAAAGGGCGACACAACCTGGTTAGAATGCACCAGCCAAAAAATCCCCTTCGGTTTTTTAAGCGATTTTACCGATGATCGATTAGTGCTTGCCTGTACTACCGAAGGAGGTAAACTACTGCATACACCAAAACTAACCACTGCTGAGAACTTGCAGATACGTAAGGCCGACTTAACGCTCCAGTTAGACGGCAGTGTATCTGGAAAGATGAATACTGTTTACGCTGGCTCACAATACGAAAATCAGGAATCGTTGATTGGTAAATCAACAACCGAACAGCATAAACTACTAAAAGAAGCTTATAACATTGACAATATTGATTTCGAAGCAGTTTCCTTTGCGCAAAAAAAAGATATATCGCCCAAATTAACAGAAGAAGTAAGCATTAATATCAGAAATTATGCGCCTGTTAATGGAAATAAAATGTTTTTACAGCTCAATGCCTTTAATCTGAGAAGGTCAATTCCTGAAATAAAGAACAGAACCCTGCCCGTTTACATTAACCGCGGATATACAGACGAAGATACCATTGTTTATACCTTGCCAGATAATGTAATTACAGAATTGATTATTGAACAAGACAAAGCTTTTAAAAGCCCTTTTGGGGAATACGTATGTAAGGCAAGCTTAGTAGGCAACAAACTAACCTATCACCGGAAATTTATACTAAATGATGGTACATTTCCTGCAGCAGAATATAGTGAGTTTTCGAAATTCATTAATGATGTAAATTCTGCAGATTATTTAAAATTAGCACTCAGCTTAAAAAAATAGGCTGAAACTATATCAGCGAAATTCGCGAAATCTGCGGGAAGCAAAAACAGGCTTTAGCTTAAAAAAATAATCCCGAGGCCAATACCGATAATCATGATCAGGTACATTAAAATTTCTGTTGAAGCAAATCTTTTGTATTTGGTCCAGAAAGAGTAATCATTTTCTTCGTTTGGCATTTTATATTCGTTATGCGGCAAAAATAGGCAAATAGATTTAAAGAAAAATTAGTAAGTTTTTTTTTCGCACAGATTTAAGGCGATTACACAGATTATAATTTAAATTAGAGAGGATCATTTCCATTGGGAATGACAAAGCGCTCAAATCTGCGTCCTTCTGCAATTCTGTGGGAAACAAATGTATGACATGGCTTGTTACCTCACATTCCTAAAAGCTATATATTCCGTTTTAAGTCACGAAAATGTAAAAGCAATTGTATTTGAAACGCCACACAACTGATTTGGGCAACATTTGAGCAAAACAACCGTATAAATAGCTCAATATCAAACTAAACCATACTGAATGAAGAAATACATCCTGGACATTGCTACGATTTTTTTGATGGGTATGAGCATTGTCGGAACAAGTTGGAAAGCAGCGGAGCTTCCCCATACACAACAAGAAGTAGTTAAGCACATAGCTACAGATAGCTTATACAATCAATATATCTCGAATATTTACCATCAGGTTCATTTAGATTCTACCGGATTAAGTGAGCAGGTTTTTGAAAAAGCCATAACCGGTTTTTATAACTTAAAATATTCTGGCCTTTTACATACTAAATCTGTTTTAACCATTGCCGATTTTGATCAGGAAAGCTCTAAAAAACGCCTGTATATTATAGATCTTGCGAGCAAAAAACTGGTATTAAATACTTGGGTAGCTCATGGGCAAAACAGTGGTGGCGATAAACCAGCCTACTTTTCCAATAATATCAATTCGAACCAGAGCAGCTTAGGTTTTTATTTAACCGGTGAAATCTATTATGGAAAACATGGCCGTTCGCTTAAACTGGATGGCATGGACCAAGGTTTTAACAGCAATGCAAGAGAAAGGGCTATTGTGGTTCATGGCGCCAGTTACGTAAGTCAAAAGAGCATTGATCAGTTAGGCAGACTGGGCAGAAGCCAGGGTTGTCCTGCCGTTCCGGCTAAGTTGGCCGATCAGGTGATCAACACCATTTCAGACCGAACGGTACTGTTTATCAATAATTCAGAACAACAATACAATTCATCATTTTTAAATGAAACACTGGCTGCAAGTATTGTATTAAATCAGGAACAGATTTTAGCAGCCCAAATGGATTAATGTTGTTTAATATTTTTGGCGTTCAGGTTTTTAGGTAAAATCCAGATAAAAAACGATTTGCTGCTGGCCAGTAAATCCCAAACCCAACGGTTGTTGTCTACTCCTTTTTCACCGCAGTCTACAACTTCGGCACGTTTGAGCAGTTTTTGAACCAAAGCCTGAATCCATTTTATTCGCACCATGCGATTGAACGATAATCCCAGATAATCGCAATACACATGTACCAGGATTTCTACAATAAGCGAAGCGTTAGAAATAGCCAGTGCTTTACCGAAATGCTGTTCATAATCGTCTTTAATTGTATTTATCAAAAGTTCAAACCTCGCATCTGCTTTTCCATCAAGATAAGCCCAGAGTTGAGCATTACTATACACGCGGATTAATTGCGGTTCGAGTCCTACTTTAATTTTATAATCTGCCAGTTCATAAATTTTATCCATTCATTAAAAATCAATTGTAGCTGTTAGATAGCGATATTACCGAATTGTTAATCAATTCGATATAAAAATTTCTGACACAAATGATGGACAAAGTTATCTGATAATTGTTTGCCAAAACGAATGTTAAGTAGCATTGTGAGTAATTTTTTTAAGCTGTTGCCAATATTTTAATCATCTTTGGGGTTGAAAAGATAAGCCCATTCATGAAGATTGTAATTGCAGAAAAGCCCTCTGTTGGTCGTGAACTTGCTAAAGTTTTCGGAGCAACCACCAGAAAAGATGGATACATTGAAGGTAAAGGATATTCTTTTACCTGGGCATTCGGGCATTTATTACAATTGGCTCCCCCTCAAGATTATGGCTTTATTGGCTGGAGGAAGCAACATTTACCCATGCTTCCGCAAAAGTTTAAACTTGCCGTTAGAAAGATTAAAACAAAAGATGGTTTTGTAGAGGATCCCGCAGTTCGGAAACAATTAGACACCATAAAAAAACTTTTTGATGAAGCGAGCGAAATTATTGTGGCAACGGATGCAGGGCGTGAGGGTGAATTAATTTTTCGGTACATTTATTATTACCTGAAATGCAAAAAACCTTTCAAACGCCTTTGGATCTCTTCACAAACAGATGAAGCGATAAAAGATGGATTCAGAAACTTAAAACCCGGAACCGATTACGATACCTTATTTAATTCGGCTCATTGCCGCTCAGAATCAGATTGGCTAGTGGGAATGAACGCCACACAGGCGCTAAGTATTTCGGCGGGTAATAGAACAGTTCTTTCGTTAGGGCGGGTACAAACGCCTACCCTGGCCATGATCTGCGCCCGTTTTTTGGAGATCAAAAATTTCGTTCCTCAAACCTATTATCAGATCAGTATTTTACTTTCTAAAGATGAACAGGTTTTTAAGGCTATATCAATTTCCAATTATAAAGAAAAGGAAGAAGTAGAAAAGTTATTTGCGCTTGTAGAGGATGTGCCTTCTGGTTTTCCAACGGGTGGAAACATTACGGCTGTAGAGGCAAAGCCAAGAAAAGAACCACCTCCGTTATTGCATGACTTAAGCAGTTTACAGCAAGAAGCCAATAAGAAAAAGGGATATACTGCTGATCAAACACTTAATATTTTGCAAAACCTGTACGAGAGTAAATTGGTTTCTTATCCCCGTACCGGATCGCGATATATTGGCGATGATGTTTTTGCAGGCGTTCCAGATTTGATTGCAAAATTTACCGATCATGCTGATTTTGGAAAACAAGCACAGTTTCTGCAAACCATTGCTTTAAATAAGCGAAGCGTTAACGCTAAAAAAGTAACCGATCACCATGCTGTTTTACCAACCGGCGAACAGGCTTATGGGCTAAGTGCAGATAAACAGGCTGTATACGATATGGTTGTTGGTCGGATGATCGAGGCTTTTCACCAGGAATGTATTAAGGAGTTAACCAAAATAACCATCCAATCGGGAGTTACTTTTGTGGCCAATGGAACGGTAATCCGCTCTGCGGGCTGGCGGGCTGTTTTTAACGACCCTGAAGACGATAAAAAGGATGAAGACAATGCAGCGTTACCAAAGGTTGCCGTTGGAGAACTATTGCCTATAACGGAGAAATCTCTTTTAGAAAAGCAGACTAAACCAAAGCCAATGTACAATGAAGCTTCGTTATTAAAAGCGCTTGAAACCTGTGGTAAAGAGATTGAAGATGAAGAACTACGTTATGCCATGAAAGACAGCGGCTTAGGTACGCCGGCAACGCGCGCATCCATTATCGAAACGTTAATCACCAGAGAATATATTACAAGGGAAAAGCGAAATCTTGTACCTACCAATAAAGGTTTGGCTGTTTACGAAGTAGTGAAGGATAAACAGATAGCGCAGGCTGAACTTACCGGACAGTGGGAAAAAAGATTAGAAGAAATCCGTTCAGGCTCATCGGTAAAAGATTTTAAATCAGAAATCACAGAATATACCAAAACCATTACGCACGAACTGTTAATTGCAGGGGCCAGTATATCAAGTAAACTCGCAGAAGAAAAGAAACTGGAAAAGGTTTAGCATCAACTTGCTTCGTATCATGTGAAGCAGTTGTAAAAAGCAACAATTTATGGTTATAACTCCATAAATTCCCAGGCACTGTGGTATGCATTCAATTGCTCAGCATACTGGATAAATTCAGCATAAAAATTAGATTTCGATAATGTAGAACTATCGCCAATAACAACCAGCTTTTTCCTTGCCCTTGTCATCGCAACATTCATTCTTCTCGTATCTGATAAAAACCCAATGCTTCCATCGCCATTACTCCTGGTAAGGCTAATATAAACCACATCACGTTCCTGCCCCTGAAAGCTATCAATGGTGTTAACTGCAATTTTATTGCGATATGGATTTAAAATTTCATTTTCCTGAACCATCGCATTTAAAATCTGAACCTGCTGTTTATAAGGGGAAACAATGGCAACAGAAGGAAAATTCTCTGTTAGGGTTTGATCTGCCAAACTAGCAACCAAATTCGTTAAATGTTTGACCAAAAATGCAGCTTCATCAGGATTGGTTGTACTTGTTCCATCTAATTTTTCGTCGAAACTACAGCCTGCAGTATCGATAAATTGAATCGGTTGATCGCCATTAAACAATAAATGATCGGCAACAGAGTGATGCGCCATCAACTCATTTCTGTAAAATACCCGAGATGAATAACCCATAATATCTTTGTTCATTCTATACTGCTCCTTTAACAACACAACCGACTCTGGATGAAGGCTTACTGCTTTTTCGAGTAAAGTATTACTTAAACCATTTCTGGCTGCCTCATTTGATTTTATGGTTGGAGAAAGCTGAAAATGATCGCCGGCCAATATTACTTTCTGTGCTTTTAAAATCGGTATCCAACAAGCAGGTTCCAAAGCCTGGCCAGCCTCATCAATTACAATGGTATTATACTTTAAATCCCGAACGGTATAGTGGTTGGCTCCCACCAGGGTGGCGGTAATAATCTGTGCTTTAGTAAACAGATTATCCATAATATACTGCTCCGTTTTTTCTACTTCCTTTCCAATTTTATGCGCTTCATCAAACAAGGCCTTGCGTTGCTCCCGTTCTGCTTTGCCAAAACTCCGTTTGTATTTATGAGCCATGTTTTTATACTCACTGGCCTGTTTTTTTAAAGCCTTAATCGTTTTCATCTCCGGATGATCGGCCATTTGATGATCAAGAGTAGCCGCAAGCAATCTCTCTGAAACCCTTGCCGGATTCCCAACCCGAATTACTTTTAATCCCTCAGCCGCTAATTTTTCAGTGAGTAAATCAACAGCAGTATTACTTGGTGCTACCACCAGGATTTTTTGATCGCTGTGTTTAACCAACGATTTTATTGCATGCACAAGCGTTGTCGTTTTTCCGGTACCTGGCGGACCATGAACCACAGCCAAATGATCGGCTGCAATAATTTTATTCACCGCTAATTGCTGCGAGTCGTTTAAGGTATTTGGAATGATAAATTTTTCTTCGCCACGAAATGAAGGTTTTTCTCCTTTCGTTAAAATACGGATCAGTTTATTTTCTGATTCATTTTCTGCCAAATGCGTAGCCTGTTTAAGGGCACTCTGCATTTCGTCGTAACTATTATTATCAAAAAGTAAGTCTACACCAAGTTTGCCATCTCTCGTCCAGTCTGGTAATTCATCAACACGAAAGCTGATTTTCATCCTGCTACCACTTTGGTGATTTATAATCCCTTCTATCCGATCTTCTTTGGCATCATGATTAGAAAACAATACAACTGCAGAGCCAAAACGGAACTGATGCGAAAAATCCTGATGGGTGGTCCTTTCCAACTCTACAGTTAAATAATCGCCACGACCTATTTCGGTATTCCTGATTGCAATAGGGTACCAGGTTAAACCCAAAGCTCTCCTATCGGCAGCCGAAGTATTTTCAGTAAGTTTTAAATACGATTGTAAATCTTCGTTGCGTTCGGTATCGAGCAGATCCTGGAGTTTTTTGAAATATTCTTTTGGCAAGGGAAAGATTGATTAACTTTATAAATTGTTTAACTGGTTAATTGGCAAATGCAAACTCGCTATTTCACACTCAGAATTGTTAACTGGCAACTGAAAACTGTTAATTAAAGAACCAGCTCGTTATGCAGCCTTAACAAAGTCTCTTCAGCATCATCGCAAAAACCAGGGTGTACTTTTGAGCACTGCACTACCGTACTTCTGGTTGCCGTGAGCCACCTGAAACGAGAAGCCTGGTCATATTGACCAATGGGACCTGATCCTTTTGCAGATGTACTTATTCTTTCAAAAGCACACAAGTTCTCTTTTAGCTCTTCTAAATCTATCTCCGCAGAGAAAGCCTTTATTCTTGCCTCATCCAGAGAAAAAACACTTTTTAGAAATTTTTGCTTGGCACAAAACAAAATAATGCCAACATTAATAAATTCTTCACGTTCTACCCTGGGCATTACGCGAATCACAGCATACTCAAATAAGAATTTCCCTTGCATGCTGTGCTTCTTTTAAAAATATAGTTGAATGAGTTAACCTGGTAGTAAGGAAATGCGTATAGGCATTACGGTGCGCTGCTTTGCTTTCGAAGTTCGTTTCACCTTCTAACCAGTCGTCAGGAATTAGATTAATAACAGATTCAATCTTTTCAGGGCTAAGTAGTTTGCTGAATTCATCATTTACACTTTCGAGTTCGGTAGCCCATGGTAACAATACGTGGTCTTTAACCAAAAAGAAGGGTTTAATAGCCTGCTCTTCCCAGTTCTGCCAAGAATGATGAAAATATAATGCAGCCCCATGGTCAATTAGCCAAAGCTCCTTATGCCACAGCAACATATTGGTGTTTCTGCAAGTACGGTCCATGTTGGTTAAAAAACAATCTAGCCATACAATCTGCGAAGCAAGTTTAGCATCAACCGTAGTTACAGTCGGATCGAATGTTATTGCACCAGATAAATAGTGCAATGCCAAATTTAAGCCTACACTGGCTTTTAGCAGATCCTGTATTTCTTCGTCGGGTTCTGTTCTCCCAAAAGCCTCATCTAAATTGGCAAAAACCAATTCAGGTACACGCAAACCTAAATAGCGGGCTATTTCGCCACCAATTAGTTCGGCAATTAAAGCCCGGGTGCCCTGTCCTGCCCCTCTAAATTTAAGTACATATAAAAAGTTATCATCAGCTTCCGCAATGGCAGGCATAGAGCCACCCTCGCGCAAAGGCGTAACGTATCTGGTTACATTTACCGTTCTAAGTTGTAAATCGTTCATATCTGCAGATAGAATGGCCTTTTATTTTATTTAGGGCACAATTCTAAACTTGCTGCAAATTTAGCAGAATTCCAACAATAAATTGGTCAAAGTTTAGTCCTAAAGATCCTGATGGGAAGTCTGCTGATCAATCGTTAAAAATAAACAGTTATTTTTTTTGAAGCGCTAGGCCAGTAGCCATTAGGTAGGGTTCAGTCCTGCTGTCCATTCCAATCCTTTTGGTTAAAACCCGATATAAACAATTCAACGAGGCCCAAAAGGGATTTCCATTTCCATCGGGCTATATGGCTTAAACAGTATTTTAGTTCAAAGTCAGGAGTGTTAAGTAAATTGGCTACAGCAGGAAAAACGAAGCTACGAGCAGGGACCAAAGTAAGCTAAACCCGACCATAGTGAATGCCAAGATTCTTCATCGGGGCAGAAACGGGGCGGGACTACATAAACGAAGAACCACTCCAACTGCTTTCCAAGTCATGAGAACTTAGCCATTTCCTGTATCAACGCTAACCCAACTAATCGTGTCCTAAATATGCATTTCCTGCAGGCGTCATAGCAGACGACCATTGTACCGAATCGCGGTTAATTTTAATCAGGCCCATGCTTTCTAATTCTTCATATTCTTCTTCCATCCCACCTAAAACCGAAGAACTAACCTGCTGATTGATTACCTCAAGTAGAGATATGATTTCTGATCTTTCCATAAAACAAATAATTAGATATATTTTAATTAACATAAATATAATCAAAATGTTTATCGCTTAATAAACATTTTCAATGGTTTAAGGTTGTATTTATACCCTGATTTAATTACTATGGAAGCACACATCTATTATCTTTTCATTATGGCCTTACCCGTAGCTTGCATCGCGTGGACAGTTACAAAAGAAGAAATTTTCAAAGAAGCACGTGAATTCTGTGTAAACCGTTCTAAAAACTGTGATCAACTGGCAAAAAGAAAGTTTTTTTATGTTTTTACCTGCGAATATTGCTTCAGTCATTATGTAACCGCAATTCTGCTTTTTATTACCAAATTCACCTTACTTTATCCCGATTGGCGTGGTTATCTTATTTCTTTCTTTTCGATAATATGGGTAGCAAATGTTTATATGAGTTTATATAACATTATCCGTATCGATCTGAAAAAGGAAAAGATTAAAGCTCAGCGGGAAGAATCAGCACTCAAAAACGATTGAAACCATTTGTAACTGTAGCTGTTTTTAAGGTATAATTTAATATTATGCCATCATCAGTAATAAAATATTTTAGTTATGATGCAGCTACAGAAACATTGAAAATCATCTTTGTAACCGATATGATTTATCAATATAAAGAGGTCCCAGAAAAAATTTACAAGATGTTAAAGGCTTCCGGATCGAAAGGAAGATATTTTAACCGTCACATTAAGGATAAATTTAAATTCCAGAAACTAGAGGAAGGATAATATGCCCGAAGGTCCATCAATAATAATATTAAAAGATTTAATCAAAGCGCTCCATTTGGGTAAGCCGGAAGTACTGGAAGTAGCAGGCAATACAAATCTCGACAAAGATAGATTGCTCCATGAAAAAATCCAGGATTTTAAGAGCTGGGGTAAACATTTCCTGATCTGTTTTAACGATTTCACAATCCGTATTCATTTTATGCTATTTGGCAGTTATTTAATTAATGAGCGTAAAAAAGCACCATTAAAATTGGGACTGATCTTTAAAAAAGATGAATTAAACTTTTATACCTGCAAAGTTGACCTCCTGGAAGGAAACGTTAAAAAACATTACCACTGGGAAAACGATGTAATGGCTGATGAGTGGGACAGCAGTGCAGCTATTAAAAAATTAAAAGAAAAACCGCAGGCATTGGTTTGCGACGTATTGCTGGATCAGCAGATTTTTAGTGGAGTGGGTAATATTATTAAAAACGAGGTCTTATACCGCACCCGTATACATCCCTTAACCAAAATTGAAAATTTACCGCCTGCAAAATTAAAGATACTGGTTAAGGAAGCCAAAAATTATAGTTTTGATTTTTTAAAATGGAAAAAGGAAAATACATTAAGCAAGCATTGGGAAACATATAGTCAGAAAGAGTGCCCGCTAAAGCATAAGATAGAGAAAAAGGAACTCGGAAAAACACACCGGCAAACTTATTTCTGTAAAAAATGCCAAAAACTATATGTTTAGCTAAAAAATATTTTTTTGGTTTAAAATTTCCGCTCATAAACATAAACCACTAAATGTTAAGCGTTTAAATTACAGCACAACTTTTACCAAAACAATGAACTATAATCTTAAAGTAAAAGAAATGTTAAACTTTTAGGATTTTTCTAAACTAGTCCTATATTTGTCTTCGAGAGCGTTAATTTAGATACGGGTATATGGCTTAGGCTGTATGCCCGTTTTTTGTTTTAGCCGTTGATGCGTGCGCTACAACTTTATCCAAACAGATTCTTAACCATGGTGTATAGGCACTCGGATTAACTGCAATATCCTGTGCCAAGGTCTCCAAATCCATATACTTAAAGCATTCTACTTCCCCATCATTTATAACTGGTAATTCATCACTCATACCAAAAAAAACATGATCAACTTCGTGTTCCGTTAACCCATCTTCAAATACGGCCTTGTAGGTAAATTTAAACAGATAGTTCAATTCACATTCCATCCCCATTTCTTCCATCAATCTTCTTTTTGCTGCGTGGATATTACTTTCTCCAATCCGCGGATGACTGCAACAGGTATTCGTCCATAAGCCGGCAGAATGATATTTGCTCAGTGCTCGCTGCTGCAGTAATAGTTCGCGTTTAGAATTAAAAATAAAAACAGAAAATGCACGGTGTAATACACCTTTCTCATGCGCTTCCATTTTATCCATCTGTCCTTTCGGAACATCCTCCTCATCAACCAGAATAACTTGTTCTTCCATTTAAATTACATTTAACTTATTACGGATAATAGAACCAAACATCAAACCTACTTTACGCGTGTTCGAAATTCTTATCCTTTCAGTCATAACTTTTTCAGCACTTAAACGCTTTATCTTAGCAAATAATTTTTTATAATAGATATAAGACAAATATACGCCATTTCTGGATGCTGTGGGCAACTGCTTAATACCAGTTAAGGCCATTGCAAATTCTGCTTCAATTTCCTTTTCGATTTCTTTTTTTTGATGATCGCAGAATAGGGCTAAATTAATATTGGGAAAATAATTCCGATTAAGTGTTTGATGATCAGCCTTTACATCCCTTAAAAAATTAACCTTCTGAAATGCAGAGCCCAATTTCATAGCGTAAGGCTTCAATTGCTCGTAATCAGCATCGCTGCCATTGGTGAAAACCTTTAAACACATCAAACCTACCACTTCTGCGGATCCTAAAATATATTCGTTGTAAAGTTCTGGTGTATATTCTTGCGTAGAAAGATCCATTTCCATACTCCTCAGAAAAAGAACAATCAGCTCCTGATCTATCTGGTATTGATTTACAACCCTTTGGAATGAATTTAAAATGGGGTTTAAACTAATGCCCAGGTTAATGGCTTCGAAAGTATCTTCCTTAAATTTTTCTAATAAAAAATTCTTGTCATAGTGATGGAAACTATCTACAATCTCATCCGCTAAACGTACAAAGCCATAAATGGAGTGTATGGGTTGACGCAGTTCTTTACCAAGAAAATAAATACCATAAGAAAAGCTGGTACTATACAACTTAGTGGTAAGCCGGCTACAATTGGCAGATAGTTGATCAAAAATTTCTTTCATGTAAAAAAGGGTATTGTATTGTTTTTTCAAATTCATCGAGCGTTTTAAACCAGTTGATGTGATCGATATTGTTTAGTTTACCGATAACCTCACTATTTCCCGCAAGATGGATCTTAGCGGATGAGCATATTTCAGACAATTGATCTATGTATTTTTGTGCGCCATGTTCCAATCTTGACTTTATCATAAAAAGCAAAACATGACCTACATTTAATGTAGAAAATATTCGCTTAATTGAATCTAACGGAACTTTGCTGCCTAAAAAAATAACATGATGATGGTGCATCCTTAGCATATAACTGGCGAAAAGCAGCCCAATATCATGATCTTCATCTTCCGGTAAAAAAAGAAGCCAACTTTCGCCAGCATGCCTTGTTAAAGGAAGGTTATTGATGTGTGTAAATATTTTTTGACGGATAATGTTTGATAAAAAATGCTCGTGTGCAGGACAAATATCGTCTTTTCGCCACATTAAGCCCAAACGGACCAACAATGGATACATTATTTTCCGGTAGCAACCAGAAAGCCCCAACTGATCAATGCTCTGATCAATTAAATGATTAAATGAGCGCTCATCAAAAGCCAAACCATGCCTAATGAGTTGCGAAACATAATCTGCCTGCTCATCATCAGTGGGATAGGAAAACTGTTGGTCGAGAAGTTTATCAATTGCTTCATCAGAAAGGCCGCAGATTTTAGAAATTTTTAAACCGCTTTTATTTAAGCTTACGATATTTAATAGTCTTCGGAGCTGCTTATCATCATATAATCGCGTATTGCCTTGAGATCGCATCGGACTCAGCGCATTGTAACGCTGCTCCCAGATCCTGATGGTATGAGAATGGATGCCCGAAAGCTGTTCAAGATCTGAAATAGAGTAAGTCATTATTTTGTTTAAATATATTCAATAAAATCTAAACAAAAAAAATGAAAGAAAAGTTTTTACTAAACTTGCAATAAAACGTATCGTCGGATACTTTAAATAGTCCTATTAGGACACAGTAAATCTGAGCCGTACACTACGGTTAAATTAGAAGAATATAAAGTGATGGGTTAAAAGACCTTTTCGGTAAGCAATACACCCCTTTCACCATTACCTGTTTCAATGGTATGCACATTTTTATACGAATGGCTAAAGAAATCGTAGCCATGTTCCCTTTGTTTAATAGCAACCGTACTTAGCGGATAGCTTAAGTTGGTTTGCATGCAATGTAAACTACCGTTAGCCAGTAGAAGAAAATCACAGTCGTAACCTTGCTCCTGCAGTTCAATAACCTTTTTAGTAATAGATACGTTTAATCTATTGGCGGTGCGAATTCTATTTTTCATGGGATATTGTTTTAGGTAATTAGGGATGATTATTTTGCTTATTAAATATATCTATTAATAACTACGATTCAAAATACAATATATTGTTATACAAGTAATTAAATAAATTTGTTTTATTCTTTTTGTAAAACCTTTATCATCGGTTTTCGCTGGTCATCTTTCTTTCGTAAAAAACATATACGTATCATATTTACTACAAAAACCGGCTAAACATCGTTGCAGGCCTAAAATAATTTCTTTATTTAAAAAGCAACTTATAATTTCGTTTAACCTTAAAACATACCTAATGAAATTAACATGTATCGTAATTGATGACGACATTCACGCCGTCAACGGTATAAAATCATACATCAATCATCTGGCAAATATTCATTTAATAAATTCGTATACAGATCCGTTACAAGCATTAAATGAAATTACTGCAGGAGATCGTGTTGACATTATTTTTATAGATGTTGATATGCCTATGATTTCGGGATTAGAATTATCAAAAGCAATCAGGCATAAAACAGACAAATTAATTTTTACCACTTCGCATTCTAAATATGCCTATGAAGCGTTTGAAATGAATGCAAGCGCTTATTTATTAAAACCATATACCTTTGCCCGTTTTGCCGAGACCATAAACAGATTATTTCCCCTCAGCCCCAGCTTACCGAATGTTGGTATTAAAAAAGAGGATGATTATTTCTTTGTAAGGAATAAAAATGAGAAGAACAACTTAATTAAAGTAAGGTATACCGATATCGTTGCGATAGAAAGCCTGCAAAACTATGTCCGGATTTTCACCCTAAACGAAACCATTGTATCATACATTGCACTATCAGAGATAAAGATCATTTTAAAAGATTATCAGAATTTTGCACAGGCACACCGCTCATTTATTATTGCTAAAAACTACATCGAGAAAGTAGAGGGCAATACCCTAAAAATGATCAATGATTTAACCATCAACATTGGAAATAGTTACCGTGAGAGCATACAAGACTACATAAAAGAGAAAACGATTAAAACTAACCGCTCTTAAACTAATTTTTTAGTATATTCGTTATCTAAACAATTAAACGCTTATGGTTTTATTGTTTAGCATATGTAGCCGTTCCCCAATTAACTAGCCAATGACGCTTATCGCTAAAAAAAACAAATTACACAAAATTTCAACCTGGTTTTCCGACAAAAAACTTCACATTTTAGGTTGGACGATCTTCATATTTTATGAGGCCATCATCATAGGCATCTTTGTTGGAAGATTCTCTACACTGAGCACTTATGTTATTTTTTATAGCTTAAACATTGCTACATTTTATTTCCACGCACATGTAGTTTTGGCTTTTGCGCTGAAGAAAATAAATGAAAGATGGTGGAAATTACCCCTGTTTATTTTACTTGAACTGGGCGCTTATCTAATACTAACGGTTTGTTTAGATTATATCGTAATTAATTATACAGATTATAATGGCCCTATTAAGCTGATGTTTAATGCAGCCTTTTTTGCTGCGCCGATTTACCGGGCCATATATTTTATGTGCTTCGCTACCAGTTATTATTTTCTCCTTAATTTTCTCGAAGAGCGCAAGAAGATTGAAGACCTGGAGAAACAACGGCTAAATAACATTATCCAAATAGCTAAATCAGAAAATGCTTTTTTAAAGGCACAGATACAACCTCATCTATTATTTAATACTTTAGATTTTATTTATCTGAACGCTAAAGATTCTTCTCCGGTTGCTGCAGAAGCCATTCATTCTCTGGCTGAGATGATGCGCTATTCGGTTGACGGCAATCAGGATAAAGAGTTTATTTTGCTTGATGAGGAGATTAATCAGGTAGAAAACCTCATCAACCTGCATCAGCTCCGTAAAGATCACCAGGTACAGCTCCGTTTTTGGTACGATGATGAAATACGTAATGTTAAAATCATTCCATTGGTGTTAACCATCTTGGTAGAGAATATGTTTAAACATGGAGAACTGCTTACAGCATCACATCCTGCCGAAGCGAGTTTGAGGATTGAACACAATCAACTTATTATAGAAACTTCAAACTTAACAAAGGCAGTTAAAGATAACTCAGGCTTAAGCTCTGGCATGGAAAATATAAAGAAGCGCTTAGCTTACACCTATGGCAAAAATGCTGAGTTCAGCTACTTTACTGATTCAGACCAGTATTTCAAGGTAATGTTAGTAATTAGAATTAAATAAGAAAATCTGCTTTAATAATTTTAGTTTAAAATTTCGAATCATACAATAATCTCAAAAGAAAAGCTGATTTTCCTTGCCGAATGCATAAAAATCCGTTTCGAATGTGTTTTTTTTCCATATTAATGGTTGAAATTGTAATTTGCATCAACTAAACCTATAAAAAATGTCAATAAGTTGTATTGCTATTGATGACGACCCTCATTCCCTAGAGAGCTTAATAGCATATATGGAAAAGCTGCCTGATTTAAAGCTTATCCAAACTTTTACTGAACCGCTCCAAGCCCTAGCAGAAATATCAGTATCTAATCCTGTCGACATTATTTTTATGGATGTCGAAATGCCTTCACTTTCCGGAATTGAATTAGCAACGCTATTAAGGCAAAAAACAAAACACCTGGTTTTTACTACGGCGCATCCAAGGTATGCCATTGATGCTTTTAAAGTTGATGCGGATGCTTATCTACTTAAGCCATACTCTATTTTACATTTTACTAAAACAATAAACAACCTCTATCCAACTGGAAAAAAAGCGCAACATCCTTTTTCCGTTTTCGAAGATCATTTCTTTTACATCCCTTTACAAGGAGAAAACGCTGATTTGGTAAGAATAGATCTGAATGAATTGATTGCAATAGAAGAAATGGGGGAAGATATTCAATTTAAAACTACAAAAAATGCTTTTCTAAGTTCAAAATCTAATTTCACCAAGACCTTGAAAATGTTAAAAAAACATTCGGCATTTATCCAGGTTACCCCTACTGTCGTTATTGCAAAACAGCATATCAAAAGTGTACTCGGCAATAAAATACTGCTTTCTGGCGAAACATCCTTTACTGTTTCGGGTACATACATAGAGCTTTTTGCAAATTTTATCAAGAACAATTTGCTTCAGGAAAAGCCCCGTCCCGACACCATCATGTAGTCTTTAATAGCCTACCATCAGCATCGAATCAATTTTTAATGTACAATCAAAACATTACGCCTAAAATTTTGTCTTAGGATAGTCTATTTTATTATTAATTGATTTATCTGTTTTGAAAAGAGTGTTGGTTGTGGATGATGATCCAGATGTATTAGAGGTTTTCCAGGATGTATTAGAAACCGAACATTATAAAGTTTATCCGCTACTATCTCCTCGGCATATTTTTAAAACAATAAGAGATTTTAGTCCCGATCTGATTATTCTAGACATTATGTTAAATGGAATGGATGGCCGTGCTGTGTTTAAAGAGTTAAGGTTAAATCCTGAAACAGCGCGTATCCCCATTATTATGGCATCGGCCAGGTACGATGAAAATTATATTACATCGCAAAAATACCATCCCGATGATTATTTAGAAAAACCCTTTAATATGGCAGATTTGCTCCAAAAAGTAAGTGCTTTAACCGAAAATTAAAAAATCAGATATGAAATTAAAATTACTATTATCTCTTCTGTTGCTATGTACAACAGTATCAATCAAAGTAAAAGCACAAAGCAGACCAGACAAACTCTATTCGATGAGTGGAATTGGCTTTGCATTCCCAATGGGCGAAACTTCAGATTATTTTAAGCCGAAATTTTCAACATCACTAGGTTTAAACCTGGGTTTGGGCAACGGTGGTCTGTTCTTATACCCCAAGGCAAGTTTACATGCTTTTACTTTTAACCAGATAACACCAGATGCGGGTTATACCTATACCTTACAAAAAGGCAGGGCAACCACCTATTTGTTAAATGTTGCTTTAGGCTACCGTAAAATTGTAAACAAATGGGCTTTTTATGGTTTTGCAGGTGCTGGTGGCGGCTTTATTCTAACGCCTCAGGCTAGTGTAAATACCACAACGCTGCAGGTTACCCAAGATAATAAATCAAATGGTTTGGGTATTGCCGAAGGTGGGGCCGGTATTGAATATAATATTGGAGGCGCTAATTTATTTGTTGAGGCCAGTTACATGTATGGTTTCAGTAAAATCCAGAACAGGGCTTTTAATACTGTACCAATTTCTATAGGCATTAAACCTAATTTAAGCAAGTTATTAAGTAAACTTTAAATATTTACATACAAAATACCAGAGCGGTTACGTTAAATACATAACCGCTTTTTTTATGCTAAAGAAATAATCAAAATTATTTTCATACTAATTATTTTAGCATAGATTTGTATTTCAAATTAATTTAATGTTATACGCAGTTGTAGATATCGAAACCACTGGCGGTCATGCCTCAGCAAATGGCATTACCGAGGTTGCCATTAACATCCATGATGGCAATGAAATAGTTGAATCTTACACTACCCTAATTAATCCGAAGCAGCCTATCCCCGTTTACATTACGGCGCTTACAGGTATTGATGATAACATGTTGTTGGATGCCCCAACTTTTGATGATGTTGCTTTAGAGATTTATCAATTATTAAACGATAAGATTTTTGTGGCGCACAATGTAAACTTCGATTATTCCTTTTTGAAGCATCATTTGGCAGCTGCAGGATATGATTTACAATGCAAAAAGCTATGTACGGTAAGGTTGAGCAGAAAACTAATTCCTGGCAAATCTTCTTATAGTTTAGGAAAACTTTGTACAGCTTTGCGGATCCCGATTCAAAACCGGCATCGGGCAGCGGGAGATGCAGATGCAACCAGTATCCTATTCAATTTATTACTAGAATACGATCAGGAAGGCATAATCGCAGAAATGCTGAAGAAAACATCGAAAGAGCAGGTTTTACCGCCACACTTAGATAAAGCTTCTATTCTAAGGTTACCTCATCAACCTGGCGTATATTATTTTAAGGATAGTAAAGGCAAGATTATTTATGTTGGGAAAGCAAAAGACCTTAAAAAACGCGTAACCAGCCATTTTACAGGCAATACACCAAACCGACAGCGACAGGATTTTTTACGCACTATTCATCATGTAGACCATGTAATATGTGGTACCGAATTAATGGCACTCATTTTAGAAGCCAATGAAATAAAACGCCTTTGGCCTGAAAATAACCGGGCTATGAAGCGTTATGAGCATAAATATGATTTATATGTTTTCGAAGATCAAAACGGCTATTTGCGTTTAGCGATAGATAAACATAAAAAAAACAATAACGCTTTTCAGAGTTTCAATAGTCTGTTGGAAGGTTATAATTTCTTAAACCAATTGGTTGATAAATACCAGCTTTGTGCAAAGCTCTGTTACCTGCAAAAAACGGCCACTAAATGTTATGCACACGAAAATGGGCAGTGTTTTGGTGCCTGCAGTGGAATAGAGACTGTTAGTGTTTATAATAAAAAATTAAACACAGCATTGGCTGATATCCAGAAACAACAACCAAGTTTCGCATTGGTGGATGAAGGTAGAAAAGAAGAAGAATTTAGCTGCCTGGTTGTTGAAAACGGGAAATTTTATGGAATGGGTTATTTTACAGATAAAAATTACTTATCAGATGGCCTGGCTCCCATCAAAAATGATCTTTCTATTTATCAATCCAACAGTTATATCTTAAATTTAATTCTGAATTACGCAGAACAACATCCACAGAAATTGTATAAATTGTAACTTTTAACAATACACCATGGATTCATCAACTTTTATAGCTCACTGCCTATCTTTTGATGAAGTTATTGAATTACCGCATTTCGAAAAAACTTCCTTCCGGGTAAATAAAAAGATCTTTGCTACGTTAAATATTCAGAAAAGGCAGGCAACATTTAAATTATCGGCAATTGATCAGTCTGTTTTCTGTGATTTTGATCGGAACAGCGTATGGCCGGCTAGCGGGGCCTGGGGCAAACAAGGTTGGACAATTTTTGACCTAACAGCATTAACAGATGAAATGCTTATCGATGCACTTACACTTTCTTATTGTAATGTGGCGCCTAAAAAGCTTTCCGAAAAATATAAATGTTAAGTACAATTCCTAACATTATGAGCTGAGGTACCCTTAAATGCCTTATATGGCAAGAATCAGCACAATAACTTCACTAACCAGTTAAGCCTATGAGATTATAAACATAAGCTAATAAAGCACTATGCTTTATAAGGCGCAACATTGCCCAATACTTTAACCACATAAGGAATAGAAGAAAATATAAGTAATTACAATAACCTAAATTGTCTCAAACAGCCCTGTTAATTTTCTTTTTTAGCAAGGACAACTCTATAGCTGCTTACCTATCTTTACTTACATCAAATATAAAACGTTATGATAAAATCACTTTGGATAAACCTTCCGGTAAAAGACATTAACAAGTCTAAAGCATTCTTCACACAACTCGGCTTTACGCTTAACCTCCAGTATGGCACCCGCGAAGATTCGGCGTGCTTTTTAGTAGGAGAAAGTAATTTAGCGATTATGCTTTTTGAAGAAGCGTTGTACGAAGGTTTTGCTGGGACCAGTATTGCCGATAATCGCAATGGCGGCGAAGTATTATTCTCTTTTGACGCAGAAAGTCCGCAAGAAGTAGACGATCTGGCTCAAAAAGTAGTAGCTGCCGGTGGTACACTCTATGGCGAGCCAGGCTACAAAGATGGCTGGATGTATGGTTGTGGTTTTGTTGATCTTGATGGTCAAAGATGGAGTATTCTTTTTATGGATATGACTAAAATGCCCTTGGGTTAATTTTTATCATTTAAAAATAAACTAAAATTTGCGTAAGTAAGTACTTACACTTATATTTGTAAGCAATTACTTACGCAATTATTTTATGAGAAGAGATGTATTTCAAGCCATTGCCGATCCTACCCGAAGAGAAATCATTAATCTGATTGCCCATAACACCTTAAATCTAAATGCAATTGCCGAAAATTTCGATATGAGCCGGCCTGCCATTTCACAGCACATTAAAGTTTTAACAGAATGCGGTTTAGTAGAAATTACCCAACAAGGCCGAGACCGGTACTGTAATATACGATTTCAAAAACTAGCAGAAGTATCTAAATGGGTGGAACAATACCGTATTTTTTGGACAAGTAAATTAGATGCTTTAGAAATTCACTTATCAAAAGACACTAAATCAAAATAAAGATGAAAAACGAACCAATTATTGTAGAACGGGTGTATAATGCGCCTATCGAAAAAGTTTGGAAAGCTTTAACCGATAACAATGAAATTAAACAGTGGTATTTTCAATTGGAAAACTTTAAACCAGAAGTAGGCTTTAGGTTTGAATTTTCTGGTGGACCGGATGATGGTCCTCAATATCTACATCTCTGCGAGATAACAGAAATTATTGATGGCAGGAAACTCGCCTACACTTGGCGATACGATGGTTATCCAGGCAATTCGGTAGTAAGTTGGGAGTTATTTGAGCAAGGCGAGCAAACAAGGCTGAAATTAACACATAGTGGTACAGAAAGCTTTGCTGAAAACGGTCCTGACTTTGCCAAAACAAGTTTCAATGGCGGCTGGACATATTTCGTTAATGATGCGCTTAAAAATTATCTGGAACCAGCAGCGTAATTTCACCTGTTTCGCTATTCTGAAATTATAGTGAAGTCAGGTGTTACCACCTGACTTAGCATTTACCTAAAAGACTTGATGAAGTGTAAGATGGTAACATCTTACAGCACAGATAAGTTCTTTGATAAATCAAAAAAGATTGTCATCCTGAGCGTAGTCGAAGGACAATCTTTTTTGATTTTTAACGTGTAAAGGTCTTCGACTCCGCTCAGACTGACAAGCACCTTAAAATAAGTTATAATTATTGGTTGTAGAATCTCGCTACGACCTAAAAGCACCTATACTTCTTCTAAAGCCGATTTTATGGCAGCATAGATATAATCGAGATCTTCATCACTGATTACATACGGTGGGAGGATATAGATAATATTGCCCAATGGTCTTAATATAATTCCCTTATCTAAAAAGTACGCATACAATAAATTACGCAGATTACTTAAATAAGAGGTTTCATTGCCAGTCTCCCACTCAATTGCAATAATTGTTCCCGTTTGCCTAATGGCTTTAACTTTAGGGTGCGTTTTAATTTCTTCAAGAAAAACAGCATGTTTGGCTTCTACTCGCTTAATATTCTGAAGTGTTTCAGTTTTTAACAGAATATCCAAACTCGCTAAAGAAGCTACACAAGCAATCGGATTCGCCGTAAAAGAGTGTCCGTGGTAAAGTGTTTTTAATTTATCGTCGCTTAAGAATGCTTCAAAAATCTCCTTCGTACAGGTGGTTACCCCCAATGGCATTGTTCCACCGGTTAAACCTTTGCTTAAACAAATAATATCAGGCTCGTTAGTTAATTTCTCGCAAGCGAAGTAAGTTCCAGTTCTACCGAAACCTGTCATCACTTCATCAGCGATGGTTAAAATTGCTGCATCTTTACAGGCAGATAAAAGCTGATCCAAATATTTAGCTTCATACATCAACATGCCACCAGATCCTAAAATGAGAGGTTCGAAGATAAAACATGCGGTATCCTTAAGATTTGAGATATGAGATATGAGATGTGAGATGTTATTTTCGTTTGGCAGATCGATAAACTCGACATCGAACAATAGACTGTTAAAAGCATCGGTAAAAATACTGCGGCCACTAACAGACATGGCGCCAAAAGTATCGCCATGATAGGCATTTTTAAAGGCTAAAATCTTCGTTTTTGGTGTATTCTTATTGTCCCAGTATTGCAGGCACATTTTTAAGGCTACCTCTACTGCTGTTGATCCGTTATCGGTATAAAAAACTTTATCTTGTTTGCCAGGCAATATAGGTAAAAGCCTTTCTGCAAGTAATACAGCCGGCTCGTGCGTAAAACCTGCAAAAATCACATGTTCAAGCACATTGAGCTGTTCAGCTACTTTTTGCGCAATATAAGGGTGTGAATGGCCATGAATATTTACCCACCAGGATGAAACTGCATCGATATACCGTTTACCTTCCTCATCAAAAACGTACACTCCTTCTCCCCTAACAATTGGGATATGGGGAAGTGCATTTTTCATTTGGGTATAAGGATGCCAGATTACCTTTTGATCGCGTTCAGTTAAATTGAGTTTGGAATCTGGAGTATGGAGTTTGGACGAATCGGGCATCATGATTATAATTTAACTGAATATTGATTTTTTAGAAGTTGGCCTACGGTTTTATCTGTTTTAAAGGTAATATCCTCAATATTTAAATCTTCGATTTTCACCCACCTAAAAGCCTGGAGAATTTCACCTTCTCCATCGAAATCGTAAATAACATCTTTAAAGGCCAATTGCAAAGGCGCTTTTTCTTTAACGATATAATATACGCTAATTACCTGGCTATCGTTAAATGACGATTTTTCAAAAAAATCTGTCGTGTAAAAATGAGATAATACTTCAATTTCAGCATCGCACTCTTCCACAAACTCACGTTTTAATCCATCAATTAAGCCTTCGCCAAGTTCTAAACCACCACCCGGAAACTTACTGAAACGAAAGCCATACTCTTCCTCATCACTTACCAAAACTTCATTATTCTGGTTGATTAACAATCCATAAACCCTAACATTAAAGTAGCTCATTTTCGAAATGCTTTTTATTTTTGATTACTATTTCTGGCGTCCATACAATTTCCTTTTTAAAGGCCTCTGTCCTCACCGGACATTCGCTCATGTGGCAATAATGGCAACACTCAGGCAAGCATGGGTCTGCATGAATAAAGAGTTCTGCTTTGCGAAAGCCGTTTTTATTGATCAGTTCATCAATCTGCGAGATTTCGCGGTGAACTTTATTTAAGTCAAAATAATAAGGCAATGTTACATGACAATCGATATGAAATTCAGGACCATATTGCTGGGTACGCAGGTTGTGCACATCAATCCACGGGTTGTGCCTGTTCTTCTGTAAAACATCTACTACTTCTTCAACAAGTGTAAAGTCACTTTCATCCATTAATCCACCCACCGAACCACGGGTAAGTTTATAACCAGAATAAACAATGTAAAAGCCTACCAAAAAAGAAAGCAGGCTATCTAGCCAAATAATATTTGTTAGCTGAATTAAGATTAAGCCAAAAACAATCGCTGCACTTGTATAGGTATCAGTTAATAAATGTTTACCATCAGCCTGCAATGTAATCGAATGCTCATCTTTACCTACGTTGATGAGGTATAAACCTACAATCAGATTAATTAAGCCCGTAATACCAATAATCAGCGTTCCTGTTAATAGTTCACCTACCAAATGAGGATAGATAAGGTTGTATGATGATTTGAAAATAATAACCACTCCCGCTATCAAAATCAATATTCCTTCAACAAAAGCTGAGAAAAACTCAACTTTTCCATGTCCATAAGGATGATTTTCGTCGCGGGGTTGCGTACTTAAGTAAATGCTATAAAAGGCAAAACTCCCTGCTATTACATTTACAATGCTCTCTGCTGCATCTGTTAAGATGGCATTTGATCCCGTAATAAAATACGCAACAAACTTGGCCAACATCAGCACCACACTCACCACCAGAGAAATTATTATTGCTTTCTTTTTTACCGACACCAGGATATTTTTTTCAAAAATACGCTTATCGAATAAATTAAATGAGAAAAACTATGTCTTTTTTAGTGCAGAATAATATTTGGTTTATATATTTGCGCTCAAAGTAATTAACCATGAGCACCTTATCCAAAAGAATCAACAGTCTATCTGAATCCGCAACCCTTAAAATGACAAAACTTGGCCGCGAATTAGCGTCTAAGGGCATTAACATCATTAGTTTAAGCGTTGGTGAACCCGATTTCAATACACCCGATCACGTAAAAAATGCTGCTAAAAAGGCATTAGACGAAAATTATACACGTTATTCGCCAGTACCAGGCTATCCAGACCTGCGCCAGGCGATCGTAAACAAGCTAAAAACAGAAAACAATCTGGATTATGATATTTCTCAGATCGTGGTTTCAACAGGTGCGAAACAATCTTTATCGAATGTTATTTTAACCTTGATTGATCCGGATGATGAGGTAATCATCCCAACTCCTTACTGGGTTTCTTACTCAGAAATGGTAACCCTTGCAGAAGGAAAATCTGTTTTTATCGATACTGACATTGAAAGTGATTTCAAAATCACTCCTGCGCAATTAGAAGCAGCCATTACGCCGAAATCGAAATTATTTATGTTTTCTTCACCATGTAACCCAACAGGTTCGGTTTACAGCAAAGAAGAATTAGCAGCGCTGGTTGCGGTTTTCGAAAAATATCCTAATATCTATATCTTATCTGATGAGATTTATGAGCACATTAACTTTGTTGATAAACATGAGTCTATTGCTCAATTCGATAGCATTAAAGACCGCGTAATCATTGTTAACGGTTTCTCTAAGGCTTTCGCCATGACAGGCTGGAGATTAGGTTATATCGCCGCTAATAAAGAAATTGCAGCTGCTAACGATAAATTACAAGGGCAAACTACTTCTGGAACGTGTTCTATTGCACAAAGAGCAGGAATTGTTGCTTACGAGCAAGGTTTAGCCAGTGTTTTAGAAATGAAAGAAGCATTTTTACGCCGTAGAGAATTGGTTTACAATTTATTAAACGAAATACCAGGTGTAAAAACAAATCTTCCCGATGGCGCTTTCTACTTTTTCCCAGAAATCAGTTCTTTCTTCGGTAAAAAAGATACTGACGGAAATGTAATTAAAGATTCTTCAGACCTGGCTTTATATTTATTAAACGTTGGTCACGTAGCAACTGTTGGTGGCGATTCATTTGGTAATAACAACTACATCCGTTTATCTTATGCAGCATCAGACGAGAGTTTGGTTGAAGCATTAAGAAGGATTAAAGAAGCTTTAGGTAAGTTAGCTTAGTTAGTTTGCAATTGACTGTTTTTCAATTAACAGTCTATAAACCCCTCATTAATTAAATTTAATGAGGGGTTTATCTTTGAATAATCGTCATCTCGACTGTAGCTTATCGATTTTTCATCGAAAGCGAAATGGAGAGATCTATTGCAACAGATTTCTCGACTGCGTTGCACTCCGCTCGAAATGACGATATGTGTTCGAAAATGAAAGCAAGCATTTCATCGGAGAATCCAGTCCTTCTTTCCGTTACAAGTCCTCGCTGCGCTGTGGGCTTTCCACTGCAATAAGGTTTATTCACTACGGTAAGTGCAGATAACTGCAAATTGCGGACTAAAAACTGCCAACTGAAACTAACTCCTTATCGCCTCTACCGGATCCAATCTTGATGCTGAATATGCTGGCCAAAAACCAGAGATAGTGCCGATGATTATTGATATCCCGATACCTAAGGCAATATTATTCAAGCCCAGTATAATATGAAAATCTGTGGCCGCACCAATAACCAAGGCGAGCAGAAAGACCAGTAATAAACCCAGCAAACCACCTAAAATACAAAGCGAAATCGATTCGAAGATAAATTGAAGCAGGATAAAATAGTTTTTTGCACCCAACGATTTTTGGATGCCGATAATATTGGTACGTTCCTTAACCGATACGAACATGATATTGGCAATACTGAAACCACCAACCAGGATCGAAAACCCACCAATTACCCAACCGGCAATATTTACCATTTTAAACATCGAATCTAACTGATTAGATATAATGGTGGTTTTATTTAGTGCAAAATCTTCTTCCTGGCCTGGTCTGATCCTGTGGATAGAGCGCATTAAACCTTTCAATTCGCTTTCTACCTCTTCTAAGCTCACATTATCTTTACCGCGAACAGTAATTTGTGGACCGTAACGCTCGCTTTGGATGTCTAAAACACCTTTTGCAAAAGCAATCGGAATATTTACGTTTTTATCAAGAGAAGTACCTAACATATCTTCTCCTTCTTTTTTGAAAACACCAACAACAGTTAATCTTCTTCCTAAAATCTGAACCTGTTTACCCACTGGCGCACCGCCATCAAAAAGCCCGTCGGCTATATCAGAACCTAAAATACAAACCGGTGAGCCGTTTTTACTCTCATTTTCGGTAAAATACCGGCCGTCCTGAAGCTCGAAATTCCAGGTTTTATTAAAATCGTGCGATGCCGCCCATACCGAAATCCCTTCTATTGAGTTACTTCTGTATTTGATTGTCCTGTCGTTAGTCGATATTTCAAATGTAACGCCTTGTGCATTTTCAATTCTTTCGCGGAGGGCTTCAAAATCGCGCAATGACGGCTGAGGGCGGTTCATATATTTCCACCAAGGGTAATTATCACCAAAACTCCAGGGCCATTTTTGAATATAAATAGTATTGGAACCCAGTTTATCTACGCTGGACTGCAACTTACCCCGAAAGGTATCTACTGCAGAGAATACAGCAATAATGGTAAAAATGCCGATTGTTATAGCCAAAAGCGATAACATGGTGCGTAATTTATTCTGGCGCAGCGCATCAAATGCAAAACGAAAACTCTCGCCTATTAGCCTAAAGATTATCATAATTAAAGGTTAGATGCAAAGCTTTTCAAAAGGTTACAGCTTATCTTCAAAACTAATTAATTTTATGTCTACAATGCATTAATCACCCTGTATTATTTGATTTAAAATGATTAAAACATAATATACATAAATTGCGTTTGATAAAATACGAAAAAGAAAAATTAAATTCGTATTTTTGCACCTCAAAAAATTCATCAAGAATGAAATTATCACAATTCAAATTCAACTTACCAGAATCATTAGTAGCCAACAATCCGGCAGAACAACGCGACGAAGCTCGCCTAATGGTTTTACACAAAGACAGCGGTAAAATTGAACATAAAATTTTTAAAGACGTTTTAGGTTATTTCGATGACAAAGACGTAATGATATTAAATAACACTAAGGTTTTCCCTGCCCGTTTATATGGCAACAAAGAGAAAACCGGTGCAACCATCGAGGTTTTCTTGCTGCGTGAATTAAACAAGGAATTACGTTTATGGGATGTTTTGGTAGATCCGGCACGTAAAATCCGTGTAGGTAATAAATTATATTTTGGCGACGACGATTTATTGGTTGCTGAGGTTGTAGATAACACCACATCACGTGGCCGTACCATCCGTTTCCTATTTGAAGGTACTGACGAAGAATTTAGAAAAAACGTTGAAATTTTAGGTGAAACTCCTCTTCCTAAATACATTAAACGTAAAGCTACTGCTGAAGATAAAGAACGTTATCAAACTATTTTTGCTAAGCACGAAGGTGCTGTAGCTGCTCCAACTGCAGGTTTACACTTCAGTCGCGAGTTGATGAAACGTCTTGAACTTAAAGGTATAGAATTTGCAGAAGTAACTTTACATGTTGGTTTAGGAACTTTCAGAACGGTTGAGGTTGAAGACTTAACCAAACACAAAATGGATTCTGAGCAGTTCATCATCGAGCAAAAAGATGCGAACATTGTAAACAAAGCTTTAGAGGAAAAAAGAAAAATCTGTGCGGTGGGTACTACTTCAATGCGTGCTATCGAATCGGCTGTTTCTGCTAACAGAACATTAAAATCGGCTAACGATTGGACCAGTAAGTTTATCTTCCCTCCTTACGATTTCAGTATTGCAAACTCAATGATCACCAATTTCCACACCCCAGAATCTACTTTATTGATGATGGTAAGTGCATTTGGCGGATATGAAAACGTAATGAATGCTTACGAAGTTGCAGTAAAAGAAAAATATAAATTTTACAGCTATGGCGATGCCATGCTAATTATATAAGTTTTGCGGTTGGCGTTTGGCGGTTTTAGCGCTAAACGCCACACCCTAAACGCTCAACTATGAAATACTACGCTATAATTGTAGCAGGCGGTTCTGGCAATCGGATGCAAACGGAAACCCCAAAACAATTTCTACTGCTCAAAAACCTTCCGGTTTTGATGCATACCATAAAAGCTTTTGCACAAAGTGATATCCAACCTAAAATTTTATTGGTTCTAAACAAAGATCAACAAGCATACTGGACCCGGCTATGTGAGGAATTTAATTTCCATGTACCACACCAGATTATCGATGGCGGCACGGAGCGTTTTCACTCTGTAAAAAATGCTATCCATGCTATCGAAGAAGAAAGTTATGTTGCCATTCACGATGCTGTTCGCCCACTGGTTTCCAAATCTCTTATCGACAACTGTTTTAATGAAGCTGAGCTACAGGGAAACGTTATTGCAGCCGTACAATCAAGCGATAGCGTACGATTGCTTAGAGACGATAAAACCACGGCATTAAAACGCGATGAGATCTATTTAGTACAAACGCCGCAAACTTTTAGCCTTAGCATTCTTAAAGAAGCTTACAACCAAGAGTTCGATGCTCACTTCACAGATGACGCAAGCGTAGTAGAATCTGTTGGTTATGAGATTAATATCATCGAAGGAGAAAGAGGGAATATTAAAATCACTTATCCCATTGATCTTGAGCTTGCCGAATTGTTGTTAAAAAATTAAAATATAAAAAGGAGTTTCAAAAATGAAACTCCTTTTGTAATCCATCTATTTCAAAGCGTTCCCTACTTTTAAATCAATGAATATCGGTGCGATATTATTTTTTTTACGCTGCCCGTCCAATTACTTTAAGCAGAATTGCAATAACTGCGATTACCAATAAAACGTGGATTATATTACCAACGTCTCCGAAGCCGTGAAATACAAATCCGATCACCCAGAGTATTACCAATACTACTGCGACTAAATACAATAAATTTCCCATAGTGTTAATTTTTTAGCAATGTTATATTATTGGTGTATTAACACTTGGCTTTTCACTTTTGTTTAAAAAATGTAATTATTTTATCGATATGATGAATAGTACGGGAAATGAAAGTATAAAAAAAACCTCCCAGTTTAACTGGAAGGTTTTTTATAGTTTCTCATGATTAGTATTCGTCCTCGTTAAAGAAGAAATCTTCTTTAGTTGGGTAATCTGGCCAAATTTCCTCAATGGTTTCATAAGGTTCGCCATCATCTTCTAATGCCTGTAAGTTTTCAATTACTTCTACTGGGGCACCAGAGCGGATACCATAATCAATTAATTCGTCTTTAGTTGCAGGCCATGGTGCGTCTTCCAAGTGCGATGCTAATTCTAATGTCCAATACATATCGTCAATTCAATTAAATTCTTGTTCTTATTATTGCGCAAAGTATATTAAAATTTTTGAGCAAAACAAACTTATTTTTCCACTATTAAACCCGCGGAATCCAAATGTTTTCTTCCGTCTTAAAATACACGGTCAGTTTTCGTGCCAAAACGAATAAATAATCGCTTAAACGATTCAAATAAACTGTTACACGCTCATCTACAAAGCTATTTTCTGCAAGTTCAACTGTGAGTCGTTCTGCCCTTCTACACACACACCTAGCAATATGGCAGTAAGAAACGACAGTATTTCCACCAGGTAAAACAAAATGTTTTAATACAGGTAGCTTTTCATTCATCAGATCCATCTCATTTTCCAACAGGGTAATATCAGTATCGTGCAGATCGGGGATCTTCATTTTAGATGTTTCAGGGTCTGCAGCAAGCGATGAGCCAACAGTAAATAACCTATCCTGAATTTCTTTTAATAATTTCTGGTCCTGCGCCTCAATATCCTGGCATATAATTAAACCTATGTACGAATTTAACTCGTCAACAGTTCCGTAGGTTTCGATACGTAAATGATATTTAGGTACACGGGTACCGCCAATGAGTGATGTTTGGCCCTTATCGCCAGTTTTAGTGTAGATTTTCATACCCCCTGCCCCCTTAAGGGGGAATAATATGGTTAGTCCTAAAAGTCCCCTTTAGGGGATTTAGGGGTTAATTAATTTTCTCCCAATCGCTGCCAGTATCTTTCAAAGCCTGCAAGCGTGGGGATACATTTTTTATATCTGTATTTAAATAATCGTTTTCAATCAAACCATCACGCATACGTACAATACGGTGAGCGTGCTGCGCAATATCTTCCTCGTGCGTAACCAGAATAATGGTGTTCCCTTTACTGTGGATTTCTTCAAGCAGGCCCATTATTTCAATTGATGTTTTGGTATCTAAGTTACCTGTTGGCTCATCGGCCAAGATAATAGATGGATTGTTGATCAAAGCCCTGGCTACAGCAACACGTTGACGTTGACCGCCCGATAGCTCATTTGGCTTGTGATCCATACGATTGCCCAAACCTACATTTTCTAATGCTTTAGCTGCTCTTGCATCTCTATCCTTTTTACTTGTTCCCGCGTAAATTAAAGGTAAGGCAACATTATCTAAAGATGTTGAACGTGGCAATAAATTAAAGGTTTGAAACACGAAACCGATTTCCTGGTTGCGCACTTCGGCCAGGGCATCATCACTCATGTGACTCACATTGGTTCCATTTAAAACATAGGTTCCGCTTGACGGTGTATCCAAACAGCCTAAAATATTCATCAGGGTTGATTTACCAGAACCGGACGGGCCCATCAATGCTACGAATTCGCCTTTATTGATATCTAAAGAAACTGATTTTAAAGCGTGAATCACTTCAGATCCAATAACATATTTACGGCCAATTTCTTTTATAGTGATGAGTGGTTTCTCCATGTTTTTTCTTTTTTAGACAAGCGTAAAGGGTAAGATGTTACAAGAGGGATAAAAATTACTGCACAAATGTTAATCTTAAAGCTGCCGAATTAATCAGCATGACGATTACACCATTATTTTTCAATAATTTTTGGTACCATAAAAAATTGGTCGGTATGTTTTGCTGCATTTTTTAAGCCATCAGCTGTAGCTATTTCCTGCTTAACCACATCTTCTCTCCAAACATTTACCGATTCGTTCATATAAACCAATGGTTTCACGTTTGAAGTATCCAGTTCATTTAACTTTTCCATGAACGACAAAATTTTGTTCATTTCAGGGATCAGTGTATCCACCTGCTTTTCATCAATATGAATTCTGGCCAGATCGGCTATTTTATGGATGGTTTTTGCGTCTAAATTCATATTTATACTAACTTGCTATCAATCAATCTGTAAACCTTTTCTTTCAATACATCAGAATCAACATCTGCCAAAGTTGATGTATTTATGGGTTTGTGGACGTAAATATCGCAAATTCCTGGCTTACTTCCATACTTTGCTCCATCATCCCAATTAATTTTCCAAACGTTGGTAATACTTACAGGTACCAGCGGTATATTTTTATCGATAGCCAGGCGGAACGGACCATTTTTAAACTCGCCCAACTTTGGTGGGTAATGGTCGTCTATTTTACCTTCAGGAAAAATAATCAGGCTCATCCCCTTTTCTAGGTTTTCTCCAGCTTTTTTAAATGCTTTAAAAGCCGAAATCTTACTGTCGCGGTTTACAGAAATATCGATGGTTTTGAAAAAAATGCCCAATACGGGATTATTCAACAGTTCATCCTTTCCCATAAAGTGGAATTTACCATGCCCCATGATGCAAAAAATCATGATATCCAGGTTGGAGGTGTGGTTTGCACAATAGATGTAAGTTTGTTTGGAATTTAGCTTTTTTTCATATTGATAACGAAAAAAAACACCTGAAAACAGACTGCACAAAAAACTGTTGGCTTTTCTGAAAAAATTGAGCGTACTGTAATACTTCTCATTACGTGAGGTAATGTAATATATTGGATAGAACAGAGCGAAAAAAAACAGTATCCAGAATAGAAACCATATCCGGTGTACTTGTCTCAGAAGATAAATCATAGATAACCAAAAATATAAAATAGTTTGATATTTCAAACAACTGATTGCATTGGGGTAAGATTGCGGTTGTATTATACTAATCACTGGCGAAACCCGGTCAAAAGATCTCTCCGCTACGTTACACTCCGGTCGAGATGACGAAAAAAATATTTAGAGATAAAGATCGAAAAGGTACTTCTACGTAGTTCCGTCCTTGCAAAAACCACTATTAATAAACCTTATTGAAGTGTAAAGCCCGGAGCACAGCGAGGACTTGCAACGGAAAGAAGGACTACAGCCTCCGATGAAATACCGGCTTTCATTTTCAAATTATGGTTATATTGCTCACTGTGGTTGTTTTGGCACCAACGCTAGGAAAAGATTTCTCCGCTACGTTGCACTCCGGTCGAGATGACGAAAAAAAATAGTGAGATGACGACTATACATATAAACTGCAGGTCCTACCAGTGTTCAAAAAAAATCTTACCATTAAAATTGAAGCGATTTATGATTTGCTTGTATTTTATTTTTAATTTCGTGCCATTATGAAAGAAACAGTGGTGAGCGGTATCCGCTCAACAGGAAAATTACATTTGGGTAATTATTATGGTGCAGTTAAAAACTTCGTTCAAATGCAGAACGACTATAACTGCTACTTTTTTATCGCCGATTTACACTCCTTAACTACACATCCTACTCCAGCCGATTTACATGGAAATATTAAACATGTTTTGGTTGAATATCTGGCTAGCGGGATTGATCCAGAAAATAGTACCATTTATATACAAAGTGATGTTCCGGAAATTGCAGAGCTTTATCTATACTTAAATATGAACGCTTATATGGGTGAATTGGAGCGCAGCACATCTTTTAAAGATAAAGTGCGTGCCAACCCAGATAACGTAAATGCGGGTTTATTAACCTATCCGGTATTAATGGCCGCCGATATTTTAATCCACAAAGCTACTAAAGTGCCTGTTGGAAAAGATCAGGAGCAACATTTGGAAATGGCGCGTACTTTCGGGAACCGTTTCAACAGGTTATACAATACAGAATATTTCCCTGAACCTTACGCTTTTAGCTACTCTGACAAACTGGTTAAAGTACCTGGTTTAGATGGTAAAGGTAAAATGGGTAAATCGGAAGGCGAAGCCAATGCAGTTTACCTATCTGATGACCCTGAAACCATTCGCAAAAAAGTAATGAGAGCGGTTAGTGATGGTGGCCCAACGGAAGAAAACCAACCAAAACCTGAACCTATTCAGAATCTTTTTGATTTAATGAAAGTGGTTTCGAGTGCAGATACACTTGCACATTTTGAAGATTTATATAGCAAAATGCAGATCCGTTATGGCGATTTCAAAAAACAACTGGCAGAAGATATGATTATTACGACTGCACCTATGCGTGAGCGTATTTTGGATATTGCCAAAAATGATTCATACTTAAGGCAGGTGGCTAAACATGGTGCATTAAAGGCCCGCGAAAGCGCGCAAAAAACCATCAGAGAGGTTCGCAGTTTAATCGGGTTTAAAAGTTTTTAATTAATATTGTGGTAAGCGGATGGCGGTTGGCGCTATAATCGCCTTACGCAAAACGCTCACCGCAAAACGCAAGAAAATATGCACATAGCAATTGTAGGAAATATAGGTGCCGGTAAAACTACCTTAACAGGTTTATTAGCCAAGAATTATGGATGGGAAGCTTTGTACGAGGCTGTGGACAATAACCCTTATCTGGAAGATTTTTACAGCGACATGAAACGTTGGAGCTTTAATCTTCAGATTTATTTCCTAAATAGTCGCTTTCAGCAAATTACCGACATTGAAGTAAATAAACGCAACGTAATCCAGGATAGGACCATTTATGAAGACGCACATATTTTTGCGGAAAACCTGCATGATATGGCTTTAATGACTACCCGCGATCATGATAATTACAGGGCTATTTTTGATAATATTACCTCCTTTATTAAACCGCCAGATTTATTGGTTTACCTGCGTGCATCGGTACCTACATTGGTTAATAATATCCAGCGTCGCGGCCGTGAGTACGAAGCAGGCATCCGTATCGATTACCTATCTAAACTGAACGAAAAGTATGAAGCCTGGATTAAGGGTTATAACCTGGGTAAATTATTGATTTTGGATAAAGATAAATTAGATTTCACCAACAACCCCGAAGATTTAGGTACGGTAATCCAATCTATTGAGGCTGAAATAAATGGGTTATTTTAACCCCCTTCTCCTAAAGGGGATGAATTCGTAATAAATGGTTTAAATATTTAGTGAGATAAATATGGAAAAAGATTTCGAGCATGATAATCCGGAGAACTGGAAATGGGGTACTTTTTATTTCAATAAAAAAGATTCGAGATTAATTGTTCCGAAGCGCGTAAAATTGCTCGGTTGGACATTCAATTTTGCACATCCGATATCTTACATTATCATCGCATTGATTTTCATATTTGTTTTTTATCAGTTCTATAGAAATAATATATGAGTGATAGAAATTTAAACCCTTCTTTAGGAAATCCAAGAATTATAGGAATTATTCCTGCACGATATGCCTCTACCCGTTTTCCGGGAAAGCCATTAGTAGATATTGCTGGAAAAACCATGATCCAAAGGGTTTACGAGCAAGCATCGAAAGCCGAAAGCTTATCGAAAGTAGTAATTGCCACCGACGATGTACGAATTGCCGATGAAGTAAAAAGGTTTGGTGGAGAATTTATCTTTACCTCATCTAATCACCAAAGCGGAACCGATAGATGTGCTGAAGTGATTGAAGCTTTACCTGGATACGATATTGTGATCAACATCCAGGGCGACGAACCTTTTATCGAACCTGCACAGATTGAATTACTGGCAAGCTGCTTTACTGAAGAAAAAGTACAACTGGCAACATTAATCAAATCGATCCAGAGTCAGGAAAGTGTATATAATCCCAATAGTCCTAAAGTAGTGATCGATGTAAACGGTAGAGCCATGTATTTTAGCCGTAGCCCAATTCCGTTTATCAGAAATGGCGAACCAGGTGTATGGGCAGAAAAACATCAGTTTTACAAGCACATCGGAATTTACGGTTACCGCACAGAATCGTTAAAAGCCATTACCAAATTACCACCATCTTCTTTAGAAATTGCCGAAAGCTTAGAGCAACTTCGCTGGATCGAAAATGGATTTTATATCCAAACAAAAGTAACTGACTTAGAGACAGTTGCAATAGATACACCAGAAGATTTGTTGAAATTGAATAAATTGCTTAAGGCTTTGAAACTAGACTAAGTTCATTAAACATTGGTTATAAGTTTAGAGGTTAGCGCTACCCTAAACACTAAACGCTCCCCAACTTACCTAATCACCAGTTCCATCTGAATATTACATCGCGTGTATGGTGTGGGCTTACCTGCCACTTTTTGGAAACCTAACTTATGGTAAAGGTTTATGGCTGGTTTTAAAATGGTATTGCTCTCCAAATAAATTTTAGATGCGCCTACAGATTTTGCCTTATCAATAATGGCATTTGCCAATAGAAAGCCTACATTTTTTCCTTGTGCTTTTGGCGATACCGCCATTTTGGCCAGTTCAAAATCATATTCGCCATCATTCATTTTTACTAGTGCACAAACACCCAGGGATTCGCCTTCGTATCGCGCAACCAATATAAAACCTCCTTTATCTAGAATATAGCCCTGCGGATCATCCAAAGCTTTATAATCAGTCTCTTCCATGGTAAAATACTGGGAAATCCACTCTACATTTAGCGACCTGAATATTTCCTGGTATTTGGGCTGGTAATCTACAATCTCAATCTTTAAGCTATCTCTTTCTTTTTTCTTTTCTATTACCCTTCTCAACAAGGTTTTTTGTTCCAATAAAAACTCCCACTCACCTATTGCTTCCCAAAGTTTATTTTGTGACTGGGCCGAAATCTCTTCGATGGCAGCATTTACATCAATCAGCTGATCTTCAATTTTTTTGGAGATCTCTATACCTGCCGGAGAAAGGCTCACCACATTCCTACGGCCATCTGTTTTATCTTTCCCTTCTTTAACGTAACCTTTTTTTAGCATTTCGCTAATGATTTTACTCACCGATGGATGAGAATGGCCAATATCTTTAGCCAGTTCGGTAATTGTTTTTTCTTTCTCTTGCGCCAAAGCATAAAACACAGGAAACCATTTAGGTTGCATATCAATATTATACAACTTATAAATCTGCGCAGCATCTTCGGTTACTTTATCGGTTAGCATTCTTAACCTACTACCTATAGCTACTTTACCAGTTTCTTCGAAAAAATTCATAACAACAATTAATTACGTAATTAGTTACACAACTATAAGAACTAAATTTTGGTTTACAATAGTTTTAATTGCTTGGGGTTAATATTTTAGTATTTTCGTCCTTATATGAAAAAGAAAGCGCTCCTATTTATATTCATTTTATGTAGCTATTCCAGCTTTGCACAAGATGAACCTGGCTTAATGATAAAGACAAACATTTTGAATTTAATAGCAAAAAGGCCTGCAATAGCCATAGAAAAGACTTATTCAAACCTTTATGGTTTGGAGCTCGCTTACACCTCTGGCGAAATTAAAAATCTGGGCTACCGCGATTATCTCCATTACGAAGGCTTCTTGCTTCGCGCAAAGAAATACATCCGCCCGATCAAAAAAAGAGAAGCCAATGCTTTTTATGGAGTTTATTTCGGAAACCTCGACAAAACTGTTGTCTCGCATCGCTCAGTTGATGAAACCGGTATTTTTAGCTGGGGCCGTAACAGGGATTTTAGTGCGGGTTCTTTGCGTTATGGTGGGACATTTGGCGTATCCTTTATTCCGGGAAAACATTTTCTTTTAGAAGGCTTAACAGGCTTAGGTTATGGAGATTATTATCATATTCAAAATAATTTAAAGAATAGGCTCCCAAGTGGTTATTTCGACTTTCAATTGTGGTTATCTATTGGCTATTCCTTTTAAATTTAGGTGATATCATAAAATATGGACATGAACTAAAACATAAAATTTGTAGTTTTGAATATGAGAAATATACCGCTCTTCGTTGCTATCTGTCTGTTAGCGCTCGTTGCCTGTAATTCGAACAGCAAAAAGGAAACCAATGCCATTGAGTTTAAAAATGTTAACCAGTGCCTCGCGAAATCTTTTTCCGATTTAAAACGCTTGGACACTTTTAAGATCGAGCTTAATGGCCGGAAACCTGAAGAAATGGTATTGAATTTTACAATCAAAAATGCTGACGGAAAAGAAATTTACAATACCAAAATAAAAGGAACTGAGTTATTGGGCAGTACCGATCCAAATGTTGACCTATCAAAAGAAAAAGACCAGATTATTTTCTTGAAAACCATTGCCGATGATTTTTTTAGCGATGATAATTTTCTTGAACCTGCTGTAATGCCTGAAGATAAAGCTGATAATTACACACCCGACAAAGCACTTTACGAAGAATTAAAAAAATCGGGACTGAATGGTTTTAAGTATCGTTTAGGAAAAGAAAACAACATTTACATTGCCTGGAGCGAAAAAGAGCAGAAAGTGAAGATTTATTATAACTGTTGCTAATAGATATAAATCAATGCCAGGAATTTAAAAATGAAAAGATCTGAATTAATTGCAAACCGATTAAGGGCGGTTTTTCTAAATGGGTATTGGATTGCCAATACCAACTATAAGGATCAATTATTGAACATTACCTGGCACCACGCCATACATCAGGTAGCAGATTTAAATACGATTGCAGCTTTAACTTATCACATCAATTATTACTTGGTTGGCATTTTAAACGTATTTAAGGGCGGCCCTTTAGAAATTAAAGATCAATATAGTTTCGACCTACAGCCAATACAATCAGAAGAAGATTGGAAAAAACTGGTGGAAGAATTTTTGGCAAATTCGGCAGCTTTTGCTGATAAAGTAGCACAAATGCCAGATGAAAAATTAGATGAGGTATTTGAAAATGAAAAGTACGGTACCTATCTGCATAACATAGAAGGTGTAATTGAACACAGTTACTATCATTTGGGACAGATTGTACTGATCAAAAAACTGATTTTGGCAACAGGAAAATAAAATGCCATCACTCTCTGTGTTAGGCTACCCCTCTTGTTTTCGTTAGGTGTAATTGAACACAGTTACTATCATTTGGGACAGATTGTACTGATCAAAAAACTGATTTTGGCAACAGGAAAATAAAATGCCATCACTCTCTGTGTTAGGCTACCCCTCTTGTTTTCGTTATTAAAAAATATTTTAATATTTATTTTTAAACTAAATAAATAGTTGTACTTTAGGGCACGTAACCAACCACAAATTATTTAACGTTTCTCAACAACATAAATGCTCAAGCAACTCTTCTCGGCTCTTATTTTTTTATTGTTATGTCTTCCTGCTCTGGCGCAAAATGCAAGTATAAAAGGCGTTGTGGTTGATACCGTCGAAAAAACAAAATTACAGAACAGCTCTATCCTGCTAATAAGAAGCAAAGATTCCATTTTAGTTAAAGATGCACGGACCAAGGTTAACGGTGAATTCGAGTTTTCGAATTTAAAAAAAGGAAATTATACCCTGGTGGTCACTTTTCCGAGGATGGCCGATTATATAAGAGATATCCAACTGTCCGATTCATCAAAATTTAACCTGGGTAATATCGCGATGGATAGCAAAGCTACGCTTTTAAACGAAGTGGTAATTAAAGCCCAAAAGCAGGCTATTAGTATGAAGGGCGATACCATAACTTACCAGGCAGATAGTTTTGCGGTAAAACCACATGCTAATCTACAGGATTTATTAAGACGCTTACCTGGAATTGAGGTTGATAAAGATGGCGCCATAAAAGCTGGTGGAAAAGATGTAAATACGCTTTTGGTCGACGGAGAAGAATTTTTTGGCGACGATCCACTTCTGGCCCAGAAATACCTTAAAGCCAATGCGGTGAGTGAAGTTCAGGTTTATGATAAAAAAAGCAAAGAGGAAGAATTATCTGGTATAAAAGAAGGTGATGCCAAAGAGAAGGTGATGAACATCAAACTCAAGGAAAACGCCAAAAATGGATATCTCAGCACCTTGGATGCCAATAGCGATCTTAAGCATTATAAAAATATAGGCGGCATGGCGGGCATTTATAAAAACAAATTAAAAGCCGCGGTTTTTGGTTCTAATTCCAATACCAATCAAGATTCGAAAGCCAGTGCTGCTATGAGCAAGTTAAAAGGCAATGATTATGATGTTATTGAAGTTGGTGATGACGGCAGTACAGTAATGATCAGTTATGGAGGCAGCCGTGATGAAGATGATTTTTCACCATCAAATGGACTCCCTGATGTAACAGGATATGGTGCACATTTTTCTAACAAATGGAACGAAAACAAAGTTGGCCTAAAACTCAATTACAAAGGCAGTGACAGAAACATCTTAGACAGAACAACTTCGAAAAACCAGTCGTTACTGCCCAACGGAACGAATTTCTTTAGCGAAAGCAGCTCAAACAGCGAAACCAGAAACACTGGCCAGAGTTTAAAAGGCAGTGTTGATATTAAATTAGATTCGCTTTCTACCTTAAAAATATCATTTGCAGGCAGTAAACGCAAAAACAGTAGTCAGTATATAAGCACTAACGAAACCAAAAACGGTGCTGGTATATTTGTAAACAATAGCAATCAGTCTAATGATAGCAATGGCGACAACGACCTGTTTAACGGCAATATAAACTACTCCAAAAAGTTTGTAAAAAAAGGGAGAACACTCTCGATTGATTTACAACCTGAAACCAAAAACAGCACAAATTTAGGTAATAGTTTAAGTGTAACCAATTACTACGATGGGAATGGAACAATCAACAGAACTGTAAACCAAAACTTTCTGAACGATAATTCGGGAAGTGAAAGCTCTCTTGGTACCAGAATATCGTATACCGAACCTCTGGGCAAGCAATTTTCATTACAAACAGCCTACAGTTTTAAAACGGTAACATCAAATAGCCATAAACTGGTATTCGATAAATCTTTAAATAATAAACGAATCGATTCACTCAGCAACAATTTCGATTTCAATAATTTTTCGAACATTGGTAAAATTGTGTTGCAATACAGATCAAAGAAGTTTACGCTATCTGGTGGTGCAGAGGCTACCGAAACGACATTCGAGCTGAATGATCTGGACCGCGACAATAAATTTAACCGAAACTATCTAAACTGGGCCCCACAGAGCAACTTTAACTATAAACTTGGTAAAAACACCAGCGTATCGTTAAACTACAATGGCAATACCCGACAGCCGAGTTTAGATCAGTTGCAACCTATCAGACAAATTAACAATCCACTTTACGAAATAAAAGGCAATCCGAATTTAAAACCATCTTTCAACAATAATTTTGGCTTTAATTTTAACACGTATCAGCAAAAATCACAAATGTACGCCTATGTTTACGGAGGCTATAGCTTTACAAAAAACGCTGTAGTAAGTGTAAGAACGGTAGATGATGTGAACAAAACCATTAGCAGTTATATCAATTTAAATGGTAATAATAATTTTTATGCAGGTGCGAGTTTTAATAAAAGTTTTAGCAAAATCGGTTTTAATACAGGATTAAATGCCAGTTTCAACCATTCGAACTCCGTTTCAATCTTAAACAATAAATTGAATGAGAATGTGAACAATAGCATTAATATACGTCCTCGTTTAAGCTATTATGGAGATAAAGTTCAAATCCAGTATAATCCGTCGGTTACTTTTTCAAATAGCAAATCGTCAATCGGTTCGATAAACAATGGTAAAAACTTTAGCCACAATCATGATATTTCCGGAAACATAGAACTTCCATACAATACGGAATTTAATACATCGATATCCTTGTCATATCAACCGGCAAATTCTTCTTTTAGCACTCCAGTAAATATTGCCTTGTGGAATGCCTATTTATCAAAAAAGATGCTTAAATCGCAAGAATTAGAGCTTAAAGTATCCATTTCTGATATTCTGGCCGAAAAAATTGGTTATAACCGTTACGTTGGAGGCAATAACATCAGTGAATACACCAATAGCTTTATTCCGAGATACGTCCTAATTGGCATCACCTATAATTTAACCGGAAACTTTGTTAAACAAGACAAAAAATAATTGAAGATGAAAAATTTAGGACTAACCATAATCTTGTTTTCTGCCATAACAGTAGTGCGTGCACAAACTGTTTTCATCAAAAGTGCTAAAATAACTTTCGAGAAAAAGATCAATCAAAAACAGCAATTGGCATCAAACACCTGGATATCAGACGATGCCAGGGATAAAATGAGCAAATATAGGACTTCCAATTGGGATTATAGCTTTAACGACAGTAGTTCCATTTATAAGATTAAACCGAAAGAAACCTTGAATGACAATAATTTCTTCTTTATTGCTGGTGAGAATACGAATGAACTGTATACCGACTTTAGCAAAAAAGCAAGAGTAATAAGAAAACCAATAGGAGGCGAAGATTTTATTTTAAAAGATACTATCCCCCATCTCAATTGGAAAATCATGCACGATGTACGCCAGATTGCAGGCTACGAGTGCCGTAAAGCAATAGCAGTAATAAACGATTCGGTTACTGTAGTGGCTTTCTATAGTGAAGAGATTTTACTAAAAGGCGGTCCTGAAGGATTTACAGGCTTACCTGGAATGATATTAGGCCTAGCCATACCCCGGTATAATACCACCTGGTTTGCCACCAAGGTTGAAGCTAAAAACGTTCCTATCTTGAACGTTGCTCCTCCTGTAAAAGGTAAAAGAACCGATACCGAAAAAGATTTCAAAAAAATGATCGACCTCTATACCCGTTATGAGGATAAAAAGAACCCCAGAAAGATAGAAGACATTAAAAAAGAACTCTACACGCTGATACTTTAGGTGATCACCATACCTAAAACAGTCACTATCAGAGATATAATATGGCGAAAAAATATTCTGGCAAGTATCTAATCGAGCGATAATTTTTTGTACCTTTGTATCCCGTACAAAAACAATTAAACAGGCTTAAAATACCTGGTTAATTCCACAAATTATCAATCATGACAAAGTATATTTTTGTTACGGGCGGTGTTACTTCCTCTTTAGGTAAGGGCATCATTTCCGCATCTTTAGCTAAACTTTTACAGGCACGTGGCTACCGTGTAACCATTCAAAAATTCGATCCGTACATTAATATCGATCCAGGAACTTTAAATCCATACGAACATGGCGAATGCTTTGTAACCGAAGATGGTGCTGAAACCGATCTGGATCTTGGTCATTATGAGCGTTTCCTTAACGTTCCAACATCACAGGCAAACAACATTACTACAGGCCGTATTTACCAGAACGTAATTAATAAAGAGCGTAAAGGTGAATATCTGGGCAAAACAGTTCAGGTTGTACCCCACATTACCGACGAGATTAAACGCAACATGCGTATTTTAGGTGATAGCGGAGAATACGATATTGTAATTACAGAGCTTGGTGGAACTGTTGGTGATATCGAATCGTTACCGTTTATTGAGGCTGTTCGTCAGTTTAAATGGGAAGAAGGCAGTACCAACGCTATTGTTATCCACTTAACCCTGGTACCTTATTTAGCTGCTGCCGGCGAGTTAAAAACCAAACCTACACAACACTCGGTTAAAGCTTTGTTGGAGTACGGAATACAGCCGGATATATTGGTTTGCAGAACCGAGCACCACATTAGCCCTGAGATCAGAAAAAAAATTGCTTTATTTTGTAACGTTAACATCAATGCGGTAGTCGAATCGATGGATGCATCTACTATTTATGATGTGCCATTGTTGATGTTAAAAGAACAATTGGATAAAACTGTTTTATCGAAATTAAAATTACCGACCAAAAGCGACCCTGATATGGAAAGCTGGAAAGATTTCCTGGGCCGCTTAAAAAATCCTACGGCAGAGGTTAAAATTGGTTTAATCGGTAAGTATGTAGAATTACCTGATGCTTATAAATCAATTATAGAATCTTTTGTACACGCAGGCTCGAAAAATGAATGTAAGGTTAAGGTAGAGTATATACACTCTGAAGGTATTTTCCCTGATAATGTAAAAGATAAATTAGGTCACTTACAAGGTGTTTTAGTTGCACCAGGTTTTGGTAGCCGTGGTATTGAAGGTAAAATTGATGCCATAAAATATGTTCGCGAAAATAACATTCCTTTCTTTGGAATCTGCCTGGGCATGCAATGTGCTGTTATCGAATTTGGACGTAACGTTTTAGGTTTGAAAGATGCTCATACTACAGAAATTGAAGAAAATGCTGCCAATCCGGTAATAAACATGATGGAAGAGCAGAAAAAAATAACAAATAAAGGTGGAACAATGCGTTTAGGCTCTTATCCTTGTGATATTAAAAAGGGAACAAAAGCTTTTTCTATTTACGGCAAATCGCATATCAATGAGCGCCATCGTCACCGTTACGAATTTAACAATGCTTATTTAAAGCAATATGAAGATGCAGGAATGATTGCATCAGGTATGAACCCGCAAACCAATTTAGTTGAAATTGTGGAGCTTAAAAATCATCCGTTTTTCGTTGGCGGGCAGTTTCACCCAGAATTAAAATCAACAGTTGCTAATCCTCACCCACTTTTTGTTAAATTTGTCGCCGCTGCGATGGAGTTTGCGAAAAAGAAAACGAATTAAAAGCAGTACATACATAAATAATGGATAGAAATACCTTTACAGGACTGTTCCTGATTATGATCATTTTGGCAGGATCATTCTACTTTTTGAAGCCTAACGAGGCTGAAATAAAAAAAGCCAAAGAAACAGAGCGCTTAGATTCTTTGAAAAAAGCTGGTGTTACACCAGTACAAAAAGATACTACAAAAACAGCTGCGATTGCTAACCCAGCTGTAGATTCTTTAGCCCTAAAAGGCCCTTTTGGTTCCGCAATTACTGGCACCGAAGCCAATACTGTTTTAGAAAACGAGAATTTATTAATCACGCTAAGCAATAAAGGTGGTAAAATTACCTCGGTTGAAGTTAAAGGTCAGAAAACCTTTACCGGAAAACCACTGATTTTATTTGATGGTAACCAGAACAAATTTGGTTTAAGCCTGAACGCTGCTGGCAAAGTAATTAATACAAACGATTTATACTTTACACCAACAAAAACAGGAAATACAGTTACAATGCGTGCCAATTATGGTGCAAACGCATATGTAGAATATGTATACGATTTAAAAGCATTAAGTAACAAAGTAGCTTTTAACATCAATTTAGTTGGCTTACAGCAAGTAATTGCAGGCAACAACATTGGCTTAAACTGGCAGACTACTTTATTACAGCAAGAAAAATCGATCGAAAGTGAGCACCGTTATTCTGCACCATACTATAAATATTTAGATGGCGATGTAGATCACCTAAGTGTTTCTAAAGATGAAAAAGAAGAGTTATCCAAAGGTAAAATCCAATGGTTCTCATTCAAACAACACTTTTTCTCAGCTTCTTTAATCTCGAAACAAGCGTTCGAAAAAGGAAGTTTAGAAGTTAAAATCCCAACAGCTCCTGGCCAGGTTAAGTTTTATGATGCCAATATGCAATTGCCATATGCACATACGGCCAACCAGGTTTATGAAATGGAATTCTATTTCGGAACCAATAAATTCTCTGCCTTAAAAGCTCAGGGGTACGATTTAGAGCAACAGGTTGATATGGGTTACTGGCCTTTAAAATACATTAACCGTTTTATTGTATTGCCTGTATTTAACTTCTTAAACAGCTTTGGCTGGAACTACGGATTAATTATTTTGGTATTAACCATTTTACTAAAAGTTGCTTTATCGCCACTTACTTACAAGTCATACCTATCAATGGCTAAAATGAGGGTTTTGAAACCAGAAATGGATGAAATTAAAGCTAAAGTAGGTGAAGATAATCCGACATTGGTTCAACAGGAATATTTAAAATTATATAAGAAAGCGGGGGTAAACCCACTGGGCGGATGTTTGCCAATGGTATTACAGTTGCCTTTGGTAATGGCCTTCTTCTTCTTCTTCCCTAATTTGTTTGAGTTACGTGGTGAGAGTTTCCTTTGGATGAAAGATTTATCTACTTATGACGAGTTTATCAAATTTGGCGTAAAAATCCCTTTCATTGGCGATCACTTAAGTTTAATGTGTGTGTTGATGACCATCTCTACATTAATTATGACTTATTTTAACAACCAGGTTTCTGGAGCAACAGGTCAAATGAAATACATCGGTTACATTATGCCGGTTATTTTCTTAGGTGTATTGAACAGCTACCCTGCCGGATTAAACTATTATTATTTCTTGGCCAACTTAATGACTTTTGGACAGCAGTTCTTAATCCGTAAAATGGTTGATGATGATAAAATCCACGCTTTGATTCAGCAAAACAAAGCCAGACCAGCTGAAGAGAAAAAGAAAAAATCTAAATTCCAACAACGTTTAGATGATTATATGCGTCAGCAACAACAAGCTAAAAAGTAATCTTACTTTAAAATTTTATGACATCCCCGGTTACTTCAAAGTGATCGGGGATTTTTGTTTTAGGCTGAGCGATAAGCGTATGGCGTTTAGCCAACACAGCCAAAACTTCTGCGCTCTGTAACCTCTGGCGTTCCAACTAAATGCTTTTAATTGTAATATTTGGCATACAAGTTTCCTAATAAGCTAAAAAATTCCAATTTTAGAAGATTAAATCTCAACCAACAAATTAATTAACTTTTAAAATGCAAAAGAGACTAACTATTATTCTGTTTTTCGTTGTCAGCTTTGCCTACGCACAAAAGAAACCCTTAGACCATTCGGTATACGATACTTGGGAATCAATAGGAACAAAGCAATTATCAAATAATGGTCAATGGGCCATGTACAGCATCTTACAGCAAGAAGGTGATGCACAATTGTACCTTATCAATATTAAAACGAATGCGAAGATTAATATACCAAGGGGGATGAACTCACAATTTAGTAATGATTCTAAGTTTGCCGCTTTTAATATCCGTCCCTTAAATAAGGATTTACGTCAGGCTAAAATTAAAAAGAAAAAGCCTGAAGAATTACCAAAAGATTCGTTGGGCATTGTTAACCTCAGCACGAATGCTGTTACAAAAATGGCAAGGGTAAAATCTTTCAAATTCCCTGAAGAAGGTGCTGGTGTAATGGCCTATCTAACTGAAAAGCCAGATACAGCAAAGAAAACTGTAAAACCAGCTGAGAAAAAGGATGATGAAATGGATTTTGCGGATGATGAACCGACCGGAAAAGGTAAAACCGACGAAGGAACCGATTTAGTGGTAAAAAACCTTTTAACGGGCACAGATAAAACTTATAAATTCGTTACCGATTATTATTTCAGTAAAGATGGCAAACAGTTGGTTTTCGCTTGTAGCGGATCTAAAAAAGACAAAACGGCGCCACAAGGTGTATTCTTGCTAAACACAGAAAAAAGTACATTAAAAACCCTGATTAAAGGTAAAGGAAGTTTTAAAAACTTCACTTTTGATGAGGAAAGCGAACATGTGGCTTTTGTGGGCGAGCAAAGTCCAGAGAAACAGGAAATAAAAAATTACAACATTTATTACAACTCTTTAACACTAGATACGGCGCAGATACTGGTTGATTTTGATATGCCAGGACTACCTGCAAAATGGTCGGTTAATGCTGATGGTAAAATAACCTTTAGTAAAGATGGCAAGAAATTGTTTTTCGGCATCTCCCCTATCAAAAAACCAAAAGACACCACTATTGTAGATTTCGAAGTGGCTAAAGTTGATGTTTGGAATTATAAAGACGATTACTTGCAGCCTATGCAGCTAAAAAACGCAGATAGAGACAGTAAAAAAAGTTATTTATCGGTGATTGATGTTTATAGCAGTGATCCAAAAGTTATTCCATTAGCGGATTTAAAATTGCCTGACGCCAATCTGATTGCTGAAGGTGATGCGAATCTGGTTTTAGCTTCTACAGACTATGGCCGTAGGATCGAATCACAATGGAGCGGGTCTACCTCAAAAGATTATTATCTGGTTGATACTAAAAATGGCCAGAAAAAGAAAATCATCGATAATTTAAGCGGTTATGCAATGGCTTCTCCTGGCGGAAACTATGTTTTATATTTTGATAGAAAAGCAGGTAGCTGGAATACTTATGGTGTAACCACTGGAAAAGTAACCATATTAACAGCTGGATTAAGCGAAAAATTTGTTGATGAAGAAAACGATGTACCGGATTTACCTTCCCCTTACGGTTTAGCCACATGGACTGAAGGTGATAAAGCTGTTTTAATTTACGATAAATACGATATCTGGTCGTTCTCACCAGACGGAAAATCGGCACCAAAAAATATTACTGCCGGTTTTGGAAGAGCAAACAATATTACCTTCCGTTACGAAAGAGTACAACAGGATAACAGGTTTGAGCGCAATGCAGATAGCAAATTTGTAAAAGTGAACGAAACAGTTTGGTTAGATGGTTTTAACAATTTAACTAAAGAAAACGGGTTTTACCGTACCAATGTAGGTTCGGCTAAAGCGCCAGAATTGGTAGTAATGGCTAAGTTTAAATATTCAAACCTGCTAAAAGCTAAAGATGCTGATGTTTACATTTACGATAAAGCCAATTATGTAGAATCGCCAAATGTTTATATCACGACCGATTTCAAAACTGAAACCAAATTAAGCAATACCAACCCTCAACAAAAAAACTACAATTGGGGCACGGCTGAGCTGGTTAAGTGGACCACACCAAAAGGCTATAAAGCCGAAGGTATACTGTACAAACCCGAAAATTTCGATCCAAATAAGAAATATCCGATGATTGCGTATTTCTACGAAAAACTAACGGATGGTTTGTACACTTATCAAGCGCCGGCACCTACTCCATCTCGATTAAATATTTCTTATTTCGTGAGTAACGGATACCTGGTTTTTGCGCCAGATATTAGCTATGAAACTGGTCACCCAGGTAAATCTGCAGTCGAATTCATCAATTCTGGAGTAGAAAGCCTGAAAAAAAATAGCTGGGTAGATGGTAGTAAAATCGGTATCCAAGGTCAAAGCTGGGGTGGTTACCAAGTAGCCTATCTCATTACACAGAATAACATGTATGCTGCCGCTTGGGCCGGTGCACCTGTTGTCAACATGACTTCTGCTTATGGTGGTATCCGTTGGGAAACCGGTATGAACCGTCAGTTCCAATACGAAAAAACACAAAGCCGTATCGGTGCAACACTTTGGGAAAAACCAGAATTATACATTGAGAACTCACCACTGTTTATGTTCCCGAAAGTAAATACCCCTGTTGTGGTAATGGCTAATGATGCAGATGGTGCTGTGCCTTGGTATCAGGGTATTGAAATGTTTACCGGTCTACGCCGTTTAGGTAAACCAGTTTGGATGTTAAACTATAATGGTGAAGCACATAACCTGGTTCAACGCCAAAACCGTAAGGATATTCAAATCCGTGAGCAACAGTTTTTCGATTATTATTTAAAAGGTACAAAAGCGCCAGCCTGGATGACAAGCGGAGTACCTGCAACTGAAAAAGGAAAAACCTGGGGTTTTGAACTAACAGATGATAAACCGTAGTTAGTCCAAAGTCGGGAGTCCAGAGTCAGAAGTCCATGGTTGATAGCTTAATACTATTGGCTATGGACTTTTCTTTTGGTTAATGGCTTGATAGATCATAGTTGATGGCCTTATAGTATATTGTTTAAAAACCATAGCAATCAACAATTAAACTACTGATTGTCAATCATTATTTGGTTTGCATAATCTGATTTCAGACTAAAGACTGTAGACTCCTGACTCCCCCTCTATGAACTTTCGCTTAAAAGCGGTATTTTAACACCTTCAAATAAAACTAAACAACCCCAATGGCATTAAGCAGAATTTGGTCAGCATTTATTATCGTGGCTATTGTAGTAGCAAGTATTAAATGTTTCTTTTTCGGACATAGCGATATTTTTAACTGGATGGTAATCGGTAAATCTTCCGATCCCTTAAACCCTTTAAAATTAGACGGCATTATCGAAACCTGCTGGATTGCGGTGGACCTTTGCATTAAATTAATCGGAACACTGGCTTTGTTTATGGGGTTAATGAGCATCGCCGAAAAAGCAGGCGGTATCCGTTTATTATCGAGGATTATCGGCCCATTTTTCTCTAAGCTCTTTCCCGAAATCCCAAAAGGACACCCATCTATGGGCCATATGATTATGAATTTTTCTGCCAACCTGTTAGGCCTGGATAATGCAGCCACTCCATTTGGTATAAAGGCGATGGAAAGTTTGCAGGAACTTAATCCAAATAAGGATGTTGCCAGCAATTCGCAGATTATGTTTTGTATGCTTACATGCTGCAGGTTTATGTTTAATTCCAGTTAGTGTAATTGCCATTAGGTCAACTCAAAATGCCCAAGATCCCACCGATATTTTCATCCCGTGTTTGATTGTAACTTTTGTTGGTACCATGGCTGCCATGCTCATTGTATCCTTCAAACAAAAGATAAATCTACTTCAACCCGTTATCATTACCTGGGTATTAAGTATCTCTGCAGTAGTTGGTTTACTGGTTTGGTATGTAAGCAAATTAAATGCAGAAAGCATAAAATCATTTTCGGGCCTATTAAGTGGTGGAATAATTTTATTGATCTTTTTATTGATTGTATTGGGTGCACTATATAAAAAAATAGATGTTTTTGATGCGTTTATTGATGGTGCCAAAGGCGGATTTGAAACTGCGCTTAAAATTATTCCTTATTTAGTTGGAATTTTAGTCGCGGTAAGCATGCTGAGAACCAGCGGAACTTTTGATGTGATCATGAGCGGGATTAAAAACATGTTCGTATTTTTTGGAGCTGACACCAAATTTGTTGATGCGTTGCCCACAGCTTTGATCAGGCCTTTAAGTGGTGGTGCAGCCCGAGGAATGATGGTAAGCACGATGATTTCGAGTGGACCAGATTCATTTGCCAGTAAATTATCGGGTGTTTTTCAGGGTGCTTCTGATACCACCTTTTATGTGGTAGCGGTTTACTTTGGTTCTGTTGGAATAAAAAATACGCGTTATGCCATCGGTTCGATGTTATTGGCTGATTTAGTTGGGGTTTGTACAGCTATAGCGCTTAGTTATATGTTCTTTGCGTAAAGTGGTTAGTTTTGAGCGATTAGCGGTTAGCGAAGTATCTATTATGACCGCAAAATGAATAGCAGAATACTTTAATTCATCTACCCATCTTAAATTCTTTAAACATTCTTCATTGCATTCAGAATGACAAAAAGAAAGCGTTGAGAAGCTATAAAAAAACCTGTCAGAAATTAATCTAACAGGTTTTTTTTAATATAAACAAGAGCTATAATTTAAACGCTTATACAATACTGATTTAAGGTTTATCCCACCAAACCCGGGCATTTAAATCATCGCTACCCAGATAAGGAAAGGCTGCAATTGCAGCTTTGTAATTCTCGGTATTATTAGCCTGTTCTTGCGTAGGATAACCTTCTCTTCTTGGTATCGGTTTGTTGTTGTTGTTTGGTGCTGGAGCCAAAAAGCTAGGAAAACCAGTTCTACGCCATTCGGCCCAGCCCTCATAACCATGCATAAATAAATGCACCCAACGTTGATTACCAATCTGCTCTAATGCGGTAAGTGGGTTATATATTACAGAAGTATTTAATTTATACGCAGCTAATCCACTGATATCGTTATTGTTCCATTGACGAATGGATTGTTCAATGGCAAGATCGTAATTCATTTTAGCAACCGCATCACCACCAGCAATCCATGGAATTTTAGCAGCTTCAGCTAATGCAAATAACGCTTGCGCATAAGTAACCAAATAAACCGGGGAGTTTTGTTGGCGTATGGCTGTTCCAAGTAATGAGTAATTGCCTGGCGTAACTGTAGTAGCTAATCCGTAATCCAAGCCAACATAATCACCTGCTGTATTCTTTGTAGCAAAAACAGGCAGTCGTGGATCGTTTAGTGGCTTCATAAAATCTACTACTGGTTTACTCACTGCAAACCAATTCCTGCTAAGTACGGTAAACGAATTGTACCAATAATTTTCCTGGGCAGTAACAGCCAAATGAGGATAAGCTAAGTTATCGGTATTTGCAGTCATAATTCCATTGGCAATAGCTTTATTAAATTCTGCACTTCCTTTTGTCGGATCAACCTTGCTTAAGCGTAGCGCCATTAATAAATGAATGGTATTGCCTAAACGTTTCCATTTGGCAACATCGCCACCATAAACAATATCATTTTTTAAGTTACCAGTAACAAAACTCGCGTTTGCATCATCAAGTAATGCAAAAAGGCTATTGTAAATGCTCTGTTGAGAATCGTATTTAGGCGTAAAATTGTCCTTTCCCTTTAAAGCTTCAGTATACGGCAAAGGTCCCCACCGATCTGTTGCATGCCACATAAAATAGGCTTTCAGTATTTTTGCCACTGCAATCTGGTTAGCAATCGGTCCCTCACTTGCATCAAGAGAGGTATTGGTGATTACATTCTCCAGGTTAATCATTGGGCCTTTATATAAGCCATAAAAATCGAAATTAGTGGTCACATACCTGGAGTTATCAGGGAATGAAGTATTGGATAAATATTGCGGATAGTGCACACCATATGGAGAAGAGCTAAGCGTAGGTAAAAACTGCTCTGAATTTGCAATTAATTGTGTACCGCTCGCCTTAGTTGGGTTATTAGGATCGGTATTTATCGAATCCTTAAATTTATTACAGCTGCTTGATAAGGCTAAAACCATTAAGCAATAGTATATTGATTGATTTAATTTTTTCATGGTCTTAAATTTAAAATTTTACGTTTAAGGTTAAACCAAAAGAACGTACCGTTTGCAGTTCTCCTTTTTCGATCCAGCTAATGGCTGAGCTTCCGGAAGAAAGCTCTGAAGGATCGACACCTTTAGGTGCTTTTTGCCAGATCATTACTGGATTACGTGCCACCGCCGAAAGTTTAATGGCTTTAAATGGTGTTTTGCTCAAAAGCTTCGCATCAAAGTTATAGCCTAAACTTAATTCACGGATTTTGATGTAAGAAGCATCGTAGACCCACTCATCATAAAATTTTGTCCCCAGGTTTGTTCTATAATATGTTCTGGCATCTACATAAGCAGTAACGGGCTGACCTGTAACTGAAGATATCCCCGAAACTTTCACACCACCACCGTTCGCAATGGGTTCACGAACGTTCACTCCTTTATCGTTAAGAGCAGCTGTAATTTCTGATTGTCCTGATTTTGCTGCCAACATTTGGCTCCAGCTAAAGAACTTGCCACCACTTTGGAAACTTAATGCAGCACCAAGATCGAATTTCCAGATTTTAAAATTATTGGTAATCCCCCCGGTATAGTTAGGCACCACACTTCCAAAATTGACTCCGGTTACCGAAATAGGCATATTATCTGCACCTAGAAGGATTTCTCCCGTTGCAGGATCACGCTTATATCCTGGTCCAACTAAGTTTCCGAACGATTGATTTAGTGAAGAATTTAGAAAGATCGTTTGACTTGAATATATATTCTGGTCTAGCTGGTAAACCCCAATTCCCGGATATAATTCTTTAATCGTATTTCTGTTTTTCGCGTAATTCAAGCTAATATCCCATGTAAACAACTTGGATTTAATGGGCTGACCATATAATGTAAGCTCTAAACCCTTGTTTTCTATCAAGCCTGCATTAACCACATATGTTTCATAACCACTAGCACCAGATACCGATAAATTAATCACCTGATTTTTATTTCGCTGTTGATATAAGGTAAAATCCATACCTACCCGGTTATTCAAAAACCTTAAATCTATCCCAGCTTCATAAGAATTGGCAAATGACGGTTTAAGGTTAGGATTTTTTAAAATATCAGGCACTGTTAAAGAGCTTATTGTTCCGCTTGTTGCAGGATATGGACTACCAAAAGCATAGGTTATTGCCGTTTGGAACGGATCAAAATCAGAACCTGCAATGGCGTAACTCGCCCTTAATTTACCATAAGTAAGCACTTTTGATTTGATCAGGTTACTAAATAAAAAACTTCCAGAAACAGATGGGTACCAATAAGAGTTATTTGCAGCTGGCAAGGCCGATGATATATCATTACGGACAGATGCATCAAGAAAATAAGTATCCTTGTAACCGAACGAACCCATGGCATAAATACTTCTTACCTGTTTCTGACGGAGATACGAACTGCTGTTAGGCCGATCTACTGAGGCAGCAATGGTATAAGTGTTTGGACTGGATAGGCCTCCGACGGTTGATTGCGATGTTTGGGTAAACTTGGTAGTATAAAGATTGGCACCTGCATTGATGTTGATCGAAAAATCGTTAATACTTTTATTGAATTGTGCTAAAAATTCATAATTATTATCTGTTCCATCTGCTTTGGTAATGGCATAGTTATCTAAATTCCGACCACCAAGAGGCTCTTTGTGCGTAATATTCTGGCTAAACATATCTGAGCGTACAAAACCACTGATTTTTAATTCTGGTAATAGCTGATAACTCAGATTTACATCACCAAATAAACGGTTCCGGTCATCGTTGTTTAACACTTCATAAGCATCAAAAAATGGATTGTTCCAATCACTAGGTTTATTGGTGGTAATTACACCCGCTGTGTTTGGATTTACATTCCAGTTTAAAATTGTACCATCAGCATACCTGTAATTTCTAAGTGTATTAACATCTAAGTTACGCTGAAACCATTGCACAGCGCCTGTAAATGATCCCTGATAGCCTTGTGTTGGCCTTTGCCCCGAATTATTGGCGTAGTTTACATTGGCACCTACCGTAAGCTTTTTAGTTAAATCGAAAGTGGTGCTTAAACTTAAATTATTTCTTTTTAACCAAGTATTTGGAATAGTCCCTTTTGTGTAAGCATTAGTATAACCGATTTTAAAAGTAGAATTTTCTGAACCACCAGTAAGAAATATTCCATTATTTACATTTTGGCCTGTTTCAAAAAAATCTTTAATATTGTTCGGTTGCGGTTCAAACGGACTTAGCTGGCCATACTCCGGATCCTGTGGATAAAAGCTGTTGATTTTTCTGATCGGTGTACCATCCATTTTTGGCCCCCAGCTTTCATCATTTCCATTTACATAGTTTTGTCCATTGGTTAGTTTAGAAAAAACCTGGCTGTTTCCTACTCCATAAATGTTCTGTAATGGCAAAAAATTTCCAATTTTATCGATAGTATAAGCAGAACTGATATCAATCTGCATTTTAGCGCCCTTACCTCCTTTTTTAGTGGTAATTAATAGTACGCCATATTGTCCTCTGATACCATACAGCGCAGACGCAGCTGGTCCTTTTAAAACATTGATCGACTCAATATCATCAGGATTAATATCCTGAGAGGTATTTCCGTAATCAACACCATTTTCACCCCCACCAAAATTATTCTGTGTAATAGGTGTACCATCCACCACCATTAATGGAGAACCACCACCTGTTACTGAATTTACGCTCCTGATTTTAATTTTTTGTGTTCCACCCAAACTTGCACCCGATGACCCTGTAACCTGAACACCCGCTATTTTACCCGCTAATGAGCCTATTACATTCGTTTCCTTAGTCATGGTTAATGCACCACCATCAACCTTTTGAGTGGCATAACCAATCGATTTTTCAGATCTCTTAATCCCTAAAGCTGTTACAACTACTTCGGAAAGTTCTTTAGAATCGGGTAAGAGTTTCACATCAACCTGCGAACGCCCGCCAACAGCCACTTCCCGGGTAACAAAGCCTATTGATTTAAAAACCAGCGTAACATCATTTGAGGTGACAGAAATACTGTAAGTACCATCACCACCTGTAGAGGCGCCCGTTGTACTGCCTTTAACCAGTACACTTACGCCCGGAATACCAACATTGCTTTCGTCGGTTACTTTGCCTTTTACAGTTGTTTGGGCATAGGAAACCACGTAACAAGTTAAAATCCCTAATAGCATTAGTAATTTTTTGTTCATAATGAAAGATTTAGGTTAATTGATTAGTTAAGTTGTTTGTTAAAATACACAATTTAACCCATCAAAATCCATTATGAACTTCGTTTTAAAGGGAACCCAACCGAGAAAAAGAGAAAATGCCGCATAAAACAGCAAAATCCTGCAAGTTAGTAACAGAATTTATGCTGCAACATTTTTATTACGCAGTATTAGCAAGCTGGCTGGGGGATAGATATCCTGTTAATGATTTCATCTATAGCATCAGGATCAATCGCTACGTTTTTGGAAGCACACCATGTTTCTGTTTTATTATCTAACCAGATACAGAAAGAATGGTAGCCATCTAAAACAACAGCATAAGTTTCGTGAAAATCATCTTGAATACGCATGCAAAATCCCTTAAAAATTTTGCCTCTAACAATGAATTGCAGGGTGGAATAATTTTCTAACATGGCTCATTATATTTTTGGTTAATTTACAACAAATTATAAACGAGAATGTTTCGTTAATTTAAAGGAATTAATAAATAATTCTTAAACTACCAGGAAAGGCTTAACCTATGTTTAACATGTTCGAGTAACCTTTAGCTATTAAACGCTTTTTTGAAGGTAAAAATATTTCGCATTGCAGATTTAATATTGTACGTCCCTTTTTTACTATTGATGTTTCAGCAATCACTTCATCACCTTCGCTGGCAGGGGCAAAATAATCGATATAGTTATTTACGGTGGTATAACGTTCATTCAATCCCATCGTAAAAACCGTTGCACCAATTAAATCATCAATAATGCCTGCTGTTACACCACCATGTAAAATTTGATAAGGATTGGTCATTTCTTTACGGATGGTATACTGGCAAACCAATATCCCATGCTCTGCTTTAATTAAAACCGGAGCCAGCCAGTTCATAAAATTAGAGGGCGAATTAGTAATCACCTTGCCAATTGATTGCCTTAAAAAATTTAAACGCTGTTCGCTTAAAGAGGGTTCCATATACCGTAAAAATAGGTAAAATAGTTTATTAGTCCGTAGCCCGTAAGATGGAACGGTTGAGAGAAAAAAGGTTTAATGGCAAAAAGAAGATGGAAGATATAAATACCTCCCATTTCCTAAACGAAACATTTAACCTAAAACATAATTATATAACCTTGCTATGGTTCCACTAGAAGCTTATGGTCAATGGTTTTTTGGTCAATAGTTTATAGCCATTATCCACGTTTCCATCTGCAGATATTTTATTGATCATAAGCTATTAACTATCAACCATGATCCATCAACCATTTCATCTTACATTTTCCCTTCTTAAATCGGAATAATAATTTTAAAACTTAAGTTCCTGCCCATATTGTAAATTCCTGATCGGTCATTGGGCGAAGGGTTATAATATTCGAAATATTTTAATCTATTCAAATTGGATTGATAGGCGACATTGAAAATATTATCTGCCTGAAGAAAAATATCACATAAGGTCCTTCCTTTTTTAGTTTTCAGTGTTGATCCTACTCCTCCGTTAATTAAGGTATAGCCAGGTGTAAAGGTTTCGGTGTTATCTAAAGCATAAAATTTATCCTGATCAGCGAAAAAAGCAGCATCAATTTTAATATAAGGCTTATCAAAAATGCCTATAGCCTTTTGAGCGGTCGCCTTGATCTCTGTTCTCACCTGCAATGGCGGGATAAAAGGTAGATATTTCGCTTCCCTTCCATGTTTATTTAATAATTCCTGATTCTGGTTCAAGCCAACCACGTAAGCCAAACTATTGTTAAAACTTAACCATTTTATAGCTGAAGGATGTAGATTTACCGAAATTTCTGCACCATATAATCTTGCTTTCGACTGCTGATACTGATAAGTTAGGTTTCCAGGAACGATAACCACTGGATTTCCATTGGCATCGGTTAAGCGCGATTGATAAATGTAATTCTGAATATTGTTATTAAACAGTTCCATACTTATTTCAGCATCCTTTAAGTAAGCAATAATGCCAATATCTTCCTGTAAGTTAAATTCAGGCTTAAAAGTCCTATTGCCCAAATACACAATGTGCGCACCGGGATCTAGTCCGTTAGAACCGATTTCTGTAATGTTTGGTGCACGGTATCCCCTGGCAATGTTGGCTTTAATGAGCAGTTTTTCAGAAATGTTATAGGTTAAACCCAAACTTCCTGACAAGCCATAATAGTTTTTATCAAAAGAAGGGAATTGCAATTTTCCTGTGGCATCAGTAGAGCTCACCTGTTTGCCAAAACCTGTTTGTGCATCTGTACCTACATAAAAATCACGCCAGTGTATATTTCTTCTGTCTATCCTGATCCCTCCGGAAACATCGATTTTACCCATCGATTTCTTTGCGAAATAAAAAGCACCGATATCAAAAAGATCATAATCCGGAATGGGGAAATCGGTAGCTGTTTTGCTCCTGTTTCCCTGATACATGCCATTTACCCCAATGGTACTTTCGATACCGGTAAAATCGGGCAGGTTGTATTTAAGATCATAATTAAAAGTGTTTAATACCACATAAAGCCCGGCCTGACTTGGCAATGTAGGATGATTATATTCTCTTCTTACGCTTTGCTGTCCGCCAATCAATAAATTTAAATCACTCGTTCCAAATTTAAACTGACTGGTGTTATAAAATCGGTAATGTTGAATGTGCTGATGTAAGGGATTAATGGAGTAGGTATTCAGATCGCTTTCAGGTACAATGGGCCTGTTTTTAATATCATCTCCATCATCCAAAATCTGCCTGGTAAATTGTCGAGATAAAGAATCTCTGCTGCCATCAGGAATTTCCATCAAATTATCATAATAGGTAATAGCCGTTTTAGAAGAACCCCAGGCTTTATCTACCCTGGCACTGGCGGATAGATTGTATTCTCTAAAAGCTGTTCCGTAAACCAATCCATCAATTTTGTTTTGATAATTATGTGCTGTTTTCCCAGTCGCCCTAAACGTATATTTCCAATCGTTTTTAATGTAGGCCAATCCGAGCGACGAACCGATCATTCCATTATTACTTTGATAATTTGCTGTAAAATCACCTTTCAATTTACCATCTTCAAAATTCGGGCTGTAAGGGATCATATTAATTACACCTGCTAAGGCATCAGAACCATAGGTTAAACTGGCCGGTCCTTTTACAACTTCGGCCCTTGTAATACCATATTCATCTACCTCAATTCCATGCTCATCGCCCCATTGCTGTCCCTCCTGTCGTAAACCATCATATAAAGTTAACACACGGTTATACCCCAAACCTCTAATAAAGGGTTTAGAAACATTTGGCCCTGTGGTAACAGCTGTAATTCCAGGAACGCCTTTAACAATAGCTTCGATCAGGTTAGTATTTACATTTTGATCCATTGATTTTTTAGAGAGGACTGCAATAGGTACAGGGCTTTTACGCAGCTGTGTGGCCCGGTTAACCCCGGTAATTACCACATCGCCTAAATCAGATGCTAAGCTTAACAGCTCAGCGTTAACCAGCGCAGTATCTCCTTTTAGCGTTACTTTAATTCTTTTGGATTGATAACCTATGCCCGAAAAAATGAGGTCATAATTTCCGGATGGAATATCACCTAATTGATAGGTACCAGAAACATTTGATTTGGTGGATCCCTTAGATCCTAAAATTTTAATGGTGATATTTTCTACAGGTTCATTTTGGGAGGTGACCAAACCTTTAACCATAACTTTTTGCGCGATGGCATTTAGCGATATAAAAAAACAGAAGCAGTATAGTAAGAATGGTTTCATGAACAAGAATGGTTTATCTAAATATAATTTTAGACAAATCTAAATTTTAATTTAAATATATCAAATAAAATATTTAGATAATATTTAACACACTTAAAATCAAAACATTCAAATAAAAAAAAATAAAAATACTTTGCGTTGATTGAAAGTTGTTTTTTTTCAGAACTCCAATAATAGTTAGGAAGACATTCCATCATCCATTTTATATGTCCCATCGTACATTCTCCATCTTATGCTATATTTCCTCAAGTGCCATTTGTTAGCCCATTGGTCAGATTAGCATCTTTCGGTTCCAGTTACTTCTATTTTTAAAAAATTTAATCGATTTTGAATAAACAGCGACGATACTTATCTGGCTGATTATAAACAACCTGCATGAGCTGTTCACAATTCAACGCAAAATGGGCAGAAAAATCTTTTGAATATTTTCAATCATATCTTGCAAATACACCGTTATTATGATTATCATTGAATACAAAAGCGTAAATAAAACTATAATACCTAAAGGATTGTTGTGCCTAAAGGAGTTATTAAAGCAAGTACTAATCCTATAAACAGAATAGAATATATGTTGGTGATCAATAATTTTGAAGAGTATGAATCGCATCTAGGTAAAGAACTAGGTGTTTCGCAATGGCATACAATAGACCAAGAGCAGATCAATAAATTTGCCGATGCAACCTTAGATCACCAATGGATACACACCGATCCGGAAAAAGCTAAAAATGAAGGGCCGTTTAAGGCAACAATAGCACATGGATATTTAACCTTATCCTTAATTCCATATTTATGGAAGCAGATTGCGGATGTACGTAATATTAAAATGGAAATCAATTATGGTATTGAACGTTTTAAATTTGGTCAGGCAGTTTTAGTGGATAGTGAAGTGCAACTAAAAGCGAAATTAAATTGCATTAGCAATTTGAGGGGAATAACTAAAGTTACAATTCAGGCTACGCTTGTGATTAAAGACCAACCCAAACCAGCATATGTGGGTGATGTAGTATTCTTGTATCACTTCATCTGATCATTCAATTTTGGCTACATAATTACGTTTAGTTTTTATACCGGGATTCTTGATATCGGGTAACTTGATTTTGGCTAGCGACATTTCTATCGACATAGATGCATTTCGTTTCCTGGCTTCGGTTGCTATGCTTGAAGTAATATCTTTTAAGGTATTCAGTGCTGCAAAATACTGACGATCCAGTGTTTTAATGGCATTCATATCGCGATTTTTCTGTTGATATTCCAGGTTAGCATTTTCACAACAATATTGCTGAACCTGATCTAAGCTTGTTAACTTTTCGGTTATCATGGATAATGCTGATGCGGATAACTTAACCCCTTTAATGTCAACAACTTTATCATCCTTAACTAAATAATTTAACCCATTAAAAGATATGGTTTGGAGTAGAGAATTGTTAATGATTGCTGTAGGTTTTGGAAGCTGTTTTTTTGAGTTATAACCATCTTTAATCAGTGCTTTATTGTAACTAAACCGATCCGCTAAAAGTAAATCAATTAACTGGTTGCCATCTATTCTTTCAGTATCCTTTATTTGCTCAGCAGTTGTACCGATAGCATGAGAAGCCGTCAAGCTCTTGGTTGAGTTACAGCTAAAACAAATAAATAAAATAAACCCAAAAAAAGCCAGACTTTTATTTTTCATGCTCAACAATTAATCAATGCAAATTATGGAATTAACGGTTTATTGCACTTCACAATTGACGGACAATTTGCTTTACATTTTTTAAGCTTTGCTGTAGAAAGGTATATTCCTGCCTGCAATTATATTGTTTAATGATTAGCTTCATTTAAAACATGTGGGTAGAATTTCGATTTTATAGAGTTATTTGGGTTACCGAATTACAAAAAATGTTTTTTTTTGATGACTATTTTTAAAGCTCCAAATAAACAATTTTAATTTATGTGTAAAACTAGCGTAACATCTATTCTATATGAGTAAATAAAAGCTATACTGATAAATAACGGGGTGAAAATTCTGTTAAAAAGGGCGCTCTCTTTCAGCAATCCTTAATATTGGTCCTGTTTTAGGAGCCAGTTTATCACAAATATGAGAATACAAAGATGGACCAGCCGTGCTGAGCTTCAATCGCTCCAAGAGGGTGATTATATTACATACGAATCATATTCAGGACGGATAAAAAAAATAGAAGTGCATCATTTTAGAAACGAACAACATTTTTATATTAAGCTTTATGATTTAAAACAAACCATACTGATTATCGCATGATCAATATCTAAAAAACCAGAGATCATTTTAATGATTCATGCAAATCTTACTGGCGGATGCACAAGACGATCCACGTAATTTTGATATTTTCAATTTTACAATTAACGCCCTGTTAACCGCTTAGGTTAAATGGCTTTTCTGGATACTTTCTTTGAGTAGCGTGAATTCGTAATCATGTAGGATTGCATTCTTTATGTTTATCTTTTTCTGTAATTGAAAATCTAGCTATTCTAATCCATCCTTTCTTAAAGACAAAACAATAACGCAAAAAATGGTTTTTCAATGTTTAGCTAAAGTAAACAAATATTAACCTAAATGTTAACTATTACTAAACATTTGTTTAGCAAAAATACTGATAGTATATTTGATGACAATAGTTCAAAAAATTAATTTATCCAATTTAATATAAAGCAAATGAACCCTGAAATTAAGATGGTAGTATTCGATATGGCTGGCACTACAGTAAATGAAAACAACCTGGTTTACAAAACGCTAATGAATGCAATAAATGCCGCTGGCTTTTCTTATACCCTTGATCAGGTTCTTGCTATTGCAGCAGGAAAGGAAAAGAAAGAAGCAATCAGATCGGTACTTAAAACTTACGAAGGCTCTTTTGATGAGGCCATGATATTCGATATATATGAAGAATTTATTGGCAAACTGAAACTGGCATATGAAACTGAAGAAATTTTGCCTCAACCAGGTTCAATTGAACTTTTTGAAAAACTTCGCAAAGAAGGAATAATTTCGGTACTTAATACAGGTTATGACAGGGTTACTGCAGAGGCTATCCTGGGCAGACTGGGTTGGAAGGCAGGTACTGAATTCGATACACTCGTTACTGCTTCGGAAGTTAGCCAAAACAGGCCTGAACCTGATATGATTTTATTGGCAATGAGACACCATGGTCTTACCGATGGCAAATCGGTTGTTAAGGTTGGAGATTCAAGTATTGATATTGAAGAAGGCAAAAATGCAGGTTGCGGCCTAAGCATCGGTATTACCACAGGCGCACACACAAAAAAACAATTGGAAGAAGCTAAACCTGACGCGGTAATAGACAATTTAATGGAGATCCTGGCCATGATAACCAAGCAGAACCAATTAATGATCATTAAATAATAACAAGCGTATTTGCTAACATACAAATGAGCGGCAACGATCGGAATTAACTCCGATATGGGGAACTCAAAATGTTTTGTGTGACGAATATTTGACCAGTTTCTGTGATCGTAATCCTATTTGCTTGAAACTAATTTTATCACAAATTTTGATGGCTACAGTCTTTTTCATTAGTACTTCAACTTAACCTAAGCTTAAAACCTTTTAAGCAGGTAAAGCGTTTATTTTTAGATAACTTAGGTCATAACTAAATATAAGCATATGAATACTCAGGAAGTAGCTGACAAACTGGTGCAGCTTTGCCGTGAAGGCAAACACGAACAGGCCATTGATGAACTTTACGCTGATAACGTTGTAAGCAAAGAGCCAAAAGGCTCCCCAATGGAATTAACAGAAGGCAAAGATGCCGTTAAAAAGAAAACCATACAATGGGAAGAAAGTGTTGAAGAGATACATAGCTCTTCGTGCTCAGAACCAATTGTAGCGGAAAACCATTTTGCTTTTGTAATGAACATTGATGCCACTTATAAAGCCCATGGAAGAATGGCTATGAGTGAAATCTGTGTTTATGAGGTTAAAGATGGAAAAATCGTAGCCGACGAGTTTTTCTATCGCATGGGTTAAAATATAAAAAGCCCCGATATCCATCTGGGCTTTTATAATCAACTAACCTAAACTTATAAATACTAACCAAATATTTATAGTGCAAAACTAATGACCGATTATTAACTCAATGTTAAATATTTATCACTTGTTATCTGAAATTGGTTACACCGCATTAGTTCATTAAATCATAAAACACCGTTTATCGGGCAAAAAATAATTAGAATCAAATTTGCCGTGCCTGTTCTATGAAGGAAAATGTTTTATTACCTTTAAATAAATGCGCAATTTCTAACCATAAAATGCATAAAATTGATAACAATGCCCAATCAGCAAGACCTTTCAAAAAAACATCAACTCATTTCCGATCTGTTTAAATGGCCCACCAAAGCTTCTGAGTGGGAACAGTACAAGCTCAGCAATGAGCAACTTGATTTTTTTAATGCATTTGGATACGTAAGTGATGTAAAGTTATTGGATGACTGGCAGGTTGAGCGGTTGAACAAAGAATTAGCAGAAATTGTAGATCCCGCACACCCTTTAAATGGGCTGTTTCATGAGTTCCACAGCAATGAATCTGCAGATCCTAATTCAGTTTTGTTTCATGCTTTAGGCGCCTGGCGAATTACCGAAAGCTTTCATGATGTGATATGGAATCCCGCTTTTGCGATGGCGGCCAGTCAGATTTTAGGCAATAAAGGTGTACGATTCTGGCACGATCAGTTGTTCTGTAAACCAGCAAAACATGGAGGAGTTGTAGCCTGGCACCAGGACTATTCTTATTGGACACGCACCGGCCCCATGCAACATTTAACCTGCTGGGTTGGATTAGATGATGCAACTACCGAAAACGGTTGTTTATATTATGTACCTAAAAGCCATAACTGGGGCTTGTTGGATAAACCAGATTTAGCTGGGGATATGGAAGGCTTAATGCAGTATTTAACCGAAGCGCAAAAAGCAGAATTTAATCCTGTTCCTATAGAACTTAAAAAGGGATATGCTACGTTTCACCATCCTTTAATGGTTCATGGCTCGTTCCAAAATAAATCACCACGTTCAAGAAGTGCTTTTGTTTTAAATGTATTTACTGACGGTACAGAATCGAATACCGATGAAGCCTTACTTAAAGGAGTGGAACCTGTTAGGGCAGGCCATAAAATGGAAGGGCAGTTTTTTCCTTTGATATTTTCTCCTGATAGTCTAATGCCATTAAGTTGATCGAAGTGGCTGTCAGTTGAGGGATAATTTATTGTATAAAAATCAATATAAATGACATTTAATTATTGGTCTTGCACTGCAATTGCAATAACTCCCGTTGGGAGGTATCTTCATCTCGACCTTAGTGTTCCAAAGGAACTCCTCTGGAGGAGATCTTTTAACATAGTTCAAAGATTTCTCCATTCCACTGTGTTCCAGTCGAAATGACGCCCAATTTTGGAAATTTGTCATTGATAGCTTAGTCGAAGACCAGTGTAAAGAAAAATTAACTCCCTCTTGATGATCCATTTATAATAAAACTATCTATTCGTTTCCATAGGTGCTTTATATCACTTCAACTAAGCCGTACATTTGTAAAAAAAGACACAATGAACGATATTACAGATTACCCTGTGTTGGCATATGTTGTTAAGCTCATTAAAAACACCATTACCGACATTAAAACAGAATATATTGCCCCAGCTAGCGTAGAACTTAAGGACGGCAATGACACGATATACCTCCAACAGCGATCAGACGAAAATGGCAACCCTTCAACAATTTTTATCAACGATCCTAAGGACATCATTTTCAGTGAAGACCTACTTCCCTCTTTGAAGAACCTCCAGGAAGGAGCTGAAGGAAAAACAGCACAAGAGCTATCGAATGCCAGGGTGATCATCAACGAATTGGATGTAGAAACACACCTGATCTTCCATGCAGTAAAGGATCATTTTGACGAAATTAGCAATAGCTATGAATTTTCTAAGGCAATTGAAAAACAGGCAGACAAAATAAAAAGCAAATTTAAGTTTGGGAGTCATGCCTTTGAGCTTACTGTGACCAATCACGCACAGCTGATCTCTGTTACAGCAGACTTCCCTCCTTCATTTGACGAGTCTATCAAAAAAACCATCGAAAATGACGCAGCTAAGGTTCAACTGGCCGTCCAAAAAATTTTTAGATAAAGTAACGATGGCAGCATATTAAAAATTGAAACTAAAAAGAAATGCCCTGGCTTGTTGCTAAGGGCATTTCTCCAAATAATCCTGTTTTATTTTACGTTCTTCTTCTCTGCCGGCTATTTAACAGTTATCTTCAGTTTCTGGGAAATATTATTGGATGAATTTCCAAGCTGGAGGATAAAGTCTCCAGGTTCAACATTCCAATCCTTTTTACTTTCATCATAAAAGGCGAAATCTGACACTTTAACATCCATTTCAACAACTTTCGTTTCCCCTGGCTGTAGGAACACTTTTTCAAAGGCTTTGAGCTCTTTTACCGGGCGCGGAACACTACAAACAGGATCGTTCACATACAACTGAGCAACCTCAGCTCCATAGCGTGCTCCTGTATTCTTAACAGTAAACCTGACCTTGATGATATCGTCTTTTCTATAAGCCGATTTATCTGCAGAAAGAGTACCTAGATTAAAGCTGGTGTAAGAAAGGCCGTATCCGAAGGCGTATTGAGGTACTATTTTTTTTGTATCAAACCAACGGTATCCGACCAAAATATCTTCCTTGTAATATTGGTTAATACTGTCTCCGGGATAGGAAATTTTACCATAAAAGTGTGCACCGTTATCTTCCAGCTTTTTTGGAAAAGAGAATGGCAACTTACCAGAGGGGTTTACCTCGCCCGAAATAACATCAGCCAATGCAGATCCAGCCTCTGAACCAAGATACCATCCCTGAATAATAGCTGGTACCTTGTCTACCCAAGGCATTGACACTGCATTACCGCTAAGCAGTACTACAGCTGTGTTTTTATTTACTTTCAATAAAGCATCAATCAGTTTATCCTGGCCGAAAGGAAGACTTAACGATTTACGATCGCCACCTTCACAATCCTGAAAATGGTTTTTATTCAGTCCTCCGATAAAGAATACAACGTCGGCATGTTTAGCAACTTCAATCGCGGCATCCATCAAAGAATCAGCATTTAGCTTAGATGGTTCTTCACGTCCGTACATTGATGGGCCAGAAGCATACCCAAGACTATATACCACATGTTCCTTCCCATATTTAGCAATCAATCCATCCAAAGGTGATTTTTCATAAGCCACCTTCAGCGATGATGATCCCCCGCCGATTACCAGACTGCGATCGGCATTTTCGCCGATAACAGCAATCTTTTTGAATTTACCGTTTGTAACAGGAAAAAACTGTTTATCGTTCTTTAAAAGCACAATTCCTTCCTGAGCAATTTTACGCGCAGCTTCACTGTGTTCTGGAGAAACGAAGCGGCCAAAGGGCCTGTCGGCACTCATGGTGGTACGGAAAATTAAACGTAATATCCGGCGCGCCTTATCATTAAGCAAAGCAATATCATATTTCCCCTCCTTAATACCTTTAAGGAACGGGTTGGCCAGATAGTATTCTGAGTAAGGAAACTTTCCCTTAGTTGTTAAACCATCGGTATAGGTACCCATTTCGAGATCGAGCCCGTTTTTAACCGCTTGATCAGTACTATGTACACCTCCCCAGTCACTAATCACAACCCCATCGAATTTCCAGTCTTTTTTTAAGATTTTATTCAAAAGCAGGTCATTATGGCAACAATGTTCGCCTCTAAACTGATTGTAAGAACCCATAATCGACCAAGCTTTCCCTTCTTGCACTGCGGCCTTAAAAGCAGGTAAATAAATTTCATATAATGCACGGTCGCTCAGATCAACATTGATATGCCCACGCCACTCTTCCTGGTTATTCAGTGCAAAATGTTTTACGCATGCCGCTACGCCGATGGATTGAACGCCTTGAATATAAGGTACCACCATACGTGAGCTGAGATAAGGATCTTCGCCCAGATATTCAAAATTACGCCCGTTTAATGGTGTACGATAAATGTTTACTCCAGGACCTAATAACACGGTTTTATTGCGGTAACGCGCTTCTTCTCCGATTGATTTGCCATAAAGCAGCGATAATTTAGGATTAAAGGAAGCTGACAGACAGGTAAGTGCCGGAAAGGCTGTACACGAATCGTTTGTCCAGTTGGCACCACCCCATTCATCCCACAAAACTTCCTCACGGATGCCGTGGGGACCATCATCGGTCCAAACTTCAGGAATTCCTAAGCGGGGCACGCCTTTTGAACTAAACTTAGACTGGGCATAACAAAGCGCCACTTTTTCTTCGGTGGTCATTGCTGAAAGTGCATTTTCAACCCGTTCTTCTATAGGTTTATTTATATCAAGATAAACAGGCAGCTTTTGTTGCGCATTAACCATTAACCAGGCTCCTGTTGCTACTATAGTTAAAAATATCGATTTCATTTAATTATATTCTTTTGGGTTTAGTTTTTATCGTTTTTGCCTGAAAGATTTACTGGCTGCCTACCTGGAAAGCCAGCGAAAGGGCTGTTTTTGATTACCCCTGCATTACCTGTTCTTTACCCTTTGTTGCTACCAAGCTAACCCCAAGCTTACCCCAGGGTTACCCCGGCGTTACCTTTTCTTTACCTAAAAGGTAAAGCCAGAGCTTGCTTTCGCAGAATGGCACCACCGCCGATGGTTATGCTGCCCTTAAGCAGGGTGCCACAAGCGGCCCAGCACTTATACTACCTGCCACGGCTTTAACGGCTCATTTTAGCTCAATAGCGGTCTTAATTAGCTCAATTTAGCTCAATTCAGCTCAAAATGAGGTACCAATGCTGCTAATCTGCTAGGTTTGAACATGGATTTAAACAAAAATTACGGCAACGCATTTGCTTATTAATCAAGTATTTAGAGTTTCACTACCGTTTTAGCACCGTTGTATTGAACAACTTTAGCCGGTGCTGTTGAATTATCGATGGCAACCACTCTAAAAATCCTTTTGGTTAACATCCCTTCGTAAGTCCCCTCTCGATTGCCGATTGTTAGCGTACCAGCAGCATGGTTATATTCAAAATTGATCGTTGAAAATGCACCCTTTTCGTAATTATAGTTGTTTCCCTCGTCTTCGTATAAACTGAACTTGCCATCTTTACCTTTGTAAACCCTGATCTCAATATCATCAGCTTTCTTTTCTGACGTATATTGCATCACATCACCCACAGGTAAAATAGTACCTGCAGGAACAAAAAGAGGAATACGCTCAAGCGGTGCTTCTATATTTAACTTTTGGCCGCCTTCAATTTGTTTACCTGTATAGAAATCATACCAGCGGTTTCCTGATGGGAAATAAACTTCACGGCTACGCGCTTTGTAACTATAAACAGGGCAAACCATCAAGCCTGAACCCAAAAGGAACTGGTCGCTAACGCCATAAGTTTGTTTATCGGCAGTATAATCCATTGCGAGCGATCTCATCAGGGTATAATCTTTATGATACGCCATTCCTGCCAACGAATAGATGTAAGGCATTAAGCGGTAGCGGAGTTCATCGTAATAAACCAGACTTTTGTAAACCGGATGGCCTTCTGGAGCAAGGTTATAGATTTCGCGGTAAGGAAACTGGCCATGACTGCGGAACAGCGGGCAAAATGCCCCAAACTGGAACCAACGAAGATTTAATTCACGCCATTCTTTCAGGTCGGCATTCTCATTGCCTGTTTCATCAAAAATAAGCTGACCATCTCCATAACGTTTCTCCACGCAGAAGCCACCAATATCCATTGTCCAGAACGGAATACCCGACATTGCAAAATTAAGCCCGGCAGGAATCTGCGCTTTTAGGTCTTCCCATCTTGAGGCGATATCGCCACTCCAGGTAGCGGTAGAATACCTTTGTAAACCCGCAAAACCAGATCGCGTTAACAGAAATACCCGCTTGTTATTATCCGCTTCACGCTGCCCGTTATAAATAGCGTTGGCGTTCATCAGTGCATATGCATTAAAGTATTTTGTAGAAGAACCCAGCGCAGTTGGCCCACACAGTTTCTTGCGATAGTCCATATCGGTACAATCGCGAATGTTGGGCTCGGAAGCATCCATCCACCAGGCATCGAATCCCTTTACGTAAAGGTTTTCTTTCATCTGTTTCCAAAAAAGCTTTTGTGCATCGGGGCTATAGGCATCGTAGAAAGATCCTACATAACCCGGGCCTATCCAATCGCGTACACTATCCTGCACCGCCTGCATATACATCCATCCTTTTTGCTTAAATTGTTTAAAATGATCTGTTGTAGCATAGAATTTTGGCCATACCGATATCATGATATTTGCATTTTCTTTATGCACCGAGTCTACCATTCCTTTGGCATCAGGAAACCGTTTCAGGTCAAACTGATGGCTTCCCCAGGCATTTTCAGGCCAATAATTCCAATCAAGCACAATATTATCAAGCGGAATCTTACGCTTCCGGTATTCACTTACCACATTTAATAGTTCATCCTGGGTTTTGTAACGCTCACGGCTCTGCCAAAAACCCATTGCCCATTTGGGCATAATGCTCGCCTTGCCAGTCAGTGTGCGATAACCACTGATTACATCGTCCATGTTTTTGCCGGCGACGAAATAATAATCCATCTTATCGCCCATTTCTGACCAAAAGGATATATTGCCATTTTTTTCTATCGGAGATGAAGAAAGCGCTTTAAGACCAACATAAGAAACGCCTCCATCGGGTTTCCACTCCAGTCTTATTTTGGTGCGTTTTCCCTTTGTTAAGGAGAAAGGAAACCGATAAGTATTCGGATTCCATGAAGTTCTCCAACGCTCTGGTACTACCAATTTTCCATCAAGCCATACTTTAGTATAACCTGCATAATAAAGACTAAACTTGTAAATATCAGTTTGGTTGGCAAGAATTTCTCCTTCCCACACTACAGAGCCATTGTTAAAATCAAAATCTGCAGGAAATTTCTTCACAGTTGTGAGGTTTTCATAGTCGATTGCAGACTCCTGACGGATAATGGGTGCGTTATTTTTTTGATTATACGTAGCGGTAAGGAAACCTTTTTTGCCTTGTTTATTAAAGAGGGTAAACTGGTTCAGGTCTTTATAATCCCGGGGATCGCCGTATTTGCTCTGCGAATAATTATCCCACAATACACCATAGTTGTTTGTAGACATAATGAATGGCACAGCCACTTTCGTATTGTACTGGAAGAGGTCTTCGCTTTTATGTTTATAGTTAAAATCGTCAGACTGATGCTGCCCGAGCCCATAAATGGCCTCACCCGGGGTACCCGAGAAGACCTGTTGCATGGTATATCCTTTATCGTTTTCGACATTAATAGGACTAAAACTTCTTTTTGCCTCCTGCAGCACTACTTTCCCAAATTTATCGGTAAATGAAACCTTACCTGTAGCAAGGGAAACCTTCACGGTAAGTTCCTGGGTAGAGAGTTGGGCAAATTCTGCATTTCCTGTTACTTTGAAAGGTACTGTCGGAGTCAATCCGGCTACTACACAAAGGCTTGTAACCTGGGGAATAGTGCTTTCGGGTGAAGCCTGTACCCTAACAATCCGGCTGTTGATCACATTTATTTCAATAGTTTTGGCAGCTCCCCCCTTTGGGTGAACTTTCATCCCGTTCTCCAGCGTCTCAATAGCTTCAGCGGCAAACAATTTCCCAGCAACAAATAACAATACAATAAAGAAAGAGAATCGTTTCATAACGGAACAAAGAATTAATTGGTTAGAATATGGTGGTATGTTTTTATGATGCAAAACTACAATGCCATATCATGACCACAGAGCAGTAATGTTAAATTAGTAAGCAGAAATGTTAACTACGAAACTTTTCGAGGGGTATTTTTTAAACAGAAAGATTGCCCTGCAGATAATTAAAATGATACAACCTACCTGATTAACAACTAATTAAGGAGTTTAGATTAATATTAGCAGATCAGAAGCAATCTATACTCACCATCTTTTTCGTTGGGTGCCCGGTGCACGCATGGTAAAACCTGTCTATCAGGATAATCTACTGCCAACCTCCATAAATGACCCAATCCCAAATTGATGGGCCTTGCACCAGCTTTGGCCTGGTAATGCAGATCAAAATAATGTTCCATCAAAAAGTTTTCAAATTCCGATTCCGGACCGTTATGCAGTTCTTTGAGCTTTTGCCGGATTTCAGGTACCAGGATTTTTTGTTCTGCCTGATAATTAGCTAAGATTTCACTTGCCGCACCATAATAGGTACATAAAAAAGTATCCGTACCGATAGGCGATCGGTCTACATGGAATGAATATACATCTGTTGAAATGAAATCGAGTTCCTCATCCCGCTCATAACTTTTGATTAAATTGAGCGTAGGCGATGCTCCGGAATCTGCCAACAACTGAAAATCATTTGAGATAATTTCCCTTGCCATATTACCTTGTTCCGATAGCTTAAGCTCGTGGAGCTCTTCCATAGAAACTTCCGTGAGATCTGCTTTCAGTTCAAGTTTGGATACAATTTCCTTAAAATCCCCAACCAGGTCTCTCTGCCAGCAAACTGCATTCATATCTCCCTTAAAATTCATATTTAAAAGTTGAGAAAAAGTGGAAACCACCGCAACCTGTTTGCTGTTAGAAAACCTATTATCCATTGATTGATTAAGCTATTTAGCCTTTATTCGCTGCAAAAGTAAGGAATTGCTGAGTGGATAACAGAAAATGAAATCTATTTTTCAAAAACCCTGGTTGATCATTATATCATTTTTGTCTGTCAGGGATACATGTAAAGCAATGATAAGTGCCTCATTTTCGACTACTCTGTGCAAAAAAGGGTGCATTATAAGAGCCGATGAAAGGCAGCATAGCGCAACTGCAACCTTACAGGGCATGAAACAATACTAATCTAGCCAAAATGTTTATCTTCGAGTATGCAAACCAAACGCCCTCTACTTTATCTTTTTACTGCCCTAATCAGTTCAGTTTTAGTCTTACCAGCCTGCGGACAGACCAGCTCCAACAACATACTGGAACAGGGAAACCTAAAATCCAAAGACAGTACCCAAACCACGCCAAAGGCTTCAGCAATTGCACCAAAGGATTTGAATAAACTGCTAGGCGATCTTAAGACATCAATGATATCTTACATGCAGACTGCTCAGCCTTCCTATACAATGGACGACATCAACAGCTGTGAAACGATACTCAAGCAATACTTAGCTGATATGCTTGCTTCCAAAAACAAAAAAGCTGGTATGAAAATAGTCAAGAAAACCATACTAACCCTCAACAAACTAAATAGCAAAACACAGGAAACGCTGATCGAAACAGGGGAACGGGAGCAGATCGCAGAAATCATCATTCTCGCTGCAAGTCGCAAAGGTTACAACCCGGTGGATGAAGACATCACCGAAGAATGGCGGGAGTGGTAGAAACTCATTTTGTCGCAGCATAGCCATCCTCTAATTAAGCTTAACGGAATATAGATGATAGATAAGGCTAATTTAGAAATACTCTCATTTAGTGAATGCCAACAAAAAAGGATTGCTCGAAATCGAACAATCCTTTAAATCTTTGACAAACATGCCTTTATGTACCCCGGAAGGGACTCGAACCCCTGACCCTCGGTTTAGAAAACCGACGCTCTATCCAGCTGAGCTACCGAGGCTCATTTTTTAATGAGCTGCAAATATAGAAGTTCTATTTAATATGTAAAAATATATTTTAAACTATTTAGAACGTGCTTTTTCTATTTCAAATAAGTATTTAAGAACGAAGCAATTAAAATTAAATTTGGGTGAAATAAATTTGACTTTAACCTATAAAAAACGTTGCTTTTCACCCTATTCTGTACCAAAAGCACAGGTCTAGCACCAAAAAAATGATCAAAATCTAAATTACGCGTCTTCTCCGTTCCAAATATCATCATCGGCATGCCGAATTTCGTCGTGACTGGCGCTTACATTCTTTAATTCTTCATGGTGATAATTTCTTTCGGGATTTTCTGGCAATCCGCTGTCGTGATTTAGTGGCACCTTCCGTAAATGCTCAGGCTTCTTAACCTCAGGTAAATCATCATGTACAACAGAAGGCGTTAAGATCTTCTTCTTGGGATTATTGCTGTTTTCCATAATTTTAGAGCCTCAAATTTCAAGCCACAAGCAAAGGTGAGTTAAAATTTCGGGAATTGGTGTGTATTTATGGATAATAAGGATTAGCGGTAAGGGTTTAGCGGTTAGCGAAAGGCGGATAAAGCTCAGCCATTATAAAAATGCGCACAAATAAATCAGTTTTATTTGTGCGCATATGTGTTAAATTATTGCTAAAAGATCCTTCGACTACGCTAGCATTGACAGATCCCAGTAGAAAAATCGTCATCTCGACCGAAGCAAAGCGGAGTGGAGAGATCTTTTAATCTAGTCCAAAGATCTCTCCACTACGGTCGAGATGACGATTCTTCGCAGCCTATCAATTCATTCAAATCCCCTGTCATTAATTAATATTGACTTTTATACAATAAATTAACCCTCAGGATGACAAAACGAAGAAAGACAATTAATGAGATTGCTTCGTCGTTCCTTCTCGCAATGACGATCCAAATTAGTAATTCCCTGTAACGCCTATTTCTAAGCCTCTTAATTCGGCCAAACCTCTTAATCTGCCTATAGCTGAATAACCCGGGTTGGTTTCTTTGGCCAAATCATCCAACATTTGGTGGCCATGATCTGGGCGGAAAGGAATTGATTTATCGCGTAAAGCATTTTCTTCTGATAAGGCCTTCATAATTTCGTACATGTTCACATCACCACCTAAATGATCTGCTTCATAAAAACTACCGTCTTCATCTTTTTTAACGTTACGCAAATGCGCAAAATAAACACGTTCCTTAACTGCATTGAAGATCTCTAAAGCATTATTCCCCATTCCGGCACCCAAAGAGCCTGTACAGAAACAAACACCGTTAAAAGCTTCATCTACTTCTTTAATAATATAATTAAAATCTTCGAGCGTACTCGCAATTCTAGGCAAACCTAAAATAGCATAAGGAGGATCGTCAGGATGGATGGTCATTTTAATACCTTCTTCTGTACAGACCTCAGCAATAGATAACAAGAAAAATTTTAAATTTTCTTTTAAGCCCTGTCTTCCAATGGCCTTATATTCATTGATGCTATTGCGCAAAGTCTCCAGCTCTATTTCTTTTTCGGTCGGGATACCCATTAATACATTGATACGAAGATCAGCTAAATCCTGCTCTGTTAAAGTTTCATATTTAGCTGCAGCCCTATCTAAAATAGATTGTGAGTAATCTGCTTCTGCCCCTTCTCTCTTTAAAATATAGAGATCAAAAATGGCCAGATCGATCCAGTTAAAATAAAGGGCTTTCGATCCATCGGTCATTTCCAGGTCCAATTGTGTACGTGTCCAATCTAACACTGGCATAAAGTTGTAGCACACAGTCTTAATTCCGCAGGCCGATAGGTTACGCAAAGAGGTTTTATAGTTTTCGATATACTGCCCGGCATCTGCCCTACGCGTTTTAATCGCTTCGTGTACGGGAACACTTTCTACTACAGACCAGGTTAAACCTGCTGCCTCGATAATGGCTTTTCTATCCTGAATATCATGTAATGGCCAAACTTCACCATGTGGAATATGATGCAGTGCGGTTACAACGCCCGTAGCGCCTGCTTGTTTAACATCTTGTAGGCTAACTGGATCGTTCGGACCATACCAACGCCAGGTTTGTTCTAATTTTTTCATATATGTGATTACACAGATTTTAAGATTACACTGATTATATGTGATTGTATTTATATCTAAACGCCAGAAAATGCGGTAAATCCTCCATCCACTGTAACATTCTGTCCATTTACAAATTTAGAGGCATCACTTAGCAAATATACTAAAGCACCAATCAATTCTTCTGGCGCTCCAAACCGTTTAAAGGGTGTTTTAGAAATGATGGCCTGCCCTCTTGCGGTTAATGAACCATCTCCGTTGGTTAATAATGCCCTGTTCTGGTTAGTAATAAAAAAGCCGGGTACAATGGCATTTATCCTGATTTTATCCTGATAACGATTGGCTAATTCAACAGCCATCCATTTGGTATAACAATCTATAGATGTTTTGGCCAATGAGTAACCCAATACGCGTGTAATGGCCTGGTTAGCAGAAACTGATGAAATATTCACAATACTACCCCCATTTTTTGCTATTTCTTTACCGAAAATCTGTGTAGGCAAAATAGTTCCAAATAAATTGAGGTCAAATGCTTGTTTTAGGGCTGGAATATTAAGATCAAAAATATCACTTCCGGGCTGAATAACGGCTTCCGCCACATTTCCACCTGCTGCATTAATCAGCGCATCTATGCGACCAAATTCTTTGATAATGATTTCATTCGCATTAAGCAGATTCTGCTCATCCAATACATCGGCAATAATATAAATAGCTTTTCCTCCTGCGTTTGTTACATTAGCAACCCTTTGCTTTGCAGCGTCTTCATTTCTTCCTATAACAACGATTACAGCACCAGCTGCACATAATCCATTTACAAAAGCCTCGCCCAAAACGCCTGTAGCACCCGTAACGACTACAACCTTGTTTTTCAGCGAAAACAGGCTTTCTACTTCTTTTACCATTTGTTTAGTTCTTTTTTAAGTTTATTTAACAGCGCCATCGAAAGCATTATTTTAGAAGCAAAACTAGTTTTCTGTAAGCTGTTTATATTTTATTTGTATTTGACCTGCATCTGGTCATAAAAATCTTTCAGCACGAAGAAGGCTTTCTTTTTCTTACCTGTTTCGCTGATCAAGCCTTTACGGTTCCAGAAATTCTGATAAATAGGATGTTGCCTTCTTGGCGACCTGAAATCGGTTAAAATCCATGGTGTCATGCCCCTCAAAGCGCCAATTTTGCTTAGCATAGCGATCTGATTTTTGTACAACGCCTCTTGGTATTCTTCGCTCCAACGTGTATTTTCATCGGCGTGGAAACCACCCAAAGCATCGCCACCAAACTCAGTAATTATCACAGGTTTTTTATATTTAATATCGAAATTGTATTTGGTAATTTCTGATGGATTACCTCCCCAGTACCAGCCAGCATATTCATTAAAACTTACCAGATCGATTTTTTCGCCCAGGGGATCGTTTAAAATGATGTTATTTCCCTCGCGGTGTACTTCTAAAGCAGCAGCCACTAAACGGGTATCATCTAACGAACGGGCAGTCTCTGCCAGATTGCTCATAAAACTCAAACGGGCATCGCTTAACGGGGTTTCGTTACCAATAGACCAGACGATTACACTTGCCCTGTTTTTATCGCGTACGATTAAATCAGTTAATTGCTTTTTTGCATTGGCATAGGTTGCCGGATTTGTCCAGCTGATGGTCCAATAAACAGGAACTTCAGCCCAAACCAATAGCCCCATTTCATCAGCAAGGCGAATCATTTCTTCGTTATGCGGATAATGTGCAAGGCGAACATAGTTACAGTTCATATCTTTTGCCCATTGCAACATCATACGCATGTCGCCTTCTGAGCGTAAACGGCCAGCTAAAAGCGGATTTTCGTCATGTAGTGATATTCCTCTTAAAAAAACAGATTTACCGTTTAACAGAATGCTATCGCCATCAACCTGAATGGTTCTGAAACCAATTTTATCGTTGATATTTTCTTTATCGGTTTTAATGTTTACCGCATATAGTTTTGGTGCTTCTGGCGACCATAGGCTTAAGTTATTCCAGGTAAATTCATCTGCTATTTTACCTTCGCTGTCCGTTTTGTATTTCTTTTCCAGCTTCAGCTCTGGGATAGAAAGCGTAATTTCCTGCCCAGCAGTTGCATCAGCAAGTTTTACAGAAAAATTTAACAGGTTATTGTTTCCTTTAACGAGCTGAAGTTTATAATCACTGATAAAATGTTCAGGAAATTCGGCTAAAAAAACATCACGGGTAATGCCGCCATAATTCCACCAATCGGTATTTACAGTTGGAATTTCATCCTGTTTACGGATATTATCAACTTTAAGCACAATGGAATTTTCGCCAACTTTTAAGTTGTTGGTTACATCGAACTGGAAAGGCGTAAAACCGCCTTTGTGTAACCCCAGTTTTTTACCGTTGAGGTAAACGTGGGCTTCGTAATTTACTGCACCGAAATAAACGAAGTATTTTTTTCCTTTTTCCGGTTTTGCATCAAACTTTTTTCGCAGCCAGAGATTGCCTTCGTAAAGTTCTAATTTTTCTGATTGCGAGTTCCAGTCGCCAGGAACATTCATTTGAGGCGAATGATCGAAATCATACTCGATCAATTCTGACTTATCCTTCTGAGTTTTATCATCGTAATAACCTCCGGTTCCTGTTTTCGACTGGTCGAATGGATCGTGACGATAATCATAATAACCGTTTTCGTAGGGATCAACAATATAATTCCATTTACCATTAAGGCTCTGGATTTTCCGCCCCTGAATGTTTTGTATAGCGGTAACCTGACCGTAACTGATTGATGAAAGGAGCGAAAAGCAGATTAAAAATACGCTATAGGTTGTTTTTAGCATAACTTAAGTTTTAATAATTAATTAATTGATCGTTTCAAAACTAACAATTAATTAACAGACGGTGTTTCCACTGCCCTCCTAAATTTGAGCAAAATTTAGTTTTTCATTAATAAGGAGGGATTTGCCCCAAAAGCATAAGTTAAGTTTTTGGCAACATTTGCTGGCTGCAGGTAATGATTTCATCATGTTTATTTGGTAGTTTGTGCTAGTGATCACGAATTTAGAAAAGCTTGAAAAATTAAACGTTTAAAAATAGGCCAAAACGTAATAAAATCCACTGAAACAACATTTCAAACGTTTGAAATAATTGCGTTTTTTTCTTAACTATGCATGGAGATTGGAAAAGATAATGAATAATACCCCTGTTACACTAAAATTCTTGGCTGAAAAGTTAAAGATGTCAGTATCAACAGTATCAAAAGCCCTTAATAACTACCCAACCATAAACGAGTACACGAAACAACGTGTTCAGGAAATGGCCCGCGATCTGCATTTTACGCCCAATAAATCAGCTATTAATTTAAAGGAAAAGAAATCGCACATTATTGGTATTATCTTACCCAATCTTTTGGATCACTATTTTACCAGAAGTATTTATGGTGTAGAGCAATTTGCCACACAACATGGATATAATGTGATCATCAGCCAATCTCACGATGACCTGAAAAAAGAAATCCAATCTGCAAATATGTTGTTGCGGAGCCGGGTTGATGGTTTAATTGTGGCTATTTCAAAACACACACAGGATTTTTCGCATTTAGACCAGTTCGAAAACATGGGCACTCCGGTAGTGTATTATGCCCGAAACCCGAGTTTTAACTTAAGTTGCCATAAAGTTTTGGGCAATACTTTTCAGGGCTGTTATCAGGCGACAAAGTTTTTAATAGACAGGGGGCATAAAAAGATTGCTTATTTGGGCGGTCCAAAAATGATTAATTTTACGCACGATCGCTTTAATGGCTACATCAATGCTTTAAATGATAATCAGGTTCCTTTTTCATCAGAATTGGTTGCTTATACCGATTTCGATAAAGAAAATACGATCTCAGCAATTAAGAATTTATTTGCCAACCCAGAAAATATGCCTACTGCGCTCGTGGCTTTTAAAGAACCTATTATGTTCGATGCGATGAAATACCTGAAATCGATAAACCACCCTGACTTTGACAAAATTGAATACGTAGGATTCGGAAACACCTCTTTTATCAGTTATCTAGATTCACCACCCATTGCCTCTATTGAAGAAAACCCCGAATCAGTAGGTGAAAACGCAATTAAACTATTGATACAATTAATCAACAAAGAAATTGATCTTCATGATTACCAGAAAGTAATGGTGGATTGTAAGTTGATACTGCATGGGTAAGCGTTTGGTGCATGGCGTCTAGCATAACCATTACTTAATACCTATAAATCTGAGCTCTTTTTCTGCACATTCTGTGGAAAACATAGTTACACCAAACTTAATGTTCTTAATTCCTTAATGGCAAAAAACCTTCACAACATCGCACACCATTAAGAAGTTAAGATCATTAAGAAATATATTCACACAAACAACTTAATTTCCCAAATGACTTAATTGTTTTATTAACTTCCTAAGAGAGAAAATCTATTCTTCAATTGATTTCGACGATTTTCATTGTATACAAACGCAGCCACAATCAACAAACCCGCTACACCTTCAAAAGCAACTACGGTCTGGGTACCAAAAAGATGCGCCAAATACCCCATCAACAAACTGCCGATTGGCAATACCCCCTGATAAGCCATAATATAGTAACTTAAAGTCCTTCCCCTCATTGCATCATCGGCATGAGTTTGCAAATAAGTATTGATGGATGAGGTTTGAGCCATCAAACCTAAAGCAGCTAAACCGGTACAGATTAAAGCCAGAACAAGGGATGGTGATATAGCCAGCGCTACAACCGAAATGGCCAGCAAAATACCCGACATCATTACAATTTTCTGTAGGTTTTGCTTCACTTTTAATGTAGCCATATAAATGGCGCCGAAGAATGCACCAAATCCTGCTGCACTTTCAAACCAGCCAAATGTTGTGGCATTTCCGTTAAAAATATCTTTGGCAAAAACAGGCAATAAAGTAGTGAAAGGGATTACCAATAAACTCGATGCAGCCATCATCAATACCATAGATGCCAAATCTGGTGATGATTTAAGATAATCGTAACCTTTTTTCAGGTCGATCCAGATATTTTCTTTCGATTTTTGATGAGCGGTGAGTTTAAGCTTCATCATCACCATACAACCCAGTACCGCAATAAAGCTCACAAAATTGATCAGGAAACAGATATCTTCACCTAAAGTACTCAAAATCACCCCTGCCAATGCCGGACCGATTAACCTGGCTGCATTAACATGGAAGAATTGAGCGCTATGGCATTTGGTAAATCTTCTTTATCATCAATTAAATTTACCATTAACGATTGACGGGCAGTAACATCAAAAGCATTTACCAAGCCCTGAACCAGTGAAAGTGCTGCAATCCAGAACATATCATATACTTTAAACCAGATCATCAAAGCCAGGGCACCAGCCTGCAGCATCAGGATCACCTGGGTAATCACCAATATCTTATACTTATTATGCCTATCTACATAGCTCCCAGCATAAGGCGCGAGCACCAGTGAAGGGATTAAACTCAAAAAAGTAATCAATCCCAGTAAAAAGGCCGATCCTGTTAAACGATATACCAACCAGCTGATGGCTACACGCTGCATCCATGTGCCGATTAGTGAAATAGCCTGACCTGTAAAAAATAACCTGTAATTGTAATGCCTTAGCGAACGAAAAATACTCATGTTTAAAATAGTAAAGTAACTTTACAAAAGTACAAAACTAAAATCAGATCAAAAAGCCAAAAACAGGAAGTTTTATCACACTAGAATCACAATTCAAACAAAACAAAGACTCATATTAGTTTACCTACAAAATTAAAAGCTTATATTTGTAAAGTTTATTTACCATTAAGATGCCTACTCAAACACAAGATATAGCCGCAAAACTAAGAAGCACAGTTACCCGCTTAACCAGACAGCTACGCAAACAGAACGTAAGTTCAGACTTTAGCAACGCCGAACTGTTAACGATGTCGCTGCTCGAACAACATGGCAAAATGTTATCTACAGAGCTGGCAGACATGGAAAGGGTATCAAAACAAGCTATTTCACAGATCATCAACCGCTTGTTCGATGCCAAATGTGTGGAACGCTTTCCAAGTAAAGAGGATAAACGAAAGGTTTTTATCGGCTTAACCAAGCTTGGCGAAAAACACATTATTGCCAGCAGAAAAATAAAAGAAGAATGGCTGGCGCAAACGATGGAAAAAATCTTCTCCTCAGAAGAAATCAACTTGATTCAGGCTTTTCTACCCCTCCTTTCACGTTTGGTAGAACACAACGGTGCAAGAGTATAGTTTTCCTTTTTCCTTCGCCAAATAAGCCTTATCTTGCAGGCTGAAAAATGGCACTATATTTTACATCAATCAATTCGGGCAGTAATGGCAATTGTTACTATGTGGGTAACGATAATGAAGCAATTTTGGTTGATGTTGGCCTAACCTGCAAAGAGATTGAAACACGGATGAACCGTTTGGGCTTATCAATTAGTAAAGTAAAAGCCATTTTTATCTCACACGAACATAGCGACCACATTAAAGGATTGGCGGTATTTGCTAAAAAACATAAACTCCCGGTTTACATTAGCACAGCTACACTAAAAAGCAGCCGCTTGGTTTTGGATACAAACAATACCTTTTCATTAAGCCATTTACAGCACTTTCAGATTGGCGATTTAAAGATTTCTGCCTTTTCTAAATTTCATGATGCAGCCGATCCTTATAGTTTTACTGTTGAATGTAATGAGGTAAGAGTGGGTGTTTTTACAGATATTGGTTCGGTGTGCGATCGTTTAATTGCCCATTTCAAAAACTGCCATGCCGCTTTCTTAGAAGCCAATTACGATACAGAGATGCTGGAAAATGGCCGATATCCTTATTTTTTGAAGCGGAGGATTACAAGTGGTCACGGTCACTTAAGCAATGCGCAGGCATTAGAGCTTTTCATCAACCATAAAGCCCCGTATATGAGTCATTTATTACTGAGCCACTTATCAAAAGATAATAACGATCCAGAGCTGGTCGAAAACCTTTTTAAAAATGTTGCTGGCAATACTTTTGTTAAAGTAGCTTCAAGATATGAGGAAACAGCGCTGTATTACGTAAGCAATACTCAAAACATGCCCGAAGTTTACAATTTCGACCCTAGCCTTTATCAACCAGAACAACTCAACCTATTTTAACACATAAAGTCGAAAACAGCTTACCGTTTTCTATCAATTTAGTTACAGTATGGTTTATTTTGAGCAAAAAATGGCAGTTGAATATACAAAACCATAATTACCCGCAAAAATTGTAAATAATTTTAATTTTCATCAAAACATTTTATTCTAATATGGGTTTTATATAAACTTCATAAATAGTTTGTTTGGTTTAAATGGGGCTTATGGATTTAAGCCCCTTTCTCTTGTCTAAAATTCCGTAATTCAATCAGGCTAAATCACAAGCATTTTATTCCATTTTATATTCTAATTTTTAGTTATATTCGATTGGCAATCATCCGATTATAGTATTTAAACCTTTTTAAATAATAATTATATGGAGACAAGTAAACTTTCTAAATTCAGTGCCGAATTTCTGGGCACGCTCGTATTGGTTTTAATGGGTTGTGGTAGCGCGGTTATAGCTGGCGCAAACGGCACAACCGGTGTAGGCTTATTAGGCATATCTTTTGCCTTTGGCTTATCAGTCACTGCAATGGCTTATGCTATTGGGCACATTTCTGGCTGTCACATTAATCCGGCAATTTCAATCGGAATGGTAATTGCCGGCCGGATGAAAATTTCTGAAGCCGCTTATTACATTGTGGCTCAGGTATTAGGCGGCATTGCAGGCGCATTTATCTTACTGCAAATTGCATCAGGAAAAGCTGAATATTCTTTAACAGTAAATGGATTAGGGCAAAACGGTTTTGCAGCACTTTCTCCACAACATTACAGTTTAGCAGCTGGTTTTATTGCCGAAATTGTACTTACCTTTATTTTCTTATTGGTGATTTTCGGATCAACCTCTACTAAAAATATCAACGGCGGCTTTGCAGGACTTGCAATTGGCTTAAGTTTAACACTCATTCATATTGTAGGCATTCCAGTAACGGGTGTATCAGTAAATCCGGCAAGAAGTATTGGCCCCGCACTTTTGGTTGGCGGAGAAGCCTTAAGCCAGGTTTGGCTCTTTATTGTTGCACCCATTATTGGTGCGGCGCTCAGTGCCTTGGTCTGGAAAACAGTTTTGGAGAAAAACGGATAAGGTAAAAGGCGGAAGGTTTAAGGGCTGGAAGGAAAAACCTTCTACCTTAAACCTTCCGCCTTCCCTCCTTTTATAGGTTCTTTACAATCGCTTCGTCAGTAGGTTTTGTTTTAGAACGGAAACGGTGTACCAATTCTCCTTTTTCATTGATTAAGAATTTCTCAAAGTTCCATTTAATATCACCTTGCTCTTCCGTATTGGTTTGAGAAGTTAAATACTTGAACAACGGACTGATATCATCACCTTTCACACTGCTTTTCTCTGCCAGCATAAAAGATACATTGTACTTTCCGGTACAGAATTCTTTAATCTCGGCATTGGTAGAAAACTCCTGTCCGCCAAAGTTACCCGCAGGGAAACCAATTAATACCACCTTTTTGCCATATTGCTTTTGAAGTTTTTCTAAATCTTCATACTGTGGGGTAAAACCACATTTAGAAGCGGTGTTAACAATTAAGATTTTTTTGCCTTTAAATTTCGATAGTTTAATTTCTTTACCATCAATGGTTTTAAAGCTGAAATCGTAAACATTTTTTGGTGGAGATACCAATAAGTTTAATAGGATTAAAATTGTGCTGATCATCGTTGTTTTATTTTTATATACGAATATAGGTACAAATAGGTTGCGTCAACGTAACGTTGTTGTAAATTAAATGTAGCAAATTAGGCAAGGGATCTAGCTAATAGAACAAACTGTTATCATGATGCATGTATTTCATCGCTCAAATAAGCATCTTTTTTTGATTAGGAAATTTAAGGCATTGGTTCTTGGCGGTTTACAGCCCCGCTATCGCTCATAGTCCTCGCTGCGCTCCGGGCTATTCCGCTCTATCAGGTTTAATGAACAGAGTCCTTTGCTTTTTTGTTCGTTCAGCCGGGCACAACGCTATTAAAACCTAAATAGCAGCATTAGCCAAGCCACCTAAACCCGACCGAAGCGGAAAACCCGCAGACCGAGGAACGAGGTTGAGGATTTGTAGCAAAGGGCGGGATAAGGCCATGCCTATTAATTATGAAATTGCTTTCCAAAAAAAAATAAAATAAGATTAAAACCGAATTAAAATCGCCCTATAAACCAACATATTTATCCAACATTTAATAAAAAAATTGTATTAAATTCTCCTCAGGTTTGGATTTATGCTTTAATTATAGCTTTATTTGCACAAAAACGTATTTCATGGCCAAAAATTTATTAATCGTCGAGTCACCCGCAAAAGCTAAAACTATAGAAGGCTACCTAGGCAAAGATTTTCTTGTAAAATCTAGCTATGGCCACATCCGCGATTTAGTTAAAGGTGATATGGCGATTGATATCAAAAATAATTTTGCGCAGACATACGAGGTACCCGCCGACAAGAAAAACATTGTCGCTGAGTTAAAAAAACTAGCTAAAGAAGCAGAAATGGTATGGCTAGCATCCGATGAAGACCGTGAAGGAGAAGCTATTTCGTGGCACTTATTCGAAACTTTAGGCCTAAAAGTGGAGAAAACAAAACGCATCGTTTTTCATGAAATTACCAAACCAGCAATTTTAAAAGCAATCGACAGTCCACGGGGAATTGATTATAATCTGGTAAATGCACAACAGGCACGCCGCGTATTAGATCGTTTGGTGGGTTTCGAACTTTCTCCGGTTTTATGGAAAAAGGTAAAACCATCATTATCTGCAGGCCGTGTACAATCAGTTGCCGTGCGTTTAATTGTTGATAGAGAAAGAGAAGTTTTAAACTTTAACGCAGCTGCTGCCTATAAAATCACTGCTCAATTCTCTACCGGCAAAGGAAAAGAAATTGTAAAAGCAGAATTGCCACAACGATTCGAAAACGAGGCTGATGCTGAAAAATTCCTTCAGGACTGTGTAAATGCCAGGTTCGATATTACCAGGTTAGAAACAAGGCCAGCAAAACGTAATCCTGCAGCCCCATTTACCACTTCGACTTTACAACAAGAAGCTTCCAGAAAATTAGGATTTTCGGTAGCCAGAACCATGCAGGTTGCACAAAGACTGTACGAAGCAGGTAAGATTACCTACATGAGAACAGACTCCGTAAACTTATCCGAAACTGCTTTAAACGCAGCTGCTGCTGAAATTAAATCTGCTTACGGCGATAAATACCACCAACACCGCGTTTATAAAACAAAATCGGCTGGTGCCCAGGAAGCTCACGAAGCCATCCGCCCTACTTATTTCGACAGACACAGTGTAGACGGCGATATTTCCGAAAAACGTTTGTACGATTTAATCTGGAAACGTTCTATTGCTTCACAAATGAGTGAAGCATTGTTCGAAAAAACAACCGCTCAGATTACCGCCTCAACCCGCAAAGAACACTTAGTTGCCGAAGGTGAGGTATTAAAATTTGACGGTTTCTTAAAAGTTTATCTGGAATCTACCGATGATGAAGAAAACGAAGAAAAAGAAGGCGGTGCAATTTTACCTCCGTTAAGCAAGGGGCAGGAACTATTTTTAAAAGAAATGCAGGCAACTGAGCGTTATTCTCGTCCGCCAGCAAGATATACAGAGGCCAGTTTGGTTAAAAAACTAGAAGAACTGGGCATTGGCCGCCCGTCTACTTATGCACCAACCATTTCTACGGTACAAAACCGTGGTTATGTGGTTAAAGAAGACAGGGATGGCAAACAACGTAAGTTTACTTCTATCATTTTAGCTGACGGGCAAGTAAAAAAAGAAATAAAATCAGAAATTACCGGTGCGGAGAAATCAAAACTCTTCCCTACCGATATTGGGGAGGTCGTAAACGATTTCCTGGTAGAACATTTCAAAGGCATTGTCGATTTTAACTTCACAGCAAAGGTGGAGAAAGAATTTGATGAAATTGCCCAGGGTTTACAAGAGTGGACAAAAATGCTGCACTCGTTTTATAATCCATTTCATACCGAAGTAGAAACTACGCTTGAAACTGCAGAACGTGCCACTGGTGAGCGCTTATTGGGCTTAGATCCGGCAACAGGTAAAAATGTATACACCAAAGTAGGTAAATTTGGACCATTGGTTCAAATTGGAGAGCTTGATGAGGAGGAAAAACCACGGTACGCCAGTTTAATGCGCACGCAATCTGTTGCAACCATTACTTTAGATGATGCGCTGGAGCTCTTTAAACTTCCTTTCCAACTACCTGATTTTGAAGGAAAAGAAGTAATGATCGGGGTTGGCCGTTTTGGACCATACGTTAAATGGGGCGAAAGTTTTATTTCCCTTCCTAAAAACGAGGAGCCTTTATCGGTTACTTATGAAAGAGCAGTTGAAATTATCCGCCAAAAAATGGATGATGATGCGCCTATTGCCTATTATGAAGGTTTAGGCGTAACAAAAGGAAAAGGTCGCTTTGGCCCTTTTATTAAATGGAACGATCTCTTTATCAATATTCCTGCAAAAGGATACGATTTCGACAATTTAACACAAGAAGATATTAATACCTTAATCGGTAAAAAAGTAGAAAAAGAGGCTAACAGATTTATTAAAACCTGGGATGCAGAAAAAATTTCTATCGAAAACGGCCGTTGGGGACCATTTATCCGTTTTGGCAAGTTGATGCTTAAATTGAGGAATAACGAGGCTACCAAGCAAAAATATACACCAGAAGAATTGGTTGATATTGATTTGGAAGTAGTTAAGAAAATGATTGTAGAGCAGGTGCCTAATGCTTTCGAAACGAAGAAAAAAGCACCGGCAAAGAAAAAAGCCCCAGCTAAAAAGGCTGTAGCGAAGAAAAAATAGGCCAGGATTAAATGATTTTAGGATTGCCAGGATAAAATTTGGCAACCCAAATATTCATATTGTCCTCCTGAGCCTGTCGAAGGACATACATATTGTATCAACAGGCACAAGGTTACGGTTAATTAAAGAATTTAACGGCCCGAAATGAAGCCCGCCTATTCAATAATTCATTTATTTACTCATTCAATAACTTCAAAAATTGAAAGCAGATTTACCAGAAAATACAGTTGAAGATATCGCAATGGCCGTTGTATTGATGGGCGAAACACCTGAAGTAAAAAGCTGGACGGTTTATCTCGTCAATTTAAAAAACGAACCGATAACCAATGTATTGATCAGCTCTAAAGGTTATGGTGAAAAAGACGGAAAGCAGGTAAAAACTTCCGTTTTAAGGCATTTTGTAGGCGACATGGAAGCAAATTCTTTTGCAGGAGTGGAAGCCATAGATCCTGAAGTTTTCGGCTTAACTAACGAGTACTGGCTAAGCTATTACATTGGTAGCACTATTTATGATAAGAAATTCATTTTCTTGCCCGAAAGCATCATCGATTCCAATATGATCAAGATTCCGCTGGTAAACAGACCTGGGGTGATGATAAAATAGTCATGAGTCTTAAGTCCTCAGTCTAGCGTCTTTGATTACCGACTGAGGACTTAAGACTAGGGACTCAACTAAGGCACCTTAACAGCCTGTCTTCCAATTAATTTCCAGCCCGACTTTTCTTTACTCCAGATTAAAAGAATATACAATTTCACATTTCCTGGAACATTTTTATCATTTGTTTTGGCGTTTAGTGTATGACGAACCAAAGCTGTTTTGTTTTGAACAACAACAGTCTGATCAGTTAAATTAATATCCACAAAATCAGATTCGCCAGAAAGTAATGAATGCATAAATTCCTGCTTGGTTTGAATCTTTCCACTCGAATGCCCATAGCTCAGGTTATTCAAAATTATTTTATCAAGCGCCAAACTATCTGGTGTAACCATCAGTTTGGTTAATTTGCTTACAGCATCTTCTACTTCAGTTTTTTGGGCAAAACAAAAACTGGTCGAAATTAACAGGCTCGAAAAAATCAAGAGTTTCTTTATCATATCTGGTTGTATTGGGGTTAATGTTGTAAACTTATCCAAAACCATGCAAAGGAACAAACCCTAAGCGTTAATTTTCAACATAATTTATTTTAACGTGAATTTTAGTTTATTTTCGGATGGAATATAGGGTTTCGGATGTAAAGGATAATTTGCGACACCTCTATTGCTTTTACCGTAACATTATATTTCCATTTATCTTAACGAATTTCAAACATGGAACAACCATCTACCTACCAATCTTCCTCTAAAAAGAAATTTATCTTCATCGGATTGCTTGCTGTTTCTATAGCGGCAATTGTATTTATTTATTTCAATAGAAAGAAAAAAAATCATGAAGAAAATCAGGCTTATGCTAAATATATCGAAGCCTATACTTCCGGAACCATTTCCAAAAAGAGTTTTATCAGAGTTCATTTAGCCAATGCGGCAACAGGTATGCAGGATCTGGGCAAAGCAGATTCACGCGAACTCTTCGACTTCTCCCCTTCTATCTCCGGCAAAACCTATTGGATTGATCCGCAAACGGTTGAATTTAGACCTGATGAGAACCTCAAACCTGGCAAAAACTACGAAGCTACATTCAAACTTTCGGAAGTTTCTGCTACAGAAAAAGGTCTTGAAGATTTCGACTTTGAGTTTAAAGTAATTACCCCAGGGATTATGCTTTCTCAAAACGGATTGGTTTCGCAGAACAATACTGCGATGGATTACATGAAATTAACCGGCGAAGTGGCTACTGCTGACGTAGAAGAAACCAGTAAAATAGAGAAAACGGTTTCTTTGGATTTTGACCAAAAGTTAAAAATCAAATGGCAGCATGATCCGGCAAAAAATACTTCAAAATTCACTATCGATAGCATAAAAAAGACTGGAAACGATCAAAATTTAAAAATAGATTGGGATGGCGATGCCATTGATGCAGAACAAAAAGGAGAAATAGAAATCCGTGTTCCGGCGATAAATAAGTTCGAAATCCTGGATATGAAGGCCATCCAGGGTGAAGAAGATTATGCATTGGTGCAATTTTCTGAACCCGTTGGTGTAGGACAGGATTTAACAGGTATGATTACGCTGGGCAATCTGAGCGATTTAAGGTATACCATTGATGCCAGTCAGGTTAAAGTTTATGCTGCCGAAGAACTTAAAGGCAATTATACTTTAAGTGTGAATGCAGGAGTAGAAAACATCAATGCGAAAACACTTCCAAACGGTAAAGTAGCCAACCTTGTTTTCGAGGATAAATTACCAGCCGTTACCATTGCAGGTAATGGTACCATTTTACCCAACTCTGGAAAGCTGGTTTTACCCTTCGAAGCGATTAATTTAAAGGCTGTTGATGTTACGGTGATCAAAATATACGAAAACAACATACCGCAGTTTTTTCAAACGAATAGTTATAAAGACGGTAACGAATTGCGTAGGGTGGCCAAACCCATTCTGCAAAAAACGGTGCGATTAGATGAAGACAAGGCACTTAACCTCCATAAAAAGAACCGTTTCACCCTTGATCTTGACAAAATGATCCGTACCGAACCTGGTGCCATGTACCGCGTTACCATTGCTTTCAGACAGGAATATAATGCTTACAACTGTAAAACCGGAGAAGAAAAAGCCGATGGTAATGAGGAAGAAGCCGAAAATGGAGATTATGAAGGTTATGGTGAAAAGATTGATGAAGACGATGACTTTTGGCAGCGTTACAATAATTATTACCCGCCAAATTACAGGTGGAATGATAAAGACAATCCATGTACGCCATCGTTTTACACCAACCAGCGCTGGGTCAGCAGAAACTTAATTGCCTCGAATATTGGTTTGGTGGCCAAACGTGGTAACGATAACAGTATGCTTATCGTTGCAACAGATTTATTGACGGCAAAACCATTAAGTGGTGTAAACCTGGAATTAATGGATTACCAAAAACAGATCATATTCACTACTAAAACTGATGGCGACGGTTTTGCAAGTTTTGACCTGAAACGTCAGCCTTTCTTATTAATCGCCAAAAATGGTTCAGAACGCGGCTATCTTAAATTAGACGATGGAAGCTCACTTCCGCTAAGCCGCTTCGATGTGGGTGGTGATGTAGTTCAAAGTGGCTTAAAAGGCTTTATTTATGGCGAACGCGGCGTTTGGCGGCCAGGCGACAGTTTATTTGTTTCTTTCGTGCTGGAAGACAAACTAAAAAAACTGCCTGCCAATTATCCGGTAACGATGGAATTCTATAACCCGAAAGGTCAGCTTTACAAAAGATTGATCAATGGCAAACCTTTAAATGGATTCTACACCTTTAAAACCGCTACTGAAAGTACAGCGCCAACTGGCAACTGGATGGCAAAAGTTAAAGCAGGTGGTGCTACATTTACTAAAACCCTAAAAATCGAAACCGTAATGCCAAACCGTTTGAAAATTGATTTCAACGTTGGCAACAGAACATATTTAAGCTCGGGAACATCAGCCGCTACCCTATCGGCCAAATGGCTATTCGGTGCCGTTGCCCAAAACTTAAAAGCGAAGGTTGATGTAAACTTAAACACTACAGAAACTAAATTTAAAGGCTTTGAGGGGTTTAGTTTCGATAACCCAACGGTTAACTTCGAATCGCAGGTTAAAACCATTTTTGAAGGCACATTAAACCAGAACGGTACAGCTCAGATTAACACCAACCTCAATGAGAATAACACCGCCCCTGGTGTATTAAGGGCAAACTTTACAACCAAAGTTTTCGAACCGGGAGGTAATTTCAGCATCGATAATTTTAGCATCCCTTATCACGTATACAGCAGTTATTTGGGCATCCGACCAGAAAAAGGCGACCGTTTGAGTGGCATGTTGGTTACCGGAAAAGACCATAAAATAGAAATTGTAAATGTAAATACCGATGGAAAACTATTGAGCGGAACTAAAACCGTTCAGGTAGAATTATATAAAACACAATGGCGCTGGTGGTGGGAACAGGATGATCAATATACCTACGCCAACTTTACTCAAAACCAGTATAACAAACTGGTAGAAAGCCATCAGGTAAACTTATTCAACGGAAAAGGAAGCTGGAATTTACGCGTTGATGAACCAGAATGGGGCCGTTATTTGATTTTAGTACGCGATGTAAACGGTGGCCACGTTACCGGAAAATCTGTTTATGTAGATTGGCCAGGCTGGGCACAGCGCGAACAGGGCAGCAACCCAACTGAGGCGTCTATGTTATCTTTCACAGCTAATAAGGAAAAATTTACTGTTGGAGAGGATATTACCTTAACCATCCCAACTGGTAAAAACGGAAGGGCATTAATCTCCATTGAAAATGGAAGCAGGGTATTAAAAACCTTCTGGGTAGATACCAAAGCTGGGCAAACGCAATTTAAGTTCAAAGCTGAGAAAGAAATGGCACCTAATGTTTTCGCCAACATTACCTTACTACAGCCTCATGCACAAACCGTTAACGATTTACCAATTAGAATGTATGGCGCTATTCCGCTTTCAGTTGAAGATCCGCAGACCATCCTAAAACCAACCATAAAAATGTTGGATAAAATCAAGCCTGAGACCGAAAACACCATCACTGTTGCTGAGCAGAATGGTAAAGCAATGACTTACACCATTGCCCTAGTAGATGAAGGATTATTAGATTTAACACGTTTTAAAACACCTGATCCACATGGTGCATTTTATGCCCGCGAAGGTTTGGGCGTAAAAACATGGGATTTATTCGACTATGTGTTAGGCGCATGGGGAGGAAATTTAGAACGTATTTTAAGCATTGGTGGCGATGGTAGCATCAACAAGAACTTAAATCCAGCAAAAGCCAACCGTTTTAAAGCGGTGGTTAAATTTATGGGGCCATTTACCATTGGCAAAGGCGAAAGTAAAACGCACAAATTTAAATTACCACAGTACATTGGTGCAGTAAGAGCTATGGTAATTGCCGGGCAGGATGCTGCATATGGTTTTACCGAAAAATCGGTTCAGGTTAAAAAGCCGTTAATGGTTTTGGCTACTTTGCCCAGGGTTATCGGTCCGGGAGAAAGTTTCACCTTACCAGTAACCGTTTTTGCGACAGAAAATAACCTCAAAAATGTATCAGTACAACTCCAGGCAAATAATTTAATTGTTCAAGGGAGTAACAAACAGCAGCTTTATTACAAACAAACAGGTGAGCAAATGACCTATTTCGAAGTGAAAGCACCCAACATAGTAGGTATTGCCAAAGTAAAAGTGATTGCACACAGCGGAGCTGAAAAAACAGTTTACGATGTGGAAATGGATATCAGAAATCCAAACCCATATGTAACCAATGTGGTGTCTGCAACAGTTCAGCCACATACCAAATGGGCTGTAAACTATTTGCCAATTGGTATGACGGGTACAAATTCAGGTTCACTAGAAGTTTCTTCCATACCTGCCATTAACCTCGGTAAAAGATTGAGTTACCTCATCCAATATCCGCATGGTTGTATTGAGCAAACTACTTCTGGTATATTTCCTCAACTCTTTTTGGATAGATTGAGTCCGTTGAATGAACAACAAAAAGCCACAACAGAGAAAAACATTAAAGCTGGAATAAACAGGCTGAAAGGGTTCCAAACTACAGATGGCGGTTTGTCTTACTGGCCTGGCGAAGGTACTTCTGATGAATGGGGTAGCAATTATGCCGGACATTTCCTGGTTGAAGCGCAAAATGCTGGTTATACCCTTCCTGTTGGCCTTTTGGATGAGTTGTTGCGCTTTCAAAAATCAAAAGCAGCAAACTGGGCACCAAACAGTAATAATTTTTATGGAGGAGATTTATCTCAGGCCTATCGTTTATACATGCTGGCATTGGCTAAAAAACCTGAAATGGCAGCAATGAACCGTTTAAAAGCTTTTGAATATTTATCAATCGCTGCAAAATGGCGATTGGCAGCTGCTTATAAACTGGCCGGACAAAATGATGTGGCTCAAAATATGATCAGAGGTTTAGATACATCCATTCAGGCTTACAAACAACTGGGAGGAACTTATGGCTCCGATGTACGCGATGAAGCCATGATTTTAGAAACCCTAACCCTACTTGGTCAGAAAGCAAAAGCTGCAAGTTTACTACAACCTTTAGCTGCTAAACTTGGCGAAAATACCTGGTACAGCACACAAACAACCGCTTATAGTTTGTTGGCTATTGCAAAATTCTGTGGTTCAAACCAATCGGCAAATAAACTGCAATATCAGTATGTATTAGACGGAAAATCGGCACCCGTAAGCTCAAATCAATACATTAACAGTACGCCAGTAACCTTTAAAGGAAACACGGCTTCTATTACCAATAATGGCAATAATGTATTATTTGTCCGTTTGGTTTTAGAAGGACAGCCAATTGCTGGTCAGAACAATTTCTTGCCAAACCGACCAGAGGTATTGGACATGAACGTGACCTATAAACGTTTAAATGGTAAAGTACTGGATCCGACTACCTTAAAACAGGGAACAGATTTTTATGCGGAGGTAACAGTAAAAAATCCTGGCAGAATGGGATACTATGAACAAATGGCGCTAACACAGATTTTCCCTTCAGGTTGGGAAATCATCAATACCCGCGTAAACGATAATCAGAGCATTTTAGCCTCATCTCCTTTTACCTATCAGGATATCAGAGATGACCGCGTTTTCACCTATTTTAATGTAAGGGAAGGTGAAAGTCTAGTGTACAAGGTATTACTTAATGCCTCTTATCTAGGTAAATATTACTTATCAGCTGTTCAATGTGAAGCGATGTACAATAATGATATTTCGGCTACTGAAGCAGGCAAGTGGGTACAGGTAGTAAAATAGAACATTTAGTGGTTCGTGTCTCCACGAACCACGGCATAAAATAAAATACTGGTCGTAGCATCGCGCTACGATCTAAAAAAAGAAGACGAGAACCACAGCGTAAAATAAAATCGAAGCCTCGGTCCGTGTCCTCACGGACCGAAATTTAAACTAGAATGGATAATTTATTTCAAAAAAAAAGAAAGAATTATATTGAAATAGGTCAAATTTATTTTTGGACGGCAACCATAAACAATTGGCAAAAACTTTTGCTAAAGGCAGAATTTAAAGAGGTAATATTAAATTCATTTGAATATCTAAACAGATTAAATAAGATTGATGTATTTGCGTTTGTAATTATGCCTAATCATATTCACACAATTTGGCGAATAAAAGAGTTAAATGGAAAAGAAACAGCGCAAGGCTCATTTTTAAAATATACAGCCCATGAGTTCAAAAAATTATTAAATCGAAATGAGCTGATGAATTATTATACAAATGCGATTAATAAAAATTATGAATTTTGGCAGAGAGATCCACTGGCAATACATCTATATTCTCCAGAAGTTGCTTATCAAAAACTAGATTATTTACACAACAATCCCTGTACAGAGCACTGGCAATTAGCCAACGAACCTCAGGATTACTTATATTCATCAGCTTCTTTTTACGAGAACAATGAAATTAATTATTCATTCTTAAAAGATTTGAGATTAGAATTTTAACAAAACTTTAATAGATTGGTTCGTGGTGACACGAACCAAGGCGTATGAAGACTAAAAATTACGAGTGTAAATTTCACTCTAGAATTGATTCGTGGAGACACAAACCATGGCGTATGAAGACTAAAAATTACGAGTGTAAATTTCACTCTCGAATTGATTCGTGGAGACACGAACCATGGCGCACAAATACTAAAAAAAGAGCCTCGGTCCGTGTCTTCACGGACCGAAATTTATTCTTAAAAATTAAATGAACAAAATCCCCAAAGCTTTCCTCATTTCCGATGTTATCTGCTTTGCGCTGCTTTTGGCTTTTCTTTTTTCGTTACCATCAAAACTGTTTAAAACACCTACTTCGTTTGTAATTGAGGCCAGCAATGGCAATTTATTAAGTGCATCAATTGCCAGCGATGGACAATGGCGATTCCCTGTGGCTGACAGTGTTCCTGTAAAATTTAAAGACTGCATCATTGCTTTCGAGGATAAGCGGTTCTATAGTCACTTTGGTATTGATTTTCTGGCCATGAGCAGAGCCATGCGTCAGAATTGGAAGGCTAAAAGTGTGGTTAGTGGCGGTAGTACATTAAGCATGCAGGTAATTCGTTTATCGCGAAAACAAGACCGAACGATTTGGCAGAAATTATTGGAAGTAATTTTAGCTTTACGCTTAGAAACAAAATATTCAAAAGAGGAAATTATAGGCCTATATGCGGCAAATGCGCCATTTGGCAGTAATGTTGTGGGCTTAGAAGCAGCAAGTTGGCGATATTATGGCCGCAATGCCAAAACCCTCTCATGGGGGGAAATGGCAACATTGGCTGTATTGCCCAATAGCCCTTCTTTGGTTCATCCGGGTAAAAACTCGACGAGATTAATTAAAAAAAGAAACGATTTATTAGATAAGCTGGCTAAGCTAAAATACATTGATCAGGCAACTGCTAATTTAGCTAAGCTAGAACCCGTTCCCGGCAAGCCTATGCCCCTACCACAGAATGCACCGCATCTGTTGAACCGTTTTAAAGTAGAACGAGCGAGTCTTAAAATCCCATCAACCAGAATTACTTCTACGCTGGATGAAAATATCCAACTAAAGGTTAATGCCATATTAAAACGGTACAATAACCGTTACCGGGCAAACGACATCAATAATATTTCGGCGTTGGTACTCGATGCCAGAACCGGTCAGGTAGTAAGTTATGTGGGTAATATCTATCAGCCAGAAAATGCCGACCTGCAAAGCCACGTGGATATGATTAAAGCACCACGCAGCCCCGGCAGTACCTTAAAACCCTTGCTTTATGCCAGTATGATGAATGATTGCTTTATACTGCCACACACCTTAATCCCCGATATCCCAACTCAAATAGCGGGTTATTCGCCTCAAAATTATGATCTGGGTTACGATGGTGCCATTGCCGCAGATAAAGCGCTGAGCCGCTCCTTAAACATCCCTGCAGTGAAAATGCTGCAGCAATACAAATATGAACGTTTTTATGATAAACTAAAAAAACTTGGAATAGGAACACTTAACCAACCAGCAGATCATTATGGCTTGTCGTTAATTCTAGGCGGCAGCGAAGTTACCATGTGGGATCTGGCAAACACCTACATGGGCATGGTGCGTACATTAAACCATTTCAACACCTATAAAGGTTTGTATAACCCTGAAGATTATAAACCTGCTCGCTATTTCAATAGCGAAAATAAAGATGAAAAAGATTATCAGCGTACCTCCTTTTTAGACCATGGCTCGATTTGGGCTACTTTTAATGCAATGGAAGAGGTAATGCGACCAGGTGATGAAGGTTTATGGGAGCAATTTTCTTCATCGCAAAGAGTTGCCTGGAAAACAGGAACGAGTTTCGGTTTTCGCGATGCCTGGGCCGTTGGCCTAACACCAAATTATGTGGTTTGTGTTTGGGTGGGCAATGCCGATGGAGAAGGAAGGCCTGGCCTGGTAGGGATTGAAGCAGCTGCCCCGGTTCTATTTGATATTTTTAGGTTACTGCCTAATGGAAAATGGTTCGAAACACCAGCCACCAAACTTAAAAAGATAAAAATATGCAAGCAGAGTGGTTATAAAGCTGGAGAATACTGTACAAATGTGACAGAAGAATTAGTGCCGGTTGCAGGAGAAAAAACTGTCGTTTGTCCTTTCCATAAATTGGTTCATTTGGACAGAACAGGCACTTTTAGGGTTACCGACCAGTGCGAAAGCATAACCCATATGCAGCACAAAAGCTGGTTTATTTTACCACCAGCAATGGAGTATTATTACAAAATAAAAAATAGCGACTATAAATCACTCCCTCCTTTTAAAAGTGGCTGCGACCTCTCAGGTGGAAATAGCGTAATGGAGGTAATTTACCCGAAAAACAATGCAATAGTTTACATTCCTTTAGAACTAGACGGAACAAGAGGCAAAATTGTGATTAATGCGGCGCACAGAAATTCAGGTTCTAAGATATATTGGCATATTGACAATGAATATGTTAGCACTACTACTAATTTTCATCAATTGGCCATTAGTCCACCGCCGGGTAGACATACTTTGACTCTGGTTGATGAAAATGGAGAAAGGCTGGTGCAAACTTTTACGGTTTTAGACAAGGAAAAGAAAGGTGGAAGGCAGTAAGGTTTAGGGTTTGGGATCAACCACTAACACCAGTTTATATTTTGCTTGTTTCAACTCTGTGAAGTTCTATAAACCTGATCATGTGGAAATCCTTTTTATTTGCAGTAGCTTGCCTTCTTAACACAGCTTTAAAAGATTGGAACGAAAGCAGCACTGCTGCAACTGATTACCACAGCAACCTGCTTTTCTAAAACTTCAAAGATTTACTGGCTTACATAGATCCGTTATACTTCGGTTCTTGTAACCACTAGCTGTCGCGAAATTGTTCCATAAACAATCAGATACTGCGCAATCATATAGGTTGCCATAATTAAAGCACCACTTTGTGGAATGGGCTGAGCGAATTTATTTACGGCCAACACACTGTCTGACAATAAGAAAAACAGCGCCCCATACAGAATGAGTTTAAAACTGAAAATATTCACTTTCCCATACCGGTTAACAGCCATAATAGCCATAACCGTGATAATAATGGCATACATTAAAACGGGGAACTGCATTGCGCCCAGTTTCGGCTGCAGGTAGAAAAACAAGCCTGAACAAAAAATAGCAAATGCGCCTACAGCCCACAAAAAATAAGGCGTTTTATGGTTAGGGTTCGATCTGTGATCGAGTGTAAATGCCCTGATGTAAAAAATATGGCAGACTACAAAGGCGATTAACCCGTATATAAAAAAACTTGGTTTATCGCTTTGAAACATCAGCAAAATATCGCCAACCCAGGCAAAAACTAATCCGATGAAAATTCTCTTATGGAAACGCCCTTTCAAACTTGTGCTCAGATAAAGCCATACCAAAAGTACCACCACAATTAATGGCTTAGAGAAATTTCGGAGCTCAATATTATTGGCATATTCGGCATATAGCTGAATTACAAATACAAGAAAAAATATAAATGAAAATAGCTTAGTCTTCATCAGGATTAGGATTTGCCTTTTGCAAATTAAAAAACCAAATTACGGATATTAACTGGATAGCCACAAAAATTACTTGATATCCTATCGGAAATTTCAAAAATAAAACCAACAAAACACCAAATAGCAGTCTAAAATATTCGAACCTAATTTGCCATGCCTTTTGTTCTAATAACGCACCACAGGTAATTAATGTGAATATAGTAAAAACTGCCCCTGATACCAAAGCAATGGTTTCCATTTTATGATAAGAAAACAATATTGCAGAACCTGCAGTTAAAGCAACTAAAAACTGAATCAGAACGTAACCCGTCAACTTTGATTGATATGCTGGATTATACCTTTTATAGGTTTCTACATTTATCTCCGGCGCATGTTGAAATCCGCCCAGGTGTGCAGGAAACCAGCCAGGTGGTTTAAGAAAAACTTTAATTTTATCACTGAATTTAGGTGATAATTTTGCTGTTTTAACCAGATCATCCCAATAATGAAGATTAGCCCAAACGGGATTCCAGCTGGCTAAAGGCTTAGTAATACCGTAATAAACCTCTTCTTCTTCTTTCTGAAAAGTACCAAAAAAGCGGTCCCAGATAATCAATGTACCTGCGTGGTTTTTATCAATATATTTAGGATTAGAGCCGTGGTGTACCCGGTGATGTGAAGGTGTATTTAAAATATACTCTAAAAAGCCCATGCTTTTAATGGCTCTGGTATGAATCCAAAACTGATACAAGGTATTGAAAGAACTTAATGTTAAAAACATAATCGGATCAAAACCAATAAATGCTAATGGCAGGTAAAATACCCAGCTAAACCAGCCCTGAAACCAGCTTTGCCGCAAAGCCACGGTTAAATTATATTCTTCTGATTGGTGATGTACAATATGTGCTGCCCATAAAGCATTTACTTCGTGGCTCATCCGATGAAACCAATAATAGAAAAAATCGACGCTAATAAATAGCAGTATCCAAACCCATATTGTTTTGGGCAATTCAAATAAACGCCAGTGCTCAAAAATATATTTGTAACCAAAAAACAATGCGGTTTTCATAAAAATCCCGGTGAGCTGCTGCCCTATACCCTGACTTAAATTGGCAATACTATCATTAAGCCGATAATAATTTAGTTTTTTATAAAAATTATAAGCCAATTCTATTCCGATCAGAATAAAAAACACGGGGACAGATAACGCAATGTAATCTACTTTCATATCAACGCGAAGAAATATTTGGCCAGCAATATTTACTTACAATTTAGATATTTTTAAGGTTAACATAAAATCTAATTCATGTAATATTTGTGCTTGTTTGGTTTTAGTTATTGATTTCCATCAAATTCAGCTTAACTTTGAAAGGCTAAACTAATGCTTTTTGCGTTATTAAATTTTCATTTAAATCATCCCATCCATGAAAAAATTACTCCTCCTGTTGTTGCTAATTGCCTCGACATTTTATACAAAGAGCCAAACGCTGGTCTTAGCCAAAGATGCCGCTCAAAATATTGGTAAAAATGTAACCATTTGCGATTCGGTGTATAGTGCAAAAGCTTTAGATAAATTAATTTTAATTAATTTAGGTGGTGCCTATCCAAAAGAACTAATCACCGTGGTCATCAACAAAGAAGATCAGAGTAAATTCCCTTCAGAACCCTCGAGTATGTTTATGGGAAATAAAATCTGCGTTACCGGAATTATATCTGATTATAAGGGCAAAAAACAGATTTTAGTTACCGATCCGAAGCAGATTACCGTAAAATAAACAGCCTAATCATCTAACTGCGGTATTATTGCCGCTTTAGCCGCCTCAATATAAAGTAAAACCTGATTAACACATGCAGTTAAACTATCTTTTACCTCGTGTTCCCAAAACCGCATTACGGTATAGCCTTGGGCATGCAGCTGTTGGTTAATATGTTTGTCGCGTTGGATATTTCGTTCAATCTTCGGGATCCAAAAACCAGAATTTGTTTTTAAAGTTGATTTCTTTTCATCCCACTTATAACCATGCCAAAAATCGCCATCTACAAATATGGCGAGCCTGTACTTATTGATAACCAGATCGGGTTTACCAGGAAAATTTTTAGGGTGTATTCTGAACCTAACATGTTTGCCCCAAAGCGCCTTACGCAGTTTCAGCTCGGGCTGGCTGTTTTTTGCCCTAATTTTAGACATGTTCTTACTCCGTTGTATGGTGGTGTAAAAACCAGCACTTTCTTCAAAGCGGGGCACTTTAATATCCTCATCTTTATATGGCTTAGGCTCCATACCAAAGAAAACCATTAATAATTATAAATTGTTTAAAAAATCAATGAAAGAAAGTGGCGGCATTGATCAACCTAAGCACCTCCTCATTTAAAGGAGGGGGCTTCGGCTGGAGCGTTAATACAAAACGTATAACTTAATGAGTAAATTGTCGAGTGGAGTGCTTCTTCAGTTGGCAGGAAATTAATCCTGCCAACCTCGTAAGCATAGATATCCTTATTATCTGATTCGAAGATTGAAAATCATTTCAATATATCATAGCGGATTATACAGATAGGCATATTTCCTTGATGAATCGTTTTATTTCCTTGATGAATATTTTTGGTCTTGTAGTTTTTCTTATACTTAAATTTAAACTTTCATAGATTTTGATTCTCAAATCGCTTCAATTTCTAAAAAGCTGAAAATTTTGCATCTATTGGCATAAAATCCATAGTTTTGGTTTTTGATCAACCTATACCTATGCTTTTAAAACGAAATACACTAATTTTTATACTTATTTTACTGATTGCTGCATTTACTTGTTTAAGTTTTTTCATTGCGCAACATCCCATATTTGATTTTGACATTAAAACTTCTTTGTTTATTCAGCAATATCATGCAGACTGGTTAGATAAATTAATGTTGGCCATCAGTTTTTTTGGAGAGCTCCCTTATTCATTACTTTCGGTAGTAGTGGTGGCAATCATATTTTATCAACAAAAGTATAAACGTGAAGGCCTATTCGTTTCAACGGTACTCTTGTCTGGATTAATTATCCTGGGTATAAAAAATGTGATTAACCGCCCGCGCCCTACTGCATTTTATGTACGACTGGTGGAAGTAAACCGCTTCCAGAGCTATCCCAGTGGACATGTACTTTCTTATACCCTCTTTTTTGGCTTCTTAATTATTTTGATGAATACTTTGAAAGATGTGCCAAAGTTAACTAGAAATATAGTCACTTATTTATCAGCATTTTTGATGATCACCATTGCCCCATCCAGAATTTATCTGGGTGCACATTGGTTTACCGATACAGTTGGTGGTTTTCTGTTAGGCTTAATTTGCCTTTTCCCGCTTTGCTATTTTTACTTCAAAAAGGAAGCAGATTAACCTTTTTCACCTGGCTTTTCTTTCTTTCTGATCCTGCTTAAAGTTTCGATTCGCATCCCCAGGTAGCTGGCCAAAAATTTTAGAGGAACCCTAGACTTTATATTAGGATACCCGATTTTAAACTGTTTGTACCTTATTTCTGCTGAAGGGATTCGTGATAAAATAGATCGCTCTTGCGACATATGGTAATGTATGGCCAATAATTTTCTGGCCAAAATATTGGTTTCAGGGAACTGCGCGTATATGTCGTCAATTAAACGGTATGGGAGTATAAGCAGCTCTGAATCTTCCAGTGCCTGATATTGCTCTTGATAAGTTGGGATAAGCGTTCCCGGATTTCGAATACTACCAATAAGATGATTTTCGTCTGTTAACCAAGCGGTAATATCTTTTCCTTCATCCATTACAAAAGCCCGCACCAAGCCTTTAACAATAAAAAATAAACAATCGCCATTAATATCACTAAGGTTAGGCAAAACCTCATTCTTACGCACAAAGATTTTGAATGTTTCGGTCTTTATCCGCTCAATTATTTCCTTTCTTAATGGCTGCAGCTCATCTAAATACTTAATAAGAGGATCACTTTCATGATGGGCAGCAGTCATAATATTTATCTGGGTTTTAAAACGATGCAAGCTATTGCTTGAATACCGGATTTCCAAATATGAAAACGCGTTTAACAGCCAAAAAATTACAGTTGTGGAAATTTTATTTTTCAGGCTAACTGTTTTTGGCACCACTTTAAGGAATAAATTATTCATTAAATTTTCGCTTTGATAACTATATTTTAACTTAATCATAAAAAAATCTGATAATTTTGCTGCCATGACGAATAATAAACCCAAAGCTTTTCTTTTCGATCTTAATGGAACCATGGTTAACGATATGGCTTTCCACAATCATGCCTGGCATAACATACTCACAAAAGATTTAGGAGCAAGTATTAGCTTCGATGCGGTTAAAAAACAGATGTACGGTAAAAACCAAGATCTGTTAGAACGTGTTTTTGGTATTGGTCATTTCTCTCAGGAACAGATTGATCAGATTTCTATCGAAAAAGAACATAGATATCAAGCTGCCTATAAAAAACATTTAACATTAATAGCAGGTTTAGGAAATTTTTTGGAAAAAGCAAAACAATCGGGCATTCAAATGGCTATTGGATCGGCAGCTATTCCCTTCAATATCAATTTTGTACTCGATAATTTAAATATCCGTTCTTATTTTAAAGCCATTGTAAGTGCCGAAGATGTAGTAAATAGTAAACCCGATCCGGAAACTTTTACCAAGGGGGCTGAAATTTTAGGTGTTGAAGCCAGCCAGTGCATAGTTTTTGAAGATGCACCAAAAGGCGTTGAAGCAGCACAGCATGCCGGGATGAGATGTGTTGTGCTAACAACCATGCATACTAAAGAAGAATTTGCAGCTTACAACAACATTATTGCTTTTATAGAAGATTATACAGATCCGGTTTTACAAGAACTTTTCTAAATTAAAACGACCTGCATTTCTACAGGCCGTTTTTATTTTATCATTGTTGGGAGATCAACAAAACGATTATTTGGTAAATTTATATATCGAGCTTGTTCTATACACCTGCCCAGGCTTTAAAACCGTTGATGGAAAACTGGGTTGATTTGGTGAATCTGGAAAATGCTGTGTTTCTAGTGCAATTGCTGTTCTAAAATCATCTTTGGCACCAGTTTTAAAAGTATTCTTACTTTGCATAAAGTTGCCACTATAAAATTGTAAGCCTGGCTCCTGCGTATAAATATCCATTACTATACCCGACTTATCCCCTTTAACCGTAGCCGCATGGAACATGCCCATAGCTTTGGTTTTATTCAGCACGTAGTTATGATCATAACCCTTCCCAAAGGTCAACTGTTCGTTTTTATCGTTTATACACGCACCAATGGTAGTTGCTTTGGTAAAATCGAACGGTGTTCCCTTAACCTTTTCAATCTTTCCTGTCGGGATCAAGGTAGAATCAACAGGCGTGTACTCATCTGCATAAATCTGTACCTCGTGGTTCAAAATCTCACCGCTTCCATCACCATTTAAATTAAAAAATGCGTGGTTTGTTAAGTTTACGATAGTGGTTTTATCAGTTTTAGCCTCATAGTCCATTTTTAGTTCATTTTCATCGGTTAAGGTATAGGTTACTTTAACATCTAAATTGCCTGGAAAATTTTCATCGCCATCTTTTGATAAGTAATGAAGCACCAAGGTATTTGCACTTGGCTGAGTGGCATCCCAAACTACATATTGATAGCCTTTTTTTCCACCATGAAGGGTATTCTGTCCATTGTTGGTAAACAGTGAATAGGTTTTACCTTCAAGCGTAAATTTACCCTTTGCTATGCGATTGCCATATCGGCCAATAGTTGCACCAAAATAGGGCTCGGTTGATTTTTCGTAATCATTAACACTTTTAAATCCCACTACCACATCAACTAACTTTCCATTTTTATTTGGCACCAATAAACTCACCAAGCGACCACCGTAATTGGTAAAAATAGCTTCGGCATTGTTCTTATTCTTTAAAGTGTACAATGCTGTTTGTTTACCATCAATTTCCTTTTTAAAAGAATCGGCGACAAGTTTTACAACGGCTATTGAGTCGTTTTTTAAACGATCAGCTGATGAAGTTTTTTGGGTTCCGGATTGACAAGATGCAAAGCCAATTACAGCTAGCATGCCGAGGTTCGTTAATGAGTGTAATTTCATAAAATGGAATACTTGGTTTAGATTTTTAATTAAGTTTTTAAATATAAATATATGACTTAACTTTACAAATAAAACGATTTAGAACAATGTAAGATGCCTATATTAAAGAATAATTTACGTTAAGCATCAGCAATGACACGATTTGTAGAAGTAGTGATAACAAAATGTTGAACGATTAAGAATCTTTGGTTTATTTTATCCTCTTCCTGATCCGATAACTATCTGATATAAGATGTTGAATGAATTCAACTTGACAATTATTATACAGCTAAATTGAATTTTCAGCGTTTTTACTTATTTGAAGATAATATTAAGCTAATATCAATTAAAATCCAGTAAAACTGATTATTATTGCGGCAATCAAATCCCAAATATGAATCAAATCATTTCAACAGATCGTTACGACAAAATGCTATATCGCCGTTGTGGAAACAGTGGCATAAAACTGCCTGCAATATCGTTGGGTTTATGGCATAATTTCGGACATGTAAACGTTTTTGAAAACAGCAAAAACCTAATCTACACTGCTTTTAATAACGGAATTACCCACTTCGATTTAGCAAATAATTATGGACCGCCTCCGGGCTCGGCTGAAGAAGTTTTCGGAAAAATCCTTCATGAAGATTTTGGGGGCTATCGTGATGAAATGATTATTTCAAGCAAAGCTGGATATACCATGTGGAATGGACCTTATGGCGACTGGGGTTCGAAAAAATACCTGGTTTCTAGTTTAGACCAAAGCTTAAAACGCATGAAGCTGGATTATGTTGATATTTTTTACCATCACCGTCCAGATCCTGAAACTCCGCTTGAAGAAACTATGGGTGCCTTAAGTCTCTTGGTTCAACAGGGAAAAGCTTTGTATGTTGGTATTTCGAATTATAAAGCAGATGAAGCCGCAAAAGCCATCAAAATCTTAAAAGATAACGGCACGCCATGTTTAATCCACCAGCCTAAATATTCGATGTTCGAACGTTGGGTAGAAGATGGTTTACTTGATGTTTTGGGACAAAATGGTGTGGGTTGCATTCCATTTTCACCATTGGCACAAGGTTTACTTACGGATAAATATTTACACGGCATTCCTTCCGATTCGAGAGTTGCCACCAGTGGTATCTTCCTGAAAGAAAGCAATATTACGCCAGAGAAATTAGCGGTGATTGCCAAACTCAACGATGTTGCCAAATCGCGTGGACAAAAATTAGCACATATGGCTTTATCGTGGATACTGAAAGACGAGAGAATTACCACAGTATTAATAGGTGCCAGTAAACCAGAGCAAATTACGGATTCAATTAAAGCTTTAGATAATATAAAATTTAGTGATACTGAAGTAAAACTGATTGATGAAATTTTAAGTTAAAAAAATCGATCGTCATTCTCAAAGCTGGTGAGGGTGACGATTCGAAAAATCGCTCAGCATTGACCTAATTTGGAATTAATGCTTTACAGGGAGCGAAAAGTGAAATGTAGAACCAGCACCAGAATTACTTTCTGCCCAAATTTTACCCTGATGTAAGTTTATAATCTCTGCACTTAGGTATAAACCAATCCCAAAACCTGAAATTGTTTTAGTTTGCTGGTTTTCTACGCGATAAAACCGATCAAAAAGTTTCTCCAGATCATGAGCCTCAATACCAATGCCATTATCTCTTACAGAAACATGCACTTCATTTTCCAAGGCTTCTGATTGAACAAAAACAGCACTGCCCTGATCTGAATATTTTACGGCATTGCTAATCAAATTTGAAATTACAGAGCCAATTTTATCTTTATCTGCATATATTAATTTAGGCTCTCCCTCTATAAAATTGATCTGATTATTGGGATGAATCAACCTTAGGTCTTCTACAATATCACAAATCAGTTTATCAAGATCGAAATGAGATAGGCTCAAATGAATTTCTCCCGATTCTAAACGCGATACATTTAAAAAAGAAGTGATCATAGTACTCATTTTCCGGATCTGTTTTTGAACTTTATCTAAAGTATTTACGATAAAAAGATCTGTTAAACTCTTACTCTGCATCAATTGAACATAAGCACTAATAGAGGTTAAAGGCGTTTTTAACTCGTGGCTCACCATACTGATGAAATCATTCTTTTGCCGCTCTTCTTTTATACTGATTAGAATCTGTTCCTGATCTAGCGCCTCCCGTTGCAGTTCTGTTTCTTTAATGGCTTTTTTCGCATTAACCATATCAGTAACGTCGCTTGCGGTATGAAGAATACAATAAGGCATCCCGGTTTCATCCTTAATGGCGCGGTATTCGTAAGCATAATAAGCTGTTTGTAATCTCCCATCCCTTAGGGTTTCGGCCGGAATAGCATCTCCTTTATCTGTAATGCCAGTTAGCAATACATTTTTCAGCATATTGATGAAAGGCTGGCCCTTTAACTCTGGCACAGCAACTTCTAAAGGTTTACCAATAATAGAGCGGTCTTTTCCCCAAAAAGCAATCATGGCATCATTAGCCATTTCGATTATAATATGCTCGGATGTGTATATGGCTGTTGCATCTTTTGATAAAGAAAGAACCTCTAAAAGTTGATTATTACTTAAAACCCTTGAATAATTTTCCATTTATAATTAAAAATTAAGACCCAATTGCGCTGGTATTTATGGTAAAATCAAATTATACTAAGTATCATACAAGTGGCCTTTGCAAAAGTTTGATTATAATTAACCTTTTATTATCTGGCATTTAATTTATCGCGTATTTTCTGTTTAAGTATTCCCGCGGCCTGGGTATATCCCCCATCTGCTCCATCAACAAAGTGAATATGATCATCTTCCAGATCCCTAACATAGCAAGACATGATCGATTCGCCGCTAACATAAAGAGCATATAAAATTTCATCATTTTTTTCGAGCTGATTAAGCGCTTTCTGCAATATTAATCGCTGCTGCGCAGTTCCTGTAATTACCGTATTAATTCTACCATCTATCACCAGCGTATCCGACATTTCTACAAGCTGTTTCAGGTATTTTTTACCACGCTCTGTTCGGAAATAGATATAGCCATAAATGTTGATGAGCCATGATTTGATCAGTTCAAAAATTTTAATTTTTCCAATCCGGTGTTTCATCTCTTTTCCTAAACTGTTGAAGCTTGTTTTGAAAATCAACTTAGAAACTGAAATTGGCTGACGCTTTTCGGGTGTTCCATAAATTTGATCGAGGTGATGGATCACTTTGCTGAACGCTATTGCCTGTTGCTCTATTGCTGAAGCTATAACGATTAATGTAACCACCTCATCACTGTTTTCGGGTGGTTCTATCTTATCCCAACGGCATTGCATGCCGCTTAAATCAATTTCATCACTTGCAGTATCATGGCCAGCTAACAGATAATTCTCTCCTTTGATAATTTGTTCGGCATAAGCCAGACCATCGCCCAAAACAATGGGAATAGAAAATGTTTCAGCACTGCTAAATCTGCAAATATTAAGCGTATGGCCTTTTTTATAAATTTCTTCCACTGGCATAATCCCAGTCCTTAAATCAAGGTTAAAATTTTGTAAAGTATTATCCTTGTATTTCAATAACGATTTCATCACATCATCTACAATACTTGGTGGAACAATAAAAGTGGCTCCATCGCCACCAAAGAAGAATGGGACCGAAATATTTGCTTTAAATGCAATATTGAGCACGGCAACAATACTTCCCGTAGCAATGAGGTTAACATTTTCGTGTAAACCTGAATCCACAGCCGCTGTTGAACGCTTGATATCCGTGATGATTACACACCAGCTAGCAACCACTTTTTCAAATAATTGATTTTGAATCAACAATTGATATAATGGTATTTTATGAATGGGCAGATTGGAATAGAAGTGATCTTCGCTATTTGGCATAATTCGAATTAATACAACCTAATATACGCATAAGAAAAGTTTAAATATTTCTAAACAAGCCTAAAAACTAATCTTATTTAGAACAAATAAAAATAATTTGTAATTCCGGCACAAAAATGCTTCCTTTGCGCCAACTAAGAATTAATCTAAATAAAGATGAATAAAAAATTTACTTTTCTTTTAAATTTTATAGCTTTTTTTCTGTTTTTGGCAGGAAATACCATGGCACAAAGCAAAAATGGATCTGTTTCAGGTTCAATTAAAACGAGCGATGGCAATCCAGCCAGTTATGTAAGCGTTGGTTTAAAAAATGCTGGTAAAACTACTCAAACTGATGAGAAAGGTAATTTCACCATTAAAAATGTAATTCCTGGCACCTATACGATCAAAACATCTGCTATTGGTGTTTCTGCCCAGGAAAAATCTGTTACTGTAGTGGCCGGTCAAACTGTAACTGCTGATTTTACCATTGCAGAATCTTCATCTCAATTGGATGAAGTAGCCATTAACGGTTACAAAACGCCAAATAGAAAGCCAGCTAACTTAGGTAAAATTGCCATTGCCCCTATGGATCTTCCGCAGGCTGTCCAGATTATTGGAAGACAAATTATCGCTGATCAACAGGTAAATAGTTTAGGAGATGTAATGAAAAACATTAACGGTGTAGCCTTAGGTGCTAATCGTGGCGCTGTTGGTGAAAATTTCTTTGCAAGGGGTTATAGCCTGGGCAGTAATAACATTTTCAAAAATGGCGCAAGAACAACTATTGGTGGCAGTCCTGAGGCGAGTACATTAGAATCGGTAGAGGTTTTAAAAGGAAGTGCTGCTTTACTTTATGGTGGTGTAACCGGAGGAGCTGTTGTGAATATGGTTACGAAAAAACCTAAATTTGAAAATGGTGGTGAGGTAAGCATGAGAACTGGTAGTTATGATCAGTATAAACCTATGGTTGATCTTTATGGACCGATATCAAAAAAACTTGCTTTTAGGGCAATTAGTACTTATGAAAATGCTGGGAGTTTTAGAGACTATGTAAAATCAAAACGTTTTTACATCAACCCATCGTTATTATATAAGATAAGTGAGCAAACAGAAATTTTGGTGCAGGGAGATTATTTGAAAAGTGATTTTACTCCAGATTTTGGTGTAGGATCGGTGAACAGTCAGATTGTAGATTTCGGTCGCGATAAATTCATCAATACACCTTGGGCTTACAATAAAACGAATACCACTACTGCTCAAGCCAATTTAACGCATAAATTTAACGAGAACTGGAAATTAAATGCAATAGGATCTTTCCAGGCTTATAATCGTAACTATTATGGATCGGATCGTATCCAAGCTAATACATCAGGTATTGCTGCAAGAAATCTTTCGAGAGCACTAAGTAAAGAATATACTTACAACCAACAAATTAACATCAACGGAAGTTTTAGTACAGGAAGCATTAAACATACCGTTTTGTTTGGGGTAGATGCAGATCAATCGAGAGTAACCAGCAATGCATTCGCTTATGGAAAGGATGATAAGGGCTACATTACTACTTTAAATTACGGAAATGTTAACGTTTTCGATGAATCTACTTATTACGGTTCTGGATTAATGCCTGAAGCATTTGCGATAACAAGAACACTTGCCCCAATTTATAGGTATGGTGCTTTTGTTCAGGATTTAATCGAAGTAACTGACCAATTTAAAGTTTTGGCTGGCTTACGTTATACAGATCAGAAAAACGCTAGTTCAAGAGCTTTAAACATAGAAAGTGGCGTAACAGCGCCGGGTGCAACAAAGTTTGATGATGCTTTTTCTCCTAAATTAGGCTTAATATATCAACCCCTTAAAACCATGTCTATGTATGTAAGTTATGCAAATAACTTTATTCCTAATACTGGTGTGGATATTAACGGTAATGCGCTTCAGCCATCAACCGTAAACCAATATGAAGCGGGGGTTAAAAACGATTTCTTCGGAGGTAAGTTATCAGCGAATTTAACTTATTATAAAATCATAAACGATAATATTTCGCAGGCAGCTATACTTCCAAATGGAACCACCAGCACTGTGTTTAAACAATTAAACGGTCAAACCACTAGTGATGGGTTAGAACTTGATATTAATGGAAATCTTGCTGAAGGGCTTAACTTTTTAATGGGATATAGCTATAATTTTATGCGCTATACCAATACAGCGGATGTTACTGGAATGATTGAGGATGTTCGTTTAGTTGGTACTACCAAAAATACGGCTAACGCCACTTTATTTTACACTTTCCAGGATGGAGCCGTAAAAGGTTTAAAATTGGGTGCATCTGCATTTTATACAGGCAAACGTAATGGAGGCTGGAACGACGCTAAAAATGCACCAGCTTTGAGGCTGATTCCGCTAAGCGCATTTACTACCGTAGATTTTTCTGCAGGATACAACTGGAAAAAATTCTCGCTTCTTGCTAAAGTTTCTAACCTTACCAATGAGCTCAATTATTTCGTCCACGAAAACTATAGTGTAAACCCTATTGCTCCACGCCAGTTTGTAACTACATTATCTTACAAATTCTAAATCACCAGTATCAATAACGTAAAAAGCTCCAGATCGATAAATCTGGAGCTTTTTGCATAAACGGCCTAATTAGTAAGCAAGGTAAAGCCGCTAAAAACATGCTTTCTCATAATGCTTATACAATCATTAAGCTAAGTAAAGTTAAACGATAATCAGGATAGTTCCCGACTTAAGCAGTTTAAAGTAATAATGAAACTCACCATGGCGGTTTACTTTTTCGATTTCACACACTTTGCCCGATTTACCATATTCATCAGATAATAAATCACCAATTTTAATGTTATCTAACTGATTTACGTTAAGGGATGCTCTTTTAATTAATGTAGCTGTTTTTTCCATAAGATTGCAGTTTGAAGTATTTACGTAACCAAAAACGCTTTGGTTTTGTAGTATCGCAAATTACTTATAAATAAGTAACAAACATACAAAATTGTAGTGTTAATTAGCAATTAACAATCTCGTAAACCCCTTGCATATACAAGGCTTCATCCATTGTAGTGAAAAATTCGTACCATTCTTCTCTTGTAAAAACTAAACTGATATCAGGAAATGGGGTTGACAAAGTAATGACCTGCCTTCCATCAGGCCTATTCTCCAGATAATCATCGAAATCAAGTCTTGGTAGCTTATTAAAAATAAGCGATAAAAAAATACCCCCGGATTTTGTCGGAGGTATTTTTTTTATTCTGCGTCGTAAATTACAACCTTTTCGAAGTAAACCCTGAATTCATCCAGGAAGGCTTTATGCAATGGGTGCACCTGATAAACGTCATGTGCAGCTAAATCTTCAAATAACAGCAGGAGGCTAAATGTATAAGTGGTATCTACAACAGCGCGCTCAATTGGTGCTGGTACGCCAATGTGAAAAGTTTTAACAACTTCAATATTTTCTAATGTTTGTAAGCCATTGCGGAAAGCAACTTTCTGCTCGTCGGAGGTATCGGCTTTTAGCCAGAATAAAACGTGGTGTGCTATCATTTTTTAATTTTTTCCAAATATAATGAAAGCAGGAAAGATCGTAGGCTTTATCCAAAAACACTTTTAGCTTTCTCAATAGCCTTAACTAAATCGATTCCTTTACCCAAAACACCTTTAAACAAATCTCCTTCAACTTTCAAACGATCGATGGTATTAAAAATATTAAAATCTTTCATTTTTAAACCCGGTTTAACTTCATCCCAATGCAATGGCATTGATACCGTTGCACCAATTTTTGGTCGTAAAGAATAAGGTCCAGCTATGGTGGCACCTGGCCTATTCTGTAAAAAATCCAGGTACATTTTTTCCCTTTCGGGCTGCTACCATGCGCTCTAGTGAAGTATATTCTGGTATTTGATCATGTACAAGGTTAACCACTATTTTGGCAAACATCTGGCTTTGATCATAACTATATTTGGCATTTAAAGGAATGTAAATATGCATGCCGGTTGAACCTGATGTTTTACAATAACTGGGTACATTTATAGCATCCAATACTTTTTTTGTTTCCAGCGCTGCTTCAACCACCTGATCAAAGGTATGTTTATCTGGATCTAAATCAATTACACAGTAATCGGGATTATCAGGGCTTTGCACCCGGCTAAACCAGGGATTCATTTCTATACAGCCTAAACTCGCCATCCAAAGTAATGAAGCTTCATCTGTTCCAACAAGATACTCCTTTTTTTCGCCTTCACTAGTTTCATAAGGAAAAGTTTCGGCCCAGTCTGGTGCTTTTCCTTTAACATCTTTTTGGTAGAAACTAGGGCCGTGTATTCCGCCCGGAAAGCGATTAAGCGACTGTGGGCGGTCTTTCAGGTAAGGCAAAATGTATTCAGCAACCTGATAATAGTAGTTAAACATATCTCTTTTGGTTACTTTATCTTCGGGCCAATAAATTTTACTCAAATTGGTAAATTTAAGCTCGTGGCCTTTAACTTTCCTTACCTGCGTTTCATCTTTCGGGTTCAACAAAGTTTTAGGCATTTTACCTTTTGGCGCTTTTATTGCCTGTGCGTGTGGGTTTTCTTCATTGGTGTCGTCAACAATTTTTTCTGTTGGCACTTCTATTTCTCTTACCACCTCATTGGCTTTTTTATCTTCACGCATCCCCTGAAAAGACGGGTGGCGAAAAACACCATCATCAGTTACTTCTGTAAAAGCGACTTCACATACCAGTTCTGGCTTTAACCAGGTGGCTTTCGCTTTTGGTGGGTTTGGTCTGAAGCGTGAGGGCTTATTTACATCAGGTATACTTTCGAAAGGGCTTTTGTCGATAATAATTGGCCTAAACCGCTCCATCATTGTTTTCTGCAATTTATCCGAAAACCCTGTTCCAACCTTACCTACATATTGCAATTTTCCTTTTTCATAAACGCCCAACAATAAAGAACTAAAAGATTTAGAAGTATCGGCATTTTTTGTAAAACCAGCAATAATTACTTCTTGTCGTTTCTGTACCTTAATTTTGAGCCATTCTTTTGATCTTCGGTCTGTTGCATAAGTGCTATCTGTTTTCTTAGCGATAATGCCTTCTAGGCCCATTCTTTTTGCCGCATCAAAAAAATCGACACCACTGGCTTTAAAAACCTTACCAAGGCGCACACGATCATCATCAGTTGGCAGCACTTCATTTAATATTGCTTGGCGTTGATAAAGCGGCAACTCCATCAGGCTCTTACCTTCGTACCAGAGAATATCGAACACATAAAAAACAAGTTCTCCATCTGCTTCGCTTCTCCAATTCTGTAGTGAGCCAAAATTAGATACACCTTTATTATTTAGCACCAAAATCTCACCATCAAATACCGCATTCATTTTCCAAGTCAAAAGCAGGTCGTAAATAGGATAAAATTTTTCGTTAAATGATTTATTATTCCGGGAAAACAAATCAACCCCTCCTTTATTAATAAAAGCCAGGGCACGGTAACCATCCCATTTCACCTCATACTGCCAATCAGGATCATCGAAAGGTTCGTCGACCAAAGTAGCCAGCATAGGTTTCACCCCTTTTGGGATAGCTGCTTTGGGTGCTTTCTTTAATATGCTTTTTACATCTTCCGCTTGGTCATCGCCTACTTGCATGGTTTCTTTCTTGGCTTTTTGCTTGGGGCTTTTTTTTTCAGTCTTTAAATCCTGCTCCTTTCCTTCTTTCCAGACCTTATCGGATGTTTTTTCCATCTTTTCGATTGTTTTACCGGAAAGCACAGATTTATCTTCCTTGGTAATGTCTTTTGTAGAAGCATAATCGTCTTTATGTTTGATTAACAGCCAACCGTTTTCGCCCATGCCATGTGTTTTAACGAGGGCAAACTCGCCCTGAAGCTTTTCTCCGTTTAGTTTAATTTTTAAAGAACCATCTTTTAACTGACCTAACAGATGTTTTTCCTGCGCTTTTTTGCCTTTAATCTTTTCTATCGGCTCGTACGTTCCTTCGTCCCATACAATAACGGTTCCGCCACCATACTCCCCCTGTGGAATAATGCCTTCAAAATCTTTGTAATCGTATGGATGATCTTCTACCATCATAGCCAAACGTTTGGTTTTAGGATCGGTTGATGGTCCTTTCGGTACAGCCCAGCTTTTTAGAACACCTTCCATTTCGAGCCTGAAGTCGTAGTGCAAACGCGAAGCATCATGTTTTTGGATTACAAAATGTAATTTGTTACGATCGCTGCTTTTACCCGACTTTGGTTCGGTAGTTTTTGAGAAATCGCGCTTGGCAACATACTTTTTCAGACTCATAATAAATATTTTACTTTTTCAAATAATCTTCAACTGCGCGAGCAGATGTACCAACTGTTTGCACTACGGCTTTCAGCTTATCTTTGCTTACTCCGAATTTGTTAGACCAATAATCTAGTTCATAACCTTCGTTAATGTTGATCCTAGCCCGATCAGCACTACCGTTTTTTTGTTTATCATCCATAACTATTTTTTGATTAGACAGTTAATAAAACAGCCGAATAATAAAAAAGGTTTTAACAGCCATTTTCACAAACGGACATCAAAACCTTAAAAAAAATAAATTTAAAAATTAATCTACCAGCACTGTTACCATCTCTGGTTCTGTTTCTTCTTCATTAAGGAGTTTATTATTTATAGCGATATTGATAACCCTCAACCAGACCAAAAAATAAGGTAAACTAATGATGGATAATGATAAATGATGTGCTTTTGCAAAAATTGGAAAAAGAAGCAAAGGGAAATTGCAGGTGATGAAAAGTAAAACTGGCAACAATGCATTTTTTAGCACTTTATTATTTTCTTTTACATACCAAATGCCCACACCAGTTATCGAAATGATAAAAGTACAATCTTCTGTTCCAGTACTAAACAGCACAGGAAACAACAATACGGAAGACAGAATCATCAGCTGGAATTTACTTTTCGAAAAATAAGTAATGTACAGAAAAGGCAACATAAACATTAAGCTGCCAAGTGTAAGAAAAACAAAATTTGATACTTTAGGAATATCAAATAGTTGCCTAAAGAAACCCATAATCGAAATATCTTCTCCACCTGAAACATTAATCATATTTTTCCCGATCAGTGAGTTTTTCCATTCGATATAACTTTGCGCAACAAAATGAGGAGAGGCGAACAACATTGGCAATAAGAATATGATGATAGACCACATGATTAACCATAACACAAAAACTGGCTTTTTCTTCGCAAAAAAGAAGAATACTAGCCCCACAATGCCATAAAGCTTGATAAATGTACCCAGCACAATACAAAGCGCAGACCATACCCCTCTACCTTTATTTATTTGCGTATAACTCAATATCATTAAGGCCGCGGCACCGGCATTAAACTGCTGGTTAAGCATCGATTCGATTAAACAGGGAATCGCAATATAACCGATAATCACCTTTTCATCTTCCGTTAGAGGTAAGGTTTGAACCGCTTTAAAGAGTAGGAAACAATTAAACAAGTTCCAAAAGAGTAAGCCAATCCAGTTATGCATTACGGCAAACGGAGCTATTAAAACGCTAAAAATGGGGCCATAGTGATTGGCATCATCGTGATAAGCAGGGTACGATGCGTAAAGGGATTTTTCTTGAAGAAGATTTCTAAAGGTATTCTCAAAAATAAGGTAGTTATTATACCGATGCGTTGCCCAAGAATCGATTACAAAAATGAGTGTAATCAATACCCAAAGAAATAATACAAAACGATTGTTCTGATAATATTTTGGACGATGAGATAAATCTGTAGCGTTGGTTAGAAAATGATTAAGCATTTGTAAAAATTATATTACAATACAATAATAAAAATGCTAATTGAGAATTCCTAGCGTTTTGTAAGGAAAATGTTACTCTTTTTTGAAATAAAAATACCATTCAAAAAAACAGGCCTAAATCGATTTTTAAGACCAGTTTTACGATCGGTTTAGGGTAATTAAGGGCTTCCGATTCAAGATCATTAACAAAAAAGCCTTCGCACAGCTATATTTGATCATCTATTGGCAAAACTCCAAAACCAAATCAGAATTAGCGGTGTTTATATCACATATTAACTAACCAAAAATCAGTAAAAAGATGGAATATCAAATTAATTCGATGAATGCCCGGAAAGAGTTTATTGAGATTGCAGATGAGCAAGACCGCAATTATTGGGCAGCCAGATTAGGTGTTACAGGTGAAAAACTAAAATCGGTGGTTAAAGCCATCCAGAGCATGGAATTTTCTATTGTGAAAGAATATTTGACCATGGAAAAAATTAAATCTGGTAATGCTTATAAACGCTTTCTTAATCCTTCATAAGTTTAAAGATTAATTTAGGTTTAATTGATAAATGCCTGATACAAGCTGTTGATAGCTGCCCTGCTAAAATCAGGGAAGCCATCAGTATAAGTAGCGTTTATACCATTCGTAATGATAACGAAGCCAAATTTTTCTTTCGGATTAAAAAACATGGTGCTGAACAAACCATAAGCTGAACCGGTATGTCCTTTCAGTTTTACACCCGGGATAAGCTGATCTGCAGTCCTGATGGCCAAGCCATATCCTTCATCATCGGTTAAGGCAGTCTGCATCTTTTTAGCGCTCTTTTTAGTGATTATATTAATACCATTTGATGTGCCATAATTCATGTGCATAATCATATATTTAGCTAAATCAATAGCTGAAATTTTCATCCCACCTGTTGGCGAAAAAACAGGCGTACTATAACCCATTATGTAATTTGCAATTTCTGTTCTTCGTGGCGCATATGCTGTTGGCGATGGTGTGTAAGTTTTCGTATCGGCATGATATTCATATAGATTAACAAAACGCGTGCTATCTAAAGAGTCGACACAATAACCTGCATAAAGCCCTAAGGGTTTTAATACATGGTTTTTTACATAATTATCGAAACGCTCACCCGATTTTTTCTCGATGATAGTACCGATCAGGTTAAAATTAAGGTTACAATAATCGAATTTGCTTCCTGGAGCATAATCATTATAACATTTGGCCCAGTTAGGATTTTTATCCGGATTGATTACATCCAGATTTAAATAACCTTGCGAATCGTTTAAACTGGATGTATGCGACAAAGCCATTTTTAGGGTAATTTTCTGATCAGGAAATTTTGGATTCCTGATTTTAAAACCAACCAGATTACCAAAATCATCATCTAAGGAAATTTTACCAGCCTCTACCAGCTGCATAATCGATGTCGCCGAAAAAGATTTAGAAATCGAAGCGATCCTGAAAATATCCTGATCAGTTAAAGGCTTTTTATTTTCTAAATCCTTTAATCCAAAAGAGTGGGTATAAATAATCTTACCTTCTTTCACTACAGCCACAGCAGCACCAACGGCATTATATTTTTCCATTACAGCTTTAAATTCTGCTTCGACATTAGCATTTTGAGCTTTTAATTGTTCAACTACACCGATTATTAAAAAGGTAATACAAAAATACTTCAGGAATTTTGGTTTCATAAGCTTAGCGGATAAAACCTAAATATAAGGGATGGTGCAAAACAAAATCTACACGTAGTGAAAAATTTACTTAGCATCATTTACTTCTAACCAATGTCCATCGGGATCTTTGAAATAAATTTGTTTTACGCCATCTACGCGCAAGGTAATTCCGCCTTGCTTTCCTGGCCAGTCCTCGAAACTGATATTTTTAGCATTCAGCTTCTTTACAAATTCATCAACTGATGGAACACTGAAACACAAATGCCCGTTTTTATCAAAAACCTCATTTCCTTTTGCTCCCTGGATTAAATGTAACTGTCCGGCTGGCCCTAAAGTAAACCAGGTATGGCGGTTATCTTTAAAAGGTTCCGGAATGATTTTAAGGTTAAATACACTTTCGTAAAAAGTTGTTGCTATGCTTAGATCTGCTACGTAAACAGCGATATGATTTAAAACAGCAGGTACATTTTCGGATTTGTTTTGCGCCATGGCTTTTTGAAAAATGATAGAAGATAAGATTATGGTAAATAGGAAGATTTTTTTCATGTTTAAATATCAAACTTATAAAGGAATAATTTTAATAAATTTTTTAATACATTCCTCTACTCCGCTTGGGTAGCAAAATACAGCGGGTATTTATTGAGCAGATTTATTAACCACAGATAAAAGGATAAACACAGATAATATAACTTAGTTGCTTTTTTTGCTTGGAGATATTTCGACTCCGCTCAGCATGACAAAGCACGTAATTAAATGGAAAAATTTTTCCGTGCTTCTGCGTTTCCGTGGCCAAAGGCGTTAACCACAGATAAAAAGGATAAGCACAGATGTGGTTCTGTGGCTAGTGTTAGAGTTGGAAAGATCCTGAAACAAGTTCAGGAAGACGAAACGAGTAATACATTCCACGCTTAAAAATTCGCTTCGCAGCGCTTTCAGGTTCTTGCTACGCTACCTTCAACAAAAAAAAAATCGTCATCTCGACTGGAGCACAGTCCCGAATTTTCAGGAGAGAGATCTATCTAGACAGATTTTGCTTCGCAGAGCCTTCGGGTTCTCGACTGCGTTGCACCCGACAGCTATCGGGTCCGCTCGAAATGACGATCGCGGGGGATTTTCCGTTCTTATTTCGCTAAACTTTCAAATTCTGCATCAGTTAATTCGATTTCTGTAGCTTTTAAGTTTTCTTTTAAATGCGCAACAGATTTTGTTCCAGGTATTAACAGGATGTTTGAAGATCTTTTTAATAACCAGGCCAGTGCAATCTGTGCTGTAGTGGCCTGATGTTTTTCAGCTATTGCTTTAATTTTATCTTCTAATTTTGCAGGGCCAGAAGCCAGTGGAAACCAGGGAATAAAAGCTAAACCTTGTTCGGCAGTAAAATCAAGTACATTTTCCCATTGTCTGTTGGCTAAGTTGTATAAATTCTGAACCGATACAATTGGCAGAATATCCTGTACCTGTTTGATCTGATCGATGGTTACTTCAGACAGACCAACATATTTTATTTTACCCTCTTTTACCGCTTCTATAACTGGTGCAAGGGTATCAGCTACATTAACTTTAGGATCGATACGATGCAGTTGCCATAAATCAATCGAGTCTACTTTTAAACGCTGTAAACTTCCTTCAATATCTTGCCCGATTTTTTCAGGATTACCATTTGGAACCCAGTTGTTGGGACCCGGTCGGTCAAAACCTCCTTTGGTAGCAATAAGGAGATCCTGTTTGTAAGGGTGTAATGCATCAGCGATTAAAGATTCGTTAAATTTTGGTCCGTAAGCTTCTGCGGTATCAATAAAATTAACACCATTTGCTACAGCTTCCCGCAAAACTTTTATTGCATTTTCGCGATCTTCCACTTCGCCAAAAACACCGTTGCCTGTTAGCTGCATTGCACCATAACCTAAACGGTTAATTTCTAATTCGCCTAATTTAAATGTTGTATTTCCCATGTGCTTTTAGATGATAATAATTTCTATATGCTAAAGATAACCCTAAGTGACTGGCTTTGTTTTTAAACTATTTTTTATGATAAATAAATGAATAAAGCGAAAAAAGGCTACTCCAGTTTGGAACAGATCAGTCTGCGCTCGTTTCTAAATGAGTGCATAAATAACCAGATGATTTTATCATTGTAAAAGATTGATTATCCGACACTCGTTAGAAACGAGCGTTAGCAGTTATAAAGATTCTTCGCTGCGCTCAGAATGACAAAAAAAGAAAAAGGCTGCCCCGGTTTGGAACAGCCTTAATAGATTTATCAGGAATATGAGAATTACAGCTGTTTGCTTAATTCCATCCCCCACCTAAAGCGTGATAGATATCTACCACCGCATTTAACTGTTGTTTTTTGGTTTCGATCAATTCTAATTTTGACTGCAAAGCATCACGTTGGGTCATCAATACCTCAAAATAATCAGCCCTTGCAGATTTAAACAAATCGTTAGAAATATCAATTGATTGGGTGAGCGCAGCTACCTGTTTCGATTTCAAATCATAGCTTTTTTGCAGGTTGCTAATCTTTGACATTTGATTGGCCACTTCTATATAACCATTTAAAATGGTTTTTTCGTAATCGTAAACGGCCTGCAACTGTTTTGCATTGGCCGTTAAATACTCCGCTTTAATGGCATTGCGGTTAATTAGTGGTCCTGCTAGATCTCCTGCTAAAGAATAGATTAAAGATTCCGGTGTTCTCAATAAATAAGATGGATTAAAAGCTTGGTAGCCGATAGCAGCAGAAATACCCAAAGATGGGTAAAACTGTGCTTTAGCTACTTTAACATCCAACTTAGCCGCAGCGAGTTCTAACTCAGCCTGTTTAATATCCGGGCGGTTGGCTAATAACTGCGAAGGTAAACCTGTTTGTACTGTTGGTGGTACCAGATCGGTAAAACTCGATTTATCCCTAACAATGGGTTGAGGAAAACGGCCTAGCAGGAAATTGATCTTATTCTCCGTTTCGGTAACATTTTGCTGAATATCAAATTCCAAACTCTTAGAGCTTAAAACCTCAGCTTCAAATTTACGCACTGCAAGTTCGTTAACCCTACTGGCCTGTTTCTGGATTTTCATCAGTTCTAAGGCATTTTTCTGCAGCTCAATGTTTTTTTTCACTGTTTCTAACTGATTATCGGCAGCTAGCAATTCATAATATGAATTTGCAACCTCAGCTATCAAATTGGTGACTACGAAATTTTTGCCTTCAACCGTTGCTAAATAATGACTTATAGCCCCTTTCTTAGCATTGCGCAATTTGTGCCAGATATCGGCTTCCCAGTTGGCCTGCAAACCGAAACGATAATCGGGCAATACCTCGGGCACTTCTTTACCTGGAGTAATTTCTGTAGAAGCATCGCCAGCACCCGAACTGGTGTAGCGACCAACTTTATCAAAACCTGCACCAACGCCATAGGTTACACTTGGTAAAAGTTCTCCCTTTTTTGCTTTGATTTCGTTTTTCGCAATCTCGATATCCTGCAGGGTAATATTCAGCTCCTGGTTATTTTTTAATGCAGTATCGATCAGGTTTACCAGATTTGGATCAGTAAAAAACTTCCGCCATTGTATACTGGCTGTACTTACGGTATCCTGCGCACTACTAAAGGCTGCAGGAACACTTTTATTTTCAGCGCGTTGGGCCACTTCTGGCAATTTACATGCGGTATATGCAGCGCACATTAGCACTAAACCAAGGCCTTTATAAATATTATTCTTAAACATTATCTTCTACTTCTTCAGTTAATGGATGTTCTTCTTCAATTTTGATCAGCTTGTGTTTTGCCGCTATTGATCCGAATATGTAATACAGTCCGGGGATTACAACTACCCCGAAAATGGTACCAAAAAGCATACCTCCGGCAGCAGCCGAGCCAATGGTTCTGTTACCTATTTTTCCAGGTCCTGATGCAATCATTAAAGGAATTAATCCTGCAATAAAGGCAAAAGAGGTCATTAAAATCGGACGAAAACGTACACTTGCACCTTCCATTGCCGCTTTTAGTACCGTTGCCCCCTGGGCATGCCGCTGTGCAGCAAACTCCACAATCAATACCGCGTTCTTACCTAGTAAACCAATCAGCATCACCATCGCAACCTGTGCATAAATGTTGTTTTCCAATCCCAATAACTTAAGGAATAAGAAAGCGCCAAAAATACCCGCTGGTAAAGAAAGGATTACCGAAAGTGGTAAAATGAAGCTTTCGTATTGTGCTGCCAGAACCAGATAAACGAAGCCCAAACAGATCAGGAAGATATAAATGGCTTCGTTACCCCTTGATACTTCATCTTTAGAGATACCAGCCCAATCGATACCGAATCCCCTTGGAAGTGATTTCTTGGCCACTTCGGTAATGGCCTTGATGGCTTCACCAGAGCTATAACCTGGAGCAGATTGTCCGCTGATCTCCGAAGCATTATACATATTGTGTCTGGTAATTTCGGATAAGCCATATACTTTCCGCATTTTAATAAAAGCCGAGAAAGGCACCATTTCATCGCGGTCGTTTTTAACCGACAGTTTTAAAATATCTTCAGGCAAAGCCCTGTACTGGGGCAATGCCTGTACAATTACTTTATATTGGTGATCGTATTTAATAAAACTGGTTTCGTAATTACTACCTACGAAAGTGGATAAGGTGTTCATCGCATTATCGATACTCACTCCTTTTTGTTGCGCAATATCATTGTCAACATCTAACATGTACTGAGGGAAACTCGCACTGTAAAAAGTAAATACTGATGATAGCTCTTTACGTTTGTTCAGCTCTTTTACAAAATCGTTGGCAACGGTTTCCATTTTTTTATAATCGCCACTACCTGCTTTATCCAATAAACGAAGCTCGAAACCTCCCGCAGCTCCATAACCTGGAACGGCTGGTGGCTGGAAAAATTCGATAGTTGCACCTGGAATAGATTTCGATTTCTCTTCAAGCTCTTCAATAATCTCTACTGCCGAATGTTTACGTTCGCTCCAGTCTTTCAGGTTGATTAAACAGGTACCGGAGTTCGATCCCGTACCTTCAGTAAGAATCTCATATCCTGCCAAAGATGAAACCGACTTTACGCCATCAATATCTTCGCACATTTTCTGCAGTTTCTCAGCAATCTGATCAGTACGCTCCAAGGTAGATCCCGGAGGTGTTTGGATAATGGCATAAACCATTCCCTGATCTTCGTTCGGAATAAAACCTGATGGCACACTTCCACTTAATCCCCAAACACCCAAACAAAATGCAATCAATATACCAAAGGTTAAGATCTTACGACTTACCATTTTGGTTAAAACAAACTCGTATTTGCCCGAAAGTTTGGCAAAACCATTATTAAAACCATCTAAAAAGCGATCAATAATGGTCTTCTTTTTCTTCGAACCATGATTGTTCTTCAACATAATGGCACACAATGCAGGGGTAAGTGTTAACGCCACAATACCCGAAAGGATAATTGCCGTTGCCATGGTGATGGAGAACTGACGGTAGAAAATACCTACTGGCCCAGACATAAAAGCGACCGGAATAAATACCGATGCCATTAAAAAGGTAATGGCGATAATTGCGCCGCCAATTTCTTTCATCGCTTGCTGGGTAGCCTTGAGTACCGAAAGTTTCCGATCGTGTTCCATCTTGGCGTGTACCGCTTCAATTACTACAATGGCATCATCTACTACTACCCCAATGGCCAACACCAAGGCGAACAAGGTGATCAGATTGAGCGTAATACCGAAGAACTGCATAAACACAAAGGTCCCGATTAAGGATACGGGTACAGCAATAGCTGGAATAAGGGTTGAACGCCAATCGCCAAGGAACAGAAATACCACTAAACCCACCAGGATAAAGGCTTCGACAAGGGTGTGGATTACTTTTTCAATTGAGGCATCCAGGAATTTAGAAACGTCGTAACTTACTTCATAATCTAAACCTTTAGGAAAGGAGCTCGATTTAATCTCGGCCATTTTCGCTTTTACATCTTTAATTACCTGACTGGCATTACTTCCGTAAGACTGTTTCAATACGATAGCTGCAGAAGCCTTTCCGTTTAATGTAGAATATAAATTGTATGCTGAAGCACTAAAATCTACATCGGCAACATCTTTTAAACGAAGTAGTTCTCCGTTAGCACTTGCTCTTAGTACTACATTTTCGTATCCTTCTTTTGTACTAAAGCGTCCGGAATATTTTAACACATACTCAAAAGCCTGAGAGCGTTTACCAGAACTCTCACCGGTTTTACCTGGAGAGGCTTCTAAACTTTGCTCATCAAGTGCTTTCATCACCTCATCTACTGAGATTTTATAAGCCTGCATACGGTCGGGTTTAAGCCAGATCCGCATGGCGTAATCCCTATCGCCCAAAATATCGGCAAAACCTACACCATCAACCCTTTTCAACTCAGAAAGCAAGTTGATATCGGCATAATTGTACAGAAAGTTCTGGTTCATTTTAGGGTCTTTACTATACAAGTTAATGTACATCAACATGTTAGACTCTTCACGGGTGATTTTAACCCCCTCACGAACCACTAAAGGAGGAAGTTTATTGGTAACTGCCGCTACACGGTTCTGTACGTTAAGCGAAGCTTGATTAGGATCGGTACCTAAATTAAATACGACCTGAATGGAAGCTTCACCATCATTACCGGCATCAGAGGCAATATACTTCATGCCCGGCACACCGTTAAGGGCACGTTCTAGCGGAATAACAACCGATTTGATCAATAACTCGTTATTTGCTCCTGGGTACTCTGCCGTAATATTAACTTTAGGTGGCGAAATAGAAGGGAATTGTGTAACGGGCAGGTAGCTGATGGCCAACACCCCAAGAAACACAATGATAAGCGATATTACTATAGAAAGGACAGGCCTTTGTATGAATTTACTAAACATAAAATAAGTATGGAGGGTGGTAGATTATTCAGTTTTCAATCTTAATTGTTTCATCACTTCCTGAGGCTGCTGGAATTTGAAGCTAATTTTATCATCGTCTTTTACCTTCTGTACCCCTTCAAGCAATATTTTATCATCTGTGGCGATGCCATCACCTACAATGTATAAATCAGGAAGATCGCCTGCAATTGTGATCGCTCTAGAGTGTACTTTATTATTTTTATCAATCACAAAAACATAGGTTTTATCCTGAATATCGTAAGTAGCTTTTTGTGGGATCACCAAAGCATTTTTCAGGGGCACTACCATCTGGATTTTACCAGTTTCTCCGTTCCTAAGCAAGTTATCAGAGTTATTAAACCTTGCCCTGAAGGCAATGTTTCCTGTTTCGTTATCAAATTCACTTTCGATCACTTCAACTTTACCTTTCGATTTCAGCAACTCGTTATTTGCTAATAACAGGCTAACTTCTTGCTGACCTTTTGCTTTTGCACTACTCTGGTAATTTAAATATTCTGGCTCAGATACATTAAAATAGGCAAAAACCTGGCTGTTATCTGAAAGACTGGTTAATAACGCACCTTCATCAACCAAACTACCCAGTTTTAAAGGAATACGATCGATGGTACCATCAAATGGTGCTCGGATTTCAGTATTTGATAAATGGAATTTAGCCAAAGAGGTTTCGGCATTCGCTGATTGCAGTTTTGCTTTAGCCATAGCCAGCTCGTTTTTAGAAACAATGTTTTTATCAGACAGTAATCTGGTATTTTCAAGTTCAATTTCTGCCGATTTTGTTTCAGCCTGTGCTTTTAACAACTCAGATTGTGCTGCTTTAGGCATAATCTTAAACAACAGCTGGCCCGCTTTTACATGCTGACCTTCATCTACATAAATATTTTGGAGATAGCCTTTTTCCTGGGCCCTAACCTCGATATTCCTCACAGATTTAATCTGCGAAACATATTCTTTGGTAAACGAAGTATCCATTCTTAACGGCGTGGTTACCGCATAAGTAGCTACTTCTTCTTTTTCTTCTTTTTTCGAGGTACAACCCGTTACGTAAAGCAAAGTACATAAGCCTAAGCACATGACAACTCTTTTCATTTTTTTTTGTTAAATGGTTTTAATCTGATTTATTTTTCTCTAATTAGTCTCCCTTTGCAACCAATTTATGATAAGAAGCAGTCTACAAACTGATGTGCAGATACTTAATTGACTTCAATAAATTATGGTTACGCAATGATTTAATTCGAAAGCGAAATAAGTACAGATTTATGAAGTTATAATGAAGTTGAACTTCAGGTTTGAATTGAGAAATTATGATTTAGTGAAGCAAAAGCTGATTTATTGCAGCAATCAGATCATTTAACCCTACATTTTGAACGAATTATCAGCTAACAACTAGAATTAGATGAAGAAATGACGATTTTACCAAAAAAAATCCATCCCCACGCTGTTTCGCAGTTATTTTCAGAATGAAGTGTAAATAGAATTTATTCACGGCAAACTAACATAAAGTTAACTTTTGGGTTGTCATTCTTATTTAGCCACAACAAAGGAGCTGGATGACAGTTTATAACGAATCGTTGCCTCGACCGTAGTGTTCCAAAGGAATTCCTATGGAGAGAGATCTTTAATTTACTGGTAATTTTCTGTCGCCGTTCACCATGTGCAGTAAGATGTTACCATCTAACTATCGACTAAAAAAAAGGGGAGTATCTAGAATATATGTTTTTAGTGTCAGTTGGGAACAACTGCCACCACAATTGTTCATATTATCCTAAGATCTCTCCACTCCGCATTGCTCCGGTCGAGATGACGCCGATTTTCAGGATCAGTCAATTGTAGTAGAGCGGAAGGGTTTTTTAAGCCTGTAAACAATAGGCTATTTAAAATAGTCTTTGCCCTGATATCTTAATGACCTTAATTTCTTAATGATCTGCAAGGTGCTAATGAAAATCACTTATTAAAATACCCCTTAATTACCGAGAAAACATAAATCAAAATTACCCAACCTGCTATTACAAATTTTGGCCATGCTATAAAATCTGTTCGCCAAAATTCTGCCATATTTCCCGGGTGATGGAAATTGTGTAATAGTCTGATATTTTCAATTACATCCAGTGAGCCAATTAAAAATGCCAGAAATAAATTAAGCCGCAGCAATTCGTTTAGCCAGCTTGTTTTTTCTCTTTGCATTTGCGAATTAGATAGCGTCATGATGAGTACTACATATACCAAAATAAAAAGAAAATCGAGGTGTGTATTCTTCTGAGCGATAGTTAAAAGTGTTTGGTCGCCATAAAGGGTATCGCTCCAAAGCGCAATAATTTCCACTCCTGTATCTTTATTGGCAAGCTCCAGGTTGATGATTCCTTTTCCGCTGAAGTGTTGAAGTATCTTTCCCTGAAAGGACATTATACCACAAACAATGATAAACACTAAAATCAATATTTTCTTCATTTCTGCCCCTCTCTCTGTTGTTTAACAACTTCTATAACCGCACTTCCGTTTTTATTCGGGTTGTTTATACAGTGAATAAAGGCTGCTGCTGTTTTTTTAAAATGTTGGGGCAATGGATGCAATTCATCCGTCCAACCATTTTTGCCAACTGATCCTCTTGAATCGATATGGAATACCCTATTCTCACCTAACATTTCACTAAAAATGCGACCGATATCAATCATCATTTCGTTAAAGAGGTAAATCATGGCATAAACAATTTTGCGCTGATCTTCCGGATCGTAAATCCCCCTGAGTTGTAAGGGTGTCTTTAGCCATCCTCCATGTCCAAGAAAAGTTCGCGCAAACAACCGATACCATTTGAGTGGATTATATCCCGCTATCCTTTTATCGCTGGGGATAGCATAATCATAACCTTGCGTAATAATCTGTATCCCAGGAAACTTACCGTTTTCTCCCTTGCCCTTACCCCCAGTGAGAATCCCATTTAAAATAAAGTAATATTGGAGCTGAAAAAAGGCCAGCAAAGCATAAAAATCTTTGGATATGAACTGGGTGCCACGTATAAAATCTTCTGGTTTATCGGGTGGATTAGCAGCATTTTGATAGAGGTATTGCGCAAATGCACTATTTTCAAATTCGTTGGAATCTCCTTTATGTGTAACCATGGCTGCTATTCTCCGGTTTCCAACCAGGTCGTTTCCTCCCCCGCTAATAATAAATACATCAGGTTGGAGTGTAGAAAGCTGCTCAACATATTTTTTAGCACTAACCATATTCATCAGCCAATCGCCTCCAGAGGCCAGGCTATAAACAGCCATATTCTCTTCCATAGCAACCCAGTCGATCACATCGCTTAAAAGAATCGGATAATTGAACCACGAATCGCCCTCTACTACCACTACCCTGTTTTTAAGACCGTTGTGCTTGGCCGTATGCTTGCGGAAATTATTTTTCACCTTTTTTATAAAACGGGTATTGCGCTGGCTGTTTTTTAGTGCATCTACTTTAGCCATAACAGGCGCCAATGCTGCTATTTTCCGTACTTGCTCGAGATTAAGATCGTAGATATGCTGAATAATTTCAGAAAGATCGAACTCATTAATTTCAGGTCTCAGTTCAATAAGTTCGCTAACCGAGATATTGTTATTGAGCAATTTGTCGATAAGACATTTCTTTATAGCAGGATCCATTATCATTTTCTATTTATTAAAATGTATGTTTAGCAAGGGATATACTGATATAATAATCAATCAGAAAATACTGCATTCTACTGAAAACTAAATAGATAATTGTTATTAAATATGTAAATATAACACAACGCGATAGAGATTCCAATACTGATTATTGGGTATACTTATTTATGTACCTTAAATAAATATTGCAGCGATTTGGTTAAAGTTTAAAACATCTTCCTTAACATTTAGGCAACAATATACTTACATTAAAGAATTACCTTCGTTAACACAAAACCAGCCTTTCTATGTTTTAATAAATAGATTAAAGCGGTACAACATGGAGAACGAAATACAGTCTGACAGGGATATCCAATGCGAGTTCCTCAATATTTTTAAATTTATATGGGCAGCTTGCGGAATAGCACCCTTAGCCGAAATGCCGGGCACTCCTGAGTCAGACAATGCAAATTCTTAATCAAGCATAGCGTATCGGTATTAAGCTATAATTGACCATAAATTCAGTAATGGCCATTATCCGATCACATCATTTTAGCCAGATTGCCTAACTGTTTCAGTTTAAATTTAAGCTCATCAGACCATGGAAGGCCGATACAGAGGCGGATACAGTTTTGATATTGATCTTGCAAGGTAAACATCGGCCCCGGGGCAATGCTGATTTTTTGTTTCATGGCCAATTCATACAATTTTATGGCATCAACTTGTTTCTTAAATTCTATCCATATGGCCAGTCCACCTTGCGGCCGGGTTGTTTTTGTACCCTCGGGAAAATATTCGGTAACCGCATCGATAAAATGCTGATAATTCTGCTGTAAGGTACGACGGAGTTGATGCAAATGGCGATCATACCGACCAGTTTTTAGAAAATTGCCAACGGCCTCATGAATAACAGAAGTTGAAGCGAGAGCATGAACCAGTTTTAGTTTGAGTAATTTTTCTTTATACTTTCCGGGAGCTACCCAACCTACACGGTATCCTGGTGCCAAGGTTTTCGAAACTGCGCTACACCACAGCACATTGCCTTCTGTATCAAATGATTTGCAGCATCTTGGTCGTTGGGTACCGAAATAAAGATCACCATAAATATCATCTTCAATAAGCGGAATATCGTTTGCCGCCAAAAGCTGAACAACTTCTTTTTTATGCGCATCGGGCATGCAACTACCCAACGGTGTATTAAAATTGGGAATTAAGAGGCAAATATCAATTTTCGACACCACTTTCCTAAGTGCATCTATCTCAATACCCGTAACCGGATGCGTGGGCAATTCGAGTACTTTTAAACCTAAACTGATTACCAACTGGAGAATTCCGGGATAACATGGGCTTTCTATGGCGACAGTATCGCCAGGTTTGCCTAAGGCCATCAGGCAAAAAGATAATGCATTCACTCCACCGGCAGTAGTAATCAGGTCATCTTCATGAAGGTTTCCTCCCCAGCCTAATGATCGTACCGCAACCATTCTGCGCAGTTTAACATTGCCCTGAAGTGGCTCATATTCTGTTCCCCCTTCTTTAAGCGCCCGTGTAGCATAAAGTATCTCCTTTTTAAGTTTTGCCAATGGTAACAGGCTGCCTGATGGGACACCAATTGAAAAAAGGGTTAAATCATCACGACCAATGCTAGAATACACCTTGGTACTCAGTTCGCTCGGTTCATGGTGATTTGCAATTAGTGAAGGTTTACTAACTGCAGGTAGCGGAAGTCGTTCTACCCTACGGTTGCTTACAAAGAAACCAGATTGTGGTTTGGCTTCGACCAACGATTGTGCTTCCAGTTCCAAAAACACACGTTTTGCCGTATTCATGCCAACTGCATATTCCTTACAGAGCATCCGAACAGAAGGAAGTTTATCTCCCGATCGCAGAATACCGTCTCTAATCTGTGCGGCAATTCCGCTTGCTATTTCATTGTACCTGTAAACCTTTTCCATCATCAACAAACTGTATCCATACAAATATACAAAACTGATACTGTATTTATCGCTTTTAGCTTTGCACCTTTGATTTAAGAAATGAAAAGACATGAAAGAAACAGGAACTAAGCTAAATAAAGCGCATATTTCGAGTGGTTGGCTTAACGGATTTATCGCCGTGCTTATCTTTAGTGGCTCTATGCCGGCCACAAGGTTAGCGGTAATGGATATGAGCCCTGTTTTTGTAACCGTTGCCCGTGCCACAATAGCTGCATTGCTTGCGCTTGGGGTATTAATTACATTTAGAGAGAAACGACCATCAAGCAAACATTTAATCTCGTTGATAATTGTAGCGTTGGGTGTAGTAATCGGCTTTCCTTTGTTAAGTGCGCTTGCTTTGCAACACATTACTTCAGCGCATTCTTTGGTATTTTTAGGTCTTTTACCCATGGCTACGGCCGCTTTCGCAGTTTTACGGGGAGGCGAACACCCTAAACCCATATTCTGGTTTTTCTCAACTGTAGGTAGCCTTCTGGTAATTGGCTACACCATCTATCAGGGAATTAACGCCGTACCAACCGGCGACATTTTAATGTTACTGGCAATTGTTCTATGCGGGCTTGGCTATGCAGAAGGGGCAAAACTATCTAAAACATTGGGTGGTTGGCAGGTAATTTCCTGGGCACTTGTGCTCTCGCTTCCACTCATGTTACCCTTAATGTTCATGTACCAACCAACTTCATTTGCTGACGTGGGTACCGCTGCCTGGCTGAGCCTTGCTTATATTTCACTCTTTAGCATGTTCATCGGGTTTATTTTCTGGTACAGAGGGCTTGCACAAGGTGGAACCGCAGCAGTTGGCCAGCTCCAGCTCCTACAGCCCTTTTTTGGATTGGCACTTGCTACTACCCTGCTCCATGAAAAAGTTAGCATGGGTATGCTATTCATTACAATAGGCGTAATCCTTTGCGTTGCAGGCTCAAAAAAGTTTGCTAATTAACCATAATCTTCCCTTCAAAATCTGATAAAAATGTTGATATCCAATAGTTTTAAGTTTGATGACCAAAGTGAGCAAATTGCCTTTATGAAGAGATATAGCTTTGCCACAATCATTACCAGCTACAATAATTTACCCATAGCCACCCAGTTACCATTTGTTGTAAACGAGGTAAATGGAAAGGTTGTGATAAGCGGTCACTTTGCGCAAGCCAATGAGCAGGTGAAATATATTGAGCAGTATACATCACTCATTATTTTCACCGAGCCACATGCCTATATCTCTCCTAGCCATTACAAAAAATACAAAAGTGTACCCACATGGGATTATATAAGCGTGCATGCCTATGGAAAAGCCAATATTATTAGCGATGAAGAAGCTAAAGAACAAGCATTAAAAGAAATGATTCTGTACTATGAAAAAGAATATCTCGTACAATGGGATAGTCTTTCTGAAAAGTTTAAACAGGGTATGATGCAAGGAATTGTAGCTTTCGAAATAGAAGTAAGCAATCTTCAGGGTAAGAAAAAATTAAGCCAGAACAAATCGGAACAGGAACGAAACAACATTGTATCGCACCTCGAAAACAGTAACAACGCTGTAGAAAGAGAACTTGCTCCATTCATTAAAAACCTAAAGCCATAACCATGTATATAGAAAATAGCACCACACATGATATAGCAGAAATTTTTCGCTTATATGAAATCGCGACCGATTTCCAGAAAACGAAATATAGCGTTCATTGGCCAAAGTTTGAACGCTCGTTGATTGAAACAGAGATTAAGGAAAACAGGCAATGGAAAATAGTTATTAATGGGCAGATAGCCTGTATTTGGGCAACTACTTTTAGCGATCCTCAGATATGGGAAGAAAAGAACCTCGACCCGGCCATTTACATTCACCGCATTGCTACAAATCCTGATTTCAGGGGGCAAAACCTGGTGGGTACAATTATAAACTGGGCAAGAGAATATGCAAAAGCAAATGGTAAACGTTTTGTTAGATTAGATACCGTTGGTGAAAACGAGGGACTGATTCAACATTACCAAAAATTTGGATTTGATTTTTTGGGCCTATACGAACTAAGCAACACCGATCAGCTTCCGGCACATTATCATCATAAACCAGTTAGTTTATTCGAGATGCAAATTTAATACTGAATATAGTGCCAAGCCCAAAACTTTCAAACTTGAAGGTTTTGGGGTTTTGGGCTTGTATGTGGCAATCGTTTAAAGGATATTATAAGCCCTCGTCTTAGGCTTCACCTTATAACGGAAATTATGTGCCCAATGATGTTATCCATGATTAAGTGTCTTTTTTAATTTTTATTGCAAATAACGACCATGTTGCCAACAACATTATCACCGCCGAAACCTGGTAAACAATAGATAAATCTACTTTGGCATCTTTTAATGCACCGCCAACATACACCATTAAACCACCTATAATTGTACTCAGGAAATTAAGGAAACCATATCCGGTTGCAATGTACCTGCTATCGGCTATCTGCCTCAGTACGGGCATTAAATTGGCATCGTTTATCCCTCTGGCTATACCAAAAAAGAACATGGCGATAATGGCTATTGCAAATACTGTGGTTGACGACATGAGGAATAAAAATGGTGCGCCAACAGTAAAGCCGATAATGATCATAAAAACCCTGCTTCTTTTATTTTTGAGGAACCATTTATCGGCAAAATAACCTCCCAAAATTACACCAACAAAAGAGCCCACCTGAATATAGCCTGTTGCTGAAATCCCCGCTTCACCCAGGTTAAGGTGAAAATGTTCTTTTAAAAAGGTGGGCAGCCAACCATAAACCAGCCAGTTTGCGGTACCCAAAACACTAAAATAAAACAGCAGCACCAGAAAAGACCGCTCTTTAAACAGGATCTTAACTGAACCTAATAAACTTATGGTTTCTTTTTCTACTTCTTTTACCTCATTTTCAGTTGTTTCGTGTCTAACATCTTTTAAATAATACAACAGTACGATTGAATAAAGAATCCCAAAAATTCCGAATACATGGAAACCATATCTCCAGCCCCATATTTCGGCAATATAACCACCTAAGCCACCCAATGCTAAACCTGCATAAAGGCCACTCATATGCAAACCCGTAGCAAGCGATCTTGTTTTTCCTTTATGATAATCTGTAATCAGCGCCAATGCCGCGGGGATATAACAGGCTTCGCTCAGGCCCATAAAAAAACGCGAAACCAGCATTTCTTCAAATGAGGAGGTAAAGCCTGTCCACAAGGTTACTGCAGACCATACTGAAACACTGAATATAATTACTTTTTTTCTGCTGTATTTATCGGCCAAAAAGCCTCCAAAAGGACTTAATATTCCATAAGACCAAAGAAAGACTGAAGTTAAAAGCCCAAACTGTGCATCAGAAAGGGTAAACTCCTTTACAATAGGATCGCGCATAGAGGTAATCATGATCCTATCGAAATAATTTAAAAAGGCTACTATCCAAAGGAGTGCAACCAGGCCCCAGGCGAAATATGATTGATTTGATTTTGTACCGTTCATTTCTAGATTTTCCTCTTATTAAAACAATTTACTGTTTTGGTCTCGCTATGATCACTTTTGGCGTTCTTACTGCTGGCCTTACTTCTCCACCCGGAAAAACAAGATTTCCCCGCCACAGCACCATTGTATTTGTTACTGCGGGCCAGGTACTGTTATTGGGATTTGATTGCGCATCTGCTTTGATATTCTTTAGTACCTTTCCTTCTACCGACCATTTGTTTTTCTCCACATCATAAGCTAATATTTCATCTGCAAAACCAGGGTGTTTTTCTTTAAGCACAGCCGCTTTTGGAGCAAGCACGCCGTCATCACCACCGAATATGAGCAACGATTTATGATGAGCGTTGTAGGCTGGATTTGGGGCAGCTACAACGGCTTTTGGTAGAGAAGCTATTTTCTTCCATCCATCAGCAGTGCTGTAAGAAAAAGCGTCTGTCAGATATTGTCTATCTACGCCTCCTTTATTATTTTTGATCAGATCGGTTCCGCTGAATAGATAAAAAGTTTGATCGGCAACACCGGCCACCGCTAACATTCGCGGAGGACCTGGCCAGGTTTCTAATTTATGCCAAACCCGTTTTTTTCCTTTTGAAGATAGATCAAAAGACCAAAAAACATTGGCAGTGTGATCGGCTTCTGGAGAAACAAGTCCGCCTGCAAGGTAAATAACATTACCTAAAACGGCTCCCGTGGTATTTGCTATGGGTTGTGGCAGGTTTGGCAACCTAGTGATGCTGATACTTTTATCTTTATAAAGAATAGCATAAACCTTTGCCGAATGGCCTTTCTCGTTACTTCCTCCAATGCAAATGAATTGTTTGCCCCAGGAAATGGAGAGCCCATAGCCTAAAGTTTCGGGAAGTTTGCCTGCTACTTTCCATTTTCCACTGGCTTTATCCAGAACAAATATTTTATCGTTCCACACCTTTTTTGAGCCTGACCATGGCGCACCACCATCTGGAAAATTTGCTCCTCCGGCAACAATTAATGCGCCGCCTGATACTCCACTAAAAGAACCCGCAAAGCCAAAGTTATCTGGTATGGCTGGCAGTTCTCCCCATGCAAATTGATTTGTTTTTTTTGTAATCTGCGCAGAACCCGCTGTTGATATCAACATAAAACTTAGAAAAAGTAAGGTATTAAAGTGTTTCATATTACGTGCCTATAGAAAATCTGCATGCTTTTAAGCATTACCTATATTTTTCGAGGAGCTCAAAAAAGCCAGCTTTGGTTAAATCGGCTTTAAGTTCGATAAATTTATCAGAAGAAAGCGGAACCAATGGTAACCGAGCATCTCCTAAATCATAACCCATCATTTTCATAATCGCTCTTTGCGCTGCAATCGATGGATGTTTGATAATACAGCGGATAAAATCGACCACTTTTAATTGTAATGCCCTGGCAGCAGTTAAATCATTATTTCTGAAAAGTTTAATTATTTCCAGATATACCGGCGCGGCAAAGGTGTAAGTACTACCAATGGCACCAACAGCACCTACTGCCAAAGCACTTAGCAACATCTCATCATAGCCTGATAATGCTTCAAATTTTCCATCCTTGTAGTTTAAACAGGCCTGAAACTCGTGAAGTGTTGATGCAGTATATTTTATGCCGGCAAGATTTGGAATTTTTTGTTCTCCGAGTGCTAAAAACTCAACCATATCCATTCCAACGCCGGTTAAAGTTGGCATATGGTAATAATAAAATGGAAGTTCGGGAGCGGCAGAGGCGATTTCGGCCATACAATCGACCAGGTTTTGTACCGAGGTCGGTTTGAAATAAAACGCTGCAACAGAAGAAAATGCATCGGCACCAATCTGTGCTGCATGGGCTGCAAGCTTTTTACATTCGTGTATGGAAGTATGCCCTACATGCACTAATACTAAAATCCTTTTATTTGCAGCTTTTACGTACGCTTCGGCAATGGCCATCCGCTCTTCAACAGTCATGTTTGGTCCTTCTCCGTTGGTTCCGCAAATGTAAACCCCTGCCACACCATCAGCCACCAATTTATCTACGAGTTGCGGTATGATGGTGAGATTTAATGAACCATCTGCCTGGTAGGCTGCAAATGTTGCAGCAACTATGCCGTTAATTTTCATATGTGTTTTGTATTTGTCTAATTAAAAAATTCTGGTATTAATATTTTGGCCTGTTTACGCACCGATGTTACATCTGATTCCGAAATCCATTTATAGGGCCATCTTAATCGTGTTGGAATCTGAATACAGCCACCAACTGCTGCTAAAAATTTATCTAATGCCGGGTTGCTGTACTGTTGCTTTTGATATGGAGCAATGCACATTTTAAAGAATTCGAGAATATTTTTTTCTATCCTAAAAGCCTCATCCAGATCTGTTTGCATCAGTTTCCATAAATGTTGTGCCGCTAAAGGATTGATACAGGCAACATTTGAATAAGCCCCGGCTGCAATGCCCGCCTTTACTCCACTCGCTAAAAAATGGCCAGGAACGAATACAGATAAATGGTTTGCATAGGTCTTCATTTCTTGTGTCCAAGCAGCATCTTTACTTAAAACTTTAATACCAATAAGTGATGGCACGGCTGTTTTAAATTTGAGGTAATCTTTTGGTTTTAACTCCAGCTTTGCATGTGGTGGATTATACAGTACCAAAGGAATTCCGTTTGCGTGCTTTGCGATTCCCTGTAAAAAATCTACCTGTTCAGCGTCACAAGGAATTATCCAATCTGGCAAAATCACCTGAAAAGCACTTGGCTTTAGGCTTACTGATCTCTTAACCCTTTCTAATGAAATAACCGGTGAAGGATGACTGCAGCCTATCTGAAAAGGCATTGATGCTTTTAGGCATTTTTCTGCAAACAGCCGATTAATCTGATCAAATTCTGCTTCGGTCTGATTGTGAAACTCACCTGCTGTTCCGTTCGAATAAATCCCATCTACTTTCGCATCAATCAAATAATCTATTTCATCAGCCAATAGTCTGAAATCGATCGCTTGGTCATTTTGGATGGGCAACAACAATGTTGCCCAATTTCCCTTTAGTGTTTTTGCAGTTAATGTATTCATCAGTATTTTTTAGAGATGGGCTTCAAACTCCTCAACTTCCTTAAACTTTGTTTTGCCTTTTACTAATCTACCTAAGCGGGGTTTGCCACCGTTGTAAACTTCTATCGCATCTGCATCGGCATATCTCAAAAACAGGATTCTTCGGTCTCTGCTATCAGAAATATTACCATCTGATTTATGGAGCATCCAACAGTTAAAAATCAAAACATCTCCTGCCTTCATTTCCATTGGTACAGCTAAACTATCGTCGGCTTCTACAATAATTTCAGCGCCACTTTTCTTTTGGGCTTCGTTCTGTTCTACCCTGATCTGGCCTTTTTTATGACTGCCTGGAATTAACCACAAACAGCCATTGCCCCGATCGGTATCATCAAGCGCAGTTAAAGTGGTTAAGGCGTTATAAGGCTTCAATTCGCCATAACCATTATCTTGATGCCAGCCAAAAGGTTTTGTATTCCCTTTCATTTTAAATGTAAGCTGTGAGGTAGCTCCTTTTATATTCGGACCGATAATTTCTGAGGCCATCTCAACCAGCGGACCATTAAAATAGTATTCCTTTACTGTTGTAGCCTGGTGGTGAATATTAATCAACAAGGCGTTTTGCAACCAGCTCTTATTCGGATCGAAGGTCTCTTTTTCCTTACGCCAGGCGTCCATACATTCTTGATGCATCTGAGCCAAACCTTCTGGTTTTAAAATAGCTTTGATGATGAGATAACCTTTTTCGTTAAAAAACGTCAATTCTTCTTTACTGAGTGTTTTATAATTAAATAACGATTCGTTTTTCATAAATGATCGCGTTAATATCCCTGTGTTTGCACCAGGTTTGGATTTGCCGCCAAAACAGTTGTAGATAAAGGCCAGAACAAAGGCACCGTTTTATTTTTGAGGTTAGGAATGTAGGTATAGGCGTTTATGGTACCGCCGAAATGAAAGCGCACAATATCGTACCAACGTTTGTTTTCGAAGAAAAACTCACGGCCACGTTCGTCAAAAATGGCGCGTTCTACGGTAGCTTTATCAGTTGCACCGGTATAAACTCCGTTTCCGGCTCTATTTCTAACTTTATTTAAATACACAATTGCCTGTGCGGCATTATCGAGTGCGGCGTAAGCCTCGGCTTCCATCATATAAATATCAGCCAGTCTGAACATGATCACATCGTTATCAGAAACCCGGTCATCAGCGTATTTGGTGCCTGGCATTTTGGTAATCCATGCGCTCTTTTGCACGGTTCCCTGTCTTTCGATGATAAAGGTATTTGGCACACGTTTATCATTGGTTAGGCCACTAAAAAGTGCCCTGCTTTCTTTACTGATCTGGTAACCGCCCTGTCCGTTAACAGAAGTGAGCGCATAGGCAATGCTATCCAGGTTGGATGCATTTGAAATCGCCGTTAAAAATGGCAAAGCATTTAAACCATAGTTGGCGCCATTTTCGTCACGGTTATAATAGGCCGACATGATTACTTCAGCATTTGCCCTCGTTGTGGTTACATCTTTAAAGTTGGTCAATAATGAAACGCCTGTGGCTTCTACTGCAGCAGCAGCTGTGATCGCATCGTTAAAATCTGCCGTACCACCAGCCAATACTTTGGCGCTCCATAATTTGGCTTCAGCTTTTAACGCCAATGCAGCGCCATACGAAAACCTGTATTTGGATACGTAAGTTTTTTCAGGAAAAAGTGCTATAGCCTGGTCTAAATCGGCAAAAACCTGTTTCATCACCTCAGTGGCTTTTGCTCTTGGCAAAAGTGGAACATTATCATCGGTAATGGTTTCCAGCATCAATGGCGTATCGCCGATAATTCTAACCAGATAAAAATAAGTGTAGGCACGCTGGCAAAGTGTTTCGGCCTTTAACCTGTTCTTTGTAGCCGCATTAGAAAAAGGAAAAGGCTCTATTTTGCTGAGCAGCAGATTACAGTTACCAATGGCTTTATATTGCCCATTGTAGTTTAAAGCACCTACTGTTGGACTTAATATCTGTGACCATACCGTTGTTAAACGGCTGTTGGTTCCATTTATGAGTTCCTCGCTCCGTTCGGTACCGTAAGTAATAGAATTGGCAAAGGCCCTGATAGACGTATATGTTCCGGTAACATAGGGAAGAAAATCGCCCTCACTTTTAAAGTAAACCTGATCGGTAATCTGCGATTGTGGTTTAACTTCGAGTAATTTTTTGCAAGATGAAAAAGCTGCTGCTATTACAACGATAACAGAAAGCAGGATATATTTCTTGGTCATTTTCATGTTTTTAAATGTTAAAATCTTAATGATGCGCCTAAGGTGAACTGTCTTGGACGGGGATAACCTCCCGGATCGAATCCTGTGTAAGTTTCAGGGTTCAACCCTTTGTATTTAGTGAGGTAACCAATGTTGGTAACGCTCGCAAAAACACTCATTCCGGTTGAACCGATTTTCGACATGATGTTTTTAGGCAGATCGTAACTGAGGTAAATTTCGCGTAAGGCTAAAAAGTCTCCTTTCGAAATCATGGTAGAAACATCCGATGCATAACCGCTTCCGGTACCAACCGTACTTGCACCCTGTCTGATAAAGTTTTTCTGTCCGAAATCAGCGTCCCCGAAAGAGAAACGGGCATATAATTTATCTACATCACCAGATTTTTGCCAGATATCATTCCCTAAAGCTTGTGCCGGAGCACCTTCATTATAAGCCCTGCCCTGTCCTAAAGATCTGGCTAAAGCGCCATCAGAGATTACAAAGCCTAAAGCATAATCCATATTAACCCTAAGCGTAAAACTTTTATAGGTAAATGTATTTTGAAAACCTCCGATTTTATTCGGCGTTTTATAGCCCATAAATACCATATCGCGGTTATCGATAATGTTATCGTTGTTTAAATCTGCAAACTTGTAATCTCCCGCATGTTTACCTACCGTTATACCAGCCGCCGTAGCAATCTGATCTACTTTACCCCATGCAGCAGCTTCAGCCTCTGTAGAAAAAACTTTCTCTACCTGCCATGCATAGTAACCAAACGGGCGTTCGCCTTCTGCATATCCGCCCACTTCGATTTCCTTACCGGTATTCGGATCGATAACAACGCCTCCATTCTGTCTATTTTTTAACCTGCCATTATTAGGTAAGCTGATTACTTTTTGCGCGTTGTAGGCAAAAGAGAAATTGGCGTTCCAGGCGAAATCTTTCATTTTCAGCACAGTTGCCTGAAGTTCTATTTCTATCCCTTTGTTCTGGATTGTTCCGTTATTGAATGTAATGGTAGAAAATGGCGCCTCTGCGGGCAATGGTTTAGAATCGATGCGATTTTTGGTGAGTTTATCGTATAAATCGACAGTAAGATTCACCCTGTTCTTGAAAAAACCTGCCTCTACCGCAACATCAGTTGTTTGTGTGGTTTCCCAAACCAGGTTAGGATTGGATAAGTTTGCACGTTGGATGCCTGAATTCTGTGCATAAACCGCTGATGTATAACTTCCATAAGTATCGGTTAAATCTAAATCGCTCGAACCCGCCTGTCCCCAGCTTCCCCTAAGTTTTAAGGTGCTCACTACATTCGATTTCCAGAAATCTTCTTTATGGATATTCCATCCCGCAGATACCGACGGGAATAAAGCCCACTTATTTTCAGGGGCGAAATTTGAAAAACCATCGTTCCGCAATACGCCGCTTAAAAGGTATTTACTTTTATAATCGTAACTCAACTGACCAAAAAAACTCGCAGATTTAGTTTGACTGATCCGTGTTCCGAAATTGGTAACATTGGTTACTGTTACACCGTTAATGGTGGTTACAGTTGGTTCATTTATCGTTGTGATGTAATCATTTGTTCCACGTTGTGACCCTATATCGATGGTATTTCCATCATTTTTGGTATAATTAAAACCAGCCAACGCGGTAAAATGATGGTTTTCTTTTAAAGTGTAATCGTATTGAAGAATCTGATCGATCATCAACTGGCGGGTGTTATTGGTATTCTCCGTTTTTAACCGGATGGTTGCAAACTGGATAGGATCAGGAAATGCTTTTCTCGAAAAAATAGTTTTATCATCGCTAATTAAGTAAGACAAAGCTGGCCTGTAATGCAAGCCTTTAACAATAGCCCAATCTGCATCCACCCTCGAAACCAATCGTTCGGTTGATGCCTTGGTATTATCGTAGGCCAAGGTATGAAAGCGGTTTCTTGTTGTTAGGTTTTCGCCTGTAGTTGGTGTACCATCATCTTTAAAAATCCTGATCAAAGGCGTAATGCGCGTAGCGCGTACCAGGTCGTTGGTATAAGCATCTACATAGTTTGGCAGTACATTCTGGTAGTTAAGCATGGCATTGATCTGTAGTTTTTCGCTTGCTTTAAACCCAAAATTTCCAAGCGCACTGTATCTTTTATAGCTTGTGCCCACAAAAGTACCTGCCTGATCAACATAGTTCATTGATATATTGTAAGTAGCAATCTGGCTGCCTCCATCAATCCCAAAATTGTAATTATTGCTAATGCCGGTATTCCAAAGCAGATCCTGATAGTTGTTATCGGCAAATAACAGTTTAGTACCGGGATTAATCGGATCATCCATCGTCTGCCAGCCGTTGGCCAATAAATTATCTACATATCCCTGGCCTTCAACCGCTACAATGTTATCATATAAGGCTGTTAAATTTGTTCCAACACCGTACTGGCCTTTGGCAGTGTATACCTTTGTTCCTGCAGAAAAGCCACCATTATTTAAAAGTGTATTCTTATCAATTAAATCGTAAGTGCTTTTTGCTGTTGTTCTGGCAAGTGTGAGGTAATCTTTGGCACTTAAATAATCATACATCCGCGATGGAGTTTCCCAGTTTGTACGGTAATTAAAGGTAATATTGGGTTTCCCTGAACCAAATTTTCCGCTTTTGGTTTTGATCACAATTACACCATTTGCACCACGGGCACCATAAATTGCTGTGGAAGCCGCATCCTTCATTACCTGCAATGATTCGATATCATCCGGATTTAGATCTTTCATCGTCCTGAAAACACCGTCTACAATAACCAGCGGACTTGATGCATCAGAAGATAATACAGGATCTCCACCACTATTACCAGTGCCTGTTCCATAAACATTAAGTTTTGAACCCCCACGGATAATAATATTGGTACCTGCCGAACCTGGTTGCCCGTTTGATAACGGTACCGAAACCCCGGCAATTTTACCCTGTATGGCTGCTATTGGTCCTGCATTGGAGGTATTAACCAGTTGTTTGGTATCCAATTTAGATACGGCAGCAGTATTTTTCTCTCTCGATTGCTTAACATACCCCACTACTACCACATCGGTTAAAGACTGTGCATTTGGATTTAATTGTACATTTTTTGCACCGCCTATTCCAACCTTTACTTCTTGTTCGTTATAACCTACAGAACTAAAAACAAGGATTGAATTTTGAGGTACCCGTAAAGTGTACTTTCCATTTGCATCTGTAACAGTCGCGGTCTGCGTGCCCTTTACTTTGACACTTACCCCTGGCAGCGTTTCATTTTTTGTCGCATCAGAAACAGTGCCCGATACCTGTACATCGGTTGTTTGTGCAGCTCCTGTTAAACCACAGAGGTTGATTGCGGCCAACAAGAAAATAAATAGAATTTTTCTCATAATTATTATTTGTATTTATGTACTACATATTTGGTTAACATAGAAGTTTGCTGATTAATCACCGCGTAACTAATCGGTCTTAATTATTTTGTTAAATCTGAATAGTTTACAGTTTTAAATACAATGCCCTCATACGGCTTTGCATATCCTGCTTCGAAAAAGCAGCCGATTATTTGTTTGTCTATTACGGCAATATCTGAGTAGGCCGATGGACCAGGATGTAAAACCATATTATATTTCCAGGTTTTACCGTCGTTTTCGCTTAAACGTAAAGTTAAATTTGCCCGTAATTTTGTATTTGCCGGATTGCTGAAAAGCAGTGTTGGTTTATTCTTACGATAAAAGTGGCTCAGCAAACTTCCCTGGCAGATAGGCTCTATCAAAGTTGTATCTACCCGAACATTTGCCCAGTTCTGACCGCCATCTTTGCTTACAGTAGTATGTCTGGTTTTAATAGTACGGTCACTATTCCTCATGTTCAACATCAATCGGCATTTTGAAATTTCGGCCAATGTAGTTTCGTTCATTTTATCCTGAGGCGTATTATTGCCTAGATTCCAGCTCTTACCATGATCATCTGAATAAATGGTGTGTGCAAAATTCTGATTAGTACCGGTTTCTACATGGTTTATCGGCACGACCAATCGGCCGGAATATTTTCCTTTAAGTACCTGTAAACCATGGCATGGTCCGGTTGCGTACCAGGTCCAACCTGTTTTTTTCACTTGAGCAGTAATCTCTGTTGCAGCCGACCAGGTTTTTCCATCATCACCGGAGGATAACATATATACATGCCTTCCGTCTCTCGATGAGCCATCCATAATCTGTTTTTCATGATCAGTACCCAAATTCCATGTAGAAATTAAAATGATATTGCCAGTAGCTTGATCCTGGATGGGAACAGGGTTACCACAGGTATTGGTCGAATCGCTCCACACCAATTGTAAGCCGGTCCAGGTTTTACCCTTATCCAATGAACGTTTAACCACCAGGTCGATATCTCCAGAATCGCCACAATTGTTTTTTCGTGCTTCGGCAAAAGCAAGCAAGCTTCCGTTTTGAGTATGGATTAAGGCCGGAATACGAAAACAAGCATAACCATTTTCGCCTGCTTTAAAAATGAAATTCAGACTGTCTACCCTATTTATTGTAATATTGGCTGCCGCGTAGGTGGTATTTATGCAGCATAAAATCAGTGCAGAAAAGCAGCATAACCCGCCAATCCTTTTCAGATTTTTGATGGTGTAAAACATAGCTTAAAGAAATTAATTTGGTTAGTGCAAGCGTAATCAGACTTGCATAAAACAAATGTAATTAATAAATTTATATGTAGTACATAAAAACTTAATTTATTTTCTTTAATGCCTCCAGTCGATCGAAATGAGGCTTTAGGTGCTCATACATTCCATTTCTGAAATCATTTTTATTTCCAGATTTAAGAATTTCTACCAGATCCTGATGGCTGACACTGCCAGACAGAAACTCATTTTCTACCTGGAGCACAAAACCAAAAACCGGCAAAAGCATATGCTGAAAACGTTTTAAGGTATCGTTACCGGCCATTTCGTATAATTTACCATGAAAGGCAATTTCGTTGGCAATGCGGAATGCTTCTTTGTTCTTTTTCTTTTCGCTATTGGCAATTATTTCAAGTTCACGGATACTTTTATCATTTAAATTCAAAAAAAGCACATCAGCGAGGCCCATTTCCAAAATTAATCTCAGCTCAAAAAGATCCTGTAGTGCATCTGGACTGATTATTAACGGATCGAGCACACGTTGAAAACCACCCAATACATCAGGGCTTGATAAAATCATACCCCTCTTTTTCTTGGTCTCAATCATGCCAAGCATCCTCAAACGACTTAATGCTTCCCTTAAAACGTTTCGGCTTACCCCCAACGCCTCAGCCAGTTCCTGCTCTTTTGGTAATGCATCGCCAGGTTTAAATGATTTTTTTTTGAAATAATCTCTTAACCTCATTTCAACCACATCAGCCATTGTATCAGATGAGATTTTATCGATATCCAAACTTAAATCACTTTTTAATGCCATAGGAATACATATTTAGAAGCTTCAAATATACTCGTTTTTATGTAGTACAAAAACATTTGAAAAATAGTTCGCGCTTTTCGATTTAAAACAAATATTCACAAAATATGTAGTACATATTTACAACATAATTTCATAGTTTTGTTTAAACCAAGTATATGAAAAAAACAATTTTAGCATTTACATTAATGCTTAACATGAGCCAGACAGGATTATTTGCACAAAATATTGTACCGCTTTACAAAAATGTACCGAACGCCATTAAGGCCGATCTAACAGAAAAAACAGATACGGCCAAAAATGGCAGAATCTTAACCAGATACGTTACGGAGCCGACTTTAACCGTTTTTCTACCCGAAAAAAACAACGGTAAAAGTGCTGCTGTAATTATATGTCCTGGTGGGGGTTATTCTTATCTGGTGATGAATAACGAGGGTACCGAGGTTGCAAAAGAATTAAATAAACAAGGTATAGCCGCCTTTGTTTTAAAGTATAGGTTACCCAACGATCTGATTATGAAAGACCGCTCAATCGGGCCATTACAGGATGCTGAGCAAGCTATAAAAACAGTGCGCGAACGGGCTAAAGAATGGAACATTGATACGGCAAAAGTTGGGATTATGGGTTTTTCGGCCGGAGGCCATGTTGCCTCTACGCTATCTACCCATTATAAAAATGTAGTGATACCAAATAAGGAAAAAACAAATCTTCGCCCAGATTTTTCAATACTCATTTATCCTGTAATTACCTTTCAGGATAGCATTTTGCACAAAGGATCTAAAAAAGCTTTAATCGGAGAAAATGCATCGACAGAAAAAACAGCTGAATATTCGAATGAGCTACAGGTAAATAAAGATACACCTCCTGCTTTTTTGATTCATTGCAGTGATGATAAAGTAGTACCTGTTGCTAACGCTATAAACTATTACCAGGCACTTAAAAATAACGGGGTAAAGGCCGAAATGCATATTTACGCTTCAGGCGGACATGGTTTTGGTTTAAAAAACGCTACCAGAACCGATAAATGGCTTGAACAGTGTATGTCATGGATGACTGAAATGAAAATAAAAACACCGTAAGGTTTCTTCTAATGTGCAGGATTAATTTTTTAAGTGAGGATTGATGTTACCATGCAATACCATAATCTTCGCCATGGTTACTCGAACCACCTTGCAAACTATTGTGCTTCCAATCAAAATAAATGGCGTTGATTGGCCCACTGGTCCGTTCTGAAAAACTGAGGGTATAACCCATTTTTTTCAGTTCATTGCGCACCTCCTCTTTTGTATTGATATTTAACAAGATCTGACCAGGTTTTGGCGCTCTGTCGCTCGTTTTAGTACCACCAAGAGAAAGCCAAAGCTGGTTCGTATTAAAGTTAGCCGCTTCGGTTGCCTTTTGAACATTCATACCAAACTCAGCCATGTTTAAAAAGAACTGCAACAGGTTCTGATCCTGGGTATCTCCGCCCTGAACTGCAGCCGATACAAATGGTTTACCATCTTTGATAAACAATGAAGGCGACAGGGTTACCCTTGGCCTTTTGCCCGGTGCAACAACATTGAAAGGATTTAAGGTAGAATCGAGCACAAAACTTTGCATCCTTTGACTCATCCCAATGCCCGTATTTCCAGCAACACAGGCCGGAAGCCAGCCGCCACTTGGGGTAACTGATACTACCCAACCGGCTTTGTCTGCAGCCTCTATCGATGTTGTTCCCCGCCACAAACGATCTTCATAAATTTCTTTTGGCGTATTGTTCCCGAGGTCGTGCTTTGGCGCAAAGTTACGCTTGGTTGTATCGGGATTAAAACCTCTGCTTTTTAACAGATTTAAATATGGGTTTTTCTTGCCTTCATATGGGTAAGGATCGCCGGGACCAGTATTCTCATCATTTTTGTTAAGCTGAATAAGCGAAGCCCTTTGTTTTGCATAATCTTTACTTAACAGACCTTTCATCGGTTCAGCGGGACTTTGGTTTGGATCGCCATAGTAAAAATCGCGGTCTGCAAAAGAAAGGTTCATTGCCTGATAAACAGTATGGATATATTTTGAGCTATTGTAGCCCATTGCTTTTAGGTCGAAATTCTCTAATATATTCAAAGCTTGCAATAAAACGGGGCCTTGTGTCCACTGTTTTAATTTGTATACTTTAATGCCCTTATAATCGGTGCTTAGGGCTTCTTCTTCAACTGGTTTCCATTTAGCAAGATCATCCATGGTAATTAATCCACCTTGTTCCTTACTCCCACGCACGAATTCCTTTGCGATGTCTCCTTTATAGAACCGATCGTAAGCAGCCATTAATGCCTCTTGCCGAGAGCTACCTTTCTTCAGGGCAGCTTGCTCTGCTTCAACCATTTTGGTTAGGGTGGCCAATAAATCTTTTTGAATAAAAACCTCACCTGCTTCTGGCGCTTCACGTTTTTCGCCCAAATGTGGCAATAGCACTTTTTTACTGTAAGGCCAGGTTTTAATCAATTCTTTATCGCGCTCCATACTGTTTGCAGCCTGTGCTTCTATGGCATAACCCGCAGCCATGTGCATAGCAGGTGCCAGAACCTGCCCCAGGCTCATGCTGCCATATTTACTGAGCATATAAATCAGCCCGCCAGGTGTACCTGGCGTGGTTGCAGCCAAAGGGCCGTATTCTGGCGGAAAGCTATAACCTTTAGCTTTAAAAAAGGCTACTGTTGCTCCGGTCGGGGCAACTCCCATTGCATTAATGGCAATTACCTTTTTTGTATTTGGATTGTAAATTAGCGCCTGTGTTTCTCCTCCCCAGCTTAAAGTATCCCACATGGTGCAAGTAGCAGCCAACATGGCACATGCTGCATCAACAGCATTCCCGCCCTGCTGAAAGATCATCGACCCTGCTGTTGCCGCCATCGGTTTTCCGGTAATGGCCATCCAACTGCTGCCATAAAGCATAGGCTTTTGTGTTTGCTGGGCAAATAAAGAACGGAGAGAGAACGATAATAACAGAAACAGGGCCAAATTTTTCATAGTTCCAATATAGCTAAAATATGTACCACAGCAGCACTTCGCCTGCACTACAACTCTTAATTCTCGGTAATAAAACAAGCTTGTTACAAATTTAAGCACCACCAGAACAGCTTACCATAGTGCGCATTTTAGCTTTTGATAAATTCATCAACTTAGAAGAACGTAAAGTACTGTTATCATTTCTTTTTCTTGGGTTTGGGTTCAGGCAGTTCAGCTACAGTGATGCTAATCAGTTTTTTTAGCCAATCGCGATCTTCCAACTGCTCTTCGATTAGAAACTGATTTTTTGCGCCCGGGTAAGGCGGTGCTTCAACAATATCCTTTATATAAGCTCTTCCAGATAAGGTTGGCTTAACAAACAGCTTGTTGTCGCACACTAGCGCAAACAACTTATCATCAAAATACAACCCATATTCGCCAAACATTTTCTTACAGGTAACATGTCCGGAATAATTAAGCTGATCTATTATAAAGTCTACGAATTTCTGCTCTGAGGCCATTGTAAATTAATCTAATTTGAACGCTGTAACATAAGTAAAGCTAGGTGAATATTTGAAAAGAAAATTTTAACAGTTTTCAATATTAAATCCCACCTGCTTCAAGTTCTAAAATTAGGAACAATCGTCGATTATTTGAAGTATGCCTGTGCATAATCATTGCGTTATTGCTTTTCTTTTGATTCTGGTTTGCAATAATGGGCTTAATTACTAAATTTGCCGCCCAAATGAACAATTGATAAAAAGTGTTCGATTGTTCTAAACGGTAAAAAAGAATAAAATGGAAGAAAACGATTTTGTTTCTATCTGGCTGGAAGAAACAGGAAATCCTGCGATTGAGAAACTAGCGCAGCTAAATTTTGAAGTTGCCAATAAAGCTACAGAAGTACTTACAGAAAGAGGTGCAACAGAAAACGATCTTGCTTCCATACTGGATATTAATCCTGATGAAATTAAAAGATGGTTAGCTGGCAGACATGTCTTCAGCATCAAAACCATTAACGAAATTGTTATTGCAATGGCCGAAATTACTCAAAGAGAACAACAGCCTGAATTCCAATAAATATCAATTATACCTCTACTCTAGTCTTCATTAAGCGCCAATGTAAATCAATACGATCTTCCTGTAGGTTATAAAAGGGGCCACAGCCGAAGCATTTACTGGCGCAAATCCTTAATTATTTATCTACTGTTGTTTCGTTAAAGTTCACTGTTTTGAGCTTACTTACATTCTTTTGTTCAATGGCTTTTCCGGCATAAGCAGGTTTATTTACCCCCCATACCACATTGCTGTTAAGTACACTGATGTATCCCGTATTTTCAAAATAAAAGCCTGCAATTGCACTTTTAAAAAGTCCTTCTACATTGCTCGGTCTACGGTCGTATACACCTCCTGCTTCCTTTGTCGTTTTATCAAGATAAACACTAACCTGATCAAAGTAGATTTCTGAAATTTTATCGGGACTTTCGCCACTGATGTACACACCACTTTCTCCCGTACATCGGATATTACTGAAATAAATATTCTTAACCGCTCCTACCTTTCCCTTGGTTTGTCCTTTTGGTAAACGCCAACCAGCATCTTTATTGTTGCTGCTTGCTCTTGGGTAAGCAGTAATATAAATCGGCTCTGCCTTGCCCCACCATACATCCGAAAAAAGCTTGGATTCGATAAACAGATTGGAAAAAATTACGTTGTTTACTGTACCCTCATCACGGTTTTGAATGCCAATGCCACGGTTGCTTTTCCTGATATTACAGTTATTGATGAGCACATTACTGATCCGATCCATATTTTCAGAACCTATTTTAATGGCACATGAGCTAGAGGTCATGGTACAATTACTAATCACAATATTTTCGCAGGCACCATATTCTTCAAATTCACGCCTGTTTTTTAAGCAGATACAATCATCGCCTGATTCGATAAAACAATTGGTAATCCTCACATTTTTACTATGATCAAGATCAATCCCATCGCTGTTACGGATTTTAATACTGTTCAACAGCGTAATATTCGATATCGATACATCATTACAACCCACTAAATGAACCGTCCAGTAAGCTGAATTCTGAAAAGTAACCCCATCTATGTTCAGTTTATTACAACCGATCAAAGTAAGCAAATGCGGCCTGGGGTCTACAACATTAAAGGGTTTTAATACATACGAGTCGCTAAGCTCCTCCCCCATAAACGAAATCCCATTTCCATCAATTACCCCTGTTCCACTAATACTTACTTGTTCTAGTTTTTCCCCTCCTATCCAAATGGTTCCCTCGCCTTTGTTTTCACGAAAGGCACTTTGTGTATACAGTTTTTCATCTGGACTAGCCAAGAGCTTAGCCCCACCTTCCACTCTTAAATCGATGAACGATTTTAAGTTAAAAGGACCAGTTAAAAACACGTAACCAGCTGGTACAATTACCTGCCCGCCGCCTGCTTCTGCACAGGCATCGATGGTTTTCTGAATAGCAGCTGCATCATTGGTTTTACCATCGCCAACTGCACCGTAGTTTTTAATATTGTATAATTTATTTTGGGCCAGCGCGCCGAAAGAAATCAGCACTGCAAAAAAGAGTAATATTTTGATCTTCATTTTCAATTCATTAGGAATAAATACGTAAAGCTATTTTAGGAAAATCCAACTTACCAAAAAACAGTATAAAGTGCTGCAAGAATACCACATATTATAACCGAGGCAATGGTAAATGCCGGGGTAACCTTAAACATGCTGCGATCTATTTCAAGACCCTGTGGATTATCCTTACTTTTCGGATCGGTTAGCGTAACCAAAACCATCAAAACAATAATGATCACAAATACCCACGACATCCTGTTTAAGAAAGGGATTGGCTCAATGGCCCCATTAGTTAATGTGGGTAAAAATTTAAACAAGATAGATAATGGTATGGTTAATAATGCAGCAGTAAGGGCTGCACGCGAAGTGGTTTTTTTCCAGAAAAAGCCCAGTAAAAATATGGCAAAAACACCCGGAGAAATAAAACCGACATATTCTTGAATGAACTGATAAACCTGATCAAAACTGCGCAATGCAGGCGCAATAACGATAGCTATTAGAGATGCAATAACTACAGACCACCGACCAACTGAAACCAAACGTGTTTCTGAAGCTTCGGGTTTGATAAACTTTTTGTAAATATCAAGCGTAAATATGGTGGCTATACTGTTACATTTCCCTGCTAAAGAGGCCACAATAGCAGCAGTAAGTGCGGCAAAGGCAAGGCCTTTAATTCCTGCAGGCAATAAATTCATGAGTACTGGATAAGCATGATCGGGTTTAACTGTTCCGGCGGCATCGAGCATTTCTGAATGAAAATAACCACGTTGATAAAGCACATAAGCTGCAATACCAGGAATAACAACAATTACCGGAATGAGTAATTTTAAAAATGCAGCAAATATTAGTCCGTTGCGGCCGGTTTTTAAATCGGCTCCCAATGCCCTTTGAACGATATACTGGTTACAGCCCCAGTAATTTAAATTATTGATCCACAAACCACCCACCAGTACCGCAATACCCGGCAGTTCGCTGTAGAATTTATCGCCTTTCGAAAATATCATATGAAAATGATCAGACGCTTCACTGCGTAATAATGGAAGCGAGGCTAAAACACTTGGTGCATCTAATTTTTCGGATACGAGTTTAAGTGCCATATAACAGGTAATCAGTCCACCTGCAACTAAAACAAAAACCTGTATTACATCGGTATAACCAATTACCTTCATTCCCCCTAGCGTAATGATAGCAGAAAAAATGGCCAGAAAAATGATACATATATTAAAAGGAACACCTGTAATGGTTTCAATAGCAATAGCACCAAGAAAGAAAATAGACGTTAAGTTTACAAATACATAAACCAGTAACCAAAAAACAGCCATCAGCGTACTTACCGTATTATTATAGCGGTTAGACAGGAACTGTGGCATGGTATAAATTTTGTTCTTGATATAAATGGGCAGAAAGAATATGGCTACAATAATTAGCGTGGCAGCTGCCATCCATTCGTAACTTGCAATGGCAAGACCCATAGCAAAACCCGAACCCGACATGCCAATAAAATGCTCGGCAGAAATATTAGAAGCAATGATAGATGCACCAATTGCCCACCAGGTAAGCGAGCCTTCTGCCAGAAAATAATCCTTGGTATCGGTACGTTTTTTTTTCTTGCTCCGATAAACCCAATAACCATATGCCGAAACAATAATAAAATACATCAAAAAAACAGCATAATCGAATGCAGACAGGTGGTTCATATAGATTTTTTATATTTGGGTTTTTTAAAAATCAGAAAAAATCCCAATGTTGGGGTCTAAATTCGATTATTTAATTACGTAAACGTTTTCGCGTAGTAGTAAGTAATATATAGATTTACCCCTGTTAACAGCCTGTTGATTCGCGCTTAGTAAGCACCGATTTCAATATAATATTCTGTTCATCATCCAGTTGTTTATTATTGAGAATTTTGAACAGGCATTTTGCCGCTTCGCGCCCGATTTCGAAGGCTGGCTGTGAGATTGTGGTAAGTGAGGGGCTCAACAGCTTTGCGGTACTCAGGTTCGAAAAGCTCAGTATTTTCACATCATCCGGAATCTTTAGGTCCATTTCTCTGCAGGCGCAATAAGCAGGAATAATAAATTCTTCAATGGAAGAAAAAAGGGCATCGGGCTTATACTTCTTGAGCAGCTCCTTTATATGCTGCAGATTAAGTTCTTCGTCATCCTGATATTTAACAACGGGCTGCGCATCAGCAGCTATTCCATGCGTTTTCAGTGCATCAAGATAACCTGCAAACCTGGCTTTACCAGCAGGAAGATTTTCCAACCCATATAAATACGCAATTTTGGTACAACCGCATTCAATTAAATGCTCAGTCGCCTGAAAAGCAATTTCGTAATCATCAGTGGTTACTTTAACTGCATCCAGGTTTTCATAAACGCGGTCAAAAAACACTAATGGAATTTTCTTAACCAGATTAGTATAATATTCACTGTTATACTCACTGCTAGACACAGATGTAAGAATACCATCTACCCTGCCATTTAATAAGCTATTGGTAAAGGCAACTTCTGCTTCTATATTCTCGTGAGTTTGATAAATAAGTACATGATAACCGTATTGCCTTGCAATCTCCTCAATTCCTTTTATGGATAGCGAGAAAAAATTATTGGCTACACAGGGAATAATCACCGCTACAGTTTTAGTTTTATGGCTCCGTAGGTTGCTGGCGGCTGGATTGGGTGTATAATTTAACTCTTTGGCTAAGGTCCACACCCTGTTTTTAGTTTTTAAACTGATCTCGTAACTATCATTGAGGGCCTTAGAAACGGTTGCGATGGAAATATTTAATTCCTGAGCCAACCGCTTAATGTTCACTGCTTCCGCCATGTCTTAAAAATTTGTTTAGTTAGTTATTTTCAGAGGAAAATGCCCCATATAACACTTTAATTAGTGATATAATAGGTCAAAAGCTTCTTTTTCACCAGCATCTTCATCAAAAACAATCCAGCATACCCCAGTTTTAGAGCGTTTACCGGATTTATGTTCATAACATTTGTTGGTTACAGCAATAAGATACTTCTTTCGACTAAGAAAAAGTGTCTGTTACAAACGAAAATATGAAATAATCGTAATAACAACGTTTATTTCTTTTCTTTTATACATTTCACCAATGGGCATTCAGGCAGAAAAGGACAACCATTAGTGTAACCCAAGCTGTAAACTATTAAATATAAACAAATTAAAGATGATTACACAGTTAAGAATTAAAATTTACTTAATCGTTTACGTAAATAAAATCGGCAAAATATAAAAGTTTAAGCTTCTAAAAACTCAACTTTAACTTATAAAACCAAAGAAAATCTTTAACCAATCCATTTCTAGCCTTATGAGAAACCAAAGCGAAGCTTCAAAGGATAATCAAAATCCATTGCAAAATCTTGACCAATGGGAAGAGGATATATTAATCCGCTACCCCGACCCTAAAAACATCAACGCTGAAAAAAAAGAAGAGCAGTTCAGAAATTATGATGAAACGGAAAAAGACAGCGTAAAAGAATTTTACAGGCTTAACCATACTTATCAAACCTATGATTTCGTAAAAAAGAAAAAAGCAGATTATTTAAAGTTCGACAAACAGGAAATGCCGATTTGGAGTGCTTTTGATTTTCTGAATAAGTTAGTAGATGATTCTGATCCTGATACCGATCTGGACCAGATGCAGCACCTGTTACAAACATCAGAAGCCATTAGAAACGACGGCCATCCCGATTGGATGGTGTTGGTCGGTTTAATACACGATATGGGCAAAGTACTGTGTCTGTTCGGAGAACCACAATGGGCCGTAGTGGGCGATACTTTTCCGGTAGGTTGCGCCTATTCAGATAAAATTGTCTATCCAGAATTTTTCAGTCAAAACCCCGATTTTAAAAACGAAACCTATCAGACCAAATTGGGTGTGTATACCCAAAATTGCGGTCTAGACAATGTAGACATGTCGTGGGGCCACGATGAATATGTATATCACATGATGAAGCCTTACATTCCGGAGCCAGGTTTATACATGCTCCGTTACCATTCCTTTTACTCGCAGCACAGGGAAAATGCATACGATCACCTGATGAATGAAAAAGATCATGAAATGTTTAAATGGGTTAACCTGTTTAATCCTTACGATCTGTACTCTAAAAACCCTAATCAGAAAAGCTGGGCAGAGCTTGAGCCCTATTACAAAGCGCTTGTGGCTAAATATCTACCGGCTACTATTAAATTTTAACATTCTATCTCCAAACAATAACTAAACAAAACAACCAATTTATGAACCTAAATCTACAAAAATCATGAGATTTAAATGTACGAGCTTAAAGTATGCCAGCATCTTTTTGCTACTTTTACTGATCAGCCAATCGTTCAACGCTGTCTTTGCGCAGGATGAACGAAAAATTACAGGAAATTTAATAGACGACGCTAAACTGCCTATTGTAGGTGCTTCAGTTACCGTTAAAGGAACCACTAAGGTTACCTCAACCGGTGCTGGTGGGTCCTTTACCATTTCAGCAAAAACAGGCGACAAAATCCTCTTTAGTTTTTTGGGCTATCAAACAAAAGAACTTACGGTAACTAACGCATCCACCTATCAGGTAGTCATCAACGAAGCAAGTTCATCGCTTACTGATGTAGTAGTTGTTGGTTATGGTAAAAGCTCAAGAAAAGCATTAACCAGCTCTATCTCTACCGTTAAAGGTGATGATTTGAATAAAGGTGCCATTAGCGATGTTGGGCAGATGTTGCAAGGTAAAGTACCAGGATTAAACATTACCAGAAGCGGCGATCCGAACCGTAACGCGGCAATCATTATGCGTGGTGCATCTACCCTTCGTGAAGGTGCTCAATCGCCGCTATTTGTAATTGATGGTGTGGTTGGTGCTGACATTTCGATTCTTGCACCAGATGATATCGCCTCAATCGATGTATTAAAAGATGCTGCCGCTGCTGCCATTTATGGTAACAGGGCTGCCAATGGTGTAATTATGGTAACCACAAAAAAAGGTGTAGCAGGTGCAACCCAAATCGCATACAACGGCTATTTTGGTGTGGAAAACGTTTCCAATCGTTACGACATGATGAATTCAGATCAGTTACGTGCCTTTTTAGCAAAAACCAATTCTGCATTAACGCCTGCAAATGATAAAGGTGCAAATACCAATTGGCAGGATGAGGTACAGCGCAGTAATGCTTTATCATATAACCACAATATATCTTTAAGTGGTGGTACCGAGAAAACTACCTACAATGCCAGTTTAAATTATTTTAAACAAGATGGAATTATTAAAACCAGTGATTTAGATAGATTTATTGGTCGTATCGGAATTGAACAAAAGGCTTTAAACGATAGGTTAAAGATTGGATTGAACATCAGCAACTCGGTAACCAACGCTAATCTGGTTCCTTATCGTAATACGGTACTCTCACAAATGCTTACTTATCTGCCAACAGCGCCTGTTAAGAACCCCGATGGATCCTATTTCGATAACCTCATCCAGACCAGCTACTATAATCCGGTTTCTATGCTTGAAAACGGCACTGAGAACCTGAAGAATAAAAACATCCTGGGCAATTTAACGATTAACTTAAAATTACCATTCGGCTTCTCTTACGATGTTTCAGCATCATATCAGAACAGCCAAAATGTTTATGGCGCATTTTATAATAGCATTTATACTTCCAGGTATAACAATGTTCGAAATACACCAGACCCGCCAGCAAATCCAAGTTTTGTAACCTTAGTAGGTAAGGATGGTTTGGCAGTAAGAAATGCCTATCAAAACACCAATAAAATTATAGAAACGTATTTAACCTGGAATAAAAAATTTGGCGATCATGATATTAATGCAGTAGTGGGTTATTCTTATCAACAATCGCTAAATAACGATGGTTTTCAAGCTACTTCTACCAATTTTCCAATTAACCAGGTAAGTTATAATAATTTAAGTTTAGGAAACCCATATGCGGTAACTGATTTTAGAGTTGATTTTAATCCAGGCGTAACGTATCAGGAAATTTTGATGATTTCTGATTTTGCCAGGGTAAATTATAATTATAAAAACAAATACCTCATTCAGGGATCGATTAGAAAGGATGGCTCGAATGTATTTGGTGCCAATGAGAAATGGGGTTATTTCCCATCTGTGGGTGCAGCCTGGAACATAGATCAGGAGAATTTCTTTAAAAACGTAGGCATAATTAAAACCCTTAAATTGAGAGGTAGTTATGGTATTGCGGGTAACTCTCTTGGCTTTGCCCCACTTACTACTAAACTCATTTACGGGCAGGTAGGACAATTTTATTATAACGGTTCGCCAAGAGAAGGTGCGTATGGTGCAGTCCAAAATGAAAATCCCGATTTAAGATGGGAGAAAACGGCCACAACCAATGTTGGTTTGGATTTTGGATTGTTTAACGGCAGATTAACAGGATCTGTAGATATATATGATAAAAAAACAACTGATTTAATATTGCAATTTGGCGTTGATAATAACTTGTTTCCAGCGCCACTTTATACAGCCAATGTGGGTAAACTGAGTAATAAAGGTATTGAGGTGGTATTGAACGGTACACCAGTAAGCACCGATAACTTCAGCTGGACTACCGGATTTAATCTGGCACATAACCAAAATAAAATCATTACCTTATCGGATGATAGCAGATTCAATATCGAGGATCGCCTTACCGTTTCTCCTGACGGTGCCGGACAAAGTGGTGCAACATTGCAAATACTTAAACCAGGGGAGCCAATCGGAACATTTTTCACATTTAAGTATGCGGGTAAAGACGCAAATGGTGTTTCACAGTATTATGATGCTGCAGGAAACATTAAAACTCAAAACCTGCTCAATAAAACCGATTATTATATTCTTGGAAATTCGCAACCGAAAGCGCTGTTAGGTTGGTCAAACAATTTAAGATATAAAAACTTTGATTTAAGTGTATTTATGAGAGCGGTATTGGGCGTTAAAATTATGAACGTTACACGTGCTGATTTATTCAGACCAAGCACTGCCCAATTCACCAATATCCCTGTAGAAGTTGAAAATGAATCACCAGCTGATTTCAACTCATATAAATATTCGAGCAGATTCTTAGAAAATGGCAGTTACCTGCGTTTGGATAATGCTACACTCGGATATACTTTCAAAAAAGGCATTATTCCCGGTGTAAACTCTATCCGATTGTATACCACAGCGAATAACCTGTTTGTAATTACAGGTTATAAAGGAATAGACCCAGAGATAAATCAGGGCGGTACCGCTCCAGGGGTAGATACCAACAACTTTTATCCTAAAACCAGAACATTTTTATTCGGGTTAAACGTATCATTTAACTAAAACTTAAAAAGATGAAAAATCTTATCAAATACATTGCAGGAGCTACGTTATCGCTAGGCGTATTAACTTCCTGCCATAAACTGGATTTAAAAGTAGAAACACAACTAACTCCTGAAACATTTCCTCAAACAGACCAACATTTTATACAACTAACCGGCCAGGTATATGTACAGCTTCGCCAAAACTGGAGTACCGATTATTTCTTTATGCAGTCCTTAAGTACTGATGAAGCCATTATGCCGGCCAGAGGAGGAAACTGGTACGATGGTGGCGTTTATGAAATGCACCACAAACACACGTGGAATAAAGACAACGGACATGTTAATAGCGGTTGGGGATGGCTTTCCGCAACAATCAGTAAAGCAAATCAAACCTTGTTTTTACTGAAAGACGCTCCTGAATCTGCGGGAAAAACAGTGGCAGTAGCTGAAGTTAGGGCTACAAGAGCATTAGCATTTTTCATGATGATGGATTTGTGGGGAAACATTCCTATTGTAACCACTTTCGGACAAACAACACCGCCCGAAACCAAATCGCGCCAGGAAGTTTTTAATTTTATTGAAGCAGAACTTAAAGAAGTATTGCCAAATTTAAGCGGCGCTACCGGAACAGCTACCTATGGCCGCCCAAATAAATATACAGCCTATGCTATTTTGGCTAAAATGTACCTTAATGCAGAAGTTTATATTAATACGCCAAAATACAATGAAGCGGTAGCCATGTGTGATGCCATTATTGGTGCCTCAGGTTCTCCTTATAGTTTAGAAAGCGATTACAGAAAAATGTTTTTCATTGATAACGGCCCACAGATAAAAGAATTTATTTTTGCTATCCCTTTCGATCCTGGATTTAGTAATGGTACCATGATCTATTCGAGATATTCACTACCAAGATCGTTACAGGCAAAATATAGCTTAAAATTTACACCAAGTGCCCCAATGAGTACTTTACCAGAATTTTATGCAAATTTTAACGATCCTAACGATAAAAGAAATACACAGTGGATTAAGGGACCACAATTTTTGAATGATGGCAGACCAGTAACTGTAGCTACCACAAAAAAGGGATACGATCAATTTTATGCAGGTTCTGATGGTTCAGCTGCACTCACTTACCAGGTTGATATTACACCAAATGTTACCCTTAGAGATGCATCCCGACCTTTTGATGCCGGAAATGATGAGGTTTCATGGAATATGGGTTATCGGAATAATAAATTTTATTGTGATAGCACATCATCCAGCAGAAATCAAAATAATGATGTACCAATATTTAGATATTCTGATATCCTGTTAATGAAAGCTGAAGCTATACTTAGGGGTGCAACGCCTACGCAAGGGCAAACAGCCTTATCATTAGTGAACCAGTTACGTGCCGTTCGTACTACTTCACCTGCATGGACATCAGTTACTTTAGAGGATTTATATAAAGAACGTTGCAGAGAAATGGCCTGGGAATGTTGGCACCGCAACGATATGATTCGCTTTGGTAAATATGAAGGAACATGGGGTTTTAAAACGGATGTACAAACTTTTCATAGACTAATGCCGATTCCATCATCAGCTATGATTTTAAATCCTAAGCTAAAGCAAAACCCTGGTTACAATTAACCGTCGGTAAAAAACTAAAAATTTCTCTGGTATAAAAGCCAGAGAAATTTCTTTTTTCCCACCCTGTTTAAGGCCGGTGGCCCATCAAAATTTCTCAAGCACCTTAAATTTATCTCCATGAGGAAACACTTACTTTTACTGATTTCCCTATTTACCTATTGCTCATTGCAGGCTCAGGTTTTACTAAAAACACAATCTGAAGCTACCCCACCAACCAAAAGTTTAACTAAAGATGCCTCATCGCTTAATTTTATAGCCATGGGCGATTGGGGCCGTAATGGTGCCGACCACCAGAAACAGGTAGCGCAACAAATGGGAATAACCGCAGCAGATGTTAAAGCACAGTTTATCATTTCTACAGGCGATAACTTCTACCCTAGCGGTGTAATCAGCGAGCACGATCCACTTTTTAAATATTCTTTTGAAGATATTTATACTGCATTTTCTTTGCAATGGGATTGGTATCCGGTACTGGGTAACCATGATTATAAATCCAATCCAGATGCCCAGGTAGCCTATTCAAAAATCAGCAGAAGATGGAAAATGCCCGCCCGTTATTACGCAAAGAAATTCCCCATCAATGGCGATCTGAATAATCAGGTATTGATTGCTTTTATCGATACCAACCCTTTAATTCCGGAATTTTACAAAAACTCAGAATATGGCCCAAACGTAAAGGGCCAGGATACCACCCAACAAAAACGGTGGCTAACCAAAGTATTAAGTGATGAAGATCCAAGTATCAAATGGAAAATTGTTGTGGGTCATCATCCCATGTATACTGGAGGAAGCCGCACAGATGGATATGATACCAAAGCAATCCGCCGTTCTCTTAAACCGGTTTTTGATCGTTATGGCGTAGATGTATACCTCACCGGGCACGAGCACAGCTTGCAGTACATTAAACCTGCAGGCAAAACGCATCATTTTATTTCAGGAGCAGCATCAGAAAAAACACCTGTAAAACTCATTGATGATGCCCAGATGGTAGCTTCTGTGTATGGTTTTATGCTTTTTTCGGTCGGCAAAGATTTAATCCGCGTACAAACCATTAACGATGAAGGAGAAATAATTAATAATACCATTATTAAAAAATAAATGCTGCTTTTCTCCGAACAGCGCTTATTTTTAGAAAACAAAAATCGCCCATCATTAGCTTAAAATTATTATGGCCATTACCGAATCTGCACCACAGGATTTGCTTTTACCGAAAAAGAAAAGATTACTTTCTTTAGATGCCTTACGCGGTTTTGACATGTTCTGGATTATTAGTGGAGAAGGTATTTTCCACGGACTGGCCAACGGCGTAATGAACGAACACCATTTGATCAGAAATCCCAATGATTGGACCATCGCCAGTAATGGCTATTTATCATTTTCCGAAAGGTTTTTGGTTGGCATCAGCAACCAGCTTCATCACTCGCTCTGGAACGGTTTTACTTTTTACGACCTGATTTTTCCGCTTTTCATTTTTATCTCTGGTGTTTCGATGCCATTTTCTTACGAAAAACATTTAAATGCCGGAAATGATAAAAAAAAATCAGCAAAAGGTATTTATTATGCCCTGATCAGAAGAACACTGATTTTAATCTTTCTTGGAATGGTGGTAAACGGCCTGCTCCAATGGGAAGGCTACGAAAACACACGTTTCGCGAGCGTACTTGGCCGGATTGCCCTATCCACTTTTTTTGCTGCCTTAATTTACCTCAATTTTTCGTTACGTAAACAGCTTATCTGGCTGCTCGGCATTTTATTTGGCTACTACATCATTATGATGGCCATACCTGTTCCTGGTTTTGGAAATGGCATTTTAACACCCGAAGGTAATCTGGCAGCATATGTAGACCGCTTATTTTTGCCAGGCAAACTCCATCGTGTAGTTTACGACCCAGAAGGTTTACTGAGCACTATTCCTGCCATTGCAACAGCACTTTTAGGGGTATTTACAGGAACATTTCTAAACACTAAAAATAAACGTTTCAGTCTGGTTCTAAAAGCTTTCTACCTCTTTATAGCAGGCATAATATTAGTTTCGCTCGGATTACTATGGGACCTGTTTTTTCCGGTCAATAAAAATATGTGGACAAGCTCTTTTGTGTTGGTTACCGGTGGATTCAGTCTGGTGCTGTTTTCCTTCTTCTATTACATTATTGATGTTAAAACTTATCAAAAATGGAGTTTGCCCTTCATCTGGATTGGTACAAATTCCATTTTAATTTATGTTTGTGCACACGGGCTTTTCAATTTCGAATCTACTTCACAATTCATCTTTGGCGGCGTTATCGCTAAAATTCCTTTAGCCTGGCAACAGGCAGGTTTATGGTTAGGTGTTCTACTCGTACAGCTTGGAATATTGAAATTTCTTTATGACAGAAAATGGTTTTTAAAGGTTTAAGGCAAAGCCAGTAAGCTCCATACGCTAAGTAATATTAGAAAGATCCGGAAACGAGTTCAGAATGACGAAATGAGCGATATTAAAAACACCAAATTGCCATTAAAGAAATATAGATGAGCGCTTCTATCATTATTTAACACCACATTTAAATATGCTGTTGACCGATTTACAAAATATAGTTTCTAAACACAATACCAGACTTAAAATTAGTCGGTTCTTATTGTCGTTTTTGGCAATAGCAGCCATTTATATCGATGCGGCATATGCGCAGCAACAGTATTTAATCCCTTATGTACAGCCATTTTCAGGTACTTCGGCCAGCACTACATTGGCCAGCCAGCATATTGAAGATAAAACCGAACGCCTGGCCAATACCATTCCTGCTGTAGCACCGCCCTTTAGTATGACACAATGGACGCCGCAGACCCAGCTCACTGAAAAAAAATGTCTGGCTCCTTATTATTACAACAACAAAAAGTTTTACGGATTTAGGGCAAGCCATTGGATCAGTGGCTCTTGTACGCAAGATTATGGAAGCTTCACCATTATGCCCATTTCAGGACAACTTAAAACCAATGCAGCTCAATATGCAGAAAATTATGTCCACGAAAACGAAGTTTCTACCCCCTCCTATTATAAATTAAAATTACCCCAACATCAACTGTTAACAGAAATTACAGCCAGCCTTAGAAGCGGTATAATGCGGATCACTGCACTAAAAACAGATAGCGTTTATATTTTAATTACGCCAAATAGCGATCAGAACAAGGGTTTTATTCAGGTTGATGCAGAAAAAGGTGAAATTTCCGGATATAATCCTGTTCACCGGATTTATCAGGGATGGGGAGAACCTGCAGGCTTTAGCGGTTATTTTTACGTCCGGTTCAAAAAAACCTTTACTTCAGCAGGGGTTTATAGCGAAGGTCATATTTTCAATCAGCAAAACATCAGCAATAAAAAGGATATTGGTGCTTATGCAGGCTTTAAACTTCAAAAAGGAGAACAGTTAGTGATTTATTCCGGCACCTCTTTTACAAGTATCGCAGCCGCTAAGGCCAATCTGGAAAGTGAGATTAAAAATGATGATTTTGATACTGTTTTAGCACGCACTAACCAGGCTTGGGAAAAATCCCTGTCACAGGTCCGTATTTCAGACACAAATGAAAAAGGAAAAAAAATCTTTTACACGGCCCTCTATCATGCCATGCAACATCCTAGGTTATACAACGATGTAGATGGAAAATACCCACAGTTTGATGGAAAATATCAGAACAAAACAATAAATAAAGGCAATTATTACGATGATTTTTCGATGTGGGACATTTACCGTGCACAATTACCTTTAGTTGAGCTATTGAATCCCAACTTAGCCAATAGCCTGGTTAATTCGATGATATTAAAAGGTCAACAAGGTGGTTGGATGCCCATTTTCCCTTGCTGGAACAGTTACACCGCCGCCATGATCGGCGATCATGCTACTGCTTTCATTGCTTCCGCATATCATAAAGGGATCCGCAATTATGATATTAATGAAGCTTACCGATTGATGAGGAAAAATGCTTTTCAAATGCCCGATTCTGTAGATTATCTGAATGGAAAAGGCCGCCGTGGAATTAACAGTTATTTAAAGTATGGCTATATCCCCCTAGAAGACAGTATCCCAAACGCTTTTCATAAAAAGGAACAGGTAAGTAGAACCTTAGAGTATGTATACGATGATTATGCACTCGCCAGTATTGCGAAAGATTTGGGCAAAGAAACCGATTACCGGGAGCTATCAAAACGATCGCTTAATTACCAACATATTTTTGATCCCAACGTTGGAATGGTTAGAGGCCGTTTCGCCAATGGCAACTGGTACAAGCCTTTTTATCCCGATCACCGCGAACCCTATATCACTGAAGGAACCCCAAGACAATATACTTTTTATGTTCCGCATGATATGCCCGGACTGATCAAGTTGATGGGTGGGCGTAAAAATCTTGAAAACGAACTGGATTCGCTCTTTAATAAAAAAGAATATTGGCATGGGAATGAACCTGGTCACCAGATTCCATTTTTATACAACTACACCTCTTCTCCATGGAAAACCCAGATGCAGGTATCACGCATTTTGGCAGAAGAATATGGTGAAGGCGCTGGTGGTTTAAGTGGCAATGACGATGCAGGGCAAATGTCGGCATGGTATGTATTTGCGGCACTCGGCTTTTATCCGGTAGATCCTGTTTCAGGAAACTATCAACTTACCAGTCCTTTGTTTAAACAGGCTACAATATCTTTTAAAAATGGCAAAAAATTAGTTATAACAGCCATTAAAAAGAACAAAAATTCTATTTACATCTCAAAAATCAGTTTAAATGGAAAGACTTTTACCCAAAACCAAATTAAACACCAATTGCTGGTTCAGGGCGGAAAATTAATCTTTTATCTGCAAGATCAACCAGCCACGCCTTAAATTTTGAAAACTAAACATAAATAAAACTTAGATTAATAAACCTACTCAGAATGGTATTGGCTAACAGAAAAACATTTCAACTCAGGTTAATCTTTAAACAAAACCAAGATCATTAGTATTGCACTTAACACTAGGATAAAAAGTATCATTCTTTTGGGAAAGACACTTTCACGCACCTCATTCCCGGTCTTATCTGATGTTTTTAAAGTTTTCTTTTCAACCTTCATGGTTAGATTGGTATAGATGGGATTTGACTGTATTTGAGCTAAAAAGATTAAGAACGAAAAAAATATCTTTACCAGTTTACCATATCGCTCAAAACATCAATATTAAAACACCTGCTCACCACTGTTCTTCCTATCTGTGCGCCACATTAAAAGCTCAGTAGCAGCTTTCTCCTAAAAAATGATTCTGGGCAAATGGAAAACGCCTAATCTTAGGAAAAGCATACATTTTTTCACCAAAACATATCTCCACCAAACACTTAACAAACTGACAACAAACTGCTAACCTTGAGGAAACATTGATTGACTATTTTACAAATGCATTTGCTTACCCTAAGCAGAAAACAGGTAAACAAAAAAGTTTCAATAAAATAGCAAGCTATGAAACAGCAGACCAGAACGATCCCAGGAAAACTGGTAGATTTTGATTATAACAGATACAGACTGCCAACATTTGTAATGCAGTTTAGACCCTCCGTTTATCAAGACGGTGATTGTTACTATGCCGTATTATCTTTTGAAGAGGAACATGATGTTTCAGGTCTTGGAACCTCTCCTGAAGATGCACTGATAGACTGGAATGATAAAGTATGTGAAATGCTTGCCTTATCGGCCCCTTTACGCACATCGCTAAGCGCCAAAAACAAATAATTTGCTACAAAAATAGGCCAACTAATCTTCACCTAAATCATTCTGCTGAACCAGGATATAACTTATCGGCCCGGTATTTGATCAATATTATTATGATCAGCTGAATTTTACCCTAACGGTTACTTGAGATCAAAAGGTGATCCCATTAATCCAGAACAACGAAAATTTGAAAAGTTTGGTCTTTTAATTACTTTTATCACTATCTCAAAAGCTAAACTAAAGAATCATGGCCGGTGCGCAGGAAAACAGCAAATGGGACTCCTATAATGGCGCTTCCCCTCTTATTGCCCTATACAATAGCTTTCATCCCCTAACCGCTGAAATGGAGGCGCTTATCGATAACCTCACCTTTCCGGTAAGTTTCCGCAAGAACAGATATATTATCTCTCCGATAGACCGTAATAGATACCTTTACCTGATTTTAAAAGGGGTAGTAAGGGGATTCTACAAGGACTCGGGAACGGAGATCACTTCCTGGATCTGTCAGGAAAATGAAATTGTAGGAACCATCCGCAATTTATGGACTGCAGAAGAATCTGATGAATACCTTCAGGCAATAGAAGATGTAGAACTGATTGCCATACCTCATGAGCTTACGACGATGCTTTACAAAAATTTTGCAGAGGCAAACATTATTGGTAGAAAAATCATGGAGCTTCATTATAGAGGAGCGAATGACAGAGGCTTTATCTGCCAGATTCCCTCTGCTACGGGCCGCTATAAACACCTGCTCCGGGCCTTCCCCTGGATGATTAGCCGTGTGCCGCTCCGGTATGTTGCTTCGTTTCTTGGACTAAGACTGGAAACGCTCAGCAGGATCCGATCAGTAGAAAACAAAAGAATATAAAAACATAGTCTGCGTTATTTCTAATTTTATTGTTTAAAATCTTGCTGAAGGCATGAAAATATTAAAGGCTGCTTAACCATTATGAATCTGATATTGGTCTGTAAGCTATCATTGACAGACTCCAATAGCGTGATCGTCTTTCCCGCGCAGGCGGGAATCTTAAAGCGCTTGCATTACGATTATTCATAAGTTTTCCTTTTTTCAGAGGTATTCATGAGTACTCCGAGGTTCCCAATCAACCTGATAGCTATTGGATTGGGAATGACGAACTGCCAAAACTGCTCATCCAACTCCCTTATTTTTAGCTAAATACTAACCTCTACCATTGACAGACCCCAGTAGAAAATCGTCATCTCGACCGAAGCAAAGCGGAGCGGAGAGATCTTTGAAATGTTACCAAAAGTTTGAAGATTTTGCTTCGCAGAGCCTTCCGGTTCTCCTCCAAAGGAGTTGCTCTGGAACATTACGCTACCGATGAAACCTGTGAAACAAGCAAACATGCCATCAGTAAATAAATGTTTTTATCATGTTGCTTTAAAGGAGCATTTATTAAATTAGGAATAAATACAAGATCTATCCTATTCAAAAAAGTAGAATTTCCGATCAATCAGTCTTAATTTACCCGTTAATTTGTCATTTATACACCTAATTCTCCCCATAAAAGATTTTGATATTTGTTATAATCATTAATATCAAACCATTATGAAACATACAAAGAAAGTAGATGAGTTTATCGCTAAACTTGAACACCCGCTTAAAGCAGAACTCGAAGCAGTAAGATCTATTATTGTGAATGCAAACCCTAAAATAGAAGAAGACATAAAGTGGGGAGGTCCTAGTTTTCTTTACAAAGAAGATCTGGCTACTTTCAATCCAAGGATCAAAAACTATATTGCCCTTATCTTTCACAAAGGAGCGCTCATTAATGTAAAATCAGACTTTCTTGAAGAGGCAACCAAAGGAAAGGTTTATGCGAAATTTTATTCTATGGATCAGGTAACAGCAAACAAGGAGCTGATTGAAAAAATGGTTAATACCTGGGTTGAGCTGATGGATAAATAAATTCGCTTTGTCCTCTAAAGTCGTCTTGGCAGAACAATTTTCGAAACATTTCTTGCATGTACTAAGTCCTTGGCGAGTTTACTACCTCCAGAACGACAATAAAGAAATACTGAATTCAAGTCTATTTTTTTAATTTATGGCTCATGCTGCTTTTGTTTATAGCTCATTTTGCGGCTGTATTGAGCTACATTCTTTATTAAATGAGCTACTTTTATTAACGCGTTTTAATAAAAAAGGGGAAATTCAGTCTTTTGCGATAACAAAGCCACGTAGGCTCGCCATCTTACCGTCCCTGAACCGCCAGACATCGCAATAATCATACTTTACCCATTTCCCATCCCTGTTCTTTAATTCAATTTCCCCTACCGCAATAACGAACTCATCCTCAGCAACCAGATCCTTTACATTGAATTTCGGCGGTTCAATATAGGTTTCAGCCAGATACCTGCGGACAGCCGCCTTACCGGTAATAATCTGTTCGCCCACAAATTCCCATCTCGTATCCTCCGTACATAGTTCAAGGAATCCCTCATAATTACCCGAAGTTATAGCCTCGTTGCCCCTGAGCAGTATTGATTTGTTTTTTTCTGACATTTTATTTCCCTTCATGTGTTCTGATCAGTTAATAACCGATAACCAGGCAGATAGTTTGCAATAAACAAACCGCTAATTCAGTCAAAAGGCACTTAATGATCTGGTAAAGTTGCATAAAAATGATACCACTGGAAATCTACCACGCTAGAGACGGCAAATAAATGCCATCAATCTTTTGATGTGATCGTTTGTGACACCTTATCAATGAATGCCGTGATTTCGGCTAACTGCTTGCTGATTTTGGCAGGGTGAACCAAAAACTGGTGCGCTCGCCAGGTATGCTATCCACGCCGATTTCTCCGCCATGTTTACGGACGATATTGGCGCAGATAAACAGGCCTAGCCCAAGTCCTGAATATTGCTGTTGCTGCTCATCGGCCTGGTAATACCGGTCGAACAGCAAGGGAATCTTTTCGGCAACAATCCCAGGCCCCTTATCGATAACGGAGATTTTAACGTAAGTTTCATTATCAATGAGCTCAACTTTTATTTCTGCGGTACCAGGAGCATATTTGACTGCATTGCTGATCAGATTAGTAAGTACCCGGCCAATCCGCTCTGAGTCTGCATAAACCATGAGGTCTTCTTTCCCATTTATCGTTACTTCCGGAACCTCGGTGGAAGCAAATAGTTCTACTATTTCCTGGACCAGCTGATATAGGTTGAAGTTCGTTTTCCGTAGTTCTATCTGATCCCGATAATTTTTACCGGCATTGAGCAGATCGTCTATGATCAATGAGATCCGGTTTATGCCCCTGCTTGCCTGCGCAACCAACCGTTTGGTGCGGTCAGATTGCCGGTTAGCGTCCCGTTGCAACATTTGCACTGATCCTTTTAAGCTGGTAACCGGGGTTTTCAGCTCATGACTGGCAATACTTATGAAATCGTCTTTATGTCTTTCTATGATTTTGTCGTTGGTGATATCATTAATAACACCGACCAGTTTCACAGCTTTCCCCTTTTTATTGGTTTCCGTTTTGCCCTTTATATTCAGCCATTGAAGCTTACCATCTGCCCTATTTATTCTGACCTGCACATCTACGCCACCATCAGCCTGAATATTGTTTAGGGCTTCCTTAAACACAGGAAGATCATTTGCTGATATATGTGGGTAATAACTTTCCAGAATCCAATGTTCTTGCCTTTGCGGGTAGCCAAAGATTTCATCATGGTCACGGGAACGGAAAACTTCTTTTGTCTCAAGGTCCAGCTCCCAGATAGCTGTACCGGTATACTTGAGGGCAAGGTTCAGACGTTTCTGGCTCTCCTCAAGCTGCTTCATTCCTGAAATATCGTCCAATACAGTAAATCCGAAGGTTTCCCCCTGATCGTTATAGAGGATCGTAGTCACATCAACACATACACGACTACGGTCTCTTCGGTACAGGCAGGCCTGCAACTTGAAGAATGGCACCTTCCTGGACCAAATCTCTTCCTGGAGGCGATGCCAATGGACGATATGTTCCTCACAGGCGTGATCCAGAATTTTTGTTCCCTCAATTTGTTCCGCAGGATAGTCCAACAGTTCGCAAAGGGCCTTATTAACTTTTAAGATGGTCAGGTCTGACCGGATGATCTTTGAGGCCACACTGGTAAGTTTAAATATTGCGTTGAACTTATCATCACATTCTTTGAACCGTTTCTCAAAATTATCTTGCTCTTTATTTTCTTGCATAACAATTTCAGCTGATAAAGTGATAACATTTACAGGCCGAATATGTTTAGCTGTTGCATTTAAACTGTTCTTCACATTAGATAATTCCGAATTTGTAGCATGTATAATTTATCTCGACCAAAATCTAGTTTCTATTCCGATACCAATTCTGTGACAAATTAATCTCAGGCTGTCGGGATAGATAGCTATAGTACTCCTGCCATCGGGTCATAACAATTTTAATGTTGTTTCAATTAGTGTCCGGATTGACATCAGGCAAACAATGGATCCCAACATTGGAACAGGTCAAAGGCAGTAATAGTTTTTGCTCCTTTTAAAGGCGCCGTATCGATTATTTAAGCTTTTCTTTCGTTTGTAAACACTCAAGTGCATTTGCAACATATACCAATGGAGCGTTCCAATTGATCGCTATCTCATTACTTGCATAAGAAGCAACATTGTCGAGGTACGACAGTTCCGGCTCCGTAGATTCGTATTTTAGTCCATCCTGCTTTCCCAAATTGGGGCCACCAACCAACATACCAGGAATCGGATCCTTAATACCATCAGCGAAAGAAATGCGGTGATGCGGGTTCATCGGTGGTTTGGTCCCGATACCGGTAACAAAAGAATAACCAGTTGCATTTCTTCCCAGAATATAATCCAGATTACCCGCAGCGGCATTCAGGTAATCCTTATTTTGTGTGAATAAATAAGCATTAATGAGCAAAACAGCTTGATTCATGGCAACCGAATTACTCCCCCATACAAAATCAGATAATGAGCTGCCCATTATTGAACCATAGGCACCCGCCTTGCCCGCCAACAAATAACGGTCTGCAATGGAAAGCACTTTTTTCTTCAAAATACTGGTGATGCTTCTGTAACTTTCGGGGAGTTTATCATGACACCTGATCATGGAATAATACCCTAAAATGCCTACGCTATTCCAGCCGGGCAAATTCACCTTTGCATTCAGGCGCGCAAAGAAGGCATCATAATATTGCGACCCGCCGGTAGTGGCCAGGAGCTCAGCAGCAGCCCAGCTCCATTCGTCTTCAAAATCTTTATCTCCGTAAGCACCTGTAGTGATTTTCAGATCAGATGTCTTGTTCATCAGGTCCTGATCGTAAGCCAGATTTGGATTTTTAAGGGCCCAATTCCATGCCAGAACTGCGGCAGAGCGGCAACTGTCTGCCAGGCCGGGGTACTGTTGAGGAAAATTCTTTAAAATCCGTGATGCCTGAGCGGCAACCGCAACAAGGTTTAACGTTGCTGCCGTACCTTTTGCCACAACATATCTGGGTGCCAGAGCCTGTGCGGGCATAATCATCGCATCGAAACCGAGATTTGTACACTTGTTATAAACACCGCCGTCATGCGGATCCTGCATTTTCAGCATCCAACGTAAATTGTAGATGGCCTCCGTCAATATATCCGGCACGCTATATTTCGCATGTGGAAGCTTCGCTTTCAGACCACGAAAATAGTTAGGAAAGTCCTCGTAAGCCGATAGTAAAGTAGCGGTAGAAATCCCGCTATTAACCATGTACTTATTGTAGTCGCCAGCATCATACCAGCCTCCCGCCACATTAATCATACTTCCTGCAGCCCTGTTTTTAGTGGCGGCAGATGGGTGAATCAATACCGCGGTATCCGGATGTCCCGATGGGCGGTACCACTTCCCCGCATAATCTTTATCCAAGGCAGAAGAAGCGCGCTGGTAATAAAAAGCTTTTAAGCCAGCTACAGCAAGATCCTGGTGCACACTGTCTGCGATCTTAAAAACGGGAGAGTCGCCAATGCCCGGAATCCGAACCAGATACGTTCCAGGTTGTTGGAAACCACTGAAATCTGCTATTCTGGTCTTAATTCCAGAATATCCGGTGCTGCTCAATCCAGAGAGCGATCCGGTAAACACCGACTTTCCCGCTGGCATGGCAATCAGTTCAAAACCATCGCCCGTAGCATCTTTGGTGATCACGGCACTTTTATTCAAACCTGGATAAAAGCCTGACTGATCTAAAAGTATTACCGGATGCCCCACCTTTTGAGCCTGGGCTTTCAGTGATCCCATAATAACAAGTGCGACGTAAAATAAGGATTTCATAGGGCTATAAATATTTTTCATAATCGGTCTGGCTGATCACTTTGAGACTAACATCATCGACGAACATGGTGCCCGATACATAACCCAATGCAAATAAGAGTTTGATGTTCAAAGTACCTGGCGGAACAACATAAGCACGTTCATATAGCTTCCAGTCCTGATCACCGATAGCTGAAGCAATATTAATCCCTTCCCCAATTTTGGTTTCGCCCTTACCCAGCATTTCAAAAAGGAAAAGTGCACCATTCCAGTCTTCCTTTCCGGTACTTACGCCATCTACCTTGATCTTGGCCGACATCAAAATATATTTTGTGTTTTTGGGGAGAGCGACAATTTGGTGCATGCCCGTCCATTTAGAAGGATCGCTGGAGAATAAAGCGCTGCTCATTTTTCCAGTGCTGAAAATATAAGGTGTAGCCTTTGCAGAATAGTCTACCCATCCCCTAAGTTCATCTTCGAAGCCTCCATTTGTCACCAGGTTTTTTTGTGCCATAGTAGTGTAATTAACTGTCAGCATCAAGATCCCGGCAACTGCATATTTTATCATATTCATGACTATAAATTTATTTTAATGATTGAAGAAATCCGAAGCAACAATTCACATATGCCAAATCGTTGCTTCGGATTATTTCATCAAATTATTCTTTAAAAAAAAAGAATTAATATACACCGATATCATCCAGGAAAATTGTTTCTGGTGCATTACCACTCAACTCCTGAAAGCCAATCCAATTGAGACTGGTCGGTTTACCCGGTTGGCTGGCATTTTGGAAACGCTCCAAAGGCACGATATAGGTGGTCCATTTACCTGCATGCAATACAATGCTCACCTGACGGTTGTCAAAATCATTCAATCCGATCTTTACCACCTTACCTTCGGTTCCAGTTGTTCCATATATAGAGAATTTAACATAAGTTTTATCGCTCAGGTCTACTGGAACATTGCTACCTACCGCATATCCGGCATAATTACCTGTATAAGTGAGTTTTACGGAATGGCTTCCCCTTTTAACCATTTCAGCATTGTTCACGTCTCCACTGGCACCGCCAAAATTGAAATCATAACCAGCTGTAATCTGATCGTCGTAAAATAAGTGTCTGAATCCAAATGGCAATAGTATTGGCAGTGCTGTTCCATCGTAAGATACGTATGGACCAGTACCAGTACCACCCGGGGTAGTTACACTCACGGCACCCAGCGCACCATTTGGTACGGTTACCGTTAACGCTGTACTTTTTGAGGAAACCACCCTGGCTTCAACGGTACCGAATTTAACGCTGGATACCTGATCGAAACGTAGGCCGGTAATGGTAATCTCATCTCCTGCATTTCCGGCAAACTGGCTAAGATCTGTAATTACTGGAGGTGGTTGTTTGATACTAAAATCGAAACTTACAGTACCAGATGCATTGGTAAGGATCAATTTACCGGTTTGATTGATCCATGAAGCCGTAGCAGGGATCATCACCACGATGCTCTTGTCGCTAAACAGCGCAGTATTCAAGTAGGCGGCAGAGCCATTAAACTCAACTTTATTTGTGCTCTTCAGATTTTCACCTTCAATTACATAAGTCACACCGACGTCACCCGAGGTAACGGTAGAATCTAAGGCCGTTGGTTGAGCATTTCCCGGCTTAACGAGGGTGCGCACCCTGGTGATAATTGGCATGCCTTGTCCCTCTACCTCTTTTTTGCAGGAGGTTACAAAGATCAACATGAAAAATAGTCCTGTCAAACAAATGACTATAGGGTTTTTATATATGATTTTCATAATAACTATTTAAAATTTGTACGGTACCGGTGGCAGTAATAATTTAGGATTAAGGGTAGATTCTGTTGTAGGGTATGGCAAACGGAAATTGGCATCAGTTGGCGTATATTTTTGCCCCCAGATCACTACAGGTGTAGTGTTGCTGTAAATGCCCCTTTCCTGATTGGCAATAATGGCGATTGCCTTAGGATGAGCAGTCACATTAAATCCGTCTAACCTGCCCAGATCAAACCAATAATCAGCTTCAAACACAAATTCCATCCGTCGTTCCTGATAGATATCCGCAATGGAAATGGAGGTTTTAGGAATCAGCCCGGCCCGGCTTCTGATTTTATTAAATGGCACTAGTGCAGCAGCATCTGTCGTATTTTGAGCACCGGCAAGAACGGCCTCCGCTTCAATTAGAAGCACATCTGCATAACGCATCAGATACGTATTGTTCGCTGTTGAAAACGAAGCACCTTTACCCCCATTGTCTGCCGGAGTGCCTACCACATACTTTTTGATAAATGCAGGCATTCCTTGTGCAACTGCTCCCGCTGGCAAGGTATAACCGCCTTTGGCCTGATTGATTTCAGGATAAATATCGCCCTGCATCATCACCGTAGGTTTTCTTCTTAAATCACCTGGCTCAAAAGCTGTCAGCAGATCGATTGATGGCGTTACACTGCCATATCCATCTCCTGTACCCGTAATTTCAGAATTATAGGCAAGAAAAGATTGTAAGGCATTCCCGTGTCCGTAGGAAGATCCTCCCAGCCATTGAATAGCAGCGATGCTTTCTTCATTGTTGTTATTGGCCGTTTTAAATAAATCTGCATAAGTTTTACCTGAAACATCAATCCCATACAATTTAAACTCTCCGCTATTGATTACCTGTTCTGCTTTTAGGCGGGCGTTGGGGTAATCGCGCATGTAGAGATAAACTTTAGCCAAAAGCGCAGCCGCAGATCCACTGGATACCTTACCCTGAGAAACAGATCCGGTTCTGATCATTTTGTCGCAGTTCGCTTCAGCAAACTTCAGGTCATTGATAATGAAGGTATACACATCAGTCACCGGATTGGTATTGATCTGATAATTACTGACATGGTCCAGGCTATTTTCTATAATCGGCACGTTTCCCCATGTTCTCACCAGGTAAAAATAAGCCATAGCCCGCATAAACCTGGCCTCACCAAGTGCATTGTTCACTACGGCGGCAGGTACACTGGCCGGAACCTTGGATTTGAGGTTGTTGATGAGTGCATTGGATTGGGCGACTACGCTGAACAAGGCATTCCAGGCCGACAACAATTGGGTATTGTCGCCAGTTACCGAGAAATTACCAAAATTGATCACATCCGGAGAATAGGTGTGCGCATTGCCGCTCAACAATTCGGAGATACACCAGGAAGCTTTCGCATTCCAATCAAACCACGGGGAATTGTATAAAGCAACCGTGCTGGCCTGTACCTGCTCGGTATTCTGGTAAAAATTATCCGCACTGAGCGCATCCTGCGGCGGAATATTAAAAAACTCCTTTTTACAGCTACTGCTAACTGTGGCTATGAAGACAAATATATATATGAGATATGATTTCATTTTCTTACAATAATTTATGGTCACTAAAATTGTGCGTTGATTCCAAATGTGATGGTCCGGGCAATTGGGTATCTGCCGAGGTCAATGTTATTTAGGATTGCACTTTGATTAATTGCACCGATTTCCGGATCATAGCCCTTGTATTTCGTAAAGGTGTACAGGTTCTGTACACTGGAATATACTTTCAGGTTACTGAATTTAAATTTCCTGATCCAGGCGGCAGGCACTTTGTAACCAAGACTCATATTTTGAATCCTTAAAAAGGATCCGCTTTCCACATAACGGTCAGATACCACCAGATTTGGATTGTCGATACCAATTTTTGGAGCTGGAATGTTGGAGTCTGGATTCTGAGGTGTCCAGAAATTGCTGTAAGCAGCATATTGGTTTTGATAAACAGCCGCCAGGTTACCCATGGTGTTGTTCAACAAATTCATAATCTTCGAACCATAAGATCCATTTAAAAACAAGGTAAAATCAAAGGCTTTGTAGCTGAATGTATTGGTAATACCGTAAGTAAATTTAGGATTGGGATTCCCGATCGCTGTGCGGTCTTTCTCATTAACTACACCATCACCGTTTACATCTTCATATTGCACGTCACCCAGCCATGTACTGTTGCTGCTATTGGCAACCGTTCTGCCGAACTGAACCGGTGCTGCACGCAGTTGATCCTCTGTTTTAAAAATTCCTTTTACTTTATACCCATAAAATTCACCCACAGACCTGCCTACAACCGTACGCGTAACAGGTGTTTGCAGATAAGCGTTGGTTACTGTACCAAATAGCTCGGTAAGCCCATTGCCCAATTCCTTCACAGCATTTTTGTAATGTGATAAAACCACATTGGTATTCCATTTAAAATGATCATTATCGATATTGTGGGTATTGATAGTCAAATCAAAACCTACGTTATCAATTTTGCCAAGATTTACGTAAGGCGGGTTAATGCCGCCCAGGTAATCAGGGCCACCTACCAGGTATGCCGGAAGTGTTAGCTGGAACAAAAAGTCTTTTGATGTTTTTTTGTAAAGGTCTATACTGGTATTGATCTTACCATTTAGAAAACTCATGTCCAGACCAGCATTATATTGGATCGAGGTCTGCCACTTTAATGCCTTATTGTCAATTCGTCCGGCAAGAAAGCCTGTACCCAAACCTGTCTGAGATGACTTCAATAAAGAACTGTACAAGTAATTGGGAACATCCTGGTTACCAACCTCTCCATATCCAAGGCGAATCTTAACCCCGCTCACCACCTTATTGATTCCCTTCATAAATGATTCTTCAGACAATTTCCATGATGCAGCAAAAGAAGGGAAATAACCAGATTGTGATCCTTCTGCAAATTTAGAAGTCTTGTCTCTACGGATGGTGGAAGTCAGGCTATACTTTGAACCATAGGTATAGATGGCACGGGCATATATAGATTCTTGTCGCTGCGTTCCGATGTACTCATCATTGGTGGCCGTGATGGCCTGCCCTAAGTTCAGTGATTGTACATCATTGCTGTAAAAACCTTGCCTTGTTCCTTCTATACCTCTCCAGGTAGATTGCTGAACTTCATAACCTAAAATTGCATTCAGGTTATGTTTTCCGAATGTCTGATTATAATTCAGGTATTCTTTCCAGATCAGAAATGTACTTTGCTGATGCCGTTCCTGCAGCGAAGCTGTTGGGTTGGTAAAACGGCCCCATGAATAACTTGGCGTAAACACATTATTGTCAGAGAAATTAAAGTCCCCGCCAAGTTCCGATCTTAAGGATAGTGGTTTAAGTACCTTGATTTCATTGTAGATATTCGTATTAATGTTGCTCCTGTTCAGTTTGTTTTTGATTTGCTGTGCCTGAGCTACTGGATTTAGTGCTGCAGCAGCAGCCAGAGGATCCGATAATGGAGGCCCGGTATACGAACCATCAAGATTGGTTACTGCGAGGTCAGGTCCCTGCAATAGTGCATTGTAGATAATCCCGTTGTTATCACTGGTGATGACGTTTTCCGAAGAACGGCTTGCAGTCAGTGTAATACCGAGTTTAAACCATTCCTTAACCTGGGCATCCACATTGGTACGCAAGCTGTAACGGCGGAAATCAGACCCGATAACAGTACCATCCTGTGCGAGATAGCCACCTGAAATGTAATAATTCAAGCCCTCTTTACCGCCAGAGACAGCTACCTGATGACTTTGCTGAGGCGCAGTTCTGAAGATTTCTTTTTGCCAGTTGGTACCTTCTCCCAATACAGAAGGATCTGCAAATTCAACCCGTCTTCCTGTTCCATAGATATCGCCCAACGAGTTCTGCAGTTTAGCGTATTGTTTAAGGTCCATTACATCCATATACTTCGCTACGCGTTGAAAACCATAATAACCATCATAATTGATGGCCGAATTACCTGTTTTTCCTCTTTTCGTAGTGATTATGATCACACCGTTCGAAGCCCTGTTTCCATAGATTGCGGTTGCAGATGCATCCTTTAAGACATCAATCGATTCAATGTCATTTGGATTGATCAGGGATAAAGGACTAACGGTGGTTTGAGAATTGGCGTTCGAAGAAGAAGCCTGTAAGGGTGATCTTCCACTCGTGCTTTGGTTACTGGCGTCACCTGAGATGGGTACACCATCAATTACATATAAAGGTTCATTACTTCCGCTTAAAGATGTTATTCCGCGCACACGTACGGATGTATTGCTGCCGGGCGCCCCAGAATTCTGAGTAATGGTCAGTCCCGAAGCCTTGCCCTGTAACATCTGGTCAATACTAACCTGGGGTACATTTTCGATATCTGAGGCCTTTACAGAAGAAATTGACCCGTTAATGTCGGAACGTTTCTGGGTTCCGTATCCGATCACCACAACATCGCTGAGTAATTTAGTTTGGCTCTTCAAAACCACATTCAATACGGTTCTTTTGCCAGTAACAATTTCCTGGGTTTCCATGCCCACAAAAGAAAATACAAGAATCGCTGTAGCCGATGGAACGGAGATTTTATACCTCCCATCTATATCTGTTACTGCGACCATCTTTGAATCCTTCACTTTGACCGCGACTCCGGGAAGTGTTACGCCCTTCTCGTCGCTAACTGTGCCCGAAACCTCGATGTCCTGAATTTGTATATGTTCAGATGGCAAAGAGGCTGTTTTTCTAAGAATAATTGTTTTTTCAATGATCTTAAAATCCAGGTTTGTGTTCTTCAAAACCAACACCATTGCCTGCTCTATAGGCATGTTGGTTACATTTACATTGATTTTGGATTTCTCATCAATATCGGCACGTCTGAAAAGCAAATGGTAGCCACTCTGTTTTTCTATTTGCTTAAGGACAGAAAAGATGTCGGTATTGGTATGTTTAAGCGTTAAATTCTGACTAAAGCTATTTGCGCTAACCTGCATTAAAGTCAGAATAAAAAGAAGCACGGTTAGTCTCATTGTTAATAAAATTTGGTAAGAATCACGGCGAAATAGCTGCCTGATTCTATAAAATAAATTCATATCTTTATAGAGTTTGGGTTAAATTATAATGTCGTCTGAATTGGCTTGTAAGTAACCTTTACAATGACCGGATGTGCTGCAAACACGATCCGGTTTTTTTTTAAAAAAACGGTTACGCCGGTTGATTATGCAGTATTGTAGTAGTTTCTCATATTTGGTTATTTATATTGTTAAATTATGGTTAAGCCGTTTTTTCCATTATTCTATAATGGTAAGTACATGATCGTTCAGATCGTATTTTAATCCTGTAAACTGGAGCATGCGTAGAATTTCCGAAAGTGCAACATTTTTAGCTATCGTACCTGTGTAGGGAATTTTTGAAGGCGTACCTCTAAATACAACCTGTACATCATACCACCGGGAGAGTTGCCGGGCAATGTCTTTGATCTCCATATCCTTAAAAATGAAAAGGTCGTTTCTCCAGGCCATCACCGCTTCCAGATCAATATTGTTGTTTACCTCAATACCTGTTGACTGATTTACACTGGCCTGTTGTCCGGGTTTTAACAGCTTTGAAAAGTTTCCCGATGATAAGTGGATACTGCCTTCCAGCAACGTTGTTTTTTGATTAGCTTCATCGTTGTAAGCCATCACATTAAAATGTGTTCCGAGCACACTGATTTCGGTTCCACCGGATCGTACTTTAAAAGGCTGTTTAGGATTCTTTACAACCTCAAAATACACCTCACCAGTCATTTGCACGCTTCTTTCTGCACCCGTAAATGAAGTTGGGAACCTCAAACTAGATTTAGAATTCAGCCAGACTTTACTTCCATCCGGCAATATCACACTATATTTTCCGCCTACAGGTGTTGTGATGGTGTTGTATACCATTTCGGAGGGATTTTCCCCCTCCCTTTTCTTATAACTCAGCTCTCCCTCAGCGGTTTTCACCACACTCATGTCGTACTGATCAGCCACCTTACCCAAGTTTGCATCAGTCAGCACCAATGAAGATCCATCATCAAGCGTGAGTACGGCCTTATTGCCTCCCGGGCGAATACTTGCAGATTGACTTGACTTAAAGCTTTTCTTCGGAGAAAACGAAGACGAGTATTGCATCCAGAGCAAAATCATGCTTAAGCATAAAAACAGCGATGCGGCAACCGCCAGGACTTTCCAGGAATAAATTGACCTTCTAGGGCGCAAGCTTAGATTTTGATGTTCCTTTGCTTCGATGTTCTGAAGGATACGTTCAAAGATTTTGTCCTCCATGAGCACGCGTTCCTCATCTGTCAGACCTGAAATGTGATCTGGTACACCATCCATAAGATCAAACCAATGGTCAACCTCTGCAGCCTCACTGGCAGTACAGTTGCCTGAAAGGTATTTTTTAAGTAAGGATACGGCTATCGATTTGCCCATATTGGTTACATTATATTTGGTTGGTTAATGATATAGTCGGTCGGACAGGCTTTTGCCCCCAAAAAAAAATAAAAAATTTTCAGGGCTGCTAAAATAGCAGCCAGGCGAAGGATGAAGCGATCAGAACTTCCTTGAAATGCAGCCTGAAAAGCTTCAGTGCATTGGTAATGTGGTTTTCTACTGTTTTCTCAGAGAGACCTAATAACTCAGCAATTTCCTTATTGGATTTATGATGCTGCCTGCTCAATTCAAACACCCTCCGACATTTGGCGGGCAATTTCGACATCACCAGATTGATACTATCTTCTACCTCATGCAAAAACACCGTTTCCTCAGTGGTATTGGCTGTCTCCTTATAACTAAAAGATAGCAATTCAAGGTAATTGTTCTTGGTCGCCTCCCTGGCCAGGTAATCAATCACCGAATAACGGATGGAAGTATGGAGATAAGCCTTCAATGTACCCCTGATGTTTATTTTTTTGCGATTCATCCAGAACAGCGTAAAGAAATTTTGGATAATTTCCTCAGAAGCTTCTTTACATCTCAGCCGCTTATTCGAAATCAGATATAATTCATACCAATACCGTACATAAATTTCCCTGAAAGCAACAACGTCGTTTTCCTTAAACAGGATGACAAGTTCCTCATCGGTGTATTTAGGCGGGTTGCTCATAGGAAAGTAAAAGTATAAAAAATATAGTTCATTCAGCATGCTGATCATCTTTGCTGAAAAATGTTTATAGCTCAAGTGTCTTACCCTATAATACAAAGTTCACATCATGCCAACTCTATAAATACCCATCGTAAGAACCTGATCCAGAAATTTGCTGTTAAGAATGTTGCTGAACTCATCATGGTTACCACTCAACAAGAGATATTATCAGTTTCGTTGCGGATTGCTTGCAGAACTATTAAATCCCAGCCCATATTTGTAAATTAAAAACTTCACTGTTCTGGTCATATTATTTTTAAACCAGCAAAAAGCCACTGGTATAACCAGTGGCCTTATTTTCCGAAACAGCTTCCTGCTTATTTTGTACTGTTTGTCTCATCCTCGGTTTGCTTGTTGTGGGCGGCTTAATGGATAAGTGTTGCAGATAACCATCCCATATATCAGCGCTGTAACCAGATTCAAAGCCTCCTGTTACAAAGCTTATTTTACTGAGACCATACAGCAAGCTCGTAACCATCAGGATCAAGGAACTGGAACCTGCGCCCGCCAGGGAAAGAAAAAATCTCTTTTGAAATGGCACCCCCAGCATTGAGCACGTTTGTTCTGGTACCTTCTAAATCCTGTGAATAAATTACAACCAGAATACTTCCTCTCGAAGGCTCACCCAAAGCAAAACCCCCATCTAAAAAATCCCCTTCAAAAGAGCTGTATTCAGGTCCGTAATCGGTAAAGGCCCATCTGAAAGCGCTGGTATAAAATGCTTTAGCCTTTTCAAGGTCACGGGAAAGAAATTCAATATACTGCACCTGCTGGTGTTTTAATTTCTGCTGCTGGGTATTGCTGCTCATAATATCTTTTTTTTAGCAAAAATACCGATAAATGTGCTCGCCTCTTTGGAAAAATCCGACAAAATCAGATTTCGCTGGGCAGAAGTCCAGAGTAGCGTTTGATCTCGCTGGTCAGGTGGGCATGATCATAAAAGCCGTGTGCATAAGCAATATCAAGCAGGCTCCTTCCATCCGGCCTGTTGCGGATCACAGGAACAACATTTTTGTAACGCACAAAATTTATAAAAGCCTTTGGCCCGATACCAACATATTGCTTAAAACTTCTTTCAAGCTGTCTCTCGGTTACAGCATGCAGCTCAGATAAACCACGAACACTAATTTGTCCCCGGTGCCGTTCAATTTCCCCGATTACCGGAAACAGGATATGACCGGGCCTGCAGAGTCGCTCGAGAAAAAACCGGTCTAAATAGCCTACTGCATCCACACGGAGTTTTTTAAGATCAAATGAAAATCTTGTATCCAGTTCAACGCTCAGGTTGGTCACCTGGTCCATCGCGGCAAACTTAAAAAAAGCAGCAAAGGCGGCCGGTTTAAAGCGGATACCCAGCACCTCTGCCTCCGCGTTTACCTCAACCATTTGAAATGGGTCATGGTGCCTACCAGATAAGTTTTTTCGTCACCATGCAGGTCAACGATAATATCCACACAACCGTCTGGCAGTATGCGCTGAACCAAAGGCAGTCCACATCCCTTTACCTTCCAATAGGCATCAATATAATCTTCCAAAAATTGATGCGGCATGATTTCCCTATAGCTCATGTTAAATCGATTATAAGCGCAAATATCGGCTTTTGGATAAAAAGATCCTGCTGCTAAATTTTATCAGAAATAGTAAGCACCTCAGGAACCCCAACAAACCGATTACTTGATCTTCCTGTTTTATAAAGTCACTCCTATCAGAAACCAAAGTAAAGCCATCAATGGATTAAACTCAAAATTCCATCCTTCCGCAACAGGGATAGCAGCGGATACCTGCCCTGCGCATAAGGCCTGAAGGCGTATGAGCGGATAGCCCGGCCGTTGCCCAAAACAACAACGATCTTCCCCCCTAAACACAAAAAGCCACTGATCTATATCAGTGGCCTTATTTCCCAAAACAGTCTGCTGTTTATTTTGCGCTGTTCTTTTTCTCTGTAACCTCAGCCCTGATCTCCTGGGCAAGGTTTTTAAGGTCCTGCATTGCTTTACGTACACGTGTACCAGCTGCAGCGTTTCCACCATCATAAAATTTTGCTACATCAGCTTCAACTGAAGCGATCACTTCCTGTACCTGTTTGAATTTGTCCATAACTGTTTTTTAAAGGGCCAATTGGCCCCGGCTATTAAATTATTTTGTTTTTGGAAACTGTATTCCAGCTCCAAAACTAAACATTTAAGCGAGAAAGCAAAAAAAGAACTATTAAAAACCAAGATGCCCGGCATCACTGCTTACCCCTATCGCATTGGTTCTCCACAGGATAAAGCCCAGCCTGCCGCAGGATTCTGCTACAAAATACTCGATATCCGCAGGCACGTCATTTACGATGCGGTAGCGGATTTTATATTTAGGGTTATAACTGATATACACCACCACATCGTCATCGGAAAATCCCCTGCCTGATAACGGCCCGAAATGGACTTCCTGCAACTCTTTGGCAGTGCGGACCAAACGGTCGTTCATTACTTTGGCCAATGCTTTTTCGGGCTTAAAATCGGTCTCTAAAATAGCCAGTACGGTTACGGTCATAAGGCAAAAATAGACAGATTAGGCACATTATCAAGCGTTCTGGCTTAAGCGCCTGAAAATCAGGTAAAATATTTTACAGGTCAATTATGTGCGATTATTCTACGCGACTATCTCTCCTATGGAACTTTGTATTGATTCCCATTAGCAATCCTCCGATAAAAAATCACCCATTAATCAGAAAGCATAATTAAAAAAAATTATCTTTAATGATCAGATAAATTAAGATGCAATCAAGAAACTTTCACCTCACAAAGGCGGGAACTATTTTTTGGGTTATGTTCCTCAATGTCCTTTTTATTTTCCAAAACCTGCACGCGCAAAAGATCGAGGTAATAGACTCCGTTGTCATAAAAAACAACTTCTGGAATTCTAAGCCAGTAAGGGTTTCTGCTGTACCCGCGCTGTTGCTTGCAGGAGGTGCAGCCAGCTGGGGAATCAGGAAAGATGTACGTAGTTTCCGGAACCGGTACCTCCCTACCTTCCGGTACCACTATGATGATTACCTGCAATACGCACCTGTAGCCACGGTGTTCGGATTAAATGCGGCAGGAGTAAAAGGAAAAAATAAAATGGGCAGGGCACTGGTTTCTTATGCCTTTTCCGCAGTAATTATGGCCTCAGTTGTAAACACAGTTAAATATACGGCTAAGGTAGAGCGTCCTGATGGAAGTTCGAGAAATTCTTTTCCTTCTGGTCATACAGCCAATTCATTTATGAATGCTACATTTTTGCATAAAGAATATGGTCAATTCCGCTCCCCGCTTTATAGCGTAGGCGCATATACGGCTGCTACTGCAACAGCGGTGGGCAGAGAACTGAACAACCGCCACTGGATTTCTGATGTTCTTGCAGGTGCAGGAATCGGGATTCTTTCTACCGAACTAGGTTATATTGTGGCAGATAAGATTTTTAAAGATAAGGGAGAACATATAAAATTAACCAACAATCCGGTACCTGTACATCTTAAACCCAGTTTTATGGAGTTGAAATTAGGCTACGCCCGGGCCATCAGTAAAGACCTGACAGCAAAGTCTGAAGATCTTTTTGCCAGAGGAGGGTTTAATTTCGGTTTAGAGGGTGCATGTTTTTTTAGCCGCAATTTGGGGATTGGTGGGGAGTTTGCATTTACAAGTTTTCCTATAAATGACAACAACCTAAAATTTAATGACGTAGATATACCTACGGTTAGCGATGGCCATTATACCCAGCCTATGGGAATCCGTTACATACATGCCGGACCATATTTTAGCATCCCGCTTGCCCGAAACTGGTTTGTAACAGGAAAAATTGGTGCTGGTACTGCTGTTGGTGCCAAAGGAGAAATTATCCTGAATTTAAAAGAAGATTTCCAGGAGGTTTTTGGATCAAAAGAATTGCCTTATTACCGGTACAAACCTGAAAGTTCGTTCAGCTGGTCGGCCGGTGCAGGAATCCAGAAGCAGATTAAAAGAAATGTGGGCATTAAAGCCTATGTTAACTATTTTAATTCAGACAACGACTTTAAACTAGATATTATAGACCAGATCAATACAGATGGCAGTTATGCTTTTAAAGATTATGGCTCGGAAAAAGTTAAGTTTGATAACCTGATATTTGGTATCGGACTTACCGCCTACCTCTGGTAAAGTATAAGTAATCTCTCATTAATCTATCTCCATGGAAACCTTTACCCACATTAAAACTGTTCTTGGCATTATCTTAGGGCTGAGTATAACACACTCATTGAAGGGTGTAGTGAAAATTATTGAGCACCCAGACCGGTTCAAAGTATACACTGTCCACCTCTTGTGGGCTTTTTACATGTTTTTGAGTACAGTATATTTCTGGTGGTTTGAAGTACATTTAACAGAGATAAAACATTGGGATTTTTTGATTTACCTCTTTTTAGTGATCTATGTAATCACTTATTATACCCTGGCGGCTTTACTTTTTCCTGAGGACATGAAAGATTATAAAGATTTCAGGTCCTATTTCCTATCCCGGAAGAAATGGTTTTTCTATATCCTGGCCATACTATTTTTGTTTGATGCTTTCGATACTTATCTTAAAGGGCCAGGTTACCACATGGAGATGTTAAAGGTATACCCCATCAGGGAAATTATCCATATTATCGCCTGTCTGGTTGCGGCAAGAACAGATAATAAATGGGTGCAAATAATTACCGTATCTGCATTTATTATTTTTCAGATCTACTGGATATTAAACTATTATATGAACGGTTAACCTGGATCTTCATCTTACCTAACGGGTCATTTGTGTATACAGCCTTTTTCTGGATTGAAAAACAGATCAGCGCCTTATCCACATCATGTGATGTGCGCCCACCATTCTGGATTTACGCTGCAACCTCCAATAGTGAATCAATGTAACAGGCCAAACAGATGTAGTTAATGGCAAAGGAAGGGAGCTGTTTTTATAAATGTTTTTTGCAACTTAAAATATCAATTAATCTCATACTTTTATATTTTAAATATTTTCGCTCCAGGTTAAAAAAAATGATAAAATATCTCACTTTCAGCTTTGCTATTTCTGTTATATCATGGATAGTTGGTATGGTTGTAAATGCAGGGTTAAGCAAGACAGCATTTTATAAACAGCACTTCACAAAGCTTAATTTCATTACAGATGAACACCTGAATAGGTATATCGGGATAGGAACATTCAAATGGATCATTATTCATTCACTGTTTAAATATTTTAACCCCAAGCTGTCCCTTAAAAAAAACATAATGGCATTAGAATTACCCGATCTACGCAATGAAATGACAATCGCCGAAATCAGTCACCTGATCGGATTTGTTTTTGTGATGGGTTTTGTTTTGGTAAAAGCCGCGCAAGGTTACTATTTATTTGCCCTGGTCATGCTGATCGTGAATATACTGATGAACCTTTACCCCACATTGTTACAACAGCAGAATAAAAGAAGGATAGATAAATATCTTAAAATACTGGCGGTGAGAGGCCAAACCCAAGCTTAAGCACCCCTAAATCTTCCAATATAGGCTGCCCTATAGTGCCTGCTTTGCCCGAGACTGCGCCATTTGCGCCTTTTGAATACGTTTCCATAATTTTTGTTTTTTATTGAAAAAATGTTTGTTCAAAAAAAGATTGCTGTTTATACCGGTCTGTTTAAATCCATGCCCAAACCTAGCAGCTTAGCAGCATTGGCGACTCATTTTGAGCTTAAATGAGCCAAATTGAGCTAATTAAGACCTTTATTGAGCTAAAATGGACCGTTACAGTTGTGGATTAGCAGTGCTATGGCCCGTGCACTTGTGGCGGCCCGATATCGTTAAGTTAAACCATTCGGCACGAAAAATAATTTAACCACAGATAGAAAGGATGCACACAGATATAAAAATCTGTGTTTATCTGTGCGCATCTGTGGTTAAAAACCCTGAACTTAATTACATTGGGTGGCGGCCTGCCTAAGGGCAGCATAACCGTAAGCGGTGGTGCCATTCTGCGAAAGCAGGCGCTGGCTTTACCTTTTAGGTAGAGAAAAGGTAACGCCGGGGTAACCCTGGGGTAAGCTTGGGGTTAACTTGGTAGCAACAAAGGGTAAAGAACAGGTAAAGCAGGGGTAATTAAATACGGCGCTTTTGCTGGCTTTTTTATAGGCAGCCAGTAAATTTTTCAGGTAAAAACGATCGCCACCAGGTTTTTTATAGCCTTAATGTGCCATCTTTTACCTTACTTTTGAGATGCTTTCGCTAATGTTAGGTAATCTTTAACCTGTTGGCGGGTAAGTTGCGCTTTGGGGGCGCTAAAGAGATCGATAAAAGTAAAGGTTGGTTATTCTTTGTTCAGCACTTGGTACAGTGTGAAAAATCAAATTATAATATTGTTTTTCCAATTGGAAATCAATACGCAAAACATTAATTTTAAGCACACAACAACGAAACCATAACTATGAAATTCATTTTCATCTTACTTTTTATCGTTTCTTTTGGGGCATCTGCTCAGGAACTGAAAATCCTTTTGATCGGTGTTTCTCATAACTACAGCAATTACCAAAAGCAGGATTTTTCGGGTATTTATCGCAAAATTCAACAATTTAAGCCCACAGCATTTTTCGGGGAATTTCTGAGTAAGGAAGATGAACAGCATGTTATGGACTATTGGTGTAAGAAAGATAACCTGAAAAGATTACAGACACTTAGAAAAAACAGATATATCCCAACAGATCAGCTACCTAAAAAAATTGACAGTTTAAAAAAACGCTGCCTACAAGATCCTGAAAACTATAAGTTAAAAACGGACCTGGCCCATGCTTACTACCTTAACCAGGATGTTTCTAATGGTCACTATCAATATTGGCAGGTTTTCGACCGGCTTAAACAATCGCCGGACAATCAGCTGCAAACTTATGTCAATCAATTGCTGAGTCCTGAATTGGATACTACCGGGCGAAGCATGAGGAGATTGAAAACCTCCGAATACGCATTGATCGCATTCCCGATGATGCGGAAAATCGGCATCAAGGAATTACTGTCCATGGATTGCCAGGACTATGACCTGAACTGGAATGCATCCTGGTCTGTGAGCGATGAAAAATTCAATATATTCAGAAAGGATACTTCCGCCGCCTTTCAGCGAGCGCTGAAGGAAAAACTGGCTAAAATAAATACAGGTTTCGGGCAATATGATAAAATTGAGAAATCTTCTACTCAGGTAACCGAATGGCTGAACACAGCTGAAGCATCTGCAATTTCCGCATCAGGAGATTTCTATCTGCCGGAGCTGTATGATATGAAGAACTTTCCTAAAGAAGAAATGCTTTCCAAGATCCATTGGTGGCTGATGAGAAATGAGGGGATGTGCAACAATGTACTAAACCGTTCAAAAGAGAAAGGGGTTAAGCGGGTTGTTGTAATGGCCGGAGCAAACCATCGCAAATATATGCAGGACATTTTCGAAAAGATGCCCGGGGTAATTGTCAGAAACATTAATGAGGTCGAATAGTTTTACCGGAAAACGGTGGGATGAATGTACCACGCCCCCTCGGAAAACATTTCTTTCCTTAATTATTTATATCCAAGCAGGTTACCCAGGTTACTATTAATTTAATTCGCTTTAACCAAAAGCCACCTTTTTTATATTGTTAAAATCAGTATTCAACCATTTCATTATCCAGAAAGCAGTACATCCACCGTTCTCCAGGTTCTGATGAGATGATAACAGGATGTTTTTCTGCCCGGCAATGATGCGACATGTGTTGCATTGGCGATGAGTCACAGCATAAAGTAATGCCACAAGTTTGGCATGTACGAAGATGCACCCAATCTGTACCTTGTTTTATACAGGCTTCACAAACACGTTCTTTTGCAGTTTTTAATTCTTTTACAGCCTCAATGTGGCTGCAGATGCTGTTGTTTTCCATAATTACAATTTTGATAAATATTGATGAACCTGAGTTACCGCCATGGCACCTTCGCCTACAGCCGATGCAACCCTTTTTACCGAATTAAACCTCACATCACCAGCAGCAAAAGAGCCCGGAACACTGGTTTCTAAATGATAAGGCGGCCGTTCCAGCTCCCAACACATCTTATATTGATCCAGGTTAAGCAGATCGTTACCTGTATAAAGATAACCATTTCTATCCCTGCAGATTGCAGTTTCAACAGCCCATTCGGTATTGGGTTTTCCACCTATGCAGATGAATAATTTTGATGTCTCGTGCCATGTTTCTGTTCCATCCTGGCTGTTTACAATTTTGATGCGCTGTAAATAATCATCACCTTCCAATGCCGCTACTTCAGCATAATACAGGACATGAATATTCTTAATCGATGCTATACGCTGAATCAGGTATTCAGATAGGGTATCTGCAAGGTTACCTTTTCGGATCACCATGAAAACGCGTTTGGCAAAGCCAGAAAAATAGGTAGCAGCCTGTCCGGCAGAGTTTCCACCGCCAACAATATAAAGATCTTTATCCTGACAGAAAAAAGCTTCACTTGCACCGGCACCATAATAAACCCCTTTATGAAAAAACCGGTCCTCATCAGGAAGATTCAGTCTGGCATACTCCACTCCTGTTGCGCAGATATTTGTTTTAGCGACAAGCTTTTCTCCGCTTGCAAAATCTACATGGATTCTATTGTCATAAAATGCACCTTTGATCCCCTCTTTTAAAAGCAAAATCTCAACCCCGAATTTTAGTGCTTGCTGCCTGGCTCTTTCAGCAAGGTTCGCCCCGGATATCCCTTCAGGAAACCCCAGGTAATTTTCGATCAACGAACTTGTACCAGCCTGTCCACCAATGGCCTCACGTTCAATCAGGATAGTTTTCAGCCCTTCTGATGCCGCATAAACCGCAGCGCTTAATCCCGCAGGACCTGCGCCGTAAATCGAAAGATCGTATTCTGCATATTTGGGTTCGGTAATCCAGCCCAGGTTACAGGCAATCTGCTCTAAACTTGGATTTACAATCACTTTGCCATCAGGGAATTCTATTACAGGTTGCTTATCCGGATTATTAAATGAGGTGATTCCCTGGCCCCATCCCAAATCATCATGGGTAATGTCGAACCATTCGAAATCGATAACACTTCGTTTTAAAAAGTCTCTTATGGGGTAAATTTCAGGAGAATCTGGTTTACCATATAGTTTTAGCTTGTTCATGGGCAGTTCCTAATCCGTTCGGATTTTTATTTTTTTAATCACTTCATCACCAGCGCTTTCGGATGAAGTGCCGTAACCGTTCACAAAGATTCCTTTTATCTTACCATCAATAGAGGATATGGCATAAACAATGGCCTCATCATCGGGGTCGGATTCTCCTTCAAAACGATAATGTTTATCAATCAAAAATTGCTCGGGAGACTCCTGAATTGGATTTCTTCCGCTACTCAACTGGCTACTTTTCAAATTGAAGTCGACAATATAACCCTGATTAACCAGGGCATTTACAACTTCGGAAAGTGAAGTCATTTCTCCGATATGTTTTAAATAATCGTTATCCATAATCCTTTGTCCTTTTAAATGACGTGTTAATTTACCAAAAAACAAACCAACACACAACACACTGTAAAACAAAACTTTAAAAATAAATCAACAATAAATATTGACGATATAAAGTGAATTTATGATAAAATTCGGGCATATTTATTTTTTAAAATATTAATGAACAAAAGATAAGCTATTCAATGTATAAAAAAGCAAAAAATAGCGGTTTAAACTAATTTAAATGGCTATCTTTAAAACAAAAAGATCATGATTATAGACCCAAACAAAGAAGAACTTTCTGACGATAAGGAAGATGCACTAACCAGCGAGGAAGATGCCTTAAATCAAAGCACAATCATCAGTGATGAAAGGGCTGCCGAACACGATGCCGACTTGTTAGACCAGGCAGACAAGGCCTCCCGCTCCTCTTTCGAATTGGATATTTAGGCCAATCGTTATGCCGGGAAAAATGGCGATATCTTTGGAAATTTCAGGAGATATCGCCATTTCAGTAAGCATTGCTCAATAAGCACGAACCCTAGCGCTTCAAGATGATCAATAAATGTGTTTTTTGGCCAGCCCAAGCTTTTTGATTTTCGAATTTAACGTGGTTGCCGGAACACCCAATAATTTTGCTGCGCCATGCTGACCGGAAATCCGCCCGTTACATAACGCCAATACAGCGAATATATGCTCACGTTCATTTTCAAATATGGTTTTAACAGACCCGGTTGAAGATATGGATTGTTTATTATTCTCCGGAATTTCGATATCCTTAATCACATTACCCTCTGCCATTACCACCTGCCTTTCGATGAGGTGCTCCAATTCTCTTACATTCCCAGGCCAGCTGTAAGCCATCATCGTAGAAATTGCCTTTTTTGAAAATCCATCAAGATTTCGATTCGACTTTTTTGCAAATTTCGCTAAGAAAAAAGTAGCCAACACAGGTATATCCGGTTTCCGATTTCGAAGTGGTGGCAATGAAACCGGAAAAACATTTAACCTGTAGTATAAATCACGCCTAAACCGCCCCGCCTCCACTTCTTCTAAAAGATTTCTGTTGGTGGCCGAGATGATGCGCACATCAGTTAAAATAGTTGTTTTGCCCCCGACACGCTCTATTTCTTTTTCCTGTAAAACACGGAGTAATTTAACTTGTAAATCGAGCGGTAACTCGCCTATTTCATCCAGAAAGATTGTGCCCTTATGTGCCTGTTCGAACTTACCAATCCTTCTTTCCGTGGCGCCCGTAAAACTCCCTTTCTCATGACCAAAAAGTTCAGATTCGATTAAATTAGGTGGAATAGCGGCACAGTTGACCTTAACCATCGTTTTTTTGCTTCTTGAAGACCCGTCGTGAACGGCTTTGGCGATCAGCTCTTTCCCTGTTCCGGTTTCACCCAAAATTAAAACCGTAGTTTCTGTAGTGGAAATCCGGTTGAGCAGTCTGTAAACCGCTTTCATTTCAGGGCTACTGCCAACAATTTCAGGGTGTGCGAGGATTTCAGTTGATTCTTCAGGCTCAAAAATCTGGTATTCAGCAAGCTGCGCACTTAGTTTTTCAACTTTCTTTTCTAACTGCTTAATTTTCTCTTCAGCAAAGGCTGATGTTTCAGACCCGTTTATAATCTGAGACTTACCAGGCCTTGCAAGATCAGGGCCATCTACATTTTTTTCCTCAATTGTAGCGAGCAGTCCCGCTATGAAATCGGCAATGTTACAGCAAAAAGTTAGTCCTTCCGCACTTAATTCCCGCTTATGGTTATGAAGTTCGAAAGTTCCCAGTATGCGACCGTTATTCTCTAAAGGAATATAACAATGAAAATGATATTCTGTAGGATGATTGATAAGGCAATGGTTCTCACCAAAATCAGCTATCCAGTCTTGCTGCGATTTGAGCACAGGAAAATCAAAACCTGATATTTCTTTTGTAATCAGCGAAAGGCTGATCGGATCGGAAATAATTTCTGTACAGGATATTTTGCCTGAAATAGCCTCTGTGAGATATGCTCTTATAATGTGATCCATTTCATCGTTATAAAGAATCAATGCAGCGCAATCAATAGAAAATAATGGATTCAGTTTAGAAAACACACCTTGAAATAGTTCTCCTAGCGTAAAATTCTTTTCTTGTTCTGCCACTGTTTCTGCCATAGCCTCGAAATAAGAATTGGCATGAGGCTTAACATCATTGCCATCAACATTAGTATTGGTGCTAAAATCTAATTCCTGCATTCTCATTCTTTATAATTGATCTTCCCGAAATATATCTGGGAATTGGGGTAATTGAACTTTAAAGCAATTCTCAAAACGGCAATACCGGGATGATTATTCATCATCACTGAGCGATTGAGGATTGATCCGATAGGGACTTTTTTATTAATGTTCAAACCCGCGAATTCAAAGAATATGCCAAAGGCAAGAATATGGCGTTAATGCGCTGTAAACAATATCATGACCATAAATGACTCACGATATTTCGCTAAAAGGCGATTTTGGATACGAAATATAGTAGAGAGAATGAGTGAGTGGATGATGGAATGAAAATGGCCGCAAGGCGTTATGATGTTTCGTTATTTTCACCCAGAACTAAAACAACGGCATTAATAGTGGATATCTGCATCGTAATGTGCCAGATATCCACCAATTGATTATTCTTTAATGAATTTGATCAGTTCTTCATTGAACTTATCTTTTTCTTCGAGAAAGGAAGCATGGCCGCTTTTATCAAAGGTTACGAGTTTAGAACCCGCGATTCCTTTATTCATTTGCTGTGCTAAGGCATAAGCTACAATGTGATCGTCTTTTGCATGCATGATTAAAGTTGGAACTTTGATTTTTGCCAGATCAGCCCTCAAATCTTCATCTCTCAGCGAAATAAGTGCCTGCTCCATTGCATATGCAGATGATTGAAGTTCAATGGAATATAACCATTGGCCAATCCCTGGAGACAGTGAGCTTGGCGTTAGTGCAAATTTAGCACCTACCGCAGCTAATAATGCCGGGCGGTCTGAATTATTAAGTGCTACCCATTGGCTGATATCATCTTTGGTAAACAATGGGTAAGGATAATCGGCGGTTTTAGTGTGGCGGGGAGCTGCTGCCGAGAACAGACCAAGTTTTTTAACATGTGCGCCATTGTATTTTGCCACATAATGTAAGGCGATCGCCCCTCCCATGGAATGCCCGCCGATTACAGCGTCTTTTACATCCATCTGGTCTAAAACACTTTTAATATCATCCGCAAACTGATCGTAGTCATATTTACCGAATGGCTTATCAGACTGGCCAAAGCCTCTCAAAGTAATCCCAATTGCCCGATAACCGGCCTTAACCAAGGCATGGTACTGATACTCCCAGGATGCGTCGCTTAATGGGTAACCATGGATCAGCACTACTGCCGGACCATTGCCTAAATCAGTTACGTGCAGTTTTACATTTGGCGCAACCTCATAGTATTCTTTTCTTCCTTCGGTAGCTGCTGTTGTTTGTTTTTCCTCTTTGCTTTCTTTCGGCTGCTCCTTACACGAGCCTAAACCAATTGCTGAAATTAGCAAAGTGACCGCAATGAGTTGATTGTACTTCATCATAATTTGTTTGTGTTTTAAAATAATTGATCATGCCACTACTTTTAGTGGTCATCTCTTATCATTCAAAACAAAAGCCATTACACAAACATTTGATTATTAAATAATTAATTAAATAATGTACATTTCAAGTTTACCTTATTTCGTTAATTTATGATTCGATTGTTTTTTGTGGTTAGGAAAAGATAAAACCTGGTATGCAGATCCTTGATGTCTACCTTCGAAGAATCGTCATCCGATAGTTATCGGATGCGAGAAGGCTTTTTCAGCCGACGAAGCAATCTTACAACGATCGCTACCAGCGTGCGCATTAAGATTGCTTCGTCGTTCCTCCTCGCAATGACGACCATTCTTTTGAATTTGTCATTGATAGCGTAGTCGAAGGGCTTATTTGCGATTTATAAATTCAAGAAGTCTTCGACTACGCTACCATTGATGTTATTTTACAAATCATTGCTAATCAACATTTTAATTATTTTCGCATTTCCATCCAGCTAAGCCATAGCACGGTATCCCCGTTCTACTTAAATCGGCCTAACAAATTTTTGGGAATCCACAGGCCAAGCCCATGCAGAAACTTCAATACAAAAATTTTCAGCCGACACTTTTGTTTTTTCATGGGCTTTTATGTTTTCAACGGCATTCAAGCTAGCTACGCTGGTCTTTTTGGTGCCAAAAGAAAAAGGCCTGTCCGGCCAGGACGAATAAAACACCCCGTCCTGCGGACACCCCTCTAAAAGAGGGGAATTAAATACCGACTGATATTTCAACCTCATTTATATTGATCTTTATGAAATAAATTACCCCCTCAGAGTGACAAATGAGGCACTTAACTTATCCGTGTCAAATGGTAATATCTAACACCATGGAAATTTAATTTTTTGGATGTTGAGGGATCCAATCCAGCAAAGCCTTAATAATATCATTAAAAAAAAGGCTATAAGTATCATGGGTAACAAAGCCGATATGTGGCGTTGCCAATACATTGGTCAATTTTCTGAAAGGATGGCCTTCATCAAGGGGTTCTTTATCAAAAACATCTAAAGCCGCTCCGGCGATCTTATTTTCTTTCAAGCTTTTGATCAATGCATCTTCATCAACCAATGGCCCTCTGGAAGTATTGATCAGGTAAGCGGTAGGTTTCATCAATGCTAAATCTTCGGAACCCACAATGCCTTTGCTCCTATCGCTCAGCACCATATGAACTGTTAAATAATCAGACTCCTGGAATAAAGTTTTTTTGTCTACATACCTCGCACCGCCAGCTATCGCTTTTTCAGGTGTTAAGTTTTCACTCCAGGCAATAATATCCATATCAAAAACTTTTGCCACGGCGGCAACCTGTGCACCCAAATTCCCAAGCCCTAAGATGCCAAGGGTTTTCCCTTTTAAATCGTTCCCCACCATATGCTGCCAGCCACCAGCACGCAGATTGGCATTTTCTTGTGGAATGTGTTTCGCAATGGCCATTAAGAGTGCCCAGGTAAGCTCTAATGCACCGTGACCTAAATAACCAGTATTGCGCACTTCAATTTGCAATTTTTCAGCCGCAGCAACATCAATGGAACGGTTTCTCGCACCCGTAGAAACGATCAGTTTCAAGTTGGGCAACTGCATAAGCAAAGCAGCAGTTAAAGGGGTACGCTCGCGCATGACACAAATGATATCAAAGTGTTCCAGGCGCTCAACAATTTCATCCTCTCCGTGGAGATGATCGGTAAATACCTTAATATCGGCATGTTCTGCGAGTACCGTCCAATCGGCAAATGATTTCGCTACATCCTGGTAATCATCAAGTACCGCAATTTTATATTTCGACATATTTTATAAATTTAATGGTTTCAATTACAACCACTATGTTTGGATAAAGTTAATTTTCTTTGAGGATGCTGCCCAGAATATCCAAAGTATAACACAGATCAGCAACGCGAAATTGGGATAAAAGAACGAAAGGACAAAAGCAGTTAAGTAGGTTGGGAATCCATACAGATAGTTGTTTCTGAGCTGTATAATGGCAGCATCACTTATTCCAGGACGCAACAGTTTTTTATCAGCGGTAGCCTGTTGCCAAAGCAGGTTGAAAGCCAGGTTAATCAAAACAAACAGTCCGGTGTAAATGGTAACCGAAAGCTGCTTTGAATCTGTTAGAAAAAACCTGGCCAGTAGTGCACTGGGAAAAGAAACAAGCGAAACCAGGAACAGAATGAGTCCGTTGGCAAACATCAGTCCCGTGTTTCGTTTGTAAATCTGTTTAAAAACTTTATGGTGGTTAACCCAGATAATAAAAATGCTAAAAAAGGAAATGACAAAAGCGATATAGCCCGGCCATTGCAGCTTTAATTGCTCCAGCAAATGAATGGAAGTGTCGCCGTCTTTTATCTCGGGCACATGAAGTTCGAGCACCAGGAGTGTTACTGATATGGCGAAAACACCATCACTAAAGGCCTCTATTCTTTCTGTTTCCTTTTCCATTTGCTCTTTAACCGTTAAAAATCAGCTTATTTACCTGCTCTATTTCTGAATGGCTGATGGTATGTCCCATGTTTTGGTAAATAATCTCGGTAACCTCTGCGCCCATACCTTCGAGTAAAGCAGTTGATTCTTTTACCCTCGCTACCGGAACATGCATATCGGGATCGCTGCTACCGATAAAAACAGCGCGTACCGTCGAAGTCGCCATGATAATTGCGGTGATCTACCTGTTCACCGATAAGGCCACCTGTGAAAGCGACCACACCACCATAACGGGCAGCATTGCTTGCAACAAAATCGAGGGTTAAACAGGCGCCCTGTGAGAAACCCAAAAAGTAAATCTGTTCTTTTGAAAAACCTTCTCTTTCCAGATCGATTAAAATATCGTTTATTGTTTTTAGCGCATTGGAAAGCGAAGGCTCGTTAGCTGCCCTTGGCGCCAGAAATGATTGTGGGTACCAGGTATTATTTTCAGCCTGCGGGGCAATCAATGCAAATTTTGAAACCTCCAGGTATTCTGCCATCGATAATATATCCTGGGCAGTTCCTCCACGGCCGTGGATCATGATCAGTACTTTTTCTGCCTGATCAAAACTCTTTCCTGCTTTTATAATTTCTTCCATTGTTATTCTTCTTCTTTTACTTTGTTCCAGATATCTGCATACAAATCTTCGTGGCGTCTAAACTGAATGTGTACGTAAGGACACATCGGGATCACCATCAATTTGTTTTCGCGTACATAAGCCACCATTGCATCGAGCAACATTTTAGCATAACCTTTTCCTTCTTTTGCCGGATCTACTTCAGTATGGTAAACAGTTAAGTCTGAATCTTTGATATCAAAAATCATTTCGCCAACTTTTCCGTCTTCATCGTAAATATCGAACGAACTTGGTTCGCCTTCCTGAGTGTTTAATTTTACCTGTGCCATCTTTTTTAAATTAATTTTGGAAGTAATTTATCTAAATCTTCGCGTAAATGCTCGTGCTGATGCGGTAATTTTAAATGTGTCCCCAATTCATTCAAGGGTTCGTCCACAGTAAAGCCTGGGTTTTCGGTCGCAATTTCGAAAAGGACCCCTCCTGGTTCGCGGAAATATAAAGAGTAGAAATAATCACGGTCGATTTTAGGCGTAATCTGTAAGTTTTTACTCAAAATCTGCTCCCTCAACTCCATCTGAATATCCTCGTTTTTAACACGAAATGCCACATGGTGGTTGGTACCGGCAGCATTTCTGCCCCTGTGGCCAGCTGGTACTTCCAACAGATCTACAATGGCTGCATTTTCTACGGTATCGGTAATAAAACGATAGCGGTTTTCTTCCTGTCCCAGTAAACGGTAACCAAACAGATCGGTGAGCACCTTTGCGGTTCCATCGATGCTTTGCAGGGTTAAAGTGGTACTGTGAAAACCTTTGGTTGCGGTATCTTTTTTGATATCAGCAGTTTCCCAGGGCGCTCTGGCATCTGTAGTTTTGGGCACAATCAAACTCAGCGATAAACCGTCTGGGTCTTTAAAAGCCAATACCTGTTCGCCGAAACGCTCGATAATCTCTTTTGTTTTAACATTTGCGGCACCGAATCTTTCCAACCAGAACTGGTGACTGTCTGCAGGTACTGAATAGCCGATTTCTGTTGCCATTCCTACACCTTCTGTACCCTGCCCAATTCCCTCCCAGGGAAAAAAGGTAAGAATGGTTCCTGCTGATCCACTTTCATCACCGTAATAAAGATGGTAAGTACCAGGGTCATCAAAGTTAACCGTCTTTTTCACCAACCTTAAACCTAGTGTTTTGGTATAAAAATCGAAGTTTTGCTGTGCATTGCCTGCAATCGCTGTAATGTGATGCAAACCTAAAATGTTATTATTCATATCGTTTAATTTTTGTTTATTAATAGTGCTGAGCTTTCTGTAATTAATTCGTTGTGGCGTTTAAAGATGACATCAAGCACAAGGCCATCATCATTCCACATTTTTATTTCTCCGTTAAGCTGTTCGGTAAGGCCGGTCATCAAGCTCATTCCAAGTGATTCGGTATTGTCAGGATCGAAGCCTGCTGGCAAACCAATCCCCGTATCTGCAATTTTCAGTTCACAGCGCTCCTCTCCCGTGAGCAAGAAAGAAATGTGCACTTTACCTTTTTCATTAGCTGGAAAGGCATATTTAATCACGTTACTAATGGCCTCGTTCAGGATCAAACCAAGCGGAACCGCCTGTGCAACATCTAATTTAATCGCCTCTGTTTCTAAAGTGAACTGGATTTTCTTATCAGTACCAAAACATTCGATCATGTAATCGACCAGTTCTTTGATGTACCATTTCATATCTATTTCAGCCAGATTATCAGATTGATAAAGCTTCTGGTGGATGAGCGACATGGCATGCATCCGGTTCTGGCTATTTCTAATGGCCACTAAAGCATCTTCATTATCGAGGTAAGCCGATTGGGTATTGAGCAAACTGATGACAATCTGCAGGTTGTTTTTTACCCGGTGGTGGATTTCGCGAAGGAGCCACTCTTTTTCACCCAGTATTTTCCTAAGCAGCTCGTTCTGCGTATTTATTTCTTCCTGCTTTTGCTCCAGGATAAGATTGCTACGCTTTTTTAGACGATAACGGTTATAAATGAGACCTGCAAACAGCGCCGCGATAATAAGTCCTGCGATAAAAAAATACCTCACACGCTCCTCATTCCCGATCCTGACCTGCTGCAACTGATTTTTTTGATGAAGCAGGGCAATATCCTTATCTTTTTTCTCGGTTTGATATTCGATTTCCAATCCCGAAATCTGTTTGTTCTTTTCGTTGTTCCAGATGGAATCTGTTAACCTTTTATAGGTTTTATAGTGCGCCACAGCCGACCAGGGTTTGTTCAGTGCAGAATCTACATCAAACCAAAGCCTGTGCAACTGAGACAGCGCCAGTAAGTTTTTCTGCGCTAAACTTTGCTTTTCATGTTCTTTTAAATAACCGTCGGCAGCTTGAAATTGCTTCTCATGGATCAGTTTCCGGATGATACTGCGGTACAGATAAATCTGGTTTGGATCATCTTTGGGCAGGTCGTGGTGGAATTTAATTAAAGTTTTGAAAAATGGTTCAGCTTTGCCATATTGTTCAATATCGTAGTAAGTGTTGAATAAAATATAAGGTATGCGCAGTTTCATCTGGGTATCAGTTGGCGGATATTTTTTAATCAGCTCTTTCAACTCAGCTATTCCTTCTTCAAACCGTTTCATGCGAACATAGATGGTGGCTACATTGGCAATAATGGTTTGCATGTAACCTGGGTCTTTGTAACGCTCAGCTATGTTTTTTGCCCTTAGCCAATAGTCAAGTGCTTTCTGGTCGTTCCTTAGGTAATAATAGGTTAAACCTAAATGATTGTTTATAGAACTTCTTTGCAAACTTGTATCGGCCAACTGGTCGGCAGTTTTCTCTGCGAGTAAACCGTATTTTAGCGCTTCTGAAAAATTGCCGAGGCTGATATTGGTAATACACATGTTATTGTACACGCCTTGCAACTCTTTAAAGCCAATAGCTTTGTAAACAGCAAGTGAGGTATCCATTAGTTTAATGGCATAGGCTGGCTGCCCTTTTATGTTGTAATAATCGCCCAGGTTTTTGAGCGAATTGGCTTCTTCTAATTTATCCCCTGCCTGGCGGTAAAGAGCCAGGGATTTTTCGTTGTAAGCAATTTTCTTTTCGAGATCCTCGCCTTCATTGCCAAAAAGAGTACCCATAGCGGAATAAGCGGCTGCCAATTGATCTTTCAGATTCATCTTCGAGGCATAGGCTATGGCCTGTTCATAAGTTTTTGCACCTAAAACCTTATCTCCCGATTCGCGGATGATACTTCCTTTGAGTACCATACTTCGGGCAATTCCTTTTGGATATTCGATCTTGCCTGCTAAAGCAAAAGCCTGTTCGCGGAGTCGCATCGCCAGGGCAAGGTCGGCCTTTAATTCGCCTGGTAAATTTAGGTAATAGGTGCCCAGATCGATCAATAAATCGACTTTGCTTTCTGTTTGGCCAAGCCTGCGAAGTTTAATTTCCGCTGTCTCAACTTCCTTGGAGGTCCTGATGCCCTGCCCTTTTGCAAGGACAGGACTGATCAGCATGAAAGTAATTAACAGGAACCTGAATTCCGGCCAGCAAAAATTAGCTGTTCTATTTTTGGTTGGCATCTTTAAAGTTTAGCATCATTTTTAGCCTGCTTTGTGCTGTAATAGCAGATTAACATGGCAACACCAGGCAGCACGATACCCACTAAGCCAAACAGCTGTCCGATCCAGGCACCGAGGATACAACCGGTTAAAAAACCGCCCAAAGTGATTAAACCTTTATTTATTCCTGAAAGGAAGTCAGCATTTTTGAAACCTGAATTACAAAACGACCTGATATCGAGCGCAAACTGGGTTACATTACCTGTCATCATGGTGGTTGGTCCGTAGGTTTCCTTGGCAAAAAGTTTCCCAAAGGCATTCTGCAGCCCCATGGCAAAAACCACGATCATGGTAACCAGGTACATTGGCCACGTAACTTCACCATTATCTATATAGCCCAATGAATACGCTATTGCACCGCCAAGCAAAAGAATAAGTCCCTCACATAAAAGCAGAAAATGCCTGTTCGAAAATCTCGCCGATATCCAGCCGCCAGCCATAACCGAGAGCATAAATATGGGAAAAGTTAGCAGCTTGATCCATGCATCTCCATCAGAGCCTTTAATCATCTGGTAAGCGAATACGATAAAGTTTCCGGTAACGTGTGCCGAAAAAATTTTATCGGCGGCAACAAAGGTAATCGCATCACAAAAGCCAGCAATAATGGTTAATACAAGGGTTACAAACCAGATATTGTTCTGTTTTTCTTCCATTTTATTTTTGATTTTATGATAAATGAGCCCTTAACATCCAGGCCATGGTTTCGTGTGTTTCCATTAATCCTGTGATGTAATCGCTTGTTCCGGCATCTTTAAGCGCACCTGCGTAATTATCAATGTTTTCTCTTAAATGGATCAAGATACTTTCGTGATCTGCCAGTAACATTTTGATGTAGGTTAATGCATCGTTTTTACCACGGTCATCTTCAGTTAAGTGCGTCAATTCCAGAAACTGTTTAAGCGACGCCGGGGCATAATGACCGAGTTTGCGGATACGTTCTGCAACTTCATCAACAATATCTTCCAGTTGGGTGTATTGCGCTTCGAAAAACTTGTGTTTGTTGTAAAAATCTGGTCCTTCTACGTTCCAGTGCGCTTTTCTTGTTTTAGTATATAAAACGTATTCATCTGCAAGAATTTTGCTTAATGAATGTGCAACCTCGGCAAGGTTTTCTGCGCTGATTCCAATTTTAGCTTCCATGATTTGTGATTTAATGTTTATTTTAATTAAAGAGTGTATTGAATAAATAATGATCTATTGAAATGGTTCCGGGTCCGATTAGCCATAAAAAAAGCATGGCCAATGTGTACATGTAAGGTACATCACGCACTTCAATCGGATCTTTTCTGTGCACTACAAAGTACCCGATGGCCGTTACAACTATGGATGGCAGCAGGAACAGCCTGGTTCCAACACCTATGGCAACCAGAAATGGCACAATGGTATCAGAAAATGTAGCCACTAAACCGTTCAGTTTATCCGGCAGCCCCAGGGGATTGGGCACATGCTCCTTTTCTCCATTTTGAACACGGAACTTTTTCATGCCATGAACCCTGAAAAGCTCGAGCATGAGCAGCAGCCTGAAAATAAGTACTGCCCAATTGTTAAAATCTGATCCCAAATCAGAATATAGCAGGTATTTGATGATATTTTCCATAATTTAAAAAGCAAAGCACGAGCAGCCCAATGCGCCCCAAAATGCGGTGTAATTGTTTACAGGAAGGTTGCTGGTCCTTACTGCATCGTGATTATGGTTATGGACATTACAACTGCCTACGCAGGAATGCACCATTGCCAAAACTGAAGCGGCTCCATTTGCACCCTTTGTTTTTCCTTGTTGATCTGTTTTGTGCGTCGCCGGAGAATAATACCCGTTGTAACTTTTAGTTGGCGACCAGTCTGGCAGAATCGGGATTTTTGGTGGAGAAAAAGAAGAGAAATCGCCTTTGGCATACACAATTTTGCCATCAACAAGCGTTAAATCAGATTCGATACTTTTGATCTGCTCATCGGCAACTTCGAAGTAATCGTGATTTAAAACAGCTAAATCTGCCAGCATGCCTACTTCTATATCGCCCTTTTTTTGCTGCTCGTTCGAAAACCAGGCACTGCCTCTGGTATATAGTTCTAAAGCAGTCTCTCTTGATAAAACGGTTTCTTCACTGTAGATTTTTAAGCCACCAACAGTTTTACCGGCCGTTAACCAAAACATGGAAACCCATGGATTATAACTACTTACACGTGTAGCATCAGAACCACCACCAACAGGAACTCCCATTTCGAGCATCTTTTTAACCGGTGGTGTTCGGAGTGCAGCTTTTGCACCATAACGTTCGGTAAAATATTCGCCCTGATAAGCCATTCTGCTCTGGATCGCGATGCCACCGCCCAATGCTTTTACACGTTCAATGTTTCGTTCGTCGATGGTTTCGGCATGATCGAAAATCCAGGGCAGGCCAGCAAAAGGAATATCTCTATTTACCTTTTCGAAAACATTTAGAAAGCGGCTGATACTTTCATTATAAGTGGCATGAAGCCTGAAGGGCCATCTTTTCTCGACCAGCAAACGCACTACACGTTCCAATTCGGGTTCCATATTATCGGAGAGATCTGGCCGTGGCTGAAGAAAATCTTCGAAATCGGCTGCCGAGAAAACCAGCATCTCACCTGCCCCATTATGGCGGTACATATCATCTCCCTGATAAAGTTTTACGGTATTGGTCCAATTATCAAAATCTTCAAACTCCTGTTTAGGCCGTTGGGTAAACAAGTTGTAGGCAATGCGAACGGTAAGTTGTTTTTGCTCATTCAATTCGTTTACGACTTTATAATCGTCGGGGAAATTCTGAAAACCTCCACCCGCGTCAATTACACTGGTAATCCCGAAGCGGTTCAGTTCGGTCATAAAATGACGGGTAGAATTTACCTGATGTTCATAAGAAAGTTTCGGACCTTTTGCCAGCGTAGCATATAAAATCATGGCATTCGGGCTGGCGATAATCAGTCCGGTAGGCTCCCCATTGGCATCTCTCTGGATTTCTCCGCCCGGAGGCGCAGGCGTATCTTTTGTATATCCAACGGCTTTAAGGGCAGCACGGTTCATAAAAGCACGGTCGTATAAATGCAAAATAAACACAGGCGTTTCGGGCGCAATGGCATTTATTTCTTCCAGCGTTGGCATTCTCCTTTCAGCAAACTGAAACTCAGACCAGCCCCCAACTACGCGCACCCATTGTGGTGATGGGGTAATATCTACCTGCTCTTTAAGCATCCGTAAGGCATCGGCAAGCGATGGAACACCATCCCAGCGTAGTTCCAGGTTGAAATTTAACCCACCACGGATTAAATGGATATGGGAGTCGTTAATCCCCGGAACAACCCGCTTTTTGCCCAAATCAATCAGCCTAGTTGCAGAACCCGAAAAATTCATGATGTCGCTATCACGACCAACGGCGATGAACTTGCCATCTTTAACGGCAACGGCTGTTATTTCTTCCTTTTGCCTGGCAATGGTATGAATCTTACCATTGAATAAAATGATATCTGCAGTCATGGTGTCTTCTTTTTAGATTTGAGATCTTAATTTTTAATGGCAGCAATTGCTTCCTGAATACCTTCTCCAGCAGTTGTAAAAAATGCCGGGCCCGCCAAAAGGATCACTTTCGCCACCGGTTTAAAGGTTGCCATATTCTTTTCTTTTAACCAGGTTTGAGTTCTGTAAGCCTCGAAAATGCCTTTTACAACGTTGCCCGCAACCAATGCCGTTGGCGAATCAATCCCTGCGTCTTTTAAATCACTTGCAAAAGAAAAATTGTTTACACCCAACTTAAGTGCTTCTCTCATGGCAATGCTGCCTATTCCGGTCATTAGTTCTGGGGTGAATTTATTTCGATCGCCTAGACCGATCAAAAGCAGCCGTTTGCCACCTATGGTGCCCTTTGGGGGAGAAATTAAAATGGTTTCGTTGGCGTGACCCAGAAATTTCCCGCTTTTGCGGATTTCGGTGATCAAACCTTTCATATCCTGATCCAGGTGTACCAAACCATTTAACGCTGGCGGAAGTGCGGGTGGTGAGTTAAAAATATCTCCTTCGGTGTACTCAAAAACACAGGCAATCTGTAAATCGCTAACCTGCGCCGATGGCCCCTGAACGACACCCTCGATGGCAATCCCATCAACCGTACCCCAGACTTTGGCCGTTCCGATTGCGGTGGTTGTTTGTGCGAATGCTGTTCCTGTAACAAATACAGCAAATATGATGAGTGATAGCCTGAAGTTTTGGATTGCAGCTATTGATGTTTTAGTGAAGTTATTTTTCATTTTCTTATTGTTTAAAATTTGTATGATACCTGAGCATTAAAAAACTTTGAATTATCCCAGAGTGGTACGATATCTTTTATAAAATCACCCACCCTGAAATATTGCCCCCCACAACTGAATGAAAGGTTGTTATTGAATTTATAATCTGCACTGAGCAGATAAGTGGTACCGATAAAGCGATGGTTAGAAAGTGAACCTGCGGTATTAAAATTTCCGCTGGGACGATAAATCCCGTCGTTTGTAGAATACCTCCAGTTAAAAACTACATCAGCCTGGATGCTTAATTTATCGGTTGGGCTAAGGGTTAAGTAAGGGTGCAGATCGATCAAATTCGAAGGTCCGATAAGGGGATTAAATCCAAAATAACCTCCTTTAGGATACAAGGGATTAAAAGTTTGGAGTTTTCCATCGCCAGCTTTCTGGTCTCCTGAGATATAATCGTTCCGCAGGTTTACAGAAGGCTTAAGCTTGGTTTCTTCAAAAGTATAACCCAATTCAATCGCCATTGTCCAGGCATCGATATTGCTACTTCCAAACTTGCCAAACTGATAGGCTGCTTCTACATTATAGATAAAACCACCGCCACTTTTCCAATATCGCGTAGCCAGGGTATGCCTGATTTCTTTTGCTATGCCTTCTTCAAATTCAGCATCATCGCGCCTGATGCCTAAATAATAGAAATCAAAGTTTCCGCCTTGCTGGATATTGAGATTCGAATAAGCGCCCCAAAGGTTTGCCTGATGGCTGGGGCGATTATCGAATACCCCGAAATTCACTTCATCGGCTGCTAAAACGAATGCATCCAACGAAAACCGTGGTGTTGCATACATCAGTTTTGCTCCTGTAAAGTATTGCCTTACCGTAGTACCCTCCCGCACAGAAATTAACCGCCCCGAACCGTAATTTATTTCCTGCCTGCCCACCCGAACGGCTAATTTGTTTAATGAATCTTTAAGTATGCGATATTCTGCGAAAAGATTTTGAACTGCAAGCTGATCCTCATCAACCGGAGAGGGGCCATACTTACTACCGTTTTCCAGAGCACTGTTTACCTGAGCGAAAACCCGCAGTCTTTCTCCAACATTTAAATCAGCATAAAGCGAGTATCGTTGTAAAAAAGAATAATTGAAACCCTGATCTTTGATCCAGTCTTCATTGATTTTGCCTCCATATTCCTCCCTGATTTCGCCACCAAAACTGAGGTAAACTTTTTTATCTACCGAAAGCGGCAGGAACTTTAATGTATTGTAGAAGTTCCTTGCCGAATCTTTCAAATGGCTATAATCCTCATCGTAGCGCATAAGCTTAATGCCTTGGGCGAAAGCCACAGTTGTTGATAAGCAAAAACAGATTGCAACAACGAATGCCAAATGGGGATAATCAGTTCTCATTTTATATAAATGAGAATTAGTGTTTTACCATTTTGTGTGCATACTGGATACCAAGGCCATAACCTGCACCGTATTTTTTCATCAGTGTGGTTACAGGCTCATAGGTTCCGGTTCTGGCCCAATCTCTTTGAAGTTCGAGGATGTACTGCACAGAAGTTACCGGTTTTACACCTGCATGCACCATCCGTTGAATGGCCCGTTCGTGTGCCTCATTGCTTACATCACCACAGGCATCAGTAATCACGAAAACATCAAAACCTTCTGATAAGGCCGATAAAGCCGGACCAACGATACAAACACCCGTCCAAAGACCGGCCAATACAAGTTTCTTTTTTCCGGTTGCAGTGATTGCTTTGTAAGCCGGTTCATCTTCCCAGGTATTCATCGAAGTCCTGTCGATATAATTTGAAGTAGCCTGGGGATAAAATTCTTCAATTTCTGGAAAAACAGGGCCCGCAAACGACTCTTCGGCAACTGTGGTTACAATAGTGGGTACGTTAAAGATTTTAGATGCACCACAAACAATGGCAACATTTGTACGAAGTTCGGTAATAGAGATGCTTTTTGTTGCAAAAGCCATCTGTCCTTCGAAATCGATTAATACTAATGCATGATTTTCCGGAGATAATAAGTCTGGTGATGGTTTCATAATTAAATATTTTTGTTTCTCTCACTGTTCCAAGAAACATACCACCAAACAAATAGCTAAAAATCAATATCTTACATAAAAACACAAGAAATATAATTAACTATATATCGTTGATTTACGAATTTCAATATTGTTTTTTACCACAAAGGACGCAGAGGGAAAAGCATCTGTGTTTTAACCACCGAGAAAATGGAGAAAGGCACTGAGCGCACAAGTTGGGAGTTGTGATTCCCTTCATCGGATCGTCATTCCCAACTTGATTGGGAACCACGCAGTGCTCATGAATGCCTTTGAAGAGAAGAAAGCTTATGAATAATCCTAATGCCTAACAAATGCTTCAAGTAATAAGATTCCCGCCTGCGCGGGAAAGACGACATTTCTATTGAATTGCGATTAATGATTTATTTCAACATTCAATCAACCAAACATTTACCTCTGCGGAAATCTACTAAATCTGCGGGATAAATTAATTGAGCACCTAATTAATAACGAAATAAAAAAGAAAATACCAACATCAAAAATACAACATAACTTACTATAAACCAGAAGATAAAACAAACAAATAGCGAAATTTCGTTACCGATTTAACGAATCAAAATTCATTAATTAAATTTATAAACCCTACTTTAGCGACATGGAAAGCAAGGGCAATTTATCTGAAATTCAAAATCAAGAACATGCCATCCTAAATATTAATGGAGCGACAGTACTTGAAATCGAAAATGCACGCTTATTTAAAAAACTCGAACAAAAAGAAAGGGAGAATGCAGTTTTATTATCGTTAAGCAACTCCATCGCCTCTATACGCAACAAACTTGATCTCTTTGATGTCATCGATCTAAAGCTTAAAAAATTATTTGATTTTGATGACTTTGTCATCTGTTTGATTAATGACGATCAGGAGACCCATAGTGCTTTCATCTATAACCAAAAAGAGGATTTTCTTAGAACAGCCGGTATAGCACCAGAATCATCGAAGAAGTACACGCTCGATGACGGCATGTGCAGGGCGATGATTTCTTCAGAAAAACCAATCGTTTTTAATGTTGAAGAAGTTTTAAGGTGGGATGACGCACCTGCCTGGTTATCATTTTGGCACAATAAAGGCATCAAAGAAATGATTGGCCTGAAAATGGTGGACCGATCAGCATGTATCGGTTTCTTTTACCTCTACACTAAGAACATGAATTCGTTATCGAATATCTATTTTGATCTGCTGCAGGGCATTTCGCTGCAGATTTCAATAGCGATATCGAACATCCGTGCAAACGAAAAAATAGAGCAACAGCTCTTAGAAATCAATGCATACAAACAAAAATTAGAGGACGAAAAAAGTTACCTGCAGGAAGAGATCCAGCACAAATACAACCATACAGAAATTATCGGGCAAAGCGAATCTTTAAAAAGCATTTTTCACCTGGTAAATGCCGTGGCAGCCACTGATAGTACTGTATTGATTATTGGAGAAACAGGAACAGGCAAAGAACTCATTGCAAGGGCATTACACAATTCCTCACATCGCAGCAACGAATTGATGGTTAAAATCAATTGTGCCGCAATCCCTGCTAGCCTGGCCGAAAGCGAACTTTTTGGACATGAAAAAGGCAGCTTTACAGGCGCAACAGAGCGGCGGATCGGGAAATTCGAACTGGCCCATAACGGCACGCTGTTTTTGGATGAAATTGGTGAGCTCTCGCTAGACCTTCAGGTGAAACTGCTTAGAGCGCTCCAGGAAAAAGAAATAGAACGTATTGGTGGTAAGGGCGTAATTAAAACGAATGTTAGAATTATAGCTGCCACTAACAGGAACCTGTTAAAAGAGATAGAAAAAGGAAATTTCAGGAGTGATCTCTATTACAGATTAAACGTATTTCCAATTTCAATCCCTCCGCTAAGGGATCGGTTGGATGACATCCCTCATCTAACAGCCTTCTTCATTGAGCGCATTTCCCAAAAAACCGGCCGGCAGGTAAACGCCATTTCCAAAAGCGCATTGAACAAACTCATGCTCTATCCCTGGCCGGGAAATGTAAGGGAGCTGGAGCACCTAATTGAGCGAAGTATACTATTAACATCGGGCAACATACTAAAAGAGATCCACCTGCCTAAAATAGATAGAAATGAAGCCATTAACAGTTCGGAGGAACAAAAAACAAAAAGTATCCACGAAAACGAGCGCGACCATATTCTATCGGTTTTAAAACGTTGCAAGGGAAAAATATCGGGTATCGGTGGAGCTGCAGAAATATTAAATATCCCTGCTACCACCCTTAACTCAAAAATTAAAAAATTTAAGATTAAACGGGAACACATCCTGAATAAGTAACATTTAATGATAAAATTAAACCAACTGTTTAAAAAAATTGCGGCAGTAAAGCACATCAATAAAATGATCGTGCTCATCATGTTATTTGCGATTTTCAGTTTAACGCTCATTAAGAGCGGTAATACCTCAGTCAGAAATCAGGTAGGCAGTTTAAATCCCACAGATTCTCTTCAAAAGCTGCAGCGACTTTTGGCTGATTCGAAACCCGATACAAACCGCATACAATACCTGCTAAAAATTGCCAATCATTTCATTAATCAACAAGAAAACCAAAGCATAAATTTAGCGAAGGCAATGCCTTATCTGCAAAAAGCCCGCATTTTAAATGATCAACTTAAATCCCCAAACTCAGAATTCCGTACCCTCATGGTTTACGCCCGGTTTTTAAACAAAAAAAATTTGCGGGTGCAGCAGGCACTTACCTATGAAAAGGCAATTGCTGTTGCAAAACGAATGGGCAATAAACATTTCGAAGCCAGTGCATGGTATTCTTATTATGTCAATGTTCCCGATACCGTTTCGGATTATAAAAACAAAACATTTTACAACCGGGCGGCTACCGCACATGCCTTATATAAAGAAATCGGCACCTCTTTCCAGGAAAAATACAGAGAGGCAACGCTCCTCAAAACAATGGCAGATTTCCATTTGGAGGAAGAAAAATTTGATTTATCCATAAAAGAGCTTTTTGAGGTTATAGCACTGGATAAAAAATTCAAACTTCCCGATCTGCCAATGGCCTATGATCTGCTTTCGGCAGTTTATGAAAGAAAAGGAGAACTCAGTAAGGCATTGAATTACGCATTACTGAGTGTAAAAACGGCACAAAACAACCACGAGGAAGTGCTCGGCACTTATTTAAACCGGGTAGGCTCTGCCTATGAGGCCATGGGTAAAGCTAAAGAAAGCATTGCCTGGTACCGTAAAACCCTTGATGTTGACGATAAAAAAGATCCTTTCCGCTTTGTTACGGCTTATTCCATTACGAGCCAAATGATCAAACTGGGTGAAGCAAAAAAAGCACTGGCCATACTCGAAAAAACGTGGAGCGAGGTTAACAATCCATCAAGTGGACATGAATATTTTATGTTTCTGGCATTTGGCGAATGTTATGCTGCGTTAAAAAAGTACGACCTGGCTAAAAAGTATTTCGATAAACTACTGGAAGATAATACATTACAAACATATTCTAACCCTTTCCAAACTTCAGTTTTCTTCTCTGTAAGCGAATTCTACTTTGCCCAGAACAAATATGAGCTTGCTTTACAATTTGCAGAAAGGGCGAGAGAAAACCAGATCAGCATGACCTTGCCAAGGCAGATCCGCTTAAATGAAATTCTTTACAAAATAGATCTATCTACAGATCGTCCGGCCGAGGCAATTACCCACCTGCAAACTTTTCATAAGCTTAGAGATTCGATGCTGAGCCAGGAAAATTTAAATACCATTGAGCGATTGAAGATTGAATTCCAGGCTTCGCAAAAGGAGAATGAAAATGAAATCCTCAGGAAGAAATCGCAATTACAAAGTCAGGAGCTTAACCGCATTCAATGGATCAAAAATGCCACTATAGCCGGTCTCGCATTTTTAACTATCGTGCTTGTTTTAATTTATGGCAGGTTTCGGTTGAAAAAGAAACTTCATGATACTTTGGTAAAGAAAAAGGCTGATATAGATCTTGCCTACGCTGAACTTGAGGTGAATATTCAGCAAAAAAACAAGTTAATCGAAGAAAAAGAGGGGTTGATTAAGGAAGTACACCATCGGGTTAAAAACAACCTGCAACTAACAATGAGTTTACTGAACAGCCAAAGTTATTACCTGGAAGATTTATCGGCAATTGAAGCCATAAAAGAAAGTCAGCACCGTTTGAAAAGTATTGCATTGATTCATCAAAAGCTCTATCAAACAGAAAATCTGGCTACCATCAACATTCAGCCTTATATCGTGGAGTTGGTTGAATATTTAAAGGAAAGCCTTAACGACGATAAAAAGATCAGCTTTGATTTGGACATTTTAAATCTCGAACTGGATATTTCGAAAGCTGTTCCACTTGGCTTAATTATTAACGAGGCGGTTACCAATATTTTCAAATATGCTTTTCCTGACAGGTATGGCGGAAAAGTGATCATTACCCTAAAAGAATGTCAGGCAGATCATTATCAACTGTTTATTAAGGATAACGGCATCGGATTACCTGCCGACTTTGATTATGAACAGTGCAATACACTGGGCATTATTTTGATGAAGGGGCTGAGTACCCAAATTGATGGCATTTTCACCATGGAAAGCAAAAACGGTGTTTCCTTACGCCTGACTTTTATGAACAAAAATGAAGATTTATTCCTGTTGAAAGATTAATTAGAGATGAAGACTGAAAAAATTCTAATTGTTGAAGATGAGTTTATCGTAGCGCACGATCTGCAGATGATTTTGCAGCGTGCCGGCTACCAGGTTGTTGGCATTGCTGATTCTGTAAAAAATGCACAGGCTTTATTGGAAAAACATCAGGTAGATCTGGTTCTGTTGGATATTTACCTAAAAGGCAGGTTAACCGGCATTGATCTGGCGTACGATTTGATGAAAAGCCAGATCCCGTTCATTTATGTCTCCGCAAATTCGAATGAGAAAGTGTTGGAGGCTGCAAAGTCTACCTGCCCGTACGGATTTATTGTTAAACCTTACCGCGACCGGGATATTTTATTGAGCATTGATATTGCCAGGTACCGAAGGGAAAACAGCAATAACATGAAAATGAGCAGTGAGCGCTTTATGGAGGATTTTATTGTAGATATTTCAATGAAATCCTTAACCTGGCAAAAGAAAATATTAGCTATCGCAAATGCCTTTCAACCTTATATTCCTTTTGATTTTATTGCACTTTCGGGTATTGGGAAAGATGGAAAACGATATAGCGAAATTGGAATCACCAGAAAAAACTTTAATCAGTACGATTTATTTACAGCAAACGAATTTTTAAAATATGCAGGTTTAAGCAGGGCAGAATACGATACCATCAATCAACTGGTACCAGAAACCACCGCTGATGCCATTTACATTGGTGATGATTTTGAAGGGGTTAAAAGGGCAGCTCCAATGAAAAACTTAATCGCCACCACCTATCATCTTTATTCCAATCTGGTAAAAACCTTCTACCTGGAAAATGGCGATCAGATCAGCTTTTCATTTTACAGCAGAACTGAAAACATTTACCAACCCGCACACATTGAGCTGCTTAATTTTTTATCAGGCACCTTAGAGAAAAAATTAGTGCATATTATCGAACTTGAAAAAGCCGGAACAGAATCAGTTTTACATCAGGAAAGCGACTATCCCTTAGCTAAAAAAGATTTTGAAAACATTATCGGTAAAAGCACGGCTTTGCTGAGTGTTTTAGATAAGATCAAGATTGTTGCACCAACTGACACTTCGGTATTGATTACCGGGGATAGCGGAACAGGAAAAGAGGAAATTGCCAAAAGCATCCACCGCCTATCGCATCGAAACACAAAACCAATGGTGGCTGTAAATTGCGCTGCCCTACCAGCCGATTTAATTGAATCCATTCTATTTGGCCATGAAAAAGGTTCATTTACAGGGGCTGTAAACACCAGGGTCGGCAAATTTGAGGAGGCTAATGAAGGCACCATCTTTCTAGATGAAATCGGAGAAATGCCTTTCGATCTGCAGGCAAAGCTTCTCCGCGCCTTGCAGGAGAAAGAAATTGAACGGATTGGCGGCAAACAACCTATTAAAGTCGATTTAAGAATAATTGCTGCTACAAACCTCAATTTAGAGAAAGAGATCGCAAAAGGCAGATTCAGGCTTGATCTTTTCTATCGCCTTAATGTTTTTCCCATACATGTTCCTCCGCTTTGTCGACGAAAAACCGACATCCCAATATTGGCAGAATATTTTGTTCAGAAACATGCAAAAGCAGTAGGTAAAAACATTACTGAAATTCCTACTGATTTTATGGATCGGCTGATGTTATATGATTGGCCGGGCAATATCAGAGAACTGGAGCATGTGATGCTAAGGAGTATACTGCTTTCATCGAATGGAAAACTTAATCCGGATCATTTGGAGCTTGGAGTTAAAAATGAGGAACCCCTCTCCCAAAACGGAATAAAAACGATTATTGACAATGAACGAGATCATATCATCAGGGTTTTAGCGCGCTGCAAAGGCAAGGTTGCAGGCAGCGGTGGTGCGGCCGAGCTCCTGGGCATTCCGGCAACAACATTGAATTCTAAAATTAAAAAGCTGGATATAAAACGTTAGTGACATTTAGTAAATCAACGATATATCATGAATTATAAAAACCAACTAACACATATAAAACACTGATAAACAAAAACATAAGGATTGGTATTTTTCTTGACTTGAATAGACTGTATTAATCAAAAAGGGACCTTTGTTGGTCGTTGATTTATATCTAATGCTCGCCCGAAATAGAAAATGAAACAGAAAATCTTAATTGTAGAAGATGAATTTATTGTAGCCAACGATCTGAGGATCATGCTCGAAAAAGCTGGCTATAAAGTGTGTGGGATAGCACCATCGGTGGTAAAAGCGCTTGAGCTGATCGCAGCAAAAGAACCCGACTGGATACTGTTGGATATTTTTTTGCAGGGCGATAAAACGGGAATTGATCTGGCTGGCCAGCTTACCGAAATGGGGATTCCTTTTATCTATATTTCTGCAAACACCAATCAGGGGATTTTAGAAGCCGCAAAAGCAACCCTGCCCTATGGCTTTTTGGTTAAACCTTTCCGCGAAAAAGACCTGATGGTAATGTTGGATATTGCCCGTTACAGGCATGAACAAAACCTGAAATATAACCATCATAAAGAGCCACCGCTACATAAACAGATTGAACATATTGCGCAAAAGCAGGAACCGATTTCGGAACGGTTGAAACAAATCAGTACTGTTTTGCATCCGGTTGTACCTTTCGATTTTCTTTGGATTACCAAATCAAATCCCCGGACGACTACAAAAGACATTAATATCATGCGTTCGCCTGATGGCAAATTTGGTACGCTCAATAATGAAGCTTTACTGAACAACATTAAAGTTTCTAATCGTGATTTTAAGATATGGAACAGCACTGCACTTGTTCATCATGGAAAATCGATTTTTAACGGTTATGACTTTAGAAAACTGAGGATGGAAAGCCCGTGGCTACAAACCCTTTCTGATCATTACAAGCTTGAATCGGCCCTGGTTACCGAAATCGACAGGAATGGCGAGCTTTTTCAGTTCATTTTCTTCAATCACCTTTCCGATTTATATACAAAAGTACATACCGGAATTATTAATCAGTTTAAGAAAAGCCTGGAGCTGGTTTTAGACCAGGTTATTTACGGAAAGGATATTGCCGTAGAAATCTCTGTGCCAACCTTACCTGCAGCTGAAGAACCAATTGTTAAAAGAGAAAACCCTGAAATTTCGAAAGATTTTCATGGCATTATTGGCAACAGTGCTTTACTGCACACCGCATTTAAGAAACTGGAACTGGTGGCACCCGATGATACTTCGGTGCTTATTTTGGGCGAAAGCGGTACCGGAAAAGAAAAAATCGCCCAGACCATTCATAAATTATCTCCCCGAAAAAACAAAGCACTGGTTACCGTAAACTGTGCAGCCTTACCCTTGACTTTGATAGAATCGGAACTTTTCGGACATGAAAAAGGATCTTTTACAGGCGCAAACGAAAAACGCATTGGCAAGTTTGAACAAGCCGATGGAGGTTCGATTTTTCTGGACGAGATAGGTGAACTTCCCTTAGAAGCCCAGGTAAAACTATTAAGGGTGCTCCAAGAAAAAGAAATTGAACGTTTGGGGGGAAATTATACTAAAAAGATAAATGTAAGGATCATTACGGCCACCAACAGAAATCTGGAGAAAGAAGTTGCAGATGGCCGTTTCCGCCTTGACTTATATTACCGATTGAATGTTTTCCCTATAGAGTTACCTTCACTGAGAGACCGGAAAGAAGATATACCTGTCCTGGCTGCTTATTTTATTGACAAATATGGCAAAAAAGGATTGTCATCAGTCACTTCAATATCTGCAGATGCCTTGAATGAAATGCAGGATTATCATTGGCCTGGAAATGTAAGGGAGTTGGAGCACCTAATCGAAAGAAGTATGTTGTTAACTGAAGGAGAAATGATTACTAAGGTTGATCTTCCCAATTCGACATCCGTTACAGGTTTTTCTGGAGACGATCATTTCAAAATCAAAACTATGGAGGAAATGGAGCGGGAGCATATTATGAATATTTTGAAAATGTGTAAAGGCAAAATATTTGGCCCGGGCGGCGCAGCAGAAATCCTTAATATCCCTTCTACGACATTAAACTCAAAAATTAAAAAACTAGGGATAAAATTTGAATTTGTTAAGTAGGTTTTAGTCCGGAGTTGGTAGTCTTGAGTCCGGAGTCGATTAAGCAATGTGATTTAGTTTAAGATAAATCGTCATCTCGCCCGTAGTGTTCCAAAGGAACTCCTTTGGAGGAGAGATCTTTTAATTTCATTTCAATAATTTGCTTCAAAGATCTCTCCATTCCGTTGCAATCGAGTCGAGATGACGATTCTTGTATTGGAATCTGTAAGCGGAGTTGCGAGCTATCGTCATCCCGACCGCAGTGTTACAAAGGAACTCTTTTGGAGGAGAGATCTTTGAACAATGATAAAAAGATTTTGTTTCGCAGCGCCTCGCCACCGCTGTATAAACCATTTAGCCATTATTTTATTGCTATTTTGCCATGTGGAATTTTAGTATCTGATAAATCGATCTGCATTTCCTGTTTCCTGATTACATCATCACTAAATTGCTTTTCCTTGCGGATTTTGTGAAGTTCTTGCCGCTGGATATGATAAATATCTTTTAAAATGTGGTTATAAACTTCCATCTCTGCATTTTCGATTGCTTGGCACTCCATCGATTCGAGTCTTCTGGAGGTATGGTTTAAGCTGTTCTCAAGTTCATTTTTCAAACCATTTACCAATCCGATTCCTTCAATTTCCTGTGCATAGTTTTCCCTTAAGCGGTTTAATGAAACCTTTAACAGCCGCTGTTTAATGCTGGCCTCTTGTTGCTCATCAGGTACCAGTGGATCAATTTCGTAAATGTTGATCGCCTTGATGATATAAGGCAAAGTAAGGCCCTGAAAAACCAGGGTAACCAAAATAACCACAAACGTAATGAAGATGATCAGGTTACGGTGTGGAAAATTAATGTGAGCCGCAGTAGTAATGGGCAATGAGAGGGCCGCGGCCAAAGAAACTACTCCTCTCATTCCAGCCCAGCCGATAATTAACGGGCCTTTCCAGCCTGGGTGGGCTTCACTCCTTCTTACCCTGGCAGATAGCCACCTTGGTATAAAAGCTACCGGATAAATCCAGGCGATGCGGAGTACAATTACAAGTGCACTAATGATCAGTCCATAACTAAAAGCTTCCCAAATTGAATAACCTTCTAAGCCAGCCATTATGATGGGTAATTCCAGTCCGATCAAAATAAATACCAGGGCATTTAGGATCATGGTTAAGGTTGCCCATACATTGATGGCCTGCAAGCGGCTTTGCCCATCTACAAAAATTTCGTGCGACCGGTACGATAAAAACAATCCCCCGCTTACCACAGCCATCACGCCCGAAAAATGGAACTGCTCAGCAGCCAGATACATAAAATAAGGCGAAATTAAAGTGATGGCAGCATCGATGCTGGGTGTAGTAGGTAAAAACCGATGAATAAGATATAATACGTGAGCCACGGCCAATCCGATTAAAATGCCCATAACAGTACTTAAGAAAAAGTCACCTGCTGCATTAGAAAGCGAAAACTGCCCTGTAATTACCGCAGCCAGGGCAAAACGGAGCACAATTAGACTTGAGGCGTCGTTAACCAAACTTTCGCCTTCCAAAATGGTGGTAATCCGTTTTGGCACTTTAATATTCTTCAATACCGATGTCGCCGCAATGGCATCAGGTGGCGAAACAATGCCCCCAAGCAAAAAGCCCATGGCGAGTGTAAAACCGGGAATCATGGAAGAGGTTAAAAATGCAACGGCTACCGATGTGATAATAACCAGGCCAAAAGCAAGCAAACTGATCGGCCTGCGCCAGTGCCAGAAATCATTCCATGAGGTATACCAGGCAGCCTCATAAAGCAGCGGCGGAAGAAAAATCAGAAATATAACTTCAGGATCAATAGACATTGGCGGAATACCCGGAATATAGCTGATACCTAGACCGGCAATTACTAAAAATATAGGATAGGAAATTTTTACCTTTTGCGCCAACATAATCAAGAGGAAAGCTGCTGAAAGTAAAATAATGAATTGAAGAAGGGTATAGTGCATGGCTTTTTCCAAACAAAAAATAAACCACAGATATAATCAACAAATAACCAGTTATTTGAGCTTTAAAGGGTTGTTGTTTCAGCAGAGCAATTAACGATATTACGTGAATTTACCTGGAGTACTTACTGAAATCCACTCAGCAAACCTTAAACGGGTAATGCGATAAGGCCAGAAACTACTGCCCCGGATGTTGTTTTAATCAAAACGATTATCTCAACGCTAAAGCATAATCAAAAATTATTCAGAAAAATCTATTCTACCAAACAACTAACGTAAATTAACGAAATAGCGCAAATGAAAAATCAATAAACAAATAACAAACACCTAAAAGCCAAACACTTAGCAAAATGGATCACAAATTGTAATAAGTGAGCACGAAACTTAACATACAGTTTAGTGATTACCTCAACATCAATTATTAGTTTTGGGTAATTCGTAAAAACTGCTTTAAACAATTAAAATTAATCTATAAAAAGCTATGAGTACAATTAAAGTAAAAGACGGAACTGAAATTTATTACAAAGACTGGGGAACGGGACAACCAATCGTTTTTCATCATGGATGGCCATTATCTGGAGATGACTGGGATACACAAATGATGTTTTTCCTGAAACAGGGATATCGGGTGATTGCGCATGACCGCCGTGGGCATGGCCGCTCAGGCCAAAGTGCCAATGGTAATGATATGGATACCTATGTAGCCGACATTGCAGAGCTTACAGCAGCACTCGATTTGAAAGATGCCATCCACGTTGGCCACTCCACAGGTGGTGGTGAAGTAATCCGTTACGTGGCAAAACATGGAAAAGGCCGCGTTGCAAAAGCGGTTTTAATCAGTGCAGTAACGCCGATTATGATCCAAAACGAAAGCAATCCGGATGGTGTGCCATTAGCAATATTTGACGAAATCCGCCAGGGTACAGGCTTTACCAGAGCCCAATATTTTTACGATTTCCCAGTGGCATTTTACGGCTGGAACCGTGATGGCAAAACAGTTCAGGAAGGAATAAAACACAACTGGTGGCGCCAGGGCATGATGGGGTCTGTATTGGCACATTATGAAGGGATCAAAGCATTTTCGGAATCAGATTTTACTGAAGATCTAAAAAGTGTGGAAATTCCGGTATTGGTATTGCATGGAGAAGATGACCAGATTGTTCCTTTTAACCAGGCACCAAGAGCGGCAAAGTTGTTGCCGAACGGAAAACTGATCTCTTACCCAGGTTTCCCTCATGGTATGCCTACAACAGAGGCAGAAACAATTAATAATGACATTTTAGCCTTTATTAAATCGTAAAAACTTAATTATAACTAATGTGCACAGATAAACACAGCTGTTTGTTTGTGCGCATTTTTGCGTTTGTAAAAAAAAAGGGGGTTGAAGATGGAGGAGTTCGAAGATCATGCCTCCATAGGAAAATCGTCATCTCGACTGGAGCATCGCGGAATGGAGAGATCTATGAGCCAAATTAAAATGGAAAATTGATTTAGCTTTGCTGAGCACTTCTCGTGATCCCCGACCGCGTTGTACGCCGCTCGAAATGACGATGCCTTCTAATGACTTAGCGAAACGCAAAGATTAGGCAAGAAAAATCATCATCCGATAGCTATCGGATGCGAGAAGGTTTTTTCAGCCGACGAAGCAATGACGATAGCTCACTTATCTTAAGAAACAATTGCCGTAATACAAAAACATAGGCCTGGTATCCACCATAGCCTATGTTTTACCAAATCAAATCAGCACATTACAAGAATCAAATCTCATTAAGGCTGAATTTATGACCGGTCCTCACCGGATACCTCATCCATTGATGTCTGCTCAGGTTCCTGATTTAACATCGAATCATAGGGAATATTTTCAATATAGCATGCACCTTATCTGCTTCTGCCTTTAGTTTCATAGTTTAGTTTCGGAAAATCCTTTTGGGCCTGTTTAAACTGAAGATCATATTCAATCGGCCAACCAAAAGCTTTTTCTGCAACATCCTGTAGGTTTACTCCAGATGCACCACTCCAGAAATGAATAAATTCTCCAAAATTCAGATCTCTTTTGTACCGCCCGTTTTTGTTTTTTGGAAAGTTTAATGCCAGGAGTTCAAAATACCTATTGAGTACTTTCCCTTTACCATACTTACTATAAATAGGGAAAAACCAGTTTTTGAACCACTGCGTTCCCTGTCTCGGAAAGTCGTCGTACTGGGTCTGCATTTGTGCAAACACCTTATGCGCCTCGTTGGCCATTCCTATGTTTTTGAGCACATCATAATTGAAAATCTCCATAAACTTACTATCTCCCCACAATACATCAGAGGGCGAGCCTTTTGTGCCATGACTGGCGCTGGTTACGATATGTCCCATCTCGTGTATTGGCATGCCAATCTGTTCGCCGGTAGGATTATCCCATTGCGCCAAACCACAATCGATTACGTTGCGGTAATCATGACTTGCATCAAAAAAAGGTGAGGGATGCCCTCCTCCATAATCCTTACCCATCGCGCGGTGGAGGATCACATATAGTTTTGGGTCTGGTCCGAAATCGCCATAGTTACGTTTAACATAGGCCCAGCAATCTGCCATTATGGTGATAGGCCATTTAATATTGGGTGGCATGTTTTTATCATAAAAAATAGCCACATGCGCATTGCTTTCTATCAGTTTCAGTTCTTCCTGATGTTCAAACCAGTGCTCTTTCCATACAGAATCAGGAGTGGCTATCGTTTTGGCAGACTGATCCTTAGCCTGAGCTTTGGATTTTGAAACTAGTCCCAATAAAAAAATCGGGACTAGTAAATAAATGAATGCTTTAGTATTATTCATAATTGTAGTATTCTCCATTATGGAGAAGGGATCATTATTTATTCCAGAAAGATATTTCACTAATATTGCTGTAATAGGCATCGCCACTGGCCACTTCAATTACCCGAATCCGGATGTATCGCATTGTGGGCAGGCCATCAGGCAGGGCAACTTTAAATGGTGCCGATCCATCATCCGAACGTTCAACCGTTTTAAGCAGCGTCCATCCTCTTCCTTTTGATTCTGCTGTCCACCCTGGTGAATTGCCTGGTGACTGGGTTTCTGCTCCTGCAAGGTCTGCGATTCCCCAGATCTCAAATTTGGTAGGATTATTACAACAGTCGCGCCCAATAATTTCGAATTGAGCGAGGTTAGCTATCGCCTTGCCCATATCAAAAGTGAAGTGATTTGGAAGCGGCGTTTTATTATCGCTGTGAAATATATCCGGATATCCGGTTGGTGTTTTATTGCCATTCCAAAGTTGCGATAAAGAGGTTTCACTCGAATATGTACCCACATCATTAGCCAGCTTTAGCGGACGGAAAAGTGATTTATCCACTGGCACCATAATATTGCTCAAAGAATCGAAATCTGCTGTATAAAAGGTATCAATCGCTGATTTTACCGGCACATAGGCCGACCTGAAATAAATCTTGGTTCCGGTTTTGTAATCGGCAAGCCTGATCGAATTTTCATCAGGACTTAACGCGCTTTTATGAATGGTACCATCTTTATAGGTATAGCGTATTTCTGTTGTAATATTAATGGTATCTGGTTTTTCAAAATTGAGTGTAATGCCGTCGTCATCCAGCTGATAAGGATCTGTTGAAACCAGAAACCTGTTGGTGAGACTCGATTTGTAGCTATCACCATAAACCTTTACGTTGCTGATCTGAACAGGCACAGATTTATTGCCAGCCTTATCATAGGAATAAATGGTAAAGGAATAATTATACTCTACCAGTTTGGGAATAATTACAGATACATCAGTAATGCTTCGGTCTGGCGCTTTCATTTCCAATGAATCTGCCGAATTGTTCCAGAATATCCGGTAATGGGTTACACTCGGGTCAGGACTTGCCTTCCAGTTCAGTTTTATCCTGTAATTGCCTGGCGCTGCACCAACTTTGCCAGCAAAGCCTGGATATATCCGTTCTTTTCCGTCAAGATATTTTCTGTAATCTAGCGCATCCTTGCTACAGCCACAAAGAACTATAATGGCCATAAAAACCATTAAAATGCTGTTGATATTTTTAGTTGTCATCTGCTTTAATTTTTAGTTGGTATTTCCCCAAAAAGATAATTCCATCACGTGGGCAAAATCTGCATTTCCCCAGGTCGAATTAACAGCCAGTCTGATAAATCTCACTTTAGGAATATCAAGTGTAATGTTAAATTCAAAGCCGGCTTTTACAGCGGCAAGATCCACAGGTGTGGTTTGTCCGGGTGCGTTACCAGAGGGCGGCGGCGGACAGGTGAAATTCCCCAAGTTGATCCAATCGCCTACAACGGTTCCTTTTGCCGAGCTTACCGGTAATTCGGTATCTGCCGGTGCAGTTTTGGCCGATCCCCAGAGTGTCCAGGTCTTAGGATTACCATGGTTATAAGAATAATCGTTACCATAGGCTTCTCCTCTTTCCCACAATTTATAGCGACTGAGCTTCGTAAGTACACCCATATCAAATGTACAGAGCTGAAGAGGCTTGCTATAACCAGCCTCTGTATGCCAACCGGGATCGGAAGTATTGTTATCCCATAACCTCGAAGTATTCCATCCAAGGCCTGTTGCACCCAGTGGAGAATCTGATGGTAGCCGATATTCGCTGAACTGCGCTTTTGGTACCATAATCTCATATATGGGACTGATTGATTTAAATAGGGTATCGGATATATTTCCCCATCTATCAGTTACATATACACCAAAATCTCTTTTTAGGGTATCAAATCCCCTTACACTAAAATTGATGTTTTCGGCCTCCGTATAAAACTGCTCTATCGGCAGCATTTTCCCTGTTGTTTTATCATTGGAAATTACAATCACCCCGATTGGTTTCTTAGCCGGGTTACTGGCGATTACATTTACCCCGCCAAAATCAGCCTGAAGCTGAACTGTTGGATAAACTGACAGATAAGATGGCGTTGCGGGGTGTACACGTACCTGTACAGGATCACTTTTCACATTTGCACGCGATACTGCATAAAGCGTAACATCGTAATCGCCACTTTTTTCGAAGCCTTCTACCTTGATCGTGTCGCTATAATAAGAAGATTTACTCTGTCTTACGGTCCGCGAATTGATCCGGTATTCTGCCTGTACATACAGCAGATTTTCGGAATTGGGCAGCACATAAGAAATAACTGCGGCTCCAGCCAGGTTTTCTACTTTTACTCCGGTGAGTGCTCCGGGTTTTGTCATATCTTTCGATACCACCTCATTAAAACCTTCGCTTTCTTTACAGGAGTAGAACGAGCAGGCCACAAGTAACATGGCAATAAATTGCAATGCAAAAAGCCTGTTATATATTTTTGATCTAATTTTCATCATCTTCTATTTAATTTACCAATAAGGATTTTGAACCAGGTTCGGATTTACAATCAAGTCGTTGTATTTAATTGGCCACAAATAGTCTTTCAGACCAAATACAGGAATTACCAAATTACGTTGACGGTAATAACCTTCAGGTGTGGTATCCTGAATATTCCAGCCCTGAAGTGGTTTGCTGAGCACATCCTGCATCACTTTCCAGCGCCTTAAGTCCCACCCTATTCTGCCTTCAAAACAAAGCTCAATTCGTCGTTCCTGTTGGATGATCGACCGGAGGCCATCTTTACTCGAAGCCTTGCCGGGATTAGTTGAATAGCTTGTCCACGACTCTTTAACACCTTTTAAACCTGCACGCGCGCGTACTTTATCGATATAAGTATAAACATCCGCCGTAGGGCCATTTACCTCGTTAAGCGTTTCTGCGTACAGCAGATAAAGTCCGGCCAGCCTGATTAGCGGTATCCTGAAACTTGCCTGGGTAACCTCGGTACCAAAAACAGATTGGTAATTTACCAGTTTGCTTGGCCAGTAGCCTGATACGTTAACCCTGATATTATCTTTAGGGCCAGCCAATGAAGTGCCGCCACGGGCCTGCACATAGAGCATATTTTCTGGATCTGTTTGGCCGTTGCCAAAAAAACAGCTCCCATCAAAAGATAGATCGGCATAAAAGCGAGGTTCCCGATCCATGTGCATTTTTATGGTTTGGTAACCGCTTTTTAAATAGTATTTATTTTCGTTAGCTACTGTTGCAACCGTGTAACGACCTCTATAATCGTAACCGGTATCTTCAGCCATTGGCACACCATTTTTAGAATAAAACAGTTCGGCCATTCCGATGGGCGCAGCAAAATTTCCCGGTGTGCCGCCCATATTCTGCACCATGGCATTGGTGAGCCTGGGCATAGCCATTGATTGCAAGCTGAATTGAGGATTAAGTGCAAAAATTACCTCAGGATTTTTTTCCCAGTTTTCGGTAATGCTCTGCCTGATGTCCATCACTGTTTTCAATGGTGCAGGTATAGTTGGAAGATTGCCCGGAGAGGTAAAACGGTAAAGAGAAAGGTTGCTTTCTTCGCAGGATTTTACCGCAGCCTGGCAGGCCAGCATCGCTTTATTCCATTTTTCTGCACTAAAAGCTGCAGGAAACAGATTTAAACCATCTTTATCCTTGAACCCAGTATAATCGGGATTGCCGTTAAAAAATGGACTTGCCTGTGTGGTGAGTACTTCTGCCTTTACCGACAGCGCAATGTTCTGCGTAATCCGGCCTAAACTCCTTGCCGGATCCTGTATGGTTCGTGGAAGGTCGGGTGTGGCCTCATCCAATAACGATACGATATAAGCAAATGCCTCGTCAACAGGCGCACGTTTTATCCTTACCTCATCTGTACCGGCATCTATCGGCAGGTTCTGTTTAATCAAAGGAATTGGACCATACATCCTTAACAGATAAAAGTGATAATAGGCCTTTAAAAACTTTACCTCTGCAATCCAGCGGTTACGTTCAAATTGTGGTAGATCTTTCGGCCGATCGATATTTTCCAGAAAGAGATTACATCTCCTGATTGCTTTAAAAACAGGCTGACCAAGCTGCTCCCCGTCCCAATAATTTAAGGATGGGTTATCGGTACTCTGCACACCCCTAATCAGGTGAAAACCCTGCTCCGCATCTCTGCTACCCAATGTTGCTTCGGTTAAGGTGTTGGGGAAATAAATTTCTCCGGAAGTGGTAAAAGCAGCGTCGCTATTAGACGGCCCCATGTTCTGCAAGGTAGAGTAACAGGTAAAAAGGTAGTTTTCGGCCTCATTTCTGTTTCTGAAAGCATAATCAATTGTGGCCACATTATCTGGCGTTACATCCAGGTATTTTTTGCAGGAAAGGGTCATTCCCGAAATCACTGCAATGAGCATGAGAAGTTTTATGTTGAATTTCATTACAAGCGTGCTTATAGGTTTACGTTGATTCCGATGTTATATACCTTCTGGATCGGATAGCTGAAGCCATTTGAAGCCAGTTCCGGGTCCCAGTCTTTGAACCTGCTCCAGGTGAGCGGATTTAAAGCGTTGAAATAGATCCTGCAATTAGACAGAAATGCCTTTTTTGATAACTTATCAGGGAAAGTATAGCCGATTTCTACCGACTTGAGCCTGATAAAAGCACCATCCCGCATCCACCACGAACTGGTTTGAAGATTATTGCTAATCTCTGAAGAGCTGGTTCCCAAACGTGGGTACTTGGCATATAAATCCTGATTTTCTTCTGTCCAGTGGCTATCGGCAAAGGGCTGAAGCACCTGCCTGTTGGATAGGAATGGACTAACCTGAGATGGATCAATAAAGAAACTTGTGCGGCCTACGCCTTGAAAGAAAAGCGAAAGGTCGAACTTCTTGAATCCCATTGACAGCCCTGCACCATAAACAATTTCAGGTGTGGAAGGAAGACCAATAAATACCTGATCGGCTTCGGTAATCTTTCCATCGTTGTTTACATCGGTATATTTAATATCTCCTCCCTTAGGTGCCGAAGCGCCAGCGCCAAAAAGCTGCGTAGGCGAAGCAGCGGCTTCCTGGTCATCGACAAAAAGACGTTCGGCAATGTAACCCCATCTTACGCCAATTTTCTGCCCGGAAAGTATCCTCCATGGCTCTTTATAGGCTGGCTGCTCATATTGTCCGTATTTATTCTGCGAAAAGGTAAAGTTCATCCTGCCCGACATCCAAAATCCGCCCCTAAAAGTTTTACTATAATCGGCAGAAAAATCTATCCCTCTAGAATCTGCAGTACCCAGGTTGGCGCTTACTCCCGATTCTAAGCCCATGCTTGATGGAATGGAAGCCCGCTCCATTAAAATATTGTAACGGTGTTGTTTATATACTTCCGCAATAATATTCAGGCTTTTGAACAAACTGATCTCAAGTCCGATATTGGTCTGTCTGGAAGTTTCCCAGGTAACAGCGTCATTGGCATAATTGGTAATGTTTACCCCAGGTCTGCTTACACCATTCTCCTGTCCAAAATAAGCAGGGTTACCACCATTCAGGTTCACATTCGAAAGGTAAAAGAAACGTTGTGCGCCAATGGCATCGTTACCTACGAGACCATAGCTTGCGCGCAGTTTAAGCTTGTTCACAGCTTCCTTTAACCCTCCGTTCCAGAAAGTTTCGTTGGAAATTACCCATGAACCGCCGATAGTTGGAAAGAAACCAAACCTGTTCTTTTCAGCAAAGCGCTCTGATCCGTTGTAGCCAAAGTTAAATTCGGCAAAATAACGGTTATCATAACCATAACCCAACCTTCCCGACAGGCCAACATTCCGGTAGGGAAGCGAATACTGAAGGCTGGATAAATTGGTTGCCGGATCTACTGCATTGGCGTATAAACGCTGTTGCCTTGTGGCGATCAATGTACCGCTGACATTGTGTTTACTACCGAGCTGCCTCGAGTAATCCAAAACAGCCTGCATATACACAAATGTATTAATGTCTTTAAACCCTGGCTCAAAACTCAGGTATTCTGAAGCCTGGCCAGGCTGGTTATTGATCCAGTTGAGGCTATATTGATTGCTGATCCTATCATAGGATGCCACATTGTAAAAAAATGGAGAATATTTTCTGGTCAGGTCGAAATAAGAATATCTATTGGTGTTAAACATTCCTTTAAAAGACAGGCCTTTGGTCAGGAAGTTAAGATCCTGGTTCAGTTCGAGCTGTGCAGACATCCTTGACCTGGAAAAGGATTTATACCCCTTCATCATATCTGCATAAGGATTGGAAAAACCAACTGTATTTCCTGTTCCTTCAGTTGAGCTGTTTCCAAATAAGATGTGGGTATCGATCCCCAGCGAAGGATCGGCTGGGTAAAAGGCCGGGAATAGTACAGGGCTGGTATGAAGCGCCTTTTTATAAAGATCGGCAGAGAAAGAGCCGTCATCGGTAATCGGCCCATTGTATTCATCAAAAGTTCCCGAGAGCCTGAGTACCACTTCTGTGGTCGGCGTAACATTGATGTTGACATTTGAGCGGAGCTGGTAATTTTCGAGTTTAACGTTATTGTTGAAGTTATTTACCGGACTTACTTTTAATATCCCGTTATCGCGGTTATAAGAAGTACCGATGTAGTATCTTGCAATCTTTCCGCCCCCGCTAACGCTTCCGTTTAAGCGTTGGTTATTGGTGCTGGTTTTAAACAGTTCATCAATCCAGTTTACAGCAGGATAAACATATTTGTTGCTCCCCGGCGCACCACTTAAAGTCTGCTCGCGGTTATAAATATCGTTCTGGCTAAACCTTGGCACGCCTAAAGGATTCCGAGTGGTGATGGCCTCATTGTACATCTTCATAAAAGTAATGGGGTCGGCAATTTCCAGGTTTTGTGTAGCCTGCGAAATGGAGTTTTCGAAGCGGACATTTACTTTCGCATTGCCTTCAACGCCTTCCTTTGTGGTAACCAAGATTACCCCATTAGCTCCTCTGGCACCATATAAGGCCGTGGCACTGGCATCTTTTAAGATGGAAAAACTCGCAATATCATCAACCTGTAGCCGCGCCAGGTCTGTTGGCGTAAGCTCTACGTTATCTACCAGGATCAGTGGATCTTGCTTATAACCGAAGGTGGTTACCCCACGGATAAAAAAAGTAGAATTATCCAATCCGGGCTGGCCGCTCCGCTGATAGGCCACTACTCCGGCAATCTGCCCGGCCAAGGCATTGGTTAAATTGCTGGATGGGATCTTCAGCTTGGCGGGTGTAATACTGGTAACAGACCCCACCATGGCTTCTCTCCGCTCCTTCTTTCCGAAGGCAGTAACCACTACATCCGAAAGATTCTTGTCATCCGAATGCAGTACCAGATCTACCTTTAATTTTAGTGGATCGACTATAAAAGTGATCTGCTTAAAACCCACAGATGATACGACAACTGTTGATTTGACTGTAGCGTTCAGCAAGAATTTACCATCGCCATCGGTGATGGTTCCCATAGCACTCTGGTCTTTAACCTGAAGACTTACGCCCGGAATTCCCAGGCCTAGCGAATCTTTAACCGTACCGGTAATTTTGATGGTTGCGCCCTGCTGCGCATAAATGGGACTGCCCAAAAGCAATAAACAGGCACTAAATACGGCGAACAGTACCCAGAGGTTTCCCAGATAAGGCAGATGCCTTACCTTAATAGTAAAATTTTGGTTCATAAAGTTTGGTTGGTTTTTATGTTTAGGTTATTTCAAAAAATGTTTGTCGGTATCACTCGGAGTAGTCAATTTCCATCTGTATCTGTCAAACAAGAGCGGTTAATAAATTAGCCGGGCCAAAAATGATCCGGCTAACACATCTTATTTTCTTTCGTTAAACACCCCTAGTTCTGCAATAGCGGGCGGGCTATCGAAGTCTGTAATGGTTACCTTTATTTTTTCGCACCATATGCGCTCGAATCTAAAAATACTCACCTTTTTCTCTCCCTCTTTTTTTGCAGCTAAAGCATTCCATTTACCATTTGCATAGTACTGTAAACTGTAGGTAGCTTTTCTGTTATTGCCCGCGGTTAGTACCACCATATTACAGGGAACAGCTTTTTCGAAATTCAGTTCATACCATGGCGACTTTACGGTATGATTGGATGACCAGCTCGAACCGAAATCATCATCGTTGGCAAAATCCATGATATTCATATCATCACTCCAGCTGCTATTACTTTTTATGTGCTTGGCCAGGTTGCTCGAAATAATCGGTGCAGCGTGCGCAGGAATACGTGGAAGATCTGTAGATTTTTTATAAATCTGGCCCATTTCTTTAAGTGCTGCCAAAGCGTTATCGTCTATTAAACCATTTTTACCGGGCGCTACATTGAGAATAAAATTGCAATAGGCACCGTTGTAAGGAATGATGAATTTGTTCACTAGTTCAGGTACGTTTTTTACCGGAGTTGTTGGAAAAGACGTTTTCCAGAACCAGTTGGCCTGCAGCGGAAGACAGGCAAGTGCTGGAAGTTTGTTATTTTCTTTAGAAATAAACTGCCCCGCGCCCTGCTCATAAGATTTGATATCTGTATAAAATAGCGCCTGCGTAGGATATTTTGCTGCATTTAAATCCATCACCAAACAGTTTGGTTGTAATGATTTAATCAGGTAATAGATATCTTCAAAAGGTACCTGATCATAAGAAATCCTCGACCATGGCGCGTCCCATCCATCGATAATCAACGCTGTGATCTCGCCATAATTGGTGAGCAGTTCGGTAATCTGATCTTTGATCATTTTAACGTTAGCTGGAGTAATCTGGTTTGGACGGATGCCATGATGGGTATCCAATATGGAATAATACAACATTACCTTTAATCCGTTTTTGCGGAAAGCATCTGCATATTCCTTAACTACATCGCGCTTTAGCGGCGTATTCATTACGTTATACGCTGTAGTTTTGGTATTCCAGATCGGGAAACCACTGTGGTGTTTAGTGGTAAGGCAACCATAGGTCATGTTAGCAGATTTTGCGGCTTTTGCCCACTGGTCTGCATCCAATTTTGGCGATTGGAACAATGAAAGGTCGGCATCAGGATCAGACCAGTCCTGATCCATAAAAGTTGGCATCCCATAGTGGATAAACATGCCCAACCCAAGGTCAACAAAATCCTGTTGAAGTTCGGGCAGTGGTTTATTGGCCGATTTTTGCTGGGCCATTGCCGGATAAATAGATATCGTTCCCGAAACGATAAGCAATAATGATAAAATCCTTTTAAAGGTCATTTCTCTTTTTTTGTTAGGTAATTGGTGTTAGTTGTTTGAAAGCGTTATTGGGTTACAGATACTTATGAACCCCAATCGATCAACATTAATCTGGTTTTTATTGCGGTCTGCTTTCCATTATTCAAAGCTACACCCGACATTGAAAGAATTTGTCGAACGAAAACGTAACAGAAACCTAACAAAAGCTTAACGGTATGGTATTTATGAAATAATACGGCTATTTTTAAAGGATAAAATGAAAGATCGTATATATAAGTCAGTAGTGTTGGTCAGCTTTCTGATATTGCTTCTGGTACAGCTCAGGTTAACCTATAATTCTTACGTTCTGCGCGACAGGGATTATAGTTTGAAAGAAAAAACGCTGATTAACGATGAATATGGACGCAGTATATCCGAAGACAAAGTTTATAAGGGCGGCGGAAAGATTATCGATTCGATCCTCTCAAGAAATATGCCCGCGCTCAAACAAGCATACTTAAGCAACAAGAAAGAATTTGTTAAACGCTCGCAAAGCGTTAGCAACACACTGTTAAAAGACCTGCAAAAGGAAAGCACTATGGACAGTGTTTTCCGCTCGATCGTTAAAAGGAATGGGTTAGATTCCAATCTTCAATATCTGCTCACTTTCCAGTCAATTGAGATTAACTTCGATACCAATATCGGCAACATTCCCATATTTGACACCAGTACCGATACATTGTTCAAAGCATCCCAAAAAACACCGTTTGGAGTCATCATTGATGGCACATTAACTGATCCGAACGTTCAGAACAGGGTAACCAACCTTTCTGTTAGTGGTAAACTGGTTTACGATTATAGAATTACCTTTAATCTTTTTGTCGATCCTCCAGGCCGCACTTTAAAAGTTGCTTTTCAAATGCTGCCCACATTTTTATTGGTTGCACTTTGTATCATTATTATTGTAGGCATTAATTATTACACCTATATCAGCTGGATGCAGCAGAAAAAAGAAACAGATATTAAATCTGATTTCCTAAACAGTATTAAACATGAATTTAACACCCCCATTACGACTATATTAGTGGCAAGCAAAAGCCTGCACGAAGATGAGGTGCTCAATGACAGGACACGCGTAAATGCACTCGTAAATATTGTAGAGAGACAGGCACGGCGACTTCACTCCCACATTAACCAGATGCTGGAAATTTCCGAAATCAACAGCAACATTAACCTGGAGGAAACAGATCTTAATTATGCAATTCTTACTTTGGTTAACGATTATAAAATAAAAGTTCAAGAACCAAATAGCCTTACTTTTGATCCTCATGGTTCGGAAATAATGATCATGGTTGATCCTTTTGTGTTTACCACCATGTTACAAAACATCCTCGATAACTCCTTTAAGCACAATCATAGCGATATAAAAATGACGGTGCTCTTTATTACCGGGCATAATGGCAGATATACCATCCATATTAAAGATAATGGGAAAGGAATTGAAGACGCAATGAAAGAAAAAATATTCGATAAGTTCTTCCATGCAGGCAAAGATAATACCGTTTCGGGCCTGGGGCTGGGCTTATATTACGTTAAACAATGCATTGATATTCATGGCTGGGAAATCAGCGTAAAAACGGCGCTGGGAAAAGGGACCGAATTTCTGATTCATATCCCTGCGGAGCAGACCCTAATTAGTACAAATCCTTAATCTAGAGAATTTTATGAGTTATGATATCGTAATAATTGAAGATGAAATAGACCTGGGCAATGTAATTTCAGAATACCTGAAATTGAGGGGATTCAGTGTGCTATGGTTCAAAACTGCTTCAGAAGCGTTGGCGTATTATAGCGCAAACCAGCTTGATAACAAATTGGTTATTGTGGATGTACAGCTACCAGATATGAACGGCTTTGACCTGGCCTCAGAGATGGTAATGATCAACTCCAATCAACCTTTTTTCTTTCTAACGGCACATAACGAAAAACAGGACCGCCTTCGCGGCCTCAAGATTGGTGCAATAGATTATATTTCAAAGCCATTCGAAATTGAGGAGCTGGTACTTAGAATAGGAAATATCATCAATAAGTTTTCTAGCGCTCCAAACGTGCAGTTCCCATCCAGTTTAGGGTTTATCAACATAGGCGACATCAGGTACCAAAAAGATCAGCTGTTTCTGCGGATGCCCGACAGCAAAGAAGTTTCCTTAACCGTTAGAGAATCGGAAGTATTAGATCGTTTGGCTGGCAATATTAATCAGGTAGTGAAAAAGAAAGATATCTTATTGGCGTTATGGGGAAACGATGATTACTTTAATGGAAAAAGCCTTGAAGTTTTTATTTCAAGGCTAAGACGGCTCTTCAAGGCCTCTGACCATGTTAGCATAGAAAACGTATATGGCCTGGGCTACATTCTAAAAGTTAAATAATAGCATATTTATTGCCTGCAAAATCGGGTAGCTGATCTTTATAAAGATGCTCATTATTCCATGTAAAAATTGTTAAAACAAGTTCATCGGAAAGTATCTCAAAAACATATTCCACCAGAGCATCATATTTTTCAAGATCTTCGGCGCTAAAAGATGAATCAACAGATTATTTTCTACAAGAATACGCGAAATCATCTCTCCAAAAATAATTTGAATATTTGATTTACCATAGTATATAAATCAACATTTACTTCTTAATCGTTCATACTAAGCTTCAAGTAGTGCTATCAGGTTATATTTTCTTCACATTGATCGCTACTAATCCTTTTCTGCCCTGCTCGGTTTCATACTCTACAATGTCACCCGCCTTGAGGTCGCGAACCAATAGTCCAGTTACGTGTACAAAAATATCCTCCTGGTTTGCATCCGGCGTGATGAAGCCAAAACCCTTTTCGCCGTTATACATTTTAACCTTACCTTGTTCCATATATAGATTTTGTAAAAAGCTGGAAATTATTTCCCAAAGTGGAAGATAGTCGAAATATTCAGAAAAATGTATTATTAAGATACAACATTGCTGATAACATAGTTATACACAATCGCACCCAGATTAAAGTTCATTAGCTGATATTTTCAAAAACCAATTTTAGGTTTGTCCTCCTCTAGCAGCTAGGGTTCAAATTTCACTGAACGGTTATGGTATATTCTACCGTTAGCACTTTAGCCTTAACTAAAGTTGTTTTATTTTTATAAACCTGTATATCCTGAATGTAAAGCGGATGTAACCATACCCCAGATTCAATCGCAAGATTTCCGGTGGTATTGAGCATATAGAGACTGATCTTACCGTTTACTGCGGTGTATTCGGGAAAGCTGAAAGTCTAAATAATATCATTACCGACCGCATTATCTGCATATCCTTAACTTTTTTTATCAATAGATCTACGAATGCCTCTGCAGAATCTCTCAATGCCAAGATCAAAGCTTTTAGAGCAATATCGAGAGGCATTATGGATATTAAGTTTTTCTTATTCAGATTATCGAAAATATATGCCTAAAGGATCCCTCAACTTTTTTGCTTGATCCATTTTTTAAGCATATAGTTGAGTTAAAAAATGACTACTCCACAAGTTTTGGTATTGATCCCTTTTCCGCTTGATCCATAAAATATCAACGTTAAAACAAAAAAGCCTTTAAATCTAATGATCTAAAGGCTCTCTGTTTTGTGTCGGGATGGCAGGATTCGAACCTACGACCTCCTGCTCCCAAAGCAGGCGCGATACCGGGCTACGCTACATCCCGAACTTGGTATCGATCTTTTAATCCTGTTTTAAAAGTGGATCAACTTTTTGTCGGGATGGCAGGATTCGAACCTACGACCTCCTGCTCCCAAAGCAGGCGCGATACCGGGCTACGCTACATCCCGAACTTGGTATCTTCTTTTTAATTTCCCTTTTTCGAAGGGATTGCAAAGAAACGGTTTTAAATTGATAATTCCATTTTTATTTGCATTTTTTTTATTCTTTGCGGAGAGGGCGGGATTCGAACCCGCGGTACCGTTACCAGTACGACAGTTTAGCAAACTGTTCCTTTCGGCCACTCAGGCACCTCTCCTTTTATCCTCTATTTTCTGCCCTACCGGCGTTGTTTTGAGGTCTGCAAATATAGTAAAACAAGTTATCCAACAAAAAAAAATTACAAAATTTGTTGATAATCTATACGCACATGATAGATGCTCATAAGCATCGTCTTGAATATCAATTTGATAGTCTCAATATCTTTTAATGTTAAATCGCAATCATCTAACTGATTTTGCTCCAATTTGTAGTTAATTATCCGTTCAACGATGTCATTTATGTTCTGAGCATCGGGATTTTTCAGACTTCTAGAGGCAGCTTCGACTGAATCTGCAAGCATTAACACACCAGTCTCTTTGCTAAAAGGTATTGGTCCGGGGTAGCGGAAAATGTTTTCGTCGACAAATTTTTCAGGCGTATTTTTCAAAAAAGACTGATAAAAATAATCAACCCGGGTATTTCCATGGTGTGTTCTGATAAAATCGATAATCGCTTCAGGAATCTGGTTCTTCCTTAAAATCTCAATTCCTTTATGTACATGCTGAATAATAATCTGCGCACTTTGCTCATACGGCAGTTTATCGTGCGGGCTAACGGCAGTATTCTGGTTCTCTATAAAATATTGCGGATTATCTACCTTGCCAATATCATGATATAAAGCACCTGCCCTTACCAGCACCGAATTGCCTCCTATTTTAAATATCGCGGCCTCTGCAAGGTTTGCCACCTGTAAAGAGTGCTGAAACGTTCCAGGCGCTTTAAAGGCAAGCTCCCTTAACAGTTTATTATTGGTATTGGTGAGTTCAATTAAGGCCACATCTGATGTGATACCAAAAATACGTTCGAACAGATAAATTAAGGGGTAAGCTAAAAGAGATAAGAGTACACTAAAAACAAAAGGAATAAAATTCATCCATTCTATTTCGCGGAAAGATCCTTCGCGAAGCAGGGCAATACCTATAAAAGAAACCAAATAAGCCAGAAGAATAAATAAGGCCGAAACCAGAAATCTTTCGCGCTTAACAAAGTTTTTTATACTAAATATGGCAACCATACCCGCAGTAACCTGATAAAACACAAACTCGAAACTATTGGCCACAAAAAATCCAGCAATTAAAATCACCAGCATATGAAGGTAAAGTGCCAAACGGGTATCAAACAGGATCCTAATGATAATGGGCACTACACAGAAAGGGATGTAGTACAAACTTGGAATTTCCATTTTAATGGCCCAGGTTAATGCCAGTAACATCCCCGTGGTAACAATCAGGATTAAGGAAAGCTGGCGGTTATCGGCAAAAATATCCTTCCGGAAAAGAAAAAGGAACGACATTAAAATGGCGAGTATAAAGCCAACCAATATTACCTGGCCCAAATAAACCAATGCCCTGCTCCCAATTGTTTTGCTTTGTGCATCGTAGGTTGCTTTATAAGATTCCAGTTTCTGATAAATTTCTTCATCAATAACATCATTCTTCGCTACAATAAGCTCCCCTTTTTGCACCATACCCTTAGTAGTAGAGATATTGTTAACCGTATTATCCTGTATGGTTTGGGTTAGCCGCTCATCAAATACAATGTTCGGCGTAATATGATCAATGGCAAGGTTCGCAACCAGATCGCCCATAACCTGATTGGGGGCTTTAAAATTATCTTTAAAAAACTTCAGGGCCGATTCTGCCGTAAAAACATCCTGTGTATTCTTTTCCTGGGCAACATTGTTTTCAAGTAAAGAAAAGTCATAGTTCTTCCCTCCTGCCTGATGTTTCACATTTAAACCAATAATCCCTTTCCCGTAAATGTTCTGCAGCAATTTATAGGAAGCACTTTTATATGCGTCCTTATCTTTTTCGTTAAGTTGCTTAGATTTCCATTTCACATCAAACTCGTTGGCAAACTCTTCCAAAGCATTCGCCGTAATGCCCCTATCGAATTGATAAACAGGTAAAATATCTTTTAGTGCATTCTTTTTATCGGCACTAACCTGCGGGTTGGTTTTTAAAATAGCAAAACTGAAGGGCGAAATCAGGTCCTTGTTTTTCCATACTGCATTTTTTTCAAACTCATATCTAAACCGCGGCTGTTTGGGCAGAAATAACGTAATAATGAATACGGTAAATATCATCATCACATATTTTAGGTTTGATGAATACTTCCGGTAAAGGATTTTGTGTGAATTTCTCTTGATTTTGGCCAAAACGATGTAATTATTGTATTGTCAAAAATAGCATTTTTATCTAATATACATTTTACAGGTTTTGTTTGCAATTACCAGATTTTATATTTTACTTTATGATATCAAATTAATATCAATTATGTATCAGGAAAAAATTATTAATCCGCCATCGGGCTATCTAACATTCGCACTATGCATTGCATTGCTGGGCGCTTCTATTTTCTGTTTTTTTTCAGAAATTTTTCTCTGGGGAGGGATTTTACTGGCAATAGATATATTTTTAATATTCCCGGGCTTTTTAATCATCAACCCCAATCAATCAATGGTGCTCACCCTTTTCGGAAAATATATCGGTACGGTAAAAGCCGATGGATTTTTCTGGGTAAATCCCTTAACCGCTAAAAGACGTCTATCGTTAAAAGCGAACAATTTAAACGGGCAACAATTAAAGGTTAACGACAAACTGGGCAACCCGATCGAAATTGCGGCTGTGGTGGTTTGGAAAGTAAACGAAACTGCCAAAGCCGTGTTTTCTGTTGAGAATTATATGCAATACGTAAACATACAAAGCGAAGCCGCTGTAAGGCATCTGGCTAACATTTTCCCATACGACCATGCTGAAGGGGAAGAAACCAGCATCACGTTAAAAGATGGTGCTGATAAAGTTAGTGAACTTTTAGAAAACGAACTGAACGAACGTTTATCGAGAGCAGGTATTGAAGTTTTAGAAGCCAGAATTTCGCATTTGGCCTATGCGCCAGAAATTGCCAGTGCGATGTTACAGCGTCAACAGGCCACTGCAGTTATTGCAGCCCGTAAATTAATTGTTGAAGGTGCTGTAGGCATGGTAGAGATGGCTTTAGAGAAATTATCGCAAAAAGGAATTGTTGAGCTGGATGAAGAGCGTAAAGCCGCTATGGTAAGCAATTTACTGGTGGTGCTTTGCGGCGATCGACATGTACAGCCTGTGGTAAACACCGGAACCTTATATAATTAGATAAAATGGAATTTGAGGAAAAACATGGTTTGAAGATCTGGTGGCTATATCTGGTAACTGCAGCAACTATATTCCCAACAGCAGCCATACTTATTTTTCAGAATAATGGTTTGAGTTTCGATGAACTTAAAGCGATGTACTTTGCTCCGGTTTTAGCGCTTCTATCTCCGTTTTTTATCATTTTTTTCGTGCAACAAAATAAGCTCACACTAAAAATAACTACTGAAGGCGTTTCTTTCCGGTATCCTCCCTTTCACTTTACACCAAACCGTTTCCGTTGGGCGAGTATTGAAAAAGCTTATATAAGGAAGTATGATGCATTTTCTGAATACGGCGGCTATGGTGTAAAAAACCGCCTTTGGTTTAAATTTAAAGACAAAGCTTACCTTTTAAACGATAAAAACAGGGGGTTACAATTGGAGTTTAAGAACGGTAAAAAGCTCCTGTTCAGCTCAAATAAAATAGAAGAACTCGAAATGTTCCTTATTAATTTAAAAACAAGGTATAATATACAAGCAATACAATAAGAATGGCGGAGAAAGATAAAAAAGCTTTTGTATTAAGAATTAGTCCTGCTTTATTAAAAGAAGTAGAAACCTGGGCTGCCGATGAGTTTAGAAGTACTAACGGGCAGATTGAGTTTTTACTTACGCAGGCATTAAAATCCAGAAAGAAAGGCAAGGCGAAAGAGGAATAACTGTAAATTGTTAACTGCCAATTGTTAACTTTTAACTGCTAAACTGATTTGGGCGTTCCCCAAGCTGCGCAAGGGGCGGGCTTTTCAGGGCTGCGCTTCGCTCCGGTACCGATGAAAAAATCGGTACTGAACCCTTACAATCCCTAACGCGAACCCACAATTTAAATAAACCTATCAGGTTTTCAAAACCTGATAGGTTTCTAATACCCCCCAAGCACCACCAAACCCATTAATTTAAACCTGATGGCAGCGGCAGCCCCGAAGCATGAGGGCTACAGCGAACAGCAGGACTGAACAAACCCAAGCATTACTACAGCACCTTTTCAAAAATCTATTAAAACTTATTATTTTCAAATAGGCTAAAATCATTTTCTAAACGTTATTTTTAAACCTCGCAGGTTTTGGAAACCTGTGAGGTTTGACTAACTTAGCGGCCTAACCAAAAATTCATAAAATTTAGTTTACATGAAAGAAGTTGTAATTGTTTCAGCTGTGCGAACACCCATTGGCAGTTTTGGAGGCTCATTAGCTCAATTTTCTGCTACTCAGCTTGGCGGCTTTGCCATTAAGGCTGCTATTGAAAAAGCCGGATTAAAACCAGAACAGATCCAGGAAGTTTATATGGGTAATGTTTTATCTGCAAACCTGGGACAAGCACCGGCTACACAAGCTGCAAAGTTTGCAGGTTTACCAGATTTACCTGCCACTACAATAAATAAGGTATGCGCTTCGGGTACAAAAGCAATTATGCTTGCCGCGCAAAGCATTGCAAATGGGGATAATGAAATTATTGTAGCCGGAGGCATGGAAAGCATGAGTAATGTTCCCTATTACCTGGATAAGGCAAGAAACGGCTATCGCTTAGGGCACGGACAAATTACAGATGGCTTGGTAAAAGATGGATTATGGGATGTTTATAACGACTATCATATGGGATCTGCCGCCGAGCTTTGCGCAACAGCATGCAACATCAGTCGCGAAGCGCAGGATGATTTTGCAATAGAATCGTACAAAAGAGCGCAGGCAGCACAAACTTCGGGCAAATTTGCTGGTGAAATTGTAGCTGTAGAAGTGAAAGACCGTAAAGGCGAAATTACCCTGATTGATACCGATGATGAGCCAACAGCCGTTAAATTTGATAAAATACCTTCATTAAAACCTGTTTTCAAAAAAGATGGAACAGTAACTGCAGCAAATGCATCAACCTTAAATGATGGCGCAGCGGCGTTGGTTTTAATGAGTGCCGATAAGGCAAAAGAACTGGGCTTAACACCATTGGCCAAAATATTAGGCTATGCTGATGCGCAACAGGCACCGGAGTGGTTTACAACTGCACCTTCAAAAGCAATTCCACTAGCTTTACACAAGGCCAATATCGATATTAAAAATGTTGACTTTTTCGAAATTAACGAAGCTTTTTCTGTCGTTTCCATTGCGAATAATCAACTTTTAGAACTAAACGACAGTCAGGTTAACGTTAATGGAGGTGCCGTTTCACTGGGACACCCACTTGGTGCATCGGGCGCAAGGATTGTAGTTACCCTACTTTCGGTATTGGCACAGAACGATGGAAAAATCGGCGTTGCCGGAATCTGTAATGGTGGTGGTGGCGCAAGTGCACTCGTTATCGAGAAATTATAATTTTTTGGCTTTGCAGCATCTTTACGCATTTGATCGTATGAAACTTATCAGATTTTATATCCTTTTAATCTTTGGAACGCTAAGCTTTAACTTAAAAGCACAGCAAGTGCCAAATAATTTAGCGGTTTTTCAAGATACACTGGTTAAAATATCGACAAGGGTTATTGCTGCTCAAAGCGATGCACAAAAATTAGAAATAAATGGCAATTTTGTAAAAACTTTGGTAGAAGCTTTAAAAGCTCCCAATTCTTTTTCTTATCCATTCGATTCACTTAAAAACGTATCGGTAATTAAATCATCCGATCAGGCTTTTAGGATTTTGAGTTGGTATGTACTACTAGAAGACGGTACATACCGCTATTATGGCGCCATCCAGATGAATACCAAAAGTGGCCCGTTGAAACTTTATCCCCTGATCGATCAGACCGACAATTTAGCCGACCCGAACAGCATTACCAATAACCAAAAATGGTTCGGTGCGAGGTATTATGAAATTGTTCCGGTGACCAGCGGAAACCGCTTGCCCTATTATGTACTTTTAGGCTGGAAAGGAAATACACAATTTACCACTAAAAAGGTAATCGATATCCTTTCTTTCGATAAAGATAATCTCACCTTTGGCGCCCCGGTTTTCGATGGAAAAGAACTAAAAGGAAAAAACAGGATAATATTTGAGTATGCCAAATCGAATGCAATGACTTTAAAAACGGATTTAAAAGCTGGGATGATCGTGTTCGACCATTTAGCATCCTTCAATCCCGAAATGAAAGATACCTTTGAATATCATGGATCAGACGGCACTTTTGATGGCTTTAAAATTATTGGCGGAAGGCTGAAATTACAAGAAGATTTAACGCTTAAAAACGATCCAAATTCGAGTGATGAGCTCTATGCAGATCCAAAGAAAAATGTTAAACCCATCAGAAAGTTTTAAATCTTAACAAACCATTTACCTAACACATCATTTAAAAATTTGTGAGTTTGGCATTCGCTGACTATATTGCGCCCTGCTTAACTGGCTTAAACAACACACAAATTCTGAATTCATAAACTAAAACCAACAAATGTTTTATGCAAACATCTAATGAAACCATTAGTATTGACCATAGCAAGGAACTAGATCTCCACTTAGACAGTAACAATGTATCCAAAGAAAAATTATTTAGCCACCCAGTAGGCCTCTTCGTGCTATTTTTCACAGAAATGTGGGAAAGATTTAGTTACTATGGAATGAGATCATTACTTGTTTTATTCTTAGTAAGCGAAATCAGTAAAGGTGGCTGGCACTGGACAAGGCCGGAGGCTTTACAACTCTATGCCTGGTATACAGGTTTAGTATATTTAACCCCAATAATTGGTGGCTTAATTGCGGATCGACTGACCGGATACAGGAAAGCCGTTATCTTAGGTGCCTTAATTATGACCATTGGCCACATATCAATGGCGTTAGAAGGTTCAAACACCAATTTCTTTTATCTGGGATTATTTTTATTAATTGTTGGAAACGGGTTATTCAAACCAAATATTTCTTCTATCGTAGGGAAACTTTACCCATCTACAAGTGATAAAAAGGATGCTGCTTACACTATCTTTTACATGGGCATTAACTCCGGAGCCTTTTTAGGCATGTTAATGTGCGGTTATATTGGCGAAAAAGTGGGCTGGCATTGGGGTTTTGGATTAGCGGGGGTATTTATGTTTTTTGGCATGCTTCAGTTTTACTTTGGACAAAAAATCTTTGGTGTTTTGGGTGCGGCTGTAAATAAAACAGAAAAAGTAATTGATCCAACTGATGAAATTTTACCGAAAAAAGTAAGCAATCAACGTTTAGCTGTAGTTGCTGTATTTTCAATTTTCACCATTTTCTTTTGGATGGTATTTGAACAGGCAGGCGGCTCAATGACAATTTTTGCTAAAGATTACACACTTAGAAATTTAACAGGAAATGCAAGTACAATTTTTAAATGGGTTGATGCCATCCTTACTATTTTCCCGCTCATTGCCGTAACCGTTGTTTTATTAAGCCTGGCGGCAAAAATCGCAAAAAAATATCCTGCAACAATAATTTTCACGGCAATAAGCTTCATTATTATCTGGGGATTAGCCATTTGGAAGGTAGAAAAAGAATTTACCGCTTTAAACACAGAAGTTCCTGCTTCATGGTTTGGGATTCTAAATTCATTCTTTATTGTTTCCCTTGCACCATTCGTGTCTAAAATATGGGAAACTAAATTTAACCCAAGTGGGCCTGTAAAATTTGGACTCGGTTTAATTTTTGTAGGTATAGGTTTTGCAGGATTGGCTTATGGAGGTATGGATATTGCAAAAGGCGCAACATCTGCACAGGTAAGCATGTTTTGGTTAATTTTCGCTTACTTCTTCCATACCGTTGGAGAATTATGTGTTTCGCCTGTTGGATTATCTTACGTTAGTAAATTAGCTCCAGCCAAAGTGGTAGGTTTAATGTTTGGTGTATGGTTTACCTGTACAGCGATCGGTAACTGGTTGGCAGGTACTACGGGCGGCCTGATTGACAAAATAAGTTCAGAATACTCCATTTCGATTTTCTTCTTAATTTTCACCATTATCCCTATTGTTGCAGGCTTAATTATGTTTGCAATAAGTCCGATATTGCGTAAATGGATGCATGGCGTTCACTAATCAAAAAAATAAATTTAACAAAAAGCCCGATCTCCATCGGGCTTTTAATTTTTAAGCATATTTAATGGAAAAAACAGTTTCAATAGAAGATATTCAAAATTTTGAGGGGAAATACCCGAAACAGCTCTGGCATTTATCATTAGTAGAAATGTGGGAACGTTTCTGTTTTTACGGAATGCGTGGGGTATTGGCTTTCTTTATGGTTGAGCAACTGGGTTTAAGCGACCAAAAATCGAACCTACAGTATGGTGCTATACAAGCCTTTGTTTATGCCTTTACTTTTATAGGTGGTATTTTTGCCGATAAGATTTTAGGTTTCAGAAAATCTCTTTTTTGGGGCGGATCATTAATGATTATCGGGAATTTAATCTTAGCCTTCTCTCCACACGATTTATTTTATGTAGGAATTACCTTATCAATCATTGGAACAGGTTTCTTTAAACCCAATGTTTCATCAATGGTTGGCGAATTATACCACGAGAAAGACAACCGCAGAGATGCAGGTTACGGGCTTTTTTATGCAGGGATCAACGTAGGTGGATTATTGGGTGGTGCCCTGTGTATTTATCTGGGCAAGTATTACAGCTGGCACCTATGTTTCTTGTCTGCCGCACTGGTAATGATGTTCGGTTTGGGCACATTCATTTTCACAAAAAAACATTTAGGTCCGATCGGGAGTTCACCTTTACTGCATCTTAAAAAATCAAAACAGCAGCTATGGGAAATTGCCGTTTATGTGGGGTCGATACTTTGTATCCCACTGATTTATATCATGGTAAAAAACACGGCCTTTACCGATTATTTTATGTACACCATAGGTATTATTGCCCTGGTTTATTTCTTGTACGAAACGTTTAAAATAAAAGACAAAAAAGCACAATATAAACTACTGGCAGCTTTCGTTTTTATCTTCTGTTATTTTATTTTCATGGCCATATCCGAGCAGAGTGGCGGTTCATTATCGTTATTTGCGAAGGACAATCTTGATCATAAAATCCTCTTTTTCAATATTGATCCGAATGTAGTAAACAACAGTGTTAACTCGTTCTTTGTTATTGTTTTTAGTCCGATTGTTGGCATTTTGTGGTTGGGCTTATACAAACGTAAAATAGAACCTAACACGGTTGTAAAATTCGGAATTGGCTTCCTTTTACTGGCTTTGAGTTTTTACGTTTTTTACGCCACCAGGTTCTTCGCCAATGTGCAGGGCATTAGCTCGTTAAATGTATTTACGTTAGCCTATTTATTGTTAACCCTTGGCGAACTCTGTTTGGGCCCTATAGGTATGTCGATCATTACTAAACTTTCGCCAAAGAAAATGTTCGGGATGATGATGGGGCTTTGGTTTTTATCAAGTGCCTTTGGGCAATTGGCTGCCGGAAAATTAGGCGCAGAAATGTCGAGTATTGATAATGCATCATTAACCACAAAATTAATGGCTTATACCGAAGGTTATAAAGCATTGGCGTTATATTCATTAATTGCAGGCTTGGCGCTGATTATTTTCTCGCAATTGGTTAAAAAGTTAATGCAAGAGGTGAGGTAAGAAAGGGATCGTCATTTCCGATCCCAGATGTTCGGAAAAAAACCTATAAAACGATTATTTATTGATATACTGAAGATTTGGAAAGGAACGGACTGGAGTTCTTGGCATCTTCAGTCCCGCCATTCGCTATAGTCCCTTTTTTCAATCGGGAGCTGCCGCTGCTGTCGGGTTTAGGAACAATGGTCTGTGCCGCAAAAGCTAAAAATAATCTAGATAACAAATCCGGACCAACAGGAGTTCCTCGGTGGTAATCTGCGAATAAGCTGGAAATGTTTGGGTAAGGTCTTCGACTACGCTCTCCACAGGAGCCCTTTGGACAGACTGACAACGCTTTTGCTTCCGCGTTTCAAAAAGGGAGGCATATTCATTAAGATTTGCAAATGAAAGAAAAGTAGTTCTTGGAGGCCTGCTGCCCCGCTCTTGTTTCAAGTCCTTGCTCTCATGCTTCGGTCTACGGGCTTTACACGCCTATCGGGTTTAGGAACAAAGGTTTGTGACGTAAAAGCTAAAAACAATCTAGATAACAAATCCGGAACAACAGAAGTTCCTCGGCGGTGATCTGCGAAATCAGCGGGAAATATTTGGGTAAGGTCTTCGACTACGCTCTCCACAGGAGTCCTTTGGACAGACTGACATTGCTTTAAAAACAATAAATACTACTAACAAAACAAGCTCGGGAATATGAATTATTGGTTATTAATGAAAATTAATAAAGGTTTCATATTAAATATTTACTTTCGCAGTCTAAAAGTAAAGTGTAATAAATATATAAACACAGAAGCTTACATTATTAAAAACCACAACAAACGTGTCAGATAGTTTAGTCATCATTCCCACCTACAACGAGAAGGAAAATATCGAAAAGATCATTAGAAAGGTTTTTTCTTTAACGCAGCCTTTTCATGTTTTAATTATTGATGATGGTTCTCCTGATGGAACTGCTGAAATTGTAAAATCGTTACAAGACGAATACGAAGGACATTTATTTATTGAAGAGCGTGCAGGGAAACAAGGATTGGGTACAGCCTATATTTATGGCTTCAATTGGGCGCTACAACACGATTATGCCTACATTTTTGAAATGGATGCCGATTTCTCGCACAACCCGAATGACCTATCCCGCTTACGCGAGGCCTGTGTAAACGGTGCTGATGTAGCCATTGGTTCCAGGTATGTTAAAGGGGTAAATGTGGTAAACTGGCCAATGGGCAGGGTTTTAATGTCGTATTTTGCTTCAATGTATGTGCGTATGATTACCCGGATAAACATTCAGGATGCTACTGCCGGCTTTAAATGTTATCGCAAAATTGTGCTGGAAACCATTCCATTAAATAAAATTAAATTTGTTGGTTATGCGTTTCAGATCGAAATGAAATTCACCGCCATTAAATTTGGCTTTAAAGTGGTCGAAGTTCCAATCATTTTCACTGACCGTACCGAAGGAACATCAAAAATGAGCACCCGTATCTTTAGGGAGGCTTTTTTAGGTGTAATCCAGATGAAGGTTTCGAGTTGGTTTAGGAATTATAACAGGGAGTCCGAAGTCCAGAGTCCGAAGTCCAGAGTCCGAAGTCCAGAATCTTAAATTCAAATCGCCCAGTTCTATTGACTTCCGACTAAAGACTACAGACTTAGGACTATAAGTCAAGACTTTCCCTGCGATTCCCTGATCATTGCACCGAAATCTTGCCCTTTATCCATGGCTTTAATGGTCATTACGATTCTTTTGGTACGTGTAGGTTCGGTTTTAGCTTGATTGATCCAGTTGATGTAGTAGTTTTGGTGCGATTTAGGCTGTTTTAAAAAATTCCGAATTAAATGTTCTTCTTCTGATAAGCAGATTTCGAGGTCTTCGGGCATTTCAATTTTAAAATCTTTATCTTCTTCTAAATAGAGTTCGACACTTGCTCCGGCTTCTTTCCTTAGTTTTTTACGGACTTCGCCCTTTAAGGCAACAATAAAATCGCCCTCTCCCATTGGGATGGTTGCCATACCGCTAATCTCCAACTGATCTATCTTTCCTTTTACCCTGAAACTTTTTTTACAATCTGGTTTAATTTCGTTGGCCAAAGCTGCCGGAATAAACACATAACTCCAGCCGGTTTTTTCGCCCATGGTTTCGAAACGCTCTATTTCTGCTTTAAAGTGGATCATGGTTTAAAAATATGAAAATTATGTTTAAACAAGTAAACGATTAAATGGTTAAGCTATTTGTGCACTCGTTATAAATGAGTCTCAGTTTTCTTTACCATATAAGGCATTTAAGGAACATATAAGCTTAAATGAATTTCTATTCCTTATATGGTAAATGAGTTTTAAATATCGATGTAGAAAAGATTCTTCGCTGTGCTCAGAATGACAGATCCCCACAGCTTGGTCGTCTTTCCCGTGCAGGCAGGAATCTTAAAGCGCTTGCATTACGATTATTCATAGGCTTTCTTCTCTTCAACGGCATTCATGAGCACTGCGTGGTTCCCAATCAAGTTGGGAATGACAAACCGCCAAAACGTGTCATCAACACTCCCATGTATTAGAAAAATTCTAACCTCTACCATTGACGTTATTTTACAAGCTGCTATTAATCAGCATTTGATCGATTTTGTATTTCCGCCCAACTAGAGCCCCTCGGCGGCGGCGAGCCGAGCCAAGACATCGCCGAGGGCAAAAGAAATCAATTAAACGTCACTCATATTGATTTTTAAACTATTAATTACCCCTCAGAATGACAGATTTTAATAAAAAGGCCATTATTCGACTACACTCGAAATGGTGATTCAGCCCCCCATTGCCCTGGCAGTATATCTAAAAGGCAATTCTTCAGAAACAATAAAATATAAAATAATTCCTAAAAGATTAATCGGCTCATGATCTAATACAAATTTATGAAAACAAAGAATATTGATGATAATTTAAAGGGCTCCCTGTCAATTTAAACTCATTAATTACCACGAATTGTTTTTTAATTTCATCAAGTTTACGAATGGCAATCGTATCACAATTAAATGTAATGTCGATACTACCATACAAATTTTCTGTCTGATCAATTTGAGCCGAACTCAGTTCACGCCCTATTGAAATATGGGCATTACTACCGCTTATGGCATTTTTAGATTTAAGTCTTTTCCGAAATATTTTTAAAAGATCATTCAGGTATAATTTGGATAGGGCATTAGGAAGTAAAACAATAGCCTGACTGAAATTTTGATAAACTTAAATCATCAAAAGTTACTTCTTGTGGCCTTTGTGAACTACAAATTTTCTCAATACATTTTTTGTAAAAAACCAGCTCGTAATAATCTGCTGAAAATTCAATGATGGTAACATGAGCCTCTGAGTTTCTACTGCTATACCAACCAATTTTTTCTGCGAGTGTATTTTTTAAAACACTTACTTCATTAATACTTTTTCTTTGAGGGTAAACAACTATTGAATACCTGTCTTTTTTTAATTTTAAATCCATATCAATTTATTTTAATCAATCGCCACGGGGTTCATCTGGATATCTAATTTGGCGAACTTTAGCACCTCGATGCTCTGAAAGCCGAAATCTTCTACTACTTTACCTAAAATAAGGTAACAACCCTTTCCTTTAAAAGGATACATGGGGGTGCTATTTGGGAAATGAGTTGTATCAAAAAAATCGCCGTTGGCATCTAAAAAAGTACCGAACCACATTTTGGTATTTTTAATGGTGTGTACCGTTTTTTCGCAAACATAGTTCCCTACCATTCTTACCGTTTTACCCAAATGTTTGTGCAGATCGACCGCCATAACATCACCACGATAAGGCGTTTTTAAAAAATCGAACATTTTATAATTAAGCGGATAACCCAATAACTCCAATTCTGTGTAAGCATTTTCGAGTTCGGAATCGGCCAGTGCAGGGAGCTGATAGGTTTTGTAACTCAACTTAAATAGCTCGGCATGGTTCACTTTCTTCTGTTTAAACCCAAGGTAGTTATGCACATCCCAGAGCAGGGTTTTCCGATCTTTCCCGGTAAAGCGCAAGGCGCCCAAACGGATTAAAATAATGGCCTGTTCTAATGAGATGCAGGTCCGCCTTACAAAATCTTCGAGATCGATATACAAACCATTTGCATTCCGTTCTTGTGGAATAATTTTAATGATTTTTTCTTCTAAACCCTGAACGGAAATGAAGCCCAGATAAGCATTTTCGCCTTTTATATTTACCACATCATCGCTACAGTTAACGCAGGGTAAATGCACCCTTGCTCCTGTTTTCTGCAGCTCGTGAACGTAAACCCAGCGACTGTAAAAACCGCCATAATTATTCAGTACCGCTACCATAAATTCCATAGGGTAATAAGTTTTAAGGTAAAGGCTCTGGTAGCTTTCGACTGCAAAGGAAGCTGAATGTGCTTTTGAAAAACTGTAACCGGCAAAAGATGAAATCTGTCGCCAAACTTCGGTAATGAGTTCTTCTGAGTGCCCTTCCTTTCTGGCTGATACAAAAAACTTATTCACCAGTTCATCAAAAGCCAGTTTAGACCGGTATTTACCACTCATCGCTTTGCGCAGGATATCGGCATCGGCAAGATCCAGACCTGCAAAATAATGACATACTTTGATCACATCTTCCTGATAAACCATTACGCCATAGGTTTCACTAAGCCGCTCTTTCATCACTTCGCATAGGTATACTACTTTATCGGGTGCATGATAGCGTTCGATATAGGATTTCATCATGCCTGAGCTGGCCACGCCCGGACGGATAATGGAACTGGCAGCTACAAGGGTAAGGTAATTATCGCATTTAAGTTTTTTGAGCAGTTGCCGCATAGCCGGCGATTCGATATAGAAACACCCAATGGGCTGCCCTTCTTTAAGGATACCATTTAACTTTTGATCCTCCTTAAAGGTTTTAAAATCGTGGATATCGATTTCCCGACCCTGATTTTTTTTAATGAGCTGCACGGCTTCGCGGATATGCCCGATACCCCGCTGACTTAAAATATCGAATTTTTCATAACCTATGGCTTCGGCCTCATACATATCCCATTGTACGGTTGGGAAACCTTTTGGCGGCATATCCAACGCTGTATAATAGGTAATCGGTTCTTCAGAAATCAAAATCCCTCCGGCATGGATAGAACGCTGGTTGGGCATACTTTTCATATAGGCATGCACAGCCATTAATTTCTGATAAGTTGTATTTTCCGAATTTTCGCGTTCTTTGGTGGGATCTGTAAAACTATCGATTTCATCTTTGGATAAACCCAGCACTTTACCGATTTCCCTGATAATTGCACGATCTTTAAAAGTGCTCATGGTGCCTAAAAAAGCAACATGCCATTTGGGATAGCGTTCAAAGATATAACGTTGTATCACCTCTCTTTCGTCCCAGGAGAAATCGATGTCAAAATCTGGTGGACTTGTCCGTTTTTCATGTAGGAAACGTTCGAAATACAGGTCGAGATCGATTGGATCTACATCGGTAATGCGCAAACAATAAGCTACAATACTATTGGCACCCGAGCCACGTCCAACGTGGTAAAAACCACATTTATTCATGGCATAGCTTACAATATCGAAGGTGATGAGAAAATAGGCGCAGAAATTTTTAAGTTCGATGATCCGGAGTTCTTTCTCTAAACGCTCAATGGCTTCTGTATTATTTTCACCATAACGGTATTTAAGCCCTTCTTCGGCCAACTCCCGAAGCATTTTTTTATCCCCTTCGAAATCTCCGGTATAAAAAAACTTGTTTTTAGAAGTCGGTGTAGGGCCGTTCTCAAAATAAACACTTAAATCGCAGCTATTTATCAGTTTCTGTGTATTTTGAACAATGAAGGGATACTGTTCAAATTGCTGGGTTAGTTCTACTTCTGGAATCAGGAACTCATCCGGATCACATTTTTGCTCATCGGACACTTTACTTAAAAGGGTATTAAGTTCAATGGCTCTAAAATATTCGTGCAGGCGGTAGGTGATCTTATCGCTAACAGTAACAGGATGCCACACCAACAATTTTTCTTTCTGTTTTAAAAGTGGGTGTTTGTACAAAAGATTGAGCTGTTTAGCACGGATACCTACAAATTCATTTGCTTTTAGTACTGGGTTAAAAGATTTTTGAAAGGGGTAAATGATATAAACATGCTCCATTTCGGGTGGAATATTAGGTAACGGGATATGGTTGATGTTGTGGTGGCTTAAAAATTCATTCAGCTCACGCATCCCCTCTTTATTCCTCGCAATGCCCACATACAACAGCCTGTTATCGATCCGGAATTCGATCCCCGCTACCGGTTTAATCTGATAGGGAATATTGCCTTTATGTATTTCATCGGCTTCTTTGGCAATGCCTTGTTTATAACACTCGCGAATAAACTCTACCGCTCCAGTTGAGTTATTGATATCAGTAAGTACCATTTGGTGAATACCCAAACGCCGGGCAGTAGCAATTAACTGGTCAATGCGCTGCGTGCCATACTTTAGGCTATAAGAAGAATGCACATTTAAAAACATCGCTAATCATAAGATTTAGTACCTATTGTTCCTTTTTCACTCATAAAACTTCTAATTTTCGATCGTTTCCTTACTTCCTGCTGTTCTTCCTCTGTTTGGTTTTCGATCAATATTTTCTTTTTGCGGGGATTGTACTTGATTATTTTCCCCGTTTCATCGCGGGGTGGCTGGGTAACAATACAGGCTTTTACCACTGCTTCGGCACCATAATGATTGCGTACTTTATCCATGGCTTGGTAAAGGCTATATTCTTCTTCGGCAATATCATATAAACCAATCTGCTCGTAACCGCTCACCAGATGCGAAAGCTTTACACCTATCAGCCGTAACAGCATCCGTTTGGCATACACTTTTTCGAACAGGCTATGTGCTTTACTGATTAAAAAAGAATCGAGCGAGGTATAGGGAATACGTTCTTGCTGGGTTACAGTTTCGAAATTGGTATAACGCACGGTTACGGTAATGCAGGCAGTTAATTTTTTCTGGTTGCGCAGCTGAAAGGTTAAACCAGTAACCATTCCGGTTATAATGGCCTTTAGTTTGGCCATATCCATGGTATCGCTTTCGAAGGTAGCCTGTGTACCGATTGATTTCCTTTCGCGGTAAGGTACAACTGGCGAAAGATCGATCCCGTTTGCTTTTTGCCACAAACTTAAGCCATGCTGCCCCAGTATTTTAAACATAAGCTGTTGTGGGATCTGCGTAAGCGTAAGGATTTCACGAACACCCATTTCGCTTAATTTTTTATAAGTAGCGTGGCCGATGCCCGGAATTTTGTGGATAGCCAAAGGATCGAGGAAGGGCCGCAATTCAGGAAAAGTAACCTGTCGTTCGCCATCAGGCTTAGATTCGTTCGTAGCTATTTTGGCTACGGTTTTATTGATCGACAGGCCGAAGGAAATCGGTAAACCCATTTCTTTGATAATGTATTGCCTGAGCTCTGACGCGAATTTCATGCAACCAAAAAAGCGGTCCATACCTGTCATATCGATATAGTGCTCGTCAATACTGGCCTTCTCAAAAAGGGGAACTTTATCGGCAATAACTTCGGTAATCTCGTGCGAAGCTTTGGAATATTCTTCCATATCCCCTTTTAAAAATACAGCCTGGGGGCAGAGCAATTTTGCCGTTCTACCGGGCATTGCAGAATGTATGCCGTACTGGCGTGCTTCGTAACTACAGGAGGCTACCACACCCCTATCGCCACCGCCACCGATAATTACGGGTTTACCCAATAACTTTGGATTTTTTCTGATTTCTACCGACACAAAAAATGCATCCTGATCCATATGAATAATCTGCCTTTCTTTATCCATTCTCGTATTATAAGGATGATTGAGATCAAAAATACTAATATTTTTAGTTTTAAAGAAAATTAGTATTAATTAATTTTAAACAAAATACTAACAAATTTAGTCTCTATTTTAATACATTTATTATGCTGACTTGCTTGAAGGGTTTGCCACGGAAACACGGAAAGCACGGAATTAAACTTCCAATCCCTTAGATTGATTCACATGAACTTATATGATAGGAATGAGGCAGCGAACGAATAAACGATTGATGGTTGGTGAGGACACCAACCATGGGGCGAGTTGCTTGTGCCGTAACGCAGCCATTTTTAACTATATAAGTTATTGAAGAAAATATAAGCTTATACGGTCTTATATTTCTTTATGTGGTGAAAAAGGTCTTCGACTACGCTCAGGCTGACCAACCGATTGACAGCTAATGAGATATTAGTACAAGTGTCAGTGAAATAATCCGAAGATTAACGACCATGGAACAAAAATGCCCCCGATTTTCATCGGAGGCAGGCAAAAAAATTAAAATATATTGTAAATCTTAATTGTGCTTATTGTTTTACGATTTTGAATTCTGTTCTTCTATTTAACTGATGTTCTTCTTCGCTACATGTTACACCATTGCTGCATTTGTTTAAAAGTTGTGTTTCGCCATATCCTTTTGCGGTGATGCGGTTTTTATCGATACCCCTCGAAATGATATATTCCACAGCAGATTCGGCTCTTTTTTGCGATAAATCTAGGTTGTAACCGTCCTTACCCCTACTATCGGTATGCGAGCTTAATTCGATCCAGATGGTCGGGTTATCGGCCATGATTTTAACCAGTTTATCCAGCTCTACTGCAGCATCCGGGCGGATGTTCCATTTATCGAAATCGTAATAGATATTTTCCAGCTTAATTGCTTTATTCACTACAATAGCTTCTAAATATAGGTTTTGCGTAAGTACGCTCGAAGTTGTTAAGCCAATAGTTGCCAGATTTTCTACATCAGATCGGTAGTTTGTTTTCTCTGCCGAAACATTGTATTCAGATTCTTTGGCTAAATTAAATCTATAACCGCCATTTTCATCAGTTTCGGTTTTTAAAACAACACCGTTTACTTTTGCTAATGTTACCAATGCACCTGCAATGGGTTGGTTGCTACCCTTATCAAGCACCCTGCCTTCTAATTTGAAAGCCAGGATCATTTTCTGATCAATGGTATAAATATCATCGCTGCCTAAACCACCCTCTCGATTGGAAGAAAGATAAACAATACCACCTTTTTCGTTTAAACTAAAACCAAAATCATCCTGTGGAGAATTAAAAGGATAACCCATATTTTCGATCTGGCTAATCTTGCCTTTTTCTCTTAAAGCCTGAAAAACGTCTAATCCCCCCATCCCGACTCTACCATCGCTGGAAAAAATAGAAATTATTCCTTTCATCAAAAACCGGACTTCGTTCATTGCCTTCGGTATTTACTTCTTTCAGGTTAACGGGCTTGCCCCATTCACCAGCATCTGTTTTCAGGCAAACATAAATATCGGTACCGCCTAAGCCACCTGGCATATTTGAAGCGAAATAAAGGCTATTTCCATCGGCAGTAATAAAAGGATCGCCCACGGAGTAACCGTTTACATTATTATATGCAAATGAAACCGGTTCGCCCCAAACACCATTGGCATCTTTTGTACTGCTAAAAATTTCTACGTTAACGGTTGTTGGCTGTTTTTTTAAGCGTTCCAGTTCGTTAGTGATACGGGTTAGCGTAAAATACATGATTTTGCCATCGGCTGTAAAGCTTGCAGAACCTACATGATAGCTTGTACCTGCTTTTATGGGAAATAACTGAAGGCTATCGTTTGGCGATGGTTTAATATATAGTTTCAGGTATCCGTTACCGGTCCAGCCGTATATTTTTTTATCGGGTTCTTTTGCCCCATCAAATCTTAAAAAGGGCCTGCTTTCCTTAGTTTTTAATCCATTGTTTGATCTGTCGGAAGTAAATACAACTCCTCCCTGATAGTTAACGGCACCCCAATCGGACTGTTCGCTATTTAGCGTTTTTTGATTAATGAGTTCGATTTTCTTCGGATTTCTGATCCATTTCAAAGCCGAATCGCAAGAGGCAAGCCAAACAGCCTGCTGCTTTTCTGATACATTTTTCTTTTTACCAATGTAATTCAGGTACTGAACTTTTGCTTCGCTGTATTTCGAATTGCGCTGTAGAGCTTTGGCATAGCCCAACATATTCTCAGGGCTACTCCCTGGCATTTTAGCTGCAATAGCATACCAACTTTCGGCCTGTTTATAATTATAAACAAAGGTGTAAGCATTTGCTAAACGCGCTGCGGCGTGTAAAGTTTCTTTCTTTTTATAGGCTTGTTCGTATAAATCTATTGCCTTGATGTAATTGAACAATTCGTAAGCTTTATCGGCATCTTTTAATGCATACTGGGCACTTGCCGAAAAACTGAATATAAATAAACAATATGCAGAAAGGCAAGTGCCTATTAAAATTTTCTTCATTATGTTGTTGGGATAGTTGGTCTAAAATACAGAATATAGTTAGTTTAAAATACCCTTGGGGTTGCCAATCTTAGGTTTTGTCTGATAAAGGAGTAAGCGATAGAAATTTCATGTGTACCACCGCTGTAGCCCTGTAATGGACCGATTGAGAAATCGTAACCATAGCCGATCCTGAGTTTTTCTGATGGAAAAATCTGTATCGCTGCTACCGCAGAGTTCCGAGGTGTAAGATCACGCTGCAAATAGCTTTTATCATACAGCTTCACACCTGTACGGTACGAACCGCCAACCCAGATAAAATCCCTGATCATCAAAAATGCATTCAAATCCAAACTCGTTGGACCTCCCCTGTCGTCCTTTAACAGGAAAGAAGGTTTAACCTGAAAATCTTCCGAAAGCGGAAACAAGGCACCAGCGGTAAGGTAATAATGCGGTTTTGGCTGTGGGATAAAGGCATAACGGTCGATATTGATGTAAGTGGCAATCAGGTTATCGGCCGAGAAACCTGCATAAAACTTATCGTTGGCAAAATAAACCCCTGCCCTTGCATCAGGCACAATGGTACTCTGCATACCAACTGGCTGGTTAGGCTCCGGGTTGTTCGGGTTTAGCAGCGAACCATCTATTCCCAACTGCACCATTCCAACGCCAAGGCCCAGCGCCAATCTCGAACTGCCATCATTATTCATCCTGATGCGGTAAGAATAGTTACCATAAATGCTCAGGTTGGTCTGTGCACCCAGTTTATCGCTCGCCACCTGAAGGGCCAAACCTACATTACCGCTGTTTGCAATGGCATCTACCGCAAGCGACATGCTTCTTGGTGCCCCGGTTATGCCTGTCCACTGGCTCCGGTAAAAACTATGCACATTCAGCACTTCTTTATAACCGGCGTAAGCGGGATTGATATAGATCCCATTGAACATGTACTGGCTATACTGGGCATCCTGTTGTGCAGATGCCTGTCGCGAAAGCAACAAAAACGAACCTGCTATTAACCATATTAATTTCTTCATCATCTTAATATCTTAAAGTACAGCCTAGTTTTTAAACCAGACTGTACAAAGTCATATCTTATTTTTTAAATGCTCTGATTAATGTAATGTAACCTTTAAACACTTCGTACTGATCGCTTCCTGCCTTTTTAACACGCAGTAAATAGTAATAAGTGCCTTCATTCAAGCCCTCGCCTGTCCAGTTATTCTGGTAGCCTTTTGCTCGGAATACCTCATTACCCCAACGGTTAACAATCTGCAGTTCGTTAACCTGGTATTGGTTAATGCCCAAGATTTCGAAGGTGTCGTTTATACCATCACCGTTTGGCGTAAACAGGTTAGGTATGGTAAGGCCAGCGAAGTTAGCCGTTAAGGTTACCGCTGCCACATTGGTATAATAACCAAAGGCATCTTTCACCCTATAAATAAAGGCATCATCACCTGTATAACCCGGGTTAGGTGTATAAGTAATCGTACCATCAGGATTCACCGTTACTTTACCATGTTGAGGCTGACCTACAATTTCTACCGTTAATTTATCAAGGGTAGAATTTCCAGGATCATCATTTGCCAATACATTGATGGTAACCGGTTTATTTGCCACTGTACCAGCCACATCATCAACCGCTTTTGGCGATTTAGGGAAGGTGATAACAGTTGCGGTATTGTTGTTTTCGGAAGTCCCTGAAACATCGCTTACATTAACACCACCAAGTGTTTTGGCATTTACCGTAGCCGTATTGGTTGCTGTTCCCAGATCTTTATCGGCCTGTGTTAAGGTATATATTTCAACATCGGTTATGGCGGCTCCAGGGGCCAAACCACCAGGTACTGCAATTGCCTTATTGCTTAAGCCAAGTTTGGCATCAGTTAAGGTAACAGTATTTAAAGTGTTGGTTCCTGTGTTCTTGATTGTAAACGTATAGGTTACCTGGTTGCCACTAAACGCCGCTGTTTTAACCAAAGCTATAGCACCCATAATCGGAATCTGTGTTACGGTTGGCGTATTATTATTTTCGGCTGTACCAGAGATATCGCTAACGGAAACATTTGCTGGTGTTTGACCTGTAATGGTTGCACTGTTGGTTACGCTTGCGGCATCTCTATCTGCTTGTGTTAACTGGTAAACATAGCTATCGGTTATGGTAGCACCCGGAGCAAGTGTACCAGGTATTACCCTGTTCAACCCAAGTTTGGCATCTACCAGCGTAATAATGTGCAGGGTTACATTTCCAGTGTTTTTAATACTAAAATTATAAGTGATACTATTTCCATCGGCACTTATCGTACCTGTTTTAACCAGGGCAATGGTAGAAGCCGGAGCAATTAATGTTACTGTAGCATCATCAATAGCCGATGTACCCGGATCGTCAGACCGTGGCTTGGTCACCGTACCACCTCCTGGTGTTTGCGCGGTTGCAGAAGCCTGATTGCTAAACGAACCTGCATTCACCTCGGTTAAGGTAATGGTATGCCTTGCGGTTATCGTAACACTTACACCTGGTGCCAGACTTGCAATACTAACCGGAATGATTGATCCCGCATCGGCACCGGCATCTGTAACCGCCACATTTGTTAGGGTTACGTTGCCTGTATTGGTTACCACAATGTTATAATTAATTACATCGCCAACCTTGCTCACCGTATTGGTAGCTACTTTGGTTAAACTCATCGCTGGTGCTGCCACCAAGGTTACCGTTACCGGAACAGTTACGGTAGTGATACCTCCTTTGCCATCGCTTACGGTTATAGTGAAAGTATCATTACCTACATAGCCTGCAGTTGGTGTATAGGTGTATGTACCATCGGCGTTTACGACTACTGTACCATGTGCTGGCGGAGTGCTAACCGTAAAGTTAAGCGGATCGCCATCTATATCGCTTGCAGTTATTGTTCCGTTGGCTGCTGTATTTTGCGGCGTGGTAATGGCTGACGAAGTTGCTACTGGCGCATTGTTAACCGGACTTACGGTTATAGGAACAGCTACTGTAGTGGTACCACCTTTGCCATCGCTAACAGTTACGGTGAAAGTATCAGTACCGTTATAGTTTGTTGCCGGAGTATAGGTATAAGTACCATCAGCATTTACTACCACTGTTCCATGTGCCGGAGGTGTGCTTACCGTGAAAGTAAGTGGATCACCATCGGCATCGGTCGCCGTAATTGTTCCGTTAATTGGAGTATCTTCAGGAGTAGTAATGGCAGGTGCACTTGCAACAGGTGCACGGTTATCTCTAATGTTAACAGTAGCAGGCATTGTGCTTGCCGTGATTAATGCATTGTTTGTTGTTGCATTCATCGTTAAGATTACCGTTTCTGTCCCTTCAGCAATATTATCATCTAATACAGGCACATTTACCGTGGCGGTAGTTTGTCCTGCAGGTATGGTTACCGTTGTACCAATTGAAGTATAATCCAATCCGCTGGTAGCGGTTCCACCTACCGAATAGGTGATCTGCGTATCGGTTGCAGATACATTGCTCAAAGTAAAAGTGAACAAACCTGGCGTGGTTGGCTCTGCCCCATCGTTCGTTGCAGCCACTGTTACCGTGGCCGTTGTATTATCAAGAATGTTGATGCTTGCAGGTGTATTGCTTACACTTACCAATGGATTACCAGAAGTAGTTAAAGTAGCAATAACGGTTTCAGTACCCTCAACCAGGTTATCGGTTGATACCGGAATGGTAATGGTTCCCGTGGTCTGGCCAGCAGGAATAGTAATGGTTTTGGTTACAATAGTGCTATAATCGTTGCCTTCGGTAGCTGTTCCTGTTAAGGTATAAGTTAAAGTTGTTGGCTGCGATGATGGATTGTTTAATGTTACCGTAAAAGTACCGTTTGCAGGTCCGTTTTCATTACCCGGTGTACCAGATGTTATGGTTGCTATCGAAGCATCGTTATCGTTAATATTAACGGTTGCCGGAGTGGTACCCGCGGTAATCGAAGAATTGCTTGTTGTCGCAATCATGGTTAAAATAACCGTTTCTGTCCCTTCAGCAATATTATCATCTAATACAGGCACATTTACCGTGGCGGTAGTTTGTCCTGCAGGTATGGTTACCGTTGTACCTATTGAGGTATAATCTGTACCACTTGTTGCCGTACCCGTTACAGTATAAGTAATTTGGGTATCGGTTGTTGAGACATTACTTAAAGTAAAGGTAAACTGACCAGGTGTTGAAGGTTCTGCACCATCTGCTGTTGCAGCTACTGTTACCGTGGCCGTTGTATTATCAAGAATGTTGATGCTTGCAGGCGTATTGCTTACACTTACCAATGGATTACCAGAAGTAGTTAAAGTAGCAATAACGGTTTCAGTACCCTCAACCAGGTTATCGGTTAATACCGGAATGGTAATGGTTCCCGTGGTCTGACCAGCAGGAATAGTAATGGTTTTGGTTACAATAGTGCTATAATCGTTGCCTTCGGTAGCTGTTCCTGTTAAGGTATAAGTTAAAGTTGTTGGCTGCGATGATGGATTGTTTAATGTTACCGTAAAAGTACCGTTTGCAGGTCCGTTTTCATTACCCGGTGTACCAGATGTTATGGTTGCTATCGAAGCATCGTTATCGTTAATATTAACGGTTGCCGGAGTGGTACCTGCGGTAATCGAAGAATTGCTTGTTGTCGCAATCATGGTTAAAATAACCGTTTCTGTCCCTTCAGCAATATTATCATCTAATACAGGCACATTTACCGTGGCGGTAGTTTGTCCTGCAGGTATGGTTACCGTTGTACCAATTGAAGTATAATCCAATCCGCTGGTAGCGGTTCCACCTACCGAATAGGTGATCTGCGTATCGGTTGCAGATACATTGCTCAAAGTAAAAGTGAACAAACCTGGCGTGGTTGGCTCTGCCCCATCGTTCGTTGCAGCTACTGTTACCGTGGCCGTTGTATTATCAAGAATGTTGATGCTTGCAGGCGTATTGCTTACACTTACCAATGGATTACCAGAAGTAGTTAAAGTAGCAATAACGGTTTCAGTACCCTCAACCAGGTTATCGGTTGATACCGGAATGGTAATGGTTCCCGTGGTCTGACCAGCAGGAATAGTAATGGTTTTGGTTACAATAGTGCTATAATCGTTGCCTTCGGTAGCTGTTCCTGTTAAGGTATAAGTTAAAGTTGTTGGCTGCGATGATGGATTGCTTAATGTTACCGTAAAAGTACCGTTTGCAGGTCCGTTTTCATTACCCGGTGTACCAGATGTTATGGTTGCTATCGAAGCATCGTTATCGCTAATATTAACGGTTGCCGGAGTGGTACCCGCGGTAATCGAAGAATTGCTTGTTGTCGCAATCATGGTTAAAATAACCGTTTCTGTCCCTTCAGCAATATTATCATCTAATACAGGCACATTTACCGTGGCGGTAGTTTGTCCTGCAGGTATGGTTACCGTTGTACCAATTGAAGTATAATCCAATCCGCTGGTAGCGGTTCCACCTACCGAATAGGTGATCTGCGTATCGGTTGCAGATACATTGCTCAAAGTAAAAGTGAACAAACCTGGCGTGGTTGGCTCTGCCCCATCGTTCGTTGCAGCTACTGTTACCGTGGCCGTTGTATTATCAAGAACGTTGATGCTTGCAGGTGTATTGCTTACACTTACCAATGGATTACCAGAAGTAGTTAAAGTAGCAATAACGGTTTCAGTACCCTCAACCAGGTTATCGGTTGATACCGGAATGGTAATGGTTCCCGTGGTCTGACCAGCAGGAATAGTAATGGTTTTGGTTACAATAGTGCTATAATCGTTGCCTTCGGTAGCTGTTCCTGTTAAGGTATAAGTTAAAGTTGTTGGCTGCGATGATGGATTGCTTAATGTTACCGTAAAAGTACCGTTTGCAGGTCCGTTTTCATTACCCGGTGTACCAGATGTTATGGTTGCTATCGAAGCATCGTTATCGCTAATATTAACGGTTGCCGGAGTGGTACCCGCGGTAATTGAAGAATTGCTTGTTGTCGCAATCATGGTTAAAATAACCGTTTCTGTCCCTTCAGCAATATTATCATCTAATACAGGCACATTTACCGTGGCGGTAGTTTGTCCTGCAGGTATGGTTACCGTTGTACCAATTGAAGTATAATCCAATCCGCTGGTAGCGGTTCCACCTACCGAATAGGTGATCTGCGTATCGGTTGCAGATACATTGCTCAAAGTAAAAGTGAACAAACCTGGCGTGGTTGGCTCTGCCCCATCGTTCGTTGCAGCTACTGTTACCGTGGCCGTTGTATTATCAAGAACGTTGATGCTTGCAGGTGTATTGCTTACACTTACCAATGGATTACCAGAAGTAGTTAAAGTAGCAATAACGGTTTCAGTACCCTCAACCAGGTTATCGGTTGATACCGGAATGGTAATGGTTCCCGTGGTCTGGCCAGCAGGAATAGTAATGGTTTTGGTTACAATGGTCGAGTAATCACTTCCTTCGGTAGCTGTTCCTGTTAAGGTATAACTTAAAGTTGTTGACTGCGATGATGGATTGCTTAGTGTTACCGTAAAAGTACCGTTTGCAGGTCCGTTTTCATTACCCGGTGTACCAGATGTTATGGTTGCTATCGAAGCATCGTTATCTATAATGGTTGCTGTAGCTGTTGCGTTGCTGATGATTACTACTCCACCGGTTAGGCCGCTCAATGTTGCAGTGAAAGTTTCAGATGGCTCTGCAATATTATCATCAATAATCGGAACAGTGAAAGTTATTGTAGATCCGGCTGCAGCATTTGCAGGGAAGTTTAACGTTCCGCTTGTTGTGGTATAATCTGATCCTGAAACTGCGGTTCCGCTTGCAGTTATATAATTAACACTGAATGCATCCTGAACAGCATTATTCAAAGTTACTGTAAATGTAGCCGTTCCAGCACCTTCGTCAACCGTTGGTGTGGTAGAAATACTTACACTCGCTGTATTAGCATCAATAATGTTGATGCTTGAAGGTGTTGTGCTAATGGTAACAGATGGATTGCTTGAAGTACCCAATGTCGCAATAACGGCTTCTGTACTTTCGGCAATGGCATCAGTTAATACCGGAATGGTAATGGTTCCCGAGGTCTGACCAGCAGGAATAGTAATGGTTTTGGTTACAATAGTTGAGTAATCACTTCCTTCGGTAGCCGTTCCGCCTAAAGTATAGGTGATCTGTGTATCGGTGGCAGATGGATTACTTAAGGTTACAATAAATGTTCCATTCACCGGACCTGTTTCGTTTCCGTTTATTCCAGCTGTGATGGTTGCAACTGAAGTATCGTTATCAACAATTGATGTGTTCACACTTGCATTGCCTAAAGATGCCGGACCTGTAATCGACCCGATAGAAACCGCATAATCTTCGGTATTTTCAAGGATATTATCATCAACTATGGCAACAGGGAAAGTAATGGTACCACTTGCCGCCCCAACAACCGATCCTGCCGGGAAAGTAATGGTCGAGCTGCTAAAGTTATAATCTGCAGCATTGGTGGTATTCGGCGTTATTCCGGTTACCACCGTTACTGGCGATGCCAAGGTAGTTCCGGCTGTTCCTGTAAGGGTAACCGTATAATTAACTACACCTGCATTTTCGTTAACTGATGATGGTCCTGATAATACTACGGTTGGATAAATGTTCACATTCACCGTAATCGGATCGCTCACTACCCCATCAGCTGTTGTTAAGGTATAGGTATAGCTATCCGTTCCGGTATAACCTGCATTTGGTGTATAAGTAACTTTTCCGGTTGCATCAACGCTTGTTGTCCCATGTGCACCATTCCCTGCTAATACAGTTGTATTGGTAGCTGTTACACCGTCATTGGCTTTAACATCGGTAGTAACCGGTGTGTTTATTAATGTATTTGCGTTATCGGTTACTCCTACAGGTTTAATTGAAATGATAAAAGTTTGTGTTGCACTATGGTCTACACCGCCATTCGCTGTGCCTCCGTTATCGTTTAATACCACAGTTACCGTAACCTTGCCTGCAAAGTTTCCTAAAGGCGTATAGGTTAGATTTCCGGAAGCATCTATAGCAGGCTGTACCGTAAATGAGGTGCTGCTGTTGTTGCTTACCACAAAATTTACTGTTTGGGCTGCAACTTCATCAGCCGGACCAGCCACAATCGCTGTAGCCCAGTTGTTTACCGTTTGTGCACCAGCGTTTGCGTTCACTAGCTGATCTGCTCCTTTTATAAATGAAGGGGCGTCGTTTATTGGAGCTACCGTTAGGGTTAAAGTACTGCTTACTGCACCTCCGTTCCCGTCACTTACGGTATACATAATGGCTGGAACTGTACCATTATAATTGGCTGCAGGCACAAAAACATAACTTCCATCTGCATTAAGCGTAATGGTACCAACACCCGTAATCAGGTTTGAAGATCCTGGAGTATAATCAACCCCTGAAATACTGTATTTAGTTATGGTTAAAGTATTATTATCGATATCGCTATCGTTGCTCAATACGCCATTTGCAGCTGTAACGGTTAATGTTACATCCTCGTTAGTTGTTTTAGTATCCGCAGCTAAAACCGGATCGCTATTTACAGCAATTATTCCGGCTGATGCTTTATTGTTACTGGTAATAGGATCACTTTGTGCTCCAGAAATAGTGGCCGTTGTATTATAATCAATTCCTAATTTTAGGGTTGCAGTAATGGTCAATACACTACTTGCGCCACTGTTTAAGTTACCAACCGTCCATGCACCTGTAGATTGATTATAGGTTCCTTGTGTTGCCGAAGCAGATACGAACTGATATCCAGCTGGTAATAAATCGGCAACGCTTACTCCTGTTGCATCACTTGGGCCATTGTTACCTGCCGTTATGGTAAATACCGCATTTTGACCAACTTTTAAGAAGGCATTAGCAACCGTGTTGGTTACATAGAGATCGGTACTGGTTTGGATTGTTGTTGTTACCGTTGCCGATGTTGCAGCGCTGGTTCCTGCTTCAAGAGGTGTAGCTACAGCGGCATTGGCTAAACTTCCTGTTGCACCTGAAGGGATAATACCTTTTACAGAAATGCTTACGGCATTGGTTGATCCGGCAGGAATATTAGCCGTTAATGAAACCGAATTACCTGTTCCGGTACTTCCCGAAGTTACAGTTGCAGTTCCCGCAACACTTGTTGTCCAACTTACATTTTGGATTCCTGATGGTACAGCATCTGTTATCACCGATGCCAGGGCATCGCTTGTGCTGGTGTTTCGTACGGTAACAATATATTCTATCGCAGCACCTGCATTTGCAGTCGCAGGTCCGGTTTTAATAATTTCGAGCACTGGCAATCTGCTTACTACTGTATTTGCAATAGCAGATGACGCTACTGCTCCAGCCTCTGAAGGTGTAGCTGTTGCTGTATTCGCCAATGTACCTGTATAATTTGCCGGAACTTTTCCACTCACCAAAATGGTAAAACCATTGCCATTACCTGCATTAATATCGCCCGTTACCGAAACGGTATTTCCTGTAACGCTGCTATTAACGATAGTAGCATTCCCAGTAGTGCTTACGGTAATCGCAACGTTTGTAATCGCCGCAGGTACAACATCAGCTACACTTAAATTTACAGCATTACCCGTTCCTTCGTTGCTTACATTAATCAGGTAATTAATGTTATTGCCTGCCGTTAAAGTTGCGGGCCCCACTTTACTAATTTTTAATATTGGTTTTCTGCTTACTGTAGTTACCACTGCTGCAGAAGTAACTGGTGTGCTACCAGCTTCTGATGGAGTAATTGTAGCGGAGTTCGAAATGGTACCCGAGAATGAGCTGGCTATTATTCCTTTAATATTGATGATGATCACATCATTTGTACCTGCCGGGATGTTGGCATTTATACTGATCGAATTGGTGCTTCCTGAATTTCCTGAGTTAATGATCGCATTACCTTGAGCCACAGCCGTCCACTGAACATTGGTTAAGTTGTTCGAAAGCGCATCTGTAATTACGGCATTCAATGCTGTACTTGGACCATTATTGCGAACTCGGATCTGATAGTTGATTTCCTCACCAGCCAAAGCAGTTGTTGGACCGCTTTTCGTGATAACCGGACTAACCATCGCCGAAATAATAGTTGTAGCACTGGCCGTTTTAGCCGCAACACCAGGTTCTGATGGAGTTGCAGAAGCGTTATTTACAATGGTGCCAACATAAGTTGGATTAATGGTTCCGGTTATAACAACGTTGATTACGCCATTTACAGGAACATTTACTGATGCAGATACATTGTTTGTTGCGCCTGAAGCCGTTCCGTTAACTATAGCGCCATTGCTTGCTGTTGCTGTCCATTGTACGTTGCTGATATCAGCTGGAACCACATCAGCAATAGTGGTATTTACGGCATCAGATGGCCCGGTATTGGTTAATTTTAAAGTGTAAGTAATCTGCTGCCCACTTGATGCTGTACCAGGTGCCGATTTAGAAAGGGCTAAACCTGGCGTTTTCTGCAGCACCGTAGTTACCGGCGTAGAAACTACAGGTGGGTTGCCTGGTTCTGCAGGAGTAGCTGTAGCACTATTTACAATATTCGCAGTTGCATTAGAGGCAACGAAACCATTTATTGTAATTAATATTTTTGAGTTTCCGCCTGCTAAAATATTTCCGGTTACAGATAGTGCATTTCCGGTTCCGGTTGCTCCTGCACTTACAGTTGCACCATTGGTAACTGTTGTACTCCAGATTACATTTTGTATTGCCACAGGAACTGCATCGGTAATTATTGTACCTGTTGCGTTACTTGGGCCTGCATTGCTTACTTCAATGGTGTAACTTATCGGTAAACCAGCACTTAAAGTTGCAGGCCCCGATTTAATTACGCTCAAGTTCGTCTGTTTAGCCACTACGGTAGTCACCGTTGGCGAATTTACCGGAGTTCCGGCCGCACCGATTTTGGCCGATGCTGTATTCAATATGTTTCCAGCAAAAGCAGGATTTATGGTTCCAACAACATTGATGGTAATGGAATTGCCCGAAGCAAAAGGAATATTTCCAACTACTGCTACGGTATTTCCGCTTCCGGTTGCACCTGAGCTAATAGAAGTTGTACCATTTGCTACCGCTGACCAGCTTACATTGGTAATATCTGCAGGTATTGCATCGGCAATATTTACTGCTGTTGCATCACTAGGGCCATTATTACTAACCGTAAGGGTATAATTAATCTGTGTTCCAGAAGCTGCAGTGCTTGGTCCACTTTTCTGTACCACTAAACCAGCTGAATTGATTACAGTTGTATTTACTGTTGCTGAATTGTTTGTGGTATTAAAATCTGTTATTCCAGCCTGTAAAGTTACTGTCGCAGTGTTAGTCAGGGTTGATGCAGCAGTGTTCGATGGCACTTTTCCGCTCACCAAAATGGTAATGAAATTTGTACTTCCAGCATTTATGTCCCCACCTACAGAAATGTTATTTCCGTTGCCTGTTGTGGGTCCGGTTATGATAGCAGTTCCGTTGGCAGATGCCGACCAGCTTACATTTGTAATGCCTGCTGGCACCACATCTGCTATAGTTAATCCGCTAACATCAACAGGGCCATTATTAACAACTTTAATAGCATAGCTGATATTTTCTCCTGCAGATATGGTTTGAGGACCAGTTTTGCTGATTGCAATATCTGTTGATTTATTGATGCTTGTGGTAACAGAACTTTGTTTAATATCACTGGCGGTTACTTCAACCGTATTGGTAAACACCGCCCTTGCGGTTTGTTTAATAATACCATTCACAGTAACAGTAATCGTTCCTGTACCTGAATTAATATTTCCTTTTGTTGATATTGAGTTTGATGACCCTGAAGCTGTACCTGTAACTGTAGCACCTACGGTAGCTACTGCAGTCCAGCTGTTTACCTGTACATCTACCGGTACGTTATCGGTTATAAAGGCATCGGTAATGTTTCCTGCTCCTGTGTTATTAATCACAATAGTGTAGGTTATCGGATCGCCAATATTCGCATTTGCCGGACCAGATTTTGAAACCCTGAATACTGGATCGTTATCTACAGTTGTTACTTTTGTTGAAGTATTATCAGATAGATCGGGATCGGTAATACCAGCACTTACGGTAGCTGTTGCCGTATTTAAAATCGTTTCCCCCTGAGTTAATGCCGGAGATACCGTTCCGGTGATGTTAACCAGAACAAGCCCTGTTGTTGGTATGGTTGCGTTGAAACTAATACTGTTTGTTGTTCCACTCGCCAAAGTTGAGGTTGCTCCCCCAGAATTAAGCACACTCCAGTTCACCCCCGTTATGGTACTTGGTATATTATCAAGTATTGCGGTTGTTGTAGCTGTACTCGGTCCGTCGTTTACAATACGTAAGGTATAAGAAATTACTTCTCCTGCCCCAACATTTGCCGGACCAGATTTTGTAATGCGCACATTTGCTTTTCTTGTAGTTGTGGTGGTAACGGTACTGCTTGCCGGTGTTAAATCGGTTACACCTGCAGGAGGAGTTGCCGTTGCGGTATTAGAAATACTAGTGGTTAGCGTTGGCGAAATCCTGCCCGTAACCGTAATGATAATTTTATCGGCTGCGTTTGCCGTAAGGTTACCTGTAATATCAATATTTCCTGAACCATTACCTACACTAGCCGTTGCTGCGCCTTGTGTAGCCACTGTCCAGGTTGGTGTTAAAAGGTTTGTATCAAAGGTATCCTGAATTCTAGCTGCTGTAACATCACCTGGCCCGGCATTGGTTACGGTGATAGTATAACTTACCTGCTCTCCTGCAACTGCTGCAGTAGGTCCGGTTTTTTCTATTCTTATATCAGCCTGTTTTGTTACTGCTGAGGTAACCGTATTCGAGGTCACTATCGCATTACCTGCCTCTGATGGTGTTACAGTAGCCGAGTTTGATAAAGAGCTACCTGCAAATGCAGCATTTACCTTACCGGTAATGGTTACATTAATTGCATTCGCAGCCCCAGCCGGTATATTACCAGTAATGCTTAGATTGTTTCCTTTTCCAGATGCGCCTAAAATAATATTTGCAGTACCTGTAACAGCCGCTGACCAGCTCACATTGGTAATTCCACTTGGAATATTATCAGCAATTACTGCAGCTACTGCATTACTAGGGCCTGCATTTTTAATGCTTAATGTATAGGTTATATTTTCGCCAGCATTAACTGATGATGGTCCTGCTTTAACGATAGTAATTGCACTTTTATTAGAAATAGTAGTACTTACAGCATTTGAATTAACTGGTACCACACCCGCCTCTGTTGGTGTTGCCACCGCCTGGTTCGTAATGGTTACATTACTTTGGCCAGCAGCAATTGTTCCCGTGGCAGTTATGGTAACTTTATTTGCAGTGCCTACCTTTAAGTTGCTGGTCAAACTTACATTTCCGGCACCTGAAGCTACACTTACAGTAGATGTTCCCGAAGCCACCGAAGTCCAGGTTACACCTGTTAATTGTGTTGGAATAGCATCTGTAATACTTAAATTGCTGGCATTAGAAGGTCCGTTATTAACGGCTTCAATAATATAAGTAACGGTTTCACCCGATTTAGCCGTTGCTGGTCCGGTTTTAGTTAAGCTTATTGAGGGTAATTTACCTACCGAGGTGGTTACGGTATTAGATGTTTTAGCTGTTGCCCCACTCTCTGCCGGTGTAACGGTAGCATTATTTGCAATACTTGTTGCAGCAGTACCCGCATCAACAGTTCCTGTTACAGTAATTACAATTTTATTTGCTGCTCCTGCCGGAATATTACCAGTTATACTTACTGCATTTGTACTTCCTGTAGCACCTGCTGTAACTACTGCTGCTCCTGAAACCGAGGTAGTCCACGATGGGTTTAAAATACTTGCCGGAATGGCATCGGTAATTACCGATGCATTTGCATTGGCCGTGCCTTGGTTGGTTATGGTAATGGTATAACTGATCTGTTCGCCAGCATTAATAGATGCTGGCCCACTTTTTTGTATAGCTAAAACCGGAATTTTGCTTACAGTTGTATTAATGGTCGATGTTGCTGGTGTTGTTCCGCTTTCTGATGGCGTAGCGGCTGCAGTATTAGCTAAATTACCGTTTAATGCAGCACTTACTTTACCTGTAATGGTTACGGTGATGTGGTTTACACTTCCTGCAGGTATATTACCCGTAATTGTAACGGTATTTCCAGTACCTGTTGCACCCGTTAATACCTGCGCAGCACCTGTGGTAGTAGCGGTCCAGGTTACATTGCTAATCTGATTGGAAACCGCATCAGCTATGCTTAAATTTTGAGCATCAGCGGTGCTGGTATTAAATACATCCAATGTATAAGTGATGTTCTCACCTGCTACTAATGCTGTAGGGCCATTTTTAGTAATGGCTACAGTTGGTGTTCTATTAACTGTTGTATTGGTTGTTGATGATGGAGAAGGACTTCCGCTTTCAGTTGCCGTAACTGTTGCAGTATTGCTTAACGCACCGTTAAATGCAGGGTTTACTTTTCCGCTAACGGTTACAATTACTTTATTTGCTGCTCCTGCCGGAATCGTTACTCCTGTTTGCAGGCTATTGCCGCTGCCCGTTGCGCCAGCGTTAATTACTGCGGTTCCTTGAACGGTTGATGTCCAGATAGGATTTAAAACCTGTGCTGAAATCGCATCATTCAAAGTTGCATTGATGGCATCGCTTGGCCCGTCATTTCCTATTTCTATGGTATAACTAATGTTAGCACCAGAAGTGATAGTTGAAGGAGCACTCTTTAATACCGTTAAACCAGACCTGGTAGTTAACGAAGTGTTAACCGGGTTTGAACTGATTGGAGATACACCACTTTCCACTGGTGTAACGGTAGCTGTATTGGTAATATTGCCCGATGCATTGCTTGCTATTTTTCCAGATATAGTAATCTGAACTGTACTGTTGGCCTGGAAACTCCCGGTTAAACTTAGGTTATTACCTGTACCTGTTGCTCCAGCAGATATCGCCGCTGTTCCTCCCGTTACAGCGCTTGTCCAACTTGCATTGGTTATCGATGCTGGTATGGCATCTGTAATTATTGTATTTAAACTATTCGATGGCCCTGTATTTTTTATGGTTATCGAATAAACAATGTTGTTACCTGCAATGGCGGTACTTGGCCCACTCTTTGTAATGGTAAATACTGGTTTTCTACTTACTGAAGTTACGGCCTGTGCACTTACAGGAGCACTTCCACTTTCCTGTGGCGTTGCAGTAGCGCTATTGGTAATGCTGCCTTCAAAATCTGTTTTAATGGTACCGGTAACATTGATGATAATTTTATTAGCTGCCCCTGCCGGAATATTACCAGTAAGGTTAATATTATTTCCAGTACCAGTTGCACCTGTAGTAACAGTGGCTGTACCCAATACCTGACTCGTATAGGTAACATTCGTTAAAGAAGCCGGCACAACATCAGCCAATTGTACACCTGTTGCATTACTTGGCCCATTGTTGGCAACTTGAATCTGGTAGCTAAGCGCATTTCCGGCAGTTTCTGATGATACTGCAGTTTTGGAAATTGTAACACCAGATGTACTGGTAATGTTCGAATTTACACTTGAAGTACTTCCCGTTCCCTGTGGTTCTGCCGGAGTTACCGTTGCAATATTAGTAATGCTACCTGCGGCACCTGGATTTACCGTACCCTGGATGGTTACATTTATGGCATTTGCACTTCCTGCCGGGATATTAACTTTTAAATTAACGGCATTTCCACTACCCGATGCTCCAGTGGTAACAGCAGCAGTACCTTCAGTGGTGCTGGTCCAGGTTACACCTTGTATGCTAGTAGGTACGGCATCGGTAATATCGGCATTTATGGCATTACTGCTTCCGTTATTTACAATCCTTAAAGTATAAGTTACTGCAGAACCAGCTGTTAAACCAGAAGATCCTGTTTTGGTAATGGCAAGTACAGGTTTGGCATTTACAGTGGTATTGTTGGTAGCTGTATTATTTGTAGTATTCGGATCGGTTATACCCGCTGGAGGGGTTAAAGTTACCGTATTACTTAAACTTCCTGTTGCAGCAGCAGCTACTGTTCCGGCTATAGTTAAGGTTGCCGATTGTCCATTACTTAAAGTTAAGCCCGTCCAGTTTCCATTCGTGCTGGTATAGGTTCCTGATGAAGTGTTATAACTCGTTGCAGTAAAACCAGCAGGCAAAGCATCTATAACTTTAACTATATCTGTGTTTAATAACTGGCTGGTTCCATTATTGGTAAGTGTAATGGTGTAAGTTAGCGCTTCGCCTGCAATTACCGGATTTGGCGTTGAGGTTTTTGCAATGGCAAAATCTATTGAACGATTTATGGTTGTTGCATCTGTTGCGGTATTATTACCGACATTAGTATCGGTTGTTCCTGTTGGTGCGTTAACTGTTGCCGAGTTGTTTAAAGTTCCGCTAGCATTCGCAGCCACAGTTCCAGCGATAGTTAATGTAGTAGATTGACCATTGCTTAAAGTCAAACCAGTCCAATTTCCGTTAGTTTGATTATAAGTTCCTGCAGCAGCGGTAAAAGTTGTTGCGGTAAATCCTACCGGAAGATTGTCCACTACATTTACAATATCAGTTGAAAGTAACGCACTGCTTCCGTTATTGGTTAAGGTAATGGTATAGGTTAATGTTCCACCTGCTACAACTGGTTTTGGTGATGCTGTTTTTGCAAGCACTAAATCAACCTGTCTGTTTATGGTCGTATTATCTGTTTGGCTATTGTTGGTCAGATTCGGATCAACTGTGCCGGTTGGTGCAGTTACACTTGCGCTGTTACTAATGCTACCAGTTGCTGTTGCAGCTAATGTACCCACAATAGTTAAGGTTGCATTTTGTCCGGTTGCTAAAGTTAATCCCGTCCAGTCGCCGCTTGCACTTGTAAAAGTACCCGTTGAAGCAGTAAAGGTATTTGCAGTAAATCCGGCAGGAAGATTATCAGTAATCTTCACTATATCTGTAGATCTTAAAGTGCTTGGACCGTTATTGGTTAAAGTGATGGTATAGGTTAAAGCATTACCTGCAATAGCTGGTTTTGGTGACGCTGTTTTAGTTAAGGATAAATCGATTGAAGGAACCGGAACTATATTGGTTATAGAAGTCGAATTATTTGCAGGTGTTGGGTCTGTTTCTGTACCTGTAATATTCGCATCGTTACCATAGTTGACCACGGTTGCATTGGCATTAACCGTAGCAACAATGCTTAATGTTTGTGATGATACACTATTTAAAGCACCAATGGTCCAAATACCTGTGGTGGCATTATAGGTTCCAATTCCTGGTGTTGCACTTACAAAAGTATAGCCTGATTTTAATAGGTCATTTACTTGTACACCCGTTGCATTACTTGGTCCGTTATTGGTTGCAGTAATGGTAAAGGTTACATTTTCGCCAATTGTAGGGTTTGTTTTATTTACTGCTTTAACAATTTGTAAATCTGTACTTTCAGTATAAGTAATTACTACATCGTCGGAAGAAGCTGCACAAGGTGAGCTTGTGATCGTCCAACGTAAAGTAGCAGATGTATTTTTTGCAATAGTTACGGTAGTGTTGCGGTTTGTAGGGGTAGCAATGTTAGCCGATCCGGTAACAAGTGTCCAAACACCAGTGCCCGAAGTTGGCGCATTTCCCTGTAAAGTAAATGTTCCGGAATTGTATTGTGTCTGATCGGCACCTGCATTAGCTGCTGTAGGCAATGCACTTACACCTATTGTTACCGGAGATGATGGTACCGACGAACATGCTGTTGTAGCAGTAGAAACAGTTGTTCTTCGATATAAAGTAGTGGTAATTAAAACAGGAGGCTGAAAAGTTGGTGCATTTGCACCGGCAATAGCCGCCCATGTTGTTCCATTGGTTGAGTTTTCCCAAACATAACTAATGGTACCCGAGCCTGTTCCATTAGTTACAGAAGTTAAAGGAGCTGGTTGAGTATTGGTGCAAATCGTTTGATTACTACCAATAGATCCCGCAGTTACAATTCCTTGAACGGTTACTGTAAAGGTAAATGTATTGCCCGAACATCCATTGGCAATTGGTGTTACTGTAAAGGTAACCACTTGTGCTGTACCAGTTGTATTGGTTAAAGTTCCGGTAACGCTTGCGCCTGAACCGCTACTTACAATTCCTGTTACATTAGTATTATTATCCCTTACCCACGTATAACTTGTTGCCCCGCTAAAATTAACGGTAGCTATAGCTGCACCGCTACAAATATTCTGACTGGTCGGTGTTGCCGATCCAGCTGGCAATGCATTTACTGTAACCGTAACAGCAGATGTTATGGCTTCGGCACAGGCACCACTTTTAACCCTAACCCTGTAATAAGTGGTTGCAGTTAAAATACCAGGTGTTATCGAAGTTAAATTTTCCGTTCCGGCAATATCCGTCCAAGTACTGTTATTTGGAGAGGATTGCCAAAAAACAACATTACCTGTTTGCCCACTTATAGACAATGCGGTAGGTGCAGTATTAAAACAAATGCTTTGCGCCCCGCTTACTGTACCTGCAACTGTTGTTGGACTCTGGCTAAGCACGACTGTTCCGGAAGCAGTTCCAGAACAAGTTGCATTTCTAACAGAAACTAAAGAGTAGGTACCTGCCTCAGATGGTGTAATGGTAACACTGGCTGTTGCACTACTCTGCTCTGTAGAAACCAAACCAGAAGGATCTCTATAAGTGTAAAACCATGGACCAGTTCCCGTAAACGCAATATTCAGCGTTGGCAAAGCTGTCCCGTTACAAACTGTTGCCGAACTCCCAACAGTACCATTAATACTTAAAGTACCCGTTGGTAATACACTGTTATTTGTTAATACCAAATCTGAAGTACTGGTACAAGTACCATTGGTAATCGTCCAACGGGCAGTTACAGGTGAGCCATTTCTTACGCCCACAACAGTTGCATTTGACTGGTTCGGATTATTAAGCGTAGCAAAGCCACCTGTATTTACAATAAGGCTCCATTGTCCGGTACCCACTGTTGGGGTATTACCAGTAATAAAAAACGTACCATCGTTACAGGCCGTACCACCAGAAGTAATTGATGAACTGGCTGTAGTGGGATTGGCATAAAGCAAAACAGTCGAATTACTTCCTCCACTTACCGATGCCGTATTAGACCAGTTGCCAGAAGGCTGTACCGTTGTTGCGGTTGCTGTTATGGTAAAAGAGGCAGTTTGTCCGGTGGTAAGGCCAGTACCCGAGTTATAAGCAAAGGTATAAGTTGTACCTACATTCGAACGTGTCCATGGAGCAGCTGTTCCGGTTGAACTTACAAAAGTCATTCCCGTAGGAATTACATCTATTACCGAAAATGTATTTAAGGTTGTAGTACCTTCATTTTTAACCGTAATGGTATAAGTAGCATTAGCACCAGTAGTTATACACGTTGGACTAACTGTTTTTAAGATTGATATATTAGGTTTGGTTAACAGTAAATCTTCATCTGTTAATGCAGGATTGTAATTGCTTCCACCAACTGTTCCACCAGTTTCGTAAGTAGTATTGGTACCTGCTATTGCAAAGGATGCAGGAGAAATTAACCGCTCAGGATTAGCGGCAGTACGTGTTGGATCTAAATAAGTTACCTGGGCCGGATTACTGTAAGTACCTGCGGCTGTTGCAGCCGGAATGGTAACCGTTAGTTGAATTGTTGCCGACGTTCCAGCTGGAATATTAAAATTCCCCAATATCGGGGCAGTAGCTGTTCCACTATTTGTTACCGTAACAACGGTTGATGGACTAGTAGAATAAACGATTGTAGCTGATAAAAATGTTAAACCTGCAGGTAGTTGATCATTTACCCGAACACCTTCTGCACCGCCACCTGTATTGTTAATATTAATGGTATAAACCGTGGTAGAACCAGCGGGTACCGAAACTGTTGGGTTGGTTCGAGACTTAGTAATAACCAGATTTGGTAAACAGGTTGAACTTACGCCTTGCAACTCAGGAGGTAAATCATTAAAAGTGAACTGATTCACCACGCCTGGAGTCGAACCATCTGTTGCACCATAAGGGACATTGGAATTTGCATTTCCGGCCTGTGTAACGCCATTATTTGTTCTTCCGCTTAAGCCTGCAGCACTAGTTGCCGTTATTGTAGCATTTGGAATTTTATAGTGAATTACACCACCACCGCCACCGCCACCAGGACCATGTGCGGTTGTGGTAAAAGAATTTCCTCCATTACCACCTTTTGCCTGGATGGTTAAGTTGGCTGTTGGGCTTGGGTTAGCCGCACTAATAAATATTGTACCTCCGGCACCACCCCCACCTGCGCCATCTGCAGCATTACCCAAACCACCTGCTTCACCTCTTCCTCCATTGGCCAGAATAGTTCCTGTTCCTTCAATTTTATTAGCTGTAATGAGGATAATACCTCCACCAACACCACCTCTTACGCCATTAGTTGCATTATTGGCATCTCCGGCACCACCTCCACCACCAAGAAATAATCTGTTCAATGCATAAGGAACTGTAGAACCTTGCCGGCCACCCGTAAGTGTATTGTCTCCAGTTGCACCAACCCAAGCCCATCCACCTAACCCACCAGCAGAGCCGTTACCACCACCGCCTCCGCCTGCATTGTGCACGTTACCCCCACCACCGGCATTACCCGGTGCGCCACGACCATAATCTCCACTTGGATATCCCTGAACACCATTGTCTACCTGATTATAACCATCCCACATAAAACGGGGCGTACCCACAATACCCTCCCCCTTAGTACTTGCCAAGGCCGAATTAGTGGTAACGTATAAACTTTCCTGGGCACTTGCAATGGTCCGGGGCAATAAATAACCACCACGAAATCCAGTTGCACTTGCATCAATTACACGACCGTTCATGGTTAACGTCCCAGCAACATCAATCGCAATTAAACCGCCGGCCTTACCATTCCAGGGAATAGTTTTAATATCAGTAGTCATGGTTAAATTCGAATATTGCATTAAACGTACAATCTGGAAACGTCTTTGTCCCTTTGTAGCGGTTGCATCCGAATTCACATAACTATTTACCAATCCTCCACCAGTACCAGCACCTTTAAATTGTAATGTTCCACCAGCTGTAGTGATGTCATTAAGCGCTACCACATATTCGTAACGGCCAGCAGTAACTGTTCCGGTATAACCAGAGCCATTATTGGCAGCCACTCCCGATCCATATGATGAAGTATTAGTTGTATTGGCATCCGCGCCCTGCATCTGTATAATCAACAACAAATTGCCTTTGGTTATTTGTGTATTACCGAATGAAAACACGGTACTTCCTACCGTGAATGAACCAGGTACAGGATCCAATTCTAAGGAGGTACTGCCAGAATTCAAGGTTATACTTCCTGACTTAGATGGATAAAACGTATTTGCTGCAGTACTTAAATTTCCAGCTCCGTCTGCACCGGGAGTAGCACATACCGGTGTTTGTGCATTGGAAACAGCGGTACAAAAAAGCAAAGCTGTAACAACAAACAATGCGCAGCTAATGCAATTAAATTGTGTTGTTAAATTAATTTTTTTACCAAAAAAAATACGCAGATAGCGGGATAGAGAGTGTAAATTTTTATTCATAAGAGGGATGACATGTAATCGTATCACTAGGGGGAATGATACTGGTCTAAAGCTTTTTATTCAAGAAGTATTTACGTAATCTTAGAACCTATGGTTTTAAGCACTGAAGTTCTGTGAGCAATTAATTCTTATTCGTTCATTCTATTCATTTTTCTGCACAAAGATATATAATTTAGTATCAATGTTTTTACGATTGACTCAAAATACGTATAATTAATTATACAAATAAATATAAATTTGATTTTTAAAAAATAGAATAGCGGTTTAAAGCATGAATTTGGGTGTTTTGTAAATATCTATATAACAGACATGTTGATCCATATCAACAAAATAAATACAACTTAAAGCTATACCAATACGATTTTAATGCGATGCGTTATTAAAAATTACTTTACACGAGCTGTTCATTTTAAAAATCAGGAATTATTTCATAAAGAATTTCAGTCCTAGCGGAAAAGAATTAAATAAAACTTTGCCTGTTTTAAAATGTTGAGATAGTAATCAATCATTTATCATATGAAAACTAAAGACAATAAAGACGCAGTGGAAAAAGAGCGTAAAAATAAAGGAAGCTCAAAGGGAAAGGCCTCCTTCGATCAAAACGGAAAGGGTTCTTCAGATAAATTTGGTCAGGCTGGTTCTACACCTAACGAATCAGGAGAGAGTGGGCTTGGTACTGTAGATAAAAACAAAAAGACTTAGAAGATAAAAAGAGTAAAATACTCTTTTTATCTTTCATAGATACTCATCTTTTCAGCAAGTTCTATAATGCTTTTTATTTTCAGCTTTTGAAAAAGTCTCAACTTATAAGTACTTACTGTACCCATCTGAAGATTTAGCTGATTAGAAATTTCTAATACCCCAATTCCCTTTGTTAGTAATTCTGCTACTTCTAATTCTCTACCCGAAAGTTTGGTAAAAGGATTATCAGCATCATTGCCTAATATACTGTTGAACATGTTTTCCTTAACATTTCTGCTCGAATAGCGACTGCCTGCTAAAATCGTAGTAATAGCGGTTACAATTTCTGATTCTTCTGCATTTTTGGTTAAGTACCCCGATGCACCCGATTTTAAATACGGAACAGCATAAATATTCTCATTCAAAGATGAAAATACTAAGATTTTTGCGTTTGGCTGAACTAGTTTAATCTGATCGATTACCTTAAGGTTGTTACCCCCTGGCAAGTTTACATCAATGATGATTAAACTCGGCGATTTTTCTGTTTCGACGAGCGCCTGCTCCAGTGTAGATGCATGAATGATTTCAACCCCAGGCCAAAAGTCTGATATTAAACCTTTTAATCCACGGCGGATGATCTCATGATCATCAGCGATGAGCACAGTAAAAGTACTTACGGCATTTTTTGTTTTCATTATTTTAAGAATATTGTGCAAGTTAATAAAAAGTTATTTTTTTGTACGCAATTGTAGTTAATTTTTCGCTTAAATGTGTAAATATTATAATACACAAGTTTACAGTTTTGCTTAAAACACCCTTAGGGTTGCCAATCTTACATTTTGCTTAATGAAGGAATATGATAAGGAAATCCATATATACCGTTGCTGTAGCCCTGTAGCGGACCAATTGAAAAATTGTAACCATAGCGGAAAAATCTGTATCGCCGCTACGGCCGGGTTCTTAGGTGCAAGATCACGCTATAAATAGTTTTTATCATACAGCTTTATTCCTGTACAGTACGAACGGCCTACCCAGATAAAATCTTTGATCGTCAAAAATGCACTCAGATCCAAACTCGCCGGGCCTCCGCGGTCATCTTTTAACAGGAACGAAGCTTTAACCTGACAATCTTCCAAAAGAAAAAAAAAGTCGTGGTAAAGTAATAATGCGATTTTGACTGTATAAACTGTTTGCTCAGTGTATTATTTCCTTTTCACTAAAGGTTTTACCGCTTACTTAAAAAACAGGAAAATAATATAGAATTAAATTTTAGCCCTAATTCTACTCAATGTTTCGAGCCTGATGGCTAAAAAAGAAGCAATGTATTTTAAAGAAACCCGATTAATTAAATCAGGGAATGAGAGCAAAAACCGTTTGTATCTTTTTTCGGCTGATGAAATCCGGCACAGGTAAGCACGTTCCTCTGCCGAACGGTAATATAATTCCATCATCTTTCTGCCAACAATATTGGCTTCAGGAAAATTTTCGTAAAGATATTCTGACAATACATGTGGGATAGCGACTAAATCTACATCTTCCAATGCCTGTAAATACTCATCCGAATCGCCATCTATCCACAAATTACGTATGGTACCTACAATTTCATTCTCTTTGGCAATCCATGTGGTAATCTCGTTATCCCCGTCCTTAATAAAACCCCTAACTACACCTTTAAGAATTAAAAAAAGGAATTTGTTACGATCTACAGGTGAAACAAGGTATTTATTTTTTTTGTAGCTGATCGGAAAGGTATGCTGGTTAATCCGCTTTTCTATTTCATCATTAAGCGGGTGGAATTTCTTAAAAATTGAGACTAGAGGAGAAAAATTATTATATTTCTTCCACCTATCTTCATCAGATAAATTAACTGCGATCATAGCGAAACATTGGGATAGACATAATCCTGCTCAACCAAAGCAGGATCACTACGTAAGTATAGGAAGATTGAATTGAAAAAAGAACTTTTTTTTGACTTTTCTCAATTTTTCAAACTTTAAAGCAATTTTTCTACACCAAGTCCAAATAATGCAAAATCATACTTAACCGGATCTGAGGGGTCGAACTGCTTCAAATTGTCGGTTAATTCAATTGCAGTTAACCAATCAGTCTGCTTTCTATTAATCAGTCCAAGCAAGCGTCCTACCCGATCAACATGCACATCACAGGGACAGATCAGATCTTTTGGCTGAAGTGTATTCCAAATACCAAAATCGACACCTTTTTGATCTGCCCTAACCATCCACCGCAAAAACATATTTAACCGTTTACAGGTAGATTTTTGCTTTGGTGAGGAGATATGTTTCTTCGTGCGGTGGGGAAAATCTTCTAAGGAGAAAAAATATTGTCTGAAATGATTCAATGCCTGCTCTATTGAAAAGTTAAGCTCAGCAGCATAACATACTTCAGAGGCATAGGCGATCTCCAGTTTTACCGATGAAACTTCTAAATAATCAGGTCGAAAAACATCTTGCTTTGGTACAAATGCCTGCTCTAAACTATCGAAGTTTTGATAATGCTGCTTAAAAAAAGATATAAAATATAGTAAGTCGGTATCGTTAAATGTGCGGTGTTTAAAGTTCAGCAAGCGTTTTAAATCGTTATCGGTATGATTAACAACAAAATCATAAGGCGCATTATCCATACGCACCAACAGTTCCTTACATTTATTAATAATTGTTTTCCGCTGGCCCCAGGCTAAAACCGCAGCGAAAAAGCCCGCAATTTCTATATCCTGTTTTTTTTCGAAAAGATGTGGAATACAAACCGGATCGTTTGCTATAAAATTTGGCTGATTGTATTGTTCGACCTTACTATCAAGGAAATTTTTTAGCTCTAAAAACTGCATATATGTGATGATTAAACGAAAATAGCATTACCATCTATCAGATTGTCATGCTGAGGGTACGAAGCATCTGCAACCGATGAAAAAGATGCTTCGTGCCTCAGCATGACAGCAACATTTAATACAGTACCTTACAAAAAAAACGGGCAAATATTTTATCTGCCCGCTCGAAATGTTATGCTAATGCATTTGCCAGATCCTCTAAAAGATCATCGATATCTTCAACTCCAACACTTAAACGAAGTAGGTTATCGGTAACACCTACTTTCTCTCTTTCTTCTTTCGGAATAGAACCATGTGTCATCGTTGCAGGGTGATTAATTAATGATTCTACCCCACCCAATGATTCAGCTAATGTGAATACTTTAAAATTAGACGAGATTCTAAAAGTTTCTTCCAGATCAGCACCTTTTAAGGTAATCGAAATCATCCCGCCAAATCCGCGCATTTGTTTTTTAGCCACATCGTGATTAGGGTGATCTTCAAAACCAGGCCAATAAATTTTATCAACCTTTGGATGTGTTTTTAAATAATGTGCAATGCGCGCTCCGTTTTCGCAATGTGCTTTCATCCGAAGGTGAAGTGTTTTAATTCCCCTCAATACTAAAAAAGCATCCTGCGGGCCTGGTGTTGCACCACAGGCATTATAAATAAACCACAGGTCTTTATACAATTGCTCGTCATTTGTTACCAAAGCACCCATTACCACATCAGAGTGGCCACCAATGTATTTGGTTACCGAGTGCATCACAATATCTGCGCCCAGATCAATCGGGTTTTGTAAATAAGGCGATGCGAATGTATTATCAACGGTAAGGATTAAATTTTTCTCTTTTGTAATTTTTGACACCCCTTCAATATCGATAATCTGCATGGTAGGATTAGTAGGTGTTTCTATCCAAACCAATTTGGTTTTATCATTAATATAGGGCAATATATTCTCTGGCTTAGATAGATCCAGAAAATGAAATTTGATTCCGTATTTAGTGTATATTTTGGTAAAGATCCGGTATGAGCCACCATACAGATCATTTCCCGTAATCACTTCATCTCCAGGCTGCAATAATTTCAATACGGCATCTGTTGCCCCCATTCCGCTCGAAAAAGCCAGACCATATTTGGCATTTTCTAAAGCAGCTAAACAATCTTCCAAAGCTTTACGTGTTGGGTTTGTTCCCCTCGAATACTCGTAGCCTTTATTGTCTCCCGGAGATTTCTGCCAATAAGTAGAAGTTTGATATATCGGTGTCATTACAGCACCTGTAGTTGGATCAGGCTCTTGACCTGCATGTATAGCTTTAGTTGCGAATTTCATTTTTATAGTATCAAGATTGATGAGTACCAAGTATCGAGATAAGATTCTAAAACACCTATACCTCCGATACTATCTTACATTAATATTTAAATCGTTTACCAGAAGATCTGTGCTTCTAAAAACGATCTTAAACTTATTTTTAAAGCGAGAGCAAGGAGACTCTCGACTCCGAACTCCCGACTCAGGACTGTCTAATATGCTCTTGCAAACAGTACCCTTTGGATAGATGGTTTTCCTGAATAAATACAAATACCATCTTCTAATTTATTATCTAAAGGAATACAACGAATGGTTGCTTTTGTTTCTTCTTTTATCTTTTGTTCTGTTTCTGGTGTTCCATCCCAGTGTGCTGATATAAAACCAGCTTTGGTATCTAACAATTCCTGAAACTCTTCGTAACTATTGGCTTCTGTAATATGCGCATCGCGATAAGCCAAAGCTTTATTGAACATGCTTTGCTGAATATCTTCCAATAATTTGATGATGTAAATATCCAATCCTTCCTGAGGTACAGTTTGTTTCACCTTGGTATCCCTACGGGCAATTTCTACTGTTTTATTTTCTAAATCGCGACCACCAATGGCAATACGGATCGGCACACCTTTCAACTCATAATCAGCGAACTTAAATCCAGGGCGCTGTGTATCCCTGTCATCATATTTCACCGAAACGCCTAAACCTTTTAAACGCATGGTTAATTCATTAACATATGAAGAAATTCTTGCCAGATCCTCATCACCTTTATAAATCGGAACAATTACCACTTGTATTGGCGCTAATTTCGGTGGAATAATCAATCCTGAATCATCACTGTGCGCCATAATCAAGGCACCCATTAAACGTGTAGAAACACCCCATGAAGTAGCCCATACATGGTCTAATTTCCCATCTTTACCGGTAAACTTAACATCAAAAGCTTTAGCAAAATTCTGACCTAAAAAGTGAGATGTACCTGCTTGTAAAGCTTTACCATCCTGCATTAAGGCCTCAATACAATAAGTATCCAAAGCACCTGCAAAGCGCTCATTCGGCGATTTACGACCTCTGATTACCGGAACTGCCAACCAATTTTCGGCAAAATCGGCATAGATATGCAGCATGCGTTCTGTTTCCTCAATTGCCTCTTCTGCAGTAGCATGTGCAGTATGGCCTTCCTGCCACAAAAATTCGGCTGTGCGTAGAAACAACCTGGTACGCATTTCCCATCTTACCACATTCGCCCACTGATTGATCAATATCGGCAAATCACGGTACGATTGGATCCATCCTTTATAGGTATTCCAAATAATGGTTTCGGATGTAGGACGAACAATTAATTCCTCCTCTAATTTGGCTGTTTCATCAACAACAATATTTCCGTTACCGTCATTTTTTAACCGGTAATGTGTTACTACTGCACATTCTGTCGCAAAACCCTCAACGTGAGAAGCTTCCTTAGAGAAAAATGACTTTGGGATGAATAATGGAAAATAGGCATTTTGATGGCCTGTATCCTTAAACATTTTATCTAAAACAGCCTGCATTTTTTCCCATATAGCATAGCCATTAGGCTTTATAACCATACAACCACGCACAGCAGAGTGCTCTGCTAAATCTGCTTTTAACACAATATCATTATACCACTGGGAATAATCTGCTTCTCTACTTGTAATTTCTTTGCTCATCTTATGTATTTGGAACGTAATTTGTATGTTAAAAAGTGTAAAATCCGACGGCAAATTTATAAATTTATGCCTACAAAAGATCAACAATTAATGTCAATTGTGATTTAACATTTTTAGACTAAGTAAATAGTTAGGAATTAACTACTTTTGGAACTTGTTTATTACATTCGTGAACACACACAACTAAATATAAACACAATGAAACCAATTAAATTTTTACCCATTGTTATGATTGCCGCCGCAGGGTTGGTGGCATCATGCGCTACATCAAAATTGGCTCAAACTAAGCCAGCTGATGATGTTTATAATTCTGTGGCGAAAGCCCGGGAGGTTGAAATAGCACCTCAACCTCAGAACCGACAAGGCCAGCAATATCAGGCCCAAGGGCAGGAAGAATATGATGAATATTACGGAACCAGTAATCCTTATTACGATATGGATTACTCATCTAGAATAAACCGTTTTTATAATGGTTACAGCTTTCAAGGCTATTACGACCCATATTTTGACAATTATTACTATGGAAGCAGTTATGGTCCTTCAAACTACCTGGGTTATGGCCTGGGTTGGAACAGCGGATATGGTTTAGGTGGCTGGGGCGGGAGCTTTGGTTATGGCAGCATCTGGAGCAATCCCTTCTATTATGGTAATTTTGGCTACGGATGGAACAATCCTTATGGATGGAACTCTTGGGGACCTAATTCTTACTATGATCGTTTCGGTTGGGGTGGCGGATATTACGGCGGAGGCTGGGGTATTGGTGGCGGATACTATGGTGGCGGTGTGTATACCAATAGAGGTTACAGCAGACCAAGACCAGGAAGCAACGATAGAGGCACGCCAAGGTATGGAAACGGCAATGCCGGAAATGCGGGCAGACCGAGTAGATCTGGTGTTGCAAATCCTAATGGTATAGGTTATGCTCCAAATATTAATGCTGGAAGACCAAGCAGAAACCAAGGTAATGGCAGCTATGCACAACCTCAGGGCTCGCAAGCTGGCAGACCTACAAGGAATGATAATTATAGTCCTCAAGGTACACAAAGTAGCAGGCCTACCAGAAACGAAACCTATACTCCACCTACCAGAACCGAAAGCAGACCTAGTTATTCACCACCACCATCAAATGGCGGCGGCGGCGGTGGTTCAACCGGTGGTGGCGGTGGTGGCGGTTCAAGACCATCAAGAGCAGGAAGAGGTTAATTTAATTTAAACACACAACATGAAAAAATATATTTTAGCTTCACTAGTAGCTACAGTAGCTGCTATGGGATCAACGTACGCCCAAAGTTACGCCCCTGATGCGTTCCGCTTTTCTCAAACCAATTATGGTAGTTCTGCCCGATTTAAGGGAATGGGCGGTGCACAAATCGGAGTTGGAGGTGATATTGGTTCAATTAACGCGAACCCTGCCGGATTGGGTTTATTTACCAAATCTGAGTTTAGTTTAACTCCTGAATTTAATTCTGTCTCAAACAATAGCGCATATCTGGGCAACAATACCAAAGCTGATAAAAACCAGATTAACCTAAATAATATTGGTGTGGTTTTTTACAGTCCAGCGGCAAGAATAAAGGGTGCTGACGTAAATAAAGGATTGGTAAGTACGGTATTCGGTTTAAGCTATACGAGAAATAACGATTTTTTAAATAACATTAACTATAGCGGCACTAATACAAACAGCTCGATTAGAGATTCTTATGTAGATCAGGCTAATAATTTTGGCGTAACAAACAGCATCGCAGGTGATGCTTACAACAGTTTTCTGATCAATAAAAACACGCCTACCTTTCCTAACAAATATTCTGCAGAACCCTATAACAATGCCAATTTTACACAAAACTGGGATGAGGCACGTTTAGGCTCCACTTCAGAATTTAATGTGGCTGGTGCCCTAAATTTTGGCAATAAGGTATACATTGGTGCTACTGCTAGTTTTGTCAATGTTAAATATACCAGCGATGCTACTTTTACAGAATCAGGTATTGTTAACTCATATAATGATGGTGATGTCATACCTACATACAACGGAAATGAAAATTACAGCCTTAACCACTTTAGAAATCAAGAAACTAAAGGCGGTGGATTCAATTTGAAATTAGGTGCTATTTTCAGACCGGTTAATGAGTTAAGAATCGGTTTGAATTTCCAAACACCAACCTGGATGAACATTGAAGACAATACCAGTGAGACTTTACAGGCTACTACTGCAGGAAATGCTAATAGTGGGCCAACTAAATCGAACAATCCAACTCAATATTATTCATTTACTTATAATTTGCGTACACCACTAAAAGCTTCGGCAGGTATTAGCTACGTAATCGCTGGTACAGCATTAATCTCAGCCGATGTTGATTATGTAGATTATGCCTCAATGCGTTTTTCTGATTCTAACGGTTCTGATCTTTCAACAATAAACGACAATAACGCCTTTATCAAAGCGTCATATAAAGAAGCTGTTAACTATAGATTTGGTGCAGAAGTAAAAGTAACCAACGAAATTAGTTTACGCGGTGGTTACGGCGTAAATGGAAATGGTGTTAAAGGCGGCGACAATAAATTTTACCAAGGTCAATATTACACTGGTGGAATTGGATACCGGGTAGATAACTATTATTTCGATTTAGCGTATCAGAACTACAAAACAAACTTTAGTTCAAGTCCTTATTTGCTAGACGATTATACAGAACCTGTTGCAGATGTTAAAAGCAATAGAAACAATGTATTCTTAACCTTTGGGGTAAGATTTTAATAATAACTGTCTTACATAATTAAGAAGCGTCAGTTTTTCAACTAGAGAACTGCCGCTTTTTTTACCATAAAAAAGGATACCCAATCGGGTATCCTCAAACATTATCAACTAAAAAGAACCTATTTAATTAACATCCCACCATAACCTGTCGGTAATTTTAGCCTTTTGTTGCGGTTGTGGGTTTGCTGTAATTTCGCTATTTGGGTAAAGTACCCTTCTCGGAATTTCAGAGAGTGCATTTTTAACTTTGGTTAAAGCCGGGAATCCGGTACGACGCCAATCTGTATAATTTTCAGCATTAAGAAAGTTTGAAACCGACTTTTCTTCCATAATTAAACGAAGTGCATTTGTACTGTTGAGTGTTCCCCGCGAAGCAATGTAGGTATCCATATCAATTGTGCTCACCCCTACCTTAGTCATGTGCTGTTTAATACCATCCTGATAAATAGGTTGTGCAGCTGCAAAACCCGATACCACCAGCGTAGCTTCGGCCTTTATGAATAATGCTTCGGTATAATTTACCAGGTAATTATTGGCATTGGCACCCGCGTAAAAATCGGCAGGGATTGAGTAAGCCTCCAGACTTCCAATTTCGTCTAAACCGATCTGCCGGCCGGTATATAAACCGGTTTGTTTGGCAGGTTTAACCATTTTGCTTAATCTTGGATCGTTTCTGGTAGTAAAAGCATCAACAAAGGTGTTGGCAAGCACAAATGTAGTGCCTGGTAGAAAATTCTGTTGCCATGGATTTTCTGCCCCCGCTGCACCACTGAAAGCAATTTTAGCATCATCATCATTGCTTTGCATACCATTAGTTAGTGCAGTCAAAGCCAACTGTGCCTGGGCAGAAGCAGTATTTCCGGGTGCTTTACTCAGGTGCATATAATAACGTGCTTTTAAAGTATAAGCCAATTTTCTCCACTTTGCCATATCGCCAGAATATATCAGATCGTCACTACCAGGCGCTACACCAGCATTACGACCGATATCCGCAATCCCATCATCTAACAACCGCTGTAGCTGGGTGTATATCTGTTGCTGAGTATCGTAAGTAGGATTGGCTACATCAATTCCCTTGAAAGCCTGACTGTAGGGGATATCTCCCCATACATCGGTTGCGTAGCCCAAAGTATACGCAGTGAGTATTTTAGAAATCGCAGTATAATTAAAATTGCCGTTTGCAGCTGCTTTTACATTTAGGAGGCTTAAGTTGTTCAGCGTGCGCACGTATACATTGCTCCAGTCGCCGTCCATATCAATATTGTACATCTGATAAGTGCCAAAATTTGGGGCTACCTGGTTCAGTGCCATTACCTGCAGGTATTGCTGTAGCACTACACTTAAATTCCCATCACCGGATGCATTGATATTTTGCGAAATCAGCATTTGTATAGGTGGTAACATGAGCGATTCTTTAACATCTATCGGTCTGTTGGGGTCATAGTTAACATCTATGTATTTTTTGCACCCGGCAAAAGCCATCATAAATGCAAAACTTAAAATGAAATATATCTTTTTCATGTTGATTTTTTTTATGTATTGGGCCTATAATATTAATCTTAAACTGAAATCTACCGAGCGGGATGTTGGGGTTGAGAAAGAATAGATCCCCTGAGATCCGTTTGAAGAACCAAAAGAACTTACTTCTGGATCGCCACCTGTAAAGTGTGGTGCATATATCCATAAATTTCTACCCGTAACCTGCAAACCAATAGTTTTGAACGGTGTTTTTTGAAGCCATGTTGGTTTTAGGTTATAGCCTATGCTCACATTTCTCAATTTTACATAAGTACCATCCTGGATGACCGATTCCAATACACCATTGGCCCTCTGATAATAGGCCTGCCCTGAAACAGACACCGTATTGGGTAAACCTGTAGTCGCATTTACACCTTCAACAATACGTGGGCCACGGTCTTCGGTAACTTTTGGTGTACCATAAAAATAGCCGTAGCCATCAACATTGTTTTGGATATCGCCTCCCTTTTTCATGTCAAAAGAAAAACTCAAAGTAAACTGCTTATACTTGAGGTTATTAACAATTCCTGCCATCCAATCAGGATTGATATCACCAATTATGCCCTGTTCGTCTGCAGCAAATGGCAACCCATCGTTACCGATTAACAGTTTTCCTTCACTATTTCTGGCATAACGGGTACCATAAATTACCCCGTATGGCTGGTTTGGAAAAATAGTGGTAAACCCGTTGCCAACCTGTTTCAGGTCTTTGTAGATCGAAAAAACCTTATTTCTGATCCTGCTATAATTCAGGGTCAAATCCCAGCTAAAATTCTCCGTTTTTATGGGTTTTGCATTTAAAAGCAGCTCGACACCCCGGTTACGCATTAGCGCTGTATTTACACTGGTAGTGTTAAAGCCGCTTGATGGTGCCAGTGCTACGGTGGGAATGATCCCGTTTTTTGTCTTTTTATAGAAATAGGTAACCTCCAGGCTTAAACGGTTTTTAAAGAAACCTGTTTCTAAACCAATTTCAAATTCGTTGATCCGCTCATTTTTTAAGTTCGGATCGCTTAGGTTTTGACTGATTAAAAAGCCCGACTGCCCTTGATAGGGAAAGGCAATGTTTCTTACCGTCTGCGATTCGTATGGCGTAAGCAGGTTATATGGTCCAATGCTGGCATTCCCCACTGTACTATAGGATAATCTTAATTTTCCAAAGCTCATGATATCAGAAAGTTCTTTCGAAAAGAAATTGGAAAAGATAAAACTCGTAGCAGCAGAGCCATAAGGATAAAAACTGTTGTTTTTGGACAGTACTGAAGTGCCATCGTACCTTCCTGTAAGAGAGAGAATTAAGAACTTTTTATAATCTATATTAGACTGTAAATAGAATCCTATTTTTCTGGAGAGATAACTTGTTTCCGTAAATTGTACGGTTGATGTGGATCCGATGTTACCAAATCCCGGAACGGTTATGCCTAGGCCGTTGGCGTTACCAGCTTCAGTATAGGTTGATAATATGTTGTTACCCAATAGTGCATCGATGGTAAAATCGCCAAAACTTTTGTTGGCACCGATGATCAGGTCATTATTATATTGTCTGAAATTGCTGTTTCTGTTTACAATCCGGCCATTAGGGTTCGAAACCGAGAGTAACGATTCATGATATTTGCCCTGTTCAACATAAACATCGGCACCAAAACGTTCAGTAATGGTTAACCAGCTCAATACTTTGTAATCAGCATTAAAAGTTGGTAAAAACCTGTTTACTACTGAGGTATTGCTGATGTTATCCAATACCCAATATGGGTTGTTCCTGGAAAAACGGAACAGCCTCTGCGTTCCGTCTGGGTTGAGGGCTGGCTGTAGATTATAGGAAACTGGAGCCGTAAAAATAGTCCATACGGGGCTTTCAAGAGCATATCCTTCAGGTAGCCTGTTGTTTTTGGTATTGGCATAATTGAGGGAAAAAGTAATATTAAGATCCTTTAATATCTCGGTGCTGAATTTTCCAAAAACGGTATTCCTGTCAAACGAAGTTGTGGGTACAGTGCCATCCTGTGAAAGATTGGTATAGGAGAGGAAATATGAGCTATATGCTCCACCACCATTTAACCCTATTGTATTGGTATAGGTTTTGCCAGTTTTAAAAAATAAGTCAGATTGATCGTATACATGTGCAGGCTGGCCGTTAATTTTTAAGGTATCCATTCTTGCCCCCCACGATGTACTCGTTTTTTGGTTCACACCATCAAAATATACGCCATTCGAGCCAAGAGAATATTTATTCTGAATTTCTGGCAACAGCGGTTTCTCCATTGAAAAAGATGAAGAAAAGCTAATACTAGGCTTTTTATTCAGGCTACCTGCTTTTGTAGTGATAATAATCACTCCTTTGGCACCATCAGATCCATATAGCGCCGTTGCAGCACCACCTTTTAACACATTAATGCTTTCAATAATATTAGGATCAAGATCGGCAATACGGTTGGTACCTGGACCAGAGTTGAGGTTACCGGTTTCATCATTGTTAACCGGAATACCATCAATTACCATCAAAGCTTCGTTGTTTCCGTAAAGGGAATTGGCTCCCCTGATTACAATCCTGGATGAACTGCCTGGAGTGCCTGAAGAACTTGTAATCTGAACACCCGAAACCTTACCGGCCAGAGCATTCACCAAATTAGGCTCTTTGGTCTGGGTCAATTGCTCACCTTTTACCTCTTGAGAGCTATAGGTGAGATTACGTTTTTCCCGCTTTACACCTAGTGCAGTAACTACAATCTCATTCAGGCTTTGCTGGTCTTCACTTAATATTATAGTTATGTTGCTTTGCCCGCTGTAAGCAAATTCTTTGGTTGTATAACCAATTCCACTAAAAACCAGTGTAGCTGGATTTGCACTTTTGATTGAAAAGATCCCTTTCGCATCGGAAGAAGTGCCAATAGCAGTTCCTTTAATTTTTACCGATATGCCTGGGATTGGCAGCCCCGATGCATCGGTAATTTTGCCGTTAATCAGCGACGTTTGACCATAAATCTGCATGCAACAGAGCATAGTCAAAATGAACAAAGTAATCTTTAATCTGGTCATTGTATTCAGTTTAGTTAGTAGTATGACCAAAATTAGGCTTATAAAAAGCCAGATAGAACGATGATTTTAACACGTATTAACCAGAAATTAACACAAATGTTACAATCGTTGTAAATACGCTAATAAACTTTGATTTGTTTAACCGATCAAACAAAATTTTGAACCGCTGAGCAGATGTTGAAGTAATTTATTGGGTGTTTAGGCGTTCAGCCCTTACTGATTGTTTGCACAATAATCAGATTTTTAGCACGTTGGTTGAAACTAAGCGATTGCAGGGGCACAAGTAGTACCATAAAAAAATATTAATCCGGAAGTTGAAAGCATAGCCTATGCATGCTTAAAAATCAGTTTTTTTTTTATTTTAATTATTTAGCTAATTATTCCATATAGGCTTCCACCCTCCTGAGCCAGAACATCCAGCTTTTTTTCTACAGCTTCATCTTTGATCAATTCAGGTGCATGGTGAGGCTTTTTCCTCGCATCAATAATCATTGAGCCTTTACATCCCCAATGTTTAGTAATGGTAAAATCGTTAATACCGTAAATATCAGCCGCCGGATTGCTCCTTGTAAATGCGACCCAAACTAAATTATCAATATTGGCAGCCGTAAACTCTGCATCATCAGCCAATATAATTAAAGGTAAGCCTGATAAATTCTGATCCATCAAAGCCATATTCAACAAGGCAATTTCTGCGGCTGTTTTCTCAGGGTTTAAATATTTGTCACTTCCTAAAACTAAAACCCCTGGAATGGCTATTTTCGGCTGATAGAATCCATCGCTCAGTTTCAGTCCTTCAGGAATTTTATTCCAAAGTTCACGCTGCTTATCCCCTGCTGCTGCAATTACTACCTTCGATCCGCTGTTTAATCCATCGCCGCTATAATCTAGCGTATCAATTGTAGTATTGGTATAAAAATGAACATCCCTCGTTAAATCGATCCGTTCTAAAATATGCGTAAGAAATGCTTCAATATGGTGCGTGCTTAAATGCTGATCATCTTCTTTGGCTGCGATAAACAGATATTTGGCTAAACTCAATTGGTTTTTTCCCAGTATATGGTTTGCTATGGTTAAAATTTCCTGAGGTCTGCGCGCTTTTAAATAAGGCGTATAACGCTCACTACCGATGGCAAAAAGCAAAGGGTGAACGCCAGCCGCATCAACCGCATGAACTTCTTTTAAACCATGAATTTCCTGTGGTATAGCTGAGCCTGTAATTTCATGGATCAAAGCCCCAAAACTGGTATCCTCCTGTGGCGGACGGCCAACAACCGTAAACGACCAAATGGCATCCTTTTTATGATACACGTTATGCACCTTCATCAGAGGAAAAGGATGCGTTAAACTGTAGTAACCCAGGTGATCGCCAAAAGGCCCTTCTGGTTTATTTTCATTTGGATAAACCGTTCCGGTAATAATAAAATCGGCATCTGCAGAGATGCAAAAACCTTCATCATCATAAAAATAACGGAAACGCCTATCGCCCAATGCACCAGCAAATGTCATTTCCGATAATCCTTCTGGTAAAGGCATTACTGCTGCTAAAGGATGTGATGGGGGTCCGCCGACAAAAATGCTCACTTTTAAGGATTGGCCCAGTGCATTGGCTTTAGATTGATGTACGCCAATCCCCCTATGGATCTGATAGTGCAACCCGATCTCCTGATCCTGAATATAATCATTCCCACCTAATTGGATGCGGTACATGCCCAGATTTGCATTTAAAACACCTGGTTTATCTATATCTTCTGTATAAACCTGCGGCATGGTAACAAAAGGGCCACCATCCATAGGCCAGTTTACAATTTGTGGTAACTGACTGATAGTTGTTTTTAAAAATTTGTTTTTCGCCGAAGGTGTTTTAAGTGGCAAGGCTGATAAAGCCGACATTGCAGAACCCGCATATTTAAATGGATTTTTTAATGCTTTTATAGGATCATTCCTTAACGATACCAGTTGCTGTACCTTTGGCAAGGTATCTCGAAAAATAAACTTCGATCTTTCTAAGGTTCCAAACAAGTTTGAAACAGCAGGAAAAGGACTTCCCTTAACTTTTTCAAATAAAATAGCTGGCCCCTTATTTTCGTAAACCCTTAAATGGATGGCTGCCATTTCTAAATAGGGGTCTACTTCTTCTTTTATTCTGATTAAATGACCGTGCTTTTCGAGATCGGATACACATTCTGCTAAACTTTTGTATGCCATGCCCAAAGATAAATAATTAGATTTTCTTCGAAACAAAAAAGCCTCATATAAGCAGATTTTACAATAAAGCTACTTACATGAGGCGCTTAACCCACCTAAATTATATTATTTCTTTCCTGCGAAAGAGCGCAACATCCAGGTATTTTTCTCTTTAAACTGCATAAAACGGTTAACCATATCGTTAGAACCATCGTCTCCGGCCGCATCTGTAGCTTCTAAAAGTTCTCTTTCCAACTCGATCAATGCAGCCATATCATCCAAAATGGCATCAACCATATCAAGGTCTTTTAAACCAATGGTATCAATCTCTTTAATTTTAGATTCTTTTATATAATCGGCAAAACGGCTATGCGGTGCTTTGCCCAATGTTAATACACGCTCGGCTATCTCATCAATAGTTAATTGTGCATTAGTATATAATTCTTCAAACTTAACATGTAAAGTAAAAAAGTTCTGCCCTTTAATATTCCAGTGGCAACCTCTTAGTTTTTGATAATGAATATGATAATTAGCCAAATAATCGTTTAAAAGATCTACAACTGGTTTAACTTCTTTTTCGTTTAAGCTTATTTCTTTAGCGTCCATTTTTTTTATTATTTATGATGTTTTTGATGTCTACGTAACAACCCAAATTTATAAAAGTTTTGCTCAATTTTGTCTTTTGAACAATACGTTATTTATTAGATCGTTTAATATTCAATATTACAGGGACCAACAATTTTACAAACATTTGTTAATGAATGGCATATCGATTTTAAGATATTAAAGTCATCTTATTTTTACTTAAAAACGAATAGCTGAACATAGACTGGTTAATAATATTATTCGTATAATTGCTCCCTTTGACTTAGAAATTTACATAAAATAAATGCATAAAATATATTTATCTGCTGTAGTGTTATTTGCTTTAAACATTGCAAATGCCAAAGCCAACACAGCAAGAGACTCTATCGGTGTAGAAAATAATAAAGGCAAAAAACTGATCGTTCATCAAACTGTAGCAAAAGACACTTATTATTCAATAGGAAGAAGGTATAATGTTTCTCCTAAAGAGATTATGGGCTTTAATGACAATAAATACCTTCAGGTTGGGGTAATCATTAAGGTGCCAACAAATATCCCTTTTACCGCAACAGGATCAGCTAATAGCACACAAAATCAAAGCGCTCCTAATGGCAATATAGTAGAGCATACCATCAAGCCAAAAGAAAACTTAAACATGCTGGCCGAAAAATACGGCACAACCATTAATGAGATTAAGTCTTTAAACAACCTGAACAGCAGTAATTTAAGCATCGGTCAGGTTTTAAAAATCCCTGCTAAAAATGGAGAACAAACTGCAACAGCTCCTCCGGTAACGCCGCCAGCGAAAAATAATACAGAAACGCCTCAAGCCAATACATCATCTGCTGATCAAACCATGATCGAGCATACTGTTGCACCTAAGGAGTTTTTAGGCAAAATAGCCGAGAAATACGGCACTACTGTTGAAGAAGTAAAAAAAGCCAACAATCTCTCAGGAAATAACTTGCGCATCGGTCAGAAGCTTAAAATTCCGGCAACTAAAAACATCGAAGAAAATAAGGTAGTTGCTGCTGAAGAAAAACCTGTACAGGAGAGCAAATCTACAGATGCTGCTGGAACACATACTGTTTTAAGGAACGAAACTATTTTCACCATCGCTAAACAATACGGCATTACCGCTTATCAGATTAGAAAGCTGAACGATTTGCCCGACAATGCCATTACCATTGGGCAGGTTTTAAAGGTACCCGGAGGCATTATTACAGATGTTCAGGTTCCGAAAGAAAAACAAGCTGAAGCAAAAGCTAAAGAGGTAGAAGCAAAAGTTAAAGAAGCACCAGCAACAAAAGAAGAAAATTTTATCCATACCGTAGCTACTGGAGAAAACATTTTTACCATTGCTAAAAAATACAATTTAACTGCTTACCAGATCAGAACTGCAAATAAACTGGAGGATAATGCGATTAAAGTTGATCAAAAGCTGATAATTCCGAGACCACCACAGCCTAAATCGGTAAATGATTTATCAAAAGAAGAGCAGGAAAACGAACCAGATAGTACCATGGTTAAAGACCCTAAACTTCGCCGTGACCCGAGCGTATATGGTTTAAGTCAGATCGAAGAAAAAGGAACGGCAGTTTGGATTGCAGACCAGGATCTGGATGGAACAAAAATGTTGGTTTTACACCGTACCGCACCTGTGGGCAGGGTAATAAAGATTACCAACCCAATGACCAACCGCACTACCTTTGCCAAAGTTGTTGGTAAATTTACGGAGAACGAATCCACAAAAGATGTTATAATTGTAATGACTAAAGCCGTAGCCGATTCATTGGGTGCTTTAGACAAACGTTTTTTCTGCAATTTAACATATAGTGCTCAATGAGTTTAAACAAAAAGCCATTTATAATTGGTATTGCCGGCGGTAGCGGATCGGGTAAAACATTTTTCTTAAACTGCTTTCTTCACCATTTTAAACAGGATGAAGTAACGCTCGTATCGCAAGATGACTATTACATCCCGGCGGGCGAGATGACACAGGAAGAAAACAAGTTATACAACTTCGACCTCCCTTCTACTATTGATAGCGAGCAGTTTTTGAGAGACATTAAACAGTTAATGAGTGGCGAGGTTGTTTATAAAAAAGAATACAACTTCAATAATCCATTGGCCATTGTTAAAATTTTAGAGATTAAATCGGCTCCTATTATTATTGTTGAGGGCCTTTTTATCCTTCATTTTAAAGAAATTGCCGCGCTGCTGGATCATACCATTTTTGTTGATGCAGATGAACAGGTTGCTTTAGATCGCCGTATAAAGCGTGATGGTTTAGAACGTGGTTACCCTGAAGACGATGTATTGTACAAATGGCATAACCATGTTGTTCCTGCCTATAAAGAATATTTATTGCCCTATCGAGAACAATGTAATAAGGTAATAATGAACAATACCAACGAGCCTGAAGAAATTATCGGTATCACAGAAGATATTTCTAACGATTTAAGAAATAGTATTTTAGTAGATATACAGTAAATACCAGAGAAGTCTAGTTTTTTAAAAAACTAGACTTCTCTTTTTTTGAGGAATCGTCATTCCCGTGAAAACGGGAATCCTAAGGTTTTAGATATGCTCATTAACCTTTCTTGTTGCATTAAGATTGCCAGTCAAGCTGGCAATAATGCAATGCTAAGGATATAGCAAAAGATGTGTCTACACGATAAGCCTGCGGAATGACGGCCATTCTTTAGAATCAATCAACAATTAATCCAACCTCATTTCAGGAATCTCCCCTTCTACTACCAGTCTTCCAGCTGTAGATTGTTGTATAAATTCGATACTTACGCCTGGTGCACGTTCTAAAAGTTTAAAACCACCTTCAGGCAGAATATCCAAAACCGCCAATTCAGTTACAATTTTTTTGATGCATTTTACACCGGTTAAAGGCAAAGTACATTTAGGTAACAATTTACTTTCTCCAGCTTTATTGATGTGCTGCATCGCCACAATGATATTTTTGGCTGATGCCACTAAATCCATAGCCCCTCCCATTCCCTTCACCATTTTACCGGGGATTTTCCAGTTGGCAATATCACCGTTTTCTGACACCTCCATGGCTCCCAAAATAGTCAGATCTACTTTTTGTGCACGGATCATCCCAAAACTCATGGCCGAGTCAAAAATAGACGATCCTGGCAAAGTCGTAATGGTTTGTTTTCCTGCATTAATTAAATCGGCATCTTCCTCTCCTTCGAAGGGAAATGGCCCCATTCCCAATAAGCCGTTTTCAGACTGTAACACTACGTTAATTCCCTTTGGAATATAGTTGGCGACCAAAGTAGGTATGCCAATGCCAAGGTTAACATAGTATCCGTCTTTTATTTCTTTAGCAATACGCTGTGCGATTTCTTCTTTTGAAAACATAATTTTTTTAATGATTGATTGAAAGAATTTCGAATGACTGAATTCTAAGATGTGTGAATGATCTGATTTGCTATCCGACTCCAGACTGCCGACTTCAGACTTCCGACTTTCTTACCGTTCGCTGCTCGATTCTTTTCTCATAGTCTTTCCCCTGAAAAATCCGATGAACATAAATACCAGGTGTATGGATATAATCCGGATCAAGTTCGCCTGCTTCTACCAACTCTTCTACCTCGGCAATGGTTACTTTACCTGCCATAGCCATTACTGGATTAAAATTGCGGCTGGTAGACCTGAATATTAAATTTCCAGCGGTATCACCTTTCCAAGCTTTAACAATAGCGAAATCGGCATCAAAAGCATATTCCATTAAATAATCCTTGCCATCAAAATTACGTACTTCTTTGCCTTCTGCCACTTCAGTACCCACACCTGCAGGCGTAAAAATTGCAGGCATACCGTATCCGGCAGCCAGACAACGTGTAGCTAAAGTACCTTGTGGAACAAGGTCTACTTCGAGTTCGCCACTCAGCAATTGTCTTTCAAATTCTGCATTTTCACCTACATACGAAGAAATCATTTTTTTAACCTGACGTTGTTTCAGCATTAAACCAATACCAAAATCATCAACACCAGCATTATTAGAGATACAGGTTAAATTTTTCACCTGTTTGTTTACCAAAGCATTAATGCAATTTTCCGGAATACCACAAAGCCCGAAACCGCCGAGCATGAGGGTAGCACCATCTGATATATCTTTGATAGCCTCTTCAGCTCCAGATACCACTTTATTTATCATCTTATGAATTTTTTGGTTAGTTCGCTAAATTACAAATTGCCTTCAAAAATGCAGCATTTATAATTTTTTAAATCTTCCGGGAATATTAATTAATTGGAATTAATCTAAATAACTATTACCTTTGTGCTGCAATGATTTACGAGAGAGAAGAAAGCCTATTCATATTACCCACCGATCCTGAATTTCAAAAAGGCATGGGTTTTATTTTCAGCTGCACGGCTGAACACAAAAAATGTTGTGAGAAATTTAAGAAAGGTAAACGCTGTAAAAAGTGTCCAGGCAATAAGAAGAAATAAGCCTACTTCGCAATTTCTACAATTTTATCATCGCTTCCATTACTGGTACAGATATAAATTTTCCCTTCTGGCGATTGGCAAACAGCCCTGATCCTACCATAAGTGTTTACATAAAAATCTTTCGTTCCCGTAATTTTTGTTTGAGCATCGTCTAATTTAAGTTGCATCAATTTAGTTCCTTTTAATACAGCCAGCAGCAACGAATTTTTAAACTGCGGAATATAATCTGAATTGTAATAAGCTAAACCGCTAGGCGCAATGGTTGGTGTCCAATTGATTAAAGGCTCTACCACATTGTTCGAACTGCAAAACGATTGTTCTCCACTTTCATTACAAAAACCTTTAATATTTGGCCATCCATAGTTTCTTCCCTTTTCGATAATATTAATCTCATCATCAGAATCCGGGCCATGCTCTGAAGAAAAAATTTTATTACCCACCTGGGTCAATCCTTGTGCATTTCGATGCCCTAAAGACCAAACCGGGTTATTTGGATAAGGATTATCAGCAGGAATTGATCCATCTAAATTTATCCTTAAAACTTTCCCTGCTAAAGAATTAACATTTTGGGGATTTCCTGTATCGGATGCATCTCCGGTACTGATAAAAAGTTTACCGCCATTGATCAGCAAACGCGAACCATTATGGATTGAAGCAGCAGGAATCTGATCCAATAAAACCTGCGGACTCGTTAAATTTCCTCCGCCGTAAGTATAACGTACAACTTTAGCTTTATAGGTACTACCATAGCCATAAATTACATAAACGTAAGGATTACCGGTAAAATCGGGATGGAGTGTCATTCCAAGCAAGCCACCTTCTCCATTGCTACGTACTTCGGTTATGGTATGTAAGGGTGTTACTTGCCCGTTGGCGGGATTTAAACGACTAATTTTGCCTGCTTTTTCGGTAAACCAGATGAAATTATCAGGACCATAAACCATCTCCCAGGGAAGGCTCAATCCGGATACAACTACTTTTGATTTTAATTCTACATCAGGTAAGGTACCTGGATCGTTATTATCATCACCATTCTTTTTGCAATTTGTAACGAATAGCATTACAAATAAGCAGAGTAGTATTACCCTCATAACCGTAACATTTTAGAAATAACACAGTTAAGGGTATAAAAGTTTTATTGTTTTACTGAGCGGACGTCATTTCGAGCGAAGCATAGCGCAGCCGAGAACCACGAAGTGCTCTGCGCAGCAAAATCTTTATATAATTAGCTTTTAAAGTGCTGTCAGATGTTACCATCTGACAGATTTTCAAAAATTGATTTAGTGCCGGATGGTAACATCCTGCACCACAACTAATCAAGTTGGGAATGACGCCTACACGAGAATTTCAGATAGCAAACATCCGATACCACAACTATACTTGTACCTGCGCTCGTTTTTAACGAGTGCATAAATAGCCTTGCGATTTTTCGCAAAATATCATTTACAATGTCAGATGGTAACATCTGAAACCACAATCAATTCAAATACACGTAAGTAATCCCATCCCCGCCTCTATCAGCATGTTCATCTTCCATCCTATTTACCTGACTATATTTACGCAGGTATTCTCTGATCATTTTACGCAAAATGCCATCACCTTTACCGTGGATCAGTTTAATGGATGGAAAGCCGAGCATAATGGCTTTATCTAAATATTTCTCTACTTCAAAGAGGGCATCTTCTGTGCGTTTTCCACGAAGATCAAGTTCGGCCCTAAAGCCCGATACAGCATCATTCATCCGCCCTGCAAAAGAATTTGCACTGCTTTGGATTACTTTTTTAGCTTCACGGTTACTCACCTTTTGAACGCGGTTCTTTTTAACATTCGATCGTAAATCGCCAATAGCCAAAACCAGTTCATTGCGGTTAATTTCTAGAACCTGCCCAATGGTTTCACTATCTGTAAATTTAACTAAATCACCGATTTCAATTTCACCACCAACAACTACCTCTACTGGTTTAGGGCGCTCTTTCGGAACAGTATTTTTAACCAGCTCTTTTTGCAGATTCTGGCGGAGTTCTTTAGTTATTTCCTTATCAGCTTGCTTTTCCTTAATCTCAGCAATGGTATTTTCAACCAGTTTATTGGCATTTTTAATAATATTCTGCGCCTCTTGTTTCGCCTCTTTAATCAATACTTTTCTGTTTTCCTCTAAAAAGCTTTTCAACTTTTCATTTTCTGCAACCAGATTTTTAGCTTTATTCTGCTGATTGGCTAAACTTACCTTGGCATCGTAAACATTTTTCTTTTCGCGCTCCAGATCAACAAGCATGGTATCTACGCGGTTCTGATTAGATCCCGTTTTTTCTTTAGCCAGCTGGATCACCTCTCTTGGCAAACCAATATTCTGAGCGATTTCGAATGCATAAGAACTACCAGGTTTACCCATTTCTAAAATGTAGAGCGGTTTCATTTTGGCATTATCGAAAAGCATTGATGCATTTTCCAGGCCAGGTGTATTACCTGCAAAAAGCTTTAAATTAGAATAATGGGTAGTAATTACCCCTCTCACCTTTTTATTGTTCAACACCTCCAAAACAGCTTCAGCCATTGGTCCCCCAAACTGCGGATCGGTTCCGGTACCAAACTCATCAATCAGCACCATCGTTTTTGGCGAAGCATGCTCTACAAAATAGCGCATCTTTTTCAGGTGTGCGCTATAGGTACTCAAATCACTTTCTATCGATTGATCATCGCCGATATCGGCAAAAATATTTTCAAAAATACCCACTTCACTATTCGCATCAACCGGAATTAATAAACCTGTTTGCAACATAATCTGCAAAAGGCCAACGGTTTTCATACAAACCGATTTACCACCAGCATTTGGTCCAGATACCAATACCACCCGGGTTTCGGCATCTATATGGATATTTAAAGGCGTAACGGTTTTCTTTTCGGCGGCAAATGAGATCGATAACAAAGGGTGCCTTGCATTAATCAGCTTGGTTTTAGGCTCTTTTAACAAACCTGGCATTTCCGCTTCAATATCCATCGCAAATAAAGCCTTTGCACGAACAAAATCCAGTTTAGTAAGGAAACCATGGTAAGAAAGCAATAATGGCGAATATGGCCGTAAATCGTCCGTTAAGGCAATTAAAATCTTAATAATTTCACGGCGTTTGTCAAATTCTAAATCGCGAAGCTTATTATTTAGGGTAAATACTTCTTCAGGTTCAATATAAACTGTCTGCCCTGTTGCCGATTCATCGTGTACAAAGCCTTTGAGTTTACGCTTGTTCTCAGCCAAAACCGGAATACACATTCTACCATCACGAATGGTTAAACTACCATCGGCAACCCAGTTATTGGCAATAGCCTGCTTGTAGATCGAATCCATGCGTTTACGCACATCTTGTTCAGCTTTCGAAATGGCAGAGGTAATCTCCTGCAGCTCCTTTGATGCATTGGGTTTAATCTTTCCTTTAGCATCTATAACGGTTTCTATCTTACGAAGGATCGTTTTTTCGATCGGCAGATGCTCAAATAAAGCTTCTAATGTAGGGTATACTTCAGCGCGTTCTTCGAAAAAACGGAGTACCGAGAAAACAGTATGCAATGAAGTATATACCTGAAACCACTCATCTTCTAATAGATAAGTGCCTTCAACCCTGATTTTTTCAACCAGCGACTTAATATCAAAAAAGGTATTAATCTGTAGTGGTTCCTGATTTTGCAGGATACTCTTAAACTCGTTTGTTTGACGTAAAAACTTATCAATCTGATCAAAACGGTTCATCACCTGCATCTTCTCTACCATTGTTTGCCCCATCGGACTTAAACAATGTTTGCTAATCAGTTGCCTGATCTCAACAAAACCTAAACGTTCTAAACAGTTTTCGGGATATAACATATTATTGTACAATAGCCGGACTTGGAACTACTTCCGATACCCCAGCTTTTTTTATATTAATTAATGAATCGGCCTGTTTTTTCTTCTTTGCAATTTCAGCAACTGCTTTCACCTTCGATAAAGAATCTGATTTCATTTTTTTTCTGATTGCAAGAGAATCGGCCTTAAATTTCTTTGCTATCACTAAAGAGTCGGCTTTAAATGCCTTTTTCTTTATTATCAGATCAGCTAATGCTGTTCCTTTTTTTTGCTTGGCTAACAATTTTTGTATGTTTTTATACATCGCCTCTAATTCCTTAGGGTTGGTATTATACCAAATTAAACTCCTGTTATATTCGGCAGAATCTGTACCAAATTTTTTGTAGATCCCTTTATAATAAGCAGCTGCCACCTTCTTCGCTGAATCTACTATATAAATGCTTGAAAGGTAGCCATCAACAATGTGCATATCGTATAAAATCTTTTCCATTTTATCAGGTTTAATAATGCCATCAGGTATACCAGGTTTGCAACCAAACCATAATATAGCTGTCATTAAAACCCATATTAATCTCTTCATGCTTAATTTAAATATTATTTTTTGCCCAAATTGCGGCAAGGTTATTAATTTTACCAAAAATAGTTATAAATGAGCATAGCTGATAATCTTAAACAATATAAAAGCGAAGTTGAATCAGGCGGGGTAAAACTAATTGCCGTTTCAAAAACACAACCGGTAGAATCAATTTTAGAAGCCTACAGCGCCGGACAGCGCATTTTTGGAGAAAACCATGTACAAGAAATGGTAGATAAACAGGCGCAACTTCCAAACGATATCGAATGGCATCTTATTGGCCATTTACAAAGTAATAAGGTAAAATACATTGCCCCTTTTGTAAAACTTATTCATGGGGTAGACAGTTTGAAACTACTACAGGAAATCAATAAACAAGCGGCAAAAAACAAACGCGTAATTGACTGCTTATTACAGGTTTACATTGCAGATGAAGATACTAAATTCGGACTTGGTTTTGATGAAGTAATCGAATTACTACGTGCCGAAGAGTTAGCGGAATTGAAAAATATCCGTATTGTGGGTTTAATGGGCATTGCCACTAATACCAAGAACGAAAAACAGATCACGATCGAGTTTCACGAACTAAAAGTATTTTTTGATGGCATTAAAGTGAGTTTTTTCCGTAAAGACGATGCTTTTAAGGAAATATCGACCGGAATGAGTGCAGATTATAAAATCGCAATTGAAGAAGGAAGTACAATGGTACGCATTGGTAGCAGTATTTTCGGAAAAAGGGTGATTAAACATTTCAAAAACGATATTACGACCAACTAATATGGATTTTAACATCAGATTTGCGACTGCCGAAGATTGTCCAAGAATATTGGAATTAATTAATGAGCTCGCCATTTATGAGCGTGCCCCTGAAGAAGTAACGGTTACTTTAGATCACTTTATCGATGCTGGTTTTGGCAAAGCCCCGGTATGGAAAGCTTACGTAGCCGAAGTAAATAATATAATTGTGGGCTTCGCATTATACTATACACGCTACTCTACATGGAAAGGATGCAGGTTATATCTCGAAGATTTTATCGTAACAGAAGAATTTAGAGGAAAAGGTCTGGGTAAAGTATTATTCGAAAAAGTGATAGAAGAGGCTAAAAATGGCAATTATAGCGGCATGGTTTGGCAGGTATTAGACTGGAACGAGCCGGCAATAAACTTCTACAATAAATATAAAGCACATTTAGAAAGTGGCTGGTTAAACGCAGCTTTCTCAAAAGAACAAATCAAGGCATTTTAATATGGATATTTTTAAGTTTGGTGGTGCTTCGGTAAAAGATGCGGATGGAGTAAAAAACCTGGCCAATATTGTCCGCGATTACAAAAAAGGAAATTTACTGATTGTGATTTCGGCGATGGGTAAGATTACTGATAAACTGGAAAAGTTAACGCAGGCATTCTTATCACAAAGTGATGAAGCGCATGCAATTTTTGATGAGATTAAACATTTCCATTTCAGCATTATAGATGAGCTCTTTCAAGGTAAAACAAATCCGGTTTATGATGATGTGGCTAACACATTTGTTGAAATTGACTGGCTGATTGAAGATGAACCAGATAACAACCCTGATTATATTTACGACCAGATTGTATCTATAGGAGAAGTGGTTTCTACAAAAATTGTGGCAGCCTGGTTAAACGAAACAGGTAATAAAGCCCTTTGGGTAGATGCTCGAAACTATATCCAGACTGACAATACCTACCGCGAAGGAAAAGTAGATTGGGCAAAAACCAATCAGATTATACAAAAGGACTTATTACCACTCTTAACCGACAACATTATTGTAACACAAGGATTTATTGGCGGCACCAGCGAAAACTACACTACAACTTTAGGCAGGGAAGGTTCTGATTATTCGGCAGCCATATTTGCTTCCTGCTTAGATGCTGCTGCACTAACCATCTGGAAGGATGTTCCCGGGGTATTAAATGCAGATCCGAAATGGTTTGACGAAACAGAAAAAATTGCCCAGCTTTCTTATCACGATGCGATAGAGCTTACTTATTATGGCGCAACGGTAATCCATCCAAAAACAATAAAACCACTTCAAAATAAAGGGATTCCGCTTTTTGTAAGGTCATTTATCCAACCAGAAGGCCCAGGAACAGCAATTACCAAAGAAAACAACCCATTGCCTATCCCCTCGTTTATTTTTAAGGTTAACCAGGCGTTGATTTCTATTTTTCCAAAGGATTATTCTTTTATTATAGAAGAAAATCTGAGCAATATTTTTGAGCTTTTCCATACACACCGGATCAAAATCAATACCATGCTTAACTCTGCTATCAGCTTTTCGGTAAGCGTTGATGATCATCCTACTCAAATTGAAAAACTGATCAGGGATCTCTCGCAAGAATTTACTGTAAAATACAATAAGGGCTTAGAATTGGTAACTATACGCTATTATAACCAACAAACTATTGATCGTGTAACGGTTGATAAGGATATTTTATTGGAAGTTAAAAGCCGTCATACCTGCCAGATGGTGATGAAGAATCGAACCGTATAAATTTGGTCATTGAATATTAACTGCGTTCGTCATTTCGACCGCAGTGCTCCAAAGGAACTCCTTCGGAGGAGAAACCTATCTAAATGAGATTTCTCCATTTTGTTGCGCTCCAGTCGAAATGACGGCCTCTTTTGAAATGACATAACTAAAAAATGAACAATAAACTTTTAGCCAAAGCCGTACAAGACTATATCAACGCAAATTTAAATGCTGATGTAAATCAGATTGCTTTAGCAAAAAGTCCGTTCGAGGGTATTACTGCAGCCGAACTGGCCACACAAATTACCGCAAAAAAGAAATCAGAAAAGAAATTACCCACCTGGTTTAATACTCAAGATATTTATTATCCCCCTGTATTATCCATCGAGCAAACTTCTTCTGAAATTACTGCTAAATACAAATCGAAACTAGCCAAAGGCAACACTTTAATTGATATTACCGGAGGTTTCGGGATTGATAGCTACTACTTTTCCAAAAAGGTAAAAGCCGTTACACATTGTGAAATTAACCCTGAGCTATCTGTAATAGCCCAACATAATGCACAGGCATTACATGCAACAAATATCGAATTTAAAGCAGAAGACGGAATTGCTTACCTCCAGGCTAGTGATGCATCATTTGATACCATTTATGTAGATCCTGCCCGAAGAGCCGAAAAGGGCAAAGTTTTTATGCTAAAAGACTGTACACCCGACATTGCAAGTAACCTGGATGCCTTATTAGAAAAATCTTCTAGAATAATTGTCAAAACTGCTCCTTTACTTGATATTTCAGCAGGATTATCAGAATTGAAACAAGTTAGCGAGATTCATATTGTGAGTGTAAAAAATGAGTGCAAAGAGCTTTTATGGATCATCGATAAAGATTACAATGGTGATACGAAAATTATAGCTGTAACCCTAAATAACGGGATTGAAAAAGATTTTTCCTTTTACAGATCAGTTTCAAATGGTTCAATTCAGTTTATTGATGATTTAAACGCTGGTGATTACTTGTACGAACCAGATGCTGCTTTACTAAAATCGGGTGCTTTTAATTTAATTGGCACCACTTACAATCTTTTAAAACTACATCCTCAAACACAGCTATTTAGTTCGGCTATGGTAAATAAAGATTTTCCTGGCAGGATATTTAAAATTGAAGCCGTACTCGCTACTGCTGCACTTAAGAAACAAGAAAATTTAAAAGGAAATGTGATTGTGCGGAACTATCCGGCAAAGCCTGAAGATTTGGTTAAGAAGTATAAAATAAAAGCAGATCAAAATCAGTTTTTAATTTTCACCAAGGTGTGCAATGGAGAAAACATCGTTATTAAAGCGTCAATCATTCAATACTATTAGGTTGTCATTCGAGCATAGCGAAGAATCTTTTATCTATAAAAAACTTTAAACTAACAACAACTACTTTTTTGGGGAAGCAGGTTCAGAAGCATTTGGATTATTACAACCCCGTTCCCACTTCTGCCGGTGAAAAAAATCGGCAGTTGGCCCAAGATCAGGTTTAGCTGGCTTACATAGTGCAACTGTCTGAGGTAAAATAAACCCGACCGACAGCGTTATCCCGATTTAACATTTATTATTATTTGTACAGGATTTTAATCGGGATTAAGCAAAGGGCGGGACTATCGGAACCGATTGACACAGCAGTTGCTTTTCAAAAAACAAATTACTTCATGATCGGCAAAGGAAAAGAGTTATAGCACCCTTAACTATGATACTCAGATTCTTCATTGCATTCAGAATGACAGAAACACAAAAAGCCGCTCAATCGAGGGGCTTTTTGTAGTGATGAAGAAATAATCTTTATATTATTGCTTAAACTTTCTTAACATTTACCGCCTGTAAACCTTTTCTGCCTTCAGCTACTTCAAATTCTACTGTGTCGTTTTCTTTCAAGCTTTCGATTCCACCTAAAACATCTTTAAAATGTACAAATAAGTCTTTATTGTCTTCTTGTACAATAAATCCAAAGCCTTTTTGAGTGTTAAACCATTTAACTTTTCCGGTTGCCATAAAAAAATAAAAAATTGTATAAAATAAATAAACCTTTTACGCCTTGATCAGCATTTCATTTAACCAATTGAGTATTAATATGAATAAAACAACCAGTTTAAGCGTTAATATTGAAACAAAACTACCAAATATAATAAATTACGAATATAATGCAAGCCATTTCTGGCCATTCAACAAGAATGTTGCGTTATTAAATAAAATTTTTGGATTATTTATTTGGTTGAGGTGTAGTACGTAAATATGGTTTAATTACTTGATGTCCTTTAGGAAATTTAGCTGGAATATCTTCCGTTTTAATGCTGTTTACCACAATTACATCTTCTCCATCTTTCCAATCGGCAGGCGTAGCCACACTATAATTGGCTGTAAGCTGTAAAGAATCAATCACACGTAACACTTCATTAAAATTTCTTCCTGTTGATGCTGGATAAGTAATGATTAATTTCACCTTTTTATCAGGACTGATTACGAACAACGAGCGAACTGTTAAAGTTTCTGAAGCATTTGGGTGGATCATATCATAGAGATTTGCCACTGTTTTGTCCGGATCTGCAATAATCGGGAATTCGACAGAAGTATTTTGAGTTTCGTTAATATCATTAATCCATCCTTTATGCGACTCGGCAGAATCAACGCTTAAAGCCAAAACCTTAACGTTTCTTTTTTCAAATTCGCCTTTTAAAGCCGCAGTTCTACCCAGTTCTGTAGTACAAACAGGGGTATAATCGGCAGGGTGAGAAAACAATACTCCCCAGCTATCGCCTAAATAATCGTAAAAATCTATTTCGCCAATGGATGTGTTGGCCTTGAAATTCGGTGCGGTATCGCCTAATCTTATACTCATGATATTATTAATTTAATTTTGACTTAAACAAATCTAAACAATACTATACTAAATACATAGATTTAATATTAATTTAAGACCCCTAAATTACAATTCCAATAAAAAAACCCTGAAGAATCTGTCTTCAGGGTTTAAGAATATTAATTTGTTTGGGGTGTTTGCGTTTAGTATGCTTTTATCATAAATACATAATCCTGTATTTTTTCGATCTGTTTGGTGCGTTTTAAACCAGACAGCAAGCTCTTCTTGTTGGCAGAAAGTTTATTTACGCCTAGTGAATCCTGGGGAATGGCCCTCATTGCTTCTAAAATATATTTTGATTTAATGGCAAAGGCTGCACCTTCAGTCTGATCTGGCTTACCACTGATAATACCTACCAAATTTCCGTTATTATCTAAAACAGGACCACCGCTATTACCCGGGTTAACTGAAATGGCTACCTGATACTGAGTGGTATCCCCAATAAAACCATTTTTAGAGCTCACATAACCTTCTCCAAGCACAGCATCATCTTTTGGATAACCCAATGTATATACAATTTCACCGATGTTACTTGTATTTCTTTTAATGGTATAAGGAATAGAAGATAAGTTACTGAAGTGTTTATCGTTTATTTTAAGAATTGCAATATCGTTCTGAGGATCTGTGTAAACTGACTTTACCTTAAAGGATTCTCCTCTACTGTTTTGCACATATAAAGAATCAGCGCCGTTAATAATATGCAGGTTAGTTAAAATGTAGCCATTTGTAGAAATGGCAAAACCAGTACCACCAAAACTATTCTGAGCATTTGGCTTGCCAGAAGTTGTATTATTATGCTTAATATTTCTGATTAAGCTATTTTGTGTTTTAATAGCATTATTTACCTGATTGCTTAACTGCCTGTAACGCTCTGCCTGTTGAGTATTATGCTGAATAGAGTAAATAGAAACCAGAGAGAGTACAACAAAGGATGCTGCAACTGCAATTGCAGATTTATGTTTGCGCCACAATTGAACCACGCGTGAAGGATGAGGCCTAAGTGTAGAAGCCAATGCCTCCACATCAATTTCTGAATGAATATGATTTAACTGTTCCTTTAAGCGCAACTGCTCAGCAAATGTTCCCATAGATTCTAAAAAGAACTTATGCGAAACTACTTTATGATCTACTGTGGCATCATTACGACGTAACTGTTCAAAAGCTTCAGTTTCCTGTGCATTAAGTTTACCTAAAAGGTAATCTTCAATAATTGCATCTAACTCCAAATCGTTTCTCATTTCAAATTATGGTTGAAAAAATATTTTCTTTAACCTTTGCAGGCATTTATATTTCTGCGTTTTTGCATTATCGGTATTGGTATAGCCGAACTTTTCGCAGATATCCTGCATGGATAAATTGTGGATATAAAAATCCTGAATAATGGTTTTACAAGGTTCTCCCAGATGATCGAGTGCCGATTGCATTTTCACAAAAGCTGCATCCTTTTCTTCATGGTGCTCTACATCTTCCTCAACAGCAAATACATCTTCATAATCAGTAATATTACCGGCTTTTTTACTGTTTAGGCTAAGTTTTTTTAGCCAAATGCGCCGGCAAACCGAATAAATATAGGTTTTGAGTTTGCTGCTCAGCTCAAAATTGCCTTCCTTAATTTTGTTATATAAAATTATTATACCTTCCTGATAAACATCTTTTGCATCATCTTCATCACCGTTATTATTCAGAATAAACTGCAAAACCATCGCATAATAAGCCTTGTATAACTTGTTAAGTGTATCTTCTGAGTTATTTAGAATACCTAAAATAACCTCTCTATCTGTTGGAACTGAACTCTTTAAACTGTTATTCACTAGTTAATACATTTTTCTATAAATAGTAACCCAATATTAGACAAAAAAATATTTATAGCTACTATAATTGCTTAATACAAACTTAAAGCAAACGGTAACCCAAACCTCAAAAAAAATATTTTAACTTTTTTGTAAATTATCGGGTTACCTTTTTACCTTTGCGGCATTAATAAGAAATTAATTACTTAAAAAATTCAAAAATGAAAAATGCATTCAAATTAGGCTTTTTAGCTTTAGCTTTATCTTTATCAGTTGTTGCTTGTAACTCAGAAAAAAAAGCTGAAGGTGCTGATACTACTTTAACTGATTCTTCTACTATCGTTACTGATACTACTGCAAAAGATACTACAGTTAAAGATTCTACAGTGAAAGATACAACTGTAAAAGCTACTACAACTACTACAGAAGAAGTTAAACACTAGTCTAACTTTACTCATAAAAAAAGGCTTCTGATGCAAAATCAGGAGCCTTTTTTATTTTTTTTACTTTTTTTTTATTTTTTCGGGTTACCTTTTTAAATAAGTGGTATTAACAGGTAAATTAATTAATTACTTAAAAATACTCAAAAATGAAAAATGCATTCAAATTAGGCTTTTTAGCTCTAGCTTTATCTTTATCAGTTGTTGCTTGTAACTCAGAAAAAAAAGCAGAAGGTACTGATACAACAGCTACAGATTCTTCAACTATCGTTACTGATACTACTGCAAAAGATACTACAGTAAAAGATTCTACAGTAAAAGATACTACTGTAAAAACTACTACAGAAAAAACTGAAGTTAAACACTAGTCTAACTTACTTATAAGAAAAGCCTCCCGATGTAAAATCGGGAGGCTTTTTTATTTTATCAGAAAAAACAGGTTACCTTTTAACATTTTAGGCATTAATAGTATATAGTAACCCTAAAACAGATATCAAAATGAAAAATGCATTCAAATTAGGCTTTTTAGCCCTAGTTCTATCTTTAACAGTTGCTGCTTGTGGAGAATCAGGTAAAAAAGCTGATGGCACTGATACAACAGTTACAGATTCATCAACTATTATTACTGATACAACTGCTGTTGATACTACAGTTAAAGATTCTACTGTAAAAGACACCACAATTAAAGCTACTACTACAAAAGAAGAAGTAAAACACTAGTTATTTTTACTAAATAACACAAAAAAAGGTCGCGATATAAAAACGCGACCTTTTTTATTTAAGAAAACAGGGTTAATTCTCGTCTTTTTTTGTATAAATTAGTAATTAATTAATTTTCAAAACCAAACAAATTAAAAAAAATGAAAAATGCATTCAAAATGGGCTTTTTAGCTCTAGCTTTATCCCTATCCGTTGTTGCTTGTAAATCAGAAAAAAAAGATGGTGCAACTGATTCATCTAAAGTTGATTCTACAGTTGTAGATACTACAGTAAAAGATACAACCGTTAAAGACACTACAGTAAAAGACACAACTAAAAAATAGTTTTAGCTATTACTGCAAAAAGGCCTTGGAAATTCCGGGGCTTTTTTATTTTATATTAATTTCTAGGAATCAAGACCTTAAAATCCATCAATTGTAGTAAATTTGCGGCAAAAATATAATCCGCATAATGAATTTAACATCACTACAAGCTATTTCACCAGTTGATGGTCGTTACAGAAAAACAACCGAAAGTTTAGCTGCTTACTTTTCTGAAGAAGCCTTAATCAAATACCGTGTTTTTGTAGAAATCGAATATTTTATCGCGCTTTGCGAAATCAACTTGCCTGGCTTAGAAAATTTTGATAAAAATCTTTATGCCCAACTACGCGAAATCCACGAAAATTTCTCAGAAGTTGATGCCTTAGAAATTAAGGAAACTGAAAAAGTAACCAACCACGATGTTAAAGCTGTTGAATATTTTATCAAAAGCAAATTCGACACTTTATCACTTCAAAATTATAAAGAGTTTATCCATTTCGGCCTAACCTCTCAGGACATTAATAATACTGCCATTCCTTATTCTATTAAATTAGCATTGAATGAAAGTTATTATCCAGCAATTAATACGCTGATCGAAAAGATAAATGCCCTGGCTACAGAGTGGAAAGATATTCCGATGTTGGCACATACACATGGCCAGCCGGCCTCTCCTACCAAATTAGGCAAAGAGTTTTTGGTTTTCGCCGAACGCTTGGCTATTCAGGTAGAAAGTTTAAAAAACATCCCTAATAGTGCAAAATTTGGCGGCGCTACCGGAAACTTCAATGCACACCATATCGCTTACCCTACAGTAAACTGGGTTAATTTCTCTAACCAGTTTGTTAACGAGACTTTGGGCTTAACACGTGCACAACATACTACACAAATTGAACATTACGATCAATTTGCAGCTCAATGTGACGCTTTAAAACGCATAAACAACATTATTATAGATTTGGACAGAGATATCTGGACATATATTTCTAAAAACTATTTTAAACAGAAAATTAAAGCCGGAGAAATTGGTTCGTCGGCCATGCCACATAAGGTTAATCCAATCGATTTCGAAAATGCCGAAGGAAATGCGGGAATTGCCAATGCTTTATTCGAGTTTTTCGCTGCTAAATTGCCAATCTCACGATTACAGCGAGACTTAACCGACTCTACTGTTTTAAGAAACGTAGGCGTTCCTTTTGGACATGCTTTAATTGCTATTAATTCTACGCTACGTGGATTAAACAAGATTTTATTAAATGAAGCTGCCTTACATGCCGATTTAGACGAAAACTGGGCAGTTGTTGCCGAGGCTATTCAAACGGTATTAAGAAGAGAGAACTACCCTAACCCTTACGAAGCCTTAAAAGAATTAACCAGAACGAATTCAAAAATCAATGCAGCAAGCATTGCCGAGTTTATTGAAGGTTTAGCAGTTTCTGAAGCTGTTAAAGTGCAATTAAGAACAATTACACCTTTTAATTATACTGGCGTTTTTTAGTCAAATTAAATTGACGTTAAGCAGACAGCTAACAAAGGTTTTATTAGTGAGTAATTGTTAATTTTGTTTATTCAAATTGATTAAGACATGACGATTAACGTATATACAGAACAGACTCCAAATCCAGCTACCATGAAATTCATGGTAAACAAACTGTTAATAAACGGCAGTGAGGATTTTGCAACTAAAGAAAGTGCAGAACATTCGCCTTTTGCTAAAGAGTTATTTAAGTTCAACTTTGTTTCTGGTGTTTTTTTCGCCAGCAACTTCGTTACCATTACCAAAACAGAGGATGCAGAATGGGCTGATATTGAAGCCATTTTAAAAGAATTTGTTAAGGGAGCAGTAGAATCTGAATTAAAAATTAAAGAAGCAACTGCTGATGAGGCTCCTGCTTTTGAGGGTACAGAAACCGAAATTAAAATTCAGCAGATTCTGCACGATTATGTACGCCCGGCTGTTGAGCAGGATGGCGGTGCAATTACATACAAATCTTTCGATGAAGGCGTGGTTACAGTAGAATTACGTGGTTCTTGTAGCGGTTGTCCATCTTCTACCATTACGCTTAAATCTGGCATCCAAAACTTATTGCAAAGAATGGTGCCGGAAGTTACAGAAGTTGTTTCTGAAGCGCTTTAAAATTGTGCATTTTTCATAGTACATATAGTGAAAAGGTCCCGATGAGAATCGGGACCTTTTTTTATGACGTCATCTTAATTGGACTGCATGAAATTGAGAGATCTTGTATGGTATTCAATTAAAAAGATTTCTCCACTATGGTCGAAATGACGATCTGTCCGCGTAACATCACATTAAAAATACTGTTTAATCGCGGTTAACATTTCAGCAGTAAGTTTCCCATTGGTGGCCAATATCTCCCTTTTTTCAAAGTAATCATTTCCACCTGAGAAATCGTAAACTTCTCCTCCTGCCTGCTGCACAATAAAGCATCCGGCTGCAAAATCCCATTGCTGTAGATTGTATTCAAAAAAAGCATCGAAACGCCCACAGGCTGTATATACCAGATCTATTGCTGCTGCACCAATTCTACGTACACCGTGACTTTTCTGCATCATCTCGGTCAATAGTTTTATATACTGAGGTTGTTTATCAAACTGGTAATACGGAAAACCTGTTGCCAACAAACTTGAGCCCAGATTAGGGTTTATAGAAACCTTAATTTCTTTCTTATTCATAAAAGCAAATCCGCCTTTATACGAATAGAACATCTCTCCCCTATTTAATTCGTAAACTACACCAATTACGGGTAATCCATCTTCATAAAGCGCTACGCTTATACCGTAAGTCGGAATGCCATGGATAAAATTAGTAGTACCATCTAAGGGATCGATTATCCAGGTATAGGTTTTACCCGTACGGTTAATGGTTTTCTCTTCGGTTATGAAACCGGCATCGGGAATTAATTTTTCAAGATTTTGAACCAGTTTCTGCTCTGCTGTTTTATCAACATAAGAAACCATATCATTCAATCCCTTGTATTCTATTTTTTGAATATCGAACTGCATTGCTTCTTTGCGGATAAAGTTTCCGGTCAGCCTTACAATCGATATTACTTTTGTGCACAGTAATTCGTAATTCATAACTATTTAACAGTAAAATGAGGCGTTTATTGGATGATGAATGAGCTTATAGAGGTTAAGCGAGTTGATTCCTGTTCCTTAAAGCATAAGCACTTAATACAATGCCACCAACAACAAGAAAAGTAGAAATCATTTCTGCCTGGGTAAAAGACAAACCAAAAACATGGTATTTTGAGTTTACGCGGATTAATTCGATACAAAAACGCTCAATACCGTTTAAGATCATGTAAATGCCAAACATTAAACCAGGTGCCTTTATTTTATCTCTAATCTTCCATAAGAAGGCGAAAAGGATTAAACATATAATTACTTCGTAAATTGGTGTTGGGTACACCCCTTGAGCCAATTCATTACAAAACTTGCCAGTACAACCAGGAATCGGAATTCCTTCTCCTACTACATTATTCGGATATTTGTAAGACCACAAACAATCTGGAAGCCAGGAAAATGGTTTTGGATTATTGTTTACGATTCCCCAATCACCGTCTCCAGCCAAATGACAACCGATACGACCTACAGCATAAGCCAGCATCATCCCAGGGCCGCCAACATCAAGCATGTGCAAAGGTTTAATGCCGTTTCTTTTTGCTATAATTAATACCGCTGCACCACCACAAATTAAACCACCATAAAAAGTTAAACCACTAAATGACAATAAGCGCTCAATAGGGTGTTGAACAAAATCATCCCAATATTCTAGGTTATCGAAGAATTTTGCACCTAAAAAGCCCCAGATAGCTGCCCAAACAATCAGGTTACTCATGGTTTGGTATGGATGGACGGTTACCTGTGTTTCTTTTGGTTTATCCAGCTTGTGTTTATTCTTTTCGGTATAATCCCAATAAGCAAACAGCCCTGCGAAAAACAACCCACCAATTATATTTCCTTTGGTCGACATTAAAATCGACTGTGCATCATTTACAAAAAGTTTGTAGTTTAACAACGCATAAACCAGTTTATAACCAATAACAAAACCGAAAAGACCATTCATGATCAGCTCTGATGTAGTAGCAGGTTTGCCAACTACAATTGTCTTTTTAATTGGGTGGAGTATGCCTAGTGCTTCCTTACGCTTAAGCTCTTTGGTAAAAGCCCAGTAACCAGCAACAAACGCCAGTGCTACAAAAACACCGAAAGTATTAAATGGTAGCGGTAAATTAATGCCGAATAAGTATTCTAAAAAATGTGAAACGGTAGGAAACATACAAATAATTTGTTGCGAAGATAGGAAAGAAAGACCAAAGCTGAAAGATTAAAGCGGAAAGCTTAAAGACTAAAGGAGAAAGACCAAAGCGCTTAGTTGAAAGCCAGAAAAAGCGTGCAGAAATCTATTTTTTTATTTTGGAAAAGAGTGGTTCTGTATTTCATCGGTTAGTACAATCCTGCTCTACGCATTACTTCGTGTTCGCTGCGATCAGGTTTAGTTAACTGATTATAGTAGTTCTTAGGGGGTATTAGGTGCTAAGGCAGATTCCAAAAATAAATCTCCCCTCTCCGTTCATTTGTCATCCTGAACGCAGTGAAGGATCTTTATGGTGAAAGCAAAGTTCTTTTGTTTTAATAGTGGCTTTTGTTTAAGTCTTTTCGGCGTTCAGCATTCCATGGTAAAAGATTCTTCACTGCGTTCAGAATGACAGTAAAGGATATTTGACTAAGGGCTTCCGACTAATTAGTCCAAACTGAATTAATGATCTGCATGAGCAGTTTCCAATTCTACTACCTCAACTTCACCATCAGCAGTAATTTCTAAAAGCCTAACCGCTTTTAATTCATTTACTATAACCGGATCGTATTTTGCACGTACTTTTACATAGTTTTTGGTAAAGCCATGCATATAACCCGATTTCTGATCTGCTTCGAAAAGTACCTCACCTTCAGTGCCAATCTGCGACTCATAAAAAGCTCTGCGTTTCTTATCAGATAAGATATGGAGCATTTTACTGCGCTCATTACGCTCGCTGCCGGCCACAACGCCTTTCATTTCGGCTGCAGCTGTTAATTCTCGCTCAGAGTAAGTAAATACGTGTAGATAAGAAATATCAAGCTGATTTAAAAATTGATAGGTATCTAAGAAATCTTCTTTCGTTTCACCAGGAAAACCAACAATCACATCAACACCAATACAACAATGAGGCATTACTTCCTTAATTTTGGCAACACGCTCTACATATAAATCGCTGCGGTAACGACGGCGCATTAAACCTAAAATTTTATCAGAACCCGATTGTAAGGGAATATGAAAATGTGGAACAAACCTTTTAGAAGTGGATACAAACTGAATGATCTCATTACTCAAAAGATTTGGCTCAATAGATGAAATACGGATTCTTTCAATTCCTTCTACCTCGTCTAAAGCTTTAACAAGGTCAAAAAATTTATCTTCCCGCTGGCCATTTCTAATTCCGAAATCGCCAAGATTTACACCAGTTAATACAATTTCTTTAACACCGCTCTCTGCAATCATTTTTGCACGATTCACCACGTTTTCAATGGTATCGCTACGACTTGCACCGCGTGCTAAAGGAATAGTGCAGTATGTACAAGGATAATCGCAACCATCTTGTACTTTTAGAAAAGTACGCGTTCTATCGCCAATCGAATAAGAGGCAATAAAATTATGATTTACTTTCTCTATATTTTGCTGATGAATAAGGGTTTTCGGTTGTTTGGTTAAATCGGTGATATATTCTACTATCCTGAATTTTTCTGCAGCACCCAAAACCATATCAACACCTTCTATTTCGGCAATTTCCTGTGGTTTTAACTGCGCATAGCAACCTACAATGGTTACAAAAGCATTAGGAGAATATTTTAAAGCTTCTTTAACAACTTTACGGCATTTTTTATCGGCATGCTCAGTAACTGAGCAGGTATTAATCACATAAACATCGGCCTGATCCTGAAATTCTACTACAGCATAACCTGCATCGGTAAATAAACGACCGATGGTTGATGTTTCGGAGAAATTGAGTTTACAACCTAATGTATAAAATGCGACCTTTTTCATTGAGGCTGCAAAGATAGGAAATTTGTTCGGAGTTGTCGGTTTTGAGTTTTGAGAACTGACAAATTACAGACTATAAATTGTTTGGAACGCATATAGTAGTACCATCCTTTAAACGCAACTCGTGCATTCCTTCAGGGCAGGCTCTTTTTTCACAGCCAGACAAACATATACCTGAGACTAATAAAACGACTACAATAAAGCTTAATTTTAGCATGAGTATTGACTTTTTAGTTTGAGTTATATAGTTTAATACATTCTTTTACGGCTTCAAAGCTATAACCATCACCTTTCTTAAATTTCTCTAAAAGTTCTGGCTTATCACTTATTAAGCTATATAACCTATCTTTGCGATCATTGCGAGAACCAAGGATATGGTTGCTTTTTACCTCAAACAGTTCTCCATTTTCTTTACTCGCATACCAAACAATATCAACCTGATTATTACCACTTTGTCTGTAATATTCGAGTAAATCAATTTTGCCTTTAACCAATCTTTGTAAAAAATCAGGACTTCTTTTGTCGGGACGTACTTTAACAAGATAATTTATTTCTTTTTCTACTTTGTAAAATTCCTTCGTTTCGCGGATTGGAATTTTATTAAAACTGGTACCTCCCTCTGGTTTGAACCGATAAAAACCAATAAATTGTTTTTTTATTTCACCTTTTAAAGTGTCGTTTTTTGAATTAATTAGAAAATCCTGCTGAGCATTAACCTTAGAAAAAAAAGCACATAATGCTGCAAAGCATAAGATAGAGCGTAAATATAGTTTCATGGAATTATTTTAAATTAACTAAAAATATTAAACTTTGGCAAAATACCAATTACTGCTCCTGCCAACGATAACTTTCCTGCTCAAAACCTGCCAGGTCTAACACCCGACTAATTACCGTTCCGGCAACTTCTTCTAATGTTTGAGGCAAACTGTAAAAAGATGGATTGGCCGGACAGATGATTCCACCCGCTTCAGTTACAGTTTTCATATTATTGATATGGATTAAACTGAACGGGGTATCTCGTACTACAGCTATTAATTTCCTGCGTTCTTTTAACACAACGTCTGCTGCCCTCGAAATCAAATCGTTCGATATCCCATGTGCTACCCTACCCAAAGTTCCCATAGAACAAGGAACGATAATCATGGTATCGTATTTTGCCGACCCCGAGGCAAAAGGGGCATTAAAATCGTTTTTGCTATAAAAGGTAAAGTCTTTAAAATGGTTATAATCCTGGTTCCCCAGTTCGAATTGCCAAACCGCTTTTGCATTGTCGCTCATCACTACACCAACAGCCTCAATCTGATCTTTTAATGTTAATAACCGGTCAAATAAAACCTTTGCATAAATAGAACCGCTGGCTCCTGTAACCGCAACAATCACTTTCTTTTTAATCATAACACAAAAATAGTTTTTCTAAATCCATTAAAACAAAAAAGGGCCAGAACATTGTTCTGACCCTACATCTACCTATGAAAAACATACCCTCGAAAGGGTAAGAACAAATATATATAAATTTTTAAAAAAATGTAAGCGAGAAATGTTAAATCACTTAAATCAAATATTTAATTTAAAAACAAAATGTAAAACACTGATTACCAAATAAATAATTTTATAAAAAAACACACAAAAACTTTTTTTCTACTTAAAAAGACACCTTTTTTGGTAAAATATTGCTTAAGATTGTATTACAAATAAGTCATAATTCCCAAGTAAGGCCCTACTTTACAGTTAGGCTATCGATTTTTACACATTTGACTTTACAATTTATTCATATTGATATAACATAAAATAAATTCGATTGCATAAAAGATTAGGGCGATTTTTATATAAGCTTGAATGAGTGCCCATTCGTAAGTGAAGCGCAAACATATGATATGCCATTTTTTATAGCCCCTATATGTAATGTTTAGCCATAACAGACAGGTACCAAATAAGAGTATTAAATACCGAACTAGAACAACTTACAAGCAAAATAAAAACAGCGCACTTACAATTTATACCCTTATGTATGATAAATATTATATCACCCATACAAATCGGTTGGTGATTAACTACTTAACGATTATATTTGGGAAAGTGTCAACTTAAATTTATGATAGATTTAGCCTCTCCCTTCTTAAAAGCACTGTTAAAACATTCTAAGAACCCCATAATCATTTTTAAAGTAAAACCGATATTGGTGGTGGTAGAACATAATGATGCTTACCAAGCTTTAATAGCGCGTGTGGGAGGAAAATTAAAGTTCTATGATATTAACATTATCCCAAACCTCCTGTCTCCTGCCGAAAAAGTGCTTTTGATTAAAACAGTTCAGAAAGTAAGTGAGCTCAAGGCAAAAAGTACCTTGGTTATCCATCCCATTTATTCTAACTCACCAAACGTAAAATGGGAATTAGACTTTTCGCCCGTATTACAAAACGATCGCCCGGTTGAATATATCATCTGTTCATTAAGGGAAATTCCGTTAGATGAAAATAACCTTGAACATATTTTATTTGAACTTTCAGAAAGTGAGGCACGTTTTAGAGGGTTTTTCGAGCAGGCCCCTCTGGGCATGTGCGTATTAAAAGGTCCGGAGCTTATTACAGAATATGCAAACGATAACATATTAAAACTTTGGGGGAAAACCAGGAAAGAAGTCATCGGGGTTGCGCAAGAAAAGGCACGACCAGAACTCGAAAAACAGCAAGCACTTGTAGCGCATGTAAAAGATATTTTTAAAAATGGCCAACCTTTAACAATCAATGAATTAAAAATTTCAACACCTGTTTCTGATGGTTATTTTATAGCTTTTTACGAGCCGTTAAAAAATGATAAAAATGAAGTAACCAGGATTTTAGTGATTATTAAAGATATTACGGAGCAGGTGAATTTTAAAAAAGAACTACTTAAAGCGAAAGACATTTTAAAAATAGCCATGGATGCATCCGAAATGGGTTCATGGAATATCGATCTGGAAAGCAAGCAGATACTTTTATCGGAAAGGGCACAACAAATTTACGAACTGGAAAACAATAGGTTGGGCATAGAAGAAGCTAAATCATTGATTTCTATGGAAGACATAGGGCACCTTACTAGTGGCATCAGAAGTGCATTGCACCACCGAAATGCTTTTAACATCGAATATCAGATTAATTTGAATGGCATAAGCGCTAAAAGCAAATGGTTAAGAACAGCAGGAAAAGCCTATTATAACGAACAAGGAAAAGCTGTTTATATTGCTGGAGCTGTTTTGGATATTACAGAACATAAACAGGACGAAATTAGAAAAAACGACTTTATAGGCATGGTAAGTCACGAGCTTAAAACTCCATTAACATCGTTAAGTGCTTATGTACAACTTTTACAGCATAAATTTAAAGAAACTGATAACGACTTCACCATTCAGATACTTGATAAGGTAAATGTTCAATTAAAAAGAATGTCGTTGATGATTGATGGCTTTTTAAATGTATCCTTATTAGAAGCTGGCAAAATTTTATTGAACAAAACAAATTTTAGCCTTATTGATCTGATTAAAACCATAGCTGAAGAAAATAGAATTGTTTTACCCAGCCACTTCATCCAGGTGATTGGTACGGAAGAAATGATTGTAAATGCCGATATGGAGAAAATCGGCAATGTGATCACTAACCTGATTGGAAATGCAGCGAAATACTCAAAAAAGAACTCTTTAATTGCAATAAAGTGCGAAACACAAAACGATCACGTAATTGTAAGTGTGGAAGATGAAGGTATAGGCATTAGGGAAAATGATATACCCAAACTTTTTGACCGTTTTTACCGCGTAGACAGCCCTGACACTAAAACAATTGCAGGATTTGGAGTTGGCCTGTATATCTGTGCCGAAGTAATTGAAAGACATCAGGGAAAAATTTGGGCAGAAAGCAAATTGGGTACTGGTTCTACATTTTATTTCAGCCTACCCACTACAAATGACCAACAATAATATTTAATATTAATTAACTTGGGTATTTGAAACTAACCTCTTATTTCTTCCATTTCTAATTTAACGTTAACTGCTACCAAACCGCGTTTGTGTAATTCTATTTCAAAAATTATTTTCGAATTTATATTAATTTGATCAGATAAATTATCTAATTGAAAGTGAATATCCTGGCCATTTTCGTCAATAATGGTTCCATGTCCATATTCAAAGTCAATCTGAGTAACGTCTCCCTTCCTCATATCACCCATTACAGAATATTTTTTATAAATAATAGGCAATTATAGTCATTTTATGTATAATTAAAAATACATATAATTATTTTTTGTACAATTATTGATTATTGCATATACCTTTTATTATTACTAAAACGAATTATTAGAAGAAAATGAACGATTTCGCCTCTATTTTAGTTATGATTAAAATGTTATTTATTTTTTTTAAATAGCTGTTTTACAAATTGTTATTACAAATAAAAAAATCTATTTTTATTGAACCAAATCGAGCTTGTGTGTGTTATTAACTGAATTAATCATCCAATCATGAAAAATCTCATCCAAACTCCAAGCACTAAAGAAGAAATCATCTTATTATCCGAAGAAACAGATCGAAATTATTGGGCTAACCGTTTAGGCGTAAGTTCTGAAGTTTTGAAATCTGCAGTAAGGGCAACAAGAAGCATTATGTTAAATCAAATCGCAGCTTATTTAAATCAGCAAAAGAAAAAAATCAGCATTTCCTGATTTTTAGGTCAGTATGATTAAATTATTGTTTGCATTTAAATGGTTGGTTTAAACCCTTTCATGAATGCAATGATTTTCTATATAAAATAATATAAAGAATTACAAAATGGTAACTACAACAAAAGCAGCAAGTGCTGCTAAAAGACCTACATCAGCTGTAGCTATAAAATTTATCTCAAATTCGAATTTTCCGCTTTCGGCTTGTCCAAATGTTTAAGAATGCCTTCGACAGGCTATCATCAATGACAAATTCTAAAAATCGGCGTCATCTCAACCGAAGCAAAGCAAAGCGATCTTTGAACTATATCAAAAAGATCTCTCCTCCGAAGGAGTTCCTTTGGAACACTCCGGTCGAGATGATTCATTGTAATGATACACCTTCTTTTATTTTACAATTAATACTTTAATCTTCCTGTACAATAAGCCAATAGATTAACAGATTCTTTTGAAATTTTCTTGGGGTTAAGGCTATGTTTGATGTTCGTAACTGCGGTTCCAAGCTTATCTTGCAAGAGATCGAGCGTCTCCATTATATTTTCTGGTGCTATGGTTAATGATAATAAGGGATAATATTTATTCTCCAAATCCTTTTTCTGATTATTTGTGGCTAAATCTAAAGTCCATCCTTCGGTTGCAGAAAAACCATATTCGTGCCTTGTATTATTAAGTTCGTACAAAAAAACTTTTGCCTGAACTTTCGGATCGTTACCTGCCATTTTTACCCGGCTTTTTTGCAAACAGATCTGTCTCAACCTTTACCGACTTACCTTTTCCTGATTGATAATCAGACGGTGCTTTTTTATTAACACCAGCCTCTTTCTTTTTGTCTCTACTCATTTTTAAATGATTACAGTTTGATAAGACCAATCATCATTGCATAAACAATTCAGTGATTGGAATAAAAAAATACTCATCTAAAATTTAAGATTAGAGAATACCGCAATGGTATATCAGCGAGAGAAAAGCAATGTAATTAGGTTATTAATTACTGACATAATCAAATATACATTTATAATAGGCTAAAATCGCTATATCAATATCATTATCGAAATATATTTTATCTGCGGTAGCGATGCCAAACCCTATACCATTTTTTGTTATTGGGATAACTACGGTGAGAGGTTCTGTTGTTGACAATAATAGCCACCATTAAAAGGATACAAGCACCTGATAATACTGGACTTAGCACGTATAAATAACCCAAAGACTGAATTTTGGCTGACCCTATATTGGCAATTAGCGCCGTTGCTCCCCCTGGGGGATGCAAGGTCTTTGTGATCTGCATTAATACAATAGATAATGAAACAGATAATGCAGCGGCCAACCAAACTTCGCCTGGAATTAGCTTATGAACGGTAACACCTATTATGGCACACACCAGGTGGCCGCCGACCAAATTTCTCGGTTGTGCAAGCGGACTATTGATAATACCATAAATGAGTACAGATGAAGCCCCAAAAGAACCGATTAGAAATAAATTATCATTCGCAGTAAAGTATTTAGAATTAAGTAACCCAATAATACCAACACCTACAAAAGCACCTATAAATGTCCAAAAGTGTTCTTTAAAATCGACTAAAGTTTCTTTGTAAACAATATATTTTGCTGTTCGAAGGTGTTTTCTTATCCGTTTTCTCATAACCTGTACTGGAGCGCGTGCAAAATTAGCAAAATATAAAAGGGAAAAGAGAAAGTTTTACAAATAAAAAGGGTTGAAAAATTAATTTCAACCCTTTAAAATGACTATTATTTCTGATTTATTTTTGAGCCTGTTCAGGTGCTTTTCCAATCAGATCCATAAACTGATCTAACTTAGGTGTAATAATGATCTGTGTACGTCTGTTTTTCGCTTTCCCTCCTGCTGTTGTGTTATCAGCAATTGGATTAAATTCACCGCGGCCGCCAGCTGTTAATCGCTTAGGGTCGACAGCATATTTGGTTTGCAATACCTGAACTACTGATGAAGCACGCAAGGCACTTAAATCCCAGTTGTTTCGGATATTGGTCTGCGCAATAGGCACATTATCGGTATTACCTTCAATCAGCACATCATAAGTATCGTAATCTTTAATGATTTTAGCAATTTTGTTTAAAGTTTCTCCTGCTTTATCGGAAACTTCGTAACTACCTGATTTATACAACATGTTATCAGCTAAAGAGATATAAACCACACCTTTAAGCACCTGTACATCAACATCTCCCAACTCTTCTTTACTTAATGATCGCGTTAAATTGTTAGTTAACACCATATTAAGCGAATCGCTTTTATTTTTGGCATTTACCAGTTGTTTAATGTATTTATTCGAACTGTTAATTTCATCAACCAGTTTCGAAATGTTAACATTGCCCTGGCTACTAGAATTTAAACATTTGTTCAAAGCATCCTGCAATGCAGTTACATTGGCTTTTTCTGAAGCAATCTGTTCTTCCAAACTTTTAACCCTGCTGGTGCTGCCGCTAAGCTCGCGTTGGCTATCCTGGTATTTATTACTTAACTCCTGATTCCTTTCTCTCAATTTGGAATAGGTATCCTGAAGTTCTGCATACTTCTTATTGCTTACACAACCAGCTGCAAGCGCAATGGCAAAGAGCATTATGGGAATTGATTTGTATAATTTCATAATCTTATTTTTATTTAATTGATAATAGGTTAACAAATTCCTTGCCGTAAAGTTCAATATCGGCCTGAACCGGTGTTAAAAAGCGTTAATCTTTACCGAATCGAAGCTAGCCAAAGCCTTATACGCTCTTAATCCTATACTACCGGATTGATATTGACTATCTGTTGCAGAAAGAATGGGTTTTGCCGATCCGTTTATAAAAACATCAAATTCAGCTCCTTTCGCCATTATCTTTAAGGTATACATTTTGTTCATTTCAACAGGATATTTTCCTGAACTTATAACGGTCCATTTTTGCCCGTTAGCTTTCCCTAACAGTACCGTTCCATTGAGCGGATCCAATCCCACATAATACCCTTGGTAAGCATCGGCACCAATTGCCGGATTAGAAACCCTGAACATTAAACCAGCATCGCCAGCAGTATTGATTTTAACATTTGCCTGGTAAGTAAAATCTTTAAAATCTGTTCCATTAGCCACATATTTAGATCCATTTATGCCGTAACCACCAGAGCCTGCATTTGATGCCGAATTAATCGCTCCATCTTTCCAGAACCAGCCACCACCATAAAAAACCCAATTGCTGGCCATTCCCTGATCAAAATTTTCGACCAAAGCCTTATTTATTTTTTTTGGCTGACCAATTACAGGAAAACAGCTTAGGCGTATATTTTCCGATCCATAAGGTACCAAGGTAATTTGTTCCTGTTTTTCGGTTGAAGAAATTGGACTAAAAGGCACATCAAAAGCAGCTACTTTGTTATATCCTAATGTCCATGACGGAATCTTTTTTGCCTGAACCTTTAATTTGACTGGTGTATTCGCGGCGATAAAAGGATTTTCGGGCATAGCAGCGCTCACCACACTAACATTGCTTAAATTACCTTTATCTAATACTAGACCATAATTCCACGCCGATTCCGGACGGATTTCGTAATCTGTAAAGCCAGCAACCGGATGTGTTTTGGTTACCTTATTTGCTGCCTTAATTTCTAATGCGTACACAATAGGCCCACGTTCTACACTAATGGAATTGTTTACTTGGGCATGAGTAGTAATTTGCATCGGGAAATTCAGTTCTAATCGATCCTGATCTTTCCATTTGCGGGATATAGTAAACATTTCACCCGCTTTTACTCCTTTTAATATTGTTCCATTTAATTTTATGCTAGGTTTTACACTCCAGGCTGGGATTCTTAAAATCAATGGAAAGGATGTAGAAGTGGTAAGACCTACTTTTAACCTGATCTTTTCTTCAAAGGGATAATTGGTTTCCTCGGTAATTTTTATTTTTTTATTGTTGGCTACCACAGTTTCTATTTCCATCGGGCCATAAGTAATTACTGCCAAACCGCCCTGAGGGGTAGCCACTACACTACTTTTTACAAAATAAGGCCAGCCCATGTGCATGTTATAGCGGCAGCAGCCAAAGCCTGAATAGGGACTAGAAACAATGCCTGAACCGTAATCTTGATTAAAGCCATGCTCACCATGGATGCTTTGAACCTGATTGGGTAACGTATAATATGAATGGTTTTTAAAATCGCGGCTAAACTGGGCGGGCAAAGCATTAAAAGCTACTTTTTCCAATTGATCGCCAATTCTTGCATCATGAATAACCTTTGCCGTAGTTTCTAAACTCTGCATCCATTCTACCACTGTACAGGTTTCTACGCCTTCTATGCTGCTTGTACCCGCCAGGAATTCAGTTCCCGATCCTAAACCTTCTGGCTGACCATGGTCGTGCATAATGTGCGCTATACCTTTGGAAAGTGCTTCAAGATTAGAAGGACGATCTTGAAGTTGTGCATAAAGCACCGGAAATTTTAAGGCCTGAGCTACATTTACCATATGTTTTGGCTGAAAATCATCACCAAAAAAGTAAAACCCGTTGTTGCTATAAATATTGATCCAAGGGTATGCCTGTTGTTTTAACTTTTCTACGAGTTGTAATAAATCCTGATCGCCGGTTTTATTGTAAAGCCAAATGGCAATTTCCATATTATCACCAGCTCTTGATTTACCCCATTCCTTTAATGGATCGCCATCCAGATAGGCGAGTTCGTATTTGAAATATTTTGACAGAAAAGGAATTACCCTTTTATCATTTGTGGCCTCGTAATAACTTTGCAAAGCATACATCATTGGCATGCGTGGCCACCAGTCTTTCATTTTCGGCGGGCCGAATAATCCGTTAGCTTGTTGATTGTTTAAAGTCCAATCGATATACTTTTGCGCTTTTGCTTTTAGCGAAGGATCATCTAAGGTATAAGCCAATGCTACTAAACCTTTCACATAATATGGTACCCGTTCCCATCCATTTCCATCGCCTCCTAACCAATCGGAGTTTTTGCCCAGATTATCTTTTTCCGGGTATAACTCTTCTGCCCTTCCCGTTGCACCATCTCTTTGCTGTTCCAGTTGCTTTAACAACCATCCTTTGGCTTTAATACTCCCTATAGGCAATTGCACATAAACATTTTGTTTTAGTGGGGCTTTGTTGAATTCAGTTAAATTTTGAGCATTTAAAGTATGAATAGATAGACAGGAAACCAGAAAATAGATTGAGGTAAATATTCTTTTCATAAAGGATTATTGGTTAGATAATATTTTATAAAACTAATAAATATGAATGAATATTAAAACGATTTAGTAACCTTATATTCAAATAATTAAAAAACACTGTTAGTTGGCTAAAGCAAACCTAAAACGCTGAGAATAATAAATTGAAAGATCAAAAATTATACAGTTTGCAAAGCCGGAGGTTTACACCAGATTATGATATTATGCCTATTTTTTACTTGCCGTGGTAAGCATTGGTCTGGTTCGCTCTTTGCGCTTTTGGTTGAAACTGAGATTAGTTCTATATTAGATCTAGAGAGCGTTAATTTAGAATCGGGGGATAGCCAATGGTTATTCCCCGTTCTTATTTTAAGCAAATATTTTATACTGAAATGCTCGTACAACTGGCAGAAATTACTTTCCAATCTTCACTCACTTTACCCCAAACCCTTAGCCATTGATATTTGCCGTTAAGTAAAATATTTGAATAACTTCCCTTAATAAAAAGGCTTGCAGAAACAATAACAATAGATTCAAAAACACGTATTTCCCGTTTGGATACGTTGATTTTATTAATTTTGATCATGCCACTCCGATAGGCTTCCAGATCCATCTCTTTATCCAACACATTACCATACTGATCATGAAAAAGCATCCCATCGGCAAACAATAAATCGAGTGTGTTCAGGTCAGTTTTTTTAAACCCATCTAATAATTTTTCTTCTAGGTCGGCAATCAGGAGAATGGTTTCCTGGTCTGATAAAGTATTTGGCATAATTTCCGGTTAGCCAGTAAAAATATAAAGTAAGCTACAAAGAATAGCGTAACTTTAAATATTGCCTGTATTACACGGATTTAACAACACACATTGCACAAATTTTTATCAATTATTTCTTTGCAAAGGTAAGGCCTTGCCAGGTATCTGTTCTGAATGGTGATGCCGGCAAGCCATCGTTACTAACAAGGTTACACAAAGGATTATTTCCCCAGGCATAGCGAACCGCAACAGGATTTGCTACCTGATCGCTACTTACTATGATCTGATTTCCCTGGATGCTTGCATTGGCCCAATAAAATTTTTTATCTGCTCCAGCGATGGCAAAGCCGGTTAGTGCGGCGCCATCAGAGGTTTTTAATCCATTTTCTGTATTGCCAAAAGTTAAACGGATGTGTTTTCCTTCTACTTTATTGGATTGATAAACGGGGCCAGAATAGTTTATTTTCTGACCATATGTTTTAGCCAGGGCAATTAAGGCTAACCTTCTACCCACCTCTTGTTTATTTTTAGGGTGAATATCTTTTGCATCACCAATATCGATGATGGTAGCCATGCCTGTATTAGGTAGTGCAAGTGTTTTTTGTTGGGCCTCTCTAAGCTCTGCCCAGGCAGATTCTACAGGCGCATGATCAATCTGCATAAAATTGGCCAGTTGAACGAAATAGAATGGAAAATCTCCCTGCCCCCATTTCTGGCGCCAATCTTTAATCATCGTTGGAAATAATTCACGGTATTGGTAAGCCCTATCGGCATTACTTTCTCCCTGATACCATATGGCGCCTTTAATTGAAAATTGCAGGTAAGGATGAATCATCGCATTGTATAAAACGGTTGGTCTGTTAGGGCCATTTTCTTCGTAAGGTTTAGCTTCAATATTTTTAAAATCTACTCCAACTTTGTACTTCCAGTCGTCAACTAAAGAAATTTTCTCTGCCGTGTTGTTTGTTAAGCTCAAATCTTTGGCATCACCATATATACCGCCGCCACCACCACTATCAAAAACCCTAACGGTAATGGTATTTTCACCTATTTTGAGCAGGCCTGCAGGTATCGTGTATGTTCTACCAACATTATACCCTACCGTTTCACCTACTTTTACTCCGTTTACGAAGGTGATATCGTTATCATCGATTGTACCTAAATTAAGTTTAGCACCATTTGTTTTCCAGTTTTCGGGAATGTTGACCTTTTTTGTAAACCATACAATGCCATCAAAATTTTTAAGTGCTGCATCTTCCCACAAAGCCGGCAAAGTCATGCTTTTCCAGTTTGTAGTTTCTGCCAAAGCCCATTTTGTTTCCCCGGCCTGATAACCCGAGTCTTTTTCGGTTGTCATTTTAACCCAGTTCTGCAGTTTTTCTTCATAAGAAACTGCTGAAGGATTTTTAGCTAATTTTTGGATCTTATCAACTGCGGCAGAGAAATCGGTCATTTTTTTAAGCGATTCGGCACTTGTCCAGGCTTCAGCAATTGTTCCTCCCCAAGAGGTATGGATTAAGCCAATAGGGATTTTAGTTTTTTCATACACTTCGCGCGCGAAGAAATAGGCTGTAGAAGAAAACTCAGCAATATATTTCGGGTTACATTCCTGCCAACCACCATTAGTCACTTTGGCATCGTTAAGTGGAAAACTACTAGTAACATGCTCTGCCTGCAATAAACGGATATTTGGATATTTAGCATCAGCAATTTCTTTTTCGCTATTGAGGATTTTTCCCCAACCTGCCAATGGCATTTCCATATTCGATTGGCCTGAGCAAATCCATACATCCCCTATCAATACATTGTATAGTACCAACAGTTCTCCATCGGAAATAGTGATGGAATACGGACCGCCGTAACCTGGCGTTGCCACTTTAATTTTCCAATTGCCATTGGTATCGGCAATAGCCCCATAATTAATTTTATTCCATGAAACCGTTATCTTAACCGCCTTACCAGCTGTGGCTTTACCCCAAATAGCTGCATTTGTTTTTTGCTGTAAAACCATATTGTCGCTAAATACCGATGGCAATAAAATTTTCGACTGAACCAGTAGCGAACTGAAGAGGAATAATGCGATAATAAGTATAGATTTTGACTTGGAGATGCTCATATTTTAACCTATTTTTTGATGATTAGAAAGCGAATGTACATTTTATGTCTGTCAACATCAATATATATGTCTGCTCTTCACAAATTTATGATAAAAATGAGGCAAAATTCATATAATTAGTTTGGGTAAGAATATCATTTTGCTTATTTTGCAGGTCTAAAAGAACAACTCTGGAATTAAGTTTGATTTAACGGGATGTTCTCTCAAATTACTGAATTAATGGTTAAGATTTTTATAGGTGGCCTTCCTGACAATATCCAAGAGATGGATTTGGCAATATTGGTTAGCCTTCATGGTAGGGTAGAAACGATTAAAATTGTTCGCGATAGAGCTACTGGCAAGTGTAAAGGCTATGCTTTTTTAGAAATATACAGTTTACCAGATGCTAAAAATATTGTATCTACCTTAAATGGAGAAACTTTTAAAGGCAATGTAATTACAGTTAAAATATCGGAAGAGGAAAGCGGTGTTCAAGCGGCGAAGCCAAAAACCAACCAGCCTTTTAAAAGTAAAAGGCCCAGGCTACAACGCTAATTCACTATTAATCTATATTTTCATTCCTCCCCTGTATTTTTCCGTATTATAAAATGGTATTATCCCGTTTTAGCAATGTTACATGCTCTCTTTTTTATTGTATCATTAAAAATTGGGGGACATTAAGGTTTTCTCTTCAAATTTATATTCATTTATCACAGTAGAATTTTAGACATTCCCATCGATAAATTATTTCGGTCGGAAACTTTTTAATTCAGTTCTAAACCTATATTTTGCAAGTAAGAGTTTCGATCTCTATTAATAAACGAATTTTGCAGATATGGAAAATTATGCCATTGTAATATTTATTTTAGCTGTGATGATTGGCCTTTCTGCTATTGCCGATCGAATTAAAATCCCTTATCCTATTTTATTGATTATAGCCGGAATAGCAGTGGGTTTTGTTCCATCTTTACCACCAATTGATATTAATCCTGAAATTATATTTTTGATATTCCTACCACCATTGCTTTACGATGCTGCTTTTAATATCTCATTCAAGGAATTTAAAACCAATATCAACACCATATTCACATTGGCCATTACGCTGGTTTTTATCACCGCTATTGGTATTGCTGTAGTTGCACACTATCTGATCCCAGGGATGAGCTGGCCAGTATCTTTTGTATTAGGTGCGATTCTTTCTGCTACTGACGCAGTTGCTGCCATGAGTATTACCAAAGGATTGGGTTTATCACACAAAACCAATACCATTTTGGAGGGTGAAAGTTTAGTTAACGATGCTTCTGCGCTGGTAGCGTATCGTTTTGCGGTTGCCGCGGTAACAGGAACAGCCTTTGTATTTTGGAAAGCATCACTTGAATTTGCCCTTTTAATGGCTGGTGGGTTCTTAATTGGTATAGTGATGTCGAAAATTCTGGCATTTATTATTAAAAGGATTCACAGCAACGGCCTGGCTACCATTAGTTTTATATTATTGATGCCTTTTGTTACCTATTTAATTGCTGAACAAGTACATGTTTCTGGTGTTATTGCTGTTGTTATTTTAGGATTGGGCATTTCGAGGTTTAGCAATAATGTATTTCCTGAGCAACTTAAAAACCAATCAAAAAACATTTGGGACATCATTATCTTTTTATTGAATGGACTGATTTTCATTCTGATTGGACTACAATTCCCATATGTGTACAAAAACATTAACAGTGCCGATATTTTACCTTACATAGGTTATTCACTGGTAATTACCATCGTTGCGTTGTTGTTAAGAATGGCACGTGTTTTCCTTCAAAAATTCAATCTTCAAAAAGCCTTTCAGAAAGGGAAACACCGCATTACAGAGGGCGCATTGCTTGATTTCAAGAACAGTTTGATCATCAGCTGGTCGGGCATGCGGGGTATTGTTTCATTAGCCATTGCAATTGGGCTACCAGTTACTTTATCCGATGGAAGCGCATTTCCGCAGCGTAATGCTATAATCTTTATATCTGTGGTAGTGGTATTGTTTACTTTAATCGGACAGGGCCTTACCTTGCCATGGTTGGTAAAGAAACTGGCTACGGAAGAGGATAAAGGCCAGACGCTAATCACTTCAGGTGACCATTAACATTAAGAAATGAAGGACATTAAGTTTTTCTACCTAAATCAATATCAATGGTCTTCCTGAAGGTTCAGCTTAAGAAAAGTATAGTAGTGAAGACTAGCTTCCGCGGGGCATCGTCTCGACCGTAGCGGAGAGATCTTTTAACATGATTCAAAGGTTTCTTTCAAACTTAACTTCTGCATTAAACAAAAAAGGGATAAAATCTAATGACTTTATCCCTTTCCTGTTTTATACATTATCCTTTACCAATATACACTATAAAGTGCAACCAATAATCCGATGATGATTAAAGCTCCTACTGCAAAACTGGTAGAGGTTTTGAACATTTTAGCATCGATAGCCAGTCCTTTAGCTTCTGCTTTAACTTTGTTGCTTGCTAAACTGATGATCACCATACCAAGGATACAGAATACAAATACAAAACCCATACGATCCAAGAACGGAATTTCATAAACTCCAGCTGCATTTTTAACAGAGAACCCCATTCCTGATAACCATGAAAGATCGGTAATTGTAGGTAAGAATTTAAGCAAAATCGACAAGCCGAAACCTCCTATGGTAGCGAATAGTGCTGCGCTTGAAGTTGTTCTTTTCCAAAAGAAACCTAAAATAAACATGGCAAAAATACCTGGAGAAACGAAACCTGTATACTCCTGGATATACTGGAAACCACCTTTTTTATCGATTCCTAAATGTGGTGCAATTAATACACCAAGAATCATCGCTACAATAATCGAAATCTTACCCGTTGTTACCAAATTTTTCTCAGTAGCATCGGTTTTTAATACTTTCTTGTAAATATCCAGCGTAAAAATAGTTGCAATACTATTTGCTTTACCAGCCAAAGAGGCTACCACGGCAGCGGTTAATGCAGCAAAAGAAAGCCCTTTTAATCCAGCAGGTAGTAAATTCAACAATACCGGATATGCACGATCTGGATTTACTGATCCATCTTGCAGCATTTCCGCTTGAAAGGCACCATCTTTATATAAAACATAAGCTGCAATACCTGGTAACACAACAATAATTGGCATTAATAATTTTAAGAATGCAGCAAAAAGAATGCCTCCGCGGGCAGTCTCCAGGTTAGCACCCAAAGCACGTTGAGTAATGTATTGGTTACAGCCCCAGTAATTTAAGTTCACAATCCACATACCACCTACAAGCACGCTTAAGCCAGGTAAATCGATATAATTTTCGTTATCTGGCTTTAAAATCATGTGGAAATGTTCAGAAGCTTTTGAAGTCATTAAACTATAGCCTTCAAAAACACCTGTTGTTCCATAGTGGGTAGAAACTAAGTTTAAAGCCAAATAAGTAGTGGCCAAACCACCCAGAATTAAGAAAAACACCTGGATAACGTCGGTATATCCAATAACTTTCATTCCGCCAAGCGTAATAATAATGGCAAAACCTGCAATAGCGTACATACAGAAACTTAAATCGAAACCAGAAATACTACTTACCGCTAAAGCACCTAAATAGAGGATCGAGGTTAAGTTAACTACAACATAAAGTAATAACCAGAAAACAGCCATAATCATGGCTACCGTTCCGTTGTAACGCTGATGTAAAAATTGCGGCATTGTAGCGATTTTGTTTTTCAGGTAAACCGGAATAAAGAATACGGCAACAACCACTAAGGTTAATGCGCCCATCCATTCGTAGGTTGCAATGGCCAATCCCATTTTAAAACCTGATCCGCTCATACCAATAAACTGCTCTGCAGAAATATTAGATGCAATTAACGATGCGCCGATTGCCCACCAGGTTAAGGAGCCTTCAGCAAGAAAATAATCTTTAGAACCTGTAGATTCTGACTTTTTCTTGTTGTAAATGTAGAGCCCATAAGCGGCCACAATAACGAAGTAAATTGCAAATACAATGTAATCCTTCGTGTCTAATAAGTTATTTTTCATTGATTTATTTTGGTTAGTATACCTTGGGTTATTTAAATTTTAGCTGTATAAGCTGGTTCCGTTATCAGTTTGAACGGTGTAGGAATCGAGCTTGAGTCCGAACTGCAATAAATATTTTGAAGATAACGCTTCAATTAAATCAGCAATTTTCTCTTCTTTAACAATATTGATGGTACAACCACCAAAACCACCGCCCATCATCCTGGCACCTAACACATAATCAAGAGGTTTAACTGCATCAACAAGGAAATCTAATTCTTTACAGCTCACTTCGTAATCTTTGCTTAAGCCCTCATGGGTTTCGAACATCAGTTTGCCCAAACCTTGCAGATTACCATTTTCTAGTTGCTCCGCAGCGGTTAATAAACGACCTATTTCTTTCACTACAAAACTACATTTGGTGTAAACTTCCAGATCTTTTGGTTTAACATGGGTTTCTAACATGGTTAAATCTACATCACGAAGGGTATTTACATTTTGATAATGCTCTTTTACCCAAGCAACACCTTGCTCACATTGTGCTCGCCTTCTATTGTAAGCAGAATCGGCAAGTGCGTGTTTTACATTCGTATTTAAAAGCAAAAGTTTATATCCATCTAACTTTAATGGGATATAAATATGCTTCATCGATCTGCAATCGAGCATAATCGCCTGATCTTTCTTACCAAATACAGAGGCAAACTGATCCATAATACCACAGTTAACACCAGCAAAAGCCTGTTCTGCCTTTTGTGCAATCAATGCGATATCCATTTTCGGAACGGAAAGCGAAAAAAGTTGATCGAGCGCAAAGCCAGTAGCACATTCTACAGCAGCAGACGACGAGAGACCAGCGCCTAAAGGCACATCACCATCGATATAAAAGTTAAAGCCGCCCAACCGATGACCCCTTTCTTTTAACTGATCGGCAACGCCTAAAATGTAATTGGCCCAACTGTTCTCTGATTTTTTCAGGCTTTTGATTGATGAAATATCAAATTGCTGATAACTTTCTGAAAATAAATGTATTTCATCATCTTCTCTTTTTGATATGGCTACATAAATGGCTTTATCAATGGCAGCAGGCATTACAAAGCCGCCGTTATAATCGGTATGCTCGCCAATAATATTGATTCTTCCAGGCGAACGCACTAAAATAGGCTCAGCGTTGAAAAGTTTTTTAAATGTATTTTTTAAATCCTGGGCATTCATTATTTAATATTTAGTCTTCAGTTTTGTTGATTTTATAGTGGATTGTAGACACCTCTTTTAAACGGTTAGCGGCAAATTCAGGGGTAATATCGCGTTGAGGGTTAGCCAACATTTCGTAACCGACCATAAATTTTTTAACTGATGCCGAACGCAACAACGGTGGGTAAAAATGCATATGCCAGTGCCATTCAGGGTAATAGCCATTGTTTACTGGTGCCTGATGCATGCCGGCAGAATATGGGAAAGAGGTTTCGAACAGGTTATCATATTTAGTTGTTAACACCTTAATGGCTTCAGCTAACGACTTCTTCTCAGCTTCTGTGAACAATTTAATGCTATTTACATGGCGTTTACTGATAATCATGGTTTCGTAAGGCCAAACTGCCCAAAAAGGTACAAGTACCACAAAATGATCGTTTTCGAATACAATACGCTCTTTTTTCTTTTGCTCCAGTTTTAAGTAATCGCCAAGCAAACTCCTTCTGTGAATAGCGTAGAACGTTTTCTGACGTTCGGTTTCTTTGGCAATTTCTAATGGAATATCGCTCTGCGACCAGATCTGACCATGTGGGTGTGGATTACTACAGCCCATTATTTCGCCTTTATTTTCGAAAATCTGAATGTATTTGATCCAATCATTTTCGGCAAGGCTATTAAATTCATTTTGCCAAACATTTACAACAGCATTTATGGCTTCGGCACTCATTTCGGGAAGTGTAAGGTTGTGTTTCGGGCTAAAACTGATTACCCTGCAAAGCCCTTTCTGATTATTGGCTACCAATAAATCATCTTCATTCATATTACCGGCAGGTGTATCTTCAAGCAACGCAGCAAAATCATTGTTAAAAACAAAGCTTTCGGTATATTCTGGATTGCTATCGCCATCTGCCCTGCCATTACCAGGACATAAATAACATTTAGGGTCATATTCCGGACGGTTATCTGGTGTTACATCTTCAACCTTACCTTGCCAGGGTCTTTTAGTACGGTGTGGAGAAACTAAAACCCATTCGCCGGTTAATATATTTAACCTGGTGTGTGGATTACTATCGAGTTCGAATGTTTGGTTCATTTTATATTTTCAATTGGTTAGAGAAAAGAAAGCATTTAGCTCAATCTATCTAAGCCGCCAAATTATAAAATTAATATTAATTGTCAAAACGACAATTAATATTAATTTTTATTTTCGTGAAAATTTGAACATATTAAGCCCTTTAAAATCTCAGATAAAAAATGATTGAATATTCTAGGCAGCCACATTACCTGGTTGCTGTTGATTGCATAGTGTTTGGGTTTGACGGTGAACACCTTAAAATTCTGTTGGTTAAACGGGGTTTAGAACCTGAAATAAACAAGTGGAGTTTAATGGGTGGTTTTGTGAGTGCAAATGAAAGTCCGGACGATGCAGCGAACAGGGTACTCAAAAAAATGACGGGTTTGGAAGGTGTTTACCTGGAGCAGATGCAGATTTATGGAGAACCTGACCGCGACCCAATTGAAAGAACACTTTCTGTTGGATATTTTGCCCTTATTGATATCCATAAATATGAGGCGCAGTTAAATGACGATTACGAGGCAGAATGGTTTTTGATCAACGATAGGCCAAAACTTATTTTTGATCATAACGAAATGGTTGCCGATGCCCGAAAAAAATTAAGGTACAAGGCTGCCCTCCATCCTATTTTATTTGAAATGCTTCCTAAAAAATTCACCATCCCACAATTGCATATTCTTTTTGAGGAAGTAAACGATACTAAAATAGATACCAGAAATTTCAGCCGTAAAATTACCTCGACTGGATTATTGATTAAGCTCGCCGAAAAAGATAGAACAGGTTCTAAAAAAGGAGCATTCTATTTTAAATTAGATAAAAAGAAATACAATGCTAATTCGCAGGCATTCTTAAACTTAATGCCAAATTTAAAGGTTTAAATTAAATTCATTACACGATTAGCCTATTGTTCTTCATAATGATAGGTTAATCCTCCATCTACAAAATAAGTTGATCCGGTTACATAAGCGGCATCATCAGAAGCCAGGAAAGCCACTATTGCTGCCACATCTTCTACTTTACCCATTCGTTTTAAGGGAATATTTTGAATTACTTTTTCAAGCTGTTCTTTATTGTTCAATAAATCTTGATTAATCGGTGTTGAAACAGCTCCTGGCGCTACGTTGTTGATCCTGATATTAAACTGGGCTAATTCTGAAGCGAGATTTCTGGTTAACATCTTTAAGCCTCCTTTACTTGCACAGTACGCGGTAAAATGTGGAAATGCGATTTCCTCGTGTACAGAACTCATATTGATTACAGTTCCGGCTACCTTGCTTTTTCTGCAGTAATTGACAAACGACTGGATGCTAAAAAAAACACCTTTTAAATTTGTATCCATGATCAGGTCATAATCCTCTTCCGTAACTTCCCAAAAGCTGGCTTTTTTTTCTATACCTGCATTATTCACTAAAATATCCAAACGACCAAATGCTGCTACAGCATCGGTTATCAATTTAGTGGCTTCTTTGGCTTTACTTAAATCGGCCTTCAAAAAAGTAGCTTTTCTACCCATGTGTTGTATGTCTGCGATAAGTTTTTCGCCCCTTTCATCAAATTTATGGCCATTTAAAATAATATCACAGCCATCTTTGGCCAACCTTAAGGCACATGCAGCGCCAATTCCCTGACTGCTTCCGGTAATTAAAGCGATTTTGTTTTCAAAACGGTTCATAGTAAAATGTTATAATACATAAAGCAAATTGAAGTGGATATGTTTGAGTAAAATTGAAGTTAAATTAGACGGATTAATGTATTAAATATAACTTCTTCAAAAAAACTCCGTTATAGCTGTAATCATTTATTAGTATGTTTGGGCAACAAACACACAATAAACTTAAATTAATCTTAAAACATGAACATTACCAAAAACCTTTTATTTACTACGCTCTTAGCTTTGTTTACACTTACAATGTACTCTTGTAAAACAAAAAAACTGGTAGCAAAACCTGCTCCAGTACCTGTTGAAAAGCCAGCACCACCAGTAGAAGAAAAAAAATCAGCACCTGCCCCAGAAAAAGAAGAAGCTCCGGCTCCAATTGAAAAACCCAACTTCAACTTAGACAATATCCAGTTTGAGTTTAATTCGTTTGTACTTAAAACATCATCATTCGCTATATTGGATAAAGCGGTGGCGGAAATGAAAAAATCGCCTACCACCAAATTTGTACTTAACGGACATTCATCTGCCGAGGGTACTCCCGATCACAATATGCAACTCTCTATCGACCGCGCAAATGCAGTAAAGTCGTACTTTATAAACGCAGGTTTAAATGGAAATAATTTCACTGTTGTTGGTCATGGCGAAAAAGAACCGATCAGCTCGAACGATAGTGAAGAAGGTAGAATGGTGAACAGAAGAACTGAAATAAAAGTTCAACATTAATTCTTAGAAATATAATAGAAAGAGCCATGGTTTAATTTCCATGGCTCTTTTTTATTTAGAACACAATTGTCGTTCTTAACTTGTTCCAGGATCTTCATAGTGGAATATATGCTGAAACAAGTCCAGCAGGACGCACAATCCGAATAAAAATCTATTTCTGATACACGCTAATATAATCGACCTTTATTCTATTGGGAAATTTAGCATTGTTTAACGAACCACTGTTCATACCACCCATTGCCAGATCGAAAAAAAGGTAATGTTGTTGTTTAAAAGAATAAAAATCTGAACCGTCATCATTTTTAAGGTAAAAATTGGCTTGTACGATCTGTTTTAGATCCTTCTTTTGAAGTGCTTAATTTTATTTTTTGATTAAGGTGTAATAACAAACTTCTACATTGAAGCTTATCACCTGATTAGCCATTTAGGTGGCATTGCTTTAAAGCAGATTCCTGTTAGATGTGCATAAAGATTTGCATATAAACAAAAAACTCTCCGAACCTTCATAATAGAAAGGTTCGGAGAGTTAAATTAATGATAAAACAAATAGTTAATAACCTGGATTTTGCAGATAGGAAGGAAGTTTTAAAATTTCACTCTGCGGAATTGGCAAAAGATAATTTGCAGCACGAAAGTTATGTCTTCTGATCGAATTTGCAATTTGATAATTATATGAAGTACCATCTGTAGAAGTAGAGGTTGTACCACTTTTCGGGGTAATCAACATAACTTTATTGAAAGCGTTTTCAGTTACTTCGGCAATTTTCCATCTCCTCTCATCGTAAAACCGCATATCTTCAAATGCCATTTCTGTACGGCGTTCTTTAATAATCAAATCTCTGAGCTCTACTTGGCTGATATCAGTTTTAATTCCAAATCTGGCATCGGTGCCAGGTAGGATACCTGCACGTTCTCTGATCTTGAAAATATAGGTAAGTGCATTGTTAGTTTGTCCCAATTCGTTAAGCGCTTCAGCATAATTGAGCAATATCTCTGCGTATCTCATTAAAGGATAACCCCTATCGGCATTGGCACTACCTCCCCATGACACATTAACATCGCACATTTTACGGCCATAGTAGCCAGAAGTTGTTCCAATGCCGTTACCATCACTCGGCGCGTTTACATAGGTAAATACAGGAGCCTGGGCACCACTGTTGTTGGCATAATTAGCACCATTGTAAATAACGGTATAACCAAACCTGGGATCGCGGTTAACATATGGATTAGCTGCATTATATCCTGAAGTAGGATCTGTAATCTGTTTTCCGTTACGCATATCGAACTGATCTACCAGGTTTTGGGTTGGTGTTGAATAAAACCCACCGCTCCGCGAAGGTGGAAGAAAATGGCCTTCAAAATCTTTGTTAGGTCCTTGTGTAAAGGTAAATATCAATTCGCTATTTGCCCTGCTAATGAACGTTTTATAAAAACCGAAACCTGGAGCTGTGGTATTGTCTACAACGAGGTCGTATTTGTTCATATCAATTACATCTTTTGCGGCCTGTGCTGCTTTTGCCCAACGTGTTGCATCATAAGTAGGATAAGCAATTATACTCGCAATTGCACCTGTTTTAACTATACCACCGCCATTAAATAAAGGGCTCGCGGCACTAAGCAATACCCTCGATTTTAAGGCCAGGCACATCCCTTTAGTAATTCTTCCATAATCCTGATCTAACTGATCTAATGGAAGGTTTGCCGCAGCAGCATCACATTCACTTACAATGTAATTTATACAATCTTCGTAAGTATTTCTTGGGATATCAATAATATCATCTTTATCAAACAACCTATCGCCAAGAAGGGCAATGCCACCGAATGACTTTACCAAATAATGGTAATACCAGGCGCGTAAAAACCTGGCTTCAGCAGCAACGCGCTTTTGTGTTACAGGCCCTAATGGCGTTGTTGGCAATTTCGACAAAAATAAATTCACCGCACGGATCTGTAAATAAGGCTGAACATAAAAATCAGTCGTTGTGCCCTTTACCACATTTAACGGATTTACGTTCCCGGAATATAGGATTACAGCATACTGCCCTGCGCCACTATAACGGTATTCGGCATCATCGGTAGCCTCTTCAAGGTTTCCATGACTATCCCAGCGACCTTTGTTAAATGAAAAACCACGTCCCTGATAAATCCCGTTTAAAAAACCCAATGTTCGTACACTATCGCTAAATACGACTGTTGCATCCTGACCAGCATTCTGTTGATCGAGATAACTTGTTGCTTTTTTGCAGGATATTAACCCTACTAAAATTAAAACAATTAAAATATATCTTTTCATAGCTAAAACTTAAAATGTTACCGATAAACCCATGTTATAGAGCCTTTGTGGTGGATAATTGGTATTTGTGTTGTTACTTGATATTTCTGGATCGTATTCGTATAACGAGCCAAGTTTTGTCCAGGTAATTAAATTTGTACCGTTTATATATATCCTTGCGCCTTTTAAACGCACCTTATTTACCCAACTCTGAGGAATGCCATAACTTAATTCTATTGATTTTAATCGCAAATAATCACCTCTAACATTCCAGAAGTCTGAAGGTGATGTAGGGATGGAAATTGCATTCGGAGATGTTGACAATATCGGATATTTCGCATTCTGACCAAGCTCCGGGGTCCAACTTTGTTGATGAATAGCCTGTAAATTAGATCCAAATGCCTGGATAGACTCACGGACGCCGGCAACATTGAAGTTTAACGCCCCCTGAAACAGTACATTTAAACTTAACGTTTTATAGTTTGCACTTAAATTAAAACCGACAATAGTGTTAGGCGTATTCGAATAACCGAAATAAGATTGATCGGCATCAGTAATTGCACCATCGCCATTTAAATCTGCATATTTGATATCTCCAGGTTTTACTCCGGTTAAAGGCTTGGCACTATTTGCTATATCGGCCGCATCCTGATAAAAACCTAAAAATTTAAACTGTCTGGGTGTGTTGATCGGATTACCGGTATATTGTTGATATGGAAATAATGGTAAGGCCTCATCCTGGAAAACAATTTTATTTTTAGCCACAGAGATATTACCGCCAACACGATAGTTAAAATCTTTACCAATTTTATCATTATAGGCAATTTCGAGCTCAAACCCCCTATTGTTCGTTTTTCCAAGATTAACCGGCGGCAAAGATTGCCCAAACACATAAGATACTGTACCCCTATTGGTTAAAATATCGTACCTATTATCGTTAAAGACATCAAGTGTTGAAGTAACACGTCCTTTAAACATGGTTAGATCCATACCGATGTTTAACTTCTTAACTTTCTCCCAGGTTACATCAGAGTTGGCTAAACGTCCTTCAAATATGGCATTATAGGCATTATGAGAAGTTCCGAACGAAACGTTTCCACTGTTATTGTATGTTTGTAAGTAAGCATAGGCATAGTTACCAATATCATCTGTTCCAACGAGTCCGTAGGATGCTCTGAATTTTAAGCGATCAACAAATTTTATGTTTTCTTTAAAAAATTTTTCTTCCGAGATGTTATAACCAATTGATCCGGCAGGGAAAAAACCATACTTTTTACCCGAAGCAAAAACTTCTGATTTATTATAACCGGCATTAAACTCGGCTAAATATTTTCCTTTGTAATCGTAACCCACGCGACCAGAAAAACCACTTGTTGGCACTGGGATAAAATTTAATATCCGGTCTCTATTGGAAGGGTCTCGGTAACCAAAGAAGCTTCTATTATTATATAAGGCTAAACCTGATACATGGTGCGACCCGAATGTGCGATCGTAATTTAAAGAGGCCTGTGGGTTAATGGTTCTGGTAGTAGATCCGGGGCTATAATTTAATGAATAGGTTCCCACTCTGAATACGTTTGGATCTTTAGCTGTATAAGTTCCATCGGCAGGATTATAAATAAATGCCGGATATGTTCCTCTTGATAATCCCCTGTTATAAGTATAGGTACTACCATAGGCAATTGCACCTCTTAAAGAAAGTCCTTGTGTAATAAAATCTAATTTTTGTGTAGCAGCAGCATTGATATTCATATTGTTTTCGAAATCTCTACTGTAACCGCCCAATGTTAGCGCCTGCACAATATTAGGAGAGGAATAACGGTTTGGTTGAGCATAACTGTATCCGTAACTTCCATTAGGGTTATTAATTGGGTAAGCAAAAGGTGCCAGCGTTAAAAAACTGTTATAAAAGTAAAATATATTCTGAATGCCGTTGATATTAGGAATTACAGGATTGTTTTGCTCTCCGATATTACCAAATAAATCGAGTTTAACGTTTAAGGTTTTTGTTGCTTTAATATCAATGTTTGAGCGGTAGTTATACCTTTTGTAATAAAAATTATTATTCACATCTTCACCCGCTCCAAAGTCGTTTAAAATACCATTTTGGGTAACCATACCTAATGATGCAAAATATTTTACCACATCGTTACCTCCACTAATATCAAAGTTGTTGCGCCATTGATAGCTGAATTTGCGGAATAAAACCTCTTTCCAGTTTACATCAGGGTGACCGTAAGGATCATCGCCTGCTTTCCAATGTTCGAGGTCGGCAGCGCTGTATTGCACAGGTAAACCATCGTTTATTCTTGCCTGGTTAAAAAGTGTTGCCGATTCGTAAGCATTAAGAAATTTCGGTAATCTTGTTGGCTGTGAAAGCGCATACTCGCTACGGAAAGTAATACTTGGCGGACCAACAACCCCACGTCTGGTGGTAACCAAAACCACGCCATTTGCACCTTTAATACCGTAAACGGCAGTTGTAGATGCGTCTTTTAAGATGCTCAGGCTTTCAATTTCGTTCGCATCTAAACGGGCAAATTGTGCGTAGGTAAACTCGATATCATCTACAATGATAAGTGGTTGGTTAGACCCTGTGTAAGAACCTATTCCGCGGATAAAAAATGTTGCGCCATCAGATCCAGGCTGACCACTGGTTTGTTGTGAACTAAAACCTGGCAATCGCCCAGCTAAAGTGTTCTGCAAACTTGCCGACGGATTTCTTCTGATATCCTGACCTGATACGGAGCTGATTGCGCCTGTTAAAGTGGCTTTTTTAGTGGTTCCGTAACCTACAACCACCACCTCTTCTAGCCCCTTTACATCAGACGCTAATGGAATGTTAATATTTGCTGATTGGCCAACTGTTACCTCTTTTGCCAGATAACCGATGGCCTTCACAACCAGAATATGGCTTTTGCCTCTCAAGGTAATCCGAAATTTACCATCTGTTCCGGTAGATGCACCGTTGCCCGGAACATCTTTCTCGATGATACTCGCTCCAGGGATGCCACCATCCTTATCGCTAACCTGGCCCTGTATGTTAACATTTTGTGCAAAGAGAAACTTCGACAAAATGGTAAATGCTAAAAAGAATATATATTTTCTCATAAATGCTTTCAGTTTTAACTTATTTGTGAATAATTACCAACCTTCGTTCTGTATCAGGCTTCTGTTTCTGATCACCTCTGAATAAGGGATAGGCATTAGGTAAAACCGCTGATTAAATATTGTATTTGCTACTGTATATGGCGCATATGTTAAAGCGCCTGCTGGTGATTTGGTGATCAGTGTGCCGTGAAGCGAGCCGTTTAAAACCTGAGCAGCAATTTTCCATCGTCTGATATCCCAGAAACGTTGTTCCTCAAAAGCCATCTCAATCCGTCTTTCGTTCTGGATGAAAGCACGCATATCTTCCTGAGACATTCCTGCTTTAATTCCATAGGTGTCTGCACCTGTGCCGGCAGTAATCCCCGCTCTTAAACGGAGCGACCTTAATGGTGCGTAGGCATCGGTTGTTCTACCCACTTCGTTTAAACATTCTGCGTAATCAAGCAATACTCCGCCGTAGCGAAAAATAATATAGTTGTGATCTTGGGTACCATAGGCTGTTGCAGCAGAAAAATCTGCCATATATTTCTTTAAGTAATAACCTGTTCTTGTTTGCACGGCTACACCTCCTGGTTTATCTTTACCGCCTTCAAAGGTTTCGACATTGCGACTCAGCCACCTGATACCATTATAAAAAACAGTATTATCCAACCTTTTATCTCTTCCGGCATAAGGATTAGATGCTACATAACCAGAAGCCGGGTCTGTAATTCTCAATCCATTTAACATTGGAAATGCATCTACCAGCTCTTGTGTTGGACTGGTAAAACCATTACTTAAAGGGGTAGTATAACCTATTGGGGCATTATTGGTTTCCAGATCAAAAGTTTTAGCTCTTTGTTTTGCCAATATTACCTCTGTATTTTTTCTGCCGATAAAAGCAGCGTTAAACGTTGTAGTAAGTTGGTAAGCATTTAAATTGATTAATTCCTGCGCTGCATTTAAAGCTAATGTCCATCTTCCAGCATCAAATGTGGGATAACCTGCTAAAGCTTTTTTTGTAGGATCGCCCGCTGTTCCACCGCCGTTAAAAAGTGGACTAGCCGCATAAAGCAAAACTCTTGCTTTCAGCGCATAGGCAGCACCACGTGTAATTCTCCCCAAGTCAGAGTCTGCAACTGGCTCAACACGCAATAAACCTTTAATGGCATCGCATTCGCTTACCAAATAATTGATACATTGTTCGAAAGTATTACGTGGAATCAGTAAATTATCATCTGGAGATAATACTTTATCACCAATTAACGGTACGCCTCCATATCTTTTAATCATTTCAAAATAGTTCATTGCCCTGATAAAACGTGCCTCAGCTTTCCAATACTGAAGTGTTTTTGGTGCATTTGCATCAACCGGAACTACATCTACATTGGCTAAGAAATCGTTCGCAGCACGAATTGCACGGTATGCAGCTGCCCAGTTATCATCTGGATTATTGGTTGAATTTAACCTGCCATTTTTATAGTATTCTACCACCTTATTTTGTACAGATGGAATTGCATCGTCACTTCCGGCATCAAGAAAATCGCCTACAGCAAGGTCTCCGTCTACCCGTACCCTATTAAAACCGTCAGGTAATGAAGTATATAAATCTGAAAGTACTTGTCTGGCAAAATCACCGTTTTTATCAAGTGGATCGTAAACATTATCTTTTTTAATCCCTTGTAAAGGTGTTTCTTCATATTTTTTGCATGATGCCATCCCTATTAGGATTATCATCACAGCCATTATTCTCATATTCATCTATTTAAAGATTAAAATTTAACACTTAAACCACCATTAATAACCTTTTGAATTGGGTAAACACCTCCGTTAGTTTCTGGATCAACCCTATCAAAAGAAGCGCTTGTAAACAAGTTTGTACCATTTACAAATAGTCTGATACTCGAAACTTTTACTTTATTGGTAAATCGCGGTGAAATGGTATAGCCCAGTTCGATATTTTTCAATCGCAGGTAATTGCCACTGTGCATCCAGAAAGAAGAAACAATATTATTGTTAAAATTATTACCAACTGTAACTCTCGGATAGGTTGCAGTTGCTGCAGTCGCTGGCGTCCAACGGTCTAGATTATGTTCGTAAGCCTGCCCAAAGCCTCCATTCTGAAATTCCCATTCGCTGTTGCCTATTAACAGTAAGTTTCTATTTGCAACCCCTTGCAACAATACACTAAAATCGAAGCCCGAGTAAGAAAAACCAATATTTGCTCCATAATAAACTAATGGCTTGTCTGTACCAATCTTAGCCTGGTCGAACTGGTCAATAATGCCATCGTTGTTTAAGTCTTTATATTTAATATCACCAGGAACAGGGTTATATCCTGCAATTTTGGCAGCGGCATTGATTTCTGCCTGCGATTGAAAAAGGCCATCAGCAATGTAGCCAAATTGCTGCCATACGAGTTGCCCAGTACGGCTTTGATAGCTATATTCTCTAAAAACTTCATTCTGATAAATTACTTTTGATTTTAAAGTACTGGCATTACCAGAAATGAAATAGCTAAAATCGCCGAATGATTGTTGCCAATTTAACTGAAGTTCAAATCCGCTATAACGATTGATACCTACATTTAGGTTTCTTACCGTTGTACCTACAATGCTTGATAAATTAGGTGAAGTAAGCAGATCTGAGTATTTGTTATTGAAATATTCGGCCTGTAAAAACAAATGATTGCTAAATAATGTGGTTTTTAAGCCTAAATTTAATTTATCTCCTTTTTCCCAGGTTACATTTGGATTTGCCAGTACATCCTGACGTAAGGCAGAATTGCTCGAAGCACTTGTACCAAAGAAATACGAACTTGGGCTGCCTACATAAAATTGCTGGAAAACAAAATAACCCGCAGCATCGTTACCGGTACGTCCGTAACTGGCAAATAACTTAAAGTCGTTTAACCAAGGCAATTTAGGCATGAATTTTTCTTTGGTAAGGTTCCAACTTAAACCTGCTGCCGGAAAAAATCCCATCGGAGATCCTTTTGGATACCTATTGGTGCGGTTAAGTCCGAATGCTACTTCTGCGGTATAACGCTCATCGAAACTGTAGGCCGCCCGACCAGAACCTCCGTAATAATTCAAGCCAAGTTCGCTCCCACTGTTTACATTATCGCTGGTTGCTCTAATCTGAGCATCAATCTGGTGCAGACCAAAATTTCTTTTATAACCTACTGCTCCTTCTACATATGATTGTCTGTTTTGATAATCGGTTGATGTACTATTATTTTGTGTTCCATTTACACCAAAAAGCTGGTATGATGCTGTTGAGCCTGTACCGGTTTGTTTATTAACTGCAAATGACTTACTTCTATCCGTGTTTTCAGATAGGCCAGAATAGAATGAAACCAATGCCTGCACCCATAAACCTGGCACAACGTCATCTAAATTTCTTCTTAATGTTAAGTCGGTAATGATATCTCTTCTGTAATTTAAGCGATAGCCTGAGTTAACAGTTTGTGCATAAATATTATTTTGGAATTGCGTATTGCCCCCATAACTACCATTTTCATTGAAAATCGGATAAGCATTGTTTGGGGTATTAAGAATAGAAGTAAAAATATTAGCGGCAGTACTTCCTGGTTGGGTATAATTCCCAATCCGACCAAAAAGGTGAAGTCCCAGTACCATTTTCGGCGTAAGGTTTATATCTACGTTAGAGCGGACAGTATAATTACTGAAACTCGTATTGGTAGAATATTCGTTTAAATCACTTTCGTTAAATTGGCCCTTTTGATTCTGATATTCCAAGCCAACATAATACCTGGCGGTGTTTCCTCCGCCACGAAAATTAAGATCATAGCGACTAAACGTAGATTTATCTTTTAACACCTGATCCTGCCAGTTCACATCGGGATGCCCAATTGGATCTGAACCTGTTCTGAACGCATCTAGATCAGACTGTGTGTAAACGGGTTGGTCGCCACTGTTTCTCCTGGCTTCGTTGTATAAGTTGGCGTAATCAAAAGCGCCTAATGTTTTGGGCATTTTAAGAGGACTCTGAAAACCACTCTGCGCAGTTAGCGAAATTTGTTGTGCACCAACAAACCCTTTTTTTGTAGTTATCGCAATTGCACCACCTGATGACCTCAGTCCTAACATTGCAGTAGAAACAGCATCTTTAAGTACAGTAACAGATTCGATCTCTTCCAGATCGATCATCGTGAGATCTCTTGGTATACCATCAATAAGCACAATTGGATTTTGCCCCCTTAACAATACCGATACTTCATCCAACCCTGGGCGGCCACTGGTTTGATTGGTGTACAAACCCGCCAACCGACCAGTTAATGCATTCTTTACACTTGTTGTGGTTGATTTGATGAGATCATTATTGTATACCGCCTGCGTTGAAGCTGTGGTTAAATTTGGCGATAGCTTAATATCATTAGTCAATACAACTTTCTTTTGCATCATCACCATGATATTATTGCCATCGATGCGGATAATCTGATTTAAATTTCCGTTAGCGATATATTCTTTGAGCAATTTACCATTGTACTGAACGCGTATTATGTCATTCTTGTTGGAATTCAGTTTTGCTGTTCCGGTACTGTCTGTTTTAGCATTGTTTTTAAGACTTATGTTTGAAACATCTGCGCCTTTTAATGGGAAATCATTCCCATCAAGAATTGTAAACATAACGCTCTTAAGTTGGGTGGTATCCTGCCGGTTTATTAGATTCCCTGAATTTGCGTAACTCTGATTACTTAAAATCAGAAAGGCCCATGATATAAATATGAACCCTAGGTTTTTAAGTGTTTTTTCTCCACTCATAATTTTATGTTAGTTAGTTAGTTCTATTGCAGAATACACACACTGTTTTGTAGCGTGTGGATATTTGGCAATATTATATTGGTTTATATTAAGGATACGTGTAAGCTTTAGCCATTCACGTTTTCGTTAAAGTATGCTATCGTATATCCTAAATCATCTTAGGTTTAGAAGCTTGGGGGCTTAATAAGGATACAACCGAACTAGATCAGTAGTAAATATTTTTTCATATTGCTAATAGTTAGTTATTGAATAGGGAGGGACAGTTTAGGATAGATTTAAAAAATGTGCTCAAGGCCATTAGTCTGATCTGCTATAAAAAATACTCATGGAATAAAGGTTTGGTTTTGACAAAGTAACCATTAAATTACCCCTCAATTGAGGGGTAATACGGTAATAAATAGGGGTTAAATCGTTACTTTTAGGCCTTTTATGTCGTTTTTCTGCTTTTTGACAAGAAATTAAGCGTTAAATCGACGTTTAATTTCAGAATAAAAAGATTCGATTATCCATCTTTTTAAAGGGATATTGATTTAACAGATTAACCAGTTTATCTTTCTTTAAAACCGGCTACAAACAAAAACTCTCCGAACCTTTCTTTACAGAAAGATCCGAAGAGTGAATTATTTAGGTAACCTGAAAGGTTTAATAGCCCGGGTTTTGAGTCAACACCGCATCTTTATTTAATTGTATTTCACTTAAAGGAATTGGCAATAACAAATTTTTTGTCGTTAAACCTGTAATCGGTTTTGATGCATCGTTCGGGTTTAAACGAAGTGTACGTTCCACGAGAGTTCCTGTTCTCATCAGCGTCATCCTCCTATTTTCTTCGCCAATCAACTCTCTGGCTCTTTCATCAAGAATAAAATCTTTAGTCATTTCAGCTGTACTAACCTGAGCAGCGTTTGCCCTTGTTCTAAGCACATTTATTGTTGTGGCAGCTTCAGCTGTTTTACCTTGAGCAACCTGAGCTTCAGCTAACAGAAGATAGGTTTCGCCCAAACGCATCAAAATAAAATCTTTGATCATCGCATAACCAAAAGTGTCATTAGGATCAAAAGCGCCCCATTTGGTTGTACTTGGGCAAATATTGACTAACGTATCAGGACCGGTAAAAGGAACCTGCTTACCATATCTTGCAGCATATATAGGATTCGGGTCATTGTAATAATATCTTCTGCGGATGTTGTACTGAGAGTTCCTGATATCGTTACCTTTATACAAACCATAAAGTACCCAGTTGCTTAAGCGCAACCTGCCAATTGAACGCCCGCCTAACGAATCGGCCAAAGCCATTCCTGCGATGTTGTAATAAGCAGCGCCCCATACCCTTCTTTGCTGTGGATTATCGGTGATACCACCAACTACGGCTGTTGGATTTTCCTGTTCCAACACCCAAATAGCCTCTGTATTGCCCTGAACTCTTCTTTCATTTCCATATTGAAACATGTCCGAATAATAATCTCCTGGCTGGCCAGTTTTAACACCATAACGGTTTCTGATGAGACTAAATTTTCCGCTACTGATAATGGCCTGTGCCTGTTGCTCAGCTAAATCAGGTTTCCCGATTCGGAGATAAACTTCAGCCAGAAGTTGCATGGCCATAAATTTGTTTGCCCTGCCATACATTTTGCCTTTGGTATTGGTTTTTACCGCTTCAATATCAGGAAGATTTGCTGCAGCAAAAAGCAGATCTGCTACGATGAAGTTATTTACATCGGCTATTGGCGCCCTTACAAAATCTATTTTAGGCCCTGTCAATGCATGCGTAACCAGTGGTACGCCACCAAACAAAGTAGCTAAATTATTATAAGCATAAGCCCTGAAAAACTTAGCTTCGGCACTTACTGATTTTTTACCTGCTGCACTTAAAGTGGTAACACTTGGATTTTCTATGCCATCTAAAATAATGTTGGTTAAGTTAACCATGATGTAGTTTCTGTTCCAGGTGCGGCCAGCACCAACATCTAAAGATGTTAATAAAGCGTAGTTATAGTAAGGTATTTCTACACCTTGCTGGTTATTTGTTGCATTTGCTACATCGGTTCCTACCTGCCAAACACTTGGCCAGCCTTGCTGATCGGCCCAGGAGAATATGGTACTGGTATGATTATATAAACCAATTAGTGAGGCTTCAAATCCAAGTGAATCGGTAAGTGTTAATGGTGTATATGAAGAAAATGGCTTCTCATCTAAGTAAGATTTTTTGCAAGATGAAAATGCAATACATAATATGGATAAGGATGCGAATATGCTTATATATTTTTTCATGATGATGATAATTAACGTAATGAAACATTTAAACCCAGAACGAAAGTTCTTGTTATTGGATAATTATTTGTCCAATCTGCCGTGAATGCCTGCTGATTAGCATTAGAATTCCCTGTTCCTCTACCATAAGTAGTTTGCTCAGGATCCCAGCCTACCCAATTGGTGAAAGTGTGCAGGTTACGGCCACTTGCATAAACGGTTAAACTACCCAGGTGAAGTTTATCTAAAATATGTTGTGAAAATACATAGCTTAATGTCACATCCTTGATTCTGGTGTAACTCGCATCAGATGCATAACCGTATCCTAAAGTATTATTGTAAGATAAAGCCGGGCGGGTTTGGCTTTGGTTTTCAGGAGTCCAGTAGCCAATTTCTGCTGGCGTATTTCTTCTACCTGTTTCATCGCCATAGGTTAAATCAGGATTGTTTCTCGTTATACCTTGTGCAGTTTGAATAAATACGCTTAGATTAATGTTTTTATAATGAAAAGTGTTGGTTATACCACCGGTCCATTTCGGGGCAGTTTGACCAAGAATGGTTCTGTCGTCGGCAGTAATTTTCCCATCACCATTTAAATCAGCAAATTTTAAGCTACCAGGCTTTGCTGTTGGATCTTGCTTAGAAACGTCTTCGCCAGTTTGCCAAACGCCAGTCATTTTGTAATCATATACAACATTGATAGGCTGCCCTATAAACCACCTGTTCCCTAAATCATCTTTACCATCACCATACAAATCATCGATTTTATTTTTATTGGCCGCAAAAACAACCATTGTTTCCCAACGGAAGTTTTTCCCAGCAAGATTTTGAGTATTTAAAGTTAGCTCTAAGCCGTTGTTGGTGGTTTTACCAATATTTTCTAAAACTCTTGAGTAACCTGTAATAATTGGCAAACTTCTGTACAGTAACAAACCACTTGTTTTATTCTGATAAGCTTCTACACTACCTGTAATTCTGTTGCTCAGAATTCCAAAATCTAAACCAATGTTTGCAGTTTTGGTCGTTTCCCATTGCAACAATATATTACCCAAATTATTTGGGATAACCCCAATTGTACTAACTCCATTAAAAGGAGAACGGGATGAACCTTCAGTGGTGATGGTATTATAAACACCAACAGCCTCATTACCGGTTTTGCCATACGATAACCTCAATTTCAGATTGCTAATGAGTTTAACATTTTTCATAAAATTTTCGTTGATAACATTCCAGCCAATTGCTGCCGATGGAAAAACACCATATTTAGTTGTATTCGCTCCAAATACGGATGAACCATCTCTACGTGCAGTTAAAGTAAATAAATAGCGGCTATCATAAGAGTAAAACAAACGGCCCATTTGTGAATTCAATCCATATCTATCGCGATAAGAATTACTGGTTTGTGTGGCACCTGCACCTAAATTATCCAAACCTAATTCATCATTAATAAAGCCGGTAGCACCTGCCGTGGTTGAATTGTATTTACGTTCTTGTGCGCTATATAAGGCAGTAAAATCGAAATGATGCTTTTTAATATCCTTTGAATAGGTTAAGATATTTTCTATAGTATAACTGTTGGTAGATGCATTAACACTTCTTGCAGTTCCATTATTATCATTTGCTAAGCGCCCTATGTAACTACCTGATCTTTCAGGAAAATAAGTATAACCAGCGTTTAACCTAAATTTCAGGCCTGTTAATGCACCAGGAAATTTTACCTCGGCATAACCATTTCCATTAATATTGGTTGTTCTACCAATCTGTGTTGTTTTTAAGCCTAATAATGGATTGGTGTAAAGCAACTCAGGACTCATTGGGAAGATTGTGTATGATCCATTTGCATTATACTCCTGACCATAGGGACTCATTGCTGTAGCGAACAATAAATTTGCCCTTCCACCATCGAAATTATTACTGGTTAAAAATAGTGATGTACCTACAGTTAAAAAACTGGTAACGTTTACATCTAAGTTCGATCTTAAGCTGACACGATTGAACTGGTATCCTTTTACCACTCCTTTCTGATCTAAATAATCTCCGGAAATAAAGTATTTCACATCAGGAGATCCGCCGGAGATACTTACGTTATGATCCTGAATTTTACCTTGCTGTGTAGCCTCGTCTACCCAATTGATAGTAGTACCTGCATTGTAAGCAGGAAGTTCTCCAATATTTGGAACCGGTCTGGTTTGTGTTTGATTGGTTTGTTTAAGAAAATCAGCATATTTCTGCAGATATTCTGCTCCGCTCCGGGGTTCTAAAACATGGGCAATATTATCAATTCCCACATAACCGTTATAACGAATTACGGGTTTACCAGTTGTTCCCCTTTTCGTGGTAACTAAGATTACGCCATTTGAGCCATTTGTACCATAAATAGCTGTGGCGCTCGCATCTTTCAAAATCTCTACCGATGCAATATCATTGGGGTTAATATCGTTTAACGAGCCACCTGTTTTAGTTAACGGAACACCATCTACTACTACGTAAGGGCCTGCATTGGCTGTTATAGAGTTTTGTCCGCGGATTAAGGCACTAGGCTGACTTCCAGGAACTGATGATGTAGTGGTAACATTTACGCCAGCTACTGCACCTTCGATTGATTGAAGAACATTTGTTACAGGTAGTTGCGACAACCTTGCTTTAGGTACAGAAACAATCGAACCGGTAACATCAGAGCGTTTTTGCGTACCGTAACCTACTACAATTACATCTTGTAAGTTCTTATCCTTATCCTCTGCAAGGATGATGCTCAGTTGCGTGTCATTAGCTACCAATATGGTATTGGTTACATAACCTACAAAAGTAATCACTAAACTTTCTCCTTTTTGGGCTGATATTTTGAAATTTCCATTGGCATCGCTGGCCACCACCCGGGTAGTTCCCTTAACACTAATGGAGGCACCTGGAATGGGGTTACCTCTATTATCTTTTACTTTTCCAGAAATTGAGATTTGAGCGGTTGTTTGTGCAATTGAATTGTTTGATTTACCTAAGGATAGGATTAAAGCAAACAAAAACATTACCGCACACTTAGATGTGGCTAGTAGTTTTCTTTTCATTTTTTAGATTTATTTGGTTAGTTAATAATTGAATCGCGAGCAGAATTCAAGAGAGGTAGTCATCTAAAATATTTTATTAAATATTAATCAGACCTGATGTATAAATTATGCATGGATAAGGATGGATTGGTTACAACAAAGTAATCATAAAATTCCAGCGGAGTGAGGGGTAATACGGTAATAAGTAGGGGCTAAATTGCTACTTTTCGTTAAAATTTGGCTTTTTAACCCCTATTCTGAAGATTTTTAAACGTTTAGTCTACGTTTAATTTTTTTATTGTATTTAAGATTGGTTGATCTATTGCCTTTAAAATATTTTGATCTGGTTTAATCAGTTCTAAAACGGCGATATCATTTTTGCCTTTTTTTAACCATTCTTGAGGGATATATAACGTTTGTTGTGGACCGATTGCCCAATACTTCCCTAAGTTGTGCCCATTAACCCATACTACTCCTTTTCCCCAATCGGTCATGTCTAAATAGGTATCTGCAACGGTCGAAATCTGGAAAGATCCTTTTTGTAATGTTGGCCCGTTTCCGCTCTGTTTTGAAGGGGCAGCCTTAGCAGTATAGCCAGCAATATTATTAAAAGGGAAGCCATACATCGACCAGTTTTTAACCTCGGTACCATCAAAAGTTACCTGTTCGGTAATTCCTTTTTTGTTCTCTAACAAATACTTCCCAAAGTTAACCCTACCCATATTTTCTACAAAAATATCGAGTTGTACTTCGCCTTTCGGGAGTGTTAATGCCAAAGTATTTTGGTTTAACCTACGGTCTAAAATACCTGCCCTTTTCTGGTTAATAAAAACCATCGCATAATCCCGTAGTTGTTTAATCTGAAGTTCGCCTTTTTTACCTCCCTTAATGGTCGTTCGGTAAAGCACATAGCCATAATCTTGGCTAAGATCCTCGAAAGTTAAAGGTGTGGTATTTTTCACTGCTTTTGGCAGCGCATTAAACAAAGCCTCTTTACTCCCCAATTTAAAAGGTGCAATTGCGATACTTGGTTTAGCAGCTGGAATTGGCGGTAAACTTTGTCCTGTTGGAAGATGTTTTTCGATTACACTTCTAAAAGCCTTGAATTTTTCAGTTGCGTTTCCAGCCTCATTTAAAGGCGCATCGTAATCATAGCTACTGGTTTGTGGCTCATAAGGTGAAATATCTTTATAGTTTGCCCCATTCATAAAATCGCGGGTTGTACCGCCATGGAACATGTACATATTGATTGAAATGCCTGCTGCTAAAACAGAATCTAACTTTTTGGTGTATTGCGCTGCAGGAACGGTGTGATGAGGTGTTCCCCACCAATCGAACCATGCCGGGTACCACTCAGCTATAAAATAAGGGCCTTTTCCATTATGGTTCTCATTTACCAACTGCCTAATTTTTGCCGGATTATCGATTCCGTTTACGGCCGGCAATAGGCCGTCTAAATGTCCATCCTTTACATCTGCAGCAGGATCGCAGGTATAAAGCAATCCATCAAAACCTGCTTCGATAAACATTTTTCTGTTGATATCTAAATAATTTTTATCAGCAGCGTAAGAGCCGTATTCGTTCTCTACCTGTACCATAATAATATTACCACCATGGTTAATCTGCAACGGTGCCAACTGTTTCCCTACTTCAATAATATACTTCTTATACTCATCTAAATATCGTTTTTCAGTACTTCTCACCACAAGGCCTTTTTCGTTCTGTAGCCAGTAAGGATAACCACCAAACTCCCATTCGGCACAAACGTAAGGACTTGGTCTTAAGATAACCCAAAGGCCTTCTTGTTGGGCGATTCTCACAAATTCGGCGATATTATTATTGCCCGAAAAATCGAATTTTCCTTTTTGTGGTTCGTGCAGATTCCAGAATACGTAAGTGCCAATCGTATTTAGCCCGATTGCTTTGGCCATTTTCATACGTGCCCGCCAGGCCTCTTTTGGTACACGGGGATAGTGTAACTCCCCAGAAATTATCTGAAAGGGTTTTTCATCTAATAGAAATGTTGTTTCTCCTAGCTTAAACGTATGTTTAGCTTGCTGGCCAAAAGCTGATAAGGAGAAACATATCGCCACCAACCATAATAATTTTGCTTTCATTTTTTAAAGTTGTTTTAAGATGACCCAAATTTTGGGCAAAAAAAGTCCCATTTGCGCATTTTTACGCAATTCATCATCTAGATTTATATAAAATTTTATTTTTTCTCTACTTTTTAAACACGCTCAGATCCCATTCATCTGCCCAGTTTATCGAAATTTTATCGTTCTCAAATTTGATCGGCAACCATAAGTAACGGCCATCAATGGCATTTTTCGGTTCCCATTTATCGGCCATAAAAATAAATTCTCCTTTTTTGCCTGGTGCTGGCAATACATGCGTACTCTGCCCACCATAGGTTAGCTTAGCCCCTTCACCCTGGCATGGATTCCCCATATAAGTCCAAGGACCCCAAATAGAGCTTGCTTTGAACCATCTTGCCGGATTTGGCGCCCAGCCTGTACAGCCTGAACCAACCATATAGTAGGTTCCGTTTTTCTTAAACAAAGCTGGTGCTTCAGTTTGCTGCCCCACATAAATTCTGATAAATTTTCCGGTATGCCCTAAATAATCGGGGGTTAACTCAGCCAAATGCAGTGTAAAATTCTCTTCAGAAGAGAATACATGATAGGCTTTTCCATCATCGTCTACAAAAACTGTCATATCTCTCGCCATTTGTCCACCAGGTAAATCCCTACAGAAAAAACCATCACTTTTATTGGCTGGTTGCTGGCAATTCACCATATCTTTTTCTGCTGTTCCTGCTGCGTAGAAAGGCATTTTCTCTGGATTTGGACGATAACTTTTGATAAAAGTATATGGCCCGGTTGGGCGATCGGCCACTGCAACACCCGATCTTGCTGCTGCATAACCTTTGCCTAAAAGTTCTAAGTGAAACCACATTACAAACTTTTTGGTTTTCTTGTTGTACACCACTTTTGGACGCTCCAGGATCGAGCCTTTAGCAATATCACTTTTCAAATCTTCGGAAACCGGAAGTGCAATACCTTCATCTTTCCAATTGTATAAATCTTTTGATGAGTAGCAATGTACGCCTACCTGTGCCGTATTGCCTTTTTCACCTTCAATCTTATGCTCACCAAACCAATAGTAAATGCCTTTATATTCAACAATACCTCCCCCATGGGCATTAATATGAACACCTTTATCATCCTTCCAAAGTTTACCGGGAGTAAAAGAAGTATATGTTTGTTGTGCTGAAACATAACTATTTAGCCCTAAACTGAAGGCAATAAATCCTAAAACAAAACTGATTCTCTTATTCATCATTTTAATCAAATAATTTTTAACGTTACAAAGACGGTAATTTACCCACATCTTTTCAATTGTATAGCTATCTGCCATTTATTTTAAACTGGCACCGTGATCGTTTTCAAAATTCTCTCCACTCCAGATCTTTTGCGCACTCCATTTCTCTGCTGGGTTGGCCCAAAATGGATCTGCTTCTGGCAAACCTAATGGCAAAAAGATATTTGAAGCAATATACGGGCTGCCCTGGTTGTTATAAAAATCGCCAAGATTGGGCTGATCGCCATATAGACCTATCGTTAACCAACCATTTTTATAGGTAGTGGCGCTCTCTAGCGTTTTTTTGATTACGGCGGTTAAAGCGCAACGCACCTGAGCCGGACTTAACTGTTTTGGCAATGCTTTTCTCCAGGCCATATCGGCCAAATGATGAAATGCAGCACCACGATAAATGATGGAGCGACCTGTTGCTGGGTAAGTACCATCAGCATTGATTAATCTTTCCTGAATGATGGCATACCGTTCATTGCGCTTCTTAATCTTCTCGAACATCTCTTTATAACTGTTCGTTTTAGCGCCAATGATATTGACCAAAGTAGCCAGATAAGGGTGGATAACATAACTATTGTAATAATCGAAGGCAAAGGATGTTCCATCTGTGTACATTCCATCGCCTGTGTACCATTGTTCCATTTGCTGTAGGGCATAATCAACCCGCATTGGATCCCAGCTGTAACCGAACTTAGCCAGAAAAGCCTCGTTCATGGCAGAAAAAAGTAACCAGTTAGAAAAAACAGGCTTGAACCTTCTGGTGGTAACGATCGATTTCATCATCAGTTCCTGGTTCTTCTTATCCAGATTTTCCCAAAGCCAAGGTGCACGTACCAAAGCCAATGCAACATAAGAAGCATCTACCAGTTGTTGCCCACCGATATCGAAATTCATAAAATCTTTAGCATTCGAATCTAAAGCATTTTTTAGTCCCTGAATGGCCCACTCCCGGTACTGTTTCCTTAAAGCTACTTCTGCTGTCGAACCTCCTTCTAACTGCAACCATGGCGCAATACCACTTAAAACCCTGCCCAAAACTTCTACATATTGTACTTTAATGCGGTGTTCTTTATTATCAATATGGATAGAAGTAACTTTTGGCATCGCAATACGCAGGCTGTCTTTAGCCAGGTTATACAAAACGGGTTTCACCATCTTATCCATCTGTTGCAACCAAAACTGTCGATCGGTTAAAACCGCATTTTTGGCATTCTTGGTTTTCTTTTGCGCAAATGCAGAACCACCAGCCAAGACGATCAATAAACCCGTAATTAAAATATTTTTAAGTCTCATTTTTTCCTGTAAAAATTTAGTTTTTGTTTGATAAATGACGATACATCTCACATCCAGCCAATAAAAAGGCCCCTACACCAAAATTCGCTGTAGAATTTACATCAACCACCTGACCTGGAATGGCTTTCTCTCCTATCGGCTGTACATACCCCAGTTTACCGTTAGGTTGTAATGCGGTTTTGGTTAGATATGTCCATGCTTTTTGTGCTGCAGGTAAATAGTTTTTTTCTTTTAAATAACCATTGTTTATCCCCCATAACAAACCATAAGTAAAAAAGGCTGTTCCACTGGTTTCTGGTCCAGGGGCATGTTGCGGATCGAGGATGCTTCTGGTCCAATAACCTTCTGCCTGCTGGCTTTTAACAATTGCTTTGGCCATATTCTGGTATTTGCTTAGGTATTCATTCCGATGTGGATCGTTAAGAGGAAGATCTTTTAACACTTTCGCTAAACCTGCAAACACCCAACCATCTCCTCTTGCCCAAAAATCTTTTTTGCCGTTTACACTTTTATGCTTCGGATAAACATATTTGGCATCCCGGTAATAAAGTTTCTCCTTTTTATCGTACATAATGCTATTCGCATAGGTAAAATATTCGTACAGCTTATCGAGGTATTTTTGGTCTCCACTTACTTTATAAAGTTTGGTCATAACAGGCATTACCATATACAAACCATCGGCCCACCACCAATAATCGTTATTGGGTGTGCTCATTTCGTATTCCATTACCTCTTTTGCCCTTGCAATTTTATATTCTTCGGGTTTTAAATGGTATAAATCGATATAGGTTTGAAAGCAGATCTGCCAATCGCCAAACAGCACATGCTCATCTGTTTCGCCATATTTATATTTCCAGCTGGATTTATCAGTTGATTTTGCGCCCATCCATTTGTTATAAACGGCCCAATCTTCCGAATATTTACGGTAAGCTTCGTTCTTGGTGATTCCATAAACCTCCATATTTCCGGTATGGTAAGCAGCATGATCCCAAAAAGCACGTACATCCGGGTTATTATTGCTTTGCCAATAGGTATTTGCACGATCGATCATTTCGAGCACTTCCTCTTTTGAAGTTGAAGTTTGTGCATTTACAGCTGTGCTGCTAAAAAACAACAATAAAAAAAGCGTTTGATACAATTTTAAATTCATTAGTGTATTGGTTTAATGCCGTTTACAGTTGGTATTACAGGTTTAATGGTTCCATCAGTATTAAATTCCATTTTATCGATGCAAACTTCACGGTTGTAGCCTGCAGCACTGCCCATTGAGATTCCTTTTGGTCGGGTAAAACGATGGTAAACCATATACCATTCATCTTTTCCGTTAACTTTGATTACACTGTTATGCCCTGTTCCGTAAATACCTTGTGTTACATCTTTTGCCAGAATCAGATTATTTTCCGGAACGGTTATTTTTCCTATAGGCGAATCAGAAAAGCCATAACGTACCCGATAATTTTCGCTCCGTGTATCATCTTCAGACCATAAAAAATAATACTTTCCATTACGATAAAAAACTTCGGTACCTTCTCTAAAACCGTTGTTTGGCGTAATAACTTTAATCTCATTGGTATCAATCGAAACCATATCTTCATTTAATGGTGCAACGGCCATATACCCATTTCCCCAATACAGATAACTTTTATTGGTTTTAGGATCATTAAACACATCAGGATCGATCTCCTGACCGCCTTTTATTCCTTTTGGTTTGCTTGAAATCAAAGCCTTACCACTATCTTTGAACGGACCGGCCGGATGATCAGCAACAGCAACTCCAATTTTCTGTGCTGCTGTGAAATAATAAAAATACTTATAAGCGCCGTTCACTTTCTTTTCGATAATGGTAGGTGCCCAGGCATTCTTTTTCGCCCAGGAAACATCTTTTTCAAGGTCTAATATTTTACCTTCATCTTTCCAGTTAACGAGATCAGTTGATGAAAAACTTTTAAAATAGGTACCACTCCAGTTGTTAAAACCATCGCTGGTTGGATAGATGTAATATTTACCTGTTTTATTGGAATATATAATTTCCGGATCTGCGTAATAACCTTTTAAAACTGGATTATTGGCTACAGCAACACTTACTGAATAAGTTTTAGGTTGTTGATTGGCAATACCTACCTTAATTTTTACAGGGCCTTTAGTAAAATCTAATTTCCCTTTTGGGGCGATACTGATTTGATTAAAGGTATTAAACTGCAGATCAAAAGCCTTTATATCTGTCCCATAATTTACAGGCAGATAAAGTTTTTGGTTCACACTATCTAAAACAATATTATTTTGGTTGATTGCCTTATTCTGTGCGCTTTGCAAAACAGATTCGACAGTATACCACTGATTGAGCAACCGGTTTAACTCTTGTTGATTAATAGGCAAAATAGTTCCGTGCCTTGGGTGAAAATCCATGGTAATATCTTGATCCACTACACTAAAATTTGCCAGATCTTTGCTTTTGGTAAACTGATAGCGGCCTTTCATATATACATCGTACATCAGGATATATTCGTCGCTATGGTTCAGTTTAAAAACACCAGCTCCTTCCACAGCCTCTTTTGTCTGTTGTAAATATTTATCCTGCTGCACATAACCTGTGGTGAGCTGATCGGAAACTGCTTTTTTTATGCCATTGCCATTTCCCTCTGTTTTAAAGAATAAATTGTATTTCCCTTTATCGTAAATAATGTCGCCATCGATACAAGAACCATTGATTGGGCTAAAAAAGAGCTGTTTTGGAGCTGTTTCCAGATCTGTAAAATCTGCGTTGGCGTAGGCATAATAGATTTTATCAGGCTCATCGCCATGCTTCATCGACCAATAAACCATATATTTTTTGGCAGTTTTGTCGTAAATGGTCTGTGGAGCCCAAACCCGAAGCAGATTTTCGTTATTTGGAAAACGTTTTTGAATATTAACAACTGCCGATGCCCAATGGATCAGATCAATTGATTTCAGCAATACCATTGCCCTGTTGGAATTCCAGCCATTGGCCGAAACCATATCGGTAGCCACCATGTAAAAGGTTTTGCCATCTTCGCCACGCAAAATATGTGGATCGCGTATACCACCAGTACTGCTGATTTTTTCGGAAGAAATGACTGGATTATTATTGTTTAAAGCCTTGTAATGGTAACCATCGGTGCTCACCGCAAAACGGATTGCTTCTTCTGCTTTCGAATTTCCGGTGAAATAGGTAAATAAATAAGCCGAATTTTCTTTGGATACCTTTGTTTTTTTGCCTTGTGCCTGTACCAGGTTTATTGATACCAAGAACAAAACAGCAAGTAGGGAAAAGTTATATTTTATAATGGGAAGTTTCATTTTAAGGTTAATTTGCTATTTATTTTTTGGTTTCCAATCTAGGGTCTGCACTATTGTTGGTGCCTGGTTAGCCTTTCCTTCTCCATCTACCTGGGTAACATGCTGCAGAAACAGACTCAAAGTTCCTTTGCTTTTCCAAAGTTCGGTATCGTAACTGGGTTCCCAATCGCCAAGGCTTTTCTGGGTAAGATCTTCAACCTTCCAGTTTCCTAATCCAAGCTCACCGTTCAAAGCAATTGAAACCTTATTACCTCGTTCAGCATCCCTAAACAACAATCCTGCAGCATAATATTTTCCATTTGGCCAAACGATAATCTGTGGCCGCGAAATTGGAATTTGTTTGGTACCTCCTCCACTTAAACTAAAAGCCGTTTTTCTAAAATTAAGGTTGCTTACTTCCCAATGGTCGCCTGTTTTAAAAACCAGGTGATATTGTGGTATGATTTCGTTCGTATCACGCCAATAACCAGCAATAAATACCTTGCCTTTGGCATCGGCAAACATCGATGTTTGGTTAATCAGCTCGCTTTTTTGCGGAATTTTAAGTGCATATTCTGCATTAGCGGCAGTAATGGGAAGACTATATTTATCATTGGTAGATTTTAACCAGGTTAAACCTCCATCAGTTGACTTGGCATAACATAAATCATGGTTACTGGCTACATCAGGGCTTTCGCGCCACACCCATGATAAATGAATAGTTCCAACCTGATCTAAGGCTACCTGCCAATATGCATTTCGCAGTCCTTCGCCATCAATCATCCCATCCTGTACACGCGTCCATTTTTTGGTCTTCAAACTATAACGGTTTATCATCAGGTTTCCGTTTCCAGAGCCGCCATCGCGGTAAAAAAATAAGAGATCGCCATTGGCCAGCTTATAAAATTCAGGATAACTGACCTTATTTTCCTTTACAGAAAGCATAACTTCTTTATTTCCTAAGCTTAATGAACCTGCAGAAACTGATTTGGCATAGTTTAGATTGTTATTATGCTGGCCCCAAGCAATATGAAGGAAACCATCACCATCCACCATGATACTAATTGATTTATGAGCATCGGTGGCATCGCCTTTATAGGGCGTGGTAACTAATATCCAATGGGTTGAGCCAATTTTGCGTTTGGCCAATACTACATTTTGTTCATCATCATAATAAGCAGCATACTGGCTTTCTTTAAAGCTGATTAAAGAATTTTTACGAAAAATAACAGTATTTACCGAGTTGTTTGCCCAGCCATTACTGGCAATGGTACTCAGTTGTGTTTCTTGTGCAACACTCATCAGGTTAATGCCGATGAATGTGCAGATTAGAAATATACTTTTATTTAGGGATTGATACATTATACGTTTTAGGCTGCTCGGTTGCTTACATTTGGTGAAGCCGAAGTACCGAAATTTTTAAACTTTATACAGGGGGCTAAATCATACTTTGCAGGGGGCGTTTTAAGATAAATACCTTTAAAAGCCAAAATAGCGTAACTTTTATGTTGTGGCATTAATATTATAGTATTTATGAAAACTTTTTCGGTGTTTCTTTATAAATTCTGAAGGCGTTAACTTAAACAGCTTTTGAAACTGTTCTCTAAAGTATTTACTATCATTTATACCTACCCTAAAGGCAGCTTCGTTAATATTTAAATTGGTATTGATCAACAATTCGGCAGCCTTTCTGAGTCTGATAAAACGGATAAAACCATTTATAGACTGACCTGAAGTGGCCTTGATCCTTTTGTAGAGATTAGAATGGCTCATTCCAAGATCAGATGCCAGTGTTTTTACGTTAAAACTGTCTTCCATCAAGTTTTCTTCTATAATCGTAATGCACTTTTGAAGAAAGCCTTTATCCTCCTGAGATACTTTATGGGCATCACTCTTCAACGTTATTTCATTGTAGAAATAAGACTGAAGATTGGTCCTGTTTTTAATGATGCTATTTATTTTAGCTGTAAAAAGCTCTTTATCGAAGGGTTTACTGATAAAATCGTAGGCACCAACTTCGATTCCCTTAAGTTTTACCTCCGGACTAGGGTCGCCGGTTAGCAGAATTACCGGAATATGGCTCAAGGCAGAATCTTCTTTAATCGCCTTACAGAGTTCGATACCATTAAGACCATCCATGTTTACATCAGATATTACGATATCAGGCAAATATTCTTTACAGAGTTTCAGCCCCTCTGTACCATTCTCGGCCTTGTAAATTTTGAAATTATCCTGAAAAATATGCTTGATGTAATCAATAATTTCTGGGTTGTCATCAATAACCAAAATCGAGTGTAAATCTGAAATGAGCAGTTCGAGGTTGCCCACACTCTCGGCATCGTTATTTTCTGCTTCTTCCTCTTGCGCAATGAGCTCGTTTACATAGGTTAATTCGTTTTGGAAAACACCGCTTTGCTGCAGGTTTGGTTCCCCAACCGGAATATCGATCAAAAATATGGTACCCATCCCCTGATTGGAGCGGAACGAAATTTTCCCTTTATGCAATTCTACAAAGTTTTTGGCCAGGTAAAGACCAATACCGAAACCCATCTTAAGCGATTCGTTCGACATTACCTTATAAAATTTATCGAATAACTTTTCACCCACATGCGCCGGTATGCCCGGACCACTATCGCTCACCTCAATCTGCACCCGCATACCGAGGGTTTTAACACAAAATTTCACAAAACCGCCTTTTGGGGTAAATTTAAGTGCATTAGAGAGCAGGTTAAAGAAAACAATTTCGAGTTTGTCTTTATCTGCATAAATATCCAATTCTTCTTCCTCACACTCAAAAGTATATTCGATATGGTTCTGCTTTGCCAAATAGTTAAAGCAGAGGAAAATCTCGTTTGTAAATTTGTAAAGGTTGATCCTTACAATCTTCAAGGCGTCGTTCTCACTTTCCGTTTTTCTAAACAGTAATAATTGATCTACCAGGCTTAACAAACGCCTCGAATTGCGGTAAACAATATTTAAATCGTTCTTCTCTTGCCCTGGGTCTTTCTTGTGGATAATATCTTTAATCGGATTAACAATTAAGGTTAATGGCGTTCTCAGCTCGTGCGAAATATTGGTAAAGAAATTTAGTTTTTTCTCATTCAGGTCTTTTTCACGCTCCATTTTAAGGTTGGTAATCTCTACCTCGTGTTTTAATCTTCTCTGGCGGTTGCGATAGGTCTGAAAAAGATAAAATAGAGAAGATCCTATAATGAGGTAAATGGCATAGGCCCACCAGGTGCGGTACCAAGGGGGTAAAATCTTAATTATTACAATCTTTTCATTGTTGCTCCAGGCACCTTCGGTATCGGTACTTTTAATGTGCAGTTTATACTCACCTTCATTTAACCTGGAATAATAGGCTGTGCTTAATTTGTTTACATAATTCCAGTCTCTATCCCAACCTTCCAGGTAATAGGCGTAAGAAATCTGATCCTGAAAAGAGAATTCTATTGCCGCATAATCGATAGAAATTACGGCAGCACTAAATGGGATTTCTATGCGTGCTAAATTAACAACAGAGATATCGTTATAACCTGAATCCTGATCGAGGGGAATATTATTGATCCTAAAATCGGTCAGCACCATTTTTGGTATCCGTTTGTTTTTCTTAATGCTATCGGGCGAAAACAAGTTGAAGCCACCGATTCCACCAAACAAAAAGTTACCTTTTGCAAGTTTTAATGCAGCATTATAATTAAACTGATTGCTTTGTAAGCCATCGGTAGCATAATAGTTTTTAAAGCTATTATGTGTAACATCAAATTTTGATAAGCCATTATAAGTACTACACCATAAATTACCTTGGGCATCCTGAAGGATATTGAGCACCGAATTACTTGGCAATCCATCGCTCTGGATATACCGCTTTATTTTTTTTGTTTCCGGATCAAAAAGCAATAAACCTCCACCTTCGGTGCCGATCCATATTTGATGATTAAAATCTTCCTGAATGGCCCTGATGGCAAAATTGATCTTCGTATAGCTATGTTTTTTGTTTATTGGATCGATTTCGATCAGTTCGGTATAGTTTCCTGCCCAAAGTCTTCCTTTCGAATCCTGAAACAAGCTGTGGATATCCTTTAGATTATGGTCAAAAAGTTCAAATTTATCGGCAATTTTATTGTAACGATACAATGCACCACCTTTTGTGGTGCCTACCCAAATATTTTGTTGTTTGTCTTGATAAAGCTTCCAAATATTAATGTCATCAACGCCTTTAAAAGTATTATAACAATTATAGTGAACAAATTTTCCGGTTGTTTTATTAAAACGATCTATCCCGCCGCTAAAACTGGCCACCCAAACGTTGTGATCTGCATCGCTTAAAATACTGGTAACAAAATTACTAGTTAAAGAGTTTGGATCGCTGGTTTTGGCATAATTAGCAAAAGTATTTTGCTTTCTGTTCCAAACACTTAAACCACCCCCATCAGTCCCGATCCAAATGTTTTTGTTTTCATCTTCGCTAAAGGAGAGTACAAAATTGTTAATTAAGGAATTGCTTTTTAATGGATCATGTTTAATTGTGGTAAACTGCTCGTTTTCCGGATCGATGATGTTAACTCCCCCACGTAAGGTTGCAATCCACTTTCTAGATTCACGATCTTCGTAAACCTGGGCAACAGAATTACTGCTCAATAAGCCTTTTTCTTTTCCTGCAGATAGGTAATTTGTTTTTTGATTTTTTGTATTGTAAACAGCAATTCCTCCCCCGTCAGTCGAAATCCAGAGTTTTTGTTGCCGATCAAACAACAAACTCATAATATTCTCATTGCTTAACTGCTGGTTAAACCTGGTGAGGCTACTATTGGCTTTATCAAATTGAAAAAGTCCGTGCTCTGTTCCAACCCAGAGTGTTTGGTTATTGCCTTTTGTAATGCATGTTACTGACCGTATGGCAGCAGTTACTAAACGAAGCCTATGTTTATCATGATCATATCTGCAAAGCCCCACATCTTTTATAAAAAGCCATAATGTTTCTTCTTCATCAACATATAAAGCCTTTACAGTGAAATCGAAATTTTTGCCATATGGGATCCGTTCTGCTATGCTGCTATTCTTTTCAAGCACAAACAGGCCTTTTTCTTCAGTAGCTACATAAACCGCTAAAGCTTTACTTATTGCAATGGAATTAATAGCATAACTTACTTCATTTTTTCTTCCCTTGTCTAGATAAATCAATTGATGAAACTTGGAATCTGCATAATCATAGTAAGAAACGCCCTTTTGTGTCCCTACCCAAACCTTGTTTTTCGCATCCCCATTCAGTACCGTAATGTGGTTATTTACTAATGAATGTTCATCTCCCCAGCCATTTCTAAAAACCTTAAAATGATAGCCATCATAACGGTTTAATCCATCATAGGTACCCATCCACATAAATCCAAAATGATCTAGATACAAAGAGTTTACCACATTATTAGACAGGCCACTTTCTACACCCAAATATTTAAGGCGAATAGCTGTAGACTGGGCAAAACAAATACCTGCGCCCATCCATAAAAAAAATATGAAGCAAGCAGTTTTTTTCTGAATAAGGAACATAGAGAAACCGTACCGTGTATGCATGGCAGGAAACGAATATACATATTTTCCTAAAACTCAGCTATCGGCTATTGTTTAGGATTAAATAGTAAAATTTGTAAGATTTATCCTACATTAAAGATAAATCTACGTATCGTGATGTTGTTTCTCCTATATTTCGACAATTCAACCTACAATAAGTATTCATTTACAGACTGAAACCGTAGTACTTATTATTACACATAAACGTGAAATATACATTTTGAGACAAAAATTCTATCTAAGAAAAATATATTGATTTATTTTTGTTACTATGACACATATTGATGCATTGACTCCCATCCATAGACTAGAACAACTGAAAGTAGGGGATCTTATTTCTGACAAATGGGGGAGTTTTGGCGCAATTAAAACCATTGAAGTTTTAAGAGGCAGAACTTCTTTAATCTACTACTTCAGAATCAAATCAGGTAAACTGATCTTGGCTTTAAGATAAAAATTTACTAAAATCCTGTTCGCGACCGAGATAATCTTATAGTCTACCAACTATTCGATCAATTATTTAGATTCCTAAACTTAAATGTTCGCTATTTAACATCAGAGTGCCCAAGGTTCATGGTTGGATTCACTTCATCACGAATAAGCTGTTTTAATTCTTTAATTTCAGGAAAGCGTTGCATCTGCTTTCTATCGAAAATTAGTTTCTCGCTAACATGAACAGTAAAAACGCCTGATGTTTCGCTCGGAATTAAAGTTACCCCCTTTACCTCGTCTACAAAAGTGGTTAAAATTTCTTGTGCCATGTAAGCCGAACGTAGCATCCAGCCACATTTGGGGCAATAGGTTATATTAACAAGTGGTTTCTCCATTTTTATTTTTTTACAAGGGTACAAAAAATATGGAGGGATGGAAAATGGAGATGTTAAATGGCTGCTGAAACCAATAAAGACTCTGCAAATGTGTCTTCTCTTTTGTTCTTTTTTGTAAAGCACTCATTAATTTCGGATTAAGCAAAACACTGAACAAAATGAACTAAACAAGTTCGCTGCTTAAATGTTGTCAAAAGAGAAAAGGGTAGCCACATCCATGTTTACCCCTTTCCAATTACTCCCGTGTTAGAGGAACTATAATTACACCAATGATGCAATTTTTGTTTGCTTCATCTAGATAATCATACACCTCAAGTCTGAAAACAGATAGAAAATCACTCTTTTTATTTTAGTTTTCTTTTAACCTCTTGCTCAAATTACCTCTAAATTTGTCTTTAATGACCACTTAAATTGTACATACGAGCAGTTATTTTTATAAAAAAAAGCGCCATGGATCTTAAAAATACTTTAACTGCCAGTATTCAGATATATAAAACCCATTAGTCTGGTTTGGAAAATCTGGAATGAGCCTGAACATATTGCCAAGTGGAATGCTCCATCAGACGAATGGATCAACAAGAAAATTGAAAATAACCTGGTAGAAGGAGGCGGTTTTTTATACGTTATGGCTAAAAAAGACGGAACCGAAAATTTTAATTTTAGCGGAACTTACACTGAAATTATTAAGCATGAGCGAATTGCTTATACATTAGATGATAAGCGGAAAAGCCTGATCACCTTTACAGGAAATAACCCCGTTACGCTTACCGAAATCTTTGAACCGGTTGCAAACCTTGATTTGACTATGCAACAGGAATTCTGTCAATCGGGACTGGACCAGCTTAAAGCATATGCTGAGCAGCTTAATAAATAACTTCAGGTTCTAGTACAGAGCTGGTTTCATTGCGATTTAAATACTCCATTTACTTTGACGTAAGAACAGGTTTAGCTTTCCTGGGCTTTTTCCTTTTCTTCCACCAGATGATGAAACCAGTAATCGGCAAACTCGCTGCAACCAAAGCTGCTAAAAAAGAAAGAATTTTATTCGGAAGGCCTAAAAGTCTGCCCGTATGCAGATCGTAATTGGTGGCTTCTATTAAATCGGCTCCGTTAAAATCTTTATACAGTTTAGCTCTAGTCATTGTGCCCGTAGCTTCCTCATAAAAAAAGGTATTCTGGTTGCGTGTCCAGCGGTAGGGATAAATCATTCTTAACCGCAGTTCGCCTTTACCACGCAGCGAAAAACTAGTGGAAATAGCCCCTGGGTATTTAATTTTAGCTTCAGTATAAATTTTATTGTAACGTACAGGTACCGAATCGATATGCTCAGGTTTGGCTAAAACGATGGCTTTGCCTTGTGTTAATTTGCTCCCGGTAAAAAAGCTAGCCGCATTTTTCACCTCTTTAAAAGCAAAGTACAGACCGCTCAAAGCGGTAACCAATAGCACAAATGATGCATAAAAGCCTAATACGTTGTGCAAATCGTAATTTAACCGTTTAAACGAAGCTTTTCTTTTAATGGTTAAAGATTGTTTTAATAACCGCATTTGACCAGGAAACCAGAGTACCAGTCCTGTTATCAGCATTAGCACAAAAATAACCACCGACCATTGCATGATGAACTTTCCTGTTTTACCTAACAATAGCGAAGTATGGATATGTTCTACAACCTGAAGCCAATCTTCGCCACCCTTTTTTATCAAAGCTGCATTGTAAGGATTAAAATAGTAAACTATGCCCTTTTTGGTAGTAATCTCTACCGTAGCATTTGAAAACCCATCTTCAATCCTGATCAGCCTTAACTGATCTTTGGGCGATAATTTTTCGAAGTTTGAAATGATATGATCTAAACCTACAAAAGGCTTCTGTTGAAGCGCTACGTAGCGAAAATCTTTTTGTGTAAAATCTCTGATTTCTTCTTCAAAAATATATAGCGCACCAGTTACACTAATAATAAATACCACCAGGCCAGTCGCCAGGCCGAGCCAGAGATGGATGTTCCTGATGGTATTTTTAAAATTCCTGTTCTTCATTGTCTAAAAAGCGTAGCCTAGTGATAGGTTAAATCGGCGTCCGTTTCCTCTTACATAATTTACATTGCTGCCATAAAACTGAGAAATAGCAGGATAATAAACTTTATTCAATAAATTCTCTACACCTACCGATAGTTTTAAAGGCTGTGTAACCTGATATACAGCTGCAACATTAAATAAGTTGAAGGCTTTTACCGGACCTTCGCCAATTAAATACTTACCTGCCGCATTAGTTTTAAAGCGGTCGCGATTTCCTACACGCATCCAGTTTACATCTAAACTTAAATTTTTAATACCTGAATATTTAAGGTAAACGGTGGTTTTTGATGGTGGGATACGGGTTGTGTTTAAATATACATCTTTCTCTCCGTTAAAATTGCCATCATCATCTACATCGCCTTTTCCTTCTACCTGTGCGTAATTACCACCTATGCTCAAATCGCGTAGAACCTGATAATCTGCCTGGACTTCAAATCCATACACACGCTCTGGAATACGTTGAGAAATATAAGTTCCATTAACCTCTAAAAGATTGGCACCCAGTTTAGACGTGCTGTAATAATAAGCAGCACTAAAATTCAGTTTACCTACGGTACTGCTAAAACCAGCTTCGTAATTGTTTACGATGATCGGTTTAGTTTCTAACTGCGATAAGGTATTGCTTTTTGCGGCCCTTAACACCCTACCCAACTCGAATACCGAGAAAGATTGTGCATAACTGATAAAAGGGTTAAAAAACTTGAATTTCGAATAACGTGCACCAGCATTAAACACTAAAGCATTGTAATTTAATTTACCTCCTTGTACTGCTATACTTCCTGCACCGTTTGCACCGGTAGCCAGGGTGTTAAAATCGTCTACATCAATGTTAATATTTTCTACCCTTAAGCCTCCTTTTATTGTTAAATCGTCAATGAAAGTTGCAGAAGCCTGTAAGTAAGGTGCAAAATTTACCATATTCATATTAGGTACCCACAGACGGCCATCTGTTAAGCTTTGAGCAGTTTTATCGTTCATTAAATCCAAACCATAGTTCAATTGCATTGGTACCCGATCTGCAATGTTAAAAGGAGTATTCAGGTTTACCCTTGCACCCTTTTTTGTTGAAGTAATAGCAGACTGGCCACTCCCGAAAAATGATGCTGAGTTTGAATAAATGGTATAAAAGTCCTGATAATATAAATTGGCTGTTAAATCAGTTTTACCGAAAATCTGCTGATTGGTGTATTGTAAATTAGCATTATGGTTAAATCTTGTTCCTTCATCTTCGCCCAATCTTGTTCCATAAATACCAATAGCCGGCGATTGACCATAAACACCATCTTTTGTTAAATATTTAGAATGCTGCCTGGAGCTGAAATAATTATACATCAACTGCAAACGCTGTTTTGGAGTAAAATTATAACCTATTTTTGCAAAACCATTATAAGATTTAGTCTCGCCCAAACCATACTCAGGCGAAATTACCAAGCCTACAGCATCGCGGAAAACACCGGTTTTTTCGAACATACCACTTACCAGATAATCGAACTCACCTGTTTTCCCGTAAAGCTGTTGCGAAAAACGGTAGCCTATGGTGCTATCGCCTTTTAAGTTTCCTGTAATTCCAGCTTGAGAATAACCTCCGAATGATTTCCCTTGATCGGCTTTTTTAGTAATGTAATTAATCAAACCGCCTTCTGCACCATTACCATAAATGGCGGTGGCACCTTTAATCACTTCAACACGCTCGATAACCGAAGGATCGATACTGCGGATATCCCTTCCTCCTGCCCTTAATGGAGTAGATTGCGGAATACCATCAATTAATACCAAAACATTTCTACCGCGTAAAGTCTGACCAGAGTTGCCCGTTTGATTGGTAGAAAAACCCAATCCAGGTACGCTGTATGAAAGGATGTTGGCCAAATTCGGACTGATAGCAGATTGTGTATTCAATTCCTTTGCTGTAAGCACCGTTACCGAAGATGGTGTTTGCGATAAAGATTCAGGTCGTCTACTTGCCGAAACAATCACATCATTTAGTTCAGAATGCTGCTCTTTTAGAACAAAGGTTACCTGAGTTGTATCGTTTGCAGTAACCGGTATCACCTGTTCAAATTGATCGTAGCCGGTAATCGAAACCCTGACCAGTTGGTTTCCTGCAGGAACATCCGTTAACTTAAATGTACCGGTTTTGCCTGAAGTGGTTTTAAAATTTTGTTTTTTAACCTGTATGTTGGCAAAGGGTATACTGTTCCCTAACGAATCGACCACTTTTCCACTAATTGTGCCCTTCCCTGTTTGCGCAAAGAGAGTAACTGAAGATAACATAATAAGCGCAGTGACGAAAAATTTTATGTATTGGTGTTTCATGCAATGTCTAAATTTCGGCAAAGCTAGCATTATTTAGACTTGTTAAAAATAATAACTCAAAAAAGATACCTATGTGGTGTTTAATCATTCATCATTTTAAAATAAATAAGGCATAAGGTTTAATTTATTTGATATTTGCGTTAAACCGTTTGGAGTAAAAATGTTGGAAACAAAGATGAAGTACGCACTGATAACCGGAGCTAGTAAAGGTATAGGGAAATCTATGGCCATTGCGCTGGCCAAAAGAAAAATCAACTTGTTGCTTATTGCACGTTCAGCTAACGAATTGATTGCATTACAAACGGAGATTAAAAACCAATATAGTGTCGAAGTAGATATCTTGTCAATTGATCTTAGCCATGCTCAAGCCCCAAAAACAGTACACAACTGGATAACAGAAAGGAATTATACAATTAATATCCTGATTAATAATGCAGGTTATGGATTGTGGGGGAAATTTGAAGAACTAGATTTAAGTGCCCAGTTAGAAATGTGTCAATTAAACATGATTATGGTGGCTTCATTGTGCCATTTATTGCTTCCAATCCTTTCAACAGAAAAAAAGGCTTATATACTCAACGTTTGCAGTACTGCAGCCTACCAAGCAGTACCAACCTTGGCCATTTACTCGGCAACCAAGGCTTTTGTTTTATCTTTTACGAGGGCTTTAAGGTTCGAGCTTAAAGATGGTCCAGTTTCGGTAAGCTGCTTGAGCCCAGGCCCTGTAGATACAGGTTTTGCCCACCGAGCAGGTTTAGATGCCTTTAACAAAATGGCCGAAAAGTTTAATATGAGGCCCGATGAGGTAGCTGAAATTGGGCTAAAAGGAATGTTTGCCAAAAAATCTGAAATTATTCCGGGTTTTACCAATATCATCAGTGTATATGCGAATAGGATTTTGCCAAAAGGATTTATAGAAAAAATGGCCGCAGGGATTTACAAGACGTAAAAGGTCGAGGATGGAAATCCGAAGTCTGGAGTATAACGGCATAGAAGCTCAATGGTTGTGCAGTCAGATGTTACCATCTGACTGATCTTATAGTTTGCTTTTATGATTTACCTGTTAATGTATGAGTGTCGGATGGGAACATCCAACACCTGTAATATAATACCAAATTGATTTGGAAATGAGCAGTTCTGCGCGCTTGGCATTTTTAGTCCCGCTTTCCATTCCAAGTCCGCACTCATTCTTCGTTACGGGCTTTTCATTACATTCGGGTTTAGGAACAAAGGTGGGTGCACTATGCAACCCTAAAAATGAAATACTGTTTAGGCCATCTAGCCTCGGGTGCAGCGTTACCCTGCAGCAAGGAGGCACGAGGCAGCGAAGCGTAAAGCGCAACACGGGAACAAAGTAACCTCTGATTACTGCAATTGCGCTCCAATAATAAAGATCTATTTCATTTAAAATAAAGCTGAGTGTCAGATGGTAACATCTAACACCACAAGGTTGTGCAGTCAGATGTTACCATCTGACTGATCGTAGACCTCATTTCCATGAATTATCTTGGTACATGTATGAGTGTCGGATGGTAACATCCAACACCACAGATATAGTAAATCTGAATATCAGATGGAAATATCCAACACCCCGGATTGTGCAGTCAGATGTTATCATCTGACTGATCGTAGACCTCATTTCCATGAATTATCTTGTACATGTATGAGTGTCGGATGGTAACATCCAACACCACAATGATGGTAAAAACGGCTCTGGCAGTCTTTATTTATATATTTCTATCCTATTGCACGCCCGAAAATAAAGCTGAGTGTCGGATGGTAACATCCAACACCATGATAAATTACAATAAAAACGGCTCCAGTAGCCTTTATTTGTACATCTCTACCCTACTGCAGCTCTTTCCAAAAAAAATATTTTAAAAAATTTCAAATAAAATTCTTTGGAATATTAAAAATATGTTACGTTTGTATTAAATACTACTAATTCCATAGACTATGTCGAATAAAACAAACTTGTTTTATTTTCCTCCTGTACCGAACCACTCGCCAATGCGAATGTGCTGTTGCTGCGCATAACTCTATCTCCAATTTATTCTTTTCCTAAATCTTTTAAATTTTTACACATGGCCACATCGTATCCAACCTTTACCTTATCTGAACAATTAACACAAGAACAGCTTGATTTTTTTAATACAAATGGGTTTATCCATTTCAAAAATTTCATCAAACCCGAAACGGTTTCTTCCATTATCGACGCTTCCAAACAAGTAGAACAAAAATGGATACAGGAAGATATTAAAAAAATAAATGGTGTGCCAATTAAATATGGAAAAGATCTTGATGGTTCAGCAATTGTGCAACGGTTTGCCTTTATTAACCAACAGCATCAAACGCTAAGCGGTCTCCTATTAGATCCACGCTTTAACGCATTGCTTCAATTGGCGGGAGATGGCGCGCGTTTAGGTACCGAAGAAAAAGACGGCATGGTGTTTAACCACTACATTAACGGACCAGAAAGCAAATTCAGTAAAATGGGCTGGCATACGGATGGTTTAAGGGATATTTTCTACGGCACTAAACTGAACCCAATGCTGAATGTAGGCATTCACCTGAGTACCTTAAAGCCTGAAAATGGCGGATTAAAACTTATCCCGGGCACGCACAAACAAAGTATTTACCAGATGCTCTTTCGCAAAAAATATTTCCTTGATAATAAACCAGATGCTGAAGAGGTATCGATATTACCCGAAGCAGGAGATTTAACCATCCACGATGGAAGACTGTGGCACAGGGTAGCAGAATCGGCCATACGTGGCGAGGAAAGCAGGAGGCGTGTAATTTACGTACCCATCATCGCAGGTAAATATGCCCCAAAAAATGAGAATAGTCCAACAGTATTTTATCAGCGCTTCGCCGGAATTGTAAAATAAATTTATGTTATTTGCCCTATTGTTTACTTACCTGGTCAGATCGGGGAAGTTAAAGCGAATGACTGATTATTCTAAAGGTATTCCAAAGAAGATCAGTTTAAAATTTTACCGACCAGAAACAGCCATTCTCTTTGGCGTAATTTTGGCTGGCACTTAAATTGGAGGCTATTATTAAACTAAAAGAAGGCCATTTAGATGGCAAAAGGGTATTTGCAGACCGCGAAAGAACAAATATTTTAAGAAAAGGAGAACAAGGGCTGATCCTTTTTTTGCTTCAAAGGGTTCCTAAGTGGATTACACCCAATATGATGACAGGAATCGGCATGTTTGGATCGCTGATTGTTTTTTTAAGCTTTATTCTGGCTGGTTTTTATGAAAAAAGCTATTTGTTGATCGGAATTTTAGGTTTTATGATTAACTGGCTTGGCGATTCGCTTGATGGTCGATTGGCGTATTTTCGCAAAATCCCGCGCAAATGGTATGGCTTTGCACTCGATATTGTGATGGATTGGCTAAGCATTATCCTGATCGGTTTGGGCTATTATTATTACGCCGATGGTGGCACACAGATTTTCGCATTTCTTTTTGTGGTATTGTACGGTTGGTCGATGATTATTTCTCAATTGCGCTATAAAATTACAGGCTTTTATCAGATCGATTCTGGCTATTTAGGTCCGACGGAATTACGCGTAATTATTTCGCTTATCTTAATTGCCGAAACCTTATTTACTGGTGCCATTACTTATTTCGCAATTGCTATGGTATCGCTGTTATTGGTGATCAATATTATCGATACGTTTAAACTTTTAAAAGCGGGCGACGCTAAAGATGAGGAGGAGAAGATAAAATGACCTGGGCATCTGTTAAACTTTTTCTCAAAGCACAGGTATCTGCTTTTTCTGGGGGTGTTACCGATTATGGGCTAATGATCCTGCTAACCGAATGGCTGCATATCCATTTTACCATTTCTATTTTAATTTCGGGTACGCTTGGCGGAATGGTTAACTTTTGCATTAACCGTTTTTGGGCATTTAAAAGTAACGATGGGTACCACAGCTCTACCAGTGGGCAGCTTATACGCTTTTTTACCGTGGTTTTAGGCAGTATCTCATTAAAATCAGCAGGTACTTATTTATTGCACCGAAGTTTAAATCTGGATTATAAACTTGGCAGACTTTTAATTGATAGCATTGTTTCTTATGGTTTTAACTATCCGCTAATGAAGTATTGGGTATTTAGAATTAATACTGTTGAGGCTGCCTGCACTGAAGAAACAAGCGATTGTTTTGAAACCCTCAACAAAGAACGGGCGATCTAAATGAAGTAGATCTTTTTAGCAAACAGCATAAAGCAAATGCTATTATTTTTCTTTATCAAACGTTTGCGCGTTATCTATAAGCGTATAATCCGTTAATGGAAAGAATAAGAAACGACTATAAAAGGTAAAAAGGATGTCCAGTCCAAACGATGAAGCATAAAAACTGAACACCTTGCCTTTACCTTATTAGTTTAATATTGTTTTAGAGTCGCTTACTCTGTTTTCATTAATTTTCTTAATAATCTCTTCAAATTTCGATTCTTTGGCAACGTACTTATTCAATAAATCGATCTGATTTAAGCCCCTCACCAAGTTATGCTCAGGATAATTTGTTTTATAGTAAATATCGCCGTTTAAGAAATCGGCTATAAACCTTACCGCCTGCATGTAAATCATAAATTTACCCGAATAAATAAAGAACTGTTTTTCAGCAAAGGCCAAAACCTGGTCCATTTCTTCCATGTAGCCTTTATGTATGGCGGCAAAAACGTCTTCTCTGATGGCTATTTTACTAAAATCTTTTTCCTCTTCATTGGCTTCTGAGAGATAAGTACGCATCATATCGCCCACATCACTGATAAAGTATCCGGGCATTACGGTATCTAAATCGATTACACATAAGCCTATTCCAGTTTCGGCCTGTAACAGTACATTGCTGATTTTGGTATCGTGATGTACAACACGTAAATTAAGCGCACCGCTATCTACCATGTGTACATACTGCTCTTCTATATCGTAATGTCTGATAATCTCTTCTATAGCAAATTTTGCCTCACTAATTCTTTCATCGCTAGCTTGTTCTAAAGCTTTTTTAAACTGTTCTACACGTAAAGGCAGGTTATGAAAATCTTCGATAGTGGGTTTTAATTTTTGTACATTGAAGGCACAAAGCATCCTGGTAAATTTACCAAACTGCTTAGCAGCGTGATAAGCCTGCTCGGGCTGATGCACAAAATCAATGGAGCAAGAATTTTCCACAAATGGAAAAACCCTGTAAAAATGATCGTCGATAACCACAAAATCATCTCCATTTGCAGCCGCAATTGGGGCAACAAATAAATATTTAGGGGCTGTTTGATCAAGATATTTTTTTATTGTCTCAATATTTTGAGCAATATTTTGAGGCTGGCGAAAAACCTCCGTATTCACCTCTTGCAAGATATAGGCTAATTTTTCACTGTAAACTTTCCAGGTATGGTTAATTAAGCCCGAGCCGAAAGGTTCAATTTTAAATTTTTCTGCGTTAAGTCCATAAGCACCTAAAACTGCTTGAAACATAAGATGGTAATATATATATTGAATAAAAATTGTTCCAGGCAAACCATTTGATCAACCTGAATAAAGTTGCGTATTAAAATATGCGGGCAAGCCATAAGCAATACCCGCAATCGAGACTAAAAACCGCTATCGTCTAAAGCGAAAGTATTTTTTCGATCTTTCCATTTTCCTTTTGTAAAATCAGGGAATTTTTGTGGCATATTTCCTTCTTTTAACGATTTGGTAGAAAGTGGCGTAATTACACTCATTGTAACTGAATCATAAACGTCAATAGGTGTTTGTTTTTTCTGTTTTACCGCCTGGATAAATCCATTAAAAACAAACCAGTCCATACCACCGTGACCGGCGCCTACCGCTTCTGCTTCATATTTTTTCCAAAGTGGGTGATCGTATTTAGCAAACCATTCATCAGCTTTATCCCAGGCATGATCTTTCGATTTATGTTCAATGTGCACTGATTTGTTTACATCCATCCAAAGCCCTTTTGTTCCCTGTACCCTGAAACCGATAGAATATGGCCTGGGCAAGTGCGTATCGTGACTTAACATTACAGTTTCGCCGTTTGCACAGTTAATCATTGTAGTGGTAACATCACCATTTTTATAGTTAATTTTAGCATTAGGGTGGCCAGGAGAAAGCTCTTCTACGTAAGCGGCCAAACCTCTTGCTTTAGAACTGAACGATACCAGGCTGGTAAAGCTGTTTCCTCTGTTAATGTTAGCATATTGCATTAAAGGGCCAACACCGTGGGTTGGATATAAATCGCCATCCTGATCGATGTTGAACTGCGTACGCCATTGTGCCTCGCTTAGTGCTTTTGGCCCATACTCTACCCCACCACCGTAATAATCTTTACCGTTGTTAAAAAGTACGTTTCGTAAGTTATGTTGGTAACCACCTTCAAGGTGCACCAATTCGCCAAAAAGGCCTTGTCTAACCATGTTTAAAGCCGCCATTACATCTCTACGGTAACAAACGTTTTCTAAGGTCATGTAAGGCATGCCTGTTTTTTCAGAAGTGTTTACAATATCCCAGTGATCTTGAACACTTAAACCTGCAATTACCTCGCAGCCTACATATTTACCAGCTTTCATAGCATCAACTGCCTGGTCGCGGTGAAACTGCCATGGTGTTGCTATAATTACGGCATCAATATCTTTATGGTCTAATAGTTTTTTATAGGCATCTAAGCCACCGGTATATTCTGTTGCTGCTGGTCTACCTTTTTTGGCAATAAAATTACGACAGATTTTAAGTGAACTTTCCTGGGTATCGCAAATTGCAACAATTTCTACATCGTCTCTCAAGGCCCCCTCAGAAATATGGCTCATACCACGTGCACCTACACCGATATACCCTACTCTTACTTTTCCACTGTCTGATGATGCAAATAAACTTCCGGTTGGCAGGATGGTTAAACCAGCAGCCGTAAATGCACCATTTTTGATAAAATCTCTACGTTCCATTTGTGTTATTTAATGTTTATTGTTTAGTTTTTTAATTGATCCGGTTAATACTGAACAAACGTTTTACTTACTATTATTTCGCAAATTTACACACCAAAACCCGCTTACTTACAGCGCATTAATGGGCTAAAGGTTTTTAAAAAATTTTGACCCTGGTAAACTGAACGGGTTGTTTTTCGTGCATATTCCAAAATAAGTAAGCACAAACCGTATTTAAACCCATTGCTCTCGCCCTTTGCAAACGTTGTTTCTCCCCTGCTTTTGGCATACGGGCAAAATGCTTTTCACCAGCGCATATTACATAGGGCTTGCCATTAAGCTCAAAAGATTCGGCACCTATGGCAAAGGTGTTTTCCTTTTGGGCCTGGCTATTAATAGATAAGCTTATTAATAGCCCTACAACAAGTGGTTTTGTAAGCAAATGGGTACACATTTGTGCTGGTTCTTTTCGGTTTTGTTGCTTTGTATTTTTTAAAAGTAGAACAAGCAAATGAGCATTACAACATAAATATCAGCGCAAACGATTGACTAATTTTTACGTTACCAATTATTTAAGCCCAAAGCAAATCATCTATCTACTTCGCTTATTTAAGCTGTGCTACCATGCCTTTGCCACAATTGCCCATTGCCTGGCAAATGGTAATAAAGCTTTTCGCCTTAGCCCTTTTTACTGCTGTTTTAAAGGCTTTACATTTTAAAGGCCATACTGTAGAAATAATAAAGAATATGAGGAAGTATTTCCACACAGGTAGCGTAAAATGGGGAAATACGGCAAACCAAACTCGTTTCGTTTACGCTAAAAATTATACGGATTTTTTTCAGCAAAGCACTTAAAAATAAGTGCTTTGAGGCAGTTAAAATGGGTTTTACCACATGAAACTGGTGGAATAACAAGCGTTTACCTGTCAAACATTAACTCAACATTAAAATTTGGTTAAACTTTTGTCTAATAAGTTGTGAGCGGGTACCATCAACGATAAAAAAGAAGATGAGCATTCGTGTTTAAGTTATTGTTTTTTCTAATAGCCCTCATATGGAAAAAAAACTCATCACCGAAATCAATATAGAAGACAAAGCCATAACACACTTTGATTCATTCGATCTGGAACAACAATTTAACGGGCATCATTATTTCGAACTTCGATTTAAGCAGAATCAGTTTGGCTTGCCCAGCTTAATCAATCTTGATGAAAGCCGCGATTTTGTAGGCAAAACACTCACAGCATCATTCGGTTATCAGGTTAATAGACTACAAGAATTTGCTGGTTTGGTTACCAAGGTAGAACTCGCACAGAACCATGGCTACCATGGCGTTTTAATTGTAAGTGGCTATAGTCCTACTATTTTAATAGACCGTGGCCAAGATTTGGGTTCTTACTTGGATAAAGATCTAAATAAAATTGTTGCCTTAGCCACAACAGATACCTCTGTAAACGATCTTAAAATCATATGCAATGCCAGCAGGAAAAAACCTGTCGATTATCTTATTCAATATAAAGAAAGTGATTTTGAATTCCTGAACCGCTTATCGGGCGAATATCATGAATGGTTTTTCTACGATGGCAAACAGCTCAACTTTGGCAAACCAGATGAGCAGAAAGAAGTAGCGCTTTTTTATGGCCGTGATGTACAGAATCTCCAGTATGCCATGGAAATTTCACCGATCAAGCATAAACGTTTTGCGTATAACCCTAAACAAGATGAGATGCTGCACAGCGAAAGTACAGGCATAGCAAATGGCATACTAGATCTTACCCATGCTATACAAGCTTCTAACCGTACTTATAGTAAAAAATTTAACCAACCTTCGCTCATCCGTGTAGAAAACAGTAACGACATTAAAAGCCATGTGGAGAATGAAGAAAAAGCCAGCATATCAGAACTTCTAAAAATCAGTGCTACAGGGGATAATGCCGAACTAAGTATTGGCAATATTGCTGAAATTGCTATGAGTGTAAGACAGGGAAATGCTTTTATAACCGAAAGCTTGGGTAAATTTCTGGTTACCAACATTCATCACCGTATAGATGCTGCTGGCAGATATCAAAATACATTTACAGGCTTAACAGCCTCCACTGAACGCATTATGGTAAAGAACTATAAAAAGCCAAATCCAGATATATTGTTAGCAGATGTAATGGATAATAATGACCCTGAAGGGCAAGGCCGGATCAAAGTAAAGTTTAAGTGGGAATGCCTAACGAATGATATCACTGAATGGCTGAGGGTAATCACCCCAGATGCTGGAAGTAGTGAACAAGTAAATACGAACCGGGGTTTTGTTTTTATACCTGAAGTTGGAGATCAGGTTGCCATAACTTTTGAAGAAGGAAATATCGCCAGACCAATTGTATTGGGAAGTGTTTTCCATGGTACTAACGGCGCCGGTGGTTACGAGTATAATCATCTAAAAGCAATTGCAACCAGAAGTGGTCATTTAATAGAATTTAATGATGCCGCTGGTTCCGAAGCAATTACCATTACAGATAAAAACCGAAATATTATACGCTTTGATACTAGTGCAGCGAGTATTGAGATCTCTGCTCCCGAAAATATCAGTATCCGGGCTAAGAATATAGATATCAATGCCGAACAAAATATATCAATATCTGCTGGAGAACATATCTACAGCAATGCAGGTGGAAATATAAGCAGCAATGCTGGTGAAAATCATTCGTTAATGGCCGAAAATATTACCATGATAGCTAATGATAGTATTAATAAAACTGCTACACATATCGAAAAAACCGCAGAACAGATTAATCTGAATAGTACTCAAGAGAATATTGAATTTCATAGTGCCAGAGAGATCGTGAATAAGAGCGGTAGCAAGGTTAAATTATTTTAAGATGGGAACAATTAAATACATCAGCAAAACCATCACCGAAAATATAGGAAGTGCTAAATGGTTTTCTACCCACGGAGGTATAGATTTTAATGCGACAAAAGAAGTAATTCTGCATAGTAAATATAAGATAAGGTATGATCGATATGTACCCTCAAAACAAACAGGGTAGACCATCTTGCCATATTAATTAAGAACAAATGTATACCCATGAATAAAATTGATTATAAATCTTTAGAAAAGCCTTTAAATATGCTTTTAAAGGTAGAAATCTCTGAAAAAACAGCATTTAAAGATGAGTATACCTTTAAACTTTTTGATATAGACATTTTACCAGATAAAAATTCTTTTTGGTCTGGTCATCAGAATATCGAAATTATACGCAAACAAAGTTTGATCGGCGCGCTACCTGGTAACGATGTTGATTTGTTCGTGCAGCAAATTTCTGCAGCATTACATCAATTAACCTTAAAAATAGGTTTTAATGGAATGCCAGTAAGTGTTGAAAAACAAAATGAGCTATGGCAAAAATGGTTGGCCATTAGAGAAAATGTGGCTAATACTTATACTGGAAATTGGATTGATTCGACCTTAATAGCGGTTGACAAAAAAATGCTACCTAGTGAAGCATTAACCGAACATATCAAGCAAGATTTATTTCTGAACGAATATTTCAGGGGAGTTTATGACGCCCGTTTTGTAGAAAACAAGTTTAATCGAAAAAGAGAAGTGTATGGTTTATGTCCGTTCCCTATTTGGTTTAACGAAAAGTGGACACTACAAACATCAGAGAATCAAAAACTGATTAAATTTTCTGGCAACTGGACCAAGAATGTTGATCAGCCAGGATTTTATAGCTGGTTAAAAACCAAGACAGATAATGATATAACAGAAATTAGTGTCGAAGGATTTTATCAGATAAATCCAATTACTGGTTGGTGCAACGCCTTAGAAAGTACTTATTCACTAATAGCAAATAGTTGCTATATAAAAACACTAAAGATTACTTTAACAACCAATTAAAATTAGCCAAAATGGATTGGAGTACTGATGCTGAACCAACAAATAACGAAGAAAACCTAACAGATGATAAGATTACAGACAACCTTACTGTATCTACAACATCAGATAGGCAGGGAATAGATGAGACTAAGCAAAATGAAAAAATTACCGAACTATTGGTATGTCATGGGGCTAAATGCACCTGCGATCAAGCGGTAGATCCCGCTCCGAAAAAGATGAACGTACTTAGCCATAGCAAATATGTGATTAATGATAGTGGTGAAAGTAAATTTATTGCAACCACCTTAGAAAACAAACTGCTTAACCTAAATTTTGGGCAATGCAAAGTACCTGACCCAAGTAAACCTGTACCCTGTACTGCCAAATTGCAATGGAAAGATTATTATGAAAAAGTAGAATTGCCAAATAGTGCTTATGTACTGACCAATAAAAGCATAGCTATTTGTACTGCAAAAGGTGGAAATGTAAAAATAGCTCAACATGGCCAACAAGCCAACATTACGGCAAGAGAATTAGAAAATGCCAAAGCTGGCAGTTGGGCCGCTGATGGTCCGCTGCTTACCGAAGAACTGGTTCATACCGAACAAGCGGCAAAAAATGAAGATGAAGATGGTGCAACAGTAAAATTGATAATTCCTTTATCTTACAGTGATCAACAACCGCTCGGTACGCCTATTACTTTTAAAGCCGATTTTGCTGGCAAACCAACCGATGCAGATAAACAAGGAGTAAACTGGGTAGTCTATGATACAAATGGCATCCCCATGCAATTGCGAAACGATGCAGGTGAAACCCTCACCATTACCTTTAAAAAAGTTGGCACCTATTTAATTGAAGCTTATGGCAAAACCAACGGCGATAAAAGAGTAACCAGGCCTTACACCATTAAAGAAAACGAGATCGAAACCGTAACCGCAGTTGATGGAAATACAAAAGTAAGAATAAATGTACCTATAACCTTCAGGATCCAAAGTCTTTTTCCGTCCGTGGCGCTACCAGGCGATATCAGTACTATTACCTGGGAGGTAACCAAAACAGGAGGAATTGGTATCCCTGCGTTATTAATCCCTACAGGGAACATCACCCAGGTAATCTGTAGCGAAGAATGCAGCTATGTGGTATCTGCATGTTTTAATGGTATTCCAAAACAATCAAAACAGATACAGGCCTTAAAAAATGGTATTATTTCTATCATCACTTCAACACAAAGCACAAGAATAAAAGAAGAGATAACTTTTAGCGTAAAAGATCATTTTAAAATATTGCCCGCGTTACCGCAGGAAATTGCTGCTGTAAAATGGATATGCAAAGATATTGATGGTAAACCAGTTGAAGCTTTTAAATCAAAAATAGGCGAAACCATAACCCATCAATTTGACGAACCTGGTGAGTATACCGTACAGGCATATATGGTACAACCAAGCGCAAAAGTAGCAGTTAAAATAATAGTTGCCCAACCTGAAATTATATTGGCACAATGGGAATATCCCGAGGGTGGTAAAAAAACAAAAACAGGCTGGGGCGAACCAAACCACGCTTACATTAAGTTTAAAGCGGCAGAGGGCTTAATTGTAAATTTAGAATATGGTTATTTAGATCACAGCGGCAAAGCGAAAGCCATCCACGTGATTACAGGGTTCAGAATCCCTCAAAATCAAATATTAAATTTAGAGAAATACAATTTCATCCCCAATGCAGATAAGTATAAAAAACTGCTAAAAGAAGGGACGGAATTTTACTTTAAAGTATACTCGACGGATAAAAAATATGGAATCTTAAATGGGAATATTCCCCAACCACTACAAAAGCTAAAACTGGTTACCAAAGAAGAAATTGTAAGCATCGAATTTTTCACCAATAACAAACCTGTTATCCAAGCACTATATGGCAGTAAGATGAAATGCCGCATCCGCACGCGTAATCTAAGTGCAAAAAATGTATCCGTTAAAATTTACAGAAAAGAAAGCCGCCTTGGGTTCGACAATTTAAGGAAAGATACACTTGTACACCATAAAGAATACCCTTTAAATGATAACGGCGTTGTTGAGTTTGACTTTATATTGGCTAAAAGCTGGGAGAAGAGTTATAGCGAAAAACTGCATCGTTTTTATGCCATGATAGAAGAAATGGAGTTTTTAGGAACAAGCAATACTTTAATAGCCTTTAAAAATGATGTACCAGCAAATGGAGGGAAAGCATTGGTGGTCGTGGGGAATCAGGAAGGCAACAGTCATAGTGATTGCCCCAGATGTAATAAAGACATTACTACGGCAGAACTAAAACAAATATTTAAAGATGCTGATGATGCCACGCTCACAATAGTTGCCAGCACCTACAACAAATACATGGCCGATCTTGGCATGAATACCTGCTGGGTTAAAGCACACTTTTTTGCTCAGATCCGGGTAGAATCCGGAACTAAACTGCATGTGAAAAGTGGAGAAAACATGAACTATAGTGCAGATACGCTGATCAACGGTAACTTAAATAAAAAAACTGGCAAAAGGGACAGTCCTCCTTTCTCCTATTTTACAAAACATAAAGAAGACGCTTATAAATACGGAAGAACCAAAGATCATGAAGCAAATCCGCAAATGATTGCGAATCTGGCTTATGCTGATAAAAATAGAAATGTAAACAATAGAATTGGTAATATACATGAAGGGGACGGATGGAATTTTAGGGGAAAGGGTTTAATACAGCTTACCGGAAGAGAAAATTATAGTAAAGCAAACACTTATACTTTAAAATATGAGCGGGTCGATATCCTTAAAAATTCTGATATTGTAGCTAAGGACATTAAAATTGCGGTACTAACTTCAATGGCGTTTTATAAGTGGAATGGGCTGATTGCATTATCCAATGCAATCATTAAAACTAAAAAAATTTCTCAAGGAGTAAGTAATAAAGTAGGTAATAATTATACCGAAAAACAAAAGGCTTTCGATAATTATACCGCTAAGATATTTAAAGTAAGTGAATGTGATTGGAAGGAAATTGAGGTTAAAATTACTGGAAAAAGGGCACCTTGGATGGAGATTGCTATAATAGAAGCAAAAGCTTACGGAGGCAAAAAGGAAAATATAATTAGTGAAAGGATTAAAATTTATCATAAGGATGGGGGTGCCATCAAAGGAGGGTATAAAATCTCATGGTGTGCTTCATTTGTAAATTACTGCATATTAAAATCAGATCATAAAATATTTGCCTCGGCCTCATCTCAGAGTTTTTTAAGCAGTAATAAAGTAGAGAAATGTGATGTATTTTATGGAGCTATTGCTGTATTTACAGATTGTGACATCAATGGAAGAACACTTGTTAGTGATGAAAATTACACACATGGTCATGTTGCTTTCGTTTATGGAAAACTTCCTAATAGTGAGTATTGTATTTTAGGAGGTAACCAAGGGGACCAATTAAAAGTGTCAAATTATGATTGTAGTGGAAAGGTTTTTTATAGTTACGAAAACAAGGAAGGGATTAAGGTTTATAAACGTTTTAAAAATTTTTATAAACCAAAAGGATATACAGTAAAAAAAGCAGATTATTTAAATGACAATTATTCAAAACTTAGCGATGCAAATATTAAGGTCATTAACAAGGCAGTAAAAGAGAACATAAACGGAGAAAAGTCACAATAAAAAGCATAAAGATGGATACAAGAGTATTACTAGGAATTATTATTTTCTGTCTTTTTTCTTGCAAAAATGAAAAGGTAAAAGAAGAAAACAATTTTAGAAAAGACAGTATGTTAACAAAAGTATTAACCCGTCAATTACAAGAAGGACCTACTTCCGATTTCAATGATGCTGAATATAGTTTAGTAGATTTTGAAGCAACGATCCCTATATTGAAAAGTAAACTGGAGCAGAATGGCTTTAAATTTATAAACAGGGATGCATTTGTAGAAAAAGTAAAAGTATATTTTAATAGAATAATTGATATAAAAAATAATGATAAATATCTTTATTTGAATTACCTCTCTCCATGCAGTAAAAAGCTACAATACCATCCAAATGATCACATTCAAATAGAAGGTACTTTTATATTAAAAAATCAAAGTTTCATAGCAGATATGTATTCCATTCCTGAAATCCTAGACTACCAAAAAAAGTATCCTGAATTAGAATTTCTTGAACAAAACCCACGATTTATTTATGACGAAATCGAAAAACAGAAAGTAGAGATTGATCGTTGGAAAGATTTAAAAGAACTTCCATCTGAACGAGAAAAAAATTTACAAACTTTTATTCACCGCAACAAGTATTTATTCAATGACAGTAGATCAAGCCTAACATGGTTACTTTTTAACGACAAGGATTTTTTAAAAAAATTGCTTGTTGTTTTTGGTTTTGATAAAGAACCAAAAATAAATAAGATGGTTTTGGATTCGATTTACAAAGAAAATACAATTAAAAATAGCATAAATGGAGAGATCATTTCAAGCTTATTTTTTGTTAAAGATTGCAACAATAACTTGCAGATAAAAAAAGGCTTATTAAAATATGTAGAAGAGAATACAAATGCTACAGATAACCGTTTTATTTATGCACTTGGAAGCTTTATGAGTACATTATACGATGGGGATGAATATGAAATTTTCGATGAAGACCCCTCAAAAAAGTTCACACCTGAAGAAAAAGCTGAAATAGTAGCCAACATTGCTAATATAGAAAACCCAGCTAGAGAAAAATATAAGTCCCCAGAATCATCAGATGTATGGAACATTCCTGGCTCTTCATTATACAATCTTTCGGTTTCGCACCCTGAGGTGATCAAAATAATAGAAGAACATAATTATTTTGGTTTACCAAAAATGAAAGAGATTATCGCAAAACTACAGGAAGAAGCACCGCCTACTGGTGCAGACCCTGAATAGATAAATTATTAACGAGAATAAATCCATACGCATGTTTATGAGTTTATTCTTTTTTATGATTCTTAATTACACCTAATTGTGCCGAGCATAGGCGAATATACCTCGATAAAACATCTAACTAGAAACGGAAGCTTACATTCAAAAACCTGCCTCAATAATATAAATCGACTGTTTTTAAGCTAAAATATGATCAATAAACTCCGAGTTGATGAATATTTATTTACACAAGCTACAATTATCAGCAGCCAAAATATTTAATTTAATACATATTTTGGCTGCCGATATTTTAATATTAACAGCCAAAATTGTATATTTTTAATTAATTTTGGCTGTTAATAATTTTATATTACCAGCCAAAATTATATATTTGAAATATATTTTGGCTGCAGATAATTTAAAAAACATGGAATTACTCATCGGAAGAATAGCGGAGAAAAAGATACTGTCAGAGATGCTTACCTCAACTTCATCGGAACTGTTAGCAGTTTATGGTAGACGCAGGGTTGGAAAAACTTTTCTGATCCGTTCGGTTTTTCAGAAACAACTTATCTTTGAACTATCTGGAGTACATGATGCCAATACCGCCGAGCAGTTGCTCAATTTCAGCAGAGCTATGGCAGAGGCATTAGGTTCCCAATTACCGCCAGCAGCTCCTAAAAACTGGACGGAAGCTTTCTGGCAACTTAAGGAATTTGCAGGCCCTATACTTAAAAAAAGAAAAGCCGTAATCTTCTTTGACGAATTCCCTTGGCTAAGCTCGCATAAATCAGGCTTTCTTTCTGCATTTGAATATTTTTGGAACCAATGGGCATCGCTACAGCCAAATCTGATTGTTGCTATCTGTGGATCTGCAGCCACTTGGATGATCAAAAAAGTTGTCAACAGCAAGGGAGGCCTACACAATCGGATAACCCGGAAAATACGTCTTTTACCTTTCACATTACATGAAACCGAACAGTACTTAAAAAGCAATAACATCCATATCGACCGTTACCAGATACTAACTATTTTTATGGCAATGGGCGGTGTGCCGCATTATCTAAAAGAACTTAAAAAAGGAGAAAGCGCTACTCAAGCCATTGACAGGCTTTGCTTTACTAAGGACGGTCTCCTTTCAACAGAGTACGCAAACCTTTACCGCTCTCTGTTCGAAAATGCAGACAGGCACGTTGCTGTGGTTAAAGCATTAGCAGGCAAACCATCAGGGTTGACAAGAAACGAGATTATTGCCTCCTGTAACTTACGAAGTGGGGGGACAACCAGTCTCTTATTAGAGGAACTTGTAGAATCTGGCTTTATTACTCCTCACCTGCCTTTCAAGAAAAACGCTAATGAGAGCATCTATAAACTTAGTGATGAATATAGCCTTTTCTATCTCAAATTTATCGAACATTCCCGGGCAACTGGTGCAGGCACGTGGTTAAAAAAATCATCTACGCCTTCATGGAAAAGCTGGAGTGGCTATGCCTTTGAAGGAATCTGCATGAAACATACAGACAATATTAAGCAGGCATTGGGCATTTCTGGAGTGTTTACTGAAACTTCAGCTTGGCGACATGCGCCAAAAACCGGAACGGGTACGCAGGTAGACCTGTTACTGGACAGGCAGGATAATGTCATCAGTATATGTGAAATGAAGTTCTCAAATACTGAATTCGTTATAGATAAGACTTACGCTGCCGAATTACAGAACAAACTTGATGTATTCCGACGAGAGAGTAAGACCAAAAAAACATTGTTTCTAGCAATGGTAACAACCTATGGCGTTAAAAACAACATTCATAGTATCGGTTTGGTACAGAACCAGGTTACCATGGACGATTTGTTCTTACCTTCAAAACTAGCGTAACACCTAAGGATAGCTAAAAGCTTTATTTTTATCGTTTCAGTTAGCTAACCCGCGATTTATCTTATCATACACCGGATCATGGAAATTTATTGGAACAAAAATCATATTTATCCGCAGCCAGAATGATACATTCTAAGTATATTTTGGCTACAGATAATCTATTAACAAGCTGTGTTATATGACCAAGAACCACAAGCCCATTCAGCAATAAACCCGGTAGTAACGGAAATCCTTTTTATTGCTTAAGAGAGATCCCTCCTATTCTTGCTGCTCGTTGCGTAAAATTTGCAATAAAAAGATTGGAGTGAATAACGGGGTTGCAGCACCCACGGAGGTATGAACGTTCGTTTTCAAATAAAAATACACGAACTAATTTGTAGCCCCCAACCCCAACAAAATTATGAGGGAGTTGGAGGCTACAGAATAAGGTCTTCGACAAGCTCAGACTAACATTTTTTTTAAAAAAAAATCAATTAAAAACCAAAACCTTCTGATACAACTTCCTGTACCTTACTTTTCCTGAACTCTTTCATTGATGGTGGTTCTTTAGCCTCAAGCGTGGCAAAATCTACCACACCTGTTCTTTTGGCCCAGTCGAAATAGGCTACCGATAACCTGCTCACCACATCGTGGTTTTGTCTGGCTACGTTGGTGGTTTCGCCACGGTCGGTTTCTAAATTGTATAGTTCCCAATTGTAACCTGGCCAGGTAGATACCAGTTTCCATTTACCAGCACGTACTGCGCGATTGCCTGCACGTTCCCAAAATAGCGGTTCATCGCGTTTCAGTTCGTTATCGTTACCAAACAATACCGGCAACAAGCTTTTACCGGCCAATGCATTCGGCGTAATGCCCTGATAGCTTTTAGGGTAGGTAGCCCCGGCCAGATCGTAAAATGTTGGGGCAATATCAATAATATGCCCTGTACCTTTTTTAATGCTGCCTGGTTTAATTTTAGGCGGATACCAGGCAATAAACGGCGAGCTGATGCCACCTTCGTACATGTAATCTTTAAAGGCTTTTAATGGTGAATTTGAAGCGTACGACCAGTTTTTGCTTTGCGATTCGTACGAACCGATGGTACCTACCGGGCCCGAATTGCGCACGGCGCCTTTATACCATTTTACCAGATCTTCTGCAGGGGCACCGTTATCAGAAATAAACAGGATGATGGTATTTTTATCGGCTCCGGTTGCTTTTAACTTATTTAAAACCTGACCGATGCCCTGATCTAAACGATCGACCATGGCTGCAAAAATCTCCATCTTTTTGGCCCACTGGCTGCGCTGATCGAACGATAGTTTGTTCCAGTTGTAGATATCGGCATCTTTTTCTGAGATGGTAGCATTACCATCAATAATACCCAGTTGTTTTTGTTTTTTAATTCTTTCGGCGCGGAGTACATCCCAGCCTTTATCGTAGCGGCCTTTGTATTTGGCTATATCTTCTGGCAATGCATGCAGGGGCCAGTGTGGCGCGGTATAGGCTAAATACAGGAAGAAGGGTTTGTCTTTAGCGCTTTGATCTAAAAAGTTTACGGCATTCTCGGTAATTACATCGGTTTGGTAAAATTTACCGGCTTCTAAAGGATAAGGTTTCCCATCAATGGTGTATGCACGTTTTTTACCCCCTTCGTAATCGCCCTGATCGAAATAACTTCCATTTTCAGACATCATTACGTGATCGAAACCACGTTGCCAGGGAAAACTCACATCTTTACCAGCAACATGCCATTTGCCCGACATTAAAGTATTATAACCCTGTGTTTTTAAAACCTCGGCCAGGGTAAGCGATTCTTTATTGAGGTAACCCTGATAGGCCGGAAGCCCCAGATCGTTAGCGAAATACCCCACCCCTGCTTTATGCTGGTACTGCCCTGTTAATAAGGAGGCACGTGTTGGCGCACAAATGGAATTGTTGTAAAATTCTTTTAACTGAAGGCCCTCGTTGGCGAGGCGATCTAAATTGGGTGTTTTAATTTCCGAGCCATAGGCGCCAAGATCTGAATAACCCAGATCATCGGCCAGGATAAGGATAATATTAGGCTTTGCCGGCCTGGCATTTTGCGCAAAACCCTGGATGGCCAATAATGCGCCTATGCAGGTTAATATAACTTTGTTCATCGTTTTTCTTTATTTAATACTAAAAATTCTGACTGCCCCTATTATTTCCTTGTGCAGACCGGGCGGGTGCGGTTTTAAGCAATTCGTAATCTACTACCCCATTTTCTGCGGCCCACTTTACATAAGCGGCTTTTAACTGTGCTACTATTTCGGGATGCTGAGCGGCCACATCGGCATTTTCGGCCCTATCTTTTTCAATATCGAAAAGCTCATATTTTTCGGTTAAACCTGCCGGAGAAACGAGTTTCCATTTGCCCCACCGTACGGCTTTGTTACCACCACGTTCCCAAAACAAAGGTGCAGCGCGCTGAACGGTATCGGTTGATCCGCTAAGCAATGGCAACAAACTTTTACCAGGGAGGGCATTACTGGTAATGCCATTTAACTGTTTTGGATAATTGATACCTGCCAATTCGTAAAAAGTTGGTGCAAGGTCGATTAAATGACCAGTGCCTTTGGCAATTGTTCCGGCTTTGATTTTATTCGGAAACCAGGCGATAAAGGGTGCACTAATGCCACCTTCGTACGGTGCGCCTTTATAATTGCGGAGTGGCGAGTTTCCTGTTTGCGACCAATTGCTGTTCTGCGTTTCGTATGATCCGGCTGTGCCTACAGGGCCCGTGGTGCGTTGGGTATAAGGCCTGGTGCCATTGCCACCCTGAGCACCATTATCTGAAATAAAAATGATGAGGGTATTTTCGTCCTGCTTAAGTTCCTTTAATTTAGCAAGCAAACGGCCAACACCCTGATCTACATGATCAATCATGGCGGCGTAAACTTCCTGGCGGGTTTGCCAATATTCCTGTTCATCATAAGTTAACTTGTTCCAGGGTTTTACCTGATCATCATGCGCGGCAATTTTCTGATCACTACCGATAAGCCCTTTTTTAATGGCATTGCGGTAGCGTTGTACGCGCAGTGAATCCCAGCCTGATTTATATTTGCCTTTATATTTGGCAATATCGGCAGGGAGTGCTTGAAGTGGCCAATGTGGTGCATTATAGGCCAGGTATAAAAAGAAAGGCTTTTTAGCTTTTTGCTGACCGTCTAAGAAACCCAATGCATTATTGGTAATTTCTTCGGTTAAATATTTACCTGGTTCAAGAAAATACGGTTCGTTATCTTTAACCAAGGGTACGGTTTCATTTCCTTTTTCTCCGATTTCGTAATAATTGCTGGCGCCACCAATAAAGCCAAAGAAATGATCGAAACCGCGTTGGTTCGGCCATTGGTTCCGATCGTCGCCCACATGCCATTTACCCGCCATGAGTGTGGTGTAACCACCAGATTTAAGTACTTCGGCCAGGGTAAGCGATTCACGGTTCAGAAAACCCTGATAAGCCGCCAGCCCAAGGTTATTGTTAAAAAAGCCAACACCCGCCTTATGCTGGTACTGCCCGGTAAGCAACGATGCCCTGGTAGGTGCACAGATCGAATTGTTGTAAAATTCTTTTAGTTTTAAGCCACCTGCAGCGAGTTTATCTAAATTGGGGGTTTCTATTTCAGTTGCCCCGTAAGGACCAATATCTGAAAAGCCAAGATCATCAACCAGTACCAGCACGATATTGGGTTTTTGCTTTTTCTGGGCAGATGCCCCTTGCACAGCCAATAAACCAGCAGCCAACAGGCATGCTTTTAAGATGGGCAGACGTGAATATTTTTGTTTAAAATCCATGCGATTAAATTTTATTATCCGAAATAAGACGATTAATAGTTTACCCAATCTGGGTTCTGTTTTAATTTAGGGTTGAGGTTAAGCTCGCGTTGCGGAATAGGAAAATGAATGTGACGCTTGGCCGCTAAAGTTTTTCCGGCGGCTTTGAGTGTGGCCACATAATAATCGGCCCCTCTTCTGGCCAGATCGAACCAGCGCTGGTATTCGAAAACCAATTCCTTTCTGCGCTCCTGAAAAACAGCATCCCTAAACTGATCTACAGTTAATGCCGGAGAAATATCGGCTAGTTTGGCAATACCTGCACGCTGGCGTACTTCATCTATTGCGGCATAGGCTGCTGCATTTGGACCATTGTTTACTTCATTTAAGGCTTCAGCATAAATTAAAAGTACTTCTGCATAACGGATAATGGGTAAATTTTTAGAAGACTGCGATTGATTGCCCACCACGGCCGGATCGTAATATTTATTAAACTGCGGCGAAAAGGTGTATAACTGGCCATTTGTAGGGCTCACCATCTGCGTAACAAAGGTTATGGCTTTTCGGGTATCGTTATCGGCAAAACTGCTATACAAACCGCCTGCGGTATGCAGGGCATCGGCATAATCGCCATTAATACCGGGTACATCCGCTGGGGCCGAACGGCTGGCCAAACTATTGCCCTGAAAGCCAGCGTTACCTACAAACTGTGCCGAGAAAATATGCTCTCTACCATTTTTGGTGGCTACATTAAATACATCGGCAAAATTCGCAAACAGTGAATAGTATTTGCTATCGATTACCTCTTTACTTTTTTGCGCTGCATTTGCCCACTCTTTATGGGTAAGGTATACTTTTGCCAACAGACTTTTGGCTGCGCCTGAAGTTGCCCTTCCTAAATCTTTACTGCTATATTCTGCCGGTGCAGGTAAGGATTCTGCATCTTTTAAATCCTGAATGACCTGCGCATATACCGCAGCTTCGGGCGCATTGGGTACGTATAAATCTTCGGGCGCTAAAGAAGTATTTTCGTGCAGTACAATGGGTACATCGCCAAACCAACGCACCAGGTTAAAGTAATGCAAAGCCCTTAAAAACTTCGATTCGTTAATTAAACGTTTTTTAACAGAGGAGCTAATTTTCGACTCATCAATCAGCGCAATTTTATCGATGGCAATATTTGAAGCATTAATCGCATCGTAACTTTGTTTCCATAACTGCTCCATTCTATCGTTCGATGAATCGTGGGTTAAGCCAGATATGGCCCTAACGTGTGCATTTCTGGCCCTTGGGCCTGCTTCATAATCGTCGGTAGCCATTTCTACCCCAATCTGCATTAAACTATTATAAAGAGACTGGCCACTTTCGTAAAGTTTGCGGTAATTGGCCGTAACGGCAGAAACCGCCTGACCTTCATTTTGGTAAAACTGTGCCGTAACAAGCACAGCGTCTGGATCTTCTTCTAGCTTGGAGCAGGCCGAGAGTGCTACGACTAAAATGGATACATATATTAAGTTTATCTTTTTCATTGCGATATAGATTAAAATGTTAACCTTAAGCCAGCCCTAACCGATCTGGCGATGGGATAAATCCCGGCATCGGTTCCTGGCGATACATTACTTCCAGAGGTAATTTCGGGATCGAAGCCTGAATAGTTTGTCCAGGTAAGCAGGTTCTGCCCGGCTACATAGAAATATACATTTGATAACTTTGCCTTAGCAGAGATCTTTTTTGGCAAAGTGTAACCCAGCGATACATCTTTTAACCTCAAAAAAGAACCGCTTTCGATAAAACGATCTGAAAATACAGGTGCAGGATCTAATTTTGCTCTTGGAATGGTTTGACTTGGATTGCTTGGTGTCCACCGGTTTAAAGCGGTAGCCGAGGCATTTTGTTGCCCGGTAAACAGCTCCAGGGTTTGCATATTCGAGTTCAAAATGCTGTTGCCATACGAGCCTTGTATAAATATTAACAGATCGAAACCTTTATATTCAAAATTATTGGTTACGCCAAAAATGAAATCGGGTTGTGCATTGCCAATAATGGCTTTATCTGCAGCGGTTGTAAATAAGCCATCGCCATTAATATCTTTGTACAATCTATCGCCAGGTTTTGGCACGGCGCTACCGGTATATTTACCTTTAGTAGCTTCTTCACCAGTTTGCAGGATTCCATCTGTTACATTACCATAAAAGCTGCCTAAGGGTTCGCCAACTTTTACAATGTAGTTTCCGCTGATGTACGACTGTGCGCCATTACCAATACTCAGCACTTCATTCCGGTTAACAGAAAAGTTTAAATTGGTATTCCAGATAAATGCGCCGGTAAGGTTGCGGGTATTCAGGCCAATTTCGAATCCTTTATTCAATACCGATCCATAATTCTGTAGCGATGTGGCATATCCTGTTGTCCAAGGAATTTCTACATTTAACAATAAATCTTTGGTTTTCTTGTAGTAACCATCTAACGTCAATTGGATGCGGTTGTTAAAAAAGCCGATATCCAGGCCAGCATCGTATTGATGGGTAGTTTCCCAGCCCAATTTATCGTTCGCAATGCGGTTAGGCGCAAAACCCGTAGCGGTGGTGCCACCAAAAACATAGTTGAGACTGTATAACGTAGCCAAAGACTGGTATTGACCGATCTCCAGGTTTCCTGTTGTACCGAAACTGGCGCGTACCTTTAATTCACTGATTGTTTTTTGTAAGGACTCGAAAAATTTCTCGTTACTGATTTTCCATGAAGCTGCTGCCGAAGGGAAATAACCCCATTTGTTTCCTTTCCCAAACCGCGATGAACCATCGGTACGGATGCTCGAGGTTAAGAAATAACGGTTATCGAAACTGTAATTTACCCTGGCCAGGTAAGAATGCAATACCCATCTCGTGGCATCAGAATAAGGCGCTACCAAAGTTGCGCCGCTTTGCAGGCTGTTAAAGGTTAAATCGTCGGTTACAAACTTTTGGGCATTTGCCCTGGTGGTTTCGCTGGAAAATTCCTGTTGCGTAAAACCAATTACCGCATCTAAAGCATGTTTACCAAAAGCTTTATTGTACGAAAGGGTATTTTCATTTAACCAGGAGTAAGAATTATAAGTTCCCTTTCCGGCAGAACCACCAATGGTACTTCCTTCATAAATGGTTGATGGGATATAATTCTTTTCATTTACGCTGTTTACATCTGCACCAAGCAATACTTTTAAATTCAGCCCTTCAATAATAGTGTATTCTCCAAATGCTGTTCCCAAAAATTTATTGGTGGTTGATTTATTGATCTGTTCTTTTAATGAGGCAATAGGGTTGGCAAATATATTTTCGAAAGGATTACGGAGCGTATAGGCACCCGAAGCATCGTAAATGGAAGCAGTCGCAGGCATAATCAAAAGGCCATTGATGATCCCTGAAGGAGATACATTGGCATCGGCCTTGCTTCCGGTAATACTTGCACTTACTTTAAATTTCTCAAAGGGCTGGGCATCTACATTGGCCCTGATACTGATCCTCGAATAATCGGTATTCTTTAAAATACCGTCCTGATCAAAGTAGTTCCCCGAAATAAGATAACGTGTTTTTGGGTTACCGCCACTGATGGTAAGCTGATGGTTCTGTGTTGGTGCGCGTTCGAAAGCTTCAGCCTGCCAGTCTGTTCCTGTTCCTAACTGATCAATCTGCGCCTGACTCAAATACTGGAAACGGCCTTTGGTTGGGTCGGTATCGTATAAAGCATCGTTCCGGAGTAATGCAAAATCGCGTGCATTTAAGAGGTCTAACTTCTTTCTTAACGATTGCGTGCCATAACTTCCTTCGTAGGTAACTGCGCTACGATCTGCTTTTCCTTTTTTAGTGGTGATAATTACTACGCCATTAGCTCCTCTCGAACCATAAATCGCTGTTGCAGAAGCATCCTTTAGAATATCAATGGTTTCAATATCGGAAGGGTTGATACTGGCCAATGGATTAAGCGGCGTACCACTCAGCGTACCTGCAGAAGCCGAACTGTTGTACAAAGGAAATCCATCAAGCACGTATAAAGGTTCATTTCCACCTTGCACAGAACTTCCGCCCCTTACACGGATACTTACGCCACCACCCGGCTGACCGGATGTTTGGGTAACCTGCACACCAGCAGCAGCCCCTTTTAACAATTGATCTACCGAACTTAAGGGTTGTTTCAATGCCGACTTAGAAATGGAAGAAACGGAACCTGTAATATCGCTTCGTTTCTGTGTGCCATAACCCACTACCACCACATTATCGAGTTGGTTGGCAGCTTCTTCTAGTTTAATTTCAATCGGACTTCCATTTGCTATGATTTCGATGGTTTTATAACCAATATAACTTACTGTTAAGGTATAAGGAAACTTCTGTCCGGTTACGAACCTAAATTTGCCGTCATTATCGGTTGCTGCAGAGTGGGTAGTTCCGTTAATGCGGATCACTACACCTGGAATGGGTTCTTTAGTTTTCGAATCGGTAACCAAACCGCTGAGCGTAGAGTTAATGAGCGGTACGGTTTGTGCTTTAACCGCAATTGAAAAAATAAATGGGGCGATAATCAACATTCCTAAATGTCGCAAGGTGCGTAAGGAACGGACTGATAATCTGGATCGAACAGGCTTTTCCTGTCCGAAAATTGGTAACGAGACTTGCGAAGCCGACCCATAGGGCCACCTGACTTCTTCAAATTTTTGCATACTTTTGTTTAGGGTTAAGTGGTAAATTGATTCAGGTGCCAACGCCAATTGAAGACCTGTTTCGATGATTTAATCCAGGGGAAATACATTTGTGTTTCCCCGTTTTATATAGTTTAGTTTATAAAATTCTTATATGCTCTCCTCCTATTGTTTAATGGTTTGTTTTTCCTTTATCAATACCATACCTGCTCATTTCTTACCAAAATGAAACTTTGTTCTGCGTATCTATTATCAGATCGGGCTTAAAAAAACCAGACAAAGGAATGATTACAAGAGATGTCCTGTAAAATAAGGCAAGGTTCATAATAAGGATATATTTTAGTTTATGACTGGTAAGTCAAAGCATTATTGTTGAGCGCCTGGCCATCTAGAAAGCCATTTTATAATAAGCTTACGCGTAACAACAACACATTCGCATTGATTCGTGGTCATTCGAACAGTAGATAGCGTAGGTAGAAAATGAAAGAAAGTAAAATTTATTCATATCGTTATTTGCTGGTGGCAGGCAAATATAATATTTAATTCTATAAATCCTATAGAATTTATAGATTATAAAAGTTAATTTATTCCACCCACAGATATAAGAAAGCTTAACTGTTAAAAACCTTAACCCAATAGCCTAATGCATCTCATACTATTTATAAATTCCCCTGATCAGACTTGGTAAAGCAATGAGCAATAAAGGCATGGCCACTATAAAACCACCAATTACAGCAATGGCTAGTGGTTGATGCAATTGTGCACCAGCTCCGATACCTAAAGCCAAAGGCATTAAGGCGATTATTGCGCCAAGTGCGGTCATTAATTTTGGCCGTAAGCGGGTAGAAATGGCAAAGGTTATGGCATCATCAACACTTTGTTTGGCAAGAGATTCTTTGAACTGTAGAAAGGTAAATATGGCATTCTCGCCGATAATGCCCACAATCATAATCAACCCCGTATAACTGCCTACGTTTAACGGTGTATGGGTTAAAAACAGGGCTAAATAGCTCCCTGAAATGCCAAGTACCGAGATCAATAAAATGAGAAAGGCAATTTTAAAATCTTTAAATAGAAATAAGATTACACTAAACACCAACAAACTCGACGCGATAAGAATGGTGAGCAGTTCGGAGAACGATTGTTGCTGTTCTTTATATGCACCGCCATATTCGATATGATAACCCGAAGGCAGGTTTACATTGACATTCACGGTTTTCTGGAGATCTTTCATTACACTACCAAGATCGCGGTTATCGAGCCTTGCAGTAACTACCCCAATGGTTTGCAGGTTTTCTCTTGCTACTTCGGCAATTCCTGCTTTAAGATCAACGCTGGCCATTTGCTGAATGGGCACCGCTGTTCCATCAGGCAAGAAAATTTTAAGCTTACTGATATCGGCCACGCTAAAAGTTCTGCTTCCAGGATACACCATGCGGATGGGTGAAAGCTGTTGCTTATCGTATAAATCGCCAATTAAAGTTCCCTGCATTGCGGTTTGGAGCTGCGATTGAAAGGATACCGGACTAACACCATACTGCGCCAGCATAGTAAAATTGGGTTGAATATTTACCGTTGGCCCGGAGCGTACAATGCCATCAAACACATCGGCTGTGCCATCTACATGTGAAACCAGATCGGCTACCTTTTTAGATAAAGCCTGCAGTTTTTCCTGGTCGTTTCCAAAAATTTTCACCTCGATGGGCTGTGTAGAACTCATTAAATCGCCAAGCATATCACCAATTACCTGCCCAAAATCGATTACTAATGCAGGTTGTGTATTTTCGATATGCGTGCGGATCTCAGAGATCACCTCTTCAGTGCTTTTTGTTCTATTATGCTTCAGCTGGATCAGGTAATCTCCAGTATTGGGTTCGGTAATAAAAAAACCCATCTGTGTTCCCGTTCTTCGCGAATAGGCCTGAACATCTGGAATTTTAACAATTTCCTTTTCTACCTGCTTAAGCATTCTGTCGGTTTCTTCGAGCGAAGTACCTGGAGGTGAAGCATAATCCAATACAATGCTACCCTCATCCATTTCGGGGAGAAATCCGGTTTCTAAACGTGGGAAAATGAGCACAATAGATACAATCAACCCGAGCATAAATATGATCGAGATATAGGGTCTCTGTATAAAATAGCGCACCCAATTTTGCGATTTAACCTCATGGACCACTGCTTTTTTGCTGGTTGCTGCATGGCTACCCCCTTTACGGGTAAGCAAAAGATAAATCACAGGTAAACCAATCCAGGTAACAAAGAAAGAACAGACCAGGGTAATGATCATCGTATTGGTCATCACCTGAAAATAAGAACCTGCAACATCCGTCATCAGTACAAAGGGAACAAATATCACGATCGTACTGATAGAAGAACCTAACATGGCTGGGAAAAGATAAGTCACCGCCTTGCTCAATAACCTCATGGTAAGCTCTTCGGGGTGTTCTTCATGTGTGCGATGAATCTGCTCTACCACCACTATAGCGTCGTCTATAATTAAACCTATAGCCGCTGCAATGGCACCAAGGGTCATAATATTGAGCGAATACCCAATAAAATAAAGCACAATTATGGTTAAACAAAGCGTAACCGGGATGGTAATTAAAATGGTAACACTTGCTTTGAACGATCTAAGAAAAACAATAGCCACCAAAATGGCCAATACCAAACCAATTAATAAACTATCGCGTACACTTTTTACCGATTCGTTTACAAAATCTGCCTGTACATAATAAGGTTTAATACTTACTCCCGCTGGTAGAATGCGTTTCAATTGTTCTACTTTGGTAAACATCTCGTTAGACAGATCGACCAGGTTGGCATTGGGCTGTTTAATTACTGCAATGAGAATCCCATCTTTACCATTCGCATTGATGCGGGTATATTCTACACTCTGCTGAATATTTACCTTGGCAACATCCATTACCTTGACAATCCGGTTACCCTTTCTGCTCAACACCAGATTTTCCAGATCGCTTTTGTTTTTTACAGTAGCATCGGTTACTGATAGATACAGGTAATTGTGATCGGTGAGGTAGCCGTTAGATTTTATAAAATTGGTTTGGCTGAGTGCATTGCTAATCTGATCTGGAGTAATACCCAGCACCTGCATTTTCTGTACATCTAACTCCAGCCAGTACTCTTTGCTCTTACCGCCAATTATGCGGATCTCAGAAACACCATCAACTTGCGAAAGAAAGGGTTTTACGGTATAGGTTGCAATTTTTTTCAGTTCAACAGACGAATAATTGTGACTTTCTAAGCTGTATCCACTTACCGGAAGGATAGACGGATTCATCTTCTCTACCGAAATATTAACCCCAGCCGGCAACGAAGCGCTAATTTTGGCAATCTGCGATTCTATGCGCTGCTGACTCAGATCGATATCGGCACCGGGGTTCATAAATGCCGAAAGCTCGCAACTGCCCCTACTGGTAGTACTCCTAACCAATTGAAGATCGGGTACTTGTTTTACCGCATTTTCTAAAGGCCTCGTTACGGTAACCACCATTTTATCAACCGGCTGGAGTTCTGCATCAGCAATAATCTTGATCTTTGGAAAAGTAATTTCTGGAAAAAGTCCTGTTTTTAGCTGACTGAAAGCATATACTCCACCAACCAGTATAATGAGCAATACTGCCAGGATTGGGTTTTTATGGGAAATGAAAAACTTGTTCATGGCTACTTCTGGATTTTAACTTTGGCGGTATCGGCTATTCCATAATTGCCAGCCGTGATAATCCGGTCGGTTTTAGAAAATTTAGGATCGAGCACTTCAATTGTATTTTGGTTTTCGATGCCTTTTTTCACGTTTATCTTTACTGCTGTCGAATCGTTGATCAGTTTCATTACCCAAAACTCATCTTCGGTTTCGTTGGCCAATACCGCCGATTTTGGCAATACCTGAGCCTTAGCATGGTTTACTTTCGTTAACCTCACTTTCGCAATCAAACCTTCGGGAATATCTTTGCCCGCTCCCACTTTAAGGATATAACGTTGGGTCTGTGCTGATGAATCAACTGCAGGCATCGCTCCTGAAACCGTTCCGGTCATTTTGGTTCCATCCGGTAAAAGGATAACCAAACTTCTGTTCTGATTAATCAGCTGATTATATTCGTAAGGCAGATCGAGCAGAAAAACCAGACTATTGCGGTTGCTGATGGTGGCCAAAGCTTCTCCATCCTGCACATAATCTCCTTTTTGATGATTTACCTGAATAATTGTACCAGCTTGATCTGCCCTGATATTGGATATACCAGAAAATTTAAACCCGGCATCGAGCTTGTTTACGCTATTGCCAATCGATTTTGCTTCTTTGGTGATTAAACTAAACAACAATTGATGGCTCCCCACCTGCTTACCCATAACAGCCTGGGCACTTTCTACATAACCGTTGATATTTGCCTTTACAAAACTTTTCTCCAGATAGGCCGAAACTGCCGAAAGCACCACAAATTCTGAAAGAGAACTATCTCGAACAGTAGTCACCCGAACTGGGATAATTGGCGAGGGCTCATCTACGGTTTCTGCCGGAGCAGAATGATTACATCCCGAAAAAACAAACAGGGTGGCAATACCACTACATATTAATTTTAGATAGCTATTCATGGTTATCGGTTCCAGTAATTAAATTGGTTGATCAGTTTTAAACGGTTAATATTGGTTTGGCGCAATAAATTTTGAGCGGCCATATAGTTGTTGATTGCGATAACAAAATCGGCCACTTTTAAATCGCCAGTATGCATCAATTTACTGTCTACGTCGATCAAACCCTTACTAAAACGGATCTGCTCGTTAATTTTTGGAAAGAGTGCATCGGTCTGGTTAATCTGCTGACGGATCAGGTTTAGCTGTTGTTGTTGCTGGCGGACAAAAAAATCGCGGTAACCGGATATGGTTTTAGCAGAAAGACTGAGTTTATTGTACTGCATTTTTTTCTGATGACCATCGTAAATCGGAACAGAAAAAGTAAAACCAATACTTGCCCCAAAATTTTTATAGGGCTGCAAAATAAATGAAGAATTATAACCTCCATTTGCGTACACCCCAAGCTTGGGTTTATAGTTAAAGTCGATTGCGTTTTTTTGATTGCTGTTTTTTAAACTGTCGATATCAAAACGTTTATTAAAAAAGCTTCGATCCATTGATGTGCTGGCGGTCTGCAATTGGGGATCGGCTAACTTAACCTGTGTGGTATCAGAAATACCAGCCAAATAGTTTAACGTAGCATAGTCATTTTCAAACTGCAGTTCGGCCTGTTTTACTACCAGTTGCTGTTGTTGTAAAGTAACCAGGAAAGTTAAATACTCTGATTGCTTGTAAATATTGCTTCTGGTTAATTTTTTAAGCAGTGCTTCTTCTTGTTCGAGCAGTTTAACCACTTCCCGATTAAAGCCTACCTGTTCTTGACTGGCATAGGCTAGAATATATTGATCGGCAATAGCTCTTTGCAAATCATATAGCGACAATTGCCCGGCATATTTAATGGAATCGCTTTGGATTTTAATGCCCTCGAGTTGATTATTGATTCGTTTCTTGTTCAATAGATCATAATTCACATTAAGTAGTGCTTCTAGCGCCTGCCCATTGGTAAGCACTTCATCGTAACCATAACCACGCACAATTGGCGCATACATCCCTGCAGAACTGGCTGTAACCTGTGGCCCTCCAGTAGCCCGAACAATCAAACTATCTATCCCAGCAGAACGCTGTTGGTTCTGAAAATCTTTAAGTACCGGACTTGTAAATTCTGCCTGTTTTAAATAATAATCGAGACTTTTTGACGGGATTTGAGCCGCTGCCCTTGCCGCCCAAAAGCTAACCAAGCATAGAATCAGGCATTTCAACTTTATATTCATTTTTGGATGATTTCAACTCAAAAAACATTGAACAATATTAAAATCTGCCCGAAAGCATTAAACCCGTGCTACCTTGTTGGTGGAAGGGCATAAACATAAAATTGCCATCTTTTTTTGTGGTAAAAAGGCTCTTGATATATGGATAAACAAGATAAGATATCTTTGTAGAAGCAATCCCAAATCCGGCACCTGCCACCACATCACTAAACCAGTGTTTGTTATTATACATCCGCAGTGTTCCAGTAGCAGTGGCGACAAAATAACCAGCATAACCAATCCATGGGTTAACATCTTTATACTCTTGATGAAGAAATTCTGCCGCCATAAATGCAGAAGCAGTATGCCCGGAGGGAAAAGAATTTTCTCCATTTCCATTTGGTCGCTCTCTACCAATGCCCTGTTTTACAAAATGGGTAGAAACACCCATAATTGCAGCTGAGGTTACATATAACATCGAAGCATCAAATAAGTTATGCTTGCCTTTTATACCCGACAAATTAAGTGCGTATACTGCAGCAGCAGGTGCAAATTGGATATAGTCATCAACATGAGCTGCAAATAAAGGATGGTCTTCCTGTAATTCTGCTTTGGTACTTACATCCAGTTGTTTTAATGCGCCATGATCGTAAACGGCGGCAAAACCATAACCAGCAAGTAAAACGGGTGCAATAAATGCCGTTGCCTGAAACTTTCTTTTTGGGATCGGATGGCCAGTATACCATCGCCCTAAAGAATCTGGGATATTTTTAACCGAATCTATATTTTGAGTGTACTTGATAACGGCAGCAGCATAAGTATGACTTCTATAACTTACCATAATCAACAGCACCTCTAAAAACCTTTTCATAGTTTAAATTTTAACCAAAACTATAATCGAATTATGGAGAAATTCTGAAGTTATGAATGAAACTATTTTAAATTAGATGTTTACAACGGGTAATTCGATAGTGGCAGATGGTAACACCTATTACCACAGTAAAACAAGTTCAGCATAAAGAAGCGAAAAAAAATGAGCAGATTAATCACCAAAATAAACAGTAAAAACATGTTCACCACTTTCTTCGTGATAATCGATGCGAAAGCCATAAAGGTTACAGATTTGTTTGGTTATGGCTAATCCAAGCCCCATGCCTTCAGAATTTACAGATTTAGAAAAGCGATCGAAGATTTTGGTTTGCAGATGACCGGGGTTTCCTGAATTGGATATCGTTAAGCGCTGTTGATCGAGTTTAATATGAATATACCCTCCACTTACATTATGCCGCACCGCATTGCTAAAAAGATTGTTCAACAGAATATCCGCCAGATAACGGCTCATTTTAACCTCAACCGGGGTAAGATCTTCTGTCAGGATCAGTCCGTCTTTTTCCAATAACTCCTGAAACTGGCGACTCTTTGCCTCTACTATTTCTTTAAGTTCGATATGCTGAAAATCGGGAATGAGGTTATTTTCAATTTTGGCCAACAACAGTAATGATTGATGCAATCTTGATAATCTGCCTGTAGCATGATAAATATCTTCCAATAATGCGCCCTGCTGCTCGGTAAACGACTCTGTTTGCAGCAAAGAATCTAATTTAGAATTAATTACGGCTAATGGGGTCATCATTTCGTGTGAGGCATTATCGGTAAAACTTTTAAGTTCCTTATAATCTTGCCGTACCCTTTCGGCCATGGCATTTACAGACTTATTAAGTTCATTAAACTCATCAATTTTAGTTGGCTCTTGTTCAATAGTATCCATTCGGGTTACTTCGAAAGCTTTCATCCGGTTCAGAATAGAATAAAAAGGACGCCATAACCTGTTCAGTACAAATCGGTTTATCAGCAGTAAGGATAAAAGCAAAACAACCGTAATTCCGAGCGTAATTAAAAGGATGATTCTAATAAGATCTTCTGATTCTACCCTCGATTTGGTTATGGTTACCTCAATGGTTTTACCATCTAAATGTACAACCGTAATCAGACTTCTCCCTGGTTCGTTTTCACCTTCTTTCGGGTTAAAATAAAGTGTATTTAGAAATTCTCTTTCAGAAATAATCCCACTTAGCGTTTTATAAGATATTTGTTGATCGAGATAACTTGCAGGCAGCGGGAGCTTATGAAAAGTGTTTACATACTGGTTAATTTCATTTTCTTCAACAGCTAAATCGCGATCTAATTTTTCGGTTAAAATAAAATGGATTACAACATAGTAAATGATCCCCGTAATGATTAATACAAGGATAGAGGTTAAAATATTTGCCTTGTTGTAACGGTTGGAGAGTTTCATATATCGCCAAATTTATAGCCAATTCCATAAACAGAACGAAGGTAATCTGCTGCTCCTGCTTCAAGCAATTTTTTACGGAGATTTTTAACATGGGTATAAATAAAGTCGAAATCATCCGACAAGTCCATTTCGTCGCCCCAAAGATGCTCAGCCATTGCATTTTTGGTGACGACTTTATTGCGGTTAGAAAGAAAATACACCAGCAGATCGAACTCTTTTTTGGTAAGTGTTACCTGATTGCCTTTAACAGTAATTTTCATTGCCGAAACATCTACAGTGATCTCGTTGAAAACAATAATATTGGCACCATCAAAATTCTTTCTGCGGATAATAGCGCTTACACGCGCTTTTAGTTCCGATAAATGAAAAGGCTTAACTAAATAATCATCGGCGCCAAGATCGAGCCCGGCAAGTTTATCATCTAAAGAATGGCGCGCAGAAATAATGAGTACACCATCTCTTTTTTTCAGTTGTTTAAGTTTGGTTAATAATTCCAGTCCTTCGCCACCAGGCAAGCCCAAATCTAATAGAATACAATCGTAACTATAAAGCGATATTTTCTCATAAGCAGAAGCAAAATCGGAAGCATGCTCACAAATGTTACCCTCTCCTGTAAAATAAGCAAGTATACTCTCTAATAATGCCTGTTCATCTTCAATGACTAAAATTTTCATTGATTGTTAATTTGTGATTTAATTGACATAAAGTAATCATTTAAACCGGAAAATTAAAAATGCAGTTCCAAACCAGTTAAGTATAACCGCTGTATCAATTTTTCTATGTTCAGATTTTTTTTCTTCTGCAATATCTGTTTACCAAAGGTGGTAAAGTATTCATGCCCTACAAGCATTTTGATATTGATGGCATCCCATTCCATGTCGCTATGTACCAAACGAAGGTTTTCTTCCCATTCTCTTTTCAACCTGGCCGCAAAAGCAAGATAATTTGGAAGGGAAAAATGATAAAAATCAGCATCGCATATGATCTTCTCTAAATCGTTGTTTGGAAGTTGAGGATATTTTGTAGCAAGAATGCAGTTGTTTACCAATTCTATCTGATCGTGTTTAAGGCCATTTCTCAGTAAAAATTCATAAGCAATTTTGACACTGGCCAACTCATGGCCACTATATTGTTTAGTATAGCCCACATCATGTAAAAAGGCAGCCAAAGTAAGCGTCAGCAATTCATTTTCAGTCACACTATTTTGCTTACCAATAATTCTAACACCTTCTACCACTAATAAAGTATGCTCAAAACTATGAAAGTACATGCTTTTTGGCAGCTCCTTTTCAAAAAGTTCCTTAACAAAGGCTTCAACCTTTTTCAGCAATATTTCCTGCCCTCTTTCCATTTATCAATCTTATAAATAGTACAATGGTATATATCAATTCTGAAGAAAAACTGTAGTATAAAATGCTGTTACTGGGTTTAGATCGATCAGTTTCAATTTTATCATATAAATATTAGCAGCTAATCTTCAAAGCAATAACCTATTACAGCTTACAATGAACATAATATTAATAAATTGTTAAGTACAATACTTTAGTGATACCTTTAAACCCTAACCAAACCTTCAGAATTCCTTCAGAATTGAAACTTACCTTCGCCAATTATTACACAAAGTATGGGCAGACTAGTTTCGGCCTTTGGATTCATCACTAACTATGGGCATTAAAGAAAAAACAAATAAATTACTCCATCATAGATTTGGACCAGTTTTTTTAGTTACAGTATTATTATGTACCATATCGCTGATTACGAGGCTCTCTTTATTAATTTATAGTGCATCATCTGTTGATTGGTCGATATTTAACCTACTTAAAATTCTGGTTATCGGTCTGTTTTATGACCTTGCTGCTACATCTTTTGCGGTAATCCCGATTGTAATTTATCTATGGTTGCTCCCTTCTAAATGGTATGCCAGCAAATTCAACAAGATATTATTGTTCATCTATTTTTTCTTTGTTGTTTTCACGCTAATCTTCAATGCCATTTCAGAATGGTTTTTTTGGGAAGAATTTTCAGTCCGTTATAACTTTATTGCAGTCGATTATCTGGTTTATACCACGGAGGTTATTGGAAATATCCGCCAATCGTACCCAATTAATAGCATTATGGTAGGTTTGGTGATCGTTACAGCCCTAATCGTTTATCTTTTAAGAAAATCTATCACAACATCTACTGCCCATAAAACGGGTTTCGGCAAACGAACCATAATTGCATTGATTCTTTTGTGCCTGCCTGTTCTTACTTATTTTGGGGTAAGCCATAGATGGAAATACCACAGTAAAAATCAATATGTAAATGAGCTTTCGGGCAATGGCATGTACGATTTTGGATTTGCCTTTTGGAACAATCAGCTCGATTACAATACTTTTTACAAAACCCTCCCGATTAAAAATGCAGAATCTATTCTGAGCAATTTGCTTCAACAAGATTCTACTGCCAAAAACGGAACATTTAAAAATACATCCAGAACCATCAATAATCCGGGTACAGAGCATAAGATGAATGTGGTATTGATTAGCGTAGAGAGCTTAAGCGCTGAATTTTTATCCGCATTTGGCAATACACAGCACATTACCCCACAACTCGATTCGTTGGCAAAAGAAGGTTTGCTCTTTAACAATTTATACGCTTCGGGAACGCGTACGGTGCGGGGCCTGGAAGCACTTTCACTTTGCATTCCGCCTACCCCTGGGCAATCCATCGTTAAACGTCCTGATAATAAAAACCTGTTCACCTTAGGCAGTATATTTCGTTCGAAAGGCTACAACAGCAGGTTTATTTATGGCGGTTATGGGTATTTTGATAATATGAACGAGTTCTTTTCCAATAACGGTTATCAGGTAACCGATAGAAGTGCACTGCAGGACTCAGAAATCCATTATTCAAATATCTGGGGTGTTGCTGATGAAGATTTATTTACACTTTCGTTACGCGAACTTGATAAAGATTATAAAGATAAGAAACCCTTTTTCGCACAGATTATGACGGTTTCGAACCATCGTCCATATACTTACCCTGAGGGGAGAATTGATATTCCATCACACACTGGCAGAGAAGGTGCAGTTAAATACACCGATTATGCTATTGGTAAGTTTATACGTGAAGCAAAACAGAAACCCTGGTTTTCGAATACTTTATTCATTATTGTGGCTGATCATTGCGCCTCGAGTGCTGGTAAAGTACAGTTACCGGTAGATAAATATAATATTCCCATGATTTTTTATAGTCCGGGGCATATTGCACCAGGCAAATTCGAGAAACTTACCGCACAGATTGATATCGGTCCCACCATTTTGGGCTACCTCAATTTCAGTTACGACAGTAAATTCTTTGGTCAGGATGTATTTAAAATGAAAGATAGCGAAGAAAGGGCATTTATAAGCACCTACCAGAGTTTAGGTTACATTAAAAATAATAAACTGGTTATTCTTGATCCGAATAAAAAAGCAACTACTTACAAACCCGATTTTACTAACGGAAATGCTGTAGCCATACCAGCAGATCAGAAATTGATTAATGAGGCCATATCCAATTACCAGATGGCATCGTACCTCTACCAAAATGGGTTGTACGGTTTTGAGTCTAAAGATAAACCCTAATAAATTTAACCATGAGCATAAATATTGGGTTATTGGTATGGAAAGAGATGAAGGCAAAATCGATGAGTAGAGATCAACTTGCCGAGAAAATAAGTGTGAGCAAACACCGGGTAGATACTTTACTTAAATCGGCATCAGTAGATACCAATTTATTAAAAAAGATCTCTATTGCGCTTGGTATTAATTTTTTCGAATACTACCGCAAAGATGAAGACCTGGCTCAATTAGAAATCGACACCCTTGCACAAAGTGATGAGGAGCTTAGTGAGCTTAAAAATTTAATCAAAGAAAAAAATAAATTGCTCGAACTTTACGAAGAAACCATAAAAAGCCAAAAGAAGATTATTGGCACACTAGAGAATCTTCGGAAACACTAACAATAAATTTAATTTAGCTATTTAACTGCAGCCAGTTCATTAAAACTGAACTGGCTGCAGTTATTATCAGACTTCCAGTTTCCACTTTTTTGCCAATTCAGCATTAAAACCATCATTTTCTTTAGGATTTGGCTCCCCCTTCCCTGTGGTAATCAACTTATACAAGCTTTCTTTTATATAGTTAGTCCAGGCTTCCCTGCAAATTTCATAACATTCGTACTGCGGTACCAAGCCCTCGTGCGTAAAAGTTACAGCAGTTTGTTCACCTTTTTTAGTAATATCGAAAACCAGCTTTGTACCGATCCATTCGCTTTTATCGGTTGTAAACTTAAAGTCGTTATCCAATATCAGCCAAACTACTTTTTGATCTGGAATCATTTCTATCAATTTCATTTTACAGTAATGAATATCTCTATAATGATAAACGGATTCGGCGTTAATGATATCGGTAGCTCCTTCAATGGCTTCCGACCACCATCCGCTTACATTGGTAATTGCATTAAATGCTTCATTCGGACTTTGATCTACCAAAATGGTGGCTGTAAAATCTTGCTTTTCCATGGTTCTATTTTTTTTAAAAATTTAATTTCCTTAAAGGTTAATCAAAGTTAATGTACTAATTTTTAACCTGCAGGGTGTAAAATGGACATTGTAGCGGGTTGATTTGGACAAGCATAAACATTATCTTTATCTAAGAAAATAATCAAGATGAAACACATTACCATACTTGTACCCGATGGCCCCAATAACTTGAGCAGCATTGTGGGTTCGTATAAAATATTGAGCAGAGCGAACGCCTATTGGCAGGAATGTGGCCAGAAATCATTATTTAAAATTGAACTGGCGGGGATTTCTAAAGAGGTTGATTTTTATGACGGATTATTTTCGGTGAAACCGCACAGGCACATTTCATCTATCACCAAAACCGGTCTTGTAATCATCCCTTCTTTAAATCATAATTATCAACAGGCAATGGAAGGGAACAAAGCGCTAATCGGCTGGATCGCCGGGCAATATAAAAACGGCGCTGAAATAGCGAGTGTTTGCACAGGCGCTTACCTATTGGCATCAACTGGTTTGCTAGATGGCAAAACCTGTTCTACACATTGGATTGTTGCAGATAATTTTAGTAAAATGTTCCCTAAGGTAAATTTACAAACAGATAAGCTAATTACCGACGAAAATGGGATTTATACCAATGGTGGAGCATATTCTTTTTTAAACCTGCTCCTCTACCTGGTAGAAAAATACTTCGACAGGCAAACGGCCATCTTTTGTTCAAAGGTTTTCCAGATTGAAATGGACCGACATAGCCAATCGGAGTTTATTATTTTTAAGGGACAAAAACTGCATGGCGACGATATGGTAAAGGAAGCTCAATTGTATATCGAAAACCACCTGGATCAAAAACTATCTGTAGAAGATTTATCGACCAAATTTGCAGTTGGCCGGAGAAATTTTGATAGAAGATTTATTAAAGCAACAGGAAACACACCAATAGCATATTTACAACGTGCAAAAATTGAATCCGCTAAACGAGCTTTCGAAACCAGTCGAAAAACGGTTAACGAAGTGATGTATGAAGTGGGTTATGCTGACGTAAAAGCTTTTCGCGAAGTATTTCGGAAGATAACAGGAATATCTCCACTGGAATACATACGTCGCTACAATAAAGAAACCGTGATGTAAAATCATTTCCTATTGCCCCCTTTTCTTTAAAAATAGGTTTCATCATAAATGTAACTAAGATCTATTTTTTTAGCATAATACACCACCCTTGTTGTTCCGAATAAGCTTTTTCACGTTGGGAAGTTATTCTCTACTTCGGAAGTACGTACTGGACAAATTGCTACGATTCTGCTACATTTGTCAATATGCAATTACCTCCTCAGCATTTACTTCAGGGATTGGTGAAACACTATTTAATTATAGATCAAAAAACCAGTGCACAGCAGTCTTACCGGATGTTTTCGGATGGTAATCCAGGCATAGTTTTTCATTTAAAAGATCCATTTTTGCAGTGGGATGAAGAAAATCTGACCGCACAACTTCAGCCTCAAAGTTTTGTTTATGGGCAACTCACCCATCACAATACCATAGTTGCAACTGGCAATTTATATATGATCGTTGTGGTTTTAGAACCTTATGCCTTATTTACCCATTTTAGTACCGCAGCTTATGAATTAAATGATCATGCCATACCACTTGAAGATTTTTTTGGACAGGAAGCCCGCAATTTACAAGAACAAATTCTTAGCGCTTTAACAATAGATACCGCTATTGGTATTATTGAAAATTTCTTACTAAAGCGTGTCACTTCACTAAGGTACTTAACAGCCGATTTTAGGATGGCAGTGAATCTGATGTATCAGCATCAGGGTATACTAAGTATAGAAGATTTACTCAAAATAGTTCCTACAACCGAAAGACAGTTAGAACGTAAATTCCGTGAACATATCGGCACTTCCCCTAAAAGGTTTGCAGATACCATTAAGTTTCAGCACTTCCTTAAGCTGCTTCAAAGACAGCCCCATAAAAAGAAAATAGCTGAATTGATTTACGAATCTGGTTATTATGATCATGCCCACCTAAACCGCAATTTCAGAAGAATGACCGGGTTTACACCTGCCCATTATAAAGATACTACCCAGATGCTGGCGATAAACCTCATGCCCCTTCACTAATATCTTTGTCGGTTTTATACAAATTTTCCGGAATCGCACGTGTTAGCTTTGAACAGTTTAGCAAAAAGACCTTAAAAATGAAAAACTTTAAAATAGCCACAGCACAGTTCGAAAATAAAAGCGGAGATAAAGCGTATAACCTTTCTGTAATTAAGCAACTAACCAAGCAAGCTGCAAATCAAGGTGCACAAGCAATTGCTTTCCACGAATGCTCAATAACAGGCTACACCTTTGCCAGGCACCTTTCTAAACCAGAGATGATTGAGCTTGCAGAATTTGTACCCCAGGGCCCAAGCGTTACTCAGTTAATTGAATTTGCCAAAGAATTTAACATCGCTATTCTTGCGGGACTATTTGAAAAAGATGAAAACGACAACTTGTTCAAAGTTTATGTTTGTGTTGACGGAACAGGCCTGGTTGCCAAACACCGTAAGCTGCATCCATTTATAAACCCTCACCTATCGCCTGGCATTGCCTTTACCGTATTTGACCTCTATGGCTGGAAATGCGGCATACTGATTTGTTACGACAATAACATCATCGAAAATGTGAGAGCAACTACACTGCTAGGTGCGCAAATCATTTTTATGCCACATGTAACCATGTGTACACCCTCTACCCGACCTGGAGCGGGTTTTGTGGACGCAAAACTTTGGGAGAACAAAGAACAGAATAGCAATTTATTACGTACTGAATTTGATGGATTAAAGGGCCGACAATGGCTAATGAAATGGTTACCTGCCCGAGCCTACGACAATGGAATATATGCCGTTTTTGCCAATCCAATTGGAATGGATGACGATCAGCTTAAAAATGGGTGTTCGATGATTGTCGATCCTTTTGGTGACGTAATGACCGAATGCAGGTCTTTAGGCAATGAATTTGTTATAGCAGAATTAAACCCCGACCGACTTACCAATGCTGGAGGATACCGATATATTCAGGCGAGGAAACCTGATCTGTACAAAGATATATTAGGTCAGCCGCATGAAAGCAATCAACAGGTTGCCTGGCTTAAAAAGGAAGATTAAGGTTATCTGTTCATCCCTTCCGGTAATTTCAATATCATCAGACAACTTTTTTCATGCTGCCTGATGATATATATTTCACTTTACTAAGGTAGAAGGTGCATATCCAAATTCTTTTTTAAAGGCGAAAGAGAAATGCGACAAATCTTCAAAACCCGATTCCATATATACCTCAACAGGTTTTTTATGCTTTTCTACCAGTTGATAATGGGCCAGTTCCAATCTTTTTTGAGTTAGCCATCTTTGTGGAGAACGGTTAAATGCTTTTCTAAAATCGCGGTTAAAAGTCGATAAACTCCTGCCCATAAGGTATCCGAATTTCTCTAGAGGCATATTGAACATATAGTTTTTTTCCATAAAGTCTACCAGATCAATTTTACCAGGCTCCCGAAAGTCAGAAAGTACATTATCTATTTCAGGATCGATAAACCGAAGAATATTAATGGCTTCATTTATTTTTAATGCAGCAATATGTTCGGGAAAAGTTTCCTGAAGATCAAAATAAGAGATTAAAGATGCCAGGCAGCTTTTTAGTAATGGATGATGGCTAAAACTCAATATTTGCTGTGATACCCGCACTTTATGCTTCACCTCTATATCTGCGTAAAAATCTCTTAACCGTTTTGCCGATAAATGCATCACCACGGTTTTATGCGGCAGCCCATCTTTTGGGTAATTGATGATTGTGGCCAGTTGATTTCGGGGGATCAAAAAAATATCCCCCGCATTAAACACATGTTCTTTATTGGCCTCAATAATTTTAGTTTCTCCTGAGATAAACCATATCAGCATATGGTTGTCGAAAACCACTTCAGTTTTAAACAACTTGTCTTCATAACAAGAGAGTTTAATCTCTGAAGTGATATATTTTGTCTGAAACTCCATTGTTGCTAAAATACAAATAATTGCTTTTAATTAATCGGCGTTGAATGTTATATCGAGCATTTCCTCACTCAAACGCCATAACCGTTTTGCATTTATTTCATCAACCGAATAAGACCTTACGCCATGCAAGGTTGATGGTTCAGAAATTAAGTGTTCAATATTACCCAAATCTAATTCCGCTATATCCGCATCCTCACAATATACCCCGCCAATCTCATTAAGTAACGGGCTTGTAGCACACCAAACCGTTGTAGCAGCGCCTTGTGTAAGCTGTTTCAGTTTCTTTTCTACCGCTGGAAAAATATTACCATCAGCATCATGTGTACCCATTTGCTGGAAAAGTTCCATAGGTGCTTCTCTTCCTAAATCGGTATGGTTAACCGAGCCGGGATGTACGGCATAAGCCCTGATGTCAAATTTTGCACCACGTGCATCCAGTTCGACTGCAAAAAGGTTATTGGCGGTTTTCGATTGGCCATAGCCCAATAAAGTTTCATATTGCCGATGTTCAAAGTTAGGATCTTCAAAATTGAAAGGCGCAATCTGATGACCATATGAAGAAACATTTACCACCCTGGCCCTATCAGCTTTTTTCAACGCTGGCCATAATTTAGCCGTAAGCTGAAAATGCCCCAAATGATTGGTAGAAAGCTGCGACTCATAACCTCTTGCGTCTCTACGCAGGGGTACCCACATAATACCCGCGTTATTAATCAAAAGATCAAGTGGCTGTCCACTTGCTAAAAATTTTTCAGCAAAGGCATTGATTGAATGGTAATCCATTAAATCCATAACCTCCACCTCTACATTGGCCAGGCCAACTAAATTCCGCTTCGCTTTTTCAATGTCGCGTGCAGGTACAATTACCTTAGCACCTGCTTGTACAAAGGTTTTGGTAGTTTCTAAACCTATACCAGCATAACCGCCAGTGATGATTGCCGTTTTTCCTTTAAGGTTAATGCCAGCTATTACATCAGTAGTAGCAGATGTTGCATTAAATCCTGAGCCTATTGGCTGTTGTAATGCACCGTTGTAATTATTGTTACTTTCCATTTTTTCTATTGTTTTATTTCACAACAAAAATAACGGACAACAACAGGCTTAGCTTTGTTCAAAACGTCAATCTTACTTTGTTTAAAATATCAACTTTTAACAATTCAAAGTGCAATCGGCAGCAGATGTTAAACACCAAACTGCCTTAAATGATGATCAGCGTGTTTATAAGAAAAAACACCGATCTGTTCTTTTGTCATCAGGCCAAAAAAATCGTGGAGAAAATCGGGGTTATCATAGTTTTCAAATTCTTCGATGCATTTGATCAGGATCATTTGCTGTTGTTTCAGGTCTCCTTCTTTTTCTTTAATCGCAAACTTCCCTGCAGGCATGTTTTTACCTATCGGTTTATCATCTTTCGTATTGCTTTTAAGGGCCATCCGGCCGAATAGCTTACCTAAAAAATCGACTCTGTAAACCTGTTTATCTTTACCTAAAACCCATTCGAACCAGATGGTACAATGTTTTGCCATTTGGTAAACATTCATTTTACCCCAAAGCCGGTTACTGTTTTCGGTCAGTGAATTAACCCGATCAATCAACTCACTTCTTGTTGATTGCTCAAATACCGTTTTCATTACCAAAATTGTTTAGCGGTTGCAATGAAAAATAGTTTCCGGAATCGTCTTTAAACAAAGCCTCAGTTCCATAAAACTCTTTAGTAGGCGCTTTTATGAATTCAACACCCTTAGCCTTTAATTCTTCGTAGGTTGCAAAAATATCATTGCAGGTAAGTACGCCACAGCCGAAAATCCCCTTTTTGATCAATCCTATTAATGTTTCTGCTACATCCTTTGGAAACATTTTGCTTACCGTAACAGGGAATAACACCAACTGCAGGTCAGGCTGCTCAGGTGGCGACACGGTTAGCCAACGGCTTTCTGGCCCCATCGGGATATCATCTACCAGTTTAAAGCCCAATTTGTTTACATAAAAGTCATAAGCACTATCCTGGTTCAGGACGTGAATGTTTGTGATGGTCATTTTGGTAATCATGGTTCTCAGTTTAATTTTATAAATGTTGAACCAAATTTCCGCAATGATTTAAACAATCACTTCTTCATAATTGCTATTTTTCTATCCACCCATGTTGCAAGGCAAAGCAACTCGGCACGAAAGAAACTGGCGATTTTTTAATGGCTAACTTTAATTGTTGCATCTGTGCCTGATAACTTGAAGGCGATATACCTACATTGCGTTTAAAAAGTCCGCTAAACGAAGTTAAGCTATCAAATCCTACTAAGAAGCAGGTTTCAGAAACGCTTTTATCTTCGCGCAATAGCTGCTGTGCTTTTTCAATTCTTACCCATGTAAGGTATTGATGTGGTGTTTTAGCATAAATGGCTTTGAAAAGCCTGGTGAAATGAAATTTAGAAAAACAGGCTTCATCAGAAATGTAACTAAGATCTATTCTTTCAGCATAATTTTTGTCGATGAAAAGTTTTGCCTGAACAATCCGTCGATATAGGTAAACTTTTGGATATTGCTCCATAATCGGGTAAAAGGTCTAATTTTTCGGTTTCAGAAAGTTACGAATAATTTAAAGTGCTACTGAATATAAATGATGAAAAGAATAGATTTGGTAGGTATTGTTAAATAGGAATGTTTTTAGAGTGTTTTAGAAATTCGAGTCCCCGAATGACGCACCTTATTAATAGCCTTAATTCCGCGTTTGTAAAAACAAGATCCCGTTTGCCCGTTAATTTGATAATTCCATTCCAAACAGTCATAATTTTAGTACATTAGGATAATCAAAAAGGGATGATAACCCAAATCAATCCATCTGATTAAAATCCCAAAAAAAATATTCCAAAATCCACCTTTACGCCACATTTACCCCACGTTTAGGCCACCTTCCGGCCAGGCTTGCTTATGGCTTACCTGCTACTTGCTTGCACACTGCTTCGCACTTGCTTGGGTTGAGTTATAGCCTTGATATAGATCTGGTAGGTCAAAGATTTGCGTCGCTTTAGATCAGCGTGTTAACAATAGCTAAATAAAATGTAAAGAGAAGGCTATCGTAAGGTATTGTTGGTCTAGGCCTGTGTCGGAGACGATGTATGGCAAATCAGCTCTCTTTAAAAAACACATTAGAATAAGAAATACTTTTTTTTGATTCAAGGCTATTAGCGTATCTCCATTTCCTTTCTCCAAACGAAACGACCATTAAAATCCAACCCTGCTTTTCAGAAGTTTAAAGCCAATAAAATGAGCCGAGTGACCATTTTAACGCGAAGTGCAGTGACCAGTAGGCCCAAAAAATTGGTCACGATGATGAACCAGGGCTGTTTTTAGCGAAAATATCACCTTGCCGTGAGGTCTTTTGTGATCCCGCTGGGATTGGCTCAGCCCTGCAAAATCCCGGACTCGGCCCTGAGCCTTTTACAAATCGAACCCAGGCCAGCGCTTCTGTTCGAATCCCAATGGGAATAAAACAAAAAAACCTCACATTTCTGTGAGGTCTTCTGTGATCCCGCTGGGATTCGAACCCAGGACCACTACATTAAAAGTGTAATGCTCTACCAGCTGAGCTACGGAATCATTTTGTCCCTTTCGAGGCTGCGAAGATAGAAATTAAATTCATTCCTGCAAAGAACAAAGTCAATCTATTTAATAAAAACTTAACCTTAATTAAACAAACTGCAGCTAAATAATTAAACATCAGACTAAAACAACAAAAAATATTATTACTATTTTTTTTCTTCATCATCAAAATAAACCCTGCTGTAAAAAAAAACATATTATATACCGAAATCTGATCTACAGTATGGGCCGAATAAACCTTTCCATTCCCATCATTGTAGTTATAAAAGTGTTTTTTATTTTCGTTATTATTTCCATTTTACAGATATATTACCATTCCCTTAATGAATATTGAAAATACTTACGGTGAAGATAAGTGGGCTGCATTTGGAGGCTTTTCGCCACTCATTACAGTTTTCAAATCTTATCATCCCCTTAATGATGAAATTGAAAAAATTATTAACGAGCAAACCTTTCCCATCCGATTTGCCAAAAACAAACACATTGCCTCGCCATTAAAGCATAATCGATATATTTTCCTTATTTTGGAAGGAGCAGTACATGGTTACCTTAAAATGGGAAACAAAAAAATTAGTACTTGGATTGCTGCCGAAAATGAACTGGCAGGAACCATCAGAAATTTGTGGGAGAATGAAATCTCTGATGAATATATTGAAACAATCGATCCGGTATTTGCAATTGCCATTCCGCACGAAATGTCGAAACTGCTTTACGAAAAGTTTCCGATTGCCAACTATGTGGGCCGTAAAATGACAGAGATTTATTTCCTCGGAGCAACTGAACGTGCTTATATAAGCAGGCTGCCTTCTGCATTGAAACGATATCAAAGATTCCTGGTTTCCTATCCTCATTTAATCAATCGCGTGCCACTTAAGTATATTGCATCATTTATCGGCATGCGACTCGAAACACTAAGCAGGATTAGGAAAAAAGCACTTACTGAAAAAGAATAGTACGCCAGGTTTCTGATATGAATCCCCCCTGCTTGTACATCAAACGTTTGCACTTAATTTTGGAATAAATAAATGTACTGAAGTCAAATAGGCCGGTTAGGTAGAAGAGTGGATAAAAGTTTGGATGATATCCCCATGGATTTCCTGAAAGCTAAGGTGTAGATAAAAATACAACAGTTCACAAATACCTGTAGAAAAAGCGACCGGAAAAGCAGTACTTTTTCTGGATTAGATAAGTATATTTGGAATAATGAAGCAAAATCCGTCTCCTAAATTATTTAAGAGACGGATTTTGCTTAAATCTTATTATAAACCCCAGCCATATCTGATACGGGTTAATCCCGATTGATTAGTTGTTGTTAAGGTAATATTTGTTCCGCTTCCACCACGGTTCTGAATACTGTAACTGTCGTTATCTCTAAGCCCTGGCCAGTACACACTGGCAACTTTATCGTTTCTAAATACATTGGTAGAACCAACTATATAGGCAATTTCATTATCGCTACCAACCGAACCGGTATAATTTTTACCCGTAGTCATGGCTGCGCCATACTCTGTAACAACAGTGCGACTGGCGTAACTCCCAAAACGGTTTCGCCAGTCAGCTTCCCAGGCCGATTGTGTTCTGGTAGCCCAAAATGCATAATTATGCAGGGATAAAAGACAGCTCGAAAAGCGGCTATCTGCACCAACAGCTGTTACATTTTCCGAATAGCCCGTGCCACCTAAAAGAATCCGGCCTCTGCTTACATTGGGGTAACGGGAAAGCCATTCGGCATAAATAGTGGTTAATTGGGCCAATGTATAACCATAGGGCTCGTTCATAGGTTCGAAATACACGTTCGCATTACTTCCATATTTATTAACTACGGTTTGCCACATGGCCCAAAACTGAGTGGTATCATCAATAGTACCATTATGGGAAGATGCACTCTCCCAACAAGCTAAAATCACTTTCATGTTCTTGCTTAGTGCACGATCTATTGCGCCGGTATAGGCACTCCACCACGAATCGGATACACTTGGCGGATTAATTGGTAACCTTACCGTATTAACACCGGGCATGTTATTTTGAAAACCCGTTAATATCGCATTTGCTTTTGCCGATACCGTGGTGTAATCATCACCAGCGGTTAAGCCTGAAGGGATTACCCAGCCATCAACAAAATTGTCGCGGCCATCTGCCCAATTTACGCCTGCAATACCGGCAGCACCAACCGATTCTACATTTGCTTTTTGAGCATCCGTGACCGCCGTTTTTTCAATTTCGAGCGGAGCTTCTGTTAATTCTTTTTTTTCACAGCCCATTAAGCACGCGCTTAACATAACGGCCATTGTTGCAATTGACGTTTTAATTTTCATAGGTAATGATTTAATATTTGGTTAGTGAGGCGTTAACCAGAAGAAAATCGAAATGTTATTTATTTTTTAACTCATTTAAAATAGCTTTATCTAAACTGGTTAATGTATTCTGTGTAGGCTTAAGCAGTTCGAAAACTACAATTTCATTCTTTCCCTTTTTAAGCCATTCTGCAGGTAAATAAATGGTCTGTTGTGGTCCAATAGCCCAATATTTACCCAAATTATGCCCATTAACCCAAACCAGTCCTTTTCCCCACTGGCGCATATCTAAATAAGTGTCGGCAACTTTTGTTAAATTAAAGGAAGCCGATTTAAGCACCGCAGCAGACTGGCTATTTACTTTATACTGTGTTTTTTTGGCAGCTATTTTATCAAATGGCAAGGGATACATTTTCCATGATTTAATCTCTTTACCATTAAAAGTTACATTTTTGGTAATTCCTTTGTTGTTTTTAAGCAAGTAAGGACCAAAATTAATCCTACCCATGTTTTCTACTAAAATATCAAGTTGTACATTACCAGCCGGAAGATTGACTACTAAACTATCCTGATAAAGTCGCCTGTCTAAAACACCTGCAAGTTTTTTGTTGATGTATACTAATCCGTAATCGCGAAGCTCGTTGATTTTAATTACCCCTTTGCGCCCACCTTTTATGGTGCTGCTGTACAATACAAAACCATAAGGTTGGTTAAGGGCTTCGAAGGTTAATGGTTTTTCACTTAATAGAGGTTTCCCAACCAGGTTAAAGATGTTTGTTGATTTGGTAAAGGTAATAACAGGTAAGGCAGCTGCCGGTTTGGCGGCAGGTACAACAGGAAGTATTTGGTTTGCAGGCAAATTCTTTTTAATCGCTTCGCGGAAAAGCATAAATTTTGGCGTTGCATTACCTGCCTCATCCAATGGTGCATCATAATCATAACTACTAATCTGCGGTTCGTAAGCCGTAGAATCGTTGTAATTTGCCCCATTCATAAAACCTCTGGTTGTACCACCATGAAACATATACATGTTAATGGAAATCCCGCCTTTAAGTACGGTATCCAGTTTATTGGCATATGTTTTTGGATCTACCTGATGGTGTTTTGTACCCCACCAATCGAACCAGGCTGGATACCATTCTGGCACAAAGTAAGGTCCGGTACCATTGTTATATTTATTGATCAGCGTTCTGATCTGGGCAGGATTATCGATGCCGTTTACGCCTGGAAGCAAACCCGCTAAATGACCACCTTCTAATGCAGGAACAGGATCGCAGGTAGAAAGCACACCATCAAAACCGGCATCTTTAAAGAGCTGTGCATTGATCTTCAAATATTCCTTGTCATTTCCGTAAGAACCATACTCGTTTTCTACCTGTACCATTAAGATGTTGCCACCATGGTTAATCTGCAATGGCGCTAAACGTTTACCAATCTCTGTAAGGTATTCTTTATATTCTTTTAAATATTGTGCTTCTTTACTCCTTACCTGTAAACCTTTAACGTTCTGTAACCAAAATGGATAACCACCAAATTCCCATTCGGCACATACATACGGACTAGGGCGGAGCAATACCCATAAACCTTCTTCTTTTGCAATACGTACAAATTCGGCGATATCATTATTACCAGAAAAATCAAACTGATCTTTCTGCGGTTCATGTACATTCCAAAATACATAGGTACCAATGGTATTTAAACCCATCGCTTTAGCCATTTTCATTCTATCACGCCAGGCTTCTCTCGGTATGCGGGGGTAATGCATCTCGCCTGAAATGATCTGAAAGGGTTTATTATCCAACAGAAAAACAGCGTCTGCAAGTTTAAAAGTGTGCTGAGCCTGTGCAAAGACACCAAAGCCAGAAAAACAAGTAATTAAAATTACTGTAATCTTCAGGAGTTTGAGGGTATGTTTCATTTAAGATATATTTAAAAAGTTAAAAGCATAGTTTTCCCATATCGGTTTGTAAAGTGCTTTTCAGCTCAAAACCAAATGATTGAGATAAAAAAATAAGGAGCTTTATAATTACAGACTAAGAAAATTAATTACTAAGTATAGTGGTTACAGATTTAGCAGGAACACGAACATGTTTCGTATCCATATATTGTTTATAGGGTGATAAATCGTATTCGGCAGAGGTAACATAGGTTTGTACAAAACTTTGCTTATTCCCTTTTACATCGATATCCAGATCAAGATCGTTTTCTGTAGGGTTAACGGCTACCGTTACGAGCTTTTTATTTTGCAAATAAGAAGATATATAAACCTGAGGCTTTTTTTCTCCAATTGTTTTAACCTGTAGTCTCTTACTGCCAGCGCCAATAAAGCGGCTATAATTGCCTAAAGCCCATAACATTTTACTATCGTACACCTGGCCATCGGTTTTATTTTTATCTATATAAACCAGACCGTCCTTGTAATCGCCTGTTGATACGGCCAGCCACCATTGCCATGATGTAGCATTGGAAATCACCAGATCATGATGAATTAACCTTGCAATAAACAAAGCGGTTACCATACCCAGGTCGCGTTTTTCGCCTTTCAGCACATCATCACCCAGCACGCAATATTCAGACATCCAATACCTTAAACCTTTTATCTGAGCTACTGCTTCTGCTGTTTTTTTACGGGTATTAATAAATTTTTGTTCAGGACTTGTTGTGAAATAGCTATGACCAGAAATAGATTGATCTATATTAGAAAGATTGCCGACATAATTCGGAGATGCAGCATTAAAGAACTGATATACCTGATTTCCTTTTTCCTCATTACCATTATCATATAAATAATCGAGCTGACCTGCTTCTCCTATTTGTATTTTAGTTTTGATCTGATTTTTAGCGAACGCCTCATTTACACCTCTATAAAGCTGGGCCAACTCGGTATTGTTATAAGGGCAGCCTTCCTGTTTGTGCTCATTCCATTTCCATTGTGGCTCATTTGCAGGGCTCAGGTAATCCAGTTCTATGCCTGTTGTTTTTTTTATTCCATTAATTGTGGCTACGAGATCGGCAGAAAATCCGGGAAGTTTATCAAAATTCAGGTTGCAATTACCATCGGTAGAATATGCTTTTCCGTTTTTGGTAAAAAGCACATGTGGACTGTTTACAAAGCCAATAAACTGTTTTACACCACGGGTTTTAGCGGCCTTTAAAAACCAGATTTGTCCTGGCATTGCGTTCCAATCATAACTACCATCTGGTTGCAGAAAAGCGTATTGACGACGCCATTCGTCGCCAATATCGCTTGCCTTACCTTGGGCGGCACTGCCGCCACCAATACTGAAACGCCACATATTAAGGCCAATACCTAGGGGCTGACCCATTTTTGTAGTTTGGGTACTAAAAAGCAAATCAGCCATCTTATCCTTTTTTTCTGCAGGCCACAATCCGGCAAACTGACAAGTCCAGGCATCAGAAGCACCGAACCCTTCTATGGTTTGGAATGTAATGGCTGGATCGATCTCTATCTTTACAACAGCCTTTTGTGCAAGGGCAGTTTCGCCATAGAAAAACATGGCCAGGCAGATAAAAAAACAGTTAAGGTGTTGATATGACTTTATCATATAAAATTTTAATTTCTATTTATTATAACCAAAGTTTTGGTCCAATTTACCACCTGATGCTAAAATTTCGGCTCTGGGTATAGGTAACCAATAGTGTTTGGTCTCAAACTTGCGTCCATCTAAAGCAACCTTAGGTGTATAAGTAAATCCACTAGCTGTTTTGGTAATAATCATTCCACCAGCAGGTTTATTTTCTGTTACATCGGCAATTTTCCATCTTCTTACATCATAAAAACGATGCTCTTCGAAGGCAAGCTCTACCCTACGCTCGTAACGTACTGCATCTCGCATTTGCGATTGTGTAAGTCCGACAGCTAATGCCGGCATATTTACACCAGATCTTGCACGTACCATATTTATCGCTTGCCTTGCCGACATTGTAGCTCCGGCAGGAACAGCATCAGGACCATAAGCTTCGTTTGCCGCTTCTGCATAATTAAGCAATATTTCTGCATATCTAAAATAGATCCAAGGTTGAAAACCTGCATTTCCCCAAGGGTTTTGTAAAGGATATGCATTGTTCATGAATTTTTTAAGATAATAACCCGTTTTAGTCGTATTCCAGTTATCAATTCCGTCTTTACTGTCTTTCCCACCAGGAATAAACGTTTCTACATTACGTTCGCGGTAAGCCGCTCCGTTGTACAAAATGGTTGCGGCAAACCGTGGATCGCGGTCTTTATAAGGATTATTTGCATCATAACCAGAGGTTGGGTCGGTAATCGGTTTTCCGTTGGTCATTTCGTAATCATCTACCAGGTTTTGCATAGGAAGATTTCCTCCCCAGCCGCCATAACCGTTTGGCCCGTTGGCAATCTCCAGGTGTGTATGGTTGGCATTTTTTGTAAATAATCTGGCAAAGATAATTTCGTTATTCTGATCATTCAGGAACAGGTTTTCATAGCCTCCGTTAAAAATACTGTATTTATTTAAGGCAATAACAGCTTGCGCTGCTGTTGCTGCTGCCTCCCATGTACCCGCATTGTACAATGGACTTGCGGCATATAAAAGCAAACGCGATTTAAGTGCCAGTGCAGCACCTTTAGTGGCTCTACCCGGCATCCAGCTACTGCTATTATCCAGTGGCAGATCTGCAGCCGCTTCATTGAGCTGGGCCACAGTATAATCAATGCTCTCTTTTATTGTTGCACGCTGAAACAATGCCGGGTCTTGTAAATTATCGGTCAGGCTGGTTACTTTATCACCCATTAAAACTACGCCGCCATAGTTTCGAATTAAATCCTGATAACGGAAAGCCCTTACAAATTTGAGCTCTGCTATCAGTTGCTTTTTATGCGATGGGCTCATGGCAATTTTAGCAAGCACACCAAGCGCATAATTACATTCTCTTATGCTTTTGTAGCTTCTGCCCCAGTATACACCTGCACTGCCTAAATTTTCCGGGGCCAGCTGGCCTCTTTGAATCAACCAGGTAAAATCATCGTTATTGTAAACAGATTCGTCTGTATATGAACTCCACATACTGTATTCGAAGCCCCTGCCAAACCCTGGTGCAGAACCGTCTCCTTCTTTATCCTGTAATCGGGTGGCAATATACCTGTTGGTTACATAAGCTTCCAGAACAGACGTATCACTCTCTATAGTAGTTGTAGAAATCCGGTCTGTTGGTTCTACGTTTAAAAAATCTTTTTTACAGCCCACCACACTCAATGAGATTAATGATAAGCCTAATAATATTTTATGTATTGATTTAGTATTCATGATGTTTAGAATTTAATATTAGCGCCCAGATTAATAATACGTTGCTGTGGATAGAACTGGCCACTGCCACTGTTTCCTTCGGGGTCGTAATCTTTAACTTTTGAAAAGGTTAACAGGTTAAATGCACTGGCATAAAACCTTAGGCCCGAAACATTTATCTTCTGTAAAAACGGCGCTTTTAAATTATAGGCAAGCTCTACGTTTTTCAGCCTTAAAAAAGAAGCATCATTTAACCAAAAAGTATTGGTAAACTGTCCGCCACTGATGGCGTTCGAGGCACGATCGGTAACTCTCGGATAAGTTCCATTAGGGTTTGATGCGCTAAACCTGTTATCGGCCCAGCTACTGTAAAAGTTACCTACACTTCCTGCTTCCGGCAAAACATATTGGCTAACCTGACCCTGCCCCGACAACACGAATGATAAATCGAAATTCTTGTAAGAAGCTCCGAAATTTAAACCATAAGTAATTTGAGGGGTATTGCTATAAGCTGATCTCGTTTGATCATCAGCAGTAATCTTTCCGTCATTGTTATAATCCAAATATTTAAGATCACCTATTTTAGCACCACTTACATGGGGATAAGCATCCAACTCCTGTTGTGTTCTAAATATGCCAATACTATTGTACAGCAGGTAGGAATTTAGCGTTCTGCCTGTTTGGCGCTGATAATCTAACGTACCGCTGGCCTCATCAATAAACACGACCTTATTTTTAGCATAGGTAATGTTTCCCGATAAATTCCAGTTAAAGTTTTCGCCATTATGGTTATAACCTAAGGTAGCCTCAAAACCATTGCTGTTTACCTTACCGATATTTTCTGATGGCACCAACGGTGTATAATTGGGGCTTTTATCGTCAAATGGATTAACTATACCTGAAGAACCTGGTAATGAAGCATTTCGCGTTGTTAAAATATCAGAACGTTTTTGCTGGAAATAAATGGCTTCGATGCTAAAGTTTTTAAATACTGTAGCGTTAATTCCGATATCGAGTTTTTTCGCCACCTCCCAGGTAATGTTCGGGTTTGCTAATTTAACCAGGTTTACACCAGGTTGTATGGTTAGCGAATTGGTTACATCTCTGGCCACAAACCCGTTGCCTACCAGTACATAGTTATCGAAATACTGGAAACCATTTACATTATCGTTACCCAGCGCACCATACGATGCACGGATTTTTAAGTTATCAATAAATTTAACGTTTTCGTTAAACCATTTTTCTTTTGAAATTACCCAACCTGCAGAAGCAGATGGGAAAACACCATACTGTTTGCCTTGAGGAAAAATAGATGATCCATCAACACGCAACTGGCCTTCAAAAAGATATTTATCATCATAAGTATAAGCTAAACGGCTGATTATACTCCGGCGGTTGTAGTTAGAGCTATAACCCGAGTTCAGAAAATCCGTAGCTGCTGTGCCGCCTTGCGAAAGTTCAGGCAGTGATGTAGATAAAAAGTTAAAACGCTGTGCATCGAAATATTCTAAATGATTTTCGCTTTGTTCGTAACCCACAAAGGCATTAATATCATGCAGGTTAAATTTACGGGCGTAATTCAGCTTAATATTTGAAGTAAGCAACGATTCGTTTTTATGGCTTTCGGTTAATGTTGCTTTTTGATTGTTACCACCAACAATTACGCTGTTAAAGTTTTTTGTGCCTTGATCATACTGGTACAACAGGTAAGGTTTGTTAAAACTTTTGCTAAAAACATTTGATTTGTCTGCCGAGAAAAAGCCATCTACAGAAAGTCCCTGTACACCTGGTATAATAAACGTAGCCCTTAAAATTCCATTTAAAACCTGTGTAGGATTTTTATTGGTTCCACCTATATCGGTTACCTGCATTGCAGGGTTTGCATTTTCTATCCCTGTAGTTGGCAAACCATTTGGATAATATGCAGCGGCAATTGGTTTCGATCTATAAATCGATCTAAAAAGATCACCGGCCCCAACCTGCGGAAATACGCGGTTCTCTTGCCTGCCCGATACTGACAAACCAACTTTAATATATTTAGATATATTGGCATCAACATTAGTACGAAAATTGTACTGATTATACTTGGTTGCACCATTTTTGTATAATCCATCCTGGGCTATTGTACCCAATGAAACATAGTATTTTACATCTTCACTGCCACCATTAACCGAAAGGCTATGCTGACTTTGAAGGGCGGTCTTTTTCAGTGTTTCGTTAATCCAATCGGTATTTGGATACAAGAGCGGATCGGAACCATTGCGGAATTTCTCTATCTGATCTGCAGTATAAGATTGATTAAGACCACCGGCAGGATTTGAATCGAAACTAATTTCGTTCATAATTTGTGCATAAGTAGCTGCATCGGCCATTTTCGGCAATCTTGTAGGCGACCCAAAGCCCTGGTTAAAACTGTAACTTATAGATGGTTTACCTGTTTTTCCTTTTTTGGTGGTAACCAATATTACACCGTTTGCGGCTCTGTTACCATAAATAGCGGCAGATGCATCTTTTAATACCGAAACACTTTCAATATCGTTAGGATCTAAACGTTCAAGCCCACCAATCTGACCTGGAACTCCATCAACTACAATGAGTACATTATTACTACCGGTAGTGGCAAGCCCCCTAACCGTAATGGTAGAACCATCAACACCAGGTTCGCCACTGCGGTTATTTACAATTACCCCCGAAAACCGGCCAGCCAAAGAGTTTGAAAGGTTTGGTTGTGGGCTTTTCATTAATTCACTTCCTTTTACCTGTGATATGGAACCTGTTAAGGTTGCTTTCTTCTGGGTGCCATAACCAACCACTACCAATTCGGTTAAGGTTTTAGATTCTGAACCAAGCTGAACGTTAATATTTGTTCTGTTTCCTACCGTTTGTTCCTGACTGGTGTAGCCAACATAAGAAAAAACGAGTATATCAGTTGTAGCTGCAACAGCAATGCTATAGTTACCCTTCGCATCGGTTTGTACCGCCTTCTCTGTACCCTTAATTTTAACGGCTACACCTGGAAATGTAGCACCTGTTTCGTTTGTTACGGTACCCGTTACCACAATTTCTTTAAGCTTGTTCTTTATCCCTGTTTTAACAGAACCTAAAGATGCCATTGCCGGTAAACTGATGGATACGATAAATAGAAATGCCAGTGTTTTAATTGTAAAGAATTTTGGCAAAAATCCTTTCAGAACTTTTCTTCTCATATTGGTTTGCAAGTTTAATATTTGGTTAGCAGATCAACTTTACAACCTACCCAACAGAACCCTCTATCGGAATCACGATTATAATACTGCTTTATGGAAGGCTAAATTAGCGCCAACAAACAACTCCTAAGGGGTACAAACAGTCCAAATTAGAGGGGTAAACAAACCGAAAAAGCCCCAAAACAATGCTTTGGGGCCGATTATTAAAAAAATAGTGAATGGCTGCTTGCTATTTGCCTTTTTTAACTGTGGTATTTATGTTATTGGAAAACGGCTTGCGGAATTTTTTAATGTACTGCGATGGGTTCATGTTAAAGAGCTTATAAAACTGCTCTCTAAAATATTTTGGATCGTTAATACCAACCATGTAAGAAGTTTCCTGAATGGTTTTATCGGTATTGATAAAAATTTCGGCAGCTTTCCTTAACCTAATGAAACGGATAAAGCCATTCGCTGACTGACCTGAAATAGATTTTATTTTGCGGTAAAGATTAGACCTCGACATACCAATAGCTGCAGTCAGTATATCGATATTAAAATCGGGATCGATCAGGTGTTCTTCTACAATACCGATACAGGTATCCAAAAACTCTTTGTATTCTGCAGAGATTTTGGTGTTGTTAGAATTGAGGGTAATCTCGTTATAAAAGTATTTTTGCAGCGCATTTTTACTTTTTAGTATACTGGCTACCCTCGCTTTTAAAAAATCTTTATCAAAAGGTTTACTAATGTAATCATCGGCCCCACCTTCTATTCCTTTAAGTTTAACCTCTGGCGCAGAAATAGCGGTTAACAGGATAATAGGAATGTGAGAAACAGCTACATCTTCTTTTATTTTACTACAAAGTTCTATCCCGGTTATACCATCCATCATTACGTCACATATCACAATATCGGGCAACAGTTCTTTTACCATGTCGTACCCGTCTTCTCCGTTGCTCGCTTCATAAAGATGATAATCCATTCTGAAAACCTGTTTCAGGTATTCTCTGATCTCGATGTTATCATCAATAATCAATAGTGTTTTCAAATCCACAGCGAGCTGACTATCAATCAATGGTTCTTCTGCTGCTTTTACAATATTATTTGCCGTTATTTCATCCTCTATTAACTCTTTAAATAATGATGAATCGGTATCTATCAGTTCCTCCTGCAAAATTACTGCATCTTTAAAATGGCTTATTCCTTTTAATAAAGCAATATTAAATGCCGTGCCTTTATTTTCAACGCTGGTATAACTTATCGCTCCACCATGCATTTCTATAAAATTCTTGGCCAGGTACAAACCGATACCGAAACCTCCTTTTGCTGATTTATTTCCTGGATCCTGATAAAATTTTTCATAGAGTTTTTCTCCTGCAAAGCTGGTAATACCACAACCTGTATCTTCTATGAGCACATTTATATTTTCCCGGTTACTTTTTACAATCATTTTAACCGTACCGCCTTCGGGCGTAAATTTTATGGCATTTGCTAGGAGATTAAAAAACACAATCTCTATTTTTTCCCTATCAGCATAAAATGGGATCAATTCATCGGCACATATAAACTCAAATACAACATTTTTAGACCTGGCCTGGTGTACAAAACAAAGAAATACTTCTTTACACAAACTCACCAGATTTACGGGAGCTACTTTTAATTTTCCGCCATAGGTATCTGCTTTTCTGAACAATAACAATTGATCCACCAAACTTAAAAGCCGTTTTGCATTCCTGTAAACAATATTTAAATCAGTGGTATCCACATTTTTATCGTTCTTGTATAAAAGCTCTTTAACCGGATTGATAATTAGTGTAAGTGGCGTACGAAACTCGTGCGATACATTGGTAAAAAAAGAAAGTTTCTTCTCACTGAGTTCTTTCTCTTTTTCACTTTCTACATGAGCCAGTTTCACCTGAAATTCGAGGTTTGCGCGATGCTCACGGTACTTAAGATAGGCATAAATCATCCCGAAGAAAGCCAGCCCATAAATACAAAAAGCCCACCAGGTACGGTACCATGGCGGTGTAATGGTAATCGCGATAGCGTTGCCCTCCATATTCCAGATGCCATCGTTATTTGATGCCCTTACCTTTAACACATACTTACCCGGATTTAAATTGGTATAGGTAACTTTATGCTCACTACCACTATAGTTCCATTTCTTATCGAAACCTTCGAGAAAATAAGCATACTTGTTTTTTTCTGAAAGCGTATAATTAAGTGCTACAAAACCAAAAGAAAGCACACTCTGGCTATAGGGCAAAGTAATCTCCTTAATCATGTACACCGGTAATTTTAACGGAGAATCATCACCCGGCAGAATTAATTTATTGAAAATAGAGAAATCGGAAAAATAAACCGCCGGAGCCGTTTTATTATATTTTAGCTGTTGTGGATTAAAATAAACGATACCTTTACTTCCCGCCAGGTAAATTTCTCCTTTTGCATTTTTACAGATAGCGGCATTGGCATAAACACCGTCTTTCTCATCATAATTTTTCACCATTTTGTTTACAGGATCAAAGAGTGAAATTCCCTGTTCGGTTCGTTACCCATAACCTGCCATTATTGTCTTCTACCAGATCGGTAAAAACATTGCTCGCAAAACCGTTTTGCTTTGAATATATTTCGAAAGTATCTGTTTTGGCTACATATTTATTCAATCCATCGCGGGTGCAGATCCAAACGTTTTGGTGCGAATCCAGATAAAGGCTATTTACAATATTATTGCTAATACCACCTTTTCTTGAATTATCGATCATGTAATTCCTAAACTTTCTGGTTTTAGGGTTAAAGCGGCTGAGCCCACTTCCGTATGTCCCTATCCAAACATTGCCCTGCGCATCTTTTAAAAGGCAATATAAATGGTTATTACTCAATGAAGCCTGGTTTTTAGGATCGTTAAAGTAATGGGTATAACTGCCGGTTTTTTCGTTATACACTTTCAAACCAGCATCGGTAGCCAAATAATATTCGTGATTATTTACCTCAATCAAATCTCTAAAAACATCTTCATTAAAAAAACTACCTAGTGCCGAACGGTGATGATGGTGAACAAATTTATTCTCTTTCTCCTCGTAACGGTCGAAACCATTTTCGCCCATTACCCACAGCCTGCCATTTAAATCTGCAGATAGGTTGATGATATCAGAGCTGGATAAACTATTTGCATTACTGGTATGCAGCAATTTGATTACTGAACGATTATCGGGATTATATTTAAACAAACCTTTGTTTGTACCTACCCAAAAATCCTTACCATAACTGATGATGGATTTGATGTCGGCCTGCCCAAATGGAAGAGAAATAAAATTAAATTTATATTGATTAAAGTCTATTTTACTGAGACCATTTTTACCACAAACCCATATCATTCCTGTTTTATCCCGGTATAGACCTCCATTGGCAAAAAATTCGAGTTCTTCTATTTTCTCCCATTTATTTAATTCGGTGTTTACCCAAAATAATCCGGCATTTCCGCCAACCAGCATTTTTTTTGCACCTAAATTTAACACACTAAATACGGAAGCGTTACCAGTGCCTTTACTACTGTAGGTGTTGAATTTCCCTGCTTTCGGATCGAATCTGAACAGATCGCCTTTCCAATAACAGCCAACCCATATCATGCCATCGGCATCTATACTAAGTGTCCAGATATCGTTTGGATTTTTTTCGCCAGTTATTTCCTTTTGCGTGTAATTGGTAAAGCCCCGTGTCTTTTGATCAAATTTATTTAATCCTTTGCTCCAATTGCCTAACCATAAATTACCTTCATTATCTTCTGCAATGGCATTAACCGATTTTCCTTTAATGGCATTTGGATTTTTAATGTCGGGCTGGTAAACTGTAAAAGATGCCGAGTTTTTGTTAAAAAGGTTAAAACCATCGTCGGTACCTACCCAGAGCTTATTTGTTCTATCAATGAGTAACGACCAGACTTTATTATTGCTCAACGATGTTCTCTTGTTTTCTTTATGATAAAAACGCTCAAACTTTTCTGTTACAGGATCGAATTTATTTAAACCGTTCATGGTAGCCACCCAGAAAGCACCACTCTGATCTTCTACAACAGCATTGATATAGTTATTGGTTAGTGAGGTGGTATCGCCCGGTATATTCACATAAATTTTAAAAGAATAACCATCAAACTTACACAAACCGTTTTCGGTACCCACCCATATAAATCCCCTTTTATCTTTTAAGGCTGCTGTTGTGTTTTTTGAAGGGAGCCCTTCATTTATGCCGTATGTTTTAATTACATAATGGCCTGCTATTACAGGCTGGTTATCGACATGGGATACCTGCGCTTTAACATGAGTAAAGAGGAAAAAAAATTGTAGAAGAAAACAAGTTAGACTAATGAATCTCATAGTTGAACAACAAAATTTGATGGGAGAATGCCTTAGCTAAACCCTGCCTCTTTCGAAATAGACGAGCTGTAAAGATACAATTTGCAAACTTATTACCGAATCTATTCTTCTCTTCAAGTTAGTACCAATAAAAAAGAGGCCGATTAAAAACCGACCTCTTTGCAAAACTAACTACTACTAACTAAAATTTAACTGAATTGAGATTCTTATCTACTAAAACACCTTCACTAATCTTAAGCCCGAACTGCAGTTTGCGTTTTGCCTTTAATTTCAGGATAAACAGATCGGAAGTTTCGTTTAAAGCATCTTTGTTACCTATGTTTACAAAGGTTGGATACAAAACCTTAGCGCCACTGGTATGCAGGCGATCGTTGGTCAGGTTATCCATCTGTTTGGTGTTTAAAGGCTGAACACTTACAAAATCATAATCCTGTGCATGGTATGGCAGTGCAAAACTTAAAGCATTTACTGATTTCAGGTTTATTCCTTTTACCTTGATTTCGATGATTTCGTCTTTGTTGTAAGCTTGTTTAGCGGTACTGATTTCCAGTTTACCGGCCACTTTATCAATTTTAGTATTTCTTACACCTCCTTCAAGCTGTGTAGCCACAACTGAAATATCGTAAGCATCAATCAAGTTGTTTTTATTGATATCGCCATTGCTGATATAACCTTCAAAATCAGCATCACCTTTTCTTAAACCAGTATAGTTGATGTAAGAAGTTAAATCGTTCTTATCAATTAAACGGTCGTTATTGATATCACCCGGAAGGTAACTTTCGGTGCCAGGAACCTTAAATACATATAACTCTCTACCTGAACCAAAACCACCTACCCCATCAGCAACAGCAATTTTGAGGTATCGTGCAGCAGGATGTGCAGTAAAATTGAATATTTTAATTTCGTCGTTATTGGCCCATTCAAATGCGCCAGCTTCTGTCCAGTTTTCTTTATTATTGCTATAAAATACTTTACCTTTTAATAAAATCCCATTCCCTCTTCCCGTGCGTGGCAGGTAGTGGAATTTATCCAGTTGATTAATCGATTTCAGATCAATGATCATATCAAAAGGGACTGCTTTAACACCCCATTTGGTATGCCAGGTATTACCTTCGTCATAATCGAACAATTTATTGATACCAGAGCCTCCTTGATTTTCTACCGTAGTTTCGGCGACAATACCCTGAATAGCAAACTCTAACGGATTAGTTTTAGTAGTTGCTTTAATTTCGGTCCAATCAGAATAACCATCCTTGTTTACTGCACGCAGTTTAAATGAATAAGGTGTTTCGGCCAATAAACCATCAAACAACAAAGCAGTATCCCGGATAGTAGTATAATGCATATCGTTAAAATCGATTTCATAAAAATCTGCATTGCTCACTTTACTCCAGCTTGGAGTAAGCGTATAAGCTTCTCTGTTTTTATCACTCACCCTTGCATTAACAGGAGCAGTTAATTTACCTGTTGACATACGTTGTTTATCTACAGGCTCAAATTTAAATCCGTCTATACTAAGTGTTACCGGATTGATGGTAATATCAGTAGACTGAAGTTTAACCGACAATTGCGGGTTTTTAACCATTGCTACTTTTTCAAACTCGCTTCCTTTTGTAGCGAAGCGGTTTAAGTTCGGTGCAGTATTGTAGAAATAAACGTTAGACTGTTTTAAAAACTCGTCTTTTGAGTTTACTTCTGTCAATTTTATTTTACTGTTTCCAACTTTTGCCGTTAACCTTTTTGGTTTTTCGGTAACGTTAATTACGAATTCAGTTGTTTTTTCTTTCACAAAGCCATCGAAATCGCCCTTTGCAGGATGAATAGTAACCAAAGCATTGTTCTTCTCATCTAGTGCTGATTCAATTAAAGTAGAAGCGCCTTTTCCTAATTTGTAGGCTTCTGTTGCACCGTCATCATCATATTCGGTAAATGAAGTTTTTCCAAAAGGATATAATTCGTAAATACGGTTTGCTTTATTAATTTCAGCAACGTTGTTATTCGGATTCGTCATCGGGATAATGGCGCCATTTTTCACAAAAACAGGCAACTTCCATAACGGCGAGTCAAAACTGTTGAGAATGCTATTCCCAATGTATTTTTCTCCGGTGAAATAATCAATCCATATTCCTTCTGGCAGGTAAATACCATTACGGATATCGTTACCTTTTTCGTCTGATTTGGTCGCCTGATAAATTGGTGCTATTAAGAAAGAAGGTCCGTACATGTACTGATATTGAGTTGAAGTCCCTTTCGTATAGGCATTTGGATATTCCAGAAACATTGCCCTAATGATCGGCAATCCGGTAACCGCTTCTTTAGCTACGCTATAAGTATAAGGCATCAACTCCGATTTCAGTTTTAAATAGTTGCGGTTAATCGAAGCTACAGGCTCGCCCAATGCATGAGGATATTTTTCGTTAGCGCCCCAACCGTCCATATTTAATTCCATTGGCGTAAAGGTTTTCCATTGGAAATCGCGGGTATTGATGGTTAGATTTTTACCACCAAAAATACCATCCATATCGGAAGTAATATTCGGTTGACCTGACAATCCAGAACCTAAATAGGTAGGGATGTGGAAACGGATATATTCCCAAACACCACCCGTTTGATCGCCCGACCAAATCCCGGCATAACGTTGTGTACCCGCCCAGCCATCTAATGAAATGATAAACGGGCGGCTACTATTGCCATAATAAGGCATAATCTGGGCCACATCTGCAAGCCCATTCAATCCGAATGAATAACCGGCACCAACCCATGCCACATCGGTTTTTAATACACGAACACCTGCATCTCTGGCTTCCTTAATAATATCGCGCTGCAATAACGGACTTACTTCTGCTTTAGGGTGAAGATCAGATTGTGTCCAAAGTCCAATTTCCACGCCGTTTTTACGGGCATAATCGCCAAAACTCTTTAGGTTCTGAATGTTGCCATCCAATGTTTCGGTTTGGCCATAACCGGCGCCATAACCATCATTTGGAAGTACCCAGCCCAAAGGCATGTCGTGTTTTTTATAACGGTCGATCACCGCACGTGCTGAAAACTGATAATTGTTTTTTTCACCGTTAAGCGATTCTTTTATACCGCCGTTATCTTTCTGGCTTTCTTTGTAACGTTTGCCATCTTCAAATAAAGTTCCTTTTTCATCTTCTTTCCAAAAATCTCGATTGTAAGCGTTTAAATGTCCTTGGTAGAAACCAAATTTTGGTAACAAAATCGGATTTCCGGTAAGCTGATAAAAATCGTTCAATAAAGGTACCACACCATCGTTAATCATAAAAAAAGCATCCAGGTAATCCGTTTCATGCACCAATTTTACCAATCCTTTTTCTTTAGCACCAAAATTGTAATTTCCCTTACTAAAGGTATGCCACATTACAGCATAACCATTGGTAGACCAGTAATAAGGTGTTGGTGAAGCTACTCCCCCATCTGTCCAGCTGTTTTGGTTTTCGATAGAAATGGCTCTTCCCTTGTGAGAGAAACGGCCGTTCTGTACACCACCACCATAAAAATACTCCTGCGGATTTTCTTTCAAACTAAGGGTTACTTTTCCTTTTTCGAACTGAATCGGTGCTAATTCTTCCACAGCAACGGTTTGTGTAGCGAGGTTGATAATTTTGATCAGGGAAGTATTTTTATCGAAAAGTACAGTAATCTTACCTGTAGATATGAAAAGTTGGTTATTCTCATCTTTAATATCCAGTTTTGAAACAGTTCTGCGTGGGTTTTCGACTAAAATTTTAGCTTCTGGCTTTGCTTCCGGATCGCGTATAAAACCTCCTGTAGGGTCTTCGAAAAGACGGAAAATATGATCGCCATAAAAATCTAATGTTAAACGTTGATTATCGGAAAGCAACAATTCTACTGTGGTGGTGTTGATCTTTTTTGCACCAAGTACTTTGGTAACTTTTTCTACTGCCTGATTGGTTTTCTGAGCTGCTGGCTGAGCAGAAGCAAAAAACGGAGCGGCAATTAAAAAAAACGCACATGCCAAAACAAAGCGCTTAGGCTGCTTTTTGGGACTGGTTATTTTAAAATGTTTAAGAAAATAATGCGGGGTCATTAAATTTTGATTTGGTTATGTGTTTATGTTAAGCAAGCTGATAATTTTAGTTGCTGTGGGATAAAGTTAACAAACACATTAAAGGAACTGGCGCGTTTTTAGGCACAAAAACCGCGCAATCGTTTGCCTATCTAATTTTTTACCGGAGATCGAGCGATGCTTTCTATCATTAAGAAATTAAAGGCATTAAGTAGAAGATCGATTCATAGAACAGATTCAGCGATCGTCCTCCTGAACTTGTTTCAGAATCTTTCTGGTCAGCGTTTTTGCCACGGAAGCACAGATTCGCACGGAATTTAATTTGGCTTTCAGTTGCCTTTTTTACTATTAAGCATTTAGGGCGTTAAGATTTTCATAGCCCAGATCTTGCGATCGTCCTCCTGAACTTGTTTCAGGATCTAAAATTGTGTAATTCTAAATTTATTTCAGAATCTTTCTGGTTAGCTTTTTTGCCACGGAAGCACAGATTTACACGGAATTTAATTTGGCTTTCAGTTGCCTTTTTTACTATTAAGCATTTAGGGCGTTAAGATTTTCATAGCCCAGATCTTGCGATCGTCCTCCTGAACTTGTTTCAGGATCTAAATTGTGTAATTCTAAATTTATTTCAGAATCTTTCTGGTTAGCGTTTTTGCCACGGAAGCACAGATTTGCACGGATTAATCTTTTTATCATTAAGAAATTAAGGGCATTAAGGTTTGGGAGGATCAATATCCAATTATCAATAACCGATGGTTAACAAACAAATGAATAGTAAAGTATTTTCGCCACGGCTTTATACAGCATGATCTTACCTATACTATCAAAAAAAATACAAAGGACACAAATAGTCCATTTTTAGCACTACTTGACCATAAAATATTGATTAGTTATATTTTAAATAAAACGTTTTTGCATTATAAACTTAAAAAATAATCGAATGGCAAGCATTTTGTAAGTGTTTGTAAAATTGCTTATTACGAATGAATTTCCCTCTATCAAAATCCTATAGCTGTGTAATTATAGATGACAGCCAAATGAGTATAAAAACACTTGAAAACTTTGTTTCCAAAATAGACAAACTCCAACTAAAAGGAAGTTTTACAGATGCAATAGATGCCATGGCGGCCTTTTGGACATACGGAAAAATTGATTTCCTATTTCTGGATATCCAAATGGAAATATCAGGAATTGATATAGCCAGAATGCTTCGAAACAGCGTAAAATTTGTTGTATTTGTAAGCTCCGATGACAATAAAGCCATTGACACCTTTGATAAGGGCAATTGTTTTTTATTTAAACCCCTCGATTTTGGAAAATTTGAACACACTGTGAATCAGTTGATTCTGACTGAACGTAAGAACAAAGAAATACTTTTGTGAGTAGCCCGCTGATGATATTTGCTTTTATCTTTCTACCATTAAGTAATTAAGAAAATTAAGATTTCATAGCTCGGTCCCAGCGGTCGTCCTCCTGAACTCGTTTCAGGATCTATCTGGATTGGATTAGTTTTTTGCCACGGAAGCACGGATTTACACGAAACTTAATTGTTTTGAGCTTTGGTCTTTCAGCTTTTATCTTCCTTACCATTAAGCAGTTAAGAACATTAAGATTTCATAGCTCGGCCCGAGCGGTCGTCCTCCTGAACTCGTTTCAGGATCTATCTGGATTGGATTAGTTTTTTGCCACGGAAGCACGGATTTACACGAAACTTAATTTTTACTTTGAGCTTTGGTCTTTTAGCTTTTACCTTTCTTACCATTAAGCAGTTAAGAACATTAAGATTTCATAGCTCGGCCCGAGCGGTCGTCCTCCTGAACCCGATAGCTATCGGGTTGTTTCAGGATCTATTTGGATTTGATTTCTTTTGCCACGGAAGCACAGATTTACACAGAATTTACTTTTGCTTTCAGCTTTAGTCTTTCAGCTCTTTTACCTTTCTTAAAAATCTGAATAGTCTGTTGGGTAAACAAATTTAGTGTCGTTTTTAGAAACATTATGCTGATACTCAGGCATGGCTGATAACTTCTTCCAATAATCATCTGCAGAGAAAGCCTTCCAGTGCGCATCTCTATCTGTCTTATTTTCGAAAGTGGTTAAATACATGAGGTTCGGCATGCGGCTACCAGCGATTACTTCTGCATAAAATACTGCATTAAAATTGAGTCTTTTAAACAACCCGATTTCATCGCCTTTATTAAACATTTGCACTTTATTCTTAAAATATTTCTCCGTAGGTGCCTCATAACTTCTTAATTCGTAAACCCGTTCTTTCATCGGCGATTTTAGATTAGGAAGCATAAAATGAGGAGCATCCTCAAAAGCTTTTAAAACAATAGATTCTAATCGCTCGTAAGGAGCTTCGTTATAAGCTGCATCGAGATAAGTTTTACCGTCAATAGCATATTGTTTATCCTTGGCTAACTTTTCATCCAAGTCCAGAACGCCATTGAATGATTTCAAAGGAATAAATACATAAATAAGCTTTTCTGTAACTGCAGCTGGATCGCTTACAATTGGTTTAAACACGCCTACTTTTGTAATTCCATTACGGTGCAATGCAGGTAAATATGCCTTCTGCAGATAATCATCTACTGTTTTTTCTTGTGCATCGGTTTTCAAATGGTAAATTTTGATCTGATAGAAATCTATCTTCGATGCATTGGCCACAAATGCGCTGGATAACAACACAAATAAAAACAGACAGGATATTTTAATTCTTTGCAACATGTTTAAAGGATGGTTAGATAATGCAGCAAAATAACAATTATTTTTTAGGATTGAATGAGAGAAAGATTGGGTATTGGATCTTGAATGAGCAAATAACCAATAAACAAAAGGCTAATCACCTATCAACCAACGACTATTGAACCAGTACATTCGGATTTGGTGGTTCGGCATGCAATAAATGTTTTACAAAGAAGTCGCGTTTACGCCTGCGTCCGTAAATACCACCATCGCTATGGCCCATACCCGGAATGCTTAATATATCAAAGTCTTTATTTGCTTTGATCAATGCATCGGCAAGTCGATAGGTTGATTCTGGTGGTACATTTTCATCGGCTTCGCCAACAATTAGAAACAGATTACCCTGTAATTTTGCTGCATTGGTAATATTAGATTGTTCTCCATAGTGCGGCCCTACAGGATAGCCCATCCATTGCTCGTTCCACCATTGTTTGTCGATCCGGTTATCGTGACAACCACAGGCAGAAACCGCAGCTTTATAAAACTCTGGATGAAATAATAGTGCACCTGTTGAGCTTTGCCCACCCGCTGAAGTGCCATAAATCCCTACTCTTGAAATATCAGCATTTGGATATTTAACGGCCATAGCCTTCATCCACAATATCCGGTCGGGAAAACCTGCATCTGCTATATTTTTCCAGCATACATCATGAAAAGCTTTAGACCGGTTGGCAGTGCCCATTCCATCAATCTGCACTACAATAAAGCCTAATTCGGCAATACTCTGCATTTCACTGGCAGGCAAGAAACTTTTGGGCACAAAACTATCATGAGGACCTGCGTAAATATTTTCGATAACAGGATAAGTTTTGTTCGGATCCATTTTTGAAGGGAAGCAAACAATGCCCCAAATATCGGTTATACCATCTCTTCCTTTAGCTACGAACACTTCAGGCAGTTTAACTCCTGTGGCTAAATAAATAGCCGTTTGGCCATGTTCTATTTCGTTTATTTTTTTTGTGTTCGCAGTTAACCTTAACTCGCTAACAGGCGGTACATTTACCTCAGCGTAAGTATCGATATAATATTTGCGGTCAGGAGAAAAACTGAGGTTATGGTTACCTTTTTCGGGCGTAAGGTTTACCAATCCTTTACCGTCGAAACCAATCCGGTAATAATGGATAAAGTAAGGGTCTTCACCAGCATTCATCCCGCATGCCCTGAACCAAACCTGGCGTTTAACCACATCTACACTATCGATGTCCCTAACTACCCAATTGCCTTTGGTAATCAGTTTCTGTTTTCCTGTGATGCCATTAACAAGATAAAGGTGTTGCCATCCATCCTGCTCACTGGTCCATAATATTTCATTAGTTCTAGGTAAGTAATGGGTATAAATGCGCCGCTCATAAATGAAGGTTTTTGTTTTTTCGTCGATAATGTTTTTGGTTTTGCCGGTTAAAACATCTACTTCAATTACCCTAAAACGTTGATGGCCCCGATCTACTTTCTCATAGGTATAAAATCTGCTGTTATTATCGCGCCAATGCAATTCTGGTGCACCAAAGAAATCGATCGGTTCTGCATCCACTTTAATGGCAGTTTTAGCTGTCACATTAAAAACATAGGGTTGATAAGCGGTAAAATCGTCGCCAGGCTGGGCATATTCCCTCGATTTTAATTCACCCCGCGTGGTACCAGGCACCGAACTTAATACATAATGTACTTTTTTAGTCTCTTTCGGATCGATTTTATAGGCAACAATATTTTTGCCATCAGGCGACCATGCAAATTCACCATATGGTTTATCGGCACTACCATCGGTACTCAATTGGGTTTCTGCTTTGGTAGCCAGATCAACCACAAATATATTTCCACCCTTTATGAGGATTTCATTTTTACCGTCAGGCGATTTTCTTGCTTCACGGTTCCGTTGCCAGCGCGATCTGCTTTGCTGCAAAGGTCTTTTGGCATTGTAACGATAAATTAGAGTGTCTTTGGTATCCGCTAAACTGTAATCGCTCAAGTTTAATTCATACCATTTATCCTGTATTTTTAGTTTTGCTGTATTACCCTGATCGGCGAAATACAATTCAGCAAACTGAAGTTTTAATGGATTCTGTTTTTTACCCGTTATCTTTTCTATATTTTCAGCCAGTTTATTGTTATCAAATGCTGGTTTACGTTTACCCGTTGCAGCATCTACATAATAATATTCCCATGTTCTGTTAGGAAGGTTTTTTTTATACCAAAATGCGCTCCCGTCTTTTTTCCAAAAGGGAATAAGATCGTTGTTGGTTGGGATATTGCGTAATGCGGTATCCAGCTTAGTGGATAATTGGTAAGCATTTGCCATTTCAGCAGCACTTGGCGCATAGGGCTGTAAACCCGCCTGCTGTGCCAGCAGCTGAGAGGAAACAAAACTTAATAAGATGATCGCTATTGCTTTTTTAGCAGTTGGATAAGTGGTCATTACAGATTTTTTGTGGTAAATATAGTGCTAGGGCTTTTCAGATTTCCTTTAAATTTTGATGAATAACATCAATATTTTAACCGCTCACATCAACTGCTTCTTTTGCTTTCAAGTCCTGGCGGGCAATACTTCCTTTAATCAGGTAATAAACCGGTATACCAATTAACGTGATGATTAATCCTGGCCAGGTAAATTTAGGTTTAAAAATAATCAGTAATATGCAAAAAGCCAGTCCCATCACCATATAGATGATTGGCAGCACAGGGTAGCCAAAAGCTTTGTATGGACGTTCGGCATCAGGTCGTTTCTTACGAAGGATAAAAATCCCGAAAATGGTGAGCATATAAAACATCACCACCACAAACGAGATCATATCCAACAGGTCGCCATATTTCCCACTGATGCACCATAAACAAGCAAAAATACACTGAATCCATAATCCAAAACCAGGAACTGCATTTTTGTTAAGTGTACCTACTTTCTTAAAGAAAAGCCCATCTTTGGCCATTGAGTAATACACCCTGGCACCAGCCATAATTAAACCGTTATTGCAACCGAAAGTTGAAACCATAATCATTAATGCAATAATGACGGTACCCGCTGTACCGAAAATATGGTTGGCAGCAGAAACCGCCACCCGATCTTTATCAGCATAGGCGATATCATGTAATGAAAGCACCCCGGTATACATCACATTGGTAAGGATGTAGAGCACTGTTACGATAATGGTTCCTAAGGCTAAACTCAGGCCAATATTGCGTGCAGGGTTTTTAATTTCGCCCGCGATAAACGTAACGTTGTGCCAGGAATCGCTACTAAATATCGAACCCACCATTGCTGCTGCAATGGCGCCGAAAGCCGCCAAAGTGGTGTAAGAGCCGATATTTCCATCGGCAGATAGGGGTCCTAAAACCCACATATTTTCCCAGTTGGTTTTCCAGATCCCTTTATCTAAAAAGAAAAGGCCAAACGCGATAAGGCCAAACAAGCTTAGCAATTTGGCCACTGTAAAGGTGGTTTGAATCACTTTACCGCCGTTTACCCCTCTATTATTTATATAGGTGAGTAATATAATTACCCCAATTGCCAGTAGTTGAGCGGGTGAAATGGTAAAGAAACCTAAATCGATAGCAACTAAATCTTCACTTAGTGCAGGCACGAGATATGCGGTAAACTTAGCAAATGCCACGCCTACTGCGGCAATAGTCGCCGTTTGGATTACCGTAAAAAAACTCCAGCCATATAAAAAACTGATGAGCGGATTATATGCTTCCTTTAAATAAATATATTGTCCGCCCGCTTTTGGAAACATGGCACTTAATTCACCATAACTCAAAGCTGCAGTAAGTGTCATAAAGCCTGTAATTAACCAAACCACCAACAGCCAGCCAGAACTGCCTACATTCCGGGTAATATCTGCACTTACTATAAAAATACCTGAGCCGATCATACTTCCGGCTACAAGCATTGTTGCATCCATCAATTTAAGTGAGGGTTTAAATTGTGTGGTTTCTTTTTCAATCATGTGTTCTGTTGCTTGGTGGTTCAAATGGGTTGGTGAGCTTAGTTATTTAAGTTGGCCGTAAAAATGCCATGAGGTAGTGAAATCGCGGGTTAAGGGCTGATTCGTTAAAGTAGCCCTGATCATTTCTACAGGAATTAAGTTTTCTTTAATCACCGCATCGTGAAAAGCTTTAAAGCTCATTTTACCACTATCAACCAGTTCTTTTTTCAGCGCAAAAAGCTGGAGGCCTCCGGTAAGGTAGGCTACCTGGTACAAAGGACTATAATCACCTTTGAAAGATCTTCGTACTTCGCCTTCTGCATTGGCGCGTTCGTGCCCTACACGATCGACCAGGAAATCGACACACTGCTGAGGAGTCCATTTACCGAGATGAAAGTTTAGCGAAAAAAGAATCCTGGCACAACGGTGCATGCGCCAGAAAAGCATGCCCATTTTTTCTTCGGGAGTTTTGGCAAAACCTTTATCGTAGAGTAAAAGCTCCCAGTACAATGGCCAGCCTTCTACACTAAAAGGGGTTTTAAAAGGATCGCGATAGCTTTTATAGCGGTTATTGATAAAATATTGATAATGATGACCAGGTAAGAGTTCGTGCTGTACCGTTCCTCTTGAAAAATAAGGATTGTTACCTCGCATACTCATTAACTTATCATCTTCTTCCATCGAATTTGTTGGATAAGAAATACTAATTTCGCGCCCACCGGTAAAAAATGGATTTACCAATTGACGTTCGGCCGACATCATCACCATTCCCCAGGTTTCTTCAGCAAGCGCAGGAATATTGATCAGATCGTTGGCTTTTATAAAGCTTAAGGCATCATCCTGCAGTTTTACAATCAACTCTGGCTGCTTACCTAAGGGTACGTAGCTATTCTTGATTTTTTCCTGCGCTTTTTTCCAGTCTTTACCGAAGCCCATTGCTGCTGATGCTTTTAAAAGCTCTTCGTCGCAAAACTTAAATTCTTTTTCCGCAAGCTGAATCAGTTCTTCTGGTGTATAAGGAATAAGTTCGGCATTTAATTGCCTGATCAGTTCCTCCCTTCCGATGGGATTTCCCTTAATTTCTGCTTTGTTTAATTTTGCCGCAGGTACAGGATCTCCTTTATCGTTAAAAAACTTAGCGTAATTGCTCAAAGCGAGATCTAACCTTTCGTAAGGTTTAGGTGCCCACCAGGTAAAACCAGGTTCGTAATCCATATAAAACTGATAAAAACCTTTTAAACGGTGTTTTAAACTTAAGGTTATGGCCGTTGCCATTTTAAGCTGATCGGGTTTGAGGTTTGTTTGCTTAGCGAAATTTTGGCTTAGGGTATCAATCTGCTTCGTAATTTCGGTCATCTGGGCAGCCAGTAATGACCCTTCTTTATAAGTGCCCCTTCTTCTTAGTTTTTCGAGTGCATAAATCGCATCGGCGAAGGTGAAATATTTAGACAGGGCATTATATTCTGTTTCCTCTTTAGCTAAGAGCCAAACAGAAGATTCTATCTGTTTTTTAAGGAGGATATAATCTACTTTGCCATAAATGCTAAAGCCTTCAAATTTGGCTGATTTTAACTTACTTAAATAATCTTTATTAATGTCTTGCAGGCGTTTTCTTTGTTCCGGGCTTTTAAAAGTAGTCATCGGAAAAGAATAAGTACCCCCTGCAGAATAAGGATAATAGAAATCGTTGATGGCATCCACATCCCTTTGGTAGCCTACTATCAGCGTGCCCATTTCGCTGGTTTGTTCGTACAAACTTTCGTTTGAAGTTTGGGCTAATACAAAAGTACCTGATAACAGGCTTACCATTAACAAGATGGCAAAAAACTTCAATTTGTTTTGCATTTAGCGTTGGTTAAATTTAACGAATAGCGTTTGCCTCCATTTGAAAAAATGGCTAGCTTTTTTTAAAAAATAAAAGTGTTTTTGTTTAGGCGCCTACGTAGCTCACCCTGCTCACATTATTATAAGTATCGATATATGCTCTTGGCGACTGACCAATAATGCTTTTAAATACCCGGTTAAAATTGGTAATACTATTGAAACCAGCTTTATAGGCTACACCTGAAATGCAATCGGCTTTCTCACCCGAAATAAGGCTTTTACAGGCATCATTAATTCTAACTTCGTTTAAAAAGGACACGAAAGTATGTCCGGTATGTTTTTTAAAATACCTGCAGAAGGCCTGAGGAGTCATAAACGCGGCATTGGCTACATCTTCTAAAGAAATTTGATTATTGTAGTTTTCGGTGATGAAGTTAATGATCTTACTCAATCGCATCCCTTCATTTTCCGTTACGTTAGAAGAATACATATCCGAGCATAACGATTCTACATTCTCGTTTAAATCCTGAAGACTGTTAACCAATTTCAGAAAGTTAAACAGCACATCAACTCCTGATGCCTGGTGAACATTGAACATTTTGGTTACCATGTTTTTGGTAAAAGCAGCAGGAATTTTGAAACCATGTTTGTGTTTAGCCAAAAAACCACTTGCCATCTTCATTTCGGGAAGATTGAACAAGGCAGCCAAAATACCGTTAGGATTAAAGTAAATAGAACATGCTTTGATTGTTTTATTGTTATCAGCAGAGAAATATTCGGGGTTGCTTTTAAAAAGATGTGGAAGTTTTGCCCCAATTACAAAAATATCGCCCGATCGGAAAGCATGCATATCATTCCCCGCAATTAAGGTGCCTTCTCCCTTTTCTATGTAAGTAATCTGCCATTCATCATGTCGGTGCAGATACTGGTAAAAATATGGAAGTTCAATATGTTCCGATATCACACTCTTGTCATCGGGAACAAGCATGGTAAATGGTAATACTTTCATAATTTTGGTTTAGTTGGTTGAGTTTGATTACGAATTGAATGTATAAATATTAACTCAAATAAACCAATAAAACTAAAATAAGGTTAAAATCCTGCTACAATTTGATAATATATGACGGATCTGATGATGAATTAGGCGGCAAGCAAAGCACTATATTTTTAGTTAACCTACTGTAAAGCAACATCTAAAACGATTAATCTAAACAGGTAAAGTCAGCTATTTCTGGATTTAGTAGCCTATTCCGGTGTTTTGGGGAAATTATTCTACAATTGATCATTTAATGAACACTAAATAATAGAAGGATTAAATTCTTAGTGTTTATTATCATTTTGTACGAAGGCGAAACCAACTTAGTAATACCATTTAAAGAGTGCTTTGGGCATAAAGAACCATATCAATTAACAAACTTGATTGGGAATCGGTATAATTCTTGTATGCATTTATAACTAAATTAAATGTAATTATGAATGGGGAAATTCGGTGGATGGACGATAGAAATCAAGGAATCTATATCTACAATTAGAGTTATTCTAAAACTAAAGGCTGCTATTATTGACAGGACGCAAGATAAGAAAACAAATTTATTAAGCTTGGCAGCAGCTATGGAAAGCCAATTAAAGAGATCTTATCAAATCACCTACCAGACATATGTTACTTCACCGATTAGTGTGTTTGACAATAAGAATATGCGCATTATTGGGAGTGGGTTAGATGGCTATCCAAGTAAAAATACTTTTTTACCTATTAAAAAACAGTTGCTGTCTCTTTTTTCATGCAATACCGTATCATAAGAAACCCTGATCAAAAAATGAATAACGAACACCTTATACAAATAAGGGATAATGCCGGCGAAATGAAAAATTTGTATGGTTATGCACATGATATTGGTGGAAGTACGGTTAGCTTGAATGTTTTCCATGTAAATAATATTATTCAGGGTTTAGACAACAATACTGTTCCTCATGAGCTTGGCCATACTCTTTCTCTACTACATGTGGATAAACAAAGTACATTTCGATCTGATCCAAGCCAATACTGGACACAAAGACAACAACATACGAAAGACAGCACCAATATTATGTTCTCTGGCGGAAGCAGATACAACCAAGATTTAACCTCAACCACAGTAGTGGGGTTGCAGATCAATATCATTATCAATGCATATCGGAATGGGATGCTAAATTTAAATTAATATGAAAATAAAACTTATCCCAACAGCTAGTATATTGTTAATCTTTGCATTGTTTACGGCCCTTTCTTATAAAGATAATGCTGCATCAGATGGTTTCACCCAAATAGGATTTCCATTCACTTTTTATAATTACTCTGAGGGTAAATTTTCAGATCCAGCTTATACATCGAATTTTGGTTTTTCTCCTAAATATTTCGTAACCGATTTGTTGATTTTGATTGCGTTTATACTTTTATTCAATTTTATTATTGAAAAATTGAATAAAACAAAAAAATGAATTTGAAAGGTGGAAACGATCTCTATGAAATTTGCAGCAACTTTCAAAGCAAATCAGACTCCTAGCGTTGCAACAACGAAGTCAAGTTTTAAAAACTTGACTTCGTTAGAGATTTAAAGCTTACTGCCTTACGATTCCCAATCAAGCTGGAAAGCTTACTTCAGCCAATAAAAAATCGGCTTCACAATGACAACGCATTACTATAGAAAATAAATCCTCTGTATATTATCTAGCTACTGCAAATGGTTCCATTTTTAGGTCAGTAGCCATGCCCGAAACAATCTGGCTAACCAACAAACCGGTTGCGGGGCCTAAACTTAACCCCATCATACCGTGGCCGGTAGCGATAATAAGATTTTCTCTTTTTTCGCTTCTTCCAATGTAAGGCAAACCATCAGGTGATGATGGACGGAAACCATACCAGATATCTTTTTCTGCTGGAAGTGCAGGTTTTAGATCTGGAAAATAAGCCGGAACCGATTCAACTATCCCTTTAACCCGTTGCATATTGATGCGGGTATTAATTTTATCTAACTCCATTGTGCCGCCGTACCTAATCTGTCCGTTCATTGGTGTTATGGCCACTCTGGCTTCACATAACAATGCCGGAATAGTTAGCCGCTGCTGAGGTTCTGGCTCCATAAAAGAATAACCTTTACCTGGCATTAATGATATTTTGACATCGGCCATTTTAGCCACTGCAGGCGACCATGAACCAGTTGCCAAAACGTACTGATCGGCTTCCCAGGCCTGACTGCCAGTGAAAACTTTCATGATACGATTACCAACCGTTCCGATTTTATCAACCTCTTTGCCACGCTCTATTTTAACCCCATTGTTTAGTAAATACTGAAGCAAAGCATTCATCAACTTTGTTGGGTAAAGGTGTGCATCGCAACGATAATGTACTGCGCCTAAAACATCTAATTTTAAATCAGGTTGTAATGCGCGGCATTCATCGGCAGTTAGTACAGCCATATCCAAACCCAGTTCAATTGCCCTTGCAGCTAAATGCGCTTCTTCTTCTCCTGCTTTTTCTGTTTTATAAAATGCCAGAATACCATTATTGGTTAATTCGAAATTGAAATCAGGCTCTTTTGCCAATCCTTCATATAGTTTTTTGCTCAGTAACGATAAATCGCGTAAAGGTGCTGCCGATTGGCTCACATGTTTTGCCGTGGCATGTTTCATAAATTTCAAGCCCCAGTTAATGAGGTTCCCATTTAAAGATGGGCGAACATAAAACGGACTTTTACTGTCAAACATCCAACGAATACCTTGCTTTATCATACCCGGTGCAGCCAAGGGTACAAAATGGCTTGGTACAATCATCCCGGCATTACCAAATGAGCAGTTGTCGGTAATATCTCCTTTATCCAACACTGTTACTTCGTAGCCTTTTTTCTGCAGATAATATGCTGAAGTTAAACCTACTATTCCACCACCTATAATTAATACTTTCGACATTCTTTTAATTTATACTGCTGATATTCTTTTTAAAAACTCACTAAATCACCTGAAATCCATATGCATATGGATCATCTTCGGCATCTATTTTAATGGTATTGTAACCATAAATTTTTGCCCAACCCTCTACACTTGGTATAATGGCTTTAATTCCGTTCAGGTCTACAACTTCTTCTACTCTTCCTATAAACTTGCTACCGATAAAACTTTCGTGAATAAAATCTTCTCCTTGTTTTAGTTTTCCTTTAGCAAACCACTGTGCCAAGCGGGCTGAGGTGCCTGTTCCACATGGCGAACGATCGATGGCTTTATCGCCATAAAAGACTGCATTCCTGGCGGTTGATGTAGGGTCTATTGTTTTTCCGGTCCATAACACATGGCTACAGCCATTTATCGTAGGGTCTAAAGGATGTACAAAAGTATATTGTTCGTTGATGCGCTTTCTAATGGTCTGGCTCCAGGTAATCAATTGCGAAGCGGTGTAGTTTTCCAGTCCAGGAAAATTTTCCTGTGGGTCTACAATGGCATAAAAATTACCGCCATAAGCTACATCAAAAGTAAGCGTACCTAAATCCGGGCATTCTACTTCTAAATTTTCCGCAGCCAGGTAAGAAGCTACGTTTTTCAGCTTAACCGATTTAACCTTTTTACCTTCCTGCTTATATTCAATCAAAACCAATCCTGCCGGGGCTTCCATTCTGATCACCCCAGGTATTTTGGGCTGAATCAATCCTTCCTCTATGGCAATAGTAATGGTACCGATAGTACCATGGCCGCACATTGGAAGGCAGCCACTGGTTTCGATAAAAAGCACAGCTACATCATTGGCTGGATCGTGAGGCGGATAAAGCATACTGCCCGACATCATATCATGGCCGCGTGGTTCGAACATTAAACCTGTTCTGATCCAATCGAATTCTTTCAAAAAATGCTGACGCTTTTCGCTCATATTTGCGCCAATAAGCTGAGGGCCGCCGCCTGCAACTAACCTAACCGGATTTCCGCAAGTATGTGCATCTACACAAAAAAAAGTTTTACTCATGAGATTTCGTTAATATCTGGTTAACCGTTCTGAAAATACCTAAAGGATTTCCGTCTTTCAATTCATCTGGCAACAATTCCTGTTCCCAATCCTGATAAGCCAATGGCCTTGCAAAACGGTTGATTGCTGTTGAACCAACTGAGGTGAAACGACTATCGTTGGTAGCAGGAAACGGTCCACCATGTTGCATGGCTGCACAAACTTCTACGCCTGTAGGCACACCATTTAAAATAATCCTTCCAGTTTTATCAGTCAGCTTATTTACCAAAGTTTGATACTGCTGAAGTTCCTGTTTTTCGGCCATTAGGGTTACGGTAAGTTGTCCTTCCAGAAAATCAATAGCTTTTTCGAGTTCAGTGATATCCTGAGCAACAACCAACAGCGAATATGGCCCGAAAATTTCTTCACGAAGTTTTGGATTTTTAATAAAATCAGCAGCACTTACCTGGGCAATTTTCGCCTCTGATTGATTTTGAAGCTCACTATTTTTTACTGTTGATGCGGATAAAAGCGCAACGCCACCTTCATTTACTATCTCAGCAGAAAGTTTACCATAATTATTGGCAATACCTTCGGTAAGCATAGTTGCAGATGGAATAGTTGAAATTGCTTCTTTTAAAACGGCTTTAAAATTTTCGAGTGCCTGCGATTGAACCGCTAACAATAGACCCGGGTTGGTACAAAACTGACCAGCGCCCAAAGTAATTGATGTAGCATATTTTTTAGCCAGTTCTTCTGCCTGATTTTCTATTGCCTTGGGAAGAAAGATTACCGGATTAATGCTTCCCATTTCGGCAAAAACCGGAATAGGCTGTTCGCGCTGTTGCGCAAGATTAATCAGGGCCATTCCTCCTTTAAACGACCCCGTAAAAGTTACTGCTTTAGTTAATGGATGCTGAACCAAGCCAGCGCCAATGGTATAACCATCATCATACAACAAAGAGAAAACACCTTTAGGCATTTCCGTTTTTTCTGCAGCTTTAATAATGGCACCGCCCACCATCGCACTGGTTCCGTAATGTGCGGGATGCGCTTTAACTACTACTGGGCAACCAGAAGCTAGTGCTGATGCTGTATCGCCACCTGCAACTGAAAAAGCAAGTGGAAAATTACTTGCACCAAAGACTACTACCGGCCCGATTGGGATCAGCATTCGTCTAATATCAGGCCGTGGCAAAGGTTGTCTTTCAGGTAGTGCCGTATCAATAATTGCATCAACCCAGGAGCCTTCGGCAACCAGATTGGCAAATAACCTTAACTGGCCTGTTGTTCTGCCCAGTTCGCCCTGTAAACGACCTAAAGGCAAACCACTTTCTGCTGATGCCCTGTCTACCAGTTCCCCGCCAAGGTTAGCGATTTCATCGGCAATAGCATTTAAAAAAGCGGCTTTAAGGTCTTTATTTAGGCTTCTATAGCTTTGGAAAGCCGATGTTGCCGATGTTAAGGCATCATTAACAAGGCTATCGTTCGCTTTAAAAAATTCACCGTCAAGCGTTAATCCCGTTGCAGGATTAACAGCTTTAAGGCTTCTTTCATTAACTTCTATATAGGTGCTGGCTACAATATTTTTTCCGTTCATATTTGGTTTTTAAACTATTTTCCCCAGCTACCTGCAGGTAATTGTGGACGAACAGCTAATGCATCGTTAATAATTTTCAATACTTTTTCTCTCTCTGCGCCACTTATTGGTAAACGAGGTGCACGAACCGCTTCTGTTCCTAATCCGGTTGCTACCTCAGCCAATTTAATGTACTGTACCAATTTCGCATGAATATCCAGCTCAAGTACAGGTAAAAACCAACGGTAAATAGTTAGCGCCTCAGCAATGCGGTTTTCTTTAATCAGTCTGAAAATGGCAACTGTTTCTCTAGGGAAAGCATCTACTAAACCTGCAACCCATCCGTGAGCACCCATTACAATACTTTCCATCGCCAATGGATCTACTCCAGTAAAGATTTTGAAGCGGTCGCCAAAGCGGTTGATCAATCGGGTTATGTTAGATACATCTCTTGTTGATTCTTTGATTGCCTGGATATTATCATATTTAGTCAAAACCTCGAACATATCTAACGTTACTTCGATTTTATAATCAACAGGGTTGTTATAAATCATGATCGGTAGGCTTGTGCTTTCAGCAATGGCACCAAAAAAGGCCAACGCTTCGTCTGGAGCAGCGTTATAACGCATCGGCGGCAACAACATTAAACCCTGTGCGCCAAGTGATTCTGCTTTTTTAGCTACTTCGATTGCTTTTTTTGTAGTCGATTCTGCAATGTTCAATAAAACCGGTACACGGCCATTTACTACAGTTAAGGTATGCGATAACAGACCGAACTTTTCTTCATCGGTTAATACACTGGCTTCGCCAAGCGATCCACCTAAGATAATCCCTTCAGCACCCGCTTCTAACTGCGCTTCGATATTTAAATCGAAAGCCGGAAAATCTAACTCATCATTTGCCGTAAATTTTGTTGTTACAGCAGGGAAAACCCCGGTCCATTTAATACTCATTGTAATTTTATGTTTTTAATAATTATGTACAAGAAAATAAGGCCTGCTTTTAAAACCAAAAATTTAGTTTTAATTGACCAAAACATTACTCAGCTATTTTATTCAGCAACAAAACCATTTAAGTGATGCTCAAAGTTAGCATATCCGCTTGCGGGAATATTGTTGGATTTTAACCAATATTGGTCATAAATGCGCCATTTAAAGCAGACACGATTGATTTGGAAAAGCTGAGGCGCTTGTAGGAGAAATGAGATATAACAGAAAAAGGCATCCTTATGAAAAAGAATACCTTTGATAAAATCTGTCGGATGGTAACATCCAACAGCACTGTAATGAGATATAATAAAAAAAGGTATTCTTACGAAAAAGAGTACCTTTAATAAAAATCTGTCGGATGGTAACATCCAACAGCACCTCCAATGAATTATTTTGTGTTTTTCACCTGTAGGTAGTACATAAATTCGATACCCGATTTTGTAAAAAGTGCATCCTGACCCTTAGCCAATGTAACTTGTTGCCAGTTTTGCGAAGGCATAATTTTAAGCGTTTTAATACCTTCTTTTTTCAGGCTTAAAGGCAGATTAAAACCTTTAACACAATTGCTGTAACGGTAAAAAGCTTTACCACCTTTCAGGTAATATTCAAATGCAGGAACTTGCACCGTACGCAGGTACTGATCAAAAACTTTTGAAAAATTGTAACCTGCCTTTTTAGAAACATAATTTTCGATCTGAGTGGTGGTTACTGTTTTATGGTAAAAGGTTTGGTTGAGCCCACGCAATATCGACCTAAAAAGTTCGTCGTTATTTAAACTGTGTCTAATGGCGTGTAACATGTTCCCTCCTTTTGGATACATATCGCCACTGCCCTGTGCATTTACCCCATAAGGGGGAATAATAGGGCTATCATTCCGGATGCTTTTTCTAATTCCAAAATTGTATTCGTTACCGGCTTTATTCCCAAAAATATAATCTACAAAAAGTGTTTCGCTATAATTGGTAAATCCTTCGTGCACCCACATATCGGCCAAATCGTTGGTGGTAATGTTATTGCCGAACCATTCGTGACCGCTTTCGTGAATAATGATGAAATCCCATTTTAAACCCCAACCATTGCCCGACATGTCTCTTCCTCTATAGCCAAACTTATAACCATTGCCATAAGACACTGCCGATTGGTGTTCCATCCCGGTGTGCGAAGCATCGATAAGTTGATAACCATCTTCATAAAAAGGATATGGACCAAACCAATGCTCCATACTTTTCATCATCTTATGCACCTGATCGGGCATATAGGTTTTCGCTTTTGGATAATTGTAATCAAGTACCCAATAGTTTAAATCTAGCGCGCCTCTTTCGCCCGCATATTTCTCCTTAAAATTTACATACTTGCCAATGTAAGGGATAATGCAATAATTACTGATCGGATTTTTAACATTGTACTGGTAAGTCACGGTACCATCGTGATTATCCTTTTTGAATACCAAACGCCCATTCCCTACCGCTACTAAGGTATCAGGAACCGTCATCGTTAAAGAAGCGCCCAGATTAGGTTCGTCGCTTTGATGATCTTTATTCGGATACCAGACCGAAGCACCTAAGCCCTGGCAGGCCACCGTCATCCATGGGCGCGAAAGCGAATCGGTGGTGAAGATAAAACCACCATCCCAGGGTGCTCTTTTAGCCTGGTGAACCTTTCCATGGTAAAAAATATGAACATTATTCTGTGTTGATATTTTTTGTGCCGGGACATGCACATACCAAACACTGCCAACATGTTCGAATTTCGCCTTTGAACTTCCGTTGTACAGTACACTATCAATAATTAATGGTTCCTGCAAATCGATCTGCATGCGCGTACTACCATTGTTACGCTGCACTACTTTGTATACGATTTTATTCGAGCCCCTTATACTTTTATCATTATAATCGGGCTTAACAGAGAGTTCGTAACGCTGCACATCCCACCAGGTACGTTCGGCATTTAGGCTTCCCCTTAAGGTATCGGCCAGAGTATAAACCTTTTTAGGTGACTGTGCAAAAAGCATGGCACTAAACGTTAAGAAAAGTACGGTTAGGAAGGTTAGTTTTTTCATATGTTTTTGCTGGTTATTATGTTGTAATAGCGTATTATTAATTTGAAAAGCAATTGCAGTACTTATCGGTTAGTTCAGTCCTGCTATCCCTCCTGCTCCGATAAAGGATCGGGAGCATCCGTCCTATCAGGTTTATTTAACCCTGGTTCTGTGCTTCTATCCTAGTTTTCTAGCCCTGCCATCCTTAAAAAAATCGAGAAGCCCTGTGCGCTAAAATAAAAAACAGCAATTATTCCAACAGATAAAATAATCCTATTTACTAATAAGCTTCACTTCTAATCGATTCGATCTCATCCGTAGTTAGGGCCAAATGTTTACCCAGCATCCGGCTTCCGCTTTCGGTAACCAGAAAATCGTCTTCAACCCTAATGCCGCTAAAGTTTCTGAACTGCTCCAATTTATCGTAATTAATAAATTCGGCAAACTGGTTGGTGGCTTTCCAACGGTCTATAAGTTCGGGAATAATGTAAACACCTGGCTCTACTGTTAACACATAACCTGCTTCGAGTGCTTTGCCTAACCTCAACGATTTCAATCCAAACTGGGTAGTGTTTTTAGTTAGTTCATCGGTATAACCTACATATTGCTCACCTAAATCTTCCATATCGTGCACATCTAAGCCCATCATATGGCCTGTTCCGCATTGAAAAAACATGGCATGCGCACCGGCTTGCACCGCATCGTCTATATTACCCTTCATCAGGCCAATATCTTTTAAACCCTGTGCCAACATTTTACACGAGGCCAAATGCACATCTAAATATTTTACGCCCGGCGCCAACATGTTTTTGCCATGCGTGTAAGCATTCAATACAATATCATACACATCTTTTTGCTCGGCACTAAACTTTTTGCCCACCGGAAAAGTACGCGTAAGATCGCCCGCATAACCTAAAGCTGTTTCTACACCAGAGTCGTTCAAAACCAGTTGACCTTCCTGCAGCTGATTACCGTGATAATGGTTGTGCAAAATTTCGCCACGAACGGTCAAAATAACCGGATAAGCCAGATTACCGCCCGAAGCCAATGCAGCACCTTGAATCTTTGCTGCAAGTTCACGCTCGTAAATACCAGGTTTTGCCTGTTGCATTACCATTAAATGGATATCGGCCGATATTGCTGCTGCACGGTCTAATTCTTCAATTTCCTCGACAGATTTAATCGATCGTTGTGCTACAACGGCTTTAATAAAATTAAGTGATGCTTTTTCTTTAAGCTGATCGACAGCCAAATTAAGCCAGCTAGCCAATTTAATCTTATTCTCCGAGCGGTAAGGGGGCAAGAAATGAACCTGACGCTTTTTGTCTTGGTATTGCTTAAGATAAATGTCCAGTTGCGCTAAAGGCAGAACTTTGGTCAAGCCGGCATCCAAACTTTTTTCTTCCAATGTTTTCTGTCTGCCCATCCACACGATATCGTCAATTCCCATTTCATCACCGAAAAGGATTACCTGATCTTCATCAAGGTCGATGATAGCGCCCAATGCTGGCTCACTTATCCCAAAATAGTATAAAAAGGTACTATCCTGCCTAAAATGGTAGGTATTGTCTTTATAATTCATCGGACTGTCTTCATTACCCAAAAAGAGTAATATTCCCGAATTTATCTTTGATTTTAGCGCTGCTCTTCTTTGGAGGTAAACTTTCTTTTCAAACATATTATTTAAGTGTTAGGCAAATATCCAAAAAGCTATATTCATTACATCAGAATTGAAATGAATGGCTAAAATATGGGAGGTATTTGCAAATTATAAGCTATGGTTATGGCACAAAAATCACAATAAATTTCAGGTTAGCGAAAAATAAGGGTAAAATCTGCGCATTGTAAGGGTGATTAATGAAAGTTTATATAGCGTTAACAATTTTTAGCCGGGGATACAAAGAACATCTATCAAGTTTCTTTTGTCATGTATAAAAACAATATAGATGAATATATTTTATGGAGATAAACGGCCTTGAAGTATCGTCATCTCGACCGCAGTGTTCCAAAGGAACTCCTTTGGAGGAGAGATCTATTAACATAGTTCAAAGATTTCTCCATTCCACTGTGTTCCAGTCGAAATGACGACCGTTGGTTACAAATAAAAGCATGTTTTACTGGCGATAAATCTTCTTTCGCACGCCATCCTCGTTATTCCAGAGGAATAACTTGTGACAAACGAGAACCATCTAAACAATTTAAATGGATTATATTATTATTAAATTATATACTTTTTTGAAATACAAAATTTTGAACTGACTAATATCAAGTAATTATGTAGCTATAAAATAGAACGAAATCAATGGTTTTCAATCTGTAAAACATTCCTAATAAGTTAAACATTTAACTTTAACAATTTGGAATACAATTAATATGAACATCTTATATCAATTTATAACACTAATAAAATACACATCTAACTGATTATCAGTGAAAACTAACAATAAAAAAGCCCCATAAATTTTAGCTTACGGGGCGGAGACAGTAGATGAATTGATATTATCTTTGAAGAATGATTTCAGTTGTATGTTCTTTTGCAAGTGGAAACTCGTATCCCCCCCTCTTCTTAACCCCATTGCCTTTTACAGCATAAGAACCAACCCCATTAATTTTTGCAGGCTGTAATACCCTCAACATAGCATTAGGTGTATATTCATTTGCTTTGCTCAGTTTTAAGCGAATTTCGCCATTTACAGTATTATAATTTACCTCATCAATGGTTCCGGCATCAAGGCTAATCCAAAGCCCAACAGCAGCGATGTAAACCGATGATTTTGCTGCTGTAGTTAATTTAACATTGATGCTATTGCCTGTTTTATTCAAATTGCCACCGAAAGCTAACCAACCAAATTCAGGATGCTGTAAGATATACGACGAAGTATTAACCGCATAACCAAAAAAGCCAGATCCGTAATCGCCGGTAATGCCATCGTTTTTCAAGGTTGATGGATAAGCATGAAATGCTGCAGGCGCAAAACCTTCTTGAGTGATATTGGAAATCGAACCCAAAAGTCCACCGTAACCGGCACGTAAAAGATAGAAATCGCTGGGATTTTTACGGTAATCCATTAATACGGGAATGGCATTGAGTGCTGAACCGTAATGATGGATCATCCGTTCGATACGCGAAAGTTTGCCTCCATAAAGAAAATCCCAGTACCGACGGGCATTGCCATTGTATGCCCAGTGCGGCACCACAGGCATATAGGCTAATATGGCATCAAGCGTTACACTTGCTTTGTCCTGGTAGCCAAAATAGCTCGACCATACGTAAACTTCTTCTTGACCTGTAGAGTCCCAAGGCATTTCACTACCAAAGGGATATTGTAGCGAACGCCAATGGTTGGCGCGCTTCTTCATTTCATTTTCTAACCTGGTTGCTTCATCTGTTAGCCCTTCGTTTTTAAGGTCATTTAGGATGAGATAGAAAACTGTGCCTTCCATTTGGCCGAACTGTGCATAATAAGGCGCAATATTAACCATCGCCATGCCTGTTTCAGCGGCATCGATAAGGTGTTGTTTCCAGCTCTGCTCCTCCACCAGGCCGCTATAATTACGCGCCAACCGATACATTACCCAATGGGCTGCCGCAACATGCGGGTAGTTATATGACCGGCCCAGGTTATCAGCTTCTTTTTTGGGCCATGCAGACCATGTTTTAAAATTGATATCTGCGGCATAAGTATCTTTAGGGAGCGAATCTGGTGCATAGTAGAACAAACTCTTTTTTACACCATATTTCTGAGGACCGTTTTTAAGTTGTATCCGCCCAAACATTACACTATCTACAAATTGCTTCAGCTTATCAACTTCTTCTTTTTTGGGTTGCACCAATTGCTTCATTATTGCCCCCAACCACGAACCTGCCCCGCCTTCATCGCTTAAACCTGCAATCCATGCCCTATTATCTTGCGTTACCTGCTGTTGCTTTTCATTATCGTACGTAATAGCTGAAGGACTTCTTTTAAAGATAGGGTCGGCCTGGTTAAACCATTGCTTGGTTGTTAAAAAATTGCCATAACTAGCAATCACATCACTTTCTGTTTCAATTATCTTATAATTTATAGTTTGCTCCAAGCCATCTTCGTAGGTGATAGACAACCTTGCTCTTCCCCAGGTATTTCCGTTTACAGTATAACTTTTCCAGCCATTTTTGGTCGAACCTAATGCACTTACTTTCAGGGCATTTTCGGGCTGAACCTGAATAATTTTAATCTTTTTAGGGTAGTTAATAAATAATTTCCCCTCTACATCTTTGGGCAGTACATAACCCGGAACTGAGATCGCGACTGGTCTTTTATTTTCGATCAGTTTGCTTTCGATATCTTTTGCTGCTCCTGAAAGGATAAACTGAAGGGCATAACTTCTGGTTTCACCAGGCTTTAAAGTGGTTGAAGTCGGTGTATTCCATTGCTCGGCATTTTTCCATTCGTTTTCTGCATAGGCTTTACTGTAAACCATCCACTCATAAAAACCTTCAAACGCGATTCCTCTTGGTGTCCGATCATCATTAAGTGGGTTATAAGCCTCAAATGGCGTATGTCCCAATGGCGCAACGAGCAAAGAAGGTGCATGGCCACTTAACCGGGTAACTTGCAGATAACCGGCATCTTTTCCGATATAAGGATCGTAAAAAACATTTTTTGCATGGGTTTGCTCCAATGTTCTGCCTTCGAGAATATTATCGAAAATCATCGGGATACCTAGTGCACCGATTTCTACGTTTTTACTGGTCTTGTTTTTCAGTTCGAAACGGAGCACAAGCTTTCCGTTAAACATTTCCCACATCCGCTTAACCTGTAACGGGATATCAGCCGGAAGTGTTGAAGCAAGATCGGCAGCAGCGAGTACGTTTTTACCCATAGCAATATTTTTCACAGGGCTTCTTTTAGCGGCTGTGCTATAGCTTTTCCAGGCTTCTTCGCCAATGTAGCGTAACTTTAAGTTGATATCGCCCAAGTGATATAAACCATCTGAACTCCGCACTTTTAAACTGTCGTTGGGTACAAAATCGAAATCTTTAACCATTTTGGGCTGTAGGCCTGCTATTGTTTGTGATGACTTAACAAGCTTTAGATTAAATGCTCCGGCATTGTAAGTCGAAAATCCATTTTCCAAGCCCAGCGTAGATGGCTTTTTGCCTAAAGCAATCCAAGGCGATTGGCCCAGAACTACCTCAATATTTAGAAAAGATAAAATACAGCAAAATATTGCTTTAAAAGTTATTATGGATAAGCTTCTCTTCTTTTTTAGTTTGATAATCATGATGACTAAGGAAATTTAGGAATGTGGTTAAATCAAAATTAAAATTTAAAAGATAAAGCAGGCACCGAACTTAAAAATAGCGCAAAATCGGTAAAGAATTGGTGTATTTACTGGAAGTTGGGGGGGAGGCGTTAAGTGGATAGCGGGATTGATGGTGAATAGCAGGAAGCATGATGAACAAAATAGGTTCCGCAGATTGGGCTAAGCGCGCAGATTAATAACACATGAGGGGAAACGTAACCCATTAGTACTACATTAGGTACCTAAACGTGATTGCAGCGGCAGCCCCGAATGAAATGAGGGCTACAGCGGAAAGCGCGACTAACATTAATTGAACTGCAGGAATTGCTTTCCTATATCAAATTATAAACTATATCAGATCATTTAAGCGATTATTTTACTAATATAGCACGGGGTCTTCGACAAGCTCAGACTGACAACTACTATATTGAAGACTCACCTATTTATTTCCCGCAGATTACGCAAAGCACGCAGATTGTTTGCATTAAGATTAGCTGCACTGAGCAATCGTGGTTCCCGCCAGCGCCTATCGTATGGACACAATTCCATTATCTTGCGTCATTCCCGTGAAAACGGGAATCTTAAAGCTTCAGATATTGCTCATTAACCTTTCTTGTTGCATTAAGATTGCCAGTCAAGCTGGCAATGACGAATCATTGGTGGACAATGATTAAACAGGCTGGCATTTTACTTTCAACCATTCAGCTTCTTCATCAGATAAGAGGGGTTGAAGCTTCTCAAACACCATTTGATTATATTGATTTAACCACGCAATCTGATCTGGAGCCAAAAGTGTTTTATTGATGATAGTGGTATCGATAAAACATAAGGTTAAAGTTTCGAAAGTGAGAAAATCGCCAAATTCACTACTGCCCTTAGGGACACATAAAACAAGATTTTCGATGCGCACACCATATTTTCCTGGGCGATAAATCCCAGGTTCAATGGAGGTTACCATTCCTGGCTTAAAGGCAACATCTACATTGGCTGGACTAATATTCTGAGGTCCTTCGTGTACATTCAGAAAAAAGCCAATACCATGCCCTGTTCCATGACCAAAATTTATGGCATGTTCCCATAGTGGTTTTCTACAAATAGAATCGATTTGGTAACCTTTGGTACCTTCTGGAAAAATCAGTTTAGAACCTTCAATCAGGCCTTTTAGCACCAAGGTATAATCATCGGCCTGGGCTGATGAGCAATTACCGATAGGCATTACCCTGGTAATATCGGTCGTACCATACAAATATTGGCCTCCCGAATCGACAAGAAACAAACCATCGGCTAAAATCTCCTGATTGCTTTCTGTTGTTACACTATAATGCGGCAAAGCCCCGTTGGCATTGTAACCAGCTATGGTATTAAAACTTAAACCTACAAAAGATGGTTGTTCTGCTCTAAACGCGGCCAGTTTCTCTGCTGCAGACCATTCTGTAATCTTTTCTTTCCCTAAATGATCTTCCATCCATTTAAAGAACCTGGTTAAAGCCACCCCATCATTTAGCATTGCCTTACGGATATGGTTAATCTCAGTATTATTCTTTAAACTTTTTAAATGTGTGCTTGGATTAATGCCTGAAACGATTTTGGTACTAGAAGGCAAGCACTGATACAAGCCAAAACAAGTACGTTTAGGATCGATAAAAACCTGCGCGTTTTTTGGTAGATTTTTTAATGCCTCAGCCACCTCAGCATAAGGATGCAAAGTTACGCCCTGCTCATTTAAAGTATCAATATCTGTTTGCGACAATTTTTGTTCGTCGATAAAGAGTTTTACCGCTGCAGGAGTAATTAAAGCAAAACTTAAGGTAACAGGATTATAATCTACATCTTTTCCCCTTAGGTTAAAAAGCCAGGCAATGTCATCAAGCGATGAAATAAAATGATAATCTGCTCCATTTATTTTCAAAGCAGCTTTTACCTCGTTTATTTTAGTCGAAATGGTAAGACCTGCAGCTTCCTCGCCTATTAAAAAGGCATTTTCTTCTGGCAACCCTACCCTATCGAGCCAAATCGAGCTGATAAAATCGATATCGTTTGTCTCAATTCCACGCTGGGCCAAACTTTTCTGCATCTCAAGAGCTAAAGCCACTGTAATGAGCTGGTGGTTAAAGCCTACTTTTGCACCCTTTGGCAAAACCTGGCGTAACCAATCGATGTATTCGGGCGTATGTGGCACTTTTAATTTTACCAATTCGTAACCAGTATTGTTTAATTGTGTTTCTGCCTGCGTAAAATATCGCGAATCAGTCCACAAACCAGCAAAATCCTGAGTAATAACCAGCGTGCCAGCCGACCCTGTAAATCCACAAGCAAAAGGAATAGCTTTATAATGTGCTGGTAAATATTCACTGATGTGAGGATCTGCCGCGGTAATCATATAAGCATCTACTTTTTGAGCAGCCATTAATTGGCGTAAGGCTTGCAATTTTTCTTCAAAGGTCATGTTGGGGGAAGAGTTTTGTAGGGCCAAATTTAAATATTACATTGATATCAGCGCTTAAAACGAACAAGAATTAATATAAATTCTGAAAACCCAGCAGATTCCGATTGCGTTACAACCTGTTTACGTTTAAAAATATTTAGAACAAATACTAAACGTACCGATCAATTGCCGGCGCTTTAATCACCTCATAACAATCTGATTTCTGAAAGCGCCTTACTTTAAAAACAAGCGCAGATTCTCTTTGTGCCAGCGCATGGATACCCAATGTAAAACGTTGTTTAAAACGTTTGGGACAAGCCTCTTTATGGCAAATTATTTCGTAACGGTCTACATTTTCTACGACCACATCAAGCACATACTTTGGCCACTGTTTTTTAATTAGATTCGGCAACCAGCTAAACTGTTGCATGTTGATCAAATCCCCCATCCCTTCAATTGCTTTTGGCGGAATATCTCCACCTACAATCTGGCTCCAGTTCCCTTCAACTTCATCAATAATCCCCAACACTTTACATCCAGACAGCACCAACCATGGGTCTTCCATGCTTGACCGCATTAACTGATAGGGTATATCTTCTAAAAACTCCTGTTCAAAAAGGTAATTAAGTTCGATCATAAGCTATTTCATTTTTTATCGGCAAATTATTAAGTCGTATCAGTTTATCAATGGTACCAGCAAAACGTTTCATTGAGATCGGTTTGCCAAGATAACATTCAAAGTTAGAATCTATTTTTCTCACCTCATTTTCAAGGTGGGCGGATGCGTAGATCACAAACCTGGCTTTTGAGCGGAGATGCCGGGATAGTTCAGTTCCTTTCATTCCATCCATATCTATATCTAAAAAAAGAAAGTCGATTTTATCTCCCGCACTAATTGTTTTTAAGGCATCAAAGGGATTATTAAAGGCGCTAAACAGTTTTAAAAAACGGATACCGTCAATATAATCGTGGAGTACATCAATCGCATGCTGTTCATCATCAACAATCGCACAGCTGTAATACATAGGCAAATTAAGATAGGCTATACAAAGCTTAACAATGTAAATCTCAATTCCTACAGCCAGGCACAAAAAGGGTAAAAGTACGGTAGTAATGGGTATACTAATGAGACAGTACATCAACAATTAGCCATGAGTTAATTGACACATGGCTAAATGCTTTAAAGTTTAATTTTAACAAAGTATAAACGGTTTCTATCAACCGAATTTGTTAAAGGCAATATTTTTTGTGCAAAGCCACTTGCACCATTATCCACTACACCAAAATCATCATCATTAGAAATTACGAGGATATTTCCAGGCAGTAAGGCTAAACCTTCTGCTTTATCGTGTGGATAAATGGAAGGTAGATCTTTCAACAGGTCTAAAACAATGGTTTTGCTTACCGGGGTAATTCCCGCTGTGCTTAAACCTGCTGCATTGTTCAGTTCTTCTACGGTTTTGCCTCCATAAAGTTTTCCTGTTGCACCATTACCAGAGTCAGAAATATCGGTAGCTCCACTTAGGTCTATTTTGAAAACTTTTTTAAATGTTGCCGGGTTGCTTGCTGCGCCACCATACAATCCATCACGTTCTATGGTTAGGAAAGTAGTGCTGTTAACTGCAACAATATCGCTCACGCCTGTTAAAGTAGCATTATCCATCAGGTAAGCATATTGCCTGGTTGCTCCGCTTGCGATATCAAAAGTCAAAATTCTTAATATCACCGAATTGGCTACTGCAGCTTTAGACGGGTTGTACATGGGCGATTGCATCATGCCTACTAAAGTTTTTCCATCTGGGGTAATGGCCAAACCTTCCATGCCACGGTTTGCTCTTCTATTGGCAAATACAGCTGGGATTTTCCGCCCGCCTGTTCCTGTTCCAAATGGGTTAATGCGCTCTATTGTTTTACCTGAAGCGTCGAAATGTGCTATATGCGGACCATATTCATCACTGATCCAAAATGAGCCATCAGCTGCCCTTACCAATCCTTCTGAATCGATTCCATCGGCACTTGGAGCTATCACCTGTCCATTTAAATCGTAAGCAGTTTCACCAGAAGCTCCCATTCCCGCAGGGTTAGGAAGTCCGTTTAATTTATTACCGGATGCATTTTTAAGTTCGATGGCTTGTTCTAGCACTAATTTCCCATCTTTCAATCTGAATTTTCCGATCTGTGGATCAAAATCAGGCTTTCCGATGATGATCGAATTTGCAATCTGTCCGGCCACATTCGACCCTCTATCCGTTAGCATATAAAAAACATCTGGTGAATTGGGATCGGCAGCAACTGCTGATCCAAAACCTCCGTTGTACACTTTTACGCCAGCTGTAGTTGTGAAAAGCACCGAAGGATCGGAAACTTCTGCAACGGCAGGATAGCTAAATTCTAAAGGGCTTTCTTCGTGACTTTTCTTGCATGATACCATACCAATAGATATGGCTACTATTAGGGTAAGTAGTTCTTTCTTCATTTATTTTTTTTGAACAAAGCAAGGATCTAGATGTGAAGGCAATGTTAAGGGAATAACAAGAATAGTTCTCCCGCGAGGTTATGCAATCTTAAAAAGCAACTGTTATTTTAATTGCTTTCGACCATTAAGAAGTTAAGGGCATTAAACTTGTTAGTAAATTTAAATGCGGGCGTCATTCCCAACCCGATAGCTGTCGGGTTGATTGGGAACCACGAAGTGCTCATGAATGCCTCTGAATAAAAGGAAAACTGATGAATAATCGTAATGCCATGACCAGGCACTATTGCATTAAGATCCCCGTCTGCACGGGGATGACAAATCTTGAAAATTTATATCATCAATAATTCACATATTGCTCTTCAAAACTGCCATCAGCATGTAAATCGACCAGTCCATAACCTGGTGCAGTTTCTCTCCTGTTCCCTTCCCACCAGGCACCAGATACGGCACCGTTGCAGAGGTAGGTAACACCATTGTACACCACTTTGTCGCGCATATGCAGGTGACCACTTAAACACAGTTTTACATTAGGATGTTGATAAAAAAGATTGATGATTTTGGCCGTATCAGTATGCATATCGCCACCAAGCATGGTCCATTTGTTTACAATATCATCTTCTATCATTAAAAGTGCAGTAAGGATTGGAATATGCGACATCACCATTACAGGCATTGCAGAATTTGTTATCTCGAGCTCATTTTTCAACCAGTTCAACTGCTCTTCGCCCAATTTACCAATGTACCAGGTACTGTCAATATCCAGATGGGTACTATCCAGCACAATAATCTTCCAGCCGTTCTGCACTAAACTATAATAAGGCTTAACCAGCTGCAATTTATCCATGGCATATTTCTTCCCGTAAAAAACATCGCCCTTGGTGTTTTCATTCCACCAGATATCATGATTGCCTAAACAGCAATGCACAGGAAGGCTACATTCGTTCTTCATCGTCTCTTTTACCAGTTTCCATTGATCGTTAATGGTATTAATGTTTTCTTTGTTCATATCAAAAACGATATCTCCCCCATTTAAAACCAGATCAACTTTTGGTGATTGCGATTGCAAATCGTGCAGGCATTTAACAAACCTGGCTGGTGCATTGAATTGGTTTTTAAGATGCACATCAGTAATGTGTGCCACTCTTAGCACCGGTTTTTTATCGGCTGACGAAGAAAATGCAGGTAGGGCTGGCAGTAAAAACAGCCCACCTATATTCTTAAGTGCTGATCTTCTTTCCATAACATTCTTTTTATTGTTTCAAAATTATTGCTGCCACGTTGCTTTAACGTTAAGAAAAAAGCGGTGCTGTGGCTATACAGACACCGCCATGCAGATTTTTGGTATATTTTAAGATTTATTGAGTTTTCTTTAAGCGATAAGCTTCGATGATTTTATAAAAAATCTGATGATTAGGATATACCCCTGTAAAGGCATCCGAACCAGGACCGTAAGCGAATACAGGCACCATGATATTGGTATGGTCATCTGTACTGAAATTGCCACGAACGGTTCCTTTTCTATAAGAGGCATCCAGAAGCGACAGTCCTCCGGTTTCGTGATCGGCAGTTACGATTACCAACGTTTCGCCGTCCTGGTCGGCAAACCTTAAGGCTTCACCCACCAAACGGTCGAAATCTTGTTGTTCGGTTACCGCGAAAGGCAAATCGTTTGCGTGTCCGCCATGATCAATCTGTGCCCCTTCTGCCATGATGAAAAATCCTTTTTTATTTTTCGAGAGCAATTCAACCGTTTTTAAGAACGAAATCTTCAGCATTTCTCCCCGGCCTTCCAATACTTTCCGCGTAACAGAATCGTCTAAAAGTACCACTTGCTTATCTGCATTTGAGGCAACAAAACTTTTTAGGTCTTTCTGTAGTGTATAACCCTTGGCCGAGATTTTATCCATCAATTTTTGATCCGGATTCTCGGTAAAACTTTTGCGTTTCGAACCAACCAGAATATCAACATGACCGTTCTGAAAATCGGCTGCAATTTCCTTCGTCATAGATCGTTCAAGCTGATGAGCATAAAATGCTGCAGGGGTAGCATCGGTAATATCGCCACTGCTGATGATCCCGCTTGTAAGACCATAAGGTGCCAAAATATCAGGAATAGACTGAAGTGCTTTACCTGTAGAATCTACGCTGATGTAGCGGTTATTGGTTTTATGCCCTGTAGCCATAGCCGTTGCACCTGCTGCAGAATCAGTAAAATCTGAATTGGAAGCTTCGGTGCGCGAAAGGCCGAGATGTTTAATCGTGATGATGTTGGATTGACCAAAATTAGCACTCAAGCCTGCCTGAATCTGTGCCAGTCCCATTCCATCCCCTATTAAAAGAATTACATTTTTGGCTTTGGTTTTTAATCCGTCACTTTTGTAAGTTGGCTGATAAGGTTTATAAGCCTTCGGGTTGCTGTATTCGAGCTTGGTCCTGTTCTGGTAAAAGTCTTTTAACAATACGGGATGATCTGTTCCGATCCAATCAACCCCCATATGCTCCAGTTCTTTCCAACTGTTCGGACTATCTTTAGTTGCCCAAAAACGGAAAGGTTTACCCATCGCATGCACTTTGGCAATTACCGCTTTCATTTTTTCTAAATCAGTTGGTGTTGGGGTGCCTTTTCCATTCCATACCGAATAATGAGAAATATCATCGCTGATCATACCAATGTGCTTTAACTGATCACTTGTGTATTGATTTGCAGGACGGCCGTCGAAACTGATGAGTGACGGATAATCCTTAAACTTTTCGGCAGGCGGAACAGCCCCGCTCATTACAATTTTAATGGCCGAAGGGTTGATCTGTTGATCGAAAACAAATTCATTACCTTTTAAATCGGCCAATAATTTCGGGATTACGTGTTCATAATCCTCCTTTATATCGATTACCAATTGAAGTTTTTGTTTCGGATCAGCATAAGGATGGTTGGCATGATCTGTAAAAAATGCTACCAATGGATCGATATATAATTTTTTCAATGTTTTGCCTGAGGTGATTTCGCTGCTATCGTGTGCAACGAACAATTCTCCGTTACGGTAAAACACATCTGCCTCGATAGATCCCATACCAGCATAATAGGCCTCCAATAAAGGAATCTGCTGCTTATAATCATTATGGCTGTGTCCATTACCGGCATTCAGTTTCTGCTGAGCAGAAACTGAATGTACACCTAAACCCAATAATAAAAAGAGGATCAGTTTATTCGATTTTACCATCCTGGATTTTGTTTAATTACACCTGCACTGTTATCAATTTCTCTCTGTGGTACGGCCCAAACATCGTGTACCTGCGGGTTGAAAGTTCTTGCTGGCCAAATTACGCTCCCATCAAAATCGTGTAATGGTTTGGCATAAGTTGCCTGAGCATCACCCCATCTTACTAAATCGCGGTGACGGTCGGCCCATTCTCCTGCAAGTTCATTACGGCGTTCGCGTTTAAGGTCGTCGATAGTCATTCCTGTTTTGGCATCTAAACCTGCACGTAGCCTGATTTTGTTCAGTTCGGTATCGCCTGCCCCTGCACCGCTAAGGTTAATTGCAGCTTCTGCTTTAATCAGCAACACTTCGGCATAACGCATTAAAGGCACATTTAAATCTGTTGTGCCATTATCCCCGTTCGGATTAACATGCGTTGGAATTGGATTAGCATATGAAAACGGCTCCATGTATTTTTTAAATTGGTAATTTGAAGTTGCTCCTCCATCTTTGGTAAAGCTACGCTCGGCACCAAAGAACATAAATTTATCGCCAGGTTTCAAAATGGTAGCTTCCCTGCGTTGATCGCCAGCTTCGTAAGAATCGTAAAGCTCTTTAGTTGGCAGATAATAACCCCATCCATTATAAATTCCCCAGGCTTTATTGGTTAACATTACACCCGGAAGTTTACTTCCCCAGCCGGTGCCACCACCACTTGGCGTGCACACTACAGACCAGACATACTCTTTAGACCAGTTGTTTGAAGCCTTAAAAACATCGGCAAAACCCGTATTAATTAAATCGTGCTGACCTGAAGTGATGACCATATCAGCATATTTAGCAGCATTGGCATAATCTTTTTTGAACAGGTACACCTTAGATAAGTAAGCCCATGCAGCCGTTTTATGTGCTTTACCATAATCAGCTGGTTTCATTGCCGAAAACAATGGAAGGTTATCAGCTGCCTTTAAAAGAAGCGAAACAATATAATCGTAGTTTTCATTTACATTTTTTGCACGGGCAATAGGCTGAGAAGGATCACTTTCTGGCGTTACAATCGGTACTCCGGCTTTATCGTTACCGTAATTGGCAGCCAACTGGAAATAAACCAGTCCGGCGTTAAAATAAGCATCGCCAATAATCTGTTTTTTCAAAGTTTCATCCATTGTGATGGCCGGCACATTGATAATAATATCGTTGGCCCGTTTGATAATGGCATAACGCATGCTCCATTGGGTTTCGGTATAACCTCCACCAACATAGGTTCGGTTAAAGTTTTTGATATTATCGGCCTCTGGCTTGTTACGTCCGGTAACCATATCATCGCTGGCATTGATAAACCAGAACATCCCACGACCGTAAAAGTCTTCTGCATTGTAATTTTCATACATTCCAGCTTCTGCTTTTATGGCATCTTCTTTCGTTTTCCAGAAATTTTGTGCCGATGGAGATCCTTCAGGCACAATATCAAGCTCTTTTGTACATGAAGAAAAAAAAGCAAGGGTGGCAAATGCCATATATTTTAAGTTCGTTTTCATTGTTGTTTTGTGATTATAGATTTACGCTTAAACCAAGGATAAAGCTTCTGGCTTGAGGATAACGCCCAACATCCACTCCGTTGTTGTCCATTCCGATTTCTGGATCAAAGCCCGAGTATTTGGTAATGGTGAAAAGATTGTTTGCGGTAGCATAAAACCTTACTCCACCTGTTTTTAATTTATTGGCGATTGATTTTGGCAAACTGTAACCCAGGGTTATGTTACGGATGCGCAGGTAAGAACCATCTTCGATATAAAAATCGGAAGCATTAAAATTTCCATTAGCATCACTTGTTGAAATAATCGGCACTTTACCACCAGGATTCTCTGGCGACCAGGCATCGAGAATACCGACCAGTTTATTGTAAGATGGCCCACTAGCACTATAAGTAGTACGCTTTACCGCATTAAACAATTTATTCCCCTGTACACCTTGCGCAAAAATATTGAAATCGAAATTTTTATAACTTGCATTAAAGCTCAATCCGTAAGAGAAATCAGGATAAGCACTGCCAGCGAAATAACGGTCTTTACCATCAATAGATCCATCGCCATTGATGTCAACAAATTTAAAATCACCTGCTTTTGCATTCGGCTGAATCTTAGTTCCCTTAGCGTTTTTATAGTTATCAGCTTCTGCCTGACTCTGGAAAATACCATCCGTTTTTAACACATAGTAACTATACAAAGGTTGGCCAACCCGAATGGTAAGCGGTGCAAGTTCATTACGGAAGTTGGTACCCACAGCAATGTTTTCCAAGCCCGGTGCCAGTTCCTGTACTTTGTTGTTAATTTTGGTTAAAGTAGCGTTTACGGTATAAGTAAATGCTGCATTTTTATCACTATTATAAGTTAAACCCAGTTCTATACCTTTATCTTTTACAATACCAGCATTTATGGTCTGCGTATTTAAACCTGCTGTCCCTGGTAGCGACCTGGTTAAGATCATCTTATTTGTTTCTTTGATAAAATAATCAGCATTAAGGCTTAATCTGTTGAGAACTGTCATATCAAGACCAAAGTTCGTTTGCTTTGATTCTGCCCATGTTAAATCTTTATTGGCTAAAACATTCTGTACATAACCATTTTGTAAAGTTGGTGTTTGCCCGAAATAACTTTGAGTAGCACTTAACAATGGATTTACAGCAGAGGCATTAAGCGATCCTAAATTACCCAATATGCCATAACTGCCCCTTAGTTTCAATTCATTTAACCAGGTTGCGTCTTTAAGAAAATCTTCTTTGCTTACCACCCAACCGAGGGAAGCTGATCCGTAGTTTTTCGTCCTGTTATTTTTACTTAACAGCGATGATCCATCACGACGGCCGATTAGCGACAATAAATATTTTTCTTTGTAATTATAATTGGCCCTTAAAAATAATGAAGAAAGTGCCTGTTCATACATCCCGCTAACCGACGGCTGAATAACTGTTGCGTTAACCAGGTATCTGTATTGAGGCGATTCGTCGTCAAAACCTGCTCCTGAAGCTGACAAGCTATTGCTTTTAGTTTTCTGGAAAGAATAACCACCGGTAAGATCTAGTTGGTGACTACCAAAGGTTGCTTTATAACTTAAAACCTGCTCAGCAAGAAAATCGTTGGCACGACTGCTGCTTTCCTGTAAACTATTGCTTAATACCGGTTTTCCTACCTCGGGCCTTTTTGGCGTAAAGCTTTTAAATGCAGCATCGGTTTTAGTGATGCTTAAGTTAGATCTGAAAGTTAAGCCCTTTGCTAATTTAATATTGGCATAAGGATTAACCACAAGCACATTTACAGGATTGTTTATATCGATACGTTGCAGATCAGCAACTGGATTAACAATATCGCCATAATCGCCAGCATATTGTCCGCCTGGTAAACCGGCAAAACTGCCGTCTGCATTATATGGCGTTCCGTTGGTTGGGTAATAGATAGCCGAAAGTAAGGCCCCAGTATAATCGCTGCTGGTATTTGCACCGTTTCCATTGGTACTGCTATACGACAAGTTTTCTCCAACTTTTAACCAATTGGTTACTTCATGCTCGGTATTGATCCTGAAGTTATAGCGCTTAGTTTTGGTATTTAACACAATGCCTTCAGCATTACGGTAATTGAAACTTAGGTAATAATTAGATTTTTCGCTACCACCGTTTATTGCGGCATTGTAATCCTGTAACAATCCATCTCTAAAAACCTCGTCCATCCAGTTGGTGCGGGTAATCTGTCCATCAGGATATTTCGAAATATCAAAAGCTGGTAATATGGTTGTACCACCGTTTTTGGCAGCAGTTGCGGCCACCTGTGCGCGTTGCTGAGCGTTTAATGGCTCTAATTTCTTCCATGCGCTTTGTTGTCCAAGTTTGGCATCGAAACTAATCTGCATTTTACCGCTCTTTCCTTTTTTAGTTGTGACCAATACCACACCTCCTGATGCCCTGGCGCCGTAAATTGCCGCAGATGCATCCTTTAATACCGATATCGATTCGATATCATTAGGATTAAGTTGTGGTGTACCTGAAAATATAGACCCATCGATTACATACAATACATTTTCTCCGTTAATCCCTCCCGCACCGCGGATATTAATGCGTGGAGCAGAAGTTGGATCACCGCCCTCATTGGTTACAATTACCCCAGGAGATTTTCCGGCCAATACCTCACCAACACTATTTAATGAGCGCGAAGAAAGTTTATCTAACCCAACAATGCTGATTGCACCTGTTAAAGTTTCTTTTTTCTGCGTTCCGTAACCTACTACCACCACATCGGCAAGCATCGAACGTTCTTCATTCAATACCATATTAATAATCTGGTTTTCGCCCACTTTTACTTCTTTGGTGCGATAACCGATCATAGAGAACGATAACACCGCATCAGCACCTACTTCAATGCGATAAGCACCGTTGCCGTCGGTTATGGTTCCGCTTTGCGTACCCAGTACTTTTACCGAAACACCCGGTAAAGATATACCTGTCGAATCTTTTACTATCCCTGTAATAATCCGGTCGGGTTTATTAAACACAGCATTGTTTAAAACTACATATTCACCTTTTTCTAAAACTTGTAACCCAAGTCTATCCAATAACGACCGTACGGGTTCCGTTGTGAAATCACCACTTACAAACATGTTTTTTTGTTGCAGCTGATCTGGATTGTACACAAAGCTAAGTCCGGTGCGCGACTCTATTTCTTTGATAATTTCGGTCATTTTACGGCCTTTGTTTAGCGTAATGCTGACGGTAGTTTTCTCTAACTTTTGTGCCATACCTGCCGAGGCCAGGATTGAGCTGCAAAATATGCAGAGAATTGAAAATGTTAAACATGAGTATTTCATGATCTTATAAAGAGCTGATGTCCTCTTAGCGGAGGTTGGTTTCATTTGTTTGATTTGTTTTTTTAAAGCTTTTAATTACGCTGGCCCTTTGACCAGAAAGAAAGATTACGGTGGCCAGTCTAACTGGCACCGCTAAGTATTTCTATATTACCTGCTCATCTCATCTGTATATATTAAATGTTTTATGATTTTTTGATCCGTTGAATTTTAGGTGGTGCAGGCTGCAGATGATATCCAAAATCTCTTCAGGCGATTGTTTGCTACTGAAAGAAGCAGTGGTTTTAAGTTTGGCCAAAGCACTGTCATTCAGCAAAATTTTAATGCTGTAGGCATATTGGAGTTTGCTGATGACCTGATCGAGGGTAGCACCATCAAAAGCGAGTTCGATATAGGCCACAGATTTGTTTTTGCCAATGTCAGCCCGACCGGCAGTTTTATCATAGATTAAAAACTCATCTTTAATCAATGTGCCCAGATTTACTTTTTTGTTGCTTACGGCAACTTTTCCGGTAATTACGGCAACTTCGATGTGTTTGCTGGCCTGATAGGACTTAACCTTGAAAGAGGTACCCAACACCCTGACGTCGACCCCAGATGCAATATGTACCGTAAATGGTCTTTTTTCCTGATGGGTAATATCAAAAAAAGCTTCACCCTCTTTTAGTGCAATCTCACGGTTGTTTGAAGCGAATGCTTTAGGATAACAGAGTTTTGCAGACGGACCTAATAAAATTACCGAACCATCTGATAAAGTAATGTGCTTCTGTTCTTTACTTCCTGTAACTACAGTAACCTGATTTTCAAGCTTCACTGGGGTATTGAATCTCCAGATGCTTATTCCCAGTGTAATGATGATGAGTATGGCGGCAGCGATCCTGATAAAAGACTGTAGTTTGAATACTTTGCCATGTTTTGACTTTTGGCGCATAGCAGTTTGGAGGTGAACAAGCATCTGTCCCCCTATTGCTGCTTTCCGGTCGGCCGCCAATTTAATATTTTCCTGATCGAGCGTGGCATACCACTCTTCAACTTTTTTTTGCTCTTGCGGACTTGCCTGCTTATTGAGATATTTCTGCAGCAGTTCCTTTGCCTGTTCTTCTGTCATTTAAATACATGTCAGTTCAAAAGCAGATCGGTACTAACCAAGAATGTTATCTATAAATTAACTTTATGTTAAGCCGATTAAAGCCGCAATAAGTAGAATATAGGAAAGGCTTTTTTTAAGCAGTTTTAGCGCTGCAGAAATCTGGTTTTTTACGGTCTGAACAGATACATCAAGTTCTGAAGCTATTTCTTTGATGGATTTTTCCTGTTTTCGGCTCATCGAGAATACCAATTGCATTTTTTCGGGTAAAAGTGCAATGGCTGCATCAACTTCTAAATGAAGCTCTTTTAAAATCAGTTTATCATCAGCTGCTGCAATATGCTGCTCGTCCATTAGTGCTTTAAGTGCAGTTTGATGTTGTTCTTTTATACTGCCCGACCTAAAATAATTAATCACCTTATATTTCACTGCACCATACAGGTAGGCACCGAGGCTTCCTGTTAGGTTAATTGCTGTTCGGTTCTCCCAGAGGGATATGAAAATCTCCTGTGTAATATCCTGCGCCAGCGCCTCATCGCTCATTTTTTTCAGCGCAACATCAAAAACATCCTCCCAGTAGATCCTGTAGATCGCCTCCATTGCCTGATGATCTCCAAGCTGTAACGATAAAAATAATGAATTGTCCAAAGGATGCCGCTTTATGAAGCGCAAAGCTAAGGAGCCAATATTCCCTTAGTATTAACAAATCTTAAAGCGTAGATGACGAATGATGGAAAATGTAAGATGAAAAATGGACAGGATTCTGCACGAATCACCGATATCTTCAATAAAATGGTCGTCATCTCGACTGGAACGCAGTGGAACGGAGAGATCTATCTCAATAGATTTCTCGACTGCGTTGCACTTCGCTCGAAATGACGAACCATGAAGGAAGACATATTCGCAATGACTCCTAATCGCTCCCAAACAACCCTGCAAAAACTTTATTCGAATGCAATTTTGCCTGATGATCGTAAATATGCGAGGTGCTCATAATCTCGTTTACGCCATATTTGGTAACAAAAGCTTCTAAGTTTCCCTTAATGGTTTCGGCACTACCAATAAAAGAATAATATAACATTTGTTCTACAGCTTCTTTTTCCAACTGATCCCAATATTGATTGATATCATCAACTGCAGGCTTTAACAATTCTCTTTTACCTGTAATTACACCCAGAAACATCCGCTTTACCGAACTTGATAAGCGCTCGGCTTCTGCATCGGTATCGGCAGCAACCACATTTACACAGGCCATCACATAAGGTTCCTGTAAAAATGGGGATGGCTTAAAGTTATTTCTATAAATGGCGATGGCTTGTTCGAAATAAGCTGGTGCAAAATGACTGGCAAAAGCATAAGGGAGGCCCTTTTCTGCTGCTAATCGGGCACTATCAGTACTCGAACCTAAAATCCAGATCGGGATATCCAATCCTTCTCCGGGAATGGCCCTTACACTTGCCCGGTTGTTACTGGCAGAGAAAAACTGTTGGAGTTTCTCAATATCCCTGGGAAAACTATGAACGGCACTAAAGTTTTCGCCTCGGATGGCCATCGCCGTAACCTGATCGGTTCCAGGTGCCCTGCCCAAACCCAGATCGATACGGTTGGGATAAAGAGAAGCCAAAGTACCAAATTGTTCGGCAACAATTAAGGGTGCGTGATTGGGCAGCATAATACCTCCAGAGCCTACGCGGATGCTATTGGTACCACCAGCAATATAACCAATAAGCACAGCTGTTGCCGAACTGGCAACACCAGCCATATTATGGTGTTCGGCAAACCAGTAACGTGTATAGCCTAGAGCTTCAGACTGTTTAGCTAAATCGAGGCTTGTTTTAAAAGTATCTGCAGCAGTAAAACCATCTAACACCGTTGCAAGATCGAGAACGGAATAAGGAATATTTTTCAATAAGTGATCAGCCATAAATTATAGGGATAAAATCTATACTGCAAAAATATCCTTAATAAAGCCAAGTCTTGTTTTATCTGAATATATATGACGTTTAACCAACACTAATCAATGCAGGCATTATAGCGCCGGTAGCTATTCAGAAACGAGAATGTTAATTCAGACAACCAGGACTACACAGATGTAGAAGTATATATATAATTGTAACAAAACATACAAATCTGCGCTCTTAGCTTGATTAAAACTTATAATTAGATTAGCAAAACCATTAAAGGCGGAGTATGGATATTCCAGAATATTTTTATGGATTATAGCTATTGCCTGCATCTTTTAAACTTAATTGACACATTTTTGCGTTAAATTAGTAAATAAGAAAAGACTTTAAATTAATCCGTACAGATAGTACCCTTTTCGGTACGAAAAGGCGTAATTTCGTTATAAGAGAAACAGATTTTTGAAGATGATTAAGTGCATAGCCATAGACGACCAGTTCAGTTCCTTAGCGGGGCTACAAAAATATATTGAAGATACTCCGAACATGCGACTCGTCCAGCAGTATACTGATCCAATTACTGCTTTAACAGAGCTAGCCAACTCAGAAACAGTCGATATAATTTTTATGGATGTGGAAATGCCTCAGATTTCCGGTCTGGAATTGGCTAAGGCCATCCGCTTTAGAACCAGGAAACTCATCTTCACCACTTCACACCAGGAATACGCATTTGATGCTTTTGAAGCTGCAGGAGATGCTTATTTGCTTAAACCATACAGCTATGCTAAATTTGCCACTACGATTACCCGGCTTTTTGGACAGGAAATGACAGGTGGTGCAAATGAAGATTATTTTCTTGTTAAAAACAAAGAAGAAGAACACCGTGCGGTAATGGTTAAATATGAAGATATTATTGCTTTTGAAAGTTTTCACAATTACATTAAAATACATACTGTAGAAAAAGTAATTATTGCTTACTTAAGCTTAAAAGATGTTCGGGAACAGCTTAGCATTAAGAAAGGTTTTATACAGTTACACCGCGGTTATATTGTTGCTATTGATAAGATTTTATATGTTGATGGCAACAGGATTACCATGAACAACCACATCAGCTTTACCGTTGGTGATATTTATTATAATGAGTTTAAGGGTTTTATGTCTACTAAACTGATCATCAGTAGCCGTAAAAAATAACGGCTACTGATGAAAACATCTAATAGTTTAAATTATTCCTGTATTCGTAGTAAATGTTGTAGTGGTTGGTTCGGAGGTGGTGGTGGTTTCACCTAATTTTCCACTATATTTTTTTTTAAATACAAAAAGTGTTCTTTTAGCTAATTTTTGAGTTTTCATAATTTGTTTTTTTCGAAAACTAGCTGCGATAGCACCCTATAACTTTAATTGTTACACAAATAGTAAATAAGTCTTTATGAATAGGTTAAAATTGAGCAACGGGATGTTGAGAAACTGGCTGTATACTTACCGGATACACATAATTGCATGGTCGGCATTTATAATCTGGGAAACTGTTATGGTTGTTTATTTTATCGGCATGTTAGGCACATTTGGCAACTATGCTATTCATTATACTATTAATATCACCTTATTTTACACCTATGCTTTACTGATAGAGAAAGCAACAGCATTTCCTAATGAAGCGGTATGGAAAGTTCCCTTAGTCGTTATCCTCACAATCTTGACTTATTTGGGTATAGTTACCGGCGTAGACATTCTGCTAAATACTTATACCAATATTTTACCTGGGAAATTACCAAGTCTTGAGATCAGAATAACCAAGGTACTCTATAGGGGTTCGTTTTTCCTTCTTTTTTCTACAGGTTATTATTTCTTAAAGCGGTTCATCAAAGAAAAAGCAGAAAAATCCCGTATTGAAAAACAGCGTTTTCAAATGCTTATTGATAAGGAAAAAATGGATAAGGAACTAGCCATGTCTAAGAATGCTTTCATGAAAGCGCAGATTAATCCACATCTGCTTTTTAATACATTTGAGTTTGTACATCAGAAACTAAGTACCTACTCTCCAGAAGACGCAAAAGTAATGCTTTATCTTTCTGATATGATGCGTTTTGCTGCCAATACTCAACACAATGAAGGCTACGTATATTTAAGCGAAGAAATTGCACAATGCGAAAACCTGATTGGCTTGCACCGCATTACGCAAGGTGCAATTTATATCGAACTTGCCAGCGGCCCCGATCTTGGCGAAATCAAATTAATTCCGCTTGTTTTGCTTACTATTTTGGAAAACATGTTTAAACACGGAAATCTTAATGACATAGAAAATAAGGCCACTATAGATGTTTACACCTTTGATGACAAACTACGTATCGAAAGCCGAAATTTACCCAGATTAGTACAAAGTAAAGTAGGCTTTGGTTCAGGAATGGACAATATCCGTAACCGGTTAAAATACGCTTATCATCAAAATGCTGAAATAACTGCAGGAATTGACGAAGAAGGCTTCTATATTTTAAGCATAAGTATTTCCTTAAATGCATTAATAATAGAATCAGAAGATAAAAAAGCTGAACAAACTATTTCTCTTTAACCATTAATTCGACCCAATAAATAACCCTTCCACATTTTCACCATCAAGAAATATTATCGATTTTTTCAACTTAATGTAACAAAATTATTACTATATTAAACCATCCTAATTGACGTTCTAATATTTAATAAATCTTCATTGAAGAATTAAGGGTAAATCTTAACAAAACAGATAAAAAATGAGAAAGGGTACAATATGCTATGTGGATCAAAATAGTGGACATGGCATTATTAAAGATGAAAATGAACAGAAAATTCAATTCTTTTTAATGGAACTCCAGGAAGAAATCAGGCTCAATGATGAAATTTCTTTTGAAATAGAGCTTACAGCAAGAGGACTGGCTGCAACAAAAATACATTTAGTTAACACTGCAGAATTAACATCTTAATTAGCACCTTAGTGAAACTTTGAGGCCAATACTAAATCTGATAAGGGAAATTAATACTGATTTAAACTTAATTCGCTATCGTTAATATGAACTAAAATTCCTGTTTCCAGTACTCCAATATAAGATTACCATTTCTGAATAGGTTGATAACTGAATTTTTCTTCCTTTTGGCTAAGTTTCTTTATAAAATCTTCGCCAAAATCATGGCTATAAACTTTAAAATTGATCGTCCACTCCTCCTTTATCATGGCAGGTACAAACTTTTCAAACATTTTTTCAAATGATCTGAAATTTACAAAGGGTTTACAGACCACCATGTATTCAGCATCTGAATTCACAATAATTTCCTCAATAAGTTTTGGCCATCTCAATTTAATCTCGATAGGCAAAGTTTGATGTTGCTGCCCATCAATAAACAGCCCTATATTTTGTATAAGCTCTTCAGATAAGGAACTGCTTAGCAATATTTTCCATTCCCCATCTTCTTTTACCATCCTTTCTAAAACCTGTCCATGGTCATAAACAGTCCATAGCCCACCTCTCGAAAGCTGGATAAGCTGAAAATGCTTGATATCGCCGTTAGGCAGATTAAAGAAAAAGTCGAGCTCAATCATCAATAATGAGGTGGATAATATGTATCGCGAAATCAAAAGTATAGAACTATTTCTAAAGCACGAAAAAGGATTACATTAAAAACTTATTTACTTATTTCTGCTCAATAATATTAAACTGTTCAGCCAAACAATTATGTGTGTTTTTTTTAAGTTAAATAACTGTTAAGTAAAAAATTGATTTTTATCATCAAAAAAAAATCAAAAACCTCCTAAAAACGTAATATTAAACATACAAAAAATTTAATATTAACAATTATGCATGTATCTTTGCTGCATGAAAAGTGCCAAATTATCCGCTCTAATATTTTTTTTAATTACCTCATTATCTTGCTTATCAATTCATGTTCTTGCTCAAAACAAGCAAACCAAACTAGCTGATATTTTCGAAAATATAGATAGATTGAACGGAAACGATATGATTGAACGTTTAGCTGCTCAGCGCAGTGAATTTAATAAAAACGGTTCGAAAAACAGCCTTCCAAAGGCAGAATACATCATCAACAGGAATAACTTAACCCTCATTAGCTTTAATGGCTTGAATTATTATATAAAAAATAACAGGGTAATAGGCATACAAGGACTAAATCTTTCGGATGAAGTATTGAACCAGATTACAAACAAATTGGTTCTCCTGGACAGCATTCAGTTTAATCAAAGTGAACGGTCGAATACCGAACATTTTAATCCAAATGTTGATTTTCAAAAGATCAGGAATATCGACCGTCAATTTATGCTTACACTTAAAATGTTGTCGAGTACAGTAAGAGACATAGCAGCACTTACAAAAAGTGAAAATCCATCTTTAACCGTTGAGGCAAACGTTGCAAAAATGCGCCTACCAAATATTGATAAGGCTGCAGATAAATCAAATATGCAATCGCTGGTCTCCTTATCCAAATAACAGCGAGTTATATTATTTATTTAAGTAGAAAAGACAATAATTAATCTGTTTTCTTTTCCGAATACACTTCTGCAATCTGAGCAGAAAGATATTTGAAAGCTAGCGGCATTTCTACAGCAGCATTTTTGATGCTTCCTTCCATAAAGATGAAACCTTGATAGTTTATTTTGTGCAAGGCTCTTAAATAAGGCTTAAAATCGTCGCCCATCACACCTGGCAACGACCTGTTTTGTTTCTCGGCAACCTCAGAAAATGCAATCAATGTTCCGGCTTCAATAATTTCATTGGGAGATTCTCCTTCACGCATCATGTGAAATATATCAGCATTAAGCCTGAAATTTGGATGATCAATCTCCCTTACAATTTCTGCAGCTGCCTTTAACGAGGTGATGAAGTTAGTTTCGGTGGTTTCGAGGTTTTCTAACAAAATTGTAACTTTATATTTCCCAGCAACTTTTGCTAGTTTTTTGCCCAGGCTAATAAAATCTGATTTTGCCTTAACGACATTATAATCAGCCGGAATGCTCCTTGCACCTGAGCTGCCCAAAACAATAAACTTAATCCCAGCTTGTTGAGCTCTTGAAAGAACAGTTTCGGTATAAGTTAAAACCTTCGCCTCGTCTACCTCTGGGCCAGCTATTTTCATACTCGCCGGATAAAAAAGGTTACAGGTTAACACTTTACATTTTGCAGCTTTAATCTTTACCAGGTTGGCACGAAACTGATCATCTGTTAATGCAGGTGAAAGCATCTTCGGAACAGATTCGCCAATCATTTTAAAACCAGAGGCATAAGCTAAACTATCCTGTGCTAAGCCAGATACAATCCCTAAACGCGGATATACCTGTTTATCAGAACTAAAACCACAAAAACCGGTATAAACCAGGCAGATAAAAAAAGCCAGATAGCTAAATTTTGTACTTCTCATATTACTATTTAAACAATTTGGTCAAAAAATGAAGTCTCAGGCTCCCATTCTTCTAATTAACTGAACAACTTGCTGGTGAGTGTCTAAGAATTCTCCCTTAAAGATAATATAAAATCTAATCATTAAGTTTTGTATCGACAAAATCACAGACCCCGAAGAAAACGGAATAAATGGAAGTACAGAAATGAGTAGCCCAGATACAAATGCTGTGCAAACTGCTGCATTGGCAAAATAATGAAATAAAAAAAGCGACATCACTACCACTTTTTTTTTTTGCGGAAAGAAGTTATATCACTATTGCTGATTATTGACCTTGAGCGCCCTATGCTGCCGGCCTGAGCCAGCTTGTACTAAGCTTAGCCGAAGTAAAGACCTTTACTGGTCAGAAACAAAAAACATTTGTCCTTCGACAGGCTACCATTGGCGTTATTTCACAAGATACTATTAATCAACATTTTAACAAATTTCGCATTTCCATCCAGCTAGGCCATAGTACGGTATCCCCGTTCTACTTAAATCCGGCCTAACAAATTTTTCGGGCTGCACTGCCCAAGCCTACCTACTGGCTTCGAAAAAAAAATTTTCAGCCGGCATTTTTTGTTTCTTTTTGATGCCAAAAAGAAAGAGCCCTTCGGCGGCGGCGAGCCGAGGCAAGAATGAGCCTCTGGGCGAAAAAAGGATATGCGTCATTCATATTGATGCGTCATTCATATTGATTTTTATCCAATAAATTATCCCTCAGGATGACAATGCTATTTAAAATCAGGTATAGGAAATAGATATCCGCCAAATAAAATGTACGACCATAAGAGGGTCCAGAATATGTTAAATATTTGTGCTGTAACAAATGTAAATGCAGGTTTACCGCCCTGAAGTTTTACCAGTGAGGAAAATTTAGCTTCCATACCAATTGAAATAAATGCAATTGCGAACCACACGGTACGTAAGCCGTTTAAGGTTGGTCCAACACTTTTTGCCGTTGCGGGAGATAACAGAAAAGAAAACACTAAAGATGCTGCAACAAAACCCAATACAAATTTCGGGAATCGCTCCCACACAATTTTCAACCCCGGGCGTTCAGCTTTGAAGGGTACACCATCTTCACCTTTAGGTTTTTTATAGGCCCACCATATGGCAATAAAAAAAGCAGCAACACCAATAAAAACATTTTGCGAAAACTTGGCTATAACACCCGCCTTAACGGCTATTGGTCCAACCAAATCGCCTGCAGCCGTTACGGTTGCCGTTGTATCCAAGGTACCACCCAGCCATGCCCCACCAATCACCTCAGGTATATTAAAATACTTTACTGCCCAAGGCAGAATAATCATCATGGGGATAGCCATAATCAATACCAAAGTGGTTACATAAGATAATTTACGTTTATCACCATTAATCGCTCCAGCGGCTACAATTGCTGCAGAAACACCACAAATAGATACTGCTGAGGCTAATATTACACCAAATTCATCATCTACTTTTAACTTTCGGCTTAACCACATCGAAAAAAACCAAACTACGGTAACAACAATAACGGCCTGTATTATACCGGGTAAACCAGCTTTGATCAAATCGGCAGATAAAATAGTGGTTCCTAATATCACCAAACCTGTTTTAATATAAAACTCAGACCGTACTGCTTCTTTTAGCCAAGATGGCAACTTAATTAGATTACCTAATGCGATACCAATAAGCAATGCAAATACTACATATTCTAAGCCAAAATAGGATACACTTTTATTACCTCCGATAATAAAAGAAACGATAGCTAAAAAATAGATGAGTGCAAAACCGCCAGCAAACCGTACAACGTTGCCCCCTGATAAACCTATAGCGATCGAAGCTAAGGCCAGAAAAACTGCACCCATTTCAACAATTAACAATAAGTTGGATGCTGATAATATTTTAGCCAAAAGATCTTCACTGGTTGCCCATTTAAATGCAGGTAAACTTATTACAGTACCATTGTTGGTTAAATAAAGTACTGTGGCAATGATAATCGTTCCCAATATAACAGCCCACCAATCTTCGGTGAGTGATTGTAAAAATGTTTTCTTATCCGGGCTTATCCCGGCATCTGTTAAGGCTCCAGTTGTATCGGCTGCGTTGTTTCGATTCGACATAGTTGATTAATTATGGTAATTTGATTTCAATGCTATAAATATTGGTGGATACGATCAATAAACCGTAAACGAATACCCAATATCGAAACTAAAGTAAATATTCAGGAGGATTTTATCCGTAACAAATATCTGACTCGACCTACACATTTTTATTAATAGGCCTTTAAAGTTAAAAACGCATCACAAACTAATGTTTAAAAACAAACTCATTCAATTGTCTAACTCAGGATTTAATTTGTCTGGTTCAGATCCATTCAACTGGTTTTTGGAAGGTTTATGCGCCATTTTTGGGCAACTTAAAAAAATATTATGACACTTAAAACGACAAAAACCATTTATTGGATCGGCGCTTCACTAACTTCGTTATGGTTTGGCACCAGCGGAATTTGCGAACTCACAAAAAATCCCATTGTTTGGGACATTACGCTACAGCTGGGATATCCAGCATACTTTATTTATGTACTTGGTGTTGCCAAGTTAGCAGGAATTGCGGTTTTGTTGATCCCTAACAGATGGTTAAGGTTAAAAGAATGGGTATTTGCAGGGATATTCTTTGATATCATTTTTGCATTCTGCTCAAAACTAATTGTGATTGGTCCGCTAGCCACTACCGATGCCATTATAGCCTTTGCTATCGTTACAATAACCTACCTGATGTTCCAAAAACTTTATCCTACCCACTATTCTAATTTGACTGCTATTTAAGGTTTGAATAATTCTAATTAAATCAGTTTTAACATAAAAAGGGCGCTAGTAGCGCCTTTTTTATTGGTGAGAATTTTACCTGGCACAGCATCCATAATTCACACAAAGCTAAACATCCAAGGCTGTGAATGCAGTATTAATCTCTTTGTCTGATGCTAAAGCACAGCGCAAATTATTTTTAAATAGAAAAGTCGCCAAATATATGGCGACTTCCTAACTAATAAACTTTGCTTATGAATTTTTGACTAGACTTATGCTATATAACTGGCTCATTCTCCAGCCCTTTCTGTTTTTTCTTTCCGATGCTTTGCACCATTTCACATTGCTGTGGATTTTTTTCAAATGGAGGGCTAACCAGAAAAAGTGTCGACATTAAGCTTGCCAATCCAACCAATAAACTGTTGGTTGTAGTATTTTGATGATTTTTCATGATGATAGTATAATTAAAAAGTTGCTGATGCATTTACTGCTGAAATTGCGCCTGTTATTTTATGCTGAACCATTCCGATTACTTCCCATTTTTCGGCACTGCTGCCTTTAGGGATACTCAATACTGCAGTTCCAGATTTTGCATCATTAAGAGATAGTGTTAAAGTTTTCCGTACAATTTGGACATGAGATAATTTAAGTCCTGCATTCTCCCCACGCTGTACATCGGTGTTGCCGCTCTTTTGTACCAGTGCAAAAAGGAGCTCGTCGCTTGCCTGAGTATCTTTGGTTTCGTAATTTATTTCCAGTACATCCCCATCTCTTTTGGTATCGAAGGCTAAACTGGCTGTATACTTTTTATTCAGAAGCTGTTTGTTAATGGCGTTTCTCACGTCGCTTTCATTAGAGCCTATAAATTCTTGAGCGCCGTTAATAACCAATTGAGGTGTATAAACCTGTGCATTTAGCCAAGCACTATATTTTTTTTGCCTTTTTGTATTTTCCGGACTTCCAAAAACATCCTTCCAACCTAAATTATCAAAATAGTCGACATGATATCCAAGCACATATATCGGTTTACCATTAGATTCTTTCTCTATTTTGGCCAAAAGTTCTTCTGCTGGCGGGCAGCTCGAACATCCTTCAGACGTAAATAATTCCAAAACGGCAAAGCCTTTTCCATCAACGGGCTGTTCTACTTTTTTTTCTTGTGCAGAACCTACCCAAATAAAAGCGCTAAGTGCTATTACCGCCACAATGACCACATTTACGATCGCTATTCTTTTTAGTGTTTTCATAATTTCTATTCTTTTTTTATCAAAAATAAGCGAGCAGTATGCCTGAAATTAGGTGAAAAATAGCTGAACCGGACAAATTGGTGGAAGAGTTAGACAGGAAGCCGATAAATAAGACAAATTAGCTACGGGCACGCCTTAAAGCAAAAAAGGCCAGAAACGGATCCGTTTCTGACCAAAATTGTTACTAATAACAGATAAATATTGGTTTTTTCTTTACCTATCTTCCATCCAGGAAAGAAAAGCAGGTGTTTTTTCCTTATTAATCAGCAACTTATCCGGAGTTTCAATCACCAGTTTAACAAACAATTTCCTTAAGAAATAATGTTCTATTTCTTTAATGGCTTTAAAGTTCACTAAATATTGCCTGTTAACCCTGAAGAACTGTTTAGACGATACCATTGTCGTAATCTGATCAAGAGATTGACTTAATACAAACTCTTGTTTATCAAAGCACATAATGGTTGAAGCATCATTCCTGATATAAAAGAAAGCAATATTTTCAGTTTGAACTGTGGTATATTTCTGATTTTTAAACACTAAAAAGCTCTCTTTCCCGGCGGGGCTGCTTAATTTTGTCAATAAATTGCTTAAATCGGGAATTACTTTCTGCTGAAAAAAATTCTGAAGGCCGTCTACCTTTTGAAAAGCCTCCTGAATATCTGTTTTGGAAAATGGTTTTAACACATAATCTACTCCATTACGCTTAAAAGCTTCTAACGAGTATTCATCGAAGGCTGTGCAGAACACAATGGGACTGTTTACTTTAACCTGTTTAAATATTTCAAAACATAATCCATCTGCCAATTGAATATCCATAAATATCAAATCGGGCTGTGGCTGTTCTAACAACGCTTTTACCGATCCTTCGATGCTCTGGTACTGCCCTACAATTTTCACGTCGGGCCTCAGGCTCAAAATTATATTTTCGAGTGATTTAGCTGTTTTCAGCTCATCCTCAATGATGATGATGTTCATGAATTAATGGGAGTTTAATTTTAAAAATTTGGCCATTGTTAATAATTTCGATTGGCTTTTCGAGAAGATGCTGGTAGCGCAACGTGATATTTTTTAGTCCAACTCCCAACGAGTTATTATCGGCGGTTTTTAAACGGATAGGGTTTTCCAAAACAATTTGCCCATCTTCGGCATACAAGCTGATGTGTAAAGGTTTATCAAGCGAAACTACATTATGTTTAATACAGTTTTCGATTAACAGTTGCAGCGTAAAGGGAGGAATTAGGGTGTGCAATATTTCTTCATTTAAAGTAGAAGTAAAACTAAAACCACCATCAAATCTTGCCTGTTGTAAAAATAGATACGCATTGAGTATTTCCATTTCTTCCGAAACATGAATCAGGTCTAATTTACGGCTCTCGAGGGTATATCGATAAAAATTAGAAAGCTTAAGAATAAAATCGACAGCCTCTTCATCGCCGATTTCTACCATAGCCTTTAACGTATTGAGGCTATTAAAAAGAAAATGAGGATTAACCTGCTGTTTAAGCAATTCGTACTGAGCGCCCAAACTATCACTTTTAATTTTCTCCAATTCCATGCTCACCTGTTGATTTTCGTAATTTTGCTGCAACAGATGAAGGAACATATAAAAAATTAAATTGATCAATATTCCCCTTACTTCAACCATCAACATCACCGGACCGAAATTAATGTGAGAAAGGATCAATTGCTGAATCCACGCCAGGCAAAGCATAACACCAATACCAATTAAAAGGCTTTTAAATAACCTGGAGTAGGAAATCCCCTGTTTGTTTGGCCTTCTGCTCTTTCGCGACAGCATATAGATGTTTAAGTACCACATCAACAATGCAAATACCGAGGTAATACCCGCATTAACTGCCGCTTCGGCCGCATTAAAATGATGCTCTGCTATTTGTGGAACAGAAGATAAAAGTCCAAGAAAAATAGAACTTACCCAGATAATAACAGGCGAAATCTTTAAAGGGTTTTTGGTCATATCAGTTTTTAGCCAGGCTAATTAGGTGGGTTGGGATAATCAAAAATAATATTTTTTTAAATATGATGACTACCCCATATGTATCTCTTCTTTTTTCACCTAAAGTAACTACACAAATCTTATAGTTAAGCAATTTTAAGTCTGAACCAGACAGATTCGGCGCTTAAGTAGACAATACCAGGTTTAAATCAGAACAAGGATTGTGTTTTTTATTTCGTTGTATCCGTGTTTTGTTAAATGATTAACAAACGCATAAAGGCTAACAATAGAAAATATACCGACACTATAGCTGGCACAAAATGAGCCCCATTCCTTTGAATTCAATTAAAGTCTTACTCAGGGCTAACAATGTATATGTCAAAACCTAATTTGTCTATTTCATCCCGAAAACACTAATCTCCCCTTTCCATCCGCATTAATTTTGACATACCTAACGGAGTAAAACATTAATGTTCAACAAATTTTAGCAAATGGAAAATCAAAATAATTATAGTCGCAGGCGCTTTTTAAGCGTAGCAGCACTAACCGTAGCCGCTGCAGAACTTGGTGGGTTCAACCTTTTAAGCGCCAAAGGAATTACAAAAAATAAATCCAGCAATAATAAAATCAATGGCAATATATCTTTCGATCGGATAAAACAGATTAATGCCGGTGTATTAAACATGGGTTATGCAGAGCGCGGACCTGCAGATGGCGAACCAGTTATACTTTTACATGGATGGCCTTATACAATTCACAGTTATACCGATGTGGCTGCGCTACTTTCTGCAAAAGGATATCGGGTAATCGTCCCGCACCTTCGCGGCCATGGCAGTACGCAGTTTCTTTCGGCAAAAACACCGAGAAATGGACAACAATCGGCCATTGCTGCAGATATTATAGCCTTAATGGATGCCTTAAAGATAGATAAAGCAGTAATTGGCGGCTTTGATTGGGGAGCAAGAACGGCCAATATTATAGCTGCATTATGGCCAGAACGTTGTAAAGCAATGGTTTCGGTAAGCGGGTACCTCATTGGAAGCCAGGAGCTAAACCAAAAACCATTGTTACCAAAAGCTGAGTTATCGTGGTGGTATCAGTTCTATTTTGCAACTGAGCGTGGCCGTTTAGGATATGAAGCCAACCGAAAAGATTTTGCTAAACTGATCTGGCAAACCGCTTCTCCGGAGTGGAAATTCACTGATGCCGCTTTCGAAAAGTCGGCGGTTGAATTGGATAATCCAGATCATGTTGCCATTGTAATTCATAACTACAGGTGGAGATTGGGGCTGGCAGAAGGAGAAGCACAATATGATAAATATGAAAAAATACTCGCCACATTCCCAGCCATAACGGTTCCAAGCATTACACTCGAAGGTAATGCAAATGGTGCACCGCATGGCAACCCAGATCATTATGCAGCTAAGTTTAAAGGCAAATACGTGCACTATAATCTTAGTGGCGGCGTTGGGCATAATCTTCCTCAGGAAGCACCTAAGGGATTTGCAGATGCCATTATGCAGGCAGCAATGATGGCGTAAAAAAAGCTAAAATATTAATCTAATAATTTAAACAATCATAATAAAATTTAAAAAAATGGAAAATCAAAATGTAATCGAATCAGCAAATACTTTAAATGTAATCATCAACAAAGTGCTTTATACCGGCAAAGTACATGTAAATGGCGGTCGTGAGGGTTTCGCAAAAAGTAGCGATGGAGCGCTTGACACCGCACTATCATCTCCTGGCAGTACAGGAAAAGGAACCAACCCTGAGCAACTATTTGCTGCAGGCTGGGCTGCATGTTTTATTGGTGCCATGAAACACAATGCGCCTCAACTTAAAATTGTACTTCCTGCTGATGCTGCAATTGATGCGGAAGTTGATCTGGCTTTGTCCGATGGTGGTTTTAATCTTCAGGCAAGATTAAATGTAGCTTTACCAGGGCTTACCTACGGAGAAGCAAAAACTGTTGTTGAAGCTGCTCACCAAACCTGTCCGTATTCTAAGGCTACCCGTGGTAATATCAATGTACAGATCAACGTAGCGATATAAGCTACTATAAACCAAAAAAGCACTCCAGATTAAAATTGGGGTGCTTCTTGATTTATAAACTTAATGATCTTGCTATACAGGAAAAGCAGTTTCGCGTTTAGCCTGCGTAATTACAAGTGAGCTATTAAGGGTGCCTATATTATCCAAGCGACCGAATTTATTAATTAGAAAATCGTTGTAAGCGATCATATTTCTTGCAACAACTTTTAACATAAAATCAAAACCTCCTGTTGTATGGTAACATTCCAATACTTCATCGAGTTTGCTTACCTCCTGCTGAAATAACCGGAAGGCATTAACAGAATGGTTAGTAAGCTGAACCTGTAAATAAGATATCATACAGTTCTCGAATTTATTAGGATCGATTAATGCTACTACCGAAGAAATAAATCCTAAACGTTCTAAGCGTTTTACACGTTCCTGAATGGGCGATTTCGATAAATGCAGCATAGCAGCCAGTTCCTTATAGGTTAACCTTGCATCTTTTTGTAATAGTGTTAAAATATCTCTGTCTGTTTGGTCAGGGGTGTATAATTCCATTATAGTGGTTAGTCTATTTAATTCTTTTCTAGGCTTAGTTTATAATGAATATCCAAATATATAAATACTCTCCGTTAAACCCTTAAGCGGAACACAAAAAAAAGAACAAAATTTTGGTAAAAAGTATAATTAAAACTACCAACAGAATTAAATTCCGCAAAAGCTTATTCAACAGGACATTTTCCGTATTTATCAGTCACCTTCGTTTTAATTGTCAATGCGACAGATATTTGTTTAACGAATGAAACAACTGCTAACAGCAGTGCGTTGATTTAGTTTAGTTAATGATAACAAGAGCGCCAGCGCGATGCTGGCTCTTTTGCTTTTTTTAAATCATATTACTATCTGTGTAAACTCGTAGCAAATCACCTCCCTGCTCAATAATCTTTAAGTGCAATCTATCCTCTATTTACAAGCTCAATACAAGAGGATAAAAAATTAATCATATCGAAATCTTTAACTTTTTTTTGGAATATTCAATTTTTAGCATTTACTTTGAAATACAAAGCACTTTACAAAACATAGAAATATGAAGCGATTTAACCCATCAGGTTTACAATCACTTGCAGCTCACCATTATTTAGCCAGCAAGCTATGAATACGGAAGAAAAAAAATTAAGGCTACATTCCAAAATATACGTCTGCACAATCATTGTAGGATTAGCAATAAGCGGATTAACCGCTTTTCCGTTAGAAACCGAAATGGCTTATCTGGTTAAATACAGTACAATTTTACCAAGTAGTCTTCAAAACTGGATTGAATCGGTTTATCAGGCCCTTAAAGCGACCAACTTACGTTATACATTTTTAAGTTATGGCACCGATTGGCTGGCTTTTGCACATATTATGTTGGCTGTGCTTTTTATCGGCCCATTAAAAGATCCGATCAAAAACAAATGGGTGATCGAATTTGGTATCATCTGTTGTATCTCGATTATTCCATTGGCCTTAATTGCTGGAAATATCCGCCACATCCCAGTATTTTGGCAAATGATAGACTGTTCTTTTGGCATCATTGGCGTTATCCCGCTGATATTATGCCGCATCAACATCAAAAAAATTGAAATATTAGAAGCGCATTATGGATTATGGACTTTGTAGATAAACATTCTATCGTAAGGAAAATATGGGGCAACACAGATGTTGTGCTTTTTATTTTTGCCGGTGCCGCAGCAGAATTTAGCCTGAATAAGGCTGTTGATTGGTTATATTTTACCGGCAAGCTGCCTAAAGATCCATTGGGAAGACTGTTTTCTACTGTTACTTATGCGCAAAAAATCGTATTTTCTACTTTAACTGAAGCCCATGCAGCCATAGATCAGATTACCATGATCCATCAACATGTTGAAGCTGGAAGAAGCGCTAAAATTCCAGATTGGGCCTACAGAGATGTATTATTTATGCTGATTAACTACTCTATCCGTGCTTTCGAGGTGCTGGAAAGAAAACTCACTTTAGCAGAAAAAGAGGAAATATTTACTACTTTCTATCAAGTTGGGCATCGTATGGATATAAATGGACTTCCTACTAATTTTGTAGCCTGGCAAATGATGCATGAACAACAGCTACAGGAAAATTTAATTTATAGCTGCTTTTCTCATGATCTTTATGATCAGTACAAAAAACACCTGGGTGCGCTGAGGTATTTATTAATGCGAAAAATACAAGCACTCATTGTTCCACTTAAAGTAAATGAATTGCTTAAACTGGGGGAAGGAAAACCCATTAAACCAATACTTACTTTATACAAAATAAGCAGGAAACTGAAGCTGAACAAACCGTTAAGAAACTTAATTCTCCCGGCAGCTTACAAGACACAGATTTTGGGCCTAGAAGCTTTTTAAGCATAATGAAGCTGTATAATAAATTTAATTTCGATTCGTATGTCACGTTGAGCTTATCGAAACGCTCTGCCAAGGTTATTTAACCTAGTCCTTCGATAGGCTACCATCAAAAGGTCGTCATTGCGAGGAACGAAGCAATCTTAATGCGCACGCTGGTAGCGATCGTTGTAAGATTGCTTCGTCGGCTGGAAAAGCCTTCTCGCAATGACGATAATTATGAGGAGATTTAACCTCTTAAATTCATTTGTAATAAATGTTGATTTTTGCACGATAAATTACCCATCAGGCACGATACAGCTTTATACAACCTTCTATTTCCAATCAAACGGCAAATACCAATTGGCCGGATCCATTAATTTTTGTCTGGTAAGGCTTGCATTAGGGTTGCCAGCTTTTAACAGCTTTTGGTAAATGCGGTCTGCTAAAAAGGCCGGGTTGTTCTGTCTGCGGGCAATACGAACCAAATCAGGCCAGCGGTTACCTTCAAAAGCAAGTTCCAATGCAGCCTCATCAATTAATTTGCCTTCTAAGCCAATCATATCCGTTTGGTAACTTATATCAGTAGCGTTTACCGCTGCCCTACCTCTAATGCCACAGTTACGGTACCAGGTACCCGATACATCGTTATTTTTTCTGGCATCGAAATAATAAGGGGAGGTTTGCGGATAAGGTGTAATCATGGTATTTAATTCAGCTACCGAAACAGGGGCCTGTGCTCCGGCAGTAATGGTACCTACATAATAGGTATTCCTGATCCCCGTGTTTAGCAATGCCCAGCCCAATTTGGTCTGTCCATCTCTATTGGCTGCTTCCGAAAAACGAAGGTGTAGTAAAGATGCCCTATAAATGCCCCACTTACCGCCATTATCTGTAAGTTTGGTAATTTCATCGCCCATGGCTGAAGCATTGAAGGATAATTTGCTTCTTGGATCGAAGGGAACACCACCGTAGGTAATTTGGCTGTTCCAAAGGTCTTTTATGGCCTGTGATGGCTTGATCTGATAACTTTTTAGCGGCGAACACAAATCAATCATTGGGTTTACAGGTTTAAAAGCAGTGTTATAAGGCATGGCCCATAACCACTCGGTGCTCCATGGACTCGAGGTAGTTGGCAAAGCAAAAATAGCACGCCAGCCTGCATCTAAACTGTTTACCAAACTACTGGCGTCTTGCCCGCTTCTACTAAACAGAACGGCTAAATTGGCATACGCCACATCACCCGAGTTGTTGATTTTGTAAAAGTTAAACCTAAAGTTATCATTCGCATTACCATTTTCAGCATTCATCAGCTTGGCATAATTTTCGGCTGCTTTAATATAATTGCCTTTCCACAAGTAAAGATCGCCTAACAGAAAGGCTTTAGAAGCAAACAATTTCTGGGTACTGTTAGCATCAATGGTAACCAGCAAGGATGTGCCCGTTGGATAAGCATAAGCTTCTTTATATGGCAGGTTTTCGTTAAAGGCTATCAATTTATCCAAGAGCTGATCAAATGGTGTTTTCGGATAATTGGCCAGGTTTTTCAAATCATCTACCGTTTCTATCGCATCGGTAATATAAGGTACACTACCATATTGAATACCTAAATGCAGGTAAATCCAGCTCCTTAACGTGGCAATATCTGAATAACGTTTGTTATAATCATCAACACTCATCCGGCGATCATCAACCATCATTTTAAAGTTTTTGAGCACATCGTTACAATTCACAATCACCTGATAATATGGCCTTGGATCAACGTATTGATTGTTTTTTGTTTCGCTATGTGATGAGAGCTCCTGCATATCAGTACTTGATTTGGAGGTAACATCCATTAAATCGCCACGCAGTTCATTCTGCAGGATATAGAGTTTTTCCAGGCCCAAAAATTGACCGTAAATACCGATAACCGCCGCATCTGCATCAGATACTGTTTTAAAAGCATTTACACTATCCAATTTATCTTCGGTTGGTACGTCAAGCATTTTTTTGCAAGACCACGAACCTGCAGATAAAATACCCAACAGCAAAAGGGATGCGATTTTTTTATTTAAGTTCATTTTCATGAGTATATCTTTCTTAATTATAATCCAACTCTAACACCTAGCTGAAACGACCTGAACTGCGGCTCAAGAGTGGTATCTACGCCCTGGCTAAATAAACTACCTGAGTTGCTAAATTCTGGATCATAGCCTAAATAATTGGTTACAGTAAACAGGTTATTAGCCGTAGCATAAATTTTTGCGTACTTAATGGCTTTCAGTTTTAAGGGTACGTTATAGGTCACATTAACGGTTCGCAAACGTAAATAAGAGCCATCTTCTATCCAGCGGTCAGAAAAACGGGCGTTTCCTACCGGATCGCCATAAGTAGCTTTTGGTACCGACGTAACTTGTCCATCACCTTTCCACCTGTTGCTCATATTTGGTGTTTGGTTGTAATAAGTACTTCCAGATTCTAGCTGCGCCCTGGTATAATTATAAACGTCGTTACCGCTAACAAAAGTAATCAAGGCATCTAAACTCCAGTTTTTGTAAGTGAAGGTATTGTTAAAGCTTCCAAATAAATTCGGATTAGGATTACCAATAACTGTGCGGTCGGCATCGTCAATAATCTTATCGCCATTGCTATCGGTAAACTTTACATCACCCCCTGTAAATGGTACAAGTGCTCCCAAACTGTTGCGGCTAGATAAACCTGAGGCAGCCGCTTCTGCATTGGTCGCAAAAACGCCATTGGTTTTATAACCATAAAACTGATTGGCTGATTGACCAACCTGACTGATATAAGCACCACCTGCATAACTGGTTATAACTGAATTTCCGTCAGGCAAACTGGTAATTTTATTGGTTGATGTACCGATGGTTAAACCCGCATCCCATTTTAATTTTTCATTTAGAATCCGACCGTTTAAGGCTAAATCTAAACCATTTGTCTGCATGCTACCATTATTGTTGATAAAAGAAGCAGTACCCGTAACAACACTCAGCAATTGATAGCTTAACATATTTTTAGTGCTGTTTCTCCAATAATCCAAACTGACGCTTAGGCGCTCACTGAAAAAGGAACCATCTATACCGGTATTAAACTTGCGTACAGTTTCCCACTGTAGATTCGGATTGGCAAAATTGCCGGTTACGATACCCCTGATGCCCAATACATTTTGAGAGGTATAATATTTTCTGGCGGTATAATTCCCCACATCATCATTTCCAACTAAACCATAGCTCATTCTTATTTTTAAAAGGTCAACGCGTTGTAAATTGCGCATAAATTTCTCTGAAGAAATTACCCAGGCAGCACCAATGGCGGGTAAAACGGCATAACGGCTTCCATTAATCCTCAAACCATCACCAAAATTTAAGAAGCCCTGGTCGGCCTTTGCACCAAAGCGCGAAGAACCATCAACAGCCATTGAGAAATTAACGAGGTATTTATCGGCATAGCTATAATTGGCAGATAAGTAATTGTTCAGTGTACGCCATTTTCCAATATCACCACCAAATGTTCTAAAAGCGGCATTACTGTTTCCAATACTGATCAATTCATCTGTTGCGGAGTTAAAACCCAAAGCATAGTCCTGTTCACTTTCGCTCTGCGAATAGCGTGTACCTACAATTGCGTGTAATTTACTATATGAGCCGAAAGATTGATCGTAAGTTAAGCGCAGATCGTTAAATACATTAAAAAACCTCCCTACCTGTGTACCCAAACGGCTATCGCCTACATAGTTGGAAAGCGTATCGTTAGTTACCCCTTTTCTTGGAATAAAAAGCGTTTCCTGTGTTTTATCGTAAGTTACACCACTTAGGTTAGATAATTTAAAGTTTTTGTTGAAAGTAAAATCGAAATTGATGTTTCCAGAAAATCGATAGGCTTTTTTTAAATTTTGTCCTTTCTCGATTAAAGCTCTTGGATTACTCACCTGTAAGGTATCATAATCCGCTAAATTTGGTGAAACTGCCCCAGTCGAATTTATTTCATTTCTGGCCATAAAAGGCGATTTAACCAAAGCTAAAAACAATGGGTTGGTTACAGAAGCGATTCCCTGGTCTTTTAAACGCTGTTCGGTATAGGTAAATGCTAAACTGGTGCTTCCCTGCAGTTTTTTAGTCAGGTTTAAATCACTATTAAAGCGCGTACTGTATTTTAAATTATCAGTACTATCAATTACGCCCCTATCTCTGGCATAAGCAGCAGAAAGTGCATACTTCGCAATATTATCACCACCGGTTACCTTTAAAAAATAGTTCTGATCGAAACTGCTTTTTAATACTTCATTCTGCCAATTCGTTTCGTTGTGGTATTTAAAATAATCGGGATTGGTTGGACTATCGTTCATATATGGTTTTGCGGCTATGGCACTATTGCTTAATCCCTGACTTTTTAAAATATCAGAAAGATATAACCTATAATCAGAAGCCCCCATCACAGGTAAGTTTTTAGGCTTGAAATTGAAACCTGCGTAGCCAGAAAAATCGATATTGGTGGCCAGATCGTGTGCACGGTTGGTGGTAATTAACACTACCCCATTTGCCGCTTTCACCCCATATGTCGCTGCCAAAGCCGCATCTTTAATGATACTGATGTTTTCGATATCCCGAACATCGATAAATTGAAGCGGGTTGTTGACATGACCTTTAATGAGTGAAGTGCCGTAATTATTGGCATCGAAAATCATTCCATCAACCACATATAAAGGTTGATTCGTGGCATACAAAGAGTTAAACCCTCTGATGAGCACATCGGCACCTACTCCAGGCGTTCCGGAGCGCCTGGTCACTTTAACCCCTGCTGCCCTGCCCTGAACGTAACTCATTACACTTTCAGAATTACTGGCCCAGTTGCCTTGCAAACTCACATTACTGATGGCGGGGATTGCCCTTGCCTGAGAAACCGTACCCATCGGCGTAACTACCTCGTTATAAACCGAGGCAAATGATAACGGGTAAAGTTTGGTTTTGATTTCTTTGTCTTTATAAACCGGCAGCACCTTGGTTTGAAAACCATTACCCGAAATAATAATGCTCGCCTTATAATCAGGTACCACTACGGTAAATCTCCCTTTTTCGTCGGTAATGGCGGCATTAAAACCAGTAACTGTGATGTTAATGCCCACTAAAGGCTTATTGGTATTCCCATCGAGCACAACTCCCCTTATTTTTTCACCCTTAACTGCGCGGGCCTTTACTTTTACGGTAGTGGTATCTGTTTCGGTTTTCATCGAATCTACTTCCTGTGCCTGTGCAGCTAAGCCAAACACCAGTAAGCAAAGCAATACGCCCCAAACTTTTTTTATCGTTGTAAAATTATACATAGTATTTTTTTTGAAAGCAAGATTCATAATTAAGGTAAAACTGGTTCGAAGCGTAGATAATCCAATATGAGCGTACTCACATTTACATTCGTACTGTTTGCAGCGGTTAACCTCACCTGAAAATTGCCAAACTGTGCGGGCGTATATTCTCCTAAGTAGGTTTCGTTATAGGTTAAGGGATTTACCAGATGAGTATAAAACAAAGTATAACTTACTGTGGCAGGGTTAAAAAAGAAATAACGCTGTGTAAATGCAGCAACCTGTGGGTCGCCAGGTAAACCAGAAATGGCCCTTGCGTAAACTTTATATTTTACCACAGGTAAATTGGCTTTGGTATAAAACACACCAAATTCGGCATACTTGTGATCGTAAACCTCGATATCGTTAAAGGTTTTCCCCAAATTATCGAGTTTTGTGCGGTATAAAAGCGTACGTGCAGCACTAACTAATTGTGGTTTTTCACCTTCTATTTTAAATTCGGGTATTTTATCTTTTAAACGGAAAGGCAGTGCATTTACAACATGCACCATCCCGTTACTGGCCCGGTAGGAACGGACAATATTAGCTTTATTGACTGGCACTTTTACGCCTTGCAAAGAAATCAGCGTATCTGGCAATTTTTCAATCGGGTAAACACCTTTAACGGTTAAATCTTTCACCAAAAAGTAGGAAGCATTCAAATTCGGATTTATACTTGGATAATAGGTTGAAAGTTTTGCCGATTCGGCTGTAAAAGCGGCATCCTGCAATATAAAATAAGTGTATTGCTGACTTTCGTCTCTCAAATCGGCTACATTTACCCAGTAAGTATTTCTGGATATCATGGGTGGATTGGGGGCAAAAATTGGGTTTCCCAATGCATTATAACCAATAACAGTAGCATTTGCGGTATCGATAACGGTAATCGACAGATTATTAATATAGTTTTTTTGCAAAGCACCATCAGTACTGTTGAGCATATAATCCCAAATATTCTGTTTGGTTGGAACAGCCTGATCTACGGTATACAATACCCCATTTTTTACGAACTGGCCAGCAGCAGAAACGGTGCCTTCTTCAAATTTAGTGCTGGTAAAAATACCAAACTTATTATTAAGCAGTTTCAACCTTGTGGTATCGCCCTCTTTGTTTAACGGGAAAGTAGATAATGCAATATGGTTGGCTACAAAATCTTTTAATTTTGCAGGATCCGAAACAATTGCTGCATCTAAACTGGCTAAAGCCTGATTGGTTGGTGCCCAAACCGTATAATTTTGCGCACCTGCAAGCACCTTATCATAACCCGTAGTTTTAACATAACCGTTAAAAACACTTAGGTTAGACTGGGCATCGAGCTTTTGTGCAAGATCTAAACTGTTATCTACATTTGTAAGCTCGTTATGCAGTTCCAGGTTATCTTTACAGGAATATAAAACTGCACTGATACTGAGTAGGGCAACGTATATGATATATTTTCTAGTCATTACTGATATTTTTTAGTTCTATGGCTCAATTAGTTATGGGCGTTTATAAATCAGGCCCGACGGACTAAATCTTGGATAGTTCTGATCATCATCAATCGGAATAAAGTGAATCATATCCATATTCATAATTCCGGATCCATTGCCACGTAGTGTAGTAAACCTAACCCAATGTCTATCAGTCGTTTTGATATCGACTACACCAGCCAATTTCCCGACCATAACCGACCATTGGTTATTAACTGATATGGGCTGTATGCCTCTTACACCATCCTGATTAACGTCTGCAGTGGTAGCCATATAGCGTTTAAAGCCGTTGGTTAACATTAATCCATCTGCAGAAGGCAAGGCAGCATTGGCGGTAGGCACACCAGAACTACCTAATGTTTGCGCAAAATCGACCAAATTCGGCAATAATTGCTCTTGTGTTGTGCCCACATCTACCCCAACCTGCGTAAGCGGTCCGGAGACGTTGTAGGTATAACAGATCCACACTTTGTATTTACCTTTTACCAGCATTGGGGTTCTGATTTCCATCCAGATAGAACGTGCAGTATTACTTGTGGTTGGGTTAAACTGAATTACATCCCTGTTGGCATAACTCCTGCCATCAGATGCACCAATTGGTGTTGAGGACACGGCATAAACAGGGCCAATTGTATTTGATCTGTAAGCATCAAGCCTGATACCTGCTGTAATCAATTTTCCGTTTTGTAAAAGCTGAATGGTTTGTCCAGGGGCCCGCCAGGCCGCTAATAATTTTAATTCTGGCTGATCGCCTATATCGAAGAAAACACCCGTAGGCACCCTTGGTTTAATTTTGTAAAAACCTTTCGATTCGTGTAAAACCCCGTTAGAAGTAGTAACATTACTAAAAGTTCTATTTACTTCTACTCCGGGCTCAATCACACCATTAAACTCATCGTCATTTAATAAGATTTTTGTTCCAACTAATTTTGTGGTTATAATTTCACTCGGTACCAATGTTGCTAATGAAGGTGAAGAAACAATATCAGGCGTATAACTTGCTCCTGTTGAAATATGGTATGCCACATACATCCATAAACTATCGGTATGGCTTTTGGGATTACCGGTTTTAGACAGTTTGGCTTTTAAGGCCGCGTAATTACTAAAACCAGCAGCTTGTATTGCCGAATCAGATTCTAAAATTACCGTCTGGAAACGACGTGTAGTATCAGGAATTACGGCTTGTACATAATTTAATGAGTCGTAAAAACCAGTTTCTTTTAAGGCCTGGGTAAAGATGCTATACCTGTTATTGCCTTCGATAGTTGAAGCCAGCGTTTTGGTTGATGGTATTAAAACATGATCGATAACATGGATAATACCATTCCCAACCCGAACATTCGACTGGGTAATGAGCGCCTGTTTGTTGATGATAAAACTACTTACACCATCTTTGAAAGTAACACCAGTTTGCAAATACTGACCATAAAGGGTGATCTGGGTTAACTTACCATCGGTAAACTTGCCCGTAGCAAGGGTATCTGGCAAAACGTGGAAACGAACAACGTCTTTTAGTTCTGCAGCTGATAATTGGTCGACTGCTGTTTTATTTAAACTTTTCAACCAATCGTTAACTGCATTATTATCAGGAGTAAACATGGTGTATTTACCATATGCGGCTAAATAACCTTTTGTACCCGATCGCTCTAAGATTTGGGTAAAAAGAGAAAATTTTTCTGGATTTTTCTCCAAAAATCCGGTAATGTTTACATCATCAGTAGTACTTAATGTTAAACTTTCTCTTTTACAGGCATTAATCACGAAGATTATAAATGCACTGAGTATAACCAAATAGGTAATGTTGCGGCTGTCTAATTTCACTTTCATATCACTTATTCTATTTAGTGTAAAATGGATTTTGTACGAGATTAGGATCTGTAAATAACTCACTTTGATAAATCGGCAAGTAATGGCTATTGGGATCTCTAAATTTGGTAATGGCCGATTGTTGAAGCGTAGGCGACACTGTTTTGGCTGCAAGATCTAACAAAATATCAATACGGCTGTAGTTATTGCGTTTGGCGTGGCGTAAAAGATCGAACCATCTTTTGCCTTCAAAAGCAAATTCTCTGGCACGTTCGGCCAAAATATAATCGCATAAAGCTTCAGTTTCTGAGGGGTCTACAGTCGCTTTCGTCGCATTTACAGCATTACGTCTTAATCGCAGTTCATCAACCAATGCCAAAGCTTCTACACCACCTCCGGTTAAGGCCAAAGCTTCGGCTTTAATCATCATGATATCTGAATAGCGGTATGCCTGCCATTTTACGTAAGAAGGATTTTCCGTGCCATATTTTTGAATGGTAAAAGCCGAATTATAATAAGAGTCGGGTCTGATATCATAGTTATTATCCGGATCAACGTCATCTGGAATAAAGATTTCGGTACTCAAAAACGGAGAACCGATAAAACGCCGTCTGGGAGTTACCAATAAAGTAAAAAACGGATTTTCAATTGCCTGGTCAAATTCGAATATGGTTTCGATTGATGAACCTTTAAAAAACACATTATTATACCAGCCAGAACCTGCACCAACCAGGGCGAATCTTTGCGAACTGATGATTTTATTACACTCGGTAATACAGTTTGGATAATCTTCCATCCACAGGTACACATCGGCTAGCAAAGCATTTACGGTAAATTTGGTTACCCTGCCCTTATCAAATCTTGTGCTACCATAAGTGGTAACCGCTCCTTGTTCTGCTTTTTTTAAGTCGGCAACAATCTGTTTTAAAATATCGGCCTGTTTGGTTTTCGGCAGATCCTGTAAATCCGTATCCTTTACGGTGGCGGTTAATTTTAATGGAACATCTCTAAAGGTACGCAACAGGTAAAAATACATGAGGCTTCTTAGGGTAAGCGCTTCGGCCACATAACCATTCAATGCGGCATCGGTAAAAGTGGGATCGGTAGCTTTAACGCCAGGCGCAAAATCGAGCACCGTATTGCAATAATTAATGGTACGGTAAAATGCTGCCCATCTTGCTGTTGTATTATCCTGGGTAATATTTACATTAATAATATCCGTTTCTTCTGTTGTAATACTAGGCCCGCCTGCAATCATATCGGCCCTAAGCTCACCATACATAAACATGTACTCCAATAAAGATTTATCACCAATACCGGGAGGAGGTGCCAGTAAAGAGGTGTAACAACCAGAAACTGCTGCTAAAACATCTTCTTTCGTTTTCCAGAATTCCTGTCTGGTAATTCCATCTCTAGGTTGAAGATCGAGCCATTTGTTACAAGAGCTGCTCATCACCAGCACCATGATCAAACAAGTGCTATATAAAATATTTTTCATCAGTTTTTTGAATTAAAAGTTAGCAGTTAAACCGAAAGTAATTGTCTTAATTGGCGGCGTGGTAGAATTATCTATCACCGTGTTCGACCCATTTAACTTAATTGGCACTTCAGGGTCCTGACCAGTATATTTGGTAAATGTTAAGATATTCTGAACGGTAAGATTGGTGGTAAGCGATTTCATACCCAATCTCTTCATAAAGGTTTTGCCAAAATCGTACTTTAACACCACCGAGCTTAATCTTAAAAATGATCCATCTTCAATGTATCGGTCTGAGCCTAAAAAGTTATAGCCCGTACCATACATGGCTCTTGGTATATCGGTAACATCACCCTCTTTTTTCCACCGGCGCAATACCGCTGTACTTTGATTATTAAAACCATACATATTGGTGGTGTTAATCTTAGTACCGTTAATAATATCGTATCCGGTACGAAAAGTAAAGTTAAAACCTAGGCGAAGGTTTCCGTTGATGGTTAGGTTAGATCCAAATCCTCCTGTTAGTTTCGGGTTACCATTACCCAGGTACACAATATCTTTATAATCGATGTTCCCATCATGGTTAATGTCTTCATACATGGCATCGCCCGGCTGGAAAACATAGTCAATAGATGGATAAGCAAAACGCATGTAAATTTTATCGCCGTTCGGCCCAACAATCTGGTTTCCATTCTCATCCAATGCAACTGTTGCGTTTTTATCAGGATATACCCCTTTAAATTTGAAGCCATAAAACGACCCAAAAGGATTATTTTCCTGTACAAAAACTTTGTACACATTATTGCTGGTTACCCTACCTTTGTTTTCTCTAGGGTATAGCGGCGAAACCTCACGGATTACGTTTTCATTGTGCGCGATATTGAAAGAAAGATCTAATCTTATCTTTTTCTTCTTGATCACAGTAGCGTTCAGGTTTACTTCCCATCCCTGGTTATCCATAGTGCCCACATTCATATCAACCCCTCCATAACCGTTATAACTTGCCACTTGTAAGCCTGGATAAAACAGATCGGTTGTACGTTTACGGTATAAATCAAAATCGAGGTTTAAATTTTTAAAGAGGTTTAAAGTAATACCAAGGTTGGATTGAGTAACAGTTTCCCACCTTAAATTGGTTAATTCCATATTGGTAGAATATACCCCGGCATTATCCAAATAACTAAAACCATAATTTTGGTAAATATTGAAATAAGAATAATCGTTACGTGGCACATTACCGCTTTTACCATAGCTGGCCCTTAAACTAAAATCATCTACATATTTATTGGCCTTCTTCATAAAAGGTTCGCCAGATATCCGCCAACGGCCAGAAACTGAAGGAAAAATGCCATATCGGTTAGCAGCACCGAACCTGGAATTACCATCGCCCCTGATGCTACCATTAATGATGTAACGGTCTAAAAATTTGTATTGAACATTAGCCAATAAACCAACTGACCTGGTTTGTCCTAGTGATGATGATGCAGAACCTGTGTAATTGGTACGGCTATCAACAGAAGGGTCGGATAAATACGATGATGCCGTATTGGTAGAAAACAAGTACTGCCCGGTTCTGCGGCTATCTTCACTATCAAAGCGTAAAAAACCTATAATGTCGTGCCTATCGTTCAGTTTAGGTGTATAAGCCAATGTCATACTGGTGTTCATGGTGAATGAATCGCCATCTGCATCTGAAGCCATATTGACTACCGATTCGGTATAAGGACGGCCTGTTGCAATTTGTGGAAGAAAAGTTTTTACCTTGGTGTTATTAATATTTACCATAAAACTTCCGTTTAAACGCAGTACGCTTGGCAAAATCTCATACTGTAAACTAAATTTTGGTGTAATCCGTTCACCTAATTGGTGGTTACTGCCTGCAGCAGCCATAGCCAATGGATTAAAAGTTCCGCTTACCTTTTCCTTTTTGTTATTGGCGTCATAGAAGAATGAACCTTGTGCGGTTGCCGCCGGGCTAAAATAATTGGAGGTTAAATTACCGTATTCGTCATATTCGTAAATACTTTGATTCGGCATTTTAGTGTAGGCTACATCTCTAACAGTCTGCGTAAAAAGCCCATTCTGATCGATGTGCGTGTATGAAATATCAGAACTAAACCTGATCTTGTTCGACACCATATAATCTAAATTCACCCTTGCCGAAACACGGTTTAAATCGGTGCCAATGGTAGTACCTGTTTGGTTAAAATAATTTACAGAAGCGCGGTATCTGGCTTTTTCACCACCACCAGAAATAGATAGGTTATGATCTTGAAGGTAACCTATCCTGGTAATTGCTGATAGCCAATCGGTATTGTTGCTGTAGTTATAATAATTATAAGGATCGTTCGGATCATATTGAAATTGCTTTGCAAATTCTGAAGTAGAAAACTGACGGCCCGCATTATAATATTCTTCCAAAACAAGTGATGAATACTGGTTACCATCCAACATCGGGATCGGACTTGGCTGTTTAGAATACGAACCTTTAAAGTTATAGGAAATAGCTGGCGGACCAATTGAACCTCTTTTTGTGGTAATGATCAATACTCCGTTTGCTGCCCTCGACCCCCAAACGGCTGTAGCCGCAGCATCTTTTAGCACACTGATTTCTTTAATATCAGATGGGGCAATATTTAATAACTGACCATAATTGTTCTCATCAGAGGTGGCAAAGTTAAAATCAGAAGGGATGGTAATATCGTAAGGCATACCATCCAATACAATTAACGGATCGGTAGCTCCGTTAATGGACGATGTACCGCGGATACGGATCTGCATCGGCGCACCCGGATCACCTGTACTGGCGGTAATATCAACCCCTGCCATGCGGCCTTGCAAAGCCTGATCGATTGATGCCGATTGGAGGTCTTCGAGTTCTTTGGCATCAATGGTAACCGTAGCCGAAGTCTGATCGCGTTTATCGATCGTCATTCCACTTCCATTGTTCGTTTTGGCTCTCGAAACAATCTGAACTTCATCCATCTGATTTTCAGAAGGTTCTAACTGGAAATTTATTACTGCCTTATCGATATTTACGGGTGCTGAAGACCTATATCCGATGTATGAAACCGATATCCTATAGGTTTTATCTGCTACCGGCAAAGAATAGTTTCCATCAATATCGGTCGAAACACCCTTAATTACCCTTTTATCTTTATCAACAATTACAACAGATGCACCAATAATAGGCTGCTTATCTTTTTTATCAATTACCTTACCCTTTACATAATTAATTTGTTGTGCATAGGTTAGGGACGATACCAACAAACAGCATAGTAAAATAAAAAAACTATAATTATATCTTTTAGTCATCTCGGTTTAGAATTGATATTTTAAATAAGAATTGATTTGGTGAATCACCGTTCTGTTAGATAACACATTGCTTCTATCGGTTGTACCCAGCAAAACATTCACAGCAGTATTGGTTACATCTCTTAGTGTGAGTGTATTGGTTGTATTGGTAAATACAGTAACCTTGGCAGCATCTCCGGAATCGTTTTTAAGCAAACTTTCAAAAGAACCTGTTTTCTGTCCGTCGCTTGCTACTGTGCTTTTAATAATATGGTATTGGATAAATTTGGCTACCCTGCTAATGTCTGCGGCATCTGTTGGCGCATAGTTTGGCGTTCCATTGGCTAATTTTGGCAATAACCCAGCGGTTACCGCAGCTTGTATAGCCGCATTTGTAGGGATAAAAACGGTGTAAGCGCTTCCATCGGTAACCCCTTGAATTGCACCTGTGGCAGCCGTATAAAGCGTAACGTTATTTTTAAGATACTGAAAGAAAGAATAATAAGGATCGGTTGTTAGCGTACCATATTTTTCGATATGCTTGCTTACCGGAAGTACAGTATACATCAGCACTTTTGCAGCGTAGGCATCAGCTCCATTAACAGCCGTGGCAACCGAATCGATCTTAATATTTTTATCAGCAACTGCTGGCAGATCTTCTGTACCTGCTGAAGAGAAAAACCCGTTGTTGTACTTAATGTATTCACCACCAGAAGTTTCTAAAATACCAGCTGTTGTGGCAAAATTTGGAACAGCACGGTCGCCCAGTGGAATAATGTGTGTTTGCAACAATCGCCTTAAAATATTGAGATCGCCCCTGATTGGCGACGAAGGATAAAAGGGGTCGTATGAGAACCCTAAACTTAGCAAGGTGGCATCGGGAATTGGAATAACGATGTATTTTAATGAGGCCGTTTTAATCGGGATAGCATAACCCAATACATCAAGTGCCTGTTTCATAATGTAATAAGTAGGATCTAAATTTACTTTCCCATAAACTGTTGAAAATACATTGGCATTTTGGGCAGCGTTTACGCCATAAAACAATCCATTGCTTAAAAACTGTTTGTCTACCACGTTTGCAGATGTAAGTTTAGTGACTTCGCCCAAAAAGCTGTTAACCGTATTAAACTTGGTTGGCCATACTGTAGTTCTGTATAAGTGGGAGTTGATAAAATCCCTGATGATATCGGACCTTAAAGAAAACAGTTCGTTCAGCTGTGCTTTATAATTCCCGGGTTGTAACCTGTTTTTTGCATAATATTTTAACAGCACCTTTGCATACGCCTCAACGGCCTCATCAGTTGGTGCAAAAATGGTATACATACCAATCTGTGCATCGTTGGCATCATCTTTTAGGTAATTTTCGTTATTGGGCGAAAAACCAAGTAATACGCTATAGTTTTTAACGTAAACATTATCACTTTTACCCGTTAACACCTGATAACGGTGGGTAATGTCAGTATTCACATTATAGCTTACGTATTTATCCAAAAGGGATTTGAAGGCACCGTACTGTGTTTTAGTACCAATATATTGATCGATGCTTTGTGGCGGTGTAAGCACCTTATCTACGATGTGGATTACGCCATTTTCGGCTACAATATCTTGCTCGATAATTTTTCCAGGGCCTACATTTTTTCCGGTATACTCGGTATTGGGATAAAAATAATTATAGTCTAAAGCACTAATGCCCGCAAAAGTGACAAAGGGGCTAAGAAAATAGGGCAGGTTTTTATTGTTAAAATCGGTTGGTAAATAAGTTCCGTTTCGGTTACCTGCAATTATCTTTATCGCTTTACCATCATTATCTACGCCGTCGTAAACAAAATCGTAATAAACGGTACGTCGCCTAAAACCAACATTTTTAACGAAACCTTTTGCAGTTAAATTATCGCTTAAACGCTCTACTTTTTCCCCATCATAGGTCATTGAATAACGTACAATTGCCGAAGCGAGCGTTGCATTTATCTCGGTTAAGTTGTTTTCGGTCATGTAGGTGGTAAAAGCCGCATCTGTTGGTGCAAAAACCGTCCACGAACCTGATTTGCTTAAGGTTTCTTTATAGCCCGATTTATCTATACAATCTAAAAATCTGGTAAAATTCCCTTTGGCCTGAAGTTGTTGATAAATTGGATCGGCTAATGTTTCAGGACGGCCATAGAACTCATCAAATTCTTTTTTCCGGCAAGCGCTTAGAATGAATATAACCGCCAAATTAACGATTAAAAATTTTTGTAAAATTTTACTCATAGCAATTTCATTGGATAAACGGCCATTAAAATACTGGGCAATAAAAAGCTATGGATCTAAATCAATTAGAAATTAAGGAATGCAAAAACTGACTTAAAGGGTGAGTAGATTTTTACTGCATAGAATCGTATTAACGTTCGTTAATTAAATAGTTGGTTAAAAAGTTATTTGGTTAGTGAATTATTTCTTAAATATATAAAGGCAGAACAAAATTCCCATCCTGTACTATCCTGTCTTCTTACTATAAAATATTATCATAAAAAGATAATATCAATCTTCAGCTTAGGTAAATCGTTTTAAGCAAGCCTTAATGCCTTTAAAAAAAATTAAGCAACAGCATTACTGATCAAAAAAAACATTAAGAGTACAACAAATAATACAATATACGATGGCTATCCTGCCATTAGCAGTAGCATATAATGTTGTTTGGTTTAAAGCTATTTAATATCCATCCATCCTTCTGGGATAGAAATCACACAGATATTCATCGATCGGTTGTCTTCAGATAACATCGCTGATTGAATTTCGATTTTTTTACCATCAGGGCTCATGGTAGGATGCGGATGATCTGCAGCTGTTTGCTTATGACCTGCCGAGAGCAGTTTCATTTCATGTGTTGTCCTATTAATCAGATAAATGCTTCTCGAAAAATCGTCGCCTACAGCCCACTTTCCGTCTGGAGAACCGCTTACATGCCAAAGCCCGCTACCAGTTGGCGTTTGTCCTTCAATTCTCATTTCCCTTGTTCTTAAATTTACAATAGCCAGTCCGGTGGGTTTCTCACGGGTGCCCGATGGTCCCCAGGCATTTTCTTGCCCGGGATTGGCACCGTTCACCTCAGTTTTTGGGGCAGATACAGCACCAGCTCCAGGTATGGGTCTGTGCCCCATAATGGCCATGGCTACCTCATCACGCGAAATGATGGCTTCGTGGGTAACCCATTCATAATTGGCCTCTGGATATAGTGGGCGTAAGCCTGTTCCATCAGCCAACACGGTCCAGGTTCGCTGTGGCGATTTTCCCCCGGTTTCCCAGCAAAAAACAATTTCGCCGGCCAGCCAGGGATTGGTCTGTATGTGCCCTATCTGAAAAGGAACCGAAACTACATATTTGATTTCGCCGGTATGGATATTCATCCCTGCAATACCTGAAGGGCCAGCACCCATTTTCCGTGGCCCAAAATTTGGTTCCAGCTTAATTCCTGCTGCAAGATGTTTAGCCGCTTCTGCTTTACCCACCCTGAAATAAGCCCAGTCTTCGTCGCCATCAAGCGCCATATCGCCACCAGCACCAATTTCTTCGGGGGTAGTTCCACAAACACGCTCATAAGCCAATACAGGTTTCATTTTACCAGATTTACTATCGGCAAATACTTTAGCCAGATCTACCTCTATAATTTTTACTGCACCTCCTACGCGCTTGCTTGAATCAATATTCCGCATAAAATATAGTTTCATCGATTTTCTGGCCACATTCAACATGCCGGTGTAGCCACCTTCGGTAACCTGAACAAGATCTCCTGTTTGCTCGTTTACCGCCATTGCTTCCCCTTTAACCCTGCCCGATCGGAATATCAACCATTGTCCGTCGGCAGTCCACTGGTTATGTGTCTGATAAATCTTCGAATCTCCTGCAGGCCTACTGGTTAGAAAAGTAAGTAAAACACCCGTAACGGGATCTTTAACAACTTTTCTTTCTGAAGGAAAACGTTTACCTATCTGTGCGTAGCCAGCGTGATGGTTAAATACTAAGATGCAGGTAAAAACGGTAATAAGAAATGAACGGGTTGTATATTTCATCTTTATTCTGGTTAAATGCAGTATTGATTATTTATACATCTGTACCGAACTATCGTTTATTACGAAAGGGTGCTCTTGTAACAAACGATAAGTTTCTGCGCCAGCCAAAAGCACCGGACCATAGCTATGTGCCGCAAAAACATTTACAGGCCTGTAATAGTAAAACGCAGGATCGAAAGCCATGCCTGTACCCACACAGGTACCTTCTACCTGACCGCTTACATTTATTTTGGTACTCACGGCATTCCAGGCCAACAGCGCCATAGGGCCGTAAGCTTTGGCATCAAGCCAGCCTTTGTTAACTGCACGGGCAATGCAATAGGCATAAATGGCAGTAGCAGAGGTTTCCAAATAAGAATCGTTACGATCCAAAAGCTGATGCCAAAAACCTGTCCCATCCTGTAAAGATGCCAAACCTTTTACATGTGCTTTTAACATTTTCAGTACGTAGGGCCTACCAGGATGGTTTACAGGCAAAGCATCCAGCAGTTCTATTTTGGTCATAAGTGCCCAACCGTTGGCCCTTGCCCAATGAAACTGCGGATGGGGATCCATATCCTGAACCCAGCCATGCATATACAATCCTTTTTCTGGGTTAAACATCCGTTCGGCAAACAATCTGTATTGTTTCACCGCCTCGTCAAAATATTTGGCATTACCAGTAAGTACCCCCATCTGGGCAATTGCAGGTAGGCTCATGTAGAGATCATCAAGCCATAGTGTATTGGGCTGTGGCCTGTTCCTGGCCAATGTACCGTCTTTCAAACGGAACTCTTTGGTCATGATGTAATTTAAATAATGATCGATAACCGGGCGGAGACCGGCTTTCACTTCTCCTGTTCGCTGTGCCTTAATCATTGCAGCAGCAATAGAACCTGCATCATCCAGTGCATGTGGATCTATTACCGAACGAACCGGTGTTACTGCCCCTTTATTTGTTTTTAAATATTTTTGATAAGCAGAAACAACATTTGCTAAAAAATTAACCCGCTTTACGGTATAATCTTTAAATTTTTGATCTCCTGTTGCAGTAGCAACCTCCAGCATCCCCGTATAGGTAACGCCCCATTCGTAACTCGTTAAACGGTAGTCTCCTGGTTTAAATACCGAACTGGAATCTGCCTCTTTTAAATCCGAAACCACTCTTCCCGAAACCTTATCTATCAGTTCGAAAGGGGTCGTTTTATCCAGGTAGTTAAAAACGCGATCCAGCGATACTTTAATATCTGCCATTTTTGTTTCACCATAAGGTGTAACATAGGCCGGTTTTAGCAAATGTAGCGGCGAGGTAACATCATTGCCTTTATGTTCTACATATTGAGCAAAAGCAGGTAAGCCAGCGCACATCGCGGCACAAAGAAACAATGTTTTAGATCCCGAAGTTTTAATCAGATTGGTAAAAACAAACATAATAGATGGCTCAAACTATATCATTGTTCCCAAATGGGAACAAAACATATAGGGGTTTATAAATGGTTAATCAAGCCAATCTATAATAATTAAAAAAAAGAAGCAACCTGCTCTGTCCTGCTTCTTCCGTAAAGAAATTATTACAGTATATATAGAATATAATATGTTTGGTGCAAATTTTTCATGCTTTGGATGTATTAAATAGGCTGAACAGCTACGAGCTGCATTTCTTTTTCTTTTCCGCGGAGCTTAATTGCACCCAACATTTGCGTGGTATAATGGTCTGCTAATTGGAGTTCTTCAATTAGCGCTATCGAAACCAGCATCTCCTGGTTAAACTCCTTACACATATTCTGGATTCTTGAAGTGGTATTCAGTACATCCCCAGAATAGGTAATATCGCGTTTTATAATCCCCACTTCACCTGCTATAATCTTCCCGCAATGAATACCTGCTTTAAAAGCAGGCAGTAAACCATACTTTCCAATGTACTTATCTCTTAGAAAAGACAGATGCGCTTTGATATCAAAAAAACAATTGATGCATTTATTGTTTCTTAGTCCTTCATCATAGCGCCAGGCAATTACCACTTCATCACCTACATATTGGTATATTTCTCCCCTATTTTCTAAAATAGGATTGGTAATATCGATAAAGATATCTTTTAATAATTCGTGGTATTTTTTATCTCCCAGGCTTTCTGCAATGGAGGTTGATGAATTTAAGTCGAGAAACATAAAGATCCGTGATTCTTCTTTAGGAGTATTGTATTTTCCCCTGATAATATCCCAGAAAATCCCTTGTCCAAACTTACTGTTTATCTGTAACAGCAACTGCGTTATCGAAACCACGATGGCCCATACCAATCCGTTTTTCAAAAATCTTTTAGAATCGCCCAGTTCATAGAGGCTTAGTATCTCGTTTACAATCAAAATAACGCCTAAAAACGATCCGGCCACAATTAAAAGGGTATAACCGTAAGGCTTATCATTGTATTTTACATTTACAAAGAATATGAGCAAACTTCCGCCTAACAGTGCTCCAAACAGGCCAATAACCGCATTTAGTACAATTGAAGAAATTAATGTATAACCAGGCACTGTTCCTAACGAATTTCGGGTATGCAGTACAAGATCTTCAAAAACAGCGATTACAATCCCTGTCATTATCCAGGCAAGGATAATGATTAATAATTGCTGAAGTTTCTGCTGTGTTTGCCGATTAATTTTTACTGACATCGTGATTTTTATTCAAAACGACTGATCCAATATACTTTAACTTTTTACTAAAATAATGAATATAATCCTTACATGTGCCCTAATAAACAATTGTAATAGCAATTACCTGCTAAGTCGTAAAACTGTTCGCTGCCGCACAACTACTGTTCGGAAATGAACATGCCTAAACGAGCAAATAAGCAAAAACAACCCCTACAAAGCGATTGAGGTAACATTTGCTTTTTGGCACCTGCTTGGTTAACCACGTAACTGAATAATATGGGTACAAGCTGGTTTTAATCAGCGCACCACTATGAGCTTAATAAATTTTAACATTTAAATAAAAAACACGATGAAAACCTCAATTAAAACGCTAATCGTTATTGCATCTGCAGTAGTTGCCTTAACGGCTGCCCTTCCAAACAACTTAAGGGCTACAGAAAAAAACACGACGTTGCTTTACAAGATTCAAAACTTTAGAAGGATTGTGATAAAGGGAAATGTAGAAGTGATGCTGGTACAGCGGCCCGCTATTGGAATCTCTTTTGCGGATGATAACGCAGGAAGTGTGAAAGTTATCCAGCAGGGCGAGGTACTACGCATTACCGGCATCGATAATGAAAAATGTAAACTTGTTATTTATGTAAACGATATTTACCGCATTGAGGCTGATCAAAATGCTGTAGTAAAAACAAAAGCAAAGCTCAGCACTAAATTTCTCCAGATCATTCTTAAGGGAAATGCCTTTGCCGACATCGATACCAATAGCGAAGGTTTATATACTGAAATTCTCGACAATAGTACATTAAAGCTCAAAGGGAATACCAATCACCATACGCTGGTTATGGGAAAAGCGCCAAATTTAACCATCGAACGTTTTGCTGCCGCCCAAACAGATGTTAGCAGGGTAGAAACCATAACGGAAGAAATTGCCGCCCTTGTTCCTTAGCTTAATTTAAAAAACAGGGTCAATTAATTTAGAACATAACAGCACCTAATCTCCTGTTGAATACTCACTACTGGAAGCTTAATGGCGAATCCAGTAGTGTTATAGCTGATAAATTAATCTTTCAGAAATAGAAAATCGTTATTAAGATGATTTGAATTTATAACAACTGATACAGTCTGACCGGCATATTCTTTCAAAGGCAGGTCTATGGTAATCGTTTGGGCATCGGAACCCTTTATCTTAATATTAATCTTTATTTTTTCATAAAGATGGGAAGGGTCAGCAACATCAAGCTGGTATTTTCCTTTCTCCAATTTCTTAAGCATTATGATTGATGGAATATCTGTCGATAAATTAACTTCATCATCTTTAAAAGAAATATTTCCTGCATAAAATACCATTTGCCATATCTTCAATCGATTATGATATACTGCCTGAAGCTTTTCATTATTGAACTTGATTGAAACATTTTTCTTTTCCAAATAATGTTTCATTCTAATAGAATTTTTGATAGCAGGTACCAAAATATACGCGTATTTCTCATTTTCAGGACGAATACCATGCTGCAAACTCAATTGAAAAACAGACTTCTGTTCTATTCTTTTATTAGCTTCTTCACCTGTCATGCTGATTTCTGTCCAATCGCTAACCCGCCTTTCAGCAGCTAGATGTACATTGCCCTCTTGAGGAAATACGTATCCCACATTATCGTGCAGTATCCATTCCAAATGATTTTTAAAAGTTAGATTGAGGTCTTTTTGATGATGGGTAATACGACCACCAACGCAAAGTGTTAGTCCATTTTCAGAAAGAAATACCTGATTTAAAGTAGTAGCAACCGGATAAGGCAGTGTTGATTTGATGCCTGATCCTAAGCATACAACTTCATCATCAAACATAAACCACGATTTTTTTGCCGACGTGTATAGATCATTATCCATTACATAAGCGGTAGCTCCGTAACGCGAATCAGACACTCCACCCGAAAAAGAATGGGTTCCTCGCCTATCTCCTACACCTGGCGCCTTATCTTTAACTATAGGCAAAGTATCTGGTAAGGTGGTACCGGGTAGTTTAGTCCAGTTCCATAGGGGAAATATATTGAAATATTCATTGCCTTTCACCTGAAGGTTCATGGTTCCTTCTGAACCCCAAAATCCTTTCTGATTTTCCAGATTGCCAATCTCCTGCGAATACTTTCTGTTAGACACAGCATGTATCGACATAAAGTAAGAAGGTTGTACATGCACGGTATAATCGGTATTCCAGTAATGACGGTGGAAAGGTGCTACTTTAAAGGAAACAGGTTCTTCACCATTCATTCTTTTCCTGATAGCACTATATTGTTCCTTTCCTTGTGGATCGACGCGTTCTAACCTTTCGAGATATGATGAGTAGTCTTTTTGTATTGCATTGATACGCGAAATTCCCCTGCCCATCACATTCCAATCCATCCACTTACCGCGGATAACACCAAATATTGATTCTAATATAAACTTTCGAAACAGATCCAGCTTCTCTCCTTTTAGTGCATATTTTGTTCCGAAAGTATAAGCAGCAGATTTAACCACACTTGTCATAAATTCGACACCATACCCACCGTTGTACAGATATCCATAGTGCATATCGTAAGAAAGATCGTATTGAATTCCTTCTCCTGTGGTATATTGAATGGGTAAATAAGCCTCTTTTACGCCCACATCTAACATTTTTTCATTTGCTAACAAAGCACCTATGAATATCCAGCCCATAGCAATCTGTGCTTTATTGGCGCCAAAGTTAAACCTGTGCATCGGGTTATTCCGTCCGTTACTGGTAATTGAAGTATCTTTACAAATTACGGCAAGCGTGTTTCTTTCCAATCCAGGATCTAAAGGTAACTCGCTAAACCTCATATTAACCAAACTTAATGCTAAAGTTTGTGGGCGTGTAATGCCTTGCTGATACCAATTGTCGCAATAAGGCAAAGGTTTATGGTTAATGAAATAGCTCAGGCTTTTATGTATAGCTTGCCCAATCTGTTTGTTCTTATAATAACTACTTTTAGGAAACGAATAAGCTAACGTCATCGTTCTTATCCTTTCCAATACAGGCAACCACTCTGGTTTTATGCGTTTATGATCTGCATAATTTATAGATTCCCATTTCCCGCTCTCCAGATTTAAATCTACCAGATTATCTTTAACACGTTTGTCCAGACTCGTTATGTCCTTTACCTCGTCAATTTGCTCCTGATGAACCCTTTCTAATATAGTTTGAAATACCGACTGCGCTTTTGTATGGCTAAAAAAAATTGAACTGAATGTAAATAAGAATATTAAAAAAACAGACTTCTTCATATCGGCAAATATAAATTTTAGCTTGCTAATATCGAATTGGTAAAGAATATGATACCCAATTTAGTGGGTTGATGTTATATTCTTAAACAAAAAAGCAGCTCTTTTTCAGAACTGCTTTTAAACTTGAGGCTAAGGGTCAATGTCATTAAGTTAAGAGGTCACCCTGAGGGTAATTTATTTTATAAAAATCAATATTAATTAATGACAGGGATTTAAACGAATTGATAGGCTGCGAAGACCCCTCTTAAGAGATCTGTCAATGATAGCGTCGTTAAAGGCATTTATTTGCGTTTTATCAATCTCAAGAAATCTCCGACTACGCTGTGCTTATTAGCTTTGCTCTATTTCCTTCAAACTGTTCATTTTTTTATAAGCTAAGAATCCTTTTATATCTTCAAAGTGTTCACGAACACGTTTATTGCCAAATTCAAACACTTTTTGTGCTAATCCATCTAAGAAATCCCGGTCATGCGATACTAAAATCAAAGTACCATCAAAATCTTTCAACGCGTCTTTAATAATATCTTTGGTCTTCATATCCAAATGGTTGGTTGGCTCATCCAGGATTAATACATTTACGGGTTCTAGCAACAATTTAATCATAGCCAAACGGGTTTTCTCGCCACCAGAAAGTACCTTAACCTTTTTTGTGGTATCATCGCCACTGAACATAAAGGCACCTAAAAGGTCTTTGATTTTTATTGAGCCGTCGCTTAACGGAATTTGATCAATGGTTTCGAATACCGTTAGGTTTTCATCCAGTAATGCAGCCTGATTTTGTGCAAAATAGCCAATTTTAGCATTGTGTCCTACTTTTAAACCGCCTTCAAAATCAATCTCACCCATAATGGCTTTGATCATAGTCGATTTTCCTTCACCATTTTTACCAACAAAAGCCACTTTTTCTCCTCGTTCGATCACCATTGATGCTTTTTCAAATACAACATGATCGCCATAAGTTTTGGTAAGCTCTTCTACCATTACCGGATACTGACCTGAACGTGGTGATGGAGGAAACTTCAATCTCAATGCCGAAGTATCCACTTCATCGATTTCGATTACTTCGAGTTTCTCGAGCATTTTTACACGCGATTGCACCTGTAAGGTTTTAGAATAAGTTCCCCTAAAGCGATCGATAAATTCCTGGTTATCCGCAATAAAACGTTGTTGTTCTTCGTAAGCTTTCAACTGGTGTACACGACGCTCAGCACGCAGTTGAAGATAATGGGTGTATTTGGCTTTATAATCGTATATCCTCCCCATGGTTACCTCAATGGTGCGATTGGTAATGTTATCTACAAAGGTACGATCGTGCGAGATTACCATCACGGCTTTTGCCGAATTGATCAGGAAATCTTCCAACCATTGAATACTTTCGATATCCATATGGTTGGTAGGTTCATCAAGTAAAATAAGATCAGGTTTCTTTAATAAAATTTTGGCCAACTCGATACGCATACGCCATCCGCCCGAAAACTCAGAAGTTTGGCGGGTAAAGTCTTTACGCTCGAATCCCAAACCTTTTAACACTTTCTCTACCTCTGCATCATAATTGGTTTCTTCAATCGAATAAAATTGCTCACTTAATTCAGATACCCGCTCGATAAGCTTCATATAGTCGTCACTTTCGTAATCGGTACGGATAGTAAGTTGTTCATTCAGCGCATCAAGCTCTTTTTGCATCTGGTTTACCTCTGCAAAAGCTTTCATGGTTTCCTCAAAAACAGTAACATTGTCATGAGTGAGCAAATGCTGTGGCAAATACGCAATCACAGCTTCTTTCGGACCTGTTACACTACCAGAAGTAGGTTTAGCTACATCGGCAATAATTTTTAGAATGGTCGACTTGCCTGCACCATTTTTACCCATTAAGGCGATTTTATCGTTCTCGTTTATCGAAAAGGTTACATCGCTAAAAAGGGTGGTTCCGCCAAATGAAACGGAGATGTTATTTACATTGATCACGATTGGGAATATTAAATTCGCGGCAAAGATAAAGGAAAGCATGTAAATTATCGCGAGAATTTTAAGACATAAAAAAGGTTTCAGTTTTATACTAAGATCTTTAAAAATTCTTGATCTATCGCCATACTAAACCTAACCAATTTATGGATGAATTAACTGGACTAAGATTGCGTTTACAAATAAATTCAGGGTAAATAATGATCAATCGATAATGCCATTTTTTGAGATGATGTTCCTAAAAATCTCTTCACCGTTCAATTCCATCAAAGTGGTTTCGATCGTAAGGCACATTGCATTTAGGGCGAGGTCGGTCGATGCTGTGCCGAAAGGCTGCTCGATCTCATCTGCAATGGCCTCAAAAGCTACAAAAGTATAGGCAATAAAGACTACAATAAACGGGTGAGGTAATACGAGACGGGGCTTAAACCAAAACCACTGGTCCTTACCGATCATGTGCATCAGGTAATCGTTGATGGTTTGGAAATTCGCTAAAGCATCTTTGGATGTTTCTCACTCTTTAAATCTTGAATATTGTCCTCTTTCCATTTTTATATTTAATCGTTGGTAAAAATCAACAGGATTAAATCCTATTCGCTTATATTCTGTTTGTACGGTTGTTTTCGCTTTATTCAGTTTATCCTGATTTTCCCAAGCGGCAATTGTTATAATGACCAAATTGCCCTCATTGTCTTTTTGTTCGAAAACCTGATCACTTATAAAGCCTGGCAAAGTTTTTATAAACACCCTGTTATAATTCATTCTCTCTATAAACTCGTCAACTGATGCTTTGGGAACTGAAAACTGATCAATGAAGTATACCTCATCACGATTTTCTTTTTTATTGGATAAATTTGTGAGGTCGATGGGTAAGACACCCAACTGTTGTAAAAACCCTAAGCGGTCTGTTTGTACCTGACTTCCAGTTATTTTGCCATTTTTAAATTCATAGGTTACTATTCCTTCAACAGAAACAGTTTTATTGGTTGGCGGAATATTCTGAAATTGATTTTTATGAGTTCCACTAAATTTTTGTTTTACTACTACTTTATTTCCATCAGCAATTATCTCTTTTACTTCCCATTGAGCATCTGGAAATGCTTTTGTTAACTCAAATATTGTTTCTTTAAAACCAGCAGTGCCTTTGGCTCCAAACTGGTTTATATAATCTGGTGAAATTATCTCTGATAACTTCTCATACTGCTTTTTTAAAAATACCGTATCGTAGAGGAAATAAATGAGCTCCTTTTGTTTAATGTTATCCATTTTGTTTGATTTTTCTAATGACCTGTTAGTGACTTGGGAAAAGCTACTTTGTTTGCACATCATTATGGTGCATAATGCGAAGGTTATTCTGAGTATTGAAGTCATCGGTTATATTTTTTTATACTTCAAATTTCAGAACAACTCAAGCCAAATCATTGTAAAAAATCATTGAATTACCAAAAGTTAGGCGATTTATAGAACACTGATGGTGTTTGCCCTGTAAACAGTTTAAAATCTTTATTGAAATGAGGTTGGTCGTAATATCCTGCGTTAAAAGCTATGCCTGCGAGGCTTTCTGCTTCTTGTTTCTGCCTCACAACTGCCTCCAGCCGTATAATGGAGGAGAATTGCTTTGGCGATGTGCCTACTATTTTTCTAAACCTTTTTTCAAAAGCGTCATTGCTGATACAAAGGGTATCTGCTAATTCTTTTATTCTGATTATGCCTTTTGTTGAATGAATTATTTCTACCGCTGTTGAGATTAATCTGTCAGGTTTATAGCTGTCTAATCTCGATAATAAAAACTGCTCAATGATTGCAATCCTTTGAATATTGTTTTGAGCTTCGGCTAATTGTTCTTCAATAATTTCAATTGTATTTCTATCAATGAAAGCATCAAGAGAAATACTTTCTTCAAAGAGTTCATACAGCGGTTCGTTAAAAAATGCTTTTGCTCCTGTTTCTTTAAACTGAACAACTATGGTCGCAGAATCTTGTAAATAGTGGATGAGTCTTACCGATTTTCTTAAACCAGAAATAGTTGAAGCAGGCAAAATTTCTTCTTTATCGTTTGATAGGTAACTGACCCGTCCCTTGTAACGAAAAGCAACAACAAGCGAAGTGCCCGGCAAAATTCTATTTGTCATTTCCACCTCACTTTCAACAATTCTGTATGCCTTGATGAAAGGTCTCAGTAATTCGGTCGGTATATACGCTTCAATTTTCATTTTTGCTATTGGTACTGATAAAAATACAGCTTCTATTTATTCTGTTCAAATTTTCTCGGATATATCCCTCCAATAACCTGGCTGGATGCCTTCCAGCACCTCAGTTGGAATTCCTTTTTTCAGCAATATATTCGGAAGGGAACACACTATATTTTGCCTTAAACGATTATTAACCTGATGACCTAAAAAATTAATCGGCTGATAAGTTGGTTTTGGATTTGGGCTAGGTGGAGATCATTCTAAAGGTTTGTATTTAATTTGTGATAAGAACCAAAAAGATATCGAAATTACTTATAACTGAGTACAAAAGCTTACTTCTCCAGAAATTCCTTTATCTGTATATTTCAACGAAACGGACTGGCCAGCTTCGTTGAAACATACATCCTGCGGCTAAAGGTTTAGCTAAAATCAAGAGGAACATCTAAATTTGAAATAAGGATTCAAAAAAACCTAACAATCCTTGCTAACCATCCAGGCCATCTATTAACTAACAACAAATACGACCATAGCATCGAATTAACACAACACATTGATAATGAATACACTTAAATATAAATACTTAATAGTAAGTATTGTAGGTTACCACCAAAATGGATAAATTCATACAAACAAAATCTACCCCAAACAAACCAAAGTAATTATGCCGCTCTCGATAAAACAAGCCATAAGAAAATACCGGGTTAGTGCCCAGTTATTACCTAAAAAAAACAGAACATCTAAACTATTTGAACTCTTAATGGGCGGCGTTTATGCCCGATTGAATTTCAGTATGCAGCCACAAGAACAAACCCAATGGTGCTGGGCAGCAACATCATCAAGCGTTTCTATATTCTATCAGCCCACAAGCTCATGGAAACAGTGTACCGTGGCCTCCAAAATCATCGGGGCTACATGTTGCAATGCCCCTTCTCCATGCAATATTCCAAACTACTTGGACAAAGCCCTTAGCATAACCGGCAATTTTGAAACAATTACCCAAACGCTCACCTTTAACCAGGTTGAAGCAGAAATCAACAGCGGCAAGGTAATTGGTACCAGGGTCGGCTGGTATGGTGGGGGTGGGCACTTCATGGTTATCTATGGTTGTAAAACAATCAACGGGGTAAACTATTATAATATTGACGACCCCATCTACGGCAAATCAGAAATTACCGAAAACGCATATCTAAGCGCCTACCAAGGCGCAGGAAAATGGACACATAGTTACCTAACCCAAAATAATGTTCAAATTTAAAGAAAATATTAAACCGGGCGAGCTGAATAAGATACTGGAAATGAAAACAGGTCAAACCCAATCCGGCCTTAAAAACTTGGATTTATCCGAAGGCGCACCAACAAACTTGGTCCTGCCCCACGATACTTATATGGTAGAACTTTCCTCTTTAAAACAATCGACCTCACCCACAGCAAAAATCTCAGGAATGCGGATAATTGATGCAAACAAAGAAAATTTCAAATCCATATATGACCTAAATTTCACGACTGGAGGAAATTTAGAACCCCAACACTTTCAGGACCAGAGCTATGTCAAAAATTACCAAGACGCTTTCGATAAACTCTTCCACAGCAAGGTTGAGCCTGATGGTTATGAGGTACGCTCGTTAAAAATCCCATCCTTGCACTTAGAGGCAATCTGGCTTCACAAAGAAGGCGGCACCGACGACTTATACATACTTACTTCAGACTTTGAACAGCTCAGCCTAGGCAAGACATACAGGGAAAAAGAATTCTTTGAAACCCTCCAGCAAGCGGCAAAGGATTATGATACCGAAGACAACGAAATTGGCGGTTAACAGGACATCAAAAGAAAAACCATGGCAGACGATAAAGAATTAGCCGCTAAAATCACAGAGGCTAATAAACAAAAATCATTAGCAGAAGCCAGGGAGGCAGATGCAAAAGCCGAAAAACAAATCATTGAAACCAGAAAAGCCGCACGCGACTTCGAACGGGACAACGGGAAAATTCCGGAAATTTCCGCACTAAATGGCAAAATCACTGCGACCGATAATTTCATCGAAACCAAAATACTTGCCAATTGCTGCCTCAGCTACCTAATTGAAGAACTCATTGAAACAATGAATTGCGATGACAAATTCAAGAAAAACATCGAAAAAGCAGCAAACAATACAAAAGCAGCCCCAACCAAATTCATTTTCTACAACGCAAATGATATACCTGTCTTAGAGCAATACATGGCCACATCCCAGCAATTATCCATACTGACCGACTGCTTCAAAAAAATTCTCCAGCTCCCTAAAACTGAACTCAAAACAGATACAGATAGCCCTTCTGGTGGGACTGGCATAATCGAAATGCTAAAAACAGAAAAAGCATACATCATTAAAATCAACGCTACTTTGAACGGAAGCACAAATATCAAAGAAAACCTTTTCTCTTCAGCAAAAATTAGTTTTTCTGGAGGTGCAGACTTACCTGCATCATCTTTTCTAACGAGGGAACCGTATATTTCTCTCATTATGCAAGTAAATACGCTTCTAATAAAACCAGTAAGGAAGTGTCCTTCTATAAATTAAAACTACTGTCACCAAAAAACAACAATGGAGGTGATACAACTAAATAAAATCGTGCCCCAACTTTGGCCTTTCAAAATCCCCGTACATTAAACATTTTAGTAGCAGAAAAAATCACAAAGCCATCAAGAACCAACGATTAACATCTAAAAAATGAACAAAAAACTCAAGAAAGCTTTCCTAAGTTTTCAAAAATCCAAAAAAACCATTCCCAGCGCTTACTTTCATTTAGCAGATGAAAAATCAGGCAAAAAAACAAAAGTTACCTTAACTCCTGGGAGCATAGGAAAACCCAAAATAAACCTATCTTACTTTGATAGCGAAATAGAGGCCACATTAAGTGCAGATCTAGACGAACTAATCGGTGGGGAAATCCTAGCCCTACCAAAATCCGGATATCGGGTAACCTTGGAAGCAGCCAACGGCGATGCACCACCTATAGGTGCGCATATAGCCCTAAAACCAGACATTGTCTACTATGCAATCAATGACAGCCAGATTGTTTGCGGGGGCAATATGCTAAACCATGAATTCACCGGAGAATTCTTGAGACGTTTCCCAGCAAGGTGCGCCACATCAAACGAAACACAGAATTACGACGAATTCAAGCTACTATAAATGAATAACAAGAATCTATTAGGCTTATTAGCAATTGGATTGCTGACAGCCTGCGGCTCAGCTAAGCCCCTTCTATCCAATTACCATCAAAACACTTATGATTATCACCTTACAACGGATAGAATACCGGTAGACGTTATTGTTTCCACTAGGCCAATAATTAAAGGCAAGGAAGCTGCAAAAACGACGAAGACCTTTGCAGACTGGCCCGACTCGATCAAACACATCTACCTTAAGGCAATGGTGTCCAGGACAAAAACTCCGGATGAACTTGTTAAAGCGCTCCAAATACCAATTGAGCCTGAGGAAAAAAAACAGCCTATCCCAAAACAAACCAAATACAACGAATATAAACTTGTCTTCGAATTTGCCAACGTCAAAAACTACTATCTTTATCAGGATTATGCGCACCCAGCCACCCGTTTGGAGTTCTTAACCACACATGTCAAGTTAGCAAAAAACCCATATGCAAGCTTCTACACCATTGATAAACTGCAAAACGAATTTGAAGAAATGAACTTAGGCGGACTGGAACGCACGCAAGACGTATCCTTTAATTCCAAATTCGGCATAAATGGTGGCCTGGGCAGCGGAAGCAGTCAAAAGCAGCTAAACGATAATTCCCGTAAATCCACAAAAAACGGCACAAACAACGATTCAACATTCGATGCAGCCGGCAACCAGACGGGAAGTACTGGCAGCACAAGCACGGTAGAGAAAAATAGTGGCGGTACGACAGAAACAAACACTTCGGCAGAAGCCAAAGTGTCTGCTAGCGCAGAAGCATCCTACGCAAACGAACAAGCGGTAAAAGAAGCCAGGGAACTAAAATTCTCCCGGATGAAGTTAGGCTATGCCACAAGCCCCGACAGCATTATTATTAGCCAAAGGGCTATGATTAACGGGGACATTAGCCAAAACGTCTTTGTCACAGCAACCATCAAATTCAGGAACCCAGATTCGGGGACAAAAGTTGTCTCAAGCGAAGAAGTCGTAAATTTTGACAACCTGTATGGTGAAAACAATCAATTCACTCCTGCCGACAAACTAAAATTTGGGATTAGGACAGTGCAGTATGTAAACGCAATGGCCGAGAACCTTCATTTTACCAGCGCTTTTAAAGGAGAAATCAGGGCTGTCAAAAATTTACAGGGCAAAGGTGGGAACAATATTTTAGAATATGATGACGAGGTAACCTATTCCACATTCAAAAGCAAAATCGATAACCCAATCACTCTTGATAGAAACGAATTCGTCAAAAGTGCATACCGCATTAAAGCAAAAATTAATGGTGAAGAATACTATCTAAATATTGCAGCACCTAAACGAATGCTTCTTGAGATTTTCGGGGATGACGATCCCAATCTTCTCATCCAATGGTTAAAAGATGGGATTGAAAGCAAAAAAGCCACAAACCTCGAGAGTAAAAAATTCAAGCTCTTTTTTTCGGGTCCCAATGGAACTTTAAATGTGGTTGCCCCAGATATGAAAGGTTCAATCGCCAAATTGCAAAAGGTCACAGATTTACAACTTGTAGAAATATTGCCACCTGCTCAACGTCAACCCGCTACCACAAATTAAACTCAAATAACAAGGATTCAAAAACAGGAAAGATCAGCCAGAAGATAATCGACATGAGGTTGATCAATGGATTATTGAAGCAAAGAATCAAGACTTGAAAACTAGACAGAAGCAATGGCAAAGCATTCAGCTTGGGAGGACTTTTTGCTCTCCCGTTTCTTTTTTCGGCTGCTGACGGTCTCCTGTGGTTTCCATATTGCTTTTTATGGCTCAACAATTTATTCGCGAAAAGTTCGGGGGAAGTGCTGACTTATAGTTTGCTATTAACGAGCTGGGTATTTTGGTTTTGTTATTTATTGTGTACGAAACTGATTAAGACGCTGAGTGATGTCCACTTTGGAATTACCGGACAAAGCATCAACGTCAATATATCGCATGATTTTGGGCCAAAACATACCATCTATATTTATTTCTTAAAGCGCAAACAAAAACAACGGCACATTTCCAACACTATTTACCTTTCCGGTTTAGCTAAACGGAATAATTTAATAAAGCCATATAATTGAAAAAAGGGAAAGTGAATTAATATTCTTTCCCTTTTTGAAATCACGAATAAAAATTATTGAGTTGATTCCCCAATTAGTCTGTTCCTCCATTTAATTTCAGTTTCACCTACTATTTAGCTGGAGCTGTATTTATGATAATGGAGATTTAACTGCTAATAGCGGACGGCTTATTTTTTATGCGAATTTCTTTTTCGCTTCGTCACTTACGGGAGTAAAGAAATTAATCAGATTACCGTCTGGGTCACGAAATAGTAAAGAACGATTACCCCAAGGCATTGTTGTCGGTTTCTGAACAATGTCGCTAGTTAAATCTTTAATCCTTTCGTAATCATCATCTACATTCTCAACAAGGAACTCTATAATAATACTTTTGTTATCTCCAGGTTGTGCAACGCCCTCTCCAAAGAAAGCCAATGTTCGTGTACTTCCAATTGCCAAAGTAAAAGACTCTGATTTAACCTCCGCAAAATCATCTGTTGCCCATTCGGCCGTTGTTCCTGTTGCATCCTCGAAAAACTGAACTAATCGGCTTATGTCAGCTGTAATGATCCTCATTGATACTAAATTTGATTTACCCATCCTTCTTTCTATTTTTAAATTATATTGGCAAAAGTGCAATGGTATTATGACAACAGTATGTCAGGTGTATCAATTTTTTTTGATGTCCAAAAATTCTTTTGCTTAATTGTTTAGGATCAGCGGTCACCTACCGTTCCTTAGCTCCAAAGTCTTCGGACTCCAATGTATTGTTATCGCTCGCAATGTCTTTAAGATCGCTTTTCCCATCTTCTGAACCACTAAAAAACTGTCTGGCCCTTTTCAGACCGGTAGCAATTGCGATTCCCTCTTCCACTCCTTCAGCCAACAGCGCATTTGCTATTTCAATGGCTTTTTCCCTAAGAGGGGCAGGTTGATTTTTATATGATGGCGGGTAATCTCCATTATACCACGGCATAAATGCTCCTTTTTATATTTAAAACATTGCTTATCTCCATAAAGTTTGAAGACTACAGTTTACCTTCTACATTTAGCACACAGGGAGAAGCAGACGGCCAAACTGCACCACAAGACAATCCTCAACTTGTAGTATCTGAAATTTCAAAAATCTATTGCTAACAAATGAAATAATACAGTGTGCATATTTCAATTGAAAATGCCCCCTTTGTTTCGGGCCAAACTGGCAAGCAAATTGAATAACTATAATCAAGCCATTTACAATGGATAAAAAAGATAGATTGGCGAGAAAACTTGATTACTCGCATTTCAATTGACCAATAATTAAACTAAAATTGATGATGAAATAATCAACAATCGATCGCTTGATTTATCATTAGATAAAAATAGTTTGGATATGTTAAATATCATCGGAAACAATGTTCTATTGTATCACCTCAATATCCAAACTATTTTTGCGTATTAACCTTTCTTTTTCAAAGAAGCAAGGAATGCAAGTAAATCCGCTAATTCCTGCTTTGAAATTGTTTGATGTAACCCTTCAGGCATCATAGATGTCGGTACTTGTTTAATTTGCTTGACATCAGCGGTCTTAATTTTCTGAACAGCGCCTCCCGGGTATCTTACTTCGATATCTGTTTCTGTCCGGCTTGAAATAATCCCCATCAATGTCGACCCATCTTTCATGGCTAACTGTGAGGTCTCATATCCAAAATTAATACCTGCAGAAGGGTTAGCAATCGCATCAAATAGCCCTTCCTTGGGTAACTTCGCACCTATTTCAGATAAATTAGGTCCAAATTCAAAACCATCTTTACCCGCTTTATGGCATACCGAACAGGAGCTAAGAAAAACGATTTTACCCTTCACTGTATTTCCTTTTAAAGCAAGTATACTACTCAGATCAATGGTTGAACCCTTGGTTTTAATAGTTTTGGTAGTGTTGGTATTGGGCAAAAATGCCTTTGCTTTTTCCAATGTACCTTTTCTGGTTGTCCCGCTCAATCCAGCAACAGCCGGTGCAATTAAACTCGGGGATAACTTTTTACCTTCTAGCATTTCCAGAACACGATCTTCCCCGTTCTTACTTTTACCCAGCATCTGTACCGCTTTTTCCCGCGTGGATAAAGCATATTGGTTTGACAAAATTACCTTTGAGAGAACAGCTGTTGATTCATTATTACCTATTGAACCAAGGACTGCTAAAACGTTGGACGCCTTTTTCTGATCTTTATCTCTAATGACATTGAGAAAGCGAAGATCTTCCTTATTTTTAAGCAGTATCCTCGCCGCATCAGCTCCGATCCCTCCGGCCTGGTATCCCCCTTTACCCTGAATACCATTGGATTTAACCAGATCCATCAATTTATCGGATTCTGTAGTGATATTATACTGTTTTACCATATCAACAAAATCCTGTGTCCCGGTGTATGAATCTAAAACCTTTTTAACCTGTTCCTTAGCTATAGCTGACCCCGATATACCTTGAGGATTCAATGATTTCAAAACCATCGCGCTCAATTTCAAGTCTTTACCATTATTTTCCTCCAATAACCTGACTAAGGTTTTAGATTTCTCCGCTTTAGGGTAAAAGTCAAAAGCCCTGAAATATCTCAAGCGGGATTTTAACGGAACACCTGCATCTTTAGCCAGCTTTACCAGATATGGAAGCGCGGCATCCGTACGTGCCCGCCACACGATATCTCTGCCTCCAGCCGTCAATAACGGATCCGGTACCGCCTTTAGGTAGGCGGTAAAGAATCGGCTCCATTGCCTGTCTGCACCGATCCCCAAGGCTTCTAAATACCATTTATCATTGCCATCATGTCTTGCGGCAAGTGCTGCCCATATTGTTGCGGCTTCTGGTTCTTTTCGGTGACGCAAGGCTATCGCGCAGTCACGTCTTACCTGTGCATCAGGATCATTTACTAATGCTCCTGCAAGTTTAAGCACATCGGTATCTACTTCCCTTGCTGCTCTTAACGCAGTTATTCTCAAGTCGGGATCGGGATTTTTAATTGCCTGGGAAAGATATTTTGCCGCGGCTGTTGATTTTGAAAGCACCCATAGTGCCCTGGCACGCATACGTGAATTAGGGGATGTTAACCACAGCTTTTCCAGCTCTTCTATCGCTGAGTCCCCCATATCGGTTAAAGCCGTGAATGCATGTCTGCGAACAGCGAGATTTGCATTCTGCAGCGCAATTACAGCCCCTTTCGGGGTCTTATAATCTTGTTCGGGTATCTTATAGGTAGCCACCATATTTTCTGGAACTACCCGATATATGCGGCCACGCTGAAGGTCTCCAACCCTGTGTCCACCAACACCTGGGTCATACCAGTCGGCTACAATCAGAGAACCGTCCGGTGCTATACAAACATCTGCCGGACGGAACCATTGATCCCGCTTACCATCAAGCATCTTGAGGATACCTGCTTTAAATCCAGCACCCGCTTTCTGAACAGGATATGTCCGAACAACATTATGCCCCGGTTCGGCGTGAATCATCTCATTTTGAAATTGCTTTGGCAATAACGTTCCTTCATAAAACGCCATTCCGGAAGGTGAGCCTGATCCTGTCTGTAACAGATTCGGAACAACTCCCGGGTCATTTTGATGCCAGTGGCGCAAAGGAATTGAATCCTCCATGTTAATGCGCTTAGTTGTCCATCCAGCGCCAGTCATTTCATCAGTATACCCATAATTGCCATATTCCATAACATAGTTGATCCGTACTCCTTTATTCCCGTCATCGTCGTTATCACTTTGCCATATATTCCCATAACTGTCTATAGCCGATTCATATTCGTTTCTGAAATTGTAGCCGAGGCATTCAACATGTGTGCCATCCGGATCACAGCGGAACAACATTCCTTGTTTGTATTTTTTTGGTCCTATCTCATCCCCATCCTGATCCAGTACTACCTTATTATTTACATCTCTGAGGGTCTCACCAGCGTTTCCAAAATTGAAATATAGTTTACCATCCGGTCCAAATGCAAAACTGTGCATTCCATGATCATGTTGTACACCTCCAATCCCCTGAAATAGTATTTCTTTTCGGTCGGCTTTACCGTCATTATTATCGTCATAAAGAGCCCATACATATGGGCTTTGCGATATCAACACCCTATTACCCAATACACATACACCTAAAGGTGCGTTAACCTCTGGCCCCTGATAAAATACCGTACTGGTTTCCAAACGTCCGTCTCCATCCTTATCTTCTAAAATCACTATCCGGTCACCTGCTTCTCTTGGTTTATTCTGGTTAATCTCAAAGCGATAGTTATAAGCTTCTGTCACCCAAACCCTTCCTTTTTCATCAACGTCAATGTTGGTAGGATTGATTAACATTGGTTCAGTCGCCATCGTTTCAACCCTCAGTCCAGGCGCTACATCGAGCTCTGTCAAGCTATTCTTAGCCAAATGCTTTTGTACTTCAGTTCGTGGAGTATCAATTTTAGACCGATTATACGACGAGTATTTACCTGAAATATTGGTAAATGCCACTAATATGACCAACAATGGTACGGCCGTAATTAATCCATTTATTAATAAAACATGTTTTCTTTTATTGTTATTCATTTTGATTAATTTAAAAAATCGACTCCATGCCTGACTTCATACAAAGGCAATCGCATTAGCCAGAAATCCCTGTCCGCCCTTATCAAAAACAGCAGGTAAAATATAAAATTTATTCAGCATTGAAGTTATCCAGATTCAATTTGTCGAATTTATTATTACACATCTGCCAGATTAATGGCATCTGCTGTGCATTACCATACAATATTTAGGATTTGGGTTATTCAATTGAATCCGTCAATCATCACTTTTCCGCCCAGGGATAATTTCAGTGTAATCAAAGGTGCTTTGAATCAGGAATGCTAAAAGACCAGTTGATGGCGTTGTGGGATATAACAGCCACTATACTTCAAACTCCAATAATATACATATTTCAGTAAGACAAATACTCAGGGAAATCAGAAATTGGATTAGAGGACTCCATGAAATAACCACTGAAGGCAGCAAAGCCATGTTCACCCTATTCTCAACATGTAAATTCGATATGGAATTTACTTGGGATCAAGAACTATAGGATGAGGTAGAGCGATTAAGCAAGGAATAATAAATTAAATTACTAGTTACTATTATTATTAATAATTAAAAACCAACAGTGAGCATCTGTAAAAATTTAGAAGGTAAATCCAGCACATAAATTACCGACTGTATCATATATGGCAAAGACTTCATCCTGATGGATAAAGTCTTTGTCTTGCTGAATCAAGCAATTGCCTATCAACGGGAAAAAGTAAGGGTTCCGAAGCCGAGTTGATCATAACTACCACTATTTGGTCCATAATCTCCACCACCGCCCTCAGGCCGTACTTTTGCAGCAAATTGGGTAGTATAGGGAGCTGTTTTCCCTTTTATCTTCACATAATAATTGTAAACCAATTCCCATCCCGGGCGTATGGTGCCACGGCCAGCGCTTGAAATAACGGTGTGATTTGAATTTTCACAGTTATTATAAGTTGTAAACGGGACGGTATTGGTTGTATTGATGTTATAGGCCGCTATATATTCACTAACCCCTAAAAGGGGCGGGTTAACATGACTCCAGGGGTTATAATCGAAAAAGTTTTGACCCTGATTATACAGCATTTGGCAAAAGGTACCGAAAAGCGGGACCTCCATTGTTGCATGCCCCTGATCTCTCCCCGCCTCCTGGCCCTGGTCCATACCATTGGGATATGTGGCGGTAGTCACTCTTCCGATAAAGGCGGTGCCGGTTCCACTATGCTGATAATAATCTATTGCATAATTAATCTTGGGCATATCATCGCAAAGAATGCCTATGGCCAACACCGTGCATAAGTTAGACATATCCCAGTTAAGCCAGTAATGTGTATTACAGGTATTGTTATGTCTATTCAGAAAATCGCTCGACACGGGATAGTATACATTCAGCATAAAATTTTTAAAAGCAGTAAAATCTGATGCAGACCAACCACTATAACCCCGCATAATTTCTGCAGCATTGGCCCATTGGTAACCTTGCAGGCCTGCTGCCAGCTGTTTATTGCTGTCACCATCAATATACTTGCATTTAACGGCCCAGGCATTCATAATCGCTATGGCATTTGCACCACAAGCTGCATCGCCCTTAATTTTCCATCGTAGTGCATTCTGATAGGCAGCTGCAGCATCCTGACAGGCCAGGATATAATTTTCAGCCCTTCCGCTTGCTGCTCTTCCACGCACAATCGTATCAACTGGCCGCGGAACATAGGTGGCTGCAGAGCGGCCATTAGCTACAAGTTTATTCCAACCATCCAGCCAGGGTTGTGCCCCTGCATTTACCTTGCTAGTCATTCGGGTAAAATCAGCCGCAGAATGAAGCATGCCCGGGTGTACAACAGTGCTTACCCGCCCTAACGCAGTGGCTACCATTTGTTTTCCGGGTGCCAGACCAGCACTCGAATTTGCAGGATCTTCAGTGACGATTGGCTTACTGCATCCGCAAATGACAGTTACCGCGCAAAGTGTGAGTAGATTCATTTTTGTTTTCATAGTTAATAGATAATTGGTTAAAATATGATCCGCCTTTAAATGCAAAAGCCGGTTTAACAGCATTTTGCATTGTGACATGCTTATTTTCAACAATCAGCCTCATTGGTGTCAGGTTATTCAGATATACGAGATAAACGCCTAAAAGGTAATTTCCTGATAAGTTTCATTTGCTAATTAATTTTGGTTAGACTTTAAATATGAATCTTTGGTGGACGAGCCACCCCAGGTCTATATATTCCAAAGACAAAATTGTAAGCCCTCCATACTCTTTTTGTAAGATATATTTTACATTTTAAATCAACAACCCACAAATGGACATCACCCGGCTACATTTAGTTTAGGTTAGCCAAATGTAAACCGGGCAAATTATGCTCATATTATATTTTTCTTAATCTATTGATCTAGCCATACCCTAACTGTCGGGCTTTCCAGTTGTGTGTGTCATCAGTTTTAATATATCCAAGTCTTAGCGGTGCAGATTATCTATATTTCCGATAGCGCACCTTCCGCAACAGGAAAATCCGCCAAAGAAAAACTGATCATCATACTTCCCCCCTGTCTGAGACAGACGCGGCATCCTTGTGAAACAGAAACATCATCAAACGAAATATCTCTACTGATTATTCAACTATCAATGTCGCTATAGAATGCGGCAAGCTGCTGGTTGTAGCTGCCTGACCCTTTATCCATAAGCTATACTTGATTTTTTCATCTGATTGATTCATCACAACCACAACAAGTTTTCCATCTGTATTCAAAAAAGAGGTCGTTTGCAGAAGATCACGACTGGATGCTGTGGCAATTCTTCTAGCTCCGGGACGGATGAATTTTGAAAAATGCCCAATGTAATAGTAGGCATTCGTATAGATTAATTTATCCTTCTTAGTATCGGCATGTACCGGGGCAAAACAAAAATTCCCTACATGGTTTGGGCCACCGTTTTCATCTAAAAGAATATTCCAGTCCGTCCACGCTGCAGTTCCGGCATTAAAGTCATTGATCATTGAATAGCCATAGCGCTCGCCCAAAGTCCAATCATCCAACTTCTTTACATCATACTTTTCTTTACATCCCTCGGTAAAAATTAGTGCTTTATCCGGATAGGCTTCATGTGTCTGCCTTACATTTCCAAACTGCATGTCACTTCCGGTCCACGTTTCGTACCAGTGGAAGCCAATACCCCAAACGTATTTCGCAGCATCTTTATCATTTAAAATGGTAGTTGCTCTTTGAAAAATTTGATCACGGTTATGATCCCAGGCAATCAATTTCTTAGAAGATAAACCTGATTTATGTAGTGTAGGACCTAAGAAGTTTTTTATAAAATCACGCTCCTCTTCTGCAGTATACACACAGGATTCCCATCTCTGTTTAGCCATTGGCTCGTTTTGAACCGAGAGACCCCAAACTGGAATACCCATCGTTTCGTAAGCTTTAATAAACTTTACATAATGATTTGCCCAACTTTGGCGATATTCGGGTAATAAATGTCCTCCTTGAATCAAACTGTTGTTGTCTTTCATCCAGGCGGGTGGTGACCAAGGACTCACGTATAATGATAATTTACCCCCGGCAGCCGCAGTTGCCATTTTAATTAAGGGAATTTTAAACTCCTTATCGTGATCAATGCTAAAAGTTTTTAAATGTTTATCATTATCCTGAACATAAGTATAGCTTCCGCTGGAGAAATCACAGCTCGCAATATTTGTACGGGCCAAGGTATAACCTATACCTTTATCTTTATCGTAATAGGCAGTAAGCAGTTCTTGTTGGTTTTGCCTGGAAAGTTTGGCAATGGTTTCTGCAGAGGCATCAGTTAATGCTCCGCCGATGCCTACCAAAGTTTGAAATCTGATGTTGGGATCAACGAAAATTGTTGGTTCTGTTTCAAAGGGCTGTCTATTTTCTGCAAAATTTAATGTTTCAGTTTTGCTGATGCGATAATCAGATTTGCTCGCCGTGGTGTAAACCACAACTTTTTTATTTCCAAGCACATATTCCTGAAGGGGTTTACCGGCTGCTCCAACACTTTTTTTTTGCTGTGCCACTGCACCAAATGTGGTCGCAAAAACTAACAGGAGACTTATATTTTTTTTCATGTCCTTTAAATTATTATATATTTAATGCATTTCTTGATAACTTCATAATGCATATATTAGGATATCATTTCTTGCCGCATTGCAACCAGAGATAATAAGTACAATACTGCGAACCCCAATAGTTTTCTCCTATTACTTACTCCTCAAAAGCGCTTCCAGATAATAATAATCAGCATAGTTTATGGGCACATCAATTTCTGATTTTGCCGGAAGATGCCCGGTACTATGCTCGAGAATGAAGCCATAATTATTACCAAATTTACTAGTATATTTTATGTTGAGGCTGGACAAAATTTTATCAGCTGAGGCTTTATATTTTTTGCCTTTTACACTATATTTTGCGAGCTCATAAAGTGCAGAAGCGGTGATTGCTGCAGCCGAAGCATCCCGGGAAACATTTGGAATATCAGGGTCGTTGTAATCCCAATACGGAATACCGTCTGCAGGTGTAATTTTGTTATTCAGTATAAACTCCGCAATTCCGTCTGCCTGAGATAAGTATTTATCATTTTTTGTTTCGCGGAAACATAGCGTGTATCCATATAAAGCCCATGCCTGCCCACGGGCCCATGCCGATTCGTTTGCATAACCCTGCGCTGTTATTTTCTGAAGTATGTGTCCAGCCTTGAGTGTATCATAATCAACTACGTGATAGGAACTAAAATCTGGTCGGAAGTGATTTTTAATCGTATGATCTGCATGGGACACAGCGATTTTATAAAAGGATGAATCACCTGTCATCTTGGTCGCTTCAAACAGCAATTCAAGATTCATCATATTATCAATAATTACCGGATATTTCCATTTATCACCATTATGATCCCATGATTTTAGCACACCTGCAGTTTTGTTAAATCTGGTAGAAAGCGATTTAGCCGCCTGAATAATAACGCCCTTGTAAGCGGTATCTTTTGTTAAGCGATAGCCATTTCCAAACGGGCAGTAAATCATAAAACCCAAATCGTGAGTACCACGATTGTATTGCTCTTTCTTGATATCTGCAGTATATTTCTTAGCAAGATCAAGCCACTTTTTATCTTTTGTGTATTCATAAAAATACCAGAGTTCCGCCGGAAAAAATCCACTAGTCCAATCTCTCGATGCGACCATTTTAAACTGCCCCTTTTCTACAGTTCTTGGAGATACCAGACTGGGTTTAACCAGACGTGCCGAGTCAACATTTTTAACCAAAACATCAGTTTGTTTTGCTGCAGCAGCAAAAGCTTGATTTACATTAACTTTTTGAGCATTTGCTGAGCCAGCTAGCAACATACAACATAACGTTATCTTAATTTTTAAATTCATATTTATAACCATATTAAAGGATTGCGAACGGGTAAATTCCTAATGACTTCTTCTACCTGAGGTGCATGGTCTAGTTTTTCCCAGGTGGAATACCATTCATGCTGATTGAACTGAACCGCTCCGAAAATTAAAAAGGGTTGTGCAACAGGCCAGTTTTCCCAATACATTACATCGGCTTTTAAAGGCCATTTATTTTTTTCGGCGATAAAAGGATAAAGATAATCCAGGCCTTTGCGGATCGATTTTCCATCTGCTGTTGTAAAATTCCAAAGATCATCACTTGGAATGGACAAAATCTGGCAAAGCATCACCATCGCATCGAGGTTAAAAATTGAATATCCATAGGGTTTCGTTCTTGCCATTTCTAAAGGAAAACTACCATCTATAGCCATTTGATTGGGCAGTAAGATGGTTTTATAACTAATGCGCAACGAATCGAGCATTGGCTCATCTTTACACAGTTTAGCGAAAGACGCCACTTGCATCGCCCAACATGTGGCATGATTATTTTTAACTGTTTTTTCTTGTATACCTGGTTTGGAGGTATTCAGCCACAGCGTGTAACTGGCAAACCATTTTTTAATTCCAATGGAGATAGACTTATCAAATGCCTTTGCGTTTTCCATCACCAAAGCACCTTGAGCAACTTCCATTAAATGAATGGTATCGATAATACCGTAATTTCTTCCGGTAAACCTGCCCTTTACTGCTTGAGCAAATAAAAGATTTGGATTCATTAAGGTTTCAGGATTTATAAACCATGCCTGAAAATGTTTAACCGCATGCCTTACGTAACTTTCATTGCCTGTTATTTTATAGGCTGACGCCAATGCACCGATGATTTTACTGAAACGAATCATAGCCTTCCTATGCTCGACAAAATTATCCGGGTTCGTTAATCCATCTCGGTTGATATAAGGTCCATCCGGATTTTTCGGGTCCGGCCAGAAGTAATCTGCTTCCGAAAAAAAATCATGTTTGCCGCCAACACTTCTCGGCGAAGACGAGGCTGTAATCGTAATCGGCTCTTGTTCCATTGCCCATTTTGCCTGATTTAAAATTTGCTTTTTGAGCAAAGCAATAGTTTGTTTCTTAATATCAACAGGCAGCTTTTCCTTATTCAAAATATTGACAGAAAATGCCGTTCCAGCGATATAAAAAATAATAAACATTAAAATAACCAATGCTCTTCTCATAACTTATAATGTTTCAAAAATGGTTGGCATGCCTTCTGATTTCACCGATGCAACACTTTTGCCTTTATTTAATTTTACTTTGATAATTGCCCTGCCATTGTAAGCCTGCACTTTTCTCGAACCGGACGATGTTCCCAAATCATCAATTAATCTTCCATCGCCCGTTAATCCAAAATTTACCCAATTTGTTGCATCCAGACATTGTATTCCAGCTTCATCAAAAAGCTTAACCTCCAAGGTTGCAACATCTGCCTCCTTATTTATTTTGGTTAAGGTCATTTTAGCGGCTTTAGTCCATTTCTCTGTTTGATAGATAAATTTTAGCTCATCGCTTACGGTAACCTTACCTTTTTTAGCTACAACTTTAACTGTATTTTCTCCTTTAAGAAACGGAAGGTTCCAACGTAAACCCGCAGCAGGGAAATCCTGGCTGTTTCTTTTCTTTATCCCAAAGCTTTTTCCGTTCAGAAATATCTCTGCTTCCGTACAATTAGCATAAACTTTTACCATTTTTTCCTCTCCCTCATCCCCCCATCGTACTGGCCAGCTATGCCCATAAATATGAACCATTGGTTTATCGGTCCAATACGATTGAAAAACATAATAAGCCTCCTTTTTAGTAAAATCTCTTTCTACAACTCCCTTCTGGTTCATGTAAGGTACCGGATTATCAGGACGAACAGGGGTAGAAAAATCTTTGAACGGCCAGTATGCTGAACCACTTAGCCAAGGCATGTTTTCCTGTTCTTTAAGGTGCCAATCAATCAAATTGGTGATGTAGGATTCACTCCAATCGCCATCTTTGGATATTCTTGCGGCACCCCCAAATAATGAAGCATCACCTGCCCGCTCATCAGCGCTTTCACCGGTTTTAATTTTACTTAGGGCTTTATCAGGATTTTCTGAATGTCGCATGGCATGGCTATCGCCTCCCCATTCTACATGTAAAAAGCGCTTAACTTTAGCAAATTCATCTTGAGAAACCTTTTTATAGTCGGTATAAGCACCACGGTACCAGCCCGCCCAGATGGATGGAGAATATACATCAACAATATCGGCACAAAAATCGCATCGCCGGATTGCGGTATACCTGGATGAATCCAGTTTGTGAGAGCGTCCGTTAAGTTCTTTCATAAAGGTTCTGATTTTTTCTTTATCAAATTCGGCAAAATCTCCCGGCCAATCGTTTTCGTTTCCCAAGCCCCAGATAATGATGGAAGGATGGTTATAATGCTGCTCAATCATGTTTGTGAGCATCTTTCTGGCCTGTTGTTTATAAGTTTCGCCACCTAAACCACCCCGACACCAAGGGATTTCTTCCCAAACCAAAATACCCAAACTATCGCACAGGTTCAACACAATTCTCGATTGCTGATAATGCCCCAGTCGGATAAAATTCACGCCCATATCCTTCATCATCTGCATCTCGGTGCGAATCATTTCCTCGCTCATTGCTGCCGCAACGCCTGCATGGTCTTCGTGCCGATGGGTACCGCGCAAGAGCAAACGATTTCCATTTAAACTGAAAGGACCTTTCTCTACAAAATTGATGTTTCTAAAACCTATCTTTTCTTCACTCTTATAACTGCCTGTGGATGAAATGAGATTATAAACCAGGCGATACTGCAAGGGTTTATCTGTCGACCATAATTGCGGCTTATTGATCTGTAAGCTCCATAATTCAGTATCGCCATTTAAATTATTAAGCTTTTTGTTCTGCTGTGCAACAACCTTTCCTCTTGGATCGATTAATTTAAGATGGATAGCGGCATTTTTTAGGCCCGTAGGATCGTAAAATCTTCCGCTTACATTTAATTTACCCAATTTTCCGTGGGCATCCACTTCAGCTTTAGCAAACATTTTTTCAACAGAGAGTGGCGGAACATAAACCAGGTTTAAATAGCGGTAAATTCCTCCATAAATATTAAAGTCGGATAGATCTGAAGGAATCATTTCCAAATCTCTTGAATTATCCGTACGGATAGAAACAGGCACCTGCCCGTTAAACTGCTTTTGGTAAATTTCCTCCTTTTGAAATGCGGCAACCGCATCTGTAATGTCAACTGTCCATTCATCGTAACCACCCAGGTGAGCTGCAACTTTTGTAGTGTAAACATAAACTTCTGTCTTTTGACCAGCACCTTCGAAATGCAAAATGGTTCTACCATTTTGATAAGGATTTTCGATTTTAAGCTTTGTGCGGTACCATGCGGGGCCCTGATAATAGTTCACATCAGGATCTACCGCATCTGTAGCATTAACGCAATGCGGTAAATTCACATTTTCCCATAATGGAACGGATTCAGGATTTCCCAACCCGACAGGGCGGACAGCTTCCCAGACCCCTCCTAAATCCTGTTTAAGAAATTCCCAGCCAGCATATAACCGCATTGATTTTTGTGCAAATGCAATATCGGATGATAGCAAGAAACTGAGGACAATAAGATATGTGGCTATTTTTTTCATATATAATAATAAACAAATTATTTTTTGCTGCTGCCTTATTGTTATAAATGATTTTAATGGTGATTATCAAGCTTCACCATCAAAATGCTATTGAATTTTGTTTACTACTAAATCATCAAAGTAAATATAACTGGTCTGACTGGAACCCCAGACAGCAACGTCCTTTCCACCCCTGAAATTATGGAAGGATAGTCGCTTAATTAGGCGCTCTGCATCGTTTGTCGTCCAACGGATAGACTGATCTAATACTGTTTCACCATTTATAAGTACCTGTACCCAGCCGTTTTTAGTAGATCCGGTATTACTTTTCACATAAAGATGTACCGTATAGGTATTTCCTTTTACAAGGCTTCCGCTTGTTGGATAAGATTTTCCAAAGGTATCTCCACAGGGGCCAGCCATATCCCTATGATAAACATAAGGTTGAAAATAGACCCTGTTACCATTATTATACCACATTAATCGCAAACTTCCTCCATTTCCATCGGTGGGAATATCACAGCCCGTATTGCCTTCTCCGATAAGAAAGCCAAATCCTACCTTTCCTCCTCTACTCCAATCGAACTGACTATGAAAACGAACTTTAAATGTTGCCTCATATGCAGAACCATCAGATAGGTCCGCGCCAGCAATAAGTCCGTTGGACACGGAGTTTGGAGCCAAGGTTGCCCTGGCCCACCCACCTGATATGTAGGCACGGTCTTCATTCCAGCCAGTCAGCGCAGCCATGCCGAAATCGCTACTTGCTTCACTGTAAGAAAATGAACCATCGGGATGATTGAAACTGGTGTTGATGTTGCTTGGATAAGCTTGTGCTGCAGCCGTTGCCATACTTTTATTTACCAAAAGTTTTTCCGAGGTAACAATGTCTTGGTTTGCCTCTGATGAATCTTTCGAACAGCCTAGAATAACACTGAAAAAAATTAACATGGCCATGCCAGTTGATTTAGATATTATAATTTTAACACTCATTTTAATTTGGTTTAGGTTTAGGTTTAAATCTGGTTAGATATTTCTTATTCGTGCTTTTCTGTCCTGGACAGCCATGTGCATCGTTTTGCTTTAGTTTCTTATTAATTTATAGATGTACTTAAAATGTTTTGATTTCATCCGGATCAGGAAAAAAGCAGTCCCTGGTTAAGGGACTGCCCATTCTATATGTATATTCTCACACGGTCTTTATCTGCTATTAAGGTAACTTATCCAATGCGGGTACATTCTGATCATATCCTGCATAGCCTTTATTCTGGTTAATCCTGCCTTCAGTATTAAACCGTTGCGCACTTGCCGGAACAGGCCATAAAACGTGATAAGGTGCAATTTTGTAGTTTACACCTTGTAATGTTGGCACCTGATTTTTATAAAAATCATTTTTTTCTATAATCCTGTCGTACATAAAATTATTATCAGAAAAAGTAGCAAGGCTATAACTCTTACCGTTATAAGCCGGCTTACCTGTTAGTGCAAAAATATATGCAATACGGGTAAGTTCTGTTTTGCGAGGCTCTTCCCAAAACAATTCACGGGCACGCTCATCCAAAATGGTGCCTATTGTTATTTGTGCGGCATTTGTTAACAGCGTTGCATTAGCTCGGCTTCTCACTACGTTTAAGTCGGCCATAGCCAATCCAAGCTCACCTTTCCAGTAATAAGCTTCTGCCCTAAGTAGATAGGTTTCTGCCAAACGGAATACGTACCAATCGGTATTTGTTCCGCGGGGTGGTGTCCAGTATGGGTCATTTGCTAACGCGTTGGTCGAATTGATGAAAACTTTATAATGTGGCCACCCAAACCAGTGACGAATGGTATCAAGTGCACCATTTGTGAAACGTTGTTTAATATTTGCATCCGAATACATTTGCAAAGGCTGACCATATAAGGCTCTATCCGCAGCATTTGTTGAGGTTTTCAATGCCGGGTTATTGTACACTAAATCTGTCATATCCATCCACATGCCTTTTGCATGTCGGTAATCGGTATTATCGGTCCAGATGTATTTTGTGCTGTAAGGCGTACCGCGGTATCGGCCAATTCCCCTACCGTACATTCTGGTCAGTGGAATTTCTGCGGTAACCAAATCCACAATTGCGGTCGCTCCTGATGGTGTTTTTACGTTTGCAAAATGCCAGGCAGGAACGGTGTTTCTCATCAGTTGTGAACCCAGGGCTGTAAAACCAGCAAAAGCTTCCCTATCAATCACTAAAAATAGTGCTTCCCTATTGGTAGTAAGCGATTTATTATCCATTCGGTGCAAATCCCAGACTACATTTTTTGTCAAATCAGAAGCGGTGCTTCCAAAGCGCGTGGTCATCATACCATATTTCCCACCAGAAATTACATTAGAAGCTGAAGCAATTGCATCATCAAATCTACCAAGTGCCAGATTTACTTTAGTTAGCAAATGGCTAACAGCACCTTTGGTTACATCCCCCTTATTGCCTCCATCGGTAACCCAGGTTTGGGCAAATTCAAGATCTGTTTTCATTTTGCCCAGGATTACTTCCCTTTTTGTGGAATAAAAATCTGCTTTTGGAAATTCCAGATCATTTAAAAGCAATGGTACATCGCCGAACTGATGAACAAGTCTGTAGTAATAATAAGCCCGGTAAAAATATGCTGATCCTAAAATCAGATTTTTTTCAGCTTGAGATGTATATGTTGGTTTATCAATGTTTGAAATGATTGTATTAGCTTGCCGTACCGCAACAAATTCATTATCCCAATACCAGCCTATTTTGTTGAAGTCATCGCTGTTAAGATTGGCATCCGGAGTGATCCTGGAAATTAAATCCTGAGCGGGTGTGTTTTTATCGGTTGTTCCATCCACAGCAACATCTGAAAAAATCGATTCCGTTAGTATTGGAGCAGAATCGCCAAAAAACTCTCTTCGCGTAGCCAATCCAAGACCATTAAGTGCGGCTTTCATAGCGGTAAGGTTGTTTAGATTTTCTGGTGCATAAGCGGAGAGTTGTTCTGAATCCAGATATGCTTTCTTACATCCAGCAAAGCCCAGTAATGCAGTGAAAGCAAATAGGATGGATATATTCTGATTTATTTTTTTCATTTTCATTTAAGTTATAAATTCACATTAAGACCTAAAGTATAGTATCTTGGCGTAGGACCATTATTTTGCGGATCCCAAAATGTCCATGTTGGTGCATAGTAGCCTGCATTATTTACATTGGCATAAATTTTAGCGCTTTTTACACGAAGTTTAGTAAGCAAATCTGATGGTACCGAATAAGATACTGCTACGGTGTTTAGGCGTATGAAAGAATTATCCCAATACACATTATAGCTTGTCCCACTGGATCCAGAATTTAGTCTGGCATAATCATTTATTGGGTTTGCGGGAGTCCAATATGGTAAAACATACGATGATGAGCGGGCAAATCCTACGCTACCAGGCTGGTTTTTTGCTGAATTGTATTGTTTAAGCTGCCCCCAGTTGGCAAGCAATTGAAATGAAAAATCAAAATTTTTGAAAATATTGAATTCATTTCTCATGGCGAAGAAATAGCGTGGTGTACGGTAACCTAAAAACTTTTTGTCATTATCAGAATAGGCATAATCTCCGTCAACATCTTCCAACTTAAAATCGCCGGGTTTAATGGCTGCTTTTGTAAATTTAGCGGCTTCGGCCATTTCACTTTGCTGCCATACACCCTGAATGTTATAATCCCATATGATGTCTATATCTTTACCTATAAACCATCCATTTCCAGGGTCGTCTGTTGGCAAGGCAAGGGCAACAATTTTATTTCTGTTGAAGGAAAAATTGAAATTGGTATTCCATTTAACAGGACCATTAATAAGATTTTTACTATTCAGGTTTAGTTCTCCTCCACGATTATTGATACGGGCAAGGTTGGAATAAACATTAGAATAGCCGCTAACATTCGGCAATGTCTGTCTAACTAATAAATCACTCGTTTTCTTGTTATAGGCATCAATAGAACCGCTAATGCGATCGTTAAGAATTGAAAAATCAAAACCGGCATTCATCGCGGTAGTTTCTTCCCACTTTAAGTCTGAATTGGCCATTTTCGCCCCAATCTGAACGGTGTTCACATCTGAGGCAGCACCACTACCATTTACAGTTTGGTATTTACCACTCGTTAACTGAGCAAGTGCAGCATATGGATCAACAGTTCCGTTATCAGGGTTACGTAAATCACGGTTACCATTAATACCATACGACAGACGAAGCTTCCCGTAGCTTAACCACTTCTGATTTTTCATGAACGCTTCATCTGTAAATACCCATGCTAATGCTGCTGCCGGGAATGTAGCGCGTTTGAAGTTTACGCCAAAAACGGAATAACCATCTCTACGAACCGAAAGGGTTAATATATAACGGCTCAATAAACTATAATTTATTCTTGCCATCAATGCATCTCCTGTATATACTTTATCTTCACTATTTGTTACAGGTTTGATACCGCTCGAAAGATTATGATAACTTAGCACATCACTGGGAACGAAGCCTTCATTTGAAGCTTGTGTCCACCAGGTCTGGTATTTTTCAGCATTTGCCAATAGTGTTACATCCAGGTTGTGAATGTTGGAGAAGGTTTTGTTCCATTTAAGTAAATTATCCACCTGCCAGTTGTATCGGGTTTCATTGGCTCGTGTTGCAGATCCTCCGGGAGTTACTACATCCGGGTTTCTGGAAGATCGATAATCGAATGTTCTATAGAAATCCAGACCTGGACTAAAATTCAGTTGATAGGTGATTCCGAAAGGCAATTTTACACGTCCATAAACGCTTGCAAAAATTGTATTCTGCTTATTCATGCGTTCATTGTATGTCATACTTAAAAAAGGATTTCTGGCATTTAAACCGCTATCATCTGTTGGAATGCGCCTTAATTGCCCATTTGAAAGGTATTTATCTCCATAAGGTGACAAGTTTAATATCTGAGCCCAATCTGCTTCGGTTGATCCATCCCCTGTTCTGGCTTCATCTCTATCGGCGAATTGGACGTTCATACCCAGGGTTAACCATTTGGCTGCTTCGCCTTCAAGATTTATCCTTCCTCTGATTGCGGTATAGTCACCACCTTCTATAACATTCTGGTTTTTCTGATAGTTTAAAGACATATAGTAGGAAATTTCCTGCTTCTTACCGCTTAAAGAAAGGGTATGATCCTGACGGAAACCAGTTCTAAAGATATCATCATACCAGTTAATTGTTTTTCCGGCCAGATAATTTGCCTTCTCATTTGCAACAAGGCCAAGTCTGTTGAGCCATAAATCAACAGGATCACCAGTTTGCCCATTCAACCATTGGGTGAGGTTAACGCCTTCGGGGAGACTTCTAGGATCGCTATACAAATATTCCGGGGTTGTGGCACCGCTCCGCAACACATCACCTCTCCATGACAAAAATGCTTCATCCTGGTAAGGCCGCATATTTTTAGCAACCTGGGCAAGACCAACATTGGTATTAAGAGTAATGGTTGGAGAATCACCTCTTCCTTTTTTTGTCGTTATCGCAATAACACCTGTTGCCGCTTTAGCTCCGTAAACCGCAAGAGAACTTGCGTCTTTTAAAACGTCTATTCCATCAATATCATTTGGATTAATATCAGCGAGCTGCCCATTGTAAATTACACCATCCAAGACAATAAGTGGTGAGGTTCCTGCACTTAAGGTCGACTTTCCCCTTACCAGTAAGTCTCCGCCACCCTTGGCACTTGAACTAAGACCAACAGACAATCCAGGAATATTACCTTTTAGTACATCTGCTATACTTTGTGGATTTTCATTTTCAAGCTGGGTTGCTTTTACGCTGGAAATGGCGCCGGTAGCATCCCGTTTTGTTGTGGTACCATAGCCTATTACGACAACATCTGTTAGGCTTTTGGATTCTTCAGTTAAAGTAACAGAAATGCTTGTTCTCTGGCCAACTGAAATCTCTTGCGTGGTGAATCCCACGGCAGAAAAAACAAGCGTTGCATTAGGCAGAACTGATATTAAAAAGCTTCCGTCAGCTCCGGAGGATACAGCAGTTTGAGCATTCTTCACTTTTACAGAAATGCCAGGCAGGCCTACCCCGGCTTTGTCTTTAATGGTTCCCTTCACAGCTATGCTTTGTCCAAAACACAGCGTAAATACAAAGCAAACCAATGCAATTAGTAAGGTAATGGTTTTTCTCATTTTATATTTGGTTTAGAATAATTGGATGATACAAACCTATTCTAAATATTTCATTTTCCAAACAAAAAAAATACATAACTATCTATTAAATAGACAGTTATATTAATTTATAATACGATATAGCAACAATGATATAGCTTCATAAAAGCACCCCATCGTTTCCATTTCAAGGATGCTTATTTTTGATTAATACGGCTGGGCAACATCCTTTATTCGTTATTTTTTTTCAGGATAATGAATGCTATACGGTTTTTCGAACGCTGATGCTTTATCAATTGGGCTGATCAATAAGCATAACTGGCTCATTTAATTTATTTGACTATAAATTAGAATTTATATACCGCATAAGGAGTGAGGTTGAAATTGTGGCAAGAAATATATGATCGGGTATTGTATTTAGGAGAGAGTGATAAATGAACACATTTTTCAGACCGCTTAGGCCAAGTAAACTTATTTCATTTTAAGCAAAATGTTAAAGCTGTCATTTATAGCAATGGGTTTTTAGATCTGCAATACAATCTTTAACTGCAGAATGGAAAAGAAGTAATTTTCTGATTCGAATGTATCAACTAAAACACCATTAAAAGTGGATGGTATGCTGCTTGCTGTAGCAATCAGCATGATTACACAATTGCCGGATCCAAAAGCAGCTTTCCCCAATCCCCGTCAGAATTTTTCTTAAGCAAAGCTTTTTTATCAAGCAAAAGCTTTTGCATTTTCGAATTATAGGTCCAGCAGGTGCTTTGGCGAATGTTTAAAATCTCAGATAACTTATAGGAAGAGATGGTACCCTTAGAGGTATAGATCAGAATAAACATGTACAATGCCTTGTTTATGGGGATTTTTGAATTTTGCAGGATGGTATGGGCAATTGCTGATTCATCATAACCGCACTTGGTACATCTTCTACTGAATGAGGTTTGACCTGTAGAGTGTTGCGTGTTCTGACACCTCCTGCAGGCATATCCATGACTCCATTTCAGTTCGGAAAGGTATCTAAAACAACTATCCTTATCTGGATATATCCTGCTGAATTCCTCAAAATCCAACCCCTTTTGCATCACTCTTGCGCGGGTAACTTTCTCTATATTAAGATGAAGTTCAGAAATATCTTTTTTCAGCAAATGGTTCATCACTGAGATCTCTGCATTTTGTCTTTCGATGGTTATGGTCTTTTGCTGAATCTCCTGAGTACGTTCATTGACAAGAACCTGCAGTTGTTCATTTAGGGTTTGGTGTAAGTCATCATTTATTCTCAGCTGTTCAATAATCCTTTTTTGTACCCTGCTTTTTTTCTTTCTGAGTGTACGTATCGCATTTCCTATCGCGAAGGAAACCAATATCATTTCAATAATAAAGCAGATACTTAGACTGTAATAGCTAAGGGTGCCATAAGGAACCCACTTCAAAAGCAGTAAGATCTTGAGCAGAAAACCTGCAACCAGAAATCCATAACCAAAAACTAAAAATCTCGCAGGCCTATAGCCCGATGAGAGTACAGCAATTCCGGCGCTGAAAGCAACAAGCAAAGGAATAAATTCAATGATCTTGAAATTAAATAATGGGGTATAAATCAGGCAAGCGATAAAGAAGATGCCTCTTAAAAGAATGGTAATTAACACCAACTTATAAAACAACGGTGATTTTGACTTGAGATATAAGAAATTACTGGTAAATAATAAACCGAAAATGCTACTCAAAAAAAGCGAAACGCCAAATCCATAAACATTGATATGAGGATTGGTAGGCCAGAGATATTGGAAGGCTATACCATCATTACACATTTCATACATACCGATACTCAGGTTATACAGCACATAAAACAGATACTGTTTACCCTTTACAGCGAAGTACATCAAAAGGTTATACAGGCAAAATACCGCTATCATTCCATAAAAAAGTCCAAATAACAAATATTCTCCCAGAGCGTAGCTGACAAACCATCTCAGATCTCGCAAGACAATAATCGTGCTTACTGAATGCGGTGATTTGATCCGGAGATAATAAGTGAAGACTTGATCAGTATGGTTATTTAAATCATATATGAAATTTTTATGGTCGTATCCTCTATTAGAAAAATCATAATTAGTGCCATAATAATTTGCCTTATAGTTACCCGATCCATCAGGTGCATATAAGGTCAGCTCGCTTATTGACTGATCAAAAAACTCAAGTATCCATTGTTTTGAGCTCTCCTGATTATGTCTGATCTTAAACCGATACCAATAAGCTGACCCTGCATTATCATTTTTAGGGATTCTTAAAGTATTCGAACGGAATCTATGCTGAAATTCTTCACTTATTATCTGTCTAATATTCAATGTAGCTTTAGGATCTTCCAAAACATCAATCTGACCAAACGAAAGCATTGTATGTGGCGAATTATCCTGGATTTGTATAATTTGCTGCGCCTGAGTCGTTTGAGCGAAGCATATTAATAATGTGAACAACGCGGGTATCCGTATAATGCTACTGTAAATGATACTACTAAAGAAATTAATTACACGATACAAGCGGGCGGACGACATCTGTTACATTAATGGTTAGAATAGTCCTAAAATATCAAAACATTATTTCAAGTCCAAACTTTCTGCTCGAATTAATAGCCTATAATGATTTGTAAATATTAGGATAGCTATGGGGATTTACAGGTAGATTTCAAATAAAGCGTTAGAAGAAAAAAAATGGGACGAAAATCTTCTGAAAAGACCTCGTCCCAATGGGGTGGCGATTTGGTAAGTTGCCGACCGATTTTATTACTCAAATTGAGTATTTCGGTGAGAGTACCCCCTCTGTTTCGAGCCAAAATGGCCACCAATTTAATTACCGGATGATGCGCATCACCATAAAAAAATTGCTCTTCAGCACCGTAACCGAAATCAGGAAGTATTCAGGCATGGCCTGAAAGTAACCCGACTGCACACTTATATGTTAACCCGAACTGAACCCTTACATCGTGTTTTTGCAGACCAGCACGTTTTCATTTAGCTGTGTCTTCCACCCTCATAAAAATTATAGAATGCGATAAATACCGAAATGATTCCGAAATTTATCGGCATAAAAAGATTCATTTACAAACAATTAAATATTTAACCAATCAAACAGATGTTTAAGCAATGGTTTCTTTTGCTAAGACAATATGAGTTGTTCCTTCTCCATTTAATCTTTGTATTTTATTGAATCCTAAATCAGCTACATCAATTCCTGAAAAAAGATGCTCTCCGGAACCCAAAAAGATTGGCGAGAGTGCAAAATGCATTTCATCAATATAGCCAGCTTGTAAAAACTGTCGAATGGTTGAAACCCCACCTCCGATCCGTATGTCTTTTCCATCTGCTGTTTCTCTGGCCTTTTCGATTGCTGCCTCAATTCCGCCGGTAATAAAATGAAAGACTGTGCCCCCTTTCATCTCAATCGGTTTTCTTTCATAATGTGTCAATACAAATACAGGAACATGATACGGTGGTTCCTCACCCCACCAGCCTTTCCATTCATCATCCGTCCAGTCCCCGCGGATCGGCCCAAACATATTCCGTCCCATGATCCAAGCACCTATGTTTTCAAATGATCGCTCAATAAAGTCATTATCTGTTCCTTCCGATCCATCATTACGGCCAATCATTTTTCCAAATGCCTTTGTTGGAAACATCCAGTTGTGAACTTCCGTACCTCTTAAACCCAAAGGATCCTTTATACTTTGAGAAGGACCGGCTCCATATCCATCTAATGAGATAGAAAAGCACATCACCTTTATTTTACTTTTTTTGATTTTTTGTTTGTCTAAGTTTTCCATTGGTTTTAAATAGCTGTTATTTATCAAATATACCGGAATAATACTATAACGGTAAGGTATCCTACGGACAAGTTTGGGGTTGATTTGCGACACCAATAAAAGTAATGAACCAACCATGACTTCTGGTCCGGAAGATTCAATACGCTGCTTTTTAAATACGTTGCCATAATTTTTGTTTTTTATTGAAAAAATGTTGTTCTAAAAAGGATTTCTGTTTATACCGTTATGTTTAAATGCATACTCAAACCTAGCAGCTTAGCAGCATTGGCACCCCATTTTGAGCTAAAATGAGCTAAAATGAGCTAAAATGGGCTGAATACGACAGTTATTGAGCTAAAATGAGCCATTATAATTGTGGCAGGCGGCGCAAAACCTGGGCATTGTGGCGGCCCAATACCATTAAGTTAAACCATCCGGCAAGAAAAATAATTTAACCACAGATAGAAAGGATGCACACAGATATAAAAATCTGTGTTTATCTGTGCGCATCTGTGGTTAAAAATTCTTAACTTAATTACATTAGGTGGCGCCCTGCTTAAGGGCAGCATAACCATCGGCGGTGGTGCCATTCTGCGAAAGCAAGCTCCGGCGTTACCTTTTAGGTAGAGAAAAGGTAACGCAGGGGTAACCCTGGGGTAACCTTGGGGTTAACTTGGTAGCAACAAAGGGTACAGAACGGGTAATGCAGGGGTAATTAAATACGGCCCTTTTGCTGGCTTTCCAGGTAGGCCACCAGTAAATCTTTCGCGTAAAAGCGATCGCTACCAGGTTTTTTATAGAGCTTTAACGTGCCATCTTTTACCTTGTGTTTGTAGGTGGACCTTAAAAAATCATTCCTTGATTTGCTTACAAGCTTCAGGGGTTTGCATACATTCACACAATTTGGCTTACCGACCTTTGGGTTATGGAAATGAAACAAATAGCATTGGGCAGCCAGGGTTTGGTTGTGCCTGTGATCGGCCTTGGCTGTATGGGCATGACGGGTTTTGAAAAGGGGCATATGTATGGTCCTGCGGATGAGCAGGAAGCCATCGCAACGATTCAGCGTTCGCTTGAGTTAGGCGGTAATTTTTTAGATACTGCCGATCTGTACGGCCCCCTGAAGAACGAGCAGTTGATCGCTAAAGCGATCAGTGGTAAACGTGACCAGTATATTCTGGCCAGCAAGTTTGGCTGGGAGATCGATGATGACAATAAGGTAACCTGGGCAATTAATGGCAGGAAAGATTACGTAAAGAAGTCTTTGGAGCGTTCGCTCAAAAATCTGAATACAGATTATATCGATCTGTATTACCTGCACCGCCTGGATAAAAATACGCCGATCGAGGAAACGGTTGAGGCAATGGCTGAGCTGGTTCAGGAAGGTAAAATTGGTTATATTGGTTTGTCGGAAGTTTCGTCTGAGACCGTTAAGCGGGCGCATGCGGTGCACCCGATTACTGCCGTACAGAGCGAGTACTCTTTGTTCGAGCGGACGGTTGAAGAACGTGGGGTTTTGGCAACCTTAAAAGAACTGGGTATTGGTTTTGTAGCCTACTCACCGCTAGGCCGTGGGTTCTTATCGGGACAGATCAAAAGCATAGATGACCTGCCTGAAAATGATTTCCGCAGGGCAATCCCGCGTTTCCAGGGTGCGCACTTCGACAAGAATATTGAATTGGTGAAAGCTATCGAAGTAATGGCTGAAGCCAAACAGATCACTTCCTCGCAATTGGCTTTGGCCTGGATTATAAGCAAAGGCATCCTGCCGATCCCTGGAACGAAACGCCGGAAGTACCTGGAGCAAAACATTGCGGCAACAACTATTGAATTAACACGGGCAGATCTATCACAACTGGAGCGCATTGTACCTTTAGGTACGGATACCGGTGCGCCTTATGATGAGTTTAGTATGGGCTTAATTGATTAATTTTGTTTTATGAACGCCATCAACTCCATATCGGAATTTCACCGTTTGCTGTCCTTAACAGAACCCCGCCACCCACTGGTGAGCGTGATCAATTTGGCAGAAAGTATTTTTTTGGAAGACGAGATCTGGAAAGGCTTCGTTAACCGCTTTTATTGCGTGGCACTCAAACGCGAAGCCAGAGGCAAAATCAGGTACGGACAACAGCATTATGATTACGATAAAGGAGTATTGAGTTTTACCGCGCCTAACCAAGTGCAACAACTGGACCTGCAGAATATGGAATGCGGGTCTGGTTATCTCCTGATATTTCACCCAGACTTCCTGTTACAGCATACACTGGCGAACAGCATTCATCACTACGGTTTTTTCGATTACGCGGTTAACGAAGCGCTGCACCTGTCGGCCGAGGAAGAAGATGACCTGATCACGATTCTCCATAAAATAGATAAGGAGTGCCAGCACATCGATAAGCATACCCAAGAGATCATACTTACACAAATCGAGAGCCTGCTAAAGTACTCCAACCGTTTTTATGAGCGGCAGTTTCTGACCCGCAAGAATAATAATTCAGCACTGCTGGCCAGGTTCGAGCAGTTGATTGATGACTACTTTAAAGGCGAGGTACAGGGTTTGCTCACCGTACAACATGTTGCTGCGCAGATGAACCTCTCGCCGAATTACCTGAGTGACCTGCTACGGGTACATACCGGGCAGAACACACAGCAGCATATTCATGAAAAACTGATCGCGAAAGCTAAAGAAAAACTTTCCACAACTAGTCTGTCGGTCAGCGAGATCGCCTATACCCTGGGCTTTGAACACGCGCAATCCTTTAGCACACTTTTCAAAAAGAAGACGAATTTATCGCCGCTGGAATTTCGTCAGACTTTTAGCTGATTACTGGGACAAACGGTGTTCAGAAAATATTCTTCGCTGAAATATTTACCATAGCCCCGTCTGGGTCGATTAGCGCTTGGCGATGCATTCTATCAATCAATAGTATTATCCTTCTTCCACTTTTGAAAACAAGCATTGCCCTGGGATTGTTGTATATAAAACACAAAACCTTATGGACAACTTTACCGTAACCCTTAGTCCCGATCGTAAGTTCCATTACCAGGTTGAACAGCTCCCGCATCACGTTACCGGTGGCTGTAAATACAAAATCTACCAGGACGGGAAATTTGTGGCCAGTCTGGAACCTGACAGCCGGGATTTTTTGCATGTATGCCAAAACCCGGCAGCTATTGAGCTGGAGATCCTGCACATGCTAGCAGAACAGATTGAACTTGTGCACCCTGGCATAACTCATTTGGAAGATCTTCAAAATATTGAACTCGACAGCGATGATGAGCTGGAAGCACCACCGCAAAATACGTCTTAATATTGTTAAGAGGATAAAGTAGGCGGCGCCGTAAATGATTTAGAATATGGCTAACCCATCAAAGAACAACGGCGTCTGACAAACGATTAAGCTTTAATTTTCAGATAAACAGTAAATATTGAACCTTCTCCCAAATGACTATCAACGGTAATCCTTCCCCCAGAAGCACCTACAATTTCCTTAACCAGGTAAAGCCCGATCCCTGAGCCGTCGCCAGACTGAGAAATCCGCTGGTATTTGCCGAAGATACCCGTTAAATTATTTTCACAGATCCCAATGCCGTTGTCTTTTACGGTAATTACCATAAAATCCCCTTCCTGATGGGTTTTGATCAAAATTTCCGGAATCCTTTCGCTTGATCTATACTTTATTGCATTATTAACCAGGTTATAGATTATGCTACGCAGTTTACGGCGGATATATAAGATTTCAGAAAAACCGATATCAGCTGTTATCGTTGCAGACGATTCATTTATCTGCGGTGCAAGCGTTAGCCTTACATCCTCCAGGATATGCTCAAAATCAAGCAGTTCCTCCACCGCTTTATAACGGTGTTCCTGTTCACGGGAATCGGTTAGGTCATGGATTATCTGTTGCATTTTGGTCAGACTGTTCTCCACTTTTTCCAAAAGCAATGGAAACCGTTCCATATCTTTCTCTGGCAGTTTTCTAAGCATCTCGATCGTAAGTCCCAGACTGGTGAGTGGAGTTTTTATATCATGCGAAATAGTATCCAAAAGCAGCTCATGCTCAGCAATCAGTTTTTCCTGCTCTTTTAAATCACGTATGCGCATGGTGATCTCCACAAAGGTGATGATTACACCATTTGTTTTCTTATCACGCTGGACGATATATGGCAGAATATTCATCTGATACCAACGCAGGTCTGTGGTCTGTATTTCCTTTTCCAACACATCCCCACTATCGATAACATGTTGAATATTCTCGATAATAGTCGGAAAACGAAAATTTTCTTTGATATCTGCGATAGGCCTTCCCACATCAGTGAGCTTTAGGCTGAACTGACGCATGGCCGGTGGCGTGAATTTTCTCAGTATCAGGTGTGCATCGACAAACAGCTGAGGGATGATTGTATTTCTGAAATAGTTTTCCAGCTCTTCGTTAAGTTCGATAAGTGCACTAATCTGCTCGGCTTTATTCTGCATGCGTGTGGCCTACAGGGTGAGTCCGGATCGGCAGTGCAAGATAGACAATAAATAGCTATGCCCATATGTTCAGAATAATCTTAAGCAATTTTTAATTCTTCTGCAGATTAGGATCGCCATCGATGCAAGACCATATCATATTTCATAGAGTTTAATTTCTATAATCAAAACAAATGTTTACAATCAGGGTTGTTCTACCAAAGCCCGGAATATACTATGATCAAACGCATACTAATCATTGAAGATGATCCGGGGATTCTGGAACTGCTATATTTTATATTTGAAACCGAAGGATATGCGGTTGAAGGCTTTTTGAACGGTAAATCGGCAGCTGAGATCATTTTGCTAAAGCCTGATATGATCATACTTGATATCAGGATTGCAGGGTCAGTCCAGACGGGTGACCAGATCTGTGCTGATCTGAAAGCTACCACACCATTATATATAACACCTGTACTTTTGTTATCAGCAGAACCAGACCTGCCGGAACTTTCCGCTGCATGCTTTTCTGATTCATTTATGTCCAAACCATTTGATCTTGACAAATTACTGAACAGGGTTGCAGAACTCACCGGATAACAAATAATAAAAATAATCGCCGTTCAGGAACCCTGGTTTGTTTTTAATACAGTAGCAATTTTAGCTTTACCCGGAACCATCAAAAGGTTATACTTCCCGTAAACACCTCTTCTATCTACAGTATTATTTTTCCAGTAATTCATCCCTGGCCTCCTCAGCAAGGTTTCATTGGATTATATCTGTTTCAATGACTGTTAATACAAATACATAGCCGCTTACAGCCGCGGCAAGGCGAAGGTGAGTAAAGATCCTTTTCCCAGATCGCTTTCTGCCCATATTTCCCCGCCGTGCAGCTTTATAATCTCCGAACAGACGTACAGCCCTATCCCAAATCCGGAGATTAGCTTATTGCCCTCCGCACGGTAGAACCGCCCGAATATTTTCGGAAGCTCTTCTTTTCTCATCCCGATCCCCTCATCCCTTACGCTTACCCTTACCTGCTCACCGGCCGCAATACATGACACCAGGATAACGCTCCCTGGTTTGGAATACTTAACTGCATTGCCGATAAGATTTGAAATGACCTGTCCAAGTTTTCCCCTATCTCCATTTACCATATGGCTTTCCACAGGATCAAAAATAAATTTATGGGTACCATATAACATCAACGCTTCCTCTCGTGAATCTCCGATCAGCGCTCCAATGTCAAATTTCGAGCTGTTTACGTGGATCTTTGCCGATTCCAGTCTCGATAAATCCAAAAAACCGTTGATCATATCGGTCATGCGCTTGGTCTGTTTGACAGATTGTGACAATGCACGATGGATGATTTCGTCGGGGCTTTCCTTCGACCGCGATTCCAATAACTGGAGATATGCAGAAAGTGAGGTCAATGGTGTCTTGAGTTCGTGGCTAACCACACCCATAAAATCGTTCTTCCGTATCTCCTCCATCTTTTGTTCGGTTATATCCATAACTACACCGGTAAATGCAGAAAATGTGCCTGAAGGGTCTGCTGTAAGATTGCCGATTGCCCTGAGCCACCTCAGTTTATTATCGTGAAGGCCGATAACAGGGTAACAAACATCATAATCTCCATTATTATAGATAGCGTTTTCAAGTTTACCGGAAATAAAGTCTCTGTATTCAACTGTAATCTGTGCAATTGCCTGTTCAATGGAAAGCGCTTCATGGGGGTAATAACCGAATAATTCCTTAAACCGGGCATCGGTAACAAATTCCCTGGTAACCGAATTTATATACCAGGTACCGAAATTTGCCGCTTCAACCGCGAGACGGAGGGCGAGTTTCCCTTCCTCAATGGTTTTTTGGGCGGAAATGAGATCGGCATTTGCTTTTGACAAGCGTTCGTTGGCCGCCTTGAGCTGATCATTGGAAATGGTGAGCTCCTCATTGATGGCGGCAAATTCTTCATTCATGATCTGTAGTCTTTCTGCACTTTGCTTCAACTGCTGCTGCCATTGGTCCCGCTCGGTTACGTCTCTGGTTGTGCCTGAAACGGCGACAACTTCGCCGCTTTCGTTGAAAACAGGATTGAGGATATAATCATATAACCTTCTGCCTAGGGTAGCGTGCGGAAAAGCCACTTCGCCCCTGACCGGGTTTCCTGTAGCGATGATGCTGTCAATCTCCCGCTCATGCATATCTGCGTGCCATGGTTCGTAACCATTTTCCAGCAGGTTCTTTCCTATTGCTTCGTCCCAGGTTTTACCCCACATCTGCAAAAGTGCGGCGTTTGCGTAGGTGAACCGGTACTGGAGATCGAAAACGTACATCAGGTCGGGTGTTCCGGAAGTGATGGTTTCGTAAGTGCGCTTCTGTTGCTCCAATACTTCTTTGGAGGCTGCCAGTCGCTGTTCGGCTAACTTGCGTTCAGTAATGTCCGATTCCACGCCAAACCACTCTTTTACCTTCCCTTGATCATCAAAAATCGGCACTGCCCTGGAAAAGGTCCAGCCAACACTTCCGTCAGCCCTTTTCACCCGGTGCTCAAGCTGAAAAATACTCCTCGCTGCGATAGCATTTTGAATGGCATGCTGTACAAGTTCAAGGTCTTCTTCATATACATGCATGGATTGCCAACCTGGGTTTGCATCCTTGGCATCATGGCGTACCCCATGGCCATCGAGCTCAGTCAAGATGGTCCAATCCGGATTCATACTGTAAACTACATCTGAGGTTGCGGTCAATAATGCCTGAAAACGTTCCTCATTTGTAGCAGAAAGAGATAAATAGGTTAATTGTTTACCCATAAGTTGGCATTTGGTAATATCTGAAACCTGAAAATAAGCGTTTTGTTTGAAATTATCATTAATATCCGTTCTCTATTTGTGCGCAATAACATTGTTAGTTCCACAATACTGAGTGGCTAGGTTAGTTTGATACAAAATACTGCTTTATGCTACGTTAAATACCTGTAATCGATTTAGCGGGGCACACAAAATACCTGAAATTCAAAATGATAAAACTTAGCCGCGTTTCTGCCAGTTACCTATTAAAAAAGATTATGGAACAACAGCGAAACAGTGTGCAAAGGGATAAGATCTCCATAGCAGAAAAAATTGACGACAGACGCCAACGGTTACAGCCACTAACGGGCCAGCCGACGCTAAAAGAAAGCAGCCGATCTGGGTTAATTGAAGGTAAAATTGTTAACCTTAAGTGGAAAGCGCCATCAAATGGAATAGCCGGTCTACTATAAACCGAAGGATCGCAGCGGTACAGTGCCGCTGCATTTTAAACTTAAATAATGGGAAAACCAAAACCTGCGGTGTGTAGAGATAATCATCAGGGACATATCAGTGGGTATATAGGCTATTTTTTAACGAACAGTACGATATGAAAATCCGCATTACATTAAGCTTAGTTATATGCGCTTTATCAATGGTTTCCTGTAACAGCTACGAAAGGGACAGGCAGATCAAAGCAGACCTTACGATTAAAGCAAAGGAAGATGTGAATTTCGCTGGCGTAAACTTCACCGTGCGGAACTGCAATGTAAAGATCTGGGATTATTGCCCAACCTATAAATCCAGAATGGCTATCATTCAAAAACTGGGTACTATTCATGTCATTAGGCGCATTGATAATCAGCTGGTTATAAGACCGCTAACTATCGGTCAAGATTTTTATCTGAAGCAACTTGCAGATAGTCTCCTGGCAACACATCCAGAATCCTGGGCGGTTATAACCGACCGGAATATCATACTAAAGGGAAATATTAAAGAAAAACAGCTCCCAAAGCTGTTGCAGGCTATTCACCAGCGGATCCCCGAACGCATCCTAATCAATCAGACAGCTGCAAACTGAACCAATTCCAGATGAAAACAGTGAGAAGTATATTTGCTACCGGGAGCATAAAATGCCTGACTATATTTTTTATAAGAATACTTACCCAGACTTGAACGCACAGAAGAATAAAGGCTCAGTTTCTACTTACCCACTACTTTTTTGCATGCTGCACCATTTGTGCTATTGGTACTTTTCTGCATGGCTTGGTAAGCAATTGTTGCAAAGATTGCAAATACAATGTGGGCAGGGATACGCTGTAGATAGAAGCGTTTATAATTCATGAGCGGGCTTAATGGATGAACGGCAAATGTTGCTTTCCAGATTGCAATTCCGATCAGGCCGCTCACTGCGCCCAAACACAGCCCACAGGCTCCTGTAGGTTTTAGGGTTTTTGAATCCCATAACTTAATATATACAGCCGAAAACGCAGATCCCATAGCATAGTGTGCAGCCCATGCGGAAACAGATCTGACATGTTTTGGAAGAAAAGGCAATATCCTGCTAATTAAGCCATTTAAACGCTCAGGCTCTCTAAAGTCTTGGCCTAGTAATGACATTAATGCACTTGATGCTGTCATCATCGTTGTACCGGCAATACTACAGCCGACAGTTTTAACAAGAGGATTTATCATATCTTGGTACTGGTTATATTTTACAAATTCAAGTTTTCTGGTCTCATTTTTAAATTTGAAAAGATAAATGAATAAGGCGCTTATTCCATTTCCTGTTCTGCCAAACCTTCGAGAAACCATCCTGACTTATATTCAAAATCAACGCGCTCGCCCGATCCGTTAATTACATAGCTGGTAAAATCATGGGCTATGATGCGTTCATTTTCAAGGTATTTTTTCGCCAAAGCAGCATATTCTTTAACGTTAAGGCCATCCCTGACAATATAATGCGGTTCTCCTGTTTCACTCCAAACTGTTTCTATCACACCAGATTGGAACCTGTTAGCTTCTTCTGTGGTTATAGGATTGTTTGTTTCGTTAATTTTTGCCATTTTTCTGTTGTTTAGGTGTAACTAGAATAACAGGTGTTACAATGGATTTGTTCTTCAAATTGAGCATGAAACAGTACAAATCATCTTCGGAAGTGATTTTACAAAGTGCTTCTTCCCAAGTAAAGATCGCAGACACCGTCGATAAAAATTTTTTTGAAAGATTCCATGTCTGCTGTTTTGGTAGCCAGCCAGGTGAGCTACCGCTATCCTGCTCTTTCATGTATATTTTGTTAGGCTAAAGTTTAAATGCCCCGGATCAATGGATTATTATCTGTTTCTTCATTATTATCTTCTTCCTTGGATGCCTCGCTGTGTTCTGGTGCCTTCTGATCACTGCTGAGACTTCCTTTTCCGGCAATTCCACGGTAATCTGTATTTTCTGGAAGCTCGGTTTCTTTGGGCAAACTGGTCTGGGGAATTTTTCCTGATAGGTTGTTTTCCATAATGTATGATGATTAGTCTATTTTTTATTGAAGATGGCTCTTAAAAAAGAACCTTTACAAAAAAAAATGGTTTTATAATTTTTACGTTTTTCTAACAGAATTTCTTCGGTCATTTTGCGGTAATAGCAAATTAGCGCCCTTCACCATACGTTTTACCGGATTGTGAAAACTACAGCGAAAAAAAAATGTTTATGTATTTAAGCTAAAACGAGAAAACATCAATAAAATATGATCAGCGAAACACTTAAACAGGTGGGCAGAATGCTCATATCAAAAAAACTGTCTCTGGCCTTTGCAGAAAGCGCTACCTCGGGCCGTCTGACTGCCGATTTTTCATTAATCGATAATGCCGGAGATTTCCTCAAGGGTGGCGTGGCCTGCTATGACGCCAGTGTGAAAGAAGCACTATTAAATGTTGACCATGCCCTGATCGAAAAATTCACACCCGAATCTATGGAAGTGACAAAGGCGATTACTGAAGGGCTTAAATTGCTTATCCCTGCAGATATACATATCGGTATTACAGGGCTCACTTGTCCTGGCGGAAGCGAAACAGCCGAAAAACCTGTAGGTACAATGTTTGTTTATGCCGTTGGCGGGGACAAACATATATTCTCCGAGCGAATGAACTTTTACGGAAGTCGCGAAGAAATTGTTACAGGAACAGTAGAAAGAACGGCACAATTGCTGCAAAATTACCTAACCACCATATAAATTATAAGAAATGGCCGACACTAAAAAGTTTCCAAAAAAAACATGGCTTTACAGAAATGGGCTTTCTGTATTTTTCATTACCATCTTCCTCATTACCCTAGCCGCACAGGCAGTAACTGGCTGGAAAGAGCATAATAGTGAGTTAAATGACCAAAATGCGTTGTCCATTTCCTTTACAACCTACCTTCGAAGTGGACACTTTATTTCAGCAACCTTCGAAAATTTCGAGAGTGAGTTTTTACAGATGGCATTGTACGTAGCGCTAACGATCTCACTTAGGCAGATCGGCTCGGCGGAGTCTAAAAAACTTGATGAACCTGAAGAAGTAGACCGCGAACCAAAAAGCGCTCCAAATGCGCCATGGGCAGTAAGAAAAGGTGGATGGATACTGAAGGTTTATTCGCACTCCCTTTCAATTGTATTTGGCCTGCTTTTTCTCATCAGCTGGACAATGCACTTTTATGGTAGCTGGCAGGATAACAACATAGCACTCAAACTCAAAGGAAAACCGCTTGTGAGCATGACGGAGTATCTTGGTGGACCAAATTTTTGGTTCGAAACCTTCCAGAATTGGCAGAGTGAATTTTTATCGGTCGCATCCATAGTGATCCTGACGATATTTCTTAGACAAAAAGGGTCTCCCGAATCTAAGCCTGTAGATGCACCGCATCTGGAAACCGGAAAATAGCCAGGATTTGATACTGATGGCTCTGTTCTGAAAGGCCAGCACTCGGGTATTTAAAAACCGTTCAGGTTTGCGGGAATGTGACTGTCAATTACAAAGGATGAACATTTATCGCAATTGGCGCGTGAGGCCTATAAAACTCAAAACTGCTGATGTAAATGCGCATTAGCGGAAATTAATTTTTATGTTATTTCGGAGGTTAATTATTTAATATTGGCTTTTTTGTCTTCATCAGTAGCTGGTTTCTCCTTAAAAGCACCGTTAATGGCATTTTCCCAGAGAATCTGCTCGTTAAGACGTGATGCCGCCTGATCAATTTCTGCCAGGTGTTTGCCTTTCTTCTTACTTTTACTTTTTGGTTTGTGTTCCATGTGGTTTGCTGTCATGTCTGTTCTGGATTTATAGCCTGAAAGAAAGCCCGACAAAATAACTTTTCCTTGCATCATGCTGAACGCCATAATTAAGGCCACCGTCAATAAGCAAATCCTTATACAGTTCATATTGCAGCGCAGCATTCAGAAAGTTTTTTAAGTGGTTATCTTTAAATTCATAGGTATAGTAGGTTTCGATAATTCCATCAAGCTTTTTAGTAAGCGAGCGTGATATGGTAAGCGTCTGCAAAATCTGGTCGTGGTGCCCAGCGCCTTCCTCGTCCTGTAACCGGTCTGCTTCAACCTGAAAGCCTAATTTCCAATCATTTCCAAATTTAATACTCATTGGGATGATGATCCCTCCTTCATATTGGCTTTCTTTATCTGCATGGGAAGTCGGAAACTTCAGGTATGGGAGCAGCGCGATAGCGAATTTTCCTTTATCGTTACCCAATAGATTTTGTTTCAACCTGAGGGTAAGATCACCAAACCCGATGTTCCGATCAAAACTGCTTTCAGTATTAAAATCCTTTTTTACCACAAAGCTTTCAAACGTAAGTTGGATGGCTGTCGAATTTGTTAACCCTAGCTTTATATTGGCCTGGTTGAAAAGGTATTCGTCGCTCCTTCCTGCGTTGCCGTTTTCGCGCTGAAAGCGAACAAGATCGGTTTCAAACTGAAAATGCCCGGCATCAACGGTTTGCGGGCTTTCGGTTACATCTGGCCGATCGGTTTCCATGTCCCTCAAACTGTCGCCCGGAACTGGCCTGAATAAATGATAAAAGGTTTTTTGCTGGCCGAAAGCCGCAATATTGGTAACGCTTAACAGCGCGAGAATTAAGAGAAGATGATATAGTGTTTTCATTTGGTTCTGGAGGACAGGTTTCAATTGCCTTACTGCGATTTAAACCTGAAGAGGTAAAAAACGCCACACCGGATAGCGTGGCGTTTTGCGTGTGTTCTAGGCTGTAACACCTGTATTTGCTTCAGTTAAAGCGATTTCTGTCAACAGACTATCGGTATCTTTTTCTTCTGCAAGTGTAGCAGCCAGTAACTCTTCGGCCTCAGCATGCTCCATCAGCTTTGCAAAGGTTACAAGTGTTCCGTAACTCGCTATCTCGTAGTGCTCCACCTTTTGCGCTGCTGTGATTAGTGCAGCATCAAGCACCTGTGGCTCAGCGCTGAAGCTTTCTATAATCTCATCTGCCTCTTCCAGAAGACCTTCCATTGCCTTGCACTTTTTACCCCGTGCAGTAAGGCCTATTGAATTAAAAACCTCTTTCAGTCGGTCAATCTGTCCTTCAGTTTGGGCATAATGCGTTTCAAAAGCATTTTTCAGCTTTTCACTGCCAGCGGCTTCTGAGAGTTTTTTAAGGCCTTTAAGCAATTGCTTCTCCGCACCAAGTATATCCCTTAGTTCATCCACAAAAAGTTCATGAAGATGCGCATTTGGCATCTGTACATCATTTTTTTTATTTGCCATGTTTTTATAGTTTAATGTTCATCATAAGAACATTGGCCAACAAAAAAAAGTTTAAAAAATTTAAAGACTTTGCCATCCTTTCAGGCATTTTCACATGGTTTATCTAATAAAAAGAAATATTGGTGACCGGGTGCGATTTGTTTTAAGACAAAAAAGCCAAATAGAAACGATTCTGTAAGATTTCCTTTAGCTACGGTCATCACAATTTGCTGGATATATCATAAAAAGACTTTAAAAAGTCAAGGGCAGCGTTACCCTTTTGAGAATCTTCTTCTAAAAGAAAACCATCTCCGAGGGGAAAAAAGCCAGGCAGTTGTTGGTATTCTTCGTGTTTTATTGATTTAAAACCCATGGTCCAATCCGGGAAATTGCGTTCTTTTTGAAATGACTCCCTTAATACCAGTACCCCCTGATGCCGTTCGTCTTTCGCTATCTTTTCGAAAAGTTTTTTCACATTACTTTCACTACCTTCCAGCACCTGCATAAAACGCCCTTCATATTCCGAAAAATATCTTCCTTCCATATATAAAAGCATACCTGTAATATCATTTGCCAGGTTATCTACTCTGGATTGGTTGAGTAAGCTGGTAAGATCGTCTACCTGCATTAACGTCCGGGCTTTGCTGAAATAGATTAAGTGAAATAACAAGATAAATTAATTTAGTAAAACTGTTTCAAATTATGAATTTATTCTAATCTACCAATTTTAAAGCAAAAGAATAAGCCGCGCAAAAATGCACCTATTCCAAAACCTTCTGTTTAAAGAAATTGTTTTTTTAGTATCGAACATAAACCACAGCCTATCGGATACGGGTAAATAGTAAAATAGATGAAAAAATATAAAGTAGGAATAATCGGTTATGGAGGTTTTGGTAAATTCCTTCATTATTGGTGGGAAAAACTGCCTAACGTAGAAATTGTTGCAATTGCAGATCCGCACAAAAATTTTCAATCCGAAGAAAACTTCGTGGTATATCGCGATTGGAAAGAATTGATACAGGACAAAAATATAGACATTGTAAGTATTGTTACGCCACCGAATTTACATACTGAAATGGCTTGCGCAGCGATGAAGGCCGGCAAACATGTACTGCTCGAAAAGCCCGTGGCAATAAGCGAAGAAGGTGCGCGGGAGATTATAGAAACGCAAAAGCAGACCGGCAGGGTGATAACCGTAGATCATATGATCCGTTATAACCCCATTATTCAAAATCTCATCAAATTAGGACAGGCAGGCACTTTTGGCAAGCTAAGACATGTTGTAGTAAACAACTATGCGCAAGATGAGGCTTTGCCCCAGGATCACTGGTTCTGGAAAACAGAAATGTCTGGCGGAATATTCGTCGAACATGGGGTGCACTTTTTCGATATCGTGAATGCTATTGGCAATCAGGAATACATTGAGGTGTATGGTTGCACTGATAGTAGAAATGAAAACCAGCGCGACCGTATGGCTGCGATGGTATTATATAACGAAGGTTTAATTGCGAGCTACTACCATGCTTTTTCCGGACCGGGCTTATTTGAACAAACAACGATACACCTTGCCTACGATCTCGCCCGTATAGAAATTGAAGGCTGGATGCCTATGAAAGGGACGGTGAAAGCATTGGTAAACGGCCAGGGCAAAGTACAACTGGAAAACCTGCCCGGCTGGACCATTACCGAACTCGGCGAATTAAATACTTTGAGAGACGTTTCCCGACCCGAGGGCTGGGGCAGTGAGGATCTATCGGCCGAAAATCAAGCCGTAAAAGCCGGCGGAATAACTTACCGGGTAGATGAAATGCTTTCCGGCAATTTTGAAATCCATCAAACCAAGGGTGAGGTTTATGGAAAATGTGTTCAGTCGATTTTATCAGACGTCATTCAAAAAATAGAAAACAAAGACCATAAACTAACTATAACGATAGAGGACGCCTTCGAAAGCTTAAAAACAGCTATTCTCGCTTCTCAGTAAGTAATTAAGTAACCAGAGAAAGCACATTCCAACAAACTCAACATGATTGACATATTATGCATGCGTTTCTGCACTGCGATGATTAAAAGTGTATTTGCTCAATTATTGTTTAGCTATTCTAAAAAAATGAATCATCAGCACATATATTTTTTATAGATAAAAAAGAATGATTGACCTAACTATAGAAATACGCGATATCATTGCCATGTTGGTTTCTGTCATATGTGGCGGCATTATCGGGTTTGAGCGGGAATACAGGAACAAGTCTGCAGGATTTCGGACCATTATACTGATCAGCCTTGGATCTACGATTTTTACAATAGTTTCCTGGCATGGAACGGGGACTGACGACCGCATTTCAGCAAACATTATAACAGGCATCGGTTTTATCGGTGCAGGTGTAATTTTTAAAGACCGCATATCGGTAAGAGGGCTAACCACTGCTGCTGTTATCTGGACTTCTGCTGCAATCGGCATGACCGCTGGCGTAGGTTATCACGCGCTTGCGTTTGTGCTCACCATCAGCACCCTTTGCGTATTGGTAATGGTTAGTTATGTTGAAAAAATCATATCCGACCTGAAAAAAGAAAGGATGGTTACGATAACTTTCGTTGACAATTCGTTTTCAAGCGTGCTTTTGCTAGAAGAACGCCTAAATAGTACCGAAGCCAAAATTGAACGTATGGAAGTTTCTAAAGAAGAGGGACGGATAAACGTAGTGTACCTGATAAGGGGTAAAAAGGCCGCCGTGAATAAACTCAGCATGCTATTGGCTATGGCAGAGGAGGTGGCTAGTTTCTCTTAACTGACACATTTAATGGATAAATCTCAAAATAAAATATCGGATGGAGCAGCCTCCAAAGAAATGCATGCCTGAGGTAAGAAAAAGAAAATAGAGCAGGTATAAAATCAATAGCACTGTTCCTTGAAGTAAAATACTTAATCAAAAAAAGGATAAATACGCTTTATACGGTTTCATAAAACATGCAGCCGGTAAACGGGGTTATCTCGAGGAACAATGTTATGAGCATACCAGCTCAAAAAGGTGAGAAGCTTTATACTTCTGGCGTTGTTAGAAATCAAAGGTATACCCCAACCAAAATTAACCTTCAGAAAGAAAGTAAAACAGACCTAACGCATGAAAAAAATATCGAGAAAAACACACGGAATAATAGATTACCTATGGGCTGCAATGATGATTGCTGCACCTTTTTTCTTAGGTTTTACCACGGTTATTCCAGCTGCAACCTGTTTTTTTATCGCTGCACTTAGTGTCATTCTGCTATCTCTTTTTACAAATTATGAACTTGGTATGTGGAAGAGGTTGCCCATGGCTTTTCATCTGGACATGGACGTTGTTTTAGGATTCATCCTGGTTATTTCGCCTTGGCTTTTTGGGTTTTATAACCAGATTTTTTTGCCACACATCGTTATGGGTGCATTTTCCATTGTGGCCGGATTAACCTCAAACCGCAATTCGATGACTAAAGACGGTTGAGGGCGGAAAAAGATCAAGTGTTGGCATTTAAACTAACGATACTGTCGATACAGATGCTAGCCCGGTACTTTCCATAAAGTTAATACAGTGAACAAGGATGATTACGGAGCACTTCAGCTCCAGGGAAATGTACACAAATTGATTAGGTAAACATCTCCCTAATCCTTTGGCCGATCAATAGGAATTTCGTATTACCTTTTTGAGCCATTAAAAAATAGTTTTTTATTCCAAATCAAAATATGAAACCTATTTCCATCTGGGCAGCAAATGCCCAAACAGAGCTTAAACCGTTAGCAGCCGTTGCCGAGATTTCCAAATCGCTTCAGCTTTATGCTTATCTGTCAAGCGACACGTTTTGGCTGGTAAAAGAACGGCCTGACGGGAGCCGCATTGCTTTCCGCACGGCATTTTCACCATCCGGAAAGCTAGAAATTAAAAAAATCCATCATGAAGAAGGAGAAACAACGGTGAGCCTCGCCTGCTCAACAATTGTTTACCAGGTAACCGTAAAGCATGAAGCATCAAATAATTTTTTCCGTTACACCGTGATGGCAACACCGAAAGCACCACTGCTTATCCCTTACTGGCCAAGAGACATCATCTGTTTCGATGAAAAAGGCAAAATAAAACAACAGGGCAAAATCCATACCCAGCAAAGGGGAACCCGCTCCGGAGTCCTTTTTTTTAATGACGGTGATTCTGGCTCCGTATTTTATTTTCAAAACCTAACAGCCCTTAATGATTATTGCGAAACTGCACAATGCAGTGCAGGTGGCGCTGTTGGAGGAGAATGGCCCGAAATCGGCTTCTCTTTACCAGCGACTAAGGCACCGTTAAAAAAAGGCATAAGCTATTGCCTTAGTGACGGTTTTGTGCGCCTATCGGATCAGCTTCCTTCTGCCCCCGCTGAAACTGCAATGTTGTATTTAGATCAGTTAGCGGCAACTTATATTAAACTCCCGCGACCCGAGCGTTTTTACCATGACTGGCTTGACACCGTGGAGAAAGGCCTAGCGGATTTGACATACCATAAAGGTTGCTGGACATTTGCAGGAGGCCATAGCTATCTCAACGCTTACGTAGCTGATTATAAAACGCCACCTGAGGTGATGGTTCAGCTTGCAGTATTGCTTCCCATGCTTGATTACCTGGATTGGAAAGGCGAAACCACGCATCAGCTGGTAACTGAACTAAGGGCTGGACTCAATGCATTTTACCAGCAGGATATGGGAACAATTGTAAGATGGCTCCCATCGGCCGAAAAGAACCTGGATCATTCTGAAGAGCAGAAAAAACCCCGGGTGATGGACGCCTGGTATTTACACCATCCATTAATGAACCTTGCCCGCCTGAGCACACGTGGTGACGAAGACGCAAAAAAAATCCTGCTTGATTCCATTGATTATGCGATTAAGGTGGCTCATAAATTCAAGTATCAGTGGCCTGTATTTTATCAGATGGATACCCTTGATATTATTAAAGCAGAAACCGCAGAAGGAGAAGGTGGTGAAAAAGATGTTCCAGGTACTTATGCAGACTTAATGCTGAGAATGTGGAAAATAACTGGAGAAAAAAGGTTTTTTGAAGAAGCCAAAAAAGCAGCATCCAAATTAAAAGGCCTGAGTTTTGAGGTGTTTTACCAGGCAAACAATACTGCATTTTCTGCAGGCGCCATGCTCCGGTTGTATAAAGAAACTCAAGATAAAACGTTCTTGGAACTGAGTTATGTATGTTTGGCGGCAATTTTTGATAACGTACAGCTATGGGAATGTGATTATGGGAAGGCAAAGAATTTTCCGACATTTTTTGGGGTTTTCCCCTTAAGGGATGCCCCTTATACTGCGGCTTACGAAGAGCAGGAAGTATATTCAGCCCTTCATGATTACCTTGCAGAAGCAGAAGGCGTGGAAATTCTTCCATCTGTAAGGTTGTTGATTGCAGAGTTCATCAGGCACATGGTAGGCCGTGTGGCCCATTATTATCCGCCTATGCTGAAAGAAGAGGTGATGGCTGAAGAAAGCAAGACAGGTGAAATCGATCGCAGGCTCTGGATTGCACTGGAAGATCTGCACGACGGTTGGGAGCAGTCTGGAGAAGTTGGACAGGAAGTTTATGGTGCAGGAATTGCATTCGGGGTAATCCCGAATCAGTATTTTAGAGTTAAAAATAAATCTTTTATCATTTTTTGCGATTATCCCATATTCAACTTTCGATGCCGGGCAAATGCGGTGTCATTAACCACAGGCGGTGATGAACGGCTAAACTGCAGGATGATTATTTTATTCCAGGGTGGAGAAAGGCCTAAAAATTTAGAAGTAAAATCCGGCCAGAAAAAAGAAAAGCACAATCCAGTGAAAAACAACCCCGATCTGCTGGAGTATAGCATTGCAGGGAATCAAAAAGTGACTATTAATTGGTAGGCTAAGAGATGGCTGCAGCACGCTGATCGATCATCACAGGGTGCTGGCCAACTGAAATAATAATAAGATCGCTATAAAAGGCATTATATTTTCAGCGCAACAAATACCGCACCGGATTCTTTTTTATGCTGAGCGGTTTCGAAGGCTTCGTTAATCTGATCCAACGAAAAAGAGTGGGTAATCATTTTTTTCGCGTTGATTTTTCCTTTGGCCAGAAGATCCAGACATACCGCCATTTCAGGGTAGATATCCCAAAAGCCATAACTTGCACTGGGAATAATGGTAATGCCTGATTTTTGCAACTGCTGCCAATCCATTTCTATGCTGGTGCTGCCCGATTCAAAACCACCCACAATAATTACCTTGCCCCCTATACGGGTGAAAGAAACTGCCTGAGGAAGTGTAGTTGACATTGAAGGTCCTCCGGCGCATTCAAAGGTAATATCTGCTCCTCTCCCATCTGTAAAAGCTTTCAAGCGCTCAAGCCCATCTTCAACTTCTGTGTTCACCACTTCATCTGCGCCAAGCTCCTTGGCCAGTTGCAGTGCACTTGGAACAATGTCAAAGAGGATCACATCTGCGCCCGATGCTTTTGCAAGCTGCAGTTGTGCCAGTCCTATTGGTCCACCACCTATAACGGCCACTTTGTCGTTAATATGCAATCCGCTTAACTGTTGCGCATGCAAACTCACTGCGAAAGTATCAAGAAGCGTTGCCTCTTCATCGCTCACATGATCGGGCAGAATATGAAACTTTGTTGCCGGACCAATAAGGTATTCAGCAAAGGCTCTGGATATGGTTTCCATCCTCACCTTATATAAGTTTGGACAGAGGTTGTACTGCTGAATGCGGCACCATTCACAGTCGCCATCACCCAAAAGCGTTTCGACTACAACCCTATCGCCTGGTTTTACGTTTTTCACGGCAGAACCTACTTCCACTACCTCGGCGGCAAGTTCATGGCCCATAATTTTACATTCCAGGTCGGGTTCATGTTTCTTCCAATGCCGCAGATCCGTTCCGCATATGCCCGAAACTTTGATACGTGCCAGCACCCAATCTGGCGCAGGTATTTCTACCCGGTCTACTTCCTGAACCTGAAAGGTACCATCCGACTTTTTCAACGCCGCTTTCATTTTATTGCTCATTCTGTTAAATTATAATTTAAGATACATTAGCTAATTATCATCTGTCGATATCTCTACAAACTGCAGGCTGGTAGGTGCGTTTACCTGAGCGGCCAACCCGCGATAGCTTAGTTTTCCATTTTGAGGGGAGATCTCAAAAGAGGTAACTGAATTTCCCTTCTCATTGGCAGCAAAAAGATAGTTTCCGGAAGGATCGATTGCGAGGTAGCGGGGCCCTTTGGCACCGGAAGGTATTCTCTGGATTTCCTTTAAGGCGCCAGTGTGTTCATTGATCTCAAAGATGATAATCTCATCTGCATCGCCACGGTTGCTGGCATAAAGATACCTGCCGCTACGGTCGATTTTTATATCAGCAGCTTCGCGTCCGTTTGGTACCAGATTATTCGCTACCGTATACCTGAAGATCCATTTATCCGGCTGCTCTTTTTCAAACACGAAAATATCTGCGCTGAGTTCGCAGATTACGTAGAACCACAATCCGGTAGGATGTAAAGCCATAACCCTCGGTCCAGAGCCGCCAGGCAGTGAAATAAAGGGAGGGTCTGCAAAAACGAGGGGCTGTCCAGCTAAGGGATCGTAGCGGCAGACATAAACCTTATCAGTACCCAGGTCTGCTATAAGAAGCATCCCCCGATCAGGTAGAAAAAGCGAACTGTGAACATGCGATGTTTCCTGACGATCATGAACCGGTCCTGAGCCGCTAAATTCTAGGAGTTGTAAAGGGTCTGACAGTTTCCCCCATTCATCAAAGGATAGCACGGCCAAACTCCCGCCCCCATAATTGGCAGAAACAGCAAATTTACCTTGCCAGTTAACCGAGATATGGCAGGCCCCCGAACCTTTGTATCTTACTTCGCTGATGAGGACCGGCTTCGCTCCCGGGATCACCTGGAAAGTGGCCATAGCCGAATAATCGCCTTTTTTAGTCTCACTGATGGCAAACAAAAAACGCCCGCTTCGATCTGGAACGATGAAAGAAGGATTTTCTATCCCAAAAACCGAATCCAACAAACTCAGTGTACCATCAGCGTTGTTAAAAGCATACCGAAAAATGGATTCCTGATCTGCCGCGGCATAGCTACCAACCAGAAGATGAGTGTGTATCCTGCTTCCCATATCTGTTAATTAAATATTTAAATAATCTGCAAGCTTGGGCGGATTTTCAAATTAACCACATCACATGCCGGCGGCTGAGCAATACAGAAGGCTACGGCCCAGGCAATATCTTCTGCCCGGAGCATTTCTTGATTTCTGATCTGTTCTTGTTTTTCCTCAAAACTGGCCTCCTGCATATCGGTATCAACTGCCCCAGGTTCAATAAGGGAAATCTTAATGCCCAGGGGATTAACTTCTTTACGCAGCGATTCTGAAAATCCCTGAATTGCCGCTTTGGTGGCAACATAAACAGCACTACTTTCTTCCCTTACATCAGCGCTCATCGAGCCGATATTGATAATCTGGCCGAAGCCCTGTTCTTTGAACCTTACAATCGCCTCTTTGCTACAGGCCATGTAGGCCAATAAATTAGTGTCCAGAATATACTGCCAATCTTCGTAGCCTCCTTCAAGTATACTTCCATACCCCAGGGCGGCGTTGTTGATTAATACATCCAGCCCGCCCAGTTGTTGATCGGCTGCTTTAAAAAGTCGCTCAATACCTTCTTCAGCGGAAAGATCAACAGCAATACCAAAACTGTTTAATCTGTTTTTCGCCGCAATTGCCTCCAGCGTTTCATCTATCTGCTCCTGATGCCGACCACAAATAATACACTGGGCACCTAACGAACCGAGTAAAATCGCTGTTGCCCTTCCAATGCCCCTGCTGCCACCAGTAATCATAATTTTTTTGCCTAAAAAGGCACTGCTGAAATAAGAATTAAAATCTTCCATAGTTTTTATTTAATTGTTAACAAATACTTTATCAGAGATTTGCTGAAGGATGCTACCCAGAATAAACCGATCTAGGAAATACTTCCAGGCACTCAGGATGCAACCAATTCCCCGAAGAATAATCCACAGGTTCTTTTCCGGTTCCTGCCTGTCATTCAGCTTTTTTTTTATTTAAACCCATTAGCGTCTGTATATTTTTACCCCATTGTCTCTCTATACTATTAACCTGCCCGAGGCTAGTTTGTTGAGACAGAAACTACCTGTTTTGTATGTGGTTAATACCGTAACTTCTGTAACCGCCCTAACACTTTAACCATTTTGGATCATCCATTTTTATAAAAAAGCCATCCTGCACGTTGAAATACGGGGGCTTTTTTGCTGAAAGTACCCATTTTATGCTTCTATAAAACCGAAATTCCTGAGGAGCTGTTGAGCATTTAAATCAGCTCAAACAAAGGTTATAGCAGGATCAATTGTAAAAACATGAAAAAAGAAGAAATACATTGGGGTGACTGGCACCGCATCCTTATAGGCACTGCACCCGCAGAATTTTTACTGGAAGTGCTCATCAGGACAATTATCATTTATCTGTTTCTACTGGTAACCCTCAGGCTGATGGGCAAGAGAATGGGCGGACAGCTGACGATTTCGGAGCTTGCGGTAATGCTTACGCTGGGTGCAATCGTGTCTGTGCCCATGCAAATACCAGACAAAGGTTTGTTACAGGGAATTCTGGTGCTTTTTTGTGCTTTTGCTTTTCAACGTGGTATCACTTATCTAGCCGCCAAAAACCATAAAATAGAGCTCCTCACCCAAGGCAGCGAATCGTTATTGATCAAAGACGGGGTAATGCTCGCTACCAAACTCAACAGTATGAAAATCTCTCGGGAGCAGTTGCTTGCTGTGCTGAGAAACCAGCATATATACAATTTGGGCGAGGTTCAAAGGGTTTATCTGGAAGCCTGTGGTATTTTTTCTGTTTTTAAATACGACCAGCCGAAACCTGGATTAAGCCTGGTCCCTCCTGCTGATGGCAAGGCGGGACAGGAATTTAATAGAGTTGGGGAATCTATAATCTGCCTGGAGTGCGGAAATCCTGTCCCTGAACAATCAGGTAATGAAAAAAACTGTAAAAATTGCCACTCAGAAAACTGGGGTCAGGCTGTTATCGCAAAATGATTATGAAAGAATACGAAATCAAACTAACTGACATTCAACGCATCCTTCAGGGTGAAGTTCCGTTTCATTTTTTTATTGAGGTTATCCTCCGCACTGCAGTTATATACCTGATCCTGATGGTATCGATGAGATTGATGGGCAAACGGATGTCTTCTCAACTAAGCCGTAACGAGATGGCCGCGGTAGCATCGCTCGCCGCCGCCATCGGAGTGCCATTGATGAATCCCGACAGAGGCCTGCTGCCTGCAGTAGTTATAGCAATGGTGATTGTCACGCTTCAGCTATTAATTGCCAAAATTGCTACAAAGAGTAAAAAGTTCGAATCGTTAACACAGGATAAATACAATATTTTAGTTAAGGATGGCGTGCTGAACCATAAAGCTATGATACTAACCCGTATTACAAGAGACAGAGTACTTTCACAGTTAAGGTCACAGGGAATTAGCCACCTTGGAATGGTTAAGCGCCTGTACTTTGAAGCCAGCGGAACCTTTAGCCTGCTTCAGCAATCACAACCAGTGCCCGGGCTATCCTCAATTCCTGAGTGGGACCGGGAAATGTCAGCTAAAATCCATCAGCAAAGTACACACAAAGTCTGTAAATTCTGCGGCAATTACCATACCGGAGCAAAGGACAATAAATGCGGAAACTGCGGAAAAGATACCTGGGTTTATGCGGTAAGTAACCTCAATAATCATTAAAACTGATTACATGTAAATTTCAGCTAATATTATTGAAATTAACGCTCGATGTCATCTCGACTGGAGCAACGCATAGTCTTCCAAAGGAGTTCCTTTTGAGGAGAGATCTTTGGAATAGATTAAAAGATCTCTTCCCGAACCTTCGGGATCGAGATGACGATTCATTCATTGTAAAACGATCATCCAGCCACTTTGTTTTTGGCTAATGCTAACTTCTGAAAGATTCCCAATAGAAAGGCGCCTCACAGCAATGAGGATATCACGAGGTGATTCATCCCCTAAAATCATTAATTGATTTTATAAAATAAATTATCCCGATAAGTTCCAGAGAAGATACCCGCATCCAAATGGATCATACGAATAAATACGGAACAAATTCAGGAATTTATCGGCTTCTTTCGGGTATTTCACCCCTAAACCAGCGCAATAAAAAAAAGGTTATCAATAGAAAGAAAGGTAAATTATGAAAACACTAAAAACACTGATTATCGTAATGCTTACGATAGTAAGCTTACAAGCCTGTAAAAAGGACAACGATGAAAATTACGCGATGGACAACCAGTCTTTTGTAACTCAGGCCTCGAGCAGTAACAGTTTCGAGGTGCAGGCAGGCGCAATAGCCATACAAAAAGCACAAAACGCTGCGGTAAAACATTATGGTGAGCACATGACAACAGATCATACCGCCGTAGGAAACGAAATGAAATCGCTTGCGGCGGCAAAAGGATGGACTATAGCAACTGCATTACAGCCCAAGGAGCAGGCAAACCTTAATAAGCTGAACAGCACAGATCCATCAATATTCGACAGGGAGTTTATGAAGATAATGGTTGCCTCCCATCAGGACGCAATTACGTTGTTTTCTAACGCGGCTGGTAATATGGGTGTTTATGATGCAGACCTAAGATCATTTGCCGGAGCGAAGCTGCCTTCACTTAAAACCCATCTCGAGGAAGCGGTGAATCTACAGGCCCAGATCAAATAGCCAGACCAACCAACCGGCTGTTGAGCAGCTGAAATGTATCAATCATAATATCAAAATACCAAGATGAAAGACAGTAAAAAAACTAAACACGGGCTGGAAGATGAGCCCCTTGGCAATGAAGATCAGAAAGCCGAAGACGGACCTCAGTCATTTGAAGACAAGCGACCTGCCGATCTGGAAATCCCAAAAGGGGATCATCCAAATACAGATACCAGCCGTAACCCATCCGATTGGAAAAAAGAGCTGGGCGAATAACAAATAATACGGGCTGCAGCCAAATTAGCAGATTACAGGTGCAGCTCCGCAAGTATAAATAACTAACAAAATCAATTATGTTCCATCATTCAAAAGACCTACAATTTAATGCAAGGGTATCCAAACCCGATCCTGCATTTGCAAACATCCTGCTAGAACAGTTCGGTGGCGAAAATGGAGAACTCGCAGCTGCTATGCAGTATTTTACACAGGCATTTAATGCTAAACAGCCCTATCCGGACAAATACGACATGCTTATGGATATTGCAACAGAGGAGTTTTCGCACCTTGAAATAGTGGGTGCAACTATTCAGATGCTGCTTAAGGGCGTTAACGGAGAATTGAAAAGAGCTGCAGACTCTTCTGAAATTATGCAGGTGCTGGAAGGTAAAGCTGCGATGGAAGATATTATCCATAGTGCCCTCACAGCAAATCCACAGTTCCCGATCATTACCGGAGGTGGGCCAACACTTCGCAACAGCCAGGGTATTCCATGGTGTGCTTCTTATATCCATTCTAATGGCGATTTAACCGTAGACCTTAGAAGCAACCTCGCATCAGAATCGAGGGCCAAGCTGGTGTATGAGCACCTGATGAAATTTACAACAGATCCTTATGTAAAAGATACACTTTCCTTTTTGATGACAAGGGAGATTGCACATTACAAAATGTTCGAAGCCGCCCTGGAAACAATACAGCCGAATTTCCCGCCGGGCGTTTTACAATCAGATCCAAGGTTTACCCAGCAATACTTTAACCTTTCTACGCCGACAAGCTCAAGAGGGCCCTGGAACCAGGGAAATATGCCAAAGATGGATAAAGAATGGGAATACATATCCGATCCGGCAGCCTATGTTAAAACAACATCAGGTCTCAGCGCTGAGGATATCAATCTTAACACAGAAATTGAGGAGGCAAATGCATTGAGTATTCAACTGGGTGAAATCCGGAGCCTGGAAGTCAAATCTTCAGAACCTGAAGGAACCGCAACATGGAGCGATTACAATCCTGGATTAACATCCATTTGACATGGCAAGTACTGAACCGATACAAACCTGGTGTATTAGACCAGGTTTGATCGGTGAGGTATTAAAAATCAATTATATCATATCACCATGAAAGATAACGGCAAAAATAAAGACCACAAAAAACAGGGAGAGGAAAACTGTGCCCTTTCGCTTGAGGAGGAGATTATTAAAGCACTTGAGAAAAAAAATGAGCAAATTGAAAGCGGGGAACAACAAGACCATACTGATAACAAAGGCAAGAAGTCAAGCGGATTTGACGAGTGGTCAGTTTCCTGGCCATAATAACCAGCTAATATTAGCAATTCTGCTTACAAAAATAGGTCTGCTTTCCCGCCGATTCAGGAATATATCTTTTTTGCCTCAAATATGAAAGCGTTAATTAAAGGTGCAAATGACGAAAAAACAAAACTGTCCCCTTCCTAATGGTAAACTTATGCTCATTGGAGGCGCTGAAAATAAATCACCTACCGAACTAACCGATAAATCTGTCCTGTCAGCCTTTATTGAACTGTGTGGCAAATCTCCTGTTATTGAAATTATTACCACAGCGGGCTCGGAAGAAGTTAATGATACCTACAATGTATATGCGACCTGCTTCAATGAGCTTGGTGCAAGCGCAACCGGCCATATCCATCATGAAAACCGTCCGTTGCATGCTGATCTGGCCGAACGCATTGATCAGGCAAACGGTATTTTCTTTACCGGTGGCGACCAGCTAAAACTCACCGCGATATATGGAGGAACTGAAATAATGGGGCAGATAAAAAAGAGGTATATCCATGGCGGACTGGTCGTTGCAGGAACAAGCGCAGGCGCAATGGCGATGTCGACCCCAATGATTTTTGATGGCACGGGCAAGAACGAAATGGTGGCTGCGGGGGTAAAAGTTACCACTGGATTTGAGTTTCTACGAGATGTTTGTGTGGATACACATTTTGTTCACCGCGGACGTTTTGTAAGGATGGCCCAGGTGATTGCGACAAACCCAGCCTCGATAGGCATAGGTATAGAAGAGAATACGGCAATCATAGTTACAGAGGCTTTTAATTGCGAGGTAATTGGCAACGGGGTTGTTATATTGTTGGATGGCGAAGGAAGCAACGGCTCGAATATCACCTCGTTCGACGATGATCTAAAAATCACCATCCGTGATCTGAAAGTATCAGTTTTGTCAATGGGCGAAAAGTTTGTTATTCCTTGCAGGAATATCCCTCACCTTTGAGCTAGCCAGTTTCCGTAAAAAGAAATCTACCCTTCTTGGCTGCTTTCTTTTAAGCGTCTCTGACTCGTTTTTTATTGTGAGTTATAAACTCGTTTTTATTTGTAGGTCCGTAGAGACGCTGTGCTTAACTCTACGGACAGAAAAACTCAAAAACGAAATAAGGAACCAACAGAAAATTATCATTTACTTATATATTAAATTTTAAAATTATGTTAGCAATGAACTACCGCGGACCTTATAGGGTACGTACCGTTGAGCGGCCAATGCCTGAAATCCTGCATCCCGAGGATGCGATTGTACGGGTTACAAGGACTTGTATCTGTGGGTCGGATCTTCATCTTTACCATGGGATGGTACCCGATACACGTGTTGGGTCTACATTCGGCCACGAATTTACCGGAGTTGTGGAGGAAGTTGGCCCGTTAGTAACCAATGTTAAAGTAGGCGACCATGTACTGGTACCTTTCAATATCGCCTGCGGAAAGTGTAATTTTTGCAAGCAGGGACTTTACGGAAACTGCCATGAATCAAATACAATGGCCACCGCTGTGGGCGGCATTTTCGGGTATTCGCACACTGCAGGTGGCTTTGATGGTGGCCAGGCAGAATATGTCCGGGTACCCTATGCAAACGTTGGCCCAACGGTCATCCCGCCAGATATGGATCCCGATGATGCCGTGCTATTGACAGATGTGGTACCAACAGGTTACCAGGCAGCCGAAATGGGTGGCATAAAAGAAGGTGATACGGTGGTTGTGTTCGGCGCAGGCCCAATAGGAATAATGGCTGCCAGGTGCGCCTGGTTTTTTGGTCCTTCCAGGGTGATCATTATCGACCATGTTGACTACCGCCTTGAATTTGCAAAAAATTACGCGAAGTGCGAAGCCTACAATTTTAAATCTATGGATGATCCTGTAGTTTTCCTAAAAAAAACAACCGACTGGTATGGGGCAGATGTATGCATTGATTGCGTAGGTTGTGAAGCCGAAGGAAATGCACTTCAAACTTTTACAGGTAAACTGACCCTGATGCAGGCCGGAGCGGCAACAGCACTTCAATGGGCTATAAACTCGGTAAAAAAGGGTGGAATCGTTTCCGTAGTTGGTGTTTATGGCCCACCGTTTAATTATGTTCCAATTGGCAACATACTCAACAAAGGTATCACACTGCGGGCAAACCAGGCATCGGTTAAAAGACTGCTACCACGCCTGATCGATCATGTTCAATCTGGCAGGCTTAATCCAAAGGGGCTTATCACCCATAGGGTTCCACTGGAAGAAATTTCGGAAGCTTACCGGATCTTTTCATCCAAACTGGATGAATGCATAAAAACTGTACTTATCCCATCAACTAAATCTTAATGTTATGAACAACCAAAATCAAGACTTCAAAAATATTCCCGGATGGGGTATGGATATTGATCCAGACAATGAGCCCACCTATCCCATTAAAAATTATACGGGAGACGACCACAAACGGAGCAATTATGAAAAAGCCGAACAACAGCCTATAAATATTGAACTTCTTAAGTCTAATGAGCGGCCACGTCCCAGTGTGGTATTCGGAACCTCCGCACCTCCTTCAGGGCTCAGCGGTGCAATACGCAGATATGCTTTTAAGCACAGCGAGGACAGATACCGTCACTGGATCCCGCTAATCCTGGCAGACAGGATAAATGCCTGGGAAGGCATCATTGATGACTTTAAAAAAGGTAGCTTTCCGGATATTGTAAAAGAAAGGGGCTGGAAATCAGAATTCAGGTATAATCCTGTCAATATGATAGGCAAGGCGGCAATTACCCTCGCCGTAGGTGGTCTGGTGATCAAGTATCTTTGCAAAAGAAAATAATAAAAAAGAACCTGCCTTGGGTATCTTTTTTAGTCCCAAGGCAGGTCCAATTTCTTCACATTTATATTCCTTATGCTATAATTTGGTCGATTGCGATAAAGGCATTTAAAATTTACTGCCCATCACGCGGACCCGGATAAGCCCCAGGGTCAGTACCGCGCTGTTCTTCCTTATCTACGTCTTTATCCGAACGGTTATTTCTCAATTCAGTAATTGCATCATCCTCTCCCGCCCCTTTGATTATATCTTCTGCGGGTGGCCTCACCGGTGTGAGTGAGCCGTTTTCGGATGCTTCTTTTAGATGATCATCTTTACGCTTTTCCATAATTTTATTCATTTCTACATCGCTGTGGGCATAATCAATACTAGCTTGCGGCCAAATATTTTTTAATCCGGAGGGGTGCCCATCACCGTACTGTCCTTGGTGGTTCCTTTCCTGCTTTTTGCAGTACCATCACCTCCAAAGGAATCGAGTCTGCTGCTATCCTGAAGACTAGAATCAGCACTTGTTGACTTGCTGTCGTTTTCTGTTCGATCAGCGTGGCAGCCCATACCGGCCATCACTGCAGCTGTTGCTATAGCAAAAATATATTTTCTCATAAATTATTAATTAAGACAACAATGAATCTCCTGATACCTCACGATTCAATTTTGAGCCGAAAGTACATAACCCATAATAACCTCAGCAAGCAGAATTCTGCTTGCTGAGGTTATGTTATCGGTCTGAAATATCGGTTTTGATTACCATTCTGATCCGGTTAACCAAGCCCTGGATTTCCCGTGCTTTCATCGATGTCAAGCGCACTGGGGTCAGGCTGTTCATTCTCGGATGATCCGTCTGTGCCCTCAATATCTTCTGTGTCTCCCGATGACTGGTCTGGGGACTGTTCGTTGCCTGAATCTCCCCCAAGGGTATTGTTTTCCTGGGTTTCTTCATTGCCAATATCCTGTCCGGAATTTTGGTCTGTACCACTGTCTTGTCCGATTTCTGTCTCTTGCGGTGTAGATTGATCTTCCTGTTCCATTTTTTTGTGATTTAAGTTTAAAATATACCAATGTTTAGTGAAGGGTAGAACAACAGCCCGGTACGGTCTACCTGATTGGCAACACAGCTATACTATTGCTGTCTTTGCTGTTGAGTACCTGTACTTCCATTTTGAGTAGTGGAATCGGTGCTGGTACTCGTACTCGTGCTGTCACGGCTTGTGCTGTCCTGCATAGGGTCTGTACCACTCATTGAGCTCATTGAAGTATCACTGGAAGTTGAATCGCTGCTTGATGAGCGATTTTCGGAGTTACAGGCCATTACTATTGAAGTTAATGCGGCTGCTAATAATAAAATCTGCTTTTTCATATCTGATAAATTGTTATAGTAAAATCCTTTACCTGATCAAAAAGTTTTGTTTTCAGCTGCAAAGCTTATAAAACGGGTGTTAACCACAGGCTTGGTGAAGTATTTATCCTATTATTTCCCGTAAAAAACATCCGGTATATTATTGCTACCATTGAAAAATTTTAAAAGAAAGATTAAAATTGGCGTACCTGGAGCTTGTCCAGTTTGGGAGACGGAAAATGATTAAGTAGCCAAAACCGGATTTACTCGCGAAGATTATCTTTCTCACAAATAGTGGGTTAGCAGCAAAAAAAAGACAGACCCATTCAATGTCTTTGCCTCCTAAAGGGTCGACAAGGTTCGGATAAGCAATAAATTTATTGCTGTTTTAAATAGAATCGCAGAATACACACTAGAATGACAGCGTATGATGAGCTCGGTAGGTTGATGAAATTACGAAAAGAAAGAGAAAAGTTAATTCTAAAAGTAGTAGACAAAAAGAAGAAAACCAGAGCGAAACGAATCAAGGAAAGTGATACTTAAGAAATGGGTTATCAACATTCGGATAATTACCTATCTAGTGAACTGTAATAGCCACTACTTTCTTAAAATTTAATAATTGCTTTTATTTAGTTACAATGACAAGCTATAGCGAGACAAGACAGGCAATACATGGTCTCCAAAATCCCTGACAAATTGCTCCTGTTCGCGGTTTACATTGTGCAGGATAATCCGCTCAAAGCCCAGGGCCATATCTTCCTTCAGCCAATCCACATGCTGATCAGTATCTGCGGAAATCCGTACCATCCGTCTTAGGTCCTCTGGTTTAACAAATTCCGAAGCGGCATCAAAATGGGCGGTTGAGGGGAGTTCTCCCAACACCGAGCCTTGAAATATATTGGTCCGCCACTGGTCATAGGCGCCGTCCAACGCGACTTTATCTGTCCGGGCGTAAGAAAGCTGGACTTTCAGATGGACAGGTTTGCCCGCGCCACCATTATTTCTGAATGCACTGACCACCTGCTTCAGTTCATCAAAAGGCCGGTGAACAGTGATCAGGCCATCTGCCCAGGCCCCAGCCCATTCTGCAGTCTCTTTACTGACAGCAGCACAAAACAAACGCGGAAATTGCTTGGGCAATGTATACAACTTGGCATTATTTACCTGTATAAGCCCCTTGTGGTTCACCGTTTCCCCTGCAAACAACTGCCGGATTATATCCGCACATTCTTTTAACCGCTGATTGCGCTCCTGCTTATCAGGCCATTTTTCTCCTGTAATCTGCTCATTGAGTGCCTCACCACTTCCAAGGGCAACATCAAACCGACCGGGAAACATTTCGCTAAGAGTGGCGATTGCCTGGGCCACGATTGCAGGGTGATAACGCTGTCCAGGTGCGCAAACCATGCTAAAAGGAATGGAACTAGCCTGCATGGCTGCGCCTAGCCAAGCAAAAGAAAAACCGCTATGGCCCTGCCGTTTACTCCAGGGATGAAAATGATCGGACGAAGCGACGGCATCAAAGCCGGTTTGTCCGGCAAGAACGGCGAGCCGGATCAGCTCGCTCGGAGCGAACTGTTCGTGTGAAGCATGATAGGCAAATTGTGTCATGGTATTCTCTTGATTTTATAGGCTGCTACCGCCTTGCATGGCCTGTTTAATCACCTGGCGGATGACCGATGAAGATTCTGAATCTCCTTTCATCATCGCCTTGCTGAATTTACTGAGCATGGTCATATCCACATGTGGGGGAATGATCGGAACATTCGGATCACACACCACATCCAGTACTGCCGGACGGTCACTGTTTAACACTTCGTTCAATGCAACATCGATCTGTTCAGGCTGGTCAATTCGAACCCCTTTTAGTCCGACAAGCTCTGCAAACGCAGCATAGTTTACATCCGGTATATCCTGCGACGCTTCAAATTTTGGCTCACCGGCTAACATGCGCTGTTCCCAGGTGACCATATTCAGGTCCCGGTTATTCAGTACTATAATCAGCAGCCCTGGTGTCGACCACTGTTTCCAGTATTTGGAGATTGTGATCAGTTCATTCATACCCAGCATCTGCATGGCGCCATCTCCGGTTATCGCTATCGGCATCCGGTCCGGATAGGCAAACTTTGCAGCGATGGCGTAAGGAATAGCAGGACACATCGTTGCCAGGTTTCCCGAAAGTGAGGCCATCATGCCAGACCTGATCTTGACATTGCGCGCGTACCAAAACGCCGAGGTACCAGAATCGCGCTGTCAGGATGCAATTACCTGGAAGCAAAGGCGAAAGCCGCTGTAAGACCAGTTGCGGATTGATGGGATCAGCTGCCAGATTTGCCCTGTCTTCGACGGTCTGCCACCATTCTTTCACGCGCTGCTCAATCTTTTCTCTCCAACCCCGATCCTGTTTGTACTTTAAAAGTGGAATTAACGCCCTAAGCGTATCCCTGCTATCTCCGAGCAGGTTCACTTCCATCGGATAGCGAATACTCAGCATTTTACCATCGATATCGATTTGTACTCCTCTTGCCTTACCAGGTTCGGGCAGGTATTCTGTATATGGAAAGCTGCTGCCGATCATCAATAGCGTATCGCAGCCTTCCATCAGTTCCCAGCTGGCTTTTGTTCCAAGCATACCGATAGACCCGGTCACATATGACAAGTCATCAGGCAATGCCGCTTTTCCCAGTAAGGCCTTTGCTACTCCAGCTCCCAACAGTTCTGCCACTTCCTTGATTTCTGCTTCAGCGCCAAAAGTGCCCGCACCGATCAGTATCGCCACCTTTTCGCCGCTGTTGAGGACATCAGCCGCTTCGGCGAGTTCACTTTGAGCAGGGATTACATGGTTTTTACTGTGCCCCGCTCCGGTTACTACGTTACCATGCATCCGCTGGGGCTGCTCCACTGCCTTTTCTTCCTGTATATCATTGGGAATAATCACGGCAGTAACTGTACGTTCTGCCTTTGCGATCCGGAATGCACGGTCGATTACCTGCCTGGCCTGAGCAGGATCAGCGATCATCTGTACATACTCAGAAGCAACATCTTTAAAAAGGCTCAACAGATCCACTTCCTGTTGGTAACTGCTACCCAAAGAAGTGCCTTTTTGCTGTCCGATGATCGCCACAACAGGCTGATGGTCAAGCTTCGCATCATACAGGCCGTTGAGCAGGTGTATGGCCCCGGGCCCCGAGGTTGCCATGCATACGCCCACTTGACCAGTAAACTTGGCGTGTCCACAGGCCATAAACGCTGCCATCTCCTCATGGCGGGTCTGTATAAAACGAATCGACTGGTTTCTGTTCATCGCACCCAGCAGTCCATTGATACCATCCCCTGGATAGCCAAATATTTTCTCAATTTCCCAGTCACCCAGGCGCTTTAGTATAAAATCACTTACTTTCATCAGTTAATGCCATTAAAAGGTTTTTCAAAAGTGTCGCTAAACTATTAACAGCTGCAATTGCATTTGGGTTTGCATTAAAACAACATCAAAGAAATGTGAATAGCCGGAAGAAATGATATACAATAGAGAACGACATAAGTCGGATTTCAGCGAGGAAAAAACAGTTATCATTTTTAAGATATGGTGTTCACCTGAGACCAAACTTTTCTTGCTCGGTGGATATGGAGCGGTTTGGCGGTAAAGCAATCAAGAACAATTGCAATGTTCACTACCTAATTCAAAGCCGGGATATTTCATTTTTAACTATCAGGGCGACCTAACTTACTGGTATTCAATTTCACTCAGGTCAGAAGTTGCAGTATGCTAGCAGAATTCTCAACAATAAATTCATGAAACCTTTTCCATCCGGGAAGGGTTAAAGATAGAGAATCACTGCATTATGAAAACATCAGACAAAAAAGAAGAGCCGACCGAAGATAACCGCGTACTCCGCGGTAATCAGGAAGAAACAGTCAGGGGATCGGGCTACACCTATACCGAGAAAGAGAAACGCACCGACAAGAGCGTTCCCAGGAGCGAAGTTAAAGAGGAGCAAATCGTTCAACTACCAGACCTTGGTCAGCAAAACCGCCCGTAAAATGATCAGAAAACTTCTTCTCTCACAGGGTATATTCTACCTGCTCACAGGAATCTGGCCTGTAATTCATATAGATAGCTTCATGTGGGTTACCGGCCCCAAGACAGATATCTGGCTGGTAAAAATGGTCGGCCTACTGAGCACTGCCATTTCTTTGTCGATACTCTGGCAGTTAACACAGAAGCACCGATCAATTTTGCTCAGTGTTGGTACCGCCATTAGCTTCTTTGTCGTTGACGTTTATTACGTCCAGGCTGGCACAATCTCAAATATTTACCTGGCTGATGCGGTGATTCAGCTAATTTTCATAAGTGTGGCTCTTTTTGCTTCAAGCCGGGAATCTTAAACCATCACATATGAGCATCTCAATATATGCAGCTTGCCCCAGATACACTGCAAAAGAAAAACAGGTATATTTCAAGAATTCGCAGCTATTCTCATAACATCTCAATTGGAATAAATGTAATACCACCATTAACCGCTATCCATCCATAGCTTAAGCTCCAGACAATCCCGGTTATTACTGTAATCCCGCTGGCATAGGTACCTGCATGTTTGAACACAACCAGTTGGCCACCCCAAGCGAACAGCATGTCTAATCAATACTACTGTAATTTGTTCCGCCCTCATATGATAAAACCAGTTATTCTTTAAGCCAAAGCCGTCCATAGGGTTCCATTTTCATACTCCCGTTCGCGCCTGTATGCCACCTACCAAAAAGCACCTTTTGTTTTCCCGTAAGTGGTAGGGCTATTTCGACGGCTTTATCACTAAAATTATGGACGATGATAATTTTTCCAGAGGGTGTATTATATGCTATAGCCAGCACCGCATCGTCTCTTAAATCCAACACCTGCCAATCCGAAATACCCAGTTCTGGAAGGGATTTTCGTACCGATATCAAAGATTTTATAAAATTCAGTAAAGACTGTTTATCTGATAATTGCGAGGCAACGTTAATTTTCTGATAAGCGTATTCGCCCATGGAAATGACTGGTCTAAAGGTTTTCTTTGCGGCGCTAAACCCGGCATTTTTGGTATTATTCCATTGCATCGGGGTACGTACAGACAGTCTTTCCGCCAAAGTCAGATCATCACCCATCCCAATCTCCTCTCCCGAGCGGATTACAGGCGTTCCCGGCAATGAATACAATATGCTATAAGCCATTTTGATCTGTTCCGGATGATGCAGCATTGGCGCCAGACGACGCCTGATGCCCCGGTTATAAAGTTGCATATTAGCTTCCGGTCCAAACTTTTCGTAAACTTTGTTGCGTTGAGCTTTATTCAGTCGGCCAAGGTCAACCTCGTCATGGTTCCGCAAAAAATAGGCCCATTGCGCGCTTGGGGGCTTTTGCCTGGTTTCATTCAATGCCTTGATCAGCGTACCGGTTTTTCCTGTAGCCATGGCATAAAAGAGGTACTGATTGACATAAAAGTTGAACATCATCTGCAACCGATCGCCTTTTTCCCCGAAATACGCAATATTCTCCTTTGGTTCTACATTAGCCTCGCCTAAAAGAAGGGTCTGGTGATCAATTGACTTTGCGCCGCTAACGATTGAATCAAGCACACCGAACATCTTGGCAGGCTTTGCTGCACCGGATTCAGGTACATCGATGATAAAAGGTACTGCATCAAGCCTAAAACCCTTTATGCCTTTTGCAGACCAGAACCGCAAAATCTTAATCGCTTCCTGTTGTACCTCCTTATTCTGGTAGTTCAGGTCAGGCTGAAAATCATAAAATCGGTGAAAATAATACCTGCCTGCTACCTCATCATAAGACCATGTTTCGCTCTGGAATCCTTCAAAAACCATTCCCTCCTCAAAATCCGCAGGCTTGTTTTTTGACCAGACATACCTGGAACGGTATTTAGTGCTACTATCAGCACGTGCTTTTTTATACCAGGGATGCTCGATGGAGGTATGGTTAAGTACCATATCCATAATGATCCTGATGTGGTGCTTTTTTGCCTCGGATATAAAACCGTCAAAATCGGCCATGGTCCCAAGTCTTGGGTCGATGCTATAATAATCACTCACATCATAGCCGTCATCTCGATCAGGCGTTGGCTGGAACGGAGAGAGCCATATCACCTCCACTCCCAATGAATCCAGGTAGGATAGTTTTTGAACCAGCCCTTTAAAATCGCCAATCCCGTCGCCATCACTGTCTTTAAAAATATCGACGTCCAGGTTATACACAATGCTGTTCCGGTACCATTCATCAGGAACCAATGCCGATTTTTTTTGGGTTTCATGCCTGCAGGAGAGCATACCAAACAAACAGAGGAAAAGCACTGTTTTGCGATTTAACAGGAATCGATACTGATTTATACGCTTCATAACCGAATGCATTAAAGTTCCTGCTTAATGTTAGTTTTTTGGCCTTTGGCCGCCTTGCGCTTACTGGCATCCTTTCTTGCCCGGATGCTTTTCAGGCTGTCGCGCTTTGGCCATTTAGTAGACCCAGATTTATATTTACCAGTCGCTGGAACAGTTTTTTTGATCAGTGTATCACTGGTACTCCGTTGTATGGTTCCGGTTGGAACCTGACAGAATCCTGAGGCGCAAAAGGCGATTAAAACAAGAAAAAAATAAGGAAATTTAGTCATAATCTAAATTTGAGTTTAAACTAATCTGATTTTACTCTAAAAACATTAGCGGACGGACTTGTTTCAAGGAAGATGTATCAGCTTTTTAATCTTTAATTCCTCATTATCTGAACTTATAACTCCTTAGACAATCACGATTATAGCTTCATCCTATAAACCGTATACGGAGAGCTGCGTTTATTCACCCCATTGTTATACTCAGGCTGCTTCTGAATCTGTGAGCAACTGATATACAAATATCCATCTGCAATGCTGTAACTATCAGGCCAGATGAGCCTGTCATCTTTAATCAGCGTAGTCATCTTATGTTCGGGGCTGATCTTAACGATTCGGTAGTTTTGCAAATCACCCAAATACAAGTTGCCCAACCCATCGAAGATCATTCCGTCTGTTGTAGTGAAATGGCCCAGATCTTCAACCTTCGCCGCCAGCTCAGTTTCGCTCAGGCCAAAGTCTCTTAAAAATTCAGTCCTGATGCGATACAATTTGTCGTCGGTCAACGGCTTATAATAAATCCAGTTTCCATCTGGCGTTAAGGCGATTCCATCGGAATTTATTTTTACCGGCTTCCCCTCTTTCATTAATTCTCTGCCATCAATAATGAACTTGAAATTGGGGTCTGACCTGACAGAGTAATGAGTGCTTAATACCCGGCGCATCTCACCAGAAGTGAGATCCACCACAATGATACCACCCCCCTTAGATTCACTTAAGTAAGCAAATTTTTTACTTACATCAACGCGCACATCGTTTACATAGGCCGTATCGGGAACCACGTTCATGAATGAGTAGCTGCGCTCCGGCAGATTGGTCGTTTTGTTCATCTTCACCAGCTTCGCACCGTTGCCCTGGATCGTTTTCATCATCGGTGCTGCCGGATCCAGTATCCAAAGACCACCACCGTTATCCACATAAACCGATTGCACGCAAACCCACCTATTCTGTCCATCCTGACCCGGCTGCCAGCTATTGAACGCTTCATTTGGATACGGTGTCGCCATCGTACCTTCGGCAGTCACCACCGCATAACGGTATACATCAGACCACCTGGGATAATTTACCCACAACCGGCCCGAAGGCTCTTTGGCAACACCGGTCAGTTGGTACTTGTCATCAGAAAAAACGAGTTCCAGCCCGCGAGATTCCGGCTTGCCCTTTTTGCAGGCACTAAGTACCATAATTAAGATACTAAAAATTAATAATTCCTTTTTCATCTTCTAAATTGTTTAACAGGAAGTGCACAAGCTTACCATCCACACTCCATTGCAATTACTTCTAACTAAAAGTCCTGATCAGGAACACCCGGCTCCGGATCAGGATTCTTTTTAATGTCATTTGCCTCCGGCTCATCATCATACTTCTCCTCAAACGCTGGAGTGTATGGCGCCTCGCTGTCTTGGTTGTTCACTAAGGGCGCAGAATCTTCACCGCGCAGATCAGTTCCACCCATTCCCTTTGGCTGCTCTGATTGCCTTTGCTGCTGAGCCCGACCCTCGTTTTCCCCAGCGGTCACCTTGTGCCCTGCCTGTTCCAGCTTTTCATTTTCATCCATCATCATATCGAGATTGTGTCTTTACCCTGATCTTCTCTGCCCTTATCCGTATTGCGGTTTTCATGCCGTAAGTTCACGTTTTCATCAGGCTGTCCGGTATCATTCAAATACTTATTTTCTAATTCGGAAGTTACATCCTCGCTATGGACGACCTCTTTTAATCCGTTGCCTCCGCGCTGGCTGCCGGAAGGCTTGCCTTGAGGCGCCTTACTTTTCGCACTGCTGTGTTGGGTCATGGTCTTTAATATTTAGTATATGATTTTGTTAATCAACAGGGCATTACCCCGTTAGAACTATCACTTGTTTACCTCAACAGTTCAGCTTAAACGCTGGTTTGCGGAATGACCAAAACACGTATAAATTTCTGCCCTGGTTATTTATACGGTAAAAAGCAAATAGCCAGTAAAAGAAATTTGATAAAATAAATTATCACCAATTTGTTTTATTCAAAAAGCTGAGCGCTATGAAGTCCAGGAAAAAATTAGCAGAGGGTAAAAGCAACCTGAAAAATGTTCAGCTGAGGACACCGACAACAGCGACGCGTTGGATCTGAAGGAAACATTTTTGAATCCAAAAGCACTAAAAAATTGCTGACTCCTCTAAGAAATCCGCAGTAGAAAGTGATCGGAGAAAGTCCAACCCCTATCGTTCGGCCATGTCTAAGCTGACGTTTTACATCAATCTGTTGGAATCTAAACCCAGCCCAATGGAACCTTGCAAAAATAGCACTAGCGACATTTCACTAATTGTGAAGATGGCCCTTAAAAATTTTAAGCCAAATTGATAAAATTTATGATGATGGCAGTCTGGAAACCAAGAAAATAGTTGTAAGCACACTTTTTCCGCAAAAATTGCACTATAATTCTGGTATAGGTTGAACCCAAAAGCCGAACCCATTCGCCGAGTTTATCTTTTTGAAAATAGCGAGTTACGAGCAAAAAAAAGGGACAAAACCATTCGAAAATTGTCTTTGTCCCATAAGGGGTCGGTTTTGGTACTGTTATCGACCGATTTTATAGCTCAAATGAGTGTAATCGCAACCCTATTTGAAAAAATCGAAAACCAGATTCACCTATTTTGATCCCCTCATAAGTGAAAGTGTGCAGCCTTTAGATAAGCCGCATCAAAAAATTGATACGGCTTATTTTTTTAAGATGCATATTAAGATGCACATTTATAAAAAGTTCTAGCACAGCATATACCTCAGTTCTTTCCATTAAAGCCTTGGTCATTTTTCCCTTAATTAGAATTTGCAGACAATACAATCACACCCGGGGCAGAAAACTATTTTGCAAGTTTCCCTGTTTATCGCTAATATGAGCACTTACACGATTCAAGAACAATTCAATCAATACCTAGATCTTTTAAATAAAATCCACAATATCGGCCACGATATTGATGCGTCGATCAACGAGGTAGAAATAACAGACCTAGAGGCAAAAAGAACGGCCTTAAAACATAGATTGAAGATGGTCACTAAAAACCTTGTTGCATCGCTTACAAAAATGGAAAGCAGATATCCCATTCATAACTATCTCGGCAATGGGACAACATACCTATACGCTGAAAACAACAAGCTGATGTTCGAATACCATTGAAAATTTACCCTTTAAGATAGCTTTTGACCGGAGTTTATTATCTATTTATTTTATAAAAGGGAAATACCCGGCGCTGGAAAAACGGATAAAGGCAAAATAAGCATCAACACCAGTATAACTGCATGATTTTGTAAGTTTTTAGTTAATCTGCTACATTTTAAAATGAATATTATGTTCGAACTGAAAGTACCTTTTCTAAATAAAAAGCCATGTTTCAAGATAGTATTGTCCTGCGCTTTTCTGAGGAACAACATTGACTGCTTCCAAGCCCCATCGGCCAGCCGCATATATCAGATACACGAAATATTTTGTTCACATTAACTAACCACCATGACAAGCTTTTTCCCCTTAACTAAATTTTTTTCCATTATATAATGTGCTTGCTGCACAGTTTCTAAAGAGAACTCTCCCAATATGTTTACCGCAGGGCCGTTAATCGTACCACGCTCAATCAAATTTGTTATTTCCATCAGGTTCCTTCGATACCAATCCAGGTTTTCATTCAGGGTGTATGCATAGTTGGAGATATTAAATATTTCGGCGCCCTTGTCGAACAAGATTTCCCTCGTTTTTTCGGTCCCTAAAAAAGTGATATCAGCGTAAACTCCATTCACCTTTAGTGCGGCAGCAGCCGTTTCGGAGGATTTATTTCCAACGATATCTACTGCAAAATCAAAATCGATGTTATTATTGGACTTTAGCAATAATGTTTCAAGGCCTGGATCTTTATAATCTAATATCTGCCTATCAGCCAACCCCATTGCCCTTATCGCCTCTATACTTTCAAGGTTGCCGGCGATGGTTACAATCTGGTCAATATGATTCGATTTTAATAACTTAATTAAAAAGGACCCTACAGCACCACTTCCCCCTGTTATGAAAACACTTTCCTTAGATTTAATTTTTAAACGGTTAAATGTCTGAAAAGCAGTTAAGCCAGCTGAAGGAATAGCTGCAGCCTGCTCGAAAGTTAGGTTTTTTGGTTTAAGGGCAACTTTTTGTTCAGTAAGGGCCATGTATTCAGCATAGCTACCATTTGACCCGTTGCTGCCAGAGGCTGCATAGATTTCATCTCCAGATTTGAAATTTTTAACATTTTTGCCGATTTCCTCCACAATGCCGGAAAGTTCACGTCCCAAAACAGGGGAATTCATCATATGGCTCTCCCTACGGCCAAGACGCATCTGGTAGTCTATGGGATTAAACGCAGTAGCCTTGATTTTAATCAAAAGTTCCCCTTCTTTTGGTTTTGGAACGTTTAGATTTTCCATTTTAAAATTCTCTGCACCCCCAAATGATTTAAGTAATATCGCTTTCATGTATTATTATAATTGATTATGAAATACTCGTGATTAATTCCACTTTGTGTTTTTTTACCTTAGTAAAGTTGCTTTAAATTAAAAGGGCTCGCAATGACGCTTTTTTTTTAGAGTTACTCAAAAAAAAGTGAGCTATGAATAAAGAAAATTCGTCAAACGCATTAAACAAAGCGTTTTTACTTAATTCTTGCCGGATAAATGGCGCCCTGGATGTTATTTCCGGGAGGTGGAAGGCATTGATGCTGATCCATATTTCTGAAGGCGTAAACCGCTTCAGCTTGTTGAAATCTGTATTGCCAACGATATCGGATCAAGCGCTCGGCAAACAGTTGAAAGAATTAGAGGCGGACAATTTACTGATCAGGGAGATTATAGCGGAAGTGCCTGTTAGGGTGGATTACCACCTGACAGATAAAGGACTGCTATTGATGCCGATTTTAACCAGTCTTTCCCAGTGGTATAGTTCCTGATGCATGGACTTTGATGACCAGTCTGACCGGCGCAGGAAAATCCGACAGGACGATAAGGAAAAATCCGAGGTCGGGCAAAATATGAGTAATAGGAAATCGAAGCTAGGAAAATTAAGAAGCCCCTTATACCTTTTTACTTGAAATTTATAACAATAGGGATATTTAAGGCCTGACGAAACTTTCTTGTAACTCATTCAAAGTTACTTTCTTCCCGTGGTTCATACTGAGCATATTCATTCAAATCTAAAACACTGGCACAAAATATTCGTGCAGAGGTTACCGGAAAAAAGAACGAGCTTTTGACATCAAAACAAAATACATCGAATTCAAAACCCTAATTCACAATTAATTAACCACCAGACTCAACACCCTTTCGCTCCATGAATGTCGTTTACATCGCAAAAAAGCCCATCAGTCCTGATAGCGCTAGTTTAGATGAATGAGGATTTACGCTTTATTGCAGGTCATACTTTTTAAGAAAGTTATTAGCTTGTGACTTATATCTATCCGTTTCAGACGATTCTATCTTTGGTTGTAGCGACAATATACTCTTCGCCATAAAAACAGCTTTTAAAAGGTCTTTTTTCTGGTGATACAAAACCATGAGTTGAAACTGTGGAGCAAAACGATTCGGTACCATATCACTTACTATTCCAAAATCAACAATTGCCTGTTCGGGATTCAACAGTTTTTTGTAACACCTCCCAGTCTGCATATATATTTCAGGATTGGAACTGATCTTTTTTGCGATGTTATATTTCTGAAGTGCCATATCATATTTCTTGTCTGCATAAAGCACATTCCCATAATTCATCCAATATCCATCATATTCGGAAAGATGTACCTCCAGACCTCTCAATATCTGCAGAGCTTTACTCCTATCGCCTATCTTGGCGAGATCTCTGGCAAATCTGTTTTGTAAGTCTGCATTTGCTTTAATGGAATAAGAAACAATAAAATACGAAAATATAAGAAAAAGGAATCCGCCTGTAACTGATATGGGCAAATAAAGCGTAATATCAGCGCCCTTCTCTTTTTTTAACTGTCTTCTTGCGTAAGCAGCAGAAACAATTGCTGCATAGATAATAAAAAGACAGAATACAGGAACTGCCTGCAAAGTGAAATTTAAAATTGACATAACCAAAAAACCAGCTATAGCGGAGTAAGCCGCCATAGTGTGATCCAGATCAGTTCTTGCCGGTCTGGAACGATCTCTAAAGTTGCCTTCACTTTCTGGGATATTCCGATTGGGGTACATTGCAATTAAGGAAACGAACAAACTGAAGAAGAAAAGACTGCCCAATAGTCCACCTTGCAGCGCATGTTCGAGAAATTCATTATAAGCTGTTTTAACATATCCAGCATTTGTTCTCTCCATTTCACTGCCGGATCCCGATTTAAAATAATCTGCCTGCTTTAAATTATAGTACTTTTCAAAAGTGCCATAACCATATCCCATGATAGCTTTATCTGCCAGCATAGCCGTGGATACTTTCCATATGAATTTTCTTCCATCAGCGGACGATTGCTTGCTTTTGTAAAGTTGGGAAGCAGAGAATGCACCGATAACAAGACAGCATAATAAAAGCACAGCACCTTTGAAACGGTTTTGCTTTTGCCTTATCCAAAACATGACTTTATACCTGTAATTGATCAGCACGGCTGTTGAAACCGTTGCACTGATAATGGCTGTCCGGCATTTTAACATCGCTAAGGCAATTATCATCATAACAATCACAGTAATGCCCAGCATTTTTGATAGTATCTTATTTTGCCAGATTAGAACCGCAGCAGCGGGAAAAGCCATAGCTAAAAACATAGCAATTACATTGGGATTAGCCCACGTTCCTGTTACGACAAAGTAGATGTTTTCTACTTTTAGTAAGCCATAAAACTGCGCAATACAAACTAAGCTCTCCAAAGCAGCCAATAGTATAATGCAGCTAAACAGATGCATAAGCTTTAAATCATAAACATAAAAGAATATAAACAATAAAAAAAAGAGGCAAGATGAGAATATCAGGTATAAATGCTTCTGATTGATGCCCGAAAATAGCATTGCATGAATGCACAGGTAAAACATGTACCCAGCAAAACACCAGACAACAGGCAAAATTGGAAGCAGTACCCTATTTTTTCTTAAAAGTAGCATCCCAACCACAAGCATTCCAAATAACGAACCCAGTATTATAAAACCATATAAAGAGAACATACTGGGGTAAATAAAACTTTTTGAATTGATCAATGTCACTGTGATCAAAGAAAACAAAAGACTTAGAAAGACAGTTGAATTGCCTGTTGTCTTATCGGAGGTATTCTTTTTTATCATTTTGCACTTTTTAATTTTGGCTTGGATCTCCAAATCTCAACTGAAGGCCGAAGCGTAATGTATTTGCCAAAGGGCTTTGTCTTGCATTGCCAGCGAGATAAGATAGATCCAGAATCAATTTACTATATGCAAACCCAGCACCAAGGGTAAAATAACTGCTATTACCTTTTTCCGGATGCTGATAATTATAACCCATACGCAACGCAAATTTTTGCTGGTAGCTGTATTCCAGCCCTATTGAAAGGCTTGTTTCCTTTAGCTCCTCGGCCAAACCTCCCGGCGCATCCGAAAAAGATCCAAAGGTTCCTGATGGAACTGACCTGTTCGGATCTTTTCCTTCTACAATCTTACCGTCGTTATCATAAACAGGCTGGGTTGGTACCATTAACTTATTCAGATCAAGGGCAATAATAAAATGACTGTTCTGACCTGGCAGCAAAGTAGCAGCTGTGCCTATCTTTAAATTTGCAGGAAGATAGTATGGCTGACCTCCCATGCTATAATTCATTTTTGTTCCTATATTGGATAAACTAAGCCCAGTCGACCAGACTGCATCAGTTCCCAGCAATATCACATCTTTCTTATATATACCGGATATATCCACAGCAACAGCTTTGCCCGCCCTTGCCTGTACCCCGCTGGTAAACTGTCCATTATATAGGTTACTGTAAATGTACCTTAAACTGCCTCCCAGGGCAAAACTAGGCCCAAAACTTCGGGCATAATCAATATCGAAAGCCATTTCATTGGGGGTGAACACGCCAAGATCCTGCATACTATTGTCAAGAAATGCGACATTTCCCAAAGAGAAATACCGTAAAGAGGCAGCCAGTGTATTCCGTTCGTCCAACCTGTAATATCCGCTCAGGTAACTCAGGTTAATGTCAGCTGACAGGTTTTTAAGCCACGGGCTATAAGAAATGGATATGCCTGAACTACCTTTAGGAAGGTAAGCCAGCGCCGCAGTATTCAAAGAGGGCGCATTGGCATCTGCTGAAAGAATAGCAACGCCTGCATTACCCATTGCACCAGTTCTTGCCTGTGGAACAATAAGTAAAAAAGGAACAGCTGTAACGATATTGTTCAGCTTACTGCCATCTGACTGAACACCGCCGACGTTCTGGGCATAGAGTGTATTAGCAAACAAAAGATAGAGGAAAAAGAATATTCCAATTTTGATCTTTGAACCCATTTATTTTAAGTTAGGTAAAAAATTGTGGCTGATAACTTCTTGGTTTTAGCAATTGATTAAGTGTTTGGCATTAGTTACCTGCTATCTCATAATCGGATAGTTAGAAAGGCTAAAACAGCCTACTTTACTCACATCTCAAAAGCTACAAAGGATTTGGTTTTATCACGTTCAGAAGACAACAGATAAAACACTTCATACGGAAGTTTAGATATAAAGAACCTTATATATATCCGCTGTTTGGCTTTTTAGTCATATTCGTTTATCAGATATCGCCAATTTCGACAGTGATGGTACATACCTAGCCTAAACTGTTTTTTCATCCAGCTTTTGAAGACACTCATCTATCGCTTTCGACTTCCTTAATCTTTTAAACTAGGCATTTAGATTTGAAAGCAAAGTACATTCCTAAAAAAATTACTCATGATGCACTTATTAAGCATTTACCTTATCAATGGTAAGTTTGTTCTTTCATGAGATCTGCTTTTCGCAACACTTTTCTATTAAAGTCAATTATTGAGATCAGAGTAGACTGTTTTCGATCCGTTCTGCACCGCTTCAATTTATTCAAGGCTATGAAAACGCAGCCTTGAATAAATAGATACATCGATTAGTGTTTATCCTTAATAACGATAGTTGGTAGCGTTTCTTTAAGCCTTGGTGAAAAAAGAACCAGTTTATATTCTTCCCTTGATTTCCCGCTTTGATACCAGTCCTTTACTGACTCATAAGTAGGTGTTAGGGAACCAGCAGTGGGAAACCTTTGACAGATGTGAGAATAAATTAAATTAAGTGCATTAACAGCCATCGGTGTTTTAAGAAAACTCCTATCTCTATCTGGAGAAACCTTATAGTTAAATGCCACATACTGTTTGATACTCGGTGTCGGCACGTCAATCACCGCTAATTTCAATAGATCTGGGATATCTTCCCTTTTAACCCATGTAGAAAAATGGTCTGGAAAAGAAATATTTCCTTCGATATTTTTCAATTTTAATAAAAAATCAACAGCACTGATCGATTGAAACTCGCTTAACAGTTTTCTTACTTTTGCATCATCATTTGTCATAAAACGTACTGTATCCCCATTACTGAGTCTAAACAGCTGTGTCTGACGGTCCGATTTGAAGTTGAAAAATTTCATATCATGCTTGTATTTACTATTGATTTTACCAGAGGTAGCAGAATGGACAGACAAACTGTCTATCATAGCTTTCTGTCTAAGCTTTGGATTGTCTTTTTGGGGCTGTGCCATCGCTTGGATTGTTGTTATACTTACGATTACTGCTATAATTATTACTTTCATATTGGTTAGATTAAGGGTTACAATCACAGTTGTTCAAGGCATTTAAAATTGCATTGTATGTCGATTTTCCATCTGTATTTGAACCTATATTTGAGGTTAAACTAATTTTTCCCGGGGCATTTGTAAACATGTAGACTCCTGAATAAATCGCCTGGATTTGGGCTAATGTCATATGTTCAGTACCTTCGTTACCAGTCCCCATTCCATTCTTTGTAAAATAATACCCGTTTGCATCATAAACGGCTGCATGTACATAACCCGTTGAACTACCATTCAAAACGAGTAAGATCTGTCCGCTCTGTATATTAGCAAAGTTACTCTGAAATGTTGAATTACCAATTGCCGTAGCGATATCCGTTACCCCTAATAGTGAATTAACAAAATTAGTATTATTTGAATCTACTATATATTCACCATCTGCCAATGCATATCCGAGACAATTATATCCTAGGTTTTCGATAGCCTGCGAACTTAAGGGTAGCCCTGTGTTGATATCCGTTGCAGACAGGACAGTCTCAACTGGATATCTATGCCCATCCGGTGTATAAATAAAATCTTGCCTTATCGTGATGTTCATTAAGGGCGCACCCTCTGGATAAGGACCATATCCAGTACCCGTTCCGATTTCCTTGATAATATCACCATTGTAATTTCGCATCAATCCCCCCATTGCCTCTAACGCCTTTTTCAGGCATGGACAGTCACAAGCAACAGGGTCATAAAGACTATATGTGGGGTCGCAAACCGTACACTGATCAGGATCATTGGAAACATTATAACATCCGTCATTTTTATCTCCCCCCTTATTTACCCAACCTGAGCCAGGACTGTAACAAGTCTTGGAGGTCGTTCCACCCCATCCGTCACCATCCGCATCTTGATACCATTTGGTCGCCGTTTTCCCTGTCTCACCCCCAACACATTCTCCACAGGCATCCCTTCTAGCCGTACCATTAGGCGTACCGAAGCAGTCTGGCACTGTTTCCGGCAGCTCTTCGAGACACTCATTTATTCCGGTCGAACCGCCTATACAACCACAGTCACTGTCGTACGCAGATCCCCCAGCCTCCCCATTGCAGTCATCTGGCCCACAATCGGCCACTCCGGTTCCTGGGCCAACACATCCACAATCTTCCATTGTAGCATCAGGCCCATAAATACTGCAAGGACCGGTAACAACCTCTACATCCTTACAGTCATGCCGATCTCCTATTTCCTCTCCTGTTTCACAGTCAGTCCCGACATAGCAGGTAGTGGTAGTCTCAGTTACCTCATCTCCATTGACTACAATGGTAATATCCTCAGTTGTAGTAGAGCATATCTCCACGCCATCAAGGTTACTTTGAGCGAAAGCCTGCTGAATGGGCATCAATACCACTCGCCCCTGTCTGACCGATGGGTAAAGACCGCACAAAAACAGTATTATCAGAATTATTCTTTTCATATTTTATCGCGTTAATATTTTATCACAACAACTGTTTTAACCTTATCCTCATAGGTCACCTTTAGGATGTAAGCACCGGGAGGCACATCAGGCTTAATGCTCTGCTCTTGACGGCCAGCATCCAGGTGAGCACTTCCGTTGTAAACTACCTGTCCCGACATATCCGCCAGCAGTATTTTCACTAGTGAAGCTTTTTCGAGTGTAAATGTAACCTGGAGGGTGTGATTGAAAGGATTGGGATAGGCCTGAAGGCCTTTAGAAGGCGCCAGTTCAGACACTTCCTCCTGCGACCGGCTCAAGCTGATGTATAGCGGTCGCTCCGGTTCATTGTTCTCCAGGTCCCACAATTTGATATTACCTGCCAGATAAACAGAATCACCCTGTTTAAGCACCTTAAGGTCTGCATTTTTAAATTCGTAGGAAATCGCACGCTTCTGGCTATACTGGTTCTCCCTTTTGTAAACCGTACTATGAAAAAGCATCCCCTGTCCGTTCAGTGCCGCCTGGACTTCAGCTGAAGTATTATCACCCTCTTTCCAGCTCCCGTTGAAAAGATTACCGTTCCTCCTTAGTATAAGATTTAACGGGGTTTTGCTGATCACATATTGCCCGCTCCAATCATAGCGGATAGCATAGCCTTTATACTTGCCAGCAATCATTGAGGCCTCAGGTTGTTCCACTGGAATAAACTCTTTATCGGATCTATTCTGTTTTACAAAAGATACCATACTGACTGCCGATCGTTTACTAGCTTCAGTTGGCACATATTCGGCCCGTGGATTCGCCAGTTCGTCTTTTGCTACTGGGTAACCTAGCCGGTCAGCTTTGGCAAGCCAATAACGTGCACTGTCTATATTAACTGTTGTGCCATAACCGTTACGGTAACACAACCCCAGAAAATACATAGAAGCAAGAACTCCACCCTTTACTCCCTGTTTAAAAAGCTGCACGGCCTCTTCATAATTCTGTTCGCAACCAAAACCTTTGTACAAGAGATAGCCTTTTCCCTGGGAAGCTTCACTGCTTTTCGCTAGTGAACCTTTGGAAAAAGAAATAAATGCTTTTTCAAAATCCTGGACAGTTCCCTGTCCCCTGCTGTAACACCGGCCAAGATTGACCCATGATCCGGCATAATCGTGGTCTGCTGATTTTTTAAACCATTCAAAGCCAGTCTCTTTGTTCTGCGGGATACCCACTCCCTCAGAATAAAGGACACCAACAGCATTCATAGCTTTTGGATTGCCCTGTAGAGCGGCCTGCAGATAAATTTCAAACCCTTTTACAGGATCGTACCTGAAATGATTGGGATCCAGGCGCATACTTGCCTGATCTATGAGCGAAATTTCTTTCTTTACCTTTTTTTGCTGCGCGTGAACGTTAGCCGCACACAACAGCAGTAATATTGTTAGATATTTTATCATGGAAATATGTTCATATGTTATAATTATTACCTGAATTTCAATTCGATTGAAACATTAAAGCCATTCGCAACCTGCTAAATTATCTCTAAAATTTGCTACATCATTTAACTGAATATTGGGCACAAACCGCTCTATTACCAAGTAAATTTTGTCTTCTCAACTGCTATTTTATCTGGCATGGGATTATTATAAAGACGGGCACGGTGCACTCTTTTCATACCTTCCGGCTGTGGCGTTTCCATTTTTTGTATACTGGCGCTCACCTTTGGGGGTTGGCTACCAAAACGCTCTTTCTTTACCAGTACGGCAACATTATAATTTATACTCGCATTAACGGTCTTTGCACTATCAAGATCTTCATGAAGCCCGCGTTGTTTGAGCTCCTTCCAATCTCCGATCGCCCAATTGAACGCAGTTTTTTTGTTGCCTAAAATCAATAACTGTGTATATTGATCGTCGCTGAGGATACCTGGGAGTATCCTTCTTTCATAGTCCTTCAGCTCTTGAAAACCGTCTTTTTTAAGTTCTTCAAGACGGTTAGCATATACAATCAGTGAATCTGTCTGTGAGGCAGTAAGTTTTAGAACACCCCTGTTCCTTACCGCAGCACCGAATTTGGATTGATCACTTTCATTCAATATTTTGTTATTCACCAAGACGTTATTTTTGGCTGCAACAACATACCTTTCCAAAGTGGAATCTGATGCATTGATGATATTTTTGATCAGCCTAACATTCTCTGAACTGCTGGGACTCATCAATAGGGTTTCAATTGCTACATTACGATCATAGATTGTTTTTTTGAACATCCTGACCATAGAGGCATCCCCTTTGTAACGTTTTCTCTGCAGCTCGGCGGTAATTGTTGCCTGGATATCTGCATTTTTTTTCATCTGTACCAGATATTGTTCCTTAAACTGCAGGGATACCGCGGGGCTCGCACCTGATTCAGTCAGGGCCTTTTCGGTTAAAGTTTGCTCCTTTCGGGCTTTGACAGGATCATTTTTTTGTTCATTCTCTTGTGCATGGAGGCACATTACTGTGCACAGGGTGAACCCTGCCAACAGCGCGTAGCGTTTACTCATAATTTTGTCTTTAAATGGTTATTTTATCAATATTCTTTTGGCGGTGTATCTGAAGCACAACCAAAACTTTTTAAATCCAACCGATCTGTCTCTTCTTAAACAGATCTTTCGGCAATTATCTATGGTCTGACGAAAAGTTTAGAACCATACTCTTGCACCTTCATCATCTATTATAAAAGGTCTTTCCTTCCCTTGACTATATTCCGGAACAAGTAGGAAGAGGGCATTTTTTGGTACAGCCGAAAAAATGAGTTCGGCTGCGCCCTCTTTGGCCTGTTGTCCTTCCAAAAACTTCCAGCCCATTCTCCAGTAATAAAGTTTATATTTTTTATCAGGCTGAAAAATGAGGTATTTATCCTGTTGTTTCAGGGTAATGCTTTGTTTATTGATTGTATCCGCTTGTAAGAGCTGTTGATGTTTGTAACCGAAAGCAGTTGGATTTCCTGCGGGTATTAACTTTCCTTTATCATAAAACATTGGTAAAAACACAGCTCCCCGGCACATTTCTTCAAAGACCGCAGAACCTGATTTCACATTGGCCCACCAGGTAGGCTGCCATTTAAACCCGTTGAATACACATGCATAAACTATTTTTTTTTGTGCAGTGGTCTTAAATAGCGGTAAGTTTAAGTTTCCAGTCTGCCAATATTTGCTGGTAACGTCGATATAATTTACCATTCTTAGAAATCCCACCGGAATCTCGTTTACTGAAACAGAACTGGCCAGGGTTTTTGGCTGTTTTGAATAGGTGACACGGATAACCTTAGAAGGTTCCCTGGAAAAACCATTGATCTTCACTTTTGGTGTAGAGATATCAAAAGGTAATTCTTTTCCATTTTCGTCAAGTGTACTGTTAAAATAATGCCTACCGGTGGTGGTCGCCCAAAAAGGAACGTGCTCCAACCTGCCAGGGTAACCCTGACTGCGAAGAAGATATACTTCCAGGTCACCGATATCATCACAGTTACCTTTTTTTCTGCTGAGCAGCTGAAGCGGACCAAGCCTTGGCAATGGATCACTTCTTTTTTCCAGATCCCATGTATTGATAAACCAGCTTTTGAAATCTATAGCCAGATCATTCAGCAAGGCTTCTGTATTTTTGTTTTTTGCACTATCGGCAAGCCATTCAAATTTTTTCTGATAAACTTCCCGCCATTGTTGTAAGGGCTCAGTACTCACCCGGTAAGGCAGAATATCTTCACAGAACTGCTCAAACGAAATGTTCTTGTAAGGACCTGTTTTCCATTTCCTGAATGCTCCCTCCACATTACCGATCAAAAAACCTGAACTTATCGTTTCAATATCAGTATAGGTGTATGGTACAGGAGTTACTTTACCCACCTTTCCCTTAATTGCTTCAAAAGCATTAAGGGCTGTTTCAAGACTGGGGTAATCAACTTCTCTATAATCAATGCGCTTACCGGTACTGTCTGCCCAGTAATAATCATTAGAATAGTGTATATCCATATTGGATATCAGGAAGTATATTGCCCTAAGTTTCAGCGGATCACCTAACTTCTCAAAATAGTTGATGGCATCTTCCAGACTGGATCTGTTTTTATCTGATTTCTTAAGTACAGAGAGGACATCCACCGGGTATTTATCTTTTAACTGAGCATTCGAAAAGGCTGTGATCGTTAACAGATAAAAAAAAAGGAAAAGTTTTAAATGATATTTTTTACCAAAGAAAAAGGAGAGCAGCATAAAAATTGGTTAGAGAGCGTTATTGATCGTTTATCAATTTTATGGGAAATGCGGTCTCTATCCATCCTGTACTGTCCTGCCTACCCTGCTTTAGAAATGGGCACTTCTAACCTGCGATGTTCCTACAAATGCCTGATAGTAAAATTTAGTCAAGAACAAAAAAAAACACATAAAAACTTAACATACAGATAATTAAATAAATGAATCACAACCAAATACAGAGGATCTGCATTTAAGTCCTGGCTTTTAATTAATGGTCAGATGGAATACCTTTGGCAAACACTGTTGGGACAGAAAAGCCATTTTATGGGACAGAAATATTTTTAAGGATATACTAATTTTTATACTGTGATTATTTTGAGCTTATCCTCGTTAAATTTTGATTGTAATGCGGCCATCAAACTGGCTCTTCTGGAGCAGGATCTATTCTATTATTCCTTATATGTCAAGTATAAAATTACATCCATTTTATTTTTTGTACATTAGTATATCTAATTAATCTCTTAACCAAATGTATATAAGCTGTGTAGCTGTTGACGATGATGTCAATGGACTTGAAATTCTCCGTGATTACATTCCAAATTTCCCGAGACTAAAACTTATCAATCAGTTTTCCTGTTCCAAAAAGGCGCTAGACTTCATTACTGCTTCAAAAAAGATTGACATTCTTTTCCTTGACATTGAAATGCCGGGTATATCGGGATTAGAGCTATTAAAACTGATTAGGCATAAAATCAACAATGTAATATTCACTACCGCCCATCTGAAGTATATTGTAGATTCTTACAAGATGGACGCTGAAGGTTTTTTATTAAAACCATATACGTATACAAAGTTTGAGCGGACGATAAAAAACCTGCCAACAAACCCAGTTCCAGATACCCCAGACCTATTTGAAAAGAGAGATTTTTTCTTTGTTAAGGTTAAAGGCGGAAACAAAAGAATGCTAAAAATCAAGTTCAGGGAGGTCATTGCGATTGAAGGGCTCCGCAATTATATCCTGATCCATACTATTGATCAAACGATTGCCACACACTTGACTATTATAAAAATTAAGGAAGTCCTTGGAGAAACAAAAGCCATCATACAGGTACACAGGTCATTTCTCATTTCACTTGATCATATTACAGAGGTAAGAAGCAACATCATTACCATGCAGCGGAATATTAAAATCACCTATGGTGAAAAGTATAAAAATCAATTACTGGCATATTGTAAAGACAAATCGAATTAGTTTATCAGTAAGGGTATTTCAGGGAAAATGGCCGCTCGTTCCGTTTTCAAAGTGACGCCCGATTACGGAGCAAAGTGGCCTTTTTGGTTATCTTAGCACGCTTTTTTAGACCATGCTTTCGAAAAATATTTCTTCGAATTTAAGCAGAATTAAAGCCTTTAAGAGGCTCGCGTGCACAAAGGTATGGTGTGTTAGTCCACTGACCAGTCTGAGCTGCTTATATCACATTTTTTGAGATTTCGTAACTTGGGTTGCTCAGAAGGTCTGATTTTGAGTTCCTGGACGGATTCTCTGATATATAGCTAAATCTAAAAAGCAGTTGGGAGGAGTTATAGATATTTGTTCAGAGGGAAAGGGACAATATTGTATTTACCCGGCAATCCATTTGGCGGCCACTTTGCCTGCCTGAGAAACAAAGAATTAGGAGCAAAAAAAATGGGACGAAAATCTTCTGAAAAGACCTCGTCCCACTTGGATCGGCAAAAGTGCAGACAAGTAATAAATTTATAGCTGATTTGAAGCGAATCGCGGAACCAGACACTAAGATGACAGCGTATAATGAGCTCGGTAGGTTGATGAAATTACGAAAAGAAAAAAAAATTAGAGCTAAAAGAAAAGCCAGGAAAGTGTTACTTAAAAAGTGGATGATTAAATATTTCCGATGATTGCTAAATTTGATTAGAAGTTGAATATTTATTCTGATAACAGATTTCGCAATTAAACAAGGGTAAATTGTGATTCGCGTCTCGCCGAGGATAAAGGTGACTGCATCGAAATGCCAACAGCACCATAGAACAACAAGAATTAATCTCGTTTCTCTACAAAGCCGGATAGAATTATAGTTTTTGACGATATTCATTATTTATGTATGTTAGTGCATTCCAAACCAAATGCCCTATAAACACCATAATGACCAGGAACTAACAGCCTTACTTAAGTCAGGTGATCAGCTAGCCTATGCTGAAATTTATCACCGTTACCATGCTGCCCTTTATATTCATGCATTTAAACGACTTCAATTAAGAGAAGAATGCAGGGATTTGGTTCACGAACTCTTTACCACCTTATGGATAAAACGCGAGGAAATTACTTTTAAATCTACCCTTTCCGGATATCTTTATACTTCAGTCAGGAACAAAATATTCGACTTACTGGCAAAGCAAAAGTTAAAAAAAACATATATTCAATCTATTCAAGATTTTGCAGAAAATGGTTTGGTTACTACCGATTACCTCGTGAGACAAAACCAGCTAAAGGCCATTATTGATCAGGAAATTGCCAACCTTCCTCCCCGCACGCGTCAAATATTCGAGCTGAGCAGGAAAAACTTCCTCAGTCATCAGGAAATTGCCAAAGTGTTAGACCTGTCCGAACAAACAGTAAAAACTACAATAAACAATGCATTAAAGGTATTGCGTACTAAGCTTGGATCCATGCTGTTCCTTTCGTTCTGATTTTTTTAAAATTTCTTTACCCCCTAAGCTATTCTACTTCGTCTTTAACCTCTGAATGCGGAAGGTACGCTCCTTCGCCGCCTAACAATGATGCAAAAAGAGGAAATTAACGCGCTTTTACAAAAGAAACAGGCAGGTAACTGTACACCTGAAGAAATCAACTTTTTAGAGAGTTGGTACGCACAATGGAATAAAGATCTTCCTTTGGGCCTAACCGAAGAGGAACTACTAGAAGACCTGTTCATTATTAAAAAGATGACCAGTACCCTGCCAGCCGAAAGAAAGTTTGGCACATTAAGTCAAAAACTTTTAATTGCAGCATCGCTGCTGGTCATGGTAAGTGTCGGACTTTATGTTTACCTGCATAACCAGCGCACCGATTACAACCTGGCGCTTCACGACATTCTACCTGGCAGCAACAAAGCGACTGTAACACTGGCAAATGGCCAAAAATTTGATTTAAAGAATTTAACAGGCGGCGTAGTGGTCGATAAATCCGGATTGGAATATAACGATGGAACAGATATAAACGGAATCGGCTCAACTGAAGTAGCGGCCCAGCAACTGGTACTAGCCACCCCCAAGGGAGGGCAATACCAAATCACCCTGGCTGATGGAACCAAAGTGTGGTTAAATGCCGCATCCTCATTGAAATTCCTTTCCAGTTTTACCGGCCTGAAAGAACGCCGGGTAGAATTAACCGGAGAAGCTTATTTCCAGGTTACGCATAATGCCAAACAGCCCTTTCGTGTAATGAGCGCAGGCCAGGTTGCCGAAGATCTTGGAACATCTTTTAACATTAACTGCTATCCTGATGAACCCCTAAGCAAAACAACCCTGGTAGAAGGAAGCATGCAAATTCAAAGTTTAAAAGATGCTCAACATTTAAAAACTGTCGTGTTAAAACCTAGTCAACAGGTATCTATTGACGCTGAAGGTACGATAACCTCACAGTTGGTGAATACTGCAGAAACATTGGGATGGAAAAACGATAACTTCATATTCGAAGGAGAAGATCTGAATTCGGCCATGCGCAAGATTGCAAGATGGTACAATGTGGATGTTGTTTATGAACCTGGGTTAAAAATAGGTACAACACCTATTCTGGAAGGATTGGTATCGAGAAAAAGTAAGTTATCGGAAGTACTGAAATGGATAGAAACTGTTGGTGGTGTCCGTTTCAAAATAGAAGGAAGGAGGGTAACAGTGATGAAATAGTTACTTCGCGATCATGCCAAATCATCAGGGGTGCTGGACACACCCCCGATAATTACTGGCATCCAGTTAATAAAAATTACTAACCAAAACCTGCAGTTGCCCACAATTTGACCTGAGCGGCCACTGCACAAACCAAATATAACAAAATGTATAGATTTTATGCCAGCAAATCGGGTATAACAGACCGTTATATCCGTAAAATATGGATGATTATGCGCCTAACCACCATCATACTCCTTTTCACGCTAATGCAGGTAAGTGCGGCAAGCTTCGGCCAGCGCATTACCCTTAATGAACGCCGGATATCATTAAAGCGTGCATTAGAAAAGATCCATAATCAAAGTGGATATAATTTTCTATTCGACAGGAAAGTCCTCAACGGAATCAATCCCATTAGCATTTCTATTGAGAATGAGGAATTGGAAACCGCAGTAAAAAAAATCCTCAATAACCTCCCCCTGGTCTATGTTATTGATGGAAAAACCATCCTGATCAAAGAAAAAGAAAGTTCACTTCTCGACAGGGCTGTTGACAAACTGAGCAGCATTTTCAGCAGTCAGGAAATACGGGGCAAAGTAACCGATTTAAAAGGAAACCCTATTCCAGGCGCAACGGTATTGATTAAAGGAACCAAAAAAGCAACCTCAACAGATTCGAATGGAAATTTTAAAATCCAGGCGGATAAAAATGAAACGCTGGTCATCCAGATCGTCGGCTTCATCACCAAAGAAATACTTTTGGGTGAACAGACAGAGATCAGCATCAACCTAACAGAAGAAGACAAATCCCTGGAAGATGTAGTAGTAGTTGGTTATGGCAAACAAAAGAAGGTAACCATTACCGGCGCAGTTAGCACAATCAATATGTCGGATATGCAGACCCCAAACCGTTCGCTTTCCAACTCTTTGGCTGGTAAAGTAGCGGGAGTTATCTCTATGCAGCGCAGCGGAGAGCCAGGATACGACAATGCCTCTTTTACTATCCGGGGCATAGGAACTTTTACTGGCAATACAGAACCACTGATTATTATTGACGGTGTACAGCGAGATGATATAAACAGCTCTTTTGGAGGCTCTTACAACAATATTGATCCGGAAGACATACAAAGTATTTCCTTACTTAAAGATGCTTCTGCCACCGCAGTTTACGGTGCCAGAGGAGCCAATGGTGTATTAATTATCAATACCAAACGGGGTACTGCCGGAAAGCCATTAATTTCAATAAAAACCGAAGCCTCTATGTCTGGTCTCACCAAAACACCACAAATGCTGGATGGCGTTTCCTGGATGAGACTCTATAATGAAGCCAATATTAACGATGGCAATCAGCCTGTATATTCAGAAGAAATTATCCAGAAAACCGCAAGTGGTCTGGATCCCTACCTCTACCCCAATGTAAACTGGATCAAATCAACCTATAAAAACTGGGCTCCAGGTTTTAATACCAATTTAAATGTAAGCGGAGGCTCTCAAAGCGTGAGGTACTATGTTTCGGCCTCTTTTTACAACCAGGATGGAAGTTATAAAGTGACCAAGCAAAATGGATATAACCCAAATTTGAATTTTAAAAGGTATGATTTCAGGACCAACCTCGATATAGACCTGAGCCCGACAACTTTATTATCCATGAATTTGGACGCGATGTTGGTGAGCAGCAGATACCCGGGTTTATCAGCAAGTAAAATCTGGTATAATGCCTATTTAACCCCGCCTATTGCTTTCCCTATCCAATACCCCGATGGATCGTGGGCTGGCCCGTTTAATAATGGAGGAAGCAATCCGCTCAACGAAATTCAAAATTCGGGTTACGCAACAGAATTCCGTCCCACTACACAATCCATTTTTTCGATTAATCAGAAATTAGACCGTTTTACACCTGGACTGAGTGCAATGGCCAGGTTTTCCTTTGATTCGTATAGTGAAAATGATAATAGGCGGACGGGAAGAAACAACCTTTTCCTGGCCAGTTCAAGAGATGCTGATGGCAACCTGATCCTTAACCAATCAAGGGTTGGAGAACAGTTTCTGGGTTACTCACAATCTTCAAGTGCAGAGAAAAAGATGTACCTGGAAACCAATATCACTTACGACCGCAGGTTCGGCCATCATCATGTTGGCGGCTTATTTTTATACAATATGCGTACCAGGGTAGTTAGCTCGGCGGGAGACGTGATTTCTTCTATCCCTTACAAAAACCAGGGCATGGCTTTCAGGGTAACTTATGATTACGCAGACCGTTATCTGCTCGAATTTGATGCAGGTTACACCGGTTCAGAAAATTTTGAGCCAGGCAAAAGATTTGGTTTTTTCCCTTCTGTTTCAGGGGGCTGGGTGATTTCGAACGAGCCTTTTTTCAAAAACCTATCAACTACAGTTAACCTATTAAAAATCAGAGGTTCTCATGGAATTGTAGGGAATGATCAGATCGGATTTAGAAACGGTGTGAAAAGATTCCCCTACCTGAGCCAATATGGTTCGGGAAGCTCAATAGGTTTAGGCTTTAACGGAACCATATTTAATGGAGTGACTGAAAGTGTTTTCGGCGTAGAAAACCTGACCTGGGAAAAGTCTACCAAAGACAATTTAGGTACTGAAATCGGCTTGTTCAATAAACTTAATATCACCGTAGACTTATACAAAGAAAGAAGAAAAAACATTCTGATTGCCAGGAGCTCACTCTCGGGCATTCTGGGGGTAAACGGAACAGTATTCGCCAATTTAGGGGAGATGAATAATCAGGGCGTAGATGCCAATGTGGAATACAATGAGAAGATTGGAAACGTATCACTTCGTCTTTATGGAAATTTCACCTATAACAACAATAAGATCGTCGAACGGGATGAACCTAAACAACTTTATGCCTATCAGCAGGCAACCGGACAGAAATTAGGCGACAACCTGATGTACATTGCTGAGGGACTGTTCACTTCTACCCAGCAGATTGCGGCCAGTGCAAGCCAGTTTGGAGCAAACTTAAAGCCGGGAGACATTAAGTACAAAGATGTGAACAATGATGGGGTAATTAACAGCTTCGACAGGGTATATACCGGTAAATCAGACGTTCCAACCATTCTTTACGGATCAGGATTTACAGTAGGTTATAAAGGGGTAGATCTTTCTCTTTTCTTTCAGGGCATTTCGGGTGTATCTTTTATGGCCAATGGCTCGGCTGTTACTGGCGACGGAGCAACTGGTGCAGGTGTTGTACCTTTTACGGGTATGGGGCAATATCCTTCGGGCATGTTGGCGAACCTGGAAAACAGGTGGACTGTTGAAAACCCAAGACAGGATGCATATTATCCCAGACTGGGAATTTCCAATCAGAACAGCAATAATTATCAGCCAAGCACCTGGTGGTCTAAAGATGGGAGCTTCGTCCGCCTAAAACAAGCCACCTTGGGCTACCGGTTTTCAGATGCTTTGCTTACAAGGGCCTCGATTAAGTCGGTCTACCTGTATCTCACGGGGCAGAACTTACTTACTTTCTCCAAATTTAAATTATGGGACCCGGAACTTGGCGCCAATGCGGCAGGATACCCACCCTTAAGAACATTTGCACTGGGGCTGAAAGCATCACTTTAAAAAAGACGTATCGATCAATTATAGTATTAAAAAATATTCTGATGAAAAGAAAATATTTATTCATTATAGCAGCAGGGACATTATTCTTAACAAGTATTTTATCCGCATGCAAACATCTGGACGAAAAGCCAGATAACCTCCTCACCTCAGATATCCTTTGGAGCAACCGGGCAAATGCAGAGTCTTACCTATACAACATTTACGGTGCAGTGCTCGAAATCGACTTTGCGCATATTGGCATTAGCGATGAAGCATCTGTTTCTATTCCGGGCACAAATGTGAGACAGATGGTTGCAGGAAACTGGAGCCCGGTAAATGCCTATTATGACCATTGGGATCATTATTATACGGGCATCCGATCAACTTTTATTTTTGAGGCCAATGTTGGAAGAGTACCTGAGTCACAACTGAGTTCGGCTTTAAAAACTCAGTATAAAGCAGAGTCAAAGTTCTTAAGGGGCTGGTTTTATTGGCAATTACTTAAACAGTACGGGCCGGTGGTAAGATTAACAACCGCGCTTGCACTGGATGAAGATTTTAATAAATATCCACGAAATACTTTTGATGAATGCAAAGACTATGTGAACCAGTTAATGGATGAAGCAGCCGTTGATCTGCCGGTAAGCTGGGCTTCCTCCAGCAACTATGGTCGGCCGTCAAAAGGGTCTTGTCTGGCAGTAAAATCGCAACTTGCGCTTTGGGCCGCCAGTCCGCTGTGGAATGGAAACCCGGCGCTTAGTTCGCTAAAAAATCAGGACGGAAAAGCGCTTGCACCTACCTCATTTGATCCAAATAAATGGAAAATTGCTGCAGATGCTGCAAAAGCCGTGATGAACCTCAATGCTTATAAGTTATTCACCAACCTGGATAACGGTGGGACCAGGTTTGATCCATATTTTTCTGTACGCGATCTTTTCCTGGCCAATTGGAACAGCGAAATCCTGTTCTCCAGAAATTCGTGGAACTATTGGGGATACACCAAAGCATCCTCACCAAATCCAGGGGGTATCAATGTGTATAATGCCACTCAAAATGTAGTTGACGCCTTCTATATGAACAATGGCCGCGCGATTGATGATCCATTATCTCAATATAACGAAACCGGCTTCGCCGAAAACAATAGCGATCAGACCTGGGGGCATAAAAAAGGCCAGTGGAATATGTATGCCAACAGGGAGGCCCGTTTTTATGCGTACATCCAATACAATGGCCGTCCGGTATTGCCTGCCCCTACTGTTGATGATAAAAATTATTATTCTTCAGCTGGCAATGTTGACGGTACCGGTCGTATAGAATTTTATTATTCGGGTAAAGCTGGCGCTAAAGCCACCGGAATTACCAATAACATCACCGGTTACAATTTTCTAAAGAACATCAGCCCAGCTGATAATATCAGACAGGACGCTACCAATTACAGGCCCTTCATTATTATGCGTTATGCGGAGATTCTACTCAATTATGCCGAAGCTTTAAACGAGTACGATCCTTCCAATCCCGAAATTGTCCAGACACTAAACCTGGTAAGGACCAGAGCAGGCCTACCGGGAATTGAAACTGTATATCCAAATGCAGTTGGAAATAAGGAACTCATGAGAAAGTACATCCTTAAAGAAAGACAGGTAGAATTATGCTTCGAAGGCGACAGATATTATACGCTGATCAGAAGACTACTATTGGGTGCTCCCGAAAATCAAACAATTTACACCATGAACGTGAATGAAGATGATGGCGGACTTGGATTTGGTTTTAGCTCTTTTTATAAACGAACCTTATTTCAAAAAAGGGCCTGGGAGAATAAAATGTACCTCTTCCCTATTTCTCAATATCAGCTCGACCGTGACAGGGCCCTGGTACAAAATCCAGGTTGGTAAGTAAAGCATTAATGTATTTAAGAAAGAATTAAATGAAAAAATTCATCCATAACATAGCAGAACGTTCGCACTTGTTAAGTTGCACAATCTGTATTTTGCTCCTTGTTACAAGCTGCAAAAAAAATAAAACCGATGGCTTTGATCCGTCTTCACCGATTGCTATCTCAGATTTTATTCCAAAAAAAGGTGGCGGCAGCACAGAAATACTCATTACCGGCACCAACTTCACTTCTGATCTCTCCAAAATCACAGTGAGCTTGAATGAGCAGCCGCTTAAGGTAATTGGTGCCAGCGCTACACAGATCATGGTAGTAGTGCCCAAAAAATCAAAATCAGGTCCGATAAAAGTGAAGATAGAAAATAAAGAAACCTCAAGTGTGGCGATTTTCAATTATGAATACACCCGGACAGTTACAACCCTGGCGGGTTCGGGTAAGGCAGGATTTGCCAACGGCAAAGGAACAGATGCCTCTTTTAACTTTTCCGGTCAAAATTGGTACAGAAGTTCAGGCATTGTGGTAGATGACCAGCTTAACGTTTATGTAGCTGATCCGGGTAACCATTGTATCCGCAAAATCGATCCGGAAGGAAACGTGACTACCCTGGCAGGTAACCCTGCCCTTGCCGGTTATGCAGATGGCAAAGGCACCACAGCCAATTTCTCTTTGCCTTACGATCTTGCGATTGATGGCAGTGGAAACCTATACTGTGTAGACCCTGGCAACTGGGATATCAGGATGATCACTCCTGACGGGCAGGCCAAAACCTGGGGCTTCGCCAATCAGGAACCTTGGAGCATTGCTTTTGACAAAAGCAGCGGCAAAGTCTTCTACTCTAGCTGTTCAAGTCCTGGAAACATTTATCAGATTGATGCTCAGGGCAGCACCAAGCAGGTCATTTCTGGCCTCAATTACCCTGCAGGCATTAAATTTGACCGTGCCGGTAATTTATTCGTATCTGCGCATGGCGATCAGGTGATCAGAAAGTTCAATGCGGGTACCTGGCAAGGAAGCATTGTTGCGGGTCAACAGGATAAAATAGGTTATTTAAATGGCGACCCTAAATCGGCGCAATTTGCTTACCCATGGGGCATTGCTATAGATGGCAGCGATAATATTTACGTCGCCGGCAATGGAACCGGTGGAGGAAGCACCAGCAATCCTGATCAAAGTATCCGATTGGTACAAGCGAATACTTATCAGGTAAGCACCTTTGCAGGGAGTGGTGTAGCCGGATATACGGACGGTTTTGGACAGCAGGCATCTTTCAGTGCACCTGGCGGCGTTGCAGTAGATAAAAACGGAACCGTTTATGTATTGGACAAAAACAACAACAGGATCAGAAAAATCATTTCAGAATAATTTAGTTCACGAGGTAATTTCAAAATAAGCATATGAAATTTTATTGTTTCCTGGGCCTGTTTTTATTAGCACAGACACTGGTCTGTGCTAATAAAACGTTTGCTGCTGTATTGCAAACCAAAAAGAAGTCCCATAAATATTATGTATCGGCTAATGGCTCAGATAGCAATATCGGGACGATTAACGCGCCCTTCCAAACCATTAATGCGGCATTAAACCAAGCCGCGCCCGGAGATCAGGTAGTGGTGAGGGCTGGCACTTACCATCAACAAGTGAAATTTCCCAGATCAGGCACGCCAGGCAAAACCATCAGCCTTCAAAGTTATCCAAAAGAAAAACCAGTTATCGATGGCAGCAAAATTGCGGTTACCGGATGGCAGGCTTTGGTTACGATCAATAATGTGAGTTGGGTAACTATCGATGGTTTTGACATTTGTAACCTTCATAGTTCCATGGTTAACACAGATCCACAAGGAATTGCGATTTATGGCAGTGGGCAGCACAACAGCATTAAAAACTGCAACATTTATAACATCAAAAACAACACGACACTTGCCCAGGGCAGAAGCGGACATGCCATACTCGCCATCGGAAACGGCAGCATCCCCATCTCAAACCTATCTATTACCGGTTGTACCGTTCACGATACCCAAACCGGAACAAGTGAAAATGTAACCCTTGCCGGAAATATAAATGGCTTCACGTTCAGCAACAATAAAGTATATGATACCGAGAACATTGGCGTTATTGTAGCCGGTGGCGATGGCCTTAACCCTAATGGAGCTATAGCCACAAACTATGCCCGCAACGGCATCATCAGCAATAATATTTTTCACCATAACACCATGACCAAAACGCCTGGAACTTGGGGAGCCGACCGGTACGGCGCAATCTCCATTTATGTTTGTGGTGGAGCCAATACCCTGATCGAAAACAATATCGTTTATGAAAGCGACAGGGGAATCGGTCTGGTTAGCGAAAGCAATATTTACCCCACAAGAACCACAACCGTTAGGAACAACCTGGTTTACAATTGTTACCGCGCCGGCATTTACCTGGGTGATTATTTAAATTATACCGTCTCCGGAACTAAAAACTGCTCTATATTGAACAATACGCTTTTTCAGAACAACCGCGTGTTGGGCGCATTCGGAGAAATAGAGGGCGAAATCAGGCTGACTGAACACTGCGATAGCAACGTGATCAAATACAACCATGTTTATGCTGGCCCTCAGGACCTCCTTGTCCACAAATACACCACCACAGGAAGCCATAACCTCATTGACCATAATAGCTATTTTAGCACCAGACAGCCGCAATGGATCTGGAACAGCACCAATGGCAATCCAATCACTGATTTCGAGACCTGGAAAAAATCCAGCAGTCAGGATACCCATTCAACCTTAAAAATCGTCAACTCAAAGTTTTACGCTAACCGCCTAAAGAAATGGAAAAGATCCCTACCATCAAAGATATAGCCAGACGCCTGAAGATTAATCCTTCAACGGTATCGAGAGCACTTAAAGGCCACCCCAGTATTGGCCTTGTTACTACAATGAGGGTAAATAAAATTGCGGAAGAGCTAAATTATCACCCCAATCAAAATGCAATATTCCTGAAACAGGGAAAAACTTTTACTGTAGGGGTTGTGCTTCCAGATATTGCAGATCCTTTTTACTGTTCCATTCTGAGTAAAATGGAACGTTATTCGCACAAAAAAAATTACAATGTTATTTTTGGCCAGTCATTTAAGAATCCTGATCAGGAAAGACAAATCCTGGAAAACATGACAAACCTGCGGGTTGATGGTATTCTGATTGCACTCTGCAAGCCTAAAGTGCCCTCAAAACAGCTCGACCAGTTAAAAAGGTACAATATTCCTGTTGTGATTTTAGACAGCAGGAATATGGTTAGTGATCAACCTCATCAGTTTATTGAGCGGCTGTTTTCGATCTTAGAATTTCAGCAACTACCTGATATAAAGGCTTAGTTACATCATCCTTTTTGATTTCCAAATTTCGCTCTACCCATGCACGCTCCCACCAAAAAAAGTCGGGAGCCTGCATGTTTTTACCCTGAAGCTGGTTTCGCAAATATTCGAGGTATATTTCCCACCTCACCAGGTAATAGTCCTTCATTAATCCTCCCCATTCCTTATACGCATAATCACGCAGGTTATCTTCGGCCGGATTATTCTCTCCCCAATAAGTAATCAGCATCATTGCATTGTGGATATTCAGCTTTTTCTCTTCGCTTGTTTTCCCGAGGTTTAGTGCCTGAGTTTTGTAAGTATTTAACTGATAATATGGGTGCGCAGATAAAAGGTCGTCGGTTAAACGGATCATCTCCAGAAACTGAGCAGAAACTTTAATAAACTGTTCGGTATTTTTTTCATTGTAGGCCTTCGCCATGTCCTGAAAAACCTGTTCTCCATCATTGGCCAATACCTGCCTTAATAATATTGATCAGATCGATCTGGTAGGTGTCGGAATTTTTAAATTCTGGTGCTGCTTTGGCAAATTCTATGGCTGCATCCTTAAACTTCGCCAGATCGTAGGTTCTTACCCTGGTACCCCAGCGGGAAACCGCTTTGGCATCAAGCGCTGGCCGCACACAAAATATAGATTCACTTGCACCTTCCTGGTAACCCGGAATACTTTGGTAAATGGTTTCGAGGAAACCCTGCCAGGCCTGATCGATATGAGGATTTGATTTTCCATAGCGATATTTGGTATAACCGCTCAGCCAGTTTTTCACCTCAACATGGTCGTTCCGCCAGCCCAGCTCCAACATCAGGTCATATACAGGAGGGTTATTATTCAGCCCTTCAGGCATAATTCCTACCCCTTTTAATACTTCATTGTAAGGGCCTTTCCTGATCCTGTCTACCTCGTCTGCAAAGCGTTGCAATTTTCCGTACAAACCTGGTCTTTCGCCAAAATTATTCACTACACTCCAGATAAATGGTGTAGAATCGTAACCTTTTCTCTTCTCCCAATTATTGGTGAATTCGCCAAACAGCTCCTGTACCAGCACATGCGGCTTATCTAGCCCATCGAGCATTTGCTGCTTCGGGTTATCCTGCCAGCCTTGCAGCACCCAGATCGATCCTGGGAAACTCTTCTGCATTTCCTGTTGAATGGATTTGCCTGCCGCCTTTAAATCTATGCCCGCTGTAATTCCACCTTCGTGGAAAGGATCTCCTGCAAAAAAAAGGATGTCTTTTCCGTATGCTTTCTGAACTTCCTTATAATATATTCCTGCTATTCTGGAAAAGTCAGAGCTGTTAGGAACCAAGATATCCGGCCGTTTAAATGCACCCCAGGTTTTTTGGTCGATAATGTGTGCCTTACTTTTATCTTTCAAAGAGCCCGGAACCATACCATAAAAACCTTGTAATACCGGTGCTATTCCCAGTTCTTTCATTCTGGCCATCATTTTCTGTTGCAGCACTTTACGGCCATCTATCTCACTTTGAGGCATTGGGCCTCCCCAACCCTGAATGTTTCCCATAAGCCACCATGCGGTATATGCAGGTCCCACTAAAAAATCATTAATCTCTTGGTCAGTATATCCAATCTGTTTCAGCGTTTTTTGCCATACTGCTTCCATGCCGTTTACGGTAAGCATCAGGTTAACACCATTTAAAGCCATCCAATCAAGCTCATGTTCCCAGTCTTTCCAATCATAAAAGCTCATGGTATAATTATAGGTGCAATAGTTTAAGGCATAACGGTATTTTGCAGGGGCCTCAACGCGTACACTTTTCTTTACCTGGGGTATTGGGTATACCGCCGAAAGGTTATCGCCCATGTGCGACATGGAGCGGTTACAATAGTATTTTAAATACCAGTTCAATCCAACAGCGGCAGCATTGGGACCAGATGCACTAATGACTAGTTTATTGCCAGCACTGTTTAACTCAAACACGTCGTTATGACCGCCTTTTAACTGCTTAAAAACCACCTGGTCTGCTAACCATGGTGTTCTTCGCTTAATTAACTCCTGAACAGACCTGAACGGCTGGGCCAAAAGATTTAACGGGATTAAAAACAAAAGTAAACAGGTAAATTTTCGCATAGAATTATTCGGGTTTTTATTTCAAAAAGACCGAAACTAATTAAAATAAATTGTAAAAAGCTGTGCGGAATATGGCCTGAACAGACCTGAAAATTACACAATCGATTGTTTTATATACCGCAATCGAATGCGTAATTTTTACTTATTTTATTTATTCTTTTTTTGATTAGCATTGTGCTAAATGTTTGTTTAAACATCACCAAATCATGAAAAAGCAGCTAGTCGGTTTATTTTTTGTTATGCTATTGGCATTCTGTTTCCAATCGGTTTTAGCCCAACAGGAAACATCGGCACCTTTTAAGATCAGTACAGCATCTTTTATCCTTAACGGTAAGCCTTATGTGATCCGTTGTGGCGAACTGCATTTTGCCAGAATCCCAAAAGCTTACTGGAGGCAGCGTTTAAAAATGGTGAAGGCCGTTGGCTTGAATACTGTTTGTGCTTATTTGTTCTGGAACTTCCACGAAACTACGCCAGGCAAATTCAATTGGGAGGGCCAGGCGGATGCAGCAGAATTCTGTAAAATAGCACAGCAGGAAGGATTGTATGTAATTTTACGCCCTGGCCCTTACTCCTGTGCCGAATGGGAGTTTGGTGGTTTTCCGTGGTGGCTGTTGCAAAAGAAAGACATTAAACTACGTACACAGGATCCCTACTACCTGGAGCGCAGCCGTTTATACCTGCAAGAAGTTGGACGTATATTGAGCCCTTTGCAAATTACCCACGGTGGCCCTATCCTGATGGTACAGGTAGAAAACGAATATGGCAGTTACGGAAGCGATAAAGATTACCTGTTAACACTCAGGAAATACCTGAAAGAAGCTAAATTCGACGTTCCGTTTTTTACCTGCGACGGGGTGGTTCAGCTAAAGAATGATGTACAGAAAGATCTTTTTGCTGTGGTAAATTTCGGAAGCAACCCTGAAGCCGGTTTTAAAGCTTTGCGCGAGGTTCAGCCTGAAGGACCATTAATGTGTGGTGAATATTATCCCGGATGGTTCGATTCATGGGACAATGCGCACCATACCGGTTCGGCAGACCGCATGGTGAAAGAACTGGAATATATGCTCCAACAGCAGGCTTCATTCAGTATCTATATGATCCATGGCGGAACTTCGTTCGGCTTATGGGCAGGAGCCAATTGCCAACCATATGCACCAGAAACTTCCAGTTACGATTACGACGCACCCATTAGCGAAAACGGATCAGCTAATGCAAAATTCTATGCCTTGCGGGATATGCTTAAAAAGTATCTGCAACCAGGAGAAGTTTTGCCAGAAGTACCTCCGGCTATACCGGTACAGCAGATTGCGCCATTTAACTTGACAGGGGTTGCCCCTATCTTTGCACAACTGGGCAAACCTAAATTGGCCGACACGACCTTAAACATGGAAGATCTGGGCCAGGGATATGGAATGGTAGCTTACGAAACCACCCTGCCTGCCGGAGCGAAAAGCACGCTCGACCTTGGCGAAGTTCATGATTATGCGGAAATATACCTGGACCAGAAACTGATTGGCGTATTGAACAGAATGAAAAATGAGCACAGTATCGATCTCCCGGCATTTGCAAAGCGCAGCAGGCTTCGGATACTGGTAGAGGCCATGGGCCGCGTAAATTTTGGCGAATATATGCACGACCGTAAAGGTTTACTGGGCGAAGTTTATCAAATCACTCATACTTCAAAAGTTCAGTTAAAAGGATGGAAACATTATTCCATTCCCTTAGGCGAGGGAAATCCCCCATTTAAATATCAGCCGATTGGAACAGCAGGAAAACTAAACGAACCGGCTTTTTATAAGAGCAGTTTTACGGCCAAAAACAAAAATGATTTTTACCTGGATATGCGCTGGTTCAAAAAAGGTATAGTTTGGATTAATGGTCACTGCCTTGGCCGCTACTGGAATATTGGGCCTACTCAAACCATGTATGTTCCGGGAGTATGGTTAAATGCAGGAAAAAACGAGGTGGTGGTGCTCGATCTCCATCGCCCGGTTGCAGCACGCCTGCAGGGATTAGAAAAACCGATTCTCGACAGCCTTACTGAGGTAAAAGCGATTAGCAGCAATCACCGCAAAGCCGGGCAGCAATTTAGAAACAACGCAGACCAACTGGTTCATAGTGGAACAATGCAAAATTCCGCTTCGTGGCAAACCTTTAATTTCCCTTTAAAAAATGGCAGATATATTGCGCTTGAGGCACTAAACAACTTTGCAGATGATGCTTTTACAGCCCTCGCGGAGTTGGAAGTTTTAGATGAAAATGGGAGGCAAATTCCAAGGAACTTATGGAAAGTGGCATATGTAGATAGCGAGGAACTGAAAAGCCAGGATGGCAAATCGGAAAATGTATTTGATCTTCAATATACCAGTATCTGGCATAGCCAATGGAAAGATAACAGTCCAAAACATCCACATCAGGTTGTAATTGATTTGGGTGCACAAACAGCCATTACCGGCATTAAGGTATTGCCACGGCAGGATATGGAAACAGGCAGGATTAAGGATTTCAGGCTGTACCTGAGTAGCAAAATGTTTAATGGACTTTAGTTTACAATTTCTATTCTTTTTGCGATTTAGCCCTTATCAACATAGCCTAAAAAATTGTTACCGGAATACCTGGAGGGGTTAATCAATTTCATGATAATACCTCGTGTAAAAATAATATCGCACAACAGGAAAATATTACCCAATCACTCAACAATATTGGCACAAGCAGGTAACTACATCTAATTTTGTAGTATATTTAAGAGACTAACCAAAAACATAAAATCAGATATGAAACCGCAATTACTAAAAGTTTCAACAGCGCCTACACAATCTTTTAGTGTAAGAAGAGACCTGATTCCGCACATGAACAACAAATGGCACTATCATCCGGAAATTGAGCTCATCCATCTCAAAAAAGGCGTTGGAACGCAATTTATCGGCGACAACATTAAAAGTTTTAGATCAGGAGATATTGTTCTGGTAGGTCCTCATCTGGCTCATTACTGGAGATTTGACGATAGTTATTTCGAAGATCAGTCGAAAGCACGTGCCGATGTGCGCGTAGCACATTTCAGCGAGAACTTTTGGGGAGACCAGTTCCTGAACCTACCGGAAAATAAGGCAATTAAATCATTGCTCGAAAGCAGCAGAAGGGGCCTGCAGGTGAACGGCAAAATTAAGGCAAAAGTTGCAGACCTGCTGGAAAAAATGCTGGTATCAGAGGGATCAGCCCGTATCATATTACTAATGGAAGCGCTCAACCTGATTGCCAACTGCAACCATACGGTTAAACTTTCATCTATTGGTTTTAAGCAGGATTACGACGAGACCGCGAACATCAAAATCAATGCGATATACAATTTCACGCTTGAAAATTTCAGGAGGAAAATACACCTGGAAGAAATTGCAAATGTAGCTGTAATCAGTCCGAATTCATTCTGCAGGTACTTTAAATCTAAAACAGGCAAAACATACTCACGGTTTCTCACCGAAATAAAGGTTGGCCATGCCTGCAGACTATTAATTGAGAACAAACTCAACATTAAACAGTTGTGCTATGAAAGTGGGTTTAACAACATGGCCAGTTTTCATAAATATTTCAAAATCACTACAGGAAAAAGTCCATTAAGTTATCAGCGTGAATTCATTTCTCAACACACCAATTAACGAACTTGCCATCATCACGATCTACAGATCGCCAGTATTTTCTTCGGGTAAATGGCGCCTACCCACACCCGAAGAAAACTGTCTTTTAAGCAAACCTAACTCATCAGGCGCCTGCATAAGCAACGGCATACTTAATTTAAAAAATAAACCCTTCGGTAAGTTAAACTACTAATCTATCAAAGCTGCAGCAGTCCATAGAATAGGCGCCTGCCCATGCAGATCGCCTAATACCCTTTTACGGTCGAAGTAGTATTGTTTATCGTTTTTCTTATTGGTGCCTTCGCACACATCCTTCACATCGGCATTTTCGTCCAGATGAGATACGAGCGCTAGCCAGGCTTTTCTTGCCGCGGGGGCATATTTTTCTTTCTCTAGCCAACCTTTTTTCACACCTACCACCAAGGCATAAGCTAACATTCCTGTTGATGAGCTCTCCTCCCACGATGTAGGCTCGTCTATCAATTGTCTCCACATGCCTGATGGCGCCTGGTAGGCCAACAAAGACCTCATCATGGTCTTATAACCCTTCATAATGCGTTGGCGATCGGGATTGTTTGCCGGCAGCGAGCTTAATATTTCGGCCATGCCCGCCGCCATCCATCCATTGCCCCGCCCCCAAAAAAAAGGAACATCCGGTGCATGATAAAATAAGCCATTTGGTTTTTGAAGTGAATCCAGGTACATTACCATTTCCTTAGCCGCCCTATTGATATACTTTTCATCCCTTGTAGCCCGGTAAGCCTGGGCCTGCAGGGCAGTAATCATAAACATATCATCTATCCACATCCTTGTATGCCAGGTGTAACCATTTTTAAAGGCTGCTAACTGGGCCGGGCTAACTTTTACGCCAGAATCTGGCATAGCCCATTGTTTATCAGCAATGCTTTGCCCCATTTCTTTATATTTTTTATCGCCTGTTTGTATAAAAAGCTGAAGTGGTACGGATCCAAAAACCGCGTAATCAACATTGGTCACCGGCGGGACCATACCAGCTTCCTGGGCGAACATAGGTTCGAACCTTTTAACCAGCCCATTTTTCAGGTTACTGTTAGCCGATGCTTTAGCAAATTTTAAAGCACCATACCAGGCACAGCTTTCTGCATAGGTGATTAGCCTGGGTGGAGTTGGTTTGTTAAAATTGGTGTGCGGAGTGGCTACAAACCTGGCGGCCACTTTAGCACCAATTTCTTCCGGTGAAACACCTTTAGGCCATTTTTTTAAATCAGCAGATTGAGAAAAACCTATAAAAGGAAAGCCAATTAGCAGGCCTAAGATTATTGTAATATTTTTTTTCATGGTGTGTATTTCAAATCAGTTAAAGCCAGAAAAGCATACAATGGTTACTTTTTCACAAATTAACTATCCGGTAGCAACCTTGATTAGCTATTTTTTTTCTTATGGCTCATGATAAATAACTTAAAGCCGTTATTCAGCAATATTCTTTCCTGTTAATCGGAATTGAAGTTGCGCTTCGAACAAAGATCGTGGCAATACTTCATGTCCTTGGGATTCATTAATTCCCACATTTTCAAAAGTAACTTTCTGATTAGATTGGAAGCCCACCAAAAAAGGTAGCGCAATCGAATAATTTCGCCTTCTAACCAAATCCCAAAAATTATAATGTTGCTCTTTCGCAGACTGATGCCTAAAATTCCATAACACCAAATATTTAGCATGATGCGGATGACCAGGCTCAGGGCCTCCCAGGTTGTAAAAAACCCCGCCCTGAATATCATCATATAAAGTTGCAAAAGGTTGTCCAGAATGGATATCAATATTTTGGTCTATACCCAAAGTACATTTTGTAATTACTGTATTTACAGCACTATAACCTGTTCCTGCACCATGATGCTGCGCATCATTGAAATTGCAATTTTTGATTAAAACGCCGTAACCGGTACGGGCATGAACAGATGCGTGACCTTTCTTACCTGTGAAATTTACGTTCAATACACTAACCTGATAGCCCGAACGGATGAATAAGCCTTCATTCCAATCCTGGAACTCGCAGTTCCGCACCCAGCTATTTTTAACATACTCCATACCTACCGCTTCATATGCATAATCGTGTATTGCATTTTTGTGGTGAACAAACGCTTCAGGGTAAGTTTTCCAGTTACTGGTAAATCTGATATCTTCTATACCGCATTCTTCAATCGAATTATAATTTAAAAGTTCAAAAGGAGCACTCTTTACTAAGATAAGGTCAAAATGAATTGGATTTTTAAATTTCACCCTGTTGCCCTCAATTTTTTCGATAGTATGAATCTCATTGATCAACATTCCACCATCTTTGCCAAACAACCTTGTCCATTGCTGTTTTAGTACCAGTGGTGAGAAGTACAATCTTGTGAATTCTTCGCTCCTGTGCTTTAAAACAACATCCATTCCTATTTTTAGCTGGGCACTATTTTCCACTTCTACCCAAAAGCTTTCACGTTCGGCATTTTTGGTAATTGTTGTTAATCTATTTTGAGCATTTCCAACAGGTTTAAATAAAATTTGCCTGCCATTAATTCTCATTTTATCCTGATAAATTTCTGTCCTGCCTAATCCGCTACCACTTCCTTTTAGAATAATATTGCTTTTAGAAATTCTGATCTGCTTGGTACTATCATTATCTTTTGCCAATAAAAATTTACCTGCCGGGAAGAACACCACGCCACCACCCGCATTTTTCTCAGCAGCATCTATCGTTTTTTGAATAGCATCGTCATCATACAGATTATCATTGGGTTTAGCACCAAAATCGAGTACATTAAATACTTTTTTACCCGAAAGGGATGGGATTTCTTTTTCAGAAAAATGATAGCCGGCATATGAAAAATCGGGTAAAATTGGTGTTTTGCCTTGTGTTTTGGCAGTTATAAAATCTTGCCAAAGTGGTGTTACTTTTTGAGCTGTTGCAGGCATAAAACATACAACAGATAAAATTAAGCAGCTTAAAATCCTCATCATATCATTAATCTATTGATCCGGTTTTCATTTTCTCTTTACTTAATTCGCCAAACCAGGTTTGCATTTTGCCTTTCACCTCAACCTTAATTACACTTGCTACTTCATTTGGAGCCGATATTGGAAGTTTAAAGATCATTTCATCGGCTGCTTTTGTCCAGCTTACTTTATTGTTGTTGTTTAATAACTGCGCAGAAACCACCTCATTTTTTAGACCTTTCACTGCCAATTCTCCATTTTTTGGCCAATCAAAAACAGAAAAATATAAGGTAGTATTTCCATTTTTAAGGTCTTTTCGGGTTATCCTGCCCCAGGTTTGATCCGGAATAGGGCTTGCCTGAGTTGCGTATATGGCTTCGCTGTATATTTTCATCCAGCCACCTAAATCTTTTAAACGTTCTACACTTGCTTCCGGAAAAGAGCCATCGGGTTTTGGGCCAACGTTCAATAAATAATTACCACCTTTTGATGCAATATCAACCAAATTACGAATTAAAGTAGTGGACGATTTCCAGTTGGTATCGGAGTTTCTAAAGCCCCAGGTTCCGTTCATCGTCATACAGGTTTCCCAGTCTTTGCCATCAAGCTCGCTTAAATTAGGGATTTTCTGTTCAGGTGTTTTAGTATCACCAGGAAAGTTGGGCCGCTTTAACCTATCGTTTGTGATGATGTTGGGTTGCAATTTTAATTGTTCCTGCAACTTTAAAGCAGCCTCATCGGTCATGTTGGTCGGGGTATCCCACCACAATACGGCAACATCTCCGTAGTTACTCATCAACTCTTTCACCTCTGGCACAGCAACCCTGTCTATATATTGTGCAAAAGTCGATGTTTCCTGTGCCGGATCCCAGTGCCCTTTATGTTCCTGGGTATAACTGTTTATCTTAGTGCTATCGGGATTTGGCCAGCCCTCGGCCATCAATTTTCTGGCTACCGAGCCTCCTGCATTGCCCCAATCCTGCGCTTGCGAATAATAAAACCCCAATTTGATGCCATACTTTTTACAGGCCGCAGCTAATGGTTTTAATAAATCCTTTTTATAAGGCGTGGCATCAACAATGTCCCAATCGCTTGCTTTCGAATCAAATAAAGCAAAACCATCATGGTGTTTAGCCGTAATGATCAGGTACTTCATTCCGGCATTTTTGGCCATTTTAACCCATTGGTCAGCATCGAATTTTACTGGATTAAATTGTTTCGCTATTGCTTTATATTCGGCAACCGGTACTTTCATCCTGTTCATAATCCATTCGGCACCACCACGGGCTTGCTCGTGTCCATTATATTCTCCTGCCAACTGGGCATATACCCCAAAATGGATGAACATTCCAAAACGTGCCTCCCGCCACCATTCCATTTTGTTATTTTGCGATAATTGCTGCTGAGATTTTACAATGCCAGCAGAAAAAGTAAAAATCAAAAGCAGGCAGCTAAGTTTCTTCATCATATTGTTAATAGATTAAATTTAAAATTAGAACTCCAGGCATCGGGTTTTCGTTATAACTTAAACATTTTGTTATTGTATTAGTACAGTTGAGGTTGGTTTATACCAGCTGGGACCAATATTCCTTGCTTTTAATATTGAAAGTTGACCGCTATTTAGATTGGCTCCGGTTTTCTGACCTTTTAAGCTCCAGATACCTTGCTGTTTTTCAAATTTCGCATCGATAACACTAAAGCCTTTTTCAAGATTTTGCGGGGCTGATTTTGCATCCAGCATATTTCCACTGAAAGTTACATCAGCTGCTTTATCTACCCAACTTACCGGGTTGGTATCTGCTTTTACCAGATTATCGGTAATGACTACCTTTTGAGGAGCTAATATTCGATCGGCATTTTTTCCAGCGCCTATTGAAAAAGCCTCTTTACAATCAACAATGGTGTTGGCTGTAATCTCCGCATTTTTTACCTGCCAATGGCTTACCAAAATTGGATTAGGTAGCCCATCCATCACCGAAATGGCAGCTCTTAAACCGGTACCAGTTAATCCTTGCAAATAATTATGGTGTACTTTATGGTTTTCACCAATAACACGGATCCCCCCGGTATTTGCAATTTTATTGCCGATAAAAATGTTTCCCGATACCTCATTGTAATTGCCATGGCGTAAAGTTAAAGTACCTACACTTTCAAAAAACAGATTATTGGAAATTGTGTTTCTGCAAGATTTTACAGAAACAATCTCGGTTTCACCGTTACAGTGGGCAAAAATATTGGCATCAACCTTTGTAAATGAATCATGAAACGACCAGGTGCTGGTACCAATTCGAATGGTTTCACCGCCATTCCCGCTTATATCTGGCCGGGGACCAAAATAATTGTGGTCAATCTGGTGGTAATTTGGTTTATCAGACAACCACACCACAAGCGTTGGACCCTGATTAGTTTTACCTTCAAAATAACAATGATCTACCCTGTTGTGCTCGCCATACAATGAAGCAAATGTATATTCAGTGGCCTTATCAGGCGGATTGTAACCAATAACCGAAGAATTTGTTAAACGGCAATTGGCCGATTTTTCGGAAAATGTAATCACATCTTCACCTTTTGTAAAACCATTTTTGAAAGATATGCCATCGGTGATTAGCCAGGTTCCATCAATTTTCAGTGATGAGGCACCTGTAAAAAACACTTGACCACCCTCCTCTGCGGTTAGCATAATAGGTTTTTGCTGCGTGCCATTACCCTTGAAAAGCACTTGTTGATTTGCCCATTCCCTATTTTTAAGGATTACCTTATCACCTGGTAATAGTTTTAACGCAGCTAATTCAGCTGCTGTGCTTATTTTGTAATCTTTCGCAGTTCCGTAGATCGAGCATCCGATGAGGATAGCTGTTAGGCAAAAATTGAGTTTCATATTGTAGGCTATTTGGTTATTTTAATCGGTAATGGGCAGGACTGCTATTTTTTATAATTTTTATACCTTAGCAGTGCTTCTAAATAATAATAATCGGCATAGTTTAGTGGCACATCTACTTCGCTATTTGATGGTTTTGAGCCTGTGCTGTGCAGCAAAATAAAGCCTTTGGCCGTCCCAATCGGCGCAATGTAGTTTGTGCTTAAACTTTTTAAAATCTGGTTTGCTTTTTTATAATAATCACTTCCTTGATTGCTGTATCCGCTTAATTCATATAAGCCTGAAGCCATAACAGCAGCGGCTGATGCATCTCTTGGCTCGTTCGGGATTTGAGGTGCATTAAAATCCCAGTAGGGCACTAAATCTTTCGGCATATTTGGATGATCGAAAATAAATTTTGCTATATTTTCTGCCTGTTTTAAGTAAATTGGATTTTTAGTGTAACGATAGCACATGGTATACCCATATAAACCCCATGCTTGTCCGCGGGCCCAAGCAGATTCATGACTATAACCTTGATGGGTATTCTTTTTCAGCACAGCCCCCGTATTTGGGTCGTAATCGATTACATGATACGAGCTAAAATCGGAGCGGAAATGATTTTTTATGGTTGTATTGGCATGGCTTACTGCAATTTTATAGAAAGTTGAATCACCGGTTAGTTTCGTTGCTTCAAATAACAGTTCTAAATTCATCATGTTATCAATAATTACAGGGTTTACCCATTTATCCCTGCTATGGTCCCAGGATAATATCACGCCTGTTTTAGGGTTAAAGCGAGTTGACAAAGTTTTTGCCGCTTCAATAATCACCGCTTTATCATGGGCACTTCCAGTTAGGCGAAATGCATTACCTACGCTGCAAAAAACCTTAAAACCCATATCATGCGTGGTGCCATTGGTTTTTTCTTTTTCTATAAAGGTGGTAAATTTTCTGGCCGCTGTTTTCCATTCGTCGGTTTTATAATATTCGTCCAAATACCAAAGTACCCCCGGAAAAAATCCGCTTGTCCAATCTCTGCTCGCCACCAATTTTAGCTTTCCATTATCTAATGTTCTTGGCGAAATGAGTTCCGGTTTGGCAGCGCTGGCAGCTTTTTCTACTTCCTGTAACATTAATTTGGTTTGAGCAGCCGCCTGTTGAAATGCTTTTTTAACATTTACTTTTTGTGCAAAAACAAAGGTTTGTGTGGCTAATAAAATAATCGTGGCAATACTGTATTTAAGTTTCATCGTAATTAATTTATAGGAATTAACTGAACTTCTAAAAGTTTCATTAATTCATTTTTTGAAATGGTATCTGGATTTATATTGATGTGATGTACTCCTTTGGCTAACTGTACTTCTCCAATATTTTGGGAGATTACTTTACCGCCAGCTCGTACATTTTGTTTAATTTTCTGTTGATCAATCTCAAAATTATAGCTTCCTTCAGCTTCTTTATCAGCTAAATATTTGATAACAATTTTAAATTTTTGTGGAAACGACGTTCTAAAATCCCATTTGACTGTCTGCTCCTTTTCCTCCCATCCTTCTACATAAAAACGATCGGTTTTTCCATCTCCAAACTTAAACCCATTACTCAAATCGGCATCAAAAGCCAATAACCTGGTTACAGCGGCATTTGTACTCACATAATGTAAATTATCGGCTTTTAGTTGTTCATTTAAAGCCAAAACAATTACGGTATTGGCGCTATCAGGTGCTTTTTTGGGTACATTGATATAGAAATCGCCGTCACCAATAGCCTGCGTGATTAATGTGTTTTTTTTATCATCAGTTAAAAAATAAGCCTTATCCATTTTAGATTTTAAGCCTCCTACATATAATTTTCCATCTTTAGGCCAATCAAATACATGTAAATACAACTTATTTTCACTTTGTGCAGTTACCCCCCAACTTTGTAAGGGCATTATTGTTTTATGGGTTTTGTAAATACTTTCGGCATTTTTAGCTACCCATTTTTCAATTCCTGAAAGTATCTGTGAATCTTTAGCGTCAAAAGTACCATCGCCCTTTGGCCCAATATTTAATAATAAATTCCCATTCCTTGAGGCTGCCTTGGCTAAAAGTTGAATAAAAAAGCCTGACGTTTTATGTGAGTTATCATATTTACTATACCCATACGATTCATTTGTGGTTGGAATAGCTTCCCAATCGCCTTCAACCGGATAAAATTCGGCCGGCCTGTCTGCAGTATTTTTATAATCTCCAAAATTGGCACCTGCACTTCTTACCAACCTCCCATTTACCACTACATTTGGATCGGTTTCCCTAATGGCTTTTAAAATCCTGATGTTTTCTGAAAGCGGTAATTTTTGTGGCGTATCAAACCATAAAATATCGGGATGGTATTTGGAAAGCAATTCTTTAATTTGTGGGATTGCTTTTTCATCCACATATTTTACTGCCTTTGGCAATAACTCCGGATGCGCTGCATACCAATTTACACCACCATATAAACCTAAATCTCCACCCGGATTTTTGTATTCCCAATCATTGCCGGGCGCATCCTGATGTTCCCAATCAAAAGCATGTGAATAGTAAAAGCCAAACTTCATTCCGTGTTTTTTGGCTGCTGCCGCTAATTCGACCATTGGATCTCTTTTAAATGGCGTTTGAGCCATGATATTGAAATCTGAAACTCTTGAATCGTACATGGCAAAACCATCATGATGTTTTGCTGTAATGATAAAATAATTCATTCCTGCTTTTTTAGCGTCTAAAATCCATTTATCTGCATCAAAAAGAACTGGATTAAATTGGTGGGCAATTTCTAAATACGCTTTTTTTGATATTTTTTCCTTGCGCATTAAGTGTTCTGCATAACCGTTCACTTTTTTACCTTTCCATTCTCCTGCAGGCAAAGAATAAACGCCCCAATGTATAAACATGCCAAACTTAGCGTCTCTCCACCATTGTATGCGCTGCTCATGTGTTTTCATAGTAGCAGAATACCAGGTATTAACCGCTTCATCAACTGCCTTTTGATCGCGGTCTTTTGCCTGATTAAACATCTCCTTATCCTCATCGCCAGTTACCTGACCAAATGCAAAAAAATGGTAAATTGACAAGGTTAAAAGAATAAGTAGTTTCTTCATTACATCCATATTAATGGGTTTCTAATGGGTAAGTTTCTAATTACCTCCTCATCTTTCGGTTGATGATCTAATTTTTTCCAGGTTTTAAACCAGGTTTCGTTTCGATAGGCTTTTGCGCCAAATAGTAAGAAGGGTTGGGCAACAGGCCAATTTTCCCAATGCATTACATCTTTTTGAAAAGGCCATAGCGATTTGTCGTTCACAAAAGGATAGAGATACTCGATTCCTTTTTTTATACTTCTCCCATCCGCCAGTTGAAAAGCCCATAAATTGGTTTCGTTATTGGATAAGATTTGACAAATTGTAGCCATCGCATCTAAATTAAAGAGCGAATAGCCAAAAGGTTTGGTACGTTTAGTTTCTCTCGGAAAACTGCCGTCTGTTGCCATTTGGTTAGGTAAATGCAACGTTTGGTAGCGTTCTCTACAAAAACTAAGAAGCGCTTTATTTTCGGTAAGCTTGGCGAATGAAGCCACTTGCATGGTCCAGCAGGTTCCGTGATTGTTTTCTGCATTCATTTCATCTTTACCATATTGATGTGTAGTTAACCAGGTTAAATATTCAGCAAACCATTTTTTAATAGCTGCTAATGCCGTGTTATCTGCGGCTTTTGAATGTTGCATCACTAAAACGCCTTGCGCAACCTCCATTAATTGTATGGTGTCTATAATGCCAATTCCCCGCCCGGTAAATCTTCCTTGTATGGCTTGTGCAAACAACAAATTAGGGTTCATTAACGTTTCTGCGTTTACAAACCATGCTTTTAAATGTAGAAATGCATGTTTAACATACTTTTCATCTCCCGTAATTTTATAAGCTGATGCCAAGGCTCCAATAATTTTACTGAAACGGATCAGCGCATGGCGATGGGCAACAAAATTATCGGGATTGGTTAGCCCGTCTTTCTGAATATAAGGTGCTTTTGGGTTGTTTGGGTCTGGCCACCAATAATCGCCTTCCGAAAAGTAATCGTGTCTGCCACCTGCACTTCGTGGAGAACTTTGTGCAGTAACTGTTATTGGCACTTGCGCTAACGCCCATTTTGCTTCTTGTAAAATTTGCTTTTTCAGCACTTTAGCCGCATCAGCAGTATAGACATCATCTGCTTTAGCCTGAAAAGCAAAAACAAAGCATAAAAACAGCAGATATTTAATTTTTAGCATCATGTTATTTAGTCATAAATGTAAAACTTACTTTACCAATGGTATTGGGTTTTCCTTTTTCAGGTGCAGAGATGCTTCCCTTTAACTTACCGTTTTTCAGCCTTTCAACTTTAATTTTCCTCCAGGTAAACGCTCCTTTTTCAAAGTCAAAAGTCTCCCCATCATCGTCATATAAATTATATTCACTGGCTTTTTCTCCATAGTGGCGGATTTCGAGATCTACTTTCGTACCTAATTTAGGTGAATGAAGTAAGGCCGGCATCAGTGGGATTATACCGCCATCTTTAACGTATACCGGTATTTTATCCAAGCCAGGTGTAACCGTAATTACCTGTCCATCGCCGGCAAGAGCGCCCGTGTAAAAATCATACCATTTACCCTTTGGCAATATCACTTTGCGTTGGGTTTGTCCGGTAAACATTGGGGCAACCAATAAATATTCACCTGCCATGTATTGATCTTTAATTTCTTTCGAAACGGCTTCTGCATAAGGATTTTCTTCAAGGTTAACATTTACCCGCTCCTCTGTTTTTACCCTCTGTGTAAATCCTTCCTCTAAATTCATCCCTCTGAAAGGTGGTATGCCTTCAAAATGGTATTTTGCAGATTCGGTATACCAATAAGGCATCATTCTCATCCTTAATAAAGCATATTCTTTCACTTGTTTTTCCACATCGGGGTAAGTCCAGGGTTTTGTTCCGCTTGCCCAGGCATTAATCATGGCCATAGGTGAGAAAACATTAGATTGAAATCTCCTCAACCATTCTTCGCCGGTTTTGGAAGCCCTCACCTCGGGCGTCCACAGTACACCTGCAAAACCACTGTTAATGAGCGCGGTAATAAAATCTTCATGGTTATAATAATCGTTATAAATTACATAAGGGAAAGAGGTTCCTCCGCCGTTTGATGCCCTGACTAAACCATAGGTACGTTTGTTACTTTTTCTGAACATTTCTGCCGAGTAACGCTGCACTAACAACCCATAAGTTTGACGCATCTGCTCAGCACTGGTACCCGAAGGGAAAGTGGCCACATCTGGCCATAAATAATAATCATACCCGTCAACTTCATCAATTTTATAACCACTTATGCCAATATCTACCTGATCTTTTTTCAACTGACCGAAGAAAAGATCTCGGGCTTTTGTTAAAGTAAAATCTGGGACAGCGCCCAGCCAAACGGTATGCGAGCCCGTTTGCGGTCTAATCTCTTTATAAAAAGGTGCGTCTGGCGAAACGTAAGGGTTAATCCAAAGATTGAGCCTGATGCCTTTGGCTAACATGCTTTTCGCAAAACCAGCCGGTTCGGCAAATCTGTTGTTATCCCACGAAAAAGTACCTGGGTAAGCTTTACTTTGCCAGCCAGGCTCCAGGCCTACAAAATCTAATGGATAGCCCTTTTCTTCAAAACTATTTACCTCTTTTTCTACATCGGCAGCAGTTGAACGGGTCATTACCCTTTGTGTAAAACCGAGCCCCCAACGTGGTGGTAAATATCCGCCGCCGTTAAATAAATTATATCTTTTAACAACATCCAACGGTTTAGGCCCAGCAAAAACGTAAATTTCTACACCAGCTGCCGGAACTAAAATTTCTACCTCATCGCCGTTGTTTCGGGATGACCAGCTTTTATCAGAATTTCTATCCAGTGGTATGGGAAAATTTTTACTGTCTTTCCTCATCGCAGTACCTGCCCACACTTTAAGGTATCGTGCCGAATTGATAAAAACGCCGTATCCGTTTGATGAAACATAAAAAGGTACCGGAGCATGCGTTCTGCCATTATCTTTCCCACCATAATGATCTACATGCAGTTCCAAGATCTTTCCCCGCTGGTGTATGGTTTGAAAATTTAATCCGAAACCGTAAAGTTGCTCGGTTTTGTCAAGCGGGATTCTTAAATAAGTTTTGCCATCGTTAAGCTGCGCTGTTATGGGTTGATCAGAAAAAGGAAATATAGCCTCCCCTAATTTGCCTAAAGATTCTTGATTTGGTTTGGCACCCGAAGCTTTTAAAAGATCATAAGGTTCGGGAATACCAAATACACCTTTCCACACTCCGGGCGCTACCGATGTCCAGGTAATGCCCTGAGCATTTAAACTAAAATGCAGGTTTAATAGCAATACGGTAAAAAGTAACAATCTGATCAATTTCATGGCTATGTTGATGCTAAATACATGCAATCGGAACCTCCCCTGGGCATATTCTTTTGCAATATAGGTTATGGTAGAAATACAATAAAAACCGGACACATATTTTATGCCCGGCCGGTCTTCCATAGGTTACAATGAGGGTGCCATCGATGCCCCAAAAACGTGTACAATGCCATTGGTTGCTACATAACCAGCACTGCGGTCATTGGTTCTGTTGTTATGTACAATTGGTGCCTGATCGCTGTTATTCAATATTTTCAGATAAAAAATGCCATTTTCATCAAAACCCTTGCCATTGTTGGCATAACCCAGCATTGATGATTTGGACAACACCGCATTTGCGGGAAGAATTGATTTTACAGGGACATTATTGGCATTGAGATTATCAAAATTATACTTGCCCTGGCCAATCAGATATAAAAAATAATTCTTTACATCTTCTTTAGGGTAATCGCTCCATTTGGTTGCGGGCCTGGTTATGGGTAGGCCTGTGGTGGGATTGATGCCAGTAACAATTGGATAATCGAACCACAAACCTGCTGTTGGTATATTGCTGGTTGTTACCGTTACGCCATTGGTCACTTTTGTTGGTAGTACCCTAACCCCAAGGTTATGTAGAAAAAGAAAGGTACGGTCACTTTTTTCGTATTCTGCAAGGTCTATGCCCGCATACTCCAGGCCCAGTTTCATATACTTAAAAACGGTATCAGTCGGATCGTTTGCCATTCCCGTACCGGTTGCCCTGTCTTCCAAAAACTTACGGGCAGATACGCCAATATTGGGATCAAGCGTTTTCTTTACATAATCGTAATCCTTCTGACGTTCTAAACCGAACATTTTTCCGCAGCCGCTTTGGCTAATCGCAATCAAAATCAATAAAGTTGATGGCAATATTCTATTTTTAAAAACTTTCATTTCCATATCATTTACGGCCTGCTGTTATAGACAGGCCCACTGTTAAAAATTAACCATTACTCGCCATAACCAGGATTCTGTACCAATTTTTTATTGGAATTCATTACCGCCCTGCTCAATGGCCAATAAGAACGACGCACATCCGTAAAACCAACTATATCGGTATTTCCATTTCTAAGCTGTCGGTCCTTTAACACGGGATCCATAACTTCTTTCACTTTGTTTGTTCTTACCAGGTCGAACCAGCGTTTACCTTCGCCGATGAGTTCATACTGGCGCTCTTCTAAAATTGCATTTTCCATTGCTGCTTTAGCAGTTACCTTAACATCTGTGGCCAGATACTGATCTACATTGGCTCTTTTTCTCACAAAATTTAAATATTTAAGTGCGTTGGGCAAATCGTTGTTTCCGTTGAGCGCCTCGGCATAGAGCAGGTAAATATCAGATAACCTGTACATTGGCAAATAAACCGGAGTATTCTGATTGTAATACAGATTTAATTCTGTAGTAGGTATTGCCCCAACAGGGTTTGATGGGCTTGGATAAAATTTAAGGAAACGGTCACGGTTGTTGAGGGTGGGGTTGGCGACCGCATATACATCCAGTGTTTGTTTGGGCCTGATATCGTTGGTATGTACAGGTTGGGTCTGGGGCAGAAAGTAACTGGTATACAAAAGCGGATCGAGTTGCATCTGTCTGTTATTGGGCGAATAAGATATCTGCATGCAGGCGCAGCTATTTGTGGTAAAATCCCAGTGGATAGACCAGATGGTTTCTATGCTCGCAGCAGGGGCTGTAAATATACTTTTCCAACTGGCCGTTGGTTCCAGGTTGGCATCAGATGTACCTGTGTAAAGTGCGCCTTTTGGATTCCTCGCCTTAAACAGGTTATTAATCCAAAGGATGGCATTTGTATAGTCTTTTTTCCACATATAGGCATCTGCCAGAGCTGCACATATAGCACCTTCATTCATATAATATACAGATGCATTCTGATTTTTAACCGTTAGGTCATAAGCTGTTTTTAAATCCTTGATGATCACATCGTCGAGAATCTGCGATGCTTTGGTCCTTTCCCGCTCTGCGGCAACCTGGCTATCTTCGTAAGGTTCCAACCAAACAGGCGCGTCGCCCCAAACCCTTACCAGGTAAAAATAAGCTATGGCTCTTATGGCATACGACTGTGCAAGGTTTGCATTCACAATTGCCTGGGTAACATTATTATCTAAAGCGGGTACGCCAGGGATGTATTTAATGTTACTGTTCGCACGGGCAATGACCGTATAAAGCCTTGACCAATCTGCATATGGATTATCTGTAGTAAGGGCGTTTAATGCGATCTCGGTGGTATAAGTATTGGTATAAGAGAGAAAACGGTCGAAATTATCGGCCCTGAATTCGCCCCAATAATGGTAGCGGTCGTTAAATTGCGATTCGCCCACCATGGTGAGCTGAAAAGCAGAATACATCCCGGCCATAGCCGCATCAATATCATATTTAGATTTATAGAATTTATCGCTCGACACCTGCGAAACAGGCGTCTCTGTAAGATATTTTTTGCAACTGCCCATAGCGAGCAATAGCATGAAAATACAGGTATATTTTATTGTTTTCATATCCTTATTATAAACTGATGTTTAAACCAAATCCAAGTTCTCTTCTTTTAGGGTACTTTCCTGTGTCATCACCAGGCGTTAGCGGGTTAGAGGTGCTAAATTCAGGATCGTAGCCCTTGTAGTTTGTCCAGGTTAACAAATTTGTCCCATATATAAATGCGGTTATCCCTTTAAGGTAAACCCGTTTTGCAAGCGCAGGATCCATGCTATAGGCAAACCTCATACTCGCAAGCCTGATGAAAGAACGGCTTTCCAGATAAGCGCTGTTACCGTTCGCCTTTAAATTTCCCCTGGAAGGCCTGTTTGGATAATATGGATATTTTGCAATATCGCCAGGTCTCTGCCACGAATTGTACAGCACGTCAGGATTACCCGGCCCCGTATTGGAAGGATTGTTTGCATTATACAAAAGGGTATTGTAGATATCTCCACCTATAGATGCGTTAAACAGCACATTCAATGAAAATCTTTTATAGTTAAATGTATTGCCAAAACCGATATTAAACTTAGGCTGAGCATTGCCGATTACATGGCGATCGCCGTCATCTATTAAACTATCTCTTTTTATATTTGCCCATTCCGTATCTCCGCCAACAAGTTTACCTGAAGGATCGTATAGGTTATGAACCGTTCCACTGTACGGCTGGCCGTTGAAAGTGTACTGGGGTTTTCCGTTCACATATAAGGGTTTATTATCGGCGCCCAATACCACGGTCAACTTATCCCAGCTATCGTTATAAGCATTAGATTCGTTCCATTGGTAAACGCCCAGGTTTTTCCATCCATAAAAATCGCCGATCTTTCCACCTTCCTGAACATACCATTTATTACCTGCAATAAACGGAACACCGCCTGCCAGTTCTTTGATTGTGCCCCTTTCGAAATAAATATTAGCATCTATATTCCATGAAAAATTCTTTTTGGAAATCGGTGTACCGGAAACGGTAAATTCTACGCCTTTATTAACAATAGAACCAAGATTAACGATAACGGTCGAAAAGCCTGTTTCCTTAACCAGCTGGCGCTGATATAAAAGGTCTTTCGATTCTTTCTCATAAAGTTCGCCGGTAAAGTTCAATCTGCCTTTCAGAAAAGTAAGATCCAGCCCCAGGTTTTTCTGGATTCCCGTTTCCCATTTGATCAGGCTGTTGCCTATCGAAGTATTATAGGCTGCTCCTCCTATTCCGTTATAATTACCCTCGAACTGTACTTTTGTAATCGCACCATAATCCTCGATCTGATCGTTACCCACCCGGCCATAACTCGCACGGATTTTGGCATCATCAAGAAATGATTTAGACCATTCCATAAATTTTTCTGCTGAAAAGCGCCAGGCCATAGATCCTGAATAAAAGGATCCGCGTTTGTTCTCCGGGCCAAAACGCGAAGAACCATCATTCCGGTATACCGCACTTGCATAATACCTGCTCTTATAATCGTAGTTTACCCTGGCAAAAATAGCCTGGTTGGTATTGGCCGTACCCGTAGTATAAGTTTTAGAACCTGTAAGGTAAGCAGGCAGCGTAACGGTAATTTCCTCACTTGCTGCATTCAGGTACTCCAGATGAAATACGCTCTGCGTTCTGCGGATGGCATTTGCACCCAATGTTGCACTTAGGGTATGGTCTTTAAACTTCTGGTTATAATTAAAATAGGTTTGTGCTTCGTATCTGAAATTTTTGGTCAGTTCATTTATACCGTTGTTTGTGTTCCGGTTTGGACTTACATAGCGTGGCGCAAAAAAAGTATACTGTGGATTTTCGTAAGCCAGGTTAAATAGTGTGGTCCATTTAATATGCTTGGTAATATCAAAATCTAGCTGGTTGTTGATCTGTGCCGAATAGGTTTCGGTTTTATTGATTTCGTACATTGCATTTGCAACAGGATTCCGTTTTGAGGCAATGTAACTTGTTAATGCACCATCGGGATAATAGATCAGTGAATTTGCCGGCCTGTCAAAAATAACATTTACTGTTCTTGCAATGGGTATTTCATTCTTCGTTTGATAATAGAGCGAAAAATTGGAGGTATACTTAAGTTTTGGCAGTGCCTGATAGGAGATATTTAACCTGGTTTGAAGTGACTTGGCAAAACTGTTGATCACGATCGATTTGTCATCTATATAATTAACACTTGAATAATAATTAAAGGTTTTAGAGGCTCCTGCCAAACTCGCATTTACCTGGTTGCGCTGGCCAGTATTACCCAACAACAGATCCTGAAGGTCATTATCTGAATTAAAAGAAACGTTTAATGAATCTGTGTTCGAACCGGCGGTGATCAATCCGCCATTCTGCAGCCTTCTAAAGGCCCTAACCTCTTCAGAGTTGCTCTGCGGGAGCTTATGTGCAAGCTTGCCAAATAGATGTGTATACTGAACATCCACCCTGGGTTTACCCTCAATACCTTTTTTTGTGGTAATCAAAATTACCCCATTTGCGGCCTGTGCCCCATAAATAGACGCAGAAGCTGCATCCTTGAGGATTTCGATGCCTGCAATATCCAATGGATTAATGTTTCTCCCGTTGTCTGTAATTACACCATCAACCACGTAAAGTGGGCCTGCACCACCGTTTAAAGTAGTAACTCCTCTAATCTGAACCGTTCCTTCACCGCCAGGGCCACCATCAGTAGTTACGGTTACGCCTGATGCTTTGCCCTGTAAAGCGTTCAAAAGGTCTACCGGTTGCCGCTCCTGGATATCTTTAGCCGAAACAGAAGAAACCGCAGAACTTAGGTCGCTTCTTTTAACTTTACCACCAAAACCGATTACAACCACATCGTCTAACGCGCTTGATGCATCTTCCAGCACAATGTTCATTGCTCCGTCGCCAACCTTCCTTTCAATGGTTGTATAACCGATCATGTTAAACTGAAGAATAGCATTCGGGGTTACAGAAATGGTAAATTTCCCGTTATTATCAGTCGATACGCCACCGGTTTGATCTTTTACCCGAACCGTTACCCCTGGCAGGGCTGCCCCGCTACGGTCTTTTACAGTTCCCGAAACCTTAGTTTGTCCCTGGGCAGAAAGATCAGTGTTGATTAAAGTGAGCAAACACGCAAATACCGCTACTTTAAGCAGGATTAAATGCGCAGAGAAAAATCTTGTAAATTTTCTTTTCATACCGCTGGATTAAAAGTTAGTGGGAAGGGGACTGAAGAGACAGGCCGAACGGCCTGATTGCTGACGTTTAACAAATGGCTTGTAAAAAAACGCCAATGGTTCTCAAAACCTGGGTAATTTCTGTTACTCATACGTTTTAGTTTTATATTTGGTTACTGCAATTAAAGTATAAAACAAGAAATAGTTGGTACAAGAATTGGCGAATTAGTCAACTATTTTGGCAAATATCTTTTCCACGCTCAAAAATCCTTTCCTGGGGAAAATGGCAATATTTATCCCTTCCAGGCATGCCTGGCGCTAAAGTTGAACGGATAACCCGGCATACAACTTCTAAATTGCCTGTTAATGATGATGTCAAAATAGCTTTTAAATGGATCTGGTACTGCGAATAGGCCAGCAAAACAACTTAATTTACTGAAAAACAAATACTTACCACAAAACAAGCTCACCAAAGAAAAATAAATCGGAATAGCACCGCTAAAGAACGTAAAGTCTTCGCATGAAATCGGGTAACAAAAAATAAATTAATCCACTTTTAGCACTGTATGCAATGGCTCGTTAATTAATCAGCAGAAGTGATCAAATAGGTCTCCCCTTTTTTAACATTGAGCTCATAAAGATAACTTGGCTTTAAATTGAGTGGCTGTAAGGCTGTTTTGCTATGGTTAAGGTATTGTGTTTCCACAACGTTTTCAATACCATCTGTTCGCTGGGCTGCATCCGAATTGTTAATCTTAATTTTCGTAAATGTCCTGATTTTACATTTTCCGGTTCTGTTTGCTTTAATGAATGCCCTTTTGAGCATCCCGTTTGCCCATTGTATTGCTACACTGTAATCTCCTCTTGCTTTGATCCCATCTATTCTGCCCGATTGCCATGCATCAGGCAGTGCAGGGAGCAAAACCAATTCGCCATAATGGCTCTGCAGCAACATCTCTGTTATCCCGGCGGTAGCTCCAAAGTTACCATCGATCTGAAAGGGAGGATGTGCGTCAAAAAGATTTGGATATGCTCCACCACCGCTCATCTGCCCTTTCGGCGAAAGTGGATCGATATAATTTAATGCCGATAGCAGTACCTGATAAGCATGATTACCGTCCTGCAGCCTGGCCCACCAGTTTGTTTTCCATGCCATAGACCAACCTGTACTCACATCACCACGATGCAATAAAGACTGTTTTGCTGCTGATGAGAGTGCCGGATTTTCATAAACATTGATCTGTCCGGCAGGATAAAGTCCGTAAAGCTGAGAAATGTGCCTGTGTTGGTCTTTAGGATCATCCCAATCCTGAAACCATTCCTGTAGCTGTCCGTATTGCCCAATCTGATAAGGATATAACCTGGCTTTAGCCTGCTTAAGTTGTTCTGCAAAAGCAAAATCGTTTTTTAAAACCTGCGAGGCCTGTATGCACTGTTCAAAAAGTTCCCGGATAATCGACATATCCATTGTAGAGGCAATACTCAATTGATAGGCTTTCTCCTTTATTTTAACTACATTTTCGGGAGAAGTGGAAGGATTGGTAACCAGATAGCCCGTTTTAGGATCTGTTATTAACCATTCCAACATAAATTCTGCTGCACCTTTCATTAGAGGATAACCCGTTTTTTCCAAAAAAAGGGTATCATTGGTGTATAAGTAATGCTCAAACAGATGGGTACATAGCCAGGCTCCAGCCATTGGCCAGCAGGTTTTTCTTGGCATCTCCCGTTCCTCTTTATCAAAGGCTCCAACTGGTGAGGTTTTGGCCCAGATATCCGAATTGTGATGCGCTACCCATCCTTTACTGATGTTATAATTAATCTTGGCTGTTGCTGCACCATTAACCGAAAGGTTTTTAATCAGGTTAAATAAGGGCTCATTACATTCGGTAAGATTGGTATTTTCTGCCAGCCAGTAATTCATCTGCGTATTGATATTGGTGGTATAGTTACTGCCCCAGGGCGGCTGCACCAGATCATTCCAGAGGCCTTGCAGGTTCGTAGCCTGGCCTCCTTTTCTTGAGCTTGAAATTAGCAGGTACCTTCCATACTGATAATAGAGTGCCAGCAGATTTTGATCGGGAATCGATTTGTTCTTAAAATCCAGCAACCGCTCATTTGTCGGCAACTGGTCCGATTTCAGATCAGGATTTCCCAATTCAAATTTTACCCGGTTAAAAAGGTTTTGATAATCGTTTATGTGATTTGAATAAATCTGCAAACTGCCTTTTTTAATGGCCTTGTTCATATTTGAACGCGTTTGTACCGAAGGATCTTTACCTGCTAACCCTGCCGACTTAGCAAAACCGTTAAAACTTGTTGCACCTGTTAGGTAGATCACCACTTCTGTTGCCTTGCTTACCGTTAAAACAGAAGGAGTACTTTTCACGGTTCCACCAACATTTGCCACCTTCAGCCTGATCTGAAAATTCATTCCCTCTTTTTCATCGTACACCACTTGTTGCGGATCATAATCTCTTGCTGCCACATATTTTGGCGCTTTACCGTTCAAAATCAACTGGTGTTGATCTGCGCTTGCAACAGTATATTTCAGTTTGCTCGTTAAACCAGCACTGAAGCTAATTGAATTTGCCTTATTTGCCGTTATTTTCATCACCAATACCTGATCGGGATAACTCATATAAGTCTGCCTGGTATAATTAATTCCATCTAAGGTATATTTTACCAGCGATACCGCCTTAGCCAGATTAAGTTCGCGGTAGTAATTTGTAAAAGCCGTATTTTTATGGTCAAAATCCAAAAACAAATCACCCATAGGGAGATATCTTGCAGAATATGGTCCCTGCATTTTGCTCCATAGCGACGTAGCTTTTAGATAATCACCTTCGAACATTGCTTTCCTTACCTGCGGTAGCAGACCCGGCCCATCAGGATTATTTCCAGGGTCAGGATAGCCAGACCATAGCGTATTTTCATTTAGCTGTAACCGTTCCCGCTGCACAGTTCCGAACACCATGGCACCCATTTTTCCGTTGCCTAGAGGAAGCGCCTCTTCCCAAACCCTGGCTGGTTGATTGTACCAAAGTTTTAACGGTCTGGAAGTATTTTCTTGAGCATTAACCCTGGTAACTCCAAGGCATATAAAGCATACAACTAACTTAAAAATCAAAACAATTCTTTTCTGAATAACAGTTTTCATGTGGGATATCATAAATATTTGGTTAGCGTCGATTTATTGAGCTGATGCAAAAAATGAAAGTTTAATGCACCTGGTAAAACCATGGATTTAAACAAAATTCCCTACCTGCCAATAAGCCGCCTTTATATTTAATCTGCAACTAAGTGATAATTTATTGGGCTTTACTCTTCTAAATTATCCATTTAATCAACAAAATTGACATCAACTGGCAAGCTTACTTAAAAACCAGGCCAATTATGTTGAATCCTGCACATATGATTGGCTAATGAACATCTATCTAATATTAATCTGTATAAACCGTTTATAAACCGATTGCTTTTTTTAAACCTGCCTACTAAAGACCCGCCGGAGCTAAACCACGATAAATGGCATCTGTAATCCATAAAGAAGGCGAAGCGTCGCAAACAGAAGGAATATCCATCAGTCCAGGGCTTTGTCAAACTATAAGTAAAATTTATTCCTTAACCAAAAAGGACGAACAGACGGATATTATCCGGAATATTCCCATCTTATCTGGCCAGATACCTACAGGTGAAATCATTACCTAAACACTGAAGGGATTGAGTGCCATAAATCAATGGTATTTAAAGAAAGAGAAAAGGGAGGAAATTTCACCAGTGTGCTCAATGGTTCAAGCAATACTTGGCATAGCTGGTAAAACTGATCAGTGGGAATCAGAAAAGACAAACTGAACAGTTTGTCTTTTCTGATATTAATGTTATTGCGCTACATCCGCGTAAGATGTACCGATTCTTATTTTTTTAACAAAATGTGTTACCTGTGAAGAATCACCTCCGTAAACTCCCCACTTCGGATCACAGTAATCGACATCTAAAGTTCTGCAATATAACCGCTGACTACCGTTTGCAAGGGTTTGTTTAACGCCATTGTACCAGAATTCAATATAGCCAACAGCAGGATCTCTTGATACTTTCATCCGGATAACGAATTTAAGCCAGGTGTTTACGGCCAATGGGGTAGACCAAGGAACTGTGGCCACATGGTTATCGTCGAAATGCTGTAATTCAAGGTTTCCTGATTTGGTTCTGAGCATCAAAGGATGATTTTGTAGTGATCCGTCGGTTGGATAAGATTTCCATTGAAATATAGCCTCTGTCTTTAATGTTGTTGGCATATAAATTTTACTGGTCCAACCGATGTATATTTCATCTCCATCCTGTGCCTCGTAGTTTTTGGCGCCATGACCTTCAGTCCTGTGGCTGTTTGCAGGTTTAAGAAATTTCCAGGTTAGGGTACCCGTTTCATCATTTACAGTGGTTACCGTTCCTGTACCTTCAATGTTAACGTCTTTCCATACATTGGCTGATCCGTTGGAGGCATCACCATTAAAGAGCACAGACATGATTTGCACCCCTCCTGATGTAGTGTTTTGCTGCTGTACAGATTTGTCAATTTTTTCTACGGGCGTTTCTACCGTTGATTGTTTCTTGCAGCTATACTGCATCACAGTGGCACAGGCAAGCGCCAAAATTACTGGTTTAAATGTTCTCATAAGGTTATTATTTTGGTTAGTAATACCTAAATTTAGTGCCTTATTTCAGTTCATTACTCTGCACTATAGGCTAATTACTCAGCTGGATTAGCACATAAGAGAATCACGACTAGAAAATCAAAACATGAAAAGTCTATCACTATCAAAAAATTCATTGCATCTCTTGAAAAACATGGAACTATTATTCCTTTTGACAAAGCTGAAGCCGTATTAGAACTTGTTATGAATTAAGTGAGCTTACAGTTAAAATAGAACTTGATAAAATTACAGATATCAAAAAAGAAAAAATAAAGACAAAATTTAAGATGGTTGTCCTTACCCCATGGTTCTCGAACACCTGTTTAAAAGCAATTAAACCAGATTTTGCTCTGTAATTGGAGGTTTTATAAGGAAATGACAAAAATAAGCCAGTAAGACTTCAAACACCATGAGCCAGACAAAAACCAGACAACATAGGATCAATACCAAAACTTGTGGAGGAATGGAAAAACGAATAGCTTTGCGTTTTACTATTTTCACTTTATATGACTTCCCCTGCCGCCTCTTTACTTAAGTTGTTCCTACCAGATTTTATACTAGCAAACTTTAATATTACCGGTGTCATTGAAGATCCAGACACCTTTCATATCCACCTTGAGGAAATCAATAACCTGCAGTCAGAACTTGAATCTATAAAAGTACATTCTAAGGGTTTCTTTCCTGAGATTACCGTTCAGGATTTCCCTGTACGTGGGCACAAGGTTTTTTATCATATCAAGCGTCGCCGATGGATTAATCCCCAAAGTAATGAGTTGATTTATCGTAACTGGACTTTAATAGAAAAGGGAACGCGAATGACAGGGGAATTCGCGGCTTTTTTAAAAGAAATCAATCAATACAGCTCCGAATGATATCCATACGATCAGTAAATTCTACGGTGTAGAGGGAAGGAAGCTACTCCGCCATTACCGCGACTATCTAAGCGAATTTAAATGCTGGGAGCAAAAGGGCCATGCAGATAGATGGCTGCTATCCGGATAACCTCGGCCGACATCTATCCATTGATGAAACCAGCCTGTCCCATGGGGAGCTTTATACCATCATCACCAACAAAGCAGCAAAAGGCAGAAAAGGGGCAATTGTAGCTGTTGTTGCAGGTACCAAAGCAGAAGTAGTTATTGCAGTGCTCAATAAGATACCAGAGAAAGAGCGCAAAAAAGTTCTGAAATTACACTGGATATGGCTGGGAACATGGAACTTATCGCTAAAAAATGTTTTCCAATGGCGGTACGGGTTACCGATCGTTTCCATGTTCAGAAACTAGCTACAGAAGCTGTGCAGGAAATCAGGATCAAGCATCGCTGGAATGCAATTGATATGGAAAACGATGCGATTGAAAGCGCTAGAAAAACCAATAAAGTATTTCGGGCTGAAGTATTTAGTAATGGTGATACGTTGAAACAGCTTCTCGCAAGGAGCAGGTATGTACTGTATAAAAAAGCCTTTGACTGGACGCCCAGTCAAAAAGAGCGGGCAGATTTGTTATTTGAAAGATATCCGGATCTCAAAATAGCCTATTCGTTGAGTATGGAACTCAGCCACATATTTGATAAAACCACTGAAAAAGTATTTGGCCTGGCCAAATTAGCTAAATGGCATGAAAAAGTAAGACAGTCCGCCTTTAAGGCTTTCAATACGATTACCAGGTCAATTCAGAATCACTATCCTACCATTCTAAACTATTTTGATAACAGATCTACAAATGCTTCTGCCGAATCTTTCAATGCCAAAATCAAAGCATTCAGATCCCAATTCCGAGGAGTGAAATGTATAAAATTTTTCCTATACAGGCTAACTCAACTGTATGCTTAAAAAATGACTACTCCACAAGTTTTGGTATTGATCCCTTCAAAGCGGTTATTCAACGATTTGAAAATTTCCTAAAAAATAAAAAGCCCTTTAAGATATCTTAAAGGGCTTTCGGGTCGGCAAAGGTTCGGATAAGCAATAAATTCATTGCTGATTTAAAGAGAATCGCAGAACTAGACACTAAAATGACAGAGTATGATGAGCTTGGTAAGTTGATGAAATTACGAAAAGAAAGAGAAAAATTAATTCCGAAAGTTGTAGATAAAAAGAAAAAAATCAGAGCGAAACGAAAATCAAGGAAAGTGATACTCAAGAAATGGATTATCAACATTTCGGATGAATAACTATCTGGGGATTTATCCCAAAATCGGCCACTTGTTTTTCTGCAAAGTGGCCACTTTTTTCGGTTTAGAATGACCACTTTTTTCGCTTAAAAGTGGTCACTCGGCTCATTTTAAGCGGTTTTAAGGCTTATTTAAAGACCACATGATTCAATGATTGTCTTTGTGCTCAAGGCAGCTTCAGCGGAGCGCTAAAGCGCTTAAAATGATTTTTTTTTTAGAAAGAGTGTTACTGGAGTTTTTTGTCTGTCCGTTTTTGGATGTAATCTTTCCCCAGAACAGCTTTATTGACTGGATAATCATATCCGGGATGCCGTGGAGTGAAGTTTTGTGCGGATGGGAGGCAGAGCATTGGCAAAATTTCTTTTGCGGTGGTTCTGATAGGAATGGATATATTTGGGACTCTTCTAAAGATGTCCTGCTCAAAGTCGCGCTAATCTACGGGTGTACAGTTTGGAACGGAATCCGCTGTCTACTATTGCCGAAATCCCCAGGCAATCTAAAGAATGGAAAAATTGCTACCTCAGGTGGGCATTTCGGCAAAAATGGCCACACACTGTCTGTTTGATCACCAAAAAGATCCAGGCGTTCTAAACTACCGCTTGTATTTTCATTTCCAGCAAGTACGTAGGCAATGCCCGAGTCCATATTCCTGTTCAGCCTGGCCATCCGCATTTCTTTCAGGTAGCTTCCCCGATAGTTCGCGGCCAACATGATCAGCGATGCACAGATCACCGCAATCAGAAAAGCAACAATTATCGAGAAATATAACGCCCCTGCCTTGAGCATCTTATTACCAATTATCTCCATCGTTGTTACGCAAAAGCCATATTTTATGCATCATATCATTTGCTATTGTTGTTCCTCCAACAATCAATATTTCAAATGGATCTCCTTTAACTGCACCTAATTGCCTTTGCATTATTAAAAAAACCACAAACAATTGCCAATGACAATATCATTTTTTTCAGTTTACTGTTTTTTTAAGTTCAATTTTATCCATTCGCCCGATCATTTTTTTTATGGCGGTATCTTGCTCTGCCTGTTTTGCTTTCAATTGTGTATTTTCAACTTCTACTTTTTTAAGGGCTTTATCCTTATCAATTAAATGCAGTGTTAATTCCTCTATCTTTTGTTGCTGCAATCTTACCATTTCTCCTAATTCCAACCCATTTTCAGCAATTTCTTTAGCCGTTGGCATACCAGGCAAATGTTTATTCATTTTAATATAACTTTCTAACCCTTCCAACGTTCCAACATTGTAACGTTCTTCAAAAACATAATCAGGCCAATTGCCTGCTTCTACTTTTATTTCACGGGCCCTGATCTTACCATTCACAGCAAGTTTTTCATTTGGAGTTGAGGTTCCTAAACCAACATTCCCTGATTCATCTGTCATCATTATCGGCACAATATTAATGGATGAGGAGATATCTGTACCGGTGGGCACAGTAGACCGAATTGTAATATCTATAAAACGCTCATTGATACCGTTACCAAAAGAAAAAGAAGTAACAGCAAATGAAGTGTATTCACTTTGAGATGGCGCAATATAAAAATCAATATTAGTCCCATTTTTATACGCTTTTAACTTTAGTCTACTCTGAGAATAGCTGCCTAAGCTAATTTGTTTAACACTTATACCATCCCTATTTGAAATATAATAGGTAGTTTCACCATTAGAATCAGAAAACCAAGATCCTCCGAATATTTTGACAATAATTTTTTGAGAATTTGAATAAGAGTTATCGTCAAAGACTAAGCTGCCCAAGTATGCATAATAAGAGCCTGGCACATTTACTACTTGAACCGGAGTTTGGCTATTTGAGACCAAATAGAAAAACAAGCCAATAATGGACAGTATTATTTTTTTCATTATTTTTTTCATTATTTTTTTATTAATAAGTGCCTTTAATTGCCGGTAATAGTTTTTCAATTCCCCCATCTGTACCTGCCGCTCCTTGATCGTCTGAGTTACCTTTTCAATCGTTTTGTCCTTTTCGATTAAGTGCAAAGTTCTGTTGCAGCCTGAGCATTTCACTAACGGCTATTCCATTGGTTTAAACTTCTTTGGCAGAGGGCATTTCTGGCAAATCTTTATTCGTTTTAATATAGCTTTCCAATCCTTTTAACCTAACTTAAAAGTGTCTGAATGTATTAATTGGATAAGATCAACTGTACATTAATTTAAAGATTCTGCTAATGGAATGCTTTGAAATCGAGAAGTCCCAAAATGCTTCAGAGGCGTTAATTGCAATTTGTTCCGCAATGACTATTTCACCGCTGTAAATTATTATCGAAACTCCTGGTAGTTGGTTTTGAAATTGCCTTAACTGTTTTATAAATTTCTAGGTCAAGAACACACCCTTTTGTATAAGTAACTTGTCCAAACGAGCTTACTGTTGTTAAGAGAAAGAAAATAAATAAAATTGTATTTTTCATATTGTTAAGTTTGTTTTCTACCGATAAGCATCCAAGTCGTGCCACCTACTCTCGTACTGACTAAACCATTCTCTCAAAAATGTTTTCGCAAAGCTATCAGCTCCAATTATTAATAATTTATTTCGCAATAATGTCCGCGTATTTAACTTCGTTAGCTTGTATGACAACAATATCCTTTGAACTAAGGCCGTCCACCGAGATTTTGAAAGGCTGCTCAATTGGTATTTGAACCGATTCGCTGATGAATCGACGAGTTAAATAATCAAATTTAAGAAGGTCTTCAGAATAAATAAGTGATTGCGCGTACACCGAGGAAAAACCAGGAAACAATTCCATCGCTAAGAACGTTATCTTTAACACTCTTTTCGTTTTTTCTTGAACAACCCATTTAAAGTTTTTTATTTCATTTGAGAGAGCCATATCAATAAATGTCCGTTTGGTTTGATATAAATCTACGAACTTCAACGCTGATTATGAATACCTAATTAACAGTATTTTACAAATAGGTAAAAGTTATAAAAAAGATGGGCTTAAATTTTTCCATTAATATAGTATAGCGGATGAACTGCCAATTTAAATACATTTGTTGCTAAAGATACAGCAGGTGGCCGGCCAGCAGGAAAAAGCCAAATACAATCCGCCCTCCACTTAACCCAACCAAAAATTATCAGCTCCACAACCTTTCTTCAACCCTCACCTTACAGCCCTAACCGACCTATCAAAAGGCAACATCAGATCCCCTGACCCTCCATGGCCTGAAAGGTGATATTAAAAAAAAACTAAATTGATTAAATCACCTTTGATGCTTAAATTTGTTTAAAAGCGACCGGAAAACTGCCTATATCGAATAAGGATTTGAAAGAATGTCCCATCAAAATTTAAAATTGACTTATCATGATTATCGGGAGAAGACTTAGTCACAAATCTAGGAAAGACCAACGTGTGAGCAAGAGGCCCGATAAGTTAGTGGTCAGCACAAATTAAAAGAACGGTCAGGTAAGTCAGAGCTTTTGCTAAGGTAAGACCTATATTGTAGAAAACGCCTGACCGTTCAAGATGGGAAATAAAACCGTCACCTATGGATGCACTGAATAAAACAAAAAGGTATGTCTATTTCATCGGGATCGACATATCAAAAGAAACCCTGGATATCGCCGTTATGGTTCAGGGATCTATTTTGGTCCACAATACCATCCCCAATGAACCAAAAGCGATCAGTGATCATATGCTACACCTGAAAGGTTCTTTAAAGTTTACCACCAGAAATACCGTTGTTGGAATGGAAAATACAGGAATCTATGGCAATTACCTGATCAACAAACTGAAGACGCTTAAAATCGATACTGTCGTCGACTCTCCGCTTCGCATTAAAAATTCTTTGGGTTTAATCAGGGGCAAAACTGATAAAAAAGATGCAGAAAGAATCGCGCTCTACCTCTACAGGTCCAGAGATATATTAAGATTAAGGATACCAAGACGGCCGATCATCGAACAGCTGGCCGGTTTATCCACTTTGAGAAAGCGGTTACAATCCCTTCACATCGCTATGCGGGTGCCCTTAAAAGAAAACACAGGTTTTATAAAAAAAGGCCTTATTGAACAGAACAACAGACTTTGCTCCCGGAGTATCGATGCGCTTAGACTGGATATACAGGATGTTGAAGATTCGATCGAGGCGACATGGAAAGCGGATGAAGAAACAAACCGCCTGATGACTTTGATGCAGTCAGTGCCCTGCGTTGGACCCGTGGTTGCACTGGAAATCCTCATCTGCACCAATGAATTTAAAAGTATAAGTACCATCAGAAAGTTCGCATCATACGCTGGAATAGCACCCTTCCCTTATAAATCGGGGACTACTGTCCATAAGAAAACCCGGGTATCAAAGATCGCCAACAAAAAAATTAAAGCGCTGCTACATACCTCTGCCGTTCTGGCCAAAATGTTTATCCCGGATATCAAGGCTTACTATCACCGTAAAATGAACCTAGAGGGAAAACACAAGATGTCAGTACTCAATGCAATCCGGTTAAAAATCGCCGCAAGGGTATTTTCCTGTGTCAAAAACAACAGATTATACGAAAAAATACACGAATACAGACCTGCTAACGATCTTGCCCCGCCGATTTAACCAAGCAAGATCAATCAACCGGTTTGGTATTGGTTCAAAGAACTGTCTGGTGAGAAGGGAAAATGGAATTCCCTGTACCTTAACCCTAAAACACTGCACACTGGATCAGCATGGTGAAAATGCAAAAACCCATAACCAAGGAATTATTTAAGCAGGTCAACCTGGAGGGCCGATCAAGAGTGCACAGCCAAAGCGCGCCTAAAGGTAGAAGTATTCTTCATTTTTAGGCTTTCAGGCTCATACCCCGTCCATTACGATTTCCGCACCGGTAATATAAGCGGCAGCATCACCACAGAAGATGGTAACCATTTTGGCCACATCCTCAGATCTTCCGATTTCGCCGAGCGAATGCGGCCGATCATCCATTGGTTAATGCCTGCTAACTGTTCTCCGCTAAGCACCATTTCCTGCTTTTAGCTGCATTTTGGCAAGTTTGGCGTATTCGTTGAGATCAAGACCGTTGCGGATCAGGTAATATGGTTCTCCGGTTTCGGTCCGTTTTGTTTCTATTAGATCATCGTTAGATCATTTACTATTGGCTGCATCAATTTCAGCCCTTTTACCGTTATTTACATATTTCTCATTTTTTGTTGAATAGTTCTCTTCCACCTTTGCTCTCAGTTATACTGATGACATTCCAATCCTGTTACCTTTTCAATTATTATCAGGTTGCGCTTATGGTTAATTCCCTAAGTTCGATTCTTGCGTTCCCAAGTACATCTTTAAATTCGGTTTCACTTTTAAAGCGAAGGTCCTTTAGGATCCGGCACTCGTAGTGTACATTAAAACTTTCTATTTCAAATGGCCAGGGCATTACAATCAGACGGTTTTCTTTTTGAAAAAACTGATAAGATACACCATTCGGTCCCCTGCTTATTTCTAATTTCCGCTCTTCGGGCGGGATCTGGCCCTGGCAGATAAGCAGCGAAAAAGCATCGCAGAATTCCAGAAGTTCATATGCACGGTTAACCTCTGCAGTGTTGCTATCAGCCTCTTTCATCCATTTGCTTTCCAGTTTTTTAAGGACTGCAAGATATGGCTTTGCAGCCGGCTCGCTTCCATGTGTGAAACCGATGTGCCTTGCAAACAATAAGGCGATAAAACGGCTTTTGCTCAACGCCATCTCAATCATCTGTCTGCAGGCATGCTCGTTAAAACAGGTCATCTTAAAGTCCATGGGCCCACCACTATCGGTGAGCAGCGGCCCGAGCTGAAATTCGTTGAAAACATCATCGTGTTCGGTCGTTGCGATAAGCGTTTCTACCCATCTCAAGGGCTGGTCAGAAATTTTCCATCGCGCACAGATCTGTCCGGCCAAAAGACCGTGAGCACGCTGGGTGATAATTTCCCAGCCATTTTCTGCGTAGTTAACAATCAATCGGTTCTCTCCTCATAATATACCCTTAGTTTTTACAAACATTACTTATACCACTTCCGAACATTTCTGCCTGGCGGCGATGATCGGAATGGCATCAGCATGATCCTATAACTGTGTAAAAAGCCAGAAAGTTTGGTTCACTGTTAAAATCCATTTAGTAAAGCCTGTTCTGCCACTTGGGTGTTGCACAGCATGAAGTAGGTATGATAGGAAAGAACAGGGGGAATGATCAGTCTCTGCGGTACAAGGGATAACTTAACAGGTACCTGGATTATGCCCAAAGCACTACTGTTTAGCTGTCTAACCTGACCAATCTGAAACTCAATAAAAACTATTTCCCCGGATATCAGTTGTTATAATACAAAAAAAAAGATTTTGGTAAAGGGAGATAATATTTTAATATGGATTCAAAGGATTTTACCCAAGCTGCAGAGCGCCATTCACCGCAATTATTTACGCAGGCATTAAAATTCACTAATGACGAGGAGGACGCTAAGGATCTTGTACAGGAAACCCTTATTAAAGGAGTACGCTTCTGCGACAGATTTGATAAGGGAACCAATTTAAAGGGATGGTTATATGTGATCATGAAAAACACATTTTATAACAATTGTGTAAGAGCCAAGCGGAAAAGCGAAATCATTTCAGATGAGGATCTAACGAGTCCGAATTTAATGGAAAGTTCCACAAAAAATCTGGGCGAAACATCCTTTGCGCTTAATGATATCATGAAAGCCCTGGCCTCGATAAAACCTGAATACCGGATTGCATTTCAAAGGTATTTTGAAGGCTATAAGTACGATGAGATCGCTAAAGACCTCAATGTTCCATTGGGCACTGTTAAAACCTATATCCACCAGGCGCGATCTGAGCTGAAAAAATACTTAAAAATGTACAGGTAATACTGTATCGACCGCTTTGGCACGCTTAAAATAAGTATCTATCTGTTACGCTACTAAAAATATAAAACAATTTCAGGCATTTACCGATTATTATACTAATAAGTTTGGTTAGGTTATGGCAAAAAGAATATATGTCCTCGAAGATGATCAGGACATCAGGGATATCATAGAAATGATCCTTACCGGGGAAAAATATGAAGTGATAAGCTTTTCGAGCATCAGTGAATTCATGTCGAAGGACAGACATGATCAGGCAGATCTGTTCCTTCTTGATATCAGGTTGCCCGACGGTAACGGAATCAATGTATGTGAAAAGCTCAAGAAAGATTATAATACCGAAAAAATACCCGTGCTCATGATGAGCGCCCACTCGAGTCAGAACGAGGTACAAAATTCATGCGGAGCACAGGGTTTTATTGCTAAACCGTTTGATATATATAAGCTGATAGAGCAGGTTGGCCATAGCATCCGCCACAATTAACAAAAAATATGCTTGCCAGCTATGGAGCGTGAAATTTCCTAAAGAAAACATTGGTAATTTGATATGGCTGAACAAAATATTGACTAGCTATTCTGACGGGGGAATAGTGTACCAAAAACCGGCGCCCTTTCCAGGTGAGCTGTCTACACCAATTGTCCCATTATGCTCTCTGATTATTTCGGCCGAGATCTAGAGGCCGAGGCCTAAACCTGATACCTGTGCACCATGACTGTCTATACCCGAGGAATAGGCCTGGGTGACTTACTGTCGAATACAAGTCTTTGTGTCCACGAATTTTCTACTAACCAAAAGTTTCCCTCGCTTTGGCAATTGCAGCGGCCATGTCAATGCCCTCAGCTAAAACACCACTAAAAAGATCTCCCGTTTCACTCAACCTTTCCGGTGCATTATGGATGGTAAAATCGCGCATGGTAAGCCCGGGTTTTACTTCTTCCCAGCCAAGCGGCATAGATACGGTGGCGCCCGGTTTAGGTCTGAGGGAATACACGCCGGCAATGGTGGCACCTGGCCGGTTCTGCAAAAAATCGAGGTACATTTTTCCCTTGCGGTTAGAGATTATCCGCTCCAGGGTGGTATAGGATGGCAGTTCGCGGTGAACGAGTTTGACTACCACCTGGGCAAATAATTGCGATTGGTCATAGCTGTATTTTGCGCCGAGGGGGACATAGATGTGGATCCCGGTTGATCCTGAAGTTTTTGCATATGAAGGAACGCCCATACCATCAAGTACCGATTTGGTTACCCGAGCCGCTTCGATTACCTGTTCGAATGTATTTTTATCGGGATCAAGATCGATTACGCAGTAATCGGGATTATCGGGTGAAGTAACGCGGCTAAACCAAGGGTTCATTTCGATACAGCCTAAAGTGGCCATCCATAATAGCGTTGCGCGGTCATGCCCTAGCAAGTATTCCTTTCCCTCCCCTTTTTCATTGGTATGAGGCATAGTATGTGCCCATGACGGAGCGGTTTCAGCTACGTTTTTCTGATAGAAACTTTGCCCATGAATGCCGCCGGGAAAGCGGTTCAAAGACATTGGCCGGTCTATTAGATAAGGAACCATATAGGGTGCAACCTTATCATAGTAATTGAACATGTCCCTTTTGCTTATCCCATCCTCTGGCCAGTAAAGTTTGTTCAGATGGGTAAACCTGATCAGTTGGCCGTCGATTTTTTTCTCTACCGTTTCGGCTTTGCCTTCGAGTAGTGGTTTTTCTGGCATCTTTCGTTTGAGGCCTATTTGTTTAATTGTTTTTTTAGGACTGATTTTGGATGAATTATTTTCTGTTTCCATTTTTTCAGTTTGATGATCGGCCTCTTCTATTATTTCGTTGGTGCCTGTAGCGATTTCCAGTACAACATCTTGGGAATTTTTATCCTCCCGTAATCCCTTGAAGGAAGCCTGGCGCAGCTTTCCATCCCGGCTGATTTCGGCAAACTCGACCTCACAGACCAGCTCAGGAGATAACCAGGTCGGTTTTGCGCCCAATCTGCGCGGGCGGAACCTGGAGGGTTCGTCCACATCCGGCACGATATCGAAAGGGCATATTTTGGTTTCCAGAGGAGCAAAACGTTTCATTAGCGCTTTTTGCGACACATCATTAAAGCCAGTACCTACTTTGCCGATGTAACGCAGCACCCCGGAATAGTCATATACGCCCAGGGCCAAAGCACTGAAAAATTTACCGGAATCTTCATTGCGTGTGTAACCGGCGATGATGACTTCCTGGCGGAGTTTGGCTTTAACCTTTAGCCAGTTGCGCGAGCGGATATCGCCGGTATAGGTGCTATCAGCTTTTTTGGCAATAATGCCTTCAAGTCCCATCCGTTTCGCTGTATCATAAAATGCCTCACCATCTGCATCAAAAAAATGGCTGAGCCTTACAGTACCCTCCTCTCTGGGTAATACGGCTTCCAGAATGGCTCTTCTCTCTTTCAAAGTATATCCGGTCAACAGTTTTTTATTATACCAGATGATATCGAACACATAAAATACCAGGTTAAGTTTTTCTTCATCCCTCCAGTTCTGAAGAGCGCCGAAAACAGGCATGCCGATCTCATCCAGTACCACGATCTCTCCGTCCAGCACAATATCCATATCCCAGCCCTCAAATATTTTATTGATAGGAGAAAACTGCTCATACACCAGGTTGTTTCTCGATACCAGCGCTACCTTGCCTTTTTCTACAAAAGCCAGTGCGCGGTAGCCGTCCCATTTGATTTCGTATAACCATTCAGGATCATTAAAAGGCCTGTCTATCTGGGTAGCCTTCATTGCTTTGATTTCCCGGGGTATTTTTGCGTTGGGCGCCTTATCCAGTAGTTCCTGAATAGCATTACTGACAGCGAAGGCTGGTTTACTTTTGTCTTCGCTTTTAATGCCGGTCTTTTTGGCGCTTTTTTTCGCTTTATGCTTGTTTTCAGCTGTTTTATCAGCTTGGCTTTTGTCTTCAGTAACCCTGGAAGTTTCTCCGAGCGCGATCCAAACAGGCGCATGATCGCTGGATTTCTCCCAACCACGGACTTCTTTATCGACATCACCGTTTTGTAACCGCGCTGCAAGAAGTGGATTTAGCAGAAAATGATCTAAACGCAGGCCGGCATCCCTGCCGTAAGCATTGCGCAGGTAATCCCAAAAAGTGTAAATGCGCTCATTCGGGTATAAGGTTCTGATTGCATCTGTCCATCCCTGATTTACGAGCGCAGCATAGGCTTTCCGGCTTTCTGTTCTAAACAGGGCATTGTCTTTATACTTTTCTGGCTTGTAAGTATCCAGTTCGGTCGGCATCACGTTATAATCGCCTACCAGCATAACGGGAAGGCGTGTATTTAACAAGGTTTTAGCATGCTGGGCGAGCAGCGAGAACCAGTGCAGTTTATAATCGAATTTTGGTCCGGGATAAGGATTTCCGTTTGGAAGATACAGGCACCCAATTACCATACCAAAGGTAAAGCCTTCAATGTAGCGGCTATGGGTAAAGGTTTCATCTTCGCCGGGAAGATCATCGCGGAGTTTCCTAATAGGCTGTTTAGAGAGTATAGCTACACCGTTCCAGCTTTTTTCCCCGCGCCATATGGCATGGTAACCTGCATCTTGAATTGCTTTTTCGGGAAAATGGCGGCTTTCGCATTTGAGCTCCTGAAGGCATACCACATCCGGCGCCGACTGTTTAAGCCAGCGCAGCAATATAGCCAGCCTGCCGTTTATGCCATTGATGTTGTAGGTAGCAACCTTCATTTCAAATCTCTAAAGACCAAAAAACCCCTTTCGGGGCTTTTCTATTTAACTTTCTTTTCGATATCTTTCCGCTGGTTGGACCCGCTTTTCTTGGCATTCTTAATTTCAGACGGTTTTACATCGAGTTTATCTGCTTCGTATCTGATTTCATGATCCTGGTTGGAAACAGAATTCCTTTCCACTTTTGTTCCTCTTGGCATAATTAAAAAATTTAGGTGAATGTTCTATATAACAGCTTTTCTCGGCTATAGTTTTATTGATTATGAACTTAACAGGCCGTAAATAAAAACCAAATGGGCATTGGCTATGTTAAAAACTAAAAAGATGATTATGGGATTTATTAAAAATGCACTTATCGGAATCGCGATTTTTGAAGGGATTAAATACCTGACCAAAAAAGACGCACTGGGTTATTCTAAACTGGACGAGCTAAAAGAAAAAGCACCGGGGTGGATAGAGAAAGCGAAAACGGCCACAAATGATATAAAGGCCGGGCAGCTGCCCCAGCTTTAGCAGAACGGCCGCTACACGCGGCCTTTTCTTTTTTTAAACCAAAACATTAAAAATGAGTATACAAAATATCCATTATCTGAATCCACTTTTAAGCATAGAGCAGATTACGGCATTGGAGAAGGCTGCCGAACGCCACTCACAGCAGGCTAATATGGATTTTAAAATCCATTCGGTTGATGGCAACGTTATACAGGTGGAAACGGGCCAGGGCGAAACAGCCTCCGGAAAATATGCCACCAGGCAGGTGCTTGTTAAACGGACCGAAGAGCTGTTTGAGAAACGGCTTCCGGGATTTGAAATACATGTTACCGCCAATGCTGTTTTACCCGCTCCAACCGATGTGGTTAACGTTTCCTGGATCGACAAAAAAATGCAGCAAAAGGGACTGCGTATCAAGCAGATTGCCTTTGAAACCGGCATTGACCGGGAAAGTATCTCCGACTAGGTAACTGGCAAAAGGGCAATGGGCAAAACCGTTAAGGCAATGTTCTATTTTTATCTATCAAAATAACCGTTACAGTTTTAAGCTATGGCAGCACGCAAAAACCATCATCCAGAAATTGGGGGCATGCCGGAGCATGTCGACCCGATGCTCTGTACCCTGGTAAAAGCGCCCATCGAAAACGGGGAATATCTGTATGAGCTGAAATGGGACGGTTACCGTATTGTCTCCAGGGTAGAAAACAACCAGGTGAGGATGAATTCCCGTAGTGGTTTGGATTATACGGCAAAGTATCCCTTAATTGCCGAGGCCTTGCTGTCACTGGACCACGATCTGATGATCGATGGTGAGGTTGTGGTGCTGAACGGGGAAGGCAAACCCGATTTTGATACGCTACAGCTTTATAACGGCAAAAGAACACCGATCCGCTACTGTGTATTCGACCTGTTGTACCTTGATGGGAACAGCCTGATGGAGCTCCCCCTTTACCAGCGCAAGGAACTTCTGGAAACCCTTGTCAAAAAGAACGATATTTTCCTGTTCAGCGAAAGTTTCAAAGATGGAAAAATGCTCTATGAAAAAGTACTGGAAGATAACCTCGAAGGGATTGTTGCCAAGAAAAAAGACAGCAGCTATATCCCCGGATCGAGGGGATATGAGTGGTTGAAGGTTCCTACCCGTAAGCGCCAGGAATTCGTGATCGGTGGATGGGCGGAATCGGATAAATCGAGGTCTTTCAAATCCCTGCTGTTTGGGGCTTATGAAAACGGAAAGCTGCAATGGATCGGGCGTTCTGGGGGAGGATACAAACAATCGGAAATGCCGGCTATACTAAAACAGCTAGAGGAGATCGAAACATCAAAATCGCCCTTTGAAAACAAAATCTTGGATACTAAAGGCGCTAAAATCCATTACGCTAAACCACAGCTTGTTGCCAATTTTGAATTTGCCACCTGGACCAGATCACGAAGGATCCGAAAACCCGCTACCTTTCTTGGCTTCCGCAAAGATAAAGACCCAAAAGATGTGGTACTCGAAGTACCACAGGAAATTGAGGCTGTAGCGCAGGTTTTGCAAGCGCAGCAGGAAGAAGAATCTGGAAAGGAAGAGCAAACAAATATTGGTGATAAGGAAAATATCAAGAATCTTGATAAGTATTATCAAAAACGAAGCTTCGACATTACGCCTGAACCTGAAGGAGGCAGCCCCGAAAGTGAAAAGCTGCTTTTTGTGGTCCAGAAACACAATGCCTCTCACCTGCATTATGATTTCAGGCTAGAGATCAGGGGTGTACTGAAGTCATGGGCGGTACCAAAAGGCCCATCTATGGACCCTGTAGACCACCGCCTGGCCATGGAAGTGGAAGATCACCCTTTTGATTATAAAGATTTCGAAGGAATTATCCCCGAGGGACAATACGGCGGGGGTACGGTTATGGTATGGGACCATGGCACATACGAACCCGGCGAAAAAATATTGGGCAAAAAAGAACAGGAACATTGGCTGCTTTCTTCCTATTATAAAAATAAACTCAGCATTATCCTGCACGGAACAAAACTCAAGGGCAGGTTTAACCTGGTGAAAACCTACGGTAAGGCGGAAAATGCCTGGCTGCTGACCAAGGTTAAGGACGGCGAAGAACTTGATACTGATATCACCAAAAAAGACCAGTCTGTTATTTCGGGGCTTACGATACTCGAAATCGCGATGGACAGCCATTCTAAGGTCTGGCAGAGCAACCGCATCAATGCTACAGAGATTGAATCAAAGACCAATGAAGAGGCGGCCGAACTGGAAGCTGAACTGACCGGACCGGAAATTCTGGATGAACCGAACAATGAAGGGGAAATGGTAAGGCCGGTTTCACATGCTACCGTAGGCGCGCTGTTCCCCAAATCAAAGAACAAACGCTCTACCCGCAGTAAGCAGTCAACGGAAAGCAACTGGAACAGGATTTTTGAAGAAAAGATCAAATCTGAAGGCACGATAGTGATCGAAAACGAAACCCTGCAACTTACCAATATCGAAAAGAAACTTTGGAAAGGACTCAATAAAGCCGGGCTGATTGCTTATTACAACAGTGTTGCTGAATACCTGTTACCGCATATCAAAAACCGGCCATTGTCCCTGCTTATCAAGAATATCAGCGCAGGAGCACCGGGGTTTTATATTAAAGATATGGAAGGTTCCGAGCCCGATTTTATGGATATCTACTCCACAGTAAGGAAACATCAAGTAAAAGGTAAAGCAGACGTAATCGATTATGCGGTCTGCAATAACCTCCCTTCCCTGTTATGGCTGATCAACCTGGGCTGCATCGACATCAACCCATGGAACTCTGTTACTTCAAACCCTGAGCAACCTAATTATATTGCCATAGACCTTGACCCATCTGATGAAGACTTTAAAAAAGTGATAAAAACCGCGCAGGCCGCAAGGGAATACCTGGAGGAACAAAACCTGACTGCTTTTATTAAAACATCGGGTAAAACAGGCATGCATATATTCATACCCTGCAAAGGTTTCACCTATCCGCAGGCGAGGCAGCTGGCAGAACATATCTGTGCTGAAATCCATAAGAAAGTACCACTGTTCACTACGCTTGAAGTTTCTGTAGACAAGAGGGGAAAGAAGCTGTTTGTAGATTTCTCCCAGAACGATCAGGCCGATACCCTCGCATCGGTTTACTCGGTGAGGCCGGCCAAACAGCCCAATGTATCTGCACCATTGGAATGGGATGAACTTAACAACAACATCAAATCGTCAGACTTTACAGTAGAAAATATGCTGGCAAGGTTACAGCAAAAAGGCGATCTCTGGAAAGACCTTCATCATCCAAAGATCAAATCCAAAAACACAAAAATCCTTAACCAGCTCCTTCAATAGCTTTTTCGCTAATTATCCGTAAACTTTTGTAAGCGCAGTCATCGACGCCTATGGCCGTGAACCACCTGCATCAAGTACGTTGGAACCGGCTCAACCCCGGCCTCCTGGAACGCAGAACCAGCGTAATCAATATACCCGTCATCAGACTTACATCACCAGGCCCGGCACTCCGCCTTAAAACTTCTGTAACTGAGCTAGCTGCTTCTGCGCCCTTAGCTGCCGAAGGTCTCGTCTTTTCAATTGTCCGGTGATTATGGGTCAATTGTTACTTAATAAAAATTGTGCTAAAACAGCACCCATTGCACCCCAAACCAACCAATAACGCCAACTTTTCCGTTTTTTTCCATCGCTTTCCTATCATTTAAAAATTATCTTGCTAGTCCTGCCCACTTCATACAGAAACAGCGGTACTGACCATCCCATCCAGAAAAGAGAAGGAGATATGTCTTCAAAGCTTCCCAAACTTTGTACATAAGGTGTTTTTAGGGCCAAGCCGGAAATTACAAATGCCAGGGTTACCAGGTAACTGCGCATCATCCACTCTCTATGAAGGCTAAATCTTTTTTTAAATGCAGCATAATAGGCAAGAAACGTAGCGCTAATCCAGACACTTGCCCATACCTGAAGAGAAAACGCATAGGGTAAATTAACCTTATAAGCACTTGTGAAGGCTAAAGCAACGGCACTAAAACTACTTACCAGCACAGCAAGGAGGTAAAGAAAACCGATAATCCGGTGCAGTTTCCAACTGTAGCCCCTCAGCCGTTTATTAAACTGAAGAAAGCCAAAAATGATAGATCCACCGCCTGTTGTGATGTGTGCGATCAAAAACCATTTTACAGTATAATATTTGCCTAAAGCTTCCGGAGTAAGTTTAAGATAGTGGTCTGCTGTGTGCATAAACGTCCACGTAATAAAAATTACAATTGCCCAAATTAGAACTGCAAGGCCATCGGTTAGGTTGAACTTAAATTTCTGTTTACTTGAGGTAGTGCTTTCCATCTAATTATCCTTTCTTGATTATGGACAGCAAATTTCGCATGTTAAAGAACATCCCACAATACCCGAAAAAAGATTCGGTAGGCGATGATTGGCTATTCCGGAATCAATCCATTAAATTTGTCAAAAGCTATTTATGTATACCAAAAAAATTAAGGAGAATTTAGACTGTGGAATTCTTGTAGCAGCCAAAGCTTTTGGAGGGAAGTGGAAATTATGCATTTTAGATGCTATTAAAAGAGGTATGGTACGTCCGGCTGATATTTGCAGATACATTGCTGATGCTTCCCCGCGTGTTATAGAAATGCAGTTGGCAGAATTGTTATTTTTTGGTGTTATTGAGAAGTGCGCGGAAGATGTATATCCGAAAAAAACAGAATATGAATTAACCTTACTTGGCGAAAGTATATTGCCAATTCTGACTCAAATGGATAATTGGGGAACCGCGCATTCCAAATTTATAAAAGAGCGTCATAAAGAGTTAGAAGAAAGTGGATCAACCTAACCTTAAGCTGGCAACTACAGGCCGTTCGCGTGTCTGCTACTTTTGGAAGCGATTCATTCAAGAGGACAATATAATGTCGGTTACCACAATAATATAAAATTATCCAGTCCATTCGACAACTACAAAGCCTTCAATACAGGTTGACGGATTTTATTGGCAGAAAACCAGCACCTATGAAGGTACTTAAAAAATACGGTCCATACTAGAATCTATTTTAGAATAGTAATTTTGATGACAGCTTATTTGATCATGCGTAAATATTTTCTATCTCTATACCTTATTTTTTGCGGCTTTGTCTCGGAAGGACAGCAAACAGTTCTTTTCATCGGATCCTATAATCTGGACAAATCACTTCCGGGGATCTATGTTTACAGCTTTGACAACACGACTGGTAAGCTGTCGAAAATAACCGACTGTTCCGGTGTACTCAATCCCTCCTTTCTAACGCTGTCCAATGACGGAAGATACCTTTATGCGTGCACAGATTCCAGGGCAGGACAAAAGGGAAGCGTCAGCAGTTTCAAATTCGATAGACAGCTGACACCAATCAGTCAGCAACCCACAGGAGCTGCAAATCCAGTCTACGTAGCACTCGATAAAACAGAGCGATGGTTGCTCAGTGGCAGCTATACCGGAGGTGGTACAGCTGCGTTTCCTGTAGGAAGGAACGGTGAGATCGACAAAGCGGCTCAAATCTTCTTATTCCAGGATAGTAGTGTCAAGCAGCAGCAAAAGTCCTCGCATATCCATTCGGTCAACTTTTCTCCCAATGGCCAAATGGTTTACCTGCCCGATTTAGGCGCGGACAAAATCCGTGATTTCCATTTTGATGGATCGAAAAAGATGCCGTTAAGCCAAGAATCATTTACACGAACCGCTCCCGGAAGTGGTCCCCGGCACATGGCCTTTCATCCACGAGGAAAATTTGCCTATTGTCTGTCGGAGCTTTCAGGTGCTGTTACGGTTTACTTAGTAAAGAATGGGCGGCTGGACTCCATTCAAGAAATTGGGTTACACGACAAATTGCATCAATTTTACAGCAGCGCAGATATCCATCTCTCTCCGGACGGTCTGTTTTTATATGCATCAAATAGAGGTGAAGAAAATAACATTGCGATATTCCGGGTAAATAATAAATCCGGAAAGCTGACACCTGTTGGCTACCAACCAACGGAGGGGAATCATCCAAGGAATTTCGTGATTGATCCCTCCGGAAAGTTTCTGCTGGTTGCTAATGAATATTCTGGAAATATTAATGTTTTCCGGCGTGATACCAATACCGGATTGTTGACAAAGACTGCAAACGGGATTTTGATAAAAGGCCCATCATGCTTAATCATGAAATCCTATCATTAAGTCCATTTGCGCTGCAGAACCAGCCATTAGCGCCCATCAAATGGCGCAGATTTGGCGCCAAAGTCGTTTAAAATAGCAACATCAGAATCATCAAGCTCTTTTGTTATCATACCGGGCTTGATGAACTTTTTCATTTCAAAGGATTTGATATCCCAGTCACATCGCAAGACAATTCAAAGTTAAATATCTCGGATTTTTCATATATCCTTTTTGTATTTCCTCATTTTGGAGTAACTCCGATTCTTTTTGATATCCATCGTAGAACCATTGCGCAATGGTCTAATTCCAGTTGCAAATGCCCCAGGTCTATTTGAAATTCCTTCCCCTATGGAATGCATCTTTCGGTGCTTCTTCCCTTACCTGTGACCGTTTATCCTGCGCAGGATAAGGCGCGGTTTTCTCATCACCCCTGGCCAAAGTCAACACCGGTAGCTCATCGGTTTCCCGCTGTACCAGCTTGCTCAGCATTTTGGTGAAATCAAAACACTTGCTCACAATCACATGCACCACCTGTCCTTCGCGCTGTAACCTGCCTTCAACCATCAGCAGTCTGGAATGCAATATTTCCTTTCTAAAGGTTTCAAACAACTTTTCAAACACCACCAGGTTGGAATAGCCCGTTTCATCTTCAATGGTGATAAAACATACCCCGCCAGCAGTTCAGGGTCTTTGCCTAACCAGCACCAGCCCCGCGACCTTGACCAGCTGTCCATCGATGGAATCATTATTGATCGTATGACAGGACCGGATATTCAGCATATCCAATTGTGAGCGCACAAAACTCACCGGGTGTGCTTTCAGTGACAGACCTACAGTGGCATAATCCTGCACGACATGCTCACCCTTACTCATCAGCGGCAGCTCCACCTGCGTTTCCAATACGCTCTCTGAAGGTTGACCCTTAAACATCTCCACCGGCATATCGTGCAGGGCAGAAACTTCCCACAAGGCTTTCCTCCGGTCAAGGCCCATTGAACGGAACGCATCTGCATCAGCCAGTTTTTCCAGTGAAGCAAGTGATACGCCTGCATCGCGCAAAGCAGTAATACTCCTAAATCCTGCTCCCCGGGCCAAGACCAGCAGTTCCATCTCCTCTTCCCGCAATCCCTTGATCTGCCTGAAGCCCAAACGGACCGTAAAATATTTCACCGTCTTTTCTTCCAGTAAATTATCCCATAGCGAGCAGTTCACATCCACTTCCTTTACTTCAACGCCATGTTTCTGTGCATCGATCACAATCTGCGCAGGCTGGTAAAAACCCATGGGCATACTGTTCAGCAAAGCAGCCGCAAATGCATCGGGATAATAATGCTTCAGCCAGCAGGATACATAGACCAGCAAGGCAAAACTGGCCGCATGGCTTTCTGGGAAACCATAACTTCCAAATCCCTCCAGCTGCTTGAATATCCTACGGGCAAATTCCTCGGTATATCCTTTGCCCATCATCCCCTCGATCAGTTTCTGTTCATACTGGTTCACCATCCCTTTAAACTTGAAGGTAGCCATACTTCTGCGCAGGCCGTCCGCCTCCGCGGGCGTAAACCCGGCGGCGACAATCGCAATCTTCATCGCCTGTTCCTGGAAAAGCGGTACGCCGAGCGTACGCCCCAAAATTTCCTCCAACTCTTTGGACGGATACACCACGGGTTCTTCTTTATTTCTCCGCCTTAGATAAGGGTGCACCATGTCCCCCTGGATCGGCCCCGGGCGGACGATCGCTACTTCAATCACCAGGTCATAAAATTCCCTGGGCTTTAACCTGGGCAGCATCGACATCTGTGCCCGGCTTTCGATCTGGAATACGCCAAGGGTATCCGCCAGACAGATCATATCATATACATCCGGATCATCCTGGGGAATATTGGCCAGTGTATATTGCCTGCCGTAATGATCGCGGCACAGATCAAAAGCCTTGCGGATACAGGTCAGCATTCCCAGTGCCAGCACATCCACCTTTAAAAAGCCCAGTGCATCAATATCATCCTTGTTCCATTCGATATTGGTCCGGTCTTCCATCCGTGCATTCAGGATCGGGCACAGATCCGTGAGCTTCCCCTGCGTCACCACGAAACCACCGGTATGCTGTCCCAGCTGTCTTGGAAAGCCCATCATCTGCCCGGTCAGTTCCAGCGTCTTTTTCAAATGCGGGTCATCCGGATCCAGGCCAGATTCTGTAACCCGTTTTCCTTCAAACCACTCGTCTGTATATTCCCAGAGCGAACCGGAAAGCCGGTTGATCGTATCTACCGATAAACCCATTGCCTTGCCCACATCCCGGATCGCCCCTTTCTGGTGCTGCTGGGTAACCGTGGCGACAATAGCTGCACGGTCGCGGCCATATTTGTTATAAATGTACTGGATGATCTCTTCCCGCCTTTCATGCTCAAAATCCACATCAATGTCCGGAGGTTCGTTCCGCTCAGAAGAAATGAACCGCTCAAAGAGCAGGTCAAACTTCATCGGGTTGACCGAAGTAATGCCCAGGCAAAAGCAGATTGCAGAGTTTGCGGCCGATCCCCTTCCCTGGCAAAGAATCCCCCTGCTCCTTGCTTCCCGCACAATATCCTCCACAAAAAGGAAGTAATTCGCGTAATCCATCTGCCGGACAAAAGACATTTCATGATTCACCATATTGACCACCTTTTCCGGGATCACCTCGCCATAAAAATCATGTGCACCCTTCCAGGTCAGGTATTCCAGTTCTTCCAGCGGAGCGCGCCCACTCCGGTTGATCTCCTCAGGGTACACATATTTCAGCTCGTCCAGCGAAAAGTTACAGGCATCAGCAATCACCATCGTATTTTCAATGGCCGAAGGATACCTCCTGAACAAACGCTCCATCTCCGCCACTTCTTTCATATAGCGCTCCGCGTTCTGGTGCAAACGGAAACCCGCCTCCTGAACCGTACATTTCTCCCGCACGCAGGTCAGCACATCCTGCAATTCGCGGCGCGACGGATCATGGTAATGCACATCATTGGTCGCCACCACCGGGATCCCGTAAAAATCAGATAGCTGGGCGGTGCGGAAAATCAGTTTATCGTCATTCCCCTGATAGGTCCTTGTTGCCGCAAGATACAGTTGGCCGCCAAATGCCTCCCGGTACTGCGCCAATGCCAACACGAAATCCGGATCATATTCAAACCTGCGGTTCAATACCCCGGGCATCACCAGGATAAAGATCATGCCCTTACTGTGCGCATACACATCAGCCCGGGAAAGATGACAGGAACCTTTTTCTGCCCGCAGGTTTCCCAGCGTCAATAGCGCCGACAACCTGCCGTAAGCTTCTTTGTCCGTCGGATAAGCCAATAAACTTGGCCCATCCAGTAAATCCAGCCGGCAGGCCGGGATCAGCTTCACATTCTTCCCCTTGCAAGCTGCATGCGCCCGGACGATCCCTGCCAAAGTATTCCGGTCAGTGACCGCAATCTTATGATAACCGTAAGCCTCTGCCTGATCGACCAGCTCACTGGCATGTGAGGCGCCCCGCAAAAAACTAAAGTTTGAAGTCACCTGCAATTCACTATATCCCATAACTCCCCTTTCTAAGCAAAAAATCCATGTATAAACCACTTGTACTTTTGATCCCCGTTATAGTGGCCCGAACGGAACAGCCAGTACCTGCGGCCCTGATCATCCTCCACCTGATAATAATCCCGGTGCTCGCCGCTATCCAGCCACCATTCCCGCTCTATCCGTTCCGGCCCATCCGCTTTCACAACCTGATGCCGCACGCCCCTATAAATAAAAAAAGCGGGCGGATGATCAGGGATCAGCGCCATCACTTCAATCGGGTCAGGCCGTTTCAAAAGTTCGGTTGGCCGTGGTTTCTCCATCCGCCACTCACTTGCGGGCTTTTCGGTAACAGAGCTGGCCTGCAGCACCGCCCGCTCCGGCCAGTAGCAGGTAGCCGGTAAATACCGGTGGATCACCTGCGGCCCGATCTTTCCCGCCACCCTGTCCAGTAGCCTGATCACACTCTGATCATCCATTCCGGGCCGTGACGTCCACATCTCCTCCTGCGGCACTTCGACCGGATCCACTTTAGGTGCATCCAGTACGAACAGCTCAATTCCCAGTCCCGGCCGGATCTGGTCTATCTTTAGCTGGAAAAGTTTAAACAAATGGGAAACACTATGGGTAGCCCCGCTGGTACCGATAGCGATCTGCACAACTTTGCCATCAATCCGGTGACGCGGTCAACACCCCAGTACGTAATCCTTTGCCTTCAGTCTGCATCCGCCTGCATAAACTTTCCAGCATATTGGTAATGGCAATCTCAATTCCTGTGCGCGTTCTGATCGGTTCCACACAAGGCAGTCTTTCGCTAAAAGGCACCGGTACCTGCAAAGGAACCAACGCCTCAGCTTCGCTGCCCAAAGCCTGTCCCAGCCGCATCAGAAAATCCCCGCCAAACCGCCTGCGCAGCACCGACCTGGGCATAGAAACAAAACTTTTGATCTGGTAAAACCCCAGCTTGCGCAGCCTGGCCAGTACCGGCTGCTCCAAACGCAAAGCCTCCGGTACCAGTCCAAGCAAAGCCTCGGGATGACCACCGACGGGAATCAGCGGTGTTACTTTACCATAATGGGAAACTGCCCAGGCGGCACCGGGTGTATCCGCTATTGCCACCCGCACCGTATAGCCCTTAGCCTTCAGCCTTGAAAAGATCTCTTTTAAATATTCACGCTCCCCGCCCCAAAGGTGTGTACAACCGGATACATCCAGTAGCAGCCCATCCATACCAAACTCATCAATGGCAACGATGGGCGAATACCTCACGCACCATTCTCCCAGCCTGCGCAGCAGATTCCGCGGACGTCCGGGTTTATCGTCCAGCACCTCGAGTCCCGGGCAGATTGCCTTGGCATCCGCCGCCCGCATCCCGGCTTCCACCCCAAAACCAAAGGCCAGGGGGCTGACCGCGGTGATCATCATCCGCCCATGATCGGGCGCTGCAAATACAAAAGGTACCTCAGCGAGTTCCGGCCTACGGATCAGCTGCCAGTCAGCCAGGAGCTGACGAAACCATATGGAGACAAAACGCCTTTGCATCACCTGTTATCCAATCTGTCTGCCATCATGTTCAGCCCATACCGTCTCATTAGCCAGTTTTTTCACGGCAGCATGATCGCTAACCTCCTGGAAACCCTCACCTGCCCATTCCAGCACGAAGCTGCCCGGTTTGCCGTTACGCACTTTCAACAGCTCCACCTGCCAGCGCGGAAAGCCCAGGCCAGGCATCCCATCTGCTGTATCGGTGGGCAAAGGACTGATCTTCCACCTGGCGGTAGCCACTGTGCTTGCCGCTTTACAGGCATCCTTGCGCAGGATAAAACCAGTAACCCCGCTTTCTTCCACCGCCAGTTGCAACCGGCGTGATTCTATGAAACTCAAATTATTCAGTTCGGAAACGACTGCCGCAAGCCCCTGACACTTCAGGGCCTCCTCAGTCACCCAGAGCACCTCTTTCTCTGTGTGCACATCCATAAAAATGATCCGCTCGGGTTCCACGTTAAAAGCGCTTAACGAGGCAGGAAACAACCTACGGGAGGTACCCACCCACACACAAGCCGCACCATCCTGCATCAGTACAGCAAGCAGCCCTGCAATAAAGCCGTCACTGGCTGCCGAATCTTCCGGCAAAACGGTAATAAATTCATGGATCGCCCTTTTGGGAAAGACTCCGCCGGGGAAGACCTGCTCGATCTCACCAAGTCCGACACGCTCCGCCCTGGCCCCGGCCTGGGGCTTAAAGCCCTGCCATAGCAGGATGTCCTGCTGGAGTTTGATTACGATTTCCTTTTTAGCATCCATGATTCGTCCCTAATTAGCAGGCAAACCTTTTGCCTCTTAAATACAACAACAAACATAATACTAAAAATGTTAGCAAATATTTGAATGTGGATAAATCAACAAAATTTGTTGACAAAACCCTGTAAAACAAAACAAAAAGGAATAACACATGCTAATATTTTTAGTTATTCAACAAAATATTTAAATTTGTTGCATGAACCTTTTTTCAGAAACAGCACTATTCGACGGGGAGTTAAAAGGTACCGGGACTTTGAATTACCGGACACCGAACTGCGGCTATGGCAGCATTTGTTTGACAAAACAACCTCGGACCATTATTATAAAACACTGCTCCAAGACTCACCCTGGCAGCAGCGCGTGCGCAAGATGTACGATAAGGTAATCGCCGATCCACGCCTGACCGCTTACTATGGTGGGGAAAACGGACACAAGTGGACACCGATGCTGCTTGAAATTAAAGCAGCCATTGAGCAAATTACCGAAATCACATTCGACCGTGTACTTTTAAACCTCTACCGGGACGGAAAAGATTCTGTGGCCTGGCACAGCGACAACCTGCCGGCAGATGGAAAATACCACCACATTGCCTCGATAACCTTTGGCGACACCAGGATTTTCAAAGTGCGCCACAAAACAAGAAAGGATATCCATCGGATAGACATCCCGCTAACACATGGAAGTTTACTACTTATGGGCGAAACCATGCAGGAACATTACGAACACCACGTACCCAAAACAACCAGAACCGTTGGCCCAAGGATCAACCTTACTTTCCGGATTTCAGAATCCTCCAAACCGGTCTAAAAAACGCTTTCATTTTTTACTTCTATTATGAAGACAGCACAATCTGATTAGTGGAAATTTACTTACAGCGAGAAGCTACGCTGTTTTATTTAAGCACGGAGGCGGGTGATCATTCTTATCCCGCACTTAAAATACAGGGTGCAGGTTCAATCCTACACCAATCCGGTTCCATGATTACCTTCTATGGAACAAAAGAAGTGTAGAATTGTCACAAGCAATAGAACAAATGTGAAGCGGTTATTGAAATTGCCCGACAAAGAGACCTTGGTCACACTGTCAGATTTGCGGTTGCAGACCATTACAACCTAGAAATTAAAGAAAGACATTTAGTCCCTTCCATCTTTGCTAAAGCATTCAGCCTACCACCAAGAGTGTCACTGAAATATACAGTTCTGATATACTTTACTAATTCACAAATTTGCTAATTTAAAATTGGAAAGAATAACCTGAATGAGGATGCATCTGGACAATCTAAATTCGCGAACCTGAAAACACCTCATTTTTTAATGATGACTGCATGCAAATTATCAAAAGAATTTGTTTCTAAGTCAACCGTTTATTAGGTTTAAGAAACAAATTATCTATGAAACAGCAGCCTATTGTATTATATGTTGATACCGACGACAGGGAGAGCTTTCTAAGCTATACCCAAGATCCCAAAAAGATTTCCAAAAATATAAACCATTTTGGAGAAGAGTATACTCAGGACATCGAAATACGAAAATCCATATACTCCGACGATGTGGTCAGTATAAACATGGTTGGAAAATACATTTGTATTTTACATACAAATACAGATAGTCAGAGGATGCTACTTTTTGATTCCACGGCTATTACAGAAATAAATACGATTGAGGCTTTTCTACTGAAACTATTCAATAAAGAGCTGTCTGAGGATTTTTTGTACAAACTAAAATATCTTAAATCTCAGCCTCAGCATCTCTTTTGTACAGTATTGTTAAGTAATGGAGGGGAGTAAAGGCCAGCAACCTGGATTATGCACCATTAAGAATTAGGAAATAAGAGTTATTAAATGGAATCAAAATGTTGACAAATTAAAATATGCAGGTAAGATAACAGCGTTTTGTAAATATGTTAAGAATACCCTATCCCATCAAAGGAAGTGCACCGTGATATCAAGATTGGCAGAATTTATTTTCGCAGGCACCAAGTTGTCATACTCCGCATGTTCTGCACAACAGTGGTCTTGATCGGCTCGTGTAATGTAGCGCCAAGCATGCGGGTCAATCTAAGCAGCATTTCCTGATTGACCAGAAACCGCTCAGAGCCATCGGGCAGGATATACCTGCCATTGCCCACAAACTGCAATGATGACTCAATGCCTATGTCTGATGCCAGTCTACAGAAAAAATAGCCATCCTTTCTCAGCACCCGCCACATAGAACCCAACATCTTCTCGAAATGCTGTAGATTTTCGGCAAAGTGCAGCACTGCGCTGCATATCACCAGATCAAAAGTATTGTCCTCAAAAGGCAACTTATCAATTTCTGCCACGACAAAATGATCAGCGTCCGGACCTTGTGCAAACTTCGAGGCCAGCTGCTGAACCTCTGCAATCGCATCTGGATCTTGATCAGCCCCAAACACTTCAAATCCCTGTTTCAAGAAGAAATAAGCATTCCTTCCCCCACCGCAACCAGCGTCTAAAATACGGTTACAGCCACTATATGTACCCTTTAATAGCTGATCAAAAAGATAAATATCGATGTTTCCATAAAGCTCCTGTAGATCAGCCTGCCTGTGAAATCCGCTCATTCAACAAAACTAAAATTTTTCGGGGATCAGAATCAACTTTAAGCGAAATTATTACTAAAATTTCAGACAATATTGATAGCCGGACCACACATATGCCTTTAAACACACAAAAAAAGCCTCTCAGAAGGAGAGGCTAATAAAAGTTTTCTAAATCGTCCCGTTGATTTAATCTTACTTATTATAAATGCCGCCAAATTTTTATTTTATTTCCTAAAAAAATAAATTGTGAAGCAATATGTATAAAGTAATCGATCATTGTCGACCAGGGTGGCAATAGACCCAGTCTGTCCAAAGCGGATCAACTATATTTTGGCGAAATCCCGCCCTTGTCACTTTTCTTAAACAAAAAAAAAAGCCAACAGATATAAACAGTTGTTAACGGATGAGCTGGATATAATGCAAAAAAGTACAGCTTTATGTTAAACAGCCCAGGTGGAGTTATTCACATTACTGCACTTTTCTTTTCATTTATTCTTGAGTAAAACAACTTAAGCTGATCTGGAGCAGCCTGATGCGCGGAGCGCGCCCGGAGAATTTCAAAAATGAAATGGCCTTAAGGCCACTTCATCAAATTAGCTGAAAGCTATTTCGAAGAGCGAATATTTCACATAAGTTGAATAGCCTGTACACCTGGAGACCAGTGCTCCGCGGTAAAAGAACTGTGTTCTTGGCTATTTTCACTGTGATATAAGTTATGTGCCATGGTTTCTATTTTTCAGGTTTCGCATTTGGGTTGTTAAGATTTCAGACCTGATGACCTTTACTTTGGGGGTATTGGTCATAAAGAAGCGTGAGGATCTTTCCATTTCCTGAAGGGTTTCATTGATGTGTCCATGTTCAGTCTTTACCTCGACGCGGACGATAAAAAATATTTCTTCTGTTTTCATGGGATATTAATTTTTATAGTGGTTTAAAAACTGTCTGTAGGCAGATCAAAAGCCTTTGGCCCCTCTTTCTGCAGGTTTTCGGCATATTCTTTCCAGTATAGCTGGTCGAGGAGTTCAAAAAATGCGGCATACATCATAATTGGATTTAGGTTTAAACCCTGCCCTATGGGGGCAGGGTAAAAATGAACTTAAGCGGGAAGGGTAATTTCTGCTTCGATTTCAGCTAAACGGTTGGTGCATAAATCACGTACACACAGCGCTACCGCTTTAATGATTACAGGGTTTTTGGTTGAAAACTTATTGCGTTTATCATCTGTGATTTCAAGTTCACAGCCCTGGTAATAATTGGAGGTGGTATCTTCTGCTTCCTCTTTTTGCTCTACTTCGAATTTGTCGAGGTTATCTATGGTATAGACTAGTCTACCTCTTTGCACCATTCGGCGGTGCAGCTCTTCTACCAGTTTTAATGTTCCTTCCAAATTCAGCGCAGGTTTTTCGTTTTTGGTTTCCGCTTTAAACGCTTCGGTTTTTTCTGCTTTTAGTGGTTCAGGCTGAACGACTGCTCCAAGCGATTTTGGTGCTTCGGTATTTCCCTTTACAGTTTCAGTTCTGGCGGCCGATGAGATTTCCTCTTTTTTTGGTTCATCCTTTACCGCTGCTTTACTTTCAGCATTTATAACCTTTCCTGCCATAGGTTGATAGATCGGGTTTTTGGCACCTTTGATATCTAAAAATTCTGCTTTTCCGTTTGCTATATTGATACTTTGATTTTTCATGATTTTTGATTTTAAATGTTTGATAAAAAACTGTTTGATGATCTGCCCCATTGGGGCGATGTTTCCGGCATGCTCCGCCTTGCGGAGGTCTGGGATCGGCGGGCTTCTTCCTTTTAATGGGTTCATGGATTAACTATTTAGTGTTCAAAGTCAGTCGGCAGGAGCCTCCTGGCTTTTTGTTAAGCCACCTCACCTTGATACAATGCGGTTGCAAGGCAAGACTTTGCGAACAAAAAATACGCTCCGCAGGAGGAAGATTTTTTTTCGGCAAACCTTCAGGGCCTGGTCTTTCCGGCAAACGGATTGTTCAGAAATTTGCTACTCAAAATGCCTACAGGTACTTTATGCGCTTTATTGCAGTCAGGAAAAAGAAACAAAAAATCGGGACCGAAAAAACGAGAACAAGGAATGCCAAAAGATCTTTAAGGGAAAAGAATGCGAACTAGACGAAAGGTCTGAAAATGGAAGGAATGAACAAAAAATAAGCTCCTGTGAAAAGATCACAGGAGCTATTCTACTATAAGATGCCTTCGTCCAAAAAACTAAAATATCCATCTGAGCACAGAATGATGTGGTCGAAGACGTTTATATCGAGCAAGACACCCACTTCTGAAAGCTTTCGGGTCAGTTTGATATCCGCTTCACTCGGAGCTGATTCTCCCGAAGGATGGTTATGGGAAAGAATAATCCCACTGGCACAGGCCTTTAATGCGACAGCAAAGATAATCTTTGGATCTGCTATCGTTCCGGATATTCCACCCTGCGAGATATTGACAATGCCTAAAACCCTGTTTCTTCTGTTGAGCAGAATGATCTTAAATTCTTCGATCAGATCTATTTTATCCTGATTCCAGTTATTGATAAGGGCATGGTAAGCCTTATTGGAGCTATCGATCTGTGGCCTCTCTAAGGCCTTAAATTTTGGACGGTAGCTGATTTCGATCTCTGCGAGCTGATAAAGTGAGTTTTCCATAATATTTTGATTTAATTATGGTGCGATCACAGGTTTTATTGGCCGCCAAAGCAAAAGAAGCAACGGAATAAATAGCAGAGAGCGGAAAGGCCACGTGAGGGTTTATGCCGGAATTTCTTTCTGCGTGCCGGGCATCAAACCTAAATTTGTACCTGGTTAAATGAACCTATTCACCTTGATTGTCCAATGTTTTGTATTTAAAGAAATTCCGCTGAACGGCCCGTTTAACAAAGGTTAAAAATCTGCGCCATACCCTTACACAATATAAATGTTCACCGGTTCGGAAGGATGTAAACGGAAACCAAACATGCTTTCCATGGCAGAAGAAGTTTTAAACAGCTGTAAAGCAAATTGATCCAAAATATATTACTAAAAAGAAAATGTTAGAGCAGAGACACCTTAATCCTGATGCAATCAAGGATCGCCGTGACCTGGATCAGCTTCAAGGATACACTGGATATTGTATTTCATATCCTCACTCGCCCAGTTCCATTCACCTCTAAGGATCACTCCGATCAATAATTCCTCGGCTCAATAACCTTCAAGAGGGGGCCGCTCAGGGTCATTGACATAAAACATCATTATACCGTCCCCATCCTCGGTAAAGAAGATAAATTGATCTGTGATTAAAGATTGATGGAAGGTTTCTCCATATTCGGTTTCGATTGTCCATTTGTTCAGAGGGAAAGGAACAATAATTGTATTTACTCGGTAATCAATTTCGCTTTCCACTTAGCCCTGAAATGACGGCGTTATTTAGGTTCCTCGTCACTTTTGGTGAAACAATATGAGTTTGGGATGCTAAAACAAAAAATGGGTATTAAATGGAAGGCTTCCCCCCCATGAATCCAACCAAGTACTCTACCGTACTTTTAAGCTGAAAGCCTGGAGGTTCTGGGAGTGGTGGCACATGATTAAATATCACGAAAGATATAGGCTTTCGAAACTTTAAAAAGCTAAAAATGGAATAATCAACAGATCAGGTTGACTATTCGATTTCCTCATAAAAATTAGGCAATAATTTTTCAGACTGCTTAGGCAATATATATTTAAGCAGCCTTAAAAACACCCTATAACACCAGCATATGATTTATCCGATATAAACAGTTTACTCCAAAACTAGCATCAAGATAAGCTCACCAAAAACAAAGATTATTTTTTAAACTGCTAATCCGATTTCTGTTCTTGAGCCTCAACTTGTTCATCGAAAATATCATTTAGGAGAACGAAGTTTATGTAATACATCTTTACTAGAAAATTAATTAAAAACACGATGGTAAGCATGATAGCCATAATATCGACACATATAGCAAATGCCAAGGTTATTGATAACACTATAAATTCCCAGAATATAGAAATGTTATAATGTAATACCACACCCGTATTTTCATTCTCAGGCTCGAATACAAATTTCCCACTATTCACCTTAGTGTAATAATCGGACCTAGAAGCTGGTCTTTCTTTAAATTCGCTTTCAATAAATACGAGAAATGTACCCTGATCCTCAATCACCCTATATTCTGATATCTTTAAATACTTTAAAATGATATCATGAGATAATTTAGAATTTAATTTGACTTTCTTCCCTGTTTTAAAACCTAACTTCATTTTTGTCATTTTTTATCTTCCGCCTAAATATGTATAGGTTTTGATGTATGATCTTGAAAAATCAGCTACGGCATGTATCGGTTTTCCTAACAAAGTCGTTACGCCAATATTATAAGTACCGGAACCCTTTAAATCTTTCATGAATGACAATGGCTTACCTATTGTTGCCCCCGCCCCATAAGAAAAATATGAAGATGTACTACCAACGTTTCCACCAATATATCCTATGCTCATTGACATCCCTCCAAATCCACCAGCAAAGTCCGAAATTGTGACCGATTTCCCTCTACATGGTACGACTTTCGCGGCGCCGAACGATAGGAACGGGTTAGAGAATCCATGTGAGTAATAAAACGTTTGATAGTATTGAATCCAATTCTTATCAGTAACAAAATAACCAAATTCATAAGTTCCTCCACCGACAATTGATACTCCAGCCGACAAGGCAATGACACTTTTAATTACTCCATATTTTTTCACTTCAGCCTCATGTTCCTTTTCTATCTGCTCTGGAGTTTTTTTCTTAGGCTTAGGCCCTCCATCAGCAACCTGAGCCTGATAACTAGCCTCAAGTTGATCCAAACCAGCAGATTGGGCATCATCTTTCGAGCCATCATTTTGCCCAATCACACTACTTGCGTGAATCCTAAAATTTAGCCCTTTTGGAACCCGTGGTTTATCTCTCTGTGAGGCGGGAAATGTTCCTGGTCCAGTTGGGGATTTTTCAAGTTTTCCAGGTGTACCCCTTGGCGTGGTGCTAGGCTCTGAAGAAGTTTTCTTTTCCTCAGCATTTCCTGAACTATTGTCGTTATTATTTTTTGTATAAACGGGCAGTATCTATTGCTTTAATCTTGACTAGTTCTTCAATATCCTTGCCTTCTACTTTTTTTCCATTATCAAGGATATAAAAAGTCAAATATTCAAAAGAGTAAATATCTTCTGACATCGTTGCCAACGCTCCTTTGCTATACTCTTTTATTTGTTTGGTTATATCATTACCTCCTTGGATTATTTTTGGATAAAAACCATCATTGAAAGTTCTCATGTCAATATAACCAATACCGTATCTATTGATGGAAAAATCATTTTCATTTTCATTAGAGAGAAACAATCTAATCTCTCCAACGTAATTTTTTGGAATAACAACAATATAAACTGGCTTATATTCACTTATACAAAATATAGAACAAAATATGATTACAAATATGGAAGTAAATGTTAAGATTTGCCATTTTGAGTTCAGCAACTTTTTTACTATAAAACCCAAAGCAAAAGACAAAAGTAGGGTACCAGGTAAAGAAATCACGACCAAAAACCACGAAGGAAGAATCATTGTTTTTGTTTGCAACATTTGCCAAATACCAACACCCAATGAAAAAATGGCTAAGGTTGGTAATATGATCTGTATAATACGCCTCATGTTTATCGTTTATAAAATTTTGAAGGATAATAATCGGTAGTTGCTTTCCCTATAATTATATTGATTAAAGATACCCATGGGTCTGTTTAAAAGAAGGTTGGTTGTATTGCATAATCATGAGATGACCATCTCCTTCCTTTCTCCCATAGAGGATCCACGACATTCCACCTTCCAATCTCCGGATTATAGAACCTTGCACCGTAATCATAATGTTGTAAAATTAGCTTTATCTACAGCTTGTAATAATACCAATTATTCCTTAATGGTATATAGTTTTCAGGAATATTCGTTTTTAATTTTTCTTAAGAAAATTTCGTCTTTTGAATGAATAATCCAATATGATGAGTCTATCAGCTCCAGTACATATTCACAATTTGCATACATACCTTCACTACTTTTATACCTTTTCATATTTGACATATCTTCGTCACCTACTATGATAATATTTATAATTTGATCTAAGTTATCTGAGAGTTCAAACAGATAGTCTAATTCAAAACAAAAGACTTTATCAGAATTGTTAATTCTGTCTTCAAAATCAAGCATAGATTCGTCCAGTGAGAAAGTACCAACTGCTTCTATCCAAAGAAGCCCCCATTTTACATTACTTTTTAAATCAAGTAAACTTAAAATATCATTTAATTTAATCGAAAGAATTTCACTTTCATCACCATCTAATTTTATTGCTTTCATACTCAATTTTTATATTTAATCTAATGGTTTCGCTTTCTTACACCTTTTTAGTGTTCCTCCTGTTTCATTTGGCAGATAGTCATGATAATGTGGATTTGGATGAATTGAAGGTCTCCCGTGATCCGTAAAGTCAAAGTCTTTAACAGGTTGACCGGAAGCATTAAATTCCCTCGCTTGATTATATGGCACCCCATCTTAACCTATTTTATTACCTAATTGTGTATGTGCTACTCCAATTGCCTCCGCATCTGCCGCTGGAAGGCCGTTAGGTGCCCTTGATAAAGGTTCATCTATATGACTATAGGCCCCAGGTTTTGTTACGGTAATTTCTATTGCTGTACTAGCACCCCTCAAAGCACTTACTCCTTTACTAACAATACTTCCAACTGCTGTCCTACAGCCAGATCGGCAACATTTGCAGCTGTATTTCCAATTATTTCCCCACCGGTTTTAGCATCTTTAGTAACAACAGATTTGGCAAGAGTATAGTTCCCTTTAACTTTACCATACATTCCAGCTGTACTTGCATTTGCTAGATGCTCACCGGGATGCTTAACAAAATCCGAAGCCATTCTCTTAACTGTTGTTACTGGATTTGTAGTCAAAACCTGTTTGATTCCAGCATAGTGATTTAGAAATCCTTCCTTTCGCACTACGCCAAGCTCCAAAACCTGGCCACATGCCATCTGGATCGACAAATCTTATCGGGTCATTAAAGGCATAAGTATAAGGCGACCATCTTCTACCTAACTCTGCTTTTGGATCTACAGTATTCCATCTCCCAGTTTCGGGATCATAGAACCTTGCGCCATATTCGTACTAGTTATTATCATAATACCAATGATTATCTAATTTTTTCACCTCTCTTAGGTATTTCAACCATTCATTATTTTTTACATCAACAGGATTTTCAACATATGTAAGTGACTCTAAAGAATTAAAATAGATCTGCATATTTATTCCCATATCTCGAAATTCAGAACTGATGTCTCGAACTTCGTACCTATCCATTATCTGGAGCTTTTGCTTAACAAAATTAATTATTTGCGATGAATCTACTAATTTCCTGCCAAGTTCATATTCATCAAATATTAAGTTTCTACTGGTTAGTTTATAATTTAAATTTTCATCTACACTTAGGAAATATTCATTTTTTAATTTACCCAAGTAAGAATAAAATATAATCGTGTTTTTCCCCCGGCTCCGCATAACACTAAGGTCCTTAAATTCCTTTAAAAAGAGAGATCTATTGCGGTAAACCTTTATCGAATCAGAACTAGAACAACTTAGAATTAAAGTAATTATAATTATATATAATTTTATTCCTTTCATTTTGGATTAATTTTAGGCCAAGAACTATTTTCTTTAACTCTTAGAGCAGGATATTTTGAACTAGACCTGTAACCGTTAATGATAGCCACTTGGTCTGCCTTTGAATCAAAGAAACCTGAACCATTATTTGTATTAGGCCCTAAATTGTGTATAGATGAACCTTGTTTTCTGCCATTCAACATATTATTTGCATGACCACCTAACTGAGCAACTCCTCCCTCAATACCCAATTCAGCCATTCCCCTACCCCATATAAAATTCCCTGCATCACCAATATTATAACCAGTCTTGCCTTGTATATAAAGAGTATTTTTATTCAAGTCTCCACTTTCAACTCCTCTAACAGTGTAGTCCATCAATTTATCTCCTTGCTCATACGCAAATGAAAGTGGATCTCCTTTTACATCAGCAACACCACTTTTCTCTAGCATTCTCGCAATTTTCTCTTCACCCAAAAAATCTACATGTTTGATTACTCCATTTTTTATAGCTTGAACATCTGTTTTTGGATCATTAAAATTATAATATACTTTGGTAGTTATAGTCATGTCTTTACGATCATCGACAAATTCCATTACCAACTTATCTGGCTTGTTATTTTCATCAACTCTTTTAAAATTACCATTCTGATCAAAAACATAATCATCAAATGGCATTGAAGCCATCCCATCAGGATCCACAAATCTTATCGGGTTATTAAAACCATAATTATATGGCGAATGCCTACGCATTTTCTCCGCCAGCGGATCAATCACATTCCATCTTCCAATCTCCGGATCATAGAACCTTGCACCGTAATCCTAATGTTGTGAAATTAGCTTTATCTACGGCTCGTAATAATACCAATTATTCCTTAATGGTATATAGTTTTCAGGGATATTCGATTTTAACTTTTCTGAAAATAGATACACAAAATTTAAATCTTCTTTAATAATAACTAGCCCGTCAAATTTATCGCGATACAATACCTTTTTTAACTTTAGATAATAAAAAATTTTAATATTCGATTTTAAAGCTATCTTATCAACATCTAAACCTCTAAGTTCATTTTCCGGATAATTGTCTATTAATAAAAGATCCTCATTTTTATTAGGTAAAACACATTTTAGAAAGTATTTACCTTGATCGTTTTTGACGAGAAACCTTACAATTTTTTTATCCTGCTTTGTATAATCAAAAATAACATAGTCTCTATTTATTTCATCCCTTTCATAACCATCCCAATTTTGAAATGACTCATTGAGACCCCATCTACTTGCTTGGAGAATTCCTTGACTGATTGGCTTGTTTTCTTTGACTGAGAACAACTTGAAAAACCTATTAATAAAAACACACAAAGAAACCTATTTTTCATAATTTTCATTTTTTAGGTTTCTCCCACTCAAACCCCAAATGAATAGAGTACTGGTCGTCTGTAGAATCTAGTTTTCCTTTGTTATTCGAGTCATTACGATAATTATTCCGATGTGCCCCTAATCTCGCAGTGCCTTCCCAAAACCCTAATGCATTTGCACCAGCACCCCATAAGAAATTACCAAAATTATAATTGTTATGAGCTACATTATCACTTTCAGTCATTGTCACGTATAAAGTATTAGCATTAATTGGCTCTTTGATTTCTTTTCTACTACAAACGAGAACGGGGAGGTTTATTCATTCCCCTATAAAATGTTGGGCCTTAATTATAGTTTTATCTGCAATACAACCGTAATTCTCAATCATCCCCTTTACAAACTATGACGATTGGGAGAATATTTATCAATTAAGATTGACTTTTTATATATAATCTTAAAATCATCTGTAAAGAGTCTTTTAAATTATTACCGTCAATTCGAATCATTTCCAGTTTTTTAATTTTATTAAATGAAATAAACACAGTATATCCATTTTCAATTCTTTCTCCATCAAATTTTATAATAGCAACATCTCCATTCTCCTTTACACGTTCAAAAGATGCTATAAGTTCATCAATTGACGGTTCTTGTTTACTTAAAATCAACTTAATATATTCCATATTACTTAACTATCAAATTTGATATTTTTAAAATATCTGTAATATTACCTTTACCGAGGATGCCATTATCAACTACTTCCACGACCAGAGCTATTTTAACTACCAGTGCACCTTTAACCCGCTGGACAAGGTAATGGAACTTTACGAACGCCTCCTGCAGGCCGAAAGGGAAAAGAACGAACTTCTTAAAAGGCAGTAACTAAACCCATCCAGTAAAAGCAAAGTTGCGAAGATCCACCGTCCTTCGCAACTTGACGACTACGAAACGATTAAGCCCCTATAAAATCTGTAAAGGTCTTACTCTTAAAAATAGCCTCATCTTTTGACATTCCTATAAAGGGTAACTCAAAAATAAACCCCGTTGCCTTTTCTATCGTATATGCATTTCCTCCTCCATCTGAGCCAAAAAGAAAAAAACCTGGAGCATATTCTTCAACTCCATAATCTTCATTTAGCTGCATTATTTCCGAGATCGGCCACAAAAGCACATAATAATCTTCTGTTCTAATTTCAGCCCCATCAGATTTTATAAAAAAATCCAAAAAATCTTTGGGAAGAGTAAAGGGCACTGCTTCAAGGAAAGCATCCATGACACCAGCGTCTACGGGCGGATTTCGTTCTATTTTTACCATATCTGTATTATTATTTATTTACACTTCTCATCATCGAATTCCAAAACTGGATATAAGGATTATGTTCTGGCCTTGTCACCAATATTTTATTCAATAAATCAGTAGGACTTCCACCAAATTTAACAGGATGTATCTAATGTATTTCCAAACCTTTGAGCGCCGACGGATTTGCATCTCTTAACGCTTTGTTCGCTTGATTGGCTAATCCTCGCCTCAGAATATTCTGCACCTTCCAATAACCTGAAGGGCCCTGAAGGTTTTAACCCGCCCGCTGGATATCCAGACTAGTTAGAAACAGAAAAGACCCATCCAAAGCACCTCCCGCTGCCCCCTTAGAAGCAGAAAATAATCCTTTTACTAATGGTGCCAATTTAGCAATAGTAGCCTCTGTTGCAAATGTATAAGATACATTTTTAGCAATCGCCAGACTTGTAGTTGGTTGTGATTCGGTGACTTAAATTTTGATCTTAGCGAGACGCGAAGACCAGGAGAGCTATGATTTTTCCTCAATAAAAGAATTAATATAAATATTTTTTGCTGTCGGCAAACTAAAACATATTTCTCTCAGCTGAGATATTTCCTGTAAGTATGATTTTTTGTCAAAAAGGTATAAAAAAAAATAAGGAACTAAGCTGGCATCTTTTTCGTATTGTTTCAACAAATCCTTACAATCATTCTCAGAAAAATCAATTATATAAAGCCGAGATAAAAAATATTGTTTCCAAAAAACTAATTCCAAGTTTCCAGGATAATTATCTAATCCTTTATCAACAGTTGACAGAAATTTTTCTCCACCAATCATACTCCATTCATCAGCTATATTATTAGGCTCGTTAAATTCAATTTGTTCAGTCGCAAACGACCAGTACAAAAAGGCTAAATTTATAAAGCAATTAACACTTGGAGAATGCTTGGTATTGATCTCTTCCTCATAAAATTTAACTGCTTCTATATACTTTTTTTCTATATCCTTTATTATTCCCTTGTCCATATTCTCGATTATTCTTTTATTTATTTAGCTACTACATTTACACCAGCGTTAATAATTTTCCCGTTAAATGTTTGAACCCAGACTTGTTTACCATTTCTAAATGTTTGAGTAAAGCCTTGGAAACCACTAGCACTTCTTTGATAATTTGACAAAACCGCTGAATTTATATTTTTAGTATCGTTAGCAACGTTTTCAAATAACTTTATATATCTGCCAACGGACTCCACTGTTGAGGGATTAACGTGACCAACAGCATTTCTAAAAATATGACCAAGAACATCTTTACTTACAATTTTTAGACCATTTTTAACCATGCTTCCCCCAGCGATATCAAACAACACGCCTCCTCCGCCGGAAACCACAGACCCATAATCTTTACCTTCAGAAAAAGTTCCCATTGCGCCTTTTGACATTTTTAGTAACCCTCCGGCTACAGGAATATCCTCGGCAATTTTTATATTTTTTTCTACTTTTGCATTACGAGAAGTTAATGCTTCACGTCTGTCGCTCTGCTCTGATGCTTCTTGTGCATCTTTGGGGGGTTTAGTTCCATAGCCAAAAATGTTTAATATTTGCTGCAACCATTCAGGCGGATCCTGCTTCTGAGAATTAGCATAGTTACCATTGCCAGAAGCCCATGCCCTAGCGCTAGCTTGAACTTCACTATTTATCTTATCTTCCACAGACATACCGTCAGGATCAATAAATCTTATTGGATTATTGACGGCGTAATTGTAAGGAGACAATCTCCTGTACTGCTCCGCTAACGGGTCTATCACGTTCCACCTCCCAATCACCGGGTCATAGAACCTAGCGCCGTAATCATACTGCCCCAGTTCCTCCTGTAACTCCTTACCATTGTAAAGATATTTATTTGTTCCACCACTTGCAACTTTTCTTAAGCCAAACGCATAATAGTCATCACGCTGCAGCACTTCCAATAGGTTTGTGTTAGGATTTTTATAGAAAGTAGCCCTCACATTGCCCAGATGATCGCTTAAGTTATATTCATAACTGTAAGTCCCATTACTGTTCCGGGCAATTCCTTCTTCGGTATGGATAATATCGATAGTAATACCATCTGGTTTATATTCTATACCGTCAACATAGTTCCTGACCGAACCATTGCTGTTCTTAGCCAATTTGTTGCCGGAAGCGTCATAAGTATAAGATAGGTTAACAGGCATACCTGTTAACCTTATTGCCGTATCAGGAAGGTTAAGGTAATTGTAAGTCAAACTGACCCCGCTCAGCCCATCCTTTTTAGCATTACCGTTGGCATCGTACTCGTAATCCTTTACTGTCAGACCGCTTACGCTCTGTAGCCTGTTGCTATTGCCCAAATTGTAATAGTTATATACTTTGGCCCCCGTACCATCACGGTTAAGACTCGTGATGTTCCCCATTACGTCATAGGTCAATGCTTCGCTCATAGAAACACCTGCCACGGTAGCAGCCGTTCCCAGCCTGTTCAGTTTATCATAACCATAGTTGAAGATGTTTGCCGTCGGGCTGGCCGTATTAATCCAGTCCCAATACTGCTTGGTGATATTGCCGTTATAGCCCTGTCCAACGCCATCTTCATAATCAAGCTTCATACTGAACTGATCGGATATACTGTTCTTCAGCCAGCCACGCTCGTTATAGGCAAAAGTAGTCGCCTGGGTACCGTTATGCAGGCTCTTTCTGTTCAACTGACCGATCTCGTTGTATTCCAGATGGCTCAATACCACCTCTTCCTGATTGTTGATCTTCTCGAAAGTAGCCAGTTTACGGCCCATGTGATCGTATTCGTAACGGCTGGCAATAATGGTTTCTACCGTGCCTACCGTGTGGGTACGTTTGCTTGCTTCCAGGCTGCCGTCAAAATTCCATTTATTGTCTACCACATCGGTGCCGTTCAGGTGGTTGGTACTTTTGCTCTGCACCACGCGGCCATCCAGATCATAATAGTTTACCGTAAGCAGCATCGTTCCGGTACCCAGGTTCTTCACCTTCGTTCCTGTAAGCAGGCCTTTCGTGCGTGCGGCAGGAGCCTGTTCGCCCGAAGGCGGGCCAAAGCTGTTATCCGCAAAACCGTAGTCATCGTAATAGTTTACCGTCAGTACATCTCCCCCGCTCTGTGGAAAGGACTTTGAATTATAATCTGCACCGCTGCGGGTCTCCCATAGCGATATGGAAACATCACCGCCGGCAATCTGCTGTGCCTGGTTGTCCAGTCCGGTCTGAAGGGCATCCTTCGCCCCGCGCTGGGGAACCGGTCCGTTGTCCCCAGTAGTGCCCGCCTGTGCGTAAAGCCCCGTAACTACTACCCTGCCAAAAGCATCATATTTAGTAAAATTCCATTCCTGCGGGCTTTTACCTCGCTGAACGGCATCCTGGCTCAGCACCATCTGGTCGAGTTTGTTGTACACCATAAACGCCCAGCCCTTGCCCGGTATCTTTTTCTCCACAAGCCTTTTACGCCCATCGTAACGGTAACCGTAGATAAACTGACCGAAAACAGTTTGCGTTTCATCAAAACTGCTGATCGCCGCAGACAGCCTGTCTGTATGCTCGTTTAACGCAGGTGGGAGTACATAACGCAGGTTACCAAAGTCATCATATACATAATAGGTAGACAGGTTTTTGGCATTGCTCTCCCATACCCGTCTGAGTACCACACGTCCTTCAAAATCCTTGAACTCCTCTGTAATGCCCGCTTTTAAGTCAGCGAGTACCCAGTTTTCGTCCCGGCTGGTGGTCTTATACAGTTTACCGGGAAGGTAAACACCGGCAGATGCACCATTGCCAGCATTGTTAACGGTCCAAAACTTAACTTCATCCAGCGCATTTGCTCCATATTCGGTTTTTAGGGTATGCGCCCCGCTGAGCTGCCAGGCTTCGCCAGGAGCCCCCTGCTGCAATACGCGGTTAAGCGGCGAAGCTTCAAACTGTGTTTCGGCAAAGGCATAGTCTGTTGCTTTTACGCCTGCTGCCTGTGGTAAACGGAAAAAGTTAAACTGGTCACCGATTGCCGCATCACGGAAAGCGCCCGTAGTGCCGGTCTGTGCCGCATAAGGCAGGTATTTTTTGGCTTCCCTGCCAAAAGCATCATAGGCAACAGGCTGCACGATATCCTTAAAGCCGGGACTGCCCTGAACCTGTACCGTCTGCAAAGGCCTGCCCAACCCGTCAAAGTACTGGATCGTCTGGCTTTCATCACATACATTCCGGCTGTTAGTTAGGGTGGCATCGGTTACTTCGACCTTGAAGGTACGGGTAAGGATATAGTTCTGGTTGGTACTCGGCGTTGAGGACAGGGGTACACAGTTCAGGTAACTAATCCCTGTGGTAAAAATACGCAAAGTACTACCTGAAGGCGCGTAAAAACCATCGGTCAGGGTCACGCTCGAGGGTGCGCTGATTTCGCTTTCACCGTTATAAACCGACACAACTTTCTGGGCATAAGAGCGGCTGCACAGCAACAGCAATGCTGCCGCACAAAAATATATTAGATGTTGTTTCATGGAGGCGTTAGTTTTTATAGTAATTATTAAATGTGTTGTCTGAAGTATAAATTAATACTAAACGACTGATCCTTATCGAGGTATTGAAGTTTGCTTGCATAACGATTTATTGACGGCTAACAATGGTTAATTAATACTTACCCCTACGCTTCCCGGCCCCACAGTAACTCCAGGAAAACTGGCCTCTGAGCCAGAAATCTCAGCACTCCCTACTTGAAATGTGTATACTTCGGACGAACCATTTGGATTATAGACCGAAACATCGTAGCTGCCTGCAGGAATAGTTCCAAAGTTCCCACTTCCATAAGAAATTGAAAAAGTATAATCTTGATTAGATGAATTGTTATGGAACTTTACATAGTATCCTGAAATCAGGTTGTTATTCGAATAGGAAACAGTAATCATCTGTGTTAAAACACAGGTGCCATTTGTATTTGCATAGTTCTGTCCATTGGTATTTACATCATTTTGGGCCTGGTTATCTGCATCTGCCTGAGATAGGGTTGAAGAGTATGTGTTTGAAGGAACCGTATACGTGACTGACGGTCCTGGTTCATAACCACTGGCACAATTATTTTTAAAGAAAATACCTGAAGTAGCGACATTATTGTATGAATTGCAGGTTCCATTTGCATTTGCATAGGCCTGACCATTGGTATCTATGTCATGCTGGGCCTTTGCATCTGCATCAGTCTGCGATAATAAAGAGCTATAAGTATTTGATGGCACAGTGTAGGTTACGGCTGTCCCAGTTTGCCCACCCACACAGTTATTTCTATTGAAATTTCCAGATTTAACACTATTATAATAAACCGTACTACAAATACCATAAGTATTGGCATAATTCTGTGCGTTTAGGTTCAGATCATTTTCGGCCAGATTCGTAGCCTCTTGCTGTGAAACCGATGAAATGTAGGTTCCCGCAGACACTGTATAGGTAACGGGCGAACTAACCAGACCGAGTGCGCAGTTGTTACGAGTAAGTGTCCTAGATGTAGTAAGGTTGTAATATTTCCCGCTCCTGTCGTAATGGTAAGAATATTTTTTAACAATATTCCCATCCTGATCTTTAATGCCATCTAATCTTTGGAAGGCATCATATTCATAATAGATGGTCTTCCCCTTGTAGTCGGTTTGGCTGGCCATTCCAACTGAAGGTTCATAAACATAGGTGCTGACGAAAGCATTTGGTAAAGCAAGCCTTAACGGTGAAAGAAAAGCATCTATTGCACCTTTATCAGGATTAATCAAATTGCTGAAATTTTCGATGTTTGCCCGTCCTAAAACCCCCTCAACTATCTCATAATCAGTATTTCTGATTTCTGCAACAGGGTATTGCTTACTGTAGCTATAAAGATAATTTATCTTCGGCCCGCCATTCTCCGAAAAGCTCAGTACATTGCCCCTGTTATCGTAATTGTGATATTGTAATTTCACCTCCAAAGAGTCGGTTACGGATTGCTGAATCATTACCCGATCTGGAACATACATACCTGTAAAAGGTTGATAGAAGTTAGATTGGCTAAAACTGATCTGATTTGAATTTTTAAATTTTGTGAGTTGGATGGGTACATCGAGCATATTCTGCGCCACCATTCCCTGATATATAGCTGAAGGATCCTGATTTAAAGAGATCATTTCTTTAGGGTAACTGATTTTACTTAAAACCGGGATATTATCACTTGCATAGTAGGTTTCGCCCATTTTTTGATCTAGCGTGTTGTACTGATAGGTGGTTTTGGATACAATAGAATCTGTTTGGCTGAATAAAACTTCTCTTTTTTCATCCAACAGATTTTTGTCGCAGAAAATAGAGTAATCCCGGTATCGGAAAAAAGAGTTGATAAAATCATAATATTTTGGAGATGTAGGATCCCCCAAGTCTGTAGTTGCAAAAGGTTTCACCTTAAGGCCCGCCAGTACAATTGTCCCACTGTTGCGATAAGCATAATGTTCTGCCTTTTTTAAACTGTACTGGTTCACTCCATAGGCATAATATTTAATTTCATTCAGCAGCGGTTTATTCCAATAGTTATAATTAATCACAAAACGGGGTACAAAATTTTGATAATCACTTGAATTAGTTACGGGTGCGCTGAATGAAATGGCTTCAAATAAACGACCTAATTTATATTTATAAACTATTTTACCATTATTTCCAGGTGTTTCAGAGATAGCATGGTCCGTCACTTCAGAATAGATAACGTTACTGGTCAAAGATCCCGCAGGGTCAACATCTCCCTGTTGGTAAGTTGAGTAATTAAGTTTTCGTACAGGATACAAGTTAGTTGCATACACATCTTTTTTAAGATAAACCTGCTCATCAACAAAGAGCGATTCATCAATATTTAATTGTGCTGTACCAAATCCACTTTCATTCTCCCCATACGTATAATCATGGATCATGGTATTTGACCCCGCTCTGTCATGGCTAACAATTCTTGCAATTCTCAATCCACCGCCCCGTTTTATACTGCTGGGTATGTATATCGTATGATTTATGGACACCATAAATATATTCCGTGCTTCCTCCGGCTGGATAGGTAATCGAATTCAAAGCAAACAGATCTGTTCCTGCAGCAGAGCGGTCCCCAAAATCGGCTAAAAAATTGGTCGCCGTATTATAACCCGCACCTGTTGCATCACGTTGGTAGATCACATCATCCGCAAATTCCCTATGAAACCGATGTTGGGCATCTCCTGGCCTGTAATAGCCCCATTGATCGGCCATAACGCTGCCAGAATAATCTTTAAAATTATACTTAAACTTATACGTTTGAACTGCCGTTAGGTTTTTATCTGTAATCTGGATCGAATCCAGGAAATTGTGGTAACCATTGTTGCTGTAAAAAAAATTAACAGCTTTAATGAGTCCATTGGACGCATCAAAAACAGAGAGCCTACTGACCAGATTGTATCCGCTTTGCCTCGCAAATTGTATTTTTTCTTTGTTACTGGAGATTTCCTGAACAAAAAATGCTTTATAAGCATCACTTGAACCATAAGAATAATCTATAGCTGAAGTACTTTCTACATAGCTGGGATTTGCTGAAAAAATGGTAACAGAACTGTTGTTGGTTGTCCAGCCACCAACATTGCCTGCACTGTATTTAAATTTTAACAGGTCTCCGTAAGATGTTATAACATCTGTTATTCCCCAGGCATTTCCCAGAAAGGCTCCGTACTTGGAAGTTGATTCTATCGCATTTAAATCGCTTACCGTATGTTCTCCAAACAGGTATCTATTTCCTTTAGTATCTCTGATGTCAAACCCAAGGATTCCGTTTAATTGCCCGTTGTTGCTCAGTCCGGTGGAGTAATTTAGTGCTATGTTTGATTTTTCGAAAGTCTGTATTGCTTTAGTGCTCCGGTCTGAAATCGCAAAAGCGCCACTTTCAACTGGCAAAGAATAATTAAATATATCGTACTCACCATCAAGGCGGTCGGTTAGAGCAATACCGTAATTGACTGGCACTTCTGGCATATCTGGATCCATAAACCTGGTCAGATACTTGTCTCTTTTCATCGGATCAGGATTATAAAAAGAAATACTATCCATTGCATTTGATGGTTTAGCAGATTTTTCGTCGGGAAAACCATAGACCGTACGGGAAACCCTATATCCAGGATTCAATGTCCAGCCCACACCCACCTCACCGCTTTCCTGTCTATACTTTATACCGGAGGCATGATAAGTTAGATTTATAGGAATTTCCATTCCTTTCAATGAAATTGAATAAAGTGGAATTGTAATATCAGGTAAGCCATTATACATACTTACTTCATAATTTATATATTTTTCAAACTCATGTGTTACGGGTGAAGGGGGAACAATCTGTGGAGTTTGCTGCGAGAACGTTTTGTAGAAGATCAAAACAAAAAAAACAAGAATTATGTGTTTCTTCATGGTTATTAGGTGTTTTTTATACTAATTATTAGATATTGTTTTATTTGCATCGGAAATAACCAAAGAATTATTGGTTACTATAGTTCCATCACCATTATAAACCTGGATGTGGAGATTTTGATCGCCATCACCATTATTCAGGCTTTCAACAGATACTGCTAAATTATTCTACCTTTTTATTCAGGGTTTTGATGTACGCTTCCTGAGCTTCAACTTTCTTACTTAACTCAATAAGATGTAAAGTGAGTTCTTCTACTTTCTGTAACAGCTTAATGTTAAGCTCCCCCAGGTTTACACCATTTTCTATCATTTGCTTGGCGGTCGGGATTTCAGGCAGGTGTTTGTGGGTTTTTACAAATTTCTCCAGCTCAGTTAAATCGGTCAATTTATAATCGGGTTCGAACACAAAATCGGCACCTGTGGTATTAACCACAATTTCGTTGGCGCGGGCTTTTCCGTTTACATCCAACAGATATGATGAATTAGCCTGAGTTGTTTTACCAATTAGCACACTTCCATTACCCATGACATAAAATTTATTCTCAACTGCAAAATCTAATTGTCCCGCTAAATTTCTGCCTCCCGTAACAAGTAAACCATAATTTGTACCTGTCGAATTACCATATCCGAAATACATCTTATGCCCAGTGGCTCCAGTATTTCCCAAATTAACCAGCCAGCTTTGCATTGGGGCTCCTTCTACTTGGAGTGGAGAGCTTGGATTAACAACTCCTATTCCCAGATTACCAGAAGTTACACGCAACCCTCCACCCTTAATATCGACATAGCTGTTTTGATAAGAGCTACCTGGCTCCAATATTATCCCGGTATCCCAAGACAGCTTTAATTGTTGATAAGCTGGCGCGACCCATGTACCGGGTGTGCGATATATACCATAAACCAAAGGTGCCGCATTGTTCCAGGTAATTCCATCTGGTGTATCAGCTCCATCGTTTACATTGTTAAAACTAATTTTGGCTGCAGGATCTAAAGTACCGACACCCACATTTCCGGTAGGGGGAAATACATTGGTTTGAGCTGAAACGGCACCATAACATATACCTAGTAATAAAAGTGTGAGTGAATTCTTCATCTTCTTATCTATTTGTGTTTTTTTTCATGTTTGCCAGCTCTTCTATTACACTATCAATCTGTTCCTGCTGCTTTCTGTTTACCTGTTTTTCGTTTTTAAGCTGTTTATCCTTTTCAATCAGATGGAGTGTAAGTTCTTCGACTTTTTGCAACAGTTTAATGTTAAGCTCCCCCAGATTTACACCATTTTCTACCATCTGCCTGGCAGTCGGGATCTCCGGCAGGTGTTTATTTGTTTTTACAAATTTTTCGAGTTCGGCTAGTTCAGGGAGTTTATAGCCGGGCTCAAATACAAAATCGGCGCCTGCATTGGTAGAAACCTTAATTTCCCGGGCGCCTATGTTTCCCGCCACGGTAAGTTTATCCTGTGGGCTCGTTGTCCCTATTCCACCATTGCCATTACCTAACATCCTTAACAGTTGTTTCTCTTGACTGGCGTTATCATAACTATAAAAAGCGAATCCACCTTGAGATCCTGCTCCTTCATTGGCCACAAAATCCGTTTCTCCATGTCCAGCGGCCCTATTCCACCCGATAAGCATTTTTCCAGTGCCTACTAAATTTTGATATACCGCAGGACTTCCGGAAATATCAAGGTTCGCACTCTGACCACCCAATTTTGCAGTGCCCTGAACTTCCAATGTTGCACTAGGTGCATTGGTACCAATACCCACATTGCCCATAGCGGTAAGACCAGCATCGATATGTAGCTTCGAAAAATAGGAGTTGGGTCCGCCTCCATAGGCCAGAGGACTCCGCGAGGAGTTCAATCCCGCGCTTTCTAGATACAGTACATTGGAGCCATCAGCTGCCAGCCTAAACTGTGGTCCTCCACTGCCATGCCTATGAAAGGCAAGTGTGGGAGATGAGTTGGTAACCGTTCCCTGATTGTTTACAATTTTTATACTGTTAGTTGTCAGGGCAGCGTTTGTCCAGGAATATCCCCCTATATTTGTATTCCCATAACTGAACCAAGCTTGGCCATCTATTCTTCCAGTCCCAGCTACGTCAAAGTTATATTGCGGAACCCTTCCTATTCCTACCTTTCCATCATTTTCCATTACGACCTTTTGCCAAGGCTGACCAGCATTGGTATTGGTCTTTCTGAAATAGAGTTCCTGATCAAAAAAACTACCTGCAAACTGCATGGCATAATTATTTTCGGTATTGCTGTGTCTAACATCGAGCAGATGCCACCAGCTACTTGCACCAGTAGGGTAATTAACAGGATTAATTGTTTCAAAAAAGCCTGATACTGCTCCAGCATTTCCCTGAAGGCCAGCGTTGTCCCTGGTTTGGGCCTGAACTTTAATCATTAGCGGGAAAATATAAAATAACAGGAGTGCAGATAATTTGATGGCATTTTTCATTATTTCAATTTCTTTAAAATTTCCTGAAGGATTTTATCTTGTTTAGCTAGCTTTTCTTCGAGCTTTGTTACCTGTCCGCCCTGAGCGTTGAGCTGTTTGTCTTTATCGATCAGATGCAGTGTAAGTTCTTCTATCTTTTTCTGTTGCAGCCTGAGCCTTTCACCGACACCCAGTCCGTTTGCTTCAATTTCTTTTGCAGAAGGCATTTCGGCAGGTGTGTCCAAACTAAATAAAAGAACTAACCCTAACTTAGTTTTTTGACAAACGATCAAAATGAAGTGACAAACATTGGTTTTGAAGTGATAATGTAAAAACCAATTTTACCGGTTTGATGATACTATCGAAGTCTTGTAGAAAATATTAGCGATTGAGCGCTGGGGGAGAAACAGCTAACAGATCATTTTTCGCTATTGAACTGAGCACTCAGTATTTAATACAACTGCTTAATATCAGCCACCCAACTACCCTGGAAAATCCACTACCTGTATCCAATGCCGGCATCTGAAGAAACTTCTTCAACCTTAAGCCGCCAGCATGACAGTTAAGAGAAACATTAAAAATCAGCCCATTACGGTTATAGCTGTACCCAGTTCCAACAAGAAAACACAGGAATTTTTACGGCTATGCAGCAAACATGAGCCTAAATCCTTAAACTGACTTGTCTTTTTTTTAACAAAAAAGCGAGCCTAAAACGACCGGCCCACTAAAGTGATTGTAAGATTAAGATCCTTACGTTCATCATCCCGGAACTGATTTTTCTTCATTGACAGATTCAGCTCTGATAAACGGCCCACTCCTTTGGTGCGGCTCAGGGTATCAAGGAAACGGGTGATGTTAAAATAATTCCCTTTCAGCAAAAATTGCTTCCTCACCAGGTCTTTTGTGAATTTACCGGTATCTACCGGCAGGCCCTTATCCTCCGGGTCAAAACTGATCAGCACATGTTCAGCAACAGCCATACCCGAAACAGACTGCCAGATATGGTTTTCATTGTCCTGCTTCCTGATGCGGTATCCTTTTAGTACCTCCTGATAAAAACTGTTCTTCCGCCGGATTTGGGGCAGCGCACTGTCCGAAAAGCCTTCATCCCTCCCTGCTTTTCTAAGCTCGTTATTGGTTATAACGGCATCAATGGCCTGTTTAAATGAAAAAATATACGAGAGGTAAAGCACCAATACCATCAAGAGGCCCAAACCCAGTCGTTTTTGTCTGTAACCGATCTTTTTGAGCATACTAATAACTGATTAAAAGACTGAATGTGTAATTTTCCTGTTCCGGATTATCCTGGTAACGCAACAATTTAACTGTCTTGACCCATTTTTTTTCCTTTAACAGGAATATCCAATTGTTTACCGCGATCAGATCATCCGTTTCTCCCGAAATATTGATCTGTGGTATGTGTTTCTGTTTTTCCTGCTCCGTGGCATAAGCATTATAGGCAATCGATGAAAGCCTCACCTGCCGCGGTCTGCTTTTCCCGATCTCATCGGTCAGAAAACCATAATTGTATCCTCCGTTCCAGTTCAGCCGGACCAGTTCCTGTTCGCTCTGCGCAATATTTCTTTGCATCAGTTCCACCTGGTCTGCTGTGGCCGAAAGGTGTCCAACCTGCCGGGTCAGTGAAGCGTTTTCTGAATTATAATGCATGTACATCAAAAAACTGATCAACAGTATAAAAAAAAGCACCAACAGAAAAAACATCCCACTTTTCTTCAGTTTCAGCTGCTCAAAATAATCGAAAACTGATTCTTCAACTTTTGGGACCTTGGCCGAAACCTGATCAACCTCATCATAAAGAAAGAACTGTACAGCTGAGGCATATGCTACAATCTGATTTCCGGGAATATCTCCAATCCTATTGTCATGCGCCTCATCTTCACTTTCACTTAATGCATAACGGTAATCCAGGAATATTCCATCTTCGCCGGCTTTAAACTGGTGACTACCAAATGCAATTGTATTTCCTTTTGCCTTAAAATGATGCCAGAGATGAAAACTGACCATCCCGCCCAGAGAAAGTGCATACACTTTTATCCCTGCCCGCTCCATCTTTTCCAAAAGATCGTCTACGGCAGGTTTTCGTACGATACTGACCAGTGCAGCTTTTTCGGAAACAAATTCCTGGATATAAAAATCTTTTTCCTCAACTGCAGGAAATACCTTAATAAAGAACTGGTTTAGCTGCTGATCACCAGATTTCTCAATACTCCGGTGCAATATCCCTTTCCCGCTCAGGGACAGCGAAACCAGATGATTTCTTGGAAGCTTTTCCAGCACCTGGACCAAGGTCCCCTGAAATTGTTTATGATCAACAGCATCAAGTTTGCCTTTGTTCTTTTTAACCAGCGTATAGCAGCAATTATAATGGTTATCACCAATGATCTGCAGTTCTACGCCAAGCACAAGGTCAAAAAAATCAGGCAGCATAGTTTAATACAAAATTGTAGGTTTAATAAAAACCAGGGTAACCACCTTGTTATTCGATTTTTCCCTGCTGCTGAACAACCATTTTAAGACTGGGATCCGCGATAGGACGGGTACACCTGAACCAGACTCATTACTTTCTGTGCGCTCAAGTCCTCCCAGAACGATCATATCTTCGTTTTTCGCCCGGATAATAGAACTGAACTTACTTGTTGATTTGGGCGGAGGGGCGTTCAACGGAGGGCTACCGATGAAATCGGAGATATTCACCTTAATGTTCAGGGTAACCTGATCATCACCAGACACGACCGGCCTGATATCGATTTCCAGGTTTGCATTCACCTCTGTAAACTGCTCGGTCACTACCGTCTGGGCATTAAGAGAAGGGATTACATTCTGTGTTTTCTGACTATAGTATCTTGAGCTCCCGATGCTCAGGTTCGCAGAATGGCCATTGAGTGTGGAGAGCTTGGGAACAGATCGGATGTCCACATTACTGTTATTTTCCAGGGCACTAAGTTTGACATAAAAATTTGGCGTTACCCGCCCCAGGTTTACCGAACCGTTCCGGCCCAGTCTGGAGAGGAAATTATTGATCGAATTTGCCCCAAAGGTATAATCGATCCCCGGGAGTATTGTCCCTCCTGTTCTCACACTGTCTGACACGCCTGCCGAAATACCGGTCTTCACTGACTTTCCCTTTCTTACATCGACAAGTGTGACTTCGATCAGCACCATAGGTACCACCCTGTCGATCTGTTTGATGAAATTTTCAATCTCCATTACCTGTGGTGCAGAACCCGAAAGCAGGATGCTGTTCTGTTCTCGGAATTCCTTGATTTCCACCCCTCTTTTCCAATCATTGGGGATCATCATCTGGACAGTATCCAAAGAGCGGTGCTGCAGCTGTACGATCCTGTTCGCCCGCAGCCCTTCCAATTTCCGGTCACCGATCAGATAAACACCTCCATCTTTTCTATAGGTATATTCGGTGCCCTGAAACAAAGCAGTAAGAAAAGTATCATAATCAATATTGTTCAATCTGGCACTTACATTGCCCTTAATATCCGAATAGATAAAATAATTTGCCCCAACTTCTGTGGAAGCAGATTTTATCAGGTCAAGGATCGGCGTATTCAATGCATCAACATTCAACATCCCCTTACCTGAAGCATCTTTTTTACCCGAAAGATTAAAATTGCTGCTCCCGCCCCCCGAAGTTGCCCCTGCTTTCATATTTCTTTTGACCGCTGTGGCATTATCGCCGTTCACGTACAGTTCCTCACCTTCACCAAGCGGCTGAAAAATAAACACCCCATCATTGGTACGGTTCATTTTCAGGTCATTTGCATAGGCCATTTTTTCCAATGCCACATCAAATGGAGCAGCAGCAATAAACCCCGTTACTTTTTTAGTCAACAGATTGACCGGTACGATTACATTTTTCTGTGAAAGCTGGCTGATTTTCTTGGCCACCAGGCCCAAAGAATCGTTATTGAGTTCAAAGCCCAGATAGTCATTTGAAGCGTTATAGGTCACCCGGATATCCCTGGGCAAAACAACAGTTTTAGCCGCAGGCACTTTGGAAACCGACATGATCGATCCGATCAGGTTGATATCCAGATCATATTCCTTTGCAATAAAAAGCAGCACATTTAGCGCTGTTTCGTTCCTGAAATTGGTATAGACCTTAAAATTCAACTGTGGGTCGATATTGATGTTCAGGTTATTTGACTGCGCCAATGCCCTAAGGAATTCCTGCGCAGATGCCCCTGACATGGACAGCTGTACCTGCTGGTTCAAACCCGGCACCGTAACCGAAAGATTGCGCAGACGCTCATCTATTACCTTTAACCGGTTGCCCTGAACGAGGTTCTGGGAAAAGCCTGTTTTGCCAACCAGAACAAGCAGCATCGTGACGATGAATAGAAGCGTTATATTTTTGTTTTTCATTTAAATCGCTAGCAGTAATGGATAAATTTCTTCCAGAGAAGTAAGCCCTTGCGCAAATAGCGAAAAGGCATTGACTGAAAGGGTGTTGATATTTTTTTCTTTAAGCAATCCTTCGATTGCCATATTTCCCTGGCGGATTTCCTGGGCAAGGTCGGCATCAATCGGAATGACCTCATAAACCGCCTTTCTGCCTTTATACCCCGTGTAAAAACACTGTTCACAGCCATTGGCAAGAAAATGAACGTCCAATACCAGTGGTGGCTTAAACTGCCTTGGGTATTGTTTGGCTTCAAGGCGCTCCTCCTTTTTACAGTGCGGGCACAACAGCCGGATCAAACGTTGGGCTACTGTGGTATTGAGGGTATTTGCGACCAAAAATCCCGGTATCCCCATATCCATCAATCTGGATACCGTGCCCCATGCAGAGTTGGTATGGATTGTAGAAAGCACCAAGTGACCGGTCAAAGCCGCCCTTATGGCCATATTGGCTGTTTCCGGATCACGGATCTCGCCCACCATGATCACATCAGGATCCTGCCTTAAAAAAGTCCTTAAGGTAGAAGCAAAACCCAGTCCGATACTTTCTTTAAGCTGAACCTGGTTTACCCCTTCCAGCGTATATTCAATGGGATCTTCTATGGTAAGGATGTTCCGGGTACTTTTATTAAGAAGTTTCAGGGTAGCGTACAAGGTGGTTGTTTTGCCCGAACCCGTGGGACCACTGATCAGTATAATCCCGTTGGGCCGCTGTACCCCCTGCATATAGTTGGACATGTCATCTTCTGAGAGTCCCAGTGTGCTTAAATCTATATCCGTACTACTGTTGTTTAGCAGGCGGAGCACAATCTTTTCTCCATACAGCGTCGGGAGTACCGATACCCTAATATCGAATGCGCTCTGTTTGACCGAGCGGAATTGTATCCTGCCATCCTGAGGAAGCCGCTTTTCTGCAATATCGAGATTGGCCATAATCTTCACCTTATTAACCAGTGAAGGATAATCTTCTTTGGTAATCTGGTACCGCTCTACCATCATCCCATCGATCCTTACCCGTACCCTGGATTTTTTCTCGAAGGTTTCAATATGGATATCACTGCTCTTAAGTCTTTTGGCCTCCTCGATCAGTACATTCAAAAAATCATCGCTCGCCAAGATTGCCGACAGCGTCTTTTCATTTCCCGCCCCCCCTTTGGAAACGTCCCCCAGATAATGTTTGGATAAAAGCCTACTGATCTCTTCTTCACCGGTCCCGACCAGTTCAACAGCTTTGCCGGTAATGACCTCCAGTTCTTCCCGGAGCAGATCTTTATCTACAGCGGCACCGCAATACAGGCATAGCTGATCATGATCACCTGAAATGGGAAAAATACGGTACTGCATGGCAATATCCTTGGCGACCAGGTTGATATTATCTACTTTCAGCTCCATTTTCACAGTCCAGTAAAATCCGGCAACATCACATCCGAAAACATATGCCAACCGCCCTGAACGCGGTCCGCCAACATGACCACAATCAGCAAAACTGCCTGATAACCTGCCAGCGGGATCTTATCTTTCACCTCACTCCGAAAAAACTTAAAAACAAGTGTAACAGCTATCGTTAAAAACAGGCTAAGGATATAAAAAAAAATATAATTCGATACCGAAAAACAGCATGTTGCACAACACAGGAAAAGCAGGTCACCAAGACCAAAAAAGCCATTAAAGATATTGGTCAGCCGGCCTTTCTTAACCGAAATATACAGGGTTAGAAAAACAACCTGAGCAAGCAGGAAAACCGCATTAAAAGCGGCAGCGCTGTAAACCGAATGCCAGCCCGTTAGCATACTGCAATAGGTCAGCAGGCCAAAGAACAAAAGCGGGAAAAGCCACCAATATATCCCCCTGAATTTAAAATCCTGATAGGCCATAAAAGCCAGCACCATAAAAATCGCTCCCAGTAAAAGGTACATCAGTCTGCCGTTACCTCTTTTAAATTTTTATCCTGATCGATCTGCCAGACATTAAAAGTTCCATCACCATCAAAATCAGCCACCGCTGTTGCCTTTGCCGTAAAGGTATTGTTGCTGGCCCCGGTTACCTCAATCTTATAGTTCGCCTTACCATCCTTCCCATCACTGGTCAGCTTCTCCTGGATAAAGCCGATTTCTACCAGATCATTTGAATATTTAGAATGCTCATAAAAATAGCTCTGCTCAAGTTTGGCCACATGTTCCAACTGGAGTTTGGCCTCAGTGGTCTTTGCTTTGGTAATCAGCGGCATCAGGTTTGGCAAAGCCAAGAGCACCAATATTCCGATAATCACCAATACAATCAGTATCTCAGTAAGTGTATATGCGTTCAGTTTTCGGTTTAGATTTTTTTTCATTTTCACATTATCCTATTATTTCTCTTTTGGCACTCCTATTCAATTTGAACAAATGGATGCAGGAGATAAGGCATTTACCAATTTGGATATCAATGTGCGGAGAAAAAAAAAGATAAATTAATCTTTTTGACGAACGATCGTTTTGAAGTGATAATCTATGGTTTTGAAATGATGAACGCAATTGAGTCCGATCTGATCAGAACGAAAAATGAACACCAATGCATTTAGCTTGATTCAAATGATTTTTAAAATTTAAAGATTGTTGATCTGAATTTTTAGTCTAAGTTTTATACAGGATGTAGTGCCCTTCCAATAATTAGGTCGTAGAACTTTGCATTGCAATCGTACTGACCTAATTCCTGCTGTAACTCTTTGCTATTATAAGGAAAATCCACGACAGGGACATTTGGGGAGTCAAAGCTAGGCTAATTAAACTTCGACTGGTACAGAGAAATAACAAAGTCCAACATTTTTGTGAGACTTTGCTATTTAATTTATATTTCTGGTCTTAGCGTGAGGGTTCCGCTAAAAGTGGCCACTGGTTTTCATCCATCGTGGCCATCTTTTTCGGCCTATATTGTTCACTAGATTTCGCTTGAAAGTGGCCACTCGGCTCATTTTAAGCGATTTTAAGCTTCAGAAAAACAAGAGCGGATTCAATTTTGGTCGTTTCGCCTAGAGAAACCGAATTGGAGATGTTCTAATGGCCTTAAAATCAAAAAATTTATTTCTTATTCTGATGTGTTTTTAAACATGAGCTGATTTGCTGTAAATCTTGTTCTGGAAGGCCGTTTTTCTTGCAAAACCATCTTCTGTGGAGGATTGACAGAACAAATGCAGGACAGATAGATTGGAAAATGAAGGGAAGGAATCTGGGAGGATTTAATATATTTGGCTCAGTCTTTACGATTCCATCAAGACCGGATGGTAAAAATCGGGGTGTACAGTTTGGAATGAAAACTGGTGCACACTTTTATAGCGAAATCCCCACGTATACAAAACTTGAGATAAATCGGTAGCATACCACAAATTTTCATCAAGAACAATACCTATATTTACATCTACTCTTGACAATACAACTTGAGTTTCTGTTAGTACAGGAAAAGAATTACTCATACGATATAAATTAGTTAACCTTTTTCACTTTAGCACCAGTCACGGTTCCTTTCATTAGAACCTCTGCCTCATTCACTTTAACTCCTGGTGATTGCTTCAAATATACATATACCCCCCCTAGAACAAATATTTTCAAGTACTCTCATGTTGTCCTAAAGAAGTTTAAAGCAGTTTACTTTCCACTAACGGCTTGCCAGACTTTTAATTTATGTAGTAATTTCTGAACTTTTGAGTTGTGCTATTTTCTTATCTTGCTTGTTTATTTCAATCTGTTTTAAAAATTCTTCCCTATTCGATATGGTCACCAGTAAGCTGTCAAGCCATTCTGTTATATCTACACCACACGCTTCAAAGTGCTTTACATCCCAACTTATTTTAGTGATTTGTTCAAATACTTTTTGGGCTTCATCGCTACTTATAAATAAACCGATTTTAAGTTTTGCTTCCTGGAGCACTGCCTGTAAGTAAGAATTAGGTCGAGCACTCAATGGCGATGTTTTGGAATTAGCATCTATTGCAATTTCCATTTTTTTTAAAGAAATATTTCCTTCAAATGGTAATGGGATCTGTTTCCTTACACTGTATAATACTTCATCAAAAAACACAATATGCTTCTCGTAAGGTATGTCAAATTGAAATCCTTTTTTGTCTTTAAAATCCATTAAAAAAATAGGGTATTCCAAACTTACTTTAACATTCTTTTTCCAAATTGGGTATACTACAAAATACGGGCTGTAATTTTCCTTATATGGAGACTTTATCAACTCTATTCCGAGAATACAAGAACCAACTACCTTGTACAATTTATTTTGAGAATACATAGTCAATTGAGGAAAAGCATTTTGCCAATCCTCAATTACTTTCTTTTTTGTTGCTTTATCTATCGGCATTCTAATTTTTTGGCTTAATAATTAATATGTTATATCCTGGAAAACTATTTGAGTATTTGAGATATTGAGAATTGCTCATAAAAGCTTTCCCAAACTTGAAATCATAGATCACTCTAGTATTATGATTAACAACATCCAAAAATCCTTTGCCCGTCGGGCCATTAAAATAATTACTACCTAAGCTAAGTCCTTTATTTCCATAAATACTTTGATAACGATTTAAAAGATTTTTAGCATAGGTATGCTTCAATGTTCCAGCCACAGCTCCTGAACCTTTAATGGCTTTTTCTGCTTTTTCTGCAGCCTTTGTTACAAACTGCAATTCGCCCTCAGCAGCGTTACTCGTAAAAGTTCTCGCCCATGGATTGATATACTGTCCATTTGAAAATTCTAATCCTATTTCCCTATGGGCATTTCCTATACTTGTGTAAATATAACCGTTGATTCCTTCTTCATCATAAGCATCCAGAGCTCTACCAGCATCCATTGTCGCGCCACCAGCAAATAGCCGCAAAAACCAACTGTTTTCAAGAACCTGTCTAGCCGCTTCAACACCACTTTGCTTTTTGTCTACAGTTTTTTTCTTCGGATCATCTCCTTCTCCATTTTGTTGACCCTCAAAATGTCTTTGTCCGTCGATTGCCTTTTGCGCATCAGCCTGAGCTTCTTCCTCTTGTGTCCGGGTATGACTCCTGTCTTCAGGAAGCATTCCATCAGGATCCACAAACCTAATCGGATTATTAAAACCATAATTATATGGACTAAATCTCCTTGAAACCTCTGAAAGGGGGTCCACCACATTCCATCTTCCGATAACAGGATCATAAAACCTTGCGCCGTAATCATACTGCCCCAGTTCCTCCTGCAGCTCCTTGCCATTGTAAAGATATTTATTTGTTCCACCACTTGCAACTTTTCTTAAGCCAAATGCATAGTAGTCGTCACGCTGCAGCACTTCCAATAGATTTGTGTTAGGATTTTTATAGAAAGTAGCCCTCACATTGCCCAGATGATCGCTTAAGTTATATTCATAACTGTAAGTCCCGTTACTGTTCCGAACAATCCCTTCTTCCGTATGGATAATATCAATAGTGCCATCTGGTTTATATTCTATACCATCAACATAGTTCCTGACCGAACCATTGCTGTTCTTAGCCAATTTGTTGCCGGAAGCATCATAAGTGTAAGATAGGTTAACAGGCGTATCTGTTGTCCTTATTGCCGTATCAGGAAGGTTAAGATAATTATAAGTCAGGCTGACCCCGCTCAGCCCATCCTTTTTAGCATTACCGTTGGCATCGTACCCATAGTCCTGTACGGTCAAACCACTTACACTCTGCAGCCTGTTGCTGTTCCCCAAATTTTCATAATTATATACTTTGGCTCCATTACCATCGCGGTTAAGGCTTGTAATGTTCCCCATTACATCATAGCTCAATACTTCACTCATCGAAACACCTGCTACAGTAGCAGCGGTTCCCAGCCTGTTCACTTTATCATAACCATAGTTGAAGATGTTCGCTGTTGGATTAACTGTATTGCTCCAGTCCCAGTACTGTTTGGTGATGTTTCCGTTATAGCCCTGTCCAACACCATCTTCATAATCGAGCTTCATACTGAACTGATCGGAACTACTGTTCTTCATCCAGCCGCGCTCATTATAGGCAAAAGTAGTCGCCTGGGAATCGTTGTGCAGGTTTTTCTTATGTAACTGACCGATCTCGTTATATTCCAGATGGCTCAATACCACCTCTTCCTGATTGTTGATCTTCTCGAAAGTAGCCAGTTTACGGCCCATGTGATCGTATTCGTAACGGCTGGCAATTGTGGTTTCTACCGTGCCTACCTTGTGGGTACGTTTGCTTGCTTCCAGGCTGCCGTCAAAATTCCATTTGTTGTCTACCACATCCGTTCCGTTCAGGTGGTTGGTACTTTTGCTCTGCACCACGCGGCCATCCAGATCGTAATAGTTTACCGTAAGCAGCATCGTTCCGGTACCCAGGTTCTTCACCTTCGTTCCTGTAAGCAGGCCTTTCGTGCGTGCGACAGGAGCCTGTTCGCCCGAAGGCGGGCCAAAGCTGTTATCCGCAAAACCGTAGTCATCGTAATAGTTTACCGTCAGTACATCTCCCCCGCTCTGCGGAAAAGACTTTGAATTATAATCTGCAGCGTTGCGGGTCTCCCATAACGATATGGAAACATCCCCATTCGCAATCTGCTGTGCCTGGTTGTCCAGTCCGGTCTGAAGGGCATCCTTCCCTCCGCGCTGAGGAACCGTGCCGTTATCTGCCGTAGTGCCCGCCTGTGCGTAAAGCCCCGTAGCTACAATTCTGCCGAGCGCATCGTATTTGCTATATAGCCATTCCTGCGGGCTTTTACCACGCTGGACAGCATCCTGGCTCAGCACCACCTGGTCGAGTTTGTTGTACACTATAAACGCCCAGCCCTTGCCCGGGATCTTTTTCTCCACAAGCCTTTTACGCCCATCGTAACGGTAGCCGTAGATAAACTGACCGAAAACAGTTTGCGTTTCATCAAAACTGCTGATCGCCGCAGACAGCCTGTCTGTATGCTCGTTTAACGCAGGTGGGAGTACATAACGCAGGTTACCAAAGTCATCATATACATAATAGGTAGACAGGTTTTTGGCATTGCTCTCCCATACCCGTCTGAGTACCACACGTCCTTCAAAATCCTTGAACTCCTCTGTAATGCCGGCTTTTACATCAGCGGGCACCCAGTTTTCGTCCCGGCTGGTGGTCTTGTACAGTTTACCGGGATGATAAACACCCGCAGATGCACCGTTGCCGGCACTGTTAACGGTCCAAACCTTAACTTCATCCAGCGCATTTGTTCCATATTCAATTTTTTGGGTATGGCCTTCGCTGAGCTGCCAGGCTTCGCCCGGGGCACCCTGCTGCTGTACCCGGTTAAGCGGCGATGCTTCAAACTGTGTTTCGGCAAAGGCATAGTCTGTTGCTTTTACGCCTGCTGCCTGTGGTAAACGGAAAAAGTTAAACTGGTCACCGATTGCCGCATTACGGAAAGCGCCCGTAGTGCCGGTCTGTGCCGCATAAGGCAGGTATTTTTTGGCTTCCCTGCCAAAAGCATCATAGGCAACCGGCTGTACGATATCCTTAAAGCCGGGACTGCCCTGAACCTGCACGGTCTGCAAAGGCCTGCCCAACCCGTCAAAGTACTGGATGGCCTGGTTCTCCTGGCATACATTGCGGCTGTCAGCCAGGGTAGCATCGGTTACTTCGACCTTGAAGGCGCGGCTAAGGACATAGTTCTGGTTGGTACTTGGTGTTGAGGACAGGGGTACACAGTTCAGGTAACTTATCCCTGTGGTGAAAACCCGCAGCGTACTACCTGCAGGCACATAAAAACCATCGGTCAGGGTTACGCTCGAGGGTGCGCTGATCCCGCTCTCCCCGTTATAAACCGACACAACTTTCTGGGCATAAGAGCGGCTGCACAGCAACAGCAATGCTGCCGCACAAAAATATATTAGATGTTGTTTCATGGAGGCGTTAGTTTTTGTAGTGGTAGTCTGTTTGCTTTAATATGTTGCCGTTCTGGTCCTTCACATTCTTCAATCGCTGGAAGGCGTCGTACTCGTAATACAACGTCATGCCCTTGGCATCCGTCATACTCGTTATGCCGACCAATGGTTTGTAGGAGTAAGAAGTAATCTGGGCATCTTTAAGCAAAGGGGAATTGCGCAACTGATCTATCCAGGCTTTAACCTGTGCATCTGTAGGATCTGAGGATGCAATGCTGTTTATGGCAGGGGCTCCGCCCAATACAGATACAACCGTAGCATAGGCTGCATTACTGATCTCGGCGATAGGATATCTACTGTGATAGCTCCAGATATAATTTTTCTTTGGAGCAAATGCTTTAGAAACGCTTAAAACATTCCCTTCTGCACTGTACTCATGATAAGAGAATTCTCGTTTATATCTCGAATCGGCGAGCAAGCCATTTCCAGAAATGCTTAATGGGCTAAAATCTGCCATTGAACTGGATGGAAGTAAAAGCAGTTTGGAGGCCAGCCAGGGTGCATTTTCTTGGTAAACATCTATTGAACTGGCCAGTAATTTTGTTGTACTGGTTAATTCGTCCTTAGTGTATGTACTCTTTTCAATCTCTTTATCTAAAAAATAATTAGCCTGTAAATTAAGTACCGCATTAGTTAAGGTATCGGCAGCAGTTACGCCCAAAAAGTCTCCGGCATATTTGGTCATTTCAATAGCTATCTGCCCATTACTAGCAGTCTTTTCTATCCTGCTATTGAGTAGATTGCCTAAATTTTGAGTATAAACCACCCGTTCAGCGGCTATCCCGCCATTTGCATAGGTCTTGGTTTCGGTGCTATCTAAATGGTTCCATCCTGCTGGCACCTGGTAGACATCCCATTTAAAAAACTCTGGAAATTCTCCGGCCAAATCCTCTACAGCGGCAACCGGTATAGTTTCTTGGGCAGCCTTAATTCCAAAACCAAAAGTACTCGCGGGTGGATTATACATCCCATAACTATTATTGGTCTCTTTTACTAGCTGATAACTATTATTATTAAAAGAATAAGATCTTTGATTTTTCAATACTCCCCTCCAAAAATCCCTGTTCAAAGACGGAATAAAAGGCATATCTCTTCCTGCAAAATCAGACACGGTCGCTGGTGAGATGTATACATATTCATTTTTACCAAGTAGGCCACCCTGATCGAGATATTCTGTAATCTCGGCATATCCCACAGGATTACCATTGGTAGATCCCAGACCGGTATTCGATGTAGCGCTAACACATCTCCAAGCGCAGGATCCTGCAGCCCCAAGGTTGTGTACGAGTTTATACTGGTAGTATGGTACGTTTATAATGGTACCGCTTGACTGATTAGTAGCATTGAACTTAGCATAAGAATACCGTTTGGTATAAGTCTGATTACTATTGGGGTCAAAACTTGCAACCTGCTTAATTCTCAGACCACCAACCTTAACATTATTTGCCGTAAGTGGATCATCTCTAAAGGATTGTGACCAGGCCATCGCAAACCTAAAATTCATAATCGTTGTTTGCGGATCCGGAATAAAACCGAAATCAGCCGTAAGCGTATACCTTCCCGGTTTTAAAAAATAAGTTTTACCATAACTGGATTGGTTGATTTGCATGAAGCTACCATCAGGATAGGTTAGCTTGACATCCGGACAATAAAATGAAGTACCCCCTCCCGATCCACCAGTAGCACAACCAAAATTCCCGCTCAATGTGGCAAAAATACCCCCCGTACCAGCGAAACTCTCGTTCACATCAAAAGTCTTCTCATAGTAGGTTGTTTGCCCTGCTCCATCTCCATTTAATGTAAAAACCTTATCGCCTATTTTCATATCAAAATCAGCAGGTAAACTGTTGGCGGTGTTATTCTCGTAGGTAAAAAGTGTCTTCCCTCCCGTGGGATAAGTCATTGAATTCAGTATTCCAGCTTGGGTATAAACCGTGTCAATTTCCTTATTAGCACCTTCAATTGCTACATATCTATTTAGTGATGCGTTCCAGTAGTGTGAAAAAGGAGTGAAAAGATCATTATTGTTCGCATTATTAAAAAAACCCCAGTGATCCTGATTGTAAGATAACCTATGCGGCAAATCAAGTGTATTGTACGTAAAATTATAAGCCCCCTCAGTGCCATTTGAAATAAGTACCTGGTTCAAAAACAATCTCTTACCATATTCCGCTCCATAGGGGGAATTATTAGTGATTGAGTAATGATAATTCAGCTGAAAGCTTTTAATGATTTCCTGTTTTTCATTTTTAACTATAATATGTTCCAAAACATTGTCTCCTGGTAAATCCGCCCGAGCAGCCCCCTTTATAAAATCAATCGTTCCCCCTGGAAAGCGAATTTTTTTTACTCTTAGCGCGTTAACAGTACTAATATTGTAACTTTCACTACCAGCCGGGCCGGAACAAGACGAATAGGAAATATATTTTGTACGGCTTCCTATCGAGCGTTGGACATAAGAGAAACCTTCGTAATCGAAATAAATGGTCTCAAGCGTATTTCTATCTACAATCTCCGACAGATACCAGCTACTGTCAAAAGTAATGTTCGATTTTGGCGTCGTACCCGTACTGGTCTGTGCGCCAGCCTTCGTTGTTGAAACATTAGCGGTCTCTTCCCTATCAAAGAAATAATAGTCATGGCCTGAAATGTTGGATATCTTCCAACCTGTCCTTCCATTAAGGGTAACCCATTGGATTTTGTTCTTTTTAACCGGTGCTTCCTGGATTTGACCATCATAGCCATAAAAGAATCTCCCAGCGCCATTAGGATAATTAAAATAGAATATATCAGGTTCTGCATCTACCTGTCCACTATTCATCCAGTGCATATAATCTACAGCTACCCCAGACGACATCCCTCCTGCTATAAATGTGGCCATTTGGCTTCGTGCAGCACTGGTGCTATATCCATTCAGCCACTCGTCGGGCATACCCATCAATTGTCGGGTAATCACTCCTCCTGCATTCAAACTCCACTGCAGGCCTACCCACGAGGCAACCCCTTCCACCTTAACTCCCGAAGCATTGTAGCTTAGCGAAATGGGAATATTTAAGCCCCTGGTTTGAATAGTATAAAGTGGGACATTGATTTCCGGTTGCCCGGTATACATGTTGATTTGGCTCTCGCCATAAGCGCCCAGTGAAGCTGCATTGGGCGATGGTGGAATAATTTGATTCGGGCTAGGCAACTTAGCCGGGTTGATCTGACCATAGCTGTCAGCTATGCCCGATAATAATATGATCGAGACCAACAGCATTTTTAATAGTTTCATTTCGAGGATTGTTAATTTTTGATACATGATTGATATGACTAGAGTACTTAATTGCTTCATTTTCCAACAATTGAAACTTTCTCTTGAATTTGTAAGCGTATTTTACCTTGCTACTTGATCAGATTTTTGAAGGACCTGATTTGCTTTTCCCTATCAACTTTTGTTTCAGGCGCGCTTGCTGAGTTTCCTGTAAACGTATCAATGAGCGTTATCTCCTGATTGACTGTCTGACTTTGTTGATCATCTTGAGCTTATGTATCCATCACGCATATGGCCACAAAAACAAAAAGCAGGAGATCAAATGATAGAATCATGAACTTATTCATACAAAAGCCTAAAGTTAAATTACTAACCCAGCTAATACTTTGCAGTGACTGGTAATGAATACCAGGTAAAAAAGACGTGCATATTTATACTTTTTTTTGTGTTCCTTAATTAATTAGGCTGTCTACATAGAAGATAACTTTCTACTCCTTCAACCTGTAGATTCAGAAATAATATATTGGTCAATCTTAGGATTTGTTGAAATAAAAATGAAATCCTTTTGACGAACGATGCTTTCTTTAACATGAACGTGCGTTTTGAAGTAACGAAATGAATCGGGTCATGGTAAATCGGGCAATTAAACACATCAATTTACCATTGAAATCCCAAATATGAATTTGATTTGAATTGCGGTCAGCATGAATGTTAAATTGTTTAGAAGTTTAAAAAGTATTGCTCATCTGAAACATCGGCAGATACATGGCAATCAGGATCACCCCGACGGCCAATCCCAGGAAAATAATAATCAAAGGCTCCAGTAATCCACTAATGGCATTCGTCTTATATTCTACCTCTACGGTATATTGTTGGGAAAGCTGTTCGAAGAAATACTCCAGACGGTTTACCTCTTCTGCAATCCGGATCATCTGAATAAATTTGGCTGGATAAAATGCATGTTTCCCAAGCGCTTCAGAAAGACTGCTTCCTACCAGAATCTCTCTTTCAGCCGTCATGAGCGACTGCTCTATGGGATAAAAGGCAATCATCTGGCGTACCATCTCCAGTGCCTGCAAAAGCGGCGTAGAAGTTCCGGTAAGTAAGCGCATGGTATTGGCAAAACGGGCCAGATATATCTTTGCTGCAATATCGCCCACAATAGGGATTTTTAATAAGGCAAGCGTACTGAATTTTCTGAACCATAACTTTTTCCGGTTAAAAAAGTAAAAAAAGAGCAACCCCGCTAAAATAATCACTAACAGAAAAATATACTCATCAAACCATTGAGAAAAACGAAGTATTAGTGCAGTAATATAAGGCAACTTGCCCCCGAAACGTTTAAATACATCGGCAAACATGGGAACCACAAATTTGATCATAAAGAATATGGCCGCAAATGAAGTACTTAAAACCAGCAAAGGATAGGTAACTGCACCAAGAATCTTCCTGCGCTGGGAGATCCTGGATTTATAATACTTGGCCAGTTCTCCCAACACCTCCCCCAGCCGGCCCGTTTCCTCTCCGATACGGATACTAAAATATTCATACCGGCTGAACTTATGCTGAGATTCAAGCGTCTGTGAGAGGGACTGCCCTTTGATCACACTTTGCTGGATAGCAGAAAAAAGTACTTTATCTTTATCTGCACGATATGAGCTCGAAGTAAGTTCCAGTGCAGTCCTGATATCGATACCCGAGCGTATCAATGTTCCAAGTTCATTGTAAAAACTTTCTTTTTTCTTATCCGGAAGCTGCCCGTCACCAAAGGAAATATCCTTGTTCATAAAATCAAAGGGATTACTGTCTTTGATTTTTTTAACCGTTTTCTTTTTAGTCTGATAAGCAGAAATGTCTATCGAAGCCATTTTATCTAAATAAATCGTGAGCACTGTATTTTTTATGGAACCCAAGCGGCACACTCACCGTGCTATCCAGTTGAATAACGAAACGTATTTCATCCAAGGTATCTGCTTTTACTGCCTCCCGGCCTTCAAAAAACGAAACAAAATGTGACGGCGCTACCTTAAAAGTATCAACATGCAACAGGTTGATTTCGCGCGTAATACATCCGCCCCTGAATTTGTAACCTATTTTGGAACTGTCCGATACGATCTCAATGCCCTCTTCTCCATGAAGAACATATTTTCCGTTTAAAAAATCCTTTTCCAGCACATGCCTCAGGGACAGCACCACATCAGCGGATTCATTTCGACGGGCGAAAGTTTTATAGTAATTCGCAACCAATCCATATGCCGTATAACACACCGTAATAGAGATGGCAGAGAGCAACATGGCCAATGTTACCTCCATAAGCGTGTAGGCATTAATTCTAAAACCCCTCATTGTTTTCTATCGGGTAAAAGCAACGTATATTGCCCAGTAATTTTCCTCGCTGTTTAGCTTTAATTTCCAAAATCGCTATCCCTGAAACAGCTGAACTTTTGCTCGTGAATTCATAATCTACACTGTCAATCATCACATGATCACGCTCAAATCTTTTGTTTTGTACGACCTCGTTTTTCAACAGTTCCATTTGATTCATTGCCTGTATTTTTTGATAGGAAACCCCACCGCGGAGCACATTGGAAAAAAGCCCCATCGCAATAGAAAAAACCACCATGATGATCACCATCGCGATTAACACTTCGATCAGAGTTGATCCCGCTAATTTCTTTCCGTTCAATTTTCCCATCTGAGTATCTTTCTGTTGCCCAAAGCCCCGGTAAATATGGCCGAAGTGAGGTAAACACGGCTTCTGGCTTTTCTATTAATGGTTACATCTACCAGAAAATTTTCATACAGTGTTGTCGGCGTCTGCATGATAAAACGGTTGCAGGAAACCTTTCCTTCTACCTTTATTTTTTTTTCGAGTTTGATCAATCCTGTCGCATAGATCTCGCCCTTGACCACTGTCTTTTCACCTAAACCAACCAAGGTCTGTAAGGCCGATCTTTTGGATTCATAACTGAGTATAATGCCTTCAAAAACAACATTCCTGCCCAAAGAAACCTTCGCCTGATCAACTGTTTTCTCCTTGCTGACCAGGGCCAGCACTGATGGATAACCGAGCCTGACATCGTTCCCTACGATGATCGAATCACGCGCAAAAAGCTGACAGTTTCCTTTAAAACCATCAGCAATGACAATGCTTTTTGCATAGATTATGGTATTATCGAGTTTCGCACCTGCAGAAATCCGTACAGTAGTGTCCGAATAGAGCGTGACCTGACCAGATAGGCTATTGCTTATCTTTGTCAAACGCGACACATCGAATTCTTTTGCAGCAGCAAAAAATGAAACATGCTCATCGCCTGCAGCTAATGCCGAAAGTGCTGACGGATCAAAATCCAGTTTCTCTTCTATCTCGGTAATCCATTTCTTTTCCAGACCTCCGAGCGTTCTTTTGCTATCCTGTATCTTTCCATAAACCAATTGATCGCCCGAATATGGCCTGCTTTCCACATAAGATTTTCTCATCCCCGCTTTGGGCACTTCTACATCTCCCGTAATCCGCGTATCACCGCTAACCGACAAAGGCCGGTCTTCATCGCTCAGGTATACCGCTAAAGCATCATTGGTGGTTTCAATTCCCATCATAAAACTGCGCTTAAGCGTATCCGCCAGCACAAAACTTTTTACCGTAGCAAGCGTGAAGATCCCCCATTTTTTTTTCGCGATGCGCACACTGTCTGTTTGATCACCGAACAGATCCAGGTCTTCTAAACTGCCGCTTGTAGTTTCATTTTCAGCAAGCACATAGGCAATGCCCGAGTCCATATTCCTGTTTAGCCTGGCCATCCGCATTTCTTTCAGGTAGCTTCCACGATAATGCGCTGCCAACATGATCAGCGATGCACAGATCACTGCAATCAGAAAAGCAACAATTATCGAGAAATATAATGCCCCGGCCTTTACCACTATTTTTTATAAATCTGTTCCGTTAATGCTTTAATTTCTTTCTGCTGGCTGATCATGTACAGCGTAAGCTCCTCTATCTTTTCAAGCAGTTTTTTATTCATTTTCCCAAGTTCAATACCATTCTCTTCGGCTTCTTTTGCTGAAGGAAGACCTGGCAAGTGCTTATTGACCGAAATATATCTTTCAAGTTCATCTGGACTAAGTGGACGGTAATCTCTAGCGAAAACATAATCGGGCCAGTTGGCGGCTTCTACTTTTATTTCTCTAGCACGGATATTACCATTAACTGAAAGCTTTTCAGATGGAGTGATGGTACCTATGCCTAATTGACCATCGGCAGTTAATACCATCTTAACAGTATTCCAATTTGTAGAACCGTTTTTGCTGGTATAAAAATTAATTTCATGGTCTTCGGTCGAAGTACTTCCTATAGTTCTGAAATGACCAGCATATATATTTAAATCGTTGCCAAACGTTCTTATTTGTGCATCATAATTATTCTCTACCCCCAATTCTAAACTCGGATAATCATCTACAGAACCTATTTTCAAACCAACTGTACCATTGGCGGCACCTGCGCCTAATGCAATGCTTAATTTGGCAGACGGGTTCAAAGTGCCTATGCCTACGTTTCCACTTTCGGGAAATTTATTGGTTGTTTGAGCCAAAACAACAGCATGATTTAGGGTGACGAATAATAAGATTAGGATTTTTTTCATGGTTTACTTTTTGTTAGTAGTTGGATTTTGGATATTTGACTGTTCCATTTTTTTTAATCGTTCTTCGAAGGCAGCTAAAAGCTCTGTCTGCGAGTTTAACTTTTTTTCTAGTTGCATGGCATTTTTGTCTTTCGCTATTAAATGTAAAGTGAGTTCTTCTACCTTTTGCAATAATTTAATGTTAAGTTCCCCCAGATTTATACCATTTTCTACCATCTGCTTGGCAGTTGGAATTTCAGGCAGGTGTTTGTTGGTTTTTACAAATTTTTCGAGTTCTGCTAGCTCTGGGAGTTTATAATCAGGCTCAAATACAAAATCAGCTCCAGTGGTATTCACCACAATTTCGTTGGCACGGGCCTTTCCGTTTATATCTAGTTTATAGCTGACATTGGATTGAGTGATTTTTCCAATCAACAAATTTCCATTTTCCGCAATTCTCATTGCCTCTATCAATGGAGCATCGTTAGTAGGTTTAACTAAAAAATTGATGAGCCCATGGTAAGTACCTGCCCCACGCAACATTCCAACACGAGCAATTTCACCTCCATTATTTTTTGTACTAATAGCACCAACCTCTACAAAGCCATCGTCATTTCTTGATGATTCTAAACTTATCACACCTGGAGCAGAATTAACCGTACCATAAATGCTCAATTTTTCTGTTGGTGTAGTAGTACCAATGCCTACGTTTCCGCTTTGTAGAAACGACATATAGGTTTCGTTATAATCTTTACCAATCCAGCCATAATTCATGGTCGATACTCCATTATTAATTTCACCAAGTACCCCTAAGCCAAGAAAATTTATTGTATTATCTTGATTAGCGATGTAATACCCTCTTGCATAAGTAGTTGTTAATCTAGGAAAATTAACCTTAATCCGTACGCCATAGGCCGGCTCTCCTAACCCCGTCAAAACATTAGTGTCTTGTGCAAAAGCGATAAATACGGCAGAAATAGCAAAAAGGATGAGCGTAAGTTTTTTCATTATTTTTTATTTAAGAGCTTTTCAAGTTTTTCTAATTCCTTTCGTTGATTATGCTGATTACGTTCATAGTCTGCTAAAATCGCCAATGGAAAAACCCACAGGAAAAGTTACATTGGTTTCATAACCATCAACTATCAAACTGGAAACTGAATATTTATTTGTTTTTTCGATAGCCTGGACACTACTGAAAAAAAACACAATGAGGATTAAGATTAAGCGATAATTTTTCATTTTCTTTTAGATTGATTTTTAGACTATGCTGGTTAATCAATTTTCTCCAGTGCTTTAATTTTGTTTTGCTGTGCAATTAAATGAAGCGTAAGTTCTTACTTGTTTTAAGGATTTTTTCACTAAATCGTCCATTCTACCCATTGCTTTCCACCACTTTTGCGCTTGGCATTTCAGGAAAGACGTTTGGTGGTTTTAATTACCGCCCCCAAGAACAATCTTCCCCAGGCACCCCTGGGAGGGAAAACAAGATTAAGATCTGCCGCACCCATTAAAAATAAAATAAGGTGTTTAGCATAATACAACAGTACATTTAAAACCAGTAAAATCGAGGGTATATATTTTTTCACATTGTCATTGTATCTTAAAACTTAGAACCTTCATCCAAACTATATAAAAGAGCTAACCCTGCCTTATTTTTTTGACAAACGATCAAAATGAAGTGACAAACATTGATTTTTACGTGATAATCTAAAAACCGATTTTACCACTTTGATCATACTATCGAAATCTAGTAAAAAAATGATAGCAGTATAGCGCTGGGCGAAAAACAGATATTAGATCATTTTTCGCTATTGAACCAAACATTCAAGATTTGACACGAGAACAGCTTTGAGGCTTTATCTCATTCTGCTTTTGACCATGTCTAAGTTCTTACTTATTTTAAATTTCTGTTTTTGACTTTTTTAGCGAAAAATGCCTTAACCCACCGAGCGATTTTTCCCGGCTTATCGGCCACAATCTTTCCATACCTGTATCTAACCACCTGCGGCCCATCTGTTCCGGAATATTTTTTAAGTTTCCCGTTCAATAAGCCATTTACATATCTTCCCTCTTCAGAAAGCACTCCGGCTTTATCATATTTTTGAAACGGGCCATTAAGCATTCCTTCACGGTAACGCAAGCTGCTGATCAGGATACCATCTTCCTGCCATGCCCTCCACAAACCAATTTTTAGTCCGCGATCAAATTCCCCCAGTTCTTTGAGATTTCTGCTGGTGTAATGATCAGTATAAGTACCATGTAGCAGTTTCCCGGCAAAACCTCCCTGGGTTATATTGATCTGGTTTCCACTATACCAGCTATATTTTTTGTCTGCATCAAAACCGGACATCGATCTCTCCGAAATCAGTACATGGAAAGAGACTTTGTGATCCGGAAAATTAATGGTATGGCTATATTCGTCCAGGTTATAATATTGATGCTGTGCAGAGCAAAGGGTGCCAGTAAGCAAAAACAGAATGGCAAAAACGGATAAAAATTTCATATTACTTAAAGGATAAATACCTGATGGTGTGCTGATATTCGATTTTAACGGAATCTCCTGTACGTTTAATAAACCTGACCCCATTTGCGCTTCCCCCTTCTTCAAGCATGGCTTCATTTCCATTGACACTGATAATCGCCACGTTTTTTCTTGTTTTCGGATTAAAAGCCAGTCCCTTATAGCTGACTACAGACCAGTTCACCTGAGGTTTAGCTAACGGCTGTATTATAGGTGATATTACCGAGTTGCCCGTCACTGGCACTTTCGGTTCGTTTTCAGGGGTAAAAACACCCGAAAAGGGGTCATCATAGTCCAGGTCGATAACTACCGGGTCATGCTGGTGGTCGATCATATTGAAATAAGCTGCCTTGAAACGGTGATTTACAGGTAAAACCTGATCTTCGTCTTCCGTTCCGATAAAAATCCTATAAAAAATAATTCCCCATACGGCTACTGCACAACACACTAACAGATATGTCAATTTCTTGTTCTTCATCGGCTTTACCGCATAGTAAATGAATAGTAAGCACTATATCCGCCAAAATTACCAGCCTTATCAACCGCCCTCACCCGCCAGACCAGTGATTCACCGCTCTCGCCCGCATTAAAGTTGAGCTCTGTGGCTGTAAGAAGCTGTGGATAAGCAGTATTATAAATCGTTAACGAATCACTTTTATACACATAGACCTGGTAACGGTCTGCATCTGCCTGCCCATTCCAGACCAGTTTGACCGGTCTGGAAACAACCTGCTTATTGACCGGAGCACTCAGCGTTACTTTTTCGGGGCCAATAATATCGTAAGTAAAATTCCGTACCGGACTCCATTTTGAGTTCTGGGTTGCGTTTTCAGCCCTGATGCGGTATTGGAATGCACCTTCAGTCATCAGTGACTGAAGAAAACTAAGGTTGTCTGTGGTTACATTCAGCAAAAGTTTGGTCTCGTCCAGGAAATTATTTTTGTCCACCTGAAGCCGGTACTGCGTTGCACCAAAAAGCCTAAGCCATTCATACTGCACTTCGGGATGGTTAGCATATAATCCATTGGTTGGCTTGCTGACCTGCAAAATCTGGTCAGTAAGACTTGACGGATATATTGTAAATGCCCTGGTAGTAAAGGCACTTGCACTACTCCCGTTCTCGGCCCTTACCCGCCACTCGTATCTACCCGGATCAAGGGTATACACAAATTTGTTCCCGGTGATTAAGGTATCAAGTACCAATTTCGATATGCTGTCAAACTTCGGGGTCACCACCTCCAAACGATAGAAAATAGCATCAGGCATGCCCTCCCACCAAAAAGTCTGCTGATAACTGCTGGTTTCCAGCCCTTGCGAAGGTGCAAGGAGATCCAATTTACGTTCGGCAAGTGACGGTTCGATGAATTCGTTACAGCCATATAAAAACAGTGCTAAAAAAACAAAAAATAATTTTATTGATTTCATCACAGATTGAGCTTATAAGAAAATATTGGAGATCGCTTGAAGCCCCTCTATGGACGCTTCAATCCTTAATGAAAGGTAAAACACCAAGGATCCCAATAAAGAATAGGCAGGCAGTTGCGGCAGCTGTTTCTGCTTTCTGATCATTTTTTGATTCTTTTTTTCGAAGAATGCTTTACGGTACGTGTTTCCTATCAGTAGTTTATGGCTGTCTGAGTGATTAAGCGTTACCATGTTGCCCTCAATCGAGGTAATTTTGGTATCGTTGATAATAAATGATTTATGGATTCTGCTGAAACTGGAACCAGAAAGACTGTCCTCCATTTCTTTCATCGAGTTATGACATGCAAAACGCTTGTCATTTTCCATATGTAATACAACATAGTTCTGCAGTGCCTGTATGTAAATCAGTTGGTCACACCTGATCAGCACCTCTTTGAAACCCTTCGAATCAGTCTTGATATAAAAAGAATCAAGCACATGCTGTTTTTTTGGAGCATGGATAGAATAGGCCAGCTGCGTAAGGTGATCGAATTTATTTATACTCTTTACAAACCGATTAAAGGATACCGGGGTGATCAGGTAATCAAAAGCAAGATGCTCAAATGCTTCGAACGCCTGAAGCGTATCGCCAGAGACCAGAATGACCGAAGAAAACTGCTTTGCCCTATCCATCAGTTTCCATGCAGCTGTAATCATCGAAGCATCAATGAATATAATGTCCGGACTGATCGGATAGGTAAAATCAAAGTTCTCAGGTATCTGCAGGGAATACCCTGTAAGTTCAGTCAGCGGGTGACTACCAATATGGGCACAAAGCGACTCAACAGTAGCCAGTTCACCTATTATGTAACAGTTGATCATAATTGATTAGTTGAAAGAAAGATATTAAGACGGCTAAAAAGAAAAAAGGGACATATCTTTTTTCATATACCCAAAAAGACATTGGTGGCGGTTGCTTGTTTTTAACATGAGAGCGTAAATAAGTAGTTATAAAATGTTTGGTTTATCCCCTATCTGTAGGCAAAACAAAGATTAAAAATTCTAAAACGATATTTTTGATTTTTATACGAACCTACCTAATTTTTATGCGAATGGCCAAACACTTCAAATTATCACAGATCGGAATCACTATCTTTGGTTAGATATAATTCCTGTTTTTTTTAACCCATCCCCCTAATAACCACCATTTTGATATTTGAAAGTCTTTTCCTGCATAATAATTGATGATGACCCCCAAGCGGTAGAGCTTCTTGTAGAATGCATCCAATTATCCCCTCATTTAACCCTGATCAAGTTCTATACAGACCCCATTATTGCTCAGCGTGAGATCGCACAGTTTGAAAAACCCATTGATATTCTTTTCACCGATGTAGAAATGCCAGGCCTTTCAGGCCTTGAACTTGCAGAAACAATCAATCAGAAAGTAAATTGCCTGGTTCTGGTCAGCAGCCACCTTCAATATGCGCTGGAAGGCTACAATGTCAATGCCCAACAGTTTCTAAGTAAGCCTTTTGACTACAAAAAATTCGAAAAAATCATGGGCAACCTGATGAACAGACTCAAGGTCGAAGATGATTTTATCATGATCAGATTAGGAGGAAAGAACAACGCGCTGAAGCTTTATCTCAAAGAAATCATTGCCATAGAGAGTGCTTCCAATTACCTCAAGGTGCACACCCTGGAAAAAACATATATTCCCTATGGAACTTTGAATGCGATGGAAGAGGAGCTGAAATTCTTTGCAGATTTCAAACGCATAAGCAGATCCTTTATGATCAACACCAGATTTATCAAGAATATAAACCGCTATAAAATCCTGATGGAAAAAGACCTATATGCTACGGTCGGCAACTCCTATCAAAAAGGATTTGATGCCTATTTCGACGAACTAACGAAAAAGAAAAAAAACAACAGCTGAAAGAAATCTGATTCTAACCTGTTATAATGTTTTTTGGGTTAGACGCTAATTGTTTATCTTCTTCGCAAGTTTGTCAATCTGTTGTTGTAAAGATTGGTTTACTTTTTTCTGTTCCATCAATTGACTATCTTTTTCTATTAAATACAAAGGCAGTTCCTCAACTTTCTTTAATAGCTTAATATTCAAATCACCGAGGTTAAGTCCTTCTTTTTCCATCTGCACCGCAGACGGAATTTCTGGCAGGTGGCGGTTTTTAGTGATATAATCTTTAACTTCTGCTAAGGTAATCAACATATAATCGTCATTGAACACATAATCAGGCCAGGCACTTGTAAATCTACCTTCACTTCTTGGGTATGGATCAAGCCCTTCACGGTTAATTTAGCATCAGGATGACTTGTGCCAATACCAACATTACCGCTAGTTACCGCAAATGTAGCCCCCTGGGTGGAATTGAACCCATGGCTTAGGGTTAGAACATTTACATCTGTTGAACCAGCCTCAGCATTTATTGCTGGACTTGCAACAAAATTTGGCATATTCATTCCCTGTCCAGATATATATATCGGGTTAGGCACGGTCGCTGAATTAACATGAATATCAAGGTACGAGTTTGCAAGGCCGTCGCTACTGATTCTTACCTGATCAACACTTCCAGTGTTATAGCTGGAATATCGTGTTTGCTGTATTGAACCACCAACACTGAATCCTCCTATATTATATTGAAATTCTACATCAGTAACCCTATTATCATAATTAGACATGATCTGTATTGTTCCAACTTGTAGGCCACCATACGCGGTTATCCTGTACCAACCTATGCCTGTTGGTGTAAAGTTCACTGATACATCAGCGAATCTATTATAAGTTTTTGTTTTTAGACCGGTTGCATAAGAATAGCAGCTCAATAATGTAATCAGTAATGTAAATAGTGTTTTTTTCATAATGGAAATTATATGTAAGATAAAACTCAAGCAATAAAAACTAACCTAGTGTAATCGTTATACATAGATGTCCGCGACCTGCCCGGCAGAAATCGAACCGAACGCAATACCGCCTCCTATTGACCGCAAAAAAAAATTGAAAGGCCTGGAATATCCCGCTCACAATTAGCATTGAAAGAGAGCGTTTTCTAGCATCTTATCCCGATAACTGATTTATCTTTTTGTACATAAATACCAACTCAGGATTTTTTTATGAAATCTTTTTGAGGAACGCTACTTTTTTTAACATGAGCGCGCGTTTTGGTGTGACGAAATTTTCGCAGATAATAGCTTTGAACCCAAATTACATCATAAACTTCGCTGGAATAAGCAAAATGAGAATCTATAAGCACCAATTATTTCAACTATACCCAGCTTGCCAGACTACATTTCCGTACTTACGGGGCAGGTTGCTTAAGTTTGGATACTCCAAAAATAATAAAGCCCAACATTGCTGCCGGGCTTTGTTATCTAAGTTATTGGTCTTAGCAAGACGTTAAGACCAGAAAGGGCGAAACGCCAAGACCAGTTGAAGGCTCTTGTTCAACTTCTGCCTTGCGGCATAGTAGGGTAACTGTTTGGCGAAAATGGTATTACACTTTACTTCTAACCACATAAAAATTCATTCATGAGTATATCCTTTGCCGCTTCATCAACGGCATCCTCTGCATCAATGTCTGATGGATGTTCAGCAATTCTTCTTAAAACTTCTATTAATGCCGGGTCAAGTTTATCCTGCGAACGTGCAATCAATATATACATAACAAAATACTTCCACATACTATCATTGGAGTTAAGTATGGACAATAATTCTTGTTTGGTCTCATTAACATGAGGCACCAAATATTTGGCAATACCTTCAGCCACATCCCAATGCGTATCTTGCAACCATTCTAATAATGCTGGAACATCTTCCTTAACTGATTCAAATGGCAAATGTTCCTTATTAGCTTTGATTATCCCTTTTTTAAAGATGCATGAATTTTATTCCAAATATTTTAGTTAACATTATATCAAAATATTCAACACGCTAACTATCAACTCGCAACAAAGTCATCGATATGATTAAGAATTTAAAACAGATCAAAGCAAGAGATCTAAAGATTGGAAATTATTTAGTGAATTTGGGGCTGGTGCAGGAAATCGAAATAAAACCTGATTGCGATACAGTTGTATTGAAAATAAACAATGAACAGCACACTTTTAACTTTTTGCCTGGTAGTGACCTGATCATCATCGAGAATGTTATTATTGATGAGCCAATGGGATACTTGTTATCTCCCGGAATAAGAAACTCAGTGAGGAATATCTTCGAAACAAAAAGAGTGGAAATAAAAAAAATCGATAAGACTAAAGATCATTAGAAAGAAGGACTGGCATTATTCGTATATTTTTTATACTATCCTTAAAAGCATACGGAACATGCTGTTTTCAAGAGATTTTATAATGGCAGGCAGCTCTATGAATAAACAGTCACAGACCTGGACGATAATTTATTCTAATTAAAAAAGTCCCGGCCATTGGCCGGGACTTTTTTAATTTCCCAAAACGCTGTAATTGTTATTTAGCGCTATTTTTCTTTTCCGTTACTTCTTTTCTGATATCTGAAGCCAAAACTTTCAGGTCTTGCATGGCTTTACGTACGCGGGTTCCCGCTGCAGCGTTGTTACCATCATAAAACTTGGTCACATCAGCTTCGATCGAAGTGATCACTTCTTTAACTTTTTGAAATTTGTCCATAATTGTTGTGTATTGCCGGCCCAAAAAACTGGCTGTTTAAATTAATTGATTTTTTTTTATAAAAAACGAACCGCTAAATTAGCAAAAGCATCTAAACGCCCAAACCCTGAGCAGTAGAAACCTCTTTTCCCTTTGATTTTGTTACCTCTTTATTTATTGAAGGCGCTTTCAGGAACTGTTCTCTTTTTTCCGGTCTGCCACTCAAGGCAAACATGTTCAGCTGTGAATAACGTGGTACGGCCTCTACATGGAGCTTAACCTGTTCGCCGTTTTTTTCGACTGTTATTGTAGGACGGTCACCATTTTTCAACTGGGCTTCCAGGTTTCTCCCTTTCCTTTGGGTTTTCAAGTTCCTTGATATTAAACTTATCAAGCACTTCTTTCAGGTTAAAGCCATAAGAGGGGTCGTGATATTGGTTCATATTAAAATTCATGTGCCTGTCACGGGGCCCATCAAGATCCAGCTTCATCCAAGCCTTGTAAGGCAATCCTCCCTGCGTAAGCATATCCTCGCGGTACACCGCACGTCCCTCAATCAGGTTCACGGACTGGGAGGCGGTAAAACCTTTACCGCGTTCCACCCATATGGTCTGCGGCAGTGGTGGGTTACGGAAGATCCTGCCAAAATCCTTTTCGACATAGTTGATTTTGCCCGCTTCCATGGAGGCGAGCTTTTCTTTATGTGCAGCATCCTTGCCAACTGCAAGTTCGGCATTTCCAGGCTGCTTTTTGAAGATTTCGATCGCCTCTGCCACGCTGTCCCGTTTCCAGACATTGTTCTTACCCGCGGTTTCACTTGGGGAAATCACCAGGTATTGCTGACCGGGCTCCAGGGGTTTGCCTTCATTGAGTGCAACATCATATTTATTTAAGTAATAGTTTTCACTCTGGCCGGACTGCTTGAAATAGATGTTAATATCTATCTGGCCCTTGTGCCCGGCAACCTGGTCCTTTAAAATAAATTCTGGGAGGTTGTTTTTCATGTTGTCCTCCATTTTTTCCTGCAGCTCTTTACTGAAGCCCAGGGTTTTCATCTCTTTTTTGAGATTTTCCAAATTGTTCAAATTCATACTACTGTTGTTTATGGTTAATGGATTGGATTGTTTTAAATCTTTCAAAAATTCATCAGCGTGCTGATCATAAATGGGATGTTCAGGGCCGCTGCCCGGCAGGTCGTGATAACCCATCTTTGCATCCAGATAGTCAAAGGCGTCATCGATGGTGGCAAATGAATTCACCTGACCGGGCCGGAGGCAGATTTCTGTTGGCAGCAGTTCCACTACCAGGTGCGGGGCATCCCTGATTCCGGGCATTTTCTACCAGGCGGATCATTATTTCTGCATAACTGGTTTCCAGCAACATATGATGTTTCTTTTATAGGGTCCGCGTTCTACAGTTCGATACCCTTGTTCTTATTTTTATCATTTACAATTTTGAGCGCTTTGACGGTCTGGGGCTGTTGAGAAGAAAGGGATCTGCCCTGTAACAACTTCTGCTTTAACTTTTCAATTGAAATAGCATGCAGATGCTCATCGCGGAACTGCAATGCTTTTAACCTGGGATCTGCCTGAACATAAAAACGCCCTGTTCTTTCCAGATTGAAGGCTGCCCGTGCCCCGGTCTTTAGCATCTCTAGTACCTCTGGCGTGTTGATCCCGTGATAGCCGATTTCGCTGGCTGTCCGAACAACCAACTTATCAATTGAATCGCGGTCTTCAAGTATTAGTTCACAGAGTGAAAAATTTCCTTTCGGGTCCATACGGTCAAGATCCAGCTGCAGCCATTTCTCACCGCTCTCCCCGCTGATAAATGCGTTGGCATCCACTTTTACAGCGCCACCTTTTAATAAATTGATGATCTGATTCATCTGCAGGTTATATCCGCTGGGTATGGAACACTTCCGGTCATCATTTTCAGCGGCCATAAGGGAGGCATCGATCCTGGTGAGTCCGTAACCCTCGTATCCGTCCTTTTCCAGCTGCAGCGTCACTGCGAGAACATGATCCTGCTCAAACCTGCCCGTAAGGGGCAGCTCAACTTTTTCGCGTTCAAAGTCAAGCTCCGACTTCAAATGATCCGAAAGACCGGTGATGCCTATCCCATGCATCCTCTTGTCCAATACAGATAAATTCTCTTCTCTCTGGGCCTTGAACATTTTGGTCAGCCGGGGCATAATCAGGTAGCGTTCTTTCCATTCATTTATCTTCCTCAGGATCAGATTTGGAAAGAACTTCTTAAGCATTTTTTTTAGCATTGCCCGGATGATACCCGCATAGATCCGTTCATCTACCGTAGGCGATATGCCCAGTCTGGCCAGACCGTCCCGCAGGTAAACATATTTTCGCATTTTTATGCTCCGCTTCAGACTAGCACCCGTGCCTATAAGGGCTTCCAGTTCTTTTTGTCGTTCATCCCAGTTTTGAAGGATCACCTTTCCACGGTTTAAAGGGGAAGCCATATTATTTCCTGATCTGGTTATTCCGGAGCAGGACAGCAGAACCAGCTTTCACTTTCATCTTTATCCGCCTCACCTTTTTGGAGAAAAGTCCTTTTGCGGCATCTATTCCGGCACCTGCCACCTGCACCCCGACCGACTGATCCATGCTCAGCAATTGTAGGCTTCTCACCGCATCATCGGCTCCACCTGAAATGGCACTATTGACTACTGCATCGGGTGCCGCAATACCCTTGATGCCATCCAGGCTGTAAAGGGATAAGTCGACCGGAATGATGTTATTGCCGATACGGATGGTTTTGATGTCGACCAACAATCTTTGGTTGGTCAGGTTACAGAGCCCAAAAACTTCCTGCCCTTTTGAAAAATGGATTCCACCGATAGAGACTGTATCGGTCAATACCAGTTTAAGCACAGCGCCCTGTACCAATTTTTGCTTGGTCGCTATCATAGCAGGTATTGCGGCAAAACGTTCTTCGGGCGCTGAATTCACTTTGTTTAGGTAAGCATCACGGACACGCTCGGGATGCTGGATGTCCAGCACCTTCTCCAGCATTCCGCTAAGCTGTTTCATTTCGGGATCTTCACCAGCAGAGTTCTGCATACCGGACATGAGCTGTTCAAGCCTGTCCACATCCGATTTTATCCCGGGCACCTGGATGGATCTGTTTTGTTTACTCGCGACAGGCCCGCTTTCTATAGGTGTATTGATCTGTTCATTGAGCTGTTTCAGTTTAAGATCAATTTCGGCAGTGGGATCTTTTGAAGGTTCCTTTCTAAAGCCCAGGCGATCGGCGATCTGATCCAGGCCGGAATTTTCAGTACTGACTGAGTCCCGGTCCCCAAGATCATAAATACCCATTTTATCGGTTGGCTTTTCTTTTGCAAAAGTGGCATCGGGAAGCGTTGTATTGATCCCTGTCTGCGTTTTTGGAACTGAGGCCTCTCCCTTTCCACCGCCCATAGCATAGAATGCCAGTGCGGCGAAAGGTAGGATGAGGATTGGCAGAACTAAAAGAACTTTTCTTTTGTCCCTGATTTTTCGTTTTTCCATGTTATCGTGTTTAAAGATTATTTAATTTTGCCCATGATGAGCATGATCAGCAGACAGGCGGAACCTGAGCAGAATAGGATAAGGACAACCATCAATACCCTTGCGGACAGGTTACGGCATTTATCGTTCAACCAGTCAGCCACCTTTTTTTGCACCTGTAATAACTTCAAGTTCAAGGCGGCATGTGCTTTATTTTCAGCACCCTTTTCTTTGTGTTCCATCTGCTTAGGGTTTTAGCGGTTCATCTTTGTTTTCCAGGGTTTCCCAGCGCTGAATGAGAAAGCCATGCGGATTGTTGTCAGATCTGGATACATTTCTTAGATTCCCTGAGGTGAGCAGTCTGCGTATAACCGTGGATGTCGCACGGATCAGGCGTTGTGTGGCATAACACCTGAACGGGTAAGGGTATTCGTTGAGATCAAGCTCGATACTATCAACAGTGATCTCCTGAGAGATATTGGCTGATATCAGGTTATTGAAATATCCTTTTTCCTTCAGGTTATCATAAGCTTTTTTTGCGCTTTGATCAGCCAGGTTTAATGCTGAGGAAATATTCGCCTGGATTACCTTTTCATCAGGGTCAAGGGTAAAAAAGTAATGATGGAACATTTTGATGTGGTCCCTGATCTCTACCGCAATATTATCCTTCCGGTCTGCCGAAACCGCTTCAAGGACTTTTCCATTGGCGAGAATATAAACCTGCTTTTGGGCCCGCGCGGCCAGATCGAATCCCTTATAGATGGCAAAAGCAGCTATCCCGGCACAGGCAAGGACGAGAAAAATGCTAAAGCGTTTGATATGGCTGAATGCGCTATCGATATTTTTGAACTGTGTAAACATGGTCTAAATTTTTAAGTGTTTTTACCGGATATCTTATCCTTTTGATGGGCATGCTGATCAGGAAAATAATCTCCCTGGGCAGCACTTGCATAACTTTGGGACTGGAGCCTGGCCTTATCCCCCAGGGCATCTGCGACCATTCCGCCCGCACCCATACCAGCGCTCATTCCCGCGCGGGGCGCAGCTACTACCAAAGAATTGATTTTCGTCAGAATGGCATTACCTCCGCCTGCGTTCACCACATAGCTGGCTACATTGGGCACCGAAAAATAGCCAACTATCCCGATGATGAGAAAGACGAGATAAGCGGTATCAGTGGAGGAAAAAAAAGTGTCTCCCTGTGCCTCGATCTGCGAAAGATCAACTTTGATCATATTTTCCTGGATCTTTCCGAGGATACTGCCAAATATATTGGCAATGGGCAGCCAGAGAAAGATGTTCACATAGCGGGCAAGCCAGACGGTAAGCGTCTGCTGGAAGCCGTCAAATACAGCAAAACCGAAAACCAGGGGGCCAAGGATAGCGAGCACGATCAAAAAAAAGGTGCGTATAGTATTGATACAGAGTGAGGCCGCAGCATACAATACTTCGAGCACTTCTTTGAGCCAGCTTTTTATGGAGTTGCGCAGGTTATAACTCTGTTTCTCCATCCAAAACTGCATGCTGTTGCCCAGACCATCAAGAAAAGTCTCATCTTCCCTACCGGGATCTTTGGGGTGGGTATATTTGTACCATTTATCACTATCCCCCTGACCGGATTCCCCGACATACATCTGCCAGTTTTTAGAGCGTTTGATGGCCGCTTCCTTTATTTTGAGCAGTCTTTCGATTGCCCTGTTGCTATCTGACACCATTGCCCCTGTCGCCGAAACCGTTGGCTTCAGCACGCCGTTCATGATGCCAAGCACGGCCGGAAACATCATGATGCACAGGCCAAGCGCAAAGGGCCGTAAAAGCGGATAAAAATCAATGGGCTCAGCGGCAGCAATCTGCCGCCACACCCGGCTGGCGATGTACCATAAGGCGCCGAAGCCTGCGATCCCCCTGGCCACATCAATCAGCCTGGAACATAAGGGAAGCATATCTTCATATACCTGATCCAATACCGGCTGCATACCGATCAGTTCTCCAGCAATTCCCTGGGCAAAAAGCAGGCTGGGAAGCAGCAATAAAGCAAGGGCAAGCCCTGTTCCCTTGAAAAAGGGATTCGACAAATATTTCATAAAAAATAATTAATTGTTGATCAATAAACCTTCTAGGCCTTTCAGATCGGCCTTGGCGGCCTTTCGCTGCTGCATCAGCAGCCCCGCTTCCCTGTTGAAACTTCGCAGAAAAGTAAGCTTGTCCGAGGTATCCCCAAATATGCGGTCGATGGCCTTCAACCTTTCCTCATCATTCATGCGGAGATGGTTTGCCGTGATGACCATCGTCAGCTCATCCAGATTATCCAGGCTCTGGGAAAAAAGCGAAGCGTAAACATTGGCTAAATACTCCAGTTCGTTAGCATTAAATACATCAGCTGACCGGAACCGCTTCAAAGCCGCTTTATATTCGGACAAAATATCTTTTTGATAGGTGATGATATCTGCAACCCGGCGGTATTCACGCACTCCGGGACTGACGAGCATCAGGCCATCAATAAAGACTTCATGAATGGAAAAATTCCCCTGGGAAATATTTTTTACTGCATTATAGCCGTTTGAAATCACCGTGTATCCTTTTTTCATGTCACGAAGGATGTTCTTTAGCTGGCTCAGCTTTTCCACGTTGAGTAAAAGCTGCTGCGCTTCGGTAGATTGTGCGAAACCATTCAGCTTCAACATGAACATCACCAGCAAGACAACCAGATAACGCCTGGTATTATTCGTTTCCATACCTTACCTCCATTTCTTTAATATTTTTGATTTCCAGTAGCCTGTCCCTGTCCAGTGACTGTACCAGTGCCGAAAACCTGGCTGTAAAAATTTTCTTTTGCTGCATATTCTGGTACAGCTGATCAATACGCAGCATCCGCTCATCGTCGGTGAGCTCCACCCGTCCCGAAGTAATGACCAAAAGCAAAGCCTCCAGATCCTGGGTACAATCCTCCAATAGGTTTGAAGAAACCAGGTCAATATACCTGTGGTTGGCATCACTCAAATTCTGGAGATTGCTTAAATCTGAAAAGATTTTGCTTATGGTGATCTGCATTTCCAGTATTTCCGCTATCCGCACATTCTTTTTCACCAATGGGCTCACCGTTTTCAATGCGCTGAAGAATGCGCTGTGGAGATCGAGTTCTCCCTTACCTGCATCCCTGATCAAGTTCAGCCCGGAGCTTCCCATCTCATAGCCCTTTTTAAGGTAAGTGGCATATAGTTTCAGCGCGGCAATTTGTTCAATGAGGTATTTTTTCTGCATCTTTTTTTGGGAGAACCACTCAGACCAGGTCTGGGCATGCAGCTGGTCCGCTGATAAAAACACCAGCATCAATACTCCCAGAAATATTTTACCCTTATTGCACATCATAAAGTTCCTTTAATTTGGCAACCTCATCCAGCGAAGCGGAACGCTGGATGCTGAGCGATATATTACCTGCATTAAACTGTTTGAGGTCCGCGTAATTTTCATCCATTTTCAGCGCAGCCGCATTGATGATCTCGAGCCGCTTCCCGTCACTCATCTGGGTCTTGAAGGAATTGACCACCAATAAGACCTGGTCTAAGTTCTTGACACTTTCCTCTAAAATGCCGAGGTAGACCTTTTGCATCTCATCAAGTTCAGTGACAGAGAAATGTTTATCCTTTTGAAAAAGACCATAGGCCCATTTGTATTCATCCACGATAGCAATCTGTTTCGCTGTAAGTTCCTTGACCCGCTTGTAATAGGTAATGGCAGACTTAACCTTCCAAAGGGAACTGTAATATTCAGCATAAAGCTCCTTCTGTTTTTCTGTCCAGTCCGCAATTTCGGTCAGCTTCAATTTAGACAACTGATTTTCGAGCACTTTCTGGGCATTCTGCAACCAGATGGTCTCGTTCTGGAGGCGCTGTACTTTTAGGTCAACCGCGCGGATGACTTTTTTCACGCCGGCTTTGATTACCTCCAGCACCGCAATCTGGGCATTTGCCCCTTTCGGGAGGCTTACGCAGATGGTCATGGCACTGACCGGTAGAATTACCATATAGCTTTTCATAACATTTTTTAATTTAGTGAGCAGCAATCCTGCCTTTCGGCAGGGATTTGCCAGCGGGTTTCTGAATTTGGCGGTACCTGGCCGGATACCTTTGTAAAGAGATCTCATATTTGATAATTATTTTTTGATGTATTTTCTTTTTCCTACCTGTATATACCCGGCATCCGGATAGATGCTAATGAGCCTTCCTTTCCTGATTTCTGTCAAAGTTTTGGTCCCTTCATCATAAGTGGCATTCCAGGTTTCCTTTTCGTATTCGCGTTTGCCCTTAATGCCATCAGCGATCCGGTTAAAGCCCGTGCGGCGCTCAATCAGGTAATTGTTGCTTTGCGCCGGTACGATCAGCAGCGTATCATCTGCCTGGCTGTATTTTCCACCAGCACTGTTCACATAAGTGCCGGGCATAAATTCCCGGGTTTTGTCAACCTGGCAACCCGTCATCAAAGCGACCAGCAGACCAAAAATTAAATACATCGTTTTCATAACACATAGATTAATAAGTATAGATTTTAGATTAGTTTTTTTTACGGGTATCAAAGGGGGAATGCCCGGATCGCAGCTCCTGCGCCAATACCGCAATCCCCTTTTGGATGCTGCCATACTTCCGCGCATAAGCCTGCACCACTACCTTTTCCCGCTCCTCCGTGGTGTAGGCGTAATACTCTTCCAAAGAGACCTCGGTTCGGTATACCTTGCTGTGCTGGCCTAAAATGAAGGTTACTTCCTTGTACTTTCTGCCCGGCTCATTGGCCTTATTCATGGAAAGAATCAGCGCCTTGTCCTTATCGGTCAGCCCCAGTAGCTCCTGGATATCATCAAAGCGGTTCTGATACTTGCTCTGGTCCAGCAGGATTTTAGTATCGCTGTTGTTGATAATTGCATGCTTGACAATTGGAGAACCGATAATGTCCTCCACCTCCTGGGTGACCACAATCGGCTCCCCGTAGAACTTGCGCATTGTCTTGAACAAATATTTGATGTATTCGGCCATACCCTCTTTAGCGATCGCCTTCCAGGCTTCTTCCAACAGCATGATCTTACGTACGCCGTGCAGTTTTCGCATCTTACTGATCACCAGCGACATGATGATCAGCGTCACCACACTAAACAAAATGGGATGGTCTTTCAAAACGTCGATTTCAAAGACGATGAACCGCTCATGCAACAGGTCAATATTCTCCCGGGCGTTCAATAAATAATCAAACTCCCCGCCACGGTAGTAAGGATTGAGCACATAAAGGAAATTCGCCACATCAAAATCCTTTTCCTTCACCTTCCCGTTTTCCAGCACCTGAAGGTAATGTTCCATCAGGTACTCATAAAAGGTATTAAAGCAGGGAAAGATGTCGCTGTTCTGTTCAAGAAAAGCATAATAACCCGTCAATGCGCCAGAAATCGCCACATATTCCGACCTGCGGTAAGGTTCATCGTCCTTCTTCCAAAGTGCCAGCAGCAAAGTCTTGATACTTTCTTTTTTTTCCGTGTCCAGCTCGTCACCCTCTCCTACATAAAAGGGATTGAACTTGATCGGGTCAGCCTCGGTGTAAGTAAAATAGTAGCCACCCACAAGTTCGCACAGTCCCTTGTAGCTGTGGCCGATGTCCACCACCACAATGTCTGCCCCCTGCTGATGATAAGAGCGTAATAGGTGGTTGATAAAAAAGCTCTTGCCCCCACCGCTTCCTGAGCAAACAAACTTGGAACGGTTAGAAATCCATCCCCTTTCCATCGGCTCATCAGAAATGTCCACGTGCACCGGACGTCCGGTCAGCCGGTCCCCCATGCGGATGCCGAAAGGAGAAAGAGAAGATCGGTAATTGGTCTCCAGGTTGAAAAAGCAGGTCGCCTGTTCCAAAAAAGTATCAAAGGTATCGTTCATGGGAAAGTCCCCCTGGTTACCCGGTAGTCCTGCAAACCAGATCTGCGCCTGGCCATCTGTTTCCCGCTTGGCCACGGCTTCAATGGCAGCCATTGCGGAGCTCACTTTATTCTTGATGTCCTTAAGCTCAGCACTATCATCGGACCACACCATGACATTTACATGTGATTTTACGGGTATCCTCCCCTGCGCCACTGCTTCGTTGAGAAAATCATTTACCGCATCACGGGAAATGGCATTTTCACGGGAATAGGCGGAGAGCGACTGCAGGCGGAGTTTTTTGGCTTCCAGTCTTTTAATGGTTTTCTGGCTGTCCCCTACAAACACATACTGATTTAAAATATGGTTACAGTTCAGCAGCTGACCCAGCGGACTGGCAAATCCCACACTGAATTTGGAGCGGTCCGTGGAATAAGGCTCATAATTGATGCGGCTTCCACAGAAGGCAGGCAGATCATCAACATCGGAAAAGCTGTAGATTTCCAGCTGTTTTTCACCGATGCGGATTTCATCTTTCAGATGGATATCCCGGATGATGGGTATATCGTGCTCCGCGAGCAAAAAGCAATAGCGTTCCAAGATCCCAGCCTTATTGGCTGTTCCGGAAAGCGCATCATCATCCAGCCTTTCCAGACTGACAAACCTGGAATCTTCGAGGATCCGCTGAAACTGTCCAACCTTGTCCAAAAAATCAGATAAAAGGGCCGGGCTCACGGTCTGCGGCGGAACAAGGCCTTTGCGGAAAAGTCCCGAAGTGGCCGAAGTGGAGACCTTGCTGCCTTTAGCAGTAAGGGTCAGGAATATAAAGCAGCTATGTTCGGTGCTGGGCCTTTCGTTAAAAAAGCACTCACTGGCACGGGAAAGAAAACCATCTCCTGCCCTTTCAAAGTCCGCACGGAAAGGTTGCGACAAAAACCAGTCCTGCTTATGGAAGATACTGCCCGAGGGCAATACTTTTATGGCTTTTACCCAGGCCTGGTGATAAGCATCGTAATCGCGGTCAGCAAGGGAGAATATTTCGGGCAAGGTGGCCTTGAAGGCAATGGTAATATCGCCCTGAAAGGATAATATACATCCATGTTCTATTTTATAGATGGGAAGAATATTGATGGCATCTGTCATGATTGTTCCTTTTGTTATAGATTAGTCTTTGGATATTTCAAGGCAGTAAAAATCCGTCTGGAAGAAAAGCGCAGGTATTTCGGCAGTCCCTTTTTTGCGATAAATTTCATCAGTCCATGTTCACCGAATCTGTGGCTCAATCTGAAAGTGACCATAAACAGCGTACTGCCCAGTAAGAGAATCACGGGCAAAACCACAAACAGGCTAAGGCCGGAGATATAGAGTATGGCAAATGAGAGCAAGAGCAATATCAGGCCAATCGCCAGGTAGGCAATATACTGGGCCTTGAGTCCTTTAAAAACGATCGGTTTTGAAACGCCCTTGTTGATGTGATAAACTGTTGCCATGGCTATATCCCGAAAAATGATTTAAGAACAGTGGCCACCACGACCAGAAAAATACAGCTGCCGAACCAGGCCGCGGCAACTTTGTTGGTATCGGATTCCCCAGCATTCCATTTATTGAATACCTTGATGGCGCCTATGATACCGACCACTGCACCGATCGCATACATCAGGTCACAGCCGGTATCAAAATAACCCTTAACTTTATTGGTTGCTTCCTGAATGCCTGCATTACCATCCTGTGCAAAACCGTAAATGGGAAAAATATAATGAAGTGTCAGCCATGCACAGCAGAACATCATGGTCTTTAGCAGGGCCTGTCTTCTTGTTTCTTTAATTGGAGTATTGTTCATGATATATCTTCTTTAGATTAAAAACAGGAATATTAGTCCCATAGGTGTTCCAGTTCCCCGAGTGTAACTGCAAAGGGTGCGTGATCACGGATGAAGGCATTGATCTGCCCGATATTGGGATTGGAACCGATCCGGCCATACTTTTCGCTGATCATGGCCGCCAATGAGAAAAAATCCTGCTTGGTACCATCCTCTTTGGCCAGAACCGCAAATATCTCCTTGATTTCTTGCAGCACATCCGGCACCAGACCGAGCTGATCAGATTTGGCATCATCCGGGCTGTCAGCTGAATCTCCGGCGACCGAAAAGTTCAGCGCATCCATACCGACCACTTCCAGACCTTCAGGCATCTTGGACTTACCCATAATCTGATCAGCTATCTGATCCTTGTCCTCCTCCTCCCCTTTTGGATTTAATGCAAGGGATGTTTGCGAATTGAGATTTGAACCAGAGATCAGGCCAAAGGCTTCTTTTAGATAAACCGTAAGGGCTAGCATTAGATACCAGAGTGCGCTGAGCATAGCAAAAAAAATAAGGAAAGTTGTCCAGGAAAATTGTTGTAACATAATGTGATATTTTTCCGGCCTGCACCATTACAGGCTTTTGTTGGAACAAAGTTTGAAAAGCGGGGAATTTTTGCTTCAGTATTACGTGCGTACTACCGTACGATTAATCGCCAAACCTGGATTCAGTAGCCGTAGCGGCTCCTTTGATCGTCAGGAATCCAGGCATCACTTTCCTCTATCCGTTTGGCGACCAGCCTTTGCATCTCATCGAGGTATCGGGTCTTGCTCATGGATTTGCGTCTTTTGATATCGGCGAAACGTTTGAAATAACCGGAAATGTTAACCTGAAAAACCTGCCCGAAGAAATCCATCAGTTCAGTCAGACTGATCTTTCCTTCGTTTATCTGTCCGGTCTCGTAAATGCCGTAAACGAGTTCAACAACATTTACCGCTTCCCCGGTCCACTTTAGTTCCTTGTCTATATTTTTCGGCATCCCGTTTTCTGCACCTACCCTTATCTGGATTTCCTGCTTTATAAAGTCTTGAAGCTTTTCATAGCCCATAAACTTGGAGAACAGATAATCGGCGACGGTAGAAAAAATTGGGTCAACATCCGGCACTTCAGCAAAACCCACCACCTGCGCTTGACCATTTCTGGTAAAATAACGGTCATCCAGATCTGTAGCCTTCAACCGGAAATATTGATAGAGAAATTCATTCTGGCGAAAGAAGCGATTGATAAAAACAAGCTGCGATTCCAGGTGCGCCAGCTGCTGTTCCTTTCCGAGTAAGGGCATGCTATTTTCAATGGCATAGCGTTCTGTGATGAAGATGAACAGGGAATAGATCTGGGGTTTACCTTTTTTGAAAAAGAAAATTTCTTCTTCCTGATCGGCAAAACCGCTTTTGGTCAACTCCAGTTTAAGCCTGGCAAGCGCTGTTTGGACGTACGTTAATCCAGTCTTCAATTGTTCCAGCGGATTGGTGATGGAATCTGTTTCCCTGATCTGTTCTTCTAACTGGGCAAACAGTTTCTCCGATAGTTCTTTTAGCATCATAGCAAATAGGATTTAGATTGATGAATTGATTTGCAATAGATCGGAGGAAATGACAGTTAAAGATTACGGTCATAACAACAAAAGCATGTTTTAAGCGTTACATCTTTGTATCCATTTTCCGACAGGACAATTATAGTCTGCTTGAAGCTGCGAAGATTTGATTTCGATCACAATCGACAGCCCATGAAATATAATCAGAATGAAGAGGCCGATTTACTCGAAACTTTAGGCTTTATTGTGCCCCTGCCTTCACCACTACAACAACGTGTAAAAAAGGAAGCCATTACCCAAGAATTTAACCGAAAACATTTATTGCTAAAGCCAGGTGAAACGGCAAGAAGGGTTTACTTTATACGCAGCGGATTTCTCCGTGCTTTTTTCATAGATGATCAGGGAAGGGAGTGCACCACCTGGTTTATGGGAAAGGGTGATCTGATGATATCGGCATACAGCTTTTTCACACAAAAACCATCTCATGAGTATATAGAGGTGCTACAGAACTGCAAATTACAATCCTTAAGCTGGAATGAGCTCAATGCCTATTATGCAGATTTTCCTCAAGGGAATTTATTGGGAAGAATTGTTACCCAGAAGTTCTATATCATGAGCGAAAAACGATCGATGCTCCTACGCACGAATATTCCAGAACTTCGGTTGAAACAATTGCTCGAGCGCCACCCCGATATAGAGCAGCAGACGACATTAACTAACATTGCCAGTTATCTTGGTATCAGTAGGGAAACATTGAGCCGTATCAGGTCAAAAAATGCAAGGATGTGCGTTCAGTCACAAAACCAATCAAATTCCTTACCGTCATTCCAATGAATTTCGATAACAATGAAAAAGAAAATTAAAAAAATTGGCTATATTATATCCCTTATTTTATGCCTGCAAAAAGAAAATATCAGAAGTCCCACTCCCACAGGATCTGTCAACTAGATATTGGTACAAGAAGGGTATAAAACTTACTATTACTAAAAGTCAGAACACAAAAGAAATTTCTTTTAAAAGTTTAACAATTCACTAGGGTGAACATCCAGCCCTTTTGCTAGATCAAGAAGTGATAGTAACGTAGGGTTTATTTTGCCATCGACATACCTTTTTATATCACTATGTTCAATATTACAATTAGCAGCAATTTTCCTATAAGAAAGTTTCTTAGCTTTTTTTATTTTTTCCAAGTTTTTACCAAATAATAGTAAAGTGTCGGAAGACATATCCTTCATACTATTTACCTTTTAAGAAAGGTCTTAGAAAAAAAGTCGAAAAATGTTGTGTTTAAACACAACATTTGTTATATTTGATTAATAATTAAGGTATTAAAAAGAGTCTCGCTTGCTAAATTTCGACAAATGCATCTGAAGAGACAATAGATTAATGCCTATGGCGATATTTTTGTGTATTTTCGTACACACTATAGCGCTATGGGCTCTATTGTAACCGTTTCAGAAGGCCGTCGAAAGCCTAGCAAGCCGGTAGGTAGGGCCCGCTATAGTGCTTCCTATATATTGAAAAGACTCGTATAATTAAATACGAGGATGAAAAGAAAATTTACAGCGGCATCTCGAAAACAACATATTTTAAATGATGGCCATGCCGCTGTTTTCCTTCACTCAAAAATGCATAAGGCTGAATCGTGCTATCCCTTCAACAGGCTATATGCCCTTAAACCAAAGAACCCAGTATAAATTCAGGCATCTCCTGCCCTCCTTTCAATTATTCAGTATTGGTTACGATATGCTAAGCGGGCAGGAAAATTAAAATTTTATCAAAACCTTCAAAATTCAAACGATAACACTTTGCACAACGCATTCCAACTACTACTCACTTTAATCATCTGTGCACCTGAGTAAAATCATCTACTAGGCGGGACAACCGTGCTTCTTCGGTTAATGATCAATGATTTCTAACACGGTCCCCGCCCTAGTTTTTATTCCGTAAACCAACGGTCCTTTCAATCAACAACCAAAACTAACCACATGAAAAAAAATACAATTACGTTAGTACTGGCCTTGCTATGCCTAAATTTTTGGGCCCGGGGGCAGTCAGCAGCTACCGTTTCAGGCAAGATTCTGACTTCAAAGGGGTTGCCCATTATTGGTGCAACCATATCAGAATCAAATACCTCCCAAACGACGACTTCAGATATAGAAGGAAAATTTACAATCCGTGTTACGGATCAAAAGGGAGTTCTTAGTGTTAGGCACCTAAACTATCAAACCCTTAAAATAGATTTTGACCTTAATCTAAAAACCACACATCAGATCACGCTGCTTGAAAATGAAAACAGCTTAAACGATGTCCAGGTTATCGGCTATGGACAAACCACTAAGAGATTGAATACAGGGTCATCTTCCTCTATTTCTGCGAAAGACATCGAGAAGCAACCTGTTACCAATATTCTTTCGACACTTTCAGGAAGAATGGCAGGTGTTAACGTTCAAACAACCAATGGACTTCCAGGGGGTGGTCTGAGCATCCAGATACGCGGAAAAGGTTCTTTACTTGCGGGAACGGAGCCCCTTTACATCATTGACGGCATACCCTTTAATACCACAATCGGGACACTGAACAATGCGGTGAATCCATTGGCTATACAGTCGGTAAATGGATCTACATCCCCGTTCAATAGTCTGAACCCTGATGACATTGAAAATATTACAGTTTTAAAGGATGCCGATGCAACTGCAATATATGGCTCAAGGGGCAGTAATGGTGTTGTGATTATAACCACCAAGAAAGGGAAAGCAGGGAAATTAAGATATAGTGTAAGCATGAGCCAGGCTATAAGCAAAGCTGCACAGCTGCCCCAACTTCTCAACCTTTCACAATATCTTACTATGAGAAGGGAAGCTTTCGCTAACGATGGCAAAACACCTTCTTCAGATCCACTTTCACCTGATTATGCCCCTGACCTTTTGATCTGGAACCAATCTGAAGGAACAGATTGGGCAAAATATCTTATGGGAGGAACAGGAAATTCGACGGTATTCCAAGGCTCGGTCCGTGGAGGGAACGAGCAGACAAACTTTTTGCTTTCTACAAAGTTTAGAAAAGAAAGTACAATTCTTCCCGGCAGCAATTCATATAAAAGAGGAGGGTTACAGTTTTCGCTAAACCATACATCGAGCGATGACAGGTTTAGGCTACAGTTTTCCAATAGTTTAAATGTTGATGATAACCGATTAAGCAATGCGCAAAGCTTATTCTCGGCAATATTATTACCACCCAATTATCCTGTTTATGACGAAAATGGAGCATACAATTGGTATTTATTGAATCCGGTGGCATCATTAAATGCCCAATCGAAGGCTAAAACTTTAAATCTAGCTACAAACCTGCTCCTTGACTACAAAATCATGGAAGGCCTGCGGTTTAAAACCAGTACAGGATTTAACCAGATCCGGTTAAATCAGACGCAAATTTTTCCTTCTTCAAGTATGCAGAAGGATAATATTAACTACACTAATTTCGGGGATAATGTTAATAGCTCATTAATTATTGAACCACAGCTGAACTATAACACGAACATTGGGCAACTGAATTTGCAGGGACTTATTGGTGGGACCTATCAGCAGACTAATTCAAAGGGCGAATTCATTAGAGCTGAAAACTTCAGCAGTGAAAGCCTAATGGAGAATGTTGGCTCGGCCGGCACCATAACAGCGGTAAATAGTTATAGCGATTATCGGTACTTATCATTTTTTGGCCGCCTAACAGCAAATTTTCGCCAGAAATATATCCTAAACGCCACTGTTAGGCGCGATGGCTCCTCCAAATTTGGCGAAGGGAAACAATTTGGCAATTTTGGATCGATAGGCATTGCCTGGTTATTCGGTGAAGAACGATGGTTAGAAGAAGCATTAGGCTGGTTGAGTTTTGGAAAGTTAAGAAGCAGTTTTGGTATAACAGGAAATGATCAGATATCGCCTTACCAGTACTTATCAACCTATGGAAGTTCACCATATAGCTATCAGGGTATCCAAGGCCTTCGTCCGACCAGGATAGCTAATGGGGATTTTCACTGGGAAACGACCCGGAAATTCGAGATTGCCATTGAACTAGGTTTTTTCCGAAACAGGATAATGCTCAATGCCAATGCATACCTGAATCAAAGTGATGATCAATTGGTAAGCTATAAAACACCCTACCAGACCGGATTTGCGAGCTATCAGGCCAACCTTCCAGCGATAGTTGAAAACCGGGGCCTAGAGCTTGAGCTGAACAGTAAAAACATAACGGGCAGTAACTTCTCCTGGCAGACAACATTTAACCTGACCCTACCACGAAACCGGTTGAAGTCCTTTAAAAATTTTATGACTTCGAGTTACTTCCAGACCTTGGCCCTAAATTATGACATCACCAGAATTTACGGGTATCAACTGCAACAGGTAAACCCAGCCGATGGAAAGGGAAGTTATCTGGACATAAATGGAAATACTGGACTTACCCCCTATTTTTATAACACGATAGGTAAGCAGACGCCAGACTTATATGGCGGGTTAGGAAATAATTTATCATTAAAAAACTGGACCCTGGATATATTCTTACAGTTTTCTAAGCAAAAGAGTCTGGGTGGTATCGCATACACACCCGGAATTATGACCAATAATTATATCATCGTTGAGGACAGATGGAGAAAAAATGGTGATATGGCGAGTATCCCAAAATCCTCTAATACACCAGACTATTATTTCCCTGGCTCCACGGCCAACTATTTCAATTCAAGCTATATCCGTTTGAAAACCATCAATCTAAGTTATGATTTCAAGGGAACTGTTTTACAAAAGCTTAAACTTGAAAGGTTGAGCATATTTATGCAGGCACAGAATATTCTAACTTTCTGGAACGACCGCGCCCCACTTGCGGATCCAGAGACGGGTGGGTTTACTGGCGCCTCCCCCAACTTCCCCCCATTGAAAACAATTCTTTTTGGCATTCAAACTCAATTCTAAGCGGTCATGAAAAAAATCATTATCATACTTTTTGCCATTGTGCTATTGAACTTCAACTCAGGCTGCAAAAAGCTTGTAACAGTTGATCTTCCGAAAAACCAGCTGAACACAGAAGGTGTGTTTTCAGACACCTCCTCTACAAAGGCGGCATTGGTAAATATCTATTCGTTAATAGACAAGACGATTGACAATAATCTTAATAAGTATATGTCCATGTACACGGATGACCTTACCATTCCCGGGAGTCCGAATGATGAGTTCTGGAACAGTAATTTGTCCACGGGAAATTCCACAGTCCTGAATTTTTGGAAAAACAGCTATTTCGCGATTTACTCATGCAACGAGGTTATTGACCGGTTATCAAATAATACAGATATGCCGCCTGCATTTACAGTGCAGGCTGTTGGAGAGGCCAGGTTTTTACGAGCTTATCTATACTTCTATCTTATAAACAGCTTTGGCAACGTTCCATTGATCCTAAGCACAAATGTGAGTGAGAATATTAGTAAAGGAAGAGACCCCATAACTGTTATTTATGGACAGATTGAAACAGATTTAAACGAGGCTGAACTGGCTCTTCCGGAAAATATCGTTACTGGCAAAACAAGAGCAAATAAATGGGCAGTTAGGGCATTAAAAGCCAGAATCTCTCTTTATCAACAGAAATATAATGAAGCGGTCGATAGGTCTACCCGCATCATATCATCCGGACTATATAGTCCACTACCCGTTCCGTCAGAGGTATTTCTTTCCAATAGCAAGGAAAGCATCCTGCAAATATGGACACCCAATGGGTTTGTTGCAGATGGCACAACTTTGATTCCTGCCAGTGGCAGACCAACTTATGTCCTATCTCCTAATTTACTTAACTCATTCGAAAATGGCGACCTTCGAAAAACCCTTTGGACGAAAGCTGTAACCGTAAGCGGAATATCTTACAGCTATTCCTTTAAATACCATAATAGGATAGCTAATACCTCTACACCCGAATATCTGGTCTTGCTAAGATTATCAGAACAATATCTGATCAGGGCTGAGGCCCTCGCAAACCTCGGTAGTTTATCTGAAGCCATAACAGATCTGAATGTACTCCGAAAACGTGCAGGCCTTGCTTTGTTATCCATGAACCTCTCGAAAGAAGATTGCCAAGCGGCTATTTACAGGGAATGGCGGTCCGAGTTTTTTATGGAGGCTGGGCACAGGTTCATGGAACTCCGTAGAACAGGAAGGCTGCAAGAAACAATTTCCTTCATAAAGCCAAACTGGCCCAGTAAATCCGTTTTACTGCCTATACCGCAAAATGAAATTACCTACAATCAAACCCTAACCCAAAACCCAGGATATTAAACAACATGAAAATTAAATATATAACATTGGTCATCGGCATAATATTTTTTAAATCTATTAATATTATGGCCCAGGAAGTTGAAGAGAAAGCCGAGCTCAAAGTAGGCGATCAGATTCCTACTGTTGCAATCTCAGAAACTTACCCAGGGAGTATTCCACTTAAAAACCTAAAGGAAAATTACCAAAGGGGTGGATTGATCATCAACTTCTGGGCGAGCTGGTGCGTTCCCTGCGTGAAGGAAATGGAGCTTTTAGGTAAACTCGCAAAAAAATATCAAACAAAACTTACCGTCCTGTCAGTTACCCATGAGAATAAAGAAACCAGCAAGGCATTTTTTGGGAGGCACCCGGAAATTGATATTTCAGGCCTCACTGTAGTCAATGGGGATAAAAGTTTCATAAAACTTTTCCCTCATCGTTATCTTCCCCATAACATATGGATAGATCAAACAGGAATGGTCAAAATGATTACAGATGGGGAGCAGATGAATGAGAAAAATATCGCTAAGTTTTTGGATCACGAAAAAATTGATTTTAACTTAAAACAGGACAACTTAAAATTCGATGCCCTGAATGCATTTCTTCCGAGCGATAGTGTAACGATCTATAGAAAAAGCATTTCTGGGAACCAATCGGGCATCGGTGCAGGTAGCTTAATAGGCCCATTACTGGCGGGAGATAAAAGAGACCGCATCTTTGGATATAACAACACTATAGGTCAACTTTATTGGACCTCATTCTACCCAGAAATGAACAATTCTTCCGAGGTCAATAAAAAGTTACTGGAAGTTCATGTAAGGGATTCACTTAAGATACTTCAGCCCAAAAGTTTAACTGGAACCAACTATAGAAGCAATAAGGAGTGGCGGATGAAGAATACTTATTCTTATGAAATATTTCATAAAACACCAATACCACAGGGTGAGCTTTTTGCTCAGATGAAAGCTGATTTAGTAAATACCTTTGGTTACTCGGCCGTTTTAAGAAAAAAAAATCGAAAAGCGATGATAATTAAATTTTCAGGAAAAGCAAATTCCTTACGGAGTTCCGGAGGCGAGAAAATATTCGAACTTACTGCTAAAGGAGTCAAAATACATAATATGAAGATACACGAAATCATCGGTCGTTTTAATTCGTTTTTCACGGCACTTGATCCTATGATTGATGATACCAAAATAGACCTACCCATTGATCTGGAACTAATTAACCCTAACTCCGCAGACGGGCTAAATTTCAAAAAAGTGATGGCATTAATGAACGACAAAGGCTTCTTATTTGAAAGTAAAATTCGAAAAGTAAATATTTTATCTATTGAGGATGGAATTGAAAGTTCAAAAAAACGATTATAGAACGAATTATACCAAGAGGTCCCAAAGGTGCCTCTTGGTATAAATTTTAATCAGGATAATACAAATTAATCTCTGGTTGGTTCGGAGCTGTTCCACGAGCACAACGGGTTGTTCCCTCATCACAGCCAAAATCTGATTTAGCATCATCCAAACTTTTGATCACATTACTTTCAAGTACAGTGGTTCCATCTGTATCATAATGTGTCCAGCTGTAATCTACCAATCTAGCTGTTTTAGTTTCTGCCGATACCTGTACAGCTACAGCGCCTGTAATTCCTGCTAATACCGCAAGACCTAACAGTCCTTTTCTTAAATTTTTCATGATTTTAATTTTTAAATTAAATTGTTTAAGGTATTCTATTCGCGCTTCCGGACGCGTGGATATTCTTCAAAAAAGACCCCTATTGCAATCAATAGGTAGAAAGCATTGAAAACGACATGACCTTTCCAGCTTAGTTTCCCTACAACTCCACCACATGCACATGGTAAATGACCATTGGAAAGCATTGAGACAATGTAGATTTCAAAAATCATCAATAGTAATATTGATAATCCAAGTCCCAGTTTTCGGCTTTTGGAAAGAAGAAGCATAAGGGCCAGGGCAAGTTCAACAAATGGAATCAACCAGCCCAATAAGTTCTTGTTTGCACTCACTATCGTGGCAGGAGAAAGTCCCATCTGGAAAACAAAATGGTGATACTCAAAAATTTTTGAAATACCGGTATATAGCCACAAAAGAACTAGCAATGCTAGACCAATGTCGGCTAACCAAGCAGTTTTTTTGTGACAAGTTATTGTTTCCATAGAACAAATCTAGGATGAAGAAAACTGAAATTCCCGTACATTTGTACGGGGTTATTTAGAAAGTTTTTAGTATAGCTAATGGTTGTACCTACGAAATCCGTCACTCTTGATTCTTAGGAAATTGGCTATATCCTTATGTCGGGCAACATTAAATAGTGCCTTATGTTCCTGGTAAAATTTCTCATAGCGCTCCCGGGCAGTAAGCGTATGCATCTGTGAGGCAAATTTTGCACGGTCGGATTCACAATGGTCCCTGGCAAGGTCAATAATAATATTCAGTTCCTGAAAGTCCTGCCGCAAAAGGATCAGGCTTGAATAGCTAATTTCCACTACAGTTCCTTCCGATAACAATTCTATATCCCTGAAAGCAGGGAGCTGGCTAAAAAACGATGGGTATGCCAACATAAAATCATTTTCGAAATAAAACCAACTGGTCCGTTCGTCATCTTCATCATGACCAACTTCCCTTGCATAACCCTTATGCAAAAACCACAATCGGTCAGGTCTGCTGCCAGCCCTGAGCAATATTTCTCCACGCACCACCTCCCGGACGGTTAAAAGTGGCCTAAGCCTTTTGGTAAAAATAGATGTGATTTGCTTAAAAGAAGATATCCTTTCAAGCAGTGCTTCAAAAATAAAATCTGACAACATACGAAAGAGTGCAGTTAGTGACCATCAAATCACCATCCGATAATCGTAAAATAAAAAGGGAACACTCAGGTCCCCTTTTTCGTATCCAAGGACAAAAGCCCAATTAAAGAACGATGAATGAAATTGATCGGTTAATAAATCAATAATTTCTGCCAGTAATCTAACCTTCAATATTTGCTGCAAATAAAAAATTATGTAAGAGGTATCAAATATTATGTAAGCGTACATTATAAATCTTGGTAAATCATGGTACTATTAAAATTTCGTTACACTGTCGTTAATTAATCATACATTTCCGATATTGTCTATACATCAACCGTAAAACTTATGCAACTCAGCTCTATTATAATAGATGATGAACCTCATGCAAGGATAGAAATTTATGATCTGATCACGATCACGCCCAATATTATCTGTCAGGGCAGTTTCGAGAACATCGGGGATGCACTGGAATACTTAAAACAAAACGACCCGGTAGATATTGTTTTTTGCGATGTATCAATGCCGGATGTAGATGGTCTGGAAGCTGGGATGATCCTTAAAGCGTACTGTGATTATCTGATCTATGTGACAGCCCATCGGTTTCATGGTCCGGAAACTTATGAGGTTAAAGCGTCGGGATACCTGCTCAAACCTTTAAGATTCAACAAATTTACCAGACAGATACAGGATATCATGGACGACAAGGAGGAGTCACTGTGGAGAGAATCTGAAGATCAGACCATATTTGTGAAGGGATCTGATAAAAATAGTTTTTTGCCTATCAACGCTCAGGAAATCGTATACATACAAGGTATGGACAATTATATAAAATTTTTCACTACAGAAGGAGAAAAGACAACTTACATGCAGTTGAAGGACCTAGAATCGACTCTGATGAGACAGCAAAGGTATTTAAGAGTGGCGAAATCCATTATTATCTCCCTGAAATTTCTGGAAAAAGTAGATGGATATGTAGCTTACATGAAAACTGGAGAAGTCTTTAACATTGGAAAAGTTTACCGGCCGGCTTTTAGAAATCTTTTACAACAACGTAGACTTAATTAGTTACGCCTGAGACCACACTGGTAGTATTGGTCGTTGTGGTGAACAATGTAGTTGTGGGATCGGAAGTATTTTTCCAGTTACCCTGTTTGACATTTTTGAAAACAAACAATGTTCTCTTTTGAATTCGGGATGTGTGATTACTTTTCATGGTCTTGAATTTTAAATGAAGACCAATTTTAGTATGGCGCTTTTGGGCTGACATTTTTATTATGTATGGAGTATCAAATATTATGTAGGAGGATCAAATCATGGGGTATGGAGCCTGTTATCCATGCCATTTTGTGGATATTTTTCATAGGTGGCGAGGTGCTAAGCGTGGCCTTGCTGACCGGAAGCTACAGCTCTCCAATACACTATGTTTCCTTTTACCTGCTCAACATTGCTTTGTTCTATAGTTATGTATGGTTGCTTTTCCGGATTCCAGAGAAATCCCCCTTTCCATGGCTTTGGGTACTGCTGATCTTTATATCAATGATGGTGCTTTATGTTGGCCTTGCCGGAATGCTGACCACCATCCTTAAAAACGCCGCCTACAAGGCCAATCCAATCAGTATATTTACAGAAAAATTCATTGTTTCAACCAGTTGGAGGGGCTTTTACTTCATGCTTTTTGGAACCGGCTATGTAGCGCTCAAAATAAATTCCAGAAGACGCATCAATGAACTGGCCAAGGCGGTGGAAATCGCACAGTTAAAAGAAGAACTTATGTCAACGGAAAAGGCTTTTCTACGTTCGCAGATCAATCCACACTTCTTATTCAATACGCTAAGCTTCATCAACCATGCGACAAAGTATTATCCCGAAAATGCAAGGACAGCAATTGCGCTGCTATCGGAAATCATGGATTATGCATTAGAAAGCAATAAGGAGGAATTTGTTCTACTATCAGAAGAAGTTGAACAGATCGATAACATGATCGCCCTTAACCGCCTACGGTTTGGAGATAAACTCAATCTTGTGTTTGAAAAAAGTCCCGACTGCGGAACGGCCAGAATTGTTCCCCTTATTATGTTAACCTTGGTGGAAAATGTATTTAAACACGGGAACTTATTGCACGAGACAGAGGTAACATCCATTAAACTTGTGTGCACAGAAAAATCCATTGTATTTATTACATCAAACCCACTGGACCGCAGTAAAGGTTCCCAAGGCGAGCAGACTGGGCTGAAGAATATCCAGGCAAGGCTTTCGAATTCTTATCCGAAAAGACATCTATTCGTTTCAGGAGCAGTGAACGAGCGTTTTATTACTGAATTGACAATTGAACTATAATATTAAAACCATAACTATGAACCTGCAAAAAACACTCATCCGCCTTTACAGAAAGTCCACCAAATTAGGCGAGGCAAGAATAAAATCAAAGGAGCTAAAAAAATCCTTCATAAAAATTTAATGCAAATGAAGATCTGGACATTTCAAACATTTAACGGGCAATAGACGGACACTTTGCAATAAAAACATTTTCTGACCTGATCGCCAAACTGCCAGGTGAGCTTATGGAAATACAACGCAAAACTATTATAGTGCTCAAGGCTATAGGGATTCACGCCAAGAAAAAAATCTTGATTGAGCACGAGCAGTTTGGACCTATCAACTTTTGGTACGAAGGAACATTCCTGTATTTTGGAAAACCAGAATAATGAACCTCAAACACATCAACATCCCTTGCTTTGGAAATGCGGATACACTTTAACAATATCCATAATGATCGCATTTCAGTGGACCAGGCCAGCCAGACTAACCTTCCCCTCTGACTTTTTGACCAATAACAGCACTAATGTGTGTATTTCGGTGAAAGTGGTTCATCGTCACTTTTGGTGAAACGGTTGGTTCAACAGATCTGGAAGTATATAAATCCTAATCTATGGTAGAATTTATGTGGTATTAAAACCTGAAGATTATCACAAAATCAGAAACCTCACAAAAGTGACTAAGAGCCAGTTTAAATGCGTAACAGGCGGCCATTTTTGCCGAAATGCTCACTATGATCATCGTTTGTTAATAAAGACTTTCGCCCACCACCTAAAATAGGGAAGAACCACTTTGCTGAAAAGAAGTGGTCACTTTTGAAATAATCACCCGATAAGACCTTCTCATTTAAAAAGAAATAGTATTGCTGGTACTTTCCTTATTTCCAAGATTACTCTTTTTAGCCAGCTTTTTAACTTTCAACCTTTTCTTATTAGTATTGCGCAAAGCATTTTGATCCTGCTTAGCTTGAGAATCGCCCGATTCCGACTTTAGCAGATCCGCGACCTGTGCTTTTATGCTTTCGTAATTCTCCCTAATCTCTTCAGCGGACACTATTTTCACTATCGGTATCGGCTTATATAACTTTTCCTCCTTTGCGATCGCCTCATGATCATTCTGGATTTCGCAATGAAACATTTTTAAGGCAATCTTTTCTTCGGGATTGTCTGCCACCATGCCCACAAATTCACCGGACGAAAGCGATGCTATTTTAGAAGCAGGAATAGCATAATCCAATTGCGTGCTTTGTGAAATCGAGACATCGCTACTGTTGATACTCTTCGACTGTCGGTCCTGCATAATTTTCCCAAAAGTCTCGCTCAGACTCTTAGCGGTACTTCCTGTCACCTGGCCAGAAATAATATTGCCCACGATCCCGGTAATTACTTCCGACTGTTCTGCACCATAATCTTTTTTAAGCTGGCTAAAATCCTGTACCGCTAAAGCTGTGGCAACCTTGTTACTTCTTGCAGTGGCGATAAGGCTGTCCATGTTATTGAAAAATATGGTAGGAAATTCATCAAAGATCAACGCGCTTTTCAATTTCCCCTTTTTGTTGACCAGCTTGATCATCCTGGAAATATAAAGAGAAAGAACAGCTCCATAAACCTGAAGCTTTTGTGGGTTATTGCCTACGCAGATAATCTTAGGCTCATCCGGATTGTTCACATCCAGCGTGAAATCATTGCCGCTCAATACATAATATAGCTGAGGCGAGGAAAGTCTCGCCAGTCCGATCTTTGCCGAGGCGATCTGGCCCTCCAGCTGCGCCATTGCTTCATTCCGGTAGGCGCTGATGAAGGGATTGATCAGTACCTTAATTTCTTCTTCCTTTTGCAGTACATTAAAAAGCTGCTCATAGTCCGCCTGCATGAGCTCAATTACATGCGGAAGGGTACAATATTTTCCATCCTTATATTTCTTTAAGTACCAGATGATGGCAGTAAGGAAGTTTATCGGGCTCTCTACAAAGAAATCCCCTTGCTTTTTGATCCAATCACGGTTCAGGCCCATCATGATGGTCCTGCTCGCCTCTGTCGCATCGGTAATATCGGTCATAGCCGCCGGATCAAGCGGATTACAGCGGTGGGTACGGTTCAGGTCATCAAAATTTATAACATAAAATTTTGGTTTGACTTTATAGCGTTCGATATACTTTAGCAGGCAGTTATATGTGATCACTGAAAGGTCATCATATTTAAAGTCATAGATAAACACACTAAACCCTTTTCCCATCAGCTGATTGATCAGGTGGCGGATGACAAAATAAGACTTACCTGCTCCAGGGGTTCCCGCAACCAGCAGGCCCCTAAAAAGGTTGATCAGATTAATCCAGCTATCACGTATCTCCCCCTTATACCGGTATTTCGCTGGAAGGTTTACGGAGTATTCGTTTTCAAGCAACCGTTCTTCCTGGGGAAAGGTTTCATTTTCCGAATTGAATATATCCTTCACTAAACTTTGCCTGATCCTTCTGGAGATCCAAGTACCGGAGGCAAGGATTAACAAAAAGCCGGTAACGGTAACCACGCAATACACACCAACCAGCAGATTTGCGGGCCAGTGAAAATACAGGAACAGAATGGCGCTGAAATAGAAAACCAGTCCGGTTACCATGTAAACACAAATCTGTTGAAGTGTGATATCTTCATCTTTTTTCCCTTTTACACCCAAAAGTGAAATCACCAGAAAGACAAGCGCTGTAATCTTTGCAAGCCACCAACCATCAAAAATATCGAGCGCTGCGAGCTTGGTTACTATTTTATCCGTTATATTAGAATGCCATCCCCAAGCTAAAAAAACCTGAAAAAACCGGATATAAAAGTGCATCGCAAGCAGGAAAACGCTTATCATCCTGCTTAAATCCAGTATCTTTCTGAGTCCCTGGGTGTCTTCGCCTGTGTTCATAATTTTAAATTTGGTTTGATAAATCCCTGTTTTTTAAACGACCTTTTTTCTTCTTCTTTTTCTTTCTGGTTGATAACATTAACGAAGGTTCCTGCGCCGGTTTCTCAAATAAAAACTCCAGGAGGCTATCGTGCGCAGAATTGCTGGCGACGCTTGCAGCCGCCAATGAAACTTCTGATTGGCGTTCAATCAAAATTGGAGCATCCGTCTTACGCTCCACCAGACCAGATTCACCTTTATGCAGCCTTTCCAGAATAGCCTTCGCGCTGAAAGGTTTACCCAAATCACTACCATTGAATACACAGCGGCTATTATGGTCAACATAGGTTAGACCATAAATCCTGCCTTCACTGTTCTGCCGGAACAGTACCGAGATGCCCTGTTTCCCCAAAGCATTGACTAAGTCATCCTGTGTTGCCAGATGATCCTTATCAAGTGATTTTGAAACAGCCGACCTTAACTGTTCAGCATAAACTTTCCTTTTTTCAAGGTTACGGGCAAATCTGCTTTCCACTTTATTCAAAATAGGCTTCCCAGCAAATGAGCTCGCCTTAAAAGGTATCCCTACACGTTTACCATCAGCATCTAGTACCGAATAAACCAGTCCCCTTTTTTGAAACATCAGGGAATCTTCCGGTCCCCGGTCTGCAATCACGTTATATGTTTTAAGTACCGCGTTGTACTCAGCAAGGGAGGTAAACTTATAGCTTCTCAATACCGCCGTTACCACATTGTAAATCGATCTTTTGGTCTGTTTTTCGCCATAGGCAGCCCTTTCGATGTTGGCCGGCAGAATGAGAAGTTCCGTTCCCCGTCCTTCGGCTTTGAGCAAATGGTATTCAAGTTCTAGTTCCTTCCTAGCCTTTTCCGATAGGATTCTCCCGATATTGTGCATATCTATCCTCGCCGAATCAGCTTTAATGTTCGTAGTGACAATATGGATGTGGGGATGGCTGGCATCATCATGTTTATAAGCCAAGAATGGCTGATCACCAAAACCGATTTTATCCATATAGTCTACAGCTATTTTCTGAAGGGTTTCTACAGATAAAATCTCAGACCGGTGAAAATTGAGCATGATATGGACGGCGTTAGTCTTTACCCTACTATTGAGCTTGGTCAAGTGTTCAAACCTTGCCACTTTGTGCCGCAGCTCGAGCTGTTCAATGTCCAGTCCAAAGCGGCTGGCCAGGATAGGCTTTACTGTTCCCAGGGCAACCCGGGATTCGTTATAATTGATCAGCCCCCTGATACTTTCGCCTGTCAATATCCTCGCAACCATTTCATTGACATCTGGGTAATAATCTCCAATAACCGATCTACCTTTTCACCGACATTTTTATACAGATCGCTGGTGCGCATAAAATAGAAAGACCGCTGCGCCTCGTTTTCCGAGGTATGAAAATGCCTGGTCTGTTGATTGATGTTTACCCCTATCGCCTTGAGTTCCTTTCTGATTGAGGCAAGCTCTTCCATAGGCGCGTTCATTGTTATATCCCGGGTCAGCATTAAGATCTTTTCCTTTGAAAGGATATTTCTGGCCACCTCCCCTATTGACTGACAATTGCTATGGGTCTGAATTTTTTCCAGCCTCTTAAAGGTATTTTCATTTACTCTAAAAATGATTGGATGCGTCAAAAGACCTTCCGTATTTTTTGATTTTTTCCTTGGCATAATCTTGCGTTTTAATTGTCTTCAGCATTTTCGAGTTCCGAGAAAAATGCCCGACCTCAAGGGCGCAAGATTCTTTTGTGTATACAAAAGTACATCTTGCAAAACACCCGAGTGGTTAAAGTATTCCTATAGGTAACTCGAAGTGGTGGGTTTAACGATGTGTCTGTGTTGGACAATGCGATTCCTCGGATTGTCGATCAGGTAGCGAAATTGAAGTGATTATCTTTCGAAGATTTAATCTTAGTTGTCGATAGTATTTCGCTGAGCCAGGTTTATTTCTTCTCCAGTTTATCATTTGAGTATTCATAGCAAAGGTTTGAGTACAAATCTCAAAAGTAGACCTGGAGTTTATTGGTACTTCCGAGCGTAATCCTGCTATTTTTTGAAGATCCGTACCCATAGGACTTTGGAAACGGGTTCTTGCTTTTAGTTTTAGCTATCTAATCCCTATCCAATAATGTATTTCAGTGAAAGTATTTCCCCCATTTTGGTGGCAAACCTGTTTTTCAAATTAAATTTAAACCAGATCATGGATGATCATGAGGATGTCTTTATGGCAAACCTTAAGAAGATGATAGAGGAGCATAAAGATGCCTAAAGCACTGAAAACGAACGATAAGGGTTCGAACTCGAAGCCTCGTAAGAAAAAAACAGTGGTCCAGACTTCTTTTGTGCCCTAGTGCGATCTGATCTGAAGCTTGATATTGTTACAGACCATCGCTTCCATCCTACCAGACGTTGGCGCTTTGACTATGCCATTCTGGAGCATAAGATCGCTATAGAAAAAGATGGTGGCATCTGGATGAAAGGTGGAGGTGCTCATTCACGCCCTCAGAATACCTTAAGAGACATGGAAAAGACGACACAAGCGAACGTTTTAGGTGGACGGTAACAACAAGAACCCCTCAACAGTTAAACACTCAAGAAACGCTTGATTTGATTAGACAGACTATTCTATTAAAATCGCTGAATCTGTTATAATGGCAGAAAATTCTTGAAGATGAAAATTTTAACTACATTGAGCGGATTAAAACTCTCAACAATGGCTTATACACCAATTCCTTCAGAATCAAAAAAACAAATAAATCGAGCAGGTGATTTACTTTGCGAATATGATGATAAATCGTTAGATATTTATGAAAAGTTAGATACCTATTTTAGGTCACTTGATTTGGCAAACCAGTGGCGAGCTTGCCACGCCTATCCGATAAATACTTTTCAAGCTACACTTCGTACTAACTTGTTATCATATAAAGGTACCCCAATAGTAGCACAACGTCTTAAGCGGATGCCTACGGTTATTGATAAGCTTAAAAGACATCAACATATGAAGCTTACAACGATGCAGGACATTGGTGGTGTGAGAGGGATTGTTGATGATATGACTGATCTCAACAAAATAGTATCGAAATATGTCAATAATAAAAGTTTTCCTCATCAATTAATAGAGAAATATGACTATGTAAATAACCCTAGAGATCAAGATGGTTATCGAAGCATACACCTTGTGTATAAATATTCAAATGTAAAGAAAGCGGAATATGATGGGCTTAGAGTTGAGATGCAATTACGCACTAAACTTCAACACATTTGGGCTACTGCTGTCGAAACAGTAGGTGTTTTTCTTAAGCAGTCATTAAAAACGCGTCAGGGGGATGAAGAATGGTTGAACTTTTTCGCACTAGTTTCTTCTGCTTTTGCTTTAACCGAAGAAACGCCTCCATTGAAGCGTTTCGCTCATTTAGACTATAATCAAACTTGTGCAGAAATTGCTTCAACGGAAAAGAGACTCGGCATTTTAGCTCAATTGCATAATTTTACTTATATAGTAGAAACAGTTGGTGATCAGAAAGCACATAGTTATCACCTAATAGTTAATGACAATACCTCAAAAAAAGTATATATAACTTCTTTCGATAGAACGAGTCAGCAAAAAGCATTGTCAGAATTTGCGGAAAAAGAAAAGGTGGTCAATGAAAAAAATGAAAACGTAGATATTACATTAGTTTCGGCAGGAAAAATTGACACCTTAAGAAAAGCATACCCGAATTTGTTTTTAGACTTATCTGAGTTCATTTCTCAACTAAACTTGATTATTACTTACGCTAGGATGCAGCCGATTGCGATCTCTCCGAAAGGTGAGAAGTATAATTTATGAACTTTTTAAATGGAAGCTAGACATAAAAGCTACCCTTTTGTGGATTGTAAGTTGAACTTCAAAAGATTTAAGTGATCCGGAATTTCCGATAGTTAGGAACTTATTAAATTGATTCTGGTGAAGTGATAGTAAGATCATCGTAAGTACTACCTTTTTGAAAATTAATTACTTGAATATATTTATTTTCATGAATATCCTCAAACCTGATTTCTGCAGTGAACCTAGTTGTGTAACTCCAACTTCTGATAGCCTCCTGATAATCTCCAGGCACGTCATCGTAAACAGGAATAGTTATATAACCACCAGGAAGTATTTTGAATTGGTCGGTTTTCCATTCACCGTTAGCAATTTCCCAGCGATCTTTGTTTGTAAATTTAAATTTAAAGTTCCTTGCTTCAAACTTTCCAGTATTAGTAAATTTCATGATGACAAATAGACTCATATATCCATCCTCGAAGATTGGTGGGTGTTGCATTTGATTAACCATTTCAAATTGAGGCATAATCTCATACTTGACCCTGAGTCCCTCAATATCTGTTAATTTCTGCTGAAGTCCTTGCACAATTGTCTGGGACGTGAGTGTTTTATATAAATACCAAGCAGTCAATGCTGTTACAATTACCATCGTCCAGTCAGAAACTGATCCCCATGTATCAGCATTGAAAGGGCCAAAGTTATTAATGTCCATGAGAATTAATCGTTGCTAAATGAAATAATTTGTTAGTAGGTTTTTGAAGCATTTACTATTCTGGACGAAGCTTTTAATTGATCTTAAGTGTATCGAAAGCCTCTTCTTTTTTTATCTTGTTTTTTTTGTTTTTACGGTCTAATTCGAGAAACTCTTTTTGCCGATTCATTTGTTCCTTCACATTAGGATTAGCCCAACCAAATGAAAAATATTCAATCTTATCGCGAGGAATAGCTACGATTTCTATCATTCCCCAAACATAAAAAGTTTCATCAGTTTCGTATACTACGGGAAATAAGGAAGTCCTATCTGGTAAAATGGAGAGTGTTTGCATGTCGGGAAATTGTTTAGAAAACTCATCGCTCAATTTGGCTCTTATTACATAAATATATTCACCGCCATATGTTCTCGGTATACCACTCAAGACCTTCTGTCCAAAATTCACCATCATATAAAGCATTGCGCACACAAATAGCGTATAAAATCCAGGTCCTCTGAAATTTGTTTCGCGAAACATCAGCCAAGATGTAATCAAAATGAAAGTAATTAAACAATGTATCGTCAACTCATAGTAGTTGAAATCTGATGGATCAAAAAATTTAAAAAGTAATACGGTCGCAATTGGTACCAAAAGCAAATATTTATGGATATCTATTTTTAAAAAAACGATTTTTTCATACCAGGACATTAGAAGGCTAAATAAAGCTAATATAAGCAGCGAGACGCGAAAAATATCAAATGTCCATCTAAACAAAAATATGATTGAAGTTATGAATATTAGCGTGTAAAACTGGCTTAGGTGTAATTTCTGTATAACATTACCAGAGCTAGTTGCACCTCTTTTTGCCGTAATCATCACAGGAATTGTCCATCCAAATATGGGGAGAGTCAACAATAAATATACTATCCCGGTTTTGAACAATTTCAGATCAAACTTGGGAATTTCGTTAATATTATATATTTGCAGATAAGATGTTAGGCAAATAAATCCAGTCACATAAATCAATAAAGCAATTAGCGGTGCCCAGGAAATATATTCAGTTATCTGTTTAAAATATTTGGCGTATATCATGGTTTTTTGAGGCGTTATTTTGCGCAATATAATTATTTGATCTTGAGTACTAATATTGTACTTTGCGATTTATCTCAAATAATGGAATTATTTAAACTCAAAACAATTGATGGCTTTCCGACATCTGACCAGGAGGAATTTCTCCAATTAGGTCTTAAACGTTATAAGGAATTAAGCAAAGAACTGTTAAATAACAAAGATCTAAGTGAAGAAAAGAAATTTTTCTACATTAAAGAATTGGTTTCGGTTTACAGTGAAATGGAAGCCTACCCCCCATTAAAAAATTTACTCAAGGATTCCCCAACTAATAATCCTGTTTTAACCTTCCAGCCATTGTTTAAAGCTGTAAGGCATGTTCTTGCACACTTTCCGTTTTTTTCTAGGTGGGATGACTTCTATTTTAACCAAGATATGGTAAACTGCATGAACTCACCAGGTAAAACAATTCATAAGTATTTTTTAGCAGCGGAAAAACATCCTGAGTTCTTTTTCAGGTTTAAAGCTATGGACAATGGTGAAGAATTGAATGGTAAAATAATGGCTCCAGTAGGATATGATACAAATATTAAGCTTACAGATATTTTGTCGTTAGATGATGCTATTTCATTAATCATAGGATATTCTCATATGATTCTATCAACAGTTATCCATGGTCAAACATTAACAGTCTTCGACGCTTAGGATTAAATTATAGTGAAAAGCTTACCCTTTTAGCTTTCAAGTCAACAAGTGTGACAAATCGAATATTGATTAAAGATCATAGAATGCATTATTTGTGTAAGCAGGCCAAATTCAGATTAATTAAAATGAATTTTTAGAGTCATGTCTTGTAAAATAAATCTTCACAATTTCATCAGGATCAAAAGCCTGATCCGATACTTCTCCAGTATCAAAATTGATCGGCACATTTTTAAGTAATTCCTCTTTGTCAAAATTCAAATATAATTTTCGTGATTCTGAAGTGATCTTTTCATTAGATGATAAATCGATAATTGAATATGATGCTTTACCTGGCATTGGTTCATCAATCACCATCATTGGGGGACACATAGGCATCGATATCACCTCTCCTTTCTTCAAGCGTTGATCAGCGAGACTAAAAGGCAAATGAAACTGCAAACAAGTATCTTGATAGTAAATTTGGAATATATGGCTAGGCAGTAGTGATTTTGGATCTATTTTCTTGTAAAGCATTGTGTATGGCCTAACAACTTCTCCACCTAACTGACTTCTGAAAATCTGTGTTGCCTGGCTTTCAAATGCCAGTGTATTCTGTCCTTGCAATAGGAATTTAATTGCAAGCCTATAGTTTGCTATATCCTCTTCTGGCATTATTGTAAGCGCAATCTTGAGCAAACTCTTGTAAACATTGAGAGGAATATAGGAATTACTCTTAAAGTTCATTTCGATCTCTCCTTTATCCCCGATGTTTTTGATTAACCCTGGAACTTTGGCAGATATTTCAACTGCTTTTTGATTGTATATTGTTTCTTCTCTAGCTTCTATCGATCCATCTGGAGCTTTGTAAACCGGAACAGACTCCTTCCCTAATGCAAATATGGTTCTGTTTATCCCTATAAAATCTGATGTGCTACTCTCAAAAGTAGAGAAATGATGATTACAGATATCACATTCATAATCTGACACTCCGTAATTATTGCCAAACAGCCTTGATATCTTGTGGGCCTTTTTCTTAAAACTGGTTTTGCTAGCGTCTTTACCACAAAAGCGGCAAATTCTTTCGGCTCTTGGCTTGAGTTTCTTCCTGTTGTTGTGGCTATTTTCTGGGAAATAGACATACTGAACCTCATATACCTTTTTGAATTTGTCAAGGTGTATTCCATTTCCCTCATAGGTCATGAACTGTAAATCGACTTTTCTATCTGGCAATATTGTAAATCCCATAATTTATTAATCACTATAATTTTGATGTGTCAATAATTTCTTGCGCGTACAGTTTTATTCGATTATCATGATCAAATATTCCATTTGTCTCATAAATTTGTTCAAGATCATTAACTGGTATCCATCGAGAACCAATCATGTTAGAATTAAACAACTCTTCAAAGATCTTACTGTTAAACGATTGTTCCTTTATTGACGCCTTGTCTATCTTCCCCATTTCTCCAGCAAGCTCAACGGCCTTGCATAGAGGAACGTGATAACCACTTGACATCAACTTGCTATTATTGTCTTGAAGACGATCCGTTGGTCGAAGAAAGCCAGAACAGTATGGGAGGCGGTACCTGCTTGAGTTCCACTTTCGCTCAATTGAACAGCATAGATTTCCTTCACACAGTATATTTGTCATTTTATTAAGTTGGTCAGCCATGTTCTTAGCTTGTGATACATAGATGACACCATCTTCCCATACCTTATATTGTAGAAAGACAAAGCGGACCATCTCAAGAGCTAGGTCATATTGCTCATAGATTAAATCAGCTCCCGTTACGTGCTCATCTGCATCTGGATGTAGAAATCGAACTCTTAATATGTCGTTGGTATTAACTTCAAAATCTGTATACGAATCATTTTCGAATAGCTTATTAGCGTAATTAGTTCTATCAATCTTGTTATAGTCGCGATTCAATATTCTATTTTCAGTAAGCCTAATTGGTTGAAGCACTTGGCGAGCAATTTGCGCTTCTAGCAGTCTTTTCTTAATTAATTTTTTGGATGGATCTCTTTTTAGGAGCTGCTCATAGGTATTTATCTGCTGCTCGATTATCTCCAATGCAGTTACTTCTCTGTCTAGTTCAAGTGTTTTAACCTCTGCAATTTCTTGGAAATAACGTACTAGCTCACTTTCATTTTTTCTAGTAAGTATTTTAGTTAATTCGGCATGAATGTCTGGAGCAACTTCATATAATAGGCCAAGGGCGTTTTCATATGTGGGAGGCTGAGGGCGTTTACTTGCCATCTGCAGCAAGTCTCTATTTGCAACTAGAACCTGGAAAGCTATATTCCTTCTAGTATCTTCTGGTATGCTTCCATCTGAAAAATATTCCATTGAGCGTCAATTTTTTGATTAAAATAGGTATAAAAGATGTAATTGCAAATATCATTAGCAAAACAGAACCAACGACTTGCACAAAACATATCTTTTGGATACGTTGTTATTATCTTTGCGTATATGGAAATCGTTACGCAATCTATTCCCACCCTTAAGATTTGGCCAAATATTGGTCAGATTGCTGGCATTCCTAAAAACCCAGGGTTCATCCTTGATGACCGTTTTGCCAAGCTTGTTAGATCGATAATTGATCATCCAGAAATGTTGGAGCTTAGGGAATGTCTCGTTGTTGAATATGCTGATGAATATGTTGCCATTGCTGGAAACATGCGATTAAGAGCAGTTGTCGAAGCTTCTTCAATGTCTGATGATGATTTCGCTGTGATCATCGAAGAAAAACAGTCACATGACAATTTTAACGAGTGGCTTGCAGCCATATCTGAATTAAGAGAAAATAAAATGATTCCGTGTAAGATCATCCCAAAAACCGCAAGCATTGAGCAGATCAAAGCCTACATCATCAAGGACAATGTAGGTTTTGGTAGCGATGACTGGGATGCACTGGACAATGAATGGGATCAGGCAGAATTAATGGATTGGGGAATGATCATCACAAGCCTTGAAGCCGACGATGAGCCAGAAGAAAAGGAACAGAAATCAGTTGTAAGACTGGTTATTGAATTTGAAGGTGAATTGTCGGATTATGATGAAGTAAAGCGCCGAGTGAGCGATATCGTAGAAGAATTTCCAGCAGCAAAGTTAAGGGAATAAGATGGGAAAGATTGACGGCAATAAAACAGCAAAACAGAAGCGCGAAGTAAGAACAGTGATCGTTGCTGAACTCTTCGCAAAGGGCTACTCTCTAAGAGAAATCGTCAAGGAAGTTAAAACCAGATTGATTTTAGAAACCTACTCGCTATCCACCGCAAAAAAAGATGTTGACTTTCTCAAATCGGAGTGGAAGCAGGCCAGAATGGCCGATATGGATGATGCCATAAACCATGAGTTATACAAAATCAACATGCAAGAGCGAGAATTGCGGAATGCATGGGACAAATCTAAGGAAGATCAAAAATTAACTAGTAAAAAGCAAAAAGGAATTGCGGCAAGGACTAAAGCTGTCGGTCCATCCGGTAGCCTAGTTGATTCCGACAAGATATCAACGTCTTCTTGTAATTTTTTTCTAAAATCCTTTCTAATACCCCCAGGAATCCAGAAAGGTGTTCTAAGAATTCAACATTCTCTGTAGGGACCGGGAGTAGCCATGTCCAAGAAAACTTTAGGTATTCCTAGGGTAAGGGAGATTATTTTGAGTTGTGATTCATAATTTCACATCATAAGTGAAGAGAAATATTATGATAAATAAAGACAAGTCTCCAAATCTAGAAGTTAGCAATCATGATCTTTATGAGGTCATCTTGGATCTCTCTAAGAAAATCAATGACATCCACCGCCTACATTTTTCAGAAGAACAACTAAAAAAACTTAAAAATCAAAAACAAAGATTTCTTGCAGAAATTTTGACAAGCCCTGCAAGAAACTCCAAAAGTCGTTAAATAGCTGGAATGGATTTATCTGACCTTACAAATTTCAACAATTCCTTTAAATAAGTTTCCGTCTCAGAAAGACTACCATGCCTATTGGCCGAGCAGATTTCCGCAAGCGTCCATCCTGCACGGAACTTCCTCACATTAGATAAATGTTTAAAAGAATAGAGTGTATAGTTTTTATCCGTTAACCCAGTTGCCTCCAGACATTTCTTAAACCTGTTGTAGGCAAAATTTTCAGCGCACATATTTGGTGAGATAAAAGTTGCCGCAGAACCCAGTAAGAAACATTCCCTATCAAACTTTTCGATCTGCAATTTCTCCAGTTCAGCTCTTAGGCTCACATCAATATTTACTGGAATTGATTTTTTATTTTTTGAAACGACCCCAGGAATGGTAATTGTATTCTCTTCCAAATCAATGTATTTTAATTGCAAAAATCTAAGCTCTTTTGGCCGGATACAGGTATAATAAATCATGCGTACAAAAAGCTGGCAATATTTATCATGCTTATCAAACCAATCCATAATAATCTTAAAATCCCGTTCCGTAAAAACCTGATGGGACTGCGTTGGCATTTTTTTTCTCGTTTCGCAGTCAGTCACCGGATTCTCAGAAATATACTTATTAACTTTTAGATACCTGAATAGGTTATTTAGCCCGATTCTGCAATTGTTGTAGGTCAGCCCGGCCCATTTCTCTTCTCTTTCCTTAAAATTCAGAAAATCCGTAATCTCGAAATCACTGATGGTATTGACCTTTTTATTCCCACCATGATATTTAATAAAGGAATTCAGTGTTGACCGGTAAGTGCTGATCGACTTAGGCCTGGTACCTTTGGCTTTATGATAGGACTCAAAAAGTAATAATGCTTCGTGCAGGTCAATGCCGATGATTTCCTTTTTGAGCCTCGCATTGGCATGCTCATCCAGTGGATTCCACCCGCCTTCAAGCGCTATCCGGTACGCTTCGCACAGATTGTTAAAATTCCGAAGCTTTTGTCTTGGGTCTTTTATCCGGTTGAGCTTCCTGGTTACTCTGATCCGCTCCATCCGCTCTTCTGCCGCATTGTGAAAAAAGAATTCAACGTACCAACTTTGTTTGGCCACTTCTTTTTCCATGCTACTGCCTGCGGGAACTTTTTTGACAACCCTTCCCTTAACTACACGGGGGACGGTATATGGCAGTTCGGGAATTTCCATGAAGCCAAAACTAGGACCGCGAGGATTTTTTTCCTGTGACTTACGTTCGGAATCCCCAACGTTTTCTTGATTTCCTTCAGAAGAATTTTGATTTTTTCGCCTTGCCGGACGGGGTGATTTTTTGACCCCCGGGGCGTTTAGTGGCAGAGTTGTGTCAGAGTTATCAAACTGAAAAGCAGCCAAATTACTGCTTTTCAGTGAGTTAAGTTTACCTGTGGAGAATATCGGATTCTAAAAAAGATGGCGCCGTTAAATCCTTTGCTGTATAATCGTTCGTAATCACGTTGGGAGGTCTGAAATCATTTTACAGAATGTATCGAAACTTGGTTAAAAATCAGGGTATGGACTATTACAAGCTTACAGAGAAAAGATCTATGACGCCGGAAAAAATGGTAAAGATCCTAGAGAATCATGGCACAGTAGTTAGTATAGGTAGAGCTCAAAAGATTTTGGAATTAATATATAAATTAAGTAATTTATCGATGAAAGAAACACTTGGTCAATTGCCAGAGTGTTATACGAAGGACAAAAGAAAAAAATTCAAAAGACAGACCAGAAAAAAATAGAACATGAAAATAGCTGATTTATACGTAAGGGTAAGTACTGATGAACAGGCAGAAAAAGGATATTCATTAAGAAGCCAACAGGAAGTTCTGGAAAAATACTGCGAACTAAACGGCATTAAAATAAGGAAGGTTATTGTAGAGGACTATTCTGCTAAAACCTTCAACCGCCCAGAGTGGAAAAAACTGGTAATCCACCTCAAAAAGCATAAAGGTAAAACAGATTTACTGTTATTCACCAAATGGGATAGGTTTAGCCGTAATACCAGCGATGCCTATCAAACCATTGCAATGCTCAATAAGCTAGGGATTGATCCTCAAGCAATCGAACAGCCATTAGATTTAAATGTACCGGAAAATAAAATGATGCTGGCTGTCTATCTTACTACTCCGGAAATTGAGAATGACAGGAGAGGGTTAAATACTAAAGCAGGCATTAGGCAGGCAAAAAAAGAAGGAAGATGGACCGGCAAAGCACCTTTAGGATATATCAACAAAACTGCCGAAAATGGGAAAAAATATATTGCTTTGAAACAGCCCGAAGCTTCTCTAATGAAGTGGGTTTTCGAGCAGCTGGCCGATGGCACTTATTCTGGAGAGCAAATACTCCATACAGCGAGGGGAAAGGGCTTGAATTGCAGTAAAAATAATTTTTACACGATCATCCGCAATCCAATTTATTGTGGAAAGGTAATTGTCCCAAAGTACAAAAGTGAAGAGGCCTTTCTGGCTCAAGGATTACATGAACCATTGATTAGCGAAACAATGTTTTTTAACATTCAAGATATCCTCAATGGCAGAAAAAGGGAGCTTGGACAGCCCATCTCCACTCCAGAAGCACTTGTTCTTCGGGGATTCTTAAAATGTCCAAAATGCCATCGATCGCTAAGCGGCAGCTCATCAAAGGGAAAACAAAAACACTTCACTTATTACCATTGCACTTCAGCATGTGGAATCCGTTTTCGTTCTGAAAAGGTAAATGAAGCCTTTGCCCTTGAGTTATTGAGTTATTTACCTAGAAAAGGATACGAGGAGATATTTGTCGAAACTATTGCGGATGCTTACCAAAATCAAGTTGGCTCCATTCTGGATGAACGAAAATTGTATTCTAAGCAAATACAAGACCTGAATAAAAAAATTGAGAAGGCAAGGGATTTACTATTAGATAATGATATAGATGCTGTAGATTTTAGGGCAATCAAAAACGAGTGCAGCGAGAAAATCACTATAGTGGAATCTAAATTGTCCGAGCTCAACACAAAAAATAAGGAAGCATTGAACATCAGACCAATTGCAGAGCGAGCTATTAAAAATTTAACGGATCTTGATTTATTTTTTGAAAATTCCAGCGTTGAAGGTAAAAGATACTTAGTTAGCTGCCTTTTTCCTGAAAAAATGGAATACGATGGAGACCGATATCGAACACTTTTAGTAAACGAAATCGCCGAGCATATCTACCTAAAAAACAAAGAGTTACAAGCAAAAAAAATGGGGCAAAAATCTTCGAAAAAATCTTTGCCCCACTGGGGGTGGCTGATGGGGCTCGAACCCACGACCCTCGGCACCACAAACCAATACTCTAACCAACTGAGCTACAGCCACCGTATTTTTTAGTGTCACAAAAGTACGACTTTTAATATTTCTTGCAAATATTTTTTTCAAAGTTTTTACAACTAATTTTTAATTACTTAACATTCAATTATTTGAAATTGAAAAAAAATTTCAGAAGCAGATAAAACAAGCAATTTTGAACCTAAAAACATAACTTTACGGCGTTTATGATCGAAATTTATACAGACGGAGCAGCTAGTGGAAACCCGGGACCAGGTGGTTGGGGTACAATTTTAAGGGCAGGACAACATTATAAAGAACTAAGTGGCGGCTTTAGAATGACCACCAATAACCGCATGGAACTATTGGCTGTAATAAAAGGATTAGAAGCGTTAAAAAGCCTAAATCAACAGGTAACTGTTTACTCCGATTCGAAATATGTTGTAGATGCTGTGGAGAAGAAATGGGTTTTCGGCTGGGTAACCAAAAATTTTAAGGATAAAAAAAACAAAGATCTGTGGTTGAGATTTCTGGAACTGTATAAACTTCACGAAGTTAAATTCATCTGGATTAAAGGCCACAACGATCATCCGGAGAATGAGCGCTGCGACCGTTTAGCCGTTTTTGCTTCACAAGACAAGCAAAATCTGGCTATAGATACTTTTTTTGAAGCAGAGAGAAGTAAGATTTAGCCAATCTTAATCAATTCCACCAATTACATTTAAATTCTCTAGTTTCGTTTCTATATTGGCATCAATCGAGATAGATTTTGCTGTATACAACAACATCATTTCTTCAGCCTTTTCTACCATATGTTTTGACCCGATAAAAATCGGAACCCGCTGATGCAATTCTGTAGGTTCAATTTCGAGTATACGATCAAACCCTGTGCTGGCTTTGCCCCCAGCCTGCTCAATAATAAAAGACATCGGATTACATTCATACAACAACCTCAATTTCCCATTAGGCGAGCGCGAAGTGGTTGGGTAAATATAAATTCCGCCTTTAATTAAATTCCGGTGGATATCACCAACCATTGAGCCAATATAACGCGATGTATAAGGGCGTTTAGTAGCCTCATCCTCTACCTGGCAGTATTTGATATATTTTTTAACACCATCGGGAAAATGGACATAATTGCCTTCGTTTACCGAATACATATAACCTGTTTCGGGTATTTTCATCTGGGGGTGTGAAAGACAGAACTCACCAATTGATGGATCTAATGTAAAACCGTTAACACCCTTTCCTGTGGTGTAAACCAGCATGGTGGATGAACCATAAATAATGTAACCGGCAGCTACCTGTTCCGTACCTTTTTGCAACACATCCGTTATACTGGCTCTGCCATCAACAGATTTTCTGCGATAAATAGAGAAAATCGTCCCTACAGCAACATTTACATCCGTATTGGATGAACCATCTAAAGGATCGATACAAACAATATACTTGGCGTTTTGAGAAACCGGAGATTCGATATGGATAATTTCATCTTCTTCCTCGGTAGCTACAATACAGCATTCGCCACCACTGGTTAGCGCAGCAATAAACTGTTCATCAGCATAAACATCTAACTTTTTTTGTTCCTCACCCTGAATATTGGTGGTTCCCATATCGCCTAAAATATCAACTAAACCCGCTTTATTAATTTCGCGGTTTACAATTTTTGCAGCGATACCAATATCCCTCAACAACCTCGAAAGTTCTCCTTTAGCATATGGAAAATCTGCTTGTTTTTCTATAATAAATTGCCCTAGTGTTTTAACGCCACAAACCATACTTAGTGTAAATTTTACATTATCTACCCGATAACTCTATGACCTCTAAGGTATGAATATTTTCATCAGTTATGCAAAAACGGATGAGGGTTCTCACTTTGTGCCAACCGTGTTTTCCTGCCGCACCGGGGTTTATATGCAAACATTTTATCTTTTCATCGAACATCACTTTCAGAATATGCGAGTGCCCTGTGATGAATAATTTCGGAGGGTTAGTGTATATTTCAGGTTTAACAAAAGAAGAGTACCTTCCTGGATATCCTCCTATGTGCGTCATCCAAACATCTACTCTTTCGCAGCTAAATCGATTTTGTTCTGGGAATTCAGATCTGATCGCTGCGTCATCTATATTTCCAAATACCCCGCGCAAAGGTTTAAACGCAGCCAAAGGTTCGGCTACGTTGGGACCAAAATCTCCAGCATGCCAAATTTCATCTACACCATCGAAATGTTTAAAAACCGCATCATCTAAAAAACCATGGGTGTCAGAAATTAATCCTATTTTTTTCATTTTGTAAAGTTAATACCCTCCATCTTTACACATTTAACCAACCTTAAAAATATTTTTAGCGCGCATAAAAATTCAGAAAAAAACTTTTTCCAAACTTAAATAACAAACAAAATCAAAGAAATCATCAGTTGCAAATTGTAGGATATTACCATCCATAACAATAAAAATTAGCTAATTATTTTTACGCCAGCTACCAAAAACGCATAAACATCCGAGTGGCTACTTATCGAATCAGACTATTTTATTTAATCTTTTCTTACTTGTTTAAATGTTCCATTAGGTTGGATAAACGAAACAGACATAGCCTCTTCTGTTCCTTCTTTCTTTTCAAATTTCAGGCAAAATCCTTTCAGATTTTTAAAGTTAAAAGTATCATTTCCTACAAAAATGGTTTCATACTCTGGCTGACCAGGTACCGAAACAAATAAAACTTTACCTTTTAAATAAACTTTACTCATGCCATTTTCGCCATAACTACCAATGTAACCAGCTAAACTTGTTGCGCTTAATTCAATCGCCCTTGTCTTGTACGCAAACACAGCAGGTTTCATTCCCCGTTCGAGCGGAATACTAATCCCCTCTATCTTGCCATCCTGCCCGCTAATAAAGTTAAAACGCAGATCACTTTCTGCTGTGTCAATTTTACCGTTTTTATCTATACCGCTAATGCTAAATACATCATAATGATAGTGCCTAAGCAAAAGTTTCTCTTTACCCATCATGGCAATAAGCGAATCATTTTTGAACGTTACATTGATTACACCATAAGCAGGGTTATCAAACAAACCATCATAATCTTTTAAGGGATGCGAAGGTTTGGTATTTAAAACTTTTGCATTTTCAGCCGTTTTTTTCACAGCCTTCTCCCTTTCTTTTGCCGCAACTTTTTCTTTGTTGGCCCTACCGTTCCAATCAACATTTTTCAACCCTAACATCCTGTCTGCAATACTACTGTATACGATTCCTGGAACACTTGAGGTGTTTTGATTGGTTAACACCACAATACCCAAGTTGTCGGTCGGGAAAAAGGATACACTAGCCGAGAAGCCATTGATATTGCCACCATGCTCTACCATATAATGACCACGGTAAGAGTTGATCATCCAACCAAAACCATAAGTAGAAAGGTAAATGTCATTATCTTTTGCAGGTAGACCTCCACCCCTCACCATTTGAGAACTCGCGGCCTCTCTTATATAAGAGACGGGTAAAATTTCTTTTCCTTGGTAAGTCCCACCATTAATCCAAACCTTTAACCAATGTGTCATATCGTTCACGCTGCTATTGATGCTTCCTGCAGGACCCATCCCATCGATATTGAAATAATCAATCTTTTCGATGGCGCCTTTGCTATTTACCGTGTAAGGTAAAGAAGCTTCACTATCCTTTTCGAATTCAAAAATATTGGTATTGGAATGGTTCATCTCCAAAGGATCAAAAAACTTTTCTTTAATATTCTGCTCCCATGTTTTTCCGGTCAGTTTTTCAACAATCATGCCCTGTGCTAAAAACATAAAGTTATTATACTGCCATTTTTCGCGCACAGCAGCGGTCGGTTCCATATATCGCACCCTTTGTATAATGCTATCGCGGTTGGAAGTATTAAATACAAACCACGACAGATCATAACGCGATAAACCTGTGCGGTGGCACATCATATCGCGCACGGTAATCTGGTTGTTCATATTATCGTTATAAAACTTTAACTGGGGCAAATAAGAGGTTGCAATGCCATCATAAGAAAGCTTTCCTTCTTTTTGCAACAAACCAACAAGACCGGAAGTAAAGGCCTTTGTACTAGAACCGATGGCAAAAAGCGTATTTGGAGTTACCGGTTTTTTGTTTTCTACATCACGATAACCGAAACCCTTACTGTAGATTACCTGATCACCTTTTACCACGGCTACCGCAAAACCAGCCACCTGCTGATCTTTCAATATCCTGTTTAATAAAGTATCAATCCCTTTTAAAGGATCTATTGTTTTTTGTTTTTTCGACTGAGCAAGAGCAGATAGTGCCATTAAGCACAGCAAGAACACATTTAGACTACGTTTCATTTTAATTAGGTGAGATAATTTATACGCCCTAAATTACAAATGATAATGAGGATTATATCAGAAAATGGTTAAATTCAACTATTTTCTTAGTAAGCAATGAAAAAATCCCTGAGCAAAAGCTCATACTCGTGCGTATGCTGCTTTAAGGATTTATAAATATAAAAATCATTTTCCTTCAAAACCGCTTCACCCTTTTTCAAACAGATTATCTGCCTGAAAGTTGGCTTACTTTCATCAGAATGGATATGGATCCGCTCCTTTAGCCACAAATCATATTGAGATGCAATATCGATCACTTTATTAGCCTGTTTTACCGGAAGGATTAACCAAATCATACCTTCATCTGCCAATAACCCGCTCGATTTTTTAATGAGCATGCTAAAAAAGTCTTCGTCTGCATGCCGGGCTATTCCTTTCCTAAACGCTTCACTTTTTAAATCATTTACAAAAAAGGGGGGATTAGAAACAATCAGATCGAATTGCTGAGCACAGTTATATTCTTCAATTGATGTATGCTTAATGGTTAACCGCTCACTGAAAACTGAAAATTGAAAATTTTTTTCAGCAGTTTCCGCAGCTTGCTGATCGATTTCTACAGCATGTATGTATGCTTCGGGAAATCGCTGCGCTAACATCAAGGCAATCACACCGGTTCCTGTTCCGATATCTAATATCAACCCGGGTGAAGGATGCCTAACAGTTGCACCAAGCAATACGCCATCCGTATTAATCCTCATGGCGCAGCCTGTTTGGTCGACTTCGAACTGTTTGAACTTGAAAATACTCATATACGATTAAAATCTCGCGCCTATCCTAACGGGAAGAAAAATGGATTGGTGAACAAACCTAAAGCCAGCTTTATACTGAAGACATAGTTTTTTCCCTACTTTATGTTCAACGCCGCCACTAATATCAATAACCGTTTCAGTAGAACCATTCATGTATTGATTGTTAATATGACTTCTTCCTATCTTCAGATTAAATAATGGAGAAATTTTAGCTTTTGTTGTGGCATACTCCAAATCACCAAAAACAGCATAACCATTAATCCGCTCATAATTTAAGTAAGACACACCTAAACCCAATCGAAGGTTATTCTTAAAACTTATGCCATTAATTAAACTTAAATCTATCCCATTAGGTTTTTCTCCGAGCTGATAACCGAACCAACCTTCGCCAATATCATACTTCACAGGTCTGGAAAGGAAAAACTGATATCCGGCTTCAATTTTAGCTGTATATTTAATTTGAGATTGTGCATGTGTATTAATAAAAGAATAGATTAATCCACAAATCAAGAGCATTTTTTTCATTTTGAGTTATATATTTTTAGATATAAAATTCTATTTTTCGTACAATTCTAAAGGCAGACCATCAGGGTCAGCAAAAAAAGTAAACCGCTTATCAGTAAACTCATCAATACGGATCGGCTCGGTAACAATACCATGATCATTTAAACGCGAAATCTCTTTTTCAATGTCATTAACTTCAAAAGCCAGATGGCGCAAACCCTGAGCCTCTGGTCGCGATGGTCTTGCAGGAGGGTTTTCGAAAGAAAACAGCTCGATCTGATATACACCATTTACGGCAAGATCTAATTTATACGATTTCCTTTCAGCCCGGTAAATCTCTGCCATAACGCTAAAACCTAATTTATTCACATAAAAATCTTTCGATTTTTCGTAATCTGAACAGATAATGGCAATGTGGTGGATGCGAATCATAAATAATGATTGAATTTTGAATGAGTAAATGATTGAGTTAGCGTTTAACAAAAATGCGCATTCTCTAATTGAATTAACCAATAATTATTTCAACATTCTCTCATTCAAAATTAACTCATTCTATCATCAGCCATTCTCTCATCTAATAATTCTCTCATTCGATCATTATTTTGACATTCAATCATTCAAAATTCTCTCATTCAATCCTGTAATCACACCAGTTTTTTCATATAAAAAAGCTATTTTTGCAACTTCAAAAAAAAAGCATGATTCATTTCTTCCTTAGTCAATCGCAGGCGATTTTTGTTTTACAAACAGACAAAGCGCTTTCTACCACTGATATTACTAAACTTGAATGGTTATTTGGCGGTGCCAAAATCTCGCAAGAAAAAGCGCTAACAGGCTTTTTCGTCGGACCAAGAGCAGCAATGATTACTCCATGGAGTACCAATGCAGTAGAGATTACCCAAAACATGGACATGCAGGGAATCATCAGGATCGAAGAATTTAAGCAGGTTGACGAAAGTTTTGCTGATTACGACCCGATGCTTTCTCAAAAATACGACAAGCTCGACCAGGAGGTATATACCATCAACATTAAACCTGAGCCGATTTTAGAAATCACCGATATTGCGGCCTACAACAAACAAGAAGGGCTTTCTTTAAGTGATGAAGAAGTTGAATATTTAAATACTTTAGCACAAAAATTAGAAAGACCGTTAACCGATTCTGAAGTTTTTGGTTTCTCACAGGTGAATTCGGAACACTGCCGCCATAAAATTTTCAATGGCAAATTTGTAATCGATGGCGTAGAACAACCTACTTCTTTGTTTAAGCTGATCCGCAAAACATCAGAAGAAAACCCTAATGATATTGTTTCGGCCTATAAAGATAACGTAGCTTTTATCAAAGGCCCTAAAGTGCAGCAATTTGCACCTAAACGTGCCGATGAGCCTGATTATTACACTACAAGTGATTTTGAATCGGTAATCTCATTAAAAGCAGAAACCCATAATTTCCCTACCACTGTTGAGCCTTTTAATGGTGCAGCAACAGGTTCTGGGGGCGAAATCAGAGACCGTTTAGCAGGTGGACAAGGTTCGTTGCCTTTAGCGGGAACTGCCGTTTACATGACTGCGCTTTCGCGTTTAGAAGATAACCGCCCATGGGAAAAAGGCGTTGAAGAAAGAGCATGGTTATACCAAACCCCGATGGATATTCTGATCAAAGCATCAAACGGTGCTACAGATTTTGGAAATAAATTCGGACAACCGCTTATTACTGGTTCGGTTTTAACTTTCGAACATGAAGAAAACAGCAGAAAATTAGGTTTCGACAAGGTAATTATGCTTGCGGGCGGTATCGGTTACGGTAAAGCCAGTCAGGCGCAAAAACTTAAACCAAAAGAAGGCGATAATATTGTTATTCTGGGTGGAGAAAATTATAGGATCGGGATGGGCGGTGCAGCTGTTTCTTCTGCAGATACTGGTCAGCACGGAAGCGGCATTGAATTAAATGCCATCCAGAGATCGAACCCTGAAATGCAAAAACGTGCTGCAAATGCGGTGCGTGGTATGGTAGAAAGCGATCACAATTCGATTATTTCTATCCACGATCACGGTGCAGGTGGTCACTTAAACTGTTTATCAGAGCTGGTTGAAGAAACTGGTGGATTAATAGATCTTGATAAATTGCCAGTGGGCGACCCTACCCTTTCGGCCAAAGAAATCATCGGAAACGAATCGCAGGAAAGAATGGGCTTGGTGATCGGCAACGAGCATATCGAAACCTTACAAAAAATAGCAGACCGCGAACGCTCACCTATGTATACCGTAGGTAAAGTAACCGGCGATCATCGTTTTACCTTTAAATCTGCTACAACAGGTTTAAAACCTATGGATTTTGAATTGGCCGCCATGTTTGGCAGTTCACCAAAAATCGTAATGGATGATCAGACCATTGATCGTAAATATGAAGCCGTAACCTATAACAACAACGAATTAAACACCTATTTAGAGCAAGTGCTTCAATTAGAAGCGGTGGCTGCTAAAGATTGGTTAACCAATAAAGTAGACCGCTGTGTGGGTGGCCGTGTAGCCAAACAACAATGTGCAGGTCCGTTACAATTACCATTGAATAACTGTGGTGTAATGGCTTTAGATTTTCGGGGAAAAGAAGGTATTGCCACATCAGTTGGCCATGCACCACTTTCGGCCTTGATCGATCCTGCAGCAGGTAGCCGCAATGCGATTGCAGAATCACTTTCGAATATTGTTTGGGCACCCCTAAAAGATGGCTTAAAAAGTGTTTCACTCTCTGCCAACTGGATGTGGGCCTGTAAAAACGAAGGCGAAGATGCCCGTTTATATGCAGCGGTAAAAGCTTGTTCTGATTTTGCCATCGATTTAGGAATCAATATCCCAACGGGAAAAGATTCATTATCGATGAAACAGAAATACAAAGATGGTGATGTAATTGCGCCGGGAACGGTAATTATTTCTGCCGGAGCAAATTGCGACGATATTACCAAAGTGGTTGAGCCAGTACTTCAAAAAAACGGTGGATCAATTTATTACATCAACCTTTCTAACGATACCTACAAATTAGGTGGTTCATCTTTTGCACAGATCTTAAACAAAATCGGCACAGAAACACCTGATGTTAAAGGCGCTGATCAATTTAAAACAGCTTTTAATACCCTTCAGCAATTAATCAAAGCTGACAAAATCCAGGCAGGTCACGATATTGGTAGCGGCGGTTTAATCACAACCTTATTGGAAATGTGTTTTGCTGACTGCGATTTAGGCGCTTCGATCGATTTGTCTTCACTAGCAGAGGCAGATAGCATTAAAGTATTATTTGCAGAGAACATTGGTATTGTATTCCAGGCTGATGCGTCTGTTGAAGATACCTTTGCAAAAGCTGGCGTTGCTTACCAAAAAATTGGTGAAGTAACTTCATCAGCTAAACTGGAAGTTAAAAACGCTACAGATAATTTTAGTTTTGATATCGACCATTTGCGCGATGTTTGGTTTAAAACTTCGTACCTGTTAGATAGTAAACAAACCGGAAACGGATTGGCGAAAGAACGTTACAACAATTATAAAAACCATGTTTTAAATTACACTTTCCCATTACAATTTGATGGAAAGAAACCTGTAATCGATCCAACCAAACCACGACCAAAAGCAGCCATTATCCGCGAAAAAGGAAGTAATTCTGAGCGCGAACTGGCTAATGCCATGTATTTGGCAGGCTTTGATGTGAAAGACGTGCACATGACCGATTTAATTACCGGAAGAGAAACTTTAGAAGACATCCAGTTTATAGGTGCAGTTGGTGGTTTCTCCAACTCTGATGTTTTAGGATCGGCCAAAGGTTGGGCAGGTGCATTTTTATACAACGAAAAAGCAAGGGTAGCATTAGAAAAATTCTTTGCCCGCCCCGATACTTTATCTGTTGGGGTTTGCAATGGCTGTCAGTTATTTGTAGAGCTGGGCTTAATTAACAAAGACCACGAAGAAAAACCTAAAATGCTCCACAACAAGAGTGGCAAACACGAAAGTATTTTCACATCGTTAACCTTACAGGAAAACAATTCTGTCATGTTATCTACCCTGGCCGGAAGCACTTTAGGTGTTTGGGTATCACATGGAGAAGGAAGGTTCTCGTTACCATACGCAGAAGATAAATATAAAATCGTAGCTAAATATGCTTACGAAACCTATCCAGCCAGTCCGAATGGATCAGATTACAACACCGCAATGTTATGTGATGAAACTGGCCGCCACCTGGTCATGATGCCGCACATTGAGCGTTCATTGTTCCAATGGCACTGGGCAAATTATCCACAAGGCCGTAAAGACGAAGTTTCGCCGTGGATGGAAGCCTTCGTAAATGCACGCAAGTGGATTGAAGACAAGGGATAAGAAACTGATGGAAAATATAAAAGGATGATGGAATTAAAACCATCATCCTTTTTTGTTTTATAAGCATTCGTCATTTCGAGCGGTTTGTTTCTTAAAATCGTCATGCTGATCCGATAGCTATCGGATTTATTTCAGCATCTATCATGCTAATTAAACCCTGAACAGCTAAGGTCAGGTACAACTGAATCATATAAGTTGTCATTCTGAGGCAGGAAGAATCTCCAACAGATAACTGCTTGTTTTAATTTTTAATGGCTTTGAATGGAAAACCGATAATAGCAAGCTTTCCATAGCTTAAGGATTCTTCACTGCGTTCAGAATGACAATTCTCCAACGATATTAAAAAAAACGGTTTGGGCACCGCCCAAACCGCTTCAATTTACCCAACCTCACAATTTCCTACAAGAGCATTAATAGAAAAATCATATAGACATTTCACCGAGGTGTCATTCTGAAGGGTAATTTATTGTATAAAAATCAATATTAACGACAGTTTTTTTTTGCAAATTATAGGCTGCGAGGAATCGTCATTCCCAACTCGATTGGGAATCGTAATGCAAGCGCTTTAAGATTCCCGCCTGCGCGAGAATGACGACTGTACTGATGGATTCTGTCAATGGTAGGGTAGTCGTCCTGCTGAACTTGATTCAGCATTTTTTCTTTGGGGTAGACCCTGAAACAAGTTCAGGGTGACGAATTTACCTGCCTAAATCCCCTGAATATCTTTCCTAACCTCTTTACGCCAATTCTTTCCATATTTACGGTCCATAAAAGAAGCTACTACTTTATTATAATGTTTAATCGAAATATCCGAAGGCATTACACAGCCAAATTCAGAATAAGCAATACCATATTTCTTTTCAAATATTTCCTGTCCTTTAACATATGTAGATACGATACCACCGCGGAGCAGAAACTTCACGCTACCCTTCTTTAAATCGGCATTGGCCAGCTTGATACTGTACACTTTCGCACTATCCACCCCTATTTTAGCCTTAGCGTTTAATTGTACAGCTGCAAAACAGAGAAACATAAATATTGGAATGAGCTTTTTCATCTTAACTACTCTAGTTAATTTAATTAGAAATCTGAAAGTTGATGGCCATATTATACCTTACACGCACCGGAACCCCTTTATTTTTCCCTGGTTTCCATAGTGGCGATTTTTTAATTACTTTAATCGCTTCCTCATCACAACCAAACCCAAGCCCTCTCAACACTTTAACATCCGTAACAGAGCCATCACGCTCAACCACAAAGCTCACAAACACTTTACCCTGAACATTTTCCTCTTGTGCCTGATAAGGATACCTTAAATTACGTTCCATATATTTAGACCAGGCTTTAGCACCACCGTTAAACTCTGGATACTCATCTACTCCACCAATAGTTAAAACAGCGTTCGGATCACCGTTTTCTGCGCCATCTTTAACTATACCTGTGCCATTACCATTGCCTTTATTATCTGGGACTACCAAATTAGGAGCTTCAATTCCATCCTGAGTTTTATCACCGATCACTGCATTCTGTATTTCTTTAATTGTAGGTGGATCAGGAAGATCTACTTTATTTACAACAACAATGTTCTGCGATAAAGCCACGGTTTTAACCTTTACCGGATCAGCTTTTGCAGGCTCAACCTTTTTCTCTGGTTCAAGAGCCTTTGGTTTCATCTCGTGGATTACTTTAGTTAAATCAACAGGCCTTGCAATTTCTATAACTACCTCTTCCTTTGGAAACAGTTTCGCATAAATTAAAGGAGAAAAACACAAGAGGATAAAAAGGCTTCCAGATACGAAAAGTGCTCTTGTCATAATCGATGAAGATTTAGACCTTAATTCATAAGCACCATAGTTTTTGTTGCGGTCTGCAAATACAAGATCGAGCCACTCGGTTTTGTATACGTTAATTAAAGAGTTGAACATAGCTTTTAAGTTTTATAGCATGATGCGGCAAAATCAGCAATTCCATAAAACATTTAAAAAATCTATTTTCTTTACAAAAAATGAAATTTTTCATCTGAAAAACATTTTTTTATTTCATTTTCAATAAAATTGATAAAAATAATACGATTCTTTTACGAGAATTAATAAAATATACTATTTTTGACAAAAAACATAACAAATTAATGAAAAGCTTAAGAACCATCGCATTAAAAGAGGCTCAAAACAGAATTTCACCAGAAGTTAAAGCACCAGCGGCAAAAATTTCTGACTTTTTTGGCGCTAATGTATTTGATAAGAGAAAAATGAGAGATTTCTTATCTAAGGACGTATATGAAAAATTAATATCATCTATCAACCAGGGTGAGTTAATTAATTCTGACGATGCCAACCAAATTGCAACCGCTATGAAAGCGTGGGCAATGAGTGCTGGCGCAACGCATTATACGCACTGGTTCCAGCCATTAACTGGTACAACTGCTGAAAAACATGATTCATTTTTTGAGCCAAGCGGCGATGGAGCGATCGAGAAATTTGCTGGTAGCGCTTTAGTTCAACAAGAGCCAGATGCATCTAGTTTCCCTAACGGTGGTATCCGTAATACTTTCGAAGCTCGTGGTTATACTGCTTGGGATCCTTCTTCTCCAGCTTTCATCATGGAAAGCAAAGCAGGTAAAACACTATGTATCCCTACAGTATTCGTATCATATACCGGAGAAGCCTTGGATTATAAAGCACCTTTATTAAAAGCATTAGCTTCGCTTGATAAAGCTGCTGTTGATGTTTGCCAATATTTCGATAAAAGCATTACTAAAGTAAATGCTTCTTTAGGTATCGAACAAGAATATTTCCTGGTTGATGAGTCATTGTTCAATGCTCGTCCCGATTTATTATTAACAGGCCGTGCTTTATTCGGGCACATGTCTGCTAAAGGACAACAATTAGAAGATCATTATTTCGGTTCTATTCCTGAGCGCGTATTCAGCTACATGGTAGATTTCGAAAATGAAGCTTTAAAATTAGGTATTCCTTTAAAAACCCGTCACAATGAGGTTGCACCATCTCAGTTTGAGTGTGCACCGATTTATGAAGAAATCAACCTGGCTATCGATCACAATCAATTATTGATGGATTTGATGGAAAAAGTTGCCCGTCGTCACCATTTCCGTGTATTATTACACGAAAAACCATACGCAGGTATCAACGGATCAGGTAAACACAACAACTGGTCGTTAATTACCGATACCGGCAAAAACTTATTGGCGCCAGGTAAAACACCTAAAAACAACTTAATGTTCCTTGCTTTCTTTGTAAACACAATTAAAGCCGTTAGTGAGCATGCCGATTTATTACGTGCAAGTATTGCATCAGTGAGCAACGATCACCGTTTAGGTGCTAACGAAGCGCCACCTGCAATTATCTCTATCTTCTTAGGCTCTCAGTTGAACGATGTATTAGATGAGATTGAGCACTCACGTATCAGCAAAAAAATCAAAGAAGATAACGCACTTTGGTTGGGTATCCCTAAAATCCCTCAGATTTTATTAGATAATACCGACCGTAACCGTACTTCTCCTTTCGCATTTACAGGTAACAAATTTGAGCTTAGAGCTGTTGGATCTTCAGCAAACTCTTCTGCTCCAATGACGATCCTGAACGCGATTATGGCTGAGCAATTGGTTAAATTTAAAGTTGAAGTTGACAAATTGATCAAAAAAGGTGATAAAAAAGACATCGCTTTATTAACAGTGATCAAAAAATACATCAAAGAATCTAAAGGTATCCGTTTCGAAGGTAATGGTTACAGCCAGGAGTGGGAAGATGAAGCTGCAACACGCGGTTTATCAAACATCAAAACTACACCAAAAGCTTTAGATGCTTATTTAACTGAAAAATCTGCCGAGTTATTTGCAACAACAGGTATTTATAGCGCACGTGAGATTCATGCCCGTCATGAAATCATGTTAGAAAACTTCTATAAAAAACTACAGATCGAAGCACGTGTAATGGGCGAAGTGGCCAACACTGCCATTATCCCAGCTGCAATTGCTTACCAAAATTCTTTAATCGAAAACGTACAGGGATTAAAAGCAATTGGTGTAGATAGCAAAGTTTCTATCGATATCGTTAAAAAATTATCAGAGCATTTAGAAATTGTTAAAACCAATATCGATGCGATGTTAGAAGAACGTAAATTAACCAACAAAATCGAAGATACCCGCGAGAAAGCGATTGCTTACGATGAGAAAGTTAAATCTTACTTCGATATCATCCGTTACCACGCTGATAAATTAGAGCAGATTGTTGATGATAGCGTTTGGCCTTTACCAAAATTCAGAGAACTATTATTCATGAAATAAGTTTTAAGCCGGAAGGTTTAAGGTATAGGGCGTAAGGTTTAACTTTACGCCCTTTTTTGTTGGTTCATTAGCCATTGGTTTATTGGCAATTGCAGACTGATTAATTGTTAAGTCGGTTAGCTGCAATTCCTAAGTAGCGTCCTCCTGAACTGCTAATCGAAAAGTGGTTTACCCTGTCAAAGACTTTTTTTGGAAAGCAGTACCAGTGCTCATCGGTTAATCCAGTCCTGCTTTCCTTCCTGCTGTAAAATTTCTCCATTTTTTAATTCATCGTTTACAGCATCCATGCAATCAGGTTTATTTCAGATAGGCCTGTGCAGGATGTCATTAAATTAAGGGATAAATTTCAAAAAGATGTCACCCTGAGGGATAATTTATTGTATAAAAATCAATATAAATGACAGAGAATCTTAAAGAGATGAGTTGATTAGAAGTATCGTCATCTCGACCGTAGCGGAGAGATCCTTTAATTTGATTTCAAGAACATAGTTCAAAGATTTCTCCATTCCACTGTGTTCCAGTCGAAATGACGATCGTTCTTTGTAATCTGTCATTGATAGCAGAGTCGATGGGCATTTATTTGCAATTTATTAATCTCAAAAAGTCTTCGACTACGCTCTCCACAGGAGTCCTTTGGACAGACTGATAACCGCGGCGCTTAACTTAATGATATCGGCCTGCGCAAAAAAAACCGCCCAACGAACAACCCTCAATACCCTAAGCCCAATTGTACCGATGCCGTTTTACAAGTTAATTTTTCCCTGTTCCAAAGCTTTAAAACGGCAGGGGGAAAAGCGGGGCTGCAAGCCACCATGAAAAACGGACATTCACTTCCAAAAAAAAACGAGCCCCTACCTTTTACACCTTAAACCTCTTTGCGTTTTGGGCCTTCGTCGTAATCAAACTCAGGTGCCCTACGCGGTAAAAAAGCCTTGCCATTTAGCCATAAAAAACCTTAAGTATTTAGCTTTAGTCTTTCCCCTTAAAACCTTATCTTTGCGCCAACATGAGTGATAACAGGTACAATCAACGTGGCGTTTCTGCCTCAAAAGAAGATGTGCACAATGCCATCAAAAACATCGATAAAGGAATTTTCCCTAAAGCATTCTGCAAAATCATCCCTGATATTTTAGGTGGTGATGAGGAATATTGCAATATCATGCATGCAGACGGCGCAGGTACCAAATCTTCTTTAGCTTACGTATACTGGAAAGAAACCGGAGATATCTCGATTTGGAAAGGTATTGCACAAGATGCCATCATCATGAATATCGATGATTTAATCTGTGTTGGTGCTACCGATAACATTTTGTTATCCTCAACCATTGGAAGGAATAAAAACCTGATCCCGGGCGAAGTGATTGCTGCAATAATTAATGGTACAGAAGAAATCTTAGCCGATCTGCGCGAACAAGGCATCTCGATTTATTCTACCGGCGGCGAAACTGCCGACGTTGGCGACTTAGTGAGAACCATTATTGTCGATTCTACGGTAACCTGCAGATTAAAGCGCGAAGATATCATCAGCAACGATAATATTAAACCAGGCGACGTAATTGTGGCACTAGCGTCATCCGGACAAGCCACCTACGAAACCGAATATAACGGTGGTATGGGGTCGAACGGATTAACCTCTGCCCGTCATGATGTTTTCGATAAAACAGTAGCCAACAGTTACCCTGAAAGTTTCGATCCGGCCGTTCCATTCGATCTGGTTTTCTCCGGAAAGAAACAATTAACAGAAGAAATTGCTATTGAAGGATTCGGTAAAACTACGGTAGGTAAATTGGTATTATCCCCTACGCGTACTTATGCACCTGTAATCAAAAAGATTTTAGAAAGCCATCGCAGTCAGATTAATGGTATTGTACATTGCAGTGGTGGTGCGCAAACCAAGGTATTACATTTCATCAATGATAATATTCATGTAATCAAGAATAACTTATTTCCTATCCCTACCCTATTTAAATTGATTCAGGAACAATCGGGCACCGATTGGAAAGAAATGTACAAGGTATTTAACATGGGGCACCGCATGGAATTATATGTTCCTCAGGAGATTGCCGAAAGCATTATCGAAATATCAAAAAGCTTTAATATCGATGCGCAGATTATCGGTCGAGTAGAAAAAGGCGATCAGAAACAGGTAACTATCGAAAGCGAAAAAGGAACTTTCGTTTATAACTAAGCATCGAGATACAACTTAAAAAGGCTGCTGAAATTAAATTTCAGCAGCCTTTTATTTATTACTCACGTTCTACAAATTTATGGAAGGTACTCTCCTCTCCATCTGCTTTTTTATCCTGATACAAAAAATCAAGTTTGTTGTCATCAAAGGTTTTAAAAAAGGTATCCCAATCCGTTTCCTTTAAATCCGAGGAACTATCGCTATGCTTTGGGAAATGTATCCTTAAAATACCACCACCGTTGGTTTTCGCTGTATCTGCAACTATTGCCGGTACACCGCCATGTTCCGCTGCCCAGGCTTTTATGGTAGCATGATCATGGGTCTGTTTCGAAGTGCTCATTGTTTTAAATATTAGTTTTAAATAAATAGACTAATATTAAAATCATTTTTTGACAGAAATGGTTTTAGTTATAATAAAAAACATCGCTAAGACAATAATTTAATCTAATACACAGCTAGCTACCCATTATATCTTTATCGATACATGATTAAGTTTACGGTACATCATTTAATTTTGCTGAGATAAATGTATATTGGATTTAAATAAATCACTCCAAATAGGAATAACGTTATGATCAATGTATATCTTCTAGGTGCAGGCAAACATGCTACAGAGCTTAGCGAATATTTTCATGGCTGGGGTGAATATCTTTTAACCGGATATATAATCAATATAGAAGATGCAGTAAATCATCCAAATCTGACAAAGCCTATTATTCCGCTACTGTCTTTTTTAGAAAAACATCCTGCTGATTTAAATATTGCAGTAATTGGTGCAATAGGCACTTATGAAAGAAAATCGATCATTGAGCCGTTAGAAAACAAAGGCTATCAATTCATCAATATCATCCATCTACACAATTACATCAGTCCCTCTATTAAAATCGGTTATGGCAACTGTATTGCGCCTGGCTGTGTAATCAATGCAAATGTGCGTATCGGTAACCACTGTATTGTTAACTCCAACTGCAACATCAGTCACGATTGCATACTAGAAGACTATGTGACCATTTCTCCCGGTGTAACCATTGCCGGAAACGTAAACATTAACGAAGGCGTTTTTATAGGCGCTGGCGCAACAATAATTCCAGGCATAACGATTGGACAGGGAGCCTATGTAGCCGCCGGAGCCTGTGTTACAAAAGATGTTCCGCCGCATGTGATGATTGCAGGTGTGCCTGCAAAGGTTAAAAAAACAATAGATTAAGCAATCTGAATTAATAAATACTTCAGAAGTTGATATAAATAAAAAATCCCCGATCGAATGACCGCGGATTTGTAAAAACATCTAAGTATCTATATGCACTATTGTAACCTCAAAACCCGTTCACCATACTTAATTTCTGTCTCAGAGGTGATTGCAAATTCATATTCCTTTTCTGCTGTAACAGTAAGCTTTTTACCCTTGATTTTGTAAGTACCTCTATATGCTACATCGCCACCTGGCACTATATCTGCTTTGCCATCTACCATGAGGGTAACACGTATCGCACTGGTAAGATATCCATCAGACTTGGGTACATTAATTTCATAAAATGGTTTTTCTTCTTTTACTGTTAGCTTTTTACAAGAGGTAAAACATAAAAACAAGAGCATTAAATAGATGAGATTTTTCATATTATTTAGTTTTATAATTTATTACAAAAACGTATCGTGCTTTATAAATGCTACAATAAAAACTTTTATTAGTTATTAAAACAGATTACTAAATTAAACAGTTATCCTAAAAACAATAAATAGCATTTAAAAAAATCCATAAATAATAAAAAATCCCCGATCAAATGATCGGGGATTTTTGAATTATGTATTTACTATTAGTTAAAGTTATAACGAATTCCAACTTGTCCTTGCCATCTTGAAAGGAAAGAAGACAATGCATAAGGAACACCACCAGTTGGCGCTCTAAATGTAAAACCGCCACCATTCGCAGGAGCATAGTTAATAAGCGAATAAGCTGTATTATTAATAAAGTAAGATTTTCCCCAATCTTTATTGATCAGATTTCCTACGTTTATAATGTCTACAGAAAGCTGTAGTGAATTTTTAGTGCCTTTAAACACAACACCTAAATCTTGCATAATACGAACATCAAATTGGTGTTCCCAAGGCATCCTTGCAACATTACGCTCAGAATACTGACCTCTAATTTTACTTAAATAAGGATCATTACTAATATAGTTATCTAAGGCAGCCCATTGTTCTGCTGGAGATATTGCTGGGGTAGGATTAGAACCAGTGGTAACTGCAGGTATAGTAACCAATTTAATATCAGCTTGTGTACGAGGTACAAAAATTAAATCATTACTTGGGTTACCAGATGAAATTGAATTGTCACCATTTAAATCTCCATTATAAATATAAGAGAATGGGGTTCCTGACTTACCTACGTAAAATAATGAGAAAGTAGTTGCTGAAGCTTTATTTCTGCCGTATTTAATCGAATAATTTAATGCACCTACCACTCTATGACGAAGATCATAATTAGAGTAAGCTAATGGTGGATTTTGAGGATCACCAGAAATCAATACACCTCCAAAGCCCGAGCTAGCGGTACTACTAAAACCTGAATTAATATCTTGTGATTTTCCATAAGTATAGGCAATTGAAGCATATAACCCTAGGTCAAATGATTTTTGCAACTGAGCAGTTATGTTATAAGCAGAACCACTTCTTGTATTCTGTAATAAATAAACCTCAGTAAATTTTGCTCCATTTACCCTACCTGCTGTTGTATTAACAAAAAGAGGACGGGTATCAGCACCACCAGATAAAGATGGATTGATTGGGGCAACAGAAGGTTTCATATTTAAGTTTTTATATGAAATATTGTTAACCGTCGAAGAATACAACCCTTCAATAGTTGCCTGAATTCCACCAGGTATTTTAAAATCAACTGCTAAATTGGCTCTAAAAACCTGAGGTAATTTGAAATTATTATCAATTAAACTAATTTGTGAAGTTGTACCAGCAACACCACCAGCAGCCGATTGGTTGTTTACATCTGGAATAAATGTACCTGTCCCAATCGGTGCACTAACAGAACTAGTTAACATACCATTACCTGAGAACTGATTAGATATCCATACAAATGGAGCACGACTTGTTAATAGTCCACCACCACCTCTCAATTGAACCGAACGATCTCCTGTTAAATCCCAGTTGAAACTCAAACGTGGAGAAACAAGTATTTGACCGCTAGGAACCTGATCTGTTTTGTAATTAGGGAAAGTAGCTACAACATCAGGGTTAGCTAATGGAGTATCAAAAATTAACGGTACGTCAACTCTTAAACCAGCAATTAATTTAAACCCTTTAAAGGCATCTATTTCATCCTGGAAATAAAATCCTAACTGAGCGGCGCTAAATTTAGCTGCAGGTCTTGGATCTCCAGGAATCTTTGAAGTACTAGTAGCAGCAGAAGGTTTTGTATTAGCTTCAAAATCTGCTAGGTTATTCCATGCATAACTTCCAGCTAAATTATTTACAAATAAGTTTCTGATTTTATAAAACTCATTGTGTGTACCAATAGTGAAAGTATGTTTGTTTGCAAAAATTTTAAAGTTATCAGTAAATTCAAAAATATCCTGATCCAATTCATTTGCTGTTGAAGAAGCCTCCGAACCAAGTGCAGCAGACTGACTACCAGTACCTAACCCATTGATTCTGATTTGAGGAAATAAATCGCCAACAGTAGCCCTTGTATCTCTAATTCTAGAATAACCAATGATTAAATTATTAGATAAAGTACTTGAAATAGCACTTCTTAATTCTAATACTGAATTATTTTGTTGATCATTAAAGCGATATAGGTTACTTGCAAATCGGAAAGATGTTGCACTTCTCGAAATGTTATCATCATAAGCTTTAATGTAGTTATGACGCAAAGTTAATTGGTTTTTTGAATTGATATTCCAATCTAAACGCGCAAATAATTTATCACTTCTAGTTTCTGCATCAAATGCATCAATACCACCAGCATCATAGCCATAACGATCTTTAGCAACTTTAGCGATTCTTAAAAGCTCAGCTGTGGAAACAGCACCAACATCACCTGAGTTAAAAGTTGTCGGCTGAACAATACTCTGTCTTTCAGCACTCACAAATAAAAATAATTTATCTTTAATAATTGGAGCACCTACTCTTGCACCGTACGTAAAATTATGGAAAGGTAATGCTTTGGTATTTGTACCATCAACACTTTTACCAATTGTGTTTTGATTTCTACCGAAAAAATAAGCTGAACCTTCTACAGTATTTGATCCAGAACGGGTAACAGCATTAACACCACCACCAATTGCATTACTATTTGTAACGTCAAATGGAGCTAAAACAATCTGAAGTTCTTGAATCGCGTCCAAAGAAATCGGTTGTGTATTTGCCTGACCACCTGGAGCACCTGTACTTCCTAAACCAAAAGCATCATTATTTACAGCTCCATCAATAGTTAAACCATTAAAACGATTATTAATACCACCAAATGAATTACCATTAGCTTGCGGTGTTAAACGTGTAAAGTCTTGTAATGAACGTGATAAAGATGGTAAGTTTTGAATTTGATCCTTACTAACGTTGGTAGAAGCACCTACTTTCTTACTGCTAAATACGGCATCTCTTTTTCCAGCAACTACAATTTCTTGTAGTTGTTTACCATTTTCACTTAAAACGAGGTTTAATAAGTAAGGCTCACCTAACTTTAGCATTGCTCCAGTTACTTTTTCTGGTTGATAGCCAACAAAACTAATTTCGAAAATATAAGGACCACCTACACGCATGTTATTAATTACAAAACGGCCATCATTATTTGTTGACACAGAATATACTGTACCAGTTGGTGTATGTGTTGCTTTAACACTCGCCCCAGGTAAGGCGCCTTTGGCATCCTTAATTGTTCCTGTCATTGATGATGAGGTTACCTGTGCATTTGCACCAATAGTAAAACCTACAAATGCAACAATAACCAGTACTAATCTTAAAAGTAAAGATTTCTTCATACTTTGTTTTTTAAATGTTTTTTGTTGTTGAATAATAAATCTAATAGGGATATTATGCCGCAAATGTACCCAATAAAATTTAACACATTTTAACATCCAATGTTAAATAATTATTAAGTCAGGCAAAACTTTTCAACATTTAACACATATTGCAGTGATTATAACTTTCAGTTTATCAATACATTGTTTATAAAACTAAATATTTAATAACGAAACCAACAGTTGATTATAATTTAAGCAGAAAACCTAAGTTAACATTGGTATTTTTCAAATAATACATGTTAACAACATTTTTTAAACCCTAAACATTGCTATTATTTAACTTTTCGCCAGCTTATCCATATATTATTCTGTAATTCCGCCTGATTGTATTTATGATTTTTTAACAGAACGCTTAAAACAATATTCAATCATTGTAAATTTTACTGTTATCTCAACATTGAGCTAAAGCAATTGACATTTTTTTTTTAGTTTTGAACGATTGTTGCAGGATGAAGATCTTTTAACTTTTTGTAATCCGCATGTAGGCAACCATGATTAAGGAATGAAGCCACGCGATTACAGATAATACAAAACAATTAAAAACAAATCTCTTTAAAATAGATTAAAAACAGATGAATTACGACGTTATTGTTTTAGGCAGCGGCCCAGGTGGTTACGTAGCTGCAATCAGAGCTTCTCAATTGGGACTAAAAGTTGCAATTGTTGAGCGTGAATCATTAGGTGGTATTTGTTTAAACTGGGGCTGTATCCCTACTAAAGCACTTTTAAAAAGCGCTCAGGTTTTCGAATATATTAATCATGCTGCTGATTACGGTATTACTACTGCCGGTGCAACCGCAGATTTTGCTGCTGTGGTGAAACGCAGCCGTGGTGTAGCGGATGGCATGAGTAAAGGCGTTCAATTTTTAATGAAAAAAAATAAAATTGACGTCATTATGGGAACTGGTAAAGTAAAACCAGGGAACAAATTAGAAGTTAAAGGTGCAGATGGTTCTCAACAAGAGCTAAGTGCTAAAAATATCATCATTGCTACAGGTGCCCGTTCAAGAGAATTGCCTAACCTGAAACAAGATGGCAAAAAAATTATCGGCTACCGCCAGGCAATGGTACTTCCTGAATTACCAAAAAGTATGGTAGTAGTAGGTTCTGGTGCTATCGGTGTAGAATTTGCTTATTTCTATGCTACCATGGGCACAAAAGTAACCATCGTAGAATTTATGGATAACGTTGTTCCGGTTGAAGACGAAGATGTTTCTAAACAATTGTTACGCAGCCTGAAAAAAGTAGGTATCGATGTCATGACATCAGCAAGTGTAGAATCTGTTGATACCAGCGGTGCAGGCTGTAAAGTTTCTGTTAAAACAGCTTCGGGTATGCAGACTATCGAGGCCGACATCGTGCTTTCAGCAGCAGGTATTGTAGCCAATATCGAAAACATCGGTTTAGAAGAAACCGGCATCAAAACAGAGAAAGGTAAAATCGTTACCGACGAATTCTACAATACTTCAGTTAAAGGTTATTATGCAATTGGTGATGTAGTAGGCGGTCAGGCACTTGCCCACGTGGCTTCTGCAGAGGGCATTATCTGTGTAGAAAAAATTGCTGGTCAGCATGCCGAGCCATTAGATTATAACAACATCCCGGGATGTACTTATTGCACCCCAGAAATTGCTTCAGTAGGTTATACCGAAAAGGCAGCAAAAGCAGCAGGTTACGAATTAAAGATTGGTAAATTCCCATTCTCTGCATCAGGTAAAGCAAGTGCTGCCGGTGCTAAAGATGGTTTTGTAAAACTAATTTTCGATGCTAAATACGGAGAATTATTAGGTGCACACATGATCGGTGCCAACGTTACCGAAATGATTGCCGAAATCGTAGTTGCCCGTAAATTAGAAACTACTGGCCACGAAATGATTAAATCTGTTCACCCTCACCCTACCATGAGCGAAGCCATTATGGAAGCTGCAGCTGATGCATACGGAGAAGTAATACACTTATAAGGTAGAAGGTTTAAAGGTGGAAGGCATAAGATGCCACATCGATAAGTAAAACCAATAACATTTACAAAAACCCTTTAGTTAAAGCTGAAGGGTTTTTGTATTTTTAACCAATTCCAGTCTTGATACTCGATACTAATTACTTGATACTACAAAAATGAAACTCCACACCATAAACACAGGCTTATTTAAATTAGATGGCGGCGCCATGTTTGGCGTTGTACCCAAGGCCATCTGGCAAAAAACCAATCCTGCCGATAGCAATAACCTTTGTACCTGGGCAATGCGCTGTTTATTGATAGAAGAAGGCAATCAGTTAATTTTAGTGGATACCGGGATTGGAAACAAACAGGACGAAAAATTTTTTAGTCATTATTACCTGCATGGAGATGATTCGATGGAAAAATCGCTGGCACAATTGGGCTTCAGTACGCCCGATATTACCGATGTTTTCCTCACACACTTACACTTCGATCATGTTGGCGGGGCAATAATAAGAGAAAACGAGAAACTGATACCAGCCTTTAAAAATGCACATTACTGGAGCAATGAAAAACATTGGCAATGGGCGGTAGAGCCAAATGCGAGGGAAAAAGCTTCTTTTTTAAAAGAAAACATTCTGCCGATCCAGGAAAGCGGACAGCTTAAATTTATTGATGAAAAAGAAAATATCGAATGGCAGAAAAATATCAACATCAGTTTTGCTTACGGCCATACTGATGCCATGATGTTGCCTAAAATCAATTACAAAGGCAGAACCATTGTGTACATGGCCGATCTTTTACCTTCGGTTGGTCACCTTCCCCTACCTTATGTAATGGCTTATGATATGTTTCCGTTAAAAACCTTGACCGAGAAACAAGCGTTTTTAGAAGAAGCCGTTAATAACAACTACATCTTATACCTGGAGCACGATCCGGTTAACGAATGCTGTACTTTACAAAGAACAGAAAAAGGAATCCGTGTTGCAGAAACTTTTAACCTGAACGATATTTAAATGATCAGATCAGCCAAGCCCACAGATGCAGAAGAAGTTGTACCCCTGATTATTCAGGCGATGGACAAGCTGGCTAAGAAATTAACCAATGTTGAAGATGATGAAATCATTAATCAGATCTTTAAACACTTCTTTCAACAAAAGGACAACCAATATAGTTACGAAAACACCTTAGTTTTTGAAGATGAGGGCAAAATTCTAGGATCTTTAAATGCCTACGATGGTGGAAAACTCCTAAAGCTTCGGCATCCATTTTTAGCATACCTGGCTGCGCATTACCAGGCCAATAACAACAATCAAGGCACCGAGACCCAAAACGGGGAATTTTACCTCGATACCATTAGTGTTAATCCAAATGCTCAGGGAAAGGGAATAGGAAAACAGCTCATTAAAGCAGGAATTGATTGGGCTGAACAACTTGGCCACCACAACATCGGCTTGTTGGTAAAACAAAACAATAACCGGGCATTAAAGCTTTACCAGAATATGGGCTTTGCTATTCAAAATGAAAAACAATTTATGGGCGGATTATACCATCATATGGTCTTTAAGCTCAAATAATACCCTCCCCATACCGCTTTTTCAACGCTAAACGCTCCCCGCTCAGCGCTCTTCAAATTTATTTTCGTTTTTATTTGTATTTAATCTAAATAATACCAATTTTTGTAACCGATGGAAAAAGCGTGTATCGATATTAACGAACTGGTTAACGTATTCTCAAATACCCATGGTTCTATTTATCAATCAGATAAATTAAACTGCTTTTATGTGGATTTTGGCGGCAAGTTTGCGCGCTTTAATTGCCTGTCGCTTCAAAAATTAAAAAAGGTTGTAGAAGATATTGATATTGAAGCACTCCTTTTAAACACCCACAAAGCCGATTTCGAACTGGTTACCTTTAATGGTTGCGAACACATCTATTTATTAAGTGCTTTAGAAATTATCGCCTTAAAAGATCTGCTACAAGGCACTTTTACCATGTTCAAACTAAATCACCTCATCAGCGACTGCCTTTACAGACTGGTTTATTAGTCGTTAGTTCGGTGGTTCATTAGTCTTTAGTTCAGTCGTTCATTAGCCATTAGTTCATTGGTAAGTTCAAATTGGTTAATAGGTTAATTGTATAAATTGGTTAATTGTTTAAACTGGTTAACTGCTTATATTAAACTGAAAATTGCCAACTGAAAACTGTATTGTTTAACTACATCCTTTTTCGCTCAATTCTATTCAGTTCGTCATACTGGAAAGATCCTGAGATAAACTACCAATTACAGATCTCTTAAGAAGGGTCGTCATTGCGAGGAACGAAGATAACCGAACGAAAGTGAGCTCATGAACGCCTTTAAAACAACTGAAAAAATGAATAATCTTAATGCGCACGCTAGTAGCGATCGTTGTAAGATTGCTTCGTCGGCTGAAAAAGCCTTCTCGCAATGACGATTCTTCGCGGCCTATCACTTCGTTCAAATCCCCTGTCATTAATTAATACTGATTTTTATACAATAAATTAATCCTCAGGGTGACGATCACGAGGAAAATTTTTAATATACTACCCCATTCCCTAATACTCTTTATTCACATGGATTTAATTCATTGAAAACTACAAACTGCTAGTTGCCAACTGAAAGCCGCCTTTTATCCTTCTGATCCTCAAGCATTATCCGTTTCGCGTTATTCCGCTATCCATTTCCACCTCCCCCTCTTATTTAAACTGATTACAAATAACTAATTATCAGCAATTTAGACTAATTTCATATAGCAAATAAATCACACAATATGGTTAATTTGATGTTACCTTTGTATCATTAGTTAAGCAAAGAAAATTATGAAAGACTTAATGCGCATCAAATGTTTAATATCACAGGATATTGAAACATTATTAAATCAGCAGATCAAAAAAGAAGCCCACTCTTCATCACTATATTTATCAATGTCATCTTGGTGTGACCAAAATGGATTCGACTTTTCAGCAGATTATTTCTTAAAGCAATCTGAAGAAGAAAGAGTACACCAGCTTAAATTGTTCAAATATGTCTTGGATATGGGCGGAAACGCAATATCTCCGGAGGTTTCTGGCATCAAAACCGAATTTGCCGGATTTAGAGAAGTTTTCGAAGATGCTTTGGAAGCAGAGATCGCCATTACCCAAAGTTTTAAAAACCTGGCCTCCAAATGCCATAAAGAACAGGATTTTGTAACTATGGAATTCTTAAACTGGTTCTTGAAAGAGCAACGCGAAGAAGAATACAAAGCACGCAGGGCATTAGAATTGTTCGAAGTAATTGGCGAAGAAGGCACAGGAAGATGGGAAATTGATAAACACGTGAACAAAATCACTTATTCAGAAGAATAACAACAACAAAACATATATTGAAAGCTATCCTAAAAAGGGTAGCTTTTTTTTACTCAAAAAAAATGACGAAGTATTGGCGGTGAAGCATTAATATCACAGCATTTGCGGATAAGGATTGTTCTAATCTCAAGACATCGTCATTTCCTTTGATTAATCAAAGGAAATGACGGATTGATCGAGGGAGAAATGACGCGAAAAACGCGCTGCACTATGCTATCTACTCCCTGCTATCGGCCTAGGATATGATGGAAAGAGAAAACGTTAAAGCTTTAGCGCCCCTTTCGATCTACCACTTCCTAGAGGCAGCACGCCCTCCCCGATCCTTCATAGGGGCTTGTGCTGACGACCTCAAAGCTTTGACGAATTTATCCGACATCAGATCCAAGCCTTGATTGTTTGTTTCTTTATCATCAAGGATAAAGAAAGAGCCCCTTCGGCGGCGGCGAGCCGAGGCAAGCCTGAGTCATGGACAAAGATCTCTCCTCTAAAAGAGTTCCTTTGGAACACTGCGATCGAAATGACGGCACTTTTCTCCTTTCCGCCAATCTTTATCCTTTAGTTATTGGATTGTAATGACACCGAAAAAAAGAAAAGCTCCAGTTTTACTGGAGCTTCTTGGTTTAGAGTGTTTAGTTTATGTTGATTATGAATAAGTCTTAATGTTTTTTGTAAAAAAAGCGCCGTTTCCAGCGCTTTTTTTAAACCAAATATATAATAATAATTAACGAGCATTACAAAAGTACAAACTTTATTCATATTAGCAAGCATTTTTATTAAAAAATTTAAATATTTTAATAAAAAACACATAAAACACTAAAATACAGACATAAAAAATTAATCAAACAGATATAAATCATATAAAAATCAATTTTTTATACAAAAACATTAGTTTTTTCCTTTCAAAATCATAATTTAAGGAAATATTTAAGCAAAATGATAGAAGATTTTATAAAAAATTACTTAAATCATCCCAAAACTTATGATGAAATGTTCCTAAATGGCGATCATTACCGGGATCATTATTCAAACTTCATCAACAATTTCTCTAAAGAATCGCTCGAGAACCTGAACAAAAAGGAAGAATTGGCCAAAAAGTTGTTCATGAGCCAGGGTATTACCTTTACGGTGTACGATAGCGGCGAAGGGATCGAAAAAATCTTTCCTTTTGATATTATCCCGAGAATTATTACTTCCACAGAGTGGAGTTTTATAGAGAAAGGAATAAAACAACGCCTAAAAGCGCTGAATCTTTTCTTAAAAGACATTTATAGCAATCAATTTATCTTAAAAGACCAGATTGTACCCATAAATGTAATTTATTCATGTCCGCATTTTTTAAGAGAGATGCACAATGTAAACGTATTACACGATATCTATATCCATATTGCCGGAATAGACCTGATAAGAGATCACGATGGAACATTTTATGTTTTAGAAGATAATCTGCGCACACCTTCGGGGGTGAGTTATATGCTCGAGAACAGAGAAATTACCAAAAGGTTATTCCCCGACCTTATTCCGCAATGCGGCGTAAGAAGTGTAACCGAATACCCTGCCACATTATATAAAAATTTAATGAGCCTCTCTCCCAGAGCAGTTTCAAACCCAACAATTGTACTGTTAAGCCCGGGCATGTACAATTCTGCGTATTACGAACACACTACCCTGGCCCGCTTAATGGGGGTAGAACTGGTAGAAGGACGTGATCTGGTGGTTAAAAACCAAAAGGTATTTATGAAAACCACCACTGGCCTGCAGCAGGTTGATGTGATTTATCGTCGTGTAGATGACGACTATCTTGATCCACTGGTTTTTAATCCGAACAGCGTACTGGGTGTTGCGGGCCTAATGGGCGCCTATCGCAAAGGTAATGTAGCCATTATTAATGCAATAGGCAATGGTGTAGCCGACGACAAAGCCGTTTATACTTATGTACCAGATATGATCAGGTACTACCTGAACGAAGAACCCATACTCAAGAATGTACCCACCTACCAGCTAAGTAATAAAGATGAGCTCGATTATGTTTTTGCAAACATCAATACGATGGTAATTAAAAAAACCAATGGAAGTGGCGGATATGGCATGCTAATGGGTCACGCTGCCAGCGAGCAGGAAACTGACGAGTACAAAATCGAAGTACTGAAAGATCCGCGCAATTTTATTGCCCAGCCTACTATAAGCCTGTCTTCTGCCCCCTGTTTTATCAACGGAAAACTGGCTCCCCGCAGAATCGATCTTCGCCCTTTCGCTTTAAACGGACCAGACGGCATTTCAATTGTGCCGGGCGGCTTAACCAGGGTGGCTTTAAAAGAAGGTTCGCTAGTCGTAAACAGCTCGCAAGGTGGCGGCAGTAAAGATACATGGGTTTTAACTTCTTAGAATACAGAATATGTTAAGTAGAGTTGCATCAAGCTTATATTGGCTAAGCAGATATGTTGAGCGCAGCGATGGTATGCTGCGCATGTTAAAAACAAATTATGCTTCCTCACAAGATACCATACAGGAATTTACCTGGAAGCCCGTAATCAGGATTTTTTCTTCAGATGACGAAAATGAATTATTGAATATCCAGCATGATAGCCGTGCCGTAATAGAATACCTTTTGTTAAACCGCGAAAATCAAAATTCAATTTTAAACATCGTTACCCTGGCACGGGAAAATGCACGGAGTGTTCAGGAACATATCCCTAAAGATTTATGGCAGTGTTTAAACGAATATTACCATGCAGTAAAAGATGAAAAATTATTGTGGTACGTACAAAAGGACGATCCTGTTACAGCCTTCGATGTCTTGATTAAACAGGTAATGTTGTACAACGGAACGGCCGACAGTGTGATGGAGCGTGGGGAAAGCAGGAGTTTTATGAATATTGGCAAACACCTGGAGAGAAGCATACAGTCGGTGGATATTCTCGACATTAAATTCAGCTCGATAAGCAGCAATCCAGATCTGCTGACGGATATATCCTACTGGAAACATTTATTGCTATCATTAGGCGGTTATGAGCTATATCTAAAAACTTACAGGCAAGGTTTCGATGCCAAAAACATCATCGAATTAGTAATGCTCAACAATGATTTTCCACGGTCGGTACTGTACGCCATGAACAATATTGAAAGGTATTTTAACCGGTTAAAGAGCGAAAGCAATATCGAACATTACAACAACTTATCTTTTAAAATAGGGCGTTTAAAAAGCATGATTACCTATAGTTCGGTAAATACCATGAATGAAGGGCAGCTGCATCATTACCTTACAGAGATCAGAGCTGAACTTTTCGGCATCGGAAACCTGTTAAATGAATATTATTTCGCAAATTCATAAATTTTTAACCACAGATGAGCACAGATCAACACAGATACTATTTCCTTTTTTGATTTTTTATCTGCGGTAACCCATAATAATAAAAACCAATATGCCAATTTTCAAAATCAAACATATCACCAATTATAAATACGAATTGCCTGTTCGGGACAGTGCAAATCAGATTATTCTATTTCCGATCAAGGATGATTTTCAAAAGGTGGTTAAACACGACCTGAATATCTCCGGAAGCCCGGAAATTGAAATCTTTATCGATTATTATGGCAATGAAGTAGGCACATTTACCCAAAATGAACCGCATACCCAGCTGAAAATTTTTTCCAAAGTAAGTGTAGAAACCTTCCCGAAGCCATTGCCGCAAGACGATATGTTTAGCAGCGAGCAGTGGCACAGTTTAAACGCCCTAAAATTTGAAGTGCCCTATATCGATTATTTGCGGCAAGAAAGTTTCGAGGGCATTATCCAACTGAAAGAAACAGCGCTGAAGATTAAAAGTACTGAAGATACCCCCTATCAAACCGCTATAAAATACTGTGCCGATGTTTTCCATAATTTCGAATACATTAAAGGTGTAACCGCAGTTGACACCACCATAGATGAAATTTTAAAACTTAGAGCAGGTGTTTGCCAGGATTTTGCACACGTATTAACAGCCATGCTGCGTTTAACGGGGATTCCTGCCAGATATGTGAGCGGTTATATCTGCCCCAATAGAGATGGTATGCGGGGCGAAGGCGCAACGCATGCCTGGGCCGAGGCATATTTACCCGAATATGGCTGGCTGGGCTTAGACCCCACCAATAACTGCATTGCCAACGAAAACCATGTACGCCTGGCAGTAGGCCGCAATTTTACCGATTGCTCGCCAGTAAAAGGAGTGTACAAAGGTGGTTTTGAGCATATTATGGAAGTTAACGTATCAGTAGGTTATAATGATGAGGATTTTAATGATAACGAAACTTATTTTCAGCCAAAAGAAGTGAATTACACTAAACCATCCGGAACAATAACCACAACAAGAACACAAAACAGCTATCAGCAATATATGGAAGCGATGCAGCAACAACAACAGCAACAACAGTAGACAATTTGCAGTTCACAGTTTCAAATCATCAGGAATAAAAAAGCAGCAGAGCTCTATTTCAAATCTCTGCTGTTTAAAATTTCATCGATCTTTTCATTTTCAATAATCCACATCCCTATCCGCTCATCGGTAATCCCATCCATCAGGTTATAAGTAAATGTAGGTTTGTTATCTTTCATTTCGGTAAAGAGATATTTGAACATGATGTTTTTATTTTCTTTCAGCATTTCGGCAACTTCAATAATATGAGTCGAAATCATGAAACAACAATCTTCTATTTTAGAAAATGATTTAATTACAGCTAAAGAGCCATCAAAAGCGTCTTTTACATTTGTACCCCTAAACAACTCATCAAAAATTACGAAAATATTTTTAGCGGTTTTAATCTTCTCCGCAACATGTTTTACCCTTAAAACCTCATTGTAAAAATGACTATATCCCCGATTTAAATTATCGGGCAAATTTATAGTCGATATTAGTCCTTGCCAAATACCCGTTTCCATGTACTTTGCAGGAACCGGAAGCCCTAAATGCGCTAAATAAACAGATATACCAACAGATTTTAAAAAAGTAGATTTGCCGGCCATATTACTCCCCGTAAGAAAGCAGACATTCTTCTCCGTTTCGAATTCAATATCATTAGCAACAGGGTTACTTAAAAAAGGATGAAAAACACCACTAATATGAAAATGACGTGCTTTATGATTGACATTCGGCAGGGTTAGATTAAATCTTCTGGCGGCCAGAACAATAGAAAAATAAGCATCTATCTGATAGATGATATCTAAAAACTTCTTGATTGTTTTCAGTTCCGTTTTCTTAAAAATAAAATCAAGTTCTTCTAATTCGAATATGCTAATCTTCTTTTCTTTACGTTCAACTATGTTTTTAACCAACTCCTGCTCAAATAAGGTAAACACAACATCATCAAATTCTTTAGCCAGTTCAGGTTTATCTTTATCATTCAATCCCCCAAAAACTTCGCCCAGCTTTTTAAGCAAAAAAATTATTTCTTTTATACCTTTCTCTTTTAAATAATAGCCCTGATTGGGAGAAAAGAAATAATGTACAAATTTAGTTAATGCAGATATTCTGGAAAAAGACTTGATTTTAGAATTTTGCGTCAGGTAGCTTTCCACAAAATCCATATTGGTACGATCAAAACTTAAATCGCCTGAGTAGTTTGAAAGATATTTTATTACCTCCTGCCGTTCATTGATTATCTTAATATCTGTTGATGGTGTTCTGAAAATTTCGATCAGTTTATCGTTGCCTTTAATTGTCGAAGTAAAATTGAATAAAGAAAAAATACTTTTATCCAGGCCATAAGCCTCAAATATATTCAAGTCGGTTAAGGTTTGTTTATCAATATCAAATTTATTCATGAGGCCCCTTTAACATTAAAACGAGTTCTACGATCAACTAAAAACTAAGTTAATATAGATTGAATATGGTAAAATTAATTTGATATTAAAATCATTTAAGGATAAGAATTTATCTGAAACAACAATAGGTAGTTTTCAGTTGGCAGTTGATTAATGCTAAAAAACTGAAAACTGTGTACTGAAAACTGCCAACTGATCAAGTTTTTTTCTAAATTTGCGCCTTTTACAAATAACAATATGATTAAGAGACAGCAAATTAAAGATTTATTAAAGTCGACAGCATTTGACACAGAAGTAACGGTTATGGGATGGGTTAGAACTTTCCGTAATAATCAGTTTATTGCATTAAATGATGGGTCTTGCATGAGCAATATCCAGGTTGTGATCGATTTTAATAATTTACCTGATGAGCTGTTAAAAAGAATCACTACTGGTGCGGCCATTTCTGCAACAGGTAAATTGATCGAATCGCTTGGCAAAGGTCAAACCGTTGAGATTAAGGCAACAACTGTAGAAATTTTGGGTGATAGTGATCCTGAAAAGTTTCCATTACAACCAAAGAAACACAGCTTAGAGTTTTTACGCGAAATTGCACACCTGCGTTTCCGTACCAATACTTTTAATGCCGTTTTTAAGGTACGTCATGCTTTGGCTTTTGCCATTCACCAATTCTACAACGAACGTGGTTTTGTGTACATGCACACCCCTGTAATTACCGCAAGTGATGCAGAAGGGGCCGGCGAAATGTTTAAGGTAACCACTTTAGATTTCGACAATACACCACGTACAGATGATGGTAAGGTAGATTTCTCGCAGGATTTCTTTGCCCGTGCAACCAATTTAACTGTATCTGGTCAGTTGGAAGGTGAGTTGGCAGCAATGGCTTTCGGACAGATTTATACTTTCGGCCCAACTTTTAGGGCAGAAAACTCAAATACTACACGTCACCTCGCCGAGTTCTGGATGATTGAACCTGAAGTTGCTTTTGCCGATTTAGAAGATAACATGCAGCTTGCAGAAGATATGATGAAGTATGTAATTAAATATGCTTTAGATAACTGCAAGGATGAATTAGAATTCTTAAATACCCGTTTGGCTGAAGAGGACAAACAAAAACCGCAGAACGAGCGCAGCGAATTTAGCTTGTTAGAGAAACTGGATTTCTGCTTGGCCAACGAATTTGAGCGCTTAACCTATACAGAGGCAATCAGGATTTTAAAATCTTCTAAACCAAACCAGAAGAAACAATTTAAATACCTGATTGATGAATGGGGTGCCGATTTACAAAGTGAACACGAACGTTACCTGGTAGAAAAACACTTTAAAAAACCAGTAATATTAACGGATTATCCTGCTGATATTAAATCGTTCTACATGCGCCAGAATGAGCCTGATGCTGAAGGCAGACAAACTGTTGCAGCGATGGATATCTTATTCCCTGGTATTGGTGAAATGATAGGCGGATCGCAACGTGAGGAACGTTTAGACCGTTTAACCAAACGCATGGAAGATTTAAACATTCCACAGGAAGAACTTTGGTGGTATTTAGATACCCGCCGCTTTGGATCAGCACCGCACTCGGGTTTTGGTTTAGGTTTCGAACGTTTAGTATTGTTTGTAACCGGAATGACCAACATCCGCGATGTAATCGCTTTCCCAAGATTCCCGAAAAACGCAGAATTTTAAGAGGGTTTAGGGTTTAGGGTTTAGGGTTTAGGGTTTAGGGTTTAGGAAAAACAAATAGCCCATTATCAAAGGAGTCAAGTTTTTAAAAAAACTTGACTCCTTTTTTTTTACCAGAAAAACTCCAGAAGTTATCTCCCATCAATAACAGATCTGAAAATCGGCGTCATCTCGACCGGAGCAACGCGGAGTGGAGAGATCTTTGGCCTATATTAAAAGATCTCTCCACTACGGTCGAGATGACGATTTATCTTAACCTCCCATACAAATCCTTTGTTTTTGGCTAAAAAACTAATCTCTACTATTGACAGATATTAAAGAGAGGCGTCATTGTGAGGAGGAACGACGAAGCAATCTTTCATGCTTGTAATCCTCCTATAAAGATTGCTTCGTCGGCTGAAAAAGCCTTCTCGCAATGACGGGTGCTCTCACAGTGTGAGCACAACCGAATTAATGTACGCTAAAAAATCATGGGTTTGAACAATCGTCCCAGCGGGACGCCTCATGGCTAGCCAATTGTACAATTGGCGTTTTCGTTCCGTAGGAACGTTTGGTGATTCACCCGTTAATACCTCTTCATTACTGCCCACCTAAACCTGATTGACGCGGATGCCGATTTTTCATCGCAGAAGCAAAAAGCAGGACTGAACAAACCCAAGCACTACTGCCCCTGCTTTCCAAAAAAACTAATGAGTTGCCATACGGTAGACTTACGAAGTCTGCCTACGCTTAGCCCCTCTGAAACTTCGTAAGTTATCCCTAGCTATTATCGCCCATCATCATGCATCGTATCTCCATACGGATTGGCATGTGCATAATCTACCGCCGAAACCTTATAATCGGTTGGGGCAAAACTGGCCGAAGTGCTCAGCGCCATGCCTAATTCGTAACGGGTTGGATAAGGTGTTTTTAACAAGCTGCCTGCCGGAATGTATGGAAAACTCTCTAAATAACTCTGTATTACACTCGGACTCACCCGCCTATTGATATACGCCCTGCTTAACTGATGCGTTTCTCTTAAACCCGCAGCACCCAATAACTCTACAGCACTGGCTACGGTTAGGTTATGGAAGTTTTTAACACGAACGGTTTTATCTTCTACCACAAGACCTTTCATTAAACTCTGATCTTGCGTGGCTACACCTGTTGGGCAGGTATTGCTGTTACATTCTAAAGCCTGAATACAGCCTAAAGCGAACATCATTCCGCGGGCAGCATTACACATATCGGCACCAAGGGCGATATTTTTAACCAGATCGAAACCTGTTGCCACTTTACCCGAGGCAATAATTTTAATGTGTTTTTTCAGATCAAAACCATTCAAAACATCATATACAAATGCCACACCTTCGCGCAAAGGCATACCTACCGAATTCGAAAATTCCTGTGGAGCAGCACCTGTTCCGCCCTCGCCACCATCAACAGTAATAAAATCAGGATAAATCCCGGTTTCTACCATGGCTTTACAAATGGCGTAAAATTCGCTTTTACGACCGATGCAAAGTTTAAATCCTACTGGTTTGCCTTCCGATAAATCGCGGAGTTTCTTAACAAACTCCAATAAACCGATCGGAGTATTAAATGCCGAGTGAGCAGGTGGCGATAAAACATCCTTACCTTCGGGCACTAAACGGATTCTGGCGACCTCTGGCGTTACCTTTTTGGCGGGCAGCATCCCGCCATGCCCAGGTTTAGCACCTTGCGAAAGTTTAATCTCGATCATTTTTACCTGGTCTGTTTTTGCCCTTTCGGCGTAAGCATCGTAATTAAAGGTACCATCGGCATTACGGCAACCGAAATAACCGGTACCAATCTGCCAGATTAAATCGCCTCCTGGCTGACGGTGATAATCGCTGATGCCACCTTCGCCGGTATTGTGGGCAAAGTTGCCCATTTTAGCGCCACCGTTTAAAGCCAGAATGGCGTTCTGACTTAATGAGCCAAAGCTCATGGCCGATATATTATAAATACTCGCAGAGTAAGGTTTTTTGCAATCGGGGCCACCAACAGTAACGCGTGGATCCAGGTTTAATTCGTGATGAGAAATGGCTGCAATACTATGGCTTAACCATTCGTAGCCATTATCGTAAACATTTAACTGCGTTCCGAATGGAATGGTATCATTATCTTTTTTAGCGCGTTGATAAATTAATGAGCGGTTTAACCTGCTATAAGGTGTACCGTTGGTATCACTTTCTACAAAATACTGGTAAACTTTCGGCCTCAATTCTTCCATAAAGTACCTTAAACGGCCAAAAACCGGGTAATTCCTTACAATACTATGCTTGGGCTGATATAAATCGTAAATACCAAGAATTACAAAAGGACCGGTGAAGATGAATGTCCACCATAAAAAGGGATGGTAAAGGCCCAGCATAATGGTTAGGGCAATTAAAAATGCAGCAATTGCGACGAAAGCTTTTCTCATGTTGTGTTATTGTTAAGTATGATACCTGCACTGTAGGAGGATAATTTTGTTATCTTCTACTTTGTAAACAAGTCTATGTTCTAAATTAATCCTCCTCGACCACCACCCAGAATATTGATGTTTTAGTGGCTCAGGTTTTCCGGCACCTTCAAAAGGTGTGCGTTCGATTTCTTTTATCAAAGCATTTATCTTTTTCAGAACCGATTTATCAACCGATTGCCAATAGAGATAATCCTCCCATGCACCATCGAGAAACAATTTAATCATTATCGATCAAGTCTTGCTCCTTGGCTAAACCATTTTCATAATCTTTTAGCCCCTGATCAAGCCTAATTGCATTTTTTGGGCTTTTTAACAAATAAAAAGTTTCCTGCATACTATCATAATCTGCTTTAGATAGCACAACAACATCTTCTCCTTTTGCCCGGGTAACAAATAAGGGGGTATGGTTCGTAAAAACCTTATCTAAATAAGACTTTAAACTTTGCCTGAATGAGGTATAATTTGTGATTTCCATTTTACTTGTTAATAATCTTCAAAATTAAAGATAATAAAAAAACTGTACAATTATTTGTACATATTTAGAACGTTTATGATTAATGTTATTTAAACAACAAACGTATTAATTTGTTATTTTTACACTATGCTTATTAAGATCTATCCAGAAAACCCAAACGAAAGGGCTATTGAACAAGTTGTTGAAGTGTTGAAGAAAGGTGGTTTGATCATCTATCCAACGGATACGATTTATGGTTTGGGCTGCGATATCACAAATCCGAAAGCCATCGAAAAAATATGCAGAATACGGGGTATAAAACCCGAAAAGGCGAATTTCTCTTTTATTTGCCACGATTTAAAGCATATTTCCGATTACATTAAACCGATTGATAATACCACCTTCAGGGTATTAAAAAAAGCTTTACCAGGTCCGTTTACCTTTATTTTTAATGCTAATAACAACGTACCCAAGTTATTGAGTTCGAATAAAAAAACAGTAGGTATCCGTGTGCCCGATAACAACATTGCCCGTTGTATTGTAAAAGAATTAGGTAACCCTATCCTATCTACTTCAATAAAGGATGATGATGATGTAATCGAATATTCTACCGACCCGGAATTGATCCACGAAAAATATGAAGACCTGGTTGATCTGGTAATCGATGGTGGCTACGGCGATAATGATGCCTCTACCGTAATCGATTGTACCACGGGTGAGTTCGAAGTGATCCGTGAAGGTAAAGGAAATATTGAGGAGTATTTGTAGCGATTCCTACCTGTGCGGGATCCGATAGCTATCGGATGACAATCGTATTATAGCGAGCGCCTTAAACCCCTATCCGCCTATCGGCACCTTTCCCTGAAAGGGAAAGGACTAAAAGACAAATTATCGCATTTTGGAGTATGCTTCATGCGATCGGCCTAGCAAATTTTCTTTGTAAGAATCAGGTCCAAAGATCTCTCCACTGCGGTCGAGATGACGACCCAGCGCACCCCTCATAGTTCTGCACCCTGCAATATGCGCTAGGCGATCTGCACCCTGCTATCGGCCTAGGAAATGATGGAAGGAGAAGCAGTTGAAACTTGTGCACAATCTTTCCCTGACCCAAAGAACCAAAACAGAGGCAAGAACGATTTTTCTTCGTTCCTAGCCGCTGTTGCAAATAAAGTTTCGACTAGCTTATCCGACATCAGTTCCTAGCCTTGATCTTTTGTTTCTTTTCTATCAAGAGAAAAGAAAGAGCCCATCGGCGGCGGTGAGCCGAGGCAAGACTGCGCAAGGGGCAAAATAGAAAAAGAACAGCAGATCAGCAAAAGCATTAAGATTCCCGCCTGCGCGGGATCCGATAGCTATCGGATGACGATCGTATTAAGAACAATGCCTAAATGAAGGTAGTGGTTAATTACGCAGAGATCCTTCGTACCTACCATTGGCAGGTTCCAATAGAATGGTCGTCATCTCGACTGTAGCGCAGCGAAATGGAGAGATCTTTGTACCAAGTTATTAAAATCAAATTTAAAAGATTTCTCCACTGCGGTCGAAATGACGATACTTCAAGACCATTTACGAGCTTTTTCCATCTGTCACTCATATTGATTTTTTATAAGATAAATTATCCCTCAGGATGACAGAGAATTATTAGAAGCAAAACAACGCAGTGACTGCCGTATCAATTGCTCCGGTCGGGATGTTGCCGATTTTTAATATCTATCAATGACAATACAGTCGAATCTTTAAACCAAAACGCCCAAAAAAGCATATCAACGTCATCCCAATCAAAAAATTATTCCTTATTATGTTTATTTTTCCACAATCGCCCAAATTAACATTAAGTTAATCTGATTATAAGGCTTTTGCATATACATTTGTTGTAAACAAAACTTATTATATGAAAAGACCTTTACTTCTCATTTTATTTCTTCTGATTTTCTCGAATTATTTATCTGCCCAAGTCTCACTTACGACAATAAACACAGCTAAATTAGAAAATTTTGATGGCATGACTGCAACCGGGACTTCAACAGTTGCCGGATGGAGCGCTGTTAAAGCCAGTGGCACAAGCGGCGCAGCCGTTGGTTCGGCCTTGTCGTTAACGGTTTACACCGCTTCATCAAATGCTGGTGCTGCCTACAACGCAGGAACAGCGGGAGCGGCCGACCGTTCGTTAGGAAGTCTGGCTTCTGGTTCGTTGGTACCAAGATTTGGTGCCGGATTCCAGAATAACACCGGCGCAACTGTAACTTCAATCGATTTATCGGGTGTGATGGAACAGTGGAGAAGCGGTTCAACAGCTACGGTTAACGAAAAAATAAATTTCGAATACAGTTTCAATGCCACAAGCATTGCCGATGCATCGGCCACCTGGCTACCACTTACTGGCATGGACCTTAACGAAAAGTTAACCACAACTACCGCAGCAGCTGGTATTGATGGAAACCTACCTGCAAATCAAACGGCTATTTCGGGAAGTATCACCGCCATTACCTGGGCAAATGGTACCACACTTTATATCCGCTGGACAGATACTGATGATTCAGGAAGCGACGGTATTTACACGATCGACAATTTTAGCATCACACCGAAAAGCGGTGGCCCCACTACGCCGGTTTTATCAGCATCGCCAACCAGTTTGGCATTTGGCAACCAAAGTTTAGCAACAAATTCAACCGCTCAGAGCTTCACCCTAAGCGGCAGCAATACCACAGCAAATACCAACGTTAGCACAACTTTACCTTTTACAGTATCGAAAGACAATAACTCTTTTACTACGGCTATTGCCTATAGCGTGGCCGAAGTTTCGGCTTCGCCAACGGTTTATGTACGCTATAGTCCAACGGTTGCTGGTCCATCGGCAAGCAACGTTCAAATTTCAAGTACCGGAGCAAATCCTATAAATGTTGCCCTAACAGGTACTGGTATTGTAGGCGACGTTACCCCTCCTCTAACCGCAGCCACTTACCCCAAAACCACAACAGTTACCACTACCTCGGTAGCTTTTGCAAACAACATTAACGAAGCAGGTACCACTTATTATGTGTTAGCCCTTTCGGGCGGTACTGCACCAACACCAGCACAGGTTAAAGCTGCACAGGATGGAAGCGGATCTGCCGCTTTAAAATCGGGATCATTTGCCAATACCGCCAATACCGATGCCAGTGCATCCATCACCGGTTTAACAATCGGTACTGGTTATACCTTATATGTAGTGGCACAAGATGCAGCAGGCAATTTACAAACCACAGTCTCCACGGTTGATGCTACCACTGCTAATCCTCCTTTGGTAAACGCACCGGTAATCATTAGCCAATATTACGAAGGCACCTCTGTAAACAAGTGGATCGAATTAACCAACCTGAGCAATGCACCGATCAATACCGCATCACCACAGTTAAAATTAGCTTTATACAATATTTCGGGCGATGCGGGTAACATCAACATCACTGGTACACCATCGCAAACGGTAAACTTGAACTTTACCATTCCGGCCCATGGCTCCGTACTTTTGGGCAATACGGGTAACAGCAATACCGAAGTACCTTACCTAAGTACTGCCAGTGCCGTATTAAACAGCAATACCGTAATCAACTTTAACGGTAACGATGGTGTGGCCCTTTTAGATGCCAATAACAACATTATCGATGCTTTCGGTCAGGGTGTTAACGCCAAAGATGTTTCTTATGTAAGAAGTTTGAATGTAACCGTACCCAGTCCTGCTTATGTAGACGACGATTGGACCAGAACACCACTGGCTACCGTTCAAAATGCCATTGATGATGACGATGCCAATAGATTGGGTGTACATTTCCCACCTAACTTACCTGCCTGCGCCGCGCCAAGCAGCCCTGCAACCGCATTAACTTTTAGTGCTGTAACCACAGGCAGCATCACCGCTACTTTCACTAAATCGGCCGATGCCAACGAATACCTCATCATCAGAAGTTTAAATACTACCTTAAGCGCGCTTCCGGTTGATGGTACTGCTTATGCCATTGGTTCTGCCTTTGGTGGGGGTACGGTAATCAATAAAATTGTGAGCAATACCTTTACCGATAACAATTTAAACAGTTCTACTACTTACAACTATTTTATTGTTCCATTAAACAACCTTTCTTGTACCGGCGGACCGAAATATTTAACCACCAATATTTTAACCGCAGCACAAAACACTAAAACCTTATTGCCCTGTGCCACTCCAACTGCACAGCCTACAGGTTTTACCATTACTTCTTCCAACTATAACTTTATCCAGGCTTCTTTCACAGCCGCCAGCGCAGCTGATGAATACATGGTGGTGATGAGTACCAGCAGCACCTTAACCGCAGCACCGGTAAATCAAACGGTTTATAATGTTGGCGATGCTTTAGGTGGTGGTATCGTGGTGAAAAGAGGAACGGGCACTTCATTTATCAGAAATGGTTTAACCCAGAACACCAATTATTACTTTTTCACCTATGCGGTAAACAGTGCCTGCAGCGGTGGCCCTTTATATTTAACCACACAGCCCCTTTTAGGAAACTTTAAAACCGGTATCCTTGATGTAAACAAACTCAATTTCTATTATGGTAACCTACACAGTCACAGCAGTTATTCTGACGGGAATAAAGACGATTTAACCAAAAAACCCGAAGATGATTATGCTTTTGCCAAAACGGCGATGAACCTCGATTTTCTTGGTATATCAGAGCATAACCATACCCAGGCCGGCATGTCGTTAGCCAACTGGCAACCGGGTATCACTGCAGCCAAAAATGCAACCACTTCTACTTTCGTTGCTTTGCACGGTATGGAATGGGGCGTAATCAGTGGCGGCGGACACGTAATTGTGTACGGTATCGATTCACTGATCGGCTGGGAGCCCGGCGAAAACCAGATTTATGTACCTAAAAGTACTTATACCGGGCCAGCGGGTTTATTCAGGATCATTAACCGCCATGGTTTAAATGCAGTAGCTACTTTGGCTCACCCTAATACTACCGATTTTAACAACATCTCTGCCACTTATGATTTAAGTGCCGATAGCGCCATTGTAGGTGCGGCCTTAGAAAGTGGTCCTGCATTTTCGACCAATGTTACCTATTCCGATCCCGCCAGCTCAATGAGTTATTTGAGTTATTATAACCGCATGCTGGCTAAGGGTTATCACCTTGGTGCAAGTATTGATCATGATAACCACAATTTAACTTTTGGCAAACACACCCGTGCCAGGTTAGTGGTATTGGCTCCCGCCCTTACCGAGAACGATTTATTGGATGCCATTAAAAAGATGCGTTTCTATGCATCTCAAGATTCGGCAGCCAAAGTGGTTTTCACCATTAACAAGCAACCTGTAGGCAGTGTATTTAAAACGGCCGGTGCACCACAGATCTCGGTGAGTTCGATGACCACAAGTGCGGTAACCAGCATTAAAATTTTATACGGCACCCCTGGAAGCGGCACCAATCCGGTAGAGTTAACCACCAGTGCAACCGCAAGTTTAACCTATGCCGACAATGCCCTGGCCAACCTGGCCACAGGCTATTATTATGCTGATATTGTAGAGGCAGACGGAAGCCGGATCATTACCTCCCCCATCTGGTACACCAGGGATGATGCAACCGTTAAGAAAGACCAGAACATTACCTTTGCCGCCACCAGAACCGCTACTTATGGCGACCCTGATTTAGTTGCAGGGGCTACGAGCGACAATACGGCCATTAACATCGAATATACCAGCAGCGATACCAATATTGCCACCATCAGCAATAACGATATCCACATTGTAAAAGCAGGTACCGTAACGATTACGGCCAATCAACCTGGCGATACTTTCTTTAACCCGGCAGTTGCCAAACAACAGGTATTAACCATTGCCCCTAAAGCCATTACGGTAACGGCAGATGCCAAAACCAAGCTAGAAGGAACGGCTGATCCCGCATTTACCTATGTTTCCAGCCCTGCATTAATTGGTACCGATGCTTTTACAGGAGCATTAAGCCGTGTGGCGGGCGAAACCGCAGGCGATTACGCCATTCAGCAGGGAACGATTGCTTTAAGCAGCAATTACACAGTTAACTATACTCCAGCCAATCTGCATATTAACGCCAGGCCGGTTGCCGCACTAAGTGCCAGTGTTGCTGTTCCACAAAACGCCACTGCGCCGATAATTGCCTTTAGGGCAACTGCAGGCACAGCACCCTTTACCTTCACTTATAACATCAATGGCGGTAACAGCCAAACGTTAAGGGCAACAAGCAATACCGCAACGGTAACGGCACCAACTAACGTGGTGGGCACATTCGTTTATACCATCACCAACATTGCCGATGCTTTTAGTACACAGGCGCAAAATGTTTCAACCACGGTTACGGTTCGTCCTTTACCAGTAGCCACCATTGCAGGCAATACATCCGTATGTAACTTCGGTTCATCACCAAATATTACCTTCACAGGTTCGGTTGGCACAGCACCTTACACCTTCACTTATACGGTAAATGGTGGCAGTAACCGTACGGTAAGCACAAGCTCAACTATTGCAACGGTTAGCGTACCAACCAGCGCGACAGGTACATTCACCTACAATTTAGTAAGCGTGATCGATGCCTATGCCACCCAAGCGCAAACCGGAACAGCCACGGTAACGGTAAATGCTTTACCGGTAGTTTCGATCAGCAGCAACAAAGGTTTATCGATTTCTAAAGGCGATGCCATCATTTTAACGGCTACCGGCGGAACGCAATACAGCTGGACTGGCTCGGATATTGTTAGCGGACAAAACACATCCGCCTTGACCATCCGACCGAAACAGAACGGTACTTACCGTGTTACCGTAACCAATGCAAGTGGTTGTGTGAGCGATCAAAGCATTGCCATTACCGTAATAAACGATTATAAACTCGAAGCCAGTACTGTAGTTACGCCGAATGGTGATGGTCACAACGATAAATTTATCGTGAAGAACATCGATTATTACCCAAACAATACCTTAAAAATATTCGATAAGGCCGGGCGGATTTTATATACCAAACATACCTATGCCAACGACTGGGACGGAACCATAAACGGTAGTCCGCTGAATGAAGGTACCTATTATTACATCATCGATTTAGGTAGCGGTATCGGTACATTCAAAGGTTTTATCAACATCATTAGAGACTAATTACAGACATGAGAGCAATTACAAAAAACATAAAGCAAATGCGTCGCGTAACGTTTCTATTTGCTGCAGGCACATTATTTTTAGGTTCGGTTAAAGCGCAGATCCTTCCACTCAATGCACAATATTTCCAGAATCGTTACCTGGTTAATCCCTCAATGGCCGGTATAAACGAAGGTTTTAACATTAACGGAAGTTTCCGCAAACAGTGGTCTAACATCCCTGGTGCCCCCATTACACAAAGCGTAACCTTAGATCAGCAGGTAAGCAAAGTAGGCTGGGGCGTAAATATCTACAACGAGAAATCGGGCGGCATCCAACGCACCAAAGCCGTGGGAACTTTTGCTTATCACCTTCCCTTAAACAATGATGACCAGAAATTAAACTTCGGGATCTCTTTTGGTGCCAGTCAGGATAAACTGGATTTAAGCAGTGTAAGAAACAGCGACATTAACGATCCATCCATTGCCCGTTTTAACGACAGGGGTTATTATGTAGATGGCGATTTCGGGATCTCTTATACCTCGAAAGGATTAACCGTTGAAGGTGCCGTACCGAACATGCGTTCCGTTTTTAGAAAAGACGATTTAAACTTTGCCGATAAACCCACCTTTTATTCGGCGGTGAGTTATAAGTTCATGCTGGGATCTGGTATAAACGGCATCAGCTTAGAACCTAAAGGTGTTTTCAGGGGCATTAAAAATTACGAAAATTTATGGGATGCCGGTTTAAATGCAAATTTTGCCAACGATAAATTGTACGTCATGGCCATGTACCACAATACCCAAAACGCCACCATTGGTTTCGGCATGAACTATAAATCGACCTTTTATTTTATGGCTTATTACAACACGGCAACTTCCGCAATCAGTGGTTATACCGATGGCGATTTTGAAGTGAATATCAGGGTAAATATCGGCAAGAAGCCTTAATTTTATTTAAAAAAAAGGGGCGTCATTCCCGCGCATGCGGGGATCTTAATGCAACAATATGCATTATGTTGAACTCGTTTAAATTTTAATAACGGTTGTCATCCTCGCGCATACGGGGATATTAATGCAACAATATGCATTATGTTGAACTCGTTTAAATTTTAATGATGGTCGTCATCCTCGCGCATGCGGGGATATTAATGCTAATAAACATCAACCTCCCGGGTTCATTCGGGAGCCACATAATGAAGCCGCAGATTTAAAAAGGTCTGTGGCTTTTTTTATTGATCTCGTTTCCACCGATCCGCCTAACCCCTATCCGCCTATCGGCACCTTTCCCCTGAAAGGGAAAGGGCTAAAAGACAAATTATCGCGTCCTGCAATATGCGCCATGCGATCTGCATCATGCTATCCGGCCTAGCAGATTTTCGCAGGAAAAAGCACGAAAATCTGTGCACTCCCCATCATTACCCCACAGCCCAAGGCAGGATCAAGCGGGTGCGCTGGAATAAGCCAGGGTAAGAGCCTCGATACTGCCGAGATTAAGATTTCCGTAGGTTTTTACAAGAAAAGATGCAAGCCTTGATCTTTTGTTTCTTTTCTATCAAGAGAAAAGAAAGAGCCCCTCGGTGGCGGTGAGCCGAGGCAAGCCCGAGCCTAGGGCAAAACCTACAATTGTCATTCTGAACGCAGTGAAGAATCTTTCCGTAAAAGATCCTTCGTGCCTCAGGATGACAGAAAATTGTTAGAAGCAAAAACGACGGAGCCACTACTGTAACAATCGCAGACAACCCTTAGTAGTAAGATTGCTTCCTCGGCTGAAAAAGCCTCATCGCAATGACGGATTTATTGTTGTAGCACAATGACGACCGCATTAACACCTTACATTTCTTTACAAAAACCTCCCCCTTTCCCCCCTTATTTCACTATTTTTACCCCTATGGCTAAACTCATCAATCTCGAAGTATTTCAGCGTTTCTTCCGCTCCGGACAAGTAGGTGGTTTTTTATTATTAATCTGCGTGGCGATCTCCTTACTCATCGCCAATACCGCTTCAAAAGAAAGTTTCGAAGCATTTTTAGCAATCAAATTAGGCTTTGGCGAAGTGAACTACAGCATCTTAGCCTGGATAAACGACGCCTTAATGGCTATATTTTTCCTGCTCGTAGGACTCGAAATCAAACGCGAACTGCTCGAAGGAGAATTATCTTCCGTTAAAAGCGCAGCTTTACCCGTAATTGCAGCCATTGGCGGCATGCTCGTCCCTGCCTTAATTTATAGCCTGTTTAACAAAGGCGAAACCTCGGCATCGGGCTGGGGAATCCCCATGGCAACCGACATTGCCTTTGCCCTCGCCATTATCGCCATGTTGGGTAAAAGCGTACCCACCAGTTTAAAAATATTCCTGGCGGCTTTAGCCATTGTAGATGATCTTGGTGCCATTCTCGTAATCGCGATCTTTTATACCCACCAGATTCATTTCGAATACCTGGCCATGGCTGGAGGCATCCTCGTTCTTTTAAGCCTGATGAATTATTTCGGTGTAACCAAACTGGTCTTTTACCTCATCCCAGGCATATTCCTTTGGTATTTTATCCATCATTCGGGCATCCACGCTACCATTGCTGGGGTACTGTTGGCTTTTACCATCCCCACTAACGAAACGGATGTAGAATCGCCTCTAGAAAAACTCGAGCATTTTTTAACCACGCCGGTAAACTACATCATTATGCCCATTTTCGCTTTAGCGAATACTAACATCACTTTCCAAAAAGAAATGCTTGCCGGACTGGTTTCCCCTCTTGGACTGGGCATTATCGTAGGTTTATTCGTGGGTAAAACCATTGGCGTAACCTTTTTCAGCTGGTTAGCTGTGAAACTAAAATGGGCCGATTTACCCACCGGAGCAGGCTGGAAACACATTTTAGGTTTGGGCATGCTCGCCGGAATCGGTTTTACCATGTCGATCTTTATTGCCCTGCTTTCTTTTAGCGAGGTGCTGCATGTATCAGAAGCAAAGTTTGCAATTCTAACCGCTTCGATCCTATCGGGTGTAGTGGGTTTTGTGTTTTTGAAATCGGTGAAAGCTAAAGGGTTAACCATAGAAGGCAATTTAACCACAGAGGACACAAAGTAAAACACAGAGGGTCACAGAGCCTCTATCCGCCTATCGGCACCTTCCCCCTGAAAGGGAAAGGACTAAATAACAAATTACAGCGCCCTGCAGTGTGCACCATGCGATCTGCACCTTGCTATCCGGCCTGGCAGATTTTCGCCGGAAAAAGCACGGAAATCTTTGTATCTGCCCTCATTAACCCACAGCCCAAGGCAGGATCAAGCGAGAGCATAGGGATAAGCAAGGGGCTAAGAGCCTGGATACTGCCGCTTTCAAGATTTTCGTAGCTTTTTACAAGAAAGGATGCAAGCCTTGATTTTTTGTTACTTTTGGATCAAGCCAAAAGTAAGAGCCCCTCGGCGGCGGTGAGCCGAGGCAAGCCTGAGCAAGGGGCAAGAAGATAGCGAACGCATTAAGATTGCTTCGTGCCTCGCAATGACGACCGTATAATAGCGAACGCCTTAAACCCCTATCCGCCTATTGGTACCTTTCCTCTGAAAGGGAAAGGACTGAAAAACAAATTACCGCACCCTGCAATACGCCCCATGCAATCTGCTCCTTGCAATCTGCTCCTTGCTATCTGCTCCTTGCTATCTGCACCCTGCTATCCGGCCTAGCAGATTTTCGCCGGAAAAATCACGGAAATCTGTGCACTTCCCCTCATTAACCCACAGCCCAAGGCAGGATCAAGAGGGTGCGCTGGGATAAGCCTGGGTAAGAGCCTAGATACTGCCGCGATAAAGATTTCCGTAGGTTTTTACAAGAAAAGATGCAAGCCTTGGGTTTTTGTTTCTTTTGGGCCAAGCCAAAAGAAAGAGCCCCTTCGGCGGCGGCGAGCCGAGGCAAGACTGAGCAAGCGGCAAGAAAATAGCGAGCGCATTAAGATTGCTTCGTGCCCCGCATCCGATAGCTATCGGATGACGACCGTATTATAACGAGCGCCTTAAACCCCTATCCGCCTATCATTCTCAACCTTCCGCTTTACCCCTCGTGGTATTCTCTTAGAATAAAAGAAATAAGCATTGCATTTTGGATGCTGCGCTTAAATAAACCAAATCAAAACTCCCCTAACATACTTTTATGCTTTACGCCCCACCTTTCGAGTTCACTGATAATCGGTCTCAATTCGATGCCAATTGCGGTTAGTTCGTATTCAACCCGTAGCGGAACTTCGGCGTATATGGTTCGCTTAACAATTTTAGCTGCCTCTAATTTACGTAGCTGTAAGGTTAGCATCCGCTCGGTAATATTGGGCAAATGTTTTTTTAACTCTCCAAATCTGAGTTTACCGTTCATTAACCACGAACAGATCGCTAAAGCCCATTGACCGCCAATAATGTTGGCTGTATAAACTTCAAAACACTCATCAGCTAGAGCTTGTTTGTTTGCGTAGTTGGTTGAGGTTTCCTTGATTTTAGACATGCTTACATTTTTTATAGTACCTTACAATTGGTTGCTAATTTACAAAATAAGCGGTTATGCATCTATTTTTGCGCTTTATAATCATCAAAATTTGTAAAAATGAAAACATTAATCGTTGTAACCCATCCCGATATTAAAAGTTCCCTAATCAACAAACGATGGATAGAAGAATTAACTCAATACCCTGATAAATATCTAGTCCATCAACTGTATGAGGCCTATCCTGACGAAAAGATTGATGTATTGGCAGAACAAAAACTGGTTGAACTACATGACAAAATTGTATTCCAGTTTCCCTATTATTGGTTCAATTGTCCCTCACTTTTAAAAAAATGGATGGATGAAGTACTCACCCATGGATGGGCCTATGGCAGCAAAAGCGGTTTCAAATTGGCTGACAAGAAAATTGCCCTGGCCATTTCATTGGGTGTTGAAGAACATGAACTGCGTCCATCAGAAAAATATAAATATACATTAGCAGAATTAACCCGTCCGTTCGAACTTTCTTTTCAATATGTAAAAGCCGATTACCGACCTTTATTTGCTTATTATGGAATGGAGCATAACACTTCGAAAAAATGGATAGAAGAAAGCATTCCTTTGTATTTAGATTTTTTAGATTCGTTATAAAGATTAAGCTAATATTTAACCGCAAAGAACGCAAAGTTTTTACCACCGAGTGCACTGAGTTTTACACAGAGGAACACAGAGAGCAGTATAGCCTTTTAGGCACCCAGCTCTGTACACTTAGTGCCCTTTCTACGCGAACTTTGTGGTAAAAAGATGTTATTTGTTTTTTTCTTAACCGCGAAGAGCGCAATGTGGGTCGCAAAGAAGGCGAAGTATAAGTAATTGAATTCACTTAAACGTTGTTCAGTGCAAGGTTAATACCAATAAGACATTTTGTAGGACAATCATCATTTCGACTGGAGCGCAGCGGAATGGAGAACCCGAAGGCTCTGCGAAGCGAAATCTATAAAAGAGATAGAATTGCAGTCTCTGACTAAATTAAGATAATTCGGTGACTCATTAGATTATAGAGAATTTAATACGTCCTCATCATTAATTTTTCCACTAATCAGCATCTTTACCTCTTCCGCATTTCGATAATTGGTTTTTTCAAGTGCTGCCAGCATTTGATCACGCTCCTTTTTTTGATGATTCAAATGGTAGGCGATGACTAAATTTGACAGGATTACAGGATTCTTACCTAGGTCGTCCTTTTCTTTTGCGATCTCTCCCAATTCAATAGCCCTAGCAAAATTTCGGTTTTTAATTTCTACAACGGATAGGCTGGTATATACACTTGGATCATCCGGATTTAGCTGCAGGGCCCTTTCATAATATGTTCTGGCCTTTGCATAATTTCCTTTCATTCTTTCAACAACACCTAAACCTACAATGGTACGTTCGTTTTGATCATCCAACACAAGTGCTTTTTTATAAGCCTGTTCAGCACCCAGGGTATCATTTAGCTCCACGTTAACCAATCCTAAATAAGACCAACATTTAGGTGAATCGGGATGATCCTTTAAATAACGCTTCAATGCACCTTTTGCTTTTTCATATTCCCCTGCATAGTAAAACTCATTTACCTTTGCAATAGTTGTATTTTCTGGCCCCCTAAAAAGTTTCTTGCCAATAAAAAAAGCCACAACAAAAAATACAACAGCAATTAATTTTTTCTTCATTGGTGAGTACAGTTAAATATAAATTAATCTTTAGCTTAATCCTTCATGGACGATGTGAACAGATAAGACTTTTTAAATATAAAATAAAAGGGTTGGTAAAAGATGATTACATTCTTATTCTTTTGCACTGATCATCTAATGCTAGCAGATGAATCGGTTTCAGCATGCCGATCTTTATTGCCTTACTCTATTTTAGCAAGGTGCTGTATGTTTCGGAAACGATTTTGCCATTTTAACCGCTTCTATCTTATCAGGCGTGGTTGGTTTTGTGTTTTTGAAATCGGTGAAAAAGGTTTAATAATAAACAAGCAAAGAACATAAAGCTTAAGCAACCCACTCGCTATTGATATATTGTTTCATTAAGAAGATATGGTTAATCTTGTGCTGAAAAAACACTATATGGAATTGTTTTGCTAGCGAAGGAGAGAAAATTGGAAAGTTTTAAGATTGAAAAGAATAGATTAAAACAATTGGTTTGTTATATACATCCCAAAGTTCTATAAGCTTGTTCTTTAAACTCTAAGCTTTAGTTACTTTGGAAAATTTAAAGTGTAGCTAAATGAGTATATTGCAAATTAATACTCTCATTAATGGCGAAGGTAACAGAAACCAGATTAACTATAGCAGCATTCATATATGCAATTGAAATTGATTTGAAAATTTTATTGAATCAATATTTATTACCTAATTTTCAAGATTTAAGTTTTTTACGGGAAACGGATGTCATCGAAAAAATCAAAAGAAGATTTAAAGGTGACAATCCAGGAATCTTACCTGAGGACAACTTACAGGAAGTTATAGAGTTTCTTGATTTTCAAGAAACTTATACAACGATTGTTAAAAACAAGCACTTTTTTCCTGATAATGTTTACCAAGAAGTAAAAAAACTAATTCCAGATTTGGATAACTTGGTTCCGATTAGAAATAGAGTAATGCATACAAGACCGCTACTTTCAGACGATTTTTCTAATACTTGGATATTCATAACTACTCTTGTTGAATCACATAATATTTCATGGATAACACTTAAGGATACCAAATCAAAAATTGAAACCGATCCCTCTTATGTTCTTACATTAAGTATTCCATCATATGGAGACAAAATTGACGAAGCGTACCATAATCTACCAGCTCCAGATTTCGACGAAACCGGTTTTATAGGTAGAAAGAAAGACATTTTGGATGTTTCTAAACTTATTTTAGGAAATAATAGAGTAGTAAGTATAATTGGTGAAGGAGGAGTGGGAAAATCAGCTCTTGCTCTAAAGGTTGCCTACGATATTTTAGATCTTAAAGAGCAAAATCCTTTTGATATAATAATTTGGATAACCGCAAAATCGACAATGTTAACGGCAAATGGCATTTTAGAAATAAAAAACACCTTAAAAGATTATGCAGGTGTAATTGAAGGAATTGGAGAAATAATGGGAACATCAAAAAATAGCCTAGATGATATTCTAGAATACATGGATGTTTTCAAAGTGCTCCTGATTGTTGATAATTTAGAAACAATTTTAGATGAATCAGTAAGAGAATTTATTAGGGAAGCTCAGATGAAATGCAAAATCTTAATTACATCACGTATTGGATTGGGTGAACTTGAGTTCCGAAGACCGATTTTTGGTTTGACAGAATCGGAATCAATTCTACTAATTAGACAATTTGCTTCCATTAAACAAAGTGATATATTAAACAGATTACCTGCAAATCAATTAGTGTCAATTGCGGAAAAATTACATTACAATCCACTAGCTCTTAAATGGTTTGTCAGCTCGGTGGAGTTAGGTACTGATCCAAATGTGGTTGTGAGTGATCTAGAACAAGTATTATCATTTTGTTTAAGTAATGTTTATGAAAAACTATCTCCTGAGGGTAGACAAGTTATTAATACAATCCTTTCTGCGAGAAAGAACCTGAATGATGCACAGCTAATATATCTCACTGGTCTACCATCAATTGTTCTCCGCAGAACGATAAACGAACTATTTGCAACAACAATTGTAGCTAGAGAAATAATTCACAACGCTGAAGGTAATGAAGTTATGTATCAAATTTCAGAGTTTGCAAAAGACTATATATTATTGAAACATCCAGTTGAAGTAAGCTTTGTGAAAGATATTATTAGTAAAATCAACTCTCTATCAAAAACTACTTCAGGCATAAACCAGGCTACACAGGCTAACGAATTTGCAATTAATGCAATTACTATTAGAAATGTAAATGAAAAAGTAACTGCTAGATTAATATCAGAAGCATTAAAATTTTCAAAAAACGGAAGTAATCTGGAAACTAGTGGTGATATTATTGGATCTAAGAAGGCGTATTTATTAGCTTTAGAAAAGATAAACGAGGCCAAGTCTATTCTTCCAAGTTATTTTGAGATCTATAGGGTAAGCGCCTTTATTAAAGCTACTTCTGGTGATATTTTAGGTGCAGAGCAAGACTATCTTACTGGTTTTGAGATGGAGCCTGATAATCCTAGATTATTGTATTTTTATGCTGGTTTTTTACTTTATAGCTTTGACGATGTTGAAAATGCAATCATAGCTGCAGAAAAATTATATAAAATAAAGCCAGATTCTAAACATCCGGCTTTACTATTGTCTCGGTGCTATTCAACAGCAATGAAGCATAAGGAAGCAATTGAATTGGTAGAAAAAGTAATTGAACAGGGATCTCTTACTAAATCTGAACTTAGGATAGCAAATACAGATTTGATCAGTATGTATGGATATTGGGGAAATGAGATAGTGCAAGGTGAAGGTGATTACCAAAAAGCAATATTAACTTTTATTAAAGGTCTTTCGATATTTGAGTTTTGCGTGGATGAAAGAAATTTTGACGGCAAAATGATCAAGAATTTTTGTTCAACACTGAAGACCTTTATTAAAGCCATTCCAAAAATTCATAATGAGGATAATCTTGAATATATTAAAGAACTATTTATTAAATATGATGATCAGTTGGCACTTAATCAAAGTAAAAATTACCTTTCAAATATGGTTGAAGAAGCCTACGGTATCGAATTTATAGCAAATTACAATGGCCTTCACGGTGTTATCGACAGAATAAATCACACAATGCATTTTGCATTTATAAAAATAAGTGATGGTACAGATTTATATGTAAATGCCAATTCATTTAAGTATCGTACAGATTTCGAAAACCTTAAAATGGGAGATCGAGTGAGTTACCAATTAGGTCAAAATAAACAAGGAAAATGTGCAATTAACCTCATTGTAGAATAATATTATAGCATCAGTCACAAGATACTGAACGTTGTTAACATTAACAGAAACATTTCATTAATCTTCGAACTAAGAAAAAATCATAAAGTTATTGGCTTGTAAAAGAAAGTGACATGTTCTAAAAAAATAGCTACAAAAGTAAAAAGCCCGATCATAAATGATCGAGCTTTTTTTGCACCAATCTAATGTTAACAGATGAATCAGCTTTACCATGTCGATCTTTATTATACAGCTCATGTTTCTGAGGCGATTTTGCAATTTAATGGTTTCTATCTTATGGTGCGTGGTAGCCTTTTTCATATAGAGCTACAATTTAATTATTACCAAGCAACTAGTTAATAAAATGGATATTGACATATACTCATGCTATATCTCTACCAACCTATTTCGTAGCCTAAATTTGATAGCCTAAAACTCATTGCTAAAGGACTGACCTGGAACTTGTTTGCAAGATAATCTACTGTATCTTCTCCATAAGGTACTTCCGACACCGCTTCTTCAACCAATATCTTTGGCATCAAAAGTGAAGCAGCGAAGGCATTGGCCTCACGCTCTTTTAATTTTTCTCCAGTTGTAGAAGCGGAATCTCTATAAAGAACTCGTTGTGTTTTATCGATAAAAAGAGAGATGTCCTTGTGCAGCATATAGTGTCCCAGTTCATGTGCTATTGTAAAACGCTGCCTAAATTTGTTTTCTCTTTTGTTGTACATAATGTATGACACATTGTCTTTTGTGACAAAAAGACCTGACACATCACTATCAAGATCAACTTTCTGAACAATTACTCCTAACTTTTCCGCAAGTTTCTTTGGGTCTACAGGAGCGGTGTGAACAGCCAGTTTTCTTAAAAGCTCGTTAGCTCTATCCTCGATATATTTCATAGGTTAGGTTTTGGAATTATGCCTGCAATTAACTTCTCAATCTTCTCCTTTGAACCATCTGTAACATCTTTTGTTTTAAGTATTTCCAAAGGGTCTGATTTAGAGATTGTTTCTGATTTAACTTCTAAATAAGTTGGAAGCAGCGACTGGACGTCAGTTTCCAGTACCTGACTAATGTCGTAAAGAGTACTGAGGGTAGGCTGCTGGCGGCCGATTTCAATGTTAGATATGGATGCCCTAGCCAGATCGATTTTAGAGGCCAATTCATCCTGGCTTAAACCGAGCTCAGCCCGTTTTATTTTAATTCGACTACCAACTAATTGATTTAATGCCGTTTTAAAGTCCATAAGTAAATATAAGATTTTTTTGCAAGGATACAAATAGTTTTTTTAATAATCAATGTTTGTTAAACAAACATTGATTATTGATGTTTGTTAAAATGGCACAATCTTTGATCGATAATTCTCGAAATAAAAAACAGAAAACTATGAACAGCACAATTAAAAACTGCATTGATGAAAGTCATCAGGGCAGGACAGATTTTCACAACATTAAAAAAAGAAAAATTAAAAATTATGAACAAAACAATTATTAGTGAGTTTGGACTCGATAAGATCGGGCACAGCCAATCAACAGTTGAATTCTTAAATGTAAAACTCGAATTCGACAACCTTGCTTTTTTGGATTATAACAAGGTACTAAAGTTTGCAAGCCCGCTCACTTTGGAAATGAAAAAATCTCTGGATGCTTTTCTTAACCAACTTTTTCAAAGTGTAGTTTTTAATAAGCCAAATGATACCCGCAAGCTCTTAAAAGGGCTTCACGAGTCCAATCAAACCAGACTGGGATTTTCATCAAAACGCCCACATGGTAATTCTGTAGGCAGTGTGCTAAAACAGCTCATTCAGGATAATACTGAATTTGTGATCAACTCACTAAAAACTGGACAGTTTTCTTACAATACCCTTTACTTTGGTATCGATCAGGTTGGGCCCGATCGCATATCGGATATTATCGTAAGTATCATTAAAAGTCAGCTGATTACCTTTACCCAGGAACAATGCACTAAACATCGCATCCCTACAAAAGCCATCAAGCTCAGAAACGTTTTCAATTATGCGACAAAATCCTGGGAAAACGGAACATATGATCTTCCTGTCTTTGATGGTCTGCCAATTATCTTTATACCCAAAAAACTGATATCAAGTGATTCAGGCTTAGTAAGTTCATACAATAGGTTTTTGAGATATGGCTTTACCCATTTTGTAAAAAACAATACTGAGTATGCTTTCCTGATGGACGAGAAAAATAAAGAAAAGGGTGTAAAGAAAAAAGATTATGAAGCCTATCTAAAAACTGCTCATATCACTAATAAAGACCAAGTAAAAAAATGGGTAATCAATAACAAAACTGCGATCCTTGATTTCGAATCGGAGCTTGATCCCCATGTAATCCCACTCTCTGACAAAGAATTGGAAGAAGTTGTAAACCGATTAAACTAAATAAAATGCCAAGAGCTAATTAGTGTGGGGGTCCCAAAATAGAATAGTGTTTATTTGATACATCAGATGATCATTCATTTTGACAATGTTCTTACCCCCATGCTTTATTTTAGTATACAGTAAACTCTCCACAATATATTTGGAAATTATGGCAACTGTGGAAAAACAAAAAATGAGCAAGTTAATAAATAAGCTATTTATTAACCTTCGCTATCGGATTTTAACTGCACTAAACTAATACTTTTTCAAATACCCCTACAACCTTAAAATCAATCAGTTCATCTTCTACCAATTTAATTGCTTGATAAGATAAATCATCAGATAAAGGTTGTAGAATGATACTGCTATGCTGCCAACCCTCATCCGTCACTACCTTTTCACTCTGGTATTCTTTCACGGTATAACCAGAGCCAAAATCCGAATCTTGAATAGCGGTACTTTGTACCAAAACAATTTTACCGTTTCTGGTGCCTCCGTCATCTTGCCTAAACAAGCAATAAGCACCATTTGGAATCCGCTTATTCATCGACTCACCTACTACTTTGCAAACAAAATAACCCTTTTGAGGAGTAATATTAAACGGCAATTCTACCCATTCAAAATCGCTGTGGATCTGTAAACCGCTAAAACTACCCGCAGCAGCAGTAATATCAACTAATGGTACAGCATTAACATATGGTTTAACCTGATTAAACGGTATAATTCTTAAAGCAGGCTCTTTTTCGAATAACGGAATATGTTTTTTAAGATAATTTGCGAGATTAGGATTACAGGCATAAACGAAACTTCCCCTTATACCCCGATAAAATACTGTTTTGTAAATATTGACTAGAAATTCCTTTAAATCGTCATCTTTATCAACTCCGATTTTACCATAACCATCAAAATATTGGTCACGATTTACCTCAATTTTGTCCGTTTCGGCATTGTAATCAATTTCTTTCCCAAAAATTATCCCCGTATAATTTAAATCATATCCCTGTATAGTATGGATACAACCAACTTCTTTAAAGGCATTGGGAGAATTTACCCAATCTATTTTTATTTGGTTCCATTGAAAAGATAAATTATCAATTTCGATATCAATTGCTGTTTTATCATTTTCTGATTTATATGGCCAACTGTAACCTGCAACCATCCTACATAAGCCATGTTCCTGCTCTTTTTCGCCTAATTCACCATAAAGTTCTGCCAACGAATCGAAATAGAGCAATTGATAATCCGGTGATCTGTAAACTGCTTTTCTATCTAGTTTTATATTCATTAAATCATCAACAAATTTGATATAATCCTCGCCACCCATTACGCGCATTTGCGAATGCAGTTCCAGTTTTATCGTATATGGATCATTTAATAGTTTCGAAAAAAAAGCTTCAGGGATATCTGATGGTTTTACGGATTGAGCTTTATCATAAAAGAAAATTTGATTTTTGCTATTAGCCATTATCCAATCAAGTTCATTTCCCGAATCGTCCAGACCAAGTCTTTGATTGTTTTTCTTGAAAGTTCCTCTCCAACCAATGTTTCTATACTGGCGCAAACGATGCGCCTCATCTACAATTAGCAGATCGTACTTCTCTTTACTTTTAAAGGTATCAGATGGGCTGATCACCATTGATGATTTTAAACCTGGCACCTGTCTAAATACACGTTGTAAAGTTTTCCTGAAAGATGTCATGGCTATAACCAGCCCTATTTTTGTATTAGGATATTTTAACTGGAAATCTTTAATGTAGTTTACTTCTATAAGTTCGTCCTCATTAAATTCATCAAGGCTAGTATTACGAATATCGGTAGCCAAAAGTTTTATTAAATAAGTTGCCAAAACTGTTTTACCTGTGCCTGCGCTTCCCCTAATAAAAATACGGGAACTGTTATATTTATTAAGGCTAGCTAGAATATTCAGTACAGAACTATATTGATTCTCATTTAAGGATGTGTAAGGGGAATATTTAAACAACTCAGAATTTTCTACTTCCTTTAAAGATTTGGATACGATTTTTTTATCAATTAATCTCGTCCAAACATCTTTAAATAAATCTTTATAAAGTTCTCGTTGATAATAATTGCGGTTAAATAAACCTCTATTACCATTTTTTAATTTATATGTTCCTTCTGATGAAATATATCTAATCAGGTTAGATTCAATATCAAGCGTTACCGATTTGTTAAACTTATCACACCCGATTATCGAAATCTTTTTAAATAATGATGCTTTTAGCTGATCGGACAAGTGGCTCTTGATGCGGCTATAAGCATTGGTAGACTCGCCTACGTATGCCTCAGCGATTACCTTATTCTGGATAAAATAAACGATCGGCCACTGATTTTTTACCCAATGGTTCTGTTGAATCTTAGACTCAAGACTTTCTTGGTTAAAATCGTAAGGCTCAGAAACATCTATAGATATCTCGAACGACATGCTCATAACTCATCATATTTTTTAGCAGAGCCTTTCGCTTTATCTACCGGATACTTAGAATCATTAAGTTTAATTTTATCCAGAATAATCTGTTTTACATCCAGATTGTATTTTTCAGCCAACAGCAGTGCATAAGAAAAAACATCAGCGAGTTCTTCTTTGATCTTATCAACATTTGCATCCTCCGCATTTTTCCACAAAAATAACTCGAGCAACTCGGCTGCTTCAATATTTAAAGCAAGTGCTAAATCCTTAGGATTGTGAAACTGGGCCCAATCGCGCTCGTCTCTAAACTTTAATAATGCTGCTGTTATCTCTTCGGTCATAAGGCTAATGATGCCCAATTTAAGAATATAGTGTTGATTTGAGAAATATGATTATCTATACTTAAAATAAGGTAGCATTTTAGCGGCATTGACAACGAGCTATCTCTCTTTCTGTCATAATCGAATTTGTGAGAAAAACCTATTGATTGTATCAAAAGATATGTAGAAAATAAACAACTAATCCGTTAATGAAAGAACAAATTAAAAAAAAATATGCAGTTAGTCTTAGAAAATGTTTAATTGGAGTATTATCAGAAAAGCTATGAGATTTTATTAAAATTGTACGGAGTAAATATTGAAAAATTTTAGATAAAATAAAAGGTAAAAGATAAAACACAATATATAATCCAAGGAAAAAAAAGATAGTGTATTTAAATGCATCTGTTAAATAATTGTTTATTATTTCTTGTCCTTTTAATGAGTTTATATCTATTCTATTTATATCTTTTAATGAATTAATTGATACGTATACAATAATTGAAAATAAAATAAAAAATTTGTACTTTGATATACCTCTAAAAAACATTTCAGTTCCCTTAATAAACTGATCCTCTGTCTTCAAAAACATGATAAGTGCCAGATAAGTAAAAAACTCTATTATTATAAAATCCCTGACATATACGTGAGTGCTATTTATAAAAAAACTAGATACAAATACAAAAAGAACCAATAATATTATCAAGTTAAGTTTAAAATACTTAATAATTAATTCTGGATTATCGCTACATTTCTCGCTCCATTGTTTAAAATTACTTTCAGCTTTCATTTTAAATGCAATTGCTCTGTGATTGTTAATATCCGTTCCTATCGCAGAATAGAGAAGAGAAATAACTTTAAATATTAATTTAATAATCATAACTGTTACTATTTATCATCTAATACTAAAATAAATAAAAAGCCCTAGTGCTCCTATTAGGTTGTAAAAAATAGTTATACCTTAATACCAATTAATAATTTATTACTTTTTAATCAAATCTTACGCATAAAACAAATGACATCGACTACGCCAAAAACGTAACCAATTTCGAAACCGTAACTGTCTATTTAACCGGCAAGTCGCCGTTTACAATCCCAGCAATGTAAACGTCAGTTTAAATGAGCATTGGCTGTAGCCTGAACATTAGCGAGCAGTTACTCGATTTAAGAAATCCTGTTGATTTGCAAAATGCAAACCTATACATTCAAGATTGATCAAACTCATCAGTGCATTAAATAATTCAGATACAGATTCACAGCACCACCAACCTTACTTAACAGCAAACTCAACCTTCCTCTACCACCCAGCTTAACTTATCCCCTTGCTCCATTACCTTCCTTTCCACTTTAGGTAGCGTCACAAAATCGACGATTATACCATCCTTTAGATGCAGGGCGTGAATAATTTTACCCGCATAATAACGCCTGTCGCCAAAGCGGGTCGTACCGGTAAAAAATGAAATACCCATGGCGAAAATCAAAGCTTTATCGCCCTGATGATTTAGACTTAAGGATAAGGTTGTTTTCGGAAAATGGCTGTTACTTAAAGGTATCACCAGGTCATTTACTTCAATAATTTCGTAGCCGCCCTGATCATCCAGTTCGAAATGAAAGCCCATGACCTGCAATCGTGCTTCGGCAGCCTTAGGGTGAGGTTTCAGGAGGGCTTTTATTTCGCACTTAGGCAGAATAAGTTTTACTAATCCATCGGGATCTATGCGCAAATCGGTTTCGCTAAGCCATAACTGCTCCAGGGGCTTGCTGCTGTTAAATTGGAAACCCTTAAGCAAAGTGATATCACCATCAATCAACCTTTTATCACCTGCATATTCGGATGGGATCGATTTAAAGATTTCGATAAAACGTTTGTTCAGGCGATTGAGGAGATCGCCATAAGCATAAAACTTGACCAGCGGTGCAAATGCTTTTCTGATATAAGCCGCATTTCTGCTGGCCGAGCCAAAATCGCGACTGCTTTTTTTACTCGCTTCGGTTTGCTGTTTCTGCGCAGCTTTTTGTCTGACAACATCCTTACTTCCGCGTTTGTAAAAAACAAGATCGCCCAGTTGTCCGTTAATTTTGATAATTCCATTCTGGATAGCCATAATTTTAGTATATTAGGTTAAACAAAAGGGATGATCACCCAATTTAATCAATCTGATTAAAAATCCCAAAAATAAATATTCCAAACTCCACCTTCATGCCACATTTACCCCACGTTTAAGCCACCTTCCGGCCAGGCTTGCCTGCACCCTGCTGTACACCTACTTGCCTACTGCTTCGGACTTACTTCGGTGGGAACAGCGCTACGTTGTAGGTCAGCGATATCAAAGATTTGCATCGCTTTAGGTTGACGGGTTAACAATAGCTAAATAAAAGGTGAAGAGAAAGATAGCCTGGGGTTATTTTGGAGCACAGCTGTGTCGGTATTGCGGTATAGAAAATGGTGGGGAAGGCAAAACACAAAAAGCTCGAATATATGAGCAGTTCATGCCTTAAGGTTCCGCTTGCGCGGGATCCGATAACTATCGGATGACGAACTATGTTTATGAAAAGATCAAAGATCTCTCCTCCAAAGGAGTTCCTTCGGAACGTTACGGTCAAGATGACGAATTAATCGAGGTAGAATGACTTAATAATAAAAACACTACTAATGAGATTGCTTCGTCGGCTGAAAAAGCCTTCTCGCAATGACGAATTCATCGAGATTAAATAACGCGAATGATTCTCTGCACCCTATTATCCGGCATTGCAGATAGCGAGCGCTTTAAGATTCCCGCCTGCGCGGGAATGACGACCGTATTATAGCAAGCGGTATAAAGCCCTATCCGCCTATCGGCACCTTTCCCCTGAAAGGGAAAGGGCTAAAAAACAAATTACCGCATCCTGCAATATGCTCCATGCGATCTGCATCATGCTATCCGGCCTGGCAGATTTTCGCAGAAATAAGCATTGAAATTCTTGCACAACCCCACAACATACCACAACCCGAGGCAATAAAGTCCCGATTCTTCATCGGGGCTTGTGCTGGCGACCAATAAAGCTTTGACGAATTTATCCGACATCAGATCCAAGCCTTGATTTTTGGTTACCTTTTTATCAAGAAAAAGGTAAGAGCCCTTCGGTGGCTAACCGAGGCAAGGCTGAGCTTAGGACGAGAAAATAACGACCGCTTTAAGATTCCCGCCTGCGCGGGAATGACGACCGTAATAGAAAGTACAAAGATCTCTCCACTACGGTCGAGATGATTGTTATGATAAAAACAAATTTTAGGCAGCTATATTATAGTTATTTTTATAGCTGGCCTGATTTTTTATAACTGCTGCAACTCTCAGTGCTATTTTGTTTCTAACGGCATTAATTATACTCATGCTGTGCTTCCCTTCGTCCTTTTTTCTATTGTAATATGTTTTGAATTCCTGATTGTGCTGTATTAAAGATAATGCGCACATGTGCAGCAGCTTTTTAAGCTCTTTATTGGCCATCCTGTGTACTTTGGTCTTACCTTTGATACTTATACCGCTACTGTGTTCAAATGGTGCAACTCCTGCATAACAGGCCAGCTCTTTTCCGCTGGGCCGACCTGCAAAATTTCCCGTGCAGCCAATCAGGTATACTGCGGTAACATGTCCTATCCCAGGTATACCGAGCAACAGTTTGTAGTTCCGCTTGAAATCGTGGTTTCCCGTGATGATTTTTTTGATCTTATCTTCAACGTTTCCGATTGACCTGGCTATACCCTCAATTGCATTTTTAAGTGCTTTTTCAATCAGTTTCTGATGTTCTTTACCATTGACATTGCCAAGTTCTTTTACCGAAACGCTAATGGCGGACATTTGTTTGAGCAGCTTTGTCCTTGCTGATATCAGATCTTTCAGGAGCATCAGTTCGGGATCTAGGGCAGCTGTCGCCTTTAGATCATCCGCTTCCTTAAATGCATAGTTGCATAAACGGATACTGTCTATTTTGTCATTTTTACCCCGCACTATCCCAAAGCTCCATTTAATACGGGCCGCATTGCCGATGTGGATGGGCAAACCTCTGTTACTGCAGAAAGACCAGAGCAGACGGTGATAGATACCGGTATTTTCCATCACAACTAAAGAGTCCGTATTGAATGCGGTCTTGTACGATTTCAACCACTTCTCAAATAGCTTTATCCCTGGTGCTGTGTTGTCAAACCGTGCGGTTTCTATCTCTTGCTTTACATGGTTTACAACTGCCATTAATGCAACATCAAAATAAGGTTTTGAAACATCGATCCCGATAAAAAATTTTGTAGTGACAATCATCCTGTTATTTTTTATGTTTGTAATGGTTACCTAATTTTTACCCCATCGATCCTAGTCCTTAATAATGGGGAATACCCTAATTGTTATCTGGTCACTAAGGGAAAAAACGGTAGCGGATTGCATCATCTCATAGGCATAAAAACCTTGACGAACTTTTAATGTGCCGCTACCGTTTTAGGTAATCTGATTTATAATTTAAGCAAAGTAAATACTTGTGATCCTTAAATAAAATATCAAAACAAATCTAAAGGACGACCCAGCGTGCCCCCTCATAGTTTCAGAGGAATAAATCTACGGATGCTTGTATCTGCCCCATGCTATCTGCACCTCGCTATCCGGCATAGGAGATGATGGAAGGAGAAAACGTTAAAGCTTTAGCACCCCCTTTCAACCCCCCACTACCCAGAGGCAGCACGCCCTCCCCGATTTTTCATCGGGGCTTGTGCTGGCGACCAATAAAGCTTTGACGAATTTATCCGACATCAGATCCAAGCCTTGATCTTTTGTTTCTTTTCTATCAAGAGAAAAGAAAGAGCCCCTCGACGGCGGCGAGCCGAGGCAAGACCGAGTAAGAGCAAGAATAATATTATCTCATAACCACCCCAGCCCCTCCTTGAAAATAAGGAGGGGAGCTCCCCTCATAGTTTCAAACAGCACCGCTCTTATAAATTTAGGCTGCAAGAAAATAGCGACCGCTTTAAGATTCCCGCCTGCGCGGGAATGACGATCGTATTAAGAATAATGCGTAAATGAAGGTAGTGGTTAATTACGCAGAGATCCTTCGTGCCTCAGGATGACAGAGAGAAAAGAGGTATTATTTCGCATGATAGATGCTGATCCCGACATAAAATCGGGACAGCATGACGACCGTATTAGATAAACCTCATTATAACCACAAAGACACCAAGAACACCAAGCTAATACCTGGCAATCTCAGTGTCTTCGTGACTTAGTGGTTAACTAACCGAGCAGATTACTGCCAGCCGCCGCCTAATGAGCGGTACAAACCAACAACTGCATTTAACTGCTCTGTTTTAATGGTAGTTAACTCCAATTCGCTTTGCAATAAATTGCCTTGCGCCGTAATTACCTCTAAATAATTCGCCATACCGCTTTTAAACAACAAACTTGCATTTTTTGAGGCCTGTTGTAAAGTCTGCGCTCTTTTTTCAGCAATGCTGTATTGTGTTTTTAACTTCTCTACTTTCGTTAACTCATCAGAAACTTCGCCAACAGCATTTAATACCGATTGACGGAACTGGATCACCGATTTCTCGCGGTCGATTTTGGCCAACTCTAAAGAAGTTTTTAACTGACCTCTCTGAAAAATAGGCTGGGTAATCCCTGCTCCAACCAAACCGAACAACGATGCCGGAACATTAAACCAGTTGCTTGCTTTAAAAGAGTTGATGCCTCCGCTTGCGGTAATCACCAACGATGGATATAAACTTGCTTTCGCTACACCAACCTTTGCATTGGCAATGGTAAGCGCCAGTTCGGCACTTTTAATATCAGGCCTGCGGCTTAACATCGACGAAGGAAAACCTGCGTTTAAATCCTGCGGGATATTCATTTTATCCAAACGGCTCTCGCGGTTAATGGTTTTTGGCAAAGTACCGATCAATACACTCAAAGCATTTTCCTGTAAGGTTACATTTTGCTCCAAACGGGGGATCAACTGTGCCGCATTTAACTGTTGCGCCTGCGCTTGCTGTATCGCTAATGAAGTTACCTGACCGGCATCGAACTGTAAATTGATAATCCTTAATGTGCTATCGTTAAGCTTTAAGTTCTTTTTCGCGATTTCCAATTGCGCATCAAGCATTAACAAATTGTAATAACCTTGTGCAACATTGGCCACCAAACGTGTTTGAACTGCTTTACGTGCCTCTTCTGTCTGCAAAAAACTGGCTAAGGCGCCAGCTTTTTGATTACGGATTTTGCCCCAGATATCGGCTTCCCAAACCACACCCAGATTCGCATTGTAATCTTCGATGTGTGTTGAGCCTGTAAACTGGTTAAGGCTTAAACCATTTAAACTGTTATCAGACGGACGGCTTGAACTCGCCGCCACCTGCAATTTCAATTCAGGCAAATAACCCAATTTCGATTGTTTGAACAATACTTCGGCTGCATCGATATTTTTCAATGCAATCTGCATATCGTAATTTTTAACCAAAGCTGTATCAATTAAATTCTGAACAGTAAGGTCGTTGATAAAACTCTTCAATGGCATACTGCCTACACTCGAAGAATCTTTAGGCAATGAATTTCTGAATAAGCCTGGCGCAATATTGGGCAAGGCTGTATCTTTCGAAACCGAACATCCGCTCCAGATTAAAGCAAGGAGCAGGATGGTAATAAGATTAAACCGTTTCATAAACTACATGATTATTATTTACAGGTTCTCCATTGTGGTGAACAACCTCATTTCTTGATTTTTTTGATATTTTTTCCTGTAAGGCCTGGAAGATGACGAAAAGTACCGGAATGATGAACAAACCTAAAATTACGCCCGATACCATCCCACCTGCTGCACCAATACTGATGGAGTGGTTACCTTGTGCCGACGGACCTGTTGCAATACTCATCGGGAACAAACCAAACACAAAGGCAAGTGATGTCATAATGATCGGTCTGATCCTCAACCGCGCTGCTTCTATAGCCGAATCAACCAAACTGAGTCCTGCCTTTCGTCGCTGCACGGCAAACTCTACAATCAGGATGGCGTTTTTAGCCAGCAAACCGATCAGCATAATCAGCGCTACCTGTACATAAATGTTATTTTCGATACCGGTTAAACCCAATACCACAAACACACCGAATATACCTGTAGGGATAGATAAGATTACCGCCAATGGCAGGATGTAACTCTCATACTGTGCTGATAATAAGAAGTAAACAAACACTAAACAAAGTAGGAAGATCACGGTCGACTGTCCGCCTGAAGAAATCTCCTCACGTGTTTGTCCGGAGAATTCGTAAGCATAACCCGTTGGCAATTGCTCTCTGGCGGTTTCTTCTATTGCTTTAATCGCATCACCAGAACTGAAGCCTGGTTTAGGGATCGCATTTACCTCGATAGAGTTAAACAGGTTATAACGAGAAGCCGTTTCCGAACCATACACACGGGTTAATTTAACCAGGGTACTGATCGGCACACTTTCTCCTGCCTTGTTTTTAACAAATACACGGTCGATACTTGCAGGATCGGTTCTGTCGGCAACATCGGCCTGAACCACTACACGATAGTATTTACCAAAGCGGTTAAAATCTGATGCCTGCGCAGTACCAAAATAAGTCTGCATGGTTTGTAAGATATCTTTTTTGCTTACACCCAATTGATCGGCTTTTTCATCATTAACATCTAATTGCAACTGTGGATAATCTGCTTTATAAGAAGTAAAAGCGTAAGCAATAGCCGGTTTGGTCATTAACTTTCCGATAAAGTTATTCGCTACACCACTAAATTTATCCAGTTTGCCGTTTGTTTTATCCTGTAACATCACGTTCATGGCCTCCACATTACTAAAACCCGGAACGGTAGGGAAACTGAATACAAAGAAGGTACCGGCAGATATAGCCGCCATTTTAGCCCTTACGATATTTTGGATCTCATCGATATTTTTTACCGCCCCTCTTTCATCGTTTGGTTTTAACAATAAGAAAATCTGACCAGCTGAAGGACTGTTCGATGCAGTTAAAAAGTTATAACCTGCCAGCGACATTACAAATCTTGCTGATGGCATCGCCCTTAACTCTGCTTCTGCTTGTTTTAATATTTTATTGGTATTGGCTAATGATGTTCCCGATGGACTGGCAACAGCGATAGCCACAAAACCCTGATCCTCTGTCGGGATAAAGCCTGTTTTTGTTCTGCCTACAAGAAAAATGGTAACCAGAACGATTAGGGCTAATCCACCCATGCTGATCCATTTGTTACGGATAAGCACTTTTAAGCCGCCAACATATCGGTTGGTCATATAATTGAAACCACCGTTAAAGCCTGCATAAAACTTTTCTACAAAACCTTTTTTAGGTGCGTTATGACCACCTTCGGCATGTTTGTTCTTTAAAAATAAGGCCGCAAGAGCAGGACTTAAAGTTAAGGCGTTAACAGCCGAGATAATGATCGCGATAGCCATAGTTAAGGCGAACTGTTTGTAGAAAATACCTGTTGAGCCGGTCATAAAGCCAACCGGTAAAAATACGGCCGCCATTACCAATGTAATCGATATAATGGCCCCGGTAATTTCATTCATCGCCTCGGTAGTTGCCGCCCTCGGACTAAGCGAAGGGTTTTCTTCCATTTTGGCATGCACCGCTTCCACTACCACAATCGCATCATCTACCACAATACCTATGGCGAGTACAAGCGCGAAAAGGGTTAAAAGGTTAACAGAGAAGCCGAACAACTGCATGAAAAAGAAGGTACCGATAATGGCCACCGGAACCGCTATAGCCGGGATTAAAGTTGACCTGAAATCCTGAAGGAAGATAAATACAACGATAAATACCAGTAAAAAGGCTTCTATCAAAGTATGCTCCACCTGATTGATGGATTCATCAAGATCGGTTTTGGTACGGTAAAACTGATTGAACTTAATCCCTGCAGGAAAATCTTTAGATAGTTTTGCCATCAGTTTATCAATCGCAATCTGGATTTCGTTGGCATTCGAGCCTGATAATTGGATTATACCAATGGTAATCCCATCATGTCCGTTTAAACGGTTTACACTACCATAACTATAAGCACCCAATTCTACACGGGCCACATCTTTTAAACGTAATATAGAACCATCAGAATTAGAACGGATCGCTATATTTTGATATTCCTCTGGTTTGGTCAGTTTACCTTTATATTTAATGATATATTCAAAGGCCTCACTACTTCTCTCTCCAAACCGACCAGGTGCTGCTTCAAGGTTTTTGTCCTGAATGGCTGTGATCACTTCATTAGGTGTAATTTTGTAAGTAGCCAATTGACTTGGGTTTAACCAAATACGCATTGAATAATCTTTAATCCCACCAAATACACTGGCAGAACCTACCCCCGGGATACGTTTAAGTTCGGGAATGATATTGATCTGCGCATAGTTATTTACAAAAACGGCATCGTATTTTTTTGTATCTTCTGAGTAAACACCGATAGCGCCAATAAAACTGTTTTGCTGTTTAGTAGTGGTTATACCGTATTGTACAACCTCTGCAGGCAATTGACTGGTGGCCTGCGAAACCCGGTTTTGCACATTAACCGCTGCCTGATCGGGGTTGGTACCCTGTTGAAAGTAAACGGTGATCGCAAGAGTACCATCGTTACTGGCGCTGGAGGTCATGTATGTCATGTTCTCTACACCATTAATTGCTTCCTCCAATGATGGAGTTACCGAACGTAAAATCGTTTCGGCATTGGCCCCAGGATATACAGCAGTTACCAATACCGACGGAGGTGCGATATTTGGAAAGCGCTCTAAGGGCAACTTTGTTAAGCCAAGTATACCAACTATTACCAATAAGATGGAAATAACAGTCGAAAGTACAGGCCTGTCTATAAATTTCTGAAACATGACTTTTTAGATTTTAGGTCTTATTAATTTTTTGTTTTTGCAACAGCCACTTTGTCTGCTGCTTTTTGAGGCTGGATCACCATGCCCTCCTGTAATTTATCAACCCCGCTCAACACAATCTGGTCGCCAACTTTTACCCCGTCTTTAACCAGGTAATTTTCGCCGGCTTTACCAACAATAGTAATAGATTGTTTTTTCACCTTACTGCTGTCGCCTACGGTAAATACAAATACTTTATCCTGCATTTCTACTGTCGATGACTGCGGTACCAGAATAGCATTATCGTGCTGCAAACCTAAACGGATCTTACCCGTATTACCAGAGCGAAGAACGCCGCTCGCATTAGGGAAACTTGCCCTAAGCGTAATGGCACCTGTGTTTTTATCAAACTGACCATCGATCATATCGATCTTACCTTTAATCGGGTAAGCAGAATTATCAGCCAATAAAAGTTCTACTGCTGGTAAATGTTTAATCCTGTCGGCAGGTGTTTTACCCGGGTAGTTCGCATTAAAATTATTGAAGTCGTTTTCTGCAAGGGAGAAATAAACATGTACTTCGTGGATGTCAGATAACTGCGTTAAAGCAACCTGATCTGTCGGAGAAACTAAACTTCCCTGTTTCTTAGGGATACGGCCGATGTAACCACTCACCGTAGCCTTAACATTAGTGTAACCTAAGTTAATCTGTGCCGAAGCAACGTTGGCTCTGGCTTGTTCGGCATTTGCCTGGGCAATTTTGTAAGCTGTTTTAGCAGTTTTTAACTGAAAATCAGATACTACCTTATTCTGAACAAGTGGTGTTAATTTATCAACTTCCAGTTGAGCATTTAAAATAGCCGCTTCTGCAGCATGCAAACTTGCTTTGGCATTGTTTAAAGCCTCGCGGTAAGGGTTTTCGTTAATTTTGAACAAGGTTTGTCCGGCTGTTACATAAGCGCCTTCGTTAACCAATACACTTTGCAGGTAACCACTTACCTGTGGCCGTACATCGATATCAACCGCACCCTGAATAGAGGCCGGATATTCGATATAGGTGGTTTCTGTACTCGCGTTAATGGCGCTTACAGGCAATGCCGGTGGTGGTGGTGCAGCTGCAGCCTGATCAGGAGACGACTTACAACTCACTAAAATTATAGATAGAAGAGAAATTGTTAACAATAACTTAATACTATTAAACCATTTAACGGTGTTAAGTAAAGGGTACAAGCGATGTAGAGATTTCATATGATTAAATTTAATTGGAATTAGTGTGTATAATAATTTAACAGTGTTAAATTACTTTGTAAAAAAAATTAACTATTGATAGATAATGTAATGCCCTTGATGGCATCTTTTAAAATTTGCTGGTTTAACTCGTCTGTTGTTCTTCCGTTGGGGCGAACCAGATTGATGGAAATTAAACCGTGGATGATAGACCAATAGGTGTAATACTTCATGCAGATATCATCCTCAGAAACGGGTTGCTTCTCAAATAAAGATTCGATCACCTCGCCTAACATACTACCTACGTTTTCGGCTTCGGGCATTGAATTTTTAACGGTACAGCAAACCATATCCACACCGTACATCAATTGATAAAATTCTTTGTGGGTAAAGGCGAAGTTCCAGTAGGCAATCCACATGGCTTCCATTTTATCTTCCGGAGATTCGTGTTGATCCCTGGCTTCACGGATATCTTTTGCCAACATTAAATATCCCCTTCTGGTGAGTTCCAGTAAGATGCCATCTTTGTTTGAAAAGTATTCGTAAATAATTGGTGCAGTATATTCAATCTGGTCGGCAATTTTACGCATACTCAATGCCTGCCAGCCCTCTGTTTGAACAATATTCAAGGCAGCATCCAGAATTTTTGTTCTGGTTTCATCTTTTAAACGTAGAATTCTTTCTTTACTTCCCATGACTTGGAATATACAGTGTAAATAATCTAACACCGTTAAGCAAATGTAGAACCAATTCCAGAATTGACAATCATTCATTTGTCATAAACATTTTATTGATTAGTTTTATAGCTGATAATCAACCTTTAAAGCATTTAAAAGGCTTTTTCAAATAAATTAATTTTCCCAAGAACTTATAAAAATGATTTTCCGCGAAGCAAAAACGACTGACATACCTGCGATACAATTTGTCAGATATACGGTAAAAGAGAACATTTTGTCAGATCCGTTATTGGTTACTGACAAAGATTGCGAAGAATTTATTACACAACGTGGCAAAGGATGGGTTTGCGAAGTAGGTGGAGCAGTAGTTGGTTTCTCCATCGTAGATTTAAAGGAGCATAATATCTGGGCCTTATTCCTTCGGCCAGAATTTGAAGGCAAAGGAATAGGCAAAGAACTGCACAGGTTAATGATGGACTGGTATTTCGATCAAACGCATGAACCCCTTTGGCTGGGTACATCGCCCAATACCCGTGCAGCAGAATTTTATACCCGCCAGCGCTGGAAAAAAGTAGGCGTGGTAAACAAAGGGGAAGTGAAATTTGAAATGAGTTATGAGGATTGGGTGGGTAGGTAGGTAGGTCCATTCGAAATATCGTCATTGCGAGAAGGCTTTTTCAGTCGACGAAGCAATCTTAATGCGCTCGCTAGTAGCGATAGTTGTAAGATTGCTAAGAACGGTCGTCTTTCCCGCGCAGGCGGGAACCACGAAGTGCTCAGCGAAGCTAATCTTAATGAAACCTACAAGCCCCTAACATGGCATTAGGATTCCCAATCAAGTTGGGAATGACGACAAAGCGTAGAAGATATTACCACTAAGTCACAAAGAACACAAAGTTTAGTACCTTGATATAGCGCAAAAAAAACAAACCATATAAGTTACATATAAGCTCAATGCCTTAAATGTTCTTGCATTTCTTATATGGTAAAAAACTATAAAAGAAAGACCCTGAAACAAGTTCAGGGTGACGGTCTGAGAATGATCGTCATTGCGAGGAGGCTTTTTCAGCCGACGAAGCAATCTTAATGCGCTCGCTAGTAGCGATAGTTGTAAGATTGCTTCGTTCCTCGCAATGACGATAAAAGTCATAAACCTAGCTATTCCAGATAAAAGGTGCTTGTTTGACAAAAGTTGTCTCCCCTAACTGCTCAACAATAAACTGAGCTAAATTAGCCGCATTAATCTGTTCGCCATCACAATTAACCAAACTTGTCCCTACTGGCGTTTGCTCGTCAGTTTGCATAATTAATGGTAAACGGATTAAAGTCCAATCGAGATCACTTTCAGTTAACAGATTATATTCTTTCTGTCTATCGGCTGTAGAAACCGGATAGTTATCGTACATCCATTTGGTTGCAAATTGGGTCTTCGCATCTTTTTCATCAGCAGGCGTATCTACATTGATCCCTGTAATTACAATGTACCGTCTCAGGTGAATGGCTTTCATTGCTTTTATAATATTACCTGTCGATTGTGTAAAGATTGTTTTTTCGCTTGCAGGTTGCCCCATGCCCAGCGCACTGACTACGATATCGCAACCCTCAATAAGCGCGTGTACTGTTTCGGTATCTTTTACGTCGCCGATTACGATTTCTAATGAAGCATGATGGATCTGAAGCTTTTCAGGATTTCTGATGAGGGCTTTCACCCTGAATTGTTGCGCCAATAGCGCTTTTAAAATATAAATACCAGCTTTGCCCGTGGCACCAATTAAAGCAATTTTTAAATCTTGCATGATGTTCTTTATAAAATTTAGAAAATAATAGTTTATCCCCTGTGATCAGAACGATAAGGGGATTTCAGAATTGAATTCTGTTTGAGTTATATTTTATAAAGAGATTTTAATGGTACTAATTTAGGAAAAAAATTATTTCGACTCAAGTGCAAACAGAATGTTCGGACAATCTTGCATGAAAGACCCTGAAACAAGCTACCATTGACGTTATCTTGCAAATCATTATTTCAACATTTTAACGACTTTTTAATTTCCATCCAGCTGGGCCATAGCACTATATCCCCGTTTTGCTTAAATCCGGCCTAACAAATTTTTCGGGCTGCACTGTTCTAGCCGCACAACTGGCTTGAAAAGAAAAATTTTCAGCCGGCATTTTTTGTTTCTTTTTGATGCCAAAAAGAAAGAGCCCTTCGGCGGCGGTGAGCCGAGGCAAGAACGAGCCTCTGGACAAAAAAAGGATATGCGTCATTCATATTGATTTTTATACAATAAATTATCCCTCAGGATGACAATTAACAACAAATATCGTCATCTCGACTGAAGCGCAGCGGAATGGAGAGTTCTATCTAAACAGATTTAGCTTCGCTGAGCCTTCGGGTTCTCGGTTGCGTTGCACCCGATAACTATCGGGTCCGCTCGAAATAACGATCACTCGAGGGCAATTTCATCAGCATTAAGAATAAACCATATAAGGTATATAAGTTACATATAAGCTCAATGCCTTATATGTTCTTACATTTCTTATATGGTAAAAAACTATAAAAGAAAGACCCTGAAACAAGTTCAGGGTGACGGCCTAGAGAATAATCGTCATCCGATAAATACAGGATGCGAGAAGGCTTTTTCAGCCTGCGAAGCAATCTTAATGCGCTCGCTAGTAGCGATAGTTGTAAGATTGCTTCGTCGTGCCTCCTCGCAATGACGAAGCATGGAAGAAAAGGAAAAACACTAAGCCTTAAACTTCTTCATAAAGTTACTCACACTTTCCTCCAAATTTCCATCAGCAATGGCTTTAACGAAAGCAGTACCGATAATTGCCCCATTGGCATAAGAACAGGCCTTATCAAAAGTTTGTTTATCGCTGATCCCGAAACCGATCATGGTTGGGTTTTTCAGATTCAGGTTTTTAATCCTGCTGAAATAAGCCTCGGTAGTATTGCCAACCTCAAGATTTTTACCTGTTGTGGCCGACGATGATAACAAATAGATAAACCCATTGGTTAAACCGTCAATTTTATGGATACGTTCTTCAGCAGTTTGAGGGGTGATTAAAAATACATTGCTCAGGTTATGCTTTTCGAAGCAATCTTTATAAAACTCCTCATACTCTACCATCGGCAGATCGGGAACAATACAGCCATCTACCCCTACTTCTGCACAAGCCTCGCAGAATTTTTCTACACCAAACTGCAAAACAGGGTTTACATAACCCATTAACAAAACAGGAATGGTAACAGTCTTACGCAAGTCTTTCAACTGTTCGAAAAGCAGATTAAGTGTCATGCCCTGATCGAGCGATTGTTTGCTGCTCGCCTGAATTACCGGTCCATCGGCAACAGGATCTGAGTACGGAAAGCCTATCTCCAGCATATCTGCACCTGATTTTTCCAGCGCTTCAGCAATTTTAATGGTATCGCCAGTATTTGGATAACCAGCAGTATAGTATATTGATAATATATTTTTCTTCTCCTGGAAGAGTTGTTTAATTCGGTTCATTTTTTTTCTTTTTCCGTCATTGCGAGGCACGAAGCAATCTTAATGCTTTGGGTTAGCCTCCTAGCGAGTGTAGTAGGATTGCTTCGTGCCTCGCAATGACGATTCTTCTACAGATTAAAATATTTAATATAAGTATCCAGATCCTTGTCGCCACGGCCTGAAAGGCAAACCACTACGTTTTCGCCACCTTTAAATTCCATTTTTTCTAAGTAAGCCAAGGCGTGTGCACTTTCAATCGCAGGGATAATCCCTTCCAATTGTGTACAAAGTAAACCTGCATTTAAACTTTCTTCATCAGTGATGGAAACATATTGTCCACGACCGGTTTTAAACAAATGTGCATGCTGTGGGCCAATACCTGGGTAATCCAATCCAGCAGAAACCGAATGTGGTTCTACCACCTGTCCATCTGGTGTTTGCATTAAAATGCTTCTGCTGCCATGCAAAACACCTTCTTTACCTAAATAAGTGGTTGCAGCAGAAAATCCGCTCGATACACCTTTTCCGGCCGCTTCAACAGCAATCAGTTTAACATTTTCATCATCCATAAAATGGTAGAACATACCCATGGCATTACTTCCACCACCTACACAGGCTAAAACATAATCAGGTTGATCGCTGCCTGTTTGCTCTAACAGTTGTTTTTTAGTTTCCTCAGAGATAATCGATTGGAAAATCGCTACCATATCAGGGTAAGGGTGTGGACCAACTACCGAACCAATAATATAATGTGTATCTACCGGATTATTGATCCAATCGCGCATCGCCTCATTAGTGGCATCTTTTAGGGTTTTGCTTCCAGAGCTTGCCGGAACAACCTTTGCACCCAACATTTTCATGCGGGCCACATTTGGTGCCTGGCGCTCGATATCTACCTCGCCCATGTAAATTACACACTCGAGATTACGCAATGCACATACGGTTGCAGTAGCTACACCATGCTGACCAGCTCCGGTTTCGGCAATGATTCTTTTTTTACCCAGTTTTTCGGCCAATAAAATCTGTCCGATGGTGTTGTTGATCTTATGGGCACCGGTATGGTTTAAATCTTCTCTTTTTAGAAAAATATTGGCACCATATCTTTCTGAATATCTTTTAGCAAGATATAAAGGCGAAGGGGCGGCCAACATAATCTTTTAACAACTGATGAAATTCTTTTTGGAAATCGGCATCATCAATAATCTTTAAATAGTTTTGACGCAATTCTTCTACGTTTGGATAAAGCATTTCGGGGATGTACGCGCCACCAAAATCTCCATAATATCCTTTTTCGTTTACTTTGTATTTCATGTTTTTTTCTTTTTTCCCTTGGTTAAAACCAAGGGTTATGAATAACAATCTATTTATTCATTTCTTTAATAAATTCTTTAATCTTCTCCGCATCCTTCAAACCCGGTTCAATTTCAAATCTGCTATTGATATCCAGGGCATATAAGCGTTCATCATTTATTTCTTTTATGGTCGGGGCATGTTCTAAATCAATGCCACCACTTAAAAAGTAGGGTTTGGTGTAAGTATATCGGTCTAAAACAGACCAATTGAATGTTTTTCCCGATCCGCCATGCATTTTGGTTTTGGTATCGAACAGAAAATAATCCACCACATTTAAATAAGCTCCGAGACCTGAAAAATCAAAATCTTCATCTATTCCAAATGCTTTAATCACTTCTAAGGCAGGAAAGCTTGATTTTAATGCTGCACAGTATTCAGTCGATTCGCTGCCATGTAACTGAACAGTCTTTAGCTTCAATGTGTTTACTTTATCTTTTACTTTTTCCAGCGCTTCATTTACAAAAACACCTACGGTTTTGATCTCTGAGGGAATGTATTTGATCAATTCAGCAGAAACATCGCTGATCAACCTTGGCGATTTCTCATAAAAGATAAAACCCAGGTAATCTGGCTGAAGCTCGGCTACCGCAGCAATATTCGCTGCTAAACGCATGCCGCAAACTTTTAACTTTAACATGCCAATAAGTTTTTGAAACTGTTTAACGCTTTTTTGCTGGTTAAAGATTCTTCTGCTTCATAAAAGCAGTCGGCAAAAGATTGTTCAGGTTTTATGGTCTTGATGGCCAGTGCCGAATTGCACAATACCACATTGTTCTGTACATCTGTGGCTTCGCCATTTAATACATCCATAAATATTTTGGCAGATGATTCTACGGTATCGCCACCTTTAATCGCATTGGTATCAACCTTATCAAAACCCATATCCTGAAGGGTTAAAATCTGTTCGCCCTTGTTCGAAAAGGTTTTCACATCACAGGTTAAAGAAACCTCATCATAACCTTCCAATGCATGTACAATGGTATAACTTTTATCTGTATCCTGATATAAATAAGCATATAAACGGGCGAGCTCCAAACTAAAAACCCCTACCATCTGGTATTTCGGCTGTCCGGGGTTAACCATTGGCCCCAGCATATTGAAAAATGTTTTTACACCCAGTTCCTTACGGATCGGTGCTACAATTTTCATTGCCGGATTAAAAAGCGGGGCGTGTAAAAAACAGATTCCTGCAGCATCTAAATTACGCCTTAAAGTATCCTCATTATTGGTAAAAGTATAACCTAAATATTCCATTACGTTAGAAGAACCGCAGCCCGAAGAAACGCCGTAGTTACCATGTTTGGCCACATGATGACCAGCACCTGCCACCACAAATGAGGATAGGGTAGAAATATTGAAAGTATCTTTACCATCACCTCCGGTACCGCAAAGATCGATCAGTTCGTAACCCGATAAGTTTACTTTAACGCACATATCAAGCATCGCATCGCGAAAACCCTGTAACTCCTGCACCGTGATATTACGCATGGCATAAGCGGTAATAAAAGCGGCAATCTGAGAAGAATTAAATGTGCCTTCCGAAATGGAGATTAAAATGTTTTTTGCCTCTTCCCTGCTAAAACTCTTGTTCTCGAATAAATGGTTTAATATTTTTTTCATGTTTACTGCCATTGTTATTTAACCACAGATGAAAAGGATGAACACGGATAAAAATCTGTGTGTATCTGTGCTCATCTGTGGTTCCTTTTTTATTTATCTTTATTTCGCCATGGTTTGTGTCTCCACAAACCATCTAAATATTCCGTTTCGTGGAGACACGAACCGGGGCGATGTTTAAAAAAATTGCATAAAAAAAGGATTGCTTTTTGGGCAATCCTCTTCGTTGTGTTTAAAATATTTTAAAATATATAACAATAGAATTTGCCTAACGAATTTCGTTATGCCACCACCAATTGTTATTTAAGTTTTTAATTATCATGTTTGTATAAAGCAAATATTGACATAGTTTTTTAATATTCCAAAATCTTTCTAAAAATATATGGCCTTTTTTAAAAGAAAAGTACAGTTTAATGATGATTTCGGTTTCGGATCCAATCCTGTAACCAAAAACCAGCGCATGCTCAACCCCGATGGTTCGGCAAATATCGAACGTACGGGCCTGCCCTGGTTTAAGTTTGATGATACCTACACCCGCCTGGTTACCATGAGCTGGCCGCGTTTTTTCTTTGTCATTCTGATCGCCTACCTTGTTGTAAATACCATATTCGCAGTTTTATATAACGTAGTGGGTATCGAAAATTTAAATGGTGCCAAAGGTATAACGCTTCGTGATCAGTTTTTTGATGCCTTTTTCTTTTCTGCCCAAACCATTTCTACCGTGGGTTACGGCCATATTTCGCCACAGGGTTTTGTTACCAGTGTGCTTGCCGCTTTCGAAAGTATGCTGGGCCTGTTGGCTTTTGCATTGGCTACAGGTTTATTGTATGGCCGTTTTAGCAGGCCCACCTCAAAAGTAAGCTTCAGCAAAAAAATGGTGATTGCCCCTTACGAGAAAGGACATGGATTGATGTGCCGTTTGGTTAACCTCCGCCGCAATCAATTGATAGAGGTCGAGGTGCAGATGGTGATGTCGTACAACGAAACCATCGATGGCAAACATGTTCGTAGGTTTTATCCTTTGCCATTAGAGCGCAGTAAAATCGGTATCCTATCTTTAAACTGGACTTTGGTACACCCCATTACAGAAGAAAGTCCGTTTTTCGAAAAATCGTTAACCGAGCTGCAGCAGGCCGAAGTAGAGGTTTTTGTAATCTTAAAAGCTTTTGATGATACTTTCTCGCAGACTATCCACACCAGAACCAGTTATCAGGATGAGGAAATCGAAATGGATGCTAAGTTTGATAAAATGTATTACCATAACGAAGAAGGTAAAATGGTGATGGATTATAGTAAATTGGATAAGGTTACGCGAACGGTGTAAGGCTCTTCATTATTTGCCTCCCGATACCGTCATTTCGAGCGGAGTGCAACGCAGTCGAGAACCACTTAGTGCTCAGCGAAGCTAAATCTGATTAGATAGATCTCTCCATTCCGCTGCGCTCCAGTCGAGATGACGATGCTTTTATTGAAAAAGTTGACAACTTTTATGATGATGTCTTCTGTATAAGATCAGCAATACCCTTATATAAATTTAGGTAAACTCAGAGTTGAGGGTCTTCGACTCCGCTCAGACTGACAATTAATTACCTTAAACCGCGAACTTAACCTTGCACCTAAACGCTAAAGCCTAACCGCTATACTGTTTACCTTAAGCCTTCCACCTTTACACCCTCAGCCATCTACCTTAATCAGCGGATTCTTTCTTTAACAAACAGAATATGACTACCCCGCCTTTCAGGCACCCCTCCAGAGGAGGGGAATTGCCCCTCATCGTCTCTATGCGATGTGCATTCCCCTCTTTCAGAGGGGTGTCCGCAGGACGGGGTGTTTCAGCGACCTATAAAATCACCAATATCCTCATATAAATCCAGCTAAACTCAAAGTTAAAGGTCTTCGACTCCGCTCAGACTGACAATTAATTAGCTCAAACCGCCAACTTAACGTGCCACCTAACGCCAAACCCCAACCGCAATACGTTTACCTTACGCCTTAAACCCTCAACCTTCCACCTTCACACCCTCAACCTTTCACCCCTTAATCAGCGGATTCTTTTCTTTCGCAAACAGATCAAAAACCTTTTTGTCTACAAAAGCCGGGAAGAGTTTATTCATCCAAACGGCTAATTTCCCTTGTCCGGTCATGATTAAGGTACGTTTACGTTTTTCGATACCGTCGGCAATAATGCTTGCTACTTCTTCTGATGTCATCATTTTGCCTTCATCCATACTGGTTTCGCCATGTGCAGCACCATCTTTTGATAAAGCGGTTACCCTGATGTTGGAAGCGGTAAAACCCGGACAGGCCAATAAAACGTTTACGCCTGTTTTTAATAATTCGGTGCGTAAAGATTCCATAAATCCGTTCATAGCAAATTTAGAAGCCGAATAACCCGTTCTGCCCGGTAAACCACGGTAACCTGCTATTGATGATATACCCACTACCGTTCCTTTGGTTTTTAAAATCTCTGGCAAAGCATATTTGGTGCAATAAACCGTCCCCCAAAAGTTTACATCCATCAGGTTTTTAAGCACCGATAAATCCAGATCATTAAACAGGGCACGCATGGATAATCCGGCATTATTTACCAGAATATCAATCTTTTGAAAAGATACTAAAGCTTGCTTGATAATCAGTTCGCAATCTGCTTCTTTACTTACATCGGCCTGAACAGCTACGGCCCTGATGTTATATTTTTTTTCCAGATCGGCAGTAATTTCGCATAGGGTTACGTATTGGCGTGCAGCTAAAACTAAATTGGCACCACGTTTAGCAAATTCTTCGGCACAAGCTTTTCCGATTCCGCTCGATGCGCCAGTGATGATGATTACTTTATTTTTTAGGTTCATTTGTAGTAACAGGTATTGAGTAGCAAATATCAAGAACTAAGACTGGATACTGCTTTTAGTTTATTTTAAAGTAGTTTGTTGCTTCCGTAACTTTGTCTGTGTTAATAATATCTGCACCTAAGTCATGTAATAACTTCCAGCAAGCTTTATTATCGGGTGCACCCCAAAAACGAAAGGGTTTACCCAATTTATGTGCGTTGTTAATCAGTTCTGTCAATTTAGCTTTATCAGCTTCTGGCACTTCTTCAACACCTTTCCATTTAGAATAAGTGGCAAAATTATCGCTGATCATGGCTATTTTCTTCAGGTCTTCCGGGCTGTAGTTTACATTTGGTAAGCCATCAAAAAATAGGCTAGTATATTTATGAAATGTATTTGCAGCAGGTCGGTTGCCGCTAATCACAACAACGGTATTTCTCCCCTGTCTGTCAAAGTATTTCTGGTATTTTTTCAGATTTTTCCGCAACAAGCGATATGTCGAATCCCAGTCACCTTTAACATCGATCATCAATTGGGAAGTATAATATTCCTTTTCGGCCGATAACGCTTTAATCTGTTTTAAATACAATTGCGCTAATGTATTGCCCGCTTTGATCTCTTTTTTGCTATGCGCTACCATCAACGAATCGCCAACTACAAAAACATCGGCTTCAATAGAGAAAACGCGATTATTAACCGCATCAATAAAAGGTTTTTCGTGGGTATAATCATTATGGGAGTGGATCTTAACCTGCGCTTTGGCGAATAATCCTGATAAAACCAGGGCTAAGAAAACAAAAAAATGCTTTGCCATTATTTCATCATTGCAGTTTCGTAAGGCACGCGGGTTACAATCGATCTACCCAATGTAATTTCATCCGTATATTCCAGCTCACCGCCGAAAGCAATACCCCGTGCAATGGTCGTTACCGGAACATTAAACTCCTTTAATCTTTTGTACAGGTAAAACAATGTGGTATCGCCCTCCATATTCGGACTCAATGCTAAAATCACCTCTTTAATCCCTCCTGCTACCATTCTGGCCACTAAGCCATCAATAAACAGATCAGAAGGGCCTACGCCATCCATCGGAGAAATTAAGCCTCCCAAAACATGGTAAACCCCAAAATATTGACCGGTATTTTCAATTGCCATTACATCGCGGGTATCTTCAACCACACAAATGGTTTCTTTATCGCGTTTTGGCGAAGTACAGATCTCACATACCACATAATCGGAAATGTTATGGCAAGTGCTGCAATGTTTAATATGCTGCTTAAGTTTTATAAAAGTATTGCCAAACTGGTTTACCTCCTCCTGCTCTTTGTTTAAAAGATGTAATACCAAACGTAAAGCTGTTTTTTGCCCTACACCAGGAAGTTTCGAGAATTCGTTTACCGCATCTTCGAGCAGCTTGGATGAAAAATTCATATTACAAAAATAGGTAAAATGGTTTGTTAGTTCAATAGGCAGTAGTTCATTGGTAAAGTAAACTTGGATATTAACAGGTCGAATTATTTCATCCCCCTGCCCCCTTTAGAAGGAGGACTTGATTTCCCTTCTGACTTCGACTTCCGGCTTCGGACCTCTGACCCCTGACTTCGGACTCCTGACTTCGGACCTCTGGCTTCCGACTCCGGACTCCCGACTTCGGACTTCGGACTCCCGACTTCGGACTTCGGACTTCGGACTCATCAATGTATTGCTTGATTTGATACTTTTCTTTACATTTATCAGCTTAACACAAAACTATGTCTCCAACCATTCTCTTATGTTTTCTGATCGGCTATTTTTTACTGCTGATTATTATTTCATTCGTAACCTCAAAAAAATCATCTGATAATTCTACTTTCTTTATTGCCAACCGGAATTCTAAATGGTATTTAGTTGCCTTTGGGATGATAGGAACTGCACTTTCGGGTGTTACTTTTATATCGGTACCCGGAGAAGTTGGCGCACCCAGTGGGAACCAGTTTCAGTATTTCCAGTTCGTTCTGGGCAATGCTGTTGGTTTTATCATCATTGCCACAGTTCTGCTCCCACTTTATTACCGGATGAATTTAACATCCATTTATAGCTACATCGAAAAGAGGCTGGGGCATTATAGTTACAAAACGGCAGCATCGATATTTTTATTGAGCCGCACTTTGGGATCAGCAACAAGATTATACCTCGTAGTGATTGTTTTACAGCGTTTTATATTTGATAATTATGGCGTTCCGTTCTGGTTAACGGTTTTAATTTCGTTGGCACTGATCTGGTCGTACACCTTTAAAGGTGGATTAAAAACCATTATCATTACCGATACACTGCAAACTTTTTTCCTGGTGCTTTCGGTTTTTCTGACGATTTATTTTATTTGCAACAGTCTTGATTTCAATATTCCACAGGCATTCGAGACCATAAAAACAAGCAGTTACTCGAAAATATTCTTTCTAAACGATTTCCTAACCAATAAATTCTACTTCAGCAAACAGTTTATCGGCGGTATTTTCGTTACCATCGCCATGACGGGTTTAGATCAGGATCTGATGCAGAAAAACCTGAGCATGGGTACCATCAAAGAGGCACAAAAAAACATGTTTACTTTTACAGGGGTATTCGTAATCCTGAATGTTTTCTTTTTGAGCGTGGGCGCCTTGTTATACATTTTCGCCGCGAAAAACGGCATCGATATTCCATTGGATCACATTACCGGGAAACCAAGAACAGATTTATTGTTCCCTGAAATTGCTTTAAACAACCTTGGCGCCATACCCGCAATTATATTCATGCTGGGCCTAACCGCAGCAACCTTTGCCACTACCGACTCTGCACTTACAGCTTTAACCACATCCTTTTGTGTCGACTTTTTAGGCATGGCTAAGGCAGAAAATGTAAATGCCAAAGACGCCGTAAAAAAGCGCCATACCGTACACGTGGCATTTTCTATTTTGATGTTTTTGGTGATCATCGTCATCAATGCACTGAACAGTTCATCGGTAGTCAGTTTGATTTTTACCATTGCCTCTTACACCTACGGACCGCTTTTAGGACTATATAGTTTTGGATTATTTGTAAAAAAACGCGGTCTTCACGATAAATTAGTGCCGATAGTTTGTTTATTATCACCTTTTTTATGTTACTTGCTTTCCACGTATTCTACCACTTTATTGGGCGGTTACGTTTTTAGTGTTGAACTGATTTTAGTTAACGGTTTAATCACATTTATAGGCTTGTTGTTCATCAGTAAAAAAACTGATGCGCAAACCAGATTTTAATATTAGAATAACAGTATATGACGAGTGAAGAAAAAATTAGAAGCGCTTTTGAAAACAAAGACTGGCAAGAAATTAAAGTAACAGACTCTTGGCAAATTTTTAAGATCATGGCCGAATTTGTAGACGGTTTTGAAAAACTGGCTAAAATTGGCCCATGTGTTACCATTTATGGTTCGGCCCGTACAGCTCAAACGCATAGATATTACCAATTGGCAGAGCAGTGCGGTAAATTATTAACCGATCGTGGTTATGGTGTAATCACTGGCGGTGGTCCTGGTATTATGGAGGCCGGTAATAAAGGCGCCCACACCAATGGGGGTAAATCGGTAGGTTTAAATATCGAGTTGCCTTTTGAGCAGTTCCACAATAAATATATCGATCATAATAAATTGCTCGAGTTTGATTATTTCTTTGTGCGCAAAGTAATGTTCATGAAATATAGTCAGGGTTTTGTGGTTTTACCAGGTGGTTTTGGCACCATGGATGAACTTTTTGAAGCTTTAACCTTAATCCAGACCGGAAAAATTGCACGTTTCCCAATCGTATTGGTGGGTGTTGATTATTGGGGTGGATTAATTGATTGGATTAAAGGAACGATGTTGCAGAAGGAACACAATATCCACGAAGAAGATTTAAACCTTTTCAGATTGGTAGATACCGCAGAAGAAGCTGCAGAGCACATTTTCCGTTTCTACGATAAATATGTGCTTAAACCAAATTTCTAGGTTGGTTCAATGGTTCATTTGCCATTGGTTCATTAGTCAGTTCAAGATGGTTAATTGTTTAACCTGTTAACTGTCAACTGAAAATTGGAAACTGTCAACTGAAAAAGTGCTTACAAACAGTAAGCACTTTTTTTATGTCTTCATTTATTGTAACAACTGGAGAAAACTGCTATCTAAAATAAAACGTATCTAAAATGTCGAAATTTATCAACTGGAAAAGCAATTGGCTTAGTGGCAACTTTCAACTCTTTGCAGATGGTGTTCAGAAAGGAATGATCACATTCGAAACCTGGAAGAGCAATGCCGAAAGTATGCTTGAGGATAAAAACTATCAATTTGTAAACGAAGGTTTCTGGCAATCGAGCACAAAGGTAATCGACAGAAAAACAAATGAAGTGGTTGCCATGATTAACTACGATACCTGGAAATCTAAAGCGGTAATCAGCTTAAGATCGGGTGAGCAGTATGAATGGAAATCGATAAATTTATGGCGTTCGCAATGGACGGTGAGCAATTATAAAGATGAACACATTATGTATAGCGCTAGCAGCAACAGTGGCTCATTATCGTCTGATACCGACAACGAATTATTGATTATAGCAGGCTTATTTATTAAGCAGATTTATAACAAACAATTACTTGCTGTGGTTGCTTGTTTTGTACCGATCATTACGACATCAACACTTCGCCATAATTAGTAAAAAAATTAAATCCTTTTGTGAGATGGAACAGGTATTAAATTGGAGAAAAGGTTTATTTGATAGCAATTATCAGGTATTTAACAACGGACTGTTAAAATTTTCGCTGAATTTTAGTTCGTGGAAAAATTCGGCAATAGCCACTACCCAGGCAGGTATTTACCTGTTAAAAAGTGAAGGATTTTCTAAACCTGAAACTAAATTACTGAACAATCAGAATGAGGTTTTAGCTATAATTACTTATGACTGGCTTCGTTTCAATGCAAAAATTGTATTTGCCTCTGGCGATACTTTTGACTGGAGCTTTCAAAACAGCTGGTTAAGCCGGTGGTCGTTAAACGACCATCAGGATAAACAGATTTTATTCAATGCTTCAAGCGGAAATGGCATGTTACATAGCAATGTAGACGACGATAAACTGATTTTATGCGGGCTTTTTATCAGGGAATACTATTCGAGACTTCTTGTTGGCTTTATCATTGTAATATTCCTTCTGTTTAGTTTCAAGAATATTTTTTAATCTGGTCTGAGTTTCGCAATCTGGTCTTAGCGTCTCGCTAAGACACTAGAAAATATTAAACTTAAATTACAGCACTATTTTATGTCGTAGCGAGACGCTACGACGAGAGTTAGCTAAGGAAGATGCTAAAACAAGTTCAGCATGACGATAACTCGATATTAATTTATCCCAAAATCTCTTTTATCTTTTCGGTTGGTCTGGCAATTACAGCTTGATCTCCTGAGATGATAATCGGTCTTTCAATTAAAATTGGATGTGCAACCATGGCATCAATCCATTCTTCATCGGTCAAGGTTTTTCCTTTATAATTTTCAGTAAAAACCTTTTCACCTTTACGGATCAATTCTAATGGTTTAATACCCAGTTTTCGAATAATTTCTTCAAGTTCACTTTTATTGGGCGGGGTTTCCAAGTAATAAACTACCTCGAAAGCCTTTCCACTTTTTTCTAATTCAGCTAAAGCACAACGGCTTTTAGTACATCGGTTATTGTGATAAATCGTAATCATTTAGAAATGTTTAAAGTCCGCTTACGCCACCGCTAACCACCAGTTTCATGGCATCAGCTGCTGTCATATGCAAATCAGTTACCTTATCTCTTCCTACAATGCAAAGCTGACCCGCAAAAGAATAAGAAAGTGGAAAATATACTGCTACTTCTTCGGGCAGATTGAGTTTATGCAGATCGTTCTGTGTTAAAAATCCAATCTTTTTTAGGCCTCCCTCCACTTCTACCAGCACCGGGTGGTTAAATTTCTTCTCATCACCTACAAAAGCTTCTGTTAAATCTTTTATAGAAGAATAGATAAAATTAAGTAAGGGCAGCCGCTGCATAATCCGCTGAAACCAATTGTACATGGGCTCGGTTACCAAATTGGTTACAAAGATACCGGCCAGCAAAATAAGGGCTAAAACCGTCAGCAAACCTAAACCAGGGATATTCCTGCTTTCGCCTGTATTTGGATTTACGCCTAAAATATTGTTTACATTCAACCAGCTATCTACAGTTGTAACCGCCCAAACTACAATAAAAATACTTACGGCAATGGGCACAACAATTAATAAACCTTTAATCAAATAGTTTAAAATAGCTTTCCCGACTTTATTCATGGTGCAAAAATAACAAATTTTAGTTCATTAGTTCATTAGTCATTGGTTCATTTGTGCGGCCCGTTCAATGGTTCATTAGCCATTGGTTCATTTGTACCAAGAGCCTACTAAGCAATCTGCTATACCAATGAACAACTGAACGAATGAACCAATAGGCAATCTGCTATACTAATGACCAATGAACCACTGAACAAATGAACCAATACGCTACACTAATGACCAATGAACCAATGAACTAAAAACTATTCATAGAAATAAACACGTTTAACCCTTTGCGAGATATTGGTCAGAATTTCATAAGGAATGGTGCCGATATCTTTGGCCAACTGCATAATGGTGTGTTCCTTATTAAAAACAATAGCTTCATCACCAGGCTTCACATCAATACCTGTGATATCCAACATGGTCATATCCATACAGATTGAACCAATTGTGGGCACCAAGTGGCCATTAATCAGCATTTTACCCACTCCATTGCCAAAATACCTGGCATAGCCGTCGGCATAGCCAATTTTTACAGTCGCTATTTTTCCACCATTTGGCATTACACCCTTCCTGCTATAACCTACAGTTTCACCCGGAGCTAATGTCTTCACTTGGGTAACCGTAGTTTTAAGCACCATTACAGTTTGCAAACCCCGGTTATTCGGCAATGCAGCATCAAAACCATACAAGCCTATACCTAAACGCACCATATCCATTTGCCCTTCTGGCCAACGCGAAATGCCCGAAGTATTCGAAATATGGAGCAATGGCTTGTAGCCTAAAACTTCGACCAGCTGGTTGGCGATAATTTTAAACCTTGCAATCTGCTGTTGCGTAAATCCATCATGCTCTGCTGCATCGCTTGCTACTAAATGAGAAAAAATACTCTGAACCTTCACCCTGGCCGAATCTTTAAGCAGATTAGACAAAGTATCAATTTCTGACTGATCAAAGCCCAAACGGTGCATGCCACTATCTATTTTAATGTGGATGGGATAATCGAAATCAAAATCAGACAGTGCATTTAAAAAACTATTCAGAATTTCTATACTGTAAATTTCGGGTTCGAGCTTATGTTTAATGATGGCCTCAAAAGCAGACTCTTCAGGACTCATCACCATAATCGGTAAAGTGATTCCCGCTTTCCGCAAAGCGATACCTTCATCGGCATAAGCTACCGCCAGATAATCTATCTTATGGAACTGCAATAAATTGGCGATCTCAAAACTTCCACTCCCATACGAAAAAGCTTTAACCATGGCCATTATTTTAACACCTGGTTTGATTTTAGAGCGATAAAACTGCAGATTACCAACCATGGCATTCAAGTCAATTTCTAAAACCGTATCATGTATCTTCTGTGTGAGCAGTTTACTGATCCGACCAAATTCGAACCGTCTGGCCCCTTTTACCAATATGGTTTCGTGGTTAAACTGTAAACCAGGGAAAGCATCGATAAAGGCATTTGTATCGTCGAAAAACTGTGTTTCAAACTTAAAAAGATCAGTATACTTGGAAATATGAATCCCAATACCAATCAGGCGGTTTACCTTCTTCTGTAAAAGCAGTTCGGCTATCTCTGTATATAAATCTAAATCATCTCTCCCCGTTTCAAATAATTCGGAAAGAATAACGGTTTTCTTTGCATGCTGGTTCTGTTGATTTAAAAAATCAAGGGCAATGGCCAACGAAGAAATATCGGCACTATAAGAATCGTCGATAATGGAACATTGGTTAATCCCATTTTTCAGTTCTAAACGCATGCTCACATGGCTCAGCTTTTCCAAACGCAAATCGGCCTGCTCTGGTGTATAACCCAAAGCCAATAAAGTTGCCCAGCAAATCATTCCATTTTCTATGGAAGCTTTATCTTTAAAAGGCAAAATGCATTCAATTTCCCTATTTTGATAAATGGCCCTCAGGTAGCAGTTGCCTTCGATGGGTTCAACCGCAATAACCTGAAGATCTGCTGTTTGTTTACTACTCCAGCTAAATCGTTTTTTACCGGGAAGTTCTTTTGCACTAATTTCGGCTACATATTCGGGCGAGTAAATAAACAGTTCAGCTGCTGCAAAAAGCTTCAGTTTCTCCGTTAGTTTTTCCTTTTTAGAACCGAATCCTTCTGCATGTGCTTCACCTATATTGGTTAGGATTCCGATTTCGGGACGGATAATTTCTGCCAAGTATTGCATCTCGTTAACTGCAGAAATACCAGCTTCAAAAATACCCAGCGTATGATCGGCCTCAATCTGCCATACTGAAAGCGGCACCCCAATCTGCGAATTATAACTTTTCGGACTTTTAACGATATTAAAATCGGCGGCCAGAAGCTGATACAACCATTCTTTAACAATTGTTTTCCCATTACTCCCGGTAATGCCAATTGTTTTTAGATCAAATTGATTCCGGTGTTCGATGGCAAGCTTTTGAAGTGATACCAAAGCATCATCTACCAGTAAAAAATTGCAGTCGGGGTATTCATTAATGTATTTCGCTTCGGTAATTACAAAATTTCTGATTTCCTTTATATAAGCATCTCTAATAAATTCATGTCCATCACGGTGCGAAGACAGGGCAAAAAACACAGAATTTTCCGGAACCAAAACCGAACGGCTATCGATCACCAGATATTGAATAATCACCTGTTCATCAACTAATTTGGCATCGGCATTTAAAATTTCGGCTATTTTGGCAATCGTGTATATTGGATTTTGCATGCTATTATATTCAGAAAAATACGGTAATCGCTATTATTTTTACGAATTTCAGTAAATAATTATGAAAAGCGGTAAACAAGAAGCAGTATTATTAGATAAAAAACAGGCGCTGGTAAAAGCCGAGCATTTTTGTGCTTACCAGGAGCGCTCGCAAAAGGAAGTAAGGTATAAACTGGTAGAATGGGGCATGCGCGGCGATGAACTGGAAGAAATTATAAGTGAACTGATTTTAAATAATTTCTTAAATGAAGAAAGGTTTGCAAAAAGTTATGCATCGGGCAAATTCAACATTAAACATTGGGGCCGTGTTAAAATTAAACAGGGTTTAAAATTGAAAGGTGTACCGGATAAAATCCTGCAAAAGGCAATTTACAGCATCGATGATGATGATTATTTACAAACGATAGAAAAATTGGCCATTAAAAAAGTACAGAGTTTGAACGAAAATGATCCGTTTAAAAGAAAAAATAAGCTAATGAGCTACCTTCAGGCAAAAGGTTTTGAAACTGATTTAATTTTACTTGTACTGAAAGCCAGCAATTTAAATTAAATATTAAATTTTTAACAAGAAATCTCTTGACAGAAATATAAATCTGTCTATATTTGCATCACCAAAACGAAACAACAACATCAGTTTTGTTCATGCGAAAGTAGCTCAGTTGGTAGAGCACGACCTTGCCAAGGTCGGGGTCGCGAGTTCGAATCTCGTCTTTCGCTCCAAAATGCCTTCCTAACAGAAGGCATTTATTTTAAAGTTAACCAAGCCGATGGAGATCGGCAACGGCTAATGCTCGGGTGGTGGAACTGGTAGACACGCAGGACTTAAAATCCTGTGCTTTCAAAGGCGTGCGGGTTCGATTCCCGCCCCGAGTACACAAAAAAAATCGAACGAAAAACCTTTCAGAAATGAAAGGTTTTGTTGTTTATGGTCATTTTTCTTTATAGATCTAAAGGCTAATGGTTGATCCGGAACTGGTGGACACGGCCCGACCTAAGTCGGGATGCTTTCAAAGGCGTGCGGGTTCGATTCCCGCCCCGAGTACACAAAAAAAATCGAACGAAAAACCTTTCAGAAATGAAAGGTTTTGTTGTTTATGGTCATTTTTCTTTATAGATCTAAAGGCTAATGGTTGATCCGGAACTGGTGGACACGGCCCGACCTAAGTCGGGATGCTTTCAAAGGCGTGCGGGTTCGATTCCCGCCCCGAGTACACAAAAAAAATCGAACGAAAAACCTTTCAGAAATGAAAGGTTTTGTTGTTTATGGTCATTTTTCTTTATAGATCTAAAGGCTAATGGTTGATCCGGAACTGGTGGACACGGCCCGACCTAAGTCGGGATGCTTTCAAAGGCGTGCGGGTTCGATTCCCGCCCCGAGTACACAAAAAAAAATCGAACGAAAACCTTTCTGAAATGAAAGGTTTTGTTGTTTATAGTCATTTTTCTTTATAGATCGAAAGGCTAATGGTTGATAGTGGAACTGGTAGAAACGGCCCGACCTAAGTCGGGATGCTTTCAAAGGCGTGCGGGTTCGATTCCCGCCCCGAGTACACAAAAAAAAATCGAACGAAAAACCTTTCAGAAATGAAAGGTTTTGTTGTTTATGGTCATTTTTCTTTATAGATCTAAAGGCTAATGGTTGATCCGGAACTGGTGGACACGGCCCGACCTAAGTCGGGATGCTTTCAAAGGCGTGCGGGTTCGATTCCCGCCCCGAGTACACAAAAAAAATCGAACGAAAAACCTTTCAGAAATGAAAGGTTTTGTTGTTTATGGTCATTTTTCTTTATAGATCTAAAGGCTAATGGTTGATCCGGAACTGGTGGACACGGCCCGACCTAAGTCGGGATGCTTTCAAAGGCGTGCGGGTTCGATTCCCGCCCCGAGTACACAAAAAAAAATCGAACGAAAACCTTTCTGAAATGAAAGGTTTTGTTGTTTATAGTCATTTTTCTTTATAGATCGAAAGGCTAATGGTTGATAGTGGAACTGGTAGAAACGGCCCGACCTAAGTCGGGATGCTTTCAAAGGCGTGCGGGTTCGATTCCAGCCCCGAGTACATAAGGAAACGAACTAACTGTTCTGTTTCCTTTTTTCATGCTTGTAAAAAATCTGAATTACAAGAACTTAAAAAAAAGAACCTAAGTATTCGACATTAATAGAATTTATTGTAACGAAATAGGTTAATTGGAAAGAAATATAACCGTTAACAGCATCTAATTATATTTTGAGTGTTCAATGTTTCAGAAAGGTTTGACGCTATTTTTATTATATTTTTATAGTTTCTAGCTATCAAATACAAAAAATTTAGACTAGCATTCGCTTCGTAGGTGATTGCAAAATAGGGATCAGCGAATGAGCATTAAACTACCGCTAATTTGTTTACAGTCAGAACCAAAGTTGATAATGTAGTAATACACCCCAACGCCTAGTGGTGTATTTTTGTAGGCTCCATCGAAAGGAGTTTTGTAACCCACTGATTCAAATATTCTGGTGCCTGCTCTGGTAAAAATCTGCACCCTGGCTTTTGGATAGTTTTCAATGCCTTTAATTTCCCATTTATCGTTTTGGTTATCACCGTTGGGTGTAAATCCACTGGGAATTGCAGTAGCCAACATCCCAAAATTCACCTCAACCGCTACACGTTCGCTTTCACAGCTTCCGGTTCTTTTACTTAAATAAAATGGTTTATCGGGCGCTAAAAACTGAGTGAATTTTTGATCTGTAATGATACGAACAGGTTCAACCGCGTACGGGCTATTATACAATCGGTACTCACTGCCAGCTTCAAAGTTACTGATAATGATTTGAGCCTCTGCTGCCGAACACAGTGTAACCGGCGTGATAACAGGGCCATCAACCGAAAGTGAACGCTCAGTGATAACAAAACTTTTCGTGATCATTGTACATGGATTAGCATCTGTAACCTTTAATTCGTAGCTACCTGCTTTTAGCAATGCTACATTCAGGTTTTGACCCACCAGTTGATGATCACTATCGAACCACTGGTAAGCGTAAGGACGTGTACCGCCGCTTATGGTGATGCCTGAAATGCTTCCGTTGCTTTGCCGGCACGTAGCTGCATTGTTTTCAATATCGCTATCTTCAATCAGTAGCGGTTTAACTGCTATAATCTCCTGAGTTCCGATTAATACTACACACTTATTTTCATCAACACCAAAAAGATTGTACTGCCCGGGAGCCAAACCACTGATGTTGTTTTCATTTCGGAGAACAGTTCCCTGATCATTGGTCCAGTAATAGGATTTGGGTAAATAGCCAGCTTGGTTAACTACGGCTTCGATAGCGCCGTTGTTGAGTCCGCAACTGGCATGACGGGCATTAAACTTAAAAATACTGACATCAATAAGACCTGGAAGCTGGAGGATCTCGTAATATGGGGTTGTTTTAGTACAAAAACCATTAGCAACTTCCAGTTTGTATTTACCAGCCGGCATTTGGTTCAATAATAACTGGCTGGAAACAGTTTCATCTTTTTCATTTAGCCACCTGAAAGTGATTGCCCCATCAACAGTTATCCCTTCGATACCACCATTTTGCAAACTACAGCTTGATTTAGTAATCTTGATTGCATCGCTATTCAACAGAATACCATTCGATTCCAATATATCGAACTTTGATGAATACACCACGCTGCAATCTGTTGGGTTTTTAATTTCGAGAAAATATTTGCCTGTCCCAACGTTGGTAAGCGACAAACTTGTTCCAACGGTTTTGCCTATGTCATCAATCCATCTGTAGGTAACGTTTGCTGCACCAGATACCTTTAAACCACTAATAGATCCTGTGCTTTTATTGCAAATGGTGTTTTCTACTTTCACATCTGCCTCGGTTAACACTGAAGGACTTACGGTGCTTTGCAATATAACTGGTCCGTACCTGACCTCGCACTCCTCTTTGTATTTAATGCTAAGCGTGTAACTTCCGGAAGGTAAATTCTGTGGATTTAGCTGACCAGATATTTTTTCGCCGAGCTGGTTGGTCCAGGAAAGTGTATATTCAGATTGGTTTGGCAAACTCAGGTTATTGATTGCGCCTAATTTGTTACAGTTCGGTTCGGATTTCGTAAAATATTTATCGTTAATGCGGGGGGTTAAATCCCTGATTTCTATTTCATCTGATGTTTTGGAACAACTGATGTTTTTAACAGTTAATTTATATTTACCAGGTTTTAAACCGCTAATGTCTTGAGTGGTACCTACCTCTTCCTTTTGTTCATTTGTCCAGGAGAAACTGATGGCATTTTCTACATTCATACCGCTAATGGAACCATTACTTTCATTGCAGGTAGCGGGTTTTACTTTCATATTATAGTTAAAAATAAACTTGGTATATGCTGAGGTAAAGTTATTATATGTTGCTGAAGCAATAATTCCTTTAGAGAAATTACCGCTTTGAGACCAGTTTCCATTGACATCGGCCACTACCGTTTTGAAGTAAGTTTGTGGATGGCAGGTGATGCAATCATCGTCATAAAAAAGCTCTACTTTGGCTCCTGGTGTTGCTGTACCGCTTACCAAGGTACTGGTTTCGCTGGTAATACTAACCTTTGGCAATTTATCGCCGCTAACGAGAAGTACATCCTGATCTTTACTTGCGATGTTACAGTAAATGCTGTTTTGAGTGGCTATAGCCGACTTTGTAGAAGAGATTAAAACTCGCATGTTATATATCGTGTTGGGTTCTTTAGGTTGATCTCCCCCAAGTAAAACAGCATCGGCAGAAGTTAAACGGATATGTGCATTGTAGCTATTGTAGGTAGCGTTTGGATGTGGTAGAAACTGATTCCCTTGAAATTTGATTGGCCCTGTAAGGTTTATCATTTGTACCGAATTCCTGCTTAGCGATTTATTATTCAAAATCGTGGCCGATCCAGGTAATGGGGGGTATAAATCACCTGTAAAATGTTGATATAGGACCAGGTATTGGTCATTTATTTCGGAAGATACTAATGGCCGGGCTTCGCCATCTATATCGAAATCGAAATAGTTATTTTTAACTACAAAGTTCATTTCATAAAAACGAGATCTGCTTTGACTATAAAAAATCCTAAAATAGTTCGCCGAATTGGCAAAATAGTTGCGCTCAGAGTCATCATCTCCACCAATCTCGAAAGTACCTTTAGAGAGCACCAGCCATGCACCCCCGGAGAGCCCTGCAGGAGATGATCGCACAGATTTGCCATCTGGTTCAAAACCAATAAAATTCGATTTGATTTTCATATTTTCAATACCTAGGTCGAGCTGAACCTGACCATCGGGAATCGCATAATCGGATGTTACGATCAGTTGTCCACAGTTGGTGATCACGTTGCCTTTATCTGGGGCTCCAATCTGAAGGTTTTTTACATTCTCGGCATAAATGAAAGCGGCCTGAAAATTTGTTAATGGTAATGTCCCCCTGAAATCTCTCACATATAAGCCATAAAAAGAAATACCATCTACATTTTTAATCACAAATAAATTTTGAGGTGTAATGTTCGGAGCGGGTTGTATGATAATTTTTGCCTTACTCCTTCCGAATGGGTTTCCAGGCTGGGTTGTACCGTCGATTGTTAGTCCTTCAGTAATCACCGGAAGCTGAGAGGATAGTGTAATTGTTCTGGAAGCTTCTGCATTATCACTGATGTTGAAAGAAATCAGATCGTTGCCAGGATTTGTATTTGCTCTTATTAGTGCTTCGCGTAAACTTCCGGTTCCACTGTCATTATTGTTAATCACAACAAAGGTATCTGCCAATACACTAAATGCACATAAATTTAGAATGAATAGGAGAGTTAATAATGTTAATTTCATTGAGGGTAAATATAGCCTTGCAAAATAGCAATAATCGATCAAATTCGTTGCTATTTGACCTCATTCAACTAAAGAGCGAAGGGATAACTCCCAATCAAAGGTTAATTCTATATTTATACAAAAAAATAAACTCGAGTTTAGCTAGCCAAATTAATTTAAATGAGTGTTCTAAAAATCTCCCCAACCAAGAGAGGGAAAGATTTTTAGAACACCAAAACTTTACTTTTTCTTAAAGTTTTAAACTTTTTTTTCTCCAAAATCCTTTCTAATACCTCCAGAAAGCCTGAAACGTGTTCTAAGAATTCAACATTCTCTGTACACACAAAAATTCAATTATTTAAATTTCCAGAACACAGATTAGCGGTTTAATTATTTAATGTTCTACGTTTTGATCATTTAACCAGATATCTGTTATTAACGTATCCTTTAATGCCTTCAAAAACCACATTACTCCATTCGCCTTCTCTCGAAATTTCGCTAAGATAATCGCCTTTTAAAATAACTTTTTTCTTTCTCGAAGTAATAGATGGTCCTGTTCTAAGGTTTAAAGCTGCTTTAGCCCTGTAGAGGTTGGCTACCTTTAGCGTAGCTCTTTTTAAATTGACATAACCATCTTTTTGGTCGCCAATATTCCATTTCGCCTGCAATTGCTGCCAGGTATAACCAAAATCGAACTGAAAATGCGGTGGATCTTTAAAACTCTTCCAATCGCCACCCCACTCCCAACCATTGGCTTTAAAAATAGCAACTACTTCTGTCCAATCGGCAATATCATCTTCGTCGAAATCTTTAATTGTATTCCACGAAGTTTCCTGACCATCTATAATCAGGGCAAAATCCATCGCTAAACCATAATTATGTATCGATTGACCTGCCTTTGCATTAGTCACAACATTTCCCATCGGTTTGCTTTTCGATTTACCATCAGGGTTAACCACCGTCCGGCCCAATTTATATAAAGCATCTTGCTCCTCAAACGTGCGCAAAGTAGCCGTTATTCTGGCCTATGTCCTACCAGTTAACTTTAATTCGGCTTTAGAAAAAGTGTCTGTTGCTAAAGCCCTTAAATCAGGGTGTAATAATTGAATTCTGGTTTGGCTTAATTTATCCATATTAAGTTTATAAATCTTTTTATTTTGGCACAAGCAACGATTACAAACGTTATCAGAATAGATAATCTATTACGTAACAAACATAAACTTGAAAAGTTCTACATCCGAGAAGGGCTGCATTAAGCTCCAAAACAACAAAAAACCTTATAAATCCTAATTTTCAGAAATTTATTCGGCTGATTTATAACGATTAAGAATTCCATTCGAATAATTTATTTTATTTTTTTGCATTAAAAACTTTAATTCCTATATTTGCAACCCCAAAGGAATACAACACCATGTATTAATTTGCGAAAGTAGCTCAGTTGGTAGAGCACGACCTTGCCAAGGTCGGGGTCGCGAGTTCGAATCTCGTCTTTCGCTCCAAATGCCTTCCTACCAGAAGGCATTTATTTTAAAGTTAACCTACCGAAGGATTTCGGAACTGGCTAATGCTCGGGTGGTGGAACTGGTAGACACGCAGGACTTAAAATCCTGTGCTTTCAAAGGCGTGCGGGTTCGATTCCCGCCCCGAGTACACACAAAAAATCGAACGAAAACCTTTCAGACATGAAAGGTTTTGTTGTTTATAGTTATTTTTCTTTTAAGTTGAATTGTTTTGTTTACAGTTTATATTCTACGTTCTGAGAAAATCGGAAAATTTTATATTGGGCATACCGAAGATATTAACAAAAGACTTCTTCGGCATAATAAAGGTCAGGTTACTTCAACCAGAGGTAAAGGTCCGTGGACTATTGTTTATCAAGAGTATTTTCCTAGTCGAGCAGAAGCTGTACAGAGAGAACTTGAAATCAAGTCGAAAAAGAGCAGTAAATATATCGAAAGGCTAATTGTCGATGGTGGAACTGGTGGACACGTCCCGACCTAGAGTCGGGATACTTTCAAAGGCGTGCGGGTTCGATTCCCGCCCCGAGTACTCAAAAAATCGAACGAAAACCTTTCAGACATGAAAGGTTTTGTTGTTTATAGTTATTTTTCTTTTAAGTTGAATTGTTTTGTTTACAGTTTATATTCTACGTTCTGAGAAAATCGGAAAATTTTATATTGGGCATACCGAAGATATTAACAAAAGACTTCTTCGGCATAATAAAGGTCAGGTTACTTCAACCAGAGGTAAAGGTCCGTGGACTATTGTTTATCAAGAGTATTTTCCTAGTCGAGCAGAAACTGCACAGAGAGAACTTGAAATCAAGTCGAAAAAGAGCAGTAAATATATCGAAAGGCTAATTGTCGATGGTGGAACTGGTGGACACGTCCCGACCTAGAGTCGGGATACTTTCAAAGGCGTGCGGGTTCGATTCCCGCCCCGAGTACACACAAAAAATCGAACGAAAACCTTTCAGACATGAAAGGTTTTGTTGTTTATAGTTATTTTTCTTTTAAGTTGAATTGTTTTGTTTACAGTTTATATTCTACGTTCTGAGAAAATCGGAAAATTTTATATTGGGCATACCGAAGATATTAACAAAAGACTTCTTCGGCATAATAAAGGTCAGGTTACTTCAACCAGAGGTAAAGGTCCGTGGACTATTGTTTATCAAGAGTATTTTCCTAGTCGAGCAGAAGCTGTACAGAGAGAACTTGAAATCAAGTCGAAAAAGAGCAGTAAATATATCGAAAGGCTAATTGTCGATGGTGGAACTGGTGGACACGTCCCGACCTAGAGTCGGGATACTTTCAAAGGCGTGCGGGTTCGATTCCCGCCCCGAGTACACACAAAAAATCGAACGAAAACCTTTCAGACATGAAAGGTTTTGTTGTTTATAGTTATTTTTCTTTTAAGTTGAATTGTTTTGTTTACAGTTTATATTCTACGTTCTGAGAAAATCGGAAAATTTTATATTGGGCATACCGAAGATATTAACAAAAGACTTCTTCGGCATAATAAAGGTCAGGTTACTTCAACCAGAGGTAAAGGTCCGTGGACTATTGTTTATCAAGAGTATTTTCCTAGTCGAGCAGAAGCTGTACAGAGAGAACTTGAAATCAAGTCGAAAAAGAGCAGTAAATATATCGAAAGGCTAATTGTCGATGGTGGAACTGGTGGACACGTCCCGACCTAGAGTCGGGATACTTTCAAAGGCGTGCGGGTTCGATTCCCGCCCCGAGTACACACAAAAAATCGAACGAAAACCTTTCAGACATGAAAGGTTTTGTTGTTTATAGTTATTTTTCTTTTAAGTTGAATTGTTTTGTTTACAGTTTATATTCTACGTTCTGAGAAAATCGGAAAATTTTATATTGGGCATACCGAAGATATTAATAAAAGACTTCTTCGGCATAATAAAGGTCAGGTTACTTCAACCAGAGGTAAAGGTCCGTGGACTATTGTTTATCAAGAGTATTTTCCTAGTCGAGCAGAAGCTGTACAGAGAGAACTTGAAATCAAGTCGAAAAAGAGCAGTAAATATATCGAAAGGCTAATTGTCGATGGTGGAACTGGTGGACACGTCCCGACCTAGAGTCGGGATACTTTCAAAGGCGTGCGGGTTCGATTCCCGCCCCGAGTACTCAAAAAATCGAACGAAAACCTTTCAGACATGAAAGGTTTTGTTGTTTATAGTTATTTTTCTTTTAAGTTGAATTGTTTTGTTTACAGTTTATATTCTACGTTCTGAGAAAATCGGAAAATTTTATATTGGGCATACCGAAGATATTAACAAAAGACTTCTTCGGCATAATAAAGGTCAGGTTACTTCAACCAGAGGTAAAGGTCCGTGGACTATTGTTTATCAAGAGTATTTTCCTAGTCGAGCAGAAGCTGTACAGAGAGAACTTGAAATCAAGTCGAAAAAGAGCAGTAAATATATCGAAAGGCTAATTGTCGATGGTGGAACTGGTGGACACGTCCCGACCTAGAGTCGGGATACTTTCAAAGGCGTGCGGGTTCGATTCCCGCCCCGAGTACACACAAAAAATCGAACGAAAACCTTTCAGACATGAAAGGTTTTGTTGTTTATAGTTATTTTTCTTTTAAGTTGAATTGTTTTGTTTACAGTTTATATTCTACGTTCTGAGAAAATCGGAAAATTTTATATTGGGCATACCGAAGATATTAACAAAAGACTTCTTCGGCATAATAAAGGTCAGGTTACTTCAACCAGAGGTAAAGGTCCGTGGACTATTGTTTATCAAGAGTATTTTCCTAGTCGAGCAGAAGATATACAGAGAGAACTTGAAATCAAGTCGAAAAAGAGCAGTAAATATATCGAAAGGCTAATTGTCGATGGTGGAACTGGTGGACACGTCCCGACCTAAAGTAGGGATACTTTCAAAGGCGTGCGGGTTCGATTCCCGCCCCGAGTACACACAAAAAATCGAACGAAAACCTTTCAGACATGAAAGGTTTTGTTGCTTACAGTTATTTTTCTTTTAAGTTGAATTGTTTTGTTTACAGTTTATATTTTAAGTTCTGAGAAAATCGGAAAATTTTATATTGGGCATACCGAAGATATTAACAAAAGACTTCTTCGGCATAATAAAGGTCAGGTTACTTCAACCAGAGGTAAAGGTCCGTGGACTATTGTTTATCAAGAGTATTTTCCTAGTCGAGCAGAAACTGCACAGAGAGAACTTGAAATCAAGTCGAAAAAGAGCAGTAAATATATCGAAAGGCTAATTGTCGATGGTGGAACTGGTGGACACGTCCCGACCTAAAGTAGGGATACTTTCAAAGGCGTGCGGGTTCGATTCCCGCCCCGAGTACACACAAAAAATCGACAACAAAACCTTTCAGAAATGAAAGGTTTTGTTGTTTATAGTTATTTTTCATCGCTCAAATGAGGAACCCAGGAAAAGGAGATCAAAAATCTATTTTAATTATATTGTTGATAATGTAAGATTGGCAAATATTGCCTTATAATTGTCTTGTTTCGCCCCACTCCAGGCCCAAGCCATAGCATATATTTGCATTGCAACCTACCTGTAAAACTGCATCCAACATAAAATGAACCCGCTAACCGAACTAATAGTACCAAAGAACCGCAAATATTTAGAAAGTCTGTTGCTAAAACTTCAAGCAAACACTTCTGCCGTTTGGGGAAAAATGGCCGCACAACAGATGGTTGAACACTTGATAAGCCAGGTTGAATATACCAATGGTAAAAATAAACCTTTCTGTGAAGTTTCAGTAGAAGAAGCAAATAGCGCCAAACAAATCAATATCTACACAGCTATAGAAATACCAAGGAATGTGGTATTCGGAACAACTCAGCAAAAGTTAATGTATCCAGATCTGATTAGTGCCACTCAACAGTTAACGACAGAACTTCGTGATTTTGACCGGTATTTCGCTGAACCAGGAAAAACCGAGATACATGGTGCATTTGGGCCGATGACCTATAAAGAATGGCTGATATGGCATAGCAAACATTTCTATCACCATTTGCAGCAATTTGGATTAATAACAGGATCTGAAATTTAATGCTTACCCAGGTTCTGTTATGCCCAAAGCTAAAATAACGTTGGCTTATTTTTTTGATCTACATCTTAATATGGGCTCTTTTTTTATTCAATATTGCTTATAAATATTTCTAGTGTCCAACAACTTTTTTGCTTGATGCGAAAGAATTCCCTCGCTGAAATACATACTTAACCGCCGTCCATTAACAATCATTAGCTTCTGAAGCGGTATTTGAGTACCACCATGGTGATATTCAATCCAAGCGCCAAAAAGTTCGTTGAGATAATTGCAATGTCAGACTTATCGAAACCATAATACACCCAAAGCGCATTACCGGTCATCATTACAATAAACATAAATACCGATACCTCCCGCGCCTTTTTCTTTTTAAGTGTTTTTATAATTTGCGGAACGATCGAAGATGAGGTAAAGATACCCGCTACAATACCAATGATATCAATTAGATCCATGTATCATGTTAAATTTAAAATCAAAAATTACTGATACGCTTAATAAAAAAATCAACAATAATCTGTCATTACGAAGCCTTTCCTTTATGTTCCCAGTGGTCCTTTATCTTTTTACCATCTTCAATTTTTAAGCGTCGGGCATACCTTTCTCCTACGATTCTGCCATTTTCCATTTTCCTTCCAATAAACAATAGGATTGGTCTACCTCCATCATCGGTTCTAAAGGCCAGATCATATCGACCAAATCTTACCTCAATCATTGAAGAAGGCTCATACTGCTTCCCGAGGACATTCAATATCGGGTCCTTTAATTTCATAGTTTTAATGAAAGAATGCTAATTCTATACGGTACTACTAACACACCAACGGCAAGAGACGTTTAGATGGCATCGGCTTGCTCGTTTACTTCAGTATTATGGCTGAGGGTCCTGCTGATCATGTCCCTGAGTTTTCACTATTTTATTGTAAATACCCAGTAGCAGGAATGGTGCAGCCCATTGCCCTACAAATAAAGCATTGTGACGATGTCCGAGACATTTCAATGTCAATGAAATACCCATGGAGGCAAGTGAGGCCCATAAAAAGGTATCGGATGGTAGTTTTGATGTTTGTTCCTCTATTACGCGGGCTACTTTTCCCTCGTTGTGTGATTCATTTTGCAATTCCATAATTATAAATAAAGTGATTAGAGTTGTATTACTTAGATATCTTTTTTATCAGATTTCTATTATCACGACAAGCGGATATCGCTAAAAGTTCAATATTTTTTCAAAACAGGTATTTTGCACCGCCGACAGGTAATTATCGGCGAAATTCAATCCGGTAGCTCACCTATTTTACGACCCATGCTGAGGAAAGTACAATGAATCAACAGCATTTTTATTTTACTGCATTGAATCAAGTGCATCTACATTAAGTAGATTATTAATAAAATTTCTTATTAGCATCAGTACCTCATCAAAATGAGTATCAAGCACATCGTGTCCACCATCTAAAACATGGATTTGTGCCCCTGGTAAATCTCGCTTATAACATGTAACTTCCTTTACTGAAAAAAATATTTCATACTTTCCCCATATAACGAGCGCTGGTGGTTGGTGATCGCGAAAATACTTCTGATAAATAGGGAACATTTCAAAGTGGGTTTTGAAATCACAGTTTAATTCAAACTGTCTTTCGATGTTACCTGGTCTTTTCAGAAACGCCCAGTCGATCATCCACAATTCCGGGCTGACTTTAGATAATACATGTTCCGGAAGCCCACCGAAGTATTGATTTTTTATACCTTCCTTACTTAAAAATTTAATAAGCTTTTTCTTTTTTGCAGGTGTTGGGTTGTACCAATAGTCGATATACTCGTCCCATTCAGGCCCCATACCTTCACGATATGCATTTCCGCTCTGTACAATTATACCAGAAATTTTTTCTGGATGGTTTATACATAGTTGAAGTCCGATTGGCGCACCATAATCATGGAGATAAATAAAGAACTTATCTAGATTTATGGCTGCTGTGAATTTGTTTATCAAAGCTGATATATTCCCAAATGTATATTCGAAATTATCGGGCACAGGAAACTCACTGAAGCCAAAACCGGGATAATCTGGTGCAACAAGGTGATACTGATCAGACATAGCAATCATCAGATTCCTGAAAGCTATTGATGAAGTTGGAAACCCATGTAAAAGCAGTAGAGATGGATTCTGCTTATCTCCGGCCTCACGGTAAAATAGATTAATTCCATCCACTTTGATGGTTCTATTGTAAATTTGCCTTGACATGGTTTTTAAGTTGGCATAAAACCTTATAGATTCAACCCGCTAATTGCTTAAAAAACAATTTTTATATGGCAATTGTTCTGAACTATTTTTAGGGACCTCCAAGTAAAAGAATCCTAAAACAAAAAAGGCTTTCTTTGCCATAAAGAAAGCCTTTGCCAGAAAAATATCTGCTTAACTTAAGATAATCTGGTAATTTACGTTTACTCTTTTCGGATAATTGCTTTCCTCACTGTTTAAGGAAACAAATGCCGCATTGCCATGAACTTCATTTTTCAATGCATGTTCATAATGCGATTGGATAGCTTCCTGATAATCGTGCTGAAGGTTTTTCGTTGTTTCGATTAAAAGATTTCTATCATTCAGGTTTTCTGGCAATAATGTAATATCGCAGTTTCCGTCACTGATTTCTTTGACTAAGTATTTCATTTTTGGTTTTAAATCTTCGTTTCCTGTTTTATAAATAAGATTTCGAGAACGGTCAAAAATATGGTAAGTCTTTAGTTTGTATGTAATCTAAAAGTTAATTTTTTACTTAAAATGATGTATTAATTTTAATGCAAGCTCCATTACTATCGCTACATCATTTTAATTTCATTGCGATTAGCATGATTACGGATCTGCTCCTTGCTTTTTTCGATAGGCGCACAGCCCCGCTAAAACTGACTTTTGTGCACAACTTGCTACCTAAATGTATTAAGGTTTTGCGTTAAAATAATTGCTTAAGAAAACGCTTTGAAATTTAATCGCATTGGCCCAATAATCCCAGTTATGTACACCGGGCCTTGTGGTAAAATCGTGAGGAATATTGTTATACAGGAGCTCATCATGTAAACGTACGTTCATTTTATAGAAAAAATCTTCAGTGCCACAATCAATGGCAATAGCAAGTGATCCTGGCTTAATGCGGTAAATCATATCAATCACACTGTTCTGTTTCCAACGTTCTGGAAATTCATCCTGTGTTCCCAACCTTTTTGAGATATTCCACCCATTTGGAAAAGGTTTAATATCTACACCACCACTCATACTGCCTACGGCACCATAAACATCCTGGTGTTTAATGGCCAGGTATAGTGCACCATGGCCGCCCATGCTCAAACCGGTAATGGCCCTACCTTTTCTTTCGGCTATGGTTTTATAATGTTCATCAATATAACTTACCAGCTCTTTAGCCACGTAGGTTTCATATTTCCATTCAGGATCTACCGGACTATCGAAATACCAACTGGTTACATTACCATCAGGGCACACAATAATAAACTGGTATTGATCGGCCAGATTTTTAATCCCCGGCACCTTTTTGGCCCATTCGGCATAGTTACCACCAGCACCATGGAGCAGGTAAACCACCGGAAAAGTTTTTCCGGTTTTATAGCTATCGGGTTTAATTACCACTGCTTTAATATTTTTGTTCATCGATTTGCTAAAGGTTAAAGCGGTATCGACTTCCGCGGCGCTTAAAACATGACTAAACAAAAACAAACAGATGGCTATTAAAAAGCTATTTTTCATAGGGAGTTTTTAATTATTATTATAATATGGTGCTAAATTTATAAAATAACTGGATATTGTTTGCAATTTCTGCGAATTGAATTCAAAAAATAATGATGTTCTGCTCCTCTATTCTTTAAACAGCTACAAAACTTTAAAACAATTTTATTACCTTTTGGTTGTTGAACGGTGAACCCATCTAAAAATGCTTAAAACCTACCCATTTTACATCAAAGCTCCTGTAATTCTTTTAGGATTAGTAATTACAGTATTTATAATGAGTGTGCTGAGAGATATTCTTGTGCCACTTGCTTTCGCTGCGCTAATTGCGATATTACTTAACCCACTAACCAATCGTTTTGAAAGAAAAATGCCTAAAATAGTAAGCATTATGCTCGCTATGGTTATCGGTATTGTGGTCGTAGTTGCCATACTCTATTTTCTATCCTCACAGGTTGCCCACTTTTTCGACGATCTGGAAAGCATTAAACACAAATTATCGCAACTGTTAGAAGAAATCAGGACCTGGCTACAAACTACCTTCGGTATCTCCTCGCAAAAACAGATGCAAATGGTTAACGATGCTGCAAACGGAAGTAAAGCTTTAATTGGCCAAACCTTAAGTGGCTTAATGGGCGTGCTCAGTGTCGTTTTTCTGATCCCTGTTTATACCTTTCTGATCTTGCTGTACAAAACATTGATCCTTAATTTTATTTATGAAGTATTTTCGGAGGAGAACAAACAAAAAGTTGCCGAGATTTTAGGCGAAACGAAAGCAGCAATACAAAGTTATATTATCGGTTTATTGATCGAAACTTCAATTGTTGCGGTAATGAACTCTGCGGCCCTGCTGATCCTCGGCGTACAAAATGCCATTTTAATTGGTGTTATAGGGGCAATACTAAACCTGCTACCCTATATTGGCGGTATTATTGCCATAGCCTTACCTGTGTTAATGGCGACATTAACCATGGATGGTTTTACCACTCAATTGTTAATTATAGGCGCTTATGCACTCATCCAGTTTATCGATAACAATATCCTGGTACCACGCATTGTTTCGAGCAAGGTGCAGATCAACGCACTTATTTCTATCGTAATTGTATTAATGGGTGCTGCACTTTGGGGTATCCCCGGAATGTTCCTTTCCATTCCATTTATTGCGGTACTGAAAATCATCTTTGATCGGATTGATGGACTTAAACCCTGGGGGAAATTACTGGGAGATAATATCCCGACTGAACACATGGGGCAGGTGAAAAGGTTTAGAAGGAAGAAAAAATTAGCTACTAATGATTAAGATTCTTTTCATTCTTTTGAAAACGAACATGCTGTAATCCTTAGGAAACAGCAGCCCCGTTATTCGCTATAGCTCCGATGCTAATTTAGTGCCGATTCATCGGTAAAGGATCGGAGGCTGCCGCTACTAACAGGTTTATTAACAAGGGGCTTGTGCAGGTAAGCACCCAGCCTAAATAGCACCACCTAACGAGCCTCCTAGACCCGATCCGATAGCTATCGGATGGAGTGAACACGAAGCCGCAGGCAAAGTAAAACGAAAAGCGGGAGGAAACCTTAATAGATGCACCGAATTGCTCTCCTAGTATAGTAATGTCTTTAAATTACCCTTCGACTCCGTTACCATTGATAGACCTCAATAGAATTGTCGTCATCTCCTGTAGCGCAGCGAAATGGAGAGATCTTTAGACTATATTAAAAAATCTCTCCTCCAAAGGAGTTCCTTTGGAACACTACGGTCGAGATGATTGTTATGATAAAAACAAATTTTAAGCAGCTATATTATAATTATTTTTATAGCTGGTCTGATTTTTTATAACTGCAGCAACTCTTAATGCTATCTTGTTTCTAACGGCATTAATTATGCTCATGCTGTGCTTCCCTTCATTCTTTTTTCTATTGTAATATATTTTGAATTCCTGATTATGTTGAATTAGAGATAATGCACACATATGCAGCAATCTTTTAAGCTCTTTATTGGCCATCCGGTGTACCCTGGTTTTACCTTTGATACTTATACCGCTACTGTGTTCAAATGGTACAACCCCTGCATAACAGGCCAGTTCTTTTCCACTGGGCCGACCTGCAAAATTTCCAGTGCAGCCAATCAGGTATACGGCGGTAACATGTCCTATCCCAGGTATACTGAGCAATAATTTGTAGTTCTGCTTGAAATCCTGGTTTCCTGTGATAATTTTTTTGATCTGATCTTCGAGGTTCTTGATTGACTTGGCTATACCCTCAATTGCATTTTTAAGTGCTTTTTCAATCAGCTTCTGATGTTCTTTACCATTGACATTGCCAAGTTCTTTTACCGAAACGCTGATGCCAGACCTTTGTTTGAGCAGCTTTGTCCTCGCTGATATCAGATCTTTCAGGAGCATCAGCTCGGGATCTAGGGCAGCTGTCGCCTTTAGATCATCCGCTTCCTTAAATGCATAGTTGCATAAACGTATACTATCTATTTTATCATTTTTACCCCTTGCTATCCCAAAGCTCCATTTGATATGGGCTGCATTGCCAATATGGATGGGCAGATTTATGTTGCTGCAGAAAGTCCATATTAAACGGTGATAGATCCCGGTATTTTCCATGACAATCAAGGAGTCCTCATTGAATGTGGTTTTCTGCGATTTCAACCACTTCTCAAATAACTTTATCCCTGGCGCTGTGTTGTCAAACCGTGCGGTTCCTATCTCCTGTTTTACATGGTTCACAACGGCCATCAATGCAACATCGAAGTGGGGTTTGGAAACATCAATCCCGATAAAAAATTTTGTAGTGGCAATCATCCTGTTATTTTTTATGTTTGTAATGGTTACCTAATTTTTACCCCATCGATCCTAGTCCTTAATAATGGGTATTGCCCTAATTGTTATCTGGTCACTAAGGGAAAAAACGGTAGCGGATTGCATCATCTCATAGGTATAAAAACCTTGACGAACTTTAATGTGCCGCTACCGTTTTAGGTAATCTGATTTATAATGTAAGCAAAGTAAATACTTGGTATCATTAAATAAAATATCAAAACAAATCTAAAGGACGATCATTCTAATCAACTCACCTCTTTTAAATTCTCTTGTAATTTATATGGATTTTCATACTATAAATTCCCCTTCAGGGTAACAATCGCTTGGTTACCTATCACTGAAGTAAAATATTGCTGGAAATGCATATCAATTGTAAATTTTATTACTTTTGATTTACGCTAATCAACATGAAACTAACCTCTTTTCTTAGCCTGACACTACTGCTTACGGCGCTATTTTTCAAAAGCTTTGCTCAAAACAAGTTACAATCTTCATCTTTCATCTCTTTTAACGGTTATAGCCATACTGTAGCTGAAAAATTCGGGAAAAGCGAAGCGGTAACCGTTGCCTTTTTAGGCGGGTCGATTACCAATATGGAAGGCTGGCGTGGATTGGTCAGTAATTATTTAGCCAAAACTTATCCGCAAACAAAGTTCAGGTTCATTAACGCAGGTATTCCGTCATTGGGCAGTTTGCCACACGCATTCCGCCTTCAGCGCGATGTACTCGACAGCGGAAAAATTGACCTGCTGTTTGTAGAATCAGCAGTTAACGACCATGCCAATAAAACCGCTGAACAAACACAGCGCCGTGCTTTAGAAGGAATTATCAGACATACCTTAAGCAAGAACCCGAAAACAGATATCGTAATAATGGCTTTTGCCGATGAAGATAAAAATGATGATTTTAATAAAGGTGAAACCCCAACTGAAGTAAAAGTACACAGCGATTTAGCTGAGTATTATCATTTGCCATTTATTAACCTGGCTTTAGAGGTTGATAAACGTATTGCCAATGGTGAATTTACCTGGGCAGCTGATTTTAAAAACCTGCATCCATCACCGTTTGGTCAACAACTTTATTTCAATACCATTAAAACTTATCTGGAAGAAAATCAGAAAAACACCAACAAGAAAGCCTCAGCAGGTCTTCCTAAAATCATTGATAAATTTGCTTATACCAAAGGACAATACCTTAGCATTAACAGCGCCGAAAACTTAAATACTTTCAGCATCAATAAAAACTGGAAGCCAACCGACGGGCTGGAAGGAAGACCAGGTTTTGTTAATATCCCAGTGCTCGAAAGCAATACGAGGAACAGTACCTTCGATCTGATTTTTAAAGGAAACGCCGTGGGGATTGCTATTTTATCAGGCCCGGATGCGGGTACACTCCATTACCGTATAGACGAAGGAGAAGAAAAAATGATCGATCTGTATACACAATGGAGTTCAAGCTTGCATTTGCCATGGTACCTGCTACTCGGCGATCAACTGACTAACAGAACGCATAAATTAAGTGTACGGATCAGCGATCAGCACAATTCAAAGTCTACAGGTTATGCCTGCCGCATTGCTTACTTTTTAGTAAACTCGAATTGATCGCTTAATTTATTTTGTTGGTTGGATTGCAATCCGGATGTATTTAACTGTAGATTTGCAATCTTTATACTTAATCGTTTTAGTCTATTAATTAAAACAATATCAACATTCATTTGCTTATAAAAAAAACTCCTTAATGAAAAACTTCAAATTTATTATCCCAGCGCTTTTAGTATTGTTTGCTGCCTGCAGCGAGGCCACCAGAAACACCGCAAACAGTAAAAGCGAAAGCATGCCTCAAACTACTGCTAATAAAACCGACTCGTTAGAGGTTAAAATGAAAATAAATGGCAATGTAGCTGCCGGCGACCCACTGTTGCTCAGATTTGTGGTGTACAACAATACCGATAGTGTAAAAACTTTCTGTATCTGGCATACACCTTTCGAACCTTTAATGAGCAGTTATTTAAGCATTACCAACGAAAAAGGAGAAGAAGCACAGTACAAAGGCGCAATGGCTAAAAGAATAATGCCACCGCCTGCATCGAGTTATTCGAAGGTAAACCCAGGTGATAGCCTGGTTGCAAATGCCGATTTACTTAAAGCCTACGATCTAAAGAAAGGATCGAGCTATAAAGCAGTTTACACAGGGGGAAATATGAGCGGCTTAGTATCCAAAGACACAGTTACCTTTATTTATACGGAACTGCACTAGCATTCAACTTTGGGTTAAAGAACAAAGTATTCAATAATTTCAATCATGCGACTTAGTTGGCTGTATGGAGATGCACACAGGTATTTTAATTAATTACCTGTGTGCATTCTTTTTATCTGTGGTTAACCATTTCTCTAATTGTAAAGCTTAGCTAAACAATAGTGGGATATCACCCCCTATTTTGTCGCATTTGCTCTTTCTGAGTTGTTAAAGTTCCTATAACTTTATTAAAAAATTAAACACCTTCGAACATGGAAAATAAAACATCAATCACCGTAGAAACGACAGTAAATGCACCCGTAGAAAAAGTTTGGGAATTTTGGAATAATCCGGATCACATTACTAAATGGGCCTTTGCCTCACCAGATTGGCATACCCCTTATTCGGAAAACGATTTAAAAGTTGGCGGCAAATTTAAAAGCACTATGGCGGCTAAAGATGGCAGCATGAGTTTTGATTTTGGCGGAACCTATACCACGGTTGATCAGCATAAAAAAATCGAATATACCATGGAAGATGGCAGAGCGGTAAGCATTGTTTTTGATGCACTGAGCGAACAAACCAGGGTAACTGAAACTTTCGATGCCGAATCTACCAATCCAATCGAAATGCAACGTGGTGGCTGGCAGGCCATTCTGGATAATTTTAAAAGTTATACAGAGCAATCATAAACACCTTGTTAATAACGTCTGGCGAGATAACAAGTCTAGACAGGCTATCATTGCAGATTCCAATAGAAAATTCGTCATCTCGACCGAAGCAACGTGGAGCGGAGAGATCTTTAAACAATGTTACCGAAAAGATTTCTCCGCCGAAGGAGTTCCTTTGGAACACTACGGTCGAAACGTCTTGCAAGATATTTAAACAATTCCTTCGACAGGCTATCGTTCACAGATTCCAATAAAAAAATCGTCATCTCGACTGTAGCGCAGCGAAATGGAGAGATCTTTGTACCAAGTTATTGAAATCAAATTTAAAAGATTTCTCCACTGCGGTCGAAATGACGATATTTCAAGACCATTTACTTACTTTATCCATTTGTCACTAATATTCATTTTTATGATCCAGCCTCTTCTTATTTAGCAGCAGGAATTGCTCCTTTTTACGCCTTAAGTAACAATTCGATTATTATTTGATTCGCATAATTTTTGATTTGAACCGAATACTTTGATATAGCGATCATCATTTACATTTGCCGTGTAAATTATACACTATGTCTCGTACATCTTTATTTTATTTTTCATTATTATTCTGTATCAGTCTATCCATCGGCGTAAATGCACAAACGCTTAGCCTTAAACAAGCTGTTAATACCGCATTAAACAATTATGGCACCATTAAGGCCAAAGATAATTATGCCAATGCATCAAAATCATCTATCCAACAGGCCAAAAGAGAGTATTTACCGAACTTCAGTTTAAGTGCCCAACAAGATTATGGAACCATTAACGGGCAAAACGGACCGCAATATGGTCTCGGTGGTTTGGGAACGGCCTCATCTGGTCCTGCTCTAGACAAACAAAACTGGAATGCTGCATTTGGGGGGCTCTATCTGGCCAATGTAAACTGGGATTTCTTCACTTTTGGAAAAATCAGAGAACGCATTAAAATTGCCGATGCCGCTTACCAAAGAGACAAAAATGACCTGGAACAGGAAAAATTCCAGCAGGAAATCCGTGTTTCTGCCGCCTATTTAAATCTGCTGGCTGCACAAAGGTTAAGCAAATCGCAACAGAAAAATCTCGATCGCGCTGTTACCTTTAAAAATACGGCCATCATCAGGGCCAAAAACGGTTTAATTGCAGGAGTAGATTCTTCTTTCGCAAAAGCCGAAGTTTCCAATGCCAAAATCGCTTTAACAAAAGCTAAAGATTTAGAGCAGGAACAGGCCAACCGTTTGGGCGTGTTAATGGGATTAACCGCAACCTCATACGAATTAGATACCGCTTCAATAACGCGTATCCCTGGCAACCTGCTCGAAGATACAGTAATCAAAAGCGCACATCCACTGTTAAAGTTTTACCAAAACCGGGTAGATGTTAGCCAGCAACAGGTTAATTATTTCAAAAAATTATACTACCCTACGTTTAGCTTATTCGGTGTAGTGCAAGGCCGTGGTTCGGGGTTTAGTCCAGGGTATGCCTTAGATCAGGCTGCTTATTCTACCAGTTATGCCGATGGTATAAACCCTACCCGTGGAAACTATTTGATTGGCATAGGAATGACCTGGAACCTGTCAACCTTACTTAAAAACCGCCCGCAGGTACGTGCACAGGAATACATTAGCCAGGGTTTGAAGGAAGAATATAACCTGGTTGATCAGCAACTTAAAGCACAGTTGGCGCTTGCAGAAACTAAACTGACCAACGCTTTGGCCAATTACAGAGAAGCACCTATCCAGGTAAAAGCAGCAGCTGATGCTTATCTGCAGAAAAATACGCTCTACAAAAATGGACTCACCACATTGGTAGACCTTACACAGGCCCTGTTTACCTTAAACAGAGCCGAAACCGATCGGGATATTGCCTTTACCAATGTTTGGCAGGCCTTGCTGTTAAAATCGGCAGCACTCGGCAATTACGACATATTTATCAACGAATTTTAATCTGGCTATATAAATGAATTTAATACGTTTCGCACTCCGCAAACCCATATCCATCTTAGTTTTAGTAGCTGGATTGTTCTTTTTCGGTATTGGGGCGATCAATCAGATCAAGGTTGATATCCTTCCGCAGATGAACCTTCCGGTAATTTATATTGCCCATCCTTTTGGCGGATATACCCCTGATCAAATGGAGGCTTACTTTGGTAAACAGTACGTTAATATCCTGCTTTTTGCAAACGGTATTAAAAGTATCGAAACCAAAAATACGCAGGGTTTAATGTTAATGAAGCTAACCTATTACGAGGGTACCAACATGGCCCAGGCAGCTGCAGAACTAAGTGCATTATCTACAAGGGCGCAGGCCATTTTCCCGCCAGGTTCACAACCGCCATTCGTGATCCGTTTTGATGCTTCATCGCTTCCTGTTGGGCAATTGGTATTAAGCAGCCCTATCCGCACCAACAATGAATTGCAGGATCTGGCCAATACTTATGTGCGCCCTAGTTTTTCAGCTATACCAGGTTTGCTTTCTCCTGCCCCTTTTGGAGGTAGTCCAAGAACGATAGAAATCAATGTAAATCCGTCGCTGTTGCGTTCACATAACCTAACGGTAGACCAAGTGGTAGAAGCCATTAGGCTAAATAACCAGACCGCACCTTCAGGAAATGTGAGGATTGGCGATAAAAACTATATCACACCAACCAATTACACCATTAAAAAGGTTAAAGATTTTGAAAACATTCCCTTATTTAAAGGCAGTGTGCAAAATTTGCAGCTCCGCGATGTAGCAACGGTTAAAGATGGAGCCGATTTAGTAGCAGGTTATGCCTTAATCAACGGCAAACGCTCGGTATACTTAAGTATCGCTAAATCTGGAGATGCCTCTACCTGGGATGTGGTTAAAAATTTAAAGAAAAACCTACCAAACATCCAAAATACCTTACCAGAAGATGTTAAGCTTTCTTACGAGTTCGACCAGTCTGTTTATGTAATCAACGCTGTAAAAAGTCTGATCAGTGAGGGCGCAATCGGTGCAATATTAACAGGTTTGATGGTTTTGCCTTTTCCTGGGCGATAAACGTGCGGCATTGATTGTAATCCTCACCATTCCAACCTCTATTATTGCGGGTGTTTTGTTCCTGAAATTGTTCGGACAAACAATCAACATCATGACGTTGAGCGGATTGGCTTTAGCCATTGGTATTCTGGTAGATGAATCGACGGTAACGATTGAAAACATTCACCAGCATTTTGATATGGGCAAACCCAAGGCCCTGGCCATTTGGGATGCCTGTAAGGAAATCGCCTTCCCAAAACTGTTAATCCTGTTTTGTATCCTTGCCGTATTTGCACCTGCCTTTACCATGACAGGGATTCCAGGAGCATTATTCTTACCCTTGGCATTAGCAATCGGCTTTTCGATGGTCGTTTCATTCCTGTTATCGCAAACTTTCGTACCCATTATGGCCAACTGGCTAATGGTTGCACACCCAAAAAAAGGCAGTGAACATCACCCGGGCATTACTCAGGATGAGGCTGATTTTGCCGCAACCGGCATTACACTCGAATCGGAAAAAGATACCTTGAACCAAAAAAGAGTACTGGTTGAGCGTGAAGACTTTAGTGGCAATGGCAAAATTGGTTTCTTTGATCGGTTCCGGAACCGTTTTATGCGTTTCCTTGATCGGATACTGCCTTACCGAAAATCTGTTGTTTTGGTTTATTTGGTGGTAATTATCGGTTTAGCAGCTCTATTACTGGCTAATATTGGTCGCGATGTTTTGCCAAGAGTTAACTCAAGTCAGTTTCAGTTGCGTTTACGTGCACCTGATGGAACACGTTTAGAACGTACCGAAGAAAAAGCAAATGTGGTTTTGGCTGAGCTGAAAAAAATGGTCGGCGAAGAGCATATGGGCATTTCTTCTGTTTATGTTGGTCAACACCCTGCCCAGTTTTCGGTAAACCCCATCTACCAGTTTATGGCAGGCCCGCATGAAGCTGTTTTCCAGGTTAGTTTAAAAGACTTCGAAGAAGATATGGACGATTTTAAAGATCAGTTCAGGGAGAAAATCAAAAAAGTTCTGCCTGATGTTAAACTTTCTTTCGAACCGATAGAGCTAACGGATAAGGTTTTGAGCCAAGGCTCTCCTACCCCTGTTGAAGTGCGTATTGCAGGCAAAAACAAAAAGCTGAATGAAAAGTATGCCAATAAAATCCTCGCAGAACTGAAGGAAATCCCTTATATGCGCGATGTTCAGCTTGCACAGCCCATTAAATATCCATCATTAAATATCGATATCGACAGAACACGTGCAGCGCAGATCGGGGTAGATATGGCCGACATTTCGAGATCATTGATTGCTTCAACTTCATCATCACGTTACACGGACAAAAATATATGGTTAGATGAAAAAGCGGCTTTGCCTTATAGTGTTCAGGTTCAGGTACCATTGAACCAAATGACCAGTAAAGATGATATTGGAGAAATTCCGCTATTGAAAAATTCGGCACGACCAGTTTTGAGCGATGTGGCAAAAATTACGCCTGATACCACGGCTGGCGAAAACGATAACATTGGTGCTATGCCTTTCCTATCGGTAACGGCAAACCTTTACCATATGGATCTGGGTGCAGCATCAAAAGATGTAGAAAAAGCCATTAAAGACGTCGGCGAACTGCCAAGGGGATTAAATGTTACCGCAATAGGCTTAAGCAAAGTGTTAACAGATACTTTAGACAGTTTACAATCGGGTTTATTTGTGGCTATTGTGGTAATTTTCTTGATGCTGGCAGCTAATTTCCAGTCTTTTAAAGTTCCATTGGTTATCTTAACCACTGTACCAGCAGTTATTTTGGGTTCACTATTGTTATTAACCATTACCGGATCAACCTTAAACCTGCAATCTTATATGGGGATTATCATGTCGGTCGGGGTATCTATCGCCAATGCGGTATTGCTCATCACCAATGCAGAGCAACTAAGAAAGCACAATGGCAATGCACTCGAATCGGCACGCGAAGCCGCAGCATTACGTTTGCGCCCAATTATCATGACGAGTATTGCGATGATTGCGGGTATGTTGCCAATGGCCATCGGTCATGGTGAAGGTGGTGGAGCAGTTTCTCCACTAGGCAGAGCCGTTATTGGTGGCTTACTGGCTTCAACATTCGCCGTACTCATTATATTGCCATTGGTATTTGCATGGGTACAGGGAAAACAGACTACCAATTCGATGTCACTTGATCCGGAAGACGAAGAAAGCATCCATTACATTAAAGGTTTACAAGAAAAAGAATAAATCATCATCATAAATGAATACGAAGATATTTTCAACAGGATTATTAAGTACAGGATTTTTAGTGTCAACGGCCATATATGGCTGTGGGCACTCCGAATCGAAAGTAACACCCAAAAAAGAAAAAGAAGCAGCTATAGCCACGTTCGATCTTAAAAAAGAGAAGTTATCCACCAAACTGAGTTTGCCAGGCGAATTAATTGCTTTGCAACAAGTTGATCTATACGCTAAAGTAAGCAGCTTCGTAAAAACCCTAAAAGTTGATATCGGCTCAGAAGTAAGTAAAGGTCAATTATTAATGACTTTGGAAGCACCTGAAATGACTTCCCAACTGGCTGCAACCCAGTCGCGGATAAAAGCACAGGAAGCCATTTATACGGCGAGCAAAGCGAATTATAACCGTTTGTACGAAACCAGTAAAACCCCCGGAACGATCTCTACAAACGACCTGGACCAGGCCATGGCAAAAAAAAATGCAGACCTTGCACAACTCGAAGCAGCGAAAGCGGCTTATAAAGAAGTAGGTTCAGTTCAGGATTATTTAACCATCAGGGCACCTTTCAGCGGAATTATTTCAGCCAGAAATGTGAATTTAGGAGCTTACGTTGGTCCAACGGGTAAAGGCTCTGATTTACCTTTATTTACTTTACAGGATCAGAAAAACCTGCGCTTGGCCGTTTCCATTCCAGAAATTTATACCGGATATTTAAAAGCTGGTGATGAGATTAGTTTTACTGTTAAATCTTTGCCTAGCCAGACCTTTAAGGCTAAAGTGAAACGTTTATCAGGCGCTTTAGATTTACGCTTACGTGCTGAACGCATTGAAATGGATGTACCAAACGCTTCGAAGGTTTTATTACCGGGCATGGTTGCTGAAGTGAACATTCCGCTTCCGGCCAATGCCAGCACCTTTATCATTTCCAAAAAAGCTTTATTGGATACCAGTGAAGGATTATTCGTATTAAAAGTAGCAGAGAATAAAGCGGTTAAAGTAGGTGTAAAAAAAGGCCGTGAAACCGACGATAAGGTAGAAGTTTTCGGCGATTTAGCAGAAGGTGACAAATTAGTGGCAGAACCGACCGAGGAAATGCATGAAGGAATGACGATTAAACCATAACTTTACCTGTATTAAGCACTTAAAATATGTTATCAAAAAATCAAGAGCTTTCTACCCTTCAAAAAAAGGAAACATTAGAGGATTTTTACAATAAATTAAAAATCACAAGGCCTGAAATTCCTACGCCAAGCTTAGGGATGATCAACGATATCGGGCACTTTAATGTTTTTAACCGCACTACTGTTTGCAGCAACGTACCATCTGTTTTTAGCCGCAGAGATTTTTATAAGATTTCGCTGATCATAGGCAATGGGATTTTGCATTACCCTGATGCGCAGATTGAAATTAAAGGACGGGCGTTACTGTTTACCAATCCGAATATTCCATATTCATGGGAAAGTACTTCTCCAAAACCTGCTGGGTTCTTCTGTTTATTTACCGAGAATTTTATCCATAACCGTAACGAAACCCTTCGCGATTCTTTATTATGGCGAATTAATGATAGCCCGGTAATCCACATTAGCGAAGAGCAGGAAGTTATCTTAACAGATATCTTTACTAAGATGATGAAAGAAATGGATGGCGATTATATCCATAAATACGATCTGTTAAGAAACTATGTGCAGCTTATTGTTCATGAAGCACTAAAGGTTAAACCTCAGGATGTTGTTTTTAAACAAAATAATGCATCGGCACGTTTAACTTCCTTATTTATCGAATTATTGGAAAGACAGTTCCCCATTGGCTCTACAGAACATATTTTGGAGTTGAAAACAGCCCACGATTTCGCCTTCCGCTTGTTGGTGCATGTAAATCACTTAAACCATGCGGTAAAAGAAGTAACCGGCAAAACCACATCTGAGCACATTTCGAGAAGGATAGCAACCGAAGCGGTGGCCTTGCTGAAACATACCGAATGGAATATCGCGCAGATTGCCTACTGTTTGGGTTTCGAATACCCAGCAAATTTTAACATATTTTTTAAACGTCAGATGCAATGTACCCCAAAGGGTTTTAGAGCAAATTGATCATAACCGTATTAAACCTAGTCGTTTAACAAGTGAAGCGCCAATCCTGAAATGAGGAAACGGCGCTTTTTTATTGTAGTCATTCGTCATTTCGAGCGGAGCACAGCGAAGTCGAGAAATCTTTTAAAGATGCTACAAACCATTTTCAAAGATTTCTCCATTACGCTACCGATGAAGAATCGGTGAGCTTCAGTCGAAATGACGATAACCTTAGAGATTTCTCATAGAAATTTCTCAATCCAATCATTCGTCATTTCGAGCGGAGCACAGCGAAGTCGAGAAATCTTTTAAAGTTGCTAAAGTCCAAAGATTTCTCCTCCGAAGGAGTTCCTTTGGAACACTATGGTCGAAATGACAATATTTCTTCATAAATTCAGTACATGGAACGCGGAGGATGCATTTACATTATGACCAATTATCAAAGAACGACATTATATATTGGAGTAACCTCTAATCTAAGAAGCCGTATTTACGAACATCAGAATAAAATTCACCTTAAATCCTTTACAGCAAAGTACAATCTAACGCTTTGTGTTTATTACGAAGTTTGTACATCTATAGAAGAGGCCATTGATCGCGAGAAACAATTAAAAAAGTGGAGCAGGGAGAAAAAAGATGTATTAATTAATAATTTTAATAAAAATTGGGATGATTTGACAAAAATTATATACGAGTGGGATGAGTAAGAATTATAGCTCCTCATTTAGAGCGCGGCACAGCGAAGTCGAGAAACCTTTAAAAGTTGCTACAACCATTTTCAAAGATTTCTCCATTCCGTTATCGATGAAAATCGATAAGCTACAGTCGAAATGACGATCTTTCTGCCGGAACCTCCCCTACTCCGTCATTTCGAGCGGAGCACAGCGAAGTCGAGAAATCTTTTAAAGTTCTACAAAACCATTTTCAAAGATTTCTCCATTACGCTACCAATGAAGAATCGGTGAGCTTCAGTCGAAATGACGATAACCTTAGAGATTTCTCATAGAAATTTCTCCATCCGATTATCCGTCATTTCGAGCGGAGCACAGCGAAGTCGAGAAATCTTTTAAAGATGCTATAAAACCAAGTTCAAAGATTTCTCCATTACGCTACCGATGAAGAATCGGTGAGCTTCAGTCGAAATGACGATACGCCTAGAAATTTCTGAATCCGATTATCCGTCATTTCGAGCGGAGCACAGCGAAGTCGAGAAACCTTTAAAAGTTGCTACAACCATTTTCAAAGATTTCTCCATTCCGTTATCGATGAAAATCGATAAGCTACAGTCGAAATGACGATCTTTCTGCCGGAACCTCCCCTACTCCGTCATTTCGAGCGGAGCACAGCGAAGTCGAGAAATCTTTTAAAGTTGCTACAAAACCATTTTCAAAGATTTCCCCATTACGCTACCGATGAAGAATCGGTGTGCTTCAGTCGAAATGACGATACGCCTAGAAATTTCTGAATCCGATTATCCGTCATTTCGAGCGGAGCACAGCGAAGTCGAGAAATCTTTTAAAGTTGCTATAAAACCAAGTTCAAAGATTTCTCCATTCCGTTATCGATGAAAATCGATAAGCTACAGTCGAAATGACGATCTTTCTGCCGGAACCTCCCTACTCCGTCATTTCGAGCGGAGCACAGCGAAGTCGAGAAATCTTTTAAAGATGCTATAAAACCAAGTTCAAAGATTTCTCCATTACGCTACCGATGAAGAATCGGTGAGCTTCAGTCGAAATGACGATACGCCTAGAAATTTCTGAATCCGATTATCCGTCATTTCGAGCGGAGCACAGCGAAGTCGAGAAACCTTTAAAAGTTGCTACAACCATTTTCAAAGATTTCTTCATTCCGTTATCGATGAAAATCGATAAGCTACAGTCGAAATGACGATCTTTCTGCCGGAACCTCCCCTACTCCGTCATTTCGAGCGGAGCACAGCGAAGTCGAGAAATCTTTTAAAGTTGCTACAAAACCATTTTCAAAGATTTCTCCATTACGCTACCGATGAAGAATCGGTGTGCTTCAGTCGAAATGACGATACGCCTAGAGATTTTTCATAGAAATTTCTCAATCCAATCATTCGTCGTTATCCCCAGGATGCTCCTAGAATGAGAATCGCCTGTATTAGCGATTTATTTTTGATATTAAGGATTAAATTTAACCCACCTTTAACCAGCCTGTAATACTCATCCTTTGTTTATGGGTAAGCAATACCTCGTGTGCCAGGTCTGAACTTTTAAAGAAAACACTTTTACCGTTATTGGGCGAGATATTCTGCTCCTCATCAACATGATAAATGCGCAGCTCTCCCCCATCTTCTATTTTCCAGTCGCTGTTCAGATACATAATCATCGAATATTGCCTGCTTCCGCTGTGCTGAAACTGATCAATATGTTTTTTGTAGAACGTGCCCGATTCGTAAAGTGTATAATGAAATTCGTATCCGGTGATACCTGTATAACAGGTACGGTTTAAATAAACCACAAATTCGTCCATCAAATCGAAGAAATCATTTTCGTGTTGGTTATTATGCTTTCTGTCTAACCAGTAAATCACATCGCTTCTAATCAACTTGTTTTGATTCACAACCGTATCGTTACCCACGCCAGCATTTAATAGTTTTTTATTTTCAAACAACCCGATCAGGTTATCTTTAAGATGGCCCGCTAAAGAAACACTTAAAAAGTTTTCGGCTATACCCACTTTATCTTCGATAAAACTATCGATAAGGCAATCAAATATTTTTTCCAACAGATTAGATTAATCTTAAAACGATATGCCTAAGGCGTGTAAGGTAGTCTTATTTAATGGCTAATATTCAAACTAAATGTTAAATTGCATACAAAAGTCAAATCTTATGAAATATCTATTTACGCTCCTATTATCAATTTATTCTTGTGCCCTTATTTTTGCCCAAGACACGTCGAAATCAGTTCAAAAAAAAGTAGTCAGGGAATCCACAACGATGTCACGTACTAATCTTGACACTAACAGAATTGTATATGATGAAACGGGGAAAGCACTCCGCTATTATCAGTATAGCAAGGTGATGAATACCGGAGAATATTCAATTAACTATGATGGAAATCCTTCTCTACCAACAACTAAAGCCTTTTTAAAGAAAATATCTCAAGAAGAACAATTCAAAAGATATGAAATGATAAAAGAATTGATGAAAATTAATAATTCTGCTATCGCTGAAGGCAAAATGTTAGACATATCTCCATTAACTACATTTTATGAAAAAGAAAAGATTGAAAACAAGGCTATTGTTTTGATATTCTGGTATGCAAACTGTCCTCCATGCACAGAAGCCTTTGCAGATATTAGCACTTTTCTAAAGCAGATAGATAACACAAAAGATATATTAGTGCTGGCAATTACAACTGATGATCAGACGGTTGCTACAGCTAAACTAAAAGAAAAACCTTTGCTATATGCAGAATTAATTAGTTCGGGCCGAGCTATTGCCAATGCGTATCAGATAAAAAGCTATCCGTCATATGTAGTCGCCGATAAAAACCATGTAATAAGGTATGCCATTGCTGGTAGTTCACAAATTACTATTCCCGGATTAAAAAATGCTATAAAAGCTGTTTTACAACAATAATGAATATTTTCCCCGCCCAATACTCCACGTTATCAGCCGCTGCCTTAAAAGATCATTTAATTGAAGCTTATCGGTTAGATCCATCTACAACCTGCCGGTTATTAATCAGGAATGTAAGTGATACTTATATTCTGGAAAATCTAAGCCAGAAATACATCTTCAAAATCTACCGCGATGCTCATCGCAAACGCAATGAAATTGAAGCTGAAGTAGAATTGCTCAATATTTTAAAAGCAAATGGAAATTCAGTTTCCTACCCCATAACCGATGTAAATGGGAAACAAATTCAACATTTTAATGCCATAGAAGGCTTAAGAAATGGCATACTGTTTTCTTTTGCCGAAGGAAAGGTGATTTTGGACCTGGAAAATGCACATCTTGTTCGATTGGGGCAAGACATTGCCATCTTGCACCAAAGTACTTCTTCAATAAAGCTCAATAATTCACGTCCAGTATTCAATTTTGAAACGACTTTATTTGAGCCTTTGCGCGATTTAAAACCTCATTTCACAGAAATGCCCGAGGAATTTGAATACCTGACCAACATTGCCGATAAAGTGGTTAAAAAGTTCGAAGGATTCGATACTTCAAAGTTCGGCCATGGCTATTGCCATTACGATTTTTTCCCAAAGAATTTCCATTTTGATGATGCAGGAAAAATTACCTTCTTTGATTTCGATTTTGCAGGCCAAGGCTACCTGATTAACGATTTAATGTCGTTCCTGAACCATTATTTCTTCCATCAATTGAATAACCTAATCTCCAAAGAACAGGCAGAAAAGGATTTCGATACCTTTTTAAATGCCTATCAACAAGTTAGACCTTTAACTGATGATGAATTAAAAGCCATTCCCTATCTGGGAATCACCTTTCATATTTTCTTCCTGAAATTCTTTTATGATAATTACGATGATTGGTCGAATGCCTTTTTAACCCCACGATATACGAAACACCGTGTAACGCTGATTAAAAAATGGGAAGAAATGTATTGTAACTTTTAGGCAATGCTACTCAAATCTCGACATCCTTTTTTATCTTGTATGGTAATTCAAAATCAATAAGATGGATCAGAAAATAATCAACCTGTACGATGAGTATACCCATAGTCAGGTAAGCAGAAAAGATTTTATGAGAAAACTGGCTGTCCTGGCAGGTAGCACAGCATTGGCGATGACTATTCTCCCTATGCTAGAGAATAATTATGCCGCTGCAGCAGATTTTAACAGTGATGATATCGAAGTTGAAAATATTACCTACGCTGGTGTTGACGGTGAAATGAAAGCTGTACTGGCCAAACCCAAAGGGAAAAAGAACTTAGGCTGCGTACTGGTTATTCATGAAAACAGGGGCTTAAATCCACATATTATTGACGTAACCAAACGTGTTGCTGCCGAAGGTTTCCTGGCGCTTGGTGTGGATGCGCTTTCACCACTTGGTGGAACCCCGACAGATGAAGATAAGGGGCGCGAGTTGATCGGTAAATTAGATCCTGAAAAGAACTTACAGAATTATTTAAAAGGATTGGACTATTTGCGCAATAGAAAAGACGGAAACGGTAAAGTAGGTTGTGTGGGCTTTTGCTGGGGCGGTGCAATGGCCAATAAATTAGCGGTTAATGACCCCAAATTGCAGGCAGCTGTTGCTTATTATGGCGCACAGGCCAATGTGGCCGATGTTCCTAAAATTAAAGCAAGTTTAATGTTACATTATGGCGGCCTGGATGAACGCATTAATGCCGGGATCCCAGCTTATGAGCAGGCTTTAAAAGACAATAAAATTGATTATAAAATTTATATCTACGATGGTGTAAACCATGCCTTTAACAACAATACCTCACCTACGAGATATAACGAAGCCGCGGCAAAACTGGCCTGGAGCAGAACAATTGATCTGTTTAAACAGAAATTAGCGGTGTTAACGCGGTAAGTGGGGCATGAGATCGGGGTTCCTTAGTCAGTTCATCATTTCGAGCGACGCTTCTACTGGTTTCGTCATTTCGAGCGCAGCGCAGCGAAGTCGAGAAATCTTTTAAAGATGCTATAAAGCTATGGCACAGATTTCTCCTCCGAAGGAGTTCCTTCGGAACACTGCGGTCGAAATGACGATACACCTGGAGATTTCTCATGGAAATTTATCAATCCAATCATCCGTCATTTCGAGCGGAGCGCAGCGTAGTCGAGAAATCTTTTAAAGATGCTACAAAACCAAGTTCAAAAATTTCTCCTCCGAAGGAGTTCCTTTGGAATATTCCGCTATCGATAAAAATCGATACGCTACAGTCGAAATGACGATAACCCAGAGAGATTTCTCATAGAAATTTCTCCATCCAATCATCCGTCATTTCGAGCGGAGCGCAGCGTAGTCGAGAAATCTTTTAAAGGTGCTACAAAACCAAGTTCAAAAATTTCTCCTCCGAAGGAGTTCCTTTGGAATATTCCGCTATCGATAAAAATCGATACGCTACAGTCGAAATGACGATAACCCCAGAGAGATTTCTCATAGAAATTTCTCCATCCAATCATCCGTCATTTCGAGCGGAGCGAAGCGTAGTCGAGAAATCTTTTAAAGGTGTTATAAAATCAAGTTCAAAGATTTCTCCATTCCGCTACCGATGAAAAATCGGTGAGCTTCAGTCGAAATGACGATCGCTCTATAGAAATTCCTTTTATAGATCTTCGTCATTTCGAGCGGAGCACAGCGTAGTCGAGAAATCTTTTAAAGATGTTATAAAGCTATGGACACAGATTTCTCCTCCGAAGGAGTTCCTTTGGAACACTGCGGTCAGAATGACGATACACCTAAGGCTTTCTCATCGAAATTTCTCCATCCAATCATCCGTCATTTCGAGCGGAGCACAGCGTAGTCGAGAAATCTTTTAAAGATGTTATAAAGCTATGGACACAGATTTCAAGTAGTCAAACCGACCTAAAACAAATCTGTCTTCAACATGGTCTTCAAAATATTCGATTGTACATCGAAATTATTGAGGTGGTTTAAGAAATTGATATCAGATATTTTACCATAACTATCTTCTAACAAATTAACAACCTCATTCGGAATTGCCGTTTTTAAAACTGCAGCATTACTTTTCAACTTATCGTTTTTATATTGCAGTTCTTGTACAATCCGTTCCCGTTCTGAAAGATTATTAGACATGTCCAAATCTTTTAAAATGGTCAAATCACAGAACAAAAACAGGTTTCTGCTTGGGAAAAACAGGTAATAACTGTCTATATCTAAAAATTTATACACTTCAATTACCAGTTCGCCTGATTTTAAGCCAATATAAAATTCGGTCCGAAAATCGTATTTACACAACTTACCCATCAATTTTTTCTCGATGGTTGCATAAATGTTAGTATAAACCTGTTTACTTTGAAAATCAATCAGTTTAGCAAATTGATCGGTGGTGAGATCGAAGTAAAAATCGCTGGCGTATCTGGAGCTAAAAACGTTGATGTTTTTGGAGAAAGGAAAATCAGAACTGAGATCAGACAATACACTGAACAGCTTCCGCAGCGATAGGTTTACTTTTAACGATTGTTTCTGTTTATCCTGCTGAAAACTTTTCTGATCAACAAGCGCACCTGCCATGCGCTCGATCAGCTCTTCATTCAGGTCAATTTCATCGTAAATGAGTGATACGTTTTTCTCATTGCTCTTTTTAATCTTTTTGAGCAGTTCGATTACACTATCGGTAAACTGAAGATGGAAAAGATCTAATTTTTCGATCTCTAATTCTTCGTTGTTGGCAAAAAGTTGATGAATAACCTGGCTTCTTAAATAAATTTTATAAATCACCTCATCATCAAAAAACACAGAGAGCAACTGTAAACGGTTGATCTCTGCGCTTGATTTTTTGATAATATTTAAACGGTATTCATCCATATTTTAATTAACTCACCCTCGTAACGTTCTTTTTCAACTCTGTTTCCAAAGTTTTAAGTTCGCCATCCAACACTCTTCTGCTCTGTGCACCCGCTTCATGGATCTGTTTAACCTCATTAAGCGTTTCAATCAGCGATGAAGTGGTTCGTTTCAAGGTTTCCAAAGATACTACTGTTTTTTCATTCTCTTTGGCTACATCGATACTGTTTTGTTTCAGCATCTCTGCATTTTTCTGCAAAATGGTATTCGTGGTATCCGAAATTTTCTTCTGCATCTCCACATTTGCTTTTTGCCTTTGTAAAGCAACAGCAATGGTCAATTGGTTTTTCCATACCGGAATGGTTGTAGACACAATCGACTGTGCTTTTTCTGCAATTGAAGTATTGTTATTCTGCACCACACGGATCTGCGCTAAAGATTGCAACATGATGAAACGAACAATTTTCATATCTGCCAGTCTTTTATCTAAACGGCTAATAAAATCCCTTAAATCGGCAATTTCATAGTCCTGGTAATCGGCAGGCCGACCTTCCATCTCAGCAAGTTTGATGTTCAGCTCGTTGTATTTCATCTGTCCGGCAATAATCAGTTCTTCCATTTGGTGGATGTAACCAACATTGCTATCGAACATGGTTTGCAGCGAACTGTTATCTTTAATAGAGTTTAACCTTCCAGCTTTAATTTTATTGGTGATTTTATCAATATTATTCACCACAACATCATACTTCTGGAAAAGTTTTTTCACATCAACAACCAGGCGCTTTAAAAACGGGATCTTAGAAATAAAGTTCTTAAATGCACTTTGCTCCAATTCTGAAACATCGATATAATTCAGTTCAGTAAGCAGTTCGTTAATTAAACCGCCAACTTCGCCACTGTTATAGGTCCGTACAGAAGATAAAAACTCGTTACTGTATTTTTCCATTGAGTTTTGGGCGTCGCTTCCGTAATTCAGGATAGAATTTACATCTGATGGTTCTAACGATTTTCCAATCTCATTGTATTTAAGTGTTTCCTCTGAGGTTATTTTCTCGAGATCCACATTGCCATCTTTATCCAGTTTAACCGGAGTAAGGGCTTGGGTAACGTTTGGGTTGGTTTCCATAGTTTGATTAATTACCAGCTTTACGGCTTATAAATAGTTTTGCGTTACGGTTTTAACGGTATCTTCGAGTTTTTTATCTTTGGTTGGTTCGCCAATGGCATTAAATTTCCATTCGCCGTTTTTCTTGTAAAAAACGCCCATTACCATCGATACGTGACCAGCAAAATTTGATCCGTTGGCAATATCGAATTTAGCGAAAACTTCGTTAACACGTTTAGTTGTGCCCTCATAAATGCGGATTGACGCAAAAGGGATCGTTCCAAAATCATGACCTCTAAAACTATTCAATACAAAGGCAACATAGTTTACATTAGCATCCAACTGAGAGAAATCAAGCGTGATGATCTCGTTATCTAAGCCATCATCGCCGCCCATATCGCCGGTTAAATCATCACCGCTATGTTTTACAGAACCGTTTTTAGATTTTAGGTTACCGAAATAAACTACCTCTAAAAGTTGTTTGTTTTCGTTGTATAACGCACAGCTTCCATCTAAATCTACCGCTTCTTTTGAAGATCCGAAACCGAAAAGACCTTTCTTTTCAATAGCGCCCCAGTTAATACCTACACAAACATTCTGAAGTTTGCTGCCATTACTTTTTTCCAGACTGATACGCTGTCCTTTTTCAAGATTGATTGCCATAATATTATTGATATTTGTTTAAATAATCCTGTAAACCACCTTTCATACCTACGCCAACGGCTTCAAATTTCCATTTGCCTTCACGTTTGTAAACTCTTCCAAATTCTACTGCTGTTTCGATAGAGAAATCTTCTTCTAATTCGTATTTTAAGATCACTTCGTTGGTTACGGCATCAAAAATACGGATGAAAGAGTTTCTGACCTGTCCAAAATTTTGTCTTCTGTTATCAGCATCGTGGATGGTTACCACAATACAGATTTCGTTTACTTTAGCATCAGCTTTGGTTAAATCGATTTTGATCTGCTCATCATCGCCATCACCATCACCGGTTAAGTTATCACCTGTATGCTCTACCGAACCATCCGGAGAAACCAAATTATTGTAGAATACAAAGTTTTCGTCTGAAATCAGTTTTTTCTGATCGTTTAGTAAAAAAATGGAAGCATCTAAATCGAATGCAGAACCTGTTGAAGAGCTGTTGGTATCCCAACCTAAACCTATTGTAAATTTAGGAGCATCGATATTTTCTCTTTGCCCCTTTTGCAAATTAATAGCCATATTTAAATTAATTTATAATTGTTGTTTTTGATATAGTCTTTTATAAGATGTAAATTTTTAGCATACGCCTCTATGGTATGGTAGTTATTCCCCAGGGATAGATCGTAAAGCTGGTTGATAAAATCGGTACTTCTACGTTCTAAAAATAGATTAAAACTGCTCGAAGTAGTATTTAAAATGTATTTTACAATACGGGTATTAAACCTGAAATTGCCGCTATCGATAATTTCTTCCAGATCGAAAATAGATTTGATCTGATGGTAATTCAGAAAATTCTCTACATTGGGATGGATATTTTTATTGACCAGTTCGGCAAAATAAAGCATATGCATTTCGTTCTTTAAACCATATTCCTTCGCCATTTTTAAGATCATCCGCTCATGGCTTCCGGTAATTCTGATATCATCCAGAAATAAAAGTGTTTTACCAGCTAGAAAATCTTTATCAATATGAAATGAATCGTTTCCAATCAGTAAAAGCCTTTCTTCGGCACTTAACTCACCATAATCTTCCTTATAGGTAATGGTTCTGTGCACTTTGGTTTCCTGTACTGCCAAGCCACCATTTTCGACCAGCCAACGGTTAAGCTGACAAACGAAATAGTTTTTCATGGCGAAGGTTGCCGTTGGAATAAAACTGTAAGGGCTAGAGATAACCACAATCTGATCGGTAATCACATTATCAGCCAGATAATAGCGGATAAAGCCATCGGCAAGGTCTTTTCCAAAAGATCGGGCAACCAGGTCATCGCCAAACTTAAAGCGGCTGTAATCGTCGGCGCTAAAGCCAAAATCGACTGTATTGTCTATTTTATGGAGTGAGAAATTATACGGTATCATAGAGTAGGTTTGAGATAGATAAGTGATTGGAATTGATGAGCATACTGTTAATTCCCATTGCTTCTGCCCCACGAACATCAGCATGTGGGTTATCGCCAACATGGATTACATCTTTTAGCATTAACTCCGGATGTTTTTTCCTATCGATGGTATCTAACATCAACTGAAAAAATCCGGTATTGGGTTTAGACATCCTTACTTCGTCAGAATACAGTTGAAAATCGATAAACTGATCGATACCCAAATGACTGATTACTTTTTTTAAGGTTTTCCCTTTTATAAAACCAGTATTGCTTAAAATATTGGTCGAACTTAAACCTGTTGATTTAAGCTGTTCCAATACGGTTAAAGAACTATCGCTATATAGCAAAGGCATGTGGATAAAAACCAGTTGCTCCATGTCGTGATCAATCTCCTGCAGATCCACATCATGAAAATTGAAATCGTAATCATTAATCATACTGATGATCATTAAATACATTTCATCAGCATCTACATTTTTCCCTGTCCGCTCGTTAATAGCATTTACCATTAAATCTACCTGGCGAAAAATGACAGCAACTTCTGCTAAATTTTTATGTTTAGTATTAAATTTCTGGTAAAAATATCGTGTCCGCTCTTGCTTGTACGCTGGATTAGATTTAATCAACGTTAACCAAAGATCGAATGAGTAATGTTTGTAAAAAGCCATTGCAACCTGTTTCCTAATCTGTTTATAAATTCTAATATTACAAATTTGATTGTAATATTACCAAGGTTTAATTGTAAGATTTATCACAGATAAGCCTTATAATTTAAGATTTATCCAATACCTTTTCGGCATCGTCCGAAATGATGATATCGCTTTTGTGTTTTTTGGGATAGTTAAACAATAAGGATGTTAATACGGGTATAATAAAAATGGCTACCGTAAAAATAGAGACAAATAGATCTGTTTTTTCACCTTCTATAGCATGAGAAATAGGTGATTCTGGATAGAAATGCGTTACTAACGATGAAGTAAGTTTAATTCCTAAAACAGCAATTACGATGAATGCAATCGTTTCTAAAAAGGTAAATTTCTCCATCAGTTTCACAAATGCCTGTGCGACAAAACGCATGGCCAAAATCCCAATAAAAACGCCAATATAGATTAACCAGATATGATCGGTAAAAGCCACTGCAGCAAAAACATTATCGATAGAGAAGGCCAGATCCATTACCTCTACCAAAGCAACAGTTGCCCAAAAATTCCCCATTAAGCCAACAGTAGATTTATAAATCCAGCTTTTGCTTTTGTCTACTTCCTCTTCTTCTTCCTTGCCTTTATTGTTCTTTTTTCTAAAATAATCGAAAGCCAGGTACAATAGATATAGGCCGCCAAGTGGTTTTAACCACCAGATTTTAACCAACCATGCAGCCAGGAACAAACAGATCCCCCTAAAAACGTAAGCGCCAATAATGCCATATTTTAAAGCTTTTTCTCTTTGCGATTTTGGCAGGTCCATTACCATGGTTGCCAAAACAGCAGCATTGTCTACCGAAAGCAAACTTTCGATCACAATTAAATTCAAAATAATTAATAGTCCGGCCTGTATATCGTCACCTAAAATTGTGTGCAAAAAATCCATTGAGCGAGTGTGTGTATGTTTTTAATTAAAGTTTTAGTTGATAGCAAAGAAACAAAATTTTATCAATCCCAATGCTTCAATCTTTTTTATTTATTAAATCGTTCCATTGATTAGATACTTAATCAATAAAACTGTTACGTAATAGGACTGAAATTTTATTTATTGATCTCCAATTGATAGATATTACCTTTTTCTCCTGCCAGAACAATCTGTTTACCTTTTTTGGCTTTTTGAACAGCATTGAAACTTTTATCAGAAATGTGTTTCCAGTTTTGGCCGCCATCAGTAGAAATGTCTGTTCCGGAAGTACCCGTAGCAACTAAGGTTTTAGCATTAATATAGGTTACGCCAGATCGGAAGCCTAAAACCGGAGTAGCTGGCTTTTGCCAGGTTTTGCCCCCATCATTGGTTAAAAGAATATTATTGGTATTTTCTTTATCTTTTACATAGTTTCCGCCAACAGTTACACCAATTTTTTCATTCAAAAAATCGATGGAGAAAGGACCAGTACTCCCCTCGCCCTGTAAAATAGGGCATTTAAATACTTGCCAGTTTTGTCCATAATCTGGAGAAAAGTAAATATTGGATACCGTTCCACCTGATGCAATCCAGGTTTTACCACCAGGCAATGTTTTAATGGTTGTACCACTGGCTGCAAAACTTGCTTCACCTTTTGTTAATTTAGTCTTGAGGTTTGCAGATATATCCTGCCAGGTCTTACCTGTATCCAGGGTTTTAAGCAACTGCATATTATCATTAATAGGATCGCCAAAAATGAGCCCTTTATTTTTATCCCAGAAACTTAACCCATCTAAAAATATGGCAGAATCTATATTTTTATAATTTTCTGTCCAGGTTTCGCCACCATCTACGGTTTTCAGAATGTATGCCGGCGATGCAATGCCCACAATAACGGCCTGCTTATCGTCGAAAGCTTCGATATCCCTGAAGTCGATTTTTTCGTAACCTTTTGGTTTTAACCATTTCCAGGTTCTACCACCATCAGTGGTTTTACCTACTGATCCATTACTGCCACTTACCCAGGTAACCCGATCTGATACGACACTTAAGCCCCGTAAACTGGTTTTGGTATTCTCGTTTAAGGGTTTAAAAGAATACGACTGCGCAGTACAAAAAAAAGGTGCCATTAAAAGGCACCATAAAATTTTCTTCATCTATAAATTATTTTACCCTTCTAAAAGTTTCTGATCGGCCTAAAAGAGAAATACCTACATAACCACGAACGTTTAACACATCGTTACTTTTTAAAGACATGTTACAGCTGTAAGTTTTGCCACTTTTTGGATCGTAAATTGTTCCATCAGTCCACTTACCATCATCGTAAACAAAATCCTTTAATATTTCCAGATTCAATAAAGCACGCTTTTGTAGCTTTTCGTCAGGATTTTTAGCATCTAATTTAGGTTTACCATTTAGATTGGGTTCCTTCATCCACGCTAATTTTCCATAATATTTATCGCCTTTTTTATAAATCTCTATTTGCCCTTCACCCGATGGATTAAGCCATTTGCCTACAATAGCATCTTTGTTCTGTGCAAATGCAGAAAACGATACTGCAACAAAAAGCAGCATTAAAAATGGTAACTTTCTCATATTTTTTATTTCTAGTTAGTTTCTAAAGATAATAATTACACCTTGTATCGAAACACTAAATAAAGAGAAAAAGTATGAGAAAGTTTGAAAATCCCTAAAATTTACTTTGAAACGATCGGTAGATACTTGGCTCGATACGCATAAAGCAGGAATAAGTTAAACAGGAGCATTACGGCAACCATTGGTAAATCTTTCGGACCTAAAAATGCGTGGTAAAGAAAAATATTTAAGGTAACCGGGAAAATGATCAATGCCCCTAAAGGTGCTGTACGGCCAATAAGCAATAGTATACCGCCAACCAGTTCGGTTATTTTGATCAATGGAAAAAGGTACACAGATGCCATCATGCCAGTCATAAAGCTGGTTTGGGCCGCTGTCATTTCCGGCGCCTTAGGCATTATATTAAGAAAATAGCTTACAGAAGCAAAAAGATACATAGCGGCTAGAAGCACGCGTACAATAATAACTGCAATTTTCATAGTGTTTTGATTTTTGGTTTCTAAGTTTAAAAATAATAAAAGTTATTTATAGTTCATTAGTCAGTGGTACATTGGCATTGGTACATGGATGTAATAATAAGCTAATCTGTCTGGGTTGATGGTTTTATGGTTAATAGCCATAGTCCATTAACCATGAACTGTTAACCATTTGTATTACCGCACCCCACGATTTATATTATTGCAGCAGCGATTTATATTACCGCACCCTTGATTTATATTATTATACATTCAATCAATTAATAAACAAATCATGAATTAAGGATTCAGGGCTATTCCCTATTATCATCACGTGTTAATTGTTGCCATTGTTTTGTTGGTTTTTTCTCCTTTGTGATGGTTAACTATGATTAGGCGCTATTAGTTTAACCCAATTATTTACCAACTGCTCCAGCGCAGGTTGTTTTGCTTCAATATCGACCATACTGTAAAACCTTGCTTCGCGCCTATCTTTCCAATTGCCTTGTAATAAAGATGGATCTTCGATCATATTTCCATCGTAAAAAATAAAAATGATCTGCACATATCCACTTGCCCTAAGGTTAAAAGCAGCCAAATCTTTTATATAAAAAAACTTGGCGAATTCCACTTTACTCTTTCCTGCAATTTAGGATTTGCATTCAGCATGATGCTTCGTAACCGCTCGACTTCCTGTTTAAAAGGATGCTCGAGTTTTTCCATGTAATCATCAACCTGATCTGCTTTCTGCTTGTGCTCCTTACTGCCCATCTGCAAGTTTTGTTAATCTAATATCCATCCATTGTACCCAGTTCTTACCATCAAATTGTTCCCATGTCCCTTCAATCGTATGGGCTTTGAAATTCCCTTTAAATCTTTCAGTATCGGCAAATATTAAAATGATATCATCGTAAATTTTAAGGGTAGATATTGAAATATTGCCTTCATTATCGAACGATTGCGACCTAAAAACATCCTCAATATCATCATAGTGGGTAATTTCTAACGATCGGATCTTTTTATCACCAAACATGATATCTACCTGATGCATTAAGAAAAAACCACCATCAACCCACTCGTAGGTATCAGTTCCGGTAATAATATCACCTGATTTTGTTAAACCTTCTGTTTTCCATTTGCCGATATAGGGATTTAGTAGATTAAACCTGTTGTTTCTCATAAATTTAATTAAAAATCAATTGCTATCCAGCTCGCTGTAAATTTTATTTAACTGATGTAAGTGTCGTTGTGTATGATAAATTACAAAATAAACAGCCTCTAAGCGGGTTAGAAAACCATAACCAGGCAATTCAAAGGAGCTGCAGGTCTTCGTTAAATCCAGGTCAGCTATAGAAGCTGAAATCCCATCTCTGATCTGTTTTAAGCTGTTTAATAATTCAGGTTGATGATATGTCCTGTCTTCAGGATAAATCTCTTTAGGCGAATCGTACTTCACATTAAAATTTAAAAAGTCGTTCCTGATCTGCGCTACCATAAAATCGGCTGGCTTATCTGTTTCGGCTACCGGGCCATTTATCACTTGTAAAAAGCCCGAATTTGATAAAATCATATGTTCAGCCAGTTGGCCGGCTGTCCAGCTTCCCTTAAATGGTACTGCATTAATTTGCGCAGTATCAAATTTCGATAAAGTGTTTTCTAACGCCGACAGCGTTTCGTTGGCTTCTTTTATTATCTTTTCCATAGCTTACATGTAATTCATTCCGGGATAGTTTAATAACCTGCGCCATAAGGCAATCTGCCCGATGCAATTGGCTTCCCGATAAGTATTGAAGCTGATCATTTCAAACAATGTGATCTCCATTCCAGGGATATTGAGTTTCTCTTCCAGTTTCTCGTCGGTAGCCGCCTGGGTTAAAGCCTCCTGTAACTTTGGAGAAATTGCTGCCCAATCTTTAATAAGATCTGCAAGTGAAGGGTAAGTAGCATCATCCACAATTCCTTTGTTATCGGCAAAAAGATCGTCAGTTATGGATGGAAGATCGATACCGAATGATTTTGCCAAAAAATAGCGGCCATGCACCACACTCCCGGTAATCCAGGCAATGTGGTTTGCTTTCGTATCCAATCTTTTCTGTGCATCCTTTTGGTCTATCCCATCTAAAGCCCTTACTAAAAAATCTGTTTGCATTTCGTACAGCACGATAAAGCCATACATTCTGCTACTCATTGGGGTGGTTTTCATATGTTTACTGATTAGTTGATTAACTGAAATAAAGTTAGTTGTTAATTTAACCGAACACCGTTGCCGTAAAAGTCAATCTTAAGGGGCATTTCAGACAATTTTTATATATTTACGATACTTAAATTTTTAACCAAATGATACAAGTAGGTGTTTTACTGCCCCAAAATTTCAGATTATTAAGCATAGCGGCCATTTTGGATGTATTTGATACTGTTAATGGATTTTATCGGAAAGATAATCTCGAAATCCCCTTTAACATTAGTTTGATTACACTGGAGGATAAAAATTATAACTTTAGTGCGCATCCTTGTGTACCCATACAAAAAGCTGCGCATCTTGATCTTATTTTAGTGCCTTCATTTGCAACCAATGATATTAAAGATTCCCTCGCAGCAAACCGAAACTATATTCCCTGGTTAAACAAACAACATGCAGCAGGCGCAGAAATTGCTACTTTTTGTACTGGTGCATTTTTACTTGCAGCATCAGGACTGTTGGATGGTAAAGCAGCTACCACACATATTGATGCCTGCGCTGCCTTTTCTATGGCATTTCCCCTGGTTCATTTAAAGGCTGATAAAACGGTAACACAGGATGGAAAATTATTTACAAGTGGTGGTGCAACCTCTACTTTTCATTTATTGTTGCACCTTTTACAGCTTCATTGTGGAAAAAGATATGGCTGTTAAGGTAGCCAAGATTTTTGCAATCGATATGGACCGTGTAAACCAATTGTACTTTAGCACCTTCCAGCCTATCCGTCATCACAATGATGATATTGTGGCTTCTGCCCAGGAAAAAATTGAAAATAACTATCAGGACGTGGCTACCATTGAAGAGATGATAAAAGATATTCCTTCCAGTAGAAGAAATATTGTGCGTCGCTTTAAACAGGTGATCGGTATCACCCCTATCGAGTATCTTCAACAAACCCGCATCGAAGCAGCTAAAAAGTTATTAGAGCAAACTGCCCAGCAAATGACAGAGGTAATTTATAACTCTGGCTACAATGATCCAAAAGCATTTAGAAAAGTGTTTAGAAAATCAGTGGGGATGACGCCGACGCAGTATCGTGATAAGTTCCAGGCGAGGTAGCTTTTGACTCCAATAGAGTGGTCGTCATCTCGATCCGATAGCTATCGGATGTAGCGCAGTCCCGAACTTTCGGGAGAGAGATCTTTGTACCAAGTTATTGAAATTAAATTTAAAAGATTTCTCCTCCGAAGGAGTTCCTTCGGAACGCTACGGTCGAAATGACGATACCTTGAGATCGTTTGCCTCATTAAAATCTCCTGTCATGAATATTGATTTTTATACAATAAATTATCCCTCAGAATAACAAACACTATTGCTTTGAAAAAGCCTGCTGGTATTTCAACGGGGTTTTCCCTGTTATTTCTCTAAAATATTTGTGGAAACTGGTGAAATTATAAAAGCCGCAGTCGTAACAGATTTCTTTAACGGTTAAATCATTTTCGATTAATAGTTTACAGGCCTGTCCTACCCTAATCTCGTTTAGAAACTGTGTATAAGTTTTTCTACTTTTAGTTTTAAAGAACTTACAGAAAGAATTGGGACTAATTTTAGCAACCGCAGCAATTTCCTTTAGTTCTATTTTATTTTTGTAATTGCTGATGGTATAGTTATAAATAGATTGAATCCTATCTTTTTCGTTCTCTAAAAAGTTTGGCTTAAATCCTAACGAAACCAATATGTTTTTTTCTTCACAATTGGCTATTTCAGTTAATACCTCAAGTATTTTTATAATCCTCATGGTGCCCGTAGCCTCAATAATCTGTGGCATTAAACCGGCAATTCTCTCCTTTGAGGTTCCTTGTAACTGAATTCCCTGGCGCGATTGTAGCAATACTTTTTTCATCTCCTGATTTTCGGGAAGATCGAGAAAATCCTTACCCAAAAAATCCTCCTTAAAATGAATCGCATAAACTTCAACTGTTTCTTCACCCAATTCATCAAAAAACTCTGGGTCAAAGCGCCAGTAATGCGGTAAATTGCTTCCTAGCAAAACTACATCGCCATCCTTAAAATTTTTAATGCTATCGCCAATAAACTGCGTTCCTCTGCCTTTTTTAACGTAGATTAATTCTAATGCAGCGTGGTAATGCCAACGGTTGTTTATATCGGGCATAACATCTCTTCGAGCGCTAAAAGAATCTACCGAATTAGTAGATACATTAAGTAAATGCGGTTTCATAAAATCTTAAAAAATCAATCTAATATGCAAAATTATTTTGCATATTAGAAAATTGAGACAATATCATTTAATAATTAGATCATAAAGTTAAATTTTTATTAATGCTTAAGGGCTTAATTTGTAATACAACAACTAACCAAAAAGAACCTGCTTAAACCATTATAACCAAACAAAACATGAGCCACACTTCATCATCGAACTTTCAGGTATCCGATACGCCAAAAAATGGTAAGGGATATTTATTTCCATTAATTTTGGTCACCAGCCTCTTTTTCTTCTGGGGCTTTGTCCACAATCTCGACCCCGTATTAATTCCGCATTTACGTAAAGCTTTTCAACTAAACGTTTTCGAATCCACCTTGGTCGATTCATCTGTTTTTATCGCTTATTTTTTATTGGCACTACCTGCAGGCTACATTATGCGCAAGTATGGGTATAAAAGCGGTATCATATTGGGCCTCGTTTTATTCGCCATCGGCTGCTTATTATTTATCCCCGCTGCCAATACTGCACAATATATCTTTTTCTTAGGTGCACTTTTTATTATTGCCTGTGGTTTAACCTTTCTGGAAACAGCAGCAAATCCTTATGTTACCGTACTAGGGCCACCAGAAACAGCTACACAGCGTTTAAACTTCTCTCAGTCTTTTAATGGTTTAGCTGCATTTTTAGCGCCAATACTTGGCGGCAAATTTATTTTTACTGAAGTAAAATATACCGATGTTCAATTAGCGAAAATGTTGCCTTTAGAAAAACAGGCTTATATGCTCGAAGAGGCATCGACGGTAAAAGCGCCTTATCTAATTTTGGGTATTCTGATTATTGTAGTCGCTATTCTATTTATTTTCACCAAACTGCCTGACATTAAGGAAGAAGAAAATGCCAAGGAAAAAAGCAGTTTTGGACACGTATTAGGCCATAGCCATTTGCGCTGGGCAATTATTGGGCAGTTTTTTTATGTAGGTGCACAGGTTTGCGTATTGAGTTTATTCATCAGCTTCGTCACCTCATCGGCTGGTATCAGCCAGGATCAGGCAGCATGGTATTCGGGCGCCGCAGGTTTAGCTTTTATGGTTGGCCGCTTCGCTGGAACTTTCTTCATGAGATATGTAGCTGCCCATAAACTATTGATGCTTTATGCATTAATTAGTGCACTACTTACCCTAGTATCTATTTTTGCAAGTGGCATGATTACCGTTTATGCTTTAATCGGTGTCTCTTTCTTTATGTCGATCATGTTTCCAACCATATTCTCATTGGGTATAGCAGGCTTGGGTAAAGATACAAAACTGGGCTCATCGTTAATTGTGATGTCTATTGTTGGCGGTGCCTTTTTACCGCCGATATTAGGTTTGATATCGGATGCCACACAAAATATACAATATGGGTATTTAGTACCATTTATATGTTTTTTAGTTGTTTTCTACTTCGGCTGGAAAGGATGGAAACCCAATCACATTGAAAAAGAAATTAGTTTAGAAGTATAAAATTGACAATGAAAAAATTAGTCATCAAGATTAACAATGCTGATAATGTTTTGGTTGCGTTACAAGATTTACCTAAAGACACCAAAATAGTGCATGAGGGGAATACCTACGTTTCTGTTGATGAAATCCCTGCCAAGCATAAATTTTTTATGCAGGATATGAAAGCAGGCGATGAGGTAATAATGTACGGCGTTTTGGTTGGAAAGGTACAGTTTGATGTAAAGGCTGGTATGCGGATGAATGTAGAGAACACCAAACATGCTGCAGAGCCATTTGCTTATCGCAATGTTAATTACAAATGGGAAGCGCCCGATGTAAGTAAATATGCCAATCGCAGTTTTAATGGCTATCACCGCAAAAATGGTGCTGTGGGCACCGCAAACTATTGGTTATTTATCCCGACTGTATTTTGCGAAAACAGAAATCTGGATATTATTAAAGAATCGCTTTATAGTGAGTTGGGTTATGCGGTAGATGACAAATATAAATCTTATACCCACAAACTGGTTCAGGCCTTTGAAAAGGGAGAAGACATTAATCATATTAGTTTTGAACCTAACGTAGATAAAGCCAGCCGTACCTTTAAAAATGTAGATGGAATTAAATTCCTCACACATAATGGAGGTTGTGGTGGAACACGTCAGGATGCTGATACTTTAAGCAAATTATTGGCGGCTTATGCCCATCACCCCAATGTGGCTGGTATAACTGTTTTAAGTTTGGGTTGCCAACATTTGCAGGTAGAAGATTTTAAACGCGATCTGTTTGCACTTGATCCTGATTTTGACAAACCACTTTTAATTTTCGAGCAGCAAAAAGCACAAAGCGAAGAGCAATTGATCCAAAATTCAATCCGCAGTACTTTTGAAGGATTAATGTTTATTAATAAACAAGAACGTGCAGCCGCCCCTTTAAGCAAAATGTGTGTGGGTGTAAAATGTGGTGGTAGCGATGGTTTTAGCGGTATCTCAGCTAATCCGGCTGTTGGTTATTGTGCCGATTTATTGGTGGCCTTAGGCGCCAAGGTTTTATTGGCCGAGTTCCCCGAACTTTGTGGCGTAGAGCAGGAAATGATCGACAGGTCTGTTGATCAGCCAACTGCCGAAAAGTTTATCCGCTTAATGACCGAATATGATGATCTGGCGCATAAAGTTGGCTCTGGCTTTTACATGAATCCTTCTCCAGGCAATATTAAAGACGGTTTAATTACCGATGCGATTAAATCGGCCGGTGCTGCGCGTAAAGCGGGTTCATCTCCTGTTGTAGATGTTTTAGATTATACCGAACCCGCTACTAAACCTGGCTTAAGCTTGGTATGTACCCCGGGGAATGATGTAGAGGCAACCACAGGTAAAGCTGCTGCCGGAGCAACCTTAATTTTATTTACCACCGGTTTGGGTACACCAACAGGAAATCCGGTTTGCCCTACCATTAAAGTGGCTACCAACTCGATCCTGGCGAAACGCATGAGCGATATTATCGATATCGACACAGGAGCAGTAATTAATGGCGAAAAAACCATTAACGAAATGGGCGAAGATATATTGGAATACTGTATTAAAGTAGCCAGCGGCGAAGAAATTCCTAAAGCTGTACAACTTAATCAGGATGATTTTATCCCCTGGAAAAGAGGTGTAAGCCTTTAAAAGATGGAAAAATGGAAGAGGTATATGGAAAATCTCAATGAAAAAGTTTCCATAAATTTAAAAAATCAAAAAAAAAGATTGTCCTTCGACTACGCTCAGGATGACATCTTTTTTTTGACAAATAACTATTAATAAGTATTTTAACCGCTTTCGCATTTCCACCCAGCGAGGCCATAGCACGGGATCCCCGTTCTACTTAATCCGGCCTAACAAATTTTTCGGACTGCACTGTTCTGGCCGCAAAACTGGCTTGGAAAGAAAAATTTTCAGCCGGCATTTTTTGTTTCTTTTTGATGCCAAAAAGAAAGAGCCCTTCGGCGGCGGCGAGCCGGGGCAAGACCGTGCTGTACGGCAAAAGGAATCAATTATACGTCACTAATATTGATTTTTATGTAATAATTAACCCTCAGGATGACAATGATTGTGCTTGGCTGTTATAAAAATGGGCTGAAACTATGAAGATAATCTTAAAGCAACAGTATAGGTGTTAAGATATCAATCCAGTTTGGAGAACGGATAAGCTTGTAAAGAATGTATGATGAGAGAGGGAAAGGTAAAATGGATAATGGCCGATCGATATGTCATTTAGAGTAAACTGAAGCCCTGACGTAAAGTGCAGAGAGAAATTTACAGTGTTAAATAATACGCTATGTTCTTTGCAAAAAAGCGCTACGCTTAAATAAAAACAAAAAAAAACAACCAAATATGAATTTAAATTTAGACGATAAAATAATCCTCGTAAGTGGCGGTGCAAAAGGTATTGGCTCGGCAATCGTTAAAACTTTGGCTATTGAAAATGCTTTTCCCATCATTATTGGCCGTAACGAAAACGATAACCTGAAAATGCTTCAGGAAATAACAGATTTAGGCTTAAAAGCCGATTATTTTACCGCAGAGCTCACCTTGCCTGAAAGCTGTAAAACCATTGTTGATGCAATATTGGCAAAATATGGCAGAATAGATGGCTTAGTGAACAATGCTGGTGTTAATGATGGTGTTGGCCTCGAAAACGGCACTTATGAGGGTTTTATGGAATCGCTACATAAAAACGTGGTGCATTATTACCTTTTGGCTAAACATGCCCTACCTGCACTTAAGCAGAGCAAGGGTTCTATATTAAATATTGGTAGCAAAACTGCTGAAACCGGACAAGGTGGAACATCTGGTTATGCCGCATCGAATGGTGCCAGAAATGCTTTAACACGCGAGTGGGCAGTAGAATTATTGCCTTTTAGTATCCGTGTTAATGCGATTATTGTTGCCGAAGCCTGGACGCCGTTATACGAGAAATGGATCAACTCTTTCGAAGACCGTGATGAAAAATTGAAGAACATTACTGATAAAATCCCTTTCGAAAACAGAATGACCAGCGTGGATGAGATTGCCAGCATGGCTGTATTCTTATTATCAGATAAATCGAGCCACACTACAGGCCAACTGATCCATGTGGATGGTGGTTATGTACACCTGGATAGGGCGCTGTTGTAACAAACAGGACTTCTGAACGCACTGAAGAATCTGTTTTCAATCAATTGTCATCACGTTGTACTTTCTCGTTTTAGCTACAAAAGCACCCGATTAGGCTACAAATAACACGTTGACCTTGCCCACATTTGATCCATCATTTATTCAAATAAAAATTATGGAACATCAACAAGAAAATCAAGGTATAAATACCCCGATCGGCAATAAGGTTTGGTTTATTACAGGTGCGTCGCGTGGATTTGGGCGTGTGTGGGCAACTGCCGCGCTGGAACGTGGCGATAAGGTAGCTGCAACAGCACGGACGCTCTCCAGTATTGCCGATCTTCAGGAAAAATACAAAGAAAATGTATTGACGTTGGAACTGGATGTGACCAATTATGATCAGGTAGAAAAAACCGTTCAACAGGCTCACAAGCATTTTGGAAGATTGGATATTGTACTAAATAATGCTGGTTATTCGCTTGTTGGCACTATTGAAGAAGCCACCATTGACCAGGTTAAGGCCATGTACGATACCAACATTTTTGGAACAGTGGCTGTTATACAAGCAGCCATGCCTATATTACGCAAACAAAACTACGGGCACATTTTAGGTACATCGAGCAACCTTGGCCATGTTGTGTTACCCGTTATCGGTTATTACAGTTCATCTAAATGGGCATTTGAGGCTATCCATGAAAGCCTGGCAGCGGAGGTAAAATCTTTTGGGATCAAAGTAACCATTATCGAACCCGGTGCCTATGCCACAGAATTTGGAAGTCAGGCTTCTCTAAAGTTCGCTGATGGTATGGAGGTATATACAGACTTTAAAGCTCAGTTTTTTGAAGGTTTACAGCATATGGAAAGAGGTAATCCGGAGGCTACACCAGATGCGATTTTTAAAATTGTTGATACAGAAAATCCACCCTTACGTTTCTTTCTCGGCAGCCATAACTTGCCTTGGGTACGTACCGCTTATGCAGAACGGATGGCCACTTGGGAAGCATGGGAACCAATATCGAACGCTGCACAAGGGTAATTAAATAGAAAACCTTACCTATAACCGATAAATAAAGCTTATCGGTTATATTTGTATCATATCATATGAAAAAGGAAGATAACAGCCCCTATAAATTCAATTCCTTGTCGGAAGCACACCGGATAATGGGGCTGCCACAACCTAAACATCCGCTTATCAGCCTGATGAATAATGAAAATCACCCGGTTGAAATGAGCGGCCAGCCAAATTCGCACGTGCTTAACTTTTGTAAAATCTCTTACAAGCCAAAATTAAGCGGCAGGCTAAAATACGGGCAGAGTTATTATGATTTTGATGAAGGTGGTTTGTTGTTTGCTGCTCCGAACCAGATTATCGGTCATGAAAAGGATTTAGAATCAAGTGTTTGCTCATTATATACCTTATTGATCCATCCTGATTTTTTATTGTCGTACCCCATCGCCAAAAAAATCAGAAGTTACGGTTTCTTTTCTTATTCGGCTAATGAAGCATTACACCTGTCAGAGAAAGAAAAGGCAACCATTATTGGTATTTTTAAGAGTATTGAAGAAGAATTGAACAGCAGAATTGACGATTTTAGTCAGGATGTGATTATTACACAGATCGAATTGCTGTTGAATTACAGCAACCGTTTTTACAAACGCCAGTTTATTACGCGCAAGGTACTTAACAACGATCTTTTGCAAAAACTGGAAGAACTGTTGGAAGCTTATTTTAATGATCGAATGCCAATACTAAAGGGTTTACCAACTGTGCAGTATCTTTCCGATCATTTAAACGTTTCGCCAAGTTATTTAAGCGATCTGCTCCGTTCGCTAACAGGACAGAACGCACAACAGCATATCCATCAAAAACTGATCGAGAAAGCAAAGGAAAAGCTATCGGGCACCAGTTTAACAGTAAGCGAAGTAGCTTACGAACTGGGCTTTGAACATTCGCAATCTTTTAACAAACTCTTTAAGGCAAAAACCAAGGTTTCCCCATTGGCATTTAGAAAAATGTTTAATTAACAAAAGACAATTCTTAAGTAGCGTTTTGGTTCTCTGCACCGTATAAGCTATAAATTAAAGCTTTATGAAAAAGGTATTATTACTCCTCCTGGCTATAGCGTGCCTTTTGTATGTATCATGCAAAAAAACCGATAAAGATAATGATGGGCCTGGTGAAGTTTATGGTAAGTGGAAACTCATCGAAATGATGCAGGATCCCGGTAACGGAAGTGGCAGATATAAAAAGGTAAGCGGCCAGGCCAAATACCTTATTCTAAGCAAATCGGCAGATAAAGCTGGTAAATTTGAAGGTGATGCCCTTCCAGATTTATTTTCATTCAGGATTTTGGACAGTGTAAAAATGGAAGTTTACAGCAACACCTATAAGATGCCGATGATTTATCAGTATAAGGTTTCGGCAAAATCGCTACAGCTTAACCCTCCATGTTTCGAAGGTTGCGGGTACAGATTTGTAAGGGAATAATAATAATCCTGTAGCTAAGGTTCTTAAAAAGATTAATTTATTTGAACTTGAATTCAACAAGATCCTTCTTAAATGCGATTGTCCTGCTGATTCGATAGCGATCAGATCAGCAGAACATCATTCTTTTTTAAACAGTTAAACTATCCCATATCACCTGATAAACATCTGGTGCTTGTAAGGTTTTATCGATCGCCTTTGAAGTAACCAGAACAGGTTTAAATTGATCGGCTACATTAATGCTGCCATGCGATCCTTTCACCAGCGTAGCATCGAGTGGAATTACATCCATCACGTAACGGAACCCAGCCTTTTTCCTTAAAAGTTTATAGCCTGCCCTTAATTTAGAGGTCATGAACATTTCTACGGGATCGTAGCCAGGCTTTTTATGGATATCAACTACCCTGGCATAATCGGGGGCTTTGGCATCATCCAGCCAGAAATAATAGGTAAACCAGCTGTTTTCTTTTGCGGTAAGAACCAGATCGCCAGAACGTTCGTGATTAATGTGGTGTTTTTCCTGTTCTGCCTGATCAAGCACCAATTCAATACCAGGTACATTTTTCAATAAGGCTTTTACTTGTTCAGTTACACTTTTATCGTTGATGTACACATGTGCTACCTGATGATCGGCCACTACAAATGCTTTCGAAGCGCCGGGATCGAGCAATTCCAGCCCTCTCTCTTCGCGGATCTGGATCAAGCCGTTTTCCCTGAACAAACGGTTAAGATGGATTGGCTTATTTACAGGTGCAATGCCATATTCGGAAAGTAAAATGATGCGCGCGCCCCTGCTTTCGTAAAAACGCACCAATTCTTCTACCACCTGATCGATTTCTTTCAGTTCTGTACTGATTTTATCCAACTCAGGGCCAAACTTTTGCAGGCAGTAGTCTAAATGTGGTAAATAAATTAGGGTAAGCGTAGGATTGTGCAGCTTTTCAGTCTCCATCGAAGCATCTGCAATCCATTTTGTTGATTTAATATTTGCGCCTGGCCCCCAGAACTGAAACAAGGGGAATTGCCCCAGTTTAGCCTGTAAATGGTCGCGTAATTCGGCAGGTTGCGAATAACAGTCGGGCAATTTACGGCCATCGGCAAGGTAATTCGGCCGTGGTGTTACCGAAAAATCGGCTGTTGAATACATGTTGTACCACCAGAACATATTGGCACAGGTAAAATTCGGATCTTCTTTTTTAGCCTGATCCCATATTTTCTCCGCATTTACCAGTTTGTTAGACTGTTTCCAGAATTTAATTTCAGCATCTGCATGATCGTACCATCCATTGCCCACAATACCATTCTCTGAAGGATATTTACCAGTGAGATAACTTGACTGCACTGCCGTTGTAACTGCCGGCAATAATGGTTCTATGGTAGTTAAATGGTTCTCTGCAATATATTGCTGAAGAAATGGCGTATGCACCCCAATTACGGAAGCAGATAAGGCTACGATATCGATAACAACGGTTTTATGCATGTTCTTAAGATTCTAATAAATTTTTAACCCAAGCCAGTTCTCTGATGATCGAATCGTTCAATGGCGCTTTTAAAGCAGTTGGCAAAACTTCCCAGGTATAAGTTTCCACTTCTAAATGCGCGGTAAAAGGCTTAGTTTTTTGCAAGTTCAATACCTCGGTAATATCCGATTGTGTAGATTGGATCAACCCCATATCTTCAACAAAAATGGGTACATGAAAATGTGCACGCCACTCCGCTATTTCAGGATTTTCACCTTCTGCGAGTGCATCTGCAAGGTCGGGATAACGCAATAGCGATCCATCATTTTTTCGTGCAATTACCTGGTGAAGATAAGTAGGTTCATCAAAACGGCCTAATTGAGCCAATACAACTGTTCTTTCCGAAACAGCTGCTGGCAATTTAGCTTTCAATGCGGCACTGATCTGTATTTTCCCAATCTGAATGCCTTTCTCCTGCAGTTCATTGATGATGGCGGTATGTGGTTCGTAACCGATTGCGAAATGACAAACATCATAACACAAACGGATATGCATCTTGATCAGTTTTTCTGCATCTGCTGCATTTAAATCTGATTGCGCTGCAAAATAGGTTTTTCCAATTGGTAAAAGTTCCTTTTCAAACCAGTTGATAAATTCGGGACCCGATTCTAGAAAACCATCGGGTTCTGGTTCTATATCGAGATGAATGAGTTTATCTGTTTTTTTATAGATTTTTGCTAAGCCTTCGGCGACCTCCAAAATATGCGTGCTTGCAGTAACTGTAGCTTTTTCTCTTTCCAAAGCATCCTTAAACCAAGGTTTGTAGCTTAATGGCGAGGTCGAAATGCCCCCATCCATACCTTCCGGGATTAACTGTGAAAGAATTTCTGCTAAACGGATTGTATATTCAACGCGATCTCTCGTCGTCCAATCGGGCGCATGTACCTGATCTTTAACCCTGGTATGATGGAAACCGCCGTATGGAAATCCGTTCATGGTAAAAACATATCCACCTTCCTGCTCGAGCCACTGCTTAAATGTTTCCAGGTGATTTTCTTCCAACAATTCGATACTGGCGAGATTGGAAAGGCGCAAACCTATACCCATCGGTGCCTCTGGCGACAATTGGGCTTTCAATACCGGAAAACTATCTTTCAACACGGCAAAATGTGCCGTCCAGTTTTCGCCTGCATAAATGTTGGTACAGAAGGTTAAATGTCCGGAAGTTAATTTCATAGCTTAATGTTGAATAATAGCAGTTTGGTTATTTAAGATTTCGGCTGCTTGTTTTAAAATATCGGCATCAATTTCGTGAACTTCCTCTCCACTACCCAGGCCTGTAAGTAAGGTAATGGTTAGCTCCCCGCCAAGATGCTCCCTAAATTCTTCCAGCCCCTGCAAAATTGGGCTATTACCTTCGGTAACCTGTAACAAAGGATGCGTTAATTCGAAACCAAGTTGTTGAATCAGGCTGATTACCCTTTGTGCATCTTCAGTGCTGATCCTGCCCGATAAATTTGAATATACAGCATCTAAGGCAATCCCCATGGCAACGGCCTCACCATGCCTCACTTCAAAATTAGTCAGATATTCTAGTTTATGGGCGCTCCAATGGCCAAAATCCAACGGACGGGCCGAACCGTTTTCAAAAGGATCGGCACTGCGGATATGCTCCATGTGCAGTTTTGCGCATTTCCAGATCTGATAGTTCATGGCCGTTAGATCCCGCTGTGCAAGCGCCGTGGCATTTGCTTCCAGCCACTCAAAAAACCCGCGGTCTTTAATCAGTGCCACTTTAATGGCTTCGGCAATACCTGAGCGCCAATCGCGATCAGATAAAGTGCTTAAAAACACATCATCGTTAAAAACTGCAACAGGTGGCGAAAAGGTGCCCAAAAAGTTTTTTTTATTGAAATAATTAATTCCGTTTTTCACGCCAACACCCGAATCGTTCTGCGAAAGCACAGTGCTTGGAATCCTGATGTGTTTAATACCCCGGTGCGCGACCGTTGCCGCATAGCCAACCATATCGAGTACAGCGCCACCACCAATGGCAGCAACAAAAGAATGCCTGTCGATCCCATGAATATTGATGGCTTCCAATACCTGATCAAAATATCTGGTATCGTTTTTTACCTGTTCTCCCCCTGGGATGATCAGAATATCCTGAACCAGCTGCGTTTGAGGGTATTTTGAGAAATAGGTTTTAATCTGGGTATTAAGTTCTTTGTGTGCATTTGCTACACCTTCATCTATTACAAACAAGATTTTCTTTACTGCAACAGCCGGATTTAGGTTAACTAAAAAACTGTTCAACAGTTCGTTTTCAGGCAAAAAAAGCGATGAGGTAAAGAAAACATTGTAATTATATTGTACCGTAAAGGATTGATGTAAATGTTCCATATCAATTTGAGAATGTGTGTTTGATGGTTAAGTAACAGCGAATAATTTAGAGAGCCACATCGATAACGGCAATAAAGCTGCAATTATAAATGCCAAAATCAGCGCATCGAAAGTTACGGCCCAGGCTGCATCCATCAAAATAAGTGAAATTACGCCAGCTTTTACCGCCCCGCCGATATTTTTACCAATAGGCTCCTTTATTGCTTTTAAAAGTGGCCTGAAAATCATAAAGGTAAAAGGAACCAGAAACAGCAGCGACCACAGCAACCTATCGTTAACAAAAGCAAAATAAGCAATAGCGCAGATCACGATTGCATACAGAAAAGCGGCTAAATATAAATTTTTAGCATGGCCTCCGTGAACTTCGCCACGGCTGGTCATGGTGATCGAGAAAATATAGATTACTGGAATAATGGCCAAATAATAATGACTGCAAAGCATTGCTGGCACAATACTCAAACCTAATAGCAAGTTGAACCCTCGGCATAAGCCCATATTCAAGGGACCGAAAAAAGAGTGGTGTTTACCGAATTTATTATAAAGCAAAGCAAAAACGGCTACCAAAAGGGCTAATAATCCCGATGTTAAACTATTTAATGCAGCTAATGCAATACCGCCAAAGAGTAACAGACTACCTAAAATCGTTGCATTTTGTAAGCTGATCTGCCCACTGGGAATAGCCCGTTCCGGACGTTCTATTTTATCCAGATCGGCATCAAAAACATCGTTAAAAACGATTCCTCCTCCATATAAACAGGCTGTTGATGCAGCCAAAAACACAATAGATAACCATGGAATGGAAAACCCACTGCTTAAAATACCAGAAATGGCAATTCCTGCTAAAATATCGGCTACTGACGTAACAATATTGGCAGGGCGCATCATGCGCAAATAGACAATTATTTTTTTCAATACTTTAGCTAATGATGATAGATGATTTATCTGTTCTTGGCTGTTGTCCGCCTCGCAAAATGGTATTGCCCTCGAATTTCTCGGTAAGGTCTACATTTTTTTGCGCATTAAAATCGGCTTCATCCAGCTGTCCGCTCTGTGCAAATGCGGTAATCGCATTGCGGTAAGTAACCAGCTCAATCTCCTCATCGCTTAAACCACGCATTTTCATTAAAGCAGCAGTTTTTGGTACGGCCAAAGGATCGCTGATGCCCCAATCAGCAGCAGAATTTACCATAATACGCTCTGCACCGTATTGTTTTACGATTTCTACCATGCGCTCGTTACCCATTTTAGTAAACGGATAAATGGTAAAAGCAGCCCAAAAGCCTCTATCTAAAACCTCTTTTACCGTCTCTTCATTATTATGGTCGATAATTACGCTATAAGGATCAAGGCCATGCTCCAAAGCAATATCCATACTGCGTTGTGTACCTTTTTTCTTATCGCGGTGTGGTGTATGCACCTGAACAGGTAAACCTGCTTCCTTAGCAAGCTGAAGTTGTAATCTGTAATATTTTTCTTCGGCTGCAGTCTGATCGTCGAAGCCGATTTCGCCTATGCCAACTACGCCTTCTTTATAGATAAACATTGGCAATATTTCCATTACCTGCTCTGCCAGGCTTTCGTTATTGGCTTCTCTTGAGTTAAGACCAATGGTACAATAATGTTTAATGCCAAATTGAGAAGAGCGGAAGCGCTCCCAGCCGATCAGGCTACTGTAATAATCTCTAAAGCTATCCAACCCGGTACGTGGCTGTCCCAGCCAAAATGCGGGTTCTATTAAAGCAACAACGCCTGCATCAGTCATCGCCTGGTAATCGTCGGTCGTTCTCGAAGTCATGTGAACATGTGGGTCGAAGAATTTCATTCCCTTTACTGCACTGATATCGAACGCTTCAGGCTCCCCCATCAATGCTTTATCTCTTTCAATTGAACTACTGCAACACATATATTTCTATTTTGAATTTCTAATGGTTAAAATGAATCCCAGTTTAAGCTTCCTTCTCCGAGGGCCAACTTAAGTTCAGGAAAAGTGTTAATATAATCTTTTGCCGGCTGATAATCGGACTGTGCAACAGCAAGTGCAATGGCGCGCTGTTCAATCTGGTCGTAATGCTGTAAACCGGCTTTAAGGGTCTCAAAAATTTCAGCATTGATAAATTTACCAACCAGGCGCCAAAGCTGTGGGTTTACCTTTCGTTTGGCCGCCCAACGTTCTTTTGCATAATCAATCAAAGTTAGTGCAAGATCCAGATTGGCACGTTTATCTAAACCAACGATGAGCTTGATATTTTTTTCGGTAAAGAATGCCTTCAGCACCAATTGGTTCCAGGCCGCTTCATCCAGATTTTCTGAAGGATAGGGGTTGTTTTCCATTATCGCTTCCAAAACCGACCCGATATTGCTCCTGATTCCTTCAGCACAACGTTTTACCCAAATTTCAGGATGCGCTAAAAACGGCAAGGCCGAATATAAAGCCACCGCCTCATTCATTTCTGCCGACAGGAATAACCGATCGATAGTTGCGTAGTGTTTCTCCTGGTCTACTGAATTTAAGGTGCTCAGCAACCAAACGCGACAAAGCCGATCTATTGTCCAGTTACGAATATAACTGATTCCAGCCTCTTCTATTAAAACCTTTTGCTCTTCGTTAAGTTGAATTAGCGATTTCCCGGTTTTGCGCGGTACCATCACAAATGCCTGACTGATTTTATTGCTTTGATCAGCTGACTGTGTTATACTTTCCAACCAGTTTTGGCCATCTGCACCTACATTGCTTTTTACAATAGCTGATAAAGCTTTTTGGATAGCCATCGTATCATCACCTTTCATAAAGTATCTAAATCTATTAGCTGGCAATACCCGCCGAAACAAAATAATTGATCAACAAAGCCCCCGCAATAATCAACAGACCAAAAAATTCTCTCGTTTGTTCGATATAAGGTTTAGTTGCCTGCATGCTCTGTACGAGGCTCTCACGTCTGTATTTTGTAATCCAATCTCTCACACCATCTTTTGCGAAGAACAGGATAGCAGCATAAATTAAGTAGAAAGCAGTTAAAAACAGATATGCGAAAGGATAAAATTTACCTGCCGCAGCCAATCCGCAGCATATTGCGGCACTTAAATAGATAGACACCCAAAGAAAAGCATCGTTATCATTTAAATTTACATAGGCAAAGCCTAAAAACGAGATGCAAAAAATAATGTTGAGAATAATTAAAAGCATTTTAAATTATTTGGTTTAAACAAACTAATCGATTTCCCGATTTTTTTTCATTGAAAAACAAAGTTATTTAAACTGAATGCTTTTTTTGCTTAAAAATTGTAAATTATATACTGCTATAAAAGTTTTTTTTGATTAAATTTTCAATCTCCAAAAACAAGCTTTAAAATATTCGCAAGCACGGGATTATGGTCATCAGCCCGCCAATTAATCAATATATCGGTTTTAAAGGGCAAAGGAATAAACCGTAAGCCAGGACTTTGATGGTGCATATAAGAATCCGGCAAAATGGCTATTCCCAATCCCTCGCGTACGAGTGCAATAATTGTAGATCCAAATTCGGAATGTAGAAATACATCAGGAGCAAAATCGTAAGATTTGAAAAGTGCCTGAATAATCTCACTATAGCTACTACCCTCATCCTTAGTGGGCAGGATAAACTTTTGGGCTTTAAGGCGCTCTGTAGATAAATCTTCGAATCTTTTAAAAGAATGTTCCAGCGGAACCACCAGCGCGAGGTGATCGGAGTATATTTTTTTTGATTTAATCCCCTGCTCACTGGTAATATCCCTTGTAATGGCCAGATCAATCTTATAGTTCTTTAGAAAATCGAGTTGATTTTCATATAAAACCTGTACCAACTTAATTTGAAGCTGTGGAAATGCCTGCGTTATCTTAGCCAAAATATCGGGCATGATAGAAGCCGATATGGAATCAGGATGTGCAATCGTAATGGTTCCGCGCTCACCTAAATGGATCTGTTTTGCAAACTGATGGATATATTCGAGCTCACTTAACTCGACTTCCCATTTTTCTTTTAAGAATTTACCCGCCGGAGTGAGCTTCACATTACGTTTATTACGTTCAAAAAGCTGCAGACCCAATTCATTTTCGAGCGACTGAATTTGGCGGGTTAAGGCTGACTGCGTGATATTTACCTTTTCAGCCGTTTTCCAATAATGAAGTTGTTCTGCCAGGGCCAAAAAATACTTGATTCGCTGAAGATCCATTAATGCAAAATACGCATTAATAAATGAAAAAATAGCATTTTATTACATTTAAAGAGTTGTTACATTCGTGCCATGGAGCAGATCATAATCGAAAGGGCAACACCAGCTGATATCAAAAAATTACAGGAGATTGGGAGAACCACATTTTCCGAAGCCTTCGCAGATGTAAATACTGAGGAAAACATGAAAGATTACCTCGAACAAGGCTTTTCTGAAGAAAAACTAACAGCGGAATTGAGCAATCAAGATTCTCAATTTTATTTTGCGATGAATGATGGAGAAGTTATTGGCTATTTAAAGATCAACATCGGGCAAGCGCAAACCGAAAAACTAAATCCTGATGCACTTGAAATTGAACGTATCTACCTGTTGAAAGCATTTTACGGTCAAAAAGTTGGTCAGTTGCTTTACCAAAAAGCCATTGATATTGCGCTTGAAATGCAAGCCAGTTATGTATGGCTAGGCGTATGGGAAGAAAATTACAGGGCATTAAGATTTTACGAAAAAAATGGCTTTACCCCTTTCGGCAAACATAAGTTTTGGCTTGGAGATGATGAGCAAACAGATTTGATGATGAAAAAAGTATTGCTTAACGATAATGAATTAAAAGTATCGTAATGGAAAAAAGAAATCTCTTTTTGATTTTATTGATACTGGGTACCGCGTTCTGGGGAATTTCATTTTCTGTTACCAAGCTTGCTATCGGACAGCACCAACCTGTTCTGTTTTTGTTCTACCGTTTTTTACTCGCCACAATGGTTTTAACGGTTATTTTCTGGAAACATGTAAAGAAACTCGATTCAGCCGCAATTAAAACAGGCGCGAGTTTAGCTATTCCGTTAGTACTTGGCATTTATTTGCAAACATTGGGTATCACACATACATCGGCATCGCAATGTTCATTTGTAGCCGGAATAACCGTTGTAATGATTCCGGTGATTAAACTTATTATTTATCGAAAACCTGCAGCACTTAAAATATGGATTGCGGCATTCACAGCGCTAATTGGGCTTTTTGTAATATCTGTTACTGATAAACTCAGCATTGGAACCGGCGATTTATATACCATTATCGGTGCTTTTTGTTTCGCCATATATTTAATCCAGATCGAAAAGGAATCGATGGCAGGCGATATTATCCCGACCATTGTACCTATGTTTGCTACTTGTGCCATCTTAACTTTTTTATTAACGTCTGTTCAGGGAAACCCTTCCTGGATTCCGCAGCAAGAAACATTTTGGATCGGTATTATTTTTTGCGCACTATTTTCAACGGCATACATGTATACCATATCTAATATTTCTCAAAAGTACATTAGCGCCGAAAGGGTATCCATTATCTATCTTTTCGAACCCATTTTCGGAGCGTTCGCAGCACACTTTATTTTGGGAGAAGAAATTACATCGAGGTTATTGATTGGTGGTGGAATGATATTTTTGGCAACACTGATCTCCGAACTGAAGTGGAGAATGCCAAATCCATTTGCAATGCTTAAGGTATTGAAGGAGAAAAAATATTAAGCTTGGTTTTAAACCATTGGCTTATCATTCCTGCGCATGCGAATGGTGTAGTCACAATTCCATTCATCTAGCGCCATTCCTGTTAAAACGGGCACTATGATTGCTCAGTAAAGCTAATCTTAAAGCTTAATATATGCTCATTGCCTTTCTGTTGCATTACGATTGCCAGTCAAGCTGGCAATGACGTACAGTAATAAGGATACTGCAAAAGATGTGTCTACACAATGAGCATGCGCACAATGTTTAAATTCGGCATTGGGCGCAAGCAATAATTATTTAACCACAGATAGGAAGGATGCACACAGATATGAAATCCGTGTTTTTACTGGTTACAAAGCCGATAATTAGGATTTAGAAAGAAAAAGGAACTTTACCACTCCATTCTGCCCAAACTTACAGTTCCGCTCATATTAACATTGGTTAAAAGGGTGTATGAACAATCTAATTCTTTAAGTTTTCTTAAGCCATATATATCGAGCTCAACCAAAGGATTATCTCTTAGGGACAATTCTTCAAGATCTTTAAACTTGCTAAAATCTAATTTTGTTAATTGATTTTCAGCTAACCTGATCAGCTTTACTGCAGGACATCCTGTTACTTTAAACTCGGTTAGCCTGTTTTTTTGAAACTCAATATGTACAAGTTTTGGAAGATTTGAAATGCTCACTTTACTAAGTGCATTTTGTAGCATGTTTATATCTTCGAGCTTTTGCAGCCCTGTAAAATCTATCACACTGATTTGATTCTGATGGATGTATAAATTTTTGAGGTTTATCAATCCCTTAAGGTTAACGCGCTGAATCTGGTTGTTGTAGCCAAAAATATTTTCCAGGTTTTTCATTCCTTCCAGATCCAGTACCTGTACCTGGTTATTCCAAAAGCTTAGCTCTTTTAGGTTAGTGAAATTTTTAATCCCCACCAGCGAACTAATACCTGACTGATCTAAACTGAGCTTAGTTGCTTTTTGTGCTTCAGCAAGCTGAATTTCGCCATCTCCGTTAAGATCTATGCCCAGAACAACCAATTTTTTCTTAAAATTCGGATCCGGAATTTTTATCGTTTGGGCAAAAGCACCAAAAGGTATGATCACCCCTATAATGATGAGGTACCAATAGACATATTTTTTCTTCATTATTTTTCTCATTTTAATTGCTCACCACTACATTTACGACTGCGCCAGCTTCCTTAACCTCAATAAAGCCACGTACTTCATTTTCAATAAAAACGTCGTAATGCTGATCTTCATAAATTGGCGAAGAGCCTAAAGCATATCCATAAACATTATAAGAGGTGCTTGTGCCGGTTTGAACAGCAACTGTTTTTTGCCTGGCAAAGGCTATCCAGCTAATTGCATAATACTTTCCTGGTTTCAGGTTGGTGAACTGAAACGTTCCCTTATCATCCAAATATCTGCCTTCTACCCGGTAAGTAAATGCAACAGGACTCATAGAGGCCTGTTTTTTACGGCTATTAAATTTTTTCTTCAGCTCCAAAAATTCGGTAAAATAAGGTGTTACCGGGAATAGCAAAATCTGGCTCCCTTTAACACCAAAATTATCTTTTCCTTTTTTCTTCAATGTGGCAGTTCCCTGTATGGTAGCCGTTCCTTTTTCCATCAATTTGGCCGTTTCCGCTTCATTAAAAGGAGTAGCAGGAAGAACCCATTCTGGGGTTTTCTGTGCATAGCCCATCATACTACAATATAAAAGCAACATTTTAACCAGCAATATTTTTGGTATTCTTTTGTTCATCATTTTTTCAAAGTTATATTGACTCATTATATATTTAAATAACTGGAAGTAAACATATTATCCCGATTCAATAAGCGGAAAACCCGGATAACTTGCTAAAATTTATCCAGGTTTTTACCATGGGTGATTAAGAGACAGTTATTAATTTTATTTAATGCTTTTTTACTCCATTAAAACTTGGCTTACCGTTTATAGATAAACTCGGGTTTTGTTTTTGTTAAATCAACGATTTTGCTGACTTTTTTAATTCCTAATCATCTTACAATACGATACCCAAAGTTAAACTGGAACATTGTCTGTATTTATCCCTGATTTCGGGGATATTTGATTTTATTGCCATGCTTGTTTCAAAATGCACAGTAGAAAAGTTTAGCAGGTATTATAGCCGAATTGTGTAGTTTTAACTATGTTTGACACTCATCATCTATGTGCTTTTAATGAAAAAAATCGCTCTATCCTATTTGTTTATGGTTTGTGCTCACCTTTCATTTGCGCAATTGCCTCTAACCGATGTACGCTACCCGGATAGTTTGTTGAAATTTTCAGCAAATACCAAATCTGATAGCGTAAAAGCGCGTTCACTATTCCTTTTATCAGATTATTGGTCAGACAGAGATACCTTAAAATCTAAAAACTTCCTCGCAAAAGGTTTAAAATATGGAGATAAATATCCTTATGTTAAAGCACTTTACCATTATTATTTAGCCGGATATTATTTTGCCATTAATCCTCAAAAAAGTGAACCATACTATATTGAGGCTGAGAAACAATTATCGAAATTCGATAATCAAGATGCATTTCTGTTCAGAAGCCGATGCTGGACACATCTTTCCATTTTAGAAATAGACATAAAAGACAATTCGATATCTTCTATGAATATGCTCATAAATGAAATTATTCCTTTGTTAAAAAGAGTAGACGACACCAGATATCTTGCTGTAAATTATCACAATATAGCTATGATATTTATGGAATGGGGGCAATATGAAAAAGCAGAAAAATATCACCGATTGGCAATTTCACTGCTAGAGAAAAACCGTCTTTTAAACATCGAAGATCAATATCAGGAATATATAAGCTACACCAAAAATTGTTTGTATCAAAATAAAATAACACTCGCAAAAAAGTTATTAAACAAAGCTACAGCGCTATTACCTAAAACGCGAAACCCTAGAAATTATATGGATTATTACGAAGTAGAGGGGATGTACTATACCATAACCAAAGTATATACAAAAGCATTACAATCGCTCACAAAGGGCAAATCGCTTGCTTCGAAAGAAAAAGAAAATTACTTGGAGCGGAATTTTTCTTTGCGGATATACGAGGTATTTATGGCTAAGGGAGCGTATGAAAAAGCTTTAACAGTCATGCAAGGTCTTGTAAAAAATAAGCCTACCTATAAATTTTCAAAAGATTACTTGACTTATTACCTAGGGCTATCAGATACATATAATCGAATAGGCAACAGTAAAATGGCCTATACCTGGCTTAAAAAATACAGCAAATTAAAGGACAGTTTGAATACCCGGGAGGTTGAACACAAAATAAGTGCACTGGAAGTAAAATTTAAAACAGCAGAAAAAGAGAAAAAAATACTTGCCCTTAATGCCGAAAATGAAAAAGCAAACCTATCGGCAAAAAACAGCAAGCTATTAAGCTGGCTATTTGGTATAGCTTGTTTGTTCTTATTGATCGTTGCCATTTTGGGGTGGCTTTTTTATAGGAGCAGTAAAAAATTAACGATACAAAAAGATTTAAACCACCAGCAACAAATAGAAGATTTTGATCGCAGGCAAAAAATTAAAATTGTTCAGGCCATGTTAAATGCCAAAGAAGAAGAACAAAACAGGATTGCCAGCGATTTGCACGATGGATTGGGCGGAACGCTTGCGGGAATCAAGATCAATCTTTCTCATTACGCCACAAAAAAGAAAAACAACGATGATCCTGAACTTTACCAGATCATGGATCAGATGGAAAGTTCGATCAATGACCTGCGCCGCATAGCGCATGATATGATGCCAGAAATGTTGCTCAAATTTGGGCTGGAGGAATCATTAAGAGATTTATGCACATCGTTAACATCTGAAAAACTGAACATTGATTTTAAATACCTGGGCGCTAAACGTGCATTTTTGCCACAACAGCAAATTAATATATACCGCATTATACAAGAGGCAATGCACAATGCCGTTAAGCATGCAGAGGCAAAAAACATTTTGTTGCAGTGCTCTCAAAACGATAATATATTTTATATTACCATAGAAGATGATGGCAAAGGTTTTGATCCCAACTATTTAACTAAAGGCATGGGCATTCAGAATATAAAAAACAGGGTAGCCTATTTAGATGGTGAAATGGAAATTTTATCAGCTGAAAATAAACCAGGTACTTCTATTAATATAGAATTGAATGTTACTGTTTAATGGCTATTTGCTTAGATCTTAATACAAGCAATTTACTAGTCATTATCTATCTTTTCAGAAGATTTTTTCATTATATCAGCCCATATTTGATAGCCAGGTTTACTACTGCCGACATACTGGCTACTTCAAATTTTTCGATCAGATTTTTACGGTGGCTCTCTACCGTATGAGGACTGATAAACAAGTGTGTGGCTATTTGCCCTGTGGTTAGCCCTTTGCCTACCAGCTCCAGTACTTCTTTTTCTCTACGGGTAATGTGTGGTATTTCTACCAAATTGCCTTTTTGGTGGCTGTGCATAATCTCTTTCGATTTGGTGCACAGGTATTTCTGGCCACTTAAAATGGTCTGAATCGCCAATATAATCTCTTGACCTACAGAATTTTTAAGAACATAACCATTTGCACCGCTTTGTAAAACGCTTTTAATTACAGGCCGTTCATTATGCATGCTTAAGGCAATAATACCAACTTGGTTATCGGTTTTTCTTAGCTGTTTGCATATTTCTACGCCGCTTATATCTGGCAGGCTAATATCAAGCAATACCACATTTGGCTTTAAATTGTTTATCCCCTCCAAACCCCTCTGCCCGGTATCGTAACAAGCTACTACCTCCATATCATCATGGTTAGCAAGCAGGTTTTTCAATCCGTCAGATACAATGGGATGGTCATCTATAATAATTACTTTAATCATTTTAAATCAATTGGCTAATACCATTAAGTAACCACGCTAGCAGTAATATTCTTTCATCTAATATCATCAACTAAAATATCAGAAATACACCAATAGGCACGAATTAAAAGCACTGCATTTTTCAACCTTTACCCTCCTTCTGCAACGGGTTCAGGATCTAGAACAAACTTTTTGTTCTTTATATTAAAATTCACGTTAAGGTATCCACCAACCCTGCCAATCTGATTGGAAATCAGAAAATCATTGCCTTTACCTGTCGTAACGTTATCGTAAATGATGGTCATAACATTGCCTGTGGGCGTTTCGATAGGTTCAAAATTAAGGGTCTGAAAAGTTTTATTAGTTTCCTTATTGATGATCTTTAATTCGCGCATGTGTGCGTCGGTAGATTTGCTCTTTTTAGCATAAACACCGATAAAATAATAATGCTGCAAAGACGGAAACTGAAGAATCTGGATATTATCGAACGCTTCATCTGAGCGATCACTGAGTCTGTTTACAAGCCGCAGGTTTACCTTCAGTTTACTTTTACCACGGCTCCAGCTACCTGTGAGTCGCTGAGGTGAAAAATTAAGATGAAAAGTAGCAGAAACCTTGTTACCAGTCCCAATTTCATAAATTTTAATCTCCTGGGTACTTTGGTTAAAAACGCCCTCAAGCCTGATAGGATGATTAACTTTATCGTATTTATATACCCCAATAACATTATAGTGTTTTTTTGCAGGTTCTCCAAAATAGCCCTCTTTTATCTGAAAAGATAAAGTAACCGGATACCTATCGATTAAACCCGTGTAATTGTAAGTATTGTACCAACCCGCAAAGGTTTTCACCGATGTTAAAATAAGGGTGGCCACCAATACAATAAGCTTAGCTTTCATGTTAAATTATTTGATTTTTTTCTTTTAGTGCTGCCGCAATGCCTAACAAAAGTGTTCAATTTTTATTCGATGACATAAAAAGATCATTGAAGATTAAATCTGTTTTGATTCGTGTATACTTAAGTATTTAGACCTGAAACCAGATGGAGGCTCGCCGGTCTTGATAAAAAACAATCTGCTGAAATAGGCAGGATCTTCATAACCAAGGGTATAGGCAATCTCCTTTGCAGTTCTATCTGTATGTATAAGCAATCTTTTTGCCTCCAGGATAATCCTGTTTTTGATGATTTCGTTCGGCTGAGGAAGCTTAAGCCGCTTGAACCTATGCGTAAGGGTTTTGGGGGCTATCACCAGCAGATCGGCATAATCGGCAACATGATGCTTTTCTTTAAAGTTCGCTTCGACCAATTGGGTAAACTTCCTAAAAAACTCAAGATCATTGTTCGGTCTGGCGGCCATCACCCCATCCAGGTGTTGCACCTTCCACAATCGGGTAGACTTGATCAAAAGCTGTTTAAGGTAAGTCCTGATCATTTCTTCCAGCGATCCATCCTTCAGTTCAAATTCATCCTCGATCCTGGAAAACAGGTATTCAATAAATGTGGCATCCTGCTGGGGTATCACCGTCATTGGCATATTATTGATGTTATTAAACAGGAGCCCATCGCAGGCAACTTCTTCATCATGCAGCTGTATACAATAGAAATCGCGGTTATAGAACACCAGGCGACCTGATTGCTCACCAAGTTTTTCGATGCTGAGTACCTGGTTTGGACTGATAAAGAACAGCGTTGGACCAGTAGTGTGGTAAACGTTGAAGTCTACCTTTATTTCAAATCCTTCATTAAGATAAAGCACCTTGATATAAGATTTGTATGCTTCGGAATTGATGGCCTCAATACTTTCTAAATCAACATTTACCATGCCGATGGTTTTAAGGTTTACATCAAAAATGCTTTGTTTCATGAAAGGGTTAATAAAATGGATTAAAAAATAAAATTACCATTATTGGTGACGATTTCCATATTTGGTTAAAGCAAAAATTACCTGCGGGCATTTAACCTGCAAGTAATCTTTATCTTAAAATTATTTTTTGGCAAACTGCTCAAGCGCTGAGTTGAATTTATCCATCTCTTCTACAAAAAGTGCGTGTCCGCTATTCTCAAATTTCACAATGTATGAGTTTTTTAAGCCTTTATGCAATTGCTCAGCCAAGGTAAAATCAATCAGTTGATCTTTTGTACCCTGAAATATGGCTACAGGAATGGTTATGTTCTTGAGCACCGGACGCAAATCCAGATCGCCAAGGGCACTGATAGATTCGGTAACTACATACGGACTTGCTGATAAGTTGATATTTTCAAGCCATTTCTCAGTATTTTTTGGAAGTGTGGTACCTTTGGCCGCAAATGCTGCACCTAACCCACCTATCAGCTCTTCCCTTTTGGTCATGGTTTGTTTGATCAGTGCGGCAGCACCTTCCTCAGATATTCCGTAGCTGTAATCTGCACGTTGTTTCCATGAAGGGGCAGCTGCCGCAAATAGTGCCAGTTTGCTCACATGTGCAGATTTATACTTGTTTACATAATGAATGGTAACGGCACCACCCATAGAAAAGCCACCCAGTACAGCATTCTCTATTTTTAAGGTATGGAGAACGGCATAAATATCATCAGAAAAAACATCAAAATTGTACTTTCCATAAGGTTTATCCGATTTACCGAAACCACGTAGCGTAATGCCGATTACCCTGAAACCTTTCCTTACCAGATACTGATATTGATATTGGTACATTTCATCGCTAAGTGGCCATCCGTGGATCAATACAATGGGCTGGCCCTCGCCAAGATCGGTTACGTGAAGTTTTACACCTGGCTCAACTTCGATATATTCCGACCTTCCGGCTGAAGCTGGGACTCTTTTACTTTGTGAAAAAGCGGATTGGCTTGTTAATAAAGTGATGATTAGACTTACGGTTAAGATTAGATTTTTCATTGTTATTTTCTTTTTAAATTAATGTTTGAAATATTTGTTGTTTGTTGACAATACAAAGATGGGGAGAACGCCAGGCCCAAGGAATGGATAAACAGACAACAATCTTGTACATTTTTCCCTCAAATGATATTTATAGCACTTATGCTAATCCATTACCAACGAATGATTGGATTTTTATCCTATTCCACCTGGCATACTTAATAATACCAAAGCAAATATCCCGGGAACATTTAATTAAAGCAATTACGGAAATACCAATTGCATAGGGATAAATTTTACGCTATCTGAATCGTAATGCCGTACTTGTAGGAAACTATAGTATACCTGAATTTTGTATAAAAATATATACAATGGAAAAGGAATTTAATTTCAATAACGAACTATCTGGCAAGATTGCCCTGGTAACAGGTGGAACCAAAGGCGCCGGAAAAGCAATTGCCGAAAGGCTACTGGCAGCCGGGGCACAAGTAATCATTACTGCGAGAAACCAGCCTGAAGAGCCCAATGAAAAGCTGTATTTTATTTCGGCAGACTTGAGCAAGCCTGCTGGAACAGCAAAAGTAGTAACAGCGGTATTATCAAAATTTGGGAGGCTCGATATCCTGATCAACAGCCTTGGTGGTTCAGAAACTCCGGCGGGTGGTTTTGCTAATTTAACCGATGAACACTGGGAAGAGACATTGCAAACCAATCTTTTAGCGCCAGTAAGATTAGACAGGGCATTTTTGCCGCAAATGATTAAACAAAAAACAGGTGTGGTTATCCATATCGCATCTATTCAAGGCAAACTTCCACTATATGAAAGCACACTACCCTATGCGGCAGCAAAGGCCGGACTGATCAATTATAGCAAAGGCCTTTCTAACGAAGTTGCTCCAAAAGGAATTCGGGTTTTAACGGTTTCTCCGGGCTGGATCATGACAGACAGCTCAAAGCGAATGATGGAACGCATATCGCAGACCAAAGCAATTTCGATAGAACAGGCCACACAAAGTGTAATGGATGCACTTGGCGGCATTCCATACGGCCGACCTGCCATGCCAGAAGATGTAGCAGAAATGGTTGGGTTTCTTGTTTCGCCAAGGGCAAGTTACCTTACCGGAACCGAATTTGTAATTGATGGGGGTACCATACCCACCGTTTAAAATTACAACAATACCAGCCTGGGTTGCATTTGGAATGAGTTTAAAATACTGACCGAAATCAACCTGGGCATAATTTAGCTGATACTCCCTCAGAAAAAATCAGGCCAACTGCGGATATCCTTTCAGAATTACACGCTTTAAACTGTCCTGATACTCATCTCCCCAATTTCCAATAGCGGCGATTACCGGGATCAAGGTTTTGCCAAACGCAGTAAGCGAATACTCTACCTTTGGTGGCATCACCGGATAGATTGTTCTGATAACCAATTCATGGTCCTCGAGTTCCTTTAGCTGAATATTAATTACCCTACGACTTGCATCTGGTATTTTGCGCTGCAGCTCGCTCGGGCGTAAATAACCCTCGTTGATAAACCACAATAACCGAATTTTCCATTTGCCATAAAGCACCTCTCCAACTAAATCGAGGCCGCAGTTTAAATTGGGAAAAGTTTTTTTCTCATACATCTAACAAAGATACATGTAGGCCATTAATGAAACAATACGGATAAATTTTTCCCTATTCGAATCGTAATACCCTACTTGTGCATCACGCGAGTACCACCGAAATTTGTACAACAATAAGTTAATCTAAAAACAAATACCATGAACTTACCAAAATTTATAACAGACCTCATTGAAGCGCAAAACAGCCATGATGCTGAAGCTTATTCTTCACTTTTTTCAGAAAACGCCGAAGTATTCGACGAAGGGAAGAACCATATTGGAAGGGCAGCAATTCAAAAATGGATTGAAAATTCGAACCAACAATATCAAGCTACTTTAAAACCGATTAGTTATAAGGAAGATGAAAAGGGTTCACTATTTACAGCTGAGATTTCGGGAACATTTCCAGGTAGCCCGGTCATTCTTAACTTTAACCTTATTCTTCAGCAGGGTTTAATTCAATCGCTTAAGATTACTGGTTAACGTTAAACATCCAGAGCCCATAAAATCCTAGCAATGCCGCAATATTAGCTTTATATCTTGCGGCATTGCTATTTTGTTTTTAATGACAAGCTATTTCAGGATAAGACAGAAAAAGCTTTCCTGCAATGACAATGCCCTTGGGTTATTTTATTCCCTTAAAACGCTGTTATTGATATTTATTTTATGCAACAAATTATCCCTCAAGATGATGTACCAATTAATTTTTCAATAATTTAATTGGCAGTTTGCAGCAACCGGGAATTAATTCAATAATTAAAATTTTTCTTTGTGGTTTGGGATATTGTTTCTAAATTGCTGATGCGAATTACTAATTAATATCATCATTCACTTAAACACAGAGCTAAAATCAATTAAATTTCTTTAAACAATATTCCTGGTCGAGTGGTAGCCCCACATTTTCAATTTCTCTGTGAAGAGTTATTTGGTAGTTCGCAGCGACCAGGATACTTTATTTTACGGTTATGCGAACTACCAAAAGTAAAAACCAAAACACACAGCTCCCTGCTCAGGTTGCAGCTGAAACCAACAACAGTAATGTATTACCTTCCATTTGCGCGGTAAAGGCCACCTTACATCATATTGATGGTAATGTTTCTGAAATCCTGATGACTTTGCCACGCTACACCGGTTGGGCAGAATTTTTAGAAGATGGGCAAAATTCAATTCGGGAATATGTATACCAGCTCACCAGGCACTGGATTCAAATTACCCATTTCTTTATAGAAACCGGAACCATTACCACCAATGGAACAATAGCTTCTTGTTTTTTACCACGCAGGTTCGATATTCCTTTAGGCAAATTTTATAAACCCATGGAGCACGGCGCCTGGGTATCAGCCGATCAACACCCGCATCATCCAAAGTATAACCAAAAAGGATCAAGCAAAAATTTATCAGCATTGATGGCTATTGTAGGCACTAGAAATGATGTTGTTTATCATCAAATAGAACCGAATATAATGCTTTGCGGTATTCCATTCGAAAGTAAATCAGCTTACTTCGAAAAAGGTGATATTCCTATAGGGTATTTTGAAAAGAACGGCATCGAATATATGGTTATTTACAGTTATAGTGTTGATGGGAGTGGAAGTTTTGAGTGATGAGCGAGGTAATCTAAATAGACAAACTAATTTAAGCCCTTGCGGATGGTGAGGGCTTTTTATCAAGAAGCCCATTAGAGAGAAAAATACCTTAGGCATATGCCATGCACTTGACGATTATGATGACTTTTTTATTATTTATTTAAGTATTACTTTTAAAGATGAGTATTAGATTATCTGTGATTGAAGATGCGATTAGAGTAGAAGAAATGATAGCGCATAATGTCTGTGCTGTTTTAGAAATTGACCCAACCGCAAGTAAGCTATTTGGACATACGTCTGCAGCGTTGCCGTTTAGTACGAAAATAGAAATACTTCAGGAAGTGCAGTATTTTGATAAAGAGACTAAAGAAAAATTCAAGGTATTATCTCAAATTAGAAATAAGTTTGCTCATATAAGCTCAGTTAACGATTACACAACCTGTTATGATAAGGTTAATGGGTGTAAGAACTGCTTGATAAAATGGTACCCAAGAACTGTTAGATCAGATTTTGATACAGAAGAAAGATTTAATTTCGGCCTATATTATTCTTTGTTGACCGATGTATTTGAAGAGGTAGCAAGATTTAATCAATTCATTGCAGATAAGGTAAAGAAAGAATATGATATCGATTCTAGGCTTAGATGGTTAGAAGAGTTTGGCAATCAGATTGACATTTTGAAAGCAAGTGATAATAGCTTCGCCAAGATCATAGCGAAAGCCGAACGAGAAACTAATCTAGCGATAGATAAGATGGAGCCTCTGCCCAGATCAAAATGGTTAGACTATATATTTACAAGCAGAACACTTTAATTGTATATTAGATATGCAGGCGTAAAAAAAATAGCATAGTAAAAACTTTCGATTTTGGTTCCTTGTCCAAATCTATGATTATATTTTTAATTCCTTTAAAATTTCTTATAACAAATTTTAATAATACATTGATTGCGTTTTTAAATTCAAAAGCAATATAAATATTTTCGTTTACACTCTTACAGGTAATTCTTTTTCGAAATTAATTTAGATAGTTAAAATTATATGTATACATTTGAATAGCTCTGTAGTTCAATTGGATAGAATACTCCTCTTATAAAGGATTGGTTGCGGGTTCGAATCCCGCCGGGGAATATAAATTAAATATATTCCCCGGCGATTTCTATTTAAAATCTTTTTATCATCACAATAAATAGACGAAACCATTTAAGGGATCCCATTGAGAAATAGAATGACCTTAATCAAAAAATCGGGCTTTGAATCTTCAAAGCTCCTTTCCTAGCGTAAGTCTTAGTTGGGAAACAATTATGGCTAACTTCTGCTTTTCAAAAACTTAATAAATTAATTATAATTAATCATCATTTTTACCAAAGCATAAATCAATAGGAAATAAAAAAACCGGAGCCAAGATTTAAAAAACCTGAACTCCGGTAAAGTACCCAAGAGGAGATCCGATAGCTATCGGATCGAACTCCCACACCCATACAGGTGCCAGCCCCTCAAGCTGGTGCGTCTACCACCCCAATAGCCATCGGGGTCGCCTTTAACGATACCGCTCAATAAGTTTAGCTACCAGCTCAGGATATTGCTTTAAGTTTTTAATATAAATTACACTTTTCATTTTTTTGATATGTAATTCGATCAATCGAGACTGTTTGTAATCAAGGTCATTTATAGTAAAAAATAGTTCCCAATCTTCTGTCTTAGATGTGAAACTATCCGTAAAACTTTTATCCTTATGCGATTGTAACCGCTGTAGCAAATCCAGACAACTACCGGTGTAAAACCGATTTAATTTTTCAGAAAAAAGGATATAAACTGATGCCATAAACAAACAAAAAAGCTTCGGTCCTACCGAAGCTTTTAAAGTACCCAAGAGGAGATTCGAACTCCCACACCCGTACGGGCGCCAGCCCCTCAAGCTGGTGCGTCTACCAATTTCGCCACCTGGGTTTGAAGTTTGCAAATATATAAATTAACCACTGTGCGCTGCAACATTCATAAAATATTTTTTGAATTGAAATTCCGGAAAGCAAATCTTAACATGGTAACCATATACAGTAACACCAGATTCAATTACAAAAAGTAACACGACTTACTATAGTAAGCCGTATAAAAAAGATATAACAAAGTAATTATTTAGACGGACTTTTGTCGCACTTAAGACGGGGTTTCGTCGGACTTATGACAATTGTACCCGAATAAAAGCCGACGTAAATTAGAAGCAAATACAACTTATTAGTTTATTAATCAGCAATTTGCTATATTGTATAATATAAGTTAATGCAATCATGGGAAAAATAGAAAACGGAATTAACGGTGGCTTCACCGGGACGGTGGGCGCTGTGACCGGTTATTACCTGAACGGGAAATGGGTTATCAGGAGCAAACGCAGAAAGTCCATCAAAAACAAAACAGGTAGTGCTGATCAAAAGACCTGCAGATCCCGTTTTACCATGATGCAGACCTTCTTAAGCCCTATTGTGGGTTTTATCCGGATTGGTTTTAACCTGGAGTCGAAAAAACGCATGATGACCGCCCATAATGTTGCAAAATCCTATAATATGCTGAATGCCCAAAATGCCGCCGGCGAAATCGACTATGCCGCTGTGCGTTTAAGCTTTGGAAACCTCACCGGTGCGGAGGGGGTTAAGCTGGAACACGACGATGCGGGTATACATTTCAGCTGGACGGATAATTCCAACGGCAATTACACCAGGAAACATGACCAGGTGATGTTAATGGTTTATGATGTGGACAACAAAACCGCCATCTATGAAACAGGTGGTGCCAGGCGGTTAAAAGAAACGGAAAGCCTGGCCATTCCTTCCTTTTATAAAGGAAAGACATTTCACACCTGGATGGCTTTCATTGCAGACGACAGAATGGGGATATCTGCGAGTACGTATTGCGGTAGTTTCGTTTTTTGATCACAAAAGAATGAAGCTTTTTACGTTAAAAACGCTAACATTCGAAACTAAGTCCGTCGTAAGCCAGCCTGATGTTCGATGGCAAGTCTCTTTCTACATCGGCATGTTTACCCAGATTATGGCTGATGTGCGTAAGGTAAGTGGTTTTGGCCCCTACCCTTTCTGCAAAGGCAATGGCCTCTGCCAACGTAAAATGAGAAATATGCGGTTCTTTTTGCAAAGCATTAAGCACCAACACCTTTGTGCCCTTTATTTTTTCAAAACTTTGCTCCGATATGGTTTTAGCATCCGTGATATAAGTAAAATCTCCAATCCGATACCCGGTAATGGGTAATAAATGGTGCATCACTTCAAAAGGAATAATGGTACTTTCGCCAATTTTAAAATTTTCGCCATTGGTTACGGTGTGCAGATTAATCTGTGGCAAACCATGGTATTTAGTTTCGGCAAAAATGTAATAGAACTCTCGTTTTAAAGCCGCTTGAACCCTGTCTGTTGCATAGACATCAATTACCTTATGCAGCAGGTAATTAAATGGCCTGATATCATCTAAACCGGCAATGTGGTCTTTGTGTTCGTGGGTAAACAATACCGCATCAAGATCTTTTACTTTTTCGCGTAAAAGCTGGTAACGGAAATCAGGCCCACTATCTACCACAATGGTTTTATCAGCTGTTTCAATTAATATCGAAGTCCGTAAGCGGTTATCTCTTTTATCAGCAGATAAACAAACTTCGCAATTACAAGCAATTACAGGAACGCCTTGTGATGTACCAGTACCTAAAAAAGTAACTTTCATCTGCTTAAACTTTCCTTTCTATAATTGTAATGCTGGAGTTGTATCTTCATTAAAATAATTCGGTTTGCTGTAAGGATAGGTAGAATTGGCGCTGTTTTTCTTCTAACAGGTTTTCGTCTGTATTGGTTTGCTTAACCAAAGTTACCAATGCAGCAATTTTTCCTTCCAGATTTGAAAATTTGTTTACCACAACAACCTTATTGTGCTCGAGCAGGCAAGAACCGGTTTTAAAGTTCCCTTTCTCATAACGAACCTTATAACCCATAGCAAAAAGCAGGGTTTCTAATTTCTCTAAGGTATGGTTTGTTAATGGTAATGACATTGGAAACAAACTTAGATAAATCTGCGCAGCATTCATAAATACCGCAGTAAAAAAAATGTAGCGCAATGTTCATTTCTAAAACATTTAGAAAATCAGGATGCTGTTAGCAATCGGCTACGAATTCCTATAATCCGATTTACTAATCCCTATCAATGACAGACTCCAATAGAGGGGTCGTCTTTCCAGCGCAGGCGGGGATCTTAAAGCGCTTGCATTACGATTATTCATAGGCTTTCTTGGCTAAAAACTGATCTCTATCAATGACATATGCTAAAAATCAGCGTCATCTCGACCGTAGTGGAGAGATCTTTTAATCTAGTTCAAAGATCTCTCCACTGCGCGTTGCTCCGGTCGAGACGACGATTCATTGTAAAACCTGTCATCCAGTTCCTCTATTTTGGCCAAATACTAACTTCTATCAGTGTCGGGATCCATGTTCGTTCCTGCTAGTTTCATTGAAATGCGCTAAACAATACGCCTAAAAATCTGAGTTCAATAAAACAAAAAAAGGTTCAGCTGTTTCCAACTGAACCTTTCAGGTTTCATCCCGCCTTAGCGGTAATAACAATTATCTTAAATCTACTACTTCAACACCAGGATATTTTTTGGCATCGAAAGCAAAAGTAGTTTCCGGTATATTTACGTTAGGTGAAAAAGTTTTCACGTTGTAAGTGTATTTGTTACCATTTTTATCGAACAATACCACGTTTGCAATTTGTTTAGCAGCCTTATCGATGCTTAAACGTACTTTAAAAATCGATTTTTTAGCGTCAACAGGTGTTAAATCAATCATCTGGTAAGTTTTGGCACCAGCTTTTTCTTCGCCGGTATAAACGTATTTAAATCCTTTTTCGTAAACCGTAAAAATCTTAGCAGGGTTAATGGCATCGCCGCTGTTATCTACATTACTCACTTGTACTTCTTTGTCTTTTTTCAAATAAGTCCATTGGCTTTTACCATCGCTAAACAATTCTTGATTCGTCATGGCTACCTTATACTTATTAGAATTGGCTTTAACATACAAAGTACCTTGCTGGGTTTCCTTTACTTTTGCCTTTGGATTATCCAAAGTGAAGGTAAAATCTGTTTTTACAATATTATACGATTTGTATTTTTTACTCACCTCAGCTAAAATGGCTTTAGCTTTCGCATCAGTTTGAGCATAAGTTGAAGTTGTAAAAGCAACTACAACCATTAATGCTGAAATTAATTTCTTCATCTTTTCTTTTTTAAATTTTTCCTTTGAAACGTTAGAGTAGATTTTTTGTTATTGGTTTAATCTAATCTTTGTCATTCATACTATTCAAGAACTGTTCCAAAGAATATTCATCCGGATACAAGACTTCGCGCGCCTTACTTCCTTCAAAGGGACCAACGATTCCCGCAGCTTCCAATTGATCGATAATCCGGCCCGCCCTGTTATAGCCTAATTTTAATTTACGCTGTATTAATGAGGTAGAACCCTGCTGATGCATCACAATCAGTCTGGCAGCATCTTCAAAAAACTTATCACGTTCGTTAGGATCAAAATCTGCCTTACTGCCCTCCCCTGCTTCATCTATATATTCTGGCAGTTGATAAGCATCGGCATAACCGCGTTGGTTACCAATATACTCAGAAATCCGGTCTACCTCAGGTGTATCAACGAAAGCACACTGTAGCCTGATTAAGTCGCTACCTGTAGATAAAAGCATATCACCACGGCCAATTAACTGATCGGCGCCACCACTATCCAAAATGGTTCTTGAGTCGATTTTCGACAATACCCTAAAGGCTAACCTGGCCGGGAAGTTGGCTTTAATGGTACCTGTAATAATATTTACCGATGGGCGCTGTGTAGCCAGAACCAAATGGATCCCGATTGCCCTGGCCAGCTGTGCCAAACGAGCAATTGGTGCCTCCACCTCTTTACCTGCGGTCATCATTAAATCGGCAAACTCATCTACCACTAAAACAATGAAAGGTAAAAAGCGGTGGCCGTTATTTGGATTAAGCTTGCGTTTAACAAACTTATCGTTGTATTCTTTTAGATTCCTAACCTGTGCATCTTTCAATAAATCGTAACGCTGATCCATTTCGATACAAAGTGAGTTCAACGTATTGACTACTTTTTTGGTATCGGTAATAATGGCATCAGCCTCTCCCGGCAGTTTAGCTAAAAAGTGCCTTTCAATTCTATTGAATAAGGTTAACTCTACTTTTTTCGGATCGACCAGTACAAATTTAAGTTGTGCAGGGTGTTTTTTAAACAACAGTGAAACCAGAATGGCGTTAATACCAACCGATTTACCCTGACCAGTTGCCCCTGCCACCAATAAGTGGGGCATTTTAGCCAAATCTGCTATAAAAACCTCATTGCTAATGGTTTTACCCAATGCTATAGGCAGATCCATGGTGGTTTGGCTCCATTTTTCGGTATTTAGAATGCTGCGCATGGGTACCATTTCCGGGTGTTGGTTAGGTACCTCGATACCAATTGTGCCCTTGCCAGGCATTGGTGCGATAATACGGATACCTAAAGCTGCTAACGAAAGTGCAATATCATCTTCCAGGTTTTTAATTTTCGAAATCCTTACCCCAGGGGCTGGAATAATTTCGTAAAGGGTAACCGTTGGACCAATGGTTGCCTTAATCTTATCAATTTCGATATTGTAATGATTAAGGGTTTCGACAATTTTATTTTTATTGGCTTCTAGTTCTTCAGCATTTACCGAAATTTTATTGGTGCCGTAATTTTCGAGCAAATCTATTGTTGGATATTTATAACCGGATAAATCTAGTTTTTCATCATAATTACCAAACTGTTCTACCAGATCATCCGATTTTTTTTCTTCCTCAGTTTTTTCGATCGTAAAAGCAGGCTCCTTTTCGGCTTCAATTGGCGGTTCTACCGTTAATGGAAGTGTTGTTGCCGCAGCAGTAGCCAGAGGCAAATTGGTAGCCAACGGAGATAATACAACAGGTGCTACAGTTTCTTCCTCTTCTTTTTCTTCGAAACGGCTTGGCTGTAATACCACGTTTTGTTGTTTACGTTCGTTACTTACCGGCTTATCACGTACCGGAAATTCAATGGGTGCAGAAGGTTCGTCGAAAGTTTTGTTCTTTACGGCCTGATCTCTAATATCATTTACATAATCCGGCGTTTCGTTGTCCAGGTAAACCTCTTTCTCTTTACGTTCAGGAAATTTAAAATCGATGTTATAGGCGATAATTAAAATGGTCAAACCAGCAAAAGCGATTAATCCGGCAACCCCGGCTGCGCCAATTTGGGCACCTAATAATTTATTGCTCCAATACCCAAACTCGCCTTCTAAATAATGTGGCGATTCTGACCAGAAACTATGTGCAAAACCTAAGGTTAAGGATATAAACAATAAAAAGAAAAAGCTATAACCCAATGTTTTAGAGATAGAAAGGATTTTAACTTTAAATAATAAACGGTAACCGATAATAAAAAAGGCCAAAACAAACAGGAAGGATGCAATACCAAACCATTCGTAAATAAACTGGTGCGATAACAAAGCGCCAAACTTACCTAACCAGTTTTGAACCACTGGTATAGAAACACCAGATTCTTTTAATTCTTCTGCTGTTTTAAAAAGATTGCCCCAACCGCCATTTGCATCGATTACATAACTCTGATCATCTTGCCAGGTAAATAAATACGAGGTAAAAGCAATTAAAAAGTAAAGTGACAATATCACAAAAAACAGACCTACAATTTTAACTGCACGGCCATCTGCCAAATCGAAGCTTGGCAAAAAATCTCTTTTTTCTTTCGGCTGCCGACCTGATGATGATCTGCCAGGTGCATTTTCTGCACCTTTATCTCTGAATGTATTGGTTTTAAACTGGTTACCCCTTACCGACATTTTCTATCCTAAATAATTTAATATTGAACAAACTTAGATAAAACTGCGCAGCATTAACGAAAGCCTAACAAAAAAAATAATCACAAATTGTAAGCATTGCTGTTAGGGTATTATCATACCACTCGTTATTTTCAAGAAGCGCTAAATTTGCACCGCTATCTATTGGTTTTATAATCTGCCTTAAATTAAATAAAAATATTCATCGGGCATTAAACCTTAAACAGAAATTATTGTCTATTATTTTAACAACACACAAGTTGTTACGTTTTATCAAATGAAACGGATTTTGTTTTAGGTTTTATCCCGTTTTACCTGGAGAGGTTAAACGGGATTTTTTTATTTATAACCTTATAACCTCATCCTAATTAATTTCCATTCGTAGCGACCATTTTTAGCCTCTTTCTCCTAACACGATTGTCATGCAGAACTTGTTTTATTATTATTTGAAAAGCAGGGTTCTGTGTATTTCGGTTGCGACCGTCCTGCTATCATATCTGTCCGTAGAGTTCCGAAGGGCTCTAAGGATTAATAATAGAAAAGAGTCTGTGACTCGTTTTAATTGAGTTTATAAACTCAATTTTATTCTTATATCCATAGAGACGCTATGCTTAACTCTACAGACAAAGCGGGAACTTAAACCTTGTAAGCGACATTGATGTTATATATTATTTGAAAAGCAGGGTTCTGTGCACTTCAGTTGCGACCGTCCTGCTATCACTTCTCCCGACTTCTTTACGTCGGGATCGTTCTATCAGGTTTATTTAACCGGAGTCTGTAGTTCTTAGGGCTTTAAGACTAGCTGCGATCAAGAGATTGTATCATAAATTGTATTCGCTTTATTGTCACGTCGAGCCTGTCAATAGGCCTGTAAGGCATATAAAAACAGGTCCTTCGACAATCTACCATTGACGTTATTTTATTTATTATTAATCAGTAATTAATTATTTTCGCATTTCCATCCAGCTAAGCCATAGCACGGTATCCCCGTTATACTTAAATCCGGCCTAACAAATTTTTCGGGCTGCACTGTTCAAGCCGCACAACTGCCTTCAAAAGAAAAATTTTCAGCCGGCATTTTTTGTTTCTTTTTGATGCCAAAAAGAAAGAGCCCTTCGGCGGCGGTGAGCCGAGGCAAGGCCGCACCGTAGGACAAAAGAAAACGATTGTATGTCATTCATATTAATTTAAAATAATTAATTAACCTCAGGATGATAATTCTACATCTATGAGACATCCCCCCTGATTAACAGAGGTTTTTGCGTTAGGGATTGTAAGGGTTCAGTGCCGATCCTTCATCGGTACCGGAGCGAAGCGCAGCCCTGCAAAGCCCGCCCCTTTCCCGTTTTCACGGGATTGGGTAACGCCCAAATGAGTTAACAGCTTTCAGTTGGCAATTTTCAACCGGTGGCTCATATTTTCAGAGATCATGTTTTTTTGACCGCTGAGGTCTTGGTAGATTGCCTTACACTATATATATTTAGGCAATAAAAGTTTACAATTTCTTAATTTTTGTTAATTTAAAGCGATTTTTGAAACAATATTATGGGCATAGCGCAACTCGAAGAGCAAATTGAAGCTGGAAATTTACAAGCAGTAAAAGAAATTTTGGTTGAAAACCCAAAATTGGCGAATGTTGATACATCTCATCACATTTCACCACTGTTATTGGCCTGTTACTATAAAAAACAGGAAATCGCTGATTTAATTGCTGAATTTGTAGATGACCTAACCTTATTCGAAGCTTGCGCAGTAGGCAAATTTGATGCAGCATCGCAATTAATATTTCAAAGTCCTAATAGTATTAACGAATTTTCGGAAGATGGCTTTACACCATTAGGTTTAGCCTGTTATTTCGGTCATGAAGATTTAGCCCGTTTTTTAGTTTTAAAAGGTGCCGATGTTAACCTGCCATCAAAAAATGGATTTAATGTATTTCCGATCCATTCGGCAGTTGCAGCCAACAATTTTAATATTACCAAACTACTTTTAGAAGCTGGTGCCTATCCGAATGTTTGTCAGAAAGCAGGATTGGCGCCCTTACATACCGCCGCACAATTAGGAAATATAGAATTGATTATTTTATTGTTAGAACACGGAGCCGAAGTTTCTTTGCGCATGGAAGGCGGAAAACTACCTGCAGATTTAGCCGCAGAAAAAGGGTTTAACGAAATTGCAGAGATTTTAAGAGACGATGATTAATTAGTCTGGAGTCGTGAGTCTTTAGTCAAGAGTCTGATTTTAGCAACCATTTTCCATCATCCATACTAGCTCTTACATTTTATTCCCAAATCCTCGACCGCATTCTTTTCATATACGTCCTGATATCGAGCACAACAGCTGCTAAAAAATAGAACAATATTGGAAAACCTACCGCTAAAAATGATGAATAAATAAAAAACAAACGCACTTTCGCTGTGCTCATGTTCAACTTGTTAGCCAAATAAGTAGAAACGCCAAAACTCTGTTGTTCAAAATAGGTTATAATTCTTTGGAACATTTTAAGCTTATTTTAAAAATCTTAATAACAATACCACAAGATAAAATCATTGGAAACCGAAATCATAATTTGATTTCCAAGCTCTAATTTAGCAATAATAATCGGTTAAATTTTCAATAGCATATCCGATCCCGATTATTCCAAAACCAATTTTTCAAAATCCTGTTTATCCTCGTGTTTAATAAAAAGCGTTTGTTGTTCTTCCAGTCCTGAAAACTTTTTGATCAGCTCTGCCTTAAATTTATGGATATCGACATCTTTATTTAAAATAACAGTTAAGGCATCGGCGTTACCCCTAACCTCAATAATCTGATTAGGATATACTTCTTTTAGCTCATGTGGAAATTCCATAATTTAAAAACAGATTATAGTGTAGAAAGTTTTGTTTGAAATCAGCATCTGGTTAGGCCTGCTTTAAAATTTTAATTCCAATACCACAATATAGACATTTTTTCTCATCGCAGTATTGCTTTTTCAGCTGCAAAATTCCTTGCGAAGCAAATGCATGATCCATCTTCACTCCTGCCCCGATAAATTTATCTGTAATCGCATTTTGCTCAGCTGGCAAACGCTCCAACAATTTTATCGCCCTGCTAATATAGTATTGTGTACCTGTGTGTTTACCATACGCGAATAAAAACAAAGCCACCGTATTTAACAAAACATTATCAACAGATGTTTTCCCAATTTGTGTATTTACACCAGAAGTTTCCTTCTTAAAATGATAATGTGTTTTCCAGTAATCGTTTACCGGTAGGTTTTCAAATAAAGCATGCAATTGAGCGATATCTTTGATCTCCATAATTTTAGAAAAAAGATGATTGGCTTTTACAATTAACGCTGCAAATTGCGCCAATCTGATCGTAGGAAAGTTTTGCGGCCTCATCCGCATAAATTTCCACATCGAAGCTTCTATAGGTTTAATATTGTATTTCTTTTGAAGAAACTGGAATTCGGCCTTTAGCTTTTTAGGGTACTCCTCTTCAAACTGATCATTTAAAAAACCAGCGGCACCAAAAACCAGTGCTTCAATTTGGTTTGGGTTATTTTTGTGCTTGGCATAAATGTGCTGCGAAACGGCTTTGGCAAACAACTCGAAAGGCAAAGCATTTATTTTAAATCCAAAATTACGCGCCAGGAAACGGTAGAAAGTCTCATCCCAATTCCCATTTAATTCGTTTAAGGTTTCAGTTACAGCATTCGTTTTTTGTTCGAAACGTTCTATTAAGGTTCTTGATAAAAAAGAATCGACAATTAATTGATCTACCGTTCCAATTTGAGCAATGCAGGGAAAATCAGTTAGTGTGAGAAATAGGTTTTCGTATTTTTTAATGAGATCGGTAGAGATACGGTGTTTTAATTCCAAAACGGGCAAAACCGTATTGTCTATTCTTTTTATTTCCGCATCATGCTCATAAACAACATGTAAGACTACATTTTCGTAGGCGGGATTAATTTGATGACTATGTTTTAACCAGTCTGACGACCTGAGGTGAATTTCTACATTACCAGCCCATGTGGTATTGCCAATTTCGATTTTCGCGTTAAAAAAATCCGGACCAGCATTTTTGTTCAGCAAGCCTGGATTGATAATTTTTAAGTTTTCTCCAGCAGTGGTTTGCAGCCCGCTATAATCAAACGACCTGAATTGCCATACATAATGAAGAAAATCTTCTGGAAAATTCATTCTTCAAGGTAATGAAATATTCTGAAAAGCTATAAATAATTACATATTTTGTCACCTAAAATTTATGCTACAGTCTTAATTAAAACACATCCCTAAAGATTAAGTGCTTTAATTTTTGCCTTCTTTTTATAATTGGTAATAAAAACCCCTGCAATGATTAAAACGGTTGCAACAACTAAGTCTATACCCACCTTTTCATTTAAAATTAACCAACCTAAAAATATGGCAATAATGGTATTGAAGTAAGTTAAGATAGAAACTTCGGATGCTGAAACCTTTTTTAGGGCATAATGATAACAGAAATAACCTAAAACAGATCCGAACACAGCCAAATAAACTGTAGCAAATATACTTTCAGTTTTCCAGGAATTTATGTCAGCCTTGCCAGAAAACACCATTGCCAAGCCCAACTGAATAATGGCCGAAAACACAAACTGGTAAAATAAATTTAAGAAAATATATTGAGGCTTATCGCTATGTTTCTTCGAATAAATAGTGCCGATTGTCCAACCTGAAACCGCAATTACCAATGATAAAATGCCATTCCGGTAACCTGGTTCAAGCAAATCATTCAAACCATCTCTAAAAATAAAAACGATACCTAAAAAGCCGATAAAAACACCAATGAATCCCTTTAAACTTGCCTTTTGAATCCGCAGAAATACACAGCCGAGAAATACGAGCAAAGGAGAGGTGGCATTAATTAAGGAAGCCAATCCACTTGGAATAGTCTTTTCGGCAACGGTTGTCATGCCATTGGCAATCACCACCATTAAAATAGACAATAAGATCTGTCGTTTAAAGTTCGGCCATCCAATCCATTTTAATTCCTGCTGTTTAATTAACAGAACCAATATAATTATCGAAGCAACAGATTGACGAATGGCCGTTACATACCAGGCCGGAATGCTTTCTACGGCAATCCTTATTCCCAAATATGTTGTACCCCATATCAAGGCAACGCCAAATAGGGCGAGTATGAGTTTAAGATCTATTTTTGATTTCATGATTGATATATGTTTAACCACAGATGAACACGGATAAACACAGATATTTTAGAGATTATAGCCGTTGAGCATTCTTTTTATTTCAACTCTTGGCTTACCAAAATTTATGATTAAACCACAGCGTCTATTACAAGCGATCAAATAGTTCATTAATTGTGCCTGATGGATATCGGTTATTACTTTAGCTGTTTTTAGTTCAACAACAACTTCATTTTCAATAAACAAGTCGACAAAATAATCTCCTACAACTTGATCATCATAGAAAACCTGCAATGCGTGTTGTTTTGTGACGAATTAATCCGGCCTTTTTAATTTCAATGAATAATGCATTTTCATACACTTTTTCTAAAAAACCACTTCCTAGAGTATTTGAAACTTTATATGCAGCTCCAATTATTTTTTCGGTGATTTCATTTAGATTATCCATGAAACCAATTTATAAAAAATATTTCGACACAAGTGTTGAAAAACCCAAATCTGTGTTTATCCTTTTTATCTGTGGTTAATTAATTCAGCTTTTAGTAGGATCTGCTCCATTTCTTTTTGAAGTTTCAACGCTTCTTCCCTGGCCTTTTCTGCAAAATCTTCTCCCTGGCTGGCATAAATAATGCCTCTCGAAGAATTAATCAGCAATCCGCACTGTGAATTTAGGCCATACCTGCACACTTCATTTAAATCTCCTCCCTGTGCGCCAACACCTGGCACTAAAAGAAAGTGATTCGGTGCTAATTTACGAACATCACCAAAAGCGGCGCCACGGGTTGCGCCTACCACATACATCATCTGTTCATCTGTAGCCCAGGTTTGCGATGTTTTAAGTACTTTTTCGAAAAGTTTATCTTCGCCAATTTCCTGCAATTGAAAATCGGCATGGCCGGCATTCGAGGTTAAAGCCAAAAGAATTACCCATTTATCTTTAAAAGTTAAAAACGGCGTTACCGAATCGCTCCCCATATAAGGTGCTACGGTAACCGAATCAAAACTCATATCTGATGATGCGGCATTGAAAAACGTTTCGGCATACATGGCAGAAGTGTTGCCAATATCGCCACGTTTGGCATCGGCAATAGAAAAAATATCCTGAGGGATATATTTCCAGGTTTCGATCAAAGTTTCCCACCCCTTCTTTCCATAACACTCATAAAAAGCAGTATTGGGTTTATAAGCTACGCATAAATCTTTTGTGGCATCAATAATCTGTTTATTGAATTCCAGAATCGGATTTTCGTACTTCAATAAGTGTTTTGGTATCTTATCTAACGAAGAATCTAATCCGACACATAAAAATGAACGTTTTTTTTGTATCTGCTCAAAAAGTTGTTGCTTTGTCATATATGGGCTTATTTGCTGCAAATATGAAGATTTTTAAGTTTTCTGAGCGATAAAATAATGCTCACATTAATTATTTTTATAAACATTTTAAACTTTTGCTTGCAGATTACGTTTCAAATACATACAATTGCAACATAATTTCTCAACCGTTTATCTGAATATCCCAGAAAAATTTATCAAGACTTGTTTTTTGTTACCATTTTTTAAAAGCACATTTTGCTTTTTATTCAGCTTGTAAACAATTATGAAACAATTTGAGCATTTTCCATAATGAACTCATTTAATGTTTTATAGCCTTAAGAATTTATACACAATGAAAAGCCAGGCCTACACTAACACAAATATATTTAAGCCTGTGTAGATTTATAACAGAAAACATCCGTTATAAACAAATGAAAAATTTCTTGAAACATATATATTTAGAATGTTTAGTAAAACAGAATTAAATGATAAGCTCACAACAGAATTACGTGAGCTAGCAAAAAGCTATGGCATTGAAGGTGCCGACTCCCTAAGAAAAATCGACCTTGTTGAAGTACTTTTACACCAACAAGAAATTATAAATGCTGCTAAAGCCGGTGCAGACCCTTATAGCGAAACCGAACCTATTGCAGCTACTCCTGCACCTAAAACCAAAGCTGCAAAAGCACCAAAAGTTGCCGCAGCCGCAGCCGCCGCCTCTACAGTGGCCGCTGAAAACCCAGCTACTACAGCCGACAAGCCTGTTAAAAAAAGAGCAAGGTTAACGAAAGACGAGCCTGCAGCACCAATTGAAAGAAGAAGAGATGCTGTAACGTTGTTTGACGAGCCTCAACACCAGCAGCAGCCTGAAAGACAACCAGACAGAATTATTGAATCTGAAGAAAGTGTAAAACCAATCTCAGCTTTAATAGAAGAAAGTGCAGAAGTACTCCCGGTAGCTCCAAAACAAAAACAAGAGCCTAAAGAAAAGCAGGAAAAACCACAGCGCGACGAAAACCGCCAACAAAAACAACCGGGCGGTGGCAATCACCACAAAAACGAAAACAGTTACTCTAACTTAGATTTCGATAACGTAATTACAAATGAGGGTGTTTTAGAAATTATGCCTGATGGTTACGGTTTCTTACGTTCTGCAGATTACAACTATTTAACTTCTCCTGATGATATTTATGTATCGCAGTCTCAGATAAAACTTTTCGGATTAAAAACCGGTGATACTGTAAAAGGCAGCATCCGTCCGCCAAAAGAAGGCGAAAAATATTTCCCACTGGTTCGTGTAGAAACCATTAACGGCAGAATTCCTGCTGAGGTTCGCGACCGTGTTCCTTTCGATTATCTGACTCCACTTTTTCCAACAGAAAAATTAAATTTATTTACGGACAACAGCAATTACTCTACCCGTATTATGGATTTATTTACACCAATTGGTAAAGGACAACGTGGTTTAATTGTAGCACAACCAAAAACAGGTAAAACCAACCTGCTTAAAGAGGTTGCAAATGCAATTGCTAAAAACCACCCGGAAGTTTATTTAATTATCTTATTAATTGATGAGCGCCCGGAAGAGGTTACCGATATGGCCCGTAGTGTAAGAGCAGAGGTAATTGCCTCAACTTTTGATGAGCCAGCTGAGCGCCACGTTAAAATTGCCAATATTGTTTTAGAGAAATCGAAACGTTTGGTAGAAAGCGGACATGATGTGGTAATCCTTTTAGATTCGATTACGCGTTTGGCCAGAGCTTACAATACAACAGCACCGGCATCTGGTAAGATATTATCTGGTGGTGTTGATGCAAATGCTTTACACAAGCCAAAACGTTTTTTCGGTGCGGCACGTAACATCGAAAATGGTGGCTCTTTAACCATTTTAGCTACCGCATTAACCGATACAGGTTCTAAAATGGATGAAGTGATCTTCGAAGAATTTAAAGGTACAGGTAACATGGAGTTACAATTAGATCGTAAATTATCTAACAAACGTATCTTCCCTGCAATTGATATTACGGCTTCAAGTACCCGTCGCGATGATTTATTGTTAGATAGAGATATTTTGCAACGAGTATGGATTTTACGTAACCACCTTGCCGATATGAACAGTCAAGAGGCGATGGAATTTGTTCAATCTCAAATAAAAGGAACAAAAAGTAACGAAGAGTTCTTAATTTCGATGAACAGCTAATTAAGGTTAAGGGCTGGAAGGTTGAGGGTATAAGGGTTTTCCCAGCAACCTTCCAACCTTCCAACCCTCCAGCCTTCCAACCCTATGAAAAAGCATCTCCCTAATGCGATTACCTGTGCAAACCTTTTTTCAGGTTGTATCGGAATCGTTTTTGCATTTAAAGGCAATCTAGAAACTGCAGCCTATTTCGTTATTTTCTCCGGGATTTTCGATTTTTTTGACGGCATGGTTGCACGTTTATTAAATGTAAAATCGGCAATTGGAAAAGATCTTGATTCTTTGGCAGATATGGTAAGTTTTGGGTTCTTACCGGGAGTAATCATGTTTCATTTGTTAAAGGCAAGCGATTATTCATCTGAATACCTTCCTTATCTTGGATTTATCATTACTATTTTTTCGGCACTCAGACTGGCCAAATTTAACAACGATACCAGGCAAACAGAAGATTTTATTGGTTTGAATACGCCAATGAATACTTTGTTTATCTGTTCTCTAGCTTTTATTGCCAACGATTATCCACAGGTTATTGGTTCCAGTATTTTACTGATTGCCATTACAGCAGTTACAAGTTTTTTACTGGTGAGCGAAATCAAAATATTCTCTTTAAAATTCAGCGATTTAAGCTGGACGAAAAATAAAATCAAATTTATCTTCCTCATCCTATCGGCTATATTAATAGCTTTTCTAAAATTTGCAGCAATTCCTTTTGTACTGGTATTATATATCGCTTCATCTTTTCTGCATTTTAAGGGCGCAACTCCAAATAAGTTACCCTGAGGCTAGTATAAAGGGCATCTGTGTTTTGATTTATAAAGCTTTAGTAGTCTTCGACTGCGTCTATCAATGACAGAAATTCCAACACAAGGTTCGTCATCTCGACTGGAGTGCAACGGAATGGAGAGATCTTTGAAGCAAATTATTGAAACCAAATTTAAAAGATTTCTCCTCCAAAGGAGTTCTTTCGGAACACTACGGTCGAAATGACGATCCTTCGAAACTGTTATCTTCTTAAAATTCACTGTTATTTGTATCGAGTTTATAAAATAAATTATCCCTCAGGGTGACAACGATACGCTTAACTTAATAGCCTTGATAAGGCAAGAAAAATTCACAGCACCTTGATCACCTCCGATACAGTAGAAACTTGATACATTAAAGTTTTTTAACCTCAAGCGGATCTGTAATATTTCTGCAAATATCGAGCATCGTTTCGCCCAACAGGGGATGTATCACCTCTGGTGCAATTTCAGCCAAAGGCTCCATCACAAATTTTCTCTCCTGCATATGAGGATGAGGTACCTGAAGTTTATCCGGAATATTGATAATTTCATCTCCAAAAAGGATCAGATCGATATCAATTAACCGTTCTCCCCATTTATCTTTCCTTACCCTGCCCAATTCCTGTTCGATACTTAATGCACGTTCTAAAACTTCAAGCGCCGTTAAACGGGTTTCGAAACTTACAGCTTGATTCAAAAAAGCACGTTGGTCGGTTTTACCCCACGCAGCGGTTTCATAAAGAGATGAGATGGCGATCACACTACCAATTTTATCGTTCAATAGTTCGATGGCTTTTTTCAAATTCGCCTCCCTATCGCCTAAATTTCCACCCAGTAACAAATAAGCCGTGTTGTACTCTAAAGCTTTATTAAGCATCATGTATTTTTATATCTTTACAACACAAAATTAAAACATTTAAATGAGAGAATTCTTTAAGTATTTATTTGCCTCTATGCTGGGCTTTTTCTTATCAATAGTAATTGTATTTGTGATCTGCTTCGTAGTTGTTGTGGGTTTAATATCTTCTATTGATAGCGACAAAACCGTTGTTGTATCTAACAATTCGGTACTATTCCTAAATCTAGATCAGGCCATTACAGAACGTACACCTAAAAACCCATTCGGAAACCTGCCAATTGTTGGCGGTGAAGAAAAAGATGGTATTGGCTTAAACGATTTCTTGAAAGCGGTACAAAAAGCCAAAACAGATGATAATATTAAATGCATCTACCTGAATGTGAGCAGTCCGAATGCAGGTTTTGCAACTTTACGCGAAGTTAGGAATGCATTGATCGATTTCAAAAAATCTCACAAAAAAATTATTGCCTACAGCGAAGTGTATACACAAGGCGCTTATTATTTAGCTTCAGTTGCTGATAAGGTATACTTAAATCCAGAAGGCGCTTTAGAATTTAAAGGTTTTAGCTCTGAATTAACTTTCTTTAAGGGAACTTTAGAAAAAGTTGGAGTAGAAATGCAGGTTATCCGTGTAGGAAACTATAAAAGTGCTGTGGAACCGTTTATTTTAGATAAAATGAGCGATTATAACCGCAAACAGGTTACAGCTTATGTTGGAGGATTGTACAATACTTTCTTAACCGATATTGCGCAAAGCAGAAACATTCAAAAAGATAGTCTTTATAACATTGCCGATAATTACAAAGTACAGCAGCCACAAGATGCTGTAAACTTTAAAATGATCGATGCCCTGAAATATAAAGATCAGATTTTAGAAGAGCTGAAGGGATTATCCGGAAGAACCAGGGGTGAAAATATCCGTTCGGTTACGATTAACGATTATGCCAAAAACAATACAGATACTGGCGAAGGAAAAGATAAAGTAGCCGTAATTTATGCCAATGGCGAAATTAGTGGTGGCGAAGGTTCTGACAACCAGATTGGTTCGGAACGTATTTCCAGGGCAATTAGAAAAGCACGCTTGGATGATAACATTAAAGCGGTGGTTTTACGTGTAAACTCACCCGGAGGTAGTGCACTTGCTTCGGATGTGATCTGGAGAGAAATTGTATTGACCAAAAAAGAAAAGCCAGTTATTGCATCGTTTGGCGATGTTGCCGCATCAGGCGGTTATTACATTGGCTGCGCTGCAGACAGTATTTTTGTGCAACCGAATACCATTACAGGCTCTATTGGTGTATTCGGTATTATCCCGAACTTCCAAAATTTAATGACCAACAAACTGGGAATTACATTTGATGGCGTTAAAACCGGTAAATACGCCGATATTATGGCTACTAACCGCCCTATGACTGCAGGTGAAAGATTCATCATCCAAAATGAACTGAACAGAATTTATAGCGGTTTTGTAAGCCGTGTAGCCGATGGCAGAAAGAAAAGCAAAGCATATATCGATAGCATTGGTGGTGGCCACGTTTGGATCGGTACAGATGCCGTTCAAATTGGTTTGGCTGATAGAATAGGAAGTTTTAACGATGCCATTAAGGCAGCCGCTAAAAAGGCTAAATTAAAGAATTATAAGGTTGTAGAATATCCTGATGTAATTGACCCATGGAAATCGTTAATGGACGAGGGTACAGACAGGATTAAAACCTATTACACCAAACAAGAACTTGGCGATAACTACATGCTTTACCAACAAATGAAAAAGGTAATTGCAAGCTCTGGCATTCAGGCCAGAATGCCATTTGAAGCAGTAATTAAGTAATAATTAAACCTTGCAGTGTTCTAAAACCTGCAAGGTTTAATATTAAAGTTTTATTTCACTCTGGGTTTGCGTTAGGGATTGGAAGGGTTCAGTACCGATTCATCGGTACCGAAGCGAAGCGAAGCCCTGAAAAGCCCGCCCCTTGCGTAGCTTGGGTAGCGCCCAAAAAATAAGTGTTAGTTTTTTCCTTAAAAAATGATGACCAAATTAAGAATGGATTGAAAGACCTTTAGACCATACATTTTATTTCACTTTCTTCTTTTTACTCTATTAACTTCCACTCCGGGTGCAAAGTAAGATAAGTCGCATTAACCGGAATATTCGCCTGATGAACCGTTAAGGAAATACTTTTTCCTTTTAAAAATTCAAAGCCAATTCCATCTTTTTTGGCATCATAAACCGTAACGGTATCTTTATCTTCATTTAAATAGGCAGAAAGTTTTTCAATGGCTGGGAACTTCAATTTCACATCTTCCAACGTGCTCCCAGTTGCCAGGCCATCCTTTGTTTTAAACCTATTGGAGGTAATTCTTATCTGTTTTACATTTTTTATACGCATACTGGTATCCTGATAAGAAGAATATACCGCAATTTCGTTGCGGTGTTTCGCAGTAGAATCGTCACTGTACCAAATCCCCCAGGCTTTCCCCATTGCGGCATCACCAGCATTTGGCCTGCCTAATTTTCTACCTACCTCTTCCATATCCTCTCCAAGTGCAATTTCTCCAACCGACTGACCTGCGACAACCAAAAACCGCTCATCCACAGTTTTCGCTGGGGCTGATGCTAAATTACTTACCGAATCGGTATTTTGATCTGTTTTACTGGCAGATTGACAAGCGGCTACACTCATACCTAATCCCAAGAGGGCAAATTTTATAGATTTCATGATTGTAAAACAACACATTAATAAATTTGTGTTTTAATTTTATGCGCACAAGAAGGATTTGAGGCATTATTTCCTAATTTTACCCCTTATGGAAAATAAGACCATCGCCCGCACCTTACGCCTTTTATCGCAGCTTATGGAACTGCACGAAGAAAATCCCTTCAAAATTAAATCTGTTGCAAATGCCTATTTTAAGGTAGATAAATTACCCTTTTCTTTAAAGGACAAACCTTTAGATGAGCTGGATAAAATTGAAGGTATTGGTAAAGGACTGGCTTCCAAAATCATTGAACTTCTCCAAACAGGAGAACTAAAAGAGCTTAACGAAATTCGGGAGAAAACGCCCGAAGGTGTAGTAGAAATGCTGGCCATAAAGGGCATCGGACCAAAAAAGATATTCATTATCTGGCGTACCTTGGGTATAGAAAGTATAGGTGAATTGTATTATGCCTGTAACGAAAACCGCTTAATTGAAGCCAAAGGTTTCGGTTTAAAAACCCAGGAAGAAATTAAGAATGCAATCGAATTTAAACTCGCGGCCAATGGACGGTTTTTATACGCGCAGGTTGAAGGTTTTGCCAAAACTTTATTTACACAGCTTGCTGATTGGACTGGAAAAATTGACAACAGTGCACTTTTGGGCTTTGCCGGTCAGTACCGCCGCGCCTGTGAGATTATCGATGAACTGGAAATTGTGATCGGTGCTGAGCAAATTGATACCCTGAAACAAAACTTGCCTGCTTTCGAAGCACTCTCTTTGATCGAGGCAGAAAATTCTTTCATCTGCACTACTGAAGCTGGTTTCAGGATAAAAATTTATGCAGTTGAAAAAACTGAATTTTATTTAAAATGGTTCAAACTCACCGGAAATACCGCACACGTAGAGCAGGTCTTGGCATTGGCAGGTAATGGTCCTTTTACAAGTGAAGAAGAAATTTACAGCAAAGCAGGTTTATCTTTCATCGTTCCTGAACTTCGTGAAGATTTTGATGAAATTGAACTGGCGAAAGCAGGTAAACTCCCTACCTTAATCCAATATGAAGATTTAAAGGGCAGTTTGCACAACCACTCTACCTGGAGCGATGGCGTACACACCTTGGAGCAAATGGCTATATATTGTAAAGAAAACTTAAATCTTCAGTATTTAGGGATATGCGATCACTCTAAAACCGCTGTTTATGCAAAAGGTTTAAACGAGCAACGTGTTTTTGCACAACACCAGGAAATTGACGAACTAAATAAAAAACTTGCTCCCTTTAAAATCTTCAAAGGTATTGAGAGCGATATTTTAAGTGATGGCTCATTGGATTATTCGGATGATATCTTAAAAACATTCGATTTTGTAGTGGCTTCTGTGCACAGCAATTTACGCATGGATGAAGCAAAAGCAACCGCACGTTTGCTAAAAGCTATTGAAAACCCATATACCACCATTTTAGGGCATCCAACTGGTCGTTTATTGTTAAGCAGAGCCGGATACCCGATAGATTATAAAAAAATTATTGATGCCTGTGCGGCGAATAAAGTCGTGATCGAAATCAATGCGAATCCCTTACGTTTGGATTTAGACTGGCGCTGGCATCGTTATGCTTTAGAAAAAGGCGTATTGCTTTCTGTAAATCCAGATGCCCACAGAACGGAAGGTTTCCATGATATGCATTATGGCATTCTAGTTGCTCGCAAAGGTGGTTTAAGTGCCGATAAATGTTTGAATGCTTTTTCTTTGGAGGAGATAACGGAGTATTTTAACCACAAAAAAGCAAATTAACCACAGATAAAAAGGATAAACACGGATAAGTTTAAATCTGTGTTCATCTGTGAAAATCTGTGGTAAAAAACCATAACTTTGCCCCATGATAAGTGAAATTGCCAACCGCATATTTAATCAAGTAATTACAGACTACCATAAGTTTGACGATATTGACCATCCGGTTGAAAACCCATATGATGCCGAAAGTTTAGAGCATCTTTTTTACGTTAAAAACTGGATCGATACGGCACAATGGCATATGGAAGATGTGGTGCGTAACCCTGAAATTGATCCTGTTGAAGGCTTGAGCTGGAAAAGACGCATTGACGCACAAAACCAGGTACGTACGGATATGGTTGAGTTTATTGATGGTTATTTCTTAAATCTTTATCAGGGAATTTCGGCTTTGCCAGATGCAAAAATCAACACGGAAAGTCCGGCGTGGGCGATAGATAGGCTTTCTATCCTGGCACTAAAAATTTACCATATGCAGGAAGAGGCTGAACGCGAAAGTGCCTCAGCTGAGCACCGTGCACAATGCCAGACTAAATTAAATGTATTGTTATCGCAACGCGAGGATCTTTCAACCAGTATCGATGAGTTATTGGCAGATATTGAGGCGGGTAAAAAATACATGAAAGTATATAAACAAATGAAAATGTACAACGATCCGAGTTTAAATCCGGTATTGTATAATAAAGCATAAATTAATCAACCACAAAGACACGAAGAGCACAAAGAATGCCTTGGTGCTCTTTGTGCCTCCGTGGTAAACATTATGGCCGCAACCCAAAAAATTATTGTTTTACGCTTTTCGGCAATGGGCGATGTGGCTATGGCAGCCTCTGTTTTACGCGAATTTTCAGCGCAGAACCCCAACATAGAGATCATCATGGTGAGCCGAGCTGCTTTTAAGCCGTTTTTCGATCGCATTCCAAACTTGATCTTCCATCCTATCGAGCCTAAAACCGTTCATAAAGGAATTGATGGTTTATACAAACTCTATCAGGAACTCCGAAGCTATAAACCAAGTGCAATAGCCGACCTGCACGATAATTTGAGAAGCAGGGCAATTTCTACGTTCTTCCGTTTAACGGGCATAAAGATCAGGCGGATAGATAAAGGAAGGGCGGAGAAAAAGAGATTAACACGTAACAATAACAAAGTTTTTAAACCCATCAGAAAAACGGTAGAACGTTATGCCGATGTTTTCCGCGAATTGGGATTTGCGGTTAAACTCAGTCATAAAATAAATAAATCCCCTCAGGAAATTCCAGCAAATGCACAAGATTTATTTGCCAATAAAGCAACAAAAAAAATAGGCATCTCCCCTTTTGCGCAACATATTTATAAAATATATGCCTTAGAAAAAATGGAAGCGGTAATTGCCTTGTTAAGCGGATTAGGTTATGAGGTTTTCATATTTGGTGGTGGTAAAACAGAACAGACAACTGCCGAAAACTGGGCGAAAATGTATAAAAATGCTCATAATTTAATCGGTAATTTTAACTTAACGGAAGAGCTTGCCATTATTTCAAACTTGGATTTAATGTTAAGCATGGATTCATCCGGCATGCATATGGCATCGCTTGTTGGTGTGCCTGTTGTATCTATTTGGGGACCAACACATCCATATGCTGGCTTTTTGGGTTACGGGCAATTGGAAAGCGATTGCATCCAGATTGATCACCCTAACAGGCCAAATTCTATTTATGGAAACAAACCCTGCCTTTGCGGTGTTGAAAACTGTATAGACTTAATTAAGCCTGAAACAATTGTAGATAAAATTAAAGAGAAATTAAATGGCTAAGCAATTACTTTTGGTCCGTCACGGTAAATCGGATTGGGGAAATTTAGATTTAAAAGATTTCGACCGACCGCTAAACAAACGTGGTAAAGAAAATGCGCCGGAAATGGCTGAAAGATTGATTAATAAAGGCTTCAAATTAGATCTGATTGTAAGTAGTCCGGCGAAAAGAGCCAAATCTACAGCCAAATACTTTGCAGAAGCCTACAATATAGACCATATCCAATTTGAAGAATCTATTTACGAAGCCAATACCACAGCCCTACTTAAAGTAGTTAACGGGTTAAATAATGGCGCAGACCAAGTAGTAATGTTTGGTCATAACCCCGGTTTTACAGATTTTGCGAACGAGTTATGCGATGCCGATATTTACAACATTCCAACTGCAGGCATGGTGTTAATTTCTTTTCCTTTTGATTCGTGGCAAATGGTAAGCAAAGGAACTGGAGAATTGGTGTTTTTTGATTACCCGAAGAATAGTGATGAGGTTTAAGGCTTTTTACCATTAAGGAGTTAAGAACATTAAGGCTTAAATTCATTATAGTCTGGCTTCAGCCAACTGCGTAAACCATTAAGGCTTAAATTCATTACAGTCTGGCTTCAGCCAACTGCATAAACCATTAAGGCTTAAATTCATTACAGATTGGCTTCAGCCAACTGCATAAATACTTAAACATTAAGGCTTAAATTCATTACAGTCTGGCTTCAGCCAACTGTATAAATACTTAAAACGGCTTTAGCTCATTGGCGCTGGAAAGGTTTTTCCCGACAAGCACAACCCACAGTTAAATAAACCCGGTAGTAGCGGTAGCCCCCGATCCTTTATCGGGGCTATAGCGAATAACGGGACTGAAGACGCCAAGGACTACTGCCCCCTCATTTCCAAAAAACTAAAGTATATATTTCACATCAAATATTAACATCTCTAATTAAATAATTTTATTACCTTTGAATATATAAAACGAAAATCTGGCAATAGACATTTCGGTGAATTCATAACCTAAACTCCTCTGGTTATTTCATAATTCGTATCGCCAGAAAATTTATCCATTAATTTATCTGTACATGAATTTTGATTATAATACTACGCGTAGCCATTTAATTTTATCGGAATATGGCCGGAACGTACAAAATATGGTAAAGTATATCTGCGAATTACCCACCATTGAAGAACGTAATAAATATGCCCAGGCGGTTATCGACCTGATGGGTTTTTTGCAACCACATTTACGTGATGTTGCCGATTTTAAGCATAAACTTTGGGATCACCTGCACATTATTTCTGGCTACCAGATTGATGTAGACAGCCCGTATCCAAAGCCATTAATCGAAAATGCTTACATTAAACCAGAGCCTCTGGCCTATCCTCAACAAAGAATTACCTACAAACATTATGGTAAAACGGTTGAGAATTTAATTGAAAAGGCCATGCGCGAAGAAAATGCCGAAATTAAAAAGGCAATGGTTCAAAGCATCGCAAATTTTATGAAAATGGCTTATGTTACCTGGAATAAAGATAATGTGAGTGATGATACCATTATTAAGGACTTAAAGTATCTTTCTGGCGGATTGTTATCGCTTGATGAAGGTGTTAACCTGGCCAAGGTAGAATTTAGAGCGCAAAACCCTCGTCAAAGTAATAACAACAACAATAACCGGGGCAGAAGCAACAATAATAACAACAACGGAAAAAACCGTCAAAATAATAACAACAACAATAACCGTCAACGCAACAACAACAATAAACCTAAGTATTAAGGTTGAAGGTTAAAGGCATAAGGTGGAAGGTTAAAATATCCGCCCAATCTTGATACTTGATACTTTGTACTTGATACTAAAAAAATATGAACGCATTTGAAATAACAGGCGGAATTAAATTAAAAGGCGAAATTACCCCTCAGGGAGCCAAAAACGAGGCTTTACAGATTTTATCGGCTGTATTGCTTACCAAAGAGAAAGTAACCATCAGTAATATTCCCGACATTAAGGATGTTAACAAGCTGATTGAATTACTTGGCGATTTAGGTGTTACCGTTGAGCGCATTAATAAAGACACCTATACCTTTGAAGCTAAAAATATTGATTTGAATTTCTTTGAATCTGATACTTTTAAAGCTAAAGGTGGTGGTTTACGTGGTTCGATTATGATTGTTGGGCCATTGTTGGCACGTTTTGGTAAAGCAGCAATCCCAAAACCAGGTGGTGATAAAATCGGTCGTAGAAGGTTGGACACACACTTTATCGGTTTCGAAAAATTAGGCGCAAAATTCGTTTACGACAGCAAAAAAGCTTTCTTTAATGTAGATGCAACCAATTTAAAGGGTGCATATATTTTATTAGACGAAGCATCGGTAACCGGAACGGCAAATATTGTAATGGCGGCTGTTTTGGCAAAAGGCATTACTACGATTTACAATGCAGCCTGCGAACCCTATTTACAGCAACTTTGCAAAATGCTTAACCGCATGGGTGCAAAAATATCGGGCATTGGTTCTAACTTGTTAACCATTGAAGGTGTTAGCGTTTTAGGTGGGACTGAGCATAGAATGTTGCCGGATATGATCGAAATCGGCTCTTTTATTGGTATGGCTGCCATGACAGAATCAGAAATTACCATTAAAGATGTTTGTTATGATGAACTGGGTGTAATACCAGAGGTTTTTAGAAAACTGGGCATTAAATTAGAGCGCCGTGGCGATGACATTTATGTCCCTTCTCAAAAACATTACGAAATTGATACTTTTATCGATGGTTCGATTTTAACCATTGCCGATTCGCCCTGGCCAGGTTTTACGCCTGATTTATTGAGCATTGTGCTCGTTGTGGCTACACAGGCAAAAGGAAACGTTTTAATCCACCAGAAAATGTTCGAAAGCCGTTTATTCTTCGTGGATAAACTGATCGATATGGGTGCTCAGATCATCTTATGCGACCCACACCGCGCAACCGTTAATGGTATTGATAAAAAATATAAACTTCGTGGAATCAGCATGACTTCTCCTGACATTAGAGCGGGAGTTTCATTATTAATTGCAGCTTTATCTGCCGAAGGTAAATCGACCATTTATAACATCGAACAGATTGAACGTGGCTATCAGGATATCGACACCCGTTTGCGTGCCTTGGGTGCACAGATTAAGCGTGTAAATGCTGATGCGCCGAGCCATTAAGCTTAAAGCAGAAAGACTAAAGCTTAAAGCGAAAATAGCATAATGCAAAACGTCCTGGTAATAAATACCTGGACGTTTTTATTTTGGTCACTTTTTAAGGGGAATTGTCATGCTGAATTTATCAGCATTAGCGATCAGTCACTAACATTAAGGAGACTGTATCAAAAAGATTTACGAGGCGGGTCACTAAGCAAATCATATTTGAGAGGTCGTCACTCCCAATTTAATTGGGAATCCTAATGCTATTGCAGAGCGCTTTAAGATTCCCGCCTGCGCGAGAATGACAGAAAACGAAATAAAATTCTGGCCTTAACTGTTAGATTTTACTTTTGATACAGCCTCGACGATCTGGGGATTGCATCCGGATCAGCATTTTTCCATGCGATAAAGATCCTGAAATAAGTTCAGGAGGACGATAGCAGGAATTAAACCATCATCCATCTTTCATTACCCCGATATCGCGTTTATAATATCGTATTGTGTGATGATTTCGATCTTTCCAGATTCATCTTCTACTAAAACGGCTGAGTTTTCTTTATTGATCAATGAAGAAATTTTATCAATTGAGGTATTCAAATCAACAAATGGGAAAGTAGCGGTCATAATTTCTGAAATCGGCGCCGATTTTAAGCCTGGATTTTCAAGTAATGCACTTAAAATATCACTTTCGGCGATTTTACCTACAATCATTCCTTGTTGTGTTACCGGAATCTGAGAGATATTCATCGATTTAATGGTATTGATGGCCTCAAGCACTGATTTTTGTGCATCAAGTGTTACAATCTCTGTGCTCTCTTTTTTAGCCAGAATAGATTTAGCGGTTAATTTTTCGTCCTGTAAAAATCCGCGTTCACGCAACCAATCTTCATTATACATTTTACCCATGTAACGGCTGCCATGATCATGGAAAATGACCACCACAACATCTTCTGGCTTCAGTTTATCTTTTAGCTGAATTAATCCGCCAATGGCAGCACCGGCAGAGTTACCTACAAAAATACCTTCTTTACGGGCAATATCGCGTGTCATTAAAGCAGCATCTTTATCTGTAACCTTTTCGAATAGGTCGATCACATCAAAATTTACGTTTGCCGGAAGGAAATCTTCGCCAATACCTTCTGTGATGTATGGATAAATTTCATCTTTATCAAATATGCCTGTTTCTTTATATTTCTTAAAAACTGAGCCATAGGTATCAATTCCCCAGACTTTTATATTTGGATTCTTTTCTTTCAAATATTTTCCTGTTCCAGAAATGGTTCCACCAGTACCTACGCCAACTACCAAATGGGTAATTTTTCCTTCTGTCTGCTCCCATATCTCAGGACCAGTTTGCTCATAATGTGCCTGTGAGTTAGCTAAGTTATCGTACTGATTAGGTTTCCATGAATTTGGCACCTCGCGTTCCAAACGCGAAGAAACAGAATAATAAGAACGGGGATCTTCAGGCTCAACATTTGTAGGACAAACGATTACTTCGGCACCAAAGGCACGTAAAGCATCAACTTTTTCTTTCGATTGTTTATCAGTAGTGGTAAAAATACATTTATAACCTTTAATAATGGCTGCCATAGCCAGGCCCATACCTGTATTTCCGGATGTTCCTTCTATAATTGTTCCACCTGGTTTTAGTTTACCACTTTTCTCGGCATCTTCAATCATTTTAACCGCCATACGGTCTTTAATTGAATTGCCTGGATTAGTAGTCTCTATTTTCGCAAGAATTGTTCCCGGAACTCCTTTTGTTATCGTATTTAATTTTACCAATGGCGTGTTGCCAATGGTTTCTAAAATATTATTGTACCACATATTGCAAAATTAAGCAATGGCATTAAGTATTTTATAAACTATATTTTATTTGAAACATAATTTCGAAAACAGCAAATTAAAAGAATTTAATTGCATAATCTATAATTATGATAGGCATTATAGATTGATTATTGGGCAAAACGCAATTTAGAAAGTAGGTTCGTCATTTCGACTGTAGTGAAACGGAATGGAGAAATCTAATATCTAGTTCTCATTACACCAACTTGTAAATCTTTCCTGGTAACGAAACAATAATCCCCTGCATTTCCAATGTAAGGATTACGATTGCCAGTTTACTTTGCTGAATATTCAATTGAATGCAAAGCTCATCTATAGAAAGTTGTCCGTTTTGTAATGCATCAACAGCCCGCTGTTCGTTAGGGGTAAGGCTAAGGTGTAGCGTGGTTTGCGCTTCCTTCTTCTTTTCTCCCACCTCATCATCCCAACCCAGGTAATAAATCAGATCATGAGCATTATTTATTAATCCGGCCCTATTGGTTTTAATCAGGAAATTACAGCCTTCCGAAAAAACATCATTTGTTCTACCCGGAAAAGCATATACATCTTTATTGTAAGAATTTGCGATTTCTGCGGTAATTAAGGCGCCTCCCTTTTTAGATGCCTCAACTACAATGGTCGCATCTGCAATCCCTGCAATAATCCGGTTTCTTTGTGGAAAATTAGGCCGATCCGGATTGGTTAAGATTGGGAATTCGGTGAGCAGGCTTCCATTCAAAACCATTTTTTGAGCAATCGTTTTATGAATTTTTGGATACATTCGATCTAAGCCATGACCAAGCACACCAACTGTAGGAATATTATTGACCAAGCATTCTTTATGGGCCGTTACATCAATGCCATAAGCCAGGCCACTCACTATCAAATACATTGTACGGCGCTAAAACTTCGCACAATTCTTTACAGAGATTTTTTCCGTAGCTTGTTGCATTACGGGTTCCGACGATGCTGATGATTCGCTGATGGTTAAAATCAACTGTGCCTTTGGCATAAAGCAGTATGGGCGAATCGATGCAATTCTTTAACCTTTTAGGATATTTTTCATCAGCGAAAAACAATACTTCAATTCCATGTTTTTCAATAAAATCTAGTTCTTGCCTGGCCCTTAGCAAAGCATCGGTACTACGAATGGCTTCAATTGTTTTCTCTCCAATACCCGGAATCTGCAAAAGCTGCTTTTTGTTTGCAGAAAATACATTTTCGGCGCTTCCACAATAGGCAAGAAGGTTTTTGGCCGTTACCGGGCCAATGGATTTAATAAATGTTAAGGCAATTTTATGCAGCATGCTCATGATCTGATAAGGTTAAATAAATGCGGGATGATTTATTTCCTTAAAGCAAGCTTAAAAATCAATATCGATTAAACTTTTTAACGGAATATGAATATTATTCTTTAGCTGTATATATTTTTCTGTAACAGACCAAACTGTAGTATCAACACGTTTCGGACCAATGGTAGTATTAAAAGTAATAACGGCTTTTGCTTTAAACTCATTACCCAGCCGTTGTGCTTCATCAAGTTTTGTTTTTAATTCAGTAGTATGATCTTCTTTTGCATTGATGATGTTTAAATAACTGATATGTTCCTTTTCTACAATTTCTATTGGCATGGTATCTCTTTAACGATTAATGTTAAACAAGCTTATCAATTTTTTATAAAAAAAACAACACCTATTTTCTCAAATAATGCAATAATCACATAAAAAAGGCCAGATTTGAAATACAAAACCGGCCTTTTTAGTATAATGTTTAAGTTAATTATTTAAACCTCAGCTTTCTAGTTTCAACCATACCTTTAAATTCATGATCGAGCTTTTCATTTGCGGCGTCTATCTGAAGTTTTGTTGCCCCCGAAGTGCTGCTTAGTACATTATCTTTGGCAAGTGCCGAGAAATTATTGTTTGCAGAATAATATAAAGCCTGCGCCAACATTTTTTCTGATGGATCTCCAAAATCCTTGGTTAAATCATCCGTAACATCCTTATCTACAGTCATACCCGAAAAATAATCACCCTGACCTAATTGGTTTTTAGTTTGAAATTGAGGAATGTATAAATCGTTTTTATCGATCCGTATAGAGAAGAAGCCAACAGGTTTACCATAAGTGGTTTTACCAATTAGCTTAACATCCATAATAGGCTTTAAATTATTGATTAAAAGCTCACTGGCAGAGGCCGTACCACCTGTTACAATAAAATAAACTCTGGTTAAACCATTTAACGCACCCCTTTTGGCAAAATTCTCCTGATTTCCGGCAGCCATTGTAGGTTTATAAGATAAATCAAAATAAGAGTAGAGCCGGGTAACACCATCATTACCCTTTGCATAAAATTTCTGGTTTTGCAAAATGCTTGCTGCTCCATCCTGCATTGTTTTCGTCCAGTAAGTAGTATACATTACTTTCCCATTTTGCGAAAGTGGCGCAATCAGATTTGTAAATGTTTCGGAAGTGGCGACTGAGCCACCGCCATTATACCTTAAATCTACAACGAGCTCGGTTACCCCATCAGTTGAAAATTTGGCAAAGGCAGCATCCAATGCAGCCACTGCATTCGTAGTAAAACTATTAAATACAATATAACCAACTTTTTTTGTGCCAATTGTATACGTATTACTAAATAAAACAGGATTTATATCATACTTACCACGGTTAATCACAATATCCTGTGTGGTATTGTCGGGTTTTAAAACCGTTAGCGAGATGGAAGGATTATCGCCAAATATTGAAGCATTTAAATTGGCTATATCGGTACTGCTCGATCTGGAAGTTCCGCCACCATTAACCTTAGTAATCTGGTACCCCCGTTTTAATCCCTTTACATCCGCAGGAGAACCAGGATAAACGTACTTTACCCTTAATAAATCGGTTACATCAAAATTTGCGGAAAAACCATAATCTTCGCCCGCCCCACCAAGTTGGGTGGCTACACTACCGTCATCAATAAAAGAATATTTATCTTTTCCCCCTGTACTTGGCAAAGCTTTTATTGCCGCCAAAACTGCCTCATTTGAGCCATACTGTCTTGGATTAAAAGACGAGTAACTTGGCATCCCTACATTCCACAAATAAGTTTGCTGTGCATACAGGTAAATCGAATCCTTAGTTAACTCTGCGCGGGTTCCTGGCGTGCCTTGTGGTGCACCATCTCCATCCGGGGCATTATTTGATTTTTTACATGATGCTGTAATCCCAACCATGATGATCAACGCCCACAACAATGTATTTTGCGAAATAAATTTTCTAAGCATATTTATTTGTAAATTTCTAGTGACACAATATACGGCAAATTAATTAATTTAGATTGTTGCTCATCAAATTTATTTGCACCAACAACTAACGCCTGGTTAGGTGATAAATTGTTGCTGTTTAGTATGTTCTGAAAAATTTCTGCTTTAGTTAAACTTAGCTCTTCAACAAAATATACCGTAAGATATTGCTCTAGTCCATTCCACTCTGTTTGCTTAATTTTATTAAGTTGTTGCTCAGGATTGCCGGCAGTTACTATAAATATTTGTTTGCCGTCTACCACAAGTTCCTGCATAAACTCCAGCACATTTTTATAAAGCAAAAGTTTTAAAGGTAAACGGGCATTCTGATGTAGAAGATCAAAATTATGCTTGTACTTCATATCAATGGAAAACTGATCTGCTGTCTTCTCGAAAAGTTTTTCAGTACCATTATTTTCGTATGCTGTACGCATAAATTCAATAAGAGGCTGCGCGCTTTTCTGCTCGGCATATTCTATAAACTGAGCAAACAGATAATAAACCTGTAGCAAGTAATCCTTCTCTGGAAAAAGCACATCATCCAATTCAAAAATTACGATCTGCTTGTCTTTCACGTACTGATATGCATCCATGTTAAATTGTAAAAAGTTTTAAATCATCAGCATCGTTATAGCCAAACACGCCATTTAATTTGGGAGATACATTTGTAGGTAGAGACCCTTTCTCGGTTGAAAAAATCCGATCGCCGTGAATAAACACTGCAAAATTTTGATAAGTAAGCTTTTCTTCCGTTAAATAGTCAGCAATTATAGCTGCATTGGGCAACAGCACCTGGATTCCATACTCACTAAAAAGTACAGCAGATTTAGCCAGTGGCTCAAGCTCATAATGATGCAAAGGAATAATACAATCTATGGCCTCAGTGATACAAAAATTTAATAGAATATGAGCGATACTGTCTTTATTTAATACACCTAACGATGAAAAGGCATAATTTTCAGTTACAATCCCCGGTACATCACCATAATCGGTAAGTAAAACAAAATGACTGGGAAACGCTTTCATCAGCTTCAAAGCCTTAGCATTGTTCCCTCCTGTTATCAGTATTTTCAAAGTATAATGATTGAATGAATAAGTTAGTTAATGATTGAGTAATTGAGTGAGAGAATGATTGAGTGAGAGAATGTTAACGATTCTATACAATTAAACCATCTTTCATGCTCACTACACGGTCGCTGGTTTTTGCAAGGTGTTCATTGTGTGTAACGATCACAAAAGTTTGATGGAAATTATCGCGCAAGCTTACAAACAACTGGTGTAATCCGGCTGCATTTTCGGAGTCTAAATTCCCTGATGGTTCATCAGCCAATATAATTGAAGGATTATTGATCAGCGCTCTTGCAATGGCTACACGTTGCTGCTCACCGCCAGAGAGCTGATTAGGCTTATGCTGCGCTCGGTCTTTCAGTCCAAACAGATCTAACAGTTCAAGTGCCCTGCTTTCGGCCTGTTTTTTATTGGTTTTGGCTATAAATGCCGGAATGCAAATATTTTCAATGGCACTAAATTCTGGCAATAAATGATGAAACTGAAATACAAAACCGATGTTCTGATTGCGGAATGTACTCAACAAATCGCCATTCAATCTATTAACAACAGTGCCTTTTAGTTCTACAGACCCGACATCAGGTCTATCCAATGTTCCTAAAATATGCAATAAAGTACTTTTACCTGCACCAGATGGCCCAATAATACTTACAATCTCCCCTTTTTGCACTTCAAAATTTACGCCTTTTAAAATTTGTAGATTTCCGTACGATTTTCTTATTCCCGTGGCTTTTAGCATGCTTCAAATTTAATAAAAAAGGTTAAAGGCCAAAGCATAAAGACTAAAGCAAAAAGACTAAAGACTAAAGACCAAAGCACAAAGACTAAAGACAAAGTTAAAATTAGAATCTGTGTAATCTGTAAATCCGTGTAATCATCCCGAAGGAAAAAATAATTTTGGAAATATCAATTTCTTATTTAACTTTGAAAAACAAAGCACTTTTAAAATGAGCACTCAGGAAGAACAATTAAATGCCTTAAAAGATATCAGACAAATGATGGACAGGTCATCGAGATTTATTTCTTTGAGCGGCTTATCTGGTGTTTTTGCAGGCGTTATCGCTTTAATTGGGGCTTATTTTGCTAATGACGAAATTAACAAATACATCGGCAAACGCGGTTACGGTTACGGCGTTGATGGAGAAATGGACCTGGAGTTTAACTTAATAAAACTTGGTATTTTTGTTTTGGTGATTGCTTTGGCTGGCGGCGTTTTATTTACCTATAGAAAAAGTCAGAAAAACAATCTTCCAATCTGGGATAAAACCTCTAAATCACTTTTAATTAATTTATTCGTTCCATTGATTGCCGGAGGTTTGTTTATTATTGCTTTATTGATTAACCATCCGAACACTTATGCTATTGTTGCACCAAGCTGTTTAATTTTTTATGGTTTGGCGCTTATTAATGCCAGTAAATATACTTACAGCGACATTCGCTACCTGGGGCTTTGCGAGGTAATACTTGGTCTGATTTGCATGTTTTACGTAGGTTATGGCTTAATTTTTTGGGCTTTTGGCTTTGGTGTATTGCACATTGTTTATGGTCTTTTAATGTATTTTAAATATGAGAGAGGTCAGTAAGGATGAAAAACCCGATAGCAGATTTAAATAAAATATTCGATAGCCGGATCAGGTTGGGCGTAATGTCTATTCTGGTGGTAAACGATGAAATTGGCTTTAACGACCTGAAACAGATGCTCGAATTAACAGATGGAAACCTGGCCTCACACCTGAATACCTTAGAGCAAGCAGAATTTATCAAGGTACACAAAGGTTTTATCGGTAGAAAAACCAGTACCACCTACTCGATTACAGCGTTGGGCAGGCAAGCTTTTAAAGCACATTTAGATGCCCTTGAAAAAATGATCAGAAAACTATAAACTATTTTTTTTAACTACATACTTTGAAATTCAAAGCACTTTTAAAACGTATAAACTTAAAATTTATAAACCATTATCATATAATATGAAAAATAGATCCAACCTCTTATCACTCTCTGTTCTGTTGGGTGGCCTCCTGTTTACTTTTCTCTTTTGGCAAGAAAGGTTAGCACTCAATCTGCTTATTTATAGCATCTATTTACTGGCTATCACCTTTATTAACCCCGACGTAGTTAAAAGTACCAAACTAAAAGTTTACGGTTTAGCACACCTTTTGGCCGCAGTACTGGTGGTGGTTAATAATTCTGATTTATCTGTTGCCACGTATTACATCAGTTTGCTGCTATTTATCGGTTTTAGTCATAACCAACAGATCAGAACGATTTTTGCCGCTTTTCTTGCCAGTATTTTACAAATGATCACCGTTCCTTTTAATGCAGTTAAACATTTAAGTAAAATAAGCATAGGCAATTTTAACCTGAAACCTTTTTTCAAATTAATCAAGTACATTTTTATACCTGTTATTGCCGTAATCTTTTTTACATGTTTGTATTCTGCAGCCAATAATGTTTTTGCGCACTATGCCGAAAGTGTATTAACTAACATCGGACTCTTTTTTGAAAATATACTGCATTTCTTTTTCAAAGATTTAAGTATCGAACGCATTATACATTTCTGCTTCGGATTAGTTATAACAGGTGGTTTATTACTTGCATTTTTTGATAAAAGTTTAGAAAAGGCAGAACTGAAATGCAAGGAACAATTAGTAAGGATCAGAAGAACATCAGGTCAAAAAACGATCTGGTACCACATTGTAGAAACATTTAGCGGCAACCTCTTAACACGGAAAATGGCTTTAAAAACTGAATATATTGTTGGCGTCATCTCGTTTGTTGCCCTTAACTTCCTATTGTTATTATTAAATGCCATCGATATTACCACGCTTTGGTTCGGTTATAAACCTTCAGGAAATTTCTCTGGAGAGCTACACCAGGGTACCAATACACTAATCTTTAGTATTGTAATGGCCATGGCGGTAATCCTTTACTTTTTTAGGGGAAATCTAAATTTTTATCGTAAAAGCAAAATATTAAGGGCACTGGCCTTTACCTGGATGGTTCAAAATTTTATCCTGATTATCTCGGTATTTATCCGCGATGGCTATTATATCGAATTCCATGGTTTAACACATAAAAGAATCGGTGTATTGGTATTCGCCATTCTTTGTATCATTGGTTTGGCCACCGTTTATTTAAAGGTTGCTAAGCAGAAAACCATATTTTATCTATTTAAAGTAAACGGGAACATCTGGTTTGCATTACTACTTGCTTTTAGCACCATTAACTGGGATGTTTTAATCGTAAAATACAACCTCAATCATGTAGATGCCGTTTCTATCGATCCTTATTATTTAATCTCTTTATCAGAAAAGACACTTCCATTTTTAGATAAAAACCGGTCAAAAATACATCCTTCAACCAATAACGATTCGGAAGTTGCCAAAGTAGATCGGCCAGAAGAAGCGCTAATGAGAAAATTAGATGAGCGAATTGGTTATTTCAAAGACCGTTACGAGAAATCGGGCTGGTTATCGTGGAATTTACAGGATTGGAATACGGCAGAATATTTTGGTATAAGTAAAAAATAATAACATCAAAAGTCATGAAAGCAAAAGCATTTTTAATCATTTTGACCATTGGTCTGTTCTCTTGGAATTACTTTTATCAATTGAGCACTGACAAAACATTAAGCCATTGCATAATAGATCAAATTTTTTCACAACAAAATATTGATTTTACTGAGATTGAAAATTTAGATACAGATCATATGCTGATTATTGCACCCTATGCTCAAATAAACATATTTCAACCCAACTTAAAAAAAGATTTAAGAAACATTCGGAACAACGGGATAAGACATCTTGATCATTTCAACTTAGCCGTTTTTACAAAAAATATTAAATCTGTTTCGATAGCAGAATTAAGCAGAAAATATGTTGATTTTAAGAAGACACAAATACTTATTCCATAGGCTCAAGCAAAATTCAAGAAAGTTAAAGCTGTTTGGCAAATCATTTTATAATTAACCGCTCAACCCTTAGCTCCCTGATGCATACCGCATCGGGGAAACTAAAAATTATTTAATTATCCATTTAAAACGTATATTAAAATATAAAAATCATGAAAAATCAAGAAACATTAAATTCAGGCAAACTAAGAATCATCATTATTTTAAGCGTAGTAGCATCAATATTAGCTATTCCTTTAATAGCCATGCAATTTACAAATGAAGTACAGTGGGACTTAAGGGATTTTGTAGCCGCTGGCATATTATTGCTTAGTACGGGTTTAGCCATCGAGCTTGTAATTAGAAACATGAAAACAGGCACCAGCAGGACCATAGTCCTAATTGTAATTTTAATTGCATTATTTTTAATCTGGGCAGAAATGGCTGTTGGAATTTTTGGGTCGCCGATTGCAGGAAGTTAGCACATTTTTAAAACAAATGTATAATGCCATTTCCAAATACGATCTAATATCGGCGATCTTAAGCCAATAAGCACTTTTATTGGCTATACTCCCCTTAAATCAAAATTAACGACAATGAAAAAAATTAGCTCAATAACTTTATTAAGTTTTACCATACTAGCATCAGCCTGCACTGAGGAAAGTAAAACCATTTCTACGGAAACAAGTAACATTCAAACGAAAAGTCAACCTAAAATACAGTACGATTCTCCAATTATCATTGGTAAAACAGATATTCTGCTATATCCTTTGAGATTAAATGATGGCGATTACGATAGTTATAAAAGAGAGGGGAATTCCAACCATTGGAACCTCATCTTTCACAATGTTATTTCAGGTAAAAGCGAATTATTGACTAAAGAAAAAGTTATTATCAACTCCTTCAATATTGGTCATTCAGAACATAATCCAAATAATCAAAATACTTTATCCGATCAGTTTATCTACTATAATATTACCGATTCTGACTATGATGGCAATAAAAAACTAACAGACAGAGATCCTAGTAAACTTTACCTCTCTAACCTGGAGGGAAAATCATTTATCCGGATATCTCCAAACAACTACGACGTAAGTAGCTGGAAAATAGACGATAAACATGATTTAATATTAATGGATCTGATAAAGGACACTAATGGAGATAAAGAATTTGATGATAAGGATGAAGTTGAATATTTTACATACAACTTAAAAACAGGGGCTTTAAAAACTGTCTTCGGTAAGAACTTTAAAGATGAAATTAAAAATTTAGCAAAAAAAGTATTGTAGAATAGCTACATCTGCTTCTTTATTGAGGTTAAGGCCCAATAATCAGCTTATGTACCACATCGCTTTTCCCGATTAACATAAAACGTTCATTTTCTGAAAAAATCGGCAATTGCTATTTGTTTAAAGGGTTTGAAATTGTAGCTTTGGGCAAATTTTGTAGCAAATGAATATTCACGAATACCAGGGTAAACAAATATTAAAAAGTTTCGGTGTTAACGTTCAAGAAGGAATAGTTGCCGATACTCCTGAGCAAGCTGTTGAGGCTGCTAAGCAACTGAAAATAGATTACAATTCTGACTGGGTTGTAATTAAAGCGCAAATCCACGCTGGTGGCCGCGGTAAAGGTGGAGGTGTTAAATTAGCCAAAAACCTTGAAGAAGTTAAACAACGTGCAACCGACATTATTGGTATGCAATTGGTTACTCCTCAAACTGGCCCTGAAGGTAAATTAGTGAGTAAAATTTTAGTTGCCCAGGATGTTTATTATCCAGGTGCTTCTGAAACCAAAGAATTCTATATTTCGGTATTGTTAGACCGTGCAAAAGGCCGTAACATTATCATGTACAGTACAGAAGGTGGTATGGATATCGAAGAAGTTGCCGAGCACACTCCACACTTAATTTTCAAAGAAGAAATCGACCCTAAAGTTGGTTTACAGGGTTTCCAAGCCCGTAAAGTAGCTTTTAACTTAGGCGTTAGTGGTGCTGCACACAAAGAAATGGTTAAATTTGTAACCGCTTTATACAAAGCTTACGAAGCAACTGATTCTTCAATGTTCGAAATTAACCCGGTATTAAAAACTTCTGATGATAAAGTAATTGCAGTAGATGCTAAAGTGAATCTGGATGAAAACGCTTTGTTCCGTCATCCTGATTATGCAGCAATGCGCGATGTAACGGAAGAAGATCCAATGGAAGTTGAAGCAAGTGCTTCTAACCTAAACTTCGTTAACCTTGATGGTAACGTAGGTTGTATGGTTAATGGTGCTGGTTTAGCTATGGCTACCATGGATATTATTAAATTGGCCGGTGGTGAGCCTGCTAACTTCTTAGACGTTGGCGGAACTGCTAATGCACAAACAGTTAAAGCAGCTTTCAACATCATTTTGAAAGATCCAAACGTTAAAGCAATTTTGATCAACATTTTTGGCGGTATTGTTCGTTGCGACCGTGTTGCGCAAGGTGTAATCGATGCTTATAAAGAAATCGGTAATATTCCAGTGCCAATTATCTGCCGTTTACAAGGCACAAATGCCGAAGAAGCTAAAAAATTAATTGATGAGTCTGGCCTTCAGGTTTACTCAGCAATCGCTTTAAAAGAAGCTGCAGATTTAGTTACTAAAGTATTGGCTGAACAAGCGCAATAAGCTTAAAGTAAGAAGACTAAAGCTTAAAGCATTAATCATAAGATATAAACCTTTCAGTGAAAACTGGAAGGTTTTTTTTTTATTTCCCTCTTTTAGAGCCGTGTCCGCAGGACGAGGTGTTCTTTAACCTATCATTACCAGCAATTCAATAGCAATCGACTTAAATGTACTAAGGTGTCTTAGGTGGTCAATATTTTTCTTGGAAAGCAAGGCTCTACACATTTCGGTTCCGGAAGTCCTGCTATCAAACAATCTTTTTGCGATTGTCAGTCTGAGCGGAGTCGAAGACCCTGCAACGAAAAGTACTTTCGTGTTATCAGATTTATTTGACATGAGTCCGTCGTACTTCGGAAAAAAAACACAATGTTAAACTTACGAAGTCTTTCCTGCGCTCGAGCCCTTTTAGACTTTGTAAGTTAATCTGCGCGGAATTCTAAAATATCACCAGGCTGGCAATCTAAAGCTTTACAGATCGCTTCTAACGTTTCCAAACGGATCGCCTTTGCTTTGCCTGTTTTAAGTATCGATAAATTAGACATCGTAATCCCTACCCGTTCACTTAATTCGGTTAATGACATTTTACGCCGGGCCAGCATTACATCTAAGTTGATTATTATTGGCATTATAGATTGTAAAGTTAGGGATGTTTCGGTTAACCTAAATGGTTAAATCGTTTTCTTGTTTAATAAACACCGCATCCTTAATAACCTTTGACAGGATGATAATTATGATACCTATCCCTATATTAGAGAAGTTCACAGAACCTCCAAAATTAAAATGGAGATCAGCTCCTCCACTATTTGAAAATCCGCCAATTAGTCCCTTTGTTTCTAATCGAACTGCAGGTATAATTTGGGCATTTATGAATATGCATACCAACTCAAAAAACTCTACAGAAATCAATAATATACCGATGAAAGAAATTAATTTAAAGCTTCTCTTACAGAGAAAGTCTCCTTTGAGATAAATATTAACTAATTTAATCAGAAGAACTAATAAAAGTATTATAGCATAAATGCGAATTTGAGCGTAAGAGAACCAAAATGCATTATCTATTTTGCTTTTAGAATGAAATTTCAAAAGTACTGGACCAGTCATCCTTAAATCATTATCGACAGTAATTTCATTTTCCTTATCAAGAACGACTAAAGTATTTGTAACCTTTTTGGTTATCACAGAATCGTTTTGTCTATCTCTATTAAATTTATCATAACCAGGATATTTCGTCTTCGACCGCGTTTCAAAACTCCCATTTTTGTACCAGATGCAAGTATCGGGAATGGATATACTCATTCCAATTTGTAAATAAGTGCCCTGCCCACCTATATCGCCCAGCTCACCGCCACTGGGTATTGAAATATAACGCTTGGTATTAAAAAGATATGAACCCAGATCCATTAGGCAAGTAAAAGATACAAGACAGATAACGAGCATTAGAAGAGCTCTGATAATCCTGGCTAAAATATTATACTTCATCATTATATCGTTAAATCGTTTCTTGTTAAATTCTACTTCCTTATTTACAACCTGACAAAAACTACATGATCAAAAACACCTGGTAACTAGCGCTTTTATTATTTGCTTTAAATAGTTGAAAAATTAAGAAACGTCATATTTATTTAATTATTTACAGGGCAAACATAAATAATAAATTATTATAATTCAAATATTATTTATTGTTTTACAATAAATAATATTTGAAAAACAATTACAATGTAATTATTCGGACACATCATGTCAGGATTTTATTTGGAATGGTTTTTGCTGTAAGTAAAACTGTAAAAAACTTGTGCAAACAGTAACATTTTCAGCATTTTATCCTTTCGGATTGCTATACAATTTCGTAACTTTGCACACTCAATAATTAAAGAGCACACAATTCGTATAAATGAGACAACTCAAGATAACGCAATCCATTACCAACCGTGAAAGTCAGTCATTAGATAAATACCTACACGAAATTGGCAAAGTAGATTTAATAACAGCAGAAGAGGAAGTAATTTTAGCAAGGAAGATTCGTGAGGGCGATCAGGCTGCATTAGAGCGATTGACTAAGACCAACTTGCGTTTCGTTGTATCTGTTGCAAAACAATATCAAAATCAGGGCTTAACCTTAGGCGATTTAATCAATGAAGGTAACTTAGGTTTAATTAAAGCGGCAAAACGTTTTGATGAGACTAAAGGTTTCAAATTCATTTCTTATGCCGTTTGGTGGATTCGTCAATCTATTTTGCAGGCAATTGCCGAGCAAAGCCGTATTGTACGTTTACCTTTAAACCAGGTAGGTTCATTAAGCAAGATCAGTAAAGCTTTCTCTAAATTAGAGCAAGAATACGAACGCGAACCTTCTCCTGAAGAACTTGCTGATATTTTAGAAACTACAGTGGATAAAATTTCAGACACACTTAGTAATTCAGGCCGTCACGTATCAATGGATGCTCCATTTGTTCAAGGTGAAGAAAATACATTATTAGATGTATTGGAAAACCACGAACCAAATACAGATAGTTCATTGATTAATGAATCTTTATCAGAAGAAATTAAACGTTCTTTATCTACTTTAACTGAAAGAGAAAGAGAAATTATCGTTTTATTCTTCGGCTTAGGTTCCAACCATCCCCTTTCTCTAGAAGAAATTGGAGAGAAATTTAATTTAACCCGCGAACGTGTTCGCCAGATTAAGGATAAAGCGTTACAGCGTTTACGTCATACGTCAAGAAGTAAAATCTTAAAATCTTATTTAGGATAGGAAATTAGACTCATATAAACAAAAAAAGATCGGCTATTGGCCGATCTTTTTTTGTTTATTAGATTTCTCCTGCGAAGGAGTGCCTTTGGAACGCTACGGTCGAAATGACGATTACACGCTACCAATCTTTTTTGTTAACTACAACTAAGTTTATCGTTATGATTTTATATCTTTAAGTCATGTCGATTGGTCTACTCAAAAAATCCTTAACCATATACAAACCCATTTTTTTATGGAATGTACTGGTCAGCTTGCTCACATCAGTATTTTTCATTTTAAATGGCTTTAAGGAGCCAGAAATTTATTCCTTTGCCGTATTCATCAAACTTATCGGTTGGGTATTTTCTGTTGCCATATATTTCATGTTTTATCAATCTACTGCATACTTTTTCAAAAATCAGGGCATAGGCTTTAGAAAAATCATGACAAACCTGATTTTATATGATTTAATTGTTTTTATCGGAATCTTAATCATTTCATCAATATGCAAAGACTTTTTATCGATAGTGTTAACCAAACTTTTGCAGATCGGGAAGTATTAAGCAGCGTTTACCTTAACTGTAAAATTGGTGAAGTAGTCGGTTTATTGGGCAGGAATGGATCCGGTAAATCAACTATGTTACAGATCATTTTTGGAAGTGTAAAAGCAAACTTCAAATACCTTAATATAAATAATAAAGTATATGAAAAAGGCTATCTGTCAAACAATCTGTCTTATTTGCCTCAGGATAATTTTATTCCAAACCAGATTAGTATTTTTCAGGCCATTAATATCTTTTGCAAAAAACGGCAAGCTGAATTACAGCAAATTGAAGTTGTTGCAAATCATTTAAAGTCTAAATTTTATAACCTATCTGGTGGAGAACGCAGGTTTGTAGAATGTTTATTAATGATTTACAGCGATGCACAATATATACTTCTCGATGAGCCATTTTCGCAGTTATCGCCACTGTGGATCGAAGAATTGAAAGACCATATTAATCGGATGAAAGCATACAAAGGTTTTATCATTACCGATCATTACTACAAGTCTATTTTAGCTATTTCCGATCGTATTGTACTTTTGCACAATCGATGCAACTACAACATCAACAGTAAAGAAGACCTGGTTTTGCATGGCTATTTACCAGGATTTACAGTTTAAATTTAAAAACTGTGTCATGCTGATCCGATGGTTATCGGATTTATTTCAGCATCTATCGTCAACAGCTCAAATTAAAAGATCCTGAAACAAGTTCAGGATGACGATTGCCTAGCCAGACGCGTCATGCTGAATTTATTTCATCCATCTTAAGCAAATTAAAACTCCTGAATCAAGTTAAGGATGACGATTTTCTCGTCTTAGAACAACAGATGTTTCACTGTCAATCCGTTATTAATTAACTGTTTCAACGAATCAATACCGATTCTTAAATGTGTTTCTACATATTTTTCGGTTACGCTGCTATCACTTTCAGCAGTTTTAACACCTTCAGGAATCATCGGTTGATCGGAAACTAAAAGCAATGCGCCTGCTGGGATTTTGTTGGCAAAGGCTGTGGTAAAAACCGTAGCCGTTTCCATATCCACTGCCATCGCCCTTAAAGTTTTCAAGTATTTTTTAAATTCTTTATCGTGCTCCCAAACCCTGCGGTTGGTGGTATAACAGGTTCCGGTCCAGTAATCCCTACCATGATCACGTATGGTTGTAGAAATCGCTTTCTGCAAGGCGAATGCTGGCAATGCAGGCACCTCTGCCGGCAGGTAATCATTTGACGTACCTTCTCCCCTGATTGCGGCAATAGGCAAAATTAAATCGCCCAATTGGTTTTTCTTCTTCAAACCACCACATTTACCTAAAAATAAAACAGCTTTAGGTTTAATGGCCGTCAATAAGTCCATCATGGTTGCTGCCAAGGGGCTTCCCATACCAAAGTTGATAATCGTAATGCCATTTGCGGTAACACTTTGCATAGGCTTATCTAAACCCATAATCGGTGCATTATCGTTCCATTCAGAAAACATGCTTACATACTTGCTGAAATTGGTTAGCAGGATATAATCGCCAAATTGATCCAAGGGCCTACCGGTATAACGTGGCAACCAGTTTTTAACAATTTCATCTTTCGATTTTAGTCCAGATTTAACAGGAGTTTCTACTTCTTTTATTTTTTTCGATTTCTCTACAATTTCCTCGTCTTTTTTTACGTCTTTTTCTTCGTTCATATTCTTTTAGTTTTGAGCATAGCACTTGGCGCTTAGCGTTAACAAATATTGTATTAAAAAAAAATCCCCCCGCTTTCGCGAGAGGATTGAATTTTTAAGCGGCCTGCAACTTTTTAAAGTCGGCCTTTTCAAATTTCTCTATCGCGTAATCGAGATTGATGTGCAATTCCTTGACATCCGTCTGCGTTGGCGTATCAAACATCGCATCCAACATAATCGCTTCACAGATCGATCTTAAACCACGTGCCCCCAATTTATATTCCATTGCTTTATCTACAATAAAATTTAAAACATCTTCATCAAAAACAAGCTTTACGTCTTCATAAGCAAAAAGCTTTACATACTGCTTGATCAATGAATTTTTAGGTGCGGTTAAAATGTTTCTTAAAGATTCTTTATCCAATGGGTTTAAGTGGGAAAGAACCGGTATACGACCAATTAATTCCGGAATTAATCCAAAAGATTTCAAATCTTGAGGGGTAATATACTTATAAAGATTTTTAAGATCTAAAACTGTCTCATCTTTCTTAACTTTATAACCTACAGCCTGCGTGCGTAAACGGTTGGCAATTTTACGTTCAATGCCATCAAATGCCCCCCCACAGATAAACAGAATGTTATTTGTGTTTACCGGGATCATTTTCTGATCTGGGTGCTTACGTCCGCCCTGAGGTGGAACGTTTACAACTGTGCCTTCTAAAATTTTCAACAAAGCCTGCTGAACACCTTCTCCCGATACGTCACGTGTAATGGATGGGTTATCACTTTTACGCGCTACTTTATCTACCTCATCAATGTAAACGATACCGCGTTCAGCAGCTGTTACATCATAATCAGCAGCTTGAAGCAAACGTGTTAAAATACTTTCAACATCTTCACCGACATAACCTGCTTCGGTTAAAACCGTCGCATCGCAGATACAGAATGGTACATGCAAAATTTTCGCAATGGTTTTAGCCAAAAGTGTTTTACCAGTACCTGTTTCGCCCACCAACATGATATTTGATTTTTCGATCTCAATCTCGTCTTTATCAACTTTTTGATTTAAACGTTTGTAGTGATTGTAAACGGCAACGGATAATACCTTTTTAGCATCGTCCTGACCAATAACATACTGATCAAGATGTTGTTTAATTTCAAGAGGCTTTAATAAGTTTATCGCCTCTTGAATATTTTTTGTCCCTTTGGTCCCTAATTCTTGCGCAAGCAATTGATTGGCCTGGGTTACACATTTATCGCAGATAAACGCATCCATGCCCTCAATCAACATTAACGTTTCATGCTTGCCAGAATGGCAGAATGAACAACGGGATTCTTTATTTTGTTTCGCCATCTTTTTTTGCGTTTCTCGATAACACCTCATCAACCATACCAAATCCTTTTGCCTCGTCAGCTGTCATCCAGTAATCGCGATCTGAAGCTTTCTCTACCCAATCATATGTTTGCCCAGAGTGCTCTGAAATAATATCGTATAATTCTTTTTTCAATTTTAACATCTCTCTCAAATTGATCTCCATATCAGATGCTACACCTTGTGCGCCTCCTGATGGTTGGTGAATCATTACTCTTGAGTGGGGTAATGCAGCACGTTTTCCTTTTGCACCTGCTACCAATAAAACTGCTCCCATTGATGCGGCCATTCCTGTACAGATTGTAGCTACATCTGGCTGTATATATTGCATGGTATCATAAATACCTAAACCTGCATAAACCGAACCACCTGGCGAGTTAATGTAGATCTGGATATCTCTATCGGCATCTGTTGATTGCAAAAACAACAACTGAGCCTGAATGATATTGGCATTCTGATCGTAAATCGCATCACCTAAAAAGATAATACGGTCCATCATTAACCTGGAAAAAACATCCATTTGAGCTACATTCAACTGGCGTTCTTCAATGATATATGGTGTCATGCTCTTAGGGTCCAGATTAGCCTGAGCAATAAATTTATCTACGTGTAAACCGCCAATTCCCTGATGTTTAACGGCAAATTTTCTGAATTCTTGTGAATCTATGTTCATTATGTGAGTTTTTTAGCAGAGGGCATAGCGTTTTGAGCTCCTGTTCCCCATCGTTTCGTGAATAATAAAAAACCAAAATATAAATAATATTTCAATTATGTATTGCTTAGACAAAGAGTATACCATATCAAAATCTATGACAATATAGCACGCTCATGACTTCAAACTTTTAGAAAAGCTAGAAATCATCCTTGCTAAAATATCTAAATCTTCTAACAAATCTGCCAAATCCTTGTCAGAAACTAGTAATCTTAAATTTAATACTAAAAGAATATTAGCATTCTCAAAAACAGATCGATGTGCAAAGTTTAAGAATCTTCGAAAATCGGGTGTAGAGTTAGAGCCAGAACCTTCTGCAATATTATTAGATACGCTAAGAGCAGCTCCTCGAAGCTGCTCTGCGAATCTAAACTTTTTTATTTCTTCCAATTTCTCAGAAATATCAATCAATTTATTACCTACAATTATAGCCCTCTGCCAAATTAGCAAGTCTTGAAATCTAAATTTTGCCATTAGGCAAAATAAAATTTTATATCATGATATTAAAATCACCAGGCGCTATGCCCTATGCTTTTTTATCCAGCGCAATAAACTTATCGTAATCAATATCTTTTTGCTCTAAAGTAACAACAGATTTGATTTGTTCGAAAGTTTTTAATGCTTTTACTTCTTCGAAAACACGGTTTGCATTTTCTTTTTCCTGTAAAAACTGAACGGCATATTGAGCCAATTGATCTTCAGGAAGCGGACTTGGGCTGTACATTCTAAACTGTGCATCTAATTTAGCCTTGGCTGCCTGAACTACATCCTCATATTTAATTTCGATACTGTTATCTTTGATGATTTTGTTTTCGATTAAAGTCCATTTAAGGTTTTTAGCAAAATCATCATAACCTTCTGCCAACTCTTCGTCGGTTAGTTTTTCGTTTGTAGCCTTTAACCAGCGACGTAAAAATTCATCAGGCAATTCGAAATTGTGTTTAGTTAAAAGTGCTTCATAAATATCGTTAGATAATTTACGCTCAGCATCTTGTTTAAACATACCTTCTACTTCTTCGGTAATTTTAGCTCTGAAACCAGCTTCGTCAGTTACAGTACCTTCACCAAATAATTTATCAAAAAACTCTTGGTTTAAATCTGACTCTTCTAAGCGGTTAACGTTTTTAACGTGAAGTTTAAAGTTTGCTTTTAGCTCAGCAGCTTCTTCTTCCGAAATATTTAAGGCTTTTGCAATTACTGCAGCATCTTCTAATGCTTTTTGAATATCGATCGTAACTTCATCATCTTTCTTTAAACCAATTAGCGATTTAAGGATTTTTTTATCTTTAACCTGATCTAAACGAATAGTTGCGGTACTGGTAATACCACCTTCAACAGCAGTACCATCTGCAGCTACCTGGGTTAATTCAGTGTAAAGCACATCATCATCAGCCGAAACCTCAGGATTAGTCATTTTACCATAACTACGGCGGATATTTTTGATTCGGCTTTCTAAAGTTTCTTTATCAGCTTTAATAACATATTCGGTAAATTTATCTTTAGATGAAAGATTTACATCAAAAGCAGGTGCTAAACCTAGCTCATAATCAAATTCGAAATCATCTGTATTATCCCATTTAAATTCGCGTTCATCGTCCATTTTAGGAAGTGGTTGACCTAAAATTTCTAATTTTTGCTCCGCGATATAGTTAGATAAAGTATCGTTTAACAAGTTGTTAACCTCTTCTACCAAGATACTTTTGCCATACATTTTTTTAATGTGGGCAGCAGGAACCATTCCTTTACGGAAACCAGGTAATTGTGCTTTTTTAGCTTGATCTTTAATGGCTTTCTCTACTTTTCCAGTGTAATCAGCAGGTGCGATTTTGATTTTTACAACAGCATTTAAGTTGCCGGTTTTTTCCTGTGTAATATTCATTTTTTCTGAGATATAGTAAGATGTGCTTTAGACGGGAGGTATGAGATATGAGATTTAAGAAGAAACCATATATCGCCACAACCGGCACAGCACATCAATTTTTATTAATCAATGTTTTTAAAAACAAAACCGTTCCGATTTTTAAATCGGAACGGCCTTTATCTTGTTGTGCGGAAGAAGGGACTCGAACCCCCACGCCGTGAAGCGCCAGATCCTAAGTCTGGTGCGGCTACCAATTACGCCACTTCCGCAGTTAGGATGTTGTAAGGACTGCAAAGATAGAAACAAGATTGAATAATCAAAAGGCATGGGCAATATTTTATCTATTATTTTGGTCAAAAACGGCTAACTATTTAGTTTTTAAGGAGAAAAATTTCAACAACAAAGACTTTTGCTGTGGTTTGTGGTAATATGGCTTCTTAAATGATCAGGGATATGGCCATAAAAAAACCGTTCTGATATTTAAATCGGAACGGTTGATCTTGTTGTGCGGAAGAAGGGACTCGAACCCCCACGCCGTGAAGCGCCAGATCCTAAGTCTGGTGCGGCTACCAATTACGCCACTTCCGCAGATAGGATGTTTTAAGGATTGCAAAGATAGAAACTAAATTGAATAATCAAATCTTTGCAATCCTTTGTGAAGAAACAAAATTTAATTTCCATGGTCGTGCGTACATCTTTGCAGTTCCCTAAGCACTGTCCGCCATTGCCAGCTTCACTGGCAATCTTAATGCATCAGAAAGTTAATGAACCATGGTTGAAGCTTTAAGATTCCCGTTTTCACGGGAATGACGCCATTGTCTTAACCACGCAGGTATCAAAATTTCACGAGGGTTACATCAACCAATTCAGGTCCGCCTTCTAATGGATAGCCAGAAACCTTTTTCCCTTTTATGGTAACTTTCTTATCTAAATAGGTATCAAGATTTATGTTTGCACTTTTTAAGGCATAAGTTTTATTGTCGGTCTTTAATAAATGTGTACCGTACTGAAACGTAGTCATGCCTAATTTTTCAATTGTTCCACTTGCAGTAACTGTAGTTGAGTTTCCTCCGTTTTTCATTGAACTGCAACTGGAAATTACGGCTACGAACAGGGATAGTATTAATACTTTTTTCATCAGATTATGATTTTTATTGTAATGGTATGATAACGGGATAACTTAACGGTATGCTACAAATTATGAAAATTTGCCTTTAAAAGCTAATAATTTGCTTCTGAAACTCAAAAAAGTATTGAACAGCTTTAACCAATCTGCTTCCATACCAGCTAAACATTTCTCCATCTACCAGTATAATTTTTGCTTCAGGAATGGCCGCCAGAATTTCTTCAATGTGTTTTTCTCCAAAAGGATAGGGCTCGGACGACAGTAGGATCAGTTCGCAATTTAAAGTTTTCAGTTCCTCTAGTGTAACCGACGGATAACGTTCTTGCATAATCACATTCGTCATACCATTAATCAGCAGAATATCATCAATAAAGGTATTTTTTCCAGCAGCCATGTAGGGCTTGCGCCAGATGAGATAGGCAACCTTTTTATCGATATGCTGTTGAAGTGCAAGTGTTTTCAGATCATTAAATCCAGCAGAAATTAAATGGTTAAGGTAACTGGCTTCTGGCTCGCGATCTACAAGCTCCCCTATTTGTCCAATGGTTTTCATCGCGTCATCCAAAGTGAAAATATCGCTCATCCAAACCGGAAAATCTGCTGCGAGCTCTTCTATATCACTTTGCGTATTCTCTTCTTTGTTGCCAATAATCAAATCGGGTTTTAAGTCTTTGATTAAATCGATGTTAAGCTTTTTTGTTCCACCAACCTTGGTTCTTTCTGCAAACTTTTCTATCGGATGGATACAAAATTTGGTCAATCCGATAATTTCCTGATCCAATCCCAAATCAAATAACAATTCTGTTTGTGAGGGCACGACAGAAATAATCCGTTTGGGTGGGAAATTGATGAAAATTTCCCTGCCCATTTGATCGATAAAGGACTTTTGCATGTTGCAAATATAGGATTTACTAAAGATTAGTCTGTTCAAGGAAGTCTTTTAAAAGAACATTCTTCATTCAGTAAATTTTTACCTCATCAATCTGCAATCAACATCTTTTTATATTCTTTTGGGGTAACGCCTTTTGCAAGCTTAAAAAATTTGTTAAAATTAGAAAGGCTGTTAAAACCACATATATAAGCCATTTCACTTATCTGGTGATCACTTTCGGCAATTAATTTGCAGGCATGACCAATTCTTACTTCATTAACAAAAGTTACAAAGGTTTTCTGTGTACGGTTCTTAAAGTATCTGCAAAAAGCCTGTTTATTCATATTGGTCATCTCGGCAGCATCTACCAACAAGATCTCCTTATTAAAATTATCAAAAACATATTTCAGAATTTTGTCCATCCTATCATTATCTTTTAACTGATAGTTATTGGTATAGCCCGGGCTCGCCAGTAACGCATAATCTTTATTTTGACAAAGCAGGTTTAAAATTTCGAGCACCCCAATTAAACGGGTTATTTCTTCTGTTGCCTGAGCAATTTTCAACAACAAAGGTTTTATTTCCTTTCTGGCCGAAAAGTTAAATTTCATTCCACGTTTAGCCAGTTGGAAAAAATTTTTAAGTTTCTGGATATGCTCTGGCTCATGAAAAATATCCAGTATTTTTTCGGGATGAAGAAAAAGCGAAATCGAATGTGCATGTGTATTTGGTGTCGAATCGCTAAAATATTGCTGGCTATTGTGCCATACATGAGGCAAATTAGCGCCTACAAAAATCATGTCTTCGTTATTAAAATCTTCAATACTATCACCGATCATGCGGCGCCCTTCACTCTCAACATTATAAGTGAGCTGGCATTCTTCGTGAAAATGGAATTCAGTAGAAAAGTAAGGCGCGTTTACAATCTTTATGCCGTAAACATCATTTACCTTTCCATCAAGTATTTTGGCGAAAATCGGTTTCATTTGATCCAGACTATTTGCTTTACCACCAATTATGATAGCTATTTGGTTATGAAAAACTAATTTACAACTTACATCTTAAATTACCAATTAACACAAAAAATATCAATAAAAAGGCTAATATAACATCACTATTAGCGAATTATACTTCAGTTAATCTCTTTTTTCATTAATAAATTAGCTATTACAAACACTAACCAAATTAAACAACATGCTTCATCATAAAATTATTGTACTAACAGGAGGTGCCGATGGCATTGGCTGGGAATGTGCAAAGGCCTATTCAAAAGCCGGTGCTACTGTTTGTATCCTTGATAAAAACCCAATAGCCGAAAACAAACTCAATGAACTCGAAAACGCGCAAAAAATAGCCATAACCTGCAATCTAGTTAACGAAAATGATGTAAAAGATGCTTTTAAAACGATCATCGAAAAGTTTGGTGTTATAGATGCTATACATAACAATGCAGGGATTGCGCATCCTTCAAAAACACTCGATCAGACTACAGATGCTGAGTGGGATTTGTTGATGAATGTTAATTTATAAAGCATTTTATATACCACCCGCCATGGCATCGAGCATCTTAAAAAAACAAAGGGCTGTATTTTAAATACCAGTTCGATGGTAGGCACCATTGGTCAAGACAATCATGCCGCTTATGTAGCCACAAAAGGTGCAATTAATGCCTTAACGAAAGCCATGGCTTTAGATTATGCGCCATACAAAATACGCGTTAATGCGGTTTCACCCGCAGTGATTAATACTCCAACCTTGCAATCATGGAGCAAGGAGCAGTCCAATAAAGAAGAAATACAATATTACTTAGATAAACTTCAACCATTAGGTAGCATGCCAGCTGGCGATGTAATTGCGGATGCTTGCTTATTCTTACTGAGCGATGCTGCAAGATTTATAACAGGAACTATTTTACCGATAAGCGGTGGCGCCGAACTAGGGTACAGGGCCGTCATATAATCCAGATTATTAACATGATAAGCAAAATAGAAATTAGCGACAAACGATTTGAACTATCAACCGGTGCAGGCAGCGATGCCATACATAAAGATCCTCAATATTCTTATGCAGTTACCAATTTAACCAACGAAAACGGCATAACAGGAACAGGCTTAGCCTTTACCCTAGGCGCTGGTAACGATTTGGTGTGCAATGCCGCTCAATTTTATGCCAATACCTTAAAGGGAAAAGATATTGAAGAACTGATGAGTGATTTTGGACAGACTTTTCGTACTTTATCAAACGAACAGCAATTTAGGTGGTTAGGGCCACATAAAGGTGTTGTACATTTAGGGTTAGCTTCTGTAACCAATGCCTGTTACGATTTATGGGCAAAAAAACGTGGCGTACCACTTTGGAAACTACTGATCGATTTGAGCCCCGAAGAAATTGTGAATACGCTCGATCTCTCCTATCTGGAAGATGTACTCACCAAAGAAGAGGCAATTGCCATGCTGCAGAGCCAAACCGATTTCAAAAAATCGAGAGAGGCTATTCTTGATATCGGTTATCCAGGATATGATACTTCTGTAGGCTGGTTTAATTACGATGATGAAAAGGTGCGCGAAAACTGCAAAAAAGCTATTGCCAATGGTTTTACCGCAATGAAACTTAAAGTAGGATCTGCCGATCCTAAGCGTGATATCAGAAGGGCAAATATTGTACGTGAAGTTGCTGGCGAAACCTCAAAAGTAATGTTAGATGCCAACCAGCAATGGACGCTGCCGCAAGCCATTTCAATATGTAACGAGCTTAAAAATATGAATCCTTTCTGGGTGGAAGAACCTACGCACCCTGATGATGTATTGGCACACCAGACTTTGGCTAAAGAAATTGCTCCAGTTAAATTGGCCTTGGGAGAACATGTACCCAACCGAATTATTTTTAAAAACTACCTGCAAACTGGCTGTACAGGTTTTGCGCAGGTAGATGCTGTACGTGTAGGCGGCGTTAGCGAATTCATTACGATTAGTTTATTGTGCAAAAAATTTGGTGTGCCGGTTGTACCCCATGTTGGCGACATGGGGCAGTTACATCAGCATCTGGTACTGTTTAATCATATTGCCATGGGCCACGAAGCTTTATTTCTGGAACATATTCCCCATTTAAAACAACACTTTAAAAATCCGATTAAAATTGAAAACGGAGTGTACATCACTCCACAAGAAGCGGGAAGCAGCTGTGATTTAAAATAACCCAAAATCTAACCAAATATGATCAGTACAACCGATATCATAATTACCATTGCTTATATACTTTTTATTGTAACCATAGGCTTATGGACAGGAACGAGAAAAAAGAAAAACGAAGAAACCACCAGCGGAGAATACTTTTTGGCGGGCAAATCGCTTAAATGGCCTATGATTGGCCTGGCGCTGTTTGCAACAAACATTTCGTGTCTCCATTTGGTAAGTTTGGCACAGAGCGGATTTGACAGCGGCCTTTTAAATGGCAATTTTGAATGGATGGCGGCATTTACCCTTATTCTTTTGGCCTTATTATTTATTCCTTTCTATATCCGTTCGGGCATTTCTACTTTACCCGATTTTTTAGAGCGAAGGTATAACCGGGCCTGCAGAGACTGGTTGGCATTCATCTCTATCCTATCGGCCATCATTATCCACATTGCCTTTTCTTTTTTAGCAGGTGGTATTGTACTCGAAACCCTATTCGGCATAGATATGTATGTAAGTATAGTGGTAATTGCCTCGCTAACCGGACTATACACCATTATTGGCGGCTTAAGGGCCGTGGTAGTTACCGAAACCATACAGAGTTTGGTGTTGATTACCGGCGCCATTATCATTACAGTTTTTGCGTGGAATAAAGTTGGTGGCTGGGACCATATGACAGGTATACTGGAAAAAGAAAATGCCATGGATAAGCTCAGTATGATACGCCCGATTGGCGATAAGAGTGGAATGAGCTGGATAGCCGTATTTTTAGGGTATCCGGTTTTGGGTATTTGGTACTGGTGTGCCGACCAAACCATAGTACAACGTGTTTTGGGCGCAAAAGATGAAAACCATGCCCGCGTAGGTACTTTATTCTGCGGTTTTATCAAAATTCTGCCGGTGTTTATTTTCGTGCTGCCTGGTTTGTTTGCCTATATCTTGTATAAATCAGGTACCATGGATTTATCGAGTTTGCAAACCGTTGGCGCCAATGGCGAAACAGTATTAAATACCAAAGGCATTTATACTTTAATGATTACCCAACTTTTACCAAAAGGATTGGTGGGGATTTTGGTAGCGGCATTATTATCTGGTTTAATGAGCCAAATAGCGGGGGCATTAAATTCTATCGCCACCTTAAGCAGTTATGATTTATACAAAAGATTTAAACCCGAAACCAGCGATAAAAAATTAGTTCGTGTAGGTCGCTGGTCGGCAGGAATTGCTTTAGCCGCTTCAATAGGCCTATTGCCATTATTAAATAGCTATCAAAGCCTTTTTGAAGGCATAAACGATGTAATCGCACATATTGCCCCTCCTATTACCTGTGTGTTCTTATTAGGAGTATTTTGGAAAAAAGCATCGGCAAAAGGAGCGCAATATACTCTGCTGCTCGGTTCTATCATTGGGGCGAGTGTTTTTGTGGTAAACAAATTATATGGCACAGAAACTATAATCGGTAAAATCCCCTTCATGATGATGGCATTTTACCTGTTCTGCATCTGTGTATTTATACAGGTTATATTTTCTTACATCTATCCTGTAAAACACACCGCCCAAAGCGAAGCCCTGTACTGGAATTCTATTTGGGAGCCCTTGAAAAGTAAAGGCTGGAGCGGAATAGGCAACTACAAATTTCTGTCGGCGCTTTTATTGGTGATAATGGGTGCTTTATATGTCTACTTTAAATAAAATTGATATGAATATGAAAAGATTTCTCTTGTTTCTCGTTGCACTAATTACTTTTTTCAGTGTAAATGCGCAAACCAAAACAAATGCTTCAGTAATGAACGATTTCATGAATAAACGGTTTGGTATGTTTATTCATTGGGGGCCAGTGAGTTTACGCGGTACCGAGATTGGCTGGAGCCGTGGCGATCAGGTTCCAACAGATGATTACGATAATCTCTATAAAGAATTCAACCCTCTTCTATTTGATGCCCGACGCCATTGTAAAAACAGCAAAAGATGCCGGAATGAAATATCTGACCATTACAGCACGTCATCATGATGGGTTCTGCTTATGGCCAACTGCATTTACTGATTTTAATATTACCAACACACCTTATAAAAAAGATATTGTTGGTGCATTAAACGAAGCCTGTAAAAAACAGGGAATTAAGTTCTGTATTTATTACTCGGTATTAGACTGGCATCATCCAGATTACCCGATCCACTCTCCAAAAAACCAAACGATTGATCCAAAATCAGACATGAGCCGATATATACTTTATATGAAAAACCAGTTAAAGGAGCTCATTACCAAATATGATCCTTATATGCTCTGGTTTGACGGACAATGGGAAAAACCCTGGACAGACGAAATGGGTAAAGATTTATATGCATATCTAAAACACCTAAAACCCGATATAATCATCAATAACCGCTTGGGAAAAGAATTTGCAGCAATGGAAAACAAAAACATTGACGCTTCTAAAATGATAGGCGATTACGACACGCCAGAACAGGTAGTAGGCAAATTAAATATGTTTACGCCATGGGAAAGCTGTTTTACTATCTGTAACCAATGGGCCTGGAAACCAAACGATAAAATGAAACCGCTAAAACAATGCCTTGAAATTATTTCGAAAACAGCAGGTGGTAATGGCAATCTTTTATTAAATGTAGGCCCTATGCCAGATGGCAGAATTGAAGCCCGCCAAATAGAACGCTTAAGAGAAATTGGCGATTGGTTAAAAACCAATGGTAAAGCCATTTATGGCACAAAAGGTGGCCCATTTCAACCGAACAATGATTACACAACGACCAGAAAAGGGAATAAAATTTACGTGCATGTATTAAACACCAATCTGGCCAAGTTGAGTTTAAAGGCTATCCCCGGTTTAAAAGTTAAAAAAGCATATCTGTTAAATAACCAAACCATTAATATGGAGCAAAAAGATGGCATTTCTCTACAACTTCCCAACAACCTGGCCAACCAATCAGATTATATTGTTGTGCTGGAATTAAATGGAAACGCAGAAAACATTCCAGTTATTGAATAAACCGATGAGGCTGTATTATAAATATAGAATTGTCATCCTGAGCTTGTCGAAGGACTTTTTTAATGTGTTAAAAGGCATTTCAAAAGGCTCTTTGTAGGAGTCCTTTGGACAACGTGACAAATTCAAAGTAAATTACAAGTTATGATAAAGCCTCTTTATAACCATTAAAAAGCAAATTGTATACTAATGAAAAATTTAAAAACAATGTACTTCTTGACCTTAGCTTTTGCGTTAATGGTTACTGCCTGCAATCCACCTTTAAAAACAGAAGCAAATTCACTACATACAGCGAACAAAGTGTTACGTTATGGCAGTATTACAGGCTTGAGGCCCGAAAAGGTGGCTTATTACAAAAAGTTACATGCTGCAGTATGGCCAGGGATATTAAAAAAAATAACAGCATGCAACATCCATAATTATTCCATTTATTTAAAAGAAATTGAGGGCAGACAGTATCTTTTTAGCTATTTCGAGTATACCGGAAACGATTTTGCTGCAGATATGAAAAAGATGGCTGCTGATACCGCTACGCAACGTTGGTGGAAAGAAACCGCGCCAACCCAGATCCCACTGCCCGATGCAGCTGCTAAAGGCGAAACCTGGAGCAATATGGAAGAAGTTTTTCACAAAGATTAGTAATACGGCATACAAATAAGGAGCGTTATATCAACTAAAATATTAGATAAACACCGCCTTTAATATTTCAGCTGCGTTTATCTCTCTAAGCTAAAGCTAAACTTAATAAAATTATATTTAACCTACCGCCACATCTTCTTTTACTACACCATCGGCAATGTGCAAAATCCTATTTCCGTATTGCGCATTTTTTTCGGAGTGTGTAACCTGGATAATGGTAATTCCATCTTCCTGATTTAGTTTTTTAAACAATGTCATAATTTCTTCTGCCTGTGCCGATTGCAAGTTACCCGTAGGCTCATCGGCCAGAATTATTGATGGTTGAGCGGCCAATGCCCTCGCTATACCAACCAATTGCTGCTGCCCACCTGAAAGTTGATTCGGAAATAAATCTTTTTTCGCCACAATATTAAAACGGTCTAACAGGTCAGCAATTCTACTTGCCCGCTCGGAGCTACCAACTTTTTTGTATAACAATGGTGCTTCAATATTTTCGTAAACGGTCATTTCATCAATCAAGTGGTAGGCCTGAAAAACAAAACCGATGTGATTTCGATAAAGTTCAATGCGTTTACGTTCATTCAACGAAGTTACATTCTCGCCCAAAAACTCATACGAACCATAAGTGGGTTCTTCAAGCATGCCAATAATATTGAGCAAAGTAGATTTCCCTGCACCCGATGGGCCCATAATGGAAACAAATTCTCCTTGTTTAATTGTTGTGGTAACCAAGCGCAACACGTAATTCTTAATGCCTTTGTTTGCGTAATATTTTTCGATGTTATTAAGTTGTATCATATTTTTAGGGTTTAGCGTAAAGTGGTTCGGGCCTGGCGTGGTTTTATCGCCTAACGCCAAACGCTATACGCAGTTTTATTCGTATTTTAAGGCCTCAACAGCATTTATTTTTGCAGTATGGTAGGTTTGCCAGGTAATTGTTAAAATGGAAATCAACAACGTCAGCGTTGCAGTTAACACAAACATCCATAAACTTAAAGATGTTCTTAATTCGAAATGTTGCAACCAATCGTGCATGATATAGTATGCAATTGGAAGAGATATTACAATTGCTATAAATATTAATTTTATAAAATTTAATGAGAGTAAGGTCATTAGTTCTGTAATTGAAGCACCCAGGATTTTACGGATACTCACTTCTTTTATTCTTTGTGAGGTACTAAAAGATGAAAGACCAAATAAACCCAAACAGGACACAAAAATGGCCAAACAACCAAATAGGTTGGCCAAAGCGCCTAAAATCCTCTCATTTTTTAATTTAATTTCATTTAAGCTGTCAATAAATTTTATCTCGACGGGAAAATTTGGGTTTATTTCTTTTACCAGTTTATCAATTACACGAACACTTTCACTCAAACTTTTAGCAGGGTTTAAGCGCATCGTAATTACATCACTGATATCGGCATAGGCAATAACCATCGGTGCGGCCACCTTACTGGGATCTCCCCAAACTATATTTTCAAAAACCCCCACTACATTTCGCTGAGCACCCTGATATAAAATCCTGGCGCCAATTGGATTTTTTAAATGCATTACCTCAACAGCTTTTTTACTTAACAGCAATGCGGCTGTATCCGATGCAAATTTTTGATTAAAATCTCTTCCTGCCAACAATTTAATATTTGTGGTTTTAATAAAATCATAAGTGGTGTAAATTTGATCGAAATCTACCATTTTATCACTTTCTGTCATTCCATCCCAACCTAAATCTCTAATGCTGCTGTTTTTATTTGAAATACTGCCTGATGATTGTGTTACGCCAATCACAGCGCCGCTGGATAACAACCTGGTTTTTAATAGGCTGAATTTTTCATACAATAATCCTTCATGAGGTATTTCTAACAACCCGGTTGATTTGTAGCCTAGAGGTTTATTTTTAATAAACTGAATCTGTTTGTAAATGGTTATGGTTGCTGCAATTAACACGATTGAAAAGCTAAATTGAACAACTACCAAGACCTGTCTGAAAGTTAAACCATATCCGGCCTTAAAATTTAAAGTTTTTTTGAGCGACTGTATAACGTTAAATCCAGAAAGATAAAATGAAGGATAGCTTCCTGATATAAAACCAGTTATGACCAAAACACTAAAAATCAGTATCCAATTGATTGGGTTTAAATAATCAAAAACAATTTCAATCCCCAATAACCGATTAAATATGGGTAGGCTAAATTCGAGGATAATAATGCTAAGCAGAATACTGATTAATGTTAAAATAAACGACTCTAACATGAACTGAAAAATCAGATCTGTTCTGGATGCACCCATTGTTTTCTTAACACCAATTTCTTTTGCCCTACCTTGTGTGCTGGCCGTTGCTAAATTCATAAAATTAATACAGGCAATAAGGAGGATACCTATAGCTAAGCCAACAAATAGTTGCACCTGGGAAATATTGCCACCAATACTTTTGCCATTTAAAAAGGTTCCGTACAAGTGTAATTTTGTTAACGGATAAATAAATACATCTTCTTTGGCTGTCGAAAAATGATTACTTATAAAACCCTTTAATTTTGCATTAAAGGCGGCAACATCTGTATGTTCATTTAGTTTTAATAAAGTATAATAATCGTGGCTTCCCCAATTTGGTTTTTTAGGCCATTGATTTAAATTTTCATATAAAGACCATGTTGTTAACGATTCAAAACCATAAGTAACATTGGTTGGAAGATCTTTGATTACTGCGGTAACTTTTAAATCAACCTGGTTTTCGAATCGTACCTTTTGATTGAGCGCATCAGTTTTGCCAAATATCCTTTTTGCTGCTGTTTCGGTTAATATAATCGAATTTGGATCATTTAATGCTTTCGCAGGGTTTCCACTCACGAAATCATAGTTAAATAACTGCAAAAAATCGGGATCGACATACCTGCTATCCAGCTTTAAACTTTCTTCGCCGTTAGCCACTAATCTTTTATAAACACCTGTAGCCCTGGCGCCATACATCACATCAGGAAACTCCTCTTTAAGGGCCCCTAACATCACATTCTGCGATTGATCAATGGTTCTAATTACCTGGCCTTTCTGATCATTTAAATTAATCATGGCCTGATAGATATGAGCTGAGTTTTTAAACTGTTTATCATAGCCCCATTCATAAGTAGCATATAACATTAATAACAAACAAGAAGTTAAGCCAATAGCCAAACCGCCAATATTAATGGCTGCATAAACTTTGTTTTTAAATAGGCTTCGCAGTGCGATTTTTAAGTTGAGTTTAAACATAAGGCTTAAGGTTTAGGGTTTAAGGTTCAGGGTGTTGACGCATTAACCTTACGCCATTCACCTTAAACCTTACACCTTTATTCATATTTAAGTGCATCAATAGTGTTTGCATTCGCGGCTTTATAAGATCGAAAGCTTACTGTTATTAAAGTAATCAGCATTGATATCACCATAGCCATAACAAATGGCCAAACGCTCAGATCTACCCTATAGGCAAAGCCCGAAAGCCATTTCGAAACAAATAAATAAGCCAGCGGACATGCTACCATGTTTGCGATAAATACCATCAATAAAAAAGATCCGTTAAGCATTTTCACCAATTGTAAGGTAGATGCACCCAAAACTTTACGGATAGCCACTTCTTTTGTTCTTTGCATGGCCACAAAAGAGATTAGACCAAACAAACCTATAAAGGAAATAAAAATGATTACACTGGCAAATACTTTAAATAATATTCCCATAACCCGTTCACTTTCGTAGTAATTTTTTATCCTGTCGTTAACAAAATTTGCATCGTAAATGTTGTTCGGAAAAGTATTAGTCCATAAGGCTTCTATTTGTTTCGTTGTAGCGATCAGATGGTTGCCTTCTAACTTTATCGCAGCCTGCCAATATTGATTTTTATCTGCAGAAATAGCCAAACCCGAAATTCTTTCTTTCAACGATTTATCATTATAATCTTTCACCACCCCGACAATGGGAATATTAATTCCATTGGTATTGATTGTTTTGCCCAAGGCATTTTCGGGCCTGCTTATACCGACTTTTTTAAGGAAAGTTTCATTCACCACATATCCATTGGCAGTATCGCTTTTCATAAAAATTTTACCGGCAATTATTTTTAAATCAAAAAGCTTAAAATAATCCTCGTCGGCCTTACAGGTTCGTACCTCGAAATCTTTATTCATTACCCCATTAAAGGTAAAATTAGTAGAATTTACATTCTGAGATAAAGGTGGTGCCTGGCAATAGCTTAACAACTGTACACCAGGGATTTTCAAAACCCTTTCTTTAAAATTATCACGCTTGCCCCTGCTTATATTGTCTCCAGGCATTCCCACCATTACTACCGCAGCAGAATTAAAACCTAATGGTTTTTGTTGCAGGTAATCCATTTGATTTACAATTACAATGGTTCCGATGATAAGTATAACAGTAATTGCAAACTGAACCACAACTAAGATTTTACGCAGGCTTAAACCATTATTATTAAGGTTAACTTTATTTTTTATGGCCAAAGCAGGATTGAAGCCAGATATAATCATAGCCGGATAAAAGCCAGCCAAAAAGCTAACAAATGCAACCAGCAAAATCATAAATAAGAAAATAACCGGATGACCGAACAAACTGAAGGTAATTCGATTTTTGAAAAGGTTCTGCATGGACGGTATGGCCAACTCGCTAATGATGCAGGCGACCAATAAGGCAATTAATACCAATACAACCGTTTCGGTTAAAAACTGCACAATAAGCTGTTTACGTTTGCTTCCCATTACTTTTCGTACGCCAACCTCTTTAGATCGGTTAATGGCCTGTGCCGTATTTAAATTAATAAAGTTAATACAGGCGGTACAGATTAAAAACAATCCGATAATGGCAAGACCATAAATCTGGCTTTTGGCGATTGTTGCATCTGCATAATTATCATAACGCTCATCAAAATGGATCTCTTTTAAAGCCTGAAGTCTGTTGACCTGATTGCCTTCAATTTTCCTATCTGCATAATATTTTTTATTAAATTTTGCCATTGCACCATCAAGATCTGATTTGTTCAGTCCTTCTTTAAGCAATACATAACTACTTAAGCTCGAGTTTATGCAATCCCAGCAATCCCTATTACCATAATAATCATATAAATTTTGGTAAGCGATTACTATTTTTAGTGGAAAACTTGAGTTTTGTGGCATATCCTGAAATACCCCAGTAACCCTTAATTGTGTCTTTGTGCCTAGCGTAATACTTTTGCCTATTGCATTGTTTATGCTGCCAAAATATTTAATGGCCATCGCTTCAGATAGGGTTACACTGTTAGGTGCTTTTAACGCTTCCGCTGGTTTGCCATATTTCCAGTTGATATGGAGTACCTCAAAAAATTCGGGTTCGGCGAAGTAAATGCTCTCATTGCTCTTTAAAATTTCCTTACCGCTATCATTCTTAACATGTACTATATCATCCATTTTAGCTATGGCACCAACTTTTTCTATACCTGCTATTTCATTTCTTGCTGCCGCGGTAAAAGGTATGGGCACGCCGGCAGAGAAATCATCAAAAGCATTATATTTCCAATCAGTAACTACCCGATAAATCCGGTCTTCATTTTGATAACCTTCATCAAAACTGAGTTGAAAACGGATAAAAATAAAAATGAGGATGCAACTGGCCATCCCGATAGAAAGCCCCAGAATATTGATCAAGGTATACCCCTTGTTTTTCCAAAGGTTTCGCCACGCGATTTTTAAGTTGAGTTTAAACATAAGGCCTAAGGTTTAAGGTGTAAGGTTTAGGGTGTTGGCGCCTTACCTTACGCCTTTTCACCTTAAACCTTACACCTTTATTCATATTTAAGTGCGTCAATGGTATTGGCAACCGCTGCTTTATACGAGCGGATGCTTACGGTAATCAATGTAATGACCATAGAAATAATCATGGCAAATACAAAAGGCCAGATATTTAAGTCAATGCGATAAGTAAAAGTGGCAAGCCATTTGGCAACAAATAAATAAGCAAGCGGCCAGGCTACCAAATTGGCAAGAAAAACCATCAGCAAAAATGAGCCATTTAACATTTTAACCAATTCTAATGTAGAAGCACCCAAAACCTTTCTGATGGCAACTTCGCGGGTTCTCTGTGTAGCCACGAAAGAGATCAGTCCAAATAAACCAATAAAGGAAATAAAAATGATCACCCCGGCAAACACCTTAAAAAGGGCGCCCATTATTTTTTCGGTTTGATAATATTCACTGATTTTATCATCCATAAAAGTAGATCCATAAACATATTCGGGCAGTACTGTGTTCCATGTTTTTTCTATAGCCTGCATAGCCGGTAAAATACTTTTACTATCAAGCTTTACAGCTATAGTGTTGTACGATTCTTTATCGCTATTAATCACAATCGGAGAAATAGGCTCGTGCAAACTCATATTGTTAAAATCTTTAACTACACCAATGATGTTGCCTGTTTTATCATTGATCCTGATGGTTTTCCCAATCGCATCGTTATAGTTAACTACATTGAGCTTTTTTAACATGGTTTCGTTTACTACAATATCTTTGAGTGTATCACTCTTTGATAAGCCTTTACCAGCAATAATTTCTAAACCAAATGTTTTAAAATAGTTTTCATCTCCTGTTTTGGTGTTGGCCTGAAAAGTTGATCTTACCGTTCCATTGTACCTGAAATTACTTTCGTTATTAAAATCAGAGGATGGTGCTGCACTGCAATAGCTGGTTGATAATACGCCTGGAATTTTATTAATTTGATCCTGCAAAGTATGGTATCGGGTAATTGCCATGCTATCATAAGGCACATCAACCAAGGCTACCGCTGTAGGGATAAAACCAAGGGGCTTTTCTCGCATATAACTCATCTGCCTTAATACAACCAAAGTGCCTATAATCAAAATAATAGTGATTGCAAATTGAATAACAACAAGAATCTTCCTCAAACTTAAACCTGCAGCATTCGCGGTAATTTTATTTTTAATGGCTAATGCGGGGCTATAACCAGACATGACCATTGCTGGATAAAAACCGGCTAAAAAGCTTACCAGCAATACCAAAACAACCATAAATACAAATATGATGGGGTGCTCGATAATGCTAAATGAAATGTGATCTTTAAACAAGCTTTGCATGCCCGGCAAGGCTGCTTCTGTTAAAACGCAGCCTACCAGCAGCGAAATAACTGTTATCGTTAAAGTTTCTGTTAAAAACTGTACAATTAATTGCCTGCGCAAACTACCCATTACTTTACGTACACCAACTTCTTTCCCCCTGCTTACGGCCTGCGCAGTAGCGAGGTTGATAAAGTTGATACAGGCGGTCAGCAATAAAAAAGCACCAATTATCGCCAAGCCATAAAGTTCTTTCTTCGGCATTACTTTGTTCGCAAAATTGCCCAGATCTGCATTATAGTGGATGTCTCTTAGCTGTTGAAACCGATGACTTTCTTTCGAAACATTATCTCTTTTATAATATTTAGTAATAAACTGAGGGATGCTTTTGCTCGCATCCTCAATAGATGCACCCTCTTTTAGTAATACATAACATTCAGAAGTAGAAGAAACTGTACCCCAGTTAATCGACTCTGGCCTTCCCTGGTTTTGATAAGTTTTATAAGAGATGATTACTTTAAGTGGGAAAGAGCTATTATCGGGTGTTTTTTCTATAATACCGGTAACTTTAAGGTCTACTTTGTTCTGAAAATTAACGCTCTTCCCAACTGCTTTGTGCCAATCTCCGAAAAGTTTATCGGCCATCTCATCTGATAACACAACAGTATTGGGCTGACTTAGTGATTGGCGTGGATTTCCTTCAAGCCATTTAAAGCTTAAGATCTCAAAAAAATCCGGCTCTGCATAATGTACTTTTTCTGAGGTTTTAATTCTTTCTTTTCCAGATTCGTCTTTTACTTTAATAATTCCACCGCCGGCCTGAATAGCTGCAACTTTATCAAATTGCTGCTTAAAATCATTTCGCATCGCTGCCGGAAGAGGTCGTGGTGTGCCTGCAGATTCGAAAAAATTATCAGGTGTTTTCCAACCGCTTATTACACGGTATATACGGTCTTCGTTTTTAAAGTTTTCATCAAAACTTAGCTGGTAACGGATAAAAATAAAAATGAGGATGCAGCTTGCCATTCCAATAGAAAGGCCCAAAACATTGATAAAAGTATAACCTTTATTTTTCCAAAGGTTTCGCCAGGCTATTTTCAAATTTAATTTAAACATATCAAATAATTAGTAAAATGAAATCTGCAAATGTTTATGCCAATTTTATACCAAGTGCAAAATAAATCGCAAGTAACTAAATATCAATAACATACAAATAACAGAAAAGAAAAAATGTCCGTTTATGAACAGTACCTGTACGGTACCGAACGGAGAATAGCGCTAAGCGTTTGAGCTTAGGCGATAAATTCGCGCCGATAGCCAAACGCCCTCACGCAGGTCTTATTCATATTTAAGTGCATCAACAGGATTTGCTTTTACGGCACTGTTTGCCTGGATACTTACCGTTACAATGGTTAACAAAATGGTTAGGACTGCACTGATTAAAAAAGGAAAAAGTGGTAGATCAATTCGATATGCAAAGGTTTCTAGCCACTTTTTGGTTAATATGTACGCCAATGGCCAGGAAATAATATTGGCTATAAGCACCATAACAAAGAATGAACTATTAATGAGTTTGAAAATCTGTAAATGACTTGCGCCAAGAATTTTCCTAACGGCAATTTCCTTCATTCTGCCAGTGGTAATGTATTTTGCAAAGGCAAATAAACCCAGTATTGCAATAAAAATGGTGAGGATTGCAGCAGCAAAAAATACAGATTGTAACTTGTTCTTGTTTTTTAAAGAGTTTACCATACATTTCATCCAGAAATTGGTAACGGAAATTTTCTCCATCCAACTTATTAATTTCTGGCCACTGGGATTTTAAGGTACTCAACACTTCAGACATCTTGCTTTCTTCTATTTTTAGCATAATTTCTGTTTTAGGATTTCCACAGAGATCATTTATTGCGTAAATGGTAGGCTGTACTGCTTTCTCAAATCCAAGTGCTTTAAAATCTTTTATCACGCCTACAATCTTATATTCTTTATTCTGGCAGCCTTTTATGGTTTTACCTACAGGGCTGATTAATCCATACTTTGCTACTGCAGCTTCATTAAGTATAGCAGAATTTGCCGTATCGGTTTTAAATTCTCTGGAAAATGTTCTGCCTTCTTTAATCTTGATATCTAATGTTTCGAAATAATCAAAATCCACATCTGTAAAACTTAAACTTTGTTCTTTTCCATCAACAGTATATTTATTTTTCCCACCATCAGAACCATCTGGCAATGCATTGGTAACGGTAACCGATTTCACCCCCGGAATCTTAACCATTTTATCCCTTATAGGATCGAATTTGCTTGGCGAAACGAAATAGGCGAGGTTTTTAATGTACACCACTTGTTCGGGTTTGAAACCAATATCCTGGGTACGCATGTATTTTAGTTGTGAATTGATGATGAGCAGACCTATAATAAAAACTACCGCTACGCTAAACTGCACCACCAATAAGCTGTTGCGCAACCAATAGCTCTGTTTGCTGGTTTGAAAATTACCTTTTAAAACAAGTGCAGGTTTAAATCCGGATAGTACCATGGCAGGATAAATACCAGCTATCAGCGTAATAAAAATTAATATAAGTGGCAATTGCCAGAATAAAGCACTATTTGCTACCCAAATGGATAAATTGACCACGAACAGGTTATTAAATTTTGGCAAGATGATTTCGGCCATAATCAGTCCTAATATCGTCGCTGCTAAACACTGGATTAATATTTCTGTTAAAAACTGAAAAGCAAGCTGAAAGCGGTAAGCACCCATTACTTTTTTTACACCCACTTCTTTTGCCCGTTTGGTTGCCTGCGCTATACTTAGATTCGTAAAGTTGATACAAGCGATGACCAAGATCAAGATCCCTAAAACGGACAAAGCTATAAGCACTTTATAATTGGCATCGGTACCAGCCTTTGGCCTAAGGTGTTGGTTTTTTAATGGATCGAGAAAGGCTTTTGTTGCTTTAAAAGTCTCATTATTGGGATCTTCTCCATCTTTAAGCATTTCCTTTTTATAAAGGGCATTAATTTTAGCTTCAAGTGCCTGGATATCTGTTCCTGGTTTTACCTGGATATAAGTACTGTAGTTGTTGTATCCGTAGTTTTCTCCCAAACCCATTTCTTTTACCAACGAAATGGCATCAAAAGTAATATTAGAGTGGGGATCGGCAAAAATACTTCCGCTCAACTTACCTGTCATATTAGCCGATTTACTCCCAAGCCAAATCATTTCAGGCCGACCGTTTTTATTATGGGGGAAAAGCGTTTTATAATTTTCGTTACTGAGGTAAAACAGATTTTCGGTTGTACTTTCCGGCTTAGTTAAACCGACATTGGGTTTAATGTTGAACATTTTTGCTGCAGCATAATCAAGATAGAGGCATTTACTTAAAAAAACAACGCCGTGATCGCTGCTAACCGGAAATTCAAAAAAACTCATTTTCATGGTACCAACTGCAACTACTTCTGGCATTTCTGCTTTAATAGCTTTACCCAATGGTGGTGGAGTATAATTGGTCTTAAAATCAGGCAACTGTCTACCTACTACGTAAATTTCGTTGTAGTTTGGATTTCCCTTGTCAAATCCTGTTTCATAGGTAAAATACATGGTTACCAAAATAAACGCTGCCAAGGCAATAGCTAAACCACCAATATTTATGGAGGTAATTACCTTGTTTCTCCAAAGGTTGCGTAGTGCAATTTTTAAGTTTAATCTGAACATAGCTTTAAGGTTGAGGGTTGAAAGGCTGGAAGATTGATGGGCCAGGCATTTAAACCCTCAGCCTTATTACCTTCTAGCTTCCCACCCTTATTCATATTTAAGTGCATTTACAGCGTTTGCTTTAGCCACTTTAAAGGTTTGCAGGCTCACTGTTAAAATGGCAATAATTACTGAGGTTAAAAGTGCAAGCAAAAAAGGCCATGGATTAATGGCAATTTTATAATCATATTTCTCCAGCCATTTGGCAACAAGAATATAGGCTACCGGGATAGCGATCACATTCGATATGATTACCAGTTTCATAAAATCTTTGTTCAAAAGGAACAGGATATCAGAAAGATTAGCGCCCAATACTTTACGGATACTGATTTCTTTACTGCGCTGTTCAGCAGTATATAACGCTAAACCCAATAAACCTAAACAAGAAATAAAAATGGCAAATCCTCCAAAAATATTGGAAAGTACACTGAGCAACTTTTCGCTCCGAAGTTTTTCGGCCATGCCCTGACTAACCAGTTTCACTTCAACTGGATAAGCAGGATTTAAACGTTGACTTACCGATTTTATCGCTTCGATTGAATTAGAAAGCGACTGTTTAGGATTGAGTTTAAGCAGCAAAACCCGACTCGTTTTAACATTGTAATAATAAACTGTTGGCTGTATTTTAGAAGCAAGCGATTCGTTAGAATAATCTTGCACCACACCTACCACTTTAAGTGGTGGATTATCGCCCCAATGGATAACGGTGCCCACAGGATTTTTTAACCCCATTATTTTAACAGCAGTTTGGTTCAGGAGCAGAGATGTAGCTGTATCAGCCGAAAATTTAGGGTCAAAATCTCTCCCTGCAAGAATCTTTACACCAGTTGTTTTGGCAAACTCGAAACCTGTACTTCTATAATTAATAATCGAGACATCATTTTTGGGCTTACCTGGCCATTGAATGTCGCTGGTAATTGAACCACCATCTGTAAACGAGCCAGCATATTCTGTTGTAGCAATTGTAGCACCTGCCCGTTCCAATTCATTTTTAAAAGTCTGCAATTTCTGTGGCTTTGTCCACTCTCCTTCTAAATCGATCTGTACCAGCGCAGTCTGATCAAAGCCTAAGGGCTTATTTTTAAGGTGCTGAATTTGACTGTAAATTACAATTGCCGAAATAATCATGCAGATAGAAAGGCTAAACTGCACTACGACCAGTGTTTTGCGGATGGATAATGAGCCCGTTGAACCTTTGAAGCCTTTTAATACCTTTACGGGTATAAATGATGAAAGGTAAAATGCGGGATAACTGCCGGCAAGCAAACCGGTTACCAGTACCATAGCCAGTAATACACTCCAAAATTGGTAAGCGTTGTAATTAATTTTGATCGAGATATCGAGCAGGTTGTTAAAGTAAGGCAATGAGACTTCGAGCAGCGCAAAGGCAATTAACATTGCTAAAAAAGACAACAGCATTGACTCTACCATAAACTGTCCCATTATTGTATTTCTGGTAGAACCTAAAGCCTTTCTAACCCCTACCTCACGGGCACGTTTTTCCGACTTAGCAGTTGAAAGATTCATGTAATTGATGCAGGCGATAAATAATACACAAATGGCCAGAAAAACAAATAATCGCAACTGATCAATTTTACCCCCCACCGATTTCCCATTGTCAAAATCATTGTATAAATGAAATTTGCTTAAAGGAAAAAGAAAAGGTTCGTATGTCATTTCTTTTAAATCGGGTTCTTTGTTTACGATGAAGTGTTTTAGTGCTGCATTTGTTGCATCTAAAGAAGCGTTATCTTTAAGCTGAAATAAGGTTAAACAAGTAATTGCTCCCCACCCGTAATTTTTTTGCGAAGGGTTTTCCTGCTCAAAAAAAGCCCATGGTTGCAAAACATCAAACTGCAGGCTTTGATTTTTTGGCAGATCTTGTATTACAGCACTAACTTTTAAGTCTACCCTGTTATCGTATTTAATACTTTGTCCTATTGGATTCTGATCACCAAATAACTTCTTTGCTGTCGATTCGCTTATCAATACATTATTAGGCTCAGATAAAGCAGTACCTGGATCGCCGTAGATAAATTTCTGTTGAAGGATTTTTAAAAAATCAGGATCTACATTAAATCCTATTAATTTAAAATTATTGCGGTTATGGCTATATAATTTCTGTCCATTGTTCATTGAAATGCGGGCTGCACTTTTAATGCCTGGCAGTTCTGAAACCCCAGCTTTGGCCAGTTTATTCGGAACGGCCATTGTAGTAGCCAGTTTGCCGTTAAACTTTAAATTTAATGCGGCAAAATATACCTTATCGGCATTTTTATATTGCTTATCGAAACTCCATTCGTAGTTAACGTACAAGAGTAACATTAAACAACAGGCCATTCCGATAGCTAGGCCACCAACATTGATCAAAGTGAAGCCTTTGTTTTTCCAAAGGTTACGTAGTGCTATTTTAAAGTTTAATCTGAACATATTTTGGAGGTTGAAGGTTGAAAGGTTAAGGGTTGGAAGGTTGAGATATAAACCTTTAGCCCTATTATCGTTTGTCTTCCAGTCATTATATCTAATTTTAATATTTTCTCAAAGTTGGAAAGTTAAGGTGGAAAGGTTTCTAAACCTACTCCCCTCTACCTCACCTTTATTCGTATTTAAGTGCATCAACAGGGTTGGCGTTTGCAGTTTTATAAGCCTGAAGACTTACCGTAATCAATGCCATTAGCAAAGTCCCAACCCCTGCTATCGGCATAATCCACCATGATATTTCGGTGTGGAATTCGAACTTCATCAGCCATTTATTCATTAAATAATAACTCAAAGGAATAGCGATAACGATAGCAACTGCAATCATTTTAACAAAAGAGAATGACAGCAATTGCATTAAATTAAGTAAAGAGGCACCTAACACCTTGCGTACGCCGAATTCTTTTGTTCGTTGCTCGGCGCTATAGGCTACCAAACCGAACAATCCTAAACAAGAAACAAAAATAGCCAGTCCGCCGAAAAGGTTAGAAAGAATACCTAAGGTTTTCTCCTTTTGAAACAAATCACTATAAACGTTATCTAAAAATGAAATTTCAACCGGATAAGCTGGATTAACATCTTTGGTAATTCGCGTAATTGTTTCAATATTTTGCCGAATGGTATTTGAAGTATTTAGCTTCATCGTGATATAGCTTGTATACTTATCGTTAAAATAAAGTATCATTGGGTTATTCGATTTATAAGGAGAATCCCATACATAATCATCAAAAACCCCAATAATCACTCTTTTATCACCAAAAATGGTAAGAATTTGCCCTACAGGTTTTTTTAGATTCATTACTTTTGCGGTTGAAGAACTAATAAGGACCGCTGCAGAATCCGATGCAAATTTTTTAGAAAAATCCCTTCCTTCCAATAATTTCACGCCATTAGTTTTTATGAAATCATAGCTGGCTTCAACCTTATTAAACAGGTTATCATTATTTTCCTGAACCATTCCAGGCCAACGAACATCGGTAAAATTTGAACCGTGGTGTGATAATTTTGTTGAAGATTTATTTAAACTTGTTACAGCACCAGATTGCAGTATTTTTTGCTTGTAAACCTCAAACTGATTTTTTAGCTGCCCATCCTGAGGAATTTCAATTAATGCTTTGGTATCAATGCCCAGTGGCCTATTTTTAATGTATTGAATTTGACGATAAATAACAAGTGTCGAAATAATCAGAACGATAGCAAAACAAAACTGGCTTACAACAAGGACTTGCCTTAAGCTTACAGATGCCAAACCTTTCGATTTTATTTTTCTTTTTAAAGTTTGAATCGGGTTAAAAGCAGATAAATAAAATGCTGGATAACTTCCTGCGATTAAACCTGTAGCGATAACTATTCCCAATATGCCAATCCAACTGGTTAAATTAAAATAAGATATGCTGAGATTGATATTTAAAAGACCATTAAATGCAGGCAAGCAGATTTCGATCAGCGCAATTGCGACTACAACCGCAATTAAAGTAAGGACCATTGATTCTGTTAAAAATTGAAGAATTAATGAAATTCGATTTGCGCCAATTGTCTTCTTAATACCAACTTCTTTCGCCCGTTTTTCTGATTTAGCCGTAGCCATGTTCATAAAATTGATACAAGCGATGAGTAAAATACCAAAAGCAAGACCGGTAAAAAGCCATATTTGTTCAATGTCGCCGCCTACACTTTTTCCATTTTCAAACTTTCCAAATAAGTGTAGTTTAGCATATTGGAATGCAACAAAAGGTTGGTCGGTTTGCTTATTATTTGCTTTAACAGCCTCGTCAATTTTCCTGTTCACAACATCAATATCCGCATTAGGATTAAGAGAAAACATCGTTACAAAACTGTAATTACCCCATCCCAAATTCTTCGCGCTTTCATCAACCATTTCGTAGAAGGCCCAGGGCATTAAAAAGTCGAACTTAAGTGAGCTATTTTGAGGTATATCTTTTATTACACCGGTTACCGTCAAATTTTCACTATCCTGATAACGGACAGATTTGTTTAATACATTTGTTGTGCCGAAGAGAATTTTCGCCATTGTCTCAGTAAGAATTACAGATTTCGGGTTTTTCATTGCGGTTTTAGCATTGCCCACAATAAATTCATAATAAAACAGCTTTAAAATATCCGGTTCAGCAAATTTTCCTTCTTTCTTAAATCCATTTTCTCCATTTGCAATTAAACTTTTTTTGATGTAGTTCATCCTTGCAAGGTTTTTTATTTCGGGAATGCGTTCCCTTAACAATGGCCCGAGCGCTGTTGTTGTTCCTTCAAATGTCTTCGACACACCGCCATTTCCATCAGGAATATTAGTCATAACGGTATACAGATTTTCCGAGTCTCTGTAGTGCTTATCAAAGTTCCACTCGTAAGTTACATACAAGAGTAACATTAAACAGGCAGCCAAACCAATCGCCAGCCCAATTACGTTAATAAACGAGCTTACCTTGTTTCGCCAAAGGTTACGCAGTGCAATTTTTAAGTTTAATTTGAACATAAGGTGTAAGGTTTAGCGCACAGCGTTTGGTGTTTGGCGACGATTTATCGCTTAACGCCAAACACTAATCGCAGGTCTATTCGTATTTAAGTGCATCAATAGGGTTTGCCTTCGCTACTTTAACCGATTGAATACTTACAGTGAGTATGGCAATGATTACCGAAAGGCTAATTGCAACAATAAATGGTAAGACAGAAACAGAAATACGGTATTCATATCCCGAAAGCCATTTATTGATAATAATGTAGGCCAATGGAAATGCAATTACATTGGCTATTGCAACCAGTTTTATAAAATCTTTGTTCAATAAAGTAAGGATGTTGGCTGTACTGGCGCCCAAAACTTTGCGGATACTGATCTCTTTTTTACGCTGCTCGGCCATAAATAAAGCTAAACCAAGTAAACCCAGGCAGGAGATAAAGATGGCAAAACCACCGAACCAGTTTGACAGTGTACCCAGAAGCTTTTCGTTTTGAAATTTTTCTTCAAAAGAATCACCGACAAATCTTCTATCTACGGGATAATCTGGGTTTATAGCTTTTACTAGCGCATCGATTTGTGCCAGCGAAGTGCTGATGTTTTGTGCCTCGTTTAGTCGAATTAAAATTACGCCTCCTTCATCTTTGTAAATTCGATTAAAAATCATTGGTGCTACTTTTTGATACGGAGATTCAGCAACAAAATCTTTCATTACGCCAATAATCGTAGATTTGGATTCACCATAATCAATTACTGTACCCACTGGATTTTTAAGCCCCATTATTTTAACAGCAGCTTCATTTATCAAAACCTTGTTAGAATCACCTGGAAATTCAATATCAAATTCTCTTCCTTCTATCATCTTCGTACCTGTAGTAGCTATAAAATCATACCCTATTCCCCTTTGGTTAAACAATACTTTTTCATTGGGATTTTTGCCGTGCCAATTAATATCTGATGTATTATTACCACCTTCATCAATATTCATACTGAGTAACGAAACATTTTGAGCGGCACCTGATTTGATTAGCTGTGTTTTTAATAAATCGATTTTTTTTGAGCTCGTTAGATTACCCATAGCTGCCATTTGTATCAGGTTACCTTGATTATAACCTATTGGTTTATTTTTTATGTAATTCAATTGCTGATAGATAACAACAGTGCAAACAATTAAGCTTGCTGCAAATACAAATTGAGATACGACCAGCACTTTTCTTATTGATATAGCTGAGCCAGCTTTGAAGCTGAAGCCCTTAAGCACTTTTACAGGTTCAAAAGACGACAGGTAAAATGCAGGATAACTACCAGCCAGTAATCCGGTAAATAAAACTAATCCGATTAATGTAGCCCAATATCTCCAATCATTATATTGGATAATCAGGGTAATATTTAACAAGTTGTTAAAGTATGGCAGGCTAATTTCAACTAAGGTAAAGGCAACAATAGTTCCAATTAAAGAGAGTAAAGTACTTTCGAGAATAAACTGAGCTATTAATGATTTTCTACTTGATCCAATTGCTTTACGAACGCCAACTTCTTTTGCTCTTTTCTCTGATCGGGCGGTAGAAAGATTCATAAAATTTACACAGGCAATGAGGAGAATACAAATTGCCAACATAAAGAAAATCTCCAGCTGTCCTATTTTTCCACCAACAGTTACACCATTTTCAAATTCATCATACAAGTGCCATTTCGACAAAGGATGCAAAAACAATTCGTTGGTATTCGATTCATTATCATGGGTTTTATAAATATTTTTAACTTCGGCATTTACCCTATTCAACAAATTACTGTTTTGCAATTGCACCAGGGTTAAACAGAAATTACTTCCCCATCCCTGTTTCGATACCCATTCATTCTTTTTTTCATTTAATTTCCAAGGCATTAAGTAATCGAATCTTATACTGCTATTCGCTGGTAAATCAGCAATTACTGCTTCAACTTTTAATCCATCTTTATTATCTAGCTTTACAATTTTACCAACTGGATTTTCGTTTACAAATAATTTCCTCGATAATGATTGAGTTAAAATAACGCTATTAATATCTTTAAGTGGCGATACAGCATCACCACTTAAAAATTTATAATCCAATATTTCTAAGAAAGACGGATCGACAAACAAACCTCTATTTTTGATTTTTATATCTTTATAACTAATTAATTGCTGAAATGGGTAAGAAGATCTTGCTGCGTTTACAATGCCTGCATATTTTTCTTTAAGCTCTGGTGCCAGTAAGCCAGGTGTCCAGGCCCAGCTGTGTACTTTATCATTGGCTTTCATATTGGTATGGGCAACATAAGTTGTACTGTAATTCTTAAATTGCTTATCAAATCCAAATTCATAGGATATATATAATAATAGAAGCATACAACTAGCTAACCCTAAAGCTAGGCCACCAATATTTATTAAAGAAAATCCCTTGTTCTTCCAAAGGTTTCGCAAAGCGATTTTTAAGTTTAATCTAAACATAAGGTGTAGGGTTTAGCGCACAGCGTTTGGTGTTTGGCGAGGATTTATCGCTTAACGCCAAACGCTACCCGCAGGTTTTATTCATATTTTAATGCATCAATAGGGTTTGCCTTCGCTACTTTAACCGATTGAATACTTACAGTGAGTATGGCAATGATTACCGAAAGGCTAATGGCGGCTATAAACGGCAATGCAGATATAGAGACACGATATTCGAAAGCTGAAAGCCATTTATTTACAATGATATATGCTAACGGGAACGCGATAAGATTGGCAATGGCCACCAATTTTATAAAATCTTTATTTAGCAACACGAGGATATTGCTAGTGCTGGCACCTAAAACCTTACGGATACTGATTTCCTTTTTGCGTTGCTCTGCCATGAAAAGCGCCAAGCCTAATAATCCTAAGCAAGAAATGAAAATTGCGAAACCGCCAAACCAGTTTGAGAGTGAACCTAAAAGTATTTCATTTTTAAATTTCACTTCAAAAGATTCATTCACAAATTTACGGTTAACAGGATAATTAGGCTCCATTTGCTTTACTATATCATCAATTTTAGCCAGTGATGAGCTGATGTTTTGATTTGGGCTTAACCGTACAATGATAACCCTCGCGTCGTCCCTTTGATTTACCCTGAAAATCATTGGGGCCACTCTTTGATAAGCACTTTCTACTACAAAATCTTTTACTATCCCAACTGTAGTTAGCTTTTTATCCCAAAAAGTAATAACCTTACCGATAGGATTTTTTAATCCCATCATTTTTACTGCTGCTTCGTTTAACAATACACTACTTGTATCATTAGGAAATTTCGCAGAAAACTCTCTACCACTAACCATCTTGGTTCCAATAGTTTCAACAAAATCATATCCTATTGTTCTATGGTTAAAAGAGATAGCCTCGTTTGGGTTTTTGCCTTCCCAACTTACACCCGTAGTATTATCTCCACCTTCAGTAAAATCTGTACTAAAAAAAGTAACACCGCTTGCAGCGCCTGATTCTAATAGTTGCGTTTTAAGCAATTCTAACTTAACAACATCATTCATTTTACCGGCTGCCGCTATTTGAATTAAATTGGATTGATCGTAACCGATTGGCTTATTTTTAACATAATTAAGTTGCTGATAAATTACTGCTGTACAAATAATTAAACTTGCCGCAAAAACGAATTGACCAACTACTAATACTTTCCTCACCGAAGCGGATGAATCTGCTTTAAGCGTAAAACCCTTTAAAACTTTGATAGGCTCAAAAGAAGATAGATACAGCGCAGGATAGCTGCCCGCAATAAATCCAGTTAAAATCATTAAACCCAATAATGTTAACCAAAATTGGCCATTATAGTAATCGATTGTTAATTTAATATCTAACAAACTATTAAAATATGGTAAACTAACTTCAATTAAGATAAAAGCTAAAACTGTGGCGATAAATGTGATGAGCAGCGATTCTAAAAAAAACTGATTAATTAACGATTTACGTGTTGATCCAATTGCTTTACGAACACCAACTTCTTTTGCCCTACGCTCTGAGCGTGCTGTAGATAAATTCATAAAATTTACACAGGCAATTAGTAATATGCAAAAGGCCAGCAATAAAAATATTTTAAGTTGATCTATTTTACCTCCGACAGATTTACCATTTACAAAATCATCATATAAATGCCATTTGGTTAAAGGATGTAATAAAGCCACTGACAAATTATCTTTTTGATTTCGCTTATAAATTCCATGCATCAAATCATTTGCAGCAGTAAAAGAGTTATTATCCTTTAACTGGACAAGCGTTAAACACATATTATTTCCCCAATTGCCTTCTTTTACCCAGTTTTCTCGTTTTTCGAACAATGCCCAGGGCATGATGCACTCAAAAGTTAAACTACTATTTGCTGGTGCATCTTCTATTACGGCTTCAACCTTTAATGCTTCCTGATTTTCCAGCTTTACCATTTTATTAATAGGATCTTCATTTCCAAATAATTTTGTTGCAAAAGATTTGGTGAGGATAATGGTATTTACATCTTTTAAAGCCTGTGCTGAATTACCTTCAAGAAATTTATAATCCAATATTTTAATAAAATTCTGATCGGCAAATATTGCGCTGCTATTTATTTTATTGTCGCCAACAGTAATCAGTTGTTTTCTCGGATAAGTAGTGTGCGAGGCATATTTAACGCCAGGAATTTTTTCTTGCACTTCTTTAGCCATCACATTTGGTGTCCACGCCCAGCTAAAAGTTTTACCACTTGCTTCCATGTTTTGATAAACTACATAAGTTTTATCGTGATTGGAGAATTGTTTATCGTAGCTCCACTCGTAAGCGACATAAAGTAACAAAACCATACAACTGGCCAAGCCAATGGCTAATCCCCCAATGTTGATCAAAGAGAATCCCTTGTTTTTCCAAAGGTTTCGCAAAGCGATTTTTAAGTTTAATTTGAACATATTTTTATTGTTTGGCGATAGGTGTTTGGGGTGTGGCGGTCAAAATACCTATCTGGTGGTTTTTACTATTTCGTCTTCCCAAATCTTCCTATCCAGGAAGATTTTTGGGCAGACTTATTATTAACTAAACTAAAATTTTCTATAGCGTGTAAGGTTTAGTGTTAAAGATTTAAGGTGAGATTTAACCTTTTACCCTAAGCCTTTATATCAGCTCTTCGTTTCTACTTTTATTGATCTTTTCGGAAATTACATGACCATCTTTCAGATTGATGATTCTATTCGAAAAACTGGCATCGTGACTAGAGTGGGTTACCATTACAATGGTAGTTCCGGTTTCATTCAGTTCGCAAAGTAGCTCCATCACTTCATTACCATGAGAACTATCCAGGTTTCCGGTAGGCTCATCGGCCAATACCAACTTGGGTTTGGTAACCAAAGCTCTTGCTACGGCTACCCGTTGCTGCTGTCCACCTGATAACTGTTGAGGAAAATGACCGCTACGGTTTACAATATTCATTCTTTCGATAATTTCATTTACCAGTTTCTTGCGTTCTGCAGCTGGAATTTTGTTATAAATTAGTGGCAGTTCGATGTTTTCGAAAACCGTTAATTCATCAATCAAATTGAAATTCTGGAAAACGAACCCCATATTCCGTTTACGGAAATTTGAACGTTCTCTATCGTTAAGCGTTAAAAGTTCCGTATCGATAAATTTGTAGCTTCCACTTTCGGGCTTATCCAACAAACCCATTACATTTAATAGGGTAGATTTCCCACAGCCCGATGGCCCCATGATGGAAACAAATTCTCCTGCTGCAACATGGAGATTAATCCCATTAAGCGCAGTGGTTTCTACCTCTTCAGTTTTGTAAACTTTTTCCAGATTTTCTATTTTAATCATAGTATCAAGTATTATTCTAGTATCAAGTATTTAGTATCAGGTATCAAGACCTGATTATATTAATTGTTAAATCAGTAATTATTCAAATCGGCTAATTGACGCTAACCGCCAAACACCATCCGCTTTATTTATTAATCTCCACCTGATCGTATTGGTTAAACTGATCGTAAGATGAAGTGATTACTTCGTCGCCTTTCTGCAGACCATCTAATATTTCATAGTACAGGTAATTTTTTCGCCCGATTTTAACGTTTTTCTTGGTGGCTTTACCATTGTTTACTACAAATACCCAAGAGCCGCCTGTACTCTGGAAAAACTGTCCCTGGGCAAGAAGCAACGATTTGCTATTGTCAGACAGGGTTAGTTTTGTTTGTAACGATAATCCGCGACGCAAACCTTCAGGGGCTGCCACCTTAAAAACCATTTCGACCTGAAACTGACCTGCTGTAACCTCAGGGATTACTTTACTCACGGTTAAGTTATAAGTTTTACCATTAAACTCACAGTTAGCGGTTTGTCCTTCTTTTACCCGGTTGATATAATATTCATCAACTCCTGCCTGAAGTTTATAACCCTGCAACACGTCAATCTTTCCTATCATTTCGTTAGAATTATATGATTTACCGATTACTGGATCGTAAGAAGATAGTTTACCAGATACAGGCGCCTTAATGGTCATATTTTCGATGTTTTTGCGGATCATTTCTAAACTTTCATTCATCTGCCCCATCGATTGATCGATCTGAGCCAACTGCATCTTACGACTTTGGTTTTCTTGTTTAATCGCTTGACGCACAATTTTCAGTTTACCCTGGTAATATTCGTAATCCTGATTCGATTTATTAAATTCCTGAAGTGTGATTACTTTTTTAGAAAATAGTGAGCTATCTAATCTATACTGACGGGTTGCTGTTCGTAAGCTATTTTCTACATCTAAAACATCCTGATTTAAAACCCTCTGATTCTGCTCCAAATCTAAACGCGATTTACGCAGCTGATTAATCTGCTCAGTTGCTGCTGTTTGACTTGAAGTATAACTCAACATGGCATTCGAGTTGGAGATTCTTAATAGTGGGGTTCCTTTAACTACCGAAGCACCATTTTCAGTAAAAATTTCGGCAACTGTTCCACCTTCTGATGAACTTACAATTACCGAGGTTAACGGAACAACACTGGCATTTAATAACACAACATCTTCAAAATCGCCATATTCTACTTTACTGATGGTTAATTTATCGGCATCTGCACTGTAAACTTTTTTAAGGGATAAAGTATAGCCATAAATTACAACTGCTACAAAAGCAATTGCTCCACCTATAATTAACAGGGTTTTAGTGCTAAATCTTTTTTTCTCTATTTTCTTATCCATTGTGTTCGGTTGTACTGTTTGGAATCACTAATAACCAAGCTTGTGCCAAAAGCATAAAACATATTAAAATATTGATAACCAACAATTTAAAAGTTTTTACTATTTTCACGTGTTCGTTATCGGACAGTTCGTGTGCGGGAGCGGACAGTTTTATTACTTTAGCACATCAAATTTAAATTTATGCTAGACGCCACAGTTTTAATTATCGATGACGATGACGATATCCTGCTTAGTGCCCGTTTGTTTTTAAAGCAGCAGGTAAAGCAGGTAATTACATGTAAATCGCCTAAAGAAATTAATGTTTTATTGAGCAAAAATGAAATTGATATCATCTTGCTGGATATGAACTACCAAAAGGGGGCCAGTGATGGCCGTGAAGGTCTTTATTGGCTAGAACATATTTTATCTATTGATAAGGATTATGTAGTAATACTAATGACTGCTTTTGGCAATGTTGAACTGGCAGTAAAGGCGATTAAAAAAGGCGCTACCGATTTTATTTTGAAACCCTGGGAAAATGAGAAGCTGTTTGCTACCATTTCTTCGGCATCTAAACTCCGTGAATCGACCAAAAAGGTAAAGAAACTAGAAAAAATACATTCATCACTCCAAAAAGACCTTACCCGTGGTTTCGAGAATATTGTTGGACAGGCAGATGAAATAAATCAATTACAGAATACGCTCTTAAAAGTAGCACCTACTGATGCCAATGTGCTTATTCTGGGCGAAAACGGAACGGGGAAACAAGTTTTTGCTTATGAAATCCATGGTAACTCGCAAAGGAAAAACCAGGTGTTTATGCATGTTGATTTAGGCTCATTAAACGAAAATTTATTTGAAAGCGAATTATTCGGTTATGCTAAAGGTGCTTTTACCGATGCCAAAGAAGATAAACCCGGTCGTTTTGAACTGGCCGATGGAGGAACGATCTTTTTAGACGAGATTGGAAATTTAACCTTACCGCTTCAGGCAAAACTCTTAAGCGTTTTGCAAAACCGTACAGTTACCCGTTTAGGTGAAAGTAAAGAGCGTAAGGTGAATGTCCGTTTAATAACGGCCACCAATATGCCCTTGAATGAAATGGTAGCTAAAAATACATTTAGACAGGATTTACTGTTCCGCATTAATACTGTTGAGCTTTTATTACCGGCCTTACGTAAACGCGGAACAGATATTCTACTTTTGGCCAATCATTTTATGCAGGTTTTTAGCTCAAAATACCATAAAGACATACGAAAACTAAGTAATAAGGCCCAGGAAGCACTTTTACAGTATAAGTGGCCGGGCAATGTACGTGAGTTACAGCACGTTTTAGAAAGAGCCGTTATTATGAGCGATGGTGCCGATATTGCGGAAGAAGATTTGCAGTTAAGTCCGCAGCGCTACGCACAGAACAACGCCATACCAGATGAAATGGCGCTTGAGGATATGGAAAAAATGATGGTGCAGAAAGCAATAGATAAGCACAAGGGAAATATATCAAAAGCCGCAGCAGAACTCGGTTTAACGAGAGCTGCGCTTTATAGAAGAATCGAGAAATTTGGAATCTAAGAAAGATCGAAGGCAGGAAGGCTGAGGGGCGAAAGGTTAAAATTTCCGCATTCACCATAAACCCTCCCACCTTTTAACCCTTTACCTTTAACCTTAAAACATGTTTTATCAACGTTTTACTTTCCGTTTAATATTTCGCCTGTTGATTATCAATCTGCTGGGCTATCTCCTATTTTACCTGATTAAAAATACCCAGCTTTGGTTTACCATCATTGGCGTAGCTTTAATTTTATTGGGTACGGTTATTTCCCTTTATTACTATATCAATCAGATCCGATCAGATATCAACCGTTTCATTTTAGCCGTTAAAACGAGAGATCATACCCTAAATTTTAAAAATAAAGTAACTAAAGGCAGTTTCCCTGAGTTATACGAATCGTTCAGCGATATTTTACAGGTCCATAAACAGATCAGATTGGAACAGGAAGCGATGTTTCAGTTGATTAAAACCATTTTGGAACAGGTTCCCGTTGGTGTAATCGTGGTAAATAATACCAATCAGGAAGAGAATGAAGAGGTTGCATTTTTTAATCAGGCCGCTTCAAATCTTTTAGGCATTCCGGCGTATAAATATTGGCACAGGGTAAAGCAACACCTTCCTACCTTTACAACAGAAATAGAGCAGATCTTATCGGGTGGAAAAAGGTTTCTGGAATTGAAGATCCAGGATAAACTGATTCAATTATCTACCGAAGTTATTCCATTAAATCTTTACGGAAACAATTACACCATTATCAGTTTCCAAAACATTAAAGATGAGATTGAGCAAAAAGAAACGGAAGCATGGAATAGATTAATCGGTGTGATTTCACATGAGATCTTAAACTCAATTACCCCCATAAGTTCATTATCGGATACGATCAACCGGATGGTGACCGATAAAAAGAACCTCACAGAAGACGAAATGGACGATCTGAAAACGGCACTACAAACCATACAAAGAAGATCTTCTGGTCTGTTAGATTTTGTAAAGGATTATCGCCTAATTGCCGAGCTGCCTACACCAAACCTTGAATCGCATACCATTGGTGAAATACTGAAACACATTAAGGTATTGATGCAGCCATTTGCCAAAGTTAGAAATGTGGTATTGGATGTAGAACAAACCTCTTCAAAAATCACCATTCAGCTCGACCTGAAATTAGTTGAACAAGTGCTGATCAACCTCATTACCAATAGTATTTATGCTGTAGAGGACAGAGAACACCCACACATCAACGTAAATTACCGGTTAGAAAACACCAAATTATATATTGATGTTGCCGATAACGGAAAAGGCATCGATGCCAGTGATCTTGAAAAGATTTTTGTTCCATTTTACACCACCAGAAAAAATGGATCAGGAATAGGATTAACCATTAGCCGCAACATTATGAAAATGCACAGAGGCAGCATAGAAGTTGTTTCAATGCCAGATAATGGCACCACTTTTTCTCTGGTATTTAATTATGTTTAATCATTTGAATGTTTTTTTGACCTAAAAAATCAAACAAAACCCGTTTGATATGCTTTTAATGATGTGGATACATCAAATACAAGCATGAAGACAGTTATAATATCGAACAGACTACCCGTTAAAATCATAGAAGAAAACAACGAATACACCCTTATTCCAAGTGAGGGCGGCCTTGCCACAGGATTAGGAGACGTTTATAAATCTGGTAATTCCATTTGGATCGGCTGGCCCGGTATTGAAGTACCGGAAGAACGTCAGGAAGAAGTTACTCAAAAACTTGCCGCATTAAACCTATATCCAGTTTACCTTACGCAAAACGAAATCAATTTATATTACGAAGGCTTCTCGAACGAAGTATTATGGCCGGTTTTTCATTACCTTGTTACCTACGCCCATTACGAACAAAGTTATTGGGACTGCTACCGGTCAGTTAATGAGAAATTTGCAAAAAGTGCCATGCAGGTACTTAACAGAAGAGATAAAATCTGGATCCAGGATTACCAGTTACTCCTTCTTCCAGGTATTTTAAGGGAAAAACTTCCAAATGCTACAATTGGGTTTTTCCAACATATTCCTTTTCCATCATACGAAATATTCCGTTTAATCCCTTGGCGCGAAGAACTATTGAACGGCTTAATTGGTGCCGATTTGATCGGTTTTCATACCTATGACGATGTTCGTCATTTTATCAGTACAGCAACACGCTTGCTCCCTGTAAACTCATCATCAAACATACTCAGCAGCAACGAAAGGCAAATTGTTGTAGAAGCTTTTCCAATGGGGATTGATTTCGATAAATTTTCTGGCTTAACCGCAACAGAAGAGGTAAAAAAAGAAATAAATTACTTTAGAGCAGGTAAAGAAGGTATAAAAGTCATCTTGTCTATCGATCGGCTCGATTACAGCAAAGGCATATTAGAAAGATTAAAGGCTTTAGAACTACTGCTTCAGCTCCATCCAGAGTACATTGGCAAAATTGAGCTTTTTATGATCGTAGTTCCTTCCCGCGATACGGTACCGCAATACAGTGAGTTAAGAGACCAGATTGATCAGTTTGTGGGTAATTTAAATGCTAGGTACCGCTCCGTAAACTGGATTCCGGTAAATTATTTTTATCGTTCTTTTCCTATTGAAGTTTTATCAGCGCTTTACGCTACAGCAGATATCTGTTTGGTTACGCCTATGCGCGATGGAATGAATTTGGTAAGTAAAGAATATGTGGCCAGCAGGAACAATAATGATGGTGTGCTTATTTTAAGCGAAATGGCCGGTGCATCAAAAGAATTAACAGACGCAGTAATTGTTAATCCGAATAACCTGGGCGACATTATGGAAGCCATTGTAACTGCACTTAAAATGTCACCGTCAGAACAACAAATGCGTATGAAAGCCATGCGTGCAATTGTACAAAAATTCAATGTTAAACATTGGGTTAACAATTTTATTTTAAGATTAAACGAAGTGAAAGATTCTCAAAAATCCTTATTAACAAAACATGCAGTAAATGCTATTAATGAAGTGATTGTTACTAAATATGCACATACGCAAAATCGTGTACTATTTTTAGATTATGATGGTACCCTTGTAGATTTTACCGGAAATATTGACGACGCTTCGCCAGATGCCGAATTGTACGATTTGATTGAGAACCTAACCCTTGACAAGGCAAATAAAGTGGTTATTATTAGTGGGAGAAGGAATGAAACCCTAGAGCATTGGTTTGGCCATTTAAAAGTTGATCTGATTGCCGAGCATGGTGCATGGCAAAAATCGTTTGGAGATAAATGGAACAGCCTGCCCTTACTTACCGACCAATGGAAACAGGAAATAAAAACTTTACTAGAAACCTATACAGACCGTACTCCGGGATCATTTATTGAAGAAAAAAGTTACTCACTGGTTTGGCATTACCGGAAAGCAGAAGAAGGACTTGGTGATTTAAGGGCCAATGAAATTATCAGCCATATGAAAATTTTAGCTGCAGATAAAGGCCTGCAACTCATGCCAGGCAATAAGGTAATTGAGTTTAAAAATATGGAGGTTAACAAAGGGAAGGCTGCCCTTAACTGGTTGTACGATAAAAAACCTGATTTTATTTTGGCCCTTGGTGATGACCATACCGATGAAGATATTTTCAGGGCATTACCAGATGATGCTTTTACCATTAAAGTTGGCAACAACATTTCGGAAGCAAAATATTACCTAAATGATTTTAATGAAGTGCGAAAACTGCTTTGGAGCTTAGTAAAAGAGGCGTTTGTAGGGCGGAGTTAAATTTGGAGTATTTATCCACTATGGAAATCGTCATTTCGAGCGAAGTGAAACGTAGCCGAGAAATCTAATTAGAATAGATCTCTCCATTTCGCCGTGCTTCAGTCGAGATGACGATATTTTTAAGTTAATCGGGATTTGCAATCCCGACTCTTGAATTGTGGATTTCCCAACCTATCCTTACAAAAATATTGGCCTATCCAGTTTAATTGCAATGCGATAAGCCGCATTCATTAAGCCTACATGACTATAGGCCTGGGGGAAATTACCCCACTGGCTACCCGTTTTAGCATCAACATCCTCACTGAACAAAAGAAGATGATTACAATATTTAATAATATTTTCGAATTCTTTAATCGCTTCATCCGTACGGCCAACACAGGCCAAAGCCTCCACATACCAAAAGGCACAGATTAAAAATGTTGTTTTTGGCTTACCGAAATCGTCAGCATGTAAGTAACGGTAAAATAGTCCATCTTCCGTTTTCAACTCCTTTTCTAAAGCGATTAAATGATCTTTCGCCCGATCTGAAGCCGGGTCCAAATAATTCATCATAATTAACTGTAAAGTGCTGGCATCTAAATGCGGGCTTCCTACGGCGTTGGTATACACTTTTCTTTCCGGATCGTAGCAGGCTTCTATATGTGCCGCAGCCTTATCAATCAAAATTTCTGCACGCTTCTCGAAATCCTCATTACCAATAGTTTTAGCCATTTTTAAAGCAGCCTGTGCTCCTGCCCATTGAAAGAGGTTACTATAACAATGTACATTGGCAATGTTCCTGAATTCCCAAATTCCGGCATCCTTTTCATCAATTGTCCGTTCAATTTTAGAAAGCACACTTTCAATCCACTTTATCGAATCGCTACGTTCGGAAAAAACAAAACGGTGGTCGGTATAAAGTGGTAACATTGAAATTAAAACCTGACCGTAAATATCATTCTGAATGTGTTCGTAGGCCTGGTTTCCTATTCTAATGGGTTGCTCGCCTTTGTAACCTTCCAGATGATTTAATGTATGCTCGGTAATTTTCCTTTCTCCTGCAATACCGTACAAGGGTTGATAGCGTGTATCTTCAGCATGCGAAATATCAGAGAGGTAATTAAAATACTTCTCCATTTCTTCAAAATGACCGATATGGTTCAATGAAGTTAATACATAATGCGAATCTCTTAACCAGCAATACCTATAATCCCAGTTTCGGGTACTGCCGGGCGATTCTGGTAAACTAGTGGTACTGGCCGCTATAATTGCACCGGTGTCTTCATATTGATGGATTTTCAGCACCAAGGCTGATCGGATTACGAAAGGTTGGTAAAAACCCGCGATTGACGAATGTTTAATCCATAATCGCCAATAGGCGATGGTTTCCCGCAAAAAATTTTCTGCAGTACTTACTACCGGAGCCTCTAAATTTTGTCCATAAGTCATAATGAGGTATTTGGCTTCATTCAGTACAAATGCCTTTTCGTCAAAAATATAAGTAAGCGATACATTGGTACTTAAGCGGATATTTTCATCACAACCCAAATAATCAATATGATTACTGCCTCTACTCGACCTCATTTTACCTTTCCCATAATCGCATACCGGCTCACACTTGATGGTAATGCGCGGGTTCCCCGCCAAAGGTTCGATCTTTCTGATGAACATTAGCGGTTTAAAATAGCGATCGTATAGATGAAAACGTGGTGCAAAATCTGTAATCCGGTATTTCCCATCTTCGGCAGTAATTTCCGTCCTTAATACATTGGTATTTTCAATATAATATTGAGTAGAGGTAAATTCACCTTGTGGTAATATCGAAAACTCCCCTCCTTTTTTCTCATCCAATAAACTGCCAAATACAAAAGGGCTATCGAAACGTGGCCAGCAAAGCCAAGATATATCAGTATTTTTATTTACGTGTGCAATGAAAGCGCAATTTCCTATAATTCCTGTTTGATAAAGGTGCTGTTCGGCCATAGACTATAATTTTGTTTATTTACTAACAAGCCGATCGGAAAAATGTTAGGGAGAAATGTCAAAAAGCCGTTAAAACGATTAAGAGCTTTTTTTTTGAAAATGTAAGGTCCTGTTTCAATCGCTATTGCAGCCCTGCTATCGCTGCAAGTCCTCGCTCGTTCCTCACTTCGAGCTTTCCGCTTTATCAGGTTTATGAACAAGGGTTCTGTTATGCGAGTCTTTGAAGATTAAACCTATTTAAAGTAGTGTATTTTGCGTTAGGGATTGTAAGGATTTAGTACCGATCCTTCATCGGTACCGAAGCAAAGCGCAGCCCTGAAATGCCCCTTTCCCGATTCATCGGGATTAGGGGAACGCCCAAATCAGTTAACAGTTTTCAGTTAGTAGTCTTTTAAAACGGCTTATTTCTAAAACCTGAGCGGTCTGATAAAAGATTCTTCTCCGAAGGAGTTCCTTTGGAACACTGCGCTCAGAATGACAATCAGGCAATAAAAAAAGCCAGCCCCGAAAAATCGCGACTGGCCTAGTTAATGAATAATGATTATCTTAAATTACTGTTCCACTAGGTACAACAGCACCTTTTTTAATTACCACGATACCATCTTTAACGGCATAAAGCTCAAAGTCTCCATCTTCCAAATGATCGCCACCATTAATTTTTACATCATTGCCAATGCGGCAGTTTTTATCGATAATGGCATTATTAATAAAACAACGGTCGCCAATACCTATTAACGAATTTCCCTTACCCGTTTCATCCTGTATCTCTTCTAAGGTTTGGTACCTATCACTGCCCATAATATAAGCATTGGTAATAACCGTATCCTTCCCAATCCTTGATCTGATCCCCAAAACAGCATGTTCTACTTTGCTCGCCTGAATAATACAGCCTTCAGCAATAATCGTTTTATCCAAGGTGGTACCCGAAATTTTTGAAGGAGGCAACATCCGTGCCCTGGTGAAAATAGCATGGTTGCTATCGAACATATTAAATTTAGGAATTTCATCCGTTAGACCTAAATTGGCTTCAAAGAAAGATGAAATATTTCCAATATCGGTCCAATAGCCTTCATATTGAAAGCTTAAAACCCTGCTCTGAGAAATTGCTCTAGGCAAAATCTCTTTGCCAAAATCCTTTTCTTCTTCGTTCTCATTTAAGATATTGATCAGGTACTCGCGGTTGAAAACGTAAATACCCATCGAAGCTAAGAAATTACGTCCTTCGCCCTGCATTTCTGCGCCGGTATCTGAAACCCAGTCTTCTAAACCGGTTTTAGGCTTTTCGATAAAAGAGGTGATCATGTTTTCTTCATCGGCCTTTAAAATACCAAAATCTGTTGCATCTTTTGCCGTTACCGGAATAGTGGCAATAGTAATTTCTGCATTGGCCTCGATATGTTTTTCAATCATATCCTTAAAGTCCATCTGGTACAGTTGATCGCCGGATAAAATCAAAATGTAATCGAATTCGTGCGAAACAATGTGATGCATACACTGACGAACGGCATCTGCTGTACCCTGGAACCAACCTGAGTTTTGTACAGTTTGTTCAGCCGCCAAAATATCAACAAAGGCCGTACTAAAATGGCTAAAGTGATACGTGTTTTTAATGTGTTTGTTTAGGGATGCTGAATTAAACTGGGTTAACACAAACATTCGATGAATTCCAGAATTTAGGCAATTCGAAATCGGAATATCTACCAATCGGTATTTACCAGCAATTGGAACTGCAGGTTTAGAACGTGTTTGTGTTAGCGGCGATAATCTAGAGCCCTGGCCACCGCCAAGGATAACGCCTAAAACTTTGTCAGTCATGTTTAAGCTTATTTTAATATTTGGTATAATTCTATATAATTTAATGCTGCGTTATCCCACGAATGGTCTATCTTCATCATTGTTTTTCTCACTGCTTTAAAAGCTTTCTTATCGTTATATAAGTCAACAGCACGGTTAATGGCATGAGTAACATCCCAAATACTCGTTTGATCGTGGCAAATCCCAAAACCTCCATCGCCTATATCAATTACTGTATCCTTTAATCCACCAATCCGGCGTACAATGGGAACAGTTCCATACCTTAACGCATAAAGCTGATTTAAACCACAAGGTTCCACTCTCGATGGCATGATCAGAAAATCTGCACCAGCATACATTTCGTGCGAAACCTGCTCATTATAACCGATATAAGCATTATACTTACCGGTAAAAATGTCTTTCAGTTGATTTAACCGCCCTTCCACCCAATTATCGCCAGATCCTAAAACCAGGATATTGATGTTGTCTCCATGCTGCTGCAAAGCGGTATAAAAAATATCGGGCAATAAATCGGCACCTTTTTCATCAACCAATCTACCGATAAAAGTAAATAGTGGTTTAGACGGATCTAATTGAAAAACATCACAGAGGGCTGTTTTGTTTGCCAGTTTACCAGTTTCAACTGTTTTTAAATTGTAACCTTTGCTCAGCATCGGGTCCGTTTCAGGATTCCAAACCTCGCTATCGATTCCGTTGAGTATTCCTACCGATTTCCAGCGCTCTTGTCTTAACAAACTTTCTAATCCACGGGCATTGTTCATCATCTCATCCAGGTAACTTGGCGAAACCGTAGTTACTTTCCAGGCACATTTAATGGCCGATGCTAAAGGGTTAATGGCATCTTCCCAACCTAGTAAACCACCTTTCCACAAATCGAATGCTGGTATATAATATAATTTTTCCCAGCCAAACTGACCTTGGTATTGCGCATTATGAATGGTTAAAACCGTCGGGACACCGCTAATTGCTTTATATTTTACACAATTTGAAACCATAAACGGAATTAAACCCGTATGGTGATCGTGGCAATGAAGTACATCCGGGCGATGTTCCCATTGTACAATCCAATCAAGTGTAGCAATCTGGAAAGCCACAAATCTTTCTGTATCGTCGCTATAACCATATACATTTGGGCGGTCGGTTAAGCCCTGAATATGGATCACGTATAAATCAAAGCCTAATTTATTGGTTTTTTCTTTTAAAATGCGGTACTGAAAGTGGTGATTACCGTAGTTTGCCCATGCATCATAAGTCACTTCAAATTCGCTTTCGCGGATAAATTTCGTATCGTACGCAGGAACAACCACCTTGGCAATGTGGCCTAATTTATTTTGATATTTTGGTAAGGCCCCTACTACATCGGCTAAACCACCAACCTTTGCAACTGGGTAACACTCGGCGCTTATATGTATAATTTCCATCAAATATTTGGTGTAGATAACCTAAGTAAGTTACTAATTGTTTTGAGTTTTGCAAATAATGAAAATTATATTTTTAGTTAACTGTTTTAAAGGAAAAATCGTCATCTCGACTGGAGCAAGGCGGAATGGAGAGATCTAATTCATATAAATTTACTTAAGCTTTTTTATAAGAAAGTGAATGGTTTGGTACCTAGTGGCGGGCTACCTACTTTTCGTTATAAGTCCTCATTTCAGCGGCATCATCTTAAATCTGCAGGAAGATGCTGCCTATGGTTTCTCACTGATTTCATAGATATACGCAGCGTTTTTTATAAGAATTTTATAAGAAAGTGAATGTTCAGTTCTTTGTGGCGGGCTACAGCCCTGCTTTCCGCTATAAGTCCTCACTTCGTTCCGGGCTTTCGCTTCAATCAGGCTTAGAAACAAGGGGTTCCTTTTCACCAAACGCAAAAAACCGCTTAAATCCTTAAGCGGTTTTTAACAACAAAACAAATATATTTTTGGTTTAAAAATATCTTAGTACTCTTCGGCGATAATTTCGTAAAAATCGCGGATTGGCTGAAACTGTGGGTGTAATGAAACCACATCTCCAAAAACCAATAAAGCCGGGGCAGTTATTCTTTTGTCTTCAACAATTTCAGCAATCGTATCAACAATACCAACTGCAATTTTTTCTTCTGGTGTAGAACCATTTTGAATTACTGCTACTGGCAAAAGGTTTTTATTTTCTGCCTGGAAAATTGCGGCAATTTCTTTTACTCTCTCAATTCCGTTTAAAACAACAATAGTTGCTTTCGTTTTTGCTGCGATATATAAATCTTCAGAAATTTCGCCCTTTGAGTTTGTTCCTGTTACTGCCCAAAAACTTTCACTCAAATCTTTATAGATCATCGGGATCTTTTGCAAACTTGGCGCACCGGTTGCACTCGAAATACCCGGAATAATTTCGGTAGGGATACTGTACGATTCTGCAGCATCTATTTCTTCATATCCTTTTGCAAAGAAAAACGGGTCGCCACTTTTTAAACGTACCACGTGACCGTAATTTAAAGCGTAATCAACAATCAATTTATTAACCGCATCCTGAGAAAACGATTCATCATCTGAACGTTTGCCCACATAAACTTTCGGTATACCATCTGGCGCATGACACAATAAAGCCTCGTTCACATTTGCATCATATAAAACAACATCAGCTGTTTTTAATGCTTTAACACCTTTTAAACTAAATAAATCCGGATCGCCAGGACCTGCACCTATTAAAGTAATTCTTGGTTCAATGTTCGCTTTTTCTACTTTATTCAAAATCATAACAGATAATTTAAGCTCGTTATACGTTTGTTAATAATACAAATATATAAAGTCTATGGGAATTGTAGTAATTTATTTTAAAATAATTTTATTTAGCTTTTTAGCGAGTGTTGATGGGGAATTTTGAGTATTAATGAGAGATTTATCCTATAGGGAATGTACATGTTTTTGAATCACCACCATGGAATTGGCTGTCATTCTGAACGCAGTGAAGAATCTTTACGGTGAAACATAGGATCTATATAAAAGGTCCTTCGACTCCGCTACCATTGACAGACTCCAATAGAATGATCGTCATCTCGACTGTAGCGTAGCGAAATGGAGAGATCTTTGTACCAAGTTATTGAGTCAAATTTAAAAGATTTCTCCTCCAAAGGAGTTCCTTTGGAACACTACGGTCGAAATGACGATACTTCGAGAGGTTTACTCCTTAAAATCACCTGTTATTTATATTGATCTTTATGAAATAAATTATTCCTCAAGATGATCAACTGATTGGATTCTGTACTTTCTTTGCACCTCCACCACAAAAACTAACCAAGAGTCTTCGTGAGACGCTAAGACCAGTAGTTTTCATTTTATCTCAAAATCTGGTTTTACTTACAATCAACCTCCTGAAAAACAAATTTTCCGGCCTCGAAATTAATGGGTTTATCTTTAACAAAATAAGATCTGCCAAGTGTGGTTTCTATTTGCCCCACTCCCATAATCAGTTTCCCATCTTTCTTTAAAAATGCCAATGGGTTGGTGTAAACTTTTACGGTGTCCTCGCCAGTTTTAAAGCGGTAATCTACCAGTAAGGTATCGCCGTTAAATTTTCCGTTTATGGTACCATTGTTCTGCGGTTTCTCGGCATAATTAACCAATAATGAACCCGTAACTTTGCCTGAGGCTAGTATTTTCACATTCATGGCCGCGCTGTCTTTTTCAAAACCTGCTGCATAACAGTTCTCACTAACCAAAGAATCGGTTTTAGTTTTAGTGCCAGTAGCTGTTTTATTGTTTTGGGTACAGGCATAAGCAAAAGGTATTGCTGCCAAAGCAAGGTAAAGGATATTTCTTTTCATGGTAACTGTGATTTATTGTCTTCTAATCAATATACAAATACGATGATTATTTTCTATCATTTCCATAATGGAAATTTACATCAGTATACTGTTTTCGGGTGTTAGTACAGGAGGCAGATCAGTTTCATCAAGCATCTCCCTCATATCAATTTCTATTGTCCTCGAGATATTGGTGATCGGCACGTCATTGGCACTTCCTTCAAAAGGATTTGTAGAACTTTCGCCAACAATATCCAAAGAGTTAAAAACCCAGGTGAGTAAAATCGCAAATGGAATGTTTAACCAAATGGAATAACCCTCAATCAAAGTACCATTGCCCAATTTGTTAAATTCGTTTAATAGGCCATAGGGCACCAAAAACACAAACAGGTTTAACATAATGGTGGCTATTGATGAAAAATGACGTGGGTAAGGAAAGTTTTTAATCCTTTCAGCTTTACCTTGGTTATCGTAAAAACTGGTAACTGAGTTTTGCAAGGACTGTAATTGTAAATCGGATAGGTTTCTGGCAGTTGCTAATTTATTAATGTGGCTCGATTGTAAAGCCATTAATTGGGTGGCCTTATTCTTCTTGCTTAAAACGTATTTCAATTCATCTGCTGAAAGATATTTCGATAGGGTATCTTCTAACTTATCAGTTTTTTCGGAAACGTGGTACAATCTGGCATATTCAATATTACGGGGGTCGTTCGCGTTTTCCCAGGCTCTCGGCTCTCTTAACTGAAACCTTAAGGCTGTTAGCCAGGCAAAATGACGGTAAAAAATGATTTGAACATCTGCTTTTTTATCTTGTGATGCTAAGTAATCGCGTACCATTACCCCGAAAGCACGACTCACATTGATAATCCCGCCGTAAATCTGTCGGGCTTCCCAAAGACGCGAATAACTGGCATTGTTTTTAAAACTGATGATAAAGGAAACAGCGGTACCTAAAAGTGCTACCGGAACCCATGAAATGGAGAGAAAGGTGAATTTACAAAAATGATAAAGTACAGTAGGAATAATGGCAAGAACGGTTAAACGGTAAATATCCCGTCGGGTCCATACAATAAATTCAAAAAAGGTATATTTCTTTCCAGCGTGCATAGTTTTTGGTTTATTCGGAAAATTATCTGAGGGATTTAAACTAAGATATAAAAAATTTAAAGCGCCTATCTTTAAAATGTTCAAAAAAAATCGTCAAACGAAAAACGGGGCTATCCTATCTGGCGCCCCGCTGAAATTGCTTTCACTTTAGATTAAAACCTAAAGTCTTCATTATTATATTTGGTTGTGGTTCTCTACTGTAAGATTTTCAGGATTGTATGATTTCAGGATCAATAAGCTGAAATAAAGATCTCATCGTTTCACAATCTTCATCATCCATTTTTCCACCATTAAGGAATTAAGAAGATTAAGATTTTATCTATATTTCTTGAAGCTTTCGCTATTGGTCACTGATCAATTTCCATCCTCCATTTTACATTTTATTCTACTGCTGCCCTAAACATTAAGGCGCCAACGGTTAAATTTGTACGCGTATCTACCAAAATAGCTGAACCGTTTGCCCGGTTATCATCATATAAATCGAATGCCAAAGCATCGGCGGTTTTAATAATCACACGACCGATATCGTTCAATTTAAATTCCTCAGCAGCATGTTTTTCAAGTGTATTAATATCAACTTTATGCAAAATCTCACTGATTTTACAACGGGTGATTTTACTATTGTGCTGAATATTGTACATGATAGAAGTATCCAATGCACGGCCATCCATCCAGCAAAGGTCTGCTTCAATCAGCTTCGATTCCTGTGGTAATGCCGAAGCATTTACAATGGTATCGCCACGGCTAATATCTACATCATCTTTTAAGTGAATAATAACTGACTGGCCAGCGTGAGCTGCATCTGGTGTTTGATCAAAAAATTCAATCTTCTCAACCGTAGAACTCGCACCACTAGGTAATACGGTAACTTTATCATTTAAATTAAAAGTACCACTTAGTACCCTACCGGCATAACCACGATAGTCGTGCAATTCTTCTGTTTGCGGACGTATTACCCACTGTACCGGCATACGCGCCAATTGCGATTTATCTAAATTGTCGGTATCAACCTTCTCTAAGAAATGTAACAAGCTCTCTCCTTCGTACCAATCCATGTTACCTGAATTTTGCACAATGTTATCGCCTTTTAAGGCACTAACGGGAATATAGGTTACATCAGCAAGCTTTAATTGCTGCGCCAAAACTTTGTATTTCTCTATGATGGCACTATAAACGGTTTCGCTATAGTCAACCATATCCATTTTATTGATACAAACCACTACGTGTTTAATGCCCAATAAGGAAACGATATACGAATGGCGGATGGTCTGTTCTACCACACCGTTACGGGCATCGATTAAGATAATGGCCAGGTTGGCTGTTGAGGCGCCTGTAACCATGTTTCTTGTATATTGAATATGCCCAGGTGTATCGGCAATAATAAATTTACGTTTTTCGGTCTGAAAGTATTTGTAAGCTACATCAATGGTAATACCTTGCTCGCGCTCTGCCCTTAAACCATCGGTTAAAATGGCTAAATCTATTGTTCCGTCATCATTTTTGCGGTTAGAGCTCTGTAAAGCTTCTAATTGATCGGCCAAAATAGAATCTGTATCGTATAACAAACGGCCGATTAAGGTACTTTTACCATCATCTACACTTCCTGCTGTGAAAAATTTTAATATGTTCATTTTTATTTTAGTATTAAGATATAAGTATCAAGTATCAAGACTTAAATGCGCCTTAAAAACTTTCATACTAATTAGTGTATCAATGTCTAGTATCTGTATTAAAGCTCATTGCCAACTTTCTACCTGATACTTACGACTTGATACTCTTTAAAAATATCCTCCTTTTTTTCTGTCTTCCATTGCGGCTTCAGAAACTTTATCATCCATACGGGCACCACGTTCTGAAATTTTAGAAGCACTGATTTCAGAAATAATATCATCAATCAAAGTCGCATCCGATTCTACCGCAGCAGTACAAGACATATCGCCTACTGTACGGAAACGAACCTGTTTGCGTTCTACCACATCTTCATCATCCATATTTAAAAACGGTGATGCAGCCATCAGCTGTCCATTTCTGGTGATACAATCGCGTTCGTGCGAGAAATAAATACTCGGCAGACCTATTTTTTCTCTGCGGATATAATTCCAAACATCTAATTCTGTCCAGTTACTGATCGGGAATACACGGATATTTTCTCCTTTGTGGATTTTACCGTTGTAAATATTCCAAAGTTCAGGACGTTGGCGTTTTGGATCCCATTGGCCAAATTCATCACGAACAGAAAAAATACGTTCTTTAGCCCTTGCTTTTTCTTCATCTCTACGTGCACCACCGATGCAGGCATCAAACTGGTATTTTGCAATGGTATCGAGTAATGTTACGGTCTGCAAAGCATTTCTACTGGCATTTTTACCTGTTTGCTCTACAACTTTCCCCTGATCTATTGATTCTTGCACAGAACCGATGATTAATTTTTCGCCAATCCGCTCTACCATTTGGTCGCGGTAAGTGATGGTTTCTTCAAAATTATGACCTGTATCAATATGCACTAAAGGAAAAGGAAATTTCCCCGGACGGAAAGCTTTTTCTGCCAAACGAACTAAAGTAATTGAATCTTTTCCACCCGAAAATAATAAGGCTGGCTTTTCAAACTGACCTGCTACTTCACGTAAAATGTGAATGGCCTCGGCCTCCAGTTCATCTAAATAATCAAAATTATATGTACTCATTATCAAATGTTGTCTTTGTTGTTGTACTTCCATTGTCGTCATTGCGAGAAGGCTTTTTCAGCCGACGTGGCAATCTATCCTACTACTCGAAATGACTTTTTAATCAGATTGCTTTACCGATAAATCGGTACAGGCTGGCTCCACGCTCATCCGGCCTCGCAATTACGGCTTGCACGCATCAAGATGCAGCATGCAAACCGCATTCTTTTTTACTCTGGTCTTCCCACCACCATCTACCGGCCCTAAAATCTTCGCCTGGCTGTACTGCTCTGGTACATGGGGCGCATCCTATACTCGGAAAACCTTTATCGTGCAGGGTATTGTAAACAATGTTGTTTTCTTTAATATATGCTTTCACATCATCTAAAGTCCAATCGAAAATAGGATGGAATTTAACCAATTGGTTTCCTTCGTCCCATTCTAAATCGTGCATGTCTTCACGGTTGGCACTTTGATCGGCCCTGATTCCTGTTACCCAGATCTCATTACCTTTTAAGGCTCTTTTTAAAGGTTCGATTTTACGGATGTAACAGCACTCTTTCCTATTCTCTACCGACTCGTAGAAGCTGCTCGGGCCTTTTGTATTTACCATATCCTGCAGCAATTCGTTCTGTGGATAATAGGCATGAATGGGTTTGTTATAAATTTCCAGGGTTCGGTTCCAAACGTAATAAGTTTCTGGGAACAAACGTCCGGTTTCTAAAGTAAAAACCTTGATCGGAATATTATTTGAAAAAATTAAATGTGTAATCGCCTGATCTTCCCAACCGAAACTGGTCGAAAATATAATACGGTCGGCATATTTATCTGCCAAAAATTTCAGTTTATCAATTGTACTTAAACCTGCCAGTGCTGCTTTTATCTCCTCTAGGTTCTCCATTACTAAATTAATTTTAAAATAAACATAATTACACTGCGTAAGCTTACAATCATTACGATAATTCCCACGGCAACCATAATGGTTTTCGCAGATATTTTGTTCGATACTTTTGCGGCTATCGGTGATGCGATTGCACTACCGATAATTAAGCCTACAACGGCTTCCCAGTGTTTGCCACCTAACATGGTAAAAAAAGTAAGCGAACTTAAGGTGGCGATAAAAAAGCGGCTGATTTTTACGGTACCCAAAGAAAACAATGGATGCCTGCCACCTGCAATTAAGCTTGATAATACGATCGAACCCCAGCCCCCGCCAAAGGCAGCATCGATAAAACCACCAACAAAGCCCAATAAACCAATTTTTTTAATTTTTTGATCGGCTTTTTTTCTCTTCACATTGAAAGCTTTCATTAAAATGATTCCGCCTAAAAACAAGGTATAAACCGCCACAATAGGCTTAACATAAGCACTATAATGTTCTAATGAAGAAAGGATATAGGCACCTAAAACTGCTCCGATTATGGCTGGAAGGATTAAAATTTTGAATAGTTTCCAGTTTACGTTACCCATACGGTAATGCATCCAGCCTGCAATTCCGTTGCTCATTACCTCAGAAATGTGGATGGCCATACTTGCCGATGCAGGGGGTAAACCCATCGCTAATGAGAACGATGCCGTAGTAACACCATACGACATGCCAATTGCACCATCAATTAATGCGAATAAAAACCCAGCACCTAAAAACCAATAGAACAAAGGATCAATATTGATCAGGAAAGTCTGAAATTCTGGTTCGGTATTCCACAAAGAATACCCGATAGCACCAATTAGTAAAACTGAGGCCGCCCAGATTAACCATTTAATATTTCGCTCAGCAAAACTTTTTTTAGGGTTAATTAAACTTTGGGTAACCTTATTCAGTTTTTTAACCTTTGCCGAAAAATCGCCATTTAAAGTTTGACGCAAAGCGCTCATATTCTGTAGCGTTTCATCAAGCTCGGCAGGCAAGCCTTCATTTAAAATCTGCTTTAAACGTTTGGCAATAGTTGGCGATTTGCCATTTGTAGAAATGGCAATCTTTAAATCACCTTTTTGAACGATTGATCCCAAGTAGAAATCGCAAAGTTCAGGCTTATCAGCCACGTTGATCAACAGGCCACGCTCATGCGTCACCTTTCTGATCTCTTCATTTAAAATATTGTTATTGGTTGCCGCGAAAACGATGTCAATGTCATTCAGATCGTCTACATCGAAACTTTTCTGCTTTACTTTTATCAGCGGATAATTTGCGATAAGCGCATAAACTTCCGGTGATACCAGCTCTGCAACAATCGTAATAGTAGCACTATGGCTATTATTTACGATCGCCGTTAACTTCTCGAGCCCAATATTTCCTGCACCAATTAATAATGTACGCAGCTTGTTCAGCTTTACAAAAACTGGAAAGAGCTGGTTACCTTTTTCTTCTTCAGAAAAAGATGCTGCATTATCAGGTTGGTTAGGCAATACTTGCATATTGTTTAATTAATTTCTTAAATGATGGATGTAATGATACAACTTCTCCAAAAATTAATAAAGCAGGTGCTTTAATATTTTCTTGTTGCACTAAACCTTCTATGGTTTCAACTACACCTACTACTAATCTTTCATCTTCTGCCGATCCATTCTGAACCACTGCGGTTGGTAAATGGTGTTTACCTGCGGCTTTAAAAATTTCTACAATTTTAGGTAATTTTTTAAGTCCCATAAGTACCACAACAGTCGCATTAGATTGTGCAGCCTGGTAAATATCTGCCGAAACTTCTCCAGAAGTGGTTGTTCCGGTAATTACCCAAAAGCTTTCGCTCATGCCACGGTGTGTAACCGGAATCTGCTGTAAGCCTGGCACACCAATAGAACTCGAAATACCAGGAACTACACTTACCGGAATGCTATAAGATGCGGCATAATCCAACTCTTCATATCCCCTGCCAAAAACAAATGGATCGCCACCTTTTAAACGCACTACGTGACCGTAGTTTAAGGCATAATCGATCATTAATTTATTAATGGTATCCTGAGGATAAGAATGCTCACCTGAACGTTTTCCTACATAAACTTTAATGGCTTCTGCCGGAGCATGCTCCAATAAAGCTTCATTGGTTAAGGCATCGTACAAAACCACATCTGCAGTTTGCAACGCTTTAACCCCTTTCAATGTCAATAAATCAGGATCTCCAGGACCAGCACCTAAAAGGGTTATTTTTGATTCTTTATTTTGATTAACCATGTTTCTTTTTAATTATTGAATTTTGAATGACTGGATGAAGAGTTGTTTGGCACATGGCGTTTAGCGTCTGCAGTGTTCAAATCTCATACCTATTGTCTCAAATCTCATTTTGCTAATACTGCCCTTTTTTCCTTAATCTGATTTAAAAATTGATTTGCTTCTTCGAAATATTTCTGAGCAAACTCAGCAGTTGGTTCGTTTTTATTGATCTGTAACACCAGGTCTGAAAAATTGGTCGATAAATTAAATTCTCCTGTTTCTACATAGTGGTTATCAAATTCGCGGATCACACCAACCTGTGTGCTGCTGTTTACGCCTTTATCTAACAATAAAGATTTTGCAGCGCTTACAAAAGTGCTGTAAGTATGATAAATGGCATCGGCATAAGCACCTTTATCTAAGTTTTGCTTTGCCCAATCAAATTTTTCATCAGCTTCTAACAATAAAGTAGCCACTAAATCGATCACTACGCCGGCACATTCGCCTACACCAATTGCCGTTACAAACTCTTCTACATGCCCCCAATCTACAAATTCTTCTGTTTTAAGATTGGTTAAATCGGCCAATGGTTTTAACAACTGATAAAAATGGTCTTTACCTTTTCTATCATAGTATTGGTGAAAGTTCTCATCCTCCAGGTTATTGGCTTTAAAATCATTTAAAATGAAGTGTAAAACACTTGTTGCTCTTTTAGAAGGCACTTTAATTACGCGTTCTGCCACCCTACCTACTCCGTTTCCAACTGTTCCACCGCCTAACATCACTTGAACTGCCGGAACAACTTTTCCTTCAGCTTTTACTGAACTTCCATGGAAACCAATCTCAGCCAAACCATGTTGACCGCAAGAGTTCATACATCCGCTGATTTTGATCTTGATGTTTTTTTCGTAGATAAACTCAGGGAAATCGGTATAAATCACTTCCTCCAAAACTTCGGCCAAGGTCATTGAGTTCGAAATACCCAAATTACAGGTATCAGTACCAGGACAAGTGGTAATATCGGCTAAACTATCAAAACCAGCTGTAGTAAAACCAATTTTATTTAAAGCCGCATATAGAGAAGGTAATGCTTCTTTGCGTACAAACTTTAACAGCAAGCCCTGGTTTTGGGTAATCCTGATTTCATCAGCCACATATAACCTGATGGCATCGACAAAAGCTCTTGCTTTATCTGTTTTGATATCGCCTACCTGAACTTTTACGTAAACGCCATAAAATCCGGCCTGTTTCTGCTCAATTACGTTAGTGGCTAACCAATGTTTGTAATGGGCTTCGTTTAATATTTCTACCGCAGGGTATTCTTGTTCTAAAGGTAAAGTTGGCTGAGGTACAGTATTGATATCTATTTTAAAGGTTTTTACTTTATTGGCAATACGCTCTTCGGCAACCAAACGTAAAACTTCTTCTAAACCTAATTTTTGAACCAGGTATTTTAAACGTGCTTTGTTACGGTTGGTACGTTCGCCATAACGGTCGAACACACGAAGAACAGATTCTGTAAACGGAATCAATTGATCTTCAGGCAAGAATTCGTGTACCGCATTGGCCAAAAATGGCTGTGCACCTAAACCACCTGCAAACAAAACTTTAAATCCGCGCTCGCCATTTTCGTTAATTTTAGGAATAAAACCTAAATCGTGAATGTAGCTAAACGCAGTATCTCTATCGCTCGAAGAAAATGAAATTTTAATCTTTCTGCCCATTTCCTGACAGATCGGGTTACGCAAAAAGTAAGCAAATACCGCTTGCGCATAAGGCGAAACATCAAAAGGTTCTTCAGCATCGATTCCAGAATTTGGAGAAGCCGTTACGTTACGTACCGTATTTCCACAAGCCTCGCGAAGTGTAATATCATCCTGCTCTAATTTAGCCCAAAGTTCCGGAGTACGGTCTAAACTCACATAGTGAATCTGAATATCCTGACGGGTGGTTAAGTGTAAATTTCCACTTCCATACTCATCAGCAATATCTGCAATACGCAACAACTGCTTAAAAGTTACCTTACCAAAAGGCAATTTAATACGCACCATTTGTACGCCAGGTTGTCTTTGACCGTAAACACCGCGTGCTAAACGGAGGCTTCTAAACTTTTCGTCGTGGATGGTTCCATCTCTAAAAGCTTTAATTTTATTCTCTAAATCGATAATGTCCTGCTCGACAATCGGATTTTCGAGTTCTGTTCTGAAACTTTGCATATGTGTTGTTAGCTTTATTCAAAAAATGCTTCCCTATTACCGAGAAGCATTCCATATTTTATACTTAAAATTATCTGTAGGCTCCTATTACTGCGTTTTACAACAACACATTATTTGCATAACGATTAATTTGTTAGGTATAAAATTGAAATTCATACGCCAAATATATAAAGTATATAGGAATAGTCGTAATTTATTATGAAAAAATTTACGATATCCTGTTAAAACCACGCAAGGCCGTCATTTAGAGTGGACCCGATAGCTATCGGGTGTAACACAGTCGAGAAACCTTCAAAGTTAAATCACTTAATCCACGGGGCTAAAAACTGCAAATTGATAACTGGCAACCGAAAACTGAAAATTGCCAACTGAAGAATGGAAACTGCTAACTGCCAGTTGAAAATTGCTAACTGTTAACTGAAAACTGCCAATTGAAAACTGATTTGGGCGTTACCTAAGCTGCGCAAAGGTCGGGCTTTGCCGGGCTGCGCTTCGCTCCGGTACCGATGAAGGATCGGTACTGAACCCTTACAATCCCTAACGCGGATTTATGGCGTATATCATCAAACTTCCGATTTAGCCTGCATCCTACTCCTTTGAAACTTAGGAAGTCTTTGCTAAATAAACCTGATATAGCGAAAAGCCCATAGCGAAGCATGAGTGAGGACTTGCAACGATAGCAGGACTATCGGATCCGAAACCTACCAGCCCCTGCTTTCCAAAAAATATTGATTTAGACCTCTTAAGTTTAATTACACCAAAAAAGACCCTGAAATAAATTTACTTCGTAGCTTTCCGCTACGCTACAGGTCAGGGTGACGGATCAATAGCAGAAAGTTGTAAAAAATTATAAATTAATAACCCCGATTTTTAGATTATCCTCTCTACCGATTACATCAGCAATGCTGGTTTCGGTTAAAACCTTAAGGGTAGCATCCCTAACATCGATAAACGCACTTCTGATTCCGCATGTTTTTTCGTCCACACATTCATCACATTTGTGGTAAAAATTTAAACTTGCACAGGGAACCATGGCAATAGGTCCATCCGTTACACGCATTACGTGTACCAATAAAATCTCTTCAGGTTTTTTGTTGAGGCTGTAACCACCGCCTGCACCTTTTTTACTGTATAAAAAGCCAGCGTTACGCAGATCGAGCAGAATTTGCTCCAGGAATTTTTTCGGGATATGCTCCTCCTCTGCAATTTTCGAAATCTGCATTGGTGGTTTATCTAAATTTTTACCAAGCGCAACAAGCGCTTTAATGGCATACTTTGTTTTTTTGGACAGCATATTCGCACAAAGCTAATAAAAGAAAGTAAATTATAAAATACGCAACAGGAAGTTGATTTTAATTCAACATACTATGATATTTATAAATATAATGCATAATAACGATAATGCTTTAATCAAACCAGCGTAAAAATAACCGCGACACAAAACAGAACAACATTTATCGGCGTTTAAAATCTATTTTTACCCACATTCTGAATTACAGATTTCAATAATGAAAAGAAAACTCAATCTATTGCCGCTCATCATAGTTGCAATCATATTTTTTACCCTTAACGCTTATGTTTTATCGGGCCTGGGCACCATTAATCAATCTACCTGGCTCAGTCCTATTTTCTGGGTTTTTATTGTGGGGCTAACTTTTGCTTTGCTATATGCCATCCAGCAAATGCGGATCCAAGGCATGAACAGGTTTTTCCAGATCATCAGTCACGCATTTTTAATTATTTTTGCAGCAGAAATTGTCTTCGCGTTTTTCCTTTTGCTTGGTGATGTTTACCGCCTACTGCTTGGTTTGGCAACTAATTTTCAGCCCGAAGGTTTCCACATGTTAGGCCGCAGCAATTACTGGGTCGATTTTGCATTTGTGATGTTTTGTTTAACCATTGCCTTATTTGCTTATGGCATCACCCAAGGCAAATATGCTTACCGTGTAATTAAACATACTTTGTATTTTGATGATCTGCCCGCAAGTTTTGATGGTTTTACCTTAACACAGATTTCGGATGTACATGCGGGGAGCTTTACCAACCCTAAAGCGGTTCAAAAAGGCATTGATATGATTAATGCCCAAAAGAGCGATCTATTTGTTTTTACCGGAGATCTGGTGAATAATGCTTCTTCGGAGATTGTGCCTTATATCAGCCATTTCTCTCAGATTAAAGCCCCTTTCGGACAATTTTCTGTTCTGGGTAACCATGATTATGGCGATTATATTAAATGGCCTACTGAAGCAGATAAAATACAGAATCTGAATCAGTTAAAAGCTTACCATAAAGAACTTGGTTTTAAGCTTTTATTGGATGAACATGTTGAATTGCATAAAAACGGTGAGAAAATTATACTGGCCGGAATAGAAAACTGGGGAATTGGTTTTGGAGAACGTGGAGACCTAAACAAAGCCTTGCAAAACACTAATGTCGACGATTTTAAAATCCTGTTATCGCACGATCCTTCGCACTGGGATGCACAGGTAAAAAATTATCCTTCAAAAATCCAACTTTCATTGGCTGGGCATACACACGGTATGCAGTTTGGTATCGAAGCTTTTGGGATTAAATGGAGTCCCGTAAAATACCGTTATAAACATTGGGCGGGTATTAAAACCGAAAATGGAAGATATTTGAACGTGAATAGAGGCTTCGGTTTCCTTGGTTTTTCAGGCCGGATTGGTATCTGGCCGGAGATTACGGTTATTGAATTGAAGAAGAAATAAAACCATTATTGCCAACCATTCTTTCTAACAAAAAGGTCGTCCTTTAGATTTGTTTTGATATTTTATTTAATGATACCAAGTATTTACTTTGCTTACATTATAAATCAGATTACCTAAAACGGTAGCGGCACATTAAAGTTCGTCAAGGTTTTTATACCTATGAGATGATGCAATCCGCTACCGTTTTTTCCCTTAGTGACCAGATAACAATTAGGGCAATACCCATTATTAAGGACTAGGATCGATGGGGTAAAAATTAGGTAACCATTACAAACATAAAAAATAACAGGATGATTGCCACTACAAAATTTTTTATCGGGATTGATGTTTCCAAACCCCACTTCGATGTTGCATTGATGGCCGTTGTGAACCATGTAAAACAGGAGATAGGAACCGCACGGTTTGACAACACAGCGCCAGGGATAAAGTTATTTGAGAAGTGGTTGAAATCGCAGAAAACCACATTCAATGAGGACTCCTTGATTGTCATGGAAAATACCGGGATCTATCACCGTTTAATATGGACTTTCTGCAGCAACATAAATCTGCCCATCCATATTGGCAATGCAGCCCATATCAAATGGAGCTTTGGGATAGCAAGGGGTAAAAATGATAAAATAGATAGTATACGTTTATGCAACTATGCATTTAAGGAAGCGGATGATCTAAAGGCGACAGCTGCCCTAGATCCCGAGCTGATGCTCCTGAAAGATCTGATATCAGCGAGGACAAAGCTGCTCAAACAAAGGTCTGGCATCAGCGTTTCGGTAAAAGAACTTGGCAATGTCAATGGTAAAGAACATCAGAAGCTGATTGAAAAAGCACTTAAAAATGCAATTGAGGGTATAGCCAAGTCAATCAAGAACCTCGAAGATCAGATCAAAAAAATTATCACAGGAAACCAGGATTTCAAGCAGAACTACAAATTATTGCTCAGTATACCTGGGATAGGACATGTTACCGCCGTATACCTGATTGGCTGCACTGGAAATTTTGCAGGTCGGCCCAGTGGAAAAGAACTGGCCTGTTATGCAGGGGTTGTACCATTTGAACACAGTAGCGGTATAAGTATCAAAGGTAAAACCAGGGTACACCGGATGGCCAATAAAGAGCTTAAAAGATTGCTGCATATGTGTGCATTATCTCTAATTCAACATAATCAGGAATTCAAAATATATTACAATAGAAAAAAGAATGAAGGGAAGCACAGCATGAGCATAATTAATGCCGTTAGAAACAAGATAGCATTAAGAGTTGCTGCAGTTATAAAAAATCAGACCAGCTATAAAAATAATTATAATATAGCTGCTTAAAATTTGTTTTTATCATAACAATCATCTCGACTGGAGCACAGCGGAATGTTCCAAAGGAACTCCTTCGGAGGAGAGATCTATTTAGATAGATTTCTCGACTTCGTTGCACTTCGCTAGAAATGACGACCGAAAAAATCTAATCTAGTAATTAAGCGTATACGTTAAATTATATGTGCGGCCGCGGCCTGCATAATAAAATGTATCTTTCTGAGCTAACGATTGGTATAAAAACTGTGAGCGTTGGCTCCAAATGGTTTGGTAATTTTTGTTCAACAGGTTTTGTACACCAAATGATAAACTCCCGGTAAATAATTTCACCGAACCCAATAAATCAACAGTAGTGAAACCTTTTAACTCATTTTGTACCACAACATTTCCAACTGTAGCATAACCTTTCGAATCAAATGAGTGAAAAGCCTGTGCTTTTATTCCAAAAACTTTTCCGTTATAGCCCAGATAACCCGCAATTTTTGATGGACTTGCAACAGTTACATCCTGTAGTGACCATGTACCATCGGCATTTTGTTTCTGTGTTTTAATGTACAAACCATTTACACCAGCTTCGAAACCATTTTTCAGGTTTAATGATAATGAACCTTCAACACCTAAATTCCTTACATTTTCATCAAAAACTTCAATATTGAATGTGCTATTGGTTTTTACATTTTTATCAGATAAGGCATAAAAACCAGCTACCTGTGCATTAAATACACCTGTGCGGTAACGGTAACCTGCCTCGTACTGTTCTGTTTTGATACCTGTTAAAGGAGAACTTGCAACATTGATCGAGTTGCCTAAATTATAGTTGGTACCTACCAAGGTATAAGTACCCTGTCCGTAATATTTTGCCGGATCTGCCAGGTTAAACCCTTGCGAGAAATTAAGCCATGCTTGTTGAGCTGCATCGATTTTAAATACTAAACCACCGTTTAATAAATTCACATCGTAATGGTTTTCACCGCCCGCAATAGCCGCAGCGGTTCTGCCTACACCATAAGCCAAAGGTACAGCAGCAGCGGTGCCTATAAAATCGCCAACTTTAACAAACATACGTTGCTGACGCACACCTCCCGACAGGCTTAAAAAGTCGGTTACTTTAACCTGTGCCTGCAAAAAGCCTGATAAACCATTTACCCTGAAATTAGGATAACGGGCAATTGTGGCTATGGTGCTATTGTTTAAACCGCCAGATGCAAAGGCCTTTGTCCGATCAAACAAGGCTTGCTGTGCGTTAAAATTTTCGTTATCTGCATCAATACCATAGGTAAGGTTCAATCTGTTCCAGTCTTTGTTCAATACCAGTTTTAAAGCGCTGTAGTTTGTATTTTGGATGGATGAACCACTGTAAAGTACACCAGGTATTAAGGCTTGTCCCGGGAATGGATGAAAGCTGAACTGCTCATTTCTGGCAGCAGCCTGGATATAAAGCGTTTGTGCTCCTAAAATTTCGCTTGCCTGGTAGTTGACATTGATATTAGCCCTGCTTGTTTTTGGATCAACATCAGAAGAATAACCGTTTCTCATTTCCAAAAGTGCTGGTGTTGTTCTCAACCCTGCATAATTGGTTCCTAAAAACAGGTCTTTATCGCCACGGTAACCCGAATTGTAATATTGGCCATTCACGGATAGTTTTTGATACTCAGTCAATTTAAATTCGGTGCTACCGAAAAAATCGAACGATTGGTTATACTGTAAATCGGTTTGTGTGATATCGGTAAAAATCTGTTTTCCATCTGCACCATAAGCTGCATTGTTTTTTTGGAAAGCCATGCCAATGCGTCCGTTCCAATCTTTGCTCCCACCAGAAATAGCTTGTGCTACACGTACATCATGATCACTTTTTTCTTTTAAACCGCTGCGTACACCAACTTGTGTAGTGAAACTTGGCTGACTGTCCTGTCCTTTTTTAGTAATGATGTTGATAATACCCCCTGTTGCACCACCGCCATAAACTGCACTTGCTCCAGATAAAACCTCGATACGCTCGATGTTGAAAGGATCTATTGACTCGAACTGACGGCTTACACCACGGGTACTGTTTAACGATACACCATCAATCATAACCAGTGCATCTCTGCCACGTTGGTTCTGCCCGTAGTTGGTACGTCCTTCCGGACCAGCATCCAAACTTGGAATTAATTGTGCTAAGGTTTGCTTAAGCGGGATTCCTGCCCTGGCCTGCTCCTGAATTTTCGCGCCATCTACTACCCAAACGGTACCCGGTATTTCGCTGATTTTGGTCGGTTTACGTGATGAAACCACCACAACCTCTTGCATATTCGATGTTGGGCTTAAATAAAGGGTTAAATTAACGGTCTGATCTTTAGCCAAGCTCACTTTTTGCAGTATGGTAGTATAACCTACATAACTCACCTGTAATTTGTAAGAACCTTCAGTTAACTTTAATTCAAAGCTACCATCAGCGGCTGTTGTAGCTGAGGTATTTTTGCCTTCAACTTTAATATTCGCCCCAGCAAGCGGAGCAGTTTCGCCTACTACTTTTCCGGTAACGGTTTGAGCTTTGCCCGTTAAGATAAATCCACAGACAAGGATTGCAATTAAGTATAGATTTTTCATCCGTATAAATTTGGTTTTAATGGTAATGAAGCTATCATGATTTAGTCATACCGTTGTGATATCGAAAATCATGATGGTTTCATCAATGATTATTATTTTTTGCGCAAAGCAATCATTTATTTAGATTAAATCCAAATAAAATATTTTATTTTTTTATTCAACGTTATACTAAAACGGTTAAGCATCAACTATTAAATAACTTATTAACAATGTGTTAAAAATATTTAAAATATTATTTTTAATCAATCTAAATAAAAATATACCTTAGCAGCGAGAATTATAATCGAAACCGCTCAATTTTTAGGTTGCTCAGAACCAAGTATTATTTGAAAAATGCCGGCATTGATATGCCCTGTAGTTTATTGCCTTTTTACCTTAATCTTTTGAAAAATTGAAAAACTAATGTTTACATCAGACCTCGAAAAACATGAACTTATTGATTTCCTTACGGAAAGTCCAACCAAGGAAATCTTTCACCACGAAAATGAAGCAGAATACCTGCATGCAATAGGAAAAGTTACCCAGGCGGTTAAAAAATTCCTTAACAACAATCAACAGCCTTTTAGTGGTGTATCGCCGTCGAAATTAAGACCGCTGTTTGATTCGATCGAATTTGAAAAAACGCACGACAATTACGATGCTTTGCTTAAAGAAGTTGAACAGCTTTATACCAGCCATGCGGTTGCCTTTCACCACCCTGCTTACATTGCCCACTTAAACTGTCCGATTGTGATTCCCGCTGTCGCTGCCGAGGTAATGATTTCGGCCATCAACTCATCAATCGATACCTGGGACCAAAGTGCAGGCGGAACATTAATTGAGCAAAAGCTGATCGAATGGACCTGCGACCAGATCGGTTACAACAAAAAAGCTGATGGTATTTTTACCAGCGGGGGTACCCAGAGCAATTTAATGGGGCTTTTATTGGCCCGCGATCATTATTCGATTACAGCTTTAAACCACAACATTAAAGTAGAGGGATTGCCCCAGGAGGCAGCTCGTTTCAGAATATTTGTTTCTGAGAAAGCGCATTTCAGTATTCAGAAAAATGCTTCTCTTTTAGGTTTAGGCGAAAAATCGGTAATCAAGATCAAAACCGACCGCAGCTTTAGGATGAATACCGTTTTATTGGAGGACGCTATCAAACGGGAAATTAATCAGGGCAACATCCCTATTGCCATTGTAGGCACAGCGGGAACTACCGATTTTGGAAATGTTGATCCACTGAAAGAACTTGCTTCTATCAGCAAAAAATATAACACCTGGTTCCACATCGATGCCGCTTATGGCTGTGGCTTACTGTTAACCGATAAGTACCGCAGTTTGCTGAATGGGATCGAACTGGCCCATTCGGTTACGGTTGATTACCATAAATCTTTTTTCCAGCCGGTAAGCAGCAGTGGTTTCCTCGTACGCGATAAAAACTTTTTCAACCTGATTACCCACCACGCCGATTATTTAAATCCAAAAGATCATGATGAGGATGGTTTACCCAACCAGGTAAACAAATCGATACAAACTACCCGCCGCTTTGATGCTTTAAAACTCTGGTTTACGCTAAGGATGATGGGCAGGAACAAATTGGGTGGTTATTTTGACACCATTATCGAAACCGCAGCCAAAATTGCCGATCTCTTGCATTCAGACAATGATTTTGAGCTGATGAACGAATCAGATATCAGCGCATTGGTGTTCCGCTACCGTCCAAAAAACCTGCGCTTAGATGTTTGTGCCATGAACCAGTACATCAAAAAAGCGATGTTTAATCAAGGGAAGGCTTTAGTTGCCGGCACCAAGATTAATCAGCAATTCTACCTCAAATTTACCCTACTTAACCCGCTTACTACCATCAGCGATATTGAAAACATTATTAAAATCATTAAAAAACATGGAAACGAATACGTTAGACTCAATCAGGTTTCAGCAGATTTCAGAAGAAACTAACTTTAATGCACTTCTAAACAGTTATTGCAGAGAATTTAACAATTGGAGCCGTTATATAGGCATACCTAAATATGATGAGTCTTTAGCAAACTATTTGATTACCACTACCGATCGCCTACATATCCGGTTCGATTTTGCTGCCATTGGTTTCGAAGTATATGCGCCTTTAAAATTTTATGCCGACAGTGGTAGGCACGTATTTAATTTCCCGATAATCGAACGTGATGTTGCTACAGATGTCATCAGTCCGATCAGTATTTACAGGTTTATGGAACTGGCTATTAAATTCAGTGCAGAAGAATTTCCTAATGTTAACGCCAACCTGGTAAAACAACGTTTAACCAACAGTATAGAAAATCTTGAAGCATTTTTATCGTTCTTCAAACACAATGGCAGGCCTGCAAATTTTGCTAAAATGAATTTTATAGAGGCTGAGCAATCCTTGTTTTTAGGTCATAATGCGCACCCACTTCCTAAAGGGAGATCTGGCTTTAAAAGTAAAGAAGAACTTTTTAAATATTCACCAGAAACCCAGGGTCGTTTCCAGCTGGCCTATTTCCTGATCTCTGCTGAAAATATTGTAGAGAAAAACGCGGAAGGTTTTGACATGACTGATCTTTTCAGAATTGAATTGCTAGAAAGCGATCATGCTGAAATCATTCATTTACTCGATCAACACCCAGATCATAAAGTGGTACCCATGCACCCATGGGAGGCCGAGTACCTGCTTACCCTCCCTACAGTAAAAGCGATGCAGGAAGAAAAGCTGCTATTCTATCTTGGGCATTTTGGAGAATTCTATACGCCAACATCTTCGGTAAGAACGGTTTACAATGCATCGAGCGATTGGATGCTTAAATTTTCACTGCACGTAAAAATAACCAACTCGCAAAGGGTTAACCTGGTTAGAGAGCTTCACCGTGGCTATGATGTAAGTAAACTTTTAAAAACCGAATACGGCAAAGCGGCCAAAGCCGAGTTCCCTGAAATTGAATTCATTACCGACCCTGCATTTATCACCGTAAATTATAAAGGCGAAACCATTGATGGTTTCAACATCAGTATCAGGCATAATCCTTTTAAGGGAGAAGGAGCCGAGAAAAATGTAACGCTTCTGGCAGCGCTTTGTCAGGATGCTTTGCTGGGACAAAAACCAAGAATTGTAAACATCATTGAAGAAGCAGCGATCAGCAAAAATAAAACAGTTGCTTACACTGCAGTAAACTGGTTTAAACAATACCTGCACCTTTGTGTTGCACCGATTGTTGGACTTTACAACAATTTTGGGATGGCTTTTGAGTTCCACCAGCAAAATGTGATGGTAGAACTGGATAAGGATTATTATCCTGCCAAACTTTATTTTAGGGATAACCAGGGCTTTTTCTTTAGTGATGCCAAAGCCGAGGCATTAGAAAAAGCATCTCCTGGTGTTGCTGCAGAAAGCGGTTCGATTGTGCCGAACGAATACATTATCCCTAAGCTCACCTACTACCTGCTCATCAACAATATTTTAGGTGTGGTAAATGCCATTGCGAGCAACAATCTCGCCGATGAAAAAACCTTGATCGATCTCGTTTATCTGGAATTCAAACAATTCGAAAACAGCGATACTACAGGTTTAGTAGATTATATCATCAACCGTCGCAGCTGGGAGGTAAAAGGTAACCTGCTTACCAATCTCTGCAATATCGACGAGGCCAGTGCGCCAATAGATAATCCGGCTATTTACCGTGAGTTCCCGAATCCTTTATCTAAATATTTTTTCTCCGAAAACCTGATCAAACCACAAACCAAAGAGGTGCTGTACAGCAGGTTTTTCCCTAAAGAAAATGTAACAATCAATATCCGTCCCTTTAATATCGACCGCGATCTGGAAATGGTTCACGATTGGTTTAACCAGGAACATGCCAAACCCATCTGGAAGATGGATGGACCAATTAGGGGTTTAGAGCTATTCTATAGAACTTTGTTGCCAAACGATTCATCGCACAGTTTTATTGGCGAAATAAATGGCGAACCCACCTTTACTATAGAGCCTTACTGGCCTATGCGCGATGGCGTAGGTGCATGCTACGAAGCTTTAACGACCGATTATGGTGCACATTTGCTGATTGCGCCAACAGATAAAGACAAAAAATTCAGTTTCGAAACCGGTCAGGCTTTAATGGATTTCATTTTTGAACAACCCGAAGTAGGTAAATGCATTGGCGAAGCAGCTGTTGAAAGCCGTGCGATGCACATTTTTGTAACCAGATTGGGCTTTAAATTGGAGAAAGTGATCCAGATGCCTTACAAAATGGCGAATCTTACCTTTTGTTACCGCAATTGGTATTGGGAAAAATTCCCTGAGGCAAAGGCATATGCTATGGCTAAATCATCAGAATTTGAAACGGAGGAAATTTAAATGCAGAATCAAAAAATATACGATATTGTAGGGATTGGTATAGGTCCGTTCAATCTGGGTTTAGCTGCATTATGCGCCCCTATCAGTAGCTTATCGACTTTATTTTTAGATCAGGCTAGCGAATTTAACTGGCACCCTGGCATGATGTTGAGCGATGCCACTTTACAGGTTCCTTTTATGGCTGATCTGGTTACCATGACCGATCCAACAAGTCCATACAGCTTTTTAAACTATCTTAAACAAACAGATCGCCTGTATAAATTCTATATCAGAGAAGATTTTTTTGTATTACGAAAGGAATATAATGCTTATTGTAAATGGGCAATTAATCATCTGCAAAACTGCCATTTCGGACAGAAAGTAATCAGTGTAAATTACGTTGATGGTGTTTATCAGGTAGAAAAAGTTGATCAATCAAGCGGAACCAGTGAAACCATTTTCACTAAAAAAATAGTACTCGGAACGGGAACTGCACCAAAAGTACCTGGTTTTATCAGGCCGGCTGAACATAAAAATGCCATACACTCTTCAGCATATTTAAAGTTTAAATCTACGCTGTTGAAGCAAAAAACAATATCGATTATTGGCTCAGGACAAAGTGCCGCCGAGATTTTTTACGATTTATTGCCTGAAACAGAAAATGGATTGAAATTAAAATGGTTTACGCGACCTGATCGCTTCTTCCCGATGGAGTATTCGAAATTAACATTGGAGCTCACCTCTCCCGAATATGTAGACCACTTTTATAATCTGAGTGATGCCAAACGCAAACAGCTTTTAGGAAAACAAAATTCGCTGTTTAAAGGCATAAACTTCGAACTGATTAACCAGATTTTTGATAAACTGTACGAATTGAGTGTTGATGGCGAGAAAATCAATGCCGAATTGATGCCCAATTGCCAGCTGAACAATTTAACAGTAAACACAGACGGCAAATATCAGCTCGATTTTTATCATACCGAAAGTGAAAAGGATTTTGCTGTTGATACTGATTTTGTGGTATTGGCAACTGGTTACAAGTATAATGAACCTGGTTTCTTATCAGGTATAAACGACCGCATTGCACGTAATGCCGATGGGCTTTTTCAGGTACACCGCAACTATGCTATTGATGTAAGCGGAAACGAAATCTTTGTTCAAAATGTTGAACTGCATACCCATGGTTTCGTAACACCTGACCTGGGCATGGGCGCTTATCGCAATGCATCCATTATCAATGCCATTTTAGGCTTCGAAATTTATCCGGTAGAAAAACGGATTGCTTTCCAGCAGTTTAGCGTAGCAGATGAAACACAGGAAAATGAATTGTTTAATGCCGAGCTTCAGTTATCTGAAGGTTAAACCAATATTGCTGGTCGGGATTTATAATCCAGACTAAACCAAAGATTTGTCACCTGTCCATAGGACTCCTACGGAGAGCTTGTCGAAGGACTTAGTTAAATACTGTTGAATATGTTTCGACAGGCTCAACATGACAGCATTTCACAGAGAATACATCAACTCTGAACTAACACAAATAAAATATTAAATACCATGAATTACAATAACTTCAATCACATAAAACCCCTAGATAAAGAAATCTGGGATAAAGTAAACCGCAATTATATTGCAAAATCGATCGTAGAGTTGATGCACGAAAAATTAGCCGAACCAACGCTGATCAATACAGATGAACAAGGAAATTCTGATTTCCATCTCGCTACAGACTCTAAAGACATTTATTATACCTTCTCTGGTCAGCAACGTGCTTTAGATTACCTACATATAGATAAACAGAGCATCAAAAAATTTATAAATGGCGAAAGTGTAGCCGTAAACAACGCTCCTGCTTTTTATACCGAACTGCAGGAAACTTTCGGCATTAAACCATTTACTTTGGCCCATTTTGTTGAAGAAACCCTAAATACCTTATACGCCGATGCTTACATTCATCAAAAAGGCAGGTTAACCGCTGATGAATTAGCCAATGCTGATTACCAAACCATTGAACATCAAATGGATGGACATCCCTGGGCTACCATCAACAAAGGACGGATCGGCTTTAACCATAGCGATCAAGGCAAATACGCGCCAGAAGCTGCTCAAAGAATCCAACTGGCTTGGTTAGCGGTACATAAAACAAGGGCAGAATTTAAAAGTATCGAAAGTATTTCTTCTTTTTCTTTTTATAATGAAGAACTCAGCTTAAAACAGGTTCACGATTTTAATCAGGTATTAATCCAGCAGCAGTTACCACCTGAAGAGTATTTTTTCATCCCTGTGCACGAATGGCAATGGAACAATAAAATCGTATTACAGCTTGCACACGATATTGCCCATCAATTGATTGTTCCTGTAGGCCTTGGAAATGATGAATACATGTGCCAAAACAGTATCCGTACCTTCTTTAATGTGAGTGAGCCTAAAAAACATTATGTAAAAACAGCTATTTCTATTTTAAACACCTCCATTTTCAGGGGACTTTCACCTAAAAAGCTGGCTATTGCACCAAAAGTAACCCAGTGGGCAAAAGACATGCTTCAGGGCGATGAGTATCTAAAACAGACCCGTGTGGTACTTTTGGGCGAAGTGGCTACAGTGGCCTATACCCATCCACAATACAGTGAAATTCCGGATTCTCCATATCAATATCAGGAATTTTTAGGGGCCATTTGGCGCGAAAGTGCCGAAAACTATTTGCTGGAAGGTGAAAACATCATGACCATGGCGAGTCTGCTTTATGTAGATGACAACGGAAAAAGCATGGTTGAGGCGCTGATAGAAAAATCTGGCCTAAATGCAGAAAGCTGGTTAAATGCCTATTTGGTTGCTTATTTAAAACCAGTGTTAAGGATTTTTTACAAACATGCTTTTTTCTTTAGTCCGCATGGCGAAAACACCATTTTAGTAATGAAAAACGGCGTACCAGAGCGCATTATTATTAAAGATTTTGTTGAAGAAATTGTATTAACAGAAGAATCGAAAGCAAAATTACCGAATGATCTGGTAGATATTCTAAGGGAAATTAATGATGAGCTGGCACCTTTATTTATCCTCTCAGGGATATTTGATGCCGTTTTCAGATACCTCGGCAACATTTTCCATAGCTACGTAGGCTTGGATGAAAAACAGTTCTGGCGTCAGGTGGCTGATGTGATTTTAGAATTTCAACAGGAAAACCCAGAATTGGCTCCAAAATTCGAAAAATTCGACCTATTTGTGCCCGAATTTATCAGAGTATGTATTAACCGCGTGAGATTGTTAACCCACGGTTATAGCGAAAGCACTGATGTCCCGGTTCCGGAGCTGATTGGTACATTGGTTAATCCAGCAGCAGAGGCTTTGAAGGAAGATATCCTAGCTTAATGTGCAGTCAGATTTCCCATCGGACTTTCTATAAATCAAATGATTATCAAAAAATAAAATCGTCTCAGTGTCAGATGTTGCCATCTGACACCACGAAAAAATAAATCGTCATTGCGAGGCATGAAGCAATCTTACAACTATCGCTACTAGCGACCGCATTAAGATTGCTTCATGCCTCGCAAATGACGATACAATTCTTTAAACTACAAAAATAGTTTATATCGATAAAATCATTATCTTGCTCTATAAATTATTGCATTAATGAGAGCCCTATTATTTATCTTTTTATCAACACTTTTATTCGAAACCCCAACGATTGAAAAAGATCGTGATCGCTGGAAACCATATTATACCGATACTACACCAGCAAAAACAGCCGATAACTGGTTTCTTCCTTTTGACGTAACTAACCGTAAGAGAATAAACAACATTAAAATCATCAGCATTTTTGGCGATCATAGAGATAGTTATGTTAAAGGCCACATCCACACGGCTATTGATATTAATCCTGCACAACCTAAAGCGAAACTGGTTAATGTTTACGCCATGGCCAATGGAATAGTCTGCTCTGTGCATTTGGGTGAAAACCAACGTACAGTTGTGCTAAAACATAGACTTCCGAGTGGATTAACCATGTTTACCACTTACAAACACCTTAAAGAAGTTTATGTAAGCAATGGCCAGAATGTTGATCAAAATACTAAACTCGCCAGGTTATTTACGCCTCAGGAAAGTAAAAAGTATGGGGGCGATTACCATCACCTTCATTTAGAGATCAGAAAAAAATTTGATGACTATGGCTGTGCAAGCTGGCTAACTTTTAATAATAAACAACTGAACGAACGGTTTTATAACCCTCAGGCATTTATAAAAGAACATATCAAATAGTTGTAAATAAAAAACGCGCATTTCCGAGTACTTCGAAAATGCGCTGCGAGACAATTAAAATAAGTGGTTATAAATATTGTTAGCGTCAGAACAAAAAATACCTGACACAGCATTTAAATCTTAATAAGTAAATTTAGGTTTCCCATTATCGCAGGTTACTCCTTTTGGCTGTATTACCAATGCACAATCTGAATATACACCCCATTTTTGATTGTAATCAGCTTGTAGTTTGGTAAATTGTTCAACCTTCTTCAGAAAAGTACTTTCATCTATTTTGACAGAATAAGCAATATAACCTGATGCGCCTCCGCAGGCCTTAGATCCAATGGCGGTGAATTTCCATTCGCCGGCATTTTCACAGGTAAACTGCTGAGCTGATTTTTCGATGTCTTTATATAGTCTTTCTAATTCTGTCTGATCAACATTCCGCATGGGTTCATCGCGATCGGTACAAGCCCATATCAAACTCATTACCAGTACAATTGAAGTTAAGATAAATAGCCTCCGTTTCATCGTTTGTTAATTTAACCTAAAACGGGAATTAAAATAAAAACGCTACATCCTTTGATACTTCTTAAAACCTATGAGCTTTATTGGCATATATTAATAAACCCCATAAGTCTAGAAGCTTCAAGTTAGTTTACCGGAGGAAAATTATAAGGTTTCCATGCACGAAGCACGCTCAGTTCTTTCTGTGTTTCTTCGCTTATGCCTACGCCCCAGGTATTAAAAAATGGAGCTAAATTTCTTTTTACCACATTAGAATACGTTTTCACCCATAAATCGCGTTTTTGCTGATCGTTTAACCTGCCTATACTTGGTCCGATTTTTTGGTATTCTTTAAAAAACGCTTTAAAACTTTCCCATCCAAAACCTTCCTGCATCTGGCGGAACATGATCAGCCCTAAAAATGCATCACCTTTCCATTTTTCATAACTCGCACCTTCGGCAAAATATTTTTTCATCATCTTTTGCGTATTTGCACTTGATACACCAGTATGTGAATCGTCCCGTCCGCCCATTAACCTATCGAACATATAGATTGAAAAGAAGTTATTGCTCACTTCGGTAGTGCCACCAAAAACCCAATTCAAATTCTGCATATTATGGCCAATTTCGTGGAAAAAGCCCCAATTTGCGCCTCCCTTACTTGGTTTCATCAATAACTCAGGGTTGGCCATAATTTCGTTCGAGAGCATCTTTCTCGATGGCGAATGGTGGATCATGATCGGATAACCACTGTGCATGTATCCCCCGCCAATATGTTCATCCGGCACCATCCGTTGAGCCCTATAAAATGGCGCTGGCATATTGGCCAGGTCTAATTCTCCAAGTACAACTAAATCCCATAGTTTTAATACTTCTTCGGGATTTTTGATGGTTTGCAATACACTATCAGGCAAAGTTAAAATCACATTTTCTGTAGCCATCTCTCCCCAAGGTGCTTTATTGTTTTTTAGTTGATCCTCCCAATCACTTTGCGTGCTTTTGCCCAACACAAAAAGTGGGGCTGCAACAGCATGGCTAATTTTGAAATCAATTTTTCTACTTTCGGACTTAGGTTTAATATTAATGTAAATCAGTCCACCGAAAGGCGACGCTAATCTGTTTTTACCAATTACCAATTGCTGTTTCTTGGTTATAATCGGCATCCTGCGCCAATCTTCCTTGCCTGCAACCCAATAATTCAAGCGGTCGCTATGTGCACCGATCTGAACTTCAAGTTCATTTACATTAGTGTTTTTAGGCACATCAATTTCAATATACTCACCAGCTTTTGCATATAAACCTGTACTGTACATGGTCGCATTATCGTAACCTGAATACCCTAAGGTTGATACGATAGACACTAAACTATCAGCCATTTTTTTATGCTCAATGCTTATCGTTTTATTTATAAACTGAAAACCCGTCTTTACTGAACCCGGAAAAAACTCAGCCGATGGTTGTGCTTTGATATTCTTATAATTGGTACTTTTTAAAGTTTCATCGCTCCATTTTGCAATGGCCTTTCTAAAAACCGTGTCGCTTTTTGAAAGGGTGTGTTGTGGTGTAATGACAATTGTTGCCGGATCTTGTGCAAAGGTGCTTAAGCCTGTTGTTACTAATGCAAGGGATAATAGTGATTTCATTTGTGTTTGGTTTGTTGTTATTTAGGTTATACTTTTTTTAGGCGGAAAACCTTGGTTTCGTGAGCAGTTACCTCACCATTCCACTTATTATTTTTGCCAATTACTTTATGTTGCCATAAATCCCTGATCTCATAATTATCAGTCAGTCCTAACTCGGTAAAGTTTATTTTTGCATTTTGGGCAGCTGCCGATTTATTTAAAATCGCTATAGCGAAATCGCCATTGGCTAAAGGACGAACAAAAACATCCCAGATATCCGTTTTGATTTTTCTTTCTGCCTGTTTACCCAAAACATCCTGATTTAATGCAATTACTTCTTCGTTAGTAAAAATGGTCTTTGCCTCATTATCCATTTTACGGATATCGCAGCTTGCATATAGTGGCGAATTAAGCATACTGTACAAACTCATTTGACTCTGATATTCAGCCTGGGTACAACCATTACCATTAAAAGCTGATGAAGGGCCTTTGGTGCCGTGTAAACCTGCAACCAACATATCTCCGTCGTTCCATTTACCTGGACCAGAAAAAACTTGCCAATCCGGCTGTTTTATCTACCACATTGTAAATACCTACTCCCCCCTTACCTTCTACATCATTCCATTTGTCTCTGATATCGTAAGTAGTGCGCCAGCTTTGTCCGCCAACCTGCGCACCCCAGTTCCATGGTTCGCGTGGACCCCATTCGCAGATTCCCAATACAATTTCTCTACCCGATTTGCGTAGCGCCTGGGCAATAGCACCATATCGTTTCTTTGCAGTTTCAACATCTTCTGGAGCATTGCAATAGTCGTATTTTAAATAATCTATCCCCCATGATGCAAAAGTTTTAGCATCCTGATCTTCGAAATTTAAACTTGCGGTATAACCACCACAGGTTAACGGAGCAGCATCAGAATAGATACCCAATTTCATCCCTTTGTTATGCAGGTAATCGGCCAGGGCTTTAATACCTGCGGGAAATTTCTTTGGATCGGCAATGATTTTGTTTTTATTATCGCGGCCACCTTGCCAACAATCATCCAAAAAAATATACTGGTAGCCTGCTTTAACCATCTCACTGGCAACCATTGCATCGGCCATTTCTTTAATATCTTTTTCGTTCGGATTTTCGGACATAATGTTCCAGCTCATCCAGCCCATTGGCGGTGTTACAGCTAATTTTGATTCCTGTGCAAAGCTGATTTGAGCAAACAACAATAAGGTTAAACAGATTTTGATAAATTTCATATTTTCTTTAATAGAGAGTTCTTCAATTCTTTAGGAGAAGGGTCGTCATTCCCGCGCAGGCGGGAATCTTATGCAACATATAGACTTAGCTAAAGCATTAAGATTATTCATAAGTTTTCCTTTTATTCAGAGGCATTCATGAGCACTCCGTGGTTCCCAATCGAGTTGGGAATGACGAACTATATATGTTACTTAATTGGTTTGATATAATAGCTGTACTGGTAATCTTTAAACGGGATCTGGTATTGGATTAATGGCATAGAACCCCAGCTATCGATCCCCTGAACACCCAATTGCTGCATATCCATGTGCACATAAATCTGATTGCGTTTTACCAGTTCGCCAGAGTGATATTGTTTTTTCTCGGCCTCTGGATCTAAATCTTCTACCGAATATGGCAATGCATTAAAACTCAATAACTGATCGGCAAATTCGAAACGTAAGCCCTTACCGGCTTTATTGGTAAAAGCTACCCAACGCACGTCGGTTTTATTACCACTTTCCTGTGGACGTGCATAAGGGAAATACTGATCTGCAACCGTTGATTTATAAGTACCGATTAATGAAGCTGTTTTTCTATCTACATAATTTTCTCCCGGACCACGGCCATACCATTGAATATTGCTGTAATCATTTTTCAGCTGCAGATCGTTACCGATACGCATTAAACTTTTGTAGTTGCCTGTTACAGCTTTAAATTGATTATTTACTTTTACAGTACCATCAGCATATACACTAAATTCTTGTGTGGTTTCGGCATCACCTTTAAGTAAAGACGATTTAATGGTTAGGGTAAAGCCATCAACCGTTGAACTTACAGTTGATTTAATATTGCCTGCACTGTTATCCTGATACACATTACGCCACATGCGTAATTTGGTGTTTAAGCCTGCACCGATATCGTTGTCGGTTGGTGCACGGTAAAAGCCTGGTTGTAAACCTGAAGCCAATAATTCTTGTCCTTTAGAAACATAGCTTGTTAACATTCCTTTAGTTAAATCGAAAGTGATGGTAAAATCACTTCCTTTAACCACTGCTTTTTCTGGAGTTTGCTCAACCTTTAAAGATTTCTTGTTACTATTATAAACATTGGGCTTTGGCGCTCCGGCCAATGCAATCTGCTCGTAAGCAATTTCGTAACCTCTTTCTAAAAATGGTTCAGCTGTTTTTAAGCAATAGCGAACGTTTAAGAAATATTCTTTCCCTGCGGCATAATTTGTTTTAAATGGTAAGCTTAACAGCTGTGTTTGACGTGCGCCAACGTTAAGGTTATTGACCACACCACTTTGAATCACTTGCCCATCTTCTACCAGTTCCCAGTTTAGCTGCACATTGCTAATATCTTTAAAGAAATAGCTGTTGTTTACGTTGATCTGGTTGGTACCGTTAAAAGTAGTTTTGATATACTGATGTACTTTTTTTAATTCTACTGCCATTGGCGTCATACCACGGTAGGCGGTAACCACTCCTTTTACACAGAAATCGTTATCGCTAAAGTTTTCGTCAACCGGGCCACTTAGCGGAAAATCGCCACCATAAGCCATGATGCGTTTACCATTTTTAACGGTATCGATTGCCTGATCTATCCACTCCCAAACAAAACCACCCTGTAGTTTAGGGTTGTTCTCAATGGCATCCCAATATTCTTTAAAATTACCCAAACTGTTGCCCATAATGTGAGCATACTCGCTCATAATAAAGGGACGTGTTTCTTTATCTTGTTTCGAATAGCGCGGCAGATAATTTGGCGAAGGATATTGCGGAACAATCATATCGGTATTGAAATCGCTCTCAGCCCTTTCGTACTGCACCGGGCGGAAATCTTTTCCTTTAAGCCATTGGTAAGCCTCGTAAAAGTTAACACCGTTACCAGCTTCGTTACCTAATGACCAGGTAATTACCGATGCATGGTTTTTGTCACGCTCGTACATTCTGGTAATGCGCTCAAGATGAGGAATACGCCATTGTTTATCGTTGGCAAATGTAGTTTCCAAACTATAATAACGGCCGTGTGATTCGATATTGGCTTCATCGATTACGTACAAACCGTACTCATCACAGAGTTCCATCCAATATGGATCTGGCGGATAATGAGAATGACGAACTGCATTTACATTCAGTTTTTTCATCATTTCCATATCTTTTTCCATATCGGCGTGGGTTAAAGTATGGCCCTGAGTGGCATTATGTTCGTGCCTGTTTACACCTTTTAAAAATACACGTTTACCATTAACCAATAAATCGCTTCCTTTAATTTCTACAGAACGGAAGCCCACGCGTTGTGGAATTACCTCGATTATTTTATTATTTTTATCTTTTAAAGTGATGTAAAGCGTATATAAATAAGGAATTTCTGCCGACCAGTTTTTCACATTACTGATCTGTGTTTTAAAAGAAAGATCGGTTTTATAATTGCCCAGCACTTTTTGGATTGTGGTAGCATCTTTCCAAACATGAGTTCCTTTGGCATCAACTAAATCGAGCGCTACGTAAAAACTATCTGGGCGGCTATGGTTGGTGCGTTGATCGATTTTATAATTTTCTACCGCTAAATCTACATTTAGTAATCCGTTGGTGTAAGTAGCATCTAGATTCCCTATAACTTTAAAATCGCGGATATCTAATTTTGGCGTTGAATATAAGTAAACTTCGCGCTCTATTCCCGATATGCGCCACATATCCTGGCATTCTAAATAGGAGCCATCGCTCCATCTGTAAACTTGTAGTGCTATGGTATTTTCGCCTGGCTTAACATATTTAGTAATATCAAATTCAGCTGCCAGTTTACTATCTTCACTATATCCTACTTTTTTACCATTTACCCAGATATAAAAAGCAGATTTAACCGCGCCTAAGCTAATAAACACCTCTCTACCACTCCAGTTAGCCGGAATATTGATTTTCTTCCGGTACGAACCTACCGGATTATTATCAGCAGGAATATCAAATGGAGGGTTCATTCTGGCTCCGGTTAATTGCCGGCCAGCAAATTCGTATGGTTGGTTTACGTAAATTGGAAGCCCATAACCATTCACTTCCCAGTTGGCTGGTACTTTAAAATTATCCCAGCCCTTATCATCAAAATCTACTTTATAAAAATCTGTAGGTCTTTTACGTGGGTCTTTTACCCAGTTAAACTTCCAGGAACCATTTAGTGATAAAAAATATGCTGATTTTTCTTTAGCTCTTTTAGATGCTAAATCTTGATTTTCGAAAGCAAAAGCCGATGCCCGCATAGGTAAACGGTTTACCGAAACCACTTCGGGGGTTTGCAGTTCGGAGGGCAGATCCTGTGCGCTGATTTGCCCAGCAATAAATAATGATGTAAGTAAAATGGTTAATTTTCGCTTCATTTTGTGTGTATGATTTTGGTTTGTTGCTCCAAATTACTGATGATTAACTGATAATAATGAAATTGTTTTAGCGCAAACGTTTGAGTTTTAAATATGTTACCGAGAAGTTAAATTTATAAGGATAAATCAGGCCCGATGTTGCTTTGTTAATAGCTCAAAAAGAAAAAAACCCTTGACACCTCTGGCGGCAAGGGTTTCACTAACTAAACTAACTACTATTTTAAAAATTCTAATTCGAACTGATTTAGGAATGGATTACCGTCTATACCGTAATCGTTCAAAATTTTAATGTTCATCCAATAAAGAGAAAGTGCTGTGGCATCTCCTAAAGTTGATACGAACGATTTTGCTCCCTGTACATAGGTGGGATCTGGCGTGGTTCCAGCTGGCACATCAATGCCTAGAGGAGTCCATTTATATTGACCACCCAAAAACATATTGTATCCTACCGGCGCTTTATTCCCTAAAATGCCTTCTGCCCCCTCATCAATAGCCCAAAAGCCTATTAAATTTGCATAGTTTGGATGTTTAGTAATATCTTTCAAACTAACATTATTCGCAATCGTTGTGGCATCTAATGCGGTATTAAAAACAGAAAGGTTGGCTGCATAAAAATCAGACTCGCCACCAAAAGCACCAACTTTTAAAGGTTCGGTGGTATTAATGCTTTTCGAAGCACTAACATTATACGAATTTTTAAACACACCATCTACATAAGCCGAGGCCGTTCTTGTGGTTGAGTTTACATACTTAACCGTCATGGTTAAAGTATGCCAGCCATTTGCCAGAACGCCAGACATCTGTAATTGCTGTTTTCCGCCACCACCGTTACCACTACCACCAAACTCCAAATTCCATGTATTCCCTTCCTGCATCCAAAACCACCCCGTCATGGTATTGCTGTTAAGCAATGTACTTTTGCCCAAAAACTGCGGATAATTATTGCTGGTATTAAACTTAGTTTGCATCTGAACAGTAAAATCTTTATTATCACCCATATTATATAATCCATTATCTTCTGGAACTATGGCCGTAATAGCGCTGGTTTTAAAGTTAATGGTTGTAAAGCCTGTTTTTTTAAGTTCTAGCTGGCTCAATGAGGGGTGATAAGCCAACATAAAACCACTTGTTGGAGAAGCATTGCTACCGCCGTGGTTACTGGTTAAAATAACAAGCCAATCTTCATTAGCATAGGTTTTTCTGGCTTTCAAAGCTGTTAAAATATCTCCTATATAACCATCAGTTTTATTTACCGATGCTTTATAAGTTTCATTAGACGCTGTATAACCTCCATTTATTCCTGCAGCCTCTACCTCCCTGAAATTAACGATCAATGCTCCTAAATTAGTTTGAGTATTTAGCAAGGCTATTGTACTATCTTTAACCGCAATGTCTGAACTTACAACAGGTGCTAGATCTGTATTACTTAAATATTTACGCAAATTAGCCCATGGCGTTACTACGCCTGTTTTAACAGTTTTAAACTGGGTAATATAATCTAACACGTTACGGTAAGAAGTAATCGAAGTATGCCCAGTTCCGTTGCGATCTTGTACGCGTTCAAAATTATCATTTAATATCTGGTGTTTTGCAAAACCAGTACCTGTTAGTAAACTTACCCATCCCCCTGCGTCAGAAACACCTTTAATAGTGGTAAAAGAATATTTACCATTCTTTTGCATGGCTGTAAAATTGGTTGGTGCAATAGCTTGTAGTTCTGCCCCACCTAAACCATCAACTCCAATAATGAGCACTTTTCTTTGTTTTACATTGCTTCTTTTCAAATCTTCATAAACCGCATCCGGATTATTATATTTTTTGCACGCAGCAAAACAAAGCGGAACAAATAATGCAAGAGCAGTATAATATTTAAATTTATTTGAAATTTTCATCTTCTTTAATTTAGCGTTTATTTAATTACACCCAACTCAGCCATCGCTGCATAAGGAAAGGAGGCTACCGGTGTATTCCAACCATCTTTTAATAAGACCTTGAAAAATCTGCCATATACAGGGCCATTAGGAAATACAAATTCGTACCGTGAAAATGCATTTGGTATTTGAGTAGTAGCAACGCTGGTAAATCCAATATTATCACTACTTACCAATATTTCAATATTTTTGACACGCTGAGCGGTAGAATTTCGTGGAACGAAATACATTCCTTTAACTGTCATCCTTTTATTCTCGCTATAAACAAGGGTATAAGGATAGCCTTGTGCCGTTGTTGGTGCCGGGCTATATTGCGAATGCCAGTAAGTTGCGGTATTATTATCGAGCATAGCGGCTGGGCTTCCTTCGTTAGACTGATTGGAACTTACGGCAACACTTGGCGCGAATGAAATCGCAGCAGTACCGCCGGCTTTATTTAAAGCGTTATATGTCCACACTTGATTACTCAACATTGGGTATTTTGCCGATACTTTCAATACTACAGCATCACTTATTGAAATGCCCCAGGCATCAAAAAATGGTGCTAAATCAATTTTTGTGTATTCTGATAGTTTTTCGTAAACAAAATTATGTTTGGTAATATCGCTAGAGTTTAGCCGATCAGCGTGACGGGCCTCGGTATATAAATAAGTCATTGCGCCATATCCATATTTCTCAAAAATCTGCACAAAAGGTGTAATTCTCCTGAAGGGTCCCTTGTTTTCATCAGTCATAAATGCATCTGTATCAAAGTTTTTTAAACCTGTACCACTAGCATAAGTTATTGCTTCAGGAAAACCACTTGACACTGCCGGATGCAGGATATTATAGTTTGCACCGATACGGTTGGCAACCTTAAAGCTAAACAGGTTATTGGTTGTTTCTCCCAATGTGCTCCAGCTCCAAACACTAGGCTGTTGACAATTGTGACCAAATTCATGGTAAGCTCCCCACTGTCCATCACTGGTATTAAGGTTATTCACACTGGTAAAACCTTTAAACCATTCGCTATCATTTGTACCTACAAAAGGGAAACCAGAATGGCCATAGCCTTTGCTAAGCTGGATATCTAATACCCCTCTCCATTGGCTTTGCGGGCTACGATCTCTGATATCAGGAGCATTGTCTGATAAACCCATCCATGCATTATAATCCAGATCAAAAACATCGTTCCACTTGGTCATGGCCAGTGTTGGATTAGTAAAAGGTTCTGATGAACTGAACGAAGCGATGACCTTATCTCTTGGAATAGTAAAAATTACACGTTTGGTTCGTAGCTCAAGCCAAGGCACTTGCGAGGCTTTTACTTTAGTAACCCAATCGGCATCGGTGCTTTGACCTAAAATAAAATCGGGAGATACTACAGCACCACTTATGGTAAAAGTAACCGGATTAGCGTAGGCAAAAGTAGCAAGGATGTAAATATGGCCACCATATAAATTGCGAACATAATTTGTGCCGGCAACCAATGCTTTTCTACTATAAATTAAAGGATCGCGTAATAGTGGAGATTTACCCGCAAGGTTATCTGTATGTGCACCTATTTGTACAGTTAATCCTTCAATTCCTGCTGGTACTACGATTTTAATCAACTCTCCAGGCGCGGCATAAAACCCCGAACTATACTGAGGCGAAGGTGCTACGGAAATCCTTAGATTTTGAGCAGTTTGATCGCTAAAGTTCATATCCAATGTAAACTGAGCATCTTTAACTCTTGGTTCAGCTTGATCTACTAATCCTGGAAATACTCTAGCTTTTGCGTACATCGACTTATCGATTACCTTCATATTGGTATCAATGGTTCCATCAGCTATATTCTGAGAATCGTCAGGATAGCCATCCGGTACTTCGTACCCATATTTTTTACATGCCGTAACCGTTACCAATAACGCTAAGGCAAATATTTTTGTTAACTGATTAAATTTCATTTTATAAATATTTAAAGTTAATTAGTTGGTAGTATTACCGACGGAGTAAACAAATTACCCATTAAGCCCCATTCTTGTGGGATAGCTATATTTAACCAGTTATAAATTAATACTGGGATATCAATGCCATTTGGCACGTTTTTAAAGGCTATATCGGTAATATTACCGCCAACAAAAGGCGAAACTTCTAAGAATGATACCCACGTTGCACTTCCACTCAGATTAAAGTCTTTTTTACCAGTGGAAAGATCTTTTAATACCAGGCCGTTACCTTCGTTTGCTGGCCACCAGCCAAGCAGTTTATCTGGGCTGGGTGCTGCAAATGAAATTTCCTTTTTCATATTAACGATAAGATCTGCATCAGTCATGGCAAAATTATAAATGGCCATATCCCTAAACGATAGATCTGTTCCGTCTGTTGCAACTGTAGCCTTTCCAGCCCCCATGTGCAAGGCTGCAGCATTAGTTAAATTTTTGCCCGTAATATCAACAGTTGTTACTTTTTTTCCATCCTGAAATAGCGAAACATAACGAACAGCGCCATCATTAAATAATTTAAATGCGAGTGTGTGCCACTTGCCATCTCTAATTGTAACGCCAGCTGATATGGTGTAACCACCTGCAAAACTCAAATAGTAGGAATCTCCCCAGGTCATCAAATCCCAACCTGATGCATCTAAACCTTCTCTTGCCTTATAATTGTTCATGTTACCACAAAAATGTGCGTAGTTACTCGCACTGCTTGCTGTACTTTTTAATTTTATTTGGAAAGTGTATTCACCTGTTGTTCCAAAATCACCGATATTGGCGTCTGAAAGTACAGCTACTCCATTATTTGTTGTATTAGACGTTAAACGAAGTGCTTGTCCAGTAAATGGATAAGAATTAGGATCTGGTTGATCTACCTGTGTTCTTGAAAATCTCGGATTGTAAAATGCGATATACGTATTTCTAGAAGGATCGTTGTAAATATTCGAACCAGCAACACCGCCCGATACGCCACCACCTTTGTTAGATGCAACTATTACTAGCCAATTTTCTCCTGAATATCCCTTTCGAGCTTTTAAAGCTGTTAGTATCTCGCCAATATAGCCATCAATGGTTTGAATAGCAGCGGCATAGGCTGGTGTATTTGCGGTATAACCATTAGCTGCACCTGCAATTTCTGCACTATGAAATTGTGCAACTACCATAGCCGGATTGTTAGACGTGAGTTCAGCAACAACACCAGTCTTTACTGCAGCATCATCAGATACATTCTGCTTTACAATTGCATCCGCAGCCAATTTCTCATTGAAAATCGATGTTGATGCAATAGAGACGGTTCTTGCATTATTAAGTGAACTCTTAATCCTGGTAAATATAGTCGGAGTAGCTTGAAAGTTTAAACCTGCAAAATCTTCTGAAACCACATTACTTTTAGTGTAATCATATCCGGTAAACATATTTGTCCAGCCAGCCGCGTTAGTAATCGTATTTCGTTTATCATCTGCAAGTCCGTCATAACTGTACAACGCCCGCGCATTAATTGTTGCAATATTGGTTGGAGCCAATGTTTTTACTGCTGCCCCCGTTACACCATCTAAAACAATATAGAGCACTTTTTTCCCAGCTCCTAACCCTAGGGTATCATTTCTGAAGGTTTGTGGCAGCGTATTTTCGAAATCCTTATTACATCCAATGGCCATAAGGAAGAGCCCAAATACCGAAGCTAAGCCTAAATATTTTAGTGCTATAGTTAATGTATATCCTTTTTTCATATTCGTTATGTTTGGAACTATATTGATCAATTAGTAAAATTTAAGCGCATTACATTATGTGGCAAAGAGCTATTGAAACGCAAAATATCGCCTACGAAAATCACTTGCGAACCTGTAGCCGTGGTGGTTTCTAACATATCGTAAATGGTGCCCTGAAAACCGCCCGTATTGTTATAACCTACAGCCAACTGACCATTAGCTTCTAACACCATAAAGCCTTGGCGCAAATAATCGCCATATTTATTGAATGATCCACTTACAATTATTTTTCCATTATTAAGCTGCCCAGCAAAAGTGGCTATTCCTCCAGTAATGGCTTGCCCATTAAAGGTGGAGACATTGGTACCGTCGGCATTTAATAAACTAATACCAGAAGTTGTTTTACCATTAAAAGTTGTAAACGCCCCGCTAACCACTATCTTGTCAGTAGCAGCATTGTATCTGATCGAAATTATATCTCCATTTGCGCCAGAACCTGCATTAAAAGTATTGTCTACACTACCATCTAAATTTACCCTTACAATTCTATTGGCCAATACGCCGTTAAACGAAGTGAAGGTGCCAACTAAGATTAATTTACCATCAGTCTGCATCATGGCATCCAAAATCACACCATTAGCCCCTATAGCACTCTGGCGAGTCGATTTATTATAATGAAAGGTTGAATCCATAGTACCATCCATGTTTACCCTTACCATCTGGCGCATCCGTGTGTAATCGTAAACTTTTTCATCGTAACTAGAATTTGGCAAGAACATTCGTCTATAATTGTAAAAACTACCAACGATGTAAACCTGCTCGCCAAATACAAAAGTTTTTCTAACCAAACCATCTACACCTGCATTAAAAGCACTTATAGTATCGCCATTTTTATAGGTTTCTTGTGGCTTTGGATTAATTACATTGGTGAGGATCAAACTATCTAACGACCCATTAGCATTTAATCTGGCAACATTACTCAAGGTTTGACGGTTAGTACGCGTTGAGTTATAATTAGTAAAACTTCCTCCGATAATAAATTTACCAGCCTGTGCTCCAGTAGGAATGCGGGTTATAGAATAAATAATTTTGCTAGAACCACCAGCTCCTTTTCCAAAAGCCACCGCATCTGTAGAATAAGTACCATCCCCTAATAATTGTACAATGCCTCCGTTTGGCAGTTTTTCAGTTCCTTTTAATTCAAAACTATTAAATGCACCACCTAAAAAATAGCGGCCGCTTGGTAATGCCTCAATATCAAATACGGTACTAAAACCAGACGTATTAGCTGCACCGTTGATCACCTTCCACGTAGGATCTACATTGAGTTTACCACCAATTTTAACCAACGGCCCAAAAAAGCTTTGGCCCTGTGAAGAAATCCACATGCTACCTGTACTGGCATTTACAGGGATTTTAAAGGTTAAAGTACTATCGTTAGATGATTTAAGATCAACTTCTGCCTCTACTTCATTTACAAAAACCTTAAAATCATTAATATATTTCCCTAGTCCCTTTACCTTTAGGCTTAAAACATCACCTACCTTTAAAACATCAGGGTCGGTGGTTTTAGAAATGAAGGTAATATCCAGCGGTTTTTTGCCTCCGGCATAAGGATCTTCAGTTAAACCTTTTTCCTTTTCGCAAGAAACGAAAACTGTTGTTAAGCATATTGCAGCAAACAAATACAGTTTAAATTTATGTTGTATGTTATTTAACATTTTATTCATTTTACGGATTATAGATTAAACTTATGGTGTTGCCGGATCAATCCCAGCCGAGATGGCCTGTTCGATAAAAGTTCCCGTATTGAACCCGAAATTATGTCTCTGTTTAGTTAAAACATGTAAAAACACCGTTTGTAGGCTGAATATCTGAAGTTGCTATAGGAATATTAACCAATGATATTTGGGGGTTAGATAAATCGGGGATGTAAGCCAAGAACAATTGGCGATACCCTGCATAAGCTACTCTTGAAATTTCTGCTCCTGATGAGTTGTATACCACAGCATCCTGAAAAATGACGCCGATATTCATAATTCTGCCACCATACGAGGTGTAACCCTGGCCTGGAAAAGCCAGGTATGACAGAGTATCGCGCTGTGGATAATCTTTTAACCTGTTTGCTCCTTTAAAAATATATTGAGACAGGATGTTTTTCCATACTATAGGTTTAATCTGAGTTAATTTAGATACCGTATCTTTACCCTGTACCCTTAAATATAAATTTAACTGTTTAACAGATTTGTAAATAGAACCACTCGGCGGTGCAAAAAAAGTAATGTTCTCATTACTCACAACATCAGCCAAACCAGCAAGTTTAATCACAGTTAAGGTCGAATCGAAAAATGGTTTCTTTGCTTCCATATACTGCATAATATTTCCATTATATTTTGCTTCATGCAGTCCTGTTTCTATATAGTATTTTTTACAGCCTGTTAAAACGGATAATATGCCCATCAGTAAGAATAGCAGTGTTTTATAATTCTTCATCATCATATTAATTAATTCCAAAAATTATTACCAATTAAATAAGGATTAGCACTTCGCTCGGTAGCACTAATGGTTAGCGGCCAGGTCCAGGCACCAGAATTGAAATTGGACACGGACATTGGTGATTTTGTAAAATCTGAATTTACAACACGTTTTGTTCTTACCAGATCAAAAAAGTACTGCCCTTCGCCAATGAGTTCTCTACATCTTTCTTTGTAAATCTCATCTTTTAAATCTTCGCCCGATTGAATTAGCGCTGGGGCAGCAGCAGCTTCTCTTACCCTATTGGCAAAATCTCTTGCACCCCCATCGTCACCAAGTTCAGCCAATGCCTCTGCGGTAAGCAGGTAACAATCTGGCAACCTGAATATAATGGCACTATCATCACTTGTAACTGATAATGCTGCTCCAGAACCAGTGGTATAAAGGTTGGCGAATTTCTTAAATTGGAATGCACCTGTTCCTGAATCGTAATTTTCAAACCAAATCGTTAACCTGGCATCTGGTATACCTGCAGGAAAAAGCTTAACAATGAAAGATTTGTCGTATGTCATATAGCTGTTTACCTTAGTCGGCACCCCCTGATATGGGAAATGCGCAAAGAAATAAGAGTAACCTGCAGGCTGCGAAAAACTCTCTCCATAAGCTACATCTTGCAATACACCAAATAAATTTTCTGAGCTGCGCCCTTTAAAAATGCGTAAAGTATTTTCGGCAGTAACAGGTAAAATTTTATAATAACTGTAGGTATCCAGTTCTGCAGCCAAAGTTTTTACCGCCTCATAGTACTTCATTTTATCTGCTGTATCCCATGCAGCTGCCCACATGTTCAAATGCATTAATAAGGCTATAGCTGAGGCTTTTGTTGGCCTAAAACCATTAGATGAAGCATCATTGTAGAACACAGGTAAATCATTTTTTGAAGCAGTCATATCTGCAATGCATTTTTTCATTACTTCTAACTGCGCTGTTCTGGCAAGTGGTTTACTATGATAAGCATCGGTATAGTAGATTGCATCACCAAAAAGCTTACAGATAAACATATAACTCAAATTGCGCATAAAAACTGCCTCAGCTTTATATTTTTTACGCTCAGCATCCGACAACGAGCTAGAAGGAACTTTATCAATTTCGAAATACAGGATATTTGATGCGGCAATTATATCGTACCAGGCTTTCCAATCCATAATATCCTTTATTATTCCAGGATAATTAGGACTATTAAAATTTGTTCCATTATTTGGTGTATTAATAATAGTTCTCATACTGTTATTAACTAAAGCGTTAATTACAGTTGTTCCATTACCATTATCGCTCGCCAAAACACTTACGTTATTCCCCCTCATTTCCAATGCAGGAAAAAACATTTTATCTGTGTACCTAAAGAACGTTGGCACGCCTGCAATTTTATCTCTTAACCTGGCATAAATTCCATTTGTGAATTTTTCCACATCATCCCGGCTTTTCCAAAAGTTGTTACCGCTCTGGGCTTCAATAGGGGTAACATTAAGAAGCTTTTTACAGCCTGCTGTGGTAAAGATCAGCACAGCAGCCAGCATTATATATTTAATATTTTTCATTTTCTTACAATTTTAAAACTCAACGTTTAAACCTAAGGTAAACTGTCTTGGTGAAGGATAGCCTCCAGAATCGTCTCTTCCTAAACTGGTTACATTTTCTGGATTAGGACCTGTGTAACGTGTAATAAAACCAAGATTAGAGGCCGTGGCATTTATACTTACCCTATTCATACCGAATCTGCTTGTAAAACTTTGTTTAAGATTATAATAAACCTTTACCGAATTTAATTTGAAGTATGAACCATCTTCCTGAAATACAGTCTGGTTAATTCTGAAAGGATCAATGATACGCGCACGTACAAAATCAAGTGGATTAGCATATGTAGCGATATCACCAGGTGAACGCCAATAATTAAGCTGATCTAACGGCACCAAACTTCCCGAACCATTGGGAGAGTAATAATTACGCAACTGGTTAGCTATGGGATTGTTGATAATATCACGGATTAAAGTAAAAGAAGTATTTACCTCTACACTCCAATCTCTCCATTTTAAGTAAGTAAATATACCGCCGGTAATCTGTGGTTGCGAATTACCTGCAATTACCCTGTCGTTACCATCAAGCACATAGTTTCCATCAAGATCGGTAAATATAGGATCGCCGGCTTTAAAGTAATTTAAGCGGCCGTTAGCGCCAACCCTGTAAGGTAAACCAGTATTCGGATCAACAGGCACCTGTGCGTTGGTAGAATATACCCCTTTAGTATTATATAGGTAATTAGATAGTGAATTGGTCCCCAAACGGTAATAAATATCCTGACCTAAATCTTTATCTGTGTATATAAAATCTCTCAAACCATCAGGCAATTGTGCTAAAATCTCTCTGTTGATAGCGATATTTGCGCTTATTGTCCATTTAAATTCGCTATTTGGATTTAAAGGACGAACAGCGGTCTGAAATTCCCAACCATAATTTACGTTACTAATTTCGTTGGAAGCAATGGTAGAAAATGAATTGGAGCTAGAGATGTTTTTATACTTAAAAATATTATCGTTTTGTTTATAATAGGTATCAAAGTTGAATGTAACCTTGTTCTGGAGCAAACTAAAATCGACTCCTGCATTATAAGTAGTAGCCTTGGTTGGCTGTAGATCTAAATTTGGTAACCGCTCTAAATCCAATAAAACAGAATTTGCATTATTGTAGCGGGGGCCTCCGGCGTACTTACCATAGGCATCAAAAATACCTCCCACAGGCTGAATATTAGAGCCATAACTCAAACGCAAATCGGCATAATCGATCCATTTGATGTTCTCCATAAACTTCTCCTTGTTAAAGTTCCATTTAAACGCAACAGATGGATTGGCAATATATTTTGCATTTTCACCGTTCGCCGAGTTGGCGTCTAAACGGTAATTTAAGTCTAATACATACTTTTGTCTGTAGTTATAAGAAAATGCACCCGCAAAAGCAACGCTCCGCTCATCCTTATAATTTATAGTCCCTCCTAAAGATGTCAAATAATCCGTCATATTGGTTAGAGGTCCCCTTAACTGATCGTTCACACCTTTTTCATTTAAAATTGCATCAGCCTTAAAAAAACTAGAGTTAATCTCTGTAAAAGCAAATAAATTGAACGTATGCGAATCTTCTCCGGCAGCATCTTTTAAGCCATACACATAAGAGAACTGGTTACGGTTATATAACTTGGTAGCCCGGTCGTTATAGGTATAATACTGCGATTGATTACCATTTAGAGCTGCTGGTGAAAAATTATCTTTGGTATTAGAGCTATTGGTATAGTTTACAAATGTTGAGATTCTAAAGTTCTTAAAAGCTTCGTATTCTGCATTGATTGTTGCAAAAGTTTGTAAGGATTTGTTGTCGTTATCAGTTTTTAGTTGCGCCAGCACCCCACTTTGCGATGAATAAAGTGAAGGTGATGGTAATAACGTAGAAGCCGTACCTGTTGATGCAAGACCACTATTTAATAAGCCATTCCCACTGCCAGTTTGTTGCTTTTGGATAGAGTTTTGTATCTGCCCAACAAGTTTAAATTTCTGTGTGGGATTATATTGCATATTCATGTTCAGGTTATACCTTGAATAACCTGTATTTTGCTGTATCCCTGTTTCATCAAAAGCACCCAGGCCTACTTTATAGTTAAAGGCCACATCGCCACCTGATACACTTACATTATGGGTTTGGTTAAATGTATTCCTATAAAAAAACGATTGCCAATCAGTTGAATTATTAAGATAAGCATTTAAGCTATCAGCTAAAACGACTGAAGAGTTTATCATATCTATTGCATGGTAATAGGAAGTATCATTTTGCAGAATTTGCTGTATACGCATCTGGCGCTCACCTTTACCGCCAATAACGGTGCGCAATTGCGGTACCATTGAGAAAAAGGCGGCTCCGTTATAACGTACAACAGGTACTTTAGAATTCCCGCGTTTAGTAGTCACTAAAATTACACCATAAGCACCACGCGAACCGTACAACGAAGTAGCCGCAGCATCTTTTAGTACAGTAAGGTCTTCAATGTCTTCTGGTGGGATTTGTGATATTGGTGATACACCAGGTCCTGCCTGTTGAAAGCCATAAGAATAATCGGTATTGTCATCTACAGGTACACCATCGATTACGAACAATGGGGAAGTTGGTGTTAAAAAACTTGAGCTTCCTGATCCTGATACGTTGATATTCGAAATACCACGTAAAGTGATCGACCCCCTAAAGCCTGGTGAGCCCGTGCTGTTCTGAATGTTAAGACCAGCAACCTTACCTTGCAATAGCGACATCACATCACTTGCTGGCTGGCCCTGAATATCTTTACCAGAAATACTTACGGTAGATCCTGTACTTAATGTTCTGGTTTTAGTTTGGTAACCGGCAGTTACCTGTACCTCTTTAAGGGTGGTGTTATCACCTTGTAAGGTTAAACTAATCGTAGTACGGTTATTAACCTTAACCGTTTGTGTTATGTAGCTCAGATATTTAAAAGTAATTTCTGCATTCGATGCTACGGTTACCCTAAAACGTCCATCACCATCTGTTTGGCCTAAAACCTTGCCTCCGCTTAAAATGCTCACACCGGGCATGGTTTCTTTCTTTTTCGATTCGCCATCAAAAACTGTCCCTGTAACAGCAATTTGCTGTTGTGCAAAGGCAAGATTATGCAAACCAAAAATCAATAAAATTACTATGCGGTAAAAATACTTCATTGGAAATATATTTTGTTTGGATTTAGTTATTTTCATCAGTCGTTATCAAATTTTGGTTTGTCATTCTTAAACTGGAAGATAATTTCCCAATCGCCCTCCTCGTAGATCTTGAAATTTAAGGCGAGATAACAATGTAATAGTGCAGCTCCGAAGGCTTGTCTGTCAAATCTGAATACTACCCTGGCAGCACCTCCATCAGTTGTAGTATATTTTGTAGGATAGGCAGTTAACGGAATAGGGTAAGCAACATCAAATTTTACTTTAGTAGCATCTTTAACCATATTAAAACCGTGAACCAGGTTACCCCAATCGGTTAGGGCAAATTTATTAGGATCAATCACTTGTGATAAAGTATCAACAAATTTAAAACTGATACTATGGCCAGAATAACCCGGTAATCCTTTTGGCAGTTTATTAAACACTATACGAACATCTGAATTTGACAAAAACTGATTCGTTTTAACCCCTGTTATAAACAGACCTGACGGACTAACAGATGTAACAGTTCCCTGACCAGTAATGGGATCTAAAGGTGATGGCTCATAAGGCCTTTCGCGTAGCGGTATAAGGCGCATATTCTGAAAATACTTTCTACCACCAGTGTTTGACATTTCAACATCAAAGACATAACCAGAATCTGGTTGGGCCTTAATCATGTTTGAATTAGCTTCTGCCCACATTAAAAATTCACCAGAATGCGGACGTACTTCGAAAAGTGGATGGTTCTCAATTACACGCTTGGCTTCAATTTCTGCAAGCGATTTCTCTGTTCCATCGTAAGCTGTTTTCCATACTTTTACAGGATAAAGCTTCGTTAACTCCGGAGCTGGTTCACCACCAAAAGTACGCATGTTCACAATTTTAAAATCTAAAGGCCTGCTAGAGTTCCCATAGGTAAAATTGTTCGTAAATAAAGTATTTCGGCCTAATGTAGGCTGATAAAGATACTGGGTATACTGGCTATCGCTGGCAATAGACAACCTATTATCGGGTAAATTTTTCTTACACGATCCTAGCATGAACATTATACTTGCCAGCATCAGTCCCATACAAAATAAGTATTTATTATTTTTCATCTTCATAAGGCTATTTGTCTAATCTTGCTGTAAATTGATCAAATCCAAAGCTGTGCAACGGGGTTAAGATATTAATCGTTGCATTGTCGGTTTTGATGTTAATTGCATCTGTGCTGGTGGTTACCCAATCGAGTTTTATAGTAGAGCCATACATGTCGCTAAACTCAAGGGAAGTTGCGCCTCCCCCTACATAACCAGAAGCGTTGCCCTGTACTGCTTTTATGTGCATAGGGTAATTAATGCCAACTGCGATGACAGAAATACCATCCAGTGTACTCGTATAAGAACTTGCCGATCTATTCCCCCTAATAATATACTTAGAGAGCATGATTGACAATTCATCCGGGTCGGCTGTAGCTAAGTAGACTGGAGATTTTCCAGTTGCTTTTCTGGTCTGGTTCAAATACTTAATCGAAGCAGCAAAATTCTCATTTACAGGTGCAAATAGTGTTACTTTTTGGTTCGTTAAGGAATCTTTAACTGCGGGTAAGCGATTCAGTACCAATAATAACGAATCGAAAGTATGGGGTTTAGATTTTAAATAATCTACTGCCGAACCTTTGAAAGTTTGTATGGTATTGGTGTAATCGTAATAAGTGGAATCGCTTTTTTTGCAGGCAGTAAAATAAAGGCCCGTTATTGCTAGCAGCAATAATAAACTACGCTCATATAATTTCTTTTTCATCATCTTCTAAATAATTATTGCCAATATGGATTTTGGGTAACCAGCGAATTAGCATTGATTACATCTTGCGATACAGGCCAGTAAATACCACCAGCATCTTCAAATTGCCTGAAAGTAAGTGCGGTACCATTTTTCTTGATAAATGTACCCGTAGCCTTTTTAATCCTGTTATACCTTACAATGTCATACCATCTCCAACCTTCAGCCATTAACTCTCTTCTGCGTTCTTCAAAAATGGCATCAATCAAATCTTTACCAGATGCAGGATCATAAATAATCGGACCTCTTAGATCTGCGGCTTTATTTAAAGCGGCTATAGCTTCAGCCCGTTGCCCTAAAACGGCACATGCCTCGGCTCTAAGCAAGGTAATTTCCTCTATTCGACTAAATAGCATAGTAGAACTAAACAAGGTTAGGTTACCCGATGTCTGTGCGGTATAAATTACCTTGATCTTGTTAAAAATTGGTTGCTCTGAAGTAAAGTTGTAAAAGTAATTTGTACGGTATAAACCATTAACCGGGTTAAAACTGAACCTTAAATCTTTTGGATCTGTAAATATTTTGAGAATACTATCTTTGGTCACAAACATTTCTGGTTGTGCCTTAGGAATAAATGGCGAAGCCAGGGTTAATTGTTCGATATGACCATTAGCCGTTGATAAACCATTTCCTGCCTCAAATGGAAAACCTACAATTACCGTTGCACGCTTAAATGCAAACGGACTATAGTAATTTAAGTTCTCTGTTAAAGCGTCCATTGCAAGATATACAATCCCATTAGAACCGCTCCCGTTAGACTTTGTATAATTATCCAGTACAAATTTGGAATAGTTCGCTGCATCAATGTAGTTGCCTTGCCAGGCGGCAATATGTGCTAAAATGATGTAAGCAGATAATCTGGTAAAGATGTTTCCATTCCAGCTCCCCCAACCTGCGCCGTAGTAAAGCCCAGGAAGAATAGGATCGTCGCCACCATATTTGAAAGGAACCACCTGGGCCGCAGCCAATAATTCACTAGTTGCAAACTGTAAAACCTTGTCTTTATTCGTTCTTGGTACTTTAATAAAATCACCATCATGAGAAGAAGTTAACAGGGGCACATCACCCCAAATCCTAACCATATAGAAATAGGCGAATGCTCTTAATATTCTGGCCTGTGCAATATCTACATTGTTATTGATTGATGTATAACGCGAATCTAAAGGTACAATTCGATTAGAACGCTCAATGAAAAGACTTGCTGCATTAATTACAGCGTAAAATCTACGCCAGTTGGTAATTCTGTTAATAACAGGATACTGTGCATTGAGTTGTCCTGACACTATAGATTTAAGATCCGATCTGTTCGTAATGGTAAAATCGCCTTGTCTTAAATCGCCCATTAACCAATGCGTATTATCAGAAACCGTAGCAGAACGCATCAAGCCATATATAGATGATAAGTTTGCCCTGGCATCCTCTAATGTTTTCCAGTTGGTTTCTTCTGTCGCTAATCTTATTGATTCTACATCCTCAATTTTCTTACAGGAGAAATTGCCAATACCAATTAAGATTATTGCTAAAGTAAGCGCAACCTTTTGGCAGATACTAATTTTATAATTAGAATATTTCATAATATAAATGGTCATATTTTATAAATCCAGTTTGAAGCCTAAAACAAATGTGCGTGGGATGGTGATATTTGCACCATCGTAAATCCCATTGTAATTGATCAGCTCTGGATCAGTACCCGAAAAATTAGTCAATGTAAACAAGTTTAAAGCGGTAGCATATAAATAAGCTCTTCTAAATTTCCCACCTGCTTTTTTAAAGAACCCTGCTTTACTGAAATCGTACCCAAGGGTAATAGATCTTAATTTTACGTAAGATGCACTTTCCAAAAACAGGTCTTGATCAGCACGATAAGGATCTACGGGGCTCCATGGATTGTATATAGGATAGCTTTTTTCGCTATCGATAGATTGCCAGGAAGAAACTTCTTTAACCGAGTTGATATCATTTCCAGCTTCGCGGTTTACAAAACCATAGCGGGTAGCCTCGTATTGGTTTATGGCTTTCTGGCCTACAGCAAAAATGAAATTGAAGTTTAGATCAAACCCTTTATATGCTACCGTATTGTTCCATCCACCTACAAATTGTGGCAATCTGTCACCGGTTAATACCTTATCTTTATTGTCGATTTTGTTATCACCATTATAATCAACCCATTTTGGATCGCCCGCTTTAATCGGGATACCATTAAAAGTTCTGCCGATTGGTACTTCTCCGTCTGTATTGTAAATACCTTCATTGGTATACAACCAATAACTTCCAACTGATTTTCCTACCGCTAACTTGTTATCATTCTGGTATATCAATTCATTTAAACCTTCTGGTAAAGCCGATAGTTTATTTTTGTTATAACTAAGGTTTAAACCTGTGCTCCAGTTAAAGCCGTCTGCCTGCTGTAAAACAGTTCCGTTAACCAAAAGCTCAATACCTTTATTATTGATATCCATACCCGATTTATATTGGGTAGAGTATCCTGTTTCTACTGCTACGGGTAAACCAACTACATTATTTTTATCCTCACGATTATACAACGTTACAGCAGCATTGATACGGCTATTTAAAAATGACCCGTCTAAAGTTAAACTTGTTCTTTCAGCAAATGGTAAACTAATATTATAACCAATAAAACCACTATTATATGGCCGGTTAATACCCAGTAAGCCACCATAACCTGGAATAGTTGGTTCTTCTTCCCATCCATTTTCCGAACGGTACTGAGGTCCTGCCGCAAAACGGTCATCCTGAAAAACTCTTAAATTTCTGCCCCATGAAGCACTTAAATGTAAGGCATCAATCCCTCTATTTTGTTTTAAGAATTGTTCCTTTAAATTCCAGTTTACATTAAATGCTGGTGTAGTTACCCAACGACTGTCAGGTTGCCCGTTAGATGCCCCATCTCTCCTAAGCAAAGCGCTTAGTGTTAATAAATTTTTATACGAATATTTAGCTGAGCCATAAAACGACATTAGATTATTTCGTTCCTTATCTATATATCTGAATACGTAAAAATCATTTTTAGCCAATACGTTCAGGTAATCGGGGTTATCAAACCCATCAACAGTTAACCTCGCATCTACAAAAGATAACTTTACATAGTCATTTGGACCATTATATGCTCTGGCGTAATTGTATTTATAAGTGTCGCCCTGTAAACTTTGGCCGATTTCAAAATCAACAACATGATTTTTATTAATGTCATATTTATAGCTAATGTTATTATTGAGGGCAGCCCTTTGGCTATAACCAAAATAATTTGAAATATAACTAATACCAGCCAACAAAGTAGATGGGATAAAATAATCTCTAATACCCTCATTATAATTAAATACCCCACTAGTAGTAATAACAAACTTATTTACCTTCGCCGTTAGCGATAAGTTACCATTCAATACAGTTGAGCGGTTGTTATCAACGTTTCTATTGTTTTCATTTAAATAAAAAGCGTAAGAATCGGCATTTGGCGACAGTGGGCTGCTTAAATCGGGAATGTAACGTGTTTCTGCAAAACGATCACGTAAACTTTTGTTTCGGGTACGGTCTAAGCGGGCCGTATTAACAGTGCTCGACATGGTAAGCCATTTAAAAGGAGCCATATTGATACCAAAAAACAAATTGTAACGGTTAATATCAGTATTATCAGCATTACCAGCATTTTTTGTTCCTGAACCAAAGAACCTGAAATTTGCCCTTTCTGATCCACCGGTAATACCTAAATCAGCAGAAAAAGTTGGTGAGTTCTGATAATATAAATCAGTCCAGTTAGATGGCCCAAAATAAGCTACGTTGGTAGAATCACGTAAATAGGACGCTGGTTTACCAGTTGGATTGTATTTTTGATAAAACTGGTTTCTAAAATTATTTTCGTAAACACCATTAACGGTATTTACCATTGGGGCTGTTATATAGCCAAAATAAGTGTTTAAGCTGATATCCCTTAGCCCAGCCTTCGCGTTTTTCGTAGTAATATAAATCGCGCCGTTAGCTGCATTAGGACCAAGTTTGGCCAATTCATACGGATCTTTAATAACAGTAATTGATTGGATATTATTGATATCTACCTGCGATAATAGATTGGTAGCTGGTCCAATCCTATTGTAATCGTACTTTTGAACATCAAATGCAAAAGGATTATCTGCTACTAAGGGCACACCATTTAAATAGATAGCCGGTTGTAAAGCATAAATGTCTTTTTTGTTGAAAAGCAAACCTGATGCACCTTGTATAATAATACTTTGTTCGGTTCCGGGCTCACCATTTGGTTCCTGTACATAAACTCCCGCTAAATTGCCTTTAATAATTTGTTGTAACGAAAGATTTGGAACTGGTGCTGAAGAGCGGATGTTAACCGTATCACGTACTGCTTTGAATTTCTGTAATGCTTTCATCATCTGACCAATGGTATCGGTCTTGATCGAAAAAGTGGATGGATCTCTTTTAGCTTTGGTAGTATCCTGCTGAAAAGCATAATAACTGCCATTAGCCGTCTTAAGCCATGCCCCGTGAGCATATAAAGATTGTGATCCAAAAACAGATAAAAACAAGGCAATACAAACGCTTGTATAAATTTTAACCATTTTATTAGTTTAATTAAAAGTTTAAGTGTTTAAAGAAGAAACTCGATTGTTAAAATGCAATTAAGAAATTGCCTCTATTTGAGATTTTTGGGCAAAGCAATGCCTGAAGACAAAAAGTAAATTTTTTGATCATGGAGTGTGGTTTAGGATGTTTAGTATTAATTCTTAAAGCAATATATATTACCCAGAATGATTAGTTTTTGTTTGTTTGCTTGTTCTACCTTGGTTAGAGGTCTAATTATTTTATTTGTTAATTATTTTCCTGTTAGTTTAACAGTCTTTTTGCTCGTAATACTGAAATAAAATATCGGCTCGTTATTATTTGGTAATGCAAGATATATATTAAGCAAAGGCAATTTTTATTTTTCTTAACGCAAACGTTTGCCTAAAAAAAGGAGTAAAATAAGATCATATGGTTATTAATTGCTTAAGCACAAGCTACTAAGAAGTAGATTTCTACCCTTACATTAGAAAATATTCTTTTCGATAATAAAACTTACCAGCAAAACCTAAAAACAACATTTACATGCTGTTCAAAAATTAACTTATACCAACCACATTTTGATTAATTACAAGTATTAAGACGCTCCAATATCACTAAAATTGTATTAGAAAAAAGACGCCAGTTAAATTGAGCGCAAACGTTTGTTTTTTTTCAAAAAACATAGTTTAAATAGCATTAAAGCATTTTTTAATCTAGAAAAAGTACACCCAGCTTATGAGTTCCCATCTGATTACCTGTTATTTTCGCCAAAATTTACACAACAATTAAAAATTATCGATCACAAATAAAAAGCACAAAGAATACTGTAAAACATAAATCGTTTAACTAGCCTTATGGCATAGAAATCTGCCACAAAAAAATCGGTCATAGAAGCACAGCGTACCATTAATGAGATTGCCGGATTGAATATTAACCTGTAAAAAAAGCCTTACCAAAAATTTGGCAAGGCTATACTAATAAATTTATTTTTTAATTACCAAGCCAGATTTTGCACCAGGTGAATTAGACTGAAGATCAAAAAATAAAAACGTAAAAAGCTATACAAGTATATATGTTAAATTAAATACCGACCAAACCATAACCATTGCAGCAGCAGGTAATATAAATTCAAATTTGTGCCATCAACCATAACATTAGCATACCCTAAATATTGCCAACACCTCTTTAACTCAAAATACTATTCAATACAGCCTCTGATGCAGCTTCGCAAAAATCTATTCCGGAATAATCAGGGTTATAACCACCAATGTACGGAACGGCCATTATGTAGATTCTTTCATTCACCTGCCCCGCTTCATTAACCACCTGAAAATGATCGTTGATGGTGATACCAGACACAGTTAAAAAGTAAGTATTTTCTTTCCTTATCACTAAATCATTACTTTTCATTTCTGCTTTTCCGTTCTCAGCAGACTGGAACTGCAACATGGCTGGACTAACCGTTCCATTATTAATTAGGCTTTTAAAAGGGAAATCGTTAAAAGAAAGATGCGGTTGACCAACACAATCGATAAAGGTATCGAAGTGAACCGTTGTTTTACCATCCCCTACTTTATAGTGGTAATCTGCACCGCCTGTTTTTAAAGGTTCTACTTCAGCATCGTCTCCAACAGCAACAATACTTAAAACACCTGCATCATGTAGTGCCAGTAATTCTCTGCATGAACTTTGGGGTACAAATGCAATTACAATCGAAATGAGGGGCATTAATACTTTTTGAAGCCGCTCCATATCTTCGGCAGAAAGGTATTTTGCGGGGTAGTTCATGGCAAAACTTAAAACGGCTAGGGCTTCTTTCCAATAAATAGATTTCCGCTTTTCTATAGATTTTTCGGCCTCTTCATATTCTTGCCTAAAAAGATCAAAAGGTTCCATTTTTTCCCTGAAACGCATCATGGCCTCCACAAATCCTTCCAGATTCATTGCTTTGATCTGCTCATAAAAAGCCGGATCTTTTTCAATAAACATTTCCTTGAAATTCTTTTCAAATACAAAATCCAAAGGTAAAAACCCTCCGTTCTCGGCTATACTCGCGTGAATTTCGGCCTTGCTGAGCGTTTCTTCCTTTCCTAAATGCGAATCTTCCAGATGAAAGCGAATAGCAGGTAATAAACCATTACGTGAATGCATTACCATTTTAAATCCCTTGCTTTCTAAATGATAGGCGTAGGTTCCATCTTCATTGTCTGTAAACTTTCCATTTTGCCTGGCCAGCGTTCTTAAGGCATCAATCGCCGTTAATGATGAACCCATAATGCCAACAGCGTGGTTAAGTTTTAACGCTATTTTTTTAGGTGGGTAAGGAGAATCGAAATAATTGGGAATCCTGCCCTCATATTTTTTAGGCCAATTGTGCCCGGTACAAATAATAACCTGATCGAAATAAAGTTTATCATGGTTTTGAATACATACGGCTACTGTATTGTCATCCGAAGTATCAATAATATCTTCTACAATGCAATTTAAGTGGACATTAGTTTTGATTCCTTTTTTAGCCGCAGTTATTTTCAAAAGATTAAACTGAGCAGATAAGTATTCACCAAAAAATAGCCTGGGCAATACTTTGTATTCGTTAAATTTCTCTTCATTAATATTAAACTTTTTTAAAATACTTTTTGGAGCAATTTTCACCCAATCTTCAATGGAGTTGAAGATGACCGGAATTTCGTTGTCTGATACATTTGTAATATGTTCTACATTAGCCCCTTCGGCACTATAAGGCATACCTGCCCCCAAATATTTTTTGCGTTCGAAGATATCTATTTCAAAGTTGGCGGCTTTAGCTTCCGTTAATCTTTTATACATGAAAAGGCCACTTGGCCCGCCGCCTATAATAGCGATTTTCTTTTTTGCTTTTTTAATATCCATTTATCGCTGTGATAATTTATTTGGTTAAAACGAAGGTAAACACCACACTCATCCGTTCATATAATCTTAAAAAAGCGAAATTGTTTTAGATCGACGGAAAATGTAGAAAGGATAATGGAATTGAAAAGATCTCTCCTCCGAAGAAGTTCCTTTGGAACACTCCGCGTTGCTTCGGTCGAGATGACGATTTTTCTACTGAAGTCTATCTTGCTTTTAGTCTTTGGAAATGAATGTCAGTATTCCATGGGGTGTGGTAGTCCCGCTATTCGTTCCAGCCGATGAAGAATCGGCATTCACTGCTATCGGGTTTATAATGAAAGGTTTGTGCTACATGATCACCAGCTTTGTGTTCTCCGCGCCTTCCTCTTCGTGTTCTTTGTGGTTAAAAGAAGATGTAAAATCACAAACCAATTCTGATCAACGCTGTTAAAAGAAATGGCAATCAATTAAATATGGACGAACAGCAACCTAAACTATACATGCTTTTATTGGGATCGAAAGCACCGAAAAGAAATGTAGAACAGCACGATTATTTTTTTGGCATTGCCCATTCGATTAAAGCGCTTGTTCCTGAAATTAAAGCTTTTTGGCCCGAAGCAGGAGCCAGTATCCATATAGATGGCTGGCGGGAAGTGACTAAGGTGGATAATTATGAAATCAACATTAAATTAAGAGAGAACCATACTACCCTTTCTGCTAGTAAATTATTTTTTATCAACCTTGGCGGCTACCAATCGAATCAACTATACGAACAACATTATATTGTTTTATCTGTACATGATGAGAGGGCCAAGGCTATACAGGAGGCAAAAAAAACGGTATTCTTTAAAACCAATTCGATAAAAGGCGCCAATGCCCACATCGATGAAAAGTATGGTATTGATGTAGACGATATTTATAAAATTGAAGATATTTTAAGCGAAGAATCGAAACAAAAATACCATATCGAAATAAAAACATCTTCAGGCGATTTACCTGAAGATGAAATTCATTTGGGCTATCTTAAACTGGATAAACTTTAATAGCATTATTTTTTTGACAGTTTTTTTAACCATGTCACTACATCAGCTGCTGCTTTATCATTTTCGAAACCCATTTCTTTTGGTAAACGTCCGTTAACATATTCGTCGTACAACCATGGGTCTGCAATGGCGATTACTGTTCCTTTACCATATTTAGCCGAAGCAATAACTGTCGCATTAGCCGCATTTTTCAAAACCGGTTTTGCAGCATTCTTGGTTTCAATAGCGCAAACATCTTTCATAAATATTTTTTGCGCCGTTTTAAATACAGGATTGTTTTTAGTTGAAATAGCACCGTCTTCAAAATGTTTATCATCAATAACATGATTTTGCATTTCGTTAGTAAAATGCATACCAAATACATTGGCTAATTTATTAAAGTGCGGCAACTCTACATTTGCACTATCATTGGCAAACATCACCAATACGCCTCCTTGTTTTACCCATGCAGAAATTTCGGTGATATCTGCCGCCTGTATATAATTTGGTTTTGGATTTTCTTTTGGTCGATCAGGATCTACAATTAGATATACATCAGTTCCTTTTAACTTGGCTGCAGTAGGAGCCGTTTCTAAAGAATCTAACTTAAAGCCTTGTTTCTTAAAGATGTTTCCTAAAATAAAGAAATTTCCATAATCGCTTTTGCCCCATAAATAATGAAAACGCTCTACCTCTCCAGCTTTATTTTTTCGGGTTTCGCGATTAAAAAAATAATCTAAAGTAACGGTTTGTGCACTCGCCAGAACAGATGAGCAGATTAAAATAGAAAGTGTGCAAACTCTAAAAAGCATTTTCATAATATATATCGGGTTAAATTGTAAATATCAATAACCCAAAAGTATAAAATTTAACTATAATCAAATTGCGATAATCAACCGCTATGGGTATAATTAACTGCAAAACTTACTCCATATCAAACTAAATTGATTTACCATAACAAAAAAATAGCATAAGACTATTCAACTTAACCGTTTAGAGCCAGTGCAGGTAATCTTGTTCTCCATCATTCTTTTTCTTGTTTACTTTAAGGCGCTTTTTGTACAAAGCCACTAAAAAGAAAGCAATTATCAGAAAGGTAGCTCCTATCTGCGCTATATTTTCTAAATCGAGATCGAACATATCGTTTGTTTTATAGGTTTATCTATTAATTTACCCTTACCTGTTCTCCTTTCGCCGTTATGGCCACCGGGCTACTCGCCATAAATCCCTGAGGGATTTTAGGTTCTATCCAGGTAGATTTAGGCGGCAAAAACTCACCCTTTTCTGCAGCAGTAATAAATGCATCGGCTGTCATCGGAAAAAGAGAAAAACCAATTGATGTTCCATCATGATTCAACCCAGCAAGAAATTGAGACCATTTACAATCCGGAAAGCAGACGAGTCTTTCGTCTGCTTTTGGTTTATTGATGCCCAGCACAGTTGACAGAATTTTATCTTGTAAAATCACCGTATCTGGCACTTCTGACAATGCAATAGAAGCTTTATTTAAATCCAGCTGATACCATTCGCCTTTAAAAAAAAGGCCTAACCTATTCTTCTGATCAGGTTTATAAGCTTTATTATTGGGGATTTTTGAGATATAATAATATGCTTTCAGTTTTTCCATCAGCAGCGAATAAGAAATATCTACACCAGAAACCATTCTATGAAAGGCACCTATCGAAATTACATCTGCAGAAACAAATAGCGAACTGATCTGCTGAGCTGTGTTTTTCTGCAACGAACAGGCTGCTTCCAAACGATGATGACCATCGGCAAGGTAAACCGCATGAAGTTCCATAAACGCTTCACCAAATTTTTCAATAACATCTTCTTCCAAAACCTGATAAAGAAAATGTCCCATCTGCGACCATTCGCTTGCCAAAGGTTTACGTGTACGCACCACAAAATCAATAAGCGCATCTAAAGTTTTATCTTTTTTATGGACCAATAAGATTGGCGATTTTTGCGTTGTTTTATTTTTACGATCTATTTTAAGTGATTCTACTTTCGAGGATACCGTTTCCTCGTGCCTTTTAATTGCATTTACCGGTGTTTGAGAGAGATCGGTAGCTGCCCAAATCCCCCTCATTACACCAAATTCGCTACGGAACTCGTAAACATAAATAGCAGGCCGATCTTCCAAAGGACATCCGAATAGGTTAAGCAGGTCTTCAAACGACAGCTGCTCATTTTTATGCACCTTACCGTTTACCTGATCAGAAATCATCAGATCAAAGATGTCTTTACCTGGCTGTAATGCCTTTAATGGTGAGATTTTTATCATCGTTTAACGGATTATTCGAGTTCAAGAACTGTTCTATCACTATATATTTTTTCAAAGCTGGCCATTGCGTTTACCAATGCTTCAACGCTCGATAATGGAAGCGCATTGTAAAGCGAAGCCCTAAATCCACCAACTGTTCTATAGCCTTTTATGCCTACAATTCCCTGATCTACTGCAAATTTTAAAAATTCGGTCTCTACCTCTTTGTTAATGGCTAAGAAAGTAACGTTCATTCGAGAACGATGATCAACATCGGCCGTACCGTAAAAAAGCGGATTCCGGTCTATTTCGGCATATAATAATTTTGCCTTTTCTATATTTCTTTGTTCTATTCCACTAACACCACCTTGGTCTTTAAGCCACAATAAATTAAGCATGGCCACATAAATAGAAAAAACTGGCGGTGTATTGTACATGCTCATATTATCGCGAAATACCCGATAATCCAACATTGATGGGATTTCCTTTTTTGCCTGATCAAGAAATTCATTTTTAGCAATAACGAGTGTCATCCCCGCCGGTCCCATATTCTTTTGGGCACCTGCATAAATAAGATCAAAATCGGTGACGTTAATTTTTCTGGAAAAAATATCTGATGACATATCGCATATCAACGGCGCACCGGCAGTAGAGAAATCAAATATTTCCGTCCCCTCAATTGTATTATTTGAAGTACAATGCAGGTACGCAGCTTGTTTATCGTTATTAAACTCAACTGGGATATAAGCATAATCTTTATCTTTAGAAGAAGCCACTAGCTCCACTTCGCCAAACAATTTGGCCTCTTTAATGGCTTTTTGTGCAAAATACCCGGTATCAAGATAAGCGGCTTTTTTTCCTTCACTCAAAAAATTCATCGGAACCATGGCAAATTGTGTACTGGCCCCACCCTGCAAAAAAAGTACTGAATAGTGATCGGGAACAGACAATAACTCGCGAACCAAAAGCTGGGTTTTAAGTACCACATCTTCAAATTCTGGCGATCGATGAGAAACCTCTAAAATAGATAACCCCATCCCTCCCCAATTGATTACGGCCTGAGCAGCTTGTTCCATTACAGATGACGGCAATATGCATGGGCCAGCACCGAAATTGTGTTTTTTATGCATGAGAAAAATAATATTCGGTTAAATTAATTATAGCGTAAAGATCAGTAGTTAAGCAAATTATACCGCAACAACTTATTTTTTTGGTAAAAATTATTTTTTATCAAACCCTAAACATCCTAAAAATTTGGTTTAGCATATCAGGAAAATAAGCTGACAGAATATAATTTTTATTTCCACTCCATAATTTTCACCATTATTGTAATATATACACTAAGTACATTTTTAAAAAATGACAATAAATTAAATAAATATACCTTAATTTAACTATTTTTAGGCTGCACAAAAGCGAACAAAAAAGAAACAATTATACACTAAGTATTTACATGCAGCCTCAAAAAGTTGATCAGACTGATATCGAAATCTTAAATCTCTTACAACGTGATGGATTATTAACCTATAAAGAAGTTTCGGGAAAGCTTAGAAAAAGCATGACCCACATTGTAGACCGCATTAAAAAACTGCGGTCAAATGGCTACATCAAATCAACAGTTGCCATTGTAGACATCGATAAACTGAGGTCGCATTTTATAGCCTTTCCGCACATTCAGCTTACCATGCATTCGGAAGATATTGTAAGAGCATTTAAGACCGAAATGGAAAAATACCCAGAAGTGATGGAGTGTTACCACCTTACCGGACATTTCGATTTTATGCTTAAAGTGGCCATGCCCGATATGGTTTCTTATAACAATTTCCTGAGAGATAATATAGGCGCACTGGCTTATGTAGGAAACATTCAGAGCTTTTTGGTACTGAATCAATCGAAAGCCGAAACCGCGTATGCTTTGTAGATTGGTTAACCGGGTAATCGATTCCAAATTAGCTGCCTAATCCTCAATATCCAGTTTGAAGTGGTCTAATAAACCCGAAAGGTTAGTAGATGAAAATCTAGCTTTTTTCATGTTGTTCAACGCGGGGTCGAAAGAAAAATTCCTTGCGGTCCGAAAGTCAGTTTTTTCCAGAATTGTGCGGTTAAAAGAGGTTGCCGTCAGGTCGCAATGATTAAAAACAGCTGAAGATAAATCGGCCGATTCAAAATCGACTTCCTTTAGCGAGCAGTTAATAAAATTCGTTTTCCTGAGCTTGGTACCATAAAAAACAGAATAATCTAAAATGCATCCCTTAAAAGAAAAGGAGAACATAAATTTATTGCAGGTAGAAAAATCAATACCCAGTATTTTACAATCTGTGAATGTAATGTTACTAAAACCTGTACCTGTTACCTGAGTGAGCGAGAAATTACAGTGGCTAAATTCACAGTCAACAAAATCGTTGTGGCTTAAGTCACTTTTAGAAAAATCGCACCTTATAAATTCACACTTAATAAACTCTCGCTTTTGCAGCTGTTTACCCGCATAATTGATATCGGTAAAAGTTTTATTTTGATGAACGGTAGTTTCGCGGGGTTCTTGCATAAAAATTATAGTTTGACAACTGTGGCAGAAAAAAGATATTTCAGCTTAAAGCTTAATGAGCATTTCTAAAATCTGTTGTTTTTTCTTGTCACTGATATCATAAGCACCCAGATTATCCGAATACCATAATCCATCAGCAACAAGCATCACAATCAGGTGTTTTATACCTTGCTCGCCATCATCGCCATTACCAATGTGGGTACTAAACCATTCATCCCAGCCTTTACGGTACTCTGGATTGATCAGAATAACATGAGTGATAATTTTCATCGTTCTTCTATAAAACAGGTCGTTACTTTTATCAATAATAAAGCGCAGGTAAGCTAAACTGCCTACCTCCTTCGATGACTTTTTTTCTTCTACAATCCACTCGGTAAGCTCTGCCAAACTTTGGTTCATCAATTCTTTTAGCAGATCTTCTTTGTTACGGAAATGGTGGATAATCCCCCCCTTGCTCAAACCCGTTTTATCGGCAATTGCCTGAAACGTAACGCGATGCCAATCTGACGCTCCGATTTCTGCTGCTGCTGCTAAAATAAGTTGTTTGCTTACCTCAGGCTCTTTTTTTCTTTTATAGGGATTTTCCATACCACAAAGATACCGAACGTTTGGTTTGTTTTCAAATTATTATTACGTTTGCAGTTACAAAAGATCAGTTTCAGCTATGAATTGATCTTGAAAATCCATTAATTATTCCTAAAATATGTCCAGATACATCACTATCATTTCTACCATTATCGAATCGGGCAGCGATATCAGTTTAATTGCTTTGGCCGTTGCAGGGTTGCAGGATATTTCAGAATGGTCTATCGATCTAGAAGATTGCGACAAAGTAATCCGCATTGTTTCGGCAAAGGATATTAGCAGTGAGTTTTGCGAAAAACTGGCGCTATTTGGGATAAAAGCATCGGTAATGCAGATTTTTGATGATCGTTATCACCTGATGTAGTGCGCTAAACTTGTCAGATGGTAACATCTGACAGCACGAAAAAACAGCCAACTGAAAATTGTCAATTGCTAACTATTTATCCCCATGGCGTAAAGGATAATATTTACCCCGAACTTAGTATTGTCTTCAGCTAAAAAACGTTTGTTCCTGAAATCGTAATCCCACTCGCAGCCATAATCTTTATTACTATACAATACCCCTATCCTATTGTTAATGGTAATTGCTTTCAGGTAATCGTGTACCAGATCATCACCCCAACCATTTAACTCGAATGAAGTGGTTGGCGGTCCTTTCTCAAACTTAAAGAAAGAACTATAAATACCATGGTTATTAGGGATTTTCTTCAAAGCCTGAGGGCCAAATAAATTACTCATCTGCGTTTCGAACGAGCGGGCAAATAAACCATCAATATCATGGTTGCAATCATCTACAAAAACAAAGCCTCCGTTGTGTACGTAAGTTTTAAAATTTACGGCTTCTTGCTGACTAAATTGAACCAATTTATGCCCGCTTAAGTAACAGAAAGGATATTTAAATAAATCGCGACTGCTTAATTCTACAATTTTCTCTTCTTCATCCAAAGGAATGGTTGTATACTCGAGAAGAGAATTTAAGAGGTTAGAAGGCATGCGCTGATCGGTATCCCAATCGCCTGAATTATATTTTAACCTCGCAAATGTAAATTTAGCTCTTTGCATCACCCTAAAATTACCTCCATTTTTTATTAATCCGCTTTTTTATCCTAATTATCGTGTAAATTTTTTGATATTCTTTCCATTAGGCTAAAACTATCTATCAATATGCCCTATATTGAAGCACAATATCGTTATACTAAAAAATCAACCGTTTTGGAGCGTTCAGAAAGCAACCTAAAAATATTGATCGATAAGATCTCCCTTTTAAAAAGCGAAATACAAAAAGTAATTGTGGGTCAGGATGTGATCATTGAAGAAATGCTGATCGCTTTAATGGCCGGCGGACATTGTTTACTGGAAGGTGTACCAGGTTTGGCTAAAACTTTAATGGTAAGGACGATGTCGCAGGCTTTAGATCTTTCTTTTAGAAGAATCCAGTTTACGCCCGATTTAATGCCTACCGATATTGTGGGCACCGAAATACTGGAAGAAGACCACGTAACGGGAAAACGTTTTTTTAAATTTAACAAAGGCCCTTTGTTTGCCAACATTATTTTGGCAGATGAGGTGAACAGGACGCCCCCGAAAACCCAATCGGCATTGTTAGAAGCCATGCAGGAATTTGAAGTAACCTACGGCGGACAAACCTACCCTTTAGATCGCCCCTTTTTTATTCTGGCTACACAAAACCCAATTGAGCAGGCCGGAACCTACCCCCTACCAGAGGCACAGTTAGACCGCTTTCTTTTGTACATCAAAATAGGTTACCCAACGGCAGCTGAAGAAACACAGATTTTAAGCAGCACAACGGGTAGTAAAAAAGCAGTAATCAACCCGATTATTGGTGCTGAAGAAATCAAAGAACTGCAGGCCATTACCCGCGAAGTAAGCATCAGCGATGATTTAATTACTTATGTAAGCGAGATCATCCGTGCCACCCGACCTGATACTACCAGTGTAAATTTTGTAAAAGAATGGGTGCGTTGGGGCGCAGGCCCAAGGGCCGGACAAGCCTTAATATTAACAGCAAAAGCTAGAGCCTTATTTAAGGGCAGATACGCTGTAATTATGGAAGATTTACAGGCCATGGCTTATCCAGTATTGCGACACCGTGTATTAATGAACTTTAAAGCTGAGGCTGAAAATGTTTCGTCGGATAAAGTTACCGACGAACTGATTAAAGCCATTTCGAAACCAAAAGCCAATATTTAATGAGTAAACTGCTCGATCCAAAAGTATTGATGGCCATTAAAGACCTTTCATTATCGGCTAAAATGACGATTGATGGTTTTATGAACGGCATTAATAAAAGTACTGTAAAGGGCCCGGGATTAGAGTTTAGCCAATACAGAAGTTATCAACCCGGCGACGATTTACGGTCGCTCGACTGGAAAATGTTTGCCCGCTCCGACCGTTATTATATCCGCGAATCGGAAGTGGAAACGAATATTGCTGTGCGCATATTAATAGACGCCAGTGCCTCGATGAACCATAGTGATGGCGATTTTACCAAAATAGATTATGCAAAATATCTTGGTGCATCTTTAGCTTACCTCGCCAATTTACAGGGCGATGCCATTGGTTTATATGTACTGAAAAATTCAGGGATCTTTTCCATGACCCCAAAGCAGGATTACCAGCATTTAGCCCGATTGTTTTACCAGTTGGAGCAGATTAATCCCAATGGAAGATTTACAAAGCCCATTTATTATAAAGAACTATTTGCAGGTGCACAAAAACGCGAACTATTAATTTTTGTTACCGATCTTTATCAAACAGATGATGAAATCATCAAACTGTTAGATACACTGAATACCCTTAGGCACGAAATTGTGGTTTTTCATGTAGTCTCAAGAAATGAGCTTGACCTGGATTTTAAGGGCTATAGCACCTTTGAAGATCTGGAAACAGGAGAAACCATTCAGATTGATCAGGAAAAAGCCAGACAGGACTATAAAACTAAACTCGTCACTTATTTAGAGGAAGCAAGAGTTAAAATGCTCGACAGAAGAATTTTCTACAGAACAATTTGTACTGATGAACCTTTAGACCAGGCTTTGAGGGATTTTTTAAAACAGAGAAGTAAACTTAGAATTTAAACGGTGCAATTTTTATATCCCATAGGTTTACTGGCGATTGCAGGCTTAATTATCCCGCTCATTATCCACTTGTGGAATGTTAAACAGGGCAAAACGGTTAAGATTGGCAGTATTGCCTTGCTGGGCGAAAGTTCGAGGGCAAGTTCGAAAAGCTTTAAAATTAACGATTGCCTTTTATTGGTTTTACGCTGCTTGCTTTTGATACTGCTGGCATTTCTTCTCGCACAGCCTTATCTTAAAAAAATAACACCTGGGAGCAATAAAAACGGATGGATCTTGGTTGATAAAGCAATGCTTCCACAGGTTTTTAAAACGCATAATAAAACAATAGATTCATTAATAAAACAGGGTTACGAAATCCACGATTTTAATGTGGGCTTTGCACAATTAACAGTGAAAGATACCGCTGCTAATAAAATAAAGCCAGCAAACACCTTAAGTTACACTTCCTTACTCAGTGAGTCTAGCCATCTTATTCCGGCAGGTGCTAACGTTTATCTTTTTACAGATCACCGCTTAAACCGTTTTGGCAATGAACTGCCAACCCTTAACTACAATTTGAACTGGATAGCGTTAAACCGAACTGATACTTTAAGCAGTTGGATAACAGGGTATGCGGGAAAGAAATATGAAGCAAAATCGAACCCCTCAAGCACCACTTATCAGGCTTTAAATTCGGCAGACGAATCGCCGATAAATATCACAATACATGAAGCTTCGGGCATTACAGACAGTAAATACCTAATTGCGGCCTTAAAAGCTATCGGTAGTTTTACAAACCGAAAAATCATCATCAATCCACCCACAGGGAAAGCCGATATTGGTTTTTGGTTATCAGATGATGTGGTTGTCGCAAGCTTTAAATCTTCCATTGCACCTAACGGAGCCTTATTTCAGTATGAAAAAGGAAAGCTAATTGCCACACCATCATTTATCAATATTGATGGCCGTCATATTAAATTGAGTAAAAGAATTGCCTCAACCAGTCAGGCTGAAAAAATATGGGCTGATGCTTTTGGAAATGCAGTATTGACAAATGAAAAGGCTGATTCTTTACATATCTTTCACTTTTACAGCCGTTTTAACCCGCAATGGAACGACCTGGTTTGGGATGGCTTATTTGTAAAAGCACTGATGCCGATTGTGATCAGAACGGAAAATTCAACAGACTTTGGTTTTGAAGACAACCCTTCCGATCAGCGGAGACTATCAGTTCAGCAAAAAGAAGTTACCGAGATTACTAAAACAGAAGCCACAAAAACCACGCAAAACGAGTCGCTTGGAATTACATTCTGGATAGCATCTTTATTGATTTTTACCACCGAACGTATTTTATCATTCAGAAAAAAACCGAATTATGTTAAGAGCTGAAGGACAAAATTGGATCAGTAACCTAAGGATAAAGTGGGTTAGCTTTTACCTGATCGGCAACGTTGCGATTGCTTTAGCCATCTCTTTGGTTTTATCTGCTATGGCAGTTTACCTATTTCATTTTTCTCCATGGCTTTTTGCAGTTGTTTTTCCTGTTATTCTAGGCATCTTCTTATTTATAAAACCCATTTGGAAAACCACTGATCAGGATGTTTCGCGTTTTGTAAACAACCAATATCCCGAACTGGAAGAAAGTGCTGATCTGCTGCTGCAGAAGGAAACTGAATTATCAACGCTGCAACAATTGCAACGCAATAAAATTGAGCATATCATCACCAGGCTGCCGCAGCCAAAAGAACCAGCAAAAAAATTATATTCCGGCTTGATTATCCTTCTTGTAGGATTGCTCATCAGCATTGGCATTAGCCAAATCTCTTTGCATAAAAGTGAACCTTTAAATTTTCATGAAAAGGCAAGCCAAATTCCGGCAATTAAAGAAAATATTCCTGCAGAAATTTCTGATTTCAGTGCAACCATTATTCCACCAGCCTATACCGGAAAAGAAGAGCGTAAACAAAAACAGTTTACTATTGCTGCCGAAACAGGTGCCAGAATAAACTGGAAAATCGAAACGAATATTGGTATTAAAAAACTAAAAATCATCTTTAACGACAACGAAATTGTCCCGCTAAAAGCCTTAGATGCATTACATACGCAATGGACTTATAACAAAACCATCAACAAATCAGGCTTTTATCAATTGGATCTGGACGGTAAAAAATCAGATCTCTACCAGATCGAGATCATTCCTGATTTACCTGTTACGATTAAAATTACACAACCCAAACAGCATACCACTATTGATATCGGTCAGCCGCAAAAGATTAACCTGAACGTATCACTTACAGATGACTATGGCATCAATGACGCCTATATATCGGCAACCATGGCCAGTGGCAAAGGAGAAGGTGTGAGCTTCACCGAGAAAAAATTATCTTTTAATACCAGGTTTGACAATAAAAAGAACCTTACGCTAGGTAAACTGATTGACTTAAAAAGCCTTGGTATGAAACCAGGCGATGAACTTTACTTTTTCATCAAAGCGATGGATAACCATGGTCAATCGAGCCGTTCGGATGTTTATTTTGTTTCAATTGTAGATACTGCCGAATTAATGAGTTTAGCAGGAATGACCAATGGCGTTAACCTGGTTCCGGAATATTTCAGGAGCGAAAGGCAGATCATTATCGATACCGAGAAATTGTTGAAGGAACAATCGACATTGCCTCTGGCAACTTTTAAAACCAGAAGCAACGATCTGGGTATCGACCAAAAGCTGTTGCGGTTGCGTTACGGACAGTTTTTGGGCGAAGAAAATGAAACTGAAATCGGCGGTGATCATGACGACCACGATGAACATGCGGAACATAAGAGTGAGGGCGAAAAGTTTGGTGATGTGACCAGCATTATGGATAAATATGCCCATAAACATGATATCGCAGAGGATGCTACCTTCTTCGAACCTGAGATGAAGGCACAGCTAAAGGCCGTTTTAACTGAAATGTGGAATGCCGAACTCCGTTTAAGAACTTATAAACCCCAGGAAGCATTACCTTACGAATATAAAGCGCTGAGGTTACTGAAAGATCTGCAGCAAAAGTCGCGGGCTTATGTAGCCAAAACCACCGTAAAAACGGCAGCGTTAAAACCTGAAAAACGCTTAAGTGGCGAGCTGGATAAGATTATGCAGCCGGTTCAGAAAATGTCCTTTGAGCAAAAAGAAAAAAGAATGGCCTTTTTAAAAGCAACGCTCGCCTTATTGGAGAGCAAAAAAACAGGCAAAAAGTTCATCGAACAAGATCAATTCTTACTTGGTGAAACAGAGAAATACGTGATCGGTGCCGCAGCCGATCATCCTTCTACCTATTTAAATGCTTTAAGCAGTTTAAGAAAATTAAGCACAGGCAATAAACTGATAATCAGCGATATTGATCTGGTTCAACAGGCTATACAAAAAATGATCAATACCGAAGCAGCAAAACCGCAGACACAAAGCGCTAGCCCACCTTCTGCATTGTATCAAAACTATTTTAATAACCTCAACAAAATCGGCAAGTAGATATGGAATTTAAATACATCGCTGTTCTGGTTGGGTTATTATTAATGGCCTTTTTGCTCTACAAAGAGGTAAACCGGACAAATCAAGCTAGGTTAATATGGCGAGTTTTAGCAAATATCGTTGCCGTGGGCTGTTTTATTCTATTAATTGTACCAATTAGATACGAAACACATGTAAAACAAAATGCCGATGAAGTTATTTTACTCACAGCAGGCACAAACCCTGATTCTGTTACAAAACTAAAGGAAAAAAAATATGCATTTCCGTCGGTAAATTTAAAAAATACGAAGGCCACAACCTTTTCCGATCTCTCCTATTTCTTAAAATCTAATCCCAATGTTCAAAAACTGAATATCTACGGTTATGGTTTAAGTGCAAATGAATTGGAGCAGATCAAAGGATACCAGATCACCTTTCATCCTTCGGCAAATCCTGGCGGGATCATTTCTGCCAACTGGCCAGCCAAATTAAAAACCAGTGAACCGCTTCAAGTTCAGGGAACTTATCAAAACTCAGGGAGCGAAACGGTTAAACTTTTGTTCAAAGGTTTAGGTAAAGCAGTAGATTCGATCTCTATCGAGTCAAAATCGAATAAATCCTTTTCATTTAAAACGAATCCTAAACAAACAGGAAAAGCCATTTACGAATTAATTGCGCTACAAAAAAACGATACCCTGGCCAAAGAACCCGTGCCTGTTCAGGTTAGTGATCAGACACCCATGAAAGTGCTGATTTTAGCTTCTTTTCCCGACTTTGAATATAAATTTCTAAAAAATTGGCTGTACGAAAATCAATATCCACTGGCTTTCAGAAGTCAGATCAGTAAAAACAAATTTGCTTCTGATTTCCTTAACATAGATAGCATAAACCTTAATCAGATCAATACATCATCCTTAAAAAAATTCGATATCCTGATCATTGATGAAGAAGAATTAGCTGCTATTACTCCCAATGAAAGGTCATCAATAGCGTTTGCAGTTAATAACGGAATGGGCTTATTGATCAGGGTTTTAAATACAAAAGCTTTGACAACGCTCAGTGGTAAATTTGGCCGTTTTGAATCTCCTGTTTTAAAAGGTAAGCCATTAAATTTAATCGTAATAGAAGATCATCACAAGTTTAATCCCTTACCACTCGAACAAGCTGTATTTTTAAAGGTTAACCAAACTGATCAGCCCATTATTGCCGATGCCAGCGGTAAAGCAGTGGTTAATAGCAGCATCAGCGGTTATGGCAAAGTATTAGTCTCTACACTTTCCGCCAGCTATAATTGGCTACTTTCAGGGCAAAAAACTGATTATTTTACTTATTGGTCTAAACTTTTGGCCAATGCAGCAAGGAAAAGAAACGATATTCAGTCTGTAAATATTATCCCTCAATTCCCTGTTATCCACCAGAAAATGAGGATTATTACAGATCTGGCAGCATCAGACAAGATACCAGTATTGAAAATGGATAGTATTTTACTCAGTCCGCGGCAAAATATGGAGCTTCCATTCCAATGGGATGCTTTCTACTGGCCTCAGAAGTCAGGCTGGATTAATTTAGAAGTAAATCAAGCCATAGAACCAGTATATATCTACAAAAAAACAGATTGGGAAGCGCTCAAAAACCAACAAAAGCTTGATGGAACCCGTCAGTTTATCAAAAACCTGAGTACTACTGAAGCCAAAAATAAACTAACAGATGCTATTGTAGAGGAAGAAGTATCACTCTGGTGGTTTTTTGCAGGGTTCCTGCTTGCAGCCGGCTTTTTATGGTACGAATCGAGGATTTTGGCCGTTAAATAAGTCGCGCGATCATTCTGAGTGGCTAGAATTTTTCAAATACATCGGAGTGTCGATGACAGGTTTTGGCGGTTCGTCATTCCCAACTTGATTGGGAATCTCAATGCAAGCGCTTTAAGATTCCCGCCTGCGCGGGAAAGACGACCTCTCTATTTAATCTGTCATTGGTAACATCGTGAAGAATCCTCCTATAACGGAACAGTGCAATCTGATAAAGATTCTTCACTGCGTTCAGAATGACAAATCCCATTAATTGCTCACGCTCGTTTTTAACTGGCGTTTAATAAACCATCGTTTGCAACGATGAAATCGTATAACTATTTCTGCACTCGTTTGGAAACGAGCGCAAGCATTATGAGATCTAACAAAAAATCTCTTACTATAGATTTCTCCATTCCGCTACGATGAAAAATCAGCAACTTCAGTCGAAATGACGAAATTAGCTTTGCTAAAAACATCTTTTCACAAAAAACAGCTCCCTTTTCAGCTTTGAAACTAAAATGTTATAATCAATTTCCAGTTTTCGCCTCACAATTGGCTATCTTGAGAACGTAAACTAACTAAATTCAACCAATTGAAAAGAAAAGACTTCCTCTACTTATCCGGAATGGGTATGGGTGCCCTACTCCTTCCCGACCTTTCTGCATTCGGAACTCCTATAGACCCTTTACAGGCTTTAGATGGAGTAGATGTAAAAATTAAAAAGGAACTGGCTGATGTTGCACTAAATGCGGCAAAATCAAAAGGTGCAACTTACGCTGATATCCGTATTGGGCGTTATTTAAACCAGTTTGTAGCCACCCGCGAAAAACGTGTTCAAGGCGTAGCCAATACCGAATCGTATGGTGTAGGTATCCGTGTTTTAGCCAATGGCTGCTGGGGCTTCGCTGCCACAAACAATGTAACCAAAGATGCCATTGCCAAAGCAGCCGAACAAGCGGTTGCCGTTGCAAAAGCCAATGCCAAAATACAGGGTGAACCGGTTCAACTGGCTCCTCAGAAAGGTTATGGCGAGGTAAGTTGGAAAACACCAATCGAAATTAATGCTTTCGAAGTTCCGGTAAAGGAGAAGGTAGACCTCCTTTTGAACGTAAACGATGTGGCCATGCAGAATGGAGCCAATTTTGTAAATTCTGTTATTTTCGCGGTTAATGAGCAGAAATACTTCGCATCAACCGATGGTTCTTACATCGATCAGGATGTTCACCGCATTTACCCAACTTTTAACGTAACCAAAGTTGACCGCGAATCGGGTAAATTTAAAACACGTAATGCATTAAGTGCACCTTCTGGAAAGGGTTATGAATATATGCATGCCCGCCCTGAAGATAAAGTTACTGGTGTTGTAACCCGCTATAAAGGCCGTTACGATATGCTGGAAGATGTAAAAGAAGCAGCCCGTGTAGCAACAGAAAAAGTAAAGGCAAAATCGGTTGAGCCAGGTAAATACGATCTGGTTTTAGATCCTTCGCACCTTTGGTTAACCATACATGAATCTGTTGGCCACCCTACAGAATTAGACCGTGTTTTAGGCTACGAAGCCAATTATGCAGGCACCAGTTTCCTTACTTTAGATAAATGGGAATCAAAAAATTTCAAATTTGGCAGTGATAAAGTAAATATTGTAGCCGATAAAACCCAGGTAGGTTCGTTAGGTGCTGTTGGCTACGATGATGAAGGCGTAAAATGCAAAAAATGGGATCTGATCAAGAATGGGATACTCACAAGCTACCAAGCCATCCGCGATCAGGCACACATTATCGGCTTAACAGAATCAAATGGTTGCTGTTATTCGCAGGGCTGGGATGATGTTCAGTTTCAGCGGATGCCTAATGTTTCGCTACAGCCAGGAAAAGAAAAACTGAGTGTTGATGATATGATCAAAAATGTTGAAAAAGGCATTTACATTATTGGCGACGGAAGTTTTTCTATCGATCAACAGCGTTACAATTTTCAGTTCGGCGGACAGATATTCTACGAAATTAAGGAAGGTAAAATTGCAGGCATGCTTAACGATGTGGCCTACCAGGCCAATACGCAAGAGTTCTGGAATTCGTGTAATGCCATTTGCGATGAAAGTGATTACCGTTTAGGTGGTTCGTTTAATGATGGAAAAGGACAGCCTTCTCAAAGCAGTGCCGTATCGCATGGCAGTGCCACTACCCGGTTTAATGGAGTTAATGTTATCAATACAGCAAGAAAAATATAATTATGGCCATATTAAGTAAAGAAGAAGCCCAGGCGATATTAAAAAAAGTAATCGGTTATTCGAAAGCCGATTTCTGTGAAGTAGGTTTAAACGGTTCTGATGGGGGGAATATCCGTTATGCCCGCAATGCGGTTTCTACTGCAGGGCAGATCAGTACCATGAGCTTAGGCGTAAGCTCCACTTTTGGTAAAAAAACGGGTTCGGCAACGATAAATGAATTTGATGATGCTTCCTTACAAAAGGTGGTAAAAAGAGCAGAAGAACTGGCCATGCTGGCACCAGAAAACCCTGAGTTTATGCCTCCATTAGATCCACAGACTTTTCCAGAATCGAATACGTATAATGCTAAAACTGCTGCCATGACTCCTGATACCAGGGCAGAAATGGTAGGAAAAAGTTTAAGTGTATCAAAAGCAGCTGGTTTAGATGCGGCCGGTTTCTTAGAAAACTCAACTCGTTTTAACGCGATCATGAACTCTAAAGGTTTGTTCGCCTACAATAAAGGCACCGATGTTTCTTTTTCGGTAACGGTTAGAAACAAGCAAGGAACAGGATCAGGCTACATTGAGCAAGGCTTTAATGATCTCGACAAAATGGATACCCTGGCACTTAGCAAAATTGCAGCGAGCAAAGCCAATGGTTCGGCAGGTGCAAAAGCCATCGAACCAGGAAAGTATACTGTTATTTTAGAACCACTTGCAGCCAGCGATATAATCGGCAATATGTTTAGGGGTTTTGATGCCAGAAGTGCTGACGAAGGCCGGAGCTTTATGAGCAAAAAGGGTGGTGGTACACGTTTAGGGGAGCAATTGTTCTCAGAAAACGTAAATATCTACTCTGATCCAATGAATGCTGAAATCCCGTCTGCTACATTCACAGGCGAAGGTTTACCAGTAAAAAGAACACAATGGGTTGAAAAAGGGGTAGTTAAAAACCTGTCTTATTCAAGATATTGGGCTGCACAAAAAAATGTTCAACCACTTCCTTTTAGCCGCAGCATGGTCATAGAAGGCGGAACACAATCGTTGGAAGACCTAATCAAAAGTACTGAAAAAGGCATATTGGTTACCCGTTTCTGGTATATCCGGTCCGTAGATCCTCAAACGTTATTACTCACCGGGTTAACGCGTGACGGTACTTTTTACATCGAAAATGGAGAAATTAAATTTCCGATCAAAAATTTCAGGTTTAATGAAAGTCCGGTAATTATGCTCAACAATGTTGAAGCTTTAGGTAAGCCGGTGAGAACGGGAAGCGGATTGATTCCACCAATGAAAATCCGCGATTTTACGTTTACTTCATTATCAGATGCGATTTAAGAGAATAACTCCATAACAAACTCCGTCATTGCGAGGCACGAAGCAATCTTAATGCGCACGCTAGTAGCGATCGTTGTAAGATTGCTTCGTCGTTCCTCCTCGCAATGACGATTGTAGTATGATGACGACCTTTTTTTACTAATAAAAACCCAAAAATTGAGAAGAAGAGATTTTTTATACATGACAGGTGTTGGCCTTGGTGCCAGCATGATGCCCAATATACCTGCCTTTGGCAAAATTATTTCTGTTGAAGAATCTTTAATGCCTGTTGACATTGCCCTAAAGAAAAAAATGGCCGATGTTGCCCTCAACGCTGCAAAAAGCAAAGGTGCAACTTATGCAGATGTACGTATAGGACGGTATTTAAATCAGGTAGTAGCTACGAGAGAAACCAGGGTAGAAAACATCTCCAATTCAGAATCTTATGGTTTGGGTGTTCGTGTGATTGCCAATGGAAGCTGGGGGTTTGCCGCTACCAACAATATGGATAATGCCAGCATCGCCAAAGCTGCAGAAACTGCCGTAGCCATTGCCAAAGGAAATTCTAAACTCATGGAAGAACCTGTTCAATTAGCAGCACAAAAAGGATATGGGGAGGTAAGCTGGAAAACACCTATCGAAATTAATGCTTTTGAGGTACCCATTGCTGACAAAGTTGACCTGCTTTTAAAGGTAAATAGTGAGGCTATGAAAGGCGGTGCAAAATACATCAGTTCCAATCTTTTTATGATCAATGAGCAGAAATATTTTGCGTCAACCGACGGTTCTTATATCGATCAGGATATCCATAGGCTATGGCCAACCTTTACCCTAACCAAAACAGATGCGGCCAGTGGTAAGTTCGAAACAAGAAATGCCTTAAGTGCACCAATGGGTATGGGTTTTGAATACCTGAAACCAAAAGACGAAGAAAAAATTAACGGTGGCCCGGTTACAATGTACAAAAAGCGTTACGATATTTTGGAGGATGTACGCGAAGCAGCTGTACATGTTGATGAAAAACTAAAAGCCAAACCTGTTGCCCCTGGCAAATACGACCTGGTTTTAGATCCTTCTCACCTATTCCTAACCATCCACGAGTCTGTTGGTCACCCGACAGAATTAGACCGTGTTTTAGGCTACGAAGCCAATTACGCGGGTACCAGTTTCCTTACTTTAGATAAATGGGAAAGCAAAAAATTCAACTTCGGGAGTAAAGAGGTAAACATCATTGGCGATAAACTAGAGGTGGGTTCATTAGGCGCCGTGGGTTATGATGATGAAGGCGTAAAATGTGGCCAATGGGATATTATTAAAGATGGGATTTTGGTGAATTACCAGACAATAAGAGATCAGGCACATATTTTAGGTTTAAAAGAATCGCAGGGTTGTTGCTATGCCGATAGCTGGGATAGTATTCAGTTCCAAAGAATGCCAAATGTTTCATTAGCACCTGGAAATGCTGTTTTAAGCGCGGCAGATATGGTAAAAAATGTGGAGAAAGGTATTTATATGTTTGGCCGTAACTCTTATTCTATCGATCAACAGCGTTATAATTTCCAGTTCAGCGCTCAGTTGGCCTACGAAATTAAGGATGGCAAAATTGTAGGCATGTTTAAAGACGCTGCTTATCAAGCCAATACACAAGAATTCTGGAACTCCTGTGTACAACGCTGCGATAAAAACGACTACAGGTTGGGCGGAACCTTTTCGGATGGAAAAGGTCAGCCAGGACAAGCAAGTGCGGTTTCGCATGGGAGTGCCACTACCCGTTTTAACGGAGTTAATGTGATTAATACGGGAAGGAAATTGGGGTAATTAAAATTGCCGGTACTAGTTACCGGCAATTTTATTATAAGATAGTTTGAGAAGAAAAATAGCATAATCTACATCTTCAACATGCTGAACATAAAAGCTTATCCATCCCGATTTTTTGAATACATGATGCTGTTCTACCCTCCCATCGAGCATTAACTCTGCTTTAATTTTCTGCGTAAAAAGAATGTCCAATAAGCCATTACTATGAATGTGCGCAAATTCTATCTGGTTATGGTTAAACTGCAAACCACCAAATTTATGCAGACTTAAAGAAGTATTTTTCCACTTTAAAACTTCGTTTTCTATTTCGTCAATCTGATCCAGTCTTTCAGGCTTTGTGATCAACATCCACATTTTCAATAAGCTATCAAATATCAGTGCGAACAATGGTATTGATTTAAGAAAATCCAATCTCTTCACCACAAATGAAAACATGCTTAATTCTTTTCGCTAAGTTCTTTAATATGATGCATTACGCGTAAATGTACATTTCTGGTAATACTTTCTGCCCATAAATCGTAATACCAAATTGGGAATACCTTTAAACTATACCAGCTGTTCCCAACAAGAGTGGTGGTTCCATTACCATTATCTTTCAATAAAAACTGACCTCTTTCAATATCAATATGTCCCATAATTTCAGGATCTTTAGGCTGCCCGGTAATATCGAATGTTAAATCCTTGTTGATATCAAAAGTTACAATCTTTTCATCAAAAACATATCCATTGCTAAAAATACATTTTCTTCCTGCACCTTTTTTATAAGCGGTAACAGTAGTTTGCATGGGGCTAGGCATTCCCGCTTTGAAAAGCCAATAGGTATCTGCCTGTTTGATCTTCTCAAACGAAACAACATTCTTCCAAATTTTTTCTGGTGCTGCTTTGACTATCATTTCATCACTTACCATATTTCTATAATGATGATCAGAAATGGAATCAACGGTAAAAATCACCAGTAATATGGAAACGATACTTACATTTAAAGTTTGGTTATTTTTCCTGAACATTGTTTTACCAATAAATGCCCCAGTGATTACAAAAGCAAAAATGAGCGGCGAAACAATAATTAAACAAATTGTCCCCTCTCTCAAAAAAATGTAGCTTAAAAGAATAGCAAGGAGACCATTTAAAATTGAATACCAGATGAGCAATTTACTTTTCAGATTCAGATTTCTCCAAAACCAGGCACTGATTACCCCCATCAAAAGCGGTAAAATAACAAATTCTGAAAACACTAAAATGCCATCCTTTTCACTATGAAGCCAATTATTTAACCAGATAATGATTAAGACGATTACATTTGAGATAATGATCCCTTGAAGTAATTTTGATTGGAGAAACGTTTTCATATAATTTATGTTTTATCAAAAGTAAAATAAAGTTTTAAACTTTCAAAAATTATTGAAAATAAAATTATTAAATTTAATAATAAAGGGGCATTCTATCCAGACATGCCCCTTTTTCTAACCAAATATAAACCTGTTAAGAGCCAGGAGTTTCTTTATCTATCTTTTTCTATCGGTCAGTGTCTCACCGACCGATTTTTTTTATATGATATTAATTGTGCGTAATTATGGTAGCAGTAATGCCAGGTGTTCCACCTACTGTACCGTTAACATAAACCGTATAAATTTTCCCAGCCTCGAAAGTAGCGGCATTTAAAGCGCTGTTTGTTAAAGGGATAACGACCTTAGTCGTATTATCTTTAATAACTAGGCTAAGGTTTGTACCCGCATCTACTTCCTTAAAAGGCCCTAGTGTTTTCCATGTTAAACCTTCAATCACAGCAGGTGCTTTTCCAGAGGTGTAAGGAATGACGGTTTGATTACCAAAATTGCCATAAGCCACAGCAGTAAATATTTCTGTGCCTGAGGCATAAGTAAGGTCAACTTTTGGTGCATCCGGCGAAAAATTGGCAAAGCGGATTTTGGCTTTTCCCGATACAGGAAGTGTAAGATCATCATAAACGAGGATCAAACTATCAATATTTCCAGGATTTAAGGTGCTGGTTAATCTTTTCTTCACCGTGAACAAGCTGTGGGCAAAGTTGGCAATAGGTCCGTTCGGACCTGCAAATGATGCCGAATTTGTTTCCTGTACAAAATTTGCACTGCCACCGAAAATATAAGAAGCCTTGTACGAAGCTTCCGTTCCTTCGGTGAGGTTAAACTGTACCTTTCCGAACTGGGTATCGAGATAACCAGTAGCTGTATTCCGTTGAAGTGCGGTTGCGGTTACTTTTCGGGTAAAATCCAAGAAATTAACTGCCACGGTTGATTGCCGTGCATTGATAAACTTCACTTTAGCACTTAAAGCGGGCCGATCACCTGCATTTATATCGAGGTAATCTGTTTTTTTGCAGGAAGTAAACAAAGCAGTGGCAAGTGCAAAAAATAATATTGGAAATTTATAAATTCTCATGTGTCTCATTTTATTTAAAAGTGGCCGAAAGCCTGATAAATGGTTGTAAACCTGTACTTGTACCCGATTGTGCAGCACTTGGTGAATTTGTTCTCGTAATATTGCTTCCAGGTGCAGGGATGGAATAATCGCCCAAAACATTGAATAAGTTATTTACACCAACTGTTGCCTGCAGCACAGGGGTAATCTTGTACCCTGCTGAGATATCGGTAATCCAGATCGGCCTATAGGTCTGATAATAATAATCGGGTTTAGGAAAATTGGCATTCAACTGGCTTACTGCCGATACCGAACCAAAATATACACTACGTAATAAAAAATTAAACTTGTTGATATTGTACGTTCCCTGAAGCGTTATTTTGGTTTTCGGAATGCTCCGGGTTACCCGCACCTCCTCACTTTCGTCGAAAATGATATAGCGATAAGCTTCAAGTCCTTTTGGTGTATTCACTTTAGTCAAAGTTGTTTTTTGCAGGTTTGCACCAGCCAGAAAAGCTACATTACCTCCATTGGGAAGCAGAAAGCGGTAACTTCCGGTAAATTCGATCCCCCTGGTTCTTGTGCTGAATGAATTATAAAAGAACTTGGCCTGTACGGTACCTGTTTGTACAAATAATGCCCTTACATCGGCTGGCAGATTGGTATCTGTGGCAGAAAACCGTCCGGTATTACCTACCCGATCTTTAATATCAACCTGATAGGCATCAATGGTGATCTCAACATTCTGAATAGGCTGAGAAGTTATTCCGGCAGAATAGCCTTTCGATTTTTCGGGCTGAAGTGATGGAATCCCCAAAGCCTTGGTAGCTGGATTTACATTGTTCGCCGTAACCTGATCGATTGCCACACCATTCTGGAAGGTTGTAGACGTTTCGGTATAATAAAACTGTGCAAGATCTGGAGCCCTGAACCCTGTATTGATACCACCACGAACGGCTAACCATTTTGCAAAACCATATCGGGTTGCGGCTTTATAAGTAGTTACGCTACCAAAATCAGAATAATTTTCTACCCTTACCGCACCTGATAAAAGCCATTTATCGGTTACATTTAGTTCGAGATCGGCATAAGCTGCCGAAATAGAACGTTTTACATTTACTTCGTTGGAAGGCCTAAACCCTGCATGGATCTGAGAACCTGGAGAAAGTCCGTTTAAAGGTGTACTCCCTGCAGCAACAAAATACGGGATTCCGCCTGTGGTGTAGCCAATAGAATAAATGGGACTTAAATCTGCTTTTAAATAAGAACCTTCTTCTCCGGCTATAATCTGATAGGTTTCTACACGGTACTGACCGCCAAAAGCAACGTTTAATCCGTTAAGCACTTTATCGAATTTTCTGGAGAAGTCTAAACTTCCGCTATTCTGTGAAGCGTCATAACTACCTGCATTAAAAGTCCTTGGTGTTTTTTGACCTAAACTGGCATTCAACGTGTTGCTGATAATATTGTCAAAAGCATTTCTACCGTACACATTTGAGACATCAAAGTTCCACCCGCTTACCTTTCCTTTTACACCTACGGCAAAAGATTGATCGGTGATGATATTATCCATGGCAGGCAAAAATCCATCGGGATACACAAAAGTATTGTTACGTTCTGTCCATCCTGGCAAGCGGTAAACAGCAGTAAACTGCGAATTGCGGTGACTGATTCCACCAAATGAGTAAACTTCAAAACCATCTTTTAAGGGAATGGCTGCGTTAAATGATAACAAACCATCTTTTGACTTATTCGTCGAACCACGCTGATCAAAAAAATGGCGGTCAACACCTCGGCTGGCAATAATGGCATCATCAATTTCTTTGGTGTAAATCTGATCGAAGCCCCGCGTGTTTGCTCCCCCACCATAAGCCGGGCCAATGTATATTCCATCTGAATAATTGCCAGAAGGAAGCGATACTGCCTGTGTAGCATATTCGCCGGTAACATTAAGAAAGCCTTTTGTGCCAAGCCTAAGGCCAATATTGGCATTTGTTCTGGTGGTTAATCCATCACCTCTTCGGCGGATGCTCTCAATGGTACTTGCGGTAATTTCACCTGGATTGCTTTTTAACACAACATTAATTACCCCTGCAATGGCATCTGATCCGTATTGTGCCGCGGCACCATCCCTTAAAATCTCAATGCGGTCTATCGCACCTACTGGAATGGCATTCAGATCGTATCCGGTAGCACCATTGCCCAAACCGCCCCAACTGATGTTCGAACTTTTATGCCGTCTTTTACCGTTTACCAAAACCAACACCTGATCTACCCCCAAGCCTTTCAGCTGTACAGTAGAGGTGGCTGATGCTGCATCGCCACCACCAGAAACCGATGAGTGGAAAGATGGCGATACATACTGAAGCAATTGCGTTACACTGGCCTGTGGAGAGTTTTGTTGAAGTGTTTTTAAATCAATCACATCAACAGGAACAGGTGAATTAAGTTTTGTTCGATTGGCATTCCGTGAACCAACAATCTGGAGTTCACTCAAGGTATTGTCAGCCTGTTCGAGCGAAACGTTCAATTTAATCGATGATCCAATTTCGATGGTAGCGGTTTTATAACTGATATAAGAAACCTCGATAAATCGCCCGTTTTTAGTAGAAATTTTAAATACACCGTCTTTATCGGTAACGGTAGAACCGTCCAATCCCTTAATCTTTACTGATACCCCAGGCAATGGCGTTTTATCTTCTGCAGAAACAACCACCCCCGTGATGATTCTTTGCTGGGCAGATAATTTTGAACAAACTGTAGTTAACAGCAATAATAAAAGTAGTTTTATCTTCATTTTGTTTATTTTGGAATAGACATGCCAATGGCCATCCACCTTATTTTGAGTGGAAAAAATATGTTAAAAATTAAGTTTTAAGATTTTGATCAGGCTATGCCTATTTAATCATTTTGTCTTTGAAATCTATCATCGGTTAGCGAAAGTAAAAAAGCCTCTATATCGTTTATTTCAGTTTCGCTTAAGCCTAGCGGTTTATTTAAAGAAAGATCTCTGTTTTTTCCATTTTTGATTACCGCATCTGGATTATTATAATATTGGATCACTTCTTTTAATGTTTTAAACATCCCGTTGTGCATATAGGGTGCGGTAAGCCCAACATTCCTTAAACCTGGGATTTTAAAATGCCCTTTATGCTCAGGGTTATGCGTCACCTCAAATCTACCCTGATCTTTTAGCTCTAATTCGTTAAATAACCCAATCCCTTTAAAACGGTCGGCGGTAAAATCTTCGCCCGAATGGCAATTGTTACAGTTGGCTTTTCCAATGAACAACATCCTACCTCGCTTTGCATTTTCGGAAATGGCTTTGTCATCTCCATTAATGTACCGATCGTAAGGACTGTTCGCGGTTTCTAATGTTCTTTCGAAAGAAGCAATGGCCAACAGTAGATTCTTTTGTGTAGGCGGTGAATTAAAAATTTTCTGGAATAAGGCTGCATAATCCTTGTCTTTCTGCAAGCGATCAATGGCATCGGCAATTGGCAGGTTCATTTCTACCGGATTGATGATGGGCTGCAAAGCCTGATCTTCTAAAGAAGCTGCTCTTCCATCCCAAAATAAGTTTGGCCTGCCCGAAAGGTTGGTTACTGACGGCGAATTACGCGTTCCTTTCGTTCCGCCTACACCTAAGCTCACCGCGCTAGTGTCTGCAAAAGCAAACTCTGGTTTATGGCAAGAGGCGCAACTAATGCTTTTGTCTTTAGAAAGGATCGGATCAAAAAACAGTTTTTCGCCTAAACGTTCCTTGCTGTTAATTACAGTGGGATCGTCGGCACCAAAGCCAGCCATCAGCAATACTACCACAAGCAGGCTTAGGGAAATTATGAGTTTGCTTCTTTTCATTAGTGTATTTGGTTCGGATCAATTAGTCGTCATCTCGACTGGAGTGCAGCGAAATGGAGAGATCTTTAAACTATATTCAACTCAAAGATTTCTCGGCTGCGCTCGAAATGACGGACCTATTTATTAGGGACCTATTTATTAGCTAGCGGAAGGGAGAATAAACATCCTCCCCTTCTCCACTAACCTTAACAAGAGAGATCTTTAATTATTAGCTACTAACTTTACATTCAGTTCAAAATCATCGTAGATAGTTTTATCGCCCAGGTTTTCGAAAAAGCTTTTCGACCTGAATTTGATATCGTATTTGGTCCTATCAACGGTAATTTTTGCATCGGCAATTACTTTATTGCCTTCTTGTTTAACTGTTGCCGGAAAACTGATTTCATTGGTAATGCCTTTAATGGTGAGCTTTCCCTTAACATCATAAGTTCCTGCACCAGTACTTTGCACCGATGTAATGTTAAAAGTGGCTTTGCCAAATTTTTCTACCGCAAAAAAATCATCGCTTTTTAAATGTCCCAACAGTTTAGCATTGGTTTCTTTATCTGTAAGATCGGTAACCGCAATGGTTTTGGTATCGAGTTCGAAACTACCGCCTTTTAGCACTTTATTATCTAAAGCCAGCGACCCAGCAGTTACATTGATGGTACCGGAATGTTCTCCAGTTACCTTTTTAGCCAACCAGGTAAGTTTGCTTTGTTCAGGGCTTACTTTATAGTTTACCAATTTCCTGGACGAGGCTTCGGTAGCTACCTTTAGTTTAGGTTTAGGTCCGTTTAAAGCGGTGAAAGATGAAGCTACAACTGTGGTAGCAATAAGTGCAATCGTTTTATACTGTAACATGATATATATGGTATTTAGTTTAGGTGGTTTAGCTATTTTCCATTGGCTTGTGCCTCAAAATAGGCTGCTGATGGTACTGGTTCTGAAATTAATTCATCCAGAACTTTATTGAATTTTTTCTCGTAATCATCGTAATATTTACCGGTAACGGTTCCCGTGTAACCCGTATATATTTCGCGTACTTCTCCTTTTCTATCGATGATGATCGTAGTTGGGTAAGCGATAAATTTGTTTAATGCCGGAAGCTTATCGGCAACCAATCTTTTATCGGCCAATCCGCCAAATAGGATATCGTATTTAATGTTGTACTTGTCGCGAAGCTTGCCAAGTGTATATTTTCCATACTCTAAATCATCTTTTTGCTCAAAACCGATAGCGATGGCTTCTACCCCTCTTTTCGCATTTTTATTGAACCAGGGAGAAAGGAATACGGTCTGATCGGTACAGTTTGGGCACCAGGTACCCACTAACTCCACAATCACAACTTTGCCTTTATATTTGTCATCCGTTAAAGAAACAGGCTTTCCGTTCAGATCAGGGAAAGTAAAAGCAAGTTTTTTAACACCTTCCTTTAAGTGTGTTAATTTATAAGGATCAGGCAATTCTGCCTGATTGTCTTTTACCCCGGTAAACTTTAAGTTATCGTAAATACCCTGGCTAATTTCGCCCGAAAGTGTTCCATCTTCATTAATGGTGCCCTTATAAATTTTAGGACTTGGTCCGCTAAAACCAGAAAGTACAAACTGGTTTCCCTGTACGGTACCTTCCAGCTCACGGCTATCGCCGGTTACCTGCATAATTACACCTGTAAGTTTATTTCCTTCTTGTTTTAAAATGGCAACTTTGTTTGGAACGGCTTCTTTAGAGAACCCCTTAAATTCCCATTTACCGGTTAAATTGGCTGTAGGCGCAACATCTTTTCCCGGCTCAACAAAGCGGTATGATTTACCTTGCTCTGCAGTAAAAGGCAAAGCATTGCCCTGCAAGCCTGGTACAAGGCTTCTATATTCGCCAGAGATCTTACCATCGCTTTCAATTTTGGCTACCAAGGCTGCATCGTAAGTATTCATTTTGATAAACAGCGAATCCTGCCCCAGGTATTTGATGTGGAAATCGTCTCTCCGTGTGCCGTTTAGCAGTGTAAAGGTGGCATGCGCTGCATCTTTTCCTTTCAGTTCGAAATTAAAAGGCACTTCTGTTTCAGCTACCTTAAAAACACCACGCCAAATTCCTTCTTTAATGAATTTTTTGGCCACTTTTGGTTCTTCATGTACCTTATTAACAGCAAAGGCAGTTGTAGAAATGAGCGATGCCAGTGCCAGCACCTGCATTTTAGCAAAGTTAGTTTTCATCTTGTAAAGTTTTAAGTGTAGGTTAAATATGGGCTGCAATAGGATGCAGCCTCACATTTTTGGTTTGGTTGGTTTAGGTTATTTACTTTTTAGTGTTTCTGCTGAAGTCAATTTTTCGGGTACTGGTTCAGCAATCAGTTCATCGAGCACCTTATTGAATTTGGTTTCGTAATCGTTAAAGTATTTCCCTGTAACGGTGCCTGTATAGCCGGTATAAATTTCTCTTACATTTCCTTTTCTATCGATAATGATGGTTGTTGGAAAAGCAATGAATTTATTTAGCGCAGGTAGTTTTTCGGCCACTACTTTTTTATCGGCAATGCCTCCAAACAGGATATCGTAAGTGATGCCATATTTCTCTTTCAGTTTGCCAAGCGTGTATTTGGCATATTCAAGATCATCTTTTTGTTCGAAACCAATCGCAATGGCTTCTACACCACGTTTTTGGTTCTTTTTAAACCATGGCGAAAGAAAAACAGTTTGATCGGTACAGTTCGGACACCAGGTACCGATCGTCTCGATAATTACAACCTTACCCTTGTATTTATCATCACTTAAGGAAACATTTTTCCCTGTTAGATTCGGAAAGGTGAAATCAAGTTTTTGATAACCTTCTTTAAGAAAAGTAAGTTTATAAGGATCTGGAAGTTCGGCATTTTCGTTGCGCTGGCCATCAAACTTTAGATTTTTATAAATCCCAAAGCCCTGTTCTCCGGTAATGCTATTATCGTCGTTTATTTTTCCTTTTACAATAAAAGGACTTGGTCCGGTGAAGCCAGATAATTCAAATTCGTCGCCCTGTACCGTGCCTTCAAGCTCGCGGGTATCGCCAACAACGGTCATAATTACACCCGTAAGTTTATTTCCGTTCTGTTTTAATAAAGCGATAGAAGCTGGCACAGCTTCTTTGGTATAGGTTTTAATTTCCCATTTACCCGAGATGTTGTGCTTTGGGGCTACATCTTTTCCAGGTTCTACAAAGCGGTAACTTTTACCATGCTCGGCGACGAAAGGTAAGGAGTTACCTCTAAAGCCAGGTACCAGACTCCGGTATTCGCCAGATAATGTCCCATCGGTTTCAATTTTCGCTACCAAAGCGGCATCGTAGGTATTCATTTTTACATAGATGGAATCATCGCCACGTCTCTCTACATGGAAATCATCACGTCTGGAGCCATTAATTAAGGTTAAGATGGCCGTTTGAGGATTTTTACCTTTTAATTCGAAGTTAAACGGAACTTTTGATTCGCTTACACTAAACTCGCCCCTCCAAATCCCTTCTTTTGGGAATGGTTTTGCCACTCTGGCAGAAGCAATGCCCCCCAGTAATAGTACTGAGGTGGTTAAGCATGCAATTCTTGAGGAAATTTTCATTTTCATAATCATCATTATTAGTTAAACACTATCGTTTTAGAGTTTTTTAATAACAAGGCACAATTTTCCCTGCAGAAAACCATATAGCATGGATACAGGCTGTTTAAACAACTGTTATGCTTTAATGAAATCCCTAACAGGAAACGTGAGTTTACTTGTTATTGGTTAATTTATAATCTATTGCTAGATCAGTTTGAGCACTTTTTCCTATGGAAAGTTGCTAGAAGTTCAACGAGTACTGACTCTCCCTTCTTCTTTATAAATCAACTAATTAATGGTGGTGAATTAATTAGAGTAATAACCTAAACTAGTGGTGGTGATTAGTTAGGCCGTTCCTGATACCCCGGCAACTTATTGACTGAAATACATGACCACCATAATATTCTATCAAAAGGCCCCGGGGTACCAGGATTTTTAAATAAGAATATCTGAATGAAAACCTTTAGCAGGTGATCCGTATCTTAGCTTATATTAGCGGCAACAGCAGTTATACTGATCTGAATAATTGATCAGGGAATATGGCTGAGGTTGTCTGCGGAGTTTCATATTGAACGTAAATTTGCTAGTGAACTATTTTATTTTTTTGTAAAAGTATAAACTTCGTTTAATTTAAACAAGTATTCCTATAGATTTTATAGACTTTATTCGCAAACAACTGATTTACAGAGAAATAATTTGAAATTCAAAGTATGATAATCGGATCGTCATTTCGACCGCAGTGGAGAAATCTTTGAAGTATGTTAAAGATTTCTCTCCCGAAGACTCGGGACTGCGCTTCAGTCGAAATGACGACTGATTTTCTAAATGTCTTGGTAACGCAGTGAAGAATCTTTATTAAAAAAAAGTAACTACTAAAGATCCTTCGTCATACTCAGGATGACATATTAAAAACTATAAATCAACATGTTAACCAATATAATAAAAATTAAATATTACAAAGTTTTAAAAAAAACTACTAATTCTATAGAAATTATAGTAATTAATTTTTACTTTTGCTTAGTCTTCTTCAAAAAGTGAATCTAAAACTTCTTGAAAAGATCATATAGTCATGTGGCCGAGTGGTTAGGTAAAGGTCTGCAAAACCTAGTACGGCGGTTCGATTCCGTCCATGACGTCTAATACTTATCAAGAAAGACGTAGGGAATGGCCCTTTGATGTCTTAGCAACCTGTTGATTAACAAGGTGCTAATTCCTTCTGCAATGGCAGAAAAGATGAGTTTGAAAGCAGATATCTTTACTGTTTTCGGCGAACGATCAATAGCTATCCCTTCCAAAATTGGTAACCTAAATTTAATAATATGTCAGTTTATTTTGATTATCCATCCATCAGGGATTTTTTCGAGATCCACGGAAACACTTCTTGCGAAAAATTAGATGATTATGAACATTGTAAGGCAGAATCAGACCGGCTTTATAATGAACAACTTAATGAGATCAATGAAGCAATTCCACATGATCAACCCAAAACCGACACGTAAAAACTATTCAAACCTTTAGCTTAAACGCGCTTTAAATAATAAGCCTAAAATGTATTCAACGCCACCTGGACCATCCATTATATTTAAAACCTTATTCATTATAGTTTTAATCTTTTTTTTCTTTTCACCCGAAACATGGGCACAATCGAAAGATCCATCCCCTATCAGTTTTCCTACGCCTAAAAATGTAGATCACATGCTATTTTATCTTCAGCGTGACCCAAATACCAACACCCTGATCTATGCACTAAACCTAAAAGAAAATGGCATCATTAATGCTAATGCGCCTATTCAGGTTTATTGGATCCGCTATGGTGAAAAAGGACAGAAAAAAGACCTTGGCTATATCCAAAGGAAGTTTGCATATGGCATCGATACGAAGGAATTGGGAACAGATAAATATGAATTTCGATTTGTATCGCATAAAAAACTACCTTTTTATCTGCAGAAGTATAGCGATAAAAGCTATCGCGTTTCGGTAACCCTAAATAACCGGACCATCAGGGTTACGCGCTTGTTTATTAGGATTCAGGGTGGCAGTTTCTGGCTTCCGAATGTAAAATATGCGGAAGTGGAAGGCACAGAAGAATCGACAGGTAAACCAGTAGTGGAACGGATAAGTGTGAAGTAAACTAATTGTTGCTCAAGTTAAGATGTCATGTTGAGCCTGTCGAAACACATGATTGTCCTTCGACAGGCTCAGGATGACAAATGAAAAAAAATAAATAAAAAATCGTAATTGACATTTAATTATGAAGTCCTCTACTATTTCGGCTCTTTTTTATTGTCTACCGCTGTGCTAAACGTTTTATTAAACTCGCCTTTAATCCATTGTACTTTTCCGAACGACTGCATGCCCGGGCCAATGATATAATTTCCGGTTTCAGTATCGAGGATAACTACAAGATTGTTGGCGTTTACTTCGGTGCGGTACCTTCCACCGGTTTGATCCTGTCCGTTTTTAAAACTGATGGCCGTAAACATTAAGCCTGCGCCCAAGAACCCTAGCAAAAGGGATTTTGTGTCTAATGTGATTTTCATATCCTTAAGATTTATTTGTGTGTAAAATCAAGATAAGATTTTTTCACAAATAACACAGGTCATAAGCTTATTCTATCAGAAATATTTCAATTCATTTTCACTTGATCAGAAAACCAGGTTTCCATCATGGATCAGTGATTTAACAGGCGATACCCTTGATACGGCTTCTGCAGAGCAACTGGCATCAACAAGAACCAGATTGGCTTTATCGCCTGTGTTAGGCCATTGTCTATTTACCTTATCATCTAAGGGAAGAATATTACCTGTAGCCAGTTTCAATATCCTTGAAAGTTCAAATTCTGTACGATAGCCATAAATTTGAGCAGCTATATTGGCCTTTTGCAAAATGCTTCCTGTACCAAAAGTATTCCAATGGTCAACAATACAATCATTACCCGCTACCACTTCTACACCATACTTGTACAGTGCGGGGATGGGCATTGGGTTACCAGAAAGCGGAATGGTTGAAGCTATTCCCATTTTTGCAGCGCCAACTTTTTCAGCAATTTCTTCGGTTTTGGCTTTATCGAGATACCGCAATGCAAAAGCATGGCTCACATAGGTTTTTCCTTTCAGCGATGGGTTTTCCATTACTTTATCAATCAGGTATTCGATTGTTTTCAAACCAGATTCGCCTGATTCGTGGAGGTGGATATCGATCCCCTTTCCATGATCTAGCGCCAACTGTACCACAAAATCCATGTGTTTTTCAATACCACCATCAATTGAAGTTGGATCAAGACCACCAATAAAGTCTATATCCATTTTGGCTGCTTCTTTCAGCAGTTCCGCAGATTTAGTATAATAGATACCATGCTGTGGGAAAGCCACCAGCTCTGCCTCAAAAGATTTATTTTTATGCAATAATGCGGTTTCTAAATGCTTCAGCGAGTCTAATCCCGAGGTAGGATCGATATTTACGTGTGACCGGGCGTAACTTGTTCCATAAGATTGAAGTAACTCAATTAATTTTTCACTACGCGGTATAGAAGTTTTTAACAGCTCAGGAATGATCTGTTGTTCGAAAGCAATCATATCCTTTACAGATCTGTTCTTCTTCAAATGCGCTTGCCACGGCAATCCATAATAGGTTTTATCCAGATGGATGTGCATATCTCTGAAAGCTGGGAGCATTAACAATCCCTTTGCATCGATTGCTTTTGCACTAGGGTTATTGGGAAGAACACGCTTCACCTTACCGTCTTCAATCTCAATAATGAAAAGTTCGGTTTTCGTTTTGATTACCTCATCCTGATCATATTCGAATCCCGTTTCGAGCCTAACATTTTTTAAGGTCAAAGTTTTTTCTGAGAAACGGGTTATATTTTCATCTGCAATGGCCTGTTTTGCTGACAATAAACAGGTGCTTGCAAGCAAAATAGATGAGCTTTTAATAAAGTCTTTTCTTGAGATGGAATTTGGGTTTATCATAACAGGATTCTTTATTACAAAAATAACCTTCTGTTATGTTTATGAATAGTAGGATTTATATTAAAAATTGTATCATTTATAACTATCTACACTTATTTATCGAATTTACAGCTTATATCTTGCTCAATTCATAACTGTTCGCGAAATGCACGTGGGGTAATTCGGGTTTGATTTTTAAAGAATTTAGAGAAATAAGCGACGTCATAAAACCCAAGATCGAAGGCAATCGCTTTAATGGGTCTTTCGGTAGTTAATAAAATCCGTTTTGCTTCGAGGATTAAACGTTCGTGAATGAGTGCAGTGGCTGATACATGAAAATGCTTTTTACAGAGCATGTTCAGATAGTTTGCCGAAATATTTAACTGATCGGCGTAAAATCCAACAAGTTTTTCCTTCTTAAAATGCATATCGATCAGCGAGCGGTATTTAAACAACACAGGTTTGGTTTGGTAAACCGTTTGGTTATTGAACAATGTTTCTGCTTCTTCACTAACCATCAGCGCAATAAGCCTGATCCTGGCATTGATAATTTCCCAAATTATGGCAGGCTTTGCGAGTTCGGATCTGATGCGCTGAAATTCGTATAGGATTTTTCCGTAAGCTTCGGCACTTAAATTTATTACCGGATAATTTTGGTATAAGATTAATGAAAAACGTAAAGAATTGGCCAGCGTTTCGAATATGCCCCTACTAATCATAAGTTGATGGGCAAGGGTTTCTTCGCCGAGCTCCCATTTATGGATCTGCTCGGGAAACAATAAGTGCAACTGACTCCCGGTGACCTGGTGATCTACAAAATCGATGGTGTGTATGCCGCTTCCCTCCTCAAAAAGCATAAAAAGGAAAAAATCATGTTTATGTGGTTTTTCGATATGCCTTTTTCCAATTATTTCATGATACAGCAAGTTATTTCCCGAATCTTGCTCGGGCCAGAATTCACTGATATCGAGTATAGGAAAATTTGCAATCGCATCCATCGGCGAAAAATACCATTTTTGTATAGAAGTTACGAAAAAAGAAGATGGAAAGTGAATGAAGGAGTATTATTACGCAGGTTTTATGGAGATGAAGGATCATGATTTAATTTTATATCCTGTAGCTTCGGCAAAATCATGATGGTTTCATATCGGATAAAATTGATTCATCGAAATTACTTTGATATCTTTCCGTCTGAAGAACCAGGATTGTAAATAAAAATGCAACCTTTGTAAATAAAAACCTGACACCATGCATCTTAGCCGAAATCTCCTCTTCGAGAAACGCAAATACTTGTTTGGATCGATAATACTTTTGTTTATCGCTGCAATCTGTGTAGCTTTCAGTATGGCTGGCAGTAACGACTTTGATATCTCCAGAAGGGAAGTTTTGCTGCGCCGGATCGGGCATGAACTACTTCTACAGTCGGGCGACAGTATATCGAGGGTTCTTCCTATAAAAAAGATCGCTGAAAATGAATACCAGATCGCATTTGAGAATGAGCTGACTTTTCAACCCGACTCCTTGGTGAATACCACTCAGCGTTTGTTTACCAAAGACCCGCTCATAAGTGATTATGTTGTTAACGTACTAAACTGTGGCAATGCCAGTGTAGCTTATGGGTATGCTATATCCAAAAACAAAAAAGATGATATTGTTACATGCAGAGGAAGAAAGCAGCCCAGGGCATGTTACATGATTAACATTAAATTCAAACCGACCGGCATAAATACAGCCAAAAACAGATATCTTCTGGGCGGCCTGCCACTTTTAGCCTTTGTTGGATTTATTTTTTTTAGATCTGTTAAACGGCGAAAAGCTCTACCTAATGGTGAGCATAATAGCCTGTTCACTTTGGGCTCGGTATTGTTCGATGCGAAAAATCGGAAGCTCACTATCAAGGAAAATACAATAGAACTAACCGGAACGGAAGCCCGTGTATTGCTCATTTTCGCATTATCTCCCAATGAAACCATAGACAGAAGCCGGTTACAAAAAGAGATATGGGAAGATGAAGGTGTTATTGTGGGCCGAAGTTTGGATATGTTCATATCCAAACTTAGAAAAAAGCTTGAAGATGATCCGCGTATCAATATTGTTGTTGTACGCGGCAAAGGATATAAGCTTGAAATTAGTGTTTAAAAGATCTCTCCCGAAAGTTCGGGATTGCACTCCATCCGATAGCTATCTGATCGAGATGACGACCACTCTATTAGAATCTGTTAATGGCAGGCTGTCAAAGACAGTGGTCTATCGCGCTAGTTCGTCAAATTAAAAGCTAAGACAGCATCTACCGCAACGTTTTTTGCTGTAAAGCAGTAAATTGGTATGTTTTATTTTTACTGGTTTTAAACTTAGTCTCGTAGCCTCCGGTATTTTTTTTGGACCTGGTCTTTACTCCATTTATCCTTATTGGCAGATCTGTTTGCAAAATACATTCGTTTCCATTTATTGATTTTATTGACCCTGCCTGCAACTTCATGTTTTTCCAGGTAATCGCTATCTCAAATCCGCCCCGGGCTTTAAGGCCTTTTATTTCACCTTCATTCCAGGCTTTTGGTAACGCTGGCAATAACTGGATAAAGCCAAGGTGACTCTGCATCAGCATTTCAGCCATTCCGGCAGTACCGGCAAAATTGCCATCAATCTGGAACGGCGGATGTGCATCAAAAAAATTCGGATAGGTACCACCTCCCATAACACTGCCACCAGTAGTTTCCACATAGTTTAACAATTGGCGGATCAGGCTATATGCATGGTCTCCATCCTGTAGTCTTGCCCACCAATTAATCTTCCAGCCTTTACTCCAGCCGGTACCATCGTCTCCCCGTATTTCAAGGGACTTTCTTGCTGCCGCAAAAAACGCTGGTGTTAAGGGTGAGATCTCGCGGCCTGGATATAAACCAAAAAGGTGAGAAACATGCCTGTGATGGATATCTGTTTCAGTAAAATCCCTATACCATTCCTGGATCTGTCCTTTACTTCCGATCTTTAACGGATAGAGTTTCTTCTGTTTTGAAATCAGTAAATCACGGAAAGTATTATCAGTACCTATAACATTTGCAGCATCAATCACGTTTGCAAAAAGATCCCTGATAATGGACATATCCATTGTGGTTGCTACAGACACCGACTGTTGATTTCCGTCCATGTCTTTAAACTTATTTTCTGGAGAGGTTGCGGGCGCAGTAACCAGATAACCATCCTTGTCTTCAACCAGCCAGTCTAAGGTAAAAAGTGCCGCTTCCTTCATCACCGGGTAGGCTTTTTCGACAAGGAATTTCTTATCTCCAGTATACCTGTAATGTTCATACAAATGCTGGCAAAGCCAGTTTCCTCCCATTGCCCAATTCGCCCAAACAGGGTCGCCGGCACCCCTATCTCCTACCGGGTTGCTTAAAGCCCATAAATCTGAATTGTGGTGTGCAACCCAACCGTTTGCACTGTAAAATTCCTTTGCGCTTGCCTTTCCAGTTTTTGATAAACTTTGTATCCAGTTCAAAAGCGGCATATGCATTTCTGAAAGATTAGTTATTTCCGCAGGCCAGTAATTCATCTGGGTGTTGATATTAATGGTATAATTTGAACTCCAAGGTGCCCGGAGCTCCTTGTTCCAGATTCCCTGAAGATTTGCCGGCGGTCCACCAGGGCGGGATGAGGACATCAGCAGGTACCTTCCATATTGAAAATATAATATTTCCAAACCCGGATCATAAATTCCCGAAGCATATCGCTTTAACCTTTCATCAGCAGGTAAATCGGCATTTGGATTATTAGCCAGCGTATCCTTAACATGGAAAGATACCCGGGCGAAATATTTTTTAAAATCGGCAACATGTGCATTAAAAATATGTAGATAAGTCTTTTGGGAAGCTTTATCAATCAAATCGGAAACCAGTTTATTTTCATCCTTCCCCTCTTTATCCGGACATTTATCAAAGCCATTATAGCTTGTCGCCGCAGCTACGTATAACCATACTTCGGTAGCGTCAGATATGAGCAAATGATCGTTTTGCGCATTCACACTTCCATCTTTGCTTATTGCTTTTATCCGGTATTGAAACCGCATCCCGTTGCATCCGCCCGTATCTCCGTAAATAACCGGCTCTATACCTTTAGGATTGTAATACGACGGATTTACATTGGCCGGCGCCTTGCCGCTTACAATAAGTTCGTTGTTGAACTGCGTAGATAACCGGTAATTAAGCAAGCTATTTACAGCTACCGTAAATTTGAGTTTACCAACCTGATTTGCCCTGATCCTTACTACCATTATGTTATCTGGGGCGGAAGTAAAAATCTCCCTCGTATATTCTACACCATTGACAGTAAAGCGCGTAGTAGAAAGTCCGTTTGTCAGATTCAAATCTCGGTAATAATTATCGGCTTTCGAGCTTCCAAAATCGTGTTTGATCATTATATCGCCCATTGGCAGATAGGACTGTGAATAAAGGCCCTGCATCTTTTTAGACAGTTGATTTGCTTCTGTATAATTTTCGTTTTTCAGTAATGCTTCACGTAACTTGGGAAGGTAATTTTTAGCTTCGGGGTTTACCTCCTTTTTTACTGGGCCGCCGCTCCACAATGTACTTTCATTAAGCTGCAAGAGTTCTTGTTCTATTCCTCCAAAAACCATGGCCCCGATTCTTCCATTCCCAACCGGTAAAGCCTCTACCCATTTCTCTGCAGGTTTGTTATACCACAATTTTAAACTATTGGTATGCTGAGAAAAACCATAGAGAGAGAAAAAAGATAAAAAACAGGTCAATAAATACTTCATATTGTGATTAAGTTAATGCACAGCCATCAGGACTGGTCAAGTCGGTTTCAAATTTATTTAAAAATCAGCTTGATGATGAACGGAATTTCTTCGTTCATCATCAAAGCTAATAAAAAACCCTATTGATTTAACCAGACCCTTCCATCCAGTTTCCAGCTATCAGGCGGCGCAATGGCCAGCCAGCTCAGGATCTGGCGTGTAAGATCTGTTGTTTTTGGAACCAATAAGGCTAAATCTCCTGTGGGGGGTGGACAGATGATATCATTTAAAGTATCCCATTGTAAAGTAGTGCCGGTACCAACTGAAACATAAAAATCGTTTTTGGCCGGGCTTTCATCTTTAATAATTAGGCCACTGCCATCATTTGCCGGCCAATAACCAATTAGGCGGTTCCAGTAGGGATGTGACTGATTGACCCTCGTATCGCATGAAAATTGGGAAATCACAGCATCGGGTAGCGCTGCTTTCCAGATGCGGATATCACTGAGGTAACCATCAAAAGGATTATTAAGGTCAACGGGAATGAGGCCCATTTGTAAGGGTGCGGAGTTATTCATTGTTCCGAAATTGTCTGGCAGTATTTTCTCTGCAACATATTTACCATCGCGGAAATAACGGATTACTCTTTTAAAATCGCGGTTCAGAACCACAACAGCAAGACTATGCCAATTTCCGTCGATAAGATTCGTTGGATCGTCAGCTGCCTGATGATCCTGGCCGGGTGTTCCCATAAAAAACCGCCATCTATCCGACTCCCAACCAAATGCCCATCCATTTCCGACCTTTTTGGTCTTATCAAATCTTTTAGAGAAAAATACCGGCCATTCATATCGATAACTGGTACCGCGAATATTTTTTTTGACCTTTAATTCGATTGTAAAAGATATGGTATCTCCAAAATTATAAATGTTATTGTTGTTCTTGACTTCAGCCCGGACCGAGGTCGCCGGAGTTGCAGCCGAACTGGCGGGATTGGAATACAAGCGCAAAAATTTACCCGTATACTTATTACCGGTGAACGGTTTATCAAGAAGATACGGCTTATAACCGGTGTTGGCTATAACTGTAAATGTATTGGCTTTAGGATAGCTAAAAATGGTTTTGTCATCTTGCTCAACCGGGATTACTGCTTGTCCGCCGTGATTGGAAGTCAGCACGATCAACCAGTCTTCTTTTGCGTAGTTCTTTCTGGATTTTAATGCCGAGAGGATTTCTCCAAGATATTGGTCAAACTGCAATATGGCACTTTTATAAGCCGGAAAGGAATTGTCGTACCCAAATTGGGTTCCGGCGGCATTAACCGCTCCAAACTGCCCTACTATCAAGGCTGAGGCATCGTTTCCAAGTTCAGAAATAATTGCGGTTTTAACTTCTGCATCAGTGCTGTAGGATTGACTGATATCGGCACCTGTAGTTAATTTATCTTTAAACAATGCCGAGGCAGCGAATGCGGCAGTTCTTGTATCTGGTTTTATAGATTTAATCCGCTGGAAGATTTCCGGATACTGATCCAGTTTATTTCCGGTAAAAGAATCGTCAATAATTTTATGTTTTGCTTTATTAACACCCGTAAGTAAATCTGCCCAGCCATTGCCATTATTTGACAGACTATCGCTAAGCGAATTCCACGAATAGGTCGCATTTTTAGTCAATGCTGTAATATTAGGGGCCTGCGAATCCCGTACCGACCAGCCTCTTGCCCCATCTACAATCAGGTATAAAACTTTTCTGCTTTTTGCTACCGCCGTTGTCGAATCGCTGTACTCCTTTGAAGGCAGTAGCTTATCAAATCCACTATTGCATGATAATATCACAATACCAAGGGTAAAAAGTGCTATCATGCCTGTTATCAATCTATAATTCTTCATTTTCTTAACTATTAAAAGATTTTCCGGTCTATTTTTCAAATACTAAGCGGGTAATATTGTTTGCTGCTGTATCATCGATCTGGCTAAACGATCCGATAAGCATAACAGCCATCTGTCCGGTTGAATTGGTTGTTTCATAAAGATCATTCACGTATCCCTTGATACTTCCGATCGCATTGTAGCCCTTAGCCAAATCTCCGGTAGGTGTTAACACCATAAAACCTGATCGCCTGATCCCATTATAAGTGGAAAAGACACCGCTTACTACGACCATACCGTTTGAGAGCTGTTTGGCAAAAGTGGCCCCGCCATCTGAAGAAAATCCTTTTGATACAAATGACTGATCAATGGAACCATCTTCATTAAGTAAGGCGATTCCCTTGGCCGGCACGCCGTTGTAGCTGCTAAAAGACCCTGTAATTAAATACTTCCGGTTAAGCGGATTGTAGGTTATCGAACCAATGGACTGATCTGCGCCTGTGCCCGAATTAAAAACTGGATCTACTGTTCCATTTAAATTTAACCGGACGATCCGCCCGGCAGGAAGCTCATCAAACTTATTGAAAGATCCAACCACAATCAGTTTTCCGTCAGCCTGCATATAGGAGCTGGATACAAACCCGTTTCCGGCAGGCAGGCCCATGTTATTTGTACTATTGAACCGGAACGTTTTGTCCAGTGATCCATCGGCATTGAAACGCACAACCTGAGGGGTCTCCACACTGTCGATGACAATACTATCGGCATAAAGGGTGACACCGGAGATTACGACAGGCTTCCTGGAAATATCATATCGTTTGCTGATATAATACTTGAAATTACCGGTTGCTGTTAATTTATTCTGGTAATTATAAATTTTTCCGATGGTAGAATTAGTCCCTCCATTAAAAGCAGGAACGGCCTTTTTCTTTCCTGTAGCCGGAATACCCGGAGCCAGGCTATGGTTGGTACTATAAGTATCTACAAGCACCGAATCTACTTCGCCACTGGCGCTAAGCTGGGTAATATTGTTAATATTTGTCAAAATGGATCTTCCGGCGTTAAAATAAAAGCCCGAAAAACTACCTGCGGTTATATATTTATCCCCCAGCGGAGCAATTCCGTACAATGAACCGTCTGCACCGCCTGAACGGAAAGAAATATCGGCACCGCCATTTTTAAATGCGCGTACAATGCGGTTTACCGGAGTGATGATGCCTTTGCCATCATAATCGGTAAATGCTCCAAGAAAAATAAAGCGGTCATCTGTTAATGGGTAATAAGCAAAAATGTCCTTGTTTGCGCCACCGCTAACCCTAAACTCCGGATCTATACTAATCTTTCCACTGACTTTAAACCTTGGTCCAAAAAACACCTGATCGTTTATAGATAATGTAGCAACGCCCGTACTTGCATCTTCAGGCACTTTGACGGTGATGCCTGTTGCCGTAATACTGAGTATTTCAGCCTTCTGTCCATTAAAGGAAAATACAGCCAGGTCTTTATACGGCAATAAACCTGTTGCAGCAAATGTAACCGTACTTCCGCCAGTTGCTTCCTGAGGCACCGGAGCCGTGGTGAGACTGAGGCTAACCCCCAAGGGTTGCTTTCCACCCTCATAGGGATTTTCATAAACTTCACTTTTCTTACAGGCCGTAATAAAAAGTATGGTTAAAAAAGCCAGTGTTAAACTGATATATTTTGAATTCATTATCTTAATTTTAAATAATCCGTTTTATAAAATTTTAATATCCTCGTCATTTACCGGCATAAACATCATAAACAAATCCGTAATCAAATCCGAAAATATGATTGGTGTTCAATGTATGTACCACCCCATTAAGCGGTTTAATATCTGATGATGAAATATCGGCACTAACCCAGCTATCAGTGGGTTTATTGAGATCTGTAACATAACCGATCGTAAGATGCCTGTACCCTGCATATTTGATCCCGTTGATGTCATCAAACATCACCCCGATGTTAAAAATTACATTGTTATAAGAATAATAGTTCTGTCCGGGATAAACCGATTTAAGATTGATATCCAGCTGATAATAATCTTTCATTCTATTTGCACCTTTGAACATATACATCATCAGGTATTTACGCCATATCTGTGGCTGAATGTCAGTTAGCACTTTAAGCGTGTCTTTACCGGTTTGATAGAGGTAGTTATTGACATTTTTTAAAGCCGACCTGACCGACAGATCTGTTGGTGCAAAAAATGTCAGCTCATCCTGTTGAAACTCTTTTTCAAGGCCCGCAATTTTTATAATCTGTGCAATTGTATCGAACTGCAGGGGCTTTGACTGCAGGTATTGAAGCATGGTCCCTTTGAAATTGGGATCAGATTTACCGCCGTCAAAATAATATTTATCTTTTTTACAGGAAGCCAACAATAACAGGATCAAAGAAAATAATCCCAGCCCCCATCTTATTTTTTTAAAATAGTTTCTCATATCGCTTAGCATTTATTATTGCCAGTACTCATTTAATTTCATGTATGGATTGTTGTATAGTGCGGAAACGTCTATAGGCCAGGTCCATCCGCCCCTGGCAAACTGATCAGCTGAAAGCGGATTGAGTGTCCATTGCGGGTTTAAGATCCGTCCGGTCCTGATCAGGTCGAAATACAGGTGTCCTTCACCCATCAGTTCCTTACAGCGCTCATTGAAGATTGCATTTTTCAGGTCTTGCCCACCAATTCCTATATACTCTGGTGCCACGGCCCTGCGTCTTATCATATTCAGCATTTTTATCGCTTCTGCATCCTGTCCGCCCAGCTCTGCAAGCGCTTCAGCCCTGAGCAAAATTGCTTCGGCGAATCTAAAAATGATCAGACCCCAATCCGGGTTACTCTGGTTAGAGGCCAGGTTGCCTTTAAATTTGAGCAGTTGAAAATTCCCATCCTGGCTCAGCATACTGTTGTCAAACCAAAGATCCTTGCGCTTATCTGCTATACCTGCCGGATACAAACGCAGCAGGTAATCTGCCCTAAAGTAAGCGTGGCTTGAGCTGTTGTCTGTTCCGCTATTTTTATTCGGATATCTAAGCATCATCTCTCCAAAAAAAGCCCTAAAATTAGGTGCAGGCTCATAATTTATACTTTGATTGAATTCAAAGATCCCTTCATTACTCCTGCCCTTCATTACCTCACTAAAGTTATCAAGGGGAAGTAACTGGTATACGTTGCTACCTATTAATTCACTGCCCAGATCTGCTGTTTGCTGATAATATTTCAATTTATTACCATTATCAAAGCCAGCATTCCACATATTCATATTCATCAGCAGATCTAGCGCTGCCCCCTTTGTTGCCCTAACAGCCCTTAATGCCGGATCAGGGTAAACCAATGGTAAATTATCCAGGTTTGCCTTAAGATCAGCAATACATTGATTGATCACAGACACAGCCTTTTCCCTGGGTAATGGATCCTGTTGATAAGCTTTTGTATAATATGGCACATCGCCGTATAACCTGACCATGAAAAAATAAGTCAGGCAGCGAAGAAACACAGCCTCTGCCTGATACTTTTTCTTATCATCACCTGAGAGACCGGGAACGCCATTATTGACCCGTTCGTACAGGATGTTGGCTCCCTGTATAACAGAATAAAACTCATACCACTTGGTGATCGAGTCAAAGCCAAGCCCATTCCAGGCCTGGGTAGATGACAGTACGCCCGTATTTGTTTTAAGGTTATTCGCAGCAAACTGCGTATAAACAAGGCGAATATTTTTTTCCGCTACAGAATTGGAATTATTTAAAATAGCAGGCAGGATGTATCCCGAACGAAGTTCGCCTGTAGCGGGAATAAAAGAAGTGCTGGTAAACTTGTTTCTCAGGTTTGCGTATTGATCACTGGTAAATGATTCGACATCAGACCGCGACTGCCAGAAGACATTACCGCTTAATTTATCCAAGGGCTTTACATCCAGAAATTTCTTGCAGGCAGAATTTGAGATGCAGACTGCCAGAAGTAATATATAAAAGGAGTGTGTTTTCATTTTCTTTTGATTGTGGGTTAAATCATTAAAATTCTACATTGACACCCAGGTTATAGGTGCGGGAAACGGGGTAGCCTGCAGAAGAATCATAACCTAAGGCGGTAACATTCTCCGGATTTGGCCCTGAATATGAAGAAAAAGTAACCACATTATTTGCCGAGAGGTAAACCCTGGCCATATTAAGTCCCATTCTCTTTGCAAGTTGTTTTCCCAGGGTATAACCAAAGGTTACGTTGTTCAACTTGAAATAACTGCCATCTTCCTGGAAAAGTGACTGGTTAGACCTGAAAGGGTTAATTATGCCCGATCGGGTATAGTCAAACGGATTTGGATAAGCCGCCGCTGCGCCTGAGGAACCATAGTAATTGACATCCGAAAGTGGTAAGTATACACTCGATCCAAAAGGATTGCTAACCAACCTTAACCTGGAGGCTAATGCATCGTTAATGATATCTCTTTTTAAGGTAAACGAACCATTCACATTCAGGGAAAAGTTTTTGTAGGACAGATAGGTATTTAATCCACCAGTTACAATTGGCTGGGAATTACCCAACACCATCCGGTCTTTGTTCGTTAATACATAATCTCCGTCTAAATCTTGCCAGATCGGGTCTCCGGCCCTAAAAAATGCAGTAGAGCTGTTATCTGTGCGGTACAAAAGCCCTGTGGCAGGGTCAACAGGAACCGCAGCGTTGCTGCCATAAACCCCCTGATTGTTCAACAGAAAATTGGACAGGGTATTCCGGCCAACTCGCAGTACGGTTGCCGGGTTGTTCTTTGTCGGGTCTCCATCAATCACGATCTGGTTTATGTTACCAGGCAGGCGGGTTAACACATCATGGTTTATGGCACCGTTTACAGAAATACTCCAATTTACGGGACTATTTTTAGGTAGAGGCCGCAGCACCACTGACAGCTCATAACCATAATCGATCAGGCCGGCATCATTACTGGATACACTTCCAAAACCGGTCATACTCGAAAGCGTCATGTCGCGTTTTAGATTGGTCACTTTTTTATAGTAAGCATCGAACATAAACTCTATTTTGCTATCGAAGAAGCCCATATCTACACCAAAATTATACGTAGTATTGGTTGATGGCTGTAAAACACTATTGGGTAAACTGCCATAATTTATACCGATACGGGGAACGCCAACGTAATTGCCTGTTGGGGCATAGGTTCCGTACAGGGAATAAATATTTCCGGTAGGCTGGATATTCCTGCCCCAGCTCATGCGGATATCACCGGATGACAGCCATTTGGAGTTAGCCAAAAAGTTTTCTCTGTTAAAATTCCATCTAAATCCAACAGAAGGATTTTTAGCAAAAGGATTATCAAAGCCGGAAACAGATGACGCATCAAGCCGGTAGGTAAGATCGAGTACATACTTTTTCTTATAATCGTAAGAAAAAGCACTGGCGAAAGATACCACATGTTCGTTTTTATAATTTCCGAGCACTCCTCCTCCCCTGGAAGCGAAACTACTTGCACCCAACGGCCCCTGAAACTGATCATTGGGTGTACGCTGCTGTATAATAAACGACGCCTGATAATCTTTGAGGTAAACCTCGCCAAACGAGTTTACAAAGAAATTATGTGTACCGTCTTTTAAACTCTTGGAATAAGTGAACCCGCTCCTGTTATACAAGGTCGAATTCCGTTCGTTATAAGAATAAATACCTGAGTACAAATAATTGGCAGCAGCTGGTGTAAATGTTTCTTCTGTTCCTACCGCATAATCGTAGCTACCGCTTGAAGAAACCCTAAAGCCAGGAAACACCAGAAAATTCACATCAACATTAGAGCGCAGGTTTTTGGCAACATTGTCATTTTTGATGGTCAGCGCCGATAGTACCCCGCTAGTTGTTTGAAATAAAGATGGGCCAGGAAGCAAGGAGGAGACCGAAGCATTGGTTGCTACGCCTGTTTGAAAAAGCCCCTGTCCATCACCTTTATTCTTTTTCCCCAAACCGCCGGCAAGATTTATAAATACACCAAACTTATCACTTGGCTTATAGTTCATATTTGTGGTCAGGTTATAGCGTTTATACCCTGTATTTTCTATAATTCCCTTTTCTCCATAATATCCAAAGTTGGTTTTGTAATTGAATTTATCATTACCTCCATCGATATTCAGATTCTGCGTGGTATTATAGGTTGTCCTGTAAAATACCGCCTGCCAGTCTGTAGAATTGTTATAATATGGATTTAAACTATCTGCCAGGATGGGTGTAGTGGAAATTTTCATCACATCTACATAATTCCCCATGGTTAAAATTTCATTGATCTTGGCATCCCGTTCAGATTTGCCTCCAAGGGTTTCTCGGAGTTTTGGACTTTTGTTAACGAAAAAAATTAGCGGTATATCGGATTCTTGGCACTTTAGAATTACCACGCCTTGTGGTAATCAGGATAACACCGAAAGCGCCCCTTGAACCATAAAGTGAGGTAGCCTGCGCATCTTTCAACACTTCAATACTGCCAATATCCTCAGGAGGGATTAGCGAGAGCGGGCTAACGCCCGGACCTGCAGAATTGAAGCCGTATTCGAAATTTGCATCAGCCTCTACAGGTACGCCATCTATTACATAAAGTGGAGAAGTAGGCGTTAAAAACGAACTGGTTCCCGAACCCGAAATATCAATTCCGGATACACCGCGTATTGCTACAGATCCACGATAACCGGGTGCCCCGGTATTTACCTGTATATTAAGGCCGGGAACTTTGCCCTGTAGCAGCTGTTCTGCATTGGAAACGGGAATATCCTGGATTTCTTTTCCGCTGATTACATAGGAAGATCCCGTACTGGTTTCTTTTAACCGTTTCTGATAACCCCGAACAACCACCTCTTCCATATCAGAAGAACTTGCGCCTAAGGTAATGTTCAACAAAGTCTGTCCGGATTTAATTTTAACCCGGTTCTCGTTATAGCCGATATACCTAAAAATAAGGGTTGATTCTGGAGCTACTGCAATGGTGTATCTGCCATCACGATCTGTAAAAGAAGTTGGTTTTGGTGGCTTACCGTCCAATAAAATTGTTACATCTGGTATGCCCTGTCTGGTTTCCCTGTCCATAACAATTCCTTTAACAATTACTTTTTGTACCTGTGCTGCCAGGTAGCCCGGAACCAACAGGCCGGCTATAAAAACCGTGAGCAATAATATTCTCTTTGTCATTTGTATCATATTAAGCCTACACATTAATATTCGTCCTGAAACCTTGGCGTGTCATTGCGGAAATGGAAATCTATTTCCCAATCGCCTTCGCGGAAGATGCTGAAATTAAATTTCAGCTTTCCGGTTTCCCTTATCCCATTAAACCCGATCCGGGTGTAGCTAAACTCTACCATGGCCCTGGAACCATCACCGTTGGTATATTTTGTTGGAAGTTTAACCAGGGGAATCGGGTAAGCCACATCATACCGTACATAATCACCCGTTTTTTGCATGTTAAAGCCGTGTATCAATCCGGCCCATTTGGTATCTTTAAAAGCATCTACATTCATCGGGTTTTTATTTTTGTCCAGAAACTTAAAGGTTAAGGAATTGCCATTGCCCGTTCTTTTAAAATAGATGTAAACATCTTTATTATCGTTAGAAAGTGCTTTCCTGGTATTTTGGCCGATCATCCCACTTAGTTCAGAAGGTAGTATAGAATCTTTCGGCAGACTTGAAATCACATCCATGTTGGTAGGCTCATAGGGCATTTCCCTAAGTGGATTAAGTAACAGATCCTTAATGGTTTTCTCTCCTCCTGAATTGGAAACCTTGACATCGAAAAGATAGCCACCGGGGTTAGTAGAGCCTTGATATGCAGGTACCGATGCATTGGTAGCACTCTGCCAGAGAATCAGATCACCCGATTTTCTCAGTTCCCACAGCGGGTGATCTTCTTTTTTTCTTTTATCGAGAATTTGCTGCAGACTGGTTTCTTTGCCATCATAAGCGGTAGACCATACCCAGACCGGCTGTACTTTTGTGAGGTTATCGGCAGGGGTTCCATCTGCTTTTCTGACGTTCAGCAACTGAAAAGTTAAGGGCAAACTTGAATTGTCGTAGTTAAAAATATTGGTTATTACGGTTGTACGCCCCAATACCGGCGAAAAAGTTTTCGTGGTATAATCTACTTTTTCGCTGAAATAATCTACATCAGCAGGGATATCCAGCCATTTTTTACAACCCGTTGCTGTACTTATTATAACTGCTGCAAAAGCAAGATATATGTATATTGTTCTAAATTTCATATCAGTATAGTTTAGTTGACCCGTTTGATGACAAAATTGTTCACCTGTATGTCTTTGGTTTCATGAAAAAACCGCATCACATGATTACCTGCCTTCAAGTGAAATACAGGGCTCTCGACCAACTGCCAAACCCACCAGCCTTTATTGTTTGGAAAAGTCAGGGATCCTGTTACGTCCTTGTAATCAAATTCTATGTGAAACTTTAAAGGCGTTGAAGCATTGCCATTGCCGAGCCTTGAAGTAATTTTATAATCTCCCTCTACAGGTACATTTACAGAGTAAACTGTCCATTCGCCGGCTACTGTCCATCCCAGGGAATAACTGGCTGTATAAGTACCAGCGGCATCGGTATACATCTGACCAAGGTTCCCGAATGCAACATCAATATCCACATATTCCGCTGGCCTGTAATTGCCCCCGTTTTTAGTTAAGTCATCGTGATAGGCAACACCTTCTCCACCCAGGTCATAGTCTTCCGCTTCGATCAACACGGTTTCGCCGACGACCGAGGGCAGAATAAAAGGTCCATTGTAACCTGCTGGTCTGAATGTACTTTTATCATAGGGTTCGGCCTTAGGTTTGGTATATTCGCCAAATCCAAAAGGATGGGGTGGTTTCCAGGACGTGCACAATACCGTTGGAGGTACGGATGTTAATTGCATCAGCAGTAGCTAAAACCCAGTCTTTAACGAAGCTGCTTTTTTTGGTAAAGAAATATTTAATTACTGCTGGCCCACCACCCTTGTATCCACTCGCATTAGCAGTGGCCAGTTTACCGTTCATGGGATAATCATACCTAACCGCCTTAAGCATTTTTCCGTCAGTCTGTGTCAGAGAATCTGCTGTATAACTTCCCCTGATTACATACCTGCAGATCATACTGTCGAGCGACTCATCTGCCATATCTTTAAGGTAAACCGGAGCTTTTCCCCGTAATTTCCTGGTGGTATTCAGTTTATCGACTACCTGTTGAAAACTCTGATTGGTAACTGCAAATAAGGTTACGTTGTTGTTCCTTAGCGTATCGGTTAATTTTAGGCGATCGATTACAAATAAGAGCGAATCAAAGATCCCTTTCTTACTTTTCAAATAGTCGTATGTAGTTCCTGGAAAGGCGACTGTACTGTTGATGTAATTATAATCACCTTTATCCTTTGAACAGCCAGCAACAAGCATTGATCCCAGCAGGAGCACGCTCATGTATTTAGATATCATTTGTATACGTTTCATAACCATAAATTATCTGTTCCAATACGTCGTTTGAGTTAATAATGAATTCTGGGTAAGCAGAGATTTTGCTATGGGCCAATAAATACCCCCGTTTTGAATGAGCGCATTGAACGCCGGATCGTTATTTTTGATTTTTTTGTACCTGATCAGGTCGTACCATCTCCATCCCTCTCCCATCAGTTCTTTTCTCCGCTCGAGGAATATGGCATCGATCAGGCTCCCATCTTTAGTCTGATCAAATGCGAGAAGGCCACGATTGATCCGCCTTGCATTTAATAGATCGATTGCACCGGAAACATCGCCGAGCACTGCTTTGGCTTCGGCAAGTAAGAGCGCAACTTCTTCTGGTCTGGTAAAAACAAGGGAACTTGCATATTGGGTCATCGAGCCGTCAGATCCAGCACCGTTTATGGTATTTAAAGGCGGATTATTATCACGGATGATAAATACTTTGGTAAAAACAGGAAAAGGTCTATCAAAAACGCCAAAATAACGGTCAGAAGTTGGTGTAGAGGTAATCTTATCGATACCGAACCGCGCGTCGTTCTCCTGGCTGAATATGGATAGGATCGAATCTTTGGGAACGTAAATTGCCGGTAAGCTTTTGTTGATGACATAAGGGGCAGCAAGCGTAAGCTCTTCCATAAAACCTGATGTACCACTCTCCGCATTTAGGAACATGTGGCTAAATCCGGCAATAATATTGTATTGATTATTACCAAATTCACCCCTAAACATCTGTCGGGTCTGATCTACGTTCATAAAGAACATCCTTTCATTTCCCATCTCTGCAAGGCCCATATTATCCAATACCCATTTAGCCCATTTGGCTGACTCTGCGTATTTACCCTGCCAGGCATATACATGCGCCAGAACAGCATAAACAGTATGCTTTTTAGCCATCTCTTCCTCAATAGTATAGTAGGGAGTCCGGGTCTGCTCAGTTTGGTTCTTATTGTAGGCTACCGGTAAATCTGGTGCCGAAAGCAACAACTCCGATTCAGCAAAAGCAAGTATTTTCTGTTGGTTTTCTCTGGGCTTGTTTTCAAATTGTCCATCATGCGAACTGATAATGAAAGGTACATCTCCCCAGATCCTAACCATGTAGAAATACATGAAAGCCCTGAGAAATCTTGCATGGGCCACATCCAGTTTAAGATCCTGCGGTAAATAGCGTTTATCCGACTCAACGATTCCCGGTGCCCTTTCAAGAAATATATTGGCAGCATTGATTACAGCATAAAATCTTCTCCAGTTTGACAGGGCCTGTACGACCGGAAAAGTCGCCTGAAGATTATTATCAGCTATAGACTTCATATCCAAACGGTTAGCGCTCCTAAAATCACCCCCGACTCCGTTTACAGCCCTAAGATCGCCATAAATCCAGTGCCTGTCATTGTCACACAACGCTGCTCTGGCCAGTCCATATGCGCCCATCAGGCCTGCACGGGCATCCTCAACCGTCCTGTACATATTGGCCTCACCAACCAATCTGCTCGATTGAACATCAAGCATCTTTTTACAGGCACCGAATATCGTTAAGGCGGCAATCAATACGATTAAAATGCGAATTTTCATTTCTTTAATTTTAAGTCTTTATTAGTTCCAGTTGCTATAATTCCATTTTCACTCCAAGTGTAAAGGTTCTTGGAATAGGCAGTCCGTAGCCTGTATCGTAGCCTGCGTAGTCTGTCAGTTCGGGGTCACGCCCTGTATAAGGGGTAATGGTGAATAGGTTATTGGCCGTAGCATAAACATATAGCCTGTCAATTTTCGAGCGTTTACGTTTCAGCAGGTCTTTCAGGTCATAGCCAACAGATACAGCGCGTAGTTTCAGGAAAGCCGCGTTTTCTAGAAAAAGATTCTGATCGCTTCTGTATGGTACTGCGCTACTCCAAGGATTGTAAACCGGGTATTTGTTATAATCGCCACGTTTTTCCCAAAATGTAACTTCTTTGACTGAATTTATATCGTTGGCACTTTCCTGATTGATGAAATCGAATCTTTTTGCCATGTCCTGATTGATGATATTCCGACCAAGATTATAGTAAAGGTTCAGTCCAAGCGTCCAGTTACCGTATTTAAAATCATTGTTAAACCCACCCGACACTAATGGAAGAGAATGTCCTGTTAGTATACGGTCTGCATCATCAATGGTATAATCGCCATTGCGATCGTTCCATATGGCATCGCCAGCCTTAAGCGGAATCCCTTGAAAATTAAGGCGAAGGCCGGTTTTAGGATTTACAGGCACTTCAGCATCACTCTTGTAAATGCCACCATTATCCAACAGCCAATATTGATCTACAGCCTTTCCAACCTGTAGCAAGCGGTTGCCCACTACAAGTTCAAGAAGCCCGCCCGGTAATGATTTTAGCCTGTTTCTGTTATAATTGATATTTAATGATGAATTCCATTGAAGTTTTTTGGTATTGGGGAATATATTGGCGTTGATTGTAGCATCAATCCCAGAATTGTTGATATTCATTCCAGCCTGGTAAGATTGCGTATAACCATATTCTGCAAAGGCAGGCACACCGATCAGCTGATCTTTATCTGATCTACTGTATACATCGGCAGCAATCATTAACCTATTGTCCCAAAAACCAATGTTTGCTCCAATATTGATCTGTTCGCTGTAAGCCCATGGAATGTTATATCCTACCCATCCCGAACTATAAGGTCTGTTAAGCGTTGCTACACCAGAGTATGTTCCTACACGGGGTTCACCGGTATAACCGATATCTACCGTATATTGAGGGCCTGCGGCATAACGATCGTCCAGTTGCACCCTGCCTATACGGCCATAACTTGCGTGTAATTTCAGTTCGGATATTTTGCTGCCCTGAAGTGACAGATCATTCTTCAGGTTCCATCCGGCAGAAACCACCGGCGAGAAGAACCAGCGGCTTGTGGGCTGAGCTGCTGAGGAGCCGTCAGTTCTAAGCATTAGTGATAGACTATATTTATCTTTAAAACTATAAGTACCTTTTCCATAAAAGGATATCAGATTGTTTTGGATGTTATCCAAAAACCTGTACATCAAAGTGTTAAGAAATCCAGTGTTGGGGTTATACGAAAAGAAAGCGGTAAGCGGATTTTTAGGGTCATTAAGTAAATTGATCTTAATGTAATCACTGGAACCCCTGTAAGCGTATCCATAGTTGTAGTGGTAAGTATCCCATTGCAATGTCTGGCCTGCCTGTAAATCGAGCTTATGAACGTTATTCCAATCAAATGAATAGCTTATTGTATTTTCTGCTGTCAGGCGCTGGTTATATCCAAAATAATTGGATACATAGCTATTCGTTTCAAGCAGTGTACTTGGATAAAATATATCCCGATAACCTTCGTTATAGTCGGCCGAAAACCTGGAAGTGATATTTAGTTTACCAAAACTGAAATCAAATTCTGTATAACCATCAAAAATATTGGTTTTGTTCTTGTCAAATGATTTGTCATATTCACTTAAGTAGTTGGCATAGAAATCTTTGTTCGGTGAAATCGGGTTGGTTAAATTCGGGAGATATCTTTCTTCGGCGAAACGGTCACGCTGGTACCTGTTTCTATCGCGTACCAATTGGCTGCCGTTAATCGAAGTGGTTATATTTAACCAGGACAGGGGTTTCATACTAATTACAAAGCCAATGCTATAACGGCTCAGTCCGGTTCCGTCTGCCACCCCGTTATTCCTTTGATTTCCCAGTGATGCCCGAAAATTAGTTTTATCAGAGCCTCCGGCAAGACTGGCATTTGCAGAATAGATTAAGGCATTTTTATAATATAGATCCGTCCAGTTGGCTGGTCCGTAATAAATGCTGTACAGCGAATCGCGCAGATAAGCCGGCGTATTCTGCTTTTGCTCTTCTGTTGCGTATTGGCTATAAAAAGGTTTTCTGAAATTGCTCTCAGATGCGCCGTTAAGGGTACTAACACCATCACGTGTTGCCAGGCCAATATAGGAGTTGAAGCTAATGGTCTTTTTCGCCTGCGGTTTTTTAGAACGGATAAGAATAACGCCATTAGCTGCCCTTGGGCCATATCTGGCTACCTCGCTCAAGTCTTTAATCACTTCTATAGATTCGATATTCTCTGGATCAACGCCGGCAAGCAGATTAGTAGCGGGACCGATGCGGTTGTAATCATATTGTTGAATATCGTAAGCAAAAGGATGGTCCTTGGAAATCAATGGTACGCCATCCAAGACGATCAAAGGTTGCGATGAAGAAATATCTTTCGCCGAAAAGAGTGGAACAGGTGTGCCATGTATAAAAATATGCTGCGCTGTTCCGGGTTCACCGCTTGGTTCCTGAATGGTTACCCCGGCAGCCTGTCCCTTTAAATATTGTTGTAGAGAAACCCCTGGAAATGAAGATATTTGGACAGATTTCACCACACTCTTATTTAGTCCGCCGATATTGGCTACCTTCTTTTGGAGCGAATCTTTAGCGGAAATATGGGCTGAGCTCCTCTGGATTACCGTGGTATCCTGCCTGATCCACCCGTAATGATTAATCCCCATTGCAGACACTGAAACTGAAGAAATGCAAAGGCATAAAAAAAATACAAAACGCATAATAAATGTGTTATAAGTGCAATTGATTCAAATGAATGTTCCTTTAATGGAACAGTTGGGGCTGATCAGAAAATGTTGGAAAAAGCCATATCGATTTTGAAATTACAGTTCAAAACGCCGATGGATTTCTACCTGAACCAGAAAACACTTAAACGTCACAAAGACGTTTAAAAACCCAAAAACGGGGTTTCTAAGGTATAAAAGCTTCATAAAATTTAGTTTATAGTTGGTTAGTTTATGTTAAGACACAATGTGGTCTAACTTATACTCTCCTGATCCAGTTATTTATGAAAATTTTTCTCTGCTTGTTATTTCAGGATGAATATGTGCTCAGTTAATGGTTTCACACATTGTATTTTGGTTAGAGGAGAAAAGGCAATTAACATAAAGGGACATCCTCATCCGGGATATCCCTTTGCTAACTAAATACTAACCTGATAAATGGGTTTATTTTCTTTTGTATAATCTTTCCAAAGATCTGATCAGATCATAATATGATTTATTATGATCGTTAATCTATTAATTAAATGGAATTTTGATAACGTTAAAAGAGTAAGGTTTTAAAGTGATGCTGAGTTTTTTGCCTTTTAGGTTGATAGCACTTTTTTGAGGGCTTACTGCTTCAGGATTTTCGAAAGAGTTGAACTGATTTAGGTTGCTGCTGGCTATCTCCTCGTTGGTGGCCTTATTTTTTAGTTTCATTTTCCCCTCCAGGTCGAAATCTATGTTCTGTGCCTGACCGGAGTTGTTGGCAATTTTAATGATCAGTTCTTTTTTTGTCTGATCGGTTACCGCAGAAGCATAAAGTCCGTCCTGACCGATAACATTCTTCTCATCGAGTGTAGCCGAAACTACATCGGTTCCTTTATTGGTAGAAAACTGTTTCTGAACATAATAATCGGGTGTTCCGTACGATTTCAGGTTATCTACCCAGATCATATCGGGTGCCCATTGCCAGGCATCGATATGGGCGAAAAGCGGCGCATATGAGGCCATCTGTACCACATCGGCATTGCGCTCCAAACCGGTCATCAGCGAAGCCGAAGCTAAGGCACTTTGCCAGTTGTTGCGGTTGCTTCCAACTATACTATTGTCTGCGTGGACCGCATATTCGCCAACAAAAACCTTCGATCCGTTTCTCGGGTAGTTATCGTAACGGCCGGCATTTTTTAAAAACCAATCAGCAGGGCGGTAATAGTGCTCATCGATAAAATCGGCATTATTGTTTCTTAAACTAGTATTCAATAAGTCAAAACGATCGCCATCCGGACCGGTACCAGAGCTGTAGATCAGTTTAAAATCTGGATATTTGGCTTTTATGGCTTTAGTGAAAATCGCCAGCCTTTCCAGGTACTGTGGTCCCCAGTTTTCGTTTCCAACCCCCATCATTTTTAAGTTGAAAGGTTTTGGATGACCAAGATCTGCCCTCATTTTCCCCCACTTGCTTGTTACATCGCCATTGGCAAATTCGATCAGGTCCAGCGCATCCTGAACATAAGGATCAAGCTCGTCAAGGCTCGCCACTTCGGCCGAATTATACTGACAGGCCATACCGCAATTTAATATCGGAAGGGCATCAGAACCGATATCTTCTGCCAGTTGGAAATATTCGAAAAAACCTAAACCAAAACTCTGGTAATAATCAGGTGCAGGGCGGTGTGCAAATTCGGTATTCCAGCGGTTCATAATCAATTGCCTGTTTTCGATCGGGCCGATGGTTTTCTTCCATTGATAACGGTTGGCCAGATCGGTACCTTCTACAATGCAGCCACCGGGGAAACGGATAAAACCGGGTTTCATATCGGCCAGTAACTGTACCATATCGGCCCTTAACCCCTGTGGGCGGTTTTTCCAGGTGTCGCCGGGAAATAACGAAATCATATCCAGATCGATATTTCCTTTTCCCTGAAATCCAATGGCAAATTTTGCTTTTGGGTCGGTTTCTGTCGCGGTAAAACTAGCCGATTGCTTTTTCCAGTCGCTACCCGTTTGGTCGGGTGTTAAACTTCCCTGTCCGATTATTTTATTGTTCGCATCTTTTAGTAATAGCACAAGTTTAATACCTGGCTTCGATTGACGGTACATCACTGAAAAATCGTAACGCAGGCCCTTTTTTACGCCCATGCCTTTAAAACCTTCGTTTACGAGCTCAAAATCGTCGGTTTGTTTTTTTACCTGTAAATATCGTGGATTGGCGGTGTTCACCTCTTTTCGGTTCACCACCAATATCTCTCCTTCCTGTGGCTTTTTCGGTTGGAAAGTCCAGCCCATTAGCGGTTTTGCAAATTCGAAAGAGCGGTTTTTGATCAGTTCGGCATAAATGCCACCATCGGCGCCAAAATTGATGTCTTCAAAAAAAACGCCCCACATATTAGGTTGCACCTTGGCGATGGAGTGGTCTGTTTTAACTTTGATCACTTTTGCAGTTTGTGCCTGTACTTCGGAAATGCATCCGATTCCAATTGCTGCATATGCCAGGCATGCCGAAAACACACTTTTTACAGGGTAATTTAATTTCATACGGTTTAATTTGTAAGGGTATATCATAATAAATATCGCCGCAACATTTGTTTGTTCGGGGATAGTTTTGTTATATTTTATAGACATACAAATCTCTATTTAATACTCTGTAGACTCCATTTTCTGAGCATGAAAATCCAATTTATACTTTCATAACTCATCATCTTTATCCCAGGCAAAAAATATAATTTGGCAATAGTCATGATTGTGAGTTAGTGGACTATAAACTTCTTATTATCCGATGAGGTTGTATCATAAAACAAATTTCTATCTAAGTTTGTCATGTTGTCCAAAGGACTCCTACGGAGAACCTATCGAAACGACTTAGACGGTGTTATGTGGGGTCCTTCGACAAGGCTAGTATTGACAGATTCCTATAGAAGGTCGTCTTTCCCGCGCATGCGGGAATATTAAAGCGCTCGCATTACGATTATTCATAAGTTTTTCCTTTTATTTACAGGTATTCATGAGCACTCCGTGGTTCCCAATCAAGTTGGGAATGACGATCCTTCAAAGCCGTTCACCTACGTTATCTATATGTCATTAGTATTGATTTTTATACAATAAATTATCCTTCAGGATGACAATTCTATATTTATGATACAGCCTCCTGTTCAGATCAGGCCTGATGGGTTACCAACCAAGGTATAAGATTAGTAAGTATATCTAAAATAATCGATATCAACATATCCCGAGTCGCTATCGTTATTATAGTTAAACAAACCAATACGATTGCCCCTATAACTCCCCCAGCTTAACTGGTATGGTGCACCAAAGGCGATAAACTGCAGCCGATCTGTACTATAGTAATACTGACTTAACCCATCCAGGCCCCAGGTAGATTTTAGCCTAATCATATGTAACCGGGTTATTACGGTCTGCCCAATAGACAATAAATACAGAATGATACCCAGAGTCTAAATTTAGATTTACTTAAACCTGTTGAACCTTGTTTGTATGCCAAACCGCAGGGTATTCCGAAGTGGATTATAGCCCGATCCTACCAGGTATGAAAAATCAAGGGAAAGGCTGCTATAATGGACGCCAAGGCCAAGGGTAAGGTAAGAGGTATTGGCTTTTTCGGGATGCTGGTACAGGTAACCGGCTCTGAGGTACAGCGTCTCTTTGAAGCTCATCTCTGCGCCCGTTGATATGCCAACCTCTTTTAATTCTTCGCGAAAGCCTCCTGGGGCATCACTGAATGAGCCTAAAATCCCAGATGGCACCGAACGGTCAGGATCCCGTCCCTTTACGATATTCCCATCCGGACCGTAAATCGGCTGCGTTGGAGCCATCAGTTTATTAAAATCAAGCAATAAGGTAAGCTTGTTCTGCCCTTCGCCTATTTTAAGTGCAGATCCTATCTTCATATTGGCGGGAAGGAAGTAAGACTGGGCGGTATTGCGGTAGGTCATTTTTGTGCCGATATTGGACAGGTTAAGACCAAAGCTTAAAACCGCAGGAGTGCCTGCAAGCGTTATATCCGATTTTTGAAAAGCCGAAACATCTGCAGCCAGGGCTTTTCCCGAGCCTCTGTTTCCATTAACTGTTCCTCCGCCAAAAAGGTTACTACTAATATACCGAACATTTCCGCCAAGAGCGAAATCCGGTCCAAGCCTGAGCGAATAGCCAAGATCGAATGCAGCTTCACTGGGACTATAAACGCCGAGATTCTGAAAATTGTCGTCGCTGAAATTAATATCACCCATAGAAAAATACCTAATGGATGCAGATACTGTATTCCGCTGGTTCACCCTATAGTACCCGCTAAGGTACGAGATACTCATATCGGGGGCCAGCTGCTTGAGCCAGGGGCTATAAGAGCAGGAGATACCGAAATCTCCCTCTGTGAGAAATGCCAATGCAGATGTATTAATCACAGTCGAATTGGCATCAGGATCAAGGGCAACACCGGCATTTCCCATTGCTCCTGACCTTGGCTGTGGCGTAATCAACAGAAATGGCACCGCAGTGTAAATATTGTTCCTCGCGCTGGCGTCTGTCTGGATACCATTTATGGACTGCGCAGATACTGTTTGATGCAAAAGAATCAGAATTAATAAGGTCCACTTTTTCGTAGGCACCTTGTTTGATCGTATTTTCATAGTGTTAGATATATAAATGTGGATCGATTGCACATTAAGTTTCAATGAGCGTTTATTATGGTTTAAGCATTTTTTACTGGATTCTATTTATCAATCCAAGTTTAACAGATAAGTTAAGACGCCAACTGGCCATACTCAAAGACAGGAAGGGCGTCAATTAAAAATGCCCTTCCTGAACAGATATAAATTAAATCAAAGACTAATTGATAAGCACTTTTCCTGCGTACTGTTTATTGAGAAGCAGAATATAAAGCCCAGCCGAAACCTGTCGCTGCAACTGCACTTCTATACTACCAGAATTGTTAAGCGCAGATTTTGAATACACGGTACGCCCGGTTAAATCTACTAATTTCACTTCTACATCCTTTTTTAACAGGTTTGCAGTTGTGGTAATATTAAACCTGTTGTTTGTTACCGGGTTTGGATAAATTACCGTACTGGTGGGTAAATTAATGCTGGATTCTTTTGGTGCTGCAATGGCCAACTGGTTATTTGTCCCGGTAGGCACAGTGCCATAAATCAATTCTCCCTTGTAGTAAACACACACATGGTTATTTTCAGCAAAACTACCAGGTTGGTAAGAATGGTCGTTTAACTGGTTAAACGCTGACCAGTCTGACTTGGCAATCCGGTACTGGATGTTTCCTGTTCCACTTAAGGGATGCAGCTTACCGGCACTCGAATCTACCTTCAGTTCCAGATATGCGCCCCCATTAGTGCTTAGTGACGGATTTATAGCCACAAACTGCCCTTGGATTTTAGACGCTCCCAAATTAGCATAGTCTGCCCAGAAGTTCAGGCTTGCTGCGCTTTCAGGGGTAAAGAAATACCTGATGGAAATATCTTTGTAATCTACTGGAGTATTGCCTGTGTTCTCTACCTTTAAATAGGTACTGATTGTGCTGCTTCCAGCACTTTTACCCTCTGTAAGTACCTTAACGCTTTTGGTTTCGGTTATGGGCGCTGGCTCATTTCCCCAAATCAGGGTTCCGTTACGGTATAAGGTAATTTTGCTATTATCAGCGTAGGCAGAACCTGTATGATAAGAAAAGTCGTTACTTTCGGTTAAGTTTGCCCCATTTGAGTTGGCAAGGCCTGATTCAATAACGCCTGAACTGGCACCAGCCGTAAGTGTTCCTGCTGTAGCATCAAAACTGTATTCGATATAGCCATATGCATCGTTTCTTGGCTGAGGTAACGCAACATATTTGGTTTTAACCTTACTATTGCCCATCTGCGCATAATCGATCCAGGTATTAATGCCTGCAAAATTTTCTGCCGTAAGCCAGTACCTGGCTGTAAGCATGCTGTAACTGGTTGAAGTGGTATCCCCATTTACGATCTTTAGCTTTGGTTTGATTACATTGTTGGATTGCTGTCCGTTATCACCATCAGCCGATAAAACCCTTAAATTTAAAGGCAGTATAGTTAGGTTTTGAGTAACACTGGCAGCATTGTATGTTTCATTTCCAGGTTGGCTGGCTGTAAACACTGTGGTTCCGGCTTTTAAGATGCGCGCCACGCCATTTATAACCGTAGCTACACTTTCGTCAGAACTGCTAAAACTTACAGGAATACCCGAAGAAGCGGAAGCTTCAAGGGTAAAATCTGCATCGCCAAGAACTTTCGGAGCAATGGCAGCGAAGTTTATGGTCTGCACATTTTTAACGGTTAATACTTGTGATACCGGCGTTGCAGCCAGGTACTGGGCATTTCCAGCCTGTGAAGCTGTGATTGTTGTAGTACCCGCAGTTAGAATATGCAGCTGTCCATTAACTACTGTAGCAACATTGGGGTCTGAGCTATTATAGCTTACCGTTAAACCCGAACTTACTGTTGCACCAGCATCAAAATCTGTATCGCCTGTAACTTTGCTTGCGATAACAGGAAAGCTTATAGTCTGTACATTTTTAACGGTTAATGCCCGGATTATCGGCTGTGCTGCCGAATAATCTGTATTGCCTGCCTGTGATGCGGTAATGTTCGAAGTTCCGGCAGCTACAATATGTATTTTTCCATCCACAATGGTGGCCACCGATAGATCTGAACTTGTATAAGTTACCGGAAGGCCCGATGTTGCGGTAGCAGCAGGATCAAAATCGACATCCCCTGGGCCTTTTTCTGCCAGGACATTAAATATAATGTTCTGACTCGACTTCATATTTTGAGCAATCTCTGCAGCGGTTAAGGCTCTGCTGTAGATTTTAAATTCATCAATCGAACCATTAAACATGGGATCGTTAAACTGCGATTTACCCAGATAATTCAGCGTTGTGCTGCCAATAGTAGAAGGCTTTATGGTAAGGCCTGTATTGGAAGCAACAGCAGTTCCGTTAATATACATTGTGCAGGTATTGCCCGATTGGGTAATGGCAAAGTGGGTCCAGGTGTTGAGTGGTAAAGTATAATTATAACTTACAATCTGCTCCGCTCCTCCATTTTTAATGGCATAACGCATTACATTGGCACTTCCTGCCTGGATTGACAAAAACATATATTTAGTAGTTCCGGCACCAAAATCAAACGCCCGCATCCAGTTCGTCTTAGCGTCCATCTTTAACCATGTCGAAATGGTGAAGTCATTTAAAGTACTAACTATTCCTGTTGGAAGCGTGGCGTAAGCGTTAGCCGTGCCATCCAGCTTAAGTGATGTTCCGTACTTTCCCGGATTCCGGGTTGCTGTGGCTGCTAAGGTGCCATGAGTAGCTCCCCAGCTATCGATACTCCGTATTCCGCTGGCTTCGTCAAATTTCAGGTAAGTCAACTGACCCACATTTGGTGTTGCCACTACCTCCGCGCTTGAAGACATTTCTCCGATGCTATCAACTGAAGCAACCACATAATAATAAGAAGTTCCATTACTCACATTGCTGTCGGTGAACTTGGTAGTGCCCACATTTGCGATAATAGTATAAGGCCCGCCTGATATGGCCGAACGCTTAACATTATAACTAAAGTTCTGAATGGCATCCCATTCTAGGATGTTTTTAGCATCGCCAGAGGCAACCAAAACACCTCCTACTGTAGTATTTAGAATCCTTAATGAAAGGGCTGCAGTATCTGCTCCAGTCTCGTTTGAAACGGTTAATGTAACATTAAAAAGTCCGGCTTCGGTTGGAATTCCGGATATCACACCGGTAGTGGCGTTTACACTCAATCCGGCAGGAAGACCAGTCGCATTAAAGCTTGTCGGCGATTTTAGTGCTGTAATCGCATAAGAAAAATTCTTGCCTATGAGTGCAGTATCGGCTAATGCACTGATAATTGTTACGGGAATGGTTCTATCGTCAAGCAATTGTATATCATTACCCGATCCTCCTTTGTAAGTAATCCGGAAATTATAGCTGCCTGCCGAAATAAGTGACATCTCAGGAAGATCCTTGAAAATACCGTTGATTTGACTAGTGCCCGTATTGTCTAAAATGGGAAAGTTTGTACCCAATGGCAATGAACCTGAAACAAGGCTGTTTAAAACCAATTTTGACTGGTTTAATGAAGCACCGCCTGCAATCACTTTGTCAGCGGTAGCAGCTGGGCCATTCACATCAACTTTATAGGTTGCATCTGTATTTAGGGTAATAAGTCCTGTTGTGCTTAAAGTACCGATGGTTCCATCAGTGCCTGTTACTAATGTAGCTCCAGTACCCGAACCAGTACCGATGGTTATTGTACTGGTATTTCTTCCACCTCCACCTAAAGATCCTTGTTTGGCAATAATAGGGCTGTTATAGGTACCCGCAGAACCGTTATTTAATAAAAATGTTCCGTTTAAAATAGTTGTTGTTCCTCCAAAAGTACTGTTTCCTGAGAAAGTTAGGATTCCTGTTCCAACTTTTTCTACTGAGAGCGTGCCAGCTGCATTTGCCATTGTTCCACTAAAATTGGAATTGGTATTCAATGCTCCAATCCTGATAATAGGTGTTCCTGCAACATTGCTGCGGATACCGCCCCTTCCTGAAAGCGACCCGAATTCAAGCGCCCCGGTAGCAAACATAATCCGATGGCAATCTGTACCCTGAGCATCCAATAACCAGTTAGCGTTCGCACTACCCGATTGTGGCGTAGCAAAAGCTAAGCGATGGCTTCCACTGCGCAGTTTGGTAATGAAAGTCCCCGTGAATCCGCTATTATCGCCGTAGAGGGTAACAGTGGCATAGTTATCAGATCCATCATTATATAGTCCGCCGCCTCCGGAAATTTTTCCATACAAATTTAAATGTCCCAATCGCTCATAAAAGAAACCGCTTTTACCTGCAGGAACTTCAATATCATTATACAAAGTGGCCGTTTCGGTAGTTAATCCGGTATACAGCGCACCACCTTCCATGATGATTTTTCCTGTTCCCAACGGACCGCTAGTTGGAGCACTTGGCGTGCCTGTACCTATACCCATAACCTGGATGCCATCAGTTGAACCCCAGGCATAACCTCTTGTTCCCTGGATAATTGTATTACCTGAATACGTATTTGCCCCAGACATAACAAGTGCCGAAGTTCCTGTTTTAAGCAAACTTCCTGTTCCGCTTACAATGCCATTCAGCTCAATGCTGTTTGTTTTTGCAGCCACATTCAATTGTCCGCCCAGAATGATAGGCATGGTTAATTTTTCGGGATTTGATGAGTTGTTAACCAGGTCGTTCTTTATCGTTAAAGCATTACCAGAAATAGTATAAGTGTTTGCTTCGGTTTCAAATTGAACTCTCGATGCTATTATACCGTTTATATCATTGGTCAGCAGTGAATCTGTAGTTGCATTGAATGTTAATATGGCAGGATTTACCGGGAGTGCATTTCCGATCCAGTTGCTGGCCAGATTTAACGAATCTGTAAGTGGTGTTGAGCTCCATACTGAAGAACTTGCGCCCGGAACGCCAAAGCTTTCGGCTGAATTGGCACTTTCCTTTGTGCTTCCTACAGAAGAAAGCACATAGTAATATGGGCTGCCGCTGGTAACAGATGTATCTTCGTAGGCGGAAGTGCTAACCGTTGCAATGGTGGTATAAGGGCCACCACTTACTGTACCACGTTTTACCTTGTACGAAACGGCGCCTAAAACTGCATCCCATGTAAGGTTGATCCGGTCGCTTTGATTAACCACTATTGGCCTGCTCGGAATTGCTGGAGGCACAGATGCGAAAACTTCGTTGGAATTAGCACTTTCCATATTGCCAGTAAATGCCGTAATAACATAATAATTATTTACTTCAGGTGCAGGAGCGGGATCTGTAAAATTGGTGAGGGTAATAGCTGCCTGGATAGTGGTATATGGCCCTCCCGCTGTTAGCGAACGTTTTACCGAATAACTGGTAGCATTGGCTGAAGCTGGCCAGCTCAATTTGATCTGTGTACCATTAACAACGGATGCCGTAACCGGAGCAGGTGCTGCAGGTGCCTGGTTATTAAGCACTTTCAGGATCAAAGTTGCAGTACCACTGCCACTAGCATTGGTAGCAGTTAGCGTTACTTCACTTTGTCCTAGCGCGGTAGGCGTGCCCGATATTATACCAGTAGCCGCATCCAAGCTAAGCCCTGCAGGCAAACCGCTGGCACTATAAGCAGTAGGACTGGCACTGGCATTGGTGTTATAACTGAAAGGTAGGTCAATGGTTGTTGTAGCAGTGGTAGCGCTGCTAATCTCCGGAGATCCTGCAGGTGCAGATTGGCTATAGCCTACATTACTGAAGGTGGCTGTATTATGTAACGATGTATTATTAGAGATGGTGTAAAAACCGAGGTACAGCTCTGCCGGGAAACCGGTTGCGGAATACCAGCAACTAAGATTCGTCCAGTTAACGCCATCCTGTGAGTGGTACGCAAATATGCGGGTGTTTACACGTTCAATTTTTAACCACCAGGGGGCTTTGGGCTGTCCATGCCTTCCGATACCACCATTTGCCCCGAGAAAAAGATCCCAAAAAGGGGAACCGGACGCTAATGATTCGCGTATCATAACACCGCAGCCTCCGGTAGTAAGCGACATATTATCAACCTTTACAACCAGACCTGCATCGCCGGTCATCTTTTTAAAGTTGAAACTGAAGGCATTATTGGTGGAATTTCCGGCACCCTTAAGGGTCCAGATTCCGTTATTGAAGGATGCGCTTCCTGCCAGTCCGGGGTTACCGATATCAATATTGGTCAGGTTGTTTATTGGCTGCACGTGCTCGGAAGGATAAAATACAGGGGGCAAAATAACCGCAGTAGAAGTGTCGGATGATTTCAGATACAAGAAATCTCCTCCCGCTCCACCTAAAGCAGCCCGCATCATATCGGTATGAGGGGTAGGTATTCCCTTGCGCCTGTTATATGCATTATGAATGATATTGGTCATATCGCCACGCCTCTCTCCTGGCATGATTCCCCAGTTGGTCCAATAACTGGCATAACCGCCAAAGGGGATATAGGTCATGCTAGCCCCGTCAAAAGCATATTGATGATACAGCTCACCAATAGCCAATACCCTGTTACCAAGTTCGGCAAACATATCTATCTTCTGCTTGTAGGCTACTTCTGCGCCCCATGCCAAGGCTGCTGCCTGTATACGCCAGTGGTCATCGCGGCCTGTATCTCCTACTTCACCATTGGGCAGCGAGTTACGCATACCTCCACCAGCATCCATCCTGTATACTTCGATCGACTGGTTAAACCGGTTAATATCGTTACAAAAAACCGATGCTGCGAGGGCAATTTTTAATTGGATAGCCCCTTTGTTCTGATCCCGTAATGGAAATGGAACAAATGAGGTTGGAAATAAAACTTCAGAAAAATATTTTTCTACATGCTGAGTATTGGCTGCAGTCCAGCCAGGAAAAGTATAGCGCAGAATTTCTGCTCCTACACCCCAATACTGGGCATAATCGCCAATATCCAGCATAGATTCAATGCCTCCCCAGGTGGTATTGGTAACTGCCCAGGAGTCCAGCATGTTGGTTGCTTTTCGGGCATAGGCACTATCCGCGGTAAAAACATACATAAAGGCAAGGTTGCGTATAGCGACCATATCGTTTATCCAAGCATTGTTATTTAGGTGCGGAGCACGGCTTACTGTAGCGTATGGCCCTGCCATTACGTAGCTAAGCTTAGACTTGCCGTCATTTTTAAATGCGTTATAAGCCGATAACCATGGTTCCTGAGTGATGTTAGCTTTCAACTGATTCAGGTCAGCCTGGTTTAAAGCAATACCCGGATGGACAAAGGTTTGTATCTGCGCGCTTGATTTCTGAGCGCCCATAAAAGTCAGAACAGCAAAAAAGAAAATAATCAGGTTCTTTTTTGCCATCAGTTTTAGCTGGTAAAGTAAAAGTTTTCTCATAAGGATGAATTTAGTTGGTTGTAGATCAGATTTTTGAGCGCTGATTTCCATAAGGACACATGATATCAACTTTGATACTTAGGTATTTAAAAAAATATTTTCAGGAATTACTATAATTAATATTATATGGTAAATTGGCCGCGTTATTTCGGCACGGGGATGCTTGCTTACAGGACAGCCTCATTGCTGAAGCTTATGTCAGGACACAATAAAAAAGGGATGCAGTGTCATGAACTGCATCCCTTTTACTTAATCTTAAAGGTTTATTCGCCTTTTTTCATTTTCTCGAGCGTAACCTGGTATTTCGCCTTATTTTCGGCTGCAACCAGGTCCACCGCTTTCTGCTGCATGGCGATCGCCTGGTCCTTTTTGCCCAGCTTATAGAGCAGGTTGGCATAGGTGTCCAGGTAGGCAGGCTCCTTGGTTTGGGTCGCATCCACGCTTCGTTTACTCCAGCTCAGCGCTTCAGTAATACAGTCAATGTCTTTACAGTTTTCAAAAACCGCCCATGCAAAGAAATTCAACCTATCAGCGGTTACTTCGGCACCATATTTTTTCATATAACTTAGTAATGCCGGCTGAAATTTGTCCCATTTTTTTTCGGCATGAAAAACCTGAATTTTTATCAGTTCGGTGGCTTTACTGATGTCTACTGTTGGGTATTTCGCCTGTACGGCGGCAACCAGTGAATCTACATTAGCATTGGGCTTTCGAAGTCCGGGATAAATGTTTTCCTCCAGAACAACGGCGCTCAGGATTTCATTCGATTTTCCTTTTCCCAAAACGGCATCTACTTTTTCAGGATCTTTTAGCATCAGTTCAAATCCCTTGCTTTGGCTGCTTCTGGTGTATTTGCTCACAAACTCCAGGTTCTCTTTGGTATATAGGTCTTTTTGTGTAGCCATATAAGCGCTGGCAAACTTTTCGGAGTTTTCCTCATCATAGGCAGCCTCGGCACTAACGGCCAACTGTTTCAAGGTCTCAGGAGCAGCATTTCCAGACTCGCTTTTTTTCAGTAGCGTGTAATATTGGGTTTCCGGGTTCAGTGCCATCTTCGCTTTGGCGACAAATTCATCTGCCTCACCACCGCCTACAATACGGTGTACCAGCTTGCCCTGCGGAGAAAAGATCAGAAAGGTAGGATAGGCATTTATCTTGAACGCCTTGCTCATTGATTGGGCATCCGCATACCAGCTTTTAACTTCTTCATTGTCATTTTTGGTCTGATCGAACTGTACCTTAACATTTACAAAGTTTTTGTTGAAGAATTCACCCACCTTTTCCTGCGGAAAAATGGTATTGGCCATGTATTTGCAAGGGCCGCACCAGGTTGTAAAGCAATCTACCAAAAGGTATTTGTTCTCTTTTTTAGCTTTATCTTTTACCTGTTGCCAGGAAAGTCCATGTTCAAAATGTGTGCCTTTAATTTGGGCCACACCAATAAAAGGCATCAACAGGAATATTAAAAATAATTTTTTCATACAGTTTGTTTTCTTTGAGTGATTACATTTTAACGGGACAATTCTATCATGGTTGAAAGTTGCCTGACGGCAACCTCATTTGGCCAAAGTAATCCCAGCTCCTTGAAACGTATTTTACCATTGCCATCAATAATAAACTTTGCGGGGATTCCTGAGACGCCAAATGACGATACTGCAGGATTCTTTTTTGTAACGGAATCTTTCGTATCCATATATAATGGTAAATCCAGGTCATGGGTTAACAAATAGTTTACCGCATCAGGCTTGGGGTTAGGAACCGTTTCCCAGGTGTGTATAAACAAAAACTTTACAGTCGGGTCGTTTTTATATTTATTAACCATCATTTGCATCGCTGGAAGCGACTTTTTACAGGGTCCGCACCAGGTTGCCCAAAAGTCGAGAACAATGGTCTTTCCCTTAAAGTCTGACAAGGATACTTCTTTACCATCTATGTCTTTGACTTTAAATTCAGGTGCCTGCTCCGTTATCATTTTGGCTGCTATTTCTGCTTTATATTTGTCGTCAAACTGCTTGGTTAAAGTAGCCAGGTAAGCATTTGCATCTTTTCCCGGATGCACATTTATATAGGCCTTTTTCAGTTCATTCTTAAAGTCATCATCGGCCAAGCCTGATAAAACTGCTTTCTCCAGTTCAGGAAGCGCTTCCTGGTACCTGCCCGTTTTGCTCATCAAATAATAATGCTGTGCAGTCAATCCTGCACTTTTTTTGTTAGCCTGCTCATAGCATTCTTTTATAGCAGCGAAAGCTTTCTCATGATCGCCCAGTTTATCCGCCACCTGACTATATAGCTGTAATAAATACAACCGCTCTTCTTTTGCGTTTGTTGAGTTGTTTAATTCTTGCTTAACCAAAGTTTCAGCTGCTTTCAAATCATAAGCCATTAAACCGGTAGTAACATTTTCAACATACATAATTCTTGCAGTTTCCTGAATCTGGTTAAAATAATATAAAGCCTTCTCAGAATTTTTTGCTACTATAAAATTATCTACGAGCATAGCTCTGTATTGGTCAAAGCTTTCGTTTGGATGGGCTTTGACAAGGCGATTAACAATGGCTTCTTTCTTTGAAAGATCAATAAATAGCTTCATAGAATCGAGACTTGCTTTATAAGCCGGTTGTGCCTGCTGGGTAAATGCAGACTTTCCGATAGTCAGGATTGCTAGAAGCAGGACTATTTTTTTCATAATGGTATATGCTAAATGATTATTTATGGTTCAATTCGTAACTATAGGTTTTGTCTGGCAGGCGCAATTTGTATAATTTCACCAAAGCCTGTAAATTTCTTATCATAAGTACCATTGGTGAATTCTCCAGGACCATTGATACTGAAATAATATACTTCACCCGCTGCACCATTGTTCACACCGATCACCAATTGTTTGCTTGTGCCGCGCAACATCTCGATGTCCTTAATTACATATCCAGCTGGGAAAGTGTAAATCAGGCGTGCTGATTTTGCAAGCATGTCATACAAATACACCCTATTGCCAACAGTATAATAAAGTTGTTTTACGATGGAGGAAGTTGCAAAGTTAGTTGCATTAGCAATTTCCGGACTGTTTACCATTTCCTGATTAACCCCAGGCCTAGTATTGAAAGTGTTATCATACGTCAAGGACATCAGGTAGCGGCTGTTATTTTCTTCCATGATAAAATACCATTCAATTTCTTCTTCAAATAGCGTCGACATGCCGCGATCAGACGCAATCATTTTTCTTCCCACATTTGCCAGGTCGAATGAACCTGTTGTACTAGGTGCATCTTCCAGAACTCTTGAAAGAATACCCATTCGCATAAAGCGCATGTTTGCATTATCGTAAAAATAGTTTACATCATAAGTATTAGGAAACACACCTGGGAATAGATTATAGTTGCCGGGAATGCGTTGAGAGAAAGGCTTGACGTTATCTGAAACCGAGCCCGAAATGCCAGCATATAAGCCACCATCCGCAACGATGAATTGGTCAAATTTCGAGGTGCTCATGATAAAAGCTGGTGTAGTTTTAAATGGAAGTGGCGTAGCCAAATTCGGAAGTATAGAACTTTTATCACCAAGCTCCAGCCAGTCGTTCATGTTGAACCGATACACATTCTGATCTGTGAAATAATAAAAGAAGCTACCTTTTCCAAAATTATATAAGGCCAATGGCTTTCCTGGATAGGTTTTATTATTGGCCACCTCCATAGGATTTTCAAAGATCACATCGTCGCTACGGATCAACGAAACCTTGCCTTTTCCATCTTTACTATTAACAACGTACCAGCCATTTGGATAGACTCCGTTGACGGTGATGGTATATTGTTTTAGCGTAGAAATACCATTTCTATTGCTCGTCACTTTGTATACTACCAGGTAAACGCCGGGGCTTAATGTTACTTTTATGCGTAGATTTTTTGTTTTAGCAATTGTTGTTGTGTCTGTTGGTGTATTAAATTTCCAACTATAGGTAAATGAATCACCCTCGGGCATTGTTTGGGCCAATGTTGGTGTGATAATCAGTGAATCCAGTTGAGGAACCGTAAAACTGGTTGTTGCATCAGTTATCTTAATATCGTTAATTTGATCATATTTAAACGATTGATTGTCTTTTTTACAGGCCGAAAATGCAAGCATGATGACAATAAAAACCGGGCTAAGCTTTAAAATGTATTTTAAATGCATAATATTTAAATTAAGGGAACGATATCTTTTGACCGTTCTCATCTAACAATGGACCATTTGCAGCCTCATAAGCGGCTAGTGCATTTCTCAGCGTCACGGGGAAGTTTAGAGAACCTCCAAGCCCGATATTATCGTAAGAGAAATCTGTTATACCCAGTACTTTAACCATGAATTTATACTTTTCAGCGCTAAATTCTCCAAAATCTGCCTCTAAACCGTCCCAATAAGCAGGTCTGGTGTACATACCGGACACCTCTATCGTCAGGTATCGAAAGTTTTCTTCCGTATTCAGATTACCATTAGTGGCTGATGTCTGGCCTAAAGTACCCAAAGTAAAGTCCTTGGTTTCTGCTGGTTCCAATACGATTTTATAGACATTGCTGGCCATTCCTGCAGAGTTGATCAACACAAGAGGATAATTAAATATAGAAGCCCCAGGTGGAATGGTCACTTCTTTTAGTTCAAAATCAACGCCTGCAGTTGCAGTCGTTCCTTTAGCCACCTTTAGCAATACCGTACGCGGCTGATCAGACAACTTGCCTGTAAGTCTCAGGGGTATATACATGGTATCCCTTTTTTTTACAGTGCTTTGAAAAGCAAAAGAGTAACTTCTCGTGGCTGTGGTATGTAATTGTTGGTAGGTGTACGCAAAAAAGCTAACGCCGTTTTTTCCCTGATAGGTTTCTACTGCTTCCTTCTTACAAGAAACAAGGGAGAAAACCATCGTCACATATAATAAATATTTCATAATACGAGTGTGATTAATTTCCATAATTCGGATTAAATTGAAGTTCGGCATTTGGGATTGGCAGCACATATTGCTCTGGCGCCATGTCGACATTACGGAATTGCATTCTTATTGCTTTAATACGTTTATAGTAAAAGAACAATTGGCCTTCCGCATAAAATTCCTTCTGGTATTCCCTGGTAATCGCTGTTTTAAGTGCGGTAGCTGTAATGTTTGTTGCCAGATTAGTAAGCCCCCTGTTCTGGCGCACCGTATTTAAATAACCGACACCAGCAGCAGGTGTCTCCGCAGTTTCTGCCAGGATATAATACATTTCGGCAAGGCGAATACCAGGTACATACTGGTCCAGTAAATTGTCGGTAATTGTCGTTGTAGCAGTTGAGGCCTGCCAGAATTTAGAGGGGAACGGGATTCCGCCATCCTGCTCAATGCGGTATACAAACCTGATGTCGGTACCACCACCACCTGATACGGTTTCATATAGCGTAGAAAAGCTAGCAGCGGTAAGTGTGAGGCTTTGTCCTGGACCACCCCTAAATCTAAAATAACGTTGTACATTGGGCAATATATCCCTGACCCTGATCATAAACACCTGTTCGTTGAAATACAGGCGGTCGCGCACCACAGTCCCTAAGCCTACTACTGAGGCCGCAGCCGGGGTAACAAACGCATATTTAGCAGAGTTGATCACTACATTTGCGGCAGCTGCAGCACCGGCTTTATCACCACTGTATAATTTAATTCTTGCTTCAAGTGCTTTTATACCATAGTAATTCAGTTTACTCCGTCTGCTCCTTAAATCACTGGTCACGATCGGGTCTACCGGTTGCAATAAATCTGCTGCCTCTTTCAAATCAGCTAAGGCGAATTTTACCACCTCAGCAGTGGTAGACGGTATAACTGCGTTTTCGTTTACATCTTTTTTATAAGGGATGGCCTTCAGGTTTGCGCCGGCAGTATATTCAGGACCGAACATGCGCAATAAATCAAAATGTAAAAATGCCCTTAAGGCCAAAGCCTCACCGCGGAGCATTGCGTATGAATTATTGCTTAACACAGCCCGGTTTATCTCTGCATTTACGATAATTTTATTTGCTGCTGCAATTGAACTGTAACTGGTAGACCAGATGGCATTGGTATAGCCCGCTACTTCTACTGATGCATAGTTTAGCAATTGTGTTTGTTGCAGTGGAACTGCTCCGGTGGTACTAAGTGTCGAATAATTTTGTGCCAGAGCTGAAACGAAACCCATAGAAAGGTTATCGCCGTAAAGACTGTCACTGGCCAGCTGGCCATATATACCTGTTAAAGCCTGCTGAAAACCAGTTTCCGAAGTAAACAGCTGTTTTTCAGCCAGACTTGTTTTTGGGGTTACATCCAAAAATTTCTTACAACCGGAAAACACTACAACCATTGCCAGAATTCCTATAATTAATGTTGTTTTTTTCATTGGGATATGAATTTGTTTTTTGAATTAAAATCTCGCACTTAAACCAAATGTATATTCTCTGGCAAAAGGGTTATCTGTACCACGTTCAATTTCAATGGAGCTGAAGGTGCCCAGGTTATTTGTTGTTGCACTAACGGTTAGGTTTTGCAAGCCCAATCTTTTAACAAATGGTGTTTTAAACTGATAACTTAAATTAACGGAGCTGAGCTGAATGTTGTTATCACGCTGAACAAACCTTGAGGTAAGTTGTGTTGGTATTGGCTCACCACTGGTAATCCGTCGATACGGACTTACACTACCAGGTCCGGTCCAGCCAAGGTCATAAGCTCTACGGTCTACGTTATTGCGTGCATCCACAGCCTCAACACGATTTAATAAGGTAGTGTTGTACAAATCAGCACCATAATTATAATTGATGCTAAAGTTTAAGGCAAAACCTGCATACAGGAAATTTGAATTTAAAGCTCCCGTCCACTTAGGGCGGCTATCGCCAACATAGGTCTTATCATTAACGTCCCAAACAAAGGTTGGTGTACCATTTAATTTAAGATAAACCTCCTGACCAGTTACCGGATCGATACCCAATGACCTCACCGCATAAATAGCGGTTGTTGATTGGCCTTCAATAAACTGTGCATTTTCAACAGTCTGATTGGGGTTATTGGCATTCAGTGCAGCATTAAAGGCTTTAAGTTTCTCTGAAATTTCCTTTAACACAGATTTATTAGTGGCTGCATTTACAGAAACATTCCATTTTAAACCTTTACGAGGTTGGGATAGTATGGTATAACCCAGGTCAAGCTGCAATCCCCTGTTCTGAATTTTACCTAAATTTTCGGTATATGAAGGGAAGCCGGTACTAGGTGCCAGCGAAACTGTAGTAAGGGCATTCTGTGTTACTTCGTTATAAAATTCCGCATTGAAAGTCAAGCGGTTGTTCAGAAATGCTGAAGCAATACCAATGTTCGACTTCAATACCTGCTGCCAGCTTAAATTCGGGTTTCCAAGACCACCAGGAAAGGCACCAACCTCACCAAAGTAACCATTTGATGTACCCAGGTTGTACCTGAATTGTGATGCGTAAGGATCTTGTACAGATGTACCGGTAGAACCATAACTACCACGTATCCTAAGGAGATTGATACTTTGGCTATCCTTCAGGAACGCTTCATTATTGATGTTCCATCCTAAACCTGCAGACCAGAAGTTACCAAATTTATTGTTGTCCCCGTAAGCAGATGAGCCATCCCTTGTATAGGTGAAATCTGTAAAATAACGGTTATCATAAGAGTAATTCGCACTTCCGGTATAAGAAAGATTGTTAATGGTGCTTTCCGTTCCGGTAGGCCTGCTGTTTGCATATTGCGCAGCAAACAGGATGTTATCTAAACGATCAAAAGGGAAACCCTGTGTTGATACGTTATATGAATTTAAGTTGGTGCTGGCAAGTCTGAATCCTGCATAAACAGTAATGCCGTGCTTTCCAAAATTCTTGTTGTAGTTCACAGAACCTGTTCCATCCATAGTAAAAGAATCGCTATTGTCTTTGGAATAGCTACCCCGTGCACTTATATCTGAAATACTATTGAAACGACTGTCTAATGCGGAATAGAAATTATCTATTGTGCCATTCACTTTTGTGATGCCCAGTGCACCAGTGAACCATAGAGACTTACTATAGTCGTAACGAATAGTGGTGTTGTTTCTTAAATTAAAGTTCTTATTTCTATTGTTAATAGTATTGTAATTAATGTCCATCAACGGGTTCGTTACAACAGAACCTGCTACGCCGAAACCCAAATTTATGTTTTCCAGGTATTTGTTTACATTACCGTTTTCATCGTATGGTTTCCAGTATGGATTCAAAGCCAGGTACTGACTAAATTCTCCATAGGGCGAGTCATTGGAAATAACCTGCGTTGCAATCGTATAATTTTGGAACGTTAATTTATTGGTTTTGTAACTCAATGTAAAACTTCCCGCATAATTTTTCCTGTCTTGTCCCTTCATTACACCCTGTAAAAAATTCCCACTGAAATTAAGGTTGAAAGTCAGAGACTGATCACCACCACGCAACGAAAGGTTGGTTCTGTTGTTGACGCCTGTTTGAACCGGAATAGATTTCCAGTCTGTATTTACACCACTCACCACGGCTTTATATCGTTCGGCATTAATGGCTTGTCCTCTATAACTGTCCACAAGACCTACACGGTGTTCTAAATCCAGTTTTTCCCCAGCGTTGAGCATATTGTAAACAGAAAGGTCTGGTGATGATAAAGTGAGGTTATTGGTAATCGAAACTTCTACTTTTCCTCTCGGAGGAAGAATTGTTGTAACGACCATCACACCATTACCGCCACGAGAACCATACATTGCAGTGGCCGAAGCATCCTTTAATAAAGTTACCGAGGCAATCTGATTCATATCCAGATCTACGATTGCCTGTAAAGAAACCTGAAATCCATCAAGAATGAATAATGGTGTATTTGGGTTTCCAACAAGCTCTGAACCAAGGGTTGGATAAGACGTTTGCCCACGCATGGTCACTTCTGGAAGCGCGTTGATATTCCCGCCTATCTTGTTGTTGGGAATCATTCTGAAAGATGGATCAAGAGCAGCAATGCCGGCAAATACATTTACCGGACTTACAGCCTTAAGTTCGGCTCCGGTTATGGTTTTGGCAGCTCCGGTGTAGGTACTTACCTTCCTGTCAACCATCCCTGTAATTACCATCTCATTTAGTGTAACCTGATTCTCCTCCATGTAAATGGTATAATTCGAATTAGGTGAGATGGGCACATCAATGGTTTTATAACCTAAAAATCTGAACTCCAAAGAGGTTGCACCTGCTGATATACTGATGGTAAATTTTCCATTCTTATCCGTCTGAACGGCAGATTTTGTTCCTTTAATGGACACTGTAACGCCAGGAATAGGCTTACGTTCTTTGGCATCGCCTACAAAACCGGAAATGATTTCCTGCCTGGCTAATTCACTTGCTTTGATGACCACAGTTTTGTTACGGATAACAAAATCCAGGTTTTGCGCTGCAAAAATCTGGTTAAGTACAGCAGACAATTCTGCATCTTTAACGTTGATGGTCACTGGCGACGAATTTTCCAACAAATTGTCTGTATAAAAAAAATTGTAACCCGTCTGCTGGTTAAGCGCTTTGAAGACAGATCGGAGTGAAGCATTCGACTTGGTTAAGGTCACTTTTTGGGCAAAGCTCGACGCACTCACCTGCAAAAAGCACGCTATTATAATTACGATGGTTAAGCGCATAGTTAGCAATAATTTAAGGTACAGCCGTTTAGGCATACCAAATTTCCTTGAATTTTGATACATTAGTAGTCGGTTTGGTTAAGCAGCCTCTTTTGCGTTGGACCGTACGGAGGACTGCGGTTATTAGTTTGATTTTTAATTGAATGTTCCAAACTTTTGCCAGGTCCTGACGGCTAATCGGGGCCTGGTTTCGTTTAACATGTCTTGAGTTAGTATAATCTTCTCTTCATTGGTTGATTTAAGGTTAGTATTCTGTTAATAGTTTAGTTTGTTTATTTTGATACATAGACTGTTCGCCCTTTTACATCGAAATGGGCTTCTCCTGTTGACTCCACGATTTCAAGTACTTTTGACAGTTTATCAAATCTTGAAACTTTGCCGCTGAAACGCTGGGTGGTTTTTTCACCAACGTAAACAACCTCCAAATTATACCATCGACTTATCATTTTCATGATTGTTTCAATGTGTTCACTTTCGACTACAAATTCATTGTTTTTCCAGGCAACAGCAAGATCGGTATCCGTTTCACCAATCTGTATTTTGCCAGCCACAAGCTTTGCTTGTTGCCCTGGCCTTAGTACTTTAGCATTACCCGATGCAGATAACTTCACACTTCCTTCCAGCAAGGTGGTTTTTTCTACTTCATCATCAGCATAACTGCTGATGTTAAAATGAGTTCCCAATACTTCTACTTCCTGCCGGTCTGTTTTTACAATAAATGGATGTTGCTTATCCTTCGCTACTTCAAAATATCCTTCACCGCTGAGGTTAACCACCCGTTTTCCATTTTCAATGAGGGAGGTGGTATAGGTGAGGCTGGAAGCGGCATTTAAATATACAAGCGATCCGTCTGGCAACCGCACCTGATAGGTTTCGCCGCGGGCCGTAGACAAGGTATTGGAAGCATTTGGATCCGAAACCTTTTCACTAACCTGGTACACCAGTTTGCCGTCGCCTGATTTAGTGATAACTATTCCTGATTCCCTTCCTATTTCACCTTTAGACGCATTCGCTAAGCTGATTTTTTTGCCATTTGCCAGGATAAGTGTAGCGCCAAAATCCCCTGGTTTGATATCATGTACAGTTGTTACTGGGACAGTGGCAACCTTTTCTGATTGGTTATTGAAGAAATAAACACCGATGTATACTACAGCCAAAACAGCGGCAACAGCAGCGATTTGTAACCAGAGTTTAAGTGTTTTATTTTTACTTTTAGGTACGGTTTGTGCTGATTCATGAATCTGAACGAACAGATCCCGGTCTACCTTAGCCAGTACCCCGGCAATGGCAGGATCAGTTTCATAACGTTTGTCCTCAATTTCTAAAGCACCGATAATGAGATCTTTCAACACTTCCTGATCTTCATCAAGTTGAAAATAACTCATCAGACGCTGTGTTTCTTCAAGACCACAGCTATTATTAAGGTATTTTTTGAAGAGAATATGGAGTTGATCGGATGGCTTCAAGGTTCAATTTTTACAGCTAATACGGAGCTAAGCAAAAATATCCTTAGTCAGTTAATAAAAAATTAACAATTAATTTCCAAAAATAACGATTAGGATCAAAAGCCTTTGAATAAAATACCTAAAACTATCGAAATGGTAAGTGTAGGAGAATCTCTAAAATAAGTTTTAAGAAACCTATTGGCTTGCAGCATGTGGCTACTGATGGTTTTGGCACTAATGCCCATAATCTCCTCTACTTCTTTATAAGATTTACCTTCTAATTTGCAGAGTGTAAATACCATTTTACGCTGAGGGGGCATCAGGTTTATGGCTTTCTGCAATTTTTGAGCATCTTCTTTACTCAGCATATCTTCTTCAACATGAAGGTAAAGCTCTGAACTTGAAGCAACTATTTTGGTCAGTAAACGTTTGTCTTTTGCCACTTTCCGAAAATAATCATGTACCAGGTTCTCCGCTATACGAAAGAGGTAAGATTTAAAAGATTTTTCGGGATCAATCTGTGTCCGCACTTCCCATATTTTAAAAAAAAGCTCCTGCAGCATTTCTTTTACCAGGTCGTCAGATTTGAGAAGTTTGAATAAATTTCCGGCGATCCGGAATTTATAGTTATTGTATAGTATTTCGAATGCACGCTCATCACCGTTTTTCAATTGAAGCAATAAAGACTTTTCATCCGTGTGATTAATGTTGACCATTCGTCCGACAAATATACATTAACTTAAAAATACAAGGTAATAATAATTTCGGTGAAACACCACTGGTATATATTTCAATGAATACTTACAGGATATTTATTTGCAGGGTTTTGGTGATTAATGTTTTATTATAAGACAAATCCTATAGAAAGGTCGTCATTGCGAGGAACGAAGCAATCTTAATGCGCACGCTGGTAGCGATCGTTGTAAGATTGCTTCATCGGCTGAAAAAGCCTTCTCGCAATGACGATTCTTCGCAGCCCATCACTGCAAAAAAACGCCTCTGTCATCTATTTTGATTTTTATAAATAAATTACCCTCTCCGTAGGAGTCCTTTGGACAGGATGACAAATCTATATTTAAGATACGACCTCTTATACTATTTTAATTGCTTCTCATCAATATTTGACAGCGAAAGACTGCTTAACCTACTAACGCCACTGCTTTGAATCTTGATTTTTTCAATAGCACTATCAGGAAAGAAGATATCTGTCATCACAGTTAATCCGTTATCAGCAAAAAGTTCTATAGATGCTACATCCAGGATCAAGCTAATATTGATTTTCTTATCGGCCAGTAACCTGGGTGCACTATGTTTTTTGGCAAATCCTTTTTCAAATGATGTTTCACCAGATAGTGTCCGGTCAATAAAGTAACTGTTGTTCTTTTTGTCGTAGCCTATAATCAGCTTTTGACCGCTAACGTTCGATAATATAATATTAAGGTCGTTGGCATTTTCAAGGCTAAGATCAAGTTTGAACTTTCCGTCCAGCGGCTTGGCATATGCAGAAAGGTCAATCTCCTTATCAATAGTAACAGGTCCTTTCTTATAAACAGGCTTTAATGATGACGAAATTTCCTTTACAGGTAACGAACCAAGATAATAATCTCCATCTACACTTGCGAGCGATAAATCTCTGGCGATTGTCATAGCACCGCGCCAGGCCTTGGTAGGCACCTGGTTGGCATACTGCCAGTTATTCATCCAGCCAAGAAATATCTTCCTGTCGCCGGTGTTAGACCAGGTAACCCCTGCATAATTATCGGTTCCATAATCTACCCATTTCTCTTTTGTAGAATTTGGCACGAATTTATTCCCGTCAAAGTTCCCTGTAAAATACTGCGTTGCAGAACCTCCGTTAGGGCCTCCGGGATTTATGCTTACTAAAAGCACCCATACCGTTTTACCATTGCTTTTGAGTGGGAATAGATCAGGGCATTCCCAAACCCCACCATGGGCGCCCAGGTTGGCTCCAAAATCACTTTCGCGTTTCCAGGCTTTAAGATCTGGGGAGGAATAGAAAGTAATCCTGTCCTTTGTAGCTAAGGTCATGATCCATTTTTTGCCTTGTTCATACCACATCACCTTTGGATCCCTGAAATCGCTGATCCCAGGGTTTGGGAGCACAGGATTACCCTTATATTTAGTCCACGTTTTGCCCTCATCATTACTATAAGCAATACTCTGGTATTGGTGCAGGCCAGTCTTAACCTCTTCGATTTTTTGGTTATGGTGCGTAAATATTGCAACCATAGCGTTTTTACCAAATCCTGCGGTATTGTCTTTATCGATTACGATACTTCCCGAAAAAATAGTGCCCAGGCTATCAGGATAAAGTGCTATCGGCTTTTCCTCCCAGTGAAGGAAATCTTGGGTTGTAGCATGTCCCCAGTGCATGGGCCCCCAGGTTGTACCTCCGGGATGATACTGAAAGAAAAGATGGTAAACACCATTAGAATACACCATTCCGTTAGGATCATTCATCCAATGTGCCTTTGGTGAGAAATGGAAAGCTGGCCTGTATTTTTCGCCTCCTGTAGATTGGGCTTTAGAACCGACAGAAAATAGGCAAAAAAGCAAAAAGAATATCGATCTTATAAATTTGTTTTTCATGTTATATTTTTTTAAAATTTAAACAAATATCCAGGGAAGGCTCCCTGGACATTAGAAATATTACCATCCGTTGTTTTGTTTATACACCCCGCTACTAAAGTTAATCTGATTTAATGGAATTGGGAAATATTCATCCCTCCCTGCCGTAAACCTGGCATCTGAGAGATGGGCAACCCTTGATTTTTCGACCGTAAAATAAGCGTTCATAGTCTGCGCAGCAACCCCCCACCTCACCAAATCAAAAAAGTGATAACCTTCTGTAGCGAATTCAAGTCTTCTTTCAAATCTTAAGGCCTGTCTTGCAAAATCCTGGGTCCAGGTACAATTTACCCCAGGTTGATAGAGTTGAACATTATAGTTTGAAGTTGGGTTTCCGGCAGCATTTTTCAATAGGTTACGACTTAGGTTTGCACGGTTTCTAACCTGATTGATCAGCGGAACAGCTTCCAATGGCCGCCCCAGCTCTATCAGCGCTTCTGCTTTCCAAAGCAACACATCTGAGTAGCGGATGATCTCCCAGTTTTTCGAACTTCCGATAAATGGTGGTACTTTCTGAAAAGAAGCGTCATCGGGAAGTACTGCTTCTTTCATACTGGCAAACGCATCATAAATAGCTGGTGCTCTTGACCACGAGCGCTGGAATACAAATGCTGGCTTATATTTAAAAGGTGCACCTGGTTTGGCCACGGTATGATCAAGTCGTGGATCGAATGAACTGCTCTGAAAGTCGAGAGAAGCTGCCGCATCTGTATTGTTGTAGGTGGAAAAAAGAGGCAATCCGTCGGTTCCTGTTTTAAAAGCATTGATCAGGTCATGGCTGGGCACATTAAAACCGCAGCATCCATACTCCTGATTCATCGGATAGTTAAGCGCATGCCCATAATCCAGCCTCCCCTTTGGCGTACCATCATCTTTTGAATACTGGATGGCAAAAACAGATTCCGGGCCGTTATCAGAAGCAGCTAAAAAGTTGCTGGCATAATCAGTGCTCAAGCTGAATTTGCCCGATGCGATGATCTCGTCACATAATGTGTTTATTTCATTTAATTTAGCAGCATCAATACCGCTTACCGCGTTATTTTCGCTTTGGGTATAGGCCTGGTACAACAGCACTTTGGCCAGATATGCTTTTGCCACATTTTTGTTTACCCTGCCCTTATCGTTCTGATCTATCGGCAGCGCTGTAACGGCCGCTCTAAAATCATCTGCAATCTTCGTCCAAAGCGCATCGTTACTCAAGGCCTTGTTGGAAATGGACGGATAGTCGGCCTTTGCCATATTCTCATCGATAAAGGGAACATATTTGAAAAGAATCTTTAGCAGAAAATAAAAATGCCCTCTCAAAAAGCGAAGTTCTCCCTGGCGTTGAACCTTGTTTGGATATTCAGTGGCAGACATGGCATCAACTCTTCTCAACGCATCATTAGCTCGACCGACACCAACATACAGCCTGGACCATAATTGATCGATAAGCCCATTATCAGGCCTGTTAAGGGAAAATGTTTCAAACAAATGGAACTCTGACAGGTCGCCGGGGCCATCCCCTCCTTTATACGTGTCTCCTCCACGAACACTTCCATACGGCCACATACTGGAATATGGCGAAGTATAGTGATCATTTCCAAGTGCAGAATAAGCTGCAATAACCATTTTATCAATATTCTCGGGAGTATTCAGATCATCGCCGGAAACTACGCCCTGTGCTGGCTCATCAAGGGCTTTTTCGCATGAGAAGAATAGGGTAGCGAAGAATGCCAGTGTATATATTAATTTTTTCATCTTTTGATATATCTAATTTTACAATGTAATATTTACCCCAAGGGTACCAACAACCGGCACAGGAAATCCATAATTGGGAATCTCAGGATCAGTACCCGTAAAAGATTTGCTCTTTATGGTAAACAGGTTACTGCCCTGAACGAATATCCTGAAGTTCTGTATTTTCATATTCAGTGCCTTTTTAAGATTATAACCAACCTGCAGGTTGCGCAGCTTGAGATAAGATCCGTTTTCAATAAAGTAAGTAGAGAATCTTCCTTCATTATTGCGGTCTACAAGAGTGAGCGCTGGAATGGTAGAAGCTGGATTTGAAGGGCTCCACGCATCAAGCGTCCTGCTGCCCCAGTTCGTACCTGTCCAAAGCGAAGAAAAATCGGTATAGGTTTTAAAATCATTCACCACGTCCACATTGATGGCCTGCAGGAAAAAACTCATATCGAAGTTTTTATAACTAAGGGAAACATTCAGTCCATAAGTGAACTTAGGACTATTGTCCCCTATAAAGTCGCGGTCCAGATCGTTAATCACTCCATCATTGTTTAAATCTTTATATTTAATCCTGCCTAATCCTTTTCCAGGCTGGCTGGCATAAGCATCCACTTCTGCCTGCGAAGTAAAGAGGCCATCGGCAACATATCCAAAGTAGGAGTTTATGGGCCTTCCGAGTACGTTTTTATCCGTACCATTGCCGGGATAGGAAGCAAGTACATCTTTAGGCAGATAAGTCACCTTGTTCCTGTAGAGCGAAAAGTTACCCGTCAGACTGAAGCTAAAATCATCACCAATCTTATCTTCATAGGTAAGAATCGCATCAAGCCCTTTGTTCTGGAGGGAAGCCCCATTACTGTACCTGTTTCCTCCATCTCCAAGTACAGCCAGGTAAGCAGGACTGATTAGAATATCTGAGGTTTTCTTAATAAAATAATCAACAGAACCGGTAAGCTTATTGTTCCATAAACCAAAGTCTAAACCAAAATTCGACTCTCTTAGCGATTCCCATTTCAGGTTGTCGTTGCCCTGTTGGATAAAGGCAAAGCCAGAAGGCAGCTGACCTGTGCCTCCACCTGTGATATCATATGCGGTACCCTTATCAAAGTCCCATGTCGGGTCTGTCCCGTAAATAGCAGAGTATAGCGAGCTGGTAGCATTGTTGGGGATTTCCTGGTTACCAGACCGGCCCCAGCCGTACCGAAGCTTCAGATCAGAAAACAGCCCCAGATCCTTTATAAACTTTTCTTCGCTCATCCTCCAACCAAGTGAGAAAGCAGGGAAAGTACCGTATCGGTTATCTTTACCAAAACGCGAAGAGCCGTCTCTCCTTAAGGTTACAGAAGCAATATAACGATCGTTGTAGCTGTAATTGACCTTACCGAAGTAAGACAGCAGTTTGTTTCCTGCCCCACTTCCCCCGTTGAGGGTATTTGTGCTACCTACGTTAAGGTAGGCATAATCAATATTTTCCAGCGCAAGCCCTTGTCTGCTTGCAGAAAACTCCTGACTGATGTTCTTTATGTATTCCTGACCGGCAAGTATTTCCAGGTTATGTTTTTCCCTGGTGATCTTATAGTTAAGGGTATTCTGCCAGATGATATTACCCTGATAGGTCTGTGAATTGCTCACCTGGTTTGCAGGATCTGCCAAAAAGCCCGAAACATATGATTTCTTTAACAGGCGCTGATAGCTCCCATTATAGTCTACACCGAAATTTGTCCTGAAGTTCAGCCCGGGAACGATCTGGTAATCCGCGTACGCATTTCCGAAAAACCTGTAGAAATTGTAGGTGTTTTGCTTATTGTCCTCTATTAACCTAACCGGGTTTTGCCTATCGGTCATTCCTGCTGCAGGGCCTCCCCATCCTCCGCTTGTGGTATATACCGGCACAATAGGTTGCTGTACGAGCGAGGCAAAAAGGATATCGCTTGTCGGGATCTGGGCATTCTTAATGTAGCTTGCTGAAAAATTCTCCCCAATCTTTAATTTGCCGTCGAGATAATTATAATCAGAATTGAATCTTGCCGTATATTTCCGGCTTCTTGACTCCTTTACGATACCCTTATTATCATAATAACCAACCGAAAAAAGACTGTTTCCCCGTTCACCGCCATTGGAAAGAGCTGCATCATACGATTGGATAATCGAATTTTGTGCAATCTCATCAAACCAGTAGGTATCTGCAGGCTTCATGGTCTTCGCCGCATCGATGTATTCCGGAAAGATCACACGGTTGAGTACCGGGTTGTTAATATTATTGTTCCAGTCATACTGATAAATCTGGTTATTATTAGGGTTGGCTTTATCGTTTACCGCCGCCTGCCAGTAGGCACGGCCTCTTTCCTCGGCATTAAGCGTTTTAAGTTTGGTGGCGTAATTCTGAATGGATGTAGAGGCATTGAAGTCAATCTTTGAATAGCCTTTTTTGGCTTTTTTTGTAGTGATGATGATTACCCCATTCGCTGCACGTGAACCATAAATAGTAGCCGATGATGCATCTTTAAGCACCTGAATGGATTCAATGTCGTTCTGGTTTAACTGTTCCAAGCCGTTTTTGGTTGGAACTCCATCGATAACATAAAGCGGGTCGTTATTGCCCAGGGTTCCAATGCCGCGGATTCTTACTGTTGCCTGACCGGTTGGAGAACCGTCGGTGGTAATCAGTACCCCTGGTACCCTTCCCTGAAGAGACTTTACAGCATTACCAGAAGGGATATCCCTGATCTTTGAAACATCAACTACATTGACCGCTCCGGTGATGTCTTTCTTGCGTTCCTTTTGGTAACCCGTAACTACGACCTCGTTGAGCTTATTGATAGCGATGTCGAGTTTGACCTTAAGATTGGCCGATTCTGCGGTAATCGGAATGGTTAATGGTTCAGCTCCAATATAAATGAACCTAAGCGACTGACCGGCAGAAGCTTCAATTTTAAAACTGCCATTAGCATCTGTGGTTACCGTTTTTTGGGTACCTACGATCACTATGGTTACAGCCTCCAGAGGGATGGACTCATTGTCGGTGACAACGCCACTGATTACCCTGGTCTGGCCAAATGCCAGGCCCATTACCATACAGGCAAAAAGCCAGGTAAGGAAAATTTTTCTCATAAAAATTCAGATTTGGTTAGTATTTATTAATGTTCAGTTAAAATATTTCGTCAATAAACTTTTTGTATTCTTCAATCTCATATTCCGGACAGCCCCCCTTTTTGGTGGCAATAAAAGCGCCCATTCCGATCGCATTTTTTATAATGGTTTTTGGTGCCAGCCCCAATTGATGATTGGCAATGAAGGCTGCCAGAAATGAATCTCCACTCCCAATGGTATCGTTAACCTTTACTTCAGATCCCCAGGCATGGTAGGATTGATCCATTCTATAATAGGAAGCCCCAAATTCGCCTTTGGTTACGATTACCTCCGGAACACTGAAGCGTTCTTGTATAAAACGGACCTGCTCTCTCTCATTTATGAACCTTCCCCCGAAAAGGATCTGCGCCATATGTAGCTCCGACTCATTAAATTTTATGATATCCGCCCGTTCCATCAGATTTGCCAAAAGGCTCTTATCAAAGAAAGGAGGGCGGAGATTGATGTCAAATACCTTTATCGCATCGCTTTCCAGAAATTTGAACAGCGTTTCCCTGGAAAGCGTATTTCTGGAAGCCAGGCTTCCGTATACAAAATATGTGGATGATTTCAGTGCGCTATCGATCATGGACTGGTGATCGATAAAATCCCATGCCACGGGAAACACGATTTCATAGGAAACCTCATTTCTGCTGCCCACACGGGCAATCACTTCACTGGTAGGGTGGATCGTATCGCGTTGAAGGAGGCTTTTGTTAATTTGCCAGCCATCAAGCAAACGTTCCAGTTTCACTCCGTTTTCATCATCTCCGATTTTACTGATGATACTACTGGACAGTCCAAGCTTATTGAGGTGATAGGCAACATTTAGCGGTGCACCACCTGGCATGCGCCCATCAGGCAGCACATCCCATAATATTTCGCCAAAGCATATAGCAGGTGTGATCATATTCTTGTCTTTCTTTTTTATTTAGTGCATTACAATTCCGGTCTCTATCTGCTCCAGAGATTTCCCCTTTGTCTCAGGCATCATCTTCCAAACGAATACCAGCTGCAATACCATCATGGCACAGAAAAAGAAAAATATGTTTGCACCTCCAAATGACTCTGCCAGATAGGGAAAGCAGAATGCAATTAGTGCTGCCATAACCCAATGGGTAGAACTGCCGAGTGTTTGCCCCTTTGCTCTGACCTGATTTGGAAAGATCTCGGAAATGAATACCCAGATTACTGCCCCCTGCGAAAAAGCAAAGAAAGCAATGAAGAGCATTACGTAAATCGGGATCTCAAACCCGCTTGATGAACCACCCAGAAATGCAACTGCAACAAGTCCAAGAGAAATAATCAGTCCGAAAGAACCAATCAGCATCAGTGTTTTTCTCCCAACTTTATCTATAATATTGATCGCAAGAAGCGTAAATATAAAATTGACCATTCCGATACCGACAGTTGATAAAAGGGAAGAATGCGCACCAAGCCCTGCCATTTCAAAAATTCTGGGTGCATAATAGATAATGGCATTTATGCCAGATACCTGATTGAAGAAGGCAAACAGCACGGCCAGGATAACAGGCCTGTTGTATTTTCCTGAAAAAAGTCCATCAGAAGATTTATCCTGTTGCATATCCTGTCCGGATTTCTGTATAGCGGCGAGCTCATCATCGCAGTTTAACGGATTTATGATGCGCAGGATTTCCAATGCTTTATCATACGCACCACGCTTAAGTATAAGCCATCTTGGACTTTCGGGAATAAAGTAGATCAGCACAAGGAATATTATGGATGGAAATGCCTGAACACCAAGCATCCATCTCCAGGATGCCTCTCCTCCCTGGCTTAGCAAATAGTTTGAAAGATAGGATATCAATATTCCCAGTACCACATTGAACTGGAAAAGCCCTACAAGCCGACCCCTTCTATGTGCCGGAGATACCTCTGAAATATAAATGGGTGCAGTAACAGAAGATATCCCCACACCTAAACCACCCAAAAAGCGGAATGCTAGAAAGATATACCAATTATCTGCCAGTGCGGTACCAAGAGAGGAAAGTAAGTATGCCGCAGCTACGAAATAAAGTGTATTTTTTCTTCCGAAATAATCAGATGGCCGGGATCCTACCAGGGAGCCAATTACTGTACCGATAAGTGCAATAGATATGGTAAGTCCATGCGAAAATGCTGAAAGGTTCCAAAACTGTTGAATGGATTTTTCAGCACCTGATATAACGGCTGTATCGAATCCAAACAGAAAGCCGCCTAGGGCTACGACCATGGACCAAGCCAGGACGGAATGTTTTTTCATAAGGGTTTATTTATTGGTTAAGGATTGCAAGTTGGTCAAAAACAGGAAGGGAGGATAACAAATCTGTTCCAAAAAAATACAATCTTGACACACCATACAAAACGCTGATTATCAAATAATTAAAATTTATTATTTTTACCTGATGTGATGTGGTTACACTTTTGAAACATCAATATTAAGGTTTTGATGCATCTGTACCTTTCATCCTCCCACCCGCAGCCGAGCGCCAATTCCTTAAAGTTTCAAATTTGATTATCTTTAGCATTATTTCTTACAAACAGGATCCTAACCAGATACAACCGGTGCCAGACACTGCCCTTATTAAAATGATAGATATGACCGCAAGACTTCACTTCCTTCATAGGATACTTATACTGGTCACCCTAACAGCTATTCTTTGTGGCTGTAGCGACAAGAAAAAGGAAGCAAAATACGTTATAGGCTTTTCACAATGCGTTGGCTCGGACCTGTGGCGGAAAACCATGCTGGAAGAGATGAAAATGGAGCTTTCGCTGCATCCTGGTGCTACATTGGTATATAGAGATGCAAACAACAGCAATAGCAAACAAATCTCACAAGTCGGGGAACTATTAAAAATGAATATTGACCTGTTGATTATATCTCCTAACGAAGCCAGGCCGCTCACTCCAATCGTAGAACAGGCTTATAATAGTGGTATCCCTGTGGTTATTATCGATAGGAAAACATCATCTTCGGCTTATACGGCTTATGTAGGTGCAGACAATTATCAGATTGGCAAGATGGCTGGGCAGTATGTATCCGGTCTGCTCAAAGGGAAAGGAAATATTCTGGAAATCATGGGACTTCCCGGCTCCTCTCCCACAATAGAGCGCCAGAGAGGATTTGCCGAAGGACTCCAAAAATCCGCTAATATTAGAATTTCGAATCAGATCTATGGCGATTGGTTAAAATCGCACGCTATTGATGAACTGCTGAAAATGAAGGAGGCATTGCGTAGCACAGACCTAATTTTTGCGCACAATGACCAGATGGCCTCAGCAGCCAGGGAAGCGTTGGATAAACTCGGAATAAAAAAGAAGGTGACCATTATTGGAATAGATGCACTACCCGGACAAGGAGGCGGCCTCCTGATGATTGATGGCAAAGTAATAGATGCCAGCATGCTTTATCCAACGGGAGGCAAAGAGGCAATTTCGACAGCATTCCGTATCCTTGGAAAAGAATCCATCCTCAAAGAAAATATCCTTCAGTCTGTGGTCATAGATTCATCGAATGTTCAGCTTATGAAACTGCAGTGGAGCAAATTTAGCAGCCAGCAGAGAGATATCGAACGGCAGCAATCGCTCCTGGCTGAACAACGTTCTTTGTTTGACAACCAACAGCTTACATTAAACATCACCGTGGTTACCCTGGTGCTCTCTGTGGTTTTCGGAGGACTGGCTTTTTTCTCCCTACTGGAAAACAGGAAAATCAACAAAAGCCTGGAGGCGAATAACCTGGAAATTCTTAACCAGCGCAATAAACTTATTGAGATGTCTGAAAAGGCTAAAGAGGCGACAGAGGCCAAACTGAACTTCTTCACCAATATATCTCATGAATTCCGCACTCCACTTACCTTGATACTCTCTCCCCTGGAAGATCTGCTTAATAATGAAAAAATTAACGCGCTTGCAGGAAAAAACCTGAAACTGATCAATAAAAATGTTTTTCGCCTGCTGCGCCTGATCAACCAGCTCATTGAGTACAGGAAGATTGAGTATGGTAAGATGCGCATAAGATCAACATCGAACAATATTATAGATTTCATTGCAGACATCATTGAGACCTTTCAGCTCGCTGCAAAAAAACAGAACATAGACCTCAGACTTTTCACTAAAGAATCGGATATAACAGTATGGTTTGACGTGAACATGTTTGATAAGGTAATTTTTAACCTGATATCTAACGCATTAAAATTTACGCCAGCCAATGGAACGGTTCACGTTACAGTGAGTAAAGACGATGCTCATATCTATATCAATAGTGGAGGACAATGGACCTGGAATGGATCAGGAAGAAATCCTCCATATATTTGAACATTTTTATCAAGCAGACTCGAATGCTAGAAAAGGATCTGGATTGGGCCTTTCTCTTTCGAAAGAACTGATGAATCTTTTACATGGAGACCTAACCGTAGAAAGCCGGAAATGGCAGGGTACTATCTTTACCGTCACCCTCCCCCTTGGATCATCACACCTTCGGGAAGAAGAGAAGCATACCCAACAAGCGGAAAGAGAAGAACTTTATGAAAATGCGAAAATCTATACGAGCGAACTAGAGCATCTCAAGAGAGAAAAGAACCATGATTTGTTGCGTGAATTAAAGGAACGGTCGGTATTAATAATTGAAGACAATGCAGACCTTCTGCACTATCTGGCTGAGAAACTTGATGAGGAATACGAGGTATTTATTGCAAATACGGGAGAGAGCGGGATCACTTCTGCCTACGAGCAGGTACCAGATCTGATCATCTGCGATGTGGTACTGCCAGATCTTTCCGGAAAGAAAATTACAGAGAAGCTCAAATCCGACATCCGTACATCCCATATCCCCATCATCCTGCTCACCGCACAGGGCAGTGTAGAACAGCAGATCAATGGCTTCGAGAGTATGGCAGATGCCTATATCGTAAAACCTTTCAATTATGAATATTTACTGGCGACTGTGCGGAACCTGATGAAAAACAGACTCCTGCTAAAGTCTCATTACACAAGCGACATCAGTTCTGGAAACAGGCAACCTATTTCAAAAAGTCTGGATAAAAAATTTGTAAATGATTTTTCAGGTCTCGTAGAGCAGAACCTAAGCAATGAAAACTTCAGTGTAGAGGAGATTAGTAAAGCCCTGGGGGTTTCAAGGGTGCAGCTATACAGAAAAGTAAAGGCCTTGCTGGATTGCAGTGTAACCGACTACATCATAAACAGAAGGCTAAAAAAGGCAAAATTTCTATTGATCAATGAAAGGTATACAATCGCAGAAATCACCTATATGGTCGGATTCTCCTCACCAAATTACTTTTCGACGGTATTCAAATCGAAATATGGCATGAGGCCAAGTGAGTTTAAGAGAAACCAATTCCCAACCCAATAGCCAAACGAGAAAATGAGTTCCATTTCACCTGCAGACTTAGCGCCTGTTTTAATTTATTAAAAATTATTAGTACGTCAGTCTGTCCAAAGGACTCCTGTGGAGAACGTAGTCGAAGATCCGTTTTTCGATAATTAAAAGTACTTCGACTCCGCTACCATTGACAGATTCAAAAGAAAGGTCGTCATTGCGAGGAGGAACGACGAAGCAATCTTTCTTGCTAGTGATCCCTTCGATAAAGATTGCTTCGTCGGCTGAAAAAGCCTTCTCGCAATGACGATTCCCCGCAGCTTACAATACGCTAAAAATCCTTATATCATTTATATTGAGTTTTATACAATAAATTACCCTCAGGGTGACAAAAACGTTAGATAAGTAAAATAATTGTATCAAACTTTAAATTGGCTCTTAAACTATTTTAATTATAAACCATTAGTTCCCGATCGAACATAAACTGAAAATACTGTCTTTATTTTACCGTCCAATACGGCGAATCTGTTCTGGCGGTTAAAAGATAATCCTCAATTTTCTTTACAATATCAGGATGGGCAGCAGCCACATCATTGGTTTCGCCAATATCCGTTTTAATGTCGTAAAGTTCGAGTTTATGATGTCTTCTCACCCCTTTCCACCGACCATAACGCACGCCCTGCTCAAAGCCCAATTCAAAAAATTCCCAATATAGAAAGCGGTCGGTTTTAACCTTATCACCCTTGATAACCGGGTATATACTAGCACCGTCTGTACGAAATCCAGTAGTTTTACCGGCAATCTCTCCAAAAGTGGGCATAATGTCGGGGAAATAGCCCGGCACATCGCTCGTTTTCGGCGCATTTTTAATAAAGGGCGCCCATGCAATAAATGGAATCCTGATCCCTCCATCGTACATATCCCTTTTGTACCCTTTAAGTTTACCGTTCGAGTCAAAGAATTCGGATACCGCTTTCAGCTGACTGGTCGGCTCCGACCTTGGGCCGTTATCTGATGCAAAGAATACAATCGTATTCTCAGACAGGCCACTTTTGATCAGGTAATCTTTTATTTTACCTACCGACTGGTCTAAATAGTACACCATAGCTGCATAAGTCTTCATATCTTCCGGCCAGTTTTTATTCTTATAGATGGCCTGGTCCGGAACATCCAGCGGTGAATGCGGATTATTAAAGTTCAGCATTAAAAAGAAAGGCTTTTTGTTATCTTTTTGGCTTTTCAGGTAAGCCAGTGCTTCATCTGTACAGATATTGGTTTCATAATAGCCCTTTTTTGCATTCGTATTAGGTTCAACTGTTACGAGTTTTCCATTAATGTAACGGTGATCAGGCCAATAGGTGCTTGCGTAAGTTGAGGGAATATTGATCAGCCATCCCGAAAATTTGTCGAAGCCCCTTTGTAAAGGTGTAGCGAGCGAATCATATCCATCCACATGCCATTTTCCAACCAGCGAAGTATTATATCCTGCATCCTGCATCAGGTTTCCTATCGTGTAATCATCCTTGGTAAGATTGGCCCGGTACACCACATTTTTCCCTTTTTTCCCCGCGAGCCCTCCTTGTTCGGTTGCATTGCCCCTAATTGTAGCATGCCCGGTGTTGAGGCCTGTAAGAATAGATCCCCGTGATGGCGAACAGACTGGTGCACCGGCATAAAAATCGGTAAACCGCGTTCCTTCATTGGCCAGTTTATCGATGTTGGGCGTGAGGATCTGTTTTTGCCCGTAAACACCAACATCTCCATAACCCAGGTCATCGGCCAAAATAAAAACAATATTGGGCTTTTGCCCAGCTTTTCGCTGGGCAAATATAGCACCGCTATAAAGGAGCGAAAAACCGATGATGATTAAACTTCTTTTGATCATTTTATTGAATTGAAATCTTATTCTTCGCATAATATACTAGTTATAGCCCGGATTTTGAGTATAAAGACCGGGTGCAGTTTGAATTTCTGCCGCAGGCACCGGATAAATGACATAGTTCGGTATAATTTCATTAATTTTCGTAATCGCATCGGCTATTCTCCAGGCATTCATCTGCGAGACGGCCAGGCCTTCGCGCACAAGGTCGTTCCAGCGGAGCCCTTCGCCTAAAAACTCCCTTTGCCGCTCCTGCATTAAGGTCTGAATATTTACATTCGATAATGTACCTATGCCAGCCCTGGTCCTCACCCTGTTCACAGCCGCGTCTACATCACTTTGAGTGCCTGCCGCACCGTGAAGGATACATTCGGCTTTCATGAGCAAGATATCGGTATAACGCAGTACGATAAAATTAATCGGCCAATCTTTGCCCGACAGGCCTTTTTTGGCCACATCGATGTATTTTTTGATAAAAGGACCAGCGGTATAGGTGGTCGCTACATTGGAAGAGTATCGTACATCGGTTCCGCTAACCGTATTGGTGGTATAAGAACTCAATAAACTTTTGGAAACAGGAAAAGTACTGGCTCCATAACCATTTCCAAAACTATTGGAAATACCATTACTGGTCCAATAAGCTACAGGCACCAAATGGGAAGGAAAACCTGCTCCATTTAAACTCGAAGCAAACTGTACATCAAACACCACTTCACTATTGTTTTCGTTGCTGTAAGAAAATATTGATGCATAATTGGAGGCAAAACTGTAAGGACTCCCGGTAATTACGGCATCGAACAAAGCAGCAGCCTTATCATATTCATTGCTGTTAAGGCCAGGTCCGTTTATGCCATAAGTAGGCCCTGATTTAGTAAGATAAACCAATCCCAGCAGCCCTTTTGCAGCATAAGAAGTTGGTCTTCCAAGGTCAATCCCTGTAAAAGTTGCAGGTAAGTTGGTCGCTGCATACTGCAAATCGGATTCGATCAGTGCATAAACATCAGCTACCGGACTACGTGGAATGCTTGCTACCTCCACAGCACTCTTTACCGTCGATATTAATGGCACCTGGCCAAAAGTCCTGACCAGGGAAAAATAATAGAATGCCCTTAAGAAACGGACTTCTGCAGCGTACCTTGTTGCATTTGCAGCAGTAAGTACGCTTCCTTTGGTTTCTAATGCTGCCAGAACAGTATTCGCATTATATATGCCATTGAAATTCGCCTTCCAAGCGGTAGTGATAAATCCTATTGTGGTAATACTCGGTGTAAAATTATTGATCCCGTCCCAATCGCGGTTACCATCTGAAGTCGCATTTAAGTTGTCGCTACGCATTTCACTGAGCCATAGTGCCTGACTGGGATAATTGCTCAACTGGGAATACACCCCATTTACCGCCTGAAGAAAGTCGTTATTATTGGTGAAAAAATTCGCTGTAGCCAAACTCGACTCTGGTGTTTGATTTAATTGTTTTTCGCAACTGCCCAACAGCAGTATCGCGGAGAACAGGGTTAAGTATATTTTCGTTTTCATCTTATTCTGTTAAAAGCCAATGTTTATTCCAATTGAAGCTGTTTTACTTAATGGTGCCGAACCGTAATCGCCTGATATTGCATAGCTGGCATCGCCACTTACGTTCGTATTCTGCGCCTCTGGATTCGCTCCCCCTTTATATTTATCATGAGAGAAATAGTTTTCCAATGCCACAAATATCCGTGCAGAGGAAATGCCAGGAGTTTTGATCAATCCCTTCAGGTTATAGCCCAAAGTAATGTTCTGCACCCGAAAGAAATCGCTGGAGTAAACCCAATCAGAGGTTACGTTTGGATAAGTATAATTTGCGCCCAGCCTACCCCTTGGTGCATCTGGATTAGGGTTTGCTGCCGTCCAGTGGTCTCTCCATACCCCAAGCACATTTGCTGTTGTACTTCCCGAAAAGTCGATTGCACGGCCCAGATAAGAAAGTATCGAACCTCCATGCTGACCATATAGCTGTATACCAAGATCGAAATTCCCATATTTAAAATTGTTTGACCAACCCCAGGTATATTTGGGAGAAGGCTGTCCACCAACCACCCTGTCGGCAGCACTGATTTTTCCGTCGCCATTGGTATCAACGTATTTCGCATCGCCAACTTTCTGTCCGGATACTTTTGCCACAGCCGGATTGGAAATATCAGCAGCCGTCAAAATTCCATCGGTTTTAGTGATGTAATAGCTAAAAGCAGGGAGTCCTTCCCTAAGCAGGTATGGCGCATTGCTACCGCTATAGGCAGAAGCGATTTCGATATCGGCATGTGTTGGGCCAAGATCGGTTATGGCATTTTTGTTAAAGGCAATATTGGCATTCATCGTCCAGGTGAAATTGGCTGTCTTAACGTTTACCGTATTTAGCCCGAACTCCAATCCTTTGTTCACCACCGCACCTATATTTTGTAAACTTGTGCTGAAACCACTTGCAGATAGTACTGGCAGGTTTAACAGCAGATCTGTATTCTTTTTATGATAGGCATCGAAGGTGAAATTGATTCTGTTGGCCAAAAGACTGAGGTCTAAACCAAGATCGTAGGTGTTGGATGTTTCCCATTTCAGCGCTTTGTTGGCAAGGCCCGAAACCACCTGCCCTGTAGCCGTTGTTGGTGTATTGCCGCCAAATACGTAATTAGAATTTACCAGGGTGCTTATGGCATTATAGTCGCCAATGTTGTTGTTGCCTGATTTACCCCAACTTAATCTTAGTTTTAACTCACTAATGGCCTTAACATCCTTAAGAAAAGATTCTTCTGAAACTTTCCATCCGGCAGATACCGAAGGAAAGGTTCCCCAACGGTTTTCGGATCCAAATTTAGAAGAGGCATCCCTTCTGATGGTACCAGATAAGAGGTATCTATCCTTAAAAGCATACTGTAATCTGCTGTAATAAGAGAATAAGGTGTTATTAGCTGCGGTTGAAGTTCCTGTAGTGGTTACTCCTGCAGCGTTGGCAATGGCATTACTTAAGGTTTTGATGATATCGTTGGCAAAACCTCCGGCCGTTGCAAGGCTTACCCCTTCGGTATGCACTATATTGTACGACAGCCCTGCAATGGCAGAAATCTTGTGGACACCGGCAATTGTTGTGGTATAATTAAGGGTATTTTCGTTAAGAAAGTTTTGTTTCTTGGTTACCGCATAAGAGCCGGTTGAATAAAGACCTGGATTGGTTAACAAGGCTGATGCTGCACCAACGGTTACCTGATCGGATGTATATTTTGAAGTATTTCGATCAACGTTATCATAATTTACGCTCGACCTTAATGATAGGCCTTTAATTATTTGATAATCTGCATATATCGAGGCCAATAATCTTGAGGTTTTTACCTTGTTTATTGCGGTTTCCAGATAGGCATACGGACTGATTAACCTTGGGCTCGCCCAGGTGTAGGTACTGTTTCCGTAGGCACCGGAATTTAAGCCTGCCGAACTTTCAACTACCGGTACCATTTGTAAAGCATTCATCAGCTGGTTATCCTTACCCTCCCCTGGAGGTGCATTATTAACAGAATAAGATGGTGCAAGATTAATCCCGAATTTAAGCTTCTTACTGGCATTGGCCTCCACATTGGCCCTTAAACCATAGTTTTTATAATTGGAATTAATCAACGTTCCGTTTTGGTTAAGTACGTTACCAGAAATAAAGTAGGTCACATTTTCTGCCCCTCCGCTTGCTGAAACCTCATAATTTTGATAAGGTGCATTGGTAAAGATGGCATCCTGCCAATCTACATAATCAAGGCCGGGGTGTCCGGGCTGTGCCCATCTCGGATCGGTCATAAAAGAGGTGTTAATGGTACCCGGAGCAAGGCCTAAAATAGCGGCCCTTTCAGCATTGGTTTGGGCAGCGGTTCTTCCTGTACCAGAGGCTACCCATGCAGTATTGGCCAGTTCTGTTGCCTGGGCAACCCACTCATCAGCATTCAGCACATCAATTTTTCTGGCTACCGAACTGATACCTGCATTCGCATTAACACTAATTCTTGGTTTACCCGCAATACCTTTTTTGGTTGTGATAATTACTACCCCATTTGCGGCACGCGAACCGTAAATGGCTCCCGCAGCGGCATCTTTTAATACCTGAACACTCTCAATATCATTTGGATTAAGGTTATCGAGTGGACTGTTTGAAATACCTCCGGAGGCATTCTGACTGGCTATATCCAAGGGAAAGCCATCCAATACGTAAAGGGGTTCATTACCTGCCGTGATTGAGCCAGCCCCGCGTACCTGGATACTTAAACCAGCTCCGGGCGTGCCGCTTTGCTGCCTTACCTGAACGCCGGCCATCTGGCCGATAAGCGCCTGCTCAACTCTTGATATCGGCTTTTCTTCTACTGCTTTTGCATTAAAAGTGGCTACTGAGCCTAATACATCGCTTTTTCTTTGCGTACCGTATCCCACCACAAGTACTTCTTCAAGCTTACTTTGATCAGGATCAAGTTTTATAGAAAGCTGCTGGCCTTTATAAACCACTTCCTGTGTTTTATAACCTACATAGGTAAAAACTAAAGTAGGCTGATTTAGCTCGGTAACCAGTTGAAATTCGCCGTCGGGATTGGTTGATACCACCTGAGCAGTTCCTTTAATCCTAACACTAACGCCAGGCAGAGGAAGGTTCTTTTCATCGGTTACTTTTCCTTTAATTGTAACAGTCCGCAAGCGTAGACCTTCACTATTTGAAATCTTAAAAGAACCACCAGGAATATTATATGCTGTCAAATTTGCCACAAGGGCTACCTTTGAATGAGAGAGGGGGTTAATATTTTCTTCTTCGCCGCGTCTTTTTGCCCTGGCCTGCAGAACGGAGGAAATCAGAAGAATTCCTGTCAGGCAGAGTAATAAAAGGATTTTTGACAAAGATGTGTTATGCGAGTCCTTCCAGGACTTTCCGCTTATTTTCATAATTTATATTGTTTTATGCCAATCATGAAACTGCAACAAGCTTTAGGAATATGAAAAATTCCCGTGCAGAATTCATAATTTTGACATGATCATTGAATGAACTGACCGGATGCAACGCCAATTGATCTCCGGCAATGGTCGAAATCTGGGGAGAATGCAGAAATGCATTTTCCCTTATTTATATTTAGTAACTATCTTATTTTGCAAGCTCCTTTCTATACCTTTGGGTATTGTGTTTTATAATTGATTTGAGATTATCCATTCAACATTTTCGCTTCCAATTCCGGCTAGCCTCTCCCTTTATTTCATTCTCATATATGTTAAGATTATACAGAGTTCATGACTTTAGCGTGTCTACTTACGTTTGATTATCTCCCTTCCACATGGTCATTAAAAAAACAAAAACTTGAGAAGAGACTAAGACTAGAGGTTCAACAACAGCAACAAAAGTTATTACAGGATGCATTAGAGATCGGATTAAGGGGATAAGTAACTGTTTTGGGCATCATAATATATATTAAATCTATAGTATTAGTAGACAAAATTATATTATCTTAACATCCCCTACAAACATTTAACAAATTTTACGATTTTGATAATTTTTCAACTTCCGGCAACGATGGCATAACAATTTGTAGGCGTAAAAATTATTCTATTCATAAACAATCTGCGTTATTGTGGATAATCATTTGCCCTTTCAATAAATAAAAACACCTGAAGACTGAACCTGAGATCTGCCGGAACATTCATCCTATTAACTATCTGTCCACATTACAATTGTAGATATATTTGAATTTCTTAATTTTGTTATATGAAAGAGCAGGTAATAAGAGCAGTTTCCAAGTTTAACAATGAGCTGAAACTGCAAGGTTTTAAAGCATTTCAAATAGAAGAAGATACTGCTGACACCCGTACCTATAGCCGAAAGGAGTTCTATAAAATCTGCTTAACGACTGGAAAAAGCAGGATTCACTATTCAGACAAAACTTACGAGCAGGAAGGAACGATTCTCTTTTTTGGAAATCCGCACATCCCTTATTCCTGGGAAACCATTTCTACGGCTTATGTTGGCTATACCATTCTTTTTTCGGAAGAATTCTTTAAAAATTCCGAACGGTCTGAAAGTCTGCAACAATCTTCCTTTTTTAAAATCGGCGGAACGCCGGTTTTGAAAATAACCGAAGCGCAAAGAACATTTCTCAATACCATTTTTCAAAAAATGATTACCGAGCAAGAAAGTGATTATGTATTTAAAGATGAGTTGATTCGCAATTACATCAGCCTGATTATCCACGAATCGTTAAAGATGGAACCTTCGGAAGGTTACGAGAAAAACAAAAATGCCTCCTCGAGATTAACTTCCGTTTTTCTGGAGTTGCTCGAAAGACAATTTCCAATTGAAACTACTGCAAATCCGCTTCAGCTAAGAACTGCACAACATTATGCACAACATCTGAATGTACATATCAATTACCTTAATCGCGCAGTAAAAGAAGTAACCGGAAGATCAACAACTACCCATATTACCGAGCGAATTCTCACAGAAGCAAAAGCACTTTTGCAACACACCGACTGGAGCATTTCAGAAATCGCCTACGCGCTAGGATTCGACTATCCCACCTACTTCAACAATTTCTTCAAAAAAATTACCGGAACCAATCCTACTGCATATCGTTTAGCAGAAGTTTGATTTTCTTAATCATTGGTTTGATAATCGTTACTATCTTGCCTAGAGGTGGGGCTAACTTTGTAGCTGATAATCAACTCAAAATACGATGTCAGATTCAAACCATATTTCTGGTTCACTGCCACCTCAAAAAGATATTTTTGAGCGGCTTTTAGCTGGTGAAACCATACTCCCTGCCGATCCGCAAATTGGCAGATTGAAGGAAGAAGCATTCGCTGTGAAAGAATTGCTTATTCAGATGAATAATTCCACAAATCCTGAAGAAATCTCGGAAATACTGAGTAGGATTTTAAATAAAGAAATTCAGGATGTTACCGTCTTCACACCGATATACATCAATTACGGTAAGCACATCAACATTGGCAAAAACGTATTCATCAATTTCGACTGCACCTTTCTGGCATTGGGCGGAATAACCATTGAAGATGATGTTTTAGTTGGTCCAAAGGTCAGCCTTATTACAGAAAATCATCCTTTAAATCCTCAGGAAAGAAACGGACTGATAGGCAAGCCCATCCACATCAAAAAAAATGCGTGGATTGGCGCCAATGCTACTATTTTACCTGGTGTTACCATTGGTGAAAATGCTGTAATTGCAGCAGGAGCAGTAGTTACAAAAGATGTTCCTGATCATACAGTTGTGGGTGGAATTCCGGCAAAGTTCATTAAAACTATTCAACCTTAAGATGATTAACGATGAAAATGAAAGCTATAATTCTGGTTCTGATGATTGGCATGCAACTTAACGCCTGTTCCAAGGATGAAAATCCTGAACAAGCGGACACGCGGAATACGTCATCAAATACAACTACAATGAAAATTACAATCGGCTCATCAGTTTTTACAGCAGTATTATATGACAACCCAAGTGCAACTGCATTTAAAGCCAGGCTACCGCTTACCATAAATATGACTGAACTAAATGGCAATGAAAAATACTACGATTTTCCCAGCCCGCTGCCTACAAATGCTTTAGTTGGAGGTAATATAAAAGTTGGTGACCTAACGCTTTACGGAAATAATGTTTTGGTGCTTTTTATAAAAATTTCAACACCTCATACAGTTATACAAAACTTGGATATGTAGACAATCCTGCCGGGCTTGCCCAGGCATTGGGTGCCGGAAATGTGATCGTAAAATTTGAAAACAATTAGAATAAAATGAAAAGTAGCTATAAATCCACTTTGTTATGGATATCTGTCTCACTGACAGCACTATCGTGCAACAATCAAAATAAAGAAAATATGAAAAATGATAAAAGCGCCCTAACCGAAATTTTCCCTAGGGGAGAAAAAGGCTCGAGCACGACCTTCACTGGGAGTGCTTATCCTACCAGCTTGGTTGCTTCAGATAGCATTTACAATACATTAGTTGGCAATGTATATTTCGAGCCCGGTGCCAGAAGCCATTGGCACAGTCACCCTGCAGGGCAAATCCTCATTATTACCGATGGAGTGGGCTATCATCAAATCGAAGGACAGCCTGTTGAAATCATCAAAAAAGGAAGTGTTGTAAAATGCCCACCAAATGTAAAGCATTGGCACGGAGCGAGTGCTGATGTGGGCTTGCAGCAGATGTACATCGTTCCAAACACCGAAAAAGGCATTGTAAACTGGAACGAAGCCGTAACAGATGAACAATATTCAATTAATAAAAAATAAATCAAAATAAAATGAGAAAAGCATTAGCAATCGCTGTACTGTTTCTGGTAACAGGACAATTATTTGCACAAAAAGTAAAATCAAATTCAGAAAAAATGAATACGTCAAAAGAACATTATACATTCGAACTCAGCGATAAAGTAACCCGTCAAAAAGTTAGCTTCAAAAATCGATATGGCATTACATTAAGCGGAGATTTATACCTTCCAAAAAATACAGGAGCCGAAAAATTATCGGCATTGGCAATCGGCGGACCTTTTGGAGCAGTAAAACAACAATCATCAGGATTGTATGCCAATCAAATGGCAGAACGTGGTTTTGCTGTTGTAGCATTTGATCCATCTTACACCGGTGAAAGTGGTGGTGAACCAAGAAATGTAGCTTCACCGGAAATCAACACCGAAGATTTCAGTGCTGCAGTTGACTTTCTGGGGTTACAGAAAAACGTAGACAGAAGCAAAATCGGTATCATCGGGATCTGTGGATTTGGAGGCTTTGCGTTGAACGCAACTGCGATTGACAAACGTGTGAAAGCTGTTGCCACTACAAGTTTGTACGATATGACCAGGGTAATGTCGAAAGGATACAACGATGTTGTGACACTTGAACAAAGAACCAAAACACTGGAAGATTTAAGCCAGCAACGTTGGAAGGATGCCGAAGCCGGAAAACCTGCAGATGGTCCCAGAAATTTACCGGAAACATTGAAAGGCGATGAACCACAATTTGTAAAAGAATATTTCGATTACTACAGAACGCCACGTGGTTTCCAGGTCAATTCAGTTAACTCAAACGGGGCCTGGCTGATTACCAATCCAATTTCATTTATGAATATGCCAATTTTAAGTTATGTGAAAGAAATTTCTCCACGACCAATGTTAATGATTGCAGGAGAAAATGCACATGCAAGATATTTCAGTGAAGATATTTTCAAAATTGCGAATGAACCGAAAGAACTGATTATTATTCCAAATGCAGTTCACGTAGATTTGTATGATAAAGTAGATGTAATCCCTTTTGACAAACTGGATAGTTTCTTTAAAATTAATTTAAAGTAATGAATGGCTAAAATACTTGTTACAGGTTCTGCAGATGGGCCTGGAAAATTGGCAGCAACGCAATTAATAGCAATGAGCCACAGGTGGTTTTGCACACAAGAAATGCGCAAAGGGCAGATGACGAAACTGCCAAAGAAGTAAAGGGTGCAATAGTTTAATAAAATAGAATGGTAACATTTTGACACAGATCTTCTATTGGGATATAAACTGACCTAATATATATTTTTATATATTTAAAGTTTAAATCATCTCACATTAACATCTCATGCACTTAGTTATTCCTTTTTTCAGATTTATTTTGATAAGAAGGTTATACTGTATCTGCTGTTTTATTTTCTTACATCTTTCTGTTTTCGCTCAAAGAGAACCTACCTTATTATTTAAGCACCTTACCTTAGAAGATGGTTTAAGCGACCCGACAATACGGGCTTTGCATACCGATAAAGACGGGTTTTTATGGATTGGCACCGAAAATGGGTTGAACCGCTTTGATGGTAAAACCTGTATCAATTATAAGAGGAAAAATAACGCTGATCCTTTTCCGGGAAACTACATCACCAACATTATTGAAGAAAGAAATGGCGATCTGATTATCGGGTCGCAGCGCAATCTGGTGAAATATGACCGGATAAAAGATAATTTCAAACGGTATGATTTCGGAAAAGGAGTTAAATTAAACGAAAATTACTACTCCTTCCCTTTTTATATAGATAAACAGCAAGATCTTTGGGTATATCTGGCTGGTAATGTTTATAAATACAGCAATAAACGCAATACTACTCAATATATAACAACCTATTCTAATGGATATCTTTTTAGTCCGGTTGCATTCTACAATAAGCTGGATTGGTTTGTTAGCAGAGGTGTAAAAGGCATTTATATCAACAAGGCCGATGATGTTAAAGGGCAGCAACATCAGGATTTTTTTATGAACAGTACTGATGAAAACCTCAACAGTCATATTGAAGATGTATATTTTGCATCAGACAGTTTGCTCTGGCTTGCCAGTGATAAGGGATTAATAAAACTAAATATAAAAACCAAACAGCATGAGCGTTTCAATAGCTGTAAAACGAGCATTAACCTTTCTGTAACGGCTATTGCAAAATACCCCAGCAAACCCTGGCTTATTGTGGGTACCAGAAGAAATGGCTTACTTTTGTTCGATTTAGGTACGAAAAAGTTTTTTGCTGAATATAACCACCAATCTGATAATTCGTTTAGCCTATCAGGCAATTATATCCGAAAAATTTACGTCGATCAAAAACAGAACCTGTTCTTGGGCATTAATGGTTATGGCCTCGATTATACCAATTTAAATAAGGTAATTTTTTCAAGGTATCTTGATAAGGATGATGTTTCTCCTAATTTTGAAAACGATGTAAGTGTAATTTTAAAGCCTAAAAACGGTCAATTTTGGTGTGGGACAAAGAATGCTGGCCTGCTTATCTATGGTTCAGATTTAACAAAACCACTTAAACATGAATTTTTAAACCATGGGATTGCCCAACTGATTGAATTAAATAACGGCAATATTTTAACTGGACTTTATAGTGGTCTTTTTTTTATTTACGATATCCAAAAGCAAAAATTCAATCCGTTAAAAATAAAGTTTTCGAAAAAGTTAAACGGAAAAGTTCAGATTAATCAGATTTCAAAAATAGGCCTGGATTTATTTGCAGCTACCGAATATGGTGTAGCGAGGCTGGTCATTAAACCAGAAAACGAGCTTTATTTTGAAATAGATCAGGGCATTAACCGTGCGGTATCATGGCCTAATATACAACGGATAATACCTACGGGAAATAATCAGGTCATCATCCAAACCTATTATACATCAATATATCTTGCGCAGTTAACAGCTGGAAAATTCATTTTCGTTAAAGAAATTACCAGATCGCCTTATGGTATAAATGGCAGCATTATAGTTGACAATAGCATTTACCTGGCTACAACCGCAGGGCTTTTAAAATTCAATCCAGCTACAAATACCATAGAAAAATTGGCATTGACAGATCTAAATTGCCGCAGTGTTTTAGCAGATCAATATAAAAACCTGTGGATAGCAACCAGCAATGGTTTGTATTTCTACAATACAAAAAGCAATAATCAAACCCGTTATACCATTAGTGATGGGCTGCAGAGCATGGTTTTTAATCCTAACGCAGCTGTATCACTTAAAAATGGGCTATTGGCCTTTGGGGGGATTAATGGAATTAATGTGATAGATCCGAAAAAACCGAAAGTTTATACCAGTCATTCCAAACCCCAGATTACCGACATTCTGATCAATGACCAGATCCATCAAGGCATCGGCAATCCGATTACAACCAATAGCTTAAAACTGCATCATGATGAAAACACCATCACAATTGCTTTTAGTACGATGGATTTCATTAACCCTACGCATAGAAAAATAGTTTATCAAATGATTGGCTATGACAACAAAAAGGTTAGTGTTTTAGGTAGCAACAGCATCCGTTTTCCAAATATGCCACCAGGAAACTTCAAACTTGTACTCACTGATGTTTACAGCAATAAAAAAACCATTTTAACCATAGTGATCAGCGCTCCTTTTTGGCAAAAGAATTGGTTTATAGCGCTGTTTATTATTAGCTTGACTATCATTTCACTGCTCACGCTATTTATTTATTTAAGATGGGTTAAACATCGTCAGGTGCTGCAATTACGTCAAATGATCAACTTCCAAAAAACAGACAGAGAACGAATAGCAAATTATCTTCATGATGAATTAGGATTAAAGTTATCTTCCTTAAAGCATTACCTTTTAGCGGGTGACATTAATAAAATGATCGATGGTGGCGAACTCCGTAAATTATCAACAGAATACATTGATTCCTCCGTAAGCATGCTCAGAACAACTTTGATTAATTTAAGTCCTAAAACCCTCGACGAAAATGGCTTGATTACTGCAATGGAAGATCTTATCGAAAGCATCAACAAATTAGGCATTATAAAAATCCATTTCGATTATTCGGGCTTTACCGTTGCACTTAAAAGTACGCCAGAGTATGCCATTTACAGAATCTGCCAGGAATTGATTTACAATACCATAAAACATGCTGAAGCAAAAAATATTCATATCGTAATTATCAACCGCCATGAAAAGCTGATTTTGCTTTACGAAGATGACGGTAAGGGATACGATTTTCAAACCGCAAAAAGAGGCTATGGTTTATTTAATATTGAAGCACACATCCACGCTATAAAGGCAGAATTGGATACCAATACTGCAATTGGAAGAGGCGTTGCCGTTACCATTACACTTAACCTAAAAAGAATTTTAAAACAAAAAATTAATGATTAAGCTACTAATCGCAGATGATCATAACGTGTTAATCAACGGGCTAAAACTTATTTTGGCCGTAAGAAAAGATTTTAAAGTAATTGCGGTAGCCAATAACGGCGCTGAAGTGATCGATCTTGTTAAAAATGAAAGGCCGGATGTGATATTGTTAGATATAAATATGCCGGTTTTAAACGGTTATCAAACCCTTAAAATTATCGAATCAGATTATCCAGAAATCAAGGTGATCATACTGTCAATGCTTAATGATAAAAGAAATGTGCTAAATATGCTCGAAGCTGGTGCCAAAGGTTTCCTGTTTAAAGATACAGATGATAAAAACCTATTTAAGGCAATTGATGATGTTTATCAGGGAGGTTATTATGTATCAGACGGGCTGGAAGATATCCTCGAAGAATTTTTATGCGATAATAAATATCCGGGCAAAAAGAATAAACACATCCTCTCCTCCCGCGAGCTTGAAATTGTTAGCCTCATTGTTGAGGGCAATACCAATGCCGAAATTGCTGGTCTGCTTTTCTTAAGCACCAGAACAGTTGACACGCACCGTAAAAATATTTTTTATAAACTCAATTTAAACAATACTGCATTGCTGGTTAAATATGCTTTGGAAAATAAGGCATTTCTAGGCTTACAATAAGCGCTGTTCATTAAAAAAATACCGTAAAAAGCGTATTGAATTAATTGATTGATTTATGTCAATTTGTAACGGTCATCCATTAACACTCATCCTTTCTACCTATTAGGCGGTGAAATTATGGTTGAATTTATGGAATGCTAATTCTATAAAACCTAACTAAATAACTTTCCTGCGCTCTATGAAAAAGATATTTTTATGCTCTTTAATTTTTTCCCTGTGCTTATTTAAATCTTATGGCCAGGCGGCACTTACCCGCAGTGTAGTGGCCAGTACAGGTGGCAGTGCTCAGGTGGGCAATACATTGGTTCAGTTTACCATTGGCGAAGTAGCTACCCTTACACTCCAAAATGCTGGTATTATGCTTACCCAGGGTTTCCAACAGCCAGAAACTACCGTTTCTAACTTTGTTCCCAATGCAGTTGGTAATATGCGGGTTTATCCCAATCCGGCTATTGGAAAAACAAAAATAGATTTCGATTTATTAACCGACGGCAAGGTGATCATCAATTTGGTTAACAACGCCGGTCAAATTGTACACTCCAGCTCAGTAAAAAGTTTGGCTGGAAAAATCGAATATATAATGCCATTAAACGGACTTGCTTCAGGAAGCTACCATGTTGTACTTTATGTCAACTACCGTACATTCTCTGAAAAACTTATCATCCAATAAACTTATTGCTAACCATCTAAAATACCTCCATGAAAACGCTTATCAAAACTGCATCTGCTGTACTGATTTTGCTATGCTTGGTCAATTATGCAAAGGCTCAGCTTCAAAATCAATACAGTACGGTAACAACCGGTGCTGCATTTTTATTAATTAGTCCTGATGCACGGAACTCAGGTGTTGGCGAGGCGGGAACCGGATTAACCAGCGATGCGAATTCTAATTTTATTAATGGTGCAAAACTTTCTTTCGCAAATAAAACAGGTGTAAGTGTTTCTTATGTGCCCTGGATGATGGAGATTGACAAAAACCTCCATCTGGGCAATTTAAATGCCTACCATCAGTTAAATAACAAAGAAGTAATCGGCGTTTCATTAAGATATTTTGATCAGGGAAACATTAACTTCCGTGATGAAAACGGTGGACTTCTGCAGCAATACAATGCCAATGAGTTTGCTATCGATGGCACGTACTCCAGAAAATTCGGAGATAATCTTGCCATTGCATTAACCGGTCGTTTTATCAGGAGTGACCTGGGCAATGGAACATTTAATGGTTTGCAGGTAAACCCTGTTAATGCCTATGCAGCTGATATTAGTGTATACTCAGAAAAAACATTAAATAATTCGCGTTATGCCTGGGGCGTGAGCCTAACCAACATTGGTACTAAATTAAAATACTCTTCAGGTGCTACAGTTGAATCATTTCTACCGATGAATTTACGCATTGGAGGCGGGTACACACTGTTAAAAAACAAATCAAACAGCCTTACCTTTCTTGTAGATGTAAATAAATTAATGGTTCCCTCTCCACCAAGATATAAAGTGGATGCAAATGGAATAACAACAAATGAAATTGAAAAGGGAAAGGATCCGACCAGAAGCGTTCCTAGTGCGCTGTTTACTTCTCTTTTTGATGCTCCAGGCGGTTTTAGAGAAGAGATATCAGAATTTACCATTGCCGGTGGGATGGAGTTTGCCTACATGAACCAGTTTTTTCTCCGTACCGGATATTTTTACGAAGATCCCGACAAGGGCAACAGACAACATGTTTCGGTTGGCCTTGGTTTAAAAGTAAAAACTTTTCAGTTCGACATGAGTTATGTAGCACCCACAGCAAGGCGTTATGTGCTTAGAAATGGAATCAAATTTACTTTAAGTTATGCTATTGATTAAATTTTAAACCTCAAAAACAATCTATAAAAAATGAAAAAGTTATTCTTCTTGTTAATACTGACGGTAGTTGGTATTGCAAATGCAAAAGCGCAGAAATCAACCATCAATACTTTATTTCCTAATAAATCAACGGAGATTGAAAAATTAAGCGCTAAAGAAGAGGCGCCAAAAAAGGATATTTCTACGCCTACCAAGCAAAGGTTATTTCAGAATTATAGCCAAAGTGGTGCAAAAAGCGCGCTCCCCGCAGCAAGCAGAAAAGGAGCAGAAAATGTAAAAACAGCTTCTGAATCTGAAAATAAACCAGATAAAAGCGAGCCCAAAACAGAGGTTAAACTACCACCGATGCAACAGGAAAGTACAACCAAACAGTAAAATATTCACCTAATACCTCTACACCTTAAATTATTTAACATGAAAAAGTTTACGCTCATTATTGCGGTTATCCTTATCTTTTTCGGAAAAGTATCTGCTCAAAGTGGCCTTACAGGGATCAACTATCAGGCGGTGGCCCGTAATAACGATGGTACTGTACTTGCCAAACAAAATGTAAAGGTTAGGATCTCGATACTTGGAACAAGCGCTAGTGGCCCCGTTCAATATCAGGAAAGTCACGACCTCACTACAAACACTTTAGGCCTTTTTACCCTACAAATCGGCAAAGGTTCGCCTTCTACAGGAACGCTGGCAGGCGTTCCATGGCAAAATGCAAACCAATATTTACGAGTCGAACTGGCCATTGGCGGTGGAGCTTTTACAGATTTAGGAGCAACACAATTAATGAGTGTGCCATTTGCACTATATGCAGCAACCGGTAACCCTGGTCCGGCAGGTGCAACAGGACCTGCCGGACCAACTGGCGCACCGGGACCAATCGGTCCTCAAGGGTTAGTAGGCCCTGCAGGTGCAACCGGACCAATAGGACTAACCGGAGCCACAGGCCCTATCGGTCCACAGGGATTAGTAGGCCCTGCAGGAGCAACCGGACCAATTGGATTAACAGGCCCTACCGGAGCAATAGGACCTATTGGTCCTCAAGGATTAGTAGGCCCTGCAGGAGCAACGGGTCCCATCGGATTAACAGGCCCAGCAGGGCCGCAGGGTTTAGTTGGAGCAACTGGACCAATAGGCCAAGCCGGAGCGACCGGACCAATCGGATTGACAGGTCCAGCAGGTCCGCAGGGATTAGTTGGGCCCGCTGGAGCAACCGGACCAATAGGACTAACCGGTCCTACCGGAGCAACTGGACCAATCGGATTGACAGGTCCAGCAGGTCCGCAGGGATTAGTTGGGCCAGCCGGAGCAACAGGAGCAGTTGGACCCATAGGCCCTGCAGGAGCTCCTGGTAGTCAAGGCCCCGTGGGCGCAACCGGTCCTGCCGGACCAATCGGACCCATTGGCCCAGCTGGGCCTGCAGGTGAACTTACTGGCGTAGCAGGCGGAGATTTGAGTGGAAATTATCCAAACCCATTGGTAAAAGGCATCCAAAACATTGCAGTTGCTGCTACTGCCCCTGTTAATGGTCAGGTTTTAAAATATAACGGAACAAACTGGGCTCCAGGCTCCGATGCAGGAGGTTCGTTAACACTTCCCTTTGCTGCTACAGAAAACTCGGCAACAACCTTATTTTCGATTACCAACAATGGTGATGGAACATCAGTTGAAGGAATAAATAATACAACAAGCTCCAGTATTGCAGCTGTGAGGGGTATTGTAAGTTCAACTGCACCTGGAGGCTTTTCTTCTGCTGTTCGCGGTATCAACAATGGTACTGGCGGCTTGGGGGTCGGAATGTGGGGAAGCCATAATGGAAGTGGCTGGGGCGTTTATGGCGTTACACCATCAGGTATTGGCGTTTACGGAAATTCGAGCGGTGCAGGCTATGGTATATACGCCAATAGCAATACCGGCATAGGTTTAAATGCCACATCTACCAACGGAACTGCAGCAAACATTGCCATCTCAAACAATGCCAACGCAAACAACGCATTAACGGTTAACACATTGGGTAACGGAAGGGTAATTGACGCTTCAACATCAGGCAGTGGCGAAGGTATCAGAAGTACCAGTGGCAACGGCTTAGCAATACATGGAATTACAAGCAGTCAGTCTTCTGCAGGTATCTTTGGAGATAATAGTGGCGGAGGTGAGGCGGTTGTTGGCCGTACCACCAGTAATATTGCCGGGGCAGTTGTTGGAAGAAACGATGGTGGCGGTTTTGGGGTACGTGGTTTTATTTCCACGAGTACTGCAAATACTGGCGTTGGAGTTCAGGGTGAAGTTGGTAACAATGGAAGTACAGGTAGAGCGGGTCGTTTTGTCAATACCAACGCAACCAATATTGCAGCCAATACATTAGAGGTATTATCGAATGGCAATGGTAATATACCAGATAATACACTTGGAAATGCCGCTTCATTTAAATTAGACAATACAAATAGTGTTGGTGCAGCCGTACGTGGTGAGGTAAATACCATATTTGGTAATTTTGGCGCAGCAGCTATCTTTGGTGTATCATCAGGCACCGGAGGCAGAGCAGGCTTGTTCTATGCCTCTAACCCTTCAGGCAATGGTGCAGCACTTATAGCACTAACCGATGGCAATGGTAATGCTGTTACCGCCAATGCAGGTAAAAATGGTAATGCTGTTGAGGCCAATGTTGATGGAACAGGAGATGCTGTATATGGTTGGGTTCCAACATTTGGTACAGGACGTGCTGCGCATTTCGAAAACTTTAACACAACAAATACAAAAGATGTTTTAACTGTAAGAACTGTTGCTAATGGTATAGCAGGTAACTTTAAAGTTGATCTGGTAACAGGTATCTCTCCTGCGGTAAAAGGGGAAGTAAATTCTCAGTTTGCCAATTTCGGCACAGCCGGCGTTTATGGACTTTCGTCAGGTACAGGTGGTTATGCAGGATTGTTTTATGCGTCAAATCCTGCTGGTAACGGGCCAGCACTTATAGCATTGACTGAAGGGAATGGAAATGGGATTACCGCCAATGCAGGTAAAAATGGCGATGGTATTGAAGCCACAGCTGATGGAACCGGTAACGCCGTATATGGATGGACGCCCAATTTTGGTACTGGAAGAGCAGCCCGTTTTGCAAATTTTAATGCTGCAAATGGTCTACCTACAGTTCATATATCTAACATAGGTACCGGAACAACAATATTAGCCAACCATACTGGTCCATCAGGAGATCTTTTTATCGGCCAAAGTGCCAGCCTAAATGTGGCCAGAATTAACAAAGCAGGCCGTGGTTTCTTTAATGGCGGTACAGTTAACAGCGGCGCCGATTTAGCGGAAGCATTTGATGTAAGCGGTGAAGTAAAAGATTTTGAACCGGGTGATATTTTAATTATCTCCGTTGATAAGGACAGAGCTGTCGAAAAATCAAATGGTGCTTACTCTAATTTAGTGGCTGGAGTTTATGCTACCAAGCCTGGGGTTTTATTAACTGAAGAAAACATCGATTCGGAACTTTTGGATAAAGTGCCAATGGGTGTAATCGGTGTAATCCCTACCAAGGTCTGTTTAGAGGGTGGCCCGATTAAAAGAGGCGATATGCTGGTAACCTCGTCACAGAGCGGGGTTGCGATGAAAGCAGATTTAAATAAAGTTAAAGTTGGGCAGGTTTTAGGAAAAGCCTTACAGGATTTTAACCAACCAACAGTATCAAAAATTAAAGTATTAGTCAGTATTAAATAACGTTCTGTTCTTTTTTTAGGGAAGAAGGCACCTCAAAAAATGAGGTGCCTTCTTACATTAAAATATCATCCAAATTCAAGCTAACATTTTCAAGAAGATTCTTTGCCCTTAACATTCTTCGGTTCAGAGGATATCAATATGATTAGGGAAATTCTCACAATTACAAGGAGAAATCGCTGGTCATCTGATGCAATAATTTTTCATTTGTGTAAATTTTTTCAGGAACGGGCTTATCTATTTAAGCTAGGAAACCTGATATTACTTGTTCAGGTTCCGGAGTTTCGTTCTAATGTACTTCCCTGCCGGACTAAGCATTTCAGGCTTCCATTTTCCTTTTGGAGATGCGCCAGGCATTAATAGCGCGGTTGTTTCTTTTTTATCGGTAATATTCCAGTTTGCCCAGCTCAGTTTGTTTTTCTCCATCCAAGAAAACCATTTATTAGTTTTATCGGTATCGAATACACCATCGCCATTAGCCTCGCCCACACCCCACTCTGTTACTAAAATGGGTAGACCGGCAGAGATTGCCTCATCAGCCCTCCTCATTAAAACTTCCTGATGGCTTGGCTCAGACGCGTAAAAATGAAAAGAATAAGCAATGTTGCTGAATCCTTTGATTGGATTTTTGGCAACCACATCTATATCCTGATCCCAATGCGGGCTACCAACAACAATTACATTTTCAGCATCGTATTTCCTGATCTCGGCAATTACCTGCACAGCATAATCCTTAACGGTTTGCCATTCTATTTTTTCTGGCTCATTGAATATCTCATAAATAATATTCGGTTTCCCGGCGTACCTTTTGGCCATTTTTGCAAAGAATATTTTTGATTGATCCAGATGCTCATCTGCATGGTGATCATGCCAGTCAATCAGTACATACAGATTTCTCTTAATGGCAGCATCGATCGTTTCGGTTATGAGCTTTTCCTGTCCAAAGGGGTCCTGCAGATAACCGTTATCTGGCTGAACCGCCATAGACACCCGCAATAAATTGATATTAAAATCAGATTTAAGCCAGTTTACAACATCTTGGTTATAATACTTTTTCCCTCCCCAAATACTCCATGACAAACTTATACCACGGAGCTGCGGTTCAATATTTTTACAGTTTAAAATTTTTCCACCAACAACTTTTAAGGCGCCGTTCCGTTCAACCCAGTTTACGTTTTGTGCAAAGGCAATGATAGTAGAAAAGACAAAAACAGAAAGTAACATAACTCTTTTCATAAGGAATTTATTTAATGCAGTACATTGATGTGTTTTATCGGCAAAAATACAAAACCATCGTCTAGGCTATTCTTATGGCTATCCTGGAGGCAATTTTGCACAGAGACCCTTTTTAACCTGCAATAAGCTAAAAAAATACCATATCCGAACTAAATAAAATTTAAAATAATCATTATCAAACTATTTCCAAAGTCTACCTTCGATGAAGTAGGCGATTGAAAGCAATCAGTAAGTCAGCTTTTGGCCTTGCCATCCGGTACTGCGCAGAAATTGTTCCCAACTTAAACTGCTTTTGTTAACCTGGCGGCTCCATAACAAATCACGTTCTTTGGCGAAATAACCATAATCGACAGCATATTCTGCCATTCCTAAAATTTCCTTTACCAAAAGTTCATTTGCACCAAATTCAGGGAAATGGTGAAGTAATGCTTCTTGTGTAAATGCGGAACTATAGATGGCCTTTTTCCCTGTTACCCGAATAAATGTATCTATCATTTCCCGGGGCGAAATAATGTCGCCGATAACAGGCAAAGATTTACCTGCATACTCATCTGGATTAGAAAATATCTCTAAAACTGCTGGTCCTGTAGCGGTAAGGGGATCAACAAATGGGGCATGAAAATCCTCAGGCAAATAAATCGGAAACACAAGCGTATCTCCAACCAATTTCGGGGGATAAAACTCCATTAGATTGGTGTAGAAAAAAGCCATGTAAATAAACGAGCTGGCGATTGGAAGCGTACGGATATATTCTTCAATCATCGCTTTATCTGTAAAATGAGGAGCAAACTTTTTTCCGTTTGTAATTTTTTCCACATTTTCCAAACCACTAAAGATAATATGCTTAACTCCTGCCTCAACCGCCGCGTCCGCTAATTGTTTACCCAGTTCTAATTCGTGAGTATGTGGTGGCACAATACTTGGCGTCATGATGAAAATACCTTCCGATCCCCGAAATGCTTCAACGAAATCTTTCTCATACCCCAAATCAAGCGGTAAACTCAAGAGCTCGGCGCCCATTTCTGTCAAATTAAGTGCCTCTGGTGAATCTAAACGGCGTGTAATGCCCCGTACACGATAACGCCCGCTCTGCAACAGCGTAAGTGCTGCACTATGCCCCTGTTTCCCCAAAACGCCAACGATTGTGATTAATGGCTTGTCTTTTTCGACTACCACATTTGCGTTAAAATCCGGTTTCATTTATATTATTTTATTAACTATAAAAATTATAGTTGCAAAACTATCTATAGTTACATAAATTTGCAACAACTATCCAAAAGGATAGGTTAAAACAGTAGAATGAAAACAGAATGCATTAGCGATTACGTAAAATTAAAGGAGGAAATTTATCCTTGTACGGTTAGCCTTGCGATGAGCTTGGTGGGTGGCAAATGGAAGGCTGTTATTCTTTATCATTTAAAGGATAAAGCAAAAAGGTACAATGAGCTCCGCAAAGACATACCATCTGTTACCGAAATGACATTGAGTCTGCAATTAAAACAATTAGAAAAAGATGGCCTGGTGTCAAGAAAAGTTTACGGAGATAAACCGCCGATAAAAGTGATTTATAGCCTAACCGATTTTGGAAAAACATTTGTTCCCATTTTAGAAGCGATTACAGCATGGGGTAATCAAATTGCTGTGCAAGAGGGTGAATTTGTTAAAAATCCTCTTTCAAACGGCATTTAATCTAAGGAGGGCAATCATCAAAAGGAAAGATATGGGAGATCCCAGGTAAACGTTACCTCACGGTTTAAAGGTATGAGATTTATGAAAAGGTAACATTATAGAGAAGCACAACCTGATGAGAGGCTGTTCAAAGATAATCTGCTATGGGTGACGATATGTTTAGAACCAATTTTTGAATCCAACCTTCGATGATAACATACTCAAGTCAAGCAAAAAGGGTTGCTTTTTAATGAGCAACCCTTTAAGGTTTTGGGCTTGATCCCGGTTAAGTACCCAGCGCCGGAGTCGAACCGGCACGGTTTCCCACAGGTGTTTGAGACCAGCGCGTCTACCAATTCCGCCAGCTGGGCATTTGCTTATTCAGCGGGATGCAAATGTATAAATTAAGCACTTAATTCGCAAATTTTATTTACTTCTTTTTATGTCTGATCTGATTTACTAAAACCTGCATCGTTTAACAGATTATCTAATAACAACTGGTTCAATTGTTTAACTTCTTTTTTACTCATTTTCATATCCATTGGCAGATAAACTAAATTTTGAAGTGTTAGCTCATTTGAGGTTTTTGGCGGCAAACCTGCAAAACCTATCTTAACTAAACTGGAAGCTTTTGAAGTAGCATCGAATCCTTTGCCTCTTAATTTATCGATTAACAATGATGGATTAGTCGCTACTATCGGAATTACCCAGTGTGTATGCCTTGAGTTTGCATTACCAACAATATTTCGTGAATCAACATTCAATAATAATTCGTTTGCCAGTATCTTCCTTTTATAATACGAGATTGATTAAAATCACACAATTTATGATGCAACATGCACAGTAACAATAAGGTAAGTAATTTGTGTAATGCGCAATTAGTTTAGCACTCTTTCATCTTTTAATTTGCGATCGACCACAAAGGGCATAAAAGGCAAAAGTGATGCTAAAAAGATCAAAACCGCTTTGCCAAACTTCCATTTTTGCTCTTGCCAAGCTAAAATTAAGGTGGCTACATATAATACAAATAATAATCCGTGCGCCCATCCGGTATATTTTACATACAAAGGAAGATCTGCAAAATACTTTAACGGCATGGCCACAAATAATAAAAGCAGATAGGATATTCCTTCCGCTACGGCTACTTTACGAAAAATTGAAAGAGAACTATTCATTGATCTGATTGTTTGCTCCGAAAGTAAAACAAAGCTTTTGCCTATCAAAAACTAAAAAATGATTTTACAATTGGGTGTCTTACAAAGGTCGAAGGTTTAGGGCTTCCCATCTTTTAACCGCAGAGGACACAAAGAAAAGGCACAAAGTGCACAGCGTTGGGCACTTATTTTTTTACGCTACATCTTCGGACCTCCGACTCCCTGACTTCAAACTTCTTCCATCTATTTCACCAATCGCTCTCTAATCCTATCAACGTATTTCTGTCGGTAAAAATTATCCTTAATCAAAGGCAGTAGTGCATCAGATGCTGTTGGGTTGCCATCAAAACGACCTATCAGATCATTCAATTCGTTAGCCAGGTCTTTCTCTATGGCATCAACATCTCGTTTTACCTGCGCTAGCTTTTCGGCATCTGGCTCAAACTCCAAATCCATTAAGGCCTCATTTACATCCATCATTTCCATTAAAAAAGATTGGGGCAGTTGATAACCTTCGTCTGTTTCTACAATCCCTTTTAATTCGAGTACGTATTTTAAACGTTTTTTAGCGTTACTCAGTGTCTGATAAGCCTTATTGTTCAAAGTTGACAGATCGAGTACTTCTTGCTGCTTCTCTTCGCTTTCATTGGCATAAAAATCGGGATGAAACTGCTTGCTAAATGCATAAAATTTTGTTTTAACTGCATTTTGATCTGGATTAAACTGGATCGGTAACCCGTAAAAATCGAAATAATTAATATCTGTTGTTGCTGCGCTCATGGTGTATAAAAATTAAAAAGCCGCAGATGTTCAGATTTCGTCAAATCTGCGCATCTGCGGCAATTATATAAATTTGGTTTTACTTACCGAAGGATTTTAAAATATCATTACCAAAAGCAAACACCATTAAACAGATCAAGATTACAAAGCCCACAATTTGCGCCTTCTCCAGCACTTTTTCGCTTACAGGCTTACGTTGCACCATTTCGATCAAAAGAAACACTACATGGCCTCCATCTAAGCCCGGAATAGGCAATAAGTTCATAAATGCCAATGCCATCGAAATTAATCCCGTTAAAGTCCAGAATTTAACCCAGTCGAAAGTACTGCCATACACCTTTGCAATCCCAATTGGGCTGCTGATGTTGCGTGCACTTAACTTTCCGGTTATCATTTTACCAATGCCTTTTGCATTGTCTACAAAAGTGCTCCATGCCATAGTTGCACCAACTGGTAACGACTCTATAAAGCCAAAATCTACATGAGCAGTTTCAGGCATTTTTAAATTAGGGATAATTCCAATCGTTCCATCTTTGCTTACTTTAAGATCGAACTTTACTTCTTTGCCTTTGCGTAGGGCATTAATGGTAATTGGCTTTAATTTGTTTTTAGAAACCTCTTCTTTAAACTGATCGAAGAAAGTAATCTGTTGTCCATTAACCGATAAAATACTATCGCCCGGTTTAATCCCTGCAGCATAAGCTGGATATACTGGTTTCTCGAACTTTCTGCCAAACAGTTTATCAAAAAAAGATGGTTTATCTGCTTTTTCATCAGGCGCACTTACCTTTTCTACACTTTCCATCGCATATCTGGGCGAGATAAAATTCTCTTTATCGTTTTTCGATATTTTGTTTAAAATAATATCTGGAACAGAAATGTAAAGTGTTTTATTGTCCCTTAAAATAGTCAACTGGGCTCCATCAAACAATACTTTGCTCGATATAGCATCTTCAAAACGGATCAACTTGTTGCCGTTGATGGCCAAAATCTTATCTCCGTTTTTTAAACCAATTTCTTTCCCAATTGCGCCTACAGAAATACCATCGTTCAGTTTGCTGTTAACGGTATAATTTTGCCCAACGTTGAAGGTTAACATCCAGAAGATAAAAATACCTACAATTACGTTTACGATAATACCACCAAGCATTACGATTAAACGTTGCCAGGCTGGTTTAGAGCGGAATTCCCATGGTTGAGCGGGTTGAGCCATTTGCTCAGTATCCATACTCTCATCAATCATTCCGGCAATTTTCACATAACCGCCAAGTGGCAACCATCCCACTCCATATTCAACATCACCTCTTTTAAAACTAAAAAGCTTGAAACCCCAGGCATCAAAAAATAAATAAAACTTTTCTACTTTAATACCAAATGCCCTGGCTGCCAAGAAATGCCCTAATTCGTGTAATATTACCAATAAAGACAATCCGAGCAGCAGCTGCCCCGCCATAATCAATCCATTCATATTCTCTTATAAAATTTTATGTTAGATGTTAAACTATACTTTTTGTTACTAATTCGCCGGCTAAGATACGGCTATGTTTGTCAGTTTCTAAATAATCACTCAATTGTGGTTTTTCAACAAAACTGATTTCTTCCATACACTGTTCAATAACCTCGCTCATCTGCAGAAAACCGATTTTATCTTTCAAAAATGCTTCAACAACAATTTCATTCGCAGCATTTAAAATACAAGGCATATTCCCGCCCTTTCGTAAAGATGTGAATGCCAGGTCTAAATTCCTGAATGTTTCCATATCGGCTTTTTGAAAGCTAAAGTTTGGATAATCTAGGAAGTTAAAACGTTTAAAATTGTTTTTTAGCCTGTCGGGATAATTTAAAGCGTACTGAATAGGCAGTTTCATGTCCGGAACACCCATTTGTGCTTTCATAGAGCCATCGGTAAACTGCACTAGGGAGTGTACAATCGATTGAGGGTGAACAATTACATCAATCTGATCTACATCAAGGTTAAACAACCATTTTGCTTCAATTACCTCCAGGCCTTTATTCATTAAGGATGCAGAATCGATCGTGATTTTTGCGCCCATTACCCAGTTGGGATGTTTTAGAGCCTGCTCTTTCTTTACTGTTGATAAAAAATCTTTTGTTTTGCCTAAGAATGGTCCGCCCGAAGCTGTTAAATAAATCTTTTCGATTTCATTTTGCTCCTCGCCTACCAAACATTGAAATATCGCTGAATGCTCTGAATCGACTGGTAAAATTTTAACATGGTGCTCCGTTGCCAGTTGTGTAATCAGCTCGCCAGCTACCACCAAGGTTTCTTTATTGGCCAAAGCAATATTTTTTCCAGCCTTAATCGCAGCAATAGTAGGCTTTAATCCTACCGAGCCCATTAATGCCGTTAATACCACATCACTATCACCATAGGCCGCAACTTCTGATAAAGCAGCTTCGCCTGCCAAAACTTTAATATTTAGCGCAGACAAAGCATTTTTCACTTCACTGTACTTGCGCTCATCGCAGATTACAACAATGGCTGGCATAAATTCCTTCGCCTGTTGAATAAGCAATGCTGAATTCTTTAAGGCCGATAATACAGCTACTTTAAATGTATCGGGGTGATCCCTTACCACTTCTAGTGCTTGTGTACCTATACTTCCTGTAGAACCTAATATGGTTATTCTTTTCAAATCGTTTTTAATATCGTAACGCTTATGGTTAAATTAAGCATTTTATTCATTCATTTTATCGTTCACCCGCTTTTGTCATTCTGAAAAGCATCTTGTTGAGTCAATCGTCATCTCGACTGGAGCACAGCTGAATGGAGAGATCTATCTAGAAAGATTTCTCGACTGCGTTGCACTTCGCTCCAATGCTGAGGTTCGTGTCTCCACGAACTATTTATCCTCATTTCGTTTCGGGAGGACACGAACCGAGGAAGATTAGTTAAACAATATACCTCTCCAACCCATCCGCTAGCTTTCTATCATTACTCAAGCGTGGCACTTTATTCTGTCCGCCTAACTTTCCTTCACTTTTCATGTAATTAACAAAAGCATCTTTTTGCAAAGTACGTATAATCAATGGCTGAAGGATGTTTCCTTCAATCAGGTCAAAGTAATAAATATTTTTCTTTTGCAAAGCCTCATCAACCTTTTTACTGAAAGCTGTCATGTCTTTTGGTGCAGACGAAAATTCTACAAACCACTCGTGATAAGGCAATTGACCGGCTTCTGGATTAACCTGGGGCGCAACTGTAAATTCTGTAATTTCTACCTGTTCTTCATTGGCTACGCTCAAAATTGCCTGTTCTACCTCTTCTCCTATTACATGTTCACCAAAGGCAGATATAAAGTGTTTAATCCGTCCGGTTACAACTATTTTATAAGGATTTTTAGAAACAAACTTCACCGTATCGCCAATACTATAACCCCATAAACCTGCATTGGTATTCAAAATTAACGCATAGTTAGTATCTAGTTCAACCTCACCAAGCGATAACCGTGTTGGATTATCGTTGTAATATTCATCAGCTGGAACAAATTCGTAAAAAATCCCCGCATCGGCCAGTAACAATAGTCCTTTATCGTTTTGAGAATCCTGATAAGCAATAAAGCCCTCCGAAGCTGGGTAAGTTTCTATCGCATCAATTTTCTTCCCAATGCTTTGTTCAATTTTTGCCCGATAAGGCTCAAAATTTACACCACCATAAATAAACAGGCTAAAATTCTTGAATATTTCTGCAATTTTCTTTCCTCCCGATTTCTCCGAAAGTTTATCGAAATACATCTGTACCCAAGGTGGAATACCAGAGATCAAGGTCATATTTTCATTAATGGTTTCCCCAACAATGGCATCGACCTTTTGTTCCCAATCTTCGATAATATTGGTTTCGTAAGAAGGCAACCGGTTCTTTTGCAGATAGGCTGGCACATGATGGGCCACAATACCAGATAAACGCCCGACATTAATTCCATGTTTTACACTTAGAACCGGACTCCCTTGCAAAAAAATCATCTTTCCGTTTACAAAATCAGCTTTGCCCGTTTCATTAATATAAGTTAAAATGGCATTACGGGCAGCTTTTATATGCTCAGGCATCGATTCTTTCGATAGTGGAATATATTTTACACCTGAAGTGGTACCTGATGTTTTGGCAAAATAAAGTGGTTTACCTTTCCAAAGTACATCGGCTTCGCCTGCTACTACACGATCTACATAAGGCTTTAATCCTTCGTAGTCCTGAACGGGAACATGTTTTTTAAAATCAGCATAGGTTTTAATTTCAGCGAAATGATGATCTTTTCCAAATGCAGTATTTTTAGCCTCATCAATAAGCCTTTTCAGTATGTTATGCTGAGCATTTACGGCATTATTTTTCCATTTGTTAATCTGCCAAACTGCAAATGCCGCAAAGGGTTTACTTAATGCTGCTTTAAGCCCCCAACCCCCTGAAGGGGACTTTTCCTTTCTACCGTTCTTTTCTTTTTCCATAAATTTTATCTGATTTTTAACTCCTCTTCAGGGGGCTGGGGGTTAAACGATATTATGCAAAATATCTGGATGCTCATCGCCTTTATATTCACTCGAAATTTTACGGTAAGCAACTGTTAAGGCTACACTCGAAAGCGGAACGATGATAAATGAACTTAAAATATTTACAATAAAAGCCACCAATGGCCATTGCAGGTAGTTTAACAGCAGATAAATTAAATATCCGCCACCTAAAATAACCAACAACAATAAAATCTTCGTGAAATTTCCTTTAGTGGTAGCCAAACTCAATTTAATCGAATCGAAAGGCGTTGCACCTTTATCAATGATAAAAAACGGGAAAAACGAAATCCTTAGCCAAGTGATAAAAATAGCGATAATGCCAACTGAAATAGCCACATTTTTAACAATTGCCACATTAATCCCAGTATAAATAAAAGGAAAAGCTACCAAAATTACCACCAGATAAACGCCAAGGATACAACCCACAAAATAAAGAGTAGCTACCAGGAACCTAATAATCTGTTGCCTGGTTGGAAGGGTATCTACTATTTTCACATCGTTTTCTTCATCGTCCATTAAATGGAAAATGTATTTAAAGAGTGAAAGGTTGATGGTAAAATAAAGCAATACAAAAATAATTACCATAATTACACTCAAGGCCTTGCTTACATCCTTAATAAAAAAAGCCATTAAACTAGATGCACTCGCAGTAATAAACATCAAAAAACATAGCGTAGCAATCGAGAAATAGTGTTTCTTGGTAATGCTCCACGCCTTTTGAATTACATCATTAACGGCGAACGTACTTTCTTTTAGATAATTTATCATTGTTGTTTGAATACCACTCGTTTAAATAAATCCTGTATAAATCCTAAACCATAAGCGGTTAATTGGATAAATGAAGATATAATGCTCAAAAATGCAACTTTTAACGATTTATTTACTGACCATGAATGAAAAAATATCAACATAAAGTAAATCAATAAGAAGAAGTTACAAACATATGCCAATGGAGGATATATAAAGTTACACAAAATGGTGAAACCAAAACCCAATGTAAACAACGCTGGAAAAAAATGTACAAGTTTTAATTCTTTTGGAAAATGTTTGTAAATATTAATCCTTGCTCTCCCGAAAAAGTGTAATTGTTTGTAAAACTGGCTAAAGCTCGTCCGGCGTTTATGGTAAACCTTTGCATCTGGAATCAACCCGATTTTAAAACCGTTTTCGTGGATGCGGATACTATATTCGATATCTTCGCCCAATCGGGTCAGGATAAAACCACCTACCTTCTCCCAGGCTTGACGGGAAACACCCATGTTAAAACTGCGTGGGTGAAATTGGCCTACGTGCTGTTTGTTTCCGCGGATTCCACCAGTGGTGAAAGGCGAAGTCATAGCATAACTAATTGCTTTTTGCACAGGTGTGAAGCTATCATGCGCGGCATCCGGGCCACCATAGGCATCTAAATGATGCTCATACAAATAGTTCTTAACCGTTTCGAGGTAATTTGCAGGAATTAAACAATCTGAATCGAAAATAACAAAGTAATCGCCTGTAGCCCTTTCGAAACCAAAATTACGGGCAAAACCTTGTCCGGCATTTTCCTTAAAGTAATATTTAATATCCAGTTTATCCGCATAAGAAGCAACAATTGCTTTTGCATCATTTTTTGAACCATCTTCAATAACCAAAACTTCAAACTGCAAATAAGTCTGTTTAGTTAGGGTGTTTAAAAGTTCGTCAATTTCCTGTGGACGATTATAAAGTGGAATAATGATGGAGAAAAACATTTTTTGAGGTTGAGGGTTGAGGGTTTAGAGGTTGAGGGATTGGGCGGATAAAACCTTCCACCGTCATACCTTCTACCTTAATTCCTATTTCTATCAAATATTGGTTTCTTTCTGGTGCGTTACGTGATAAGAGTTCGGCGATAAAACCTGCCAGGAACATCTGCGAACCAACAACAATGGCAACCAGTGATAAATAAAACAATGGTTGATCGGTTACATCGCGATAGGCTAAGCCCTGCCATATCAAATATTTCTTTTCGAATAATATGTAAAATGCCATGATTATGCCGATAAAGAAACTTAAAACGCCTAACGAACCAAAAAAGTGCATTGGGCGTTTGCCGAATTTACCTACAAAGAAAATAGAAAGTAAATCTAAAAAGCCGTTTATAAACCTGCTGAAACCAAATTTAGTTGTGCCGTATTTACGGGCACGATGTTCTACCACCTGCTCGGCTATTTTGCTAAATCCGGCCCATTTGGCAATTACCGGGATGTAGCGGTGCATTTCGCCGTAAACTTCGATGGTTTTGATCACATCGCTACGGTAAGCTTTTAAGCCACAGTTAAAATCGTTCAGTTCTATTCCGCTCATTTTACGGGTAGCGGCGTTGAATAATTTTGTAGGGATAGTTTTCGTAATCGGATCGTAACGTTTCTTCTTCCAGCCTGAAATGATATCAAGCTTTTCTTCTTTTATGCGGCGGTACAATTCAGGAATTTCATCCGGGCTATCCTGCAGATCGGCATCCATGGTAATGACCACATCGCCCTGAGTAGCTTCAAAACCAACATTTAAGGCTGCAGATTTACCGTAGTTCCTTCTAAACTTAATGCCTTTAATGGCAGGGTTTTGAAATCTTAATTCTTCAATCACCTCCCACGATCTATCGGTACTACCATCATCAACCAAAATAATTTCATAGCTGAAATTATTATCGATCATCACTTTATCAATCCATGCCGTTAATTCTGGCAAAGATTCATCTTCATTAAATAAGGGTACTACAACTGATATATCCATTTTTTAAGCATAAACCTCGCAGGTTTAAAACCTGCGAGGTTTGTTTAAAGTAAAACGTGCAAATTTCATCAAATTAAATGACAAAACCTGCACGTTCAAAATTTTTGATATTTAATTCTTGTCTTAAGCAGCTTATAAACTAGGCTCTTTTTTAACTATTGCAGCTGTAATCAGACTGATTATCAAACCTAGTATGGTATAAACAATCGCAGCTCCAAATGCGGTAAAGGCCCACATGTAACCACGCATCATTTCTATTCCTTTAATTTGTTGCTCATTACCGTTCGCTTTTTCAATGGCTGAATCAGCTACTCTATCCAAAGCTGAAGGATCTAGAACTTTATAATATAAAATAAATAGCAATCCTACAAATAATCCTGCATAGGCAGCTACTTTAAATCCTGTAGAAAAAGCTTTACCATAGGTAATATAACCACCAAGCATCTTTCTATAAGTCACCTGAGTATAAAATATTGCTAGGATAAAAACTCCATAAGATAAAACCATCGCAATGATTTTTTCTGCTATAGGTAAATCAGGATCTACCGAGTCAATGCCTAAAAATTTCAGAATAAAAATTAAAACAATCGAATAAACGGCAAAGCTTATTGCAACTTTAAATGCCAGCGCATTTGGTTTCTTTTCTTCTTGGAGTAATTGTTGTTCCATGATAAGTTAATTTAATTATTAATTGTTGTAATTAATATATAAGTAGCAGAATCGAACGATTTGTTACTGCTAAACTGAATTATTTCTTTCGTTGTTTCTGCACTTCCCTCAACATCGAGGAAAAAAGTCATAAATGGAACAAACAATTCTTGCATTTCTTCACTGATATTTAAATTTGCAGCTGTTTTACAAATCTCTTCTACACTGGTTTCTGCTAATTGTTGATTACTGATCAGTTCTTCGTAGATCTCAAATTCATCCTGAAACTCATCGTCTTCTACCAATAAAAATTCTTTCAGGAAATCGCCCAATTCAGGGTCCAAATCTTCATCCTTACACTCTTTAATGTAAAGCAAAAGGTTTAACAATTCTGTTCCTCTATCTATGGTTTCTTCTTCGATATTCGCCCATTCATCACTTTCTAAATAGTCGTCTTCCAGTTTCTGTACGTCACTGCTAAAGAAATTCACCATTAATAAATCGAAAAATACTTCACGTAATTCTTCAAATTTCGGGTGAGAATCGAAAACTGCATCAAAAGCTGTTGCTTTATCTAAAAAGTTGACATCAAGCTCAAAAGCAGCTAATAACTCTGTTTCAAAACCGTCTACATTTGTAGCTGAAACCTCAGCATACTTGTTAATGGCTGCACTTAGTGCTTTTTTTACTCTATTATCCATGATTAAGATTTTTAGGATTTTAGGATGATAAGATTGTATGACCTGAACAACAAATTGTAATTTCCTGCTTTAGTCTTTAAGTTCTTATAACCTGTTAATTTATCAATATTTTTTTTGAACTAATATCTTTTGAGACATGGTTAAGAACTTTATGCCTTCAACCTTAATTCTCCCAGTACTGATTATTATTATAAACCAAAGTTACTTTCCCGTTAAGTTCGGTACCCAATAATGGACTGTTCGCCGATTTTGAGTGGTTGCTTGTGGCATTATACAACCACTTTTCTGTCGTATTGAAAACAGTAAAGTTGGCATCAGCATCTTCTTCGATTACCGGAATAGCTAAATTTAATAATTTACGTGGATTAATGGCCAATTTCTCTACAATTAAAGCAATGTCCAGCCCAGCCTTTAATAATAGTGGCAACACGGTTTGTAAAGCGATGATGCCGTAGTGCGCAATTTCGAACTCTACATTTTTAAATTCGATTTCTTCAGGACGGTGTTGAGAAGTAATGGCATCAATGGTTCCATCTTTTAAACCAGCAATTAGTGCCTTTACATCTGCTTTTCCGCGCAGTGGTGGCTTAACTTTGTAATTACTATCGAAATCACTTAAAAGTTCTTCTGTAAACACCAGGTGATGTGCTGTTACATCGCACGAAACCCGAACGCCGTCTTTCTTTGCTTTACGAATCAAAGCCACAGCCCCGGCAGTTGAAATATTGCTAATGTGGATTTTGGTTTCATTATAAGATGCCAGGAAAATATCACGGGCAATATGCATTTCTTCAGCCAATGCAGGTAAACCTTTCATGCCCAATAGCACAGAGTTTTTGCTCTCGTTAATCTGCGATTTGCCAGCTATGGATTTATTTTCGGGATAAACCATTAATAGTGCATCGAACCCTTTTGCATATTGTAATGCACGGCTCATAAAACCATCGTCTTGTAAGGCCTTATCGCCATCTGAAAAAGCTACTGCACCTGCCTGTTGCATATCAAACAGTTCGGCAAGCTCTTTTGCCTCACGGTTTTGACTTATGGCACCAACAGGTAAAACATCAACTAAGTTGTTTTTGGCCCTATTGATAATGTATTCTACCTGAGATTTCGACTGCACAACCGGACTGGTTTGCGGCAATAAAGCCAAGCCTGTAAAACCTCCAGCTTTTGCGGTTGCAGTTAATGTTTGAATATCTTCCTTGGTTTCGAAACCCGGATCGCCAGCTACGCAGTTTAGATCGAAAAAACCTGGCGTTAAGAAAGCACCCTGAGCATCAAAAACAGTTTCGTTTTTATTGGCAGTTAATTTACCTATGTTTTTAATTTTGCCATTTTCTACCCGAACATCGCATTGTTGATTGTTGAATTTACTTTGCGGATCGGCAACGGCTACATTTTTAACCAGGAGATTCATATTGTTTTTTTTGTGTTGTTAAAAAATCGGATGAGCAAAATTTCTGCTGCAATAAAAATCAGCGACAAAATTAGACAAAGTTTCCATAAAGTCTGCCCGATTTTATTGGCGCCAGCAATTAATTTAACGGCATCTTTATCGGTATCGAATATTTTAAGGTTGCCTTTGTCAGCCAACTGATTGAGTCCTGTTTTATCTAAATAATGCATATCAGATTCTGTTCTGCCATTGTTGAAACTATAAACAGCAAGTAGCGAATCTGCAAGTTTCAGGTTGTAAAAGCCTGCATTTTTTATCTGATCGGCTATGTAAATCAGCGTTTTCCCATTTGCCTGACGGATTTCAGGAATTGCCTCAAAGCCATCCGCAGTAATTTTTAAGCTTTGGTTTTTACCCAGCGTAATCTTTTTACCCGCCAAGGCATTATCATTACCAAGGTTGTAATATAAAGGCGTTTCATTTCCTCCACTCAATGCCAAACGATAAATCAGCGGCACAAAAACCGGATGACGGGCTAAATTCCCATCACTTGTATTAAGCCCTGAAGCAGATAAATACACCTGCCCGTTACCTACGCCATATTTGGAGAAAAATGGTTTTCTGCCAGGCAATAACATAATATCTTCTTTATTGGAGGTGTTTTTGTCGACAAACGAATAATAGCGGGAAACTGTTGGAAGATCAAGATTTTTAGGGATTTCCTCAAAAACAGTCTTGAAAATGGGGTTTTGCAGATCAATCTGGTCAACTTTAGTAGCGGTAGTATTTAACGTTTGAATGTTAGGAAGGGACAATCCGCTTAAAAACGAATTATAAGTTTGAATATTGGCATCTAAATCAGGGAAAAGCACCACCGTACCGCCTGCATTCATATAGGTTTTTAGCTGCTGTGCCAATCCCGTTGATGGATTTTTTAAACCGTTCAACACAATCAGGCCGTAACTAGCAAAATTGCTATAATTTACATTGCTTTCAGCATTCTCAGTAAGTTTGTAATAACGATCGGCAGCAAACAGTGCTTTAATATAATTACCTGCTATGGCTCCGTTAATACTCAGAACCGGAAAACTTTCATCTACCTTAAAACTGAAGGAAAGCGTATCATCAAAGGTTACAGGAAAATCTTTAATGCTGATTAAGCCTTTTTGCCATCCTGCGTTCAGTCCGGAGAAATTCAGTGTATCTTTAACTGTTTTACCTGCGGGGATGGTTACGGCACCCAACCCCTTTTGTTGGTTGTTGATGCTAAGTTTTAGAGGAATATTTTTCGCTTCCTCTTCGGAGTAATTTTTCAACTGTACAACCAAACGCTCATTAGCTCCCGGCTGATGATTTGGCGAAAGTGCCCAAACGCTATCTATTGCAACATTCGGAAGGGTATTGGCATTCAGTTTCAAAAATGAATATTGAATATCTGCTTTTGTATCGAGTTTATTGGTAGTGGAGATATTTTTTTGAAAATCGGAGATCAGAAAGCTATACTTATTTGCAGAACCCGTTAAAACATTCCCCTGCCGGTTGAGTATCTGTTGGAGATTACGGTTTGCTGCCGAGATTTTAACATCATCTAATGCTTTTAAAAACGCTTCCTCGTTTAACAATCGTTGGTGTTTTCCTTCAAAATTATTGGTCAACAGTTGAAAACGATCGTTCATTCCAAAACCTTTTACCAATTCTTTGGCCCGCCGCTTGGCTTCATCAAGCAGGCTGCCATCTTTATTAATGGCTTCCATGCTGTAAGAATTATCGATATAAATGCTTATTACATTGTTTAAAGCAGTTGTTTTTTGATTGTGCGCCGGAATATAAGGCTGGGCAAATGCCAGAACTAAAAAGATGATTGCCAAAATCCGCGACAACAGAATAAGCAGGTTTTTAAGTTTTTCTTTGGAAGAATTTTGTTGTTCTACTTCTTTTAAAAGCTGAACATTAGAGAAATAAACCTTCTTAAACTTCCTGAAATTGAATAAATGAATAATAACCGGGATGGCAACCGATATTAGTGCAAAAAGAAAGCCCGGATAAAGGAAATTCATTAAAAACCAAAGATAGAAAAATTATGGAAAGTGGCGAATTACTATTGTAATAAAGTCGTTTTAATAACTAAAACCCGGAAATTCGATATTTACAATTTTCCAGCCGCCGTTATGCAATGCGAAATACAGTTTAAAAGGTCCGCTTACAATTTTTGATTGTTTTTGAACAACATCTCTATAACCTGCAACCCCTTCAACAAAGCCCATACCCTTATCATCATTCAAAAGCTCGAAATTAACATCGATAATATCGTATCTGCCACCAACATATTCATCAGACCGACCGAAAATACCTTTTAACCGACCAATAATCACATCCTTATCAAGCACTTTATTACCTGGGAGAATAAAAAAATCATTCAGTTCGTGGGTAATGGCCTTCGATTGTTTAAACCAGGCGTTTATAAATCTAATGGCACTATTTACGATATCAGCCTGATGGTTAAATGTGGGGTTGTTCTGCATTGTATCTTTCAAAAAATTAATCGACTGGCCATGGCCAGTCGATTAAAAACTTGGCGAAGTTAACTATTCTTTAGCCTTTCTCTAATTTCGGCGAGAGAATAATCAATTAACAATTTGCCATCTCTGAAAACTTCTTTCAATTCGCCCTCTGCTTCTTCTTCCCAGCTGCATTGATCTTTCAGCTCATATTCGCCTTCTGCATTTTTAAAAATCTGTAGTAAACCTTTTGCTGATTTCTTGGTGCCATCGTCGGTAATCGGATCTTTAAATATTTCGCGACCGATGCCATCTACTTCTCCATAAGTGGCTTTCATCGCAAAACCAAAAGTATCGCGTGTATTATATTGATAGGTGAATGAACCGATGCCAAAAACAACATTGGTAGAAGCAAAACCTTTAGCTTTTAGCCGCTCACAGATCTGTGTAGCCCTTTCGGTAGTAATGCTATCTCCATAAATAGCACCAATCTGCGGTACCAGTTCTTTAAACCCTTTGTTGTTAGTTTTTCCACCGAAAACATCCCAAAGCAGCTCGATTACACCCTTTTTCTCATTTTCGTTTTTGCCATTTGGATTTCCGCAGATAATATCAACCGGATCTCCCGAATCTGGCCTGATTACCACTTTACCTGGACGGGCAATAATATCATCTTTTAAAACAGGTAGATACTCGGTCAATACTTTCCATAAATCCCAGGTATCAGAAACGATAGATACAATTCCTTTCGGGTAAACTTCTAAAATCAAACGTTTAAAGGTTTCAAGTTCTCCGGTATTGGTTCCCATACACATTACAGAGTGTTCTGTTGCAGCTACTGATCCACCAATTAACTCTTTATCTGAATCTGCATTGTAATACTCTTCTAAAAAATCGATGGCTGGAATGGTATCTGTTCCTGTAAAACTCAATAAATGCCCTGCTGCCGAAGTTACCGCAGCTTCTATTCCCCCCATGCCACGCATAGAAAAATCGTGCCCCTGCCAATCTACAAATTCTGGAACTGAAGAGGTTTCTGCGGCATACTGATCCAAAATGGCGCGGTATTGTTTAGCTATTGTAGCAGAATTACATGGCAGCCACACCACCGCTGATAGTAAGGTTTCGAAATAATTGGTCAACCAGAAAAATTCAGACTTTGTATTGTACATGGTAAACATGGGTACACGCAAAGGTACTTCAGCACCTTCTGGTAATGATTTAAAAACCATTGGAATATAACCCAGATCGTGTAAATCAGCTATATGTTGTGTACCTACCAAATTTTCTCCCAGGTAATTATTGATCCTGCGCGCATATTTCTTTAAAATTTCTTCTTTTGGTTGTTTAAAGAAATTTTGGTTAAAATCCTCAATGATGTATTTTTTGATAAAATACTGCAAGCCAAAAAGCACCACATGATTTACGTTTTCTAGCCTGCTTTTTCTTGGCGTCCAGTTAGAATAAACCAATGTAGTATTTTCTGGGTATTGCCTGCGGTGATCTACTTTGTATCCGTCGGTTAATAATAATGGGTTCATCGTTTTTATATTTATAGTTAAATGTTATTTCTTCCTTTTTCATTCGGATACAGGCTTTGTAAAGTGTCACTTTGCCAAAAATCCTTGGATTCGATATCCAAACAGGTTAATTTTCCGGTAAATGCAGCACCAGTATCGATATTCCAAACATTACAACCTTGCATGGGTATGTCAATATTGTAGTAAAGCGTTGGAGTATGACCAATATAAATTTCATTGTAGAGTAATAAACGTTTCGGATAAATCGCTGAATCTTTTTTAATTCTGTTATCCATAGTCAGTGCCATTTCCCAAAGTGTTCTATCCCATGAATAATTGGAAGAATAACGTTCTTTTTCCGGGCCGTGCATGGAAGAAAAACCAGCGTGAATAAAGAGGTTGTTCTGCTCATCAACGTAGTAATCTTTCATGCGTTCAAAGAAATTTAGATGTTTTTGCTTCACTGGATCAGGTATGTTTTTATAACTTTCGATGGTTAATTTACCACCGTGAACAAACCAAACATCATCTACAATACCTTTTTCCAACCAATCGATACACCAGGCATCGTGATTTCCTTTGATAAAAATGCATTGATGGTTTTCTTCCAATTGCATCAGGTAATTGATTACCTGTGCCGATTCACTCCATCCATCCACATAATCACCAAGGAAAATCAGTTTGTCATCTTTTGTTACCTCTGCGCGCTCGAATAACTGAACTAAACCTTTTAATCCCCCGTGTATATCACCTATTGCTAATGTTCTGCCCATGTTAGAATGTCATATATTCAACGGGCACAACATCTGTTAGCCACACATTGTTAGCTGATAAATAAAATTTATAGCCTGCCCTGTGCATCTCTCCACTATTAATAGTAAGGATAACCGGCTTTCCCCTTCTGCCACCTACTTTATTGGCCGTTTCTCTATCGGCACTTAAATGCACGTGCTGTCTGCTCATTTTTTGCAGTCCCTGCGATTTAATATCCGACAGGAACTTTTCAACCGTACCATGATACAGGTAGGCTAATGGTTCGGCTTGATTTAAATTTAATTCAACAGCAATAGAATGTCCTTGGCTTGCCCTTATTTTAGTTTTATCATCATTGAAAGCAAACCTCTTTTTGTCGTTATTTTCAACAATGTAGTCAAGTTGTTCAAAATCTATCCTTCGGTCGTAAAGGTCAAACTTTGCAATTAACTCATTTACATCTGCCCAACCGTTTTCGTCAAGTTCTAAGCCTATGGTTTCTGGCGAATGTCTTAAAATATAGCTGAGTAGTTTACTTATGCCTTTTGTTATTTTATTGTCCATGACTTCAATGTTATTACCCTAATTTCTCTTTGTAGAGCTGATAATTTTCATCGTCGAAACAAACGAAGATTACCTTCTCTATCTTTTCTTTTTCAGCAAAATTATTTACCGTGGCAATGGCAATATCTGCTGCTTTATCTTTAGGGAAATGATAAATCCCTGTGCTGATGTTGGGGAATGCAATAATCTTAACATCATTTTCAACTGCTAAGGTTAAACTGCTACGGTAGCACTCTGCAAGCAAAGTATTTTTTTCCTCACTATCACCATTCCATACAGGTCCAACCGTATGGATCACATATTTTGCCGGTAAATTACCTGCCGTGGTAATTACTGCATTTCCAGTTTTGCAATTCCCTTGTTTATTCCTGATGGCCACGCAAGCTTCTAAAATGGCTTTACCACCTTTTCTATGAATGGCACCATCTACCCCTCCGCCGCCAAGCAAAGAACTGTTTGCTGCATTAACAATTGCATCGGCTTTAATTTCCGTTATATCGGCTTTGATTAGTTCTAAAATCATTTCATCTAATTCGTTACTTAATGATTGGTCTTAACATTAAAGATTCGGTATCTCATCCCTTACTTCCATCAATGCAAAACCTAATAGGTTTAAACCTTTCCAATTTCCGGGAATGAGCGCATTTGAGTTATCTTCGGCCAAACCGATCCCCCAAATTGCATCAACCGGACTGGCTTCAACCAAGATTTTACTTTTAGTTTGTAGAAGGAAAGATTTCAAATCCTCATTTTGAGAAAACTTAAGCAAGTTTCCCTGTTTTACAATTTCATATTTATGAGCATCCCATTTTGTTGCATCGAAGTTTCTAATCTGTCGCCCAAGATCTTTTACATCTTTAGGAGATTTTTTCGCTAATATTTTTTCGAAAACCTGTTGATCATTAAACAATAAAGCCTTTTTTGCCATCATATAATGTTCAGCTGTTTGATAGATGATGTCATTTTCAACAAATGGAGATGGCCACCATTGGCTTAAACAAGCTTTAGAAAGCGTTCCATTTTTCGGCCCCTGATGTCCCCAAAAAAATAGAAATCCATTACTTTCTTTTATATCTGCAACATTATATTTCTGCTTTTTCATAAACACCGCATTCATTTTTTCACAGAGTTCTTCAATTTCATTTTTTTTAACAATTGTATTAAGCCATTTTTCAGGAATAGATTCAAAACCATAAATTAAACCTGCCAAACCGCCTGTAATTGCCCCAGTTGTATCAGTATCATCACCAAGATTAACTGCTTTTAGAACGGCATCCTCATAAGTTTCGGTACTGAGGATACACCATAAGCTAGCTTCGAGACTGTGCAACACATAACCAGAAGAATAAATCTCGCTCTCCGGAACCGTAGAGATATCATTTATCAAAACCCTTTTAAATAATTCAATTTCCTTTTGTTCAAAATCATTATCAGCGATAAATTTTTTGAGTTTAATCTGCATTTTAAGATACGCTTCACTTTTATCCTTTTCCTTTAAAAGCTCCAAGCCATAAACGATATAGATAAAGCAAGCAAAAACCGACCGAAAGTGCGCATGGGTAATGGATGAAACTTCTTTTACCAGCTGAAAAATATGCTGCAAGTCGTTTTTATCTTGAAGATAAAATAACAGAGGTAGAATTCTCATCAAAGATCCATTTCCATTATCCATTTCTGATGCTCCACCACATAAAACCGGATCAGCACCATGCTTTATCATTTTAATGGCTTCAGCTGTTGCTATACCGATGTCGAAAACTTTTCCGTGAGGGGTCCAAATCTCGGCATTAAACCATTGAAGAAATTTCTGAGCAATATTATCTAAATTATAACCGCAACACAGGCTTTCGGCTAAGCAAAATGTAAGCGAGCTATCATCACTCCAAGTACCTAGCGGCTGATCATGAACACCATACGCCTGCATATCCTTTACCGGAAATCTTTTTAAAAAATCCCTTTTCTTAAATTCAACAGGCACACCCAAAGCATCGCCAACTACCAGGCCGAATATTGAACTACGGATAACTGTGGTTTTCATCTTTTTTCGAGTTTATTTAATATTTGCCAACTTTTAAGCTTAGTAATTACTGCCTCACTAAGCTCATCAAATGTTTTATACTGATCAATTCCTTTTCTTCGGCATACGATGTCAATATTCCCTTTCCTCCAAAACCCATCTTCACAACAAACCATTAATTTGCCAGAGTCAGCGAACAAACCAAACTCCATTATCGAAATTGGCGATTTAGAATCCGCTTCAAGGAACAACAAAATAACATCTGCATTTTCCATTGCATCTAATTCCCAATTCACCTGCTCGCTAAACTGTTTATTTTCGACGCGCTGTGTCCATGTGTGATCCCAGGATTTTCTTCTTGGATTGAAAACGACTACATCATTCAAAGTTTCTTCTTTATTGGCCTGATCAATAAATTTTTGTTGCCAATCTATCGAATTGCCCATATCAATGGTTCCGGCCAGAAATACCGAAACGTCAGAAGAAGAAATAGCTTTTGGTGGAAGTACTGTTTTCATTATAATTTTATAAAATATCTACTAATTTTATCTGCGTTACCCCTTCATGATCAACTTCTTTGATTGAATCGGTAGTAAAGATCTGTTCGAAATATTTGCCCAACTCGTCAAAACCTTTGCTAAATATGCCATGACTAATCGCTAAATAAAGTTTTCCGGCATTTTTAGCCTTTAGCGCTTCTGCCAAGCCAATAAATGTACCACCACCATCACAGATATCATCTACAATTAAACAATCGGCACCAGTTAAATCTTCTGCATATACTCTAAATCCTGAAAGTTTTCCTGTTTTTACATCCCGGCTTTTTGAACACTCTACCACTTCTGCACCACCTAAAAATTCAGATACTTTATAAATTTTCTTTAAAGCACCACCATCAGGAGAAATGAGTTTTACTTCAGTTCCAATGTTCGCAATTACCTGTTTTATAAATTCGCGATTGGAAACTGTCACACAGTTGTTGAGCAAGGCTGGTGTTACTTCGCTATGCGGATCAAAAACGGTAACACTTGCCAAAGCCATGGCATTAATAATATCGGCATAAACTTTCACTGATAAAGGCTCACCAGGAATCATTACCCGATCTTGCCTTGCAGCTGGAAAGTATGGTATAAAAAGTTCGATTTCTTTTACACCCATTCTTCTCAAGGCATCAACCGTAATACAGATCATGCCTAAATCATTGAAGGAATTTACTCTTTGGGTAATGGTAACCGGAGCAGCAACATCAAAATTGTTCGAAATTTTAATGTGTGGTTCGCCACCCGCAAATAAGAAAGATTTGTATTCGATTAAGTTATTTTCGCCTAGCGGAGTAAAACTTGGATTAAGATTTAACATATATTTGCGTATTATTTACACAAATATAAAAATCATTTTTAAAATGCAAAGAATAATTTGTGTTTATTTTACGCAAACCTAATATCGAATTGGAAATTTTCCTTCAAAAGCTGGTTATATTTTGTCTTATCGAAGGTAAAAAGTTTGCCTGGCCTACCACTAGCACCAATTTTAACCACTTTATCGGTTTCTGTAACAATTCCAAAACTTAGAATTTTTTTTCTGAAATTTCGTCGGTCTATATCTCTTTCTAAAATGGAGCAGTACAGATTTTCCAGATCGGAAAAGAGGAATTCCTGATCCAACAGATCAAAACCGATCGGTTGGTAAGTGAGTTTGCTTTTTAAACGCTGATGTGCGAGATTAACCATTTCATTGTGATCATACCCCAATTGTGGAATTCCGGTTACAGGAAACCATTTCGCATCTTTGGCATCGGTATCGGCTTTTAATACAAAATTTTTAGGATTAACCAGGGCAAAATAAGCTACAGAAATTACCCTGAAGCGTTCGTCGCGATTGACATCATCACCAAAAGTACCCAGCTGCTCAAGATAATTTACACTTATACCAGCTTCTTCTTTAAGTTCGCGCTCAACTGCCATAAGCAAAGGCTCATCGTTTAAAATAAATCCACCTGGTAAAACCCATCTATCGGCCAGTTTACCAAATCGCTGCTGAACAGCCAACACATAAAGCGTTCCTTTTTCGTATCCAAAAACAATGGCATCAACAGCAATTTTAATATTTTGATCGATCATCCTTTAATTTGTGTTAAAACAACACAAAGTTAATCGTTTTAACCAAGAAGATCTAAAGTGCTGATTAAATTCTACCTGAACTTCTTCATCGCAGCCCAAAGTTTTTCGTCCATACCATAAACATCAGGTCTGTATTCAATCTTATCATTTTGCGACCAGGCAGTAATGTAGGTAATAATTAATGGAACATTTTTCTTTGGGGCAAACCAAGCTGGTTTTAATTGAAATGCTTTGGTTGTATCGGCCTTTTGTGCCATGCGTTTTTTATACCATTTTACATGTGTACTATCTATCGGTGGCAAATCTACTTCTGCCCTAAGCTTATCATAAGTGTAAGAATCTTTAACCAAGAGTTCGGCAAATTCTAATGGCTTTTCGATGCGTACACAGCCATGACTAATCGCTCGATTGGTGAGGTTAAACCCGTTCTTGTTGTTGGTATCGTGCAGGTAAATACTCGAGCTATTATCAAAGATGAATTTAAACTTTCCTAAAGCGTTTCCACCTCCAGATCCTTGTTTAAATTTAAAGGGTAATTTATCACGCGAATACCTATTCCAATTGATGGTATCAGGCTCACCAATCAGTTTGTCTTTATAGTAAACTTTGATGTTGCTGTTCGATAAATAATATGGGTCTTTTCTGGCCATCCAATAGATCTCACTTTGCGCAATACTGACCGGAATATTCCAGATCGGATTGGCCTGAATGGAATTGATTTTACTGAACAATAAAGGTGTCTCATGGTTCTTCGGTTTATCATCCAAATTACCCGATTTTGCAAAGGCTTTTAACTTCTCTTCGTAACCATTCTCACGCCTCCCGCCAACACAAACTTTCATTGTAATTACCGTATCTTGTTTATCCAGCCAGGTTAACCTAAAATCAGGAATATTTACCTGTACGTAATTATCACCAGTCTCTGGCATTTTCCAACGGAAGCGCTCCATATTTAATAATAAAATCCGTTTCTCATCGTAAGCATCTGTATTCAAATATGCAGCTTGCAAAGCTTTATATTGAGCTGATTTGGGCTGAACATATATGAGTGTGTCTAACAGGCTCACACCATTCAAAAGATTGGTCATCCCAGCGCTGTCCGGACGTTTAACTTTAATATAGTAACGCGAAAATATATTTCGGGGATTTACCACCCCAAATTTTAAATAGTTCGTATAATTTAAATAGGCATTGGCCGATAGTAATTCTAGTTTCGCTATAACCGGATAACTTTCTTCTACCTTTTTAAACTTGTTTGCTGTTAACACATCTAATAAGCTTTTAATCTCGTCTCCTTTAAAAATCTTCGGATTGAAGCCATGAGCCTTACTTTCGTTTAAATAGCTTACCAGCGAATCTAAGCTCCCATTAATGTAAAATCTGGTAACGAGTACAGGCTGACGATGATTATTGGCATAATAGCCCTTAATTGTTTTCGGATTTACAAATTTGTCTGAAAGACTATCCAAAGTCTTCACAAAAATGCTATCATAAGCTACAGTATCGAAATCTTTATAAATTTTATTCTTAAAATGTTCAGATAACACCTTACCTATCTCTGGAGGGCTCTTAAACCATCCACAGGCAGAAATGAACAAAATAAAGGGCAGAATTAGAAAGCGAAACTTTTTCAAAAGAGTAAAATTTTAATACAAAATAAGGGTTATTGGCAATAAAAACAGCATAATGACAAATTAAGTGCCATTATTTTTTGTTTTACCATTTCAAACGCTATATTTGCCAGCGCTTATCAGCTAACGTATTGATACTGGCAGAAATAATTTATGAATTTAACTTTGAACCATCACTTACATTTACACCATCGCCGATAGGCGATATGATATGTTTGTTTTGTACTTCAAAACTTTTTCCGTAAAATAATTTCTTGTTCACTCTATATTCAATACTTTGAAAACACTTAAAATCGCTATCCAGAAATCGGGTAGGCTAAACGAAAAATCTGTAGAAATACTTAAAAACTGTGGTTTATCTTTCGAAAACTACAAAAGCTCACTCATCTCAACCGTTACCAATTTCCCTTTAGAAATTCTTTTCCTCCGGGATGATGATATTCCTGAATATGTACAGGATGGCATTGCCGATTTGGGTATAGTTGGAGAAAATGTAATTGTAGAAACCAAAGCTGAGGTAGATTATCTACAAAAATTAGGCTTCGGGAAATGCACCTTAAAAATTGCTGTTCAGGCCACCAGTAATATCCAAAAACTGGAAGAGTTAAATGGCAAAGCAATTGCTACTTCTTATCCGGTAATCCTTGAAAAATTTTTACAGGAAAAAGGTATAAAATCTGATATCAGAACCATTTCTGGATCGGTAGAAATTGGTCCGGGCTTAGGCTTGAGTGATGCTATTTTTGATATCGTATCAACGGGTGGAACATTAAAGAGCAATGGACTAAAACCATTCGCTGATGTAATGCAATCGGAAGCTGTTTTAATCGGAAATAAATCAATAGCTGATAATCCAGAAGTTGCAGAATTGCTTCAACGTATCCGCTCTGTACTCAGTGCAAAGTCTAACAAATACGTGGTATTAAATGTATCAAAAGATAACCTTCAAAAAGTAGTCGATTTACTTCCGGGTGTTAAAAGCCCAACGGTAGTTCCGCTCTTCGAACCGAACTGGGTAGCCGTTCACTCTGTAATTGCCGAGGAAGATTTCTGGGATAAAATAAACAGTTTAAAAGCAGCAGGTGCTGAAGGCATTTTGGTAATGCCAATCGAAAAAATAATCAGATAAAATCGTTTAAATACATATTAACTATTAGTTAATTTAAAATCATAAAACATTGAAAATCTACAATTATTCAGATTTATCTAAATCAAAAATTGAAGAACTTTGTTCAAGACAAATTGAAGACGATAAACTGGTTGAAGAACGGGTAACCGACATCATCGGCGCCGTAAAAAAAGATGGCGACCAGGCACTTTTTAACTTTGCAAAAGCATTTGACAAAGTTGATTTAGAGAAGCTGTTTTTGGATACTGAAGAATTAAAAGCGATTGCGTCTACCATTCCCTCCGAAGCAAAAAAAGCGATTGATACGGCTTACCAAAACATCAAAACTTTTCACCAGTCGCAGTTAAAAACTGAAGATAAAATCGAAACGATGCCAGGCGTTGTGTGCTGGCGCGAATCGAGGGCAATTGAAAAAGTGGGACTTTATATCCCAGGAGGAACAGCCGTTTTACCAAGTACTTTTTTAATGCTTGCTACTCCTGCAATCATCGCAGGCTGTAAAGAAATTGTGGTGTGTTCTCCCCCACAAAGTGATGGCAAAACCAATTGTTATCTGGCCTACTGTGCGGTGCTATTGGGTATCGAAAAAGTATTCTTGATTGGGGGCGCACAAGCTGTTGCAGCAATGGCTTTCGGAACAGAAAGTGTACCGCAGGTATATAAGATCTTTGGCCCAGGCAACCGTTATGTAACTACGGCAAAAACAATGGTTCAAAACAAAGTCGCCATTGATATGCCTGCAGGACCATCAGAGGTATTGGTTATTGCAGATGAGACTGCCAATCCGTCATTTATTGCTGCAGACTTACTTGCGCAGGCAGAACATGGAACTGATAGTCAGGCTATTTTAGTAGCTACTTCAAATCAGATTATTGCTGATACGTTAAAAGAAATTGAAAATCAGCTCGCTATCCTCCCACGAAAGGAGATAGCAGCTAAAGCAATAGCCAATTCTTATGCAGTTTTTGCTAATAACCTCGATGAGGCAATGCTATTTTCAAATGAATATGCACCAGAGCACTTAATATTGGCTACTGAACATTTCCAAAGCCTTATTCCATCGATTATCAATGCTGGATCAGTGTTCTTAGGGAACTTTACACCAGAAAGTGTTGGCGATTATGCCTCTGGAACCAACCATACTTTACCAACCAGTGGCTTCGCAAAAGCTTATTCGGGCGTATCAACTGATGCTTTTTTGAAAAAGATCACTTTTCAGCATTTATCCCACGAAGGATTGAACAACATTGGCAATACGGTTGAAATTCTTGCAGAAGCCGAGGGATTAGATGCGCATAAGAATGCAGTAAGTATTAGATTGAATTTTGAGTCCGAAGTCGGAAGTCCAAAGTCCGAAGATAACAGAGCATAAAATAAAACTAAAGGAAAAAACAATCGGTGTAATCACTTAATCAGTGTAATCAAACCGAAGGAAACCAACAAACCATTAAAATGGACATTAACGATTTAGTGAGAGAAAATATAAAAAACCTTCGCCCCTACTCTACCGCTAGGGATGAATTTAAAGGTCAGGCATCAGTTTTTTTAGATGCAAATGAAAACAGTTATGGTTCGCCACTTCCGGCAAATTACAACCGTTATCCTGATCCATTGCAGCTTGATCTGAAAGATGCAATCAGCAAAATAAAAGGTGTGCCGATTGAAAATACTTTTTTAGGGAACGGTAGCGACGAGGCGATAGATTTATTGTTTCGCGCGTTCTGTAATCCTGGAAAGGATAACGTAATTGTGCTACCACCAACCTATGGAATGTACGAAGTTTCGGCCAACATAAACGATGTAGAAATACGCAAAGTTAGCCTACTTCCGAACTTCCAATTGGATATGGAAAAGATCGCAGAAACGATCGATAAAAACACAAAATTAATCTTCATTTGTTCGCCAAATAATCCGACTGGAAATTCGATAAACCGCGAAGATATTGAAACCATTTTAGCCAACTTTAATGGCATCGTTGTAGTTGATGAAGCGTACATTAATTACGCCCGTCAGAAGACATTTATTCAAGAGTTAACTGAGTACGGAAACCTGGTCGTTTTGCAAACTTTTTCGAAAGCCTGGGGGCTTGCCGCTTTACGTTTAGGTATGGCTTTTTCTTCAACAAAAGTGATCGATATTTTGAACAAAATTAAGCCACCTTACAACATCAATCAGGCTACGCAGGATTTAGCTTTTGAAGCCTTAAAAAACATCGCTCAGGTTAACGATTGGATTAAAGAATCTGTTACAGAAAGAGACCGTTTAAGCAAGGCTTTAACTGCATTAAATATTGTGAAAAAAGTATATCCTTCTGATGCTAATTTTATCCTTACGGAAGTTACCGATGCTTTGAAAATTTACGATACTTTGGTTGATCAGGGTATCATTGTACGCGACCGTTCTAAAGTAACTTTGTGCGAAGGATGTTTAAGGATTACGGTAGGCACAAAAGAAGAAAACGACAAACTATTAACTGTTCTAGAAAATTTTTAAGATGAAAAAAGTATTGTTTATAGACCGTGATGGAACATTAAATATTGAGCCTGATGATGAACAGGTAGATAGTTTTGCGAAGCTTAAATTCTATCCGCGCTCATTATATTATTTATCGAAAATTGCTACCGAACTAGATTACGAACTGGTGATGGTTACCAATCAGGATGGATTGGGAACGCTTTCAAATCCTGAAGAAAATTTCTGGCCGATCCACAATTTTATGTTGGAGACTTTTGAAGGCGAAGGCGTTCATTTTAGCGAGATTGTAATTGATAGAACTTTTGCGAAAGACAACGCGCCTACCCGCAAACCAGGTACTGCTTTATTAACCAAATATTTTAGCGAAGATTACGATCTGAAAAATTCTTTCGTGATCGGAGACCGATTAAATGATGTGGTTTTAGCCAAAAATCTGGGTGCTAAGGCGATTTTCCTTCGTCAGAATGATGCATTAGGTTCGACTGAAGCACTGGATAAACACGAAACTTTGTTGGATGTTATTATTCTGGAAACCAAGAAATGGGAAGATATCTACAACTTGCTTAAAGCAGGAAGCAGAAAAATTCACCACGAACGCAAAACCAACGAAACCGACATTACCATTAACCTTGACCTAGACGGAACAGGGAAAGCCAAAATCGAAACAGGCTTAAACTTCTTTGATCATATGCTTGATCAGATTGCCAGACATGGGAGTGTAGATTTAGAGGTAATTGCCAAAGGCGACTTACATATTGATGAGCACCACACCATAGAAGATACTGGCATTGCGCTTGGAGAAGCTTTTGCTAAAGGATTAGGCAATAAACTAGGCATTGAAAGGTATGGTTTTTGCTTGCCAATGGACGATTGCCTGGCACAGGTAGCCATTGATTTTGGAGGAAGAAACTGGATTGTTTGGGATGCTGAATTTAAACGCGAAAAAGTTGGAGACATGCCTACAGAAATGTTTTACCACTTCTTTAAATCATTCAGTGATGCTGCAAAATGCAATTTAAACGTAAAAGCAGAAGGAGATAACGAACATCATAAAATTGAAGCTATTTTTAAAGCATTTGCAAAAGCAATTAAAATGGCAATCAAACGTGATGCAGAGAAAATGGTATTGCCGAGTACTAAGGGGCTATTGTAAGAAAGGTGGAAGGCTGAAAGGTTTAAGGCGGAGGGTTTTAATGCCATCCGCTGTTAAATAAACCCGATAGAGCGGAATAGCCCGTAACGCAGTGAGGACTATAAGCGAAAGCGGGACTACAGCACCTTTGAAAAGCTGGCGTTCATTTTCAAACCCTTATTAAATAAAAGAATCAGCGTTATTAATTATGATTGGAATAGTAAATTACGGAGCAGGCAACATCTTCTCCCTTGCCGCAGCTTTAGATCGCTTAAATGTGACTTATGGTATGGTAAACACCGAAAACGACCTTGAAAAATATAGCCACATCATCATTCCTGGTGTTGGCCACGCGGGTGCCGCCATGGAAAAATTAAAGGGAACGGGCTTGGTTGAAGCCATTAAAAAACTAACAAAACCTGTGCTTGGCATCTGTGTGGGCATGCAGCTCATAACAGAACATTCGGAAGAGGGCGATGCAGCGCTTTTAAATATCGTTCCCATTAAAACCAAAAAATTCGATAAGTCGCTGAATATCAAAATACCACACATGGGATGGAATGCGGTTAGTCCGAAAAACAATTCGCTATTTGAAGGTGTTGAAGATAATACACAATTTTACTTTGTGCATTCGTACTTTATTGAATATAACCCTACTTTTGACATCGCATCTGCTGATTATGGTTTGAAGTTTTCGGCAGCAGTGCAAAAAGATAATTTTTATGGCGTTCAATTTCACCCCGAAAAATCGGGAAAAGCCGGCGAACTAGTATTAAAAAATTTTTCAAACTTAAGCTTATAAAATGTACATAATACCTGCTATTGATATTTTGGATGGAAAAGTTGTCCGTCTTCGTGAAGGCGATTACAACCAAAAAACGGAATATGATGTTTCAATCCCCGAAATGATAGAAAAATACCGTTCAAATGGTACAGATTTCATCCATATTATTGATTTAAACGGAGCCAAAGGCGATTTTAGCAATCAAAAAGCACTTTTCGAGATCATTAAAAAAACCGAAATGAAAGTGCAGTATGGTGGTGGCATCAGAACCATAGAGCAGGTTACCAATTTGCTTGATGCCGGCATTCATCGCGTAATTGTAGGTACACAGGCCATTACAAATCCCGATTTCTTACCTCAATTAAGTGAAGCCTTTGCTAAAAAAGACGATTATGCAAACCGCATAGTAATTGCAATTGATGTTTTAGATGAGGTAATCAAATATTCGGGCTGGATGGAAAGCTCGCCGATTAAACTGATGGATTACGTTGACAAATGTCTTTCGTTAGGATTTTTCCGTTTCTTATGCACCGATATCAGTAAAGATGGAAAATTAGGCGGCGCAGCGATCGATTTATACCAAAAACTGCTTGAACATTCGCCTATGATTAAACTGATTGCATCAGGTGGTGTAAGTTCAATGCAGGATATTTACGATCTGGCCAAATACCCAATTAGAAGTGTCGTGGTAGGAAAAGCCATTTACGAAGACCGCATTACCATCGAAGAAATTAAAGAGTGGAACTTGAAAGCGTTGTCAAGTATCTAACCCCCCAGCCCCCTAAAGGGGGAGTTAATTGCAAGATTGAAATAGCGATCGTACACTCAAAAAGTTTGTTTTATGTACAGATAATATGAATAGCAGAAAAGCTAAGCCCCCTTTAGGGGGTTGGGGGTTAAATGTGGATGATTTTGACTTTTTACAAGTCAATGAACCTAATATGTTCTATGGTGCATCAAATATAATTTTTGAAAATGCTAAACGGCTAAGAAACAATGTTACTGAAGCTGAAAATTTGCTATGGCATGTTATCAGTAATAAGCAATTAGGAGCAAAATTTAGAAGACAACACCCTATTTCATGTTTTATCGCTGACTTTTACTGTCATGAAGCAAAATTAATCATCGAATTAGATGGAAGCATCCATGATCTACCAGAGGTTATTAATAATGATATTGAAAGACAAAAAGTTCTCGAAGGATTTGGAATTAAGGTAATGAGATTCAAAAACGCTAAACTTTACAATAATTTAGACTCAGTTTTGGAAAAGATAAATGAAGCCATACAGGCTAAGCAGTTTGCATCTCCCCCTTTAGGGGGCAGGGGGCTTTCAAAAAGAATAATCCCTTGTTTAGACGTTAAAGACGGCCGTACGGTAAAAGGTGTAAACTTTGTTGATTTACGCGATGCGGGTGACCCTGTTGAGCTGGCGGCACAATACGCACAACAAGGTGCCGATGAATTGGTTTTCCTGGATATTACGGCCACCCACGAGCGTCGGAAAACGATGATTGAAATGGTTAAATCAGTTGCCAGACAATTAAATATTCCTTTTACCATTGGCGGCGGGATAACCGAAATTGCCGATGCTGAAGCGTTATTAAATGCAGGAGCGGACAAAATCAGCATCAATTCGGCAGCAGTTCGGAATCCTAAATTGATTGAAGCCCTGGCTAAAACCTTTGGGGTGCAGTTTGTGGTTTTGGCAGTCGACACCAAATATGTAAACGGCAAAAATATGGTCCACTTAAATGGAGGAAGACTAATTACCGAACTGGAAACCGAAAACTGGATTAAACAGGCCGAAGATTTAGGTGCTGGAGAGATTTTGTTAACTTCGATGGACCACGATGGCACCAAAGCAGGTTTTGATTGCGGATTGCTAAGCAAAGTAAACCAAATGATCAATATCCCGATTATAGCATCAGGCGGAGCAGGTAGTATTGCGCATTTTACTGAGGTTTTTCAAAAGGCCAATGTTGATGCCGCACTTGCGGCTTCCGTATTTCATTATGGCGAAATTTTAATCCCTGATCTAAAACAAGAATTAAAAAGGAATCATATTCCGGTAAGGATCTAATGGCAGTTAATGATGAATTTGTACAATTTAACCTATTCGGAAATCTTAGAAGCATTAAATAAAATGGATGCTGTACATGAAATTGTAGTAGAAAAAGAAGCTTTTATTCCTGAAGCAGACCTTATCCTTTGCAGATTTAAAGGAGAAAGGTTTAACCTAAAATATGATTTAAATACGGGCCAGATATAGAAGCAATAGGAAACATCAACAAATCTGACTTAGAAATAATAGTGCAGTTAATTTTACAACATCATCATTCTGCAAATAACAATAAAATTAAATGAATATCGATAAATCAACCCTTGACTGGGATAAAACAGCTGGCTTACTTCCTGTAATTATTCAGGATTACAAAACTTTAGAGGTTTTAATGCTGGGCTATATGAATGCTGAAGCACTGGAAAAAACGCAGGCCGAAGGCAAGGTAACTTTCTTTTCGCGTTCTAAAAACCGTCTTTGGACAAAAGGTGAAACCAGCAATAACTTTTTGTTTGTTAAAGAACTTTTTGTAGACTGTGATAACGACACCATTCTGATTAAAGCGGATGCTGTTGGTCCAACCTGCCATACTGGTAGCCGTAGCTGTTTTAAAACAGATTTTAACCAAAACTTTATTTTCGAACTCGAAAATATCATTAATGATCGATATGAAAATCCTGTTGAGGGTTCTTACATCAACAAAATGCGTAACAAGGGACTAAATAAAATTGCCCAAAAAGTGGGTGAAGAAGGGGTAGAAACGGTTATCGCAGCATTAGCAGAATCGGAAGAAGAACTCATTGGAGAAGCATCTGATCTTGTTTTCCACCTTTTATTTTTATTGAAAGAAAAAGGCTTATCGATTCAGGATATAGCGAAGAATTTAGAGAAAAGACATTAATAAGGTAGAGGGCTGAAAGGCTGAAGGCAAATCGTATAAAGCTTCAACCTTCCTACCCTCAACCTTCCAACCTCCGCACCATGCTCAAACACCTACAAACCCTTCCTGGTCACCAAAACCCTGTATATGCTTTAGCCAATTCGGATGAGGATGGTATATTTTTCAGTGCAGGAAACGATAAGGGCGTTGTAGAATGGTCGTTACATACGATGGCTTTTGTAAAGGTTAAAATGCCGGTGCAGAGCTCGGTATATTGTTTGCACTATTACAATCAACAACTATTTATCGGTGAACGCAGTGGTGCGTTTAGTGTTTATGATTTTAATGACCAGAAAGTAATTGCAAGGATCAATGCACATACCAAACCCATTTTCAATATACAAACTGTAAAGGGTAAAAATGAGCTTTTAACCACTGGTGAAGATGGAACAGTTGCAGTGTGGTCATTAGTAGACTTTACAGAGATTTACCGGTTTCAGGTAGCTTACGATACCGTTAGGGCTATTGCAATTGCACCTAACGAAAGTGAAGTGGCCTTTGGTTGCAAGGATCATCTGATCAGGATTTATAACCTGGCTGATTATAGTCTCAAACAATCTCTCGAAGGCCATTCATTACCTGTAACTTCCTTGGCATATCATCCAACTGGTAAATACTTAATTTCGGGAAGCAGGGATGCGCAATTAAAAATATGGGATCTTCCAAGCTATGAGCTTAGGGAAACGGTTCCGGCACATATGTTTACTGTTTACGATATTGCCTTTCACCCCAGCCTGCCTTATTTCGCCACGAGCAGTCAGGACAAAAGCATTAAACTCTGGGATGCAGAGAACTTTAAACTGTTTAAAATATTAAGCTTAGAGAAAGCTGGAACCGGCCATACCCACTCCATTAATAAGATCATCTGGAGCCATGATGGTAAATACCTCATTTCTACAGGAGATGACAGGCAGGTAATGGTTTGGGAGATGGAATAATTTAAGATTTATTTTTGTTGATTATTAAGTGTTGTCGTCACCCTTATCTGTAACGCAATGGAAAGCTACGCAGAATATTATTTAAGAGATAGAAAGCTATTTTTTGTTTGTATAAAACGGATTGACATCCCGCAGTTGATTTCTCATTTTAAAATATACTCTTTTCCAGAAGGGCGTTCTAGTCACAACAATATCTCCCATAATTTCACCGCTAAGACATAGCTCAAGATTCAGATTTTTATTGTCAGCTAAATCTACCAACGAATTCAAAGGCTTATAGCCAATGTAAGTTATAGTTAAAGTACAGTTCTTAGCATTAAAATCTGAAGGTAATTTAATTTCAAAATTTCCTTTTTGATCGGTAGAAGCAAAAGCCAACCGGTTGTTTACCATAACAGATACTGAAGGAAGTGGCTGCTTGTCATCTTTATCTACCACCCTGCCTTTTATTGTTTTTAAGGTATCGCCTAAAATTTCTGTTTTTTCTTCAAAAGGAGTCTTCTTGCGGTATCGATCTGTTTGAGTAAAAGGTGTTATAACTACTTTGGCGTCACTTAACTTCGGAACACTCAAAAAAGCCAGTAAAGATGCTGCAATCAGGCTTGGTTTAAATCTATTGAGTCTATAATTCTCTTTCACACGGATTAAACGATCAAGCTGCTCCGGCTTAAACCTACCACAACTCCCCCCTTGATTTTGGTTAAACCACTGTTTTAGCGCCGCATCAGTAAAATGAGTGAAATCTACAACCGATTTTTGACAGGAGCCACAAAATTTTCCATTTGCATCAGCTTGCATTCCCTCCCATTCTTCATGGCAAGGATTTGAGATTTGAATTTTAAATTTAGATGGCATAAAAAATGTATTTTTTATATAGGATACATTTTCGGCTACTATTCCACAAAACGTTTGATAATTCTGAGCTTGTGTGAATATTTACTCAATTCCTTATTAAAAATCCCTTGGTCATCAATTGGATCAATTTTTACTTTGGCTGAGGAATGGATAATTTCATTTGGACTGAGCATAATACCTACGTGAGTAATTCTGCCTTCGTCGTTATCAAAAAAAGCAACATCACCTGCCCTGCACTCTGCCAAAAAGCCGACCAGTTCGCCTTGTTCGGCCTGCTGTGAGGCGTCACGGTTTAACTTAATACCTAACATTTTAAATACGGTTTGTACAAAACCAGAGCAATCTAAGCCAAACAAATTCCTTCCACCCCATAGGTACGGGATATTTTGAAAAAACTTTGCCGTTTCGGTAACTTTATCGGTAAAATCCACAGCACTATTGTCGTATGCTTCGAAATTCAGTTTAAATTTTTCCATTCCGGCATAACAAAACCCATCTTTTAAAAGAGGAAGGTTGCTTGCCGGACTTAAATGATACGAACTTCCATCGGCTGCTGTTAGCACATTATTGAAACTTAAGGGGGCAAGCAATCTACAATCGTGCATTGCTGCAAACTGGCTTTGGCTAATCGGTGCCAATTGTCTGAAATCCATCCAGCCTTGGTAACGATCATAGCCATTTTGAATCAGCCACCAGCGTTCCTCCTTCTGAATAATTTCTACATGATCGCCGAATAAAAGTTGCGAAACAATTTCTGCTTTATCTGATGCATCAGCTCTTAAGGACGCTACAGCAACCCTACAAATACCGTATTGATTTTCCATTTAAATATGCTCGTGAAACTATTGTAAAACTAATAAAATACATTCATTGCCTAACATTTTGCGCGCAAATTTGTTATTTTTATGATGATCACCCTTTAAATATGCTCGCCATGAATTTTAAAAAAATATTAATTGCCGTTGATAACAGTACCTGCTCAGAAAAAGCGGCAAAAGCCGGTTACGACATGGCTGAAAAATTTGGAGCAGAAGTAGCATTGGTTAACATTATTGAACCTATTCCGGCTAATGTAAACCCCGATTTAACCTTGGCACCAGTGTTTTTAGAAACGTATGACAATAGCGAAGAAAACAGCCACATTTTGCTCAAAGAAATGGAGACGAAATATAGCAAAGGTGCAAAAACCACCTATTTAAGTATTGTTGATACCGCAGCGCATGGTATTATCCAGCAATCAGACGAGTGGGGATCTGATTTAATTGTTATTGGCACTTATGGACGTACAGGCTTGTACCATTTTTTAATGGGAAGTGTTGCCGAACACGTGGCGAGAAAATCTGCTTGTCCGGTTTTGATTATTCCTAATAAATGTGATGTTGATTAGTTCATTGGTTCAATAGCCATTAGTTCATTGGTAATTGCAAACTGTTAACTGAAAACGGAATACAGAAAACTGGGTTTACTACTCATTACTTCATTGGCAACTACAAACAGCCAACAAAAAAAAAGTCCCACTTTAAGCGGGACTTTTTTGTAAATATCTAATAAAGGCTTATCCTTCCTGGTGTAACCAAGCTTTCTTAGCTAATAATTCTTCTTCTGTTTCGCGGATATCTTCGTCATCTACGCAACAATCTACCGGACAAACTGCCGCACACTGAGGCTCATCATGAAAGCCCTTACACTCTGTACACTTATCGGATACAATGTAATAAACTTCGTCCGAAACTGCTTCTTGAGCTGCATCAGCTTCAATTTGTTGATTACCAAAATCAATGATACCATTTAAATTTGTACCATCAGAAAAACGCCATGCAGTACCGGCATCGTAAATTGCGTTATTAGGACATTCTGGTTCGCAAGCCCCACAATTTATACACTCATCTGTTATTTTAATCGCCATGTTTTCGTCTAATTCTTTTGCTTAGTTTACCTTTGCGCTGCAAATATAAGATATAATCACTTAATAATAATTCTAAATATGTCAGCATTAACTCAAGAAAAAGTAATAATCGCGTTCAACAAACTGGGTAAATTGCTTACAAACCCTACTGACATACTAGGAAATGCATTTTATACCGCTGAAAGCACTAATGCATGGTTTACTGCAGAAAACATAAAAAAATCGATTTTATCTTTTGCCGAAATGTTAAATGAGGCTGATTTGGCCATTTGGTTCAAATCGGTCAAGTTTAGTGCAGCTCCAAAAAAGGTTGGTTTAATCCTGGCAGGGAATATCCCATTGGTGGGTTTACACGATGTTTTAAGTGTATTGGCTACAGGAAATATTGCTGTAATCAAACTTTCTTCGGCTGATGATAAATTAATTAAAGCCGTAATTGCAGAGCTCGTTAAAATAGAGCCTGCTTCTGAGGATAAAATAGAATATGTAGAGCGCTTAAAAGATTTTGACGCTGTTATTGCAACCGGAAGCAACAATTCATCCCGCTATTTCGACTATTATTTCAGTAAAGTACCCAACATTATCAGAAAAAACAGAAACAGTGTTGCAGTTTTAGATGGTTCAGAAAGTTTCGAGGATATCCAAAACCTAGGTAACGATATTTTTGATTATTTTGGTTTAGGCTGTAGAAATGTTTCTAAAATCTATTTTCCAAAAGGTTACGATATTGCAAATTTTTACGAAGGCGTAGAAAGTTTTCAACCCATTATCAACCACTTTAAATACAATAATAATTACGATTACAATAAATCTATCTACTTGGTTAATGCTGCTAAACACTTCGACAATGGCTTCTTATTATTAAAAGAAGATGAGCGCCTGACATCACCCTTGGCTGTTCTCTTTTATGAAGAATACGAGCAGTTACAAGCGCTTGAAGATAAACTGAAAAACCAATCAGAAAACATTCAATGTGTGATTAGCAAATCGCCTTTAAGTTTAAATACTTTCGGTTTTGGCCAAAGCCAGCACCCAAAGCTTTGGGACTATGCAGATGATGTAAATACAATTGAGTTCTTAAACAACCTAGATTGAATTTCTCTACTTTAGTCTTTCAGCTTTCTCCTTTGGTCTTTCAGCTTAAATAGCTATTTTTGGGCACAATGTATATCGTTAAAGTTAAAGGCATAGCCAAAATTCCAGATTACGTACAGTTAAGAGATGACAAGTTCACACTTTTAGCTTATTTTAGGGTTGATAGGCCTGATAAATCGTTGGAAAAACTCGGACTTGGCGACAAGCAAGAATACATTATGGAAATGGTTAAAGATTTGCCTTTCGGGCAGATTGCAAAATTAGAAATATAATATGGCAGGCAACTCAGTAATTCATTTAAGCAATGTTGATGTTTTTCAACAGAAACATCTAGTCCTCTCAAACGTAAATTTACACATCGAAAAGGACGAATTTGTCTTCCTGATCGGTCAAACAGGTTCGGGTAAGAGCAGTTTGCTTAAAATATTATATGGCGACTTACATATTGGTAATGGCGAAGGCAATATTGCTGGTTTCGACCTTAAAAACCTAAAAGAAAGTCAGGTGCCGTTTTTACGCCGTAAATTGGGTGTAGTTTTTCAGGATTTTCAATTGCTCACCGATAGAACCATTGAAAAAAACCTAGAATTTGTGCTTAAGGCAACAGGCTGGAAAGACGAAAAACTAATTAACGAACGCATTAAAGATGTTTTAGACAAAGTTGGTTTGCGTTCTAAAATCAAAAAAATGCCGCACGAAATTTCTGGTGGCGAGCAGCAGCGTATTGTTATTGCAAGAGCTTTGTTAAATGATCCGGAAATTATTCTTGCTGATGAGCCTACAGGAAATTTAGATCCGGAAACATCAGAAGAAATTGTAACCCTTTTAAAACAAATTAGCCAGGCCGGAACTGCGGTTTTAATGGCAACACACGATTACCATATCATCCGTACTTTCCCTTCGCGCATTATTAAATGCGAGAATGGAGTTGTGCACGAAGATGCGCAAATCGTATAAAAAAATTCTGACATCCGTCAGCTAATCAGCCAATCTGTTCAGATAAATACAAATAAATCTGACAGCTTGGCTGATTTCCGTTTATGGCAAAATAGTTGAGATCAACACAAAAAAATTCAGCCCAGTATTATGTTTAATAAGAAGAAAAATAACGATAAAGAAGAAAATATAATGAATCCTGAAAATACATCAGAAAATACTGCTGAGAATGTAGAGAATACTGATGCTCCTATCGCTGAAACTGAGCAGGCGCCCGAATTATCTGCAGAAGAAAAATTGCAAGCGGAAGTTCAACAACTTAACGACAAATATTTACGTTTATACGCGGAGTTCGATAATTATAAACGTCGTACACAAAAAGAACGCGTAGAATTATTGCAAACGGCTGGTAAAGATGTAATTGTTTCACTTTTACCTGTTTTAGATGATTTTGACCGTGCATTAAAAGCAATGGAAACTGCTGCTGACGTTGCCCCGGTTAAAGAAGGCATTTTATTGGTAAGCACCAAGCTAAAAAACACTTTGGCACAAAAAGGATTGAAAGATGTAGAAAGCATCAGTCAACCTTTCAATACCGATTTCCACGAAGCAATTACCAACATCCCTGCTCCTAGCGATGATCTTAAAGGGAAAGTGATAGACGAAGTTGAAAAAGGTTATACCTTAAATGATAATGTAATCCGCTTTGCTAAAGTTGTAGTTGGAGCGTAAGAAATAATTATTGAATGATTGAATTTTGAATGATTGAATTAACATTCTCTCATTCCATCACTCAATCATTTAATCATTTTATAAAGAAGATGAGTAAAAGAGATTATTACGACGTATTAGGCGTAACTAGGGGCGCAGCCGCTGATGAGATAAAGAAAGCTTATCGCAAGATGGCGATTAAATACCATCCAGATAAAAATCCAGGAGATAAAGCTGCTGAAGATAAATTTAAGGAAGCGGCCGAAGCTTACGAAGTTTTAAGCAGTCCCGATAAAAAACAACGTTATGATCAATATGGTCATGCAGGTGTTGGTGGCGCAAGTGGCGGCGGTTACGGCGGTGGCGGCATGAACATGGACGATATTTTTAGCAATTTCGGCGATGTATTTGGCGGTCACAATCCTTTCGAAAGCTTTTTTGGTGGTGGTGGCGGTCAGCAACGTGGTGGCCGTCGTGTAGCCAAAGGCTCTAACCTACGTATAAAAGTTAAATTAACGCTAGAAGAAATTGCACATGGTGCAGAAAAGAAAATCAAGGTTAATAAACTAATTGTTTGTAAAACCTGCGATGGCTCTGGTGCGAAAGATAAATCATCGGTAAGTACCTGTGGTACCTGTGGCGGCAGCGGCCAGGTACGTAGAGTAACCAATACAATTTTAGGTCAGATGCAAACAGCATCTACCTGCCCTACCTGTAACGGTAGCGGTCAGCAAATTACCTCAAAATGTACAGTTTGTCATGGAGACGGTGTTGTACGTGGCGAAGAAACCATTACCATCAATATTCCTGCTGGTGTAAGTGAAGGTATGCAGTTAAGCATGAGTGGAAAAGGAAATGCTGCACCTAATGGCGGTATCCCAGGCGATTTAATTATCTTAATTGAAGAAACGCCACACGAAACCTTAAAACGCGAAGGCAACAATATCGTTTACGATTTACATTTAAGCTTCGTTGATGCTGCTTTAGGAATGAGCATTGAAGTACCGACCATCGATGGTAAAGCAAAAATCAAAATCGATCCGGGTACACAAAGCGGAAAATTATTACGCTTAAAAGGTAAAGGTTTACCAGAAGTGAATTCTTACCATAGAGGTGATGAAATTATCCACATCAACATCTGGACACCAAAAGCTTTAAGTAGCGACGAACGTAATGCTTTAGAGAAATTACGTGAATCGCCAAACTTTAAGCCTCAACCGGGTAAAAATGATAAGAGTTTCTTCGAAAGAATGAAAGAATACTTCGAGTAATTAATTAAATATAAATTGAAAAACCGATGTCGCAAGCATCGGTTTTTTTGTTTTATAGCATCATATCAAAAATCCTTATTCCAGTGAAGTCAGATGTTACCATCTGACTATGAGAACTTCCAATCTCATTAATTATTTTTAGCGGCATATATAACGGATAATAAACCTTTTCATTTATAGTCTGTTTTCTATACATGAAATGGAGAATTGGTTGCTCAGGCTTCTATTATCGTGAATGGAAAGAGATTTTCTATCCAAAAGGTTTGGCACAAAAAGATTGGTTCAAATATTATTGCGAGCATTTTAACACAATAGAGATCAATTCTACCTTTTATAAAATGCCAACTCAAAAATCGTTCGATAAGTGGTATAATGAAAGTCCAGGTGATTTTTTATTTACAATTAAGGCACCGCGGTTAATTACACATTATAAACAGTTCAATGAATGTGAACAACTCATAAACGATTTTTACGATGCCATTCAAATCGGATTAAAAGAGAAATTGGGATGTGTACTGTTTCAGTTTCCACCAAAGTTTGATTACAATGCGGACAGGTTAAACCTGTTGATCGAAAATTTAAGACCTGATTTTAAAAATGTGGTAGAGTTTCGCCACATTAGCTGGTTTGATGAAGAAATTTATAAAAACCTCGCTCCAAACAACATCATATTTAGCGGCCAAAGCTATCCTTCTTCCTTACCTGATGAGGTGATCCAGAATACATCAACCGTTTATTACCGTTTTCACGGGAAGCCTGTGCTTTATAAATCAGAATACGACATCAATGTTATTAAAGCTTTCAAAAATCAGATCAAGGATACAGAAAGCGAAATTTTTGTATATTTTAACAATACTTGGGGAGTTGGAGCATTGCATAACGCGAAACAATTACAGGTTTTATCATTGCAGTCTGATGTTACCACTGCTTCGATTATATGACAAATGAATACTGCAGAATGATTTTTGCTGTGTCAGATGGTAACATCCGACACCACGAGAAAACAAAATAAACCTGATAGCGATGGTATTTCCCTCTACTACCCTTAATTTAGCACCCACAATAACGAGATTTAATGGATAGCAGTAAACAGTTACCAAAGAACCACTGCGAAGCTTTCCAAAATACAAAAATACAGACTATGCGCATTGCAGTTATCGACCTGGGCACAAATACCTTCCATTTACTTATTGCTGAAACTACAGGAAATCAGCCTGAAATTTTATACAAAACCAATGTGCCTGTTAAATTGGGCGAAGGAAGAATTAATGACAATATTATCATTCCTGCAGCCTTTGAAAGAGGTGTGAACTGTCTTGAAACGTTTAGCCATACAATTGCTGAATATCAGGTTAATGAGGTAAGGGCTACCGCTACTTCGGCGGTTAGAAGCGCAGAAAACGGGCAAGATTTTGTTGATGCAGTAAAAGAAAGAACCGGAATAAGCATTGAAACGATTAGCGGCGATGAAGAGGCTGAATTAATTTACCAAGGTGTAAAACTGAGCGGAGCAATTACAGAGATATCTTTGATTATGGATATTGGTGGTGGAAGCGTAGAATTTATCCTGTGCGATCCCGAAAAACTGATTTGGAAAAAAAGTTATAACATTGGGGCAGCGCGTTTAATGCAGCAGTTCTTTAAATCAGATCCAATTTCCGACGAAGAAAAGAACGCTATTTTATTTCACATTCAAAATCAACTTGCAGATCTTTTCGAAATCTGCGAAAAATACCGTCCTGAAATTTTAATCGGATCTGCTGGGGCCTTCGAAACATTTGCTGAGCTCATTATCAGAAAAAACAACTTAACAGCAGATATTAATACGGCCAAAACTTTCGCATTCAATTTCGACGACTACATTGCAACTTCGATCAAACTACTCAATGCTACGCATAAAGAACGGGGCGAAATGCCAGGAATGATCCCTTTAAGGATAGATATGATTGTGATTGCGGCCCTAATTACCAACTATGTACTGGGCAGAGCAAAAATAAACCGGTTAACACTCTCTACCTATGATTTGAAAATGGGTGTTTTGGCCAGTAAATTATAAAATAGTAGTTATTTAATAGTGTTCATAAATAGAAGTTTATTTGATGAAACCGCAATCTTACCTAAAATTGTATCTTCTGCCCTGTAAGGATAATAGTCCTTTTGCTTAACTGTTTTTGCATCTAATTTAAATGATACTACATAATTGCTGTCATCAGCAATTAGCTCATTGTATTTCCAATTTAGTTTATCGTCTATTTTGAATTCATAACGTCCATTTTTATCAGTAACAGCCGTAATATTTGTGCCTTTTAACCTAAGTTTTAAACCGGCCATTGGCACTTTATTATTCCTTAAGAACATATAGCCATAAAATGTTCGCAAAATTGTTGGTTCATCTGCTTTATTTAATTTACCAACCTCCTTTGTGTGAACAATCTCCACAGATTTTTTAATGGACACGGCACTCGCATTATGGGTAAAAACGCTTACCCCTATTGCCAGTACGCCCAAATATTTCATCCAATTCCTATTTATTGTTGGCACAATAGCTAAATGGTAGTTAAGCTGATTTAACTGGGTATTGCTTAGGCGGCCACATACAGAAGAACTGGCTTCAGCCAATACGCTGATGATTTCGGCATTGGTATAACCCGAAAAGTCAATTACATTTTTGCTACAAGCTCTACAGAAATTAAAGCCTTCTCCTTTATCCATTTCATCCCAGTTCTGTAAACATGGCTCGGCTATGGTAACTTCGTTAATTCTCGTTTTCATCGTGGTTGTTTTTAGAGATGATGAAACTTTCGAGAGAATTCCACAAGGAGTTTTAAATAAACTTCAACAGTTCATTATATAGCTTTTCTGTTGGCAAGCCCATTACATTAGTATAAGAGCCTTCTATACGCTCTACTACGACAATGCCCCACCAATCTTGCACGCCATAACTTCCGGCCTTATCAAAGGGTTTATAATTATCAATGTAGAAATCAATTTCGTCAGCAGTAACAGACTTACAGTAAACTTCTGTCCTATCGTAAAACGAATGAATTTTATCGCCTTTAACAAGTGTTACACCTGTAAAAACCTCATGTCTGCTTCCCGATAGTTTTTTTAACATTTCTTGTGCATGCGACCTATCTTCAGGTTTACCCAAAATTTCTCCGTTTAAAGCCACAATGGTATCAGCTGTAATCACTATTTCACCATTAGCAGTAAAAGCCTTAGCCTTCTGTTCTGAAATGTAAACAGCAATTTCTGCGGGGCTTAAATCCGATGGGTAGCTTTCATCTACATCTTTCAGTTCGACTTTAAAATTTAAGCCCATAAGCGTTAAAAGCTCTTGTCTACGTGGCGATTTAGATGCTAAAATAATGGGAGGGAAATTGGCGGGCATATTTTATTTTTCTGCTAAAATAAGAAAAGCGACATAAAGCCGCTTTTCTTATTTAATATTTTACCAAGATTAGTTATTTCCACCACCTTGTCTACGTTTTTCCATTTCAGCACGTTGCTCTTTTTGCCAGGCTTCGTAAGTTTTTTTCTGATCGTCTGTTAATACTGCTGTTACTTTTGCATCATTGTCAGCACGCATTTTTTGCATTTTCTCTCTCATTGCATCTCTATCGCCACCACCTTGCATTTCCTCACGCATTTTTTTCATGGTTTCTGCCTGCTCGGTAAAAACAGTGGTTAACTTTGTTTTTTGATCATCAGATAACTTTAATTTTTCGTCTAACTGTTTTACACGTTCTTCAGGCTTCATCATCATCCTGCCTTGTCCACCACCTTGCTGCGCGTTAGCGAAACCAGCTATTCCTAGCATCAATCCGCAAATCATCATTAATTTTTTCATGTCGTTTTTGTTGTTTTGGTTGAAAATTGAGCATGTTGGAGTGTACAGAAAGACGAAAGTTTAATCTGTAAATGTAACTTAGCTGTTGCAGATTAAACAGTTAATCTTTTAACAATAGTACGGGTACATGTGATTTAATGGTCAATTTTTGGGATACACTTTCGTGAAGCAGACTTTCGAAAAAACTATACTTTTTGGGCAATGCGATAATCAGCTGGGCTTCTTCATTTTTAGCAAATTTTACTATACCCTTAATCGCATCAGGATGATCAGCATAATGATAAGCGGGAGAAAAATCTTTGAGCATTTCATGTAAAAAGTGTTTTTCCTTCAAGTCAATAACATCACCAGAGTTAATATTAAGCACCAAAAGTTCTAAGGCATGTTTGCTTAAAATATTTTTAAGTGTGTGCATGGGAATCACCTCTTTAACCTTTTTAAAATCGCAGGCCAAAATGGCTTTACGGATCGACTGATAATCGGCCTTAGGTGGAACAACCAAAACCGGAACCGGGCTTGATTTAGAAATTTTAATCGCATTAGAGCCTATATCGCTTTCGTCTTTCGCTTTTTTACCATTACTACCGATAATAATGAGTTCGATCTCTTCTCTATTTACCCGATCGATGATAGAACGTAACAATGTTTCTCTAGTGAGGTAAATTTCTATTTCAGCCTTGGGATTGATCTCGAGCATTTTTACCTTAAGTTTTTCCAGTGCTTCGAGCCTTCTCGTAATTTCATCAGCGATATGAACATCTGTAGTAACAATTAAATCGGGTGTTGGCAAAATGCTTTCGTATTCTGAAACATAATAGGCATTAAGCAGTATAATTTTTGAGTTCGTCATCGCAAAACTCAGCCTGGCGGCATATTTGGCAGCATGATCTGCGGTGCTCGAAAAATCTACTGGTACAAGGTATGTGCTCATATGATTAAATTTAACATTTTTTACATTAACAAATTAATCAATCGATTGATTAATTTGTTAATGTAAATTTCGCATATAATCTGATGTATTGCAAATTTTAATGTCTGGGATTTATAATCTTATTAGAGTTCCCATCATTCTGAACTTGTTTAAGCATCTTATATGCGGAACGATATTGTTTTAGGAGGGCTTAAATTATCCGGCTGATGAAGACCCTGAAACAATTTCAGGGTGACGGATCGCAAATGATCCTTCGACTCCGCTCAGGATGCCTATAACTTGGGCCGTCATTTCGACTGGAGCACAGCGAAATGGAGAAATCTTTAACTTAATTAGCTATTTGGATGGATGACGAAAAGATCCTTCGACTCCGCTCAGGATGACGATTCGTTATGGCACCTGTACTAATTTACCAATGAACCAATGACTAATGAACCAATTTACATCCCCGAATCGGCAGCATTTGGATTTTCGTCATGCCATCTGCCCTGTACTTTCATTACTTTTTCGATAATATCGCGGACAGCGGTTTTGCCTCCATTGTAAGGAGAAATAAATGCAGATATCGCTTTTATTTCTTCTACGGCATCTGCCGGGCAGGTTGGAAGCCCTACCAGTTTCATTACTTTTAAATCAGGAATATCGTCGCCCATGTAAAGCACTTCTCCTGCAGTAATGTTTTTATCCTGAAGATATTGGTTAAAAATGGCCACCTTATCTCCTGCTCCGAGGAAAACATCGGTGACACCCAGATTGAAAAAACGCTTCCCCATGGCAATACCATCTCCACCAGATATAATACAGATCTTATATCCTTTTTTAACCGCCAACTGCATGGCGTAACCATCTTTAATGTTAAAAGTGCGCAACGACTGGCCATTATCAGTCACCTGAACTGATCCATCGGTAAGCACACCATCTACGTCAAAAATGAAAGTAGTGATCTCTTTTAGTTTCTGTAAAAACATTCGCGCGTTTGGCGTTTAGGGTTAAGCGCTCGGTGCCGACTCTGGACTAAGACCTCCGAACTCAGGACTAATTATTGATTATCTCTCCACTCGTAAACCCAGGCAGATTGAATTTGCTCTAGATGGCCTTCACTGCTTTCTTCGCGGGTGCCTTTAAAGTTTGGCAATGCTAAAACCCATTCTAAAAGTTCGGTAAAGCGGATACGGTAGATTTTGGCTTCTGTAAAATCATCACCAAATTTCTCATATAAAGACATTGCAATATCTTCATAATCGTTCCAGTAAAAAGGTAAAGCAAATTTATCGTTATTCATGTTGTTTTGTTGTTGGTTAATTGTTTGAATTGGTTAATCGGTTAACTGTTTAAATCGGCTAATCGACTCCGGACTGAAGGCTTTGGACTCCAGACTAACTAGTGTCCCATAAAGTCAGACTGATCTGGAATGGTAACTTCGATATCCCCGTTAATTACCACACATTGGCAACCTAAGCGGGAAGTAATTTTCGGACGAACAGCTCTATCGATAAAGTCTTCTTCTTTATCAGAAATCTCTTCGATATTATCCATACCTTTTGTTACGTAAACATGGCAGGTACTGCAACCACAAACACCACCACAGTTGTGCTGTAATTCGATTCCGTTATCCAGACAAACATCTAAAACAGATTCGCCGGCTGCTATTGGTAATTCAATAGATTCGTGATCTGCTTCTTCAAAATTTATTTTTAGTTTAAAAATGCTCATAATTATTTTGCAAAAGTAAGAAGCAAAAGCCGTAATTATGCTATTTCAGCGTTAATTTTATGCTATCGCTCAATGTTTGATAAATGTTCTGCAATTCGGGCATATCGGTTAACATGCTCAAATGCTTATTTAAAGTGCTTTTGTCGGCCCTAACTGCTGGCCCAGTCTGCACATTTTCAGGTAGATTGCTCATTACCTTATCGGCGGTTTCAGCAATTAACGGCCTGATGATTTCGAAATCCAAGCCGTTCTGACTTAAAATTTTATTCGCCAAAGCATATAAGTGATTCGGAAAATTACAGGCAAATACCGCTGCAAGGTGTAATACCTTTCTTTTCTCGCCACCTAATTCGTACACCTGACGGCTAATTTTAGTTGCAAGATTGTTCAAAATCGCCAATTGGCTTTCATCGTTCGCTTCGATACACAGCGGGATATTTTCAAATGAGATCTCTTTACCTTTCGAAAAAGTTTGCAAAGGATAAAAAACACCTGCTTTTTTTACCTGTGACGATAAAATATTAATATCGGTAGTTCCGGAGGTATGCACCACTAGACCGCTTACGTTCTTTAATGATTCGGATACGGTTTCAATGGCATCATCCTTTACCGAGATAATATATAAATCAGCATGCTGTTTAACCTCATTTAAATCGCTTATGGCCTCAGCTGCTATTAAATCAGCCAGTATCTTTGCATGATTAAGATTTGGGCTGTACACCTGTACCACATCCTCATCTTTGGCTTTTAATGCTTTTGCTAAGTGTGTGGCAACGTTTCCCGAACCTAATAAAACGATCTTCATGATTTTATGCGGTTTTGGCCTCTTTTCTTCTTCTGAAAATTGAAAGTAAGAAACCAACAACCATTACAATAGTACCGGCCCAATATAAATTGATGAAAGGAAATTCTATCGCTTTGAAAACTACCCAGTCCTTAGCTTGTTGCGGTTTTTCGAAAATCTGAAGTTCCACTTTTTTCTCATCTGGCAATACCCTGGCAAAACGGAATTTCAAATCCAGTTCATCTACCTTACGTGCGAAATCGAAAGTATTATTCCCTTTGATCAAGAAAATAGGTTCTGTGTTATAAACTTTACCGGCAGCATTAATCTCTAGCGGTAAACCAACAGCATAATCACCTTGCCCTAAAACTAAATCTTTTGCAGTAGGTTTTCTATTTAAATCCTTAACGGTAACAATGCCACTTGAAGTGTGAATGGTATCCCCTACCGAAACCTTAACAATACGTGGAGCCTTATAATTTTCATCATCAGAATGACCTTCGTGATCTTCATGTGATGTTTTTTTAATGGCAGCACTGGTGATGTGGGTATAAACATCATAAGTAAGGTAATGTTTGGTATCCGGAGAGGCAATTAAACCCATTTTTTCGTTCTCCTGTACGTGTGGATGTAAGTTAAAATCTTCTTTGACCTTACCATCTTTATCTAAAATTTTAAAATTAAGGGTATAAATGGTATTGGGTGCTACAGTAGTATCGGCTACATAGGTTACGGTGTACTTACCCATTTTCTTGGGTTCGTTTTTGTATAACATGATGTTCTCGCCCGGTTTTTCTACTTTTTCGAAATCTTTTACCGGAATAAATTTAGTAGCATTAATTGACAAAGGTTTGTTTGTAGCAGCAGAAATCAATGCACCTAAGATTAAAAAAGCAAAACCAATATGTGCAATTGCTGATCCAGCCAATTTAGCCTTGCCGCCGAAAGCCTGATATAATACTGCAGCATTAGAAAGAACGGCGAATAAACAACTGAAGGTAATGAGGATGTACATGGTGTTGGTGTAAATCTCAGCCACATATACCAAACCTGCTGTTAACACAATGGAGAAAACAATTGCCGATACCAGACTACTATAAAATTTGCGCGGATCAGTCCTTTTATATTTTAAATATTGAGAGAAACCCGAAATCAAAGTAATTAATACCGCAAATGGGGCCTGCCACTGATTGTAATATTTTACAGCATCGATTGGAGGAGAAAAGTTTGTTCCAAAAGCCTTGTTAAATACGGGCACTGATGTAGAGAATATGACCTGGATACAAGCGATGGTTACAACTAAAGCGCCAATAAACATCCAGAATTCGCGAGAATAAGTTTCTTCATCCTTGGTAGTAATTGGCAATTCTTTCCATCTTAGCACAATGAGCACAATTGCTAAAACAGCGAAAACTACATTGTATAAAATCAAGTGGCCAAACATCCCCATATCGGTAAACGAGTGAACCGATGTATCACCTAAAATTCCGCTTCGGGTTAAAAACGATGCATAAAGCACCAATAAGAAACTTAAGAATACTAAAGCAATTGCAGTAAAATAAGCATGACCTGTATTTTTATAAGCAATCATTACGTGTACGGCACCAATTAAGGTTAACCATGGGATTAAAGAAGCATTTTCTACAGGATCCCAAGCCCAGAAGCCGCCAAAATTTAACGCTTCGTAAGCCCAGAAAGAACCCATAATAATACCTGTACCCAAAACCATCACCGCAAAAAGCGTCCATGGCATAGCTGGTTTAATCCATTCTTTATATCTTTTTTGCCACAAAGCCGCGATGCCATAGGCAAAAGGAACCACCATACTTGCGAAACCTAAAAATAAAGTTGGTGGGTGGATCACCATCCAATAGTTTTGCAGCAATGGGTTTAATCCTTTTCCATCGGTTATGAACTTAAGGTAATTTTTGTAATTTTCTGGATTTGCAAAAACAACAGGTGCCTGTGCTTTTAAGTCCATCGCATCTCTTAAAAGTATAAAAGGTGAACTTCCGATGCGCTCTCCAAAAATCTCGACGCCTAAAAGCATTGAGGTTAAAAATACCTGAGAAAAGGCTATAACTGTCATTACAGGGCTTTCCCATGATTTTGCTTTCCAAATCAACAATGTGCCAAGAAATGATTGCCAGAAAGCCCAAAGCCAAAAACTACCTTCCTGTCCTTCCCAGAAAGAAGATATAATATAGTATACCGGAAGTTGTTTTGAAGAGTGAGATTGAACATAATAATATTCAAAATAGTGACCAAGAACCAGGTAGAACAAAATTACTCCGATGCTTATAATGCTGGCAAAATTAACCAGATATCCAATCCGCCCTAAGTTTCGCCAGGATTTTTCTTCTAAATTTTTATCGCGACTGGCATAAAAATACGATATGGTTGATAGTAATGATGCACTAAATGCCAGAACAATAAAAAACTGTCCGATTTTACCTGGTAACAGGTGTTCGCCTACAAATTGAATATCCATTAAAATTAGTTATATTTTTTCTCGCCGTACTTACCTACGGTGTCAACTTTACCATCTTTATTAACCTCTACCAGGTTATCGTTATATTTAGATGGGCATTTCATTAAAATTTTCGATGCGTAAAATTTGTCTTTGTTCATCTTACCGATTAATACAAGCTTTTCTGATTTTTCGAAATCCTGCGGTTTGGTACCTGCGTAAATTACCTCTCTCACTTCTCCCTTTTCATCTTTCATGTGGAATGAAAAATGGTTGGCATCTTTTACGGCATCGTAGTAAGTACCCATCGATTTTACCCAATAGCCCATAACATGCTCTTCTTTCTCAGAAAGAGCTGCCTGTTTGAAATTGGAGTAAGTATCAGTATTTGCGTTTAAGCTAAATAAAATCCCTACGGAAATTGCGATGGTAATCAATCCAATGATTGCACTTTTCTTCATGGTTATACTTGTTCTAAAAGCTGGCAACAAAGATAGAAAAATCGGCTTAGCCAGCGTTCTTTTACATTTTTCTTGTCTTTATATTGACAATTACCTGATTTTTTAAAGTAAAATATTTTCTCAAAAGCCACTATTTATAACCGATCTTAAGGAATATCTTAAATCGTTTAAAAGTTTGGATTGAAATTGTTAAGTTTGGCCTATCAGATAATCACCCCTTTTTTACATTCCACAATAGAACATAAACCGGATTAACATGAAATTAAAGCAGTTTTATAAGCTTTTGTTGTTTATAGTTTTGATACCTTTTTTAAGCTCTTGTTTTGAAGTAATTGAAGAAATTGCCATGAAAAACGATGGAACCGGCGATGTGGTGCTCACCATAAACCTAAGCCAGAGCAAAACCAAGGTAGCTTCAGTAATGCTCTTGGATAGTGTACAAGGTTATAAAGTACCCAGTAAACAAAAAATTCAACAGGAATTAAATGAGGCAGTAGCCTATTTAAGGAAATCGGAAGGAATTTCTAATGTAAAAAGCACAAGTGATTTTAATAATTACATTGCAACCATTAGTTTTTCTTTTAAAGATGTTTCAAATATCAATAACATCACCAAAAATATTCTTGCCCAGCAAAAAATTAAGGCCACTAATACCTCCTCTTACATTTATAACAAGGCTACCAAAACCTTTAACCGAAAATATCAGGCTATAGGTACCGCTAAAACAGAATTCAATAAATTAAAAGCAAAAGACAAGGCGGTTTTTAACGGCGCAACCTACACCAGCATCTATCGTTTCGAATCTGTTGTAACAAGTAGCACCAATCCGGCATCAAATGTATCGAAATCTAAAAAAGCTGTAATGTTAAAAAGTAGCATCATGGATTTAATTAACGGAAAAATTAACGTATCTAATTCTATACAATTATCTAAATAAATTAAACCAACGCCTAATCAGCAATCGTTTCATCTCTACTGAAAACAAATAATATCCAATGAAACCATTATGAGCATACCGTTCACAAACCGAAATGAATATGCTCATGATAGCTTCATATCCGCTAAAAAACAAAATAATATCTAATGAAAAAAAATCTAATTGCAATCGCTCTTTTCCTATCGTTTAACCTGGCCAAGGCTCAGGATCTGGTTAAGAAAATACCTGCAAATGCCTTCACAGTTGCCACCATTAAAGGCGATAACATATTTAAATTGATGTTTGTAAAAGATTTTAACGAATCTTTTTTAGGCAAGAAATTATTGACCGAAACTTCAAAATCACTTGATAAAAGCTTTACCAGCATAGAAGATTTCGGTATCAATCTGGAGAAAAACATGTATTACTTTAATCAGTTAAGCGATAGTATTACTTATAACTGTTTTCTTATTCCGATAAAAGATGCTAAAAAATTTGAAAGTCTGATTGACAATAAAGAGAAAAAGTTTACACAGCAGGGCGATATCCGTACGATGGTTTTGCCTGATAGCACGAGCATTATTAAATGGAACAACAACATGCTGTATTTTGTAACCGGAAGCATAAAAGGATCTTTCTTTGCTGATTCAGTTAAATCTGCACGTTATGGGATTAAAGATATAAGGTTCCAAAGTGAAGATGCAATAGTTGCCGATAGCGCCGCTGTAGCTGTAGATTCTACTTACGCAACAACAGATGAACCGATGGTAGAGGCAGTTGAAGCACCGGTTGTTGAAAAAGTAAAAGTTCAGAAAAAATCGACGGCTAAAAAGAATACTAAAAAAACTATCGGAACGAAAAAAACCGGTAAAAAGAAAACGGCCAAAAAATCTAAAAAAGCTGTTAAAACAGATTCAGATTTTGAAGAAGCGAGAGAAGCAAGAGAATTCGCTGTCGATACTGCGAGCGCCATGACTCCTGTTCACGGTATTGTTGATGAGCAATATGATAACTACCAACAAGAGCGTTTGGAACAAGATGGAAAGAAAAAGAAATTGGCTTTTACCTGGATGACCGCCCAGGCAGATCAGATTTTCAATGGCAGTTACGAGTCTATCGAAACCAATAAATCATATACAGCGAGTTTAGATAATAAAGCCATTGCAGAACTTTGGGTATCGAGTCTTCAGGATGTTTATAATTCGATTGCGCCAGAATTTGGCACTTATGGAAAGGCTGGACTGATGAAAGGTTATGGTGCATTAAATGCCAAGCTTTTTATGGATGATAAAAGTTTCCGCATCTCTACAGGCTTAGAATTGGCTCAGGAACAGGCAGATGCGTATAAAAAAATCATGAACAGAAAGTTAAACAAAAACTTTTTGAAATATGTAAATAGCGAAAAAGCGCTTGGTTTTATGAGCTATTCGATTGATACCAAAGCTTATCTGGAAGAATTCCCTAAATTATTGAAACAAACCTATGGTTCTTTTTTGGGAGCCAAAATGGATGAGGAAATTGACCTGGGTGCTGATCTGTTTTCACTTTTGCTGGATGAAGAAGCAGTAAGCAAGGTAATTAAAGGTGATGCATTATTCGTAATTAATGGATTAAACACCAAAGACGTTACTTACACCACTTACGAATATGATGATGATTACAAACAAAAAGAAATAGTTAAAACCAAGAAAGAAACGTTGCCTGATTTCCTTTTCATGTTTTCATCAGAAGATCACCGATTGATTAACAAACTGATTAAATATGGCGTAAACAAAAATTATGTATCTGTTGAGAACAACATTTATAAAATACTGGAAAAGAAAAGCCCGATTGATATTTACTTTATGATTAAAGATGGCATTGTATTTTTCGGTAATTCGTTAACTGAAATGCAGGGCATTAACAACAGTCAATACAACAGCAATAAATTAAGTAAACTGCACAAACAACTATTGAGCAAAAACAATTTCAGTTTTCTGTTTAATGCCAAAAACCTGGTGGGCAAAGTACCTGATTCGGAAATTGGTGGTGAAGAAACCGCTAAGAAATTTAACAGCACTTTAGAAAAAATGGGCAATGTATACATGAAATCGAACCCGATTAAGGGCAGATTGGTTTCAGCAGATATTAGCGCAGAAATTCCGAACGGACATGAAAATGCATTGAAATATCTGTTTTCCTTAATTGAAAATGCAGCTAAGTAGTTTAGTTGGCAATTATCAGTCGGCAGTTTACAGTTAACCGTATTTCTATGAAGAAATTTTTGAAAATAACAGCAGCAATAGCAATATTGCTGCTGCTTTGTTATTTTGGCTTTTTCAAATATAGACAGATTCAGGCCAATAATGTGTCCATCCCTGTTTCTAGCAATGCTTTACTTAAAATAAATGTAGATGAGCTTTACAAAACCATTGCAGTTAGTTATTTAAAGCATCCTAATCAATATTCGGGAGCAGATAAAAAAGGAATTAAGGAAAAGGTAGACGATTTAAACACAGGATTGAAAATCCCAGCAAACATTTATATATATAGTTTAAACGGAAAAGCGAAAACCACTTTTTTTTCGGGCTTCGAAATAGCAGATACGCTAGCATTTAACCGTTTTATTCAAAAAAAATCTTCTTTGTCGTTGATTAAAAAAGATAGTAATTTCTTTCAATCCAAAGATTCGACCTTCTTTATTCTATTTAACAAAACAACTGTCGCTTTTGCCTTTACGCCACAAAAAGAACAAGTAAAAACTACTTTGGTAGAGATATTGAATCGCAAAAACATGATTAAAGTTGGCGAGAGCCGATTTAAACAACTTGTAAACCTTTTTGATCATATTTCGTTTCAAAATACCGAGAACTTTAGCAAAATTAATTTTAATGATGGAAAAATTAATTTTAGCAATGAGTTTATAAACCAAATGATCGTGCCGGCAGCTAAACCGCAGCATCGGATTTTGAACCCGGAAAGCACAATGGGCATGTGGCTAAACGCAAAGTTTAAATCAGCATTACCTAAGAAAAATCAAACGGGAACCTCTTCTCTCCTTTCAAAAGATAGCTTTTTTAGATTTTACAAAGATTATGTAGATTTTGAATGGACAAATACCATTACCCAGGTAGATACTGTTGTAGGTTATGAATATAATGATGATTTTGAAAGGGTTGAAAAAAAAGTACTTCAAGACCGGAAGATTCCTTTTATTTCCATGAATCTGACGGCCAATGACCGCGAAGTAAGCGATTACCTTAAATCACTAGGCGCATTGGATCAATCTACCGGAAAGATCAGCAGTTCGATGATTCCATTGTACCAGGTTTACTTTAAAGGTAATAATGGTAATATTCAATTAAGCACAGTGCAAAGCGCTAAACCCGATTTAAAAAAGACAGCTTCTGACGATTTCTTCTATTTTAAAGTAGATTTTAAAAAGTTGATTAAACAAACACCTATGCCCTTAATTGCAGATAAACTGGGTACTTTTGGTCAATTAGAGATTAAAGCAAAAAGCATAGGAAAAGACAAAATCAAACTGGAATCGGAACTTCTATTTTTAAACGGGGATGCCAACGCCCTCATCCAACTTTTAAAAGCGTTTAAAAATGGCTTAAACAGTTCGCTAAATTTTAATTTCTCTATCGGTACTCCGACGAGCAAGTAGGTTTATTTTTTTCTTTGATAGAAGATTTAGAAAAACACTGCTATCATCAGGAGCGAAATACCTGTACTAAATAGTAAGTTTCTTCCCGTTTTACGCTTTTACCCTTCGCTGCAGCCGGGGGTAGGCAGCTAAGGCAGTGTTTCATTTTTAGGGTTGCACGGTGCACAAACTCTTGTATCTAAACCTGATGGGACGGATGCCAATTCCTTCAATTTGCAGGAGGTACAGCAGGGCTAAACCATCCCCATGAAACACAAACCTCTCATTTCCAAAACAATTTTCGTTAAAAATGGTGCCCCTTTTGCCTGATACATCACCAAACATGGATTCGGACTTGCTATCGTAGTAAGATTGCTTCGTACCTCGCAATGACGGCCTGGGCGCAAAAAAAGCCCTGCAGTTTTAAATCCTGCAAGGCTTCCTAATAAGATTGCCACACCCCGATAAAGGATCGGAATTCGCAATGACGATTAGTTGATTACGGCCAAACGCCTAAATTCATATAAGAAACCGCAATTTTATCGATTGAATTTACAAAAGCAGCTGTTCTCAATGTTTGAGTTGCTGGTTTGTTCATTAATGTTTCGCGGATTTCGTGGTAAGAATGGATCATGGTATCTTCTAAACCAGAGTTTACCAATTCCATTTCAGATGCACCTTTAACAATCATTAAACGATGCTCAGGAAGGATCGTTTTGCCGGTTAGGTTTTCTAAAGTATTAATCAGATTGGCATTTGAATTAGCTGCATAACGGTTTTCCATACGACCGAAAGCTACGTGAGAAAGGTTTTTCAACCATTCAAAATAAGAAACCGTAACACCTCCCGCATTGCAATACATATCAGGAATGATGATACCGCCCATTTCGGTAAAAATTGTTTCAGCTTCTGGCGTTGTTGGACCATTTGCACCTTCAGCAATAATTTTCGCTTTGATATTACGGATATTAAGCTCGGTGAACTGGTTTTCTAAAGCTGCAGGAACAATGATATCGCAATCTTGCTCTAAACCTTCCATCGAATTTTTAAAGTCTTTAGCGCCTGGGAATCCTAAGATCGAACCAGTGTTTTTACGGTGTGCAAAAACCTCATCCACATTTAATCCGTTAGGATTGTAAATAGCACCTTCAAACTCACATAAACCTACAATAGTAGCACCAAATTCTGCCAAAAATTTAGCCGAATGGTAGCCCACATTACCTAAACCTTGAACAATTACTCTTTTATCGCCTAAACCAGCTTTAAAACCTATTTTAGCCATATCTTCTGCCACTTCTACACATTCGCGCACGGCATAAGCAACACCACGTCCTGTAGCTTCTTTACGGCCACGGATACCATGTAAAGCAATTGGTTTACCAGTTACACAGCCTAAAGCATCTAACTGACCAGGGTTCATAGTCATATATGTATCGGCAATCCAGCTCATTTCGCGTTCGCCAGATCCATAATCAGGAGCAGGAACATCGATACCAGGGCCAATAAAGTTTTTCTTAATTAATTCTGTGGTATAACGGCGGGTGATGGTTTCTAACTCAGCAACACTGTATTGTTTAGTGTTAATTTTAATACCGCCTTTTGCGCCACCAAATGGAACGTTAACGATGGCACACTTGTAAGTCATTAAGGCTGCAAGCGCCATAACCTCATCTTCGTTCACCATTTCACTATAACGGATACCACCCTTGGTAGGGCTCATGTGGTGAGAGTGTTCTACACGCCAAGCATCAATTACTTCAAAACCGTTTCCGCGGCGGATTGGGAATTGGAAACGATACACACTATTACATGTTTTAATCTGGTTCAATAAACCTTCTGGATGATTGGTGAATTGAGCCGCACTGTCAAAGTTCTTACAAACATCTGCAAAGAACTTGTTCTCGTCTGCTAGATTAGCCATTATTTATTTTTTATATTGAATAAGTTTTCGGTGCAAAATTGCCTAAAAAAACTGCACATATCCAAATGCAAAAAGACTTAGTGTAAAGCAAACACCATTCTATTTCAGCCTAACAACAGCTTTTATACCCGTTGGAGAAAACTGTCTAAAAACTTACCCCAAATACATTTAAACACAGATATCTTAGTCAGCCAATCCTATAAAACGATTATTTTTATGGGTTTTATTATTGGTTATTTTGACCTAAAAAAAATTATAAAAAAAATATTCAAAATAGCCTTTTGTTGCAACACTCAACAAATCGAAGCTAAAAAACAGATCAATATTACGAATATTGCAAATATGAATAAAAACAGGACATAAAAAAAGTGACCAATTGTGTTGATCACTTCTTAATTTAACCTAAATCGTCCCGTTGATTTAATTTATAACTAACCAAACTTGATCAATAAATTACCAAAAAACAATACTGTGATGTAGGTATTTTATGTGGTTACTGCGCTGTATATTTAATTAGGGCTTTTAAAAGCAGCAAAAACCTCTTTTACAATATGATAAATAAAAAAATTGATGAATTCAGTCTTAAAACATATCTATTTACCAACTATTAAAGCCAAGTATGGTTTTATCCAGCATTCGTATTTATGCTATTATTTATCAGTTTGATTTTCTTTTTCAATTTTCTTTAATCTTTTGTCGATTGAGAACAGGTAGGCTAGCAAACCTAAAAGAATAATTACGATACATATTACCACAACATATATCTTTCCATTGCTGCGAAGGCTATCAGCCATTTCTACGCCATTATCCCGCGCAAATAATTGCATAGCGGCCATCATTAATATCAGGGAGAAAAATATCTTCTTCATTTTAGTTATGTTGTTGTTTGTTTTCTATATTACGTATTCTGAAACGGATGGTATAAACCCAATAACCGATTAATATCCAACCTAAACAAGCAGGATAAAATACCATACGCATGCGGCTATCTAAATCGTAACTGTTAAAACCTGGATTACCACCATTGCCTGGGTGTAATGAATCTTTTAAACGGGGTAAAACAAAAAGTAATACCACCATCATTGGGAATGCAAAAATATTGTAAATGGCCGAAATCTTGGCTCTTTTCTGTTCTTCGTCTATCGCATTGCGCAGAATGAGGTAAGCAAAATAGAGCAAAATTGAAATGGCAGCAAAATTCTGTTTAGGATCGAAGCTCCAGAACTGTCCCCAGGTATATTTAGCCCAGATAGCACCTGTTACTAAACCTAAAATGCCAAAAACTATCCCAGCGTTTACACTTTCTACAGCTTTAATATCATCGATTTCACTTTTAGTACTCAATGATTTTACACTGTAAAAAACAGAGATCGAAAAGAGCACAATCATGGCAAACCACATCGGAACATGGAAATACAGATTACGGATTGTTTCGTTCAAAATAGCCAAATGTGGCACCCCAAGCAATAAACCAGCAATTGCAGTATAAATTACCAAAACCGAACCTAAAATTTTCCACCAAGTTTTATTCATATATATTTAATTATTGAGTTTTGAATTAATGAATGTTACCCTTCATCCTGTCATTCAATCCATCTCTCATTCAATCATTTTTTAATCCCTCCAAAGGTAAGGAAATAACAATAAAGACGTTGCCACCATGAGTACATTCACCACCAGTAACATCGCTATTTCATCATAACTATTCTCCCATGGCAAGCCGTCAACAGCATTTTTAGCCAGTTTAATTAACAGGATCAATACCGGAATAATGATAGGGAAGCTTAAAATAGCCATCAACATTCCACCATTTCCTGCTTTGCTTGCGATTGCCGAAACCATTGTAAATACAGTAGAAAAACTGATACTGCCCAATATCACGGCGATGTAATACATCACTAAATCGGGCGGGGTAAAAGAATCGAAAACCAGCGTATAAAAACCTAAAGCAATTGTAGTAAGCACCAACATGAGGAGCGTATTGTAAACCGTTTTAGAAATTAAAACCGCAGCTGGACTTGCCAAAATATAACTATACAACTGTTGGCCTTTGGTTTCCTGCAAAAAACTTTTCGATACACCATTAATTGAGGCAAAAAGCATGATGATCCAAAACAAGGCATTCCATGTTAATTTATCTCCCAGGCTAACAAAAGAGAGGTAACAAGTAAAAATGGTAGAAACCACATAGAGCAATACACCATTAATGGTATATTTGGAGCGCCACTCTAACAATACTTCCTTGTGAATTAAATATTTAACCTCTTTGGCCAATTGCATAACCGCAAAGATACTTTTATTGATAAATATTGAGCGCTTAAATTGTTGTATTGTTGTAATTTTGTTTAAAGTTTAGGTGGAGATAAAAGTTTTGAACCACAGATGAAGAGGATAAACACAGATGGCATTTTTTCGTAGCAGCACAAATGTTCTAAAGTTTAAATTAGGCGCAGAACACAAAAAAATGTCCACAACAATCTGTGTTCATCTGTGAGAATCTGTGGTTAAAGTAATTATGATATGAATTACGCATCAGTTATAGCATCGCCTGTTGGCGCAATAACCATCTTAGCTGATGACGAATTTGTACATGTAATTACTTTTGCTGAAAAGGATATTACAGGATTATCAGAAAACGAACTTACGGTAAAGGTAGCCAAACAGTTAAATGACTATTTTAAAGGCGATTTAAAGGATTTCGATTTCCCTATAAAGCAAAAAGGGACTGAATTTCAACAAGAGGTCTGGCAGAATTTGCTGACTATACCTTTTGGCGAAACCACCTCATATGCCAAATTTTCTGCACACAATCCATTAGCAATACGGGCTATTGCCGCAGCAAACGGAAAAAACAATATTGCAATTGTAGTACCATGCCACAGGGTAATTGGCAGTAACGGCAAACTGGTGGGATATGCAGGTGGTTTATGGCGTAAGCAATGGCTGTTACAACACGAACGTGAAGTTGCCAAAAAAGGACAAACCGAATTAAAATTTTAAAACTATACTTTTTTTTGCAGATGAATACAGAGCAAGCCGAAAAAACTAAAAATTATATAAAAGCCATCCGTTTAATTAATATTGAAGATAACAAATGTGCTTTTGAAACGGGTACAATCCCTATCCGTCAGCATATTAATGCCAATTATTTTTTCGCCCAAACTGATGTATCAACTTTAGAGAGAATCCCTCATCCTGCACCAAGGCGTCAATACGTAATTACGCTTAAGGGTAAACTTCAGTTTACAGTGAGCAATGGCGAAACTTTTATTATCGAGCCAGGGATTATACTTATTGCCAATGATACGGCCGGAGATGGGCATACCTGGCAAGTTATAGAAGGCAATGAATGGGAAAGAATCTATATTCCCCTGGAAGATGATACCAATGATTATTTTATCGCAGATTAGCGTTTTTAAAACCAGTTAAGCTCACAATTGCAGAAAACTTAAGCTGTAATTTTTTCACCGCGTTTAACACTGAAAAGCATAAATATAACACCAACCAAAAGTACAATCCAACCCCACTGGAAATGAACAACTTTACCGATAAGTTTATTGGCGAAGCCATATTTAGTATAATTATTTGCGGTAAAATAAACAGCAACTACCGCTAAAACATACCAGATAGCCATTACAAAGCTCATAAACTTAAAGGCACCAACTTTTCTGATAAACAGGAACAATACCGAAATGGCGATAATGGCATAAGTGATCAAAAACAAACGCGCATCTGACTGATATAAATTCCAATTGCCTTTAATGGGCACTTTTAACATTGGACAGAAACCTGCAATAACGCATAACAAAATACCTAACCAAGCCCTGAATTTATTTAATACTAACATATTTTTTTGTTAATCGGTTAACTGTATAAATTGGTTAATTATTTATGACAGAAGTTAATGATTAATAGTTTAATAGCTAACTTGTCTGGCATTTTTTAATGACTAATGACTAATGACTAATGACTAATGACTAATGACTAATGACTAATGACTAATGACTAATGACTAATGACTAATGACTAATGACTAATGACTAATGACCTATTGCCCCTCAATAATCCCCATCTTATCTGCAAAGTGGGCACAGTAATCACGTAAATCTTCAACAATCAACGTTTCGTTTGTGGCTTTTAAAAAGCTATCGCCCATGGTTTGTAAAGTTTCGTAGAAGAAACGTTTCATCTCATCAACAGGCATATCTTTTGTCCAAAGATCTATCTTTAATGTATTTTTATAATTGTGGTCCCAAACCGATAAAAACATAGCCTTTGCAGGCACTTTATCAGCGTTTCCAGCATCTGTACTCTCCCAAAGTATGTTATCGGGGTTATTGCCTTCATCTAACTCAACGGTTATTTTTATTTCTGCTTTTTTCATTTTTAATATTGATTATACCGATAAAGAGCCTACACAAATTTATAGACTAATTTTTCCGGATGCAAAGATGCTTAATATTAGTTTTACTTCATCGTAGCCTTATACTACTTTTTGTAATATTAACATCAAGATTGCAGCAATGAAGATAAAGATCAATTCTACCACCCAGATCCTTTTAATATCTTTTAATGTGAATCTGAAAATCATATCTGTAATAAACGTTACAAGGATAAGGCAACCTAAAATCAGAAGATAAAAGCCGCTCATGTCCACATGGCGTGGTGCTGTGCTTTTTTCTGAAATTAAATTTACGGCCACTAATCCCAAACCAATGGCACTAACGATATTTAAGGGCGTAATCCTTAAGTTCATCTGTGTTTATTTATTTGTTTTCAATTGTCAGATGGAGCCTTTGACAATTGAAATAATTATTTAGAAAATTAATAATTATTTTAATTGTGTCGGGCTCATTACTTTTTCTTATCGAATTTTTTACCTTTCTTAAAACTCTTTACCTGTTTGCCGGCCTTTGCTTTGGCTTTTTCTCTTACCTTTTTCTCTATCGCAGCAGCATGTTTTTTCTCGTGGAAAGCCCCTTTAAAATCAGGATCTTCCTTACGTTTCTGCATATCGATTTCTTTTGCAATATGTTGGCGCTCTTCATAAGGGGTTTCATCAATGAAAACGCCTTCCGGAATTTCGGCCACTGGAATATATTGGCGGATCAATTTTTCGATTTTGCGGATATAATATTTTTCGGCATCCGTTGCAAAGGTAATCGCATCACCCTTGGCAAAAGCCCTACCGGTACGGCCGATACGGTGTACATAATCTTCGATAATGATAGGCACATCGAAATTGATCACATGGCTTACATCACTCACATCAATACCCCTACTTGCCACATCCGTAGCCACTAGCACCCTGATATTACCTTCTTTAAAGCTATTTATTGAGTTAATTCTGGTGTTTTGTCCTTTATTGGCGTGGATTACACGAACATTCTCAGCACCATATCTACGCTCAATAAAACTGTAAATATTATCGGCAACGTTTTTTGTTTTGCAGAAAATGATCAGGCGGTTAAAAGCCTCGTCATTCTTCAGCAAATGCTGCAATAGGTTAATTTTCGTTTTGAAATTCGGAACGTAATACAAAGTCTGCGTTACATTTGCAGCAGGGGTTGCTTGCGCAGATGCCTCAATCACAAGTGGATTATTCAAGAAATCGCCTGCAATTTTCTGCACCAAATCGCTCATGGTTGCTGAAAACAATAAATTCTGGCGTTTACGTGGAACGATTTCCAAAATCCGGTGTATAGAGCCAATAAAGCCCATATCCATCATTTTATCTGCTTCATCAAGTACCAAAAATTTTAGGCTCTGCGTATTAATATCACCAGCTAAATATAAATCCAGGAATCTTCCGGGTGTAGCAATCAGGATATCAACCCCTTTAGCAATTTGCTCTTTCTGTGTTTTCGGACCGATTCCACCAAAAATTACTAAAGAACGTAAATCCGTATAAGTAGAAAATAACTTTACCTGCTCGGCAATCTGCATTGCCAGTTCGCGTGTTGGAGATAGAATTAAAGCCCTTGGGTTATCGCCCTGAGCATATTTCAATTGCATTAAAATTGGCAAAACAAAAGCAGCTGTTTTTCCCGTACCAGTTTCTGCAATACCGAAAATATCCTGTCCAGATAATACTGGTGCAATTGCTTTTTCCTGTATCGGCGTGGCAACGGTGTAACCTGCATCGGCAACTGCATTTAAAATTTGCCTGTTTAACTTAAATTCTTCGAACGATTTTGCCATAGCGCACAAAGATAGTGATTAAGGTTGACGGTTAGAAGGTGTAAGGCAGAAGGTTTCGATCCATTCTAAAATGCAAGGCTCCTTTTATCAGAATTAGGAGTAAAGCAATTTCAGTAATTCTTCGGTTCTGGCAGCCCTGCTCTGTTTGTAGTGCCGGCGTGAAGCCTGCAGCTACCACTGCAATCGGGTTTATTTAACCTAAAACAGTAACATAAAACTCAATTTCCCTTATCCACAGCATCAAAATCTTGATACCTGGTACTAGCTACTTAACACTAAATTACTACCTTTGAAACCATGAATACTTACCTGATAAAAGCTGCCACAATTGTAAATGAAGGACAAAAAATTGTTGCCGATGTATTGATAAAAGATGGATTGATAGCCAAAATCGGTCAAAATCTATCTGCACCTGATGCGCGAGAAATTAACGCAGAAGGACAATACCTTTTACCAGGAATGATTGACGATCAGGTGCATTTCCGCGAGCCAGGTTTAACCCATAAAGCCGATATTTTTACTGAAAGTATGGCTGCTGTAGCCGGAGGGATTACTTCTTTCATGGAAATGCCCAATACTGTACCCAATACACTAACACAGGGCTTATTAGCTGATAAATATGAAATTGCTGCCCAAACTTCGTTAGCGAATTACTCGTTTTATATGGGGGCCAGTAACGACAATATTGAAGAGGTTTTAAAAACCGATCCTAAAAATGTTTGCGGGATTAAAGTTTTTATGGGTTCATCAACCGGGAATATGCTGGTTGATAACGAGAAAACCTTAGAAAACATTTTTAGTAAGGCACCTATATTAGTAGCTACCCACTGTGAAGATGAAGCAACCATCCGCCATAATCTCGCCGAATTTAAAACCAAATACGGCGAAGATTTAACGATAGAGATGCATCCTTTAATCCGCAGCGCAGAGGCCTGTTATAAATCTTCATCATTAGCGGTCCAACTGGCTAAAACTTATCAAACCCGCTTGCATATCTTACATATATCTACCGCAAAAGAAATAGCACTATTTGATAATGTTACGCCTTTAAAGGATAAAAAAATTACGGCAGAAGCTTGCGTACATCACCTTTGGTTTAACGATAAAGATTACGCTTCAAAAGGAAATTTCATCAAATGGAATCCTGCGGTAAAAACCGAAGATGATCAAAAAGGCGTGCTTAGAGGCGTTCTTGAAGATTATATTGATGTCATTGCAACAGATCATGCCCCACACACACTAGCAGAAAAGCAGCAGCCTTATGCTCAAGCCCCATCTGGAGGTCCATTGGTACAACATGCTCTACCAGCATTGCTAGAAATGCATTTACAGGGTAAAATCTCTTTAGAGAAAATTGTTGAAAAAACAGCACACAACCTGGCCATCTGTTTTGATATCGAAAAACGTGGTTTCATCCGCGAAGGCTACTGGGCAGATTTGGTTTTGGTAGACCTGAAAGATTCCTGGACAGTAACCAAACTTAATAATTTCTATAAATGTGGTTGGAGTCCGTTCGATGGAGATACCTTCCAGGCAAGCATTACCCACACTTTTGTATCAGGGAATCTGGCTTATCAAAATGGCAAATTCACGACCGATCAGATTGGAAAACGCCTAACTTTTGCCAGATAGATTTGTTATATTTATCGAAGTATCCAATTAATATCATCGGTAAATTAATGCCTACATTCAATCCTCCTATCGCAGATAGAACAACAAAACAACTGCTATTAATTGTAGGCGCTCCAAATGAATGGGATGAATGCGCCATAGAACAGGCCCAACTAGAGTTAATCTTAAGAAAGGTTGATGAATCAGAGATCAAACATGCAAAACACCAATCCAAACAAAAGGTTAGATTAGAAGCTCTAAAAAGAGCGAAAGAATCTTATTCCTTTTTCGACTTTATCTTTGAACCAAGTACTTTTATAAAAGTTATAATTTTCTGGGAATTAAGGAAAGATGGATACCTTAGAAAAGCAGACCAACAACAATGGCTAAGGCCAATATTCATATTGGTGATTATTATGATAATCGTTATTCTTAGCTTATAATATAAATGCAAAAAAATAAATCTATCTACTCAAAATTTATTGCGATTTTAATAATTGCACTGCTAATTTATCTCTTCGGCTTTTTCCCCACTCTTGTCCAAAAATATTACTCAACAGGCTTTTATCCTCACATTTCTTCGGCGTTAAGGTTTATATCATCTATTTTTCCTTTCGCCATTGGCGATATCATTTATGCCTTATTGATTGGCTTTGCACTTTATAAGATCGTTAGATTTTATAGGCAACGAAAATTGCTAAAAAGGGCCGACAGGATTCTTATTCCCATACAAATCCTCAGCTTCTTCCTGATGCTATATATCATATTCAAAATTGTATGGGGTTTAAATTACAGCCGGCCAAGTATCAGTGAAGAGCTGGGTATTGGCAATGAAAAATATAGTGTTAAAGAATTGGTTGTTCTTGGGGATTATTTCATCAAAAAAACCAATGAACTAAAAGTGAAACAGGGCAAAATCCCAGCTTACACGGTCAAAGAACTAGAAATAAAATCGGCAGTGGCATATGCGTTGATGGCACAAAAAAATCAGTTGTTCCATTATCCAAACCCTTGCTTAAAATCGGTTTTAAACTCATGGATGATCAGTAAAATTGGCATCGAAGGCTATTATGCCCCGCTTTCAGGTGAAGCCAATATGAATATGAATTTACCAGATTTCGTTAAACCTTATGTAAGCTGCCACGAAATAGGCCATCAATTGGGCATCGCTTATGAGGATGAAGCCAATCTTTTGGGTTATCTCACGGCAAGCAACAGCATTGATGTGAATTACCAATATTCTGCCAATTATGAAATGTTGCGGTATATTTTGTTTGAGATCAGGATGAAATCACCAGACGATTACAAATCGCTGTATTTGAAGATTTTACCGCAGGTTGTATCCGATTTTAAAACCGAAAAAGAATTCTGGAGAAAATACAATGGCGATATGTTCGGTTATATGGATGCCGCATTCGATAGCTTCTTAAAACTGAACAATCAGAAAAAAGGAATCGATAGTTATCAGGATATTGTAATTTGGCTATGGAATATCCACAAAAAGGAGCTGATAGTTACCAATTAACAGTTGATGATGAAAACTGCAAACCGAAAACTGAACTACCCGTGTATTGCTTCTTTAGTTCCGAAACTCTGAATCAGTTCTCCTTCAAAATCTAACCATTCCTTCCAGCGTTTATCTACATCAACATCGGTACTGTATTTACGCGCAAAATTTAAAAATGTGGTATAATGTCCGGCTTCCGAAACCATTAGCTCATGATAAAACTTTGCCAGTTCCTGATCTTTTATGTTTAAAGAAAGTACCCTGAAACGCTCGCAACTTCTGGCTTCAATCATTGCCGCAAATAATAACCGGTCAATAAAAGCCATATTCCGGCTTCCGTCTTTTTTGCTAAACTTTACCAAACGGCCAACATAGTCATCTTTCCGCTCGCGACTCAAAGTATAACCCCGTTTTTTTATAATTTCAATTACCATCTGGAAATGCTGCATTTCTTCGATGGCAATCGCTGTTAGTTCATCTACAAGATCTTGATGTTCTGAATTTTGAGTAATTAAAGTAATGGCATTGGTTGCAGCCTTTTGTTCGCACCATGCATGGTCAGATAAAATCTCTTCTAAATTCGATTCCGCAATATTTGCCCAGCGTGGGTCTGTCAATAATTTTAATCCTAACATGTAGTACTTGCAATTGAGCTGCAAAATTAAGAATATTTAAGATACGTTTAATATCTCCTGCAGATTTAAAAGATTATGCAGATTTTACACTTCGCTCAGCGAAAATCACATTTATCTGCTGGAGCCAAAAAAAAGAACTTATTTTGCAGGTAAATGGATACAAGTACCAAGAAATTATTAATTATAGGATTTGTTTGGCCCGAGCCCGCTTCATCGGCAGCGGGCACGAGGATGATCCAATTGGTTGATTTATTTCTGTCTAAAGGTTATCAGATCACTTTTGCATCTGCAGCATCAAAAAGCGATTTCAGTTATGATCTTAGTAAGACTAGCGTTGTTGAGCAACAAATCAAACTAAACGACCAAAGTTTCAACATATTTCTGAAAGAATTAAACCCAGAAATGGTACTATTCGACCGCTTTATGGTAGAAGAGCAGTATGGCTGGCGGGTTCAGCAGGAATGCCCTAATGCAGTTAGGATTTTAGATACCGAAGATTTACATTGCCTGAGAAGTGCCCGCCAGCAAAGCGACAAGAAAAAACAAGTTTTAGATTTATTTTCAGATACGGCCAAAAGAGAAATTGCTTCAATTTTACGTTGCGATTTATCTATAATGATTTCGGAAGTGGAGATGGATATACTAAAAAATCAATTCAAAATTGATCCTTCACTGATTTATTATTTACCATTTCTCGAAGAAGAAATTGATCGTCAGGTTATCGAAAAATGGATTCCCTTTGAAGATCGGGCAGATTTTGTGTTCATTGGCAATTTTCTTCATGAACCCAACTGGAATACCGTTCAGATTTTAAAAACCAAGATCTGGCCAGCACTCAGAAAAAGGCTTCCAAGTGCGAGTTTGAATGTATTTGGATCTTATGCCTCGCAAAAAGTGCTGCAACTGGATAACAAAAGCGAAAAGTTCTTGATTAAAGGAAGAGCTTTAGATGCCAAAGACACAATTGCTAAACATCTGATATTACTTGCCCCTATTCAGTTCGGTGCGGGAGTAAAAGGGAAATTTATTGATGCTATGCTGGTAGGTACCCCATCAGTTACCACATCCGTTGGTGCAGAAGCCATGAAAGGCAATTTAGCTTGGAACGGTAGCATTGAAGATAATTTGGAGCTATTTATTGATGAAGCCGTAAAGCTCTATCAGGATAAAAATGCCTGGCAAGTCGCTCAGCAAAATGGCGTACAGATTATTAACCAAAGGTATTCTGCTAAATATTTTACAGATCAATTCATTAAAGAAGTTGAAAAATTAGCTTCAGATTTAACGGGGCACCGACAAAATAACTTTTTCGGACAGATTTTAAACCACCACAAAGCGCAAAGCACCAAATATATGTCGTTGTGGATTGAAGAGAAGAATAAGAGATAGTCCAGAGTCGGGAGTCCGAAGTCGGGAGTCCGAGGTCCGAAGATATATGATACCAATAAAACTCTCGGCTTTCGGACCTCCGACCTCGGACTTTTTCAACTAAAACTTACAACTTAACAACAATTTTAGCACAACATTATTGTAAATTTGCAGCCATGGCAAAAATATCAATTAACCTTGCTACAGGTTCGTTTCAGAAGGAAGAAATTATAGTTGGAATAGATTTAGGTACAACCAATAGTTTGGTGGCGTTTATCAATCCAGATAAGAATCCGCAGGTAATTAACGATGCAGGTAAAGGAATATTGGTACCATCGGTAGTATACTTTAATGGCCAGAATGAAGCCGTTGTAGGTAACGAGGCTAAAGAATACTTAACCACAGATCCTTCAAACACCATCTTTTCGGTAAAAAGACTACTTGGGCGCTCTTACAAAGATGTAGCCGAACACGCAGCTATTTTTTCTTACAAAATTATAGATGATGATAGCGATGCATTGGTTAAAATCCACGCTGGCGACCGTTTCTACACACCGATCGAATTATCGGGAGAGATTTTGAAAGAGCTTAAAGCAAGAGCAGAGCACGCGCTAAAAACTCCGGTTAACAGAGCTGTAATCACTGTTCCGGCATATTTTAACGATAGTCAACGTCAGGCCACACGAGATGCCGGGAAACTGGCCGGTTTGGATGTGATGCGTATTGTAAATGAACCTACCGCAGCAAGTCTGGCCTACGGAATTGGCTTAGATCCATCGCAACAAAAAACAATTGCGGTTTACGACTTAGGAGGAGGAACATTTGATGTTTCTATTCTGCAGATCCAAAATGGAATTTTCGAGGTTTTAGCTACAAACGGCAATACTTATTTAGGTGGCGATGATTTCGATCGTGCCATTTTAAATTATTGGTTGGAGAAAAACAACCTCGATGTAGGAGTAGTTGCTCAGGATAATATTTTGATGCAAACCTTACGCCTACAGGCTGAGGCAGCTAAAAAAGCATTATCGACCCAAAATTTATACAACGAACAGGTTGGCGAAATCTGGTGCACACTTGATAAACAAACTTTTGAGCAATTAATTTCAGCAAAGGTTGAAGAAACCATTACTGCTTGTAAAAATGCATTAAAGGATGCAGATTTGTCAGCGAGTGATATTGATGAAGTCATTTTAGTGGGTGGTTCTACCCGTACACCATATGTAAAACAGGCTGTAGAAAATTTCTTTGGAAAAAAACCACAGGATAATATCAATCCTGATGAGGTAGTAGCACTTGGCGCAGCCATTCAGGCCGATGTTTTGGCAGGAAACCGTTCTGATATCCTGTTGTTAGATGTTACGCCACTTTCTTTGGGCATCGAAACCATGGGTGGTTTAATGGATGTAATTATTGCCCGCAACAGTAAAGTACCTACAAAAGCCGGTCGCCAATATACCACTTCGATAGATGGACAGGTAAATATGAAAATCTCTGTTTATCAGGGGGAGCGTGATTTAGTGAAAGAAAATAGAAAATTGGCCGAGTTCGACTTAAAGGGAATTCCTGCAATGCCTGCGGGTTTGCCGAAAGTAGACATCAATTTTTTACTGAATGCCGATGGAATTTTAACCGTTCAGGCGATAGAGTTACGTTCGGGCGTTAAACAAGAGATCGAAATTACCCCAAGTTATGGCTTAAGTGACGATACTGTAGAAAAAATGCTCCTTGATAGCATAGAACACGCTAAGAGTGATGTGGAGCAGCGTATGCTCATTGAAGCAAGAAGCGAAGGCGAACAATTGCTTTATACCGCTGAACGTTTTATCGAAAAACATGCCGAGCATTTAACCGAAGGAGAAATTTCAGATACCAAAGTACACATCGAAGCACTTAGAACAGCTTTAGCCACCCAAGAAAAAGATACCATTTTGAAGAAAGCAGATGAGCTGAATGAATTTACCCGTCCTTTTGCCGAACGTGTGATGGATGCAGCGATTTCTACTGCCATGAAAGGTAAGAAGATAGAGTAGTTTTCAATGGGCAATTGACAGTTTTTAGTTAGCAGTTGCCGATTTAACTTAGTTGCGTCATCCTGAAGTTGTTTTATAGATGCGTCATTCTGAACTTGTTTCAGAATCTTTCTAAGTATAAGCAAATATGACCTTATGTTCCCTATATGGTTCAAATCTGCTTACTATCTTCATTCAGAATTTTTATTGGAAAGCAAAGGTAATGCTTATCGGTTCCGGTAGCCCCGCTTACCGCTTTATCCCGATGAAAAGATCGGATGTTCGCTATAATCGGGTTTATCTAATTCGGGCCAGCCTAAAAAACTCTGGTTGCAGGGTGCATAACTAAATGTTTAATATTCTCTTTTCTTACCATACATCAAAAACTACTTCCTGCGTATCCGTTAACTTTGTTAAAATTATTTAACAATATGGAATTAGGTATCGGTATGTTTGGCGATTTGCAGATTAATGCAAAAGGAGAAATTCAACCCGCTCAGCAAAGACTTCAGGAAATTATAGCAGAGATAAAACTAATGGACGAAGTTGGCTTAGATTTCTATGGGATCGGCGAACACCATCGCCCTGATTACGCCGTATCGAGTCCTGAAATTATATTGGCCGCGGCAGCTACAGTAACCAAAAACATTAAGTTAAGCAGTGCTGTTTCAGTTTTAAGTTCATCCGATCCGGTTAAATTGTATCAAAATTTTGCCACAATAGATTTGATTTCGAATGGCAGGGCCGAATTAATGGCCGGTCGTGGAAGTTTTATCGAATCGTTTCCGCTGTTTGGTTATAACCTGCAAGATTACGACGAGCTTTATGAAGAGAAGTTAGAATTGCTCCTTAAAATAAACAAGGAGCCCAAAATCAGCTGGAAGGGTAAATTCAGACCAGAACTGAATAACCAGGAAATATTACCAAGGGCCGTAAACAACAATTTAAAAATATGGGTGGCCGTTGGTGGAACACCAGAATCAGTGGAACGTGCCGGCAGATTAGGCTTACCTGTAATGTTTGCCATCATTGGTGGTCAGCCGGTACAGTTTAAGCCACTCTTCGATTATTATAAAAGAGTTTACGATGCACATGGACATGACAAGAGTAAATTTGAAGTAGGTGTGCATATGCACGCTTTATTTGGAGAAAACAGTAGCGAAGTTGCAGATTACTACTACCCACTTTATTCAGCTCAGATGAACAGGATCGGCAAATCACGCGGCTGGGCACCTTATCAACGCAATCAGTTCGACGCTGGCCGAAACAGTAGTGGTGCTTTAATTATTGGCGATGTAAACGAATCTGTAGAGAAGATTTTAGCCATGGAAGAAACCTTTGGTTTAACACGTTTCTCAGCACACATGGACGTAGGAGGTCCATCTCACGCAGCCTTAATGAAATCAATTGAATTATTCGGAAGCAAAATTGCACCAAAAGTACGCGAGGCTTTAAAGAAGTAAATCAAGCCTCATTCTTTTTAGTGAAAATCTGCAAAAAAGAATAGATATAACAGCCTACACAAATGGCGAATAAGCTCTCTAACAAAGCGAAAACGATCATAACAGAGGTGAAAATTAGCGCTGCATTATAAAAATCAAATAGAAATACCGCGGTAATCAAAAGGCAAAATCCAAAGCCCAAGGTTGCCGCGAACTTTTTTGGAGCCAGATCCTTCATTTTCGGCGAAAGTGAAAGTCCGTCGGCTATTTTGATGGCGATAAATTTTAACAAACTAAATTTACCTGCTGTAAATGCCCTTAAAGCAAAATCAAACAGCAGGAAAACAATTGCCCAATAATTTGAAAACACAACACAAGTAATTGCGATCGCAGCAACCATAAAGGCAATAATCCTAACTACATTTTCATTTATTCTTTCTGCTGATATTGGGCAAGATAATTCCATAGGGGGTAATTTTGATGTAAATTTATTTAATTTTAGTTAACACACAAAGCATTGTATTTTAATGTTTTGCAACTAAAAGCGAAAATAGCAAGCCATCCCAACCCAATTAAACTGCATTGCAGCGGCATCCTTTCTTGTTTTTCCACAAAAAAGACATAGCGAAAAGGCATAACAATTACCCTAAATGTTCAGGAACATGCTTTTCCAAGCATTTTGAATGGCGTATAAAAGAATTTTATTAATTTGGCAATACCTAATACCATGAAAATATATAATATAATAATCTGTTTACTATTTTTTTACGGATGCACAAATACTAACCAAAAAGCAGTTAACCTTGAAGAAAAAAATGCCGCAGAATTAAAAAAACGGCATTTAAGTTTATTTGCGCCTAAAACTTTTTACTATACCAACGATTTACAAGAGGATAATCCTGTATGGACATCGGCAAAATATTCAATATTTCAATCCAAAACACTGGATAGTTTAAACCATCAATACTTTGAATTGCTTGATGTGTATGGCAATGACGATAATATTGTTGTTTTTAACGAAGTTTTTCGTGAAGGCAATCGGATTAAACATCTAATACTTGATACGCTTTATAATTACAGTGATTTTGCAAAAGAGATACCCGATAAAGGCACATCAGTTGGTGTTTTGCATAAAGATGAGTTAGTTGGAATTGAGACTAAAGGCATTGAAAAAAACTCAATTATTGCAGTTGTAGCTTCATCAGGGCAGAATTCGTACAAAGCAGATACAGATAGTGCAATTGCAAAACATAAAAAAGCAGGCAAAGATCCTTTTGATGTTGTTCACGTCATCAGAAAAATGAGCGTTATAAAAGCCTGGTACGCGAATTCGAAAACGGGGAAAATAGAGCGGATAAAAAATTAGCTGATTTTAATTCTATTTATTTCTGAAAAATTGATTCTTAACCTTGTGTATTCATTCCTATATTTAGTAAAGTAAAATTACGCACTACCAGATATCGAATGGATAATTCAGAAAAATTAAACCTGCTATTAATTAAGCTAGAGAATCTTTTGCTCAGGCAACAAGGCTTTGAAGCCGAAATTCAAGCTTTAAGAAACGAGGTTAGGGCGCTGCAATCGCCAGGTTCAGTGTTTACGCCTCCAACAATAAATCCTGAGCCGATCATTACAGCACCACCAAGAAATACGCCTCCGAGCTTTGTCTCACAGCATTCGGCTGTACCTCAACCTACCCCTGCGCCTATTCCGTCTCCGGCAAACCAAACGCAACCTAATTTCGCCGAGAGATTTAAGCGTGAAAACATGGTTAAATCTGATTTCGAGAAATTTATTGGAGAAAACCTGATTAGCAAGATTGGAATCCTGATTTTAGTCATTGGTGTGGCTATTGGCGCTAAATATGCTATTGATCATGACATGGTTAGTCCACTTACCAGGATTGTATTGGGTTATGCCATTGGAGCAGGTTTAATGACTTTTGCCATAAAGCTTAAAGCCAAATACGAAAATTTTTCAGCCGTTTTGGTTAGTGGTGCGATTGCCATTATGTATTTTATCACTTATGCAGCTTACGATTTCTACGCTTTAATTCCGCAGGCATTGGCCTTTGCCTTAATGGTTGTATTCACCTCATTTACCGTTGTTGCAGCAATTAAGTATAATAAACAGGTTATCGCCCATATTGGTTTAGTTGGCGCTTATGCCGTGCCTTTTTTACTGAGCGATGGTTCGGGCAAAGTTGGCGTTTTATTTACCTATATGGCCATCATCAATATTGGTATCCTTGTGCTTAGTTTCAAAAAATACTGGAAGCCTTTATTCTATGCATCTTTTGGTTTAACATGGATCATCTTTTCTGCCTGGCGCCTAGATTTAAGTAACACAAACAATTACTTTAGCCTGGCACTATTATTTTCTACCCTATTTTTCCTTATTTTTTACATTACCAACCTGGCCTACAAGGTTAGCAAGAAAGAAGTTTTTGGCTTTAGCGATGTAATCATCTTACTTTTAAATTCATTTGTATACTACGGAATAGGTTATATAATATTATCAGACAATAAGAACAGCACTGAATTATTAGGCTTGTTTACGTTGGCAAATGCCGTGATCCACTTTGTGGTGAGCTTAATTATTTACAAGAAAAATCTTGCAGATAAAAATCTCTTTTACCTCATTTTGGCAATGGTGATCACCTTTATTACCATGGCTGTTCCTGTTCAGTTAGATGGCGGTTGGGTAACCATTTTCTGGGTTGTAGAGGCCGCTGTATTATTCTATTTAGCACGGATAAAAAAGATTGTTATTTATGAAAAACTTTCCTTCCCGCTAATATTTCTGGCCTTTTTTAGTCTGCTGGAAGATTGGATAACTTATTATGACAGCTATAACGGAAATGCAACAGTAATCACACCATTCCTTAACGTTGGCTTTTTAACCGCATGCATATTTATCGCCTGCTTCTTCTGGATGTTCAGCATCAGCAAAAAAGAAAGTGAAGAACCCGTAGCATGGGTCTGGATGAGACAGGTACTCAGTTATTCCATTCCCGCTATTTTGGTTTTTGTAATCTACATTACCTTTAGGATCGAGATTTCTAAATACTTTAATAACCTCTTTGAACTGAGCAAGATCAACACTACTCCAAAAACCAGATTTTACGATTCAATCAGTGAATACAACTATAATTACAAGACCTTAAAAACAGTGTGGATTTATATTTACACCCTATTTTTTGCTTCAGCATTAAGTTATTTGAACATTAAAAAGTTAAAAAACAGCAAACTCGCTATCACTAACCTTATTATTAACATCTGGGTTATCATCGTATTTCTAACTTTCGGACTCTATAAATTAAGTGAGCTTAGAGATGCCTATTTATTTCCTGAAAGTAAATATTTCATTATTGGTTTATTTAATATCGGCATCAGGTATGTAGCAATAGCTTTTTTTGCTCTATTGATTGTACAATGCTACCAGTTGCAGCGTTCAGGGCTATTGAAAAGAGATTTGAAAACCATGTTCGATTACCTGCTTTATCTTTCCCTCTTGTGGATCATCAGCAGTGAATTGATCAATATTTTAGAACTATCACATTCAGAAGGAAGTTATAAACTGGGATTGAGCATCCTTTGGGGTATATTTTCATTATTCTTAATTAGCATGGGTCTGGCCAAAAACAAAAAACACCTGCGTATTGGTGCTATGGTTTTATTTGGGATAACATTGATCAAACTTTTTTTTTACGATATCTATTCTTTAAGCACAATCTCCAAAACCATAGTTTTTGTGTCGTTGGGTGTGTTATTGCTCATCATTTCATTTCTTTACAATAAATACAAACATTTAATTATAGATGATGCTAAAATTGAAAATTAACCTATTTATTTTGCTTTGCGCCACCATCGCAAATGCACAAACCAATACTTACAAATTTAAGCGGCGTATAACCGGCGTTAATACCGTTTGGCATGAAATGACGCTGCCAGATGATTTATATAAAAAAGCAAATTTAGGTTTCGAAGATTTAAGGATTTTTGGCATCAATGGAAAAGATACCATAGAAGTTCCTTACCTGTTAAAACAGCGTGCCGATAAGGTAACTACAAATGAGATTGCATTTAAACAGATTAACCAAAGTGCCAATCCAAATGGTTATTATTATACTTTTCAATCGCCTGGAATAAATTTAATCAACCAGATTAATTTGGCTTTTAAGCAAGAAAACTTCGATTGGAAAGTTGCCCTCGAAGGTAGTAACGATAATAAATTGTGGTTTTCGATTTTAACCGACTATCGGATTCTTTCAATCAGGAACAACGATACAGATTACCATTTTACCAAATTGAATTTTCTTGATTCGAAATACCAATATTTTAGGATTGCGGTAAAAAGCCCCATACAGCCCGAATTATTGGAAGCAAAAATTTCGAAAACAGATACCATAAAGGGAACCTATCAGGAGGTTAAGTATCAATCTTTCAACCTTAAAAACGACGTATCCAAAAAGGAAACAGTTATTGATGTAGCCTTGGCCAATCCCGTTCCCCTATCCTATCTAAAGTTGAATGCACAAAGTGATTTCGATTTCTACCGTTCGATCAAAATTGAATATGCAACAGACAGTTTTAAAACCGACAAAGGCATTCAGTTCAATTATGCGAATCTCTATGAAGGCACGATAAGTTCTCTGGAAGAGCCCGCATTCAATTTCGCGAATACCATTACATCCAGATTAAAAATCACTATCCAAAATAACGACAATAAGCCGTTACGTTTAAGCGGCTTACAGTTAAAAGGTAACATCTATGAGATTATAGGCCGGTTTGATGAACCAAAAGATGAATATGCTTTATATTATGGCAATGAGAAAGCTACAGGTCCGGTTTATGAAATTGAAAAATTCGAAAGTAAGATCCCTACAAATTTGACCAGCGTTAACATTGGAACAGAACAGCTAAACCCTGCCTATTCCATTGAAACAGAAAAACCATTATTTGAAAACAAAGCATGGCTTTGGGTATTAATGGCGGTGATTATTGCACTATTGGGCTGGTTTTCATTTAAAATGTTGAAGAATTAAGCATATAAGGTTACAAATAATATTAAGCTATAAACAAAACCATGAAGAACATTTTCCAACCCGCAGTAACTAGCGAAATTATTGAAAGAATTAACAAGCTTACTCCAGCTACCACTCAACTTTGGGGTAAAATGAACGTTGCGCAGATGCTGGCACATTGCAATGTAACTTACGAAATGGTTTACGATGATATTCATCCAAAACCGGGGCCGATAATGAAGTTTATCCTGAAAAAATTAGTCAAAAGTAAAGTAGTAAGCGAAAAGCCTTATCCTAAAAATAATCAGACAGCCCCTCAATTTATTATTAAGGATGAAAAAGATTTTGAAAAAGAGAAGATGCGTTTAATCGATTACATTAATCAAACCCAACAACTTGGCGAAAATCATTTCGATGGGAAAGAATCACATTCATTTGGCCCATTAGCAAAAACAGAATGGAACAACATGTTTTATAAACACCTGGACCACCATTTAGTACAATTTGGAGCTTAGTTACGAGCATAAGAGCAGATTATTGTCCAGATCGCCCCCTTAAATCGTCACTTTTAAACCTTACGCAGGCTAAAAATCTTACTTAACTTGTGGTAAGACAAAAAATTTATATAAAATGGCAAAACCACTTGTAACATGCCTTTGGTTTGACGGACAAGCCGAAGCAGCAGCAAAATATTATTGTACAGTTTTTAAAGATTCCAAAATTACACAAGTAACTCCTATGGTTATTACTTTCGAATTAAACGGAAATAAATTTATAGGCCTTAATGGCGGTCCGCAGTTTAAATTCGATGAGGCTATTTCTCTTATGGTAAACTGCGACAGTCAGGAAGAAATAGACTATTATTGGAATACTTTCCTAAATGACGGTGGCACAGAGAGCGTTTGCGGATGGCTAAAGGATAAATTCGGACTCTCATGGCAAATTGTCCCATCAAACATTGGTGAGCTAATGGCAACGCCCGAAAGAGCAAAAAGGGTGATGGATGCCGTTATGAAAATGAAAAAGCTCGATATGAAAAAAATGGAAGAGGCATAATTTTTCACTTCTACACCCTTTGAGTTACAAAGAAAATTACTATCTTAGATTATATGAAAAGATTAACGATTTTAACCGCGTTAATCATCCCTATATTTCTTTGTACCTCCTGGGGGTTCTTTGCACATCAAAGGATAAACAACCTTGCTGTTTTTACTTTGCCTTCTGAGATGATTGGTTTCTATAAAAAGAATATCAAATACATTACCGAACATGCCGTCGACCCAGATAAACGCAGGTATGCTGATACACTCGAAGCACCACGGCATTACCTCGATGTGGAGAACTATGAGAAAAATATTGACAGTATTCCCGAAAAATGGGATGATGCCTTAGCTAAGTACGGCAAAAAGAAACTAAACACTGATGGTATTATCCCCTGGCAAATACAGCGTAGTTATTATGGTTTAGTTAAAGCCTTTAAAATGCGTGATTCGGTAAAAATCCTAAAATATTCTGCAGACCTGGGCCATTACATTGGCGATGCACATGTTCCTTTACACACTACTGCTAACCATAATGGCCAACTTACCAACCAGGTAGGTATACATGCCTTTTGGGAAAGCCGTTTACCAGAATTGTTTTCAACTCATTACAATTTTGTTGTTGGCAAAGCAGATTATATGGAAAACCCATTACAAGAAATCTGGAAAATACTTAAACACACGCACAGTTTGGTTGATACGGTATTAACTTTCGAAGCTGAACTGAACACATCATTTCCTTCCGACAAAAAGTATAGCTTTTCTGAAAGGAATAATACTGTACTGAAACAATACTCCATGGCCTATTCAAAAGCTTATCATACTAAAATGAATAACATGGTAGAAAAGCAAATGCGTGCTGCCATATTAAAAACCGGATCATTCTGGTATTCTGCCTGGGTTGATGCAGGTCAGCCAGTGCTTAAAAACCTGATTAAAACAGCGTTATTACCTGATGAGAAAATAGAAAGTGAAGCAGTAGAAAGAAAATATCAAAATGGTTCCCTAATTGGCAGGGAACTATAATTATGCCTTTGTATCCTCTCCTTCAATAATTGCCTCAATCTTTTTAGGTTGAAAACGGCTTCTGATGGCTGCCCAGATGGCGGGAACAAATGTTACCACAGCAATAAAAATAATAACCAGTTCGAAGTTATTTTTAATTACCGGAATTTGCCCTAATACATAACCGCCTAACAATAATGCAAATATCCAGGTTATTCCACCAATAATGTTATAATAGGTAAAACGACCGAAAGGCATTTTGGCTATTCCAGCTACAAATGGTGCAATGGTTCTGAAAATTGGCAGAAACCTACTCAACATAATGGCCTTACCACCATGTTTCTCAAAAAATTCGTGAGATTGATGATAATATTTAAGCTTCAAAATCTTATTTTTTTCTTTAAATACACCTGCGCCTAAAACACTTCCAAGTTTATAGTTAACTGTATTACCTAAAATTGCTGCTACAACAAGAATAACAAGCATGATCCAGATATTTAAACCAGTTTCATGTTCACCAGCAATTAAAGCGCCCATTGCAAATAGCAATGAATCGCCAGGCAGGAACGGTGTTACCACAAAACCAGTCTCGGCAAAAATGATCAGAAATAAAATGAGGTAAGTCCAGGTACGGTATTCGTTAACAATTTCAGCTAAATGTACGTCTATATGAAGAATAAAATCTATAAGCTGCTGTAGTAGTTCCATTTATCTAATTTTGGGCAAAAATATGAATATCAAAGGTATTAAATGCTAGTATATTGCAATAAAATTAGTTGGCAGAGATGATTCGATTTTTAAGTTCTCCCTTTTTATCGCCATCAAATAATATAAGGTAAACTCTACCATTATTAATATTAAGAGAATCTAAGCGTGGTACCACAGGCGGTGGGTTTGTCGCAGTAGGATTAGTTAATTTAAAGGCAAACTTCATGCTTTTATTAACTTTAACCTTTAAAGTTTTAATCGCTCCATACGCAATTGTAGATTCTACAGGTTTGGCTGTATTTGTGCTATCGGTAATTACAACACTAGAGCCTAGTGTATAACCAAGATTTAAAAAAGTTAGTTTAGCTGAATCAAGATCTGGTTTTACATCATCGGTATAAACTTTCAACTTTGCAGGATCGCCAGTTTTTTCTTTATAATAGAAAACAGAATAATTCTGCCCGATTTTAAATGTTTGCTCTCCTAGTGAAGCTACATCAACACCGGTATTTATATTTCGTGTGGTTATATTATAAGCAGCATCGCCTGCAACGACGACATAACTTGTGTTTGTATTGTAAGCAACAGGTGTTCCTATTTGTATTCCGTTTAAATAGAAACTTTGTGTAGTATCAGTCGAAGCAGCCTGAAAGAATCGAACTTTAGCATCACCTTCAATTAAATTATCGTTTTTGATGCATGAGCTGATTAAAACGGCAAGTATAAGAAGAAGAAATATTTTAGGAAACAATACTTTGTTTTTCATAATTAATCGCTGATGCTAATAAAACGTAAAGATAGCTGAAAGCATATTAAACTTTGAAATTAATTATCGGTAATGATATGTGCTTCTAATGTTGCTGCCGTTGTACCACTAAACCAAATGGTATATATCTTGCCCCCCTCTAAAGCCGTACTTTGGATGGTTTTAACATTACCAGAGCCTACTACATTATATCTTAAATTGAATCCAGTATCTACTGTAAAATAGCTTGACGCTTCTTTAAAAGCCAATCCATTAACAAACTGGGTACCGCCCTGTACCATAACATTTATGCCCGTGGCAAAATTTGGCGTCAGATTAATTAGTTTGATTTTAGCTTTATCTGACTCTGTATTACTTAAATTATCTTCATAACTTACTATTTCCATCTCTCCTTTTTTATTGGTAACCAAAAAAGTAGTGTAGGTAATAGATGGTGTAAAGTTTAAAGAGGTATCTGTAGTTGTATTATTTGTGCCGGCATATGAAACATTTCTATTGCCTGAAGGTATTTTTACATAATCGCTGGTTTCGCCAAAAGCTAAAGCAACAGTGGTTAGTTTTTCATTATCTAAATAAACATCCTGATGCACATTGGCCTGCGATGCATTGACCATTTTTACCTTGGCCTGGCCTTTTACTACCTCATCTGGATTCTCCTTTTTACAGGATGATAGGCCTATACTACATAAGATGGTGAGCAAAATCAGTGATTTCGAGAGATTGTTATAGATTTTCATTGGTTGGGTTAGTTGATTATAAACAAAAATGGCTTGGTCAAAAACCAAGCCATTTTGTTAACAAAACTAACTTATTAGTTTTTCTTAATAACTATTATTTAGCATAACCGGCATCACCAACATTAAAACGTCCTCATTTTCATCATTGGTTTGTGGAATTAAAAGCCCGGCTCTGTTTGGTGTCGAAAGTTCTAAAGTAACTTCATCACCACTTAAATTGCTCAACATTTCGATCAAAAAGCGTGCATTGAAGCCTATTTCGAGGTCTTCTCCATCATATTGGCAACTTAAACGCTCGTGTGCTTCGTTAGCAAAATCTAAATCCTCTGAAGAGATATTCAATTCGCTTCCGCTAATTTTCAGTCTTACCTGATGTGTCGTTTTATTCGCAAAAATTACAACCCTACGAAGTGTATTTAAAAACAAACTTCTGTCGATAATTAGTTTGTTAGGGTTATTGGTTGGAATTACCGCCTCATAATCTGGATAGCGCTCGTCTATTAAACGACACACTAAATTGATATTTTCGAACTTAAAGAAAGCACTCGTTGCATTATAATCTACTGATACATTAATATCAGTTGAAGGTAAAGCCGCCTTTAAAAGTGTTAAAGCTTTTTTAGGGAGAATAAATGATGTTGCTTTATCTGCCTTGCTATCCATACGACGGTATCTTACCAGTTTATGTGCATCGGTAGCTACAAAGGTAATGTGCTGAGGGGATAACTGACAGAATACACCTGTCATAGCCGGGCGCAATTCATCGTTACTTACTGCAAAAATGGTTTTTGTTATGGCTTCAGTTAAAACTGACGCAGGTAAGTTTACAGAAGATGCGTTTTCCACTACTGGAATCTTCGGAAAATCATCACCATTTTCACCACTTAATTTATACTTACCATCCCCAGCACTGATCTCGATCGCAAAAGTACTATCATCGATATTAAATGCGATGGGCTGATCTGGCAATGTTTTAAGCGTATCTAATAAAATTTTAGATGGAACAGCTACTTTACCTTCTTCCTTTGATTCTACAGCCAAGGCAGTTGTCATGCTGGTTTGCAGATCGGTAGCAGAGATAGTTAAGTTTCCATCTTTAATTTCGAAGAGAAAATTTTCTAATATAGGCAAAACCGTACTGCTGCTTGATGCACCATTTACGGTTTGTAAGTGTTTTAATAGAGTTGATGTGGATACAATAAATCTCATGATATTATTTAGTCTTCTTCAAAAATATAAAAATTATTTAGCGTACTTGTATTTGCGGTGATAATGTTGAAAAATCGCAAAGAATATTAACAATAGCAAGGGGGCCACCACATTTATAAATTGCCATTTCGTTTTTTCGAGCTTAATTTTGGCTTTATCCAACAATCTGATTTTTACTTCTTTATTCCGTAGCGCAATTAAATTGTCGTTATCCGTAAAATAATCAACAATATTGAGCAATAAGGCCTTATTACCAAAAGTACGCTGCGAATAACGGTCGAAACCAAGCAGAAAAGGCGTTCCATTTTGCTCCGATACCTGGTTCTTAAAAATATCGCCATCTCCAATCACAATCATTTTAGCCGGTTTACTGATGCTTTCTAGGCTATAAGGTTGCGTAATTGTAGCTGGTAACGGGCGCCCGGCAAAAACCGATGGAAAATTACCTTCTAACATTAAACCAACATGCTGTGGTTTACTTTGGAAAGACCTTGGATCTAACTGTTCGCTCACCATTTGCAAGCTAAACAATTTCGGCACATTATACACTTTATTATAAGGAGAAGTCGCTAAAATATACGATTTCTTTACGCTTTTAACACCAATAGTATCTACCGTACTAGGAAATTCAGATTTTATACCATCCAGCTTTTTCACAACACTTTCTACAGTATCGGGCAATAAAATCGGGTAATAAATCCAGGGCACCAATTGCATCTGATTCTGCCCGCCTACAACACCTGTAGAAACCGGAATTTCGGCACTGTTTGCCGGATCGGCAATAATATTATAATTAATCCGTGCACCATACATAAAAAGCATATCATCAAGGTTCAAATTACTGTTAACTGCCATCTGTCCACTTTTTCCCCGCAAGCTATCCAATTCGGCGTTTACCTGATCAATACTCCAAAGTACCCTTCCGCCGTTCATTACGAAATAGTTGATTTTGTATTTCTCAGTTTCAGTAAAAGGTTTTTTAGGTTTGGCGATAATCAGCATTTTCAATTTATCTAGCCCTGCTTTATCAATACTATTTAAATCAATACGACCAACCAGATAACTGCTCGATAGGGTGTGAATGGCATCAGCCAATTGTAAATCGGAAAGTTCGCCATTTGATTCCGAGAAACCAATCCGAGGGTTATCACCCGAAAGTACTTTCTTTAAGCTTGAAGTAAAAATATACTCCAGATTTTCAATAGAGCGGTTTATATTGTCTTCGTAATTTCCGCGGGTATCTAAATTTTGAAAGAGTTTAATGGGGAATTCCTTCCCTTTGCTTTCCATCATCGCCATCGGAAATACGAGCTTCTGCGTTAATCCACTTTCAGTTTTAACACTTAAATTAGTTGCTTCTATACCTCTTTCATACAAATTATTGATCACTGTATCTTGATCGGCCTGATTAAGCCCTGCCAAAGGATCAACAAAAACCACCTTGACCTCGGTTTTAGCATAAGCCCGGTAATCCGATAAAATATCCGACACTGCAGCCTGCAAACGTTTAAAAGCAGGTGGTAACTCTCCTGCTAAAAACACAGTAATGATTACCGGTTTTTTATTTTGCTCCAATAAAGATTTCGTTTTATCACTTAAAGTAAAACGCTTATCGGCGGTAAAATCAAAACGATGAAAAGCGTACTGACCAACGATATTTAAAGTAATTAACGCAGCTATAACGATGATAGAATTAACCCATTTATTCTTCAGCTTCATTATCGCTTCCCTCCTATTATTAATTTAGTGACAAACAGAAACAGCACTGAAAAAGTAATAAAGTAAATGAGATCTCTGGTGTCTAAAACACCACGGCTTATCGAAGTATAATGTTGATTAATCCCTAAACTACTGATGATATTACCGATATTTTGAAATGCAGCAAGCTGACTGCTGTACTCAAAACCTAAAAAAGCGAATGCACACAAAGCAGCACTGATCACAAAGGCAATTACCTGGTTTTTAGTCAATACCGATGAGAAAATGCCAATGGATGTAAAGGCAGCACCCAATAAAAATAAACCGATGTAAGAGCCAATAACCGATCCTGAATCGATATTTCCTTCAGGGAAACCCAGCTTTGAAATGCTATAGTAATAAATTAAAGTTGGGATTAAGGCAAAAAGTACCAGAACTAAACTCGCTAAATACTTTGCCACAACTATCTGCCAGATTTGAATAGGCTTGGTAATCAAAAGCTCATAAGTTCCTTCTCTTCTTTCTTCAGCAAAAGAGCGCATGGTAACAGCTGGAATAAGAAACATGAAGAGATAAGGAACCAAACTGAAAAAACCGTCAAGTTCGGCATAACCATAATCAAGTACCGAGGTATCAGGAAAAAACCAGAGTAACAGGCCCGAAACCAATAGAAAAATGCCAATGGTAATATAAGCAACCATCGAACTTAAGAAACTGAATAACTCGCGTCTAAAAACTGCGTACATGTGCTATTAAAACGCCGAAGTTAACCATTTATTCCTGCAAATTTAAAAGGAATTGATTAAATGAATGTATTAGTAAATCAGCAATATTTAAATTTAAAAAGAGGCTGTATCATTATCATCCTGAAGGATAATTTATTTTATAATAATCAATATTAATGACTGATTTTTTTGCAAATGTTAACTTACAAGGGATCGTCATTCCCAATTTGATTGGGAATCGCAATGCAAGCGCTTTAAGATTCCCGCCTGCGCGGGAAAAACGGGCACACTATTGGAGTCTGTAAATGGTAGCCTGTCGAAGGACTTAGTGGAACAACTTTTAAGTGATTCGACAGGCTCTCCCGTAGGAGTACTTTGGACAACATGACAAAATCTGATAAGAAATTGTCTTTATGATGAAACCTCTCCTTTATTTCCCGGTTTGGTTTAGAAAGAAAAACCTACACCCACTGAGAAAACTTTATTTTTAAAGGTAATCTCGTCAGAGAGATCTGTATCTGCTATACTGCTTAATCCCAGTCCGTAGCCTGCATGAATATTAAAGCCGTTATTCAATTGGTAACCTGCCAGAAAGTTTAGGCCAAAATCAGTCCGTTTAAATTCTGATTCTGCCTCACCAAATTTAAGATCTTCTTTTATCGAGCCGTATTTACCATTTGCGCTTAAAGCATAAGCAAAGTACGGTCCGGCACCAAGAAACACCTTACCAGCGCTTCCAACTTTAAAATTCGCCAATAAGTTTACCGGTAACTCCAGATATTTAAAGTTTAATGTTGCATCTTCAGTTGTTGTAATGTCATTCTCTTCAAAGTTAATGTCGCCGTTGGTCAGTTTTGTTCCTTTGTTTATAAAAGTTAAACCGGGTTGAATTGAAATTACATCTGACAGTACAAATTCGGCCGTACCGCCAACATAATAAGATGTTTTTGCATCAAAACTTACCGATGCATTTCCTGATGAGATGGTCATGTTTGGAAAGGCCACCCCGGCTTTCAGACCAAAAATTACAGGTTTGTTTGATTGAGCTGAAGCTGCAAAGCCTAAACCTGCAACTGTTAATAAAGATAATACTAGTTTTTTCATCTGATTTGAAATTGTTTTTTAGTTTCCCTGCCCTCGCCTATTTGGCGAAAACAGTACAATGATAAACAAACTAACTTGATAGTTAAAATTATTTTGTAACCGATGAAACCTTAAATAGCTGAGAAACAACAAAGCCCCCAATTTCTTGGAGGCTTAGAATAAATTAGGGTTTAATATTATAAACCGAATGAATAAGCTGCGCGCAAGCCTACGAATGATATTGAACCATTATTAGACCAGGTCTCGTAACGCACACCAAAGTCTAGGCTAGATTTGTCTGCAACTGAAAATGAAGCACCTAATGCAGGAGCAAATGCAAATGAAGTTTCTCCGCCCTTTTCTGTACTGAATGCTGCTCCTAATTCTCCCGCAGCATAAAAATTGCCTCCGAAATAATATTTAGCACCAGCCTTTACTGGAACAAAACCAAAGCTAGTAGGCAAGCCAAGCGCTTTGGCTGCGTCTTTTGCATCACCTGTAGCCATGTAAGATAGGTAACCAGCAGAGCCAGTTAAATTTAAATCTTTAGCCACTGGGTGCTCATATTGTAATGAACCTCCTGCAATTAAAGTGTTTTTTGATCCTTTTTCAGTTGGGAAACCAAATTCAGCACCAATGCTTAATTTTTGAACCGCTCCTTCTGTTTGAGCTGAAGCTGCAAAACCTAAGCCTGCAACCATTAATAAAGAAAGTAATACTTTTTTCATGTGATTTTTATTATTGTTCGTTTAATTATTTGTTGATTTTAGACAAGCATTATGCCAAAAACGTTACAAATAAAATAAAAAAGACAAAACACAAACAACAAACAACTGATATATAGATAGTAAACACAAAACACATTTATTCCAAATAGTTGTAATCGATAGTGAAAAGCCTGAATAATTGTATGTTTATCACGAATTAATTGAATTAAATACAATAATTTGTTCTCGTAATTACGAGTTATAATCCAAACATATACGCAAATCTGATTCCAACAAAACCTTTGGTATTGGTCTTATTTAAAATCGGATAATTCATTTTTACCTGTCCATGCTTCATATCTGATCCCTAAATCGAGTGTATTTTCGCCAGATAGCTTAAATTGATTCCCTATACCAGGCGACCAAACAAATAAAGTTTTTTGCCCATTATTTAATGGCAATGCCGCCCCTAACTGCCCTTCGGCGTAAAAACTTTCTCCCAGCTGATATTTCAAGCCTGCTTTAATGGGTATATAGGTTAAATCCTGAACCTTAAAAAGCTGGTTTCGCTTACCAAAAAAATTCATAAAACCTCCATTTAAGGATATTGCAAAATCAGCAGCTATTGGGAAATTGGCTTTTATTGATGCGCCTAAACCTATTCCTGATAAATTAACGAAGTTACCCGATGGTAAACCTATTTCGGCACCAATACCAATATTTGTGGAGTTTTGGGCTTTCGATATAACGGGTGTTAAAAATAGAAAGACTATTAAGGCGTTTTTTATTTTTTGGCAAAGCATGAATTAAGCAGTAAGTTTTCTAAAAATATCTTCTAATGATTGCTGTTGGTGCATTTTTTTTAGGCCTTCGAGCGAATCATTCGCTACAATTTTACCTTTGCTAATGATGATGATGTCATCGCAAATGGCTTCAACCTCTTGCATAATGTGGGTAGAAATGACAACCGTTTTAGCTGCACCTAATGTTTTGATCAGCTGCCTGATATCAACCAATTGGTTCGGGTCTAAACCAGAAGTGGGCTCATCTAAAATTAAAACCGCTGGATTATGGATTATCGCCTGGGCCAAACCTACCCTTTGACGATACCCTTTGGATAACGTACCGATTTTTTTATGCTGCTCTGGTGTTAAGCCTACCATTTTGATGACCTCATCAATCCGTGCAGGTAAATTGGCAAGTTTATACGTTTGACCAACAAAATTTAAAAATTCCTTTACGTACATATCCGCGTAAAGCGGTGTATTTTCAGGCAGGTAGCCGATATGTTTCTTAGCTTCAATAGCGTCGGAAAGAATGCTTTTACCAGAAATTTCAGCCTCACCAGATGTAGGTTCTAAATAGCCGGTAAGCATACGCATGGTGGTAGATTTACCAGCTCCATTAGGGCCGAGAAAACCCAAAATACGACCTGGCCTGGCTTCAAAGCTAATCGAATCGACCGCCTTTTGCTTATCGTAATGTTTAGAAAGATTTTTAACTGAAATGCTCATTTTGTGTTTTTTACCGCAGATTTGCACAGATAAACACAGATTTCATAATTGGTTAAACCGATCTGTGTTAACCCTTTCTATCTGTGGTTAATTAATATGCGCTGAACTTAATTTTTTATTATACCTAAACTTATCCAGTTCTTCTGATGCCTGTGGTAAATTATCGCCCGATAAAATATCTGCACCATTGTTAACCAAATGATAATAAACATTTTTTACCGGACTGGCAATGGCACTTTTATCGATGTTCCCCATGGTGCCTAAAATAGTGGTAATGCCTTTGTTGTGCAGGTATTGGTACAATTCTTTATCCGGAGCAGAAACACCAACAAAAGCTACAATACGGTTATTTGGAATCCCCAAACTATTTAAACGATTCAACTCAGCTTTCTTTTGCACAGAGGCTGAAATCATGAGCTCGGGTGCCAATTGATACACTTCCCTGGCCTGATTGGCAGTATAGGTAATGATTATTGAATTACTTTCTACTTTATATTGTCTTACCTTTTCGATCACTTTAGCATAAGAAACACCCTTTTTCAAATCGATGGTTAATAAAACTTTTCCTTTGCTCCAACTCAATACACTATCTAAAGTCGGGATTTTAAATTTTGTTTCTTTGCCCTCATCGTCCTTAAGATTAAAAGCTTTCAGCTCCTCATAAGTATAATTGCCAATCGGTCCTTTTCCAGTCGAAGTGCGATCGAGCTTATCATCATGCATAATCACCATTACCGAATCTTTACTGTAAGCAATATCGAATTCGATAATTACCGGATTATAAGTAGTGGCATTATCAAATGTTTCGATGCAGTTTTCAGGAAATCCAGGCATTGGACCACCACGATGGGCGCTGATCAATGGAAAACGGTTTTCTGGCGACCATTTTAAGAATTGATATAATTCTTCGTTATTATTAAATTTAATATAATGATGGGAAACCTTTGATAACTTACATGAAATCACCAAAAAAGCACTGACAAGAAGCAATAAATGCAAAAATTTCATAGTCCAAAAATAGTGTAATTGTAAGTAAAATTACATCTGACTTTTATTAAACCGAAAAATTATTTTTTTTGAAGTTACTATTATGATGTAACTCATTTATACATTTAGATTAGCACAACGAAAGATTATACACGGTGTTATCGGCAAAAAGCAAAAATTCTAACCATAACTATTTCTTTGGGTTACCGGAAGAATTATTATTTTAGCATAAACATTTATTAATTAACGCAATAACTTAGTATGACTATTACCTACATGATGCTCGCATTTACCACTATATTTTTGGCTGGTACATTCTTTTATTATAAGTACACTATAAGAAAAGGCACAATCTTTAGATACAAGCCAATCGCATTATTGATTATTGCCGTTTTGTTTCTTCTTTCGCTTTATGGCAGTATCGTAAGTAAACCCTTTAACGAAATCGTGCCATTTATACGGTAATTTTTTGGCTTGGTAAAATAAGTGTAAGACTAGCTTTTTGATCATTCGAAATCTTTTGACCACATCAGGCACCTGATAACACTTAAGCTATTTCCAAAATTCTAAAATTTGGGGTTTCCTTGCAATTGATCAAAACCTTCAGCCTTACAAGAATAGCAAATGAGAAATTTTATGCTTCAAAAGTAAGGTTGATTGGTTAATTGTTGAAATCGGTTAATCGTGCCATCATATCAGTTAATCAATTCATAAATTTTAACAGTTAGTACAATTAACCTTTATGCAAATCCATTCTTGATGGCAAAAACAGCCAATCCAACCCGGGTTTTAAGTTCGAGTTTTTCACATAGCTGATCGCGATAGCTTTCAACAGTCCTAGGGCTACAGAACATTTTATCGGCTATTTCTTTATAATTAAGCTCAGTAACGGTGTATTTTAAAAACTCTTTCTCCCGATCTGAAATTTTGATCTCAGCATCTTTGGTTTTATTTAGGCTGGAGAAAATGATTTTTGATGCCCAATCAGGGTAAAAAAATCCGTTGATATTCAACTTTGTAAGCGCGTTTTCGAGCTCTACTGGATGTGCATTTTTTAACAGGTAGCCTTTAGCACCGTTGCTAACCATTTTAATCACACTTTTTTCTTCACCCTGCATACTCAGGGCCATCACTTTTACCTCCGGATGGTGTGCAGTTACCCAGGTTACGGTTTCAAAACCATCCATAATAGGCATACTAATATCCAAAAGCAAAATATCGGGGATTTTATTGCTGTTTTCGAAGTTTTTAATCAGCTCTTTTCCGTTTTCACAAACATACATCACCTCAAAGGCTGCAAAATTATCTATAATACCTTGAAGCGCTTTTGCAATCAGGATATGATCATCAACAATAACTATAGTTTTTTTCATGCCGGGCCATTTAAAATAATAGTAAGTGTAGTGCCTAAATCGGGTTTGCTTTCTAAATTAAATTGTCCACCGATAATTTCGGCTCTTTTTTTCATGTTTTTTAATCCTATACCATCAGAAGTGACTTTAGTATAATCAAAGCCTACTCCATCATCCTGTATTTTTAAAGTTAAAAAAATTTCAGGAGAAGAATTTAACTGGATTTTGATATTGCTGCAATATGCATGTTTTAAGCTGTTTTGAAGAAATTCTTGTGTTATCCTTAATAGTACATTCTTTTTCACAAACTCCAGATCTATACTTTCTAAATTGTAGTGAAAGGTTACCTTACATTTTTTCAAAGCATTGAAGTTGTTCACTTCTTCCTGTATTAAAGTTACAATTTCATTTTCACTTATATTATCGTTCGTTAAGTTTTTCGACAAACTCCTCAAGTCTTGCAACGATGAGTTAATGATCTGATAAATCTGCTCAATTCTTTTACTTGCCTGAGGTACCTTATTTTCGTGTACAAGCTGTTGGGTATAAAGACTAACCAATGTTAATTTCTGCCCGATATTATCGTGTAATTCGCGGCCAATCTGCTGCATGGTGGCCTGTTGTATTTCTAACTGGGTAGTTAAAAGTTCCTTCTGGTGTATTTCGTTGGTGATTTTAATTTCATTCAGATATTCTCGTTTCCGTTCTTTATATTTTTTAATATAAACCATAATGGCCACTACAAAGAGCACAAAAAACAGGTTAAAAAGGATAACTGTAATTAAGAGTTCTGTTTTCCCCATATAAATGAAATTGAGAATAATAAATACATTACGATCCCCGACACCAGAAAGTAATCGAAATAAATATTCCAGATTTGCTTATATTCTACTAGCAGGTAATAAAATGTCCAAAATGGTAAGGTTCCAATATAAAACAAGGTTACCCCCAAATTAACATAAAACATTCTGTTCCTGTTAAAATTAATGATATCGGAAGATGTGATCTGTTTATAATATTCCATCACCACTAAAACCATCAAAATAAAGGATCCAAAAGTATAATTAAACGAAAAGATTATTTTACTGCCCTTAAAGTAGAATTCGCTTGGTATAAATGAAAGTAAATATAATAAGGAGAGAGTCCAAAATAGCTTTTTATTGTTAAAAGATTTGAAAGCATAAAGCCAGTAAAAAAAGATAAACTGAAAGGGGATTACGACATAGTTATAATATTTTGTTTTAGAGAAACTGATGTACGCACCTCCCCATTTCCCAATGGCCTCACAGATAAAAACTAAAGCCAAAAAATAGATAAAAAAACGCCAATATTGTCTTTTTAAGCCTCTTAAGTGTAGCAAAGCAACCATTGCAGTTCCTCCTTCAATCCAAAGAAAGCTATCGCTAAGCAGTTTTTGAAAGCTGTTCATCGTATAAAAAGAACTTAGTAAATCTCAACGGTAGCTTCTGCGGGCGGAATAAGCTGGCCGTGATTTTGAGCCATTACTTCACGCGATTGACTATCACTACTATCCGAACTCATGGCCATTAAGGTAATGGGTTGCTCTTTTTCTCTTTCTTTTAGCGGGAAAGTAGTACGATCTAAAGGATTAAAGTCGTAATCCTGGTAACTTCCATCACTGCTCTTCTTTTTTAAAGTAGGAATCATCACAAGTGTATGTTTTTGAGCATAATTTTTCCCTATCGATTTTTCATCCTCAAAACCATTCCATTCGTTATCTTTTGGATAGGCAGCGTAGTAGAATCGGATGCCCAATGCACCATCAGCAATGCGCGGATCGACTTTTTTACTAAAAAATTCGATATCGGCAATGAATTTTTTCAAGGTTTTTAAACCGAAAGAAACAGAATGGGCATCATCTATTCCCAATAATTTATTAATTGCTGCTAAATGGTTGTTGCGGTAATTATCTACCATTTGTTGGATTATTGCCGGATCCATGGTATTTGGATGGCCCCGCCTTTCATTTGTTTTCATAAGATCAATTAGTTTTAGTAACAGATAACATGCTATTACCCCACATAAAAATACGATAGCATAGCTAGGTAGATGTTGCATTTCCATAATTTTGAGTTTTAATTAAAGTTAACTTTTATTCCCAAATGTGATAAAACTTTTATAGATAACAGATGGGGTTTTCCCCATATTTTATTGTTGTTTTCACCGCTTTTTATTTTGTTGCTTTTACCATTGATTTCTAGTGGTTTACCTAAGTTTTTTCTGCACCAACTGTTTCAACTTTGGTTTAGTGTTTAACAACAAAAAAACACCAATTGGAATAAGCCGAAAATCCTAAATAGAGTAGGCAAAACTTAAAAACTTAAACCATGTCAAAAACCTTGAAAAAAGAAGAAAAAGTAGAGTACACCGGAAGATACCTTGTACTATTACCAGAAGGGTCCAACACCTCCGATTCTATTAACCAGATCAATTCTATTAGCGGATTGAACTTAAAAAGCTCTTTAGAATTTGAAAACGAGTTTTTCACAGATAAAGACCTCGCTAAAACCGATGGCATTATACTAGACAAGCTGGGAATCGCTATCGTAAACGAAAAACCAAAAATTGAAAATTCAATCAGCAGTTTAGGCGAAAGTGAAATGATTGTAGAAAAAGAAAGGGTAGTTTATGCTATCGGAATGCTGGATGAAAGTACCCAAAATTATGTAGAGGGTTACAGAGATGCGGTAAACCAGATGACCAATGTATTGGTTGGAACCGAAACAGAAGATTACAACTATGAAGAGCAAGAATCGGAAGTAGAGTCTGTCGGCGCTACCTGGGGATTAAAAGCAACCAATGTTGTACCAACCGGCTTTTTAAGATACAACCCATACAATGGTGCAGGCATTAAAGTTGCCATATTGGACACAGGATTTGATTTCCATCACCCTGATTTTGCTGGCCGTCCTGTTGTTCATCAAAGTTTTATTAGCGGAGAAAGCACACAGGATGGACATGGCCACGGCACACACTGTACCGGTACTGCCTGTGGTCCTGCTAGTTCGCCATCTGCAACAGAAAGATACGGTATTGCTTATGCCGCCAGTATTTATATCGGAAAAGTTTTAAGCAATGGTGGTTCTGGTGGAGATGGGGGCATTCTTGCCGGCATTAACTGGGCTATTGCCAACCGTTGTGATGTGGTAAGCATGTCGTTAAGGGGCTTTGTAACCGGAGCAGGCTATTCTGCTGTTTTTGAAACCGCTGCCGCCCGTGCTTTAGCACAAGGTACTTTAATTATTGCTGCTGCAGGAAACGATTCGGCAAGACCAGGCACTGTTAGACAGGTAATGCACCCTGCAAATTGCCCTTCAATAATGGCTGTGGGCGCTGTAGATGTAAATATGAACGTAGCCGCTTTTTCTAACGGCGGCCTTTACCCAACTTATGGTGCTGTAGATATTGCTGCTCCAGGCGTTAACGTGTATTCTTCTACAAAACTGCCTACTAAGTATGCGAGCTGGAACGGAACCAGTATGGCTACCCCGCATGTTGCCGGTATCGCCGCACTATGGGCACAGGCATCGGGTCTGAGAGGAATTAATTTGTGGAGAAAATTAACCTCAACTGCGAAAACGTTACCTTTACCTGGCAGAGATGTAGGTGCAGGATTGGTACAAGCGCCTACAAAAACAAGATTGATAAAATACCCAATTGATAGATTCCCAATTGATAAATTCCCGATTTTAGTTAATCCGAAATTCCCTATCGATCCAATTGGTCCAATTGAAAAAATTATAAGATGAAAACAAAATGGTTAATATCTGTAAAAGACAACACAATGGATTCAGTGGCAAAAGAGCTGAAGGAAATTGGTGTTAAAGATGTAGAAGCCTTAGATTCAATTGGTGTAATCGTAATTGTTCCAGGCAATCATAAAATTGCAGATATCAAAAAAATTGAAGGCGTATTAAGTGTTGAAGAGGAAAGGGACATCAGCATTTAAGCCAACAAAACCTTAATTATTTTCTGAAATTGAAATAGGTGTTGCTAAACTTTAGCAACACCTATTTTTTATATACCACAAAATTAAAACACTAATATTTTTAACATGTTGGCCACCCAAACCTGATTGCAGCGAGCACGAGTGTAACGATTAAAGCGGAAAGCAGGAGCTCCGAAACCGACTAGCACGACTATTGCTTTCCTAATTATTTTGAACCATATAAGAGATTTAAGGGTATGTAAGCTAATTGGTCAAAATACTTTTCGCCCGTTTTTAACACCTTATTGTGCCTAAGTTATGTGCAGAAATTCTAAAATCTGCAGTTCCTTTACCATTGATCAAAAACCTTCAGCCTTATACCTTTAAACCCTCCGCCTTTTTATTATCTTTGCTGCATTATGGCTCAAAAGAATAACGACGAACAATTTAAAAATGTAATATCACACGCTAAAGAATACGGTTTTGTATTTCAGAGCAGCGAAATATATGATGGCTTAAGTGCCGTTTACGATTACGGCCAATTGGGTGCTGAATTAAAAAACAACATTAAAACCTACTGGTGGAAAGCCATGGTACAAATGCATGAAAACATTGTAGGGATTGATTCTGCAATTTTTATGCACCCTAAGGTTTGGAAAGCCAGCGGACACGTTGATGGTTTTAACGACCCAATGATCGACAATAAGGATTCTAAAAAACGTTACCGTGCCGATCAGTTATTAGAGAATAAAATTGATGAGCTATATTCGGAACTGGCCAATTTCAGTGCAGAAAATAAAGCAAACTTTGAAGAATTTCAACAAGAAATATTGGGTTTAAGTGATGAAGGCCAGGCGAGCTGGGTGCCAACATTTAAAGATGAGGAAACGATTTTAGATCACGCAAAATATCCTTTTGTTGAAGAAGCGAGCTGGAGATTTGTTAAAAAAGGTTTAACGCTTGAGGTTGAAATGAACCTTGCGCTGAAATCTGAAAATTTAGCACAGCTAAAAGATTTAATTGTTGATTATAAGGTAATCTGCCCGATTTCTAAAACTTCTAACTGGACTGATGTGCGCCAGTTTAACCTCATGTTTAGCACACAATTTGGTGCAATGGCGGAAGGAAGCGATGAGGTTTACCTTCGTCCGGAAACAGCACAGGGTATTTTCGTAAACTTTTTAAATGTTCAAAAATCGGGAAGAATGAAAATTCCTTTCGGTATTGCGCAGATTGGTAAGGCTTTCAGAAATGAAGTAATTGCCCGCCAGTTTATTATGCGTATGCGCGAATTTGAGCAAATGGAAATGCAATTTTTTGTTCGCCCGGGTGAAGACAAAAAATGGTTCGAATACTGGAAAGAAGCACGTTTGAAATGGCACAAAGCTTTAGGCACTTCTCCTGAAAAATACCGTTACCATGACCACGTAAAATTAGCACACTATGCCAATGCGGCTACTGATATTGAATTCGAATTCCCATTCGGATTTAAAGAGGTTGAAGGGATCCATAGCCGTACGGATTTCGATTTAACACAACACCAGGAATATTCTGGCAAGAAAATGCAATATTTCGATAACGATTTAAATGAAGAAGGTAAACCTTATGGCAACTACGTTCCTTATGTTATCGAAACTTCTATCGGTTTAGACCGTATGTTCTTGTTAACCATGATTAATGCTTTTGAAGAGCAGGATTTAAGCACCGATGATAAACAGGATAGCCGTACGTTATTGCGTTTACATCCAGCTTTGGCTCCGTATAAAGTGGCTGTTTTCCCATTAACCAAAAAAGATGGTTTACCTGAAAAGGCCCGCGAGATTATGGATACCCTGAAATTTGATTTCAACTGTATTTATGAAGAGAAAGATGCTATCGGTAAACGTTACCGCCGCCAGGATGCTGTTGGTACGCCATTCTGTATCACCGTTGATCACCAGAGTTTAGAAGATAACACGGTTACCATCCGCCACCGCGATAGCATGGAGCAAGAGCGTGTAGCCATTGCCGATTTAGGAAACATAATAGGATCAGCAGTAAGCTGGAAGACTTTGTTGGCGTAATTTTAACCACCTTAGATGTCCTCAGGTGTCTAAGGTAGATTTATAATATTCAGTCGCAGGTTTAACCCTGCGACTTTTTTGTGTACAAAAAATGAATTTGGCCGAGCATTACCATCAACTTTATACCGAATCAATCGCAAAGATAGCTGCCGGAAATTATGAAACAGATCATTTAATCGATTCGGATACCGATCAGCGTTTTGGAATCACACTGGTAATCAGACCAGATACTAAAACGAAAGGTAAAATCCAACAGTTTTTAACTGAAGCAAAAGCGATTGAACCTGATCAATATCATTACCAGAATGCTGACATACACATTACCCTAATGTCTATCATTTCCTGTTATGAGGGCTTTGATTTAAAGGATATCCATGTTCAGGATTACATTCAACTCATCCAACAGGTTTTAGCTAGACGTAAGCCTTTCGAGATTCAGTTTAAAGGACTTACGGCATCGCCATCCTGCATTTTAATTCAAGGTTTTTTAACGGATATCTTAAATGAAATCAGAGATGATTTGCGGGCTGGCTTTAAAAATTCAGATCTGCAACAGAGTGTCGATAAACGTTATGCCATCCAAACGGCCCACGCTACCGTAATCCGTTTCAGATCGGAGTTAATCCATGTAGACGCTTTACTTAGTCTTATCGAAAATTACAGGGATTTTGATTTTGGCACTTTTGAGGTGAAGCAAGTAGAATTGGTTTATAACGATTGGTACCAGCGGGAAAGATTTGTAAAAAAATTGCATGTATTTAAACTAGGATAATATTATCAATCGATTGAACTGTTTGTAAAACCACAATTTGACTTTATTATCTCTTGAGACAAATTCAATTAAAGAGTGTTTAATTAATTTAGTGAGATAATCTGGCCAAATGTACAGCACCAAAAAATCGATACTTACTATTCTATTTATTGTTTTCAGCTTTGCCGTTACAAAGGCACAAAGCAGAGATAAATTCAATGTAATTGCCTTTTACACGGCAAAAAATGATCAAGCGCATATCAGCTTTGTTCATGAAGCAAATAAGTGGTTCCCCAAAATGGCCGAAAAACATCACTTCAGTTACGATTCTACGGCAAACTGGAATAACTTAAATGCTGAGTTTCTGGCTAAATATCAGGTTGTTCTGTTTTTGGACACCCGGCCCGAAGAAGCCGAACAACGTAAAGTTTTTGAAAAATACATGGAAAATGGGGGTGGATGGCTGGGCTTTCATTTCTCTGCTTTTGCCCTATCAAAATCAGCATTCGATCAAAACTGGGATTGGTACCATCATACTTTTTTAGGGTCCGGCGAATATGGCAGTAATACCTGGCGACCAACATCGGCAATACTTAAGGTAGAAAACAAGAAACATCCCGTAGCTAAAAACTTGCCTAATACCTTTAAAGCACAGCCCAACGAATGGTACCGTTGGCAGAATGATTTAAGAAAAAATCCCGACATCCAGATTTTACTGTCTATCGATTCATCTAGTTTTCCACTCGGTACCGGACCAAAAGCACACGAAATATGGCACAATGGATACTATCCGGTGGTTTGGAGCAATAAAAAATTTAAAATGGTGTACGTAAACATGGGGCATAATGATATTGATTACGAGCACAAATACGGTAAAACAAATAGCACACTCTCTTATACTTTCGGCAACGAAATACAGAACAAAATGATTATCAATAGCTTATTATGGTTAGGAAAGAAAAAAATTTAATAAATGCCATAGCTATCTTCTACTGCGTAATCATTTAGTCACAAATATCATTACAATAGGAGTCTGATTTCATATTCATTTATCCGAATATTATATTTGTTTAAACAGCAATCGCTTTAATATGAAAATTCCGCAGAAGTTTTTTGCCCGTCAACACGAAATCGCAGCCGATTTTTTGAAGGAACTGGATAAACATTTAGACGATGTGGTATCGGGCAGGGCAACTGTGATGTTCGAAGTAAGAGATTTTGCCGAGCTTATCCACGTTCACCCCACACATTTAAGCAATACCATTAAATCGGCGACAGGCCACTCACCCTGTTATTTCTTTGAAGAACGTTTAATGGAAATTTCGAAATCGATGTTACAGAATGTGAGTATGCCTATTGCCGAAATTGCAAGGACACTAACTTACGATCCATCTAACTTTACCAAGTTTTTTAAACACTTCTCTGGCCAAACACCCAAACAGTACAGAGAAGCTTATTTCCAGTCTTTGGCCTCAAATAAGGAAATTGTCACCATATAAAACTTAAACAGTCACCATTTTTACTTAAGCTGTCACCATTTTTATAACTGGTTTCCATCTAACTTTGTTTAACAAATTAAAAGAAAATGGAAACACATAATAAAATTGCGCTAATAACCGGTGGCAGCCGTGGATTAGGGAAAAATGCTGCTTTAAAAATTGCGGCTAAAGGAATTGGTGTAATTGTTACCTACCAATCTAAAAATGGAAGAAGCAGAAGCCACTGTTAATGAAATAAAACAGCTAGGGGTGCAAGCCGCCGCGATACAGTTAAATGTAGCCGATACCAAAACTTTTGATGCTTTTTTCGTAGAAGTTGCAACAGTATTAAAATCTGTTTTTGACGCCGAAAAATTCGATTTTCTTATCAATAATGCAGGAATCGGTATTCATGCATCTTTTGCCGAAACTACCGAAGAACAATTTGATACTTTGGTAAACATCCACTTTAAAGGGACTTTCTTTTTAACCCAAAAGGCTTTAACATTATTAAATGATGGCAGTGGGATTATTAATCTTTCTACTGGTTTGGCACGTTTTGCTACCCCAGGTTATGCAGCTTATGCATCGATGAAAGGTGCTATGGAAACCTTAACCAGGTATCAGGCTAAAGAACTAGGTGTAAGAGGAATCAGAGCTAATATTATCGCTCCAGGTGCCATTGAAACTGATTTTGGAGGTGGCGTAGTGCGCGATAACGAGCAAATAAATGCAGGAATCGCCTCGAATACAGCATTAGGCCGCGTAGGTTTGCCAGATGATATTGGTGGCGTGGTGGCCTTTATATGCACTGAAGATGCCAAATGGATTAATGCACAGCGCATTGAAGCATCGGGCGGTATGTTTCTGTAAAATTTAGTTAACGCTAAAACGCAAGGGTCACAGAATAAATAAAACCCTTGCGTCATGCTGAACTTGTTTTAGTATCTGTTAGCTATTAAGATCGTGAGATGAGTTCAGGATGACGTGAGGACTTATTGAACATCTGCTTAAAACCCAACCGTTAATAAGCTGAGGTTCCATACCAGTCATGCCGATCAACCCTCGTAATTTCGGAAGTACCAATCTGGTTCAGAAAACGTTTAGCACTAACCAGGGTTTTGCTTTCACGTTCATCAAAGTTAGCTGCATCTGGTTTTAAACTGTTAATCCTAACCATCCCAGCTGACTGAATAAACTCGCCATCGCCCATATAAATAGCAGTATGTGTTATTCTTCCTCCAGATGTTCCTTTCAGTTTTGCCGCGGCAAAAAACAAGAGATCTCCTGCTTTTAAATTTTTAAGGCACTTGGTGAGGCTAATCGAGTCTCCTTCTAAAACAGGTATGTCTTCACCAACCAAAGCTTGTTGCGAGGCATCTCTTGGAATAATGATCCCATTGAGGAAATAGCTTGTTTTGGTAAAACCGCTACAATCTACCCCTTTGATAGAGGTACCACCCCAGAGATAGGGCACGCCAATTAATGTTTTTGCAGTTGTCAAAATAGCTTCCGCATTTGGATTAGGTTTCTTCAACCAATTTGAAAACAATTTGGCATCAGTTTTTTTAATATAGCCCGTCCGTTTATCGGGGAAAACAACTTGATAATAAGCTTTTTCTTCGCCAGTTAACACTAAGATATTGCCATTTACTAAATCGGAAACGCGGGAGGAATTCATATCTGCTTTGCTAAAAGCATGACCAAAATCGGAAGTAAAAATAATACGTTTTGATTTTTTCCACTCCTCAAAGGCCGTCTTATCCATTATACTTACAGCGGTAGCATCAGTCCATGACAGGTAACCATCGGGTGTGCGCACCAAATAATAGCCGCCCTGTTTCTTTAATACTTGCACAGGCGTGCCTAAAATCATCTGCGTCATCATTTCTGCTGCATTTTGAGGGGCTGCTCTGTTGTTACAGACCGAAAGATTGGCTAATCCGTATCCCATTCCTGCCAGTTTGTTTGAAGGAAGGAGTGTATTTATTTTAACGAAATCCTTAAAATCTCTGCTTTGGTTATTTAGCGCTTCAAGTACTTGCGCTGAGGTACTTTCTGCAAAAACAGTATCTCCTTTAAACTGAATATTAAAATAAATAGACCGTTTATCTGGGGCAAATTCTTTCTTTACCTGATTTGAAACTGCTCTGTATGCTACCGTATCTACCTGCGCCTTTAAGGAAACCGCAAAATTTAATAAACAGCCTAATATTAGTATACTTTTCATCATCGTTTTCTAAAACTAAAATTACGAATATTCACCTTGCCTTATCAGGTAGAGGCTGTAACTAATTGCTTACGCGATATTATTTTTAACATCCGAGAAATAAAAAAAATTAAATGACGTTATCCATGAAAATCATCCGATGTACAAAATACTTCTACCTACCCTATTATTCTTGATTTTTTCCAGCCAGGTTAATGCTCAAAAATGGACTGATGCCGAATTTCGCAAAGCCAATACCGCAGTAAATGCCTCTTATTTAAGCAACGAAGAAAAAAATATTGTGATGTATATGAACCTAATCCGCATTGATGGCGAAAAATTTTATTATACATTTTTAGAAGATTACATCAATAACTACAATGCTAAAGTGCGGAAATACAGAAATTACAATGAACTCAGGATTACCAGAAGTAATTCTTACTACACTTCTTTGCTTAAACATTTGCGTGGCGTAAAAAACCTGCAGCTGTTTTATCCTGATGATAAATTAACATCGTTAAGCCGGAGCCATGCACAGGATTTAAACAGGAATAATCTTGACACACATGAAAGCAGCAACGGGGATAAATTTTCGAAACGATTATCCAGATATTTTCCTAACAAGGCCATGAGCGAAAATATCGATTTTGGCTACTCTAACAGTTTAGATATTGTTTGCCACTTGTTGTTAGATTGCGGTGTACCTTCCCTCGGCCATCGTTTTAATTTACTCGATCAAAAATACAGGCTCAATACCGTTGGCGTAAGCATACAGCCCCACCCCTCTTATACCTGGTGTGCAGTTATTGATTTTGTTGCACAACCTGCTTATGCTAATAATGAGTAAATGCATAAATTATCTTATTACCATAGCTATAAAAATTTAATTGTAAATTGCGCCCCATAACAACTGGTGCACCATAAATTGCATATTTCAAGGCCATCACATCCTGCTGAACTTGTTTTTCAGCATCTTTAATGCAGGAAAAATCCTGATCCCGAAGTTTGGGAACAGGGGATGACGACCGCTTATGCAATTGGTGTATGCTCAATAACAACAACGAACAGTTTTAAATAATGCGCAAAATAATTTTAGCCGTAATAGATTTTTTTCACCCTCCTTTTAAAAAATTTATTTCTTTACACAATTTTAGGTACATGGCAACCGGTGGCAGTACCTTGCTATTGGGAATCTTAAGTTATTATTTTGCTTACTTTTTCATTTTTAAAACCGAAGAGGTAGATTTTGGAGTTATTGTACTTCAGAGAGAAACCGCGTCGTTATTGGTCGATTATGCCATAGCCATCCCAACCAGTTTTTTGCTTAATAAGTATGTGATATTTATACATAGCGAATTAAAAGGCAGGGTTCAGCTTTTCCGGTTTTTAAATCTCCAATTCATCAATATACTCGCTACTTATGTTTTATTGAAGTTTTTGTTGGAACTTTTAAGAGATTACCCAACTTTATCCATTTTATCGAGAATACTGGTTTCGGTTTCAATGGCACTTTTCAGTTACCTCTATCAACACTACTTTACCTTTAGCGTTAAAAAAATCGGAGAAAAAAAACAAAAAAAAATTAGTAATCCTAAGTAATTGTTTTCATGGAGGCACTGTTCAAAGATCTCTCCTCCGTAGAAGTTCCTTTGGAACACCCCGCGGCGCTTCGGTGGAGATGACGACTTTCTACTGGATCTGTTAAAAATTGCTTTTAATCTTATCCTTTTTTGGAAAGCAGTTACAGTACATTTCGGTTTCTTCAATCCCCCCTTCAATCAAGTCCTCACTCGTTACTCGTTCCGGGCTTTATGTTCCAGTCGGGTTTAGGTGGCCATGGTATTGCTCCTATTTTCTTTTTTTAGCAAAATGCAGGAAAAACAAGGTTAATCAGCACAAGCCTTTGTACCTAAACGGGATGGGAGCGGTATCCTTTTGCAGTCAGCCTGAGCGGAGTCGAATGGCAGCAAAAGATATAGCGCACAGCCCGACCGAACTTCACCGATGAAATACGACAGCACCTTTCCCAATCTTCAACTTATCTTTTTACTGCCCGAAACCTTTATTACTTTCACCTGTTAATTTATCCAAGCACTTTCTTGATAAGATAAAAACAACATCCTAACTTAGCTGCCGACCAACTTATTTTCAGATTAACCATGAGCCATTTTAATGATTTTAATAATGCGCAGGTAACAAAATTGCCCAATCATTTAAAGCAATTTATTGTTGCCCAGAATTACGAAAAATACACACCAATCGATCAAGCGGTGTGGCGTTACGTGATGCGTCAGAATTATAGCTATCTTAAAAATGTTGCTTACTATCCTTACATAAAAGGCTTACAACGAGCGGGTTTAAGTATTGAACACATTCCCGACCTGCAAACGATGAACGACAATCTGGGCAAGATTGGTTGGGGCGCTGTAACTGTTGATGGCTTTATTCCGCCAGCTGCTTTTATGGAATACCAGGCCTACCGGGTACTCGTAATTGCTGCCGATATCCGCCAGATCAATCACATTGAATATACACCTGCCCCAGATATTATACATGAAAGTGCTGGCCACGCACCTATTATTGCCGATACGGATTACAATAATTATTTAAGTTATTTTGGTTCAATTGGTGCAAAAGCCATGTTTTCGGCGAAAGATTTTGAACTTTACGAGGCCATTAGGAAACTATCGATTTTGAAGGAAGCCGTAGATGCAGACGAGTTTCAGATTGCCAAGGCAGAAAAAGAGCTGCGCTACATCAGCGAAAACATGGGCGAACCTTCTGAAATGGCTTTACTTGGTCGCTTGCACTGGTGGACGGTTGAGTATGGACTGATTGGTACTTTAGAAAACCCAAAAATTTATGGTGCCGGTTTACTTTCTTCTATCGGTGAAAGTGCAACCTGTATGCAAAATAATGTGGAAAAAATTTGGTACAACATCGATACGATTAACTACGCTTACGATATTACCAAGCCACAACCGCAGCTTTTTGTAACCGAAACATTCCAAAATCTGATTGATGTTTTGGAAACCTTTGCCAATACCATGGCCTTTAGAAAAGGTGGCACAGAAAGCATTATGAAAGCAATTTCCTGTAAAAATGTAGCCACAGCAGTTTATAGTTCGGGCTTACAGGTAAGCGGCGTATTTACCGATATTGGTGTCGGCACAAAAGATGAGGTAACCTTTATTAAAACCACTGGTCCTTCCGCATTGGCTTTTAACGGAAAACAATTGAGCGGCCATGGGAAAGATTACCACGCTGATGGTTTTTCATCGCCCGTTGGCCGGTTAAAAGATACTGCAAAAGCACTGGAAGATTGTAGCACTGCTGAATTACAGGCTTTAGGAATAATTACAGGTAAAAAAACTGAACTTGTATTTGAAAGCGGCATTAAAGTAATTGGTGTGGTTAAGGACATTATTACGGAAAGCAACAAACTCCTTTTAATTGCCTTTAAAGACTGTACCGTTACAGAGCGCAATGGAAATATCCTGTTTAAACCCGAATGGGGCAATTTATGATATGGCCATAGGCGAAACCATTGTTTCAGTTTTTAATGGGGCTGCCGATAAAGACGCTTATGAAGAGATTACGTTAATTAGCAACGAGAAAACGTATCAGATTGCTTATGATGATAAAACCTTAAAACTGCACGGTTTATACCAAACAGTTAGAGAGATTAGGGAAAGTGGCGAAGGTTTGGATAAGCTTGCCGAAATTTTTGCACAACTAAAATCGAACCATAGGCAGGATTGGCTTTGTGCATTGGAAATTCTGGAGATTATCTACCACAAAAAGATTTATCATCAGTTGGAAAAGGAAATTCAGGTTTATCTGGAAATAAAAGCTGGCAGGGAGCTTGATCATACGAAATTGATCAGCGATGGCTTACATGTAATTAAAAACCCGGTGAGTCAGCTGATTACAGAGGATTGATTTATCTCTTTAATTTCATTAACTTTACGTTATGACAACCATCACAGTACAAGTAGATAACGAACAAAATGCTGCGCTTCTCGAAAAGATGCTTAAGGCATTATCTTTTGTAGAAGATGTTGATATAAAAAATCATCAGCCAAATATGGTGGAAGAGCCAAAAGGATCGTATCAGAAATTAAAAAAGGCAATTGATAATACTGAAGGCAATATTATGTTTAAAGATATTAAAGATCCGTCTAAATGGCAAAGTGATTTAAGAGATGAGTGGGAACGTAATATTTGATACGAATATTGTTATCTATTTATCTAAAAAACTTTTAGCTCCAGAAAAAGTATTTACAGAAAATATCATGTATTCTATTTCCATAATTTCAAAAATGGAATTACTTGGGTATGCATTTAATAGCAATCTTGAAGAAAACTATATTAGCGAACTAATAGATTCTTTAAACGTTGTACCTTTAAATGATGCCGTAGTAAATATGACTATTGCGATAAGAAAAAACAATAGGATAAAACTGCCCGATGCAATTATTTATGCTACAGCTCAAGTAATGAACGGAAAACTTTTAACAAATAATATTGCTGATTTTGAAAAAATAAATGGAAATGTTGAACTCTTTAACCCACTAAATTTATAAAACGTTTAGTTCTTATCAATTTAAACCTTTTAACTTTACAACAATTTTTAACTTTTTTTAATGAACATTATAATTACAGGTGCAAGTAGTGGAATCGGTTTCGAAACGGCTTTAGAGTTTAGCTTACAGAAAGAGAACAAAATTGTAGCCATTGCCCGATCGGCAGATAAACTACGTAAACTCTTAGAAATTGCTAAAGGCATTAATCCCGACTGTACACTTTTACCAGTAGAATTCGACATTGTAAATGATGATTACGCTGCATTAGTTCCATTTTTAAAGGAACGATTAGGATCTGTTGACATCTTAATTAACAATGCAGGGGCCTTAATTAATAAACCCTTCTTAGAAACTACTGAAATTGATCTGGGTGAAATGTTACAGAGCAACGTGATTTCACATTTCAGGATGATTCAGCATATTTTGCCTTTAATGCAAAGCGGAAGCCACATTGTAAACATCGGTAGTATGGGTGGTTTTCAGGGAAGCGTTAAATTCCCAGGGCTTTCAGCTTACTCGGCAAGTAAAGCAGCGCTACATACCTTAACTGAATGTTTGGCGTTTGAGTTGGCTGAAACAGGAATCAAAATCAATTGCCTTGCATTAGGATCGGCACAAACGGAAATGCTTGAGGCTGCTTTCCCTGGCTACCAAAGCCCGATTATGGCCTTCGAAATGGGGAAATATGTTACCGACTTTGCTAAAACCGGACACAAATTCTTTAATGGAAAGATTTTACCTGTTGCCGTTACCACACCATAATATCCATATTATTTAGTAATTTACGTGCTAAATCGAAAAACTAAAAAACCTATGGAAACAAACTCACCTTTTAAAACAGTCGACAATGGAAAAAATGCCGCAATAGTAAGCTACTTTTGGTTTATTGGATGGTTAATTGCCTATTTCGCCATGTATAAAGATAATCAAACAGAATTGAGTAGATATCATTTAAAACAAACGCTTCTGTTCCATCTGGCATCAACCGTTTTGAGTTGGGGTTTAAGCTTATTTTTAATCCCTTTAATTTTTGCTACTGGCTTTTTAGATGCTGTTTATATACTCCGGATTGTTCAAATTGGATTATTTGTATTGTGGATTATCGGATTAATTGCTGCAATACAGGGAGAAAAAAAACCTATTCCATTAATTGGTGAAAGAGCACAAACCATGTTCCCAAGTATTTAATAGAAAACAAATATTTTAATCAGAAGTCCAGGCATATTGTTTGGACTTTTTTATCTGCACTCATTTTCAACATTTTAATCGACTTTGGATATTTTTTATATCTTTGGTTCCTACATATGAAGAAAATAATAGTCCCGATTGCGTTTTTCATTTTGTCTGCCGCGGCAGGAAAAGCCCAAACCATCATCCCGGCTCAGTACCAGGAGTTAGTTAAAAAGCTAGTTGCCAGCCTCCCTAAAGAGGATAAATCATCAAGCAATTCCTCAGCTAAGCAATCCGAAAGTTTAATCGAATTTGCTAAAAGTATGTTAGGTATCCCCTATCGTTATGCAACAAGTAATCCTAAAGTTGGTTTCGATTGCTCTGGCTTTGTAAGTTATGTATTCAGCAATTTTGGTTTTAAGGTTCCACGTTCTTCACGCGAGTTTAGCTATGCTGGTAAAGAAACCAGCTTGGAAAACGCAAAAGTAGGCGATGTATTGATTTTTACGGGCAGTAATTCTAGAATAAGAAGAATCGGTCATGTTGGGATTGTTTATTCTATTGATGAGAACGGGATCAAGTTTATCCATGCCTCTTCGGGTAAAGTGCATCAGGTAACCATTACGGATCTTGATGGCCACTATAAGGCCCGTTTCATGAAAATTGTAAGTATTATATAACTTACTTTTTATATTTCCACATTCTTGTTTTACCTTGTGCAAGCCATTCTAGTGTGGTATCCAGCCGTTTTTGTTTAGTTGCTTCTGTTTTTGCTTCCTCAAGCCACATTACATATTCCTTTTTATTGGATAAACTAAAATTCTGAAATACGGCCAAGGCCTTAGGGTCATCTTTTAATGCTTCGATCAAATATTCGGGAATAATGAGTTCTTTCTGCACTGTAGATTTTGGCTTTGCTGGCAATTTTACATCATCCTCATTTAATTTAATTGCCTGTTGTATGTAAGCAATCAGGATCTCATCTGAAGGTAAATCTTCCAACGATGTTATTTTCCCTAACAAACCCATCGCTTCAGAACGTTCTTTAAAAATACCGTATTCATCTCGCATTAACGATCCTTTCCAAAAGCCAAAGGCACAATGGTGTTTGAAAGACGCCATATGACAAACCGTACCTTTAAAATCAAAGAATGGCATACTCCACTTCATTTTTTCTTCAATCCGTGCATCGGCTTTATGAACCAGATTCCTTAAATGATCTAAAATAGGAATCGCAAATTCTGCCGAATTAATGATGTACTGATCTACCTGAACAATTGTATGCATCGCTTAAAAATTACCTTAATAAATTTAAAGTAAAACTATCTTTAAAGCAAGCTCTACCGCTCCGTTATGAAGAAACTTTTTTGCCAGTTCGTGCAACTCTCTTTCGCGGTTGGTTATATCACCTATAGTAGCATCGAGCACTTCTTTTACTTCTGCATGAACACTGACCAGGTCGATTTCTTCGTCGCTCGGTAAATGTTCAACGTTTCCTAACATGCCCAAATCATTTCCCGATAATACTTTAGAAAAACGGACCGAATGCGGTAAACGGTCTACGCCTATACCCAATTTAGCCAAGGGTTTAGCTACTTTAAATAAATTGTCGTTGGTAACCCTACAGTACCAATCGCCACCTAAACGGGCTACAAGATCGATTTTATGCTGATCAATCCGACCATTCTCATCTAAAATAGCTTCATTAATATGGATTACTTTTATTTCGGCCAGCACGAGGTTTCCTGCACCATGATGATTACCTAATGAAATCACCTCATTTACAACACATTCAAACTGCACTGGTGCTTCGGCAACTCTTGGTGGCCGAACCAGATCGGATTTCAACATGGTAAATCCCGCTTTCTCAAATTCGTTTACGCCTTTGGCATATTCGGTACTGGCCAAACTCATTTGCTGCACCATATCGTAATTTACAATATTGATAACACATTCTTTAACCTGCAGTACATTTTCCAAGCTATGTTTGGTGGTATTATCACGCACCCTCCTCGATGGGGAAAAAATACAGATCGGCGGATTTGTACTAAACATATTAAAGAAACTGAAGGGGCTTAAATTAATATTCCCTTCGGCATCAATAGTTGAGGCAAAACAGATCGGCCGTGGAGCGATAGCGTATTGCAAATAATTTTGCAGATCTAGGGGGGTTAAATCTTCGGTTTTAAGTGATACCAAAACTTTAAATGATTAAATTTTATAATTATGTTTTTGGAAAACAAATGCAGTGGTTAGTGAGAAACAGCAGTCTCGCTATACGCTATATTCCCGATGAAAAATCGGGAGATAACGCTACTATAGGGTTTAGTTAACCAGGCTAACCTAAGTAATTTAAACCAGAATCTCTTTTGATGATATTATTTCTTTAGGTTTTTCGCATGGCCGTCATGCTGATCCGATAGCTATCGGATCAGCATGACGGCCGCCTTAATAATCTGGCATTAAATAAATTACCTTCTTAATCAGTTTAAAGAACCTTTTTATTTCTTCAACGCCAGGATCGAAAAATCGGTATCTGCTTTAGTAATGGTATTGGTTAAAGCACCAAGGCCTGTAATTTCCATTTCCACAACATCGCCTGGCTGTAACCACTGTACTTTATAATCTGGATCGTTAAGCAAACCAGTCCCGTTTAATTCTAAGAAACAACCTGTACCTACTGTTCCTGAACCAATTACATCCCCTGGAAGAATATCTACACCGTAAGCACAACGTTCTATAATTTCGGCAAAAGTCCAGTCCATATCAGCAGCATTTCCTTTCGAAACTTCGATGCCATTTACCCGGCAGGTCATTTTAAGATCGTATGCATTACCCACATGTCCTTCTTTAGGCGCAACTTTATATTGCAACAATTCATCAGGCGTTACCAACCATGGGCCAATCACGGTAGAAAAATCTTTTCCTTTTGCAGGGCCCAAATTCAACAACATCTCTTCCATCTGCAAGGTACGGGCACTCATATCGTTCATTACCATATAACCGGCAATGTATTCATCAGCCTCAGCAGCTTTAATATTTCTACCTTTTTTACCAATAACAATAGCAACCTCTAATTCGAAATCCAGTTTATCAAAATGGTCTGGCATACATTCAATTTCGCCAGTACCCTGAATAGCATTGTGGTTGGTGAAATAAAAGATCGGGTACTCGTCAAACTGAGGGATCATATCAACCTTTCTGTTTCTACGCGCCGCAGCAACATGCTGCCTGAAAGCGTATCCATCACGACAACTGGTAGGATGTGGAACAGGAGCTAAAATCTCGTAAAAAATTTCTTCTTTAGCTGCTAAACTACCATCTTTTATTTGATCGTCTATCCTTTTTGCTCTTTCCATTAACACCTCGCCACCTTGCAAAAACGTACTCATATTATCTGGAAGCAATTTATCGCAACTATTTAAGTTATAAATATGCCCGTTGATAAATATACCAAGATGCTCCCTGTCTTCAGTTTTATAAGATACTAGTTTCATATATGATTTGGTTAAATACGCGGTAAAGCTAAGAAATTAGGCCATTCAAAATAAAACTTAAACGTTATTATTTTAATACGGTATATTTCTGAAGGTTCGATTTAATTAAAGAAAAATCTTTTGCCTGAAGTGCTTTATAATGTTTTTTGTTGGAGAGTAAACCACCAATTAACATTCCACCCGATACGCCAACAGGTACACCCGCAGCAATAAGCACTACCGACTCGACCAACTTATCACTTTTTGCGGCCAATACAAAAAACGTTAAACCTCCGGCAATGGCCAGTGGTGCAGCAATCCCTTTACGGTGAATGTATAATGCACTGATACTGTCGGCACTTAATTTTATGGTATCCTTCCGGTTTCTGATAATTGTTAAACCATCATCGGCTGCGGCGTAAAAGGAACCCCTTATTGCTTTTCCACTTCGGTCTATAACCCTAATGGTGTACTTGGCATTTTGTTGCGCAAAAGTGGCGTAGCTCAAGGCTAAAAAAAATAAGCATGTAAAAATAAATTTCATCGGGATGATCATATAGTAAGTAATTAAAGGTAATTAAAATTTCAACTTTTAAATAAAATACTTACCTTGGTGCCATTAAAACCATGATCTTAAAAGCATTACATATTAATCTAGTAAACGACGCTATTGCGGCCCGTCGCTATAAGATGCTATCCAAGCTGATCATGGCTCAATATTCTCTGTAATTTCTACTCCCTTTCTTTTTTAATTGAAACGCATTATCGTTTTGATTGTTAACTTATTAGGATTTTTTCTTTTCTAACCATAACATCACTTTATTATGCCTATTTATCATAAATTGGGGCAGATTCCAGCTAAACGTCACACGGTTTTTCGTAAACCTGATGGAAATCTTTATGCCGAAGAATTGGTATCAACCGAAGGTTTTTCGAGCTTATATTCATTGGTTTATCATTGTCACCCGCCAACCATTGTAAAACATTTGGGCGAAGCATATAGTATTGAGCCAAAAATAGCACGCGAAAAACACCTGAAACACACAAGTTTAATCGGTTTCAATATTAAACCTGAAGATGATTTTCTAAAAAGCAGAAAAGCCGTCCTGGTAAATAGCGATCTACATATCGTTCTGGCAGCGCCGAGAAAATCGATGACCGATTATTTCTACAAAAATAGCCAGGCTGACGAGATGATCTTTGTGCATGAAGGTTCTGGAAAGCTGAAAACAGGATTCGGAGAAATTAAGTTTGCTTATGGTGATTATCTGATCATCCCGAGGGGAACCATTTACCAAATGGAGTTTGATACTGAACAAAACAGACTGTTTATTGTAGAAAGTTTTAGTCCGTTAAGACCACCAAAAAGATATTTAAACCAGTTTGGACAGTTAATGGAACACGCACCTTACTGTGAGCGTGATTTAAGGTTACCAGAAAACTTGCAAACCTTTGATGAATACGGCGATTTTAAAGTACTGATTAAAAAACAAGGGTTAATTTATCCGTATACGTATGGTACACATCCTTTTGATTATGTAGGCTGGGACGGTTATCATTATCCATATGCTTTCTCTATTCATGATTTTGAGCCGATAACAGGCCGTTTACACCAACCACCGCCCGTTCACCAAACTTTCGAAGGACACAATTTTGTGGTTTGCTCTTTTGTTCCCCGCAAATACGATTACCACCCGGATTCTATTCCTGCACCTTATAACCATAGCAATGTAGACAGCGATGAAGTGCTTTATTATGTAGATGGTGATTTTATGAGCCGTAAGAGTGTAGTTAAGGGGCAGATCACCTTACACCCTGGAGGTATCCCACATGGGCCACATCCGGGTACGGTAGAAAAATCGATCGGAAAAGAAAAAACAGATGAGCTGGCTGTAATGATCGATCCATTTAAACCTTTAATGCTTACACAGGATGCCCTGGATATTGAGGACGAAAATTATCATAAAAGCTGGCAGATTAACGTAGAGTAAAGCTAGGATGATTAAGATTTCGGGATTATAGGATTTAAGCTCTTTAAAGTAACATGCACAGTTAACCGATTTAAACAATTAAGCGGTTAACCATTTAAAAATAACAACAACAATGGAAACACAAACATTCGCAGAAAAAATATCAAAAGCACCAGATTTTCTGCCTATTAACGGAACAGATTATATCGAATTTTATGTAGGCAACGCTAAACAAGCGGCTCACTACTACAAAACTGCATTTGGGTTTCAAAGCCTGGCTTATGCCGGACCAGAAACTGGCGTACGCGATCGTTCATCATATGTATTGCAACAAGGTAAAATCAGATTGATCTTAACCACAGCATTAAAATCAGATCATCCAATAGCAGAGCATGTAAAAAAACATGGCGACGGGGTAAAAATATTGGCCCTTTGGGTAGACGATGCCTATAGTGCCTTTGAAGAAACCACAAAACGTGGTGCTAAACCATACATGGAGCCTAAAACTTTAACAGATGAACACGGTGAAGTTAAAATGAGTGGTATTTACACTTATGGCGAAACGGTGCACATGTTTATTGAGCGTAAAAACTATACCGGAACTTTTATGCCAGGTTACCGTGTTTGGGAAAGTGATTATCAACCTGCCGATGCTGGTCTTTTATACATCGACCATTGTGTGGGTAATGTAGGATGGAACCGCATGAATGAAGCCGTACAATGGTATGAGGATGTAATGGGCTTCGTAAATATCTTATCTTTTGATGATAAACAGATCAACACCGAATATTCGGCTTTAATGAGTAAGGTTATGAGTAATGGAAATGGCTTTTCAAAATTCCCGATCAACGAGCCTGCTGAAGGTAAAAAGAAATCGCAGATTGAAGAATACCTGGAATATTATGAGGGTGAAGGCGTTCAGCACATTGCTGTTGCCACTAAAGATATTGTTAAAACCGTTAAAGAATTAAAATCACGCGGTGTAGAGTTTTTAAGTGCACCACCAGAGGCCTATTACGACATGATGCCGCAACGCGTAGGTAAAATTGATGAAGAAATATCTTTATTGGAAAGCCTGGGCATTTTGGTTGATTGTGATGAAGAAGGATATTTGTTGCAGATTTTCACTAAACCAGTTGAAGACCGCCCTACCCTTTTCTTTGAGATTATTCAGCGTAAAGGTGCACAGAGTTTTGGAGCGGGTAACTTTAAAGCATTATTCGAATCGTTAGAGCGTGAGCAGGAATTAAGAGGCAACTTATAATATTATCACTAACTAAACTTAGGGCAATCAGTAATCTGGTTGCCTTTTTTTATTTACTCATTTTTAGGTATGTGTTTAGCAAAAAAAATGATTAAATTTAGTTACACACAAATATTTAAACCTTAATTATTATGAGAACAAAATTAACGCTGGTTTTATTACTGGCTGCATCATTCAGTGGCTTCGCACAAACAAAGGCCGAAATTGTTAAAAACATCAATCAATTACTGGCAAAAGCCATCGGCGGAACCAACATTACTTTGCATAATGGTACGGAAACAGCGTTTACCATTACAGCAAATTCATTTTCAATTGATGAGGAAATGAATTTCGGGGTTTTTACAATGGGAAAAACATTTGCCAGTTCAGATCGTGCCAAAGAAGAAACCAGCACCACGTCTCAAATACAGACTTGGAACGGGTTCAAGGTTAACCCTGAACAAAAAGACCCAAAAATTAAATCAGTTTATCCGGTTTTTACTAAACGCGATGGAGAACCTGATAATGATAAAAATGGAATTAAATATTATTGTTTAGCTGGTGATGAGGAGAAATTGATAGCAGCATTAACACAGTTGCAGGGACTTTATAAGAAAAAATAGTTAAGTAATATTTAAATAGCTCGTCATTCCCGCGCAGGTGGGAATGACGAGCTATTTAAAACTACAACACTTCCCCCAAATGTTTATAATTCGATTTTATTGTATCCATAACCTCGCTCATTTTTCCACCCAGCATTAATTTTGCCATCGATTCTGTCATCCCTTTGATTTGAGCCCATTCTATTTTTGGTGGCATGGCTAAAGCGTTGGGGTTGGTCATGATATTCAATAGAACAGGGCCAGTTTCATTAAGTGCATGACTGATTGCTGTTTCCACTTCTTCCGGTTTAGAAACCGTTATTCCTTTAAAACCCATTGCTTGGGCTACCAATGCAAAATCAGGGTTAATCATATCTGTTTCGTTATCCGGTAAGCCATCAACTTCCATTTCTAGCTTAACCATCCCTAAAGCCCTGTTGTTAAAAACGATTAGCTTAACTGGTAGATTATATTGTTTAATGGTTGCCAGATCGCCTAAGAGCATTGATAAACCACCATCGCCACAAAGAGCAATTACCTGTTTTTCGGGATGTGCTAAAGCAGCCCCAATGGCCATGGGCATAGCGTTTGCCATTGAGCCATGGTTAAAAGATCCAAGCATTTTACGTTTGCCCGTTCCATCAATAAATCGTGCACCCCAAACGCAGCACATTCCCGTATCTACTGTAAAAATGGCATCATCAGCTGCCAAACGGTTTATGGTTTCAGCTACAAATTCGGGTTGGATTTTATTTTCTTCGCCCTGATCGTTTACATAAACTTGTTGTCTTTCTTTAACCTTTTGATAGAACTCGAGTTGGGTTTTTAGAAAATTTTCATCTTTCTTCTCTTCTAAAAGTGGTAATAATGCTTTCACTGAATCATTTATATTTCCGCATAAACCCATCGTTAGTTTTGCTCTCCTTCCCAGCCGTTCCGGTCTCTCGTCAATCTGAATAATCTTGTTTTTTTCGGGCATAAAATTTACATAAGGAAAATCCGTTCCCAACAACAGCACCACATCAGCTTCGTGCATGGCATGGTAACCCGATGGCTGACCTAAAAGACCTGTCATGCCAACTTCGTAAGGATTATCATATTGGATGCCCATTTTACCACGGAATGAAAACCCAACTGGTGCTTTTAATTTAGCCGCAAGTGCTACCACTTCATCATGTGCTTCGGCTGCCCCTATTCCACAGTAGAGCATAATTTTCTTTTGACTGTTCAGTAGCGAAGCCAAACCCTGTAGTTCCAGATCGGAAGGGCGTATGACCGGCTTATTATTAAAAAACTGCATGGAAGTAACACTTTCTATGGCATCCATTTGGGCTACATCGCCAGGCAAGCCAAAAACTGCAACTCCTTTTTTATGAATGGCATGTTGAATGGCCGTTTGAAACATTCTTGGAACTTGTGCCGCAGTAGTGGCTACCTGGTTGTAATAACTGCAATCATCGAATAACTTAATGGTATTGGTTTCCTGAAAAAAATCCATTCCGAATTCGCCTGTTGAGATAGTTGAAGCAATGGCAATTACGGGAACATGAGAACGGTGCGCATCATAAAGCCCATTAATCAAATGCACATGCCCAGGCCCACAACTTCCGGCGCAACAGGCTATTCCATCAAGTTCAGCTTCTGCTGCTGCAGCAAAGGCTCCAACTTCTTCATTGCGAACGTGGATCCACTTGATTTTGCCGTTTCGCCTTACCGCATCGTTAAAATAATTTAAACTGTCTCCAGTAACGGCGTAAACTCTTTTTACACCAACTTCAACCAGCATTTCAACTAGTTGTTCTGCCACATTTTTACTCATGAAGGTATTTTTTTAATCAGGATTGTTTATTGTTACTTATAAATAGATGAAGCACTTATATTGTTTTGAATAACAGATAGAAAATAAGCCAATCTGACTTACTGAAGACTTTCATCAGAGCGGTTGTAACAGAAGTATGGCAATATGGAATGGATGAAGTTTCTTCACTAAAACTTCATAATTGAAGTGCACCTTTGATATAACAAAACACGAAGCGATTTCAATTTTGTTAAATTCTAAAAACTCATAATTAGTTTTTTAGTTTTCCGGTTACCCTTATCTGATACCTCATGTATTGCAAAATACATGAGGTTTTTTTATGCAAACTACTCGGCACTTTCCTTAAGCATCTGATAAAGGTCTGTTGCACCTCCATCAAACTTATTTCCGTTTACATAAAACGAAGGTGTTCCGTTTACCCCACTTCGTACGCCGCTATCAAAATCATCTTCTATTTTGCTTTTGATTTCTTCCGAAGTGCTGTCTTGCTGAAACTGCTCCAGGTCTAAACCAATCGTTTCGGCCAGTTCGTCAAACAGCTCACCATTTAAGCGGTATTGATTTTCGTACAGTGCATCGTGCATTTCCCAAAACTTACCTTGTAAACCTGCTGCTTCTGCAGCAATGGCAGCCGGAAAAGCAAACTCATGGGCAATTTGCCAAAGGGAAATGACGAAAGATAAATTTGATCTGATGCCCGAACGTTTCTTCAATTTCCTTCATAATCGGGTAGGCATTACCGCAATACGGGCATTGATAATCACCAAATTCAACAATGGTTACACTCGCCGAATCATCACCTTGGATGTGGTCTTGATTGTTTACCTCAGGTTTTAAAGTACTCATAGCTTATTTCTTATTTAATTCTTCCAAAGCGTCTAAAATTCCATCGGCACCAGGGTTAACGGCTATTGGCGACAAATAACTCCAGGCGATTTTTCCTTCTTTATCAATGACAAAAAGTGCCCTTTTGCTTTCGCCAAGTTCTTCATCGTATACACCATAAGCTTTAGACACTTCGCCTTTTGGCTCAAAATCAGCCAAAAGTGGAAAATGCAGTTTCCTATTTTCCTGGAAAGCTAGGTGGCACCAAACACTATCAACAGAAACACCAAAAATCTGTGCGTCGTACTTATTAAAATATTTTAGCATTTCGTTATAAAGCGCCATTTGGTCGCTGCATACTGGGCTCCAATCGGCAGGATAAAAAGCCAGGATAACATTTTTACCTTTAAAATCTTTAAGTTTTATTTTCTGATCGGGAGTAGCATTCAATTCGAAATCTGGTGCTGTAGCGCCTTTTTCTAACATATTAAGGAGTTTAAAATTTAAATCATTTAATAAACAACGCTGAATCTGCGTTGTTTGCAACAAATTTTAGCCTAATTTTTGCCTTTTAATTAAGTAAGACTGAAGGACTGGGTAAAACCCAGCGTTCATATCGGCATCAATTAAGTCGATTTTATATTGGGCGCATTTTAGCGCAATCTGCTGTCGATACGAGGAAACTGCCGCTGTATAATTTTCTTTTACCTGATTGGTATGTACTTTAATCGTTTCGCCGGTTTCCATATCGATAAACTGGTATGGGCGGTTTTCAAAATTGAAATCAACTTCTTTTGATTTATCTACCACGTTAAAAACCACCACTTCATGTTTATTGAATTTTAAATGCTGCAAAGCATCAAAAAACTCATCCGTTTTATCTGTGCTGGTTTGTGTATTAAAAAGATCGCTAAAAACAATTACCAGCGAGCGTTTATGAATTAATTCGGCCACCTGGTGCAAAGCTTCGCTTAAATTAGTCTGTGCATTTACCTTGGGTTTATGTAACAGCTCTTCTAATTGTGTAAATAGATATTTCTGATGTACGGTAGTCGACTTTGCTGGAGAATTCAACAGTATTTCATCTGTAAATAAGCTTAATCCAAAAGCATCACGCTGTTTCTTCAACAGGTACATCAAAGATGCAGCAGCCTGTATCGAGAAAATCAGTTTGTTATTTTTAGGTTCAGGAAAGTACATTGATGAGGACACATCAATCACAAACTGGCAGCGCAAATTGGTTTCTTCTTCAAAACGTTTACTGTAAAGTTTATCGGTTTTGGCATATAATTTCCAGTCGATATTTTTAACATTATCGCCATTATTATACTGGCGGTGCTCTGCAAATTCGACAGAAAAGCCATGGAACGGACTTTTATGCAGCCCGGTGATAAAACCTTCTACCACTTGCTGTGCAAGCAATTCTAAATTACCATAGGTTGTTTCGTTTTCGTAGTTTACAGCCTGCATATGGTAAAGCTAATAAAAGATTTATTAAAAAAAATTAAAAAACTACCCAAGACTTTCGAAGTTTCAAAGGTCTAAGCACCGGCTAACTACAAACTGATAATTGCAAGCTGCTAACTGATAAGGGCGTTCCCCTAATCCTGATGAATCGGGAAAGGGGCGAGCTTTCCAGGGCTGCGCTACGCTCCGGTACCGATGAAGGATCGGTACTAAACCCTTACAATCCCTAACGCTAACCACCCCGCCCTGCTGGCACCCCTCCTTAAAACAGGAGGGAAGCAATCAACGCCAGAAAGACAACCCAGCCTAAGTACCACCAAACCTAGGTAATTTAAACCTGATGGCAGCGGCAGCCCGGAGTATGAGGGCTACAGCGAACAGCAGGACTGAACAAACCCAAGCAAACTAAAGCACCTTTCCGAATAAGTTCATATAATTTTAACCGCCCCGCCCTTAAAACACCGATGAAAAGCAGAAACCCACTTTCCAAAACACTAATAATCCGGATAAACAAAAAATCCCGAGCTCAATAAATGAATTCGGGATTAATACTTTAAAAACTATTCGGATTTAGTGTTATTTCTTAGCTATTCTAAACAAATGGCCATTATCGGTTACAGAATAAAGCGCTCCGTCCTTCCCTTCTACCATATCGCGGAAACGTTCGCCTTTACCTTCCAGCAATCGCTCTTCACCAACAATTTTATCATCTTTTATCACCAATCGGATTATATGCGAACCACCCAAACCGCCCACAAACAAATTCCCTTTCCATTCGGCGATACTATTGCTGTTATAAAACGCAATACAGCCAGGCGAAATACTTGGGTTCCAATAATAAATAGGTTGCTCCATGCCATCCTTTCTGCTGAATACCATCGCCTACTTTTTTACCACTGTATTCTGTTCCGTAGGTAATAATCGGCCAGCCATAATTTTTGCCTGGTTTAATAATATTCACCTCATCGCCACCTTTAGGGCCAAATTCGGCTTCCCATAAATCACCGGTTAAAGGATTAATGGCTAAACCATCCGGATTCCGCAATCCATAGGCATAAATTTCCGGTTTTGCATCTGCCTTGCCAGCAAATGGTCCATTCGCAACCGCTTTTCCATTGGTAGTAAGGTGCAAAATTTTACCCAAAGAAGAATTTAAATACTGCGCCTGAATTCTGATATCATTGCCAGAACGTTCGCCAGTACTTACAAATAAATTACCATTCTTATCGAAGACAATTCTCGAACCATATTGAAGTTTACCGCCGTAAGCTGGCGTAGCGCGATAAATAATGGTCTGGTTCTCTATTGTAGTTTCATTAGCTGCTAATTTACCTTTGGCAATAGCCAGTAATACACCTTTATCCTGAGGCTCTGAATAAGCCCAATAAATCATTCTATTTTTAGCAAAGTTTGGATCTAAAGTTACATCCAATAAACCTCCCTGGCCAGATGGATCTACCTTGGGTAAACCGGTTATCTTTTTGCTTAATTTCCCATCAGGAGTAAGGATCACCATTGTACCCTGTTTTTGTGTAATTAAAAAACCACCATTTGGAAGAACTGAAATGGCCCATGGATTTTCTAACTTTTCGTTAATAATCGTAATATCCAGAGGGGTTTTGGTCTTTACACCTGCAATTCGGGTTTGCCCGGCAAATGCTGGCTTATAATCTGCTGATGGTTCGTTAGTTTCAACAGGATTCTGCGCCGATACACATGCAATATTTGCACAGTTTAGGGCTAAACCTGTCAATAAAATACCTAAAGTTTTATTGTTAAATAGGTTAATAGACATGATTGTTAGTTTTTTATTAAAGAAACAAAAATAAGTTTGCAATAAAAAACCCAAATCCATCAAATGAACTTGGGTTTTAAATATGTTACAAGCCTTTAGGCTTTGATTTTTCTGCTTTAAGCTTAAACTAGGCTAATTGCTTGTTTAATTTTTCTGCTAATACTGATTTTGGAACAGCACCAACCTGTTTGTCAACAACCTGACCATCTTTAAAGTATAATAAAGCCGGGATGTTACGGATACCAAACTGCATTGAAATTTGAGGATTGTTATCAACGTTTACTTTTCCAACTACCGCTTTTCCATCATATTCTTTAGCGATTTCTTCTACTACTGGACCAACCATGCGACAAGGGCCACACCATTCTGCCCAAAAATCTACTAATACGGGTTTATCTGATTTTAATACAAGCTCCTCGAAGTTTGCATCTGTGATTTCTAATGCCATAATTATTTTTTTTATGTTCAAATATATGTATTCAATTGTAATGCCAACCCATCTGTAGTGTCAATTTGACATTAGGTAAACTCTTCTATCCGCACGTCACCCTGAACTTGTTTCAGGGTCTATCACGATTAAGGTGCTGAAATAAATTCAGCATGACGCCTCAAGAACACCTTACACCTTAGTTTAACTTGTAATTTACAACATTAAGCCCGAGTAATTGTTCTAAAAACTTATTGTTTGGATTTATTTTAAGATTTTTTGATGGCATATCCAACATAATCTCCTTTTCCCGATCAAAAATAGCGAAGTTAAGTTGGCAGTTTTGTTGCTCGGAGTTTGCCTTATTGTCTGCTAATATAGCTTCAATCTCGCGCATCAGCTGATCGTTAACCCGCTCAATCGGCACCTGGATAGTTAAACTTTTAGCTAATTTATCCCTCAGCTCAGACATTAAGTTAATTGATGTAATTTTAAACTCCCAATCGCCTGCTTTACCGAAGCGTTCACCAACTCTACCCCTAATCTGTAGGAAATACCCTTCGGTTAAAAACGATTTAAATTTTAAAAAATCTTCTCCGAACAAGGCCATTTCACTCGCATCTTCATAATCTTCGAAAACAAAGGTACCAAATGGCTTACCCGTTTTGGTAATCCGCTGTGATGCAGTTACCACAAGGCCGCCTACACAAAGCTCACGGTTTTTCAGCTTTTCGAATTCGGCCAAAACCTCTTCATTATTATCGCCCATGCGTACCTTATTGATGATACTCAACTGTTTAACGCCATGGGTACAGAATTTATCGAGTTCGAGTTTATAATTATCTAAAGGGTGGCCAGAAAGGAAAATCCCAATCGCATCTTTCTCGTACTTTAACCTATCCATTAATGCCCATTCTGGCGAAACCGGTAAACTTGGCTCTAAAATAAGATCGGCTTTAGAGCCACCGAATAAGGAAGCCTGTGACGTACTTTCATTATTCTGAAAATCGTTGGCATATTTGATAATCTTTTCAATACCATTCATTTTATCGTTCGGGCCGATATAAAAATACTGCGCTCTGTGTCCACCAAATGCATCGAAAGCGCCGCTATACACAAAACTCTCGTAAGCTTTTTTATTTACAATGCGCGTGTTGGAACGCTTGGCAAAATCGTACACATTACTATATGGCCCATTTGCCAATCTTTCTTCAATAATACTTTCAACCGCCTTTTCACCCACACCTTTTACTGCCGACATACCGAAGCGGACTTCGCCTTTGGCATTTACCGAGAATTTGAGATCGGATTCGTTCACGTCGGGACCTAATACCGTAACACTCATCTGGCGACACTCTTCCATAAAGAAAGCTACCTGTTTAATATCACTCATGTTGTTGGACAGTACCGCAGCCATATATTCAGCAGGATAATGTGCTTTTAAGTATGCGGTTTGATAGGCAATCCATGCATAACAGGTAGAGTGCGATTTGTTGAAAGCATAGGATGCAAATGCTTCCCAATCTTTCCATATTTTTTCTAAAGTTGTGGCATCATGGCCTTTCTCGGCCGCTTGTTTCACAAACTTTGGTTTCATTTTATCAAGAACGTCTTTCTGTTTCTTACCCATCGCCTTACGCAGCACGTCGGCCTCACCTTTGGTAAATCCGGCCAGTTTCTGCGATAAAAGCATTACCTGCTCCTGGTAAACGGTAATTCCGTAAGTTTCCTTCAAATACTCTTCGCAGGCATCCAAATCGTACTTAATTTCTTCTTCGCCATTTTTACGGCGAACGAAACTTGGAATGTACTCCATCGGGCCTGGGCGATATAGTGCGTTCATCGCAATTAAATCGTCGAAAACCGTTGGTTTCAGCTCCTTCATGTATTTCTGCATGCCCGGACTCTCGTACTGGAAAATCCCGATGGTTTCACCACGCTGAAAAAGCTCATAGGTAAGTGTATCATCAATTGGAAAAGTATCGGGATCGAGATCAATACCAAACCGTTTTTTAACCAGTTTTACGGTATCCTTTATCAGCGTAAGGGTTTTTAAACCCAAAAAGTCCATCTTTAATAAACCCGCACTTTCTACAACCGAGTTATCAAATTGGGTAACATATAAATCAGAATCTTTTGCAGTAGAAACGGGAACGAAATTAGTAATATCGCTTGGTGTAATAATTACCCCACAGGCATGAATACCGGTGTTCCGTAGAGAGCCTTCTAAAATCTGTGCCTGTTGAATGGTTTCGGCACTCAAATCTTTTAATGCACCAAGGTTTTTCAATTCTACTACACGCTCATATTCATCAGGGCGCAAAGCTTCTTTAAGTGTTTTCTCATCCAGCGTGAAGATTTTTGCAAGCTTCATATTCGGGATCAGCTTGGCAATCTTATCTGCTTCAAAAAGTGGCAGATCCAATACCCTCGCTGTATCGCGGATAGAAGATTTGGCGGCCATGGTTCCATAAGTGATAATCTGCGCCACCTGGCTGGAACCGTATTTGCCAATTACATATTCCATTACACGGCCACGGCCCTCATCATCAAAATCGATATCAATATCGGGCATGGATACACGATCGGGATTTAAGAAACGCTCAAAAAGGAGATCGTACTTAATGGGATCGATATTCGTGATCCACAAACAATAAGCCACCACCGATCCGGCTGCAGAACCACGGCCAGGGCCTACCGAAACATCCCTGCGACGGGCTTCGGCAATAAAATCCTGTACAATCAGGAAATAACCCGGATAACCGGTTTTTTCAATGGTCTGTAATTCGAAATCTAAACGCTCGATAACCTCAGGGGTTAACACGCCATAACGTTTCTTGGCCCCTTCATAAGTAAGGTGGCGCAAAAACTTATTTTCCCCGCGTTTTCCTCCATCGGCCTCATCTTCCGCCACTAAAAATTCCTCTGGAATATCGAATTTAGGTAAGAGTACTTCGCGGGCAAGTTTATAGATTTCGATCTTATCTACAATTTCTTTAATATTTACAATCGCCTCCGGCAAATCGGCAAAAAGCGATTTCATTTCATCACCGGATTTGAAATAATACTCTTGATTGGGCAAACCATAACGGTAACCGCGACCACGGCCAATTGGCGTCGCCTGTTTTTCGCCATCTTTTACGCACAATAAGATATCGTGCGCATTTGCATCCTTCTTGTTAATGTAATAGGTATTATTGGTGGCTACCAATTTAACAGCATGCTTTCTTGCCAGTGCAATTAACGATTCGTTTACACGGTCTTCATCTTCCTGGTTGTGACGCATTACTTCCACATAGAAATCATCGCCAAACATGTTCTTCCACCAGATCAGCGCTTCTTCAGCCTGGGTTTCGCCCATGTTTAAAATTTTGTTCGAAATCTCTCCGGATAGGTTGCCCGATAAAACAATAATATCATCTTTATATTGTTCAATTACCTCCCTATCGATACGGGGCACGTAATAAAAGCCTTTGGTATAAGCGATAGAAGACATTTTAGCTAGATTGTGATAGCCTTTTTTATTCTTCGCCAACAGTACCATCTGGTAACCGTTATCTTTTGCTGTCCGGTCTAAGTGATTATTACAAACAAAAAATTCAACCCCAACAATAGGTGTCATTACCACTTCTGTTGGACGCTCGCCTGCCTCAATTGCAGCAGCATTTTTTGCTTCGGCAGCTTTGTTATGATTTAAAACATGATTTACAAAGTGGAAAGCTCCCATCATGTTCGCATGATCGGTCATGGCTACCGCAGGCATTTTTTGTGCTGCCGCAGCTTTTACCAGATCGGGAATACTGATGGTACTTTGTAATACAGAAAATTGAGTATGGTTGTGTAAATGAACAAAAGTTGCTGCAGCAAGTTCCTGTTTGTTTCCTGCGAGCTCCTGTTTCGAAATCCCTCCGCCCTCAGCTTTTTGTAAACGCTTGCGGATTTCATCAGAAGCAGCTTTTAAATTGATGTGTTTTAAACCAACTCCTTCAATCGTAGCAGGGTTTACCTCTCTAAAACGGGGGAAATATTCTACGTCAACCTGTAGTTCTTCTTTTTTAAAAACCTCTCTTTTTACCAATTCCAAGAAACAACGTGTAGTTGCTTCCACATCGGCAGTTGCGTTGTGGGCTTCGTTAAAAGGAACACCAAACAAATAAGCGTGTAATTCGGTTAAGGTTGGCAGTTTAAACCTTCCGCCCCTACCTCCCGGCAATTGTAAAAGCTGGGCCGTAACTTCGGTACAGGTATCTAACACAGGCATCTCGGCCAAACGGTTAGCTACACCAAAACGGTGAAACTCGCAGCCCATAATGTTTACATCGAAACCAACATTCTGGCCTACAATAAACTTGGCTTTATCTAAAACTTCATTAAACTTGGCCAGCATTTCCTCGAAACCAATACCTTGTTCGGCAGCGAGTTCGGTAGAAATACCATGAATCCGTTCTGCATCATAAGGAATATTAAATCCGTCTGGCTTAACCAGATAATCCTGATGTTCAACCAATCTCCCCATCTCATCGTGCAGTTGCCATGCAATCTGTATACAACGCGGCCAATTATCCGTATCGGTAATGGGTGCATTATAATTACGTGGCAAACCAGTGGTTTCAGTATCAAAAATTAAGTACATATTGTGCGGCAAAGAATTAACCGTTTTAGAATAATAACGGTTCTTCAAAAATAAGGAATTTGAGGGTTGAAGTTGTCAGGATTTTATCAACAAAATTTGACGAACAAACCTATCATGTTTTAAAAATTGATAGGTTTTTTTAAAGCATTAATTCCAAACTCATTAACATTTTGTTCTTTTTTAACCCTTTTATTTTTTCGGAAAATGAGTGCTTCGGTTTTTCATCGGGTTTAGATAATAAAAATCTGTAGTCTAAACTTAAAAAAAGCCAAAGTCAAAAAAGCTAGTGCGACAAATCTTTAAAATAGCTATCGTTTGCAACGAGGATATATATTAGCTTGTTAAATAAAGTTAAACTCGGTTAACAAAAAAGATATCAATCAAAAAACTATTATTTTAGTAATATAAATTGCCGGGATACACTATGAAATTCATTTTACTTTTTCTATTTATTTTGGGAACCGCCTCAATTGCATTGGCGCAAAAGCAGATCAATAATGAATTAAAAAAGCAGCTAGATTCTATTTTGCAACTCGATCAAGGTATTAGAGAATTTGGTGATACGGAAACCTCCGAAAAAAGAAAAGACACCATTGCAGCATTATTTAATTCTTCGAAAGAGATGCTCAAGAAAAGCCAATGGAAAATAATGAAAGAAATTGACTCTGTTCATCTTAAAAAAGTTGAAGCCATTATTGCAAAATATGGTTATCCCGGAAAAACGCTTGTTGGGGAGCCGACAAATACCGCAGTGTTTTATGTAATACAGCATAATCCTAGTATTATTCCAAAATATTACCCACTGATTGAAAAAGCGGGCAAAAGTGGAGAATTACCTTTTAAATACACAGCAATGATGTTGGATAGAAAACTGAGCAATGAAGGGAAGGAACAGATTTACGGCACACAAGTATATGGAACACAAATTATCAATCCTCAAACGGGCAAAAAAGACTTTTTTCAATATGTTATCCCGATCAAAGATGCTAAAAACGTAAACCAAAGACGTAAGAAAGCAGGTTTCGATACAACAGTTGAAGAGAACACGAAGCGATTTGGTTTCACTTATAAAGCATACGCACTGGAAGAGATCAGAAAAATTACAAAGCCATCTAAATAAAAAAACTATCAGGTTTTTATAGCCTCACTATAAAACAAAAAATGGTGCTTAAATAGGAGGCTTTCCCCATCAATCAGGTATAAATTGTAAAATCCTGTAGCTTAAGCTCCATAAAACATCTAAGATAAATGTTACATTAGCCTATCTAAATCGATCATCTTATGAAAACATACATCAATAGATTCATTGTACTTTATAGCTTTTTTCTATTAGCCAGCAGTTTTGTCTCAGATGAAACCCCTGTAAACAAAAATAATCCAGAAAGCGAAATCTGTAGTAAAACCATTAAGTACACCGCCAATAAACTGCTAGGGCCAAACGGTGAGGAAATAACTGCACCAACAGAAATAACGATTAACCCAACTACAAAGGTTATTACCTTAGTGAGCACGCCACCAGATCAGGAAAAAGTTTTATTCGAAACGCAGATTGAAAGTATTGAATGTTCTTTTAGCAAAAAACTATTATCAGGTAAAGCTTATTATAAAGGATATATTCTACAACAAGATGGGAATAAAAGCCCTGCCGAAATTGTATTGGAAGCAAAAGAAGGGACAGTGAGCCTTACTTCTTATGATGAAGAAAAGAGAATTGGACTAAGGGCAATCTTTGATAAATGGGAAATAATCGAGAATAAAGAAAAACCTTAAACTAACCATCTTTTGTAATTCGGATGAAATAAGCCACTAAATAACTTCATCAATAACACGATTAAAATGATTGTCAATTTGACTCGAAAAGCAGTTACAACAATACTGGTTTAATACAGTCCCGCCCCCATTACAAGTTCACACCTCGTTCCTCATCTTATGTGCTTTTTACTTTGGTCGGGTTTAGATGGCTCCAACTGTGCTACTATCCATAGCAAAGAGTGGGACTGAACCTGCCTATGAAAAACTGAACGCATATTTTCAAAAAACAATCAAGAGAACATGTAAAGTAATGACAATGAACACCATTCACCTTCAAATACCTCTTAATCAGCATTTTAAATAGACCTATTTTACATAATTGCGTTTTGCTTCAATACTTCTGTTTTGGAACATATTAAGTATACCATCATCAAATTATAAAGTTTTGAAAAGGATTTTTAAACCTTATATTTATTTCTACCTTCGATTAATATTTAACGATACGCAAACCATTAAAATAAAATATATGAAAGTAACGGTTGTTGGCGCAGGCGCAGTTGGTGCCACATGTGCAGATAATATTGCCCGCAAAGAATTAGCGAACGAACTTGTCCTGTTAGATATTAAAGAGGGTTTTGCCGAAGGCAAGGCGATCGACATGATGCAAACCGCAACTCTTTTGGGTTTCGACACTAAAATTACCGGCGTAACTGGCGATTACAGCAAAACCGCTGGTTCTGATGTGGTGGTAATTACCTCAGGGTTGCCCCGCAAACCAGGGATGACACGTGAAGAACTGATCGGCATTAATGCTGGTATTGTTAAGGGTGTTGCCGAAAACATTTTAAAATACTCTCCGGAAGCCATCTTCATCGTGATCAGTAACCCAATGGATACGATGACTTATTTAGCCTTAAAATCATTAGGCCTACCTAAAAACCGTATTATCGGCATGGGCGGAACACTAGATAGCTCCCGTTTCAAATTTTATTTATCGCAAGCTTTAAATTGCAACCCTAACGATTTGCAGGGATTTGTAATTGGCGGCCACGGCGATACCACCATGATTCCTTTAACCCGTTTAGCTACATACCAGAGTTTACCGGTTAGTAATTTATTGGATAAAGCCACGCTTGATAAAGTTGCAGCCGATACCATGGTTGGTGGTGCTACTTTAACAGGTTTAATCGGCACTTCGGCCTGGTATGCACCAGGTGCCGCAGGCGCTGCATTGGTTGAAGCGATTTTACGTGATGAGAAAAAACTGTTTACCTGCTGCGTTTCTCTTGAAGGAGAATACGGACAGGAAGATATCTGTTTAGGTGTACCTGTAATTATTGGCCGTAATGGCTGGGAAAAAATCATCGATTTTAAATTAACAGAAGATGAGCAGGCCGTATTTAACAAGAGTGCCGATGCCGTAAGGAACATGAATAATGTACTGGCAGAAATGAAATTGGTTTAACACTAATTATATCATTATTTTTTGCCACGGAAACACAGAAGTACGGAATAGATTTATTATCCGTGTATTCCGTGCTTCTGTGGCAATTTTTTTACACTTAAATAAGTTGTCACCCTGAGGGGTAATTTATTTATAAAAATCAATATTAATGACAGAGTGCTAGGTGCCAGCGGGGAATCGTTATTGCGAGGAGGCCTTTTCAGCCGACAAAGCAATCTTACAACTATCGCTAGTAGCGAGCGCTTTAAGATTGCTTCGTGCCTCGCAATGACGACCATTCTATTGGAGGGCTGTCAATGGTAGCGTAGTCGAAGGGCTGTAGAAATAAATAAACAATGAAATCAATTTCAATCCCACTAAAACTGATAAACTTACAGGATGACGGTTTCCACCTTTTGATGGAAGTTGTTGTTTTTAAGGAAAAACATTTTGCTGTTTTAGATACCGGTGCCTCGCGAAGCGTGTTCGATAAATCGTTGATTGAGCAGCACCTATCAGAAACCCTTCAGGTATCAGAAGAAATTAATGCAGCCACCCTTTTTACTACTACCACTACCATTCAGGCAACTATTCCTGAGCTAAAAATCGGATCGTTAAAGATCAAAAACTACGAAACAGTGGCTTTCGATCTGCAATCGGTTAGCGAAACTTACCAACAATTTGGTCACCCGCCTATTATGAGTATCATTGGCGGAGATATATTAATGCAGTATAAAGCCGTTATTAATTACGACAAAATGATTTTAAGGCTTTATAGATAATCGTAATTTCTTTTTATGACTTTAATCATTTTTATTAAACTATTTTAAATGATATTTGAACCTGATGAAAAAGTTAATCACAATCTTTTGTGTCATTTTTTGGGCAGGTTTAATCGGTGGAATTAGTTTTTTAGAAGCACCATTAAAATTCCAGGCCCCAGGAATTACAATTCCACTAGGCTTAGGTATAGGGCAATTGGTTTTTCAGGCGCTCAATAAAATAGAGATCGTATTGGCCATCATCATTTTAGCCTGCTCCCTGCCTGCACCTCTAAAAAACTTCCGCAGTATTTTACTTTTCTCGGTTACCATTCTTTTAATGCTTGATACTTTTTGGCTGTTGCCAATACTCGATGAAAGAGCAAAACTCGTTTTGGCAGGCAATGCCCCGATCAAAAGTTATCACCATATTTTATACATCATTATCGACACCATAAAATTCCTGTTATTAATTATTCTAGGGTTTTTAAGTTTAAAATCACTGCATCATGAAAAAAGATATTCATAATAGAGAAGATATTATCCTTTTAGTAGACACCTTTTACAAAAATGTTGCACTTAACAAACAGATAGGCCCAATATTTACCGATGTGGCAAAAGTAGACTGGTCGCACCACTTGCCAAAAATGTACGATTTTTGGGAAAGTATCCTTTTCGGAAAAGCAATTTACAAGGGCAATCCAATGCTTACCCATTTTACCTTGAATGAACAAACACCCTTGCAAACTGAAGCATTTGAAACCTGGAAAAACCTCTTTTTCCAAACCGTTGATGATCTTTTTGCAGGAGAAAATGCAGATCTGATTAAACAAAAGGCTCAATCTATTGCCGATTTAATGCATTTCAAGATCAATTCGCCTCAATCAAAGATCAAAATTGTTTAGTGAACTTTACTTTGATTTAAGCTGGTTTCTTTATAAATTTAGGTAACCAAACTAAATTAATTATGAAATTCCTCAAAATCTTACTTGGCATTATTGTCGTATTGGCAATAATCATTATTGTGGGCGGCTTCTTTTTGCCTAAAAATTATACTGTAAGCAGGTCTACTGTAATTAATGCTCCAGACAGCGTAATTTATAAGAACGTGGCCGACTTTAAAGAATTCTACAAATGGAATCCATGGGCAAAAATGGAACCTTCTGCAAAAACCACATATGCAGGCGTTGCAGGCGAGCCCGGTCATTTGTACGAATGGAAAGGTAAGGAAACAGGAAGTGGCTATATGAAGATAAAAAGTGTAGCACCTAACAAACAGGTAGATATCGAATTAAAATTTATTGAGCCTTTCGAAAGTTTAGCGGATACGAAATTCGACATTCAGCCAGAGGGAAGCAGTAACAAAGTAACCTGGTCAATGAGCGGAGAAAATAACCTGATCAGTAAATGGATGTGTGTATTTGTGAGTATGGATAAAATGATCGGCAAAGATTTTGAAGATGGGCTAAAATATTTGAAGGAAAAATCGGAGAAAAGAAATTAAAGCGCTGTGTCATCCTGAGCGAAGTCGAAGGATTTGCCATGGAGACACAGAAAGCACGGAGTATTATCATTCTGGGCGCAGCAAAGAACCCGACAGCTCTATGAAGCAAATCTTTTAAAGATCGAAGTCCAAAACCTAAAGCGCAAGAAAACCTTCGCGGACTCTGTGACTTTCCTCCGTTCCCTCTGTGGCTAAAACATAACTGGCCTCTCGCCCGAGAGGCTTTTTTTGTGTCAATTTCCGATAACTCAAACAATTGTGTCGGCTTTGCGTTAAAAAAGCATTAAAAATCAGTTAACCAGCGATTAATATTTTGTAATTCCCCATTTTTTAGATTACTTGCCAGCAAAATGAATTTATTACTTGTAGAAGATGAACCGAGTGTTGTATCTGTAATTTCGAGAGGATTAAGCGACGAGGGGTTTACTGTAAGTATTGCCCCTGATGGTTTGATCGGCAAACAGATGGCTATTGAAAACCAGTTCGATCTGATTATTCTGGATATCATGCTACCAGGGATAAATGGATTGGAGCTCTGCAAAATCATAAAAGAGCAGAAACCGAACACACCTATTATCATGCTTACGGCCCTGGGTACAACAGAAAATGTGGTAAACGGGTTAGACAATGGTGCAGATGATTATTTAATAAAGCCATTTAAATTTGCTGAACTTTTTGCAAGGATCAGAATGCTGTTGAGGCGATATCATGGTGTGGTTTCGCAAGATCAGATCATCTCCATAGGAGACCTGCAGATCAATTTAAGCGCAAAAACGGTAAAACGAAACCAACAGGAAATTATACTTACGGCAACAGAATATCGGCTGATTGAGTATATGGCCAAAAACAAATCAAAAATTTTATCGCGGATAGACATTTTAGAAAATGTTTGGGATATCGACTTTAATCTTGGCACTAATGTGGTTGATGTTTATGTTAATTATCTTCGCAAAAAAATAGATAAAAATTCCGACCATAAACTCATTCACACTGTGGTAGGCCTGGGCTATATATTAAAAGAAAATAAATGGAGATAGCCAAGAAAATCACCTTACTTTTCGCCATTTTATCGGCAATTATTATCTCCTTATTAAGTGGTTTTGTTTGGTATTTTTCTAACGATTTCGCTTTTGAAGATTTTTATAAACGGTTAGAGGCCAGGGTTAATATTGCTGCCCAGATTAAATTGTACGAAGACGAAAACAATAAGGTTTACGCTAAAATGCGTAACCAGTACCTTGAGCGACTGCCTTCAGAAAAAGAGTATATCATTGAAGCTGGAAAACCAACCGATAAATTGGACCGAGAGTTACCAGCCAGTTTTTATAACCGCATAAATGCCGGATATGTAGCACGCTATCGTGTTGAGAATCACTTTTATGCCGGAAAATTCTTTAAAAACCCACATAAAGGATATATAGTGATTGTTTCTGCAAATGATCCTTTCGGCTTTCGGGAGCTGAAAGACCTGCAAAGAATCCTGATTATTGGTTTTTTCCTTTCTGTTATTTTATCTTTTGTAGTTGGCTGGAAATTTTCCAATTACATGCTAATGCCCCTAAGAAACATAATCAAGAGCGTAAAAAAGATAAAAGCAGAAAATTTACACTTAAGACTGGATGTAAAAGAAGGAAATGACGAAATGTCGCAGTTAGCGCAAACCTTTAACAATATGCTTAACCGTTTAGAAACGGCCTTCGAAACTCAAAATAACTTTATCAGCAATGCTTCGCACGAATTAAGAACACCTTTAACTATTATTAGTGGCGAGGTTGAGCTAGCGATGAAAACCGTTGAGGATAACCCTAAACAACACAAAGCCCTATCCAAAATTAAAGACGAGGCAGAAAGATTAGAGCACATCTTAACCAGTTTACTGGGGCTGGCACAATCTGGATTTAATGGAAAAAACCAGCCCTGGGAAGAGGTACGGATGGACGAACTGTTATGGGAAATTAAAGAATCAGTTAACCAGGTACACCCCAACAGTAAAATAGAAATCGACTTTACCAAACTTCCTGATGATGAAGAATTACTAACCCTGCGGGTAAACAAAAACCTGATTAAGCTTGCCATCAGCAATATTGTAAACAATGCCTGTAAATACTCCAACGAGAATCTGGTAAGCATTAGTATCGAAAGCAATGCCAATATGCTCTCAATTGCTGTAACAGATAGAGGAATTGGAATACCACAAACAGATATACAGCATATATTCGAGCCTTTTTATCGTGCATCTAACACCAATGATTTTAAGGGATATGGCGTTGGCTTACCGCTATCATTGAATATTATCCGCTTACACCGGGGTAGTATTGCTATTAAATCGCAGGAAGGGGTTGGCACAGAGATTAAGGTTTTATTGCCGACGAAAAGTTAGTTCGTTTTAATGGTTAATTGTTTAAATCGTTAAAACCGGTTAACTGTTACTATCTAATGGTACAATTAGCCGATTAACCAGTTAACCAAACTTACAGCCACTCCAAAAGGGAGTACACTCTAATCTCATTCTAATCTTACTCTTATTTCGCTATAATAACATCACGCTAAACTTGTATAAATAATTTTTCAATTCATTTAAACAAGATATAGCGATGAAAACAGTATTAGTACCAACCGACTTTAAATTAGAAAGCATTAAAATTATTGATGCACTTGTTCAACATCAAAAAAATGAAACCTTAAACATCATTTTTGTACATGCCTTTAAATTATCGGATTCTATAACCGATATGCTAATGTTGAGTCGCCGCAGCCGCGATTACGAAAATGTTAGCGACGAATTTTATCAACAGTTAAATCAGGCCAAGGCAAAATACCCTAGTCACATCAATGCTATTGGAATCGAATATTTTTACGGAAGTACAGTAGCCGCTTTCAAAAATTTTATCGAAGCTTTTGATGTAGAACGCATTGCCTACTTAAAAGAATACAATTTTACGCCGATCAACAAATATAGCGTCGACCCTAAAATATTAACAGAACGTGCAGGCTGTGAAGTAATTCAATTAAATACATTAACTGTTCATGCAAGTGAAAATTTAATTGACACAAAAATACACGAAACACAATTGCAAGAAGCAAACGCTTAATTATCACAATTTTAAACTTTATATTATGCTGTTACGAAATAATATTCCGCTCACTTATATATTCGGAAAGATCAAAAAAGAACTCCTGTTTGTTATTGGCTACTCCATAGGCATTGTGGTATTGTATGAAAACTTTCATGTTACACGCATTTCCATTCCTGTTGCAGTACCAGCGCTATTGGGAACAATCATTTCACTTCTATTGGCATTCAGGTCTAACCAGGCTTACGATAGGTGGTGGGAAGCCCGAATTCTTTGGGGTGCCATTGTTAACGATTCTAGAACCCTCTCGCGCCAGATATTATCTTTTGTAGAAAATCCTTATGGCTTAGATGAGGTTGAGGCATTTAAAGAACGTTTTATAAAAAGGCAGATTGCCTGGTGTTATGCCTTAAGTCAATCGCTAAGAGGTTTTAACCCACGCAAAGGTTTGGAAGAATACCTGTGTGCAGAGGAAATCGCTTTTATTAAAAAACGTAAAAATGTAACTACAACGATATTGGAGTTACACGCCATGGACTTAAAAAAGGCATTGCAAGAAGGCTGGATCAATAAATATCAGCAAATAGAAATCGATAAAACCATTACAGCTTTATGCAACCACATGGGCGGATCGGAAAGAATAAAAAATACTGTTTTTCCGGTTACTTATAGTAAATACATTAACATGTCTATCCATTTATTCATCGTGTTACTGCCTTTTGGCTTAATTGAATACTTTGGTTACATGGAAGTTCCATTAGTGGTTGCCATAGCTGCCTTCTTCCTATTGGTAGAAAAAATGGCTGTGCATCTTCAGGATCCTTTTGAAAATAAACCTACAGATACTCCGACCACAACGATCTGCAGAACTATTGAACGCGATCTTTGTCAGATGCTGGATGATAATAAAATATACGAGGACAAACCTCAAACCGAATTGGCACCTGTAGGGTCATATTACATCCTGTAATAATCATTGCCATAAAATAATCTCATCCATTGAGATGGTTAGTTAATCAAAATGTATTTGCACTGGATAGCACAAATCTTTTTGAAAAGTTTATAGTGATACAAAGCCATTCGTAAACCGAATGGCTTTGTTTTATTGTGAAGTCAGATGTTACCATCTGACTTATGACATTAAATTCATCCAAACCAGAAAATTCAAAATGGTGTAAGATGGTAACGCTTACACCACGATCCAACAAAAAACCCTCTCAAGATTTAACTTGAAGAGGGTTCATTTATTTCGCTTTCAGCTTTCTTTGAGCTTTTCGCTCAATTAAGCATCAATTTTCGCATATTTTGCATTACGCTCAATAAACTCTCTACGTGGAGCAACTTCATCGCCCATTAACATAGAGAAAGTGTGGTCGCATTCTGCAGCACTTTCAATAGTAGCCTGTAATAAAGTACGTGTAGCAGGATTCAACGTGGTATCCCAAAGTTGTTCAGCGTTCATCTCACCCAAACCTTTGTAACGTTGAATGTGTACGCTGTCTTCTTTACCATTGCCTTTAATACGTTGTACAGCTGCATCGCGTTGTACATCATTCCAGCAATATTCGAAATCTTTACCTTTTTTAACCTGGTAAAGCGGTGGAGATGCAATGTAAACATAACCCGCTTCGATTAATGCCCTCATATAACGATAGAAGAATGTTAAAATCAAAGTGGTAATGTGAGAACCATCAATATCAGCATCCGTCATAATTACGATCTTGTGGTAACGTAATTTAGTTAGGTTTAATGCTTTATCATCTTCTGGTGTACCAATACTCACCCCGATAGCGGTAAACATGTTCTTGATCTCATCATTCTCATAAATTTTGTGCTCCATCGCTTTTTCCACGTTCAAGATTTTACCTTTTAGTGGTAAAATAGCCTGAATGTTTCGATCACGACCTTGTTTAGCGGTACCACCCGCCGAGTCACCCTCTACTAGATAAATTTCACATTTTTCAGGATCACTGTCTGAGCAATCGGCCAATTTACCTGGCAAACCAGAACCACCCATTACACTCTTACGTTGAACCATCTCACGCGCCTTACGTGCTGCAGCACGGGCTGTAGCAGCTAAGATCACTTTGTTAACGATCATTTTAGCCTCTTTCGGATTTTCCTCCAAATAAGCACCTAAAGCTTCGCCAACAGCAATATCAACCGCACCCATCACCTCGGTATTACCCAATTTGGTTTTAGTTTGGCCTTCAAATTGAGGTTCTTGTACCTTAACCGAAACCACAGCTGTTAAACCTTCTCTAAAGTCATCACCAGTGATTTCCATTTTCAGGTTTTTCAATAAGCCAGATTTATCGGCGTAACTTTTCAGCGTACGTGTTAAACCCCTACGAAAACCTGCAATGTGTGTACCTCCTTCGTGTGTGTTGATGTTGTTTACATACGAGTGTACATTTTCTGAGTAACTATCGTTGTACTGAAAAGCCAGCTCAACCGGAACGCCATTTTTAATACCATCAATATAAATCGGTTCTGGTAAAAAAGATGCACGTGTTCCATCCAAAAATGTAACAAACTCTTTTAAGCCACCTTCTGATTCAAAAACTTCTGATAAAAAAGTACCATCATCCAATTTCTCACGCTCATCAGTCAGGGTTAATTTAATTCCTTTATTCAGGAAAGCCAACTCACGTAAACGACCAGCTAAAGTATCGTATTTATATTCTGTAGTTTGTGTAAAAATGGTAGCATCAGGACTAAAAGTTACGATGGTACCGCGTTTATCGGTTTCACCAACTTCTTTAACATCGTATAAAGGTTTACCGATGTTATACTCCTGCATCCATATTTTACCTTCGCGGTGAACTTCGGCTTTTAGATGTGTAGATAAAGCGTTAACGCAACTTACCCCCACACCGTGCAAACCTCCAGATACTTTGTAGGTATCTTTATCAAATTTACCACCAGCGTGTAAAACCGTCATTACGATCTCAAGCGCCGATTTATTCTCTTTTGTATTGATCCCTGTTGGAATACCACGACCGTTATCTTCGACCCTGATGGAGTTACCCTCTAAAATTCTAACGTCGATTGTATCAGCATGACCGGCTAAAGCCTCATCAATTGAGTTATCTACAACCTCGTAAACCAAATGGTGTAAACCTTTTACACCAGTATCACCTATATACATTGAAGGGCGCTTACGCACCGCTTCTAAACCTTCTAAAACCTGTATATTATCTGCCGAATAATTTGACTTTAAATCCTGTTCTTCGCTCATATTTTAATTAAAAACAATAAGTATCAAAAATACGGAAATTTTGGCATTTAAACTAATATGTGGATAAATTTTGAGCTGTTAAGAGATTACAGTTAAAGCGATTAAAACAGGTTTAAATCAGGTTTTGGAAAGCAAAACCAGCATTCCAATCCATGTCTCTTCCCGCTTTCCATTATAAGTCCCGCAGAAGAAGCGGGAGCTTTCCATTTCAATCGGGTTTAGGTGGCCACAACCTGCAAATATTATAGGATTATCGCACCAGCCCCACCAAACGTTCCGACGGAACGAAAACGCCAATTATTCAATTGGCTACCCACGAAACGTCCCTAAGGGGACGGCTAAGGATTAAGATTTCTAATCCGCCAACCCGTTCCAGAGGAAACCCTCATACCTCATTTTTAAGTCTCCCATGAACATTAAAAGTGAACATTTCTAATCCGCCAACCCGTTCCAGAGGAACGCCTCATGGGTAGAAAAAAATGAAATGTTTTTTCGTTCCGTAGGAACGTTTCGTGTTATGAAATTTGCTATTGCCACCCTGCAACCCCAAATAGCCATAACTGGCCGTGCCACCTAAACCCGATGGCAGCGGGCATGAAATAAAGCGGACAGCGGGACGAACAACGATTTGAAATACTGACCTTGCTTTTCAAATCACTACCTATCATATTGCGCGGTTAGTGGTAGGCGCTTAGCGTTTAGTAAAAAAAGCGCTTTACGCACTACGCCAAACGCAAAAGCGCTCTTGTATCGCAATAGGCTTTCTTTAAATTGGATATAAAAACTAATTTATATAAGTTTGCTAAAATTTATTAAACAAGAATGGAAAGAAGAACCTTTAAAACCTTTGGTTTACTTGCAACAGCAACTTTGATAACTGCTTTCTCTGCATGCCAGAACAAAGACACTAAAACTACTGAAACTAAAAAAACAGAGGGTACTACTGCAGCGGTTTCTCAAGCTGAGAAAATTGTATATGTAAACTCCGACTCGTTACTTACAAAATATGAATACTTCAAAGACCTAAAAGTGAAATTTGAAGGTAAGACCAAAAATGCTCAGGCAGACATGCAGGCTAAAGGTCAGGCTTTTCAAAGAGAAGTTGCACAATACCAACAATCGGCACAAACTTTATCGGCTGATCAACGTAAAAGCACTGAAGAGCGTTTAGCACGTAAACAACAAGAACTACAAACTTACCAACAAAATGCTGGTGGTGCTTTACAAAACGAGCAAGCTGCTGAGAATGAAAAACTTTATGATAAAGTTGCTGATTACTTAAAAGGTTACGCAAAGGAAAAAGGTTATAAAATGGTTTTAACTTACTCAAAAGGTAACAGCGCTATTTTATTTGCCGATGAAAGTTTAGATGTTACTTCAGAAGTAATTAAAGGCTTAAACGCAGAATACAGCAAAAAATAAGCTAATTCCGATTAAAATATAAATGCCCCGTATAAATCGGGGCATTTTTTTTGTGCTGTTTTTTATAAAGATCAAATTAATATGAACAATCAACATCAGGAATATATGCGGATGGCAATTGAGTTATCTGTGCAAAATGTAAGCGAAAGCATTGGTGGGCCTTTTGGAGCTGTAGTGGTAAAAGATGGGAAGTTGATTGCCAAATCGGCAAATAAGGTAACCTCTACCAACGATCCAACTGCGCATGCAGAGGTTTCGGCCATCAGGCTGGCCTGTACCGAATTAAATACTTTCGATTTAAGTGGCTGTGTAATTTACACCAGCTGTGAACCTTGTCCTATGTGTTTAGGCGCCATTTATTGGGCAAGAATTGATACGATTTATTATGCAAATACCAAGGCTGATGCCGAACACATTGGTTTTAGTGATAAATTTATTTACGAAGAGCTAGATAAGCCAATGGAAAACAGAAGCCTGCCGGTTATCCAACTGATGCGCGACGAAGCCCTGGCAGCTTTTAAGCTATGGGAAACCTCACCAATGAGGATAGAATATTAAACAGAAAAGGTGCCGAAAATCAGCACCTTTTCTGCTTGGAAATTATTGTTTATTTGCTCGATTCTTTTCCTGCCAGCAAACCGATCATCGAATCTATTTCTTTCACTACACCATCGTCAGAGCCAGAAAAACCTACAGCTTTAAACCTGATATTACCATCCCCGTCAATCACAAATTTGGTTGGGATTCCGTCAACTTTGTAGGCGCTTACCACATCAAATTTAGAAGGGTCTTTTACGTTTTTGGTATCGTATAACACATTAAAATTATATTTCTTTGCAGTAATAAAATCAGTTACCAATTTTTCTCTGTTCTCTTCTGTTTGCCAGGTATTTACAAACAGGAACACTACGTTCGGATTGCTTGCGTATTTGTTTAGGGCTTTTTGCATGCCTGGGAAAGAAGACACGCAAGGTCCGCACCAGGTTGCCCAATAATCTAAAATTACGATCTTTCCTTTCAAACTGGCTAGACTTACAGTTTCACCTTTAAGATTGGTTAATGAAAACGCTGGGGCCGGAATATTAATCATTTTTTTTGTCCATTCTGCCCGCTCTTTTTCTAATGATGCTTTTTCTAAATTAGCCAGGTAAGTTTCATAAGTCCCATCTTTTTTTAGTTTAGTATAAAGCATTTTAAATTCGTTCTTTAACGAATCATTGCCTTTACCCTCCTTAATTAATTTTTCCGCTTCAGTATAAGCTTTATCATCTTGACCATCTTTAATTAAATAAGTTACATAACGTGAAGATACATCGGGCGGAACCGTTGCATATAAAGGAATGGCCTTCTCTTGCATAGCCAAAGCTTCTTTAAATTTTCCCTGATGATATAGTAACAGTCCATAAGTGTCAGCATACATACCATAAGCGCCGTCTAAATATTTGAGGTATTCTTCTTTAGTGTTGTAATATTTTGGCATCTCATCATTTCTTGATGCTTCTATCAGTTCGAGCGATTGTTTCGAAAGCTGGGCAGCAAGCTCGATATTCTCTTTTTTCTCAGCAGAAGGCCAGGCAAAACTATTGTTATACAAACTTGCCCTGCTCATTTTATCAGTAACCTTTTTGGCGTATTCCTGAAATTTCCCAAGATCCTTAGCTTTTACAGCGCTGTTGGCCAACATACTATAAATTGAGTTCAATCTACTTTCATCTACTTTTTTAGCTGGATCAAGTTTAAAGGCGGCGATCATTTCGTCGGCCTTTTGGGTTTGTGCAGCAAAATCTTTTGCACCATAAAGTGAATTCATACCATCATTCCAGGCGTAATTTCCTGTAGGGTATTTTTTAATTATGATGGCTTTAACAGAATCTGCCTGAGTTTTTTTCTTTAATAATGAGTAAAGGCTTAAAGCCGTACCTAAATCTTCTTCTTTTGGTTCTTTTAGTTTCGTTAATGCAGAAATATTCTCGTTGATTAGTTTCGTTCCTTTGTCTTTATCTGCTTTATACTCGAGCGACAGATACTGGTTTAGATTTTTCTTTCTCAGCCCGGGTTTCAAAGCAAAAGCTTGTTTATACAGTGAAACGGCCTTTTCAGGATCAATAGTAAGGCCCAAATAGTAATTTCCTGCTAATCCATACAAGAAAGCTTCATTAAGATAAGCTTCAGCTGGCACTTTTCCTGCTTTAGTGAATTCTAAAACATAACCGGCAGGCGCTTCATCTTTTTTATCGCCTACCGAAAAAGCAAGTCCTACCAGGGTAACACTATCCGGAGTAGAAATTTCTCCTTTATAAACCGCTCCGTCTTTAGTGAGTTCAATTTTAGTGCTTTTGGGATTCGATTTCGAAAAAAAAGTATAACTGGTACATTTTACATCAGCCAAATTTTCGAGATTGGTCCCCTTGGGGTCGTAAGTAAATTTAACTGTACTTCCTGCTGCAGGCGTATTAGCAGAAAATTTCACGCCCTGTGCATTTGCTACTCCAGCAGCAAATACGAGTAAGCATAATAATTTTAAGGTTTTCATAATGAAAGGATTAAGTTTTTATCAGGCAACTAAATATATAGTTTATTCTTTATTCTTCAAAGTTATTTTATATTAAATTTTAAGGAATAATTATTGTAGTAATTAAGCATGACCTACGAACAAAAAATAACGGGCGAATTAGATTTCTGGAAGTTTAAAACCTTGCAGAAACCTTCTCTTTTTAATAAGGTAACCGATAAAGTTCAGAAAAAGATTAATAGTTATATTCCTGATAAGGTTCATAACGCGATCACATCCGCCATTAAACAGATGGTTAAAGCCGTGCTTTTTGGTTCAACATTTACCACATCGAAAGCGATTACCGATTTAACCCTGATGCACCGCGAGGCATTAATTAAGCAAAAGATAGAAAACTATAAAAAAACAGGTGCTGCAGAAGGTGGAATTACAGGTGCAGGAGGTTTTTTAATGAGCCTGGCAGATTTTCCACTATTGCTGGGCATCAAGATGAAGATGCTTTTTGATATTGCCGCGGTTTACGGCTACGATGTTAAAGATTACCGAGAACGTTTATACATTTTACACATCTTCCAGCTGGCCTTTTCAAGCAAAGAAGAAAGCCAGAATATATTTATGAAAATGCAGGATTGGGATGATAAAGCCCATGAATTGCCAACCAACATTGATGAATTTGACTGGCTTACCTTCCAACAGCAGTACCGCGATTACATTGATTTAGCCAAACTTGCGCAGATGCTTCCATTTGTGGGGGCAGCAGTTGGTGCAGTTGCCAATTATAAACTGATCGAAAAACTGGGCAAAACAGCTATGATGAGTTACAGAATGCGGTATTTCAACTTGCAGTATGCAGTAATCAGTTCGCAGGAAACCGAAAATCGTAAATTGCAAACTGAGAGCTAACTAATCTTCTTCTTCGAACATCCCGCCAATCAAATCGTCAGTTTCACGTCGGTCCTTTTTAGTTGGCCGCCCTGTTCCTCTATCGCGTTTTAAGTTTGGTGCATGAAACATCGATTTAAAAGCATGCGTTTCTTCAACGGGTGTTAAATCCTTGTACTTTGTTAAGGCTGTTGGCGAATCTGTTCTGTTGTACGACAGCTCTACTACCTCAATAATTTTCTTTTCGATTTCTTTTGATACCTGATAAACTTCACCCACTTTCACAATAGCAGAAGGCTTAATATTCTGCCCTTTTAGTTTTACTCTCCCCGCTTTACAGGCGTCGGTAGCCAGGCTCCGTGTTTTAAATAACCTGATCGCCCACAAATATTTATCTATCCTAAGTTTTTCTGTCTCTGTCATAAAATTCAAAAATACATAATTAGGTTAATTCCTATGTTGATTAATTGTAGAAACTGGTCAATCGGTTAGCTGTAGATGCGCTTAACCGCAATTAACCTAATTCATAAGAATTTAACAATTAAGCACCCCGTAGACCCAGTTAACCAATTCAAACGATTAACCAGTTAACCCATCAAAAAACAATTTAAACAATTAACCATTTAATAAGCAAAAATTGATTTATTTTGCGTAAAATTTAAAAACATCATGTATTCAGATTTAAAGAAATTAATTGAAGCCGCTTGGGAGGATAGAACCCTTTTAAAATACAGTAACTATTGCGAAGCCATTGAAGCCGTTATTATGGGCCTTGATAAGGGTGAAATACGCGTTGCTGAGCCAGTTTTAAACTCTTGGGGCATTAATGAATGGGTAAAGAAAGCCGTAATTTTATATTTCCCGATCCGCGAGATGAAAGAAATTAAAAGTGGTCCTTTCGTTTACCACGATAAAATGGATTTAAAAACCGATTATAAAGCAACTGGTGTACGTGTTGTGCCTATGGCAAGTGCGCGTTATGGTGCGTTTTTAGCAAAAGGTGTAATCATGATGCCATCGTACGTAAACATTGGCGCTTATGTTGATGAGGGTACTATGGTTGATACCTGGGCTACTGTTGGTTCTTGTGCACAAATTGGTAAACGCGTTCACTTAAGTGGTGGCGTGGGTATTGGTGGCGTTTTAGAGCCTGTACAAGCTGCTCCGGTTATTATCGAAGATGATGCATTTCTAGGCTCTAGGGCAATTGTGGTAGAAGGTGTTAAAGTAGAAAGAGAAGCTGTTTTAGGTGCTAATGTGGTATTAACTGCATCAACTAAAATTATTGATGTTACCGGCCCTACGCCAGTAGAATATAAAGGAATTGTTCCTGCACGTTCGGTAGTAATACCAGGAAGCTATACCAAAAAATTCCCTGCAGGCGAATTCCAGGTACCTTGTGCTTTAATTATTGGTAAACGTAAAGAAAGTACAGATAAGAAAACTTCACTTAACGATGCGTTGAGAGAAAATAATGTAGCGGTTTAAGCTGAAAGCACAAAGGTGAAAGCTGAAAGCGAAACTCAAAAAGCCGAAAGTAACGAACTTGAGCAATCAAGCTTTAGTCTTTCGGCTTTAAGCTTTTCACTCAAAATAGGATACGATGGCAAGCGTGCTGCCAATAACTTAACAGGATTAGGTAATTACAGCCGGTCTTTAATTGAGCATTTGGCACATCAGTTTCCTCAACACCATTATTTGGTGTACGCTCCAAAAGTAAAATCAGCTAAACAGATTGATGCTTTTCTCGCAAATGAAAACATCGAACTGAAACTTCCAAAAAACGGGCCTTTTTTATGGCGAAGTTTAAATATTCTTAAAGATTTAAATCAAGATGATTGCCAGATTTATCATGGGCTCAGTCATGAAATTCCATTAGCCATACAACATACACGGATTAAATCGATCGTTACCATTCATGATTTAATTTTTCTGCGCTTCCCTCAGTATTATAAATTTATCGACCGGAAACTATACGAGTGGAAAAGCAAATCTGCTTGTAAACGGGCCAATAAAATTATCGCTATCAGCGAAAAAACAAAGGAAGACATTATTGATTTATATGGGATCAGTTCTGAAAAAATTGAGGTAATTTACCAAAGCTGTGATGGCAGTTTTAAAACACCCTTTGCTAAAGAAACCTTAAGCCGCATTAAGGCAACTTATAAGCTGCCTGAAAAATACATCCTAAACGTTGGTACCATTGAAGAGCGTAAGAATCTTAAATTGGCTGTTCAGGCTTTAAAAGAGGTTAATGAGGCGTATAAACTCGTGGTAATAGGCAAACAAACGGCTTATTTTAAAACGGTAGAGAAAGAAATAGAAAAACTCGGTCTTAAAAACAGAATTCTATTCTTAAAAAATATCCCTTTTGCCGATCTGCCTGGCATCTATCAAATGGCAACTGTTTTTGTTTATCCTTCCTTTTACGAAGGTTTTGGCATTCCAATTATCGAAGCCCTCTATTCTGGAGTTCCTGTTGTTGCAGCAACTGGGTCTTGCCTGGAAGAAGCTGGCGGACCAGATAGCTTATACATTTCACCTGATGATGCTAACGGACTTGCAAAAGCCATTAATCAAATTCTTGAAAGACCTCAGCTCCAGAAAGAAATGAAAGAAAAAGGGCTGGAATTTGTTCAAAAATTCAACAGCCCTGTAGTTACTCAGCAATTAATGGATTGCTATTTAGATATTTTAACGTAACGGCTACAAATTATTTAGCAGCAGTAACAGTTGGTGGATATTGCGCCAATATTTCTTTTACGCCAGTATATAAACGTTGTTCTCTTTTATTAAAACTATCTAAGTTAAAACCAGATCCCTGTCCGTGCCAGAATAAAATCTTTTTAGCAGGATCCAAGAAATCGATAATGATTGTACCTTCAATATATTGGTTTACGTAGGTTCCGCCACCGCCCCAGAAAGGGTTTCCCCAGCCGCCACGCCAGCCCCATCCCCAGCCACCATAATAACCTGGGCCATAAACATCGGTTTTTTCCCGGGCAACCACTACCAGATTTACCAATAAATCAGGTCGGTCTGATTTCGTAAATCCTTTGGCATTCATTTCAGATTCAACCGCGGCTATTAATCTGCGTTTATCCAGATTGTTAAGCTTAACCCTTGCTATACCTTTATCGTAAAAATTGTAAGTTTTGTAACCGCTTAAATCAACATTTTTATCATAATCTGATGCGGTGCGGAGTGTTGTACATCCTGCTAATGCCAATACTACTGTAAAAAGCATTAATAATTTTTGTGCTGTTCTCATTTTGTGCGCTGTTGTATAAATAACCTGACATAAATATAACGATTTTGTGAACCAAATGGCAAATCATTTAACATTTTTTACAATCAGATTGTTATCTGTAAAACGATTTCTGTTTGATTATGTTTTGACGTTATATCACTCAGACTAAATATTTTACAATTGGATTAAATCGCTAAATCAGTATATGGGCGGGTATTCTGATAAGATCTGTTTTACAGCCAGTTTTATCCTTTCTTCCCTATTCTCATAATCATCAAAATTAAATCCAGAGCCTATCCCATGCCACATAATTGCTTTAGTTTCGGGATTTAAAAAATCAATGATAATTGTACCAGACTGGTATTGTTTGCTGGTGTTGAGCGGTCCAAATTGCGAATCTCTCCATTGATAGGAAGACGAAGCTGAATCCCATTGATAACCACCTCCACTATAACCCCAATCGGCCCTTGCTTTAATACTGCTCAAAACCGCTATATTAACTAAAAAATCTGGTTGCTCAGTTTTAACAAAACCTTTTTTTTTCATAGCAGTTTCAACGGCAGCTAACATCCTAGGCTTGTCGAGGTTGTTTAGTTCTAAATGCTGAATACCTTTTTCGTAGTAAGCAAAGGATTTTAACTTAGAAAAATCGATCTTTTTGTCGTAATCTGATGCAGTAAGCACAGTAATACAACTGGTAAATGCCATTACAATAGTAAACAGCATACCCCATTTAAGTGTGTGTTTCATTTTTATGTTTTTATTTAATAACCTATTACTAAAATACCAGTTTATTAGATTAAAACATATTGGCTTTAGTAAATAAATGATAAATAACATATTAAGATCCTTTATGATATTTAAGAGTCAGATAGAAATATCTGACAGCACAGGAAATACATATTAAGATTATTTAACTTCCTCTTAATAAATTAACTTTGTAAAATGCTAAGAGACGAGATTAACAAAGCTTTTGAAGTATTAAAATCAGGTGGTGTTATTTTATATCCAACAGATACCATTTGGGGTTTGGGCTGCGATGCAAGCAATGCCGATGCTGTAGATAAATTATTGAAGATAAAAAACCGTCCTGCCGAAAAGAGCCTCATTGTGTTACTCGACGCAGACAGCAAACTGCAAAGTTATGTTGCCGAAATACCTGATGTGGCTTACGATTTAATTGAATATGCTGAAAATCCTTTAACCATTATTTTCTCTGGCGCAAAAAACTTAGCCCAAAATGTAATCAATGCCGACGGTAGTGTGGGAATCAGAATTGTTAAACACGATTTTTGCACACCATTAATCCAACGCTTTAGGAAACCTATAGTTTCTACCTCTGCAAATTTAAGCGGACAGCCTTCGCCAAAATTCTTTGATGATATAACCCCCGAAATTATTGACGCTGTTGATTACGTGGTAGACTTTGAACAGGAAAACCGGACCAACAGAAAACCATCAACCATTATGAAACTTTCTTCGAGTGGACAGTTTGAGTTTATTCGCAAGTAATTTTATTACTTTTGTAATCCTTATTGTCATCCTGAGGCACGAAGGATCTGTTTCAAGCTAGCAGATGCTTCCTATCTCGGCGTGACAAAATAACTAACTTGATGCAGCAACACCTACAAAATCCAATATTTAAAACCTTATCCACAATTGCCGATAAGCACAATACCGAAGCATATGTAATCGGAGGCTTTGTTCGCGATTTATTTTTAGATCGCCCTTCAAAAGATATTGATGTGGTTGTTGTGGGCAGTGGAATAGAATATGCTGAAGCCGTTGGTAGAAAACTGAACACCAAAGTCGCTGTTTTTAAAAATTTTGGCACAGCAAATATTAAATATCAGGATTTAGAAGTCGAATTTGTAGGCGCCAGAAAAGAATCTTACCGTTCCGATTCACGTAAACCAATTGTTGAAGATGGTACCTTAGAAGATGACCAGCTGCGCAGAGATTTTACCATCAATGCTTTAGCGATCAATTTAAATGCTGATCATTTTGGTGAATTGTTAGATCCATTTGATGGGATTAAAGATTTAGAAAATAAGCTCATCCGTACCCCACTCGACCCGGAAGTTACTTTTTCTGATGATCCCTTGCGTATGATGCGGGCAATCCGCTTTGCTTCACAACTTAATTTTAATATCGATCCAGCTGCCATAAATGCCATTAAAACGCAAAAACAGCGTATTACCATCGTATCAAAAGAGCGGATAACAGATGAGATGAATAAAATCATCCTCTCAAAAAAACCTTCTATAGGCTTTAAACATCTTTTTGATACTGGCTTATTGCAGCTTATTTTCCCTCAAATGGCACAGCTTTATGGGGTAGAGATTATTAAAGGAAAAGGACATAAAGACAATTTTTACCATACACTTGAAGTATTAGATAACATTTGTGCAGATACCGATGATTTATGGTTGCGTTGGGCGGCTATTTTACACGATATTGCCAAACCAGCCACTAAACGTTTTGAAGAAGGTCACGGCTGGACATTCCACGGGCATGAAGATAGAGGAGCCAGAATGGTTCCGAAAATATTTGCACAGTTAAAACTGCCTCTAAACGAAAAGATGAAGTATGTGCAAAAATTGGTACAGCTTCATTTACGCCCGATTGTTCTGGCGCAGGAAACCGTTACAGATTCTGCTGTAAGGCGATTACTTTTTGATGCCGGTGAAGAAATCGAAAGTTTAATGCTGCTTTGCAATGCCGATGTAACAACTAAAAACGAATACAAAAAAACAAAATACCGAAACAATTTTGAGCTGGTTAAGCAAAAGCTTAAGGATGTAGAAGAACGCGATAAAATTAGAAACTGGCAGCCCCCTATTTCAGGAAATGATATCATGGAAACCTTTGGTCTCGATGCAGGAAAAGAGGTTGGTATAATTAAAAATGCCATCCGCGAAGCCATATTAGAGGGCGAGATTACAAACGACTATCATGAAGCATTTAATTTTATGCTAAATCAGGCAAAACAAATGGGATTAAATCCTGTTAATAAATAATTTAATTGCTAAAACACAACAATTAGGTGGTCTTTTATGCCACCTGATATTTGTGGTAATTATAAATTAACTTTATTTTTACGGTTCCAAAATACTATAATGGCTATTTATAAATTTAGAATTACTTTCGAAGATTTTGATGATGTTGTGAGAGAGATCGACATTAAATCAAACCAAACATTTGAAGACCTGCATAGGGCTATTCACAGATCTACGGGTTATAATGCCGAAAAATCTTCCTCTTTTTACGTAAGCACCGATAATTGGTTAAAAGGTGATGAAATTGCTTATTTACCAAGTGAGCGTAAAAAAGACCGTGTAGTTTTAATGGAGAATTCTAAACTAAGCGGTTTTATTGAAGATCCGCATCAAAAGTTTTACTATATCTACAATTTCGATCGTCCATATGATTTTCATGTAGAACTGGTAAAAATAATTTTAGATGCTGATCCAAATATCGAATATCCATTTTTAGCTAAAAGCAGTGGTGAAGCACCAAAAATAATGGAACAAAACAGTCCACAGGCTGTTGATCCAAGAGGTGCAGCGGGAGCCGCAAGCGAATTTGATTTCTTGAATGAAATGAACTTTGTACCAGAAGATACCGACGAATTGGAAGCCATGGGCGAAATGGGTATCAATGCTGAAGAGCGGGACGAAGATGAAGAAAGCGAAGAAGACGAATTCGGCGACGAATTTTCCGATAGTGATAACTTCGAAGATGATAGCCACAAAGACGACTATTAATTAACAACGAAATAATAAATGCAAAAAGCTGCCAAATATTTAAATTTGGCAGCTTTTATTTTATACAAAGCTCATGCACACTAAAACCTTAATATCCATTGTTGGCCCTACTGCAATTGGCAAAACAGCCTTGGCTATTAAACTGGCACAACATTTTGATACAGAAATCATTTCTGCCGATTCCCGTCAGTTTTTCAAGGAAATGGCCATAGGAACGGCAAAACCTGATGCAGAGGAGTTAGCAGCGGCAAAACATCACTTTATTGATTCACATTCGGTTTCACAACTATTTAGTACAGGTGATTTTGAAATAGAAGGTCTAAATACCCTCGATCAAATTTTTGAAAACCACAATCTGGCCATTATGGTTGGGGGTTCGGGTTTATATGTTAATGCCTTAATTAATGGCCTGGATGAAATGCCAGATATTGATTTAGCCATACGTGAAAGGCTGAATAAACAGTTCGAAGAAGAAGGATTACCAAGTATCCAAAAACAGCTGGCAACATTAGATCCTGAATATTTCGCAAAGGTAGATCAACAAAATCCACAAAGAATGATCAGGGGTTTGGAAGTATTTTTATCAACAGGCCAAAAACTTTCGTCAATGCTTTCTGCTACAAAAAAGGAAAGACCATTTAACATTATCAAAATAGGTCTCAATACCGATCGTGCCATCCTTTACGACCGAATTAACCGAAGAGTTGATAAAATGATTGCTGATGGTTTAGTAGAAGAGGTAAAATCGCTAATACCCTTTAAAAAATATAATGCTTTAAACACGGTAGGCTATAGTGAGCTTTTCGATTATCTGGACGGAAAATTATCTCTTGATGATGCCGTTTTAGCAATTAAACAAAATACACGTCGCTTTGCCAAACGCCAACTCACCTGGTTTAGAAGAGATGAAGAGATCAATTGGCTTGAACCTATTGAAAAAGAAAAGGTTATCCATTTTATCCATGATAGGCTAAAATAAAAAAGGTCCTAACAGCGTTAGAACCTTTTAAATATTAAAATCTTTTTGAATTAATTCGGGAATTTCACGCCTCTATATTGCGTAATATCAATGTTCGGCACAGTAGAACCGTATTTAGCATTAATGGCATCGATAAATACGTTGGCAATTACTGCATTTCCACGCGGCGTTAAGTGAATACCATCTAAAGAGAATGCACCACCAGTAATAAATGAAGCGTTGATACCAATACCCTGAACATTAAGACCAGTTTTAACCTGATTAAAATAAGCATAAGTATCTGCAATGGCTAAACCTTTGCTTGTGGCTAAAGATTTAATGCTGCTATTATAGCTATTTACATAATCTTTCACTTTAATAACTTCATCCTTATCCAATACCCACTTATTTTCGATCGGATTTAAGGGGTGCAAACCATAAGGAATGCCAGAACCATTTGGTTTGCCAAATATGCCTTCTGATTGAAATGGCAAACGGATTAAATCTTCAGCCGTTGCAGTCCTTACCGAACCGGTTCCTGTTTGAATATAAATAGCCGCCGCTGCAGGATTAATTGCTTTAGCAGCACTTAATAAAGCTGCTACAGTAACCGTATTAAAATAAGGAACAGCAGTTACATCAGGAATAGTACCTACAATACCTTTTTGACCCGCGGCAGTTAAGGCATTTAAAAAATTAGCATACAAAGAAGAGAAGGTAACCTTATCAGTTAAAGTAGTAGTGGGATCAGTTGATACAGTTACCGCTCCATTTAAAGCATAACCCAATACATCATTATTTCCTAACCAAAGCGAGAAAAAAGTATGATTTCTTCCTTGAATAAACTGAAAATAATTGGTTTTACCTACTTGGGCATCTGGCAACAAACGCTCGAAATAAGGATTTGCAGCACTGAAAGTAAGTGTTGGATCGAAGGCCAAATCAACACGCATGCCAGGGATACCTAAGTTTTGGATTTCGCCATTGTATTTATCTAAATGCTTTGCTGCATCTCTTATAGCCAGTTTATCAACAACAGGAGTTAAAGTTGGCGTACCATTAACCAGTGCGGTTAAAGAAATATAACCTGAGCCATTTGAATGTTCTTCGCTAAAAAACGGAGAGGTAAATGCCCCACCACCTACCGTAGCCATTTTGGCGGCAATTAAGTTTGGATAAGCAACTTTTTGTCCTTCCAAATATAAACCTCCATCGGCATATCCAGAAGTTAAGGAGTTACCTACTGCAATGTACTTACTAAAATTTGCTTGTCCGGCGGTCGACCCAGCAGGCGTTTCTATTTCGGGTTTACAAGCTGCTGCAAAAAGGATGATAGCAGCAACGAAACTATTTAATATATATCTTTTCATTTAAATTTCTCCTACCATTTATAAGTTAACGAAATACCTGGTGCATAAACCAAAGTTTTAAAGGTACCATCCAGGCCCGTTTCAATATTCTTTTGTTTACGCGATTTAACATCTTCAAAAAAGAAGGATGCATTAACTTCAAAATGGCGGGTTGGGGCATAGCCTACACCTGCACTTAAAATGTAACGGTCAGCATCAGGAGCTTCAGGTGTTACGTATCCATCCTGTACTGGAGAAAAGGCATAACCAACACCTGCTCTTAGTGCCAATTTCTCTGAGGCCTGGTGGTTAATACCTAATTTAAACGAAGAACCGTCACGATAGTTGCGTGCTGATTTTGTATCAACGAGCGCAGGTGTATTGGTAGCATAATCAAAAGACAAGTCCTGATAAATATGCCATTGTACCCAGCTTGCATCAAAAGCTAAAACTGTACTTTTTGACAAAGGAATACCTATACCTAAGCTTGTGGTTGCTGGCAAAGGCAATTCGGCGTTAAAGGTATTTCCCGCAGGGAAAGATCCTTCTAATGACTTTGAAACTTCAAATTCTGCTGAACCACCATCAAGTTTCGTAATTACTTTCGATTTATGTACGAGTGCAAAAGAGATATTGCTTAATGTTTTAATATATAGACCCGCGTTCCATCCATAACCCGTCCCAGTACCATCCAAGGTTGCTTTTCCCGAACGACCGTCAGGAAAATTTACAGGAATAGCTCTTTGAAGATTTACATCTCCATGGTTATAAACAAAACCTGCACCTATACCAATACGATCCGTAATTTTTATACTTAACGTTGGTTGAAAATAAATTGCTTTTAAATTTAATGAGGTTAAAGCATACTTACCAGACCAGTTATCGCCCCAATCTACTAAACCGCCAAAAGGCGTATACACACCTAAACCTAACTTCCATTTATTTGATTTCGGCCCCCACACCGCATAAAACTCGAAAGGAGGGGCAATTTTGTTCTTCACATCCTCTGTAACATTCGAACCCGTTTGTTTAAAAGCGGATTTAAATAATAATGGGTTTACACCTGCTGAAACTGAGTTTTTCTCTAAGAAAGTTACTGCACCGGGATTATAAAATACGGAAGCCTCGTCTAATGCCAATGCAGAACCTGCACCTGCCATACCAATTTGTTTCTGTCCTTGTAAATTAACCTGGAAACCCTGCCCCAAAACCCAAAGTGGGGCAGAAAGTAATGCGCTCAATAAAATTTTTTTCATCTATAAATGGTTATACACAAATATATACTATGCTAACATAGTAAACAAATATTTGTTTGTAAGATTTTTAATAGTCTTACGCTTGAGCGGTTGGCCCGCCGAAGCCCATAGGAAAAGGTGGTTCTTCTTGAGTTTTAATACGCCCGTTTACGGCTTCGAATTTCTGAATATTATCTTCCAATGCCGATAATAAACGCTTTGCGTGTTCTGGAGTTAGGATAATTCTCGATTTAACTTTTGCCTTCGGAATTCCCGGCATTACACGGATAAAATCTAATACGAATTCGGTATTAGAGTGGGTAATGATGGCTAAGTTAGAAAAAATTCCTTCAGCAATTTCTTCAGATAATTCTATGTTTAATTGATTCTCGTTTTGTTGTTCTTCCATAATAGCTCAAAAATAAAAAATTCCGCTGCTTAAGCGGAATTTAAAACATAATGTTTGAAATAAAATTAAATTTTATAGCGCTTTAAAAAGTTATTTTGCTAAAAAATCTAACTCTGCAATAGCCAACGCTTTTTTATTACCTGCAATAGCCATTGCTTTTACTCGTATATATTTTGCCGAAATTCCTTTCTTGAAATAATGGGTCCGCGGTGTTGGATTATTAATTAAATTACCAAATCCGAAAATTTCGGCATCTTGCCAGGACTTACCATCGTTACTGATTTGGAATACTCCTTTTTCAAGCATTCCATCAGCAAAATCAGTTGGTGGTGTATAAATAAAGCCAGTTAGCTCATAAACATTACCTAAATCTATCGCTATCTGATGCTGATCGCTGTTTTCGTTAGATAACCAATAACTTTGCTTTGTAGCATCAAATGCCATTGCAGCAGTGTGCCTAGCACTTTCGCTATCACTATTTAATAATTTCCAGTCTTTTTTCAGCATACCAAATGTTTCGGTGGCTATTGGTCCCTTTTCTTTATTGGTTATGGCTATTACTTTTACTTCACCTTTTGTTATTCGAAGCGGACCAGTATATTTTTTAGCACTAGCATCAGGTACACTTCCATTTGTGGTATAATAAATTTCGATGCCTTTGTTCAGGTTAGCGGTAGCATTTTCTCCGTGTGGTTTCCACCCAAACGCATGGGTTTTTGGTGAAATGGTAGTTAAACCATTTACATCTCTGCTAAACTGCAATTGTGGTGGACGGGTACGGTAATAATGTGCAGTTATAGTAGCTATTGCTGGTTCAGCTCTTGATGATAAAACAGTTAACTTAAATTTAGAAGAAGTAATTTCAGGGAAACGCAAAATCCGCTTATAACCAATATTGGTTGCTACGGCAATTTTTTGCCACTTATTGCCAATCCACACCTCCAATTGATGCGTTATTACACGCTCACTATGGTTTGTAATATCCTCTTGTAATACGATCCTGTTTATTGTAACTGGTTTAATCGTTGTAATTTCAACACTTTTCTGTTTATTATTTAACAAAACATAAGTATTTATATCGTTATCCAATACTTGTTTTGCGCCATTTGCGCCAGCAAATAAATTTTTGCCATAAGTTTCGGTAATGCGTTTACCAACCTCATTAAGCACACTTACATCTTCATCAGAGAATTTTCCGTTTCGGTTTGGTGGTATATTGAGTAAAAAGGTCGAATTCCCTCCAACCGAACGTTCATAAATATCGAAAACATCATCGGCACTGCGTACCTTTTGCTTTTGATCATCACGGTAAAACCAGCCTTCTCTTATTGATGTATTGGTTTCGGCTTGTTGATAGTGTAAATATTTGGCTTTGTAAAGTTCGTTATTGCTGCCAAGGTCCTTATTCGTCATATCAGGAAAATGTGTTGCCGTATCAGGGTTTTCGCTATAAGGAATTACATTCCATTCGGTTTCTCGTGTTCCGCCAGCTTCATTACCACACCAACGGATATCTTCTCTACCAAAAATTACTGCTTTTGGCGCTAAAGTATGGATGAGCGTTTTCCAGGCTGAATAATTATATTTCTGCCCTCCTTTGGTTTTAGGATGTGCGCCATCAAACCAAACTTCATCAATTGGTCCGTATTCAGTTAAAACTTCAAATAATTGATTTAGAAAATATTCATTATAATCGTCAACTTCGAACTTAAACTTAGTTTGGTTAGCAAAAGGACGTCCTGCTGTTTCTCGTGGAATGGTTCTCGTAGTTATTTTACTCAAATTACCATACAGTCCTTCAGGATTTTCTATTTGATACAAATCTGCAGGAGATAAATAAATTCCTAGTTTAAGTCCATACTTTTTGCAGGATGCAGATAGATTTTTTAAAACATCACCTTTTCCATCTTCGAAGCCTGAAGACATAATGCCATGTTTGGTATACCGGCTTTGCCAAAGCACAAAACCATCATGGTGTTTTACGGTAATGATTACCATTTTCATCCCTGCCGATTTCATGGCCTGACACCATTGGTCGGTATGCAGTTCTTTTAAATCAAATATTTTAGGGTCTTCTTTACCATTTCCCCATTCCATTTTTGTAAAAGAGTTTGGCCCAAAATGAATAAATGCAATAAATTCATTTTTTAAAGCATTTACTTGATTAGGTGTAGGCACCACGTGACTTGCTTTAGCCAAAATAGTAGCCTTGCTATCGCCTGATGCAATAGCCACAGTATTTTGTGGTTTTAAATTATCGCTTTGCGCTATAGCGTTTGCTATAAAAGACACAATTAAACCTGATGTGAGTATTAATTTTCTCATTAAATTGATTTGTAATAAAATTACAACTTGAGTAAAGGAGTTGCGTAAAGTATATTAGCTGTTTATTAAGGTAAATTAGCTTAAATCAAAGCCGCTAAATTATTTTTTAACTGCCAATATTTTGCGGATAATTTTTTCATAGGCATCAGCATATTGCATCATTCCTAAATCGTTTGGGTGTGTGCCGTCAATTGTACTGTTATCGTTAAAACCGATTTCTTTTGCAGTAAGGATATAAAGATCTTTAACGCCTGATTTCTTAAGTTTTTGATAGGTATTATTTAATACCTGGGAAGTCCAGATATATCTTTCTGTTAACGCCTTATCTAGATTAACCTGTGGTAAACCAGAACTATGTTCAACCAGTAAAATGGGTATTTTAGGATGTTTTGCTTTTAAACTTTGTACCGAACTGGTAATGCGTCTCCCAATTTCCTCTGCAGGATAAACCTTTTTATCGGTTAGGTTAGGCTGGCAATCAAGTACGAAGGCCATAGCGCTTATTTGATTCATTAAATCAATCAAGGGCGCCTCTAATCGGCCATTACCTGAAAAACCTAAATTGATAAGGGGCTGATCTAATTTTCTCCCCAAAATGTTTAACCATGCCATCCCTGGCCTGCTGGCACTTGCGCCCTGCATAATAGAAGTACCATAAAATATCAACGGTGTTTTTTCATTGGCTTCTTCTACTTTAAAATCGGCATTTGAGGCCACACCTATTTTTAGCCATTTAGGTGTATTATACAGTGGTAAATACAAACGGAACTTTTTAATTTTTACTGTAGGATCAAAATTCACGTAACTATAAGTCACAGTATCCTTATAGCTGTAAGCGGCCTTTATCCAATGCCATTTATTCTGAAGATCCTGAGCATATAAATCAACTCCGCTTGCGCCCAAGGTTGGCATGTTGTCTAAACTTTTCGCACCGCTGATCTGGTATTTTATCACAATTTTTTGGGCGGTAGTATTAAAATCTAAATATTCGCCAGCGGTTTGCTTGGCTAAATTCCAAACTTCTTTCCGCACCTCTTTTTCTGCTGTGAATGGTAAGCGATTATAATAATTGGCACTATCAATATTTCGCCAGGCTTTACCCTTCAATGTACTGTAGGTGTTGGTTTGAGGATTAAACCATTTCAAATTGTTATCGCTTTGTGCATAACACAATTCACAATACACCAGGCAGATTATCAGCCATACAAAAAAAGCATTTAGTTTCATCTATTATTTGTTTAGCAGCGGTTTTACGCGTTTTAAAATTTCATCTGCAGTAACGGTTGATAAAGATTTTAAGTTGAAATTTTCTAAGGCTTTATTCAATTCCTCAAGTGCTGCTGCATTCTTATTTTTGGTATAAAGTGCCTGCAGTTGCTTAATTTTCTCGAAATCCTGTCCACCTTCAATCAATTTTTCAAACCTGACCGATGTTAATGGTCCGGGATAAACCTGATAAGTATCGCCAGCGGGCCAAGCTGTAAAACGCGTATCGGTTAAAGGATTTTTGGTCCAGCTGTTATAGGCCCAACGCAAATAACCGCCCATGTTTTTATTGGCAGTGTACCAACCCATCCATACCTGTTCTGCAGGCGAAGAGAAACTGAATGCATTTGGGTAAGGTTCGGTACAGCAAGTATACCAGGTGCTGGTTTTACCTTGCTCGTTACGTTTTTGCAACACATCAGCCGGAAATTCCCATTTTGAAGCAATGCAATAATTATCGATATCTTTTTCAATTTCCTGATGGTATTCACCAGCTAAAGCGAGTTTCCATTTTGGATCAACGCTTTTTAATAGTTTAATTACGGCCTGCATCGCTTTCATTGGGCGTTCATCCATAGCGATATAGGTCTTCTCGAACCAGTTCTTAGCTTTTAAATGTTTGGTAAAATCGGTAAGCATGTTCTTCCAAAAGGCATTATAACCAGGAGTACCAATGGCTTCTGTGAAAACAGCCTCTTGCTGTGTACTTTCGTCCCAATAGGTAAAAGCAATTTTCCAAGGCACCATGCTGTAGCAATTAATGCGTTGATTTATGCCGGTGGCGATAACAAAAGCAATGTATTTATCAAATAGGCTATAATCGTAAAGCCAACTACCATCTCTTTTCTTCGTCCATTTGATTAGGCTTGGATAGTCATCAAAGGTTTGATGCCCCCAAGGTTCGTTTACAATACTTGCTGTAATTGTTTTCTGTCCGGCGTTGGCCAACATGGTATAATATGGTTTCATTAAAACAAAATGTTCGTTGCTCCATAATTTTACGTTGTGCACCCGGGCAATAGCAGCGGGGTGCTGCCATAAGTCTAAATCGTATTTCCAATCACTTGGAGGTGGTAAAGTTTTATTGAGCACCTGGATTTTAATGGGCAAGCTGTATTCCTTTTCACCTTTTATTTTGACCGTTCCTGTGTAATTTCCGGCTTTTACATTAGCAGGAACTTTTATACTTAACCAAACTGGTTGTGTATTTCTAGCGTTAATGTCGATTGTATTAATTTTGGTGTCGATTAAATCTGCCACATAGGATGAATCAAAATCTGCGACTTTACGGTAGCCACAACCATCTCTAAACTCATCAGTAAGTACGTATTTAATTATACCTGAAGTAATGTTCTCTTTTTTTATGCTATTGCCTTGTTGATCTTTCAGATCAGAAACCAGTATACTGATGTTGGTGTGCTTAGCTTTCGTCCAAAGCAACAGTTGGGTATGTAGTTTTTCTCCTATCCAGGCAGCAGTATTCCATGTATTTTGAATTGAAATGGCGGGAGGTAACTCTTTTGCAAACCTGAGGTTACTATTAACAAAACTAACATTTAGACCTTCAGAGGTATTATTCCACTCCTTATTTATAGTTTCGCTATCTGGCAATTTTGCTTTTTGTAAGGCCAGACTAACATCCTGAGCTGCACTTGTTAAACCCAAGCCCATGATTAATATCATTGATAAAAACTTCATAAACCTAAGTTAATCAAACCTATTAGAATAAGATTAAGTGATTAAGAAGGTGCCTCTACGCAAACGTTTGAGGAACTGTAACAAAATGGATAGATTATTTCATTAAACAAAAAAGCCCTCTGAATAAAAATCCAGAGGGCTTACAATTACTATTAAAATCTAAGCTTCTACTTCTTCTTGTTTCGAAGCTAATAATTTATCGTATTCTTCTTGCGAACCAACGATGATTCTTTCGTAACCACGTACACCAGTACCTGAAGGGATTAAGTGACCAACGATCACGTTTTCTTTCAAGCCTAACATATTATCGCGTTTACCTGCAATAGCTGCCTCATTTAATACTTTCGTAGTTTCCTGGAACGAAGCCGCAGAAATGAACGATTTAGTACCTAATGATGCACGTGTAATACCTTGTAAGATAGAACTTGCAGTTGCTGGTCTTGCATCTCTAACCGTAATCTGTTTTAAATCTTTACGTTTCAATTGAGAATTTTCGTCTCTTAATCTACGTAATGAAACAATCTGACCTGGTTTGAAATCTGTAGAATCACCTGCATCTTCAACCACTTTCTTGTCGTACATCGCATCGTTCTCGTCAGCAAAATCCCAACGGTCAACAGCATTGTTTTCTAAGAAAATAGTATCACCTGGATCTTCAATGTGAACTTTCTGCATCATCTGGTGAACAATTACCTCGAAGTGCTTATCGTTAATTTTCACACCTTGTAAACGGTAAACCTCTTGAATACCATTTACCAGGTATTCTTGAACCGCTGCAGGGCCTTTAATTGATAAGATATCGGCAGGAGAAATTGAACCATCTGATAAAGGCATACCTGCTTTTACAAAGTCGTTATCCTGAACAAGGATGTGTTTCGACAATGGAACCAAGTATTTTTTAACTTCACCATCTTTAGATTCGATTGTGATTTCACGGTTACCACGTTTAACGCCACCTAAAGTTACCACACCATCAATCTCAGTTACTACAGCTGGGTTAGATGGATTACGTGCTTCAAATAATTCCGTTACACGAGGTAAACCACCTGTAATATCTCGGGTTTTACCAGTTGCACGAGGAATCTTAGCGATAATCTGACCAGTTTGGATGGCTTCACCTTCATCAACTGAAACGTGGGCACCTACCGGAATGTTATAACCTTTAATGAATTCACCTTTCTTATCAACAATCTGAACTGAAGGGTTTTTAGTTTTATCACGTGTATCGATAATTACTTTTTCACGGTGACCAGTTTGCTCATCTGATTCTTCACGGAAGGTTACACCTTCAATAATGGCATCAAATTGTGCTTTACCGGCAAATTCTGATAGAATAACCGCGTTGTACGGATCCCACGAACAGATTTTATCACCTTTAGAAAGTTTATCACCTTCTTTTACGAACAAGAATGCACCGTAAGGAATGTTATTGGTTACAATGATACGTCCGGTTCCTGGCTCAACAATTTTGAACTCACCTGAACGACCCAATACCACCTGAACTGTTCCTTCTTCTGTTTGTGTATCAACAGTACGGATATTTTCAAATTCGATCACACCATCAAACTTAGCTACGATGTTAGATTCTGCAGCAATGTTTGATGCAGTACCACCCACGTGGAAAGTACGAAGTGTTAACTGTGTACCCGGCTCACCGATTGACTGTGCTGCAATTACACCAACTGCCTCACCTCTTTGAACGCGTTTACCAGATGCTAAGTTACGGCCATAACATAATGCACAAACACCACGTTTAGATTCGCAAGTTAATACTGAACGGATCTCGATACCTTCTAGTGGAGATTCTTCGATCAATTTAGCTACATCTTCGTTAATATCTTCTCCAGCACCTACCAATAAAGTGTTATCCAATGGATTGTACACATCATGTAGTGAAGTACGGCCTAAAATCCTGTCGTATAATGGTTCAACGATATCTTCCTGATCTTTTAAAGCGGTCGTATACATACCTCTTAAAGTTCCACAATCGTTATCGTTAACAATCATATCCTGTGCCACATCATGTAAACGACGGGTTAAGTAACCCGCATCCGCCGTTTTTAACGCCGTATCTGCCAAACCTTTACGCGCACCGTGAGTAGAGATAAAGTACTCTAATACCGATAAACCTTCTTTAAAGTTTGATAAGATCGGGTTTTCGATGATATCGCCACCTGAACCTGATTTTTGAGGTTTCGCCATCAAACCACGCATTCCGCAAAGCTGACGAATCTGCTCTTTAGATCCACGTGCACCTGAATCAAGCATCATGTAAACCGAGTTAAAACCTTGGTTATCTGATGATAACTGAGTCATAACGAATGTAGTTAACCTGTTGTTGATACGGGTCCAGATATCGATAATCTGGTTGTAACGTTCGTTGTTGGTAATGAAACCCATGTTATAGTTGTTTCTTACCTCTTCAACTTCAGCTGCTGCCTGTTCTAATAAAGTATGTTTTTCTACCGGAATGTTTACGTCTTGTAAGTTGAACGATAAACCTCCCTGGAATGCCATTTTGAAACCTAATTCTTTGATATCATCTAAGAATTGAGAAGCACGGGCCATACCAGTCATTTTCACTACTTCACCAATAATATCTCTTAAAGATTTTTTGGTTAATAATTCATTGATATAACCCACTTCTTCAGGAACCATTTGGTTGAACAATACCCTACCTACAGTAGTTTCAGTTAATTTATTAACGATAGAACCATCGGCTTGTTTAACATTTACCCTTACTTTGATAAACGCATGCAAGTCTAATTCTTTCTCGTTATAAGCAATAATAACTTCTTCCGGAGAATAGAAATTCGAATCCTGTCCTTTTACAACTCTGGTTTCATCTGTTCTGCGGCCTTTAGTAATATAATAAAGACCTAAAACCATATCCTGTGATGGTACTGTAATTGGCGTACCGTTTGCAGGGTTTAAGATGTTGTGTGCGGCCAACATTAATACTTGGGCTTCCAAAATTGCTGCATTACCTAAAGGTAAGTGGACAGCCATCTGGTCACCATCAAAATCGGCGTTGAATGCAGTACAAACTAGTGGGTGTAACTGGATTGCTTTTCCTTCAATTAATTTTGGCTGGAAAGCCTGAATACCTAGTCTGTGTAGCGTAGGTGCACGGTTTAATAATACCGGGTGACCTTTTAATACATTTTCTAAGATATCCCAAACTAATGGATCTTTTCTATCAACGATTTTCTTAGCAGATTTAACTGTTTTTACTACACCACGCTCAATCATCTTACGAATAATGAACGGTTTGTAAAGCTCAGCAGCCATATCTTTAGGAATACCGCACTCGTGTAATTTAAGGCTAGGCCCTACAACAATTACAGAACGAGCTGAATAATCCACACGTTTACCTAATAAATTCTGACGGAAACGACCTTGTTTACCTTTCAGGATATCTGAAAGTGACTTCAAAGCACGGTTACCTTCAGTTTTTACCGCGTTAACTTTACGTGAGTTATCGAATAACGAATCTACAGCTTCCTGCAACATACGTTTCTCGTTACGTAAAATTACCTCTGGCGCTTTAATCTCGATCAAACGTTTTAAACGGTTGTTACGGATAATTACACGACGGTATAAATCATTTAAATCGGAAGTAGCGAAACGACCACCTTCTAATGGCACTAACGGACGTAATTCTGGTGGAATAACCGGAACGATTTTAACAATCATCCACTCAGGGCGATTCTCGATACGTGTATTAGCTCCACGGAAAGCTTCAACAACCTGAAGACGTTTTAAAGCCTCATTTTTACGTTGCTGAGAAGTTTCGTTAGCTGCCTGGTGACGTAAATCATAAGATAAAGTATCTAAATCAATACGTTTTAATAAATCTTCTAATGCTTCAGCACCCATTTTGGCGATGAATTTATTAGGATCTTTATCGTCTAAGTATTGGTTTTCTTTAGGTAATTTATCTAAGATATCTAAATATTCTTCTTCTGTTAAGAAGTCCATATAGTTGATACCTTCCTCAGCCATTAAGCCTGATTGAATAACTACGTAACGCTCGTAATAGATAATTAAATCTAATTTTTTAGTAGGTAAACCTAATAAATAACCGATTTTGTTTGGTAAAGAGCGGAAGTACCAGATGTGCGCAACAGGAACCACTAAAGCAATGTGTCCCATACGCTCACGACGTACTTTTTTCTCCGTTACTTCAACACCACAACGATCGCAAACAATACCTTTATAACGGATACGTTTGTATTTACCGCAATGACATTCGTAATCTTTTACCGGACCAAAAATACGCTCACAGAACAAACCATCACGCTCAGGTTTGTAAGTACGGTAGTTAATGGTTTCTGGTTTCAGCACCTCACCGCTTGAACGTTCCAAAATAATTTCTGGAGACGATAAGCTAATTGTGATTGATGTGAAATTGCTTTTTAATTTATTATCCTTTTTGTAAGACATATCTTTTTGTTTTTAGTAGCAAGTACTTAGCATCAAGTATCAAGCTTGAATTAACCTTCTTGATACTCAATACTTTATACTTAATACTTAGTCTAACGTAATATCTAAACCTAATCCGCGTAACTCATGTACCAATACGTTGAACGATTCTGGTACACCTGGTGTTGGTAGGTTCTCACCTTTAACAATGGCTTCGTAAGTTTTGGCTCTTCCGATTACATCATCCGATTTAACGGTTAAGATCTCTTGAAGAATATTAGCTGCACCGAATGCCTCTAATGCCCAAACCTCCATCTCACCAAAACGCTGACCACCGAACTGAGCTTTACCACCCAATGGTTGTTGTGTAATTAATGAGTATGGTCCGATTGAACGGGCGTGCATCTTATCATCAACCATGTGACCTAATTTCAACATGTAGATAATACCTACAGTTGTAGTCTGATCGAAACGCTCACCTGTTAAACCATTGTATAAGTAGGTTTTTCCTGAAGCAGGAACTCCCGCTTTAGCAATCCACTCTTCTACTTCTTGGTGGGTAGCACCATCAAAAATTGGTGTTGCAAATTTAACACCTAATTCTTGGCCTGCCCAAGCTAAAATAGTTTCGTAGATCTGACCAAGGTTCATACGTGAAGGTACACCCAGTGGGTTCAACACGATATCAACCGGAGTACCATCAGCTAAGAAAGGCATATCTTCATCACGTACAATACGTGCAACAATACCTTTGTTACCGTGGCGACCCGCCATTTTATCACCTACTTTTAATTTACGTTTTTTAGCTACATAAACTTTTGCCATCTGTACGATTCCTGAAGGAAGCTCATCACCTACACTGATCGCGAATTTATCGCGTTTGTAAGCACCAAGTTCTTCGTTAACGCGGATACCGTAGTTGTGAAGCAACATTTTAATCATCTCGTTTTTATCATCATCAGTAGTCCATTTGTTAGGGCTAATGTGATTATAATCAAGCTCAGCTAAAATTTTCTGAGTAAATTTAGCGCCTTTAGCAACCAATAATTCTTTGTAAATGTTAAATACACCCTGAGATGTTTTTCCGTTTACGATGGTGAATAATTTGTCAACTAGTTCTGCTTTTAATTTCTCAGTGATATTGTTATATCCTTTGTCTAATTTCTCAATTGCCGATTTTTCCTCAGCTTTTGTAGTTTTCTTAGCACGGCTGAATAATTTAGTATCAATTACCACACCTTGGATTGAAGGAGGAGTTTTTAAAGACGCATCTTTAACATCACCTGCTTTATCACCAAAAATTGCACGCAGTAATTTCTCTTCCGGTGAAGGATCAGATTCTCCTTTTGGAGTAATCTTACCAATTAAAATATCACCTTCTTTTACATCAGCACCTATACGGATAATACCATTTTCATCAAGGTCTTTAGTAGCCTCTTCAGAAACGTTCGGGATATCTGGTGTTAATTCCTCTTCTCCACGTTTAGTATCACGTACTTCTAATTCAAACTCTTCAATATGCAATGAAGTGAAAACGTCATCACGAACAATGCGTTCGTTAATTACAATCGCATCCTCAAAGTTGAAACCTTGCCAAGGCATGAATGCCACTTTCAAGTTTCTACCCAATGCTAATTCACCATTTTCAGTTGCATAACCTTCGCAAAGTACTTGTCCTTTAGTAACTTTCTGACCTTTCTTAACGATTGGTTTTAAGTTGATACAAGTATTCTGGTTGGTTTTTTTGAATTTAATTAAACGGTAAGTTTTGCTATCACCTTCAAATGAAACTAAACGATCATCTTCGTTACGCTCATATTTAATGGTGATTTCGTTAGCATCAACATACTCTACAACACCGTCACCTTCTGCGTTGATCAAAGTTCTTGAGTCACGTGCAACGCGACCTTCTAAACCTGTACCTACAATTGGTGCTTCAGGACGTAACAATGGCACGGCCTGACGTTGCATGTTCGATCCCATCAAAGCCCTGTTCGCATCATCATGTTCTAAGAACGGAATTAACGAAGCAGCGATTGAAGTAATCTGGTTAGGCGCAACGTCCATTAAGTCTAATTTCTCAGGCTCAATAATCGGGAAGTCACCCTCATAACGTGCTTTAACACGCGGTGTAGTAAAGTTACCTTTATCATCGTACTCTGCATTGGCCTGAGCGATGGTTTTACCATCTTCATCCTCAGCAGATAAATAAATAACGTCTGAATCTACAACTACTTTACCATCTTCAACGCGTTTGTATGGTGTTTCAATGAAACCTAAATTATTGATTTTTGCATGCACACAAAGTGATGAAATCAAACCAATGTTTGGTCCCTCTGGAGTTTCAATAGTACATAAACGACCATAGTGAGTATAGTGAACGTCACGTACCTCGAAACCGGCACGCTCACGTGATAAACCACCTGGACCTAAAGCCGATAAACGGCGTTTGTGTGTGATCTCTGCCAATGGATTCGTTTGATCCATGAACTGAGATAACTGGTTAGTACCAAAGAACGAGTTGATAACCGATGATAACGTACGGGCATTAATCAAATCAGTTGGTGTAAACACCTCGTTATCGCGAATATTCATACGCTCACGGATTGTTCTGGCCATACGGGCCAAACCAACACCAAATTGTGCGTACAATTGCTCACCTACCGTACGTACACGACGGTTAGACAAGTGATCGATATCATCTACCTCTTCTTTTGAGTTGATCAATTTGATCAGGTATTTCACAATTGCAATAATATCTGCTTTTGTTAATACTTTAACCTCATCAGGGGTATTCATTTTTAATTTACGGTTGATGCGGTAACGACCAACATCTCCTAAATCGTAACGTTTATCTGAAAAGAATAAACGATCAATGATACCACGGGCTGTTTCCTCATCAGGTGGTTCTGCGTTACGCAAAGCACGATAGATGTTTTCTACAGCTTCTTTTTCTGAGTTTGATGTATCTTTCTGTAATGTATTATATATAATGGTATAATCAGCCTGACTTGCGCCATCTTCTTTAGATAAGATGATGCTTTTTACGCCAGCTTCGATAACCATATCAATGTGTTCGTCTTCTAAAACGGTTTCTCTTTCAAGAATCACTTCATTACGGTCGATAGAAACTACTTCACCTGTATCTTCATCTACAAAATCTTCAACCCATTTTTTCAATACTCTTGCCGCCAGTTTACGACCGATGTATTTCTTCAAACCTGATTTACTAACTTTTACTTCGTCAGCAAGATCAAAAAGTTCTAAGATATCTTTATCAGAATCGTAACCGATAGCACGTAATAAAGTGGTAACCGGGAATTTTTTCTTACGATCGATATAAGCATACATCACGTTATTAACGTCTGTAGCGAACTCGATCCATGAACCTTTGAAAGGAATTACACGTGCAGAATACAATTTGGTTCCATTTGTGTGACGGCTTTGACCGAAGAACACTCCTGGAGAACGGTGTAATTGCGAAACGATAACACGTTCTGCACCGTTGATAACAAACGTACCTTTTGGTGTCATATACGGGATTGTACCTAAGTACACGTCCTGGATAATGGTTTCAAAATCTTCATGTTCTACATCATTACAAGAAAGCTTCAGCTTTGCTTTTAATGGAACATTGTAGGTTAATCCACGCTCAATACACTCATGTATATCGTAACGTGGCGGATCAACAAAATAATCAAGAAACTCCAATACGAAGATATTTCTTGAATCTGTTATTGGAAAGTTTTCAGCAAACACTTTAAACAAACCTTCGCTAGAGCGATCGTCTGATGTGGTATCTATCTGGAAAAATTCTCTGAATGATTGCAATTGCACATCCAGAAAATCCGGATAGTCTATAATGTGCTTACTAGTTGCAAAATTTACTCTTTGTTCGACTGTCTTTGCCAATGGACTAAAAGATTTTAGTTTAAGAATAAACTATTTGTTTGGTTTCAGTTTCAAGCATTCTCATTAACCAAACAAAATGAGATGTTTATAAACAGGTAAAGACACCGACATTTTCAGTCGGTGTCTAATACATTTTTAGCTTAGCTAAGTTAAGTGATTACTTAATCTCAACTACTGCTCCAGCTTCTTCTAATTGTTTTTTAAGAGCTTCTGCTTCGTCTTTAGTAACACCAGCTTTTAATTCTTTTGGTGCTCCGTCAACTAAGTCTTTTGCTTCTTTCAAACCAAGGCCAGTTAAGTCTTTAACAAGTTTTACAACTGCTAATTTAGCGCCACCAGCTTCTTTTAAGATAACATCAAATGATGTTTTTTCTGCAGCAGCAGCAGGTGCATCACCACCAGCAGCAGGACCAGCAACTACAGCAGCAGCTGCAGGCTCGATACCATACTCGTCTTTTAAGATTTGAGCTAATTCGTTAACTTCTTTAACTGTTAAGTTTACTAATTGCTCAGCAAACGATTTTAAATCTGCCATTTTATTAAGATTTTAAAAATTTACGTAAAAATAATTTTGTTTAATTGCGAACTTAAGGTGTTCGTTAACCTTCTCTTTCTTGTAGAGTTTTAACAATTCCTGCAATTTTGCCTCCGCTTGATTTAAGCGCAGATATAACATTCTTAGCTGGTGATTGTAATAATCCAATGATATCGCCAATAAGCTCTTCTCTCGATTTTAAGCTTACTAAGTTATTCAATTGGTCATCGCCAACGTATACTGATGAATCTATATATGCTGCTTTAAGCAATGGTTTATCAGATGTTCTTCTCAAAGTTTTAATCAACTTAGCCGGAGCGTTTGCTGTTTTTGAGAATAATAATGATGATGAACCTTTAAGGGCTTCGTATATCTCAGAAGCATCGCCATCTAAACCTTCAATCGCTTTGCGGATTAAAGAGTTTTTAGCAACTTTCATGATGATATCACCTTCGAAACATTTGCGGCGGATGTTGTTAATCTGCTCAACAGAAAGGCTAGAAGTATCAGCAATATAAAAATTGCCATACTCTTGCATTTGTCCTTGTAGTTCTAAAACTACTTCGTTTTTTTCTTCTCTGTTCATGATTAAATCCCCGCTACTGATTTTGTTTCAATTGCAATTCCAGGACTCATTGTAGAAGACACGTGAATGCTTTTAAAATAAGTTCCTTTAGCAGCAGATGGTTTTAATTTTGAAATTACCTGAATGATTTCAAGTGCATTCTCATAAATTTTATCTGCTGGGAATGATACTTTCCCTATTGAAGCGTGTATAATACCGCTTTTGTCTACTTTAAAATCAATCTTACCTGCTTTAACCTCTGTTACAGCTTTACCAACTTCGTTAGTTACTGTGCCAGATTTTGGGTTTGGCATTAAGTTCCTTGGACCTAAAACGCGGCCTAATTTACCTACTTTTGCCATACAAGCTGGTGTTGTGATAATAATGTCTACATCGGTCCAACCACCTTCAATTTTAGCCACATATTCATCTAAACCTACGAAGTCTGCGCCAGCTGCTTTCGCTTCTTCTTCCTTATCAGGAGTTACCAAAGCTAAAACACGCACAGTTTTACCTGTACCGTGTGGTAAAGTAGCAATACCACGTACCATTTGATTCGCTTTACGCGGATCTACACCTAAAGATACATCAATATCAACTGATGCATCGAATTTAGTGGTAGTGATTTCTTTTACCAAAGCAGCAGCAGCCTGTAAAGTATAAGCTTTACCAGCTTCTATTTTAGCGTGTGCCTTTTTTTGATTTTTAGTTAATTTCGCCACTGTTGTAAACTGTTTTTTAATTAATTGTTCCAGGGTGCGTCACCAGAAACGGTGATTCCCATACTGCGTGCTGTACCAGCAACCATACTCATTGCAGATTCGATTGTAAATGCATTTAAATCAGGCATTTTATCTTCAGCAATAACTTTAATCTGGTCCCAGGTCACCGATCCAACTTTTTTACGGTTAGGCTCAGCAGAACCACTCTGTAATTTAGTAGCATCTTTTAATTGGATAGCTACCGGAGGGGTTTTGATGATGAAATCGAATGACTTATCAGCATAAACAGTAATTACAACTGGCAATACTTTACCTGCTTTATCTTGGGTACGAGCGTTGTACTGTTTGCAAAACTCCATAATGTTCACCCCTTTAGCACCTAATGCAGGTCCTACTGGTGGCGATGGATTTGCCGCTCCGCCTTTGATCTGTAATTTGATCATTGCACTGACTTCTTTTGCCATTTTGTGTTTTTTGTTTATTTAAAACTCAATGTTAAATATTGGAAGCATGTAACATTTAATTCCTTATAGCTCCTATAAAGCTTAAAGGACTGCAAAGATATGGATAATCTTGTAAATGCACAATAGATGGGGAGAAATATATTTAATAATGTTTGAAGGGTTAAAAATAGATTTGATCAATTAACCACTAAAGACTCACCAGTCATTAAAAGGACTAAATCTATTTTTTATTTAAAATGTTTAAAATTTGCTTTAACTCCTCGTTTATTTCATTATAGGATAACAATGTTGATCTTTTGGGTTTCTCGATACTTTTTATCACTTTGGCACCGTATAGATAATAACGTGTTTCATTCGTATTTTTTATCTTAGAATCTTTCAGGTACATAGGCTTATCATAGAATATCTCTTTTCTGAATACAAAGAACAACCCTTTATTATTAAAATAGTAATCAACCTCAGCTCTTCCTGTTTCACCATAAAAAACACAATGCACCTTCTTAATGATATTTTTATCATAATAGCCAGTTACCTCTCCACCTTCTGCCGACATGTCGGGTGCATCCTTAACTTTCTTTCTATAAAGCCTTAAATGTTTATTGATTACCGAGAAGTCTGATTGTATTTTCTTGATAATAGCCGGAGTATCAATCAATGCTTTGATTGAATTATGATTCGCACTGACATCATCAGCACCATAACAAAATATACAAATCAAAAATATAAAAAGCCCTTTCATAACTATTTTACTTTTTTCAAATCTCTAATACTTTGACCAAAAGTCATCTGAAAATGGGGATAATCTTTAAAACCTTCCCAATTCCCTCCCCATTCAAATCCCAAATCTTCTCCAATCTTAACAACCTCTTTTGGCAATATACTCCAAACTGCATTGCCCTCTTTCACAATCACAACATCCATAGCTAGTGCATAATTATGATAACTTGTACCTCCTTTAGCTTTAGTTACTATATTTCCAGGAGTAGTTCTACCTTGATTATATAGCGCATTTTGTTCAGCGATAGTCCTTAAAGCCTGTACAACCCTTAGCTGTATACCAAGCTCCTCCTCTACCGTATTAATAAATTCTCTTGCTGGTTCTTGTAATCTTTTATCTAATGTTAGGATCCGCTTATTAGTAGCCTCATCCCAAGTTGGCTTTAAAGATTTCGGAAGGCCATTTTCTACTAGTAACAATAAAGAATTTGCTTTTTTATTAAACTTTATTTTTTTTCCTTTATCCCAAATCATCCCAGATTCAAGATAATAATAATCAACATCTATACCGCCTTTTGTAGATACTTTCTTAACGATGTAATTTTTATGAATAGTGTCAATAATTAGAGGAATTAAAGCAGGAGAAAATGAACCTGAACTAAAGATTATAAATGTTTAAAAGGATCATAAAAACTAAATAAAATACCTGCGTTTTTTTTCCCTACCAATGAATATTCCATAATTACTGTTATAGTGGTTTGACAACAAATTATTAAATCACAAAAAATAATAGGGATTACTTACAATCTAGCAATTAAAATGCCACAATCTTATAATAAAAATCTATTTCAAACAAAAAAGCTTCAGAAAATAAATCCTGAAGCCTTCTAATATTTTAAATAATTTCTTATTCTTTTTCTACTTGCATGTAGTTAAGTTCGAGTGGGGTTTTACGTCCAAAAATCTTAACCATAACTTTCAGTTTTTTCTTCTCTTCGTTTACCTCTTCGATAATACCTGAGAAACCATTGAAAGGTCCGTCCATTACTTTAATGCCTTCGCCAACATAGTAAGGTACATTCATCGTTTCGCCTTGCTCGCTCATTTCATCAACCACACCTAAAATACGGTTAACTTCTGCCTGGCGCATTGGGATTGGATTACCAGCTTTATCACCCAGGAAACCAATAACACTATTAATTCCTTTAATGATGTGCTCTAATTCTCCATCTAATGTAGCTTCGATTAAAACATAACCCGGATAAAAGTTACGCTCTTTGGCAATTTTTTTACCATCTTTCATTTGGTAATATTTTTCCATCGGTATTAAAACCTGAGGAACCAAATGAGAGAAACCTAAACGGCTGATCTCAGCATCAATGTACTGTTTTACTTTCTTTTCCTTACCGCTAACAGCCCTTACAACGTACCACTTTAGATCGCTCATTAGTAAATATTAATTAGAAAGTGATTTATAAAAAGTATCTAACACAAATGTCGATCCTTTATCCATTGCAAAAATAACCAATGCAATAATTAAAGAAGCCACTAATACAAGAATTGCAGAACTTTGCAGTTCACCCCAAGTAGGCCATGTAACCTTCTGGGTCATTTCATCGTACGATTCTTTTATAAACTCAACTACTTTAGCCATATTTAATTTATTGAATGACAGAATGACTAAATGAGTGAACGATAATATTCGAAAGCTAACCTTCAAATTTAACCATTCACTCATTCAATTACTCAATCATTGTTTTGAGCACGGGAACAAGGATTCGAACCCTGATCAAAGGTTTTGGAGACCTCTATTCTACCGTTGAACTATTCCCGTAATTAGAAAGCAAAGTGCTTAAGCGTGCTCTAACACTTTGCTTTTCTTATTTTTCTTTAGTCCCGATAAATCGGGATTTAAGATTTATTTTAAAATTTCAGTTACCTGACCAGCACCTACTGTTCTACCACCTTCACGGATAGCGAAACGTAGACCTTTTTCCATTGCGATAGCGTTGATCAACTTTACAGTGATTGTAACGTTATCACCTGGCATTACCATCTCAGTACCTTCAGCTAGTGAAATCTCACCAGTAACGTCTGTGGTACGGAAATAGAATTGAGGACGGTATTTGTTGAAGAATGGAGTGTGACGACCACCTTCTGCTTTTGATAATACATAGATCTCAGCTTTGAAATCAGTGTGAGGAGTTACTGAACCTGGTTTACAGATTACCATACCACGACGGATATCAGTTTTCTCAATACCACGTAACAATAAACCTACGTTATCACCAGCTTCACCATAATCTAAGATCTTACGGAACATCTCAACACCAGTTACTGTAGATTTTAAGTTCTCAGCACCCATACCTAAGATTTCAACTGGATCTCCAGAGTTGATTACACCACGCTCGATACGACCAGTTGCTACAGTACCACGACCAGTGATCGAGAATACATCTTCAACAGGCATTAAGAATGGGAGATCAGTTAAACGTGGAGGAATTGGAATGTAGCTATCAACAGCATCCATTAATTCCATAATTTTTGCTACCCATTTAGCATCTCCGTTCAAACCACCTAAAGCAGAACCTTGAATAACAGGAATATCATCACCAGGGAAATCATAGAACGATAATAATTCACGAACTTCCATTTCTACTAATTCTAATAATTCAGGATCATCAACCATATCCACTTTGTTCATGAATACAACCAATGAAGGTACACCAACCTGACGAGCCAATAAGATGTGCTCACGAGTTTGTGGCATTGGACCATCAGTAGCAGCAACAACGATAATAGCACCATCCATTTGAGCCGCACCTGTAACCATGTTTTTAACATAATCCGCGTGACCTGGACAATCTACGTGTGCGTAGTGACGGTTTGCAGTTGAATACTCAACGTGCGCAGTATTAATTGTAATACCTCTTTCTTTTTCCTCAGGAGCTGAGTCAATTGAATCGAATGAACGTGCCTCAGATAAACCTGCATCAGCTAAAACTTTTGTAATAGCTGCTGTTAAAGTTGTTTTACCGTGATCGACGTGACCGATTGTACCGATGTTTAAGTGCGGTTTACTACGGTCAAATTTTTCTTTTGCCATTTTATTTATAACTAATTAGTAGGTTAACTTTTTATTAATTTTATTTATTGTTTTGATGCAATGCAACACAAAAAACCTTGTCTACCCTGCATATTAAACAGATTTAACAAAGCTTTATTATCCTGAGCCAACTATGGGAATTGAACCCATGACCTCTTCCTTACCAAGGAAGTGCTCTACCGCTGAGCTAAGTCGGCTTTTTAGTTTCCAGTTCCAGCCTTTTAGTTTTAACCAAATTAAAACTGTTACCGATAACTGCCCACTTTCTAATTTTTATTGGAGCGGAAGACGAGGTTCGAACTCGCGACCTATAGCTTGGAAGGCTATCGCTCTACCAACTGAGCTACTTCCGCTTTTAAAAACTAGTGATTGATTGAATGAAAGAATGATAGAAATAATCTCTCATTAAAACATTTGGTCGTTCATTTAAAGTGTGGGGAGAGAAGGATTCGAACCTTCGAAATCTTGCGATAACAGAGTTACAGTCTGTCCCATTTGGCCGCTCTGGAATCTCCCCATTTTTTACTTTAAAATGCTAACACTTTAAAATAAAAAGAGCCTCCTATCGGAATCGAACCAATGACCTACTGATTACAAGTCAGTTGCTCTACCAGCTGAGCTAAGGAGGCTTTAAATTTTGTGCAATGATACGAAAAATCTTCATTTTTCATACTATTAACGTGTTTTTTTAAAACTTTTATCTTTTTAAAGAACAACCCTTTTCTTCTTGGCCTAACACCGTTTCCGAAAGGGAATGCAAATATACACACTTATATTTCACTTCAAAATAAATTTGAAAAAAAATAGCGAAATTTTTAGCCCTCCCACTCAATTAAGACGATTTAAAATAATAGGTACTTCATAATCAGTTGCTTTGCTTTCGCTTAAAAATGTATTATTTTTTTAACTTTTTCTGTGTTCTAACGAATATGAATCGGTTTTTAAGTTTAATTGCACTTGCCCCCATGCCCCGGTCCTTTCCAGCTACCACTTCTTATATCGTTTAACACCACAAAATCATTTATATTCCTATTAAATTTTAAAAAAAACCAATCGATACCATTATTTATTATTCAAAAACAATAGTAAATCCCTCACGATAGTCCATAAAAAAGGCAACATAATGATTAATCATGTTGCCCTTTCTTAAAATTATGCTAATTTTTAGTAATCAGCAGCTTCGCTTTCGCTTAAAATTGCTTTATGCTCACTTAATTTTGCGCGTGTTTTATCTTTATGTTTAGTGATCTGCTTTCTTAATGACTCAATTGCCAGATCTGTGGCTTCTTCGAATGATTTACATTGTTCTTTAGCGAAGAGGGTACCTCCCGGCACAATGAGTTTTATCTCACTAATTTTATTGGCCTCATCCTCTACGTTTTCTAACTTTAAATACACTTCTCCGCTAATGATCTGGTCGAAAAACTGATCTAGCTTATTTGCTTTTTTTTGTATAAAATCTAACAACTTACTGTCTGCACTGAAGTGGATTGATTGAACTCCGATTTTCATTTTTCCTCCTTTTTTTACGCCTTTGGATGGGCTTGTTTATAAATTGTTTTTAATCTTTCGATTGAATTGTGGGTGTAAACCTGGGTTGCCGCTAAGCTGGCGTGACCCAAAAGTTCTTTAATTGCATTTAGATCTGCTCCTGCATTTAGCAGGCTTGTTGCATAACTATGCCGAAGCACGTGGGGACTTTTCTTCTCATTGGTTGATACGTGGTTTAGGTATGAGGTAACAATACGGTATATTAACTTTGGATATGCCGCTGCACCTGTATTGGTAACGATTAAGATAAGCAAATTGTTATTAAAGTTTTGCAACTTTTTTAGCTCAATATAGGTATTCACCTGATTAATAAGCTGTTTATTTACAGGAATAATCCGTTCTTTATTTCTTTTACCCAATACCTTTATTGTTCCCGAATAAATATCAATATCTGTATCTTTTAGCTGGAGTAGCTCTGTTAAGCGCATGCCGGTACCAAAAAGCAATTCGATTACCAGATGATCGCGAACGGATGGGAAACTTTCGTTAAAATAATGTTCGGAATCAAGCAAATAATCCATCTTTTGCGAATCAACAAATACGGGTAGTCTTTTAGGTATTTTTGGCGCTTTAATTAAAATGGTAGGATTTTGTTCAATCTTTCCGCTTCGCTGCAAAAATTTATAAAAGCTCCTTAATGTCGAAATTTTTCTATTGATGGTCTGTTCTGATACTTTCTTCTCCATCAGATCTACCATATAGCCCCTTAGGTGAATATGCTTAACTTCTAAAAAGTTTAGCTCGAATGTAATATTGATATACTCTTCAAACTGATCTAAATCTGTTTGATAAGAGGTAATGGTGTGCTGAGAATAGCGCTTCTCGTGAGTTAAATAGGTTATAAAACTTTTTAGCAACATTCAATATCTTTTTGCTGGGCATTGATATGAAGTTACAAATAGTTTTGATATAAAGAAATCATTAATTAATTGTTTATTGTAAAGTTTTCGATTTCTTTTTAAACAAAAAAGTCCCGATCAAATGATCAGGACTTTCATGTTTTTATATCGTAAACAACTAAGAAGTTGTATCTAGATTCATATTCTGAATGTAAACAGCATGTTTAATTTCAGTACGGCGAGCAACGGATTTTTTCTCGTATGCTTGGCGACTACGTAGTTCTCTCAATACACCAGTTTTTTCAAACTTTTTCTTGAAACGTTTAAGGGCTTTATCTAATGATTCGCCGTCTTTAATGTTGATAATGATCATAACGCTGAAATACCTCCTCTCGTGGTTTTTAAAATTTCCCGTGCTATCGGGGCTGCAAATGTAAGCAAAATATTGAAAATGAGAAAGGTTTTATAAAAAGAAAATTTTATTTAAATCGTTAGTTAAACTAAACTGTTGTTTACCTACATTTATATATACATTATATGATATGACAACAGGCAAAAAAGTAGGCTCAATTATCACGGTTATAGTCGTTATTTTACTCGCAGCAATCTGCTATTACCGGTATTTCTTTGTTTTTGGCGAAGGCGTTAAAGCCGGCGAATTAAATTATGTAGTAAAGAAAGGCTATCTGTTTAAAACCTACGAAGGGAAATTGATCCAGAGTGGGGTAAAATCCAGACAAGCGGGAACATTACAAAATAATGAGTTTGAGTTTTCTATTGCAAGTAAAGAAATTGCAGATAAAATGATGGCCAATAGTGGCAAATTTTACGAACTCCACTATAAAGAATATAAAAATACCCTGCCTTGGCGCGGATTTAGCGTTTATGTAGTAGATAGCATTTTAACCACTAAAGATATACCGCAATAAGCTGAACATAAGCAGAAAGCGAAAAGTCCAAAGACTAAAGCTTAAAGATCTGGAAAGATAGTTTAACACCATGCCTATCCGCTTTGGTCTTTCGGCTTTAGTCTTTAAGCTTTTAACCTTTCTTCGGCACCTTCGCTCCTTCTTTCCTGGCTTCCGATAATCCGATAGCAACTGCCTGCTTTTTAGAAGTCACTTTTTTACCTGATCCGCTTTTAAGCTTACCTTCTTTCATTTCGTGCATGGTTTTTTCTACTTTTTCACCAGCTTTTTCTGAATACTTTGCCATATTTTTAGTTCATTAGTTCAATGGTCAATAGCTCATTGATAATTGCCCATTGATTATTAATCTTTATACTTCAGTAAAAACACAGACAATTTAAAGTTGGTTTTGAAAATTTTAAAACAAAAAAAATCCGGAGGTGGTTAAACCGTCCGGATTACTCATAATATATTTGGCTTTTATAAGGTTGAAGGCGAAAAGTTTAAGGTATAAGATTCGATGCATAAGCCCTAAACCTTCTACCTCCTTAAACCCTCTACCTTGATAATACTTCTCTGGCAATTACAATTTTCTGTATTTCAGACGTTCCTTCGCCTATTGTACATAATTTACTATCGCGATAAAATTTTTCTACCGGAAAATCTTTGGTATAACCATAACCGCCAAATATCTGAACAGCTTCTGTTGCTACCCTTACCGAAACCTCTGAGGCAAAATATTTTGCCATGGCCGATTCTTTTGTCATAGGCAAATGCCTGTTCTTTAAATCTGCTGCCTGCCGGATCAATAATTCGGCTGCTTCAATTTCGGTAGCCATATCAGCCAGTTTAAAACTAATGGCCTGAAAGCTGGCAATGGGCTGACCAAATTGCTGGCGTTGTTTTGAATAAGCTACCGCAGCATCAAAAGCACCTTTTGCAATACCTAAAGCCAATGCAGCAATAGAAATCCTTCCACCATCTAAAACTTTCATCGCCTGTTTAAAACCTTCACCAACATCCCCCAATAAATTAGCCTTTGGTACGCGGCAGTTGTCAAAAATCATTTCTGTGGTTTCTGATGCACGCATGCCTAATTTATTTTCTTTTTTGCCCGCCGTAAAACCAGGTGTACCACGCTCTACCACAATGGCCGAAATCCCTTTCGAGCTTCCCTGTTCCCCGGTTCTCACCATAACAACCGCAATATCGCCGCTTTTACCATGGGTAATCCAATTTTTTGCACCATTTATAATATAGTCATCACCATCTTCAACAGCGGTGGTCATCATTCTCAGTGCATCCGAACCTGTGTTTGCTTCTGTTAAGCCCCAGGCACCAATCCATTCGGCCCTAGCCAGCTTTGGTAACCACCTTTGCTTTTGTTCTGCATTGGCAAAGGCCAGAATATGCCGCGGTACATAAAGAGTTGTGTGCAGCCAGTGATAAGCCGATTGAACCACAAACCCGGGCCACTTCTACAATTACATCAACATATTCCTGATAGCCCAATCCAGAGCCTCCATGTTCTTCGGGAACCAAAACGCCCATTAAACCTAATTCGCCGAGCTGTTTAAACAATTCGACAGGAAAATGCTGTGCCTCATCCCATTCCATTATATGTGGACGGATGTTTTTCTCTGCAAAATCGCGGACCATGGCCTTTACACTCTGCTGAGTTTCTGTTTCTGAAAAATCGAAGCTTACGCTCATTAAATTTATATTTATAGTTAGTTGAGGCAATTATAAACAATTATTTGATAGTTAGTTACCATTAAATATTTGTGCAATTACAGAATGAAATGGTATTCGGTTCAATTAGTTTATCGGTTAATTTTAAACCTTGAAATTAACCGATAAAGTTTTTTTCTATTTTTCTTACAACTATAGCCGAATAAACTAATTATGTGGCGTTTTTGATGAATATAGATAAAATTGAGGAATGGCAATGGATGTATACATTCAGTTTTTCGCAAAACATTTGTTGAAAATGGATTCTCTTAAACTTTGCAGACAATTAACTCCTATACTAACCCAGAACAGGAAATACATAATTTTTAACTTGGTTGTCTTTTTTTTTTGGAAATCAGATACAGAAGCGTTTGGTGTTATTCAGCCCTGCTCTCCACTTTATTTCGTTACACTTCATGTTCGTTCCGATCAGGTTTAGGTGGCACGGCCGGGAGTATGATTTAGGGTTGACCAGCATTGCTCCTCTATGATTAAACCTGATTGGAACGAGCACGAATCCCGATTTAAGCACTTGTTTTACTTTTATTGTATGCTTGCTTCTTTCATGGGTTTTCAATCTGGAGCGTAAAGTGTAAAGCAGGACTTTCGGAACCAATTAGTACTAATGCTGCTTTCCAAATAAGATTTAACCTTTTAAATTCAAGGTGCTAAAAGGAAATATAAGGCGTAATCTTATCGATGACCTCTTGGTTTAAAATGATGATCTTTTTTAAATCGGATGGATTAGCATAATTGCCATGCTGTTTGCGGTATTGGATAATGGCATTAATCTGCTTGTAAGAAAGGTATGGATTGCGCTTTAAATCATCAAACGTTGCTGTATTTATATTTATTGTTTTTAATGGCGCATTACTGATTTCAATCTGATCTTTAATTTCGGCATATTTATTAGAATCTAATCCATAAACTTCGAGAAGCTGCTCTTTCTTGTAAAAACCACCTAAACGTTCACGGTATTTAATAATCCTAAGCGCAAAAGTTCCACCAATACCTTTTATCTCATCCAACTGTGCAGAATCGGCCTTATTGATATCGACGATTACTAAAGTTTTTTTAGCGTATTCCTTTTTGTCGAAAGGAACATATTTTCTTGAGGAGTTGATGGGTTGATCGGGTATGTTAACATAGGGCGATATCTTTTTATACATTTCTGGTGAAATGGTATACATTTTCTGAAGATCTTCGGCTTTGTAAAACTTACCACCCTTAGCAGTATAATTCACAACCGATTGTGCCTGTTTTGGTGATAAACCTAGAGTTTGCCAACCCTGTGCATCTAAAGTGTTGGGATTGAATTTGAAAAGTTTAACTGTTTTTTCGGGATTTGAATTTTCAATCCGATCACGAATGGTATTTGCATATACCTGATCTGTTATGGTTATCTTCTGAATTTGTGCTAAAAGATTTGGGCCATCATTTGAAACGGGCCGATAATAGCTATATATAATAGGTGTAGCCTTAATTACAATAATGATAAAAACTAGAAATAGCAATCCATTAAATTCACTTTTGCTAACACCAAAATTTTTGTTGAGCCAAATTTTCATTGATGCGATATGACATGTGTATTATAAATATAAATCTTATTTTTGGAATTGCAAAACTGAGCAGGTTTTGCCAATCAACGCCATAAGAATTTTATATGAAGATCATAACTACATCTGAGTTTGCAAAAGCAACAAAGATAGATAAGCTAGGTGTACCAGGTTTAGCGGGTTTGATGATGGAGATCATGAAACTGAACGACATTAATGATGTATTCGCTCAAAATCAACACTTTAAAGGTTTAGAGTTTGTAGATAAGATACTGGAAACCATTGGCGTTTCTATCGAATTTGACGATGATGATTTAAATTGTATTCCGAAAACAGGACCATTTATTGCCATTGCAAACCATCCTTATGGAGGTGTAGAAGGTTTAGCTTTGGTTAAACTTTTGTGTACGGTTAGGCCAGATGCCAAGGTGATGGTGAACTTCATTTTGAAAAAAATACCAAACCTTGATGAATTTTTTGTCGCTGTTAACCCTTTCGAAAACGTTCAACATACATCGAGCATTAGTGGTTTAAAAACTACTTTCGACTTACTTAGGAATGGAACACCGATTGGTATTTTCCCTGCAGGAGAGGTTTCTACCTTTAAATTAGATGCCCAACAGGTAACCGACAGAATGTGGCATCCTGTTGTTGGAAAACTGATTGCTAAAGCAAAAGTACCCGTTGTACCTATTTATTTTCACGGTAATAACGGTGTTTTCTTTAATATTTTAAGCTTCATCCACCCTACCCTGCGTACGGCAAAATTACCTTCAGAGTTTCTAAATAAACATGGGCGCACCATTAAGGTACGGATTGGCAAACCAATAGCCGTATCTGAAATTTCGCACATGAACAGCAGCAATAAACTGATGGACTTTTTAAGGGCCCGTACATATGCACTTGGTATTGGCTTAGATACAGAGAAAAAACTCTTTAATCCACTGAACTTATTCAAAATCAAAAAGAAACCTGTTGAGGTAATTGAAGAAACTTCGAGGGTTTTAATTAAGAATGAGGTAGCGCTTTTGGAGGATTTTAAAGTTTGGACGGAAAAAAATTACGAAGTATACATTGTTCCAACGTTAAAAATCCCTAATATTTTAAGAGAAATTGGCCGTTTGCGTGAAATTACTTTCCGAGAGGTTGGCGAAGGAACCAACAAAAAAATCGATCTTGATAATTACGACATTTACTATAATCACTTATTTATATGGGATAAGGATTTAGAAAATATTGTGGGTGCTTACCGGATTGGTAAAGGAGATGAAATTTTAGAAAGCATGGGCCGTCGCGGTTTCTATCTTTCTGAACTTTTTAAAATGAAAGACCAGTTCTACCCAATGTTGAGACAGGGGATAGAGCTGGGCAGATCGTGGATCAGAAAAGAATACCAGGGTAAACCACTTCCATTATTTTTGCTTTGGAAAGGAATTTTAAAATACCTGATCGATAACCCACAGTACCGTTATATGTTCGGACCAGTGAGCATTAGCAACAACTTCTCTAAATTTAGCAAGGCCTTAATTGTAGATTACATTACCAAAAACCATTTCGATTATGAGATGGCAAAATATGTAAAGCCAAGAAACAAGTTTAAAGCCGATCTTTTACCAATTTCTACAGATACATTGGTTGATAGCAGCGAGTCTTTTAAAGATCTGGACAGCATTATCGGAGATATTGAAAATTCACACATTAAGATTCCAGTATTGTTGAGGCAGTATATGAACCTGAATGCGAAGATTATTTCATTCAATATCGATCCTAAATTTTCTGATTGTTTAGATGGCTTCTTAGTGGTTGATACGCATAATATTCCACCAGAAATGCTCGAAAAGCTCGGCAAGAATCTATAAACGAATTCCATAAAAAAACCCAGACATCCATCTGGGTTTTTTATTATCAACTAACCTAAACTTTATAAATACTAACCAAATATTTATGCCACAAAAGTAGGTTTGCCCTGTTAAATTGGTGTTAATGAAATATTATTTATAGAATTTTCTTCCTTACAATTTCTTAATCGATTAATACGCTGTTGTTCATATTATTCCATTATCTTTAGGTACTCTGTATGAGCTATGATAAACATTCATCTTCGTAAGAACCGAATGTTTCCCGCCCTTATATTTAGCTCAAATAAAAAATCATTTATCAAGTTGATTCCCTAATGGAATCAATTTTGAACTATAATTATGACAGTCATTTCTAAAGAGAATTTTTCAAAGGCAACAGGCATCTGTAATATTCCAATCCCTGGTCTTGCTTCCTTTTTAATGAGGTTCTTGAAGATTAACGACTTCAATGTAATGATTGGAGATGCGAATACCTTAGAAGGAGAAAAATTTGCCAATCATATTCTGAATGTTCTGGGTGTCACTATTCAGATTAGTGATGAGGATTTAGCCAACATTCCAAAAGAAGGTGCATTTATTGCGATTGCAAACCACCCCTACGGTGCTATAGAATCATTGGCATTATTAAGCACTCTTGCCAATCACCGACCTGATACGATGTTTATGGGGAATTTTCTGTTAAAGAAAATCCCAAATCTTGAGAAATGCATTATCGCGGTAAATCCATTCGAAAAAGTTCAGGATTCATCAAGTATTAGCGGATTAAAAACAACTTTAAAAGTTTTAAGAGATGGTAGTCCTGTTGCTATTTTTCCAGCAGGCGAAGTTTCCTCTTATAAATTCAGAAAAAATCAGATTACCGACCGCGAATGGCATCCCGTGGTTGGAAAAATCATCTCCAAAGCCAACGTACCGATACTACCAGTGTATTTTCACGGCAATAATGGCATATTTTTTAGCCTACTGAAATTTATACACCCTTCGTTACAAACAGCAAAGCTGATTTCAGAGTTATTCAACAAAAATGGTCACCAGTTAAAAATCAGTATCGGCAAACCAATTCATTTGAAAGAAATAAACTGTAAGGATTGTAATACCTCGCTTTTAAAACATTTAAGAAAGGGACTTTACGCCTTAAAAAAGTAATCTGATCCGAATTCATGAAAGTCCAATGTTAATTTTCCGTTAAGCACCAACCTTATTGTTGACATAAAGAAATTGTTGCTTTTGTGTTAATAATAGGTAAATTTAATGTAATCAAATATGAGGCGGTTTGAAAAGAGGGATTTACACATATATTTTAAGGACCATTTTGTTCGTTTGCCTGATGATGAATGCCATCATCTCGAAGGGACAGAATTATTCTTTTGATTTTTATGATGGGACTTTCAACTTCAATATAGATTCTTCAGTCGTTTTTCCAATACCAAAAACAGCAACTGCATCAGCCGTTTCAAACTTTTACAGCCGCATCTCTTCTGGCCAATACGCAACTCTTATCTCGTCTTTAGAAAAATACCAGAAAAAATATCATTTAAACGACTGGATTTATTATCAACTGATCCGAAAAACAGCCGAACAGATTAGTCCGAAAGCAGATAATTATTTCGGTTATACTTTATACAAATGGTTTTTACTGGGTAAATGCGGCTACGATGCAAGGTTGGCTATAGGCAATGATCAGGTTATCTTTTATGTAAGAAATGAAGAGGATATCAGCGATATTCCGTTTTTTATGATTGACGATAAAAAGTTTATGTGCCTGAATTACCACGACTATGGCAAACTGTTTAAACAGGCCGATGCTTATAAACCCGTTAAAATTTTAATTCCTGAGGCTAAAAACCCTTTCTCTTATAAGGTTACACGAATGCCCGATTTTAAACCAGAAAGTTATCAGGAAAAAGATATCGAATTTAGCTATCGTCAAAAAATCCATCATTTTAAGCTAAAAGTTAATGAAGATGTACAAACCATTTTCAAAAACTATCCTGTAGTCGATTTTGAGAGTTATTTTAATATTCCTTTGAGCCGGGAAACCTACAGCTCTCTTATTCCCACCCTGAAAGAAAACCTAAAAGGCATGGATCAGAAAAAAGGTGTCGATTACCTGATGAGATTTACCCGTTATGGTTTTTTATATGAAGATGACGGTGAAAATTTTGGCAAAGAAAAACGTTTCTCGCCTGAACAAACATTATTAAGTACCTACAGTGATTGCGATGACCGCGCCGCACTATTTTTCTATTTGGTAAAGGAAATATATAACCTGCCGATGATTGCCCTGCTATACCCTAAACATTTAACTATTGCTGTTCAGTTTGACAAACCAGTTGGCGAACCGATTACTTACAAAGGCAAAAAGTATTCGTACTGCGAGCCTACACCCCAGGCTCAGAATCTAAAAATCGGACAACTTTCATCAAATTTCAAGAACAGTAAATATGAAGTGGTTTATGCATATGAGCCTAAGAAATAAGCCCTTCATATTAAATTAATGTTAAAAAATCGTTATTTTATCAATAACAGGTTGATTCATTAGCTATTTAAGGTAATTTAGATTTCTCATATTGAGTTAAATCTAAAACCTTGTCTATGTCTGCTATTATCTATACCGTTTTAAAGGAATTTTTTGTTGAGGTGAACGGTCACGCTATAAAGGCTAGAATTATGTCGCCGATTAACGATGGCAAAGTTTTCGTTTTCAAAATCAGTTCATTTTACAAAAGCAAAACTGATGCTGATGCTTATGAACCGGCATCAACATTTACTTCTTACGCAAATGCTGAACGGCATTTACTTCAATACCTGGAAGGTTTCCAGAATACCCTAGATCTGGGCGGCGAAATTGCACCAGGACATACTTTCTAAATGTTTTCTTTATCATCTTTCTCAGGCGGAAGTTCAGACTGGATTACCTCTTCTTCAAATTCCTTTTTGTCTTTTTGGTTCCTTTTGATCAGGTAGGCGATTAAAATGATGACCAGAACCGCAACACCGATTAATATTGGATAATTCATATTCGTTCGATTAAATGCTAATCTATGTGATTTAACCTAAGTTATGAGAAATATTTTATATGTTAAGCAGCTACTTATGTGTTAACATAATCATAATATTAATTTAACTTCCCGATTCTCTATCTTTGGGAAAACCCATAAGTTTTAGATGAAAAAGAACAAATCTAAGTCGAAAAGTCATTCGACAAGCAAAAAATTACGTAAAGAATTAGAATCGAAATTAGTCCTTGTCTTTAACGAACTTGTTATCCAGTACGGCAAAGCAAAAAAAGCAGATAAAGTAATCGAAAAATTTGCAAAGCAATTAACTAAAAAAGTTACTTTCAATATTCAAGATGATTCTATGGCGCCATATATTAAAGAAGAGCAAGTTGCTCCTGCAGCTCCAAAGGCAAAAGCCGCTAAACCTGCTGTTGTGAAGAAAGCAAAAGAAGAGATTAAAGAAGCAGTATAGATAGGATTATAAAATAAAGCGGGTGCTCACCTTATGATGAACACCCGCTTTTTTATGCTTATTAAAGAATAGTTTGCTATTATAGATTCGCTAATAAATCTACACCATCAACAGTAGCCCATTTTCCTTTTGTTAAAGAAGCACCTGTTGCAGTGGTAGAAACGGTCCAGTTTGTACCAAAACTTGCTGCGTTTACTGTAAACGCTCCACCTGCATTACCTGATATAAAGGTATTAGGTGAATTGGTAATTTTCACGTTAGTAAGTTTAATTTTATTTGTTAATACCTGATTGTTATAGGTAACCAAATCTAACACTTGAACTACGCCACCACTTACAGCAGTTGGTGTAGTTTGACTTCCATATCCGTCAACAACGATATTACTGAAATCGCCATTTCCATTAGCTTTAAACTGGAAAGCATCTAACTGCACTTCGCCAGCTGGTGCCTCAGTTGTAGTACCAGGAGCTCTTTTTAAAGTAATGTTGGTTATTTTTGGCCAAAAAGCATTGTTATTACTTTTCGCTTCAACTTCCATTCCATAGTTACCTGCTCCAGTTTGATAAGCAAACCAATTGGTGTTATCCTGGCCTCTCCAGCTATCTTGCCAGTCAAAAGAATCATCAGAATTTCCGTAAGAAATTAGGTTTTTACCACTAACTGTTCCACCATAAAACTCAAACCCATCATCTAAGCCTTTGTAAGAAACCAAGTTTTCCAAAACAGTACCAGAACCTACAGCATAAAAAGAAAAACCATTGTGTTCTTTAGAGTTTGTAGTAACCAACAAGCCAGCATACTCAACCCTTACATATTTTAAAGAACCACTACTATGGGTTGGATTAACACCACCATAAGCTATTACTAAACCATCTTCAGAGGTAACAGATGTTGCTCCAGCAGTACCAATAATTGGTGCGTCGCCATAAACGATGATACCAGCCCATTGACCAGGAAGTTTTGCTTTTGCAGTAAATACGATAGGCTCATCAGCAGTTCCATTCGCAATTAGCGTACCACCTTTTAATACGACTAAACCAGATTCGCCAGCTAATTTATCTGCTGTAAATGTAGATCCTTTTTCGATAGTTAATGTAACACCTGGTTGGATTTTAACCATACCTTTTAATGTATAGTTTCCAAACGCTAAAGTTCTATTAGCTGTAATATCGCCTGTAATTTCACCCACTACCGGTACTTTTGTTGGCGTTGTATCATCATCACCATCCTTAGAACAGCCAGCAAACAATGTAGCTGAAATTGCAATTGCGTAAAATAATTTTCTCATTTTTAATTCTCTTTTTATTATGTAATTTAATTTTCCTTAAATGTAAATTTAGGTCTCTCATGTTTTCAATACGTTAACCCACCTTTAAGATTACATCAATCAGCGGTTAATTAATTGTAAACTATACATACTAGAATGTATAACCTAACCCCAACGATACACCTACACCTCTTTTATAATCTTTAACAGTTAGATCATCTGCATATACTTTGATTTTACTGTCATCACCTAATTCAATTTTGTATGTTGGATTTAAAATATTCTCTACGCCAAACTTAACATCCCATTTATTCGATATCTTATTATTCCAGATAAAATCCAATTTGCCAAAAGGTTTCTCATAATAACTATCTAATCCGTTTGTACCCACGGCGTAAATACGTTCGCCATATACGTTGTAAGCCAATGTCATCGTACTTTTCCATTTCTTGGTAAAGTCCATATCGTATCTAATATCAGCATTGATTAACCAAGGAGAGGCACCTTGCAGTTTACGGGTATTTTTACTACCCAGGGAGGCTACTTCTGCACTGTTTTTAAGTACATCTATTGTAGCTTTAGTAACCATTAAAGAGGTGTTAAAACCAAATGAGAAATTGGATAATGATTCGTGTATCCTACTTAACTGAAGCAACAACTCTAATTCTGCACCGTAAAGAATTGCTTTTTTAGAGTTATCATAGGTAATGGTTAATCCCCCACTACCGGCTGATTGCGCAAACAAACGCTCAATCGGGTTTTCTAAATATTTGGCAAAACCTGTAACCGCAATTAATTCTTTATTAGTTGGGAACCATTCGTATTTTACATCTAAATTATAGTTCCTGCTGTTGATTACGTTGGGATTACCATTCTCAATAGTTGCATCAGGGTTAACAAACTCTAGCGGATAAGCTTCCATAACAACCGGCTTTGTTAGTGTTTTTGAGGCCGATAACCTTAAGTTTGCCTTCTCGGTTAATGCGTATTTTAAGTTTGCAGCTGGTAAAATATCAAAATTATTTTTATTGATTTTTTGAAACGGATCGTCAAAACTACCAGAATTTCTATACCTGGTAATACGTTGTGATTGTTCAAATCGCGTTCCTACGTTCAAATTTAGTTTATCATTTAAACTAAGTGCCAAGTCTACATAACCTGCATTAACGCTTTCTTGCATTTTTGCTTTATAAGTGGCGTTTGTACCTTCTCTGTATGTAAAATCACCATTTGAAATTGCCGCGCCTAGCATGCCATCAGGTTGATTAGTAGGAAAAGTAGCAAGATTTGAAGCCAAATTTTGTGATACCAGAAACCTAAAATCAGACTCTATTTTATTAAATGAACCGTTATAACCAACAGATAATTTATGAGCCTTAGATAAATCTTCATTTCCGAACTTCCAATTGTACTCTAACAAACCAGAACCAAAGAAATCACCATCATAATCCATATATTGCCTCACCACGCTATTACCTGAATAACTTACAGCAGTAGTATTATCATCGATTTTAGTTCCTCTATAAGATTTTCTATCAGGAAGTTGATAGCTTGTTTTTGAATAAGAAACACCTGCCCTAATGCTATGTGCATCATCTTCGGTAATTTTATAATTTGCAAGTAGTTGTCCTGTAAATAAATCTGTTTTCTGTAGCTGATTTAGTCTGATAAATGCATTATTAACATTAGCCTGGCTATTAGTATACCCTACCTGATCCTGAATTGTGCTTTCAGTACCTTTTAAATAAAATGCGTTAAGATTAAGGCTTAAACGCTTAGTTAAATAATTTAAGGAGGTTAACAGGGATGAATTGGTAGAAAACCGATTTGTTACTGTATACAGGTTATTATCATAAATACCTTGCCCGGTATTAAAAAAACGATCAACACCTTCTCTAACCTGAAACTTATTCTCGGTATTTAGCGATATTAAATATTGAAATGAACGTTGATTGTCTAAGTTGATTTTTTGCGTATGTAAGATTTCCAGGTTTGTATTAAGTGGTGCTTTACCTTCATCAACATTAAAACCAGAGCCAAACTGAGAACCAGCTTCGCTTGCAGACATGGTATAAGACGCTGGCTTACTACCAAAAACCTTAGGCATATCACGTTGATTGCCAGTGATTCCGAAATAATCGCCAAATTGCGTCGCATCGTCTGCCCTTAGGAACTTTTTAAAGGTACTGTTAGAGGTAAAACTGGTACCAATATTAATTTTAGTTACTGCTTTTTCTCCTTTAGCGGTTACAATGTTAAAAGTTCCACCAGCGAAATCGCCATATAAGCCTGAGTTAAAAGTTTTGTAAGTTTCTAAAACACTTACAATATCCGTTGGAAAAAGATCCAAAGGGATAATTTTTTTAAATGGATTGTTAGAAGGTACTGCTAAGCCGTTTATTAATAAGTTGTTATACCTATCTTCTAAACCTCTTACAAATAAACCTCTACCGTCTACCTTAGTAATACCAGTAATTTTTGTCAATCCCTCTTCAACATCGCTTACGCCTTTTCTAGATAGTTCCTGGATTCCGATGCCCTGTTTAATTTCTATTGCATTTTTTTGAAGCGATAAAAGTGCTGTTTCAGTTTCTCTGCTGGCCTGACCTTTCACCTGTACATCAGATAATTTCTGAGAATTCGATTCATCAAGCGCCAGGTTTAAGGTAGTTGTACCTCCACCATTTATTTCAACAGCTGACACTTCCTTTGTAGCATATCCTACATACGATGCTTCGATAATAAATTTACCATCTTGCAATGCAGCAATCGTATATTTACCGTCAGCACCTGTAGAAGTACCTTTAGTTGTACCTTTAATTTTAACCGTAACCCCAATTAAGGTTTCACCGGTTTTTTTATCGGTAACTGTTCCAGAAATTTTTCCTGTTTGTGCATACGCAAGTATGCTGATCGTTAAAGCGAACACTGTAAGTGCCGCTCTTTTAAAAGAGTTTAGTAAGTCCAATTTGCCTTTATTTGATAAGGGCAAAAGTATTACCACAGTGTTAACTACAGGTTAGGTGTTAATTAACATTCTTTTACCTTAAAGTTAACTAAACGTTAAGCACTTTCTGGATTAATAACGAATACCCACCTTCTTGCAAATGAAGTGCAATAACCAGATCGGACCTATTAACAAGAACTTAACATCATCAAGGAATGAAGGTTTTTTCCCCTCAATTTTATGCCCAATAAACTGACCAATCCAGGCGACTACAAATATTGCTGCATAAATAGCATAGGCCGTTCCACTACCTAAGCCTACTGCCTGCTCAATTTTTACAATGATGTAACTCATTAAACCAACTACCCAAATCATCAAAAAAAACAATACTGGTGAAAGTGTGAAATAATAATACAAACTAAAGGCCAATAGAAAAGATGCCCAGTTAAAGAAACCGTTGTAGCTACCTAAAAAACCAATATGTGGAAAAGGAATCTGCCAGATCAACCCTAGTAAGCTGAATACAATTAACGGAACACAGATCCAGTGCACCAGTTTGTTTGTTGGGTTTTGGTGACTTTCGGCATACTTGTCAAAAAGCATATCTACTGGCCGCTTTGGTTCGATTGTTATGGTTTGCTTGCTCATTATGTAAAAATAAAAAAAAGCGATGGAATATCCATCGCTTAATATTTTGTTTATTAAACCACTCGTCATGCTGAATTCAGTTCAGCACCTTTTCTGTTATTAAGATCCTGAAACAAGTTCAGGATGACGATTTAATCTATTTTGCAAATGCTACAGAACGGGTTTCTCTGATTACGGTAACCTTAATCTGTCCTGGATAAGTCATTTCGGTTTGAATACGGGTTGAAATATCAGCAGCTAAAAGTTCTGCCTGTGCATCAGTAATGCGTTCACTTTCTACAATCACACGTAATTCTCTACCTGCCTGAATTGCAAAGGTTTTTTCAACACCTGGATAAGATAAAGCCAGTTCTTCTAAATCTTTAAGGCGTTTGATATAACTTTCTACCACCTCACGACGTGCACCCGGACGCGCACCGGAGATTGCATCACAAGCCTGTACAATTGGAGAGATCATCGAAGTCATCTCAATTTCATCATGGTGGGCACCAATAGCATTACAGATTTCAGGATGCTCTTTATATTTCTCGGCCAATTGCATGCCTAAAATTGCGTGTGGCAATTCAGGGTTATCATCAGGCACTTTACCTATATCGTGTAATAAACCTGCACGTTTAGCCATTTTAGCATTTAAGCCTAATTCGGCAGCCATAGTCGCACAGAAGTTAGCTACCTCACGAGAGTGATGTAACAAGTTTTGTCCGTAAGATGAGCGGTAACGCATACGGCCAACCATACGGATTAACTCCGGGTGTAAACCATGGATACCTAAATCGATTACTGTACGCTCACCAATCTCTACAATCTCGTCTTCGATCTGTTTTTTGGTTTTCGCTACAATTTCCTCAATACGAGCCGGGTGTATACGACCATCTGTTACCAAACGGTGTAAAGCCAAACGGGCAATTTCTCTTCTTACTGGATCGAAACCTGATAAAATAATTGCTTCTGGTGTATCATCCACGATAATCTCAATACCGGTAGCAGCTTCTAAAGCACGGATGTTTCTACCCTCTCTACCAATAACACGACCTTTAATCTCATCGCTTTCGATATGAAAAATAGAAACCGAATTTTCAATTGCAGCTTCGGTAGCAGTACGCTGAATGGTTTGGATGACTACTTTTTTAGCTTCTTTGCTCGCCGTTAACTTCGCCTCATCAACAATATCCTTCACCTGCATCATTGCCTGTGTACGGGCTTCTTGTTTCAGATTTTCTACCAATTGCTCTTTAGCTTCTTCGGCAGACAGACCAGCAATGGTTTCCAATTGTTTTAGGTGTTGGTTTTTAAGCACTTCTACCTCTTCTTGCTTTTTAATCGCGATTTCGGTTTGCTTTTCTAAAACGCTTTTTTGCTTATCGAGTTCCTGTTCTTTTTTATTAAAATTTTCCATGCGCTGGTTTACCGATTGCTCTTTCTGCTTCATGGTATTTTCGCGTTGGTTAATGTTATTGTTTTTGGCATTCACTTCTTGCTCATGCTCCGCTTTCATTTGCAAGAACTTTTCTTTTGCTTCTAAAAGTTTATTCTTTTTTAAGATCTCTGCATTGTTTTCTGCATCTTTTAAAATCTTTTTCACTTTGTTCTGTGCGGCAACTTCCTGCTGTTTAAGCAAGTTCCGCAGTAGGAATCTTCCTACCACCACTCCGATAGCAATACCCGCTATTACGGCAAATACGTATCCTAATATTTCAACTATTTCCATTTTGTTTTTTAAGTAAAAAAAAACCGCAACTAATTTTTAAAGTCTCATACATTTTAAACCTCAACTAAGCATAATTAGGGTTTAAGCCATTTTCAGGTGCCATAGCAGATGAAATACGCCCTCTTAACCCTATAGATATTGAAGTGTTAAGTTTTATAAAATTTGAAACTCAAAAACTAGCCGCGGCTATGTTTTTATGCTAATATTAGCGCCGTCATCCTAATCCGATAACTATCAGAATTATTTTAGGATCTTATTAAACAGGCTCTGAAACAAGTTCAGAGTGACGAATCGCTGAAAGAACGAACCTTATTTTGAAAAGAAATTACTGAGTAAAACATCCAATTCTTCAACCTTATCGGCAACAGCAGTATCCTGGCTTTGTACTTTATTTTCTGTTCTCAATACGGCTGTTGCATAGTGTAACACTGCCATAGAAAGAAGATCCTGCTTATCTCTAACCGCATAATTATCCTGATAATCTTTTATGCGTTCATTGATCATTTTTGCTGCCCGTCTCACAATTTCTTCCTCTTCCATATTCACCTTTAATGGATAAATACGGTCGGAAATGGTTATTTTAATCGAGATTTCTCCCATTTGTTTAGCTTAGTTTCTGATTTCTCTGCATCATTATTTTTTTAATAATGCAATACTTTTATCAATCTCCCGCACAAAATCGTTAATTTTTTGTTTAATATCAAGCGACTTCTCACTTGTTCCCTCTATACTTTTAGCCAATTTTGTAACCCTTAATTTTTCATCAAGTTCTACATTTTTGCCTTTCGCTGTATCGAGTGCTACTTTTAACGATTGATTTTCAAGCTTTAATAAATCATTTTCTTCCTGTAGCGCATTACATAGCTCCAATACCTGAGCCGTTTTTTGTAATACCTTATCTAATTGATCTGCAACAGAAGTCATGAATTTATTTCTAAAAATACGAAATTATATTTTATTTCCTAATTTCTGCACCAGCTTGTGCGGTTAAATTCGCGATTAATTTCTGCATCGTGTTTTCAATCTGCTTATCGGTTAAGGTTTGTTCCTCATCCTGCAAAATGAAGTTCAAGGCGTACGATTTTTTGCCTTCAGGTAATTTATCACCTACATATACATCGAACACACCAACCTCTTTGATCAGCTTTTTATCAGTTTTGAAAGCAATACCTTTTAAAGTATCGAAAGTTACCGCCTGATCGATCAATAAAGATAAATCTCTACGCACTTGTGGATACTTAGAAACCTCTTTGTTAACGATCTTATTTTTCCTTACAATATCCAACAAGGCAGCCCAATCAAAATCGGCATAAAAAACCTCCGCACTTACATCAGCTACTTTCCGGTCGGCTTTTGAAACGGCACCAAAACTTACCAGGGTCTTATCCCCACGGAAATATTTAATCCCGTAAGCAAAGTTTTCATCGTTTAAGGTATCGGTTTGATAGCTTGCAATACCCAAACGGCTTATAATGGCATCAACTGCCGATTTTAAGTTATAAAAGCTAGCCGATTTAGCATTGTGGTTCCATTGCTCGCTCTGTTTGGCACCCGAGATCAACAATAATAACCTTGAGCGCTCTACATACTGCTCATTAATTAAATGATAGGTTTTACCGAATTCATAAAACTTGACATCAGCATTTTTACGGTTCTGGTTGTAAGCCACACTTTCTAATGCCGGCATCAATAAATGCTGGCGCATTACATTTAAATCGCTGCTTAATGGATTTAAAATAAATACAGCTTCGTCTAAATTTTTCGAATAAGCCGATTTAGTTAACGAGTTGCACATAATTTCTGCATAACCGTTTGAGGTAAGCATATCTGCAATTACGTTGTGTGTATTTTCTTTCTCAGGTTTGATGCTGTAAGAAAGCGATGCATTTACCTTTGAAGGGATTTCGATATTGTTATAACCGTAAATACGCAATACTTCTTCTGTAATATCACATTCGCGGGTCACATCAACTTTAAACGATGGTACTCTTAAAGCCAAAGTATCTTCAGAAGTATTGGTTGCCGCAATACCTAAAGCAGTAATAATGTGTTTAATTTCGGCCGAAGGGATATTTGCACCAATTAGTTTATTGATGTTGGTATAACTTACTTCAAACTCAAAAGGCTTGATATGACTTGGATAAATATCGGATACTGATGAAGAAATTTCCCCGCCAGCCAATTCTTTAATTAATAATGCTGCATATTTTAAAGCCGTAACCGTAATCTCCGGATCGGTACCACGCTCGTAACGGAAAGAGGCATCGGTTTTTAAGCCATGTCTTTTTGAAGTTTTACGTACAGAAACCGAATTAAAATAAGCACTTTCCAAGAAAATATTTTTGGTAGTAGCATCAACTCCAGAAGATTTTCCACCGAAAACACCTGCAATACACATTGGTGTTTCGGTATTGCAGATCATTAAATCATCTGCGCTGAGTTTACGTTCTATGTCATCAAGGGTTACAAAAGGCGTTCCTTCAGCAACTTTTTTCACGATTACTTTTCCGCCTGTAATTTTATCGGCATCGAAAGCATGTAACGGTTGACCCAAACCATGAAGCACATAATTGGTAATATCAACCACATTATTGATGGGACGTAAACCAATTACCTTTAATTTATCTTTTAACCACTCTGGCGATTCTTTTACGGTAACACCAGAAAGTGTTAGGCTGCTATAACGCGGACAAGCGGCTAAATCTTCTACTTCTACCGGAATTACCAGATTTTCGCTATCTGTTTTAAAAGCTGAAAGATCAGGCATTTCATATTCGCTTCTGAAATAAGCGGCCAAATCTCTCGCCACACCTAAATGCGAAGCTGCATCAGCACGGTTTGGTGTTAATCCGATTTCGAAAACAAAATCGTCATCCATTTTGAAATGGTCTTTTGCACGGATTCCAATTTCGGTATCATCGGCAAGGATCATAATGCCATCATGCGATTTACCTAAACCAATTTCATCTTCGGCACAGATCATTCCCTGCGAAATTTCGCCCCTTATTTTTGATTCTTTTATTTTAAAAGGCTCGCCCTCTAATGGGTATACCGTTGTGCCTACAGTAGCTACTACCACTTTTTGGCCAGCGCCTACATTTGGAGCACCACAAACAATCTGAAGGTTTTCTTTACCACCCACGTTTACCGTAGTAATGCGCAAACGATCGGCATTGGGATGCTGAACACAGGTTAATACTTCGCCGATAACCAAGCCCTCTAAGCCGCCCACAACAGGCTGCACTTTTTCTACACTTTCTACCTCTAAACCAACATTGGTAAGAATTAACGAAAGTTCTTGAGGTGTTTTATCGATCTGTACGAATTGTTTTAACCAGTTATATGATATTTTCATTTTGGAGTATCAGGTAGTGAGTATCAGGTATCAAGACAAATCTCGACTGATACTCTATTTCTATAAAACGCAAAGATATTATTTAAAGGTCAAAGGAGAAAGTTAAACCCGCAATCTTGACACAATAAAAATGACTAATGGCCAATATTTAAATTAGATAGAATTACTGCGCATGCTCCTGCTCCTATTACCAACATGATAACAGATGCAATAACCAGTTTAAGACCTGGCTTAACGGGTTGATTTTTCGCAGCTTTTACGATGATCTGAATGATGCCAACTACGAATAACAGTACGACAATTACCCAATATACTATAAAAATTTCCATGAACTTAAGTTTGAGATTAACTGTTGGCCAGCAATACTGCACAAGCACCAAAACCGATTACCACCATGATTACCGAAATGATAAGCAGTTTTAACCCGGGTTTTACAGGTTCGTTTCTTGATGACTTAATAATAATCTGAATAATCCCCACCACAAAGAGTACAACAGCGGTAAGACAATAAACAATTAACAATACGAATAAGCCTTCCATGTTAGTTCATATTTAGTTTTTCCCTGATCAGATCTATTTTGTTGTCGCGGTAAAAAATATTCATGGTTTCGAAGGGTACCATTTTATATTTATCGCTCACAATGTGCACACATGATTTTTTAACAGCGCGTACATCAAAATCCAGCGGGTCCATAAAATTCATGATGATAATCCGAAATAAATTATCGTAACTTAAATTATCTGATTTTACCCTTGGCAGGCAACACATCAATTCGCCAAAGGTATCTTCGGCACAATCTACCGAAACACCCGTACTAAACAAATTCAGCATGTGTTCTTTCAATTTTTCATCGTGTTCGAAAACAATGGTATTTTTTGAATTGTTGAGTAAATCTTCCGGATTGATCAGATGTGTCATCGGGATTACCTCATCGCCGATTTTTAATGCATAAGCCATACACAATGCATCGGGGTTGCATGGCACAGGGATTAAATCCTGTGGGGTAAAAACAGGGTATTGCTCATAAATTTTTCTGCGCACCTCAGTTAGGGTTATTCTTCCCTGTTGATCATTATAATCATCATTTCTTCCGGCAACCTGGGTAGGCTGGAAGGTAACGCCGCGAACACATTTCTGCTTAAGTGCATAATCTAAAATATCGCCAATTTCATGATCGTTAAGGCCATTCTGCAAAGTAACCACCAAAGTAGTAGATACATTAAACTGGTTGAGGTGATCGATGGCTTTTCTTCTTACTTCAGTAAGGTCTTCTCCCCTTAGCTTGGTTAGTACTTCGGCGCTGAAACTATCAAACTGCAGGTAAATTTCGAAATCGGGCATATAGCTAGCTAATTTTTCTACAAAGCCAATATCTTTTGCAATCCTGATCCCATTCGTGTTCACCATTAAATGTTTAATGGGTTTTGTTTTGGCAAGGTCTAAAATCTTAAAAAAATCGGGATGTACGGTTGGTTCTCCACCCGAAAGTTGAACCACATCGGGTTCACCTTCGTTTGCCACAACAACATCCATCATACGTTCTATTTCTTCCAGCGTACGGTGCCTGCCATAACTTGGAGACGACATGGCATAACAGGTTGGACAGGCTAGGTTGCAACGATCGGTAACCTCTATTACGGTTAAACACGAATGTTGTTCATGATCGGTACATAAGCCACAATCATAAGGGCAACCGTAGTGCACTTTAGTATTAAACTTAAGCGGCATTTCTGATTGTTTATTGTAATTCCTGATCTGCTTGTAATATTCTACATCATCGGCAATCATTACTTTGCTATCACCATGCGTTCTGCAATTTTTTAGCATAAATACCTTGGCATCCTGAAAAACAATTTTCGCATCGCAAAGCTGTAAACATTCGGGGCAAAGACTTTTGGTATAATCGTAGTATATATAATCTCTGGTATTGGCCATAATGTTTACTGTTTATGTAAAATCTGTTTCGAAATTCTGATGATGAATTTATAATAATAAATAAAAATAAACAATGCAGACCAATGAATGCTGCTTAAATTTAAAAATAATGAATGGTAAGGTTTTATAAATTCTACCCAAAAACGGAACAGAAAATACAATACCATAAGCAATTTAAAACGGTCTCCATTGATCAATGTCTTATTTTTCAAGCCATTGAACAAAAAAATCAAAAGTATGAGGTAAACCATTTCGTAGAGCATGATGGGATGCCGCAATATGCCATCGCCCAAATCCATACCCGTAAAAAAATGGCTAGGGATGCCATAGGTTGGCTCGTCGGTCCCCATAGAAAAGCAACCGATACGGCCAATAATAAGGGCAACCAAAATCGGGATAACGTAAACATCTCCTGAGGCGACATTTACACCTATTATCTTTTTTATCAATTCAACACCGAACAAACCGCCAAGCAAACCGCCAACAATGGTCTTACTTTGATAAAGAACTGAAAAACTAAGGTGGTGGAGTACTTCAGGCGTTTCGAGCACAGCAATTACACGCGAGCCAATTAATGCCCCAAGCATAGCGCCCAACATAATCCATAGCCTGTTTTCATCAGATATCGGGTCTTTAATTCCTTTTTTATAGAAATAATATAACCTAACACCAATTATAAATGCCAATGTTTCGAAAATATAGTGATAATGGTATCTGTCACCAAAAAGCTCGAATTGAAAGGGAAACAGCGATTTTAACAGCATTTATTAGAACCAAAGTCTGCAAAAAACAGGTAAATGATCAGAATAATACCTTTTATCCTTACTATCAGTTAATACGGCGAATTTCTCCACCTTAAATCCTTTGTTTACAAAAATGTAATCAATCCTGTTTTTCAGGTCACTGTTAAAATCAAAAGCATTAAAAGTACCTGTCGGGCCATATGGAGGCTCTACAGAAACATCTTTCGCATCGATAAGAAAAGATTTTATAGTAGCAATGGCTTCTGTTTCTGGCGTTACGTTTAAGTCGCCGGTAAAAACAACCGGTAGCGTTGGTGCAATCTGCTGAATTTTACGTTTAAGCAATTTAGCTGATTCGATCCTCGCCCGAACACCAATATGATCGTAATGTGTGTTAAAAACGATAAACTCTTTTTTATTTTGCTTATCGTACAATTTAACCCAGCTGCATATCCGGTTAAGTGCGGCATCCCAACCTTTTGATGGAACATCTGGTGTTTCTGACAACCAAAAAGTTCCGCCATCCTTTTTAGTGAACCTGTTTTTGTCGAAATACACGGCAGAAAATTCGCCCTTTCTTTTACCATCCTCACGACCAACACCCACTACATCGAAATTGGAATTCTCCAAAAGCGCATCAAACTGTTCAGGTAAGGCTTCCTGTACACAAAGAATATCAGCATCATGAAATTTCACCAGGGCTTTAACATTATCTTTCCGGTTAGGCCAGGCATTGATACCATCAGATGCTACATTTAAACGGATATTGTAAGTAATAATATTAATAGGGGCTGCCGTTTTTTGCGCAAATGCCATAACGGTTAATAAAAGAAAAACAGGGATGATCTTTAAAGTATTCATAAATATAATTACACAATTTACTTAATGCTGGCTAGCCAGTAATGTTTAATTTTAAGCCGCTATTATACTAATTTAACGTTAATTGTACTTTAACAGCCAAATATCTTTTAAATTAAATCTTCATCCCGATAACTATAATAACGGTTATTGGCAAAAATCAGGTGATCGACCACATACAGGCTAAGCAAATTTCCTGAGGCAACCATATTCCTGGTCAATTTATCGTCGCTCTCACTGGGCTTTAAACTTCCTGAAGGATGATTATGCGCCAATACAATATTTGCAGCGTTGTTTTCTAAAGCTGTTTTAAAAATAATTTTCGGATCGGCCACCGTACCTGCCTGCCCCCCTTTACTGATCAAAAATTTACCTATTACCCGGTTAGATCTGTTAAGGAGTAATATCCAGAACTCTTCGTGATTGAGATTAGCGAAAGTTTGATGTAAATATTTATAAACATCGTTAGAAGTATTAACATGGGTAATGGCTTCTTCAGCAGTTTCCTTTCGCCTCAAACCAAGCTCTAAAGCGGCAATTATAGTTAATGCTTTGGCTTCTCCAATACCTCTAAACTTGGAAAGCTCCAGAATAGAAGCTTTCCCCAGTTTTGTTAAATTGTTATCGTAAAACGACAGAATCCTTTTACTTAAATCGACAGCAGTTTCATTTTTACTTCCCGAGCCAATTAAAATAGCAATCAGTTCGGCATCTGTTAAATGTCTTCGGCCGTGTAACAAAAGTTTTTCACGCGGGCGATCTTCTTCAGCCCATAACTTTATACCTAGTTTCTGTTCGTAATTTTCCATTTTTTTAGACAAAAAAAGGCATCCTAACTTTTGGTTAGGATGCCTTTACTAATATCGTAAAAAAATTGGCTTATTTTAAACCATTAACGAATTTCGTTAATTTTGATTTGTTATTAGCCGCTTTGTTTTTGTGGATAATATTCTTTTTAGCTAAACGATCTAACATAGAGATTACTTTAGGCAATAAATCAGATGCAGATTTTTTATCTTCTGCAGCACGTAATCTTTTAATAAAGGTACGTGTAGTTTTTGCCTGATATCTGTTACGTAAACGTTTTGTTGCGTTTGCTCTAATTCTTTTTAATGAAGATTTATGATTTGCCATTTCTATTTAGCCTTTTATTTTTCTTATTCGTTTCCTATAATTCGGGTTGCAAATATAGGATTAATGTTTTTAAATTACAAAACACTTTCAACTTTTTTTTCATTAAAATTGAACCCCATTTCCGAACTGCAAAAATACGTTAAAATTATTCATTATAAATACTTTAACTTAATTCAATAAAATTTCCTTTGGATTAAGAAAACAGGCTTAAAAATACTATTTTTGGGCAAAACGATTTTTGAGTGAAAAAACGAATAGCCATCTTTGCATCAGGTTCTGGCTCCAATGCCCAAAAACTGATGGAGCATTTTAAACGGAGTAATGAAATAGAAATATCTTTGGTGTTAACCAACAATGCTGATGCTTATGTATTACAAAGAGCTGATAATTTCGAAATCCCCACTCATATTTTCGACAAAAATGAGTTCTATAAAACCGACGAAATAATAGACCTGCTCAAAAATCTTGAAATCGATTTTGTTGTGCTTGCGGGTTTTCTCTGGCTGATCCCTAAAAACCTGATCCATGCCTACCCTGGCAGAATTGTAAATATCCATCCGGCAATCCTTCCAAAATTTGGCGGTAAAGGCATGTATGGAGATCATGTACACAACGCCGTTATGGCCGCTGGCGAAACTGAAGGCGGAATAACCATTCATTATGTTAACGAAAACTATGACGAAGGAGAGTATATTTATCAGGCCAGGTATAGAATAGACAAAAACGACAACCTGGAAATGGTAAAGTTTAAAGGTCAGCAGCTCGAACACCAGCACTACCCACGTATTGTAGAAACCATAGTTAAAAAGATAAAAAAATAGCCTTTACATAAGAGATTCTTATTTTAGATTCATTAAACAGATTATTTGTTTGCTTTTGGTGTCAAAACCAATAAGACACTTACAATAATGAGGAAGCTTATATTTAATAATGTTGCCCACCGGTAAGCAACCGGGAACAATGTTAATACCGGTGGATTATCCAGGTGTTGAAAGAAAACACCGCCAACCACCGCAACTCCTATAGCCACCGAGATCTGCTGCAGTGTTAAATAAATACCCGATGAGGCGCCTAACATATCTTCGGGAATACTCTTTAAAGATATCGTCATTAAGGAAGGCAGGATTGTACCACAGCCAATCCCATAAACAAACAATATAATGGCAATTTGCCATTTAGGGGCATCAGGTGAATTAAACATAATTACATGAAAAATGAGTGCCACAATCATAATAACCGATCCGAACAGTGGTACATATTTACCATAACGGGTTACCCGGCTTGCAAAAAACATAGATGCTAGCACATACCCCATCCCTTGGCAAACAAAGTAGATCCCGGTATGGACGGAACTAATGCCCATCCCGTTTTGTAAGTAAACGGTATTGATCAAAAAGTAAGAATCTTGAACTAAGTAATAAAATAGAGAAATTAAAAGCCCCATTTTGAAATCAAAATTCTTAAACACCTTAATATTGAGCAAAGGATTTTTCCCCAGCCTTTTGCTTAACCACTGGTGATAGATAAAAGCAAGAAGCAAAACTACTGATAGTCCCAACATCAAAATGCTCCATATTGGCCAGTTCAATTCCCTTCCCCGGATAAGTGGATAAATAAACGCCGTTAAAGTTACCATCAGCAACAAGCCTCCGGTAAAATCAAATTTCTCAGCAATTTTTATCTGCGACTCTTTAAGGCATTTAAAGCCCAATATAATAGCAGTTATCCCTAAAGGCACGTTTATTAAAAAAATTAAACGCCAGCTTTGTGAAATAATTTCCAGATCAGGGATTAAACCGCCTAAAAACTGACCAACAACAGAAGCGATGCCCGCAATACTACCATACACACCCAGAACTTTTATTCTTTCCTCAGGATCAGGAAATAAATCAGGGATAAAAGCCATTCCTTGTGGAACCATAAAAGCAGCACTTATTCCCTGAATAATCCTGGCAATGTTTAACTGGGTTGCCGATTGTGAAAACCCACAAACAAAAGAAGCAATCGTAAAAACCAACATTCCGCTTAAAAAAACCTTTTTCTTTCCGAAATATTCACCTGCCCGCCCACCAGTAATAAGGAAGGAAGCATACCCCACAATATACATCACGATTACAAACTGTATATCAGCATCGGTGCCTTTAATCCCAGATTTGATGGCGGGAAGCGCCACATTTACAATGAACAGATCCAGTACAGCTAAAAATGTAGCCGAACACACAATTAACAACAGGAACCACCTTTGATTTTTTTTCATACCCTTGCTTTTCTTATATTTAAAATTTAAAGTAAGAAAACGCTTTACTGGCAATCAAGTAGTCTTATAAACCGTACCAAGTATGCAAAACAGTACCAATAATGAATATGAAGCAATTACAAATGGAGAAAATCAGGATTTATTTTTAAATGACTCCCCATTGACAGGTGTGTTTAAGGTAATTGGGGGCAAATGGAAAATTATGCTCATTAAAGCCATTGCAGCACAATGCCCTAAGCGATTCGGCGAGCTTAAGCGCGAGATGAATTTCTTAAGCCAGGGTATGCTCACCACACAACTTAAAGAAATGGAACGCGATGGCCTTATCTTCCGCGAAGCTTTTGCAGAATCTCCACCACGCGTAGAGTATAAACTAACGAGTGTAGGTAAAACCTTCCTTCCGGTAATAGACGTTTTAGAAGATTGGTGGAATACCTTCCAGGCAAACAAATAGCAACACATATAAAGTAACTTGACACCCCATTTAGCACTTGTATTATTTCTATAAATAAAGTTCAAAAATGCAGCTGAAAAAGAAAAAATACCCAACAAAGAAAAATATATAAATAATTTCATTTTTATTGGATTCTCCAGCTAAATAAATGCCTCTGTTTTACTACCTTTGCGGCTCAAAATTTTCAGTAGAATGAGTCAATCCATTAAAATCAAAAACGCTTTAATCTCAGTATATTATAAAGATGGTTTGGAGCCATTGGTAAAATTGTTGGCCGCGCAAGGGGTACAGTTATTTTCTACCGGTGGAACAGAACAGTTCATCAAAGATTTAAATCTTCCGGTTACGGCGGTTGAAGATTTAACAGGCTATCCATCTATTTTAGGCGGACGTGTTAAAACCTTACACCCAAAAGTATTTGGTGGAATTTTAAACCGTAGAGCGTTAGCGGGAGATCAGGAGCAGATTGCTGAATATGAGATCCCTGAAATTGATTTGGTTATTGTTGACTTATATCCTTTTGAAGAAACCGTAAAAGCAGGTGGAACACCGGAAGAAATTATCGAGAAAATCGATATCGGTGGTATTTCCTTAATCCGTGCAGCTGCGAAAAACTTCAACGATGTGGTAATTATCGCCTCGAAAAACGACTATCCTACTTTACAAGCCCAATTAGAGGCGCAAAATGGTGAAACTACTTTAGCACAACGTAAATCGTTCGCTAAAACAGCTTTCCACACTTCTTCACATTACGATACTGCAATTTTTAATTACTTCAATACAGAAGAGCCTCTTGATGTTTTCAAACAAAGCGTAACACAAGCTAAAACTTTACGTTATGGCGAAAACCCTCATCAAGGTGGTGTATTCTATGGCGATTTAGATGCGATGTTTACCAAATTGAATGGTAAAGAACTTTCTTACAACAATTTGGTCGATGTAGATGCAGCTGTTGCTTTGATCGACGAATTTGAGGACCCAACTTTTGCAATCTTAAAACATACAAACGCTTGTGGTATTGCTTCTCGTCCTACTGTTAAACAAGCCTGGATTGATGCATTAGCCTGCGATCCGGTTTCTGCTTTTGGTGGTGTATTGATTACCAATGTTGCAGTAGATTTAGAAACAGCCCTAGAAATCAACAATCTTTTCTTTGAAGTGTTAATTGCTCCTGCTTACCAAGCAGAAGCGATTGAGTTATTCAGCAAAAAGAAAAACCGCGTTATTTTACGACGTAACAAGGTTGAGTTGAGCAAAAAACAATTTAAAACCTTATTAAACGGTGTAATTGAGCAGGATAAAGATTTAATTATCGAAGGTCCTGAACAAATGACAACTGTTACCGATAAAGCACCAACTGCACAAGAGTTAAAAGATTTGTTCTTTGCCAACAAAATTGTAAAACATACAAAATCGAACACCATTGTTTTGGTTAAGGATGATGTTTTAATTGCAAGCGGCGTTGGCCAAACTTCACGTGTTGATGCCTTAAGACAAGCGATTGAAAAAGCAGCGGCTTTCGGATTCAGTGTTAAAGGTGCTGCTATGGCTTCTGATGCTTTCTTCCCTTTCCCTGATTGCGTTGAAATTGCTGCCGAAGCCGGAATTACAGCTGTTCTGCAGCCAGGCGGATCGATTAAAGATGCTGATTCTGTTGCTAAAGCAAACGAAAAAGGTATTGCAATGGTAACCACTGGGGTAAGACACTTTAAACACTAATCAAGCTTAAAGCCTAAAGACTAAAGCTTAAAGTGAAGATTCTTATAAAGCCTAATGGCTTAAAACTTTAGTCTTTTAGCTTTGGTCTTTTAGCTATTTATTTTCTGAACATTTTAATTGCCTTAAAAACAATTTAATAACTGAAGAAAATAAAACTTAAAACAATAAAAAAGCTATTTTTACATTAGGAATAGTATAGATTTGATAAAATAAAGAAAACATACCTTATACATGGGATTATTTAACTGGTTTACGCAAGAAGTTGCCATCGATTTAGGCACTGCGAATACCCTGATTATACATAACGACAAAGTAGTTGTAGATGAGCCATCTATCGTTGCTTTCGATCGTACTACAAACAAAGTCATTGCTATAGGTCGTCAGGCAATGCAAATGGAGGGTAAAACCCACGATAATATTAAAACTGTTCGTCCATTAAAAGATGGTGTTATTGCCGATTTCAACGCTGCTGAAGCAATGATTAAAGGCATGATCCGCATGCTTAATGGCGGTAAAGGATGGATGTTCCCATCTTTACGTATGGTAATCTGTATTCCATCCGGTATTACTGAAGTAGAAAAACGTGCGGTGCGCGATTCAGCTGAAATTGCAGGAGCAAAAGAGGTATACTTAATCCACGAGCCAATGGCAGCTGCCGTAGGTATTGGGATTGATGTAGAAGAGCCAATGGGTAACATGATTATCGATATAGGTGGCGGTACGACAGAAATTGCGGTTATCGCTTTATCAGGTATCGTGTGCGATCAATCTATCCGCGTTGCGGGAGATAACTTCGACTCTGATATTGTGAACTACATCCGCCGTCAACACAATATTATGATTGGTGACCGTACCGCTGAAAAAATTAAAATTGAAGTTGGTGCAGCTTTACCTGAATTACAGGATGCTCCTGCTGATTTCGCAGTTCAAGGTCGCGATTTAATGACCGGTGTACCTAAACAGATTACGGTTTCTTATACCGAAATTGCACACTGTTTGGATAAATCGATCTCTAAAATTGAAGAAGCAATTTTAAAAGCTTTAGAGATTACGCCTCCAGAGCTTTCGGCTGATATTTACCAAACTGGTATCTATTTAACCGGTGGTGGTGCATTGTTAAGAGGTTTAGATAAGCGTGTAGCTGCTAAAACCAAATTACCGGTTCACGTTGCAGAAGATCCACTTCGTGCAGTAGTTCGTGGAACCGGCATCGCCCTTAAAAACATTGGCGGATATAAATTCTTAATGCAATAACCTTGATTTGAGATATGAGATGTGAGATTTGAGACTAATTATCCAAACTCATATCTCATATCTTACATCTCATATCTCATGAGCAATGCGTAACCTTTGGATTTTCATCAGCAGATACAACGCATTTTTCTTATTTATCATTTTTTTTATCGTAGGGATCTATCTAACGGTGAAAAACAACTCCTATCAGCGTAGCGTAACTTTAAACTCAAGCAATGAGGTAGTGGGTACCGCATACGAAAGGTTAAATGTTTTTAAACGATACTTAAACCTGGGTATGGTTAACGATAGCCTTGCGGCCGAAAATGCCAAGCTTAAAAGCCAGTTATTAGGATTAACTACGGTAGATACGACCAAAGATGTTAAAGTGGTAGATACCGTTACCAATCAGCAATACACTTATTTGGCTGCCAAAGTGGTTAAAAACTCGATCACTTTACGCAACAACGTAATGACTATTAATAAAGGTACTGTTGACGGCATTAAAAGCGGCATGGCCGTTATTGCGCCTCAACGTGGAGTGGTCGGCTTTATCCGCGATGTTTCTGCACATTTGGCAACCATACAATCGCTCTTGCATAAAGACACCAAAATAAGTGTCACTTTAAAAAAGAATAACGCTTTGGGCTCGTTAGTTTGGGGTGATGGAAATTTCGACATTAAAAAAGCCTTCGTTAAAGAGGTACCAAACCACATTAAAATGTATGTGGGCGATACCGTTGTTACCTCGGGCTATGGATCCTTTCCTGCCGGAATTTTGGTTGGAAAAATCATTAAGCCTAATGTAGCTACCAATGATAATTTCTTGTCAGGAGAATTAAATTTATTTACAGATTTTAGCACATTGCAATATGTATATGTGGTTAAAGATAAAAAAGCCGAAGAGCAAAAGGCTTTGGAAAGCTTAGTTAAACCGAATGAATAGTAGAATCATAATTGTAAATGTGATCAGGTGGTTTTTACTCCTTTTTGTGCAGATCTTCCTGCTCAAAAACATGGGCTTTTATGATCTTTCCACACCGTTTATCTATGTGCTATTTTTGCTCTTGCTTCCATTCGGAATCCCCAATATTTTGTTGTACTTATTGGCTTTTGGAACAGGCTTAACACTCGATGCTTTTTACGATACCATGGGCGTACATGCTACGGCCTGCGTGGTATTGGCTTTTGTAAGGATTTCCTTTATATCGATAAGTTTAAACCGCGACGCAATTGACGACCCAGAACCATCGTTAAGTTATATGGGTTTCCAATGGTTTTCACTTTATGCTTTTCTTTGCGTTGTTGCACACCACCTGGTGCTGTTCTTTTTAGAAACATTTAGGCTAACCGAAATTGGTTATACCTTAATGAGATGCGGCTTAAGTTGTATCTTTACACTGCTTATTATTTTATTGGTAGAGTTTATATTCTATAGAAGAACACCACGCTAATGGATCAATTATTTAACCGAAAATATATCGTTCAAGGATTATTTATTGTAATCGCCCTGATTTTATTGGGAAAATTATTTTATATCCAGATTATTAGCGATGCGGCTTTCGTTTCTGCAGAAAGTAATGTTTTACGCAAAATCTATAAATATCCTGCACGAGGTGCCATTCTGGACCGCAACATGAAGGTAATTGTACAAAATGAACCTGTGTACGATTTAATGGTTACGCCAAATGAAGTAAAACCGTTTGACACACTGGCACTTGCACAGGCTTTAGACATTACTTTTGAGGATGTTCGGAAAAACCTTAAAAAAGCAAGGGGAAAATCGAGTTATCAGGCCACCCCTTTCCTCAAACAGATTTCTGTTCAGAGTTATGCCCGCCTGCAGGAAACCCTTTACCGTTTTCCCGGATTTAGAACACAAGACAGAACCATCAGACATTATCCTGATAGTGTCGGCGGACAGCTATTTGGCTACGTAAAAGAAGTAAGCCCCACTGATATCGAAAAATCTGAAGGCTTTTACAAACCTGGCGATTATAAGGGTAAAAGTGGTTTGGAGTTTTCTTATGAAGAAACTTTAAGAGGCGAAAAGGGTGTGATTAATACCGTATACGATGCGCACAATACCCCACAGGGAAGTTATGCCGATGGCAAATACGATGTAAACGCGGTTTCGGGAGAAAGATTGATCTCAGGGATTGATATGAGAATTCAAAAACTCGGTGAGGAATTGATGATGAACAAGGTTGGGGCAATTGTGGCTATCGAACCCGCTACCGGAGAAATTCTTTCATTGGTAAGTAGTCCGGGCTATGATCCAAATCTTTTGGTTGGCAGAAATCAAGGGAACAACTACATGGAATTTATTGTAGGTAATCCATACCGACCATCTTTAGTAAGGCCTATAATGGGTTACTATCCCCCAGGATCGTCATTTAAGCCAGTTGATGCGCTGATCGGATTACAAGAAGGCGTAATAGATCCCAATACCACATTCTTTTGTCCGCACTATTATCAGGCTGGAAATAGAAAAATTAAATGCGAACACTTTGATGGTTCAATTTCGCTGAGAAGAGGTATTGCCCGTTCCTGCAATACTTATTTTTGTTATGTTTTTCAAAAGCTGATTACCAAAAACGGGATGAAAAACCAAAGACAAACTTATCAGGAATGGCGCGATAAAGTGGCCAAATTTGGTTTCGGATCAAAGCTCGACATTGATATGCCCTATGAAAGAAAAGGCTATTTTTATACCGCAGACCACTACGATAAAATTTACGGCAAAAGATGGGGGTACACCAATGTAATTTCGCAGGCTATTGGTCAGGGTGAGATTACCGCTACCCCATTGCAAATGGCAAATGCCATGGCTATTATTGCTAACCGTGGTTATTACATTAAACCGCACTTAATTAAAGGTATAGGCGACAAAAACCTGGTTAAAAAGGAATATGTAGTTAAAAATTATGTAGGCGTAGATGCCAAACATTTCGAACCTGTAATTGATGGTATGCAGGATGCCGTAAACAGCAGCTGGGGAACCGCCATACTGTCACGGATTCCTGATATAGTACTTTGTGGAAAAACAGGAACGGTACAAAACCCGCACGGAAAAAACCACTCTGTGTTTATAGGTTTTGCGCCAAGGGATAATCCGAAAATTGCCATCGCCGTAATTGTAGAAAATGCGGGTTTTGGTAGTACATACGCAGCGCCGATAGCCAGTTATATGATCGAAAAATATCTTAAAGGTAGTGTTAGCGGTGGAAGAGCTGCTCAGGTAGAATGGATGAAGAATCAAAACCTGCTTCCTTTATTAATCGACAAGACAAAAAAGATTAAATTAACGAAGGCAGATAGTCTGTTGCTTAAAAAAGCAGATTCAACCAAAAGGATAAAAGACAGTTTGAGAATTAAATCGGCAACGATAAAACAAACGGTTACTACAAAACCTAAAGAATTAAAATCAGTAATCATTGATAAACCTGTAATCCAGAAATAAGATGCAGCAGCAACAGGGAAACCGTTTTTTCTTTAATGTAGATTGGATTACTGTTTTAATCTATATTGCCTTATGCGCTATTGGTTTCATCAATATTTATGCTTCCGTTCCACCAGAACAAACCGCTGTGTTTGGCTTTAGTACCCTTTATGGCAAACAGCTCATTTATATCATTACTGGTTTAATTTTAGGCTTATCTATCTTATTATTTGATGGAAGGCTTTTCAATGTCTTTTCGCCCTTTATTTACGGTGGTACATTGCTGTTGTTAATGGCCGTATTGGTAATTGGAAACAAAGTGGCCGGGAACCAGGCATGGATTGCAATAGGCTCATTTAAACTTCAACCTGCAGAATTTGCCAAGTTTGGCACAGCCTTGCTTTTGGCAAGATATGTAGGCGCATTTAACCCTAAATTCCGCGATGTTAAATCAATCATGATTGCTGGATTAATTGTAGGCGCACCGCTGTTGTTAATTATGCTTCAGCCCGATACTGGTTCGGCATTGGTATTTCTTGCATTTATGTTCCCATTGTACCGGGAAGGTTTATCAGGTTATTTTCTATTGATATTTTTGGGAATGATTGTGCTTTTTATTGCCGATTTCTTGGTCCCTACCTATATCTTGACCATCATTATTACCACAATTGCCGGCCTTTTCATTTATAACAACAGGAGAAAACAAAAAATAATCTTCTCTACTGTCTTGGTAACCGTTTTCGCCATTGGCTATCTCTTTTTAATAAAAATTGCCTACGAAAAAGTTTTAGCTCCACACCAACGTAGCCGTATCGAATTAATGTTAGGGCTTAAAACCGATAATAAAGGTGCAGGCTATAATGTAATCCAATCGCAAATTGCCATAGGCTCAGGTCAGGGAACCGGACGTGGATTTTTACAGGGCACACAAACCAAATATGGTTATGTACCAGAGCAGAGTACCGATTTTATCTTCTCTACCATCGGCGAAGAATGGGGCTTTATGGGTTGTGCTGTAGTGATAGGCTTGTATATGTTCCTGCTCCTCCGATTGGTTAATTTAGCAGAAAGGCAACGATCTACATTCTCCAGGGTGTATGGCTATAGCGTAGCCTGTATCCTCTTTTTTCACGTTTTTATTAATATCGGGATGACGATTGGCATTATTCCCGTAATTGGGATTCCCCTACCCTTAATTAGTTATGGTGGTTCGTCGTTATGGAGTTTTACGATCTTACTGTTCATCTTTTTAAAGCTGGACTCTAACCGGATGGGATTTATTTAGTCCTAAGTCGGAACTCTTTAGTCTGGAGTCGATATCTCAACCGAGACGCGTCATCCTGAATTTATTTCAGGATCTAAATGAGTGATGCTGAATAAATTTTAACCGGCATTACAAATGCCAATTTCATTCATCCTCGTTACAAACGAGGACGATCTTGAGTTCGCTTTTATCGGGGTTTAGGTGGGCAGTTCTGTGCTAAGTTTTGCGTTAATAAACCCAACTTAACGGAAATCCTTTTTGAAAAAATCGTATTTCTATTAAAGATAAATTTCCAAAAAGATTGAAGTGATGGTGGGGCTACAGCACCAATGAAATGCTGAACAATCGTTTCCTAATCATTTACGAAATTGGAATGGTTTTTCTATGATCACGGTTCTTAAGCTAGAGTTGATATATCAAAGAGATGCATCATCCTAAGGATTCAGCTTTTAGAAAACAATGGGATAAGATGACAGGTTACGAGGTCTCGTCATCTCCGTAGTGGAGAGATCTTTTAACATTGCCAAAAGATTTCTCTCCCGAATGTTCGGGACTGCGCTCCAGTCGTATGACGGTTGATTTTAGAAATCTCTCATTGGTAATGTATTTCCAGGACCTTACCAGCATAATGGATGCTGACCTGTAGCGAAGCGGAAAGCTACGTAGTAAAACAAATTCAGTATGACGATGTGAGGTGTAAGGCCAGTCTCCAAACGCCTTGCGCTTATCGCTTCTACTTGCTAAACCTTCGGTTCAACAACTCGTAAAACTGATCAACTGTAGCCTGTTTATTGTCCCAGTTATTTTTCGCCGCATAATTATTCTGAAGGTAGCTATCCGCCGCTTCGAAACTGCTCATCTTATTTATGATATCGATTACTTCCGAATAGGCCAGATTATACCCATTAAAAAGATCTTTGATAAAAAGTAACTTTTCGTTTAAGCTAATCGCTTGCTTTAAATCGGCAATAGGTGCTTTAACAGGCTCATCACTTTTACCATTTGTTTTGGCAAGCAGATCATTTAAACTTGGTGCAGGTTTAGCCGCTTCAGGCTGTGGAGATGGTTTTACCGGAACTGCTTCAGGCCTAAACAAGGGTCGCTCCTGTTCAACAGGCGGCGAAATAATGGGATCATCCAGTTTCACATCTTTCAGTGCCTCAATAGGCTCACTTGGCGCAGCAACCGGTTCCACTTCTTTAACAACTGCAACCGGTTCTTCTTCGGCAATTACTAAAGGTTCTTCTTCTTCCTGCGGAATCAAAAAAGGTTCGGGACCAACTTCATCCTCTTCAGTTGGTATAGCCTCCTCCTGGACAGCTGAAGCCTCTCTCTCCTGTATTTTCTTTTTCTGCGCTAAAATTTCGGCTTCTTCTTTACTTAAAGGGCGATCGAAAATTTCTTCAACAGATTTCGCTTCATAATCGAACTGACCGTTTTCATCGTGTGTACCCAATACAAATTCAAAAGTATGATCATCCTGGTCTGGCTTAAAGAAATCTTTATTTAAAAGTGCTTCGGCTTTTTTTTCTTCAATAATTTCATCATCCAGCACTTCCTGTTCGGGCTTTACATCCACACGTTCTTCTTCTTCCTGGGCAGTAGCCACTTCTTCCAGTTCCTGCGGATCGAAACACTCATCGTCTTCTACATAACTTTTTTCAACTTCGGGCAGTATAATGGTATTTTGTTCGGCCAACAAAGCATGATTTCCAGGTTCAGCAGGCTTATCTTCTACTATGGTATTTAATTTTTTGACGATATTAACATGATCGGAAAGAAAATGGGCATTGGCCAGAAAAAGCTCCAGCTCCAAATCGTTTAATTGCTGAGGATTCTGAGCTAAAAATTGATATTGCTCATTTAATTCTGTTAAAATGCTGCCGATCTTTCTGAAAATATCCTGTTGGTTCATCATAAAATTAAAACGAATTTTTAGTCGATTTATGTTGGTAACTATGTGTTCAAAAATAACACATAATTCTCATATTTGTTCGGTTTAAAAATTATAGAACGGACATAGGGGAATAAAAAAACAGGCATGTTATTTAGCGAACAAAATTTTAGAAGAAGGGGCGAATTTTCGGGAAGTATAGAAGTGGTATGTGGCTCTATGTTTTCTGGTAAAACGGAAGAGCTGATCCGCAGGTTAAAAAGGGCCCAGATTGCTAAACTGAATGTCGAAATTTTTAAACCCCGTACCGATACCCGCTACCATGAAACTGCTGTGGTTTCGCACGATTTAAACTCGATAAACTCTACCCCTGTCGATAGCGCTTCAGCCATTTTGCTACTCGGTACCAATACACAGGTGGTTGGGATAGATGAAGCGCAGTTTTTTGATGATGAACTTCCTGATGTTTGCAATAAACTCGCCCTGAAAGGCATACGGGTTATTGTTGCGGGCCTGGATATGGATTTTACAGGCAAACCCTTTGGCCCGATGCCAGCCTTAATGGCCATTGCCGAACATGTTACCAAAGTAAATGCCGTTTGTGTTTGCTGTGGAAACCCAGCCCTATACAGTTACCGTACAGTTGCTGATGAAGCTACCGTTTTATTAGGCGAAAAGGAAAGTTATGAGCCACGGTGCAGGGCTTGCTATAATCTGGGCAAGGGATAACACCATTCTTGATTAATGTGTACCTTTAAGTTGCACTTAAATATTGATATGGATAAACAATTTAAAATCAATGCCTTTAGAGCCGGTTTAGCAAAATTCGTAACTTTCGAAGAAAAAGAATGGGAAATCTTAATTCAGTACCTGAGTTTTTCTACCCTAAAGAAAAAGGAACATTTTGTAGTTGAAGGAAAAGTATGCGATTATATTGCCTTTATTATTCAGGGTGCTGTAAGGCATTATCATGTTAAAGACGGACAGGAAATTACCGGTTATTTTTGTTTTGAAAACGAGCTGGTAAGTGCCTATAAAAGCTTTGTAAAAAGAGTACCAAGTACAAACTTTATTCAGGTCTTGGAGGAAACCCAACTTGTTCTTATTGCTTACGCCGATCTTCAAAAAATGTTAAACCATCCCGTGCTAGCGCTGAAAATGGAACGGTTTGGCCGTCTGGTTGCTGAATATTACATCTGCTGTTTTGAAGACCGTCTTAATGCTTTTGTTACGCAAAACCCGGAAGAGCGTTATACTGCGCTTGAAAAAACTGCAAAAGATATTTTCCAGCGTGTTCCACAACACTATATCGCCAATTTTTTAGGTATTACACCTGTTTCACTCTCGCGTATTCGTAAACGCACACTCATTTTAAAGGATTAAATTAATCCTTATCTTTTGTTAACGTTTTTAGGGTTCAATGCCACATAACTTTGAACTAATCAAAAACAAAGAAATGCACACTATACTTGGCGCCGGCGGACCAACAGCAAACGCACTGACCAGAGAATTAACCAATACTAACGAAACCATTAGATTGGTTAGCAGAAAACCAATTTCTACAAACAACCCAAATGCAAGCTGGGTTAAGGCTGATTTATTAAACGAAACTGAACTTTTCGCAGCAGCAGAAGGTTCAAAAGTAATATACCTATGCGCCGGTTTGGTTTACGATGCCAAAGTATGGCAAGAACAATGGCCAGTTATTATTCAAAATGTAATTAATTTAACTAAACGTACAGGCGCAAGGCTAATATTTTTTGATAATGTTTATATGTATGGCCTGGTAAATGGCCCAATGACAGAAGATACGCCTTACCATCCCTGTAGCTTAAAAGGGGAAGTAAGGGCAAAGGTAGCCGAACAATTAATGAACGAATCGAAAGCGGGTAACATAAATGTAACCATTGCCCGTGCTGCAGATTTTTACGGAGCAGATTCGATGAACAGCTTTTTTGACATGATGGTACTTGATAAGTTTGCCAAAAAAAATAGTGCTCAATGGATAGGAAACCCAAATACACTACACAGTTTTACATACATTGAAGATGCTGGAAAAGCTTTATTTTTGTTAGGACAAACACCCGATTCTGGCAACCAGATATGGCATCTACCAACCGCAACGCCTTTAAAAGGGAAAGCTTTTATAGAAATGGCTGCAAAGATTTATGAAACCAAACCCCAATATTCGACCATTAATAAACTGATTCTACGTTTAGTAGGTTTATTTAAAAAGGTAGTTGCGGGTACTGTAGAAATGTACTATCAGTACGATCATGATTATCATTTCGATTCTACCAAATTTGAAAAGGCATTTAATTTTAAGCCCACTGCTTATTATGATGGCATTTTAAAATTATCAAAAACCATGTATAGAAAGCAGAATTGACATGAATCAGGGCAAATTATAAAGCTAACTATTTATCTTTAGCGCCAATGATTCAAGATAATACGACACATAAAAACAGCATTAAAACCATATCGGTTTTAGGCTGTGGCTGGTTCGGCTTGGCGTTAGCCAAAAAACTGATCGGGTTAAACTATACCGTTAAGGGCTCTACCACAAGCCAGGAGAAGTTAGCAATACTTCAGGCCGAAAATATCCAGCCTTTTTTGATCAATTTTACGGCAGAAACGGTTGTGGCCGATCCAGCATTTTTTGAGGCCGACACCTTGTTTATCTGTATTCCGCCAAAGCGCAATTCGGCTGAACTTCTTGATTATCCTCAAAAGATAAATTCAATTTTAGCTGCTGCGAAAGATAAATCGAAGCATGTGGTATTGATCAGTTCGACGAGTGTTTATGCTGATGAAAACAAAATAGTAAATGAAACCAGCGAGACACATCCCGATACTGATTCAGGAAGGGTAGTGTTGGCTGCAGAAATTCTATTTAAGGAACTATTCCCCGAAAACTGTACAGTGATCCGCTTTGCAGGCTTAATTGGCCCTGACCGTAACCCTGGGAGATTCTTTGCCGGAAAAAGTAATGTTCCAAATGGTTTGGCGCCTGTAAACCTGATTCACCAAACAGATGCTGTAGGGATTGCGGTCAAACTTTTGGAAAAACAGGCATTCGGCACAACTTACAATGCCTGCTCGCCAAACCATCCTGCAAAAATGGATTTCTATGCCAATGCAGCTAAAACCACAGGACTTGCAGCACCTGATTTTATTGCAGAAAAGAAAGATTGGAAAATTGTAGAGAGTATTAATGTACCGGAATTTTTGGGTTATACATTTGAGGTTGGGATTTAAATATAGGTTCTTACGTCATTTCGACTGAAGCTTGCCGATTTTCATCGGCAGCGAAATGGAGAAATCTTTGAGAGTAAACAACCTAAAAGATTTCTCCACTACGGTCGAAATGACGATAGTTCTAATTGACGAACTTACACTAACTCAACAACCCCAATAATTCTTTCTTGGTTAAATTCTTGAATAAACTGCCATCCGTCTGGATCAGATCTTTAACCAGATCCTTTTTGGTAGCCTGAAGTTTCATAATTTTCTCTTCGATGGTATCAGGGCAGATTAAGCGTACAGCCATTACATTTTTATGCTGACCAATCCTGTATGCACGATCTATGGCCTGGTTTTCTACCGCAGGGTTCCACCATGGGTCTACCAGGTAAACATAATCGGCTTCGGTAAGGTTCAGTCCGGTACCACCAGCCTTTAAACTGATCAGGAAGACAGGAATATCAGCATTTTGCTGAAAAGAGTTAACCACTTCGGCTCTTTTACGCGTTTGCCCAGTGAGGTATTCGTATTTAATGCCACGGTTTTCCAATTGTTTTTTAATCAGATCGAGCATGCTTACAAATTGAGAAAAAACCAGGATTTTATGTTTTCCGGCCTTGCTCTCAATCTGCTCCATCAATACATCAATTTTTGATGATGCCTGTAAATAAGATTTCCCATCAGCCAATAATGCGGCCGAATTGCAGATCTGTCGTAAAGTGGTAATGCTTTTCAACACGTGCATCGAACTTTTAGGCAGCTCATCTTCCTGTTTACCCAGAATAAAATCCTGGATTTCCTTTTTGTTCGCTTCGTACACTTCGCGCTGCTCTGCCCCCATTTCGCAATACAGTACAATTTCTGTTTTGTCTGGAAGTTCTTTCGCCACTTGTTCTTTTGTTCTCCGCAGAATAAACGGCCTAATTTTTTTCTGAAGTTCCTCTGCCCTTCTGCTATCCTTAAACTGATCGATCGGGGTTGAATATAAATCGGCAAACTGCTGTTTACTACCAAACAAACCCGGACAAGCGAATGACAGCTGCCCGTACAAATCAAAGGTATTGTTCTCTATCGGCGTTCCCGTCATGGTTACTTTATTCCTCGATTGCAGCATCCGAACCGCTTTATAACGTTGCGAATCTGGGTTTTTGATCAGCTGCGATTCATCTAAAAAGATATAGTTAAAGCGATAATCCTTTAAGAAACGGATATCAGAAAGCAACGTTCCGTAAGAGGTTAAAATGATTTCGTAATCATCGAAAGTATCAGTTGTTTTAGTCCGTTCGCCGGCATAAATGGTTTTTATTTTTATAGATGGTGCAAATTTCTCTACTTCGGCCTTCCAGTTAAATATTAACGAAGCCGGAACCACCACCAGATTTGTATTGTGTTTTACTTTTTCGCGCTGTGATAAAATGAAAGCCAAAACCTGAATGGTTTTACCCAATCCCATATCATCGGCCAAACAAGAACCAAAGTTAAAATCATCCAAAAAATTGAGCCAGTTTAGGCCGTCTTTCTGGTAATGGCGTAACGTTGCTGTTAAACCTTTTGGTACTTCCACTTCCTGAATCGAATCCGTCCCTTCAAATTTCTGTTTGTAAAGTTTCAACTCGTTCTTTACATCACCATCTAACAAAGCATCTTCATAAAGCTCGTTTATAGAAGCAAACTTAATTTTTGGCGTAAGAATGGCATCTTCGGTTACTTCGCCTGCACTAAAATAAGCAGCAAATTTTTCGATCCATTCATGAGGTAATATGCCCTGGGTTCCATCACCAAGTGTTACAAACTTACTTTTGTTCCTGATCGATTTATGCAGATGCTTCAGTGCAACCTGTTGTTTGCCAAACTTCACTTTTACCTTGGTTTCAAACCAATCTGTCCCACTTAATACCTCGATGTTAATTTTAGCCTGAAATTCGCTCAGTTTATTGTTTTTAAGTTGGTTGAAACCCAGAATATGAATGCCTTTGTTCCGCCATACTTCAAAAGCTTCGAGAAACCAGGCTTCTTCCAAAAAGCGTTTGCGGTGCAGGTAAAAAGAATCGTTGGTTTCCTGATCGTAGAAATAAGGATGCTGTTTCAATACGTTTCCAATAAACTGAAGCTCGGCATTTTCATCACGGTGTAAGGTAAAGAGATTACCCAGTTTATCCTGCGCCTGAATCTGCTTTTTAGACAGCACAGGAATTTCTAAATTCCCATAGCGCATCACCGGCGTGAGGAGAATATAATCTTCAGATTCTGACAGGTAGATCAGTTGCTCGTTTTCGAGATCAAAACCTTTTTCTTCGATCTGGCTTTTGGTAGCAGGTTTTAAATAAGAATAATCTACATGGATACTTCCCTCTAAAGGCACCAAAATAACTTTTTGAAACTCAGGATATTTTGTTTTGTGCAGGATTAATCTGTTGCTCTGCTTTTTAAAAAATCCGATTACACGTAGAAAATCCAACCTGCCAATTAAATAAAGTTGATTGTTAAGTTTAACAAAATACTGGTGTACCAATACCAGGTTATCCAACTCGTAAGATTTTCCTTCGATAATTAGCCGACCTGTAATTTCGTAATAATCATCGCGTTGATTTACAGAAAGACGCAGGTCTACTTCTAATAAATGAACATCAACCGCTGTAATGGTCGACGCTTGAATAGCGACAGACTGCTTACTATCCTGCAGGTAAAAAGGGATCTGTTCAGGGTTTTTAACGATTGCTTTTAAAGCTTCGATCTCCGCCTCACTTTGATCGCTATTGTAATTCTGTTGAAAAGTGGTAATACCACTATAAAACTTCACCTGATCGTTATCATTTGTTTTAAACAATAAATCAGCGGGATTTATTCCTTTTATCGGGTTTTTAACCTTGCCACTTTTAGTGGTTTCGGCTTCAAATAATTCTACAGTTAAATTGTTGTAATAGCGGTGTTGCCCAAAAACCAGGATCATTTTACGCTGATCGTTTTTAGCCTGTAATCTTGTTTTGGCCTTAGTTGCCGGAAGTAAAAGTTCCTGTAAATTTTGTTGTGCTTCTTTATTGAATGGCTGGAGGGCATCCATTTTTGGACGGATATCTACCTGGCCGTTTTCATAGCTCAGGTTAAAAAGAAGATCGAGGTTTTCTTCTTTTTCTAAACCATAGTCAACTGCAATTTTTAAAAGCCTTTGCTTCCGAAGGTTCGCATCGAAGAAAATAAGCAAATCCTGGCGCTGAAGAATATTGTACAAAACTCTTGCCTGATGCTCACACAATTTATGCTTTGGCGTGGCACAACGACAAGAAAGTTTTACGGAGTTTGAGTGCTGCTGCACCTGAACAATCGGGAAGGGCAATCCAGAGGCCTCATCGCTTAAGGCTGCAAAATCGATTTCAATCTGCTCTGGGAAAAGCTGGTAAAAGCCTTTAACATCAGTATGGATCAATCCGCTTAAATGTTTGAGGATAACAATCTGGCTCAGATTTTTCAGGTTAAAATCTTTTAAGATATAATCGTAAGGATTTTGTTCTGATACTAGATGCGCGGTTACCTGTTCACTCATTTAAACTAAAATAGCTAAGTGATAAAAGTAATCATTAATAAGTTTTAGCTAAAACCTCTTTTTAGGTTTTTATGCACAATTAATTAAGAGAATCGTCATTTCGAGCGGAGTGCAACGCAGCCGAGCACCCGAAAGCTCTGCGAAGCAAAATCTGTCTCGATAGATCTCTCCATTTCGCTGCGCTTCAGTCGAGATGACGAACTAACAGCGTACTACAGCGATTTACGCAAGTTCAAATAAAAAGGCACTGCTATCTTTTCAGTTTTTCCGTTGAGAATAAATTCGGCAGCCTGAGCGCCCAGTTCGCTAAAATCTGTTGAAATGGTGGTAATCCCGTCCAAAATAATCTTTTTTAAAGGCGTTTCGTTATAGGAAATTACGCCAACATCTTTCCCGATTTTAAGTTTTTGGGCAATTAAACGCTCAATGAGTGTTACCAGGTCATCTTCCATGAGGTTAATGTACACCTCACCAGGATTAATTTCTTCGTCTTTAATGTTGTGGATTACTTTATGATCGAAAGCATATTGCTGGCAGAACCTATAAAAACCAGTTAGTATTTCGTGCGGAAAATAGCTGTTTTTTGGGAAGATAATTTTTAAGGTTCGGTAATGAGAAAGCCGGTCTAAAGCCTGTTCTAAAGCCGCGTAGATATCCTGCGCGAAATTTTCATAAGCCGCAGCATAATCGCCTGTTACTCCAGGCAACAATTTATCAAGGATAACCAATTTTTCTTTTGGGATGGTATTGATAATTTCGTGCGCATTTTCGCCACCCTCTAAAAAATGTGGAATAATTACAAAGTGCGAATAATCATCACGTTTGGTGACGATCATTTTTTTAAACAGGGCGAAATCGTTGTTGTAGATATAAAAATCAATCGCAGCACGCTCGCCAAGTGTTTTGGTAAAAGAATCGTAAATGATCTTTTTGTGTGTACTGAGCTTATTAAAAAGCAGGCAAACCTTGAGTTTGCGCGAAAAATCGGTATTGATAATAAAATAGCCCTTTCCTGGTACAGAATCAACCACCCCTAGTTTCCGGAGGTTGCGGTAACCTTTCTCGGCGGTATCTCTCGACATTTCCAAACTGAAGCTCAGTTCATTAATAGACGGCAATAAACTATTTTTCAGAAGTTTACCGCTTTCAATTGCGGCCAAAATAGCATTGGTTAACTGCTTGTATTTTGGCGTCGACGAATACTCGTCGACGTTTATGTAGGGGATTAAATCTTCTGGTTTCAAAATGATTATATTGATATAGGAAATTCTAATATAAGGAAATTCCTAAAAATCTAGCGTACGTTGTATGGCAGAATAGTATTTTAACTGGATCATATCCGTTGGTGCAGGATTTTCATTCCAGGCATCATTTATTGCTAAAGCAGTTCCTATTGCCGTAGCCTGCGAAACTGAAGAAGCATAAACCTCAATATCCGGAATAGAAGTAGCTAGCAGATGCATGTAAATTGCATTTTTACCGAAACCACCATCTACAAAAATCCTTTTTACGCCTGTATTTAAAATTAGCTTCAACGAGTAAATCTGTTGTTTGATCAGATCAAAAATTAATTGGTGATAGGCTTCTTCTGCTGTTTGAAAGAGGTTTAGATCACGCTCCGGGAAAGCAGAATTTGCTGAAAAGTCCTGCTGCTCCTGTTGGTTTTCAGGAATTTTATTGGCCAGTTTCAAAATCATTGAAGGATTAAACTTTAAATGTTTAAACAGATAGGCGGCACGGTCGAAATGTTCTGCTATACGCTTAAGCTGTACCTCGTGCTCATAACCAGCAAAAATACGTGAAGCCTTTACCGCTTTGCCTTTAAAGTGCATGTAACACAGGCAATCCTGTTTAAGTTCTTCGGCAGTTAAAGGTTCCTGGTTGAAAGGGTTTAAACTGATACACCAGGTTCCTGTTGAAATGAGTACAAACGGTGTATTAAAATTGGCCAGATAAGGAATCAGCGCTGCAGAACTATCGTGCAAACCTACACCAACCTTTACGCTGCTCCCTTCGAAATCAGTTTTCAGACTGGAATCTGCAGGGGTAAATGCACCAAATTTCTCGTCGATTTTTTCGGTGGTAACCCAATTATGGTATTCACTTTTATTGAAATCCCAAAGCTGGGTATGGCAGCCTATACTTGTAATATCGGCCACGGCCTTACCTGTAATTAAATAACTTAAATATTGAGGCAAATGTAAAGCCCACTTCACTTTTTTAAATATTTCGGGCTTTTCATTTTTCAGGCGATACAATTGCATCCCTGAATTTAAGCTGCCCAAAATTGGCGAGGCCGTTTCTAACGAAATCTTCTCCTCACCTCCATATTTTGCATAAAAGGCTTTTTTAAGCTCCTCCGGGTATTCTTTTAAATAGTTATAAAGTGGTGTTAGGGGATCGCCGTTTTCATCGAGATAAACAAAACTGGCACCATAAGTAGAAAAATTTATGGCCCTAATATCGAACTCTTTTAACTGTAAAACCTGATGCAGGGAATCATAAACTGATGAACGCAGGCTTTCGAGATTTTCGCATGGTTCGCCATCTTCATCAACTGTTTCTATAAAACGTGCAGACCGTTCGTAAACAATACTGTAGTTTTCATCAATCAGAAACAGTTTTTTATTCGTTTTCCCAACATCAAATATGGCAATAACAGGTTTAGGCATTTTCTATTTCTCTATTTACAAACCTGTAGCAACAGTATTTCCGCGGTGATTAACTAACTTGTTTCTAACATCTAAACCGCGGTATAAAGCGATTGGCGATAAGGCTGCCCCAGCTCTTAATCTGGCTTCAGCAACTAAAGCCCTTAAATCGCTACGGAAAGTATTCTGCAAAATTTCCTGTGCTTTTGCTACGTCGTTGTTGTTCTGCGCTTCGTTTAGTGCTTTTCTATCAACCAATAAGGCTTGTGCATAAGCAATCATAATCGCTTCCACTGATTGTAATAAATCTTCCAGAGGGTCTTTCACATTGTGAGAAGCATCAATCATCCATCCTAAATCTTTTGCATGGTCCATGCCTTTTGCATCCATGCCTTCTACCAGTTCGTTAAAAATCAGGAACAATTGGTAAGGTTTAATGCTTCCTGCAGTTAAATCATCATCGCCGTATTTAGAATCGTTGAAGTGGAAACCACCCAATTTTCCTTCCATTAACAATAGCGCAACAATCTGCTCAATGTTTGCATTAGGCAAATGGTGGCCTAAATCAACCAAAGTATAGGCTTGTTTACCCAATTTACTTGCATATAACAGTGATTGTCCCCAATCGCCAACCGTAGTTGAATAAAAGTTAGGCTCGAAGGCTTTATATTCAACAAACATTTTCCAATCTTCTGGCAGTGCTGAATAGATTTCTTGCAGACTTTCTAAAGTATTTTCAAAGGCTTTACGGAAATTAAGCTGACCAGGGAAACAAGAACCATCGGCAAGCCAAACGGTTAATGCATCAGATCCCAGTGCGATACCGTGTTTAATTACCTCAATATTATGCTCGATCGCTTGTTTGCGGATGTCTTTATTTACATTCTGTAACGAACCAAATTTATAGCTATGTGCAGAACCTTTCTGATCTTGAAAGGTATTCGAGTTCATGGCATCAAATTTTAAACCATAACCAGATGCCAAAGTTTTTAACGCTTCAGCATTTTGAGGGATATCCCAAGGGATGTGAAGCGAAATTGCCCCACTTGCGCCATTAAGGGCATGAAGCAGACCAACATCTTCAATTTTTTCTTCAATAGTACGTGGTTCACCACCAGTAATGGCAAAGCGGCCAAAACGTGTTCCACCTGTACCTAAAGCCCAACTTGGAATGGCAATCTGAAAATCAACCAGTTTCTGGATTACGCTTTCTACATCAACGTGCGCCCAATCTTCTTTTAAAAAAGAAAGTTTGCGCTGATGCGAGGTTAAAAGGGAGTCGTTATGTTTTTCTATTTGGTTCTGCTCGATATTCATGAGAATATGTGGTTATTAGGTTAATTGTTGCGGCGATACAATCGCCGTTTCTCGCTCATCCTCGTTTTAAACGGGGCGATTATAAAAAAATTGAAGTCATTTCGGTCTGCGCCAAGCACAGACCGATTAAACAACTTACTAAAACTGAATTTAAAACTATTCTATAAGGTCAAATTCCATTTAACCACAGATGCTCACAGATAAACACAGATTTGTATCCTTATATATGCTCTGCATTTGTTTCGGTTGGTGCAGACACCAACCAATAGCACTAACGAACATAGTTTCAAATTTCATCTGTGTTCATCCTTTTTATCTGTAGTTATATTTTATTACCTCACAAATGCCATGGCTACTCCGCCATCAACATTTAAAACATTTCCGGTTGATTTGTGAAGCAAGCCACCTACAAAGGCGAAACAAGCATTGGCAATATCATCTGGTAATATAATCTGATTTAACAAAGTACGTTTCGCGTAATAAGCCGGTAGTTCTGCAACGGTAATTCCGTAAGCTTTTGCGCGGCCTTCTGCCCAACCGCCAGCCCAGATATTACTATCGCTGATTACAGCATCAGGGTTAACCACATTTACACGGATATTATCAGCACCTAATTCAGCAGCGTTTAACCTGCTCAAATGTAACTGGGCAGCTTTTGCACTGCCATAACCAGCATTATTTGGTCCGCTTACCAGGGCGTTCTTACTTACAATATTAATGATATCGCCACCAATATTCTGCTTTTGCATCGTATTTGTTGCAGCCTGAGTGATAAAAAACTGACCTTTTACCAAAACATCATATAATAAGTCCCAATCCTTCTCGGTATGATCTGCAATGGTTTTAGAAATCGATAACCCTGCATTGTTTACAATAATATCTACTCCGCCAAAAGCCAAAGCAGCCGAATCGAAAGCCTGTTTAATATCTGCTTCGCTGGTAACATTTAAAATTGCGGTACTGTAAGAATCTTTACCATACAGGCTCGCAAATTCCTTACCTGCTTCTTCCAAACGCTCGGCATTCATATCATTTAAAATCACCACACCACCTTCTGCAACAAACTTTTTAGCAATCGCCTTACCTATACCACCTGCACTACCGGTAATCAAAGCAATTTTACCTGTTAAAGGTTTTGGCTTAGGCATACGCTGCAACTTCGCTTCTTCCAACAACCAATATTCGATATTAAAAGCTTCCTGGTGCGATAAAGAAGTATATGCTGAAACGGCCTCAGCGCCTTTCATTACGTTAATGGCATTGATATAGAATTCTGCAGCAACCCTTGCTGTTTGTTTATCTTTAGAGAAGGTAAACATTCCGATTCCAGGATATAAAATAACAACCGGATTGGTATCGCGAATGGCAGGACTGTTTGGATGTTTACAGGCTTCGTAATAAGCCGTGTACATTGCCCTATATGCTTCGAAAGCAGGCTCCAATGTTTCTTTTAGTGCTTTAACATCCGATAAATCGGCATCGCTTGCTAAAGTTAAAACCAGTGGACTGATTTTGGTGCGTAAAAAGTGATCGGGACAGCTTGTGCCCATTGGAGCAAGGCGATCAAGATCGTTAGAATTGATGAATTCCAAAACACGACTGTCATCGGTAAAATGACCGATCATGTGCTGTTTAGAAGAGCATAAGCCACGCAAAACAGGCGCTAAAGCAGCCGCTTGTTGTTTACGCTGATCTGCTGCTGCACTTTCAATCTTTTGTCCACCAAAAACAGGCCCTTTTTTACCATAGTTCTGGTTAAGGTAATCAGAACAGATTTCGATAACTTCTAAGGTATTCAGGTAACTTTCGTAAGCCGTATCACCCCAGGTAAACAAACCATGTGAGCCCAACATAATGCCACGGATGCCTGGATTTTCATCTAAACATTGCTTTAATTGCAAGCCCAGTTCGAAACCAGGTTTTTTCCATTCAACCCAGCCTATCGTTCCACCAAATAATTCTTCGGTAATCTTTTTACCGTCTTTAGCCGCTGCGATGGCAATGGCCGCATCCGGGTGCAAGTGATCGATATGTGCAAACGGCAGAAAACCATGCAAAGGGGTATCGATTGATGGCGCTTTAGAGCTTAAATCGAAAATACAGTGGTTAAAAAGTTCAACCATTTCATCTTCATGTTCTACACCACGGTAAATATTTTTCAGACTACGTAAACGATCTACGTACAATGCAGCCAAACCGCTTTTCTTTAAGGTACCTAAATCGCCACCTGAACCTTTTACCCACATTACTTCGGTTTCGAGGCCGGTAAGCGGATCTTTTTCCAATACTTTACACGAGGTATTTCCACCTCCATAATTGGTTAAGCGTAAATCTGCACCCAATAAATTTGAGCGATAAATTAAGAGGGCAACTTCATCACCAGCAAGTTTTGCGGCTTCCTCTTCATCCCACAAATAGCTTACGTGCTTATAACTTTTCGTATCGATTGACATTCTTATATTCTATTTAAATTTTTATTTATTAACCTTTTATTGAATTACCGTAACCAACAATGAGTACCGAAATGATGATGGTTAAAATACCCGCCAAAACAGTAATCAACGTTTTTCTCGACACACCTTTCCACTCTTTTAATACCAGCCCCCATACGTTGGCGATGAGAATGATAAAGGCCATGTGCAGAATCCACGAACTGGCGCCGTTGCCCATTTTGCTTTCGCCCATGCCATAGAAAAAGAATTGTAAGAACCATGTAGTACCCGCCAGGGCAGAAAAAATATAGTTTTTTAACAGTGGCGTTTTTGCATTGGTATAATCGCCAAATGTTTTATTCCTTGCATTTAATACCATACACCAGATAAAATTAGTGGTTAGGCCTCCCCAAAGCACAATAACATAAGTAACGTTGTTCTGGAATAAGAAATTACCTGTTTCAGCAGGATTTGCTGCCTTCCAGATGGCATTCGCAGCATCAGCCATTGGTTTTCCAGCTTCGATACCGAAATTGAAACAGGCGCTTAAAACCCCTGAAACAATCCCCACAAATAAACCAAGGCCGAATTTATATTCTGTTTTCACCTCCATGCCATGCGGATCGGTAATACCAGATTTCATTTCCTTTTCTTTCATCATACCTGCTTTACCGCAGATTACAATACCTATAACACAGACTAATAGCCCCAGCAGTACCATCCGGCCCCAATCGGTGTGTAAAAACATGGTAAAAGTATCTTTACCTGCCTGAGGGAAAAAATCGAAGTAAATGGATGGCAGGATTGAACCCAAAACCATACAAAGTCCTAAAATGATACTACTTCCCAATGATACACCCAGATAACGAACGCCTAAGCCATAGGTTAAACCTCCAATACCCCAAAGCACACCAAAAAAATAGGTTAACCATAAAATGCTACCGTTGGTACTGGTTATAATTGCCGTAAAATTAGGGATGGTTAAAAAAGCAGCAAGAGGCGGAACGATTAACCAGGAGAAGATTCCTCCAACGATCCAGTAACTTTCCCAGGCCCAGCCTTTAACTTTTTTGTACGGAATATAAAAACTTCCGGAGGCGAAACCACCGAAGAAATGAAAAATTACACCTAAAATTGCTTGCATGCTCTATTAATATATTTGGTTGCTCTAAAATAGAATATACAGTAATTTTAACTGTTATGCACTGTTATGGAAGGGGATTAATCGTGAGGATTTTAACTCCAGATGGACAGGATAAACATAGATTAGGCCTTTTTTCTTCTCGTGGTGTCAGATATTACTATCTGACACACATCTACAGTTATGCCCTTTATCGATATATCTTTAGTTTAGAGATTGCTTCACCCTCTCCCACTAATCATACGCTTCTGTTCACAATGACTATTTTTCGCGGAGGGAGGGTGAGCATATAGTACTGCTTGATCAGTAAAATCTGCGGGCAATAATGATGTTATAGTTTTCTCGCAGATCGAAGAAGATAAGCACAGATTCCACTTGGTTTGTTTAGCTTAAAGGATTGCTTCACTCCTTTCCCACTATCCTACGCTTCAGTTCGAAATGGCGATTTATGTCGTTGGAAGCGCAGAAATTCTCTGCAAAATAACTTCAATTACCTCAACAGATTTAAGAATTTTGTAATGTCCCACATCTTCAAAAGATTTTGGACTTATCGCCGGATATTTATCCAGAAATTCTTTAAGGAATGGGTATGGCGAAATATGATCAGCTGGATCGAATGCCAGGAAATGCTTTAAATCCGGACTTAGTTGATACAGTTCTGTCAGGTTAAAGTGGCTTACTGGAACGGGAAATTCTTTGGCAAAGTTGCTAAAAAAGATATCCTGATCCTTTATGCCAATGTTCACCGAATCTAAACTTTGTTCGAAGTTTTCTTTCAGTCTGATTAATGGTGCGATGCTAATGAGCAGCTTGGGCGTAACACCCAGCTCCTGCAAAGCAATTACATTAGCCATGCCGCCAAGTGAATGCCCAATGAGGACATCTGGCTGTGCATAGTTTAAGGCAATAGATTTTACTGAACCGGCATATAACATCAGGTTGGAAAATTCAGAGATTGAGCTTCCGTTGCCAGGTGCATCAAAAGCAATGATTTCCAGGTCATCTATTTTCAGGAGTTCAATAATCAGCTCATAAAAATCTAAAGCTTTCGAAGCCCAGCCATGCGTAAGTAACACTTTACGTTTTCCATTTCCCCAGCTAAAGCAGTTAATGCTTATATCGGCATTGGTAAAATAGGCATCAAAAACCTTGAGGCTAAACTGTTTCGAGGTAGCAATAAGCTGCTCCTGATGCAGGCGTAACGGCATTTTGGGTGAGTAGAAAATAAACTCACGCATTAAAGCTGCGTCAGGCGCCTCCTGTGTTAATTTTAGCTCGTTTACAATTTGTTTTAGCCTTTTCAATTCGAGCTTATTTATGGGTTAAACCAAGTGTGATTTTAAATCAGCTGGCGAATAGTTGATTGATTTTAAAGTCTTGTCGTCAGATTTCCTGAATACCAGAAACAGTCCGTCTATTTCCTTGTAATAAGATTCGGTCTGGTCTTTATTTAAGTAAAACTGAATGGTTTGTTCAGCTTCTTCTACGGTTTTGCAGGCTTTGCTCATATTAGAGCGGTGAACTTCATCAAATAAAGTCTTAAATTTTCCACCCAAACCAAACTCATGGATTGCACCGGCCAAAACATACTGCAAATCGCAAAGGGCATCGGCCACTTCTACCAGATCATCATTTTCTACTGCTTCCTGCAGTTCTTTCAACTCTTCGGCTAAAAGCGAAATACGCAAATTGGCTCTCTGTTTTGAAGGAATAACAGGACTTTCTAAAATTGGATGTTTAAAGGTAGTATGAAATTCTGCAACCTGGTTTAGCGAATTCGTTTCTTGCATGGTTATGTTTGATTTAATCTTTATACAGCAAACTTAAAAAAATCGGAAGAAATAATGGGGAGAATTTATGAACACTGTTAGGTTGGTTAATCGGTTAACTGTTTAAATTGGTTAATTGATTGTTGAATTGTTAAAACTAGTTAGCCGGTTAACCGAAGATGACTTCCCAAATTAAACCCTCAACAATTAACCAGTCAAAGCTTTAAGATTCACAACATTAAGGGATTAAGAATATGAAGATAGAAAATGATCAAAAGAGGTGCGTCATTCTGATCCGATAGCTATCGGATTTATTTCAGAATCTATGTGGCTAGTCTTTTGATACGAAAACACGAATTTGCACAGATTTACTTTGAGCTTTAGTCTTTACCTTTTTTAACATTAAGATAGAAGTTAATTGGAAATAAATCCCAACAAGTAAACAATTTAACAATCAAACCCTTACAATAACCAACTCAGCCTTAATGTCCTCAACTTCTTAATGATCAAAGAAAAATAAAGTCCTAAAGCTTTTTACCATTAAGGGATTAAGCCCATTAAGATAGAAGTTGACTGGATCAATCCCAACAAGTAACATGTTATCAATCAAACCCTCAACAGTTAACCAATTTATACACAGTTAACCATTCTTCTTCCCTTCCCTAACCACTTTAAAAAACTCTTCCTTATAGGTTTCGCCGATGGGAATCGCCTGATCGTTAATATAAGCGGTATTTCCATCAATCATCTTAATTTTTTCGATAGAGATAATATACGATTTATGGATGCGGTAAAAAGGCGGCTGGGGCAGTTCGATTTCCAGCTCACGCAGTGCCTGGTAAGTCACAATCCTTTGGGTGGCGGTATAAACCGAAACATAGTTTTTCAACCCTTCAATGTATAGGATATCTTCATAATTTACCTTAATAAACTTGTTCTTGGTATCGCCTTTAATGAAAATAAAATCGTTCCCCTGCGTTACCTGCTGCACAACAATTTCTTGCTGAACGGGTGCCACAGGCATTAAAATCTGTTGCGCTTTAGTAGCTGCTTTATAAAAACGCTCGTATGAGATCGGTTTAAGCAAATAATCTACCACATCAAGATCAAAGCCTTCTAAAGCATATTCTGGATAGGCTGTGGTAAGGATTACCTTGCATTTACCCCCGCAGATTTTCAAAAACTGGATCCCAGTTAACTCTGGCATCTGTATATCTAAAAAAACAAGATCAACCTTACCTTCCTGAACCAGGTTAAGTGCTTCAAAAGCATTTGTAGTGGTACCAACCAGTTCTAAAAAAGGAGTCTTATTGATAAAGACAGCAATAATATCTGAGGCGTAAGATTCATCATCAACGGCAAGGCAACGGATCATAGTTGAGGTTTAGCGGTTAGGGGTTTGCGATTAGCGTGAATTAACATTAGAATAGTTTTCAATGATACAAATTATCCTTTACAGATTTAAGATCAAAGTACTTTTATAGGTATTGCCATTATTTGAAATCAACAATTCATGCTTTTCGGGATAAATCAGATCCAACCTACGGTGGATATTTACCATGCCTACACCACTTGAATGATCTTTCTGTGCATGGCTGATCTTATTGCTCACCTCGAAACTTAAGCGTTTGTTCTGCACCTTAAGTTTAATGCGCACAGGCTGTGCTTCATCATTTACCACGCCATGTTTAAGGGCATTTTCAACAAAAGGGATCAGGATCAGCGAAGCTATTTTTTGATTGGCAATACCCTCGGTTGTAAAGTCGACATAAAATTTGGGTTCAAAACGCATCTTAAATAACGCTACATAACTCTCCAGGTATTCTACTTCCTTATCTAAACTTACTTTTCCATCAGGACTATCATTTAAAGTATAGCGCATTAAATCTGATAACCGCAAAACAGCATTGGCCAGTTGATCGGAAACAGGAATGGCCAAAGAATAGACATAATTTAAGGTATTGTACAGAAAGTGTGGATTGATCTGCGATTTCAAAAATGAAAGTTCAGCCTTCACCACTTCTTCCTTAAGTTTCCTGTTAACCTGTTCCGATTTGAAGCTATGCTCGATACCATAAACCGCAGCAGGTGTAACAATAAAACCAATACTCCAATAAATATTATCTGTGATGTAGGCCCAGGCTGTTGTACCATCATCATAGTTATGAAAACCAAGCCATTTTAAATAAAGCACTTCTTCTATTAAATACCTAAGTGCAATAAATACCCCTATGGTAAACAAAATGCCACCAATTAACTGAAGTACTTTATTCTTTTTCAAAAACCTTGGATATACCCATAAGTAACAGATGTAAAACTCTATCACTTGTATAAAATTCATAGAGATATTCAAAGCGGCCTTGCTAAAAGTTGTACCATCAATTAAATAGCCACCATAAAAATAGCCTAATACGAGTATCCAGCAAAGAATATGGATAGAAACGGTTTCTATTGTTTTCATGGCCTAAAACTATGCAAAGCTTTTTTAACTGCCTATTTTCTTATTCCAAACCTGCATATAATTATCCCAACCTCTACAATTTAAGGATCAACACCTTTTGTTGCCAAAAAAGCATTGGGATAATATTTTAAAGGGTTGGGATTATTTAATTTTTAGGCTGATGCAACCTCTTCATCTTTGAATCGTCAATATAAAACAAACACGATATGAACCTCTTATTTAAATCTGCTCTTTTTGCGCTGATTATTTTTAGCCTTCAAACCACTTTTGCTCAAAACATTAAGGTATCGGGAACCGTTACCGATAAAAGTAATAAAGCACTCGATTACGCTTCAGTAGCATTAATCCACTTACCCGATTCGGCCTCGGTTGCCTTACAAGTCACCAACCAACAAGGTTTATACGAATTCAGCAATGTTAAATCTGGCAGGTACTTTATTAAAGCCTTAATGATGGGTTACGGTAAAAACCAATCTGCACCATTTGAAGTGAAAGATATGGCGGTTAAAGTTCCATCAATTATGCTGACAGACCATGCTCAAAACCTGAAAGATGTAAACATCGTATCGAAAATGCCTGTAATTGATCAAAAAGCAGACCGGGTGATTGTAAACGTAGAACAGATGAATACCGCAGGTGATAATGCATTGGAAGTAATCAGCAGGTCGCCGGGAGTAAAACTGGATAAGGACGATAACATTGTGCTGAAAGGCAAAAAAGGAATCAACGTGATGATTGACGGTAAGATGAGCTATATGACGGGTGTGGAATTAACCACTTATCTAAAATCGTTACCTGGTTCTGTATTAAGCAAAATCGAACTGATTTCTAATCCTCCATCCTCTTTCGATGCTGCCGGCACAGCAGGGATCATCAACATTAAACTCAAAAGAAATAAAATGCAGGGCTTTAATGGGAACCTGAATATGGGTGGTGGTTACGGCCGTTATGAAAAAGTTTATGCTGGCACCAACCTGAATTACAATATCGGTAAAGTGAGCACCTATGTCCGCTTAAACGCCGGGCACTATAATTCATACAACAGGTTAACTTTAAACAGAGCCATTGGCGACGAACAATATAACCAGCTTAATTTCTGGCACCCGATAACCAACAGCCTAAATTACTCTACCGGTGCCGATTATTTCATTAACGATAACCATACTTTAGGCTTAATGGTAAAAGGCTTTACTTCACCTGCAGAAACCAAGGTAAACAGCAATTCGGTAAATTATAATGCAGCGGGTATAAAAATGGGCGGAACATCCATGTTTAATCCGCAAAGTAACACCGAAAAAAACCATGCAATTAACTTAAACTACCGTTTCAAAACAGATACATTGGGCGGTGAACTGGGTTTTGATGCCGATTATGTTCAATACGACAACAGCAAAAACGAAACCTTTACCAATAATTACCTCGATGCCAATGATCAGCTGATCGGCAATCCGATCGATTTACGAAACAAAGGTATGGGCAATGTTTCTATCTATTCCATCAAGGCCGATTATAGCTTAAATTTTTCAAAAACATTAAAAATGGAAACTGGCTGGAAAAGCAGTTGGGTAAAATCGCAGAGCGATGTCCGTTTCGATTCGCTAAAAACCGCTGGTTGGATTAACGATCCACGCCGAACCAATGCCTTTTTATACAATGAAAACATCAATGCAGGTTATCTTTCTTTAGATCAGAGCTTCAAAAACTTACAGATCAAAGCAGGCCTACGTGCCGAGCAGACTTTGGGCAATGGCAGTTCATCAGGCACCAATACGCTGATTGACAGGAAATACTGGAAACTTTTCCCAACGCTATTTATTTCCTTAAAACTCGATTCGAACAACCTTGTAACGGCTGCCTACCGAAAAAGCATCAACAGGCCATCATACAGCAGTTTAAATCCCTTTACCTTTTATACCGACCCTTATACTGCCATACAGGGAAACCCATTATTACAGCCATCTTACGCCAATAGTCTTGAATTTAATTACTCGATTAAAAATTTCAGGGTACTAACGTTGAGTTATTCAGTAAGCAATGGCGCGATGTGGGAAGTGATTTATCAGAACAATAATACAAAAGAAAGTATCTCCAGGCCAGAAAACCTGAACCGTACAACAAATTTTTATATGGCTACGGGAAGTCCTTTTGATGTAACCAAATGGTGGAACAACAGTACCGAAGTTTCTGTTGGTTATAACCGCACCACATCGGCAGTACAGGGAAACGGCTATAATGCCTTCTCATGGAACTGGTCTGTTATGTCGGATAATACCATCACTTTACCTAAAAACTACAGTTTAAGCTTGTATGGTTATTACGATTCTCCTTCTATTTCTGGTTTATTCCGCAGTTTAGGAAATTATCAGCTCAATGTTGGCGCTAAAAAGTCATTCTGGAACAAAAATGCAACACTGGCCGTAAAAGTAAACGATATCTTCAATACCAGTAAGTTCAGAGCCAATCTGGAGTACAATAATATTAAAACCTATTGGCAGAACGAATGGGAAAGTCGTAGAATAAATTTAAGTTTTACCTATAAATTCGGGAACATGAAAATCAAAATTGCCCGCAGCAGACAAACCGGAACAAGCGATGAGGAAAGCAGAGTCGGCAAAAATTAAGAATAAAGGTTAATTGTATAAATCGGTTAACTGTCTAATTGAGCAATTGTTCAAATCAGTTAACCAATTTATCAGTTTCAACGATTAACGAAGTTATAAAACCAGCAGCATCCAAACATTACAGGCAAAATGGCCAGAATTACCCAATGGAGCAGCGAGTTTTTTAAACCCTGCCTTTTCATACATCTCAATTGCCCTTTTAAGATCGGGAAACGATTCCAGATAAATCTCATTATAACCAAAGTGCTGCGCCGATTCTATACTTTTCTCCATGAGCATTTTGCCAATGCCTTTTCCGCGCGAAGATGTCGAGGTGTACAATTTAACCAGCTCAACGCAGCCATCCGGTAAACCTTCGGTCGGGTAAATACCACAGCCTCCAACAATAACTCCATCCTCTTCGGCCAACCAGTAAGCTGATTGAGGGTGTTCGAAAAGTGTATATAACTCATCTGTTGTAGGATCCGTATAAACAGTACCCGGCTTGTCTATTTTAAATTCCCTTAAAATTGTCCTGATCATTTCAGCAGTTGCAGCATTATCTTGTGCAGTTATCTTGCGAATGGTAATTGCCATGTTTTTTGTTTTTTGTAAAGTTAATGGTTTAGGTTAATTGTTTAAATTGATAGATTGTTAAAATGTTCTGATTTGATCTCTAGTTAACCGATTTAAACAATTAACCGATTAAGCAATTAACCTATCTAAAATAGATTTATTATTTTGGCGTTATGTTTGCAGTACATAAATATCCAAATTTTTGGATACTTATGCTATCACCTAACACACGTAAAATGAAACAAAGATTATTAGTATGCCTTTTAACTGTTGGCCTTTTTGGCTGTGGAATAAACAGGCAGGCACAGCAGATAAAAGCCCTGGAAGACTGCACCTATAAAATTACAGGTATACAACAGGTATCGATCGCAGGTACAGATGTTAAAAAGTTAATGGACCAGCAAAGTTTTAGCTTAACCAGTTTGCCTGGGGTTGCATTGGGTTTGTTAAGAAAAGACATTCCTTTAAAAGCCAATCTGAATTTAGAAATAACCAACCCATCAAGCAATTTAGCGGCCATAAACCAGTTCGAATATAAGATATTGGTTAATAACACCGATTTGGCAGAAGGCATTGTTAATCAAAATGTAAGCATTGCACAAGGGCAAACAGTTACTGTTCCTGTACAACTGGTAAGCAACATTTACGGGTTAGTATCTAATGGCAATGTTTTTAACGATATTATCAAGGCTGCTCAGAAAGGATCAGCTTCAAAAGATGAAAAATTAGGTTTATTAACCATTAAAATAAAACCAACCTTTATGCTGGGCAATACGCCTGTTAAATATCCAGGTTACATTACCATCAATAAAGATATCAGCAGTAAAATATTATTGTAAATACCTTCACAAATAAAAATGCCCGCTTAACTAAATATGTTAAGCGGGCATTTTATTGAAAGGCTTTTATTAAAATTTTTTATCAGGCGTCATTACCATCCCCTTAAATCCTTTTGGATCTAACTTTTCATCTAATGCTCTTAGTTCTGCTACCGATAGTTTTGATGGCATTACTGTTGTTGTTGTACTTAAGCTAGCTGTTTTTGCAGCTGTAGTTACAAAATTCCCATTCTTGGCATACAGCAATGCGTAGGCCAATAAAGTCTCTGTTTCATCACCCCAAGCTTTGGTTAAATCTTCGGTTGATTCCTTATCAACCGTTAAACCTGAATAATAGCCACCAACACCAAGTTTATTTTTGGTTTCAAATTCTGGAATATACATATCCACTTTATCTATTCTAATCGGGAAGAAACCTACAGGTTTACCATAAGTAGTTCTACCAATCAGTTTTACATCCATTACAGGCTTTAAACTGTTAATGGTTAACTCGCTTGCCGAGGCTGTTGATCCAGTTACAATAAAATAAACCCTGTTTAATGTTAAACTGCCAGATTTTGCAAATTTCTCTATATTATCGGCAGCTGTTGGTGAATAATTTAAATCGGCATAAGTAGCATACTTTCCGTTTACACCTGTAGTAAAAGTCTGTAATTTACCGTCATCATCTAACAATGGTTGGTGTGCCAAAACGGAGGCTTTGCGCTGAGTACTAGTGATCGACTGTAAATAGTTATTGTAATAAGAAGTAAACATCGTATTACCTGTTTCTCCTGCAGGTGCTGCCAAATTGATTATCTGGGTAGCTGTTGAAACATAACCACCACCATTATAGCGTAAATCAATAATCAATTCACTTACCCCCTGGGTAGCAAAATTAGAAAAAACTGTATTTATAGCTGCAGAGGCATTATTGGTGAAACTATTGAATACAATGTAACCTACTTTCTTTGTTCCAACTGTATAAACATTGGTAAATAATATCGGATTAACGGTATATAAGCTGCTAGATACAACAGCTGTTTTAGGGTTGCCTCCAATATCATTGAAAGCCAGCGTCACCGTTGCGTTTGTACCGAAAATAGCACTGTTTAAGAAATTAACTGCATTTGGCCAGCTAAGATCTGTCCGTCCATTTACGCCGGTTATTCTACAGCCACGTGTTAAGCCCTGTTGCGCTGCAGGTGAGTTTGGATAAACGTATTTTACCCTAAGGTCTGTGTCGTTGTTATACTGAACAGAAAAACCGTAATCATTGGCTGAGCCATTTACATCTGCTTTAAGCGCCCCTGTTTTACCTGATGTAGCTGCAGTATAGTCGAAAAAAGAATATTTGGGTTCGCCTGGTGTGCCTACATATTCATACGGCTTTCCTGTTGCCGGATCTAAAGAATATTGTGTCATAGCGTATAATTCAGCTTCATTCGAACTAAATCCACGCGGATTAAACACTTCATAAGTTGGTAGCGAAGTATTCCAATAATAAAGTTCTTTACCGTATAAAAAGATAGAATCTTTAGTCAATTCATCCCGAGTTCCGGTAGGTGTAGTAACAACTGGTGGGGTTACAGGCTCATTGGGCACAGGACTGCTCTTTTTGCAGCCGGCAATGGTCCCAAAGCTTAAAAAACCTAGCGCAACCAGGTAAAGGAATCTCTTATTTCTCATGGAAATTATCGTAACATTATCTTTTATATACGTACTGGGCAAAGGTTATTTGTTCAGGAAGAAACTTTTGTCAACCAACAAACTAAATTTAATTCAAAATATTGTGCTCCTGTGCATATGTATCAATGAATTACGTAAATCTACCGATTAAATTACTTTTCGCTGAGATATTTATTAAATTCAAAAAAAGATCTTCCAAAACAGCGCTGAGAATAAAGTCTTTATGCCCCCATAAATTGTCGCCTTTGCACCGCTTAAGTCAATCAAATCTTATGCAGATTTGTTATACTAAAATATCTGATTTAAAAACCAAGAACCATGGAAAAGATCGAATTTAAAACCACAATTAACGCCACAGCAGAAAAAGTTTGGGATGCACTGTTTGGCGTAGAAACCTACCCCAAGTGGACAGCTGTTTTTGCAGAAGGATCGCGTGTAGAAACCGATTGGAAAAAAGGAAGCAAGGCCTTGTTTCTGGGTGATAACGGAGATGGAATGGTAGCTGTAATTCAAGACAATATCCCTAACCGGTACATGTCTATCAAACACCTCGGCGAAATAAAAGACGGCAAGGAAGATCTCAGCGGGGATTGGGGCGAGACACTTGAGAATTATACCCTCAATGAAAAAGATGGCAAGACAGACCTCCTCATCGATATGGACATTAACAATGAATGGAAAGATTATTTCGAAAAAACCTGGCCAAAAGCGCTTGATAAGGTTAAAGAACTAGCCGAGAAACGAAATGAATATCACGTAGAAACATAATAAGCGCTAATCAAAACAAAAAAAAGCCTTACATTTCTGTAAGGCTTTTATTTTTAAGTGGTGCCACCTGGATTCGAACCAGGGACACAAGGATTTTCAGTCCTTTGCTCTACCGACTGAGCTATGGCACCCCCTTTGGGGATTGCAAATGTAGCATTCTTTTTTTCAAATCCAAAAAAGGATTTTAGATTTTATTCAGTTTTTTCCTTCAAATGTAGCTTTACCAAGGCCATCTTTTTGATAAGCAGGAAGATGGACGAAAAAAAAATTTTATTTCGGTTTAGGCATTCCTTTTTGAAATGACATAAAACTAAAAAAGCCTCTCATTTCTGAAAGGCTTTTGGAAGTGGTGCCACCTGGATTCGAACCAGGGACACAAGGATTTTCAGTCCTTTGCTCTACCGACTGAGCTATGGCACCATCCGTTTGGGATTGCAAATGTAGCGTTCTTTTTTCAAAAGCAAAACTTTTTTTCAATTATTTCATTGCTGCGCTGATTATCAATTAATTAATTTTTCACTTTTCTTAAAATAGGTCTTAATCATTGCTTAGAATGAGTACAAACAAACAATTTTATTATTTTTTTTATGCATGCATAGCAATTTATTTAGATTAATATCCTAATTTAGCATATCAATCTAATATTGCATGGTAGCACAGATCCTTTTTCTAGTACTTACACTTGCAGCAATTGCGCTGTTTACAGTTAACCTGCGTAAAATAATTCGCAATATCCGTTTAGGAAAACCGGTAGATCGACAAGATCAGCCACAAAAAAGATTAATGACCATGCTTCGCGTGGCATTTGGTCAGTCTAAAATGGTTGTCCGCCCTATCCCTGCCTTTCTCCACTTTTTTGTTTACATCGGTTTCGTAATCATTAACGTTGAAGTATTGGAGATCATGATTGATGGTCTATTCGGTACGCACCGTATTTTTAATGGCCTGGGTGGTTTATATAATTTCCTGATCGGCTCTTTCGAAATTCTGGCTTTTACCGTTTGGGTTTCGTGCGCTATTTTTCTTGTGCGCAGAAATATCCTAAAACTTAAACGCTTTAGTGGTGTTGAGATGAAAAGCTGGCCAAAATCTGATGCCAATTACATCCTCATCACCGAGATTTTATTAATGAGCGCTTTCTTATTAATGAACGCAGCCGATGCAAAATTACAGCTTTTGGGCGTCAGCCATTATGTTAATGCCGGTGCATTTCCAGTGAGTCAATATTTAATTAATATCCTGCCTTCATCAGAAAGTGCCCTGGTTATCTTAGAACGCAGCTGCTGGTGGTTTCACATTATAGGCATACTGGCTTTCTTAAATTACCTGCCTTATTCGAAACATTTTCATATTCTTTTCGCCTTTCCAAACACCTACTTTTCTAATTTGGAACCTAAAGGTGAGTTTACAAATATGGCCTCAGTTACTAATGAAGTGAAAGCCATGCTCGATCCTTCTTTTGTTCCGGCGGAAACCGAACCCGGTAAATTTGGCGCCAAAGACGTAACCGACTTAAGTTGGGTAAACCTCATGAATGCTTATACCTGTACCGAGTGCGGAAGGTGTACTTCGGTATGTCCGGCAAATATTACTGGTAAACTTTTATCGCCGCGGAAAATTATGATGGATACCCGCGACCGCATTACCGAAGTGGGCCAAAATATTGATAAACATGGCGCTGATCATCAGGATGGAAAATCTTTATTGGATGACTACATCAGCAGAGAAGAAATTTGGGCCTGCACCAGTTGTAACGCCTGTGTAGAGGCCTGTCCAGTAAACATCGATCCATTACAGATTATTATGGAGCTTCGCCGTTTTGCCGTGATGGAAGAGTCGCAGGCACCAAGCAGCATTAACGCGATGATGGGAAATATTGAGAATAACCAGGCACCCTGGAAATACTCTCCGGCCGATCGTTTTAACTGGGCGCAAGAAAGCTAGCAATTGAAAATTTCAGTTGACATTGAATTAAAACTATAATTACATCAGGTCTTGATACTTGATACTAGATACTAGACAAATGGAATTTAAAGTCCCTACAATGGCCGAGTTGATGGCCGCAGGTGAAGAACCGGAAATATTATTTTGGGTTGGCTGTGCTGGAAGTTACGATGAAAGAGCGCAGAAAATTACCCGCGACATTTGCAAGATCTTACATCATGTAGGTATAAAATATGCTGTTTTAGGAACAGAAGAGAGCTGCACCGGAGATCCTGCTAAAAGAGCTGGTAACGAGTTTCTTTTCCAGATGCAGGCCATGACCAATATTGAGGTATTGAATGCTTACAACATCAAAAAAATTGTAACAGGCTGTCCACATTGCTTCAATACCATTAAAAATGAATATCCGGGTTTAGGCGGCACTTACGAAGTGATTCACCATACGCAATTGATACAGGATCTGATTAACGAGGGCAAATTAAAAGCTGAAGGTGGCGAAAGTTTCAAAGGTAAAAAAATCACCTATCACGATCCATGTTATTTGGGCCGTGGAAATGGAATTTACGAAGCGCCTAGAAAAGCCCTGGAGGTACTTGATGCACAGCTGGTAGAAATGAAACGTTGCAAAAGCAACGGCTTATGCTGTGGTGCTGGAGGCGCACAGATGTTTAAAGAACCAGAAAAGGGAAATAAAGATATCAATGTAGAACGCATTGATGAGGCTTTACAAACCAATCCGCAGGTTATTGCAGCAGGTTGCCCATTCTGTATGACCATGCTAAGCGACGGTATTAAACTAAAAGATAAGGAACAGGAAGTTAAGGTATTGGATATTGCTGAAATTACAGCAAGGGCAAACGGCCTATAACCTTCGCTTTTAACTAACAAAAGCCTGAACATCGATGATGCTCAGGCTTTATCATATTGTTAATTCTTGATTTGCTATACCGCGTCAGATAAAGAGGTGAAAGTAAAATCTCTTATTCTTAACGGAGGTAAAAGATAGTTGGCTTCCGATTCGGCACTAACTGTTCTTTCGGCTATTCCGATTTCATCCAGATTATTCAACATAATAATTGGACTTTCATTGAAACGGAAATTTTTGACTGGAAACTTAATTTCCCCGTTTTCAATGTAAAAAGTACCATCCCTGGTCAACCCTGTCAGCAAAAGCGTTTGTGGATCTACCGTGCGGATGTACCATAAACGTGTAACCAATATACCTTTTTCTGTTCCTTTGATCAGCTCTTCCAGCGTTTTTGTTCCGCCCTTCATAATGGCGCCACCTGGGAAGGGAATTGCTTTAATCCCGGTTTTTTGCGCCCAGTATCTCGAGCTGTATAAATTTTTAACTACCCCTTTTTCTATCCAGTTTACTTTCTGCTGTGGCCTTCCATCTCCAGACCAAGTTGCAGTTGGCAGTTCAGGATTCCATGGGTCTGAATAAATATTTACCCTTTCATCCACCAGCTGCTCTCCCAATTTTGTCTTACCTCCGGTTTTGCTCATAAAGCTCCGTCCTTCATCGGCCTGTCTGGCATCCATCGAGAAGAATAGGTTTTCCAGCATCACCGCTACCGCAGTTGGTTCTAAAATAACGGTATATTTTCCTGGCTCAATGGCTTTTGCCGTTACCGACGACATGGCCTTTTTGGCTGCGATAGCTGTATCGGCTTTTGCATTGAGTTTACTAAAATCATTGTATCCCCTTGTGGCATAACCAGATCCTTTACCATCATCAGTTCTTACAGTAATATTAAAAGCTACATCAGTTGAAGTATTGTAGGCAAACAAACCTTTACTGTTCATCATTGCTGAACAGCCTATACTGTTGGATAAAAACCCTGCAGCATTCAACTTACTGTCTATAGCCTGTTTTAAACTGGCCTGTACTGCATCGGCTCTGTCTTTCGGGGTAACGGCTGCAGTAGCCGGAGAAAACGTTGGCGAATCGGCACCATACTCCTGCGGACCGAGAAAAGGCATAAATTCCGGATTTTCGGGTGCCAGCTGAGCAAGTTCTTCTGCCCTGCGCACTACTTTTTCCAATGAGGTATCATCAAATTCATTTATAGTGGCCGTACCCAGTTTTTTTCCGAAGGCAGAACTGACTACCAGGCTGTTCGCACTTATTCCCCCACTGGTTGATACCGAATTTCGGGCGTACCTTATATTACCGCTATCTGAGCAATTTAGGTTTACTTCACATTGTTCTGCTTTAGAGTAAGAAAGCACTTTAGTTAAAAGTGCCTTTGCTTCTGCTTTTGTTAAGATTGGCATAATTTCTATCAGATTTTTCTAGCGGTGTTGATGACATTAACTTTATTAAAACGTGTGGTTGCCGATCCGTGGGATACAGCACTCACCTGACCAGGCTGACCTTTACCATCGAAAAAAGAGCCGCCTAAGCGGTAATCGCTTTCATCGCAGATAGCCACGCACGAATTCCAGAATTCCTGGGTATTGGCCTGATAGGCTACATCTTTAAGCATGCCTGCGATTTTGCCATCTTTAATTTCGTAATAAAGCTGACCGCCGAACTGAAAGTTATAACGTTGCTGATCGATCGAGAAAGACCCATCACCCACAATGTAAATGCCTTTTTCAACATTTTTGATCTGATCGGCTATACTCAGTTTGGCTTTGCCCGGCTGCAGTGAAATGTTGGCCATACGCTGAAACTGCACACTGCTCCAGTTATCGGCATAACAACAGCCTTGTGAAGCATTTAAACCTAATATGTGCGCCTGATCTCTGATGGCCTGGTAATTTACCAATATACCGTCTTTAATTACATCCCATTTTCCGCACTTTACGCCTTCATCATCGTAACCAACAGCTCCTAATGATCCGACTTCAGTTTTATCGGCAGTAATATTTACTTCTTTGCTGCCATAATTAAATTTTTTAGATTCCCATTTGTCAAGTGTCAGGAAACTGGTTCCTGCATAATTGGCTTCATAGCCCAATACGCGATCAAGCTCGGTTGGGTGACCGCAAGACTCGTGTATGGTTAACCATAAGTGTGAAGGATCCAATACCAGATCATACTTACCTGGCTCTACTGATTTTGCCTTCATTTTTTCACCCAACTGCCTGGCTCCCTGAGTAGCATCTTCAAGCATATCGTACCTGCCTTTATAAAGCGTGCCCGACGCTGTTTGTATTTTATCCTGTGGCCTTGCATCCAGGTATTCGTATCCCTTGCCAGTAGGTGCACTCAATGCATTTCTCGTTTCGAACTTACCTGTTGCCTTATCTATTTTAGTGATAAAAAAAGTGGGCCAGATGCGATGGATATCCTGATCGATATAAGAACCGTCGGTAGATGCAAAATATTTTTGTTCATTTACTGCAAATAAGATGGAATTAATGTAATCTGCACCGCCTTTCATCGCCGCATCGTTCACCGCCAGCAATAAATCTACCTTTTCTTTTACGGGTACCTCAAAAGTATTTTTTTCAATCGGCGCTTTCCAGCTTACCTCACCATATCCTTTTTGTGGCGCCAACTTTACAGGCTCTCTTAACAAACGGGCATTTTCTTTGGCAATAGTTACCGCCAGTTCAGCTGCTTTGGCAATACTATCTTTGTCCATTTTGTCGGTTGCCGCAAACCCCCAGCTGCCATTCGAAATTACCCTGATACCAATCCCATACGATTCGGTATTCACAATATTCTCCACTTTATCCTCGCGTGTAACTACGTATTGGTTAAGGTACCTACCCACACGCACATCAGTATAAGTTGCGCCTTTTGAGCGTGCCGCATTTAGGGCTACATCAGACAAGATTTTTTTAGCCGCCGGATCGATATACGTTAAGGCTTGCTCGGGGGAAATCTCTTTCCCAAAAACTGGAATAGCAGGAAGCATAGCCGCAGCAGCCCCTACGCCAGTTAAATAAATAAAGTTTCTACGTTTCAAGATGAGATTGTTTTAAGTTGACTGAATATAAGTGTTTTAACTTAATTAAAAAAACTTCTTGATCCTTGTACTGCTATGTTTTTTATTTTTAGGAAAGCAATAACAGTATTCAATAGGTTACTTTCTTCCTGCTCTGCCTTCTGCCATGAAAAATGGCATTCGTTCGATCAGGTTTAGCTTAGTCATTTTCTGCTACTATATCGGTTTCCGTGCCACAACCCCAAGTCCATAGCCCTGATCGAAGCGGCATCCCCGATATTTCATCGGGATAAAGCGAAGAGCAGGACTAACATACAAAAAGCGAACGGCATTGCGCTCCAAAAAATCGTCCATATTTACTTCGTATAATATACTACTGGTGCAACCTGCATCATGATTAACACTACTGATTGATGGCTTCTTGTTTTTAGGAAAGCAATACCAGCATTCCATAGGTTAGTTTCTTCCTGCTCTGCCTTCTGCCATGAAAAATGGCATTCGTTCGATCAGGTTTAGTTTAGCCAATTCTGCTACTATGTCGGTTTTCTGTGCCATAGCCCCAAGTCCATAGCCCTGATCGAAGCGGCATCCCGATATTTCATCGGGATAAAGCAAAGAGCAGGACAAGCTTAAAAAAAGCGAATGACGCTGCGCTCCAAAACAAACAATAAGCTTAACATTTAATTTCCCTAGTGTGTTAACAAACGGAATTAATAAGACTATAAAAAGATAATCAACTCGCTTGAAATGCGCATCGTCAGAGACAAGTTATGGCTTCTGAGATATTAAAACCTCTGCATTAATTTTATTCAGGTTATCTCGGATCAGGTTCAAATCTTCAGCTTCCATATTTTTTAACGGAATAACTACTTGCGTAGCCATCGAGTCTACATCTCCTCCCCTGTCTTTATAGGTCTGCACAATTACATCGTCACCTTTGGTATGGATATACAATTTGCCCGAAGTGGTGGTACCATAATAATCCATATCTTTAAATTTCGAGAGCTTAAATGCGAAATACTCTGTTTTACCGTTATTAAAATAACGCTTGTAGCGGCAAAAGCCATTGTTGGTAACATTTAGCTCATAACGCTTTACCTGATCGCTTTCCTGACTGTTATCGTAATGATCGGTAAAGGTTTTTTGAAGAAAATCGATCGATTGCGTTATGGTTTCGGGGTCGGAAAAAGCACATAAAAACATACAAAAAGCCGAAAGAAGGGATATTTTCAAGCAGAGTGTAAACTTTTTCATCAGGTTAGCGTTTTAAACACACCAATTTAATTAAAATCATAAATTTGTATATGAGTTTTTCTCCACAATCAAGAGTTTGGATATACCAAAGCGATCGCAAATTTACTTCTACTGAAGAAAGTGAGATCTTAAACAAATTAGCAGCTTTTACTAACCAGTGGAAAGCACATGGAAATGAATTGCTTGCAAAAGCAGAAATCCGCTATGGCTTTTTTATTATCCTCACGGTAGACGAAAGTCAGGCAGGCGTTACCGGTTGCTCTATTGATAGCTCTGTTCGCTTAATTAAAGAAATTGAACAGGAATACCATGTAGACCTTTTTAACCGTTTCAATATTGCCTACAAAGTAAATGGAGAAGTTGTAGTAAACAGCAAAGAAGATTTTGAAACTTTGGTCAATATCAAACAGGTAACGCCAGAAACGATTGTGTTTAACAATATGGTTCAGAACATGGCAGAGCTGGAAAGTAAATGGGAAGTTCCGTTCCAAAATAGCTGGCATTCTACTGTTTTTGCCCATTTATTGTAAGCCATATGTTCATTGTAGATCTTAAATATATTGTTCCGCTAACTGAGTTGGATGAACATATGGACGCCCATATCCAATATTTAAAGAAGTACTATAAAAAAAACATTTTTGTTGCCTCGGGCAGAAAAGTACCCCGAACCGGTGGAATCATTTTAGCCCTGGCAAAGGATGAAGAGGCGTTAAAAAAAATCCTGATGGAAGATCCTTTCTACAAACACAGGCTAGCCGATTTCTCCATTACCCAATTCTTAACCTCACAATATCACTCAGATCTCGAATCACTTTTAGGAAAATAATTCTTAAAACCGGTAGTGATATTCTACATTATTTTCACTACTGCTCAAACAATTAACTAGCAAAAAACATTATATTGGTTAAATCAAATAATGTCTATGAAGCGCTGGCTCAAAATCTCTTTAAAAATTATATCGGTTATTGTTGTTCTGATTATCCTCACCTGGTTGGCTGGAGCATTTTATATCAGTAGAAATAAAAAAGAAGTACTCGCTTCTATCCTATCACAGCTCAATAAAAATTTAAACGGAAAAATTACCGCGACAAGTATGGAGCCAACACTCCTGAAAAGTTTTCCCGGGGTTTCGGTATCCTTAAACGGCGTTTTACTGAGAGATAGTTTATGGAACCAACATAAACACGATCTTTTAAAAGCGCAGGATATAGATGTATCGCTAAATGTACTTTCGCTCATTGTGGGTAACATCAACATTAAACAAATCGCCATTAATAATGCTTCCATTTATATCTACACCGATTCTACTGGCTATAGCAATACCAGTATTTTTAAAAGCAAGCCTAAAACAGATAAAAAATCGTCACCAAAATCTTCCGCTTTAGAAGTCAAAAAAATAGATTTTAATAAGGTTAGCCTGATATTAGATAACAAAAAGAGGTTCAAATTATTCAATTTCGATATTGATCAGATCCAGGGCAGAATGCAATATCCTGATAGCGGATGGACAGGTAAAATCAAGTTAATGACGAAAGTGAACAGTTTCGCCTTTAATACCCGAAAAGGTAGCTTTTTGAAGGACAAGACGCTTGATGGAACATTAAATGCACATTATAGCCGTGACATGGATGCGGTAATCCTGAGTCCCGAAGTCCTGAACATTGGCGGACACCCTTTTAAAATCGGCGCTAAAATAGAATTAGATAAATCTGCTTTTGCCATTAGCATAGCTGTTGATGATATTTTATTCAGAGATGTTGCCTTACTCTTATCGCCTAATATCTCTTCCAAACTCTTAAAGTTCGGCATAGAAAAACCGATCGATATCCGGGGAAATATTGTTGACGACGGATCAGGGAAATACGGAGATCCCTTGATCAAAGTAGGCATAACCGTTCGGGATAATGTAGTTTCTATTCCGGCAGGTAAATTAACGGCTTGTAATTTTGATGGTTCCTTTACCAATCGGGATACCGTTGGCGGTATTATTGGTGATGAAAATTCATCCATCAAATTCCACAGGCTTAGGGCAAAATATTTTAATGCACCGCTTAAAATCGACACTTTCACAGTGAATAATTTATCACGACCGATTGCTACCGGATTGGTAACCTCACAATTTCCCCTATCCAATTTAAACAATTCATTAGGCACGAACGATTTTGAATTTAAAAATGGAACAGCCAACCTGAGGTTATATTGCAAGGCTGATATTGATAATTTCAGATTTACCAAACCTGTTGTTTCAGGTAAAGTACAGATTGCCGATGCCGATATCCTTTACATCCCCCGGAAGCTTCATCTGGTAAAAAGTGCTTTAAACATCAACTTCAACCAGAATGATTTATCGATACAGAACGGGCATTTCCAGTTAGGCAAAAGCGAGCTTAATGTAAACTGTAGCATAGCCAATTTTGCCAACCTGTATTATACTGCTCCCGAAAAAATATTGGTGAACTTAAAAATGTCGAGCCCTCAACTCTACCTAAAAGAGTTCTTACCTTTCTTAGGACCAAGAACAGCGAAGAAAAAATCGAGCGGAAACAAACAAGTGGTTTCCAAAGAGCTGAGCAATGTGCTGGAGCTTTCGAAAATGAATATCCGTTTAACCGTTGATAAAGCCATTTATGATAATTTTCTCGCCAAAAATCTCGATGCCGACATTTCTTTGCGTGGCGGAGGGATTTTCTTCAACAAAATAAGTGTGGCACATGCGGGTGGTCAGTTATCACTGAATGGAAATATTATGCAGGAAGCCGCCTCAAATAGCTTTAAAATCAATTCAAAAATCAGCCATGTGAGTGTTAAAGATTTCTTTTATTCATTTGATAACTTCGGCCAGAATACCATCACCAACAAAAATTTAAAGGGTTATTTATCAGCGTTGGCTAACATTTCCGGAAAAATATCGCATACGGGAAAAATTCTTCCACGATCGATAAACGGTAGAGTAGTATTTAATCTAAACAACGCAGCCCTGGTTAATTTCGACCCCATGGTTAAGGTAGGAAAATTTGCCTTTGCCAACAGGAACTTATCAAACGTAGAAATCAAAAACCTTGATGGAACACTTAACGTGCGTGGTGATAAAGTAGAAATCAGTCCGATGCAGGTAAACTCAAGCGCGTTAAACTTTAATGTAAAAGGCACCTATGCTTTAGGATATGGCACAAATGTAGAGATGGACATCCCGCTGAGAGACCCTAAAGGTGATGAAAACCTAACCAGATCAGAAAAAAGAGAAGCCCGAATGCGCGGCATAGTATTACACCTAAAAGCTGTTGATGATGAAAAAGGTGGAATAAAAATCAGGTGGAATAAGGATCACGACTAAACTAATAATTGAATGAGAGCGTTTTGAATGATTGAATGTGTTTGTATTTCCTTATTAGAAATTTTTGCACTCAATTATTCAATCACATCATTCAAAATTCAATCATTCAATCATTCAATCATTAGAAATCCAGCGGCCCTAACCTATTCATATTTCTTAAAATCAGATATTGACGGTGCCTGATGTATGGGGTTGCATTTTTGGGCGTCCACCTTCTGGGGTTTGGAAAACAGGAAGCAATTAAAGCGGCCTGTTTCCTGGTCAGTTTTGTACAGGATTTACCATAATAAGCTTGGGCGGCGGCTTCGGCGCCATAAATCCCATCGCCCATTTCTATTACGTTCAGGTAAACTTCCAATATTCTTTCTTTGCTCCAGAACAGTTCTATGAGTAAAGTAAAATAAGCTTCAAAACCTTTTCTTATCCACGACCGGCCAGGCCACAAGAAAACGTTTTTAGCTGTTTGTTGCGAAATGGTACTTCCACCCTTTACCTTTTTCCCTTTGGCATTACTGGCAAAAGCTTTTTCAATGGCTTTCATATCAAAACCGATATGTTTTAAAAAGAGCTGATCTTCGGCAGATACCGCAGCCCTTTTCATATTATCAGACATATCCTCGAATTTCACCCACTTTTTTTCTGTTTTAAAAGACTTACCATCTGCTTTACGTTCAATGTTCCGTAGCACCATTAAAAGTGTAATAGGCGGATTGATAAAGCGCAGCGCGATTACCCAAAACACAGAAACCAGCAGAAAATATAAAAATACTTTCGTAGCAATATTGGTAATCTTCTTTAGAAGGGGGTGTTTTGATTTGCTTTTGGTTCTGCTTGTCCGCGTTTTCGCCATGGCGCAAAGGTAATTAAAGGGACGGAAGATGGGAAATGCAGAGGGCCGGTATAATGCGTTTTTTTTATCATCGAAAAACAACGCCAAAATGCAAAATTCTCGTGGTAAACCCTTATTGTACATGAAAATCACTTTGTTTATGTATTTTGTGATTTCACATTTTTAAACAGAGTGCAAACAAAATTAACCAAATGAAAAAACTAGGCTATCTCTTTCTTGCTGTTACACTATGGAGTTGCAGTACAACCAAGAATATCAATAACAGATCTGAAAAGTGGATAACACTTTTTAACGGGAAAGACATTAAAGATTGGAACGTTAAAATCCACCATCATGATTACAATGTAAACTACGGAAATACCTTTAGGGTTGAAGATGGGACAATACAGGTCCGATATGATCAATATGGCGATTTCAATGATCAGTTTGGTCATCTTTATTACAAAACACCCTTCTCTTACTATCATCTAAAATTAAAATACCGTTTTGTTGGCGAGTTGCAAAAAGGTGCGCCAAGTTATACTTTGCGTAATAGCGGGGTGATGTTCCATTCTCAAGATCCGAAAACCATGCCTAAAGAACAGGATTGGCCAATTTCGATCGAGATGCAGTTTTTGGGCGGTTTGAGCGATGGCCGTCCCCCGCCCTACCGGAAACATGTGTTCACCAGGTACGGAGATTTTTTACAATGGCAGTAAGTTCCCGGGGCATTGTCTGGATTCGAAATCAAAAACATACGATGGCGACCAGTGGGTATCTGCCGAGCTTATTGTAATGGGCGATTCGGTTGTAAAACATATTATTAATGGTGATACCGTATTGCAGTATAACAAGCCACAAATTGGCGGAGGCGTAGCTAACCGTTTTGATCCGAAAATTAAAATTGATGGAAAAGCACTTACACAAGGTTTTATTGCCTTACAAAGTGAAGGACAGCCAGTTGATTTTAAAGATATCCAGATTATGGAGCTTCCGCACCATCATAACAAAAAATCCAATTAAACATTTTTCGATACTATACGTTACAAGAACATGAAAGTTGCATTAATTACAGGAGGAAGTAAAGGAATTGGTTTTGGTATTGCCGAAGCCCTTTTAAAAGAAGGTTATAAAGTAGCCATTACAAGCAGGACTATTGCCAGCGCAAACCAGGCCGCATCGCATCTGGTGGCTCATGGTGATGTATTGGCCATAGAAGCAGATGTTGCAGATTTTAAATCTCAGCAGGGTGCGGTAAACCTGATACTCGAAAAATGGGGACAATTGGATATACTCATTGCCAACGCTGGTGTAGGGCATTTTGCACCTATTGACGAGCTCGATGTAGATTTATGGAAAGAAACCATAGACACCAATTTAACAGGCGTTTTTTATAGCATTAAAGCAAGTGTTGAAGAAATCAAAAAGAACAAGGGACATATCTTTACCATTTCTAGTTTAGCAGGTACAAACTTTTTTGCAGGTGGCTCAGCTTACAATGCCAGTAAATTTGGTTTAACAGGTTTTACGCAATCAGTTATGCTCGATTTAAGAAAGTATGGCGTAAAAGTGAGTACCATTATGCCCGGATCGGTAGCTAGCCATTTTAACGATCACCAGCCCAATGCTGAAAATGATGCCTGGAAAATCCAGCCAGAGGATATGGGCAAACTGATTGTTGATTTATTGGCCATGCCGGCAAGAACTTTGCCGAGTAAGGTAGAAATTAGGCCAACCACGCCGAAGGGATAAAAATAATAGATAATTAAAAAGGGATATCGTTTACCATATCCTTTCTTAAATTATCCATTTTCCATAAAAAAAGGTCCCGATTTTCATCGCGACCTTTTTTTGATTCTTTAAAGAATGCTTATTCAGCAACTACTTCAAAAGGAACCTGAACTTTAACTTCTTTGTGTAAGTTTAAGTTAGCAACATATTCGCCAACAAATTTAGGTTCAGTTTCGAAAGTAATACGACGACGGTCTACATCAAAGCCTTGTGCTTTTAATGCTTCAGCAATCTGGATGGTGTTAACCGCTCCGAAGATTTTTCCGCTTTCGCCTGCTTTAGCACCGATTGAAAGTTTAACATCAGTTAAACGCTCAGCAACACCTTCAGCATCTTTCTTAATTTTATCTTGTTTAAAAGCAGCTTGCTTTAAGTTTTCAGCTAAAACTTTTTTAGCTGAAGAAGTAGCCAATGCTCCAAATCCTTGAGGGATTAAATAGTTACGGCCATAACCTGGCTTTACTGTAACTACATCATCTTTCTCGCCAAGGCCTTTAATATCTTGTTTTAAAATAATTTCCATATCTCTAGCCTCCTATTTTAATTGATCAGCAACGAAAGGTAACAAACCGATGTGACGGGCACGTTTAACTGCCTGAGCCACTTTACGTTGGAATTTTAACGAAGTACCAGTTAAACGGCGTGGTAATAATTTACCTTGATCGTTAATAAATTTCAACAAGAAATTTGCGTCCTTGTAATCGATGTATTTAATTCCGTTTTTCTTGAAACGGCAATATTTTTTACGGTTATCCTCTACTTTAGGGGCAGTTACGTATTGTATTTGTTCTCTTGCCATTACGCTGCAACCTCCTTAGTTTTTTTGTTAAAAGCACCACTGCGCTTTTTCTCATTGTAAGCAACAGCGTGTTTGTCTAAACGGATTGTTAAGAAACGTAACACACGCTCATCGCGTTTTAATTCAAGCTCTAATTTTGCGATCAAATCACCTGAAGATTTGTATTCAGTTAAGTTGAAGAATCCGTTTGATTTTTTCTCAATTGGATACGCTAATTTTCTCAAACCCCAATTATCTTCTTGGACAATTTCGGCTCCGTTATCAACAAGGATTGCTTTATATTTGGCTAATGCCTCTTTAGCAACTTCTTCTGATAACAAAGGGGTTAGAACGATAACAGTTTCGTACTGATTCATTGTTATAAATTATGTTTTTAATTTTTAATCCCGAGGTATATTACGGGGATGCAAAAGTAACAATATATTTCTTAAAATCAAATGATTAATCAGAAAAAAGAAGAATCACAAGCAATTAAGAAAGAAAAAGTTACATGATAAAACGAAATACAAAAAAATGACCGCGAAACATTATCTCCTCACGATTCTGGCATCTCAAATCTCATCTCGCATATCTCACAAACAAAAAAAGGGAGACTATCTATCCGACAATCTCCCCATATCAATTAGCTGTAATGTTTAATAAGTTTGTATCGTTTTAACAAAACTCTCTTCTTTATACGTCACCACAAAGGTTAATTCTTTAGAATCTGTTTTGCTGATATTGAATTTCTTTGTCAACTGCGATTTATCTTTAAATACTTCGTTGTAAACCTCGTCATTGTATTCATTGTATACTTTAACTTCGATCGGATTTTTATCCAGGTTATCCAGATCAAGGGTAATTACCTGATCTTTTTTAGTATAAACCGGTTTAAATAGGTTAGATACTTTTGGCTCAGACACCAATGCCTCACCATCTTTGATGGTTACGGTATATTTAGCCAGTTTCAATTCAGACTCTACTTTAAGCACATAGTTTCCATCAGGAAGTGCGTTTAAATCATAAACCTTGCTTGATAAAGCTGAAGCATGAATATTTTCTTCAAATAAAACTTCCTCATCTGCACCGATCAGTGACAGATTAACGTCCTCTGCCTTATCTACAGAAAAACGGATAAACTTTTCTTTTTCGCCTTTTACTTTTAACGTAAAATTATCATCGTTAGCGTGAACACCCGTAGCAGTAAAAAACAACGCTGCTATTAAACCGATTTTTAAGAACTTTTTCATAACCAATATTTTTAAAGAGTTAATAATTATATGACACCACTAAGGTATAGAGGTAACTGAGATATAGACGATTGCATATTTTCCAATTTCTATGCTATATTACCCCAATTACAGGGCTATTTTGTTATAAGTTATAATAAAGCATATTTTTTATGTATTTTAGTACAATAAATTAGAAAATAATGAAGCCAAGTTTCGAGGTTGTTGAGCCTTCTTTCGGGAGTTCATTCTATTATTCAAAATATGTGGAGAATGCCAATAACATGGCCCACCTCTGGCATTACCACCCCGAAGTTGAAATGGTATTTGTAAATGGTGGTGCCGGGAAAAGGCAGATCGGCAGCCACGTTTCTTATTATACCGATGGTGATCTGATCCTCATTGGCAGCAACCTCCCCCATTGCGGATTTACGGATACCAATACGGGGAATAAAAACGAAACGGTAATCCAGATGAAGCCCGATTTTTTAGGCGCCACTTTTTTAGGCCTGCAGGAGACAAAAGGAATCCATGAGCTTTTTGATAAAGCAAAGGCCGGAATTGCATTTGGCAGCGAAACCAAGAGTATGGTAGGCGACCGGATCGAAATGATGGACGATCAGCCCCCATTCGACAGGCTTTTAACCCTGCTCAGCGTTTTAAAAGAGCTCGAACATGCCAAAGATTATAAGATTTTAAATGCCGACGGTTTTTCGATGGAAATGCAGGTGCAGGATAATGACCGCATTAATATGATCTTTAACTATGTAAAAGACCATTTTCAGGATCAGATCAGTTTGCAGCACATTGCAGAAATGTCGAGTATGACTGTTCCCTCCTTTTGCCGATATTTTAAAAAGATCACTAAAAAAACCTTTACCCATTTTGTAAATGAATATAGGGTAGTACATGCTTCAAAACTTCTGGCCGAAAAACCCATCAGTATTGCCAATATTTCTTACGAAAGCGGTTTTAACAACTTTAGCCATTTTAATAAATTGTTTAAAGAGTTTACGGGCAAAAGTGCTTCAGAGTACAGGCATGAGCTTAAGTCGCTGATTAAATAAATGAGCATGAACAAATCCCTACTATTGATACTCTTAAACGTCATCAGCTTATCCCTATATGCTCAATATGTAGACATTAACTTAGTTAACTGCAAAATAAGCGAAACCGAGCAAAAGAAGATAGAGAAATTGATTGCTTACGAACGTATGTTCTGTAACGAAATCTTCGAAACAAGAGAGAACATTACTGCACCTGTTAAAATAAACCTCTATGGAAAAAGTAAAGATTATCGGCTATCGCAAAAAACATATAATGCACCGATAAATAGTGCTGGATTTTATATTGCCTCAATTAACGAAGCCTTTGTATATAAGAGCAGTGATTTTATTTCGGTGGCACTCCATGAGGCCAGCCATAGTATTTTTCAGTTTAATTTCAAAAAATCGCCCAAATGGTTAAACGAAGGCCTTGCAGAGTTTTTCGAAACACTAGATTTTGACAGCGAGGGGAATTTGTACTCCTATCCACAAAATGGTAGAATTAAGCGTATACAAGCAGGAATAGATTCGAAAGACAGCGAACGGCTAAAAAACTTCTTTAAAATATACAGTGGTTCATTTTACGGGCATGATGTAGACGATAATTACAACACTGCCTACAGTGTGATCTACTTTTTTATAAAATCCAAAAGAACAGACCTGCTTAAAAAAATAATTAAACTCAATACACAGGGTTACGATACCGAAAAAGCGATTGAACTTACTTTTGGTAGTTTTGACCGGTTCGAAGAAAGATATAAGCTATTTTACAACTATCATAAATAAATTGTTCTTTTAAGCCTCCGGCCTGATCACATTACAACTTTTCAACATTCCAATCTTACCACATTCCAACTGATAAAAAATTCCTATTTTCGTGCCGATGGAAAATTTTATCGTTTCTGCCCGTAAATACCGCCCAGCCACCTTCGAAACCGTTGTTGGCCAGCAGCATATTACCGGTACGTTAAAAAACGCCATTAAAAACAATCAACTTGCCCAGGCATTTTTATTCTGCGGGCCTCGTGGTGTGGGTAAAACAACCTGTGCACGTATCCTTGCAAAAACCATTAACTGTACTAACCCTACAGCAGAAATGGAAGCCTGTGGCCAATGTGATAACTGCCTCTCTTTCCAGAACGGGCATTCTTTTAATGTTCACGAATTAGATGCGGCTTCAAACAACTCTGTTGATGATATCCGCAGCTTAATTGAGCAGGTTAGAATACCACCACAAGCAGGAAAATATAAAATCTATATCATTGATGAGGTTCATATGTTATCGCAGAGTGCATTTAATGCCTTTTTGAAAACATTGGAAGAACCACCTTCTTATGCTATTTTTATCCTGGCCACCACTGAGAAACATAAAATCCTGCCGACTATTTTATCGCGTTGCCAGATTTTTGATTTCAACCGGATCCAGGTAGAAGATATAGCCAGTCACTTATCAACCATTGCCCAACGCGAAAACATTGCATTTGAAAGCGATGGTTTGCATATTATTGCCCAAAAGGCAGACGGTGGGCTGCGTGATGCACTTTCGATGTTCGATCAGATTGCAAGTTATGCAAACAAGAACATTACCTATAAAGCTGTAATCGATAACCTTAATATTTTAGATTACGATTATTTTTTCAAACTTACCTCTTATTTAACCGCAGCAGAAGTTAGCCAAACCTTACTCCTGTTCGACGAAATTTTAAATAACGGTTTCGATGGCAATAACTTTATAAATGGCCTTGCTTCGCATTTCCGTAATTTATTGGTGGGTAAAGATGCATCGACCATTAAACTTTTAGAAGTTAGCGAGAACATCAAACAAAAATATCTCGATCAGTGCAGGCAAACAGAATTATCGTTTTTGTTAACGGCATTAAACCTTGCCAATACCTGCGATCTAAATTACAAGAATTCTAAAAACCAACGTTTACAGGTAGAGTTGGCACTGATTAAAATGTGCCATATCCGGTCGGTCGTCAATTTAGCACAACAGCCTTTAAGCCCTAATAACACAGCAACTGACGTAGATCAGGATAAAAAAAAAACTAATGTCGTAGCCGGGCAGGCAGAAACACCAAAGCCAAAAACAGAAAGCGAAAATACAGTCCAAGCAGTAGCGCCTGTTGATAATAGTGCTGTTTTACCGAACATTCCTGCAGAAGAAAAACCTAAGGAAACATCAAGGGTTGGTCCGCCACCATCTGCAACTTCCATTAGTATCAATATTCCAAAGCCCAATGCAATAAGCACACTCATTCCATCACTAAACGATCTGAACAGAGTTGCACAGGAAGATGATGATAAGGGGCCAAAGAAAGTTACAGGCGAAGCCAGAGAACCTTTTAGTTACGACCGCTTATTGGAAGTATGGAATGCCTTTACTCAAAAAATGAAGGCGACCGATAAAATCAATCTTTTTACCATCTTAAATAATTTCGCGCCTACACTTTTAAATCCCGAGCTGATCGAAATTTCGGTAGAAAGTAAAACGCAGGAACACCTTGTACAACAAGAATCTGTTGAGCTGTTGAATTTTTTGAGAAATGAACTTAGCAACTTTGGTGTGGAGGTTACCTATAAACTTGTTGAACGTAAAATAGAAAACAGGCTTTATGGTAACCGTGAAAAGTATGATTACCTGGTAAACAAAAATCCAAAGCTCGACGAATTGCGCAAGAGATTTAACTTAGATGTTAATCCGTAATTTTTCATATCCGATAACTAAACAATACTTATTAGGTTAAAATTGCTAAACAAAAAGCAGGATTAAACATCATCGCAAATGTTTAACCCTGCTTTTCCAATTATGATTGTTTCGTCAGCTTACTATCCTTACGACAGTAATTTATTGACTATTTTTGGGGCGTATCGTTAATCGGATAACCTTCTTCATCTAAGTCATCGCGGTTATCTTCGGGTGTACGGGCAAGTATTTCATCTTCAGGACTGAGTTTAACACTTTCCCCATTATCAACATGCATACCCAGCTCTTCCAGGTTATCTTCGGCAACTTCTTCATTCCGTGCGTATTCATCACCAACGTAAGGATTCGCTTCATCATAAGTAGAATCATCATCTTTAGCACCTGCAGCAACCGTTTCGTATCCCATCGGGTGGTCGTAATCCTTATCCGTACCTCTTACATCGAGCTCGTAACTCTGCTTATTTTCATCATAAGCGAGATTCTCTTTATTGATTTCGCTGTTTTCTGTGGTACTGTGTATTTTATCCTGCGATCCTTTATTCTCGTTATTTGCCATGATATTAGTGTTCTAATAATTTATATGAATATAACAAAATGATCCCGATAAGGTTTGTTCTAGCAAGAGAATCTTTCAATTATTGGGCGTGCCCCCAAGCTGCGCAAGGGTCGGGCTATACACTTCAAGTCCTCGCCCGATGAAGAACCGGGCTGTGGGCTTTCCGTTGCTATCCCTCACGCAAGAAATTACCTGTTAAGGTTATTTTGGTCTGTGAGAACACGAACTTATGAAATTAGTGGACACTGGTCGGGGATCCCGTAATAGTATCACTCACTAAGCCACCTAAACCCGATCATAGCAGGATGCTACCGATCCTTCATCGGTAGCAGAAGCGGGAGCGGGACTGCTATAACCTAAAAGCTTCTGCATCTGCTTTCCAAAATAGAAGACTTCTCAACTTTCTAACGAAATGGTTATTAAAGCTGAGAAAAAACATCACAAAAAAAAGCGTCCCGATATTTACACCAGGACGCTCCTATTATTATTTTCCTTAGTTTACAAAGAAGCCAAAGAAGTATTTAATGTTTCACTTGGGCGCATGGCTTTGCTTGCCAGTTCATCATTAGGGTTATAGTAACCGCCAATGTTTTGAGGTTTGCCTTGCGAACCGATCAGCTCTTCGTTAATTTTCGCTTCGTTTTCCAACAAGGTTTTAGCCAATGGTGCAAATCTAGCTTGCAAATCAGCATCCTTAGTTTGAGCCGCTAAAGCTTCAGCCCAATATAAAGCCAAGTAGAAGTGAGAACCACGGTTATCGATAGTGCCCAGTTTTCTGCCCGGAGATTTATCCGTTGCCAAAAATTTCGCATTTGCCTCATCCAAAGCATCAGCTAATACCTGTGCTTTTGCATTGTTTTGTGTTTGAGATAAATGCTCCAAAGAAGCCTGAAGTGCCAGGAACTCACCAAGCGAATCCCAACGCAAATAACCTTCTTCGATAAACTGCTCAATATGTTTTGGGGCAGAACCACCAGCACCGGTTTCAAACAAACCACCACCGTTCATTAAAGGCACGATCGATAACATTTTAGCAGAGGTTCCTAATTCTAAAATTGGAAATAAATCTGTTAAATAATCACGCAATACGTTACCGGTAACCGAAATGGTGTCTAAACCTTTGCGGATACGCTCCAAGGTAAATTTAGTGGCCTCGATTGGCGCCAAAATGCGAATATCTAAACCTGTAGTGTCGTGGTCTTTTAAATAGGTATTTACCTTAGCGATGATTTCTCTATCGTGTGCTCTATTTTCGTCTAACCAGAAAACGGCAGGAGTTTCTGATAAATGTGCCCTATTCACCGCCAATTTTACCCAATCCTGAATCGGGGCATCTTTGGTTTGACACATACGGAAGATATCGCCTTTTTCTACTTTCTGATCAAAAAATACTTTACCATCAGCATCAGTTACGCGGATTGTTCCGGCAGCAGTAGCCTGGAAAGTTTTATCATGTGAACCATATTCTTCAGCTTTTTGTGCCATTAGGCCAACATTGGGTACCGAACCAATCGTAGTCACATCAAAGGCACCGTTTGCTTTACAGTCATCAATGGTTGCGGTGTAAACACCGGCATAACAGCGGTCTGGAATTAAAGCGATGGTATCTTGTGCTTTACCTTCTTTGTTCCACATCTGTCCCGAAGTACGGATCATGGCCGGCATCGAAGCATCAACAATCACATCCGATGGCACATGAAGGTTGGTAATTCCTTTATCAGAATTTACCATGGCCAGGGCCGGACCGTTTTCTATAGCCTGAGCCAAAGCAGCTTCAACTTCAGCTTGTTTTGCGTTGCCTGCAATTTTTGCGTAAACATCACCTAAACCATTTCTGGTATCAATGTTCAGTTCTTTGAAAAGATCGGCATATTTAGTAAACACATCTGCAAAGTAAACTTCAACAATGGCACCGAAAATAATCGGATCAGAAACCTTCATCATCGTTGCTTTTAAGTGCGCAGATAACAATACGCCTGCTGCCTTAGCTTCAGCAATTTCTTTGGCTACAAAAGTTTTCAATGCCGACAAGCTCAATGCAGAACTATCAATCACCTCTCCTGCTTTTAATGGCGACAAACCTTTTAATTCGGTTACAGCACCATCAGCAGCAACAAATTCTATTTTAAACTGACCTGCTTCAGCAACGGTTGTAGATTTTTCCGAACCGTAAAAATCGCCTTCAGTCATGCTGGCCACTTTGGTTTTCGAATCTGCAGACCATTTACCCATTGAGTGCGGGTTTTGTTTAGCGTAGTTTTTAACCGCTTTAGGTGCTCTACGATCGGAGTTACCCTCACGTAAAACCGGATTTACAGCCGAACCTAAAACTTTTGCATATTTAGCTTTGATTGCTTTTTCTTCATCGCTCTGTGCATTATCAGGATAGTTAGGCAAAGCGAAACCCTGTGCCTGCAACTCGGTAATTGCACCTACCAATTGAGGGATAGAGGCAGAAATATTTGGTAATTTGATAATGTTAGCTTCTGGAGTGGTAGCCAAGGCACCAAGCTCTGCTAAAGCATCACCAATTTTTTGATCGTCTTTTAAATACTCAGGAAAGTTTGCCAAAATTCTTCCTGCTAAAGAAATATCTCTGGTTTCTACATCAATACCCGCTGACGCAGTAAAAGCTTGTACGATAGGTAAAAGTGAGTAGGTTGCCAACATTGGCGCCTCGTCGGTTTTGGTGTAGATAATTTTTGATGTATTTGACATGTTTATATTGATTTTGCTTATTAAGGTTAACTATTCAATCGGTTTCCAGGTTTGTAAACCGATCTTCTTAAAATCGCCTAAAGATAAAATAATCGAATGAATTAAGGAACATCGCAATGTTATTTATGATGCGGATTGCTTCATTACGATGTGATGTAAAGTAAAATATTAATGACGTTCAGGCCGTATTGTTTTTGGAGCGCAGGGCCATTTGCTATTTTAAAGTCACTCCTGCTCTCCGCTTTATCCCGATAAAATCGGGATGCCCGCTCCGATCAGGGCTATAAACTTAGGCCTGTGGCACGGAAAACCGGCATAGTAGCAGAAAAACGACCAAACTAAACCTGATCGAACGTCCCGATTTTTCATCGGGAAGGTAGAGCAGGAAGAAATTAACCGATGGAATACTGCAATTGCTTTTCAAAGAAATAAACGACCATATTATAATAATAAGGTATAGTTTATCTGTCTCTATTGCAACACCCCAATATTTTTTTGTCAACCAGTTCTTTGGCTAAACTTTTGTAGCGTCAAAACCAAATACCTATCTATTTTAAAATTTTTATTTGAAAATGACCGAACCTACCTTAGATCAACAGTTAAATGCCCGCAAATTCGACGAGGCTAAAAGCCTGATGCAGAATGGCGAAAAACTTTCTAAAAACATTCAAGAACATCATAAATCAGCTATTTTTGATCATCTGGTGAGAGAGAAACAGTACGAAATCCTGAATATGATGCTAAAGGACAAAACCATCGAAACCGACATTTATGAATTCGACAGTTTTGACAAAAGCATTTTTCAGGCTATTGTCCGCAACCTTGGTAATGACGACGAAGATATTGCATTTTTCAATGAATTTATTACTCATTTCGACAACTTAAATGACGAGGTTAACACCAAAACACTATTAAGTTATCTCTTCGAAAACGGGGTGAGTTTAGCGCTGATCAAAGCATGTATGGATGCAGGCTGCACAGCTAACTTCAAGAACAATGCAGAAGAAAACTACATCCATCAGGTGGTGAAAAGCAGTTTCCGAAGGTATAACCTAAACGATGAACAGACTACCGATCTGCTTAAAGGATATATCGATATTCTCCTTAACGAAGGTGTTGATATTAATGAAGGCAATGTGGTGCAGGAAACTCCATTAATTACCGCAATAAAATTTAACAAGAAAAATTTAATTGCCCATCTGCTCGAAAATGGCGCCGATCCCAATCATACCGACCGCGATGGAAATTCAGCTTTCTTTTATGCCGTGGCACATTCGCAGAGCGAAAACATATATGATACAATGCGCAATTTTGCTTTACCAACTTTTGATCAAGTTAATAAAAACGGCGAAACACTATTATTCGAATATGTTCGGATGATGTCTAACAGCGAAAGTGGCATCAACTTCCTTAAGAAACTGATTGAAGATGGCGCTGATTTATACCAGGCCAGTAACTGGTATGGCGCTGATACTACTCCATTGGATATTATAGCTGAAAAACAGGCTGATATTGTACAAGCTGTTTTGGAAACCGGACAGGTAGATGTAAACAGGGCCGATAATAAAGGGAATACCCTGCTGCATAAAGTTTGTGCCTACAATGTAAATTACGAAGCAGAAAAAGCGAAAGAAACCTATCGTAAAGTAAAGCTCCTGCTCGAAAACGGTGCAGATATTGCTATCACCAACGATCAGGATCAAACCGCAATGATGCTTGCATCTGATGATAACCTGAAAATAAAAACTGTAGAACTGCTCATGAAACAATCTTAACATATGTCGATGTCATTTATTATTGCCTGCGAAAGCGGGAAGCGCAAAATAGCCGAACTTTTATTGGCCAACCAAGAGGTTGAGGTAGGTTATACAGATGAAAAAGGCAGAACAGCCCTCCATTACGCCGCCCACCGTGGGTATTTAGACCTTGTACAGATTTTAATAGATCGTGGGGCGGCTTTAGATTACGAAGATCATGCTGGCGAAACACCGTTTTACTTTGCCTGTTTACAAAAACAGAAACAAACCGCACTGTTTCTTTTAGATAAAGGTGCAAGAGTTGACATAAAGGATTTTAAAGGCAACAGCTTATTACACCTAACTGCACAAAGCGGACAGATCGAAGTATTAGAAAAACTCCTCGATCAAGGCCTTGAAGTTGATGGCGAAAATAATGAGGCAGAAACGCCCTTGCTTATTGCTGCAAGCTGGAGGAACAAAGAAATTGTTCAAAAATTATTGGAATTTGGCGCCAATATCAACACCACTAATAAACATGGCGATTCACCTTTAATTTTTGCGGTTAAATCTAAAAACACACCAATGGTTGAGCTGCTGATTGATAAAGGCGCCAACATTAACCATGTTAACCATGCAGGCGAATCAGCATTGCTACTTGCCTGTTATGATGCCAACAGGATGTTGACCAAAATATTGGTAGAAAAGGGTGCAGATGTATTTGTTTCATCAAAAGATGGCCTCTCGCCCATCTGGTATGCCTGTGCCAATAACCAGAAAGAAATCGTTGATTTATTTTTAGCTAATGGTATAGACGTAAACTATGCCAAACCACTTTCTGGTAACGACGATTCGATGTATTCGTACTTAGAATGGGTAGAAACCGCCAATAACATTTCCATTTCGGCCAGCTTCTCTTTCGATAACAATTACAACTACGGAGGCGAAAGCCTGTTGCATGTAGCAGCTAAAAGTGGTCATTTAAGTATGTTAAAGCTATTAATAGAGAAAGGAGCGAATGTCAATATTCAGGATGAAAGCGGGAACACTGCCTTACATTACTCGGCTGCCAATGGTAAAAAAGATGCTGTAAAATTTTTACTCGAAAAATCAGCCGACCCTACGGTTGTAAATGTAAAGGAACAGAAAGCAATAGATTATTCGAATATTAAGGGTTTTAATGAAATTACAGAACTCCTGTTGAAATTTGGTCCCTCAAACATTTCTAGTCAACCAATTAAAAGTACCGTCCCGACTGAAAACGTTACAGCGCACCCTAAAAACGATATGACGTCAAAAAAGCAGGCGCTCTTGGACCTGAAAGAGTTATTGGATGGAGGTATTTTGTCGCAGACAGAGTTTGATGCCGAAAAAACCAAAATATTAAACGGTTAAACGATCAAAACTGTAAAAAACAGACAAAATTATGTTAGGCTTAAGATTTTAGTTATAAATTTATGTTTAATAATTTTCCTGGCCGAATGATTAAAATAAAGCCAGGAAAATTAAATTTAATGCTCGCATAAATGAAGAATCTTAACAGAATTAAATCGCAATCATTTGCCTTTATTATTATAGTTATTGTGTTACATAGCTGTTCGCCAAAACTGTATTTGGATGAATCCAAACGCTATCAGGCAGGAACATTAACCGATTTACAAGTAGATTCCCTGCATCTTTTTTTAAAAGAAAACCAAAGGCTTGCCATAAAAGATACCATTATCATCAAATATGATTTCAATAAAGACGACTGCTGGAAAGACCTAAGTTACCAGAACGCAGAATTCCTGAACAATGTAAGATGGGCCTTTCAAAAAAACATTCTTGAAAAAGCTGAAGCCAGGCCAAAAGTTGCCATTTACCAATATCGTGAGGACGGAAAAAGTTTCAGTCCAATTAAATCAAAAGGTTTAGAGATAGAAACCGATTCGGGTTTTCTTAGAAAATTATTATTTAAAGAGGCTACTTCCTGCGGAACCTCGGCAATTATCCTTCCCAACGGAAAATTTTTACTGGTAAAATCAGATCCCCAATTCTCTGCGCTGATATTAAACGCTAAAGATATCGAGAAAAAATTACAGGAAAATCTGGTTAAATAATATCAGAAACAATCTGGGGTTGAGGTAAAAATGATTTAACAAAATTTAACTAAAAAATTAGGTGTAATACTGTAATTTAGTTTTAATTAATCGTTTTCAAATTAACAACTGGAAATTTATGCTCAAATTCCTTTGCTCCAAGCCCAAAACCCTAAAAACGGATCATCTTTTCGGTGATCAGATTTTTGTTGCTCAATCAAGATCTCAATTTTAAAAGATTATATAAAAGTACTTCCCTGTTAATATAGCATTGAACCGTGAACAATAATATGCGCTCTCCAGGAAGGTACTCCAGGGTACTTTCCTTTTATTGTTTTATAATGATCTTTGTGCACCGGGCAAACCATCTGTCCGTTTTGGATGTTATATTTTTCTGAAACTAATTCCTTTATCAAAACGGGTAACATGAAAAATAGAATTTTCTGCACAGCAATACTTTCATCCATTATTCTTTTCGGATGTCAGTCTGATTCAGGTTCGCAAAAGCAAGGAGAAGATACAACACTTACCACCAAAAGCGGAACCGTAGATTTACCTGCACCCGATACCAATGCAGCCAAAAGTAAATTTAGCAAGGTTATCGAATGGCCTGAAGGTAAAATGCCCATTGCTCCAGCGGGTTTTGTGGTAACCAGATTTGCTTCAAACATTAAAAGCCCGCGCAATACTTATATTGCCCCAAACGGGGATGTACTGGTAGCGCTTTCTAATTCAGAAAGAAGCACTGCAGAAGCGGTTGCCAATGCGGTAACCGGCAAAGCTAAATCTGAAGTACCCGGTAAAAGTGCCAACACAATTTTACTATACCGCGATGAAAATAAAGATGGCAAGCCCGAAACTGTTACCACTTTTTTGAACGGGCTCAATCAGCCTTTCGGAATGCTAATTATTGGCAATTCATTCTATGTAGCCAATACCGATGGCTTGTGGCAATTTCCTTATAAAACCGGCGACACGAAAATAAGCGCCACTGGTAAAAAAATTCTGAGTCTCCCAGCAGGTGGATATAACAATCATTGGACAAGAAATTTAATTGCCAATGCGGATAAAAGCAAAATTTATATTACTGTGGGATCGGGCAGTAATGTTGGTGAAAATGGAATGGAAAACGAGGTAAGAAGAGCTAATATACTGGAAATCAATCCGGATGGAACAGGTGAGAAAATTTATGCAAGTGGTTTGCGTAACCCCGTGGGAATAGATTGGGCGCCAGCTACAAACATGCTTTGGACGGCTGTAAATGAACGTGATGGATTGGGGGACGATCTTGTTCCCGATTATATTACCAGTGTTAAACCTGGTGCCTTTTATGGGTGGCCATATTCTTATTTTGGTCAAAATGAAGATCCCCGCTTAAAAGGTAAAAATCCGGAGCTGGTTAAAAAAGCAATTGTGCCTGATGTTGCAGTAGGTTCGCATACCGCCTCTTTGGGTTTAGCTTTTTATAAAGGCACAAAATTTCCTCAAAAATATCAGGGAGGTGCATTTATAGGTCAGCATGGGTCGTGGAACCGCTCTACCATTTCGGGCTACAAAGTTGCATTTGTACCCTTTAAAGATGGAAAGCCAACAGGCAAACCAGAAGATTTTTTAACTGGTTTTGTAGCTGATGCTGATAAGGCAGAAGTTTATGGCAGGCCTGTTGGCGTTACCCTAACATCCGATGGAGCATTACTGGTTGCTGATGATGTTAGTGGCATAATTTGGAGGGTTGCTGCTAAATAGTTTATAAAATAACCACAGGTTAGCAGAATATGCGCTAAATTTATCTGCGAATCTGTGGTTAAACCATCAATTATCATTCTATTGAAACCGAACCTTACCCTACTCTTGACTTTATTTTCCTTTACCGGTTTAGCGCAAACGATAAAACCTGATTCGACCAAAAAACTCGAAGAAGTTACCGTTAAAGGCTATTACAATTCGCATCCATTATTAAGATCAGTATCAGCCGTAACTTTGATTGATAGCAATTTAATCGGAAATCAGCAGAGCAGTTCTTTAGTGAGTACTTTAAATACTGTTCCTGGTGTAAGAATGGAAGAACGTTCGCCGGGCAGCTATCGTTTATCGCTCCGTGGCAGCTTACTCCGATCTCCTTTTGGCATTCGTAATATTAAAATTTACATTGATGATTTCCCCTTAACTGATGCAGGTGGAAATACCTACCTAAATGCCTTAGATGTTTCTGCGGTAGGCATGATAGAGATTTATAAGGGACCAGAAGCCAGTATTTTTGGTGCAAACACAGGTGGTGCTATTTTGATTAATCCTCCTAGCATAAACCACAATGAAATTAATATTTCAGCTATCGGAGGTTCTTATGGTCTTTTGCATCAAACGGCATCAATCAAACAGCGATATAAAAAGTATAGTTTCAGCTTTAGCGAAGGATATCAAAGAAGCGATGGGTATCGACAAAACAGTGCAATAGGTAGAAAATATTTTCAAACGCTGCAGCAATGGAATTATAGCAATGCTGGCAGTTTAAAAGCTTTTGCTTTGTTACAGCGATTTAAACTACGAAACACCAGGTGGATTAACGGCTGCACAATTAGATCAAAATCCTAAACTGGCCCGTCCGGCAACACCAACATTACCTGGCGCAATTTCACAGCAAGCTGCCATTTACAATAAAACAATTTTCGCAGGAATATCCAATTCGTACCAGATCAATAAATACCTAAAGCATGTTATGGCTTTGTTTACCTCGTATACCGACTTCAAGAACCCGTTTATAACTAATTACGAACAGCGCTACGAAAGTACGCTTGGACTGAGAACATTTTTAGAATATGCTCAGGCGAAAGAAGACATTAAATTTAATGCTCAAATAGGATTAGAAAGTTCTGCTACCAAAAGTCAGATTAAAAACTTTAATAACAATGGTGGTGAAGCTAGCTCAATGCAAGCTTCAGACCGCTTAAAAGCCGGTCAGGATTTTGCTTACTTCAGATTAAACTTCGACATCAACAATAAATTTCTAATCGAACTTGCATCCAGTTTAAACTTTTTCAGCTACAACTATGAAAGCTACTTTCCTGTAACAATTGCAACAAAAGAGCGCAAGTTTAATACCCAATTTATGCCAAAGGCCGCCTTATCTTACTTAATCGCAAATGACATCTCTGTCAGGGCATCTGTAAGTAAAGGTTATTCAACGCCTACTATCGCAGAAGTGAGGTCGTCTGATAACAACATCAACAATAACCTGCAAGCAGAGTCAGGCTGGAATTACGAACTGGGTTTAAGGTATAAAACAGCGAATAACCGTTTTTACGCCAACGGAAATATATTCCACTATGAGTTAAAAAATGCTATTGTAAGAAGGCTAAATCAAAATGACGCTGAATATTTCATAAATGCAGGCGGAACAAAACAAGAAGGAATTGAATTGGAAACAGCCTTATGGATCATCAAAAACAATACTTCATGGTTAACAGGATTACAGCTAAGAAGCAATTATACCTGGAGCCGATTTAAATTTGAAGATTTTGTAAGCGGCACTAGCAATTATGCGGGTAACCAACTTACCGGTGTTCCAAAAAATTTATGGGTTAATAGTCTGGAATTTAACTTTAAAAAAGAACTTTACCTCTTTGCGCAACACAACTACACCTCAGCGATTCCGCTAAATGATGCCAATACAACCTTTTCTAAAAGGTATCATCTGCTTGAAGTAAAAGCCGGAATAAAAAACCTAAGGCTAAGCAGAACCCGCCTTGATTTCTTTGCGGGTGTAAACAACCTACTTGATGTTAATTACAGCCTGGGCAATGATTTAAACGCCGCAAATGGGAGGTATTTTAACCCAGCCCCAGGAATTAATTTTTATACTGGTCTTTCTATTACATTGTAATCTTTAAATCGCATCATATAAATTGAACATCCATATGATGCGAGTATGCTATAAGCTAAAAGGCTTCTTGTTTTTCTCTTTCCCTGATGATCACATCACTAACTACTATTTCTATTGCATAGCGTTTTTTACCGTCTGTACCATCATAAATATTTGTTTGTAACCTACCTTCTACCCTTAAGCCTGTACCCTTTTTAACCTGAGTTTCGGCAAGCTCGGCTTTTGCATTCCAGAAAGTTAAATTAAACCATTGCACTCTTTTTACTTCTTCACCCCCTGAATTTCTATAGGTTTCGTTTATGGCCAGGTTAACCTTTGCTAATTTTTGACTTCCAAAAGTTTTAATCTCTGCATCTGCTCCTGCAAATCCGCTCAATACTACCTTGTTAATTGCACTTTCCATGATCTTTAAATTTTAAGTTTCTAAATGTTTAACGAACAGTCATCACCTCGATAACCGACAGGACAAAATTGTGAACTGCATCGAAAATTAGTCGGATCGTAAACATTTATAGTCGTTTATAAACGTTTATACACGGAAAACATGCATTTAAAGCTTCAAGAGGCTGTTTTATATTTTTTTTATTCCACCATTTTATTTTATAAATTAGGTCATCATCCCATAATAAAAAAAGAAATTATTATGGAACGTTTATGTTTAGACTGCGGAACCCTGATTAGAGGAAGGGCCGATAAAAAATACTGCGATGATTCTTGTCGCAACAATTACAACAATCGCTTAAAGATTGAGGATAATCTAGTGATTAGAAGGATAAATAGCATACTAAGAAAGAATCGTGCTATCCTTGCTGCGCTTAATCCAAATGGTAAAACCAAGGTTACCGGCAAAAAGCTAATTTCCGCAGGTTTTAATTTTGAATACCATACTTATAGTTATGAAACCCAGAACAGTAACACATACATTTTCTGCTATGAATACGGTTATTTAATTTTAGGTGATAACAGGTACCTGCTGGTAAAAAGGGAAGAAAAGCTTTGGTTGACCTAGTTCAAAATGCTGTGGTTTGCCAGTGTTATTTCCAGCATAAAAAGACGCATATAATCTCCAGAAAATTTCAGCATAAAGTGCTGATCTGTAATTTGCTCAGCGTTAATCTATGTGATCAGCGGAAAATTAAGAACCATTATACAATTAACTTATCACTGGATTTAAACACCTAAAATTTATAGCAGGCTAATCGTATGATTTTTTTATTCAGGAGGTGATGATTAGTTTTATCACCTTATGATAAACTATAACAACAAGCTTTTTAAACCCATCAATAATACAGAAAATGGTGAAACATCAAACGAAACCATTTTTAGGTATAAACAAACAGGAAATATCCTTACTGCAGAATATGCAGGCGGAAAAATTATTTTCGGTCATTTGATTGGCTTAGTTGATGAAAACGGCAACATCGAAATGCGCTATCACCAGGTAAATAATCAGGGGGAACTCATGACCGGGATCTGCCATTCAAAGCCAGAACACTTAGCCAATGGCAAAATCAGACTTCATGAAACCTGGCAGTGGACATCGGGAGATAAATCAAAAGGACAATCAATTATCGAAGAACAATAAAGGCCTGGTTGATCAACAAGCTAAAACCGCTGCAGTAAATTAAACACAAATCCAATTTCTTTCACCACAGTTTTATTAGCCCATATGCCTCCAAAAGAAAATCCCATTAATCGAATGCCGTCTATATTACAAACCGCCTTCAATTTAGTTTACAGCCCGCTTGATTATCAAATAAATAACCTGCAAATAGAAAGTGAAAGTCGGGAATATGCAGCCTGTACTTTTGAATTAAACGGCCTAAAAATCAAGCACCGTCTTGCTAAAATTACCCCAACTAAAACCGGGCAATTTGTAACCATATGGAAGCGGAATGAAGCAGGGATCACTGCTCCGTTTAATGATCAGGATGAATTTGACCTATTAATAATATCTGCTAATAGCGTAGACCAATCTGGCCAGTTTATTTTTCCAAAAGCCATATTGGTACAACATAAAATTATCACCAAAAATGGAATAGAAGGTAAAAGAGGAATTAGGGTTTATCCTCCCTGGGATACAGTAGCAAGTAAACAGGCCGAGAAAACCCAACAATGGCAAGCGCCGTATTTTCTTCAGATCGATGTTAATGAAAATATCGATCTTGCAAGGGCGAAGAAATTAATCGGCAACGGAATTAAACAAACAGAATTTTAAAATCCCGGTCAAACTTAGCAAGTTTCGGGTAGTTTACCGTTTCTTTCCAAACTACTTTTGGATATAAATTATTCAAGACCATGAAAGCACAAGAAGAAATCAATTTCAACCGGATAGCCGAAGCCATAAGCTATATCAAGGCGAATTTTAAAACACAGCCTGGTTTAGAAGAAATTGCAGAGAGAGTAAATTTAAGCCCTTTTCACTTCCAAAGATTATTTAGCGAATGGGCGGGCACTACCCCTAAGCGTTTTTTGCAATACATTAGCATTGGTTATGCCAAAGAAATGCTGAAAGAAAACCAAAGTTTATTCGATACCGCATTAGAAACCGGCTTATCGGGAACCAGCAGGCTGCACGATCTGTTTGTGAACATTGAAGGGATGACACCGGGAGAATATAAAAACGGCGGCGAAAACCTCCACATCAATTATAGTTTTGCAGAAAGTCCCTTCGGTAATATCATTGTAGCCAGCACCTCAAAAGGAATCTGCCATATCGCTTTTTATGACGACGAAAACATTGCTTTGGCGAATTTGCAACGCCAATTCCCGGCAGCTCAATATCAGCAGATACTGGATAAAGAACAACAGAATGCATTATTTATTTTCAGTCACGACTGGAGCAAATTGCACCAGATTAAACTGCATTTAAAAGGTACTGATTTCCAGTTAAAAGTTTGGGAAGCTTTGTTAAAAATTCCTATGGGTAAATTGGCCACTTATGGTAACATTGCCAAACAATTACAAAATCCTAATGCATCCAGAGCGGTAGGTACTGCGATTGGCGATAATCCGGTAGCCTTTCTCATTCCTTGTCACCGGGTAATACAATCAAGCGGTGCTTTGGGCGGTTACCATTGGGGAGTGAACAGAAAAACAGCCATGATTGGCTGGGAGGCCTCAAAAACTAATGTTTAGCCCCGCATGATCAAACATGCAGATATTTCAACGGAAGAACTCAAAAAACATTTAAAAAACAAAGATATTTGTCTCGCTGGAAATGTCAGGTTGAAGATTTACGGATTACTTAAATGTAGATCAGGAAAGCGGATGAAGAAAGAAAACCGGATATTTTTCCATTCTGTAGATGAAGCGCTTCAACATGGCTACCGCCCTTGCGGGCATTGCTTAAAAATAGCATATAAACAATGGATTTATTCAACACTACAATAGATGTTAACCAAAATCTGCTCCCATACGGCGGAACAGTAAATTATTTCGGCAAATTATTCCCGGGATCCGAAGCCGATTATTATTTTGATATACTGATGAATACGGTTGAATGGAAAAATGACGAAGCTTTTATTATGGGCAAACACATCATCACCAAAAGAAAAGTAGCCTGGTACGGAGATGAAGCCTATTCTTATACCTACTCCAATAAATCGAAAATGGCCTTACCATGGACAAAGGAGTTACTGGAACTAAAAAAGATATCGGAGGAGCAAACAGGTACCGCATTTAACTCTTGTTTACTTAATTTATACCACAACGGTGATGAAGGCATGGCTTATCATAGCGACGACGAGAAGGCCTTAGCTAAAGATTCTGCCATTGCATCATTAAGTTTCGGTGCAGAACGAAGATTTCTTTTCAAACATAAAAAAACAAAAGAAACGGTAACCTTATTTTTAGAAAATGGAAGTCTATTGGTGATGAAAGATGAAACACAAACCAATTGGCTGCACCGCCTTCCACCAACCAAAAAAGTAAGTAAGCCAAGGATAAACCTCACCTTTAGAACGATGGTGGTTTAACCTTGGCTAGTTAAAATGTCTTATATTTTCCGCAATTGAGGCTTTACTTTATCAAAGAATTCCTGAAATACCATATTATCAGCATAAGGCATACCTGGAAATCCACAACTCTCGAAACAGATTCTCAGATAGTTGATAAATGTTGTGCCATTAGGTTCATTTAAAAACTTACTATCAATACTTTTTTCCTTATTTAACTGCAATGCATACGGAGGGCCCCCGCTAACATTATCTTTATGAAGATTGTCAGGAGATAGTTCCAGAAATGCAAAGCCAAAATCATCATCCTGAATGTATTCTTCCATTTCTTCCAGCCAGTATTGATCAGCTACCTGCGAAACACAGTCGGTTAAAGGTGCCACCTGAATAGGATCTGCCATCTCCCATAGAATATCTGAATCATCTTGGTAATTCCATGCAAAATTGCACGAGCCAACAATTTGGTAAAACATTTTCATCGACACTGGTAGTTTACCTACCAGTTCTATGTTCTGCTCTAATATATTAAGTAGTTCGTCCGTATTAGAGAAGGGCATCAATAATGCTTCGTCATTTCCCGTCTCATCTGCCCAGAAAACGTAATCAATATTCTTAAGTTCTTTATAGATAACCTCAAGATTGAATCTAACCCGTTGGAAAGTCTCAATCAATACTTTTTCAACATCGGGATAGTAACCAGGAGAAAATGCCTCTTCTCCTAATTTTTCAATATCGGTATAAACACTATGCGTTTCTCCGTTTTTATACCTTTCGTAAAAATTCATTATCTGCACCTAAATGGAATAAGCAATATAGACTAGTGCTTAAATTCTTTAATATCTACAATGCGGTCATCATCAGCATTTTTCTTTAAGAAAGATGTTCCATTTGTATTCGCTACCCAAGTATAATCTCTTTGAATATTCCCAACAAGGGTTTCAGGTTCATTTATTAATGCTGCTGGCAATGGCAGGTTAAAAGTTTCGCCCGTTGCCCTATTTACCTGGTACAAAGAATTAGCGGTTAAAAAGGCTAATGTGGTTTTATCGCTAGAATACATAAAAAATTTCCCCTGGATGCGTTCGTCAGGGTTTTGTCTCTTAATGGGATAAACCCTTGAATTTATAGTTGTGATAAAAAAATCGTTATTCACCAAAATATTACTACGTGTTAATTCTTCTAAACCGTTTGTATATTTTTTATCTTCAGCACCTTTTGATGGTTTATTCAAACTCACCACTTCGGTTTTTCCATCATTAACAGAAATGATATAAAACGGAGCCATTTTACCTGTTTCATTGGCTACCTGTACCAATACAGCTGTTTTTTGTGTGTTGATGAATGATGAAACAATAAATTTCTGCGCAGCGGCATTTGGGGCATCGTCAACAATAATAGTGGTATCTTTATATTGAATGGCGAAGCGATCGGCTGCTGCTACAGCACCAGAATCTGTTTTTACGATAGTAAGCACATTTTTTTTCGATTTTGGGAAAACATTAAAATCGTCACTAGCAGCAAAGGGTCTTGCCTTGTAGGCCTTTTCAGATTTACCGCAGCCAAATAAAACAACGGAAAGTAAGAGTGCATAAAGCGTAATTTTCATAGGTATAGTGTTTATTTTTTTGCTAATTTATAATCTTTATTGCGCTTATTTTATCAAAGTCACCAGAAAATTACCACATCTGCTTAAAAAGCGCAACAGATTGTGTTTTATACTGGCATTTGCTTCTCCTTAAGATTCAAACTCCTTAATTTCTATGTTTCGAATGGCAGAATTTGACTACTTCAGACTAAATTCATTATTTTTGATTAACAGATAACCAATGGCAAACACACCGAATTTTCTCGCTAAAAATAAAAGCGTAATCTTATATGGGGTTTTCCTGGCTGCACTACTGTTTTTACTGAAGTGGCTTGAACTTCGTTTCATGATCATCAACCATGCCTTCGAAATTTATGCTGGTTCGATAGCTGTTATTTTTACAGCTTTAGGCATTTGGCTTGCGCTTAAATTAACCAGGCCCAAAACCATACTGATCGAAAAAGAAGTTTTTACCGGGAAGCCTGAAACATTTATCCTCAACGAAAAAGAACTGACCAAACTCAACATCAGCAAAAGAGAGCTGGAGGTTTTGCAGCTCATGTCTGTAGGTTTAAGCAACCAGGAAATTGCGTTAAAGTTATTTGTTTCCTTAAACACCATAAAAACACACAACGCCAGGCTTTTCGAGAAACTGGAAGTTAAACGCAGAACACAGGCCATAGAAACAGCCAAAAGACTCTGTATTATCCCTTAGTGCATTGACGCATTGGTATTAAAAAGCAATCAATCTGAAAAATCACCCTAAAGTATGAGGGTTAAAAAAAATAATCGAAGCAATTTTGTGGTGTAAACCTCTAAATTATAAACAGATGAAACCATCATGAGCAAAGGCTCACAGACAGAGAAGAATATTGCTCATGATAGCTTCATCACAATTAAAAAAAAACTATATACTGATGAAAAAGAACATAATTGTATTTGGATTAATCGCCGGCTTAATTGTATCAACCTTGATGGTGCTCTCTATGGCGAGATGTTATAGCGACCCGAACCTTAAGCATAGCATGCTTATCGGTTACGCCTCAATGGTATTGGCTTTTTCCTTTATTTTTGTCGGCATCAAAAACTACCGCGATAAATATAACGATGGATTAATCACTTTCGGCAAAGCATTTAAAATCGGTGCATTGATCAGCTTGGTAGCGTCTACCATATATGCTATGGTCTGGTTGATTGATTATTACGTATTTATGCCTGATTTTATGGATAAATATGTTGCCCAGGCACTTAGGGAAGCCAAAGCAGATGGTGCATCGGCAGCTGAGCTGGCAACTAAAACAAAAGAACTGGCTTCCAGTCAGGAAATGTACAAAAACCCAATCATGGTAGTTCTATTTACCTATATGGAAATACTGCCTGTAGGTATATTGATCTCATTGGTAGCGGCACTCATTCTTAAAAGAAAACAGGGAGCTCCATTAAGTGTTAAAACCGCTTAAGATACCTGTTAATCTGATCTCGTTTTATTAATTTTAAGCCATTAAAAAACAGCTATGTATACGATCCCCTTTACCAATATAGATTGGAGCCAGATAGAAAAAGTAGAATACCCTGGCGAAACAGGCACAGCAACATGGCAAACCTTAAACCTTGACGACTTAAGGATCAGGATTGTAACCTACTCTGCAGGCTACCTTGCCGATCATTGGTGCCAGAAAGGCCATATTGTACATTGTTTGGCAGGTAGCTTTGTAAGTGAAATGGAGGATGGGGCAACATTCGCACTGAGCGCGGGGATGACCTATGTGGTTTCTGACGATTTAAGTTCACACCGGTCAGTATCGCAGGAAAACGTGAAACTTTTGATAATTGATGGCAGTTTTTTAAAACCAAAAGACATTTAAGGTGATTAATAAGTACCACCCCATTTCATAGTTATTATAAAAAATAAAATGATGCTGGTTAAATCACTTTTGGGTGAATTTCTTCATGAAGCAGAAAACACCCGCAAACTTTTAAACGCAATACCAAACAGTGCTTTAGATTTTATACCTTCAGCGCACTCCTGGACTACGGCCCAATTGGCATCGCACATTGCTGAAATATACGATTGGTATCCCGGAACTTTTCATGGTAACGAATTTAACATGGATACCTATAAGCGTGACGAGGTAGATATCAGCGATATCGAAAACATTATAGGCAAATTTGAACGGGCCTTTAACAGGGCCAAAGAAAGTATCGAATCGGCTACCGACGAGCGCATGTTAGAAGACTGGAAAATGACCGCAGGAGGTAAAATCCTTCTCGGTCCCATGCCCAGAATCCAAGTGGTACGCGGCTTTTTAATGAACCATATTTATCACCACCGGGGCGAAATGATTGTATACCTGCGTTCAACAGGGAATAAGGTGCCAAACATGTACGGTCCCATTTACGAAGACAGTCTTAGATAAGGTTGAGAAATTATCTTAATTTTGATCAAGACATAATGTAATGAAGATTTTTGCCGAAACCGAACGTTTAATTTTACGCGAATTGCTACCTACAGATGCTGAGGGCATGTTTGAAATGGATGGTGATCCTGAAGTGCATCTTTACCTGGGCAATAATCCTGTAAAATCAATCGAACAAAGTATCGCAGAAATAGAATTTATCAGGAAACAATATATCGAAAACGGTATTGGCAGATGGGCTGTTATCGAAAAAGCAACAGGTAATTTTGTAGGTTGGTCGGGCTTAAAACTAATTAAAGAATCTACCAATAACCACATCGATTATTACGATCTGGGGTATCGGTTCAGTAAACGGTTTTGGGGCAAGGGCTATGCTACAGAAACTGCAATGGCGGCAAAGAACTACGGTTTTAATGAACTAAATCTAAATGAGATTATTGGCATAGCAAATATCGATAACCTGGGGTCTATCCATGTTTTGGAAAAAGTGGGTTTAAAACGGATCTCTATTTTCGATTACCTCGGCATAAAACACCACTGGATGAAGATTGAAAAACCAATTTAGCGCTTTCAAAAAGTAATTTTGTCTTTTTATGGTTTAGTTTTTGATGTTAAAAAGGAAAATCATTTAAACCTTACAATATGAAACACCTAGTCTTCTGTGGAATGCTGATCTTATTATTGAGTTCTTGTAAAGAAAAATTAGATCCGGCGAGCTTTACCAACACCAAATGGGAGTTAACAGAACTGCCGGGCTTAACTTTACCTACAACAGCAAAAGCAACGCTAAACTTTGCGGATAGCCTTAAAATCAGCGGAAAATCGTTTTGTAATAATTATGGCGGCCAGGGAGAAATCGCAGCTAATAAAATAACCGTTAAAAATGTTTTTGGCACAAAAATGTTCTGTCAGGAAACTGATGCAGCCGAACGCGCTTACTTACACGCCCTTAATCAGGTTAATGGTGCTAAAATAACTGATAATAAGCTTCATCTGCTGGATGGCGATAAAACCTTACTGGTTTTCACCAAAACAAACTAGAATCTTTACATGCATAAAAAAGGCTGAATAAAGTATTTTTACTATTTTCGGCCTTTTGAGTTTAACGCAGGAGTGATGCCATCGATAACAGAAGATCTGAAGTTTTTTTTCTCAACCATAAGAAAAGCATTTAATTTATTTCAGCAGAATGATCCTTTACGCCTGGCCGGTGCTACTGCTTTTTTCACCAATTTCGCCTTACCACCAATATTAATTATCCTCATCAGGCTGTTTGGTATGTTTACTGATAGACGCTTATTGGCTACACACCTTTTCGAACGGCTGGCCAGTATTCTCGACAATGAGAGTATTTTACAGATCAGAACTACATTGAGAAACATCCGGGGTATTGACCAGGCCTGGTATGTTACTTTGTTCAGTTTTATATTTTTCCTTTTTGTAGCTACCACCCTCTTCAATGTGATTAAAAACTCTTTAGAGCAGATCTGGAATATAGGTCAAAAAGATAAAAAAGGGATTGTTAATACCCTTAAATCGAGGGCTATATCCGTTACGATTATCTTATTTGCCGGCATATTATTTTTTATAGGCTTGCTGGCCGATAGTGTGCAGGCTTACATTGGCGCCTATCTAAAAAACGGTGCCCCTTCTTTCGGATTGGTCTTAACTTCAATCATCAACCAATTGGTTTTTGTGATCATCGTAACCACCTGGTTTACCATACTTTTCAGGTATTTAACAAACGGGCGTCCAACCTGGCGGGCAGCAATTTCTGGAGGTTTGTTAACCGGATGCCTATTTACGGCAGGAAAGTATATTTTAAGGATTTTATTGCCATTGAGTAACATCAGCAATATTTATGGATCAGCAGGTTCGATTATTGTAATTATGCTTTTCGTATTCTACTCTTCGTTGATATTTTATTTTGGTGCATCTTTTATTAAAGCGTTAAGTGTTGGTCGGGCTACTCCGATTGTACCAAAGAATGGATCGTTTGCTTATGAGCTTACAGAAGTTGAAACAGAAAAAGAGGATTAGCAGGCCGTTAGGCTCCACAGTATATTGATGTTTGCTGTACCCAGTTTAAATTTAAAGACGTCCATCATTAAATATTTTACTTATATTAGTAGAATGGAATTATTGTTCGAGCTTTTATTTAACCTATTATCCTTTAGGAAACTATGGGAAAAGAAGAAATAACTACTATCTCAGGCTCAAGAGCTTCAAAAGCTATTAAGAAACCCTGTTTTGATGCATAAATATTCTGATCATAAGCATCTTAAAAAGTATAATCTGCTTGATATGCTAGGCAAAACGATTATATATAGAAAGACTGATTGACATTCTGCAAACTTATAATTTCATTATGTTTAAAACCGTCGGTTTCAACTACATACTGCATGGTTTAAGATATAATTATTGCCTCTTTTAACTTTTAAAAAACAGTAAATAAAAAAGGGTGCCCATTTTAAAATGAGCACCCTTTATAAAATTTTAGTTTCTCTTACAAAATCCGATAACCTAAGCCAACTGTAAATAAGTTTAACTTAGTACCGGGATAACCTGCTTTATTGATTTTTGATAAGCCTAGTTCGTAACGTGCATCGAAGCTTAATTTTTTAAGGTCTAAACCTGCTCCAAACTGCCATGCTAAAGCCTGATTTTTAAAGTCGGCTCTGAAAACGCTTCCTGCAGCCTGGCCAAGACTCTGGTTTTCATCTAATATTAATGAAAACATCGGTCCGGTGTTTAAACGAAGGCCAATACCAGCGGCACCAAATTTTGTACCCACCAATAAAGGCACATCTAAACTTGTAAAACGTACTTTATTTACCTCACCCGTTGCCTCACTTACCAAATCTGCTTTCTTTCCTGAAACATATAGCTCCGGTTGGAAGTAAACGCCTGCTGCACCTACCCTGGCCCAAAGGCCACCGTAAAAACCAGTGCGGTTGTTACTGTTAAAAGTGTTTTCGCTATCAAATTTCGAAAAATTTGCACCAGCTTTAATGCCCAGCTGGAAAGACGGCAATACCTGTGCGCTGGCAAATAAGCCAACAAGCAAAAAGGCAACAGTTAAAGATAAAAATTTCATATGCGATTAATTTTAGCTGGTGGCATTGTTAATGGCTTCTTGTTCCTTTAAAGCATCAACATTGTTTTTATCACCAAAGTTTTGTGTTTTACCTGCAAAGTAATCTAAAATTCCTGAGATAGTATCTAAGTTATCAGCTAAATTTTGATGAATATCCGGTAAATCTTTTTCCAGACGGTTATCTCCCAATTCGATATTATCTACTTCAATTTTACCAATTTTCTGAATAAGTGCCTGCTGAGAGTTTTGTAAGTCTTCTAATTCACGCACAATCTTTTCCATTAATTCAAACTTCTTTAAAGTATTCATAGGTTCTTATTTTTAGTTAACTATTCCTTATAAACCCCTTAGCACTGGTTTTGTTTTATTTTGCTAATCTTTTAACAAAACAGATTTGGAAATACCGAAAACAACTAATAAATTAGTTTAAAATTATCTATCATGAAAAAGCTCCTTACATTATTGGCCTTAGTTGGTTTAAGTTTAGCTGGTTATGCGCAAAATACAAGCGCTGTCGATAAGGAGAAACTTTTCGATTTCTATCAGACCCAGCGTTATGCCGACGCTGCTCAATACCTCAAAGGCATTTATGGAGAAGAAGTGAACGATTTTAAAACCCTCAGCCAGATCGGCTATTGCTTCTTAATGGCAGGCAACAATGTTGAAGCAGAAAAATTTTATAGCAAAGCTTATACGCTGCAGCCACAAAACCTGCCTATTCTTTTCAGTCTCGGCAGTATCAATAACAAAAGGGGAAATACTGAAAAAGCCAAGCTGTACTACGGCGAAATTGTAAAAATAGACAGCAATAATTTTAATGTGTACAAACTACTGGCCAATTTATATAGTTCTCCAAAGGATGATTCACTTAAACTCATCTATCTCTTAAAGGCTAATCAGATCAATCCGCTAGAGGGCGATGTTGCTACCGATCTGGCTGAGGCACATGCTGCTTATCAGCAATATGAAAAAGCTTATGATGTACTTAACATTGCCATTAAAGGAGATAGTGATAACCTGGTGCTGCAAAGGGCTAAACTTCCTATTGCCAACCAGCTTAAAAAGTACGACGAAGTGATTACATCAGGAGAGAAACTATTGAAAGATGGTGCAGATGCAGGGGTGATAAAAGATGTTGCAAAGGCTTATTACTATACAAGGATGTATCAAAAATCGATTGATCTTTTTAAACAATTGGAGTTGGCAGCTATGGAAAATGAGGCTACCTTATATTACACATCACTTAGTTACCGGGCTTTAAAAAATTATCCGCAGGCTGCTATATATACCAGAAAAACAATCGATGAGGCCATTTCGCCCAATACTTCCAGTTATTATTCTTTATTGGGACTGGTTTATGAAGAAAATAACCAACTGGCTTTGGCAAGCACAGCCTATAAAAAAGGTCTGCAATTTAAAGCAACAGCAACTTTATATTATCGTTTGGCCGTATTTTACGATACCCGTTTAAAGCAGGAAAAAAATGCGCTTAAATATTATAACCTCTATTTAAAAAGCAAACCCAGCTTAACCAATGATAAAGAAAAAATTAAATTTTCGAAGGATAGAATTGCACAGCTAAACCTTACTGATTAAACCAGATCTTCGAAAACAGGTTTTACATTGTCCCAAAATTCATCTAAGGCAATTATTCTGGGTTTAAAAAAGGAGATTAACGTAGGCCAGTGCTGTTGATTAAAAATGCTCACTCCGTTAATGCTAATGGAAATCTGAGATACCGTTTTACCGAAATCATCGGCAGCATCTTTAATCCAGTCCCATTCTTCGTTTACTGTATTAGTAAACAGGAGCTTAAACTCTTCAAACTGTTCGAAGATAAGGTGTCTGATGTCAGTATCGGGATGCGACAGCTGAATGCTGATAAAGGCTTTTTTACCATCGACATCCATTTTAAAGAAGATGTTCTTCACCCCTGTTTTGTAATTTGTCCAGTTTACGGTAGAACCGCTTGCTGAAGGGACGGGTTTCATATATTGCCCGAAACTGATCCAAAATTGTTGGCGCAGGCGGGCTGCTTCTTCTTTACTGTACATTTATTTTTAGCATGGCTAGGAATAAAAGGATCGTCATCTCGACTGGAGCAACGCGAAATGGAGAGATCTATCGAAATAGATTTCTCGGCTTCGCTGCACTCCGCTCGAAATGACGATCATTCATGTCCTTTTTTACAATGCTGCAATTATAAGCGATTAATATTTATATTCAAAATGATAGCTACCTGAGCCTATTTCTTCTTTTTTATCGGTTTTCGGCAATACTACGGTAGCGGTTGCATTGGCCGGAACGGTTACATCGAGCTTAAAAACACCATCTGCAATTGTCCATGATGATTTAACAATACCATACGCCGTTTCCAGTTCTGCTGACGCGCTGGTTAATTTCCCTCCTGGCCTTGGTGCAATTAAAATGGTTTTGTAACCTGGTTGTGCTGGTACCGGATTAATGCCGGCAATATTTTTATACATCCAATCGCCGATAGCGCCGTAGGCGTAATGGTTAAAAGAATTCATATCAGCCGTTTGGAAAGAACCATCTTGTTTAATGCCGTCCCAACGCTCCCAGATGGTGGTTGCCCCCATTTTAACCGGATATAACCACGAAGGGTAACTTTCCTGCAATAACAGATCGTAAGCTACATCTTCATGTCCAAAGCGGCTTAATACGTGGCAAAGGTATGGCGTGCCCAAAAAACCTGTCGTCAGGTGGTTGCCGTAATCTTTTACATTATCTACCAATCTTTGTGCAGCCTGTGCACGTAAGTTTTCAGGCATCATATCAAACTGTAAGGCCAATACATATCCAGTTTGGGTATTAGAGATCAACTTTCCATTCGGCGTCATATTTTCTTTAATAAATGCCGCTTTAATCTGTTCCAATAATGCATTGTATCTGGTTACATCCTCTGTTTTGCCCAATACCTTTGCTGCGTTTATAAGCAACTGTGTAGAATGCGCATAAAATGTTTGGGCAATCATGTACTTGTCTGTCACCGCGGCACGGCCATCATTATCATCATTAGGACGGTAAAACAACCAATCGCCGAAATGGAAACCAGTATTCCAAAGGTTATTTTTAGCCACTGAAGAAATATAATCAACCCACTTTTTCATACTGCCATACTGCGTTTCCAATATGCCTTTATCTCCGTAGGAAACATACATATCCCAAGGGATAATAGTGGCAACATCAGCCCAACCCGCAGAACCTGCGTCATTTTGGTTCAGCACATTTGGCACTACAAAAGGAACACTGCCATTAGGAAGCTGATCTGCAGAAACATCTTTTAGCCATTTGGTAAAAAAGCCCGATACATCCATGTTATATGCAGCCGTTGTGGCAAATGCCTGTGCATCGCCTGTCCAGCCCAAACGTTCGTCTCTTTGCGGACAATCTGTCGGCACATCAACAAAATTTCCTTTCTGTCCCCATGAAATGTTATGCTGTAATTGGTTTAGCAAAGGATTTGAAGTCGTGAATTTTCCGCTGGTTTTCATATCCGAATAAACAGCTACAGCGGTAAGGTTTTCCAGTTTCAGTTCGCCGGGGTATCCATCTATTTTGACATACCTAAACCCCTGAAAAGAAAAATGAGGCTCGAATACCTGTTCGGTTCCGCCTTTTAAAATATAATTGTTCTGTTGCTTGGCCGACCGGAGATTGGTGGTATAAAAATTTCCTTCTTTGGTTAATACCTCAGCATGGCTAATGGTAATTTTGGTACCTGCTGCACCTTTTGCTTTCAACATTACCCAGCCCACTAAGTTCTGTCCAAAATCAACCACGGTTTCACCTTTTGGGGTCTTAAATATTTTTAAGGCTTTAAACATTTCGTGTTTGCTTACCTGCGGTCCGCTCATTCCAACCAGTTTTTCCGGGCCCTTGGCGAGTTCCTGCACAGGTTTCCAGGAAGTGTTTTCTTTAAAACCAATATTATTCCAGCCTTGGGGCTCTAAACGGGCATCAAAGGTTTCTCCGTCATAAATATTGGAAGCTAGTATTGGTCCATAATCTGTTTTCCAGCTGTTATCGCTTATAATGGTTTCTGTGGTTCCATCAGTGTATTCCACTTCCAGTTGCAGCAATAAAGCCCTTGTATCGCCATAAAATTGTTTTTGATTACTAAACCCGATGCGTCCCTTGTACCAGCCATCGCCCAGTGAAACGCCTAGTACATTCGCCCCTTTCTTTAGCGATTGCTTAACATCGTAAACCTGATATTGAATATGATCTTTATAACTTGTCCACCCTGGCGCAAAATAAGCATCGCTAACCCGTCCGCCATTAATATTGGCCTCATACAAACCCTTAGCGGTAATGTAAGCCATGGCAGATTTTACTTCTTTTTTCAGGTTAAATTCTTTTCTGAATAGTGGACTGGCCAGGGAAGTATCTTTTCCTGCTACCGAAATCCACTTTGCACTCCAGTCTTCAGGTTTTAAACCTGTTTGAAAAAACTGAACCGGCGACCATGCAGATGTATTTCCATGGTTATCTTTTACCCTAACCTGCCAATAATATTTAGTTTTTGAAGATAGTCCGGGGCCATTGTAGGCAGTCAATACAGATTGATCATTATTTACCGCAGCCTTCCATAAAACTTTATCAATATTTGCTGTTGTACCCAGTCTGATTTCGTAGTTGCGCTGTTTGGTATTTTTTAGATCCGAAACGATTTTCCAGCTAAAACGGGGTTTTGAATTATCAATACTAAAAGGATTTACTAAATGCTCAACGGTTAAGTCTTTTACCGAGATTTTCTGTGCTAAAACATTCGTTGTAAATAAAAACAATAAGGCAAGGGTAGATATTGCGCCTGAGGTACGGGAATTCCTGTTCATATTGGTTAGCGTTAATTTTTTAATCTTAACTATACGATAATCAGAAATATTATTTAACCAACCATCCTGTACTGTTATGAACAATTAAGCGTTAACACAACGACAATAATTAATAAAACACTATTTATCAAACACTAACAACAGACGAGCGGCAAAAATATAGATTATCGATTCATTAACCGGGCAACATATTTGCCAATAATATCGAATTCTAAATTTACCGTATCACCAACTTCAACTTCCTGTAAATTGGTATGTTCGAAAGTATAGGGGATGATAAATACCGAAAACTCGTCTGGCTCAGAATTTACAACAGTTAAGCTGATACCGTTTACACAGGCAGAACCTTTTTCTACGGTTACATTTCCGGCCGAAGCATCATATTTAAAGCGGTACTCCCAGCTACCATCCAGTGCTTCACGTTTCACGCAAACAGCAGTCTGGTCTACATGGCCCTGCACAATATGACCATCTAAACGGGCATTCATCTGCATGCAGCGCTCAAGGTTAACTTTACTGCCTACTTTTAAACCATCGAGATTGGTTTTGTTTAGCGTTTCATCTATAGCGGTAACGGTATGTGTTCCATCATTCAGCGCCACTACAGTCAAGCATACACCATTATGGGCTACACTCTGGTCGATTTTCAGCTCATGGCTAATTGAAGAAGCTATGGTGAAGTGGATATTGGTATGGTCGTTTTTAATGGCAGTAACTTCGCCAAGTGTTTCTATAATTCCTGTGAACATTTATAATGTATTTTTTTCCATCGTCATTCCCGCGCAGGCGGGAATCTTAATTCCCCATACAAATCCTACCGAGGCATTACGATTCCCAATCAAGTTGGGAATGACGATCGCGCTAAATCTATTCTTTAATATTTCAATCTATTTTTTCTCCAATCGGAGCTATTTTTAACTGTTGCACCGCCCAACTTCACCTCCTTTTTATCAAACAGTTTCGCAGCAATTACCGCAGCAATTAAGGCTTCTGTTTCATCCTGTACCTTTAAGCTTTCTGGCTTAAAGTATTTACCTACAAAATGCGTATCGAAATTACCCGTTTTAAAAGCCACGTGCTGCATGACAAATTTACCAAAACCCAAAGTAGTTTCTATCCCTGTAATATCATATTCTTCAATTGCCCTCACCATTCGTTCAATCGCTTCTTCCCTATCTTTCCCATAAGTGATCAGTTTGGCAATCATCGGATCGTAATAAATCGGGATTTCCATGCCCTGCTCAAAACCATCATCAACCCTTACCCCATTGCCCTTGGGTGTGTTGTAAGTCTGCAAAGTGCCAATGTCAGGCAGGAAATTATTTGCGGGGTCTTCTGCATAAACGCGTAGTTCTATAGCATGCCCACTGATTTTCAAATCCTCCTGGCCAAAGCTCAGCTTTTCGCCAGAGGCAATTTTTAGCTGTTCTTTTACCAGATCTATACCTGTAATTAATTCGGTTACCGGATGTTCTACCTGTAAACGGGTATTCATTTCCAGGAAAAAGAAATCGAGGTTCTCATCCAAAATAAACTCAACGGTACCTGCGCCGGTATAATTAACTGAACGGGCTACATCTACTGCGCACTTACCCATTTGCTGCCTGATTTCTTCGGTTAAAACCGATGAAGGTGCTTCTTCTACCACTTTCTGGTGACGACGCTGCACAGAGCATTCCCGTTCAAAAAGATGAACAATATTGCCATAGGCATCGCCCAAAACCTGTATTTCGATATGCCTTGGTGAAGTAACATATCGTTCAATAAAAACGGCTCCATCGCCAAATGCCGAAGTAGCCTCGCTTACTGCAAGCTGCATCTGTTCTTCAAAATCTTCAGCCCGCTCTACAATACGCATACCCTTACCTCCGCCACCTGCAGCTGCTTTGATCAAAATCGGAAAGCCAACTTCGATAGCGCGTTGTTTTGCTTCGTTTACATCCTGAATGGCTTCTTCCGTTCCCGGCACCATCGGGATGTTATACTTTAAAGCGGCTGCCTTTGCTGAGAGTTTATTGCCCATCGTTTCCATGGCTTCTGGCGAAGGACCGACCAAAATCAACCCGGCATCTGCAACTTTTTGTGCAAAACCAGCATTTTCAGATAAAAAACCATAGCCTGGATGAATGGCTTCAGCACCAGTTAATTTACAGGCTTCGATAATCTTCTCTCCTACCAGGTAACTTTGGTTGGATGGAGCCGGCCCGATACAAACCGCCTCATCGGCATAACGTACATGCAGCGCATTACGGTCTGCTTCAGAAAAAACAGCAACTGTTTTAATGCCCATTTCTTTCGCAGAGCGCATAATGCGCAAAGCGATTTCGCCACGGTTAGCGATTAAAAGTTTGGAGATTGGCGTTATGGGTTTGGAGATGTTAGGCATTTGACTAGACTTCATAATCTTATTAAACCGGACTATTGACCATTAATTATTCAACTGTTGACTAAAAACTTCGGACTCTCGTCTCCGGACTCCCGACTAAGCCTACAAATGTAATATAATTTCGATAGCCTGATCGATCATTTCAGCACTCAGATCAAGGTGTGTAACCAAACGGATCGTACTTGCACTGGTGGTGTTGCAATGCAATCCTTTTTCTTTCAGTTGGTGCACAATTTTTTCTGCTGCCCCCTTTTCTACTTCAAAAATAACAATATTGGTCTCAACAGGCATTACCGATTTTACATATTTTGCCCTGGCCAGTGCATTTGCTAAAGCCTGCGCATGGGCATGATCATCTTTTAAGCGTGTTACGTGATGATCGAGTGCATAAATGCCAGCAGCAGCCAAAAAACCTGCCTGACGCATGCCTCCACCGAAAGCTTTTCTAATTTTCCGGGCTTTATGGATCATTTGCTTGCTGCCCAATAGCACAGAGCCAACTGGTGCACCAAGTCCTTTAGATAGGCAGACCGAAATCCCATCAAAATATTTCCCGTACTCGCCCGCCTCATCGCCTGTAGCCACAAGCGCATTAAAAATACGCGCACCGTCTAAGTGCAGTTTTAATCCCTTTATGTTACAGAGGTGATGGATCGGGGCAATCTGTGACATGGTATAGCAGCTTCCTCCGCCTTTATTTACTGTATTTTCTAAAACAACCAAACTTGAGTTGGGATAATGTATATTATCTTCATTGATTTCGGGTTCAATCAGCTCTGGCGTCAAAATTCCGCGTTCGCCATACAACAACCTTACCGATGCGCCCGAGTGATAGGCAATGCCTCCAATTTCGTAGCGGTAAACATGTGCGGTCTGATCGCAGATCACCTCATCCATAGGTTGGGTAAAACACTTGATCGCAATCTGGTTGGTCATCGTTCCTGACGGGCAAAATAATCCGGCTTCCATATTAAAGGTCGAAGCCAATTTTGTCTCCAATGCATGCACCGTTTCGTCTTCACCAAAAACGTCGTCGCCCACTTTTGCATTCATCATGGCATCTAACATTCCGGCAGAAGGTTTGGTTACCGTATCACTCCTGAAATCTAAAAATCTGTTGTTCATTTCACTATCTGGTTGTAAAATATTGTTAAGGTTAAAAAAAAGACCAATGCCCTTTCTGGTATAATTTTAAGGTTTTTCGGCGATTAAACGCCCTATATAGTGTATTTTTTACACACTTAATTTTCGACAACAACAAATTGTTAAAAAATTATTAAAAAAAAGGATACAAAATATAAGACTTTTTATACTTTTATCGTGCTAAAACCAAAAATAAATAAAATGATAGTAATTGCAGACGGCGGATCTACCAAAACAAATTGGTGTTTGATTAACGAGGCCGGCAGAAAAATTTACTTTAACACCGAAGGTTACAATCCATATTTTTCAAAAGGAGAGTACATTGTAAAGTCTTTGAATGAGACTCTTCCAGACCACTTGGAAAGAGAGAAATTAACAGCAGTTTATTACTACGGTGCCGGCTGTTCTACACCTGCAAATGTTAAGATTGTGGCCGATGCCATGCAACAGATCTTTACTAATGCAACCATTTTTGTAGGCCATGATTTACTTGCTTCATCTAGAGCACTCCTTGGAAACGAGCCGGGATTTGCTGCTATTTTAGGCACAGGAACAAATTCTTGCCTTTATGATGGATCTGAAATTACCATGAACATCGATTCATTGGGGTATTTCCTGGGTGATGAAGGTAGCGGTTCGTACATCGGTAAACGCATTTTAAGCGATTACATGAAAGGTTACATGCCGAAAGGGCTACGTGAAGCTTTTTACGACAACTACGCTTTAACCAATGAAGATATTTTCGATAATATTTATAATAAGCCCCTGCCAAACCGTTTCTGCGCAAGCTTTAGTAAATTCTTATACGATTTTAAAGATAACTACGAAGATTATGCTTTTGCTACCATTGACTATGCTTTTACTGCATTTTTCGAAGCATTGGTAATCCACTACCCCAACTACAAAGACCACAAATTGAACTGTGTAGGTTCTGTAGGTTATAGTTTCCGTGATATTTTAAGTATTGTAGCCGACCGTTATGAAATGGGCGTGGGCAAAATCATCCGCTCACCTATAGATGATCTGGTACATTATCACCTGGAGTTAGCGCCGAAGGCTTAGTCCATAGTCCTAAGTCTGGAGTCCTTAGTTCGGAGTCGGATTACAACCATATAAAAATCCCCGATTTGAAATTCAAATCGGGGATTTTATTTATATACCAGGTTTAATTATTTTCTATTTTCTTTCAACTCTCCACTCCACGCCTAACGCGCTCCGCTAGAACGAGATCTCCTTACCAAAAAGCTTCGCATATTTACGCTTATCAAAGCGGTACAAAGTAGCTGCGCGATAAGAAACACCTTTTTGTTTTTCATCAAGCTCTTTTAGTACACCAAAACTCACAATCTTCTTTCTAAAGTTCCTTTTATCAAGTTTTTTACCCAAAACCAGTTCATAAACATGCTGCAATTGTGTTAAGGTAAATTTCTCTGGCAATAGTTCGAAAGCAATTGGCTGGTGTTTAATCCGGCGTTTTATTTTTTCTAATCCTTTATCGTAAATTTTCTGGTGATCGAAAGCCAGTTTAGGCAGATCGGTAATCGGCAACCAGTTGGCCCGTTTGGCATAAGTACTGATCGGGCGTAGCTCTTTATCCCCGCCCAAACGGATCAAAGCATAATAAGCCAAAGTAATTACCCTTCCTTGCGGGTGCCGGTGCGGATCGCCAAAAGCATAATACTGCTCCATATAAATACCGCGCAAACCAGTAAGTTCGTACAAAATGCGGGAGGCTGATTGATCTAAACTTTCATCAGGGCCAACAATGTTACCGGGCAGTGCCCACCAATCTTTAAACGGTTCTTCATTCCTTTCGATCAGTAGGATTTTTAATTCCTTACCATCAAATCCAAACAAAACGCAATCTATCGAGAATACAGAATCTAAATGAGGTAAAATTTGTTCCAAAGTAAAATTTAGTTATTTTAAGCAGATAAAGGTATGACTTTCAATATTAAGTAAAAAAAATAAAATAAATTACTTAGTGTAAAAAATACACACTATATTCGTGTTATAAAGATGGAGCCAAATATAAAAAATATAGCTGTATTAACTTCTGGAGGCGATGCCCCAGGAATGAATGCTGCAATCAGAGCTGTTGTACGTACCGGAATTTACCATGGCATTAACATGTTTGGTGTAATGCAAGGTTACCAGGGTTTAATTACCGACAACATAAAACCAATGGACGCCCGTTCTGTAAGTAATATTTTACACTTGGGCGGTACCATATTAAAAACAGCACGCTGTTTAGAGTTCAAAACAGACGAAGGCCAACAGATTGCCTACAATAACTTAAAGAAAAACGGTATTGATGGACTAGTGGTCATCGGTGGCGACGGAACATTCACCGGAGCGAGACGTTTTTCGGAAACTTTTGGAGTTAAGGTAATCGGTATACCGGGTACAATTGATAACGACTTAGTTGGGTCTGATTTTACTTTGGGTTACGATACTGCCATTAACACTGTAATCGAAGCGATTGATAAAATCAGGGATACTGCCGATGCGCATGACCGTTTGTTCTTTATAGAAGTAATGGGCCGCGATTCGGGATGTATTGCATTAAGAAGTTCGATTGCCAGTGGTGCCGAAGCTGTTTTGTTACCTGAAAGGGAAACCAGCGTTAACGAATTGATTAATAAACTGGCCTTAGGCGCAGCTACAAAAAAATCATCTAGTATTGTTATCGTGGCCGAAGGCCATAAACAAGGCGGTGCTTACGATATTGCTAAAAAGGTAAAAGAGACCTTTGATCATTACGATACCAAAGTAACCATACTTGGCCACCTTCAACGTGGCGGCAGCCCAAGCAGTTTCGACAGAATTTTGGGCAGTCGTTTAGGTTTTGCCGCAGTAAATGCGTTAATTGCAGGCCAAACGGAGCAAATGGTAGGCTTAAAAGGAAACGAAATAAAATTAACCAGCATAAGAGAGGCTTTAACGGCTCATTCTTTTAAACTCGAGCCCGATTTAATGGAAATGACAGAGGTACTTTCAATATAATATGGTAGCAGTTGTTTATAGCGGATCGAAAACAGCATTTTGGAAAATAACACAAAATGGACAGGTAGTGGCACATTGCAATACTACTGGCTTAAACCCCTGCTTTGTTGATCCAAAAACGATCTTACAGATTTTAAACAAAAAAGTTGCCCTGGTTAACAACGCAGAAAATATAAAGAAAATTTATTTCTTTGCAGCCGGAGCATCATCTGCAGACAGAAAAGAGGAATTGGCCAAAACCCTCGCATCATTTTTTAAATACAGCAAAATTGTAGTAGAGAATGATTTATTCGGTGCCGCTAAAGCTGCCTGTTATGATCGGCCTGGTATTGTTGGCATGCTGGGCAGCGGCGCACACTGCGCTTACTTTGATGGAAAAAAGCCAGTAAACAATAACTTTGGATTAGGTTATATATTAGGCGATGAAGGTTCCTCAAATTACTTCGGAAAAATACTCCTTAGGGAATTCTTGAGCCTTAAAATGCCTAAAGACATTGAAACCAAATTCACATTGACCTACAATCTAGACCGCCCTCAAATATTAGAACGTATTTACAATAAGCCACAGGCGAATATATTTTTAACCTCATTTTTCGATTTCTTTACCCACAACAGTAAACACGAATATATCCGTAAGCTGATTGATGGAGGATTTGAAAAATATATCGAAACTTATGTTTTGCCGATGGCAGAGAAATATAACGACCGGGAGATACATATTGTAGGTAAAGTAGGCGCCGAACTCGAAGACCGGTTAAGGTTGGTAGCGGGCAGATACGATATAAAAATTAAAAGCATTATTAAAGAACCAATACAAAATTTATTAAAACATTACATTAATTAACAGAACAATGAGCAAAATTGGAATAAACGGCTTTGGCCGTATTGGCCGACTGGTTTTCAGAGCCGCATTAAAAAGAGGATTAGATATTGTAGCGATTAACGATTTGATCGAGCCAGATTATATGGCCTACATGTTAAAATATGATACTACACATGGCAAATTTGATGGCACTATTGAAGTTGTTGATGGTAATTTAGTGGTTAATGGTAAAACAATCCGAGTAACAGCAGAAAGAAATCCAGCTGATTTAAAATGGGATGCTGTAGGTGTTGAGGTAGTAATCGAATCTACAGGTTTATTCTTAACCCGTGCTGATGCTGAGAAACACATCGCTGCAGGTGCTAAAAAAGTAGTTTTCTCTGCTCCTGCTAAAGATGGCGATATCCCTACTTATGTAATGGGCGTTAACCACCATAAACTAACTGCAGATCAAACTATTGTTTCTAATGCATCTTGTACTACAAACTGTTTAGCACCAATTGCTAAAGTTTTAAACGATAACTTCGGTATAGTTGAAGGTTTAATGAGCACAATCCATGCTGTAACTGCAACTCAAAAAACAGTTGATGGTCCTTCTGCAAAAGATTGGAGAGGTGGCCGTGGCGGTTTCTCTAACATCATCCCTTCTTCTACCGGTGCTGCTAAAGCAGTAGGTATGGTTTTACCTGAATTAAAAGGTAAATTAACCGGTATGTCTTTCCGTGTTCCTGTTGCTGATGTTTCAGTAGTAGATTTAACTGCACGTTTAGAAAAACCTGCTACTTACGAGCAAATCAAAGCAGCTATGAAAGCAGCTTCTGAAGGTGAACTAAAGGGTGTGTTGGCTTATACTGAAGATGAAGTTGTTTCATCTGACTTTATTGGCGATGACCACGCTTCTATTTTTGATGCAAAAGCGGGTATCTCATTAAATGATAATTTCGTTAAAGTGGTATCTTGGTACGATAACGAGTGGGGATATTCTTCTGCACTAGCTAAATTTGTAGAATATTACGCAAGTTTGTAACAAAAAAAGTGCTTTAAGCACTTTTCAAAGCTATATAAAAGGCAACATTATTCATTTAATGTTGCCTTTTTGTTTTAAACACAATTTTCACCTATAAAATTCTATTTCAAAATCATATGGAAAATTTATTTTATTCAATTTATACATTAAAAATTCACTTAACCACTCGTAAAAACTAAAAAATCACCAATAAATTTCAAAAAAATCACTTTAAATCAAGAATTAAACAAACGTTTGACTAAATCGTACCATAAATTGACAATATTTAACAATTACTTAACATATTTTTCTGCTATATTTGCAACACAGTCGTTTTAAACACCAAAATCTCTAACAAAAGGGTTTGCAAATAAAAAATGACAAAAAAAATACTTAAAATTTTCTTAGTGTATTTTTTACACTATCAAATTTTTTACTATATTTGCAGAGTAATAAACGGAACGATGTTTATCACCACAAAAAAAGATAAATCATTTTCTTGAAAAACCTTGGTTTAGATAGAAGATTAAAGACAAAGCCTGGCTCATAACAGGTTTATATTTGGTTAGAAAAAAGAGACAAGTCTGGATAGATTGTCTCTTTTCTTATTTAAGGGAATTTGTAATCAAATAGCATTAAAATTCTTCGAACGCAAAAACCTTATTTATAATCCGTTATTTGATTCAAAGCAGCGTACCTATACCGGAAAGTCTTTTAAATTTCAATTATCAGTTCTTTTTGATAACCGTTATAGTTTTCACTAATATATCCATGGGGATTACAAATAATCTCAGTTTCATCAACATTGTACCTTACCGGAGTATGAATATGACCATGAATCCAGTAAGCGGTTTGTATTTGATGATGAGATCTTCAAGATCTGATGCGTAGGCTGAGGCAACCGGATCCTTTCTATACTCTTCTGGTACAGATCTTATACTTGGCGCATGATGAGTAATAACAATGTTTTTATACCCCTTTGATTCTTCAAGGCTTTTCTGCAGCCATTTTTTAGAAATCTGATGGATTTTATAAGTGTCTATTGTCCTTAATTTTGAGTAAGACGGATCCCTTCTAATCATCCGGTAATCATTCATTTTGCTCTGACAAATTATACCATATTCTACGGGATCTCAGAATAGCGAAAAATCTATCCATAAAGTCGCCCCATGAAACCTTATGCCTTTGAGTTCAATGGTATCATTCTCCAGCACGCCCACATTCGAACCTCTCGATGCTTCGATTATTTTATTGAGTGTGTTGGGATAGGTTCCTTTATAATATTCGTGGTTGCCTAAAACATAAATTACAGGTTTGTCTGGAATATTTTCTTTAATCCATTCTATACCTTTTGTGACCAAATTGATGTCGCCTGCCAGAATAACCAAATCAGCATTTCCGAAAGATAATTCAGAAACACCAAATTCTTGATGCAGGTCTCTTATAATCTATATTTTCATAAAAAATATTCATCACCCTGCAGGGCATAACAACTTAATTATTCTTTTCTCTGAGCATCAAATAGCCAAATCCCGTAATTAAAACAAATACGATCAAAGAATTAACACGCAAAAAAGACGACTCATAAAGTATTCCCCAGGAAGAAGCAAAAGAATCTCTTTGAAAGCCGCTAATCCAAAGTATTATATCATTGATAAATGTTGCGCTTAATATCAATAACCCAAAAGTTAAACGCCAATACCTTGCTTTCCGGAAATAAATAAACCAAAGACTTTGCGTAGAAAATAAATATACCAGTAGCGGAAACACTGCCAGAAACCAATATGGCCCGGTAAATCGGTTTACGAATGCATATCGAACATGATCTCCACTTAGCCAATCAGCACAGAAAATTACCGGGAACTGCAAGAAATACATAATACCAACAACTCTGATCAGCCAAATAACAGACCTATCATACTGACTGATAAATTCTGTTTTCCTAATAAAAACTATTACGATACTCCAGCAGGCATAAATAAACATATGTTCCTGCAAAATATAGCGCGGCAAAATAGAGTCAATCATTAGTGAGGGTTAAACTAGATGACACAAACTAAGTCATTTATTTGGTATTGATTAATATACGAGTATTTAAATCACCTCAATCCCCAAATGTCTATAAGGCTCCAGAATCGTATTATCAGGATCTGTTTCAGTGATAATTACATCTACATCGGTAACCGGGCAAACATAGTAAGGCTCTACCGTATTTATTTTCTCGAGTGTGGATAGCGCAATGGTTTTTTGTGCTTGATTAATCATGACGTTGTTCAGCTGGGCATCTTCATATATAATGGAGGTAATACCCATGCTATTGTGCAAACTACAGATACCAAGCATACAAACATCGGCCCTAACCTTCCTAAAGGTATCGATAGTTTCTTGTCCCATGGTGGTAAATGCCGTTTTATGCAATCTTCCACCGGCAAATATCACTTCGGCATTGGGGTGGTCTTCCAAAATATTGGCAACAGGAAAGCTATTGGTAATAATGGTGATTTTTAAATCTTTAGGTAATGCAGCAGCCAGCGCCACTACCGAGGTACCACCATCGAAAAATACCACCTGACCATCTTTCAAAAACGCTAAGGCTTTGTTTGCAATAACCTGTTTGTGCTGCTGATTGTACTTTTCCCTGTCCCTGTAATGCTGTGGAATGGGCGAATGGGAAATTGCGCCACCCCTAACCGCCCTGAGCAGCCCTTGCATATCGAGTTCCTTAATATCACGGCGCACAGTATCTTCTGATACATTTAACAATGCGCTCAATTCGTTCAACCGCACCTTAGTATCTTTTTCCAGGGTATTTATAATGATCTGTAGACGCTCTTCTTTTACCATATTACTGCAATATATTGCAAATATATAAATTTATCAGGATTATATTTTGCAATATATTGCAAAATTAAATACTTTTATTGCAAAATATAGCAAATCATGAGAAAAACAATAGGCATCGATATGGACGGCGTTCTCGCTGACATAGAAGATCATATACTTCAGACCTACCAGGCCGAAACAGGCATCTCACTTAGCCGCAATGATATAAAAGGCAAATCAGAAGAAGAACTTTTTCCGGATAGGGCAATGGTAATGAAGATCTGCAATAGAACTGGCTTTTTCAGAAACCTGCCGGTAATGGAAGGTGCTGTTGAAGCCGTAAAAAAATTAATGGAAGACTATGAGATCTATATTGTTTCAGCGGCGATGGAATTCCCGTTATCGCTCTTCGAAAAACGCGAGTGGCTTGCAGAGCACTTCCCTTTTATCGGCTGGAAGAATATCATCTTTTGTGGCGATAAGAGCATAATAGATACCGATTATTTAATTGACGACCATTGTAAAAACCTTGATTTTTGTAAGGGCAAAGCCTTAATGTTTACAGCATTTCACAATGTAGAAAAGGATCATCACCAAAGAATAAATCACTGGAACGAGGTATCAGCTTTATTGAAGGAAATTGAAGAGACAAATCTTGCAATCGTCTAGTTAACATTTAGCCCCTTCATATCAACATGCCAGGAATAAAAAAAGGATGTAGCCACTGGCTACATCCTCTATCTAAATTAACGCTCTCAACTAGAAGTTGATATAAGGCTCTCACCCCTTATGCCTACAATATTACGACAGAAAGATTAAGATTTGATGAAGATTTTAATTTAAAGCAACAAAAATTATTAGTCGCCTCCACAACCACCGCAGTTAGCGCAAGAACTTCCACAGGATGAACCACAAGAACTGGCTCCACCTCCATCTCCCGCTCTAACTGGGTATATAAGCACTGGCAGGCTGAAACAAAATAAGCCTCCCTTAAAAGAGAGGCTTACGAGTGTAATCTAAATCGTCCCGTTGATTTAATTTTTACTTACCCAAATTTAAACAGAAATATGATGTTTAGTATATGCAATTTAAGGTTGTACATCAATATGTAAAAAGTGTATAATGTTATGTAAACATAGCGTTAAAATGAGTATCCTTTCCGCACGGATCGATCTAACCTGTTATGATCAACTGGGAAACAGTTTTTTATTTAACTACACCAACTCCCTTACCAACTTACTTCGAATGCGGCTAAGTGTTTCCAAACGCATACCCAGATAGCTGGCTATACATCTTAATGGCACTCTAGATATATCAAAAGAGTTTAGTTCCAAGAATTTTTCATAACGCCTTTCTGCCGAAGGAATCCGAGCAACTATGGCCCGCTCTGAGGCGGCATGATACTGGAGCGCTAAAATTTTTCTACCAATAACATTCGTTTCCTGATAACTGGCGTAAAGCTTATCAATCAATAAATGTGGGATGGCAACCAATTCTGAATTTTCCAATGCCTGCAAATATTCAATTGAGGGTTGAACGTTTTCATCGGGATGTTGAATCGCTCCAACAAATTCGTTTCCTAAACTGATCCAGGTGGTAATCTCTTTATTACCATCTTTAATAAAGCCTCTTACCAAGCCTGATACGACAAAAAAAACATAATCATTATTATCAATAGGAGATAAAATGTATTTATTTTTTTTGATTACAAGAGGATCTACATTTTTTTCTATTTCCTGGATAAATCCAGAGGTTATAGGGCATAAACTGCTGAAATAATTTAATACAGCGTTCACTAAAAATACCTTGCGGGATTCGAGCATACACAAATAGGGATAGACTTAAGACCCTTAATTATAACTATTTTAAACGGAATATAAAAATAAAGTAGATTATGAGACAATAATGATGTTTAAATATCTTTTTTATGAGGTTTTTTACTGTTTCAAAGCACAGATTTATCCAGGCAAAAATGCTGAGTTTAGCTATAAACAACGAATAGAGCATGCCTAACAGAGAGGCTGACAATCTTTAAAAAAATATGTTACAAATAAGGCGAAACGTTTTTACAACATTCATTTGGTTCATTTTTTTCACAAAAAAAGAAATGTGCGCAATCCATATATAGAAATAATAGACACTCAGTAAGAAAAGAAACAAAGACATCTGGGCAAATAGCCAATATTTGAAAGTATCCAACAACTTAGAATAAATCGATATTTTTTTACTGGTAAAAGAATTTGAAATACCGAATCGTTAAAAATAATTGACGACTAAGAAACTGTCATATTTTTTAGCAAATAATATTTGCAGGAGTAGAGGGTTATTGTATCTTTGCACCCTCTCTGGAAGCTTCCACTCCAGAGTTTAAGAAAGCCTTCCAGCAATGGGAGGCTTTTCTTATTTTAAGACATTTTAGAAAAAATTAAGTTTTGGCGCAATATTAAAACCTATATCACGCCAAAACTATGTTTTTATGTGCGGTTTTGGCGTGATATAGGAACCAATAATATTACTTGCTCTTAAAAATTGTTACAGCCAATGGTGGCAGATCGACAATGATCGAGTATTCCTGTCCGTTATAACCCTCTTGGTCAGGAACAATATCCCCGCGATTATTAATCCCACCTCCGAAATATACAATATCGTCGGTATTAAAAATTTCTGTCCATTTAGTTTTAAAAGGAACACCGATTCTATAATTCTCGCGCACCACCGGCGTTAAGTTTATCGCAATAACCAAAGTATCTTTTGCTTTTGGTCCTTTACGCATAAATGTGAAGATAGATTCGTTTGCATTATCTGCATCGAGCCATTGAAAGCCTTCATAACTAAAATTGAAATGATACAATGCGGGTTCTTTGCGGTACAGAAAGTTTAAAGCCTTAACGGTTTCCTGCATGCCCTTGTGCGGTGCATATTGAAGCAAATGCCAATCTAGCGATTGCGTAAAGTTCCATTCGTTGGTTTCGCCAAATTCATTCCCCATAAACAGCAGTTTTGCTCCTGGATGGGTGAACATATAACCATAAAGTGCCCTTAAATTTGCAAATTTCTGCCAGTCATCTCCAGGCATTTTATACAACATTGGCGATTTACCGTGTACCACTTCATCATGAGAGAAAGGCAACATAAAATTTTCGGTAAAGGCATAAGTCATGCTAAAGCTCAACTGATGGTGGTGGTGTTTTCGGCCAAGGGTTTCTACTTTGAAATACTTTAAGGTATCGTTCATCCAGCCCATCATCCATTTCATACCAAAACCTAATCCGCCAGCATGTACCGGATGGGTTACGCCAGGGTAAGTGCTGCTTTCTTCGGCAATGGTCTGTACGCCCTCAAAATTCCCATAAACGGCAACATTCAGGTCCTGCAAAAACTGTATGGCCCCAAAGTTTTCACTTCCACCATATTCATTTGTGGCGGCGTCTCCATCTTCTCTGGAAAAATTGAAATATAACATTGATGCCACTGCATCTACCCTTAGGCCATCTGCATGATATTGGTCAATCCAAAACATGGCATTACTAATCAGAAAAGAGCGTACTTCATTTCGATCATAATTGAAAATATATGATTTCCAGTCAGGATGAAAGCCTTTCCGCATATCGGCATGTTCGTACAGATGTGTTCCATCAAACTCGTATAAGCCATGTCTATCACCTGGAAAATGAGAAGGAACCCAATCCAATATCACTGCAATATCTGCTTTATGGAGTGCATCAATCAGGTACATTAAATCCTGTGGGGAACCATAGCGCGAACTTGCACCAAAATAACCTGTAATCTGATAACCCCAGCTCGGGAAATATGGAAATTCCATTACAGGCATCAGCTCTACGTGCGTAAAACCCATTTCCTTTACATAAGGCACTAACCTGCCGGCTACTTCCTTAGCAGTTAAAACACGTTCAGGATTATCCGGATCGCGCTCCCAAGAGCCTAAATGGATCTCATATACCGAGATGGGTTGATCCAAAGCATTTATTTTTGCCCTTTTTTTTAGCCAGGCTTTATCTTTCCAGGTGTAATCGGTGTCCCAAACAATACAAGCTGTTTGTGGCGGATGTTCCCATCTTCTAGCATAAGGATCACCTTTTAAATGCTCAGACTCATCAAAACCTTTAACAAAATATTTATAAACCTCGCCCTTTGCAATTCCAGGGATAAAACCTTCCCAGATACCTGATTTATCCCACCGTACGCTCAGCGGATGTGAAACGTTGTTCCAATCGTTAAAATTCCCCACAACACTTACACGGATGGCATTTGGAGCCCAAACCGAAAAATAAGTTCCAGCGGTTCCATCAACGGTAATTAAATGGGAGCCCATTTTTTCGTAAAGCCTAAAATGCTTTCCTACAAGAAAAAGATCGATATCGTAATCGGTAAATAAACTGTGGATCCAAACGGATTTCTGTTTATCAGTTTTTGGTTGGGATGTTTTTTTTACAGGAACTTTTTTTGCTGCTGGCATAGGTATTTTGGTTAGATTAAATGAAACCCCAAATACTAAACAGCATTTGGGGCTCAATGTTTACAGACTCAAGATCTGTATTTCTAAGAAGTTCTTATTGCATTTAAAATGCAGGATATTCTGATCATCGGTATAAAAGTCTTTCACCTCTTTATTGTCGATAATGATCTTTTTCACCTGGAATTTTACGCCAATCACATTGCAGACATAAAACTCATAATTAGGCGTATATAATCCTTCATTACGCTGATTCACTTTAATAGCCTGATTATCACCTTTTACCGTGAATTTCTTTTCCAGATAAATATCCTGCTCGTAGGCAAAAGTATCGCCATGATCTTCGTACATGTACGAATTAACCTCATAATCGCTATGATAGATATTCAATACTACTTCTGTAATCGATTTTTCATCAACATACTGCATTACCGGATATTCTGGCAAAACTGTACCCGCCCTTACAAACATTGGCATGCTGTCTATCTTCGCATCAACCGTATATTCGTTACCGCCATCCAGGATTTCGTTGGTCCAGAAATTATACCAGGTTCCTTTTGGAAGGTAAACTTTTCTAGATATTGCACCCTGCTCTAAAACCGGGCATATCAATAGTTTATCACCATAGCAAAATTCATCCTGACGGAAACTGTTGCTGATATTTTCTTGCTCAAGCATCACTAAAGGCCTTAAAATAGGAAAGCCATAACGGTGATGCTCCCAGAAAACCGAATATAGATAAGGCATTAAACGGTACCTCAATTCGATAAACTTACGGTTGATATCTTCGAAAAACTGGCCAAAGCTCCAGGGTTCACGTTCTGCTGTATCGCCGGCAGAGTGTGCACGCATAAAGGGAGAAAATGTACCTAGTTGGATCCAACGGGTAAACAATTCACCATCTGGCTCACCACTAAATCCGCCGATATCTGTTCCACAGAAAGGCACGCCAGAAACCGATAAACGCTGGCACTGTATATTTCCGATCTTTAAATGCTCCCAGGTTGCAATATTATCGCCTGTCCAAACACTTGCATAACGCTGCATGCCCGCATAACCAGCCCTTGTAATCGTAAACGGACGTTTATTGCGCATCAGTTTTTTTAAGCCCTCATAAGTAGAACGCACCATCTGCATGCCATAAACATTGTGTGCCTTACGGTGTGAGCCGCGGTAACCATCATAATTATGGCGGACATCATTGGGGAAAGTCCCTGAACCAAATACGGCTGGTTCATTCATATCGTTCCAGAAACCTGCAACGCCCATATCTACCAGCTCTTTATATAAATTACCCCACCAGCTCCGTACTTTTGGATTGGTAAAATCGGGAAACTGACAGCGCCCTGGCCAAACATGCCCTTCCATATAATAATCGTCGCTGCGGCGACAGAAAAATCTTTTCTCTTTACCTTCTTTAAAAACCCAGTAATCATCATCTACCTTAATTCCAGGATCGATCATTACAACGGTTTTAAAACCATCATCTGATAGTTCTTTAATCATTCTCCTTGGATCTGGAAAGTATTTTTTATTCCAGGTAAAACAACGGTAGCCATCCATGTAATCAATATCCAGATAAATGGCATCGCAAGGGATTTTACGTTCCCTGAACTGTTTGGCTATTTCTTTAACTTTTGTTTCAGGATAATAGCTCCAGCGGCACTGCTGATAACCTAAAGTCCATTTTGGTGGCATTGGGTGTGTTCCCGTTAAAGTTGCATAACGTTTAACCACGTCCATAATATGCGGACCATGAATATAATAGTATTGCAGTTCTCCGCCATCGGCCCAGAAACTGGTTTTATTTACATCCTCCGACCCAAAATCGAAATACGATTTAAAGGTATTATCGAAAAAGATACCGTAGGCGGCCTGGTTGTGCAAACCGATATAAAAAGGTATAGTACGGTAAAGTGGGTCCTGGTTCCACCCGAAAGAATAGGCATCGGTATTCCAGTTTTCGAAACGGCGCCCCCGCAGGTTAAAATTACCAGATTTATCACCCAGACCGAAGAAATTTTCTTCAGGGTGACATTTTTTGGTTGCGTAGATATAATAACCACCAAAATCTACATTTTCTTCCCAGTGCATAGAATTGGCTTCATCAACCATTACTACATTGGTAATATTATCAGAAAAAGAAATATGGAAGTTTGCTTTTTCTATTTTACAGGTTACCGCATGGGTAGAAATCGTGAAATGATCATCATGTTCCTGCATTTTAAAAACAGAAACTTTTTGATCTACTTCGGGCACGGCATAAGAAAAATCGTCTAAGAAAACGCCATGAGGAGCCAGGCGAACGCGGATAATGTCGTCGCTTACCACCCGAACCTCTACTCTTGCATCGCCATCAGAAAAATAAAAACGGTTGCCCTCCTTTTTTACTTTTTTAACCGCACCAAGGTATTGTTTAACAATTGGTTTTACCGATATATCAACTGGGTTATTTAAATGCTGTATTTCTTGCTCCTTTTCGACCAGGTCACTTGTCTCGTTAGGTTTGTCGTTTTGCGCTTCCATCCTTATTTATTCAAAATTTTAAATTCATGGTTCTTAAACCGGGATGTGCTTAAGAAAGTACTATAATACAAATATTTTACAAAAGGGATGTAGGTTTTTTATGAAAAGATTGTTTTAATAGTGTGATTTTTACACTAAGCTATTTATTTTCATTTTATTTTTAGTCTAAATCGACATTAAATTAAGCTATTTATCAATAATACCGTAAAAAAACAACCTAATATCCAGCACAAAAAAGCCCTCTATACTTTTAGCATAGAAGGCCCTTAAAACTCAATTAACTGGTTATGGATTAAAACTAATGGCTACGTAATAGATAGCGCCTGCTTGCGGGTTACCGTAAGAAGTAAAATAATATTTATTCAAAACGTTCGAACCACCAAGTTTAATGATTGATTGAACTGAAGGGATTCTTAAGCTTACTTGTGCATCCAGAGAGCTGTATGCCGGCACCTGACCTGAGGCAAAAGAAGAATTCCAGTAGAATTGATCTTGCCAGCGATATGCCAAATTAAAACCAAAGTTTTTAATAATTTCTTTATTACCAAAACCCAGGTTGTAACGGATTTTCGGAGTATTGAAATCGTTAATGTAATTAACGGGTAAATCGCCGATTTCATTATAGGAAACGTTGCCGCTGATGTTGTATTTTCCGATCAGATAATCTAATCCTAGCGCTGCCCCATAAGAATTAACCTCTCCTTCTGCGTTAACCGGAACGCCGAATTTCACAAAACTTCCGCCAACATTCTGATAAACATCTACTGCCGTAATAAAGTCTTTATAGATGCTATAGTAACCATAGGCATCGATCAATAAATTTGGAAGAACCAATCCTTTATAACCCAATTCATAAGATTGCACGCTTTCTGGACGCACGCCTCGTGCATCAAAGTTATAGGCTTGCAATAAAGCTGGATTTGGTACACCAGTAGTAGCGGCAGATGCCAGATATGCACGATAACTTACATCGGTATAAGGTTTATTGGTATCCAGGTGATATTTATTAAACATAATTTCAGGTAGTCCGCCAATTAGACGCTGTGTGCCACCACCTACCGATAAATCTATATACTGATTTTGTGTTGTCGGGTTACGGTAACCTGTTTGGTAAGAAACCCTGATGTTGTTGTTTTTGGCAACTGTGAATACCCCAGTTACCCTTGGTGTAAACCGGCCTTCAAAATTCTGACTTTTATCATAACGACCTGCAAAAGTAAATTTAACCTTATCGTTAAAGAATTTTTTACCGATCTGTGCAAATGAACCATATTCTTTAATATCGATGGAATTTGTCAAGTCGTTAAAAATTGTTCCGGCCGAATTTAAATCATATAAACGGTATGATGCACCTACCTGAAATTCTACCACTTTATTGAAAAGGTTGGTGAAATTATAGAGCCCTTCATAATGATATAAGTTAGATTTATCATCGAATTTAGCACCGTAGATACCTTTTGTAGGATCTGAAGCACTGATTGTGGTATTCATTATCTGATCTTTTGCCTGAAGGAACTGCGGAGAACCTGGCGCAAAATAAGCGCTTCCTCCTGCTGAAGCAGAGTTTGCTGCAGTTCTAGCGGTAATCTGCGCCTGTACGTCAGTTTGTCCAAGTGATCTTGCACCAACATAATTGCCTACATATTCAGGAAACCATGCCTGAGAAATTTTAGATTTTTCGTTAATATAACTACCCAAGATAGAAGAAATGTAAGAATCGCCCGAACGTTCTTGTGTGGTATAACCACGTAACATGAAATCTTCTCCTTTTACCTCCAATTTGTACTGGCCGATATTGAAATTACGTAATGAATAACGGTCAGATCCGGTGTAAACCGAAGTACCTGTGCCCCAATTGGCCTGAAAAGTTGCCTGAACTGTATTACTGATATTATAATATAAAGCTCCGGATGCTTTCAATGACTTGGTATTATAATCTACAAGATCGGCTTCCTGATAACCATTCCGTGTAATGTTCTGGTTGGGAATTAGACCTGGCGTATTCAATCCCGCATAAAATGGTCTGGTTTGTGCATTTGTGGAGAGAAACGTAGTGATCTGCGCCTGGGTTGGAACACCTCCCCCCGTTGCCAATCCATAATTTTTAATGTAGGTTGCTGTTCCTGCAGCCAATACGCTCTGCGCTACATTTCTCATGTTCTGACTCAACTCATCACCATAGGTGTTGATCCCATCGTAGTTTGGATCAGATTCTCTTGTTCCCGATTTAACAGTACGCGAAACCCGATCGAAATTGTTAAAATTATTTCCAATCCAATCTTTGGCCTGCAAAAATGAAAATGCCGCTTTTACGCCAAACTTATTGTTCCATGATTTTGCCATGCGCACATCCAACTGATTGAAAGGCTGTACACTGCTATTATCATCATTAACATGGTTTACCCCTGTTTTATACTGAAAGCTTGCTCCAGGATATTTAAAAGGATCTTTTGAAGTCATTAATAAAGTACCATTAATACCACCTGCACCATAAAGAGCAGATGAAGCACCTGGCAGGAGTTCAACATTATCTACATCGAGCTCGGTTATACCCACAATATTACCCACTGAGAAGTTTAGTCCAGGGGCCTGGTTATCCATTCCATCTATATATTGGTTAAAACGGGTATTACCATTTGAATTGAAACCACGCGTATTAATCGACTTGAAAGTTAAACTCTGCATACTGCTTTCTACACCTTTCATGTTGTTCAAAGCATCGTAAAATGATGGTGCGGCAATTTCCCTGATTGAAGCAGCACTCATCCGCTCGATAGAAACCGGTGATTCTAATATACGCTCAGGCGTACGTGATGCCGAAACAACCACATCTCCTCCCAAAACCACTGCCGTTTCGAGCTCCAGGTTAATTCCCGTAGCATTCCCGGTAATCTGTTGTTCTACTGTACCATAGCCCACGTAAGATGCCACTAGCGTAAAGGGAACCTTAGCTGTTGTTGTAAATGTAAAACTACCGTTGCTTGTGGAGGCTGTGCCGCCAGAATGGCCTTTGATGGTTAAACTTACGCCTGCCAGGCCTTCCTTCGATTGCTTGTCTTTTACGGTACCGCTAACCGTAATACTCTGTGCCTGTGCCGCAATATTGCCTGCGTACACAAATAATAACACATAGAAGATCTGTGTAAAAATTCTGCTCATAAACGATTGTTAATTTGGTTGTTTGTATTATTAGTTATATAAACTTAAATTCTTTTTTTGAATTAAACAAATTATGTTAGCATAATAATTTCAATTCGAATTATAATTTTGATTGATATACAGTTTGTTGTATTTTGCATTAAACATAAACCGTCATTTTGCCCTATCTTAGCAAAAGACTTGTTAGCTAACCATTATGAATAAAATTAAAGCCGTATTCTGCATCATTATTCCGATAGCATTAGCTTTTTTATTTAATACCAAATTAGGCAGTACACCCCCACTGTTAAAGTTCCTGGATCCTTTTATGGGTTTCTGGCAAAATGCAGAGAACAATCATTTTATGTTTAACCATAAAGCGAAAATCAAAGGGGCAATAGATAAAATCGAAATCGTTTTTGACGACCGCATGATTCCACATATTTTTGCACAGAATGATCACGATCTGTATCTGGCACAAGGTTATGTAACCGCCATGCACCGCCTTTGGCAAATGGATTTCCAGACCCGTTTTGCAGCGGGTAGAATTAGTGAAGTAGTTGGCGATAAAGCGATAGAGGTAGACCGTTATCAACGCCGGATGGGCATGGTTTACGGAGCAGAAAACTCGTTAAAAGGTATGATGGCCGATCCTAAAGCAAAAGAAATGATCTTAGCTTATACCGAAGGGATCAATGCCTATATCAAAACGCTTTCTAAAGCCAATTATCCCTTAGAATACAAGATACTCGATTTTAAACCTGAAAACTGGACGCCTGTAAAATGTGCGCTGCTCCTAAAACAGATGTCGGCGGTATTAGCCATGGGTTCCGACGAATTTTACATGACCAACATCTTGAAAAAATTCGGTCCTGAAATAACCAAAAACCTTTTCCCGGATTATCCATTCCGCGAAGACCCGATCATACCTGTTGGCACAAAGTGGGATTTCTCTCCCCTACCAACACCTAAAACGCCAGAAAGCTTCACCCAGGCGCAAACAGGCGAGGTAAAAACAACCGAAAAAATAGAAGGCATTGGCAGTAATAACTGGGCTTTATCTGGTGCCAAAACTGCATCAGGATACCCGATTTTGGCAAACGACCCACATTTGGATTTAACACTTCCTTCAATCTGGTATCAGATCCAGCTGCATGCACCGGGCGTAAATACTTACGGCGTTTCATTACCTGGTGCTCCGGGCGTAATTATAGGTTTTAACCAGAAAATAGCCTGGGGTGTGACTAATGTTGCCGCCGATGTACTGGATTTTTATCAGATTAAGTTTAAAGATTCCAGCCACAACGAATATTGGTACAACAATAAATGGAAAGCCACAACAAAGAGATTGGAAACGATTAAAATCCGTGGTGGAAATGATGAAATAGATACCGTTTACTATACCCATCACGGGCCGGTGGTATATTTCCAGAAACCAAAATATGGCAGGGCAGATAATGTACCCTTTGGCGATGCTTTGAGGTGGATTGCACATGATGAATCGAACGAGCTCATGACTTTTTATTACCTGAACCGCGGCAAAAATTATAACGACTACCGTAAGGCCTTAACTTTTTATACCGCACCTGCACAGAACTTTGTTTTCGCCAGTGTGGATAACGATATTGCCATCACGCCAAATGGTAAATTTCCTTTAAAATGGAAGGATCAGGGCAAGTTTATTCTTGATGGTACCGACCCGGCCTACGATTGGCAGGGCTGGATCCCGAATGCACAGAATCCAACAGTTAAGAATCCGCCACGCGGTTTTGTAAGCTCGGCCAACCAGTCCTCTACCGATACTACTTATCCATACTACATTAATTGGGAATTTGCACCTTATGAGCGTGGCAAAAGGATCAACGACCGCTTATCGGCGATGAGCAAGGCTACATTGGATAGCATCCGTTTGATGCAGACCGATAATTATAGCATTATGGCACAAAACCTGGTTCCTGCTTTATTGCCCTTATTGAATAATGAGCAGTTAAATGCAACACAAAAAGAAGCATTGGCTTACCTGAGCAAGTGGAACAAACGTTACGATGCCCATGAAATTGCAGCCAGCGTATTTGAGATATGGACCAAACGCTTATCACATGATATCTGGGCGGACGAATTCGAGGTTAAAGGAATCCCGATGCGTTACCCTTCTAGAGACCGCACGGTTGAGATGATTTTGAAAGAACCCAATGCAACATGGTACGATAACATCAATACCAGCAAAAAAGAAACATTATCTGACCTGGTTAACGAAGCTTTTAAATATAGCTGCGATAGTTTGGAAAGACGCTTTGGGCCGATAAACAAAGATTGGGACTGGGCAAATGTAAAACAGACCAATGTACCACACCTGGCCAAAATACCAGGATTCGGTTCGAAGGTTTTACAGATTGGTGGTGCGAAAACAACGATTAATGCTTTGAGCGAAGCCAACGGACCTTCATGGCGGATGGTGATCGAACTGGGTAAAACGCCAAAAGGACATGGTGTTTATCCAGGCGGCCAATCAGGCAATCCTGGAAGCAAATTTTATGATAATATGATCGATACCTGGGCAAATGGTAGATTATACGATCTGTTTTATATGCAGAGTCCTGATGATAAATCGGGCACGGTTATTTCTCGTTTAAAAATTTCTAAATAGGCTAAAATGGTTTTCATTGTTATATTAATAATCTGTTTCCTTTTACAAATGATTGCCCCCTGGTGGATCATTATTGTGATTTCATTTGCCACCTGCGGCATTATCGGCAAGACAGGCAAAATAGCCTTCTGGCAATCTTTCCTAGCTATTTTCTTACTTTGGATCGGGTATGCTTTATTTAAAAGCTTGCCCAATGACAACGTCCTTGCCAGCCGTGTGGCCGTAATGACGGGCATAAAACTCTGGTGGGCACTACTGTTGGTTACTGGGATTTTAAGCGGCCTGGTTGCCGGGATTAGCGGTTACTGCGGCTATCAGTTCCGCATGGCGATGCTGGCGAAAAAAACTGACGAGAAAATAGCATAATGCTTCGTACTTTTGCCCTGTGAATTTAACAGCTAACGATATATTTTCTGTAAAGAGTACCGATGCGTTTAACGCCCTTGCCTTAAACATTTTTAAGTTACAGGCTCAAAACTGCAATGTTTACCGCGAATATATCTTTCACTTAGGTATTGATGCTGATGAGGTAAGCGAAATTGCACAGATACCTTTTTTGCCCATCAGTTTTTTTAAAAGCCATTCCATTCTAAGCAGTACCGATCCTGTCGAAATTACTTTCAGCAGCTCTGGTACTACAGGCATGGTACAGAGCAGCCATCGTGTAACTGACGTGAAATTATATGAACAAAGCTATTTGCAGGCTTTTGCGCAATTTTACGGAGACATCACCGAATATTGCTTTTTGGCCCTACTCCCATCCTATCAACAGCGAGCTGGTTCATCGCTGATTTATATGGTGAACGATCTGATTGAAAAGAGCAGGCATCCAAAAAGTGGTTACTTTTTATACAACCATGATGAATTACTGAAAACCCTTCTGGATCTTAAATCAAAAAAACAGAAAACCGTTTTAATCGGTGTTACTTATGCCCTGCTCGATTTTATAGAACAGTCTGAAATCGATTTCCCCGAGCTGATTGTAATGGAAACGGGAGGGATGAAAGGGAAACGTAAAGAAATGGTAAGGGAAGAACTTCACGAACAATTGACCAAAGGATTCGGCGTAAGTGCGATCCATAGCGAATATGGAATGACCGAACTACTTTCTCAGGCTTATTCTTTGGGTGAAGGTATCTTTAACTGTCCCAGCTGGATGCAGGTTTTGATCCGCGACACCAACGATCCTTTAAGTTTGATAGCTAATGGCAGGACTGGGGGCATCAATGTAATCGATCTGGCCAATCTCAATTCTTGCTCATTTATTGCCACACAGGATCTGGGGAGAATAAATCCTGATCAAAGTTTTGAAGTATTGGGCCGGTTTGACGATGCCGATATCAGGGGTTGTAATCTTTTGGTGCAGTAAGCCCTAATTTACCTTATCCGAACAGCTGGCGCATAAACCAGTAGCAATCAGGTTAAGGTGCTCTACTTTAAATCCGGCAGGAACTTTTAATGCCGGAATTTTAACGGTATCCAAACAGTAAATTTTATGACAGTTATCGCAGTTAAAATGCACATGTTCATCATGGTGATCGTGTGCACTGCAGCCATCAGAACAGATGGCATAATTGGCTGTGCCTTGCTGATCTAAAACCTTATGTATAATCCCTTTTTCTTCGAAAGCCTGCAAAACACGGTATAAAGTAACCCGGTCTGCATCCTTGCCCATTACCTGCTCCAAATAAGGCTGAGATGTTGCAGAATCTCTTCCGCTCAAAATCTCCAGCACTTGTAAACGTGGGGCAGTTCTTTTTAGTCCGTTTTTAACCAAAAGTTTTTCGAAACGCGCTGTTTTGTTTTCCATAGCAATACAAAAATAAGTAATTAATTAATCAGTTTGGCATTCTTGATGCTTATTGGCGGTGCATAGCTCGCATCCTTTTGTTCCAATTTTAAAATCCCCCGTACATGGATAGGTTTTTCATCATAAGGCACCGCAATTTTCATCTCAACCATAATCATTACCGGGATACCGTTTTGTCCGCAAAAATAACATTGGTTAATGGGCAGGGTAGCCAAAAGAAATTGCTGTTGTTTTTGTCCACTTTTTATAGGGATCAGGTAACCTGTTAAATCAAACTCCCTGTTCTCAAAACGTCTGATCGACTCTGTAAACAGGGGCAAAAGTTCGTTCTTTTCGGTAAGTTCAAATTTCACAGAGCCGATTACATCCCAGTTTAAAGATCGCAACTGATCTTTTGGGTTGTGCTTTTGCGTTTGTGCAGCAACTGAGCAAACCGAAAACAGAAAGAAAATAAAATGCAAATATCTCATCGTTTTATCGCATCTAAAAGAAAAAAGGTAGATCGGCTATCACCAGAATCGTTGATTATCAATTTGCCTTTCAGGGTAATCGGCTCATCGGTCCAGGTAATCGGCTTTAAAGTCTTCACTTCTATCATCGAAGGGATATCGCCCGTACCACAATACGGGCAGGAGGCAACGGGCACAATAGAAAACATAAACTCGCTGAAGCTATTGCCAACTTTAGTAGGGATAATATACCCAGGGATTTCGATTATCTTATTATCGATTGCCTTTAGTGCAGGTGGAAAAACAGCCTGCCAAACCAATGGTTTTACCTGCTTATCGTACTTTAAGCCGATCAGGTTCCAGGTGGGCGTGCGCATATCGGTATGTACATTTACCTGCGCAACAGCCGTAAAAGAGATCAACATCAATAAAACCGTTATATATTTTTTCATCATAACTGTTTTGCGTTTAGAAGAAAAAACTCGCTCTTATCATCACCCGAATCGTTAATAATGAATATCCCTTTCAGTTTGATCGCTTTTTCGGTAATGGGAATAGCCGTTAACATTTTCACCTGCACCATAGATGGAATATCGCCCGAGCCACAGTACGGACAGGAGGCAATAGGTACAATAGAGAGCATAAATTCGCTAAATTTCGATCCTACCTTTGTGGGAATGATGTAACCGGGCAGCTCGATAACCTTATTGTGTAATGCCTTTAATGCTGGCGGAAAAACGCTCCCCCACTTCTTTGGAGCAATTTCGGCATCATATCTTAAACCGATGAGGTTCCAGGTAGGCGTGCGCATGTCGGTATGCACCTTAACCTGCGCCGCTACTACGTGGATAACTAAACATGAAACAACCAATAAAACTAATTTCTTCATCGTATTAACCTCAACCGATTATATGTTTTTGGTTAAAGTTTCGGCAATATCAACCTTGTAAATCTGCATAGCAGGGATAAGCGAGGCCAAAGTGCCGATAAACAACCCGATCCAGATTAAATATACTTCCTGTGGAACTGCAATAAGCCCGGTTAATTTTGCCTGAGAAGATTCTTGATAGGTTCCAATTACCTCAAGGGCAAAGTGCCCGATTAACAAACCCAAACAGGTACCGATAAACGTAACCAAAACCCCTTCAAACATGACCAGGAAAAAGAGTTTCGACTTTGATGCACCAAGACAGCGCATAATGGCCAGGTCGTATTTCCGTTCTTTCATGGCGTTATAAAGGCTGATAAAAATACTCAGGGCAGCAATCCCCATAATAAATATGGCGAACCATTGCAGCGTATCAATCCCAACGCCAATCAGCGAAAACAACCTTGCACTTTCCATCGCTGGAGAGGCCGCCTGCATGTTTGTACTTTGGTTAACCATCCGCGGAAAAAGAATCACCGACATTGGCGATTTATACTGGATCAGCAAGGCTGTAATCTGTTTATCGTTAATCTCTTTGGCTTCTTCTCCAGAAAAGTGGCTATGGCTCTCAACATGCTTCTCTTCATGCATTTTATATACACTGCCAATATTAGTGAGGATCAGGTTGTCGGTTATGCTTCCCTGTGGCTTTAAAATCCCTTTTACGTGGTAAGCATGTTGTTTATGAACATCTCCATTCCCGGTTAAACCATGTGCACCGAAAAAAGAATCGCCAATCTTCAGCCCCGATGTTAAGGCAACAGTGCTACCAAGGGTTACTTCTAAATCTTTATGCCAAAAACTGCCCTTTTGAATAGATAAACCGTAAAGATTAGAGAAAGTACTATCAGTGCCAACAATCCGGTAACCATTGTAGTTATCGCCCAATGCCAATGGAACAGCCCTTTTAACCATAGGATTCTGCATTAATTTGTAGGCATCTTTAGCAGGAATATTTCCTGTTGGGTAATCGATGTGGTAAACGCTGCTTAATATTAACTGTAATGGGCTTCCTTTTGCCCCCACAACCAGATCGATATCCTTGGCATTTTTCTCCAATTTGTTACTGATCTGTGTAGAAGCCAAAAAGAGAATAGACAGGATGCTTACACCAAAGGCAGCTAAAATAATATTCAAAATTGTTGTTAGCTTATTCCTGACGAGGTTTTTGCTACTGATTTTAAAGATATTCATTAAAGTAGATAGGTTTTAGTAATGTGGTCCCGAACCCTTCGGTCGTGCGTGGCAATGATCAGTGCAGCTCCATTATCTTTAGCCTGGGTAGTCAGCAGCTGGATTACCTGATTGGCATTTTCATCATCTAAGCTAGATGTAGGCTCATCAGCAATCAGCAGATCGGGTTTGTTTACCAATGCTCGCGCCACCGAAACCCTTTGCAACTGCCCCTGACTTAATTGGTCAGGATAATTTTTAACCAGCTCAGCAATACCCAGATCTTGCAAAAGTGAAAGATTCCGTTCATGATCTACAGGTAGCCCTGCCATTACCGCAGCAAGCGCTAAGTTATCGAGCACATCAAGTGAACGAATAAGATGTGGCCTTTGAAAAATGATTCCGATATGTCTTCCCCTGAACCTATCCCGCCCTCTTGCAGGCAAAGTATATAAATCGGTCCCATTAATTAAAACTTCACCCTGGCTTGGCTCCAAAAGACCAGAAATAATATTGAGCAGTGTACTCTTTCCACTACCAGATGCACCTAGTAAAAGCCAATGCTCCATATCAGCAATTTCCCAGTATGGAAATTTTAATCTTCTCCCCTTTTCATAAACATGTGCCAGTGAACTGATCTTAATCATGATGTAACACCTTTTGCACTTTTTTAACTACCAGATTTTTGATGGCATAATGCCTGTACAGTTCTATTCCATCATTTGTGCCGTGCTTGCAGGCAGGATTTAACATGGTAACAAACAACAATGCAGGGATAAATATGATTTTATAATTCTTTGACATATTAGTTAATAAGGATAAATTTTAGTGCTGATGATCTATGGGACAAGACTTGAGTATTCTTAAATTGATGTAATGGGCAGTCGCAATTGTAAATCCACCAAGCGGGATCAAAATCGGCTCTAGCAGCTCAATTCCCGAAAAATGCCCAAATGCAATGCAGGCAAAGCCCGAAATAAGCATTAGGATTGGCATAATACGGTGATGCTGTTTACGGTAGGCAGCACTTAAGCTCCAGATACCAATAATCAATGAAACTGCGATCATCGTAATTTCAACCGTTTCATTGGCCAGGAAACCCATTCCCCACATCGGCAAAACAGTGATCAGGAATGGTAGTGCTGCGCAATGTACGGCACAAAGTGTTGAGGCGGTAATGCCGATCCGGTCGAGGTTGATTTTGTAGCTCCGTAGTTTCATTAAAATAAATTTAGTCCACAAATATAAAAGCAATATAGTTGCATTTAAAATAATCAAGGCTATATTTGCAACATAATTGCATTAACATGATAAAGAAATTACCTGTAACCGTATTGAGCGGTTTCCTGGGCAGCGGTAAAACGACAGTGCTCAATGCTATATTGAGAAATAAGCAAGATTTAAAAGTGGCCGTTATTGTAAACGATATGAGCGAGGTAAATATCGATGCAGCTATGGTTAAAGATCAGCACATCTTATCTAAAACCGATGAAAAGCTGGTGGAGATGAGCAACGGCTGCATCTGCTGTACCCTGCGGGAAGACCTGATGATCGAAGTGGAAAAACTGGCAAAAGAAAACCGTTTTGATTACCTTTTGATAGAAAGCACGGGAATATCTGAACCCATTCCTGTTGCACAAACATTTTCTTTTATTGATGAAGCTTCAGGTATTGACCTGAGTAGATTTAGCCAGTTAGATACAATGGTAACTGTTGTAGATGCTTATAATTTTTACAGGGATTTTGGTTCGGCAGATAAACTTGCCGACCGCAACATGGTTGATAATACGGCTGATAAACGCACTATTGTAAACCTGTTAACCGATCAGATCGAATTTGCCAATGTAATTTTATTGAACAAGACAGATCTGGTAATTGATACCGATATTAAGGTCCTCAGGGCGCTTATTTCCAAACTGAACCCAAACGCCAAGATTTATCAGACACTTTTTGGAGAAATAGATCCAGCTTTAATCTTAAATACTGGTTTATTCAATTTTGAATCCGCATCTGAAGGAGCAGGATGGAAAAAAGAATTAGAAGAAATTCATCAGCCAGAAACTGAAGAATATGGAATAAGTTCTACTGTGTTCCGTTCTAAAAGGCCTTTTCACCCTGAAAGATTATGGCATTATATCAATAAGGAATTTCCACAGAATATTATCCGTTCAAAAGGTATCTTCTATTTAGCTGCCATGCCAGAGCAAGCCATTAATTTTTCGCAGGCAGGTGGTTCACTGCGTATTGATCCGGCAGGGGTTTGGTGGGCAAGTATGCAGCAGCATAAACGTGAACAATACGTGGACTACCTGGAAAACAGAGCTGAAATTGATGCAGATTGGGATAATGATTTTGGAGACCGTAAAAATGAACTTGTTTTTATTGGACAGGAAATGAACAACGTTGAGCTAAAAAAATCGCTCGAATATTGCCTATTAACTGACACAGAAGTAAAAAATTATAAAACAAAAAGCACCTTTAAGAACCCTTTTGAACATATTTTGCCTTAAAATGGATTAATAGTCGATGAAATGAACAAAATGGTAGTTTTTCGATGATATTCTTAGGTTTTATTTTGCGTAAATTTGATTTACCCAACCAAACTTACGCTTATTATGGAACCAACAGAAGAATTAACTTTAGTTAAAACCCGCTTATCTTGTCCGAAGTGTAAAAATTTCGAAACCTATAGGGTGCCAAGGGGTTTTATCTTTAAAACGCTTATGCCATGGATTTCTGTTAAGAGATACAAATGTTATAAGTGCTTTAATAAGTTTTACGTATTTAATTAGCATCTATAAGTTAGCACCTCATTTAAGCCACTTCAGTGGCTTTTTTCATTTCAGGATAAAATTTCGCTAAAAGCACTTCGCATTATTTAAGCGCGGCATGCTGCAATTTTTTAAACACATATTCCTTATAACTTGCACCAATGGGCAATTCTTTTGTGCCGATTTCAATATCATAGGCGGTAAAAGCAGTTATTTTTTTCAGGTTAACTATAAAAGAGCGGTGTATGCGCAAAAAAGCCTTGTCCTGGAGCTCAGTTTCCAAATCGCCGATCTTATATTTCGCTGTGATTTTTTTATCTGTACAATGAATTACGATATAATCTTTTAAACTCTCTACGTATAATACCTCTTCCTTATTCAGGCTATGGAACTTACCTCCGGCTTTTATGTAAATAAATTGCTGCGCGGTAACGGGTGATAATGCCTCAGATTTAACAATAGGGCTTCTTAACCTTAAATAACGGTCTACAGCTTTAAAAAAACGATCGAAAGTAATGGGTTTTAATAAATAATCGATCAAATCGAGATCGTAGCCTTCTATTGCATATTCCCGGTAAGCCGTTGTAATAATTACAGCTGGTGGATTTTTTAAGGTTTTAAGAAAATCAATGCCTGTAATCTGCGGCATTTTAATATCCAGAAATAAAAGATCTACCGGCACAGTTCTAAGCATTTCCAATGCTTTGATTGCATTTGAGCAGGTACCTACAACCTCAAAGGTATCTAACTGATCAATATGGTTTTGGATCAGCTGGATAGCCAGGGGCTCATCATCAACTAAAAGACATTTTACTTTCATAGCTATTATGTTCTTTACTGATGTTGTTTTTTAGGTTAATGTGCAGCAAAACTACAAAGATATTATCGTGAGTAGTAATGCTTAAATCGTACTGCTTAGGGTAAAGCAACTGAAGCTGTTTGGTTATGTTATTTATCCCGATCCTATTTTCTTCTTTCTGCCTGCCCGGCATAAAACTATTGGAAACCATAAAACGGAAGCGGTTTTCGCTCAGTTTTAAATCTATATTAATTACAGGCAGGCCAATATCTTCTCCGGCTCCATGCTTAAATGCATTTTCAACCAGGGAAAGTAAAATTAAGGGTGCAATATTGGTATCATGATCTATAACATGGGTAAAATTTACTTCTAAGCGGCCACCGTATCTTAATTTCTCCAGTTCTATATAATTTTCAATCAGTATAATTTCTGCCGATAAAGGCACATACATACCGTTGCACCTGTACAATACATGATCGAGTATTTCGGATAAACCTGCAATTGATTTTGAAGTAACCGGAGAGTTAACCAGCGAAAGTGAGTAAATATTGTTCAGCGTATTGAAAAGAAAATGTGGGTTCAGCTGCGCCTTTAGCGTTTTTAATTCTGTTTCTGCCCTTTCTTTTTCTAAAGAAAGTTTATGCTGCTGTACAATGTACTGTTCTTTGATCAATTTGATAAAAGCAAAAATCCATGCGGCAGAAAAAGTTAATGGAAAGTAATGGGTAATCAGTTTAGGCACATCTATCATAATTTCCAGAACAGACTCCTGGCTAAATGGCGGTGTTCTTATAATGGGTTCCAAAATATGCACCACTACAATTCTTGCACATACACAGATAATATAACTCCCTACAAAAAAATAAGCTGCTATCGGGTAGTAATTTTTTGCTGTAATCAATCTGGGAATGATGATATAGGCCAAAAAATAGGAAGCAATAATGGTAAATAAGATATAAAAAGTATGCCTGAGGAGGATATTATTAAAATCATTATATTCTCCTATATCGTACCGGTTAAAAAACACAATCGTGGTAGCCAGCCAAAAAATAATATGGCTGAGAAACCGGTGCGTGGAACTAAACTTGGCTATCCTCTCAATTAATGGCATCAAAACAAATATACAATTCTTACCCATCCGAATTTGCACCGTCGACGAAGACAACAAAAATACATATAGATACATCCAATTGGGTGATGAAATGGTTTTAAGGTCCGAAATACCTCGTTTTGGATGCCAAACCTACCTATAGGGCTTCAAACTGATTTTGACTTTGTACTAATATCCATATTGCAGAAAATTTAAACCAAACCATGAACCAGATTAAGCGATTGTGTTTCCTACTCCTTCTATTATCGGCCCTGCAAAGCTTTGCGCAAACCGAAGTTAAACTTACCGGACGCATTATAGATGAAAAAACCTTGAAACCGCTCGAAAATGCAGGTATTAAGCTTTTATCAGTGTCTGACAATAAGATTTTAAAAAGTACAGTTACGGATAGCAAAGGCGAATTTACGCTCCTCACCCACCCTGGCAGGTTTCACATTAAAATCGAATTTGTTGCCTACAAAACAGAACTACTCGAAAACAGAGAAATCGCCGAGGGATTTAAACTTGGAGACATTATCCTGAAAGAAGATGTTCAGTTGTTGAAATCGGTTGATATAACAGCAGAAAAAACCACGGTAGAATTAAGTTTAGACAAAAAAGTATTTAACGTAGGCAAAGATCTGATTTCAAAAGGCGGCTCTGCGAATGATATTTTAAACAATGTACCTTCAGTAAATGTAGATGCCAATGGCGCTATAAGCCTGCGCGGAAATGGAAGCGTACAGGTACTCATCAACGGAAAGCCATCTATGCTGACCAATAACAATGGTTTAGAACAGATACCTGCCAGCAATATCGAAAAGGTAGAAGTAATTACCAATCCATCTTCAAGGTATGAGGCCCAGGGTGGTGGTGGCATTATCAATATTGTATTAAAAAAGAATACTTTAAGTGGTTTTAACGGCTCAGTGCAGGTAGGTGTAGGCGATCCGGCCAACTATAACGGTAATTTAAACCTGAGCTATAAAACCGAAAAGATCAATCTTTTTAGTAACATCGGCTACCGGTACCGCAACCTCTATGGATCGGAGCAACGATACCAAAGCGTGTTTAACAATGGGATACAGACCATACTAAGACAAAATAACGAACAGGGAAGAAATGATGATCTTTATAATGTGTACGTCGGAATGGATTATTACATCAATTCGAAAAACACCTTAACCGGAAGTTTTTATCATGATTTGCTGGTAAATAAAGATACCACCAATTACCAGTACAATTATTATAACAAAAACAATGTACTCGATAGTACAATTAACCGTTTCGAGAATTACAGAGAGCCGCAGAAATACAATCAGCTCGAACTGAATTATGTAAAAACCTTTGATAACAAGGATCAAAAATGGAATACGAGTTTACAATATGTTTTCTGGAATGATGATGAAAACCAGGACATCAACCAGCAAAAAATTTTTCCAGCCTTAACGAACACAAGCCGTTTAACATCAAGAGATATTGAAAGCAGCGATGCGGTGTTTATTCAAAGTGACTTTGTAGGCACTTTTTCCGGAGATTCGAAATTTGAGGCTGGTATAAGGGCGAATATCAGATCCATCCGAAGTGATTATTGGGCCAAAGCAGACGATGTACTGCTCCCAGCCTATGACAATAAGCTCAAGTACAATGAAAACATTTATGGTGCTTATTTTCAGTATGAGAACAAATTTAAAAAGTTTAACTACCTGCTGGGTTTAAGGGCAGAACTTTCTGATATCGGCATTTCAGACCGTCAGGGCTCCTTTCAGGCCTCAAAAGATTATATCGATCTATTCCCTACTGCAAACATTACTTACAAACTGCAAAAGAGTACCGATCTGCGTTTAAGCTATAGCAGAAGGATAAACAGGCCACAGTTCTGGCAGTTAAATCCGTTTTCAGGTTTATCCGATACGAGAAACTTAACAGTGGGCAACCCGGATTTAAACCCCATGTACACCAACTCGTTTGAACTGGGTGTATTGCAAAGATGGGGAAAACTCACTTTCCATCCGTCAATTTACTATAAGCATGCCACCAATTATTTCGAATTTATCCTCAAGCAATCTGTTAATGGTTTCGTGAACACCCCCGTTAACCTCGATTACGAAGACCGTTATGGACTGGAAATTTCAACCACCTACAATCCGCTATCTTGGTGGCGGTTATCGTGGGATTTTAACTATTACGCTTTTAAGCAAAAGGGTATCTTTGAGGACAAAGAATATGGATCTGAAGACCATACCTGGTTTACCCGAATCAACTCCCGGATGAAGTTTCCAAAGAGTTTTTCGATAGAATATATTTTTAACTACAGAGCTAAAAACACCGACATCCAATCGGTTAATAAAGCACAGTATCGTGCTAATATCGCCCTCAGTAAAGATCTGTTTAAAGATAAAGTTTCAGTTACCTTAGCAGTAAACAACATTTTCGATTCATTTATAGATAAGCAGATTACCACAACAGATACCTATTATTTAGAATCGAATTTTAAGGGCATCGGGAGATTAACCACCGCGACATTGGTTTACCGCTTTAACCGCAAGAAGGATGAAAAGGACAGGTTGCCAGATCAGGAGTAAATTTATCGGGATATAATGAATGATAGTAAATCGTGTCTTTTGTAGAAAAAAAGTAGTTTCTTTAATGGATATTATATACATCTAATTATTATTATAATTGATAGAATTTTAAAACCAGGGCTAAAATGGACATTAGTGAGAGAAAGGATTTTTACAGTGATTTCTTCGGAAACCCTGACATTTCTGAAAGAGAAAAGTATAAATACTATACCTCAAACGATCCGGATATTTTAGCGGAAAAAGAGAAAATAAGAAAAATTGTTACAAAAAAAGGGCTGTCGTCAGTAATGAACGACACAAAATGGTTGAAACTTCAAAATGCAATAAAACAATTGCCTTTCCCACCTCCATATATAGACAAACTCATTATTGATGACAAGTCTTATGAAGAAGTAAAAATAAGTAAGGCTCCACATTGGTTAGGAAATTGGGAACCGTTTTACAAAGAGGGCATGCATTTGTTTTTTACTATTGAGTATATAAAAGTACGACCATGTTATGCGGAGCATAAAGGAAGTTTAGTTGGCCCTAAAATATTTGACGAAACCGAAGAATTTAAACTCCTTTTAAGAGCGTTGAATATACCTTATGAAGAAGATGAGGGAATTTTCACAATATTCGGATACAGATAAATGCCTTCATAATCCGATTTTCGTGACTCATGGGCGATACGGATTAACGGAGGCTCATGCAGGAGATCAACTTCCCGTTCATTTTTAAATTCAAACCCAATGATAGACCTTTTACTGTCAGTTTCATTGGGCTTGAAAATATTATCCGGCGATTAAAAGGAAGTAGTTTTTCTTTCCTTTTTGCACCACGATGAATTTATCGTTTATCAGATGCGCGGTATTGAATACCTGCATAGGATCTGCGACCTTTTCTTTATTCACGGAAACACCTCCGCCTTGTATCAGTTTTTTGGTTTCGCCTTTAGATGAAAAAACAGCAGCCTTTTCTGCAAGCAAAGTCGCTGCATCAATACCCTCTGTTAGCTCAGATTTCGAAATGTTAAACTGTGGAATACCTTCGAACATTTCCAGCACCTGATTTTCAGATAAGCTTTTTAAAAATTCTAATGATCCGTTACCAAATAAAAACTCAGATGTTTTAATAGCAGTTTCCAAAGCTTCCTCCGAGTGGGTTTTTATAGTAATATCTTCAGCTAAAGCTTTTTGAAGGATACGCAAATGCGGAGCGGCATCATGCTCCTTTTCCAAGGCTTCTATTTCTTCTTTATTCTTAAGGGTAAAAATACGGATCCATTTTTTCACATCATCATCTGATGCATTTAACCAGAACTGGTAGAATTTATAAGGAGAAGTTTTCTCTGGATCCAGCCAAACTGCACCACTTTCAGTTTTACCGAATTTGGTTCCATCTGCCTTTTTAATTAACTGTGTAGTAATGGCATAAGCTGTACCTGCGTCTTTTCTTCTGATCAGTTCCGTACCGGTAACAATATTGCCCCATTGATCTGACCCGCCCATCTGCACCAGGCAGTTTTCGTTTTTCCATAAATGATAGAAATCGTAACCCTGAATCAACTGGTAACAGAACTCGGTAAAAGATAGACCAGAATCGCCTTCCAAACGTCTTTTAACACTATCCTTTGCCATCATGTAGTTCACGGTTATGTGTTTACCTACATCTCTGATAAAGGTAAAAAGATTCATATCCTTAAACCAATCAGCATTGTTAACCATTACCGCACCATTTCCACCTTCTTCAAATTTTAAGAATTTAGACAATTGCTTTTTCATCCCTTTCAGGTTATGCTCAATCATTTCAGGTGTCTGAAGATTACGTTCATCAGATTTCCCTGAAGGATCGCCTACCATACCTGTAGCACCACCAACTAAAGCAAACGGCTTGTGACCGGCATTTTGAAAATGAATCAGCGTCATGATCTGCGTTAAGTGACCAACGTGCAACGAATCTGCAGTAGGGTCGAAACCGATATAACCAGAAGTCATACCCTCGTTTAACTTTTCTTCAGTATTCGGCATAATATCATGCAGCATGCCACGCCATCTTAACTCTTCAACAAAATTCGTCATTGTACAAACACTTTAATAATGTGCGTGCAAAGATAAAATTTTAGCTTAGTTTAAAGCAAATTAGTTGGCTTTGTAAATGAGTTATCGCAATTGCGCTTTGCAGCCCTGTATCCTTACCAATATTTTACCATTCGTTCTTTACAACCATATAAGAAAACATTACCTTGCAAGATGAACTTTTTATCCCATTATTATTTCGACCGGACAAATAATGATGCCAATGTGGTAATGGGAACGGTTTTGCCAGACCTGATTAAAAATGCTGCTAAAGAGGCAAATTTATACCCACAGAAGAATGAATTCCTGTTTAAAGGAAATCCTGATGAAGAAAACCTGCTTTTTGGATGGAAAAGACATTTAGCGGTCGACCTGCTTTTTCATTCCTCTAATTTTTTTCTTGAGAAAACCACTGAGCTTAAGCAGCTCATTAAGCCCATTGTAGAAAATACTGCGGTCCGCCCATCATTCCTCGCACACATTGGCTTAGAACTTTTATTGGATCATTTATTGGTAACGCATAATCTGGTTCAGGTGAATCATTTTTATGATAAACTCGAAGCGGTAAAAAAAGAATCATTAAGCGATTTTCTGGAGCATTGTAACCTGAAAAATCCAGAAGTATTCTTCAACTTTCTAGCAGAGTTCATTAGCAGTAAATACCTATTGAGTTACCAAAAAATCGAAAATATCAGCTATGCCCTTAACAGGATCTGCATGCGTTTGTGGCCAGAAACGTTAAATGAAAAGCAGTTGCAGCAGCTAACTTTTGAACTTGGGATTTTTAAAACCGTTCTAGAAAAAGATTACATGGACATTTTTGAGGAGATTGAGGGGAAATTAGACTTGTAAAAGAAACCCTCATCTTCTGAAACGCAGCGGAATGGAGCGATCTAAAAAGGTGTCATTGGGAGGAGGAACGACGGTGCAATCTTAAAACGATCGTCATAACACATGGCAGGAGATGCTTCGTCGGCTGAAAAAGCCTTCTCGCAATGACGATTTCTCGCAAACGTCATAAAAAAGATTAAATAGAGTAGTTTTTTGTTTTCCACACGATAAAACCCTTTCATCCTTTTTTTATATTTGTAGATGCCCTTATCTGCTATACAAAAAGAAATGGATGCCCTGGTGGCCGAATTAAACCAGCACAATTATAATTATTATGTGCTGGCCATGCCTACCATTGGCGATTATGAGTTTGATAAAAAATTGAAGCACCTCGCCGAGCTCGAAAAAGCAAATCCTGACTTTGCCGATCCAAATTCGCCTACGCAGCGTGTTGGCGGCGATATCACCAAAAATTTCATCACTGTAAACCATAAATACCCCATGTTATCGTTGGGAAATACGTATAATGAGCAGGATCTCCGCGATTTTGATGAACGTATCCGTAAAGCAATTGGTGATAATTTTGAATACGTTTGCGAATTAAAATTTGATGGCCTATCCATTAGCCTTACTTACGAAAACGGCAAACTTTTACGTGCAGTTACCCGTGGCGACGGCACCAAAGGTGATGATGTAACCAATAACGTAAAAACCATTCATACCATCCCACACCAGATCAGATCGGCGGTTGCGCCCGAGCATTTCGAAATCCGCGGGGAAATTTTCATGCACAAAGCGGCCTTTTTACGCTTAAATGCTGCCCGTGAGGAACTTGGTGAGATCCCTTATGCAAACCCTAGAAACTTTGCTTCGGGCACCATCAAAATGCAGGACAGCAAAGAAGTGGCCAAACGGCCCTTAGATGGTTTTATCTATTTCTTATACACCGATAAAAATGAATTTAAAACCCATTGGGAAAGTTTAAATGCAGTAAAAGATTGGGGTTTCCATGTTTGCGAGCATAACCGACTAGTTTCTAACATAGATGCAGTCCTGGAATTTATCCACCATTGGGAAAACGAACGTTTTAAACTAAGTTATGATATCGATGGTATTGTAATTAAGGTGAACAGTTATGCACAACAGCAAGAATTGGGTTTCACCTCCAAATCTCCACGTTGGGCCATTTCATATAAATACAAAGCAGCAGAGGTTGAAACTGTATTAGAAAAAGTAACCTATCAGGTAGGGAGAACAGGTGCAGTTACCGCCGGTTGCCAATTTAAAACCTGTTTTATTGGCCGGCACCACGGTTAAACGCGCTACATTGCATAATGCGAACGAAATAGATCGTTTAGATTTACATGAAGGCGATACCGTTTATGTAGAAAAAGGTGGTGAGATTATTCCAAAAATTATCAAGGTAAATTTAGATAAGCGATTGCCTGGTTCTATAAAGGTTAAATACTTACACAACTGCCCCGAATGTGGAACAGAATTAATCAGAAGAGAAGGAGAAGCAGTTCATTATTGCCTTAACGATGAGGGTTGCCCGCCACAGATTGTTGGAAAAATTCAGCATTTCATTTCACGCAAGGCCATGAATATTGATGGGCTCGGTGATGAAACTATTGAAACCTTTTACAAGCATGGCCTTGTAAAGCACATCAGTGATTTATATACGCTGTACCAAAAATCAGATCAACTGAAAACCTTAGACCGTTTCGGGGAACGATCGATCGAGAACATGCTTGCAGGAATTGAAAAGTCGAAGGAAATGCCCTTTGAGAAAGTACTTTTCGGCTTGGGTATCCGATATGTTGGTGAAACGGTTGCAAAGAAAACTGCCGCTGGCGTAAAGAATATCGACAACCTATCTAAAGCTACTGTAGAGGAATTAATTGCTATTGATGAGATCGGTCAGCGAATTGCAGAGAGTATTGTTGAGTATTTTGGAAAATCTGAGCATTTACAGCAGGTAGAATTATTAAAATTAGCCGGATTACAGTTTGAAATTGAAGAAAAAGTAATTACGCTTGATAGTGATAGACTTATTGGAAAAACATTCGTAATTTCGGGCGTTTTTGAAAACTTTAGCCGCGATGAGCTAAAAGATATGATTGAGGCCAATGGAGGCAAGATGCTGAGCGGCATTTCGGGTAAATTGAATTACCTGGTAGCAGGCGACAATATGGGTCCATCGAAACTGGAAAAAGCGAATAAACTAAACGTTCCAATCATCAGCGATGCTGAGCTTTTAGAAATGATAAATGGTTAATATTTTACCACAAAGACACTAAGAACACAAAAGCTAATTGACTAAAAGCATCCCTATTGCTTCAAAATAAATTATTTTAAAAATTAAGGGATGACTGAAAATGAAATTGCTAAATTAATTGTTAATGCTGCCTATCAGGTTCATGTTGAACTAGGTCCAGGATTATTAGAGTCGGCGTACGAGACTTGCCTAGTTTACGAATTGGTTAATGCAGGATTGCAGGTTTCCAATCAAATAGATCTTCCTGTTTATTACAAGGACGTGAAGTTGAATTGTAATTACAGAATGGATATTTTGGTTGAAAGAAAAGTTATTATTGAAGTGAAAGCTGTGAGCATCCTTAAAAAAGTTCATCTTGCACAAACAATAACCTATTTAAAACTTTCCAATTGTAAGTTAGGATTACTTATTAATTTTAATGAGGCAAAAATAAAAGATGGAATAAAAGGAGTTATAAATGGCTATTTATAACCTAAAAATAAAAGCCTTGGTGCCCTTTGTGGCTCCGTGGTAAAACAAAAAAGTAAATTATATAATGAACAAATTTCAGGGTACTGGTGTAGCATTGGTTACACCTTTCAACACAGATGGATCAGTTGATTATAACGGCTTAAAAAACCTGATTAATCATTTGGTAGACGGAGGGATAGATTACCTCGTTTCCTTAGGTACAACAGGCGAAACCGCTACAATGACCAAGGACGAGAAGAAGAAGGTGTGGGCCTATACTGCTGAAATTAATAACAATAGATTACCGCTAGTTGCCGGCATAGGTGGCAATAACACTTTGGCCGTTGCTGAAGATATTAAATCTTTCGATACTAACGGATACAGCGCCATTTTATCGGTTAGTCCATATTACAACAAACCTACTCAGGAAGGAATTTATCAGCACTATAAATACTTAGCTGAAATTTCTCCTTTAGATTTGATTTTATACAACGTACCTGGCCGTACAGGAAGCAATATGAGCTCGGAAACTACCTGCAGACTGGCGTATGATTTTAAAAACATCATCGCGACCAAAGAAGCTTCAGGAAGTTTTGATCAGTTTAACCAGATTATGAGAGATAAACCTGCAGATTTTATTTTAATCTCTGGTGATGACCCGGTTACCTTGCCAATGATCGCTTTAGGTGCAGCAGGGATTATTTCTGTAATCGGGAATGCTTTACCTAAGCAATTTTCTGATATGGTGAAACTTTGTTTAGCTGGCGATTATAAAGCGGCCTTGCCTGCTCATTTAAGTTTAATAGAATTTACCCGTTTGGCTTTTGCTGAAGGCAATCCAGCAGGAATAAAGGCAGCATTAAAACACTTAGGTGTTTGTGGTGATACGGTTAGATTGCCATTGGTTAAAGCTTCTGTGGCGTTAGAAAAATCGATTATTGCAGAGATAGAAAAACTAAGCGAGGTGGCTTAAACACTACCCCCTGTTAATATTTTTAGAACAGATTGTTTGATTTTGCTGAAAAGCAAATAAAGACAATCTGTTTTTTTGTGTGTAAATAAAAAATTACGCAAATAAATCAACTGACAATCAACAACTTAAAACAAAATTAAAAAACTATAACGCTCCAAAAGTTTTAGGAATATTAAAGGCACCATTATTGAATTGGCTTCGATACACACAAATAAACACACACAATGAAAAAATTAATTTTAATTGGCCTGGCACTGGTTATGCTGAGCTGTAGGGCCTTTGTTGGCTTCGAACCTACCTTTACGATGGGCATGTCAGAATCTGATTTCAAAAAGAAAAACAAGCCGGAACTGGTTGCTGCGAATGAAGAAGATGGAACCAGAATTTACAGCACATATTACGCCAGCACGAATTACAAATTTTTCTTTTTCCGAAATGAAAAACTTGTGAGGTTTGAGAAAGGAATTTATGCGGATGATTATAAGTCATTCAGGTACTGAAATAACAAAAGGCCTTTGAAATTATTTTCAAAGGCCTTTTGTTTATCATGCAATCAATTTATTTCTTCTTTCCATTAGCAGGTTATCCTGCCAAACGCCTTTGGCTTTTCCTATTTTTTCGCGATAGCCCACTACCCTGAACCCTGCTTTTTCATAGATTTTCAATATGGCCGAATTTTGCAAGAATATCCCGGCCTGAAGCATCCAAATGTCTTTCTTTTCACTTTCTTTAACCAGGGCATCTAACAATAAAGAACCTACCCCCTGGCCTTTATAGCCATGTTTAACATACACTTCTGTTTCACCTACCCTACCAATATCATAATTCGCTGATACTGGCAAAAGCGCACTCCAACCTATAATTTCTTTACCTTTACAGGCCACAAACCTACAAGCCTTAAGGTGTGATGAATCCCAGTTTTCCCAGGAAATATCAGGGGTCCTGAAACTCGCAGTACCAGTATCGATTCCTTCCTGATAAATAGCACTAACCTCACCCCAGTCTGCTGCACGCATTATTCTGATCATAGTTTTTAATCAATTTTGGCCAATACAGGCTATGAACTCTAATAGTTTCTAATAGTTTATGTTGTTGCACGAAATTAGCCAAACATGCACCTTATAGCGCATAATGCAGAAGCAAGTTTGTCCTGTATTATAAATCAACACAACTATACAATAAAAAGTACCATAAGAGTACCTTTCTGTAACAGAAACGTTAAGCTAACGTTTTTCTTGATTTAGGGTTTTCGAATATTCTACAGGACTCATTCCTACCAGTTTTTTAAAAGCGCTATAAAAGGCGCTCCGCGAAGAAAAGCCTGCGCTGTAAGCGAGTGCCTCTAGCGTAAAGTTCTGCATGATATCAGGGTTCCGGATGCTTCCTTTAATCCAATTTACACGATATTGATTGATATAATCAATAAAGCTCTCATTGAAATAGCTGTTTAAGACAATAGAAAGTTTATGACTGCTTAAACCAATCTCATTAGCAAGAGATTGGAGCCTGATATCTTTATGTCTGAATGATTGATGTTTATTGATATGCAATTCTAATTTTTGCCCCCACTCTTCCAATTCCTTATTTTTATCTTTCTCTGAAAAATTTTTCCTGATGGATAAAAGTGTAGAAGCCTTAACATTTAACAAAGAGGCTACCAGCGCTAATGGCAAGCGGTCTAAATAGCCTGGATTCGTTTTGGCAAAATACAGATACCTTTCTTTGGCGTTTCCTACCCGTATAATGTGCGCTCTTTGCTGCGCATCTTTATAATATTTTTCTAAAACAACCCTGAAAATATAATTCAGTTCGAAATGATGCGAAAAAAGGCGGTTGAGTTCATCATTATGCATGGCCAGCAAATGGGTATCTTCAACGGCCACTACGTACTCTTGTGAATAGCCGGATCCATGAAGCCCTGAGATAGAACTAACAAAATCATTTTCAACAGAAATATAGGTGGTAATTTTTTGTTTATTATGAGTGGTGCAGCCCATTAAGGCTCCTTTAACAATGAAATAGATGTATTCGCATACTTCGTTTTCATTGAACAATATATAATCTTTTTTAATTCTGAGTGTTAAAAGATGTTCCTCAAATTCTTCTTTCAATTTAGCATCTACAGCATGTATGCTACTTAGCACATTCAGTACATAACTCACTTCTTCGCTTTCTGCTTTATTGTATTGCAAATGTTTTGGCACCTTATACTGTTAATAATGTTAACACTTCATACCATAATTGGTATGCTCAGGATGCTATTTATTTACCTTAACACCAAGCCTCAAATAATAGTAAAATCGAAGTTTCAGCTTAATGTTTGTAACCCAAATAGACTATCCAGCAAATAAAAAGAAAGCTAACGAAACTTAAGCAACGAAAGATAATTTGTCTTATATATTTTACAGTAGAGGAAAATATTTATAAAAGATAAAGGCAAAACCTATGCATAAAAAAAGCCTCAGAAGATTTCTGAGGCTTTTCATTATAATATTTTTGATCGCTTAAGCTTTGTTTTTAGTTTCCTGAACTTCTAAACGGATGGCCTGAGCTAAATTTTTCAAATCCTGCATACCTTTACGTATACGGGTTCCAGCTGCGCTGTTACCTTTGTTATAAAATTTGTCTGCATCAGCTTCTAAAGCCGCCACTAAACTTTTTACTTCTTCGAATTTTTTCATTTTTAATTACTCCTATGGTTCTTTAAGGTTTTAGTTTTTAATTATCTACTCTAATTTAAAGTGTTTAGTGAAATAAAAAAATTTTTACAACAATAAAAAACAGCCTTCTATGCCGTTTTTTTCCACATTCTGTGCTTTTATAAACATATTTTCTACAAATTAATTACATCAAGTAACTGAAATACAGATTTTTACAGAAAAAATTTAAACAAAAAAGCCCTTTAAACGTATTTAAAGGGCTTTGTAAAATTTATATAGATCTTAAACGGTAGCGAAAAGATTCTCTTTATAATATCCGTTTTCTAATTTTTCAGCTACTTCACTAAAAGCATCTAAAGTACGTTGTACATCTTCTAGTGTATGAACAGCTGTAGGAATTAAACGGAGTTCGATCATACCTTTCGGAATTACCGGATAAACTACGATAGAGCAAAAGATGCTATAGTTCTCGCGTAAATCGTAAGTAATTGCTGTAGCATCAGAAAGTTCGCCTTTTAAGAAAACCGGAGTAACTACCGAATCGGTAACACCTAAATCGAATCCTCGTTCGCGTAATCCTTTTTGCAGGGTCATTGCAATTTCCCAAAGTTTATCTTTCAATTCAGGTTGGCTTTTTAACAATTCTAAGCGTTTTAACAAACCGATTACCATTGGCATTGGTAATGCCTTAGCAAAAGTCTGAGAACGCATGTTATACCTTAAGAAATTGGTAATCTGCTCTGTTGAAGCAACAAAAGCACCAATACCCGCCATAGATTTGGCGAAGGTTCCAAAATAAACATCAATTCCATCAATACAGTCTTGTGCTTCGTGTGTACCTGCACCGGTTTTACCCATTGTACCGAAACCATGCGCATCATCAACCAGGATACGAAAGTTGAAATCTTTTTTAAGATCAACAATTTCCTTCAATTTACCCTGAGCTCCGCTCATTCCAAAGACACCTTCGGTAATTAAAAGGATACCACCACCAGTTTCTTCAACCAATTTGGTAGCACGCTCTAACTGCTTACGGGCACTTTCGATATCATTATGTTTATAAACAAATCGTTTACCCATGTGCAAACGTAATCCATCTACAATACAGGCATGCGATTCTGCATCATACACCACAACATCATTCCTGTCAACCAGCGTATCGATAATAGATACCATACCCTGATAACCGTAGTTTAATAAAAATGCATCTGGTTTGCCTACAAATTCTGCAAGTTCTTGCTCCAATTGTTCATGATAGTTTGAGTTACCGCTCATCATACGGGCACCCATCGGGTAAGCCATACCAAATTTTGCAGCAGCCTCTTCATCTGCTTTTCTAACTTCCGGGTGATTGGCTAAGCCTAAGTAGTTGTTTAAGCTCCAAACCAAATGCTCTTTTCCACGAAATTGCATGTGAGGTGCAATTTCTCCCTCTAATTTTGGAAATGAGAAATACCCATGAGACCATTTCTGGTGTTGGCCAAGTGGCCCCATGTGCTTTGCTATCTTATCAAATATATCCAATGTATTATCTGTTTTTATAATAAAATTCTGCGAATTTAAGCTTTATTCGTCTTAAAATCAACCTAATGATCTTTTAGTGTTAATTAAGATTTTTTAACACTCCAATTTTATGCCAAAAAAGCCCCGATTTTACTTCGGGGCTTTAAAATTATATTTGGTTTGTTTTAATCAACGTTATCGTGCAAGAAAGAATTGTTAGGTCTGATCTCAGTACCACCATCCTGATCGTTGCTTAAAGTAAACCTACTCACCTGCGATTCAGAAGAATGTTGAACTTGTTGCAACTGCATTTGCTTGCGTTTATAAGCAGGTTCGTTTTCCAGCTCCTGTAAACCATTGGTTGTACGCAATTTCATGCTTAAATCTTTTAAACGCAAGATACGTTCTTTAGACTTTTTCAATTGCTCTTCCATCGATTCATCACTTTTGTCATCGTCTAAACCTACAACCGGCATTTCGATTTCCGGCTCAGGCATTGGCGGCATTTGGGCAGCCGGTGTTTCGAACACAAAATTAGTTTCAGCTAATTTTACTTCAAACTCAAAACCAGTTTCCTGTGCTTCTTCCATCTGGGGCTCTTCCTCCATCAAAGTATGGCGAACCACATTATTTTCTGGCTCCTGAACTTTTTGAGGTTCAGATTTATTGAACATACCACCAAAAAGATCTGCCTGCGAAACTTCTTCCTTCGTTTTTAAAACGGGCTCGTAAGATGGCGTTGTTTTAGGCTGAATGAAAGAGTTTACTGGTTCAACGGGACGAACTAGCGGCGCTTCTTCAGGTGTTAAAAGTGATATTTTCTTTTTATTTTTTTCTTCGTTTACGCGTTCTTCTGATGTTTGGAAACCTGTAGCAATAATGGTTACTGAAAGTTTATCGCTTAAAGATTCGTCGGTACAGTTACCCCAGATCAAATCAGCCGATAAACCAGCTTTTTCCTGAATGTAATCGGTAATAATCGAAACCTCATCCATGGTTACTTCACGCAGACCAGAACTAATATTCAATAAAATATAACGGGCACCTTCGATTTCATTATCTTTTAACAATGGGGAAGCCAAAGCGCCTTCAACTGCCTGTAATGCACGGTCTTCGCCCTCAGCGGCAAAACTACCCATAATGGCTACGCCACTATCTTTCATTACAGTACGCACATCCTTAAAATCCACGTTGATATAACCTGGAACTGTGATGATCTCTGCGATACCTTTTGCAGCCGTGGTTAAAATATCGTCAGCCTGGCCAAAGGCAGAGCCTAAGGTTAAGTTTCCGAAGATTTCACGCAGGCGATCGTTAGAGATGACTAAGTAAGAATCTACGTATTTTTTCAACTCTTCCATTCCTTCATCTGCCTGCAGTCTACGTCTTTTTCCTTCGAAAGAAAATGGTGTAGTAATGATCGCAACAGTTAAAATATCAAGTTCTTTAGCTGCTTTCGCAATGATTGGAGAAGCTCCTGTTCCGGTACCACCACCCATTCCTGCTGTAATAAAGAGCATTTTGGTTGTACTGCCTAACATTGCCTTAATATCATCTATATTCTCTATAGCTGAGTTTTTACCAACCTCAGGGATAGAACCAGCCCCCATTCCTTCGGTTAAGCTAGCACCCAATTGTACCTTGTTAGGTATCGGGCTAGATTCCAAAGCCTGGGCATCTGTATTACAAATAATAAAATCCACACCAGTAATACCAGACAGGTACATATGGTTCACTGCGTTGCCGCCACCGCCTCCAACACCAATTACCTTGATGATTGAAGACTTATCTTTTAACATTTCGAACTGCATATCTTTATGAATCAGTTGTTTAAAAATTTTTAAATTCTGTTCATTACTCAATGTAATATTAACACTTTTTCAACAGACGTTTTCCACAACTGTTAATAATGTGGAAAACTCATCTTTTGTGGAAAAATAATTAACTTTTCAAGTAATCTTCATCGCTCACATTCATGTCATCCTGAATGAAAGTTCTTGTTTTTGCCAGTAATTTATCAAACAAACCTGGCCCACGTTTCTCTTTTTCTTTGGCTGTTTTTGGTTTTTCTACAAAAACGCCAGGCTGTTTCATTTCTTCAATTAACTCTTCTGCTTTCTGGATTCCTTTGATCAGCAAACCTACACTGGTTGCATACATCGGGCTTTTCAGATCATCATAAATGGTTTTAGGCATATCTTCATATTTAGATAAATGCTCATTCGGGTAACCAATACGACAATCTAAACCGGTTACATATTCAACTGCCTGAGATAAGTGTTTTAATAAAGCACCACCACCGGTAATTACAATACCACCGATCAGTTTTTTCTCATATCCGGAAGATTTGATCTCGTAATATACGTGCTCAATAATTTCTTCCATGCGCGCCTGAATAACGTAAGCCAGGTTTTTAACCGAAATTTCTTTTGGTTCGCGGCCACGTAAACCTGGAACACAAATAATTTCGTTTTCTTTATTCTCTTCAGCCAATGCAGAACCAAAACGTGTTTTTAATAACTCAGCCTGGTTACGCATTACAGAACAGCCCTCTCTAATATCTTCGGTAACACTATTGCCACCAAAAGGGATAACCGCCGTGTGACGGATAATACCTTCGTGGAAAATGGCAATATCTGTAGTACCACCGCCTATATCAACTAATGCAATACCAGCTTCTTTTTCTTCCTCGCTCAACACCGATTCAGACGAAGCCAATGGCTCAAGAATTAAATCCTGAGTTTGCAGACCTGCATTGTTTACACATTTGATGATATTTTTTACAGCCGTAACCTGACCAGAAATGATATGAAAGTTAGCTTCAAGGCGAACCCCTGCCATACCGATCGGATCTTTGATTCCCGGCTCGTTATCGATGGTAAATTCCTGTGGTAATACATGGATGATTTCCTCACCCGGCGGCATTACCAGTTTAAACATATCATCAATCAGCTTATCGATATCTTTTTTACCGATTTCGTTGTTTAATTCTCTTCTTGTTAAAATTCCTCTGTGTTGTAAGCTCTTAATGTGCTGACCAGCGATACCCACATTTACCACCTGTATCTCTACATTGGATTGTCCGCTTGCTACTTCAACTGCTTGAGCAATACCCTGTACGGTTTTTTGAATGTTAGAAACCACTCCACGTGTCACACCCGCCGATTCTGCCTTGCCTATTCCTAAGATTTCTATCTTACCGTGTTGTGTTCTACGACCAACGATAACACAAATTTTTGTAGTACCGATATCCAATCCTACTACGATGGGCGACTGACTGGTAAATTTTGCCTTGTCCATATTCGTTAATTTTGCTGAGTTTTATACTGTTTTTCCAGGGCCCTGATTTCTTTCTCTCTTGCTTCTTTCTCTTTCTTCAGTTGGGCCTCAGATTTTGCCGGCTTTGGCTGTGCTGTTACCGTTTGCTTCGGTTTTTCTTTTTTATCCGCTGGCTTTATTTCCTTCGGCTTGGTGGCCTGCGCAAGCGCTGGCTTTTTTACTTCTGTTTTAACTGGTGCTGTTTTTTTAGGTGCTTCCTTTTTTACTTCCGCTTTTTTGGGCTCGGGCTTTTTGGCTGTAACCTTCGGCACATCTACCTTTTTAGGCTCAACTTTTTTTGCTTCGGGCTTTTTGGGCTCTTCTCTTTTAGGCGTCACCTTTTCGGCTTCATCTGCCTCTGGCCGGTCATCCATAGCCGCAACAATTGTGCTGTTGATCAGCGAATCGGTTACGTTTCGTTGTATCCTCAAACTATCTGCTGCAGAAATTGTTTTTGCTTTTTTTCCTAATTCTGTCGAATCTCTTTTTTCGCAAACAATCTGATTGGTATATTTAATATTGATGGTTTTATAAGTATCCCAACCTACCTGCGGCATTGCTTTTTTATAGAACAGCAACAAGTTTTTCATTTTCTTTTCAAGTGAATCGGCATTACCCAAAACAATACGTTGATTACCTACCCTTGGGATCAATTCGATGTCGTTTTTCTGATCAACCACAATCTGTTCTATCTGAGCATCCCAAAGGGTATCTTGCTTGATATACTGCGCAGTTTTATATAAATCTCTTGCCAATTGCGTGTGAAGGGTATCAACTCTGCTCCCAAAAACCTCTGTAATATGCCCTGTTGCCACAAGCACATTGGCCGTGAAGTTTGATGAAATAGGCATTTTCAGTCCATCATTATCAATGTAAAAATCCTGCCCATTCTCGTTCAATATGCGCAGAATAGGCTGGCGTTGTTTTACTTCAATGTGCAATACCCCATCCATATCTACATATACTTTAGCAAAACCGATGTAAGGGTTAGACTGCAGTTTTTTCTCGATCTTATGAATATTGATATTCTCGAGATTACGACCTAAAAGAACACCTTGATCTTCTTTTAAAATGTCATCAATTTCTTCACGCTCAATGAAATTATCTGCTCCGGGAATCAGGATCTTAACATCGGTACATTTAACTGTCTGTTTCTTCACATTGATAAAACTCAAAAGCACCACCACCCCTGCCAAGCTGATCAGCCAGGCAAAGCCAGTAAAAATTGTGCTCCAGTTTATCCGTTTAAGCATTGTTTAAAGTGTTTTTAAGGGGTTCGATAATCGTGTCGATATCTCCCGCACCTACTGTTAAAATTAATTCAGGTTTTGTGTCCTTAACATGCTGAACCACAAAATCTTTTCCACATATTTTTTTATCTGCTAAAGTGATTTTATCCAATAAAAACTGTGCATTTATCCCTTCAAGCGGCAATTCTCTTGCGGGATAAATCTCCAACAGCATCAGTTCGTCAGCCGTGCTTAAAACTTTTGCAAATTCATCAGCAAAATCCCTTGTCCGTGTGAAGAGGTGCGGCTGAAAAATTACCGTTAGCTTTTTATCTGGATACAATTGTCTAACCGCATCAAAACAAGCCCTCAGTTCTTCAGGATGGTGTGCATAATCATCAATATAAATCTGATTGCCGTTATTCACAATATATTCGAAGCGGCGTTTAACACCCTTAAAATTGGCAACCGCTTGTTTTACCTTTTCTGCATCAATTCCCAATTGCAGCGCAATGGCAATGGCAACCGTTGTATTTTCGACATTGTGCTTACCAGGAAGCATTAAATTAATGTCTTTGATACTTTGTGTGCTATCGGTATAATCGAAAACAAATTTAGACCCTTCTACCCTTAAATTCTCTGCCTTTGCAGTTGCCGTTGAACTTGCCGCATAACTGATGCTTTTCTCAAGCGGCAATCCTTCGTGCGCATAAAGCACGCCTTCTGCTTTAAGTTGACCGGCAAACAACCTGAACGATTCTTCGAGATGGCTCTTGTCACCGTAAATATCCAGGTGATCTGCATCCATAGAAGTAACCACGGCTACATCCGGGTGCAAGGTTAGGAAAGAACGATCATATTCGTCGGCCTCTACCACCACTACATTGTTTTTTCCGAAAAGCACATTACTGTTATAGTTACTGGTTATCCCACCTAAAAAAGCCGTGCAATCGTAGCCGGTATCTTTTAAAATATGCGCAACAATAGATGACGTTGTGGTTTTGCCATGTGTACCCGCAACTGCGATACAGAACATTCCTTTACTGATGATCCCTAAGACCTCAGAACGTTTTTTAAGCGCAAAACCTTTATTTATAAAATGGTTTAAAATTTTAGCATCTTTTGGAATTGCTGGAGTGTAAACCACAAGCGTATCATCATGATCATCCAAAAATGCACAGGGCAGCGAAGAAGCTTCATCAAGATACGTTATGAGAATGCCTTCCTGCTCTAAGGTTTCGGTCAGCTTAGTCCTGGTTTTATCGTAACCACAAACCACCTGTCCGCGTTTAGCAAAATAACGGGCAAGCGCACTCATGCCGATACCACCGATACCTACAAAGAAAACCCTATTTATTTTACTTAGTTCCATTTTATTTTAAGCTAAAAGTGGAAAGACTAAAGCTTAAAGCCTGCCTTTCTACTGTTTTAAGCTGAAAGTTGAAAGACCCATGCTTAAAGCTTCCTTCCAATACTCCAGTTATGTTATTTATTTTTATTCTCTACCTATTTTTGCCTTCAGACTTTGGTCTTTTTACTTTAGTCGTTCCGCTTTATTAGCTTCAATACTTCGTTTGCTATAATTTCGTCTGCCGCTGGCAGTGCCATTTCACCTATATTTTCTGAAAGTTTTTCACACTGTTCTTTGTTATTTAATAACGCCAGCGTTTCTTTAACCAAGGTGTCTTCTGCAGAGCGATCGTTAATTAATATTGCTGCTCCATTTTTAACCAGAGCCATCGCATTTTTAGTTTGATGGTCTTCTGCTACATTTGGCGAAGGCACCAATATTACTGGTTTTTTAATCAAACAAAGTTCTGCGATCGTTCCAGCTCCTGCCCGGCTTACAATTACATCTGCTGCTGCATAAGCGAGGTCCATTTTATTTAAAAACTCAAGGATACGAACATTGGGATGATATGCTAAACCCAATCTTTCAATAATCCCTTTATAGTAATATTTACCTGTTTGCCAGATCACCTGCACATCTTGAGCAAGGATATCGGGTAAATGTTTTTCGATTGCCTTATTCAGTGTGCCTGCGCCTAAACTTCCACCGGTAACCATAATGGTCATTTTCAATGGATCGAGCTTTAACAGTTCGGCACCTTGAAAATGTTTTCCTTTTATATCAACTACTTCCTGGCGGACAGGATTTCCTGTTTTTAAAATCCTATCAGCTGGAAAAAACTGATCCATATCATCAAAGGCGACACAGATTTTTGAAGCTTTTTTACCTAACCATTTATTGGTTATTCCGGCATAAGAATTCTGTTCCTGGATGAGGTAAGGAATTCCTTTCAGCGAAGCTGCATACAATAGTGGACCTGAGGCATAACCACCAACACCTACTACAGCATCGGGCTTAAAATCATTAATAATCTGCATGGCTTTGCGCACACTACCGATTACCTTAAACGGGAGGGCGAGATTTTTAATAATCGAACCACGTTGCATCCCACTAATATTTAATCCTATTATTTTATAGCCGGCTGCAGGAACTTTTTCCATTTCCATGCGACCTATTGCACCCACAAACAAAATCTCACAGGTTGGCACCATGCGTTTTAGCGCATTGGCTATGGCCACGGCAGGAAAAATATGCCCGCCGGTGCCACCACCTGATATGATAATTTTTGGGGAATTATTCATTTTAATTATTATTTAACCGCAAAGAGCGCTGAGTTTTTCGCAAAGCACGCTAAGCATTTTGTTTTTCACCACCGAGTACACTAAGTTTTCACAGAGGGCACTGAGTTTTATTTTTTTGTTTACCACAAAGGCGCTAAGAGCACCAAGGTTTTTCTATCGGATTTCACACTTAAGGTTGGACAATTGATAAACAATTTCTTTGTAAGCTCTGTGTCAACCTCCGTGTCCTCTGTGGTTAAATTTTTTACTTTATTATTTTTAAATAGATTGCTTCGTCATACTTCCTCGCAATGACGATTCATCTTAAGCTATTGCAGGTATTTCACCAATTATTATTTTATTTTTTACTTTCTCTTTTTCTTCTTTTGTTAGTGCATTTGCATTTTCTTCTACATCACGGCTTACGCTGAGTATAATCCCAAAGGCCACACTGGTAAAGATCATTGATGTACCGCCCATACTTACCAATGGCAGCGGAACCCCTGTTACCGGACCCAACCCTACCGCTACCGCCATATTTGCAAAGGCCTGTATGGTCAGACTGAAACTCAGTCCGGCCGCGAGCAATGCACCGAAGGCCTTAGGTGCCCGGGTTACGATCTTGATACATCGGTATAAAAGCACCAGGTATAGTATCATGATTACAATTCCTCCCACAGTTCCCCATTCTTCAATAATAATGGCGAAAATAAAATCGGAATACGGATGTGGTAGGAAATTGCGTTGTGTACTATTACCTGGTCCTTTACCAAAAACACCACCAGTAGCCAAGGCAATTTTTGCCTGATCTGCCTGGAAAGTTTTATCTGAATGCTGCATTTCAGGATGCATGAACGTATTGATACGCGACATGTATGTTTTTCTCCTTGGTCCCAAAAAGAAAACAAACAACAGCAGTACAAAACCACCTGCACAAACAATCGCGATCTGTTTAATACTGATCCTACCGATAATTAACAGCAAAATACTTACACCAAACAGCATTAATGCTGTAGATAGGTTGGCCAATGCGATTAAAACAAACACCACACAAACCGAACCCATAATTGGTATAAATGATTCTTTAACATTTTTAATATTTTCTTGCTTTTTGGTTAGCATCCTGGCCAAAAAGGTAATCAATGCAAGTTTAGCCAAATCGGAAGTTTGAAAGGTTAGTCCGATTACCGGTATTTTAACCCACCGAGATGCATCGTTCAAATTTGTTCCGAATATTAGCGTATAGAACAGCAACGGAATGGTAACGATCATCAATACCTTTGAAATACCCGCATAATAGCGATAATCGAGCAAGTGGGCAATATAGATCATCCCGATACCCATTAGCACAAAAATTAAGTGCTTGGTAAGTAAAAGCTTTTCTACCGTTTCTCCTTTTTTATATGCCAAGGTACCTGTTGCACTGTACACCGCCATTACAGATATAAGCGAAAGCAGGATGATGATCAGCCAGATCCATCTATCGCCTTTTGTTTTATTAAGTAGTGCCTGGAACATATATTGTACCTCCTATTATAATTCTCTAACTGCCGCTTTAAACTGGTTACCGCGGTCTTCGTAATTTTTGAACAGATCGAAACTAGCACAAGCTGGCGATAACAATACTGCATCACCACGTTTAGCCAAATGGAAAGCAATCTGCGCTGCTTCATCAGCTGAAAAAGTATTTACAATTACTTCTACATCATCCTCGAAAGCATCGTGGATACGTTTGTTGTCCTTACCCAAACAAACGATAGCCTTAACCTTGCTTTTAACCAGATCTTTAAGCATGTTGTAATCGTTTCCTTTATCAACACCGCCCATAATCAGCACTACATCGCTGGTCATACTCTCTAAAGCATACCAGGTAGAGTTCACATTGGTGGCTTTACTGTCGTTGATAAAATCGATCCCCGAAATTTTGGCCACATGCTCTAACCTGTGCTCAATATTTTTGAAATTGCCCATGCTTTCGCGGATGGTCTCATTTCTTAATTCTAAAACTTTAGACACAATGCCTGAGGCCATAGAATTGTAAATGTTGTGCTTGCCCTGTAAGGCTAAATCTGAAATAGACATGGTTAGTTGGTTATTTGGTTCTGTAAGGATATGTATAGTAGTTTCTTCTAAATAAGCACCCAGTTCTACTTTTTTAGTAATTGAAAAGGGATAGGCTTTCGCCACAGGCTTAATCAGCGCGATGGCTTTTAGGCTCTCTTCATCATCTGCACAATAAATGAAAACATCTTGCGCTGTCTGGTTTTGAACAATCCGCATTTTAGATGCAGCATATTTTTCCAGTTTATAATCGTAACGGTCTAAATGATCTGGAGTAATGTTGAGCAAAACAGCAATATCTGCTTTAAAAGCGAACATATCATCAAGCATGAAGCTTGAGATTTCCAGCACATAATATTCGTAATCTTCCGTAGCCACCTGTGCTGCAAAACTCTGCCCGATATTACCTGCCAGGCCGACATTTAAACCCGCATTTTTCAGGATGTGATAAGTTAATAAACTCGTAGTCGACTTACCGTTTGACCCTGTAATACAGATGGTTTTTGCATTGGTATATCTTTTGGCAAATTCAATTTCCGAAACCACAGGAATCCCTTTTGCAACCAATTTTTTAATAATTGGGGCTGTAGGCGGAATACCTGGACTTTTAATTACCTCTGTTGCATTTAAGATCAGTTCTTTAGTATGTTTTTCAGATTCGAACGGAATGGAAAGTTTTTCTAATGCAGCTCTATATTTATCGGTAATTAAACCGTAATCGGAAACAAAAACATCGAAACCTTTTGCCTGCGCCAATTTTGCAGCGCCAACTCCACTTTCGCCGGCACCAAGAATAACCACACGGCCCTGCCCGGTCATCGCTGACTTAGTATTGCTTGATGTGATATTATTCGTGCTCATTTTTTATTTTTTCTAGTATCAAGTAATAAGTATCGAGTATCAAGACAGGAGTACCATTACACTTTATCTTTTTTACTTATTTTTATTACCTCTAAGGGTATTTATTTATAATTCTATTTTGCCTTTAAGCTTTAGGCATTTGAGCCTCTAAACCCTCAACCTTCTATCCCTTTACCTTCAACCTCAACCTACCTTAACTTCAACGTTACAATGGTCATAATTGCAAGCATGATTCCGATAATCCAGAAACGAGTTACAATTTTGGCCTCGTGATATCCTTTTTTCTGGTAATGGTGATGTAAAGGCGACATCAGGAAAATCCTGCGGCCTTCGCCAAATTTCTTCTTGGTATATTTAAAATAAGATACCTGCACAATTACCGACACCAGTTCTACCAGGAATATTCCACATAAAATCGGAATCAACAGCTCCTTGCGGATCATGATGGCAAATGAGGCAATTATTCCTCCAATGGCCAAACTTCCGGTATCGCCCATAAAAATCTGCGCCGGGTAAGAATTGTACCAAAGGAAACCTACGCAGGAACCCACAAATGCACCTGCAAAAATCATCAGCTCTGCAGAGTTTGGGATATACATAATATTGAGGTAATCGGCCATAATGGTATTACCCGATACATAAGCCAAAATACCCAGGGTGATTCCGATTACTGCCGAAGTTCCAGTAGCTAAACCATCAATCCCATCGGTAATGTTTGCCCCGTTCGATACCGCAGTAATAATAAATACTGCTACAATCAGGAAGATGAAAAATGCATACTTCTGGTAATCGGCGCCCAAAAACTTCAATACCTTTGCATAATCGAACTCATTGTTCTTATAAAAAGGCATATTGGTTTTAGTCGATTTTACATCTTGTGTATAATAAAAGGTTTCTCCTTTTTGTCGCAATACCATCGGAACCGTAGAAGTACTTTTTACATCGTCCTGTACAGTTTCCCTTACCACAATATTTGGATGAAAGTACATCGTGCAACCTACAATTAAGCCTAAACCAACCTGACCAACAACTTTAAAACGACCTGCTAAACCTTCTTTATTCTTTTTGAAAACTTTGATATAATCATCTAAAAAGCCTACGGCACCCATCCAGATCGTGGTAATTATCATTAAAATCACATAGATATTGGAGATATTGGCAAATAATAAGGTCGGAATAAGAATACCCAGCAAAATAATGATACCACCCATTGTTGGTGTACCCTGTTTTTGCATCTGTCCTTCCAAACCTAAATTCCTTACTGTTTCTCCAACCTGTTTTTTATGTAGGTAATCAATTAACCTGCGTCCGTAAACGGTGGTAATTACCAATGATAAAATAATAGAGATAGATGCACGGAAAGTGATGTACTGAAACAACCTTAACCCAGGTATATCATAATGCTTATGCAGGTATTCGAATAATAAATATAACATTAGCTGATTGGTTTTAATTGTTCAAGTAAAATTTCTTTATCATCAAAATGATTCCTTACGCCATTAATTTCCTGGTATTTTTCATGCCCTTTACCAGCAACAAGAATAATGTCTCCTGGTTGCGCTAAATGGCAGGCTGTTTTTATTGCTTCTTTTCTATCTAAAATGGATAGGGTTTTACGCTTATTGGTCGGTGAAACACCAGCTTCCATTTCGCTGATAATCGTTTGCGGATCTTCTGTTCTGGGATTATCAGAGGTCAGGATCACCTTATCGCTCCAATCGCATGCTACCTGAGCCATAATAGGGCGTTTGGTTTTATCTCTATCTCCACCGCAACCAATCACCGTGATTACCTGTTCGGTTCCTTTACGGATATTGGCAATGGTACTCAACACATTCTGAACAGCATCTGGTGTATGTGCATAATCTACAATGCCTATAATCTTATCTGCAGAGGTGATGTAATCAAATCTTCCTTCAGCGCCTGATAAACGGCTTAACAAAGTCAGCACCTTTAACTTATCCTGCTCCAACAGAATCGCTGTTCCATACACGGCCAATAAATTGTACGCATTGAAAGACCCTACAAGTTTGAAGTAAACATCTTCATTATCGATATCTAAATGCAGACCACTGAACTGGTTCTCAATAATTTTTGCTTTAAAATCGGCCAGCTGTTTAAGTGCATAGGTTTTTTTATGCGCTTTTGTATTCTGCAGCATCACCACTCCATTTTTATCGTCGATGTTGGTCAATGCAAATGCCGATTTAGGCAAAACATCAAAAAATGCTTTTTTAGCTTTCAGGTAAGCGTCAAAAGTTTTATGAAAATCTAAATGATCGTGTGTTAAATTCGAAAATACACCACCTGAGAAAGTCAAGCCTTCAATCCTGTGCTGAGAAACTGCATGTGAGCTTACTTCCATAAAACAGTAATCGCAACCCGCATCGACCATCTCTCTTAAGAGCTGATTTAATGCGATTGGATTTGGTGTGGTATGTGTTGCCGCCACTACCATATCATTGATATAATTCTCTACCGTTGATAAAAGCCCGGTTTTGTAACCTAGATCTTTAAATAATTTAAAAAGAATAGTAGCAATGGTGGTTTTTCCGTTGGTTCCCGTAATACCGATCAGTTTCAGATCTGCCGATGGGTTTCCAAAATAGTTCCCGGCAACAATCCCCAAAGCCACCGCAGTATTATCTACTTTGATATAAGTAACCGTAAAGTCCTGGATTTCCGGCAAATTTTCGCAGATAATTACTCCTGCCCCCTGCTCAATGGTCTGCTCAATAAACTGGTGTCCATCAGCTACGGTGCCCACTACAGCAAAAAAGATATCATCTTTACTTACTTTACGCGAATCGAAATTCAGCGCATTGATTTCCCTATCGGTTCTACCAACCAATTCTTTAATCGTTACGCCATAAAGTAAATCCTGTAATTGCATCATATTAATTATTGAATGATTGAATTAGAGAATGATAGAATGTGGCTATAGCCTTTAAACATTCACTCATTCAAAATTCTCTCATTTTATCATTCCTTTTAATTTAACTCTATCTGTACACCCAATCCTTTACCCACCTTTGTTCCGGCAATGATGGATTGACTGACCACTTTTCCCGAACCCGAAACCTTTGTTTTCAAGCCTGCATTCCCTAAAAGGTACAATGCATCTTTCAGTCCCATTCCCGCCACATTTGGCATCACACCTTTACGCTCGTTATTTTCCTGAAAAACCGTTCCTGCACTGGTATCTATAATATTGTAATACTCAGATTTTGAAGCAAAAAGCGGTTTAAAACCAAATGCTTTATACACCTTCTGAGTCGCTTTACTCTGTCCTGCTTTTGTTGGCGGATTACCTGTATTACCTACCAAACGGGTTGGCATATCGTTGTACATCTGCATATCGCTGGCATAAATACGGTCGGCGATTTCCCTGAATACAGGTCCTGAAACCAATGCTCCGTAATAAGCACCCTTTGGATCGTTGATTACCACGATTAGCGAATACTTCGGTTTATCAGCTGGAAAATAACCCACAAATGAAGCTTGATATTGTTTTTTTCCTTTGTAACCTTTGTTTGCATCAGCAACCTGGGCAGTACCCGTTTTACCTGCAATTGGATATAAAGGATTGTAAACAACCTGCTTTCCACTACCCTCGGTTACCACGCCTTCAAGCATTTTTCTGATCTTGCTCAAGGTAACATCCGAACAGATTTTATCGTTAATTACTCTCGCTTTAAATTGTTCGATCGGATTACCCAGCCTTCTGATCTCTTTTACAAAAATCGGTTGTAACATTTTACCATTGTTGGCCACTGCATTATACAGAGTGAGCATCTTTAATGGCGTCAAATTCATTTCGTAGCCATAGGCCATTTGAGGAAGGGTCATGTTTTTGTTCCAGCTTCGGTTCGCTTTAATATTTTTAATCACCGGTGTTGCCTCACCTGGGATCTGCAGGTCCATTTTTTTATTCAAATGCCAATCGTATAAATGATCCGTAAATTTCATTGGATTACTACCGTAATGCATGTTGATCAATTTCGCAATCGCTGCATTCGAAGATTCTTCAAATGCTTTTTTCACGGTAACTGTTTCAATTTTCGGGTGTGAATCTTTAATCAGTTTGCCTGGGATCTGATAATATCCCGTACCGATCATGGTATTGGTATCGATCAGTTTATCTTCTAAAAGCGCCATGTACGAGGCTAATTTAAAGGTGGATCCCGGATCCTGGTTACCCGCGATGGCATAGTTAAATTTCTCTTTATACACCCCTTCCTCTACCTTAGAGAAATTAGCTACCGCCCGGATCTCACCGGTTGCCACTTCCATCAAGATCACCGTACCGTGATCAGCCTTCGATTTGATCAACTGCTTTTCTAATGCACTCTGAGCCAGATCCTGCATGTTTACATCAATGGTCGAAATAATATCAGCACCATCTTTTGGCGCCACCTCAGCTTCTTCATTAACAGGAATATAAACCCCACCGGCAATTCGCTGCATCAATCTTTTTCCGGTTTCGCCGTTGATATATTCTTTATAGGCACCCTCTAAACCCACACCGTTTTTAACATTTTCGTTTTTATACCCGATGGTACGGGCAGCCAAAGCCTGAAAAGGAAGAATCCGTTTGTTCTGCTGAACAGCAATTAAACCGCCACTAAACTTCCCGATGTTATATAACGGAAAAGTCCTGATGGTTTTAAGATCAGCATAACCCACTTTACGGTGGATCAGCAAATAGCGCGAGCTGTCCTGGCGGCCTTTGCGCAGATAACGCGCATATTCTTTAGCCGTTTTATCCTGAAAGAGCTGAGCTAATTTATAACCCAGCGAATCTACTTTCTCATTAAATACTTTATCATCGGCAATACCGCCAGCAAACATATCCATGCGCAGTTCGTATTCCGGTATCGAAGTAGCCAGTAAACTGCCATCGTTAGAATAAATATTTCCACGGGTAGCCTCTACATTTACATATCGTGTAGAAAGACTATCTGCCATAGCTTTCCATTTTTTCCCTTGCACATACTGCACCTGACCGAGGCGTAAAAACACCGCGAAAGCAAAAAGCACAATTAAGCCAAATGCCAGATATACACGAAGCAAGATGTTTGCTCTAATATTCATCGCTTTTAACAATTATTTTTTTTGGTGGTTCAATCAGTTCTTTTATCCCAAGGGTATCTACCTTTTTGGCAACCTCTGTCAATTTACTCTTGAACATCAGGTCGGCCTTGAGGGATTTATACTCCCATCTTAATTCTTTTACTTCTTTATTTAATTTATCAATCCGGCGAATATTGTTTACCGCAAAGTGGCTGTTGGCAATGTAAATCATCCCCAAAAGCGCCAGAAAACACAAATAAGGCAAAGCATCAGTTGCCGCCTCTTTACTTACTAATCCATCATTAAAAAGCTTACTGATAAATGAATTGCTATCCATTTTTTCTTCAGCAGTTTTTGGCCTTTTGGGCGCAGCTTTTAACTCTGGTTCAGGCCCAACTTCTTCCTCCTCTATCTCTTCCCTAAACCTGTTCATATCTTTTCTGCAATTCTTAGTTTCGCACTGCGGGCCCTATTGTTTTGAGCAATCTCCTCATCAGTGGCAATTATCGCTTTTCGTGTAATTACATTAAATGGCTTTTGCTGATTTCCGAAGAAATCCTTTTCTACTTCACCCTGAAATTTGCCTTTCGCCATAAAGTTTTTAACCGGCCTGTCTTCCAAAGAATGATAAGACATGACCACTAAATGACCACCCGGCTTCAATACATCAGCAGCCTGCAGCAGAAAATCTTCAAGCACCTGGATTTCGGCATTCACCTCTATGCGTAACGCCTGAAACACCTGCGCTAAATATTTATTCTCTTTTCCTTTCGGGATGTAACCAGCAATTGCCGACTTCAAACTGTCTATATCGGTAAAAGGCTGCTCTAAACGTGAAGTCACGATGGCGCGAGCCAACGATTTAGCATTCTTCACTTCTCCATAAATTCCAAAGATTTTATGCAGTTTATCCTCTGTATAGGTATTCAGTATTTCAGCAGCCGTTAAATCACGATGCTGATCCATACGCATATCCAGATCGGCATTATGACGGATAGAGAAGCCACGTTGTGGCACATCAAACTGATGCGAGGAAACCCCAAGATCAGCCAGAATACCGTCAACCTGCTTGAAACCTTTTAAACGGAGATTGTTTTTTAAAAACCCAAAGTTCTGGTCGATAAAAATAAAACGGTCGTCAGCAGGAACATTCGCCTGGGCATCAGGATCCTGATCGAATGCGATCAACCTTCCTTTCGGACCAAGATGTCTCAAGATCTCTCTCGAATGACCACCGCCACCAAAAGTAACATCTACATATACACCCTCAGGTTTAATATTCAAACCATCAATGCAAGGTTGCAACATTACAGGAACATGGTAATTATTCGCCATCTACCCCTCCTTTCTTATCGCCCATTACTTTTTGAGCAAGGCTTGCAAAATTGGCTGGAACATCATCAAAAATATCTTCGTATGCTTTTTTATCCCACACCTCGATACGATCCAACTGGCAGGCCAGAACAAGATCACTACCGATACCCGCATATTCTACCAAAGATTTCGGCAAAAGCACACGGCCGGCAGCATCAAGCGAAAGCTCGGTTGCCCCACGCGTAAAAGCCCGTACAAAGGCCCTGTTTTCCTGATCGTAAATATTAAGCTTGGCAAGATCGGCCACAACGGCATCCCACACATTTTTAGGATAGATCACCAGGTTTTTCTCAAAACCACGGTTAATAATGAGCCCATCATTCTCGGCATTAGGCAATTGTTTCTTAAGCGCAGCAGGTACCATAAGGCGGCCCTTTGCGTCAAGTTTACAATCGAATTCTCCTAAAAGTTGGGTCATAGTGGTATCTACACTTTATATCTAGTGTAAAAGTAAAGAGTTCTACCACTTTTTACCACTTTTTACCACAAAAAAGTTTTCCACATCCCTTTTGTTACAATAATGATGCAGCAATATACCTAGAATAAGTATATCAGCACAAAACAAAAAGCCTTAATAACTGACAATAAGCCAATTAAAATAAAATATTAAAAAGTGTCACACTCGCCCAATTTCTACAATATTTATTGGATTTTTTCCCAGAAGCACTCATTTTTAGCTTTTAAAAAGTGGGAGAACCTCCCACTTTACGACGAATTTTATCCCTTTTGAAAAAATGCAAGTATTAAAGCCCTGTATAACCTGAAACGATTAAGGTTGTTTACTCAGGACGGATATGTCGGAACAGCAGATAAATTGAGGAGGACTCATAAGGTAAAAACCCATTTATATCATTTGTACAATCTGTTCGTAAATTGCGAATAATCGTAATGCAAGTGCTTTAAGATTAGCTTCGCTGAGCAATCGTGATCCCTGCCTGCGCGGGAAAGATTATCACGCTATTGGAATCTGTAATGGCCTTTTAGAGGACAAATGTTTTTTGTTTTTGGCTAGTAAAGGTCTTCGACAGGCTCAGACTGGCAACAGCTATCCTATAAATTATGCCGGTTAACCTTTGAAAAGTTTGAACAGAATTTTTCGCTTCATAACCTTTAATATTCATGGCACCGAAATAATCACCTTATTTAGACTCATTAAAAATAATTTGGAAGAAAGCATTTAAAACGATTTCTTTGTAGGCGTAAACTAATATTGCACAAAGGGAATGCTACGCTCAAAAATAAAATCAGAAACTACCTCCAAAAAATTAAACTGGGCAAAACACCAAAAAAGATGGTTCGGCAAATGGCATCTCTATCTGGGCATTATAGCCGGGGCAATTGTAGCCTTTGTAGGCGTTACAGGCAGCATCCTGGTTTTTCAGGATGAGATAGACCGCGCGCTGAACCCTAATCTGTTTGAAGTGATTGCGCAGAAACAAAAAATGCCTGTTGAGGATATTGTTCCTTTGATCAGAAAAAACTATCCCAGCTTAAAAATTGATTACCTGATGCTTAACAACTTCAAAAACCCCAATGAAGCATATAGCGTTATGAATTTAAAAACTGGTGGAGAAACCTTTATTAATCCATATACCGGAAAAACAACCGGTAAAAGAATACATACCAGTTCTTTTATCCATGTGGTTACCGAACTGCACCGAACTTTGCTTATTCCTGTTGCCGGACGTTATATCTGTGGTTTAGCTTCACTATGTCTTTTAATTTTAACCATTTCGGGCTTGCGTTTATGGATCCCAAAAAAATGGAAACAGCTAAAATCGGCACTTACAGTAAGGTTTAGCGGCTCTTTTAAGCGGCAAAATTACGATTGGCACAATTCACTCGGGTTTTACTCCTCTCCCATTGTAGCGATATTAAGCCTCACCGGTTTTTCGATTACTTTTTCTACGCTTGTTATTCCACTGTTATTTGTGCTTAATGGGAAATCTCCTCAAGGCGTAGCTGCGTTATTGGGTGCAAAATCTGCATGGCATGCACAGGCTGTACCCCTTCCACTTAAAGAGATTGTTGCCGCAGCGAAAGAAAAAATGCCCAACGGTTACATTGGTGGGATTGCTTTTCCGGCTGACAAAACAGGCACCTACCGCTTAGATGTAGTGAGTGGGAACCTACCGAAAGTTGGAAAAAGAGAAATGCTTATTGTTGATCAATATACGGGGAAAGTGTTATTGAACAGCCGGAAGGATTTCCCTAATGTTGGTAATGCTTATCTCAGCTGGTTAACACCAATCCACTATGGAAGCTTTGGTGGTAGGCCCACACAGATTATCGCCATTATTGCCGGCTTAATGCCTCTTGCCTTATTTATTACTGGTTTTATTATCTGGTGGCCACGTTATAAGAAACAAAAGAAAGGCAAAAAACGAAAAACAAATGAAGCAGCTTTGGATGAGGTATTGGAAACCCCGACGGTTGAAAAAGAGTTAAAACCAACGAAAATAAAAACACCGCTTCCGAAACTGGGCAGCTATTTCCTTTTACAGTTTAAATCGGGATTAAAATACGCAATGATTATCCTCCCGATCAGTTTTATTATGGGTGCATTATATGGCCTTCCTTCAGGAATCATTATTCAACCGGCCATTTTTGTAGTGGCCTTTAGCTGCGTGATGGTCTGTTTAAATTTTATATGTGCATTGTTGTCCGAAATATTCAATATCCTCATTCTACTTCCATTTAAAAAGGGAAGTCATAGGGTAACACGCTATTTTGCCTTATCAACAGCTTTTCTGGTATGCTATTTGGCGGTTTATATAGTGCTGCTTAATACTGGGCTTGAGGTTTTCTAAGTTACGGGCACCCTGCCTAAGGCTTGAAGTTACTACCTGATTGACAACTCAAAATTCATAAATTCTTATCGTATCAGATGGTAACATCTGACACGATTGATAAAATAAAAGGGCCTGTACCATAGATTAAAATCACCATGATACAGACCTGGATATTAACTATATTTCTTTTTCAATCCCTTACCAGGAACCCTTAATATTTAAAGTAGCTTTCATTTAAGAAAAAAATGAAAGGTGAAACAAATTTAAAATCTGAAAGAAAAATTGGCTACAAAGTTTCTGGTAAATTGTGGGTTTCCTACCAAGTCCCAATATTCTACATTGGTGATATTGTTTAGCTTAAAGCCAAATTTCCATTTTTCTTTTTGGTAGGAAACGGCAGCATTAATAATATGATAGGCCGGAATGGTATAGGTATTGCTGGAATTTAAATAGGAATCGCCAACATAGTTTCCCCCAAAACCCAGCCCGATGCCTTTAATATTCTGCAATGGTAACTGATAACTTAACCAATAATTAACGATGTGTTTGGGTGCCTGTGTGGCGTATTTACCTTCATAAACATCGGCCTTAACAAATTTATTTTCGTTAAATCCGTACCCTGCCACAACATTTAGCCCCGTAAAAGGATTTGCGGTAAGTTCTACTTCGACACCCTTGCTCACTTGCTGGCCATCCTGAAAACTAAACAGGGCATTATCCGTACGCAAAGCATTGTCAATATCAATATAATAATAGCTGATGCTTCCGCCGAGTTTACCTTCAGGCAGTTCTGCTTTTACCCCACCTTCCAATTGGTTGGCAAAAACCGGTTTTGGTTTAAAAAGACTCCCATCAGGCTGTTCAAGTGGCCCCTGATTTTGAAAACCATTCATAAAGTTCCCAAACAAAGATACCTGGTCTTTAACCACTTGATAAACAACTCCGAACTTAGGGGAAAGAGATGGCTGAACAAAACCTCCTACATAGGTTTGCTTAAAACGATCAAAACGCAAGCTTAACATCGTCGACAAACGGTCGGTCCAGTTGATCACGTCAGAAGCATATAAACCAAAAGCATTTCCTCCATACGCATCATTTGATGCAGGTATTGAATTATCGGCTAAAAGGCCGGTTACCCTGCTCAGTCCTGATTTTTCGAAAGGCTGCTTAATGTTTATTTTATCAAGCGGAAGGGCTTTGTAGGTAAGTGTTTCATCATTATATTCGAAACTCGCGCCAATCAACAGGTTATGTTGAAACTTGCCAGTACTGAACTTACCATTGAAATTTTGCTGGATATTGGCATAAGTTCTTTCTCTCGGACCAAAATGCCTGATGCTTGTTGAAGCCGTATCAGCATCGATCCATTCCACATAAGGTTGATAGCTGTGGTTTAAAAATTCATTTACGTGAGATACGCCAGTTGTTGATGTCCAGTTTTTACTGATCTGATATCTGGCCTGCCCAAAATATTTTGTGGCTTCGGCATCGCTGAGCAAATCATTTTGAAAGAAAGACTTTTTAAAGCCTATCGGAATATCCCTGGCCGATTTAAAAGGCACTTCATCCCCGAAAAGCAAGGTGTAGGCTAAACGGTTTGCGTTACTGTTAAAATATTCAAAATCAAACAGGAGCGAAAGACGTTCGCTGGCCTGATAAGAAAGGCTGGGACTAATTACATACCTTTTATTTTTACCATATTCGCTTGAACTGTTCTGCTGGTGCTTTACTGCATTGAACCTTAACAGTACTGTTTTTTCTTTATTTAGCGGTGTATTGAGATCAATAGTTGCGCGGCTTAAATCAAAACTTCCCATGCTATAATCTACCTCACCACCAAAACCCGCATAAGGTTTCTTGGTCACCAGGTTTATAGCCCCACCAAAAGTAGCTACCTGAGCGCCAAAAAGCGTACCCGATGGGCCTTTAATCAATTCTACCCGTTCAAGATTCGCTATTTCCGTCCCCGTTCTGTAAACAGAAGTAGCCATTCCGTTTCTGGCGTAATCAAAATTCGTAAATCCCCTAAATAATACAGCAAAGCTTCCCGTTACATATTCTGTTGGCACAACTCCTGGCGCAGCCTTAAACACTTCCTTAACATCAGTCATCAGTTGCTCTTTAATTAATGCCTTTCCTACAACATTATATACTTGTGGATTTTCGAGATTTTTTAAAGGCATTCGGGCAACATAGTCGGTTTCTTTAGTTTGCCGGCCATTGCTATTTACAACAACCTCCTGCAATTGCTGCTTGTCTTCAACCAGCGTAAAATTAATAATGGTGGTTTCACCTGCTTTTATCGTTATTGTGCTTTTTTGCGTAAGCAGTCCTGTGAAACTTGCCGTTAAGGTATAAGATCCTGTCGCAACTCTGTTTATTGTATAATGGCCTGCCCCGTTTACCACCGCAGCCTTATTTGTTCCAGCCAGAACAACATTTACAAATTCTGCCGGTTTACCATCTGAAGTAGTTACCGTGCCCTTAATCGTACCTGTTTGGGCAAAAGCCCGCACTGATAAGACCGTTAAAAATAAAGTTAGAAATTTAAACATGTGAAATTGATTTTATTTAGACTTAATATAAATAGTTCCAAATATAGAAAATTATTAACTCTATTATTGAAATAATTAGTCTAGTTAAAAAACATGTTTCATTGATTTACCAACTGATAAAATAGCTGGTATTAGCTGCAGAAATTAAAAATCATTTCTGACGATTAATACTTCTACAAGGTAACAGCATAGTATACCGGACACGAAAAAGTGGCAGTATTATAAATACTGATCCATTCGAACCTATTAACAGGTCCTGCGACAGGCTCTCCGCAGGAGTCCTTTGGACAGGATGACAATTTTATATTCAAACTTGTTAGGTAGAGTTTGTCGAAACGCTTTGCGAGACATTTAACCAGGTCCTGCGACATGTTATCAATCACAGATTCTAAAAATAAGCGTCATCTCGACCGGAGCAAAGCGGAGTGGAGAGATCTTTGAATTATATTAAAAGATCTCTTCTCCAAAGGAATTCTTTATGACACTAAAAAGGAGATGACGATTCTTCGAAGCCTGATCACTGCAAGAAAATCTCTGTCCCCCCTCTCCTCTTAGATAATTATTTCGCCGGTGTAATTACAATTTTCCGGTATTCGATCGGTTCGTGATCTCCCTGAAGATAAATAGGTCCCGGCTCTCCTTCATTACTATCCAATGCACCGCCTGTAATGCCCGGAATTTCCTGGTTACTGATGATGGTTTTGCCATTGGCTACCACTGTTACCAAACGGCCAACAAGGGTAATATCGTAGCGCTGCCATTCATCGGGGCCGAGCGTAACCATTTCATTGGCCGTTAAAAATCCGTAAACACCGCCAAAAAGTACACTATTAGGGTGCGCATCTTTTTTGCTATCTTCAATCTGCACCTCGTAACGCCCTCTTAAGTATACCCCACTGTTTCCTCCTTTGGCATATTTAAATTCTACGTGGAGCTTAAAATCATTATACTTCTGTTCGGTAATGAGATTTGACCCCGCTTTCGGACTGGTTAAAATACCGTTTTTCACGATCCATTGGTTTGGTCCATTGGTTTTCCAGCCAGACAGATCCTTACCATTGAACAAATTGATGGGTTTACCCCATGCAGGTGCAGCAGTTCTTTTCAGGTAAGGAGCCTTAATACCTTTCCAGCTATATTGTTTACCATTGCAGTCTGTCATTGTTCCTTGAATTCTGGTATCGGCAACAGTGCCATCAATAATCAGATTCGAGGTACCGCTTTCCCATTGTGGCGGGATTTCGAACCTAAACTTTCCATTATCAAACTTTACTTCCGATACCGGACGCGCACTACCCGCAGTGGACACAAAGTATCCCACCAAAGTTTTAAAACCCGACAGTTTTACTTCCAGCCAGGCTGGCGCCGGTTTTCCGTTTACATCAACGGTAATGTCCCAACGACCAATCAATGCTGCAGGCTCAACAGCAAGTTTGATGTTATCGCGTATCATTACTGTTGAAGCAAATGTTTTTTCCGACAGGCCTGCGAGGAGCAGACAGCCTATACCAAACAAAAAGATTTTTTTTCTCATAGATGTAATAACTTATTAAGCAGTTTATATTTATACCTCAGAGGCTATTGCCAGCCCTTAAGTAATTAGAGGTAAGGTAGAACTTATTTATTTTAGGTGCAAATGCCTTCTGTTGAACGAATGACACATGCACTTCAACCGAGAGGCAAGTAACCTATTTCATCCATTCTACATTTTACAGCTCAATTGAATTTCTTGAACTAGGTTAAGAAATTACGGAATTAAATTGGGCAATTTTGTTTAACAAAAACATACAGATATGCTTAATATTATCAAACATCGCTTAGACATTTGGGAGGAAGAGCCATTGTATTGGAAACACATGAGCGGGATAGAAAATATCCTTAACGGATCCTCTATCGCTAAGAGCCTGATCGAAATAATTAAGATTAGGGCCTCGCAAATCAATAAATGTTCATTCTGCATCGAATATCATACCAGCGAAGCGCTCAAATCCGGCGAATTACCGCGCAGGATATTCGCACTGGCTGCCTGGCAAGAAAGCCCCCTGTTTAGCGAAGTAGAAAAAGTAGTACTACAGTTGACTGAGGAAGTAACCCATATTTCGGAACATGGTGTGGCCGATGAGACCTATGAAAAACTTCAGGCACATTTTGATAAAAGAGAAATAGCCAATTTAATTGTCTGTATCTGCCACATCAATTTTTTAAACCGTGTGGGTATTTCTACCAAGACAGTAGCCTTATAAAACCGTCAACAGCCTGCCTTAATCACAGGTGGGGAAATACAGACGTGAAACTTCGTCCCATTCTGACAATAATAAATGGATCAAAAATAACATCAATATGTCACTAAATACCCCAAAAACTGTTGCAGGTATCACAATACCCGACAGTAATTTAGCCAAGCAGGCTACTGAACTCTTAATTGAGCATAGTTCTGATTTTTTGTACAACCACTCGTTAAGGACTTTCATTTTTGGATCACTAAGTGCGGGACAAAAAAAAATCACATATGACCATGAACTATTGTATATCTGCTCGGTATTTCATGATCTTGGACTTACCCCACATTATAGCAGTTCGGATAAGCGGTTTGAAGTTGATGGTGCAAATGCTGCCCGTGATTTTCTGAAAGGGCATGGTTTCTCTCAGCAGACCCTACAATTGGTTTGGGATGCAATTGCCCTGCATACAACGCCTGGGATTGTAGAGTATAAAGAGGCAGAGGCAGTGCTATTGAACCATGGAGTGGCACTTGATGTGGTAGGACGAGGCTATGAGCAGTTATCGGAAAGTGCCAGGCAGGAAATTATCTACCGCTTTCCGCGTACCGACTTTAAAAAAACCATTATCCCTACCTTTTACGAGGGGTTTAAGCACAAACCGCATACAACTTTTGGTAACATGAACGCAGATATATGTGCATGCATGATCCCTGATTTTAAAAGACCTAATTTTTGTGATGCTATTATTAATTCGCCCTGGAGCGAATAAGATTTTTCAAAGATTGCTGTAATGTCTCCAGGTTTAAGGCACAATTAAACTTCATTTAACCACAGATAGAAAGGATGCACACGGATATAAAAAACCGTGTTTATCTGTGTGTACCTGTGGTTAAAAGCGCGTAACCTCATAACATTGGGCTTTCATGACCGAGTGCTACATTTCCGATTCTCTTTTCTTCCAGATGATCGTTACTGTTTTTTTCTACAGAATCTTTAAGCTGCTTTTCGAGTTTCCCGCTAGAGAAGGTTTCTTCACTATCGACGTTTTTTTTGCCTTCGCTGGCCGTAACGATAACCAGGTTAGAGGTGACCTTAGTTTTGGTGGGGGATATCTTTTCCACACTGATATACCAGGTGCTGGATATTTTAGCTTTTGATGGCTTGTTTTTATATTTTACAACCAGGTAATTTTTATGATTGACTGCTGGATAGATTTCATTTTTTATCGAAATAGTCGTCGAGAAAAGCCGGTCGTCTTTTAGGGCATCAAAAGGTCCCTTTGATAGAGAGCTTTGAAGTTTACCCACCAGTTTGATGACCTCCTCCCTATTTTTATCAACAACAAAGGATATCTCTTGCGCTTTTGCAATGGAAAGATTCAATAATAATAAACAGATAAGAAGCAATTTGTTTTTCATTGGTACTATGTTAAGTGATGAAACGACCATGACATACCCACTGCTATTTGTGATCTCATGATATGGAAAAAATTTATAGGTAACCTATTCAGAATCTAGTAGTCATTGCGCATCACCCTAAAATATAGCTCACGGTGCGAGGTTACGAACAGGGATATAAACGTAAAGAGAAAATTATTGAAGTTTTTGTCGTCTTCTGCCACGGCACTTTCAAGTTCCCAGCCGTTAAAGAATGTGTGTTTGATCTTAAACAACCTGGCATCATCATAAAACAGGTTTAGCGAGGGTTGTTTGGTCCAAAAACTGATATGTGCAGAGATACCTAATTCTACATTGATATCCTTGTTATGCTCATCGGATATTATGCTTTTGATATGTAACATTGAGATGCCGCTACCCGAAAACTCACTAAATAAAAAATCATCTTTTTTTAACTGATAACTGGTTCTTTCGTTTTGGATATTTTTTATCAGACCGTATTTACTGCCGGCCATATCAGCTGTTAATATTTCTTCACTTTCTTCGGTAAAGACGAAAGAAAATAATTCTTGTCCGTTGGTATCCTTTAAAACCAGCTTAGGTATGGGTTTGCGGATTCGTTTTAAGTAATAGTCATTCATGGTAAACCGTTTATTCTGATTTTTTGAGCAATTGTGTGCAAAATCGCGCAAGGGCCCAAAAGAGATATGCCTGACACAACTATGCTTTAATACCAAAATAGTAAAAAATTTGATTATCGGGCATCAATACCATACATCAGTCTTGCTACACAATACTTCAGGCAACACCATAACCAGCTGAACCATCACTCCTTTTCTTTTTTAACTGGCTGCTCTCTTACCTTGGAAAACAAAAAGCCTTGCAAATTTTCATCTACAAGGCCCTTTTATTAGGTTTTATTCTTATCCATTAATGGCTTTAACACCTGGCAATTCTTTACCTTCCATATACTCAAGTAATGCACCACCACCGGTAGAAACATAACTTACCTCATCTTCCATTCCAAATTTTGCAATTGCCGCAGCAGAATCGCCACCACCGATTAAAGAGAATGCGCCGTTATCTTTAGTAGCCGCTACAACTGCCTCTGCAACAGCTTTAGTACCTACCTGGAAACTTTCCATTTCGAAAACACCCATCGGGCCGTTCCACAATAAGGTTTTAGAGTTTTTAATAACATCCTGGAACAAAACAACCGATTTTGGACCGATATCCAGTCCCATCCAATCTACAGGAATATGACCAGAGTCTACATCTTTTTTATCGGCATCATTTGCAAATTTATCAGCAATTACGGTATCTACAGGTAAAATCAGGTTTACGCCTTTTGCTTTTGCTTTTTCGATCAACTCTAAAGAAAGCGCTTGTTTATCGGCTTCTAATAATGAGGTGCCAATTTCTCCGCCTTGTGCTTTAGCAAAAGTGTAAGCCATACCACCGCCAATAATCAGGTTATCTACCTTATCCAGCAATTTCTCAATCAAAAGAATTTTATCAGATACCTTAGCGCCACCCATAATTGCAGTAAAAGGTCTTTCTGCGTGGTTTAATATTTTCTCTGCATTTTCTACTTCTGAGGCCATTAAATAACCAAAGTATTTTGCATCTGGGAAAAACTGGGCAATAATTGAAGTTGAAGCGTGTGCACGGTGAGCAGTACCAAAGGCATCGTTTACATAAACATCGCCTAATTTTGATAATTTCTCTGCAAAGGCAACATCTCCTTTTTCTTCCTCTTTGTAAAAACGAAGATTTTCTAACAATAAAACTTCACCTGGTTTTAAATCAGCTGCCTGTTTTACTGCGTTTTCGCCAATACAATCATCAGCAAACTTAACTTCTACACCAACAAGAGCAGACAGATCAGATAAGATGTGTTTTAAAGAATATTTATCGGTAGGGCCATCTTTCGGGCGGCCTAAGTGAGACATTAAAATAACCGCACCACCATCTTTTAAGATTTTAGAAATGGTTGGCAAAGCCGCCCTGATTCTTTTATCGTCTGTAATTTTAAATTCGTCATCTAAAGGCACATTAAAATCTACCCTGATTAATGCTTTTTTATCTTTAAAGTCAAACTGGTCAATTGTATTCATGTTTAATTATTTTTGATTTAAGTTTAATTTCATTTCGTAATGGAAACCGATGCCAGGGATATCGAACTCAGGCGATTCGGTAGTGAAGCCGATTTTCTTGTAAAAAGCTGCCGCCGTTGAACGTGCATTACACCATAAATAATCGGTTTTATATTCTTTTAGGTACTCAATGGCAAAAGTAACAAGTGCAGCACCATAACCATTTCCAACTGCATCGGGATGGGTGGCCATACCCCTAAGCTGATAGCCCTCTCCTTCTTCAGGGAAAAAATCGTTCCGCATAAATGTGGCTATAGATTTTATTTCCCCATCTTTTAAAAAACCAAGGTGAAAGGTATCGTAGGCAAGATCGCCTTCAAAAACACATGCTTCAAATGGTTTGCCATTGCGCAAAACCAGGCTTCTTAAAGGCAGTACTTCTTCGGGAAGAATAAATTTGACCATATTTTTAGTATCATTAGCTTGTATCGAGTATCAAGACACCGCCATAGGATGCACCGCAAACGTTTGCAAAGTTAATAAAGCAATTGAAACCCGATAATAATATCGACCTGAATTTTTAAAATTTTAAGTGCTGATCCAACAGACTTTAAAAACAAATAGATTGTTTTGTTTTTTGCAAAGCAAGGTTCATTGCCTCTAGGGTACTGTAGTCCTTCTTTCCGCTCCTATCTTTTTGTGATCGTAAGCAAATGATGATTGGCGCTGCAACAAAAAGGATAACCGTTGCAATAAGGTTTATTGAACCAAGGCTTGTACATCAAGACTACAGCCCGGTATCAACTGTAAAATTAAAGGGGGCCTGTATCGGTTTGCTTGCAGGCAAGAAGTGTTTAGCCCAGGGCGTAGCAGCATCCCGAATGTCATTAAGTTAAGCACCGCGTTCGTCAGTCTGAGCGTAGTCGAAGACTTCTCAAGATTGATAAATCGCAAATAAATGCCCCTTCGACTACACCATTAATGATATTATTTTGTAATCAACTAAACATGAGTGATTTATACCAAAAGCGCATTTCCATCCAACTAGGCCATAGCACTGTATCCCCGTTCTACTTAAATCCGGCCTAACAAATTTTTCGGGCTCCACCGACACAGCCAACCTACTTGCTTCGAAAGAAAAATTTTCAGCCGGTGTTTTTTGTTTCTTTTTGACACCAAAAAGAAAGAGCCCATCGGCGGCGGTGAGCCGAGGAAAGCATGAGCTGTAGGGTAAAAAAATAATCAATTATATGCGTCATTAATATTGCTTTTTATACAATAAATTAACCCTCAGGGTGCCATCTTTTTGCGATTTATCCCTTACATTGAGTGGCATCCCTAAAGCGCAGCTTAAAGAAACCGCGGAGAACAGGAACAAACACTAATAGCTGTACGAGTTCTGCGCTCCAAAAAAATTAAAGCCTCGTATAAAATGTTCCAGTTTACTCACAAGGTCCATTCCTTTCATCTATCCGTTTCAATATAAAAGATAGTACCATGGCATAAGCTACATAGGCCACAAATACAAAAAAACCAAGCTGAAGCGCTGAATTGTTGGCTGTAACGGTTTTAAGCGTTTCACTCTGTACATTCAATCCTGAAAGCTGGCTCTTCAATATACCGTTCAGGCCAATATAGGTCATGGCAATGCCAACCACCATTACATCTGCCATATCCCATTTACCAAGGTCGAAGGCGAGGAAGCGCAGTACTTTTCTGCTGCCAAAAAGATGTCCGCAGGAAACATGAACCCCTCTGGCAATAATCCGTAGCAAAGGCAATACCACCACAAAAACAAGCAACAGTACACCAACTAGTACCGCATCAGGCTTTGGTTGTTCAATCAGTGTTCCTATAATACCAAGTATGCTTTTGCTCTGAAAGAACAGCACCTGGTTATTGAAAGCAATCTTATCACCTAAAAGACCGAATTCGAGCGACTGGATGCGCGCATCAACCTCTATAATCGGCGAGGTAACGCCAACAGTAAGCAAAATCACCGCAAATAACAGCGACATGATAAATAATGGTACATGCAACTGTACCGATTTTCTTAAAAAAAGCCATAATAAGAGTGCAATGGCTACGCAGCCCAGCATCCCCAACCCACATTTAAAAGTCTCTATTTTCATCTGTGCAAGCCTTGAGTTTATTAAACGGTCGTAAGCGGTTGCATTAGCAACATGATACTTATGGTAGATATTCTGCTCTACAGTGGTAATGGTGGTATCGGTACTGTCATAGGTCTGATTTTCCAGTTCATCTAACTTACTCGTTGCTACCCCCTTGAGCCTTTTCAGGCTTGTTGGACTGGTAATTTTAGCTACAATAGTTTTCGCAAAAGAAGGAACCTGTGCGTGGAGCTCATCAACATCAACAAAACTGTTAAAGGCCAATTTTTTCAGTTTACCGCCAAGGGTTTTCTGGGGCTTGGTCACCTCTGATACTGCCTTATTTACCAACCCATGCAGCTCTTTTTCAACCTCCTTGCGCATGTCTTTTTTCTGTTTTGCAGTTAAGTTAAAGCCTTTTACCCTTCTGTCAACAACTGCCGAAATTTTTTCTCCCCACCGGTCAACCGAGAATATTCCAAAAGTGATATTGTTCGACAAGCTGTAGTCTTCTTTGATCCGTTTCTGTTCGTAAGAAAGTGAATGGAAGCGGTAGCCAAAATAGGCCTCGCCCAGCAAAAGGATGCTGAGACCAACAATCAGCGCAAGTGGTGCAAACCAGTTCTTTTTGGTGTGGATATTTTGAGGGGTATTTGTTGTAGTTGCCATAATAAATCAGTCAGCTTTAATAAACAGGTTAGTGGGCATCATGTGGGGTAATAAACTTCAATATCGTAGAAAGAATGAGGCCATAAAGCACAAAACTGATGAATATAATGTATCCCGGCTGCAGGGCTGTATTATTAGTGGTTAAAATGGTAAGTGAATCATTTTTGATATTGAGTGCCTGGAGCTGACCTTCAAGCAGGCCGTTTAGTCCGATGTAAGCCATTAGGATAGCGATTACAATCACATCGGCCATACTCCACTTGCCCGATTGGAAAGCGAAGTACTTAATAACCCCATTTTCAGCCAAGCGTTTACTGCCCAAAAGATGCACCCCTGTTGAGCTCAGTTTGACTACCGGGAAAAGGATGCTGAATACCAATATCAGCACCCCTACCAGGATAGAATCAATTCCAGGCTGGCTAATAAGCACCCTTACTACATCCATAATACTTTTACTCTGAAAAAACAGCACCTGATCTTTAAACACCACATGTTCGCCAAGCAGCACAAAATCAAGCGAACGGATTCGGGCATCCACCTCGATCATCGAGGCAGTAAGGCCTACGAAAAGGAGAATGAATGCAAATAGCAGCGACATTACAAAAAGTGTAACGTGAAGATCCCTGCGTTTGCGGAGCCCCCACCAAAAACCAAGAACAACCACTACGCAGGCGAGCATACCAAAGGAATAGCCATAAGTTTTTGTGCGGATATCCGCGAGTGAGGCACTGAGCTTTTTATTGAGCAACCCGGTAGAGGATACCTGATATTTACGGTACATCGCCTTTACAGAAGCGCCGTTTGCAACGAAGGCACTGTCGAGTTTTTCCTCATCGGCCAACTCGTTAAACTCGCCCATGGCCATTTTGCTCAACTGCCGCTTGTTCTTCGGATTATCTACCTCGGCTATAATTTTCCTGGCAAAACCAGGTACCTGCGCCCGTATGCTATCAGAGTTCACAAAATTGCGGATCGCAAATTTCTGGATCTTTCCGCTTAAAGTCTTTTTTGGCTTATTCACTAAGGCTTCAGCCTTATTAATGAGTGCAAGCAGCACCTGCTCTACCTCTGTTTGTAATATTTTTTTTTGTTTTTTGGTCATCTTCAGGTTGCGGACCTGGTGATGCACAATCCTGGATACATTGTCCTTCCATTGCTGCACCGAAAACAGCCCATAGGTAATGTTGTTGATATCAGCATAATCTTCCTTAATACGCTCTTGCTGATCAGAAAGCTCGTGCAGCCTAAATCCGAAATAAGCCTCGGTGCCAAGGAGTATGGAAAGGGAGAGGATGAGCAGAAATTTAGGAAGCAGGGGCTTCCCACTCCCTGTATTTTTTTTATGTGTTTCCAAGCCTATCGGTTTATGCGGTTTATATCAATTTCTATCTGTTTCCCCTGCCCAAACCAAGAGCAAACGCTTAATGTGCGCTTACCGATCGGAATATCGGGCCTAATATTGGCAGATAAAACCAACAACACACAAAAAAAGTTTTTGAAAGGTGAAAATATAGTCTGCAGTTGTTTGAAGGCTGTATTAAATCATTTCATATTGGAATCCCCGTATGTAAACATCCGCCCAGCTAGAGGTAGATTTCATGATCTAAATTAAATCAAACAGATTTACTGATCGCTTGTTGAATGATATATCTCATTTTGATCCGATCCGCAATATTATGAAAGAGGAAAACATAAAAAAAGCCGCCAGGATATTGTTGGGCGCAGGTTTAATTACAGCAGGAATTGGCCATTTAACTTTTGCGCGTAAGCCTTTTCAGGCTCAGGTACCCGATTGGGTACCCTTAAAAAAAGATGATACCGTGGTATATTCTGGTTTGGTTGAAATTGCTTTGGGAAGTGCCTTAATACTTACACCAAAAAAATATGAAGGCACTATAGGCAAAATTGCAGCTGGGTTATTTGTGAGTGTGTTCCCGGGAAATATCGCTCAGTTTGCACATAAACGAAGTGCTTTTGGGCTGAATACCGATGGAAAGCGATTCCTGCGTTTATTCTTTCAACCCGTGCTTGTTTACTGGGCATTAAAAGCGACAAAGCCTAAGCAGTTACGGTGAGTTTAATGGTTTCAAAAATAATTGCCCAGCTTTTTTCCAGGCCATCATACTATGCCATGCTGCGTTCGGAGCTATACGTTTAGCATCAGTTAACCAATAAACTGGGCAATTAACCATGAACTATTGACTAATGAACCAAAGACCAATTAACCAGCCCTACGTTTCAAGCTTTACCAAGCTGGTCAATTTTTTTCACCACATCTATTAAACGGCTGCTGTAACCAAATTCGTTATCGTACCAGCCCACCACTTTAACCAGATCACCAACGATAGAAGTTAATAACGAATCGAAAATACAGGAATGTGGGTTGTCTATAATATCGACCGATACAATTGGATCTTCAGTATACTCAATGAGGCCTTTCAATTCGTTTTGTGCAGCGTATTTAAAAGCTGCATTAATTTCTTCGATGCTTGTCTTTTTCTTTAACAAACAGGTAAAATCGGTTAACGATCCATTTAAAACCGGAACCCTGATTCCTGCTCCACCTAAACGGCCATCCAGTTCCGGAAAAATATGGGTAATGGCTTTTGCCGCCCCTGTTGTGGTTGGAATGATGGAGGATGAAGCTGCCCTTGCCCTGCGTAGATCTTTATGGTTTGCATCGTGCAGATTCTGATCGCCTGTCATCGAGTGGATGGTCGTAATATACCCCTCTTCAACGCCCCAGTTATCGTTCAGAATCTTAATCATCGGGGCAATATTATTCGTTGTACAACTGGCATTTGAGAGTATAGGGCTACTCAAATCAATCTGATGGTCGTTCACACCTAATACCACCATCGGAATATCATCAGCGGCCGGAGCTGAGATGAGCACTTGTTTTGCGCCTGATGTAATGTGTTTTTCTGCCAGTGATTTGGTTAGATTTTTACCAGTACAATCGATAACAAGATCCACTCTAAGTGCCGACCAAGGCAATTCATCGGCATCCTTGATCGCGAAAACCGGAATAGAAAGCTGATTAATGACCAATGCATCAGGTTTTGCAGAAACATTACCTGCGAAAACACCATGAACAGTATCGTACTTAAATAAATGAGCCATCGTTTTGGCATCTGCCAGGTCGTTAATCGCTACTACTTCAAATCCCTCAGCCAATGCTAAGCGTAAAAATGTTCTTCCTATTCTACCAAAACCATTTATTGCCAGCCTCATTATTATAAAAATTAGAGCGCAAAATTAGTATTTATTTATCAAAGCAAAGACCTCATTATATAAGATGGAAAAGTGATGATGAAACCTTATTTCAGCGGATACTTTGTCATCTGCTTAAAAAAATAAGATTCTTTTTTAGGAGCGCAGCGCCTGTACAGCTATTAATGTTTGTTCCCGTTCTTCGCTATATCCCTGCGCTGCGCTCCGGGGATGCCGCTGCGACCGGGGCTAGGCACTTCTAATCTGCAAGGAAAACCGATACAAAGCTGCCTGAAGTTTTGTGCTACAAGCCCAGGTTAAACAAACCTTATTGCAGCGGGTATCCTTTTTGTTGTACCAACCAACAAAATCGAGCTAAGCATCACGAAAAGATAGGAGTGGAAAGAAGGACTGCCCTAACCGATAGGCACTACAACTGCTTTACTAAGCAAAAGTAAATTAACTTTAGGAGCACAAAGTTCGCTACTTTTTTAAAACAATAAAGTTCTTTTTTCTGAAGCGCAAAGCCTGTACAACTATTAATGTTTGTTCCCGTTCTTCGCTATATATCCCTATGCTGCGCTCCGGGGATGCCGCTGCGACCGGGGCTAGGCACTTCTAATCTACAAGGAAACCGATAAATCACAGCAAAGTTAATACCGAGGCGGTCAGTCTGAGTGTAGTCGAAGACTTCTAGAATCTGATAAATTAAAAAGAGAGGCTCTTCGACTACGCACCATTGACGTTATTTCGTAATCAATTATTAAGAGAATTTAATTCGTTTTTGCATTTCCATCCAGCTAGGCCACAGCACATTATCTCCGTTCTACTTAAATCTGGCCTAACAAATTTTTCGGGCAGTACTGACCAGGCCAAACCACTACCTTAGAAAGAAAACGGCGAAGCCCTCATGAATGCAACTGAAAGTTACAAACAACAAATGAATAAATTTTCAGCCGGTGTTTTTTGTTCCTTTTTGACATCAAAAAGGAAGAGCCCATCGGCGGCGGTGAGCCGAGGAAAGCATGAGCTGTAGAGTAAAAAAACAATCAACTATATACGTCATTAATATTGATTTTTATACAATAATTAACCCTCAGGGCGACACCTTTTCTCGTTTCGCCCTAAACTAATAGCATTGACTTCGACTGTTGCTAACCACCACAAAAAGATAAGAGCGAAAAGAAGGATTACCCAAACGGATAGGCAGTACACCTGCTTTACTAAAAAAGTAAAATTTATTTTTGAAGTACAGGAACATATGCTAAATTAATTTTACCTGCCTTTCTTTTTAAGCAGGCCTAAGGTAAGCAAGGTATTAAACGCAATGCAGAGACCAATAATAAGCAAAATCAATACAAAATTTCCAAGATGCTGAAGGAAAATGGTGGCAGCTATTGTAGCCAGATTAAACCCGGCAGTAGAAATTACGATCCAGCTGGCCTTAAACCCTAACTGCTCTAAACGGTGGTGAATGTGGTTACGGTCTCCCTTAAACGGAGACCTCCCTTTTAAAATACGGATGGTAAAAACTCGTAATGAGTCGAAAATAGGTACGATCAGTATGGCTACCGCTATTGCTGGCGCAGAATAAAAAGCCGGCTTGCTTCCTCCGGTAAACTTATTGAGTTCTATAAACTTAATGGCTAATGCCGCAGAAATAAGCCCGATGATCAGTGCACCCGTATCGCCCATAAATATTTTAGCTGGAAACCAATTGTATTTTAAAAAGCCTGCAATAGCACCGGCGAGGGCAAAGGCAATAAATGCATAGGGCACCTGCCCCATCGAAGAAAACAAAATACCGAAAACCAGGCTCGTTAAAATGCCGATTCCACCTGCCAATCCGTCAATGCCATCTATTAAATTAAATGCGTTATTCAGAAAAATAATCAATGCAATCGAAAAAAGGCTTCCCCACAAAGGCGCCATATCTCCAATACCCAATACACCGTACAAACTTGTTAAACGGAAAGCACCAAAAAAAACCAGGATAAAGGCTACTACGATCTGCAAAATAAATTTTGTACTGGTATTGGTGCCATAAACATCGTCTTTTAAACCAAGTGCTGCAAGGATGATGCACGATGCAATTAAAAAATTAGCTTCTTTAAAATTAATAATGGCCGAAAAAAGCAAGATACATACGGTAAAACTCCCTACAATGGCCAAGCCACCTAAACGTGAAATATTGCGTTTATGGTTTTTACGGTACAGGTCGTTTTTATCAAAAAGGCCATACTTTAAAGAAGTATAGATTATGCTTGGAATACTAATAATTACGATTGAAAAGGCCAAAATAAAATATGGCTATACAAAAATAGTCAGGACTGGTATTCAGGATATCTTTTAGCAAAACTTATGGGGACTTGCAGGCAAATATAACTATACTAAGATAAACAAAATTGTGCCGTAAAATGTTTGACATGATATAAATCAAATGTGACGTGGATTTATAATGGTATTTGCTTATCGAACATCAGATTACGTAGAAAGGCTGGTGTTGCTATTATTGACAGATCCAAGTAGAGTGATCGTCTTTCCCGCGCAGGCGGGAATCTTAAAGCGCACGCTTAGCGATCGTTGTAAGATTGCTTCGTCGGCTGAAAAAGCCTTCTCGCAATGACGATAATTTGAGGAGATTTATTCCCTTTAAATTCTTCTTCGGGAAAGAATTTAAAACTGGCTGAGTTTACTCAGCTTTTTCCTGATCACAACCAAAAGTGGGTGTGGTACACTGTTTCTTTTTAAGGCCATATAATCATTAACAAAAGCAGAGACCCTGCTCATCACCGATTGGTTACTTAGTCCTCCCATGCGCATATTCACCATTAAGATAGGCAGGTAAACCGCCGCTATTTTATGGGTATAAAAGTAACGTAATATCAGTTCGTAATCGGCAGCGGTACCCAGATCTAAGGCATAATCTCCATTTTTTTCAAACAAAGATCTTTTCAAATACAGTGTTGGGTGTGCAGGCATCCAGCCCTTTTTAAGATCCTGAAAGGTGTTTTGCCTTGATTTCCATGTCCTGATCGTTTTATGTGTTGTGGGATGGATGTAATTGAGGTCGCCATAAAGTCCATCTATTTTCGGGTGATCGATAAAGGTTTTGGCTACTGATGCCAGTACATCAGGGCGTGCAAATAAATCATCAGCGTTTAAAATCCCGATCACCTCTCCTGTTGCCCTCTGGATTCCTTTATTAATGGCATCGTATAAACCTTTATCTTTTTCTGAAATAAAATAATCAATTGCGGATTGATTCTCCTGAATAATATTCAATGTCCGGTCTGTCGATCCCCCGTCAATCACCAGGTATTCTACATCTGGATAGGTTTGCGCCATTACAGAATTAAAACACTCTTGCAAGAATGTTTCTCCATTGTAAACGACCGTAATAAGGGATATCTTCATGGTTACCAAACAGTGGTTCTTCGCTTTTTTAAAAGCTGAAAACTGTGGTAAAGATAAAGAATAGCTTTATATATGCTGAATAGTTTCCTATTCGGGCCAAAGATGCTCTATAGTTTATTTCTTCTTCTGATGACGAATACACCGAGGAGACCTGCGGCGGCCCCAAGGGTCCAGGAATAATCGTCGAGATTGCATGCTACAACAGATCGAGTAACTAGTGTGCCATTCAATTCCACATTATTGACACACCCCAAAATAGTAGTTCCTAAAAGTCCTCCAAGAGCAACACCTTGAGGACAAACCATACAATTATTTATGGGATTTGATGTACTGTACAGATTTTTTGATCCAGCCACGCATGCAGTCTCTCTAGGATCGATAGCTCCATTTTCATTATAAATTGTTTTGCTTCCAAAAAGGATATCAACAAGGCTACCAAGTAATCCAATTCGTTTTTTATCTAGATAAACGTCATCTGTATTCACCAAACATCCAGTTTGTGCGGCTGCAGGGCTCAAAAAAATAAAAATAACGCAGAACAATATGATGTAGTGTTTCATGTATCTTTGGCATCAAATCCAAATTTACATTCTCTTAAAACTACAAACTACGTTCGTTTTGTTCAATCTAACTTTAAGATTTACAATCACCTACCTCTATCTAGTTTAAATCAGGTAGTTTTCAGATTTCTTTCTAACTTTCCAAAAGCCGAAAAATATCGATAGATATTGTAGCAAATTTACAAAACAAAGAATATTTTACCAGGTGATGATTGCCTATCTAGTTGATTCAGCAACAATATTTGAACTATACATTCTTCTTACGGAGAAAAAACCTACAACACCAACAAAACCCAGTAAAATCATAGTATTTTCATCTAGCGGCAAAGAACTGGCTCCACAATAGGCAGCATTATTAACCGTAAAAGTTGCCAAGTCGCCCTGCGTATAACTTACCCCGTTATCAACAAAGCAAACTTGTCCAACTTGATAATATTCCCCAAAATGGCTATTGATCACCCCACAATGATACCCGTTACCCTGGGTGTCGTTATATATCTCATAGTTATTTGAATTGTTATTGTATATATGAAAATTTGCACCCCAGTTATTGGGATCAGCATCCGTCTTATATGAAAAGTAAAGTTTCGCTGGTCCTCCCTGGATAACACATCCATAATTAGCGCCAGGATCTGACGCAAAACTCTTTATCGAAAAGAACAAAAATATGAGGCAAACAATAAACGACTTCAAGGACTACAGAATTAGAATAAAATTAGTTGGTGTTAATTCTAATCATAATTCAAACTTAACTTAAACGTAAAATCAAAAATCAGTATAATTAACACTACAAAATTACATGTATTTGTGTAGTAAAAAAATGAACAAATTGAATATTTACATAAAACATACAAGTTTGAAGTTTACATAAAAAGCCACTACGAGTCTCATTATTAGCGACAAAATGCCTTAAACAACGGTATTTGGTGTTTTTAGAAAAAATATTAAAACCAGATGTTAAGCTATACTAAACTATCTCAACAAAATTGCTTGATGAATATCAACAAGTATATTTCATAAAAACAAAAAATGCACTATGAAAACTACAATATTCAAAAATAAATGCAAATAATTTAACCAATATATTAACCTTCATATATAGGAAATCAACAATGATTAAATACCGCAACAACATGACTGCGAGAATCACTAATCAAGGAGGTAAATAGAGATTATAAGCAAAGTCCATAATATGGGTTATAGTGGCATCAGCTAATATTTTGTTGCACTTAGGACTTTAAAAAATAAATCATAACCTTTCAAATATGCGTAACAAACCTTAAAAAGTGATTAATGATCGTTTTTCAATTATAAAATCTTATGGTTTAGCCTATAAAATCTTATATTTGCATTCTTAGTCGTTTATTTCTAGAAGATGTGTAAATTTATCGGTGTAGCCGCTACAATAATTTGTATGGGTCTGTTGTGCAGTATAAGCTGCTTCGCCTCAATTCCTATTGGTTCAGTTCCTAGTCCGCCTAATGGTTGCCTCGTAGGCAGCAGAATGTATACCAGGTGGATTAGAAATGTATATGTTTACGATCCAAATAACTCGGGTAACATTACTGAATACCGGTATATATTTAGCGATGATACTTCTGCTCCCGCAGAGTGTATTAGTGGTGGTAGTGATTTTATTGGGCCAAGTCCCAATGGCTCAGGTACAGTTGCGATTGGCTGCGACATTAATAAGCTAGACTACGCATCAACTGTACACAATCCATCTAAAGTAAACTTCACTGTATTATGTCCTTTAGATACAAATGTTTATCTATTACTCTTCTCCTCTTCAATGCTTGTTTTTTTTCATTTTAAAAGAAAAAATAAAAATATTACTGCCTATTCTGCCGAAAATTAAAATTGAATTTGATAAATCAGTAAATAGGTCATTAACTTTTTTTGTTTGATAAAAGTTTTTTAAGAACTAAAACCTAGATCCTGATACAAATAATCTAAACACTCGCATATTAATCAACCAATATGTATTCATTCCATCAGCAACATTTTAAAATTGCTTTGTATCAAAGCAAACTGCCTAAACGCGTAATTGCGCTAAGCAATTGCAGTAGAGCATCACAAGCGGCAAAACCATAGAAGGTTTCAAAAGTGATTGCAATCGTATAATTTTGCCAGGTTTTTATAAAACTATTTAACGTAGAGCCCTCCATCTGAAGCTCTGATAGCACTCTACATGAACCGTGGAGATAAACTGTTTCTTGTTTATGTACTAAACAAAGATGAAAAAGTTAATAAAATGAGTATTTTTTTATGGATAAACACATAACCAAAAATCCCGCTTATAAAAGTAACTACCCAAATAAAATCATCCAAAGGGCAAAAATCAATTGCATAACTGACCTGCACCCCTCCTGCGAAAAATCCGACATAACAAGTGGTAGTAGAAGTAGCAGAAACATTTGCATATTGGGTAGAATGAAGTGTGCCTAAAGGACAGTTATCCTGAATTGGAACAGACCAATACAAATTGGCATCAAATATACTATTGAAATATGGCGCTCTGGTATAAACGTATCCGTTGTAAGAACAACCTGTATCAGCATCGACTTTTGACCAATAAAACATAATCGACAACAGTAGAAAAGCAAACTTGACCATAACATTTAGTTTACAACAAAACTAACCTTAAACAGTAGTACTAATTATACACTAACTCATATTTATGATGATTTTTATCAATATAAAAATAACGTATCAAAAACTAATTCTGTTTTTTATTATAGGCCGACTTTAAACAAATGGCGTTAAAAACGGTTGTTAATTAGGTATTAACTAATAACATCGAATCATAATAGACATTGAAACTATGCATTATTCATCGCCTCCATAAAAGACAATAAGTAAATCTTACTTTTCAATTTATTTTTTTTTAAGCATCTTTAACCATATTTTAAGCACCTTTAACCATATTTTGCGTGTAAGCTATTGCACAAACCTATTTCCTCGTCCCAAATTATGATCCTAACAAAAGCAATATTAAAATCTGTCTGTATTTTATTCATTTGCTCAATTTTTATAGGTTGCGCTGCCAGAAAAGAGCATAGTCTGTTTAACGCCCCGAGTGATGTAGTTACCGATACCATTAAACAGGTATATGTAGTAAACGATCAGGGCATTAGTGATGCTTATTATAAAATAAAGGTAAATGATCAGTTGGCTATCCGAAACCTGCAAAATAAAGAATTTGGTGCCATGGCCTCTGCCAACAGTAGTACAAGCGGTAATCAAACAGTTAGTGGATCCATCAATAATACCCTTTCTTACTTAGTAGATACCGATGGAAAAGTAAACCTTCCTGCTATCGGAAAAGTGGAGGTATTAGGCCTCAGCAGGCGGGATGCCGCCATTAAAATTCAGGATTTATATGCTAAACAACTACTGCGAGATCCAATTATTGAACTTAGTGTGGTAAATTTAAAGGTTACTTTATTGGGAGAATTCAGCAAACAAGGGAATTTTTTACTGGAACGCGAAAACACTACGTTAATTGATATTATTGGTGAAGCAGGAGGAATTAACAAAACAGCAGACCCTAAGACCCTGAAAATTATCCGTGGCGATAGAAGCCATCCGGAAATTATTTATGTCAATCTGAATGACATCAACAGTTTAGCCAGCAAAAAATTGGTTCTTCAGAATAACGACATTATTGTACTGCAGCAAACCAAGAGCTCGGCATTAAGCGAAAAACTAACGAGTGTTAATAATATTGTACAGCCGCTGCTTGTAGTAGTTAATCTGGCTGTATTAATCTTTACCTTAACCCGCTAATGGATAATACTACACCAACCGAAAATAAGAAGTTAGCTAGCCAGACCATTAACTATTGGAAAATCGCCTTGATTTTTCTAAGCAGGTGGTATTGGGTTGCCGGAACGGTATTGATCAGTTTTGTGATGGCCTGGTTATATGTACGCAGCATTACCCCTATCTATATTACTTCTGCTTCGCTAAAGTTAGATGGCGATCAGCAGCAACAAATGGCACCATTACCTGGCTCGCCTGTAAATTATCGCCCCTTTAATCAAAACCAGATTCAGACTGAAGGGATCATTATACGTTCGGAAGACGTAATTTTAAATGCATTAAAGAATCTTGATTATAAAATTAGCTACTATTTAGAAGGAAGGGTTCGGGTGACCGAACTTTATCCGAAACAGCCTTTTCAAGTGGATATTTTAACCCAGGATTCGGTTAATTTCAGTAGAGCTACCTATTCTGTTAAGCCGGTTGATAGTAAAACCTTTGAATTATCAAGTAGCGACGACAATAACCAGAGTTCAAAAAAGTACCGTTATGGGCAAGCGATTAATGCTGGGAATATGGTGTTTACAGTTAAGACCGAAATTCCGTCTACCGGCAATTACAGTTTTAAATTCAACGGGATCAGAGATTTATATGGCAGAGCTGCAGGCGGATTAAATGTATTCGAACAGGAGAAAAACACCAATATTATGGGCGTTACCCATACCGATAGCAATCCTGTTTTCTCTGCCAATGTGCTCAACGAAATCATTAAACAATATGTAAAAAATGATGCAACGCTTAAGAAAAGATCGGCCAAACAAACTATAGATTATCTGGATAGCCAGATCGCATTTTTAGATGCACAGGTGAATAAATCGGGCAACAAACTTTCTAGCTTTCAAAGCGATAATAAATTAATCGATCCCGCGAGCGACCGGCAACTGGGAAATTCGAAACTGAGCAATCTGCAAAACCAGATTGCAGAGTTACAACTACAAGAACTTGGTATCCAACAATTAGAAACTCAGGTAAAAAACAATAAAGATAGAATACAATTTAATCTTAATCTGGAAGGCACCAATAGCACCCTATTAACTGGTTTAATTACACAGCTTAATGGACTTATCATTAATAGAGAAAGTAAGTTACAGAATTTTAATGCCGATGCTCAGCCCATCCAGGATATTAACCGGCAGATTAATGAAGTAAAACAGGCCATTGTAACCAATATCCGTTTATTGCATGAGCGTAATCAAAAAACAATCAGCTACATTAATGGACAGATTGGCCAGGCGAATCAGGCACTGGGCAGCATACCGGCCAAACAAAATGATTTCGCAAAATTGCAGAGTAATTTCGATATCAACCAACGTATGTTTTCGATGTTATTTGAACGAAAACTCTCCGCACAGATCAGTTCAGCAGCTGTAATTTCGGGTGCCACAATTATCAGCGTAGCACAGCCTTCTTTTTTTCCGATTTCTCCAGTGCCTAAGAAAATTTATTCCTCTTATCTATTTATGGGTTTGTTTTCGGGGCTGGGCTTAATTCTATTGGTCAGGATATTAAATCCTTATCTCTACGATATCGAAACCATCGAGGGCCTAACCGCAACCCCGATTATTGGCGTAATTTTAAAATATCCCAAAAAAGTTCAACCAGGCCAAAGTGTTTTGTCGATAGAACGACCAAAATCGATATTTGCCGAATCGGTTAGGTCTGTGAGAACGAATCTAAGCTTTATGGCAAGTGATCAGGACACTAAAGTAATTTGTATCACTTCTGAAATTTCGGGTGAAGGAAAATCGTTCGTAAGTTTAAATCTTGCAGGTACCCTTTCCATTATAGACAAGAAAGTGATTCTGGTTGCCGCAGATTTACGAAAATCTAAACTTCACCATGCCTTTGGCTCCGATAACCACATTGGTTTAAGTAGTTATTTATCAAAACAGGCGGATTTGGCCGATATCATCTTTACCGATGAACGGCACAATATCGACTACATCACCTCTGGCCCAGTGCCTCCAAATCCTTCAGAATTGTTGCATCACAAATCGATGGCAACCCTTATTGAAAAGCTTAGGGAAAGTTATGAATATATTATTATTGATACCGCTCCTGTAGGCCTGGTCTCAGATTCTGTACCGCTCATTAGAAAGGCAGATATTAATTTATTCATTATCCGTTCAGGCGTTTCCAAATTTAGAGCTGCCACCATTCCTGATCGTTTATCAAAAGAATATGGGCTAAACAACATTGCCATTATCTTAAATTCATTTGGTGATGAGAAGTTACATGCAAACATTTATACCACCAATTATGCACATAGTAATACCGGAACATACTACTATTCTAATTACACAGGTTATGGAAAAAGTGGTTATTATGATGATGAGAAGAGCTGGTGGGAATTTTGGAAAAGAAAGGGTTAATTGGTTTAGGGGTTAGAGATTATTGGTTAGAAATGGAAGATGGAAAGGGTTAATCGCTTAAAGTTTAGATTGGTTAATTTAGAAGATGGAGTTTAATCATTGATATAGTATAATGATAGATCAAAATTACAGGTGGTATCCGGTTTATACACGTTCGAGAGCAGAAAAAAAAGCGAATGAAGAATTGAACAGGAAAGGAATCCAAACTTATTTACCTCTTAAAAAGGCAGTTAAGCAATGGAGCGACCGTAAAAAAATCGTCGAAGAGCCCTTGATTAAATCTTATCTATTTGCGTATATTTCGGCCAGAGAATATGCAGAAGTTTTGATGACCAATGGTGTTGCCAGATTTATTTATTTCTCCAGCCAAGTCGCTTCTATTCCTGATCAACAAATCCATGACCTTAAGCTCTTGCTCGCTACAGACGCCGATCTGGAACTCATTGATTACGACATTAAACCAGGTGAAAGCGTCTTGATTAAAGCCGGACCTTTTAAAGGCATAATTGCCGAATTGGTATCGGTGCACAATAAACAGCGTATTATTTTACGTTTACAGAATATGGGTTATTCGATAAATATTAATACATCGATAGCTTTTGTAGAACCACTTTAGGGTGACTTGAGACTGAGATGTGAGGCTTGAGATTTTAGAGAGGGCTCGGTAAGACATATAAAAAATTAATCAGTTCATTTTGAAAATAAGATGTGACTGAGGGGGCGAAGCTGTATCCGATGCAGAATAAATAGTCTAAATTTTGTTCAATAAGAAACAATGTGTCGCATAGCGGGCATCATCAATAGCAAGAATTCTTTCGAAAAAGTCAATCAACAGGTGAAAGCCATGTGCGATAGCATGCAGCATGGCGGACCCGACGATCATGGTATTTATGCCGCTGAAAAAACACCCTTATGTTTAGGTAACCGCAGGCTGGCGATTTTAGATTTGAGCTCAAGCGGACATCAACCGATGCTAAGCCATAAAGAAGACCTGGCGATCACTTATAATGGTGAAATTTATAATTATAAGCAGATTAGGACTGAATTAATTAATTTAGGCTATATTTTTAAAACACAAACAGATACAGAAGTAATCCTTTATGCTTATCAGCATTGGGGAGAAAAAGCTTTCGAAAAACTAGATGGTATTTTTGCATGCTGCATTTTTGATAAACGGGAACAATGTGTCTACCTGGTTCGGGATCAAAACGGAATAAAACCGCTTTATTATCATTTTGCTGACGAAACTTTAACCTTTGCATCAGAAGTAAAGGCATTCAAACATGCTGATATCTACCAGGAAAATGATAATTGGCGAATCTACTACCTCGCATTTGGTCACATCCCCGAACCTTATACTACGCTTAAAAATGTATGTAGCTTGGGCAAAGGCTGCTTTCTGAAATATAACATCAGAAGCGCTGAACATCTTATTCAATCGTATCATGAGTTTGAAAGCACATCTTATATTCATAATGAAAGCTATGCTATAGAAAGAATACGCGAACAACTTGGCCATTCTATCAAACAGCAGATGATTTCTGATGTTGATATAGGTATACTATTCAGCGGTGGCCTCGATTCGAGCATCATTACCATACTGGCCAATCAACATAATAACAAACAGTTATCCAGTATTTCTGCCAATTTTAATGAAATAGATTTTTCCGAAAAAAAACAGCGGAGCAGTCTACTTGAAAAAATAAATATTCAAAAAATTGAACAGCTTATTACCTATCGCGATTTCGTACAGAATTTCGAAACCGTTTTAGGCGATATGGATCAACCTACGAATGATGGTATTAATACCTGGTTTGTTTGTAAAACAGCAAAAGAGCAAGGTATAAAAGTGTTGTTATCGGGTTTAGGTGCTGATGAGCTTTTTGGAGGATACCCTTCTTTTGATCGGATCCATAAAATACAAAATCTAAATTGGCTGAGTAAAAGCGTTCTACGAAGCATGCGTTTCTCCAACAACACCAAATTTAAGCGGCTATATTACCTTAGCTTAAACTCGCCTATTGGCGAATACCTGTGCCTGCGGGGCGTTTACTCGCCAGATGTAATTGCAGAACTATTAAATATCGACATGAAAACGGTTATCGATTGTCTGGAAGATATCCCGCTTCACCCCGGAATAAAGAAAACCAGTAACGAAACACGTGCAAGCTGGTTTGAATTTAATATGTACATGCAAAATCAGTTGTTAAAGGATACCGATTTTATGAGCATGAGTCATGGCGTTGAAGTGAGGGTTCCTTTCCTAGACCGTAATTTTGTCGATCTGGTTCTTTCCATCTCAACAGAAATAAAGTTTAGTTACGAACAGAAAAAAAAACTCCTCGTAGAGGCTTACAAAGAGGATCTGCCTGTAGAAACCTGGAAAAGACGAAAAATGGGGTTTACTTTTCCATTTCAGGAATGGATGAGAAAAAGCAGCGACATTGCCGATCCATCCCGATATGCAAACAAACGGGCAAAATCGCTCATGCAAAACTTTGGAGAAAACAAATTGCACTGGAGTTCTGCCCTGGCCTTATACAGAATATATCATGCCGATTAAGATTTTATTTTTAACCCTTAAAACTTTTAGTTTTACTGGTGGCATTGAAAAGGTCTGCAGAAGTTTATCCCGTGTGTTATACGATTTAAGCGAGGAAGAACTTGTTCAATCGACAGTATATTCCATGTATGATAAAAATACCGACCGCGATTCCAGGTACCTGAGCAAACAACAGTTTCAAGGTTTCAATGGAAACAGAGAACGCTTCGTAGTGCAATCTTTTTTAAGTGGATTAAAAGCAGATGTGATTTTGTTAAGCCATATCCATTTGATCAATATTGTTTATTTCATCAAGAAAATACATCCCCATAAAAGAATCTATTTATTGGCACATGGCATAGAAATTTGGAAAAAGCTCTCAGATTCCAAGCTCAAAATGTTAAACCAGTTGGATAAGATAGTTTGTGTAAGTCATTTTACGGCCGATAAAATTATGGAAATGCATCACATTTCTGCAGATCGCATTGAAGTATTAAACAATTGTCTTGACCCCTTTTATTATCTCCCTACCCAGTTCGAAAAACCACAGCGTTTATTGGATCGCTACCATTTAAATCGTGAAAACTTAGTGTTATTTTCGCTGTCCCGCTTATCTTCTTCAGAGAAGTACAAAGGATACGACCACACCATTGAGCTATTGCCACAACTCTTGAAGAAATACCCAAACCTGGTTTACCTATTGGGTGGAAAATGGGATGCCGTGGAAAAGAAACGATTAGAAGATTTAATTGCAATGAACCAGCTTCAAGATCATATCAGAATGGTCGGTTTCATTGATGAAGCTGAACTTACCGAACATTTCCTATTGTCTGATCTTTTTATTCTACCCAGTAAAAAAGAAGGTTTCGGCATTGTATTTATCGAAGCCCTGGCCAGTGGCCTCAGGGTTATTGCCGGTAATAAAGATGGCAGTGTAGATGCACTTCAAAATGGGGCGCTCGGTGTATTGGTTGATCCTGACGATCAGCAAGAAATGCTAAGCAGCATATCTATACTGCTAAAGCATAGCCAAAATGAAAAGGAGAAAATGATCCTTCAGGAGAAATGTATCAAAGCATTTGGATATACACACTATCTTCGGTCTGTAAAAAGCTTAATTTTAAAAGGCGCAACTAATCATACAGAATCTAATAAGGATCAACAAAACGTGCAGGTAAACAAACTTAATATTTATGGTTAAGGAAGAAGAGCAATGGACCATTGAGGCAAAATCATCCTTGTTCGACCTAAAACTGCATGAAGTTTGGGCCTATCGGGATTTGTTGGTACTATTGGTCAGGAGAGATTTTGTTTCATTCTACAAACAGACCATTTTAGGGCCGCTCTGGTTTTTTATTCAACCGCTGTTTACCACCATCATCTTTACCTTTATTTTTGGCAACCTTGCAGGTATTTCCACCGATAATTTGCCGAAACCTTTATTTTATATGGCTGGTATTACCGCGTGGAATTATTTTGCAGATTGTTTAACCAAAACCTCCTCTGTTTTTAGAGATAATGCAGGCATTTTTGGCAAAGTGTATTTCCCCCGGTTAATCATGCCATTAAGTATAGTGGTAAGCAATTTGGTACGTTTTGGGGTACAGATGATGTTATTCCTCATCTTAATGGCTTACTACTATTTCTCTGGCGCCAATTTTAACATCGGCTGGGCAATTTGTCTATTTCCGGTAATTGTAATACTAATGGCTTTATTGGGTTTGGGTGCGGGTATGATTATTTCTGCCATGACAACGAAATATAGGGATCTGGCATTTCTCATTAGTTTTGGTGTGCAGCTTTTGATGTACGCAACAACAGTGATTTATCCCCTATCTGAAGCTATCAAGAAATATCCTTCGTATGCTTGGATAATTGTGTATAACCCGATGACTCCTATTATTGAAACTTTTAGGTATGGCTTTTTAGGACAGGGAAGTTTTAGCTGGTTTAGTTTAGGCTACGCTACAATTATTACCATAGTTTTACTGTTAATTGGTACTGTGGTTTTTAACAAAGTGGAACGAAATTTTGTAGATACGGTATAGACGGAAGATAGAAGGTATAATATGAATAATGGAAAGCGTAATTTAAGCATATTTTAAATGTCTAACATTGCGATAAAAGTTGAAAATTTAAGCAAAGCTTATCAGTTAGGACAGATCGGAACCGGAACGATCAGCCGTGATCTAGAACGTTGGTATGCCCGTATTCGGGGCAAAGAAGATCCTTTTTTACGCATTGGCGAAAGCAATAATCAGAATACCAAAAGTGAAAGCGACGTGGTATGGAGCTTAAAAAATATTAATTTCGAAATTGAGCAGGGTGATGCGGTAGGCATTATAGGCAGAAATGGTGCCGGGAAAAGCACGCTGCTTAAAATATTAAGTAAAGTAACCGCTCCTACTACCGGTAAAATTTCGGGCAAAGGAAGAATTGCAAGTTTATTGGAGGTAGGTACAGGTTTCCACCCAGAGTTGAGCGGTCGTGAGAACATCTTTTTAAATGGTGCTATTTTAGGTATGCGTAAAAAAGAGATCCAGCGTAAACTGGATGAGATTGTAGATTTTGCAGGAATAGAACGCTACTTAGATACACCAGTTAAAAGATACAGTTCGGGTATGTATGTTCGCTTGGCCTTTGCTGTAGCTGCACATTTAGAAAGCGAAATATTGATTGTAGATGAAGTATTGGCTGTTGGCGATGCAGAATTTCAGAAGAAATGTTTGGGTAAGATGGGCGAAGTGAGCAAGGGTGAAGGCAGGACAGTGCTGTTTGTGAGTCATAATATGTCATCAATAAAAACCCTTTGCCCAAAATCAATTTTGTTACAAAATGGCATACTTATCTCAAAAGGAACCACTTTAGATGTAATCTCAAAATATAAATCTCAAAGCTTAAATTTAGAAAGTAAAAAACAATGGTCTATTCATGATGCTCCAGGCAATAATGTTGTAAGGCTATTATCAGTTTATACCATAAATGACAGCGCCATTCCTGAAGATACATTCGACTTAACAACTAAAATAGGAATTGTTCTAGAGTATGAGGTTAATGTTCCTGATTACATTCTATGGCATGGGATAAACTTGTACAATGAATCTGGCTTAAATATTTTTGATACACATAGTACTACATCAAAATGGTACAAACAACCCCATCCCATAGGGAAATTTAAAACTATAGCGTGGATTCCTGGCAATCTTCTAAATCAAGACCGGTATACTATTAATGTTGCGATATTTAATCATACTAAACATGAAACTCACCTTCATATTGATAACATTATCGCGTTCGAAGTTATTGATACCTTGAGAGAAGATATAACAACGGCAAGGGGTTCATCTACAGGAGAATTCCCTGGACTAATCCGCCCCTTATTAATCTGGACGAATGAATAAAAAAAATTGGACGGGAGAACGCCTTGAGACTCATATCTTTAATGAAAATATGGCGGAGCACCTTCATAGATATGCTATTGCACAAAAACTAGTTTACAACAAAAATGTTCTAGATATCGCCTGTGGAGAAGGGTATGGGAGTAATTTACTTGCAAAAAATGCATTAAATGTTATCGGAGTCGATATCGATAAAGAAACAGTTCAAGCTGCAACTAATAAATACAAAACTTCTAATTTATCATTCCGCTTTGGCAAAGCAGATGAGATTCCTTTGGATGACAATAGCGTTGATGTTGTAGTAAGTTTTGAAACAATAGAACATCATACAAAACATGATGAAATGTTAAAAGAAATTAAAAGGGTACTCAGGATGGATGGTATTCTAGTAATATCTTCTCCCGATAAAAAACACTATACTGATGAGACTGGCTATATAAATGAATTTCATGTAAAAGAACTCTATCAAGACGAGTTTCAAAACCTCATTCATAAATATTTTTCAAAATGCAGTGCTTACAATCAAAGGTTTATTAGTGGATCTTTCATAGAATCTGTGAATTTAAATGGTAAACAAAACTTTTTCACAGGTGATTATCTTAATATAATATCCGTACCTTTTACTCCAGTATATAATTTAATTATAGCTTCTGATACAGATGTACCACCAATTTCATCAACTTTCTTTCTTGCAACCGATAGAAGCGAACAAATTAGAAAAGAAGCATTTCAATCTTACCAAAATACAATCACTTGGAAAACTGGTCGCTTTTTTTTATATCCGTTTTCAATGCTAAAAAGACTTTTTAAACGTGAAGCCTAAAGTTTCCATTATTGTTCCTAACTATAACCACGAAGCATTCTTAAAAGAGCGAATAGATTCTATTTTAACTCAAACCTTTACTGATTATGAGTTGATCATTTTAGATGATTATTCCAATGATAATAGCAGAGATATTATTAACATCTACAGAGGTCACCCTAAGGTTTCTAATATGCACTTTAACGAAAAGAATAGTGGTGGAACATTTAAACAGTGGGATAAAGGATTACAATTAGCAAGTGGAGATTTAATCTGGATTGCCGAAAGTGATGATCTTGCTGATCCATCTTTTTTGGAGGAAGCGGTCCGTACTTTAGACAAAGATGAAAAGATTGGTCTCTATGAGTGTAGATCTTTCTGGATAAATTCTGAAGGCAATAAACTAAATGAAAGCTCTGCACAAATTGATGCAACCCAAATTGATGGAAAAACCTTTATCATAGAAAATATGTTGTTGGGAAATTCAATCCATAATGCAAGTGCCCTTGTATTCAGAAAAGCTCTCGTTCAACTGCCGTTAATAAAAGAAATAATTGAATTAAAATATTGCGGTGATTGGCTTTTTTGGACGCTCTTACTTTCAAAATCGAATATACATATATCAGAACATTATCATAATTATTTCAGACGACATTATGGAAGTGTTTCCAATAATGCAGATAAAAATGGGTTACAGTTTTTAGAAGGAATTAAAGTTTATGGATTCATTCGATCGCTATTTCGTTCTGAGTTTGTAAATCCAATTCGTACAAGCGATAGAACTTGGGCTTCAAGTATTTTACATTCATCTTTAAATAAAAGAATTATTAAAGACTTTCTAAAAGAAAGTTTAAAGATAAATCCATTTATTAATATTCTATATAGATATTATAAATTAAAAAAGCAATCAGATAATTGGTTCTCGTTCTTAATTAAGTGTATTTAAGTATCATAATTCCAACAAAAAACAGAGCCAAACGCTTAAATTCTGCTTTATTATCAATACAGAATAATATTAGTCAGAATACTAGCTTTGAGGTTATTGTAATAGATAATGGTTCAAATGACGAGACTAAAGAGATTTGTGATCTTTATAAAAAGACTATTCCAAATCTCATTTATAGATATGACCCAGCACCTGGTCTTTTAACAGGCAGACACTTGGGGGTACAAATTTCACAAGGAGAGATACTATGCTTTTTGGATGACGATGTTGAAATAAACCGAGATTATATTCGAGGTATCGTTAATATTTTCAGTAGCCCTAACATAACATTGGCAACAGGGCCATGTTTGCCAAAGTTTGAAATACCTCCTCCAGATTGGTTGAAATATTTTTGGGTTGAAGAAAAGGATCTTGGTAGGTGGTGTGGTTCATTAAGCCTTTTGGATTTCGGTAATGATCCCAAAGAAATTGACCCAAGCTTTATTTGGGGATTGAATTTGGTTATCAGAAAGAATACTTTACTAGAGCTTGACGGTTTTAATCCTGATATTGCGCCAAAAAAATATCAAGATTATCAAGGTGACGGAGAAACAGGTTTAACTTTAAAAGCAATAAAAATGGGTTACACAGGATTATACCACCCTAACCTACAACTGCATCATAATATCGATGCAACTCGCCTTAATGAAGATTATTTTATAAAACGAGCTTTTACACAAGGTATCTTTAACTCTTTTACAGCAATAAGAAAAAATCATTTTGAAGTAAGTATCACAATAAGAAATAAAACCTTTAGAGATAAAATTCATCCGTACTATAACTGGATAAAATTCTGGATTCCGAAAAAAGATAAAAAAATACCAATTGAAGTTGAGATGTTAAAAAATAAAATTAAGGAATCAGAAATCAAGGGCTTTCAAGCACATCAAAAAGCTTTCGAAATTAATCAAAAAGTAAAAGATTGGGTTTTAAGGCCTAATTACTGGGATTATAAGTTACCAGATGGAATCTAGAGTAAAGATTACATTTTTTATGCTGGTTACTAATAGGGATTGTATTATAGCAGATTTTAGTATAAAAAGTTATCAAAAAATTAAGCATGTAAATCGGCCATTTGGCAAAGATGAGTTTGTGCTTTACATATATTTAAACAACTTAAGTGAGGAGAATAAAAACTTCTATCTAGATAAATGGAAATCTTATCCTTATACATTTATATACGATAATGCCGAGAAAATAGCTGAAATGCAAGAAAAACCTTATCCTGGCCAAATCACAATCTCACCAGAAGGCGTACCACGATATATAGATGATTATTGTGAAGTTTACGATGAGTTGTGGAGTACAGAATTAAAAAAATTAGCTACACCATACATAGCATCAGTTGATGCCGATTTTGAAATCTTAAATGCGGATTTTTATTTCGACCTCATTAATTGCTTAGATTCAAACGATGACATTATTGGTGCAAGTTCTTGTTACGCGGCAACCAGTAATTCTGTAGTGTATGATAGCTATAGCGGACGAGAAATATTTTTTAAAGAAAGAAATCATACTTGGTTTTGCATATATAAGAAAAGAGCTTTCGACCTTACTTCTATATCCCATTATTATTTTGAGGAACCAACAGAAAACGGACATACTTTAGTTTATGATTCTGCCGCTTATTTTCAATATCATTTGAGACAGATGGGATTGAAATTTATCAGTGCGCCTGCATCATTTTTTGGCTCTTTTGTCCACTATGGAGCATCTTCTAAAAACAAAACTCTAAATAGACATAATATCAACAAATACCGGATTGCCTTTATATCGACATATAAAGGCTTGATAACCAAAAAAAATAATTTGTTAATTAGAGCAATAAATAATATTACTAGGAAGCTTTCGAATTATTTTTTTAAAAATTATTTAAATGCAAAATCCTCCGAAAGAAGCACATATATCTCGCAATAATTAATTTATGTTTAACTTAAAAAAAAGTTTAAAAAGGTTAAAAAAAAGCAATCAACTTAAAAGATTAGAGGATTGCAAAACACTTTACGAGGTAGCTTTCCACACCGTAAGAAAAAACTCGATTAAAAATTTTTGTTTTGCAGAAATTGGTGTTTTTAAAGGAGATAATGCTTTAGGCTTAATAAAATACTTGCACCACTTTTTCCAAATCCAAATTAATTATATTGGGTTTGATTTATTTGATGACATACAATATTTAAAAGAACACTATCCTGAAGACTATCAGGTTTATAATTTAGATGAGTTTCCATATTGGGAATTTAAATCTGGAGGGCATACTTATAAAAAAGTTGTAGAAAAGCTAAAGCAAGAATTAAATACAAAAGATTTTAATCTCATTAAAGGCGATACTACAATTACACTTCCTGAATTTATTAGTGCTGGTACATCAGTCATCAATTTAGTTTATATAGATGGTTGCCATGACTATAGTGTGGTAAAAGACGATTGGAAGAACAGTGAGCAACTATTCTTAAAAAACCCAAAATTAATTGTAGTTTTTGACGACTTAAGCTATACTGGTGTACACGCAGTAAAAAAAGAAATTTTATTGGAAGATAAATACCTAACCACAAACTTGAACGAAAATCAATTTTTGGTTTATTTAAAGAACGATTAACATGGTAGATCAAATAAATTATCAATCGCAACTATTAGCTATAATAATAAAGGCACACTACAAAAAGGAAGGAATTGAATTTTTTACTCCTAGCGATTTCTCACAGCAGTTGGGCTATATGAATAGACCGAAAGGATATATTATTGATCCTCATGTTCACAATCTTGTTGAGCGGAAAGTTACCTTAACCCAAGAAGTTTTATATGTGAAAAGTGGCAAGATTAGAGTAGATTTCTACAATGATGAACAAACCTATTTAGAAAGTAGAATAATTGAAACGGGCGATGTTATTCTATTAGCTTCAGGCGGTCATGGTTTTGAAATTCTTGAAAACGCTGAAATGATAGAAATAAAGCAAGGGCCATATTGCGAAGAAGAAGATAAGGTAAAGTTTCAGCATAAACCAAGTAAAAGTGAAATTTTGATTAAATGAGCCAAGCAGTGAACAACTTTGAAGAATACAGTCAATATTATAACCTATTATATAAAGACAAAAATTATGGAGTTGAGGTTGATTACGTTATAGACTTAATTAAACAATATAACCAAGGCGGCCAACACATATTGGAATTAGGCTCTGGCACTGGAATTCATGCAAATTTATTTGCAAAGAAAGGGTATAATGTATTGGGATTGGAACGAAGTGTCAATATGGTTGAAATCGCTAGCCAGAAAAAATCAAAAAATGTTCAGTTTCAAATTGCAGATATAACTCATTTTGAAGTTGAAAAAAAGTTTGACATTGCGTTATCACTTTTCCATGTGATCAGTTATTTAACAAATAATAAACAGCTAATTTCTACTTTTAAGAATGTATTTAAGTCTCTTAATCCTGGAGGGCTATTTATTTTTGATGTTTGGCATAGTCCGGCTGTTTATCATCAAAAGCCAGAAAAAAGAACTAAAACATTAAAAAACAACACTATAGAGGTTATTAGATATGCTAACCCAATCGTTTTTTCAGAGCAAAACACTATAGAAGTAAATTATGAAATAAATGTTCGAGAAATTAGCACTAACAAAACTAGCATTATCCAAGAAAAGCACCCAATGAGGCATTTCAGCCAACCAGAAATCGAATTACTTTCTTTTACTACGGGATTTGAAGTTTTAAATTCTGAAGAATTCTTAACGAAAAACTCTCCATCTGTAGATACTTGGGGAGTTTGCTATATCCTCAAGAAATTATAAATTTATGAGAGCTATACCTGTTAACACTCCATTATTAAACGGAAACGAATTAAAATACCTTACAGAATGTATTGAAACGGGCTGGATAAGTAGTGAGGGCCCCTTTATATCTAAATTCGAAAATAACTTCGGTGAATATATTGGTATGCAGTATGGAATTGCGGTCAGTAATGGTTCTGCAGCATTAGATATTGCAATTAAAGCGTTAGAAATTAGCGAGGGAGATGAAGTAATTATGCCAACATTTACGATTATTTCTCCAGCACAATCGGTTGTTACTGCCGGGGCAATTCCCGTACTTGTAGATAGTGATCCTATTACTTGGAACATGGATGTGACACAAATTGAGTCCAAAATAACCACTCGTACGAAGGCGATTTTGGTAGTACATATTTACGGCCTACCAGTTGATATGGACCCGATATTGGCACTGGCAAAAAAATATAATCTAAAGGTAATCGAAGATGCTGCCGAAATGCACGGACAAAGCCATAAAGGAAAAATGTGTGGGAGCTTTGGCGATATTAGCATTTTTAGTTTCTACCCAAATAAACATATTACAACTGGCGAAGGTGGCATGTTACTTACTAATGATAAAACGTTAGCTGAACGTTGCAAAAAATTCCGCAACCTTTGCTTTGAACCAAATGGTCCAAGGTTTATTCACAATGAAATAGGATGGAATTATCGCATGACCAACTTACAAGCGGCACTAGGTGTAGCTCAGCTTGAACAGATTGATGGTTTTATAGACAAAAAGAGAGAAGTTGGGCTCCTTTATTCTAAAAACCTTAGTTCAATTATTAATCAAGGCTTCCAATTGCCATTAAAATCCCAATCTTTTGCGGATAACATTTTTTGGGTATTTGGAATTGTTGCGCCAAGTCAAACTGATAAAGAATTATTAATAGAACATTTATCAAATAAAAAAATTGGAACCCGCCCATTTTTTTGGTGTATGCATGAACAACCTGTTTTTAAAAACATGGGGTTATTTAGAGATGAAAAATATCCTATTGCTGAAAAGCTAGCTAGAAATGGATTCTATATACCTAGTGGCCTGGGTTTAACATTGGAAGATGTAGATTTGGTATCCAAAGAAATTCTAGATTTTCTAACAATTAAAGATTAAATCTTTACCACCAATGCCAAAAGATTCAAAAACAATTGGACTAGTTACTGTAAACCAAGATACATTTACTAATCCAACATTATTCTCTATTATAGAAAAGCTAAATAATGAAGGTAATAATGTGGTACTATTTAACGATCTTAACCAGAATTTAAAGCCGGCTTCTTTAAAAAACATACAATATTACAATTTACCAAAAGGAATAAGAACGCCAAGAAGGCCCGACAATTTCTTTAAGTATATTTTTATCTATTTGAGAATATTTCTTTTTATTAAAAAACTTGGAATAAAAAATTTAATTGCAGTAGATCCCAATGGGCTAATTATTGCAGGCAGAATAAAAAAACTTATAAAAACTGTAAATATTCATTATTTTTCGTTTGAAATTTTTTTTAATGATGAAGTTGCCCACGATTCATTTTTTAAGCAACTCAAAAAAAAAGAAATTATTTATTCTCAAAACGTTGCTTCCATTGTGATTCAAGATAAGGTGAGAAAAGATTTTCTTATCGAGCAGAATAAAATCAGCCCATCTTTTAAAAATTGGTATTACATACCAGTTTCTCCAATAGTGCAAGTTATTCCTGAAAAAAAATATACTCGAGAAAAATTCGGGGTAAAAGACACTGATATATTTTATGTTTATTCCGGAAGCATAGCAAATTGGGCAGGCATGGCTGAACTTATTCAAGCAATAAAAAATGGATTTCCACCAAATGTTTATCTTTTATTACACAACAAAATCAGTTTTGATAGATCTAATTTATTACATGATGAGCTTTTGAGATTAAAAGAGATTAATCCTAATCTAATTATGCATAATGAGGTTTTTGATGAGTACGAAAACTACATGGCCTTTTTAAATATGTTTAATTATGGCATCGTTATTTATAAACCAGACGGTGGCGTATTTACTGGAAAAAACATTAGAGATATAGGTTTGTCTTCTGGGAAATTTTCGTGTTATATGGCAATGGGTTTACCTTGCTTACTTTATCAATGTAAAACTTATACTCAACTGGTTAATCAATATAATATTGGTCGTATTGTTACGGAGGAGCAAGATTTATCTTATCACTTTCATAAAAACACTTTAGCAGAAATACCTAAACAGAATTGCAAAAAGATCTATGATGAAATATTAGATCCAAGGGGTAAAATAGAATTATTTATTCAAAACGAGCTACTCAATGCGTAAAAATCCTGAAGAAAATATCTCTTATCCAAACTTAGGAAAATATAGGGAGGAATTTATTTCTAAAGGGGTAAACTACCCTCTTAAAAGTTTAGCCAGAAGCAAAAAGGGTTTGCTTTCAGAATTACCAAGCACAGACAAATCTGGTTGGCCATGGAATATAGAAGTACCATCAGATTCATATTCATCAAATATCAAATGGCCTAAAATAACAATTTTAACTCCTTCTTACAATCAAGGTGCTTATATTGAAGAAACAATTAGATCCGTTCTTTTACAAAACTATCCTAATCTAGAGTATATCATTATGGATGGAGGTAGTACTGATGGCACAAAAGACATCCTAGAAAAATATAGTCCTTGGATAAGTTTTTGGGAAAGCGAAACTGACCGTGGTCAAGGACATGCAATTAACAAAGGTTTTGCGCTTGCATCAGGAGATATTTACGGATGGATAAATAGTGATGATTTTTACTTAGACCAAGCCTTTTTGAAGGTTTCCAGTCTTTTTAAGGAAGGAGATTTTAATTTTCTTTATGGTGATGGGCTTCAACTAAACGAGGAAAATAAAACCTTAATCTATGAGAAAGGAAACTTGGTTGCCAATCGCTATCTATTTTTAGGTGGCGTTATATTACAACACTCTTCCTTTTGGAGCTCAGGCATACATTTGCCAATCCTTGAAGTTTTGCATTGTGCAGTAGATTCAGAACTTTGGTTTAGACTTATCCCAAAAGCAAAAACTAAACATATAAAATCCCCACTGGCGGTTTCTAGGGTCCAACCTAATGCAAAAACTGTAAACCTAAAATATGTTAAAATGTGGAAGGAAGACAATGCCCTGATAGAAAGGATTCATGAATTTGATAAAACATTTTTCTTCAAATATGTAAAGTCTAGATTTTACTCTCTAGAAGCTCGCTATGTACAACGCTTGTATAAGCATTTTAACAAAGGAGATGAATTTAGATTTAAGAAAAAATTAAACTATAAATAATTTATCTTTTATCAAAAATCTATAAAAATCTCATTCTTGAAAATTCCTAAAAATATACTATTTGTTCTTCCTGAGTTTGTACCTGAAACAGGTGGTGGCATTTGTACTTTTTATAATTCTCTCCTAGAAAATTTCGAAGATTATTCTGGAGATAAAGTAACTGTCGTACAAGGTAGTGCTTTTGATATGCCAAACGGCATATCAAAACAAAACAATATACAAGTTTACCACCTCTCTAAGGAAAAGTTTGAGAAAAGTAAATCAGAATTTCATCACTTGGCAATTTTGCCGGAACTTCAAAATCATGTTGCCTCTGCTTGGGCATTGAATGAATTGGCACTATCTCTTGAAATTAATTTTGATGTGGTAATTGCTACAGATTGGGGACTGGGATTTATACCATGGATTATTCAGGGTCAGCTACCAGTAATAATACATTTGCATGGAAGTATTGGCCAAATTGATTATTACGACCCTAGAAAGGGACTTGAGTTTTGGTCAAAATTGTATCTAGAAACAGAAATAAACTTCTTCAACTATGCAGATGCATTAGCCACATTTAGCAATCAAAATATAACTTTTTGGGTAAATAGAAACATCGATACCAAAAAATTCTCTCTGATATATCCAGTTATAAAGAATGAAAATATAACTTTAGCTGAGCAAAAACAAACGCTACATACAGGCTTAGTAATAGGGAGAATCCAATATTGGAAAGGTGTTATACAGCTTTGTGAAAGTATCGAATTATTAAGCAAAAAAGAGCAGCAAAACCTACAAATATATTGGGTTGGAAAAGATACTTATTATTATGACCAACAATCTAGCATGGACAAATTTTTATCAAAAAAATTTCCTAACATATGGAAAAAAATTATCATCCCATTAGGAACAAAAAGTCATAAAGAAATTGAGGAGCTCTATTGTAAAGTTGATTTTACTATTGTACCGTCTACTTGGGATATATTTAACATAACTGCAATTGAACATGTTTTGCACAAGAAACCTTTAATCTGTTCGATGGGTGCTGGAGCTTCGGATTGCTTCGTAAATAACTCCTCAGTTTTGGTTTTTAATAACACCGCGAAAGATCTAGCTGAAAAGATTATAAATCTCTCCAAAAAAACAGCTGAAGAGCTGGGGGAAATGGCCGAAAAAGCTTTTATTAACATAGAGAAAACGTTTAGTCAACAACAAATTTCCATCCAACATATGGAATTAATACAATCGGTAATTGATAGCCATAAACCAAAACCTAATCAGAGTAATAGATTCACTTTATTTTCACCATCACGGAACATAAACAATTTAGCAAAACCAGAATTATTAAATACTTGGCCAATTAAGGAAGTACTTTTCTTTACCATCGAAAGAATTAGAAAAAAAGCATTATCATACTTCAATTCAGTAAAATAGTAATAGCATGATATGAGTAAAATAGCCTTAGCAATACCAGCCTATAACGCAGCATGGTGCCTACCGAGACTACTTGAATCTGCGCGTAAACAATTAATTCCATTTGAAGAGACTTTGGTTTACGATGATTTCAGTAGTGATAATACCGCTGAAATTGCAGAAAGTTATGGGGCAATAGTAATCAGGGGAAAAATAAACAAGGGTTGTTCAGTGGGCAAAAACATCCTTTTAGCTCAAACTACTTGCGATTGGATTCATTTTCACGATGCAGATGATGAATTATATCCGAATTTTAATGGTTTGGCTAAAAAATGGGTAGATAAGTTAGATTGCCCAGACGTAATTCTTTTTGACTATGAGTATAGAGAAAATAATAATGGGGAGTTTTTATCAAAATCAGACTTCAGTAGAGAGCAACTACGAAACAACCCAATACCATACGCAATATTAAATCAAATTAATCCATTTTGTGGACTTTACAATGTCGCAAAATTAAGAGCAATTGGAGGATATGATACGCAGCCAGAAATTTTGTTTAATGAAGACGTTGCCTTCCATTGCAAATTGGCAATTGCAGGCTTAACGTTTGATGCAGAGAAAGAAGTCTCGATTATAAATTATCATGTACCAACGTCAATGTCAAGCACTAATGTTTTAAAATGTGCACAAGCGCATTTTAATGTAATGAAAATTAATGCAGATAAAGTTGGAGGTTCGTGCAAAGAAGAAATCTCTTTTAAACTTTGGAGAAATGCGGAAATATTGGCTAGCCAATCAGATTGGAAAACTGCAAAAAAATCGGTACAACTGGCCGTGGAACTTAATGGTCGAATACCGAAAGAAGGATCGTTTGTTCTTAAATTTTTAACTCTGTTCTCTTCATATGGAGGTATTGTACTACGAGAGCATTTAATTCGATTTTTTAAAAGAAGATCTTAATGAGAATATTTATTGATGTTGGTGGCCACTTTGGAGAAACTGTTGAAGCTGTTTTAGATCCGACATATAAGTTTGATAAAATTTATTCTTTTGAGCCTGTTAAAGAATGTGCTGATATTATTAGAAAAATTGATAACAAGCGGGTTGAAGTTATTGAAGCTGGTTTATTAGACACCAACATTGTTAAAACTGTTTACAAACCAGGTTCTGAAGGTGCAAGTATTTTTGAAGATCATTGGGGCTTACAACCAACAATCATGCGAGATTCTGCATTTGACGAATCAGCAATTTGCAATTTTATGAGGGCTACCAATTTCTTCGAATCTCATATAACAGAACACGATGAAGTTGTTATGAAACTGAACTGTGAAGGAAGCGAGTGTAATATTCTTTTGGATTTAATAGAAAGTGATCAAATCTCAAAAATCAAAAATCTTTTAATAGATTTTGATGCCAGAAAAATCCCGTCACAAGAACATCTGATTCCAATAGTAATCTCTAAGCTAAATGATATTAATTTTAGATATTATTCTCCAGAAGAAGTTCAATATGGTGCGGGATCTCATTTCGGAGGAATTCGGCAATGGCTTCACCTTACCAATGAGAAAAAAGGCAACACTATTGCCTCTATAATTTACCATATAAAAAACATTCTTCATAAAAAAGCCTTACCATACTATAAATTCCAAATTGTAAAATTACTACCTACTAGTTGGGTAGATTTTTACTATAAGAGAATAAAATGAGTGATTTGGTTTCTATCATAATGCCGGTTTACAATGCCGAGAGATACGTATCTCTAGCGATTGAATCAATTTTAGCACAAACCTACTACAATTGGGAACTGATCATTGTAGATGATGGAAGCACGGATAAAAGTTTCGAAATTGCTCAATCTTACCAAAACGATCGTATAAAAATTTACAAGACAGAAAACCACGGACAATGTGCAGCTAATAATTATGGCTATTCAAAAGCAAATGGATCTTATTTTAAATTTTTCGATGCCGACGATTTACTCTCTCCTAAATTGATACAGGCACAAATGACAATTTTAAATTCTTCTAAAACGAAAATATCATCATGTGGTTGGGGCCGTTTCTATAATGATGACTTATCAACTTTTAAACTGAGTGAAGAGGAATGTTGGAAAACGATGTTGCCAATAGATTGGATCTGCTCCTCCTGGAAAAATGGAGAACCCATGATGCAATGCGCTCTGTGGCTAATTCCTAAAAAAGTAATTGAAAAATCTGGGCTCTGGAACGAGAAATTGACCTTAATAAATGATTTTGAGTTTTTTACCCGAGTTATTCTTGCTTCAGAAGCAGTTGTTTTTGCTGAAGATGCATTATTAAAATATAGATCAGGGTTAAAAAACTCACTCTCGGGAAGAGCAAGTAACGAGGCAGTGTCATCGGCAGTACTTTCTGCACAATTAGCAATACAAACGCTTTTAGCAAAAGAAAATAACAATTTAACAAGAGAGGTTGCGGCAAACTGTCTAATGAACTTAGTCTATCAGTATGGAGTTGATTTCCCAATACTCCTAAAGCTAATTGTGCAACAGATAGATCAACTTGGTGGAAGTACATTAAAATATAGAGGGGGGAAGTTTACCAACTTACTCACCGCATTATTTGGCTGGAAATTTGCAAGGCGACTACAACTTCTATTTCGCTAATCATACTTTGAAAGATTTTAGTGTAAGAATCCATGTCATAACCTATCGAAGGGTTCATTTGTTAAAACGAGCGCTTATTTCAATTCTTAATCAAACACATACTAAATGGATTGCAGAAGTTATTAATGATGATCCTGATGACGTTGAGGTTGAGGCCCTTATTTTATCATTTGCAGATGAAAGGATTATGCTATCAAAACCAATGATAAAAAGGGGAGGAACAGGAAACTTCAATTATGCATTTAGACATGTTACGGAATCTTTTTGCTGCATCTTAGAGGATGACAACTGGTACGAACCATCTTTTCTTGCTACCATGATGTTGCATCTAGGGAATAACCCTTCTTGCGAAATGGCAGTTGCAAATGAAGTAATTTGGAAAGAAACTCCAAAAAATGGATGGGAAAGTACAGGCCAAACCATATGGCAGCCTGACGATGCGGTTGTTGAATTTACTTATGAACTGGTAGATAAATGCGGCAAAGCTAAGATTTGCAATAGTTCAATGTTTTGGAGATCAAAAAACGCTCACAACTGGCAAACACCAAGAGAGATACCAATTGATGTAACAGAGCATTATAGAGAAAGAATTATTCCGCATCCTATACTGCTGATCCACACTCCCCTCGTTAATTTTGCGGCTACAATATCAAGTAATAGAAAGGGCAATGAAAACGCATGGACAGTTCATCAAAGCCTACTGGTCAGTTCCATTTTCAGTTTGTGTTACCAACATCAGACTAAAAATTTAGCAAAACAGCTATGGTTTGAAGCAAGGACATTCCACCACCTTTTTTCATATACTTTACTTTTCGCTTCATTTGTAGATAGCCGATCAAAGATTTTGTGGGAACTTGCCACAACGAGAGAAAAACTAAGATTTATCGTTGCTATTTTAAAAAGGCCCTTACAATTCATGATGATTTTGAATGCTAAAAAAAATCATTACGAATCATGGAATTATTTGATGAATACGTCACCCAAGCAGGAGAAAGACAATGCATAAATTAGATTTTACGCTCCGCTATAAGTCAAAACTCATAACTTCTTTTAGCAATGTTGGACTTACGGGATATTGATTTCCCTACTGTATCTCGTACAAGATAGGTTTAAATATAAATTGGATTAAACGCGAATATGCCATCTCAAATAAATCGATCTCAAAAAAAGGATGTGATTTGCAAGCGGAATTAGAACTATCATAACCTCTTCTAGCTTTTTATATAGTTGTTTAAACAATTCTTGAGAACTATAAAAAATAAACATCTATCAAAATGAAACGTTGCAGTTTTTTATAAATATTAGGATGACCATCAAGAGCATAAATAAAAAAATATGTATTGTTACCCAATCACATCTTTCAAGAAACCCGAGAGTAGTGAAAGAAGCAATCTCGCTAAGTAGAGCAGGCTACTCTGTTACAATCCTTACAAGCATCTATGACAATAGTTTGTTGCAACAAGATTTAGCGCTGCTAAAAGGCGAAACGATTGAAGTCCGGTTAATCTCCGACCTCAGTAAAAGGAATTACCGAAGCTTGATTGATCGTTCAAAAAGGAAATTTGCAATGATAATAAAAAAATGGTGTGATTTTGAAAGTCCACATGCTCTTGGATACGGCATAAACAGATACTTAAAAGCATGTTTAAATTTAAGAGCAGACCTATACATTTGTCATCAGGAGGCGGCAACATACATTGGAAACCAATTAATGGCAAAGGGGCTAAAAGTAGCTTACGATTTTGAAGACTGGTATTCGACAGATCTTTTGCCCCGAGCTAGAGCAAAAAGGCCACTTCGTTTACTAAGAAAAATTGAAGAAAACGCTATACAAAACGGCTTATTTTCTTATACAGCATCACATGCTTTGGCTACAGCTTTTGAAAAAACGTATCATGGAAAAAAACCACATGTAATTTATAATGTTTTCCCAAAACCAACAGGTTTAAACGAGATTAAGAAAATAGGAAATGGCAAAATCAATACATTTTGGTTTTCTCAAGTTGTAGGACAAGGTAGAGGAATTGAAACATTTATAAAACTTATTAATTTTTTTAAACAAGGAATTGCAGTCCACCTTCTTGGAGACATTTCTCCCGATTTTAAAAGTCTTTTAATGCATTCAATCGTTAAAAAACATGATATTGTATTTCACAAAATGGTAACACCAGAAGAACTGCCTATTGTAATCGCCCGCTTCGACATTGGATTAGCCCTTGAAAACAATATGCCTGTAAGTAGAAATCTTACCATTACTAATAAGTTTTTCCAATACCTACAATCAGAGTTACCTATCATTTGTAGCCCCACAGATGGCCAATTGGAAATTTTCAACCTTAATTCGCCTGGATACTGCTTATCTTCTGAGATAACAGAAACTGAGGCACTAAAATTAGAAGAATGGTTGCAAAGTGCTCAAAATTTAGCTGATGCGAAGCGTAACGCTCAGCTGGTAGCTGAAGTATATAACTGGCAAAATGAAGAAAAAAAATTAACTGAACTTATCGAAAGTTATATATGAATGTCAGCTTGCAAATAAATGTGGCTCCAAGCGACTATCCACATGTTCAATATATACTAAAAAAACAGCTCGAAATACTTTCAAATCAGGTAAATGAAATTATCGTAACGATAGATTCGATCCCTAGTAAGGGAAGATTTGCGACTGGCTGGCACGAGAATAAAGATAATTTAACCCACTATCTCTATACTGAAATCGTTCCGTATTTTAATGTAAAAATCCAATTTGTAGATTATTCATCGGTATGCGTCAAAGAGGTTTCAAATTTTTTTTTTTGTGATAAACTTATTCCAGCGAAAGACTTTAGGGGCGGGCCTTTTTACGCCTATTTTTTTGGCATTTTTTCAGCCAAAAACAATTTTGTTTTCCATCTTGATTCGGATATCATCCTTGGTGGAGGATCGTCTAGATGGATTGCAGAGGCATTGGAAAAATTTCAATCAAAACCAACTATTTTTGTGATTTCACCTTTGCCAGGGCCACCACATCCTCAACAATTGTTGGTTGGCCAATCAGATTATCAAAAAATAGAGGATTATGTTTTCCAATTTAAGAGAATGTCAACGCGAATCTTCATCGTGGACAAATCTAGATTTCAGGAAAATAAATTAAAATTGACAAAACCTAGTTTTAGAAATCAAATTAAAGCCGTTGTCGAAGGAAATCCAAATGCTGATTTACCAGAGCACCTGATTAGCAATATGATGAGTGAACGCGGGCTTAATCGTATTGATTTTTTGGGTAGCGACGAAGGACTTTGGTCTTTACACCCGCCTTTTCGGAATCGTGAATTTTATCAAAAACTCCCACAAATTTTATCATTCGTAAATGACGGAAATTTACCTCATGCCCAATTTGGATTTTACGATATTGTGGATGAAATATGCGATTGGTCTGAAAACAGATTACAGTTGAGGAAAAATCGATGGTGGAAAAGAATCGTCCGCTGAAAAATCAGAACTTAGAATGCGTTCGTGGGATAGCTGCCTTAGCTGTTTTTACAACCCATTTTATTTCCATTATTCCAGAGTTAGCTACCCGAAAAAATCATGTAGTCAATTTGGCTGCCAATTGGGGAACGGAAGCAGTAATCATATTCTTTATTTTATCGGGAATTGTGATCCATTCTTCAGTAAACAAAAAACATAGAACAAAATTTGAGTTTTTGTACCAAAGGATTGTCCGCTTACATCCGACACTGATCATCACTATGCTGTTCTGTGTATATATCGAATATAACGTGTTCCATCAACATCCGCCAATAGGGATGATTGTTTCAAATATGATTCCGATCAGTACATTGAGCGGATACCTAGCGCCCGTTTTTTGGAAAACCAATCCAGTAATTTGGTCGTTAACGTACGAGATATTTTTTTATGTGTTTTTTTCGCTAGTGGTCATTAAGGGCAAAGAAATGTCGAATATCCGAATGTTCATTTATTTCATGCTCAGTCTAATCTGCATTTACCTCTATTACATGCAGTTCAGACTAAATTTTGTCAATCATTTTATACAGATGTTGGCTTTTTCTTCGATTTGGATCTTAGGCTTTTATGCTTCTGCTTTTAATAAAAATTTGCCTTCTAACTTGATCTTGGCGATCTTTGGTCTGCTCTCATTGCCACTTTTATCACGGTTAAAGCTGACCACAAATTTTTATGATCCTATAAAATATTTACTGTTCGCCATTAATGCTCTTCCTATTTTTGTGTTTTTCCAGCGCCCAACAACCGGTAACATCGAATTTAAAAAAACAGATTACATGGTTTTAGTGATTATAGTGGCTATCCATCTTTTTGCAGTAATAGCGATGTTGCAAGATGAATCTTACCGATCGCGAGCAAAACTTGCCTATAGCATCGCACCTGTAATTACATTGCTGTTTTTTCTAAAATCAATGCGCCATGTCGCCAGACTGATTTATACTAAAATAATTAGACCATTTTTCAGCTATTTTGGCAATCTATCCTACCCAATCTACCTATTGCACTTCCCAATCATCACATTTATCTACTACAAATTTAACTTTTCATTGATGTTTAAAATCCCTTTGATCTTACTAGTTACATTTGTGGTGAGCTATTTAACCGCCCAATATCTACAACCGAGTATCAACAAAATTTTACTAAAAAGAAATAAGTGAAAAAGGTATTAGTCATTTCTCCATATTTCGCTCCTACCAATGCGGCAGACATGCAAAGAGTGAGAATGAGTTTGCCCTATTTTGAAGAATTTGGCTGGGATGTAGAAATCGTGAAAGTAAGCCAAGAATATACCGACCTACCTAGCGACCCTTATTTCTTAGAGTCAATCACTTCGGAAGCGGTTATACATGAGGTGAAAGCTTTGTCTAAAGAAATAACCCATAAAATTGGTTTGGGCAGTATTGCTTTAAGGTCAATTTGGTTTTACTGGAAAAAAGTAAACGTATTGTTAAAAAAAAACAGGTATGATTTAATTTATTTTTCTACAACACAATTTCCGATTTGTATTTTGGGAAATTATTGGAAGAATAAATTTGGCATTCCATACGTAATTGACATGCAAGATCCATGGTACACTGATTATTACAAAAATAAGCCAAAATCGGAAAGGCCACGAAAATATTGGTTTTCTTATCGATTAAATAAATATTTAGAACCAATTGCCATGAAAAAGGTAGGCGGGTTAATTAGCGTTTCTTCGGAATATATTACAGATCTAAAAGAAAGGTATTCTCATTTAAAAACGATTCCGGATAGAACAATCACATTCGGCGCTTTCGATATCGATTTTCAAATTGCCAAAAACCATGATAAAACTCTTGAACTGGCATTCAAAGCTGATCCTGAAACATTGAATTTAGTATACGTGGGCCGTGGTGGGCATGATATGCGTCAAGCAGCAGAAATCTTATTTGAAAATTTAAAACACGGGCTAAAACAACAGCGCAGTTTATTCGATAAAATTAGATTTCATTTTATTGGTACCAGCTATGCACCAAAAGGACAAGGGATCAAAACGATTTATCCTATAGCTGAAAAAATTGGAGTTGCGGCATACGTTACGGAATACGCCGATCGTATAGGATTCTATCAGACTTTAAAAAATTTGAAATATGCAGATGGTCTTGTTATTTTAGGTTCCAATCATAGTTCCTATACGGCATCGAAATTATATCCCTATATATTGGCGAAACGGCCGTTATTAGCCATATTAGCTAGGGAAAGTAGCGCAAACTCGATTCTAAAATCATGCAACGCTGGAGAATTGATAACAATTGGAGAAAACCAATCAAAAGCCTATGAGCAATTCAGATTGTATGTAGAAAGCGTGGACCATAAGCGTATACCCAATACCAATTGGAAAGAATTTGAACCGTATACCTCGCAAGCAATCACAAAAAGCCAAGTAGAATTATTTAACGAAGTAATTAAGTGTCAATAATTTCACTCTATAAATTTATACTTAGACGGCCATTTTTTAGAGGTCAGGATAGAATATTTAACTTTCTATTCAACAAAGGCTTCATCAATAGCGGAATCGTGAAAACGAGCCCGCTAACTGGAAATTTTGTAATCAATGCAGATACTTCAACATGGATAGGTGCAAAAATTGACATTTTGGGTGATTATGAACCTGAAATCAAGAAGATTTTCCGAATATTTATAAAAGAAGGTAATACTGTATTAGATGTCGGTGCAAACATCGGATTACACACGCTATATTTTTCTGAATTGGTGGGCAGCGAAGGAAAAGTAATTGCATTTGAACCAATACCAAGTACCTTTCAATTGCTGCAAGAAAACATCAAACTTAATAACTTTGAAAATATAGAGCAAAAAAACATTGCGCTAAGCAATAGAAACGAAACCATAAAAATTAAGATCGATGAAAAAAGCAAAAATCCAGGTTCCTTCAATCTCTTTGAACTTGATGGCGATATCTCAGTTCAATGTTGTATAGGAGATGATCTTTTAATCAATGAAAGATTAGATTTCGTGAAAATTGATGTAGAAGGATTTGAAGTACATGTTATACAGGGATTATTTGAAACACTACATAAATTTAAGCCCGTAATTGTTTTTGAATACGATTATAATTATCAAAAAAAAGCTGGCTTGTCCCAAGATCATATTTTTAGAATATTGGGAGAAATAGGTTATCAATTTTACGAGATTAAAAAAAACACCTTGATTCTCTTTAATGGCGAAAAAGTGAAATCCTGCAACGTCTTAGCAAAACAAAAAGGCAATGATTAAAGCACTGGAACGAACGCTAGGTTTCTTGAGCTCACATCCCTTGGCAAAACGGCACCCGTTCAAATCTCTTTATAGACTATTGAGTTGGCAACTAAAATCTAGAATCCATCAAGAGTTAGTCGTGATGCCTTTTATTCATGGAACGGAATTTTGGGTAAAAAAAGGCTTGACGGGCATTACAGGGAATATTTATACTGGATTGCATGAATTTTATGATATGGGCTTCTTACTTCATTTTTTGACAAATGAAGATACATTTTTCGACGTTGGTGCAAATGTTGGTTCGTATACCATTTTAGCCGCTGGGGTAAGAAAAGCTAAATGTATTGCTTTCGAGCCAATTTTTTCGACCTTTGAAATCTTAAAAAAGAACATCAAGCTTAACCAACTTGAACAGCTCGTGGTGATTAAAAACGTGGGTGTCGGTGAAATAAGAAAATCTTTGTATTTCTCAAATAACAGCGACACCACGAACCATGTTGTCGAACATATTGATCAAAATGTTTCTTTAGTGGATATTGTTCCCTTAGATCAATTTTACGAGACATTTAAGCCATCATTGTTAAAAATAGATGTTGAAGGCTTTGAAACGGAAGTAATTAGGGGTGCAGCAAAAATTCTTGCAGATAAGACGCTTATCGCAATTATTATTGAATTAAACGGAAGCGGCACAAGATACGGCTTTGATGAAAAGAAGATACATGACGATTTGCTTAATCATGATTTCAATCCATTTGAGTATAATCCCTTAACCAGAACGTTAAAAAAAATAGAGTCTTATGGCTCCAAAAATACGATTTATATTAGAGATTTAGATAGTGTAATGTCAAGGCTCAATTCTGCAAAGCCAATTAAAATTTTTGGAGAACTGATTTGAAAATGAAGAAATTAGCTATAGTGGTAACACATCCAATTCAATATTACGCACCTATTTTTGAGCTACTTTCTAAAAAAACAACATTAAAAGTATTTTACACTCGGGGAGCTGCTTCAGTATATGATCATGGTTTCAAAAAGGACATCAGTTGGGACATTCCTTTGCTCAAGGGTTACGATTTTGAATTCTTGGAGAACACGGCCAAGGATCCTGGAACGCATCATTTTGGTGGAATTGTTAATCCAACCGTAATGAAACAACTCGCTAATTACGAACCTAGTGCAATACTCATTTATGGTTGGGGATGGAAAAGCCATTTGAAAATCATACGCCACTTTAAAGGGAAAATCCCAATTTATTTTAGGGGAGACTCCACTTTAATAGACAAAAAGCATAACTTGAAAGTTTTTTTGCAAAAGCTCTTTCTAAAATGGGTATATAGTTATATTGATGAGGCTTTTTATGTTGGAGAGGCAAATAAAGCTTATTTTACGGCCTATGGATTAAAGGGAAAACAGCTGTATTTTGCCCCACACGCTATTGATAATGATAGATTTTCGAAAGGAAGAAAAGCAGAGGCAGATCGTTTAAGACAAAAATTTGGTGTTGCTGATCAGGAAATATTAATTCTATTCGCCGGTAAATTTGAAGTTAAAAAAAATCCATCTTTATTATTGGAGGCTTTTAACGCATTGAATTTGCCTAATGTTCATTTACTATTTGTCGGCAATGGAGTGTTAGAGGGAAGTTTGAAAAGGAAAGTTGAGGGATTAGGAACGAAGAGATCCTTCGACTACGCTCAGGATGACAAGGAAGGGAGTTTGGAGTTGGAAGTTCGGAGTTCGGAGAGAATGGTCAATGAACAGTCCTTCGACTACGCTCAGGATGACTGTATAAAAAAGAGCATTCATTTTATGGATTTTCAGAATCAAACAGAAATGCCTGTTGTGTATCAGGCCTGCGATCTCTTTTGTTTACCATCAAAGGGGCCAGGAGAAACTTGGGGATTAGCTGTGAACGAGGCTATGGCAGCAGGTAAAGCGGTTTTGGTTTCCACAAAAGTTGGCTGTGCCGTAGATCTGGTTAAGCCAGGGATTAATGGAGAAGTATTTAGATCAAATGACCTTGATGATCTAATGCAAAAATTAAGAGAACTAACAGGCAGTAAAGGAAAATTAACAAGAATGGGCGTTCAATCCCAACAGATCATTCAAAACTGGTCATTTGAAAAGCAGGTAGAAGCAATTGTAGGTACTATTTATAATAACGATGCAAAATAATACCCCTACAAAACTTATTCTGACACTATACTTTCCTGTTTTGGTTTCCTATTTATTAATCAATAGCCCGATCATATCTTATTTTGTAGCCTGGTTTGGCTCCCTCTTTATTTTTTACACCACTATACTTTCACCAGCTGCTATTATTAAGCAGGATTTACCTGTCCATAAGCAAATTATGCGCCCCATATTTCTTACGCAGCTTATTTTTGCAGGATTTATGTGTACAACCTCCATATTCTATTTTATGGATCATTTGGGTTACCGGTATTTAACCGAAGTAAATTATGGGGCGCAATTTAAAGAAAGTGAACAAACTGCATTGATTGCCATTTGCCAGCGAATGAGCTTGTTGGCTCATGCTGCACTGGTTACAGGCGTGTTATTAGTGCAAAAGAATACCATAAAAATTAAAAATGCAAAAGCTTTTGAGAGTGAGGATTTTTTGATCTGGCTGAGTATTATTGTGTTTGGTATTGGTTCATTGGCTCAACGTTTTTCAGGGCTTAGCCAAATTGCCCTTCCTTTGACCTTAATTGGAATTTCATGTGCTGCAATTTTATTTGTTAAGGGCTTTAATACCAAAAACATCAAATACCTAGGCATAGGCGCCACAATTTTCATCCTCAACTTTATACATGCTTCCTTATCTGGCTATAAAGAGCCTATTATCATCAACATTATTGTTATTGCCTGTGTATTTTTCCCTTATTACAAGAAGTTGATCCTTTACTTAGCAATCCCAGTGGCTTATGTATTACTCTATTTCTTGCCCACCTATAACAATTCGGTTCGACAAAGCTGGAATGGCGAGGTGAGTGCAGAGGAAGCACGAAACCAAGCCTTTGAAAACCTGGATTCAAAAAATGAAGAACAGATTGAAGACACCAACTGGGGTTTCCTGACCAAGAGGCTGAGTGAAATAGAAATGTTTACGCAGTTTGTAGATTTTGTACCTGATAACCACCCCTATTACGACTGGGAGATTGTAGAAAATTCCTTAGAAGGGTTGATACCCAGAATTTTTTGGTCAGGAAAACCCAATATGGAAACTGTTTCGATGCAAAGAGTTTACGACGCTGGTGTAGCAAACCCACTGTCAAAAGTTTCTGCTAAAACCCGGCCTGTAGTTGATGCATATTTAAGCTTTGGTATTCCAGGGGTTTTCTTCTTTATGTTGCTCTATGGAATGCTGGTACAGCACTTATCAGATAAAGCTGAAGAGATATTTGGCGGTTATGAACTGGGCTGCGTAATTATGTTCAATAGCATCTTCCAAGGGCTTTGGCGAGGAAATAACTTTGAATTTATGTTCAATAATATTTTTTGGGGTTATGTGATTATGTGGTTCCTATTTTATTTGCTCAGAACCATAAAAGTACTTAAGCCCGTGTTTGATTAGCTGCTCAGTGTTTAGGAGGTTAGCGGTTACGGGGTTAGGGATTAGTTGTTCAAAGGATTTATATTGAAAATTATTCACATTACTGCTTCTTACAAACCCGCTTATATCTATGGCGGACCTATACAGAGTGTAGGGAAGTTGTGCGAAGTCCTGTCAGTCGATAAGCGGTTGGCGGTTGGCGATAATAATGCCGTTGTACACGATCTGGAGGTATTGACTACAACAGCGAATGGTAAAACTGAACTGGATGTACCGATAGGTGAACGTGTTTTAGTTGATGACGTACCTGTTACTTATTTTAAGCGGCTGACAAAAGATCATAGTCATTTTTCGCCTGGGTTGTTGTTGAATTTATGGAAAGAGATCCTTCATTGCATTCCGGATGACAAGTTAAGTGATAAGGATGGCAAACTCATTATCCACATCCATGCCTGGTGGAATTTAGTTTCGGTATTAAGCTGTTTAGTGGCCAAATGGTATAAAACACCCGTTGTTTTGTCTCCTCGGGGAATGCTCACCTCCTATTCCTTTGATAACCGGAATTCTTTTTCAAAAAGGATCATCCATAAATTAATGGGTGAAACTTTATTAAAATATTGCCATATCCATGCCACCAGCGAACAGGAAAAAAGAGATATTTTAACGATAGTGCAACCTAAAAGTATTAGGGTAATCGCCAATCTGGTTAGTTTAGGGCCTGGAGCGGTAGCTAGTGAGTATCGCGCAGCAGTTGTGAAAGATGAGAAATCACCTGTTTTTAAGATGATATTTCTTTCCCGCATCGAAGAGAAGAAAGGACTTGAATTGCTTTTTGAAGCTTTAACACTTGTTAATATTCCATGGCTGTTAACCATTGGGGGCAGCGGAAAAGAAGAATATGTACAAAATTTAAAATATAAAGCTGAACATTTAGCACTAAACAGTCGAATTAATTGGGTTGGACAGGTAAGTAATGATCATAAGTTTAACTTAATGGCCGAGCATGATTTAACAGTCCTCACATCTTACAACGAAAATTTCGCTAATGTAGTGGTTGAAAGTTTAAGTGTGGGCACCCCAGTATTGATCAGCAAATCTGTTGGCCTTGCTGATTATGTGCTGAACAAGGACCTCGGTTGGATAACGGGTCTAGAAATCTTTGAAATTAAAGACCAAATACTAAACGCTTTTTTATCAATTGCTAAAAGACTCGAAATTAGGAATAAATCCTCTTCTATAATTAAGGAAGATTTTTCCGATAAAGCACTAATTAAAAAATATTTAAATATGTATGTAAATATACAAAATGAACTATAGCTTTAATGGCAAACGAAACTCTAATTTAGATTTATATCGGGCAATAGCTATTTTACTTGTTCTATATTACCATGTTACCCAAATGATATATAATCACTCGATAATAAATCGATCCTTATATGTACTTGGTAAATACGGCGTAACATTATTTTTCGTATTGAGTGGTTTTTTGATAGGACATATGTATTATCAGAAGCCTAAAATAAGCCCAATTGTATTTTGGCTGAAAAGATTTTTACGGACCTACCCCCCATATCTTGTCATTTTAATCGTCTCATGGCTTTCTGTATATTATTTCAGAAATCAAAGTTTTGATTGGAATTATTTGATTATGATTCAAAATTTTCATATTGTCATTCCGTATTTTTTAGTGTCATGGTCATTATGCGTTGAGGAACATTTCTATCTTATCTTCGCTTTGGTTATTTTACTTTTAAAGAATAAAAAATACCACAAATGGATATGGGCAACCCTTTGTATTTTACCGATCTTTTTTAAGTATCTATTTGGGAGCATTCACAATAATGCTTTTGGATATTATACGACAGCAACTTATTTTCAAATTGATAGTATTGCATTTGGTGTTCTATTATCATATATATTAAATTCTAGAAACATCCAGTATAAATCCAGCAAAATCACCTGTCTTGTATTGTTCATTTCTTTTATTTTTACCTGCTATATGCTAAGCACCTATAAAAATGATTTTACTTTTTACTTAGGTTCAACGTTTATTAATGTTATAGCAACACTTCTGTTAATTTCCTTATTCTTTACAAAGCCTCTATTGTTATCGCAGAATAAATTCATTAAAATAAATGCAAAAATGGCCTACTCTTTATATCTAGTACATCCAATTGTTATCCATTTAGTTACTTTATCTTTAAAAAAAGCCAACATTAATAATAAATTATTAACATATACAATAGTCATTATATGTATATATTTTGTAGGGTATTTATTTTATAGGTTGATTGAGAAACCAGTTATTAATCTTAGAAATACCTTTTTGAGCCAGAAACAAAAAACAATAAATGCCTGATTTTAGCTTTATCATTTTAACCTTTAATGAAGAAATTCATTTACCCAGGTTGTTAGAATCTATTAAGAAGCTTAATGCCAGCACATTTATTTTGGATAGCGGGAGTACCGATAAGACATTGGAAATTGCTAATATTTATGGTGCAACGGTAAAACAAAACCCTTTTATAAACCACCCGAAACAATGGGATTTCGCTTTAAAAAACTTTAAAGTAGAAACACCGTGGACAATCGGCCTCGATGCAGATCAAACCGTTACACCGGAGCTCTTTGAAATGCTGGCCAACTTTAAAGAAGAGGACCACCTCGATATTAACGGTATTTACTTTAACCGTAAAAACTTCTTTCAGGGAAGCTGGATCAGGTTTGGCACTTTCTACCCTTTTTACCTTTTAAAAATGTTCAGGACGGGGATCGGATTTTCTGATATCAACGAAAACATGGACCACCGTTTTATTGTACCGGGCAAGACCAAAATCTGGAAGAAAGGCTGGATTTTGGAAGAAAACCTAAAAGAGAATGATATTGCTTTCTGGAAAGCCAAACATGAGCGTTATAGTGATCTGGTTGCACAGGAAGAGGTAGAAAGGATGTTAAAGTTGCGCGCACAAAGTTTAACGCCTAACTTAATGGGCAGCCCTGATGAAAAGCGGGCATGGCTAAAACAACTGTGGTGGAAACTTCCATTAGGATTCCGCCCCTATCTTTACTTTGGCTACCGGATGTTTTTTAAACTCGGTATATTTGAAGGCGCTACGGGAATTAAGTTTCATTATCTTCAAGGTTTCTGGTTCAGAAAACTGGTAGATAAAAAAATTAAAGTCATTCAAAAAAACAGAAGTTAAATTTATAAATGCCGATAATATGACTCCAGAAGACGCAAAAAAAGAAGCGAATAAAAAGGCCATCAAATTTGTGGTTGCCCTGTTTATATTATATATCCTGTTTAGCCAGGGTAATCTGTTTATGAATAGTGTGATGAGCCCGGGCTCCAGATTCTATAATGCCTATATTGCCGATCACTTTGATTATATCCAAGGTTTAAAAACAGCATTAATTGTACCTGCAGTATGGATTATTAAGGCTTTTGGCTTTTATGCCATTCATAATGAAATGGACGTTATGGTCGTCGCCGGGCCTTATCTGCGTGTGAATTATTCCTGCCTTGGCCTTGGTGTAATGAGTTTTTTGGCCGCTTTTGTGTTGGCATTCCCTGCTTCATGGAAATCGACTTTAAAAATGCTGGTCATCGGTTTTATTGCCATCTACGTTCTGAATGTATTGCGTATTGCAGGTTTGGGTGTATTACTGGGATTCTTTAAATCGCAGCGGAACAATTTTACCTATCACCACGAAATTTTTAATATCATTGTATACATCTGCATTTTCGCAATGTTATATTTTTGGATCAAGAAAAGCAATAAATTAGTTAAAAATCAAACCATTGCCAACAATAAATAAAGAGGAAAAATTGCTAGAAACACAGCTACATAAGAATTTTGATACTGGCGATTTTAAGGTTGGTGCTCCCATCCTCAAGCAGGTTTTATGGTACTTTACGGATGTTATCTTTTTTAAAAGCCGTTTGATGCCAGTCAGCTCGGTACTGGTTGCTTTATTACGGTTATTCGGTAGCAGAATTGGTAAAGAGGTACGCATAAAACCAGGCATTCACATCAAATATCCATGGAAACTGGAAATTGGCGATTATAGCTGGCTTGCTGATTGTTATGTAGACAATTTGGATCAGGTAAAAATTGGCAAAAACTGCTGTATTTCGCAACAGGCTGTTCTCATTACCGGAAATCACAATTATAGCCGCACAAATTTTGACTTAATGACTGGCCCCATTGTGCTTGAAGACGGGGCTTGGATTGGTGCCGCAGCTACAGTTGGTCCTGGCGTAACCCTGCACAGTCATGCGGTGTTAACAATGGGAAGTGTGGCAAACAAAAACTTAATGCCTTACAGTATTTACCAAAGCAACCCAGCGATAAAGGTTAAAGACCGTGTAATGAAAGCGTAATACAAATTCAAACTAAAATATAAAGCGGATTGCCAAACGGCAATCCATTTTTTTTAATAGCTATTTCACTATTTATTGACAAATATCAATGGTTTAAGATTTCTTTAACATATCAAAATTACCTTATTTAAAAAATTATCAGGACATTTGTATCGTCTGTCGTCTTAAACCTATTTAAGTTGGTAAATTTTAAATTACTGAAGAATAAGTATTCCTTATCTTCTAATCTTATTTTAATTACTTTTTTAATCGGCATAGTAAATCTGTTTTTCTACGATTATAAAAGTACACAGGAGCTGATTATTTTTATATCGATCCTCATCACGCGTTATCTTCTTTTTATTCTGATCAAACGCAGGTTCAAATGGAGCAGGTACTTATTGGTACTCATTATTATAAGAAGCGTATATCGCCTATATGTTGTAGCGGGTGATGTAGACATTAATCCGGTAACCAAGATCAACCTCTCTTTACAAGCAGTCATTTCCATACTGGCCTTTGCAATCCTGTTTATTGTTCCAAAGTTAAAAGAGTGGACAAATGAGCGAAGGAAATATCTTTCTGCAGCCAGGGTATCTAACGCCCAGCATTAGTTTTTATCTGGACGGCATAGAGAAAACATGCTTTAAAGAAAAACTGACTCCATTTCTGAAAAAAACTTCAGTTTTCTGTTTCTCATTAACTAGAAAATGGCCGATCTTTCTACTGGCTCTGCACAACAATTATTCAACGAAAAACGGTATAATTGCCAAAAGCAAAATAAAATGAATGTTATCCTGGCCTCTACTTCTACGCTGTTTGGCGGCAATTATCTTGAATACCTAAAAGATGAGCTCATTACGCTCTTTGCCGGGGTAGATGAAATTATATTTATCCCTTTTGCAAGGCCAGGAGGCATTTCGCACGAAGAATATACTGCCAAGGCTCGCGATTTTTTCTCACAGCTAAATATCAGCGTTAAAGGCCTGCACGAATTTAACAACCCCGTTGAGGCAATCTATGCCGCCAAAGGTTTTTTTACCGGTGGAGGCAATACTTTTCTTCTCGTAAAAACACTTCATGAATTGGGGCTGATGAAGCATCTGAGTGAACACATCAAATTAGGCAAACCTTATTTGGGCTGTAGTGCCGGAAGCAATATTGCTGGCATGAATATGAAAACCACCAATGATATGCCAATTGTGTATCCCTCCTCTTTTGATTGTATGGAACTCGTTCCTTTTAACCTTAATCCCCATTACCTCGACCCAAATCCGGAGTTAAAACATAACGGAGAAACAAGGGAAACCAGGATCTTGGAATTTCTAACGCAAAATAACATAAAGGTAGTAGGGCTGCGCGAAGGCAATTGGATTAGGATATTAGATAATAAAATCACCACGCAGGGGAGCGAAGCGACAAGGATTTTTGAAGCAGATAAAACCCCATATGAACTTTCGCCAGGCAGTTCTTTGTTATAATAGTTTATTACAATATAGCGATCAAAATTAAAACCTAAATATCTGCAAGTTATGATGGATTTAGCATCATAAACTTGCAGATATTATTCTTCTAATGCGTTAAGGCGGATAATTTATAAAGTCATTATCTGTTAGTTACAAAGCTACAGCGCTGCTCTTTTTTCGTGAACGCAGGTAGATAACCAATCCACCGAATGCCACAATCAATATGATAGGGATAATCAGTGTAGCCTGCAGAATTTCAGGACCCGCCAGATTTTTGGCATTGGCAAGCGCCAGCGCTGATTCCGAATTTTCAGGAGCCTTTAAATAAGTGCCTAACGAGGCACCGGCAGGTAAATGTTTAACAATCAGGTTATCGTAAAAGCTCCCCATAAACATGGTATAAATAGAAACAGCAAACATCCCTGCACCCCCCATTAGGTTTAGTCCAAGGGCTCCGGATTTAGGAACGTTTTCCGCCACAAAACCGATCATAGTTGGCCAGAAATAACAAACGCCTATACCGAAAATAATTGCAGCGAAGAAAATAGAATTTCCGGTAAAAGTGCTCAGCATGTAAAGCCCAGCTGCAGCAAATATTGCAGACAAGAGCAGTACGCCCTGAGGAGCAAGACGGTGAACTACAGGCTCGGCAAAACCCCGGCCAATAACCATAATCCCTGTAGTCAGCGTGAGCAATAAAATGGCATTATCGGTTACATTTTTCAGCAACAAACCGATCCATTGACCAGTAAATAACTCGGTAATGGCCGTACCGAACATACAGATGAACATAAAGATAAACAATGGAGAAAGTACTGCTTTATACATATCCGAACTAGAATAACCGGATGACACCCTTTCGGTAACTGGAAAATCTAGCTTTGAAAACAGGTATCCGTAAATTAAAGTAGGAATAATCATCATGGCCACCTGCACTTTCCAGCCCAGTCCAAGCTGAACAAACAAGGTAACCAACAAGGTGCCGATTACAATGCCCCCTGGAAACCATAGGTGAAAATGATTTAAGCGGGTGGTTTTATTTTCAGGGTATAAAGAGGCTACCAATGGATTACATGCGGCCTCTACTGTACCGTTGGCAATTCCGATTAACAGGGTAGATAAAAACAGGCTCCAGTAGCCCTGAGCAAAAATGGTGAGCACGATTCCGGCCAAATGAAAGATAAAGGCCATTACCAGCAAACGTTTCATGCCGATCATATCGACAACAAATCCTCCGACTACAATAGCCAGCGGAAATCCCCAGAAGGCAGCTGCCGTAATGGTGCCTAATTGGGAGGTACTCAATTGAAAATCGATTCCGAGCTGGTTCATTATTCCGGCGCGGATGCCGAAGGAAAGAGAGGTAACCAACAACGCCAGGCAGCTTGCCCAGAATAGTTTGGTTTTTTGAATGTTAAGCATATGTTTGGTTTATATTGGTTTTAATTTTAGAATAAAAAAGGTTTTTTTCTAAAATTAGAAATTTTTGTGATAAATAGTTATTCTTTTTTCACTAGTGAGATCTGATGTATTCCGATGGCTATGCCCTAACGCAGGTAATTGATTAATTTGGATCGCGTTCCTGAACGATAAATTTGATTTTCTCCGTTTCATTCTATAAATTGAGGCGGAATCTTATCCAAGCTCCATTAACCGTTATGAAAAGATATCTTTTTATTCTCTTTTTAGCAATCTCTTTTTCTGTACAGGCACAGTCTAATGCTGCCAATTACAAATACATCATTGTGCCCGAGAAATTTAGTTTTCTGAAACAGATTAATCAATATGGCTTAAATACCCTTACGAAAGCTTTTTTTGAAGAGAAGGGTTTTACTGTTTATTTTGATAATTCTCAAATACCGGAAGAAATTGCAACAGATAGATGCAAGGCCCTGGTAGTAGAATTGCAGGAAAACAATAGCATGTTCGTTACCAATCTTACCCTTTTACTTAAAGATTGTAAGGGCGCTGTAGTGATAAAAAGCAAGGCAGGTAAAAGCAGAGAAAAAGAATATGAGACTTCTTACAATTTGGCATTGAAAGACGCATTTACATCCTTTAACGATTTTAAGTATGTAGCTGGCAACCCAACGGTGGCTACCAGTCCAACACCTGCCCCGGCAAACGTAGCGGCTAAAACCGCGCCTGTACCGGTTAATCAACCAATCGCCACTAAAACAGAACAACAAGAGGGGCTATTGTATGCTCAGCCCATAAGCAATGGCTACCAACTGATAGATGCAACGCCTAAAATTGTAATGACCTTACTAAAAACCTCTATAGAGGACTGTTATATCTCGAACAATGGCAACGCAAACGGGGTAGTTTTAAAAAAGAATGGAACCTGGTTCTTCGAGTACTACAAAAACAATGTTCTTGTTTCTGAAAAATTATCGATTAAATTTTAATCTTCCTTCACCGGGATTGGAAGTACTGGCAATTATTTTCCCAATAAGTTTTAATGTCGTTTAAACAGGGAAAACAAAATAGACTTAATTATTTTTTTGAAACCTGCCAGTACCTCTTCCACCGTCCAGTATTTCTGTTCTTCAGCAGATGATATCCTTATTCCTTTTAAACCGAAAGGTTTTGTGGTTATTGCCAGAACCTTAAGCCGCGTTTTATCAGGGCCTTCACAGGTAATTACCTCATCTATTTCAAATTCGATATCTGATGGCCAGGGACCGGATACACCCCATGAGGCGGCATTGGAATCTTCGGGATTAAATGTAAGCGTATATCCTTTAGCTTTTAAACGCGCTATCACCTCGTCTACCTGGCTTACCTCCGTTACATTGCTAGGTTTGTTCAGATGTTGACCGGATGCGAGCTTAACACCATACGTAGCATTTATTTTCTCTTGATCTATTTTCACCGCTTTCATGTTCTATATTAATGATAACAAACGGAAATCAGTCCATGCGGTATTTCTTTTGGTGCCATGTGGCAATATTGAAAATTCCGCCCAGGGCAATCAAAAGCCCGCCACAGAATGCTGGCCAGGCAAATGAACGTATCCCATTAATATTAATAGTCCAGGGGTGAGAATCCACGGGATTTATCGAATTGAGGTGTCCGGTGGTAGAGAAAGCGATAACCAGCACAATTATACCAGCAATCATCATACAATAACTTGCATTTTTCATAACATTGATTTTTAATAAATAGGTTTAAAGCCTTCTGTCGGCCATTATCCTTTTGCCCCTAACAATAATTTTTTTCGCTTGCCTGTCCAGCGAGAGGTTCCTGCCGACCGAACTTTCCTTTTCGTGGTTTACATGGTAGGCCTTAACCACCTCTTTATAGCTGAGCAGTCCTACAAAAGCGTTTTCACCCTTACCGCTAAATACCATCAGAAAATCGTTCTCATTTTGAGACATCTGTTCTACTGCTTTTTTTAAGTAGTCGTTACTTCTAACCCGGCCATTTACAGGCTTGGTAATTGCCATGATTTCTTTTGCTGTATCTAGTGAAGGCAGGAAAAGATCCAGCATAGAAATCGTTCCCAGGCAATCCCCTTTAGGCTCTTTAACCGCATACTGGTTCTCCACCGGAGGATTTTTCGCAAAATATTCTCTTACCTCAGCAATGGTGTTATAAGGGCTGATAAACACCTGATCATGGTCCATTACCTCCGAAACCCGTAGTTTTAACAATAGGTCAGGCTCATAGCTGTCAGGTGCATGTACCCCCCTGCGCGCAATCTTTTCTGTCATGATGGTGTTTTTCATAAAAAACACAGAAATCAGATATGCTCCGGAGCATGCACCCAGAAGCGGAAGCAGTCCATGGATTTGATGGGTAGATTCGAGCGCGAAAAGGATACTGGTAAGATAGGCTCTCGAGGCCCCTGCAAACATAGCAGACATTCCTACCAGTGCCGACATTGGTATACTGATATCAAGCCCCGGAAAAAAGGAATGCAATAGGTATCCCATCGCAGCACCGCTGGCTCCGCCAATGGTCATCAATGGTGCCAGTGTCCCTCCCGAGGTTCCACTGCCCAGGGCAATGGCCCAGGAAATAAATTTAAAGAGGCATAAGGAAAGGATAACCGAAATGGAAAGCTGTCCGCTTAAGAGCGAAATAATATTATCATATCCCACTCCGAGGGTACGGGGTGCGAAGTAACCGACTATACCAACTGCTAGTCCGCCCATGGCTGGCCACCACATCCAGTGAACTGGAAGTTTCTCAAAAGCATCCTCAATAAAATATACAATCTTGGTAAGCGCGAGTGATGCAAAACCGACAAGTATACCGATGAGACTATATATGCCAAGGGCTGCATTTGAAGGTGCCGAGAGTGTTGGCATCGGAAAAACCGGCCCCTGTTCAAAAAGGAGATGGTGCCCCGCAGCACCAGTAATACAGGCCAGTGCTACCGGAATAATCGATTTTGAAGAAAACTCAAACAATAGCAGCTCAATGGCCAAAAAAACCGCTGCCAAAGGCGTACCGAATATTGCAGACATTCCCGCTGTTGCCCCTGCAGCAAGGATGATCTTGCGTTCATTGGAACTTACGGTAAAGAGCTGTCCAAGGGTTGAGCCCAGTGCACCACCTGTTGCAATAATGGGTCCTTCGGCCCCAAAAGGACCACCGGTACCTATTGCAATCGCTGAAGAAACGGGCTTTAAAATTGCTATTGAAGGTTTGATCCTGCTCTGATTGGTTAGTACCTGCTCCATTGCCTCCGGAATCCCATGCCCCCTGATCGCTTTGGAACCATAAAGTGCCATCAGCCCGACTATAACACCGCCAGTAATCGGAATAACAATTACCATTAAACCTAAATGATTATCTGCAGGGCTATGGAAACCAAATTCGAACTGCTGATAGAAAGAAATGTTTGTTACCAGATTGATCAGAGACACGAGAACCTTTGCTATCAGGGAAATCCCCATAGCAACTCCTACCGACAACGTGGAAATAAATAAAAGACGCTTCTTCGAACTTTTCTCTTTGTTCCTCCCTAGTTTAAATTTACCGAATATGCCCAGCGCCGGGGCTATTGGTATTACATTTTTTGTGCTCCTCATTTTGTTTTCAGAATGAAGCAAAAGTAATAATAAAAAACAACAAATGAAATTATAAATATATTTTAAACAATATAAATATGACAAAATAACACAATTAATACATATATAATATATTTTAAACAATATATGTCAGTCAAATTCAGTATTTAAATATTAGTTGTATTTTTGACACAAGTAAGACCTATCCAATGAAAGAGTGTAATAATGCGTGTGATGTAAAAAGCTGCTATCTATGCAGCCGTGTAATAGCAGACTGGCTGCCTGCAGTTTCTCAGAAAAAAAAGAATTTTCAGTTAAAAAAGGGAGAACAGTTATTCACCGAAGCCCAACCTGTGGGCGGCATATTTTTCGTCTTTTCAGGAACGATCAAAGTTCATAAAAAGTGGGACAATGAAAAGGAACTTATTATAAGATTTGCAAGGCCAGGAGATGTGATCGGCCATCTTGGTCTGGGAAAAAACCCCACCTACCCTGTTTCTGCAACTGCACTTGAACAGGCAACCGTATGCTTTATCGACCTAGAGTTTTTTAGATCAAGCTTAAAAGTAAATCCTGGCCTTACCTACCACCTAATGGACTTTTTTGCTGCCGAGCTTCAGGAATCGCACGAACGGATGCGCAACCTGGCGCATATGTCGGTAAAAGGCAGGGTTTCCAATGCGCTTCTTTCCTTACAATCGCAATTCGGCATTGATAACAATGGTGCAATAAAGCTCGATATATCCCGTCAGGATATTGCTTCTTATTCAGGAACCACCTACGAAACGCTTTTCAAGATTTTCACAGAATTCATGAATGCGGGAAAGATCAGTGCCCAGGGAAAAAGGATCGAAATATTAGACGCTTCATACCTACGGGAAATAGTATCGGATGACAACAAAAAAAATTGATTTTCAAAATAATCTTTCTATCGAAAGATTCTAAAAATCGATCGTCATCTCGACCGGAGCAACGCGTCGAGGTGACGATTCATTTTCATCCCTAAAATGAACTCTTTTTCGCCCGATTTTTAAACCCGTTCGTCGAGAATTAAGCTGTGTTGGTATAATTGAGGGTTTTCTGCTGCAACGTTTTGGCCATGATGGTGTCTTATCTACAAAACAATAACAAAATATTAATTAAAATATAAACAACAGCATTATGAAAACCTCAATCAAAACCCTAACAAAATCAGTATTAGCAGCTATCGTTTTAACTTCTGCTATTTTCTCAACAAGTGTAATGGCAGGCGAGAAACAGCCAATCAAAATGTCGGCACCTAAAAACATCAGCCAGGTTATTGTAAGCGGAAATGTAGAAATCACGTTGATACAAGGAGAAAAAGAAAGTATAAGCTACAATGACGATAACACTGGTAAAGTAAAAGTGATCCAGGACGGACATGCATTAAAAATCAGTTCGGCAGATAGAAATACAGCAAAGATTACTGTTTATGTAAACAACATCTATAGAGTACAGGCATCTGAAAATGCCGTAGTAAAAACAGTTGGTAAATTAGACGCTAAATATCTTCAGTTATTCTTAAAAGGAAATGCTGTTGCAGAAATCGATTCAGATACAGAAAGTTTATATACTGTAATTGAAGGCCGTGCAGATTTAAAACTAAGCGGCGCTACAGGTGAACATATCTTGGTAATGGGAAGCACACCAAAATTGAATCTAGATAGATTTGCAGCAATAAAAACGCAAATGAGCTCACCAGTAACTGGTACAGAACAAACTGCTTCATTAGCAAAATAATAAATAAAATTTAACATTCGAAGAGCGATGAAATCTATTCATCGCTCTTTTTTTGTTCATACAGCACCAAATCACCACTTAACACATTTTTTGGCAAAACATTGTATTTTATTCGAGTAAAATGCAACATGCTAAATAGGAAAAGACTTTTTCTGCTTTTGATTTTTTGATAAACTGATCCTTTCCATTAGATTTGATAAATCGTTTTACTATTTAAGCAGATTAAAAAAATTTACATCATTAATGATACAGTCGGCAATTCATCAGCAGGCTGAATATCGTTTTTGAAAGTACTAAGTTTATCACATCGAATCCATTACATGAAAAAATATACATATTCTTTATTGAGCGCAATATTTTTGCTAATAGCTTGTATCAATTTTGCACATGCACAAGCTAAAAAACAACCCGTAGACTATGTTAACCCATACATTGGTAACATTAGCCATTTACTTGTACCCACTTATCCTACTGTTCATTTACCTAACAGCTTATTGCGGGTTTATCCGGAGCGTGATAATTTTACCAGTAATACTATAGAAGGTTTGCCTGTTGTGGTTACCAGCCATCGGGGCAGCTCGGCCTTTAATTTGAGTCCTTTTCAGGGCGATCTCAAAAATGTGGGTAACGTAATTCCTTATGGCTACGACAACGAGGTGATTAAGCCTTATTATTATGAGGTTGACCTCGATGATTTTGGAATAAATGTACAATTTGCACCGTCGCACCAATCGGGGATATATGCGCTCAATTTTTCGCAGACAACTGCTCCGGCTTATCTGGTCTTAAACACCCGGAACGGGGCGCTAAAGGTGAGCCAAAATGTGGTAAGTGGTTTTCAGAAACTAGACAATAACACCAAGGTTTACCTCTACTTCGAAACTGATTTAACACCCCTTGAATCAGGCAAGCATCAAGGAACTAAAATTGATTCCGGAGAACAGTCTGCTTCCGGCCGTGATGCTTATCTTATTTTAAAATTTCCTGCTCAAACCAGGCAGATTAAAGCACGTTATGGCATATCATTTATCAGTGAAGAACAGGCAAAACACAATCTCCGTCGAGAAATCAAGGATTATAACCTGAACCTGGTGGCGCAGACAGGAAAGAATATCTGGAATGCGACGCTTGGAAAGATCATGGTAACAGGCACTGATGAAACAGCCAAAACCATATTTTACACTTCCCTTTATCGCACTTACGAAAGAATGATCAGCTTATCTGAAGATGGAAGGTACTTTAGTGCCTTCGACGGAAAAGTGCACAATGATAATGGCATGCCATTTTTTACTGACGACTGGATTTGGGATACCTACCGGGCAACACATCCACTCCGTGTGATTATTGAGCCAAAAATGGAAGGCGATATGATTAATTCTTACCTGCGAATGGCACAACAGATGAAAGACCATTGGATGCCAACTTTTCCGGAGGTAACTGGTGATAGCCGGCGGATGAACAGCAATCATGGCGTGGCCACCGTAATTGATGCTTACAACAAGGGTTTGAGAAATTTTAATCTTGATGAAGCTTATCAGTATTGTAAAGCAGCCATTACCGAAAAAACACTGGCTCCGTGGTCCTCAAAAAAAGCAGGTGTTTTAGATCAGTTTTTTAAAGATAAGGGCTATTTCCCTGCTTTACCTGAAGGCGAAAAAGAAACCGCAGCAGAAGTTCATGGTTTTGAAAAACGCCAACCGATAGCCGTTACCCTCGGTACGGTTTATGATGAATGGTGCCTGGGCAATATTGCTCAGCAATTGGGTAAAACCGATGAAGCAAAATACTTTTTAGATAAAAGTAGCAGCTACCATACGGTGTTTGATCCAGATACCAGATTTTTTCATCCGAAAGATGCAGAAGGTAAATTTATTAAACCGCTGGATTACCGCTTTTCGGGCGGACTTGGTGCCAGAGAAACTTACGACGAAAACAATGGCTGGCTTTACCGATGGGATGTATTGCACAACCTGGGCGATTTGGTAAATATGATTGGCGGCAAACAGGCTTTTGTTGATGAACTGGAGAAAATGTATAATACACCGCTCGGGAAAAGCAGATTTGATTTTTATTCGCAGTTGCCTGATCATACAGGTAATGTTGGGCAGTTTTCTATGGGCAATGAACCTGCCATGCATATTCCTTATTTGTACAATTATGCGGGACAGCCCTGGCGCACGCAAAAAAGGGTAAGGAGTTTATTAAGTCAGTGGTTCCGTAACGATTTAATGGGTATTCCTGGTGATGAAGATGGCGGTGGCCTTACTTCTTTTGTAGTATTTTCGCAGATGGGTTTTTACCCGATAACCCCAGGCTTACCCATGTATGTAATTGGCAGCCCCACTTTTGCCAATGTGAAACTTGATCTGGGAAGTGGCAAAAAGTTTGAGTTGAACTGTATAAACTATTCTCCTGAAAATAAATACATTCAATCGGCTAAACTGAACGGGCAAGTATGGAATAAATCGTGGTTTGCTCACGAGGATTTAATGAAAGGGGGCAAATTGGAGCTGGTAATGGGCAAACGTCCGAATAAACTATGGGCAGCGGATGAAGTGTCACTTCCCCCTTCATTTAAAATGCCTGCGAAATAAAAGGGACTGGAGATTTTGGGAGATTAATATTGTTTCAGGTATTATCTCCCCAACATACCTTTAGTTAATACCGGAGCTAAATGAGAGGTGATTTACCCCCATCATCATAAAAAACGCTGTACCAATTCTTCCCACTCCTGATCCAATGATAATTGTGGTCTTTTCTCTCCGGCTTTAGCATACCAATAATCGGCATTCCAACTGTCGCCTTCTTTGCGGTGCAGGTAGGCATGGATGCGGGCAGAAGCAACATCGCCTAAATGGTCTACCTGGTTATGAGCCGTATGCCAGTCTCCTTTTGCATCGTACCAAAGTGCGCGCAATTGAACCGACAAGTTACCATCAGGCATATCTTCTTTTAACGACATTCTAAATTCAGCTATATTCTTCATTAAGTTCTGATTGTATTTTAACGATTATACAAAATAATCGTTAAACAGCATGATTGCCGCCTGATAAAAAAAAAAATTCAATTAATATTTTTGTTGCTTTCCACATCTTTTAATGTCAACACAAAACACTAGATCACAAATATTTACCGTTAATTACCTCCTTTAGGCTATTTGTTTTAGCCTCCCAATTTTTGTACCCTGGCATCTTAGCATAAAAACCATCTCCTGAAAAACTTGTTGTAAAAATGGGCATCGTTATTAATGGCCCCTTTAAAAAAAGCAATTATGGATTCAGGAACTATTGTATACAGCAATTTAGAAGAGCTCTCAAAAAGTAGTTATCAATTAACAGACGGCGAGGCAAACATTAAAGGTTGGCCAGTAAGAAATGAAGCTGGCGATTCGGTTGGAAAAGTGCGCGACCTCCTATTTGATCCCGAGCAAAACGCGATACGCTACGTTATTGTGGAGCTTACCGATATAGGTGAAGATTTGGAGGAGAAGGCTGTGCTGATACCCATCGGGCTCGCAAATTTAGGCGAAGATAAAAAAGAAGTTATTTTACCCGATATCCACCAAGATCAGTTCAGGGCAATGCCGAGATATATTATTGGTGAGGTTACCCCTGAAATGGAGAACCAGATCCGCAGCGTAATTGGAAGTCCGGCGGCGCTACGGATGGAAGATGAAATTGTAGAGATTGACCGTGCAAACTTTTATCGTCACCATCATTTCGATAAGAATAGTTTTCCGGAGCGCAATCCCGGCAATCAGGATTCCGACCCGTTAATTTAATGGATACGTTAAATTTGTAAATGATGCACATGCATCGCTAGATTGAGTTAACTAGAAGTATCGTCATCTCGATCCCGAAGATTCGGGAAGAGATCTTTAAATTTGATTAATAACATGGTTCAAAGATCTCTCCTCCGAAGGAGTTCCTCTGGAACACTCCGCAGTACCTCGGTCGAGATGACAATGCTTCGAATCAATTAAATATTTGCCCTTCGCGATAATCGTGGTTTATACTTTCCAGCTTACCTGCCTTGAAATGAAGGGTTACTGTTGAAGATCCGCTGATGCTTGCACTTATAAAGTTTGAAAAACCAAACTGCCAGTCATCGTGATTATTCATATCCGGATCATACGGTTTGTTTAGTGGCTTATCGGAAAGTACAAATCCATAAGTTGCATAGGTTGGTAACTGATGGATTTTGATCAGCTTTGCTGTTAAACCTGAAACAGGGTCATCAACTTTTATTGCGGTATCATCAGTCACATTTTCTGGCCATTTGCTTACTGGTGTGGTGAGGCCACCGCCCGTGGCAATCTGCTGCACTTTATCTCCGCTAAAAAACAGCACTACACGGTCTAAAGTTCCGGTATTGTTATAAACAGTAAGCGCATAATAATAAGGAAGAAGTTGGCCCAGGCTTTCCGGTGAACTATAAGGCTTGTGGCCAAAAATAGCCACATGCTGAAAGTCGAGGCTTGATCCTGCCTTTTGCAGTTGGGTGTACACTTCAGCATGTGAGCTGCCTATCTTTATTCCCCATTTTTCTCCTTTGGTTATGGTTTCAGAATAATTTCCCTGTTTTTCCTTTTTACATCCGGCGGTGCAAAATAATACGAGCAAAATTGGTAAGATTTTTTTCATGAATGCTTAGTGTTAATTTAAGGTATAAACGTGTATATAGCGTTACTTGCTACAAGCTGAGGTAAATAAATCAAATGTACCTATTCAGCTATCAAATTACAGATAGCCGGGCTAGCGCATATTAGATTTGCGAATTCCTTTTGGTTTATTTAACTTCAATTATCTAAAGGCCGGATATGAAACGTATTTTATTGCTGCTATGTATCATCATCAATATATCGGGTTGCAAAAAAGACACCGATAATACCACGAAAGAAACCCTGAATGGCAAATGGTCTACAGGTGGGTATGACCTCGAGCTTTATAATTCTTCGGGAGTCAAAGTTAGCCATATCGTGGCAGATGCCGTAAAATCGTACTGGACATTTGATGATAAACAGGTAAAAGTTTCTACTGATATGAATACATCGGTAAAGTTTTCAGACTATATCCTGAGGCGAAATGCAGATAACCGTATCCTCACTTTTAGCAATCCTAATTTTGCCGCACAGGCCACTTGGAGCATTGTAGCACAGACCGATCAGTACATGCGGATTAGTGCTGAGATAACGGATAAACAATCGCTTATTTACGGAACTAACCAAATTGCTGCAAGAGGTGTGATGAATATCTACCTCACAAAGGAATAAATCTGATCATCTCCAGTCAAGTTAAACGATTAGCAGTATTTGGTTGCTTATTCAGAGAAAACCGTTGTCGGATCCAATTTTTTAAAAAGATAAGGCGGGTGTTGTGGCAAAGTACCATGGCTAACTGCAGCAGGCATATCCTCTTTCATGGTATTAATATCTTCAACCGTTACCTTTCTGTTTAAAACATCATATATTGCCCTGGTTTGCTGTCCTGCACCCGCGTTAAACGTTTCCATATAAGTAAAAACAAGTTCGTTATCTATAAAACGGTACCTGGTTTCGCGGTTACCTACCGGACCGCTACCGTAAGTGGATATAATTAAATTTCTTTTTTGATCTATGCTGATGTCTTCACTGTCATATTGCTGGTAATCGCCATTAATATAGGCTGCGCCAATGGCCAGCCAGGAGCTGGCGTATAAATGGAACCCACCTTCCGGCTGTTTCAACAAAACTAAGGTAGGGCGCAAATCTGTACTGTCTGTCTTATTCTGGAGCACTAAAACTACATCTTCCAGTTCGTCATTATTTAAAAGGCCTTTGGTATCCATTGCAATTTTATACGATCCCGGAACAAAATCTTCAATAGTGTTTCCGCTTTGTGAAAATTCGGTCTGCGTCGCTTCATTCGGACTTTCAGTTTCAGGTTTAAATGTAACGGCTTGTGTATCGCGCACAGCCTCAACAACACGGTCAGCGTTACTGCTTGCCGTATGCAGAGGTTTCATACCCGTGCTAAACCAATGCAGTTTATACATCAACGCAATGGCTACCAACATCATGAACGCTAAAATCCCGAGGATAATTTTAGTTTGTTTCTTCATCGATTGTTTATGGTTAATCTCTTGCAGCTTTTATTTATTTTTTAGCTGGTAACTATTGTAAATAGCAACACATTTCGCCTCGTAGCTAAAATTAATATCATCGCCAAAGGTTTGCAGATAGGTTTTCGGGAACACCATTGTAGCTGTGACAAGGGGCAATTTAACAATCTTATTGTTGCGCACCACATTAAAATGTGCACTGTATTTGTTTGTCAACAGATCTACACTCGAGTTACCTCCGTTTTCACCCGAGTATGTGCCACTTAACTCGTAGTCTGTTCTTTTCATTTTTACCAGCTGCATCTTTTTAGCTGTTTTATTGTACTCAAACACGCTTATAAAGCCCGATCGCCCGTAATCGTTCCAAAACTCGAAACCTTTTTTTGTAGCCACCAGCATATTGCCAAAATTAAGATGTGTGATGGTCTTGCTCACTATTTTCTTATACTGCTGTGTAGACAAACTGCACTCCAGCCTGCGCATATCGCTATTGACCGAAATAGTGTCTTTTTTCAGGTCGAAATCAAAATCTTTCACAATCCGCCGTGTGGCCTGTGCAGTTACCGAAATGGAAATGCCTGATAAAAACAAAGCAAAAATGTATTTCATTAAAAATTTATTCACGATAGGTTATTTGTATGCTTTTAAGCTTGTAAATAGCAAATGCTGAATTGAAATTATTTAATTTTTATTGAAGAACAGTAAAAAATTTCATTAAATTCTCTCTGGCATTAATGCGCTCGCATTTTTTAAGGTTCATTGTAAGTGAAATAGCCAAAGCCACCGGCCGTGAAATCAATTCTAATCCTTATTTTTGGCAACATATATCTTTAACAGAGGATATTCCCAATACTTCTTTAAATCCAATGATCACAATGAATAATTTCCCGGTAGTCATCCGAAATCTGATTCCCCTACTTTTTACCTTTCTTGTTACCGGCAATGCATTTGCACAAAAAGACAGGCTAACAGATAAGGGCCAGGATATATCTATTCTTTCAGATTCTGCCACACTAACTAAAGGCGATTATCTTGCACACCTGGAAAAAGTATTTGAAACCGTAAATAAAGTTCCGGTAACCGTTGGTTCATTTAAAAAACTTAAGCCAATAGAGGCACATTTAACTCAGGATGAAGCTGCATTGGCACTGCTTAAAAGCCGGTTAACGCAAAGTGACAGATCCCCTAACCTGCAAAACCTGCAGATGGATCAAACCCTGCTGGAAGAATTACAGAGCAATAATAAAGATTGTTTGGCAGATCTTGATGAATATGAAAAGGAGTTGCGGGCTTTGAAAACAGAAATTCTTAACCTGCGCAAAGATACCGTACTGATTAAATTATTTACCGTACCTGCGGTCCAGACTATGTTTAAAGATCAGTTTGCTGAGTTAAAGAAGAAGCGTATAGTGATGGATAGCCTACTGAAAACGACTACCTTATCAATCAACAACCTTCAGGCCAGAACCTCTTCTAACCTCATCAATATTAAGGAGTTGATGTACCTTACCGATAGTCAGCTCGATGCCGTGAGCATTAAAGCTTTTGGTAAAGAGCGCCGTTATTTGTGGGAAACAGTAAACAGACCGGCCAATAAAAGCATGGGCTTCCGTAGGTTTATTAAAGGGGAGCAAGAAATATCGGGTTATTATTTTGTGTATACCAGAAGCAGCCGATTGTTATTGCTTTTTACCTGTACCATATTCTTCCTTTGGGTATTCTTCAATTTTAGAAGCGTAAAACAGCGGGGCCGCTTAGAAACCCTTGATGGTTTTTCACTGATCAGTCCGCAGCCTTACTTAATTACTTTTATCATGCTCTTTGCATTGGCGCCAATATTCGATCTGAGGGCGCCCGCACTTTACATCGAAGCTGTTGAGCTTATACTAGCCATTTTGCTCACTGTATTTTTCCGCAAAAAGCTAGGCTCAAAGTTGTTTTACTATTGGTGCATATTTGTGGTACTTCTTCTTGCTCCCGTTTTTTTACGCCTTTTGGGTATGCCACCAAGATACCAGCGTTGGCTGCTGCTGTTCTTAACCACCAGCTCCGTTGCCTATGGCATTATGGTATGGAAAATGCTCGATGAGAAAACCAAAAGATACAGAATGATCCTCACCACGGGTTTTATTTATGTCAGCTTTGCCATCATTGCCACCTTTTGTAATCTATTTGGCCGCTTTACCCTCACGCAGATTTTTTATTCAACCGGGGTAAGCTCGCTCTTAAATGCCATATCGTTAACCATCCTGGCCAAAGTATTGGTAGAGGCCTTTTTACTCCAGATGAAAAGCAGCAGGATCCGTAAAGGATTTCCAGAGTATTTTGATTGGCAGCCTGTAATTACCGGACTTAAAAGGCTAACCGGCATTGGTGCTACCATTATCTGGTTTGTAATATTTACCACCAACCTGAATATTTTTAATGGACTATACGAATCGGTAATGGAAATCCTCACCGAAAAAAGAGCCATAGGCAATTTCTCTTTTACCTTTGGCGGTATCGTGTTGTTTTTGGGCATAATCTGGATTGCCAACTTTTTGCAGAAATACATTGCCTATTTCTTTGGCGATACAGGTGATGATAGTTTTGATGATAACAAAGGAGAGCGTTCGAAATTACTCGTAACCCGTTTGGTGTTATTAATTGGCGGCTTTTTAATCGCCGTTGCAGCCTCCGGACTGCCAATTGATAAAATAACGGTTATTCTTGGTGCACTGGGTGTGGGGATTGGGTTAGGCTTACAGAATATTGTAAGCAATTTTGTATCGGGGATTATCCTTATTTTTGATAAAACCATCCGAATAGGCGACATTGTGGAGCTGAGCAATAAAAAAGGAAGGGTAAAGGAAATCGGCGTACGCTCCAGCACCCTACTCAGCGACGAAGGCGCCGAAATTATTATCCCCAACGGTTCTATTTTATCGAACAACATCATCAACTGGACACTGAGTAACAACCAGATGCGGGTAGATATTTCTTTATTGATTGCAAAACCCTTTAACTCTACCGAAGTAGTAAACCTGATCAGAGAAATTATTGTAGAGAACAGCAATGTTTTTATCAGCAAAGAACCGATTATTATGATCAGTCCGGTAAGTAAGCTAAACAGTACCATCAATATTTATTTCTGGTGCAAGGATATATCAAAAGCCGATTTGACCAGAAGCATGATCAATGCACAGATATTTGAGGCATTTGAGCAGAAAGGGATCGAAATCCTTTAATTACACTAATTGAGGCGGGATAAATGCCGGGTTGATCTCCTATAAATTTCAGGACGATGGTAATTTAACGGGACTAAGATAAGTGTTTGAAAAATGATTCGACTATACGCTTCCCTATAAGAAGAAACAAAAAAAACAAACGACCATTAGTGCGAATAAAAGCACAACAAAAAAAGAAATTTTTCTATCCTTCTTAAAATACCGCCATATCTGTTCAAAAATAATGGCCAAAAACCAGATCACTACTACTGCAGCGGCCAAAACGATATAACCAACTGGCCCCATGGTATGGCGGTGTTCATTTGCAGTGCAAAGCGCATGGGGATTGTAGGTAAACTCCATTAACAGATATATCGCTAGCAAGGGCAATACCAAAAAAGCCAGCCGAACCAGTATCTGCCTGACTAAAGTTTTCTTAATACCCATTTGTTGTTACACCGCTTGTTTTTAAGGAATAAGTTGGTTTTCTAATATTCTTATTCCCGAAGATAATTCAATTCCGCTAAACAGCTAAATCCAAAATGTCTTTTTATCTTTAAAGCATGAACAAACTTCTCCTTTCTGAAATCAATATTTATCCAATTAAATCATTGGGTGGTATCCGGCTTGAAAAAGCACAGCTTGAAGAAAAAGGCCTCCAATATGATAGAAGATGGATGCTTGTTGATGAAGAAGGTATCTTTATTACCCAACGGAAACATTTTGAACTGGCACTGCTACAGGTGGATATTGGGGATGGTAAATTAACCGTTTCCCATAAAACATTACCTGAGCAAAATATATCATTTTCTTTGGATGAAGATACTGGCGAACAGTTATCCGTTGTAATATGGAACGATACCGCCACCGCACTTGAAGTAAATAAAGCCGTAAGCGATTGGTTTTCCAATTTCCTAAAATTTAAGGTGAGATTGGTAAAAATGCCTTTAACTGAAAAAAGGCTGGTCGATCGGGATTATGCTTCGAATGATGAAGTGGTCAGTTTTGCCGATGGCTATCCCTGCCTGCTTATCGGCCAATCGTCGCTTGATGGGCTTAATGAAAAGCTCGATGATCCAATCCGAATGGACCGTTTCCGCCCAAATTTTGTTTTTACCGGTGGGGAGCCACATGTTGAGGATAGTTTCAAAACCTTTCACATTGGTGAGGTATTGTTTTCGGCAGTAAAACCATGCGCCAGATGCGTGCTCATTACTATCGATCAGCAAACTGGCGAAAAAGGACAGGAACCATTAAGAACATTGGCCAGCTACCGTACAGTAGGTAAAAAGGTCATGTTCGGCCAGAACTTACTTCATCAACAACCGGGGATTATCCGTGTTGGCGATGAGGTAAAGGTTGTAGACTGGAAAAACTGATACTAACCTCTTATCGCATAAGTTTTTAATCGGGAAACATGAGTGGAACTATTATTTCTAAAATATTGCTGGCTATTGTAGTTGGCAGTGCATTTGGGCTGTTTTATACGCTCCTGCTAAATCTGCACGGTTTTACCAGGCTGAAGTATAAACATGTAGCCATCTCCATCGCTTTAATTCTATTTCTATTAGGCCTGTACAGTTTTGAAGCTGCAGGCATAGGTTGTTTTATTATTGGTATAGGGATTTTCATCCTCGCTATAGCATTCATAGCAAGAGGTACGGCCGATTCGCTCAAAGCGCTTTCAGCCAAATTCTCATCTGGCGACAACAAAACACAGGACAATGAAGATCTCCGGCTTAACAACACAGCTTTCAGCAGTTATGTTGGCGTGGTATTTCATCTTGTGATTATTGTTCTCATCTGCCTATCGATATTTACCTATGCTGATGATACTATATTGGACCAGGCAAAAATGGACAGGTTGATCAGTGATGCTGTTTTTCAGTTTTCGAGTACAATTATGCTTATGCTGCTAGGCGTATTTAATCCCTTTGTTCCCGCTTCGTTAAGGTTATTAAGCATTGCCGATCATATTGACAGCCTTAAATACCCTAAACTCTACCTCATGCTTTCGGGCAAAAAATTCTGGACAGTTTTAAAAAGTCTGATCTGCCTGGCCATTATTTTATACTTCATTTTCCAGGGCTATTTTGGCCTTTTGGTGTGGGATAGTACAGCGCCTTATATGAATGCATATATTTTCATTATCGGTCTTTTTATCTTTATCAATCTGGTGGAAATGATCCGTAGACCTGAAGTTTTTTTTCAAAAAAACCTGTTCAGGATAACGATGTTACTGCGGTCGGCTTTTGTGAGCATTTTCGTAAGTGCCATCCTGGTTTTCTCTACTTTGGTTATTTCTACAGCAGTTGGTGCCGATATTGATAAACTTAAAGTAAGTTCAGAAGCGATACTTTTTCTTGGTTTTAATATTGTAATGTGTTACAATGAGTTTAGGCTGGCCAGGGCTTAGATTGTTACGGTCTTCCTTTTATTGTTATTGATAACTTGTAAGGATAAATGTAAGCATGCCCGGAACATTTGCATGCATATTTTGATGATCGCTTGAGGCAATTTCAAAACCCATTTTTTCGAGTAGTTTTACAGAAGGCGGGTTATCGCTTGATGGGCAAGCAATAATGGTTTTAACGCCCATTACCTCAAATGCATACCGGAGTATACAGGTAATGATCTCTACCATTATACCTTTACCCTGAAACTCCGGAAGCAACTCATACCCAATTTCCACGGTCTCGTTCTGGAGATCAAAATTCCATAGGCAGGCTGCACCTATCATAGCGTTATCACCCTTATAAGAAGCAACCCAGTATATAGATTCATCATTATTGATCAGGTTATCGATTTTATTGATATATGCAATGGCTTCATTGATATGAAGGAAGGGTGCCTTGCCCGTTAAAACAGCCACCTCAACATCCGAACGCAATTGATAAATTACAGGAGCATCTTCCAACGAAAGCTTGCGAAGTGCCAATCTATCGGTTTCGAGTATAGGGAAAGTGGAAAAATCGAGTGGTTTCATCTGGTTAACTTAAGGAAGAATTGCTGTAGTCGAGATTATTATCTAGCGGAAGATAACGATTTTTTCCATATGAATTAAGTTTCTCGATCAGTGCAGGGCCAATATAATTAATTACCACTTAAAGGTACTTGCTGGCAGGCAGCATCGGCCCCGGCTCACCGCAAAAAGCCCCAAAGGAGAGCCTGGCTTTACCTTTTAGGTAACCAAAAGGTAAAGAAAAGGTAACCCAGGGGTTAACTTGGGGTTAACTTGGTAGCAAGAAAGGGTAAAGAACAGGTAAAGAAAGGGTAAACAAATATTAGCATATTTCCCTGCCCTACACAGAGTACCCTTTCGGTTTGCGGGCTGCTTAAACCCTCATTTATAATGAATTTTCTTAAAAATCACTAATGAAGGTATCGTCATCTCCGTAGTGTTCCAAAGGAACTCCTTCGGAGGAGAGATCTTTTAACATAGTCCAAAGATCTCTCCATTTCGCTGCGCTCCAGTCGAAATGACGTCCAATTTTAGAAATTTGTCATTAATAGGAGTAATTTATTTTATAAAAATCCATATAAATCACAGAGGTTTTTTTTTGCAGCGATAGGCTTCGAAGAATCGTCATTGCGAGAAGGCTCTTTCAGCCGACGAAGCAATCTTACAACGATCGCTACCAGCGTGCGCATTAAGATTATTCATTTGTGCCGTTGTTTTTAAAGGCATTCATGAGCTCGCTTCGTTCGGTTATCTTCGTTCCTCGCAATGACGACCTTTCTTAAGAGAGATCTGTCAATGGTATTCTGTCTAATCTACAGACATAATTGCAGCACCTTATATGCTGATAAAACAAAAGTTTTAAATGATAAGCTATTGCTTTACCGGCACATTTATCTGATAAAGCTTATCGTGCAAAGCTTTCATCTGTGCTTCAGAAAACTTAATATCTTTTCTATCATAGGTCATCAAGCCATTGGTTTCTACTTCGACATCGGTAGTTTGAGTATACACTCCAGCAGAAAGCCCTAATGAGATTAATTCTGCTAAACGTTTGGTAAACTGGGCGTATTTATTAAACAGATCGGTTTTGTTTTTAAAACTCTGATAACCCCAGTTATTTTTCTGTTGCCACACGTGCCCATCAATAGGCAGGCCAAGCCCACCAAACTCGCCCAGTACAAGGGCATAGTCTTTTCCAAAATAATCAGGACTAGGCATAGCCGGATGCGGGTAATTATGCAGGTCGATAATATCGCCAACCGGATAGAAATTACCTCCACTGGCCGTATTCACCAATCTTGAAGGGTCTTTCTCTTTTGTCCATTTGGCAATTTCTACTGTTTTAAACTGCCCCCAGGCCTCATTGAAAGGTGTCCATACTACGATTGAAGGCACATTGTAAAGTGCATCAATAATGGCATTCCACTCTTTTTTGTAATATCCTTCAGATTCGGCGCTTCTGTTTTGATCCGATCCATGGTCTAAAACACCAGGGCGGTTTTCCCAGCCGTTACCCAGGTCGCCGCTTGGCATATCCTGCCAAACCAGCATACCTGCTTTATCGCAGTAGTAATACCAACGTGCGGGCTCTACTTTAATGTGTTTTCTGATCATATTAAAACCCATTTCTTTGGTTTTATCTATATCGAACTTTAAGGCTGCATCTGTTGGTGCGGTGTAAAGCCCATCCGGCCACCAACCCTGATCTAGCGGACCATACTGAAAAACAAATTCATTGTTTAAAAACATACGCTGAATACCGTTCTGATCTTTGCCAATTGAGGTTTTGCGCATGGCAAAATAACTTTTCACCTCATCAACCTTTTTATTTTTAGCGATCAGCTCAACTTTCAGGTCATATAAAAATGGATTTTTAGTATTCCAAAGTTTAGGATCTGCAATTTTTAAACTGATTGCGCCAGTACCATCTGCGGTCTGCTCAGCTACTTTGGTCGTACCATCCCATGCTGAAACTTTAACCTGATCGCCTGCACCGGCACCCATTAAAAATGGGGTAACCGATACGGTTTGCTGATCGATATCAGGTGTTATTTTAATGTGATCGATATGTGCCTTGTTTACCGCCTCAATCCACACCGTTTGCCAGATGCCGGTTACGGGGGTATACCAGATGCCTTCAGGTTTTTTAACCTGTTTTCCTCTTGGTTGAGGGCCTTCATCTGTCGGATCCCAAACTTCTACGGTTAAAATCTGGTTTCCACTCTTGTTTAAAAACGGGGTAATATTAAAACTGAAAGGATCGAAACCGCCTTCATGTTTACCTACCACTTTACCGTTGATGCTCACTGTACTTCTCCAATCAACTGCACCGAAATGAAGCAAAATTTCTTTGCCTTTCATGTTTGCAGGCACAGTAAAGCTGGTTTTGTACCACAGCAAGCTATCTTTACCTACTGTTTTGCCAACACCCGAAAGTGAAGACTCTACTGCGAAAGGCACAAGGATTTTACCCTGGTTGATTGCAGGCTGTTGTGATTTTGCAGAAATGGCATAATCCCAAAGCCCGTTCAGGTTTTTCCAGTTGCCGGTACGCTCAAACTGTGGGCGAGGATATTCTGGCAATACATTTTTAGGATTAATTTCCTGGGCCCATGGTGAAGAGATTTTCCCTTTTACCATCGACCACGATTTGTCCTGCTGCTGCGCAGAAAGGGACAGCGAGAGCCCCAGCAGCGAGAAAAGGATGGTTACTTTTTTGTTCATTGGTTTAAATTTGTGTGTTAAAGTTGGGGTTTGGCAATGTTGTTAATTTAAGCAAAGAGTAGTTTCTTTCTGAGGGCTTATCTGTTTCATAAAAGTCAATATGAATTACAGCAATTAATTTACGCTTAAAAATCCCTAGAGTTACCGTCATTTCGAGCGGAGTGCAACGCAGTCGAGAAATCTGTCTAGATAGATCTCTCCATTTCGCTGCGCTCCAGTCGAGATGACGACTATTCTATTTGAGTCTGTCAATGACAGCCTCTAGAAAGACAAATATTTCTATTTCCAACTAAGGGTCTTCGACTCCGCTCAGACTGACAATAATTTTTATGAAGCTCTTTTGCGGATCTCCCTACTTACAATCATTTATTTGTTATTGAGTTTTTTAATCAGGTTAACTTCATCCAAACGGTAAGGGGTACCATCGGGCTGAAAGATTTCGTGAAACCACTCAATCGGATCAGATCCATCGGCAAGCGGGGTATCCCAGGCATATTTGGTGTTGGTTTTACCCGCAGCAAAACCCCAGTTAATGGCGCCAACGTTTTCGTTCTTTAACATTGGCAAAATGTTAGCGAATCGGCTATTGCGCGATCGGGCCATATATTCGGTACAGATTAATGGTCGGCCACTGGCTTTTAACAGATCGATGGTTCTTTGGTGCCAGTCTGGTGCCTCGTAGTTATGATAGGTTACAATGTCTGAGTTGGCCAGCTGTATTTCGTTAAGCTTTTCAAAACCCCAGCTCCATAATCCGATAGAAATCGGCTGATCGGGATTAACCGACCTTGCCCAGCTAATGGTTTTGGTTAGCAAAGGTATGGTGGCTTCTAACTTTCCGCTATTTCCGGGTTCATTGTACAAATCCCAAAGTAAAATCCTTTTATCGTGTGCAAAATGGGTAAGTACATCCTTTACATATTTTTCGAGTTCAGGGAAATTGGCTTCTTCTTTAAAAGCCGGATCGCCAGGATCCTGCAACCAGCCGGAATTGTGAATACCCGTTTTAGGCTCGGGCTGTTTACCAATCGCCGAAGTTTTATTCCAGCAATCGTCGAAAAAGACAAACATCGGTTTAATACCATGTTTTTGGGTAATGGTTAAAAATTGGTCCATTCTCTTTTTAAAACCTTCAGGATCCTGACTCCAGGCTTTACTGAACAGGAATACACGCAGCGTATTAAAACCGATTCCTTCGGCCCAGCCCAGTTCTTTATCGATAAGATCGGGTGAAAAGGTATCGGCCTGCCACATTTCCAACTGGTTAATGGCATTAGAAGGAATGTAGTTGGCCCCTGTTAACCATTTATGTTCTTTGTACCAGGCATTGGCTTTTTCTATCGACCAGACCTTTGCAGGTTCGGCGCTTTTTTTTGTTTTTTGCGCAAAACCCAAGCTGATGTTAAAGCTCAAGACAGCAAGTAGCGCGTAGTTTTTTAAGTTCATATCGGTATATATCTGATTTAGTTTTTATTGGGGTTAGCTGGTGATGTGATGTTCAGTCCTGCTTTTACCGGGGTTCCAAAATTTGGTGTCCCGTCGCTATTCCAGCTGAACTTTTGGGCCCGGGGCGAGCGGAAACCTCCGCAGCCCTGGCCCGGTTTATCATTGGCGTGATATAGGATCCAATCTTCTTTGCCATCTGGCGATTTAAAAAATGAGTTATGGCCTGGCGCATAAACACCGTCTTTTGGCGATTGCTGAAAAACAGGCTGATCGGATTTTGTCCAGGAAGCAGGGTCGAGCAGATTGCTTTTAGCCGAAGCGGAAAGCATCCCCAAAGCATAAAAATCTGTCCAACAGCCACTGGCCGAATAAATGACAAATATTTTATCACCGTGCGGCAAAAACTGAGGTCCTTCGTTTACATCCACATGCGCTCCTCCACCAAGGTCTCCGATTTTTTCCCAGCTAAATTTGGGTGTAGAAATCTTTACCCGTTTACCCGCTACTGTCCAGGGGTTTTTAAGTTTGGCGATAAAAATTTCCTGCATGCCGTTTTCATCTCCCTCCCATCCAGACCAGATCATATACAACTGGCCTTTAAAATCGATCACATCGCCATCAATGGCCCATTTATCAGTCGGATCGGCAATTTTGCCTTTAAATACCCACTCGCCTTTCATCGGATCGGTCGAAGCATTCTCCAAAACGTACATGCGGTGGTTTTCGTTTCTCCCATCATCGGCTGCAAAGTAAGCGTACCATTTGCCCCTTAAAAACATCACTTCAGGTGCCCAAATTTCTTTACTGTACATGGTTTCTGCAGGTGCACGCCAAATAGTTTTCCGCTCCGCCTCTTTTAGACCATCCAAGGTTTTGGTTTTCCAAAGATCTACACGGTTTCCGGTAGTATGGGTATAGTAATAAAAACCATCTTTATAAAAGCTATAAGGATCGGCACCCGATGGCAATAAAGGATTGGTAAATGTTTGTGCATGTAAACCTGCTACGTGTAACAGGCATAATGCGACAAACAGATATCTTATTTTAAAAGCATTCATTTTTAAATTCTTAGGTCTTTTACATTTTTTCCTGCGGCCTTTTCTTAATTTTTAAAAAAAGCGATTTCTTTTCTTAAATCGGCCTGTTTTTTTCTCAATATTTCTACAAATGCAATCAATTAATCCTTAAAATGTTTTTGCCGCACTTTGCATTAAAAACCGAAAACTTTCGGGGTCGATCTGCATGCGAAAACTTTCATTTTTCTCTTTTATAAAGGCGGCTTTGATTATAGCTGTAGCTCTTGGCGATACTTTATCATTTGAATGATGCGTATGAAAAACATACTGTAATGCGCCGTTTTTATCCATAAAGAAATCGCCATGCCCGGTGCCGTTTATTTGCAATACCTTTTTACTGATAATCGGGTTGCCCTGATACTTTATCCAGGGTCCGGTAGCTGCGTTTGAAGTAGCATAACCCACGGCATAATCAGGATTTCTGAAATCATTAGCCGAATAAAAAAGATAGTAAAGATTATCCTTTTTGATTACCGTTGGCCCTTCGGTTACCGGCCAGTCGGTTTTCGCTGTATTTTCCCATGGTGCTGTTCCTGATAAACAAAATTTTGTTGTTTCAGCGATCACATCAGAAAAATCATCTTTCAGTTCTGTTACAAAAATCCTGTTGCCATGATCGAGCTTTACATGGTAGAGGTAGTTTTTCCCGTCTGTATCGGTAAATACAAAAGGGTCGATCTGCTTGCCTGTACCTGAAATTGCTTTTAATTCTTCCTGAACGAAAGGTCCTGCGGGGCTATTACTATGCGCAATGGCAATCTGCTCATCAGCAGTATAGGCCATAAAATAGGTTTTGCCTCTTTTAAATACCTGCGGCGCCCAAAACCCCTTGTTCCCAAAGGCATCGCCCTTTTTTAATGCGAATCCTTTATTTTTTGTGGTCGGTTTAGTCCAGTTTTTAAGGTCGCTGGAAGCATAAACCAGGAAACCTTCATCGCCGCTGGTGCCATATAAATAATATACGCCGCGATCCAAAAAAATCGTTGGATCGGCCAGGTAAAGGGTATCGTTTAGTTGCTTAGCAAACACGTTTTTACCGGTAGCAAATACGAAGAAGCATAAAAAAAAGGCGAAAAGGTATTTCATTTAATAATGATTTGCTAAGGGTAAGGTATTGATACTTTAGGATGAGTAATGTGTTAAGATCGTCATTTCGACCGTAGTGGAGAAATCTTTTATGCAATAAACACAGTTCAAAGATTTCTCCATTTCACTGCGTTCCAGTCGAAATGACGCGTGATTTCAAAGCTGTCATCCTGAGCTTGTCGAAGGACTGTTTTAAATATTATTATTAAAGCGTTTCGACAAGCTCTCTGTAGGAGTCCTTTGGACAACGTGACAAATTCTATTTAGAATCACCTTCTAAAACACCTTCCTTTGGTTAAAAACTTATTTTAGTTACAGGCGTAAAAATCAGGTCATCTACTCCTGCAACTTTAACCCCTATCCTGGCAAAAACATAATTTTGTGTCGGTACAATTGTAGGGATACTTACACTCATATTTAAGTTATTCAGGTCGGCTAAGGCTACACCCCTAAGTTCTTGTACGCCAATATTATTACCTCCATCTACAAACTGTGTTTTGTTGATATAAAGCGATACACTTTCTATATCCTTTGCATTGGCATCAGTGATGATTTTTTCCAGTTTGCAGAACCCGTTCACTTTTCCAGATGCAGCGGTTAAGCTAGCGCCGCGGATCATGTAGTAAGGCGTTACTTCAATATCCATCACCTTGTTACCGCTAATATTTACCGCGATGGTATCTTGTTTACCGGCTGCATTCTTTTTCCACAAAAACGGACCTTGGTTTGGGGAGAAAACCAGTTTATAGTTCCCATCAAATAACTTAGCCGAAAAATTGCCATCCTGGCTAACGTTTACATTTAGTGCGGAGTAGTTGCCAAAGCCCGACTGCCAAAGTTCGAAATTTACCTGGCCGTACTGCATATTGATGGCTTCGCCTTTATATACGATCCTTCCTGTGAAATCGGCTGCAGGCGCATCGTAATTATCTTTTTTACATGATGAAAAAAGTACAGCAACTGCGGCTATGATGATATAAAATCTATTTTTCATGTTTTTACTGATTAGGGTTTCTAACAATTTTTGGATTGCCGTTAAGCACCTCTTGCGCGATAGATGAATAGTAATTGCCTAAACGGAAACGATGGGCGGCTGTTACTTTACTTGGTTTGATAACTTTGAATATATATTTGCCATTGTTTGCATTGCCCGCATCGTAATATTTATATGGCCACAAGCCAAATACCTGTGTGCTGGTGCGCGTGGCACTGCCAATATTGGTGGCATTGATAAAATCTGCTGCCGACATGTTATTGCCGTTCCATACTTTATCGGCCAGCCTCCATCGTTTCATATCCCAAAACTGATGTCCTTCAAAGGCAAATTCAACCTTACGCTCATGCACAATTCTGTCGAAAGTAATTTCAGCGGGTGTTAAGGCCGTGGTTAAACCTGCACGGTCTCTTACGGGTTTGATGTAATTGGCTGCACCAGCTAAATCGCCCAATTCAAAAGAGGCCTCTGCCGCATTTAGCAATACTTCGGCATAGCGGTAACGCACCCACCAAACTTCGCTTCGGGTACCGATCTGGCCTGATCCCTTGGCAGGATCTAAATATTTACGAACATAAAATCCTGATTGTGCACTAAACTCCAACCCATCAACCGGACCATCGCCCCCTACTACCTGTACGGAACCAGTATTACCCGGAAGTACATTGGTTTTACTTTGTGCAAAATTATCTCCGGTTACAATCGTACCATTAGCTAACTGGTAGCCTGCCCAGATATCAACTATTTTTCCCTTAAACTGAGTACCGGGAAGAATAACGGTACCTGCTAAACGTGCATCCCGGCCCGCAAAAATATCAGTAATATTGGTATAATAAACTGGATTTCCACTTCCATCAACAGAGGCCAGGGAAGCATAGGTGTTATCCAGTTTTTCAAATGATTGCACCAAATTTAACGATGGATTTAAACGTCCGCCCTGGGCTTCCTCCGCGGAAGAACGTGGTTGGTTATCGATGGTAAAACCATGCACTTTATTGGTTTTTAATTTGAAGTCTTTCACAAAAATCACCTCAGGATTGTTGCTTTTATCGGTAAAAAGTGCAGCAAAATTATCTGATAGGGTCGGATTCTTTTTATAGAGCGTATACTTACCTCCGTTAATAATTTCTTTAGCCGCATTTAATGATTTTGTAAAATAACCATTGGCCAAAGAAGAAGAAATCCCAACTTCGCCACCGGGAAGGGTAAGCTGAGCATTACTGTATTTCGCTATAGAACCCGCATAAAGTGCAGCCCTCGACTCCATAGCAAGAGCGGCAGCCTTTGTAGCCCTGCTTTGAGTAGTAGGATCATCAGGCAAAATGTTTTTGATGGCTTCAAGCTCTGAAATCACAAAATCATATACCTCGGTTTCTTTCGACCTTGGAAATTGAAGGTTGCTCACATTATCGCCATTGTTATACTCCAAAGGGCTAGTGAGCAAAGGTACGCCGCCCATTCTTTTCACCATTTCGAAGTAGACACCAGCTCTGATAAAACGTGCCTCGGCAAGGAAACGGTCGCGGTCTTCAGTTTTTAATTCAGTTGATTCCTGTCCACGTTTGATGAACATATTCAAGTCACGGATATAACCATAAACACCCAGATCCCAATACCTCCAGGCATCATAGCCATACTCTAAATTTTGATGCCGGCCATAATCACCTCCAGATGATGCAAATGCTTCATCAAAAACGGTAAATGACACCCATGATTCTATCGTTTGATAGTCGGGATAGCGGTCGTAAAGGTCTCCCACTACAGTAAGTACCAGATTGGGATCTTTCCAAACGGCATCAATGGGCAGCGCATTGGTAGGTTGTTTATCTAAAAACTCTGAATCTTTTTTGCACGACTGCCCTACACTCAACAAGGCGATGGCAGCAAATGCATATATAATTTTTTTCATCTGATTAGTCTTTTTCATGTTACAGCGTTAATTTAAGACCGATATTAAAGAACTTATTCTGTGGATATTGCAATCCATTATCATCCGCGATTTCAGGATCCACGCCATAATCGCTCAGGTTATCAAGCGAAAACAGATTATAACCATTTACATATACCCTGGCATTCTGGATCTTGATTTTTTCGGCCCATCTTTTTGGGATGGTGTAACCGATCTCCAGTGTCCGTGCACGCAGGTATCTCACATTGTGCAGCCAAAAGGTCGAATTTCTGTTATTATTACTATGGTCGCGGTCATTAAAACGGATTGCAGGATATTTACCAGCTACCCAAGGACTATTCAAGTTAAAGGGATCGTTACGGTGCCAGCTATCGTCGGCAAAATTCTGCAGTAAGGCGCCTCCGTTCTGGAATGCCCAACGCTGCTCCCAGTTCTGGTTCCAGGAATACAGGGCACCGCCAGAAAAATCGGCGGTAAAGTCGAAGTTTTTATAAGAACCTCCGATCGTGAAGCCAAACATTACATTTGGTTGCCCGGTGGTGGTATAACCTATTGGCCGCTCATCCAGTCCATCGATCACGCCATCACCGTTCTGGTCTTTATAAATTAAATCACCCGGCAATAATGAACGGTTTCCCTTTCCATCAATGTTCACTTTGTAATTGTTAATTTCATCAACGTTCTGGAATTGTCCGGTTACTTCATAACCCCAAAAAATATCGGTGTAACGTTGGTTTTGGCTATTTCTATAATTATCCCATGAGTTACCATAACGCGGTTTATATTGATCTAAAAACTTTCTTCTGCTGATGGAAATATTTCCCCCAACATTATAATTAAACTCTCCGATTTTATCACGGTAATTCAGTGCAAACTCGGCACCATACTGGGCATCACTTTCCAGATTTTCGGCAGGCAACTGATAGCCCAATTCGATCGGAACAACCACGTCATTTTTGATGGCTTTCAAACCCGAGCGTTTTCTATAGAAATAATCGGCGGTTCCGGTTAATTTGTTATTGAACATGGTAAAATCCAAACCAACATCGGCAATTTTGCTCTTAAACCAGGTGAGGTTGTTGATTACAGGGCCTTTATCACGGGAAGTGGTAATGCTTTTTCCATCTAAAATGGCTGTACCCGCATTGTACCGGTAACCGGTAAGATATGCGAAAGGATCAATACCTAGATCGTCATCCCCAAGCACACCATAGGAAGCACGGAGCTTTAAATCATTTAAAATTGTGCTTTCACCTAGAAGCGATTTCATAAACTGCTCCTGGGTAATTCTCCAACCTATGGATGCTGAAGGGAAATAACCTACGCGTCTATCAGGTGCAAACTTCCATGAAGCATCTCTACGGCCAGAAAGTTCGAGGTAATACTTATTGTCATAATTATAATTCAACCTGGCTACATAACCAATACGGGCCTCTTCTTCCTGAATGTCAGCAAAATTCTGTCCGTCCATATCAGCAAACTGCAAAACAGGTAAAAGGTTCGTCTGTGGTACTGCATGCTGGAAAGTATAGGTTCTAAAACGATCTAAACGTTCCGCAACCAAAACCCCACCTACAGTATGTTTACCAAAAGTTCGGTTATAATTGGCCTGCAACTGGTAGGTATTGGTGTATATTTTTTCATTCCTACGCTCTCTGTAAGGGTTCGAACTGCCTACCTTTTCTTCGTAAACACCAGTTTCAGGATGGTAGGTATACACATTATAAGTATATTCATGTCCATTGATGATGTTATCGGCAATGTAATAAGAGTATAATCCCTTTATTTCCAGGCCTTTTATTGGTGTATCATAAGAAGCTGATAAATTGGTCTGTAAAACTCTCCAGTCTGACTTCCAGTACCCGGTAAGGGCTTTACTCTGTACGGCAAACTGTTCGGTATTATGCCCAATATCATTCGGGTAATTTGGGTTGCCATTGGCATAAGCCTGTTCAGTTGGTCTGTTTCTCAACAAGGCAAAACGGGCCGCAAAATAATCATCTCCTCCCGGTACCCCTGGCTGATCGCGACTTTCGATACGGCCATTGATGAGCATCCCTACTTTAAAACGGTCGGTTATTTTAGCTTCGATATTACTCTGGATATTGGTCCGGTTGAAATCAAATTCACGTTCGGTTCCATAAACGCCTTTCTGATCTAAACGGGTAGCCGAAAAATAGTAGTTTACTTTATCCGTTCCCCCTGATGCACTTAAGTTTACCGAACTCTGTGGTGCATTTGGTGCTATAATGATATCTTTCCAGTTTTGGCTTTGATAACCATATTCGGTACCGGCTTTCCATTTATCGAGTTCTACCTGCGTGATATCTGTTTTACCGTTTGCATTCAATTCTGCTGTAGCTTTTCCCAACATCCAGGTATAAGCGTCGGTGGTTTCAGGAAAGCGTACCCAGTTCTGCCAACCGGTATAAGCATCAACAGTAAAGGTATTACGTGTGCTGTTTTTACCTCGTTTTGTAGTGACCAATATTACACCGTTTGCTGCCCTACTACCATAAATAGCAGCCGATGCATCCTTTAACACACTAATGGTTTCGATATCGTTTGGAGAAATGTTATTAAACTGGCCCGCATCCTGTTGGATCCCATCGATAACATATAACGGATTGCCCATGTTACGGATCTGGATATTGGCACTCGATCCCGGTCTTCCGTCAGGCATCCTGAAAGATACACCTGGTAGCTTTCCGGCCAAGCCTGTACTCACAGTTGAGCCACCATGTACTTTTTCGAGGTCTTTACTGCTGATAGAAGAAATAGCACCGGTAATGGCCTCTTTTTTTTGCGTGTTATAACCTACAACCACAACTTCTGAAAGATCATTATCGGAAGGTTTGAGCTTAACGTTAACCTGTGTTCGGCCAGCCAATGCAACTTCCTGATTGGTATAACCTACGTAAATAAAGATCAGCGTGGCATTTTTATCTGCTACCTGAATTTTAAATTTTCCAGTTCCGTCTGTAGTGACGCCTGTGCTGGTACCTTTAACTTTAATACTGGCACCAACCACGGTTTCACCTTTTTCGTCGGTTACTGTTCCGGTAACGGTAGTTTGCTCCTGGGCACTAAGTTGAAAGGAAAGTAAGATTAAGGTGATGGAAGTAAAAATAGCGGAGAGGACTTTACGTTTCAAAAACATTTTTTGAAGCGGGTACCAATCCAGGCAGACAAAGCCGCCGTAAGAGAATAAACTTCTTTTCATATGGGTTAGATATTTGGTTAGTTATAGAAGTAAATGGTTTTAGTTCGATTTAATTCTTTTCAAAGATTCGGTTTTTAGCTTTTCAGAGGGATACGCATTTGTATCAATCTTTCTTCATTTTGTCTCGATTTGTATTGAAGGAGTATTGTTTAGCCACGGAAACTCAGAAACACGGAAAATGGCGCTCAATGCGTCATCCTGAGTTCTGCTCAGGATCTTAAGCAACAGTTTTTTTTGGAAACGATAGGGCTGGTACATTTAGGTTAGAGAAGCCCTGCTATCACTCCAAGTCCTCACTCATGCTTCGTTCCGGGCTTTACGTTTTATCAGGTTTATTTAATGCAGGCCTGTAGTGCTATAGAAATCAAACTTTGCAGATTTTTTACGCTGGGCTTCGCGTTAGGGATTGTAAGGGGTCAGTACCGATCTTTCATCGGTACCTGACATTTATTATCAATAATTTATACGATATATCATTGATTACTGAAATGGATGATCTTTGGTTACATGTTGGGAGGTATCGTCATCTCGACCGTAGTGGAGAGATCTTTTAACATAGTTCAAAGATTTCTCCATTCCACTGTGTTCCAGTCGAAATGACGATCAATTTAGAAATTTGTCATCGATAGTTCTGCTCAGGATCTTAAGCAACAGTTTTTTTTTGGAAATGATAGGGCCGGTACATTTAGGTTAAAGAAGCCCTGCTATCACTCCAAGTCCTCTCCCGATAGAAAAAATCGGGATCCGGGCTTTACGTTTTATCAGGATTATTTAACGCAGGCCTGTAGTGCTATTGAAATCAGACTTTGCAGATTTTTTACGCTGGGCTTCGCGTTAGGGATTGTAAGGGTTCAGTACCGATCCTTCATCGGTACCGGAGCGAAGCGCAGCCCTGAAAAGCCCGCCCCCTTTCCCGTTTTTCACGGGATTGGGAAACGCCCAGATTAATTTGAAATTCGCAATTGACAGTTTTATTGCGTTACCGATATGCTGCTTAGGTGACTGTTCTTTTTTGGAAACGATAGGGCTGGTACATTTAGGTTAGAGAAGCACAAATAATATAATTTGCCCGGCAGCGCAAAACCGATCTGTCTCAATCTTTCTACTTATCCGCTCAAATTCAATTTAGCCTGAAAGCAAAGCATTTCTTTAATATATTTGATGCAGCTGACCAAGATATCTTGAAAAAACTCTTCATCTTTTTATGCCTTTTGTTTTCGGTGCACCTGCTGTGGGCACAACCTTATTATTTCAGGCATTATCAGGTAGAAAACGGACTTTCTAACAATACTGCCTTTTGTAGTGTGCAGGATGGTAACGGTTTTATGTGGTTTGGCACAAAAGATGGCTTAAACCGATTTGATGGTTATTCTTTTAAAACCTACCGCCACGACCCAGAGCAGCCTGGCAGTTTAGGCAACGATTTAATCTATGTACTTCACCACGATCGGGAGCAAACACTTTGGGTAGGTACCAACAGCGGCGTGTACCAATACAATCCGGCAAAAGAAAGTTTCAGCATCATCAAAGAAACCAAAGGGATGCGGATTATAGATCTTGCCAGCGATCAGCGTGGAAATTTATGGATCTTGTCTTCATTCAAAATATACCTATATCAAAAGCGCAGTAAGAAAGTACAGGCTTTCACCCATAATGCACCTTTCGATGCTTCTCTGGTAACGGTTTTAAAAGATGGCAGTGTATGGATCAGTACCGGAGAGGGAACTCTCGAAAAATACAATCCCAATACGAATAATTTTCAGCGCTTTAACATCAACGGTAAAAATGCAAAAATAGAATACGGCTGGGTATCCAGAATTGCAGAAACCGAAAATGGAAATTTACTGGTTGGCACCACCAATCAGGGGGTTAAGCTCTTCAATCCTGTTACTTTAGCATCGAAAAACATACTCCGGTTAAACGACGACCAGACGCCAATTTTTGTCCGGGATATCAAAAAAACAGGCCCTCATGAGTTTTGGATTGCCACCGAATCGGGCATTTACATTTATAATGATAAAAGTGGAGCGATTATCCACATCAAAAAACAATACAATAACGATTATTCTTTAAGCGATAATGCGGTTTATACCATTTGCCTTGACCGTGAAGGAGGCGTTTGGACGGGCACCTATTTTGGCGGCGTAAATTACTATTCGAGCCATACTTCACTGTTTACCAAATACTTTCCGCAAAAAGGTACAAACTCGATCAGTGGAAGCGATATAAGGGAAATTACCAGGGATAGAAATGGAAATTTCTGGATCGGTACGGAAGATGCCGGGCTGAATAAACTTGATGTAAAAACAGGAATTTTTAAACACTTCTTACCCGATGGAAAACCCGGAAGCATTGCCTATTCCAATATCCACGGCTTATTGGTTGATGGAGACAAACTATGGATTGGCACTTTCGAACACGGACTGGATGTTTTAGACCTGAAAACAGAAAAGGTAATTAAACATTACCAGGCAGGCGTTGGAAATGCCTTACGCACCAATTTTATTGTTACTTTCTGTAAAACACGGTCTGGTGAAATTTTAGTGGGGACCATTAATGGGATTTACCGCTATAACCGCAAACGCGATGATTTTGAACCTGTTGCCGGCCTCCCGTTTATCTTTTACTATTCGATTATTGAAGATAGCAAGGGTAATATCTGGGCAGGCAGTTTTAATGATGGTTTATTTCAGTTTAACTTATCCAAACCAGACTATGTGAACTACCGAAATAATCCGACGGATGCGAAAAGTTTAAGTCATAACACTGTAAATAGTGTTTTTGAAGACAGTAAACAATGCATTTGGGTAACCACAGACGGTGGCGGACTTTGCAGGTTTGACCATAAAACGCATCAATTTAAGCCTTATGGCATAAAAAATGGCTTTCCAAGCAATTACCTTTTCCGCATTGAAGAAGATGCCGCAAATAAGTTCTGGATTAGTAGTACCAGAGGACTTATCCATTTTGACCCATCCACGGGTTTAAACAAAACCTATACTAAAGCCAACGGATTGCTTACCGATCAGTTCAACTACAGTTCTGCCTTTCAGGATGAGGATGGCCGAACCTATTTTGGGAGTGTAAAAGGGCTGGTCAGCTTCAATCCGGCCAACTTAAAAGCAACATCATACGAAACTCCTGTATTTTTAACCGGATTTCAGATTAACAGTTCAGAAATCGGTTTAAATGGGGCAGATTCTGTTTCTGACAAATCGATCGTTTATGCCGATACCATAGCGCTTAACTACAACCAATCTTCTTTTAGTATCGATTTTGCGGCATTAAGTTATCTCTCGCCCGAAATGACAGAGTACGCCTATAAAATGACGGGGCTTTATAAAAACTGGGAATATTTAAAAACCAACAGAAAAGTTTATTTTACCAAACTTGCTCCTGGGAATTATATTTTTGAAGTGAAAGCATTGGTTGAAGGTAGTAGTACCTGGAGCACCAAAAATGCGAAGTTACTGATCAAAATCCATCCTCCTTTTTACCTCAGCCCTATTGCCTATCTGCTTTATCTAATGGCGGCAGGTGGAATTATCTTCTTTCTGGTACGAAGTTACCACCGAAAAATCGCGTTAAAAAACAGCAGGCGGATGGAAGTTTTTGAGCATGAAAAACAAAAAGAAGTGTATCAGGCGAAAATCGAATTCTTTACCAATGTTGCCCACGAAATCAGAACACCACTCACACTAATTATCGGCCCGATGGAGAAACTGATTAAACAGGCCGATGCCGTGCCGGCAATAGAAAAGAATTTACGGATTATGGGGCGGAATACTGATCGGTTGCTAAAATTGACCAATCAGTTACTGGACTTCAGAAAAACCGAAACCAGCGAATTTTCGTTAAACTTCGTAAAGGCCGATATTTCAGAAATCCTAAAAGATGTTTTTCTTCAGTTTCAACCCGCTGCAGAACAGCAAGACATTAAGTATAACCTTCATTTACCTGAGAAAAAACTCCATGCCTATATCGACGTTGAGGCTTTTTACAAAATGATCAGCAATTTGGTAGACAATGCCATTAAATATGGAAAAACCACGGTACAGATCAACTTATCGTTGCAGGAAGGCGATAAGTTTGCCGTGAGGGTAAAAAACGACGGATATAGGATACCCACTGAAATTAAGGACAAGATATTTGAACCTTTTTTTAGGGGCAAAGAAACCGAAATAAAGGCTGGAACGGGAATAGGTTTGTCGATTTCAAAATCGCTTGCTCAACTGCATAGCGGGGAGCTTTATTTAGATTTTAATGACCTTGATTTTAATATATTTGTATTAGAATTGCCTATCCATCAACTTATTGAATTTAACCTGAACGGAAAATGGAAGAAATTGTAGGCAAGCTGACCATAAAAGATACTGAAGATATGGAAAGATCTGTAGTGTTACTGGTTGATGATAATGAAGATATCCTCGATTTCATTTCAGATGATCTGGAAGAAAAGTACCATGTACTACAGGCCAGAAACGGTATAGAAGCATTAGAAATATTACAGCGTGAAATTGTTCAGCTCATTATTAGCGATGTAATGATGCCAGAAATGGACGGTTTCGAATTTTGTGCGAAAGTAAAATCTACCTTAGAATTCAGCCATATTCCTGTTATCCTGCTTACCGCAAAAAATTCGTTGCAATCTAAAATTGAAGGTTTGGAACTGGGTGCTGATGCCTACGTAGAAAAGCCCTTTTCTCCGGAGTTTTTACAGGTACAGATTTCGAGCCTGATTAAAAACAGGAACAAGATCAAAGCATATTTCGCGAGCTCCCCCCTGCTCCACCTTAAAAGTATTGCTTATTCAAAGGCAGACGAACTGTTTTTAGAAAAATTACAGGATACCATTAACAAAAACATCAACAATCAGGATCTGGATGTAGAGCACCTGGCAGAAAAGATGAATATGAGCCGGCCAACCTTATACCGGAAAATTAAATCCATTTCTAACCTTAGCCCCAATGAACTGATTAATTTGGCAAGGTTAAAAAAAGCGGCCGAGCTTTTAAATGAAGGGATACTAAAAATTTATGAAATCTCAGAAATGGTTGGTTATAGCTCTCAATCTCACTTTGGAAGAAACTTTGCCAAACAATTCGGCATGTCGCCAACCGATTATGTAAACAGCAAAACTGTTGATAAAAAAAAAGCCTTAAAATCAAACAGTTAGCCATTGTTATTTTCTTAATTTTTTCGTAAATTGTCATAACCAAAATATAGAAGTTATGAACATGCTTAAGAAAATCCAGATCTGGGGTGATCACCATCACCCAAAATGGTTAGACTATTTTAGAATCTTATTAGGCCTTATTTTAATTTGGAAGGGAATTGATTTTTACATCAATATGCCAGCCTTTAGTAATTTAATGAGGGGCGCTTTCTTAGGCACGGCTGTGAGCATTAGCCTACTGGCACACCTGATTATTATGTTGCACCTAATTGGAGGATTAGCCATTACCCTGGGCACACATACCCGCGTATTCTGCCTGGTTAATTTACCAATACTGATCGGGGCGGTGTTCTTTGTGAATATTTCTGGTGGTATTTTTAAACCCTATTCAGAATTTTGGTTTTCGGTCTCGGTATTAATCGGACTTGTTTGTTTTGCAATTGAGGGAAATGGAATTTTATCGGTAGACCGGGAAAAAATCTACCCTAAAGAGGCGCTTTAGTTTAAACCTAAAGCCAAAATTGCAGCTAAAATGGCCTTTATTGGGCCTTTATCTATTTTTTTGAAAGTTTTTATGCGGGCTAACTAAATGATTAGCAACGCTTAAAATATTTATGCAAATATTTGATTCGAAATCATTTGCAGATTTGCTTCAAGTTCGTACTTTTGCAGCGGAGAGTTGGCAGAGTGGTCGATTGCGGCAGTCTTGAAAACTGTTGACTTGTTAAAGGGTCCGCGGGTTCGAATCCCCCACTCTCCGCTGAAATGGTTTCAAAAACCAAGAAAAGCCTGCAAATCGTATGATAGCAGGCTTTTTTCATTTCCGGGACCCTACAAAACATGCATAAATTCGCATAGTTCTGGTGAGTGATTCGGTGAGTAAAATGAAAAATTGAAATGACTCACCGAATTTGACATAAGAATCTGAACATCAACATGTTCAGAGAGTATACATCTTGACTTTTGGACACTTCAAAGCTAAATTTGTTAACCATTAATGTGAGACATTATGAAAACCAATTTCAGCTTGCTCTTCTATTTGAAGAAGTCAAAAAATTATCAGAATGGCCCTGTAGCCATTTACATGAGGATTACCGTTGATGGTAAAAGATCCGAAATCACCACAGGAAGATCTTGTGAACCGGAGAAATGGATCGTTGCCTCCGGTCGGGCTAATGGAAAAAAAGAGGATTCAAAGTCCTTGAACGCCTACTTAACAGACCTACAGATGAAGGTTTATGAGGCGCACCGCCAGCTTACCCAACGAGACGAAATGATTACGGCGGACGCCATCCGCGACAGATTCCAGGGAAAAGAAGAGAAACAGACTACACTGATCGGGGTATTTCAGGAGCATAACCGTAAAGTGGAGATTCTGGTGGGAACCGAATATACCAAGGGAACGGCTCAAAGATACCGCACTTCCCTGAAACACACTGAAGATTTTTTACAATGGAAATATTCCGTAAACGATATAGATCTCAAAAAGGTAAACCATGAGTTTATAACTGAGTATGATTTTTATTTACGCTCCGTCCGGAAATGCAACAACAACTCCGCTGTAAAATACATGAAGAATTTCGGCAAAATCATCAGAATATGCCTTGCCAATGAATGGATGTCACTCAATCCTTTTTTGAATTATAAGAACAAAGTTAAACCAGTGGAGAGGGTGTGCTTAAACGAAGAGGAAATGGCTGTGCTAGCCCGCAAGCCCATGCTAAGTGAAAGGTTGGAACAGGTCAGGGATATATTTCTTTTCTGCTGTTTTACCGGACTGTCTTACATAGACGTAAAGCAATTGAGAGAAACAGACATTTTACCGGGCATAGACGGTGAAAAGTGGATTTCGATCAAAAGACAGAAAACCAATGTACCCTCGCGCATACCGTTACTGCCAATGGCCACATCATTGATTGAGCGCTACAAGAACCACATGACCCGCAATATCACAGGGATGATATTCCCAGTCTGCAGCAACCAAAAGATGAACAGTTACCTCAAGGAGATCTCAGATGTTTGCGGAATCAAGAAACAGATCACTTTCCATATTGCCAGACATACTTTCGCAACAACCGTTACGATGTTAAAGGGAGTGCCCATAGAGAGCGTATCCAAGATGCTTGGACATACCAATATCCGAACTACTCAGCACTATGCCAAGATCCTAGATATCAAAGTGGGGGCAGATATGGCCAAATTAAAAGCGGAGAGCAATTATGAGCCTATAAACTTCAACCATAAAATTGTACGAACCAAATCGTTTGGCCATGAAAGATAAGGGAAATACGATCAATATAGCTGATGATCTAATTATCAACCGGATCTACATTATCAGGCGTCAGAAAGTGATGCTGGATGAAGACCTGGCAGAACTCTATATGGTAACGACAGGAAACTTAAATAAGGCAGTAGCCAGGAACATAAATAGGTTTCCAGAGGATTTTATGTTCAGGCTGAATGATGACGAATTCAAGAACTTGCTCTTCCAAAATGGAAGAGCAAGCTGGGGAGGAAGGCGCCAGGCACCAAATGCTTTTACGGAAGCAGGCGTCGCAATGCTTTCAGGTATCCTTTCCAGTGATCGGGCCATTAATGTAAACATCCAGATCATGCGAATTTTCACCAAAATGCGACTGCTGCTTTCTGACAACATGGAGTTCCGTATAGAGCTGGAAAAGATCAAGAAAAAACTGACCAATCAGGATAAAAACATGGAAATCGTGTTTCGCTACCTTGATGAGCTTCTCGAGAACAAAGAAAACTCCAATCCGCCAAGAAAGCGCATAGGGTTTAAACCAGATGATCTTTAAGGCATTCCTGCAGTGATTCAAGGTGCTATAACGGCATCTTGAATTTTTAAGCAAGAGTAAAACCTTTAATCTTGACAAAAAACCTAAAGTCATTAAGCATTGCTGCCGGGTTTTTACCAACAGTAGAATATCCTGGAAAATTATGGCGTATATGCGAGAAGCGGGAACAGCTAGGGATTCGAGCGCTGGGATTCCGCAGGCCGCAATGCGCGGTGGGGATCTTGAACTACAACAAAATGGTGTCCGTTTTTTATATTCAACTAAACACACAAAGATATAATCTGAAATTACTTTATATTTCCATGTTTTGCCTCTTTATCTGTCCAGCCCCTTATTTCTTTCATTCCCTAAATCGCGTTTTCTATCCTGTTCTTTCTGAATCTGGTTCTGAAGGTCAATCTGATGTTTTCGTTCGATAGCTTCAGGGATTTTCAATACCCAATCAGGCAGTTTTTCAATGGCAGCAGAAATAATCCCTTTTTTTATGGTCATCAGCGAGTTCATCTTAAAAGGCTCATTATGGCCAATTGTACTTTCAAGTATATCAACGGAATCAAACTGGTCGTAAAACTTCGTTAAATTTTTAAGTCCACCGATAAAATTTTTATTTACATTGTCAACATCCACAAAGTGCCCCCCGGCCCTGGCCCTCATATCTACCCTGTTGATTGAAGCCTCGACAGATGGCAGCCCAATAAAGATCATCCTTACCTCATACCCAGCATCCTTAAACTGTCTAGCACTATCCATTACCCCCACTGTCCTAAAATTGGTTTCAAAAGCAAAGTCCTTTCTCCCCGCAATCGCATTATCCTTTCTTTTTTGGAAAACAATCCCATTTGCAGCTTCATACAGGGTACCGCTATCTGTCGTCGGGTATTGGTGTTTTAGGATAGCCATTTCTTTATCCCCATCAAATATATCTGTTCCAGGTGGAACAAATGTACCAGATAGGGTCGATTTGCCGGCTCCATTGGGGCCGCTCAAAACATAAAGCTGTAAAGGCTTCATTTAACTTAATTTTTTTATAAGGCTAATTTTTCCAGACCGGGCATCGACACTTACCAGTTCCGTTCTATCGGCATACTCATTTATGAAGAGATTAGGGGCTGTGCAAAGCTCATTCTGATAAGTCCTAAACGATCCCCTTACAAGGTTCTCCTTTTCTACCTCACGCAATTTACTCTCCAGAAATTCTGATTTTTCCGTTAAGGACCGCTCATGAAATGGGATAAACGTTAGTTTGTCCATAAGTTTATAAAAAGGACTTTTAGGGTCTACTGCAGATTTCAGTTTTGGCCAGTCGCTCAGAAGAACAACGACACCCTGTGGTATTTCTACCGCATCTACATAGATGCTAAGTGCCAGGGGCTGATAATCATGTTCTCTCAAATCTACTGATTTTTTCATTTGCTATCAAGTTTAAGTTACACGTTTGAATGTTTATAGAAATAGTATGCGAGCCAGGCAGTAAATACTAAGCAGATCACCAGAACCGTGAACGCAATAATGACACGCTTGGTCAGTTTCGCAAAGTGGTGATGGTTCTGCACATGGATCGTGTAGGGTATCCTTGAAACGAGATCTTTGATCATACGGAAAGTTTCGTCCATGTTCTTTTGATGACTGCTGTTAAGAAACCTATCTACACTTTTCTTCACTTCACGCAGATCAGATGTATAGTCTGGTACCTTTAACATGGGATACTCCAGGCCCCTGGCTTCAAGTATCTTCAGTTTCTCCTCTAATGTTCGCTGCCTTTGGTAAAGGCTGGCGATCTGTTCTTTTTCTGATAACATATCTTAAGGTTTTAATATCAAAATCTTATCTGATGGACTGCCCTTGGCTGTGTCCTCTTTTTTTCTTCTTGCGTTTCGGCTCCTGGGTATTAGCAGTGAACGTAGGTCCATATGTAGGTTCCAGCATGATGTCCAAAAAACTTCCAACTGTTGAGCTTATTTTTTCAAGCATATCTGTACTTCTTTGAAACAGTCCCTTGGAAATATCCTGTGCGAGTTCTAAAATAAACCCATTTTGTAATTGACCAGGTTTAATCCCCTCATCCAGAGTATCCAACTGCTTCCTTTGCTCTATTGTGCCGTTACTTTTGATGTTCGAATAGGCGCAAAGTATCCCTTAATTCGCGGTTGAAGTTAAACTGCCGGTCAAAAAGAGTTTCTCCGCACTGCTTGAAAGCGAGGCGATCAAACTGCCCCATTTTTTTTGAATGCTCGATATTCTTACCCCTGGAACTGTTCATGGGACTTAATTTGACTTTATTGGTAAGATCCTTTCTGCTTACGATCACCTGGATGTGCCGCTGGTCTCCCTGCTTCAATTCTCCACGCTTTTTCAGTCCATCCTTCACCTCCCTGTCATTATGGGTGTAATATCTATGGTTTTCCACCTTTGCGAACCAGACCAGATCGCTGCTGCTGTTAACCCCCGCCCTGTTAAAGTTTCTGGCATATTCATCCATAATCTTGACAGCATATTCTTTCAGCCTCAAGGGCATTTGTTGCTCACCGTAGCTTTCCTTCAAGTGTTTGAGTTCTTTTTGGCTGGGACTGATATTGATCAGGAAAAACTTAGCATCATCTTTTCCGAGTTTCGCAATATTGCCATCAATGGTGGTCCGAACGTCATACGGCTCATAGTACCGACCTAAATGGTTGAACCATTTTTCTGGTTCCCGAGCAGGATTTAACCTGTTTTCCTTTTCGAGATAGTTCACCAATTGCCCACTACTGCCCTTGTTGTCCGCAGTTTTGCTGTCAGTTATATTGATATACATTACAATAACATTATCTGGTTCCTTGTAGCAGCCAGCAACTGCACCTTATCTTTCTTTGATCCAATGGCAGGAAGATTGTCCCTGGCAATAGCGTATCCATCAAAGATATTCAGAAAGAGCTGTTTGAGGCTTTGCTTATCCTGGATCCGTACAGAGATTGATTTGTAGTGTAGCTCAAGTTGATATAAAAACTGGTTCTGCTTTTCCATCAATACCGGCACCATTTCGTTTTGTTTTAAAAGTCCGTTAAAGCCTGTGATCAACCTTTTTTGTGCTTCAGACAACTGCGCAACCTCCCTCCTGGTCGGAATAAGCAGGTCATTTTCCTGGGTTTTGATAAACCCGATATAGTCTTTATGGTTACGGGCCATAGTAGTTTTTAGCAGATCATCATTGATGTCCAGCGGATCTTTTTTCGTTCTGTAGAAATATTCTGTCATCTGAAGAAAAACCAGCCGCTTTGATCTCCCTAGCTTTAAGGCTATCTTATCTAACTTAATACCTTCAGCCTCTGAATATTTAATCGATTTTAATACTTCATTCTTCATCCATTTTTTGTTTTTAAAAGAATATTAATGGTATATATCTTAATATATAAATAGCTATGTAAATAGATATCCTGATTGCCAGATCGCTATATATCCAACTATATTGCACCCCTGAAGGGGTGCCGAAAACCTGCCCAATTGCGTCTTAGTGAGATCAAAGCACCCCTGGAGGGTGCTTCAAACCCCAATAGCAATAGCTTGGGGCGAGAAAGGTAGGGCTCTGCCCAACCTCCGCTCGCTCCTTTTTCTGGAAATGAAAAAGGACCTTTCTGCATAACGTATAACCTTTCTATTGCCTCATAGAAAAATAAGATCGAGAACACAAAAAAGGAAAAATATCCTATCCAACTGTATCATGATGGCTGTACGGCTATTTTAACTAAATTGTTAACTATATTGGAGGATATGGATTAAAACTCACCTGACTTGCAATCACCGTATTGTAGCTTGGCTTGTAATCGATCCAGCCATGATCAACCAACTCTCTGATACACTTGTGATAGGTATTATATGAACGGATTGCAGATAACCTCATCAGTTCCTTGCGGGTCACCCTGAAAGGAATTTTCTGACCTTGGATCTGACAGCAGCTTACCAAGGCTGTAAAAAGACTGATGTGGCTTGGCAGAATATTTTCTTTGGTTCCCGATAATTTTAGAAAATCGCGTTGAATCTTTGCAGTATCGATCATATGCCTCCCTCTTTTTCCATCAGTTTTGAGATGTCAGCATAAGCATAATAGAAAATGCTTCCAACCTTTTTGAACGGCAGGGTTCCATTTATACGCAGGTTCTGTAGCGTCCCTGCACAGATGTTCAATAACTGCCGGACCTCGGCACTACGCAACCACTTCCTCTGATCGAAAATAGCTGAACCACCAACATTCATTTTTTTGAGTTCATCGAAAAGCTCTGTTTTGAACTTCTGAAGATCTGCTTCCGTTAAGATTTCTAACTGCATAAATTGCCTCCCTATTTAATTAATCTTTAGCAAAGATCAGAAGGCGAAAAGGCAATACAATGACCAGCGCACTGCTCTGGTCATGTTTAATATATATACAGGAGATAGGGCTCCTTATTTTACATCGATTATCTTAAATAGCTGTCGATCTGGGTAAATGACAGTTCCTTTCGATGGGATGTCTCCCTCTTTTTCGACGAAATAGTTTCTGGCAGTTTCTACCGGAATATGCTTTTCGCCGTGGCTAAAGTATTTGGCAATCATTTTTGCGTAGGTTATCTTGTGGTCGCACCTAAGCAGAAGCCTACCAGATGGCAGCCTTAGATTGCGCATCTGCTGAAAAAGATCCATCAAAGTTGGCAGATGCTCATCTTCAATACTAATTTTTTGCTTCACTTCGTATTGCGTCAATATAATTATCTGTTGCTTTAATTTCTCAATCTCATTAATATATTGCTGGATGACCTTGTCTTTTTCTTCAATTACAAGTGGTGCCGGTCTAGCATTCCATCTATCGATTCCCAGAAGAAACTTTTGAAATTGTTTTAATTTTTCAATTCTATCCAGATCTCGGTCATGGTTACTGCTATGAGGATTCTTGTTCTTAAAATGGCCGATTCTATTTTCTAAGAGATCCCACAACTGTCTGTAAAATTCCTTTTCTGGGGCAATGTTATTTTCTAATGTATGGCTGAGGTGATGTACATAATAGTCCGGATATTCTTCCGCGTCCAATTTATAGAGTTTTAACAGGAAGTGGCTATCGGCGTTTCGCCTCCAGGGACCGAAAAGATTGCCGATGTCGTAAGGATGAGGAAAAAAATCAAACAGTTTACGTGCTTTAAAAAAGTCAGCTTTCATAGGTATGTTTAATAAAGTAAATTTCTAAGGCTTTAGATAAATTTAAATTAAAAAAATTACATATACGAGTTTTGCTACTGTAGAGGCTTTTTGTTTGCATCGCATTCACCGTTAATAATCACTAATATTAGAAGCTTAAAACCACTTAAAATGAGCCGATTAGCCACTTTCAAGCGAAATCTAGTGACCAATATAGGCCGAAAAAGATGGCCACGATGGATGAAAACCAGTGGCCACTTTTAGCGGAAACCCCACTTAACTATTTAATTTTTTGAACCAGAAAAAAAATCCGAATAATTCATTTTTATTTAATTGTTTAATGTCAAAAATCTTATAGGGAAAGGGTATCATATTAGTATAAATTCCATTTTCTGAAAAAAATAGAAAAGTTTTTTTCAGAATGGATTTTTCTGAAGCAAGGTTTTTTTGAAATGCTTCTCGTGCTTTATCGAAGCATGTCTCCTGACATTGCAGTAAAACGATGCAATCGCAACTTTGTATGATTTGTTGAAACTCAGCTTCGCCGTAATTACTGCTGATATGCACCTCATTACCATTGTCCCAGAGAAAGTCAACTATGTCATACAAAACTGCATTATGTTGCTGTTCCGTGTTTTCGACGATAAGGTATTTCATAACAAACTGTGTTAGTGATTAATTTTATTAAAAAAAATTCGACCATTCCAGACGTAGGTTAATGATTTTTGCATTGGTATTGATATCAATAAGTCTTCGAGGGTGTGAGCTTTCTCAACTGAAACGCCTTTATCTCCTAACTTATCAGCCGCTTCCGCCTAATTGACGTTTAATGCCCCGAGAGCATCCCCAATAGGTGCTTATCCGTCTCTGTCTAATTTGCAAATCAACCCATTCTCTCAGCTAATTTTCCGTCCATTGTTGATTCTAAAAGCTCAATCCATTAATAATTCGATAACTTCCTGTGGATCTGTATCATTTTTTTTCCAAACATCCTCAAGTGTTTTTATGTTGCTTATTATATACCCCTTTTTTTTTAACTTTTTGATTGCTATTGAATAGTCTATGTTCAGAATTTTGCATGATTCTTTTAAAGGAGCTTTAAATATTTTGTCGACAATAACAATATCTAATGGAAGTTGCTTTCGTTCTAAATAAACAAAAGTTAAGGTTAGCACTGTTATAGCTATAGCTGCTGGCATAAATACTTGTTTCATAAAATGAACTTTTAAGCCATTCCAATTTAGTATAATGTGTAAGATTGCGGCAAGTACGAATCCAATTCCAATTAATTCATGTGCAACTTCAGTATATCCATCAAACAGATGAAATAGCATAAAAATCCCTGTAATAGCCAAGACTATAAATAGCAAAGAGATGAATGGTGTTACATATTTTCTGTCTAGTTTCATTTTTTTAGGATTTATTTTTTGTTATTAATGCCTATTTTAAATCAGTAATCTCTTGATCTGTACAACTTCCTTTGTATTTCGCTTAAATGCCGTCCACGATCAGTGTTATCTAAAAAACCATTCATCGTTGCTAATTCAGCCAGATCATTCGAAAACATGTGGGGATTCAGTACGGGTTCGAGTATTAAGAGTTCTAGCGGGATTTTTTCAGGCGTTTTTTTACATGTCAGATGATATTCTTTGGGACGGATCTTAAAACTCCCTTTAAAGGCGCGGGATATATCGGTTCCATTGAAAGCGAAGGATATGATGATTCTTTTAGTTACATCGTTTACAGTCAGTTTACCACTAGCTTCGTGCAGATCACCGTTTTTGGTAATGGCATCCGATCGGAAAACGATCGTAGGATATTTTTCGACATCCAACGCTTCCTTTGAAAGGGCGTGCCTGGTTTTTGGAAAAAAATCCGTACTTAAGCTACGCGCATCAATAGGTGCAGATAAGTTACCTTGCTCAGGATGTGCCGGATCGAAATTTAGCTTAGCTTTTAAGCAGGAAAAAGCTTCCTGGATTTCAGTGCCTATTATTTCAATGGAATGATTATCTTGTTTTATGTTCCAGTTCGTGAAGATGTTAAAGCCGATATTAGCCAATCCTAAAACGCCCAACAGCAGCATGAAGTTGATTTCCCTTTTCATATTTTTATATTAATATTAAATTATAAGTTATTTTTTCTAATAGATGATGGATATACCTGAGCTGATGTTAGTATCGAAATAAGGTTAATTTCACCTATGTTGCTTTATTGACGTCGCTGCGTCCATGTTTTGTTAAACTATTACTGGGCTTGTGCGTCCAGTAATTGAAAAAGTTACTTATCTGACAGTGGTATCATTTTATAAAACTATCGTATTTCGATGCTGCTCGATCTGGTCGTGTGCGCAGAAAAATATCCTAGCGCTCCAGAGCTAATATTACTAGGTGGATTAGCTGGAGTAACGCTGCCACCTGGACCACGATCAGCTGTGATTTGAATCAGGGCAGTATAATAGTTGTACATCCGCTCATCAACACACTGCATTTCCACATTAACGCGATCTCCAACCTTGATTTCATCATCCTCTTCCCTTGAAGTAATTATGCTTCTTTGGTTAACCAATCCGTTATTGACGTTGTCGGAAATGGTCTGCAAGACTTTTTTTGTGTGCCCGTTGACGGTCAGGATAAAAAAATACCGATTGCCTAAAGGAGCGGGGTCGGTAAAAATTGGCAGAACATTATAGGAGGTATCGCTACCCATTTGAACCGGGTCCTGCTGCAGACTCTCCAAATCAACCGCTGCGGGCATTTTACTCTGTGCTGTAAAACTGATATCTGCTGTCTTCACAAGCAGATTATAAGTGTGGCCCGGAACAGAATGCAGATTACCGGTCTGATAACGCCCTTCACCTATGTGCTGCAAAGTATCAGTTTGTCCCTGCATATCGGTGATGGTAATGAAAGCATCTGTAACAGGAGGGTATTGATTAGTATTTGTAAACGGAACAGATCTGGTAATGTCCACATAGTAGGGTCCTGGTTGATCGGTAATGTTTCCTTCGATTACTAACGTACCACTTTTGTTAGCAAGGTCGAGAGTGACTTCCTTTTCACAACTGGTGAACAGCATAATTAAACAAGTCAAATAAAATAGCTTTTTCATAGTTAGAATTTGAAATTATAGGTAATGTTGGGAACCCAACGGAAAAGTGAGGTTTGCATCACGCGAGTGGTGCCGGGATTGTTTGGATTGTCTTCAAAAGAAAAGGTATAGGCGTTCTGACGGCCATAGACATTGTACAGGCCGAATGTCCAGGAGCTTTGGAAGCGTTTTTTCTTTTTAGATTCGTAAGTGGCACTCAAATCCAGGCGATGATATGCTGGCATGCGGTCTGCATTGCGTTCACTATACTGGAATACCGTCTGATCGTTCAACTCATATTTTCCCGTCGGAAATGTCACAGCGTTTCCGGTACTGTATTGAAACAACCCGGATAATGACCACCGGGGAGTCAGTTGATAGCTTGCAACAACAGACAAATCATGGGTTTTGTCAAGGCTTGCATTGTACCAGTTATTATTGTTGATGCCGTCTATTTTGCGCTCGGTTTTTGATAAGGTATAAGAAATCCACCCGGTGAGGTCTCCACTCTTCTTTTTAGCGATCAGTTCAAATCCATAGGCCCGGCCTTTACCAAAGAGCAGTTCGCTTTCTATATCCTTAGCAGCATCGAAGGTAATATCAGCACCATTTCTGTAATCGATCTGGTTTTTCATTTGCTTATAATACCCTTCAACGTTCACTTCATAACTGTTCTCATGGAAATTTCTGCCGTAGCCAATACTAACCTGGTCGGCAATTTCTGGCTTTACGGTATAACTGCTACCGATCCACTGATCGGTAGGTCTGCCGCCGCTACTGTTGCTTAAAAGATGAAGATTCTGTGTATTGCGGGAATAGCCCGCTTTTACGCTGCTGACATCATCGATCCGGTAATTTGCCGTAATTCGCGGTTCAGGGTTCACATATGTTTTTCCTAATTTGCCCTTAGCGAGGGTCAGGCTGTCAGTGAGCACGCCATTGTTATAGATATTATATGTATCTCCTCCCATGACCGTAAACGCAGCAAGTCGAAGGCCGTAATTAATGGTTAACCTATCGGTGGCTTTATATTCATCATTTATATAAAGCGCATTTTCCCAGGAATACCGTGTGCTTTTAGGATAACTGCTCACGCTTGTGCCCGAAACCCTGCTTGGTGCAATGGTGTGATAAATGGATTGGAGGCCAAAACGCACGGTGTGTTTGGTGCTTGCAAACCAGGAGAAGTCTTCTTTCAAATTCCAGTCCTTAATCTGCGAATTAAGGCCGAAATCATTCCCGCTGCTCCTAAAGTTCAGCTTGTAATCGTAATTGCTGTAAATTATTGAAGTGTTTGCGAACAACTGGCTATTAATTACGCTATTCCACCTGAAGGTCGCAGTAGTGTTTCCCCAGTTGGTTCCGAAAGTATCGCCAAATCCAAGAACATCACGGCCGAAATATCCTGAAAGATAAATACGGTTGTTTTGATTTATTTCATAATTAGCTTTAACGTTCAGGTCATAGAAATAAAGCTTACTATCTTTAAAGTCTTCAGAACTCCTCAAGAGCAGATCTGCGTAAGTCCTTCTTCCGGAGACTATAAAGGATGATTTATCTTTTTGGATTGGCCCTTCCACACTTAGCCTGCCACTGATCAAACCGATGCCGCCGGTCACATTATAATCCTGGTTATTGCCATCCTTCATTTTAATATCCATCACTGAGGAAAGTCGTCCACCGTATTGGGCCGGGCTATTCCCTTTGATTATACTCGCATCTTTCAGCGCATCGCTATTGAAGGTACTGAAGAAACCGAGCAGGTGCGATGCATTATAAACTGGAGCTTCGTCAAGCAGAATCAGATTTTGATCAGTGGCACCTCCCCTCACACTAAACCCACTATTTCCTTCCCCGCTGCTTTTGATGCCCGGTAAAAGTTGAAGGGTCTTCATGACATCTTTTTCACCGAACAGCACAGGAAGTTTTTCTATCTGCTTAATGTCAAGCGTTTCCATGCCCATTTGAGCGTTCGAAAGATTTCTATCCTTTTTTGCGCTTGAAACCACAACTTCCTGTAAATTATTTTTGCCTTCCGTGGCCTGTTCGAGTAGCCACTCTATCCTGGCGTTCTTTTCCAATTGAACTTGCCGACGCTGTTCATCATAGCCGATATAGCTGATAATCAAAGTGTAGTTCCCCTTGGGTAAAGACAGGGAATAAAACCCATATTCATTGCTGGCTGTTCCAACCGAAAGGTTTCCCTCGATTCTAACCGTCACACCAATCATCAATTCACCGTTTTTGCGGTCTTTTATGGTGCCGCTTACGGTATGTTTTTGTTGTGCTATGCTATTGCTGCTTATACATAACAGCGTTGTCACTAGCAAATAATTAATCAAATTTTTTAGCATTGTTAATCTGTTAGGTTGTTAAGTAAGGATTATGCCTCTCCCAAGACATTTTAAGAAAAGACTGATGTAAATCATACGCAAGCATGTCGCTATGTCTTGGATATCACTTTGATTAAAAATCTCAAAAGCCTTAACAGCATCTGCTACATACCGCGCGTTGTTGTATTGCAGGATCAGTCTAAATGGTTGCTTTCATCATCATCTGCTTAAAAATTACATAGGTGGTTCGTTCCATCGTTGACCCCTATCAACCACAGGTCGAACTTTCTTTACACGACAGGTGATTGAGGCGAGTAGCTCGTCGGCTTTATCCTTACCAAGCCGTTCGCCGATTTTTTCTTTGATAAGCTCGAACTTTTCTCCTGAGCTAATGATCTCGGTAACTTCTGTGTGGATTCTTACACCGTGATAATCCCTTGCCCTTTCGCCAGGTACGTAGGCCATAAACACGACTTCCTTATTTTCCCTCATGTTATCCATCGTCTCCGAAATAGGATCACTAATATGGAATACGATATCTCCACTTTCCATAATTCTCGGCGTGCCCATAATTGAAACATTAGGCACTCCGTGTTTATTGGCTGTACATACCAGCTTATCATGATGATTGTTAAAAAAATCACGGAGGGGATCTGAGGTGTTTCCCTTTTTATTACCAGGTTCTCGCATAATTATAATTTAATAAGATACATTTTGTATCTTATTACAAATGTATTGTTTTTTTAATTAGATGCAAATTGTATCTAATTTATTTTTAAATTTGTTTGAAATTTATATTATGGATGAACAAAAAAGCAATAGAAGGCGCGGGGATGAGCTGATGGAAAGCTTGTTTGATGCTACTTTCAAACTGATGAATGAGGTTAAGCATACCAATCTGACTTTTGGACAAATAGCGGAAGCTGCAAAAACTAGCCGGAGCGTTTTATACCGGCGGTGGCCCACAACATTTGATTTGTTACAGGATATTTATACTTACAAGGCCAAAAAACTTTTTGACGGGGAGTTCCTTTACAAGCTGGAAGATACAGGAAGTTTGCGTGGAGATTTAAACCAGTTGCTTACCATTTGCCAAAGTGTTTATGATGAAGTCGGTTCGGAAGTTATAATTAACTATTATTATATCAGACTGCAGGACAAAGACAATACCAGAGAACCACAAGTCCATACTAAAGCTGTTAATAAATTTGTCGAAGCAATGAAAACGATTTTAGAAAATGCTAAATCAAGAGGTGAAAATATTAAGGTCACCAGCGGAGTCACATTAATGCTGCCTTTTGATTTGATCCGTATTGAAAATTTAGTGCGGATGCAGGGCATTGACAGTAAACGTCTTGAAACACTTGTAGACGAAATATTGCTACCTGTTTTTAAAGAATGATATCAAGAATGCCGATGTTTTAGCTGTCGCTTACAAGGAAAAACAAACGCGGCGTTCACTGGCGCAAATAATCAGGTCTAAATAACTTTTTTGAGCTTAGGCAACTCCTCCGGCTTTGACATATATTGTGCACCCCACTCATCCATTAATAATATCATTGGAAGCAGTGACTTACCAAGATCTGTAAGGAAGTATTCCACTTTTGGTGGCAGAACCGGGTACACTACTCGGTTGATTATACCGTGTTCTTCTAATTCTTTCAATTGTACAGTAAGAACCCTCCGACTTGCGAGTGGATTGAGCCGCTGAAGCTCACTCGGCCTTTTGGCGCCATTGTGTATGTTAAGGATTAGACAGGGTTTCCATTTTCCCCCAATAATTTCCATAGTCATACCCATTCCGCAGTCCAGGTTCTTTGGGATTTTTCGCTCGTACATGTCTCTGTATTATCAATAAGATCAAAGATAATAAAAACGCACATAAAGGTGTATAGGGATAAAATTCACCCTATGCAATAATGAAGTGCGTACTTGTAGCCCCGATCATACAGCAATAACTTTGCTATAACAAAAAATAAAAAAAAATGCACCACGATTCTAAAAAACTATTATTTCAAAAACTATTAACGATTGCCTTGTTATCAGGTTCGTTTATTACATCCTTTGCCCAGGGTACACCAAAATTGTTGAAACAGCCTGGCTATTACCACATGGAAATTGGCGATATCGATATCATTGCATTATCTGATGGAACGATTCCCCAGGATCTGCCCAGGTTACTTACCAACATCAAACCAGGACAGGTAGAAAAGCTAACAGGTCTTAATTTTCAGGAACCTATTGTTGAAGCGTCTGTAAACGCTTATCTCTTTGAGTTGGCCGGCAAGCTGATTTTGGTAGATGCGGGAACTTCGGAATTATACGGCCCTTCGTTAGGTCACCTTCCAGCCAGTTTAGCAAGAGCAGGTTATAAAACTGAGGATGTTGATGCAGTTTTAATTACACACATCCATACCGATCATACCGGTGGATTGATGGATGGGGATCGCAGAGTATTTCCTAATGCGACAGTATATGTGAGCAAACAGGAATATGATTTCTGGCTCACCCCAGAGAATTATACCAAAGCTTCTAAGGAAATGAAGCCTTACTTCGAACAGGCAATACTGAAGATGATGCCCTACGTTAAGGCGGGTAAAGTGAAGACTTTTACCTACGGCAACGAGATCTTTCCAGGAGTACTTCCGGTAGCAAGTCCCGGACATACGCCCGGACATAGCTTCTACCAGGTAAGTAGTAAGGGTGAAAAGATTATGTTCTGGGGAGATATCCTGCACTCTGCGGCAGTCCAGTTTTCAGATCCCGATGTTACGATTGTCTATGACGTTGATCCCAAAGCCGCTGCCAGGGCTCGAAAGCAAGCCTTTTCTGAAGCTGCAAATGGAAAATACTGGATTGCCGCAGATCATCTTTCGTTTCCCGGGATAGGACATATCCGTAAGGCTGGAAAAGGCTATTCCTGGTTTCCTGTGAATTATACCAGTACCGGTGTAGGCCAATAATTGTTTTCATCTTCAAATAGACAGCTCATGATAATGCAAATCAACACACATCAACCCTGGCGAAGCTTGAAATTTGCGCTGATACTATCCTTAATTTATTTTGGAGCTATCGGCAGACTCTCTGCGCAAAAAGATTTAAGTTCGGATTCTCTGATGATCAGGAAAATTTATGATAATGCCCTCACCGCTGGAAAGATCGGCCCAAATCTTTATCATCTAACCTCAAAAATCGGATCAAGAATCTCCGGATCTGCAAATGCGCAAAAGGCAGTGGAATGGGGGAAGAAGAAGATGGAGGAGATCGCTCCGGACCGTGTTTATCTCCAGGAGGTCACCGTGCCACATTGGATCAGGGGCAAGAAGGAGAAATCTTTTTTTATCTCTAGATCAGGAAAGAAAATCCCAATGTCCGTATGTGCCCTGGGAGGATCTATTGGTACCGGAGGAGTGTTAAGCGCTCAGGTAATAGAAGTAAATAGCTGGGGCGAATTAGCTGCTCTGGAAAATAAAGATGTTCAGGGAAAATTTGTTTTCTTCAACAGGGCTATGGATCCTAAAGAGATCGAGACATTCAAGGCGTACCTTGCTGTTGTAGACCAGCGCGCAAGAGGGGCCATCGAAGCAGGAAAGCGCGGCGCGGCGGGGGCCTTGGTGAGGTCAATGACCTTAGCGATAGACGAAGTTCCACATACGGGAGCCATGAGTTATGATTCTGCTGTGAAAAAAATCCCTGCTGCAGCGCTGAGCACAAAGAGTGCTGATGTGTTGAGTCATGAGCTTAAACGAAATCCTGATCTTATTTATTCCTTAGAAATGAACTGCATACAGTTGCCCGATGTTAAAAGTTACAACGTAATCGGAGAAATCAAAGGATCTGTGTATCCCAATGAATTTATCACAGTGGGCGGCCATATCGACACCTGGGATTTGAGTGAGGGTGCAAGCGATGACGGAACGGGCTTTGTACAAACACTGGAAGTTCTTCGCTTAATTAAAAACCGTGATCAAAAACCGGAAAGATCGATCCGTGCAATCTTGTATATGAACGAGGAGTCAGGGGCCCATGGTGCACTTAAGTATGCTCAGGAGGCTAAGTCGGCCGCAGAAACACACATTGCTGTCATGGAGTCGGATGCCGGAGGGTTTACGCCCAGGGGCTTCAGGGTAGAAGGCAGCCAGGAAGTGAAGGAAAAGATGAAGGCATGGAATCCCTTGTTCATTCCTTATAAAGTAGCAGAATTATATTCAGGTCATAGAGGAGTCGACCTGGCACCAATGAAAGACCAAGCCGAAGCATTGATCAGTCTGGACTGCGATGACCAGCGGTTGTTCGATATTCACCACAGCGCACTTGACACTTACGATAAAATAAATATAAGAGAGGTTGAATTAGGTGCTGCAGCAATGGCTTCTCTTATAGCTCTAATCAGTAAACATGGATTTTAAGCAAACAACAATGAAAAAAGTTAAAAAGCCCTTATTATTACTAACCCTGATCCTCTTTTGCTCGCAGACTTTTGCTCAACAACCCGCAAAAGCAAAAAAGCCTTTCCGTGATGCGGTGCAAGCGGGTGGACTCCTGTTTGTTTCAGGTCAACTGGGCCTGAATTCTCTTGTCCAAGGTAAAGACTCTTTCAGGGATGAAGTTCGGAATGCATTGGGAAATGTAGAGCGAATTCTGCACGAAAATGGCCTGTCGCTTAAAAATGTTGTTAAGGTAACCGTGTACTTAAAAAAGCCTAAACAATTTGATGTTTTCAATGAGGTCTATTTGCAGCAGTTCAGCGATCCTTTTCCCGCACGAACCTGTGTGATTGTAAAGGACCTTGTTCGACATGCAAACATTGAAATCTCTGTAGTCGCCAGTACCCCTTAGCAGCTAAGTAATAAAGCGAATTTCATATCATCAATTCTTCGTAAGGGCTGCCAGATAGCACTCATAACAGCGTTCGAACGGTATAAGCCGAGCAGAAACATGGAGCAGTATGGCAACGTTTGCATACGCATTGGTTAGTTCTCCGTATATTTCTGAAGTCTATTATTACCCTAATCAAGTTTTAGACCTGGAAGTTTTACTGATGTTAAAAATGATTGCGGCCGCAAACACCAATGCGTATGCAAATACCTGCAGAAGACCTAATGGTTCGTGATAGACCACTCCCGCTAAAATAAACGCGATTATTGGATTGATGTTCAATATCATTGCCACTTTTGAAGAACTGATCCGGCTAAGGGCGTATAGATTTAAAAACAAGGGGACGATTGTATAGATGACCGCAATGATCTCTACATAAAAGTAAAATTTAAAATCTGAGGGAATCGGGCCGGAGAATGCGGGGTAAAAAAATCCTAATAAAACAGCCGATAAAAGTATGTGAAAATTAAGTACCAGAAATTTATCTAATCCGGAATTTTTGTTTTGACTGATAATATAAACAGCATAGCTAAGGCCAACTATTGTACTAAAAAACATATCGCTTATGCTGGTATATGAAAGCAATAAGCATCCGGAACCGCTTAGCACTACAGAGAACCATTGTAATCGGTTCAATCGCTCCGACAAAAGGAAAAAGGCCAGTAATGTTGTTAAAATGGGGCAAACTAAATAGGCTACAGAGGTAGCGCGTACACTGACATGGTTCATCACATAAATGAAAGAAAACCAATTGACAGTCAAAAAGACGCTGCCGGTAACATTTAGGCCAATAATTGTCAATCGGTTCTTTTTCGGCAAAGATTTAAGCAGCCGCAAATTAGCTAAGAGACTTTTCCTTTTAAAAAGCAGTGAAATCATTGACATAACTACAGCGCAGCTAAAAACGCGATAAAAGAGGATATCTAAAGGCGCATAAGCATGTAAAGGCTTTAACACCAGGCTAAAAAATCCCCAAATTGAAAAAGCTACTATCGCAGCTAAATAATGCTTAAAATTTTTCGAAATATTATTATTATCCATATGCCTGTTTAAACAACTGATTTATTAATCCAAAACTATAGGTTTAATGGACTATCTTTGGCGTCCAGAAACCAAAAACACAGTAGTCCACATGCTTCCGTTTGAAACGCTGATTGTAATCGATAAAATGTTATCCCGTCCGGCTTACATGCAGGTTGTTGATGGGGTAATAAGGCTTATTAAAGACGGCGTAATTCAAAAAGGAGACCAGATGCCAGGAACAAGGTCTATGGCTGGCATGGCAAAGATTCACCGTAAAACGGTTATTGCTGCTTATAGCGAGCTGATTGCGCAGGGATGGTTGGTTGCTGTGGCTAAACATGGACATTACATAGCAAGGGAATTGCCCAAGGGCGGTATAAAACGATGGGGAGTCCCTGCAAATGGATATGTATCCGGTAGCAAAATGAAAAGTACGTTTCTTAAACTCGAAACGACCAAAGAATTTCATCCACATTCCTTTGCGCTTAATCCAAGCCTCATCATTGATGACGGTCATCCGGATTCCAGGCTGGCACCGATGCACCTGCTAAACAGAGAGTACCTGCGGCGTTTAAAACAGCAGCATGTTAGTAAAAAGCCGGCAATTACGTTAGCTCCCGGCTCATTAAAACTAAGGGAAACAATGACAAGCTATCTTGCGCAAACAAGAGGCATACAGGCGGATTTACCAAATATACTTATTACACATGGTGCTCAAATGAGCATTTACATAGCTGCCAGCTTACTGCTTCAACGCGGGAGCTACATCATTGTAGGTGAACCCGGATACCATGTAGCTAATTATGTGTTTGAATACCTTGGCGCAAATATTATCCGCATACCGGCAGATCGTGACGGACTAGATGATGAACTTATCAGAGATGCCTGTGAGAAGTATACCATCAGCGCTTTATATCTCATACCACACCATCATTACCCCACTACTGTTACCTTAAGCCCGGAACGACGTTCTTCGATATTGAGTATAGCTGAACAATACGATTTTTCTATTATTGAAGATGACTATGACTATGGATTTCAATATGATTCATCTCCCTATTTGCCATTGGCTAGCATTCATCCCGACAGGGTGATTTATGTTGGTTCTTTTTCGAAATCGCTTTCTACTTCCATCAGGATCGGGTTTATGGTTGCAGCCTCAGATTTCATTGAGCAGGCCATATATTTAAGAAAGATAATAGAGTTAAAAGGAGATAATATCATGGAAGATTCGCTTGCGGCGCTGATAGAAGGTGGAGAACTGACAAGGCATTTAAAAAAGGTTAATAAGATTTTCGGACATAGAAGAGACTATTTATGCGCTTCACTGGATGAAAAATTAAAGGACGTTGTTTCTTTTGCCAAGCCTGAAGGCGGGTTAGCGCTTTGGACGATATTCAATAATGGATATCCGTTAAAAAACATATCATTCAAAGCTTCGAAAATGGGTTTATTTATTAACGACGGTCAAATATTTGACAATTTCAATGCGAGATATAACGCTCTCAGGTTTGGTTTTGCTTCCATAAACGAGACAGAGGTTGATAACATTACAGATATAATTGTACGCTGTTTGTGATTTCGATGTTGCTTTGTAGCTTGATGTGATAGTTTGGATCCTAATCAAATTCGATGATTTAACTCTCTGTGGAAACCGGAAAAAAATTCTAATTATTGATTCAAATTAATTTTTATCGTAATGTAGTGATTTGATCACTTCTTTACGATTGGATAGTCCAAATTCAATTAGCGTATTCAGGACGGTCCAGATATCTTGAGCGTGCTTGGTTAAGACATAGTAAGTTATGTCTTGTGTGGATGTATATTCAATATTTTTTTGGATAAGCTGATGAGCTTCCAACATGGTAAGCTCAGAACTTAGTACTTTCGGGGAGATACCTTCAGATACCTCAAAGAAATCTTTAAACCGTAATTTTTCATAATAATGCAGGTTTAAAAGAATACAGAAACGCCATTTTCCACTCAATAAATCTAAGGTGTCTCTCAATGCTAAAAATCTTTGTTTTAAGATTTTTTCATTTTCTATACAAGGTTTTATCTTTTTATCCATCATACTTTCCTTAAGGTTAGTAAACACAAATTTACTACATAAGGAAACTAACTTTGCTTAAAACAATGTTAAAATGAAAAAAATATTAGTCACAGGTGCAACCGGAAAGCAAGGCAGTGCCGCAGCATATGAATTGCTAAAAAACGATTTTGAGGTATTTGCACTTACCAGAAGTCCTCAATCTTCAGAAGCAGTCAATCTAAAAAAAGCAGGGGCAACTTTAGTAAAAGGCGATTTAGAAGGCATTGAAGATTTAAAAGAAATATTTAAAAAAGTCGACGGGCTTTATTTAGTCCTCCCTCCTGTATGGGTTTCCAGCAAAGAATCGGATGAGAAAGAAGCAGAAATTGGCATACGAACAATCAAATTAGCAGAAGAACAAGGCGTTAAATTTGTCCTTTATTCATCGGTCCTTGGATCAGATAAGCAGCATATATTTAGACCAAAATTTAAGTTTACGATCGAAAAATACTTGTTAAAAAGTGATTTACAAGGGGCAGTAATAAGACCTGCTTCTTTTATGGAAAATCTACTTTTACCCAGTTTCGGATTAGCAGAAGGCAAGTTTTTCAACCTCCTACCTGAAGAAAGGGCAATCTCTTGGGTTGCTGCCAATGATATTGGTACCTTTGCGCGAATAATATTTCAGAATTATAAAGCGTTCCACGGAAAAACGGTTGATTTTGGAGGTAAATTATTTACACCTAAACAAGTTTTAAAACTATTGGAAGAGAAGTTGAACCAATCAATCGAATTCGTACAAGTGCCGTTAGAAGTACTTTATCAACAAAGTGAAACGTTTGCCAAATTGGTTGAAATGATCGACAAAGAAGGTTATGACCCCATCGATTACAAATTTATATCTTTCTGGATGCCAAAGCTGACAGACTTTGAACAGTGGATAGATGAAATAGGAATAAAAAAAATAAAGGAATTACGTTCCGTAGACAATCAATCGTAAATATAATAAGATACAACCCTGATTGACATAGGCGCTATCAGAGAACAGATAGATTGTGTGCATTCAAGAGAAATATTGGCTTGTTGGAAGGAATCTTCGCTTCAGGCACTTAAGATGTTCTTTCTTCCCCATTCCGCCAGCAATTCCATGACATCGTTGAGTGATCTTCCTTTTTCAGTAAGCGTGTATTCGACTTTGGGGGGAACCTGTGCATAAACCTTTCGTGTAATGATGCCGTCAGCTTCCAATTCTTTCAAATGCCTTGATAACACTTTTAAGGCGATGCCTGGGATGGTCTTGTGAAGTTCACCAAAGCGTTTAGGGCCATCTATCAGTATCCATATGATGATAGGTTTCCACTTGCCGCCAACGATACTAATCGATGCGGTTATCGGGCAGTCGCAAACGGTGTTTACCTTTTTTTCAACTATTTTTTCTGTTAACATATTGATTATGAATTAACGTGACAAAAGTGTCACTACTTGACAAATGTGCCATTACTTGACAAAAGTATAATAATGAATTAAAATTGTAGAAAAAAAGTTATGAAGATCATTATTATCGGTGCCACAGGCACAATTGGAAAACATGTTACTGCTGCACTGGAGAAGGAACATGAAGTTTTGAAAGCCGGCTCAAAAAGCGGTGATCTGCAGGTAGATATTTCGTCGGTTGAATCGATCGAAAATTTTTATAAGGCAGCCGGGAAGTTTGATGCCCTGGTTTGTATTAGCGGCGACGGTCACTTCGGTCCTTTAACCAGCATGAAGGATGCTGACTTCCGCACCGGCGTTAACAATAAGTTGATGGGGCAAGTCAATCTGGTCTTGATAGGTCAGCACTACGTTGATCCTAAAGGATCCTTTACGCTAACTTCCGGTTCACTAGCGGAAGACCCTGTGATATTGGGAGCGAACCTCAGCACGCTAAACGGGGCTATCAATGGCTTCGTAACGGGGGCTGCGATCGAATTAGAAAATGGTGTAAGAATAAACGCAGTTGCACCTGGTGTGGTGGAAGAATCACCGGCATATTTCCCTTATTTCCCAGGTCAGATCCCGGTTACCATGTACCGCGTTACCCAGGCTTATGTTAAAAGTGTATTGGGAGGACAAACTGGGCAGGTTTACAAGGTATTTTAAAATAACGGGGACTACCTAAAATGGAATAAATATGGATTATGATCAAATAGCTGACGATGTGGTAAAAGCCGCATTCATCGCCTGGAACAGCCGCAGAAAAGAAACACTTGTTGAACTCATGTCAGACGACATAATATTCATTCACAACGGGGAAAAGGCTGATATCATCGCATTTTCGGACCAGTTGTTTTTCGGCGAAACCAGTGCCAAATTTACAGAACTTCATAAAGCTGAAAATGCAGGTAAAACCGTATTTGCTACGCTGGAATCAGTGTTAACAGGAAAAGTGGAAGTGTTGATGCACTTCGAAACATCGAATGGAAAGATCAGCTTTTTGGATGCCGGTAGACCCTGAATTTGGGGAGTATGATGCTAAAATAAGGGTACCGCCCAGAACTGAAGTCTGGGCGGTATCGTTTGTTAAGACCAAAAGATCCTTTTCAAGTCTTGACTTTTGTTGTTTATTAAAAGCGTTTACAAAGGGCTTTTAATCTTTGTGAGAATTTGTGACGCATGGTAATTTAGCGTTAAAATGATGGCTTAAAACAACAGCGAGGCTGAAATTATAGCCTTGCTGTTAATTGTTTGCTGCCTGAAAATTCAGGGCGGCGCCTAGCGGCACAAAAGTGACTTTATGAATGATTCAAGGGGATATGAAATATAATTGAGAAGACAAAAATCAATAGGACCGTACACCTTTGAAAGAGATTAAATTTCTGCACCAGCGAAGAAACGTGTTAATTCATTTTGACATAATCCTTCAAAATGAAGAATTATGTACAGATAGGCGAATTGCATTGCAATAGACACCATTGATGGAGACAACCAGTATGATTTTTCTGGTGAAGCTCTTTCCAACTTCGAAACCCTCTTGAAAAAATGCCTGTTCTTGCCAAAAAAGTATGATGCTGCCGGATACTCCCTAAGTGATAAACAACGAAACATTCGCGACACTGCACCATATTCCGGTAACCAGTCTGGGTTTGAAAATGACTACGTGTATATATCACATTTCCATTATCCCATAAGAACGCTGCAATACGATCAAGCAGCTCCTGCGCATTTTTGCCATTTTCTCCAATCAATAGATATTTCATCAACACATGTATCTTAAGTTTCGTCGTTATATTGTCCAATCAATCCTCAAAAAGGACTTTAATAAGAGTATATAGGCCTATGCAGCATCCTATTATGATGAAGGCTATCAATACCATCGAGAGCATGTAAACCATCATCTTATTTTTTCCATCGTTTATGTGTCCACAACCATCCGTATGGTTCTTCCCGAATGTTTTCAGTTAACAGGTTAATGTACTTTTGGGTGATTTCACCCTCGGTCAAGGCACCCGCATCAGCACACACCGGCATACAGGTCACGTTGTAACTTCCTTTCGATACCTGGGTGATGTGCAGGTATACAACTGCCGCGCGATCCGCCCGGGCCAGCTTTTCCATACCTGAAAAAACATAAGTGTCCTGATGTAATAAGGTAAACCTGTATTTTTCCTCCTTTGTTGCTGGACATTGGTCAGCGAGAAAAAGATACAAGGCAGGAGGTGATTTCTTAGCCAGTACATGGCGTACAACTGCGCTATCGGGTATTAACTCCATGCCAAAACGAGATCGAACCTTAACCATCAGCTTGTTCATCGCCGCTGAACTGAGCGGTTTGTAAATCGCGTATACCTTATGCGGGATCTTGTATGGCATAAAATTCAGCATTTCCCAGTTTCCACAATGCCCCAGGCAGGCAATAACATCCCTCCCGGAATTTATATAGTAGTCTACCAGTTCCAGATTCTCAAAGGTTATTTTCTTATCAAGGAACTCCGCTGGATCGGATACACTTTTTATGATTTCGGCAAAATAGGCTGTAAAGCAGGAATAGAATTTTTTTACAATGGCCTGGACTTCGCCATACCTCTTCTCTGGAAAGGAACGTGCAACATTCTGAATGACGACTTCCTTTCTGTATCCAATAAGGTAGTAAGCGGCGAAAAAGGTAAGTGAAGCCATCGCATGCAGAAATGACATAGGCAACAGGCTTAGGGCATATACAGTCACATAGGCTGCTTTGTATACCGAAGTCTGTATAGTCTGCTTCAGCTTCATGACTTAAAACTTCATCTTTAGACCAATTGATGCGTATGGCGAGACAGAAAAATGATAGTCATTGTCTCCTGCAAACACCCCTTTTAGCGTCCTGTCACTGTACGCTGCAGGGCGGTACAGGTTCAGTCCTGCCATTCCAGTCAGAGACATCCCGGTACGAAGCTTTACTTCGGGACGGAATCCCGTTACGATATACTGGTGGGAAAATATGACATCCTTACCTTCCTTTTTGAGCAAAGCAACCTGTCCATTCATTTCAAGGGCGTACGATAGTTTGAAGCGCTCATTAAAATCATATCCCGCGGAGACATCCAGTCCTTCAACGAGCTCAACATTGATGTCGAATTTCCCTTCCGACTTCCACTTCACATAAACAGCGGGAAATACCATGGGATAGCCCAAAGAGCTATTTATGGCCAGTCCTCCTCCAATGGAAAGATTCGGCTTAAGGTGGCGGATAAAAACCGCACTTCCGCTTGCCAGTACATTTTTGAAACTGATTTTGGAAAAATCGGTGGAGGGCGTAAATACACCTATCCCCAAACTTGCGCGCACCGACCATCTTTCATTCAAAGGGCGCAAATGGTAAACACCCAGCTGCAGATTCATGATTTCGGACACCATATGCTCAGCGAAATGTTGGTTTTTTAACGAAACGTATGCTCCGCCAAAACCGATTCCCCAGGCAGTCGGGCGATTGTTCTCATTTAATTTCATCGATAAAGGCATACTGAACCCAGCTTGGTACACCATTGCGGAGCCTTTTGCATCACCGATTTTTTCCCTTGGCTTCTCGCCCGGAGGCAGGTAATAGTAGCCCGAGTTTCCAAGATACTCTGTTCTGAGTGATACTTCCTGTGCCCGGCCTTCCATATATACCGATGTCACTAACGCTATTAAGATTAATGATTGTAACTTCATGTGATTATAAATTTGTATTTGCGATTATTCACTTATCTCGGACAAAAGAATAGTTTATGGCTAGGAATAAAAAGGAACATCTTGTGAACTTCATTATAGACGGCATGAAATGTAGCCTGGAAGAGTTCAAATAAATCCCGGGCCGTTCCGATTCCAAAGTTGTGCAGCGATTTGCGGCTTGGTTTATCAATTTCTATGTTGCCTGTAATAACCAAGGCGATCCTTACTCCATTCATTTAGCCTGTCATCGACAAAGACAAGCCGGTATATACCATGGTTCGGGTTTTTATATCCCAAGGTAGAGGTTCGCTCTTTGGAAGAAATCACTTCGTAATCATTCCCCAATATCGAAATCACTTTTTTCTTGGACATACCGATACTGATTTTCTTTATACCATTATCCATGTCCATCAGGCTTTTGCTTGCAGAACATGCGACCATGACACAGGTCAGGATTGCTAAAAAAAATTTTCTCATATTCATATTTTTTAAACCTTGTGGTAGAAAACATCAGCAAACTAAAACGTACCGAAATTCGGATAACCTTTCTTTGTAGGATGAACTCCGGTACATTAGCTTTTTTGGTCTCTTGATGTTTAGAATTTATAGGCTATCCCGATAGTTACTCCATTGTTTTTCATGGATCCTTCTCTGGCCTTATGGAGGTCCGTAAGCCCAAAGCGATAAGCCGCATTGATCTGCCAGTTTGTATCAAAGTCGTAACCGATAATGCCTCCGAGCCCATAATCGAAACGGTTCATGGCGAGACTTCCCGAATTCTTCTCGTACAGGTTCACGCCATCCGCTTTTGCTCCGATCCCATAGCCGAGGTAAGCGCCCGCTCCGATAAAGGCCTTTCCTGCACCGACTTCTTCCTGAAGGATAGCATAAAGAGGTATCTCCAGCCCTAAAGTCTTTATTTTAGCGGATGATCCTCCGTTTTTAGCTTCAAGCTTTGAGGTATTGTAATAGATATCGAGGCCGGATTGCAGAGCGAAGTTAGAACTAACTTCATATTTGACGGTAGCGCCCGCCGTTCCGCCTATGCCCATTTTACTTTTGAAGCCCTTCATGTCACCTCCCAAGCGGTAGTTGAGCAGGCCTGCTCCGGCCTTGAACCTTACAGATACGGGCTTTTCCTGTGCTGACAATTCTGTAGTGAAGATCATTGCTCCCAAAGCGCAAACAAATGCTAATACGTTCTTTTTCATTGTTATAAAATTTTATGTTGTTATTAAATTCTGAACAAAAGAACGATGAAGGGCGCGGTTACGAAACCAGTACGTGATAGGATTTAGAATTTACCAAATGAGATGCAGGATTTAAGGGATGGAGTTTTCCCATCACGCTATTCTACTATTCCATCCATCCATTTCAGGAATTCCGGTACGCGAACACGGCTTACCAGTACCTCATGCGGGCATACGGGCTGAAAGGAAAGTTTCAGGCGGCTGTTGAAATACCTGGCCACATTTTCAACGGCTTTTACATTGCCGATGCAATTGCGGGATACCCGGAAAAACAGACGTTTATCGATTTGTTGCTCCAGTTGATCTAGCGTATAGTTGATGATATGCCGATTATCGCCGAATGTGTGGAGGAAAACGACCCCCTCTTCGCTATAGAAATGGGCGATGTCGGTCGTTTCAATGTAATGGTAGTTTTCCCCTTTTGATATCAGAAAACGGTTTTTGGTTCTTACAGACAGTATCTGCTCAAGATTCCTGGGGTCTGACCTATAAGAGGGGCTATGGAAGATATTTTCGAATTTTGCCAATGCGCCCTCCAACTCTTTCTCGTCGAATGGCTTCAGGAGGTAGTCGATGCTGTTCAGTTTGAACGCTTTGATGGCGTGTTCATCGTATGCTGTAGTGAATATGACGGGCGTGCTGACCTCAACTTGGTTGAATATCTCAAAACAGTTGCCGTCCGCCAGACGGATATCCATCAGGATCAGCTCAACGGTAAATACTTTCAGGAACCTAATGGTATCAATAACCGTTTTGGTATGGCTCTCCAGCACATAATCGGGACGCAATTTGATCATCATGCGTTTTAGTTCTTCGTATGCGAACCGCTCATCTTCTACGATCAGGTATCTCATGGCTGTATATAGGGAATTTTTACAATAAACTGCTGCTGGGTATGCTCAATGAGCATCTCCTGGGCATGTACCTTATATTGCTCGGCAATATATTTTAGTCCGATTCCACCCTTTTCAGCATCTATCGATGGCTGGAAGTTATTCTCGACGGTGATGTATTCGCTGTCTATAGTAATCTTTATGTTCAGTACGTACGCTTCGGTTGCGATATTGTGCTTGAATGCATTTTCTATTAGCAGCTGCAACGTAAGGGGGATGATCCTGCTGTTTTCATGATCCGCCAATTTATCCACGGTAAAGGTAAACGAGTTTTCAAACCTCATCCTCATCAGGAAGATATACGAGTCCAGGGCGTCCAGTTCCTCCGCAACGGAAACAACCGGTTGCTGGGTGAGGGAAAGTACATAACGGTAGGTTTTGGAGAGGGCCTTTGTAAACTTGTTGGCATTGTCTGGATTTACATAGATCAGAGAAGACAGCACATTTAGTGAGTTAAACAGGAAATGCGGATTTATCTGAGACCTCAATGTCTCGTGCTGGAATAACAGCACCTTACGTTTCGCTATTTCGGAATTTGCTATCGCTTTCTGTTCAGACTGGAAATAATAGATCAGCTCGAACACCAGAAGTATGGGGATATTTGCCGCCATAGCAAATGCGAACTTTACCGAAAAAGGAGGTAGTCCCTTTTCGGGTATCAGCAGTACGTTGTATATGAGGTAATTGAACATCCATAGCAGCCCCAGGCATATTAAGGTTATCCCTGCAATGTCTGCCACAACGCGATAAAGTATATTTTTGGAATAGGGCAAATGTTTGTTCAAGAACAATAGCAAACCGTAGTCGGCTATGCACATGGTAAAGATCACGACATAATGGGCCGATAACTGGATATGGAAATTACGCCATAAATCTTCTTTCATGAGGATGATGCTGAATAACATCTGGCATAAAGCATAGATCAGCGTGGAGATGAAAAAGATAAGAAATCGCTTTATATCGGTCTTTTTTATTCTGGCCATCTTTCAAAGTTAAAGCTTCCGGGTAAGATTTTATTTAAAAGCCTTCTGCTTTTCTGATGAACTTCATTTTTTAAAGGATGAATTTAGTGTTGTTTGTAACCAGCCGGTATATTGGGGGGGTATTTCGGTGAATAGGCAGCCTCTGTTTCGCTGCAAAGTAGCCTCCAAGCTGTTGACGGACCTGGTAAGTTCTTAGGCGTTATCTCAACGACGTAAATCCATTCTTGCGTTGCGTTTTGGAAGGCAAACTGGGGATTTCGCTAAAAGTGTGCACCAGTTTTCATTCCAAAATGTGCACCACGCTTTTTACCATCCGGTCTTGATGGAATCGTAAAGACTGAGCCAAATATATCCAATCTTCCCAGATTCCTCCCCTTCATTTCCCAATCTATCTTTCCTGTATTTGATCTGTCAATCCTCCACGGAAGATGGTTTTGCAAGAAAAACGGCCTTTCTGGACACGATTTATAGCAAATCAGCCCAATTTTAAAAACATATCAGAAAAAGAAATATAATTTTTGATTTTAAGGCCATTAGAACATCTCCATTTCGGTTTCTCTAGACGAAACAACAAATGAATCCAATCCTGCTTTTCAGAAGCTTAAAACCGCTTAAAATGAGCCGATTGGCCGCTTTCAAGCGAAATCTAGTGACCAATATAGGCCGAAAAAGATGGCCACGATGGATGAAAACCAGTGGCCACTTTTAGCGGAACCCGCAGGTATTATTAACATCACTGATTAAGCCATATCTTTATTTTATTATAAAATTTCTATCTTTACTAAATAGTATTTGCAGTTAAGAAAGTTCAGGTGAGTGATTCGGTGAGTCAGTTATCAGAGGAGTCTTTTAAACCATATAGAGCGAGATTTAAAGGTTGGGTTCAGTTCCCCCACTCTCCGCTGGTTAAAGCCTGAAATCATAAGATTTCAGGCTTTTTTCGTTTATGGAAACGACCACTCCCCGAGCTGATGCAGGCTTGTAGCTCGTGTCCAAATTAACTTAAACCATATCAATTCTATCTAGCGCAAGTCTTAGCGCTCACGGCCTAAGCAAAAGCCTGACCTGGGCTTTCGTTAAATCAATGCATTAATCTCTAAAAAATCTCAACTAGTTAAACATAGTGAATGCACAAGTCATCCTCATCTAGCACGAGTCTTCCCGCCCACGGCCTGAGCAAAAGCCTGACTTGGCTTTCGTTAAATCAATGCATTAACCTCTAAAAAAAATCTCAGCTAGTTAAATGTAGTGAATGCACAAATCATTCACCCAGCTGTCTCCTACTGAGACTTGCGCTAGTAAGGAGGGAAATATGTGGCGAATATTCTATTCAATTGTATTTTTTATCATTAAAAAATATTAGATTCGCCATGCAGTTCATGTCTTATTTTACTGTCATTATCAATCTATTTTTAAAATCATCTCTTTGCTAAACTAAATTAACCGCTATGAAAAATTTATTAAAGTACTTACTACTTTTAAACGTTGCATTATTCTCTGTGGCTTGTCGCTCAGATAAGGATGGTCTTTTAGATGAACCACCAATTACGGCACCCACTGAATTCTACAAAAACGCGAACCAACTGGCTGCAACCTACGATCCTTCAAATACTGTAAGCCAAACGGTGAGGGATCAGGTTTACGATTTATACAAGAAACAAAAGTGGGGCGAACTGGAAACCCTATTTATAAGCAACAATTTAAACGGAAAATGGCCACCTGCAAACGGAGGTTTCAATACAGTAGACGATACGCCAATCACGATGGGGCAAAAATACGATAGATACAGTGGTGCGATTGGAACCTACAGCGGAACAGGAGCTCCGACCTTGGGAGGAAGTTTTACCAGTCCAATCATCAATGGATCCGTGTATACCTTCGGGCAAAGAGCTTTGAATCAACCGGAAAATACTTATGATTTTTATTATGAAATCGAAGTTTTAAATAATTCATTAACTTTCAAAGGCCAAACAGCAGATATTATTCCCTGGTTTAATCAGGTGGGTTATGGTAAGCAGACCATGTGGAAAATCCCGATCGATCCAGCGACCGGCTACCAAAAAACCTGGAATAAATTGGCCCAAGAAGGCTATATTAAAGTAACAATTAAGAAAAACCCGAGTGGAAAATACCCGGGAGCTGTGGGCGTAGTTATTACACAATAAAATCATTTAGATGTATTCCATTTCAAAAAAAATATTCATTGAAAAACAGGTTTCTATTGCCAAAAACACGTTCAGTAATGCAGAGATCGGTAACGCAGCAGAAGTAAAATTCAAATGCTGTAACTGTGTCCATGAAAATATCGTTACAATAACACCCTATGAATCAGGCTTTCCGATTTTTCAATTGTACAATAATGAAAAGGTTTTAGCTAAAAATGAATTATTAAAAAATAAAATTGTCTCTGAAACCTCCATAAACTTACTTCACTTTGGAGAATTGACAGTAAATGATTTACCAACATTGTACTTTGGAACAGATTGCCCATCTTGTCATTCAAAATATATTTGTGTTTTCAGTTATGGTGAAAAACAACCTGGACTGACTTTGCTTACCATTTCCGGGGTATGGAGATATAACGAAATTTAACCCATCTAGCGTATGCCTTAGTGCCCCAGCCTGAGCAAAGGCTCGACTTGCGCTTTCACTAAATCAATACATTAATTTCTAAAGAAATCCCAGCTAGTTAAAGATAGTGAATGTATAAGTCATCCACCCAGCTGCCTCTCCACTGAGATTTGCGCCAGTAAGGGATATCTTATCACAGATTATGCTCTGGTGAGATGAGGTCAATCTACTTTAGTTTTTCCAGTAAAGGTTCAATTTAGTTAAATCTAAACTACCTTAAACTTATCTTATACCGTGTTTTTTACTCAGATAGAATGGGCAACTACAATATGTGGAGACATTCTATTTTTTAACATGGGTGATTAAACGGGCCTTGATATTGCTGATGAAACATAGACTATTAACGGCAACCTCACCTTATTTCCTCATTATTTTTAGCTATTTTCGTTACACTGGTCTAAGATGAACTAACATGAAGAAATTTTTCGCATTATCTATTTTTCTCCTAAATGCTGCCTTATCTATTTATGCTTTTGGACAGGACAGTACGACTTTAAAATCAGACAGCTTAAAGAATGGAAGGTTAGAAAAAGAGTTCAATAAGGTGAATCAGCTCTCTGCGGAACGGCTTTCTGATTCGCTTAAGCGAGCTGAACTTGAACAACGTGTAAGTTCATTAGGGATAACAGATAAATTACAACGCGAAAGTTTACTGGCTGAATTAAAATCACTCAAAAAAAGAGATTCCATTCATCGTTTCCGCCAGATAAGTCAGATAGATTCTTTACGCAAGATTATCAAGGGTGTACCTGTTGTATTTAATGGTGATACGCTTTATTTTATTTATGCCAAACTTGGTAGTTTTAGTGCCGCCGACAGGGCAAAAGCTGTGGCTGACAGACTGGAACGGGTTGGCGATGGTACAAATTTTTCACCCGATTCACTTAAGCTTATCCCCGCCGAACAAACTACCGACCTGCTGTATGGTAACATTCTATTGCTTTCTATAACCGATCAGGATGCACTATGGGCCAGAAGTGACCGGACGCTTTATACCGCAGCAATTAAAAAACAGGTAGTGACCGCCCTCGATAAGTATGTTCACGATACAAGTTGGCAAGTACTATTGAGGGAAATTTTATTGACAATACTGGTTATTACAGTGGTAGTTGGCCTCATCTACTTTATTAACAGGCTCTTCAGGAGGATATCAAATAAATTTTTCTCTGCTGAAGGGCGCTTTAAAGAGGGGCTAAAGATTAAAAATTATGAACTACTGGATGCGGGCCGTCAGTTGGCTATAATTGCAATATTACTGAAAATCATCCGCTACGGGGTTATTCTGGCGGTAATTTACCTTGCCTTTCCTGTGCTTTTTGGAATTTTTCCTTTTACCCGCGATCTATCGGTTAACCTGTTAAACTATATCCTCAGCCCACTTAAAAAGATCGGCATATCGATATGGAACTATATTCCCGACCTGATGACCATATTGGTTCTTCTGGTGGTATTCAGGTATGTAATCCGCTTTGTTAGGTTTATCAAAACAGAGATCGAACGGGGCAAACTCACTATACCAGGTTTTTATAAAGATTGGGCCAATCCTACCTATCAGATTATCCGTGTGTTAATTCTGGCTTTTATGCTTATTGTCATTTTTCCTTATCTCCCGGGATCTGATTCCGGTGTTTTTAAAGGGGTTTCGGTTTTCATGGGTGTTCTTTTCACTTTCGGATCAGCCGGTGCACTAGGAAATGTTGTTGCAGGTTTGGTACTCACCTATATGCGGGCCTTCAGAATTGGTGACCGCGTAAAAATTGGAGAGGTTACAGGAGATATTATTGAAAAAACTTTGCTGGTTACAAGAGTACGAACAATCCAAAACGAAGTTGTTTCTATTCCAAACTCAACTGTAATGAACAACCATACCGTAAATTTTAGTATCGAAGCGCAGGAAAAGGGACTCATTATCCATACCACCGTAACTATTGGCTATGATGTGCCCTGGAGGCAGGTGCATGAACTGCTCACCAATGCTGCATTTGCTACGGAGCTTGTTGATGCTGAACCGAAGCCATATGTGCTTCAAGCCAGCCTCGACGATTATTATGTAAGCTATAGATTAAATGCCTTTACTAAATCTCCAAACCGGCAGGCCGTAATCTATTCTGCTTTGCATGCAAACATACAGGATCAGTTTAACCAGGCTGGGGTAGAAATTATGTCTCCACATTATAAAGCGCTCAGAGATGGAAATGCCACCACCATTCCAGCAGATTACTTGCCTAAAGATTATCAGGCGCCATTATTTAGGACAGAAAATATCAATCAAAAATAACAATAACCCCAACGTACTATCAAAGAAATAAAACTTGATTGCCTCCGAACATAGCGGAAATATATTATCGTAACAAAAAATGCCCTATCATCAGTGGCATTTTTTGTTTACTGTACCAAGCATTCATTTCCGAAGGCAGACTTATAATTGTTCTTAAAAAATTAAGAAATCAATAAAAAGAAGAAGAAAAACAATTATTGGGATCGATATCGGCGTATCGGCATTTTTTTGTGGCTAAACAAGTATGAAAAGGAATGATATAATCAGTGCGCTCTTAGGTATGTTGATTATGGCCATCACTTATTGGCTGCTATTTTACAGGCTCTGCTCTCCTAAAGAGCATAAAGAAGTTAGAATATCCTCCTCCACACCACGATTAAAAATCTTAGAATAATTACTCCATACTGATCTTTATTTGGTGAAGTCTTAAATTTTATTTGGGGTATGAATGGCTTTATTTACAATAAACTATAAATTCTATAGTTTTTATAGTCTTTATGATAGTTTTTTATATATTTGTCAAAATGATGTTAATTATATTAACGATAAATTAAATTACAATGCACCATTTACAATTTGTTTCCATGCGAATGTGCCTTTCCTGTTGTTGCTAATATAGCAGCGCTCATCATCCCCCATTTTATAAAATAATTACTGGACTAAGGCAAGCTGAAGAAGCGTAGCCTTTTTTAAACACTTACAAAATGAGATAGTGTCTATCATAAAAAACAAAACCGACAGGGAAGCCCTGCCGGATATTATTCGATAACCAGCGTAACGCCAATCACTTCTGGTTATCAAGTTTTACTAACAATTCAAATCATTAAATAAAACTGTATAAATATATGGAAAAATCTATCCATAGAAAAAAAATAGCCGCCAGGCTGATGGTATTTCTTACAATTGCCATGTTTACCAAAAATGCAAGCGCGCAGCATGAAAGTACCCCAATCATTAACTCAACCTTAATAGGATCAGTAAAAGATTCGATAACGAAACAGCCGATCGGCAATGTGATTTTAGCCATAAAAGGAACTACACATGCCGTAACCAGCGCAGCCGATGGAAGCTTTTCGTTCCGCACCGGACAAAAATTCCCCTATACCCTTATAGTAAGTTTTATCGGTTATCAAACCAAAGAAATTGTAGTTGATGGAAGCCCGATTACCATTCTGTTGGCAGAAAAAACAAGCAGCCTGAACGATGTTGTTGTAATGGGCTATGGCAGCCAGAAAAAAAGCGATGTTACCGGATCGGTAGGCTCCGTTTCCAAAAACCTGCTGGCACAACCCGCTGCAAGTTTCGATAATATGCTACAGGGCGGTGTTTCTGGTATCGGCGTAACACAAAACTCCGGGCAACCTGGCGGTACTGCAACAGTGAGGATCAGGGGCGGTAATTCCATCTCATTCGGTAATGCGCCACTCTACGTTATAGATGGTTTTATTGTATACAACAACAATGACAATGCTAACGTTGGGTCCATTGGCACCAGTTCAAACGCAATCTCTACCATTAATCCAAGCGATATCGAATCGGTAGAAGTACTAAAAGACGCATCAGCAACTGCCATTTACGGATCGAGAGGAGCCAATGGCGTAATTATCATCACCACAAAAAAAGGAAAGAAAGGTGTAAACAATGTAAATTATAATGCCTATTACGGCACGCAAACAGTAGCAAGAAAACTCAATTTACTAAATGGAGCACAATGGGCTACGTTAATAAATGATGTAAATACAAGTGATGGTGTACCAAAAACTTATAACGATGCGCAGATAGCTGCATTCGGTTTAGGATCAGATTGGCAAGGTTCGGCTTTAAGTAACGCACCAATCTTTAATCAAGAGCTTTCTGTTTCAGGTGGGGATGAAAAATCGAGGTACTTAATTTCGGGCAATTATTTTAATCAGGATGGTGTAATATCAAATTCAGGATATAAAAGATATTCGGCAAGGATTAATTACGAGAAAGACATTTCAGAAAAGTTTAAGGTTACAGCCAATTTTTTCGGGAGCAGATCTATAGAGAACAAATTACCAGGCAGTGCATACAACAGCATCAACTTTAGCAATGCCTATGCAAGCTTAATCCTTACCAGCCCTATTGCCACAATTAGAAATGCCGACGGTAGCTATAATATCAGCAATCCATTAAATGCAACGCCAACCAATCCCTTACAGGATATAGCAGCTACTATAAACCAAAATACCCTAAACCGTATCTTGGGTAATACTGCAGCCGAATATAAAATTTTAAAAGATCTAACGCTTAAAGTTACCGCAGGAGTCGATATCCTGAACACCAATCAACAATATTATGCCCCTTCTTTTACATCCTCACCGGCAGGAGGATCTACAGGTTACGCCACCAAAGGCTATGCTGCCCTGGGTTCTGGCAATGCACTAAGCTGGCTAAACGAAAATACCCTTACATATAACCATACTTTCGGGGATAAACACTTCCTCAATGCACTTGTGGGCTATAGTACGCAATACGAAAATGGCAAATCTTTTACCACATCTGCACAACAGTTCCCCAACGATTTAACCACGTTTGATAATTTATCTTATGCTGGTATTGCTAACCTGCCCAACTCAGCTGCCCACAGTTCGAGCCTCAACTCGGTTCTTGCACGCATTAACTATTCTTACTTGCATCGCTACAATATTACCTTATCCGAAAGGGCAGATGGTTCTTCCAAACTTGGTAAAGAAAATAAATGGGGATTTTTTTCTTCTGTAGGTGTTTCGTGGAATGTTAACGATGAAGATTTTTTTAAACCGCTCCAGAATATAGTTAACAGCCTGAAAATTCGCTTAAGTGCAGGCCAAACAGGTAATTCGGAAATACCGCCATACAGTTCGCTCTCTTCATTGTCGCCAACCAACTATTACCTTGGCGGGAAACTGGTTACCGGCATATCGCCCATACAAATTGCCAATCCCGATCTGAAATGGGAAACCACTACACAGTACAATGCAGGTTTAGACCTGGGCTTTGTAAACAACCGGATAACTATTGCCTTTGATGCTTATCACAAAAAAACAACCGATTTATTGCTTAATGTGCCATTGCCATTATATACCGGTTATGCAAGCGCACTAAAAAATATCGGAAGTGTATCTAACCATGGTATTGAGTTTTCTGTAAATAGCGAAAATATAAAAACACCCGCTTTTAACTGGAAAAGTACATTGATTTTTAGTGCCAATCGAAACAAGGTGCTAAGCCTGGGAGAAAATGTAAAAAGCTTCTTCCCTATTGCGCCAACAGGACAGGTATCGCCCGTAATTGTACAGGTTGGCTTGCCGGTTGGTACTTTTTGGGGTTATAATACGAACGGACTTTTAAAAACGGCCGATCTTACTAATGGCACACCGTTGCTTGGAGGTGTACCGCAGCAGGCTGGCGATACAAAATATGTAGATAGCAACGGGGATGGTATTGTTACTACTGCCGACAAACATAACCTGGGCAGTGCACAGCCAAAGTTTACAGGCAGTTTAAATAATACTTTTAATTACAAGGGAATAGATCTGTCAATATTTTTTCAGGGCTCTTATGGTAACAAGGTATTTAACTTGCTTCAGCAAAGTTTAGAGCGCCCTACCCTAACCCAAAACGCATCGGCAACCTTGTTAGACCGTTGGACACTACAACACCAGGATGCGACTGTTGCACGTGCTACCAACTCGCCGGTACCACAGGTAACCGACCGCCTAATTGAAGATGCCTCATACCTAAAGCTTAAAAACGTTTCATTGGGTTACACCTTTAAAACAGAATGGGCAAATAAAATCAAGCTTAAAAATTTAAGGTTTTATGTATCTGTTCAAAATCTGTTTACGGTCACAAAATACACTGGCCTAGACCCTGAGGTAAATTTTTACGACAATGACAATACCAAACAGGGAATCGATTTTGGAACATACCCGGCCACCAGAACCTTTTTAGCTGGCCTATCTATCACTTTATAAAATTAATATACAGATGAAAAAAACAATCACTCATCCTATAATCTGGTTATTAACAATCATAATATTTACGGTTACGGCCTGCAAAAAACTCGAAGAAAACCCGAGTTCGGTTATTGTAAGTTCGCAGTTTTTTAAAACACAATCTGATGCCATTTCTTCAGTTAACGCTGTTTATAGTTCTTTAAACAGCGATCCGAACGGCGATTTCCCTTTATATGGCCGCCAGTTAAATTTATTGGTAGAAAATGCAAGCGATAACCAGATTTTTAGTCCGAGCAATACCAACCCTGATGTGCGGGCTTTAGGCGTATCAACTTATATCCCTTCTAACAGCCGGATACAAAAAGTATGGCAACAATTGTACTTCGGCATCAATAAGGCCAATATTGCGATTGATCATGTACCCAATGTTTCAGCAGATACCGTTTTAAAAAACAGATTGGTGCGCGAAGCCAAATTTATAAGGGGCCTGCTGTACTTTAACCTGGTGAGGTTATATGGTGATGTACCATTGGTACTGCACGAACCTAAAAGTGTAAATATTGAAGATTTATTGGTTAAAAGAAGTGCAACCACAACAGTTTACCAACAGATTATTGCCGATTTAACAGATGCCACCAGTTTACCAAAAACCTACGGCACGGCCGATTTAGGCAGAGCAACATCAGGCGCAGCCCACTCACTGCTGGCAAAGGTATATGTTACGCAGCAATTATGGTCCAAAGCCCTTACCGAACTCAATACCATCATAAACGGTGGTTACGGTTATGCGCTGTTTCCTAATTATAAAGATGTTTTTCAAAAAGCAACCAAGAACGGCATCGAGCATATTTTCTCTGTACAGTTTGAAAGTAACCTGGGGGCAAAAAATGTTGTTCAGAATCTCAGTCAGAGTTTTACTTCATTTAATACCGGAACTTTCCCCATTGATGTACCTGCAAACAAAAGCGTTTACGAACTTTTTTCTCCTCTGGATACCAGGCGTGAAACCACTTTTTACGATTCTGTTTACAATGTGGCAACAGGTAAATATGTGGTTTTTAAAAATGCTTATACACCATACTTCAACAAATTTGTTGATTATACCTTAAGCCCCTTAAATACCCAGGCACAGAGCGGGGTAAACTATCCTGTAATCAGGTATGCAGATATATTGCTGCTTTATGCAGAAGTAGTAAACAACATCAGCGGGCCAAGCGCCGAAGCTTACAATGCGATTAACAAAGTAAGGGCAAGGGCAAAAATTGCAGATTTAACGCCTGGTTTATCTGAAGATGCATTTAGAGATTCTGTTTTCTTAGAACGTAGAAAAGAATTTATCCAGGAAGGCCATCGCTGGTTCGACTTGGTAAGACAGGGCGGTAATATTTATGTAGATGTCCTTAAAAAAATCCCCGAAAAATCGGCTGTTTCCTCAAAAAACATCCTGTTCCCTATCCCTCAAACCGAAAGGGAACTCAATACGCTACTCACACAAAATCCCGGATATAATTAATTATTAATTTAAAAAAGAAAGAAAAAATGACAGCATCAGACTTTAGCATCTTAGGGAAAAAGATATTGGTGGGCATTATTGTAACGCTGATCCCCTTTATCATCATTTTTGGTGGCCTTTACCTTACCCAGCGATTACTTGGCGACAAGCCAGCACCACAAACCATTAACAAAAACTAAAATCCTATGAACCATGAAAATCGAAGAAAAAACCAGACAAAGAATTATTAAAAATGCGGTATTAAGCCTCTTTATCTATGTATTGCCCATTGTGTTAATGTTCGTTACGTTTTACATTACCGGCGATAGGCCCTGGCTAAAACAACAGCACAAAGCTGAAAAAACTAAATCTGTAAACCCTAAAAATTCATCAAGCAATGGAACAAGTGATTAATTTTATCAAAAACATAATTGAAAACCTGAATGGTTTCGGTTTTCCTTTTTTAGTATTCTTTATTGGCGTACTCGAATTCTCTTTTGGATTATATAAAGGTAAATGGCCAAAAAACGAACGTTTTGTTGACATTGCCTGCTTTACCCTGCCAAGATTGGTAATCAGGCCGATTGTGGCCTACTATGGTTTAAAATTTTTACCAGCCGTACTACCGGGCTTGAAAAATACCTTTGAGTGGGTTCCTTTCTTTTGGGGTTGCATCATTATTGCCATTGCCGATGATCTTACCCAGTATTGGTACCACAGGCTGCACCATGAAATTCCTTGGTTATGGCGATTTCACCGTACCCACCATTCTGCATCGTATATGGGTATGGCCATGGCCAGCAGACAGAATGCCATTTATACCCTGTTTTTTTCGCAAACCTACTTAACCACAGCCCTGGTATATTTAGGACTTGGCATACCTGCCATTGTGGTAAGAGGAATTAAAGGTACCATTACCACCCTGGCCCACTCGAGCATTCCGTGGGATAAGCCTTTTTACAAATACAAAATATTGCACCCACTGGCCTGGGTACTCGAAAGAACAATTTCTACACCAGCTACCCACCATGCGCACCATGCGGCCACAACAGATGATGGCGTAGGTTACTACAAAGGTAACTTTGGCAATATGTTTTTCTTATGGGACATTATTTTTGGTACAGCTTTAATTACCCGCAAATACCCTAAGGCTTATGGCATTTCGCATTACGAAGGCGACCAATGGTATGCACAATTATTATGGCCTATTTTTAAATCAAAGGTAGCGGGTAGTGAACTAGCTAAAAACGGCCCAATGGTGAGAATAGATGAACTTATACCTGCTGATCACACAGAAAAGAGAGATGAAGATACTTTTGAAGAAGAAGAATTTTATTACCAGCCTAAACCCACATTGGTAAAGAACTAATTTTAAAGTATGGGTTTTAACCACAGATGCACACAGATAAACACAGATTTTTTATATCTGTGTGCATCCTTTTTATCTCCTGGAGATTGGAGCTATCTGTATTTAAATTATAGCTACCTGTGCCGCGGGTTTAAATAATAATAATGGGCGTACTTCTTTAAGGATTATATTATATAAAGCATATAATACGGTCGAAATGCTTTATATCCATATACTTTCGATTCTCCACAGCACGAAATAACTATATTACCTAAAGCAGTATTAATGACCTAAATGCTGAAGAAACACGTTAAGATCGTCGTCTTTTCCCAAGCCCAGTTTTTGTTTAATCCGGTATCGGCTCATGCGCACGCTCTTGGGTTCGATGCCCAAACGAATGGAAACCTCCTTATTGGTCAAACCCATCAACATATATGAACAGTATTTTAAATCGAGCCTGGTAAGTGTATGGTTTGCTTTCTCTTGCAGGCGTTCAAAAAAAGCAGGATTGGCGTCAAAAAAGTCTATTTTATATTCCTCAAACTCTTTATCCATCTTTTTCTGTTGATTCACAATCCGTTTAATCTGTTCATCCAGCGAAAGATGGCTCTCACTGTTTACCTTGCCTGATATGAGTTCCAGGAGCTCATTTTTTTCTTCAATCTGCAAATTACCGGCTAATACCTCTTTTTCCAGTCGCTCCTGCCGTTCTTTAAGTAAAGCTTGCTCGGCCTTTAACTGCAAAGCTTCGGCTTCTTTTAATTGTGCTTTTAGTTCTGCAGCATTCTTTTGCTGATCAATCAATTCCTGTTTCCTAACCGAGGCTTTGAGTTTGTAGTTGTAGGAGATCAGCAGGAAAAGTAAGGCTATTATTCCGGTAAGCCCAGAAATGATGTAGAAAACATTTAATTTTTTCGTGTAAGCACTTTGTTGATGGAGGTATGCGATTTCCTGTTCTTTTTTTTCAGACTGATATTGTGCCTCAATCCTGACGGTGTTATTTATTTTTTCTTCGTCAAAAGCTTTTTTATAATTCGCGACATATTCTTTGAAATAATTTAGCGCTGCTGCCTTATCTCCTTTTTTCTCAGCGATATTAGACAGTCCCTGAAATATCCTGGACTTTGTGAGCGGCATTTTAACCACTCCATCTTCTATTTTGCCCAAGCCAGTTAATAATATTTTTTCAGCCTGGTCATAATTACCATCCCGCAGGTAATATTCACTTTTTAACCCGTAACAGTTTAATAAAATCTCCTGTAAATTCGTTTTTGTAGCAATTTCAATTGCTTCATCCACATATTTTTCGGCGCTATCGCGATAGCTTGCCGGAAAGTACTGAAAATAGGTATTGGCAGTATTTAGTGCTACTGCGGCAGTATTGCTGTATAGGAGCAAACGTCCTTCTTGTTTTTTAGAGAGCCAAAGCGATTTTTTGTAAACCTTTAAAGTCGAATCCAGCAGATTACGTTTTGTGGTATCCAGCTTAAAGCGGTCAAAAAAGGTTTGTCCTATCGTAAAATAAGCGTTATTCAGCAGATCCACTTGTTGGCTTTTTACTGCTGTTGAATAGCATAGATCGGCATATTTTTGTTGTTTAGATAGGTTGTTGCCATATCCATAAAAGCTGGCCAGGTAATGATATATGGTACTCTCGTATTCGTAAGCATTTTCTCCCTTAAAAAAATCGAGTGCCTTAAACATTTTGGTGATGGATTTATCATTCTCATCATTAACAAGATCTAACCAGCCATTTCTAAACCATACAAAACCTAAGGTAATCCTATCCTTCGTTTTCTTTGCATAGTACATGGCACTATCAAGGCTTTGATAAGCGTTTTTCATATCTTTTTTCCAAACATATAAATGAACCAGGGTGGCATAGGTCATCGCTTTACTTTTCCCATCCTTTAGCCCCGCACTAATCTGAAGGGCCTGATCGGCCAATTGGAAAGATAATGGAAGGTTTTTTTCAAAATTGGCCTTCGCCAGCTTGCACAATATATTTACACGCAGCTCTTTGGTTGTACCCTTTTGTGCAAGTAAATGGTTTAACGAATCGATATAGATTTTTTGGGCCTCTGCACTTTTTAAAAAAAAGAAAAGACAGATAAAGAGGCTTAATAAAGTTTTCAGTGGTAGCTGCATATTCAAAAATAGAAAAGAAACACTTTTTATAAAAGCAGAAATGCAACAAATAAATGCGATATGGCTGTTTAAACGGCTTTTGTAGTCTCCTTGTAGACGCTGTTTTAAAAACAGGTAGTTGCTATGTAGTCTGCCTTTTCTTGGCTGCCGGTTTAAACGCCTATAACTTTGAGTTATTCAATTCACCAAAAAATTTAATCACATGAAACAGAAAACAATGGCTATTGTGGCCTACATTACGTTAATCGGTTGGATCATTTCTTACCTGGAGTTTAAAAAATCAACAGAAAAAAGTAAATTGGTTAATTATCACCTTGGGCAATCCCTCGGACTGATCATCACGTCTATTCTTTTAAGCATTTTGAGCAGTGTTATTTTAGCGGTTATTCCATCTTTAGGTGCTATTTTTTACCTCATTTTATTCATTCCGTTTGTATTGTTATTGCTTGGAATCATAGCGGCCAACAACGAACTGGAAAAACCTGTTCCACTCATCGGAAAAATATTTGAAGGGAAATTCAATTTCGCTTCCTAACATCAACTTAATAACAGCCCTTATGAAAACTAAATGGTATAACAAAACCCTAATCCTGTTATTATTGTTGTGCAGTTTTAATGCAGTTGCACAAAATGAGGCGCAGGCAGAAATTGAATTAAAATTAATGGATAAGGCCAACAATACCAGCCATAGCTACAAGCTTCATGGTGCTAATTATTCATTAAACAATCCCTTTTATAACCAGGATGAAGGCAAATTGATTAATAATGGCAGTTGCAGCATTAGTATAGAACTCGGCCAGAACCCTGACGAATTTTTACTTAAATGGATGGCAGGGCTGCTCAAAAATACATCGGGCGTGATTACAATGGTAACCATTAGCAACATAAAAAACCCACGTAAAATGACATTTACAGACGGACTGCTTGCTGCCTCGTCTGAAAGCTTTTACATTACCAGCGGCAGCACCGCTCCACAAATGAGCTTTTATGTAAAAACGCTGGCTATTGATGGCACTACGATATTTTCTCAATAAGCAGCGGCCAACAGCAGAAAGCGTGTTATAACTACCCCATACAATTGTTATGGGAATAAATGGCAAAATCTTTGAAAAGAAAATACATCACCTAAAATGTAAAATTATGATGAATCCCGAAATTTATAAACAACGGTTTACCACAGAAGATACACCCGGATGGCAGGCGATAGATGATCAATTGGAGAAGATATATGACAATACGGAAGCACGCCATTACCCACCGTTGTGCGGCATCCATTATGTAGCTGGCGGAACAGACCCGATAGATGGTGCCAGCATTTATGACAGCAACCATCAAACTTTTCATCGGCACATGATCAGTTATGGCATGAGCGAGCTGTATTATAACGAGGAGAAAGCTGGCGGCGAATTTAGCAAATGGGGTTTTGAATTTACTTTCAGACTGGCCCAATTCAAAGATGATGAGCATGACCCCATCTGGGCCATAAACGTAATGAATAACCTGGCACGGTACGTATTTTCGAGCGGTAAATGGTTTGAAGAAAATCATTTTATCCCAGCTAATGGACCAATAAGATTAAATACAGAAACTGAAATAACAGGCTTTGTTTTTGCCTTAGATCCTGAACTGGGAAAAATGGACACCCCCCATGGCGAGGTAAGCTTTTTACAGTTGGTTGGCATTACCAATGCAGAAGTGGAAGATTTGAAAAAAAGCCCTACAATAGGTGCTGTACAAGAACTGATCGAAAAACTGAAAAAAGACAATCCGCTGTTAATTACAGATCTGACCAGAAAATAATCAGAAACCCTCCGTAAACTGTTATGAAACCAAGAAATATTCTTTTCGTCATGCTGATTTTGATTGTTTCCTCTTGCCAGTCTAAAAAAGCAGTTCATTTAAAAACTGTCCTGGAGCAAAAGGAAAGGGGCATTTTCAATATATTGCTGGGCAAAAACGGCCCTAATGAGCAGAAACTGAAGTGCCTGATTGATGGCGATTTTAAATGTGCCCAGCAGGCAATAACCGAAGAGGAACGGGCATTCGATAAAATCATCAGTGAAATAAATGCGCTGGAAACAGGAGGCATTAAATATGGCAACGAACTAAAATCGGCAACAAGCAACTATTATAAGGCTGTTAAAGAATCGGAAACATTTGACCGCTTAATTGTTGCCCAGCAACAGATCAGTCAAAATAAAACAAATACTGAAAAAATAAGGGATGCTGCAATACGCCAACAAGGCCAATTATCAAGAGAGAAGTTAGAAATGCGCAAAATAACCAGTAAAAAAGAACAGTTATTGGCCGAAGTAAAAAAACAGTTCAATTTGCTTAACCATTTACAATAACCTGTTTTTCACCCTAATAAACACTTAACCCATTTTCTGCAAAAATAAATTCAAATCCTCTTCTTTTTCAAGCCCCAGTTTTTGTTTAACACGGTAACGGCTCATGCGCACACTTTTGGCTTCAATATGCATCAGCTGGGCAATTTTTTTGGTATCCATTTTTAAATGAAGGTAAGCACAGAGCTTTAAATCAAGCGAGGTGAGTTTTTGTTGTGCCCTTTGATTAAGCAGAGAGAAAAATTCTGGGTGTACCTGTTGGATCTGAAATTTAGCTTGCTCAAAGTCATTGTCCAAAAGCAACTCTTCATTCCAGATTTTATTAATATTCAGTTGATCGTTGTCATTAAATTTTTCTTTGATCTGAAAAAGCATCTCTTTTTTATGTTCCAGCTGCAATTGGCTAGCCATTACTTCTTTCTGCAACTGCTGTTGTTGACTTTCCAATAATTGCTGTTCAGCTTTCAACCTTGCCTGCTCTTCTTTTTCGAGTTTCATCTGCAATTCAGCATCCTGTTTTTCCAAGTGCAGCTGTTTTTCGCGCTGTAATGAATATCTTAACCTAAAATGGTAAGACCGGAACATAAATATTAGCCCCAACAGCGAAGCAATGGTAATGCCAATGTATAGGTACTTTTGTTGCTGCGCATATTTTTCGCTCTGCTTTAACAGCTTCACCTCATTGTTTTTTTTTTCAGTTTCGTATTGTACTTCTAGTTTCTGAGCATTTAAGGCCTGCTTCTGATCAAAAAGTTTACTATTGTATACTGTTGCTTTTTTTTGAAACTCAAGTGCCTTTGCGTAATTGCCATTTTGCTCATAAAAGCTGGCCAATGCCGTTACAATATTGATCAGCGTGTAATAATATGGCGCTTGCTGGTCTTTCATCATACTATAAGCCTCCTGTAAATATCCTTCAGTCATGGCCGTATTTTTATCTCTTTTGGCGTATTCGCTCAAAATACCCAAACTGCTCGCCCTAACCTCTTCCCCATTCAGTACTCCTCTCATTACCTCGTTGGCCATGCTTGCATACCGAATGGCATTTGCTTTCGCAGCCTGATCCGTATCAGGGAAGTATTTCAAATAATAATCTGCACTATTAATACAAGCCATAGCGTATGTTTTTCTGGCAACGTATTGAGGATACTGTTTATAAATATCTTGTACTTTATTTAAGTAGTAAATAATGCTATCCCGCTGTAATTCTCTTTTAGTTGCTACAAAATTGTAATCAGCAGCTACCGACAGCGCAATATAACAGTTACTCAATAGGTTATATTCAGTAGTTTTAAGGGCACTTTCAGTAGCCTTTTGAGCATATCTATTTACATTTTTTATATCATCCCATCTCGTATTCAGTGCATATAACTGGTAATATAGCTTAGCAGTGAGATAAGGATCGCATTTTTTCTCCAACATTTTAAGCCCCATCTGGCAATACTTAGTTACCAATTCATTATTATCGATAGCATTGTAAAATAGTGCTTGCGCATAATAAGCATAAGCCAGGGCAATAGGCTGTTGAGCCTTTTGTCCAATAGCTAAAGTGGTGTCGTTCGTTTTTTTCAGCAAAGCAAACTGCTTCGTATTTGCATAAACATTAACCAGCATGGCATATGCTTTTGTGGCTTCAGTAAAGTTTTTGAGTTTTATGGCCAAACTTACACTTTGTTGCGCCTTTGCAATTGCGGCTGCATAGTTTGCATTAACCCTATATCTTTCTGCCAACTGCGTTAGCAGAGCTGGTTTATCCTGCTCACTTAAATTATCGAGCGCTGTACTATCTAATAAGCTTTGCGCCTCGGCCGTACAACAACCTATAACGATCCAAATCAAGAGTAATATGTTTTTAAAAACCAGATACTTCATATCGTAAAATTAGCATAAAGATTGGAGCTTGGGTAAAATTGTAGACAAAAGCTGAAAACAACTAAAAAACATAAAATACTCATTAACAATAGCTTAAAAATATCTGTAGATGTATTGTAGACGTTTTTAAAAAACACAGTAGATGTTCTGTAGGCGGCCAGTTCTTTTAAAGAACGATGATTAACTCCAAATTTGACCTAAATAATTTTTCAATCTAAAAAAACAGAAATCATGGACAACAAAACCCTTTCAATCATTTCTTACATCACCCTTATCGGTTGGTTAGTCGCTTATTTTATGGGAAAAGATAAAGCTGATACCTTGCTTAAATATCACTTAAGACAATCGTTAGGCCTTGCCATTGTAAGTATCATTTTCAACATAGTATTTACCATCATTGCCCTTATTGTGCCTAGTTTATCTTTTTTGGGCTTTGTTGGTTATGCAATTTTCATTCTTTGGATTATGGGCATTATCAATGCGGCCAACGGTGCATTAAAACCTGTTCCACTTATCGGTAAATGGTTCGAAGACAAATCTTCATTTGTTGGTAAATACTAAAAAGAAGTTTATGCGCCTCAACATCAAAAATGTCATGCTCATGGTGATGGTCTCGGCCATCACCGCATGCAACCTTACCGTAAATACCCCTGAAGAACATTTTGACCAGGCAGCCTTAAATGCCAATGATATCTCTCTCTTTGGTACGTACTATTTTGAAGGTTACCAAAAATATCAAAAAAGTGTATCTGGTCCCGGTAAAGTTATTAGCTGCGAAGAATACCTGAAAAATTCGATTGCCAGGGCCGAAAAGAATTTAGAGAAGATCAAAAAACTAACGCCCACCCCAGAAACAAAACCTATGCTGGATGCTTCAATAATACTGCATAACTATGTTTTAACGAGTTACAGGAAAGAGCATCTCAAAATAGCCAAAATGATAGACAAACATGAGCCAGAGGAAAACATTAACAAGGCCTTAACCGACCTCGATACCAAACCCTATGATGCATTTATCGAGAAATACAATAAGCTATGGAAATTTGCAGACATATATGCTAAGGACAATAACATTGCAGTAGAAAAGATGCCTTTTTAATTCTTATTAGTCAGTCACTCAATATCTCAACCGGATTACTATGAAACAAGGACTTTCGATATTCTGGATACTTTACATGTTGTTTTTTGCCATTCCCTTCCCCATGTTGTTATATTACAACATTAAGAGCGAAAACATGCCGAACCTGATGGAAAGCGACCCGTGGCTATCGTTAAGTTTGGTAGCGGTTTCTGTAATATTGTGGATTATTCTCTTAATAGGCTATTACCGCAAATGGGTAATCCGAACTTTTTCGATAAAGCACAATATAGAAAAACTCAAAAATACCGGTGAGCCGCGTGAGGCCAAAATTATAGCGGCTACAAAAGTGTCAAAACCTAATGTGGCTTATGATGCCTATGAACTCACACTCCAGTTTAAAAATCTGGCGGGTAGTGAAATCAGGCAAAATACCACAATAAATGATTCAAAACCTTACGAACGCCGCTATGAGGCTGGTAAAACCGTAGGCATACTGTTGGATAAGGAAGCAAACAAAGTCCCTTATCTCATTATCGCCAATACGGAAGTGAGCATAAACAAAACCATAGTATTGCTGGTTAATCTGGGTTGGCTTGCTTTTACCTGTATTGTTGCTGGCTATTTTGTTTATTCCTATTCCTCAGAAAGCGAAGGAATGGGCTGGCGTTTTATGAGCTTAGGCCATCCATTGTTGGCTTGCCCTGCGGCACTTCTTTTTTACCGGTTTTTAGGCGCTATTATCCACAGCAAATTTTTGGGTAAGCCAAATGAATTGTTCCTGATCAAATTTAAAGGTATCCGCACAACCGCCAGGTTGATTAAGGCCAGCCAGACCGGAACCTTTATTAACGAACAGCCAATGATTAATTTTGAGTTGGAATTTACCGATCAACACAACCAAAAACATAGGGCAAACCTAAAAAAGATTGTTGACCTGCTGGATCTGGATATAACCAAACAGGAACATGTATCCATTTTTTACCTAAAAGAAAATCCACAGAAAATTGCCCTTGAAAAAGACCTAAACGAAATTAAAGGAGAATTCTGATGAAAAACTTAAACAACATCTCCAGCCTGATCATATTGTCTTGCTTCCTGTGCTTCAGCTGCAAACAGGTCACAAAAAGTGTAGATGAAACCTTTCATCCAAACGATTCTTTGGCTAAAAAATATAATAAAGAAAACCGTATCGGATCAGAAGGCGAATATACCGGAACCACTAAAACGACAACGACAATTTCTACACAGCATCATCAGGAGAAATTTGTAGTGATAAACGGCGATACGGTTAAAACACCAGAACTTCAGGACAAGGCAAAAGAACTTTTTCATGATCTGGAACTATTAAAACAAAAGCAAACACCAGCAGGTAGCAAGGAAATCCAAAAAAGGGTAAATGAATTTTTAAAGGATATGAACCTGCCTCAGCCAGGCGCAAAAAACAGCAATACAGAAAAACCAGTAGCAAAAGCCAGGAAAGGAATGTTAAGTGCTTCACAATTAGCACAGGCAGAAGAGAAACTAAGACAGCTGCCACAATTCCGTGATAGAGAAATTCTGGTATATGAATCTGTACACTTTTATGAGGATGGCTCCATTAAACTGGCCTTACAGCATCCCGAAAACCCTAAATATGTAGATGCATACCAATACCAAGATGGTTATTGGTCTGAACCAAAACCTGTACAGGCCAGGAATATTGCGCGCAGGACATTTCCTTTAAGTAAAATAAATTTTGCCGATGCACAAAAAGTAATGCAGATTTATAACGATAAAGCTGCTCAGGTTGAAGGTGCAAAACCCACCACGACCGCCTACATTTCAATTTGGGATGATGGTATGCGTTGGTTCCCATCAACGATTAACGGCAGTCGCGAACGTTACGACCTGCAATTCAATAATGATGGTACGCTAAAGAGTTTTAGACAGGAGTGAAAAAATGTAGTTGTTCATTTATCGTCTTATATAAAGTCGTCACCTTGATCCGATAGCTATTGGACTTATTTCAAGGTCTCATTAATAAATGATGTTGAAATAATTTACTACTGACAGATTCCAAAGAACGGTCGTCTTTCCCGCGCAGGCCTATCGTATGGACACATCTTTTATTAACTCTATATATGTTTTTTTAGTACATTTCATTAAGGCGGTCGTCATGCTGATCCGATAGCTATCGGATTTATTTCAGCATCTTTCCAGCTATAAAAAGGCATTTATTTCCAAAATATTAATTAAGCAAGCAATTCTTTTCCGCTCGATGCCGCGGTGGCATGGTAGTTTTTCGCAGATCAAGTTGTTTTTATTTGTGCTCAAGAATGCTGGCGCATTTTGGAGCGCCAAAGTACCCAAAGCGCTCCGTCAATCCAGCAATGGGCCTTTTACACAATCCTATACACATCAAAAAAACAGCGGCACTTCGTTTAATCAGGTATTGATTTTTGTTTTCTTTGGTCTGATTGAGCCCTTCGGGGTTTGTGTTCAATATTTCTTTAAAACTTTAAATTAGCGTTTATGAACACAAAACCACTGCGTTTTAGGTTTGGAAATGCTATTTGTTCTATTCTGCACCTGTTTTTTTGATTTCTCCGGCCGCTGGGATTGACGGCGTTCTTCGGTCAAAACAATGTGTTATTTAAGGAAGCTAGCAAAACGGCTAAAAATTAAACTCAAAAAGATGTGTCCACACGATAGGCGCAGGCGGGAACCACGATTGCTCAGCGAAGCTAATCTTAAAGCTTATAGCATTACGATTTCCCTATGATTATCACCTCCCTTTTAATTTTCATTCCCCCCTTGTAATTTGTTAATCAAAAGAACAATTCTAAATAGCAGATGCAGCTTAGCTTAACATACACTTTAATTTCCGGAAACATAGCCAATGTAATTTTGCCTCAAACGGAAAACAAAAATTATGAACAAAAAATTACTAAAGCAAAAGGCATTAGCCCTTGCTGTTGCCGCATTCGTTACTTCGGCAGTTGTGATCAGCGCCTGTAAAAAGAATAATGAGGCAGAAAACTCAGAAACCACAGTTACGCTTAAAGATTATTCGGTAAATCCTTCATTGGTAAAAGCCATGCCCGGTTTCGAAAGCCTGAATATTACTACATTAATTAGTTCGGACGATGTACTGGCAGAATCACCAAACTTTATATTTGGTGCACAACCTGATGGAGCAGGAATTATCAAAAATCCGGCCGGCGAAGGTTTTATTATGATTAATAACCATGAAATTCTTCAATCAGTATCAAGAGTATATTTAGATAAAAATTTCAAACCTGTAAAAGGGGAATACATTGTAGATTCTGATGGCGGCATGACCCGTTTATGTTCTGCTACAATGGTAACACCAGAAGAACATGGCTTTTCTAAACCAGTTTTCTTAACTGCCGGAGAAAGCGGTGCAGAATCGATGATCCATGCCATCGACCCACTTGCTGCAGCAGATAAAAAGAACAAACAAAGAACAGTTGGCGCACTGGGCAGATGGAGCGCTGAAAATGCAGTTCCACTTCCTAAAGCATCGTATGCTGGTAAAACCGTTATCATGATTGGTGAGGATGAAACCGATGGACAATTGGCCATGTACGTATCCAACACTCAAGGCGACCTGGAAAACGGAAAGTTATATGTTATGAAACGCAGCAATAACGATCCGATTGAAACAAATATGGACAAAGGACAAAGCTATGATGTGGAATTTGTAGAGCTTGATAATGTAAAAAGCAGTACAGGTGCACAATTACAGCAACAAACAATCGATAAAAAAGCGCTAATGTTAGCCCGTGTAGAAGATATCGATTACAGAAAAGGCAGTGCAGCAAACGGACGAGAAGTATATTTTACCGCAACTGGAGTTAGCCAGGGCGATAAACTTACACCAGTAAGTGGAAAAACCATGTGGGGCCGTGTATATAAACTGGTATTGGATGCAAGCAATCCATTAAAAGGGAAATTAGAAGTTGCCGTCGACGGAAATGACAACCCTGGAAAAAGCATTGTAAATCCAGATAACCTTTGTGTAACCGAAAACTACGTATACATCCAGGAAGATGGAGATTCGTTCTACAAAAACAATGACCATGATGGAACCATCTGGCAATTTGCAATGGCTTCAAAATCGTTAAAACCGATGTTACAAATGAATCACCGCAGAACAGATGCGACCTTTAATGCTAAATACAACCCATCAAACAGTGTACAATTAAGTAGCTGGGAATATGGCGCGATGTACGATATCTCTGCTCTGACTGGTATCCCTGATACATTTATAGTTAATTTACACCCACACACCTGGACAAGCGATAAATACAAAAATGCCGATGGTGGTACAACAAGATTGGTAAATAATAACGAAGGTGGACAAGTCGTAATTGTTCGCGGCGTTTCTAAATAACCTATTTTATTTCTTTATCCCTTTCGGCAAATGCCGGAAGGGATTTTTCTATTTTATTTCAACTCCTACCCAAGCATGTCTAGCCTTAAAAAAATTGTCTTTTTCATTGTACTGATTACCCTTACTACCCTGTTATCCATTTTCTGCAAAACGGAAAACAGATCAAATGCAGAACTGGTAAAAGCAGATTTTGACAAACAACTTATTGAATTTCAAAGTATTGTTGACCAAAAATTATCAATAGCTGTTCAAAACGGGGATGAAAAAGCAATTAAACAATCTTTTCTACAGGCGAGAATAAAATACAAACAGCTGGAGTATTATATCGAATATTTTTTCCCTTCAACTTCTGTACTGCTTAATGGTGCGCCGATTGATGAGATTGAACTGGGCGAAAATCTCATTGAAAATCCAACAGGCTTTCAGGTAATGGAAGAAATTATCTATGAAGCCCCTACAACAGAAAACCGAAAAGAATTAGGGAACGAAGTAAAAAAAATGCAGCTCAACCTGCAACGTGTTAGTCGCTTTAATGAACAATACCAGATTACCGATGCGCAATTATTTGATGCCATCCGTTTAGAAATTTTCAGGATTACTAGTTTAGGCATTACTGGTTTTGATACCCCAAACGCTTTGCAATCGATACCCGAAACAGCTTCGGCACTACAGGGAATAGCAAACGTACTGGCAAAGTATGAAAACGATGCATCAGATAAACTGATACCTTCAGCGATAAGCTACCTGGATAAAAATACCGATTTTGATCATTTCGATCGTTTAACCTTTATAACTGAGTATCTTGATCCGATCAGCAAGCACATCAATTTACTTCGTTTAGAAAAAAAAATACCAACTGCCGCCAGTGGCGGCGCGCTTCGCGACGAGGCAACAAGTATGTTCCAAGTAAACGCTTTTAATGTAAACAAATTTGTAGGCAACAGCACCTTATTTATCAACGACGATAAAATTGCACTTGGAAAAATCTTGTTCAATGATGCGGTACTTTCTAATGGAAATAACCGGAGCTGTGCCAGTTGCCATAAACAATCACTCGCCTTTACCGATGGTTTAAGCAAAGCAGCAGGGATTTCAAAAGGACAATCGTTACTAAGAAATACACCAACTTTAGCTTATGCCGGGTTACAGCGCGGATTCTTTTATGATTTAAAAGCAGGAACCCTGGAAGATCAGGCGCTTGATGTGGTTCATCATAAACAGGAAATGAATGGTTCACTAACACAAGCTGCAACGAGAATCAATTCATCAAAAAATTACCTAACCTTATTCCAAAAAGCTTATCAGGATAAAACTGCGAAAGGCGATCCATGGAAAATCCAGCATGCATTAGCATCTTATATCCGTTCGTTATCTCCGTTTAACTCGCGATTTGACCGCTACATGCAAGGCGATAAAAAACAGCTAAATCAAGAAGAAAAAGAAGGTTTTAATCTTTTTATGGGAAAAGCAAAGTGCGGAAGTTGTCATTTTGCACCCTTATTTAATGGTACGCAAGCACCACTCTTTATTAAAAGTGAAGCAGAAGTTTTAGGTGTGCCCGCTACCACAGATACCTTAAAACCCAAAATAGATGCTGACTTAGGCCGGTATGCCCTTTATGCTTATCCACAATATAAACATGCATTTAAAACTTCAACTGTCAGAAACATCACCAAAACAGGTCCATATATGCACAATGGCGTTTATAAAACCTTAGCGCAGGTAATGAATTTTTATAACCAAGGTGGTGGTGCAGGCATGGGGATCACTATTGAAAACCAGACTTTGTCTGCCGATAAGCTAAACTTAAGCAAATTGGAGATCAAACAGATTATTGCATTTTTAGGTACCCTGGAAGATGTTCGATAAATCAAGTATTCTCGCGTTATCCTGAGTTCATCTCAGGATCTTATGGACTGACAGATCCTAATTCCAAATATTCAGGACAGTATAAAGATACCTGGTTTGGGAGATCGTTATTTCGACAGCAGCGTTCCAAAAGAATTCCTCTGGAGGAGAACGCGAAGGCTCTGCGAAGCAAAATCTTAACCTTTCGGGAACATAGTCCAAAGATCTCTCCACTCCGCGTTGCTTCGGTCGAGATGACGATTTTGCTATCGGAGTCTGTCAATGACAGCTCATCTCAGGATCTTAAAAGCATGCTGTTCCCTCTGCGCCTTTCTCCATGTGGCCTCTCTGGTTAAAAAATGGAATTAATTCTGAAGACTAACTGCAGTTAAAACTGTAACTACAACAAATCCTTCAGCACTGCCCACACGTTTTCGGCCAGGATCTTATCCCCTTCGGCAGTTGGATGTATGCCATCGGCCTGGTTTAATTCAGGAACACCGCCAACCTTATCCAATAAAAAGGGGATCAGGGCCATTTGGTTTTTCTTTGCCAGATCAGGAAACATGTTTTTAAAGTCTGCTGCATATTTGGCGCCCATATTTGGTGGAACCTGCATACCAGCCAATACCATTTTAGCATCAGGGTATTTAGCTTTTACACGATCAATAATCGTCTGAAGGTTTTTAACCGTTTGCGATACCGGTAAGCCACGCAATCCATCATTGGCGCCAAGTTCGAGTACAAAAACGTCCACTCGCTGCTTAAGTAACCAATCAATCCGTCCTTTTCCGCCAGCAGAAGTTTCGCCACTTAAACCACCATTAATTACTTTGTAAGGCATTTGTAAAGAATCGATCCTATTTTGGATCAATGCCGGATAAGCTTCCGTTGGATCGAGCCCGTAACCTGCTGTTAAACTGGTCCCAAAAAAGAGGATGTTCTTCTGCTCAGTAGCCATGGCAGCCGTTTTTTGGTCAGTCGAATCTAAAGTTTTATCGGTATTGCTTTTATTTTCGCGGTTTCCGCAGCTCAGTAGTACAAGGCTTAAAACAAATAGCCCCATTAATCGTTTTCGTAACATATCTAAATAATCTATATCTAATTATTGTTTAAACCATTATCTTAACAGGCAATGCCTCGTTATGTTTGGCCACGATCTATACACAAACCCTAAAAATTCAGCTATTGGAAAGCATATTGAACATCCGAAATGTAAGCAAAATTTACCAAAGTACCGGACGGGAACTGACCGTTTTGGATAACATTAATTTTTCGATAGCAGCTGGCTCAACTGTAGCCATAACGGGTCCTTCGGGAAGCGGAAAAACAACCTTACTTGGTTTATGTGCGGGATTAGACAGGGCCAGCAGCGGAACGGTTGAACTAAATGGTATTGCCTTAGAGAAACTGAATGAAGATGAAAGGGCAGCGATCAGAAATCAATATGTGGGTTTCATTTTTCAGAACTTTCAACTGTTGCCCACTTTAACGGCACTCGAAAATGTAATGGTACCTTTAGAATTAAGGGGAGCAAAAAACATCCGTGCTCATGCACTAGAATTGCTGGATAAAGTTGGCCTGGCCGACCGTTCACACCACTATCCTATACAATTATCAGGTGGCGAGCAACAGCGCGTTTCGCTGGCAAGGGCATTTTCGAACCAACCGGCTATTCTTTTTGCAGATGAACCTACCGGAAACCTTGATGCAGAAACCAGTGAAAAAGTGATCAAATTGCTTTTTGATTTAAATAAAGATGCAGGAACCACATTGATTATCGTAACACACGATCTTGAACTGGCTGCCAGAACGGCAAGGAGCATTAAAATTAAAGGCGGTGTAATCATTTCAGACGAAAACCCTACTTATGCCTAATAGCCTCCCAAAACAATCTATTAAGTTTTCGTGGCTGTTTAAAATGGCCTGGCGCGATAGCAGGAAAAACCGTGCACGTTTATTGCTCTTTATCTCCTCAATTGTTTTGGGCATCGCCGCCCTTGTTGCAGTTTATTCATTTAAAGATAACCTTCAAAAAGACATCGATGCACAGGCAAAGGAACTTACAGGAGCCGATCTGGTTTTAGATAGCCGGAAGGGTGTAAGTAAAGCGATGCAGAAAATGCTCGATACACTTGGCGATGAACGATCGCAGGAGAAAACCTTTGCTTCGATGATCTATTTCCAGAAAGGTGGAGGCAGCCGTTTGGTACAGATGAAAGCCCTTGAAGGGAATTATCCCTACTATGGTATCATAGAAACCATTCCCCTGGCTGCAGCAAGAAACTTTCAATCGGGAAGAAATGCATTGGTAGATCAAACCCTAATGCTACAGTTTAATGCAAAGGTTGGCGATTCGGTAAAAATAGGCGATCTCAGTTTCAATATACTGGGTATTTTAACCAAGGCCCCGGGCCAAACCGGTATTGGTGCAAGTATTGCCCCTACGGTTTATATTCCATTACAAATCCTCGATAAAACAAACCTGATTAAAACCGGAAGCCGGATCAACAATAAATTTTATTTCAGGTATAACGATCCATCCAAAATAGATGAATGGGTAAAAAAACAGGATAGCAAATTAGAAAAAGAAGGTTTCGATGCCGATACGGTTGAATCGAGAAAAGAACAGACCGGAAGATCGTTTAAAGATGTAAACCGTTTTCTGGCTTTATCTGGTTTTATCGCTTTGCTGCTGGGTTGTGTTGGTGTAGGTAGCGCTATCCATGTGTACATTCAGGAAAAATTAAGTGCAATTGCCACGCTGAGGTGTTTAGGATTAAAATCACGTCATGCCTTTTTAATCTACCTGATCCAGGTCTTTTTCATTGGCTTAATTGCGGCTGTTTTAGGGGCTGTTCTAGGTACGGGAGTACAGTTCTTGCTCCCTTTGGTACTAAAAGATTTTTTACCTGTGGAGATCACCATGCAGGTTTCGTGGCCCGCTGTTGGTCAGGGGCTGTTACTTGGTCTCATCATCTCGATCCTCTTTGCCCTTCCCTCACTCCTATCCGTTAGAAGGATTTCGCCATTAAATGCCATCCGGATATCTTTCGAAAAAGCAACTGGAAAAAGAGATCCGCTAACCTGGTTGGTATACCTGCTTATGGCAATCTTTATTACAGCTTTTACGCACTTGCAGATGAAAACATGGATACAAACGCTGGCTTTTACCGCAAGTATTGCCATCGCTTTTGTGCTGTTGATTATACTGTCTAAAATACTGATGTTCCTGGTGAGAAAACTCTTGCCCAATTCATCCCCTTATTTATGGCGACAAGGCTTTGCCAACCTTTACCGACCGAATAACCAAACCCTGATGCTTACCGTTTCTATAGGTTTATCAACCGCATTTATCTGCACCCTATTTTTTGTTCAGGGGATCTTAATGAGCCGCGTTACACTTTCCTCAGGTGCTAACCAACCTAACATGGTGATGTTCGATATCCAGAATACGCAAAAAGAAGGATTGGACAGTTTAACCAAAGCTTTCAAATTGCCGCTAATGAACCAGGTGCCTGTAATTACCATGCGCATTGAAGAAATTAACGGAAAGAAAGCCAGTGCCGATACCAATAACAGAAGGGCTTATCGCAACGAAATCAGGGCTACCTATCAGGATACTTTAACCGCAGCAGAGAAAATTACAGCGGGCAAATGGACCGGAAAAATAAAACCTAATGAAACGGTTTATATTTCATTAGATCAGCGTTATGCCCAGCAGATTCATGTTGAGCTGAATGACAAAATTCTTTTTAATGTGCAGGGTATGATGATCCCAACGGTTGTTGGAAGTTTGAGGGAAGTAAACTGGAGCAGGATGCAGACCAATTTCAGGGTTGTTTTTCCAGCAGGCGTATTAGAAGAAGCACCACAGTTTCATGTATTGATGACCAGGGTACCATCGGGCGATGTTTCAGCCCGTTTTCAGGGAGAAGTGGTGCAAAAATTTCCAAATGTTTCGGTCATCGATTTAGATCTGGTATTAAAACTCTTAGATGAGCTGTTAAGCAAAATCGGTTTTGTAATTCAGTTTATGGCTGGCTTCAGCATGGTTACCGGTTGGATTGTTTTAATATCTTCGGTATTAACCAGTAAAAATCAACGGATAAAAGAAAGTATTTTGTTGCGGACAATGGGTGCGAGTAGAAAGCAGATTTTAGCAATAAATGCGATTGAATATTTCTTTTTAGGTGCTTTTGCCGCAGGTGCCGGATTGATTTTAGCCATCAGTGGAAGCTGGGCATTGGCTAAATTTACCTTTGATGCAGCCTTTGTTCCGCCATTGCTTCCAACTGTATTGTTATTTGGCTCCATTGTGCTACTAGTCGTAATTACAGGGGTATTAAGCACCCGGAGTATCCTGAATCAACCGCCATTAAAGATTTTAAGAACGGAGAGTTAGGTTATGTTAAAGCTAACCTAATAAATAGGCCAAACTTAAATAACTACTTCCAGGTTTAAGGAAATGAGCTTTTAAATTTGATTCTCCTAAACAAACTATATGATAGGAACTTTGTTCCTTGTCTAAAGAATCTGGAAGATGAATAAAAGATATCCGATATTATTCCTGGCTTTAGGCGTTGGTGTTATAGCGATAAACCTAATTTCCTGTGTGTCTATTCCAAAGGGAGCCACTGCTGTTAAGCCATTTAAAAAAGACAAATACCTGGGCAAGTGGTATGAGATTGCACGAATGGATTTTAAGTTCGAAAAAGATCTTAATAATGTAACGGCTACCTACTCGCTTAAAGATGACTGCAGTATCAAGGTAGATAACCGCGGCTACAATTATGTTAAAAAGGAATGGAAACAGAGCGTTGGTAAAGCAAAATTTGTGAATGAAAGCAACGAAGGAAGATTAAAAGTTTCGTTCTTTGGTCCGTTTTACGCAGGTTATAATGTAATCGAGATCGACACAGATTATCAATATGCTTTAATAGCTGGCAACAACCTAAAATATCTCTGGATTTTATCCAGAAACAAAAGCATTCCGGAAAACATTAAACAGCAATATTTAAAAAAGGCACAAAGCTTAGGTTATGATACTGCTACTTTAGTTTGGACCAAACAGGATCAATAGCGCTTTATTGATGCTATTGGCTACCCCACAGTAAGGATGGAAAATATATAATCCGTTACCATAGGCCATGGCTTATGGTAACGGATAGCTATTAACTATGCAGCATCAATTGCTTCACGAAGTGCCTTTGCTGCAGCAGCAGGATCTTCAGCGCTATAAATTGCAGCACCTGCAACGGCTACGATAGCACCTGCCTGTATAACTGCGGTAACGTTATCGATATTTACCCCACCAGCGATAGAAACCGGAACGCCAGCTTTTGCGGCCTCATCAATTAATACCTGGATTGAGTAACCGGCCGTCCACTGCTCATCTAAACCAGCATGTAGTTCTACAAATTCAACACCTAACGCAGTAACTTCCTTCGCTCTTCTAACACGATCAGGATAACCAATGGTATCTACCACTACGCCTTTTCCATGTGCTTTTGCCGCTTTAACAGCGCCAATAATCGTTGCATTTCCTGCAGCACCCATTACGGTAACCAGATCTGCTCCTGCTTTGAAAGCGATATCAGCTTCTAATTCACCCGCATCTGCAGTTTTTAAATCTGCAAAAACCAGTTTATCAGGATGTGCTTCTTTCATTGCGGTAATTACTGAAGAACCCATATTCTTGATCAATGGAGTACCCAATTCAATAATATCTACGTATGGAGCTACTTTTGCTGCCAGTGCCAAGGCTTCTGCTGTTGTTAATAAATCTATTGCTACTTGTAATTTTGCCATGATTCTATTTTATATGTAATTAATTGTTATTCAAGGTTGGCGTGTCTTTTCCAAAGCGTTTCTGCCGCTTGTCCGCTCAGTTTCCAAAGCGATTGAAAAACGGCATCATTGAGCAAAAGCAAAAACTGTTCAAACAGGCTTCCTGCATATTGGCTAGATACTTTCGTACTATGGTCTTCTTTTTCCGCAGCAGGCACCAACACCACATGGCTGGCCAGTTTTGCCAGTAATGATCCGGCATTACTGGTAATGGCTACCACTTCAGCACCTACGGCTTTCGATTTTTCTGCCGCCCTTACAATCGATCCGGTTGTTCCTGAACCTGAGGCGGCAATTAATAAATCGCCCGCTTCAATTGCCGGACTTGTCGTATCGCCAACATAATAAACAGTAAGCCCAAGATGCATTAAACGCATTGCTGCCGACTGCATAGCAAAACCCGAACGACCTGCAGCAGTAATAAAAATCCGCTTTGCCTGCTGAATGTGGTATACAAAAGGGATCAGTTGGTCTAATTCCAGCTGTTTAGACAAACGGGTATTCTCCTCGATAATCTTATCCAGGTTCATTTGCAGATTCCAGGCCAACTGCTGGTTATCAAGGGTATCTATCACTGTTTGGCTATCTGTAATTTCTATGGGTGCTTTCAAATCCATTTTTACACGCTCTATTTATTAGCCCAAAGGTATGGCCGCCCTTAACAACTATAGTTATACATTTAGCTACTTATATTGGACAATCAGGAAATATATTACTACAAAAGTCATCCATCAGCCATATTAAAGACACGGTTTCCGAATAGTCCACCATAATTATCAGTTAATCCAATCGCTAAAAAATTAAGTGTTTAACTTTAACATTATGAGTTTATCCTCCGAAGTAACACATCTGGAAAAATCGATTATCTATATCCGCGATCTGAGCAATTGCCCGCCCAGTTATCTTAATGACCCGGGCAGAAAAGAGTTCTTCGAAATCGTTTGGTTAAAAAATGAAGAACCCTTACACGCCCTACAAGAATCAGCATTCGACAGTAAAGGAGACTGGATTTACCTCATCCCTCCCTACCGCGTGCATCAGCTTAACAAAGCCGGTAAAAACGGTGTATTAATTTCCTTTAAAAGGTCTGTTCTTGAAGGGGAAGAAAAAGAATTCCTCCTCGATCTGTTTAAGATCTTTAATGTTCAGGGCGAATTTTCCTGTTTAAGGCTAAACCAAGACACCGCTTCTGAGCTTAGCAATATTTACAAATTAATTGAGGATGAATACCAAAAAGCAGGTAATACTTTTATCATTACCAGGGCACTGCTGAAAGTATTTCTATTAAAACTGATCCAGGTAAAAGAACATGAATTTACCAGCCATGATGTACAGCAAAAAAGGGTCTACGAATTTTTGATGTTACTCGAAAGCAATTATCAGCAGGTTAGGAACACTGATTTCTATGCTGGTAAAATCGGCATTAGTTCTAAAAGGTTAAATCAGATTTTAAAAGAAAAACTAAATAAAACAGGAATGCAGATCATCCACGACCGCATTATCTTAGAGGCCAAAAGGAAAATCATCCACAGTGCGCATACCATCAAAGAAATTGCATATGAGCTGGGTTTTTCAGACCGGCCTTATTTTAGCCGTTTCTTTAAAAAACAGACAGGCCAAACGCCCGAAGCGTTTCAAAAAGAGGCCAGAAACCACATCGAATCGAAATTTAATACACTGGTTTAACAGATTTATTTGTTCTGATTTTAATTTGCAGCCCCGTTAAAGTTTTTCTTTTATACAGCTTTTAGCAAATTATAATACTTTTACATCATGATCAGACTAAACAACGATACACCTAACGATATTCTCCAAGATGTAAAAATTGGCGATATGGTAACCGATACTTTTAGCAAAACCGGCCTTGTAGAAAATATAGAGATTAGCGACGATGGCCTATATCGGGTTTACGAATTTCATCTCGTTACCGGAAGAACCATTACCGTTAAAAAGTAAAAAGCGCTAAAAAATGAAAAATTAACCACGACCTGTCCCGATTTTCGGGAGATAAAAAGGATAGGCACAGATAATATTAAAATCAGTATTTATCTGTGTGCATCCGTTGCAAAGCTACCTTTAATCACATAACCTAAGCCCTAACCAAATGTCATTACTTATCCTACTCTTCGGCATCCTGTTGCTTTTCGTGCTGATCTTGAAAAAGATCAATCCAATGATAGCCCTAATTGCTGTGGCAATTATTACAGGTCTTTTATTGGGAATGCCTGCTCCAAAAGTAATGAGCTCCATTAGCAATGGTATAGGCAGCACGCTAGGCAGCATGGTAATGGTTTTGGCGCTCGGTGCGATGATGGGCAAATTAATTGAAGATAGCGGATCGGCAAAAAAGATTGTTTTCATATTGATCGGGGCTTTCGGCAAAAAGAACATTCAATGGGCCGTGCTGTTAACCGGTTTATTGGTGGGCATTCCTTTGTTTTATAATGCTGGTTTTGTGGTGTTAATCCCTTTAGTTTTTGCCATTTCTGCCACAACAGGAGTATCAAAATTATACATCGGCATCCCGATGGCCACAGCCCTTTCGGTAACACATGGTTTTTTACCGCCCCACCCTGGTCCAGTTGCACTCGCTGGTATTTTCCATGCAGATATCGGTAAAACATTGATTTACGGCTTAACTTTAAGCGTGCCCATTGCGGTTATTGCCGGGATCTATTTCCCACGATTGATTCTGAAACGAGATCTATCGGTAACTGTTCAAAACTTCAGCATCAACGAAGAAGAAAATCTCCCTTCTGCATCAAGGAGTTTCATTACAGCATTGCTGCCCGTGTTTTTAATCATCGCCGGAACCATAGGAAGCAGCTTCAAAATAGATTATATCGGTAAACCGCTGTTTATATTTTTAGCCGATCCTACCGCCGCTTTATTAATTTCGGTTATTATTGCTTTAGCGGTTCAAAAAACTTCCATTACAAAAGCAATGGAATCGTGCGCGGAAGGTGTTAAGAGTATTGCCATGATTATCCTCATTATTGCAGCTGGCGGTGCCTTTAAACAGATTTTGATCGATAGTGGGGTTGGCGAAACCGTAAAACAGCTTACTGGCGGTCTAAATTTATCGCCATTATTACTCGCATGGCTAATCACCGCATCGCTTAGGGTAACCCTGGGTTCAGCAACAGTGGCCGCACTAACCGCATCTGGTATGGTATTGCCTTTAATTGGCCCCGGAACACCTCCAGAATTAATGGTATTATCGGTTGGTGCAGGGAGTTTAATGTTTTCTCATGTAAATGATACAGGTTTCTGGATGTTTAAAGAATACTTTAACCTAAGCCTGAAAGAAACTTTTAGCACCTGGACCATGATGGAAAGCCTGGTTTCTGTTTTAGGGCTTATTGGCGTGTTAGTGCTTAATCAGTTTGTGTAAGGCGAAGATAGCGTTGTAGACTCTTAATAGCCATCTCGCCAGTAAGTTGACAACGCTTGTTAAGCGCTTATCCCCTATTACACTTTGCTCCAGTCGGGATGACGACCTATCACTTGCATTATTTTTTGGAAAGCAATTGCAGGAGCTTTTAGGTTAAAGCAGCCCCGCTCCCGCTTCTGCCAATTAGAAGGAATTGGCATCCGCTCAGATTGGGTTTAGTGATCTTAAACAGTGCTACTATCCAGGGTAAAATAAACCCGACCGACAGCGTTATCCTGTCCTTCACAGGATTAAGCAAAGGGCGGGACTATCGGAACCGAAGCACCACAGGCACTGCTTTTCAAAAAAATATAGCTTCTACTTGAATGATTGTTTCCACCCATCGTTGTAAGATTGCTTCGTGCCTCGCAATGACGAAATTATCCAAAAACATTAATTCTTAACCCTATTCTTTTCTGCATCGGCACCAGAAGACTCATGTTTAGCCGGCGAAGAAAAAGCCTTACCAAAACGGTAACTATAACTTACCACTACCGATCTCGAATCCTGACGGTTAACCCAGTTTGCTTCTGTGTTTGCCAGATTATTGATTATACCATTATAAATACGGGTTCTGAAAATATCGTTAGCGGTTAATTTCAAGGTACTTTTTGCTGAAAGTTTTTTCTGCACCGCTGCACCGAACTCATGTACTTCACCCAATAAAAACTGTACATTAGATAGTTTACTCTGGTAACGCATATTTACCTCTGCATTCCAGGTCGGACTGATTTTGAACTGCAAATTCGGATTTGCTCTTAAATAACTTCCATTGGTAACCAAAAAACCTGTATAGAAATCTGTTTTTGAAACTATTTTTGCATACTCCACATAAGCATTCAGTTTAACCCATTTGGTGAGGTCGATCTCTGCATTTACAGAAACATTGGCCACTCTTGTTTTACCCACGTTTGCCGGCCTGCTGTAATAGGTGCCATTTAAAATTTCGATGGTTTCATTCACCTCATCTCTTACCCAGCTATAGCCAAAAGTTGTGGTAATCTTATTTTTATAAGTATGCGACAGTTCGATGCTTTGTGTAAAAGAAGGCTTTAAAAAAGGATTGCCAACATAATAAGTAAACTTATCCAAAGGAGAAAAAAATGGATTAAGGTCCTGATAATATGGCCGATCGATCCTTCTTCCATAATTAAGCCCCAGTTGATTGTTTCCTGCTGTATCGAGTTTATAGGAGAAATAAAGCGTTGGAAATAAACTGTTATAGGTTCTTTTAAAACTCGAATCGGGTTTGATCAGATTGCCCAATTGATGTCCGTTAGAAACCGTATTTTCATACCTCAAGCCAGCCTGAAGCGAAAACCGCTTTCCTTCCCGGCTCATGTTCAGGTAAACCGCATTGATGTTTTCTTCATATAAAAAGTGATTGCTCTTTTCATAATCGGCATTGGTTTTCCCGTTTGCGGTATTAAAGTAATCGGCAATGTTATCGGTTTTGGTATAAGCGGTTTTAACACCCGCATCAAGCTTCCACTTATTTTCCAGTGGATGCGAATAATCAGCTTTAGCGGTATAGATATCAATATTTGAAGGCAGGTTACCTGTTAAAATATCCTGGTATTTTAAGGCTCCACTGGGCAGGTAACTGAAGTTGTAGTAAGTTTGATCGGTTTGATTTCGGTAAAGCAGATAATCGGCATCAAAGGTCAATTCTCGTCCTGCCTGCTTAAATTTGTGCCTGTAATTTAAATTCACACCTGCATTCTGGTATTTGATCTGATCGATATTTTCAGCCCTGATGACCGAATCCAATTGCATCGAAGCATTAGACAGATTACTGGTATTGTTGTTTACCTGCTTCGAAATCCGGTTCATCCCGGTAAGTACCACGCCCCAGGTTGTGCGGTCTGATGCATAATAATCAAGCCCTGTTTTCAAATTAAAAGTATTGCCATGCCTGCGGAAATAAGAATTCTGATTGAAGTAGGATTTGGCACTACCATCGTCATTTTTATATTTGCGGTTCAGATCAAGATCGGTAAAACTGTTATTTAAATTATAACTCAGGTTACCAAAAACGTTGATCTTATCCTTGCGGTAATTAAAGTTGAAACTGTTGTTCGAGCGACTTAATTCGCCTTGATTTAAACTCACATTAATCCCCCCATTAAACCCAGCGATTTTGGTTTTCTTGGTTTTGATATTAATTACACCCCCATTGCCAGCAGCGTCGTACTTGGCAGGCGGATTGGTCATCAGTTCAATCTGATCAAGCGAGGAGGAAGGCAGCGAACGCAGGTAATTATCCAGGTCGGCACCCGATAAATAGGTTGGTTTATCATCAATGAAAATAGCCACCCCACTCTTGCCTTTGAGCGAGATTACCCCATTCTGATCTACATTTACCCCAGGCGATTTACTCAGCACATCCAGTGCGGTTGTGCCAGCATTGGAGATCAAAGCATCAACATTGACAACAGTACGGTCTATTTTCCGCTCTACAAAAGCTTTCTGACCTGAAATATTCACCTCTTTTAAATTGGTTGCCCCAGCTTTGATCTTGATGTCGGCCAAATTGATAACAGACTGGTTGGCCGTTAAAACCAAGGTATCGGTTTGATAAATAGGCGAACCTACAACCGATACCTTGATGAGGTATTTTCCATAACCGAGCTTATCGAAGCTAAATAGTCCATCCTTTTCGGTGAAGGTTGTTTTAACCAACACCGAATCTTTAAGCAGCGCAGCTGTGGCAAATTCTATATTTTTTCCATCGACATCCAATACACGACCGTAAATTCTGGATTGGGGAGTTTGGGCTTGAGCAAAGGTAAGGGCAATATTCATCCATACGGCTAAAAAAGCCATGAGCTTAAATTTCATGATGTGTTGATTGGGTTAGCGCTTTTAGAACTTAGTTTTTATTGTTTTCGATCAGGAAATTATACATCAGCGAATGATTTTCATTCTTCAAAAATCTTTGTTTGTATTTTTTCTGCACGTCGGCATTTTGTTTTACGCCATTTACAATTAAATCGTCTTTATTGAGTTTGTACGACAATTTATTGGTGCTGGTAATGATGCCGTCTTTCATCAATTGCTGATTGATTTGGTTGGTATAATCGTGGCCATCTCCGTTGGTTACGGTTTTCGAGGTAACCGTACGTTGTACGCCTGTTCTCGTACTTGTTTTTGGGTTATAAACAGGGGGTGTTGGAGGCGTAGGTGGAGCTGGTGGAGTGGTTGGAGCTGGCGGAACCGAAGGCAGCGGTGGAGCTGGCGGTACTGCATACGCAGCACGGGGTGCCCTTGGTGCTCTAGGTGGGCGCGGCGGACGTGGTGCTCTTGGTACACGCGGACCATCGCCACCTTTATTCTCCTGAAACCATTTAGCGTCTTCCTTTTCCCATTTATCAACCTCTTTTGTCCATTTGGCATCTTCCTTTGCCCATTTGGCGTCTTCCTTGGCTAATTTAGCATCTTCTTTTGCAAGTTTCTCATCTGCGATACGGCGTTTTTCATCGGCTATTCTTGCTTTAGCATCTTCATTCCGCATTCGCTCATCCGCTGCTGCCTTTCCAGCATCATCTTTTCTGGCTTGCCGGTCAGCAATTCTTGCCTTTACATCTTCATTCGTTTCGCTGCTTTTGCGTTTTTCGTTTAACTGTTTCAATTGACGATCCATTTTGGAATTGATTTCCTTTTCCAATTGATCGGCAGATTTCCCTTCAACAGGTTTAGATTTTTTCGCTGTATCCTGTAAAACCTGTATTGAAGTGGATATTTTTTTTCTGGTAACTGTTTTTGCATTGCCCACGCTCTTGAACGCAGCACTGCAAACCACAACCGATACCAGGGCGATGGTTAATATTGTCTTTTCCATTTTGTTTAAAGTTGAATTGGTATTGAATAACATCCTGCTTGCTCTATGCAGCAGGCTACCTTTCTTACCCGTTATCGCCATGGCATAAGCAGGTGCACACTGCTTAAACTCCTGACAGAATATGAGGGCCTGAACGTAGTTTTTGCGATCGCTTACACAGGTAATGGCCAAATCATCACAGCAATGTTCGCGTTCTGTTTTTATTAATTGTGATACCCAAAGTACCGCTGGGTTAAAGAAGAAAACGATTTCGATAAAACTTTGTAATAGGTTTACCAGATAATCTTTACGTTTAATGTGCGCCAGTTCGTGAGAAAGAATAGCCTCAACTTCTGCGTTTGACAGGCCGGTAAGCAAACCTAACGGAATTAAGATTAAGGGTTTAAAATGCCCCACAACCATTGGTACCTGCGCAATACCCGACTGCATGATTTTAACCGATTGACTTAAACCTAATTCTTCGGCCAGCATAGCTAACTTTTCATCCCACTTTTTACCTGCAGCATAGGTTTTATGATTACGCAAATGATATACACCATTTAAACCCACCATTAACTGAATGCATTTTCCGCATATAATTAAAAACCAGATCAGTACAATCTGATAAGCATATGCATTCCATAAAGAAAGAATTTTGTTCAGTCCCGAATACATATCATGCTGAACGTTTGCAATTACAGGTTGATCGGTAGCCCCAGTGGGGAGATTGATTACAACCTGATCAGCTATAGAACCTATAGGTTTTTGCAGTTCTTTGTAAAAGGTAAAGAATATGGCCACAACAAACAACGCCAAACATATGGTGAGGAGATTATAGCGCATTGCCGCGCTTGCTTTTCGGGTAGTAAACATAACCAAACCAGCAAGCAGGGCCAATATTACCCCAAGCCATAGCGAGTGGAACAAAGTAGCACCGAGGGCATGAAGCCAATTTTCGGGTAAAAGGTTAATTAACTTAAATTCCATCATTGTGGTTCTTTAGAATCTGTTATTATTAATTATTCCATGCTATCCAATAGCCGCTTTATCTCTTCTATTTCCTGTTTAGAGGTTTTCTCATTACCCAGAAGCTGCATCATTAACTGCGAAGCAGATCCTTTATATAAGGTATTTACAAAACGGTCTAACAACTGCACTTTGGTTTTCTCTTCAGCCTCAACAGGAATATAAATGTGTTTCATTTGGCTTTCATCACGTTTTAATATTCCCTTTTCGGTTAAGATCTGCATCTGCTTTAAAGTTGAGGTATAATTCACCTCCCGCTGTTCGTTCAATTTATCGTTTACAAACCGAACTGTAGATGGCCCGAATTCCCATAATACCTGAAGAATTTCTAATTCAGCTTTAGTGGGTTCAGGCAGATTATTTTCAGTTTGATTACTTTTCATATCATAAAGGTACGATGTTTTTCGTACGATACAAATATTATGTTTATTATTTTTTACAAAAACAACTAAAATACTGACTTAAAGCACTTTAAAGAAAACAAACAATTAGAGATATTAGTGAGGTTTTTCTTTCTAAAGAAAAACATGTTCATTATTTGGAGCGCAAGGCCTGTACAAAACAGTAAGATCCCTCCCGTTTTACGCTTTACGCTTCGCTGCCTCGTACCTCGTTGCTGCAGGGTAACGCTGCAACCGGGGCTAAGCAGTTAAGACAGTGTTTCATTTTTAGGGTTGCAGGTGCACAAACCCTGGTTTCTAAACCAGAGTGGAGCGGAATAGCCCGGAGCGCAGCGAGGACTATAAGCGAAAGCGGGACTGAGAACGTCCGAGAACCACAGACGGCTCATTTCCTAATTCCAAAAGCGACTAAATAGTTTTCTATTTCGGTCGGTGGGAAACCAACCGATAGCATAATAATTTAACCACAGATAGGAAGGATGCATACAGATATGAAAATCCGTGTTTATCTGTGCTCATCTGTGGCTAAAAAAGCTTAACTTAATAACATTGCGGTAACGCTGCAACCGGGGCTAAGCAGTTAAGACAGTGTTTCATTTTTAGGGTTGCAGGGTGCACAAACCCTGGTTTCTAAACCCGAGTGGAGCGGCAGCCTCCGATTTTTTTTCATCGGAGCTATAGCGAAAGCGGGACAGAGAACCTCCAAGAGCCACAGACCGCTCATTTCCCAATTCCAAAACCTACTAAATAGTTTTCTATTTCGGTCGGTGAGACACCAACCGATAGCATAATGTCACTATTATCCTTCGACAGGCTACCATTGACAGACCTCCCTAGAAAGGTCGTCATTGCGAGGCACGAAGCAATCTTAATGCGCACGCTAGTAGCGATCGTTGTAAGATTGCTTCGTCGGCTGAAAAAGCCTTCTCGCAATGACGATACTTGGAGGGGATTTAATCTCTTAAATTCTCCTTTCATTTATATTGATTTTTATACAATAAATTAACCCTCAGGATGACAACAGTTTATTACACTCTTTTATTCCTTAAGTTGTTTAATCACGGCAATAATATCTTCTTCTCCAAATTTTGCAGCCGCATCTCTGAAAGTATTTAGTGCTGTTTTAGCCAATGGTGATGAAATCCCTTCGGCTTTGGCCAGGTTCAGATCTTTTACAATATGTTTAAGTGCAAAGGCAGCTTTGTAATGATCAGCAATAATGGCATCACCTTTAATTTTGGTAAAAATATTACCAATGGCTGCATTATTGATCAATTCTAATAAGTCTTCTGTTTTAATTCCTTGTTCATTGGCAAACAAAATGGTTTCGGCCAAGCCCTGTGCATATAAGGCCAAAAGCGAATTGATGGCCAGTTTTGCGCTGTTGCCTGCGCCATTATTGCCAACAAGTTTGGCAAGTTTGCCCATTTTTTCCAGAATCGGTTTTACCTGATTAAAAGCAGTTTCTTCACCGCCAACCATGATAACCAGCTGACCGGTTTCTGCCTGCTTCACACTCCCTGAAACTGGCGCATCTAAATAAAAGTTCCCTTGTGTTTTACAATGTTTGGACATTTCTTTTGAAATTGAAGGGGAAACCGTGCTCATATTAACAATGATCTTGCCGGAAGCTCCTCCACTAAAAAGACCTTCTTCTCCCTTAAAAATCTGCTCTATTGCGGCATCATCAGAAACCATAACAATTATCACATCGGTAGCTGCAATCAGCGCTTTGGGTGTTTCGGCTATTGATGCGCCCATTTCTTTCAGCGAAGCTTCTTTGTTCTTGCTTCTATTATAGACAGTAACCGCATAATCTGCTTTTATCAATTGCTCTGCCATTGGGATCCCCATATTCCCTAACCCGACCCAACCTATTTGTGTTATATTCATTTTGTTATTTTTATATAAACAAATGTGGCAAAGAAAAAGCTAAAATTCTTAAACGCCAGGTAAAAATGATACGATGAAGTAATTATTTGCTGAGCCACTTTAAAACTAATATTTTTAGTAAATTAGCGCCGCATTGAAATAATTTCTCCCTTTGTAATTACCAAACCATATGGCCAGCCCGCTTAAAGATTTATATTCTCCAGCCTTTTACGATAGATTAGCCCATGCATTAACGGTTACCGTTCCGGGTTTCGATAAAGAAAAATTTATTAAAAAGGTTTTCACTGCTGACTTCGAATCAAAAGAATTAAAAGAGCGGATGAAACATACCTCGAAGGTATTACATGATTTTTTACCCGAAGATTACCCTCAAACAATAGCGTTGATTAAAAAAACTATCGCACAGTTAAGGCTTCAGGGTATTGGAGAAGATAGCCTGGCCTATATGTTTTTACCTGATTATATCGAAACCTATGGCATTAATAATTTCGAAGGTTCGGTTGAGGCACTCGAATTTGTTACGCAGTTTGTAAGCTGCGAATTTGCTGTTCGTCCTTTCATTTTAAAATACGGAAATGAGATGATTTTAAAAATGCAAAAATGGTCGCTGCACGAAAGCCATAAAGTAAGAAGGCTCGCCAGTGAAGGCAGCAGACCGCGCCTACCCTGGGCCATGGGTATCCCCTTTCTGAAAAAAGAGCCGACATCCATTTTACCCATACTGGAAAACCTTAAAAAAGATCCATCAGAATATGTAAGGCGGAGCGTTGCCAACAACTTAAACGATATTGCAAAAGATCATCCCCAGGTTGTTTTAAATGTGGCTAAAAACTGGTCGGGTTTGGGTGCCGAAACAGATGCCATTATTAAACATGGCAGCCGTACATTACTTAAACAAGGCCATGCCGATATCCTTAAACATTATGGCTTAGATGATGCAGGAATTTTATTAAAAGATTTCAAAATCTTAACGCCTCAGGTCAAAATTGGCGAAAATCTGGAGTTTTCGTTTTCTATTCTGAACGAAAATCCGACTGAACAAAAAGTGAGGTTGGAATACGCCATTTACTATAAAAAACAAAACGGCAAGAACACCAAAAAAGTGTATAAAATTTCGGAGCGGATTTACCCTGCAGGTGTAGCAATAAACATTATCCGCAAGCAAAAATTCGTATTGATTACTACACGTAAATTTCATCTGGGCGATCACCAGGTTTCGATGATCATTAACGGTGCCGAGAAGGAAATTTCACACTTCGAATTAAAGGCCTAGTTCGGATTTTACTTCATCAAGCAAAGCGACCTGCTTTTCATTGATGTATTTAACAGCATCAGAATAGGCAAACCATGCTGCTTTATCTATTTCAGCAAAACTTTGCCTTTTACCCGATCGCGGCGGCCATTCTATTTCGAAGGTATTACTAACAATTGTTGAAGGATCAAGATCTCCTTCCACAGCCCAGCACAATACTTTTTTACCTCCCTTTTGCACAACGGGAGTTAATTCAATGAAATCGCCGGTTAAGCTTTGACCTGTTTCCTCTTTAAATTCGCGGACTGCAGCTGTTAAAGCTTCTTCACCTTCATTTAGTTCCCCTTTGGGCACTGTCCAAAAGCCAATATCTTTTTTAGCAAAGAACGGCCCGCCCGGATGAACCAGAAAAAAATCTACCTGCTTATTCTTTTTTTTGAAGAGCAATATTCCGGCACTTTGTTTCATAAGGGTAAGGTAAGGATTTGGAATTAAAAACGGAGAATAAACTTTCCTTCAAATCTTCTATAAGATCCTGAAACAAGTTCAGGATGACGATAGTCTAGCGAAAACAAAGTGATTTTTTAAACTCTTTTCATTTCTCATCCCCCTGCCCCCTTCAAAGGGGGACAACAACACTCAAGAAAATAAGCTTTTTAATAAAAAAGCAGTTAAGCTTTTACACTTAACCGCTTTTATATAATCTGGTATGATGAGATTTTATCAGAGGCGCTCTTACAACAACCCGTACAACCCGTGAGCGTAATTCCTTAATGAAGATGATACCGTCTTCATCTTATCGGGAGATGGGCCTTTCACTTTATAAGCTTCTGGATGAAGTTCTAAAGGTTGTTCGTTAATTTGTTCTAATGTGTTTCTGTTGCTTAATGTAGCATGTTGTTCTTCGCTTAATTTTAAAGGTGCCATGATCTTGAAATTTATACTAGAACAACAGGATTATCTGGAATAAGTTTGCAGTTTTTTGTAAATTTTTAAAATTATTGTCCAAGACTCGAAATCCAGTTTTCGGTATCCGAAATTTTAATCGGCAGGCCCGAAGCAACGATTTCAGCACGCCTCCTGCATTGATATCCTCTTGCGTGATATAGTTCTTTTTAAAAGGCTTTCCGTTAAGAAAAACAGCCTTGATATATTTTTACAAGCCACTAGAAATTACGGCACAGTCATTTTCAAAAAAAGGCATAAAAAAACCGTCCAAATCTAAAATCAGGACGGCTGTGAAATAATTTTATCTGATTATTTAATAGTAACCGGAACAGAAATTTTATCCCATTCTAAAGCGAACCCGCTTTTGGTAATTTTATAAACCAAACGCTCTTGTGTAGCTTTTAAGGCTTTGGTTTTAACATCAACACGTAAAGCATCTTTAGCTTCTTCGTATTTGTAAGCACCCCATTGTTTTGGTTCTTTGTTAAAAATAGCTGTCCAGGTTCCGCTTTCTTTAGGGATTAAAAAGAAACTGTATTTTCCTGCTGCCAAAGGTTTACCTTCAACTACGATATCTTTATCCGTTTCGAAAGTAGTAGCCTCGTTTGCACCTGCACGCCATACTTTATCAAAGGCTTCTAAACCGCCCCAGATTTTACGTCCTTTTACAGCAGGGCTGCTGTAGGTGATGGTAATGGTTGCACCTTTAACTTTTCCCGTTGCTGTAGCCGCTGGACTTGGCTTAGGCTGAGCATCTTGTGCCATTGCACTTACAGAAATGGTAATTGCTGTAAATAGCAATGCGATTGATTTAATCATCGTTTTCATAGTATTATATTTATCTGTTTTTGTTGTTTTTGATTTTACGAATTTATGGCTTTAGGTTGATAAAACTATAATCCCAGTGTCTAAAAAATTGTGCAAAACTTTACTGTTTTTGAATCTATTTCTCAGCTTTAGACCAAACCGCTTTATTTTCTTCTTCCAACAAATCTGATTACCGAGCCCAGGCCGTTGTGAAACAACCCCTCATTCAGTTCAATTTCTTTTTCTTCCAGCACCAGAATCTCATAATTTTCGAAATCGGCTCTTATTTCCTCGATCGAAAATAGCATATCTATTTCTTTTGGTCCGCCAACTTTTTCGTTTTTGGCAAGATAATCAAGGTGTTTCTTGCTAAAAGCTTCGAAAATAAGCAAACCGCCCTTGCATAAATAGTTACTTAATGTTTTGTGGTAAGTTGATTTAATTGCCGATGGAAAGTGTGCATAAATTAAGGCAATGGCATCAAACTGTTCAGCTTTATAGTCTAGTTCCTGGAGTTCTCCCACCTGGTAATCAATACTAACATTATTGTTTTCTGCGAGTTGAAGTGCTTTATTCTTTCCTTCAATACTGATATCAAAGGCCGAAACCTTCCAGCCGAGTTTAGCGGCAAAAACAGCATTTCGGCCTTCCCCTTCTGCCGGAAAAAGTATGGTTCCGGTCTCGAGCTGCATCAACTGCGCTTTTAAATAGTTATTTGGTTGTTCGCCATAAGCAAATTCATTGGTACTGTATCGGTCATTCCACCTATCTACCCAAGCGTCTTTCATATTTAGCGTTATCTATTTTGTCGAAAATAAAGGTATCAAATTTTAGGCTTGCGCTCGGGCAGCAAATATCTGCTGCACGTAAAATTAGGTTTATTTGTCGACTACCGTTTTTGGATTAGAAAACAAGAGACCAATTACCGAGAACATAATTACTGCTGCTGCGCCGATTACATTGAGCCAAAGGAATGAAACAATATCGAATTCATATACAGCAACAACGGCAATTTCGGATAAGATGGCAGCAATAAATACAATGGGTCCGTTTATCTTTTTAAAATAAAATGCCACTAAAAAAATGCCAAGAATTGGTCCATAAAAAAGTGAACCCAGTACATTAACGGCTTCTATTAACGAACCCATCTGTGTAGCAAACATGGCAACAGCTATTGAAAAAATGCCCCATGCCAAAGTGTGCAAACGGCTATATTTCAGTTCAGTCTCATCATCTACTTCTTTTTTACCAAAAATAAGGTGTACATCTTTTAGCGAACAGGCAGCCAGCGAATTTAATGCAGCTGAAATAGACCCCCAGCTGGCCAAAAAGATAACGGCGAAAAGCAGGCCGATCATCCCGACAGGAAGGGTATTCTTTACAAAGTATAAAAAGATATAATTGGTATCGGTTTTCTCCGCATTGTAATTCGACTTGTTGATTGCCTCTTCTACCCTGCCATGCAGTTCTTTTACCTGCTTTTGGGTCGATTTAAAATTCGCTATCGAAGCATTTAAAGATGGTAATTGCTTTTCCTTTTCTATCAGGATATTTTTTGATTGCCGGTTAAATTTCTGTGCTAAAGCATTATGTTCTTTCTCGAAAGCAGCCGCCTGCTGTGGCTGTGTTTCCTTTAAATACTGATAGGAGCGTTCATTGAAATAAATTGGTGCCGGCTTCAATGAGAAGAAAGCAAACAATAATGCGCCGATTAACAGGATAGCGAACTGCATCGGGATTTTAACCAGCCCATTCAACAGTAATCCCATTTTAGCATTGGTATTGTCTTTCGCGGTAATGTATCTTCCCACCTGGCTCTGATCAGTACCGAAGTAAGAAAGCGCGAGGAAAAAGCCTCCGATTAAACCACTCCAGATATTATATTTATCCTTCCAATCGAATTCGGTGGTAATTACATTTAATTTACCCGATTTCCCGGCCAGGTAAAGTGCATCTTTAAATCCGATTCCATTAGGCATATTCTGCACCAGAAGGTACCCAGCAAAAGCCATTGTTCCCAAAATGATCAAAAACTGCAGTTTCTGCGTGTGTGCAATTGCTTTTGCACCACCAACATAGGTATAAATCAATAGAATCCCTCCGGTAAGGATATTGGTTAAATAAATGTTCCAGTTTAAAACACTAGAGAGGATAATACTTGGTGCATAAATGCTGATTCCTGTCGATAATCCCCGTGAAAACAAAAACAGCAACGACGTTAAAACCCTTGTTTTTTTATCGAAACGGTTTTCCAAATATTCATAGGCCGTATATACATTCAACCTTTGAAAAATCGGGATGAAAGTAATGCAAATAACAATCATTGCCAGTGGCAGACCAAAATAGTACTGCACGAAGCGCATGCCATCGGTATAAGCCTGCCCTGGTGCTGATAAAAAAGTAATGGCACTGGCCTGCGTAGCCATAATACCCAATAGCACAATGTACCAGGGCATTTTATTATCGGCCTTTAAATAGGAAGCATTGCTTTTTTGCCCACGACCAATAAAAACACCATAGGTTACCACAGCAAGCAAGGTAAATATCAGTACCGCCCAATCGATATTACTCATGCCCAGAATTTAGTAAACAGGTAATAAAATACAATCTGAAATACCAGCGCCAAAGCGAGTAAAATATACCAGGTATTCCAGTTTTTGAATTGATTTTTCATCACTTCCCGGCTGATAAAAAGTTAAAGAACAATCTGGCTGCACCAACATTTCCGGCAGGCAATTGCCTGAAAAAAGCTAAAGGCGTATAAATAAAATTTCCTTTACCATATTTTGCATACAGGGTCGATCCTTGAAGCGGCTCTTCATCAGTATCGTGCATCTCGAAAAGCGGTTCGTACTTAGCATCCCATTTATCAGGGAAATAAGCACCGCGCTCCTGCACCCAGCCTTTAAAATCGTCAGCAGTAATTTTATTTGGGTAGTTTAACAGTTTATGTTCGGGTTTCAAAAATTTAACTTCTGCATTTTCTTCGGTCACCCTTTTACCACTGATGCTAAACGGATAAACACCAAAATCCTGTAGCGCCATATCTTGTGTAGTATTGTACTGCATTACAATGGTTCCACCGTTTTCTACATAACCGCGTAAAGCAGTTTGCCAGTTTTTAATTCTTTTTTCGGTATTGATTACCCTTACTCCTGTTACCACGGCATCGTAACTGGCCAGTTTTGCTGAATTCAGGATATCTGCTTCTGTTAATACATCAACCTGCAAACCTGCCTGTCTTAAAAACTCAGGGATCAGATCTCCTGCCCCTTCAATATACCCAACTTTTTTCGCCAGCACCTTTACGTCTCCTTTAATCAACCAGGTTGTGGCCGGAACAAAATACTGTAGTGTTGGCAAATGCGGGTACTGAATTAATACCTGGCCTTTTGAATATTCATTCGCTTCTGATGAGAAAACAGCTTCTAATTTATTCTGGCTGGTTTTAATTTTTGCTAAATCTTCAACCGGGAGCAGAAAATTCATCGTATTGATGGTATTCTCTGCCAGGTTAATCCCTTGAAAGGTTTTCACCACCTGGTTGCCGATTTTGAAACTCACCTTACCATAATTAATATTCTTATTGGCTCTTAAGCGAAGGCTAACATTTAAAGCTTCTTTTTCTTTAGCGAAATAAACCGGCTCGCTAAAACTTAAATCGAGCGCAGGGATGATCCTGAGGGCTTCTACAACATCACCTTTAACAGGATCTAATTTTTTATAAGATAAAGGCAATCTGATTTCAAATTTTTCCGATTCTATTTTCAGTGACAACAGCACATTAACAGGCGATTGCATTTCCGGAAGCCCGATTAAAGTGTCATTAGCTACGCTGAATGTTGCCGCATCTTTTGCAGGCCTGGCTAACCAGTAAGGTTCTGTAGGTGCCGCATCTGCCGGAATCTGAATCTTGCGTTCAATGGTAATCAACGAGTCGTTAGCAAGTTTTCTATTTAAATTATCTGTCTGGTTTAACCAGTTCACACTTTCAATGGTAACAGGGGTAGCAGACCTTGAAATTAAGTTTAAACGGAAATTATAACTATTGCCGGCAATTGCTTCGGGTTGATTGGTTACCACCTCGCCCATAAAACCTACACTGCTTAAAATGATGTTATCGATAGCCGCAAGTTTGTCTTTTCTCAGGGCTGCATCCTGCAGTTCGGCAATTCTCTTTCTCAGCATCAACAGTCCGTGCAGGCTCTTATCAGGCTGGTTATAATTGAAAGATAATAGCACAATATCAATCAGTTCATCAATATCGCCTATGCCTTTGTCTGACCAGTTAAGGTTTAAACCATCGAACAAAGTTCTTTTAGCAGGATCGCCCAAAACATTTGTAAAATAATCGGAACGTACACCAGCCACCGACTGTGTTCCTGCTCCCTGGCTTTTGTGTAAACTTCGGCTTAACCCTGCCAATTCACCATAGCCCATTCCCAGTTGTGCATCGTATTGCCCAACAGTTGCCTTTAACTGATTTTCTGCTGTGGTATTTACTGAACCAAATCTAAAAGTGTTCCACAATAGTCTTTTTGGTTGCCAGACAGAAACATATTTAAGCTGGTTTGGAAACATATTTTTATCGGCAGCAGCCTTAAATGCCTTCTCTGCAACAACGGCTGAAGCCGCATGTTGTCCGTGACCTGCAGCAGCAGTTGGCGGGAATCGGCAGATAATCACATCAGGCCTAAATTTTCTGATCACCCAAACCACATCGGCGGTAATGCTATCGGCATCCCACTGTTTAAAAGTATCGTTGGTATTTTTAGAGAAGCCGAAATCGATTGCCCTGGTGAAAAATTGCTGCGCACCGTCTAGTCTACGGGCTTCCAAAAGTTCGTGTGTCCTGATCAGTCCTAAGGCAGCACCTTGTTCTGTGCCCAAAAGGTTTTGTCCGCCATCTCCCCTGGTAAGCGATAAATAAGCCGTTTCTACGTTTTGATCGTTGATTAACCAAGATAATAAACCAGTATTCTCATCATCGGGGTGAGCAGCCAGGTATAAAACTTTTGGAAGGTGTTTTAGTGTTTTCAACTCCCTGTAGATTTCTGAAGATTTGGCTGGGCGTACTTGCTGGGCAGCACAAAAAACAGCCGGAAAGCAAAATATAAATATTGCGGTTAGTCTCTTAAACATAGAATTTGTTTTGCAAAAACCAAATATGCTCAAAAAGCTTTTACTTTAATGCTTCCGAAACGAAAAAGGTACAAAATAAGTCGGGAGTCGGAAGTCCAGAGTCGGAAGTCCAAAGACCAAAGCATAAAGACCAAAGCTTAAAGATCAAAAATAACCATGCATTTGTCAGTCTGAGCGTAATCGAAGACCTTAGGCCGTTTTTATGAAAAATCATTTAATCTAAACCTATGGCCTGTGTCCGCACAGACCACTCCTTTCTTTCGCAATATTTATCTTTTCGTTCTGTGGGGACACAGACCGAGGAAGAAGAGTTGGGAGTCTGAAGTCCAAAGCCTAAAAACCAAAGCCGTTAATTTTATCCACGTCGTCATCTTTCGATATTTTTATACTTAATATTGCAGCATAAATTTTACCTATGAATGGCATGGTGCTCATCATCGATGATGAAAAGAAAATCTGCAGTTTACTTTCCAGGATTATTGAATTAGAGGGTTTTAAAACCTTACAGGCCAACACTGGAAAAGAAGGCCTTAAATTGCTTAAAAATAACGATGTAAGCATTGTAATCAGCGATGTTAAACTGCCTGATGTTAATGGGGTTGCACTGGTTAAAGATATCAAAGCCATAAAATCATATGTCGAAATTATAAATCTTACTGCTTATGGCACCATTGCCGATGGCGTTTTGGCGATTAAAAACGGGGCATTTGATTATCTGGTAAAAGGCGATGATAACGACAAGATTATTCCGCTTTTGTACAAGGCAATGGATAAATCAAATCTGCAGCGCAGGGTTTCCGACCTGGAAAATAAAATTGCTAAAAAGCATAACTTCGAAACCATTATCGGTCAATCAAAAGCTTTAAAGGAAGCGATTGATCTGGCTAAAAAAGTAAGTGCAACCGATACTACTGTTTTATTATTAGGCGAAACTGGAACTGGGAAGGAAGTTTTCGCTCAATCTATCCATTACGAAAGCCCCAGGGCTGCAAAACCATTTGTGGCCTTAAACTGCAGTGGCTTTAGCCCTGATTTACTAGAAAGCGAACTTTTTGGATACAAAGCCGGGGCATTTACAGGCGCCAATAAAGACAAGAAGGGACTATTGGAAGAGGCCAACGGCGGCACATTGTTACTGGATGAAATCGGCGAGATGAACCTCGATTTACAGGCAAAGTTATTGCGCGTACTCGAAAGCCAGACTTTTATCAAAGTAGGCGATACCCAAACACAACAAGTAAATGTTAGGATTTTAGCAGCCACAAATAAAGATTTAAAGGCCGATGCAGCTTCTGGAAAATTCCGCTCCGATCTTTATTACCGGCTTTCGGTTTTTACCATCACTTTACCTCCGCTACGCGAGCGCAAAGCCGACATCCCTGCATTGGCAAAACATTACCTAAAAGAATTTGCAGATAAGGTAAACCGATCAGCACCAAAAATGGACGATAAAATTTTATCAATACTGAGCGATCATAGCTGGAAAGGAAATATCCGGGAACTTAAAAATGTGATCGAACGTTTGGTAATCCTGTCGGATGGAGATACCTTAAGCGCTACTGCCTTACCTCCTGAATTTTTTGAATTTGCACCGATAGAAAACGATTATAATCTACAACAGATAGAAAAGCAGCACATTCAAAAAGTACTCATCCATACCAAAGGAAATAAAACAGAAACCTCGCGATTACTGGGGATCGGCTTAACTACACTTTACCGTAAAATAGAGGAATACCAGATTAAGGAATTTTAAAGGCTGGAAGGTAGAGGGCCGGAAGGTTAGAGTTGGAAAATTAAAAGGTTGCAAATCTAATCATCGCAGTAAGATTAGGCCAACAAGCGTTGAATGACTTATCGTTTCTAACGATAAAATTGTATTTCTATTTATGCACTCGTTTGGAAACGAGCGCAAGCATTGGGTTACTCGTGCTGTCAGATATTTCTATCTGATAGAAATATAATATTTTATCCGATAAGTTGAAAACTTTAAAAATTGGGGTATTGTAAAGCTGGAAATTCTTCTGGCGGATTGAAATTCAGTTAACACTGTCTCTAATCCATCTCATACCTAACCTCTCATATCTAGCCGCTCAAATATCACATTCTTATGCGCCAAATCTGATCCATTTATCACCTTCGTGGCCAAAGATAAAAGAACCCGGATGTAACATTTCGGCGATATCTTCTATTAGCGAAACGGCATTTTCAGCAGTTCTTTCGCGGCTAACATCGTCATTCAATAAAATGATCCTGTTGTTTTGCACCGCTTGCCAATCGGGATTTAATGCCGCAGGTATTTCTCTCATTAAATCGGTTAAAGTTTTACCCGGCTGATAATAAATAACAAATGCAGCGCTTAGTATGTCAGCCTCAATCATTCCACCTGCTAGCGAAATTTCTTCCGATAAGAAATATACCGGATTGTTGCTCGTATCTAAGCAAGCTACAGGCATTTTATCCATAAACTTAATCTTGTGCTCCACTAAATCTAAACGTTCCTGTAATTCTTCTTGGTGAGTAGCATCGAGGCCAATAAATAAATCGTTTAAAAAAGACATCTGCATTAAATTTATTAATTTGTGCAAAAATAACATTCCTAATCGCATGCGAGGCTCATTTAATTATATATTTTGGTTTTTTTGTGTAAGCTTATTCTTTTCATGCAGGGAGGGTGCTGATCATCAGGACAAAAAAGTCTTCAATATTAATCTCGATCAGGGTTTAACCTCTATTGATCCCGCCTTTGCGCGCAATCAGAATGCGATCTGGATGACCAATCAGATTTTTAATGGTTTGGTACAGATCGATTCATCCTTACAAACAATTCCCTGTATAGCCAAAAGCTGGCAGGTTTCGGAAGATGCATTAACTTACACTTTTAACCTGCGTAGTGATGTTTACTTTCACGATGATCCTATTTTTAAGAACGGTAAAGGTCGCAAAGTAACTGCAAGTGATTTTGTATATAGTTTTTATCGTTTAATCGATCCAAAGGTAGCCTCATCAGGCGGGTGGATTTTTAGTGATAAAGTGAAGGATAGGGATAACTTTATCGCGTTAAATGATTCTACTTTCCAGATCAGGCTGGTACGTCCTTTCCCGCCATTTATGAGTTTGCTCACTACACAATACTGCTCTGTTGTACCCAAAGAAGTTGTAGACCATTATGGTAAAGATTTTAGAAGTCATCCTGTTGGCACCGGCCCTTTTAAATTTAAATACTGGAAAGAAGGAGAAATATTAGTGCTTTTAAAAAACGAGCATTATTTTGAAAAAGATGCCAAAGGAATAGCACTACCCTACCTTGATGCTGTTAAAGCCAGCTTCATCACCGATAAACAAAGTGGTTTTATGAGTTTCCTGAAAAAGGATCTGGATTTCTACTATAATGTTGACGGTAGTTACCGCGACGATATCCTGACCAAAAGCGGAAAGATGACCTCGAAGTACCAAGGAAAATTTACATTAACCAAAAGCCCATACCTGTGTACCGAATATGTAGGTATATTGGTTGATACCAATCTTTCGATTGTGAAGAAATCGCCATTGCGCTTAAAAAAAATCAGGCAGGCCATTAATTATTCAATAGACCGTGACCGATTGATTAAATACCTAAGAAATGGTATTGGCGTAGCGGCAACATCTGGTTTCATTCCTAAAGGCATGCCTGGTTTTGACAGCTTGGCTGTTAAGGGATATGCCTATAACCCAAAGCTGGCTGCTAAACTTTTAGAGGAAGCTGGTTTCCCAGAAGGTAAAGGTATGGGAGAAGTAACCCTAAATACAACGACAACTTATAAAGACCTGATCGAATTTATTCAGGGCGAGCTTACTTCCGTAGGGATTAAAGTTAAAATTGATGTAAGCCCAAGTGCTAGCTTAAGGGATTTAATGTCGAAAAACAGCGTAAACTTTTTCCGAGGTTCCTGGCTGGCCGATTATGGCGATGGAGAGAATTTCCTTTCCATGTTTTACTCAAAAAACAAAGTCCCTTATGGACCAAATTATACGGCTTTTTACAATAAAGAATTCGATCAGCTGTTTGAGAAAAGCTATTACGAAACCGATAACGAAAAACGCTTTGAGCTGTACCGAAAAATGGATCAGATGGTAATGGATTATGCACCTGTTGTTCCGCTTTTTTACGATCAATCTGTAGTGATGCTTCAAAACAATATTAGCGGATATTCCTTCAATCCATTGAGTTTGATGATTTTGAAGCGGATAAAGAAAAACTAAAAAGGCCTCCCGATTTTGATCGGGAGGCCTGACCTATATATTTAGATTGGGTTTTATTGTTGAACGCCGCCCATACCTCCTTGTTGTTGTTGTTCTGGCTTCACATCGTCGTTTTTGATTTTTTTCTTCTCCGTAAATTTAAGTTTACCAAAAGTGTAACTAAAGTTTAATGTGTAGTTACGCAATGGGTAATAAATGTTTTGACTTTGATAAATTGTGCCTGTTTGATTAACAGCATTATTAACAGTTTTTATGTGAAGGTCTTTTGTAAAAGGATTTAAAACCCCTAATCCGATACTCCCTTTTTTCTTAAGTATTTCTTTTTTGAATGATGCACCATAGATATAAAACGGGTCTGTAACACCTTGGTATGTACGTCTTTTAGAAGTTATTACGTTAAACAACTCAAAGTTATAACCTTTACCAAATCCATATGCTGAGCGTATGAACCAGTTAAAGTTAAAGAAGGTACCCGTATTAACATTAGTTTCATTATTAGTTACCGAATATGTGTTTCCTGAAAAATTGGTCATTAAAGTCCATTTCGGTTTAAGATTGTACGATGCAAAAACGTTAAATCCGTAAACGGGAGCAGTACCAACATTTATGTAAGAAGTTAACGTCTTGTTTACGCCATTTTCGGTAATTGGCGAAATCGAATTCTCAATTACATCGCTTGTACGACGGTAAAAAATTGATGCATTAATTATCGACCCTTTAATAAAAGTATTATATCCTAACTCCAAATTATCACTTAGTTCAGGGTTTAATTGAGGATTACCCTGCAAAATATTAAACTGGTCGCTTTCGTTACGGAAAGGATTTAAAAAAGATTGTGACGGTCTTTGCACGCGACGGTTGTAGCTTAGTTTTATCGTACCACCACCTTTTAAATTTTGCGAAATAATTGCACTTGGAAATAAGTTCAAATAATCATTTTTCTGAATACCACTGCTTTGCGTATTAAAATCTATTCGGGTATACTCAGCTCTAATTCCACCTTTAAATTTTAATTTTTTAGTTAAATCAAAACTGATTACACCGTAAGCTGCACCCACATTTTGATTATATTCAAAATCTTGCGCAGTATTATCAAACTGACTTTGTATATCGCGTAAAATTGCTTTTGCACCAACTTCTAAAGTTGTTTTTTTGTTGAACGGGTAAGTATAATCTGTTTGAAAGGTATACTCATTATTTTTACCGCTATTGTTGCTTACCGTTTGTAAACCCGATGGAAAAGCAGCTGAAGTAAGCAAATTACTGAAACTTGTCGGTGTTCTACCTTTTGATAATTGTGCTGATATAGAGAATTCCTCTCCTTCTTTTTTACTGGTTTTACGGTAATCAACATTCCAGTCTAAGTTCCTGAAAGTCATGTCCATATCTCCAATATTGGATGCTGCCAAATTATTGATGCTATAATTTGTTTCACTAGGGCCCCCGTTAGAAAAACTATTAAACTTTGCTGTCGTACTAATATTGTTATAAGCATTAAAATCATAATCCAAACCTACGCTACCATTATATCCGTTGCGGCTCCATTTAGAAAATCCTCGTTGCGAAATATTATTTGTTGTACCATTTAGGTAGGTTGTATTGGTGATAAATTCAGTTTGTGATTTTTGAGGATAAGCTAAATTTGTACCCAAACTTGTATTAACACTTAGGCGACCTGTTTTTGCCGTTAAGTTAAATGAACCATTATTCTGACGAGTTCCTGCAGCAGCATTAACCGAACCACTCACACCCTGAGCATTTGATTTTTTGGTGATGATGTTAATAATACCACCTGAGCCTTCAGCATCATATTTTGCAGAAGGGCTGGTAATTACTTCAACCGTTTTAATCTGCTCTGCTGGAATCATTTTTAAGGCATCAGCAACACTGCTGGCCATTGTTCCTGAAGGCTTACCGTTAATTAACACACGAACAGCACCACCACGAAGTTGAATATTTCCCGTAGGGTCGACTGAAAGCATAGGCACCTTACGCATTACGTCAGTAGCATCGCCACCAGCATTCGTTCCATCAGCTTCGGCGTTATAAACCATTCTATCGATTTTATTTTCGATAATTGCCTTTGTTCCCTGAACCTGCACATCGGCCAGTGTATTTTCACTTGATGAAATATAAATTGTTCCCATATTATTATCGGGTTTTGATGGTGTGGTGGTAACCAGAACAGATTTTGTTTTGTAGCCCATAAAACCGATCATTAATTTATACGAATCAGGCGAGACATTTTGCAGGGTTAATTTTCCTTTTTCATCAGTTACGCCACCATTAACCGATTTATTATCTTTGGCATTAATCAACGATACTGTTGCATAATCAATTGGTTTTTTAGTTAGTGAGTCGAGTATAGTGGCAGTAATACGTCCGGTAACGGTAGATTTTTTTGGCCCGCCACCAAAGCCACCACCAGTAAATTGGGCATGCGCGGTAAAAAATAATCCAAGGATGAAGGTAAGTAGTAGAAGTCTTTTCATGTTAAGAGTTAGTCTTTTGTAATTAGTCTGCGCAAATTGCATTTTGTTACAATTATAACCTATACTTTTTACACTAACCCTTCTAATTAGTCGGCAAACGGCAGTCTTTTATCGGCGAAAATTCAGTTTTTTTTAAAAAAGTAATCTCTTTAGTGAAAGAAATTACTTTAAAACTCTTTATTAGTAAAATCTAAAAATAAGGCCAAATCATATTTTGTCCAAATCCGTTAGGATGAGGATTATAAGACCATATATTGCTTACATTCTGTATGACAGCATCACTTAAATGATAGCTAGAAAACTCTCCAGGACTATGTATGTAAAATATTCTGTCTTTTATCCTAAAGTATAAATTATTATTATAATTTATTATACCATTATCTGGCAACAGAGTAGCACCAGTTAGTGATGTTCCATAAGTATTAATCATCGTTTGAAATTCTGAATAAGAAATTCTATAGTAGTATTGACCTTGATTAGTAAATAATCCCAAATAAGTATCCATACTAGCAATATGATGAAATTGACCTGCAACAAACCAAGAAATCCCTCCACCAACACCATTTGCTACAATTGGAAATTCATAAAAATGTCCTTCTATAAGCGGGACTACTCTTCCTTTAAAAGGCAACATAGTAAAATTCCATTTACGAGCTTGCTCTTTGTTAAATTCTCTGTAAGCATTCTCTACTAGAGTTTCTGATTTGACTTCCGTTACAACGGTTGAGAGAGCTATTGCACTAGCAATAACAATCATTATTAGATGTTTTTTCATGTACTGAAAGTACTAGTATTCATTTAAAAATACAAACAAAATGAACAATAGACAGACAATCTACACTAAAAATAATACTTAAAATAAATAATTAACACTACAAAAAACACTACCTCGAAATATGGTTTGACCTGGAATAAATCATTTGAATTACATTTCAGTGCTTCCGTGGCGAAAAAAGCTATGGCTAATTTAGTGAACCAAACAGGGGAAAAAATAAATGGTCTGTGAGGACACAGACCATGGAATAAATCCCGAACATTCGGGATAGTATAACGGAGCACTTAGCTTTAATCTTCCCTTAAACTTTTCTAATTTTTATAATGCGCATCCAGTGCAACACCTTCATTACCGGGTAGGTTGGATCAAATTCCCACCATTTGGTAGCAAAGTTAGGACTGTTTGGTTTTTTGTGGTGGTTATTCTGAAAAAGCTCGCCCATTAATAAGAAATCCCATGGTAATGAGTTTTTGCTATGATCATCATTATCATGGTTAGAATAGCCATATTTATGACCACACCAGTTTACAATTGCGCCATGTAAAGGCCCCATTAAAAAGTGGATCGGCAATAAGATAAATAGCCACCAGTGGTTGGCAAAAGCAACATAAAAGCCAATATAAAACAGCCCGCATGCAATTCTCCAGGCCCATGAATTTCCAATCTTATCAATGATTGGCCATTCGGGATAATTACCCTGAAAAGCTGGCTCTGGCTGTATTTTAAATTGCAGATAATTCATGTACATGTTCTTCGTTGCAATCATCATCCCGAAAACATCCTTAAAAAAATGTGGAGAGTGCGGATCTTTTTCAGTGTCGCTATAAGCATGGTGCATCCGGTGCAGAATGGCATAAGCCCTGGGGTTTAAAAATGAAGAGCCTTGCGAAATCAGCAATATCAAGTAAAAAAACCGCTCCCAAAAAAGCTCCATTTTAAACATCTTGTGCGACGAGTAACGGTGAAGGAAAAAGGTTTGGCTAAACAGGGATAAAAACCAATGGCAAAGAAAAAAAATGAAGATAATCATGTATAGGGTGTATGCTTTATAAACGTAGTTTGAGGGCGTTTAGTTTTAATCGCGTAGAAAAACCGCTTTAAATTAAGCGTTTATATAAAAGGAATCCTGTTCCAATGCATAGAACAGGATTCTTTTTTAAATTATTTATTATCTACCGAAATCGTCTTGAACACGTACGATATCGCTTTCATCTGATGGGTTTGAAGCATCGGTATGTTGCCATATTTCTGCTACAACCCCCCAATCTTCTAAACCGATTAAACGATGGCGTTCACCTTGTTGTAATTTGATCTGATCTTTTGGAGCATATTTTTTCACTTCACCTTCTTCATCAGTTTGGCTGGTTTTAATGCCAACAGTACCAGTTACCACTTGCCAGATTTCGGCTCTGCGGTGGTGATATTGCCACGAAAGACGTGTATTTGGTGCAACGATTAAAATTTTCGGGCTTAATTTACCACCAATTTTAAGGTCTTCAACGTTCAATCCATCAAAATAAGTGTCGGCAAATTGTTGCGCCTGCGCTTCGTCTATTACAAAAAAACCACCCCATGGGCGTGTTTCATCGCGGTTTACTACATTAAAGCCTTCAATTTTTAAACGTTGTGCTACGCTTTCGAATATTTCTTTTTTGTCGTTTGTCATTGATAAAATATTAGTTTTCTAATGATTGTCGAGGTTCACAGGCATTAATTTATCTCCTGTGTGGTTTTATAATTTGCCGCAAAAATAAGCCTAATAAATTAAAAAAGCCTCTTCAAGCTTTTTATTTTTTTAAACTCAATTTACGAATTACCGTAAAATCTGCTCATATAATAGTTAAAAGCTATAAAATTGCTGATAAATCCTTTTAACATTGCGATACCTCCATTGCTTTAGTATGCTCCTGAGCGGCGGCGTGGGATCGTTATTTGGTTGTGCTTCAGCCGAAACGACGATGAAAACGGATGCCTCATATCGGCACCCGTTTTTTGTTAAAACATTATTCATGGCCGGTGTGACACCCAACCATTAGAAATAATAAGATACTATTGTTTAATAACCTGGATTTGGAGTCAGGTTAGGATTGTTTTTGATTTCTGGAGTAGGAATCGGGAACAATAAATGTTTGGTTTGCAAAGGTTGGTTTACACTTTTATTGATGTGGCCAACAAAATTATCAAAACCATTGGTGGTTTCATTGTACACTTTACGCAACCTCACCATATCGAACCAGGTAATACCTTCGTAACACAGCTCGTGCCAGCGCTCTCTCCATACAGCTTCTTCAAACTGTGTTTGGCTCAAACCTGCAAGATCAGCCAATTGCGCTCTTTTTCGTACCGCATTTACCGCAGCATAGGCAGCAACATTCGGACTACCATCTGCCCTGTTCTGTGCTTCGGCATAAATTAACAACGTTTCGGCATAACGGATCTGTGGAATATTCAGATCGCTCCTGCTGGTACCCTCTACACCTAGTGTTCCATTTGCAATCAGATCGAAGTGTTTAAAAACATAAGGCTTACCGCGGTTAATCAGCGGCATTTTAAATCCATCAGTATAATAATCGGTAAAGAAATAACCTTCTCTGTTTTTAACCCTTAAATCTCCCGCCTCATACGAACCATAAAAACCTGCAGTTGGAATAGCCGTGCCAATCCCATCAATTTTAGAGACCAATGGCTGGTGCAAAGGTAAATAAGATGATTGCAAGGGGTTACCAAATCCGGCAGCGTCATTGTATTGGATTCCGAATAAATGCTCTACTTTATTGTCATTCTTCGCATCGTGGAGGGCTCCATAACCAGGGAACAAGCCAAGTGATGCTGGATTCCCGGTTGAATAATCGATTACCTCTTTGGCCTTATCTGCAGCTAATTTATAATAAGCTGCTCCTTTGTTAAGGGGTTGTCCGGCCATGGTTAAATATACTTTTGCCAGTTCAGATTTAATTGCTGCTGTAGAAACACGTCCACTTGCATCCATAAAAGGCAAACCAGTCGCTTCTGCAGCAACCAGATCGTCAACAATGAGTTTGTAAACCTGTTCTTGTGGCGTACGGGAAGGAGAAAAATTGGGATCGTTAGGGCTGGTAATCGGTTTAGTAATTAAAGGCACATCGCCCCATAAACGCACCAGGTAAAAATAGGCCCAGGCCCTGATGAAAGCAGCCTCTCCCAAAATCCTTTTTTTCTGTGCATTGTCCATCGGGTTAATGCCCGGAACTTTATCCAACACCAGGTTGGTTTGTGCAATTACTTTGTAAAATCCGTTCCAGTTTTGGTTAACATGCAGATTTGTGCCATCATAAATCAGTGAATACAAATTGTTCAGATCGGAGTTTTGTGCGGTTTCGGTAGATTGTATGCCGGTTGGCGCATCAAGCATCTGCCAGTTGTTGGAATAAATACCTGCACCGTTTCCAATAAACCGGGTCTCTGCATAAACAGCAGCAATACCTGCTTCAGCATGTTCTGGTAAAGTATAAAAATTATCGGGTGAAAGATTGGTGGGATCTGTTTCATCTAAAAACTTCTTACATCCCGAGTTTCCGATTATAGCGCTGCTCAGCAACAACAAAGCAGTGATATTTTTTATGTTTATTTTCATGTTGATATCTTTCTTTAGTTAATGTTTATAATCCAATGTTTAAACCTATCATGAAAGTAGTTGGCTTTGGATAATCGAAAAATGTTTGACCTTGTGCAAATGCATTTCCATAGGTAGTTACCTCAGGGTCGTTACCTGTATACTTGGTTGCCAGGAAGAAATTCTGAACAGATGCATAAACACGAAGTTTGCTTAAGCGTAATTTTTCAACAAGTGTTTTATCAAAAGTATAACCCAGTAAAAGGTTTTTTCCACGGATGAAAGAACCGTCTTCTAACCAATGGGTATCTACGTTGGTTACATATCCGGCAGATTGATCCCTGATTGCGGCAATCGGTGTATTTTGATTCTGGGGAGTCCAGGCGTTTAATACGCTGGCAAAACTATTGGCCTGTACCTGTCTGTCTTCACCTGAGTGATGGGTCATATTCAACACATCATTGCCATAAGAATATTGAAGCTCTACAATCAGCTCTAAGTTTTTATATCGGAATGAGTTACCAAACGATCCCCAACCTTTTGGCGTTCCGCTACCAATAATCTGACGGTCGGCATCAGTAATGGCATGATCGCCGTTTACATCTAAATATTTAATATCGCCTGGGAGCAAAGTTTTACCACCCCGGTAACTTACATATTTGGCTGCTTCTGCCCTTTCGGCCTCGCTCCAGGTTCCTAAACGTACAAGCCCCCAGAATGAACCCACAGGCTCACCTACCCTGATAATACCAGTTTGATTGGTGAAATTTGGGTTACCCACACCAAAGATATCATCAGGAGTAGCCAAAGAAAGTACCTTGTTACGGTTAAGGGAGATATTGAAACTGGTTTTCCAGGTAAAATTGTCGGTTTGTACGTTTACCGTATTAATCCCTAAATCTAAACCTTTGTTCTGCATAGAGCCGATATTTTTTCTGATCACCGAGTATCCTGTGGTACGTGGAACCGGCGCATCCAATAACATATCGGTTGTTTTTCTATAATAAAGATCGGCCTCTAAATTAATGCGGTTGTTAAACAAGCCTAATTCTAAACCCGCATCAACCTGTGCTGTTTTTTCCCAAACCAGATCCGGATTCGCTAACCTGCCGATACCAATACCGGTTACTTTACTATCATTAATAATAGCCGAGTTATTAACCAATGTAGCGAGCGACTGATAGGCAGGAAGCTCTGAGTTACCACTTAAACCATAACTGGTTCTTAGTTTTAAGTTAGAGATGGTTTTGTTTCCTTTAAGGAAATCTTCGTCTGAAGCTTTCCAGGCCAATGCTGCCGAAGGGAAAAAGGCGAATTTATGGTTCTCTCCGAATTTGGATGAGCCATCTACCCTACCTGTAAAAGTAACCAGGTATTTATCTTTAAAAGCATAGTTTAATCTTCCAAAATAAGAATTAAAAGCCGATCTGTTCCGGCTAGAGCCCACTGTAATCGATTTACTTCCAGAGCCCATGTTATTGTTTCCGTAAAAATCGGTTACAAAGTTCTCGGCATGGCTGGTATTGCTAAAAAAGCTGGTAGCCTGCCAGGAGATACCCAATAACGCATTAATAGCATGCGATTCGGCAAAACGTTTATTATAGGTTAAATAATTTTCCAGTGACCAGAAGGTTTCCCGATCATCAGTTACATTCGCCGTTCCATTCTGTCCATCAGAGATCCCGTATAATTGTTTGGCATTGTACTCGTTAATATTACGGCTCACAATATTGGCACCCAACTGGGTACGGAACTCTAAATCTTTGCTAAAGCTAATGGTAGAGTAAATACTCCCCAAAGCAGTTTGGGTAACCATTCCATATTTTTGATCTGTTAAGATGTGTACCGGATTGGAGCCTCCTTCTGCCCATGGAATCAGTTTATTATCGCCCCACTTGCCATCTGCCAGTTTAATTGGTAGAAAAGGGAATGCTTCTGTAATCATACGGACTGAATTTAAGCCGCCTGTTCCCTGATCAACAATGTTTTCATTTTGGTTATTGTAGCTCAAATTACCGCCTACCTTTAACCAGGGTTTAATTTTACTATCGAAATTAAACCTGCCCGAATAACGTTTTAAATAAGAGTTTAGTAAAAGTCCCTGGTCATCGCGATAGCCTGCAAAAACACCGTAGGTGCTATTTTCGTTTCCACCTGTAAAACCCAGCTGGTGATTTTGCGAAAGTTTGTTCTGTGTAGATTCTTTTAACCAATCGGTATTATATAATGGATTTCCATTGCCATCGAAAAATTGCGGCAAGGCAATTCTGGCCGCTTTTGGAACGGGTGTGGATGCGTAACTTCCCGCTGCCCAACCTACCGGATCGTAAACTTTAATATTTTCATAAGCCAGATCCTGCACTTTAACATACTCGAAGGCATCGAGCATCTCAACATGGTGTGCGGCCAGTGTATTGATGCCGAAATCTGCATCATAGGTAATGCGTTGGGCATTTGCTGTTCCTTTTTTGGTGGTGATTAAAATTACCCCGTTTGCACCCCTTGCGCCGTATATGGCCGTCGAAGAAGCATCTTTTAACACCTCTACTGAAGCGATATCGCTCGGGTTAATATAATCGATAGCGTTACTGTTCTGTGTTTGCGACCCCACTGGCAAAGCCACACCATCTACCACATAAAGTGGATTGTTGCTTGTATTGATTGAACTAAACCCACGGATTTTGATATTGGTCTGTCCGCCGGGTCTACCCGAGTTGGTGTTTACCTGGACACCAGAAATACGGCCAGCCAGTGCCTGGTTTAGGGATGAAGACGGACGTTCCTGAAGTTCGCTTGCTTTAACCACACCAACAGAACCTGTAAGGTCTGTTTTTTTCACCGATCCATAACCAATTACCACTACTTCATCTAACTTATTGGCTTCGGCAGGTGCCATTTTAACGCTAATATTGGCTTCATTGCCTACTGTTACATCTTTATTTTGATAGCCCACATATGAAAAACGGATCACATCATTTGTATTGGCCTCAATGCTGAATTTACCAGCTTCATCAGTTACAGCGGTTTTACCTGACGAAATGTTTTTGATGCCAACTCCAGGAATAGGCATGTTTTTTTCGTCTAATACGGTTCCTGTAATTACTTTTCGGTTTTGAATATGCACTAAAGGCATATTTAGCTCAGAAAATCCATCGGATTTTTCAGCAACCGGATTCATCGAAAAAGCAGGACTATTGAGCAAAAAAAGCACAGAAAGCCCTGAAATCTTTAGTAGATTGATTTTCATTGGTTTAGGTTTAGTAAATGATTAGTTAATAATATATAATTCAACTGCTAGCAGCTAAAACGTTTTATCAATTATTCAATAGAGAATAATTGACGGCAAATCATCATTTTTAATCCGAAGGCTTTGATTCAAAAGCAATTGTGTGATGGGAGATCGTATTTTTAAACGGGTTAAAAGCTACACACAAATAAACTGCACAGACATATACCGCTCCACAGGGCGAAAATATTCCTAAGCTCATCATCATATTCGGTTATTGATAAATCGATTTATCAATTCAATATTAAATATTTTATCATAAAATCAAGAATTTATTTTGATCGCTGGCAATACGCTATCGTATAAATCTGATTACAGTATGATTACTTTTACAGTGGCAAAAAATTTTGAATAAGTATTTCAGGTAAATGAAAAATAGACAGGCTGAAATCCATTATGCCTCACCTACTTAAGTGTATTTTTAAGAATTTGATAAAAAATAAGTTTTTTTTCAAGAAAAGAATATCGGTTTTCTCCCCGATGACATTCATCAGTACTCCTATTAATTGAAGGGTAATGCGCTAAAACAAGAAAGCCCCATATTGCTATGAGGCCAATTATTTTGTCTTATTCGCATCCACCAATAAAACTAAACCAAACAAACTAATGAAATTAAAAGACAAATAAGTTTGAGATTTGTTTTTAATAAATAAAAAATCTTTTAATATATTTTATTGCGTTATAGGAATAGAAAGATGCTGCAAGTTGAGATCGGTATCAGACCATGATTAAAACGATAGTATAAAATAATTAGGCTGTATCATAAATACAGAATTGTCATCTTGAGAGGTTAGAATTTTTAAAATACATCGGAGTGTGGATGACAGGTCTTGACGGTTCGTCACTCCCAACCCGATAGCTATCGGGTTGATTGGGAACCACGCAGTGCTCATGAATGCCTTTGAAGAGAAGAAAGCCTATGAATAATCGTAATGCAAGCGCTTTAAGATTCCCGCCTGCGCGGGAAAGACGACCTCTCTTTTTAATCTATCATTGATAGGGTTAATTTATAGTATAAAAATCAATATAAATGGCATGATTTTTTAAAGAACTGTGGCTGCGAGGAATCGTCATTGCGAGAAGGCTTTTTCAGCCGACGAAGCAACCTTACAACGATCGCTAACAGCGGGCGCATTAAGATTGCTTCGTTCCTCGCAATGACGATTTTTCTATTAGAGTCTGTCAATGTTAGCTTGTCGAACGTCCTATTTTAAATATCTTACAAGGCGTTTCGACAAGCTCACATGACAAATTAGAAGTGAATTACAATTTATGATACAACTTCTTTATAATCCTGTGATACATTTAAGCTTAATTTAAATCAAAACGATCTAAATTCATTACTTTATTCCAGGTGGCCACAAAGTCTTTCACGAATTTGCCTTGGCCATCCGAGCTTGCATATACCTCTGCTATCGCTCTTAATTCTGCATTAGAACCAAATACCAGATCGGCACGGGTTGCGGTCCATTTTGGCTGACCAGTTGAACGGCTGCTTCCGATATAAAGTTCTTTATCTTCTCCAACAGCTTTCCATGCGGTTTCCATATCCAACAGGTTTACAAAAAAGTCGTTAGTTAACTTGCCAGGTTGTACGGTTAAGACACCATTTTTCGAACCATCAAAATTTGTATCCAACACTCGTAAACCACCAACCAATACCGTCAATTCGGGTGCTGTTAAAGTAAGCAACTGGGCTTTATCAATCAGGAATTCTTCTGTAGGAACAGGAGATTTTGAATTACGGTAGTTACGGAAACCATCAGCAGCTGGCTCTAAATAACCAAAAGATTCCACATCGGTTTGCTCTTGCGAAGCATCCATTCGCCCTGGTGCAAAAGGCACTGTAACTGAATGGCCGGCAGCAGCAGCAGCTTTTTCTACCGCAGCAGCACCTGCCAATACAATTAAATCGGCTAGTGAAACTTTTTTGCCATCAATTTGTGCTGCATTAAATTCATTTTGAATATCCGCTAATACGCCTAATACTTTCTGCAGTTGTGGAGGATTGTTAACTGCCCAATCTTTTTGAGGAGCCAAACGGATCCGTGCACCATTGGCACCGCCACGTTTATCAGAACCGCGGAAGTTAGAAGCCGAAGCCCAGGCGGTAGAAACCAGTTCGACCACACTCAGTCCCGAAGCGAGTACTTTTACTTTTAATGCGGCAATATCAGTTTCGTTGATCAATGTATGGTTAACCGCAGGGATTGGATCTTGCCAAAGCAATTCTTCTTGTGGTACATCTGGCCCTAAGTAACGTGCCAAAGGCCCCATATCGCGATGGGTTAATTTAAACCATGCCCTGGCAAATGCATCAGCAAACTGATCTGGATTTTCTAAGAAACGTCTTGATATTTTTTCATAAATCGGATCGAACCTTAAAGAAAGATCGGTGGTAAGCATCGTTGGCAGATGTTTTTTCGATCCATCAAATGCATCAGGAATAATGGCTTCTGCATTTATAGCTTTCCATTGGTGTGCACCAGCAGGGCTTTTCGATAATTCCCATTCGAATCCAAACAGGTTTTCGAAAAAATTATTGCTCCATTGCGTTGGTGTTGTGGTCCAGGTTACTTCCAATCCACTCGTAATGGTATCAGCACCTTTGCCAGAAGCGTAACTATTGTTCCATCCTAAACCCTGGCTTTCGATACCTGCGGCTTCAGGCTCTTTGCCCACGTGATCTGCTGAAGCAGCACCATGGGTTTTACCGAAAGTGTGTCCACCAGCAATTAATGCGACCGTTTCTTCATCATCCATTGCCATCCGGCCAAAAGTATCGCGGATATCTTTCGCAGCAAGAATTGGGTCTGGATTTCCATCCGGGCCTTCAGGGTTCACATATATTAATCCCATTTGCACGGCAGCAAGTGGTTTTTCTAAGTTACGTGAGTGAACATCGCCATCGGCATCGTCATCCGTAACCACTACACCATGCGCTTTATGTGCGCCATCAGAACCGTGTGCATAACGGAGATCGCCACCCAGCCAGGTTGTTTCTGAACCCCAATATACCGATTCATCTGCTTCCCAAACGTCCTCACGCCCACCTGCAAAACCAAAGGTTTTAAAGCCCATCGATTCTAAGGCGATATTTCCTGTTAAGATCATTAAATCTGCCCAGGAAATTTTGCGCCCGTATTTTTGTTTAATCGGCCAAAGTAATCTGCGGGCTTTATCAAGGCTCACATTATCCGGCCAACTGTTCAGCGGTGCAAAACGTTGTAATCCGGCACCAGCACCACCACGGCCATCGCCCACCCTGTAGGTTCCCGCACTGTGCCATGCCATACGGATAAATAAACCTCCATAGTGACCAAAATCTGCCGGCCACCAATCTTGCGAATCGGTCATCAGTGCATGAAGGTCTGCCTTTAATGCGGCTAAATCTAAACTTTTAAAAGCTTCGGCATAACTAAATTCGCCGTCCATTGGATTGGATAAGTTAGAATGTTGACGCAAAATACTTAGTTTTAGCTGCTTTGGCCACCAGTCGCCATTTCTGGTACCGCCACCACCTACATTACTTTTCATGCTGCCATTATGAAACGGGCACTTGCTGATATCGTTCGATTCTTTTTCCATATGTATTCTATTTTGTTAGTGAATCCGATCCGCTATTAAAAACTTAACCAGATTATTATAAATTTAGAGAATTGAAAGAACTAATCACAATCATTTAATTCTATAATGGAATAGTTAGAATCTATTACTATGTTATATCAGCAATTTAGGAGGATGCCAGGGCTTATATCATTAAAATTTAACTTTATATTAATCCTTCCTTAAAATAAAAGGCCACATTAAGTATTTAAATTTCGGAAGGTATGGTGTAACTGGCTTTCTCAGAATATACCCAGAAATTTCTTCTTCTTTTTACCGTTCTGTTTCCTGGCTTTTTCGGTTGCTTTTACTTGCTGCGCCCATTGCATTTTTGCTTTCCGGATGCTGTCTTCTCTCGCTTCTTGTAGCGCTTGCCTGTATTGCTGATTTGCGATTTCAAATGGTGACCGGTATGGGGTTGTCGGCACGGCCGTAATATTATTGTTTTCTGTCTTAGTTAAGCTGTAAACTACAAAGGCTACAACTAAAGTACAGGCGGCAGCGTAACCTAAAAAAGCCTTTCTTGGGGCATGGATGTAATTTTCCTGGTGATATTCACCGGTCGAAGTATTGTATTTTATTCCGGCCTTCAGGGCCAGGGATTTTAATGTGGCCAGCTCTTTTTCGAGCTTTTCGTTCTTTTGCTGTGTCTCACCATATAAGGCGGCATAACGCAGGGCTTCGTTAGGCATGGTGTTTTCTGTACGGCCAATATCTTGTGGGGCCGACAATAGCCCGGCAGTAACTGCCTTCTGCAATTCCATTCCATTGGCATATCGGTCATCTGGATTTTTTTGCAGGCATCGCCCGATCAGCTCAATCAACCAGTAAGGTACCTGCATTTCCGCATGCAGAATATCGTCCTGAAAGGTATCTTCCAGATTGCTTTTACGCAGTGACATGGCATCGGGGATTTCCTTTTCAAGATGTGAAATCATGACCGTATTGCGGGCGGTATCGCCTCCCCCTTCGAGTGGAAAAGGTACCTGCCCGGCCAGGAGTTCATACAGAATGATACCGTAACTATAAATATCTGTCTGTAACAACATTTTTCCTTCGTGCTGTTCCGGTGCCATAAACTCTACTGCCCCGGCATGGCGAATGCTTGTTCTGCGCTGCTCTTCACTCATAATGGCCAGGCCAAAATCCAATAGCACATAATTGGCAGTCTGCGTATTGTACTTCACATTATTGCTTTTAACATCGCCGTGTTTGACCCCAAACTGATGACAGTGTGCAAGTGCCGCAGCCAATTGTTCAGCGACTTTTAACAGTTCTTTAACAGTGAAAACTTTTTGATGCGGAGGCAATAGCAGTTCGCTAAGTTCGGGGCCTTCGATGTATTCCATTTCTATATAAGGAAAGGACCCGCTGTCGGTAATCCCTGAACTAAGTATCTTTACGACGTTCGGGCTGGGATGGATGTTTACCTGCTGCAGCTTATTCACTTCATTGAGAAAATTCCGGTAATTTTTATCGCTGTCATCTTCCACGTAGATTGGTGTAGGAATAAGTTTGATGGCAGAATAAACCGGTCCCATGCGCATCCCTTTGTAAACAGACCCCTGCCCACCGGTTTTTAATGCGCCAAGGTTTTGTAGCCCTTCTGTAATTGTAAAAATTTTACTCATGATGCTGCGGCTTAAAGCTAAACTCCAATACGACAGATTCGCCTAAGATAATCTGATCTCCCTCGGCTAATTCTTGCCCGATCTGGGTAGCATGGAGTTTTACGGTCTCTTCGGTAAGTGCTGAACGAAGTTTGACCTTATTGCGGGGTGGTATTCCACCTTCATCTGCAAAGATTACAAATTTGGCTATGCTGGTATCCCATTCGATATGCGCATGCTGCCTGCTGATGTACTTATTTCGTTCATCATCACTTTCAGATGGAAATGCAATGTGGTTGGTGCGGAAATAACCCTCATCAGACTGTGCCTTTTCATCTCTGCCGATATTGTATTTTCCACCCGCTGAAGTTATTTCGTAGATTGGCTTTAAAGTCTTGCCGCTAAGTGCTTTCAGGTAGGCTTTAGCCTGTTGCATAACAAAATGGGTTTTGGTTTTCACCAACAGTGCTACCGGCAGATTTTGCATTTCAACCGCATCGTCAGGAATAGCTTCATCGAAAGCAACTGTGAGTGACCAGCCTGAGGGCAGATCCAGGGAATAATCATCACTGATGCGTTGTATCTCATTTTTTAATTGATCGGGATCCTCGGTAAATACTGCAGCTTCGTACACATGGCGCGCTGCAGGGCTGCAGTGGATAAAAATACCTAAACCTTTGATATTTGCACCTTCTCCACCCTCCGCTTTTTGCAACTCCTGTTTTACAAATTGTAGTAATGCGTGCCTGATTCCCTTCACATCATCGGGATGTTCCCCACTTGCGCTTTTGAAGAGGTCGAATATCATTTTCATCTGTATATTTTGTTAATGCTTTGCTACTGTATTTATAAAAATTGTCGGACTCAACACCTGCGCTGTTCCCCATTGTGATGAAGCTATACAAATTATTGATTGATGGTTTGAGTTAAAATGTTTCATATCTTCAATTAAATTCCGGTATAGTTGCATTGTCATCAGTTTTGTCAGAAGGAACAATACTTTTGATATAGCCGCCCTCTTTTAAGAACGGGATTACATGCCTACCTGCCAACCGGACAGCGTCCGATGATCCTTTGGTGGCCTCAATGCGTATGCAGACTACAATATGGCCATTGCCAGTTGCAGTCGGTGCAAAAAATACATACCAGCCATCATTAATCTGCTGTTTCTTCCAGATCCGCTCCGGCGTACCGGTCTTACCTGCAACGGCCAGTCCGAGGGTTTGCGCTTTCGGACTGCTCTGTTTGATCATATACTCCTGCATCAACCTGGCGTATGCCGGATTGTTTACCAATTTCGTACCAGTTTTTATCGCCTGCGGCTGATCGCTTACTTTAAGTACAAACCTGTTTGCAATCATGTTTCCATTATTTGCAATCCCGGCAGCCATTCTTGCCACTGCCGCTGGGGTTGCAATAAGTGCACCCTGTCCCCAAGACATTCCGGAAATTCCCTTTGCCCTCGTCTTTCGGATATTGTTGGGATCATACTTTGGCTTGGTGTTGAATTCGGTCCTTCGCCAAAGCTGTTTCCATTTTTCTTCCTGTGCTGCGTTTTCGCTGGGTTTATTGTAATAATACCCTCCGGCACCGTGTAGGAACATGCCTGTTTTTAAGTACAGCTCACCCATGTTTTCCTGCAGCTGCTCCTGGTTTGCAAGTTTGATAAAATAGACGTTGTTGGATTTCACCACTGCCCGTTCCAAATCAATCCATCCCGTTTCATCCGGCTCGATACCTTTTGTCCGGATACGCTCCCAGGAGGCCACCTGGTATTTTTTTTCGGCAGCGGCCATGCCTAGTTTATTGAAGGATGCCATGGCGGTAATCAGCTTAGCAGTTGAGCCTGGCTGTGTGAAATTGGTAAAGCCAAGGTCAGCGGTCGTTGTCCACCCCGAAAGCTGGTTCTGTTCTGCATTGGTCATGGTTAACCGTTCCCAATCATGTATGGGCGGCAGTGGATATACGGCTGAAGTAAGGACATCACCAGAACTCGCTTCCATGATCACTACAGAAACCCGGTTATCCGATAATGAAGTGTCGCGGGCAATTGACTTTTGGATCTTGGTCTGCAGGCCGGCATCCAAGGTTAACTGTACATCGCGGTTTTTATTTTTGAAATCTTCCACCTCTTTGCTGCTGATTCCGGCAAGGAGTAAAGGAGAAAGTGCGGCATAATCTTTTTTTACGACCGTCATTTCCTTAACTCCCCGTGCCAGGAAACGGTTTTCGCTGTATCGCTTTGCAAGTACTGTAAAACTCTTTAGAGGCAGTTTAAAGCCGCGGAGTTCGGCTGCGTGTTCATAATCGGCAAAATAGCCGTTAATACTTCCGTTAAATATACCTGAATTTGCATCGCCTGTCCAAAAAAACAGTTGTTCTTCAAAAGGATAATAGCGGTCTAAACGCTGATGTACCGCCGAATCGAGATTGTAATTCGGGATACCTGCACCCATGAGCTTAAAGTGTTGTGCCTTAACACTGTCGACGTTGCTGGTTGCCATTAAAATTCCCTTGCGGTCGTGTATGGTTCCGGCTTTTAAACGGCTCATCAATATTGCGATCCGGGGATTGTAACTGAACATTCTCGCGCCGCTGCGATCGGCTACCAAAGCCGGCTGTACTACCCATTTCCGGTTGTTTAACACATAGCCTGCTACATTAACTCCCAATAGCAAGATGCCCAAACAGGCTGCAATTAAGGCCGGCACCAGATTTTTGTCCTGCGTTTTAGCGATGTACTGCATCTGTACATCGCTGCCCCGCACGGCAGATACCGACATTAAAAATCCGGCCGCTAAAAAATTGAGTACGAGTGATGATCCCCCATAACTTTGAAAGGGCAGCGATACCCCCGATAGCGGTAGCGCTCCGGTAGAACCACCTGCGATGAGCAGAAACTGTACAAAGGTGGATACGCCGACCCCTGCACTTAAATAAAAGAGAAATGGTGATCCGGTCCTCCTCCCGATAATAATGGATCGGTGAAGGTACAACAAGAACAACAGGAAGATGCACAATATGCCAGTCAATCCAAATTCTTCACCTATCGAGGGTAAGATCATATCGGTATGTGCTTCAGGAATGGTTTTGGCAAAGCCCTGCCCCACTCCCTGACCAGTTGCGCCACCGGTAGACATGGCCCATAGGCCGTTGGCCACCTGGTCGCCTCCATAAACCTCATTGTTCCAGGCATCCTGCCAGATGGCTTTGCGATCTCCCAGGCGCTGCACAGGCCCAGGGAAGACGCGGTCCAGATATGGAATCTGATCAATCGTTAAAAAAGCCGACATGATCACCAGCACCATGATGGCGGACTCACTGAGCTGCCTGCGCCCGAAAAACATCAGCGTACCAACCAAAAGCAAGGTAATCGCGGTTGATATCCATACGTTTTCAAAAATCCATGAGGACAATACGTACAACACGATAGCGCCTGCCATGAACATAAAATCGCCCCGGGAGAATGAAAATAGTATAATAAAGGTGAAACAAACCACCATCGCCGGACCAAGATCTCCCAATATCAGAAATAACATGAGCGTTAACAGTATTGCCAATAGGGCAAAGGAGAAAAATGACCACCTTTTTTTCCAGCTCATATATTCACTGATCAGTTTCTCGTTTACGGCAAAAAATCCTGCAAGAAAAAAAATGATCAGATACTTTACCACTTCACTAGGCTGAAATCCGAACAGGTTTACCTTTACACCACTTCCTTCTGGCCCGGTTCCGAATAAGATAGTGAGTGCCAGCAATCCAATGGCGGCCAGGGCCCATGGCCAGCCGTTTGCGGCTGATCGGATGTTCTTAAATAAAAGCAGGCGATAAACCCAGGTATCGGTATTGAAACGACGCAGTTTAATGCACAGCATCAATAAGATACCCCCGAAACCCATGAGCAGGTATAAAAGGGAATCTTTAGCTAAAAAACGGTCGCGCAGCGGATCCTGCAAACTCAGCAGCATCAGGAATGATATGCCAGTAAGCATCATCACTACGGGCAATATAACCTGATCGGCAGCGCTGAATTTCCATGACAGGATGAAGTGGAGAAGTAAAAATCCACCAATCAGGCTTCCGCAGATGATCATAAACCACTTGTTGAATTCTTCGGGTGTTCTAATGATCAGTGATTTTTCCTTTTTGAGGATATTAAAGTCTCTGGTAGAGAAAAGCTTTATCGTATGTGGGCGCTGTTCAAATGTGAAGGCGATATTTGCATCAAGGTTTTGTACGCCCTTTGAGGCGCCAAACTGAAAACCTGGTTTTAAAGGCAAGATCTTGAATGCCTGGTTGCCAGGCAACTTGGCAAAAGTGAATTCCCCGGCAGTACCAGTGCGGGCATAGGCAGTAAGCTGGAGTAATTTCCGTTTACCGGCAGTATCCAAAGTATAAACCTTTGTAATGCCATTGGCCTTTTCAGTTATATTTTTAATGGTTTCTGTCGGCTCGTCGTTGTAAATACTGTCCTGTGGCAGTATCATTTCCAAACGGACCAAAACACCAGGCGCAGCTTTTTTATTCTCTACGATTTTTCCACTGATAGCATGCTCGCCCATGCCGAGATTAACCTGGGCGGGGTATGGACGGGGTTTACTTTGCTCCTGGTCGAATTTAAGCGAATCATCGCCCGTATAACCAAGCAATGCCCGGGATGCCAGCACCCTTGCTTTAAATGATTTACCCCCTTTTTTATAGGCCTCATCTGCAGACAAAAAGTACCTGCGTTTGTTCACTTCGCCGATGTTGTCGAGTTCCTGGGCATTAGGCGTTGCAGATGCAATGGTTTTTTCTATCAGATCAATGTCCCGCTGATCTTCAAAATAGTAACCTTTTTTAAGTAGGTTGCGGATATGTTCGACAGGTTTTTCGGCATTCAGGTTAACCATCGTGCCTGCTTTTAAGCGTGGCGCAACTTCTTCAAACCTGGGCTGAATGATTGCGTATAATTGGTAGAAGAAGAGCGCGAGAACGGTTGCGGTTGCGAATATGAAGATCCGTTCCTGAGTCCGGCTCACTTTGACAGTTCCTTTATTCTGCTCCATTTTTCGAATCTGCGGTTTTAGGGGTGTTACGTTTTAGTGTACCAATCTTCATCAATTCTGCATTTACCGGTTTCCGGTCAAGGAAATAAATGCTGTTCTGTACCGGAAGTAAACAATTGGTGAAGGTGACATTTTTGAGTAACAGTGCCTGGTCTGAAATGGCGATAGCGGTAGCGAAGCCTTTAAACTGCAAACTGTCCAGCTTCAATAGACTGGATTGAGGGAGCATCGTTATCGCTGCACCTTTGTATCCGCTATCCGCTTGCAGCACAATACCCTTTGCCATAACATACAGGGTGTCTTTCCGCAGGCGTAACGTATCACTGATCAGAACCGGACTTTTAAAAATCGAGTCGGATAGTACCAGCGTGTCACCCAGGGCATGGTCAAATGCATCTTGCAGTAACTGCTCCTGACTGTTTCTCATCTTTTGTTTGGGTGATGGATTTAGTGTTGAAACAGGGGCTGCTGGATGCTGATTCTGCAGGTACATAAATATGGTAGTGCCAAGAAGGATGAGGCATAAAATAACCAGCGCGGTGAACCGATAATTTCTTTTGGGCGATTCAGGAGTTGCCAGTTTTGGATTTTCAAGCGGCGGTATGGCCTCATTTCTTTCTGCTCCTACTGTTGCCTGGGCCTGTTGTGTATAGTCTGGTCTGGTGGGTTTTACCTCTTGAGGCTTTTTGTTGTTCTGCAGCAGTACAACGGTGATGTTGTCACGCCCGCCGTTTTCATTGGCAAGTGCAATGAGATTGCCTGCTTTTTTAGCAAGCGTATCTCCTTGTAGAAGCAGGGTAGTAATATCCTGCCTGTTTACCATATCGGTCAACCCATCACTGCATAATAAGAGAAGATCGCCAGGAAGGAAAGGAGATTGACCAGTTTCAATATAACTCTCATCGGTAGCAATCTGATCACTAAAACCGATCGCCTTATTGATTTCATTGCGTTTTGGATGCTGCATAGCAGCAGCCTCATCCAATCTTCCCGAATCTTCCAGAAAACCTACAAACGAATGGTCTTTAGAGATTTTGATCAGCGATCCGTCCCGCAGCAGGTATAATCTGGTATCGCCAACGTGCGCATAATAAAATTGATTATGCTCAATATCTGCAATGACCATAGTGGCCACACAGGCCATTTCGGAAAGTTCTGCCTCTGTTTGCTTTTTGGCAATGATTACTTCATTTGTATTCCTGAATGCCATGATCATCTCCGAGATTGGATCGGCCGGACGACCTGAGAATTGGATCGAAATCTGTTCCGTAGCAATACCCGCCGCTACTTCGCCGCCATGATAGCCGCCTACGCCGTCTATTACAGCTGCCAAAATCAACTGCTCGTCGGTGAGGGACTTAACAATAAAGCTGTCCTCGTTATTGTCTCTGGATTTGCCGGTGTCTGTGAGGCCAAAAAAGTGTTTATCCATTTTTATTACGGGAATTTTTAATGTCTTTAAAATGAACGATCATCAGCGCAACGACCAGTGATAACAATAAAATTGATAGCAGCTGCGACATAAGTTAGGATTTAAATAGGTTTATACCGATTATGCCGTTGAGCAACATCCTGGAGTTCAGCGGCAAAGAAACCCATTGTGGTGAATTGATTTCGCTGCGTGGTACCAAAACCTCGTTCAAAGTAGTAAGTTCGCCGAAAGAAGCTAAATAGAAATTACCGTCTGTTTTGTTATAGCGGATGTGTAGGTGTGGTGAATTGGCCCACTCTGAGGCAATCTTGAAAATATTGGAATCTTCGCGCCCGTCATCATTTCCCGAAACGATAGTATCTTCTGTTTTAATTAGGAACTCTATTTTTTTGCCCGAAAACTGCTTGTCGGGTATGATGGCTTCCAGCCGGCCGAAAACGGCCTGGTCCTTGGGCGGGGTCGTATTACCATCAACATATTCCAATTGAGCATCGTATGGGATTTCCATATAGCCTTCACTGTAGTAAGTGAAGCCCTTTAAAATATCGTTGTTGATATCGAATGTCTGCGCAATACCGGTTTGTCGGGGAATGAATGTTACACGGAGATTTTCTGATTTCTGATTGTTGTCTGGCAGCAATTTTCCGATAAAACCCTTATCGCCCCTTGCGTAATCGGGATGTGACACCAACCGGAATACCCATTTTGAGCCTGATGGCTCTACATTTTTCCCGGCTTGCCGGTGTTCTCTTAAAATCGCATAGAATTTTTTAACTGTTTCCTGTACGATTAAGCCCAAAATTCCTTGTTTATTGTCGATAAATTCACGGTAATCTTCAGCGTTGAAGGTGATAATGAATTCATGATAAAAAACGATGCGATCGGCAAAAGATAATTCCCTGATGGACTCCTTAAATTTATCGACGATAAAGCTGTAGATGGTTTCCGGAGTGAGTTGCGGTGCTTTTTGGGCACTACTCTTGTTTTCATCGGTTAGAAACCAATCCTGAATACCGATACGCTGCCAGAAATTTGATTTTGTTTCCATAAATTAGGGTGCCTATGCGGCGGTTAAGGGCAATTGTTTTTAAAAAATTAAAACTGTACGGGACTAACTGAAGTATCAGGGTTAAGGTCTTCGGCACTATCGGTAGCTTTATCTTTGGCTTTTTTGATCTCCGCGTTGATTGCACTATCCACCATCCGCTTTGTTGCTGCTGCTTCAGCCAGCTTGCGCTGATTCGCCATTCTCCTTCTTTCCTGTGCTGTGGTATCAACTGCCGGTGGGATTGAATCTATGGGCTGTATTGCTTGCTGTGCCTGTGGCTCGCTGCGAAACTGTGAATAGCCCAAAAAAGCAATCAATCCAATAATTGAGATGACCATAAGGGCAAACGCAAAATGAGATAACAGTATACCGTTTTTTTCCGGAGCCTGGGCTATACTTTCAAGTTCCAATACCTGTTTACGGAGCATATCGTTCTCCGTTTTGAGCGAATCCATAGCTGAATGGTCCATGGGTAAAACATTGCCCGATAAGCTTCCGCTAAGCACCGCTTCATGCAAGACCATTCCATCGCTGTATCTGAGCATAGGATCTTTCTGCAGGCATTTTTCGATCAGTTTTAGAAGCCAATCCGGAACCTGCATTTCACGGGTTTTCTGGTCCTCGGTCCAGTCCGTGGGCAAGTTTGCTTTTCGCAGGCCTACTACGTCAGGCACTTCGCTTTCCATATGACTGATCATTACCGAATTACGCCCGGTATCACTATTTCCAGAAAGTGGAAAGGGAACCTCACCTCCGAGTAATTCATATAAGATGATGCCATAACTGTAAACATCGGTTTGCAGCAGCATTTTACCTTCATTTTGTTCGGGCGCCATAAACTCCACCGCACCTGCATGCCGAATACTACTTCTACGTTGCTCCTCACTCATAATAGCCAGTCCAAAATCCAGCAGCACATAATTCGCTGTATGCAAATTGTATTTAACGTTGTTACTCTTAACGTCGCCATGTTTTACCCCAAGTTTATGGCAGTGCTCAAGGGCAGCAGCGAGATGTTGCGCAACTTTTATAACTTCGCTTAGCGTAAATATCTTTTGATGTGGGGGTTGGAGCAGTTCACAAAGATCAGGTCCTTCTATATATTCCATTTCAATAAATGGGAAGGATCCGCTTTCGGTTATGCCAAAACTGAGCATTTTTACAACATTCGGACTTGGATTTTCATTTACCTTGAGCAACTTTGCTACCTCGTTTTCAAAATTGCGGTAATTTTTATCATCGCGGTTCTCGGTGTATATTGGAGTAGGGATTAATTTCACTGCGGAGTAAATTGTACCCATGCGTTTCCCTTTATATACCGATCCCTGTCCGCCCGTTCGCAGCGCTCCTAAATTCTCTAACCCTTCTGTAATTGTAAATACTTTACTCATATTTCTCCTTATAACAATAATAGGAATTTTTTGTTGCCAAATAATAATTTAAATGTGATCGAGGCTTACACTGCCCTTCCTTTTTTTTTGCCTGGCCAGGAGGAAATTCCCACGGTTGCCGGCAGTCCTCGATTTATACCATGAGCTGGTTAAAAAGATGATTGATATTGCTAATAACGTGCCTCGGTTTCATATCTTATTCACGGAGCCATTATTATGCCAGAACAGGGTGGTAATTCATAAGGTTATCGTTGTGAACTAAAAAGCGGTGAGTCCAAACGTTCGCCGACTCACCGCTTGATTTACCTCGTATATGCATCATCTGGCAAAAAAGAAAGATCCATTTCATCTCTAAGGGGAAAAAACCTGGAAAATTCACAGCGACCACCATCTTTTTGTCTCTGAATTCCTGGCGTTTGTCGATTAGCTTCCCAGGCTGGTATAATGCTGCGATTTGCGCTGAAACGTTTCCAGTGGTTGCACGTCTTAATATCAGAACAATCAATAAAAACATTATAAAAATTAAAACTCAAAGCATATGAAAACTTTATTCAAAACATTATTCGCATCATCTTTAGCATTGGTATTATCTACTTCAGCAGTATTATCAGCTAACGCATCTGAAACCATCAAACCTGTCCATGCTGCAAAAGCATTGAGCTTCAAACGCATCAAAGTAAAAGGAAATGTAGAACTGACCATCATACAGGGAAAACGTACCGGCATCAGCTATGCAGATGAAAACACTGGTAAAGTTAAGGTTGTGCAGGGCGGAGATGGTTTAGAGATCACCTCGCTGGATAACAGCACCGCAAAACTTACCATTTACGTAAATGAGATCTATCGTATCCATGCAATGGATAACGCAAGAGTAAAAACACAGGGTAAAATTAACACGCAATATTTGCAGGTTTTCTTAAGCGGAAATGCATCACTAGACCTAAACTCACAGACTGAAGGGTTGTATACTGTGATCGAAGATCATGCTGATTTAACCTTAAGTGGTTCAACTGGCGACCATATGCTCGTAATGGGCAAAGGACAAAAGCTGACCATGGATAAATTCGTTGCAGCTAATACAAAAACCAGCCTAAACACTGAGAATGCACTAGCTTTTCTTAGCAAATAAAAAAAGAATTATATTTTGGTTCAGGCGGTCTGTTTACGGACCGCCTTTTTTGTTTAATCGATACAGGTCTATTCTAATCACTTCCAAAAAGTGGTTTTCTCCCTCAATTACATCAGATAGGATATGCCGTTTCGCTTTTAGGCTCTGAGAGTACAAAATAACTTTGAACAGTTGTGATATTGGGTAGTGTAGCGAGTTTATTTCGCAGAAATTCGTGGTAATCGTCCATATCCCTGGTAGCAATACGGAGAATAAAATCGTGAGCACCAGTCATCTGTAAACATTCCATTACCTCGCCGAACTTAGAAACTTCAGTTTCGAATTCGATCAGGGTTTTAGCCGTATGTTCTTTCAACAGTACATGCGAAAAAGCGATCAGGTTTCTGTTGATCTTTTTCCGGTCGAGAATGGCCACAATCCTTTTAATATAACCTTGCTCCTTTAACCGTCTAATCCGTTCATGGATGGTGGCTATAGATTTATGCAGTTTCAAGGATACTTCTTTATTGGTTAAAGAGGCATCATGTTGCAACAATTTCAGTATTTCTACATCAACCTGATCTAAATCTCCGTGGGTCATAAACGTTAATAAATTGAAAAAAAATATAATGGACCTTCAAAAAAACAGTCAAAACAAAAATAAAGACTAAATTTTTATCAAAAAAGCAGAAATTTTCTGTAAAAAACAACATGTATTGACGTAAAAAATTATAATACTGAATTTTACCGAAATAAAAATCAATCAGAATAGCGATTGCTATCCGATTTAATCAACAGTTATGACCGCAATAACAGCAAATAAAATGACTTCTGCCATGGAGGGAAAATTCGAACATTTATCGCTTCTGGTTGGTAACACACCAATGCTTGAGCTTACCTACACCTATCAGGGGAGTGTAGGCAAAATTTATGTTAAATGCGAGCATTACAACTTAACAGGTAGCATTAAAGACCGGATGGCACTTTACACGCTAAAAAAAGCGTATGCCGAAGGTAAGATCAAAACTGGTGATCGGATTGTTGAAGCCACCAGCGGCAATACCGGGATTGCATTTGCGGCCATAGGTAAAGCTTTGGGGCATCCGGTTACCATCATTATGCCAAATTGGTTGAGCAAAGAGCGCATGGATATTATTAAAAGTTTAGGTGCAGAGATTATTCTGGTGAGCAAAGAAGAAGGCGGTTTTATCGGCAGTATTAAACTTGCAGAACAGATGGCAGCAAGCGATCCAAATATTTTCTTGCCCAAGCAGTTCGAGAATATCGCCAATCCGGAAGCACATGAACATACCACTGGTAAAGAAATCTGGGAGCAGTTGCGCTTGAAAAACCTTTCGCCCGATGCTTTTGTTGCCGGAGTAGGAACTGGGGGAACTATAATGGGGGTAGGAAATTTCTTAAGAAAGCAAAATCTGGCCATTAAGATACATCCATTGGAGCCTGCAGAATCGCCGACCTTAACTACTGGTTATAAAGTAGGCAGTCATAGAATCCAGGGAATTTCTGATGAATTTATCCCCGAAATCGTTAAACTGAACGAGCTGGATGAAGTGCTACAGGTAAACGATGGCGATGCCATACTCATGGCACAAAAACTGGCCGAGAAACTTGGTTTAGCCGTAGGCATATCATCAGGCGCAAATGTAATCGGCGCCATAAAGCAACAACAAAAAATGGGTACAGAAAGCTGTGTAGCGACCATCTTTTCTGATAGCAACAAGAAATATTTAAGTACCGATTTAATGAAGGTAGAACCTGTTAAAACCGGATACATTAGCCCTGAAGTAGACTTTATCGACTACCAGGCATTTAGCAGATTACATTAATCAGAACAATCAACAAATAAACCACAACATGAAAAAAATCACCATTTTATGCTGTGCCGTATGCCTGATCAGCCTTAGCGCATACAGCCAGATTTTAAAACCTGTAACCTGGAGTTACGCAGCAAAAAAAACCGGACCGAATACGGCTACTGTTTTCATTAAGGCCACTATAGACCAGGGCTGGCACCTCTATTCGCAATTTGTTAAAGATGGCGGTCCGGTTAAAACAACCTTTAGTTTTCCAGCATCGGGTGCTTACACCCTAGTTGGAAAAACCATCGAACCAAAAGCCATAACCAAATTCGAATCTACTTTTAAAATGGATGTAAGCTATTTTGAAAAATCAGTAGTGTTTCAACAAAAAGTGAAGCTAAAAGGCAAAACCGCAACCATTAAAGGCAATGTAGAGTTTATGGTATGCGACGATAAGCAATGTTTACCACCAGAACAGGTAGATTTTAGCATTCCTGTAAAATAAGTTTGGAAAAGCATATGATATCCTTAAAAAATTTTAGTCGTCTTGTTCTGCTGATCTTATGTGCAATATCCTTAAATGGATATGCACAAGACAGCACAAATACAGAAGAGCTGACTTTTACAGAGATTAAGCCAGAAGCAGTTGACAGCACAATTAAAACAACTGATACTGTTGCTAAAATAGCTGCTCCTGTTCCTGCTGTTACTCAAAAAACCATTGACCAACCAAAAGAAGAACACAAAACCTTGTGGGGGATTTTTATTGCAGGTTTTGTTGGCGGCTTAGCAGCTTTGCTGATGCCCTGTATCTTCCCCATGCTGCCCCTTACGGTAAGTTTTTTCACCAAAGGATCAGAAAAAGGAAGGGCCTTTCGGCGCGCGGCACTCTATGGTTTTTTCATCATCCTCATATATGTGGTTCTTGGGCTTTTGGTAACGGTAATTTTTGGTGCCGATGCCCTGAACAGCCTGTCCACCAATGGTATTTTTAACTTTTTCTTCTTCTTATTACTGGTTGTTTTTGCAGCTTCGTTTTTAGGGGCATTCGAAATTACCCTGCCCTCTTCATGGGTAAATAAAATGGACGCCAATTCTGATAAAGGCGGCCTTGCGGGATTATTTTTCATGGCCGGAACTTTGGCCCTGGTATCTTTCTCCTGTACAGGCCCTATCATCGGCACGCTACTGGTACAGGCAGCCACAACAGGGGCTTTATTAGGACCTGCAATAGGCATGTTCGGTTTTTCCCTGGCCCTGGCCATTCCTTTTGCACTATTTGCACTCTTTCCATCGGCAATGAACAAACTGCCCAAATCTGGCGGTTGGTTAAACAGCGTAAAAGTAGTATTGGGTTTTCTGGAACTTGCATTCGCATTAAAATTTTTAAGCAATGTAGATCTGGCCTACCATTGGGAGTGGTTTGACAGGGAAATATTCTTAAGCCTCTGGATTGTTATTTTCGGGATGATGGGCATCTATCTTTTGGGCAAACTGAAGTTTTCGCATGATAGTCCGCTGGCTTTTATCTCCGTACCAAGGCTTTTTCTGGCAACAATAGTTCTTTCCTTTACCATTTACTTAATCCCTGGTATGTGGGGGGCACCGTTACGCAGTGTATCGGCTTTTCTTCCACCACAGGAAACACAAGATTTTGACCTCTACACCACTGGGTTATTGGCAGGAAAACAAACATCAACAAATGATGGGCCGCATAAATATGCAGATAAGTTCCACGCACCGTTAAAGCTAAATGCTTATTTCGATTATAGCGAAGGTTTGGCCGCAGCCAAAAAACTAAACAAACCTGTGCTGATTGATTTTACCGGCCATGCCTGCGTAAACTGTAGAAAAATGGAAGCTAATGTTTGGCCGGACAAGGATGTGTACAAAATGATCAATGATGATTATGTATTGATCCAGTTATATGTAGATGATAAATCGGAACTGGCACCAGCTGACGTAGTAATTACACCAGAGGGAAGAAAACTCAATACCATTGGTAAAAAATGGAGTGATCTGCAAGCCAGGAAATTCCAGTCTAATTCACAGCCTTTTTATGTACTGCTCGATCCCAAAACAGAAGCACTACTGGCACAACCACAGGGTGCAGATTATGAAGTAACAAATTATAAAAAATTCTTAGAAAGCGGATTAAACTCTTTTCATAAGAAATAAAAAATACTGGCCATTGTAGAAGTATGGCTAGTAGTTAGTGATAGTTAAGACGACGATATGGGCATTGCCGGATGGCATGCCCATTTTTACCACCAGATGCGTGTGATAAAACACACCTAATCCCACCTTAATACCTAAACCATGAAACTTAAAATTTTTGTTGCTGCTGTATTATCAATAGCAAATACGCTTGTCAACGCACAGTCCCTGTACCAGTGGAAAACGGCCAGCAGCGGCGGTTATACCTATAAGTATGTAACAAATGACCCGACCCATTCCCGATTTTATACGCTCAATAACGGATTGACTGTAATACTGTCCCAAAACAACAAAGAGCCAAATATTGTATATAAAATGGCGGTTAGAACAGGCAGTAATACCGACCCCAAAAGCAATACCGGTTTGGCGCATTATCTTGAGCACCTTTTATTTAAAGGCACAGATAAATTCGGCACACTGGACTACGCTAAAGAAAAACCGTTGCTGGACAAAATTGAGGATCTGTATGAGCGGTACAATAAGACCAAAGATGGGCCGACAAGGAAAAAGATCTATCAGGAAATCGACAGCATATCCGGCGTAGCCTCCAATTACGCTATTGCCAATGAATACGATAAAATGATGAAAGCTGTGGGTAGCCAAAGCACTAATGCTCATACAACCAGTGAAGAAACTGTTTACGAAGAAAACCTGCCATCCAATGCCATCGAAAAATTTCTTGCTGTACAGTCAGAACGTTTCCGCATGCCAGTGTTCCGTATATTCCATACAGAGCTTGAAGCAGTTTATGAAGAAAAAAACAGAGGGCTTGATGACGATGGCACCAAGATGTACGAAGGCATGCTAAATGCACTTTTCCCAACCCATAATTATGGTCAACAAACTACCATCGGAACAGTTGCACATCTAAAAAATCCTTCCCTGGTAGAAATCAGAAAATATTACAACAAATACTACGTACCCAATAATATGGCGCTGATTATGTCTGGCGACATTAACTATGATGCGCTAATTAAGGTGATAGACAGAAATTTCGCTTACATGGTTTCAAAACCATTTACGCCATATGAGCCTGCTCAGGAAAAAGCATTGACAAAAATCCAAAAAATTGACATAAACGGCCCAAGTGCGGAAAGTTTATATATTGCTTACCGCGGCTTCCCTCAGAACAGTCATCAGAGTTTATTATTGGATCTGATTGGCAGCATCCTATCGAACGGTAAAGCAGGGATGCTTGATATAAATCTGAACAAACAACAAAAGGTTTTAAAGGCCAATGCCGGATACAACCAAATGAAAGATTATGGTATGTTCATATTGTCGGCATCACCAAAAGCGGGACAAAGCCTTGAGGATGCTCAAAAACTTTTGACCGGGCAGATTGAGTTGCTAAAAAAAGGTAGTTTCGATGAAGGGCTTATTAAAGCAACTGTTGCAAACATCAGGCTGGGCGAGTTACAGGCTTACGACAGCAACGACGTGCGTGCAGATGCAACGATGACAGCCTTTATTCTAAACCGTGGTCAGGAATGGGACAAGATGCTTTCGTCGACTGATGCCATGGCCGGGATAACCAAGAAGGAAATTGTTGATTTTGCAAACCAGTTTTTCATCAATAACTATGTAATCGTGCTTAAACATAAGGCCGAGGACAAAAGCATTGAAAAAATGGAAAAACCGATGATTACTGCGGTAAAAACCAATGCAAACGAAGTTTCCAATTTCGCAAAGAACATCATATCCTCAGCCGTTAAACCCATTGCCCCGAAGTTTCTAGATTACAAAAAGGATCTTGCGCAGGGCAAAGTGGGCATCGCCGACCTGATCTACGTACAGAATACCGATAACAGCATCTTCCGCATGGGTTACCGCTTTGAAATAGGCTCATACCATTCCAAACTTTTGCCTTATGCCGCCCAGTACCTATCCTTTTTGAGCAGTGACAAATATACTGCTGAAGATATCAGCAAAGCATTTTACAATATAGCATGTAGCTACAGCGTAAATGTTGGTACTGAGGAAACCACGGTTTATATCAGCGGTTTACAGGAGAATTTCGACAGGGCAGTAAGCTTGTTAGCGGATCTGCTCTCCACTTGTAAGCCAGATGAAGCTGCTCTTGAAGATTTTAAGGCCCGCCTGCTGAAAACAAGAGACAATGCAAAACTAAACAAGAACTCCATACTTTCAGGACTGATGAGCTATGCGCAGTACGGCAAGGAAAATCCATTTAATTATGGGCTGAGTAATGATGAAATCAAAAATTTGAAGTCGGCCGACCTAATAGATATCCTGCATAAGCTGGGAGACTTTAAACACACCATCATCTACTATGGACCCAAGCCAATGGCTGACATTGCAGCGCAAATAACAAAACTGCATAGGTTGCCCGGTTCTTTCAGTTACATCCCTTCCATCAAAAAATTCAATTATGAGCCTACCAATGCCAACAAAGTGTACTTCGCCGATTATGATATGGTTCAGGCAGAAATCCGGTGGATCCGTAATGCAGGATTGTACAACCCGGCCCAAAGAGCGAAAATCAGTTTATTTAATGATTATTTCGGCGGAGGTATGGGCTCTATCGTATTTCAGACAATCAGGGAATCAAAGGCTTTGGCCTACTCTACGTTTGCCATGTACTCCTCGCCAAAAAGTAGAGATAAACAAAATTCGGTAGTGGCCTATGTAGGTACACAAGCCGATAAAATGAATGAGGCAATTGCTGCGATGAACGAACTGCTAAGCAGCCTGCCCGAATCGCAAAAGGCATTCAGCCTATCAAAAAACAATGCATTGAGTGAACTGGAGGCCGAAAGGATTAGCAAAGACGGGATAATTTACACCTATCTCGCGGATAAAAAACTAGGCTACGACTACGATTCAAGAAGAGATGTCTATTCTGCACTGAAGCCGCTGGGTTTCGGTGATCTTAAGTCTTTCCATCAGCAGAACATTTCTGGCAAAAACTATAATTACTGCGTTGTGGGTTCAGAGAAAACCATCAAAACGACCGATCTTGAAAAACTCGGCACATTGGTTAAGCTGGATTTATCTACCATTTTTGGTTACTAAAATTAAACAATAAACTGAAGTCCCAGGGTCGTTGGATCGTTGGGACTTCTTCATTTAGTTATAGGGCGTGTGGGCCAAGATGCAACCATCTTTCAAAAGCCGAGGAAATATTGAGCGCAACTAAACCACTGGTGCATGTCCTATGCAGCGGTTACCTACAGGAAAAACGGCTGGCGGATTAAGATTTTAAACTGGTGTAAATTTAAAGGATGTATTTTGCACTATCGGGATCTAGAAAAACAACTGTTCCTTTATGTTCGCGTAGTATTGTAGAGGGGAAAGCAGTATCAATTGGCTGCGTAAGCGTATTAAGAACAGCCTGTGCCTTTGTGCTGCCCGGAACTACACAACTAATTACTTCGGCACTTATTAATACCGGAATTGTTAGCGTTAAAGCTTTGGTAGGCACCATATCCAAACTGGTAAAACAACCATCATTAACCTGTTGCTGCCGGCAGGCAAGATCAAGGTCGACCACCTTTACTTTCCTGGTATCGTTAAAGTCGGCAACGGGCGGATCGTTAAAGGCCAAATGCCCATTTTCTCCTATTCCCATGCAAACGATATCCGTTGGATAATCTTCAAGGAGTTTCGCATACCGATCGCATTCTTTTTCCAGGTCATCAACATTTCCGTTAAGATAATGAACAGATCTGAAATCGAAATGGTCGAAAATCCGTTCCTTTAAAAAGTTACCAAAACGTTGAGGTGCTGTATCTTCCAGATTAACATATTCATCCATATGAAATGCATTTACACTTTGCCACTGTATATTTTCGTAGTAAAGTGCCTTTAAAAATTCGTTTTGCGACGGCGCCGCGGCAAAAATAATATTAACCGTACTTTTTTTCCTTAATACAGTATCTATGGCAATGGAAAGACGATTTGCAGCAGCCTCTCCCATCGATTTTCTAGAATCGTAAACCCTAACTTCAGGTAATTTTAAATCTTTTAGCACTGTTAATTTTATATATTAATAAACCAATTTTGATGAAGGAAAACCAATACCAACGAGAGGCAACCTTATTTGAGAGGCTGAATTTGGCTATTTACAAAACAGCTCGTCGGTATAAATATTTTTGCCCTTAACCATGGTGAGCAGAACATTGATATCATCATCAAAAATTACGATATCAGCATCTTTTCCGGCAGTTAAAGATCCTTTAGCATTTTGTAAACCCATAATAGTGGCCGGGGTTAAAGAGGCCATTTTCACGGCATCAACAATTGTTGCATCGGCTAAGGAAACCATGTTTCTCACCAAACTATCCATTGTTGCCACGCTTCCGGCAAATGCACTTCTATCGGTTAATTTAGCTACACCATTTTCAACGATAACTTCAAGGCCATCCTTTTTACTGCCAAGTTTACTTAAACCTGGCGGCATTCCTGCTGCCCGCATGGCGTCGGTTATAAGCGCTATTTTATCTGCACCTTTAATCTTAAGCACAAGTTTGAGCAACGGGGGCGGAAGATGAACACCATCGGCAATAATTTCCACCGTCATCTCATCAATTAAATAAGCACTTTCAATCACACCAGCGTAACGGTAAGCATTTTGCCTGGAAACCCCCGACATGCACGAATAAAAATGTGTGGCATGTGTAAAACCATTTTCGAATGCAGGCACCACTTCTTCATAAATGGCATTGGTATGTGCTATAGATGGCAATATATTCCTCTTTTTGAGGTATTGCCCGAACGCAATGGCGCCTTTAAGTTCAGGAGCAGCACTCCACCTTTTTATATTATTGGAACGGGCGATAATACCTGTATACTCCTCAACATTTGGTACCCTTATATATCTTGCATCCTGAGCACCTTTTTGTTCCATAGAAAAATAAGGGCCCTCAATATGAATTCCAATAAATTGTGCTCCATTGAGGTTTACTTTATCTGCTTTTTCATACACATCCAAAGTATCGATCAGGTCTTGATATTCGCAGCTTAAAGTAGTTGGCATTAGTGAGGTGGTTCCGTGTTTCGCGTGCAGCGCAGCAATAGCCAGGCACCCATCAATTTCATTGTCCATAAAATCATGACCACCACCACCATGTACATGTAAATCGATAAAACCCGGCGAAATATATTTTCCTTTGGCATCGATTACAACTGCTCCGGGAACATTGATATCGCTGTGGTTAACACTTTCAATCTTACCATTTCTGATAATCACACAGCCCCCATCGATCACCCTCAGTGGAGAGATTATCCTTCCGTTTTGTATTTTAATTAAATTCATTTTTGAACCTTTTATTATCTCTAACGTTTCCGCTCCTGCCTAAACCATTAAATGTCCGAAAACGGAGCCGTTCTGTAAAAGGTACAGGCTTTACAAATAAACTACCGTTGCCAGGGAGCAGAAACCACAAAACAACAAATGTATTAACCTGATTTATCTCACCTAAACTATCCTTCATCATCTTATTCTTTTCAATCTGGCCAGTAAAACATTTATCCGGGCATTCCTGTATTCTATTTCCTGCGCAATTTCAGCCGGATACATCACATCTTTATTCAGATCAGCGAACTTCTTATCGAGCGATTTGCTTTTTAAAGCCTCCAGGTCCTGGATTAAGCTTTTTATTGAATCCTCTTTGATGTCATCAGCATTCGCCCGCGATTCAATTAACTGATAAGAAAGATACTGAATGCGTATATCGGTCATCAACTTATAATGCTCAAATTCCTCAGCATTTTTTTTGGGTTTTAGTTTATACAAAACCGTACCGGCAATTCTGGTGCTATCCAGTAGCTGTTGGATGGAAAGTTTTGTATTTACCGGTATGCCCTGGATAATTTCGAAAGGAACCGCCGATATTGCATTCCAAAAAGCCTTCGAGGCGTTATCGTCGAAACCATATCTCGATTTGGCGTAGTCATTGATAAAACTTTTGTAATCTAGGGGATCATCTTGCTTAATGCCCCTTAGAAAGGCCGCTATCAGCATATTAAAACCACTGATGGGATATACACGCCTAATTGCATACAGATCCGAAATATCCCTGGTGCTTTCGAAAACAGTAGAATATAAACCCGAGGTAGACCATGAGGTCATTATAATGCCTTTATACCCAAACTTCCTTGTCATCGGCACAAAATCTGTAATGTTCTTAAAATGTTTTTCCCATTGGGTTAGAAAGTAATTATCGGGATGGCTTCTAATTGCCGGTGCTCCCCATATTTCAAATCCGCTCTGCATCAGTTTCTGATGATCACCGAACATGTTGATGTCCCAACCATAGTTCCAATCTACAAAAATGGTTTCCTTGGGAAGGCCTTTTAATGCTTCGGGATATTTTAGTGCAATATCTGCCCATAAAACCGGTTTTTTTCCTAAACTTACAACCACATCGCAAAGCATTTTAATATAATCGCCATATAAACGGCCAATGCCAACTGCTTTTATCTTCTTTTTAGATTCTTCACCATGGCCTAAAAGATAGGTTTCATCGCCACCAATGTGGATATAAGGTGAATTGTGGGTTGATATTAAATCTTTATACAGTGTGGTAAAAAGTTTTTTTGCGGCCTCTTCCCTGATTGGATTAACTTGCGAATAATCCTTTTGATCCTCCCGAAGATCTTTAAACTTTGCATTTCTTAAAATATATTCTACATGCCCAAAACTTTGTTGAAGCGGAACAACATCAAGTTTAATCCCATTACAATAGGCAATAAAAGACTTCACTTCTGCTCTTGAGTAAGCATACCGGTTCGGAATCAAAGGTTCATCTTTAAAAGGATAGGTACCTTCCCACTCCATAATCAACGTATTTATTCCACCTTCGCTAAGCTGTAGGGCCAGTTTTTTAAGTGCTGGCATTGGAATAGCTTGAATGCGGAGATCCAGATGGAAGCCTCTTACCGGGAAAAGGTTTGGATTTCCAGGTCTTCCGGATTGAACTGCATCAGACTTAAAAATAGCCGTACACAAAAGTAAAATCAGCAAAATTTTTATTTTCATATGCTATATTTTAACCCAATACACCGCCAGGGCAATTGGGATCTTATGGTTTAATTAATGACAATATCCAGGCTTAATTCATTTGCGAAATATCCCCCGTTATGATCTCTTGCCTCGAAAACAATCTTATCGGCATTGCCCGTACCACCGTAAAGGTATTTTACAGCACCCTTTGCAATATCTGCCTGAGAAAATGAAGCATTGGCAGACAGCGGAACGCCATATTTAACCAAGTATCCTGCTGTTGGAACCTGTTTAACGGTATAAGTGATATTCTTATCATCTGTACCTGTCATTTGTAAATTAGTGGCGGTTAAAGGTACAATTGGTTTACTGGCAGATACATTAAGCGGGCTCACCTGCCCAAGTTTCAATAAGGTTATTGGCGGAGAGGTAACAGCTATATAAGCGGCAAAACTACCTGAAGAAAATTCCCTTGGCCTAAGCTTGATAAAATTATCGACATTATGCCTTAGAAAGACATTGATAAAGCTTCCGTTATTTGCATAAAGCTGGCTAACAGCCGAGGTAACATCAAAAGAAACCCAACCCACAGTAGCCCCCGGAACCGGAATGGTTGACATGGCCACCGAATTATATGTTGGTGCATTGTTCCAGGTAATAGTGCTTTCTGTCCAATCCTTATTCTCGCCCAGGTGTGCAGAAAAAGAGTAAATGGTTTGAAGCAGTAAGGCCGGTATTGTAAACATATACAAACATTTTGGCCGCTCCGATTTTATCCCCAAAGCCTGGTTTTGTTAAGGGGAACTGCATTACCCCTATCCTACCCACGGTAGCATCGGCCGAGCTTACAGCTTTTAAATCCATTGTTGCAGCATCATTGAAATTGGCATTATTATTACCGTTTCCGCCACGTATATAAACATCCTTGGTTACGTTTATTTTTTCGGTTACCACATTTCCGCCGGGAATTGCATCATCAGCCTTTTCATCAAGCAAACGGTAAAAAGTAAATTGTGCGGTTACCTGCGCCACGCCATTGCTAAATTCCAGATCCTGGCTTCTTACCACAGCTGCGGTAGAACTCAAAGATGAGTTTTGGTTGATGGTTAAAATGTATTGATCTGAACTACTGGATGATCTACTGTAATAAATAAAATTACCATTAATGGTTTCCAATTTTCTCGATTCGCCCAGACCAATATCAGTCGACTTCAATTTTCCTTTTATGATAAGATCTTCAAGCAGGTTTTTGAGTATGATTGGGGGAACCTGATCTACAGATGTATAACCAATAGTGGCCAGTAATTGTTTCATGGCCGGGTTGGTTAAAAATACGCTTGTATAACTATCACCTGTACCAAATAGATCCAGTAAACCCGCTCTTTTTACGGCAGCTGAAAAAAGATCCAGTTCGGTAAGATCTGTACTATGATCTGTAAGCAAAAACTGTTTTATGGTCTGCGCTTTGAGATTGGCTCCGGCGGCCGCTCCATTGCTATCTTCATTTTTCAATAGTTCGAATTTGCTGCAGCCTGCTGCAACCATCAAGCCTGTACAGAAAAACAGTGTTTTTAAGTAAAGTTTTAAATTTTTCATCTGGAGCCGTTTTTATTGATAATATGAATTTTGATCTAAAAGTGGGTTTAACCTAATTTCGGTGAGATTAATGGGCCACAGGAAATTTTCAGGATTTGAGATGCCGTTTATCGGTCCAAGAACTTTCAGGGCCTTACCCGTACGCACCAGATCATACCATCTTTTGCCCTCGTAACAAAGCTCCCTTGCGCGTTCGTCCAAAATAAGGTCTTCAATCTGATCAGTTGTCAAACCTGCATATGACGCTGGTGTATAGGCTACGGCTCCAGCCCTTGTTCTTATCTGGTTAACCAAAGTCATTGCGCCGGCAACATCGCCTGTTTTGTTCAGCGCTTCTGCCCGTAACAGCATAATATCTGCCAGGCGGTAAACAATAATATTCTTATCATCCTGCGTACCGCGAACAAACCCCGATTTTTCAAAGAACTTAACAATGCCCGAATTGGTATCAAAGTTCACTTTTGATCTTAAATCTGTTGAAGTAAACTTACTGGAAAGATAACCGCTTGCTTTGAAAAATGGCTGAAACCCTAAATCACCATAAACCGTAATCAGGAATGAACGTGTTGCCCGTTCCGAAAAGTTATAATCAATTTCAAAAATCGACTCTGTTGAAAACCCTTTGGTAAACATCTGGGCATAGGCTGTATTATCTATCAGCGCAGGGTTAACATTATAATCTACGGTTGAGGAAGCGCTATATAATGCCGTTAAAGCATAAGTAGAATTAGATAAAATTTTCTGAGAAGCCGTTAATGCGCTTTGGTATTGATGCCTCCACATGTAAAAATCGGTATATATCGCATTTACTGCCCCCAGGGTAAACTGCGCCCTTGTTGCTGAAGCTGTAGAATAAGAAGCGGGTATTGCCGCAAGTGAGGCAGAATCCAAATCTGCCTGAATGCGGGCGTAAACTGCAGTGGTATCTGAGCGGGCAATGCTTACATTCTGGTTGGCGTCTGTTAAAGGTTCGGTCACCAAAGGCAGTTTACCCCAGATACGCGTCATATAGAAGTAGCAAAAAGCCCGAATGGCAAATGCCTGTCCCCTAACGCTGCTATAGTCGGCAGCTTTGCCTAAATACAAACCTTTATTTTTCATCTCCGAAGTATTCTTTAAAATCAGATTACTTTGATTAACAACCTGGTAAATACCGTTCCAGCTAGTAATAGGCAAACTCGAATTAAGGTTATTGGTGAGCAGGTTTAAGGTTTGGGAGCTCAGGGCCAATGGGTTTAGCGCTACATTATCGGCCCGCCCCTCGCCATACAAAACAGATTCTGGCGCCATTGCACCCTGCAACAGATTATAAGCGCCAAAAAGTGCCGCCGTTGCCTGCGATGTTTCAGTCCAATAGTTGGAACTGGAATATGATGTTGTAGGATCTATCTCCAATGCCTTTTTACAGCTTCCCAAAAGAAGCAGTCCGATAAGCATGAAGCTGTACATTTTATAATCTTTCATTTTCGTAATATTTAAAGACTAAAGTTTAACGACAAATTATATGTTCTGGTTCTAGGGAATGCGCCTCTATCTACCCCCACTGCCAGTGCATTTGTGGATGAGCTTACTTCTGGGTCATATCCGGTATACGAACCGAAGGTTAACAGGTTAACCACTGAAAAGCCAATATTGGCATTGCTGATTTTTAGTTTATTTAATAGTTTAGAAGCTATTCTATAATTTAGTGCAACATTCTGTAGTCTGATAAAAGAACCATCTTCGACAAACCTATTGGAGATGGCATAATTCAGCATAGGGTCGGTTTTCACCAATCTTGGCACATCTGTTACATCGCCCTGTTTCCTCCATCTTCTGAGCTGATCGGTTGTGAGGTTCTGATCATACGGCGAAGCATCCAGGTTTCTTTTTACCTCGTTAAACACATCATTGCCAAAACTGTAGGTAATGAGCGTTGAAAGTGTGAAGTTCTTATAGGTAAACTCATTCTGAAAACCGCCTGTAAAATCGGGATTTGGATTACCGATAACCTGTAGATCAGCATCATTAATAATTCCATCACCATTTACATCTTCCCAGATCACATCTCCACCTTTATATACTGCGCCATTGGCCGAACCCTGGCGGTAAGGCGTTACAGCTCCGGTGGTAGGGTTTTTCTGGTAAACATTATCCGCATCGTAAGCATAAACACCAAGTGCTTTCAGGCCATAAAATACACCAGCCGTTTCACCAACCCTTGCCATATTGTATATATTAGGCCGGTAGTCCTGATTTCCCGGAAGGGAAAGAACCTTATTTCTGTTCAGTGAAAAGGTCAATGTAGAATTCCACTTAAGCGCACCATCGAGATTAATTGTCGACAAGGTAAACTCAAGCCCTTTATTCTCAAGGCTTCCAAAGTTTGCAGGTACTGTAGCATAACCTGTTGTGCCTGGCACCGCAACATCAAATAAAAGGCCTGTAGTTTTTTTCAGATAGGCATCTGCAGTGAAGCGGATTCTATCGTGGAGAAAAGCTAAATCAAGGCCTATATTGGTCTGTTTTGTGGTTTCCCATCTCAAAGAAGCATTGGGTACACCATTGCTAACAATGGCAACATTGCCCAAATAAGTGCCTGGGGTATAAAAGGAGCCTTGCCAGGCGTAATTTCCGATCGACTGATTTCCGGTAACGCCAAAACTTCCCCGCAGCTTGGCATCAGATATAAAAGTGATTTTTTTAAACCAATCCTCCTGCGAAAGTCTCCAGCCGCCAGAAAAGGAAGGAAAATAACCAAAGCGGTTTTGGGCACCAAACCTTGATGATCCATCTGCCCGCATAACCGCAGAAAACAGGTATTTGCCTTTATAATCATAGTTGGCCCTGCTAAAATAGGAAAGCAGGCTATTTTCTTCTATATTTTGATTGTACAAGGATACCACCGAAGTTCCGTTTATAGAGGTGATGGTTGCATCAATCAATCCCCTTCCAATCACATCCACAATGTTATCGGTAAATTTTTGATAAGACTGGCCCAATAAAAATGTAAAATGGTGGTTGTTTGCAATGGTTGTCCTATAATTTAAAGTATTCTCGTTGATAAACGAATAATTTTTACCGGTGGTCAGGTAAGAAGAACTGATCTGCCCCTGTGGCAAAAGCGCCTGAGGCGTGAAGTTGGTTTCTTCGGTATTGGAATAATCCAAACCCAATGAGGTTTTAAACTCCAGGTCTTTGATAATTTTCACTCTAACATCCTGATTGCCAAAAACCCGCCAGCGGTTTATTTTATTTGCAGCAAGCTCCGATATTGCGATCGGGTTGGGTTTGCTTCCCTCAAGCAAAGGAATAAGCTGGCCAGTTACGGGATCATATGGTGTGTAAACGGGCATGGTACTCAGCGCCTGGTAAATTGCACTCTGGTTGCTAAGGCCACTGAGAATTCTGTTATAGTTATTGGTAGAAATGTTAAAATTGGTGTTGCCCGAAATAGACTTATTTATGGTATAGTAAACTTTTGCCGAAGCAAAGGCTTGCTTAAATTTCGTATTGATGATGATCGGATCAATATCCTTGTAACCGGCACTGATAAAATAGTTCATGTTGTTTTCTTTCGAAGCGCCCTTTATGCTCACATCTGCCTTGTACTGGTAAGCCGAACGGTACATCAGGTCCTGCCAGTTGTTTGGTTGGGAATAGTTAGGATGCAGGGAATCGATTACGGAAACCTTTGTAGTCTGCGCTCCGGTAAAATTATAGATGGCATCAATAAAGGCACTCCTGAACTGGCTTGCGTTAAGGACACCGATCTTTCTGGTTATATCGGCGACACTTCCATTTGCGGATACCTGGATTTCCGGTTTTTTGGCGTTCTTGCCACTTTTTGTAGTGATGATAATCACCCCATTTGATGCACGGGAGCCATAGATCGACGCGGTACCATCTTTCAGCACCTCAATAGATTCGATATCTTGCGGATTCAGATCAGCCAAAGGACTGAAAGTAGAAGCATCATCTACCAATCCGCCCGCATAGGTATCTGAATTGATGGGAATACCATCAACAATGTATAATGGCTGACTACTTCCATTTACGGAAGAGGCGCCACGGATTCTGACAGTTGCCCCTGCTCCCGGCTCTCCTGAATTGCTCGTGATCTGAAGACCGGCAATTTTACCCTGTAAACTGCTATTTACATCACCAAGGGCATGACTGTCCATTTGCTTTGCCGAGATAGAGCCTACAGCGCCCGTTATTTCTTTAACCTTTTGGGTACCATAACCCACATTAATGGTAACCTCACCCAGTTGCTGGGCGTTAGGAGTAAGTTTTATATCCAGGGTTTTGCGTTCGCCTATATTTATGGTTTGATTTTTATAGCCCAGATAGTTGAACGTAATTATTGCACCCTGGCTCACCCTGATACTGAAGTTTCCATTTTTATCAGTTGCCGTACCCACATTGGTTCCCTGAACCCTTATCGAAACCCCAATAAGCCCGTCGTTGGTTTTATCTTCGCTAACCTTTCCGGTAAGCATGAAGGTAGGTACCGGGGCGGTACTGACCTGGGCAGCAGCATTCCAAATAGAGAACAAGGCTACAACAGCCATCATGTATATTTTTTTCATATGCATTTTCTATTATCAGTTTCGCGTTTAGTAACTATTAATCAATTATCCCCCGTGTAAAATAATGACGATCGGGAACAATTCGTTAACGTACACGAAAAAAGTTCAATTTTTTTTAATTATGGTGCTGGTGTAAACTTAAAGCTTCTGATCACGATCTCAACTTCTTTTGCATCACTTGGCGCCAATCCTTTGAAACACCAGAGATTCATCTTCACTGGCAGTGCAACGCTGGGAATAGAGGTTGCAGGCGCCAAAAATGTATGAGAAAAAAACATATTGGTATCGTCGTTGTAAAAACCGTTCATACTTTTAAGTACAACTGAATTGCTTGTCCAGGTATAACGATGGGTACTGGAGCTCCCCCCTGATTGTGTCCATTCGGTGGTTATATGCTGCTGCGTTCCGGTAGTACCTGCAGCCGGATATACACTATAGTTTACGTTTGGTTTGGCAGCATTGCCCCATCTTGCAAATTCTATATCCATTTCATTATAGCCATCAGGACCAGAATAATGGAAAAGACCCACTACCACATTTTTATCGAGCGTACTAACTGGCCCCTGCACCTGCCATTGATAGGTTCCATAGCCCAGATTAACTGTAGAGGTAACTCCTGCACAAATCCACTTCGAGGTTGCGCTATCGTAAGAGAGTTTAAGGTGCAACAGACCTCCGCTGTCTTTCCATACATTTTGGGCAGCCCAAATGTTTGGACCAGGGCCGAGGCCACTCCCACTTTTTACCGTCCAGGAGTAACCGCCAAAAATTATGGTTGTAGCAGTAGCATTTTGCTCAGCTGCAGTAACTGTTTTGGCTTTCAATGATGCAGATTGCATTTTTTGAGGCAGCAAAATATCCTTTTTACACGCCAAAAGGATGGGTAACATCAGCAGTAATTTGTTCATTTTGTTTTGGTTAATTGGTTTTGGTTGAGCTGTTGATGAGTTAAAATCAATTTATAACTAAGATTATAACTATCTATCTGCTAATATATTAAAAATAACGTTAACGTACACGAAAAAATATTAAAAAATATTTTACCCTTTAATATCATCAGTTACAGGCTGTTTTATCTGCATAAATTCTACAGACCCAAAATATTCCGGACGATGAAAATCCGGTAATGCACTCAGTATACGATTCCAACAGAGATAATGGGGATTTGGTAATCCATCGCCACACTTAAAAAAATTGGCTTTTGCATTTTGCCCTTCAAAACTTCGGAGTTTATGGTAAACAAAAACCTCTGCCGGGATTTTGAGTAGTATATCCCAGTTGAAGCTTTCTCCTTCATTCCTCCATTCCACTTTTGTGCGTATTTTACCTATTACATCTTCGTTTAATAGTTTTCTTCTTCCGCTTTTATTCCCATAGGCCACTTTCCCTGTACCGAAGGCATTAAATTCCAGATTATAATAGCTGTCAGATTCATCAAATGAAATAAAAAACTCAACACAATTATCAAGATGGACATCGCTGTTGACTGGCCTGTTGATGGAAGCAAAATAATCATCGGTTACGAAAAACTTGATTAAAATGTATTTTGACTTATGGGCAATTTTGAATGAAGCATTACAGGAAGTTGGGATATGTGGCCATGAGTTATTGTCCAGGTCATGTTTGGGTAGTGCTTCCAGTTTGTTCCACAGGTCAGCAGGAGATCCATCGGTTTCGTCTTTAAAAAAGGGTACGGTTAAGTTCATATTAAGTTTTAAAGTGGAAAATACGGGTCAAAGTCTCCAGCTTTTTAGCTTATAACCTTTGTAGGCATAGAATAAAAGATACAGATAACAGGGCAGCAATACGATGTAAGCATTTTTCAGTCCATAAACATCAGCGAGGTGCCCATAAATTAATGGAAGAATGGCATTGCCTGAAAGGCCCATGATCAATACCGCTGCCCCTATTTTGATAAACTTGCCCAACCTGTCCATAGACAGCGGCCAAATTCCGGCCCATATCATCGAGTTGGCAAAACCGAGCAGCACAATAAACCAAATTGAAACATCTGCCTGATGACCGAACATTTTAATCTGTCCGCCCGAAAATAAGATGCAAACGGTAAATATAATACCAAGCATCACACAGAGGCGCAGCGCCAAAAGCTGGGAAATGTATTTTGGGATCAATGAAATTCCCAACAGGTAACCTGCTATGGTTGCAGAAAGGGTATACGATGGAAAAACCTTGGCCTCCAGTAAAGAAATGTTCATTGAATGTGCATATCCGATGATGGTATCAACGGCGATAACCTGCGATCCCACATGAACGAAAATGGCCAGTGCGCCCAATATCAGATGGGGAAACTGGAAAATATTCGTTTTCTCCTTATTTAAAGCCGCCGTCGTTTTATCTTCCTCTTCAGTATTGATTTCGGGAAGTACCGAAAAACGGACCAGGAAACCCAGAACCAGCAAAATGATGCCAACCCCTGCATAAGGATAAATTACCCTTCGGATCAATTCGTCAAGCACAGCAGCCCTTTCGAGGGCAGCCATTAATTTTACCTGCTCAAATAATTCCCTGTCTGATGGTTTTAGTACCACAGCAGCAAAAAGCAAGGGAGCAAGGATTCCGGCGAACTTATTGCAGATACCCATTATACTAAACCGCTTCGCTGCACTTTCTTTGGGCCCGAGGATGGTGACATAAGGATTTGCCGCAGTCTGCAGTACCGCCAGTCCCGCACCTAAGGTGAACAACCCGCACAAAAACAAAAGGTAGCTTCTGTACATGGCTGCCGGAATAAATAAAAAGGCGCCCAGAGACATTACCCAAAAGCCAACCATCATTCCATTTTTGAAACCGGTTTTCTTTAATAGTAAGGAAGCAGGATAAGAAATGAACAGATAGGAAATGTAAAAAGCAAATGCGACAAAATAAGACTCCAGGTTATTCAGTTCGCAGCATAACTTAAAATAAGGGATAAGCATGGCATTTATCCAGGTGACAAACCCAAAAACAAAAAAGAGCACAGCAATAATGCAAAGTGATTTTGTGTATGTCTTCTTATCCATAAAATTTTTGTCTAGCTGATTAACATATACGTTAACGTACACGAATTAACAAAACATATATTGCAATTCCAAATCAATATGCCTTTGATCAGCTAAGGAAAAGAAACATTAAAATTAAGACCGGCTTAGTTAATGTAGAAATCGCAGTTTTCGGCAGTAATGATATCAATTGGCATAAAATTGTTTTTTTCTCCGGTTTTTGCATGCACAACGAACTGGTACAGTGCCATGATACCTTTGTATCCCTGCTCCCGGGGTTTTTGACAGATGAGAAAATCAATACTCCCCTGCTTTAAGAACTGTAGATTTTCTTTCGTGTAATCAAATCCGATCAGCATTTTACGCGCATTAGTTTGATTTAAATATTTTGCTACTGCCGACACTCTGGAGTTGGTCACAAAAATGGCCGATATATTATTTTCCTTAAAAACTGTTTGCAACGATGCAGACACGAATTGATAATCAGTCTGTACAATATCAATTTTGAGGATGGTATTTTTTAAATCCTTCTCTTTAAAGTAACTACGGAAACCCTGTTCTTTACGGAGCAGGTGATGGTGATCATCTATTTCGTGGGAGATATTGACAATCAGTATCGTTTCATCTTCCTTGATAACATACTTCATTAAATGGGCAGACAGATAACCGCTCTGGTAAAGTTCAGGCCCGAAATAGCTCAAACTGTTATGGCCCTGGATATCTGAATTGATAAAAACATAAGGAATCTTCCTTTTGTCCAGTTTGATGAGAAAATTTTCAGATTCCTCAATAAAAATTGGTGCGATAAGAACGGCATGAATATCCGAAAGATCAATTTGGTCAATCTGTTGAATAAAGGAGGCTTTGTGGTTTAGATCGTAAAAATATTTTTTCAGGATAATTCCGTAAGGAGCTATTTCACCTGCCGCCTGCTCAATACCCAGCAAGGGTTCTTGCCAATAATCCGTTTCATCGGAAACTGAAGGGATGATCACAGCAAAAACAATCTGTTTTTTAGAGGCTAATCTGCGGGCCAAAATATTGGGCTGATATGCCAGTTCTTCAATAATAGCCAGTATTTTATCTTTTGTTTTCTTGGAAACACCTGTTCTGTTATGTAAAACCCGATCTACCGTACCAATAGATACATTTGCACGGCGGGCAATTTCCTTAACACCAACAAGTTCTTTATTTCCTTCCATAATTAATTCTTAGCTAGTCTTTTGCCGTTCTTTCTTAAAAGGCATTTATTATCTAAAAATGCCTGTCATCTTAAAGCTTCTTCCCTTTGAGTAAAATCGGAATATGCCATATGCATTCAGTTAACGTACACGAAAATAACAATTATTAATTATAAAACGGGGCTTAGCTGTAACACTCCTATTATAACCGGGAATACGAATGTTACAGTAGGCAAGCTGATCAGAAGAAAATTCAGCGTTGCCAAATGCGTTCTATCTAACTTTATTTATCCTCTTAATTCCCACTTTTACGCGAAATCGTATTTGTCCGGTACGATATATGAGAAATGTATAATTCTTGCCCTTAAATGTATAAGCAGGCAGCGATTTGATGATGGAACTTTGTGTAATCAAAAATAAAAACGATGAACACAACAGATCAACAATCGAAAATCGTCCTGGTAACCGGTGGTAGCCGGGGAATAGGAAAAAGCATTGCATTAAATGCAGCAAAACGCGGCATCGGCGTAATCCTCACTTACAATAGCCAACCCGAACACGGACAAGCGGTGGCTGATGAGATCAACCAAAATGGTGGTAAAGCGGTTGCATTGCAGCTCAACTCGGGCGATACGGGATCGTTCAGCAATTTCGGCAACCAGGTACTGCAAGTGCTTAAAACAATATGGGACCGGGAAAGCTTCGACTATCTCGTTAACAATGCGGGAATAGCTCAACGAACACTTATTAAAGATACAACAGAAGAACTGTTCGACCAACTGGTGAACGTCAACTTTAAAGGTGTATTCTTTCTGACACAAAAGCTGCTTCCTTTCATCTCTGACGGCGGCCAGATCATTAACATTTCTTCCGGGCTGGCAAGGTTTGCGTTTCCGGGCGTAGCGGTGTACGGTGCGCTGAAAGCCGCAACTGAAGGTTTAACACGATACTTCGCCAAGGAATATGCTAACCGGAATATCCGGGTGAACAGTGTTGCGCCCGGTGCAATCGATACCGAGTTTGGCGGTGGAAAAGGTGATGAAGACCATAGGCATCAGATTGCAGCCGGTATAGCCCTGGGGCGCCTTGGTGTAGCAGATGATGTAGGTCTTTTTGTTGCATCGCTCTTATCAGATGACAGCAGGTACGTAAATGCCCAGCGTATAGAAGTGGGCGGCGGTATAATGATATGATCAATTATTAATAGCAAGCTTATGCCTGTCCTTATTCAAACGGGAAATGAAATATGAAACAGCAAATGCCAGGTATGTTTACTAAATTTGAATCAGGGTTAGACAACGGTTGTATGGATTATATAGATATCAAATCAATTGCCGAACTGCATGGTTTTTTTCATTACGATAAACCGCTGCACCCACTTATTTCCGTTATAGACCTGGCCAGGGTTGACCGCTCGAACAGAAAACCTGGAGCCTCTTACCGGCTTGACCTGTACTCCATAGCTTGTAAAAAGATCGAAGGTGTGTTTAGATACGGCCGGACCAGTTATGATTTTTCAGCGGGTTCGTTAATGTTTACCGCACCTGATCAGGTACTAACCCCGGGAGCCGAAAACAAGGTGGAGGGCTGGGCAATTTATATACACCCTGATTTTTTAAATGCAACCAGCAGAGGCCGTAAACTATCTGAGTATTCTTTCTTCGGTTATGACACCAATGAATGTCTTCATATTTCAGATGCTGAAAAGGATGTTTTGGAAGATTGTTTGCGCAATATCAGTAAAGAGATCGGAAACAACCTTGATAAACATTCGCATAATTTGATCCTAACAAACCTTGAACTGCTTTTATCTTACTGTTCAAGGTTTTACGACCGGCAGTTTTTAACCAGGGTGAAAGTGGGAAATGATATTGTTGAAAAATTTGAAAGACTTTTGAATGATTATTTTGCTCAAAACTCCCTGATTAACACCGGTATTCCGGATGTTAAGTATTTCGCCTCGCACTTAAATTTATCTGCCAATTACCTATCCGACCTATTAAGTAAATATACCGGCAAGTCAACACAGGAACAGATCCATTTGAAATTAATTGATAAAGCAAAGCATTTATTATGGAGTACAGAAAGCGCAATCAGCGAAATTGCTTATGGACTCGGCTTTGAGCACCCCTCGCATTTCACCAAAATTTTTAAAAACAAGGTCGGGCAGTCTCCGAAAGAATTCAGGAACCTGAATGAAAGAGGACAACGGCTATAAATAAAAAGCTATGAAAACGTTAAATATCCATCATCAGGCAAAAGCGATTTGGCTGCTTTTGCTGTTCGTACCATTTATATTTTCCATTCCGGTAAAAGCGCAGGATACCACACACGTCCGAAATGTGGTGCTGGTTCACGGTGCTTTTGTAGACGGATCTGGCTGGCAGCCGGTTTACGAAATACTTACTAAAAAAGGATATAAAGTAAGTGTAACACAACATACGCTTACCTCTTTTGAAGAAGATATAGCAGCGGTAAAGCGAATAATTGATCAGCAGGACGGGCCCTGTATCCTGGTTGGCCATAGCTATGGAGGAGCCATTATCACGGTAGCCGGCAATGATCCAAAAGTGGCCGGCTTGGTATATATTGCTGCACATGCCCCTGATGATGGCGAGTCGGAGGCAAATAACGGCAAGATGAATCCTTCGGCTTATAAGTCGCTGATCAAGGGAAAGGACGGCTGGGATTATATTGATCCGAAATTCTTTGCAGCCGATTTTTCAGCGGATCTACCGGCATCAAAGGCCGATTTTATGGCCAACTCGCAAACGCCAACAGCGGATTCCGTATTTCATGCCATTATCCACAACCCTGCCTGGAAAACAAAGCCGAGTTGGTATATGGTAGCCAAGTCCGACCGGATCATTAATCCGGATCTGGAAAGAATGTATGCAAAACGTGCAAAAAGCCAGGTAATAGAAATAGAAGGAGCCAGCCATTCGGTTTACATCTCGCACGCTAAAGAAGTAGCCCAACTCATTATTGCTGCAGCCAAAGGTACAATACAAAACAAATAACCCGTTGAAAACAGATTGGCGTCGCATGAACTGTCCAATTTATGTTTGTCCCGCTTCTATTTACAGTTCAACACTACTTTTTGCTTAGTTTTTTGGCGATATACACTGATGGCAGCATATTAAATTCTTGTTTAAAATACTTGGTAAAGTACTTTGGGTTGTTGAAACCAACCTCATAGGCAATTTCGGAAACGGTTAGCTGCGATTTTTCCAAAAGCTGGATTGCTTTTCTTAAGCGGTAAAAACGGATATACTCTACCGGAGATTTCCCCGTTAAAAGCAGTACTTTTTTGTAAAGGCTTACACGGCTCATGTTCATGTCTTGGCTCAGCTGATCTACAGAATAATCAGCATTGGATACATTGGTTTCGATCAGCACAGAAAGCTGCCGCATAAATTTTTCATCAACAGACTCTATTTCATCGGCTTTGGGACTGATATCGACCTGCTTTTTATATTTTATCTTCGAAGATGCTAACTGTTTCAGCTGATTTTTGATTTTGAAAAGCAGTATTTCAAAATTAAAAGGTTTCATTACATAATCATTAGCCCCGGTTTGAAGACCAGAAAGTTGCACCTCTTCGCCGGTAAGTGCGGTCAGTAATATTACCGGCGTATCGGCAGTGCGTACATCGCCTTTAATTTTTTTACACAGATCGATACCGTTCATTCCGGGCATACTGATATCGCTCACCACCAGATCTGGATGGGCAGATAAGACTTTTTGCCATCCCTCTTTTCCATTTACGGCTTCGTAGATCTGATAAAATTCGTTTAAATTATCTTTTAAATAAAACCTAAAGTCATCGTTATCCTCTACCAATAGTAACACAGGTTTTTTATCGAATCCCGATACAGCCTCATCATTACTTTCTTCGGTTGCTACTCTGGTAGACAGCTTAGCTGTAAAACTGAGCTTACTATTTTCTACTATTGTTACATCCGCCTCATCAAAAGGAATTTTAACTGTAAAGGTAGAACCCGCACCAACCTTACTTTCAGCCCAAATCTCACCACAATGCAAGCGGACAAACTCTTTGGTAATGGCCAAACCTATTCCGCTGCCCTGATTAACAAGAGATCCTGGGATATCGCTCTGAAAGAAGCGGTCGAATATCCTGTTGAGTTTATCTTCTTCAATACCGATACCGTCATCGCTAATACTGATCAAAAGACAGGTTTGATTAAAATTATTCAGCGTCGAACTTAACAGCACACTAACCGATCCACTTTCGGATGTAAATTTAAATGCATTGGAAAGCAGATTGAACAGTATCCTTTCTATTTTATCATGATCAAAAGCTGTGATTAAGCTGATGAGTTCGGATTCGAAATAGAATTTAATATTTTTCTTTTCGGCAATATCGGTAAAAGAATAGGTCAGGTCTTTTATAAAATCGACCACATCGCCAAGTTTGCAATCAAGCTTTAACTGCTGCACTTCCATTCTTCTGAAATCAAGCAGCTGGTTTACCATGTTCAGCAGGCGCCGCCCATTTCGATGGATCATTTGCATCTGCTGTTTTTTTCCTTCGTCTGCTGTCTGTCTGATTAGTTTTTCCATCGGGGTAATGATCAGTGATAAAGGTGTACGAAACTCGTGACTTACATTGGTGAAAAATTTGATCTTCATCAGACCCAGATCGTGCATACGTTTTGCCTCATGGCGCTCCTGCTCCAACGCAAATTCGCGTTTTAATTTTTGGATACCGCGGTGTCTGATCAGAAAAAGTATTCCGCCGGCAAGCGCAAGATAAAGCAAATAAGCTAATGGCGTTTTCCAGAAGGGTGGCAATATTTTGATAGAAATTCTTTTCTCGTTCGATACCCAATCGCCTGCAGAATTGGTAGATGAGACCCTGAACACATACGATCCCTGATCCAGATTGGTATAAGTTGCCCTGCGTAAATTCCCTGTAGGCTCTTGCCAGGTTTTATCAAAGCCTTCCAGCATATACCTGTACCTGATCTTATCAGGGTTAAAGTAATTTAATGCTGTAAATTCAATCGAAATTACGTTATGTCTATGGGTTAAAGATAAATTTTCCGAACTATTTAAGGTTTTATGCAAGATCACCTCTCCATCAATCTCCTCGTTAACCGCCACGCTTTTATCGGCAATCTGCAGCTCAGAAAGGGCAATTTCAGGTGTTGTATGATCAGTCCTGATATCATCTGGCTTAAATAGATTAAAACCATTTGCACCTCCGAATATCAGTTCGCCGTTTTTGGTAATATAACCGGAATTGATATTAAACTCCCTTCCCTGCAGGCCGTCCTGCTGATCGTAATTTCTGAAGGTGTAAGTAAGACCTTTATCCGTTTTTTTTACCTTGATAAATGTTAAGCCTTTTGTGGTGCTTAACCAAAGGTTGCGGTTTTTATCTTCAAGGATCTTTAAGGTATTGTTATCAGGAAGCCCATTATCAATTCTAAACACATCAAATTGGTTGTTTTTAGGGTTATAGCGGTTCAGTCCATCCCTAGTTGTTACCCAGATATACCCATAACTATCTTCCAGGATATCATAAACATTGCCATTGCTCAGTGAGTTTTTGAGGTGTGGGTCTGCATTAAAATGCTTGAATTTCCCTGTTTTCTTCTCCCAAAAATCCAGACCTGAAGAGGTGCCGATATAGGCATTGCCATATTTGTCTTTTAATAAAGTCGTAATAAAATTAGACCCTATAGTATTGGTTGATGAATAGGCCTTGTAATGCGAAAAGGTGCCTTTTGAACGGTCCAGTACGTCGATACCTGCACCCAAAGTGGCAATCCAGAGCTTTTGGTCATCCCCTTCAATAATATCCCATATCCGGTCATCGCCAAGGCTCCTGGCATTGTTTGGATCGTGGCGGTAATTTTTAAAATTCTGTCCGTCAAAACAGTCCAAACCGCCAAAATAAGTGCCGATCCACAGTTTTTTTTGATCATCGATAAATAAGCTTACTACAATATCGTTGCTGATACTATTGGTATTATCGGCCTGGTGACTATAGGTCTTATAACTTTGTGTTTTTCTGTTGTAATAAATCAGCCCTTGTCCATTGGTGCCAATCCATAGATTGGCCTGATCATCTTCTACAAAGCTGTTTACATCATCGTAAGGCAAGCTGCGGCTATCAGAGGCCAAATGCCTGAACAGTGGAAATTTGATGATGTTTTTATGGTAATAGCTAATTCCCTTTTTAAAAGTTCCAATCCAGATAATTCCTTCGTTATCCTTATAAAGGCTCACTATACTATTCTGGCTTAAACTTTTCGGATCGTCCTCCCTATTTTGCACATAGGTTACTTTAAGGGTTTGCTTATTTAAAATATTAATGCCGCCATGATCGGTACTGATCCAGATAGTACCACTTTCATCCTGGATTACGTCGGTTACCAAACGATTATTTAAACTACCTGTTTTTTGACTAAAATACTTTACAAGATGATGTTTTGGCTGGTAATAAGTTAGTCCTTCCCGGTCATCAAAACTCCAGATAAATATGTCACCGCTATTATCGATAAAAAAACGGAGCGGTTTAAAAGCAGCCTTTTCTTTAATCTTAAAATCATAACACCTCCATTTAATCATTAAGGTATTGATATCTAAAAGTTCGAAAGATTTATCGGTATGCAAAACGTAAATATTGCCTTTAGCATCACTTTGGATATGGGTAACAGGTGCTGATCCCAAAGCATTCGGAGCACGGTCTGAACATTTTAAATGGTGGGTTTTCTTTGTAATCACGCTGTAAACATAGATGCCTTCGGCTCCGGCATTGAACCAAAAGTTACCAATTTTATCTTTTTTAATACCTATTACTTTTGTAGTAGGTATACCCATGCTTTTAAAGTAAGGGGCAATATTCTGGCTAAATTCCTCCTTTTCCAAATCAAAAACATTTAGGCCTGCCCGGGTATCGATCAGGAGTTTCGCATCAGGCAGTTCGCTTATTGTATTGATGAAATCATCACTTAAGGATTTTAGATCCCTCGCATTATGCTTAAAAACCTTAAACTGGTAACCATCATATCGGTTTAATCCGGCCATGGTACCAAACCACATATAGCCCTGCTTATCTTTATAAATAGCGGTTACCTGATTACTGGAAAGTCCGTTTGATAGATCAAGCCTTGAAAACTGCAGTTGCGTTTGCTGCGCATATGCAAATCCACAAATAACCAATAAGATCAGGATGATTTTAACACGCATTTTAATCGCAAAAAAAATATTTGGTTAGGGTAAGGCATATGCAATGTAACAATAAAACTACAAAAACCAATAACAGGTTATTTTATAATTAACTCATAAAATATAACGAAATGTGCTTTATTAGTTTTGAAAGTGTTTTTATAGATTCCTATATGTATCTTAGATACAGGCGTAAACTAATATCCTCCTTACCCAAAATGAATAACCACAGTTTTCTAACAGACAAGCATAAAAGTATCTGGTTAGCGTATTTGTTTATGCTTATGTTGGGCACATTTATTTTTTCGTGCAAAAAGGAACGAACAGCAGATGTTAAAACCGACATTCAGGCTGAACTGTTGACCAGACTCAACCAGATAAGAAAAACAGGCTGTACCTGTGGAACAGATATTATGCCACCGGTACAAAAGGTGACCTGGAATACCGCACTGGAAAAAACCGCCACACTGCATGCTGAGGACATGTTGAGCCGAAACTACTTTAGCCATCTCACACCCGAAGGTGTTCCAGCAGTGCAAAGATCGCGGGTACAGGGATATACCGGAACAGCGGTTGGGGAAGTTATCGCTAAAAATTATAACAGTGCTGCCCTGGTTATGGAAGCATGGATTGCTAGCGAAAGCCATTGTAAGGCCATGATGGACTCGGCCTATAATGAAGTAGGTGCCGGCAAAGCTGGCACCTACTGGGTAATGGATTTAGGTAGAAAAAATTAATACGCCCGTTATAAATTGTTAATTAGTTAATTAAAGGATACGGTATAGTTATTTACATAGTGATTTCTTCCACCAGCGGTGCTGGTTACCTCAAAGCCGAATTGAACGCGGTCTATGGTTTCGTTCCCAATCCAGCCGAGGTCGTTTTTAAGATAGTTCATAATATCTTTGATATTAACATTGCCTGAGGTTGAGTTACTGGTACGCAGGAAAGAAAATACCTGTTTGCCACCCGAACCAACAGGGCCTTTGTATACATTCCAGGTATGTCCGCCAACAGTTTTGTTAGATACATCGATTTGAGCCACACCACCTGGATACGCACTGGCTATTGGCCCAACACTTCCTCTGTAGTTCATCCACAGCATAATTTCGTATTTGTCATTACTCGTCCAAACATCATAATCTGCGCCCCACGATCCGTCTGAAGGTACAGTAATATTATATTGAGAGGTAAGGCTATTCAAACTGCTCAGCAAGCGCTGCACCTTACGTTCGGAATTAGGGTAAGATTTTATACCTGATGTATTTGGATGGCTGGACCAAATGCCCCAATTGTTTCCATTATTGGCCCAGATACTCTGGTAACCAGGATTTGCACCCCATACATTATTAAAAACAGTATATGGAGAATAAGTTTTACTGGTATAATTGGATGAGCTATTATCCGAGGTCCAATCGGCTTTTACTTCTCCGGCTTTATCTGTTACAACTTGTTGCTCTTTTTTGCATGCTGTAAATAAGAGCATGGTTACTGCTGCGCATGTTAAAAATTTTCTCATAATTGGTTAGAATTTTGGCTAGTAATTTTTTCTATCCAAATGTAGTTGCAAAAAGTCTCTGGCGTAGGTATCTTTTGTTTACATCTAGGGGATAAATTGTTAAACCGACCCAGAAAAAAGTATGGATATGACCATATCTGGGCAGCAGACCTTCAAGACAACGTTTTAAAATACAACGAGATAAAATTATATTTTCGTTGACGGATAATTGGGATATGGGAGAATAAACTTTTGATTGGATTACAAAAGGTTTTATCAAATCGCAGCGAAAACAAGTTCATTTGTGTTTTGAGCTTAAATTACATATTACATGCCAAGCTTCAGAAAAAATTAATAAAGTAGAAAGTAACAAGAACAATATCTAACGACAAGAGCTATACTACATTTTATATTCGTTCATTCACCTTAAATGCATTTATTTGAGTGCTTATTTCATGCTGAAAAACCGCTATTTCAAGACGCAAAAAAAAGCCCTTAAATTTAATTAAGGGCTTAGTAATAATGGTGGAGAATATCGGATTCGAACCGATCACCTCTTCACTGCCAGCGAAGCGCTCTAGCCAAATGAGCTAATCCCCCCAATTTTAAATATTCAATAACCAAAAAATTAAATAATCATCGGTAACTGAACAAGCTTCCTGCTTGAGCAGCAAAAATAGCAAATACTTTCTCGAATGCAAATCATAATTCATTTTTTTAATTAATCTTTAGGTTTAAAAGCAAACATGGCCATTAAACAGATTACAGCGAAAACCGATTGCATAGGATAATTGATGAACAGAAAAAGTACAAATGTGGCAATAAGTAACAGCACAAAAAACATAAAGGCCTTAAAAGCAGTATCCATATAACACATGGCTATAATGGCCAAAAGATAAAAAGGAATAATAACGGCAGCTATAAACATCGCCGAAAATAAATTCCTAATATTAACCGAACATTAAATATCCTTTAGGTTTAATTCCTTAAAGTTTTGAATTAAATATATTCGTTAACCTCTTTTTTGTTTAATAATTCCTGATAGGCATCTACAAATTGCGCAACGTTATAACCATCCATCAAAGCATGGTTTACATGTATAGAAACCGACATTATTTTTCTTCCGTTTTCATCTCTAACCTTGCCAAAAGATATTTTAGGGCAGCTGTCCTGATAAGCATAATTGCGGGCGTGCGATAAGGAAGTGAAATTTAACCAGGGCAGTGCCGAATAGTGGATCACATTTTCACCTGATGAGGAAGGAATTAAACCCGTGCTGGCCTGCACCTTTTCGATCTCCTTATTGGCTGCTGTTCTAAAATCTTCAAAATCCCTGTAGAAATCCATGTAACCAAATCCAAATGTGCCATTTGGTCTATTGATGGTAGCTGCGGCATTTACACTATCGTATTTCCAGACTTCACCATCAATAATGCGGTAACTAAAAGGTTCTACCTGATTTGCAGCAAGCAGCGATTTGTGCAGATAAAGCAGGAAAAAAGAAACCTTATGTTCTTTTGCTTCTTCGTAGGTAGCAGTACAGTCTACCTCTACGGTTACACCAAAGAAAGGTTCATCAAAGGCGCTAAAAAATTTAAAATGATCTTTTCTGATCCAGGTGTTTATATTTATTTTTTCTTTCATTCAATTAATTTTGGTAAAACATCAGATAGACTTTCCATCTGATAAAAATTTGCATGTTCAATGGTGTGGTCGATATGCTCGTGCATCCATGTGGTATGGAAGGGGATGTGAACAGCATGTCCGCCAATATTCAGTACGGGTAAAACATCCGATTTTAAGGAGTTGCCCAGCATTAAAAACTCCTCAGGTTTACAATCCAGGTGTTTGATCAGTTTTTGATAATCTTTTTCCTGTTTATCGCTCATAATTTCAATATGGTGAAAATAGTGATCAAGTCCTGATTTGGTGAGCTTGCGCTGTTGATCGAGCAGGTCGCCTTTCGTGGCAACCACTAATCTGTATTTCCCGTGCAGGGCTTTAAGTACTTCTTCTACCCCATCAAGCAGTTCGACTGGTTTATTGAGCATTTCCTGTCCAAGTGTTATCGCTTTACTAATCACAACGGGGTCTATTTTACCTTCAGTTATCCTTAAAACTGTTTCGATCATACTCAAAACAAAACCTTTAATCCCGTAGCCATAAAGTGGCAAATTGGCAATCTCAGTCTTGTAAAGTTCTGCCAGAATACTGTGATGAGGCATAAAATCTTCTAAAAGACCTGCAAACTGTTCTTCAGTTTCGCGGAAATAAGGTTCATTTACCCAAAGGGTATCATCAGCATCAAAAGCAATTACAGTAATTTGATTTCTCATAGATATGCTTACTTTAGTGCCACAAAAGTAAAGCAACAACTCCCTTTAAAAAAGGACATTTGTCTCGACTAAATAAATATGCTACGTACCAACCTTACTTTCTTATCTTTTATTGAACGTTTTTGCGTCGAAAATGAAGGAGAAGCCATTACACTTAAAAATTTTAAAGCGGGTTATAGATTTATTGAACAAGGAGAAAAAATCAGCAGTATCTACATCATCAAGGATGGAATTAGCAAGTGTTTTATTTCTGAAGAAAACGGTAAAGATTTTATTATCGAATTTTTAGGTAAGGGCGAAGTAGTTGGCGAATTAGAAGCTTTAAAAAAGATTGATTGTTTGTGCAACGTAGCGGCAATAAGTGATGTTACCGCCTATGTTATCCCTGACCATCTATTCCTTTCCCTAATTAATAAAAGTAGCGAATTTACTACAATCTTACTCCAGGAACTGTCTACCAGAATTATACAAACCAGTACACGGGCATCCTTTCAACAGCTATACACCTTAGAATATGCACTTTTAAAATTACTCAAACTACAGGCCGATGAGCATATCTCCATCTCAAAAGAAGACATGGCTGCCTACCTGGGTATCTCGGTAAGAAGTTTTAACAGAAGCTTAAAGCAGGTGATAGATAAAGGTGGTTTTGATACGCCCGAATTTAAAAACATCCTAGAGCTAACCAACATGAAAAAGCTCTTGGAAAGGTTAAATTAATTAACGTATTTGCGGTATAATTATTGCTCAAGGCCATTAAAAAAAATGGATCACTCTACAATATAATGATATCCTTAACTATCATTTAATAAAGCCTATGGCAATTTGCCCATTTTTGCAACCTTAATTGGTGCAATTATTACCGAGCTAACCAATGGTGTTTGTCATTTCACCCAGGAAAACGTGTGGTATGATGCTAAAAATGTATTAAGAGAATCGTTGGTTAACTTATACACGCTTGAAGAACTGCCTAACCACATTAACAAGATGCGGTAGCTGTTGCCAGTTAAAGATCATTTTTAAAGCCAATATTAATCCGCGTTAAACAATAACGGTGATTGATATTGGCTTTCATTTTTCTTCAGATAAATTTAATCGAGACTCTAAAAAATCAGATTAAATGGGATATATTCGAACAGATTTACTGCTCGATAAATGAATACATTTGAAGAAACCGGTGGTGTTAGAATAGGCGGCTTTAAGGCAACCTGGCCTTTTGCTACTTTAAAAGTAAGCGAATTTAAACTCGAACTTAACGCATCCATCAGGGGTAATTTTGTTTTTAAACGCTCAGATATTATCGCCATTACTCCCCACACTTCTTTATTAGGTAGTTCAATCAGGATTACCCACCGTGTTGAAAAATATAATAAAGATATCTTCTTTACCTTTCTGGGAAATGCAGAGGAGCGGATGACAGAGATTATACAAACCGGTTTTCTTAATGATACCGAACCTACCCCAAATTACATTGACCAGGAGATCAGCAAGCTTCAGGCTCAAACTGGTTTCCCGATTAAAATTCCAGTTGCCATAGGTATAGTGGTGATCTGGAACTTACTTTTCCTATCGGATTTTTTCAACATATTTAACACCAGAAAAGAGACAGAATTATTTGGTATTGGTGTTGGCTTAGCGATTGCTTTCGTATTTTTAATCTGCATATCATTGCTCACTTCAGACGTAGCTAGACAACTGATGTTAAAGAATGGTGCTAATACAGCTGGCCTTAAACCTTTTTTATTTTTCACAGCCTTTATTACATTTATGCTATTTATTGCTGGTTTCCTTCCACAATACCTCTCAAACCATTAAACATTTAACATAAAAAGTTGTTAGTTAAGCTAACGAAAGGGAAGATGAAGAACTTGTCAAAATGAGAGAATCTTTTTTTAGTTTTACAGCACAATAAATGCTCAATTTACCAATATAACATATATCCCCAAATTCTATTTAAAGCAAAAGCATGAATGTAGAAGAAGTTTTTAAGAACAACGAGAAATGGATCGCCGAAAAACTGGCTATTAATCCTGATTATTTTACCGAATTATCGAAAGGTCAAAGCCCTGAGTTTTTGTACATCGGCTGTTCAGATAGTCGCGTTACGGCAGAGGATTTAATGGGTATACAACCAGGGCAGGCTTTTGTGCACCGAAATGTGGCCAACCTGGTAAACAACGTAGATCTAAACGTAATGACGGTTTTAAATTACGCCGTACGCCATTTAAAAGTAAACCATATTGTGGTTTGTGGCCATTACAATTGCGGAGGCGTTAAAGCAGCCATGCAACCAGCAGATTTAGGTATCTTGAACCCTTGGTTAAGAAACATCCGCGATGTATACCGCATCCATAAAGATGAACTGAATGCCATTGAAGATGAAAGCCTTCGTTATAATAGATTGGTAGAGCTCAACGTTCAGGAGCAGTGTGTAAACCTATTAAAAACAGCTGCCGTTCAGGAAGCTATTGCCGGTCGCGGATTAACCGTTCACGGTTGGGTTTTCGACATCCATACTGGCCGGTTAATTGACCTGAAGATCGATTTCGAAAAGATTTTGAAAGATATTAAGGAGATATACAACTTGTATTAACAGCCAGGCGCTTGGCGCTGAGCGTTTGGAGTCCAAAGTGAATAAAAAAACCAGGTAGGGTTTTAAAAAGTTTGGCGTTGAGCGTTAGGAGTCTAAAGCACATAAAACGAGCAGGTTATTTAAAATAAAGGAGTCAAGTTTTTTTTCAAAACTTGACTCCTTTGGTATAGCCTTCACAAGCTTTTATCGTCTCAAATCATTGACTCAGGACTATGGACTCCAGACTAAGGACTAACTACCTTCCCATCCAACCGCCATCAACGGTCAAAATTGTTCCATGTACATAGTCACTTGCTGCGGAAGCTAAAAATAATGTAGGTCCTTTAAAATCTTCTGGTGTTCCCCATCTTCCGGCAGGGATACGCGATAAAATAGAAGTGCTTCTATCCTGATCTTCGCGTAAAGCCGAAGTATTATCAGTTGCGATATAACCAGGAGCAATTGCATTTACGTTCACCCCTTTTGATGCCCATTCGTTTGCAAAAGCTTTGGTTAAAGATGCAATTGCACCTTTACTCGCTGCGTAACCAGGAACAGTAATTCCACCCTGGAATGATAGTAAGGATGCAGTGAAGATTACTTTTCCGCTACCTCTAGCAATCATTTCCCTTCCGATTTCGCGGGTTAAAATAAATGGTGCAGTTTGGTTTACCGCAATCACCTCATCCCAATACTCATCCGAATGCTCAGCAATTGGCTGACGTAAAATCGTTCCGGCATTATTTACCAAAATATCGATAACAGGATGATCGGCCTTAACCTGAGCTGCAAAAGCCAGGGTACTTTCGCGTTTACCAAAATCGCACTGGTAAGCATAAAACTTTCTGCCCAGTGCTAATATTTCTTTTTCTATAGCGCTACCCTGCAGTTCAAGACTTGCAGAAACACCGATAACATCGGCACCTGCTTCGGCCAAAGCTAAAGCCATGGCTTTTCCTATCCCTCTTTTACAACCGGTAACTAATGCAGTTTTACCTGCTAAATTGAATATGTTTGACATGTTTTTATTCTATGATGCATTTAAAAGATCTCGCCATTTCGCTACCGATTAGAAATCGGCACTCCATCCAATAGCTATCGGATCGAGATGACGATAAGAATTTATTTCAGTTCGGTAATGGCACAATGATCCATATCGCCATAATCTAAGTTTTCGCCAGCCATACCCCAAATAAAGGTATAGTTGCTTGTACCTGCACCTGAGTGGATAGACCAGTTTGGCGAAATAACCGCCTGATCACTTTGCATCCAGATGTGACGGGTTTCCTGTGGCTGCCCCATAAAGTGGCAAACGCTCTGTCCTTTTGGAACTTCGAAATAGAAATAGGCTTCCATCCTCCTATCGTGTGTATGTGCTGGCATGGTATTCCAAACACTGCCCGATTTTAACTCGGTCATACCCATTTGCAACTGGCAGGTTGGCAAAACACTGTTCACCAACAACTTATTTATTATTCTATGGTTTGCGGTTTCAGGCGTGCCTAATTCTACGATCTCTGCTTCAGCCTTGCTTACCTTTTTGTTAGGGTAAGTGTGGTGTGCAGGGGCAGAATTGATGTATAATTTAGCAGCCTCACCTGGTGTGGCAGATTCAAAAAACACTTCTTTTGTACCTTTACCAATATATAAAGCTTCTTTATAATCCAATTCGTATTTTTCACCATCAGCAGTAACGATTGCTTTTCCACCAACATTGATAATACCCAGTTCCCTACGCTCTAAAAAGTAGGTTGCTTTTAAATCATCAGGGTTTGGAAGTGCTATTTTCTGATCAACAGGCATTGCACCACCAACAATATATCTGTCAAAATGAGATAAGGTTAGGTTTACCTGGTTGGCCTCAAATACGTTTTCGATCAGGAAATTATCCCGCAAAGCTGCGGTATCCATTTGTTTAACTTCTTTAGGGCTTTGCGCGTAACGGCTTTCGAATTTGTTCATTGTTAAAAATTGAGTTTTGCGATAAGGCCTGAACCGATATCAGATCCTATCCGCAAATATATTTATACGATACTTATTATTTGTATTAATACTCAACTTTATAATCCTTTTTTATGCTTTCTCCGCTCCAGGCTTTTAAACTGGTCCATGGTGCGGGTGTATCTGTCCAAAATTTATTATCGGCAGGTAAACCCAGGGTTAAAAAGCCTAGGGTAGCCATGTATAAACTTCCGGTAGAAGTATAGGTATCAGCCACTTCTGGTTGATGACCGTTAAAACCCAGTACCAACCATCCTTTATCATCAAAATTCTGGTTTCCATCGTACAGTTTATGCATTACCGCGGTTAAGCCGCCACGAACTTGCGATGGTTTTACATATTCTGGCAGTTTTTCCATTAGCGCTGTTTGGGCCAGGGCCTGAAAGGCCGCCGTGCGATAAGTGATTGAACGGCCATAGGCAGGATAAGTGCCTTCCGGTGAAATGATCCTTTCCAGATATTCAGAATAACGTACCATTCTTTTTAATGCAATATCATAATCAGCCTGCGATGCTCTTTTCTTATCGACCAATACCTTTAAAAGATCAACCAGCATGGGATGGATCACATATGAATTGTAATAATCCATACTAAATTTTTCGCCATCACTGTACCAGCTATCGCCTACATACCATTCCTTCATTTTATTGATCGAGAATTGAACACGGGCAGGATCGTACTGTTCACCAATGCTCAATAAAAACCCCTCAGTTAAGCCCGAAAACAATAACCAGTTATTATAGGCGCCGCTTCTCGTGCGCAGCGATTTAAATTCTTCTATAAATCTTTTTTTGGTGATTTCATCAAGCGGCTCCCAGAGTGCTTTTGGTGCACGCAAAAAAGCATGTGCAACATAAGCAGCATCAACAATAGGCTGACTTTCGGAACGGTAACTAATGTAATCAGGACTTGCAGGATTTACCGAATTGGCCAAAGCTTTTAAAAGCTCGGCACGCATGGTTTTTCTAAGTTTACCTTCAGCAGAGTTGTCATCAGGCAAAGCCAACCATGGTGCAACTCCTGCAATGGTACGGCCCAAGGCTTCGAGGTAAGTAACTTTGGCTACATTTAAGCCATAGCCAGGGGCTTTTTCTAATGGCATGTTCTTTTTTAAAGTTTCATTGGCCAGGTTATGGATCACCGGGTAGGCAATGCGGTTTAAGGTTTTAACCCAAAAAGCACGGTCTTCGGCACCAGTTGCAGGTTTCTTTTGTGCGTTTGCCAACTGAGAAAAAATCAGCAGGGCAGAAAAAATCAGTTTATATTTCATTATAGTTTCTTTAATAATGTAAGTGGCATTAAATTCATCTTTAGTTTTAAGTTATTTGGAGAGCAGGTTTCTGTACTACAATTCAGGTTTCTTCTGTTCCTATTTTACCAGATTAGGCTATCCATATTCTTTTGTAGTGGTTAATTTTCAGACTCTTTTCCTTAAGAGATCGTCATTTCGAGCGGAGTGCAACGCAGCCGAGAAATCTATCCAGATAGATCTCTCCATTTCGCTGCGCTTCAGTCGAGATGACGACCACGATATATAAATCTGTCATTAATATTTTCTATAAATACCATTTTTTATACCTGGCCAATGCCTCCAAATAATAATAATCAGCATAAATTAAAGGTACATCTATTTCACTGCTTAATGGGTAAGCACCTGTGCTATGCATCAACAAAAAGCCACCGTTTTCGCCTAATTTAGCATGATAAGCGCTACTCGAAAGTGAATAGATCATGGTTTCGGCCGCAGACTTGAAAGCTGTTTTTTCGCTTCCTGAAGTGTACTGACCAAGCTCTAACAATGCCGAAGCCATCAGTGCACCTGCAGAAGCATCGCGTTTGGCAAAGGGAATCCCCTGTGCATCGAAATCCCAGAAAGGAATTTTATCGGCAGGTAAATTTGGATGGTTCAATATAAAATGCGCAATACCTTTTGCCTGTTTTAAATAGATAGGATCTTTGGTAAAACGGTACATCATGGTATAACCATACAAAGCCCAGCCCTGCCCACGCGACCATGCAGAACAGTTTGCGGCACCCTGCCAGGTAACTTTTTTAATGACCTTACCAGTTTGAGGATTGTAATCGACCACATGATAAGAGCTGAAATCAGGGCGGAAATGATTTCTTAAACTAGTATTGGCATGGATAACCGAAATTTCTTTATACTTTTTATCACCTCCATTATCGCTTGCCCAGTTCATCATTTCAAGATTCATCATATTGTCAATAATTACCGGGCACTCCCACATTTTGCTTTTATTCCACGATTGGATAGATTTTACAACAGGGCGGTAACGCGTAGCCAAAGATTCTGCCGAACGCTGAATCACAGCCTTATATTCTGGCTTCCCGGTTAAGCGGTAAGCATTGCCAAAGCTGCAGTACATCATAAAGCCCAAGTCGTGGTTTCCCGTATAAGTTTGATTAGGTTCTATTACTTTTAAGGCTTTTTCGGCCTCTTGCTTAATCTCTGCATTTTTGGTTTGTTCGTATATGTACCACAAACTGCCAGAATAAAAGCCGCTGCACCACCATTTAATATCGTAATTGATGGATTTACCTTTATCGAAACTTTGAGGTGTTTTGCCTTCAGGTATATTTTTAGCAAGTATTTTATATTGGTCAGCTGCGAATTTAAATTCATCGTTGATTAACTGGGCCATCGGCTTTTTCTCGGTCTGCGCAAATGAAACTGAACTGCCAAGCATCAGCAATGCGACAGCGAAATTGATTTTTTTCATAGTTTAATAGTATGTGTGTATTATTCTTTAATTTTAAAACTTGCCGTAGCACCTGCAAAGGCGCCAGCCGGCAGATTACAATCTATACTTTTTGGTTTCGATAATCCTGGCAGCTTTAACAACACGCTTATAGTTGCATTTTCCTGTGCGGGATCTGCGATATATAACGTAGGGTTCTTACCGTTTAAATCTTTAATGTAAACCGTACACGGCTGATCTACCTGAAGCGAAAGGCCATTGGCAGCCAGTGTTCCCGCTTTATAAAAAACGGCCTGCAACATATCCAGTCCGGTATGTTTTACAGCCTGCAGTTCATCCGTATTTTTTAATATCTGTATCATCGATCGGTTGTATTTTTTTAAACCCGCAGCGTTAATTCCTGGCACTACGATGTATTGATAGCTGGCATTCTGAGGATTTATACCATGATTTAACCAGATTTTAAATACGTTATGTTTAAGTTCAGTTTTACGCTGAAAATGGTTGATGCGGTACCAGTTTCCGGTTTGTGCTTTACTGCTGATTTCTAAATTCCCACCCTGTGGAAAAATATACCCAATACTATCATGAACTGCCCAGCGCTCGCCTTTAGCATTGGCCTGCGCTCCTTTGGGAGAAAGCACATCGCCCCTTAACCAGGCCTGATTGACTGTTGTGGTGATATTTTCTTTTGTACTACTCTTAATTCCGGCACCCAGGCACACCACTTCCCTATCAAAAAAGAACCATGCTTTTTTTGCCTGAACACTGTCGTAATTTAAATCATAACATGAAACGCCATAAATACCGTCGCTAACTCCCCCAACAAATTTGGTTGTACCCGGAATTCCCCATTCCTTTAATACTGTTGCACCATTATCATCAGGATAATCTCTACTGGTGGTTCCAGGGATTTTATCCCATTCCCAAACAGGCATGAGGTTGGCATACTCCGATCCGCTACGCTGCATATTGGTTGCGCCATCGGGGAGAAATTTCCCCAATATGTTTTCGTTATTACCGCGTTCTGTCCGTAAAGTTCTCGTTGATGCGGTTTGCACACTAAAGGTATAAGCCTTACGGAGATGCAGGGTGTAGCCACTTTTCCAATATTGGTTATGTGAAGCTGTTATCCCATAATCAACAGGTTTTTTGCCTGATGTTCTTAATGTTGAAGCATCCCAGTGAGCCGCATTTTCGGGATCAAATAGTTTAATTTTCCCTACCATTCCTCCCATCCCACTACTTAAGGAATCTTTACGGCTAATGCCTCGTCCCCGTACATTAAAATCATAAAATGATCCTCTTATGGTTTTTAAGAAAGTATTTTTAAGGTAATCTGCCAAAATTGCCAGCTGATCTTCCGGTAAAGCATATGCTGTTCCACGCAAATAGAAGGCCGCATTTACCGAATTTCCGGCAAACACCCTTCCATAACTGGCAATGGCCTGCTGTTTTCCATGCTGATAATAACTACCATCTACCTGAACACCTTCCTTGCCATCGGTTATGGCAATGGGTTCGAACAGGTATTTTGCAGCAGAATCTAGCGTTGCCTTATTCTGCGTTAAGCAGGCACGATATAAATAATGTAATGCTTCATCAGAGGTGTTGGCACCGTCGCCAGTCTTTAATTTTCTGGTCATCCTTTTAATCAGCGCATTTTCTAATTCAGGAGGAAGCCCTTCCTTTGCACTTCGCATTAATATTAAGGTTTGTCCAATCGCTTGGGGGTAAAAAATATCATTGTACCACCAATTTTTGTTCTTCGGGTTTTTATCCAGCCAGTTCCGTAAAGATTTAACAATGGCACTGTGAAGCTCAGCGTTATTATAAAGTTTGTTCGATGGGCGGATGTATACTGTTGCCATATCTTTGATCCGTTTTAAAGGATCATACTGCGCATCGGTATAATTAACATCCTGCCAGCTGCCATCGGCATTCAGATTTTTAAGATGACTGGTAACCTCTTCTGCTAAGGCTTTATCTTTAACAAAAGTCTGCAAATCGTTATTAACACGTTGCAGGATGACATTAAAAGGTTCATTTTGGGCGTTTACCGATATCCCCATCAGCATCAGGCCTCCAACCACAAGTCCAAACCTAACCTTTCGGTGAGCCTTTATTTTGTTGTTCGTTTTTTTATTTACAGGAAACATCCTTTATTTTTTATTTAAGCCCCAAAACCAGTTCTGATATTCACTATAAGGAAAAGCCGGCGCTTGTTTTTCTTCAAAACTTGTAGAAACCAGTTGTAAGGTTTCTCCGATTATGGTTTTTCTGATTTCAATTTTGATTTTTTCGCCTTCTTTATACTGCTGATAATCTATTTTACTCCGCTTATCCGATCGGATGGAAAATTTAGCCATATTGCTCACCAGAGTTAAGGTTCCTCCCTTTAAACTGGTTATTCTAATATTTTTTGTCTGCCCGTTTTGCATATCTGCACTAACCAAAAAAGCGCCTTCTGCCCTAAGTTGTTTAAACGATGTATCTTTCCAGCTAGATGGAATGGCAGGAAAAATCCTGATTTTATCTCCCCAGCTTTGGATCAGCATTTCCTGTATTGATGTTGCTGCTGCCAATGGCGTTTCGATCACTGGCCCCGATTCGCGATAAAGGGTATTGGGCTGCATAAAACGATCGAACAGTTCGTTTAACCATTGGTAGGCCATATCACCGTTTTCCATGCCTGCGTAAATAGAAGCAGCGCCACTGAAAGAAAATCCTGCAAGCGCATTCTTGTACATAAGCCAGTTTTTCAAAGACAAACTGATCAGTTCCTTATTTTCTGGCTGTTCCCAATTCACGAGGTTATATGGATAAATCATCAGTAAATGTGAATAATGCCTGTGCGAGCTATTTAATGGCACATCTTTGCCGATTAAAAAACCAGTATCTCCTACAGGAAAAGCCGCCAGGTTTTTCAATATCAGGCTCCATTTACCGGCATCTGCATCTTTCAATTGTTGCTCCCCATTCACCTTAATTAAGGTTTGCAGGGCCCAGCTTAAACTCGATAGGGTATAGTTTGCATCTTCTACGTTTTTGTATTCAGGAGAGTGAGACATTGGAAAATGATAAATCCCTTTCTCATCTTGTTTAAGCTGATGGATTAAAAAATTTGCCGATCTTTTCAGTAAAGGGTAAATTTTAGTACGGAGAGTCTGCTCATCTTTGGTATAGGTGTAATATTGGTAATAATAATATAACATCCAGGTAAGGTTTGCAGGCTCAAAAGTCCCCTTGCTTATTTCTGCGTCAGTTATTGGACTTACCAGATCGTAAGAAGAGCTCCTGCCTATGGCAGCTGCATCATTACGCCATTGCACCGGAACATTATTGATTAAACTTTGCCGATGAACGTTTAAAGATTTAAACAGCGATTCGCCGAGTTCTAAATGGTTGGCGGTAAAAATTGGAGAATAAGTAAGCTGGGTATTTAAATTCCACCAGATGGCCGGCCAGGGCGTTGCAGCTGTCCACGGCCCCATTAAGTCGGCAATGGGTTTATCTGCACGGGTAATCGAGGCGAGTTTATAAAGCTGTATCCAATAAAAATTTTCCATGCGTTTATCGGGCAGGGCAACAAAACTCTGCTGATAATAACGGTGCCACCAATTGCGGTGTGCAGCAATACTTTCTTTATCGGCGTTAAAGTTTTTAAGGTTATTTAAGGCTTCCTCTGTTTCATCGAGGCTATTATACCCATCATAGCCTACACTTACAAGCAGTTTGCCCGAACTGGCATTGCCATTAATTTGATAAGCCGTGGTATAACCACCATTATTGAGTAAAGGTTGATTACAAAAAGTATAACCGTTATCAATAGTCATTTTTACAGGAGGATTTTCAGGGTAGTTTGCAGGTTTATCTGTTGGGTAGGCCTGAAGGTACCTCGGGCTGATACTTTTACCAGGGTTCCATTCCCAGCCTGAAACTTTTTCTTGCTGCATTGCATCAAGCGAAACGCTAATTACATTTTGATTGGCAGCAACAAAGGCTGTAAACGAGATTGTTCCCTTTGTAGTGGATATACTTCCTTTGGCTTCGGCATTGTAAATATCAAGTTCTATTTTAGCACTAGTTATTTTACCCTCGGTTTTAAGCGTAAAATAACCGATAGGCAAGCGCGATTGGGTATACAGTTTACCAGCGCCGGGCATTAGTTTCTCACGGTGATCCACCACATCGCTCCTGCCGATGTCGAAACGGATTAAACTATCGTTTTCCTTATAAATATTGGTACCGAGCAGCCCGTTACCCAGGATAATACCACTGTAATAATCTTTGCCAAGGTTATCCCACTTTAAATTTTGCCTGGCCATAAAAGCGGGCCAGTTTACCTCACTGCCTGGTATTTGAGCTACACAAACAATGAACGGCATCACTAAAAAAGGTGCCAATAGGCATACTTTCAGTATGCTGCAGGTATATTTTAATTTTTTAAACGGCATTTTTCATTTGATTTCGTTTCAATAATAAATTTTAACCTTAAAAAAAGCCACCAAGCTAGGCAAGGTGGCCCCAAACTAACGATACTAACCATTTTTTTATCAGATCGAACTGATGTTTCTTTATTTTCTACCAGCCTGGATTTTGGATCAATGCTGTATTTTTTGCTATTTCTGAAGCCAACATTGGAAATAAACCATAATTGGCAGGAAAATGATGTTCGCGCACATCTACATATTCGTAACTATAAGTATTACCCGTTTTAGTTATTTTAACGCCTCGTATTGGCTTTTCAAAATCAACCGCAGCTGTTTTCCATCTTCTGGCATCCCACATACGGTGTTCTTCCATAAACAATTCTATATCGCGTTCTTTTTGAATAATGGCCCGCATTTCATCTTGTGTTGCATCGGCCTTAACTCCATAATTACCATCTGTACCTGCGGTAATACCAGCACGTTCTCTTATTTTTCTTAATTGGGCATACACTTCAGGTACTGGTCCGCTATATTCATTAAGTGCTTCAGCATAATTCAATAAAATTTCTGCATATCGAATCAGTCCCCAGCATCGCTCACCGTTTCCTGTAGAATTTTCTAAAAGATATTTACGGGGAAAGTAGCCTGTATTAAACCCAAGCGGGCCACTCACAGCATCCGTTGTACCAGAACCTACATAAGTATTTACCGGAGCAGCATTATTACCACTTAAAATCCATGGGGCACCGTTATAAATGACAGAATTGGCAAAGCGCGGATCACGGTTGGCGTAAGGATTGGCCGGATCGTATAAAGAACCCGCTTCATTAATCGCTTTCCCGTTAATCATCGGAAACTTATCTACTGTTTGCTGACTTACCGTAAAGGCATAACCACCAGATCTGCTTTGTGGCAGCAAAAAAGATTCAAACTCACGTTGTGCACCTCTCATTGCAGCAAACAGGTATTCGCTGTTTACCCGCATCTGAAAAACCTTATAAAAACCATATCCGTTTCTATTGGTTGTACCGCTTGGCGTACCGTTATCTACATATAAAGAATAGTTACCGGCATTGATGATATCTAATGCCGCATCCGCAGCTTTTTTCCAGCGTTCTTTATCGTAAGCGGCATAACCTGTTAAATTGTGTACTTCGCCGGATGAGGCTAATTGGCCACCATTAAATAAAGGACTTGCGGCATACAATAAAACACGCGATTTTAATCCCATGCAGGTTCCCTGCGTAATGCGCCCGTAATTTTGAGGCAAAATGGTTACATTGGTTGGTAAATCTGCTTTCGCGGCTTCGCATTCTGAAACGATATAATTTACACACTCCTGATAAGTAGATCTTTTTAAATTAAAATCCTCGGTAATATCGTAAACTTTATCGCCAAGTAATGGTACACCTCCAAAAGCCCTGATTAATAAGAAATAATACCAGGCCCTTAAATATCTGGCTTCGGCAATCATGCCTTTTTTAGTTGCAGCACTTAACGGCGCTCCACCAATATTTTGCAGAAGCACATTCACCCTTCTGATATTTTGATAAGGAACCGACCACATGCCGGTAAAATCGCTGTTGGTTGAGCTTTTAGATACCAGCCCCAAAAGCAATAACAACTGCCGAATTTTGGGTACCGTTGTAACGGCCGGCAACGCCTTCATCAGCCGCACCTGCATGCCCACCAGCATCCAGGTATTGGATATCATATTGAAAACCAACTTGCTGATAAATACGCGTTAAAAACGCCTGGGTATTAATACTATCGGCAAAAGTGGTTTCTTCGTTTAAGGTAGTTAATGTGCTCTCATCCAATAAGCCTCCTTTTTTACAGGAATAGCTGATGATGATAAGCGCAAATAAGGCTATGATAGAAATTTTCTTTTTCATGATCGCTTTAATTAAAATGTAACATTTAATCCAAGATTATAAATACGCTGTGTTGGATAAACACTGATTACCGTAGTGGTACTGTTTCCATTTTCGGGATCTACCTGATAAAGGTCTGTTACGTTGGTCCAGGTAAGCAGGTTATTTCCATTGGCATATAGTCTTATCGCCGAAAGGTGAAGCTTTTTAGCCAATGCGCTTGGAAATAGGTAACTGATTTCTGCCGTTTTTAAACGCACATAATAATTGTCTCTTGTCCAAAAATCAGAGAAATTATTTGTGGCATTTGGAAAATTGGTTACCGCATTGCCACCCAATCGTGGAAAGATAGCTGTGGCAGCTGTTTCCGGTGTCCAGCGTTGCAAATGTATCGGCTGATAGTTCGAGTTCCCTGGCGTAATCGTTTCTGAGTGGAAACGGGTACTATAACCGTAAGAGCCTTGAAAAAATACATTCAGGTAAAAGTTTTTATACCCGAAATTAAAGTTTGCACCATAGGTTGTGTTTGGCAGATTTGGTTTGCCAATCACTCCTTTATCGGTATCGTCAATAATTTTATCGCCATTCAAGTCCTGATATTTCATATCGCCGGGCCCAACAGCCGTTGTTGGTTTGGCCACATTAGGATCTGCAATTTCTGCTGCAGTATAAAAACCTAAAAAGTGCCACCCAAAATATTGCCCAATCGGGTTACCTGTTGCCGCTAACCAAGGGTAAGCAGGCTGTGCTTCATCCTGATAGAGGATTTTATTCTTCGCATAAGAGAAAGTTAACCTAACACCAGCAGAGAAATCGTTAATTTTTTCGTTATAGCTTACCTCTCCATCAAAACCTCTGTTGTTTACTTTACCCAGGTTAACCGGTGGTAAACCTACCCCAATAGTAAAAGGAACACTTTGTCTGGTGGTTAAAATATCGTACCTGTCGTTGTTGAAATAATCAGCAGTAATTTTAAGTTTACCTTTAAACATGTTCAGGTCAACACCCACGTCAAGTTTCTTTTCTTTCTCCCAGGTTACATCCAGGTTTCCTAAACTACCTTCGGTAATTCCGTTATACGAGGTAGGTGATGTGCCAAAATTGTAAGAACCCGAGCCTAAAGTATATAACTGAAGGAATTTTTTCGCACCACCAATATCATCTGATCCCACCATACCATATGATGCCCTGATTTTAAACAGATCTATAAATTTGATATTGTCTGAGAAAAACTTCTCTTCAGAAATATTCCAACCTATTGATGCCGCAGGGAACCAGCCTTTGGTTTTAGAACCGGTAAAACGGTCGGTACCATTGTAGGCAGCATTAAATTCAATCAGATATTTGTTTTTGTAATCGTAACCACCCCTTAAGGTTGTTCCTGTAATTACTGTTGGTACACCCGGACCTTGATTGGCATCAGCCGTTGTGGTTGAATTAATTACACGGTTATCGTTGTACAAAACCAAACCATACACACGGTGGTCGCCAAAATTACGATCATAGTTTAGAGATGATTGTGTGCTTAAGGTGCGGAAAATACTGGTATTGCTATACCCAGCTGCAAATGGTGGTGTACGGTATTGCGTAGCATTTAATGGCAGATAAAGCCCTGTAGCCGAATTATATAAATAATATGGCAAAGCGGTTCTACTTGCACTTACGCTATAACTTTGGGCACTTGCGTACGATAATAATACTTTCGCTGCTAATCCAGGCGTTATAAAATCTAACTTCTGACTGGCGCTCGAAACAATATTCAGGTCATTATCAAAAGTTCTCGAATATCCTGACTCTGCCAAACGGCCGATAATACTGGTATTTGCATTGGTTAATAAAGGATTATATGGATACGAGCCATTTGGATTGGTAACCGGGAAAGCCCAGGGCGGTAAATAACCACCGCTATAAATTTCGCCAACGATACCGTTTCCATTTGCATAATAGGCGTTGCCCTGTTGCGAATTAAAAGGCTGGTTGGTTTCGCCGAAGCGTCCGGTTAAATCTAAACGGATACTTAAGGTTTTGGTTGCCTGAATATCTAAGTTCGATCTAAAATTATAGCGCTTGTAATAGAAATTACTGTTTACACCATTATCCGAACTAAAATCCCTAACATTACCGTTCTGCCATAAATAACCTGCCGATACAAAATATTTTACACTCTCTGTACCGCCCTGAAAATCGAGATTTTGCCTGGTAATCATCGCGCCCGGTTTAAAAATGGTTTTCCACCAGTCAATATCCGGATGCCCATAAGGATCGGTATGATCCCGGTAAGCGGCCAAATCTGCCTCAGTTGCGAAAGCTTTGTTGGTTAAATCGCCCGAATTCCTTAGTGCTTCATTGTTCAGTAATTTAGCCTCGTATGAATTTAAGAATTCAGGGGTATTTACATCCATCTGATAACCTGCCTCTGATTTTAAATTAATCCGTGGCTTACCTGCTAATCCTCTTTTGGTCGTAATTACCAGTACGCCATTAGCACCTTTAATACCGTAAACGGCAGTGGTTGAGGCATCTTTTAAAATGGAAACAGTTTCTACTTCATTAGGATCAATATCAGAAACCTGGTTATAATCATATTCCACATCATCAACAATAATTAACGGAGAGGTACTCCCCGCGTAGGTACTTACACCACGGATAAAGAAAGCTGCTCCATCTGCCCCTGGCTGGCCACTTCTCTGTTGTGAAGTAAAACCTGGTAACCGGCCTGCAAGCGTATTCTGGATACTCGCACTTGGGTTTTGCTTAATTTCTGATGCCGAAATAGAACTGATTGCCCCCGTATTGGTAATTTTCTTTTGCTTACCAAAACCAACAACCAAAACTTCATCTAAGCCTTTGGTATCGGCCTTTAAATTGATGGATACGACTGTTTTTCCAGCTACGTTAACCTCCTGGTTTAAATATCCGATTGATTTAACAATAAGGGTTTTTGAGGTTCCCTTTAAGGTAAATTGAAATTTACCTTCGCCATCGCTCACGGCACCATTGTTGGTTAAGCCCTTCTCTACAATTGTAGCACCGGGCAAGGGGCCCGAATTGTCGACTACAGTTCCTCTAATAACCGTTTGCGCCAAAGAAATACCGGGCAAAAGGATAAAAAGGATTAATAATTTATATAATATTTTTTGCATAACATGTATGGTTATCATTTAACAAATTTTAAAATCTCCAATTACCAACCTGGGTTTTGTGTTAAGTTTCTGTTCTTGTTCAACTCACTGGTTGCAATCGGATAACGATACATTTTAGAAGCATCGAAAGATACATTGAGCGCATTTGTTCGGGTATAAGAGAACGAGCCATCTGTATTTTTAATAATCTGCATGCCATGCAAAGTGCCATTCAATACCGTTCCTGCAATTTTCCATCTGCGTATATCCCAAAAACGCTGCTCTTCAAAAGCCATTTCCACCCTACGTTCGTGCCTGATGGCTTCTCTCATTTCGGCCTGGGTCATAGTAGTTTTTAATCCATGTTGATAACCTACTGTACTGCCTATTGCAATACCCGCCCTTAACCTTAAAGCCTTCAATTGGTTAAAAGCTTCAGCCCTGTTTACGGTATTATCTGCCGCTTCGTTCATCGCCTCGGCATAATTGAGCAAAATCTCTGCATACCTGAAAATGGGGAAGTTGTGTGTTTGATTGCTGTAAACTGACGCACTTTCAAAAGTTTCGTTCAAAAATTTACGCATGTAATAACCAGTTCGGGTTTGTACGTTTACCGCACTTCCTGGTCTGTCTAAACCGCCATCGTAAGTTTGGACTATTCTATTTAACCATTTTGCATTATTATGAAAAATAGTCCTGTAAAACCTCGGATCTCTGCCTGTGTAAGGGTCTGCAGCATTATAACCCGATGCCGGATCGCTAATTGCTCTTCCGTTGCTCATATCAAATGCATCAACCAGCTCTTGGGTTGGGCTGGTGTAACCAGAGCCCGATGCATTGGTAGCGGTATAACCTACAGGTGCATTCCTGGTCTCCAGATCGAAAGTTACCGCCCGCTGGTAGGCAAGAATAACCTCACTATTTTTTCGTGTGTTAAAAACTGAAGTATAAGCCGCAGTTAATGAAAATATATTCAGGTTCATTACATCTTTAGCGGCCTGCGCTGCCGAAGCCCATTTGGTTAAATCGTTGGTTGGATTGTTCAATGGACTGGCATCGTACAATAAAATCCTTGCTTTTAAGGCAAGTGCAACACCCTGGGTAACCCTTCCGTAATCTTCATCAGCAGCCAGCGTATTATCGGGTCTGGCGATAGCCTTTAAAGCGTCGCATTCATCAACCACATATTTAACGCACTCGGCGTAGGTGCTTCTAGGTAATTCGATATTATCATTAAATCCTAAAACCTTATCACCCATTAAGGGTACGCCGCCAAAACGTTTAATCAGTTCGAAATAGGCAATTGCCCTAAGTATTCTCGCTTCTGATTTCCAGTACACTTTTAATCCCTTTTGATTTAAAGGCACCACATCGATATTGGCCAGGAATATATTAGCCTTTCTAATGGTTCTGTAATTATTGTCCCATGAGTTATCTATGTTAGAAGCTGTTGCATTAGAGGAAGCAGAAATACGGCCGTTAACAAAATACTCGATGGTACTTGCTGGCGACGAACTAATCGCATCATCAGATGCAGCATCTAATACATCATTACCAATTCTATTGTATCCATTTGGCAGATAGGAATAAATATCAGCTAAAAATGTTTTAGCCTGTACCCCCAGCGAGTCTGTTTTATCGAAAACGTAAGTAATATCCTGACTGGTCGGCTCTGTTTCATATAATGGTTTCTTACATGCCGAAAAACCAATGATGGTAATGGCTAAAACACCAACTATTTCTTTTATCTTAATTTTCATCTGTTTATAATTTGTTTTTAATGGTGATGATTGCCAAAGGCATCCCTTTGAGCCGATCATGATTGCAGAATTTCCCTGAACGCGGTGAACTTATCTTCATGATTTTTCATATCAACCCAGCATTAAAATTTAACATTTAAACCAGCGTTAACCACTCTTTGCAGCGGATAACCATTTCCATAAACCTCAGGATCTACCCTATCGTAAGCCGATAATGTAACCGCATTTACCGCATTTACAAAGAAGCGGATAGAGGCGAGTTTTAGCTTATTGGTTAGTGGCTTGGGTAATGTATACCCTAATTCAATGTTTTTTAATCGTACATAACTTCCATCGTGCAGCCAGTATGATGAGGTGGCCTCGTTATTCGGATTTGAACCAATAGTTAAGCGCGGCTGCGTGGCAACGGCTGCTGTAGCAGGTGTCCATCTTCCAAGGTTTTGTTCAAAGGCCTGCCCTAAGCCATTGTTCTGGAATGCCCATTCTGTAGAACCCGACACATAAACATAGCGGTTTTGAACACCTTGTAGCAATGCAGAAAAATCGAAACCTTTATAGCTGAATCCTAAATTCACACCATAAAACCAGATTGGATTATTGTTTTTGAGCGACTGTATATCAAGCTCGTTGATAGTGCCATCATTGTTTAAATCTTTGTATTTAATATCGCCTGGTACTGGGCTGTAGCCTTGTATTTTCGCACTGGAGTTAATCTCGGCCTGGTTCTGAAATAAACCATCGGCTATATAACCAAAGGTCTGATCTTCGCGCTGTCCGGTTCTAACCATCCATGGGTATGGCCTATCGATTTCATCCTGATATTGAATGGTTTTTTGGAGTGAGAAAACATTTGGCGCAATGTAATAATTAAAGTTGCCCACATTGTTGCTGTATTTCAGATCAAACTCTACACCCGAATACCTGCTGATTCCTATATTTTCTGCAGGATAGGCAGTGCCCAATAATGCCGAACTTCTTCCCCTGGTTTGGATCAGATCAAAATTCTCATTATTGAAATAATCGGCAGCTATAGACAGTTTGTTGTTAAACAAGCTTGCATCAATGCCCAGGTTATATTGGTTTGCCTTCTCCCAGGTAATTTTTGGATTAGCCAATGTACCTTCTACTGTTCCGGTAATTGCCGTTGGCGTAGTACCATAATTGTAAGAGGCACCTGTTACATAATATTGTTTATATGCAAAATAACCAGCATTTGCATTACCGGTATAGGCATAATTGGCTCTTACTTTAAGTGCATTTAACCATCTGGTATCTTTTAGAAAATCTTCTTTAGCAATATTCCATCCTAAGCCAAAGCCATAAAAGAAACCAAAACGGTTGCCCTCTTCATATCTATTTAAGCCGCTATAACTTAAAGCAACCTCGGCCAAATACTTTTCTTTGTAGTTATAATCTACCCTTCCCGATAAATTGCTGAAGATCATCGGGATCTGGTTGGCCGTTTGCGCACTTTGCGAATTGTATTTTAAAAGTGCATTAATGCTATGGTTACCATAGGTTTTATCCAAGCCTGCAGAAAAATCAACAAATAAATTTCTGCTCTGACCAGAATTGGTAGAAAGATTAATTTGCTGACCATCTACACCGAATTTCTGATATGCATCAGGGTTGATACTCGCCAGCTTGTAAACAGCATATTGTTTCGTACGGATAATGTTTTCTGATACACTCGTATTAAAACTGGCCAGGGCTTTTAACCATAAACCTTTGGTCACATTATCCAGCGTTTTCCGTAAAGAGATATCAGCAGAAACATCGCGCGTACTGTTGTAAAAATAGCCTGAGCGTGTAGTTGCGCCCCACAAATTGGTTTGATAATCGGAACTACCAGCCAGCGAGCCATTGGGATTAAAAACAGGATAGGCATTATTTGGCGTAGCTGCCAATTGTGCAAAAATATTATTCCCGCCAAAGTTCGATAAAGTTGTTCCAGTAGTAAAAATGGCTGTATTGGCACCTGCTCCACCCGGCTGATTGCCATTTTGTATGCGACCAAATAAGTTTAAGTTTAACAAAGTGGTTGGCGTAATATCAATATCGATATTGGTACGGACCAAATACCTTTTGTAATCGGTATTGGTACTGTAAGGATTTTGATCATCCTGTTTAAGAATCCCACTCTGATTAAGGTAATCTACATCAAGAAAATACCTTGTTGAGTTGCCCCCTCCATAGGTATTTAAATTATAGCGGCTAAAAACAGTATTTGGTTTTAAGATGGTTCCGTACCAATCTACATCAGGATGAAATACAGGGTCTGATCCGTTTGCCCATGCATTTAAATCAGCTGCGCTAAAACGTGGTGCTTTACCATCATTCGCCAGGGCTTCGTTGTACAAAGTTGCATAATCAAAAGCACCGAGAGCTTGAGGCAATTTAATAGCCGATTGCAAACCTGCCTGAGCCGTTAGCGAAATCCGCTGCTTTCCAACCTCTCCCTTTCGTGTGGTTATCATCACTACACTGTTAGAAGATTGCTGTCCCAACATTACAGTAGATAAACCATCTTTTAGAATGGTAACCGATTCTATTTCTTCAGGATCGATAGAAGGATAATCTCTCGGCACGCCATTTACCAAAACCAATGGTGTATTACCCCTAACGGTAATACTTGTTCCATCAGCACCTGGCCTACCGCTGCTTTGTAGCGTATACAAACCTGCAAGCCTGCCCGATAGGGCATTATTTATTCCTGCTACCGGAACCTTAATTAAATCGTTGTTATAAACGGTCGAGGTAGATTGTAGATTGCTTGTTACGCTTTGCTCGCCATACAATATTGGTGTGGTAGCCTGGCGCTTCTGGTTTTCGCCTAAACTAACATTCAATAAAGCCTGGTTTGCCTCTACTTCTTTCACTAAATAGCCGTTAAGCGTAAAGATTAAAATATCTCCTTCTACTGCGCTAATTTTATACTTCCCATTCTTATCGGTAGAAACACTAGTGCCTGTTTCTTTAATCGAAACCATTACCCCAAATAATGGATTCCCAAAATTATCGGTCACCGTTCCCGTTACTTCCAACCTATGGTTTTTAGTAAACCCAATTTTGCCCGTTACATGGCTTTTGACTCGTATGGTATTTGCATTGGCCACACTTGGGCACACAGCATATACGGTTAACGAAAAAAGCATTAATTGCTTAAAGTAAGTTTTCCTCATATTTTCTTGTTTATTGGCTAGTTGTTTGTCCGTTGCTAAGGAATGACAGAACACTCCCTTTGCGTGCGGATGAATTTTGGTTATTAAATATCTGGTTGTCGTGATGCAATCAGTTACAAATGCATCAGGCCAAATCTATTTAGAAGAGAAAAAAAGAAGGGGGTAAAATCCTAAATAAATAGGTATAAAATCCTAAATAAAAGCAGAAAAAAGCATTAAATAGGATAAATGAGCGGATAAAATATTAAAATTGCCTTGCCAAACGTATTTGATTTTATAATAGAAACATTTTGTACTTTTAATCAGGTAAAAGCTAACCACCCCTCACTTTGTGCCAACATGAAATACCTGCTAACCTTCACTTTAGTATTTTTTATCATTGTAAGTAATGCCCAAAACAAATACGCTTTTAAACACCTTAATGTAGAAAATGGACTTTCACAGAGTTCGGTACTCTCTATCGCGCAGGATACCAGAGGTTTTATCTGGTTTGGCACCCGGTTTGGGTTAAACAAATACGACTCTCAATCTTTTAAAGTATATAATCACGACAATAACAATGAGAAAAGCCTGAGTAGTCCGGCTTATCTTTCTTCACTTTTAGCCTTAAGGGATGGAACATTATTAGTTGGCACCCAACAAGGGCTAAATAAATATAATGAAGGTGATGATAACTTCGACTGCTATGCACACAATAAGAAAGATCCGAACAGCATTAGCAGCTCCAATATTAGTTGCATTTATCAGGATAAAAAGGGCCGTGTGTGGATCGGTACAACGAGTGGTTTAAATTTACTCAACAGCAACGGAAAATATAAATTTAAGCGCTTTCTATATGGGCAAAAGCAACGCCAACAAATTTATGCCATAACAGAAGATCATAATGGAACATTATGGCTAAGTACCACTTATGGCTTAATGAACATGAGTTTTAAAGAAGGAAAAATACATTTCAGGTATTTTAAAGACTTTAGCGAAGAGTTGAACAAGGCCATCGATAACCACATTACCACTATGGTCGAAGACCGTGAAAATAATTTATGGATCGGGACCAAACAAACCGGTGTAAGCAAGTTAAACCTTAGTACGGAAGCCATTACCACCTACCGATACTCCAGTCTTAACAAAGAGGGCATTAGCAGCAATAATGTCCGCAAAATTATGATGGACCAGGAAGGTCAATTATGGATCGGAACATTACATGGTATTAATATTTACAATCCCGCCAACAAAAATTTCAGCGCCCTACATAATATCCCCGAAGATCCTTCCAGCCTAAGCCAAAACTCAGTTTACGATATTTATCAGGATCGGCAGGGCATAATATGGGTAGGCACCTATTACGGCGCCATTAACATGATTTATCCCAATTACACGCCCTTTAAGGTTTATAGAAGCACTACCGCAACAAATGGCTTAAGCAGTAATGTAGTCAGCACCATTATGGAAGATCAGTACCAAAATCTTTGGATTGGTACCGAAGGCGAAGGGCTTAATTATTACGACCGGAAAAACAACACTTTTACCCGGTATAAAAACAACCCGAACGATCCCAAAAGCTTAAGTGCAAACCTGGTAAAATCGGTTATACGGGATAAAAAAAACAGAGTCTGGATTGGAACCCATTATGGAGGCCTAAACCTTTTTCAGCCAGAAACCAAAACTTTTATCAGATATACCAGTCGCAAAAACGATACTTCATCTATTAGCAGTGATGAAATTACGACCGTTTTTGAAGATAGCTATGGGCGCTTTTGGGTAGGTACCAACGGTGGCTTAAACAGATTTAATAGCACTACAGGTCAGTTTATCCGCAATCGGGTAAACGGGTTAAATAAAGCTATACGTTATATTTTTGAAGATGACAAACAAAACCTGTGGGTGGCAACCGACTCAGGCCTTTACCAGTTAAAAAAAGGTAGCCAACAATTTGTGAGCCGTGTTGCTGCCGATCCTGAAATTTTAAAATATAACGAAATCACTTGTTTAACTGGAGATAAAGGAGGGTACTTACTCCTGGGTACCATGCGTAATGGTTTATTTAAGCTCAACCCCGATCGCCATAGTTATACCAGAGTAACCACCTTTGATGGCTTACCCAGCAACACCATCATGGGTATACTCGAAGATGATTTTAATAACCTATGGATAACTACAGACAAAGGTTTATGTAAATACAACCCCAGGCAGAAAACGTTTAAAACCTACAACGTTAAAGATGGCCTGCCAGGCAACGAATTTAATTACAAATCGTTTTTAAAAGACAGTAAAGGTGCCTTTTTCTTTGGCGGATTAAGTGGGATGGTGAGCTTTTTCCCAAACGGGATTAAAGAGAATAAAAATACGCCGCCTGTTATTTTTACCGGATTAAAATTGTTTAATAAACCAATAGCCCTGAATACCGATGATGGTTTACTTAAACAAAACATCAGCACCATTAAATCAATTACCTTCGAATCAGACCAGAATGTATTTTCTATTGATTTTACCCTGCTTAACTTTATAAAAGCTGATAAAAACCGGTTTGCCTATAAGCTAGACGGTTTTGAAAAAAACTGGAACTATGTAGATATCCCATCAGCAAGCTATACTAACCTATCGCCAGGAAACTATACCCTTATGGTTAAAGGAAGTAATAATGATGGCCTTTGGACTAAAGAAACAAGTACATTAGCTATTCAGATTTTGCCGCCATTTTATAAAACCTGGTGGGCCTATCTGTTTTACTTTTGTGCTTTTGCAGCCATTTCTATTGTGTTTATACGCTATTTGTTAATAAAAGCTGTACTTAAAAAAGAAAAAGAAATTAATGAGCACAAGCTCGAGTTTTTTACCAATATTTCTCACGAGATCCGCACGCCTCTAACCCTCATTGTTGGTCCGTTAGATAAATTGATCGAAAACGCAAAAGATGATCCTGCCCTGAACCGGGATCTGCAACCTATAAAAAATAATGCCCACCGTTTAATGAACCTGGTTACCGAACTGCTCGATTTTAGAAAGGCAGAAAGCGGAAAAATGGCACTACATGTAAGTCCCGGCGATGTGGTAAAATTCTGTAGGGAAATATTTCTGGCTTTTCAGAACATGGCCATTTCTAAAAACATCGATTATCAGTTTGAAACCGCACAAGCAGAAATTGAGCTTTATTTTGATAAAGTCCAGATGGAAAAAGTGATGTTCAACCTGCTTTCTAATGCCTTTAAGTTTACACCTGTAAACGGAAAAATTAGCCTAAAAATAGAAACAGAAAAACAATTGGTTAATATAAAGATCTGTGATAACGGCAAGGGCATTCCATTAGAAAACCAGGCCAGTTTATTCACTAATTTTTATCAGGCCAATGCCTCTACCACTATTGGTACAGGTTTGGGCTTATCATTCTCTAAAAGCATTGTAGAACTGCATCATGGCCAGATCAGCTTCGAAAGTACACCTAAAAACGACAAAGCTTTTGGCAATACCGCTTTCACAGTAAGTTTAAAAATAGGGAAGGCACATTTTAATCCATCCGATTTTATCCCTGATTATGTTTATTATGATGATGCCTTAAATTATAACCTTGGCGCAACGCAGGTAACCGAACAAATTAAGCAAGATGATGTACTGCCAGATACCTCAGAGAAAAAGAGAAAAAACAGCATCTTACTCGTAGAAGATAATGAAGATGTAAGAGCCTTTATTAAACAGGCTTTAAGCCCTTCGTACCAGATTTATGAGCGCGAAAATGGGTCTACCGGGCTAGACTGTGCATTAGATCTGATTCCTGATTTAATTATCAGTGACGTAATGATGCCCATAATGGATGGCTTAGAATTATGCCGGAAACTTAAAACCGATGAGCGAACCAGCCATATTCCTGTGGTTTTATTAACGGCAAGATCGGCTTACGTACACCAGGTAAACGGTTTCGAAAATGGTGCCGATGCTTATATCATGAAGCCATTTAACCTAAAAATATTGGAGTTGAACATCCAGAACCTGTTAAACGCCAGAGAAACGATAAAACAAAAGTTTGCACAGGTAATCATGCTCGAGCCTAAAAACATGGTGATTAACACCACAGAGCAAAACTTTTTGAATAAAATTATCCAGGTTATCGAAGACCGGATTGCCGATCCTGATTTTGATGTACCCACCCTATCTTCAGAAATTGGCATGAGCCAACCTGTACTATACAAAAAAATAAGGGCACTTACCGACCTTTCGGTAAACGACTTTATTAAATCGTTGCGGATAAAAAGAGCAGCTCAATTACTCAAGCAAAACTCAGGCAATATTGCCGAAATAGCCTATGCAGTAGGTTTTAATGACCGGAAATATTTTAGTTCAGAATTTAAAAAACATTTCGGCAAAACCCCGAGTGAGTTTATGGGTAATGATTAGCCTGCAAACGCTTTGCGAAGCATTTAAAAAGGATATTATAATGATTCATCCCATAAATTAATCTCTATCAATGCCAGACTCCAATAGAGTGGTCGTCTTTCCCTCGCAGGCGGGAATCTTAAAGCGCTTGCATTACGATTATCCATAAGCTTTCATCTCTTCAAAGGCATTCATGAGCACTACGTGGTTCCCAATCAAGTTGGGAATGACGAACCGCCAAAACCTGTCATCCAACTCCTTTGTTTTTGGCTAAATACTAACTTCTACCATCGACAGACTCCAATAAAAAGTATCGTCATCTCGACTGAAGCACCGCGGAGTGTTCCAAAAGGAACTCCTTCGGAGGAGAGATCTTTGGACTAGGGTTAACCAATATGCATCTCAGTAACGCACTGATCTACAAGGTCGTTCACACCCCTCGATAAGCTCAAAAAACTACTAATATGATAAATACTGATAATTATTCAACTCCAAAACTCAAAGGAGCCAGCAGTACACACTCCATTAACCCAATTTATGAGCAATGATTAACCAACATACATTTCGGAAATCGTCATTTTTCGATATACGCGACAAATAATTTTTCAATTTTAAGAATAGCCTTTCTTCCTGCACTGCCTGGACAAATTTTATTTTCATAATATTCGGGGGCATAAAAACTCAACTCTTTTATCCTTTTTTTTGTTATTAAATGTAATTTTATAAATGAGGCATCACGTATTTGCCTTTGCAAACTGTCCTTATAAATAGGGCAGCCCGCTCCATTAATTTTATCATCATCAATATGCCATGGCTGTAAGGTGATAAGTTCTTTCCAGAAATTTTTAAGACTGTCAACTGGTAAATACTTAATATTAAAATAAGAATTTACATCGGCAGGTACTTGCGTATTTTGATAAAGCCTATATCTCAAATTATGAGGAATTTTACTCCGTTGATCAACATTATATCTAGCTTTGTAAGTATAGGCACTAAGCGTATCGCCTTTTTTGCTTAACATATAATACGCTGGATCAATCTCCCACGCACTCTCATAACTCATAACAATTGTGCTGTCTGCATTAGTCTTTAAAAATTTATATAAAGGAGCAGCGTTGTGTTTTTGGGCAAAAATTATTGCGCTATGCATAGTGAAAATTATAATAAATATTATTTTGCACTTCATGGTTTTATAAATTTATTGTTTACACTTCAGGCTTTGGCTTAATGGCGTGGCCCCTTCCTGCCCGCGCTCCGCAGCAAGGGTATATGATGTACCAACTACTAGTAAGATAGATACTGATAATTATTTATCTCCAAGACTCAAAGGAGCCAGCAGTACACACTCCAATTTATCCAGGTTTTTTCCATTAAATTTTAAAATATCCAGTATTGCATAATTTGCGGCGCGGGCGGTATTATAAATTTTCCTCCAGTCCTCTACAGGAACGGTTAAAGATAATTCACCATCTCCTCCTGCACATCCTCTTCCATAAGATATAACAATTGGTAAAACAAATATCCTATTGGAGAAATACTCCAAATCAATATCAAGATTGCTCCAGTGACCATTTGATGATTTTATTGCTTTCTCCAAACTCAATTTGATCATATCCGGAATATTTGCTGACAGAGAGAGATCACTAATTTGCCTACTATTTGAAACCTTAAACTTCGCAAATACAGTAGTATATAAACAAAGCGTATCCAGATTTTTTTCCTTTAACTTATAATTAGCTGAAATGTAATTACTAATATCAGAAACATTTGAAGATGTTAGTCTGCTTAACGTACCCTGAGCTTTTGAGCTAAAAGTAAGAGCACAAAATATATTGATAATAAAGATTATTTTTTTCATAAATGTTTAATCAAATTTTGCGAGCATGCTGTTTTAGCTCCTGAATTATGAATGTAAGCGTGAACCGCTTCATGTATCAATACAGCAATAGCCGTTTCTTTTGAAGAATTTTTAAAATACGATGTTTGTAGAGTAATATTTGCTTGAAAAAAGATTTTTACTTTAAAACAACCTACATAAAGCTGTGTCTCCAGGATCAGATAGTTTAAAACATACTCATGCACTAATAATGCTTTAATTGATCTGTTCAGTCATTTACTATTAATTATAAACTTTCTTATCAATCATTATTCCATAAGCTCCTACATCTATAAAAGCATCATCCCCTTTTTCAAAGAAGTATTTTACTATTTCAGGTATTTTATATATATCCACAAACTTAGAACTATAATCAGAACTTAAAACAATTAAGTAAAATCGCATTAAAATTTTAGCTTTTCCATTTTTTAAATAAGCATCATAATTATAATTACTCAAAGCCTCAAGGCTATTTAAGGCAAGAGATATTGTGGGATTGTTAATCTTAGTTTTAACTAATTGAACTCCTTTCTTTTTCTCAATCTCAATTTTTAGGCTGAAAGTATAAACCGCCGTAGAATCCTTTATCTTTTCATGAATTACATTACTAGAAATAAATCTGGATAAAAGGATTGCATCAAAGTTTGCCAATTTATCTTGAGCCTTAACATTAAAGCTTAATAGTAGTATCATTATGAAAAATTTTAATCGCATAGCTTCTTCCCTTTTATATTGGTTAAATAATCTGTACCTATGCTGGATAATTCGGTTTTAGTTTTCTTAATCGGCCTATTGTTGATATCTTTACCTATTTCAAATTCAGTTGCATCTTTATAAGCCTTAGTATATGCTATTGCTTTCCTTTTAAAGGAAATATTTCACTCTGTATCAACATATACACTACAAGAGCCTACCATTCATCTTTAAAGTAAGTTTTAAACAATTTTTCAATTCCAATTATAGCTTGTCTACCCTTTCTTCCCGGACAGATCTCTTTTTCATAATATTGAGGAGCATAAAAATATAACCGTTTAATTTTATCTTTTGTAATTAGATAAAGACTTATTCCACCGCCATCATAAATGTTCCTATCGTAGCCGTTTTTGGCGTTGGGACAACTTTCACCATCAATAGAATCATCATTGATTTGCCAAGGTTGCTGCTTTAACAAAGCGTTCCAAAATATCACACTACTATCCCTATTTAAATAAATTGGATTAAAATAAATATTGATATCTATTGGTTCACTTAAGTAATCCAGTCTATTTCTCTTATGAAGTTTATATCTAATAGCTTTAGGGAGCAAAATTCTTTTATCTACCTCCTTTAGTTGCTGATAATTGTATATTGATACAGTATCACCTACTTTACTAATTATGAAAAATTCTGGTCTATTAATTTTGTAATTCACTCTTTCAAAAAGAATTGTACTATCTGCATTTTTTTGCAAAAATGTATGCATTAGTGTAATATTTATTGGAGGAACAATATGATTTTTTTGAGCAAAAATATTTATTGCTATATGATTAAAAATAAATATTAAAACATAGTGGGTATATTTTTTCATATTAATTACAAATAGGGGTGCCCTTTTTAAACTGAGGATCGTTGCCATTCTCTTTATATGGGAGTGCTAAATTATCTATTTCATCTTTTGTAATTGTATTCCCATCACTCATTTTAAATGTATCCGTACCTTTTGCATCAATATAAGCTTTTGAATCTGCAACTCCACTCCATGCCATTGAATAAGCATCTTTAATATTCATTCCAAAATAACTTTGTAAATATGCTGCCATTGGTTCAATATATTTTTTTGAAATCTCTTCATGATCTCCTTCCAGAACCTTACTACCTGAAGTATGGATGTAAGCGTGAACAGATTCATGAATAAGAGTAGAAATAACACTTTCTTTTGATGAATTTTTAAAATAGGAAGTTTGTAATGTAATATTCGCTTGAAATACGTTGTTTACAAAACTGCCACCTTTATATTGCCCTGGTGTACCATGATCTGTCGTTCCATCATAAATATTTAATGTTACCGTTTTACTCGCATCAAATAAAGAAATAATACCTCCTATCATGCCAATAATATCTTTATTTGCATCTAAAGCCGCTTTTACAGTTTTTGAAATACATGAGTCTGTTGTTTTATTCATAATATCTTTACAAGCCGTTATCCCCGTAGTCCCTCCAATGCAACCACAGTTCGGATCAAAATATGCCGAACCATTCTCTACTTCGGCACAATCTTTAATCGGTGGATAATAGTCTCCACCACTACCCCCACTTCCTCCCCCTGTAGGCGTAAGGCCGTCATCATGATCAAAATAACTACAAATATCAGTATAATCCCAACCATCAAACAGATTCGAACAACGCTCATAACCTGATACCCCAACACAGCCTATACGGTAACGTGGTGCGGCCCTGGTTAAACAATATGGCGGTCGGCCATTATCCATAACCTTCCCTTTAGCACCAGGGCCATTTTTCTGCATCATGGCTTCGTATTGCAACTTAGTTGATGCACTTATCATCTTTTCCAGTTTACCTTTTGCATACTGCCATCCATTGGCAAATGTCCCCCCTAAAGTGTAAAAAGAAATTGTTCCGGTAAGTGTACCCACATTTTTGTAATGTATTTCTGTGGGGTTTTGCACATCGGCATTTACTACCGACATATAACAAGCATACAATATCTTACCAGTTTGCTTATTTTCAAATATTAATAATCGGAGATTATGTTTCTTTTCTTCCTGCTCCAAATTAGATGGATTTGTTTCGGCGCTCATCAAGATCAGCTTTTCAGGATTGTTTAAGCCAATTTCATAAATCTTTTGGTCTGATCGTTCAATAACGTCAATATTATCCCATTGAGGACTCAGTTTACTGAAAGAACTGCTTTTAGATACTTTTATTTCACTTTGGTACCAGCTAGAAAGTTTTTCGATAGATTGCTCATCGGCTTTGCCGTAATCCTTTTTACAAGAATGGAGAATAAATATTGTGCTAATTAAAAGTGCTAAAGCAAGAGAATACTCCTTTAGAATGGCATAGTTTTTTTTCATTTGTTAATTTAGATTTCATTTAATCATTAAGTGAGAGATGATATAAAGCACAAATATATACGCAAAATGAAGTATTACAAATAAATAAGACAAAAAAATAGTAATAATAAGCAAAACACACAGAATTTAATAGTAATATCAACCATCAATACGCCGATTACCAGCTCATCAGTCATTTTATCGATAACACTTAACCAACACGCATTTCAGTAACCTGCTGATCGAAATGATTATTCATAATGCCCTGATAAACCTGTTCTGCAACACGATACAATAAATCTACTTTTTCAAACAGTCGCATCACATCCGGCTCACTGATCGTATAATTGTTTTCGTAGCGAACAGCCAGGTAGGCTTCATCAAGTAAATGTAACAAGCAAAGTTCTTCTTCATCATTAAACAGCTCAGAAAGCGGCTTAACATAGGCCTTAACATATAATTGATGGGCACTGATGCGGTGTGTTTTTTTATCCTTTCCCATTACCAAAATTTCAACTGCTCTGTACATTAAATCGAAAACCTGGTGCAGCATAAAAGCACAATGTTCGAAATTTTGCTGTTTAAAATAGAAATTAGCTCCCGCCAGAAATTTGTTGGCCTTATTCGTTTCCTGTTGATAAGCGCTGCTCACCCGATCTGCAATGAACTCAGGTGCTCCACATTCAAGAAAATTTCCAGATTTACTAAATAAACAATTTTGAGCTGCAGTGGCATAGTAAAAAAACAAACTGCCCGCTAGCAAGGCCCGCTCAACTTCGTGCACATGAAAAACCCGATAACTAAATTCCGTTTGCTCATTAAATACAATATTTAATACTGGCGTTAATTCGTTTAAAATACGCACATGTTTAAACTGAACCATAATCAGCATTTCCTGCACAGCTCTACCGGCGAAAAAATTGTTATGGAGATAAATATATTGAATGGGTGCCGCAACCGTAACCCCCTTTAATAAGCCCATTACGGTTTCTTCTTTTGTGGCACTATGGCTAAGGTTTAAGCATTTATTCCGCATAATGCCACCTTTCATCTTTAATATCATCACTTAGTGAAGGATTACCGATCATTATAAAGAAAGCTTCAACGATCATCAGCATGGCTTCGTACTGCTCAAACAAAAATTCTTTATCCATCAGTTTAATGCTGCTCCCGGTACTAAATGCAGCATACAACCACTCTAAAAGGCCTAAGCGCAATTGTTTAATTTTTTCAGGAATAAAAAAAGACGTTACAAAGCGATAAGGATTTTCGATGTGTTCGGCTGGTAATGTATTTACTTCACAAAGGCCTTTGTTGTACACTTCGCTTGTAATAAAACGATCTTCAGTAATTAATCCTTCAGGCAAGGCTTCCTGATAAATCAGTTTTTTGGCTGCAATTAAATAACCTGCGTTAAGCAATTTCGTAAACTGGTTATAGAGGAAAAAATAATCGGCAACATCACTTAAACGGTGTTCCTCTGATAAGGCCATTTTATACCATTTTTTCAGGTATGTTTTATGCCCCGCAAGGTTATCCAAACTAAAGAAAAATTCAATTGCTTTAAATGGATCATCAAATAATTCCTGATCGAAAGCCAAAGGCGATGTACTTTCGAACATGGCCATATGGTAATAGCGATCGATGCTCTTAAAACTATTTTTAGTGATAACCCTTTCATGGATGAGCCAACAGGCCTCCAGCATTTTCATGGTATTCTCGTAAAACGCGGCAACATATTGATCCCAATCCAGATCGAGCTTATTTTCCAATCCGGCCAGTAACCATTCCTTGTAAACCATCTTATAGCTATCCGATTCAAAGAAGATAAAAATATCTAAAAAAGTAAATTTAGGATTTTTCATTTCGCCCTTGCTCAACAGTTTCGGGCAATATTCAAGCACAACCGATTCGCGTTCCAAATTACATTCATCAAGCTCAATCGCTTTTACAAATGCAGTATCAGCTTCAATCCGGTTAAAAATTAAATCCGAATAATCAAACAGCGGCACCAGTTTTTCATAAAAACCCAATAGCTTTGCGGGGTGCTTTTGCGGCAAATAATCGAATTCGTTTTGGGATGGGTTTATCCAGTTTTTTAAAAAATTTAAATGATGGCCTACACCATCTGATAAAAAAAAGTTTTCAATGGCATCAATAAAAGCCATCGTTTCTTTTTTAAAATTTGAGTTCCCTTCCATAGCGTATATTTTTTAAATGATTATATTAGCTAACGAATTTAGCAAAATATAATAAGTTAAACTATAAATAATACATAAAACTTACCAACATATTTACCCTATGAATGAAAACCAACGCTTAAAAAACCTAATGGATTTGTTGAATTTTAAGACCCAAAAAGATTTTGCTATGGCGTTGAATATCCAACAAGGCTCTCTTTCGGATATTTTAAGAGAAAGGATCAAGGTTTCAAATGCCATTAAAGATAAACTCGAACTTAAATTCGACGTAAATTTAACATGGCTTGAAAACGGAACCGGCGAACCGTTTTTTAAAAAGAAGCCAGGCGTTAGCGAAAGTAAAGAGGGTGTTCCTTATTTCGATATGAGTCTATCGGATGCTAAAGAGCTCTTAGTAGAAGAACAGCGGGCAGAATACCTGGTAAATTACCTCCCTTTTAACGATTGCACGGCCTATTTACCGGTTTATGGCGATAGCATGTATCCCAAATATGCCGCAGGCGAAATTATTGCCATAAAAGAAATTACCAATTACGAAATTCTACAGTGGGGCGAAGCTTATGTGGTCATGACGGATGCAGATAGTAACAGTTTACGCACCATAAAACTAATTTTTCAGCACGCCGATAATACCAAACTAATCCTCCGTTCTTCAAATCCTAATTTCAAAGGCGATACCATAATCCGCAAGAAAAACATCCAGGCACTTTACATTATAAAAGGAAAAATTACACGGAATGTTATTTAGGAAAAGCAGTTTTCAGTTCAGGGTTTCCGGTTCTAGGTTAATAGTTTACAGTTAACTGAAAATTGCGAATTGCCAGCTGAAAACTGAATCCACGGAATAACAAAAAAGGTTCCCCGCAGATCAGCAGATTTTCGCAGATTTTAAAATACATATGGGAGTTTAATGCTCATGAATGCCATTGAATAAAGGAAAACTGATGAATGATCGTAATGCCTTAGTAGTTTTTTTATGTTGCATTAAGATTCCCGCATGCGCGGGAATGACGACCGCTCTTTAGCATCTGCGTCATCATCTTTAATCAGCGGGAGTATAAAAAAGGTTCCCGCAGATCAGCAGATTTCCGCAGATTTTAAAAAGCCATATGCGAGTTTGTGTTAAAAAGTACCATTTTGGTTAATTTATTGCGATGAATCGTCATTGCGAGAAGGCTTTTTCAGCCGACGAAGCAATCTTTCTAGCAACGATTACTAGCATGAAAGATTGCTTCGTCGTTCCTCCTCGCAATGACGACTTTCTTTAGAATCTATCAATGAAAACTAAAAAAGCGGTCCGATCAATGATCAGCCCGCTTTGCTTATTATATAAATTAACTTTTTAGTATCCTGGATTCTGGTACATTTTAACCGGATCTAATTTCACTTCATCAAAAGGAATAGGATAATACCTGTCTTTTAAGGTTACGTTAGCCAGCTTGGCAATCCCGTATGCTGATTGTGGTTTAGCTTTTAAATATGTAACCAACTCCGCAGCAGTAAAATTCCTGATCAAATCAAACCATCTTTGGTGTTCAAAAGCGAACTCTACCCTACGCTCGTGTAAAATAGCAAGCTTTAAAGTCGGGAATTTAGCCGCATAATTGGCGTCTGTTTTGGCTACAGCGTATAAAGGCATTCCAGCCCTTGCCCTAACCATATCCAGATATTGAATGGCCACCGCATCGTTGCCCTGCAACATATTTACCTCCGCAAGCATTAAAATTACATCAGCATAACGCATCAAAATCCAGTCATTGCCTCCATAACCGTTTTTAGTGGCCAATTCACTCGCATCGCGGAATTTGGTAATAAACCAATCCTTTACCGTGGCATCGTTAGCGTATTTTACCGAGAAATCTTTCCTTAAATCGCTTGTTTCGTACTCATTGATCAGGTCTAGCTTCACATTACCACCAATACCGGTTGATACTTTTAATGAATTAATCAATTCGCCTTTTGCCTGGTTGTTTGCAGCAATGCTCGAACTGTAATTCACATCACCTTGTTTATAGGATATCTGGAAAATCAACTCTTTACAAGTCATTTTCTTCGCTACATCAAAAACATCAACATAAGGGATTTCAGATAAATTTCCAAAAGTTTTCATGTTGTAAGCTGCCAATAGATAAGTATTGGCATTAGTTAGGTTTTCGGCTTTATTTGCCGGTAACGTTGCCGCCATTGTTAAGTAAACCTTGCCCAAATAAGCATTAATTGCAGCTTTTGAAGTCCTCCCGATGTTTGCCGAGTTCTGAAAATTCGGCAACGTACTGTTTAAACCGTCTTTTAAATCGGCAACAATCTGGTTATACACATCAGCCTCAGGTACACGGAAGGTTGCGGCGGTAACCTCATCCGTATTATTCAATTGTTTGGTAACTAAGGGAACAGGACCCCATTTCCTAACCAGTTCGAAATACATAATAGCCCTGATAAATTTGGCTTCGGCAATGTAGTTTACCTTGTTTGCAGGTGTTACAAAAGTTACCTTATCAATGTTCGATAAAATTACGTTGCTCCGGGTAATCGCGTTGAAAAGCGCCAGCCAGTGTGCTTTTAAATAAGAGTTACTGGGTAATAAAGAGAAATCGTTAAACTGGAAAGGTTCACCAGCATTACTCTGGTTATCGTTTCTTCCTGCATCGTCCGAGCGTTCATCGGTAAACAGTCCACTGTTCTCACCCAGGGTATTACTACTCCTTAACGATTGGTAAGCGCCATTTACTGCCAATAGCACATCGTTTTCTGTTCTAAAATAATCTTCAACAGTAACTGCGTTTGGGTTGTTTTGTGCTAAAAAATCTTTTTTACAGGCACTTAGGGTTAAAACTGCTCCAAGGGCCAGAATTGTATAAATATTGTTCTTCATTTTCTTAATGCTAAAAAGTAAGTTTAATACCGAGGTTATAGGCTCTTGCCAATGGATAGTTACCATAATCTACACCAGGAGTTAAATTAGAACCTCCACTATAATCTACCTCCGGGTTATAACCCTTGTAATCGGTAATCGTAAAAGCATTATCAACACTGGCATAAATGCGGATGTTGCTCACTTTTATCGCATTGGCGAGCATTTTAGGGAAGGTATAACCTAAAGTAATGTTGGTACATCTGAAGTAAGATCCATCCTGAATATAGAAAGACGATAAACGGGTACTGTTACTTTGCGTACCCGCACGCGATGCACGGTAGTTTAAACCACTGCCAGGGTTAGCTTCGTTTCTGTAACGGTCGGCAACCTCTGCATATTGATTTCCCGAACCTTCAAAGTTATACAGGTAATAATCCTGCCCATCTAAAACCTGGTTCCCGTACGACCCATTGAAAGATGCCCTTAAATCAAACGTTTTGTAAGAAGTGTTTAAGGCAAAACCATAGGTGAATTTAGGGTATGGTGTGCCAATAACGGTTTTGTCCGCGTCATTTACAATGCCGTTACCATCCGTATCCTGAAAATATAAATCACCGATTTTAGCCGGGTTCGTAGCAGATGCCGATGGGGCAACCTTACCTAAATTATCGGCAGTAATTCTACCCAAAGCCTTAAATCCGTAGAACATGCCTACAGGCTGACCTTCTTGTGTAATGTGTGTTAAATACGAACGTTCTGCACCATTGGTTAAGATGGTACTTGCTCCACCCATATTTAAAACTTTGTTGCGGTTTAAGGCAATGTTTCCGCTGAGGCCCAATGTAAAATCCTGTTTTTGGATAATTCTTCCATCCAGTTGGATATCAAAACCTTTGTTGCTGATTTTACTGTCGACCAGATTGGTCAGGATAGAAGAAGTTCCTGATACAGCAGAAATGGGTTGGTTAAACAACAAATTATATGAATAACTCAGGTAATAATTGGCTATGATATTTAAGCGGTTTTTAAACAGGCTGATATCGGTACCAAAATTATACTGGGAAGTAGATTCCCATCCCAGCTTCGGGTCCTGGATGGCATTTGGCCAGATCGCCGTCGAAATCGCATTTCCAAAAACCACACCGCCCGGCGCACTCATTTCCTGTGCGGTTCTATAATTCGGAATGTTGTTGTTGCCGCTCAATCCCCAACTTGCCCTTAACTTAACGGTTGATTGTTCGCCAAGAAAACTGTTATAGAAATCTTCTTCCGAAAGGTTCCATCCTGCGGCTACCGAAGGAAAATTGCCATATTTATTCAGCGGACCAAACCTTGATGACCCATCACGGCGGAATGAACCGGTTAAAAAGTATTTACCGGCATAATTATAGCTGAAACGGCCAAAATAAGAAAGTAAGGTATTGGTAGCTTTAGCTGTTTTGTTTGCTCCATCAGTTATTAAAGTTAAAAATCCTGCATCAGCACCTTTATCTGTAATTTCACCAATTTTATCATTCTGGAAACCACTGGCAGAAATACGGATCAGATCGCTGGTTGTTTTTTGCGCAGAATATCCTCCAAGCACATCAATTTTATGTTTACCAAATGTTTTATTGTAGTTTAGGGTAAACTCGCCAAGCTGATCAACCTGGCTAAGGGTTTGCGCAATTGCATTCGCCGCTGTTATTGCAGCGGTAGAATAAGGTGGGTTGTTACCATTACTTAAGCTGGTTGGCAGATAAAAATCATATTTTTCATTGTAAGTCTGTGTACCTAAATTGGCTTTAAAATCCAGTCCTTCCAATATGTTATAAGTAGCGTTGGCATTATAGGTGCTTCTCGCCCCTTTTCTGGTGATTTTTACTTGTTCAACTGTAGCCAAAGGATTCTCTGGGTTTTGGATACCGTATTGGGAAGCTAATGCGCCCATGCCAAACTGGATCGGGTTTCCATTGGCATCCCTCGCAGGCAGATAAGGTAGGTAAATTAAAGCCGACATCATCGGGCTTAAATCGTAACGGCCTTCCCTCACCTCGCGGTTATCGTTCTGCGTATACGAAATATTTGCGCCTACACGTAAACGCTCACTCACCTTGCCATCAATATTCCCCCTAAAGTTGGTTACCTTTTGGTTGGTGTTGGTTACAATACCATCGTTGTTCTGGTAACCACCGCTTAAAAAGTATTTTACATCTTTGGTACCGCCAGAAAATGAAAGGTTATGGCGTTGAAAGGCTGCATTGCGGTACAATTCATCCTGCCAGTCGGTATTATAAGCTGCAGAGATAGCCTGTTGTGTACTAAAATTATAAAGATCGGCTGGTATGCTTACACTACTTCCATTGCCCACATTGGCAATACGGGTAGTATTATTATCACTAAACATCGCATCGTTCCAGGTTTTGCCGGAGTTTACCCATAAATCTTTATAGGCATTGTTACGTCCGTCGATTAAAAGCTGGATAAACTGGTTGGCATCCAATAATTTTACTTTTTTGGCCAATTGAGAAACTCCCCCCTGCACATCGTACTCAAACTTTCCTTTTCCATCTGCACCTCTTTTGGTGGTAATTAACACTACCCCACCCGATGCTCTTGAGCCATAAATGGCTGCAGAAGCCGCATCTTTTAAAATGTCTATGGTTTCGATATCCTCGGGATTGATGGATACATTGTTTCCTGCCGGATAACCATCAATTACGTATAAGGGATCCGAACTGGCGTTAATGGACCCGATACCCCTCACCCTGATTTTGGTACCCGAATATGGCGCACCACTGGTTTGCGATACCTGTACACCGGCAACCTTACCAACCAATGCCTGACCAACAGTTGGAGAAGTTGAATTCATTTCGCTGGCCTTAACACTACTGATGGCACCCGTTACGTCCGATTTTCTGATCTTCTGATAGCCGATAGCCACAACCTCGTTAAGTGTATTACTGCTTTCTTTTAAAGTAACATTAATATTTTGGCGGCCGTTAACCGCAACTTCCTGGTTATCGTAACCGATATAAGAGAATACTAAAATTGCAGCTTCCTCTACCGAAATGGAGTATTTACCATTGGAATCGGTAACGGTTATTTTTTTTGTTTTCTTTTCGAAAACACTTACACCAGGTAAAGGTTGTTTATTTTGATCGGTAACCGTTCCGCTTACCATAGCAAATGCTTTATGATGCAGGCCCGAAGTAGTTACTTCATGATTAATCGCTATTGCACTGGAATTACAGATGGCCAGTAAGCCTAAAGGCAAAAGCAATTTCCGGCAAGCACTTTTTATACTTGCGGTTAAAAAAAATGATGTCATCTTTTTGTTCTTAGTAATGGTTTTGAAATATAATTGGGATTTGTTTTTTTAGTAGAAGCGTAGATTTCACATTTACATAGGCTTATCCTTTAAGGTTAACAAGTAATTTTTGAGCGTTCTACAGCGGCAAAAGTAGCGGTGTACTTTTAACACGGTGTATCTATTATGTTAACTCTTCACACCAACCAGTGTATGCACTTTAAATTAATATTAAGCCAAATTAAGTCACTCCTAAATCGGTTTATTAAAAGATCAAAGCATAACCTCATCTTAATGTTCCTTTAATGGTAGGCCTTTAATTTTGTTCCCAAAACTTTTCGATGAAATACCTTTATGCTTTCCTTGTGCTCTGCCTGTTCTACAAAGGTTTAGCTGCACAGGATGTACCCCAACAGTCTTATCAATTAATTAAGACCAGGAACGAAGTACAGTACAAAAATTATTACCTGCTTACACTTTTTCAGCAATTGCCCGCACTGCGCAAAATGCTTAGCACAGATACGACGTTCAACAACATCTATAAATCAAAAACAGCACAGGTAAATGAATCAGTTAAAACCTGCAAAACAGATATTACTTGTTATGCCAAAGCCTTAAAATTTACCAATGAGGAAATAGCCGATATCGGAAACCGTTTGGCGCTGCTTTACACAGAAAATAATCCGTTGGGAAATTTGGTAAAAAACCACCTCATCCCCTCAGGTTGCTATGCCATGTTTGCCAAAGAACAACACAAAACCCTTTTAATTAAAGCCTGGGAACAAGATGCCCATGCCATTAATTATGCAATTGGCGTTTACGTAGAAGGAAACAAGCCCAACTACCCGAAAATAGATTCCATCAGTTTTAGTCTAACTGACAAAACGTTTGCAGAAATCACATCTGCCAGTGCATTGTTAGCCTTACAGGGAAATACTAAGCTCTTTTTCGAACCTGCCATGTTATTTGCATTGGAAGCTTTAGAACTGAACGAACGCAATGAGGCCGCCGATTACGAGCCGATGGCCAAGGGCGTAAACCTTGCCGCCATTACCCAGATCAAAAAAACAGAATGGAAGAAATACCCCTACAGTATAATCCTGGTTCCAGGTGCTGGCCCGGAGGAAAAAGAAGTAGCCTTAAGCCCGGGCGGAATGATCCGTTGCAGGTTAGCGGCCTTGCAATACCAGAAAGGCATGGCACCATTCATCGTGGTTTCGGGCGGACGTGTACACCCCTACAAAACCAAATTCAGCGAAGCCTACGAAATGAAGAAGTTTTTAATGGAAGTGCTTCAAATACCCGTAAGTGCCATTATTATGGAGCCACATGCCCGCCATACCACCACCAACCTGCGCAATTGTGCAAGGCTAATGTTTAGGTACGGCATGCCGGTAGATAAACCGGGTTTAGCCTGTACTGTAAAATCGCAGAGTTATAATATTACCAATCTGCTCCCCGAGCGTTGCAAAAAAGAACTCGGCTATTATCCTTATAAAAACGGAAAACGTTTAAGTGATACCGAATCTGAATTTTACTTAAATACCACATCCTTACAGATTGATTTTGATGAACCTTTAGATCCTTAGTTTATGAAAACATTAAACCCAATTTTAGTACTGATCATGATGTTTTTTGTAGCCAGATACAATAAAACAGATGGAAAGATTACAAAAACGATTACAATTGATTCATTAGGTGCCTGCCAGGGCATTTCTTACCAGAATGGAAGGTATTTCCTTTACGGCGATAGAGAAGTGGGCATCATGCGCGAATATCAACTCCAAAAAGACTCGTTGATTGATCAGCATAAGGAATACAAGTTTACCGTTAAAGGCGAAAATATCATCAAACATCCCACCGGCATTGCCTACCACAAAGGCTTACCCACATTTGTGGGCAATTCGGTAAAGCAAAATGCAGCAGGCACCGTTTGGAAAGCGGTAATTAATTGCATCAACTGGGAAGGATTTTTAAAAACCAGAAAATTAGATGGAAACCTGATCAAAAGCATTGAAGACGATGCTTGTATCCAGGGTACGCGACCAGAATATGTAAATTACAAAGGCAAATGGTTTGTAGCAACAGCCGATTATGGTAATAATGCAAATGAAGTAAGATTGTATAACCCGATAGCTTTATCAAAAGCCGATAAAACAAGTGAAAAGGGAATCCTCTTTAAAAAATTCACCTGCTCGCCATGGGTACAGAACTTACATTGGATTGCAGATAAAGGTATTTTAGTTTTAGTCCAGAACCAGATTGAAGGACGTAAATGGAGGCTGACCTTTCTTGATCTGGAAAAATCGCTTGCCAGCGGTCAGGAATCTGTAATCAAAGTTGTAGACACCGATAAACCGGATGAACTGGAAGGTTTTACCTTTACCGATAAGGCTGATAAAGGGATCGCGGTAAGTTCTTCACGAAAAAACAATGTGAGTTTTATGGATTTTGCGGTTGGCGGGTAGCGTTTGGCACCAAGCGACAATTCCAACAATAAAATAACACATTATCCTATCGGTTGGTGTCTCACCGACCGAAATTGTGTATTCAAATAGGAAACGAATGGCTTGTGGTTCTTGGCGGTTTGCAGTCCCGCCATTCGCTATAGCTTCGATGAAACCTGTGAAACAAGCAAGCACACCATAAAAAACAAAAAAACAGTGCTTAAAAATCGGAGGCTGCTGCTACTGTCGGGTTTATAAGCTATGGGTTGTGCTCCCCTGCAGCCTCACAAATGAAATGCTACTGTGGCCACCTAGCCCCGATTGAAGCGTTACCCTGCAGCAACGAGGTATCCCGAAGTTTCGGGAAAGCGTAAAAGCGGAAGACGGGAAGGAACTTAGTGTTATGTACAGGCCTTGCGCTCCAAAACATAAGCTTGCGGTTGCCTAAATTTGTCAATCTGAGCGAAGTTGAAGACCCTGGATGCGTTTAACCATAGAAGGAATATAAGATCATGTAAGTTTATATAGTAAATGATCCTTCAACTACGCTACCATTTACGTTATTTTGTAATTACCTAAATATGAATGATTTATGTCGATTATGTATTTCCACCCAACTAGGCCGTAGCACCGTATCCCCGTTCTACTTAAATCCGGCCTAACAAATTTTTCGGGCTGCACTGCCCAAGCCAACGTACTCGCTTCGAAAGAAAAATTTTCAGCCGGCATTTTTTGTTTCTTTTTGATGCCAAAAAGAAAGAGCCCCTTCGGCGGCGGTAAGCCGAGGCAAGACCGCGCCGTAGGCCAAGAGAAACAATTGTATGTCACTCATATTGGTTTTAAACAATTCATTAACCATCAGGATAACACTAAACGGTTTATCCTATCATTTGTCATCTCACCGTCTAAACCACACAACTAAACAGCTCCCTTCTTTACTTTCCCTTTACACATCTTCGTCGTATCTTTATTAATCAATAAAAAAGGAAGATATATGAATACTGAAAAAGCCATTCTTGCAGGCGGCTGCTTTTGGGGAGTAGAAGAACTGCTCCGTCATTACCCAGGGGTTACCTCAACAGTTGTTGGATACACTGGTGGTGATGTTCCAAATGCCACTTACCGGAACCATGGTACACATGCCGAAGCCATTGAAGTTACTTTTGATCCAACTGTTTTAACCTACCGTAAATTATTAGAATATTTTTTTCAGATCCACGATCCGAGCACACGCAACAGACAGGGAAATGATGTGGGTACCTCATACCGTTCAGCTATTTTTTATAATAGTGAAGAACAGAAAAACACCGCAAATGCATTAATTGCCGAGTTAGATGCTTCTGGTAAATGGCCTGGCAAAATTGTAACCGAGGTGGTACCGGAAACCGATTTCTGGAATGCTGAAGAAGAACACCAGGATTATTTACAGAAAAACCCTTACGGTTATACCTGCCATTTTGAAAGGCCAGACTGGAAATTGTAAATAAGGTCGCTACTAAAAGGCACAAAGCAATTTAACAGAAAGCTGAAGAATCAGTTTCGTTTTCTGGAAATCAGATACAATAGCATTTCGGTTCATTCTGCCCTGCTGTTCGCTATAGCCCTCATACTTCGGGGCTGTCGCTGCCATCAGGTTTAGGTGGCACAGTAAGCAATGCTATTTGGGGCTGCACAATACTAGAATACGATTATCTATCTGCACCATGCTAACCAACCTTAAATAGTAGCAAATCTCTCCAATTTTAAACCTGATTGCCGCTGAAATCCTTTTTGTCATCCTGAGGGATAATTTATGGGATAAAAATCAATATGAATGACAGGAGAATTTAAAAAATTAAATCTCCTCAGATTATCGTCATTGCGAGAAGGCTTTTTCAGCCGACGAAGCAATCTTACAACTATCGCTAGTAGCGAGCGCTTTAAGATTGCTTCGTGCCTCGCAATGACGATCAATTAAAAAAAGGCAATTTTCTTAATCGAAAATTGCCTTTTTGTTTAAAACGGGATCATAACTGAACCCTAATCATCATCATCTTTTTTCTTCTTCTCCAAAATCACAAAAGCACTCCGTTTTGGTGCTGGCATTACCGATTGCTCGCCTTTAACCGATTTCCACACCACTTCGTTTAAATCTAAATCCGGTGCCGAATCTTCTTTGGCAAAATTGAACATTTCGGAACGTCTGCTGCTCTCATTCACCGCCACATTCCGCGTATCTAAATCAATAAGCGGCTGAATCACATTATAAGGTGTAAAATCGGGCGTAGCCGTAAAACATTCATACAGTGGCATGGCTGCAGCATCGTACTGGCTCATTGGCGGTAAACCTAAAATAAGCTCCATGGTTCTTAAAAATCCCGAGGTAGAATACATGGTATGAACAGGCGTATTCCGCTTAACATAAGGGCCAACCACATAAGCTGGCGAACGGTGTGCATCAACATGATCAGGGCCATTCTGTGCGTCGTCTTCCAAAATAAAAACAACAGATTCTTTCCAGATTTTGCTATGCGATAAATGCTCCAAAATACGGCCTACAGCTAAATCGTTATCGGCAACTGCTGCCTGTGGCGAGTATTTACCTTTCTTTTGTCCGCTGGTGTGGTCGTTAGATATTCTTAAAGTATTAAACTGAGGTACAACACCTGCAACCAGTAACGAATCGAAATCGTGTTGCCATGCATCTACCCGAACCTGATCTTTAATATCCATATCAAAACCTGGTGAAGCGGCACACATATGGCCTTGCAACGATTTAATATTCGCTTTCCCATAATCGCCAAATTCACCATAACTGCGGTAGCTTACCCCTGCCCTTTGGCAGTAATCCCAGATAAAACCACCCTTAGGATAAGTAACGGGCCTGCCGCCTTCAAAGCTGGTACTTCCACCACGTGCACCATAACTGGTCGGCCATGTTTTCTCAACTACATCTGTAGCATAAGCGGCCATGCTCCAGTTGTGTCCATCGGCACTTACCTCTGCATCCACATAGAAATTATCCAGCAGCACGTAGTTTTCGGCAATGGCGTGCTGGTTAGGTGTAATTTTTCTACCAAAAAGTGTTAATGTAGAATCGCCGTTTCCTTTTGGCATATCACCAAGCACCTGATCGTAGGTTCTGTTTTCTTTAATAATATAAAAAACATGTTTAATCGGCGATTTTTCGCCTTGTTTGCGCGGAATAGGATTTCCGGCTTCACCATCGGCAGTAATAGTCCTTTTATCAGTAAAGGGCGTATTGGCATAAACCTGTTTAGTATATACTTTTAACTGCTCAGGCTTTGGCGCATTTATAAAAGATAGGGTTCCTTTAAACAAACCGGCAATATACTGCAGCCGGCTATTGGCCGTACTGCCCATGTGGTAGCCACTATTATCAACTTTAGAAATAGGTTGTGGCCCTTGAGGGTTGGCCATAGGCGTATTACCTTTGCCGTTTGTAACCAAAATTTTCGAGCCTAAAACCTTCACACTTGTTGGGTACCAGCCTACCGGGATAAAACCCTGACTCTGGCTTACCCCTGGTTTGCTCACATCAAAAACTGCCAAACAGTTGTTATCTGCATTGGCAATGTACAAAGTTTTCTCGTTAGTACTTAAAGCTAAACCATTAGTGGTAGAACCTGTTAACTGTGTGGCATAAAGGGTCGTAGCAATGGTTTCGATCACCTTATTGTTCGAAGTATTGATTACCGAAACGGTATTGTCGTTCGCATTGGCTACGAATAAAATATTTCCTTTTTTATTAAGCAATAGTTCATTAGGGTGGTCGCCAACAGGAATGCGCTGTGAGATGCTTTCTGAAACTAAATCGATAACCGCAACAGATTTGCCACCCCAGAGTGAAACATACAGTTTACTTTCATCTGCAGATAAAACACAGCTGTAGGCAATTGCAGGTAACTGGATTTTTTTCAGGATCTGCTTTTCTGTGGGGTTGATAATGTATAAACTGCTGTCTTCTTTGGTTACCGTATATAACTTACTGTTGTTTTTGTTTACCACAATCCCCGCCGGACTAATCTTTCCTTTTGGCCAAATGGGACCTAATTTGATGGTGTCGCTTTTGCCCAATTTATCATTCTGGATATTAAAATCTAAAATCCAGTTGTCGTTACCGCCTGAGGCATACAGGTGTTTTTCGTCTTTACTAAAAGCAATGCCGTACCAAGATTTACTTAACACTTTTTCATCGATAATCTTTTCTGTTTTCGCATCAAGCAATTGCAGCGACTGGGTACTTTGTCCGTTGTTGGTAATGGCCAGGTATTTACCCGAGGTGCTGAGCTGCATATTTAAAGGCAAATCGCCCAATTGCAGCGAATGCCCTGCCGGACTCAGCTTCCACCCATTAGGCAGTAAAATCTGCTGTGTGCTTTCGTTTTTGCCTGGCCATTGTGCAAATCCTTTTTGAATGAACAGCAAACCGAATAATATAAATAGGTATGATTTTTTCATTTTCTTAAATTGATTTAGCAACACCTTAGCGATGAAGATTAAAATTAACCAGGGCCCTGATGGTGTAACCGTTACCAGATGCTACGGAACCGATTTCGCGGATGGCCTCTGATGGGATTACCTGACTCCGGGTTGCATAAAAAACAGGTCCGCCGGAAAGAGAGAACGAAAGTTTCGAATGGTTTGGTTCCAGATTGATTGATGGCCCGATCATTACCTTTGCACCACCTTCGGCTTCGTCTTTTTCCCAAAAGCCTTCTAAATCCTGCCCTAAGGCCTCGAAGCCAAGGTATAAAACATTAGAAACACGATGCTGATAGCCAAAGCTGCTTATAAAATCGAGCTTATCCCTTTTTTTATCAAAAGCTTTTTCAAAACGAAGGTTACCTGCCATTCGCCAGTTTGTCTGATCAAAGGAAGCGGTAATCCGGCTAATTGCCGAACCAACACTCGACCAGTCTCTGCTTAAACCTAAACCAGCACCTAACCTAAAACCAGTAAGGCCTTTGCCGCCCACTAAATCTCTAATTACTTCAGCCTGTTGCGCAGAGGTTACTCCGCCAGAATTGGCAAAACCGATTGCCGCGGTAGCATACAAGGTAAGTCTGCTACCTAAATATCCTTTAACACCAAACTGTTGCCCTAAGCCATCATAGCCAAACTGTCCGTTGGTTCTTTCGCCATAACTTCCTGAATAATGGATATTCCAACGGGCATTTTCTGCGGTTAAGGTATTCAGCGAAAACAGAAAGGGCTGAGCGGCATCAGTTCCTGTTTTCATTTCAGGCTTGGCTTCATTTATTTTCTGTGCGGCACAGCTTAAAACGGTACCGGCAAAAATGAGCATCAAAATTGTCTTTTTCATTGCGATGATCTATCAATTAAAATTTGGTTTCATTTAATAATGGCGATTGGCTTGCGTTTACCTGATAAGTTTGGATCTTATCATTTTCATCAACCTCTACAATCCGGTAACCTTTATAGGCTGTGCCTCAGTTTCCGCCAATGTGTGCATCGAAAAAGTGTGGCAGTTTATCGGTATAAAAAACGGCATCGAGGCTGTGGTCGTGCCCATGAAATACCGCTTTTACATTTGCATAGCTGTGCAGCAGTTTAATCGTATCCGGACATTCGACAAAAGGGCTTTCGGGCACCCAGAAATGAGGTGGGATATGCAGCACCACGAAAACAGTTTTCAGGTTTTTAAACTTATCCAGTTCTTGTTTTAAAAAATCATTGTTAGGACATAAATAAGTGCCTTTGGTATCAGAAGTGTTGGCCAAAACAAAACCCACTCCATTTTTTTCGAAAGAAAAGTTATCCTCGTAACCGAAAATCGATTTCCAGATCTTTGCATCTGCATGATCGTGATTGCCCGGGATGGCATAAAAAGGAACTTTAAGTTTATCGTAATATTCTTTTTTTACTTCTGATAAGAGTTCCGGACGATCGTGAACAAGATCTCCGTTAATGATCACAAAATTGAGTGGATTTTTATCATGCGATTCATTTAACCACTTCACAATATTCTCGTGGTGCAGTTTGTACTCCGTTCCAGGTTGGCCATAATGTCCATCTGATGCAATGGCAAAACGTAATTTAGGTGTTTTGCCCAATCTGGCAGGCGCCGTATGTTCTTCCGCAAATGAAGAAAGAACCGGCGAAATACTGGCCACTACAGCTGCAGCCAAACTATTTTTCAGAAAAAATCGTCTGTTAGACATAAGGATAAGATATGTTTTGTATCAAAGCCCAATATTAGGATGATCAGGCTTCTTAAACATAAATTTAATGTTATGATTAGGTTAACCGAAGCGCATCTGTGTATCAATTTTATAACAGAACAGTGATTTTGCTAACTGGTTTTGACCATACAATTTGGGCAATTTCAAAACAATTTAGGTGTAGCAGCGATTATCATAATATGAAACTACTCAAATCCTTACTCGCGGGCTTCGCTGGTGCCGGAGCATTAAATATATTGCACGAAAGTGTACGGCGGATTGATCCTGATGCACCAAGGATTGATCTTTTAGGCGAACAAGCCATGTCAAGATCGATGAAAAGTCTAAATCTTGAAACGCCAAAAGGGAACAACCTATACCTGGCCACTCTTGCCGGCGATATAGTGAGCAATGGTTTATATTATAGCGCCATAGGCTTTGGCAGCAAAAAAAATATTTATATAAAGGGTGCTTTAGCAGGTTTTACCGCTGGTTTGGGCGCAATAAGCATTCCCGATAAAGTGGGATTAGATGATACTCCGGTTAGTAAAACGCATAAAACAAAGATATTAACGGTGGCCTGGTATGTTATAGGCGGGCTGGTAACGGCAGCGGTTTTTAACCGATTAAAAAAGACTTAGCATAATGAAAACCCCACGATCCATTCTGTGGCTTTTTTCCATTGCTTTTGCAACGGGCATGCTTTCCTGCAAAACAGGGTCTGTCAATCTATTTAAGGCCGCTAGCCCACATGAGCAGTACCAAAAAAAATTAGTGAATGCTGGCCTGGATAAAACAGCAATGGGTTCAGCATGGTTAAATGCTGCTACTATGAGTACACAAAAAGCATTAAACATTAATATTCCTTATAAAGAAAACGGTTATTTTGCTGCTGTTAAAGTCCCGGCGACTGCTTATAAATTCAATGCAACCAAAGGACAAAAATTAAATATAAAGCTTACCAAAGTGCCTTCAGCTGGTGTTTTGATCTATATCGATGTTTGGTATAACACGGATCAAACCCAAAAACTCATTGCCTCTGCCGATACGCTAAATAATCCTATTGCTTTTGATATTGATGAGACGGGCACCTATCTGATCAGGCTGCAACCAGAACTGTTGCAGAATGTATCCTACGAATTAGAAATTACAGCTGGCCCATCTCTCGCTTTTCCTATTAAATCAAAAAACACTAACAGTATAAAAAGCTATTGGGGAGATGGCAGGGATAATGATGCGAGAAAACATGAAGGTGTAGACATTTTCGGCAATTTCAGAACGCCTGTTCTGGCAATTTCAGAAGGAACGGTAACGCGGGTTAATGAAAATAACCTGGGTGGAAAAGTGGTTTGGATGCGCCCAAAAGGTAAAGATTATACTTTATATTATGCCCATTTAGATGAACAAATCGCCATAGAAGGACAGGAAGTAAAAATTGGTGATACTTTGGGGCTTATGGGAAATACCGGCAATGCCCGTACTACACCTACGCATTTACATTTTGGCATTTATACCTTTAATAGTGCTGTAAATCCACTTCCTTTTATTGATCCCGTAACCAAAACTCCAGCTGCCGTTATCGCTTCCAGTAACAGGCTAAATAAAACTTTAAGAACCAAATCTGCCGTTAAAATGTTTTCTTCACCACAAAATAAAGCAACGGTTTTAGCTACACTTAATAGGGGAACAATTGTACAGGCAAATGCTGCAACAGGAAGTTATTACAAGGCAGAGCTGCCAGATGGAGGCCTTGGTTTTATTCAAAGCAGTAGCCTTGTTCAGGCAACTGAGCCATTAAAAAAAATTAAAATAAATTTACTTCAGCAAAAAGTTTATGATAAACCCGATAGTTTAGCGGCAATTAAAACGACTTTAAAAGGAGGGGAAACGGTAAGCCTTTTAGGTACTTTTGGCAATTATCAACTCATCAGCAGCGCTGATAAAGAAATTGGCTGGATTATAAAATGACAGATTTAAAAATCGTTGTCATTTCGACTAAAGCGCAGCGAAATGGAGAAATCTTTTAACTATGCTAAAAACCCGAGTTCAATTATTAAATCTCATTTTGTGCAGTTTTAATCAAGTTTCTGTTAAAGCAGTCGTCACCCTGAATTTATTTCAGGGTCTTTCACGCTAAAAAGATGCTGACCAAGAGGGTAGCTATTAGACCTTTAAGACAATGAAAACTGCTAATAAAATAAATTCAGCATGACGATTAAGCTGGATTAGGCGTAAATAAGATATAATTTTCAGCAAATAATTATCGAACTCAGATTCAAAGATTTCTCCACTGCGTTGCACTCCGGTCGAAATGACGATACTTCGATAAGATTTACCTTTCAAACTGACAACCTTATTCTACACCATAAACCAATCATATTAATTCCGTGCTTTCCGTGCCTCCGTGGCAAAAAAAGAACTATAGAAAATTCAAAAACAAATCACCCGTGGAGATAAAGACATATTCCTCGGTCTATCTACGCACTGAACGAAAAACAATAGTTTTGTAATGAAAAATTCAGTGAAGAAAAAACAAAAGGCCTGTGTTTCCACAGGCCTTGAATTAGATTTATAGAATAACGATTACCTGTTTGACTACCAGATAGGCTGCCAATGCGAACAAAAATATCGCTATCGATTTATTGATAATTAAACTGCTCAGTGCAAACTTCTCCTGGATGTAGGTTGCAAAATGAGCATATAAATAAAGTGCGAGTGTAGAACCAACGCCCGAGCCCAAACTAAAAATCACTAATGAAAGGTAATCCGTTTCGATCCATTGGTGTAAAATTACATAATTACCAAAAAACAGCCAGAATGGAATCTGAACAGGGTTTAACACCCCTAAAATTAATCCGTATAAAACACTTCCGCTGCGTTTATCCTCTTTTTTATTGCTCGTTTTAGGCACTTTTTTCCGGTTTTTCCAGGTAATGGTACCCATCACCAAAAACATCACGATCATAAAACAATCGACTAAAGTACTTAAACGCACTTCGCTTACCGCCTCATTCGGATTGATGTCGCTCATGGCCCAGCGGGCAAAACGCATCATCCCAAAGGTAAAAAACACTTCCACACAAGAGAAGGAAAGAATAAAGTACCAAACCTGCCGCATGCCCTTATTAATAGCGAGCTGTGCAACGGTGAGATTAATGTTGCCCGGGGGAATATAACCCATGGCATTGAGAATGATGCCGATGAAAAACGTTAGAAAAAGCATTGCCGAAATTATGGATTTAAATTTAAATGCGATGCTAAATATTTTCCGGTGTACGATTTTTCCACCTTCGCTAAATCTTCGGGTATGCCTTCAAATACCACCTGACCGCCGCCATCACCCCCTTCAGGCCCGATATCGATTACCCAATCGGCACATTTGATCATGTCCATATTGTGTTCAATTACCAAAATAGTGTTCCCTTGTTCAATCAGGGTATTCAGCGCTTTTAACAGTTTTTTAATATCATGGAAATGCAGACCTGTCGTTGGCTCATCAAAGATAAACAGCGTTTTATTGGCATTGTTGCCTTTAATTAAAAACGAAGCCAATTTAATACGTTGTGCCTCACCACCCGATAAGGTATTGGAAGATTGGCCTAAATGTACATAGCCCAAACCTACATCAACCAATGGATTTAATTTATTGAGGATCTTTTGTTCATCTTTAAAAAATTCTACCGCCTCTTCAATGGTCATATCCAAAATTTCAGATACGTTTTTCTCTTTATAGGTTACATCTAAAACCTGCTGTTTAAACCGTTTTCCGTTACAGGCTTCGCAAGGCAGGTAAATATCGGCCATAAACTGCATCTCGATTTTTACCTCGCCCTCACCCTGGCAAACATCGCAACGGCCACCTTCTACGTTGAAAGAGAATGCAGCTGGTTTTAAGCCCGCAGCTTTTGCCGATGCCAGCCCCGAAAACAAGGCACGGATATCATCCCATGCCTTTACATAAGTAACCGGATTAGAACGGCTCGAACGGCCAATCGGATTCTGATCGACCATTTCTACAGCGCTTACCAGATCGTAATTACCAAAAATGCCATCATATGCACCTGTTTGTTCACCAGCGTAGTTTCCAATTGCCTTTTGCAGTGCAGGATATAAGATTTTTTTAACCAAACTGGTTTTACCCGACCCGGAAACACCACTTACTGCAGTAAAAACACCTAGCGGAAACTTCACATCGATATTCTGAAGATTGTTTTCCCTTGCTCCTTTAATCAGAATATGATCTTTCCATTTACGGCGTTTATCCGGAATGGCAATTTTTTCTATTCCCGACAGGTAACGGCCTGTTAAGCTATTTTTATCTTTTAAAATCTCCTCATAATTACCACTGAAAACCAAATTACCCCCATGGGTACCAGCCTCAGGGCCGATATCGATAATGTAATCGGCTGCACGCATCATTTCTTCTTCATGCTCTACCACCAAAACGGTATTGCCTACATTACGGAGCGAGATCAATACTTCAATCAGTTTATTGGTATCACGTGGGTGTAACCCGATGCTTGGTTCGTCCAAAACGTAAATGGAACCCACCAAACTACTCCCCAATGAAGTGGCCAGGTTAATCCTTTGCGATTCTCCACCCGAAAGCGTATTCGATAAACGGTTTAAAGTGAGGTAGCCTAAACCCACATTGTTTAAATAAAGGAAACGGTTATCAATCTCTGCCAATAAACGTTTGGCAATTTTGGTATCGTTGGCATTTAATTTCAGCTCGTTAAAGAAAACCAGCGCTTTTGCCAATGGCATCAGCACCACATCGATAATCGATTTTTCAGCAATCTTTACATAAGATGCATCCTTACGCAAACGCGAACCTTTACAATCAGGACAGGTGGTTTTGCCCCGGTAACGTGATAACATTACGCGGTACTGAATTTTGTAGGTCTGCTCTTCCAGTTCTTTGAAAAAAGCATCAAGACCTGCAAAATATTTATTTCCTGTCCAAAGCAAGCGTTGCTCTGTTTCTGTTAAGGCACTATAAGGCCGGTGAATCGGGAATTCGAATTTTGGTGCAGCTTTAATAAAATTCTGCAACCATACATTCATTTTTTCGCCACGCCAGGGCGCAATGGCATTATCGTAAATACTTTTGCTCTTATCAGGAATAACCAGATCTTCATCAATGCCGATTACGTTTCCATAACCTTCACAACGTTTACACGCACCATAAGGATTATTGAAAGAGAAAAAGTTCGGTGTAGGTTCTTCAAATTTTATTCCATCCAGTTCAAACCGGTCACTAAAATGTTTCGTTGTGCCCTGCGCTTCAACATAACAATCGCCTTTACCTTCAAAAAAAGCAGTCTGTGCCGAATCAGCCAATCTGCTTAACGTTTCTTCTTCCTGGTTGGTTACAATACGGTCGATCAGGATCTGAACGGTTTTATCATCAGTAAGTTCTGCATCCTTAAAATCAGCATCGTCTAAAACTGCTTCTATTTTTTCTATTTTATCATTAATCAGAACGCGTAAAAATCCTTTCTGTAATAAAATAGCCAGTTCTTCCTTAATCGTACGGTTATTGTGTGGGTACAGCGGACAAAAAATAGTAACGGTTGTATCCTCAGGCATGGCATTTACATAATCTACAACCGTACTTACCGAATCCTTTTTCACTTCTTTGCCCGAAACAGGTGAAATGGTTTTACCGATACGCGAGAAAAGCAGTTTCAGGTAATCGTAAATTTCGGTCGAAGTACCAACAGTAGAGCGTGGGTTGGAAGTAATAACCTTTTGTTCGATGGCAATTGCCGGAGCAATACCTTTAATATAATCAACATCGGGTTTATTCATCCGGCCCATAAACTGGCGGGCATAAGAAGATAAACTTTCTACATATCGGCGTTGCCCCTCTGCATACAAAGTATCAAATGCAAGCGAAGATTTCCCCGAACCAGACATACCTGTTACCACCACAAGTTTGTTTTTTGGAATGGCAACATCGATGTTTTTTAGGTTGTGCACACGGGCACCTTTTATAATAATATTTTTATGCGGATCTTTTTCGGCCTCTTTTTTGCTCATGTATAGTAACGAATATAATGTATAACCCCAGAATGCTGTTAGGGTTTTAAGAACATACAAAAATAGGGTACTGAGACGGTTAATTTATTTTTTAACATTTTATTTTTTGCTTTTTGATAAAAAAATAACTTTCTTTGAACATTAACAACCTCAAAACCAAACTAACACATTCAAAAAACATAGGAGAGAAGCTATAGAAATTAAACATCTACAAATTAATTTTTAGCAAATAGTACGGGATTTAGTGTAGGTAAACCTATGAATTTACAATCATATAATGATCAGGACCTGGTAAAGGTATATATTGCCGGGAACGAGAATGGATTGCAGGAACTTTTAAGAAGACATAAAAGTAAAATTTATACCTCTATCTACTTATTGGTTAAAGACCAATATCTGGCGGAGGATATTTTTCAGGATGCTTTTATAAAAGTAATTAATACCCTGCGGTCGGGAAGATATAACGAAGAAGGCAAATTTTTGCCTTGGGTAATGCGTATTGCCCATAACTTGGTTATCGATTATTTCAGAAAAGAAAAGAGAACACCAATCATCACCAGTGCTGATGGAATGGATGTATTCAATATGCTACACTTTTATGATGAGAGCGCAGAAGACAAAATGCTTCGCGACCAGACCCATAAAGATTTAAAAGCAATGATCCATTTATTGCCTGATGAGCAGAAAGAAGTACTCCTAATGCGCCATTACGCTGATTTAAGCTTTAAAGAGATCGCAGATTTAACCGATGTAAGCATCAATACAGCATTAGGCCGTATGCGTTATGCATTGAGTAATTTGCGTAAAATGCTTAAAACAAAGGAGATGACCTACAAAGGGTAGTAAAATTGTTACATAAAATTTTTTAGGGGTTGAAATAAAGCATCTGAACTATCGTTAAGTTTATAAAACTTATCACATTTTTTGCTTATGACAAAAACCTCTACATCAAAAACAAATGTAAATTTACCTACACCTAACATGTTTCAGCCTAGAACTGATATTGAATCTGACGCAGAAATCGACTTATTTTATGATCAAATAAAAGGTAAGTTAGATAGACTGGCTAAAAATCCTCAAGATGAAACCATCAACAAGATTTTAGCTTACAGCAGCGCAAAGTAGAAAATCTTTACATGAGCCAAAAAAGCTTGTTCCACAGGGTGGGGCAAGCTTTTTTTTGTTTTAAAGGTTCATTGGTCATTGGCCATTAGTTCATTGGTGACTGCAAACGGGCTACCGTTCTCATTTTACTCTAAACTCTTAACCAACATCACCAACCCATTTTCCATCATCCCTCTTCCATCCTACATTATCCATTTTCCCTCCGTTATAAATGGCCTAATTTTTACAATCCCCTAAAACAAAAAGCCCTACCTTTGCATAGTGTAAATATAACACTAAGTACGCTATGAACAAGAACTTGCTCCCACTCACTTTAGGCGGTTTAGGCATCGGGATAACAGAATTTGTTATGATGGGCCTGCTACCCGATATTTCAAAAGATTTAGCAGTAACCATTCCGCAGGCAGGTCATCTAATTTCTGCATACGCTTTAGGCGTAGTAATCGGCGCACCCTTATTGATTATGATTGCGGGTAAATATCCACCAAAAATGATATTGATAGCTTTGATGATCATGTTCACGGTGTTTAATGCTTTCTCTGCCTTCGCCCCCACTTTTAATACCCTGTTTATTGCCAGATTGCTTTCGGGTTTACCACACGGTGCATTTTTCGGGGTAGGATCGGTAGTGGCCAGCAGAATAGCCGAAAAAGGAAAAGCAGCCCAGGCGGTATCGCTAATGTTTATGGGCTTAACCATCGCCAATATTGTTGGAGTGCCATTGGGCACCTTTATCGGTCATAATTTTTCCTGGCGGATCTCTTTTGCCGTTGTCGTATTTGTTGGCTTGGTTACTTTGCTTAGTTTAAAATTATGGCTGCCAGCGCTGGAAGCCACAAAAAACCGAGACTTAAAAGCCGAACTAAGTTTCTTCAAAAAAAGAGAAGCCTGGATTATCATTTTTATGATCTCAATCGGAACGGGTGGATTATTTACCTGGTACAGTTATATCGCGCCTTTAATGACAGATATTGCAGGCTTTTCGCCAAATGCAGTAACCTATATATTAATGTTAGCGGGTTTGGGCATGATGTTCGGTAATTATGTTGGCGGTCGATTAGCCGATAAATTTTCACCAGCAAAAGCATCTGCAGCCTTGTTGCTCACTATGGTCGTTACCTTAACCATTGTTCACTTCGTATCCGCAAGTCAGCCACTGGCTTTAATTATGACTTTTGTTACCGGCGCCGTATCTTTTGCGTTGGCAGCCCCAATCCAGATGTTAATGATCCAAAGTGCCAAAGGCTCCGAAATGCTGGCCGCCTCAGCAAGCCAGGCTAGTTTTAATATTGGTAATGCCCTGGGCGCATTCTTCGGTGGGCTTCCACTGGTTTATGGTTTCGATTATACTTCGCCCGCTTATGTTGGCGCGGCTATGGCTTTGGTTGGTGCGTTTTTTGCATTTTGGCTGATCAAAAGTAATCAGGGCGTAACGGACCAGGTTAAGGTACCGGCTGCATCTTTTCATTAAACCAATGATTGAATGAGAGAATGATTGAATGAGAGAATCCAACTCACTCAATCAAAACTCACTCATTCAACAATCACCTCGCCCTATCTCTCAAACGCCCTAATGTAACCCCAACTGAAAACCCACAAAAGCTATTAGCGGTATTTAGATTTGCACTTAGTCCAACGGTTAACGCTGCAGCTCTGCCAACTAAAAAACTGGCCTTCACTTCTAATGGAACACCGATGGTTCGGGTGGTAACAATTTCATAAACATCATGATCCAGCAGACAAAACATAGATTTGCATGTATTGTACAAAAATGCGCCTCTCGATATCTGCTCTGTAAATGCCAGTCCTCCACCAAATTTGATGTTGAAATAGTGATCGAAACTATAGCTTTTGCCCACAACAATTCCTACATCAGAAATACTGGGATTAGGCTCGTCGCCAAAAAGCTCGAATTCCGAAATACCTGATGATTTTAATGCGATATAATTTGTGTTACGTTGCAAGTAAATATGAAATTCACCGTAACCACCATCTTCAGTCCCCTTGCCTGCGCTCAAACCTATGCCATAATAAAATTGATGATTTTTATGTAAGGTACCCTGCTGTGCAAAAACAAAACCGTTAATACAGATGAGCAATAAGGTTAAAACATGTTTTCTCATATTATTAAAGCATTTTGGAACCGAATACCACACCTAAACCTGCCGTTGCAAAAGTTTTTTGCTTGTTTGCATTGCCATTCACTGATAAAGAAATTCCTACGCCGTCAACAAAACGGAATATATACTTGGCTTCAGCAACAATTCCCACCGAGTTTTTTTGTATAATTTTATCCCTTGTGGTATCACTATTCGACTCATCGTACTTTTTCAGGTCTGCAATTAACGCTACACCCCCACCAAATTCAAACCTATGATTGGAATTGATTTTAACCCGCCTCCCTAACATCAGTGCTACTTCAGAAAAACCCGGCACAGTTGTTTCTTCTCCATCTACATTCACTTCATAACGCTCCTGCATTACAGAAGATATTTTAAACTTAAGGTAAGAACCCGGTTTATTGTATGCAATAAAGCCCGAAACCAAGGGTTTTTGCAATGTTGCAGCACCGAGCTCAAGCCCAAAACTTAGTGGATTAAAAAAATCTTCAACATTTCTTTGCGCTTTAACAACACTGCCCAGCAAGGTTAAAACCAATAATAAAATAAGCTTTTTCATAACTGTATTATTTAATTCTTTTAAAATGATAAGCAGAATCGTAAGAAAGACCTGCACCGATAAACAGTAAAAGCGCACCGGAATTGTCGTAAGCATGATTTAAGATAAGCCCTCCATCGCTAGCCAGTCCAATCCGTGTCTTCTCACTTTTTGAGCCGCCCAAAATGTAAGGCACTCCCTGAAATTCGACATACTTGTTTCCTAAAAGCAGTAAACCCCTCGATTGCAGCCTGGCCGATAGAATTACACTATCTACAATTATACTGTCCTTTTTAAAGTGAAAACCGATCTGATTATTGTCCATCACCTCTACATCTACAGTCACATTTTCAGAAGGCTTAAAATAGATTCCACGTTTGCTGATATATTGATGAAAACGCTCGGTTATTGGTTGATAACGAAGTGTCTCAGTCACCCCATTCTTTTTATAGGTTAAATCAGGAAATAACTGATAAGTTCCAGAAATTTTTGATATCTCGTCTTTGCCCAGCTTAACTTTGTGGTGCCTGATGGGCCTGTCAGAAAAAGAAGCACAGCCTGAAAACAATAGGCAGAATGTGATGGCACAGATAGCCAGCCTAAAGCAGCGGACTTTATTATTCAGCCTATTATCGTTGGCAACAGGTTGAATTGAGGTTGAGGTTAGCATATTCATTTCGATGTATTTTAAATTGTTATCAAATCTAAAACACTCCGCAATGCTCAATTATCCTTAAAGATTACACCTAATCAAATAATTAACGCTAAAAGAAATTTATACAACCATCATATGGTTATAAATTATATTATTTAAATTAACACCTGATAATAATCCATTCGATTATTAAAAACGTTAAGATTTCATTAATAAATTAATCTTTATGGATAATCAACAAGCATTATTTTTTCAGGCCATCAGATCGTCCCTTCCCGAATACCAGAACCTGGCGCTGAGTGTAGCTGAAGAATTAGGAATAAGTACCAATGAGGCCTATAAGAAAATCAGGGGCGACAGCAACCTTACTTTTCAGCAGATCATCAAGCTTTCCGATTGTTTCGACGTCCCATTTCTGTACAGCCCGAAACAATCATTATCGGTTACTTTTAGCTATTTAAGTGTAAATGAAGATTTAGATATGATTGGCTATCTCCGGAATTTACTGGACAATATAAAAGCCATCAAGAACAGCAATAAGAAACACATTACCATTACGACCGACGATATTCCTTTATTTCATTTTTTCAAGTACCCTGAGCTCACCAGTTTTAAACTCTTCTTTTGGGCAAATAGTGCGAATAACCTGGAAATGCCGTTCAGCTCTTCCTTCCTATCCGATGAGATTATTAAAATTTCGCAAGAGCTGCATGCCACTTATCTGGAAATACCAAGCACCGAAATATGGTCTAAAGATACCGTAACAGGTACACTCGAACAGATCAGGTATGCATTCGAAGCCGGGCACCTTACCGATACCGAACTGGCCGTAAAAATTGTAGAGCAGGTAAGGTATTGCCTCACCGATATGAATATGTACGCCATTAGCAGCAAAAAAACCATCGACCCCAACCATACCTTTAACTGGTACAATTGTGATGTATTGGGAAGCATCGCTTACCTGGTCGATTTTAAAGACCGCATGGCCTGCTACAACAGGTTTAATACTTTTAATTACTTAAGAACCGAAGACCAGGCTTATTGCAAACAAACCAAACAATGGATGCAGGGCCTGATTATGAAATCGGTTTCTTTTAGCGGCCAGGGCGAAAAACACCGCAATAAATACCTGTATAATGCCTTTGCCGAATGCGACAAATTACTGAGGGAGATTACCAATGGTTAGATCAATAATTAAGCGTTAAGCCTGCGCCAAAACCCATATCGCTGTCATAGTGCGCAGAAATGCCCATGTATTTAGTGGTAATAAATTTAAGTCCGCCCATAAATTCTTTATCACTATTTACCATAAAGCTTGCCCTTAAGCGTTTAGAAATCGGTATATCTTCCCGCATTAACTGCAAGCGAACGTTACCATCGTGATAAACTTCTGCCTGCGCTACTACCAACATAGGCAAGGTATAGGCAAGCCCTACACTAAACATACTTCTTTTATCCTTAGTGCTTTTTTGGCCAAAAATATTACTTTCCTGTTCGCCAGCTTCCATTTTCCGGTAACGCCAATCGAATCCCACAAAAGGCATTAACCACTGCATTCTATCTATGTACCGGCCAATATGGGTTTCGGTTTCAAAGCCGTGCATTTTATTGTAACCTAAGCGCCATTCGGCGCCAATGCTCCAGCGCGTATTTGCCAACATGGCCATACCGTCGTTTCCGTTGCTGGCAAAATCATTTTCGGCCATAAAATGAAACATCCTGTCATCGGCAAAAAGTTTTCGCTGTGCCAATTTAGGGTTTGGGATTTCGGGATTTAGCGGTGAGTTTTCATAACTAAAGATTTTACCCATTCCACTCATCATGTGGTATAAAATGTGGCAATGAAAAAACCAATCGCCACTTTCAGAAGCGCTAAACTCAATGGTATCGCGTTCCATGGGCATAATATCGAGTACATTTTTTAAAGGAGCATAATCGCCCTGGCCATTAATTACCCTAAAATCGTGCCCATGCAGGTGCATAGGGTGGCGCATCATACTGTTGTTATATAAAATGATCCGCAGGTTTTCGCCTTTTTTGATGAGGATTTTATCTTCCTCAGAAATGGTTTTATTATCCAAAGTCCAAACATAACGGTTCATGTTGCCTGTTAACTGAAACTCCATTTCGCGGGTTGGGGCTTTAGGTAAAACCGTTTTTTCAGGCGAGCGCAACATATCGTAGTTTAATGTTTTTATGGGGCCTTTTGCGCCTTTGTCGCTCCCCATATTATGGGCCTTGTGCGCATCAGCAACAACAGCGTCTGTCCCCACATCATCCAGCTCAGCATACATTACGGTATTCATATCCATCACCTGATTCTGCATTTTCATGCCTTCCATCTGCACCAGATTACCGTTCATATCCATCATTTCGTTCATCATTTTCATGCCTTCGAAATATTTCAATTTGGGCAATTTTTGAGCCGGCACCTTTTCTCCATTGCCAAGCCACAACGAGGCCGACTTGGTACGGTCTTCGGGTGTTACCAAAAACTCGTAACTTTTATTTTCGGGGATGCTTACAATCACGTCATAGGTTTCGGAAACGGCAATAATGAGCCGATCTACTTCTACGGGTGTTACATCGTTACCATCATTGGCCACTACCGTTATTTTACCGCCAGCATAAGTGAGCCAAAAATAGGTAGATGCTCCTCCGTTAGCAATCCGCAGCCTTACCTTATCGCCTGCTTTGAGCTTGTTTGGCACCTGGTATTGATTTTTTCCGTTTACTAAAAATGCCTCGTAATACACATCACTCACATCCATGGCGGTCATCCGTTTCAGTTCGTTGGTGAGCTTGGTTTTGAAATGCCCGCCTTTTATTGCTTCAGCATAACTCTGCGTTGTACCTTTTTTTATCGCGAACCAATCATTGGCATTGTGTAATCGCCTGTCAACTTCGTGGGGCATCATATTTGTCCACTCACTTAAAACAACAGGCACTGTAGGTATAGCGGACTCTTTTCTTTTATTTAAGATGATCGCACCGTACATCCCAATTTGCTCCTGCAAGCCCGAATGGCTATGGTACCAATGGGTACCGTTCTGTATAATAGGGAAACGGTAAACATGGGTTTTATTGGGTTCAATAGGCATTTGGGTTAAATACGGAACCCCATCATATCGATTAGGGAGAAACAGCCCGTGCCAATGCAACGAAGTTGACTCTTTTAGCCTGTTGTGCACATGTATTTCTGCTGTATCGCCCTCGGTAAAGGTTAGTGTTGGCATGGGTATTTGCCCGTTCACCGCAATGGCTCTTTTAGCTTTCCCGCCAAAAGTTACTGTTGTATCGGCAACATATAAATCATAGCGCACAACCTTTGGTAGCCTGTTGTTGCCTAAAGTTTCCACATCACTTGCTTTTAGGAGAGCTTTTTTGGGGTCAGTTACTTTTACCTCGTTGTGCTGATGTTGACCAAAAGCAAAACTACTGAGCAAAATACTAAGGCAACAAACTAAAATAAACTTCATTTTGTAGCGTGTGTTTTTATTTAAGTACTTCGGCAACCTTACCACAAGTTAACATTTTGTTACCATAATATGGGTTTTTTATCGCCTCGCCTTCACTTAGCCAATAGCTTTTTTTCATCGGACAATAAGCATAATAAACAGGTTTATCGTTCAGTTTTACTGCTTTTACCAAGGCATAAAAATCGGTTGATAAAGAAGTAAAATGATCTCTTTGATGTTCGATATCTTTACTCTCGGCAATGTGCTCGGCATCAAATAATATTTTATCGCGCAATACTTTCGAAGCTTTGGTTTTTTCGTTGGCTTTTATCGCATTAATTAATGTGGTAGCCTTGGTGCCAGCCACACTTGCATTGCTGCTAATTAAGGCATCTTTAACTTCGTAATAAGCCTGCAAAGGATTAACCGCTGCTGTTTTTTCCTGTGCTGAGGTACTGCCAGCCACAATTAGTACAAGGACATTGATTGTCCAGAATTTAAATAACCTTTTCATTTTGTGTTAAGTTAAATGTTATCAATATATTTCCTGATACCAGTTAGTGAGCTGCTTTTTTAATTTGCTTTGCAACCAGAACAGGGTTTTATTATTACACAAAGCTATCGGCATGGCCTTTCCGGATGTTACATATTTACCGAAAATGTTTATATAATTATAGTTGGGGCCACGAGTTTGGCGTTAAGCGGTTGGCGGTGGGTTGAGCGATTTAAAATTGACCTTTTATAAAAAGATCTTTCGGGTAAGCTTCATTAATAGATTACAATATAAGGATCGAGATGACGATACTTCGAGAACATTTATCTACTTGAACCCACTGTCATTTATATTCATTTTATACAAAAAATTCACCCTCAGGGCAACAAATTGCAGTTTTACCGCGTACCTCATCCATCTTACACGATCTTCTATTTCCCATATTACATTTTCCATCTTTAACCTATATTTGCGCATGCTTAAAAAAGAACGCTACAAACTTTTTGTAGAACATTTTTCGGCCAAGCAGCCTGATGCAGAAACCGAGTTACATTATAATAATCCCTATCAGCTTTTAGTGGCGGTAATCCTTTCAGCACAATGCACCGATAAAAGGGTAAACATGGTAACCCCTGCGCTTTTTCAACGCTTCCCTAATGCTAAAGCGCTGGCCGAAGCTACTCCCGATATTGTTTTCGATTACATCAGAAGCATCAGCTACCCCAACAACAAGGCAAAACACCTGGTGGGTATGGCTAATATTCTGGTCAATGAATTTAACGATGTGGTACCTTCGGGGATTGACGATTTACAGAAAATGCCAGGTGTTGGCCGTAAAACCGCCAATGTAATCGCCTCAGTAATTTATAATGCACCAGCCATGGCGGTTGATACCCACGTTTTCCGTGTGGCCAACCGCTTGGGTTTAACCAATGGCAAAACCCCGCTGGCGGTTGAAAAAGATTTAGTTAAAAACCTACCTGAACACGATATCCACATTGCACACCACTGGCTTATTCTGCACGGACGTTACGTTTGTGTAGCCAGAAGCCCCAAATGTGATGTTTGTGAAATTACCTACATGTGCAGGTACTTCGAACGCTTAACCGCCCAAAACGAAAGAGATAAATTAAAAGCTTAAAAAATTATTTTCATTTTACTATTGACATTAGCTAAAAAACATTTACCTTAGCTAAATATATTAGTATTATAAATATCAACATTTAAGCATATTAGCCGATAAACGATTATATTTACGCAATCAATGAAAAAAGAAATGAGCACTGCAAATCCAGATAAATTAAAAGCCCTACAACTTACCTTAGATAAGCTAGAGAAATCATACGGTAAAGGTACCATCATGAAACTTGGCGATTCTGCCATTGAGCCAATAGATTTTATTTCTACCGGATCAATCAGTTTAGATATTGCTTTAGGTATTGGCGGTATTCCAAAAGGCCGTGTAATTGAAATCTATGGTCCGGAATCTTCTGGTAAAACAACTTTAGCTACACACATTATTGCCGAAGCACAGAAAAAAGGTGGTATTGCTGCTTTTATCGATGCAGAGCATGCTTTTGATCAGTTTTACGCAAAGAAACTAGGTGTAGATACCGATAACCTTTTAATTTCTCAACCAGATAATGGTGAGCAGGCATTAGAAATTGCCGATAACCTGATCCGTTCGGGTGCTATTGATGTCATTGTAATTGACTCTGTTGCCGCTTTGGTTCCTAAAAGTGAAATTGAGGGCGAAATGGGCGACAGTAAAATGGGTTTACATGCCCGCTTAATGAGTCAGGCATTACGTAAATTAACCGGAACAATTTCTAAAACCGGATGTTGCTGTATTTTCATTAACCAGTTACGTGATAAAATTGGGGTAATGTTTGGTAACCCTGAAACCACAACTGGTGGTAATGCGTTGAAATTTTATGCATCCGTACGTTTAGATATCCGTCGTATTTCACAGATCAAAGATTCTGATGAAGTTTCCGGTAACCGCGTTAAAGTAAAAATTGTTAAAAATAAAGTGGCTCCTCCTTTCCGTATCGCCGAATTTGATGTGATGTTCGGTGAAGGTATTTCTAAAAACGGTGAGATCATCGACTTAGGTGTTGATTTTGGGATCATCAAGAAAGCAGGATCATGGTTCTCTTACGGAGATACCAAACTTGGCCAAGGTAGAGATGCCGTAAAACAATTGTTAAGCGACAACCCTGAACTTGCAGAAGAATTAGAAATTAAAATTAAAGCCGAAGTAACCGGCGATAAATTGGCTGAGAAATAAGCCAGCCTTAAATACAATCCTATTAAAACGCCCTGCTAAAATTATTTAGCAAGGCGTTTTGCTTTATACGCTGTACTTATTTACAGAGCAAGCCTTGTTGAAAAAAGTACAGCTTTTTAATTCTGGCTAAAAATGGCGTTAAAATCTTTGGTTACATACACAATTACCAAAAGTGCAGCAATAACCAAAGCACCTAAAATAATCACGCCCCAGCTTCCTTTTAGTTTGTTTTTGTCATTTCTGATCAACCAATATAAAATACCGATTAGCGGTATCGCGCAAACGATCCAAAATATTAACGATGCTCCAGTCATATATATAAATTCAATTTAAACAATTCTTGTTGCCAGTTTTCAATTGGCGGTTTACAGTTTTTGCCACGGAAGCACGAAAAAACAAAGATCCTGAAATAAATTCAGGATGACGTTCACTAAGTGGTAGCCAGCTAACAAGTTTAGGCAATAACCATAAACTATTGACTAATGAACCAATGACCAATGAACCAATGACCAATGAACCAATGACCAATGAACCAATGAACCAAAATTAAAATTCCATCCTCGCCATTGGCGAAACATCCTGTCCTACGAAATCCTGTTTTAAATATTTTTGATAACCTGCTATAGCGATCATCCCTGCATTATCTGTACAGTATTGAAAGGCAGGAATATATATCTTCCAGCCCAGTTCATCGGCAGTTTGCTGTAATCCATTTCTTAAACCAGAGTTCGCCGAAACACCCCCTGCAATAGCAATTTCATTAATCCCGTATTGTTTTGCCGCTTTCTTCAACTTATTCAGCAAAATCTGCACAATGCTATGTTGAACCGATGCACAGATATCAGCTAAATTTTCGGCAATAAAATTACGGTTCTCTTTTTCCTGCTTCCTGATAAAATACAGGATAGAAGTTTTAAAACCGCTGAAGCTAAAATTCAGATCGGCAATTTGCGGTTCGGCAAATTTAAAGGCCAACGGATTCCCGTGCTGTGCATGTTTATCGATCAGCGGCCCTCCCGGATAAGGCAAGGCCAGTAATTTAGCGGTTTTATCGAAAGCTTCACCCGCAGCATCATCCAAAGTTTCGCCAATTATTTCCATATCAAAGTAATCTTTTACCAGCACAATTTGCGTGTGCCCGCCCGAAACGGTTAAACAGATAAACGGAAAACTTGGCATAGGATCATCAATAAAGTGCGCTAAGATGTGCGCATGCATATGATTGACAGAAATTAAAGGTATATTTAAAGCTAATGCAAAAGATTTTGCGAAAGAAACACCAACGAGCAGCGATCCTAAAAGACCGGGGCCGCGTGTAAAAGCGACAGCATTGATGTCCTGTTTTGTAACTTTAGCATTAATTAAAGCTTGTTGTACGGCAGGCACAATATTTTGTTGATGTACCCTTGAAGCTAATTCAGGTATAACACCACCATAATTTTGATGAATTGTTTGGTTTGCAATAACATTGGCAGTAATTTTGCCGTTGTTACAAATAGCAACAGATGTATCATCGCAAGAAGACTCGATAGCAAGTATAACAGACAAATTATTAATATTTAAGCTGCAAAATTATTAAAAAACTATTTAAAATACTCCTTTGGGTAATCGCATCAATAATCTTGCTGCTTGCGCTTCTTATTTTTTCGCTACAATTTAAGCCTGTTCAAACTTATTTTGCGCAGAAGGCTGCCGCATATTTATCTAAAGAGCTTAAAACCACCGTATCAATCAAGAGTCTCTACATCAAACCATTTAAATCTATTGTACTCGAAGATTTATTGGTTTTAGACTTACAAAAAGACACTTTACTAAGCACGCCACAATTTATGGTGGATATTAATCAATTATCCATTGATAAAAAGATCATAGATATCAATACCGTTCAAATTAACAATGGGCAGTTTTTCCTAAAGGATTTCAAAGATAAGTCTTCTAACCTCGATTTCATTATAAACTACTTCGATTCTGGTAAACCTACTGTAAAGAAAAAGAAAAGCAAACCGTACGACATTAATATTGGCCGCATTATTTTAAATAAATTCGCCTTCAGGTATATCAATTACAGGGCAAAAGATACCGTTCAGGGCAAAAGTGTAAACTTCGAAAATGTATCTGTTAAAGAGTTGAGCGGAATTTTTGAAGGGCTCGACACCAAAAACCATTTGATTAAGACCAATATCAAAAACCTAACTTTTAAAGAGCGTAGCGGCTTTTACCTTAAAAACCTGACAGCTGAAACCACTATTGACAGTAATGCCATCGAGTTGAAAAACCTATTGCTCGAAACCAACCAGAGCCGTTTAACAAACTACTACCAAATGCGGTTTAAAAGCTATAAAGACTTTAACCACTATGTAGATAATGTTCGGATGAAAGCCATTTTTAAAGATAGCCATATCACTTCCAGAGATATCGCCTTCTTTGCACCTGAGCTAAACACGATGAAACTCGACCTTGATGTAGATGGCCAGATTACCGGTTTAGTGAACAACCTCAAAGCTAAAAAGCTATCGTTAAGAACCGGAAAAGCCACACACATTAAAGGCGATTTTATTTTAAAGGGGCTGCCGAAATGGAAAGAAACCTTTATGGACCTCAACATTGAAATGGCGGGAACGAATAAAACCGATCTGGATGAAGTGCTGGCTGGCATTACCAACAGCAAAAAGAAAATTGTTCCCGTAATTGTAAACAAATTCGGCAACATTAACTTTAACGGAAGTTTTACAGGTTTCCAGAACGACTTTATTGCTTACGGCGAATTTAAAACCAAACTTGGCCGTATTGTTTCTGATGTGAACATGAAAATCGATAAAAACGATGTTCCGTCTTATACAGGAAACGTAAAAAGCTACGATTTTAACCTTGGCAACCTGATTGATGAAAAAAGCCTTGGCCGCATCAGCTCTTCACTGTATGTTAAGGGCCGCGGCACTGAGCTTAAAGACCTGACCGAGAAGATAAACGGCGATGTAGCGTATATCGACTTTAATAATTACCGTTATCACAATGTGAAGATTGACGGAACTTTTAATAAAAAGTATTTCGATGGCAAGCTGAGCATTAACGATCGCAATGTGAAACTGGTTTTTGATGGCGGGGTAAACCTGAATCCTAAACTGCCGGTATTTAACTTTAATGCCACTATTTCTAAAGCAAGGTTAAAGGCTTTAAAACTGCTGAAAGATTCGTTGCAGGTTGATGCTAAATTTACCACCAATTTCTCGGGTACCAACCTGAACAATATCTCTGGAAAATTATTAATAGAACAAATCAGGCTGCAAAATCCGAAGGGTAGCTACAGCGTCGATTCGGTACAGTTGATGGCCGAGGGTACTGGTACGAGCCGCGTAATGGATATCCGGTCAGATATTTTCGATGCCAGTATTAAAGGTGAATATGATTTAAATTCTATTGTTTCGTATTACAAAGCCATCGCCAAAACGTATATCCCGTCGTTAAAGGCCGATATTATCAAATACAAGAACCAGATTTTCCAGTTCAACCTGAAGGTTAAAAAATTCGAACCGCTGGCGCAGATCTTTGCACCGGGTTTAGAATTAGAAGAAGGGGCTACATTAACCGGCGATTTCGATTCGCGCAACAATACCGCAACGTTGAACGGTTTTGTTAAGAAACTCAAATACAATGGTATTGTGGTAAACAATATCATCCTTGATGAAAATACCACCACACAGCAGCTTCAGCTGATTGTAACTTCAGACCGGGTGCAGATTAACGACAGTTTGTTTATTAAAGATGTAAACATTTCCAACATCTTGCGGAACGACAGTTTGGCTTTCAACGTAAAAATGTCGAACGCTGAAGAGGATAATCAGCTCGATTTAAACGGACTTGTAGAGTTTACCAAAAACCAGGATACCACGGCAAGGCTAAGCGTATTGCCTTCTATCTTAAAAATCAACAACGAAGAGTGGCGCATCCAGGAGAAGGTACGCATCGTGCTCAACAATGGTAAAACCGAGATCACTAATTTCGATTTAACCAACGGAAAGCAGCAGGTTATTATTGATGGGCTGATCTCGGAAGACCCTAAAGATTTAATCAGTGTTGGCTTTAAAGATTTCAACTTAAAAACCCTGAACCCTTTTACGAAAGGCTTTGGCGTTAAACTGGGCGGAAACCTGAACGGCTCAACCGACCTGTACGGCATATTAAAAGCACCGAGGGTTACCGACGATTTAAAGATCGATTCGTTAAACTTTAACGATATCTATATTGGTACTTTAACCGATACCTCATCGTACAGCAATGAGAGTAAAAAGATTAATGTATTTACCCGCATTATGGCCGACGATTCGGAGACTTTTAAGCTGACCGGGAATCTCGATCTAAAAGAAAAAGAAATCGATCTCGCTGTAAAAATGGATGAGAGCAAGCTTACTATCCTTGAGCCTTTCGTTAAACAACTGGTATCGAATTTAAAAGGAAACATCTCTGCTGATTTAACCGTTAAAGGGAAATTCGAAAAGCCAGAAATTAATGGAACCCTATCGTTAGATAAGGGCCAACTGATGGTAAATTACCTTAAAACCACTTATGTAATTACCGATAAAGTAGAAGTAAACAATAGTGTGATTAAACTCGACGATTTTGTGCTTAACGACCTGGAGGGCCACGAAGCCACCGCAAATGGCACCGTAGATTTAAACAACATTAACTATCCTACATTGAATGTAAAGGTAAATGCGAACAGTTTAATGGCCTTAAACACTACCGCGAAAGACAATTCGATATACTATGGCCGAGCTTATGGCACAGGTGTATTTACATTTACAGGCCCTACCAATAAAATGAAAATCGATATTAAGGCAAAAACTGAAAAAGGAACCGTTTTCAACCTGCCTTTAAACAGTTCAGAAACCATATCAGATAAAGACTTCATTAATTTTGTAAGCCGCGATTCGACTGTGCTGGTTAAGAAAAAGACCAACTTTGATGGCCTGACCCTAACCTTTAAACTAACCATCGACCCGAATACCACGGCGAATATATTTACTACCCTTGGTAATTTAAGTGGTAAGGGTAATGCCGAGCTGAACTTAAACATCAACAGTTTCGGCGATTTCGAAATGTCTGGCGATTATATCATTGAGACAGGAAGTTTCGATTTTACGGCCCAGGAGGTAATTAACAAAAAATTCGAAATCAGGCAAGGTGGAACCATCCGCTGGACGGGTAACCCTACGGCCGCACAGATAAACTTAAAAGCAGTATATGCTTTGAGAGCGAGTTTGAACGACCTTTACAAAGCAGCCAACCGTGATGCCAGTAGTAATGCCAACCAAAGGGTAAATACCGAGGTTGAGATGGGCTTAACTGGTTTACTCTTAAAACCAGATATTAAGCTTGATATTAACTTTCCTGCTCAGCCTTCTATCAAAGAAGAACTGCAAACCTATTTCAGCGATCAGAACAACCTGAACCTGCAGGCTTTCAGTTTAATCATCAGAAGAAGTTTTGCCCCTGGAAACGGAGGAGAATCGATCGGGAACCAGCTCAGCTCTACCGCAACCAGTACGGCTACTGAGTTGGTATTTAACCAGTTTAACAATGTACTTTCTTCATTAAACTTAAATTTTGTCGATCTGAATGTACGCTCGTTGAGCGAGGCCAATGCATCGTTCAAATTCTTTAGCGATCGTTTAATTATCAACGCAGGTATTGTAGATCGGAACAGTGTGAACGATTTTACCGTTATCGATTTCTCTAAAGACAACGTGGGTAGAGAGGTCGAGGCCCTTTTCTTAATTAAAAAAGATGGAAGCTTAACCGTTAAGGCTGCAAATAAACCACCTACGCAACAAAGTATCTTCTTAAACAGCGGGATTAGCTCAACGGCAAATGTAACTTCTTTTGGCTTGGTTTATACTCAGCAGTTTGATACGTTTAAGGAGTTTATCCAAAAAATTTCCGGTGCTTACCGCCGAAATTTAAAGCGGAAACAAAGCCAGGCCCCTGTTAAAACGAATAAATCAATTAATAAAGAAGCGATTATCAATCAGAGTAAAGGAAATCAACGGAGGTAGAAGGGTTAGTTCAATAGTTCAATAGTCATTAGTTCATTAGTCCGGATAAGGTCGTCATTCCCGTGCAGGCGGGAACCACGCAGTGCTCAGCGAAGCTAATCTTAATGCCTATTGCATTTTACCTATCGGTTGGTGTCCCACCAACCGAAACTTAATCAGCATGAACACGATGAAATAGAATCATTATCTTTTTGGTCGGCGAGACACTGACCAATAGAAAAAGATCCTGAAACAAGTTCAGGATGACGAATCACAGGGTGAATAATTGATATTTGGAACTTAAATAATCTTATATGTCTTACATGGTAAAAAACCGATAGATGGCCATTGGATTAACGACATAGATTCTTCGCTACGCTATCAAGGACAGATCCAGCAGAAAGTCGTCATCTCGACCGAAGCACGGCGGAGCGGAGAGATCTTTGAACCATGTTATTGAAATCAAATTTAAAGATTTTGCTTTGCTGAGCCTTCGGGTTCTCCTCCAAAGGAGTTCCTTCGGAACGCTACGGTCGAAACGACGATACTTCTAATCGACTCAGCTCTTTAAAATTCTCCTGACATTTATATTGATTTTTTAAGATAAATTACCCCTCAGGATGACAAATGTATCAAACAAAAAAGACCAACAATCGAACACCCGTTCAACTGTTGGTCTTTAACTATTTTAGCCATCATGCCAGGCTAAACGCAGGAATCTCCAAACTCCAAACGCCCAACGCTAAACTTTCAGCCTATCCTTTCATAATCGAATGGCCCATTTTATCTCTTTTGGTGGTTAAGTAACGCTCGTTATGTACGTTACTTGCAATTTCGATCGGAATATTTTCTACCACTTCTAAGCCATAACCAATTAAACCTGCTCTTTTGGTTGGGTTATTACTCATTAAACGCATTTTAGTAACCCCTTCTGATCGCAGGATCTGCGCACCAACACCATAATCGCGTTCATCGCCTTTAAAGCCTAATTTAATATTCGCTTCTACTGTGTCGAAACCGGCATCCTGTAAATTATACGAGCGTAATTTATTAATCAGCCCGATACCTCTACCCTCCTGGTTCATGTATACCACTATACCTTTACCTTCTTTTTCGATCATTTCTAATGCCTTGTGCAACTGCGGACCGCAATCGCAACGGCACGACCCAAAGATATCGCCTGTTACACAAGAGCTGTGTACACGTGCTAAAATCGGTTCGTTGGCATTCCATTCGCCTTTAGAAATGGCCAAATGCGTGGCATTGTTATCTAACTGCGTATAGGCCGTCATTTTAAAATCACCCCATGCTGTTGGTAGATCGATGCTAACCTCTTGTTTAATCAAACTATCTATGGTTAAACGGTAAGCGATTAAATCTTCGATTGATATAATTTTTAACTGGTGTTGTTCGGCAATTTTAAATAAATCAGGGAGTCTGGCCATTTCGCCATCTTCTTTTAAAATCTCTACCAATAAACCTGCAGGTTTCATGCCAGCCAAACGCGCTAGGTCTACCGCAGCCTCTGTATGACCAGCACGGCGGATTACGCCGCCATCTTTTGCAATTAAAGGAAAAATATGTCCTGGTCTGCCCAATTCCTCAGGGTTGGTTTTAGGATTAACCAGGGCCAGCATGGTTTTAGAGCGGTCGCTTGCTGAAATCCCGGTGGTGCAACCGTGTCCAACCAGATCAACGGAAACCGTGAAATTAGTTTCGTAAGCTGCCGTATTTTTACCCACCATCAGGTTCAGGTTTAACTCTTTACAACGTTCTTCCGTTAGGGGCGCACAGATTAAACCACGGCCGTAAGTAGCCATAAAATTGATGATCTCTGGCGTTGCATTTTCGGCTGCCGTTAAAAAATCACCTTCGTTCTCTCTATTCTCATCATCTACAACAATAATTACTTTACCAGCTTTTATATCTGCGATGGCCTCTTCTATTGTGTTTAATTTTGTTTGCATTTTATAAACATTATGGGGCAAATGGCGTGTTAAAATCAATTTATACCACAAACAATAACCCGTACAAATGTACAACCTTATTGAGCAATATTTGGATTAAAATATCATCTGTAAGTAAAGGAAAAGACGCCTATTTTTCCTTCTTTTTAAACAGTTGAAGGAAGAACTGCTTGTAATAATTTACATCAAATAAGGCCGAATCCACTGTAGCTTTATAGGTTAAAAAGGCGGCCAGTGGCGATAAAACAATTACGGCAATCCACATCCCGAATATCGGGTTTAAATTACCTTCACGTGCCGATTTTTCGGCCACTGTGGTAATAATGTGGTATACCAGGAAGAAACAAATGGCCACCACAACCGGTAAACCCATCCCCCCTTTTCTGATAATCGCACCCAAGGGTGCGCCAATAAAAAACAACAGGATACAAGATGCGGCCAGGGTAAATTTACGCTGATATTCTACTGTTGTAAATATAATTTCGCTGGTTAAATCAGTTTGGCGTGGCCCCCAGTTGGGTACATGCTGCATAATATTCGCAACGGTATTATTTGCATTATCCAAAGCCAGTTTCCGCGATCCGTTCGGGATACTCTTCAGTATTACATCATCAATCTTTTTCGGTACTGCTTTTACTTTGGTATAACCTTTAGTAACATTAAATTGCTTAAAGTTGCTCGTGAGATTGGCAATGGTACGCATTTTCATCGTATCCAGTTGCTTAGTCAGCGAGTCGCGCTTTTTAACGATCCCTTTCAGGTTTAACATGGGCGTACTGTTTCCAAAAGCATTCGGATCGGTGGTATTGGGATCAAAAGACGACATATCGAAACGCGGTGAGGTTTCTTTAAAACGGTTCCGTGTAAAAATCTGCCTTGGGTTGTACATGCCATTTTTCGAAGCCTGTTCCTCGTACTGTATTCCATTTTTAAGGTAAAGCACCAAAAACTTACCATCGGCGGTTTTATTCATCTTACCCTCTCTGGCCAGAATTACTTTCGGAATCCCGTTATTTTCCCGGTGATCGTAGATCATGATATTGTGCAGCGTACCATCTTCTTCTTTCGAATCGACACGGATGGCATAACCTGGAATGGCATTGTTAAAAACCCCTGGTTTAATTAAAAATGAAAGTTTTTTGTTCCTGATATCGTACAATAGCGAGCCAAATTTGAGGTTGGCTTTGGGCAGCATATAGTTGGCAAAAAAGAAGGAGGCTATGGTGAGCATCAAAATTACCACAAACAAGGGGCGCATGGCTTTCTGTAAGGAAATCCCCGCCGATTTAATGGCCACCAGCTCATAATTTTCGCCCAGTGTACCAAAAGTCATGATGGATGAAAGCAATACCGATAGCGGTAGCGCCATAGATACGTTGGCGGCCGAGGCGTAATACATCAGCTCCAGAATGGTATACCATTCGAAACCTTTTCCTATTAAATCATCAATCCATTTAAACAGAAAAAACATCAATAGAATAAACATCATAACAAAAAATGTTGCTATGAATGGCTTCACAAATGCTTTTATTAATAGAAGATGTATTTTTTTCACCCTACAAAGGTAAACAATACGAAGATAATATTACGCACCCAATACGCTAATCAGATAATCGATCTGGTTATCCCAGATTAATTTTTTCTCTGCAAGAAGCTCATCGGTCGTAAAATCAGTAATCGAGAGGGCAACATCATTGGTTAGTTCGTCCTGTACAATTTCCATCTCAAAATAACATTGAGGTTCATCATCCAGCCACTTAAATTTAACCAGCTTATTTTCTTTAATGGAAACCAGTTTTGCTTTTTGCTGCTCATCATCCCAGGTAAAAGTATATACCTGATCGCGGAAATTCACATCGTCCGCAAACCATTGCGATAAGCCGTTTGGCTCACTAATAAAACTATACAATATTCTTGGTGACGATCTAACTTCGTACTCTAGTGTAAATTTTTTCTTTTCTGCCATGTTAGTACACTACCAGGATAATTTCCGGACTATTTTTTAATATTATTTTTCTAAAGAAAGGTAATTTATTCTATATCTGCAACAATATAATTTTTATTGGTTCAAGGTGCATCAGTTCATTGGTCATTAGTTCATTCGTTAGTGGTCATTCCCTTCATTAGTTCATGCCAGAAGGCTATTTTGATGACGAACGCAGGGCGGATAGTTGATTAATCGCCCTTCTAATTTCTGCTCAACATCCGCAATACTAACTCATAAAAAAAATCCAATGCCTCTATGCATTATAGGATTAAGAAAAATATGCTGCATCGCTGACCACTTTGTGAGGATAAAGAATATCCAATAAATCTATTATAAAAAGTGGGCGTACGGTCTTTCACCATATAAGGAATTTTAGTCCATTTAGTTTCCATTGAACTTATATGAACCACATGTCTTATATGGTAAAAAACACAGGGTGGACAATTGGTGGAGTTATTTCAGCGGAACGCAGTATTGCGGTGATGGCTATATTATGCGGTTAAACAAAATAATATCCAGATCAACATGACCCAGACCGGAAGCCCGTATGACAACGCAATCGCCAAAAGGGTTAATGGAATATTAAATATTGTAAACAATAACAGTAATAAAAACCAATCTGTAAACAACAACCAGTAAAATCAAATTAATGGTAAACCATCAGCAGTAATTAAACCTTCTTATTGTAAACACTTTTTTCAGTATAGGAGAGTATAGGGCAGGCAAAATGTCGTTTACCTTTCTCTACCCTCTTGTTTACCTTTCTCTACCTATTCTTTACCCTTTGTTTACCACTTGTTTACCCTTTCTGTACACCAAGTTAACCCCAAGGTTACCCCAGCGTTACCTTTTCGTTACCCTGGCGTTACCTAATTTATTACCTAAAAGGTAAAGGATTCGCGAATATCAGCTATGGAAAAAGTTACCTTGCAGATGACTTGGTAGCACCAAAGGGTAATCAATCTTTGAAACCATTAATTTTATGAGTACAAATGGCCAGCTGAAATACCTTTCGCACATACCGTAAGCAATAGACTTGACAATTTGCTAAGACCAGGAATGCGGTTAATTCTGCGGTATCCGCCGAAATGCTGCACTTTGTCGTGTTATCTACTTCTAAAAACAGCCTCCCTTAAGGTCTAAAACGACCATTATAGTCTCCTAAAAACAATCAAATTTACTGAGCAATAAGGCTTTAAAGTATTTTTCACATTTCTTTTTAATAGAATGTATATTTATTCTATATTTGCAACTCTTAAAAATAACCACATCGATATTTACGTTGTTTAGTAAATATTAAGCCCGGCGGGGTAGCTCAGATGGTTAGAGCGCAGGATTCATAACCCTGAGGTCGGCAGTTCGATCCTGCTCCCCGCTACCATAAGGAAACAGCATATCTTTGTTGTTTCCTTTTTTTATAACCATAATTCACTATACAAGAATTAGTTGCACCTCCCCATTACCGGTCCGACATTTTACCGAACAGTTAACCTATACCATAGCAAATTTAGGTCTAAAAGAACCTATTAATCATACGCCGAGTGAATATTTGACCTGTTCGACTTTTCCTTAGGGATATAGATACCTATCTGCCTATAAAAAGGTTTAAAACTTTGCTTTTAAATCTCCCACTAAATCTCTCCCTCAAGTTTAGATTACACTTTGGGCATATGTATCAAAAATTATAAATAAGTCAGTGATAAGGTTAGTTTCCTCAAATAAAAAATAACGCTCATTATGCTCCAAAAACCGCATCCCTACCATCTGACTACCCAGGCAGTGACAAAAAATAAGCCCGGTACCGAACGAAAAAATATAGGCACGTTTTTTAACGTCTCCTGAAAGCCAGATTAAAAGGCTCATTTAGTTTGGTAGCGATGACGGCGGTTTAAGCACTAACCCACCCAGAGATACCCTGAAGCCTGTTCCCCTTACAGCAAAGATTTTCCCAGCACATAAATTAAAAACCCAATAACCCGTTATACTAAACAGATATGAGATCTATCCAAATTTTATCGGCATTAATCATGCTATCAGCCACCGTCCTCGGCCAAACCATCAAATACCCCCAGGTAAACAGTTCAGAAGATTCTAAAACGGTAATTACACAGATAGAAACCAACAGCAAAAACACCATCGTTTCTTTCCGGTATACGGGCTATGGAAATGGCGATTGGGTACAGTTAAATAAAAGCATGTACCTACAGGATGCCAATGGAGAAGACAGATACAATTATATCCGCTCAGAAGGCATTCCATTGAGACCCGAAAAATTGGTTATTACAGCACCCAAACAAGAAGTAAATTTTAAAGTTTACTTTGAGAAACTTAAACCGGGCACCAAAAACATCAATGTTATTGAACGTGCAAGATCCCTCGCCGAACTGAACAATGGCGTGAACTTCCTAAACTATTTCAATGTTAGCTTGACTAAATCCCAAACGCTCCAAAACGGCACAAATTCAGAAGTTCAGGTATTTTTGGCACCCCCACCCCCCTTGAACCAGACAGTCGAAACAGCATCCAACAGCCCTGAAATGGCCAACCTCGGTTCAATGGTAAACAACATGTACTCAGGCATGCTAACAGCACAGCTGGACACCTATAGCAAACCGGAGATCATCAACCAGATCGCCAAGATCACAAAAGACTTTTACGACGCACTGATCAAAGCAGGTTTTCCTTCAGACGCAGCATTAAAGATTGTCATCTCTAAACCACTGATCGCTATGGATGGCGGAAACAGGTAAGCAGCGACCAAAAACGCTATATACCACATCGTACAATGAGGTGACCATATTCGCCTTAGAATGGCAGAAAATAAACCTGCCATTCTCCATATCTCACGTTCAACTTTACATTGGAATTGAAAAAGCCCATTATCACCAACAACACATTTTGTCGTTGCTAAGGCAGATAAACCCTACACCGTACCAGACAAAGTCAGAAAACATTTTTATCATATTTTTAAGAAAAGTGAGCACCTACATCCGGCGAAAGCCAGAGTGCCCCGTTCTGGGTCTTCGTGTAGATGGGCAGCTTTATGGGATGTGTAGCAGATAACTATCTCGTATATCGGCGCTGTGACCTGATTCCAAGCTTCTTGTTGCAAAACGCCCACCTGCCCGCTCAACTAAATTCAACGTCAATTATATCAATTGATACCATCAGCTGTCTATGTCCGGGCTTCCGTCAAACCTCCGCAGATAGGCCCTTCTTTTCATGGGAAGGTAGATCCCGGATACCTCCACCATGTTGTAGACATATTGCGAAGCATGAAAATTCTCTGTCATAGCTACATCTACCATATAATCCTGTCTCCTTAGCAGGTGGTCTTCCCCAAAATAAAAATCCTGGGTCGTGCAGTGTGAGGCAAGATGCGGTGGAAAGGTCACGCGCAGACCTGACCAGGTTTCTTCGCCCTACACAAGGGGTTCAATTTCCCTAACCGACACCCCCGCATGGCCATAAAAAACGGAGTGGTAAGATAGGTCCACATTGCATAACCATTAAAATTGGCACGGTCAAGTGGATTCCATGAATTCAACACCATATGACCCTGAATCTCTTTAGGCGTTCCGGTTCTTTCTGCAAAAACCTCACCCTTTTCACTTTCTATTGCAATGCGATTGGAACTAAAGGCGGTTTTTTTCCTTCGCCTCCAAAAGGCCGTATGGAAGCCTTCTGCTGGTGGAGATAGACCGTCATTTCCCTGGAGGCCTATTGCAGGGTATTGATCGAAAAATCTGAAACCTTTGTATTTGTTTGAAGTCTTTTATACGCTGGCTACACACCTCATTCTCAAGGTATAATTTTCAAATTAATGCATCTATTTGGATTTATTCTTAATAAACTTAACTTTGCAAAAAAATGCCACACGGATCCGACCCCGTGTGGCGATACGGGCGCTAAGCCCTGACACCTTTAACATCAAATTAAAAGTAAATGCAATTTAAGAAAATTTTATACTTAGGTGTGTGCTGCACCGGAATATTCGCAGCTCATGCCAGTTCTGCTAATGATCTGACAAGAAGTTATACAAATCCTACAGATAGTCTTGTTCAAAGCCGGAAGGATGAACAAACCGGGGTAGTTAGGGGTAGGATCACTACCGCTGACGGTAGTGTAGCTGCTAATGTAACGGTAGTGCTGAAAGGCACCCGCTTTGGCTCGGTTACCGACGAGGATGGCATATACCAGATCCGGCGTGTTCCGGTTGGCGATTATACGCTTGTAGTTTCGGCTGTTGGCCTTTATCCAAAGGAAAAACAGATACATGTTTCATTCCGTGGTACCGTAATTGCTGATTTTTCTTTAAAAGAAAATCGTTCGGAGTTAGACGAGGTACAGGTAAGCACGAATAAGAAAAAATATAAGGTGGATAAGGTGTCCTCTTCATTGCGGTTACAATCTCCACTGATCGAAGTACCTCAGAACATCCAGGTGGTAACCAGCAAGGTACTGGCCGATCAGCAAGTGTTTGATATTGTAGATGGCGTAACCAGGAATGTGAGTGGTACGTTGCGCGTAGGCCATTGGGATGCACAATATGCCAATATTTTTATGCGCGGCACGAGTATTCCTGCCTTCCGGAACGGTATGAACCAAAAAATGCCCTGGGGGCCATTGGCTGACGATGCGGCAACTATTGATCGCATTGAATTCGTAAAAGGTCCATCAGGCTTCATGATGGCCAATGGTGAACCCGGTGGTATTTATAATGTGGTGACTAAGAAGCCTACGGGTCAAAACCGCAGTTCGGTAAGTGTAGCGGGTGGAGGGTATAACCTGGGGCGCGCCGCTGTTGACCTGGATGGTAAATTAAGTCGTGACGGTAGATTGTTGTTTCGCCTGAATGTGGCAGCACAAACTAAAGACAGTTACAACAAATATAATTATACCGATAAATACATTATTGCGCCCGTAATTAGCTACCAGGTGGACAGCAATACTTTAATCACAGCTGAATATACTACCCAGCACGTAGAGGCACAGGCTCTGGGCTCTTACGGTTTTTCGCCAAAAGGCTTCGGCGATACAGATCCCAGTTTCTTTCTGGGCGACCCGGCACTGGACCCTGCAAAGCTTTATGACCACAATGCCACTGTTTATGTGAGCCACCGTTTAAATAATGACTGGAAGATTAATGCCCAGGCAGCTTATCTCCGTTATGGTTTAGATGGCGGTACCCCATGGCCATCAACCATAGCGCCCAATGGCGATATGAAACGTTACCTCAACATCAGTGAGGAGCTGGCCATTAACAAAAACTTACAGGTAAGCCTAATGGGCGACCTTGCTACCGGTCCGGTTGTACACCGCATTTTAGGTGGACTCGATATGGGTAACTTAAAAACCTGGGGTGATTTTTCTAGTAAGACGCTTTCTGACCTGGAGTTGGCAAACAAGGCTACATTTAATATCTACAATCCGGTTTATGGTATTCCTTTTGCCAATATTCCTTTCTTCGATCGTTCGCGAAGCATTCAGAACCGTTCGGGATCAAATGTATATGCCACTAACCTGACCTATACCGGCGCTTACCTGCAGGATGAACTTCGCATGCTGGATGGGCGTGTGCGTTTAACTTTAGCCGGCCGTTTCACACATGCGGTAACGGTGGGTAAAACAAACCTTACACAGCTATCTGATAATGTTTTCAGCCCCAGGGCTGGTTTGAGTGTAACCTTGGCGAAAGATTTCAGCGCCTATACACTTTATGATCAGAGCTTCCTCCCTGTTGCCGGGCAGGACTATGCCGGAAACCCTTTCAAGCCTATCCGTGGCAATAACATCGAACTGGGTTTGAAAAAGGATTTCTTTGACGGCAGATGGAACGTAACGGCTGCCGCTTTCCGCATCAAGAAGAAAAATGTATTAACCGCCGACCTGGATCCGGCACACCTGGCTGCGAACCCAAATGCCCAGATCCAATTGGGGGGTATTATCTCAAAAGGTATCGAATTGGATGTAAACGGTGAAATTACCCCTGGGTTGAACCTGGTATTAAATTATGCGTTCACTGATGCTAAGGTAAGTGAAGATGCTAAACCAGAATTGGTAGGCAGGCATACCCCTAACTCGGCTAAGCACATTACCAATGGCTGGTTATCTTACCGCTACCAGAAGCAAGGGGCTTTGTTAAACGGTTTTGGATTGAGTGCAGGTTACCAGATCCAACTGGACCGTTATGCGGGATCAACTTCTGTTCCATTGATGTTACCTGCTTATTACCGTTTTGACGCAGGTGTTTCTTATGAAAAAGGTAAAATAACCATCGCAGCGGTAGTTAATAACCTTTTAGACCGCAGGCTGCTAACGCAGGGATCATACACCAAACTGGCAACTGAAACTGCAACCTCCGTTTCTTACTATACTTATATCTATGAGGTTCCGCGCAATGCACGGTTGAGCATTACCTACAGGTTTAAATAAGCATATCTGATCAATAAAAACAGGCACAATGACGAAGAATCAAAACCCAGGAAAGAAGAAGCAAAAGGATACGCTTTTTAAGCGCATTAACAACTGGCTGCACTTGTGGCTAGGTTTGATATCGGGTGTCATTGTCCTAATCGTATGCCTTACCGGCTGCATTTGGGTATTTAATGAAGAAATTACCGGTTTGCTGGAGCCTGAAACAAAAGTAGCCTGGCAGGATAAACCTGTGGTTAAACCCTCCGAGTTGATGCAGCTAGCTGCGAAGCTGTACCCAGAGAAAGTGCCATCATACGCCAATTACCAGCAAGGCAGGACCATCAACTTAAATTTAAGGGCGGCTAATGCCGGTCCGCGGGATCGCCGTACAGGAAATACCATCCTGAAAGTGAATCCTTATACGGGCGAGGTGATGAGTACCGAGGAGCATAAACCGGGCGAATCAGATTTCTTCAGGTTTATTTTAAACGGGCACCGTTTTCTCTGGATGCCTTCTGGAATAGGGCGGCCAATTGTTAACTACGGTACCATGATCTTCGTAGTTCTGCTGATCACCGGGCTGATCTGGTGGTACCCGAAGAAATGGAATAAATCAACCCGTGATAAGAGTTTTAAGATTAAATGGGATGCATCTTTTAAACGGGTAAACCTCGACCTGCACAACGTACTTGGCTTTTACGCCTTATTGTTCCTGGCGGCTATAGCCCTTACTGGAATGGTATATGGTATTAAATGGTATAGTGAGGGTATGTACTGGATTACATCGGGTGGCGATAAGCTGGCAGAATACAAGCGTTTAGACTCAGACTCCACGTTGAAAGGAAAGGGTTATGCGCCCGAAAAAGCGATGGATATGGCCTGGAATCAGGTCATTGCCCGCCACCCTAAATCGATGGGTTTTTATTACAGTTTTGCGGATACGGCAGAGGCTAAGGCCGCCATCAATATCACCGTGTATCCCAATAAAGGGCAGTTTTATAATAGCCAGGGCTACACTTTTGACCAACATAGCCTGAAGGAGTTAAAGCGACAGGATGCCTATTCGGTAGCATATGCGCAAGCATCATTTGGTCAGAAACTGCGAAAAATGAATTACGATATCCATGTGGGCAGTATCCTGGGATTTCCGGGTAAAGTAATGGCCTTCCTGGCTTCACTTATTGGCGCCAGTTTACCGATTACAGGATTCCTGGTATGGTATGGCCGGAAGTTTAAGAAAAAGAGTAAGAAGCCGGGGAAAAGTCTGGCGAAGCAACCCGACGCGATCCCTTCCAAATCAGCAGAAAAACTACTCGCAGAAATCTAAACACAAAGCCCCGAATCTGAAAAGCCGGGGCTTTGTGTTTATATCTGATCTAAAAGATGTCGGTAAGATATGGGATCAGAATATGTAGATCTTTCTTTTTAACATATACTATCGAAAACCCAATATTCTGCCAAAGAACTTCCGGTCTTACCAGGTGTTGTTCGCTATCAGGAATACCTGGCTAAAAGATTACTTTCGCTCGGGGATCTTAATGCTTAGCGGTTTCTCGTTCCTAAGCATCCTGGCAGCTTCTCCCGTTAACCAAAGATAATGGTCTGAGGGTTTACCGTCCATGTTGATAAAAGATGTAGCATTACTTACCGGCGGATCATCGGTTCCTTTGAATATTGCAGTCGCCTCATTTACCTCATCAAACATGGCCACATAGAGCATTGTAGCCCCAGCGTTAACAACAGTACTGATCTGTTGCCAGTAGAAGCGTCCGCCTTGTCTCGGAATTGATGCTATAGGCTTAACATCATCAGGAAATTCGTATTTGCTTAAGTTGTGCCAGCTAAAACCCGGGTAAATGCAAGGAACGTAATCTATATGATGGTCATGGCACCATTTAATATCAGCTATTGTATTGTCGCGTAACCTGTCCATATCATTATGCAACAATGGAGAATAACGCTGTACCGCCCAGGGCAATACGATATCACTCTTTTTGATAAGTTCATGCAGGTATGGGTCATTAATGCAATCTGCATTGAGCGTTCTCCAGGCCATAGGAACGCCGAGCATTACCGAGCAGCCGCCATATCTCGGATCGTTTTTAAGGAAATCAATAAATTTATCCAAGCCGATATTACGCATATTGTATGGCCTGTCAGGAAACCCGATCCCCCAGATGGTAACCAATGGCTTGCCATTGTGATGGATATACGTTTTTTTCCCTGCCTGATTTGTTACCTTGAGTTGATCTACCAGGTATTTCCAGTCTTCAATTAGCGCAGTGCAATCTTCTCCCGATGCTGCAAGACCGGAAAGGTCATACATAATACCGATGGCCCTCTCGTATTTCGAAGCCGCTTCGAAGGCGTTTTCGAGAATGGTAGACGCGTCTTTATTCCTGTTTTTTGCACTGTTAAAAAATCTTTGCATAAACACTCCGTCTACTCCGTAATCTTTCATCCATTTAAAATGGAGATCTGACGTACTTTTATCATGAGAACTGAAAAACTTAGCCGTTTGTCCGTCACGGAGTTTCCAAGGCGTATCATAGGTTTTCGGATATTCGCTTACATCCGGCCACATATCAATGCCGCTTCGTTTTTCGTCTCCATAGGAATAACTTTTTGAATTGGTGCCATCACCTTGGGCTCTGAACCAGCCCTGATAACCAGCCATTACCAGGCCTTTATAAGATGGGTATTGGGTGTGCTTATTATGCTTAAGCTGCGCATTTAGATACGATGGTAAAAAAAGCAATAGTATAACACATACAATTAAAAGTTTACCCACTAAATTAAGCCTGGTTTGGTTGCTTAGGTGACTAAATTTCTGATTTCCGGCATTTTGTAAAATCACTGTTGAACTACTTTCATTCTGATTAATTTTACTGTCGAGGTGGATGAATCTGTAATCGAAATAAGTGTTTCCCATGTTTACACCCGATACAATTTTATACATACAAGTTGGATTTATTTGGTTAATTATATTGCCAAACCTATTTTAAAAGTCTTAACGAAATCTTAAAAAAGAATTAATACACAGGCATATTGCCCCTTTTTCTGGTTATTTAAACATTAATCAACTCATCAGCGAGTTATTAATACACAAGCTTCTTTAATTATGTGAGTTTAAGGTTTGTTGTGACCGGATGAGGCATCCAGCTCAGCGACTGTCCAGGGTTTTGTGCGTGCTGCATGTTCGTCTCTTACCTTTTTTACCTCAGCAGCTTTGATTACACTTGCTTTATTGCCCATATCATTTCGGATATAGCTTAGTACAGATGCGATGTAATCATCAGTATTAAAACCAAGTGCAGGCATTACATCCGGATAGGTTTTGGCATTGATGGGGCCAGTGAGCCCATGAAGCAATGTTTTGATCAATCTTTTTGGATCACCTGTTACATCTTTAGACGCGGCCAGTGGCGGCGCAGGCATCTCTTTCCCTCCTATAGACACCCCTTTGCCATCGGCCCCGTGGCAGGTTGCACAAAGCTGCTTAAAAATCAATGCACCCTCTGTTACCAGTTTACGTTCGGCATCTGCCAGCTGTTGCGCATTCCGCGCCGTAGCTGCCCTGGCATCTATTTCGGATTGGTATTTACGTTGCGATTCGTATAGTACCGGGATAGTCTTATTCATCGCCAGCACCTCTGTTAAAAGCACCTTTGCCTTTTGTGATGTTGCATAACGAAGGCTCAACGCCAGTTGAAAACGCACATCCTTGCTCGGATCGTTTTTTAATGCTTCAAGAGCACTGAGTAAATTGGTGTTTCCTATGCGAAGTCTGTCATCACAAATCCATACGGCTGTTTTCCTCACCTCAGCATCCTTATCCTTAAGGCCTTGGTTTAGGGTTACTTCATCTAAAGATTTTAGGCCATTTAATGTCCATAACGCATGAATACGGGCGAGGGCATTGTGCGATTGGGTTGCCATGATTTTTAATGCCGGTACAACCGATCTGTCTGCCCTAACCACCAATAATTTCTGTGCATTATCTCTCCACCAGCCATTTGGATGCTCCAGATAATTAACCAGTTCGCTACTGGGTTGTTGCAACATCCTTGGACGTTTTTTATCTGGTTTAATATCATCATAAACTACCCGATAGATACGGCCGCGGCCAATATTTTTATCCAGACCACGGGAAACAATTTTATCCCTTAAAAAGCTTCCCGGCTGAGTCCAGTTTCCTTCCTGGATAATACCTCTGTACATATCTACAATGTATAGACTTCCATCAGGGCCGGTTACGCTGTTTACCGGGCGGAAGTTCATATCCGTTGAGGTGATAAATTCTTCTTTCTGATAAGCATTTGTGAGGGTTATTTTCCCATCAGTATTGGTTACTTTAGCCCTGCGGATCAGGCGTCCTACCGGTTCGCAGATAAAAAGGTCTCCCCTAACATCATGCGGCAGCGCGGTACCCCTAAATATGGACTGGCCGGTGCAGCCTGTGAAATGGTTAAGTGTACTATCAGGCCGCAAGCGACTTACACCGCCCTGTACATCCGGCGTAGCAATGATCGGCCAAACTGACTGAAAATCATCGTCATACTGGTCTTTAAAATCGAGCCTTCCGTAGGCTGGGTTCTGTTGAAAACCCAAAGCAGGTGTTTCAGAACCTGCAGCAGAGAAAAATAACCGTCCGTAATCATCAGCGGTAAGCCCCCACTGCCCTCCCGGCCCTTCAGCTAAAAACTCACGTTTAATTTGCCCATCATCATAACTATAACGCGCATTCTCAACGGTAACGTAGATTTTATTGTCTATGTTCCAGATCAGACCACTTTTTTGGTGCTCAAGGTTGCCGGTATTAATGGCGTCGTTATTAAAAACCAATTTTTTCTCATCTGCTGCCCCATCTCCATTGGTGTCGCGATAACTGTAAATATTATTGGAGTTGGTTTCGTTCACTAATAAACGGTCATCAAGGGTCAGAATCATCCGGGGCAGCACGAGCTTATTGATAAACACTATAGATTTATCCATTTTACCATCGCCATTGGTATCTTCAAGCCTTTTTACCGAACATACGGCATTCATTTCACCATTCCCGTCTATATCCTGCATGTAGGTGTTCATTTCTGCTACAAACATTCTTCCGTTTCCGTCCCAAACAATCGCTACAGGCTCATGGATCATTGGCTCACTGGCAACGAGTTCAAGATGGTATCCCTTTTGGAGATGGATGGTTTTCATGCTTTCTTTAGGATCCAGGTATGCTGGCGACGGATTTGTATTTACCATAATTTTTCCGTCCGAATCACGTTTAACAGAATTTTGAGTGATTTTACAATTGTATACCATACCCGATAGTAATAGCATACAGATTAAATTTTTTTTGTTTCTTTTCATTTCGCTCTATTGTATCTTTTATCGCGTACCTGCTCGTCCCACCCGGAAAGTTCTGATGAAATCGTCTGACATCCTGATATCATAAAATCCAAAACTTATATTGCCCGAGTACTACAGTTTAACTGTTTTAAATCTTGGAACACTTGAGTTCCGCTCGTTTAGTTTGCATGGTATGTTCATAGTAAAGAATGCATCGTGGTTATTTTTCCCCGACAGCTTTGACAAGAGTATCGTCATGATGTTTTGTGCTATTTTCTCCAGTGGCTGCTCGATAGCAGTTACTGATGGCGATATATATTCTAAGAGTTCAAAATCATCAAAGGATACCAGTGCGATATCATCTCTGCTCTTTCCAGAAAAGGTCTTTAGTGAGCGTATACCTTCCATTGTTATGTAGTTGGCTCCAAATATGATTGCTTCCGGACTTTCTGAATCTATAAAGCTTTGAATTTCAGCAATTGTAGCCCCAGGTAAACTGTAGTTGATTTTCAGAATGGCCTCCCGACCTCCGTTTTCTAAAATAGCCTGACGGTAACCACTCAGCCGGTCAACCATTTGCTGCTGATCCGTTTTTACGGTTATAAATGCACATCGTCGATAACCATTATCGATCAGGTGTTTAGTTGCCTTGAAAGTGCTGGCGAAATTATCAACAAGAACATAGTCTGCTGAAACATCCGGCAGATATCGATCGAACAGTACAACGGGTGTACCTGTTTTGATAAGCGTTTTTATTTCCTGTTCAATACCTTCCGGTGCTGCAATAATATAGCCATCAACACGCCTCTCGGTAAAAACTTCTAAAAGTTCAGCGAATTTATTTTTTTCCTTCCCTATACTGCTGAAAAGTATTTTATAACCTTTTGAGGCAGCCATTTGCTCAAGGAAACCAGCAATACCGAAAAAGAAAGGATCAGAAATGCTATCCACAAGAAACCCGATCGTGTATGACTTGCCGGTCCTGAGCCCCTTGGCAAAAGAATTTGGACGGAATCCGAGTTGAGCAACCAGGTTATTTACCTTTGCAGCCACTTCCTTACTAATGTGCTTCTCTTCAGATTTCCCATTTATCACAAACGAAACGGTAGTCGTAGAAATATTGAGCTGACTGGCAATATCTTTAATCGATATTTTTCTTTTCATCGGAACAGGTATGTTAGTGATCATAGGATTTATCGTTAAAGAAACATTCTCGTATCAGCTTTCAATTGATGATTTGATGAAGTCTATTTGGTTAGTATTGAGATCAAAAGTATCTCGACCTAATTAATAAATCCTTAAAAAAACATTAAAACCTGTTGTTCTGGAAAAAAAACCAATAAAATCTATCTCGCCCACTTCATTATTTTCGGGCAACTTGCCGCTTGCAATAAAACATTAATCTACTGGCAGGATATAGTATATCCCAGAACTTTAAAGTCTAAGCGAAGATACGCTGCAAGTAAAAGCATCAACACCTGGATGAATCCTGATCAAGATTCACCTTAATTAGCTTTGAAAGCTTAAAAAAAGACGTATACCTACAGCTTGATAATCAGCAGTTAAAAACCCTCTTCTGGTATAGCATATCGTTGGAAAATCAAATCCATTGCTGAAGGAACACTGATTAAATAAATTAAGTTCTTTTATTAAGGTTTTGTTAATGTTTTGTTAGGTCGGACAGCCTTTAATTGCATAGATGAAACAGGACGCCGCATTTTTGCAGATGCCCGGCCTGTGGAATTACCTAACCTGATATATTATGTTCCATAGCACGCATCCACCTTAAGCGCACTAGCAGTAACTGCACGCCTACCATGAAAAGGTAAAAAACCAAATATAAATCAATCAGAAACAGTATGAAAAAATCCAAATACCTATTATTGCTATTTTTTCTTTTCCCACTCGGGTTGCTCGCCCAGCAAACCATTATTATCCGTGGAAAAGTAACTGATGCCTCCGACCGGAAAATTCTGCCCGGCGTTGTTGTTACAGCAAACTCGCCGACTGGTAAAATCTCGGTCAGTACAGATGCCCAGGGCGCATATCAGATTACAGTTCCCGCCAATAGTACCGAACTTAGCTACACTTTTGTGGGAATGACGGCCCATACCGAAAAAATTGAGGGCAGAACACTTATAAATGTTACACTTTCTGCCAGCCAATCAGACCTTGATGAGGTGGTTGTGATCGGATACGGATCGCAGAAAAAAGAAACGCTTACCGGATCAGTTGGTAATATAACAGCCAGGGATATCCAAACGACCACTGCTATCAGTCTGGCTCAGAAAATCCAGGGCAAGGTTGCCGGTCTTCAGATCAGACAGAACGGAGGAGAGCCGGGAACATTTGACAATTCTATAAATATTCGTGGTTATGGAGGAAGCCCATTGTATGTTATCGATGGGGTGGCCCGTGAAGGTGCCGGTGAATTCCAGCGGATTAATCCCGACGATATAGAAAGCATTTCTTTTCTTAAAGATGGCTCTGCGGCCATTTATGGGTTGCGTGCTTCAAACGGAGTGGTGCTGGTAACGACAAAAAAAGGTGCCAAAGGCGATGCTGCATTCAACTATAATGGCTTTGTCGGCTTTTCGAGTCCAACAGATGTTCCCCGGATGGCAAATGCAGCAGAATGGATCCAGATGCGTAACGATGCGGCCTTTTTGGGCACTGGCTCGCCTTTTATCCCTAGAGAAGAACTTAATAAATATATAACCGGGGCACCTGGCTATGAAAGTACCGACTGGTATAGCGAGGTAATGAGAAAATCGGCAATACAGCAACAACACAATGTGTCGGCAGCTGGTGGTGGAGATAAAACGCAGTATTTTGTTAGTTTGGGTTACCAGCGGGAAGGCGGTTTGCTAAAAACCGGCGACATGGGATATTATAAATATAACATGAGGTCTAACCTCACCACGCAATTAACAAAAAACTTAAAGGCCGAAGTATTTATTGCAGGCAGATATGACAACAGATTTACGCCCGGAGAAAATTTCTTCAACATTTTTAAGGGTACCCGCGTAACGCTACCCACCGAGCGGCCTTATGTTAACGGAAATACAGCTTACCCTTCGATTGTTACGCCATCTAACCAAAACCCAGTGGTGCTGGCAGACCGGGATATCACCGGTTATAGCGAAAATGTTAACAGGAATGTGCAATCAACCGTTGCATTAAACTACACTGTGCCCGGTGTTGAAGGGTTAAAAATCCGGGCAGCGGCATCTTATGATATGAACAGTTATTCTAATAAAGATCTTTCAAAGCCCTATAATCTCTATACTTTTGCCAATGGGAATTATGTAAAGCAGCCGCAACGTGTGGGTACAGGTAATATTTCCAATGTTATCGACAACAACAACAATCTCACGCTACAAGGCCAGGTTACCTACAGCAGGTTATTTGCAAAAAAACACAATGTAGGCGGAACACTTGTTGTGGAGCAGCAACAGGGATGGAGCCGGAATACCCTGGCGAGAAGGTATTACGATTTTTATACTACTGATCAGCTCAACTATGCAGGCCTGAGAACTCCGGAGGCCGCAGGCCTCGAAGGCCAAAGTGCCTATCTTGGATACGTAGGCAGGTTCAACTATGATTATGCCGGGAAATATCTGATCGATTTCGTTTTCCGTCAGGACGGGAATTATGCTTACAAGAACAAATGGGGATTTTTCCCTGGGGTAAGTGCGGCATGGAGGGTATCGGAGGAGAATTTCATAAAGAACAACCTGCCCGTGATCAGCAACTTAAAACTTAAGGCCTCTTATGGCACCGCAGGCGCTGCGAACTCAGTAGCCCCTTTCCAGTATGTACCAGGTTTCGGCACCACAGGAGGAGGCAATTATGAGTTCCAGAATGACATCCTAACCACCGGAATTGCTGCCCCTCCTATAGTGAATGAAAACCTGAGCTGGACCAAATCGGAATTTGTTGACTTCGGATTGGAACTAGGGCTTTGGAAAAACAAACTTGTCTTCGAATTTGATGTATACCAAAGAGATACCAAAGGAATCGCTGCCACCAGGAACGTATCACTTCCCAACACTTTCGGGGCTACAATCCCATTTGAGAACCTTAACAGTGACAGGGTACGTGGTATAGAATTTTCACTTACACACAATAGTTCCATAGGAGAATTTCGTTATAACATTTCCGGAAATTTCAATTATTCCAGACAAATGGATCTGTATGTAGAGGGTTCTCCGTTTACAAACAGTTACGACCAATGGCGTAACCAGAGGGCTTACAGATACAGGGACATCAGTTGGGGCTACACTTACGCCGGTCAGTTCCAGAATAAAGAGGAAATTTTACAACATGCCCTCCAGAATGGTGATCAAGCCAATATCCGCGAACTTCCAGGAGATTATAAATTTCAGGATATCAATAATGACGGGGTTATCGATGACCGCGACATGCTTCCGCTGTTTGACGGATCAACACCTAAATTGTTTTACGGTTTAACCCTGAACGGATCTTTTAAGGGATTCGACTTTAATGTGCTCCTACAGGGTTCGGGCAGGTATACAGTAAGATTTAACGAAGTATATGGTGAGATACTGGCCTTTAGAGGAAATACACCGGCATACTTTTTCGATCGCTGGAGGCTTTCTGATCCTTACGATATCAACAGCGCCTGGATTCCTGGAAAATACCCTGCCTCCAGGTTTAATGGTGATGTGGGAAGAATTTACACCGAAAGTTCGGTATGGAGAAGAGATGCATCGTATGTACGACTGAAAAGTGTGGAATTGGGCTACACCTTCCGCCCATTATTTTTTGCAAAAGCCGGAATAAAAAAACTCAGGGTTTACGCCAGTGCTTTCAACCTGCTCACCATAACCGATCCTTTTGTTAAAGCATTTGATCCGGAAAGAGCGGAAGGATTGTTTAGTGCAGGGTTAAACTATCCCCTATCAAAAACTTACAACTTCGGTGTAAATCTTAATTTTTAAAAGATACGATCATGAAAAATCAAAAAATATTTATACTAATGGCCCTGCTGCCTTTTCTGCTTTCATCCTGCCAGAAGGTACTTGATCTTAAACCCACAGACAAATTGCAGCCTGAACAGCTATTCAGCGATCCGGAGGGCGTAAAGGTGTACATGGCAAACTTATACTACCAACTACCGATTGAAGACTTTACTTTCTTCAGGCAGGGAGTTAATTTCAATGGCGGGGATCCGAACAATGGAGGTTTTGCACCGGCCATGGTTACTGATGAGGCCATGCATACCGAATTTGGTGATTTTATCGGAAACGATGATTTTAAGTGGTGGGAACAAGGATATAAACTAATCAGGGAAGTAAACCTAATGATCGATGTAATTCCAACCCTGGCTATTAACGAAGCGGAAAAGAAAGCATTGATCGGTGAAAGCGCATTTATAAGGGCTTATTCTTACTTTTCTCTTGCCAAACGTTATGGAGGTGTTCCGCTGATCAAGGGATCGCAGCCATATGGCTCACCTGAATCATTGAAAGTGCCCCGCAGTACAGAAAAAGAAACCTGGGATTTCGTTTTACAGGAATGTGATGTTGCGATCGAAAACCTGGGAACCGAAAAAGGAAGAAGGGCAAACAAATTTACCGCGTATGCGCTGAAATCGCGCGCAGCACTACATGCTGCATCATTGGCAAAGTTCGGCAGCAAAGCACCACTAACGGGTGACGCAGTTACCAAAAAACTGGTCGGCCTTGATGCGGCCGCGGCAGCAGGATATTATGACGCCTGTATGAAGGCATCCCAGGCAATCATTGCCTCAGGTCAGTACAGCCTTTACAGGCCAAATCCTGCAAACCCTGCAGAGGCGGCAGAAAACTACAGATTAATGTTCGAGAATCCCAATTCGGCACCAGAAGAAGCAATTTTTGTAAAAGGATATGCCCTTCCTGGAACTAGCCTTGGCCACAATTATGATATTTGGTACCAACCTGCCCAACTGGCAAACGGATGGCCACACCCGGGAAGAATGAATCCGACATTGGATTTGGTTGATACCTATGAGAATTATGATTCTCCAGGAAAAAGTTCACCAGTGGTAACCACATCAGACGGGGTGGTTGGAGATTACAACGGATATAGCGCAACAAAAAACTATATCAGGTATGACAGTCCAAATGCAATTTTTGCAAACAAGGACGCCAGACTATGGGGAACAGCAGTTTTACCGGGCACATTATGGAAAAACAACCAGATTATTATCCAGGCAGGCTATGTTAAGCCGAACGGAGAGGCAGTAATCAGGGTGAAAGACCAGATTACAATTGGAAACAATACTTTCCATACTTATGGCGCTGCCAGTGTTACGCAATATTCGGGATTTGATACGTACGGGGGAAACAATACAAGAACAGGTTTTTCATTTAAAAAATTCCTGAACCAACAGAAGCCGGTAGTATCGGGATGGAACCAGAGCACCACCGATTTTATGGAGTTCAGATACGCAGAGGTACTGTTGAATTATGCGGAAGCAGTAGTTGAAAGTGGCAGTGGCGATGCGGTGCTTGCCGCAAAGGTGCTTAACGACATCCGAAAACGTGCAGCCCACACCACTAACGAACCCCTTACAGTAGAAAATGTACAGCGGGAAAGACGCGTTGAACTTTCTTTTGAGAACAAACGCTTCTGGGACCTGATCAGAAGAAGAGAATTCCATACTGAATTTAATAACAGAAGTATGCATACCCTCTTACCACTCCAGGACCTTCGCGCATTGCCTGCAACAAAGTACATCTTTGTGCGGGTTGTAGTTCCCAATACAAACCCGAGAACATTTGAACCAAAAACATACTACAGGTATATCCCCGGGATTGGCACAAATGGTTTAGTTCAGAACCCACAGTATTAGAAAATTATGAAAAAGACCTATATCTATATTTTATCGGGGATGCTCGCATTTTCAGCTTGCAAACTTGACAACCTTGAGCAGCCTGCGGCAGGTTTATCGGGGAAATTTATTGATGCACAGACCAATGAACTGGTTCAGCAAGATATTATACGCGGTACCCAGATTGAACTGAAAGAGCACGGTTATGATCCGGTATCATCGCAGTTCCTGGTGGTTAAAACCGATGGCACCTATGAAAACAGCATGCTTTTTGCAAATACCTATACTATACAGCCTGTAAGAGGCAACTTTATCAATGTTGAACCACAGGAGTTTAAGATAAGCCCGGGCTCAACCCTCGATTTTAAGGTTGTTCCTTACATCCGCATCAGAGAGGCCAATATTACAAAAACCGGAAACAAGGTAATAGCTACTTTTAAACTTCAGCAGAATATCATCAGCAACGTAAAAAAGATCGGTTTGTATGCCCATGTGGATTCTCGCGTTGGCGAGCCCATGAGGCAGGCTGCCGCGGAACGGGAACTGAATGCAGTTACGGATGCTAACCACGTTTACACACTGGAGATAGACCTCCCATCAAACAGTTCAGTGCTCAAGCCAGGAAATCAGTATTATTTCCGGATCGGTGCACTTATTGATGCAAGCGAAGCTAAATTAAACTATGCCCCTGCCGTACGCATTTCTATATAACCACCTGGTTGCTGGCTGGTTAGGACCGGCTGGCACCTTAAAAACTAAACTTATGAAAACGAAAAAAATAAGTGCCTTTATAGTTATTTGGGTATTGATGGGCTTTTCATGCTCAAAAAATAACACTATCGCCGATGGTGTCGGAGATCCCAACCCACCGCAGCCTCCGGTAAAAGAAGTGGTTTATGATGAGACCGGTTGTTTGTACACTTCTTATAATAACCTCGTAATGGCAGGTTATCAGGGATGGTTTGCTGCACAGGGTGATGATTCAAACCGCGGCTGGTACCACTACCAAAACGACTGTGGCTTTCAGCCGGGTTGTGCGGCAGTAGATTTTTGGCCGGATATGACTGAATACAGTAAAAAATACAGCAGTCCTTTTAACTTCGCCAATGGGGATGCAGCTTATCTCTACAGTCCTTACGACGAAGAAAGTGTTGACCTTCATTTTAAATGGATGAAGGATTATGGAATTGACGGCGTATTTATGCAACGTTTTGTTGTAGAGATAAAGGATTCCAATCCGGCGGGTAGGCGTCATTTTAACAAAGTGCTGGCAAATGCACTTAAGGCAGCTAAAAAGTACAGCAGAGCTATAGGTGTGATGTACGATCTTAGTGGCTGTACCTCGCAAGATATGGCAGCACTAGAGAAGGACTGGGCTGAAATTCAGGTGGAGTTTAAGCTTTTTGATAACCTGGCTAATCCAACTTACATCAGGCACAATAAAAAACCGTTATTAACGATTTGGGGAACCGGATTCAACGACAATCGGAAATACACCATTGCTGATGTTCAGCAGACTGTATCCAGGTTAAAGGGGCCAGAAAAGAAGGTATCGATTATGTTGGGCGTGCCTTATTATTGGAGAACACTTAACAATGACACAGAGAATTCTATGCTTCTACATACCCTAATTAAACAGGCCGATATCATTATGCCTTGGGCGGTTGGAAGATATGGTTCAGAAAATTATAACCAAACAGCAGGAACGGTTCTGGCAGGAGATATCCAATGGTGTGCCAATAATAACATTACTTATGTTCCGTTGGTATTTCCGGGATTTACCTGGGGAAATCTTAAAAAAGACCCCTCCGTTTATAATTCGATACCGCGCGAACAAGGAAATTTTTTGTGGAAACAGGTTGCGGGAGCAAAGATATCAGGTGCAAAATCACTATATGTAGCCATGTTTGACGAAATTGATGAAGGCACTGCGATATTTAAATCACTGAGAGAAAATGAAGTTCCGTTAAACGGTTCAGGAAAGTTCACTGGCATCGAAAACAACTTGCCATCAGATTATTACCTATGGCTTACAGGCCAGGCGGCCAATTGGTTTCACAATACCGGAAGCTATTCTGCAGTAAAACCCAACAGGCTCTGATTCAGATTCGTTAGAATCCTAACAATTAAAAGGCATCAACATGGCCGGTACAGGATTTTGTACCGGCCATTGTATTTTTGAATAGGTATGCTTAAGCACGCATGTATTTTGCTTCTTTGCCTGCCAGCTGTTAGGCATGAATTTGTGACTGCTGCAGTTCCCTGATCTTTTTTGACCTGATGGAGAGAAACAGGCCACTGAAAGCCAAAATCAACAGTAAGGGAATGATCAGTGTTGTCTGTAAAATTTCAGGACCTGCCAGATTTTTAGCCTCTGCAAGTCGCCGCCAATCCTCTGAGCCCTCAGGAACATTGAGGTAGACGTCAAGATCAATACCTGAAGGCAGGTGATTCAATATCAGCCTGTCATAAAATCCGCCCATAAACATGGTGTAAACAGAAACTGCAAACATTCCCGCACCTCCCATTAAGTTTAGACCCAGGGCTCCCGAACGCGGGATATTTTCAGCTACGAAACCGATCATGGTAGGCCAGAAATAACAAACACCAAGGCCGAACACAACCGCTGCCAGAAACAGTGAAGTGCCCGTAAAGCTACTCAGCATGTAAAGACCAAGTGCTGCAATTACAGATGAAATTAAAAGTACACCCTGTGGGGAAAAACGTTTAACTATCGGCCCTGCAAATGCCCTTCCAATCACCATGATGCCGGTAGTTAGCGTAAGCAGTAAAATCGGATTTTCTGTAATATTCTTTAACAGCATCCCTATCCACTGACCGGTAAAAAGCTCGGTAATTGCCGTACCAAACATGCAGATAAACATAAAAATAAAAAGCGGAGAAGCTACTGCCCGGTACATATCAAGGGTACTGAAGCCAGAACTTACCCGTTCCGTTTTAGGAAAATCCAGCTTTAAAAACAGATAACCATAAAGCAATGTCGGCAAAACCATCATACCAACCTGAAACTGCCAGTTTAATCCCAGATACTGAAAGGCAGCAGCCAGTAAAGTGCCGATTACTATACCGCCGGGAAACCAAAGGTGAAAATGGTTTAGCTTAGTTGTTTTATTATCGGTGTAAAGGGAAGCGACAAGTGGATTACATGACGCCTCCACCGTTCCATTGGCGATCCCTATCAGCAATGTTGAAAAAAAGAGTGACCAATAGCCGACGGCAAATACTGTAAGGCCTATTCCCGCTAAATGAAAAATAAATGCGGTAATTAATAACCTTTTCATCCCAACCACATCAACAATAAAGCCCCCGATAATGATTGCAAGGGGAAAACCCCAAAATGCTGTGGCAGTAATACTGCCCAGTTGTGAGGCATTAAATTTATATTCAACGGCCAGCTGGCCCATTATCCCGGCCCTGATCCCAAAAGAGAGGGCGGTTACCAGAAGTGCGAGACAGCTGGCAGTAAAAAGCTTCTTTTTTTTAATTTCTTGCATGATTATTTTTTTAAAAAGGTCATATTCATTCAGCAACGCGCTTTTGAAAACGTACCAATCTTTACACATCAACTTTAGGTGGCTGTTGCCTGGTCAGATAACCGGATAAGGTATATCTTTCAACTCTTAGAGTAATGCCGCAAATGGATAGCGAGCCGGTAACGGCTGGGGTCGCGGCAACGGGAATATAAGGTACTCATAGTCGATTCGATATTTAGTTAAAAACCAAGTACGAAAATCGAATCTTACAGATAAGAAAACCTTAATTTTTTCTTAATACAATTCTTGAATGCAAATTTGATTTCAATTATTGTTTCCCGCCAGCGTATTTATCTTTTGCCTCATCTTTTAATCAGCTATTGGTGGAATGACATTAATTTATATCTTCAACATTGGCACTGAGAACCTTCGAGAAATTTTTATCAAAATCTTCACCATAAAGCAGGCGGTACTCTTTGCAGAAATTTTCGAAAGCATTTTTGGCTTGTGAATGTTTACCCATATGTACAAGTGCTTTGCACTTAATAACCATCGCCTCTTCATTCACCGAATCAAAATAGAAGATGTAGTTGGCAATTTCAATCAACAGTTCCGGATCACTTGCAATGGTTATGGTGCCAGCGTAATGCAGATAAGTATCTATGATTTCATTTGATATTTCTGCCTTAAAACTATCGATCCATTCATAACCAACGGCAGGAAGGAAAGAGCCTCTCTTTATAATCTGGGCAAGTTGTATAATTTTGGTCTTATCAAGCCGGGCCTTGTCTTTTATGATATCCACATATTGCTGGTAATCGACATAGGTTTCAGTAGGATCAAATTTGATCCGCCAATAGCCTGTTTCTTTTGAAACCTTGCAATTATTCATCTTTTCGAGGATGACCTTCAGCTTTGCAATATTTACTGAACGGTTATTTTGGGCACTCTCGTTAGTTTTATCAAACCACAATAGTTCTTTAAGTCTTTCTGAGCTGATTCCCCTCTCCCATCTGATGGTATAGAGAAGTATAACTAGAAAAAGCTCTTTAATTAAGGGCGTAAACTGTTTGGTAATTTCGTTCCCGTGGTCATCGAATACCTGCAAGTCGCCAAAAAGAAACACTGCGCTTTGCGGGAGAGACTCTGGTTTACCGGTTGTGGCATTGGTTTGCGGCAACTTCTGTTCAGCTTTTATCTGTTCATCTGCAGAAACAGGTATTGCAATCGGCTTTCTAACCCGGAAAAAGAAAATTAAAAAAGAAAGACAGAGTAGAAAACCGGCTGCAAGCCAATACCAAAAATATGGGTGGCGGGCAAATAATTTATCCGGAGAATCTAAAGGAAGTGCGTTAAGTGAATAAACGTTAACATGCGTTACATCAATACTGTCTCTAAATGTTGTTACCGCAATAATTTTTTTTGATGCCGGGCTATAATAGAGATCAGCATAAGAATTTATATCATGGAACTGGAAAGGGATCTTGCTTCCCATAAATTTGTAACCTGGTTTTTTAAGAGAACCGGAAATGAGTTGTAACCGCGCGTTATATTTGTGCCGCGGAAATACCAAACCATAAAAAGTCTGATCTTTCTCATTAATGATCATCGAATTTGCAAACACGAAGTCCTCTCCGTTAACCTTGAAATCATAAATCTTTTTGATGGTTTTCTCAGCTACATCAAAATATAACAGATCATAAATATTTGTTGGACTAAGCATCTGTTTACCTGTAGTACTGCCATATCCGCCTATGATATATGCTCCGTTACCACTTTTACCAAGCGCTGCCAGATATCTGGGGGTGTAAACATCTCCTGTAAATTGCTCTTCTTTCCATTTTCCAGAAGGGAAATGGTAGCGCTGAACCTGGTTTTTATAGATAAAATGACCATAGCCACCAAAAATATAAAGTGATGAATCAGTTTTGGAGTAAAACTTGTTAAACTGCCAGAAATCTGTAATTGGTGTTTTAGTGTAGTTTTTCGACCATGTACTTTTTAAGGTATCAAAAACAGAAACAATTTTCTGGTCTATATAAAAATTGAACAAGCGCCCGTTATCGTCGTCAAACAGGGAATGGTTGCCTCTTAGCAGGGTTAAGTTATTTTTGTACGCAACAGCTTTAATTTTCGAATCCACGACAGAAAAACTCTTCAACGAATCGTTTTCTACAATATAAACCACCTCTTTTTTAGGATTAAAGGCAACACTGGCGGGTCCTTTAACCGTAAAGCTCCCAATCCGTTGCCATTCATAATGCATTTTTTTAATCCATAACGGCCTTGTTGCCAAGGCATCCTCCCCATTAATCCTGTCGTTTACAACGGTTCCATCATACTGATCCAATGGCCAGTGCGACACAACTTTACCACCCTGATTAATTTCGATATTACGGATCTTCATTGGTGGGTTGTCAGAAGTTTTAAATTTTTCGTCACGGTTTGCTCCAAAAAGAATCTTCAAACGATCACCGGCTTTAATCTTAAAAGGAGTACTACCACTGTAGGCACCGGATGTCAAGGTAATTTTCTGCCCGGCAAAATCAAAATCGAGCTTGATCCTGTTCCATGTACCGAACAACAAACTGGGTTTTATGTTAAATGCGATCTTTGAAAAATTACTGCCCGACACAAGTTTAAAATGATCTTTCTCTTCAAAAATATAGTCGTAAATCAAATCGACATTTTGCGTATCATTTACCACGATGCGGAAGATGTACCCGAAATAATCATCCCTGCCCGGAAAAAAATTGAGATCGAAAGCAAGACTGAAGTTTTTATCAAAGGAAAGTGCACTGCCAGGACTTAGATCCAGACTTGTTCTATGGTCTTGTACCACTTCATGACTGAAAAAACCAAGGCCATGAGACTGTGAGAAGCTGTTGTTACTGTAAAAAATCAGGTAAAAAAGAAAGATGGTTAAATAGTATCTGGTTTTCATTTATCAACGTTACGAATATTATATAAATATGTCAATGGAGCGTGTTAAAATACAATGAAGGAAGTAGCCAACAATGTCAAAGGAATTGTCTTTGAAGATTGTGGACACTGGATCCCTGAAGAAGCGCCAGAGTTGCTGATCAGTGAATCTCTTGCATTTCTTTAACCTATATTCTTCACTAGATTTCGCTTGAAAGTGACCGATCGGCTCATTTTATGCGGTTTTTATTTCCAGAAAAGCAGGGATGGTAAAAAGCTGGGGCACCACTTTTAGCGAGATCCCCAATTATATTGAAAATATGCATTTATTGTTCATCCTGAATACGCTGATTGTTCGTTATTTTGTCTAAGTCACGAATAAGTTCCACTAGAATTGTCTCTGCATCTGCAGGTGTTAGCGGTGGTTTCATAACGACACTTGATCTCTTGGCCATATCAGATATATGCATTACAACCTTTTCCATCGCTAATGGAAACATTCTATTGATTATCGTGGTAATGTATTTTATGCATTCAATAACCAAGCTGAATTCAATAATTGTTTGCGGCACTATGAAACTGTTAAGACTTTTATTGGTGGGTACACTTTGGTTTTTAACTCTTAAATTATGCGCCACTACTTGATTTCTGAACGCTTTAATGTCGGGAAAAAGATTTAGTACACTTTTAATGCGCTTAAAGTAAGGATTTATATATTTTTTCTGTTGCTCATTTAAAAGTCTTGTAAAGTGACCATGATACTCATCAAAATAACTAGTCACCAATATACAGCCATTTTCAAAACTCATCGTATTTATGGTAATGACAATATTTGGATCGACATGATAGTCAGGTAAGCTACATAATGCCCGATGATACCTTATAATATTATTGTTTATAACATTAAGGATATGAATGCTTTCATCTAAAGGTGTAATTCGGTGACAATCTGGCAATTCGGTAAGTTTCACAAAAGGTTAAATTTTAGATTTAGAACAGTAGCTCCGGTTGATTTGTAATTTAGCCAATTTATTTATAACTAAGAAAACATAACTATTTTCTAATTAGCGAATTACACTGATAACTTGTATTTCTTTTTTTTAAAATCCTTCTTCCTTCTATACCGTCCTTCAATTTTGTTCTTCACTACTTTTTCGAAATTTACCACAGTTTCACAGTGCTCAAACAAGGTCAAACTTCCGTGGATTGACTCTACCAAGACGGCAAAAAGCCTTGAAGTTCGAACTCTTTCTTTGAAAGGGGCTCAATTTCAAGACTTTTAGCTTTTCAGGTATTTATTTTAACGCGTTTAAAAAACGAAAAAACATTATAATTACTGATAATGAGATTATTACCAGTTCGGTTACGAGGCTTTCAAGTGAGTTTAATGCTCAAAAATCTCCGTTAATTTGGCATTAAGTTCTTCACCTTTTACGTTTATGGCGATTATCTTTCCTTCCTTATCGAGTAAAAAGTTTTGAGGAACAGCTTGAACCCCATATAATTTAACAACTTCATTGTTCCAGAATTTGAGATCGGAAACATTGGTCCATATTAAGCCATCCTGTTTGATTGCACTCAGCCACGCCTCTCTTTTTCCTGGTTGATCAAGAGAAACACCTAAGACTGTAAATCCTTTATCATGAAATTTATTGTAGGCTTTTACCACATTAGGATTTTCTTCTCTACAAGGAATGCACCAGCTTGCCCAGAAATCAAGAAGTACGTATTGCCCTCTAAGCGATGAAAGTTTAATCATTTTTCCGGCGGTATCGGCCTGTTCGAAATCTGGTGCAATTTTACCAACAGCCGTTATTTTCATCGCTTCTATAGTGCTTGCAATGTTTTTGCCATAACTGGTTTCTTTATACTTTTGACCAAGTAAATTATAAAGCGCCTGTGCGTTTACAATGGAAATATTGCCCGCTAAATTATTGAGCAAATAAACAGATGCAAAAGAATTATTATGCAGTTTTATAAAGGTTTTGAGCCGCTCTACTTCTAGTTTATTATTTTCATCATTTAGCTCCTTATAGGATCTGATTATTTCATCGTATTGAGGATTTTTTTGGTTCAGGTTCTTCAAAACATCCGGCCCAAATTTGGCTATAAGTTTATCGTTTATTCCTTGTCTACCTGCATTTCCTTCTTTTGTAAAGGCCATATAGCGTTCGTTCTCAGGCGCATTTTTTACAACTGAATTGCTCAAGGTTTCCATGTTTGCGTTTATCTGGATAATACCCGGTTCGGAAATTAATATTCCGTAGGGCGAATAACCGCCTTTCTTTTTCAGTTCGAATTTACTGTAAAACATGTACCTGGTTGGTCCCTTGTAAGGTACAGTGATTTCGAATTTTCCATGATTTACCTGTACAGAATCATGGGCGGCTACAGCTTTATTGTATAACACTAAAGTGCTTCCGTTATATATGGTATCGGCTGTACCTCTAAATATGACTACGTTCTTTTCTTCTTTTAGTTGAGCAAATGCCAGATTCGTAATCAAGAGAAAAAGTACACAATAAGTTATCGTTTTCATTTTCTTATGGATTTAATAATTGGCCCAACATTTTTTCCATATCATCATCTGTGCTATGTTGTCCATCAAACCTGCCAATAATTCTTCCGTTCGGATCGATCAGGATTTTGGTTGGCAATGCACGGACACCATATTGCTGGCTAAGATCTCTTGGGTTATCAATTCCTTTTACAAATAGTTGTGCATTTAATCCCCTTAAAGTTTGTGGCCAGAGATTGGTTCCATCTTTATCAATTGCCGCCAACCAGTTTGGTACATTTCTATCATCGTCACCAATGCCTATCATCACAAAGTTTTTGTCTTTGTATTTATTGTAAAGCTTGATCATCTGAGGCATACTCGCTCTACAGGGAACGCACCATGTTGCCCAAAAATCCAGTAGAACATACTTCCCTTTCATAGCTGGTAACGAGAGCTCTTTATTGTCCTTGTCTTTTACCTTGAAGGCAAATGCCATAGTTCCGGCCAAACCAACTTCTCTGCTTTTAATTTCTGCAGCCAGTCTCTTTCCATCGGTACTTTGCTTCAGTTCAGGGCTAAATTTATTGTATAGCTGTTTTATGGAATCCATCCCGAACGCTGAAGTATAGTACTTAACGCGGTCTGCGGTTACATAAGATGCGGGATTGGCAATAAAATATTGATAGTTTATTTCAGCTTCTTTCGCTTTAAGCGATTTAAGTGATGCGCTTACCTTTGGCTCATCCTGTCCTGCATTGGTAGCACCATGGGAGGCGGAACCTGCCAATTTATTTAGCGAATCAATAGATTTATTTATGGCCTTTGTTTTGTCGTAAAGTACTTTCCAATCGAGCTGTGCGGGCGAACCAGTAATTTCTAAATAACCATTCGGTGCAGGAACTTTTGCAATTGTCATTTCACCTGGATTAAGATAGGCGGCATTTCTTTTCAGTTCCACATCCCGCTTGCTGATCACTTCTCCTTTGTGTTTAAACACCAGATTGGAAAAAGTAGGCTGACTGATCAATCCTTTGATCTGGAAATTCCCATCCAATGCCGCAACACTTTTCTGGATAATTTTTCCTTCTCCATTGATATAAATAATAGAAACTGAATCTAAAGTTTTATCATTGGTTCTGCCGATCAAGGTAAAAGATTTCAATCCTTCATTTTGCTGGCTAAAACTTTTCTGCAATCCGAAAAAACATGGGATCAGCATGAAAAAATATTTTGCTTTCATAAATTTGATATTTATACCGCCTGAAGCATTAAAACTCAGGCGGAAAAAATTGAATAGAACAGTATTAATAATTCTGTGTCAGGTTTGGATTGTAAGCTGTGGCACTTTGCGGGAAAGGAAAAATGTACAGCGGAGACTCTGGTTTTAGTGTATAAGTAACCCCATTTACAGTACGGGTTATGGTTTCCTTATAGGCATCTTCGGTGTTCCAACGTTTGATATTAAAGTAATTCTTAAATGTATATAAGAATTCAAACCTCGCGGTTTTCTTAAGAAAGGCCATGGCCTGCGCTTCGGTAGTTGCTGTTTGAGGCGCATAAACGCTTGGATGAATCCGTCGCTGTCTGATTGTATTTATAATATCCATTGCAGCGGGAACATTCTGTGTTCTGGCCAGGCATTCAGCTTTAATTAAATAGGTATCGCTGGTGGTAAGACCAGCTGTGTTTACCGCAAAAATTGTGGCCGAGTAAGAAAGTTTGGCATTTGCTAAACCGGTAATGGCAACAGCTTGCGCCGGAACTGGAAAGTATGGTTTTACATATTCGTTCTGGATGTTTCCAGGCTCATAGGCAGCTAGTGTTTCGAAAGTTGGCGCAATCAAAGTTGATGGTCCTTTATTGGCGGCATAAAATAAATTATCTGCCGCGGTTACTGCAGGTTTTGCATAAGCAGTGGTTCCAACTGGTGCAAAAAGGCGATCATCTATTATAGCGCTATTAATGGCCAGGCTGGCATTTGCAGCAGCTAAAGCACCTGCATAATTACGCATGGCTAAAAGCACCTGCGCCCTAACGCCGTAGGCGAAACCCAGACCAACTCTCATGTTATTTGCAGCTACATTTGGAAGACTGTTTAATGCAAATGCAGCATCAATATCGGCAACAATGTTGGCATAAACCGCTGCAACTGTGCTTTTTTTATTGGGCTCTGACACTAAATTATCTTCTTTTACATATGGAATACCGCCATCTGTAGCAGCTGTTGCCGGATTATAGGCTTTTGCATAAATGTTTACCAAAAGATAATGCATGTATGCCCTTAGTATATAAGCCTCGGCTTTAAGTGCGTTTGCCTTGAGGCGATCTCCGCTTGCCCCATCCGCGTTTTTAATCACAACATTACACACATTATTGATAATGAAATACATTTTTTCGTATTTAACATCAGCCAATGCAAGGTTCTTCCTGTCGATACTTTCGTTATAGGTGGTAAGCGCTGTATTCAGGTCTTTTGCATTTAAGCTGATCAAGGTGGCCACATTGGTTACATAGGGATAAATATCGCCAACTAAAACCTCGGCATCATTACAATTGAAAGCTTCTCCGGCTGTTACTACAAAAGCTGGGGAGGAGATGGATACAGCAGTATTTAAACTGAAGTTATAATTCAGCAATAAATCCAGATCGGATACCCGGTTAAGCACATTGCTTCCCTTTGGTGTAATCTCTGTAAACTTGCTGCAACCAGATAATAAAAATATAAAAATCAATATTACCGTGTTGCCGTATATTTTATTATTCATTTTCATTTCTCTATAAATTAAAATTAAGACCAAACACATAAGAGGTCAGCGCTCTTGCACCTCCCGTTTCCGGATCGAGATTTACATCGTTATTTACCCAGAGCGATTTAGGATTGTTTAGCTGGAAACGTAAACCTACTCCTTTCGAACCTAGTTTGTGCGCCAATGTTGCAGGTAACTGATAACCTAATGTTACATTTCTGATTTTGATAAAATCTCCTGAGTAAACAAAAGTATCTGAGTAACGAAGATGGTTTGATGGCGTTACAGATGTTCCTGGATAAGTACCAGGTGAGTATTGGCCATAACCAGGAACAATTGTGGTGGTGTTTCCAGGCGTCCAGCTGTCTAAAAGATAAGAAGGACCACCACTGTACCCTAAACCACTGGCATAAATTTCAGGATAAACACCTCTCAAATACTGCCCGCCAAAATATACTGCCAAAATATTAAGACTAAAGCCTTTGTAATATACCTCATTTGTTAATGCAATGTTATTGATCGGATCTGTTCCGCCAGAGTAAACAATAGCACTCATATCACTTCCGGTTAAAGCTACTGTGCTTAACGTACCATCTGCTTTTAACCATTGTGGCTGGCCAAGGTTATTAAGTCCTTTATATTGAAAAGAATAAAGGGAATTTACCGGATAACCCACTCTGTAACCGCCCTGAACCAGCGGAATTGGCAATACAGATACTTCATCAACATAGGTAATTTTGTTTTTATTGTGGCTAAGTACCAGGCTGCTGCTCCACTGGATACCATCAACTTTTGTTGGATCCGTCCAGCTGTACCCTAAACTCAACTCGATTCCGTTATTGACTAAACCGCCATTGTTGATAATCTGGCTCGTAAATCCTTCGGACGGGTCTATTCTTTGCGTGAACAATAAATCTGTACTTTTCTTTCTGTACCAATCTAAGGCTCCGGTTAATCTTTTATTTAAGAATGCAAAATCTAACCCAATGTTAAAAGTTGCCGATTTTTCCCATCTCAATTCTGGATTGGCGGCGTTTGTAACTACAGATACAGGTGCATTTGTAGCGGCATTTGGTGGAAGTGTAGAACTCGCCGTTAAAAAACTGGTTACATCCTGACTCATATTTCCGGTGATGCCATAGCTGGTTCTCAGCTTTAAGAAACCTATCCATTTTTGGGCAGACATAAATTCTTCATTGCTGATATTCCAGGCCAGCCCGGCAGAATAAAGTGGTTTCCCCCTGAACCGTTTATCTAAACCAAACACATCGGCATAATCTATACGATAAGATCCCGAAGCCGCGTATTTATTATCGTACGAATAATTCGCCACTGCATAACCCGAATTAGTGCGGTGTGTAATTTCGGGAATCAATCCGATTGGTGTGTTTAAATAAGTATTGTAAAGATTCGTTGTACTCGAATTCGGTTTAAAAGTTTGCGATGTATTATAAGCGAACAAAGCAGGATAATTTACTGTTGTGGTAGACTGCGATTGCAATTGATCATCGTAACCCAACAACAACCCATTGGTTCCTTTATCTCTCGTTTGGCGAAACTCGGTTCCGGCGCTAAGGTCGATTCCATGTTTACCAAAAGCCTTTCTATAACTCAATTGCCCCCTGGCAGTCCAGTAATCACCTGTACTGTTTGTTGTTGCCAGCTTCCCACCATTCTCTGGCAAGAGGTTTTTATAGGTTTCTGGCGTAGTTCCCTGTGGTACTTTGTAATAAACATTTTTAAGATACCTCATGATATAACTGTCAGGTTCAGAATAGTTTGAGCTGTTATTGATCAAACTTTCATATTGAAACTGCGGAGAAAAGGTTAAACCTGGCAGGATACGCAGATTAAGGTTGGCAAAATACCGGGTATAATTTTGTTTGGTTAATCTTTGATCTTGTTCAAGCTCATCTAAATGATTCACGTTCATGCTGTATCTTGGCATAGAAGCCGGATTTGCATTGTACATGTTGTAATCGCCGGTAGTATAGTACATACGGTTTCCGTTTGCATCCAAAAGCTGCAGATAAGGCGATACATTGTTTGCACTTGTAGCAAAACTACTCGCACTTGCTTTGGCTTTACTCAGAATCCCATTTACCCCAAAGTTTACATCCAGCCATTTGCTAAACTGATAGGTACCTTTATAAAAAATATTCAGCTGCCTGTTGTAAGCATTAATAATCCCGGAGTTAGTTGTTTTATAGTTTAAGATTAAACTTGAGTTGTATTTGTTGCCATCTGTTCTAACAGAAAGATCGTATTGTTGTAAAACCGTATTTAACAATGCATTATCAGTGTACTGTTGCCTGAAATCGTTCTGCCTAAAATCATTTAACCTACTATCAAGCTGAGCTTGTGTAATCTGGTTTTGTGCTTTTTGATACCACGCATATTGCACAGGTGTAATCGGATCGCCTCTGTTAATCGCGGTAGCAGTATTGGCAATCGTGCCGGCAATATTGGTGTAATAATTTGAGTAGTAGCTGTTTTCTAAATCTACCTGTTGCGCAGGCGTTAGCATATTATAACCCAGGTTGGGTTTTTCGGTCAAGGTTACATCAGCGGCAAAATCGATAGTGGTTCGTCCCCCCTTTGCTTTTTTGGTGGTAATTACAATTACCCCGTTCGCAGCTCTTGCGCCATAGATAGCCGCAGCAGCCGCATCTTTTAAAACGGTAACGCTTTCTACATCGTAAGGATTAACATTCGCGATGGCCCCCTCTATCGGCAAACCATCTAAAACAACAAGAACCGCACGACTGGCGTTAATTGTACTCACGCCACGGATGGTAGTTGTGCCCCGGTAGTTAACCAATCCAGGAACACGCCCCTCCAGGCTATTAATAATATTGGTATTGTATCTTTTGGCAATTTCTTCACTCCCAACGGTTACTGTAGCTCCGGTCATCCTTTGTTTTGCAATGGTCTGAAAACCCGTATTTACTGAAACTTCCTGGAGTAGATTTGTCTTCGTTTTAAGACTAATGTTTAGCTGGGTTCGGTTGGCAAGGTTAATTTCTTCGGTATCCGTCATGATACTGGTAAAAACAAGTACATCATCTTGTTTATTTGCAGTGATGGAAAATTTGCCGTCGGCATCTGTAGTGGTTTTTTTGTTGGTGCCTTTTATGGAAACGGTAACGCCTGCTACTGCCTTGCCATTTTCGTCGGTCACGGTTCCATTAACCACTATATCTTTGAAGAAGTCGATAACCCGGTCTATCATTGACGTTTCTTTAGCACTGATTACTACCGTTTTATCGCGGATGGTGTAGTTAAGCGGCTGCTTGTTGAAGATTGATTGAAGCACTTCTTCAATTTGCACGCCATTCACATTTATATTAACGGGCAGTGCCTTTTGCAACAAATTTTCAGTAAAAACAAAGTCATAACCGCTCTGATTTCTCAGTTCTTTAAGAACAGATTTTAACGGTACATTTTTCTTCGAAATACTGATCTTCTGTGCGAGACCTGCAGCGCTAACATGCATTAATGTAGCGAATAATATAACGGTGGTTAGGCGCATAATTAGCAGAAATTTATGGATATAGCCGGCCGTAATACCGGTTAGTTTGGTATAAATTTTATACATTTGTTTGGTTTTAAGGTTAGTAGTGACTAAGGAAATTATTGACGTAATACCGCATTTGCCGGGTTCCGAGGCCAATCGGGATCTGGCTTTTTAGTATTACCGCTTTGGGTTTTATTTCATTACGGTAATCCTCCTTCCCTCAATTTTAAAGTGAACGTTTCCGGTCAGTTCCAATATCTCCAGCACTTTGGAAACATTGGCAAACCGGGAAACCGATCCTGTATAAAGCTGTTTCGAAACTTCTCCCGAATAAACAATTTCTACATTATACCATCTTTTTATCCGGTTCATGATGCCCTGAATATTTTCCTGTTCGAACATAAATTTGTTGTTTTTCCAGGCTACCGCAAGTTCAGGATCAATATTGGATGTGGTAATATTTAAGCCCGATCCGGATGCCTGTTGGCCAGGCTTGATAATCGTTTTTTGGTTAATCATTACACTTCCTTCCAGCAAAGTAGTTTTAGCCGCTGCATCTTCAGCATAACTGTTGATGTTAAAATGGGTACCCAAAACCTGTACTTCCTGTTTATCGGTATGTACAATAAAAGGCATATTTTTATTTTTATAAACTTCAAAATATCCTTCACCGGTAAGTTCTACCCATCTGTTTTTCGCTCCCGCAAATGTTGTTGGAAATTTAAGCTCAGACGCCGCGTTGAGCCAAACTGAAGTACCATCCGCCAACAAAACCTCAATCTGCTCACCGTTTCTTGTTGTTAGCCTATTGTAGCTACCTGTTTTGGCTTTAGATCCAGTGATGGTATAAATCAGTTTACCGTTCTTGGCTTTTGAAATATTTACACCTTCTTGTTTGGCAAATTCACCACTCGTTTTTTCTGATAAGAAAATTTTACGGCCATCTGCTAAAGTGAGCGTTGCTGAATTTTTTCCAGCGGGAATATCATTTGCATAATTGCTGTTTTGCGCCCTATCGGAAGTTTTTTGGGTATACAAAAATATCCCTAGTGAAACTAAAATCAACAAACTGGCTGCAATGGATATTGGTATCCAAAGTTTTCTATTTGATTTCGGATAAACCAACGGCAGCTTAGACTGAATTTCTGCCTTACTCCCTTTTAAATCTTCAGTGCTTGGCTGTTGGTCTGAGTTTGAGGCAAAACTGATATACCAGCTTTCCAGCTGGGCATTTTCCGTTTCATTCAGTTCTCCGGCCCGGCGTTTTTTTAACAGTTCGTTAATTTGTTGCGCATTCATATGTTTGGTTTACAACAGAATTTCTCCTTTTATAATACCAAGACGGTTAACAGGCGCAATCGTCATATCGGGTAAAGAAATAAAAAATTGGATTATAGAAAAGGGAAAGCACTCATAAAGGAATCCAGCTTTGGCTTTAATATTTTGAGGGCCTTATAAACCTGTTGTTTTGCAGTTTGATCGGTAATGTTAAGTCTGGCCGCAATTTCCTTATAGCTCAAACCATCCTTCTTATTCATTAAAAACACTTCTTTCATTTTGGCCGGGAGATGCTCGATTTCTTTTTCTATAATCTTGGAAAGTTCACGTTCCCTGATTTCATCATCCGTAATATTATAACCTTCAACCAAAAACTTATTGAAGGATGCCGCATATTTCAGAATGATTTTTTTATGCGACAGGAGGTCAAAAATCCTGTTCCTTACCGATACGCTCAGGTAGGATAATAAGGAAATTTTAAATTCGATAGTTGATCTTTTTTGCCAGAGTGTTAAAAATACATCCTGCACCACATCATTAATTTCGTCTTTATCGGTTAATATCCGGTAAGCATGGCGTAGCAGGACTTCATTATACCGTTCGAAAATTTCGGTGTAGGCGTACTCATCATCATGTTTGAGCAAGATGATCAGATCGGCATCCGAAAAATTACTATACGATTTCATAACGAAAACGAGCCATTCAAATTTAACCTGATGTAGATTAACAGATATTTAAATACTCATGGGCTAATATAAGTACTAAAGTTTATAATTTATATTTAACCAATGCGCTACACTTTTCCATCACAATAAATTCGCTTTTATAACCACAACGTTAGCATTAAAAAGTTAACAATTATACAACCTAAGAAAATGAAGGTCTAACCATCTCAATATGCTCGGTTCCGTCCTCATTGTAAACTTCGCCATCGGCGATAAAACCAGGCGAGGTATAAAAAGCCAGCACAAGTCTGCGCTCCAATGCGTCTATCTTTTTGTCAAATAGTATTTCACAACCCTCAACAGCAAACTCCAATCTTGTTTTCCCTATAATGCCCTTCAATCTTGTTTTTCAGTACATTTCCCAAATTCACTATTGCCTCACAATGCTCATACAAGGTCGATTTTCCGCGGATTAACGCTACTGATCAAAACAGCCTTGAGATTAATTTCTTGAGGCTGTTTTTATTTTTTGTCAGATTTCAATTTTTTCAATATCCGCTCTCTACAGAAGTTGAGTTTTCTGACAGCTTCGGTTTCTAAATGGTGTATTTATTAAAATGGGATTTACCTTTTGGAAAGTTTAATAAATAGCCCAATCATATGATACACAGTACGGTACCGCCTTTGTCTCGCCGAAAATAATAATGAACTTCCCCGATACGATTATATCTGTCGATAGCGATGACTCTTCCTTTTTTACCACTTTCATCTACAAGGAGGTCCCCTATCCTGATCCGCATGAGAAAATCATGATCTGTCATGTTTCTTTTGATTACATACGTCTGCCTTCGCATAAAATTCAAATTGATTTTGAACATGAAACAATTAAATGAGTTTGAGAGAAAAAATTAGACGTATTAACTTTAGTGAAAAAAGATAGCTACCTAAAAAACCAGGTAGCTATCCATTAATCGTAGATTCAGCATTAGGGTACGTTCAAGAAGCTACGTTTTTGTATTTAGCTTTGTAACCATTTTTATATATGTCTCAGAAGGCATTTTGCGAATGAGGACAAGAAATCTTCAACGCTTTCTACGGCGCTTTTTATTGTCCCATTCTGATCTTAAAAAATTCACATATAGTAAAATCATGGCAGCGAAAAGCACAATAACTGCACCAGTCAGTACCTGTTGCATTCCTTAATATTTAGTAATCTTAAACTCAGTTCTTCTGTTCAGCTGATGCTGCTCTTCTGAGCAACCCACACCATTTTTGCAGTTATTAACAGGTTCAGATTCACCATATCCCTTGGCGGTAATCCGGTTACGGTTTATTCCCCGCGAAATAATATAGGCAACGGCCGATTCTGCTCTGCGCTGTGACAGCTGCTGGTTATATCTGTCGCTACCCCTACTATCAGTGTGTGATCCAAGTTCGATCCATATGGTTGGATTTTCCTCCATGATCTGCACAAGTTTATCTAATTCCAGAGCAGCATCCTTGCGGATATTTGATTTATCGAAGTCATAATAAATGTTTTCGATCCGGATGCCCTGGTTAAGTTTTATACGCTGAAGATTTAGGTCTATGCGAACAGTTTGCTCATGCGCTGAAGGTTCCATCACAGTTTTGACCTCGCTACGGAAATCCGTTTTATCGCCGCTGATTGTATAGCTGGCCGGTGGAACCTCAAAACTAAATGATCCGTCCTGAGCTGATTCAACAGACAGTCGTTTGCCACCTGGACCAAGTAAAGTCACTATCGCCCCCGGCAAAATTTTGCCAGTTCCTTTTTCAAAAACCCTTCCTGTTATTAAATAGGTTGAAGCAATCTGCATGGATACACTATAGATATCATCACTTCCTTTTCCCCCGTCACGGTTAGAGGAAAGGTATCCCGGCGATTGGGCGCTTGACGGAAAATAAGCCAGGTCATCCTTCGGAGAATTAAACGGGTATCCCAGGTTTTGAATACTTGTTATTTTATCCGCTTGAGTAATAACCTTAAAAACATCAAGCCCGCCCATTCCAATATATCCGTCGCTTGCAAAATACATATTGTTGTGCTCATCAAACGAAATTGTTCGCTCGTTTCCAGCTGTGTTCACTTCCTCTAAATTCACCGGCCTGCCCCAGTCTCCCGACTGCGTTTTAGTGCATACATAAAGATCTGCTCCGCCCTTTCCTCCAGGCATATTTGAGGAGAAATAAAGACTTTGCCCATCGGCTGAAATGTAAGGGTCGCTAAGCGAGTATTCAGCCACGTTGTTAAACGGAAAAGGAATTGGCTTCTGCCAGCCGCCTTGCCCATCACTTTGTGAGGAGTAAAGCTCAACATTCACCGTAGCTGGTTCCTTTCCACTCCTTTTAGTCTTTTCCGGGATCTTGGTCATGGTAAAGAAAATAAGTTTTCCATCTGCTGTGAAGCTTGCTGGCCCTATATGATACTCAGAACTACCGGAAATGGGTATCACTTTTACACTATCCTGCCCGATATGCTGCGCATATAATTTAAGGTATCCGTTTCCTGTCCAGCCATAAATATCCTTATCGGGTCGCTTTGCACCGTCGAACTTTAAAAACGGCCTGTTTTTCGCTGTTGTTTCTGAATGAGCATTGCGATCGGATGCAAAAACAATCTGCCCGGATTTTTGAACAGCACCCCAGTCAGACTGAGAAGAGTTGAGGACGGACACATTCATAAGCTCAATAGGTCTTGGATTGCGCATCCATTTCAGTGCAGAATCACACGAGCCTAACCATAAGTTACGCTGCCGTTCAGTCACTTCGCTATGGCGGTCTATGTAACGTTGAAACTGGGCCTTTGCTTCAGAATATTTTGCGTTGTGCTGTAGGGCACCGGCATATTTCAGGATGTTTTGATCATTGCTTCCGGGCATAGCGGAGGCAATGGCGTACCAGCTTTCCGTCTGTTTGTAATCGTTCATGTACCCATAGGCTGAAGCCAACCGTTCTGCCGTACGTAGAACTGCTTTCTTTCGATAGGCCTGCTCATATAAATCTGCCGCCTTGCTAAAATTAAATAAATCATATTCCGTGTCGGCCTGCTTGAGGATATATTGAGCTGATGCCGGGCGGATAACCGTAAGGGTGATTATCGTAGCTGCAAAACAGGCCAGTAAGTGTTTGTTGTTCATGATTCCTTGCTAAATAGTGATTAAAATACCCTTGGGGTGGCCATTCTGATGTTCGGTTTGATAAAGGAGTATCCAATGGATATCTCATGTGTGCCACCACTGTAGCCTTGCAGCGGTCCGACTGAAAAGTCGTATGCATAACCGATCCGTATCTTTTCCGACGGAAAGAACTGCAGCGCGGCAACAGCTGAATTGCGCATGTTCAGGTCTTTTTGGAGATGGCTTTTATCATAAAGCTTTATTCCGGTACGGTAAGCACCCCCCACCCAGAAAACATCCTTGATCATCAGAAATGCATTTACGTCAAGGCTTGTGGGGCCTCCTCTGTCATCTTTGATCAAAAATGAAGGTTTGAGCTGGAAGGATTCGTTCAGCGGCAGTAACATTCCGGCCGTCAGGTAAAAATGCGGTTTGGGCTGTGGAATAAAAGCATAACGGTCGATATTAACATAACTTGCAATCAGATTATCAGCAGATAGCCCGGCATAGAAGCGGTTATTAGCAAAATAAACCCCTGCACGCGCATCCGGCACTATCGTCCGCTGAACGCCCATAGGCTGATTGGGTTCAGGATTATTTGGGTTGAGCATTCCACCATCGATACCGAGCTGCACCATGCCCACACCAAGCCCTAGCGAAAGCCTGGAACTTCCGTCATCGTTCATTTTGATGCGATAGGCATAGTTTCCATAAATACTGAGGTTGTTCTGCGCACCAAGTTTGTCAGAAGCTACCTGAAGGGCAAGACCAACGTTCCCACTATTGGCAATTGCATCAACTGCTAATGCAAGGCTTTTGGGCGCACCGTCGATACCTGTCCACTGGCTTCTGTAAAAAGTGTGCGCATTGAGTACTTCTTTATAGCCGGCATATGCTGGATTTATATAAATCCCATTGAACATGTACTGACTGTACTGAGCATCCTGTTGTGCTGAAACTGTTCCGGCAACCAGCACTAGTGCGCAGGTTATTGATATAATAATTCTTTTCATCATTGTCTTATCTTAAGAGCCGGCATCGCCGGCTCCTCAACTTCTTATTATTTTTTAAAGGCCCTGATCAATGTGATATATCCCTTAAATACCTCAACTTCACTTCCTTCAGTCCGTTTTACACGTAACAGGTAGAAATAAGTTCCTTCGTTCAATCCCTCTCCTGTCCAGGTATTGTCATAGCCTTTGGCATGGAATACCTCATTGCCCCAGCGGTTTACAATTGTAAGTTCGCTAGACTGGTATTGGTTCAGGCCGATGATCTCGAAGGTGTCGTTTATTCCGTCTCCATTTGGAGTGAACAGGTTTGGCACCTTGATGGCATTAAAGTCGGCAGTTATCGTAACTGAAGCTACATTGGTATAATATCCATCTTTATCTTTCAACCTATAGCTGAACTCGTCACCTCCTGTATACCCTGCACGCGGCTTATAACTAATCGTACCATCAGAATTGATTGTTAGCGTGCCGTTTTTCGGTTGGGCAGTAATCTCAATGCTGCTAAGGTCGAAACCCGAAGTTTTAGCATCATCATTGCCCAACACCGGTATTTTCACGACCTGATTTGCCTTTGTAGAAGCAGTATCATCCGACGCTACTGGCGATGGAGTTACAGGGGTTACGGTTGGATTGTCATTTGTACTGTCCGAACCGGATACGTCACCTACGTGTTTGCCTTCCGGAGTTAGCGCATCCACGTTAGCCGTATTACTCACACTGCCTAGATCCCTATCTGCCTGACTCAATTTATAAACCACACTATGGTTAACCGATTGTCCAGGTAATAGTCCTGTAGGAAGAGGCAATAAAAGACCTGAAATTCCAGCCTTGGCATCGTTCAGTGTAACCGAAGTTAAAGTCGTCATGCCTGTATTGGTGATTGTAAAGGTATAGTTGATTGAATTACCGGATACCACCGCTGTTTTGACAAGTGCGATTGATGAACGTTGTGGCATAGGGGTTTGTGTAGGCTGATCATTATCTTCAGCTGTACCCGAGCGATCTGTCACCTTGTCTCCTGATGGTGAACTGGCGGCAACCTCAGCAGTATTCTCTACTTTTCCGTTGTCCCTGTCTGCCTGGCTTACCGAATAAGTATATTGGTAAGAAACCTCGGCTGCAGGTTCTAATCTGCTTGCTACAGTTACATTCAACGACAGTTTATTATCTGTAAGCGTAACCGGTGCCAGTTCAACATTACCTGTGTTTCTGATCTTAAACGTGTAAACAATGTTGTTTCCATCTGCACTTAGTACTCCAGATTTCACTAATGAAATTGCTGGTTTTGCTGTAATTATTGTTACAGTTGGATCTCCAGCTGCAGGCGTTGATGGATCATCAGAATCTACTACGACTATCCCTCCCTTAGGATCTGTTCCTGAAGCGGTAGCCTGGTTGGCAAAACGGCCGCTGTTTACATCAGCAAGAGTAAGGGTGTGCCTTGCAGTCACAGTTACCTGGGCGCCTGGCTGCAACACCGCGATGCCCAAAGGAATAATGCTTCCCGGATCTGCTTTAGCATCAGTAATAGTGACATTCTTTAAAGTCACATTGCCTGTATTGGTAACAATTAAATTATAATTAATTACATCCCCTACTTTACTCACCACATTTGTTGCCGTCTTCGTAAGACTCATCGATGGAGCAGCCGGAATAATGGTTACCGTAGGATCGTCAGGGGTTCCTGTTGAAGGATCATCAGAATCCTTGTCTACACCATTCCCTTTAGGGTCTTTACCCGTAGCCTTAGCCTGGTTGGTCACACTGCCACCGTCGAGATCCGACTGGGTCATCGTATGCACAGCAGTTAAGGTAACTGTAGCGCCCGGTGCCAGACTTGCTACAGGTGAACCCGTAACCACTGCATTGGCATCGCTCACTGCGATATTGCTTAAGGTAACATTACCCGTATTGGTAAGCACTAAGTTGTATTTAAGTGCTGCACCAACCGTATTTGGTACCGTGCCGTTCACCGATTTTGCAAAGCTCATCGATGGAGCAGCTGGAATAATGGTTACCGTAGGGTCGTCAGGCGTTCCTGTTGAAGGATCATCAGAATCCTTGTCCACACCATTGCCTTTAGGGTCTTTGCCCGTAGCCTTAGCCTGGTTGGTCACGCTGCCACCGTCGAGATCCGACTGGGTCATCGTATGCACAGCAGTCAAGGTAACCGAAGCGCCCGGTGCAAGACTTGCTACAGGTGAACCCGTAACCACTGCATTGGCATCGCTTACTGCGATATTGCTCAAGGTAACATTACCGTTATTGGTAAGCACTAAGTTGTATTTAAGTGCTGCACCAACTGTATTCGATACTGCACCGCTCACCGATTTTGCAAGGCTCATCGATGGAGCGTATACAATCGGTGTAACCGTACAGCTTGGGCATGCAGGCGTTGGCGGTGTAACCGGATAGTTCGGATCGGTAGGCGACAATGGTGTCGGATCTATCGAAGTGGTCGTAACCGGTCTGTCCTTCGGATCTTTTCCGGTAGCCGTAGCCACGTTGAACACACCTCCGTTATCAATTTCCGCCTGGGTAAGCGTATGGAAACCTGTGAAAGTTGAGTTATCAGATGCACCTACCGCCAAACTTGCGATCGGGCCACCAGAAATCGTAGCGTTTGCATCGGTAACCGTCACATTTGTCAGGGTTACGTTGCCTGTATTGGTCACCACGAAAGTGTAGTTGATACGGTCGCCCGCATCTACCTTACCGTTCGTGTTGAAGTCATTGTAAGAACCGTCTTTCGCCAGGGTCATTGCGCCTGTGTGTACAATCGGTGTAACCGTACAGCTTGGGCATGCAGGCGTTGGCGGTGTAACCGGGTAGTTCGGATCGGTAGGCGACAATGGTGTCGGATCTATCGAAGTGGTCGTAACCGGTCTGTCCTTCGGATCTTTGCCCGTAGCCGTAGCCACGTTGAACACACCTCCGTTATCGATCTCCGCCTGGGTAAGCGTATGGAAACCTGTGAAAGTTGAGTTATCAGATGCACCTACCGCCAAACTTGCGATCGGGCCACCAGAAATCGTAGCGTTTGCATCGGTAACCGTCACATTTGTCAGGGTTACGTTGCCTGTATTGGTCACCACGAAAGTGTAGTCGATACGGTCGCCCGCATCTACCTTGCCGTTCGTGTTGAAGTCATTGTAAGAACCGTCTTTCGCCAGCGTCATTACGCCTGTATGTACGATCGGTGTAACTGTACAGCTTGGGCATGCAGGTGTTGGCGGTGTAACCGGATAGTTCGGATCGGTAGGCGACAATGGTGTCGGATCTATCGAAGTGGTCGTAACCGGTTTGTCCTTCGGATCTTTTCCGGTAGCTGTAGCCACGTTGAACACACCTCCGTTATCGATCTCCGCCTGGGTAAGCGTATGGAAACCGGTGAAAGTACTGTTGTCTGAAGCACCTACCGCTAAACTTGCGATCGGGCCACCAGAAATCGTAGCGTTTGCATCGGTAACCGTCACATTTGTCAGGGTTACGTTGCCTGTATTGGTCACCACGAAAGTGTAGTCGATACGGTCGCCCGCATCTACCTTGCCGTTCGTGTTGAAGTCATTGTAAGAACCGTCTTTCGCCAGCGTCATTGCGCCTGTATGTACGATCGGTGTAACTGTACAGCTTGGGCATGCAGGTGTTGGCGGTGTAACCGGATAGTTCGGATCGGTAGGCGACAATGGTGTCGGATCTATCGAAGTGGTCGTAACCGGTTTGTCCTTCGGATCTTTTCCGCTAGCCGTAGCCACGTTGAACACGCCTCCGTTGTCGATCTCCGCCTGGGTAAGCATATGGAAACCGGTGAAAGTGCTGTTGTCTGAAGCACCTACCGCTAAACTTGCGATCGGGCCGCCCGTAATTGTTGCGTTTGCATCGGTAACCGTCACATTTGTCAGGGTTACGTTGCCTGTATTGGTCACCACGAAAGTGTAGTTGATACGGTCGCCCGCGTCTACCTTACCGTTCGTGTTGAAGTCATTGTAAGAACCGTCTTTGGCCAGCGTCATTGCGCCTGTGTGTACAATCGGTGTAACCGTACAGCTTGGGCATGCAGGTGTTGGCGGCGTAACCGGATAGTTAGGATCGGTAGGCGACAATGGTGTCGGATCGATCGAAGTGGTCGTAACCGGTTTGTCCTTCGGATCTTTTCCGGTAGCCGTAGCCACGTTGAACACTCCTCCGTTATCAATTTCCGCTTGGGTTAAGGTATGGAAACCGGTAAAAGTTGAGTTATCAGATGCACCTACCGCTAAACTTGCGATCGGGCCACCAGAAATCGTAGCGTTTGCATCGGTAACCGTAACATTTGTCAGGGTTACGTTTCCTGTATTGGTCACCACGAAAGTGTAGTCGATACGGTCGCCCGCATCTACCTTGCCGTTCGTGTTGAAGTCGTTGTAAGAACCGTCTTTCGCCAGCGTCATTGCGCCTGTGTGTACAATCGGTGTAACCGTACAGCTTGGGCATGCAGGCGTTGGCGGTGTAACCGGATAGTTCGGATCGGTAGGCGACAATGGTGTCGGATCTATCGAAGTGGTCGTAACCGGTTTGTCCTTCGGATCTTTGCCGCTAGCCGTAGCCACGTTGAACACACCTCCGTTATCGATCTCCGCCTGGGTAAGCGTATGGAAACCGGTGAAAGTACTGTTGTCTGAAGCACCTACCGCTAAACTTGCGATCGGGCCACCAGAAATTGTTGCGTTTGCATCGGTAACCGTCACATTTGTCAGGGTTACGTTTCCTGTATTGGTCACCACGAAAGTGTAGTCGATACGGTCGCCCGCATCTACCTTACCGTTCGTGTTGAAGTCGTTATAGCTTCCGTCCTTAGCCAGCGTCATTGCGCCTGTGTGTACAATCGGTGTAACTGTACAGCTTGGGCATGCAGGTGTTGGCGGTGTAACCGGATAGTTCGGATCGGTAGGTGACAATGGTGTCGGATCTATCGAAGTGGTCGTAACCGGTTTGTCCTTCGGATCTTTCCCGCTAGCTGTAGCCACGTTGAACACACCTCCGTTATCGATCTCCGCCTGTGTTAGGGTATGGAAACCGGTGAAAGTACTGTTGTCTGAAGCACCTACCGCTAAACTTGCGATCGGGCCACCAGAAATTGTTGCGTTTGCATCGGTAACCGTCACATTTGTTAAGGTTACGTTACCTGTATTGGTCACCACGAAAGTGTAGTCGATACGGTCGCCTGCATCTACCTTGCCGTTCGTGTTGAAGTCGTTATAGCTTCCGTCCTTAGCCAGCGTCATTGCGCCTGTGTGTACAATCGGTGTAACCGTACAGCTTGGGCATGCAGGCGTTGGCGGTGTAACCGGATAGTTCGGATCGGTAGGCGACAATGGTGTCGGATCTATCGAAGTGGTCGTAACCGGTTTGTCCTTCGGATCTTTTCCGGTCGCAGTAGCCACGTTGAACACACCTCCGTTATCGATCTCCGCCTGGGTAAGCGTATGGAAACCGGTGAAAGTACTGTTGTCTGAAGCACCTACCGCTAAACTTGCGATCGGGCCACCCGTAATTGTTGCGTTGGCATCGGTAACCGTCACATTTGTCAAGGTTACGTTGCCTGTATTGGTCACCACGAAAGTGTAGTTGATACGGTCGCCCGCGTCTACCTTACCGTTCGTGTTGAAGTCATTGTAAGAACCGTCTTTGGCCAGCGTCATTGCGCCTGTATGTACAATCGGTGTAACCGTACAGCTTGGGCATGCAGGTGTTGGCGGCGTAACCGGATAGTTAGGATCGGTAGGCGACAATGGTGTCGGATCGATCGAAGTGGTCGTAACCGGTTTGTCCTTCGGATCTTTTCCGGTAGCCGTAGCCACGTTGAACACTCCTCCGTTATCAATTTCCGCTTGGGTTAAGGTATGGAAACCGGTGAAAGTACTGTTGTCTGAAGCACCTACCGCTAAACTTGCGATCGGGCCACCAGAAATGGTTGCATTTGCATCGGTAACCGTCACATTTGTCAGGGTTACGTTTCCTGTATTGGTCACCACGAAAGTGTAGTCGATACGGTCGCCCGCATCTACCTTGCCGTTCGTGTTGAAGTCATTGTAAGAACCATCTTTCGCCAGCGTCATTGCGCCTGTATGTACGATCGGTGTAACTGTACAGCTTGGGCATGCAGGTGTTGGCGGTGTAACCGGATAGTTCGGATCGGTAGGCGACAATGGTGTCGGATCTATCGAAGTGGTCGTAACCGGTTTGTCCTTCGGATCTTTTCCGGTAGCTGTAGCCACGTTGAACACTCCTCCGTTATCGATCTCCGCCTGGGTAAGCGTATGGAAACCGGTGAAAGTACTGTTGTCTGAAGCACCTACCGCTAAACTTGCGATCGGGCCACCAGAAATCGTAGCGTTTGCATCGGTAACCGTCACATTTGTCAGGGTTACGTTGCCTGTATTGGTCACCACGAAAGTGTAGTCGATACGGTCGCCCGCATCTACCTTGCCGTTCGTGTTGAAGTCATTGTAAGAACCGTCTTTCGCCAGCGTCATTGCGCCTGTATGTACGATCGGTGTAACTGTACAGCTTGGGCATGCAGGTGTTGGCGGTGTAACCGGATAGTTCGGATCGGTAGGCGACAATGGTGTCGGATCGATCGAAGTGGTCGTAACCGGTTTGTCCTTCGGATCTTTTCCGGTAGCTGTAGCCACGTTGAACACTCCTCCGTTATCGATCTCCGCCTGGGTAAGCGTATGGAAACCGGTGAAAGTACTGTTGTCTGAAGCACCTACCGCTAAACTTGCGATCGGGCCACCAGAAATCGTAGCGTTTGCATCGCTTACAATAATGTTTGTTACAGGAACAGTTCCTGTATTCGTAACTACAAAAGTGTAATTAATTCTATCGCCCGCATCTACTTTAGCATTTCCATTAAAGTCGTTGTAAATACCTTCTTTCGCTAATGAAATTTTTGGATTGTAAACCGTAATGTTAACCGTAATCGGATCAGATTTTACGCCATCTGGGGTTTCTAAAATATAAGTATAGGTATCGTTACCCACATAGCCATTGTTTGGAGTATAGGTAATAGATTTGTCTGGATTAATGGTAATCGTTCCGTTGCTCGGGTTTGTACCTCCAGGTATAACGGAAGTGCCTACCCCGCTAGGACCGTCGTTCGCAGTAACAATTGTAGTCGTAGCTGTATTGATCGGAGTAGTATCGGTGTCAGTTGTACCTACAGGTTTAATGCTGATAACAAAGGTTTGTGAAGCAGATTGATCTACACCGCCATTCGTTGTACCACCGTTGTCTTGCACGTACACCGTAACGGTTGTTTTACCATACTGGCCAGCAGCTGGGGTGTAGGTTAAAACACCAGTCGGACTAATACTCGGTTGCGTAGTAAATAGACTGTTTTTATCATTGGTAACCACAAAGCTCAAGCTTTGTGCACTCTCATTCGCTGGTCCGCTGCTAACCGCAGTAGCCCATGGTGTTACAGTTTGAGCTGGTGCATTAATTGCAACTACGTGATCAGCTCCTTTGGTAAAGGAAGGAATATCATTTACTGGAGTTACATTAAGGGCAAGTGTGCTAGAAGCAGTTCCTCCATTTCCATCACTAATGTTATAAGTAATCAGAGGAACAGTTCCGTTATAATTGGCTGCTGGTTGGAAGGCATAACTTCCATCAGCATTGATGGTTATTGTACCAACGCCAGTGATGACAACCGGAGTACCAACAGTCTGCGTACCTGTCACACCGAATATGCTGTAATTCGTTACAGTTAGGGTGTTTCCTTCAACATCTGTATCATTTATTAAGATATCTCCTGCAACTCCTGTCACACCATCTGCAACATTTAAGTTAGTATCTTCTAGCGTCGTATTGGTATTCGCTACGGCAACCGGAGCATCGTTAATTGGATTAATTGTTATCGTTAAATCGGCCGTAGCAGTAGCTGTGCCGTCGCTAACGGTATAAGTTATCACCGGAACCGGCCCAGCATAGTTAGGCGACGGAGTGAAAGTGTAAGATCCGTTTGTGTTAATGGTAATCGTACCCACTCCCGTAATTGCAACTGGAGTACCAACTGTTTGCGTACCTGTAATGCCAGCAATGGTGTAACTTGCTACATTTAATGTATTGCCATCAACATCGGAATCATTCACCAAAATATCGCCAGTTACACCTGTAGCGCCATCGGCAACTGTTAAGGTTACGTCTTCATTCGTATTACCAGTATTGTTAACGGCAACCGGTGCATCGTTAACCGGGGTTACTGTAATGTCTAATGTTGATGTTGCAGTTGCAAACCCGTCTGTAGCCGTATAAGTAATCTGCGGAACGTTGCCGTTATAGTTGGCCACTGGCACGAAAGCGTATGATCCATCCGCATTGATGGTAATAGTACCAACTGAAGGGATGAGGAATGGAGTGGCAACAGCATTATCCCCTACTATTCCGTTAACTGTGAACTTGGTCACTGCCAAGGTATTGCCATCAACATCGGTATCGTTTACTAAAATATCGCCTGTTATGCCAGTTGCACCATCTGCCACGGTAAGTGTTACGTCTTCTGCTACTGTATTGGTATTAGCGATTAAGACAGGAACGTCGTTAACTGGGGTCACTGTAATATCTAAAGTTGAGGTAGCTGTAGCAGTACCATCAGTCGCCGTATAGGTAATCTGAGGAACAGGTCCATTGAAGTTAGCTACCGGTACAAAAACGTATGATCCGTTCGCATTGATGGTGATCGTACCAACAGCCGGGATCAGGAATGGAGTGGCTACAGCCTGGTCTCCAACAATTCCGTTCACCGTAAACTTGGTTACGGTTAGCACATCGCCATCTACATCAGTATCATTAACCAGAATATCTCCGGTTACACCAGTAGCTCCATCGGCAACGGTTAGGGTAGCATCTTCGGCAACAGTATTGGTGTTGGCCGTAAGGACAGGTGGGTCATTAACTGGGGTTACAGTAATGTCCAGTGTTGTTGTTGCAAATGCATTGCCGTCTGTAAGCGTGTAGTTAATTTGAGGCACTGCACCGTTGAAATCTGCAACCGGCGCAAAAGTATAGGAACCATTTGCGTTGATGGTGATGGTACCAACGTTGTTGATAATGAATGGTGTAGCCACAGCCTGGTCTCCCGTAACGCCTGCTACTGTAAATTTAGAAATTGTTAAAGTATGATTTTCAGGATCCGTGTCATTAATTAATAAATCACCTGTTACACCTGTTGCTCCATCAGCTACAGTTAGCGTAACATCTTCAGGAGTTGTATTTGTATTTGGAACTCCAACTGGAGGGTTATTGAAAATCGTAAGATCTAATGTTGTACTTGCTGTAGCCGTTCCATCGCTAAGTGTGTAAGTAATGGTTGGTACAACACCAACTTTGTTAAGCGCAACAAAAAATATGAAACTACCATTTGCCCGCACGACTAAAGCTCCCCACCCCCCTGGTATTGACCTCAGGGAGCCACTTGGAGTATATGTAGTACCAGCAATGGTGAAAGAGGTGATGGTTAGTGGATTACCATCTACATCGATATCATTCAACAATAAATCACCTGGAGCATTATCACCTACCGTTATCGCCATGTTCATAGGTGTGATATAAGCATCTGGCGTACCTACTGGTGGGTCATTTACAGGAGTTACGGTAATATCTAATATCGAAGTTGCACTTACTGTACCATCAGTCGCCGTATAGGTAATCTGTGGAACGGTTCCATTATAATTGGCAACAGGTACGAAGGTATATGAGCCGTTGGCATTAATAGTGATTGTACCTACAGCAGGAATTAAGAAAGGAGCTCCCACTGCTTGGTCACCAACAATGCCATTTACCGTAAACTTGGTTACTGTTAACGTATTGCCGTCAACATCACTGTCATTTACAAGGATATCTCCTGTAACGCCGGTAGCACCATCTGCTACGGTAAGCGTTACATCTTCCGCTACTGTATTAGTATTGGCCACCAATACCGGGGCATCGTTTATAGGATTAATTGTAATTGTTAATGTTGCGGTCGCTGTGGCCGCTCCATCGCTAACCGTATAGGTCATTACCGGAACAGCACCGTCATAGTTTGGAGCTGGTATAAAGGTATAGCTTCCATTGGCATTGATCGTGATCGTACCAACGCCCGTAATAACAACAGGAGTACCAACAGTCTGCGTACCTACAATGCCCGCAATGGTATAGCTGGCCACGGTAAGTGTGCTGCCTTCAACATCTGTATCATTTACCAGGATGTCGCCACCTACACCAGTTGCACCATCGGCAACGGTGAGCGTTACATCCTCATTGGTATTTCCCGTATTGTTAACTGCCACAGGTGGATCGTTAACAGGGGTTACCGTAATGTCAAGCGTTGAGCTTGCAGTTGCGGTACCATCTGATGCTGTATAAGTAATCTGTGGAACAGGTCCATTGAAATTGGACACTGGTACGAAAACATATGATCCGTTGGCATTGATCGTAATTGTTCCAACAGCCGGGATCAGGAATGGAGTGGCAACAGCTTGGTCCCCAACAATTCCGTTTACAGTAAACTTGGTCACCGTCAACGTATTGCCATCAACATCACTGTCGTTCACAAGGAGATCTCCTGTAACGCCGGTAGCACCATCTGCTACGGTAAGCGTTACATCTTCTGCTACGGTATTGGTATTGGCTACCAATACCGGGGCATCGTTAACTGGCGTCACCGTAATATCTAAGGTGGTAGTTGCCGTTAAGCTTCCATCTGAAAGTGTATAAGTAATTTGGGGAACCGTACCATTGTAATTAGCTAGAGGAGCGAACGTATACGAGCCATTAGCGTTAATGGTGATTGTTCCTACGTTCGCGATCGCCACTGGAGTAGCTATCGCTTGGTCCCCCGCAATACCCGCAATCGTAAATTTGGTAATGGTTAATGGATCATTTTCTGGATCTGTATCATTAACCAATAAATCACCCGTTACACCTGTAGCGCCATCGGCGACAGTTAAGGTTACATCTTCAGGTGTTGTATTTGTATTAGGCACTCCAATTGGAGCGGTATTGGTTGCAATTACCGTAATATTTAATGTGGTGGTTGTCGTAGCAGTGCCATCAGTTAAAGTATAAGTAATTGTATTAACTGCACCAGTAAAGTTGGTTACAGGATCGAATGAATAACTGCCGTTTGCGTTGATGATAATTGTTCCTTGACCAGGAATTATAAAACCGGTGCCGCCTATTGTTTTATCTCCCGCAGATCCTGCAACGGTAAACTTAGTTACAGATAATGCGTCTCCATCAGCATCTGTATCATTTACCAATAAATCACCTCCCACTCCAGTTGCTCCATCAGCAACCGTTAGTTTAGCGTTCATATTAGTTGAACTAACGTTAGCTACTCCAACTGGCGGATTATTTCCAACGGTTACGCTTGCAGGCTGAATGTTATTACAACCGTTTCCGCTGGGGTTCCCGTTACATTCGGTATCAACGTTGCCAGAAAAAGTTAGTACGCTTTCATCGGTAGCGTTAGGATCGGCGATATCAGCAGGACGTAGGATAGTTGCCCGAGTAGAAAGTGTGGTGTTTTTCAGTGCAGCTCCAACTGTACCTGTTATTACATAGGTCCCTTGTGAACCGGTTGTCATACTTAAAGTAGACTCCCATTTCGTGGCTCCGTTTACCGGAGAACTTTCTACTATGGTACCAGTGTTTGTTGTCAACACTGCCGAAGTAATGGTAAAGCCCGCAGGATGTTCAAAACCAAACTTAGCTCCGGTTACATCACTTACGCTTACTCCGGCGATATTTAAGTTTTTAACTACAACCGTATAAGTAACCGTATTGCCTGATGTTGTTGTGGTGAGAGATGGTGTGTTACTTGTAACTTCTAAATCTGCCTGTGATATAGTTGCAGCAATTGTTTTGGAAACTTCACTCCCTTCAACAAACGAGTAGGTATCAATGGCTCTTGCATTACCCCAATCGCTACCTCCTGCTCCACTATTTTCATCATACTTACCAAATTTATGCCCGTTAGCATTACTGGAAACCCCACTAATACCAAAAGCAGGTTTTTTTGGAGAAGATGGTGTTGCACTAGCACTATTTCCTGCTAATGTTATATCGCTATCATCCCAATATACCACATCCTTACCCGCAACTACATCATAATTGCCATCTGTTGTTAATTGTTCTATGATAATTCCCTTAGGGTTGATTTCCACATCGATAAAAGGAAAGTGGACCTCTGCTCCGAATAACTGTACTTTAATTGTGTTTAAAACGGTACCAGGTGGAACTGCAGTGCCCGAAGTTATAGGATCGGCCACCGATAAACCAGCGTTACCATCCCAAAGAATTTGATTTACACCTGCTGTAGAAGTACCTGTTAATACCCTATCATTAAAATTGCCATTACCAGGTATGGTTATTTTGTAGGTACCTGCCAAATTCGAATCGAATTTGATGTAAGCACCTTTAGAACTCATATAATTGGCAGATCCCTCAACCCCAACAAATGAAATATTAGTAACTGTTGGAATTTGCGGACTTGCTTCTTTTAGCCAAGTCGTTGCACCATTATTTATGGTATTAGCTGGTAAATCATTTGCAGGCTTTGTAAAGAAAATCTTATGCGTAATATTTAGATCATCAACTTGTCTTGGGTCTTTAGTTGCAGGTGATGAAGAAGAATTTAAACTTTTATAGGTGGAAGTTCCAGTTCCATTTGGACCCGTAGTATAGCCTCTGTTGTTTACAAAAAAAGTAAATCCTACTCCAACTTGCCCATTTCCACTAACGCGATAAGCAAATCCATCTTTGGTTAATACAAAAAACTTACCATAGAAACCACCGGTGCTAGACTTAAAATCTCCAGTAATGTAACCATTAAACACATTGGTATAAGCTCTTCCTGTTATAAATGGATAAGTAACTAAATCAGTTTCGGCCAAGCCCCTTGCTCTTACAGACACATCCCATGCTAAAATTAATGGTTCGTTATTTGGTTGGTGGCCAGTATTTGTTGCTGTCCAAGAATCGTTTGCTCCTATATCTGGTATAGTAACAGGATTAGCCAAATCTGGGTTAGGAGAAATAAAATCTATCTCAAAAATACCATCTGCTCCAGTTGTATTTTGTACAACATAGGGCGTATATCCACCTGCAGTTGGCGAAGGACCAGCGAGTTCCTGTGCCCTATTGGCTATCCTACCCGTTGTTGTACTTGCTCCTGAACTAAAAGTAAAGTTTGATCGGCTAGCATTAGGTATAACATTTGGCGCAAAGATATTAATCCTCCCCACCCCAATTCCCTGAGCACTTGAGCCTAGATAAATGTATTCATTATTTTTAACAAACACTTTCATTGTTCCCTTGGTTTGAAATGGCCAGCTATTGGTTGATGTCAACGCAAGACCACTTACCAAGTGAGCACGCTTGCCTGAAGCGCCACTAGGATATAAATCTTTTGATCCGTCAGCAAAAGCGTCGGGTTTTGAGAAAGCAAAGAGCGTTAGCAGCATCGCCATTTTCATGAAGGCCGAACGTTTAAAGCACGGCGCAAAAAAGCATACCCAATTAATAGCTGCCGCTATCTTTTTTGGTAAATGTGTATTCATATAAAGTGATATTTCGTTTGTCCGAACGGACAATAATGGAGGCCTTGAAAGCGTTAATTTTCAGAGAACATCATGATTGCCGTTAACTTTCATAGCACACGCTGATAAAAAACATTTTCAGTATGTACCCGTAAGTGGCCGCAAATATGCGTTCAGATCGCAGAAATTAAGTATCAATTCATTGGGATGCACTAGATTTATGAATTTTGTATACGTAATACTACATTCAATCAACTTGAAGGTTTATCTCGTTTTAATTGTTCCGAAATTGGGAAGGGGTACAGCCTTTCAGATTCTTAAAGACACGGTTGAAGGTTGCTTTCGATCCAAAACCACACTCGAATATAATCTCGTCAATGCTCTTTTGTTCATCATTCGTTAGTAAAAAACAGGCATGGTCGATGCGTAACTTATTAATATAGTTGATAAAACTTTCGTTATGAATTCTGCTAAACAGTTGGCTCGTATAGTGGGCGGAAATTCCCAATAAGCCCGCTACTTTTTCGATCGAAAGCGAACTATCAAGGTGGATGTGGTTTTCGGAGATTAGGTTTTGCAAACGCAGGTTATATTCAGCCAATAATTCTGTCGGAATGCCGGATTTTTCGTAAGCTGGTTCAGACTTCTGTAACGCTACCAGCGCTCTTGAATCGCCCTCAGCTTTTGAAATTCCTTTCACTCTTTTATAGAGATACCTTACAACTGACAGTTGAGCGCTGAGCAGAAAGCCGTAGATGATGTAAAGACCGATGGTAGGAGGCATGGCTTTATGCGGTAGTACCCGCGAAACCATCACTACAACGCCAAAAGACGCCATAAACAGGATCAGTATAGAGGCAACATTGATCATCCTGCTTCTGTCCCCTAATTGAGCTACTATTTTTTTTGAACCTGTCAAATAAATGGCCCAGCACCCGTAACTCAAGAGGGAGACTCCCTGGCATATTCCAAGAACTAAATAATATTTCCATCGAAACTGCTCCCTTAATAAGGGGTCAGACAACAATACAATGAATGCAATCCAGAAGATAGGGATAGGTATGGCATGAAAAAGGATGCGGTTTCGCATTTCTTTATCCATCTCCTTTATAGAGGTGATAATTCCATGATATAACAGCGGGCCATAGCCCAAGGCAAATGGTGCGCCTGCATCTACAAACCGGATATCGCCGAAAAAATTAATGGCTATCGCCGTATAGCAGACATGACCGATAGAGTAGAAATGGTAAGCCTGCAGCACGTTGAGAAAACTATCCTTTACACCCAACCTGTGGATCAGGATTAGTGAAGCACCCGCAAGCAAAAATATAAGCAGTAAAAGTATATTCATGATTTTAGCAGATTGCTACCGGGATATTTTGTTTAACCGAACCCCTATATTCTTTTGGGGTTAATCCTACAATTTCCTTAAAATATTTGTTAAATGCACTTTTCGACTTAAACCCACATTCATAGCTGAGTGCTTCTATCTTTAAATCCAAATCTGCTTCAAGTTTTACTTTGGCATGTCGAATCCGGAGCTCTGCCAGTAGCTGATAAAAATTCTTATCATAAAAAACCTTCAAAACGTTGGTCAGCTGAAACCGGGCAATGCCCGTTTTAGCAGCCAACACAGCAAGTGAAAACTCCGGGTCACAAAAGAGATCGGCATTGGATAACACGGCATCAATTTTTTCAAAGTAGACATTCTTCCCACCGGTTTCATTACCGATAAGGTCAATTGGTGCAACCGTTTTATGCAGCTTCAAATTCAAAGCTCCATCCCTGATGTGCATCCTGATGAAGTTGCCGATCATCAGCCAGCCCATGAAAAGCAACAAATTGATGAGCAGATCTACATCAAATCCATTCAAAATCTTTGGGAATACATACTGACGGATGAGAATGAAAGCAATCAATATTGAAATAAAAATGCTGAAATAGAAGAAATTCATCAAAAACATTTCGTCTCTGGCAACCTTCTCCTTTTTCATCAGCGTAATCAGCGGGAAAATACTATGTCCAGCCATCGAGATGATCATCACCAAAAAGTAAAACAGGTAGTAAAAATCAAGATAATCTCTTTTCAGATTCAACATCGCCCATGGTGTCTTCAAACACAGGTATATCAAACTCAATAAGACAAAAAAGATGATGTTTAATACAGAAAAGATGGTGAATGCAGGCTTTTTTTGCAAACTGAGATAGGCACAAAATGCCAAGGGACCATATAAAACCGCTACCGGTAAGCCCGATTCGAGTTGAATTAACACCAGATGAACAAGTGCTACCACGAAAATAGCTATAATGAAATATATAAATTTGTCGCTGGAGGTTTCCAACCACTGGATTTTTTGCTTATTCCTTACAGACCACGGGTCAGAGCTTTTATCAACGGACACAGCTAATAGTTAAGAAAAAATGATTAGGTAACGACGACTTATTTGATACTATCGGACGAATTTACTTACATTTTCTCTTTATTAATAATATTTGGTTAAAAACACGTAAAAATACTGAAAGTCAAACTGAAAGATAACAGCATCGTCGCAAAAATCCTTGCACATCTCTAAGCAAAACAGTTAAATTAAACGAGGTAATATATATGACAATATAAATTAATATACAAAATATGAAAGCAGACGAACTTTTTTATTCAGCTTTAAGTGACAGATTCTTGCGGCATGCGGAATCAAAATCATCTGCCTCAAAAACTGCGGGGGAATATCAATGAAAACCTTTGAAAAAGACAAAAGCTATCTTTCCCAGATCACTATCAAATAAAGTGAGGAGATTATACGGAAGCGTTTTATCGACAATTTACTGTATGCCCGTAGGTACCAGTAGTTTTAGGAGATATGAAGGGAATACCAAGGTCGGCCGACCGTAATATGAGCAATGCCCCCATAAAAAGCATAAGCCAAGGGATAAGTTTGTTGGTATTAAAGCGGATGTATTTCTTCAGGAAAATCCCTCCTAACGAAATCATGAGCATCAGTGGTGCGGTACCCAACCCAAAGAGAAACATAAAAGCACCACCAGATTTAATACTGCCGGTATTTAAAGCAGTTGCAAGTGCCAGATAAACCATCCCGCAGGGGATGATGCCATTAAGCATTCCCGCAAAAAATCCCCACAATGGCAAATTGAATACTTTCCCCATTAATCTGCTTAGCGGATTGAGTACCCATGACTGGAACTTAGAAAACCTATTTCTATAAGCAGCATTTAACTGTAGCGCTGTAAATAAAATCAGTATAGAACCGATTAAGATACTCAGCATTTTCTGATCGCTAAAAATGCGGATACTGCTCCCTAAAGCACCCACCAACAGCCCTAATATCGTATACACGGCAATTCTGCCAAATTGGTACAACAAAAGCTGAAATCCACTTTGAAAGAAATCCTGTTTCCTGAAAGGCATACCCAGCATAATCGGCCCGCACATTACTGCGCAGTGAAGGCTTCCGAAAAGCCCCATCAAAAATGCAAGTGGTAAAAAATCCATCATAGGGTGATGTTATTTTTAAACAGATAATCTTTTCCTGAGGAGTGCCACTGGAGGTTTAAAAACCACATTCCCCTGGGCATTTTAGTTTTATCAACCAGAATAAGATTCGCCGTTCCTGAGGTCTGCCCCTTTAACTTAACATCATCATTGCTATTGGCAGGCCGCATTAAAATAAGGTTGTAGGTGGCACTATCTTTTACCTGAATGATAATCTGAGTTTTTGTGATGGTAATTTTGGGACTGGCATCATCTTCTATTACATTCACTTTGGCATTGTATTCTGCATTATAATTGATCCCTTTTTCGTAATAATTTTCTTCGATCAACGCATCCCGTCCGTGTACATGGAACATATAAACCACCATCCCCACAATAAACATCATGAATGTAAGCATACCCAACACTATTTTTGTTCCCCAGTTCATAGCTTTTTTTTTAATTTTGAATGAGAGAATGATTGAATGGCAACGATAACTCCACATTCATCATTCAAAATTCAATTCTTCACTCATTCTCATTCTCTAATTCAATCCTCAATCCCTTCCGGCTGTGCAAAAAAACTTGTAGTTGCGGTGCTTAAAACTTTGCCATTGGCAATAATTTCGAAAACGGCATCGGTTTTATATTTTTTAATGGCATTATTTTTCCTGATCAGAAAGAAGGTAAGGTGTACCGAACCTTCTTTTGGCAAAAAATCAGCTTTTTGGATAAAATTAATTTCATCTCCCCTCTCCTTCGATCTGAAAGTAAACTTTACAGCCTTATTGGTTTTGTTGATCAGCTCTGCATTATAAAGATTGCTTGTTTTATCTGCTCCCCTGCTTTGGTATAAGGTGCCGCTGGCTCTTAATACCGTGGTCTGGATATCTTCTCTTTTATAGATCAGTGAAGAAAAAACCATCATTACCACAAACAGTACCGCAGCGTAACCGTAAGATTTTAAACCAATTTTATAGGGTTTACGTTTGTTAATAAAATCCTGATTGAAGAAACCGATCAGATTTTTGGGCCTGTTTATTTTAAGCATTACCTCGTTGCATGAATCGATACAGGCCGTACAGTTTACACATTCGAGCTGTGTACCTTCGCGGATATCGATACCCGTGGGGCAAACCTGCACGCAAAGTCCACAATCAATACAGTCGCCGGCTGTTAATTCATCAGCATTTTTTTGAAGATGCCCACGTGGTTCGCCCCTGGTAAAATCATAGGCTACTACCAAACTTTGATTATCTAACAAAACGCCCTGTAACCTACCGTACGGACAGATTATCGTACACACCACTTCGCGTACATAGGTAAATACCCCATAGAATATAAATGTAAACAGCCAGATGGATACAAAGCCAGAAATATGGACTGAGACGGGTTCAGTTATAATTTTAAAGAGCACATCCGAGCTGATCATGTATGCCAAAAAAGTATTTGCAATGGCAAAAGAAATCACCAGAAAAATAAAGTGTTTACTTCCTTTTTTGAATATTTTCTCTGCATTCCAATCAGCCTGATCCAACTTTTTCTGTTTATTGGCATCGCCTTCAATCCAGTATTCGATCCTGCGAAAAACCATTTCCATAAAAATTGTCTGTGGGCAGGCCCATCCGCACCAGAGCCTGCCCAAAACTACCGTAAAGCACACGATGAACATGATAAAAATGAGCATCGCAAGGGCAAATAGGTAAAAATCCTGTGGGGTAAAGATCAATCCGAAGAATACAAATTTTCTTTCTATAAAATTGAGTAGTACCAGTTGCTCACCGTTAAGCTTTACAAATGGACAGGCAAACAAAAATAAAAGCAGCACATAACTTACCCATTTCCGGTAGGTATATAACCTGCCTGATGGCTGTTTAGGATAGATAAAATTTCTGCCCCTGCCTTTATTTTCTTTTTTATTTTTTGATAACATTGGCTTGGTTTACACTGTCTGTTACTACTTTCATCTCATTGTCTTTTAAATCTTTTGCTTCGTATTTCTCACCCTGTGGAGCTTTGGCTCCTGCAGGATTACTTCCTTTTAGCGATAAAATAAAATTGGTAACTGCACTGATCTGTTTTGGGTTTAAGTTTTTCTCCCAACTGATCATTCCTTTTTCAGGAATACCATATTTAATGGTTTTGAACACATTATTAATGCTTCCACCATGTAGCCAGTATTCGTCGGTTAAATTTGGCCCGATGATGCCCTGGCCTTTATCGCCATGACAAACCACACAGTTTGTAGTAAAAACAGTTTTGCCTTCAGTCAGTACCGTTGGTGTATTATCAAATTTAACAGAGTTTTCATCAATGGTATTGGCCGATTTTTCGAGGTAGGCTGTTTTTTCTATCTTCGCTTTGGCCATTTCATTTTCGTATTCTTTATCCTGCAGGTCTCCATAACCACCAATGTGGTAATAAAAAAGATATGCCGCAGCAAAAATCATTGTACCGTAGAAAAGGAAGTTAAACCAGGCCGGCACTGGGTTATTAAGCTCTTTAATGCCATCGTAAGCATGATTGATTACCAGATCCTTTTCTTCTTCAATTGGCCTTAAGCTTAAAAGTTTTGTCCAGATTGAAGGTTTAACTGGCTGTTGCTTTAACCAGCTATCGTAATCCAAAACCAACTCTTTTACTGGCTTGGTGTATGGCGTAGGATTTAACTGTTCCTGGTACATTACCTTGAATGCATTTAACAGGGTTACTGAAACAACTAGCAGCACAACTGCAAAAACCAAGAGGATTATAATCAGTATCTCCGACTGGTTTAGCCCTAAGCCTGCCTGAGCAGGTGTTATGGTTTCTGCGGCCTTCTCATCTGCAGCAAAGGCTGTAATTGAGATGAACAGGAATAATAACAATAGTTTAATCTTCTTCATATGCAATAGGTTGATGGTCTTGAATGGGAAGCTGGCTCATTACTTCAATATGTTTTTTATTTAGTTTGAGCAGGTAAATACCCACGATTACAAAAAACACCATGAACATGAGCAGTGAGGTGATGAGGTATAATTCGCCACCGGCTAAATCTTTAATCTGGTTGAACATATTTTATTGATTTGAAGGAATGGTTTCTTTATTTGCTTTGATATCGGTACCTAAACGTTGCAGGTAGGCAATAATGGCTACTATTTCCCTGTCGCTTTTAACCTTAATATTATTCTGTTTAAGGTCGAGTGCAATCTTTTCGGCCTGAACTTTTAAATCATCGTTAGCACGTTTATCATAACCATCGGGATAAGGAACGCCCAATGTTTGCATGGCCCTGATCTTGCTTGCTGTGGTTGTAATGTCCAGTTTCTGTTCGATGAGCCAGGCATAAGGCGGCATAATGCTTCCTGGCGACATTGAAGTAGGATCGACCAGGTGATTGTAATGCCAGGCATCTGAATATTTCCCGCCTATGCGGTGAAGATCAGGCCCTGTTCGTTTACTCCCCCATAAAAACGGGTGATCGTAAACAAACTCTCCGGCTTTACTATATTCTCCATATCGCTCAGTTTCTGAACGGAAAGGCCGCACCGTTTGCGAGTGGCAGTTTACGCAACCTTCTCTGATGTATAAATCCCTGCCCTGAAGCTCTAGTGCTGAGTATGGTTTTACACTGGCAATTGTAGGCACGTTAGATTGAATGGTAAAAGTGGGCATCATTTCTACCATACCCCCGATTAGGATGATGATGAGTGATAATACCATAAATTTCATTGGCTTACGTTCCAGAACCCTGTGCCAGGCTTTATCCGCTGAAGAGGTTTCGATAATAACTTTGCTTAATGGCATGGCTTCTGCCGGTTCATTGGCAAGTAATTTAGCCCCCAACATGGTTTTGGCCAGGTTATAAGTCATGGTTATTACCCCTATTAAATACAGCGCACCACCAATTGAACGCAAAACATGCATCGGAATAATCTGTAGTGTGGTGGCTAAGAAATTCGGGTACTTTAATAAACCTTCGGGCGTAAACTCTTTCCACATCAGCCCCTGCGTAAAACCTGCCCAATACATTGGCACGGCATAAAAAAGGATACCCAAAGTACCTATCCAGAAATGGAAACCTGCAAGCTTTTTCGAGTATAGCTCTGTTTTGTAAATGCGTGGAATTAACCAGTACAGCACACCGAAGGTTAAAAAGCCATTCCAGCCTAAAGCACCAACGTGCACATGGGCAACAATCCAATCGGTAAAGTGGGCTACCCCATTAATCTGCTTTAAAGATAACAATGGACCTTCGAAAGTGGCCATACCATAAGCGGTAAGGGCAACCACCATAAATTTAAGGGTAACATCTTCCCTTACCTTATCCCAGGCACCGCGCAAGGTTAACAAACCGTTGATCATACCGCCCCAGCTTGGTGCAATTAGCATGATCGAAAAGGCAACACCTAATGATTGTGCCCAACCAGGCAATGAAGTGTATAATAAATGGTGAGGGCCGGCCCAGATGTAAATAAAAATGAGCGACCAAAAATGCAGGATACTTAATTTATAAGAGTAAACGGGTCTTCCGGCCATCTTAGGCAAGAAATAATACATCATGCCCAGATAAGGTGTAGTTAGAAAAAATGCCACTGCGTTATGCCCGTACCACCATTGTACCAGTGCATCCTGTACACCTGCATACACGTAATAACTTTTCATGAAAGAAATAGGAAGCTCGAAAGAGTTTACGATGTGCAATACCGCTATGGTAACGAAAGTGGCAATGTAAAACCAGATGGCTACATATAAATGACGTTCTCTTCTTTTGAAAATGGTACCAAACATGTTAATGCCAAAAACCACCCATATGATGGTGATGGCAATATCTATCGGCCATTCGAGCTCGGCATACTCATGTGAGGTGGTAAAGCCTAATGGAAGCGTAATCACTGCCGATAAAATAATCAGCTGCCAGCCCCAGAAGTGGATTTTGCTCAGTACATCGCTAAACATCCGTGCTTTTAACAAACGCTGAAGGGAATAATAAACACCCATAAAAATGGCATTGCCCACAAAGGCGAAAATTACGGCATTGGTATGCAGCGGCCTGATCCGGCCAAATGTGGTGTACTGACTGCCCATGTTCATTGCGGGTTTAAACAGTTGCATAGCTGCAAGCAAGCCAACTGTCATTCCTATAATTCCCCATACCAGGGTGGCAATACCAAAGTTCCGAACAATCTTGTTATCGTAAGTAAATTTTTCTAACTGCATAATAGAAGCTGAATTTTTGTATGTTTTGTGTTCCAAAGGTATTCTCCAGTGGACAGACAAAGGATGATGATGCTTAGCTAGAAAAGTGATCTTCTTCACTTTTTTCAGCAACAACTTCATCATCGAAGAGCATGCGGATACCTGGGGTATGTACATCATCGTTCTGACCGGTTTTATAAGCCCAGAAGAATGCACCCAAAAAAATGAGCGCCATTAGAACACTGCAGCCAACCAAAAAGTAAAGGATGTTCATATCAGTTTATTTTTACGGGCAAACCACCTGGTTGCCAAAGTAGTAAAGGAGATAATGGTAACCGTACTGATCGGCATCAGTACTGCGGCCACCAAAGGATAAAGTGTACCCTGCACGGCAAAATAAATACCAATACAATTATAGGCGATGGCTATGGCAAAGCTTGTTTTAATGATCTTCAGCCCATCTTTACTTAACTGGATAAAATCTGGCAGATAATTTAAGGCGCTACCTTTGAGAATGGCATCACAACCGGGCGTAAAATTATTGATGTTATCTGTTAATGCGATTCCAAAATCACTTTGTTTTAAGGCTCCGGCATCGTTTAGCCCATCGCCCAGCATCATTACTTTATCCCCACCCTGCTGAAGTTTTAAAACTGCATCTAGCTTTTGGTGAGGGCTTTGGCGAAACCTGATCGTTGTTTTTTCGGTGAATATCGTATCCAGCATCCACCGGTCTTTATCGGTATCGCCTGATAAAACCAGCAGCTTCAATTTCGAAAGTTTTAAGATCAACTGCGCTAATCCCGAACGCCACTGCTGTTTGATATCGAAACATCCTTTATAAACATGGTCGATCACAATATGCACGCCGCTTTCGCGGGCAGATTTTACTTCCATAGGCAGCATAGAAAGATGTCCGGCATAAATACTGTGGTTATTTATTTTAGCGGTCAAACCTTTTCCCACCACCTCTTTATAATCGCTGAGTGAATAAAACCGGTCAACATTTAGGGCTTTTAAGATATGCCTGCTCAGAGGATGGATAGAATTGCGCAAGAGGGAACCAACAATAATCTTTTCTTCATCGGTTATCATTCCGCTAAAGATGATCTCCGCATTTTCACTGCTGGTTAGGGTACCTGTTTTATCGAAAATCAGGGTATCGCATTTGGCAAGTTCTTCAACGGCATCTGTATTTTTCACATAAAACCCCTTCTTATCAAAAACCGATAAGATTGCAGATAGTGTAAATGGGGTACTTAAAGCCAATACGCATGGACAGGCCACAATAATTACGGCGGTAAATGCCGACCATGCTTTGTGGCTATCGTTCTGAAGCAGCCAATATCCGGTAGCGGCAAATGCAATCAGGAAAACACCCAGGCTGAAGTATTTGGCTACAGTATCATTAAAGTTCTGTTTTTCGGTATTGTTTTTATAATTATCATTGTTCCATAAACCGGTTAAGTAACTCTGTGAAACAGGTTTGATCACTTCAAGTTCTATGGCCTCACTGGTTTGCCTGCCACCTGCATAAATAATTTCGCCCAGAACCTTATGTACAGGGTCTGATTCGCCGGTAACAAAACTCATATCCATCCAGGCCTCACCTTTCATTAGAATCGCATCTGCAGGAACCAGCTCGCCATTCCTGATCCACAGCCGGTCGCCGATCTTGATTTCGTTTATGGATACTGGTTTTTCTTTACCATTTTGCAGAGTAGTTACCGCAATCGGGAAATAGGACCGGTAATCGCGATCAAAAGAAATGTGATGATAGGTACGCTGTTTAAGCCATTTGCCCATTAAAAGCAAAAAAACCAATCCTGTTAAGGTATCGGCAAAACCTGGGCCTGTACTGGAAAGAATTTCGAAAGCAGTACGTAAGAAAAGCACCGCAATAATTAATGCTAAAGGGGTATCGAGGTTAATATGCCTGTGTTTAAGGCTTGTTATTGCTGAGGTAAAGTAATCGCGGCCACAATAAAAAGCAGCGGGAATAGAGAACGTAAGGTTTAGCCAGCCAAAAAGCGATTGAAATTGTTTCTCGAAACCTGATAAACCAAAATATTCCGGAAAGCTAAAGAGCATAACATTGCCCATTAAAAATCCCGCAACGGCTATTTTTAACACCAAAGCTTTATCTACCGCACTGCTGTGCTCCTGTACTACATCCTGCAGACTGATCAAAGGCTCGTAACCAATCTGGTTTAAAGTTTCTACCAGCTGCCTTAACGAAATTTCGTTGTGGTTGAAACTTATAGTAACCTGTTTTTTAAGAAAATCGATCCGTGAGCTGAATATAGCGGAGTTGATTTTATAGAGGTGTTCTAGCAACCAGATGCACGAACTGCAGTGTATTGCAGGGATATAAAAGGTGATAATGCTCGAACTTTCATGTTTATAATCGAGCAGCTGATCGATAATTTTTGGTTCATCCAAATATTCTAAATGGCTTTCATTTTTAAACTGCCTGCCTGGATTATTATTGTACACATAATAATTGCATAAATTATTCTCTGAAAGGATCTTGAAAACAGCCATGCAGCCCGCGCAGCAAAAATCTTTATCTCCTACCTGATATTTTACCTTGGGCAGATCTTCGCCACAATGATAGCAAAGGGCCTGTGTTGCGGTTTTATTTTGATCTTCCATTTTTAATCTGTTCTTAAATTGATGAACTGAACAATTGAGTTTTGGGCTGTTTAAGCCATAGTTTCTCGTCGAAAGCCATGCACACATTCCGTAAAAAAGATCGTCCCTTGGTGGTAATCCTGATTTCTTTTTCGGTTACCCAGATCAGCTTATCGCGTAATAAAGGCAACAGCCTGCCATACACAGACTCGGGAATACCTTCATTGTAAATTGTATTTTCCTTACACATGATGTTAAGGATGTGTTTTCTCACTTCAAGATCTTCGCCCGTAAGGAAATGACCTTTTTCTACAGGTAGTGTCCCTTGTTCAATTTTATTGAGATAATCTTCTACCGTTTTCGGGTTTTGTGCAAAAGCTGTCCAGCTATCGCTAATAGAAGATACGCCAAGGCCAATAAGTAAATGGGTATGTTTATTGGTGTAGCCCATAAAATTGCGGTGCAGCTTCTGTTCAGTCATCGCCTGGAACAAAGAATCGCTGTTCAGTGCAAAATGATCCATCCCTACATCTTTATATCCTGCGGCATCAAGCAATTGTCTGCCCAATTGGTAGAGCGCAAATTTTTCGTCGCCTAGGGGAAGATCTTTTTCGGTATAATGTCTTTGGCCGGTTTTTAGCCATGGCACATGGGCATAACTGTAAAAAGCAATACGGTCTGGCTTCATATCGATTACCGCTCCTATGGTATCCGCTAAGCCCGGAATTGTTTGTCCAGGAAGACCGTAGATCAAATCAAAATTAACAGAGGTGTAACCGATTTCCCTTGCTTTTGCGGTAACAACAGCTACCTGTTGGGGTGTTTGAAAGCGGTTGATCAGGAACTGCACTTTAGGATCGAAATCCTGGATTCCCAGGCTTAATCTTTTAAAACCAAGACTGTACAGCGTAGTCAGATGTTCACTGGTGGTATTGGCTGGATGTGCCTCAAAAGAAAATTCTGCATCAGCAGCCAAAGTTGAATTTTGCAGCACGCCATTGATCAATAACCCCAGGTTCTCCGGGCTGAAAAAAGTTGGTGTTCCACCGCCAAGGTGCAGTTCTTTTAGTTTGGGTTTCTCCCTCAAAACATCTACATACATTCTCCACTCTGAAAGTACTGCTGCTATATATGGCAACTCTACCGAGTGGTTTTTAGTAATCCGTGTATTGCAGCCGCAATAGGTACAAAGGCTTTCACAGAACGGAAGGTGGATATAAAGACTGATCCCTTCTTCCCTGCATGTTGCATAGGTACTGGCCACACTGCCTAGCCAGCCATTTGCATTGAAATTTTCGTTATCCCAGTAAGGAACAGTCGGATAACTGGTGTACCTTGGCGCGGCAACATTGTATTTTTTGAGTAGTGCGGCAGTTTCCATTATTTCAGCGCTTTTACGGTAGAACATTCGTTTTGACAGCAGCACGCGTTACCTACGCATTTGCCAACAGCCCATTGATCGAGGTTTTTGATCACCTGTTCCATCCGCTGTTTAGCGTCGGCACCGCCGGATGCCAAAGGAACGTTTGCCACTTTGATCCCGGCAGAACCGGCAGCTTTTAAATCAAGATGGTCTGTTTGGAATGATGAGGTTGCGATGTATTTTATACCCAGGGCTTTTAGTCCCAGAATCATCGCCCCGTTTAGTTCATCGTTGTTAAAAACCAATAGGGCTTCCTTTCCGGTTGCAAATGAAAGCGTATCAATAGTTAAACTATTGGCAATTATGGTAATGTCGTGTTTTTTATAATTGGCCAGTACCAACCATTCCTTTTCATCGGGTTTGATGTTGTAAGCTATAGCTTTCATATACAGAGTTTATGAATACAAAACTATAGCGGAAGTAAACCGCAACAGGTGAGGACGCTTAGAGAAAAAAATGATTTTAGTTACATTTCTTAGTTTGGTGTTGAGCGCTTAGCGCTCGGAGCATAGGGTTAATTAACCGCTTTAAACAATTACTGATGAATCACCCCTGGTAATAATCACGACCCATTGACTAATTTTTATAATATGATCGTCATTCCCACGCAGGTGGGAATCCTAAAGCATTAAAATTATCTTCGATGAGCACTACGTGGTTCCCAATCATTTGGGAATGACGAACGGCCAAAATCTGTCATCAATACTCCTATGTACTTGAAAAATTCTAGCCTCTACTAATGACAGATTCTAAAATTGGCGTCATCTCGACCGAAGCAAATGCGGAGTGTTCCAAAGGAACTCCTTCGGAGGAGAGATCTTTGGACTATGCCTTATATCCCGCTGAACTTATTTCAGCAGCTATAGGTTAAAGATTCTTCACTGCGTTCAGAATGACAGGTTTTATAAACGATCATCATTACGACATAAGAGGAAATCCTAAAGCACTATGCAAACCCATTAAAGCATTAAGATTCCTAACCAGTTATGCGTTTGGAGTCAGTTAACCAGTTTAAACAATTAACCGATTAACCCCTAAGCAATGACCAAATTACTGTTTAATATTTCTGAGTTTTTCGATCGAGCGGATATTGATGGCATTGCCTGTTTTATCAATCAGTTTTTCATCTTTAAAATCAGCAAGCATTCTGCTTACGGTTTCGCTGGCCGTACCTACCAATGCAGCAAGGTCATCACGAGAAATACGGATGGTACAGCTATCTTCAAGCCCATCTCCAAATTTAGCGGCCACTTGTAGCAACGCTTCTGCTACACGTTTCCGCACCGATGAATAGGCCAATTGAAGCATTTGTGTTCCTTTATCGCGCACATTTCCAGACAATAAAGCAATAAAAGTTTTGGATACGGCCTGATGGTTGAGCAGGTACTCCATAAAATCGGCTTTAGGGATCTGGATAATGTCTGATTCAATTAAGGTTGCTGCATTGTCTGTGTATGCCTCGCCATTACATAAACTTTCATATCCAAAAAAATCGCCATCATGATACAAGCTCGACGAAAGTTCTCTGCCATCCTTAAAACGTTTGTAGGTTTTTACCTGCCCTTTAACCAAATAATACAAATGGCTAGGTTCATCCCCTTCCACATAAATAATCTGTTTGTTGGCAATTGGCCTTAATTTACCCTTTTTACGGAGCTCGTCCATCACCGCTTCGCTATTGCCCGATGCTGCATTAAAGCCAGCGGATTGCTGTTTCTTTTTAAACCTGCTTTCTATGGCCTTAAAAAGTTCTATATCATCAAACGGTTTGGTGAGGTAATCATCTGCACCCATTTCCATTCCTTTTCGCATGTCTGCCCGCTCGGTTTTTGCCGTAATGAAAATAAAAGGAATATTTGCCGTTTTCTGGTTTTTGTTCAGGAGGTACAAAACCCCATAACCATCCAGTTCCGGCATCATGATATCGCAGAGGATTACATCAGGTAAATGGCTCAAAGCCATTTCTACACCTAACTTACCATGTTTCGCAGTAAAAGTTTCATAACCGGCCAGATCCAGCACCTCCGCTGTACTTTCCCTTATGTCGTCATTATCTTCAATAATCAAAACTTTCTTGTTCATGGAGATTGGGTGTTTAATTGTAAATTATTACCAAGCGCAAAGCTGAGCGTAAAAACCGTACCTGAATTTTGTTCGCTCTGGCAGGCTACAGTGCCATTCATCAGCCCTACATATCTTTTTACAATGTTCAGGCCTAAACCTGTGCCAGGGATATCGCCCGTATTGTGTGCCCTGAAAAATGGTTCGAACAAATTGTGCTGATCCACTTTTGGAATACCGATCCCGTTATCTTTCACCTCCAAAATGAGTTCATCACCTTTTAAAATAGAATTGAACTGGATCAAAGTATCCGCACCAGAGTATTTTATCGAATTGGAGATCAGATTAATGACGCAGTTTTTCAACAGGTTCGGATCGAGGTAAACTTCGGCGGTTGTACCTGTATGCTCGTAAATAATATGCTGATTCTGTTTGGTCATCATCTGCATTTCTTCAGCTATTTCTTCAGCAAAGCTGATGATATTGAAGGACTGGGCGGATGCTTCCACTTTTCCGGCCTCGAGTTTTTCCAATGACAGAAAATCATTCAGGATCGTAGTGAGATTGTTGATCGAATTTTTGATTTTTAACGTATGTTTTTCTACACTGGCCACATCATGTTTGGAAGTGTATTTATCTATTAAAGAAGCCGATAACTGAATAGAGCTGAGTGGTGTTCTAAACTCATGCGAGGCCATAGAAACAAACCTTGTTTTGAGCTGGTTGAGTTCCTTCTCTTTCTGAAAAAGTGCCTGCATGTTTTCTTTGGCCATTTCGAGCTCAGACACCAGCTTTACCAGATCGTGTGTACGTTCCTTGATCTTTACTTCTAATTTTTCGGTGTAACTTCTGATCTGCTCCTCATTGGCTTTTTCTTTACTCAGATCGTGGATAAAACCGGTATAAATTTTACGGTCGCTAAATTTTATTTCGCTTACCCCCAGCCTGAAGGGGAAAACCGAGCCATCCTTACGTTTACCAGAAACTTCTCTTCCGGTCCCGATAATGTGTTTCTGCCCGGTATGTTCATATCTGGATAAGTAGCCATCGTGCCGTGAATGATCGGGCTCTGGCATTAAAACCGATACGTTTTTGCCTACCAGCTCTTCCCTTCCATAACCAAAAAGCTCAAGTGCAGCCGGGTTTAAATGTTCTATGAGTCCCTTATCATCAATGGTAATAATCCCATCAATGGCATTTTCAATAATTGCATCTAAAAATTTTGATCTATCCATGTAACACATCAGTATATCCTTGTAAATATAGAAAAGTTATTCCCGATCTTTTTTCTCTTATTCAACAATCAATCCGTCCAGTTTGTCTTTCGACTTCGCCAGCTGCTCATATAATGCTTTTAATTCTCCGGATGCCTGATCTGCAACCTCGGCAAAAAGTTTCTTATAATAATTTATCCCTTCGGCCAGCTGGAATTTGAATCCGTTTAACTGTTTTAATTTTTTATCGCTGAAATGTTGAAGCTGCTGTTTGATATCTTCCTGAAGATAATCGATATAAAGATTGAGCTCTTTGATGAATATATGTGGCCGTTCTACCTGCCTCAACAGGTTAATTTTCCCGTAAATATGGCCAACCATTTCATCAAGTGAATACACATCAGAAAAATAGGCCAGGTTTGGCCCTGGACAAATGGCTACTGCAGTGCTTTCTTTTGGTTTAGCCATGTCATGTTTCAAATAGGTAGCGGCGCATAAGCCCTCACAAAGGCAAACTTTTTCGGTTACGAGATTAAACTGTTTTTGGTATTCATCTGCTGATAGGCCGGCAGTTTTGAGGCTTTTGATTTTTAAGTGCTGATATTCGCGGGATGCCGTACAGATGGCTTGCTCAGTAAATTCGGTATTGTTGCAAAGGTATTTCTTGGTACAGGGGCTTCCCGGCCTGCCCTTTTCAATTCTTTCAACCCGTTGTTTTTCTATACTGCTGTTTTTAAAATTATTAAACTGAATACCCAACGGGGAGGCTCCACTTAAATAAAAATCACTTTCTGTTGAGCTGGCCAATTGCGCCAGTGTTCCGGCATCTACATTGGTTACTTCTGGTACCAATAGGAATGGACTTCCCCATCCTGTGGCATCGAGATTATAATATTGAAGGAGGAAATCGTGTTCTGCAGCCGTACCAATCCCACCCTGAACACTGATCCGTTGTTTAGGCGGTTTTTCTGTTCGGATTCCCTTTTGTACCAAAGCAGATTGGTATATTTTAAAAAGCTCAGCAAGCATATCGGTTTTTTTGAGCTTAAATTCTTCCAAAATCGGCCCCAGTAAATAGCCTTCTGTTGCAAATGCATGGCCACCACAATTTAAGCCCGACTCTATCCTGAATTCTGAGACCCATAAACCCTTTTTTGCCAAAAATTTAGCCTGGATCAGTGCCGACCTGAAATCGCTTACTTTTAAGATGATTTTCTTTGTCAGCTTGCCATTTTCATCTGGAAAAAAGTCTTCAAAATTTTCCATATAGCTGTACAATTTCGGGTTCATGCCGGCAGAGAGTACAACAGAGGCGTTTAGTTTACTTTCGGCAAAACCACGGAGTGCAGCTAATGCATCGGTATTGGTATCACCCGAATATTCGCCATCAACATAATTCATTTTATCTACCTTGGCCATGATGTTTACATCAATAGTCCCTACCCGCATCGCATTTTTTAGAAGCGACTGGAAGGTCTGCTTGGTTTCACCTTCAGGATATTGCAACATCAGGTCATAACCATGTTTTAATTTGGCCGTATCGGGCAATAGCTCAAAATAACGGCAAATATCATTACCAGTTACAAAATCCTGTTGTTTTAAGGCTTTAAAATCGCTGGCTATGGCTTCCGACAAAAAGTTGAGGTAGGCCGTGATGCGCTTACTCCGGCTTTCGGTTTCACCTTTAGGAATCGCTTCGAAATGAACCTGGCGGTTTTTTGAATGAAAAGCACGCATGCGCTCAATCAGTTCGTCATCAACAATAGAAAGTACGGATGAAATACCGTACCTGGCAACTTTTAATGGGGTATCGATAGAATAGCCCAAGCCCAATACAGGGATATGGAATGAATGTGGCATGGTGTTTCGTAATGTAATCTGAGGTTGCATCATAAAGATAGATTTGTCATCCTGTCCAAAGGACTCCTTTGGACAGGATCTGAGGTGAAATCGCCTTTATGATGCATCCTCAATGGTTTCGACAGCAAAACTATTACAGTTGAACGGATCTGGAGATGATGCCTGTCAAAACGAAAAGTGAGGGAGGTCACTTTTTAACGTTTTATAATATGCCTTTTGAAAAATTCGGGGTTATTTATTTTGCTAAAACCGCTCATTCGACACTATCGTTTATCTCGAATCTACCTGTTTTAAGATGAAAGATAATTTTAAACACGATAATATCTTCATCATAAGTGTCTTTCTTGCCAGTTCCATGCGATGGTTGCTCCGAAGGGGTATTGGTTAGCGGCATCATTTTGTGGATAATCCCCTGAAGTGCCCTTTGTTTTTCTGTTGCATCGGTGATTTCTTCAAATTTGCCCCAACACACCACACTCTTCCAGTTAAAGGTATCGCGGATCTGATCGGTTTGAAAGCATACCTGAGGATTACTTTTCATCATCCTGATTTTTTGCCCTGGAGCAGAGTGGGCGTAGACCATGCCGCTGTTGTACACATAATTAATGGGCACAATGTAACTTACCCCATGTGCATGGCAGGCCAAACGGCCAATATGTTGTTCTTTAAGGAGCTTTTCTATGTCCTCTTCTTTTAATATCCCTAACATCTTCTTATTCTTATCATTAAATATTGATTGATAAACACCTAATCACCAGAGATATCCAAAACAATCCGTCCCTCAATCTCACCTTTTTTCATTTGATCGAAAACATTATTGATGTCTTCCAGCTTTGCTGATTTAACCTGTGCCCTTACCTTTCCATCCACCGCAAATTCGATGGCTTCCTGCATATCCTTTCTTGTGCCTACAATAGAGCCTCTAATGGTTATCCTGTTCAACACAGTATCGAATATTGGAAGGTCAAAACTGCCCGGAGGTAGTCCGTTTAGTGACAAAGTTCCTTTTCTGCGTAATGTCGAAAGCCCTTGACTAAAAGCAACAGGTGTTACTGCCGTAACTAATACGCCGTGCATACCACCGGTTTGTTTTTTAAGAAATTCACCCGGGTCATGTTCTAGCGCATTAACAACAATGTCTGCGCCGAGTTTTCTGGCCATTTCCAGTTTATCGTTCGAAATATCAATCGCGGCAACCTGAAAGCCCATGGCCTTTGCATACTGAACGCCAAGATGGCCGAGCCCGCCAATACCTGATATGGCTACCCACTCACCTGCTTTTGCATCAGTTTCTTTTAAACCTTTGTATACGGTAACCCCGGCACAGATAATGGGTGCCATTTCTGCAAAATTTACATGCGAAGGGAAATGGGCAACGTATCTCGAATCGGCAATTACATACTCTGCAAAACCTCCATCAACACTATAGCCGCCATTCTGCTGTTCATAGCATAACGTTTCCCAGCCTGTTAAACAAAATTCGCAACAGCCACAGGCACTGTACAACCATGGTACGCCAACCACATCTCCTTCTTTAACACTTTTAACATCATGTCCCATTGCCGCTACCAGGCCGATGGCTTCATGGCCAGGCACCAACGGCATTTTTGATTTTACTGGCCAGTCGCCATTGCAGGCATGCAAATCGGTATGGCATACCCCGCACGAAATTACCTTAACCAAAATCTCATATTGATTGAGCGGTCTAACCGGAAGTTCTTCTATGGCCAGTGGGCCTCCATATTCATGGATAACTGCGGCTTTCATTGTTTTAGGATACATATATGCTGTTTAACAATAAATTGTAAGAATTGAATTTTATCTGGTGATGCGCTACTACATCGGAATGTTGTGTGAGGGCGGTAAAACCAAAAGCGGGATCTGAATATGATCAGACATGTTTAGGGTATAACTACCTTTAAGCAGGCGATGAAAAAACCCGTGTTTTCGGTGTACCATGGTCAGGATATCGATCTGTCCGTTTTCTACGATCCAATCTAAACCGTCCTTAATGCGCTCACTGTTTATATGCCTATGGTAGATATTTCTATAGTTAACCCGATTGGCAACCTGGTTTAAAAAATCTTCGGTTGTATGCTTATAACCTTCTGGTTCTGATTTTGAATTACCAGTATGTGTAATAAGTATATCAGCATTAAAAGGTTTTGCAAATTCGGCAAGGGTACATAAAACGGGGATATCACTATGGCTAAAATCTGTGGCAAAAGCGATTTTTTTAGGTTTCTTAAATCTGTATCCCGCAGGGATAAGCAAAACAGGTATTTCCTGCTCGATGATTTTTCTGGCAATACTGCCCATAAGCGTTTTGGTTAACTTATCTGCACGGTTTAGTCCGGCCACAACGAGGTTCATTTTACACTCGGCAAAATACTTGCTAACCTCTTGTTCAACCTCGCCACGAACAGATCTCCCAAATACTTCTGCTTTAAAACCAAGTTCATGATGAGCCTTTTTATATTTTTCTTCCACTTTTTCAACCAGTTTGCCTAAGGCTTTTTTTGCATCTTCTTCTATAAGCCTATATTCTTCAAGCGGCCATACCAGAGATGCGGCAGCGGGAGAAAACTCAGGAACCTGAAAAACATTTAACAGTTCTACGCTGGCACCAATACCATGGGCCAGATCAGTTGCATAATCGGCTGCGTTCTCTGCAGTTGCAGAGAAATCGACAGGTACCAGGATTTTTTTCATAATGGCTCTTTTTTGATAAGTATAAAGTTTGTAAAAAGCCCGCGTTAAAAATATGAGCAGCATCAGTTATTAAAATGATTCTCCCGGTGTTACCATTTAGGTGCCCGATCATTAATATGATATGCTAAAGAAATATTTAGACTAATTATCATTACCACAAAAAAAGATTAAATCATTATGCTTTCCGTAATTTCAAGCTTTCAAAATTATTTCATTATACAAAATGAGTGTCCATATAGGCTTAATGATCTGGAAAGAAATGAAGCAGAAAGATATCTCTGTTTCAGACATTGCCACCGCCCTTGAGATCAGCAAAACAAAAACGCAGGAGATGCTGAATACCGCAACGATCGATATTCTTACTTTGGTCCGCGTGAGTGAAATCCTGAACTACAATTTTTTCAGCTATTACGAAAATGGAAAGGTTTTTTCTAAGATAGCGTTACAGGAAAAAAACCGGCTAACCGCAGAAGTTGACCGGTTGAAGGCTTTGCTCAATGAAAAGAACAAAGCCCTCGAGCTTCAGGAAAGGTTAAATAAAATTCAGCTCAGTACGATCTCACTGTTGGAAAAAGGACAGTTTAGATAAACACGCTTACATTAACACACCTGAATTACCCTGCCCGTTCCATTTTTAAAAAGAAAGCCACAACCAGTTGATCTTTGGCCTGGATCAGCCTGCCTATTTTTTTTGGAGGGAGGAGATGAAAATCAGAAAAATTAATGGCTTGTTGCCCTATCAGCTCGATAGTGCCCCGTTTAACATTTATCTGATAACAGATTTCGAATCTTTTTAATACTCCTGATAGTGTGATCTCCACATCACCCTTAACAAAACTATTCTGACCTTGGGAAGGGATTTCTTTTAAGGACAGGAATTTGATCCTTAGCACCGGGAACCTGTTCTCCTGCAGTGTATTTAGCAGTTGTTTAGTCATCATCACACTGCTACAATCAAAATTTTTCACCTCCAGATTCAAGACTCCTGAAAGCGCAATATGGTCTGTTTTATCCTTCGAAACCAGAACGGTATCGGTTTTGGGATAACGCAGGATTACACAGGAAAAGCGGTTTATATTGGTGGATCCATTAACAGTGAGCGTACTGTTTTCGCTCACTACCCATCTTGAGGTACTTTTGGTTTTCCCTGCAGGCCTCAAGCCGGCCAACAGCAAAAAAAGGATAATTAACAGTGGCTTCATCATGATTTTTAAAGGCCGGAACAAAATCGCTCCAGCCAAATAGCTTATTGGCTAAAATCCTACAACAGCCTGGATTACATAACCTTTGAATTTTCCTCCGCTTCGGAAATCTACAGTTGGGAAATCTTTATATTTCTGGCTCACATACTCGCCTTTTAACAATATGTTTCTGGTCATAAACCATCCCGCAGCAATAGCAATGCGGTCTATTTTTACATCATTATTATAAGTTATTGCAGGTGTTGTTCCGGCAGCTGGCACATTAGCCATCGCGGCCGTAACCACATTATATTTTGCGCCGATAAAGAAATCCGCTGTCTTTCCGAACCTGTAAACACCATCTATTGCCATCTGTTCGGCTCCCCTGCTGCCTACTTCTGTTTTTGATCTTCCCTTTGCGTTTTCATAAGTTGCAAACAGTTCTAGTCCCTGAAATTTTATAAATGCGTTTAGCTGAAGGGCATTGACTTTTTTGGTAAAACCAGGGTTAAACCGCCCTGAGAAAGCATTGGTGGTATTTACTGCGCCGACTTTTTCCAGCACCATAAAATAGTTCGACCCGGTACGGTCGCCACCATATAAGGTCTGTCCGCCAGAACTGTTATTGCTGTAATAAGAGGCTGCAAAACGCACCCTCAAATCGCTGTTCAATTGTTTATCAAAGCCGCCTTTTATATAAACAGCTGGTGATTTGTGCACATTTGCATCCTGGGGAGTAGCGATCAGGCTATCGATATTACCTTTGATCATTCCATTTGAAACACCGATTAAACCGAACAGCGCATTTTTTCTCACCAAAACTTCTCCGCCTATTTCGGTTGTAAAGCCATCCATGATGTAATTTTCAATAAACGGGTTATAAATCGTTTGCCCGCCATCCGACCTGCGGAAATGCTGATCGCCATAGTTGATTTCCATGTGCCCGATTTTGATGGTTGTTACCGACATAATATCTTCCCACAACTTGCCCTTAAACGGCAGCTTATCAAACTGGATATATCCACCCTTCACCCAGGTTTCGTTGTGGTGGCGGGAAGAAAGATAGCTCGTGAGGTTCAGCCTGATCCCATCTGAGAGTTGTACATCCATGAAAAGATTGGCATTGGCAGTATTAAAACCCGGCGTTATTTTGTATAGTCCGCCCGAGGTATTTTCATGTTTCAGCCCCTGAAAAGACTGGGTAAATCCCGCACCAAAACGGACTTTTATTTTATCAAACACAGCATTGCTATCTTTGGGTGCTTCAAAAACATTAATACCGGATTTATCATAAGGCCTAAGATTGGAAACCTGTGCCTGTACCCTAAAACTATACGAACTTATAATTGCTACTGCTAGTGCAGAAACTAGTGTAAATTTATTTTTCATGATTTTATCTTAGTGATGAACTGTTATTTTGCTACTGATGTCTTAACATAGTCGAACTCGAACCTGACAACAAGGTTATTACCCACTTTCATTGTGCCAAGCATAAAACTTGGTGGTTCAATACCATAGTCGGTTAGCATTAATTGTTCGCTGCCATGGCAACTGATGGAGCCATCTGCATTTACCAAAGCCATTACCTTCATTGAAAGGCTTTGTGTTTTCCCGGCAATGGTCAGGATTCCGGTAGTCTGAATCGAATACCTTTTTGCCTGTACCATGGTAACTGTTGCAAAAGTGAGCTGATAGCTTATCTTAGGAAACGTAGTTGCGTTAAGCGTTTTATAGGTACGGTCATCCATAGCAGATTTACCGCTTTTGAGACTCTTTGCCGCGAGACTAAATTTTAGGGCTGTTACATCTGTCATTTCGCCACGGGCATTGAAGTTAAATGTACCTGTGCTTTTCGAACTGTTTGGATGTCATCGACCAATCGTGGACATTGGATGTGCCCATTACCTTAACTGAATTGCCGGCTGTTTGCGAAAGCTGATATGTTGTTTGCGCCACTGTTACCAGCGGTGAGAGCATAAATAATAGGGTGAGAGGTCTGATTTTTTTCTGGAATATGTTAAATATTTTCATAGCAGGGTTATTGGATTAACTGTTGGTCAAACCTACCCTGTTCTGCGTCAAATTTTGTGAGGAGGACCAGTTTGAAAACTGATGTTCATCACTTTTCAACCACAGCAACATATTGAAAATCAATAATATAATTTCTAAAAAGAACTTTTCGGCTAAAGTTCACCTGATTCCGCTCCAAACTGTAACCTCAACTATTTGCCATGCAGTATTAAAGGCATACTAATGATTGACCAAAATAGATCCAATCAGGCCGGGTCGGACCCAATGTCATTGAGTTAAGCGCCCCGGTTGTCACCCTGTCCAAACGACTCCTGTGGAGTGCGTAGTCGAAGACTTCTTGAGATGATAAATTGCAAATAAATGCCCTTCGACTACGCTACCATTGACGTTATTTTATAATCATCTAAATATGAACAGTTTATGCCGATTTCGTATTTCCACCCAACTAGGCCGTAGCACCATATCTCCGTTCTACATAAATCCGGCCTAACAAATTTTTCGGGCTGCACTGCCCAAGCCAACCTACTTGCTTTGAAAGAAAAATTTTCAGCCGGTGTTTTTTGTTTTTTCATGGGCCTTTATGTTTTCAACGGCATTCAAGCTAGCTGCGCTGGTCTTTTTGACACCAAAAAGAAAGAAGCCTGTCCGGCTAGGACTAATAAACACCCCGTCCTGCGGACACCCCTCTAAAAGAGGGGAATTATATACCAGCTGATATTTCAACGTCATCTATATGGATCTTTATGAAATAAATTATCCCACAGCATGACATCTTTTTGAGATTTATCCCTTAACTTGATGACATGGGGAGGGACCTTTTCATTTTTACGTCTGATCAGTACTTTGTATTATAATATGCCTGCGCTGCCGATCATAAATTTTAAGGCAATTTTGATTATGCAATTAAACCAGGGGCTATACTATCAAAAAACCTGATAACTTTAATATATTAGTGTTCAATCAAATTACTGTAATGAAAAGACTAAGTCTCCTCCTTATTACCACTACTTTTCCCTTTTTACTCATGGCACAACAGCTACCCTGTAACTGCCTGCAGAATTTAAATGAAGCAATTGTTAAAACTGAGCTCAACTATGCCGGATTTCCGCAAAAAGTATATGCTAAGACAAAACCAGCCTATGAGAACATGGTAACCAGCCTCCGCAAAAAGGCAGAAAATGAAAACAATCCTAAAAACTGCTACTATCTTATTAAAGATTACGTTAGATTTTTTGCAGACAAACATTTTTCATTGACATACCTCAACAAGGACGATTACGAAAAAGAAACTGTAGCTGTAGACGAATCTTATTTTAAAACACTGAAACCGGGTATTGGCGCTGAAGGCATATGGATAAACGCGGACAGTTCAATTACCCTTGGGATAAAAAAATTTCCGGGCAATGAATACAAGGCTATTGTACTTAGTGCAAAGGATAGTATGCTCCACAAGGGACTTGTCTATTTTACACTAAAACCACACCAAAAAGGCTATCTGCTAAATCAGTACAATGTATTTAACAGTATAGATTTTTATGCTCAGCAAAGGGGCGGCCTGCTGCAGCTGTGGAATTTTTCACTTTTTGGAAGGGTTTTCCCTGATGAAATGACGGCAAAAGAAAAAAAGGAGTTAGGTACATGGAAAAACAACAACAATGGTCTCAATTATACTCGATTGGACGAGGAAACCAGCTATATCAAAATCCCGACCTTCTTTAATAACGACAGTAAGATCGAGAAGTTGGTTGCAGCCCATGATAAAGCCATCAGGAATAGTAAGTACCTGATCATAGATCTGCGTGGGAACGGAGGAGGCAATTCCGGCTGGAGCTTTCTCTTACCCTATGTGATGACCAACCCCATCAAACAGGATAGCCCCCTACTTCGCATTTCGCAGGACAATGTCAGGCTCAAAAGATCAGAGCTTGAATATTTTGTCAAAAATCCAGTACCTGTAGATCTAAAAAAATACTATCCTGATCAATATGTAGCTAACCTCAAAAAAATCTACGCAGAACTCACATCTGCCAAGGACACCTTTTATCAGACCCCTGGATTAACGATCCCCCTTGATTCTGTTCTCAGCAGTCCTGCTAAAGTTGCACTAATTACTGATGAACTTTGCGGTAGCTCCGCAGAATACTTTTTTCATTTAATGAAACAAAGCAAAAAGACAACACGGTACGGTAGGAATAGTGTAGGCATGATGGATTATGAAGGCCCAACATCACCAACGCCACTTCCGTGCAAAACACTGATACTCATGATGCCGGTTTCAAAATCGAGCTGGACCGATAAGAAGCCTATTGATGCAACCGGGTTCACTCCTGATGTTAAGCTTAACATACCAGGCGATCAGTGGGTTGAATACATTATCAAAGACCTCAAAAGGAAAAACTGAATTAAGATGAATTAACCTTTTTTCATAATTTTCTTTAGGGGAGGTAAGCTTTATGCGGATTCCCACAAGTAACCCGTCTTTCCTGAAGTCTTTTTTGGGAGACATGGTAAAGTATAACTGCCGCTCCATAAAATGAATTAACCCCTAAACCAATAAATGGCATAAAATTGGCTCCAGGATTTGCAGCCCCTTAATAAAATTGAATGTCACACCGTACCTATTTATACAATATCGATACCCCGTCAATTGCAGAAGATTCAGATAAGATGATGATGGAATGGGGTTACGAAATGCCGCTTTTACTTCAGCCATTATTAGTAGAAGGAGGCTTTGTTTCAGGCAACAATTACAACAATCATATTGAATTTAATAATTCCGGATTGTTCTATTATTCCAAACCAGGAATTGAAAACCTGAAACGGTTTTATAAATTTCTTGAAGACCAACCTGGTCTGATCATAGATATAGAAAAGTTTAAAGATGCCCGCGACAAGCTTTTCAATTATCTGGATAAGCTTACTGGCGGTTACTTTCATCTGGATATGTGGGACGTTTTAAATATGGAGGATTCGCCTCACGCCGAACAGGCAAAGCTTTGGCTCGTGAACATTAGCCATAACAATCAGATAATTACCAAAGCGATGGACGCGGGAGACATCAGCCTGTTGAATTATAAAGATTTTAATGATGTCAATCCTGGTTTTACCTCTTTCCCGGACCTATTGAATTACGAAGGCTACAACTACGGCTGGTCCTGTATCTGGACAGCTGTTGAAGAAGACCTTACCTATGAAATATTTGAAGAAAATAAACTTTGGGGACTAAAGGATAAGGATGGCGGTATCTTACTAGCCCCCCAGTTTGATGAATTTTACAGCTTCGGGCCACAGGACCTGGCAGTGGTATCAAAAAACGGCAAATACGGATATGTGGATACTACTGGAAAAATAGCCATTCCATTGATTTGGGAAGATGCTTACGATTTCGAGTATTCGGGTGTTGCCGTAGTTACAGTCCAACAAAAATCAGGATTGATCAATTCAAAAGGAGAGCAGATCACCCAGCTTGTTTATGACGAACTGGAAACTATTGGGGAGGGAAATAGCTTCAATGCAAAAAAAGAATCGCTTTGGGGTGTCATCGATGCCACTGGCCAGGTGGTTATTGATTTTGAGCATCAGGATATAATTAATTCCGGATATGGTTTTTATTACACCAAGATCAGTGGACAGAAAAATCAAAAGATCTACAATGAGTTTTTTAAGTACCTGGGCGAATTCCCAATTGATTCTATAGAAAACCTTGATAATGGATTGTTAATGATTAAGCCCCACAAAGGGCTTAGTTCGGGGCTATTATACAAAAAAGATGGAACCCTGCTGGATAGCGGGTTTGAAAAAATAAACAGACAAACAAATTTCAACGACCTGCTGGTTATTCGAAAAAACAAGAAACATGGTGCCATTAGCAGAAAAAATGAATGTTACGTGCTGCCCTGCCAGTATGATGCAATTTTGGATATCCGTGCCAGAATTAAAGATGAGATAAGCGATATCGCATTGGTCCATCAGGGGGATAAAAAGGGCATTTATGATGGTAATCCGAAAAACCCATCATGGTTAATTCCTCTTGATGACTACCAGCAGATCCTGTGGCTTTATGAAACTGTTTTTACACTGCAAAAAAACCAGTTGTGGTGCATTTCCAATGTTGCAAACAATAATATTAGCGGTTTCGAATTTGACCTGGTTGTACAGAAACCCAATGAGGATGGTTTTGCTTACGCATTTAAAGACGATAACGTTTATTCCGTTAGCGATACGGCAATTACCGCTACCCCTAAATCAGTTGCGCAAGCGCATGCCAGCGAGGATTACGCTTATTATTTTGAACATGAAAGCAGGAAGAGACTTTTAGCCTACGGAAAAGGGTTAAGCAGAAATGATGAACAGATAACAGACGAACTGGACGCTGCTTACAATCTTTGTATCAAGGCTATAGAGGCTTATAACGTTAAGGATTATGCAAAATCAATATATTATGATACCATTGCATCCGAAAAAGGTTATACCCTCTCCATGAATAACCTTGCACATATTTATTATAACATTGAAGGGTTTATTGATGATGATAAAGCCTTTTATTGGTTCCATAAAAGTGCAATTGCCAATGAGGAGAATGCCATGAATGGACTGGGCATGTGCTATAAGTATGGAGTTGGCACAACAGTAGATATAGAAAAGGCATTATTCTGGCTAAACAAAGCAGCTGATGCTCAACTGGCAATAGCGAACAACAACCTTGGCGACATCTATTCCGAAGATCTATTAGTTCCCTTCAATCCGGATAAGGCGCTTCAATATTATCAAACTGCTGCCGAACTTGGCGAACCTAAAAACAACTGGCTGGGCTACCTTTATGATTTAAAAGGTGACCATGAAAAGGCACTGCAGTATTATCAGCTGGGTGCTGATGAAGGCATTGATATTTCTGCCTACAATCTTGGCATTTTTCATTTAAATGGACTGGGAACCAGCAAAAATGTGACCAAGGCAATAGAAAACTTTAAGCTTTCATTAGATCGCGGATACCATCAGGCAAATATAGATCTTGCCTTAATTTACAGGAATGAAGCAGGCTTTAAGGATGAGCAAAAGGTACAACAGCATCTCGATGCGGCCAAAACAGCAGGTTTGGAAATACCCGAAAACCTGCTAATCAAAAAGAAAGGCTGGTTTGATTTTTAAGTTGTAAGAGATGTATTTGCCACGTATTTCAACCCTGGTTATCAATTTCGGGATTTTAGATGGTAAGTTAACTAACACATCATCAACAAATGAGCTTATACCCTACTCCGCGCAAACTGATGATCTGTATTTCAGGTTCACTTTTTAAGAGCTTTCGCAGATGTGCCATAAACACATCCATACTGCGGCCATTGTAAAAACTGTCTTCGCCCCATATTTTGATCAGCGCATCCTCACGTTCCAAAATGTTATTGCGGTTTTTCAGTAATAATTCGAGCAGAATGGCTTCTTTATAAGAAAGTGAATATTCACCTACAGAAGTTTTTAGTTTTTGGGCTACAGGATCGAGTTCACAGCTCCTGAACCGGTATTTTCTATCGGTTTCGGTTTCCCCGTTGTTCGCAGGGCCAAACCGCTTTAAAAGTGATTCCATCCGCACCAGCAGCTCATCAATGCTAAAAGGTTTTTTAAGATAGTCGTTTCCACCGCTTTTAAATCCCATCACCACATCTTCGGTAAGGGCTTTTGCACTCAAAAAGATGATCGGCATATTGGGATTTGATTTTCTGATTTCGGCCGCCAGCTTATAACCGTCCTTTTGGGGCATCATGATGTCGAGTACACAGATATCAGGCTTTTCTTTTTCAAATTGCGCCCAGGCAAGCGCGCCATCTAAAGCCAGGTTTACCTCGTAACCACTGCTGGTTAAGCCATCGAGCACAATGCGCGCTAAAAAAGGCTCATCTTCTGCATATAAAACCTTAGTTTTCTTCATATAAGGGCAAATTGATCATAAAATTACTTCCCTTCCCTACTTTGCTCTGCAGCGCAACACGCCCGCCGTGGAGTTCTACCACCTGTTTTACATAATGAAGCCCCAGGCCGGATCCTTTCACATTGTGGATATTATCCTGGCTAAAAATCCTGAAAAAGCGTTCGAAAACCTGTTGCTGATAAATTTCTTTGATCCCCGGACCATTATCCTTAAAGCTGATGGTTAATTCATGTTCAGCAATGCTGCAGGAGACCTCAATTTTGGATTGCGCCGGTGAATATTTCAACGCATTATCAATCAGGTTATAACATACGTTAGCAATATGCATCGCATCACCTTTGATAAAATAGGGTTCATCGGAAGGCACAAGTATAAGCTGCGAATTATTCTCGCGTACCTGAATATCCATAGAAAAAATCACCTGTTTGAGTACGGATTGAATATCGAAGAGGGTAAATTGCAATTTTGTTTTTCCAAGGTCCATTTGTTCCTGCTTAAGCACCTTTTCTATCATCGCTTGTAAACGCTGCAATTCGTGACGGCTTATATTGATGTAATTCTGCAGCTTTTCGGGCTCATCGATCAAATGATATTTACTGATCGATTCAAGGGCCACAGCAATCGTCGAGATCGGTGTCTGGAGTTCATGCGTGATGTTACTGGTAAAACTCATTCTCGCCTGGGCATAAAGCTGCTGATTTTTCATCAGCCTGATGAGCAGGTAGAACGCGGCTGCTGTAAGTGCCAGCATCAGGAACGACGAAATGAGGTAATACCTCATCTGATAAATGATCAGCCAGGTAATGCTTGGAACCACCAGCTGATACTGTTTCTGAAACTTAAGGTTATAGGTATATTTCCCACTAACGAAAGAAGATGCATATTTAGGAACCACTTTCCCTTTCACCAACTTCCCATCTGAATAATTGTAAAGGGCATAGTTCCTATCGATAGCCACACCTAAGCCATCGAGCCGATGGTTTACCAAACTATCCATCTCCTTAAGGTCCTGCTGATCTTCCAGCGAAACTTCCCGTTGCGATTTGCCATCGATTATAGCTGTTGATTTGTTATCGGTCTGCTTTTTAGGATTGTTCGGGAAAGACATTTTCATTTCTACCACCGAACTATCATTGGTAATTCCATAATGGAACCGGCTGCGCAGGTTATCCACTTTTAAATCATCAAAAGCATGTTTGAGCACCAGCCATTCTGGTGAGAGGAAAAACTGCTGAAAACGGATACTTTTCTCGTGCCCCTTCGCGATGCTCTGATAGCTTATCTGCCTCGAAGCATTGCTAACAATGGATTCGAGTACCGTAGCAACAGATTTCTTTTGCGCCAGATACAACTGCCTTATCCATGCACATTGCAGGCACAGGCTAATGATCAGTGTGATAACCGCCAGCGGAAGAACATATCTGGAGCGAAGCCATTTCATTCTCCTAAATTGAACAATTCATTTTATCAATGGAAGTCCGGGCCGAAGATTTAACCATATTTAACCGAGATTAACCTTGCTTAACATGCAAAGCATTTAGTTTTGAAACATGAAAAAGTTAACCCTAATCCTTCTTTTCTGCTTCCCTTTGATCACTTTAGCGCAATTACGTAAAGGTTTGGTAACCGATAAAACCGGTGAACCGATTGACGGGGCAACCATTGGCTTGCGCCGTGGAGATTCGACCCTAGCCATCCAGATTTCAAAAAACGGGTTATTCAGTTTCCAGCAGCCTTTTAAAGGCAGTTACATTTTAAAGGTTAATGCTGTTGGATATCAAAATACGGTTCAGGCATTGAATCTTCCGATGGATTCGGTTGTGATCGTGATGATCGGTGACGATAGAACCCTGGAGCAGGTAACGGTATCCGCTTCAAAACCACTTATCGTGAGAAAAATCGACAGGGTGATATTTAATGTCGAAAATAGCATTGTAGCAAGTGGTGCAACGGTTTGGGATGCATTGGGCAAAGCACCGGGCGTACAGACGCGTTTTGACGGTGGGGTAACGGCGAACAACAAAGGTGTGGTGATTTACATGGATGATAAGCCCATCAGGTTATCGGGCGAAGATCTGGCTGCATATCTCCGGAGCCTTCCTTCGGATAATATTGCCAAAATAGAAATCATCGCCAATCCAACGGCCAGGTATGATGCCCAGGGCGGTGCAGTAATCAATATTATTTCTAAAAAACCAAAAGGCGATGGCTTTAACGTGGTGCTTTCCGGCGGTCATACCCAATCAACCTATAGCAGCTATAACCCTAGTATGGTGTTCAATTATCGGAAAGACAAATTGAATGTATATGGCAGTTATGGCTACAGCAGACGTAAAAAAGACCATACGGAAAGTGAATATGTTATTTTCGACTCGCCTGAAAATTATTCGGATTGGCGGAATGATAAATCGGGAATACGTTCGGGAAACGCCAATAGTTACAAAATCGGCACAGACTATAACCTGACCGACAAACAGGTAATCGGTATTTTGGTAAATGGCTACAATGGTTCAAACAGCAGACCGAATAGCACATTAACTACCATTGTTAACAACCACTCGGCACTACCAGATTCAATTCTTCATACCCAAAACGTTTCTAATGGAAAAGCCTATCAATATAGTTTCAATCTCAACTACAAAATTAAATTAGATACCAATGGCCGGAATATTAATGTGGATTTAGATTATGTTCCTTACCAGAACAAAAACAGCCAGCAGGTAGATACTTATGGCACATTGGCCAACGGCAATCTGCTTCCCGACAATTACCACATCTTTACCCCGTCTGACCAGAATATCGATATCTATTCGGGAAAACTGGATTATTCGGATAAGTTGTGGAAGAAATGGACGTTTGAATCGGGTGTAAAATATAGCAGTATCCGCACACGCAACAGTTTTGATTTTTATAATAATCCGGCAACCGGCCCTGAATTGGTACCTAATCGTAGCGACCGCTTTGAATATGCAGAAAACATATCGGCTATTTATGCCAGTATTAGCGGAGATGCCGGCAACTGGAGCTTTGAGGGCGGTCTACGGGGTGAATATACCCGAACAAATGGCAAATCGCTGGTATTAAACACCAACAACCAGAACAACTATTTTAAGCTTTTCCCAACGCTTTTTGTAGCGTATAAAATGAATAAGGACAACGAAATAAAACTCGTTTATAATTCGAGGATCAACAGGCCAGAATACTGGAGGTTAAACCCTTTTAAATCTTATACCAGTCCTTACACTTACCTGGAAGGAAACCCTGCTCTGCAACCCGCTTTTATTTACAATGGCGAACTGGGTTATACCTATAAACAGCAATATAACATTTCATTTTACATACGACGGGTGGTTGATTATTTTAGTAATATCTCGGTACAGGACAACACCTCAAAACTCTTTTATGATACCCAAAGAAATCTAGATTTGAGTCAGGAAATGGGTTTCTCGGCTTCCTTTCCCATTAAGCCAGCTACCTGGTGGGAAATCAATAATTATGCACAGGGCTCCTACCGCCAGGAAAAGTCGGGATATTTACAGGCCCGTTATGATTATCATGTTTGGGGTATTTATCTAAGCACCAATCATGCTTTTACATTGAACAAAACGCAGGGGTTGAAAGCGGAAATCAGCGCATGGTACTCTTCTCCTACCATACAGGGCATTTATAAACTTGCACAGCTTTATGATGTGAGCGCAGGTGTGAGCAAGAGTTTGTTTAAAGGCAAAGGCACTTTAAGGTTAGCTGTAAACGATATGTTTTATGGAAATGCCTACCGCATTGATGTTGATTACGAAAATCAACATAATGGTTTTTATGAGAAAAACGATACACGTAGTGCTACTTTAAGCTTCTCGTACCGGTTGGGCGGTAATCCAGCAGCGGCCAGAAAAAGAACTTCAGCCAGTGAGGAGGAAAAGAAACGCACACAGTAAATTTTAACCACAGATACACACAGATAAAACACGGATTTTCATATCTGTGTGCATCCTTTCTATCTGTGGTTAAATTATTTTTGCTGCTTGGGTCATAGCGTGACACTACAGCCAGAATGGCGTGTTTATTTAGTAAAAAAGATGAAATAATTTGTGATTTGGAAAACTGTTTGTTACCTTGTATGTTAACAGGTTAAGAGATGAAATTAAGGATTTGTCCAAGGTGGACATATTTTTTTGTTTAACAACAAGTTATCTGAAAAATATCTTTACTTTTGCAACCCTTTTATTTATATATCATGAGCAAGGATAGTATCTTAAACAATCTTTTTAGAGCGGCCTCAAATATGCTTACTCAATTCAGTACAGAGGAACCGCTGATCAGTGAGGAGACTAAAGCAATCCTCAATGATTCGGAGGGTAAAGTCGAGCTTTATGACAAAATCATGAGCAACCCTAAGCATGGCGAGGTCACCCTTAATTTGAAAGGTCAGGACATTAAGTTTTTCGTAGAGGCTTAAACATAAAGTTTCTTTGGAACAGGTTGCGCTCAATACCGTGATCGCTGTGATGATGGCGATTTTTCCGGGTTTCCTTTTTAGAAAATTTTATTATCGTGGTGAGTTCACCAAGCAGTTTAATCAATCCAATGAGTTTGATAAGTTGTTGTGGAATGTGTTTTTCAGTGGGGTTTCCATGGGGGTCACTTTTCTCTCTGTTTATGCTTTCCGATCGATGTCGGGTCTTGAAGTTCTAGATTCACTTAGTTATGATACCGTACGACAGATTGCAACGCCAATTGCCGACAATAAGATTCCGGAGAAGGATCTGATGTACAAAACCTATCAGGATTTACTATTGATCATTGCGCTTATTTACGCTATTTCCTGTTTCTTTGGTTTTATGTTGCATTGGCTGGTTAGAGGGCTCAGACTAGACGTACATTTCCAGCTGTTTCGATTTAAAAATTATTGGTATTACTATATTCATGGTGGTAAAATCCTTTATAGCAGTCCAGGCAACAAAAAGCCTGCTTTTACGATGGTAGATGTGTTATGTGAGATTGCAGGTGAAACTAAGATGTATTCTGGCATCCTCTCGCAGTATACAATTAATAAGGAAGATAATAACCTGGAAAACCTATTTCTGACCAATGCACGTGCGCTAAAACAGGTGAAAGATACTGCAGGCAATACAGTGGAGGTGAAGTCAAGAGAAATTCCTGGAGCAGCTTTTTGTATTCCGTATAAAACGGTAGCAAACATGAATTTAGTGTACGTTTATCGTGATGATCGTGGTCGGAACCTGAATAAACTTTCTTTGATTGCGATTAATATAGCTTTCTTTCTATTTTTCACATTAGTAGTCGCTTCGTTCTGGTTTGATTTAAGCTCTTACGGTATTGTAGGATTCTGGGAAAAATTTTTCTACGGCATTTTCGCATTTATGGGCTTAGCCAACTTTCGCCTATTATTTTTGAAAAGGGCTTGGCAAAGCCTTGAGTGGATAACAGCCTCTTCATTAATTATTTCCAGTTCGTTATGGATCCTCTACCTGATGGGAGTTGTCAATGTTTGGGTTTCAATCGGCTCTTTTATTGCCGCTATTGTAGTGATTTCTACAATTCCTTCTTCATCACCACCCCAGGACTCTAATTCTGATGCCCAGCAATCATCACAGGATAACGACTAATGATTTCAGATTCCCTGTTTTAGATTTATTCCCGAAAAAAACCTCTGATCTATGCTATTGGCTTCATTTCACAAAACAGTCTTCTGTTTATTTTGCACTGTTTTTCTTCAGTAACCTCAGTCTTTATTTGCCGTTCAAGGTTTAAAGCCTTGCATTAGTTACGTACAGGTGTACAGAGAGGCTAAAATCGGCCGTCAAATACTATTTATTTACAAAATTTACATTTTTATTTACAATCCAAATCACTCCATCCGAAAAATATCAAACTAGATTCGCTTAATCAATTTGAAAGGATATGAAACATATGAAAAAAACCATCTATGTGCTGATCTTACCACTGGTTGTGGTAAGCGGATTAGTATTTGCCAATCGTGAAATTAAGCCATCCCCAAAGCCCTTGTCTATAGCTGAAAGGAAAGCTCGCATAGTGGATGACAGGAAAAAATGGGAGGCCTCTCCTGACGGGATCAGGTACAAAGAATGGGAACTTTCTCCTGAAGGTAAAAAAGTGCATGCCAGTCATGATAAAATAAGGAAGTACTTAAAGGATTTCAGCAATATGGATGCCGTGGTCACCTCAGTTACTTTTCAGCGTGCAAATGCGAAATCATCAGGACCAAAATGGCTTATCGTCAGGATTAATGGCGAAGCATACATGATGCAATTCACGCTTAAGGAATTTCAGCAGTTAAATGGGCTGAAAGTTAACGACAAAATAATGGTAAAAAGCCACAGCGCCGGCTATTCGCCCAATCATCCCTATTTGATTGTATCAGGCGATTATATTGAGCAAAATAATAAGGTACTTTTTAAACGTGACTTTAGCAAAAATAACGGTTGCTGATAAAAAGTTCGACATTTCGCACATTCCAGCTAAGATTAAAAGCGCATCGAAAGATGGGCTTTTTTGTTTATCAGTAGAAGTGTTGTGCCTTAAATCCTTTATCGGTTCTCCTCAAATCGTTAGATAAGAGATCCCCGTAAATCTCAAGTAATGCTGTATGCCGCCTCTTGAATTAAACTGCTTTTACCGACATGATAATCCGGTCGAATTCATCACCTGAGACATTAGCTTTGGCCTTTATCCTCATCTTGTAAACGTATATCGTATTTACAGAATATTCTAAAATAGTTGCAATAGCTTCATTATCGCTTATCCCAAGCCTGATCAATGCAAATATCCGAAGGCCTGTATTTAGCAGTTCAGGCGCTTTGGGCCATACCTGGTCTTCCTCATTAAGCAGCGAGTTAAATACCGTTATGAAATTTGGGAAGATGCTCACGAAAACCCTGTCGAAGGTATTGAAAAGTATCTCGCGTTCTCTTTTGATATTGATATCCTTCAGGTCGGGCAATATCTCGCCAAAGCGTTTTGCAAGAATTTTGCGCTCCACGTTTTTTTTCAACCGGTCCAGTTTTAATTATATATCCTGAAATTACATCAAAAAAGTAGCCTATATATTTTTCGTTCACCGTAGCAAATTCCCTCAGTTTATCGTTGATTTCTAAAAGCTGAACGTTAACCTCATTCAGTTCCTTGTTTTTTTCCTTTATAATCTGATCCTGAACCTTAAGTTTCCGTAGTTGGATGAAAATCATGAAAGAAACAAGTAATATCACTACAGTTATAAGGGAGATCGACAGGAAATACGTCAGAAATTTATTTTTCTCCCGTTGGGTGGCCATGTTTACCTGTGCGGCAATGTCGGGTAATATAGACTCGATTTTAAGCTTACGCAAACGGTTACCATAGAAACCAGCATCATCTCTCGACTGCTGGATAAAAAGATAAGCATTGTCTAGATCGCCATGCCTGAAGAGATGCTCGGCCAAGAGCAATGTGGCAAGCGTTTCTTTTGTTGATGACCGGATATCGCTGATAGCAGATTCGGCAAGCAACCAAATTCTTTGTTCGTTTTGATCATCTCGTTGATAAAAAGCGGCCAAGCCGGTCAAAAGTCTTGCCCGGTCATGATCTGAGAGCTTATAATGCTTTAACAGCTCAAGGAAATATTTTGGTGGATGATTTGTTTCACCGGCCACTACCTGCCGGTTACCGCGTATAAAAAGCAATTCGACAGACTTTGGAGTACACAGCGCAGCAGCAGAATCCAAATAGCTTACTGCTTTTTTATTATAGGCATCGGTAAAATTCTTGTCGTTATTATATATAGCAAGATTGGAATAGGCACCAGACTTTAACCCATAATAATCAAATTTATATTTCCTGTTAAGCACAGACGCCTTGATTTCACCCAGATAGTCAAAAGTTTCTTTGAACATGCCTGCATGTAATAAAAGGGAAGCCAGTTTCACCTTACTTTCATTTTCCTTTACCGCGTCGCGGAGTTCTAAACTGAGATCGAGCATTTTCTTCCCATAGAAATAAGCAGAATCGAACTTGTAATATTCATATTCATCAAACAGTTTTAGGTAGGTACCAAACGCATTGCCCTGCATGCGCGTAAGATCTGCCCTGAGCCCCCGAATCCTTAAAAGTTTACGATTATCGTATTCTTTTTTTTTCGATATTTCCATTTTTAATTTCTCCAGCACACTATCCTTCTTTGCCGAAGAATATACGTTAAGGCTGAGCATAAGTAAGAATAGGTTGGTTGTTAAAAATTTCATTTTTTGCTTGGAAGGATTTATTCAAAATTATAACATTTTATATCCTCAGGGCAAAAAAATCAAATATCGGTTTCTCTCTTCCACTTTGTTTGCCAGGTGCTGCTCCATGCAGTTTAAACCAAGCCTACCGAAAAGAGCTGGCCAGGCCCAATACATGTTATCTTTAGATACCAAAAAAGGAATACTTGATCAGATTTGGCCAGATCAGCGCCTCGACCCTTTAAAAACCCAACCTGCTAGGTCCGATACGCTTTCAAAATGAGCGTTTTCGATGGATTTAAGCTGATATAATTTATATTTTATTTAAATAAAATAATCACAAAATACTATAATTCAGTATTTTAAAAATTAAAAATCGGATTTTTTCTTATACATTTTCAAGCAGACATCCTCGGCGCGTACATCCATGAATGGCATTTGATAATTTAGACGTTTCGATTCTGGTTCCGGATAATCCTGTCTCAGATCAGAACAATCATTGACCAAATTAAACATATTCTCTCCGGCCAGAGGAACCTTCGAAAGCTTGATTGGGTAAATCCTTTTAGTTGTTCGGCTGCAAACTGTACGTAAGGGAATGGACCATCTATTATGAGCAAAAATAAACCACCTTAAGATTTATCAGGTTACCACTTGCCGGATCTTACAAACCCCATTCATGGATGTATCCGCTTTTATAAGTCTGCATTTAGGCTTAAAAAAAACAAACTAACAATAACCTATTTAACATTTGATTATGTACAGGAAATTTTTACTGTTATTGAGCATTTGCTCACTTTTATGTATACTCGCATTTTCGGCGAATGCACAAACTAAAACCATATCCGGAACGGTAACTGACATTGCCGACGGCTCAGCACTCCCTGGGGTGAATATATCGGATAATACCAAATCATCAACGGCAACGACAAACACCAAGGGAATGTATTCCATTACCATTCCTGCGGGCGCTAAAACCATTACATTTTCTTTCATCGGTTATGGTTCTAAAACATTGCCAATCCCAGCAGCTAACGCCCTTAATGTAACACTAAGTTCTGCGTCAAACACATTGGAAGAAGTTGTAGTGGTGAGCGTAGGTTATGGAACGCTTGATAAGCGGGAAGTTTCGAGCTCCATTACCCACATTTCTTCTAAAGATCTGCTTGCTGTTGCCTCAAACAATCCGCTGATGTCGTTACAAGGAAAAGTCCCGGGGCTCAATATCACTAATACGGCAGGTGCCGACCCAAATTCAAGCCCAAGTATCCAGTTGCGTGGTGTTTCCTCACGTAACGCAGGATTAGGCCCGCTTTACGTAATAAATGGGATACCAGGTGGCAATATCGATAACATCAACCAGAACGACATTGAAAGCATTGATGTTTTAAAAGGTGGCGCTGCCTCTGCGATTTACGGCACAAGGGGAAGTAACGGGGTAATTATTATTACCACCAAAAAAGGAAGTTCACAATCGCGCATGTTTTATGATGGTTATGCAAGTTTCGATTATTTAACCAATAAGCTGGAAAACCTTTCACCTGAGGAATTTATTACGAACCGTGTGCAGAACAAACAGGGGCAGGACTATAAGGCAAAAACCAACTGGCTGGATGAGGTTACTAATTCTCCTGCCTTTGCACAGAAACACACCGTTCAGTTCTCGGGCGGCTCGGCCAAGACCAATTATTTCGCTTCAGGAGATTATCGCGAAGCAGATGGTATCGATTTACGCGCACATAAAAGGGAATACGGAGCACGATTGACGATAAACCATGTTACAGATAACAATATGTTTGTCGCCTCACTCAGTGTCGCCCCAAGAATGATGAAAACAAACAACGCTGATCAAGGGAATTTTAACAATGCGCTTACACTCAATCCAACCTATCCGATCTTTAATAGCGCAGGCAAGTATAACTACATCAATACCGGCTTTTTTTCCAACAATCCGGTCGAAAATGCAAACCTGATCAAATCGCAGGGCGAGATAAAAGAGCTGGACATAAATGGTTCGCTAAAAATGAATATCCTCTCCAACCTGAGCACCACGGTAACGGTATCACAAATCAGCCGTTCATTCAAAAGGCTTGACTTCTCTCCTTCTACCCTTTCATCGGTGGTACAGGCCAACAAGATAACGCAAACAAATTTTGCCAAGCAGGAACAGCAGGAAAACGACCAGAAAAACATCGAATGGACCGGAAATTATTCTTTAGACCTGGGAAAGAATCATTTTAAAGTACTGGGCGGTTATTCTTATTCGCTCTATAACTACAAACAATTTTCTGCCCAAAACTACGACTTCCCTTTTGATACCTACGAATGGAACAATCTGGGCTCAGGCCTTTACAATGGTGGGGCTGCAGGCCAGGGCCAGTCGGCAGTAGGATCTACCCAGAATGGCTCGACGCTTATCTCCTTTTTCGGAAGGGTAAATTATGACTTTAACAACCGTTATATCCTTACAGCCAGCTTACGTCGCGAGGGTTCGTCAAAATTTGGCAACAACAATAAATGGGGAAACTTCCCTGCGGTATCTGCCGCGTGGCGCCTATCGGAAGAAACTTTTATCAAAGACAGGCTTCCATGGGTTAATGAACTGAAAATCCGGGCTGATTATGGTATAACCGGAAATCAGGACTTTGATAACTACAAGTCGCTTCTTTTGTATGGAGGTGCAGGATATTTTCCTTACAACGGCCAGTATTATCAGGTTTACGGCCCTTCATCGAATGTTAATCCAGACCTGAGCTGGGAAAAATCAGCGAATTTTAATGTTGGTTTGGACTTTTCGATCCTAAAAAACCGCATTAGCGGTTCCCTGGATTATTACATCAGGACCAACAAAGATCTTTTGGGTAACTACAATGTACCGGTTCCGCCAAACACCCAAGCAACCACCTTTGCCAATGTAGGAACAATGAAAAATTACGGGATTGAACTGGCGCTTAGTGGAGAGGCGATAAAACAAGACGATTTTGAATACAGCATCAATCTTGCTTTTTCTTATAACCGTAATAAATTCATTTCATTTTCAAATGAGATCTATCAAGGTGGTACTTTTGAGGACGTGGCCGGACTGCCCGCTCCCGGATCTCCAGGTAATATTCAACGCATACAGGAAGGGCACAGTATAGGCGAGTTTTACACACTCCGTTCAGCAGGTGTAAACGACGCCGGGGCATTATTGGTTTACAAAAAAGATGGGTCTGTTGTACAGGCAAACCTTGCTTCCAATGATGACAAGCAGTTTGTAGGAAACGGGTTGCCAAAATTTATTGCTTCGTTGGGTAACACCTTCCGTTACAAGCGTTTCGATCTGGGCATTTTTCTCCGTGGCACCTTTGGATACAAAATATTCAATACATCAGCCTTTTACATTGGTACTCCATCCAGCCAGAGTGATGCGAATGTGTTAAAATCTGCTTATGACAGTAGTAGTAAATATTCACTTCTAAAAAGTAATGCAACCACATCGATTGCCTCGGATTATTTTCTTGAAAACGGCTCATTTTTAAAAATAGATAACGTATCGCTCGGCTACAGACAGCCCCTCAAAACAAAATACCTTAATTCGTTGAGGATTTATGCTACCGGAAGGAACCTGCACACTTTTACAAACTTTACAGGTGGCGATCCGGATCTTATCCAGGTAAACGGACTAACGCCAGGGGTAAACACTTCTCTTAATTATTATCCTTCTACACTTCAGCTGATCTTTGGATTACAGGTAACATTTTAAAACCGGAAAAATGAAAAATTATAAATTATTTATCATCGGCATCCTATCGTGTTTTATGGTAGTTGCAGGATGTACAAAACTAGACGAACAAGTATATGACCAGGTTGATGCAGCTAATTTCCTCACCCGCAGAGACGATGTGATCAGGGATTTTCTCCGTCCATTTGAACATGCTTATTGGAGTATACAGGGTAATGATGTATATGCGGTCGGAGAGAACGCTACAGATGAAATTGGCACTTTTAACCGTCAAGGCGACTGGCAGGATGGCGGATACTATCAGCGGATGCATTACCATACCTGGACCCCGCAAGACGGATTTACCAACGGTGCCTGGAGAAATTTTTACCAGGGCATTGTGCTTTCAACCAACTCCTTACAGGACCTTGAAGGTATTGCCGACCCAGCAAAGCTTAACGTTACAGTTGAAGAATTGAATGATTTCAAGGCAGAGCTCAGAACGCTCAGGGCTTGGTTCTATTTACGTGCGTTTGATTTTTACAGGAATATTGAGATTGTGACGGATGTTAAAAATACAACACAGGGCGGTGTACAATCTTCGCCACAGGAAACTTTCGCCTATATAGAATCGGAACTGAAGGCGGCAATCCCCTTTCTTCCAACACGAGAACAGCTTGGTGCAAACGGCATAGGCAGGTGGACCAAAGCAGCTGCAGCCACCTTACTTTCGCGCCTATATCTTAATGCAAAGGTTTATATCGGGACTGAAAGATATAGCGATTGCGAAACAATTTGCCGCGATATCATCAGTGGTAAATATGGCAGTTATGTATTAGATACGCGCTGGGATGCACCTTTCGATTACACCAATAAAACACTGAACTCAGAGGTTATTTATGGATTTCCGGGCACCCTTGCCAGGACACATTGGCAATATGATGGGGGAATGTTTTTTTGGGGAATGACCTATGATGCCGCCACACTTTACTGTGGTTTCACTGATTTGGGCAAATCAAATCCCAGATACGCCCTTCAGCCAGGTCGCGATGTAGACAGTGTAGAGTATACACATGCTTTGGGGAAACCTTTTGTGAAATTCCAGAAGTATCCTGACGACCTACGCTTAAAAAAATACAAAAACCTTGGTGATAGCAAACGTGAAGGCATGTTTTTATATGGTTACCTCCCATATACAGCTACCGTTAATGGAGCTCCGAAAGCAGATACAGTACGAGGAAACAAAGGTCCTTATGCACTGTTCATCCGTGATCAGGTTGGTTTTTTTCTCGGTGCTAAACCAGGTACAAAAGTTGCAGATAAAGAATCGAACATGAACCATGCGGATCACAATTCAGGCGTCTTTTTAGTTAAATATCCATTCTATCCCACGCCAGATCCGAACCGAATTACCTCTGCATATGCAGAAATCCGTCTTTCTGAAGTGTATTATACTTTAGCAGAGTGCCGTTACCGCAACGGAGATAAAGCGGCAGCAGCAGGCTACCTTAACCAGGTAAGGCAGCGAAATTACCCTGTTGGCTCGCCTAGTTTATATTCACCTGGTGGCGAACAACTTACCGATCAGGAAATGTTGGATGAATGGGGAAGAGAGTTTATTGGCGAAAACCGACGCAGGACAGACCTGATACGCTGGGGTGTTTTTAGTAAGGGAACATGGTGGGATAAAAAACCTGATGCTGATAACCATACAGAAATCTTTCCGCTGGGAAGGGATATTCTTAATGCAAATCCTAAATTAAAACAGAACCCTGGATATTAATAAAAATTATTATAAAATTAAGTTTGGTTAAGTTGAGGTGTTTCCGGTAAAACGGAAGCACCTTTTTTGTAATTTCCTGAAACTAGTCAGCTACCAATTGATACCTAACTGAGCTCAATGGTTATAAAAATTTATAACCATTTTAGACTTAAAGGCAACCGCTAAAAAGATAACCCTTTCTAGCGCAAGTCTGTACTTCATTCTTTGACTAACAGCTTCAAATAAGTAAAAATCTTCCCACTATGCTCTGCTTCGTGATAGTTAGCGGCTTGCAGGGCCTCGACATGATTTTTCACCTGAAATCCGATGGGTAACTCAAAGGGCTCATAGTTAACAAATAATTTAGATTCAAGATCTGATTCAAGGCTGTTAACTGTATGAATCAATAGATGTTTCACCTCATTAACATCCGGATTAATTTCCCAGGAACGAGGAGACGATCCAATTTTGAAGGATTCCATGAATTCTTTAGATATATACATGGGTAATCCACTACGCATATACATATGCCGCTGTTGAGAAGTGATACAATGACCTATTTGCCACAGTATATTATTGTTAAAACCCTCAGGAATTTTAAATAATATTTCGTTATTACTTGTTTCAATTAATTGCAATAACCTATTCCTGCTAGCTCTTAAAATATCACATTCGAAATGTACATTAATCATTTATTTGGTTTAAGCTTCAGGAACAGAAAAATTTGTAATGCTCTCTAAAGTAACCTTTTGACATTAAAGTTCAAAATTTATCTCTTTTAGGAATCTAAGTGTCCTTGCTAGCGCACTGGTGCCGTGTGTATACAAAAATCAATCCGAATATCTAATAAAACCATACTTGCCCATATTTATATTATCTGCAATTTTGCAAAAAGTTCTGCCATGAAGATAACTGAAGCACAAAAGAAAAGATATTTCAAAAGAGTGAATGATGATATCCGTAAATACGGCTATCATACCACTGCTGTATTAGAAGCAGAAAATTCTACATCTTTTGCTTATTCAACCGGGATTTTTGAGAATTTCAAAATCCCCGAATTATTCATTTCAGGTCTCGGTCCAAACCTTTCGGGGCAATTAATTAAAAATTATGCAGATCAATATAAACTTGGGAATGTTCCGCTAAATAAAAGAATTACAGACTTAACGGAAAGATTTCCGGTATACTTTATTAAAGTCACCAATGAAAGTTTATCTGATTATGTGTTATCTTCTATCAGGCATTATGAAGACAAAAAATATGAGTATTTACAACTTGTATCTCCTGATTTAAATGGAAATTTCCCAAATGAGCCCAACTATGATTATGACCAGAAGATTTTTGGAGAATTCGAACCAACATAACAGCAGAATGAAACAGCCACATTCGTCTACTATAGAAAGGTCTTCGACAAGCTCAGACTGACAACGACATAGTACTTAACTTAATGACATTAGTCTTAGCACCGCTACCTAAAACAATAACCAAAATCTACTTTCCTTAAACCATACCTTACGCATTTAGTGCCGTAGGTGCCATGCCAAACTTCTTTTTAAAAGCATGTGAGAAGTGCGACAGGCTTTCGAAGCCCAGGTCGAGGTAAATGGCAGAAGGTTTCTGGTGTTTGCTTTTAATGAGGTGTTTGGCTTCTGTTAGGCGTTTATCCTGCAGCCAATGGCGGGGTGGCGCACCGAATGTTTTCAGGAAATCGCGTTTAAAACCGGCCAGGCTACGACCAGTAAGCTGCGCGAATTTTTCGATGGGCACATTAAAATGAAAGTTGCTCAGCATAAACTTTTCCAGGTCTATTTTATGGGGCTCTGAAAAGTCGAATAAAAAGTTACGCAGTGCCGGTAGGGCAAGTAATAGCAGTTTAATTCCTTCTTTCACTTTCAAAATACCCATTTCATTGGTCATGGTGGCACCCGAGCTTCGGGCATAGGGAACAATAGATTGGAAATATCCTTTTAGGAATTCGTTTGATGGAATCAGGATATTTGGCGGACCAATGTATTTATGGTCTGCGGTTAACTTTTCTTCCAATACGATCTTGCGCAAAAGCTCTTCCTGAAGGGATATAACGATGGTTTCATAGTTTCCTCCGGGCAGCGGTGTTTTGGTGAGCGCACCCAACTGGTTTTTGCCAATCAACAACAGTTCTCCTCCGGTCATCGAAATGCTTTGCCCAGCGGTTTCTAAAGTGAACTGCCCCGAAACCTGCAATACCAGGGTATGGTGGTTCCAAAAACACACTTTTTCTTTCCGCTGGGCAGAGAGGTAAGAATAAAAGATCAGGCCTGGGAGGATTTCTGTTGGATTGGTCATTTAACGTTGTAAATAAGTACCGCCACGTATGGCACCTACTGCAAAAGTAGTATTTAAAGTGTTCATTTCTTCCGGCGTAAATACAATATCAAGTGCTTTAATATTTTCGGGCAGGCGCGATCTGCGGCTCATGCTTACTAAAGGCATGATATGATCGCCCTGCTCCTTTACCCAGGCAATAGCAAGCTGTGTAGGTGTACAGCCTTTGTTGTGGGCCAATTGTTTCAATACTTCTACTTTTTCGAGGTTATGAACCAGGTTTTCGCCCTGAAAACGGGAGAAATGGTTATGGTAATCATTTTCTGCAAGTGGCGCGTTCATGTCGCCGGTTAATAAACCTTCTGCGGTATTAGCGAAGGCCACTATGGCAATGCCCAGTTCTTTTGCTGCAGGCAGCAGTTCCTTTTCGATCTGACGGTCAGCCAGCGAATAACCGATTTCCAGCGCACTTATGGGGTGAGTGTCATTTGCCTGACGAAGCTGATCAGCCGTAATTTCGGATACACCAATGTGGCGCACCTTACCTTCTTTAATCAGGTCGGCAACCGTTCCGATGATGTCTGCTACCGGCACACTATCGTCCATTCGGCAAGGCTGGTAGAGGTCGATCGTTTCGATACCCAAACGCGTTAGCGAATAATTGATAAAATTTCTGATCGCAATGGGCCGAAGATCTAATCCCAGCCACTGGCCGTTGTGAAAGATGGCACCGAATTTTACGCTGATAAAAGCATCATCTCGCCGGCCTTTAATCGCTTTGCCAATTAACATTTCGTTATGACCGGCGCCGTAAAAGTCGCCTGTGTTTAAAAAGTTAATGCCACTATCTAATGCTTCCTGAATGGTAGCAATACTTTCTGTTTCGCTGGGTGTAGCACCACCCCACACAGAAGACATGCGCATACAGCCCAAACCAAGTTTAGATACGAATGGGCCATTGTGACCCAACTGAATTTTTGTGATGTTGTTCATAAAACAAAGATCAACATTCGGAACACCCAAGGCTTTCTTCTACGGCTCAAATATTTTGCCTGTACGGCTCAGCTACAGGATTTAGTTATATATTATCCGGACGCCCTTAATTGGTGATACATATTGATATGTCAGCCGTAATTTTTACGGATAGCTACCGCTTCTAACGTTCCCGAAAATCACTAGGTGTACACTTATACCTATCGCGAAAGCTTTTGTTAAAATTGGCCAAATCATTATAACCACAATTAAAAGCAATGTCTTTAATCCTTTCGTTTGAAATTAACAGCATTTCGGCCGCTTTTTCGAGTCTTTTGGTTTTGATATAATTGGCCGGTGTATCGTTGTAATGTCTGGCAAATTCGCGTTTAAAAGACGATAAACTCAAGTTATTCAATTGTGCCAAGGTTTCGATACTGAGCTGTTCAAACAGGTTGGCCTCAATAATTTGCTTAAACGTATAGGTAGTAGGTGAAAAAAGCTGTGAAAATATGGTTTGTATGGCCCGGGCATTCGCGGTTTGGGCCAGCAGCAGGATAATTTCTTTTAACTTTAAAACCAATATATCTTCATTAACCAGTGCTGGATGCTGAAAATAGAACAGCAAGCCTTCGATATATTTTTCGATTAAAAAAGTGTTGTTTAAAACTTCGGCGCTTTTGTTCGAAACCATCCGATCAGGTGCCTGAAGTATAACCGGCATCTCCCGGTCGTAGATCCGCTTTAAAATATCGGGATGAAAATTAATGACCATAATTTCGTTAATCCCCTCTTCATTTAAGTTACTGATGGTTTTGCTGGCCTGAATGCAATTTAAAAACAAGGCATGTTTATGCGGAATATTTACCCAGTCTTCGTCGCGGTGATATTGCATTTCACCCTGTAACATGTACAAAAAGCAGGCATTATCGGTAATGGGAAAATCGAAGGTAAAAGGCGCCTTTATCCTGATGTTCTGGATAATGGATTTACCAAACAAATCGTATTTTTTATGGTCAATGATCATGTTAAAAAACCTTCAGCTATAAAAATAGAAAAACTAATGCATGATTTGGCTTTTCTGCGTCCATACATTAGTCTATCCGGTACAAAAAGATCCTTTATCCCAAAATCGCATTTTTAGTTTACCGTATTCTAAGCGCGTTACGTTGTTTAATGTACTGGTAAATGGCACCGGCAACAAATGCGATTAAGAGCACGAGCAATGTTTGGGCAATTATAGGATCGGTAGGATTTTTAGCCAGTGGATGCCCCAGCGGAACCCGGGTAAAGGTTTCGTTCACGGTGGGAATGAGCGACAGAAAGAAGCTGAAAGAGAGTAAAAAATTCTCTATATAGCGGGCCTTATTATTGGTACTTCGCTTTACCGAAAGCCAAAAAGCCACCACCACTAAAATAAAAATGAATACCGAAAAAATATGCCCGGCATTAAAGCCTCCATGTTTGGAGATTCCCAATGCAGTTAAAGCCGTAACCGCAGTAGTATAAAAGTATGTTTTACCACTAAGATGCGTTAAATCAATTTTCCCAAAGCGTACAAATGAAATGATTGCTGCTACAATGGCAACGATACCAATGATGGTATGAAAAATTCCTAAACCTGATAGTCCCATAGTCTTTTTGTTGTTATATAATTGTGTTTACAAAAGTGGCTATAGTAAGGTTAAGGCATTTTGCTTATTCGTTCAATTAATTGGTAATCTCGTTCAAAAATGACCAGGTATGCTGCTACCGGGCCAAAGTAATGAACGGACCTGTAATTTTCGTTTTAGCAGGCAGGACATTATTCGACAATTGGAGAAGTAACTTTTCCTTCGACTGAGCAGAACAAGTTTGAATAATTAAAAAGGCAGCATAAAGTAAGCTGAAAGTTTTATTTTTGAAGATTCTCCTTAAGCACCCTAAAGATGGATAATTTTCAAGCGCTGTTCGATTACATTCAAAAACTTTCTGGCAAAACGCTTTCAGCAGAAGAAAAGCAAATATTTACCGCACATTTCAAACCCAAAAAAATCCGTAAGCGACAATACTTTTTACAGGAAGGGGATGTATGTAAATATACCGGATTCATTGTGAAAGGAGCTGCCAAGACGTTTACGGTGGATGAAAAAGGACATGAGCATATATTAAGATTAAGCATCGAAAACTGGTGGTTAGCCGATTTTGAAAGTTTTTATAAGTTGACACCAAGCCGATTTAACATAGAAGCGCTGGAAGATATGGAGATCTTACAAATCACCCATAACCTGGTAGAAGAATTTATAAAGCCTATTCCTGCCTTTTCAGCGATGCAGAACGTGCTGAGTCAAAACAACACCATAGCTGCCCAGAAAAGGATGCAGTCTTCCATCAGTCAAACCGGCGAAGAACGGTTTCAAGAACTCGTTAACGATCATCCTCACTTTATACAGCGGTTCCCGCAAAATTTAATTGCTTCTTACCTGGGTTTAACACCAGAAACCTTAAGCCGGATCAGGAAGAACTCCTCCAAATAGATTGATCTTTGTTAAGCTTATTTAATGACTTTTGATAAGATCCAGCCTGTTGCATAGCTGCATCTTTGGATCAACATTAAATTCAAAGATCATGAGTAAATTAAAAAACAAAGTAGCCGTAGTTACGGGCGGGAATAGGGGTATTGGATTTGGTATTGCTGAAGCATTTAAAAGTGAAGGCGCTGCCGGAGCTATTGTAGGTAGGAATCACCTAACTTTAGAACTTGCTGCTGCTCAACTGGGCAATGATTTTATAGCCATCAATGCAGATGTAACTAACCTTGCCGATTTAGAAAGGGTTTTTAAAGATACAGCTGAAAAATTCGGCAAAATAGATGTGCTGGTAGCTAACGCAGGTGCAGGAACAACCGGAACAGTGGCAGATGTGAACGAAGCGGATTATAACAAAACCATGAACCTTAACCTGAAAAGTGTTTATTTCACGGTACAAAAAGCGTTACCTTATATGAATGATGGTGGCTCTATAATACTTATTGGGTCAAATGCCGCACATCGGGCATACCCCTCATTCGGGCTTTACGGCGCTGCAAAAGCTGCAGTGATCTTTTTGGCGAAAAGCTTCTCGAACGATTTGTTAGCCAGAAAGATCAGGGTAAATGTAATCACACCGGGTACTACAGACACACCTGCATTTGATAAGTTCGTACCAGCAGAACAGATCGATGCGGTGAAAACACAATTTGCAAGCGCAATGCCGATAGGCAGGATCGGGCAACCCTCAGACATTGGTAAAACAGCGGTTTTCCTTGCTTCTGAAGAATCATCGTTTTTGCTCGGCACCGAAATCCTTGTTGATGGTGGCATGACCTACTTAGCCCAGTAATTTCTTTCACTGATATGCGTTCAAATTCGTACCAGTGATTATCAGATGTTAAGGAATCGGCAATAATGGAGAATGGTATTCGTCAGGCTTTTCTTTCATAACCACAAAAGCTCATCGAGAGATGGGCTTTTGTGGTTTATAGCTATCTATAATCAGTTTGAACCGGTCTTAGCGAGACGCTAAGACTAGAAGGGTTTGAACCAGTCTTAGCGAGACGCTAAGACTAGAGGGGTGATCAGAAACCAACCCCGAGCTGGATCCCCGCCCCCAAAGAGGCTGGTTGAGCATTCCCAAACCTCACCGGAACGGGAACTGCTGCATAGAAACTGACACTCTTGCCTTTTAAAAGTACCTGATTTAAAACAGGTGTAAAACCAAACCTGCCACTGGTTTCAAATGCCGCTCTGCCGATAAAAGTAAAGCCATGTTTGAAACGGAACATCGCACCAGGGTGAAAAAGAACAGCATTTACCTTCGAAATGCCATGCTCCGTCCTGATTGAAGGTACCAGCTCAAAGCTGACCCCAAAACGGTCATTTTTCAGGATATTGAGCCCGAAAGGAAAACCGATGGTATATACACCTGAGAAATTATCGGTAAAACCGTTCTTGTTCCAGCTGCCTATAGGATTTAATATCGCGAAATAGCCTGTTATTTTTGGGTAAGATGGAGGCTGTTGGGCACCTGCGGAAAATATTCCTGCTGCCAGGAAGCAAATCGTTAGTATAAAGATTCTGATCATTGAAAAGGGGCTTCTTGTTAACATTTTAACTGATTTATATAAACTTGATAAGTAAACCGATGATTGCAGCAGCGCCGATAAGGTATGGCTCCTGAAGTTTTTTGATGTAAATAAGCGCTAGTACTGCTGCTATTGCAATAAGCGCCGTTGGAATATCTTTAATAGAACGCATGCCGATCACAATCACCGATCCCACTAGCGCGCCAATAACTGCTGCCGTAATTCCATCAACAAATGCCTTGATACTGGTATTCTTTGCAATCTTCTTAAACGGCGGGGCAAGGGCGACCGTAAAAATATAACAGGGAAGAAAAGTTGCAAGGGCAGCCACACAGGCTCCCGGAAAACCTGCTACCAGGTAGCCGATAAAACCAACTGTAATCACTACCGGCCCGGGGGTAATCATGGCTACTGCCACCGAATCCACAAACTGGTGTTCGGTTAGCCAGCCGAATTCTTTCACCACTCCGCCATGTAGGAAAGGTACAATAGCGAGCCCGCTGCCGAAAACAAAAGCACCCGCTTTGGCAAAGAACCAGCCGATTTCCTGAAGTGTTTTACTGTCATAGTTCCAAAACCCTGTACTGATCAGAATGCCGGCAGGTAACGTTGCCGGTTTTTTAATCCATTGCGGCGGGGCTTTGATCAGCATATACAGTAGGCCACAACCCAGAAAAAGCAATACTTCTTCTCTTTCGGTAATTACCGTAATGATGATCCCAATGACGTAAAAAAGCCATAACAGCCATTTGGATTTCATGGCCGCAAGCTCAAGCTTGCTGATGGACTTGATGGTCAGCTTGTAGGCGCTCATGGCTATAATACCGATTACCGCAGCACCAACCCCGTAAAAAACGGCCTGCATCCAGGTTAAGCCTCCGTATAACTGGTAAGCCATACCCAATAACACCACCATAATAAAAGATGGCAATACAAAGGCCAGCCCGGTAAGGGTTGCCCCTAACAATCCATAATGCACAAAGCCAATATAGATCCCCAGTTGTGCCGCCAAAGGCCCAGGCGCCAGTTGGGCAAGCGCAAGCCCCTCTTTATACTCTTCTTCACTCAGCCAGCCTTTTTGCTCTACCAAATCCCGTTGCATGTAACCAACCAATGCCACCGGCCCTCCGAATCCCCAGGTGCCGAGTTTGAGAAAATATTTTGTAATCTCTGCCAGACTGTAAACTGGTCTTTCCTTTATTATTGGTTGCTTTTCCACGTGTGTTTTTCTGTTTATACTTATTTCGCTCAGGTGTACAGGGCATCATAAAGCACCATTCCCTGTGCAGGCATTCATAATCATTATTGAAATTATAAGATAGCCCTGTATTTACGGGCAAGGGAATAGCGCTCGCTTTTCGATTGGTAAAACATTACTGTTCCCAGTAACGCTCCGTCCTGAATCAGCTGTATGCGGGATATATGATGATCTTCCATGGTCCTGTATATACTTAACAGTACAATGTTAGATAATGGAAAACCCCAAAAATTGTATGGATTTGACTATTTTGTATCCTTTTTACCTTTAAGCACATTTTTCCGGAAAGCGGATGGATTTTCCCCGGTCTGCTTCTTGAAAATCCGGTTAAAGTGGCTCTGATCGGAAAACCCGGTCAGGTAGGCAATTTCGGTAAGGCTATAAGAAGGCGTCTGCATTAGGGCGACTGCTTTTTCGATGCGCATTTTACGGATGTAGTCGCCAAAAGAAAGGTTATCAAAATACCGGGAAAATTCTCTGGAGAGATAGGCCGGATTGATTTCCAGCTCATCTGATACCTGCTGCAGGCTAAGCGACATATTGGTATCCATCTGGTCCTGAATCATCTCCTTGAGCTCCCTGGTCCATTCGGGTGCTTTTTTAGCGCTGGATTTCAGGTATCGGTTGTAAACATCAAGTAAAAGATGCTCTACCGGCGACTGGGTATGCTTTTGGTCATGCAGGTGTTTTGCCCAGGTGTAAAGGCCATCGTATACCTTTATCCCAAGTTCGAGCAGCTCCTGATCATCGGTGATGTTACGGGAAAGACCGAGAAAAATGGCAGAGAGACCGGCCGCCTGCGGCGCAAAATCAAGCCTATCGGTATCAGCTCCGCGAATAATTGCAGCCATGCGGTCGAGGGCTACATCTTTTAACCCGTGCTTTTTTAAAAAATAATCAAAGGTACATTGGTCATCATAGTGGCTATATTCTACACCCGGTAGATCAAAGGGAATCGCCCCAAGTTCGCTTGCGGTAGTAATTACTTTTTCAAACGGCACGTAGATAATCTCTGCTTCAGGGTCTATAAACCTTTTGATCAGCCATGGGCAGGCAATGCGGTCTATTTTCGGTCTTTCTCTTGTGATCCACTTCATGTTTGGAACGATATGGGTATGCTTGCAAAGTTAATTGGTAGCAACCAGAATACCTGTTCATTATTTTATGAATGCTAATAATTATTTGCCTGAAGTTTGCAATTGTGGATCCTCAAATTAGTTTTTCTTTTTTACAAGCTTGCTTTTTACCCGAAGGCTGGTGCATGTTAGCAGCACTAAAACAGGCCTTGAAGCTGTTTCGCTGGGAATTTGTTGAGCAAAAAGCACTAACAGCCCAAAGCTAAGCAGTAAGCTTGACCTGTTTTCCTGTTTTTACGGCCTGATAGATGGCATCAATAATTTTAAGATCTTTCAAAGCTTCTTCACCATTTACAGGAACTACCGGCTTGTTACCTTCAAAAATAATAGTGGCCATTTCATCCATCTGTACAGTTTGATGTGTAGTTATGGGCTGCGTGAGTTCACCCTGATGTGTCCTCCCCTTGATGGGACCATAACCCGTAGAAGGTTGCATTTCTGCAAATCCTTTGTCGCCGCTCATAAAAAATCTATCCAGGTAATTAATGTTATAACTAGATAAGCAGGAGGCTACCGCACCGCTCGGGAAACCCAATTGAAATTGTATGGTTTCATCTACACCTTCTTTAAACTTTACCGTGTCGGTTTTGGTTTCCTGAGCTGTTACCCAGATCGGCTCTTCCCCCACCATATACCTGGCTCCGTTAATTGCATAGATTCCAATATCCATCATTGATCCCCCGCCTGCAAGCGCTTTGTTTAATCGCCATTGCGTAGGATCGCCTATTTTAAAACCACATTGTCCCTGGAAAAACATGATCTTACCAAAGTCACCCTTATTTCTCATTCGGATCACCTCCAGCGTACGGGGTTCAAAATGCAGCCTGTAGCCAACCAATAACTTTACATTTGCTTTTTTACAAGCATCAAGCATCTCTTGTCCCTCTTTAGCATTCAATGCCATCGGTTTCTCGCATATGGCATGTTTTCCGGCTTTTGCTACCCGGATAACCTGGCTATGGTGTAGTGCATTTGGCGTAATCACATAAATCGCGTCTATATCCGGATTATTTTTTACCTGATCGAAGTTGTCATAGTTATAACAATTCTTTTCCGGAATGTTGTACTTCGTTTGCCATTCTTTAATTTTTGAAGGCGTACCGCTAATTACACCTACCAGCTTTGCCTTGGTACAGGCCTTCATAGCCTCAGCTACACGGGTGCCATATCCGCCTAAACCCATGATGGCTACTCGGAGTACCCTACCCTGGTAAGGCTGTTCGATCTGATCAAAAGCGTTCGCAATTGCCGATATCGATCCCAATTGCAGCATCAATGCTGATGCACCCATTTTTTGTAGAAAATCTCTTCTGGTATTCATATTTTTCCTGTGGCTGTGTACCCATTCAGCAAAAATTTAAGCAATATTCGCAATTACTCATTTTGCCACTTAATTAACTGATTTACTTCATGATACCTAACACCTACAAGTTACATTTAGTTTTCAGGATTTGCTAATTAGTAAGTTCGATAAGGATACCGGAGATTGTCCAGATGCTGCATGCAAGCCCAAGCAACAACCAGTACAATAGAATATCGACTTCCTTTCTCAGCTTGATCCCAAAAACGGCAACAAGCATGAGCGGGCAAGTTGCCATAAAAATGAAAACAATTGCTGCCAGGGTTTCAAAGATATCCGGGCTATAATCCATAAGTAATATGGTTACACCAAGGTATAATAGCCATACAAAAATTGGTGAGACCAGGCATAATAGCCATTTCCAATGCAATTTGAGCGCAAGCTGGTGAGGAAAGGTTTTGCGGTAGTTTCGGCGTAACACGAAGATAATGCCAACCATGCACAGTGCCAGCATTCCAATCTTGATGTTGGTATTCCTAATGCTGTCTGCCCGGGTGTTGATACTTGTCGAGGAAACCAACTTACCATCGCGTAATTGCTCAATCCGGGTTCGTTCTCCCTTTACAATGGTCTGTTTAATCACCGCATTACTGCTGCTATCCTTAATGGTCCAAATAGAGTCTTCAATACCTATCTTGTAGAAGCCTTCAATAATCAATTTGCCATTTTTTGTTCTGGTGAACCTGCCATCCAGCCTTCCGCCCTTAAACCTTAAAGAATCTTGGCCCTGTGGGGTCTCAACAGCCAGAGCAGTAATTTCTCCCGGAGGCATCTGGCTTGTGCTATCTCCTATCCGCGCTACGGTGTTAACATCAAGATCTGCGAGGGAACGGTTCTTATTGTAATCATCATCCATAACAGGCTCACTAATATATTGATGGTTAACCTTGACAACGAGCAACGAATCCATCCTGTAAAATTCAAATTCATCATATAGCTTAACATCTGGCGTTACAGCAGACCGCAAAAGCACATATTGAGGATGATCAAAAGACTGGACATACTTCTGCATACTGGTGGCGCAGAAGGAGAAAATGGCGACAAGCGCGATAAACGCAGTGCCCAGGCGCGTCACCAGGGAATTATTCATCACGAACTGCGTTCTTCCCTTGAGGTGCAACCAGCCCAAAAACAGCACAGGTAAGGCCAGCAGATCGGTAGGATCAACCGTCCGCTCGATGGGAAAGACGGCATTTATTAATTCAATCAGTCCGGAAGCATATTCACTTTTCCAGAAAACGAACAATATGCCACTGATAATAAAGACCCACGATTTAAATTTAGGAAAGACGGCCGACCAAAAAATCGGGAAAATAAATAGTCCGCAGAAATCGGAAAGTTTACCGGTAAGCGCATTATGAAAAACAGCTTTCAGCAGGAAGTCGTTGAGGATCAAGAGCACAAGGCAAAAGATAAAAAGCGGCGACAAGAGATTTTTTAAACGGTCATACATGCTTCCTGAGGTTGGTTACCTATTAATACGAAATTAGCTGTTTAGTAACCTTTAAACATACATGATATAAATAAAGAGGATCTGGCCTGATACATCTTCCAAATTGCAAGAAGGATAAGGATCTTTAGGAAGATCAAATATGCAGAACGGAGCAGACCAGGTAGGCATAGCCGAAAGAGCCACAGTTGAAAAAAATTATTACCTTGTTGAACCAGCAACATTTAAATCAATCACCGCATAGCAATGACCAGCACCAACAAATTCATTTTAAAGTTATCTTTTCTTGTTGCTCCCTTCATCATCTTCAGCCTTGTCTTACATGATGGTGGTTCAGGCGGTAGTATTGGTGGCGGAGGCTACGATTTGTCTGGTCTGGTTTATGGTTCGATGCTGTTTGCCGTAATTGTTATATGGCTGATATGGATGTTGATCAGTTATTCCCTCAGCAAAACAGCAATAGACAAAAAGCTGCACTTCAGGCTATTAATAATAGGTTTAATCGCGCTTATCGCAGCCTGGTTCGTTACACCTAGAATGTTCTAAAAGGCTTTCCTTAAAGCTGGCGATGGCATTTCCAGCTAATGATACGCTCCTTTTTTTTTCATATTTAGGATAGACAAGACTAACATTTTGTTAGTTATTGAACGGAAATATTTCAATAGGGATATTCGTAAAAAATATAAAAAATAAAAATCAGTATCTACAATTGCACTATCGACAAACGGTTTTACCTGGCAGATTATTAATTCAGTGCCTGATAAACCAGTACTTTATATTTGTCGCTGAGTTCACTGTGTTTAAAGGGCCACTGCTGGAGGAATAAAAGGCCTGAAAGTTTTTCTTTTGGATCGGCCCAGTAGGAGGTTGCGAAAAAACCTCCCCAGGAAATACTTCCTTCAGATAAGCCTAATTTGCCACTTCCCTTAGCTGTTGTAAGCTGAAAACCAATTCCGAACTTATCATCGCCCAATGAAATATCCCCGATCTGGTTCCTGGTCATCACATCAACAGTATGCCTTGCCAGCAATTGCTTACCTTGATAATTTCCTTTATTGATAAACAGTTGCAGGAAAGCAGCGTAATCGGTTATGGTAGATACCAATCCGGCCCCACCTGCAAAATAACCATTGTTATTTACCGGATAATTTATCGAACTACCCGGAAATGTACCATCAACCCATTTAACGGTCTTATGGGTCTTCGCATCTTCGGTGTATGCAGTTACCAATCTACTCCTTTTGGTTTCAGGCAGATGAAAATAGGTATCGTTCATCCCCAGGGGAGCAAAGATTCTTTCAGCAAAGAACCTGTCTAAGCTCATGCCAGATGCGACCTCCACCAGTCTTCCCAGCACATCAATACTTAAACTATAGTTAAATCGTTCGCCAGGGTTATATTCAAGGGGCAAAGTGCCCAATTTATTCACAGCATCAGCCAAAAGCTGCTTATGGTCCGAAAATCCGGCCTGTATGCCAGCTTTGGCATAAATGGCCTGCATTTTGGCCGAACCGATTTGTGCATAGCCTAATCCGGAAGTGTGCGTGAGCAGGTCTCTGATGGTAATTTCGCGTTTAGCGGGCAGGGTGGTATAACTACTGTCTTTTTCGTTAAACTTATCGAGCACTTTAGGCCTGGCAAATGAGGGAATATATTTAGATACCGGATCATCTAGCAGGAACTTTCCCTCTTCCCATAACATCATCACCGCCGTGCTGGTAATGGCTTTGGTTTGGGATGCAATCCGGAATATGGCATCTTTATGCATAGGCCTTCCTTTTTCTTTATCGTCCATACCAAATGCTTTAAAATAAGCTGGCTTCCCATCCTTCATGACCAGGCATACTGCTCCCACAATCCAATTGCTATCGATGTAACTTTGAACCACCCGGTCTATCCGGGCCAAACGCTCAGGACGAAAAGCAACGGAATGGACAGTTTGCTGTGCGTGCAGCGACAAACACATGGTGGTAATGGAGAGGAACAGGAATACACGTTTCATAAGACCGATATTGTTGATATCAAATATAGCTAACTAATTAAAACTTGTACGAAGCAGTTAAGTAATAGGCCCTTGGCGGGTTGGAAATGGTAAAATAAGGTGTATTATTGGCGACTGCAGCATCAAACTGTGCCTTGTTAAAGCTTCCTGCCCCGCTTAACTGTGTTAACAGGTTTCCGGGCCGGGCCCAGCTCATTACCTGATAATTATTGAACAGGTTATTGATGTTTGCGCTCAAAGTTATTTTACGCGTGAGGTTGTATCCTGCGCCGAGATCAAAGTTGGAGAAAGAAGGCAGGTAAAACACGTTAGGCGCATTGGCCTGTCTTTTGCCAAGATAAGACCAGGTGAGAAAAAGATAGAGTTTATCATTGTGATAGGTGGGTGTAATGCGTGATATGATCCGCGCATTGTTATCTGTTTCGTTACCTGAATAAGATATTTTAGTGTCGTCTGCCATTCCAGGACCATTGGCTACCCAATATTCTGCCTCCACAATTTTGGAACGCTGAAAGGTTGCAACAGCCCTCAGGCTAAAGGTTTTGGTTAGGTTATAATCGCCTTCTATCTCTATCCCAAACGTGCGGTACTTGCTGTACAGGGAGGGCGTGGTATAAAGTGTTGCATCTGCGTTGGTAAAAATCGAACCGTTTGGCACTCCGCTTAGCATGCTGTAAAAAGGCGTAATAAATAAATCAAGATCTTTCCTCCGGGCTTTCAGGCCAAGTTCTACCTGTTCGGTTGTACGTACTTCAGGATTTAACAAAGCCACAGTTTCGGGCCTGTTGGCCGCAAAATATACATCCATATCCGGCGATTTTTTACCTCTTGAGTAACGGGTGTACACGGCTGTATTGTCATTAAACTTATAATTGAGCGCGCCTGAAAAAGAGAAAGTATTTAATCTCTTTTCAAATTCTACCGAGCTGATACGATCGAGCGTATTGTTATTGAAGAATGTTTTCGGATCATTATCTGTTCCGCCCTGTAAACCGGTTTTAAAGTAAGTGCGCTGGTTATGCGCCTCTACTTTGGCTGTTTCGTACCTTCCTCCCCAATCAAAGGTCAGTTTATCGGTCAGGCTCCAGGTCTGGCTGAAGAAAAAGGCGTATTGTGCCTGCGTTACGTTAAAATCAAGAAAGCCGCCTGTATCACCGTTAGCCTGTGCAATTCCTTCAGCATTGGTTACCTGATGCACCCCGGTAGTGCCCCCCAGGGTACTGCCCGTAAAGGTAAGGTTTACGAGTTTGGGCCGGTTTTCGATGGTACCCAAAGCAACTCCGTTGATTCCGGAGAAACGGTGGGCTTTCGATCTTCCATAGTACATCCCTGCGTTAAAGCTCATATTTTTAAGCTTTTTATTAACAGCAAACTGGTTAATAAGCTCATTCACCTGGTTCTCATAACTGCCCAATACAGAAAAATAAAGGGAATGTGGGCTTACACCCTGTCCTGGCAATACATCCTTAACGATCGTGTATGCCGGCAACCCGCCCTGTCCGGGTGCTGCATTGATGCTCATCAGTTCAGTTCCGGTTTTAGCATCCTTGAACGAATAGTTTCCAAATCCAAGTCCGGTCATCCCTGAAAGCAGAAAGTAACTGCTAAAATCGGTACCACTCATAATCGAGCCGTTTGTGGTATTGTAATTGATATCATTCCGGGAGTAGCGGAACGCATTGCTGAGTGACCAGCCTTTGCCCAACTGCTGTTCCCATAAGGCTCCTATCGATTTATATTTGCTTTCTACCACATTAGCCGGATTTAACGAGATATCGCCCCCTCCGATATACCGTGGGGAGGTAAAATCAAATTTGGGCATCAGGATCGTTGAAAATATATCGAATCCTTCACTTGGTTTTGGATCTGAGAAACTGTTGGTAGGCAGTAACTGGGCATATCCATTTTTATCATGAAGGTATTTACCGATTATTTTTAAAGAACCGGTTTTATATTTCTTTAAAAGGTTTGCCTTGATCTGTCCACCCTTATTAATGGGATAGCCCGGGTAGCGGCCAGTTTGATCATAGCGGTAAAAACCACCGATATTGTAAAACCAGTTATTTTTGATCGGCCCGCCCAGGTCCAGATCAACGCGTGCGAGCGGATTACCGCCATTACTTCCCTGAAAGCCATATTTGGTTCTGAGTTCGCCCTCAAAGGTATTACCTCCGGTTTTAGAAACATAATTAAAGATTCCACCGGGCGCATTAGCCGCTGTAACAGAAGCCGTTCCACCCCGTACGGCTTCCAAACGGGCCAGGGTTGCATCTGGCCTGAGGAAGAAATCGGGCCCATAACTGAAATAGGTAATATTGGTTACCGGGATTCCATCTTCCTGCATCGAAACATATTCATAGCCAAAACTGCCGTCTTGCGAACCTGCGGTGATGCCACGTGAGGCAACGCTGTTCCTGATCTCACCATTTGATGAATTTACAAATACACCTGGCGCATTTTTTAAAAGGTCGGCAGCACTTGCCGGTACAGTGCGCTCAATCTGTGCACTGTTTAAGGTGGTAATTGCTACGGAAGCATCAATACGTTTTCGCTTATCGAACATTCCGGTAACCACCACTTCATCCATCGTATTCACCGCTGTTGTCATCCTGATCACCGTTTTAATGTTGGCTAACAAAGCTATTTCCCGGGTGATAAAACCCAAAAAAGAAATGGTTGCAGTTTCCTTTTGGGTACTGAGATTGGTAAAAGCAAATTCACCGTTTTGGTCGGTAGTTGTGCTTCGTCCGGTTATTTTCAGTTTAATACTTGCACCGGGAACAGCATTTCCCTGCTCATCGGTAACTTTACCTGAGAAAGTGTTGGTTTGAGCGTTGCATATACCCGCAAACAGCAACATGGCCAGAAGCATAAAAAGCTTTCCATAATTTAAATTGTTGTGTAATTTTCTTTTCATAACCGATAGTTTATATTATTGGTTCAGTAGTTTTTTTGCCATGTAGTGGAGTTCTGTATTTGCCCGCTCTGGAACAAAGCCATGAGGATACCCGGCGTAATTGTGCAACTCTGTAAATATCCCAGCATTGATAAGTCTTTGCGCATATAAGAGTGCACCGTCTCTCAATGGGTCGACGCCGCAGGTTAAAATATAGGTTGGCGGCAGGCCCTTTAAATTTTTGGTCAGCCCGGGCAGTGCATGCTCAGGAACATTTTTATACTGTTTCTCCCCAAGGTAATATTTGAGGTAGCGGGTCATGTCGGCTCCCTTAACGCCGGGAATATTCCATAACTCCACTACCGATACATGGGTTGTATCCATATCTGCGGGAGGAAAAACCAGCAGTTGGGCCTTTATTTTCGGGCCTTTTTCTGCCCTGGCCTTAAGTACGATGCTTCCTGCAATTGCTGCTCCGGCACTTCCGCCGCCCACACCAACTTTAGCGGTGTCTATCCTAAATGTTTTTGCATTGGAAATACCCCAGAGCAGGGTGGAATAACCATCGTTCACCCCGGCCGGAAATACATGTTCGGGGGCAAGCCTGTAATCGACCGATATTACCACTACCTGGGAGCGGATACTCATTGTAGCGCAGGCCTGATGATCACTGGTAAGATTTCCCGCAATAAAACCGCCGCCGTGAAACCAAACCAGCAATGGAACATTCCCGTTGGCGTACTTTGGCCGGTAAATCCGTATGGGCACCAGCGGATCACCTTTTTCCAGCCCTGGTATATTCAGGTCGGAAATTTCTACACTGTCAGCGTTTTTAAGCTTAGGCGTTGGGCGTGCCTTATCTGCTTTTCTTGCATTGGCAATAAAGGTACTATCAAGTTTTGAAACCGGCCCGAAGGCGAGTAGTTTGATTTCAGGCGATAATCGGGTACTCACCTCTGCTGCAGTAAGGGGCCTAACTGTGTTTTTCTGTTTTTTTGTCTGCTGTGCGAAAACAGCTGTACATGCCATTAGCATGACCAGGGACAATGTGCTTAGTCTGTTCATATTTTATCTTTTTGTCCGTATTTTTTGATCCATGCAGCAGCTGCCTGGTATAGTTTTAGTTTTTCCTGCGGTTTTTTATCCAGATCATGCGCCAGGCCTTCCACTTCAATAAATTTCACCGGAACATGCATACGCTGAAGTTTTCGGGCCAGTTGCTGCGACTGGATAACTTTTACCACCGGATCGATGGTTCCATGCGCAATGAAAGTAGGGATGTTTTTAACATGGGTATAAGGACTTGCCAATGAAAAACTTGCCGGTACATGGCTAACACCTGTAAAGCGGTCGCCAGTAATTTTTTCTACCAATCCTATCAGCCCTGCCTTTACACAATAATTCAGTGTAGCGGTATCGGTAAAGTTATTGGGCCCACTGAAATCTACTATGGCATTTATTTTTCTTTCTGTGGTATACCCATACAAAAGTGCCAGATGCGCCCCTGAGCTAAACCCTGTAGTACTAAAACCATCCGCACGGGTATTCCATTCAGCAGCATGATCTGCGCAATACTTTACCGCGCGGTCTACATCCTCCATTATCTGTTTATAATGAACAGTGGAATCATTCGCATACCTATGGTTAATATTAACCGAAGCAATACCCTGGTTGAGCAGGTACTGCTGAAAATCCCTGACATATTCCTTGCCGGCCTGAACCCATGCACCACCATGGATCAGGATTACAAAAGGTGTTTTGGGTGCCCGGCCTGGTGGAAGGTAAACATCCATGAGGTTACGTTCAAAACTTCCATATTTTACATCCTTGAGCTTTACGGTATCTTGCTGCGCCATGGCATTCATTGATCCCAGCAGCAAGAAAATAAGCACTTTTATCAAAATGGTCTTTTTCATCATTATAAATTATTTTTCAGTTCTTTTTTAAACAGTTTTCCCGTAGCAGTTAAAGGCAATACCGCTCTGAATTCCACATAGCGGGGACACTTATAAGAGGCCAGCATCGCCCTGCACCAGTCGATAATTTCCTTTTCAGTCACCTGCTGGTTTTCTTTTAATACAATGAATGCTTTTACTTCTTCACCAAGTTTATCATCCGGCACACCCACAACAGCGGCAAGCGATACAGCCGGATGCTTCATCATCACCTCTTCCACTTCTCTGGGATAAATATTCATTCCACCCCTGATGATCATATCTTTTAGTCTGTCGACAATGAAATAAAAGCCATCGTTATCTTTTATGGCAATATCACCAGAATGCAGCCAGCCGTTGCGCAGTACCTCCCGTGTTTCATCCGGCCTGCGGAAATAGCCTTTCATCACATTATGCCCTTTGTAGATCAGCTCTCCTTTTTCACCGTTTGCAACTTCATGACCTTTCTGATCGATTATTTTTACGGAGACACCCCAAACCGGGGTACCGATAGATCCGGGTTTACGCCCGATCTTTGGATCGTTGAAGGTGACTACCGGGGAGCCTTCGCTCATTCCATATCCTTCCTGCACCTGAACGCCGAACCTTTGCTCAAAACCCTCTAGTACAGCCAGTGGCAGAGAAGCGCCGCCAGAAATGCAGATCCGCAAAGCATTATTCACCTGCTGGTCAGTGATTTCGGGATGGATGTAGCTGGCCATTAGCCAATACATTGTGGGCACGCCAGCAAAGATGCTTACTTTGTATTTATTGATATTTTCGATAACATCTTTCGCATCAAACCGTGGCAAAAGGATACCATGAGCTGCCCTGTAAAGCCCTGCGTTCATCAACACCGTCATGCCGAATACATGGAATAATGGAAGAACAATCAACTGGACGTCTGTTTGAGAAAGGGAAAACAATTCAGCCGAGAGAACGGCATTGCAATAAAGATTGATATGGGTAAGTTCTGCGCCTTTTGGCTTTCCTGTAGTTCCGGATGTATAAATAATCACTGCTGTATCTTCTGCATCGGTAACGCAGCTATCAAAGGCTTCATCTTCCCCGGCCATCAGTTCAGCCAACGTATAACTTCTTTCCCCAACAGGTTTGTCAGCACCGATCAAAATAAAATTCCTGCAGCCAGGCACCTGATCAAAAGCATTCCAGCCTAATTTCCCAACTGGCATTTCTGGAGTTCCTTCAAAACAAAAATAAAACGCTGCCTGGGAGTCCTGAAGGTGGTATTTTATTTCATCAGACTTAAGGAGGATATTCAGTGGAACCATTACAGCGCCTGTTTTTAGCACTGCATAATAAATAACGGGAAACCAGATGCAGTTTGGGCAAGTCATGGCTACCTTTTCACCTTCGCAGATGCCTAATTTCTTAAGTGCATTGGCTAGCTGGTTGGCCATAACATTTACCTGGTGAAAAGTAAAATCAGTGCTGCCGGAGCTGAAAGCCGGGCGGGTTCCGAATCTTGAGGCACTATCCTCCAAAAGCACAGATAAATTCAGCATAAAAATAGTTGGTTAGCGGCAAGTTTTGCTTGCTGACATGAAACTAATTATTATGCATGCATTATAAAAATCGAAACGGGAATTAATTCAGTCGAAACGGGAATTTCTATATTTTACCGTAATAACGCTTAAAAAGCATTTCGAAATACCTGATGTTGGTATAGCCCAAACTCCTTGCTGCCTCGGCAAGATCAACATGGTTTTCGGCAACCAATAGGTTTGCCATCTGGATTTTTTGTTGAATGATATATTGCCGGATCGGGAGTCCGTATACTTTTTTAAAATCCCTTTTAAGATCACACTCATTCAGGCCAACCCAACGGCTCAACTGTAAAACGCTTATTTCTGTGTCCATGTTAGACATGATCCGGGTATGTGCTTCTCTTATACTATCCAAACGTCTTTGGGTAAGGCCATCGCCATCAGCAGGTTCTATTTCCCTCTGACTTAAATGACGGATCAGGTAATATATAAATTCCGTCAGCTTGGCGTCCAGAAGCATGGTATTGGAAAAGTCGCGGGCGGAAATTTCAAAGAGCTGCTTGATGAGCTGTTTAACCTGAGGATGATGTGCACAGCTTTGAAACCGCCTGCTTAACTCCGTTATACTTCCTATAAAATATGCTTCCGGGATAAAAAACCGTATTCCATCAACACGGGTAATTTCCCAGCTAAATTTCTTAGCGCCTTCCAGCGCAGCGGAATGTAAGAGCTGATCTTCATTGCTGATCCGAAAATCGATCAACCCTCGCTGTCCAACCGGGTCGGGAGAATAAAATTGTGTAGGTTCATTAAAATCCCAGATGCCGCGAAAAAAATGGATATCGTTTTTAATAAAAACCTGAACAAATCCAGTCCCCATATGCTCTGGAAGGATAATGCTCTTGGATGACCAGGTATCCCTTGAGGAAAAACCGTACTTCGTGGTCAGTTCCTGTAGATATTTCGTTGGATCTGCGTAGGGCAATAACAACTGCATGTTAGTATATTTGGTCTACTGCAAGTTACGATTTTTCTTATCAAAACAGCACGGGAAAGCGGTCTGATATTCGCATGTCACTGTTGTATTGTTAATGCGACAATACCGTATTGATTTAAGACATATTTTGTTGTTTCTGCGGAAAATGGATTCGTGCAGTAAATTTTGTAGCGATCTTTAATAGCGGGACAAAAACAGGAATGCTAAAATATATATCGTAAAAAATCAGGGGTTTTGACCATGTGAGCGCAGCGCCAACGAATCGTCATCCCGACCGCAGTTGCTCCGGTTTAGATGACGCCGATTTTTAGAATATGTCATTATTACTGCCATCTTAAAATTCCTTATCACCAAATTCGCTGGTAGGGAGCTTGGATTTACCGATAAGTTTGTTCAGGTTAAAGCTGAAATTCAGCATGAACACATCGGTTTCATAAATATAGTTGGTGGTGGTATAAAAATCTTTTCCAAATGTTGTTATCCGCTGTCTGTTTGATTGGTTCATGCCAAGATCCATATTCTGCCACTGTAGGGTTGCAGAAAAACGTCCATCCATAAATGTTTTCTTAACAGCGGTATTGGGAACCAGAAATTTTGAATCTTCACCCTGTGCAGTTGGCCGCTTTGATAAATAATTAACATTTCCCTGCACAGTCCAGGTTTTATTCAGTTTAAAACTGGTATTGGCATTTATTGAGTATACCCAATTTGCATTATCTACTACCGAACTGCTGCCCAGCACATTTAAATCTCCAGCTACCTTATAATTATAGACGTTACCGCCCAGGTATAGGCTCCACCATTTAACAGGCTGAAGGTTGGTTCCTAACTCAAGACCAAAAGAACGTGCTTTTTCTGCATTTGTAAATACCCTGTTCAAGATCGTATCTGCATAAACGCTATTTACACGCTGTATTGGATTTTTAATGTTCTGATAATATAATGTTGTAAAAAAAGACCCCTTTTTGAAGGTTCTGGCCAGTCCGAGTTCTACGAGATCGATAAAAGATGGTTTTAGGTCCGGATCGCCCTGTTCTAATGTTTCTGAGTGTTCTCTTTCGGGTATAGGATTAAGCTCATAATTATTGGTACGCTGGATCCTTCTGGAATAGCCAGCCTTCAACTTCAGCCCATCATTAACATTGTAAAGCAAGTTTAGAGAGGGGAAAAGGTTAGAGAGGTCTAGCTCATGAACTACAGGATCGTAAGAAAGATTTAACCTTCTGGTGGCATATTCGTAACGCAGTCCTCCAATATATTCCAGTTTATTCAGTTTACCTGAATACTGCGCATAAACCGAATGGATCTGGTTTTTTGCACTTGCACGCCCTCTAAACCTGTTGGCATCCGGCTGCGAAATGGCAGGGCTTACAAAATAATCAAATTGCCCATCCTGGGTATCATATCTGAACTGATAACCACTTTCGAGTTTCCCTTTACCAATATTTATGGCATAATCTAACTTAAACCTATATCCATTTATCGGGTTCCTATATGGATTAAAAACGTACTGTATCGTATCGGCTGTATTGGGATAACCAAGATTTCTATTTTTGGTATTCCCATAAAGATTTGCATTTTCATATAACAACGAGGCTGTTAATGAGGATTTATCCGCAAAAGTATGGGTATAATCCAGATTGCCCAGTGTAAAAGTACCTTCCTTTGTTTGCAGATTGGAGTTGTAGTAAGTGGTTGACTTAATGGGAAGCCCTGTTGAAAGATCTGAGGTGCTATTGGTGTAAACCAGGTCTGCAAGACGGGCTTGATAACGCTTTCCACTAAAAAAACCAATAGAAAAGGAGTTGTTTTTATCCAGGGTATAAATGGCCGACAATCTGCCTGCGTAATTATATTTATCAAAACTACGTTCACCGTTCGAGGGAAAACGTGTAATGGTATTATTGGTAAAATTCTTGGTGAACACATCTCCTTCACGGTAGCCCGCATTATCATTTCTAAGGTAATTTCCACCCACAGAGATATCCCATTTATCTTTTCTGAAGTTCAGCGTAACATCGCCCCCAAAGCGCTTGGGCTTCTCCTTATTGTCATAATCAGTTGTACTTGGAAGTCCGGCCTGGGCATTGGCTGTCAATGTAAATCCATCGTTAGCACCTTTCTTGGTAACGATATTGATAATACCGGCCTTGCCATCAGGATCATATTTAGCAGATGGGGAAGTAATTAGTTCTATGTTTTCCAGACTATTGGCAGGCAACTGGCTTAAAACAGTCTGCGCATCGGTAAGTACTGGCTTGCCATTTACGAGCACAAGAAATCCGGTTGATCCCCGAACGCTGATCTGCCCCTCTCCGTTAACCGCAACAGCAGGCAGGTTCTTTAACACATCAATTGCGGTTCCACCTTTTGCACTTTCAAACTGGTCTGCCCGGTATGATTGTTTATCGATCTTATTGGATGCATTTACCTTTCCACTGCTAATGTTCACCTGACTTAACAACTCGCTGGTTGGTGTGAGCGTAACCGAACCAAGGTTAACTATTCTTGTATCATTAATGTCTACAGGAATAAACCTGTTCTTATAACCGATGTAAGCTATTTTCAATACGTATTGCCCAATCTGAAGCTTACTGATCTCAAATGCACCGTTTGGCCTGGTTAATACACCTCCAACTACTGTCGAATCTGTTTTTTTTAAGAGCGCCATACTGGCGTATTCGAGCGGTTGTTTGGTCTGCTGATCGATAAGAATGCCTTTAAGGGTAACATTTTGAGCCTTTACGGTTTGGCTAAAAAAAACAAGCAAAAGAAGCACAACGGATCTGGAGAGTTGCATAAACGGTATAAAAAATGATTAAAGATCTTCTATTGTTAAATGGATATTAAATACCGCAAAGAAGGAGGTAAAATTTCTTTTTTCACGGTACATTTGAAAATAGTATGGTATTAAACAAGGCTTGCCCGATAATTCTGAGGCGTGAAACCTGTAAAGCGCTTAAAATACTTTACAAAATGTGATGCATCATTGAAGCTGAGGTCAAAGCTTATTTCAGCAACCGTGTTATCGGTATAGATCAACAAACGTTTAGCCTCATTGATAATGAATTCTGAAAGTACCACTGAAGCAGAGATATTCATTTCTTTCTTACATACCAGATTGAGGTTCTGTGGAGAGGTATTCAATTTACTGGCATAATGGGCAACACTGTTTTTTAACTGTTTTTGCTGGCTCAAAATTTCACGGAACTGATGGCACAGGCCATTGCCATCCTGCTTTCTACCTGCAGGCAATAGTTCACCCTCCGATTGGATTTTACCCAACAATGCCTTTAACAACCCTTCTACAACTGTATGAGATGAACGATCCGCTGTATCAACCTCATCTACAAGCAATTGAAAGATTTTATTAAGGGTTGCTGCATTTTTCAATTGTAGAACGGCATTCCTGCTCAATTGCAGTAATAGCCGGCTAATCTCTTTGTCGATACTCTGATCAATAAAACCCTTTTTAATGATGGCAACATAGCCCTCTGGTTCGGATGTAAGCTCCCAGTAATGCATTTGTTCCTTCCTTACAAAAAAAACGCTATTAGGAAAGATCTCAAAACCCTGCGAATCTATATAATGAAAACCGCTTCCGCTGGAAAGGTAGATAATTTCGAAATAGCTATTGTGCTTATGCGGTGCGGTGATACGTACGCCTTTTCTAAATGGCGACACCTTGAGCATCCTATTCTCCTGAATCTTGTTTTTAACGATAATCGGCATGCTTATGTGCTAAATTTAGACTTCCGCAGAACCCGCTGCAAAATCTTGAATTGCCTGTATAGAATTCTTCGCGTTAATTGTTTTCACAAATATAATATCATTCGTGTATAGTCTCTTAGCAAGATTAGCACACAGATCCTTTCCAAACAGGCGTATAAATTGATATGCGGTTTTCTTTCGACCGCATATCAATTATGAATTTACCATTAATTGCAAATAGAACTAGCGGGTACCATCGCAAACACCCCTAAAATAGCCAACAGATTCAGCTATTCCTGCCAGAGGGTCTTTCATGTCTTTTTCGTACTCTAAACTACAGCAGCCCTGATAATTAACCTTTCTCAGCATTTTTACGAATGCAGGGATATCAATTACGCCACGACCGAGTTCGCAAGTGGTACCTTCATTTGCCGCTACTGTTACATTCTTTAAATGCATATCAAAAATACGTTTCGAGAATTTCTGAAGATCTGCAACCGAATCCCGTCCATCTCTCTTGTTATGCCCCATATCAAAGCAGATACCCACACGTTGATCTAGGTTTTTAATGAGGTTATAGATGCTTTCTGCATTTGGATATAATTTGTCCTGGGGCCCGTGATTATGAATGGCATAACGAATATTATATTCTTTTGTCTTTTGGGCAACATATTCCAGGTCAGCATGCGCCGGAATTCCAATCAACAGATCAACACCAACCCTTTTTGCATAATCAAATGCATTGTCGATCTCTTCTTTATTTTTGGTGTATATTGGTCCTACGGCATATCCCTCTACGTTATTATCCTTTAGTTTAGCATGAAAGGCAGCAATTTCTGCTGCTGTACTTTTAAATGGCAAATGAAAGTCTTTAATACAGAGGTAATGTACATCAACCCTTTTCATCATTTTAAGCGATTCGTCAAGGTTAAAGTTAAGGAAGCTATAACCGGCAATTGCTAATTTAAAAGGGTCTTTACCCGCGGCATTACTTTTAGCAGGCGCTGCAAAAACTGATGGGATATTGATCAGCGTTGTAGCCGTTAGTCCCAATATTCCTGTTTGCAAAAAATTTCTTCGTGTGGTCATCTTAATTTATCTGGCGACTAAAGTTAATATTTAAATTGGTGCAGTTCAAACGTGTAAACAGATCTTTTAAAAAAAAATGAATGGTTATTCTTGGCATCAATATTCTGCTAGCTATAAAGCTTAAATACTTAATGTTCCTCACCTTCTTCTTCGGCATTCTTTACCTTGCTTAACAGATCGTAAGCGCCTTTTGTCACCACCTTCACATCATTGATCTGCCCGGCAAAAGAAACCTGGGTGTAACCATTTTCGGCAACACCTGTTTTTACTTCCATCATTTTGTACCGGTATGTGTTACGGCCCTTATCGGCAGGCTGATCTATAAACACGAACTTTTTGCCTTCAAACTCAACAATAGCCGCATCGGGCAGTGCTTCAACCTTGTTCATGCCGCTTTCTACATAAGCCTTAAGGTACATACCCGGAAGCAGCTGTGTATCCTCCTTATCCAGGTGGCAATGAATTTGCACGGTACGCTCTTTGCTAATTTCCCTGCCGATGAGATAAACCGTAGCCATGCGTTCCTTTTCTTCGTTGGCCAGTACAAAGCGGACTTTCTGCCCTAGCTTAAGCTTGGGTACATCCTTTTCAAATACCGTAAGTTCTGCATGCAGGTGCTCGGTATCGGCGATTTTGAATAACACATCGGTGGTGCTGGCAAAGGCACCTATATTAGTATTAACCTGCGTAACGTAACCCGCCATTGGTGTATAGAGGTTAAAAGTTTTCTGGATCTGTCCTTTTTCCAGTGCCGCAAAACTGATGTTCATAATGGAAAGTTTTGAACGCTGCCCCAGCAATCTTGCACTCACACTCTCGTATTCGCTCCTTGCTTTCTGAAGTGCTTTTTTGGAATTTACATTTTCCTTTGCCAATTCTTCCTGGCGGTCGAGCTCCAGCTTTAAAAACTGCAGCTGGCTTTTATAGTCCAGATAATCTTGTTGCATCTGAATGAATTCAGGATTCTGCATTACGGCTACCAGAGCGCCTTTAGCTACGCGCTTTCCCTGTAGCATATTGGTACTTTTTACAATCCCTTCCAGCGGTGTGGAAATAGATACCAGGCTTTGCGGGGGAAGATCGAGCATGCCGTTTACTTTCGTTGTTCCGCTTAATTCCTTCAACTCAATGTCTCCCAGGGTAATTTCTGATAGTTTGTGCTGCTCTGGGGTAAGGGTTACAATATCGCTCTCTTCGTGAACAGTCTCTTTTTCGGGTTCCTTTTCTGTATTGGGGCTGCTACAGCCAGCCAGATAAAATGGAAAGGACAGCAGGGTAAGATATTTATATATGGATCTCATGAGATTTATGCTTAAAATGAGTTGTTGTTACCGGTTAAAAATTCAATCTGGTTGATGCTCTGGCTTAACTGGAGCAGGGCCATCAGGCGCCCTTCGTAAATACCGTTCGCCTGTTTAAGGTTTAACAGGTATTCGGAATAGCCTATTTCTCCGTTCTGGTAGGCAATGCGACTGTTTTTTAAGATCAGTGCCGCATTGCTTAGGGCAGAAGTAATAAAATAATCGTAACGTTTCCTGTTTTTCAGGTATTCGCCCAGGGCCTGCTGGTACTGACCTGTTAGTTTTCGCTGATGGAGTTCCAGGTCGTTCGATGCAATATCCCTGTTAATGGATGCGGCCTTTGCTTTAGCAGCATAGGCCCTGTAAAATAACGGAACGCTAAGCCCCACCTGAAAGCCCTGAAAACGTTTGTCGCGGCCAAAGAAAACATCACTGCCGTTAACGTTTTGAAAACCGGTTAGCGACTGGTTAAAATAACCCAGGGTAAAATCGGGCATTGCTTTGGCAAGCTCTACCTTCCGCTGTTTTTCGGCAATCACAATCTGCTGCCTGAAATAGGCAATGGCTGGATTTTCATTTAGAAGAGCCGTATCTCCGATCGAAACCTCGGGTGTTTCCATTAAAAACTTGTCGGCGATTTGGGGTAGCCCGCCCTTGCCAAGAAGCGTAGCCAGCTGTGTTTTATAAATTTCGATATCAGACCGGTCTTGGTCGAGCAGGTTCTGTATATCTTTAAGCTGCGTTTCGGCGGCTACCTTTTCAAGCAGGTTGCCCTCGCCTGTTTTGTACTTTAACGAAGCTGATTTTACAAATCCCTTATAGATACTGTCTTGCTCGAGCAGCAGTTTTTCTTTCGAATAGAGGTACTGAAGATTGGTGTAAACCGTCTTCACCTGAAAAATGAGTTCGTTTTTACTTGAGGCGACCTGAAGCTGGCCTGCTTTGATACGTTCATCCCCTAATGCGGCATTTGCGGCGAAAAGTGTTGGAAAGGGAATGCTTTGCGAAACGGTAAAGTTGTTGTCGTTTTTGACCAGACTGTTGTACTGCCCGTAAAGCATAGACACTTCAGTTTTGGGCATTTCGAATGCGCTTTTCCTGAGTGCCTGTTGCAGCCCTACACCAAGGCTTGCCCCACTGATCGCCCTGTTGTTTTCCAGTGCCGAAGATATTGCCTGTTTTAGTGTTAATGGTGTCTGGGCTTTAGCTGGCTGAAATCCAAACAGCGTAACAAACACTACAATTATTCCCGCTATAGGAGCAATTTTTACTTTTTTGCGCCCCATTTTTTCTACCCAGATATAAAGCACCGGAAGTACCAAAAGAGTCAGCAGTGTTGCAGAGATCAGTCCGCCGATAACAACCGTTGCCAATGGGCGCTGTACTTCAGCACCGCTTCCGCCGGAGATAGCCATTGGAAGAAAGCCCATAGAAGCTACAAGGGCCGTCATAATCACCGGGCGAAGCCTGACCGAAGTTCCTGTTCTAATAATTTCGAGAATATCGTTCATTCCTTCTTTTTTTAACCTGTTAAATTCACTGATAAGCACAATACCATTCAGTACCGCTACACCAAAAAGCGCAATAAAACCGATGCCTGCGGAGATGCTAAATGGCATGCCCCGTGCCCATAGGGCAAATACGCCACCAATGGCCGACAATGGAATTGCGGTAAAAATTAAAAGCGCATGTTTAATCGATGAAAAAGTAAGATAAAGCAACAGTAAAATGAGTAATAACGCCAGTGGTACGGCAATACCCAATCTTTTGGTGGCTGCCTGCAGGTTCTCAAAAGTGCCACCAAAGGTCGGATAATATCCTGGTAAAAACTTAACCTCTGTATCAATCTTCTGCTGGATTTCCTTTACAATACTTTCCACATCTCTTCCCCTCACATTAAAACCAACGGTAATCCGTCGCTTTGCATCATCACGCTGGATCTGGTTTGGACCTTCCCTGTACTGGATATCAGCCAGCTGCTCCAGCGGGATCTGGTTGCCATTGGGTGCAGTTACAAACAGGTTCTTCACATCCTCAAGCGATTGCCTGTTTTCTTTTTCCAGGCGGACAACCATATCGAACCGTTTTTCGCCCTCGAACACCAGGCCAGCTACCTCTCCTGCAAATCCAGAGCGGATAGCCGTATTCACATCTTCGATGTTCAGTCCGAACTGCGCAATCTTTTCTCTATGAAATTTGATGATCACCTGTGGAAGTCCCGAAGCTTGTTCCACATAAACATCCTGGGCACCATCGATTTTTCTGGCGATAGCACCAATCTTAGCTGCATAGGCACTTAGCTTCGAAAAATCCTCTCCATAGATCTTGATGACCACATCCTGCCTTGCGCCTGTCATGAGTTCATTAAAGCGCATTTGAATAGGCTGCTGGAACCCGAAAGTAACCCCAGGAATATACTGTTCAAGCTTGGCCTGCATCTTTCCCGCAAGCTCGTCTCTCGTCGAAGCATTTGTCCAATCCCCCTTATCCTTTAAGATAATAATCAGGTCACAGGCTTCTACCGGCATGGGGTCGGTAGGAATCTCGCTAGAGCCAATCTTTCCGATTACCTCTTTTACCTCAGGAAAATTTGCCTTTAATACCTTTGCAGCGCGTGTAGCGGCCTCAATGGTCTGAGAAAGACTGCTTCCGGTAAGTACCCTGGTTTCTACGGCAAAGTCGCCCTCCTCTAGCGTAGGAATAAATTCGGCACCCAGGTAATTGAAAATAATAAGGCAAATGGCAAATAACCCTATTGCAATGCCCACAACGGCCACCCTTGCCCGCAGTGCAAAATTGAGCATTGGGGTATACACCCTTTGAAAAAAAGACATGATCCTGTCTGAGATATTTCTTTTGGTGCTGATGGTTTTGTTTAGAAACAGCGCACTCATCATCGGCACATAAGTTAACGACAAGATAAAAGCGCCAAGGATAGCAAAAGCCACCGTTTGAGCCATTGGCCTAAACATCTTACCTTCTATACCAACCAGGGCTAGAATCGGCAGGTAAACAATGAGGATAATGATTTCGCCGAAAGCAGCACTGTTACGGATCTTGGAGGCAGATTCAAAAATCTCAGCATCCATCTCCTGCTGGCTTAACCTGTTTTTATTTTTTCGGATACCTAGATGGTGGAGAGATGCCTCCACAATAATTACTGCTCCGTCTACGATTAGCCCAAAGTCTATAGCGCCAAGGCTCATCAGGTTTCCGCTGACGCCAAAAAGGTTCATCAGGCATATGGCAAAAAGCATGGCAAGTGGAATAACCGAAGCTACAATCAGTCCGGCACGGAAATTCCCCAAAAGCAGTACCAGTACAAAGATCACAATCAATGCGCCTTCTGCCAGGTTTTTGGTCACCGTACCAATGGCGCTGTTTACCAGTTTTGTGCGGTCGAGGAATGGCTCGATCACCACGCCCTCTGGAAGATTCTTTGCAATCTGATCCATCCGGGTTTTTACGTTTGCAATAACTTTTGAAGAGTTGGCGCCCTTTAGCATCATCACTACTGCCCCTACTACCTCGCCCTGATCGTTTCTGGTCATGGCGCCGTACCTGGTGGCTGCACCGATCCTCACTTCAGCTACATTTCGGATCAGCACGGGAATGCTGTTCTCATTGGTCCGTACAACGATATTCTCAATGTCCTCGATACTATTGATAAGCCCTTCGCTCCTGATAAAATAGGCATTGGGTTTCTTATCGATGTAAGATCCGCCGGTGTTCTGGTTGTTTTTTTCAAGCGCCTTAAAAATGTCGCTGATGGATATATCCATGCTTCTGAGCTTGTCGGGATTAAGGGCAATCTCATACTGTTTGAGGTATCCCCCAAAGCTACTCACATCTGCTATGCCCTCTACTCCCAGGAGTTGGCGGCGAACAATCCAGTCTTGAATGGTGCGGAGCTCGGTAGCATCATATTTTTTTTCATATCCTTTTTTGGGATGGATTACGTACTGGTAAATCTCTCCGAGTCCGGTTGTTAATGGTGCAACCTCGGGTGTGCCGATCCCCTTCGGAATGGCTCTTTCTACTTCGGCAAGCCTTTCGCTCACCTGTTGGCGGGCCCAGTAAATCTCTACATTTTCCTTAAACACCACTGTCACCACCGAAAGGCCGAACCTGCTAAAGGAACGGATTTCTTCTATCCCAGGAATAGTGGCCATGGTCTGTTCTACCGGATAGGTTACAAAGCGCTCGATATCTTCTGCACCGTTGCTTGGTGAGGAGGTAATAATTTGGACCTGGTTATTGGTAATATCGGGAAGGGCATCTATGGGCAGCTGCCTAAGGGAGTATATACCCCAGGCAATCAGCGCCAGTATCATAATTCCCACCAGCAGTTTCTGCCTGATGGAGAATTGTATTATTCTGTTCAGCATTTTCGTTTAAATCAAAAATCAATAAATAGCAGCGCATCATTACACCTCGTGGTGCAAAATTTTGCTTGTAAAAAAGCATGCTTATCATGGACAGCGCCATGAAATAAAAAATTGATTAAACGAGTTTAGGCGGTTGCCAGATATCGAGTGGTTGTTTTTTCAATGCCGAGCACTGGAAAACCGGGTATGGTTTCCGGAATACCGGAACAATTAGATCTGTTAACTTTTCGGTTGGAAAGTGCTGACCGACCGAGCAGCAGGCACAGCTGCAGAATGGCGGACAGGATTCTCCGTGCATATGCTCAGCTTTTGATTGATCACTGTGCACAGTGCTCTCAGTGTGAGACTTGGAAACCATATCTTCCTTGTCCTGGCAGGGCATAAGGCCCAGAAGGATCAGATAACAAGAAAAAAGGAATACAAAGTTTTTCACCAAGGGCAAATGTAATGATTAATGTTTTTAATTCATAAAGCCCGTTTTGTTTTAATTCTTGTTTTGATTGAGGGTTAAAAAACAATCTATCTTCAGGCAGCCTTGATATGTTACGTATCATTGTAGATGCAAAGTTATGGGATAAAGAATGTTGGTTATTTTTATGGCTTTCAATTTTCAGAAGCCCTTAAATGAGTACTAACCTAAATAATGAACTGGCCACCAAGCCACATTACCCTATATTAGATGGCCTTCGCGGTGTCGCAGCTATAATTGTTGTCACCTTTCACTTAACCGAGCCCTTAGGAACCGGGCACCTCGATATCCTGGTGAACCATGGTTATCTGGCTGTAGATTTTTTCTTTTTATTATCGGGTTTTGTAATGGGCTACGCTTACGACGACCGATGGAACAAAATGAGTGTGGGCAGTTTTTTCAAACGCCGTATTGTACGTTTGCAACCCATGGTGATTTTGGGGATGACCCTTGGCGCTATCGGATTCTATTTTTACAGATTCTACCATATGGCCACTCATTCACACTATTCCGATCTGGAAGATGCTACTGGTACTGCTTATTGGTTATACTATCCTGCCGATACCACTATCGCTTGATATACGTGGCTGGCAAGAGATGCATCCCTTGAACAGTGTGGGCTGGTCCTTGTTTTTTGAATACATTGCCAATATTCTATATGCGGTCTGGATCAGGAAGTTTTCTAAAACGGCATTAAGTATTTTAGTGATTATTGCGGCTATTGCATTGGCACAGCTGGCCATTACAAACGGCGATGTAAGTGGCGGCTGGACATTGAATGTAGAACAAGTTCGTATTGGCTTTACCCGTACCCTATACCCTTTCTTTGCAGGTTTGTTACTTTCGCGTATTGCGAAACCCACCCGAATTAAAAATGCCTTTTTATGGTGCAGCCTTTTGGTGGCGCTAGTACTTTATATGCCACGCATTGGCGGTGCAGAACATCTTTGGATGAACGGGATTTATGAATCTGTCTGCATTATCATCGTGTTCCCACTCATTGTGTATATCGGCGCCAGTGGTGTTCTACAAACGCAAAAAGAGCAATGGATATGCAAATTTTTAGGCGACATATCGTATCCGCTTTACCTGGTACATTATCCACTGGTTTATTTTTATGTGGCCTGGATCAGTAACCATAAAGGCACAACCATTGTGCAGGCCTGGCCTTATGCTTTGCTCATTTTAGTCGGCGGGATTATTTTGGCATATGCTGCATTAAAGTGGTATGATGAACCAGTGCGCAAATGGTTGCGGAAAAAGTTTGCTTAAGATTGGATTTAGGCTTAAAAGAGTCTGTGAGGAATCGCCATCCGATAGCTATCGGATGCGAGAAGGCTTTTTCAGCTGACGAAGCAATATTAATACGAACAAAAGAACCGGATAACAGGATTACAATGAATCGTCCTCTCGACCGTAGTGGAGAGATCTTTTAATATAGATCCAAAGATCTCTCCTCCGAAGGAGTTCCTTTGGAACACTACGCGTTGCTCCGGTCGAGATGACGCCGGTTTTTAGAATATGTCATTGATACCTCTACTGGTCTTAGCGAGACACTAAGACCATGTTTAAATACTTTTAAGGCGTTTCGACAGTCTCTCCGCAGGAGTCCATTTGGACAACATGACAAGCTCGAATGGAATCACAACTTGTCACGCAGACTCTTCTTTTGACCTATATTACTTTAAAAAATCATTTAGGTAAGTTGATATGGTTTTGGTCTGCATAATTAAGCTCACATGCCCCTGGGCAGGAACAATGGCCAAATGAGATTTTGGCATCGGCCCCATATCGGCAAATTTGTCGCCACCCAATAATTGGTAGGTTTTACTCAGCTCTATTTTATCCAGGCCATCATTATCTCCTGCGATGATTAATACGGGCGAAGTAATTTTCGCAATATTGGCGTCGCCCATGTCGAATGTTGTCCCGGCAAAAACAATCATCTGTTCTATAAATTTTGTCCATTTTGTTTTGTCCGGAGCTACCGCATCATATGCCGTTTTCATAGGCGTATTAGTAAACATTTCAGGTTTCATATTTCTAAATGCATCTGCTATTTCAGGCCTCCAGCCAGTAGTTTTATATGTTGAAGAAATGATCACTAATTTTTTTACGCATTTAGGGCTTTGGATGGCCAACTTATAAGCTATAGAGCCACCCATGCTATACCCTACAATATCGGCACTGTATACTTTTAGATGTTTCATTACACCTCCCACATCACTCGCCAGGGTAGCCTGATCTAATTTCCGATCTGAAAATGGTGTGTGCCCATGCCCCTGCAATTCGACGGCGATTACTTTTCTGGTTTTCGATAATTCAGGTATTAATTGCCCCCAGTTTGTTTCGATGGTCATAAAAGCACCATGCAGTAACAACAGTGGTTTACCCTCACCATATACTTCGTAATAAACTTTAAGGCCATTAACCGGTGCATAACCACTCTCGGCAGGTTTAAGCTGCTGCCCTTTTGACTGAACTGCTGCAAACATGATGATTGCAAAAAGTAGTACTGATTTAAGGATCTTACCCGTTTGGAATAAATTTCTCATAACGCTATTTAAATTAGTTTGAACGATATTAACCATACAAATATGAGGTTCATGCAGGGTTTTAACGCGATGTAAAAACGACAACTTAAGTAGCGGATTGCGACATTACGGATTTGAAAGTTGCATTTTAGGTTGTGCGGAATCGTCATCTCGACCGCAGGTTCCAAAGGAACTCCTTTGGAAGAGAGATCTTAAACATAGTCAAAAGATCTCTCCACTCCGCGTGCTCCGGTCGAGATGACGACCTTTCTTTGGGAATCTGTCAATAATAGCTTGTCGAAGGACTTTGTTAAATAACCTTTTGATTAAGCTCATCGAAAGATGGGCTTTTTTAATTAAACCTGATCTATCGCTTTTAGTAATTGCGTCTATCGCGTATATTTGAGCATTACCCACAGGGGATTACGCTCAAAAACCACGGAAAAATGGAACAAAAAAATCTATCGGAACTAACAGATGAAGAGTTGCTGCTAGAAGCAAAAAAAAGGAAATCGGCAGCCATAACCAATGCCATATTAATTGGATTTTTGATTGGTGTTGTATTTTTCAGCGTGATGAAAAACAGTTTAGGTTTTTTAACGCTCATCCCTTTATTTTTCATTTATAAGCTGATCAATAACTCGAAATATAACAATCAGGAGTTAGAAAACCTTTTAAAAGAAAGGGGATTGAAATAAGCAAGGTGGCTGAAAATCAAGCAACAGCAAATAACCTTGACCAACGGATTGAAGCGTAAAAATATACATCGAAAAATCTAAGAAAGATGGAATCCAATATCAAAATCATTAATAAAAATGAAGGTGAATATTTAGGCATAGCAGGCGGTAATTACAGGATCATCATTTCTGGTGAGCAAACCAATGGCAACTATGCGGTTATCGAAATGAATGTGCCTCCAGGAGGTGGCCCACCACCGCACGCTCACCCCGACACACAGGAAATGTTCCATGTATTGGAGGGAGAAGTAGAATTTAAAACAGAAAAGGGCAAACAAATCGTTTCAAAAGATGGCTTTGTAAATATTCCTTTTGGAGGAGCCATTCATTGCTTTAAGAATGTTTCAGAAAAACCTGCACGATTGCTCTGCACGGTAGTACCCGCCGGACTGGAAAATCTATTTCAGGAAATAGGCGCACCTGTTCTTCCTGGGCAAACGCTCCCCACTCCCGAACTAACCGAAGAGCGAAAAGCTTTTCTAAAAGAGATGGATTTGAAATACAATCAACAAACCTACCCCAAGGATTATCTGGGATAGTAAATTCACGACTTGATTAATAAAAGAAATAACAGCAATTGGCACAGTTATCGCTTACTTATTATTATGAAACAGATCTATCTTATTGTAGCGTTATCGGTAATGCTGCTTACCAGTGCTTGTTATAGTACCAGAACTGCTGGTAATAGCGGAAAAGTTCCTCCGGGGCAAGCTAAAAAAGGAACAGGTTCAAAATCTGCCAGACCTTTTGCTCCAGGGCAACAAAAAAGAAATTAAAAAAGAAAACCCTCCAAATTTGGAGGGTTTCTTTCTTTTATTACACAAACAACTAATGTTTTCCCTTACCGTTTCCATGACCTTTGCCATTTCCGTTTCCTTTATTAAAATGCGGTGAGGGCTTTCCTTTATCGCCTTTATAAACTTTGGCATTACCCTTTGCAGGTGAATATTTCTGTCCTTTGCTTTTCCCTATTGCTGATTGCCCATGGTTGCCTTTAAATTTGGCATATTTAACTTTGTGGGTTTCGAAATAACGGTAAGGCTGACGTGAGTTAATGACTACCTTGTAGCCGTTATACAAATCATAGCCGCTATATCTCGGTGGAAGCGATGTGGTAAAAACCCAGCCTCCTGCACCCATATAAATAAACTGTTTTTTAGGCACATAATAATAGCTCTCAATATCTGGCAGGTAGTAATAATCTACATAATCGTAACCAACCGGGCCCCATGCAGGCTGCGCACCAAGGTTTATATTTACACTTACCTGGGCCTGAGCTTTAAAAGTAAGGCTGCTGCTTACCACGAGTAACAACAGCAAGATTAGCTTTTTCATCGTTTTAAATTTAGATATGAATAATAGGGTTTTACTGTTTTAAAGTAACCGTGCCTAACGATGTGTTTTGTCCTAAAGCCACTTTAACAGCAGTAATGGTACTATCTCTATAACCAACAACCGGAGCAAATTTAACTGAGTAGGTACCTGAAGATAAACCACCAACTGTAAATTTACCTGTTAAAGGGTCGGCAACGGTACCCACAGTATCTGTACCAGCAATAACCAATACTTCAGGATGGCTTGCTAAAGGCAAAACAGTTCCTGAAATTAACCCGGTAGTTGCTGCTGTAATTCCACGTACCACTGGTTTTAACAAATATTTTCCGTTTCCGGTGCTTACGATAGATTTCGCCGCATCAAAGTCTAATAGCAGTGTATAAGCAGCGCCTTCAACCAGTTCAGGATTAGCGGTTAATTTCACCTTCCAGCCTGATGTTTGTGCACTTGGCGTTTTAAGTTCCTGCTGAACCCCATTTACTACAATTGTATTTCCGGTTTCGTTAAGTACCAGTCTGATTTCGGTAATTTCACCTGAAGGCATTTCACCTGAAGCAACCAGAATATCAGGATTACTGGTGCCGATCCTAAAATCAAGAATATCGAATATACCTGCACTTGCTGCAAATATATAAGGTTTATCGCCCGATACCAATACAATCTCTTTTACACTTAAATTAATCTTATCGAAGTTACCCGGGGCATCGGTCATTTTAATCTGAACTTTAGTTGTCCCCTGGCTTGATTCATTTTTTTTACATCCATAAAAGGCAGTCATCCCGATAACAACGAAGACTGCTAAAATGGTATTTACAAAATTTGTTTTCATAACTGTAGATTTTATTTAAAGTTTTACGCTTCAAAGTTGAGGGGCCAAGATGAAACCAACATGAAATTTAAATTTTATTTTTTTCATCTTAATTTCATGTTGCCATTCTACTTTTGAAATGTGAGCGCACCATGTATGGTGGTTTTTAGGTAGGGTTTACCTCTTAGGGGGTAAACTTTTTTTATATTTATAAAATGATCCGATTCGCCGTTATTTTTTGCCTGGCAATTGCCCCTTTATCGGGTGTTTTAGCTATGCAACAAGATTCTACCGCTTTTACTGTTTCAAATCAGCAGGAAGAACTGATTAAAAAACAGGATAAAGAAAAAAAAGACAAGCAGCCCGAAAATCAAAAACCAGAGCCACTTCAGATCAAAGAAGTACCAAAAGCTAAAAGACAGGTAAAACCCATGGCGGTAAAGCCTAATGTAAAGGTAAAACCCATCAAGATTATTAAACCTAAGATTAAAAGGCCATAAATATATGCGCATCCGTCTCTTAATTTTCTTCTCATTTTTGGTGATATCGAATGTAAAGGCACAGCAAGATTCGACCAAAGCTACGCTTACACTTGCTGCCATGTACAATAGTAACATTAATTATTACGGACAGGTTACCCCTGAAAAATATCCGTACGTACTCTTTAACGCTACCTTACGGTTTCCAAGCGGTTTATATTTTTCGGGCGGTGGTTATAAGCTCTTAAACTATGGCTCAACCATTTCGGAAACAGATTTAGGCATAGGTTACGATTATGATTTTAATGAAAAATTTACTGCCGGACTAGCCTATACCCATTCTTTTTTCCCTGCTAATTCTCCTTTGCTCCAGGCATCCAACAACAATAACATCAATGCATCGGCTGCCTACCAATGGCCTTGGTTTAAAACAGATCTGAGTCTCGATTTGGCTTTCGGAAAGCAAACCGATGGATTTATCAGTTTTGGAAATTCAAAAGAAATTGAACTGGGAACGGTGTTCAACGAAAAGAATCTTATTTCAATTACGCCGGCTGTAGAGATTACAGCAGGTACCACCCACTTTTACCAAACCTATATCATCGAAAAAAACAAAAGGCAGAATTCGAATGGGAATGGAAAGGGAAAAAGCGATACCGCCCCCGGAATCGTTAACGGGAGCACCACCGAGGTAGTTGAAAACACAGTTAATCAGTTTAAACTATTGTCTTACAATTTTAAGTTGCCTTTAAACTGGAGTAATGGAAATTTCCTTGCCGAAGCCAGTTATCAATTCTCCATACTTGGAAACAGAAAAGAAGAAAATGTAAAACACCAGCAGTCTTTCTTTGGTTTAGCAGTTTACTACCAATTTTAATCCGCATGAAGGTACTGATCATAGAAGATGAAAAAACACTTGCCTTTGAAATGGAAAAGTTTCTTAAAAAGGCTTTCTTCTTGTGCGATCTGGCCCATAGTTTTAAACAGGGTTCTAATAAGCTAGCGCTAAACCAATATGATTATGTGCTGATTGATTTAGGTTTGCCAGATGGCGATGGCTTTGAACTGCTGAGCAAGGCGAAGAAAAGCAACCCAGATGCAGCCTATATTATTCTTACGGCTAGGGGAAAATTAGAAGACCGGGTGGCGGGCTTAGACATGGGCGCAGACGATTATTTAGCGAAACCTTTCTTTTTACCCGAACTTCAATCGCGGATGCAAGCCATTGCCAGGCGAAAATTTAAAGTGGCCGAAGAGTTAATTCCACTCGGAAACTTTAGCATCGATCTGCAAAAACGCTTTGTATTTTTTGAAGAAGAGCAGATTGAACTTTCGCGCAAAGAATTTGATCTTTTAAGCTACCTTTTACTGCATAAAAACAGGGTGCTTACCCGGATGCAATTAAGCGAACATATTTGGGGCAACTTTGTTGATGATGATTACGACTCGAACTACATTGATGCACACATTAAAAATATCAGGAAGAAATTAAATGTTTACGCCCCTACCGAATGGTTAGAAACTGTTAGAGGCGTTGGTTATAGAATTAAAAAGTAATTTGAAACTATCTACTAAACTTACTTTATTTATTACCGGATCTAAACTTGCCATTGTAGGTCTGTTTATCCTGTTACTTCCTTTTCTGATCGGGCAGATTGCTGCTAACTACACTAATTTTTCGCTTAGAAACCAGCAGAAAAAAGTACTCCAAAACATCAATAAAAAGGGAATAGATTATTACTTCGAAGGGGATAACAGTTATGGTAGCTACACCATGCTGAAAGATGAATACATCGCACTCGAAACGGTAGCACAAACACTAAAACTGGATACTATACGTGATGCCAAACGTATTGTAGAACAAGATACCATCGCGTATCGGGTACTGAGTTTTACTTTTCAAAAAAACCAAAAGAACTACCTCTTAGAAATCGGTAAAACCACCGCCAGCATTAACCTTTATAACGATGCGCTCCAACGTTTTGCTTTATACGTGCTCATCATTCTTATTGCCCTAAGTATTATTATAGATTTGATTTTTACCCGGCAGTTAATTAAACCACTTGGTCAGATTATCAAATTAAGGCTGACCAATAGCCGGTTTCCCTTTAAAAAGAAGCATGGCCATATTAACACCAGTACACAAGACTTTAAATACCTCGATCATTCGCTCATTTCGTTAATGGACCAGATCAACGAGGCTTTTGAAAAGGAGCGGGAATTTACGGCCAATGCCTCGCACGAGTTTATGACGCCCATTAGTATATTACAAAACAAAATGGAAAACCTGCTTACTGAAGAATCGGCATCCGAAGCGGTACAGGAACACATTGTTGATATGATGAAAACACTGGAGCGGTTAAAGAAAATATCGCGTTCGCTCCTACTCATTTCGAGAATAGAAAATGAGCAATTCTCCAAGCAGGAAGAGATAGAACCGCAAACACTTTTTAATGAAATAGTGGAAGAAATAGGCCATAGGCTCGAAGAGAAAAATATTCAGATCGACATCAAGCTTAGCCATAACAAACGCTTAAGCCATATCAATCATGATCTTTTGTTTCAACTCTTTTATAACCTAATTAACAATGCCATTAAGTTTAACAAAGAAAATGGTAGTATACAGATTTCTGATCATCTTGAAAAAGGTTATTATTCCATTCAGGTTAGCGATAGTGGCCAAGGCATTAAAGCAGAAGACATACCACATGTATTTGACCGTTTTAAAAAAACCGGTCATGCCGAAAATGCGGGCTATGGGTTAGGACTTGCCATTGTAAAAAGCATAGCGAATTACCTTAACTTAAAGGTTCAGGTGAATTCAATACCGGGGGAAGGAGCAAGTTTTAAAGTTATTTTCGAGGTATAAGATTAAAAATGTCATTTGTTACGTTTGATGTAGATTTCCACAGCAATGGTGACAACTACACAGATGGCAAGAAAAATTAATGTCCAAATCCTCATCGATTTGCCTTGATATATTCAAAATAAGCTTTTGCACTTGCTAAAAAATTCACTCTGTATAAAGCTAAAGAATAGATGATCAAACCGGTAAACAGGGGAATCTTGTTCTCAATTGCACTATCATTGAATATCGCTGGTATCAGGATCAACATACTCAGAGCAGTAAGTACACTAAAAAGATTTCGAGCCCAACTATAGCCTTTAAATACCAGGTAGAGCATCAGTCCTGTTAGTACTAACCTAATAACTTGCACTACAAGTTTAGACTTATCTATGTACCCCAAGGCCACATGATAAGTTACCAATACATATATGCTGAACAAAAGCATACTTGCCAATGAGCGAAGAATATCGTTCCTGCCCTTTTTTTCAAATTCATCCATGAGAAGCGTCAGATTTTTTTCTGATAGACGAATATAATCATTAGCCACCCTTTCAAGAAATCAGATAACGAAAATCCTTACGAAGTTTTAGCCAATTGAAAATAAGTGCAATAAGCACTATACTTGCATACAATCCCCTCTAATATGCCGCCATTAAAAATGCATCATCAAGAATTCGAACCTCCAGAGGAGCTGCAGGATACGATAAAGTGCTTTTGGTACAACAGAAGAGTATCTGGAGCAGGACTATCTAGCTTTGAAGTAGTACCTGATGGTTACGCAGAGATCATTTTTCACTTTGGCAGCGGCTGTAACATTTCTTCCAATGGCGAATTGCAACCCTTACCCTCACCTTTTATGATGGGGTTACTTAATCAGCCTGCTATTTTTTACACAAAAAACCGTTTTGAGATCATTGGGATTAGGTGCTTTCCATGGACCGTATTCGATTTGCTCGGTCTCCCATCCAACAAACATAGATTACATCTATTTGAGCACCCCATGGCCCAGCTTCAACCCAAACTGAATGCGTTTATTCTTGATGGAAAAATAGATGAGGCGGTGGCAACGGTAAAGCAGTATTTCTTACAGGCAAGGGCGCAGGTAGCTGCGAACAGCATGTTGTTCAAAGCTGGAATGGCAATGCAGGAAGCAAAGGGCATTATACCTGTAAGTGAGGTAGCGGCGGCGGCCCATGTAACGGTGCGAACATTGGAAAGGAACTTTAAACGCTCTTCAGGCCATACGGTTAAAGATGTATCGGGCCTGATGCGTTTTGAGCAGGTACGCAACCGATTATGGCATGATCCAGATGCCAACCTGGCCAGTTTGGCGCATGAGTTTGGTTATACCGACCAACCGCACCTAAGCAGAGAATTTAAACGTTATAGTGGCACTAGCCCTGCAGCATTCGCTCGGAAAGCAAAAAAAGGCAAACAAGTGTTAAGCAACGACCTGCTTAATCTCTCATCCTGAACCCAACGGAGGATTGTCGCGTTTATACAAGCCTAATACCTGAGTATTCCAGAATTTTGTGTTTTAATCATACGATATGATCACAACACTTAAAAATAAAAAAACCAAACACCCCAATACGATTTTCGATGTCATTATTTCTGGCGCCGGCCCAGTCGGCCTGTTCCTGGCCTGCGAATTGGCTTTAGCCAAATGTTCGGTGTTGATACTCGAAAAAACGCTGGAGGCTCTCTCGCCTTTAAAACAGCTTCCTTTCGGTATCCGTGGTTTGTCGGCACCAACCATTGAAGCGCTTTATCGCCGTGGCATGCTGCAAGAACTTGAAATACATAAACACCTTAAAAATCCACACCAAAATGCCGTGCATGGGCCACGTCGCCAGGCAGGACATTTCGCTGGCATTCCTTTTCACGATGGAGACATCGATACCACCCAATGGAAATATCGACTACCAAGTTCTACACCTACCAGTTTAATTACCGAAATGGAGGAACTGGAAACGGTACTTTCCCGGCGTGCAGAAACATTAGGCGTTCAAATTAAACGGGGTTTTGGCGTTACGGGCTTCCATCAACATAATGAAGGTGTAACTGTAGAGGGAGGTGGGCAATCTTTCGAAAGTAAATGGCTTGTGGGCTGCGACGGCAGTCGGAGTGTAGTACGCAAAACCGGTGGTTTCGAATTTGCCGGAACTGAGCCTGAATTTACGGGTTACTCAGCTAAGGTAGACATCCTCAATCCAGAGCTGCTTAAACCAGGACGAAACGTAACGCAAACAGGGATGTACATGCAATCGCAGCCAGGTTATCTAGCCATACAGGATTTTGATGGTGGTGCATTTCATGGTTTGGCAAAGCCAGTTACACGAGAACATCTGCAAGAGGTATTACGCCGTGTTTCAAACACCGATGTCACCATCAGCATGCTCCATATTGTAAGCACCTGGACCGACCGCGCAAGGCAAGCCACAAACTACCGCAACGGACGCGTATTTTTAGCTGGCGATGCTGCACACATTCACGCACCTTTAGGTGGCCAGGGGCTTAACCTGGGTTTGGGCGATGCCATGAACCTGGGCTGGAAACTTGCAGCCACTATCCACAGCAAGGCTCCTGAAGGTTTATTGGATAGTTATGGTACAGAGCGACATCCAATTGGTGCGCAAGTACTTAACTGGTCTCGAGCTCAGGCAGCAATTATGAAACCTGATCCTAACGCACGCGCTTTACATGCCATTATTACCGATATTATTAATACCACCGATGGCGCTACCTATTTTGCGGGCAGGGTTTGGGGCATTTCTACCCGAATTAGTCTTGATGGGAAGCATCCGCTAATTGGTTGCAGTGTTCCTAACTTTGAATTTGAAAATGGGACAAAAATTGGCGAACTCATGCGTGATGGCCGAGGAATACTGCTCGATTTTGACCACAGCCCTTTACTCCAAAAGTTAGCTAGTGATTACAGCGGCCAAATCGATTATATTTCGGCAACTGCGAAAGAACAATTTGGGTTATGTGCTGCATTGATCCGCCCCGATGGAATTGTGGCCTGGGCTACTGATAATGTGGTAGAAGTTAGCGAACTGCAAAAAGCGATGGCACGGTGGTTTGTATAAAAATGAAAAAATAGTGATTTGCCTGGTCACTACTGCCAAAAAATAATGTATTAAACTAAAAATGTGTCCAGAAATTTAATCTGAACACATTATTGCCCTTAAAGCGTTAAAACAAAGATAGCGATCGCTTTATGCGTTCAACCCACCATCGATTGTTAAAAACGAACCGGTGATGTATCTGGCTTCTTCGCTTGCAATAAAGCTTACAAATGATGCAATATCTTCTACCGTACCATAATCTGGCAAAGCCATACGGGTTCTCAAGAAATCAGCCAATGGTGCATCTGCGGGATTCATATCGGTATTGATTGGTCCGGGTTGAATCAGGTTTACCGTAATTTTTCGGGCACCAAGATCGCGTGCTAAACCGCGTGTAAAACCTTGAAGTGCCGATTTGCTCATGGTATACAAAGTGGTTTCAGGACCAACAGCATTATCACCCATGTTACTACCAATGGTAATGATCCGGCCACCTTCGGGCATTCCTTTTACCGCAGCCAAAGCGGCCACAAAAACTGCTTGTACATTAACGGCCATAATTTCCTTATAATCTTCAAGTGTATGCTCTTCAAAGGCTTTGCCTATGTAAATACCGGCATTATTGATCAGGATATCGATGTGGCCAAAATCGGTAATTGTTTTAGCCACAGCCCCAGTTACTTCAGCTGGCACTGTACTGCTTGCTTTTATTGCGACGGCAAGCCCACCCGCTGCTTCAACCTCAGCCACTACAGCTGAAGCTTTTTCTGGTGAATTGGCATATGTAAATACCACTTTTGCACCTTCGGCAGCTAATCTTTTTACAATTGCTGCACCTATGCCCCGGCTTCCTCCTGTTACCAAAGCAATTTTATCTGTTAATTTTTTCATGTGTATATTTTAAATTTTCTACTAAATTAAAAGAGATACTTTACATTTGCAGGTAAGCAACAAATTGTTAGGTACTAACAAAAAAGTAAGAAATGAGAAAAGAAACATCAACCAATGCTTTGAACGAAAAAATGATGATCGACAGCTGTGGCATGTCTTCATCGCTGGCGGTAATTGGCGGAAGGTGGAAACCCGCTATATTGTGCCGCCTTTCTTATGGTACCATGCGCTATGGCGAACTTAAAAAAGACATTATTGGCATATCAGAACGGATGTTGGTGGCACAGTTAAGAGAACTGGAGAAAGACCAGATTATTACCCGGGTTGTTTTTCCGGAAGTGCCGCCAAGGGTAGAATATCGCCTAACAGATTTGGGCCGTACCATGAAACCAATGCTGGATGCAATGTCTGACTGGGGAAATATGTACCGGGAACATATCAACCAAATGCACGACTTATCTGCTAGCGTGTTGCAAGACAAATAAATTTTTCAATAAAAATAATATCCCGTTTTTCGACTGACAAACAGCTGTCATAGGCCAGTCTTAGTTTTGTTTTATTAAATTAATATAACAAGATGTCAGCAACTATGATTACTAAAAGCGGATTACTACAGCATTGGTTAGGCCACAGAAAACTAACCAGAAAAACCATTGAAAAATTTCCCGAGAAAGAATTATTCGAATTTTCGGTCGGTGGAATGAGGCCTTTTTCTTCATTAATTAAAGAGTTGTTATCGATTAATGTTCCTGGTTTAAAAGAAATGGTAACCAGAGAAACAGCTCCTTTTAGTCATGATCTCCCGCTTAATAGCAAAGAAGAGCTACTAACAAAATGGGATGAGGATACCCCAAAAATTGTCGAATATTTTAACCAAATCTCTGAAGATCAGCTTCACGAAACAATTAAATTATTCGGGCAGTACGAGTTTTCGATCATTAGTCACCTGTTGTATTTCATTGATAACGAAATACACCACCGTGGGCAGGGCTTTGTATACTTAAGGGCATTGGGCATTGAGCCTCCGTTTTTCTGGGACCGTTATTAAACAATAAAAAGGATTTATGATAAGTTGTATTTCCTTTGGTGTTTGTCACGTTGAATCGGGACAATTAGTCGAAACGTTTTAGGATACATTTAAATAGTTGCCCTCAATTGGCTACTATTGGCAAATTCCATTATAAGGGTCGTCATCTCGACCGAAGCAACGCGGAGCGGAGAGATCTTTGAACTATATTACCGAAAGTTTAAAGATTTTGCTTCGCAGAGCCTTCGGGTTCTCCTCCAAAGGAGTTCCTTTGGAACACTACGGTCGAAATGACGATATTTTGAGACCGTTTATCTCCTTAAATTTCACTGTTATTTATATTGATTTATAAATAACTTATCTCTATCAATGCAGACTCAATAGAATGATCGTCATTCCCGCGCAGGCGGGAATCTTAAAGCTTATTGCATTACGATTATTCATAGGCTTTCTCCTCTTCAAAGGCATTCATGAGCACTGCGTGGTTCCCAATCAAGTTGGGAATGACGATTCTACGCAACATAGAAATTCATTAAAATTCGATTTTATAAAATAAATTATCCCTCAGCATAACAATTCTATATTTATGATACAACCTCTTTGTTTTGTATTCTCTTTAAACCAGCTTCCATTATTTCAATCAGCTCGTTGTTTAAGTGAGCTGGTTCTATAATTTCGGCAACATCAACAAATTTAACAAACCAGCGAACAAAAGAAACAACAGAAAGGGAACAGTCGAAATACATGATCACAAAATCATCTGAAATTTCTTCGCCTGTAAATCCGAAAATCTGCCGCTCCCAATATAGAAAATGCGCATACTTCCGGTCTACCCTAATTTCGACTTTCATCATATTTTCAGATAGACTTTTATCCCTGAATTCGTTAATCGACGGGTGTGCAATGGTGAAGTTGTCCTGGAGCACTGAAACTTTTTTAATCCTGTCTAACCTAAAGTTACGGTAATCTTTTCTTAAATGGCAATAGGCCAAAAGATACCAAAGACTATGCTCGTAGAATACACCGATTGGCTCTACAGATCTACCTACCGTGTGAATATCGCCGCTTTTGAGGTAATCGATATGCGTTATTTTTTTCTTTAAGGTACTGTTGAGTAAAACATCGATAATGTTCGGCAGGTAATCATTAGATTTAAAGTCGTTTTTAAGATGTATGGCATCTTCTAAATGCAGGAAATCTCTTTTTTGATTCACCTGAAAAGAGCTCTTTATTTTGATGAGTGCCGCCTCAAAATGTTTTTTAATAAACTCGGTTTCGTGTTTCTGCATCACTTTTTCGGCAACCATTAAACTGAGAATTTCTTCCTGACTAAACCTTGATGGCTGCAGCCTAAACCCTTCCATAATCGAATAACCAGATCCTGATTCATTTACGATCGGAATGCCGGCAATCTCCAGGGCTTTTAAATCCCTGTAAATTGTTCTTAAACTGATTTCGAACCGCTTTTGTAATTCTTCAGTAGTTACTACAGATTTAGATTGCAATAGAAAAAATATCTGTAATATCCGGTCAAATCTTTTGGTAATATCCATTTTTAAAAATGCAGGTATTTAATTAAACAACTAATTTAGATGGTTTGCCCTTTAGCGGAGAAATTGCTTTGGCAATACGTTTTCTGATGAAGATTTTACAAGTTCAAGTATTCTATTTTGCCGGGTTTCTGCTTTTTTTGCCATTACAATCCATTGTAGGATGGCTTTTTTAACTGATTTACTTTGGCCAAGAAAAAAAACCTTTGCGTCTTTTCTGTTTTTAAATTCTGCGGCTAAATCCTTAGGGATTTTAAGTGTTTCTACTGCATCTAAAGTAGTCCATGACCCATTTTGTTTCGCTTTTTTAATGACTTCTAAACCTGCTTTTGCGATAAGTTCTTGTGCTAGCAGGCGCTTTACCTTTTCTTTATTGATTTTCGACCAAACACTATTGGGTTTCCGTTTACTGAAAAACTGCATAAACGTATTATTATCTATGGGCTTTTTTAAACTGTCTATCCAACCGAAACAAAGGGCCTCATCTACAGCTTCACTCCAGGTAATACTTGGCAAACCAGAACCCTTTTTGCCATAAACAAGCCAAACCGACGATTTAAGTTCGTGATGGGCGGCTAACCAGCCCCGCCATTCTTTGATGTTGACAGGACAAAAAGTTTCTATATCTTTTACTTTGTTTTCCACTATTTTGCAATTAATAAAATAATTTTCCGGGAGAAACAATCCATCAATTATTTTAAACATGCAGCAAATTTAGCAGGCGGAGTGACAACCCTATGGCAGTTGTAATTTTAAACTTGTTTATAATTCTTCACAACTGCTACGGTAACCATCAATTGCCCTACATGGCGCATGGTATGCTCTGCTGCATGGAACAACAAGCCGATAACAGTTGAAGGGAGTCCTGCGCGACCTACGCCTCTATAATCGGGCAATGTGGTTGCATCTGTACTTTTGATCTGCGCTAATGCAAGATCTACCTGTTTGTTGAAACGGTTAACAAGATCTGCCACGGTATATCCCGCCGCCGAATCTTTACCCTCTTCAGCCAACTGGGCAAACTGAAATTCAGAAAGACGTTCTGCCCTGGCATAAGTAAATACCCGATCGAGCACCCCACTTAAATGCTGAAGATGAAAACCTGTAGATGCCATTCCGGCGGGGCATTGCCAAAGCAGTTCGATTGGGAAGTCGACCATATACTCATTAATCTCTTCTCTTGCTTGTAATAAGGCATGTGCTACGGGCTGTAACATCGGGATAATTTTGGGCAGCGGCCCTCTTTGCCAAACTTCTAATTGTTGCGCCATTAATATTTATTTTTAAAATTTTAGATCCGATTTAAAGAAACCATTACCTTAATTAAAACATTTTTTATTGGGTTTGAGGCTCTTCTCCTTCCTTGGCTATTATCTTCTTTAATGTTTCCAATTGCCAGATACGTTCGGCTTTTATCCGGTTTAAATCTTTAGGGAAAGCTAAGCCAATGGTTTTAATTGCATAATCAGCGCATACCATGGCGTGCTCCCTCATGTGCCCAACACCTACCGCCTGGCCGGCCGTTCGAATGGCATTTTTCGTCACCTCGCCGCTACACGCCCTGGCAAGCTCATGAATTTTAAAACCAGCTTGTCTGACCTCGTGAACACTTGCTTTTCCAGCTTGCCAGCGTTTATTTATTTCGAACCCGATTTCAATAATGGATAAATCTATATTTTCATCTGTTACACAGGTTAATACATTTTTCGCACACTTAATTGCCCACTTTGCCAAAGAAACCTGATCTGTTTTCTCATAAATGTTATCAATTTCAGCTCTTAGATCGATATCATCAACTATTTTAATTTTCGATATAGTCGGCATAAATCTTAACGTATTTTAAATCATTCTTTATTCAGTTTGAAGCGGCGGCTCTCCTTCTTTATCTGGATAATAGATTTTGAAGGCATAAACAAAATGAACTTAATCAATATTACTGAAAAGATGGCAATTCAAACAGCGAAGACACTAGAATACTAAATTTACGATGAAACGGTAAGCCTTAAGTTCAAGCATCTGTTCTGCGTTTTTAAAATGATGACGCAAGCAGGAGTCAAATCCTTTTTATAATAATTGATGTATTTAAATATAGGCAATCGTTATAATCACAATCCAGATCAAGCTAAACACACCTCCAAAATAAAACATTGGCATGTTTTGTTTCAAGTTTTTCTTAATCAAGGCAGCGTAAATGATCCAACCAAAAAAGGCGATAAAATATAGCGGAACCGCAAATAATAACATAAGATCAAAATTGGTAATCAAATATAGCAATTTAATTAATTGAAGTTATAAAATTGGAAAATAACGATCTATAAAGAAACCATAACGCCAAAGTTCCAACCTAACCAACCTTGCGCACCATTGCTAAAAGTGTTATGCCGACCCGGCGCTAATTCCTTTTTATAATTTTTACCAGAAGCGTTATTTGGGTCACCATTTACATAATAAGAATAGGCAGGGCCGCCGTAAACGGTAAGTCGCGATAACACATTCACCTGAAAATGACTTTGCAGCCTAAACAGGTTATTTACCTCTTCAAAGCTACCTAAATATATAGATTGTGTAGTTCCTTCTACCGCGATAGAAATACGTTTATTCAGGATAAAATCATGACCAATTCCTAAACCAAAAGTAAGCACCTGAGCAGTATCTGAAAAATTCTTACCTACAATTAGCAAACTGTACAAATTGGCATTTCCGGTTTTAAAAGCAATGTTGGTATTCACCACCTCATTGGTATATACGCTTATTTTCCGATAGCCGTTATTGGATAGATTGATTAAACCGATACTAATACCTGAAGATGAATCAGCAAGGTTGATCACTCCCAATTGAAAGCCATCCATTTTTTTTGCATAATTAACAAGTCCGGCAATCTGTGCACCCTTTAAATGGCCAGAGGTTTTATTCATTACACCTGCCAGCTGAACTCCTGTAGTATTTTTGCTCACATTAATCAGTCCGGCTACCTGCGCTCCTTTAACATCTTTGCCCGCAAGGTTACCTGCCCCAGCCAGTTGCAGTCCTCTTAACTTACTTTCTACCCTGTTTAACAAACCGGCCACCTGCAAACCATCTACATTCATGTTTACATCGTTGTAGGCACCCGAAAATTGAGTACCATTTACCGATCCGCCAACTACATTGAACAAACCTGCTACCTGAATCTTTTTAATATCGCCTTTGGTTTAAATTAAATGCCCCAGCTATTTCAAAGCCATTTGTTCCGGCAGTATAACCACCAAGTATATTTAATGATGCCTTGTTTACTACACTAGAACTCATGCTGCCATGCGAACTTAAGCCTGGAGTAAATGATGCCTGAAAAGGTGTCTGTGCTAAAAAATCAGGAATATTAAGATTCTGGATGCGTTGCTTTGAGGAGAGCAAAAAACGCCATATGCCCCGTCCTCCAAAAGTGTTGGTGAAAAATGCGCCTTTCTCTTTGTCCGGATCTTCGTATTTCTCAGGCTTTATATTGATATCAGCCAGGAAAACCAGGGCTGTATCGCGATAGGTTTCTTTACTTGCCGTTAAAATTACGCCACTGTGCTCACCCCTAAAACGCAATGTAAAATAACCATTATTATCTGTAAGCGCAGCCTGAAGCAGCTTTTTTTCGTAAACACTGGCCTGTTTAACTTTATTCCCGGTTCTGGTATCAACCACATAACCGCTTATTGCATATTTCATTATCGCCATTGGCAATGTGCTCTGCTTCAATTGTTAAATGATTTATAGCATAGCGAAGGATAATGTATTCGGCATTTTCTTTATAATCTACCTTACCATCAAATAGCTGATCTAAAACCTCGCGCACTGGAACATTCTTCACATTCAGGTTAACCAGGCTATCCTGTCTAAAAAGCACGCCGTTGTAAGAAAAATAGAACCCGCCAGCTTTGCTTATCATCTGCAAAACATTGCCAACCCGTTCCTGCTTAACATTTAAGCTTACACCTTTGGATAAATTCCTTCTATAATCGACTGTGGCAACCTGTGCGCAACAATAGCCTGAAATAAAGAGCAATAAAATAATTAGTCCTGTCTTCATTATTTTTTAGCAGACAACAAAATGGTGTTGCCGTTACGAGATAACTGTAAATTTAAGGTTTGGCAGATAATTTCAAGGTTCTGGTTTACTGATCCCATTTTTAAAGTGGTGTTGATTGTTAAACTTTTAATCTTTTCATCTAAAGTGATGTTGCTTCCATAAGCCTCGTTCAGGGTCATCACGAGTTTGGATAAAGCGATATTACTCGCCTGAAACAGGTTGCTACGATAATAGTTATAAAGCTGATCGGTGCTTTGTTCTTTTATCAGTTTAAGGGTACTACCGTCTATATGTATCTTTTCGCCCTTGTAAAGCTTAATTTCATCATTAGCCAGGCGAACCTTCACAATTCCGGTCTCTACGTTAATTTCGGTATCTTTTTTTAGATGCTTAATATTGAAGGAGGTACCCACTACTTCTACACTTATCTTTTCGATATCGATTACAAAAGGGTGCGTTTTATCTTTGGCTACATCAAAAAACACGTCACCTTGTTCCAACTTCAGCTTTCTATTGTTTTTAAAGTTAGCGGCATAGCTTATTTTGGTATTCTTGTTTAAGGTCAGCGCCGATCCATCAGGTAAGGTTTCGGTACGTACCTGGTAGGTAGCGGTGAGTTGAGTATAATTTTCGGGGCCGTACAAACTATATACGATCCATCCCCCAACGGCAATAAACAATACCGCAGCTATCCTTAGCCAAGCTTTAACAACATTTAACCGCTTAATGTTGCTGCCCTGTGGTTTTAAATCTGCTCTTCTCGTCTTAAAACTTGTCCATGCCTGTTCTTCATCCCTTTTGTTTTCGTTTTTTAGGGTGTTGCTTACCTGCCAGATGGTTTCTAACTGCGTAAAATGTTTTTTATTGGCTTCGGCAGCGTTTAGCCACTTTTCTACCTTTTCATTTTCTTCTATAGAACTTTCTTTTAGAAGAACCTTTATCAATAATTCATCAGTCATGCGTTTTCTTCTAATTAAAAAAATCGTTGTAATACCATAATCCGAGTAAAACAAACACCAGGAAATCGGCAAGTTTTAGTCTTAAAATCCTTAAAGCCTTTCCCATTTGATTTTCTACCGTTTTGATTGACAGACCTAAATGATCGGCAATTTCGCGGTATTTCAATTCTTCGAACCTGCTCATTTGAAAAATGGTGCGGCATTGTTCTGGTAATTGGTTCAGGGCATCTCTTAAATGCTGCTGTAGTTCTGTAAATTCGATTTTTGCAGCGGCAGGTTCATGTTCTGTATTCATGGTGTGTACCGTAAATTCCTGGTATTTGCTTTTGGTTTTTTCCTGTTTAATGTAGTTTAAACTATCGTTGTAAACACATTTGTAGAGGTATGCTTTTATAGATTGTATTTTAAGGTTTTCCCTCTTTTCCCAAAACTTTAAGAACATTCCCTGTACAATTTCTTCAGCAACATCTTCATCTTTTAAAATCACCTGAGCATAAGCGTGCAGCGCATTATAATGCGTTTTGAACAAATGTTCAAATGCGGTATCATCATCATATTGATGGCTGATTTCGGAAGCTACTGCTGTTAATTCCACGGGTTTAATTGTAATCAAATATATAGGTTTATTAATTATTGAATTTTGAATGATTTATTGAGTGAGTGTTGAATGTATGCGAAACTCAATCATTCCCTCATTCAAAATTCAGTCACTCAATCATTCATTTTTAAAAACTAATTGCCAAACCACCTGTATAACCTAAAAACAGGGCATGTAAGGTATTGTCTTTTCTATCCCAGCTTTTCACATAGTGTTTCTGCAGGTTTTTTCCCTCTTCGGTATTTGTTGATACAAAATTGAACGATGGCCCAGCAAAAATTTCTAAATTTTGGCCTATCCTAAGTGATGGCAGTAACTGAAAGGTAGATTTGAAATAATTGCCCCGTTTAAAGTTTTGTAATGAACCCGAGGTAAGTTCTGCATTTAGCCTAAAGTGTTCCAATTGAAAAAAGTGAGCTCCTAAACCAGCTTCGAAAGCATAAACTTCATCTTTATTTTTAAAGTTATAACCAGCGCCGATAATACCATATAATACTCTCCCCCCCGATCTGAATGTAGCCATGGTAGTTAAATTCTGGTTGGTGGTTAAAGCGATGCTTTTCTCCCCGTTTTTAACAATATTGATAATCCCGATCGGATAATCGCTGCTATCGGCCACGTTAATAAAACCTGCAAGCTGAACGCCTTTCACTTTCTTTGCCACATTGATAAAACCTGCAATTTGCGATCCTTTTACATCGGCGGCTTTATTCATAAAACCTGCAACCTGCACGGCAGAAACATTTTTAGAAGTCCAGTTCATAAAACCAGCTACCTGCGCACCACTGTTTTCCTTTGAGATATTGGCGAAACCTGCAATTGCGGCTCCATTCCCTCCCCCATAAGTATTAATGAAACCTGCAAACTGTGCCCCACTTGCTTTGCCACCAATGTGGTTAGAAAAACCTGCAAACTGTGTACCGCTTGCATTTTTACGCACGATATTGGAAAGGCCTGCGAATGAGAGCCCTTTTTCTGCTGCCGAAACACCAACCAAAGCATTTAAAGAAAATACATTTGTATCTAGTGTTGCATGCGTCCCGTTTGTGCTTACCGGGTATACAAAGCCTACATTTACTTTACCTTTTTTGCTTTCTTGTGCAAAACCATTTAATCCAATGCTTAATAATATCACTAAACCCAATGCTTTAACACCAGATGATTTTTTAAAGTTAATGCTTGTAGCAAGGCTGTTTTTAATTTTTGTCGAAGTTGTGTCCATTTCTGTCTAATTTTAAAATGAGACAACAAACACGACACTTACCCCTACGTGCAGCAAAAAAATATTTCTATGCACACCAATATTATTAGAAGTCTTTTTTCAGCATCCGAAAATGATAAATTAAAAGTTCACCAGTATACCCATAAACGCCCAAATCAGCTATGATTTACTACAATATCGATCTCACTAAACCGCCTTCTACCCTAATGGCAGCCCCATTGGTTCCGGAGGCTAATGGACTTACATAAAAAGTAACAGCATTTGCAATTTCACTCACATCAAGAAAGCGTTGCAGTAATGAAGTGGGCCGCATGTTCTTAAAGAAATCGGCTTCTACCTCAGCAATAGTGATGTTTCCATTTTTGGCTAAATCTTCAATAAAAACACCTACTCCTTTTGATTTGGTAGGGCCTGGCAAAATTGAATTGACAGTTACCCCGGTACCTTGAGTTAATTCTGCCAAACCACGGCTAACCGCCAGCTGTGCAGTTTTAGTCATGCCATAGTGGATCATTTCATCAGGGATAAACACAGCCGATTCGCTGGAGATAAAAATAATCCTGCCCCAATTTTTCTTTAACATCTTGGGAAATAGCTGCCGAGATAACCTGATTCCACTCATTACGTTGACTTCGAAAAACCTAAACCAATCGTCATCACTGATCTCTTCAAAAGCTTTAGGTTCAAAAATGCCTGCGTTGTTGATCAGGATATCTATCTCCGGAAGTTTATCGATCAGGTTATTTACTTCATCGGCCTTCGAAAAATCAGCAGCTATTCCTGAAATAAATTCTTTCCCGGCAATACCTTGCAACGATTTTACTGCGTCATCTACACTGCTTTGCGATCGGCCATTGATAATTACTTTTACACCTTCTTTTAATAAACTTTCGGCAATTGCAAATCCGATCCCAGCGGTAGAGCCACTTATAAAAGCCGTTTTATGCTTTAATTGTAAATCCATTTTTCCTTTTTAATAATGTTTATGATAAAATAATTATTGCCCTAGGGTTATACAAACTGAACAATTTTTTGGATAAAAAGTGTCATAGGAATATGCTAAAATGAATGGCAAGACTATAATAATCGGTATTGCTTTCGAACAGGGACAGATTAAAGCAAGAGCAAGAAATACAAAAGTAACCAAAAAAGAGACCTTGTATTAGTGAAGGTAATCACTAGCTATTGATTTGCCTTCTGATCCTGGATAAAGATTGTGGCGTGATGCCTAAATAGGAAGCTACGTCTGTTAATGATACGCGCAGGGCAATGTCGGCCTGACGGACAACAAACAACCGGTATCTATTGGCAGAATCCTGCCCTAAATAGGCATTTCGGATATTGATCTTGTCTATTAAAGCTTGTTGTGTAATCTGATCAATAAGTGTTTTAAGATATGGTACCTGTTCGTAAAGTTTCAAAAGTACTGTTCTGTTAATGCTTAAAACCTCACAATTGCAGGCTGCTTGTATACACTCTTCTGCGGGTATCTGTTTATGGAAACTATTTAATATCGTACAAAACTGGTTTTCCTTTAAAAAATAATGGGTCACTTCATTTCCCTTTTCATTTCGGATAACGATCCGGAGTACGCCATCAACTATAAAAAAAAGTTCTTTGCTAATACTGCCTGGCTGGGAGAGCGCTTCTCCTTCCTTAAACATTTTGGGATTAAAGGCTTCCATGATATACTGTTCTTCTGCTGCCGAAATTTGATGGTACAGTTTCAGATAGCTTATAAGTTTGTTCGGCATTGGGATTTATATATGGTACAGAATTGAGTTGAACAAAAATACAAGCTCAGACCGTTTTTACCAATTGGTAAGTGAATTGGTCGTTGATATCTCAAAATTTGCACTTCAATTTACAACATCATGAAAATAAAAGCAAATGAATTTACACTGAAAGGAAAAACAGTGATCATACTAGGTGGAAGCTCAGGCCTAGGTTTTGCAACCGCACAGGCCGCAGCGCACGATGGTGCAAAAGTGGTAATTGTTTCTGGTAATGAAAAAAGGATTAATGACGCATTAAAATCCTTACCCGAAAACTGCAAAGGCTTTGCCGTAGATCTGAGTAAAGAAGAAAACATCAAACAGTTTTTTAATTCAGTCGAACCTTTCGATCACCTGGTATATACCGCAGGCGAAAATTTGGTATTGAATACGATTAATGAAACCGACCTGGATGATGCCCGTCAGTTTTTTACATTAAGGTATTGGGGTGCCTTTGCTGCAGTTAAATATGCAGCAAAGAAAATTAAGGCAGGCGGTTCTATTAATTTAACAGGAGGTATTGCCAGCCCAAGACCAAGTGCCGGCTGGGGCGTAGCGGCCAGTATTTGTGGCGCCATGGAAGGTTTTACCCGTGCAATGGCTGTAGAACTGGCACCTGTACGTATAAATTCGGTATCGCCAGGTGTGGTTAAAACCAATTTATGGAATAGTATGAGCGATGAGGATAGAAATAACCTCTATATTGGTGTAGGTGAACGTTTACCTGTAAAGCGCGTTGGAGAAGCCGGCGATATTGCGCAGGCATTTTTATATACCATGAAACAACAATACGGCACAGGGCAAGTAATTGTGGTAGATGGTGGTTCGGTTTTGGTGTAAACCACAATAAAGAAATCGTCATTTCGATCAGCATGTAATGCAGTCTGGAAACCAGATAGTGATTAGCGACGCTAAATCTACTGAGATCTCCTCATTTCATTACTTTTCATCTGATAGCTCTCTGATCGAGATGACGACTTTCCGCAACTCCAAAATATCATGCAATTTGTCGTTTTAAGGCTTTAAATTGCGTGGCCAATAATACACCTCCAAGGGCAGCGGTGAGAAAAACACCTTCAAAAATCAACAATCGTTTTTTCTTTTTAAAGCCGCGGTAAAAGGTATGTGCTGCAATAATCCCCAGGCCAACAAACTCTATATCGCTTTGTACCCTTTTCGATGAATCTTTACTTTTAATCAGCACAATGCGTAATAATTTATCAATTAAACTGATGTTTTTAGAAACACCTTTTCTAATCTGTGCCTTACTTGCCGAAGCGCCCAATTTCTTAGCCGCAGTTTGTAATCCTGTAGTGGTGATCTCGTTAATCAATTGTGTTTTGGTATCTTTTTTTTCCATATTGCTTTTATAGGTCCTATTATTTCAACCCAATACAAAGGGATATGGTTTTGATTATTTGAGAATTATATGAATTGCCTTTTTTATTTAAGAAAGCATCACCAAATCAATATCCTTCATCGCCAGATTCTTCAGTAAACCATTAAAAACTGCCGTACGCAGAATAACCTGAAAAATATTAAGATGGGGTTTCCCAATACAAATGGTGGTAATTTCTTTCTCGTTGGCAATATCAATGATGGTTTTAACATTTTGCCAGCATTTGCTATTCTTACTGCCTCCGGTTTTGGTATGGTCAAGTTCCTTAACGATAACAATCTATGGATGGCGGAAGATGATATTGTTGTCATTCTTAACGAAGTGAAGAACCCGAAGGCTCTGCGAAGCAAATCTTTTAATGATTATATGTGATATAGCGAGAAGCTAAGACCAGAGCAGCCTCTCGCTAAACCTCATAATATAATTCCGTGTTCTCAGAGTCTCCATGGCACAAACTAAAGTCTTGGCGAGACGCTAAAAAACTAGGAGAGGGATATGATTTTAGAAAAATCAAATGTTTTAACATCCTACAAGTGTAAATAACTCCAATTTGAAGTAAACTATATACTGTTTATCCCCGTATATGCTAATACTAAAACCTAAAAAGATGTTCAGTATCAGCGGAAAAACAGAAGCAAGAATTGTGGCCTGGAAGGCACGGAATGGCATCAATATTTTGCGTATCTGCCTTGGTATAATATTCATTTGGTTTGGCGTACTGAAATTTTTTCCCGGTATAAGTGCCGCAGAAGAAATTGCAGGTCGTACCATTCTTAAACTTACCTTTGGATTGGTAAAACCATCAACATCCATGCCCATACTTGCCATTTGGGAGTGTATTATCGGTTTGGGTTTAATTACCAAAGCATGGCTCAGACTCACCCTGATCTTATTGTATATGCAGATGGCTGGAACATTTCTTCCCCTAACCTTTTTTCCGCACGAAACCTTTCATCATTCTGTATTAGTGCCTACACTACTAGGTCAATATATCATCAAAAATTTTGTATTAATTTCTGGCGGAATTTTAATAGGTGCAACACTCAAGAGCGGAAAGCTAATAAACAAGCCAGTGCTGGAAGAAAAGACTGCAAAACTAGAAAAACGCTTCGGCAGGATCAGGCACATCATCAGATTGAAAACAGCTTACAAACTCAGCCATTTATTTCACATTTTTAAACAATATAAAGGGAAGCTTGTTTTTAATTTAAACCTAGGGAAAAACAGTTTATAAACCAGATTTTACACAAGCAGGGTCTGTTTTGTTTTTTAATAGCAGTTTATTTATTGCTTAAGCTTTCAGATCTATGCAATGACGTTTTTCTCCTTTAAGAAAGAATCACCATATCAATATCCTTCATCGCCAGATTCTTCAGTAAACCATTAAAAACTGCCGTACGCAGAATAACCTGAAAAATATTAAGATGGGGTTTCCCAATACAAATGGTGGTAATTTCTTTCTCGTTGGCAATATCGATGATGGTTTTGGTTATCACATTACTCTTTACCTTAATCACTTCGGCCCCAAGCTCGGTAGCCAGTTTAAAATGGTTAATCAGATGGCGTTGCTTATCGAGCTTAATACGTTCCATACTTTCACTATCACTCTGCACATAGAGTACAATCCATGGCGATCGGTAATAGGAGGCCAGTCTTGCGGTTTTCCTGATTACTACCCCTGCGGTTTCGGCATTAGAAGAAATACAGGCTAAAAAACGTTCAGGCCGAAGCTTGATTGATTTTGGAATTTCGGTTTGGATTTTCCGTTCTACCTGGTGCACCACCTCTTTTAAGGCCAGTTCGCGCAGCTGAAGAATTTTATCGGACTGAAAAAAATTGCCTAGCGCCCTTTCAATTTTTGATTGATCGTAAATTTTACCTTCTCTAAGGCGGGTAACCAATTCGTCGGCGGTAAGGTCGATGTTTACGATCTCATCGGCAATTTCCAATATCTTATCTGGAATACGTTCGGTAACCACTATCCCGGTAATCTGCTCAATTTCCTCATTAATGCTTTCCAGGTGCTGGATATTAACAGCCGAGATCACGCTGATCCCTGCTTCGAGCAGGTCGAAAACATCTTGCCAGCGTTTGGTATTCTTACTGCCCTCGGCATTGGTATGGGCAAGTTCATCTACAATAACAATCTCAGGATGGCGGTTCATAATTCCTTTCAGGTCCATCTCTTCGATTTCTTTGCCACGATAGAAAATTTTCCTTCGCGGAATAATGGGAAGGCCTGCAACAAGGGCTTCTGTTTCTGCTCTCTTGTGGGTTTCAACATAGCCGATACAAATGTCTACTCCATTCCGCAGCAAGGCATGAGATTCCTGGAGCATCCGGTAAGTTTTGCCCACACCGGCACTCATGCCGATATAGATCTTGAGCTTTCCGCGCCTGGATTTTTTAACCAGATCCAAAAAGTGCCTGACTGATTCTTCTTTTTGTTCTTCTTCCATGATCATGTACTTTTCAGCTGTTTAATTTTAGTTCGAATAGTGGGTTGTCATCTCGACTGAAGCGCAGCGCAATGGAGAGATCTTTGAACTATGTTACCGAAAAGTTTAAAGATTTCTCCATTACGCTACCGATGAAACCTGTGAAACAAGCAAGCATGCCTTCAGTAAATAAAAACAAATGCTTAAATCGGTAAGCTTCAGTCGAAATGACGATATTATTTCTTTTAAATTCAAATGTCACTTATATTGATTTATAAAATAAATCACTCTCAGGATGACAAATTTTAAAGACTAATCCTCATTCCCGTGCAAGCGAATAGTATTAAAATGAAACCGATATACTCGCTGTAAGGGCTGCATTCGCATTTACCGCAGCGCTTTCCCTTGTAAATATTTTGTCTTTACTATCATAGGCTTTTCCCTCCAATCTGATTACTGCATTTGCAATGGGCGAATAATCAAGATTTAACGAGTAACCCTTGGTTTTAAAACCTTCTGGTGTTCCGGTTGCAATAAAAATCCCGTTTTTATCTTCATAATATTCGAATCTTCCGGCAACAGCCCATTTTGGTGCAAATTTATATTGAAGTATTGCCACTGGTGAGATCACCTCGTTTTTATCATCGCTGCCTTTTGCTTTCTGCTGCGTTCCATAGTCAAAACCAACAGTTACACCAAATTTATCGGTAAGCTGAAAGATGCCATAAACGTTGTGGTAAAACCTATTTACCCTAACCGAATCGGCCCCTTCCGTTCCAAGATAATTGCTATAGTTTACCGTAATCTTAACTGTTGGTTTCCAACTTAATTGAAGTCCACCAGCGGGTTTGTTGTTTCCATTCTGGCGGCTAATGCGTTGCCATCCGTTTAGGTAAAGTGCCGTTGCCGTAAACTTGCCATCTTGGGTACCATAGGTAATTTTCGCACCCGACTCGTAATAAGGGGTATTCTCTGAGGAAATATTCCTGGTGAGTACCCAACAGTCTTTCGAAACTGCACCTTCAAAACCAATATGTGAAGAAAATATCCCGGCATCGATCCAAAGGTTTTCCGATTTCGATAATTTTACGCCTGCATTGGCCTCGAAAATATTTTTTAATACCCCAGGTTCGGCAGCAAGGTTTGCATTGGCATAAGTTCCGGCCATTACCGCTAAGTTTGCGCGGATATTCCCGCTATCATATGCCGCTTTAATAAATCCAAGGTTCAGGTTAACTTCGTTTGCACGGTTATGTGAATAAATAAAGCCGGGGCGGTTATGATCGGCTGGTTTGTTAAAATCGTATCCATAATAGGCCTCAAGATAGCCCGTTATTTTAATTTTAGGTTCATCCTGTGCTTTTGCAAAAATTGTAGTGGTAAGTACAGCAGCAAGTAATAATAATTTTTTCATCTGTATTCTATTATTTTTATCTGATTGTTTTTATTGGGGTAACACTGTGTCGTCATTCCCGCGCAGGCGGGAATCTTAATGCATATAAATTAGCATTACGATTCCCAATCAAGTTGGGAATGACGAGCTCGCGTAAAACAACTAATTAAAGTTCATCAAGCGCAAGGTTTAACTTCAACACATTTACTGATGAAGGGCCGAATACACCCATAAACGGCTTAAGGGTATTCATGGCAACAAGTTCTTTTACTTTTTTCTCATCTATTTTCCTGGCTTTTGCAACCCTCTGGATCTGAATGGCGGCACCTTGCTCAGAAATATTTGGATCAAGCCCGCTTCCTGATGCAGTAACCATATCGGCAGGGATATCTGATTTTTTGATGCCCGGATTGTATTTCAATAAGGTATTGATACGTGACTGCACCTCTTTTAAATAATCGGGGTTGGATGGCCCTTTGTTAGAACCTGCGGAGCCCGCTGCATTATATGCAACTGCCGATGGTCTTCCCCAGAAATATTGCGGTTTGCTAAACGATTGACCCAACAAGGCATAACCAACTGTTTTACCATTTTTGGTGATTTTTTCTCCTCCACCGTTTCCATTAGACATTTTGCCAATAAAGGCCACAGTGATTGGATATACTACGCATAACAGTACCAATAGTATTAGGGTTAAGCGAATGGATTGAATGATATACTTTTTCATTTTTATATTCTTTTAATTTTTCTTTGCTGTCATGCTGAGGCACGAAGCATCTTTCGAAGGCAGTGCCAGATTTTAGGAACTTCCCTTTCGCTTGCAGATTCTTCGCTGCGCTCAGAATGACATTCTTTTATACAAATAAGCCAACCAATAAATCGATTATTTTAATCCCTATAAATGGGGCTACTACCCCACCAATGCCATATATAAACAGGTTTCTGCGTAATAAAGCAGTTGCGCCGATAGGTTTGTAAGCCACACCTTTTAGTGCCAGGGGAATCAGAATTGGAATAATGATGGCGTTAAAAATCACAGCCGACATAATGGCTGATTCTGGTGAGTGCAGGCCCATAATGTTCAGGCTTTGCAAGGCAGGAATTGAAGCAATAAACAATGCCGGAACGATGGCAAAATACTTAGCCACATCATTCGCGATGGAAAAAGTAGTCAGCGTACCACGTGTAATTAGTAACTGCTTACCAATTTCTACGATTTCGATCAGTTTAGTGGGGTCGTTATCCAAATCGACCATGTTACCTGCCTCTTTTGCAGCCTGTGTTCCACTGTTCATGGCTACACCAACATCTGCCTGTGCTAAGGCAGGCGCATCATTGGTTCCATCCCCCATCATGGCTACCAGTTTACCTAAGTTCTGTTCGTCTTTGATGTAGTTCATTTTATCCTCGGGCTTGGCCTCAGCAATAAAATCGTCAACACCAGCTTTCTCAGCAATATATTTAGCTGTTAATGGATTATCTCCGGTAACCATCACAGTTTTCACACCCATTTTTCTCAAACGTTCGAAACGTTCACTGATCCCTGGTTTAATGATATCCTGTAATTCGATTACGCCAAGAGCTTTTTCATTTTCAGACACCACAAGTGGCGTTCCTCCATTGGTAGCAATGGCCTTCACATGATTTTCGATATCGGAAGGAAAAATATTCCCTGCTTTTTCAACAATATTCCTGATCGAATCGAAGGCTCCTTTTCTAATTCTTCTTCCTTCGAGGGTATCTAATCCACTTGAGCGGGTTTCGGCGGTAAATTTGATAAAAGTAGATCCCTGAGGTGTTCCGGCAGATTTAACACCCTGCTCAGCAGCCAGTTCTATGATTGATTTTCCCTCTGGGGTTTCATCGGCCAAAGAGCTCAGCAAACAAGCATCAGTAAAAGCTTGAATGTGTACGCCTGCAGTTGGGTAAAAATTGGTCGCTTTACGGTTACCAATAGTAATTGTTCCGGTTTTATCTAAAAGTAATACATCAATATCACCCGCAGTTTCTACCGCTTTACCCGATTTGGTAATTACATTGGCTCTTAGCGCCCTGTCCATTCCGGCGATACCAATAGCAGATAAAAGTCCGCCTATAGTGGTTGGGATCAGACATACAAACAGCGAGATCAGCGCGGCAATGGTAATCGGCGTATTGGCATAATCTGCAAAAGGTTTTAGTGTTATGCATACGATGATAAACACCATGGTAAAACTGGCCAGTAAAATGGTTAAAGCAATTTCGTTTGGTGTTTTCTGGCGTGATGCACCTTCAACCAGGGCAATCATCTTATCTAAGAAGCTTTCGCCTGGGGCAGTACTCACCTGAACTTTAATCTCATCAGATAATACTTTTGTACCGCCTGTTACCGAAGATTTATCACCTCCCGATTCACGAATTACAGGAGCAGACTCGCCGGTAATGGCCGATTCGTCAATAGTGGCAATACCTTCTATAATCTCTCCATCAGTTGGGATGGTATCGCCTGTTTCGCAAATAAATACATCACCTTTTTTTAACTGGTTGGATGAACGGATTTCGATGGTACCATTATCCAAGATTACTTTTGCAGGTGTTTCTTCTCTTGTTTTACGGAGACTGTCGGCCTGTGCTTTACCTCTTGCCTCTGCAATAGCCTCGGCGAAGTTTGCAAACAGCACAGTAAGCAAAAGCACTAAAAAGATGAAGAAATTGTATAAAGGCGATCCCTGTCCGCTATGGCTAAAAGAGTACACAGTAACATAAGCCATTACCAGCGTTCCGATTTCCACAGTAAACATTACCGGGTTACGCACCATTACCCTCGGATCTAGTTTGATGAAAGATTGTTTTAGCGCGGTCTGCACCAAGGCAGGTTCGAACAATTTATTATTGGGTTTCATTTTCTTTTAATTATGTATTGGTTGTCATCCTGAGCTTGTCGAAGGACCTTTGATAAATGCATTTCGACAGGCTCAATGTGACAATTCTCATTTATTTAAGCATGGTAAAATATTCTGCCAAGGGTCCTAAAGTCAGAGCAGGGAAATAAGATAATGCGTTCAGTACCAGAATAACTGCAAAAGTCATTAGGGCAAAGGTTTTGGTATCTGTTTTAAGCGTACCGGCTGATTCGGGTATGAATTTTTTGGCACCTAATAATCCAGCGATGGCAACAGGTCCGATAATCGGTAAAAAGCGGCCTAAGAAAATCACAATACCGGTAGATAGATTCCAGAAGATATTGTTATCGCCCAATCCTTCAAACCCTGAGCCGTTGTTGGCGTTGGATGAAGTCATTTCGTATAACATTTCTGAAAATCCGTGGAAACCAGGGTTATTGAGCCAGCTTTTAGGTTGAACTGTCCAGGCTGCATCGCCATGACTTGTAAAAACATAACTTGCAATGGCTGTTCCGGCAAGGATCAAAAATGGGCTTAACAAAGTGATAATGGCCGCAATCTTGATCTCCCTGGCTTCTACCTTATGTCCAAGAAACTCCGGGGTTCTGCCCACCATCAAGCCTGAAATAAATACGGCAACAATGAGGTAAATGAAATAATTCAATAAACCTACGCCGCAGCCTCCGTAGAATGAATTAATCATCATGGCCAGTAATTGCCATAATCCGGTTAAAGGCATGGTGCTATCGTGCATACCGTTTACCGATCCGGTAGAAATTACAGTGGTAAGTGTACTCCAATAAGCAGTAGCTGCCGGACCGAAGCGCACTTCTTTACCTTCCATTGCACCGGTAGTTTGCGAGATACCCATTTTAGCCAGGGCTGGATTACCGCCCAACTCTGAACTTAAGGTTGGTAAAAGCAGCATAAACAAACCGATGGTCATTACACCAAAGATGGTCCAGGCTAGTTTTTTCCTGCGGATGAAATAACCAAATGCAATAACCATTGCAATAGGGATGATTACCTGTGCAATTAGCTCAACCATATTGGTAAAATAACTTGGATTTTCAAATGGATGTGCCGAATTGGCCCCAAAATAACCTCCACCATTAGTGCCTAAATGTTTAATGGCAATCATTTGAGCAGCTGGACCCCTCGAAACATGTACGGTATCGCCTTGAAGCGAGATAAATTGATCTTTACCCTCATAGCTTGCGGGAGTACCATTAAAGGTTAAGATTAGCGCCATCACAAAAGATAATGGCAATAATAAACGGGTAATCGATTTAACAAAGAATTCCCAGAAATTACCGAGCTCAGTTGTTGTTTTATCTCTAAAAGCTTTGAAAAGGACTACTGCAGCGGCAATACCTGTTGCCGCACTTACAAACTGAAGAAACATCAGTACATATTGCTGGGTGAGGTAACTTACGCCGCTCTCTCCCGAATAATGCTGAAGGTTACAGTTGGCAACAAAGCTGATAATGGTGTTAAAAGCCAAATCTGGCGTCATCGCAGGATTGCCATCCGGATTGAATGGAAGTTTATCCTGGAAGATGAGTACAAAAAAGCCATAAAACAACCATAGTATATTAATGGTAAGCAGTGCTTTTAACTGCTGTTTCCAGTTCATCTGTTCTTTAATGTTGATTCCGGAAAGCTTGTAAATGCCAGTTTCCAATGGCTTTAAAAAATCTGTCCAGACTTTTTCTCCTGCAAAGACCTTAGCCAGGTATTTCCCCAACGGTATTGCGATGACCAGGGTGAGCAGGAATGTGGCGATAATGCCTGTTAATTCAGTGTTCATTTTTTGATTTGTTAATTATCCTCCGCAGAGGAGAAAGGATTAGAATTTTTCGGGTTTGATCAGCACGTAGATCATATACATAAATACGGCGATGGCGATAATAAATAATGCGATCATAGTGTTAGATTTTTTCGAACCAGTCGATTGATTTGTAAGTAGCCCAGCAGAGCAGGATTAGGATTAAAAAAATGAGTATTGTCATGATTGTATTGATTTTACATGCCATTAGCCAACTCTTATACCACAAAAGAAAAACAAATCACAAACAAATGATTTTCAGATAGTTACAATCATAAAGAGTTATTAAAGTTAAATTAGGCATAAAAAAACCCTTCCATTTTGGAAAGGTTTTTTTCATTTGGGAAAAATTAGTTCGTCATGCCCTGGTTGCGTCCTCCTGAAAAACTCTAGTCTAAACTCTGGTCTTAGCGTCTCGCTAAAACTTCACAATTTAATTCCATGTTCTCTGAGTCTCCGTGGCAAAAACTGAGTCTTAGCGAGACGCTAAGACTAGGAGAGTTAATTTTATAAAATAAATTATCCCTCAGGATGGACGATCGCAGCTGGGCGTATGAGTTAAAAAAATAAAATTTCTGGTCTTAACATCTCGCTAAGACCCCACAATTTAATTCCGTGTTCTCCGAGTCTGCGTGGCAAAAACTTAGTCTTAGCGAGACGCTAAGACCAGGAGAGCCAAAAAACTTTGTTACCACATTACACGTATGTTAGTTAAATGCAAACAGACGTATAATGAGAAAGGGCACAGTAATACAAATCAACCAATCGGTTGGCTTTGGACTTATACAAGACGAAAACGAACAGGAAATTGCATTTTGTTTAGCAAATCTTAATGAAGATATCACTGCTGGCGACTTAGTAGAATTCAAAATCGAACTAACGGCACATGGGCTTACGGCCACCAACCTTCGGCTATTATTATGTATTTAAATGCACGTTTTCAGATTATTTTTGTATATTATAAAATAGCAGGATGATTATTTATCAAAAAAGATCACTTTTTGAACCTAAAAGTTTATAACATTATGGCCAATTCTAACAACAGTTCTTTTGTATGGCCACTTCTCCAGTATATGGAACAATACCATAAGCTTCCTAGTAGCCTTATTGAACAGTATGAAAAACATTGCTCATTGGTTATAGTCAGAAAGAATAAACACATTGTTTCCCCTGTTGATAGTAATGCAGCCCTTTACTTTGTAAAAAGTGGCATTGTTCGTGGATTTATAAAAGATGGTACCAAAGATATTACCACCTGGTTTTGTTTTGGGAATAATATTGTGGGCGCCATTCGTCACCCTGATTTACAAGCTAACCATTCTGTAGAATATTTACAGGCATTAGAAGATTGTGAACTGATCCGCATTCCTTATACTTTAATCGACTATGCTTATTCCCATTTCGAAGAAGCCAACATTATTGGGCGAAAATTGTTAGCGTTACATTACTATGCTGCATCCGAAAGATCTATACTGGCCAGAATACCCAATGCATTGCGACGTTACCAAAAGCTGGCAGAAAGCGGAAAAGTAGACTTAAACAAAATACCGCTCCGCTATTTGGCAAGCTATTTAGGAATGAGATTAGAAACCTTAAGCAGGGTTAGAAGCAAAGAACTGCATAAAAGTGTACATCGCGATGTTGCCTTATTAATAGAGAAATAGTTGCTATTTAAAAAAACAAACCCCATACAATTATTTGTACGGGGTTAAAAATTCCAGTAAACACGAAGGATTTAACCTTTTTTGATCATATCGATCATCATTGAAATTTCATCTACTGCAGCTTCATTGCTGCCATCAAAACCCATCAGGCTAAATCTGATGTTCCCTGCAGGATCGATCACAAATTTTGAAGGAATTCCCGATACTTTATAGTCAGTAACCACCTTGTTAACTTTCGAATCAGGATCTTTGGTATCCATTAGCACCTCGAAACTATATTTCTGTGATTTAATATAATCGCTCGCATCCTGAGTTGGGGTAGCTGTTTTCTCCCAGGTATGAATAAACAAAAATTTCACGTTTGGATCTTCTCTATATTTATTAACCGCCATTTGCATGGCAGGGAAAGAAGCTTTACATGGTCCACACCAGGTAGCCCAAAAATCGAGGATTACCACCTTACCCTTTAAACTGCTTAGTGTAACTTTTTTACCTTCAATATCGGTTAATGTAAAATCTACAGCTGGTTTATTAATGATTTCTTTATTGAGTTTTTGCTGTAGATTGGCCAGAATCCCTTTTCTGATTTCAGCAGCATAGGCATCGAAACCTGCATCACTTCCCTTTACTTTGATATAAAGTGTTTTAAAGGTGCTACTCATTTCATCATTGGCCTTGCCCGATTTTACAGCCTCTTCAAATTTAGCATAAGCCTCCTGATTTCTATTCAATGCCATTAATATTTTGGCGTATTGAAAATTCGATCTCGGAGAAGCTGTTTTTGGGTTTTTAGCCGCTAAGTCAGCATAAACAAGGGCTTCATCATACTTCTTTTGTTCGAAAAGAATACCTGCATAAGTCATGGTTAAACCCGGGTAACCCGATGCAGCAAATTTGGATGAATTTTCGTTGGGCAACTTACCATCGTAATAAGTTTTAGCAATTTCCATGGCTTTTTTATAATATACAGCTGCATTTTTTTAAATCGCCTGTTTTATAAAAAGCCTCTGCAACACCACCAAACCCGTTTCCTTTCCAAAAATCTACCTGCAGCTTGTTAATATACTCAATAGCCTTAGCCGCATTTTTTTCTCTGGCAAACTCGGAAGCAATAGCCGATACCACATAATCATACACAATCAATTCTTCTCCAGAACCCGAAACCGGAAATTTCTTAATCCAGACTTTATAGGCATTTTCTTTACCCTCTGCTGTTTTCTCGTCATAAATTTTGCCAGCTTCCTGCGCCCTCGCTCTCGAACCTTTAGGGAACTTCTGTAATTCTACCTGAACAAGCGAATCGGAAGCTTTTACGTTTTTTAACCGATAATAGTAATTAATGGCCAGGTCAACATCTTTTTCCTGATCGGCAGCTCCCAGTTTTTGTAATTTGGCTGCCAATAAGGTCTTATCAGCAGGTTCCTTCGAAGCTACCAATTTGTCTAGATAAATACTGGTTGTATCTACTGGTTTGGTTTGTGCTTTTAAACCACTTATACTTCCTAAAATGAGGATAGAAAGCAATCCTAACATTTTGTTATTTATATTTAATGTACTCATGTGATTAATCTTTAAATAGGTTTGATAATGTGTTATTCAATTCTTCTCCACGCAGATCTTTTGCAACCACTTTTCCATCCTTATCCAATAAAAAACTCGCGGGAACCGATTTTACACCATATAATGCTGCAGCAGAATTCGACCAGCCTTTAAGCTCAGAAACATGTTTCCAGGTTAAACCATCATCGTTAATTGCTTTTAGCCAGGCTTCTTTTTTGCTGTCTAACGATACGCCTAAAATTTCGAAACCTTTATCATGGTATTTTTTGTAGGCAGCAACTACATTCGGATTTTCTTTACGGCAGGGACCGCACCAGCTTGCCCAAAAATCTACTAAAACATATTTTCCACGAAGTGCAGAAAGTTTAAGTGGTTTTCCATCTACATCATTCATTACAAAATCCGGAGCCAGTTTTCCCGGAGCAGTTTTATTGGTTAATGCTAAACTGGCTTTAATAGCTTTTCCATAAAATGAAGCTTTAACCGCTGGGGTAAATAATGCATACATGGCTGCTGCTTGTTTCGGATATGGATAACTAATAAAGCGGTCTTCTACAATTGCGGCAACTGCTACCGAAGAGGCGTGTGCTGTTACATAAGCTTTCACTGCATTTTGATTAAGTACATCAAGTGCTTTAAATTCATCATCGAAGGGTTTACGCTGCGCCGGGCTTAAGGTTACTTTACCTTTTTGATTTGCACTATCTAAACGGCGGTAAATATCACCAGCTTTTGCTGTTATCGATTTCCAAGGGCCATCATAAAAACCAAAATAAACATCGGTTTCTGGCGAACCGATCACTTTGGCCTTAAATAACGAATCCTTATCGCCAACGATTGAGATGTTTCTATTTTCTAAAAGAAAGTTTTTTTGTTGCTTACCGCCCTTAAGCTTTAAGGCATACATTTTAACCTCGGGCACGGTACCACTAAAAGCGAAACTGCCATTGGTAATAACAGTAGAATCCTTAATTTCTTTATCGCCAATGTTATGCGAAAGATAAATTAATCCCTTATCTATCCCTTTTATCTTACCCGTTAATTTATATCCTTTTTGTATGCTAAACGCACTTGCTACTAAGAGAACCAAGGTAGCTGTTGCTATTAATTTTATTGCCTTTTTCATGATTGATGTAGTTATGGGAGCCAAACAGGCTCCCAATAGTTAATTTTGATAACCTGGATTTTGTGTTAGAGATGGATTAGCAAGAATCTGTGCTTGCGGAATTGGTAATAAAACGGAAGTTGATTTCCAGGTTGGTTTTAATGCGCTAATTACGACATTTGCGCGACCAGTTCTTTTTAAATCTAACCAGCGGTGGCCCCATTCGCCAAAAAATTCTACTTTTCGTTCCTGTTCAATAGCAGCTAACATCTGTCCTTGATCTAAAGTAGCACTCACACCACCTAAACCAGCCCTGGTTCTAACCATATCGATATCTGTTTTTGCACCAGAAAGGTTGTTTTGTTGCGCACGGGCCTCAGCACGGATCAGGTATTGTTCAGCAAACCTAAGCGCAACATTATATTCATTGCCAGTTCCAGAGCCTATTTTATATTTGCTTATACCATAGTAGGTTTTTCCGCCAATTGTTTTGGTAACTGTCCAATTGGTACGGCGTAAATCAGTTGTATTTTCAAAGTTTTGATACGTTACATCTGCAAGAGTATAAGTTGGAATCACAGAAGGTAAGGTTACATATGCAGCGCCAGGCACAGAAAGCCCGGAAATATTACCGATCTGCCAGATAATTTCATTACTGGTATTAACAAAAGCCGCCTCTGGTGCCGGAAGTGTATAAACTGCTGAACCTATAACCTGTGTAGCCTGTGCTTCTGCATTTGCATAATCTTTTTGGTAGAGGTAAACACGAGCTAAAAGTGCTGTTGCTGCATATTTGTTTACCCTGCCCCTAAATGTGCCCGCATAAGCTGTAGGTAATAGATTTTGCGCTTCAGTTAAGTCCTTTATAATCTGTGTATAAACTCCTGTTGTTGATGTACGCGGCAAAGCTGCATTTTCGAAAGCTGAATAATCGTCTTTTAGCGGCAACGGTACGTCTCCATAAAGATTTACGAGATGGAAGTACGAAAACGCCCGCATAAATTTAGCTTCACCCAAAAGCTGATTTTTTATAGAAGGGGTCAAAGTTGTGGAAGCGCTGAGACCACTAATAGCGTTATTAGCATTTTTAACCAATTGGTAAGTTGTTCCCCATATGGTATTAGCTGTGCCATTAGTATTGGTTATGGCATTATTCGCAAATTCCTGGATCAATACATTACTAGCATTGTATTGCAGATCATCACTAGAAACTCCAGAATAAAAAGTAAGCGATGTAATTAACCCATTGGTAGCCTGCGATGAAAATGAATACAAGCCCATCACAACACTCTGCGCAGCGGCATCTGTTTTAAAGGCATCTTCGAACAAAATCTGGGTGGGGGGCGCCCCCAATTCTACAAATTTTTTGCAAGAAGTAACAGTTAAGACTGTTGTAAGGATAATTGTTTTATAAAAGAAACTTCTATATATATTTTTCATGATTTAATCAGTTAAAATGAACAGTTAACACCAAATACAATTGTTCTTAATGGAGGTAATACCTGACTAAGTGTACCAGTGCCCAAACCCGGAGGCCCACCTTGAATCGTTGTCTCGGTATCTAAGATGTATTTGTTCTTTGCCCATGTATATAAATTCTGGCCTTGAATAAAGATGTTACAGCTAGACATTTTAATCTGCTTTAACCATTCTGTAGGCAAAGAATACAATAGGTTTACAGACCTTAGTTTTAAATATGAGGCGTCCCCATATACTGCATCAGAAGATGTGAAATTGTTATAGGAAGCGGCAATTACTGATCCTGCTGTTGCCGATGCTCCCGGTAAGTTAGCATTTGTGTTTGTCGGTGTCCATCTTCCCAACCAATAGTCGTTTTGGTTACCAAGTGCCCCAGGCCTGTTATTTACAATCTGCGTAACGCCAAAGCGATGGTTAAGTTGAAAAAATATGCCAAGTTCAAAATTCTTATAAGTGAAAGTATTGTTGAAACCTCCAAAAAATGGTGTTCCTAAATCTGCAATATAAAGGTCCTTGGTGGTAATACTACCATCACCATCTTTATCCTCATAAACCGCTGCTCCGTTGGCAGGGTTAACGCCTAGAAAGTGATACAGACGAATGACATTGATTGGTTGCTCTACAATATAAGATGATGAATAAAAAGATTTCTCCAGACCTGGGAAAGCTGTAACTTTATTACTGGTAAAAGTGAAGTTCGCAGAAGTTTTCCACGAAAAATCTTTTGTCATCACATTGATGGAATTCAGTTCAAGTTCCAGCCCTTTATTCTGTATTGTAGCTGGTAAGTTTAACATATAACTGTTATATCCGCTTTGGCTGGCTAGCGCATTCGAAGTGATTTGATCTGAAGACCTGTTTCTGTAATAGTTGGCAGTAAAAGAGATCCGGTCCTTTAAAAAACCTAGATCTATAGCAAACTCCATTTTTTTGGTGGCTTCCCATTGAATTGATTCGTTAGGTAATGTGTTAACATTTGTGGCGGCATTGCCCAAATACGCAGTAGATGATGAATACAACGGTAAATAGATATAATTAGGAATCTGATCATTTCCTGTTGTGCCGTAACTTCCTCTAATTTTACCAAAACTCAGGAAAGGAAGTTTATCTTTTATAAATCCTTCATTTGAGAATACCCAGCCTGCACCAATAGCACCAAAATTACCGAAGCGGTTTATCGTTCCAAACCTTGATGAACCATCTCTTCTGAAAGTAGCATTAAAAAGATATTTCTCCTGCCAGTTGTAGTTTAATTTGGCAAAAACTGCATCATATTTATACTTTACAATATTGTTATACCTTACCGTAGTAGTACCGGCAGCACTCAATGTGCCCAAGAGCGCTTCATTGCTATAATTCGTTCCAGCAAGATAAAGGCCATTGGATGTATTTTGCTGAAAACTTGTTCCAATAAGCGCAGTTAATATTCCTCCGCCAATATTTTTAACATAGTCTAAAGTTGGCTCAACAATCCAGTTTTGGGCATTCAGATTAGTGAAATCAGCCGAACTTGAAGGATTGTTCGCAGGATTCTGAGCTGATGCCGGATTTGTAGCTGTCTGATCCAACCTGGTATTGGTATAACCAAAATTTGCTTTTGCCGTTAAGCCTTGTAAAATGGTGTACTTCAAATTGGCATTAGCAATTAAGTTATTGGTTACCCCATTGTATCGCTTTAGTAAAGTTGCCAGCGGGTTAGTATAATTTGTAGACCAAAACAATTTACCTGCAGCATCGTAAAGTGGCAAATTTGGCGGCAAATTGTACACTGATGAGATATCTTCGGTTGGTATATTGGTATTATCATTAGCATAACTAACAGAAAAAGAAGCAGTGAATTTCTTATTTAGCGAGCTATGGTCTAAATTCAATCTCGAAGAGAATCTTTTGTCATTATTATCGCCTAAAAAGACAGTACTTTCTCTGCGGTATGCAGAATTGAAGAAAAAGCGGGTCTGCTCATTACCACCAGACATTGATGCCTGAATTTCATTTATGTGGCCCCTGTTCCCAATAAACATTTTCTGGAAATCGGTTGAGCTGTTTCTGTCCCATACCGTCAAATCGGGGGCATTATTGCTATTCGGCGTTACACCATCATTTTTAAACGCTTCTGTTCGCAGTGCCAGGTATTGTTCCAGATCTAACATTGGGATAAAACGGTTCACTTCTGTAAAGCCAGTGTTAAGGTTGAGGCCAATTTTTACTTTTCCCGATTTTCCTTTTTTAGTGGTAATTAAAACTACGCCATTTGCACCCCTCGATCCATAAATTGAAGTGGCATCAGCATCTTTCAAAATATCGATACGTTCAATATCAGATGGGTTGATCATACTGAATGGACTAATTCCTCCACTTGCACCCGAAATTCCAGAAGCATTTAAATTATCTGTTGGAGGCTGACCTCCGTTGAAATTTGTAAACGGAACCCCATCAATTACATACAAGGGAATCCCTCCCGAGCTAAGCGAATTCTGGCCTCTGATCTGCACCTGGATTGCTCCACCTGGAACACCATTGTTCTGGGCAATCAACACGCCCGACATCCTACCTGACAATGCCGCTAGGGGGTTACCAACTGGCTGTTTTTCGATTTCTTTCGCTGTAATAGATGCAATAGAGCCTGTACTCGTTTTTCTCGTTGTAGTACCATAACCAATAATCTGTACCTCGTTCAGGCTACCAACTGAAGGTTTCATTACAATCTTATACGAATTTTCTGAGCCAATAACCTGCTCTGTATTCTGATAACCGATACACGTAAAAAGCAGCACTTTCGTTCCCTCATCCGGAAGGTTAATTCCAAACTGGCCGTTTCTATCAGTCGCTGTACTTACCTTATTGTTTTGTTTCAACAGGATCGAAACCCCTGGGATAGGAACTCCATCTTCATCTACCACAATACCAGAAATCCTGATATCAACAGGCGCCTCTTTAACTTCTGGTTTTATCGAAGAAATTAAAATCCTGTTATTTAACTGCGTTATTTTAAAACGTTTAGAGTTAAACAGCATATCAAGCAGCTCCTGAACCGTACGTTTTTGTACCGGGATATTTATTTCCTTTAGTTCTTTAAGATCGGTATTCCTGTAAATAAAAATAAAAGGTGTTTGCTTTTGAATTTTTTCAATAGCAGAGAATACACTCTCATGATTTAATCCAAGCACTACTTCTGTATTGGAGATCGATTGACCTTTGGTATTAGAAGCAAAGATTAATGAAGAGGTGGCAAAAGTTATTATAGCTAATACAAAGCTTAAACGCATAATCTGACGAATTAGATATCGTGATTTTTTGGAAGCGAAAAATTTCTTACAGGGATTCCCTCCCTCTGCTGATTGTGCAGAAAATTTCATAATTTTAAATGTTTTAAATGATGCCTAAATTGTTTAATACATGCTGTTCCAATTCCAGCTGGAACAGTGCAAATTTTATCTCTCTGTCTTGCAAGGACAGGGAGATTTTTTTCATCAGATGTGGAAATAGTAGAGTTCTTTCATGTGGTTTGGTTTGTTTGGTTTTAGTTGATTGATTATTTAATTATTGCAATCCTTGCCCGAAATTAAAATCTCGTTGGCTTTGGTTACGTATGCTGCATTATTAAAGGAAGTTATTACCTGCAAAATCTCATCTAAACTTTCTCCTTTCTGAAAAGTTGTGGTAAAGCGGCAGTTTTTACCGCTATCATCCACAAAAGTAATTTTGGTTCCAAAACGTTTAGCCAATACTTCAATGGCATCTTTCATGGTAATATCTTCAAAGAAAATATCTTTTGCCTGCCAGTCTACAACTTCCTGCGATATCACTTTGGTCAGGCTTGGCATTTTTCTTTTCTCATCAAAGGTTAGCTGTTGATTAGGTGTAAGTACCCCTAAAAGCTTTTGATGATCTTGCACACTTACTTTCCCACGCGTTACCGTTACTACAACCTTCTGTCCGTCAATGGCTTTAATATTGAAAGCGGTACCCAATACAGTTGTTTTAACTTTTCCCGCATAAACGATAAAGGGCTTGGCCGAATCATGAACAATATCAAAATATCCTTCCCCTTTAAGTGTAACTTCTCTGGTATTGCCATCAAAATGTTGGGGATATAGCAAAACCGCACCATTGTTTAAGATTACTGTACTCCCATCTGGTAATACTATTTTTTTATGCTCAGTTTTTGCTACCACATTAACAACTGTGGTATTGGTTTTAACGGTTATTTTTTGTGTTGCAGGTTTTAAAAAATAAAAAGTAGAAAAACCTGCAATCAATAGTACAGCAGCCCAACCTATCCAGGCAAAATTTAATTTAAAAGACTTCTTTTCTTCCGCGAGAACAATTTCATTAAAAATTTTATTGGCCTTACTTTCTGCTATAGTGTCTTCAGATTGAAATAAATCCCAATCCTTTTCCATTAAGCGTTTTTCAAATTCAACATTGCTTGAGGCGTTAAGATGATTAAATAAAACGCTCTTTTCTTCTTCGGAGATCGTATTTTGAGCATACTTCTCCAGAAGTTCACTTATTTCTTCATTTTTCATACAAATGGCGATATAGAAAAGATATTATTTTGTTCGTTTTAATAGTTGACGTTTGTGAAGCATAAAAAGGGGTAGTTAAAAAAACATTTTTCTCAAATATTTTTAAATTTTAACCGTATTTTAAAAGAAAACCATTATAAAACAGGATAGATTACATTATTTCAGCAATCCAAGGAAAACGAAAGATATAAGGGGTATGGTATTATTTTCACCAACCATGGTACGTAATGATTTTAGTGCTTCTCTTAAGTGAACCTTAACAGTAGCGGGCGCAATATGGAGTATTTCTGCAACTTCTTTTTGTTTCATCCCCTCAATATGGCACATGCGGTAAACCAGTCCTTGCTGTTTGGGTAATTTGGCAAGTAATTGATCAACGTAGCTTTGCGCATCTTTTCGCATAATGGCATCTTCAGTCCCGGTGTCCTGCTCGCTCCACTCAACTTTCTGTAAGTCTGATGTTTTGTTTTCAGCGGCAATAGCCCTAAGCAAGTCTAAAGTAAGGTTAACGGCAATTCTTCGAATGTATCCACCAAAGTTTTCAATGGCATTCAGATTTCCCCTTTTTAACCAAATTTTAAGGAAGGTTTCCTGAACGACCTCTTCAGCTTTTTCTTTAGATTTCAGGTAGCGGTTGGCGTAAGAAAAAACCTTATTTTTATAAGCATCAAAGATCAAGCGAAAGGCCTGTTGATCACCAACAGCAATTTTGAGAATCAAATCCCGCTCCTCTCCCAATTCCTTATTTTGCATATACTAATATAATATTTCCAAAGCAGGTTTCCTTGCTTGATTAAGCATTTAATCCTATAAAAATTTTCAATTTGATAGACTGAAGTTGGATTTATAAAAAACCTATATTACACTAAATTAGTCCACAATCTGGTATAGCTATAAAACCATGTTTTTCCCAAAATCTCATCTTTTGGTAAGACTACAAAAAAATCCAACAATTATTTCTAATTCTTCTATAATTTGACAATAAAAATCGCTAAACACCCAAAATATCACCATCCACACAAAAATAAACCTGAAATTTAAAATACTCATTCAAATGTCTGAAAATATTCAGGTAAAAAAGACTTTAGTATATTTGATGGCATGAAAGCTATTCTGGAGCTAAAACTGGAAAAGGAGTTGAAAGATTCCTTTTCGATTACCTATTTTAAGGATAGTTTTAACATGGAGCAATCCGGCCGATGTGCATACCGATTAACCTACAACCGGATTTTATTGATCACGAACGGATCAGGAGCAATCAATATTGATGATCAGGTTTTTCAAATCATTGATCACGAAATCTTTTTGATAGCAAAAGGACAGATCATCAATTTTAATGAGGATGCCAAATTTTCGGGTTTTGAACTGAGTTTTGGAGATTGCTTTTGGGAACGAAGCCCAGCAAGCGCTAACAACTGCAAAGCGGTACTATTCAACAATGCGGCAAATAATCAGCAGTTATCTTTAGCACGAAAAGATCATAGTCAATTAAGCTCACTTTTTGAAAGTTTACATACCGAATTTAGCTCACCAGATTATGTCAATAAACTAGATGCCATGGCGGCTTATCTAAAAATCATCATGATTAAAATTGCGAACGTAAATGCAGCCTTAACATCGGGAATTGATGGTTACGAAAATAAACTTTATAGAAATTTTATAGAATTGATCAGCCAGCATTACCAAAGCTCGCATGAGGTTAGAGATTATGCCGACCTGATGGGTATATCTTCAAGAAAATTAACCGAGCTTTCTAAAAAATGCAGTGGTAGGGGCGCTAAGGATTTAATAAACGGGCAACTTATTGCCGAAGCCAAGCGCGGTTTACAATTTTCATCGAAACCTGTTAAAGAAATTGCCTATCAACTTAATTTTAGTTCACCAGATCAGTTCAGTCATTTTTTTAAAAAGAATACGGCTATTTCTCCTCAAAATTATAGAATGCTTTTTGTTAACATTGGTATTTAATTTTTTTAGTAATGGCAAGCGTTAGCTAACCCTTACGCCTACCATTTTAAAGGAACCTTATTCATTCCACGGAGAATGTAAGATGCAATCACAAAAGTTTTTACGGTGAAAATTAGGAATCATATAGGCACATACATCTGCTTTGATGTTCCCAAAAGTGGTTTCCGTTTTGTGCTCAAAGCCACCAAAAAATGTCGGAATAATCTTTTTCTTAAAATCATTGCGCGGAAAAGCTTTTACAATGGCTAAACGATCCGCTTCTGCAAGGTTTTCATAACCTTCGCCCATTACATCAAGCCCTACACCGCTATACATTAATGCCACTTCATTTTCCTTATGCTCGGCAATACCAATGGTAGTATGCAAAGCGATTGTATCCCATACCAATTGCAGCGATTCTTTTTGCAGTCCATGGCTTTTTAAGAAATCTCTGGCAGCATTTGCACCATCAACCTCGAAACGGAGATCGGCACTACTATATTGTTTGGTAAGACCCAGATCATGAAATACTGAACTTACATATAGCAATTCCGGATCATATTTAAGGCTATTTCTTTTTCCATTTAATGAAGAGAAAAGAAAAACACGCAGAGAATGGTTGTAAATAAATTCTGTTCCGTGTTGCAATAAAAGTTCTGTTGCCTGCTTGGCGATCGAACTATCGGGAATGGAGATTCCCGCAACTGATTTTGGCATACTAACTGACATATTTTTAAAATTTATATGTCAAAGGTAAAACGATAAAAAAGTTTCAGAATGTTAAAAATGGATAAGCACATGTCAATTTATGCGATACAAAATATTCACCATGCCTAACTTTTTAATAAAAAAGCCACGGTGGTGCCATATCTCTTGGCTTATATTAATCAACTAAGCCTTATAAATACTGATCAGATTTTATGCCCCAAGTAGATTAAGCTTATTAATTTGCATTAAATGCAATAAATTAACTCCGTATTCAAAGAAAGCAGGCCGTTAAAGGAATAGTTTATTCGGCAAACTGTTAAAATGGTTATATTGCGGCACTAAATCATAATGAATAACTCAAAAAACGCTAATCTTAACAAACTCTTCTCATTTCTGTTAAAAAAGGAATGCGTAATTGCCATTTATCTGCTATTGGCTATTATAGCGGGTTATAAACAGTACCACCATCACACTTACAACAACTATCTGATTTTCAAATACGTATATTGGCATACGGTAGATCTTCAAAATTTATACAATAACTATCCAGAATATTTAGACAGTAACCACTACGGACCTTTATTTTCAGTTTTTATTGCCCCTTTTGCACTGTTGCCCGATGGTTTAGGCGCTGTGCTTTGGAATGTGGCCAATGTATTGATTTTGCTCTGGGGAATTTATAGTCTGCCGATATCGTTAAACAAACGGACAATTATTGCCTGGATCTGTGCACACGAAGCCTTAACTGCACTCTTTAGTTTTCAGTTTAATATCGCCCTAACGGGGATTATTTTACTCAGTTTTTCTTATCTTATTAAAAAGAAGGAGATACAGTCTGCTTTTTTTATCGCCTTTGGTACTTTGGTTAAATTATATGGAATTGTTGGACTGGCATTTTTCTTTTTCAGCCAGAAAAAGCTAAAATTTATCGTAGGCTGTTTTATTGCTTTTGCGGTATTGTTTGCACTGCCAATGGTTATTTCATCTCCAGCATTTGTCATTCAATCATATAGCGACTGGTACCATTCTCTTGCCCATAAAAATGATTTAAATGCATCATTAACTTCATTCCAGGACATTTCTTTGATGGGTATTGTAAGACGGACAACAGGTAACATAAACATTCCAAATACTCCATTTTTATTGGTTGGTCTTATATTATTTGGTTTGCCTTATTTACGGATTAAGCAATATAAACACCTCGGCTTTCGGTTAATGTTATTGGCATCAACACTTATTTTTACGGTTATATTTAGCAGCGGTTCTGAATCGCCAACCTATATTATAGCTTTCGCAGGTGTTGCCATCTGGTTTATGATACAACAAAGCCCTAAAAATGGATGGATAATAGCCTTATTTATTTTTGCATTTATATTAACCAGCCTATCGCCAACCGATATTTTCCCGAGGCCAGTTAAAGAATTTATTCGTCTATATTCGCTTAAAGCCCTACCTTGCGTTATCATTTGGCTAACCATAATTTATCAAATGATGAAAGAAGATTTTGAGTCTTATCTGATTGCCGATAAATGAATAAACTAGTTTCTATAGTAATCCCTGCTTACAACGAAGCCGATAATATTTTTGTAATAGCCGAAAGTATTAAAAAAGTTTTTTCGACCATCAATTACGATTATGAAATTATCCTGGTTGATGATGGAAGTGCCGATCATACGCTCGAAAAAATAAAAGATTATGCTTCAACCGCAGACAATATATTCTTTCTCGAATTTTCTAAAAATTTTGGCCACCAATTGGCGGTTAAAGCGGGTATGGACCATGCTTTTGGCGATTGTGTAATTTCTATGGATTGCGATATGCAACATCCTCCGGAACTGATTCCGGAAATGCTACAGAAATGGCAGGAAGGTTTCGAGGTGGTCTACACCATCAGGGAAGAAGATAAAAATTTATCAAAAGGAAAGAGAAGTTCATCAAACTTATTTTATAAAACTTTAAACTGGCTATCGGATATTGATCTCGAACCAGGCGCAGCCGATTTCCGCTTACTCGATCAAAAGGTTGTTAGCGTTTTTAGGAATTTCCATGAAAACGAGCCTTTTCTACGTGGTTTGGTAAAGTGGCTTGGTTTTAAGCAGTTTGCCATTCGTTACAATCCTGCAGCACGTTTTTCGGGGAATAGCAAGTATACCGTTAAAAAGATGTTAAGGCTGGCCTTACACGGCGTTACCTCTTTCAGTATAAAACCACTGTATTCTGCAGTATACCTGGGTTTCATTCTATCTTTTGCCTCTGTATTGTACATACCCTATATTATTTATGCTTTTGTAAATCATGTAGAGGTTTCGGGTTGGGCATCTGTAATTATGACTATCGTCTTTTTTGGAGGGCTGCAACTCATAATCTTAGGTATCATAGGCATATATGTAGGTAAAATGTTTATGCAGTCTAAAAACCGTCCTAATTATATTATCCGTTCAACCAATATTCAGCAAAAATAAAATGGTATTGTTAAGTTTTGATATCGAAGAGTTTGATATGCCTTTTGAATATGGAAAAGATATTTCTTTCGAAGATCAGATTGCCATTTCGAGGGCTGGCACCATTTCCATTTTAGATATTTTGGATAAATATGAGGTGAAGGCTACTTTTTTTTGTACGGTTATTTTTGCCGAAAATATTCCCGATCTGATTAAAAGAATTACAGAAACAGGGCACGAACTTGCCTCGCATGGTTATTACCATTCTGATTTTAAAGCCGAACATCTTCTCCAATCCAAACTAAAATTAGAAGAACTCTCTGGTAAAGAAATTACAGGTTACCGCATGGCGAGAATGATGCCCGTTGACGAAAAGGAAATTGAAAAAGCTGGATATACTTATAATACTTCCATTAATCCAACCTATTTACCGGGCCGATACAATAATTTTAATGTCTCCAGAACACACTTCATTAAAAATAATGTACTGCAAATTCCAGCTTCGGTAAGCCCATTAATTAGGTTTCCGTTATTTTGGTTATCTTTTCACAATCTGCCTCTAGGCATTTACAAAACATTGGCCAGCTGGACATACAAAAAAGATAAATACCTGAATATCTATTTCCACCCTTGGGAATTTACAGATTTAGAAGATTTTGATCGCTTTGGTTTCCCGGCTTACGTAAGAAAAAATACAGGTACAAAAATGGTAAAACGTACAGAAGATCTTATTTTGTGGATGAAGGCTAAAAATTATCCTTTTGGCACCTTTCAGGAATTTATCCGTACTATTTCTGCAAACTGATAACTACCAATTGTAAACTGATAACTATTTATACGTTTCGGCCAATTTAAGCGCATTATAGGCATTAACAATACCTCCGCTAACACATATTTCGCTAAAAGGTGTTCTAACATTCTCACCCTTTTCATTTTTATACTTTACCTTGTGCGCTACTTTCGAAACAGACTTCATAATAATCTCTCTTATCTGCGCTGGTTTTAAATCTGGGTAATAGCTTAAGATCAATGCCGCCAAGCCAGCCACAACAGGAGAGGCCATACTCGTTCCATCAGCTTCTTCATATTTATTATCAGGAACGGTTGATTTGATTAAAAATCCAGGAGCAAAAACATCTACATTATATTTGCCATAGTTAGAGAAATCAGCTTTTAGGTTATCATCATCCTTATAAGCACTTGCACCTACTTCGATCCAATTATTGGCATGGGGCAGCTTAAACTTTGCTGAGTCGATTGGTACAGGTTTTACCAATGCAGATCGTTCATAAGATGGCCTCATACCCATTCCGTTATTTTGTGACATAGGCCTAGGTGGCGTAAAATCTGGCTTGCTAGGCTTTTTATTGGCTTCTTTATAAACCTCAGCTTCTTTACTGTCGAAAAACTTATTAGGAAAATTCTCTTCAATATCATTATTCTGGTTATCGTTTCCGGCTGCATGGACCAATAATACGCCTTTAAGTTCTGCATATTTTACCGCCGAGTCTACTGCTTTTTTATCCCACTTATAGCTTTTACCAAAACTCATGTTGATTACTTTAGCACCATTATCAACCGCATATCTGATACCATTGGCTACATCTTTATCACGCTCGTCACCTGTAGGTACCACCCTAATCGCCATAATACTCACATTATTGGCTACGCCCAAAATACCTATAGAATTTGTGCGATCAGCACCAATAATCCCCGATACATGTGTTCCGTGAAAAGCATCAGGACCTTCTACGTCATTGTTTCCATAATCTTTCTGATAAGGATTGCTATAATCATCGCCAACCAATTGTGCACGCATATCATATTTAGGGTTTAAGTTATATTTCAGCATCGCATCATATTGCTTGTACCCGTCTTTTATATTTTTATAAAATTTCTCGAAACTACCATCCTCTTTAGAACCTTTTCTGATGATTGTTTTTACCTGCTCTTCAGTTTCATCATCGGCTTTATATCGGTCAACATCCTCAATCGTAGGGATCTCTTTTTTATTGATCTTGGCTACAGAATCTAAAACTTTGTTAATGGCAATCAGAACTGAAAAAGTATTGCTGGCATCTTCGTATTTTTTGCCGAAATCGCCAACCATTTTTTTATACAGCTTAAATTCTTCTTTTTGTGTACTGTCTAAAGGTGTTAAATTGGTTGTTGATTGATATTTAGGAGTATAAATCCTTAATAAACGCACCAGTTCCAAATTATCAAACTCCAGGTTACCCTTTTTTGAACCTATAAAATTCCAGCCATGAATATCATCAACATAACCGTTACCATCATCGTCTATTCCATTTCCGAGAATTTCTTTTTTATTTGTCCATAAAACATTTTGCAAATCAGGGTGCCTGGTATCCACTCCACCATCAATTACTGCTACAATAATATTTTGCTTAGGTTTTTTATCTTTTAAAAGCTCACGATAAGCTTTCTCCGTACTGATACCAAAATATCCATTCTCTAACAAATCGAGATTAAACCAATTTGCAGGGAGTTGTACATTTTTACTCTGAGCAAAAACGCCAAAATTTATACACAAAATAAAAGCAAGAAAAGTTAATTTCTTAAGGTTCACATTCATCATCATAATATGTACGTAATACTACAATAATACGGTTTTATTACCTTGAGGCTGAAAGATTTTACATTTTTTAACAAGAGTAAAATAATCAATTTAGAGTAGTTACTTTAAGAGTAAACTAATCCTTAAATATTTGGCAATAATCAAGGTCCTTTTATCATTAAAAAATTAAGAGCATTAAGAATGGTTAAGTTTAATAATTCCTTAACTGTTGTCCTTCGTTATGGAGGAACATAATCTTAAGTAGCGTTTAACTTATTTGTTAAGCATAATCAAGACAATTAATTCTTTAATGATCTGAAGCGAAATAGCAGCAACATGTAGGCTGGGTCCTGTCCTGCTGTACGCTGCAATCCTTTTTGGAAACCCTTTGGATAAACAATCTACCTCACTCCAAAAGGGATTTCCCCTGCCTTCAGGGCTATCGAACTTAAGATGGAAGATGGTAAAACGGAAGATGGATCAGGTTCTGCGCAATATCTGCGGGAACAAACCCTTAACTCATCTTAACTTCTTAATGGTGAAAAGCCGATATAGCTCATTTATCATTAAGGGATTAAGGGCATTGAGGAACATCCGGCATCAGACCCCTTAACACTCAGCGGAGATTAGCGTAATCTTTGGGAACAAGCCCTTAACCCATCTTAACTTCTTAATGGTATTAAATAACCGCTGTTACAATTCCTTTCACCATTAAGGGAGCAAGGACGTTAAGGAACATCCGTCATCAGGCTCCTTAACTTTTCTTCACTTCTTAATGGTGCAAAAATTAACAGAGCATAATAGAATGGTCATAAACTCCTTAATGACCAAAAAAGCCGATATAGCTCATTTATCATTAAGGGATTAAGGGCATTAAGGAACATCCGGCATCAGACCCTTAACACTCAGCGGCGATTAGCGTAATCTTTGGGAACAAGCCCTTAACTTCTTAATGGTAGTAAATAACCGCTGTTACAATTCCTTTCACCATTAAGGGATTAAGTAACATTAAGAAACATCCCTCATCAGGCCCCTTAACTTTTCTTCAATTCTTAATGGTGCAAAAATTAACAGAGCATAATAGAAATGGCCATAAACTCCTTAATGACCAAAAAAGCCGATATAGCCTATTTCACCATTAAGGGAGCAAGGACGTTAAGAAGATCATATTGGAACAAACCCTTAACTCATCTTAACTTCTTAATGGTGAAAGCCGATATAGCTCATTTATCATTAAGGACATTAAGAAGATCATATTGGAACAGTGCCTTAACTTTTCTTCACTTCTTAATGGTGAAAACAGATAGACATGGACTATAAAATGCCTTTAAACTAAGAAAACCCTTCAACATTGCTGTTAAAGGGTTTCTTTTTAAGATCTGGCACCGACCTACTCTCCCACGTGTTACCGCAGTACCATCGGCTCTGGTGGGCTTAACTTCTCTGTTCGGAATGGGAAGAGGTGGACACCACCGATATAGGCACCTGAATATTTTTATTAAAGACTAAAGAAGAAAGCTTAAAGACTAAAGCGCATCACGCCCTTGGTCTTTGGTCTTTCAGCTTTTCGCCTTTCAGTATTTCAATTTCATTGGCCTTAAAAACACAGGGCCTTATATATAACGAAGAAAAACCCTTCAACATTGCTGCTGAAGGGTCTCTTTTAAGATTTGGCACCGACCTACTCTCCCACGTGTTACCGCAGTACCATCGGCTCTGGTGGGCTTAACTTCTCTGTTCGGAATGGGAAGAGGTGGACACCACCGATATAGGCACCTAAATGTTTTTATTTGAGCCGAAAGGATAAAGCTCAAAGCTTAAAGCTACTGTATTCCGCTTTAGTCTTTGGTCTTTTAGCTTTCCGCTTAAATGACATATTATTGAAAGAAGTTATGTTAGAAGAACAAACAACAGTCTGTTTGCTTTGAAAGCTTCGGATGATTAGTACTACTCGACTGTGCTGTCGCCAGCTTTACATCTGTAGCCTATCAACGTAGTAGTCTGCTACGGTCCTATATGGAATTCTCATCTCGTGGCTAGTTTCGCACTTAGATGCTTTCAGCGCTTATCTATTCCCAGCGTAGCTACTCTGCAATGCCCCTGGCGGAACAACAGATTCACTAGAGGCTAGTCCAACCCGGTCCTCTCGTACTAAGGTCAGCCCCACTCAAAATTCCTACGCCCACAACAGATAGGGACCGAACTGTCTCGCGACGTTCTGAACCCAGCTCGCGTGCCACTTTAATCGGCGAACAGCCGAACCCTTGGGACCTTCTCCAGCCCCAGGATGTGACGAGCCGACATCGAGGTGCCAAACCTCCCCGTCGATATGAGCTCTTGGGGGAGATCAGCCTGTTATCCCCAGCGTACCTTTTATCCTTTGAGCGATGGCCCTTCCATGCAGAACCACCGGATCACTATATCCGTCTTTCGACCCTGATCGACTTGTCTGTCTCACAGTCAAGCAAGCTTATGCTATTGCACTCCGCGTACGGTTACCAAGCGTACTGAGCTTACCTTTGAAAGCCTCCGTTACCTTTTTGGAGGCGACCACCCCAGTCAAACTACCCATCAAACAATGTCTCCCTCATGAAGGGATTAGACACCGAATACAGAAAGGGTGGTATTTCAACGTTGGCTCCACGACGCCTAGCGACGCCGCTTCAAAGCCTCCCACCTATCCTACACATCCTGTATCCAATGTCAATGTTAAATTGTAGTGAAGGTGCATGGGGTCTTTCCGTCCCGTTGCGGGTACCCGGCGTCTTCACCGGGACCACAATTTCACCGAGCTCATGGCTGAGACAGCGCCCAGATCGTTACACCATTCGTGCAGGTCGGAACTTACCCGACAAGGAATTTCGCTACCTTAGGACCGTTATAGTTACGGCCGCCGTTTACTGGGGCTTCGATTCAATGCTTCTCCTTGCGGATGACATCCCCTCTTAACCTTCCAGCACCGGGCAGGTGTCAGGCCTTATACCTCATCTTTCGATTTTGCAAAGCCATGTGTTTTTGTTAAACAGTCGCCTGGGCCTTTTCACTGCGGCTGACATTGCTGCCAGCGCCCCTTCTCCCGAAGTTACAGGGCCATTTTGCCGAGTTCCTTAGCCATGATTCACTCGAGCACCTTAGAATCCTCTTCCCGGATACCTGTGTCGGTTTGCGGTACGGGTTTTTATAACCTGAAGCTTAGCGGTTTTTCTTGGAAGTCTGATTACCTGCGCTATCCGCTTACCCGAAGGCTTGCGGTACTATCGACTTTCAGCTAGGTCGGCGGATTTGCCTACCGTCCTAATACCTACTGTCTTTAACGATCTATTCCGTCAGATCGCGGCAGTGTCACTACTCCGTCCCCACATCGCAGTTATAAAAAGTACTGGAATATTAACCAGTTGTCCATCGAATTTCCCCTTCGGGTTCTCCTTAGGTCCCGACTGACCCTGATCCGATTAGCGTTGATCAGGAAACCTTATCCTTTCGGTGGGCGGGTTTCTCTCCCGCCTTATCGTTACTTATGCCTACATTTGCTTTTCCAATCGCTCCAGCACCCATTACCAGATACCTTCGCTGCAATTGGAATGCTCCCCTACCGATATATTTCAATCCCATAGCTTCGGTGAACAGTTTAATGCCCGTTTATTATCCATGCCCGATCGCTCGACTAGTGAGCTGTTACGCACTCTTTAAATGAATGGCTGCTTCCAAGCCAACATCCTAGCTGTCTGTGCAATCGGACCTCGTTAGTTCAACTTAACTGTCACTTGGGGACCTTAGCTGATGGTCTGGGTTCTTTCCCTCTCGGCGCGTGACCTTAGCACCCCGCGCCTCACTGCAGACCATATTTCATAGCATTCGGAGTTTGTCTGGATTTGGTAGGATTTGACTCCCCCGCACCCAATCAGTAGCTCTACCTCTATGAAACTTAATGTCCACGCTGTTCCTAAAAACATTTCGGGGAGTACGAGCTATTTCCCAGTTTGATTAGCCTTTCACCCCTACCCACAGATCATCCGGAAACTTTTCAACGTTTATCGGTTCGGTCCTCCAGTACGTGTTACCGCACCTTCAACCTGTCCATGGGTAGATCACAAGGTTTCGCGTCTACCCCCTCTGACTATACGCCCTATTCAGACTCGCTTTCGCTTCGGATCCGTGCCTGAAGCACTTAACCTTGCCAGAGAGGAGTAACTCGTAGGCTCATTATGCAAAAGGCACGCCGTCACACCACTTGGATGCTCCGACCGCTTGTAAGTACACGGTTTCAGGTTCTATTTCACTCCCCTGTTCGGGGTTCTTTTCACCTTTCCCTCACGGTACTGGTTCACTATCGGTCTCTCAGGAGTATTTAGCCTTACCGGATGGTGCCGGCAGATTCCCACAAGGCGTCTCCGACCTCGCGGTACTCAGGATACTGCTAGGCCAGCATTCTATACGTGTACCGGGCTATCACCGTGTATCGCTGGGCTTCCCATCCCATTCCACTTCTGTTTGCTGATGCCATGTTGCAGTCCTACAACCCCCACTTTGCCGTAACAAGGTAGGTTTGGGCTCTTTCCCTTTCGCTCGCCACTACTTAGGAAATCATTGTTATTTTCTCTTCCTCTGCTTACTTAGATGTTTCAGTTCGGCAGGTTTGCTCATTATATGTGACATGTCTTCAACATGCCGGGTTGCCCCATTCGGAAATCTTCGGATCAATTCCTATTTGCAAATACCCGAAGCTTATCGCAGCTTATCACGTCCTTCATCGCCTCTGAGAGCCAAGGCATCCCCCGTGTACTCTTTATTACTTTCTTCTACTCATATGCCTTTTGCGCCATATGGTATGCTTTTTTTGCTCTTGTTATGATGTCTCATACTTGTTGGTCGATTGCTCTTCCTTCAAGTGAGCACAAACACAACAGTCGCCTATTGTTGTTTGCTCTTCTTTTTTAACTTCTTCCAATATGTCAAAGAACTTTATTAAGGTTGAAGGTCGAGGGTATAAAGGTAGAGGGTTTCATTGTCCCCTAACTAAGCCCCGTTTCAGCCTTATTAGTAAAAATCATGGAGTCGAACCATTCGGTATCCTTTGATACCTTGCCCCTTCGGCAATTTCTTCTTATCTTTCTTTATGTCAATGTATATTATCTATCCCGATAATAAGGTATTATATTCTGTTGTGGTGTGTTTCAGCTATAGGTCTTACCCTACACCTTCAACCTTTTAACCCTCAACCTTTAATGGTGGAGAATAACGGAGTCGAACCGTTGACCTCCTGCGTGCAAGGCAGGCGCTCTAGCCAGCTGAGCTAATCCCCCAAAAGGATATTAATGTGTAGTCCCGTCCAGATTTGAACTGGAGACCCCTACATTATCAGTGTAGTGCTCTAACCAGGCTGAGCTACGGGACTGTTGATTTTAAGGTCGGCGTCCGTATGCAGTATATAGTATCTTACCGCTACTGCTTTCCTTTGGCTTTCCCCATCTTAATCTCCGTTATGCTTTCGCTTTTCTGCTATCGCACACCGTTTTCTTCTGGGTGTTTCTTTTTTTCTCTTTTTAGTATAAGGTATTCAGTATCATGTACAAGACCTTAAGCCTTCTACCTTATTACCCTCTACCTTATTTTGAAATATCATGTTGCGTGGCGAGTAGGCGGTGCTACTCCAGAAAGGAGGTATTCCAGCCGCACCTTCCGGTACGGCTACCTTGTTACGACTTAGCCCCAGTTATCGGTTTTACCCTAGGACGCTCCTTGCGGTTACATACTTTAGGTACCCCCAACTTCCATGGCTTGACGGGCGGTGTGTACAAGGCCCGGGAACGTATTCACCGCGTCATTGCTGATACGCGATTACTAGCGAATCCAACTTCATGGGGTCGAGTTGCAGACCCCAATCCGAACTGTGAATGGCTTTGTGAGATTCGCATCATATTGCTATGTAGCTGCCCTCTGTACCATCCATTGTAGCACGTGTGTAGCCCCGGACGTAAGGGCCATGATGACTTGACGTCGTCCCCTCCTTCCTCTCTGTTTGCACAGGCAGTCTGTTTAGAGTCCCCACCATAACGTGCTGGCAACTAAACATAGGGGTTGCGCTCGTTGCGGGACTTAACCCAACACCTCACGGCACGAGCTGACGACAGCCATGCAGCACCTAGTTTCGTGTGATTGCTCACTCATTTATCTCTAAATGATTCACTAACTTTCAAGCCCGGGTAAGGTTCCTCGCGTATCATCGAATTAAACCACATGCTCCTCCGCTTGTGCGGGCCCCCGTCAATTCCTTTGAGTTTCACTCTTGCGAGCGTACTCCCCAGGTGGAACACTTAACGCTTTCGCTTAGCCGCTGACTGTGTATCGCCAACAGCGAGTGTTCATCGTTTAGGGCGTGGACTACCAGGGTATCTAATCCTGTTTGATCCCCACGCTTTCGTGCCTCAGCGTCAATAAGACCATAGTAAGCTGCCTTCGCAATCGGTGTTCTGAGACATATCTATGCATTTCACCGCTACTTGTCTCATTCCGCCTACCTCTAGTCCATTCAAGCCCATCAGTATCAAGGGCACTGCGATAGTTGAGCTACCGTCTTTCACCCCTGACTTAACAGGCCGCCTACGCACCCTTTAAACCCAATAAATCCGGATAACGCTTGGATCCTCCGTATTACCGCGGCTGCTGGCACGGAGTTAGCCGATCCTTATTCTTCCGGTACATTCAGCTATCTACACGTAGATAGGTTTATTCCCGGATAAAAGCAGTTTACAACCCATAGGGCAGTCTTCCTGCACGCGGCATGGCTGGTTCAGAGTTGCCTCCATTGACCAATATTCCTTACTGCTGCCTCCCGTAGGAGTCTGGTCCGTGTCTCAGTACCAGTGTGGGGGGCCATCCTCTCAGATCCCCTAGTCATCGTCGCCTTGGTGGGCCGTTACCCCGCCAACTAGCTAATGACACGCATGCCCATCTCCGTCCCATAAATGTTTGATCATTGCACTATGCAGTGCTGTGATTTTATGCGGTATTAATCCGGATTTCTCCGGGCTATCCCCCAGATGAAGGTAGGTTGCATACGCGTTACGCACCCGTGCGCCACTTTCTCATCCAGCAAGCTGGATGATATCGTTCGACTTGCATGTATTAGGCCTGCCGCTAGCGTTCATCCTGAGCCAGGATCAAACTCTCCATTGTAAAATGTGTTGTAAGATGCTGACCAGTTTTAACTATTGTTAAAAATAGTCTTCTTTTTTGTTATGTTGTCTGTTAGACACCACCTTTAAAATAAAGCTACGTAATCATGTACTTTGATCGGTACTCCATTACCTCGCTACGCTACATTGACATCTCTTTTAAGAACTTATTGACCAGTAAGCCTCACGGCCGGTCATCTATATATCTTCGGTTTCAGTTCCGGCCGGTCTTGTTCGTCCTGCCTGTGTTTCATCCCGTTTCAATCTTGTTTTTGTTATCTTCCCGACATCCGCCGTTCCGATTTTTTTGCCCTTCCTTTCGGTTGGGAGTGCAAAGGTAAGGATCTTTTTTAAACTTCCAAATAAAATAAATTTTATTTTTTTAGCCTTTCTTTTATCCCTTTTCCCTTATTTCAATACGCTGATCCTGTTCAGCTTCCCGTTCTTCCGATCCGGGCTGCAAAGGTAGCAATCTTTTCCGCTTTAGCAATATTTATTTTAAAATAAATCCTGCCCTCCTTATCGCTCTGCCATCTTTTCAACCTGATCCCTTCCTCCGAAGCGGGATGCAAAAGTAGGGATTTTTAATGCATATCCAAAGCTTTTTTAACAATGGCTGCAGGACTTGAGGTAACACAATGGTTTTCAACGAGAAAAAATGTTGCACAAACCAAAACTTTTTGGGCGAAACCGTGTTTCGGGGAAGCCACATCCCTTTAGGCTTCCTGGGTTTCCTGCGCCCAGCCCTTAAAACCGCGCAAGACCCTGCCAGATAAACCCGATAGCAGCGGGCATCCCGATTCTTCATCGGGACTATAGCGGATAGCGGGGACAAACCTACATAGCAGTACCGAACCTGCTTTGCTAAAAAATGAGACATATATAGTGTAGAAATAGATCAGCGTGGCCTGATAGACTTCCAAAGTTTTCCTTGCACTCAGCCCTTATAAACTTTTGAAGTCAGCTGATGCATATTAGCTAGCGCTCTAGTCTTTCTGAGCTTCCCCTGCATCCAACCGTTCAAAACTTCGGAGGACCATGCAAAATAAACCCGATTGCAATGGAAAGCCCGTAGCGCAGCGAGGGCTTGAAATGAAAAGCGGGAACAAACCTAAATAGTAGCACCCAAACTGCTTTGCTAAAAAACAAAAGCACTCTTATACAGTATAAAAATAATCCGTGTGGTCTGAATAGACTTCTGAAGTTTCCAACACCTATGCCTATTGAAACTTCGGAAGACTCGTGTGCAATTGGCAACCATCTTATCGAATTTTTGAACAATAATTAATACTTTTATGCCTTTATTAAATCATCCATATAAATGAAGTTGATGCTCAAATTATACTTTTCTCTGCTATTTATCGGCATAACGGAAATCGGTTATGCGCAAAATTATAAAAATGAGCTTGTTGTTATCTCTGAAAACGATGCTTACATTGACATTACCAGCGACCGTTATTATACAAACAGTGCTTTTATTAAATATAGGCATGCCCTGAATGGAGAGAATTTAAAAGCAGGGAGAAGCAAAGAGATTATCGGGTTTGAGCTTGGCCAAAAAATATACAACCCTTATTACAGCTTTGTACCAAACCCTGCCCTACACGACCGCCCTTTTACAGCATACCTTTATGGTGAGGCAAATTTTAGTCGGTTTTACGCGAACAAACAGATGCTTAAGGTTTCTGCACAGATTGGACTTACCGGAAAAGATGCTTTGGGTGAAGAGTTTCAGAAAGCGTTTCATAAACTGGTTGGTCAAAATCAGATTGAAGGATGGGAATACGGTTTAAACAGTGAACCAACATTAAATTTAGGTGTAGAATACAACAAGCTTTTAATGAGCACAAATAATAAAATATTTGATATTACGGGAACAACTTCGGCAGCAGTTGGTAATGTGATTACAAAAGCAAATCTCGGCACAATGTTTCGCTTGGGCAGATTTAACGATATGGATGGTTCATCGGCTTTTAATAGCTTGGTGAGCAATAACCATCCGAACAAATCGCAACGCAAGTACGAACTTTTCCTTTCTGTTAGCCCTCAGTTACATGCCATTGCTTTCGATTCGAGTTTGCAGGGCGGATTATTTTTGAACGATAAAGGGCCGATCACCTTTAAGCCCAAGCCAATTGTCTTTACCACACAGGTAGGTTTGACCTTCGCCATTGCACGCTGGACAGCCAATTATACCGCTACTTTTACTTCGAATGAAGTTAAAAACAGTGCCACCGGCTACCGTTATGCCTTTTATAGTCTTGCTTACCGTTTTAGTAAAAGCTAATGAAAAAACAACTACTTTCTTTTATTCTCGTTATTACGGGTTGCACATTTACCAAGGCTCAAATTGCTCCAGAAAATCATTCGATTATTATTAAGCCCATATTTGGTACACATGTAAATAATGATCAGGGACATCTGTTTCAGGATCAGATTACGGGATTTGACGCGGCATATTTTAAAGACATCAGTCAGAACAGCGATAAATGGATTGGATTTGGTGGTGCCAAATCTTACGGGATCGGCTTTATTTTTAGAGACCTGAGCAAACTGAAGGGTACAAAAGATACCTCAGCCAATGCTTTTGGACAGGTATATGGCTTAGTGGCACAGATGGATTTTCAGCTATTCAAAGTCGGAAAAGCTAAATTTAATTTTACACCAGGCGTTGGTTTGGGCTACACGAACAAGTATTACTTTAATAATACCAAAAACAGATTTTTGGGAAGTCCGATTAATGAAACCATTAAAGCAGATTTAGGAATGGAGCTGCCAATGAGTGAATATGCGGATCTATTAGTAGGTTTCGGTTTTCTACACGTATCGAATGGCGGAGCTACTGTACCCAATGGGGGTTTGAATACGGGAAACATTTACATCGGACTTAAACTAAACAATCCGAAAACATTAACTACGGAGCGGAAAAGCACCTACACTACTTTACAGCGTAATTCGATTGAGCTTAGTGCGGGCTTAGGCGCAAGGGGCGTATTTGCAAACAGGAACAAAAGCTTATACAAAAGCGGGTTATATGCAGGTTACAATTTTTACCTGAATGATGTGCTATCGCTTAAGGCTGGTGCGGATGCCGTTTATTATTACACCGTATTTGATCCGAATAATTATTTAGAAACCTTCCAAAACTACGGGACTTCATATGACAAATGGCGTACAGGAATCAGTATTGGTGCCGACATCAACTTATGGCGCGTAACCGTTGCGGCACAGATTGGGAAATACATCCATTACAATAGATTGATGGATAAAGCGACCTGGTACTGGACATTCGGACCTACTTTTAATATTACGCCGCATATTGGCTTACAGGCAAAAACCTATATGCACTTTGCGCAGGCAGATTATGTAAACTGGGGCGTGGTTTACAAATTCTAATATTGCCCGGTGCTTAGCAATACCAAAGTACAGGCTTCAACTGGTTCGATATTGTGCTGATCCAATAATTTTTCGAGCTCATAATTTTCAGTTCCCGGATTGAAAATTACCCGTTTGGGTTTTGTTGCCAGGATGTAATCGTGATATTGTAGCTGTAAGGCTGGGCCAATATATAAAGTTATGGTATCTATATCGGTGTGGATCTGATCCGGTTTTTCAATTTCTACACCTGCAACCTCTCCTTTTTTTATACCCACGTTAACAATTTCGTGATTGAAGCGCGTGAGCATATTGGCTGCTTTATAAGCATATCTGGATGGGTTTGGCGATGCGCCGATAATAAGTGTCTTCTTCATAAGGGTGATTCCAAAGATTTATTGTTACAGATTAATTACTAAAACTTAGAAAGCAAAGCAATTTGACCAGAATGGTAGGCATGGTGCTGTGCTAAACCACTTAAAAGCTCTGCATTGGTTACGCCTGTTCCCAACGCCGGGTTCCGCTCACTCTTTACTTCATCATCCCATTGGTTATTTTTCATGCTTTCGCACAAGCGGATGAGTTCTTCATTAGCAATTTTAAAATTAAAGATAATGCGCTCCCAGGCCTTAGCCGTTCTACTTTCGGGCACTGGCCAATCGCCCATTGCGGGTTCTGCAGCAGGTTTTCCACTCAATCTTGAGGTAACTTCTTCTGTCCATGCAGTTAAATGCAGGGCGATTTCGGCAATAGAATGCGCCCCTGGCACAAAATGGCTAAACGCACTTTCAGGATTAACGTTATTTAAAGTTTGCATTACATGGTTACCATGCCAGGCATCGCCATTAAATGCCTTTTTAATTTCGTTCGTAATATTAAACATACCAAAACAACAATTGGGGCAATATAAAGTTTGTTAAGATGCGTTTAATATTGCATTAGCACAGTTAATACCATCTATTGCTGCCGATACAATTCCACCGGCATAACCTGCGCCTTCTGCGCAAGGATATAAACCTTTTACCTGAGGGTGCTGATAAGTCTCTTTATCTCTCGGAATTCTAACCGGTGATGATGTTCTACTCTCTACCCCTACCAAAATAGCTTCATTTGTATAATACCCCTTAATCTTTTTCCCGAACAAGGGTAAGGCTACACGTAAACTATCTGATACGAAATCGGGTAAAATATTATCCAGCATCGAACTTTTGGTGCCAGGTAGATAGGAGTTCTTTGGTAAATCGATCGATAATTTATTGTTCACAAAATCAACCATGCGCTGGGCCGGAGCTACCAGATTTCCGCCACCGGCCTCAAAAGCCATTTTTTCAATCTCCGATTGGAAATGCAACATTCTAAGCGGATCGTAACCCTGAACATCGTTTAAGGTAACCTGAACCACCGTTCCAGAATTGGCATAAGGATTATTCCGTTTAGATGGCGACCAGCCATTTACTACGATTTCATTTTCGCCTGTAGAACAAGGCGCAATAATACCTCCGGGGCACATGCAAAAAGAAAACACCCCACGGGCACCAACCTGCTCCACCAAACTGTAGTACGCAGGAGGTAAAAACTCCGATCTAATATCGCAATGGTATTGAGCCGAATCAATAATTTCCTGAGGATGCTCAATCCGTACGCCTAAAGCAAATGGTTTAGCCTCAATCAGAATATTTTTACTGTTCAATAATTCGTACACATCTCTTGCAGAATGACCAGTTGCCAAGATAATATCATCGGCAAACAACTTTTCTTCAAAATTTATCTCAATTCCTTTTACTTTTCCGAATTCGATCAAAATATCAGTCATACGGCTAGCGAACATCACTTCGCCTCCAGCATTCAGGATCGTATCTTTTATGGAAGTGATAATATGCGGAAGTTTATTGGTCCCGATATGTGGACGGGCATCGACAGCAATGTCAGCTTCTGCTCCGTGGTTTACAAAAACCTGAAGTACTTTATTAATATCGCCCCGTTTATTAGAACGGGTATATAGCTTGCCATCCGAATAGGTTCCTGCTCCACCTTCACCATAACAATAATTAGATTCGGTATTAACCAAACCCTGCTTGTTTATGGCAGCCAAATCTCGTCGTCGTTGTTTTACATCTTTACCCCGTTCGATAATAATGGGCTTTAATCCATTCTCGATACACTGCAAAGCTGCAAACAAGCCCGCTGGGCCAGCCCCTATAATAATTACAGGCTTCGCGTCACTTACATTTTTATAATTAATGGTGTATACTTCAGGAGTGGCTTCCTCATCTACAAAAACTTTTACCTGAAGTCTGAATATCACTTTTCTCGAGCGGGCATCTATCGATCTTTTCAGGATTTCATAACCTTTAATTCTTGATCCAGGTAATTTTAGGGATTCAGCCAGTTTCTGGTTAATCACCTCTGTTTGCTCTACCTCGTGCGGGAGCAGCGTAATTTCGATGTCTTTTTGCATATCATGTCAGGTTTTTATCCCGAACGCTACAAAGATAGGCAACTGATAGCATATTTGATGATTTCAGAATATGACTAAAAATTATCAGCAGACTAAAGTAATGCTTTTATGTTTTTTTGGAAAGCCACGGCAGTATTCCATAGGCCACTTTCTTCCCGCTCTACCTCTTGCCCCGATGAAAAATCGGGGGCATCCGTTCGATCGGGTTTAGATGGGCGGCTTTGTTGCGACTATGTAGGTTTTCCGTGCCACAACCCAAAGTTTTTAGCCCCGATCGGAGCGGACACGAAGTAGAGCGAAGAGCGGGAGCAAACATTAAAAAAAGCGAATGACCTTGCGCTTCAAAACAAAAACATCAGTTTAAACATTACCCTAAGCTTGTCAACCTGTCAGATAATTACCGAAACTGTAACAAAGGCATGCAATTTGATATCTAATTCGTAAATTGACCATAAATCAATTCTATTAAAAAGACAAAAACCATAAAAATGAAAAGATTAATATTTGGAATTTTAGCTGCAGTTATTGCAGTGAGCACTTTAAGTTCATGCGGATATAACAGCATGGTTAAACTTGATGAGAACGTTAAATCGAAATGGGGAACGGTGCAAACCCAATATCAAAGAAGAGCAGATTTAATTCCGAACCTGGTAGCTACTGTAAAAGGAGCGGCTAAATTTGAACAGGGTACTTTAACTGCCGTAACAGAAGCGCGTGCAAAAGCAACACAGATGACGGTTAAGGCTGATGAATTGACACCAGAAAACATCCAGAAATACCAGGCTGCTCAGGGACAATTGAGCCAGGCTTTGGGTAAATTATTATCGATTACCGAAAATTACCCTGAACTAAGGGCTACACAGCAATTCAGTGATTTATCGGCGCAGCTAGAAAGCACCGAAAATAGGATTACCGTTGCCCGTAAAGATTTTAACGATGCTGTGCAAGAGTATAATGGCAAAATCAGATCGTTCCCAACCAATTTAACAGCTGGCATGTTCGGCTTTAAACCTAAAGGGTATTTCGAGGCCGATGCTACCGCAAAAGATGCACCTAAAGTAGAATTTTAATATTCTCAACACAATATATAAGGGTAGTGAATGTTTTATTAACTAAACATTTATTACCCTTTTTACTTCATACAAAATAAACACATGTCGTTATTTTCAGATATTGAACAAGAAAAAATAGCAAATGCGATCTCCGATGCAGAAAGAGCAACATCTGGAGAAATTAGGATTGCTATTGACAAACACTGCGCAGGTGATCCATACGAAAAAGCTATCGAGTATTTTACCAAGCTGGATATGGACAAAACAGCCAAAAGAAATGGGGTACTGATTTACCTGGCGCATGCCGATCATAAATTTGCCATTATTGGTGATGTAGGTATTAACCAGGTAGTACCTGAAGATTTTTGGGAAACGACCAAAATAGCGATGACTGCACACTTTGCAAAAGGCAATTTAGCTGATGGCATTATTGCGGGCGTAGCATTGGCCGGAGAAAAACTAGCCTTGTTCTTCCCTCCTCAAAAAGGCGACATTAATGAATTGCCAAATGATATCGTTTTTATGGACAATCTAGAGCAGAAATAAGCGATGAAGAAAATATTCCTTTTCTCGTTACTGAGTTTATTATTCACTTTTGCCTTTGCACAGGATTTTCCAGAGAAACCCACTACTTTGGTTAATGATTACGCTAATGTGTTATCAGCCGATCAAAAGCAGCAACTGGAAACTAAATTAGTAGCTTTCAATGATTCATCATCAACACAGATTGCCATAGCGATATTAAAATCTGTAGGCGATTATGATATTAACGAATACGCTGTTGAGCTGGGCCGAAAATGGGGAGTTGGTCAAAGTGGCAAAAACAACGGGATTATGATCGTTGTGGCTGTTGGCGATCGAAAAATCTCTATTCAAACAGGTTATGGCCTGGAAGGCGCATTGCCAGATATTTATGCCAAGCGTATTATTGATAACGACATTAAACCTAATTTTAAAGCCGGAAATTATTATGCCGGCTTAGATGAAGGTACTACCTCGATTATAAAATATACCAAAGGCGAATATAAAAATGATAGTCCTAAAACTTCTTCAAAGAAAGGTGGCGGAGGTGGCAGTATTGTGATTATTATCATTATTGTAATCGTAATCCTCATCATCATGAGAAAAGGTGGCGGAGGCGGTAGCGAAGTAATTGGCGGTCGGGGTGCATCTAACGCTTTGTTCTGGGCAATGCTTTTTGGAAGTGGTGGCGGTGGCGGCCGAAGCAGCGGTGGCTGGGGCGGCGGTTCTTCTGGTGGAGGAGGCGGCGGATTCGGTGGTTTTGGCGGTGGAAGCTTTGGCGGTGGTGGAAGCAGCGGAAGCTGGTAGTCCATAGTCCATAGTCCATAGTCCATAGTCCATAGTCCATAGTCCATAGTCCATAGTCCATAGTCCATAGTCCATAGTCCATAAGTTAGAATCTGTTCCTTTTTGAACGTTACAACTTTCCAACAGATTAAAACATTACAACAATAATGTACAGAAGAGATTTAATCACAGCAGAAATACAGAAACTTGCACAGGTTTTGGCTCGGATTATGGGCTTAAAGTTAGAAGGTAAATTGGCCGAGGCCAATCAACTTTTTGACGAAACCATGGAAGGCAGCTTTCAATTGCCAAAAGAAATTCTGGAAAATGAAGATCTTTCTGTTTTTGAAAATTGGTTAGCCGGAAGCGACCTCCCTCCCGAAAAACTCGACTCCCTGAGCGAATTCTTATATTACGAATTAGGTACAAGCCAAGATAGAAACCAAATGATTGCGCCAAAGCTGAATTTAGTCTATCAATACCTGTCAGATCGGCACAAGATCGTACATTTGGTAAACTTGCACCGTCAGAAAACGATACAGCAGTATTTGCGCTAAACGCCACGCGTATGGCGCTAAACAAAACAATATAAATAGATGATTATAGAAAAGTGGCAAAAGCTTGCCTCTAAATATTTAGTAAGAGAAAAGTGGGCTACCTTAAGAGTAGATGAAGTTAAGCTTCCTGATGGCATTATAAAAGACGACTACTATGTTTTAGAGTATCCAAACTGGGTTAATGCAATTGCATTAACAGAAGCAGGAAAAATCATCATGGTGCGCCAGTACCGCCATGCGGCCGATATTATTTCGCTTGAAGTTCCAGGTGGTGTAATTGATGGCGATGAAGCACCTGAGTTTGCTGTTAAACGTGAACTCTTAGAAGAAACAGGCTACAGTTTTAAAACCTGCAAACTTATTGCCGAACTTTATCCTAACCCTGCAACATCAAACAACAGAACCTTTACCTATTTCTTAACAGGTGGTATTAAAACGCACGAGCAGCATTTAGATGAACACGAAATATTAAATGTTGAAGAATATACTATTGAAGAAGTAAAGCAACTGATTAAGGAAAATAAAATAGCCCAGGCATTACATGTTGCCGCCTTATTATATGGCTTAGCTGAAATAGAAAAACTTTAATTTTTTTTTAAAAAAACCACATTAAAACAAAGGCCCGATATTTTATCAGGCCTTTGTTTTTTGCATAAACTTTTGAACATGAACAAAAGATTTTATTTAAACCCTTCTATCTTTCTGTTCCTGAACTTAGTTTAGCTCATTTTTAATTTCTTTTGGATATCGTGTACGTAAGCTTTAAACTTTTTATCAGTATCAATTAAATCTTCTACCGTTTGGCAAGCATAAATTACGGTACTGTGATCGCGGCCACCGAAGAAAGCACCAATCGTTTTCAACGATGATTTAGTATGGCTTTTAGAAAGGTACATCGAAATCTGACGTGCCTGAACAATTTCGCGTTTACGTGTTTGCGATTTAACCATATCAACCGGAACCTCGAAATACTCACAAACCAATTTCTGGATGTATTCCATTGAAATTTCCTTAGAAGTATTTTTGATAAAGTTCTTCAGCATTTGCTTAGCAAGCGCCAAATCGATTTCTTTTTTATTCAAAGTGGCTTGTGCCAAAAGAGATACCATAGCACCCTCTAACTCACGCACATTGTTATCAATGTTGTGTGCCACATATTCTACCACTTCGCCTGGTAACTCAATACCATCAGCATACATTTTCTTTCTTAAAATAGCAATACGCGTTTCCAGATCAGGGATCTGTAGATCTGCAGATAAACCCCATTTAAAACGGCTTAACAAACGCTCTTCCAAACCAGCTAAATCTTTCGGTGCTTTATCAGATGTTAAGATTACCTGTTTGCCCGATTGGTGAAGGTGATTGAAAATATGGAAGAAAATATCCTGTGTTTTTTCTTTACCAGCAAAGTTGTGTACATCATCCATAATGATCACATCCATTGCCTGATAAAAGTTAACGAAATCGTTAATGGTGTTGTTTTTTAATGAATCTACAAACTGTTGGCAGAATTTCTCACAGCTTACATAGATCACCAACTTATCTGGCATGCTGCGTTTAATCTCGTTACCGATCGCCTGCGCGAGGTGTGTTTTACCCAAACCTACTCCACCATAAATCATTAAAGGGTTAAAAGATGTACCTCCTGGTTTAGCAGCTACAGCGTAACCTGCAGAACGCGCCAAGCGGTTGCAATCTCCCTCAATATAATTTTCGAAAGTATAGTTAGAGTTTAATTGTGGATCAACATTTAATTTTTTTAATCCAGGGATAATAAATGGGTTTTTAATATCCTTATTAATGGAAACCGGAATCGGCATCGATTGTACCTTTGCCTCCGCTCCATTTCCATTTGAGGGCATATTGGTAGTATAAGGATTACCGCTGTTAGATGATTTATCTACAACGATGTTATATTCCAACCTGCCATCCTCTCCAAGTTGTTTTTTTACAGTCTTGCGAAGCAAGCCTACATAATGTTCTTCAAGCCATTCGTAAAAGAACAAACTTGGCACCTGTATAGTTAAAACCTTACCTTCCAATTTAAGGGCTGTTATTGGCTCGAACCAAGTTTTGAAACTTTGGCTCGGAATGTTATCCTTAATAATTTGAAGACAGTTCTTCCATACTTCTGTACAAGTTTTTTCCATTGCGATTTCTATAATTTATTGGTTTACAGTGCCTATTCGAATTAAAGGGATGGTCCGTTTAGGGACTACGAATATTGAGAAAATTATCAACATTTTAAACAAAAATTTCAAATAAATCGTAACATACTGATAAGGAATATAGTAGCCCGCTTAACCTCAATTTTTTATGTTGATAACTATTTATTAACACTGGTTATCCACATTAACCATTATTTAACATCAATATCCCCTCATCACTTCGAATTGCGGTTGAAAAAGCAAAATCTAAGCCATTTTAGGCACTAGTTAAGCGTTTTAGTCTTTTTTAATCTCGAATAAACTGAAAATCAAAGCCATAAGATAATTAAATTAATATTATTTAAGCCAATCGTTTAAATTGATTTTTTATTATTTCATTATGCTTTGCTTTTGTATGAATTTTACGACACTTTAGCCCATTATTTCGAAATCAATGAATGGAGTATCTGTCCATTTTATCATCGTTTCATTAAAAGCAAAATACGTTTAATTTTAACCTGGAACAAAGCACAGAATCAAAGCGTTTAAATTCCCTTAGTAAATGCCAAAAGTCTTCCTAAACACGTCTGCAATTTCGCCAAGAGTAGCATACTTTTCAACCGCATCTATAATCAATGGCATCAGATTGTCTTCACCATTAGCTGCCTCTTGTAATCTTTGCAATGCTTTTTCTACAGCGTCGTTATCGCGGGTTGTTTTTAAATCTTCCAGTTTTTCAGTTTGCAGTTTGCGGATTGAATCATCAATATTAAAAACCTCTGTCAGGCCTTCTTCTTCTTGGGTAAATTTATTCACACCTACCGATATCCTTTCGCCATTTTCGATTTCTTTTTGATATTGGTAAGATGCATCTGCAATCTCATTTTGCATATAGTTGCTTTCGATGGCATTAACCGAGCCGCCCATTGCATCTATCCGATCGATATAAGTCCAGGCAGCAGCCTCTACTTCATCGGTTAAGCTTTCTACAAAGAACGATCCAGCCAATGGATCTACGGTGTCGGTAACGCCGCTCTCGAAGGCAATGATTTGTTGGGTACGTAAAGCAATTTTTGCAGCCGATTCGGTTGGAAGCGAAAGTGCTTCATCATAACCGTTGGTATGTAAGGATTGAGTTCCGCCAAGAACTGCAGCCATAGCCTGATTGCTTACCCTGATTACATTGTTTAATGGCTGTTGCGCGGTTAAGGTTGAGCCTCCTGTTTGGGTATGAAATCTTAACATCTGCGCTTTTTCGTCTGTGGCACCCAAATCTTTAGTGATTTTTGCCCACATCCGCCTTGCAGCCCTAAATTTAGCTATTTCTTCAAAGAAATTATTGTGGCAATTGAAGAAGAACGACAACCGTTTCGCAAATACATTTATATCCAAACCTTTATCCAAAGCTGCTTTTAGGTAGGTTTTACCGTTAGCCAATGTAAAAGCAAGTTCTTGCACAGCGGTTGATCCAGCTTCACGAATATGGTAGCCAGATATAGAAATGGTATTCCACTTCGGCACTTCTTTGCTACAGAACTCAAAAATATCGGTAATCAACCGCATGGATTGCTTTGGCGGATAGATATATGTGCCTCTTGCAGCATATTCTTTTAAGATATCATTTTGTATCGTCCCCGAAATCTGTTTTAAATCTGCACCTTGTTTTTTAGCCAGCGCAATATACATGGCCAATAAAATTGAAGCCGTTGCATTGATCGTCATCGAAGTGGTGATGTCTTTGAGCTCAATACCATCAAATAAAATTTCAATATCTTTCAACGAATCTATAGCCACGCCCACCTTACCGACCTCTCCGTCGGCCATTTCATGATCAGAGTCGTAACCGATTTGTGTTGGAAGATCAAAAGCAACAGATAAGCCCGTTGTTCCCTGAGCCAATAAATAATGATAACGCTTGTTGGATTCTTCAGCGGTTGAAAAACCAGCATACTGCCTCATTGTCCACAAGCGACCGCGGTACATATCCTTTTGGATTCCCCTGGTAAAAGGAAATTCTCCAGGTAGCTCTTCCATTGGCTTCGCTTCAGTATACAGCGCTTTTATTTCAATACCTGAAGTGGTGGTGTGCTTTTTCTCGCTCATAATTGGTTAGTTAATTAGTTCAATGGTCATTGGTTCATTAGTCCAGCAAAGTTGCTTACTGTTGAAACTGGTTAATTGGTTAACTGTGCATATTTCAGTTAACCAATTTAAACGATTAACCAATTAACCTCATCAAAAAAGTTGGTGAATATCCTTTTTGATCAGTTCAATGGTTAAATCGTAAGGATTTTCATCAATACTGGCCATGTGCTGTAAAATTGCTTTACTCAACTCAATTCCATTTGCATCAGCAGGTAAACCTTGTACTGCATTGTTAATCATGGCAATGGAATCGTCTTTTAATTTACGCACCACACCCCAGGTTACACTATCTACATACAGCTGTTGGGTAATATTATGTTGGTACTCCGAACGGATTTCATTTAAAATACCTGCTTGCAACGTAGCAATGGCAATTCCTTGCTGATGCAGGCGAACAAGCAAATTTGCAGGGTTAATACGATCGATAAATAGGATTAAACGCTCGTGAGCCTGTAAGCGCAAAGGCAAAATATGCGCCCGGCTTTCTTTGTTCAGCTCGATGGTTTTTAAGTTAAAAAAACGCTGGATATCGTTCTTTAAAATATAATAAACAGCCATTAGTGCAATGAAAATGCCTGCAAATAAGATCACTATATCAACTAGAATTTGTTGGGTATTCATAAGTATTGTTTAATTACGGTAATATTAACGGACCGTTAAAAGCAAAAATGTGCATTATTATTTATATTTGTAACAGATAAAATTTAAATAACATGAGCACAACAGTTGATACAGCATTTGCACCAGTTACTTTTTCAGAAGGAGCAGCTAAAGAGTTATATAAATTAAAGGATCAGCAGGAGATCAGTGAAGATTATGGTTTACGTGTTGGCGTAGAAGGTGGCGGCTGTGCTGGCATGAATTACATTTTAGGTTTCGATCAGAGAAAAGAAGGCGATCAAGAGTATTTTATTGATGGTATTAAGGTTTTTATGAACAAAGCACATCAGATGTACTTAATGGGCATGATGATCGATTGGCAGGATGGATTAAATTCGCGTGGTTTTACTTTCGTTAATCCTAATGCGACCAGCACCTGCGGCTGTGGTACGAGTTTCTCGGCATAAATAAAATATTATTGTAACATATAGTGCGGTCCCCTTGTCTAAACATCGGGACTTTTTTTATTTTTACAAGCTTTGCCCGCCAAACGCTTATCGCAACAATACTAAATGAATTACAGAGAAAACATCAGACTGGCATTAGAATCTATTAAAGCGAACCGCTTGCGGACTATGCTTACCGCCTTAATTATTGCCATTGGTTTAATGGCTTTGGTTGGGATTTTAACCACTCTTGATGCTGTAAAGAAAAGTATGACTGATGCTTTTAGTAGCATGGGAGCTAACTCTTTTACCATTAGAAACCGCGGTACAGGAATTAGAATTGGAAACGGTAAACGGCCAAAACCTTTTAAAGCTATCCGCTACGAAGATGCCGTTAAATTTAAAGATAGTCTGAATACACCTGCTACTGTCGCCGTAAGTGTTTTTGCCAGCGGTGGTTCTACCATAAAATACGGGAGTTTAAAAACCAATCCAAACATCAATGTTCAGGGTATAGACGAAAATGGCCTAGCCTCTCAGGGATTAAATTTATCGCAGGGAAGAAATTTTAGTGTCTCCGAAATACAGCTCGGAAGCAATGTTTGTATTGTTGGTGGCGAAGTAGTTGAAAAATTATTTAAAGACTCCGATCCGTTAGACAAACTGATCAACGTAGGTAATAACCGTTTTAAAATTGTTGGCATATTAGAGAAAAAAGGATCGAGTATGGGCTTTAGTGGCGATAGGGCCGTTTATGTGCCTTTGCTAAAAGCCAAACAGATTAACGCCAATGCCAATCCATCTTACACCATAACGGTAATGGTACCCAGCAATGAGATGCAGGAAAACATTATTGGCGAATCTACTGCGCTATTCCGAAATATCCGCAAGGTAAAGGTGAACGAAACCAATAATTTCGAGATTACCAAGAGTGATGCTATTGCTCAAACTTTATTCGAAAATCTGGCCTTTGTGGCTATTGGGGGTGTTGCCATTGGAATTATTACCCTAATTGGAGCCTCTATCGGCTTAATGAATATCATGTTGGTTTCGGTTACTGAACGTACACGCGAAATTGGTATCCGTAAAGCCATCGGCGCAAATCCGAAGGTAATTCGCCGCCAGTTCTTAATCGAGGCCGTAGTAATCTGTTTAATGGGTGGTGCCTTGGGTATTTTTCTGGGAATAGTTTTAGGAAACCTCATCTCACTGGCCATGGGTGGCGCATTCTTAATTCCCTGGCTATTTATTATTGGTGGTTTTGTATTATGTGTATTTGTAGGAATCCTATCTGGATATTATCCTGCTAAAAAAGCATCCAAACTAGATCCTGTAGAGGCCTTGAGGTACGAATAGCGTTGATTCACTGGCCATTATTTCATTGGTCAATAGTTTATTCATTCATGGTGGATGCCCTATGGATTTACTTCACTTATAGATCCTGAAACAAGTTCAGGATGACGAGATTTACAATTGGCTACTTACAAAACCAATGAACGAATGACAAATGAACTGATGAACTTTAAAGCAATGCGTTATTCAATTGAGATTGAGTAAGTAGTTGTTGCATTAAGGGCGTACTAAGACTATCTTCGAGTGCCGCAGCATGTTTTAAATGGTGCATATCGCTGCCTACAAAATCGACCATATGGTTTTCGACCATTTCTCCTGCTACTTTTTTTGCACCAGCACCATAATAACCTGTCAAAGCAATACCGTTTACCTGTAACAGGCAGCCGGTTTCTCTGATCTGATGATAACTTTCAAAGGAATTGTAGTAGTAAGGATACCGTTCAGGGTGAGCCAGCACCGGTTTATATCCGGCATCCTGCATCATCTTTATAAAATCGATCAGGTTTTGAGGGGCATTTATATAAGATAATTCGAACAAAAGATAATTGTTACCAAAAGTTAAAACCTCTTTTTGTCTGATCTTTTTTTCCAAGGTTTCATCCAAATAATATTCGGCAGCGGCATCAACCTCCAGATCGAGTTCGATTTCCTGTAGACCTTTTCTTAACGTATCCAATCCACGGTTAATGGTATCGGGCGTATTCCGAAAATAATCGGCCATGATGTGTGGCGTGGCGATTAGCTTCTTATAACCCAAATCTTTAAATTTTTTGGCCAAAAGTAAAGAATCTTTAAGCGTTTGTGCGCCATCATCAATCCCTGGAATAATGTGCGAGTGCATATCTGTTCCGATACCAGAGAAATTAAATTCGGGTGCTATTTTTTTCTTTTTAAATAATCCGAACATCATGATAGATCATAGCTTTAACTTATCTCTTTTGGCAAATTGCTTGCCTCTGCTGCACCAGCTAATTTAGAGGAATAGATTTTATCGAGCAAATTATTTAAGTCTTCACTTAAATCAAACTGCAGGTCTTCGTGCAGTTTTTTGAATTTGTTTATGGTTACCGCGACAGTTTTTAGGTAAAATATACTAAAAAGCATCATAAAATCGCGATAACCAAAAATTGATTTCTTATAATCAAAAGGGATGGCATTGAGGATAAACAGTTTCAATTCTACCTCACCAACAGGATCTTTAGTCACTTTATAAAAATGATTGACCGAGGTGATCATCTTCCGAACCTTTACCAATGCCTCTTTGGCATTTAGTTTCTTCAGTTCCAGAATTTGTTCTTCCACATCGGCTTTAATCCGCTCCTTCCGATCTTCCAAATCGGTTTCATCTTCTAATAATTTGTAATGAAGATGTTCTGTAAGCACTTTATCTTTGGCCACCAAACGCAGCAATAGCTTGTCTTTTTCTTTGACAGGCAATTCTGTTATAGCAGTTTTTAGATCTTTGTGCTCCGATAACTTCATTTAAAAAGGGTTAGCCTTGATGTATTTTTCCCACTCCCATGCAGAGCGCATCATCTCATTGATATCAAGATTGGCTTTCCAACCCAGTTCTTTATTCGATTTTTGAACGTCACCATAAATCTGAACAATATCACCTGCCCTTCTTGGACCGATTTTATACTCAAGTTTCTCTCCGTTCACTTTTTCGAAAGCTGCAATAATTTCTAAAACTGAAGAACCTTTGCCGGTACCAATATTGAAAACATCGTAATTACCGTTAGGATTTCCTTCTTCCAGTTTTTTGATCGCCGCAACATGTGCCTTTGCCAGATCAACCACATGGATATAATCGCGGATGGCAGAACCATCAGGGGTATTGTAATCATCGCCATAAACCGTAATCGGGCCGCGCTTGCCAATAGCCGATTGGGTGATAAAAGGAACAAGATTGGCAGGAACACCATTTGGTAGTTCACCGATCAAAGCGGTTTCGTGTGCACCAACCGGATTAAAATAACGTAAAGCAATTACATTTAAATCAGGTGTTACTGCGGCTGTTTCCGCTAAAATTTCTTCGGCAATCTGCTTGGTATTTCCGTAAGGAGATTCGGCTTTCTGTACTGGTGCAGTTTCGGTTACTGGTAAAGTTTCTGGCTGACCATAAACGGTACAAGATGAAGAAAACACAAAATTTATCTTCCTGTTAAACGAAGTTAGCAGGTTAATTAAACCGTAAAAATTGTTTTTATAATACTTTAACGGTTGTTCTACCGATTCGCCAACAGCTTTTGACGCTGCAAAATGGATAATTCCATCAATATCAGTATGGTTTTCTGCAAATTCCTGAACTGCTCTATCATCCTGTAAATCGATTTCATGAAAATCGAACCATTTGCCAGTAATGGCATGAAGCTGGGTTAAAATTTTGATGTTCGAATTAGAAAGGTTATCTACAATTACGACTTCGTATCCTGCGTTGTGTAACTCTACTGCTGTGTGCGAACCTATGTATCCTGTTCCACCAGTAACTAATATTTTTGCCATTTTAACGGTTAAATGTGGTAAAATCTTTATGATCTATCTTCTCCAAAGCCTCTTCAGGCAATGATTTAAAATATTCGTATGTAATCTTCAATCCTTCGGCACGGCCTACTTTCGGCTCCCATCCCAATATCTCTCTTGCTTTAGTAATATCAGGTCTCCGCTGTTTAGGATCATCCTGCGGAAGTTCTTTATAAACGATTTTCTGCGTGGTACCCGTAAGTTTGATAATTTCCTCACAGAACTGCTTGATGGTGATTTCATCCGGATTACCAATGTTTACCGGCTGCGCATAATCACTCATCAATAAGCGGTAAATTCCTTCAATCAGGTCATCAACATAACAGAAAGAGCGTGTCTGACTTCCATCGCCAAAGATAGTTAAATCTTCGCCTCTTAAAGCCTGTCCGATAAAAGCAGGCAAAACACGGCCATCATTCAGGCGCATTCTAGGCCCATAAGTATTAAAAATCCTCACGATCCTCGTTTCTACGCCATGAAAAGTATGGTAGGCCATGGTTATGGCTTCCTGAAAACGTTTGGCCTCATCGTAAACCCCACGTGGACCTACCGGATTTACATTACCCCAATATTCCTCTGGTTGAGGATTTACATTTGGATCGCCATACACTTCTGAAGTTGAAGCAATCAGCATCCTTGCATTTTTATTCCTGGCAAGGCCTAAAAGATTATGGGTACCCAATGAACCTACTTTAAGTGTCTGGATCGGGATTTTAAGATAATCGATCGGACTTGCAGGTGAAGCAAAGTGTAAGATGTAGTGAAGTTTACCGGGAATATGTACAAATTTGGAAACATCATGATTATAAAACTCGAAATTCTCCAGCTTGAACAGATGTTCGATATTTGCCATATCGCCTGTAATCAGGTTATCCATTCCGATAACGTGATAGCCCTCTTTCACAAAACGATCACAAAGGTGCGAGCCTAAAAATCCGGCGGCACCTGTAATCAATATTCTCTTTCTACCCCCTAAATCCCCTGAAGGGGACTTTTCCTTTCTTTCGTTCATATTCTTTTTTTTAAAAACGCCCTCAAACTGCACATTATGCTTAGTCTCCCCTTCAGGGGGCTAGGGGGTTAATAGTTTTCTACCTATACTGTTATAATAATAGCCAAGATCGATCATTTTTTGCAAATCGTACAAATTTCGACCATCGAAAACCACTTTATTCTTTAAAATGTTGTCGATTTTCTCAAAATCAGGGTTACGAAAAAGCGACCATTCTGTTGCAATCAGCAGGGCGTCAGCACCTTCTAAAGCTTCGTATTGGTTTTTAGCATAATTTACCTGATCGCCAATAACATTTTTAACATTGGCCATCGCCTCTGGATCGAACACGGTAACGGTTGCGCCGTTCTTAACCAATGCATCGATAATGTATAAGGCAGGTGCCTCACGGATGTCATCGGTTTCTGGCTTAAAGGCCAATCCCCAAAGTGCAAAATGTTTGCCTTTGATATCGCCTTTGTAATATTTAAGCACCTTATCAACCAGAATTGTTTTTTGTCTTTCATTAACCTCCATTACCGATTTCAGGATCTGAAAATCGTAGGCATAATCATCAGATGATTTTACCAGTGCCTGAACATCTTTTGGGAAACATGAACCGCCGTAACCTACTCCTGGAAAAAGGAAACGTTTACCGATACGGTCATCAGAGCCAATACCCCTTCTTACCGCATCGACATCAGCACCTACGAGTTCGCAAAGATTGGCAACCTCATTCATGAAGGTAATTTTTGTGGCAAGGAAAGAGTTTGCCGCATATTTAGTCAATTCAGAAGAACGTTCATCCATAAAAAGAATTGGGTTCCCCTGACGCACATAAGGACCGTATAGTTCAGCCATCAGCTTTTTCGCCTTTTCGCTTTTAGTTCCTAAAACCACGCGATCAGGTTTCATAAAATCATCAACTGCTACACCCTCTCTTAAAAATTCAGGATTGGATACCACATCTACTTCAATCGAGGTATTTTCGGCAAAAACAGCCTTTACCTTATCAGCCGTTCCAACCGGTACCGTTGATTTATTTACGATGACCTTATACTCCGTAATCAGTTTGGAGATATCCTTAGCAGCGCCTAAAATATAAGAAAGATCAGCAGCACCATCCCCACCTGGAGGCGTTGGCAAAGCCATAAAAATAATCTGCGCATCTTTTACAGCATCTGCAAGATTTGTCGTAAAAGTCAACCTTTCCTGTTCTATATTTCTATGGAATAAAAGATCTAAACCAGGCTCGTAAATCGGTACTTCACCAGCCTGCATCTGCTTTACTTTCGCTTCATTAATGTCAACACATATTACATCATTTCCTGTTTCTGCTAAACAGGTTCCGGTAACTAAACCTACGTATCCGGTACCAATAACGGCTATCTTCATCTGTTATAATTTATTAAACAATATTAAATTGTTTTTTATCGGTTTTAATGAGCTCGCAAGCTCGGTTACTTTTAGTTGCTTGGGAGTAATCATGACCTGTCTATTTATTGCATTGAATGATAGGTCAAATCACGACGACTCCATATATTTTTAAGCTTTTTAAATATATTCGTTTTATCTTGGCACGAAGATATGAAATTACACTAATGCTTTTGCTTTACATAATCGGAATTCGGCTTTACACTTTGCTTATCAGGATATTTTCATTATTCAATCCTAAGGCTAAACTGTTTATCAATGGCCGTAAAAATAGCTATACACAAATCGCTCAGAAAATTAATTCGAGCGAAAAACATATATGGTTTCATTTTGCTTCTTTGGGCGAATTTGAGCAGGGCCGACCGGTTTTAGAAAAACTAAAATCGCTTTATCCAGCTAAAAAAATCGTAGTTACTTTTTTCTCCCCTTCGGGATACGAAATCCGGAAAAATTATGCGCTGGCAGACGTATTTTATCTCCCCATTGATACTGCAGCCAATGCCAAACGTTTTATAGCAAGCATTAATCCAGAAATGGCTATTTTTACCAAATACGAATTTTGGCATTTCTATTTTAAAGAATTAAAAGACCGTGAAATTCCTTTATATGTGATTTCTGGTATTTTTAGAGAAAGTCAGGCATTTTTTAAATGGTACGGTGGCTTTTACCGCAATATTTTAAAATCTGTTACTTACTTTTTCGTGCAAAATGAAGAAAGTGAAAATCTTTTAAAATCGATAGGATTAAATAATGTCACCATAAATGGCGATACCCGTTTTGACCGCGTTTACGAAAATGCACAATCGCCTAAACAGCTTAGCCTGATCGAAAGCTTTATCGGCAACTTCCCTACATTGGTTTGTGGAAGTACTTGGCCTGAAGATGAAAAAATATTATCGGCTTTACCTGAAAAATACCCTAACTGGAAGTTTATCATCGCGCCACACGAGATCCACGAAAGCCATATTGAAAGTATCGAGAAACAGTTTTCAGTTGGCAGTGTGCGATTTTCAGTTCTCAATTCCTCCAATCAAACGCCAAACGCCGAACACCAAACGCTCATCGTAGACAACATCGGCATGCTTTCTTCTCTCTATCAATACGGAAAGGTAGCCTATATTGGTGGTGGTTTTGGAACAGGAATACATAACACTTTAGAAGCTGCAGCATTTGGTTTGCCTGCAATTTTCGGCCCAAAATATGATAAATTTCAGGAAGCCAAAGATCTAATTGCTGTAGGTGCAGCCAAAAGCATTTCTACTGTTGAGGAATTAATCAGTGCTTTTGAGGGCTTTGCCAAAAATGAAGATGCCGCAGCGCTGGCCAAAAGATATGTTGCAGATAAAAAAGGGGCAACCGATCAGATTATTTCGATGATTACGAAATCAGATCAGCCTTAGCAATTTCTTCCACAATTTCGGGAATACCCTGATCAATTGAAACCGTTATCACATCTTGTTCATCAGCCTGAGGCTCCTCCAATGTTTCAAACTGGCTTTTTAATAAACTGGAAGGCATATATTGATGAGATCGCTTAGCAATCCGATCGTGGATTAAATCGAAATTTCCTTTTAAATAAACAAAGTGGATTGATGTATTATCTGTTCTTAGCAAATCGCGGTAAGATTTTTTCAATGCAGAACAGGCAATAATGCATGTTGCCCCATGAGCAACATGTTCGCGACCAACTTTCGCAATCAGTTGTAGCCAATCTAAACGATCGGCATCTGTTAAGGGAATCCCGGCAGCCATTTTATCTACATTCCGTTGCGAATGCAGGTTATCGCCGTCTATAAATTCAGCATTTATTCTTGGTGCCAGCGCTTTTCCAATTACTGTTTTACCACTTCCCGAAACGCCCATTAAAATAATAAAGCTCGCCATATTTAAACTATTTAACCATTCCGGCCAGGGCCTCGATAAACACAGGACTATCGTTTAAACTTTCTACCAACTGAACATGTTCACCACCCAAAGCCTTAAACTCTTCGTGGTACTCTACCGTGATTTCGTAAAGCGTTTCTAAACAATCGGCCACAAAAGCAGGGCTAAAAACCAGAAGACGTTTTTTCCCTTCGCCAGCTAATTTTTTCAACACATCGGTAGTATAGGGTTGTACCCATGGCTCTTTCCCTAAGCGCGATTGGAAACAAACGGTATATTGATCTTTTGAGAGATTTAATTCTTTGGCAATTAATCTGGCCGTATCATGTCCTTGTGCAGAATAACAGAATTTATTGGTATCATTTAATGTCTGGCAGCAATCGGCACTTTTCAAACAGTAACTTCCAGTATGATCGCACTTTAATAGTTGACGCTCAGGTAAGCCATGGAAGCTGAACAACACGTGATCGTAGCTTTCTACATGATGTTTTTTTGCATTTTCTGCAAAAACTTTAATCATCAGTTCATTATCATGGAATGAATTAACAAATGATATTGGCGGAACCGTTGGCCATCTGCTCACCAGCTCCATTACCAATTGCATTACCGACCCTGTGCTTGCAGAGGCATATTGAGGGAACATCGGGATAACCTGAATGCGCTCTACCAAACCTGCTTTTAAATTGGCCAATGCCGATTCGATAGACGGACTTTGGTAACGCATGGCCAGCTCTACATGATAGTCGTCCCCCAATCTTTCCTGCAGCATTTTAGCCTGTAACTTGCTGTAATACAATAGCGGTGAACCATTCTCATTCCAGATTTCTTTATATAATTTTGCTGTTTTAGGGCTACGGAAAGGAACAATAATACCTTTAACCAATAATGTCCTGTTCAACTTAGGGATATCGATTACCCGCTCGTCCATTAAAAATTGATCTAAGTATTTTTTAACATCTGCCGTTGCCGGACTATCAGGTGTTCCTAAATTTACCAGTAAAATCCCCTTTTTGCTCATTTATAAAGAATATGTTTCGTGGCGCAAATATCGCCTTTTTATTGTTTTTTCCCTATGCTTAAAATGTGATTGCAAACATTTTTTAGTCAAAAAGTGTTATTTCATACTTCCACAAGCTATCGGGCAATAGCTTGTAAAATCCATCAATGTGCTGTCAGATGTTACCATCTGACAGTTAGATCAAGTAAAATTATTTGAAATAAGTTAGTATTGGATGGTAACATCCAACACCACGGATATTCATTCGGAATCAGAAAAGATTGATTTTGTATCAAATGGCAACATGTGAAATCACGACTATCGCTTCATTTTATGCAGTCGCCACCAGGGCATGCCTGGTTTTTGGTGATGTTCTAAATGATAGCCAAAAAAGTAACAGGTAATGAAGGCAACAAAATGATTTTTCTGCAAGGTTGAAGAATGGTATTCATTATCGTGCTCTCCCTTATGCGGCAAATAGGTTCCGAAATAAAATAGCTGAAAAGTGCTTAATAAGGATGGCAGTACCCAAAACAACAGCAGATTCTTTTCATCAATCCAGATTTTTAAAACATTATAAGCTATCGCCATAATTACCAATTGAATTATCGTGACATAATTTAGCATGAAACGGAAATACCATTTCCAAAAGCCATGTGGTGCAAAATCCGGATCGTTTTCGGTATGCACATGACTGTGGTGCTGGTGATGTTTCGCATACAAACGGTTATAAAAAAAGCCTGCGTAGAGAAAAACGGAAAGATAGCCAATAAAATTATTTGTTTTTTGGTTCGGCGATATCGTTCCGTGCATCGCATCATGGGCTGTAATAAACAAACCGGTGTACAAATGCATCTGAACAACAATCATCAGATAAACCAAAGGATTGCTCCAGGCAAAATTCCATGTAAGCAAGAAATAAAGAGAAATAAACCAACAGACAATTACGGTTAACGCAACCAGAATTCCGGTATGTGGGTTTATAGTTTTCAATTTATATTATATTACTAGATATGACCGTCATCTCGAGCGAAGTGCAACGAAGTCGAGAGATCTATCTAAGCAGATCTCTCCATTCCACTGCGTTCCAGTCGAGATGACGATTCTACGATATAAAATTCCATCATTAATACCTTTTCAGATCTTCTTGCAAGCTAATACCGCTCTAACGCAGCCTTTACCTTTTCCATTAGCCACATCGGTGTAGATGTAGCACCGCAGATACCAACTTTATCGTTTTCGTTAAACCAAGTTTGATCTAACTCTTCAACATTCGAAATGAAATAAGAATTATCGTTATGTTTTTTACAAACATCGTACAGCACTTTTCCGTTAGAAGATTTCTTGCCTGATACGAAAACGATTTTATCATAATGACTTACAAAATCTTCCAGCTCTTCGTAACGGTTAGATACTTGCCTGCAAATGGTATCGTTGGCCTTAACTTCATAACCACGGCTCAATAATTCATCTTTAATGTGATAGAATTTATCGGTGCTTTTAGTGGTTTGGCTATATAGGGTAAATTTAGCAGGCAATTCTACATTATCCAGTTCGGCCAGATCCTGAAAAACAATTGCCTTACCATCTGTTTGACCTTGTAATCCGATTACCTCGGCGTGCCCATGCTTACCAAAAATAAGTACCTGCTCATCGTCATCATGTGAATTTTTAATCCTGTTCTGTAATTTCAGCACAACAGGACATGAAGCATCTATCAAAGTCAGGTTATTTTCTAAAGCCAGTTGATAGGTTGATGGTGCCTCACCATGAGCCCTGATTAAAACCTTTTCGTCTCTTAAGTTTTTTAATACTTCGTGATCGATGATTTTTAATCCCCGATTGGTTAAACGCTCTACTTCTTCATCATTATGCACAATATCGCCAAGGCAATATAAATAACCTTCATTATCCAGAATATCTTCGGCCATTTCTATGGCATATACTACGCCAAAGCAAAAGCCTGATGATTTATCGATGTTGACCTGTAAGTTGTAACCCATTGCGATACAAAATTAAGCAAAAATATTTGTTCCGGTTGTCATGTATAAGACAACAAAAAAGATTAGCTGTGAAGTAAACATTGCAGTACCAATATATTTCTGTTGCTTTAAACCTAAAGCATAATAAAACTTTAACAATATTACCGAAACAATAAACCAGGCCACATAATTCTGAACAGGGATTTCATGCCAGTCCCACTGCCAGTAGTTAAATTTCATTGCCACAGGTTCCAAAAAGAAATCGAAACCTACCAGTATAAAAGCACCGAGAACAGAGGCCAAAATACTATGCCTGATTTTCATACTTTTCATCATTTGCCCAATACTGAAAATAAGGATTACCCAATTTACACCCATTAGTAATGGAACCGCCGCAACTTTGTAGCCCAATGTATCGCCGTAATAATAACTGCCGAATATTTTTCCAGTATGCACGCCCAATACCTCGACTAAAAAACCACAGAGAAATACACCCGAAACCAGTAACAGTAAACGTTTCACATCGGCATTGTACGAAAAAACAATTACGGCAAACATCAGCAACAAATGAAAGGGAACCAGTTTGACAAAATAAGGCTGAGCAGCTGGAATTAAGAAGCCAAGCAAGCCCACAACATGAAAAACGACAATTATTGCAACTGCAATCCTTTTAACCTTTAAATCGTTTTGATCGTTCTGCCCTTCCATGTGCTCGTTTTAAAAATATGTTTTTTTATAGAAATGAATGAAATTATTAAGAAGAACAACATCTGTAAGGGATGTAAAATCAGATTTATTAAAACATTTTGTCCCGATAAATAGGAGATCATCATTCTACTTAATACGATTAAAGTTAATGGTAATGCAAGTAAAGCAATATTAAAGTTTAAGATTAAAATTACCGGCCCTACAGTTACCAAAAGCTGGTAAATTAATAATATTATGATGTTATTACCAAAACCTGCCAGTAAATTTTTACTGAAGCCGTTTAAGCTTTCGCCTAAATTCTTGTACATCCTGCAATAAATCAGTCCGTTGGCTAAAAGGGCCTCTGCGTTAAATTTTTCTTGTTTTACCAACTTCATAATCTCCACATCTTCCACAACCTGGTGTTTAACCCGTTCATGCCAACGGTTTTCTTTGTAATTATTGGCGTTAAAAAACATGCACTGTCCGCTTGCTGCTGCAAATGCGGGGTTTTTCGAAAGTTTAACCAATCGCAAAGGCAATAAATTTAACAGTATAAAATGCATTAAGGGCACTGTTAACCACTCGCCTATCGATATTATACTTTGGTTGGTAAAAACACTTAACAAAGCCAGGCCTCCAATTTCCATCCGGTTGATCAGGCTATTGATCAAACCTCTTTTTACTGATTCATCCGCGTCGATAAACAAAAGATATTTCCCGGTTGCAAGTTCGCTAAGCTGGTGGCAGGCATAGTTTTTACCAAGCCAATTTTGAGGTAACGCTTTACCGCTTACCACTTTAAATTGCGGGTTTGTAAGGCAAAAATTTTCGACTACACCTAAAGTATTGTCATCGCTATTATCATCTAAAACAATAACTTCATAATTGGTGTAATCCTGATTTTTTATCGAAATGAGCAATTCTAAAATGTCCGTTGCTTCATTTCTCGCAGGAATTAAGATCGAAACCTTATCATGATAGTGTTTAACCACTCTCGGCAACTTAGGGTTAGAAAGGAAATTGAAAACAGTAACCGAAAACCGGATCACCAGAAAAATTAAAACGGCGTAAATAAAAATTGTCATTCAATTAGCTGAGTTTGTTTAACAACCGATTGATCGTAATGTTTATTATAGGCACTTTTCAGCAATTGCAAGCTTACATATTCTTCGTTCTCCCAATGCTGCAAATAAGTATAAGCGGAGGGCTTTCTTTTAGCAAAATAATCAATAAAGGTGGCGGCAAAAATAATATTAACCTTTTTCTGACTGGCATTGATCATCTGCATCACGCCTTTTTCGAAACTGATATTTTTGAGATGGTTCGAATATAATTTACCCTGGGGGAATACAAGTACCAAATTTTTGGGGTTATCTAACAGTTTGCCTGCATAATTAAGCGTTTCTAACACATCTTTACCTTTATTTTCGGCAGCAAAAGCACCAAGATATTTTAAAAAACCAACTTCAGTATAGTTTTCGGCATTTACCAAAACATGAAATTGTTTCTTAAATACTTTTTTGTTGATGTAAAAGAGGAAAAAACCATCCCACCAGCTAAAATGATTGGCTAAAATCAATATAGATGCATCGGATTTGGCTTTCACTTCATCATAATTGAATGCAGCGAAATCTTTTTTGACAATAAACTGAATGTACCATGTAAAAAAGCTGAAGATCAAATTATTTTTTCTGGGCTGATACATTTCGGGAAATTGCAAAAAATTGAGGTTAATTGCAAATTTTACAACAGTTATAGTCCTGTTTGTATAAGGGATATAGATTTTTTGATGTCCTGTTCAAAGATTTCTCCACTTCGATCGAAATGACGTATTATACGAATGGTTAACTTCGATTAAAGTATATCTTATCTCATCCTAAATCTTCCCTTTTACCTCCTAGCTCAAATAAACCCGATCTTCTTCACCTTCCACATCCATTACTACATCTACATGCTCTTTTAAGATGGTAGCCAGTTCAAGACCAACAAAATCGGTGGCAATAGGGAAAATTTTATGGCTTCGATCAACCAAAACTACTGTGCGGATTTTTTTATGTGGGGTATTTAAGAAAACGCCCAGGCCATAAGCAAGGGTTTTACCGCTATTCAATACATCATCAACAATAATGATCACCTTGTTTTTCCAATGGCTTTCATCCAGATCTGTCGAAGCAACCAATTTGCTACTTTCTTTTTGCAGGTCGATACGCAGTAAGGTTAGTTTAAAACCCGAAATCTTTTTAAGCACTTTTTCTAATCTTAGCGCTAGTTTGTAACCACGGTCCCAAATACCGGCAAGCACCACTTCTTTCTCATTCAGGTTATCTTCTAAAATCTGATAAGCGATACGATCTATTTTCTGCTGAATCTGTTTCTTGTTGAGAATAAGTAATTGCGATGCCATTGTATAAAAAGGATTGAATACAAAAAGAACGATTTTAAGGATGAAATTCAAACTATTTGAAAAATAATTTGAATTGTTTGCAACGTTTTCATCAGAGATGCGTCTAATCTATAACCAAAACACAAAATCGAAGCCATCGTTGCCTAAATGTTGCGTAATGATAGCTTCAGAATCATTTAACGAAAAAACGACTATGAAAACCTTTATCAAATCATCCGCCATTTTATTTATAGTGGTAACCAGCTATATGGCTAAGGCACAGGAAACTAAAAATTTCACGGTTAAAAACTTCAACAGCATTGGGGTAAGCAGCGGAATTGACTTGTACCTCACTCAGGGCGGAAGCGAAAGTGTGAGTATAAAATCTGATTCGGAAACATTAAAAGATATTGTTGTTGAGCAGAGTGGCAGCAATGTTACCATAAAGTTTAAAGACGGTATCAATTGGAGCGGCATGTTTAAAAACCGCACTATTAAAGCTTATGTAAGTTTTAAAACCCTAAATGCAATTGCAGCATCGGGAGGATCGGATGTTTTTACACAAAACCAGATCAAAACAGATAAACTTGCTATTCGCTCTTCAGGAGGATCGGATTTAAAATTAACGGTTGTTTGCAACGATCTGTCTATTCAATCAAGCGGTGGCAGCGATCTCGATTTAAAAGGTAAAGCAGAAAATATGACCATTCAATCTAGTGGAGGTAGCGATATTGATGCTTATGAATTAATTACAGATTATGCAAAGGTGCAGGCTTCCGGTGGTTCTGATGTAAATCTTTATGTAAATAAAGGCCTAGAAGCCAGTGCAAGTGGTGGTGGCGATGTAAGTTATAAGGGAAATGCTTCACTCAAGAAAACATCAAGCTCAAAAAGTGGAGATGTACACCACGTAAATTAAAAGTTTAGTTTAGTTAATAATAACGCGCTGCTTTGTGGATACAAAGCGGCGTTTTTTTTGAAGGTATGCAACCCTTTCATGTTTCTTCTCGTCAATAATGATACATTTGAACTGTATGAAAAACAAAACTCTGATCCTCTTTTTTACTTCTCTTTTATTAAGCGACCTTAGTTATGGGCAAACCTCATTATCAGAAAGAATCGACCATGTATTATCTGGTATCGTAAAACCAAACGAACCTGGTTTTGCAGTTGGGGTTGTAAAAAACGGTCAGTTTATCTACAAGAGAGGTTTTGGTTTGGCAGATTTAAAAACCAATAGAAAAAACACAGTTGAAACACCTTTCAACATTGGCTCAACATCAAAAGAATTTACAGCGGCCTGTGTTTATATATTAGAACAACAGGGTAAACTTAAAACAACTGATAAGTTATCAAAATACTTCAAAGGGTGGCCAAAATATGCTGATAGCATCACTATTAATCACCTCATAAATCATCAGAGCGGCTTGAGGGATTATGATTCACTGATCGGGTTAAGAGAATTTGATGATAATGCAAAAGTAACCGATACTCTTGCTTATGAGATACTGACGAAGCAGAAGGGGTTAAATTTTAGACCTGGAAGCCGGTTTAGTTATTCCAACTCTGGATATTTCCTGCTTTCATTAATTATCAAGAAAGTCTCGGGTAAGGACCTGATCGAATTTTCTAAACAGTACATATTCAATCCATTAAAAATGGCACATACTACCTATTCGCGTACACACCGTATTAACGAAAAGGCAAACGGATATGTCTCGAATAAAACAGGTTTTGAGAAGATTGAAGTAAACAGCGATGTAATTGGGCAGGGAAATATTTATAGTAACATTACAGATTGGGACAATTGGTTTAAGGAGATGAAAACCCACCATCAATTGGGTGGAAGTGTTTGGAATAAGATGCTCACCGACAATAAAACAGATGATGGAGAATCCACAGGATATGGAGGTGGGTTAGAATTTAAGACCTACAAAAACAAAAGATTAAGGGAGCATGGAGGGGATCTTACAGGTTATCACACCGCTATGTGGTATTTTCCCGACGAAGACCTGGGTATTGTTGTATTTACGAATAACGATAATGCAAAACCTGATCTCATTTCCGGTAAAATATTTGACGAAATCTATCCAGAAAATGCTATTCCTAAAAAGACAGATAAAAATGAAGAAAATGCATCTATAAAAAAAATAGAGATGGACTCATCGGTTATTGTCGGATTATATAAACTTGATAATGACAGCAGTAAAATATTTCAGGCCACAATACTCGGAAATAAGATCATGTTGTTTCAAAAATGGAATGACACCAATTACCCGATCAAATTATTAAATGATTCGCTTTTTTATATCAATAAGGATACCGACATTACTTTTCAGTTTAAATCAATTACCAACGGTAAGGCCAATAAACTGGAAATTGTTCAAAGTGGGGGTTTAAAAACAGCTACAAGAACTCCCATAACAATGGCTTTACCCGATTTTCAGCGCGATAAAATAAGTTTTTATAGTCCTGAAATGGATGCTCATTATGTAATCATTAAAGAAAATGGAAATTTATATCTGGTAATCAAAAATCCAATTCATCAATATAAAATTGAACTGATAGCTCTTAAAGAAAAATATAGATATTTACTTATTGGGTGTAATATGTATATAACCTTTAAATACACTAACGAAAAGCTAACAGGCTTTGTTCTTGATCATGAAAGGGTAAAAAATCTTTATTTCACAAAAGAGTAAATAAATAATTACTTACCCTTTCTTATACGGATAGTAAATAAAGTTGGCGCCCTCCGGAACAATTACGAATACGCACATAAAATCTTCCGGTTTTTTATATACTTTTAAGAAGGGCTCTTTTTTCTCTTTGCTGATGATTCCTTTTTCTACAAATTCTTCTAAAGTAGAAGCTTGTATGGTCCAATCGGTATTGAGTTCTTCTTTGTTTAAGATAAGTTCGCCAATATTAACCTCATGCTGATGTGCAATAAAAATTGGATGGGCAGAAATGCCTTCAACCATAATTTCGATTGCTACTTCTTTAATCGCATCAGCATAGAACTCCAGGTCCTTTTCTAAACTTACCAGCGGACTTTCCTGTTTTTTTTGTGGTGTTCCGTTTTCTTCCGGCGTTGCGCCTAATAATTCTTCTCTATCCATACCTTAACTAATAATTGAATTTTGAATGAGTGAATAGTTGAATGTTCTAGACAGCTGCCTTATTCTTTCATTCAATCCTTCTCTCATTCAATCAATCATTTCTTCTCTTATTTCAACCTTAACAATACTACGTTTTCTACATGCTGTGTGTGTGGAAACATATCCACAGGTTTAATGCGCACCACATCGTATTTCTCTTTCAATAACTCCAAGTCGCGTGCTTGCGTGGCCGCATTACAGCTCACGTAAACAATTTTTTCAGACTCCATTTCAAGCAATCTCTGTACTACATCTGCATGCATACCAGCGCGTGGCGGATCGGTAATGACCACATCAGGTTTACCATGTGCCAGGATAAATTCTGAAGTAAGAATATCCTTCATATCTCCAGCATAGAAAATCGTATTATCGATGCCATTTAGCGCTGAATTAAACTTTGCATCTTCAATAGCGGTTGGCACATATTCTACCCCAACCACCTGCTTTACGTTTTTGGCAATAAAATTTGCAATTGTGCCGGCGCCAGTGTATAAATCATAAACCAGTTCATCGCCTTTAAATCCGGCAAAATCTCTGGTGATTTTATATAGTTCGAAGGCTTGTTCAGAATTGGTCTGATAAAAAGATTTCACTCCAATTTTAAAACGGATGCCGTCCATTTCTTCGAAAATATGATCGCGACCGGAGAAAACCACCACATCCTGATCGAAAATAGTGTCATTCTTTTTTTGGTTAACGATATACAGCAAAGCGGTAATCTGTGGAAATTCATTTTTAAGGAAACCCATCAAGCCATCAACCTGTGTCTGTTCCGGATAAGCAAATACCACAGCAACCATTACCTCACCCGTACTAGAAGTACGGATTATCAGGTTACGCAAAACACCCTCATGGTTACGCAAGTCGTAAAACGACAGGTCATTTTCCAAGGCATATTTACGTACTGCGTTTCTGATCGAATTAGAAGGCTCATCCTGTAGATAACAATGTTCGATATCTAAAATTTTATCGAAACGCAATGGTACGTGAAAACCCAGTGCATTCATGTCAAAATCTTCATCGCGTTCTACATCGGTTTTTTCCAACCAACGTTTGTTCGAAAAAGTAAATTCTAATTTATTTCGGTAATATCTGTTTTTTTCTGAGCCTAAAATCGGTTCAGTTCCTGAGGTATCTATTTTACCTAAACGCTGTAAAGCCGCCTCAACATTTTTCTGTTTAAACTTTAATTGAGCATCGTAACCCATATGCTGCCATTTGCAACCGCCACAGGTTCCGAAATGAGGGCAGAAAGGATCGGTACGCAACGCTGATTTTTCATGAAGCTGATCGATGATTGCTTCAGCAAAATTCTTTTTCTTTTTGGTCAACCGAACATCTACCACATCACCAGGAACGGCTTTATCAACAAAAATGACCAATTCGTCAGCCTTGCCAACACCTTTTCCCTCTTCAGCAATATCGATTATATGTACGTTTGGAACAATAGTTACCGTACCAGGTTTTCTTCTACTCATTATTTTGCAAAGATAAAGCTAAAAGCTGAAAGAGGAAAGACCAAAGGCTAAACAATAAAGCTGAAACACAAAAATCAGAATGAATATAAATAGCTGAAAAGCTAAAGACCAAAGTAGGATAAATGATCCAGATAGATAAATGGTTTACCAGAAAGATTAGGCAATATTTTTCCGCTCAGTCAAAAACGACTGATTTAGCATATTTTCGATTTAAAATTATTTTCCAAAAAACTTAAATGCCGCGCCCCAAAAGCCATCTAACCAGTTAAATTTTAGGTCAAATTTTTCATCTACCAATACAGAAAACTCTAATATTTCTTTGCTCATGATAAAAAACCTATCTATTTAAGCAATAATACTAATTTCATACCAAAAACCAAAACGGTATAAATTAATTTTATGTTAATTTTACATCAAAAGGTTAAACCACTCCTTTTACAACAACCCCAATCGCGATCTATTGATTTTCAGTTCCTTATTTGATAACTAAATAAAAATCTGTAACTTAAAGTATCATTCACATAAAAATGGAGGTTCATTATGAACGTTATCCGTAAAATTGAACATTGGGGAGATGTTCATCACTCAAAATGGCTAGATTATCTTCGGATTGTACTTGGCCTGATCATTTTTGGAAAAGGTGTTTCTTTTGTTAGCGACACTTCGGTTCTTCAGAACATGATCACACAAAACAACGTATTTGGTTTTTCGGGCATGCTCATCAGTGTCGCCATTCATGTTGTTGCATTTGCACATTTGGTTGGGGGTGTTTTAATTACTTTAGGCTTAGTTACGCGCTTTGCCGTTGTAATTCAGATTCCAATCTTATTGTTTGCAGTGTTTTTTGTTAACCTTACGCCGGGTTTCTCCACACCGAATTCGGAATTGTGGTTTTCGGTATTGGTACTGTTTCTGCTCATTATGTTTTGGGTAGTAGGTTCGGGCCCATTATCGGTTGACGAAGGGTTGAAACGCAAAAGTGGCAAGCGGTACGCCTAAACAACATTAAATATTCTTAGTATCTTTCGCTTTTACTAACGATAATGAAAACGAAGATACTTTTTGTACTGCTTTTTGCGGGATTGGGATGTTATGCACAAAATTCGACGGATGAATATTTCACGCTAACGCGAGCTGGTTTCATAGAAAAAAACGCTTATGAAACAACTGCTTTTGTAGAAAAATACTTCCGCGTACCCGGTAACACAGGCTTTAATGCCAGTATCCATTACGTAGAAAACATCCTTAAAAAAGCTGGTTTTGTAGAACAGAAGCAGGATGAATTTGAGGCTCCTTTAACTTATCGCATCGAAAAAAGAGCGATGAAAAACAATACCTGGGAACCTGTTGATGCCAATATTGATATCGTTGGCGAAAAAAAACCGCTCATCTCTTATAAAACTAACCGCAACATGATTCCAATCAATTGCGGATCAACAGCTGCAGGAGGCGTTACAGCTAATGTGATTTACATGGCCAACGTATTACCTGCCGAAATAGAGAAAATGGATCTGAAAGGGAAAATCCTATTTTCTGAGAACAGTCCATCACGTTTGCTTCAAATAGCCACAAAAACGGGAGCCATTGGTGTGCTGGGCTATTCGATGCCAAAGTATACTCAACCAGAGCTACACCAAACTTCTATCCAGTTTGGGAGCATGAAAGCCAATAGTGAGGTATGGACATTGCTTTTATCTTACGCTGCCAAAGAAAAATTAAAAGCAGCATGTTTAAAAGGCGAGACTAAATTGAAGGTAAATATTAAGACTAAAATTTACCCCTCCGAAGAATTAACCATAATAGCAAATATTAAAGGCAGTGTAAATCCTAAGGAACGTTTTGTGTTCAGTGCCCATGTTCAGGAACCTGGTGCAAACGATAATGCAAGCGGCGTTGGCACATTGGCAGAAATGGCGAGGATAACAGCAGCATTATATCAGGCAAAAAAGATAAGTCCGAAGCGTACCCTCACTTTTTTATGGGGCGACGAAATTGTATCAACAAGAAGATATATTACCGAAGATACCACCCGGGCCAAAGGCATTATGTGGGGAATGAGTTTGGATATGGTTGGCGAGGATACTAAAAAAACCGGCGGCTCATTCCTGATTGAAAAAATGCCTGATCCATCGGCCATCTGGACAAGGGGAACGGATAAACATACCGAATGGGGTGCTGGCGATGTTACTGAAAAAGATCTTTTCCCGCATTATTTTAATGACTTCATCTTTGATATCTGCAAAGCACAGGGCAAATTTGCCAATTGGATGGTTAACTACAATCCGTTCGAAGGTGGCAGCGACCACACGCCATTCCTGCAAAATAAGATTCCGGGATTACTGATGTGGCACTTTACAGATGTTTTCTATCATACAGATAACGACAGGATTGATAAAGTTTCGCCAACCGAAATGAAAAATGTTGGGATAAGTGGTTTAACTGCTGCCTATATTTTAATTTCTGCAGACGAAAATACGGCGATAGCTACTGTTTCGCAAGTTAAAACCGATGCTTTAACCCGCTTAAAAACTGAATTTGAACTGAGCAAAAAAGAACTTGCAAAAGGGAAAACCGCTACAGATGAGAAACACATTATTGAAGTCTGGGCCAAATGGTACATAGATGCTTTGGCAACAGTAAACAAAATGCCTGTAAAATCCGAAACCACCAGAGTTGGTTCGGCCATTAAGTTTGCCACCAACGAGATCGAAAAACAAACGAAGCTATATTTAGAGGAGTTAAAATAGATTGATACTTAAACCAAAAGCAATAGTTATCGGTGCCGGAATTGCGGGCATTGCATCGGCAATCCGTCTTTCCTTAAAGGGCTATGAGGTTGATGTTTTTGAAGCTAATTCAAAGCCTGGCGGCAAGTTGACAGAAATAAAAATGAACGGTTTCAGGTTTGATGCCGGACCGAGCCTTTTTACTATGCCGCAATATGTAGATGAGCTTTTTAAACTTGCGGGTAAAAATCCTGTAGATTATTTTGAATATCTAAAACTAAAAGAAATTTGCCGGTATTTTTACGAAGATGGTTTGAGATTAAATGCGAGCGCAGATCTGGATAAATTTGCTAAGGAAATAGAAGAAAAAACAGATTCAACTGCAAAAGAGGTTGAGCGCTATTTAAACAAAAGCAAAACCATTTACGATGTTGCCCACCGTGTATTTCTGGAAAGAAGTTTGCATAAAATTAAAAGTTACCTGCACTGGGACACCTTAAAATCTATATTCCGTTTTGGCCAGATTGATGCTTTTAGAACACAGGCAAAGGCAAACCGATCGTTCTTTAAAGACGATAGAATAGCACAGCTTTTTAACCGTTATGCCACCTATAATGGTTCCGATCCTTATCAGGCACCGGCCACATTGAATATAATTCCACATTTCGAGTACCACTATGGAGCTTTCCTTCCAAAGAACGGCATGTACAGTATTGTTACTGCCATGGTAAAATTGGCAGGAGAGTTGGGAATAAGGTTTCACTATAATCAAAAGGTGGAAGAAATCATATATTCCAATGGACTTAAACCCGAAGTGCAAGGCGTAAAAGTTAACGACAAAACCTTTAAAGCTAACGTTGTTGTTTCGAACCTCGACGTCTGGTTTACTTATAAAAACCTGCTTAAAAACATAGCTCAACCTAAAAAATTATTAAACCAGGAACGGAGTAGCTCTGCTTTGATTTTTTACTGGGGTATGGACGGGAATTACAGTGATATGGGCTTGCACAACATCTTTTTCGCTGAGGATTACCAAAAGGAGTTTAATGCCATATGGAAAGATAAAACCATGAGCAACGATCCTACGGTGTACGTGAACATCAGCTGTAAACATGTCAGGGGTGATGCACCTACGGACAGCGAAAACTGGTTTGTAATGATAAACGTTCCTGCCAATAACGGTCAAAACTGGGATGTATTGATTAAAGAAGCCAGAACAAATATTATCCAAAAAATCAGCCGTATTTTAAACAGAAATATTGAAAAAGATATTATCTGTGAGCAGATTTTGGATCCAAGAAGCATTGAAAGCAAAACCGGTTCTTATCAAGGTTCTCTGTATGGCAACAGTTCCAACAATCAGTTTTCTGCCTTTTTAAGGCATCCCAATTTCAGTTCGAAAATTAAAAATTTATATTTCTGTGGAGGTAGCGTGCATCCGGGCGGAGGCATTCCTCTTGCATTGTTATCAGCTAAGATAATTGATGAAGGGTTTAGGGTTTAGGGTTTAGGGTTTAGGGTTTAGGGTTTAGGGTTTAGGGTTTAGGGGAAATCTCATCTACAGCAAATTGTTTTATTCGCAAAGAAAATCTAACGATTCTTCTTAATTGCCTCCTCTAGTTTTTCTCCGTCCAGATCAAATGCATCTACAATCAGTTTTGCCTGGGTATAAAAAGGATCACGTTCTTCGAGTTTCTCTTTAATAAATTCTAAAAGCTGCTCATCATCCAGGTCTTTAATTAACGGACGTTTTTGCCGATTATGTAAACGTGATACCAAAGCCGCTGGCTCCATTTGTAAATAAACGGTTTCGCCATTTGCATTCATCCACTCCATATTATCGAAGAAACATGGCAATCCACCTCCAGTAGCTACCACACAGGTTTCTGGATAATCGAAGGTTTTAAGCATTTCGCTTTCATAGTCCCTAAAGCCACTTTCTCCATATTCAGCGAAATATTCGGCGATGCTTTTACCTGTTTTTGAAACAATTTCGGCGTCAAGATCAATCACAGGGCATTCTAAACGATGTGCCAGCTGTTTCGCCTTTGTACTTTTGCCGCAGCCCATATATCCGATAAGGAAAATTTTCATGTGTTCTATTTAACCGACCTAAAGTAAATGGCCGCGTTTTAACATAATATAATCGGTTAAAGGTGATGTAAAACCTTCTTTTTTCAATAAAGTTACAACCTGTCCGCGATGATAAGTAGAATGATTAAATAAATGAAATAAAATTTCATCTAATCGGTTTTCGTACTGAACACCTTGTGTATTGCTGTACAAAATCTTCTTATCTAAAGGACTCTCTTTCAATACCGCCCTGATCAATTTAAAATTTTCAATAGCAATACGTTCAAAGTTTTCCTTATGATGAATATCCCAAACACCATAAAGTGGCCTCTTGCCCGAAATCCGTTGTGCCCAAATATGCTGCGCATTGAGTACGTGACTAAACAAGCGCTCTGCATCAGGCATTTCGACTGTTGCAAGTTTAAATATTTCGATGATGCGTTGATCGGCAAGCTCAGTATAATTTATAATTTCCTCTTCGCACATAACCTAACTTAATTTAACTCTTGGGTCAACATAAGCATATAAAATATCAACCAGAATATTGATGACTACAAATACGAAAGCTATAAAAAGAATAGAACCCATCACTACCGGAAAATCAGACATTTCCAAAGCGGTTACTGTTGTTCTGCCTAATCCGTTATAACCGAAAATGTACTCAACAAAAAAAGAACCCGCCAGCAATGAGGCAAACCATCCTGAAATGGCCGTAATTACCGGATTCATAGCATTCTTTAAAGCATGTTTATAAATTATGGCATTTCTACTTAAGCCTTTGGCCCTTGCGGTCCTAATATAATCCTGCGCCAAAACATCGAGCATTGCGCTTCTGGTTAACTGCACAATAATAGCCAAAGGCCTCAAACCAAGGGTAATCATTGGCAGCCATAGGTTTCTTAAGGTTAATACTTCACCATTAAAGGGATCGTAAGAATATAAGCTGCCGCTCATTTTTAAGCCTGTATAATTGCTCAGCACAAAGCCGAAAAGCCAGGCAATAATAATCCCCGCAAAAAAAGAAGGCGCTGATATACCCAGAATGGCAAATGCATTGGCCGATTTATCAATCCACGAATCTTTATAAACTGCTGAAAGCACACCCAAAAACACACCGATTATCGTTGCAAAAATCATTGCCGTTAAAGCCAAGATAAAAGTATTCGGTACCGTTTCGGAAAGTATAGCTGTTACATCACGTTTGGTCTGGTAAGAACTACGGAGGTAAGGCCATTTAATCACCAATGCCTTTTTATCAAAGGCCATCAGTTTTGCGTAATGATATTTCTGTTGATTGGTGCTATCGTTATCCAGAATGCTAATTGGTGATAAATCGTTGATATATAAAACGAACTGAACAGGTTTAGATCGGTCTAAGCCAAACTCTTTACGAACGGCTTCGAGCGATTGTACATCAGCCCTTTGCCCCATCGTCATCCGTGCGGGATCGCCAGGCAAAATATTAAACAGCACAAAAACAACCAATATTACACCGCCCATTACCAGCAGTCCATACATCAGTTTTTTTAGTGCGTATCCGATCATATTTATTTATCGAAATATTTCCGACTGAGCTGGTCGAAAGTGGGTACATTATGAAAATGCCATTTATTGATTACCACTCCGTTCTTCATCAATAAGACACCAGGATTTGCCCTAACCATACTTTTTAAAGGTACGGCATCGGCATAAAAAACCTCCGAAAACAGGTTATTCTTTTTGATAAAAGCCTGTGCATCCTGAGCCGAATTGGAAGTAAGCAATACTGTACGGATATTAAACTGCTGCGTAGCATTTAAAGCCAAGGCGTTTAGTTTGCCAATAGCGGCCTCGTTTGTAGCATGAAGATCGTAGGCTACAAAGATCAAATTGTAATAAGGGTTTTCGATCAGTTCCTTGGTATAATCGGTGCCCGAAGCATCTGTAATGTTCAGGTCTTTGATTTTAGGTTCAAAACCTTTTTTAACCAGCCTTTTTGCCGGTTCACCGATAATTTCCCAATTGTTATCCTTCCAGATCTCTGTTTTAAGATAGGCTTTGTCGCTCATATCTTTCTCTTCATTGGTTTTCTTGTTCTTTAAGTGATACATGATCTCAAATTCATCTGGTTTTTCTCCCGGAGGAATCACCATTAATGATGGAAGATGTGCACCAACTTTATAAGGCAGGAAATCGATAATCGGCAAAACACTGTAAGTATACAAACCAAAACCTAAAGATATAACTGTTACTGCAATAGCGATATTTCTTTGGGTAGTTTCTTTTTTGAATAAAGGGAGGATCAGGTTCTTGTTTAAGAAAATAACAATGATCAGCGCTAAAAGAATCAGATCTTTACTGAACGACTGCCATGGGGTAAGCGGAATGGCATCGCCAAAACAGCCACAACTGGTAACTACTTTGAACGCTGCAGATATAAATGTGAGCAGGGTAAAAAAGATGATAAGAAGCAATAAACCCCATGCTACCTTTTTACTCCAGAAGCCCAATAGCAATAAGGCACCGAGAACAATTTCTAAAGTACAAAGTAAAATAGCAATACCAGTGGCCATTCCACTCAGGAAATTCATGTGAAAAACTTCAAAATATTCCTGTAGTTTATAGCCAAAGCCAAGTGGATCGTTTGCTTTGATCAATCCTGAAAATATGAATAAAGCACCGACAAAAATCCTGGAAAATCTTAAAAGTATGTTTCGCATCTATATGTATCTATTTTTTTAAAGGCAATTACACTATTTATTTAACACCAAGTTTGATCAGTGCAAAAACCGAATAGTTCAACATATCCTGATAATTTGCATTAACACCCTCCGAAGCCAGGGTTTGCCCTTCGTTGTCTTCTATCTGTTTTACCCTAAAAATTTTCATCAAAATCAGATCGGTTAACGAGCTAATGCGCATATCGCGCCAGGCCTCACCATAATCGTGGTTTTTGGCAAACATTAAATCTTTGGTTTCCGTCACCTTTTCTTCAAACCGTTTTTCAACTTCGGCATAAGGCATCTCGTTTGGATCACTTTCGGTCAGCTCGAGCTGCATCATGGCGATAACACAATAATTTACAATCCCGATGTATTCTGATATCACCCCCTCTCCTACCTTACTTACTTTTTTTTCTTCGAGGGTACGAATGCGTTGTGCTTTGATAAAAATCTGATCGGTTATCGAACTTGGTCTTAAAATCCGCCATGCAGTGCCATAATCTTTAGTCTTTTTTAAAAATAATGATCTGCAAACTGCAATCACTTCATCAAATTCGGTAGAGGTATTTGTTTGTGCCAAAGCCAATAATTATTTAGTTTTTAGTGTATTTTTGTCCTGAAAAAACAAAAGCTAAAGATACATTTTTAAAGCGAAACCCAAATCCCGAAAGGGTTTATTATGGCAGAAAAAAACTTTTTTGAGCCCAAACAAAGCTTAAACATTAAAGGTAAGCTTATCGATTTAAGCCGCCCAAAAGTGATGGGTATTTTAAATATCACCCCCGATTCTTTTTATAGCAATAGCCGCACAAAATCAATAGACGAAGCCTTAACCAAAGCAGCCCAGTTCCTTAATGAGGGTGCTACATTTATTGATATCGGCGGATACTCATCAAGGCCTGGCGCTAAAGACATTTCTACCAGTGAAGAGGTTGACCGTTTGGTGCCAGTGGTAGAAAGTTTAGTAAAAGCATTTCCCGAAGCAGTCATTTCTATTGATACCTTCAGGGCGAAAGTAGCAGCGGAAACGATTTCTGCCGGTGCGCATATCATTAATGATATTGCCGCTGGAGATATGGACGAACAGATGTTCGAAACAGTGGCAAAACTCCAGGTACCTTATATGATGATGCACATGAAAGGTACGCCTCAAAATATGCAGCAAAACCCTGTTTACGACAATGTGTTATTGGAAGTAATTGATTACCTGGCGAAAAAAGTTGCGGCGCTTAAGGCACTTCATGTTCACGACGTAATTATTGACCCTGGTTTTGGCTTTGGAAAAACAATCGAACATAATTATGAGCTGCTTAACCAAATGGAAGCTTTTAAAATTTTCAAACTTCCCATTTTAGTGGGCTTCTCGCGTAAAGGAATGATCTATAAAACACTTGGCACTTCGGCAACAGAGGCCTTAAACGGAACTTCGGTACTTAATACGATTGCGCTACAAAAAGGAGCAGGTATTTTAAGGGTACATGATGTTAGGGAGGCGGCGGAGTGTGTGCGCTTGGTAGAGATGTTGGGTTAAGCGTTTGGTGCTGAGCGTTATCAATTCATCTGAACGAATTCATTCTATAAATAACCATTTTAAACAGTTAACCTATCTTGCTTGTAAACTGAAAACCGTTTTGCTATCTTGCCACTAATGAAAGGATTAGATTTTGATTTCGTAAAATTCACCATTACCGACGTGGTAGACATCGTGCTCGTAGCACTATTAATCTATTATGTGTATACGCTAATCCGCAATACCTTAGCTGTCAACCTACTGGTTGGGATGCTCATCATTGCAATATTTTATCATATTGTTGATGCTTTGCATATGAAATTACTCACAGCCATCATAGAGAAATTTATGAGTGTAGGGATTATTGCCTTGATTGTAATCTTTCACCCAGAAATTAGGCGTTTTCTCTTACTGATCGGAAAAAATGCTTTTTTACAAAAGAATAAAGCCTGGTGGGGATACTTATTTGGCAGAAAAGAAATTGAAAGGAATAATTTAACCCGTATAAAACCAATTATCGATGCCTGTAAAAGCATGAAAAAAACGCGCACAGGTGCATTAATGGTATTTGTTAAATTTTACGATGAGCAGTTTTTTGCCAATAGCTGTGAACTTGTTGACGCCAAAATATCGAAACGTTTGCTGGAAAGTATCTTTCAGAAAAACAGTCCGCTGCATGATGGTGCTGTAGTTATTTCTGAAAACAAGATTAAAAGTGCCAGTTGTATTTTGCCTTTAACGGATAACGACCAGTTGCCCTCACAGTTTGGGTTAAGGCACCGAGCGGGTATTGGCGTTTCTGAAACAACCGATGCGGTTGCAGTAATTATATCAGAAGAAACCGGGGAAATATCGTATGCCAAACAAGGCAGGGTAAGAATGAATGTTTCGTTTGGGGAGTTAGAGAAATTACTGAATAAGGATTTTTAATGTACCGATTTTGGGATTTTTATTGATTACACAGATTTTCACTTCTAGGTCATTCTGAACACAGTGAAGAATCTCTGGCTTATGAAAACTGAACTTTCGATTAACGGAACAAACATGTACAATAGAGATCCTTCGACTTCGCTCAGGATGACATAACGATGAATACTCCGTGTTTCTGTGCTTCCGTGGCAAAAATAAAACAGTTAGTTTAGCAACTCCACAAACGCAAAAATGGTGAATGTTTCCACTCACCATTTCATTATTATTTAAATCACCTTTTATCGGTGTTATCCAACAATCTGTATAATCAATCTTTAGCAGTATTGTTCAAAAGCACCGATCAGGTTATCAGCGATCATTTGTGCCGGACGGCCTTCAATCTGGTGACGCTCGATCATGTGAACCAATTTACCATCTTTAAATAACGCCATTGCCGGAGAAGATGGAGGGAAAGGCATCATGTAATTTCTTGCCTGATCTACCGCTTCTTTTTCCATTCCTGCAAAAACAGTAACCAATTTATCAGGGTGTTTTTCGTGGGCTGCTGCTGTTCTGGCCGCCGGACGTGCATTTGCTGCTGCGCAACCGCATACCGAATTTACCACTACCAACACAGTTCCTTCGCCTTTAATCGCTTGATCTACGTCTTCTGCATTTTTTAATTCTTGAAAACCTACGTTAGTTAATTCCTTACGCATTGGCTCTACTAAATATTCTGGATACATTATCTTCGTTTTTTATTTACAATTTCAATCCTACAAAAATAAGAAAATCGAATGGCATGCACCATTCGATTTATATTTTTAAGGTAAAATTAAATTCAGTCTATTTCAGATCTCTTAAAAAATTCTCAAACATATGTGGATTTGCAACCACACCTACAATGATAAGTATAAACATAAGCACCATCAATGCACTTAAAATCGTCGCAATCATTCCGCAGATCTTACCTGCTTTAGCGTTTTTGTACGATGATTCAGTATATAAACTTGGATTAAGCTGATACTTTTTCATATCACCTGCACCTAATATCCAAGCAATTACGCCAAAAATCAATCCAAATATCCCATAAAAGCAACATGCGGGTATAGCTAAAATTCCCAATACTAACGAAGCTGTAGCGTTTGGCAGATTCTGCTGACCAAAACCTCCTCCTCCAAACTGTCCAAATGGTGGCGGTTGCTGAAATGGCGGTGGTGTTACCGGACCATTACCTAATGGTTCAAATGGTGCAGGTTCTGGATTTTTATCTTTTGAAAGATCAATCGGTTTATTTTCTTGAGGAGTTTCCTGTTCTTCTGACATGGCTATATTTAGATCAATTGGTGAGTGTATATTTTGTAAATGTAATTGATTAAAATAATTACTGCAACACTTGAGAAAACGATTTTTATCAGCTGTGCCCCAAACTTAAAATCGACCTTAAGGTGAATAATGGTAAATACAATCACAAAAATGAGTGGAATTGTTGCAGGATAAAACTTAAATGATGCGATTAAATCGCCCCGAAATAAAGCCAGAACCGAACGCTGTAAACCACAGCCTGGGCAATCTACCCCAAAATGAGCCTTAAAGGGACAGTTGAAAAGATGCTCCCCAATCCAATCGAGAAAACTATGTTGCGGTTGAGCCATCTATATCGCCAATAAATTTGATCTGTGCATCTTTCCATATTTTGTACTTCTCCAGATCTTTAAGCACCTGCCTATATACCAGGTTTAAGATGTAGATATCATCAACAAAGCCTAAAACGGGCACAAAATCAGGGATCACATCTATCGGAGACAAGAAGTAGACCAAGCCACCCAAAATTGCAATGATCGATCTTTTCGGAATTTCGGTATAATCGCCGTTCACATAATCTTTTGATACGGCAAACAGCAAAACCAGTTTCGACCAAACACCTTCCAGATCACCCTTATTGGTTACTGCCTTTCCCAATGCATCTTTAATCGTATTGCTGGCTTTGCTTTTATCGCTTAGAATTACCGAAGCTTTGCTTTGCGATTTTTTAAAGAAACCCAGTATTTTCTCCCTATTCAATTTCATAGTTAACTGTATTACAAATTAACGGCCAAAAGCATCATAATTGTCTTCGGCATATTTGGTAAAGCGATCCAATAGTTTAATATTTTTGTTCTCGATAGCCGTTAAATCGTTATCAACATTATTTTTAACAGGAACATACCATTCTACAGGATCGAAAAAATTTCTGAAAGTCTGTTTTTTAAAGGCATAACCATGTCTGGCGAAAATCGTGTTTTTGATAATCTGCAGATCAAGCTTTCTTAAATTCTTTACATCTTCTTCTTTAAGTGCAGTAGTTGAAGCATTTAATTTAAAAATCTGTTTGGATGCACTTCTGTAAAAAGTATTGGCCCCTAACGAATCTATACTTCCATCTTCAAGGGTATCTAAACTTTCTATCATTTTGTGATCGCTCCAATCTACATATTCCATTTCGGCTGGTAACATACGACTTGCATTATATTCAAAAGCCTTTTTTAACAACTTAAATTCTTTTTCTGGCCATTTCAGTTCTTTTTTATAAGCGTTCCATTTACCAATCAAGGTGTCGCCAACAAGGGTAATTTCAAATTTCCCATCGTATTTATCAGTACCAGGTTCATCCAGGATGAAGGTAATTTTACCGCCATCTTCTGATATTTTACCCAATAGTGGGCGGCTGTTGCCAGAAACCACACTTTGTGCAATCACGGTATCTTTGGTTATCTTTTTTATGTTAATATTTAGTTTTTTGACAGCATCAGACATATCTCCTTCGTATTCCAACTCATCTGCTGTGTAAAAATCACCAACCCAAAAGCCATAAAGTTCCTTGTGGATTTCCTGCTGCGCAATGCCTGTTGCTTTTTCTTTTTTTGTTTTTTTGGTGTCTCTGCATGATAGCATCAAAAAGGGAATCAGAGCGAATAATAAGATTTTTTTCATCGGTATATATTTAAGGTCAAATAAATTTCTTTTTGATCAGCCATTCGACGATTAACAAATTGGGTATCCAGCCTAGCCAGGCGATGATCTGGTAAACATCCATTGGTGCCGGGTGAAATAAATATACTAAAATAACTTTCCATAGTCTTAAAGTTATCGCAGAGGTTGCCAAAGCAAAACTACGGTACATAAACTTTTTATGGGCCATTATTTTTCTTTTTAAAATAAACAGAATCGCCTTTAAGGTAAACCAGAACCACAAAACGCCTAAAATAATGAATGAGGTTTTAGCCATTAATCCACCATTTGCAAACCAGCCGATAAAAATACCGGACGGTGCCGCAAGTAACAATACGAAGCCTGCATACAGGTAGCCCAACCATTTATGTATTTTAGGATATTTAGCGAAGATTTTAGGATTGAACTGCGTAAAACCAGCCAGTAGTACAAATATGGCACTATAAACGTGGATGTAAAATATGGGAAGATAAGCTTTGAAATCTGAAACTTCAGTCTGTTTAATCTGCAGAAAAGACACTTCACTATTCAATGGGATATATCGTAAAGTAATCTGCACCATTAACATAAAGAAATAGGCAAAAAACAATAGCCAGGCCACATGTTTATAGCTAAAGCTTTTCATCTATTTTGTTAAACAGTAATAACTCATGATCCTAAGCGTAAAAAAGATGAGGATGTTTTTCATTATGAGTGAAATTAATAATGTAAAATGTCAAACTGAGCTTGCAAATTGCCTTAAAAGGTTCTAGACACGCTAAAATTGACAGGTTTCAATAGAATAGTCGTCCTTTAGATTTGTTTTGATATTTTATTTAATGATACCAAGTATTTACTTTGCTTACATTATAAATCAGATTACCTAAAACGGTAGCGGCACATTAAAGTTCGTCAAGGTTTTTATACCTATGAGATGATGCAATCCGCTACCGTTTTTTCCCTTAGTGACCAGATAACAATTAGGGCAATACCCATTATTAAGGACTAGGATCGATGGGGTAAAAATTAGGTAACCATTACAAACATAAAAAATAACAGGATGATTGCCACTACAAAATTTTTTATCGGGATTGATGTTTCCAAACCCCACTTCGATGTTGCATTGATGGCCGTTGTGAACCATGTAAAACAGGAGATAGGAACCGCACGGTTTGACAACACAGCGCCAGGGATAAAGTTATTTGAGAAGTGGTTGAAATCGCAGAAAACCACATTCAATGAGGACTCCTTGATTGTCATGGAAAATACCGGGATCTATCACCGTTTAATATGGACTTTCTGCAGCAACATAAATCTGCCCATCCATATTGGCAATGCAGCCCATATCAAATGGAGCTTTGGGATAGCAAGGGGTAAAAATGATAAAATAGATAGTATACGTTTATGCAACTATGCATTTAAGGAAGCGGATGATCTAAAGGCGACAGCTGCCCTAGATCCCGAGCTGATGCTCCTGAAAGATCTGATATCAGCGAGGACAAAGCTGCTCAAACAAAGGTCTGGCATCAGCGTTTCGGTAAAAGAACTTGGCAATGTCAATGGTAAAGAACATCAGAAGCTGATTGAAAAAGCACTTAAAAATGCAATTGAGGGTATAGCCAAGTCAATCAAGAACCTCGAAGATCAGATCAAAAAAATTATCACAGGAAACCAGGATTTCAAGCAGAACTACAAATTATTGCTCAGTATACCTGGGATAGGACATGTTACCGCCGTATACCTGATTGGCTGCACTGGAAATTTTGCAGGTCGGCCCAGTGGAAAAGAACTGGCCTGTTATGCAGGGGTTGTACCATTTGAACACAGTAGCGGTATAAGTATCAAAGGTAAAACCAGGGTACACCGGATGGCCAATAAAGAGCTTAAAAGATTGCTGCATATGTGTGCATTATCTCTAATTCAACATAATCAGGAATTCAAAATATATTACAATAGAAAAAAGAATGAAGGGAAGCACAGCATGAGCATAATTAATGCCGTTAGAAACAAGATAGCATTAAGAGTTGCTGCAGTTATAAAAAATCAGACCAGCTATAAAAATAATTATAATATAGCTGCTTAAAATTTGTTTTTATCATAACAATCATCTCGACTGTAGCACAGCGAAATGGAGAGATCTATGTACCAAATTATTGAAATCAATTTTGAAAGATTTCTCCACTGCGGTCGAAATGACGATACTTCGAGCCCATTCACCTTTTTTATCTATCTGTCATTCAAATTGATTTTTATATAATAAATTATCCCTAAGACTGACATGCCTAAATGAGATTTATTAAATTTAAGAAGATTTCATCATCTCCAAAATATCATCAACATATTTTCGCTCATTGGCTAAACGCGGTACTTTATGCTGTCCGCCTAGTTTATCTTTTGCCTTTAACCAATTATAGAAAGTATTTTCGGGGGCATTATGCACTTTGGGACGGGCCAAAGCCATATCCTTAAAACGTTTGGCATCGTAATCGGAATTTACCTCACGTAATGTATTGTCCATAATATCTACAAACTTGTCAAAATCGTTAGGTTGTTTGTCGAATTCTATGATCCACTCGTGCCCGCCAGCTTTTTCATCTTTAAAGTAAATCGGTCCGGCGGTATAATCTTTAATTTCGGCACCGGTTTCCTGGCAAGCTTTGGTTAAGGCCTGTTCTGCATTGTCAATAATCACCTCTTCGCCAAAAGCGTTAATGAAATGTTTGGTACGTCCGGTAATTTTAATGCGGTAAGGAGAAAGTGAGGTAAATTGAATGGTATCGCCGATCATATAACGCCATAAACCACCATTTGTAGAAATTACAATGGCGTAATTTTTATGCAGTTCTACTTCACCCAGCATCAACGCTTTAGGATTTTCTTCACAGATATTCTCCATCGGCACAAACTCATAAAAAATACCATAATCCAGCATCAGCAACATTTCTTCTGAGTTATCCTGATCCTGAATACCAAAAAATCCTTCGGAGGCATTATAAGTTTCCAGATAATACATTTCATCGGATGGGATGAGCTGTTTAAACTGTTCACGATAAGGCGCGAAGTTTACTGCACCGTGGATATACAATTCGAGGTTTGGCCAAACTTCCAGTAAATTCTGCTTTCTGGTAAGTTCGAGCACCTTTTTGGCCAGTACAATAGTCCATGTTGGCACACCCGAAATACTGGTTACATTTTCGTTGATGGTGGCTTCTGCCATTCTATCCATCTTAATTTCGTAATTATCCATCAATGCGATAGACATATCAGGTGTACGGTAATATTCGGCCCATATAGGCAGGTTTTTGATCAGCACGGCAGATAAATCGCCATAAAAACAATCTTCGTTTAACTGATTTACCTGATGGCTTCCACCTAAAACCAAACCTTTCCCGGTAAACATCTGGTTATCGGGACGGTTATTGCAATAGATAGAGAGCATGTCCTTACCGCCTTTAAAATGGCATTCTTCCAATGATTCTGGAGAAACAGGAATAAACTTACTCCTATCACTTGTGGTACCCGATGATTTTGCAAACCACTTGATATCTGATGGCCAGAGAATATTTTGTTCTCCATTAAGCATGCGCTCAATATAAGGTTTTTAAGGTATCGTAATTTTGGATCGGAACACGCTCCTGATATTGTTGTGGAGTTAAGATCGATTTATAATCGTACAGTTTGCCCCATTCGGTATTTTCGGCACTATCAATCAAGTTATGGAACCACTCTTCTTGGACATCGTACGGATATTTCATAAAAAGCTCGATCTGGTGGATCCGCTTTTTCATTAACCAGGTAAAAATTGAATTTACAAATGCCATTTTTAAATGTTAAAATTAATGAGCTTCATTTTACCACAGATTTTCACAGATAAGCACAGATTTTTATACAGCGTAAATAATTTTATAGCAGTTTGTTTTAACATCGCGATTAGGCAACATACCAAATTAGAATTTGTTTGTTGGCAGAAATACTTTTGTTTGTAAAGTTATTAAACATCAAATTTCTTACGTTTCAGTACAAAGTTCGATCCAAGATAAACTTTTCTTACCATCTCGTTCTCAGCCAACACTTCTGGAACACCCTGTTCTAAAATCTTACCTTCAAAAAGCAGATATGCTCTATCTGTAATCGACAGTGTTTCCTGTACGTTGTGGTCGGTAATTAAGATACCTATGTTTTTATGTTTCAGTTTGGCTACAATACTCTGGATTTCCTCTACCGCAATTGGGTCTACCCCTGCAAAAGGTTCATCCAATAAGATAAAATTAGGGTTAGCGGCTAAGGCACGTGCTATTTCGGTACGGCGGCGTTCACCTCCTGATAATAAATCGCCACGGTTTTTACGCACTTTATGTAAACTAAACTCGTTGATTAGTTCTTCTAGTTTATCACGCTGTTCTTCCTTGGTTAATTTGCTCATTTCTAAAATGGCCAGGATATTATCTTCTACGGTAAGTTTTCTAAAAACAGATGCTTCCTGGGCTAAATAACCGATCCCTTTTTGCGCCCTGCGGTACATCGGATCTTCGGTAATATCTTCTTCTTCCAAGAAGATACGGCCTTCGTTTGGTTTAATTAAACCAACAATCATGTAAAAGGAAGTTGTTTTTCCGGCACCGTTCGGGCCTAAAAGCCCAACAATTTCTCCTTGGCTTACATTAAAAGAAACATTGTTTACAACAGTACGCTGTTTATATTTTTTAACCAGATTTTCGGCTCTTAATATCATATATTGATTGCTCCGTCATCCTGAATTTAGTTCAGGATCTTTATAATTAGATGCTGAAACAAGTTCAGCATGACGAATTTATTTTATAATTAATTAACTTTTATTCCTTTAATATTTAATTGCAAACGTTTCTTATCACGCCACACGTTTTCCTCTAACGTATAACAAACCGAAAACGGTACCTTTGGTTGTAAAAGATTTTGAAATTCTGCCAACCCGAATGCAATGCCTTCAAAAATAGGTGAATTTTGTTGTTTTATGTTAATTTTTAAATGATTTGCGCCAACAGCCATGGCTTGCTGTGCGAGATATACGTTATGGGTAACAAATATAGGCGCCATATTTTCTGGTCCGAAGGGTCCCATCTGCGATAAAACACGATAAAATTTACCATCTATCTGTGCCAGCTCGATTTCGGCATCAATCCTGATCATCGGCGTAAGCAGCTCCTCGGTAATACTGGCCGATACAATTTCTTCAAATTTATCTGCAAAGGCATCTACATTATGCTGTTGCATGGTTAAGCCTGCGGCAAATTTATGCCCGCCATATTGATCCAGTAAATCGGCACAACCGCTTAAAGCCTCGTACAGATCGAAACCAATTACCGATCGGCAGGAACCTGCTACCTGTCCGTTAGATTTTGTTAATACGATTGTTGGGCGATAATATTTTTCAGTTAAACGCGAGGCCACAATCCCGATTACCCCCTTATGCCAGTTTTCGTTAAATACAACGGTCGTTTTTTTGTTGATGAGGATATCGCTTTCGCCAATTAAAGCCAAAGCCTCACGGGTAATGTCCTGATCGTAAGTTTTACGCTCAGTATTTTTAAGATTGATCAGTTCACTTTGCTCTAATGCGTTTCCATCTACCTGGCAAAGCAACATGGCAACTGCATGTTTAGCATGGTCTATCCGTCCGGCGGCATTAATCCGCGGACCTAAGGTAAAAACCACATCGGTAATGCTGTAGTTTTCGGTTTTGCCCGAAACTTCCATCAGGGCACGCAAACCTTCGCATGGATTGGAATTTAATTTTTTTAAGCCGTAATAAGCTAAAATCCTGTTCTCTCCCACTACCGGAACAATATCAGCGGCAATGCTTACCATTACCAAATCTAAATATTGCAGATAAGTTTCTTTGGGGAGCTGATGTTTTTGCGCATATGCCTGTGCAAGTTTAAAGCCTATACCGCAACCGGCCAGTTCCTTAAAAGGATATGGGCAATCAGCGCGTTTAGGATCTAAAACGGCAATAGCCTGAGGTAGTTCATCTCCAGGTAAATGGTGATCGCAGATAATGAAATCTACTCCTAAAGTGTTCGCGTAATCAATTTTATCGATAGATTTTATTCCACAATCTAAGGCAATAATTAAAGAAAACCCATTTTCATTGGCATAATCAATCCCTGCGGTAGAAATGCCGTAACCTTCCAGATAGCGGTCGGGAATATAATATTCGATGTTTTTGGTGAGCTGCGAAAAGAAACTGAAAGCCAGTGCAACCGAAGTTGTACCATCTACATCATAATCGCCATAAATCAGTATTTTTTCATGGGTGGCCAATGCCGTTTCAATGCGGGCAATAGCAACATCCATATCCTTCATTAAAAAAGGATCATGAAGATGGTCAAGATCTGGCCTGAAGAAATCTTTAGCCTGATCGAAATCACAAATATTCCGTTGTACGAGTATTTGTGCAAGTGAGCGATCTATATTAAGTTGTTCTGCTATTTTTGTTATTGCAGCATCATTGCAATCTGATGCCAGTACCCATCTTTTTTCCATTTATTCTGTCTCCGAACAGTAAATATACATTTTAATTGTATATGATGGAGGCAATATCTAATGGGTTGACGAACAAAACCTTTAAAAACAAAAAGTTAAATTTTACTTGGAATTTCCGGGATATTCTTGATAAAGCTTGATCAGATGTGCCTTTTGGCTCGCATATTTCGCATCATCAATTAAATTCACACGTTCTGCCGGATCCCACGATAAATTGTAAAGTTCGGTAAGTTCTTTATTGTCTTTTTTGGTAATCCTCAACTTCCAATCGCCATCTTTTACGCCTTCTAATACATAATTGTGGTAATAAATCGGGCGGTGAGGTTTAGCGTTATTTTTCGTGGTAAGCAAAGCAGAAACAGATTCTCCATCATACACTTTTTGAGGTAGTTTACTTTTGGTCCACTCAGCCAGTGTAGGAAAAACATCCAGATTTGAAATGGGCTTGGTTAACTGGCTATTGTTAAGGGTATGCCCTTTCCAATATACAATAAATGGAACGCGATGGCCGCCTTCGTAAGAGATCCCTTTCGAACCTCTAAAAATTCCTGCGGAGCCAACATGGTAAAACTTGGTAAAACCATCCTCATACATTCGCTGTGGCGCATTTATCCACGGACCGTTATCGCTGGTGAAGATAAAAATGGTATTGTCTGCCTGTCCGGAAGCGACCACTTGCTTCCAGATTGCAGCCAAACCGGCATCCATATCTTCGATTACATCACCAAGTTCACCACCGGCAGAAGGTGTTTTTCTACTTTTTTGTGCCGCAAAAGCAACAGGCAAATGTGGCATATTTTGCGCCAGGTAGAGAAAAAACGGTTTTTTAGCAGCAGCACTTTGTTTAATGAATTTGATCGATTCGCGGGTGTAAGAACTCGTTAAAATGCTATCGTGCGGTTTATAGATTTCTGGTTTGGTATTTCTAAAAATCTTGATCGTTGTATCGGTTTTAACATAAGGCGCTCTATAATCGTGGCTATATAAAAGGCCGTAAAACTCATCAAAACCCTTTTTATTTGGCAGCGATGCACCATGATCGCCCAAATGCCATTTACCGACCAAAGCGGTAGCATAACCTGATTGTTTAAGCATCTGTGCAATGGTAATCTCATCTTCAGGTATGCCACGTTTATCGCCCGGACCTATTGGCCATGGCAAATCCATCCTGCTGCAGTATCTTCCCGTAAGCAATGATGCCCTTGATGGTGTACAGGTTGGCGAGGTGGTAACGAAATTGGTTGCTTTTACTCCTTTAACAGCCATTCCATCCAAAAACGGCGTTTTGATCAGCGGACTTCCATAACAAGAAATATCGGCATACCCCATATCATCAGCCAATACAATAATTACGTTTGGTTTTTGTTGCGCTTTTAACTGTATCGAAAAACTACAAGCCAGCAGAAAAATTAAGATTCGGAGATTCATGCCTGAAATTTAAGCATCATATTTTACAAAAAAAGGAAGTATCCAAGCTTTTACCAAAACAAATACTCAAGTTTAGATTGTTACCTTTGTAGAAACATTAAAGATCTACATTTTGCAAGTTCACACCCTATTCGAAGGCACCTATTCTGTTGATGCAACAAAGAAATTTGTTCCTTTCGACCCTGCCATACATCATTTTAAAGACAGACCCGCATCGCTATTCATTAACGTTCAGCCTTTTTTGGTTGAGCTGAAAAACGACCTCGTACTTTTTGATACGGGTTTAGGATTTAGTGATGACCATGGCGAACTGATTTTGCACAAAAACATCCGCAATGCCGGTTTCGACCCTACTGATGTAACCAAGGTGTTAATGTCGCACTTACATTATGACCACTCTGGGGGCATGATTCATAAACAGGGCAATGATAAGGTTGAATTAAGTTTCCCTGATGCTGAATATGTAATTAACCGAGGCGAATGGGAAACGGCATTTAGCAGCACTTCATCTTCTTACCACACCGATATTTTCGATTTTGTACAACGCAATGCACAATTGAAGTTTGTAGAGGGCGATGGCGCATTGGATGAAACCATTGCTTATGAATTTACAGGTGCGCACTGTCCCAACCATCAGGTTTTCCTTTTAACCGAAGGCAAGCAAAAGATATTTTTTGGTGGCGATGTACTACCTGAACCTGAAGAACTGGTTAAAAATTTTATTGCCAAATATGATTTCGATGGCCGTAAGGCAATGGAATTACGCAAGGAGTTTGGTAAAAGAGCAGCAGAAGAAAACTGGGAATGTTTGTTCTACCATGGCAAAAGCGCAGCAACTGGTTTTGTTGATGCTGTTGAAGGCGGATTTAAGATAAGATAGGTTTAGGGTTTAGGGTTTAGGGTTTAGGGTTTAGGGTTTAGGGTTTAGGGGGAACAGACCTATAGTGGATTTAGTATACTTGATGCTAAAAAGGCGATTTATTATTTTTCTTAAATCGTTACCTAAATTTATTCGCCAATTATTTCATTGTTGCCTGCTTCAGCTGGCAAATAACAAAAAAAGCCCCGACAGATGTCGAGGCTTTTGCATTTCAAGCCCTCCCATCAGGGGAGGGTTGAGTGAAGTTTATTTCTTAGCTACCAATTTAACAGCTAATTCAAAGTTATCATCGATTGCTTTGTCGCCAATGCTATCGAAGAATGATTTAGAACCGTATTTGATGTCATATTTAGTTCTATCAACAACGATTTTACCTGCTAAAGCCGAAGCTGTACCATCTGCATTAACAGTTACAGTTGCAGGGAAGCTTAATGGTTTAGTAATACCTTTGATGGTTAAATTACCTGATACCGTTACGTTTGCTCCAGAACCAGCAACTTTAGTAATTACGAAAGTTGAAGTTGGGAATTTAGTTGTACCGAAGAAATCGTCTGCTTTTAAGTGACCTTCTAATTTAGCGCTTCCATCAGCATCTTTAATTGAAGCCATATCAATTACAAATGTACCACCAGTTACATTTTTACCGTTAACGGCTAAGGTACCTGATTGTAAAGCTACAGTTCCGTTGTGAGAACCTGTTACTTTTTTACCAACCCAAGTAATGGTTGATTTTGCTGCATCTACCGTATAAGTTACTGGTTTAGTAGGGTTTTTAAAAGCTGACAATGCTACAACTGCCACTAATAAAAAAATTGAGCTAATTTTTAATTTCATTTTCTGGTTTTTTATAATTTGATACAAATATAGATTAACTCCCGATCTCTTGTTATTGACCTATGTTAAGTTTTCTCAAAAATAATCGGATTTATTTAAAATCATTCTATTGACTGCAGAAATATAGCAATGGTTTAATTTGTTTACTTTTTAATGTGAATATAGAAAGGTAGAAGGCGGAAGGTTTAAGATAGAGGGTTTCCTTGGCATCGCCTAAAAAATGCAAATATTTACTACATACCGATCATGCTTAATTTTATCCTATACTGTTCATAGAAAAAATAATCTTCTATATTTAGAAAATAATATTAAATGCTCATGAAAAATAAAATTTACGCTTCATTATATTTATTCAGCTTATTACTTATTGTAAGCAGTTGTAATTTCAACAGCGCTTATTTAAACCGCGAGGAGGATAAAAAAGATGCGGAGAAAGTACGCGGATCAGTTTTATACTTTTGTTGAGAAAAATGATTTGAAAAATCTAAGCCCTCTTCTCAGCAATCAATTTAAAGCAGTAACCAGCGCACAAAAATTAAATGATTATTTAACCGGAACTGCCAATAAGCTGGGTGAAATAGAAAGCAAAAAACTAGATCACTGGGAAACGAAAGTGATAAGAGGTTCGAATGCATCAGCGCGTTACGTGCTTTATTATATTGTAGAAAGGACAAAATTTCAAGCAAAAGAAACAGTTACTTTAACTGCAGAAAATGACCAGATTAAAATTTTAGGATACAATGTAAATTCTGAAGGTTTATTAAAATAAGAAGAGCCCTTGATCTATAGAAGGCATTGAAATTGGCAACTAAATCATGGCAAAGAAAAATCTGCCCGATAATTTAAAAAATGGCATTGAAGCACTTTCGGGCATTTCAATGGATCGCGTGAAAGTACACACAAATTCGGATAAATCTGCACAATTAAAGGCTTTGGCCTATGCGAATGGTACTGATGTTCATTTAGCTGCTAATGAAGTAGCGCATTTACCGCATGAGGCATGGCATGTGGTACAGCAAAATCAAGGTAGAGTTAAACCAACAACACAATTAAATTCCGATATAACAGTTAACAACGATCCTGGTTTAGAAAAAGAAGCCGATGAAATGGGATCAAAAGCAACTGGTTTTTAAATTATAAATAAGGCACCCGCTTTTTATATTACTGCGTTTGACTTTTATATTAATGCATCCGCTTTTTACAATAACGCACCTTATTTTTATAATAACGCACCCGCGAATTACATTAAGGCACTTGTGATTTATATTAATACATTCGGACTTATATTATCGCACCTTGTTTTCACAATAACGCACCCATTTAGTTAAATAAAACTTTCGCTGAACGGGTTTACAGCCCTGTCCCATCCTTCATAAACCTGACAATAGCGAAAATCCTTTTTGTCTGCACTTACAGTAGAAGATTGCTTCGTCGTTTCTCCTTGCTATGACGATAGCGAGAGCAGAAACCACAAAAAGATTGAAGCGAATGGCAGGACTGCCGCTTCCGATGGAAAGCTGGCATTCTTTTCCAAAAAAAATCTGCAAGCCTTATAAAATGAATTTATAAAACTTGCAGATCAATATGTTCGCGAGGACACGGACCTGGGCTCAAAATCTTTCTAAATAGATTGCCACGTCGTTCCTCCTCGCAATGACGATCGGGAGTAATTAAGGCGATGGAAAGGAAAACCTTAAACCCTCTACCTTCCTACCCTCAACCTTAGGGAACGATCTCTTCTAAATAACTCTCAATCGGCGGACAAGCACAGATTAATGCTCTATCACCATGGCTATCGTTAACACGACCAACAGATGGCCAGAACTTGCGTTCTAACACATAAGGAAGCGGAAACGCAGCTGTTTGACGGCTATAAGCATGATCCCATTCGTTAGCGGTAATTACCGAAACCGTATGAGGTGCATTTTTTAATGGGTTATCAGTTTTATCTAAAGTACCGTTTTCTACAGCGGTAATTTCGTTTTTAATCGCGATTAAGGCATCACAGAAACGATCTAACTCATGTTTAGGCTCCGATTCTGTAGGCTCAACCATTAAAGTTCCTGCAACCGGGAAAGAAACTGTTGGTGCGTGGAAACCATAATCCATTAAACGTTTTGCGATATCAGTTACTTCGATCCCGAAAGCTTTGAACGAACGGCAATCCAAAATCATCTCGTGTGCACAACGGCCCTGAGTACCTGAATAAAGCACCGGATAGTGTTGCTCTAAACGCGCTTTCATGTAGTTTGCATTTAAAATAGCATATTTAGTAGCGTTGGTTAATCCTTCAGCACCCATCATTGCGATATAGGCATGAGAGATAATCAGGATCGAAGCCGAACCCCATGGTGCAGATGAAACTGCAGAAATAGATTTTCCTTTGTCGATATCAACTACAGCATGACCTGGAAGGTAAGGAACCAAGTGTTTTGCCACACCGATTGGGCCCATACCAGGACCGCCACCACCGTGAGGGATACAGAAGGTTTTGTGCAAGTTTAAGTGACAAACATCGGCACCGATATTGGCCGGACTTGTTAAACCAACCTGTGCATTCATGTTTGCACCATCCATGTAAACCTGTCCGCCGTTAGCGTGAATGGTTTCGCAGATTTCGATAATGCTTTCTTCGAACACGCCGTGAGTAGATGGATAAGTTACCATCAAACACGATAAGTTGTCTTTATGTAATTCTGCTTTCGCTTTTAAATCTTCAACATCGATGTTACCATTTTCTAAAGATTTAACCACTACAATTTTCATATCGGCCATTGCCGCAGAAGCAGGGTTTGTTCCGTGTGCCGAAGCAGGAATTAACGCTACATTACGATGGAAATCGCCTCTATCGTGATGATAAGCGCGGATAACCATTAAACCAGCATATTCGCCCTGAGCACCAGCATTTGGCTGTAAACTCATTGCGGCAAATCCGGTAATTTCACTTAACCATTTATCCAGTTCGTTAAAAACCGAATAGTAACCCAATACCTGATCGGCAGGTGCAAATGGGTGGATGCGACCAAAGTGAGACCAGGTAACCGGAATCATCTCTGCCGTAGCATTTAATTTCATGGTACAGCTACCCAAAGCAATCATCGAGTGGCAAAGCGATAAGTCTTTTGCTTCTAATGATTTGATATAACGCAACATTTCATGTTCTGAATGGTGCAGATTAAAGATCGGGTGTGTTAAATAAGCTGAAGTACGTTGTAGTGAAGCAGGGATAACTGTTTCTACATTTTCTACCACTTCAACCTGATCAGCTGCAATGGCTTTAACTTTAGCAAAGATTTTAGCAATTAAAGCTACATCTTCGAAAGTACTGGTTTCATCGAACGAAATAGTTGCAACGTTACCAACATAATTTAAGTTGATTTCGTTATCGATACATCCAGAATGGATACCGCCTTTTAAATCGCCTAAATCGAAACGGATGGTATCGAAATAAGCAGAATTTAACTGCTCAAAGCCTAAACCTTTCAACGTAGAAGCTAAACTGATGGCCAAACCATGTGTACGTTCTGCAATGGCTTTTAATCCTTTCGGACCGTGATAAGCGGCATAAAACCCGGCCATAATGGCCAATAATGCCTGAGCGGTACAGATGTTTGATGTTGCTTTATCTCTACGGATGTGCTGCTCGCGGGTTTGCAAAGCCATACGTAAAGCGTAATCGCCATGGCTATCAATGGTTACACCAATAATACGACCCGGGATGTTACGTTTATATTCTTCCTTAGTTGCGAAAAATGCAGCGTGTGGCCCACCAAAACCCATTGGTACACCTAAACGTTGTGTAGTACCTACTACTACATCAGCTCCCCACTCGCCTGGAGGCGTTAATAAGGTTAAGCTTAAAATATCTGCAACTACCGTTAATTTAATATTTTGGTTGTGCAATGCCGATGCGAAGTCTTTGTAGTCGAAAACTTCACCATTTCCTGCGGGATACTGAACAATTGCACCAAAGAAATCTTCAGTAGCTACGAAATCTAGATGACTTCCGATAACCAGTTCAATGCCGTAAGGATTAGCACGTGTTTTTAAAATATCGATCGTTTGAGGAAAAAGCAATTCAGAAACGAAGAACTTTTTAGCTGCTTGATTTTTACGCAAGCTATATTGCATAAACATCGCTTCAGCGGCAGCAGTACCCTCATCCAATAAAGATGCATTGGCAATTTCCATTCCGGTTAAATCGATAACCATGGTTTGGAAATTTAACAAAGCCTGTAAACGGCCTTGAGCAATCTCTGCCTGATATGGCGTATATTGTGTGTACCATCCCGGGTTTTCGAATACGTTACGTAAAATTACACCTGGGGTAATGGTATCATAATAACCTTGTCCGATAAAGCTTTTAAAAACTTTATTCAACAATGAAGTTTGTTTTAAAGCACCAAGATATTCAGTTTCTGATTTTGCTGCAGGCAAATTTAATGGCTGTTTTAACCTAATTGCCGTCGGAACAGTTTGTTCAATCAGCTCATCAATAGAATTTACGCCAACAGTTTGCAACATTTCGGCTGTATCTGCCTCATTTGGTGCAATATGACGATTTTGAAAATCTTCCTTGTAATGGATATTTAAGCTCATGCGGTATGAATAATAAATTTGCGTGCAAAGGTAGCAAAAACGAAGCTGTATTTTGCTATATATCAGTGTAAAAAAGGTGTATTATTTGCCGTTAAAAGCGACAAAATAGGTAGATTTTATGCACAAACAAGAAGACAAACGTTTGTTTATTTTTATTTGATTTACTCATTATTAGGAAAGCAATGGCTGTTCCGAAATTTAAGTTTGCCACCATGGTTAACTTCATTCTTTTGCATCCTGTTGAGCCGAATCAATAAGCAGCTGCAACGTAAAATATCAGCTACCAAAGGAAAGGGGGGAAAGCATTTTCGTAAATTTGAAAAGCACCTACTTACCCTGTGTTCTTTTATGTCAACTTACAAAAATAACGTCGCACTTTTAGTTCATGCCTGCGATAGTTATGAATTTCTATATAAAGGTTTTGATTACACTTTCTCAGAAAACTGGGATTTTAAAATACCATGCAACTATTATTTCGCTACAGAAATAAAAAACGCTGATGTGAATGGTTTCACCAACATCAAATCGGGCAAAGGCGAATGGGCCGATCGCCTGGTAACGCTGTTAAGCAATATAGACGAAGAATATGTACTCTACTTCCAGGAAGATATGTGGTTAAGCAAACCCGTAAATCCTAAGTTCTTTACAGCACTTTTCGAACAGGCAATCGAAAACGGTTGGCAGCAGGTTAAACTCCATAGTTCTGGTGTTTACAAAACTAAAGAAACCGCTAATTTTATTGAAGGATTTAACATTGCGGAGATCGATAATGAGGCGTCAAATTATCTAATGTCGCACCAGATTACCCTTTGGAAAAAAGATTTTCTGCTTGCCCAGCTCTATAAAAAAGAACATCCATGGAGGAATGAGCGCAAAGGTACTAAGAGACTGAAAAAACTAAACCCGCTTATTCTGCATGCCGATTACTTTGCAGAAAACGGCGAGGAAGAGAATAATAAAAATAAAAACCCATCGGAACGAAGTGAGTATTATGCCGTTTCATTTAACAGCACCTTAAATCACAATGCCGTTCGGTTTATCGAGGCATTAAGGTCGGGCAGTCAACCTCAAAAAGACTATGCTGCAGAAATGCTAAACCATTACGACAACAATTTAACGCATAGCGGTAAAGAAAGACCTAAAAAAGAAGATTTTTTTAAAAAGCTAAAAACCTATCTTCAGAAAAAAATTCGCAATTAATTTTTGCATAACATATAGGTTTGAAAAGCAATGGCTGTGCTAAAATTCAAGTCTGTTCCCGCCATTCGCTACAATCTTTTTGCTACTCCTTCTCATGCTGAAGGTTGCTGCAACAAAAAGGATTTTCGCTGCTGTCGGGTTTATAAACGTCGGGGTCTACAAGAAACAGCGGTTGCCGGGCGCGATAGGTATTACTCTTTTATCTTTGGCTTTCAAACCTACTTCTGCACTTTCCATCCCTCATCTTTACTCAACTTTAATTTATAAGTTTTGGTAATGAAGTTGCTGTTTTTGTTCGCGTCCTTATCAAAAGGTTCGAAATCAGTAGTGGTCATTTTAAGTGATACGGTAACTTTGGCTGTACTCGAATTCACCTGTGCAAAATCGACTGGTTTTTCGTCTGATAAAACATATTCTACAACTTTTACAGTTGCCTTATCACCATCCTGTTTCAACACCAACGGACTTGCCTTATCGGTTAAAGTGATCTGATAAACGTAACTGCTATCTTTCGACAAGAACTTTTTCTTTGCTTCCTTTAAGCTTAACGAAACCAGACCTTTACTCGCTAAGGATTTATATTTCCCAAGCTCGAACATATCGTTTGTGCTGTTGAATTTGATCTCCCCAAAATTAAACCTGGCGGTTTTATATTCGGGATTGGCTTTTAAATAATCGGTAATTACCTCAGCAGCCTCGTCCTGATTGATGGTAGTTTTGGTTTTACATGCGGTTAATCCGACGATGATAAAGGATAAAATATAAATAGTAAGTTTTTTCATGTGTATATGCTTTATGCTTTTTAAAGATATTTAATTTTAGTTTAACCGCAAAGAACGCAAAGTTTATTAATCTTTAAGGCTTAAACCACAAAGGCGCTAAGAACACTAAGTTTGCGTTCAAGCTACAACAATAAATTTCAAAAGCCCCGCTTTGCGTCCTCTGCGTCTTCACTCTGCGTGCTTTGCGGCAAAAACTAGATTAATCTCGCTTTAAATACTTCAGATTTGGCAAAACCATCGCCGATAAAATTACCACAACGCCAACCCACCTTAAAAACGACACCTGCTCTTGTAACACAAAACCCGCCATCATTACGGCGACAGGCAATTCTGCAGCGCTTAATATCGAACTAAGAGCAGTCCCGATCCTGGGCACACCTTCTGCATAAAATAATGGCGGAATAACCGTACCGAAAACTGAGATAATCAATCCCCACTTTAATAAACTACCATTTAAAGCACCATTAAATAAGAATATTGGTGGAAAAATAATGAAGATCAATATACAGGCACCGGTAATCATCAGGGCACTTTTTTGCAATGGAGCATACTCATTTCCAATCCGGCCACTCAACAGCAAAAAGCCAGCATAAGAAATTGCAGCCAACAAACCGAAACCAATCCCTTTTAAATCCATGCTCTTAATACTTGATTCTGCCATTCCGCTGGCCAAAACAGTACCAGCTAAGACCAACAGGATTGCCAGGAGTTGTAAGCCTGTGGGCTTCTTTTTAAAAATGAGGTATTCCATTAAAATACTCATCCAGATAAACTGCATTAACAAAATAATGGCTACAGAATTTGGCACAAGTTTTACACATTGATAATAAAACACGCTCACTAATCCAGTACATGTTCCTGCCAGCACCATTTTCCACCAGGGGGTTTTAATGATGATTGTTTTTGCTTTATAGCCAGCCGTTCTGCTTTGGAAGAAAAATAGCACCCATAAAATTACAGCACCAAAGAAAGCCTGAGCCCCTGTAACATCACCCAGGGTATAACCTTCGTGATAAGCCAGTTTAACAAAAGTAGAGAGGATACCAAAACTGCAGGCACCAAAAAAGACAAGGAGGATTCCTTTTAACATATTTATATTATCTAACCACAGAGAAAAAGAGTTTTTCACCGAGTACGCAGAGGCTCTGTTTCTCTGTGCACTTCTTAGTGTACTTTGTGGTTAAAAACTAAGCCAATTGTTGTAAATATTTATGAACGGTTGTTTCTAAACCTAAATAAAGCGCATCACTAATGAGCGCATGACCAATTGAAACTTCTAATAAACCTGGGATGCTCTGCGCAAAATAATGTAGGTTGTGTAAGTCGAGATCATGCCCTGCATTAATTCCCAAGCCTAATTTGTTGGCATGATGTGCCGCAGCAATGTAACTCACTACTGCCTTTTCGCGATCGGCAAAATAATTATGCGCATAAGCCTCGGTATATAATTCAATCCGGTCTGTTCCGGTTTCTACTGCGCCCTCTACCATCTCTACAACCGGATCTACAAAAATAGAAACACGGATGCCTTCCTTCTGGAAAACAGCAACCATTTCTTTCAGGTAGTCCTTATGTTTAACCGTATCCCAGCCGTGGTTTGAAGTAATCTGACCTTCGGCATCAGGCACCAGCGTAACCTGGGCAGGTTTGTTAGCTAAAACCAGATCAACAAATTTATCTTCCCTACAATTCCCTTCAATATTGAATTCTGTCGCTATAACAGCCTTTAAATCGTAAACATCCTGGTAACGGATATGGCGTTCATCAGGCCGTGGATGCACGGTAATTCCCTGTGCGCCGAAACGTTCGCAATCTAATGCAACCTTAACCAGATCAGGATTATTACCCCCGCGACTGTTGCGAAGTGTAGCAATTTTATTGATATTAACCGATAACTTTGTCATGGAGCAAAGATAAGGCTTTGCCTCTGTTAATCTTAAACCTTAAAAAAATTTGACTTTTTTTTGCTCATATTTGCTTCTTGTAAATGAACTTAAAAGATACAACACTATATAAATTCCTGATCGTTTTACTTGCAATTGCGAGTATACCAGCACTTTTTGGCGGCGTGATGGAGCCCGATGGCGCATTGTATGCTTCCATGTCTAAAAACATCATTCTGTTTAAAGATTGGTTCAACCTTTATGGCCGTGGGGCCGACTGGTTGGATAAACCACACCTCACTTTTTGGATTTCCGCAGCATCCTTTAAAATTTTCGGAATCTCATCTTTCGCCTATAAATTACCATCATTTCTGTTCGGTTTATTGGGCACGTGGTATTTATATAAATTAGCCAATGATATATACGATAAAAAAACCGGATTGATCAGTGCGGTAATTTTTCTAAGTGCCTTGCATATCATAACTTCTACATTTGATGTTAGGGCCGAAATTTATATCACCACTTTTACATTAGCATCTATTTACCATTATTATAAAGCACATCAAAATTCTTTCTGGCACATTGTAGCGGGTTCATTTTTTGCGGCCTGCGCGATATTGATCAAGGGAATTTTTGTATTGATTCCTGTATTTGCAGGCTTCATTATCTACTGGTTGCTTACAAAACAGTCCCGTCAGCTTTTAAAACCAAAATGGTATATCGCCATTCTATTGATTTTTATTTTCATTACCCCCGAGCTGTATTCGCTTTACACGCAATTCGATCTGCATCCCGAAAAAATTGTTTTTGAAAGGACCGGTGTTTCGGGTCTAAAATTTTTCTTTTGGGACAGTCAGTTTGGGCGTTTTTTTAACAACGGCCCGATTAAAGGCAAAGGGGATATTTCCTTTTTTCTACACACTACCCTTTGGGCATTTCTCCCTTGGTCTGTACTGTTTTATACAGCCGTAGTAAATTTGTTTAAAAGAAAAAATAGAATTGCTTTAGCTCCCGAAAGCATTATGATCTGGGCAAGTGCAGCGGTTACTTTTCTGATCTTTTCGCTTTCTAAATTTCAGTTGCCGCATTATATATTGATCATCTTTCCTCAGTTTTCGATCATCACAGCCTTGTACTTAAGGAAGCTTGGCAGCAAAGGTTTAAAAACCTTCTTCATTATACAGAACATTATTTTCATTTTAGTTATTGCCTTAGTTTCCATCTTGGCCCTTTTCTTTGGATTTGAAAACCCGTATCTAATCATCGGGATCCTGATTGTTGTTCTAGCCATCTCTTTCTTACTATTTAAAGGCATTTTATTGGAAACCATCATTGCCAGAAGTGCATTTTTATCAGTCGGATTAATGATATTTCTCTTCATTTTTTTCTACCCGGCCCTTTTAAAATATCAATCGGGTATGCACGCAGGTAATTGGTTAAAGCAAAATTATCCTGCTGCCAAGCCTGCAGTATTAAATTATATAGATGCATTTTCTTTTGATTTTTATGCCCCTGGTGAAGTAAAATATTTCCATAATTATGCCGATCTCGACAAATCAAAAAACCTAAAAGATTTGGTTATATACATTCCAGAGCAGGAATTGACAAAACTAAAAAGTGAGTACCATGCTGAAATTCTAAAATCGTTTGAATATTTTCATACCACTAAACTGACGGGTAGGTTTTTAAACGCAAAAACACGCCCTCAGGTTTTAGAGCAATTTTATTTGGTTAAAATACATTAACATGGATTTATTCTTCCGCATCTTAAAATTTGGATTAACCGGTTTCCTCGGGATGGCAATAGATTTCGGTGCCACCTGGTTATGTAAGGAAAAAATCAAAATAGACAAATACATTGCCAATGCCATCGGTTTTACGCTTGCAGTAACCAATAATTACCTGATTAACCGGGTTTGGACTTTCGAAAGTACCAATACGCATTGGGGAACCGAATTCAGCAAGTTTTTAGTGGTGAGTTTAATTGGTTTAGGACTAAACACCTTTATCATTTACCTTTTTCATCAAAGGAAAAACGGCACCAATTTTTACGTAGCCAAATTCTTTGCAATAGTGATTGTTTTTGTGTGGAATTTCCTCGCGAATATGCTTTTTACATTTAGGTAGATTTCTAAATCATTTGGGGCTTAATTTAACCTCATTAGTCACCAAAGAGCATATAAGCCTGATATCACAAAAAAATTCAGCTTAATTTTCTTAATTGCTTAATGATAAAAACGTCTTAACCATTAAGGGATTAAGAACATTAAGAGAAATCAGCACGACGGTGGCTTTATGCAATTTACTCGGACTAATGAACCAATGACCAGTGAACAAATGAACCAATTTAAGTAACGTTTTTGCCAATAAAATAGAACACAACGAGCCATATTAATCCTTTAATCAGGAAGAATAAAAACCCAACCAACCCCACCCGCTTAAACCATAATTTTACTTTTTCTTTGTTCATGGCGATGTTTGTAAAGATAATGGATTTGGCTTAAATTAGAAAGATTTTAAATAAGGAAATATGAAGTTATCTAAATCTTTGCACCTCATTATTTTTTCCATTTGCTTTTTTGGTGTTAAAGTTTTTGCGCAAAATTTTGATGATATCAAACGCTACAAGGTAAACTTTGCTACCGCTGCCCGCGCTAATGAAAAACTGATTGCAGTTAGAAGTTTTTCTGCAAATAATCAAAAATATTTACTGTTGGTAAATCCAGAAACTTTAGATACTAAAGTAGATCTGGCCAGTAATTATACCACAAGCAGTTTGCAATTTCAAAACGTATTGGCGATTTTCAAAAACACAGCCTATGTTAAATCAATAGAAGCCGCGGCCGTTAAAGATCTGCAGCTTCAAAATGCAGGGATCGATCATGCCATTCCGAACGAAAAGGGCATTACCTTAACCATTGATCTTTGTCCCTCGCACAAGGCTTTAGACAGGATTATTTTTCAATCTGTTTTTGACGAATTTAAAAAGATAGAGCAGCCTGCCCCACTCGCAATTTCGGTTTCTGGCAAATGGATGCTGAAACATCAGGACGACCTGAACTGGTTGAAAAGTCTGGTAGAGAAAAAAGAGCTGAATATTACCTGGGTAAACCATACCTACAACCACGAAGTAAATAAGTTGCCCTTAGCTGAAAACTTTCTATTGGCACCTGGAACAAATTTAGATGTGGAGGTATTGGAGAATGAAAAACTGATGCTCAAAAATGGTCTAACTCCATCTGTATTTTTTCGTTTCCCCGGCCTGGTATCGGATAAGACCGTTGTTGAAAAAATTGAAGCTTATGGATTAATCCCTATTGGCAGTGACGCCTGGCTGGCCAAAGGACAACAGCCTAATGCGGGCAGTATTGTATTGATCCACGGCAACGGGAATGAAGAAATCGGTGTGAAAGATTTTATCCAGTTATTAAAAACCAGACAGGCCGATGTGAAAAGCAAACAATGGCTGCTTTTTGATTTAAGACAGGGACTGGAAAAGGAATTTGAATAGCCTCTTATTTTTAACCGCAAAGTGCGCAGAGAAAAGGCGCGGAGAGCGCAAGGTTGAGTGCATAGCTGTAATAAAGCTTTGTGTCCTTTGCGAAAAACTTTGCGTTCTTTGTGGTAAAACCACTATTTCTTAACTGGCAATAACTTTATTTCTTTCGCCTTAAAACGGTTATTCACAATTTCGCCTGTAACTTCTGCTTTGCTTACGGCATTGCAAAAACCATGTTCGCCGTGGGCATCGCCAAAATCATCAATACCTTTTCCATCAACAAAATAAGATTTACCATCTATTTTCACTGCTAACTCGCAATCTTTACCTTTCATTTTAAACTGACATTCGCCACAAGCAATATCTACCGTTTGTTTAGTGATTACTTTTGCTGATGCAGTTTTTTGAGGCATGCTTTGAGCTTTTGCTACAAAACCCAAAAAACCAATGCATAATGCTATAATAGTTGTTTTCATAATAATTTACTTTCTTAATTCAATATTAACTTTACTTTGCCAATAACCAAGTGATTAAATCCACTGGTTCCGCTATACTCCATGAATGGGGGTGTTTTTGTGTATTATTTCTTAATCCTCTATCTTTAGTCAAAACGAGTTCTACTTTATTATCTTGCGATTTTTGCTTTAATTTATTGATGTAACCCGCACAATCTGTTACGTTCATATCCGACAAATCCATGTTCCTATTGTTTATCCACCATAAAATATCCGGTTCGCTATAAATCCTTAAAGCAGTTGAATGATAATCTGGCAACATGTTCTGTTCTGTATAATCTGGATTATAAACCGATAATTCTTTTAAACTTTGTTCCTGCGGCCGATGGTCAGTATTCAATGTATCTAATTTAACCACAAAACCTTTTTCTCTTCCTTTTGATAATGATTTTCTTAACCTAACCATATCCAAAGGAGGGTCGATAGCGAAAACCTTGCTTATTTTTAGTTCTTTATTTTTTTCTGCATAAAACTTTAAGGCTGTTGTACCACCAATAGAAAAACCACCAAGATAAAGCGCTAATGCTGGTTGAAGTTTATTTTTATGATAAAACTCATTAATCATTTTACCTAACGTATTCAAGCTTTTTTTATCAATGGGAAAACTTTCATTATTGGGTGTAAGATTAACCATTACAACGGCTAATCCCTTTTTGTTTGCCTCCTGCACGATGGATGATTGAGCGGTAACCGCAGTTGGAGATTCCAAAAACCCCGGCACTAAAAATAATACGCCCGTAATCTTAGCCCCTCCCGGCAAGCTTTGCATGTAAAAACAATCCTTTCCAAAAAGAAGATCACTTTCTATTTTAGTTGTAACCTGCGCAGTTCCGGTAAAACCCAATAATAAAATTAATATGGAGAGTAAGTATTTCATTTAGATTTATTTTTTCAAATTTAAGTTTTCAAAAATAAAAGAACCACAATCTGCAGTAAAATAAACCTGATGGAAACGGAAATACTTTTTGTTGTCATTCTGAGCGTAGTCGAAGAACAACAAAAAGATTGGAGTGTACAGCAGGACTGAAACCTCCGAAGAGAACAGGAACCAACTTTTTCAAAAACAGGAGACTCGCCTAGATTTTAGTCCCCCTTACGGGCACCCTCCTCTTGGAAAGGGGGATAAAAAAAGGGATATGCAATTTGCACATCCCTTTGATATTCAGTTACTGCGAACTGAAAACTGTAAACTGAACTAGTATCTGTATGTATCTGCTTTGAACGGACCTTCTACCGGTACACCGATATAATCAGCCTGGTGTTGATCCAAAACATCTAATTCTACACCGATTTTTTCTAAGTGTAAACGGGCAACTTTTTCGTCTAAATGCTTAGGCAAAGTATAAACTTTGTTTTCGTAAGCGGCAGTGTTGGTCCAAAGCTCTAATTGAGCTAAAGTTTGGTTGGTAAATGAGTTACTCATTACAAAACTTGGGTGACCAGTTGCACAGCCTAAGTTAACCAAACGACCTTCGGCCAGGATGATTACATCTTTACCATCAATAGTGTATTTATCAACCTGTGGTTTAATCTCCACTTTAGTATCGCCATAATTGCCGTTTAACCAAGCCATGTCGATTTCGTTATCGAAGTGACCGATGTTACAAACAATTGCTTTGTCTTTTAATGCTCTGAAGTGTTGCTCGCGAACGATATCACAATTACCTGTAGTGGTTACTACGATATCAGCTTCTTTAATTGCAGTAGCTAATTTTTTAACTTCGTAACCTTCCATTGCAGCCTGCAAAGCACAGATCGGATCAATTTCGGTAACAATAACACGTACACCTTGTGAGCTTAACGATTCTGCAGAACCTTTACCCACATCGCCATAACCACAAACAACAGCAACTTTACCAGCCATCATTACATCAGTTGCACGACGGATCGCATCAACCAATGACTCACGACATCCGTATTTGTTATCGAATTTAGATTTAGTAACCGAATCGTTAACGTTAATTGCAGGTAAGTGCAATGTTCCGTTTTTCATTCTTTCGTACAAACGGTGAACACCAGTTGTAGTTTCTTCTGATAAACCTTTAATAGCTGCAATTAGCTCAGGATATTTGTCAAAAACCATATTGGTTAAATCGCCACCATCATCCAAAATCATGTTTAATGGTTGTTGCTCCGGACCGAAGTGTAAAGTTTGCTCAATACACCAATCGAATTCTTCTTCGTTTAAACCTTTCCAGGCATAAACCTGAATACCAGCAGCAGCAATTGCAGCCGCAGCGTGATCCTGAGTAGAAAAAATATTGCATGATGACCAGGTAACTTCAGCACCCAGTGCAGTTAATGTTTCGATTAATACAGCCGTTTGGATGGTCATGTGCAGACAACCTGCAATCCGCGCACCTTTTAACGGTTGTGTTGGACCGAATTCTTTACGTAAACTCATTAAACCTGGCATTTCTGCTTCGGCTAATTCGATTTCTTTACGGCCCCATTCTGCCAGTGAAATGTCCTTAACTTTGTAAGGGATATAAGAAGTCTCTACTGATGACATAATTATTTGTTTTAAAATGAAATGCAAAGTTACCACATCCCTTTGTGAAAGCCAAATAATTAAAAGTACAAGCAGGTTTACAGAATGTAAAATAGTACTTCTATTTCACTACAAGTTCCAATCCTTTATGTCTTGGCTATTTTTTGAAAAGCAAGTCCTGTAGTCTTAGCTCAGCTTCGGCCTGCCATCCACAATAGCTCCGATGAATCCCGATGTAAAATAGGGACGGAGGCTGCCGTTCCTCTCAGGTTTAGATCAAATAAAACTGTGCGTCGTTTGTAAAGTTGAGAACAACCTAAAATAAAACTTTGATTTACAGCTAATTATTTCTTAAATTGTTATAACCAAATTAGCAATTATGAAAAGCGTAAAACACTTATTAGATACCAAACAGGCGCGAATTATCTCGGTATCAGAAAATATTTCTGTTTTGGATGCCTTAAAAGTAATGACAGAAAAGAACATCAGCGCAGTATTGGTCATGGAGAACGGTCGGCTACATGGCATTTTTACGGAACGCGATTATGCCAGGAAAATCATCCTTCAGGGTAAATCATCAAAAGACACTTTGATTAAGGAAGCAATGACGGCGAGCCCGATCACTATTAATTTAAGCGACAGTATTGATTACTGCATGGAGCTGATGACCGATAAACACATCCGTCATTTACCAGTTGTAGAAAACGACGAAGTAAAAGGAATGGTTTCAATTGGTGATGTGGTAAAGTTTATCATTGCCGATCAAAAACAGACCATTTCACAATTAGAAAGCTATATTAGTGGTTAATGCTGAGTTGGATTATGTTGGTTGGTGAGACACCAACCAATAGATGAGGCCTACGCTTTCACCGCAACTTTATCTTCAGTTTTACCCGATTGGTGCATTTCGAGTTTTCCATTGTATTGTGCACCTAGCTCGATTTCAATGGCCTCTGTTTTAATGTCGCCATTAACCCTCCCTGTCTTTTTTATTTCCAGGTTTTGAGCTTTCACATTGCCGTTAACGGTTCCATAAATAATGGCTGAACCTGTTTGAATATCCCCTTTAATCATCCCTTTTTCACCTAAAACAACTCCGCCTTCAACATTTACGTTCCCGATTACAGTTCCATCGATCCTCACTACTGCTTTCCCTTTTAGCTCGCCGGTAATGGTAAATCCGAGGCCAATTAGTGTAGAGATTTCTTGTTGATTTAAGTCTTTAATCTGATTGTTTTTCTTGAACATATTTTTTATAAGGTTAAAAAGGATCTTGGGTTTATAACTTTACCATTTTTATGCACTTCATAATGTAAATGAGGACCAGTTGACCGCCCGGTTGAGCCAGCTTTGCCAATATTGTTGCCTGCAATAACATCCTCATCTACCTTTACCAAAATTTTAGAAAGGTGACCATAGTAGGTTTCAAAACCATTACCGTGTTTAATTACAATACAATTGCCATAACCACCGCGCCTTCCTGCAAAAATCACCTTGCCGTTTGCTGTACATTTAACAATGTCGCCATAATTGGCCCTGATATCGAGTCCTTTATGTGTCTCCACATTTTCACCACTAAAAGGATTTTCGCGGTGCCCATACCCGGATGTAATGGCACCTAAATGTGGATAACCCATAGGCGTATAGGCAACATTATATGCAATTTTACTCAGGTAGTTGTCGTAAAATTCGCCGATTTCTTCAGCCGATAAAATATCATCGCTTTGCTCTCCCCCTTCGTTACCTGTTAAAATCGGCTTTAGTCCTCTTGCTTTTAGGTATTTATTAATGGTAAGTAGTTTTTTATCGATTGATTGGTAATGCTTTTTTAGGGAAGAAGTATCGATAACAGATAGTTTGTCTTTACTTTTTAAAAGCGCCAGTTCGAGTTTACTTTTGGCTAATTCTATACTCGAATTACTGTGGATCAGGTAAAATATGCTGGATATAAGTATTAAGAATAATCCTAAAACGCCTAAAATATACTTTTTCCAATGTACGATGTATCCTGTTGGAACTTGAATGGGTTTGCTTGAATTTTGATTCTTATTTACAAAAATTACGGTTGTTTTGCTCCGTTTTCTGTTCATTTTTACTCAGATTTTTTGTTTGGGACTAAAACAAATATATGATTAACAACCACATAGTCAAAAACAAAGCCCAGATTTAACACTTACAGGAATAAAAATCACAAGACATTAACATCGAATTAGCCTTCAATCCATTGCTCACGCTCGCTAAAAGACAGGTGTGTAACATTTAAGTGGTTTTAGTTGTAAAGCTATTCTGATGTCTCGCAAAGATTTCTCCTCCGAAGGAGTTCCTTTGGAACACTACTGTCGAAATGACGATTTACTGATCACGGACTAAACCAATGAGATGGGCTCATCCAAATCTGTGTAATCCTAAAATCAGTGTAATCAACCCGTAGGCAACGTCAGTGTAATCACCCCGTAAGGAAAGAGGCAAGAAAATCTATGAAATTATTTCCACCTCCACTCACCGGCAATACTCAAAGGCTCCTTTAAGTTCTGCGATTCTAAGAAAGCCCTTAATTCTTCTTCGCCCTGAACACCAACAGGAATTTTCGGTGTATTAGCTAAAGCATAAGTTAACATAGCGCTGTAACGTACAGTGTTTTTGAGTTCCTGCTCGTCAACCAGTTTAAAACTATCGCCATCTGAGTGATAAAATGGGCCAGAATTGTTTGGCAATTTACCACCAAAACCACCGCCGGTAGGAATCCCCTCCAACATAAAAGGTTGATGATCGCTATGCAGACCAGCACCAGCATTAAACAGATTTTTGAAACCGGTATCAATTTTTACAATATCAGCTCCCCAGGCCGTAAACAACTCTTTCATTTCTGCTCTTGAAGTAGAAAAACCTTTAGGATCGTTGGTCATGTCGTAGTTCAGCATAAACTTAACCTGACTTAATGTTTTGTCTTTCTTAGCCTGATCGATGTATGCTTTAGACCCCAGCAAACCTTGCTCCTCGCCCATAAACAGCACAAACTCTACGGTACGTTTAGTTTTTAAATTCAGTTTTTTAAAGGTACGTGCCATATCCATAATAGCAAAAGAACCAATTCCATTGTCGATTGCTCCGGTTGCTAAGTCCCAGCTATCTAAATGTCCACCGACAACAATTTTATCTTTAGGAAATTCAGTTCCTTTAAAAGTAGCCACTACATTTCTCGCTTTAATCATGCCCGAAAAATTCGTCATAGCGATATGTGCGATCTGTGGCTGCGATTTAATTTTTTCCCTTAAAGCTGTACCATCTTCTAAACCGATACAAATAGCAGGAATAGAGATCAATTTACCCGTTACCGAAGCTGTTCCGGTTAAAAGTACCCCATCTTTTACCGTATTAATAATAATCACCCCAATTGCGCCATATTTTGTGGCAATGGCTGTCTTTTCTGAGCGGTGTAATGACTTTGTCCCAGCCGGAGAGCCTGGTAATACACCAAGATAAATCAGTGCAATTTTACCTTTAAACTTCTCAGGACTGGCCTGATAATCGGCTTCTAATCCATTTCCTGCATCTACTATCTCACCAGTAACGTCTGCACTAACCGGTGAATGTGCTAAAGTAACAGCCTTCATTTTAGTCAAACTGTTTCTATCAGCACCAATTTCTACATTAATTGTTTTTCTTGCCCAGCTTTCTACTTCGAAAGGCTGAAACGTCACTTCACAACCGTAAGATTTTAATAAATCGAAGGCATATTGCTCTGCTTTTGCGCCGTTTGTAGAACCTGTTAAACGATGACCAATAGCTTCCGTTTCATATTTAAGTGTTTGATAAGCTTTTGAATTTTGCTGTACATCAGCATTGATTTTGGCAAAAACATCACCGAATTTATCCTGGGCATTTACAAATAAAGTGGTACAGAGAAGCGTTGCAGCGAAAAGATATTTCATTAGGAATAGTAGTTTAGTTGCTGAAAGTACAAATTTTAGCTAGAGATTACTAGCTGTAACGTATATTTTGCTTTTGAGTAATAGCAGATAGGTATATTTTTTATACTAAGACAAAGGATTAGCAGTCTTTTCCCCATGCACAACCGTGCCTCGGCTCACCGCTGCCGATGGGCGCTTTCTTTTCTCTTGATAAAAAAGAAACAAAAGATCAAGGCTTGCATCCTTTCTTGTAAAAAACTACAAAAATCTCAATTGCGGCAGTCTATAGGCTCTTTCCTAACTTCGTTGCCACCACACTCGCTTAACACTGCCTTGACCTATGGAAGTATTGGTGAAACTGCAAAGATTTTTGTGCTTTTTCCAACGAAAATCTGCCAGGCCGCACAGCAAAGTGCAGTTATGCCACTTAGCACTTTACACCACAAAAGGCTTAAATGTCCTCAGGTGACTCAGGTAATCAGAATAATTTTGGGGAAAACCTTTAATGGTAAACTAGGATTGCACATGCGCCTTTTTCTTAGGAAACACCAATGAAGCCACAATGCTCATCACTAAGATACTGAGAATCACTATCAAAGAATGCTCAGTAGTGAAACCCCATTTCTCCAGATAAGTATGTCCCAGCATTTTTATCCCGATAAAGGCCAATAACACGGCTAATCCGGTTTTTAAATAATGGAATTTATGGATGATATTCACCAATAGGAAGAACATGGAACGTAAACCCATGATGGCAAAAATATTAGAGAAAAATACAATGTAAGGATCTTTTGTTACCGCAAAAATAGCCGGTATAGAATCGACAGCGAATAAAAGATCGGTAAATTCAACAATAAGCAGCACCAAAAACAAAGGCGTTACCAGCGTTTTATGGTTAATTTTTACGAAGAATTTTTTACCCTCATACTTCGGATGAATAGAAAATATTTTTGAGGCCCATTTAACCACCGGATGATTTTCTGGATCAATCTTATCATCTTCATCTTTGCTAAAGAACATTTTTACCCCAGTAAAAACAAGGAAAGCGCCAAACAAATAGAGGATCCAGGCAAATTTTGCAATTAGTGCTGCACCAACAAAAATGAAGATGAAACGCATGATAATGGCACCCAAAATACCCCAGAACAATACACGGTGATAATATTTTTCTTCAACGGCAAAGGCGGAAAAAACGAGTACGATCACAAAGATATTATCTACAGAAAGTGCATACTCAATTACATAACCGGTTAAAAATTCTAAGCCAAGGTTTTGTTTATATACTGCTAAACTTCCTTCAAAATCATTGGGAATTAGTTTAATGTGATGCTGGTGTCGTATTACAATTTCTTGCAGGTGTGCAAAATCCTTTATTCCATGTAGCTGGTGCCCTTCGGTTAACAGTATAAAGTAAAAACCGATAGCCAAAGCCACCATGATCAAACTCATCACCCCAGCTTGTTTTAAGCTCACCACATGCTCTTTCCGGCTAAAAAGACCAAGGTCTAAAGCAAGAATCAATGCAATAAAAAGAAGAAAACCTAAGCTAAAAAGTAATTCGTTACCCATTATTTTTTACGTTCAGTGGTGTACAGTACAAGTTGTTCTAAACCAGTTCGCGCTTCGCCTGCCTCAAAACTGTGCAAAATATCAAATGCTTCCTTCTGGTACTCCTGCATTTTTTGGTTCGCATAATACACACCTTCGTGGGCATTTACGAAATCTATAATCTGCTGAATTTTAACCGGATCGTCCTGGTGGTTTTTCACCAGATTAATTATTTTTTTACGTTCAGTTTTTTCAGCTTTATTCAATGCATAAATTAAAGGTAGTGTTACTTTCTTCTCTTTAATATCAATACCCAAAGGTTTGCCTACATCATCAGTACCGAAATCGAAGGTATCGTCTTTAATCTGAAAGGCAATCCCTACTTTTTCGCCAAACAGACGCATTTTTTCTATCGTATCATCATCAGCACCTGCCGAAGCAGCCCCCGCAGCACAACAAGAAGCAATTAAAGAAGCTGTTTTCTGTCGGATCACATCAAAATATAAATCTTCCGAAATATCCATCCTCCGCACCTTTTCTACCTGCAATAGCTCTCCTTCACTCATTTGTTTTACCGCTTCCGATACAATTTGTAACAAACGGTGTTCGTTATTGTTTACCGAAAGTAATAATCCTTTAGCCAACAGATAATCGCCAACCAGAACGGCGATCTTGTTTTTCCATAAAGCATTGATAGAGAAAAAGCCACGGCGCTCATAAGCATTATCGACCACATCATCATGCACCAAAGTAGCGGTATGTAAAAGCTCTACCAAAGCAGCTCCACGATGGGTTGATTCTGTAATTCCACCGCATAGTTTAGCCGCAAAAAACACGAACATCGGCCGCATTTGTTTGCCTTTTTGCTTTACAATATAATGGGTAATCCTATCCAGCAACGGTGCGTCGCTATGCATAGATTCTTTAAAGGTTTTTTCAAACGCTTTAATATCAGCAGCAATAGGTGTTTTTATCTGTTCGATTCCCGGCATTAAGTCGAAAAATTTTGATTGCAAACTTAAACTAATTTCCCATAAAAAGGTAATGTGCAATCGTATTATTAAGGATTTGAAAAGCAATAGCTTAATCTTTAACATCTTTTGCTCCTGCGATTGCCCATAGTCCTCGCCCTTATGCTTGAAGCTGGGGGCTATTTGGCGCAATTGGGTTTAACATTATGGGTTAGTGCAGACAATAACCCCTCCATACGATAATTAATTCCTCAAAAAGATTAGCTTTATTTAATTTCAAATTTTACATTTAAACCAATATTAGCTGAGCCTAGATGAAAAAACGCTACAAAGTACTTATCGGCCTTTCGGCATTAATTGTTACAGGCTACCTACTGGGGCCAAAACCCAAAAAACCGGTTTACAACAAAGAACTTACACAGGTTCCCGATCTGGAAGATTTAGACCGTTATGTGGCCAGCATAGAATCGATGCATAAAATAAAACCGGGTAACGAAGCCGAAATCATCTGGGCCGATCCTCTCCACAAGCAAACCGAGTATGCCATTGTTTACCTCCATGGTTTTTCAGCATCAAAAACAGAAGGAAATCCCGTTTACCTAAATTTAGCAAAAGAACTAAATGCCAATCTATACTTAGCGCGTTTGGCCGACCATGGCATTGATACACTTGCGCCCATGCAATATTTCACTGCCGATCGCCTTTGGGAAACCAGTAAACAGGCTTATGCCATCGGCAAAAAACTGGGCAAAAAAGTAATTTTAGTAGGCACTTCTACCGGTGGAACTGTCGCTTTAAAACTAGCGGCAACCTATTCAGAAATTAACAGTTTAATTTTATTGTCGCCAAATGTAGCCATTAACGATAAAAATGCATGGCTTTTGAATAACCCATGGGGTTTACAGATTGCCAGAAAAGTGGTGGGTGGCGATGAACGTAAAGTAGACGATCGTACTGACGAATATAAAAAATACTGGTACACCAATTATCGACTCGAATCTCTGGTAGAGCTGGAAGAGTTTATTGAGAGCAGTATGGTAAAGTCTACTTTCCAAAAAGTAAAGCAACCTGTTTTAATGCTCTACTATTACAAAAATGAACTCGAGCAAGATCCTGTAGTCCGTGTAGATGCTATGCTGAAAATGTTCGATGAACTGGGTACGCCGAATAATTTAAAAAGAAAACAAGCCATACCAAACGCGGGGAATCACGTAATGGGATCGCATATTACTTCGAAGGATTTGCCGAGTGTAGAGGCTGCTATTGATAACTATATCAAAAATATATTGAAAATACCATTTGAACTTACTAAATAACATCACCTAAAATGAAAAGATGCTTCTCAATTATCATCATAACACTATGCTTTTTAAGTACCAAGGCTCAAACCTTGAGTTATGAAGATTTTAAAAAAATAATTCCTTTGCTAGAAAAGGAAGATTGGAAAAATGCTTACAATCAATCTGAAAAACTGTTGGCTTCTTCAAAAAAAGATACTTCAAATTTTAGGGCAATTATATTATATGCTAATATTTTATCTGCAGCAGGCATGGTAACAGAAAATTCTATGTCATACAAAGAAATAGAGAAAAACTTAATGAAGTATATGGGTCAGAAAATCATTTTCTCCTCTCATCCAATCACAGAAAAAGAAGGTTCACTAAATTGTGTTCTGTTTTCAGATCCAAAACTGGCAACAAGTGCTTTTATCACAGCTACAAATAAACGGGGTATCAATATTCTGTGTTTTGAAAAAATTGTTTTTAAGCATCCGGTAAAGCCTAGTGATATTGCTGGCTCGTTTGTACGGTGTGGAGGAATATTAGATAAAATAGAATTTAACCCGAATAAATCTTTAATCTGGATTAGCAGGTTATCAGTAAAAGAAGGTTTTGCAAGATCAACAAATTAACTTCAGAAGTCTAAAAAAACAAGAGCGAAGAAGGCTTCAGAAGTTTTAACTTGGCTTGGGTGTAAGACTTACGAAGTTATTCCATCGCTTATCCCCTGTCTAAACTTCGTAAGAAATTTAACTCAGAATATTCTTCATAATCATTTCGGCGTGTACCCTCGAGTTTTCGATAAAAAGTTTGTGCGTATCCAATCCGCCGCAAACTACACCCGCCAAATACAAACCTTTTACATTTGTTTCCATGGTTTCTTCGTTATATACCGGGCAAAGTGTTTCGGGTAAATCAATTCCAAATTTCCTGAGCATCCCAAAATCCGGTTGGTAGCCAGTCATTGCAATTACGAAATCGTTCGGGATGGTTTTTATTCCTTCGGGTGTTTTGATATCGACTTCACCTTCTCTTATTTCAAAAAGTTCAGAATTGAAAAGTGCTTTAACTTCTCCCTCTTTAATCCTGTTCTGGATATCCGGACGTACCCAATATTTAACATGGGGACCAAGATCGTTACTACGAACAACCATGGTTACGTTTGCACCTTTCCGATACGTTTCTAAAGCAGCATCTACGCCCGAGTTATTGGCGCCAACCACTACCACATTTTGAAATGCATATAAATGCGGGTCTTTATAATAATGCGTTACTTTTGGTAAATCCTCTCCTGGAACATTCATCAACAATGGCACATCATAAAAACCAGTAGCCACAATTACACTATTGGCCGTATAATTGGTTTTAGTGGTATTGATTTCGAAAACATCATGATCATTTTTAACAACCTGTTTTACGCTTTCAAAAAGATGGATATTTAAATCAAATTTTTCGGCCACACGGCGGTAATATTCAACCGCTTCATTTCGGTTAGGTTTCGGACTGATGGTTACGAAGGGAACTCCTCCAATTTCTAACTTTTGAGAAGTAGAAAAGAAGGTCATAAATACCGGATAATTGAACAAACTGTTCACCAAAGCACCTTTCTCTACAATTACATAGCTTAGATTTGCTTTTTGGGCTTCAATTGCACAAGCCATCCCTATCGGACCAGCACCGATAATTAATACGTCGTAATGATTTTGATTTGCCAAATGATTATATCTTAGATTGTCATTCTGAGCCTGTCGAAGAACCTTAATTGCATTTCGACAAGCTCAATGTGACAATTGCTTTTTATTAAACTTTCATTGCTTTGCTTGGGCAGGCGAAATCGGTTCTTTTTAAACTTGTATTTTTAATTGCGCCATAACCGCCTGCAACATCGATCACATTTTCTACCCCACGCGATTTTAAGATGGAAGCGGCAATCATCGATCGGTAGCCACCTGCACAGTGAATGTAATAGGTAGCTTTTGGATTGATTTCGCCAGTCCAGTCGTTAATAAAATCTAACGGACGGCTCAACGTAAATTCCAGATGTTCTGATTCATATTCGCCTGGTTTACGTACATCAAGGGCTGTAATTTCTCCGTTAAGACTAGCGGTTTCAAATGCCTCGGCAGAGATTGATTCAATCGTATCGATTTCCTTGCCAGCATCTGTCCATCTTTCGAAACCACCATCTAAATAGCCTATGGTGCTATCGTATCCTACGCGGGTTAAGCGGGTAATGGTTTCTTCTTCCTTACCTTGATCGGTAATCAGTAAAATTGGTTGCTGTAAATCGGTAATCAAAGCGCCAACCCAGGGTGCAAACTGCCCATTAAGGCCAATATTGATCGAATTTGGAATAAAACCTTTTGCAAAAACCTGTGGATCGCGGGTATCGAGCATAATTGCCCCTGTTTGGTTTGCAGTATCTTCAAAAGCTTGCGGCGTTAAAGCGTTTAATCCTTTCTCGTAAACCTCATCTATACTTTCCACACCACCTTTATTAATGGCAGCATTTTTAGCAAAATATTGTGGTGGTGGCAAAATGCCATCTGTTACTTCGGCAATAAACTGTTCTTTTGTTTCGGCTTTTAAAGCGTAGTTTACTTCTTTTTGATGCCCTAAAGTATCGAAAGTTTCTTTACTCATACTTTTGCCACAGGCAGAACCTGCACCATGTGCCGGGTAAACAATTACGTCATCAGCTAAAGGCTTTATTTTTTCATTTAACGAATCGTAAAGCATTCCCGCTAAATCTTCCATGGTTAAATGGCCCTTCTGCGCTAAATCAGGTCGACCAACATCGCCAATAAATAAGGTATCGCCACTAAAAATGCAGTAATCTTTTCCATCTTCATTGCTTAGCAGATAAGTAGTCGATTCTAAAGTATGCCCGGGAGTATGTAAAGCGGTAATGGTTATATTTCCAATTTTAAACTGCTCGCCATCTTTAGCAATGTGCGATTTAAACTCGGTTTTAGCAGTTGGTCCATAGATAATTTCGGCACCAGATTTCTCTGCCAGGTCTACATGTCCGGAAACAAAATCGGCATGAAAATGCGTTTCAAAAATATATTTAATGGTGGCTCCTGCTTTTTCAGCTTTCTTTAAATACGTTCCAACTTCTCGTAGCGGATCAATAATTGCAGCTTCGCCATTACTTTCGATGTAATAAGCGGCTTCTGCCAGGCAACCTGTATATATTTGTTCTATTTTCATGTTTAATAAGTATCGAGTGTTGTGTATCAAGTATCAAGACATAACCTTACGCCTTAAACCCTATACCTTATACCTCTTTACTAGCAAAAATAGCGCTAAATACTTATAACCGAAATGATGTCGGTCATAATTGCAGAAGTTTTACTTATTGTAATACAAAACTGCTAACTGAAAATTGTCAACTACGATTGATTTGGGCGTTACCCTAATCCCGATGAATCGGGAAAGGGTCGGGCTTTTTCAGGGCTGCGCTTTGCTCCGGTACTGATGAAGAATCGGTACTGAACCCTTACAATCCCTAACGCAAAACCCACTGTAAGGATAGAAGCCATTAAGTTATTTTTATCAAATTTATCACGTTGAGCATGTCGAAACGCTTCAAGAAATTTAAACAAGGCCTTCAACAGGCTCAGGATGACAACACTGCATTATAATATGATCTCTAATTAATATTAATCCTTAGTCAACTCTCCGCGAAGCGATTCTTCCATCAGCTTGCGGCTTTCTTCTATTGACAAGCCCAATCCCATTACAAACATTAATTTGGTTACCGTAGCTTCAAAAGTCAAATCGTAGCCACTTAAAATACCCATTTTCAACAGTTCCCTGCTGGTTTCGTAACGGCCTAGTTGAACAGATCCTTTTTTACACTGAGAGATATCGATGATTATCTTTCCATTCAAAATGGCCTGACGCAAACTATCTAAAAACCATTGTGCGGTTGTGGTATTGCCTGAGCCAAAAGTTTCTAAAATAATGGCGTCTACCTTAGAATCTGTTATTGCCTGAACAGCCTGTGGTGTTATACCAGGATATAATTTCAGCACCCCAATGTTTGAATTAAAATTGGTGTGTAATTTTAATCCTCCTTCAGTAGCTTTTAGGATATAGTTTCTGTGAAATTGCAAGTGAACACCTGCTTCTGCAAGTATCGGGTAATTTGGTGAACGGAAAGCTTCAAACTTTTCGCTGTTATATTTTATAGAACGGTTGCCCCTAAATAATTGTGCATCAAAATATATACAAACCTCTGGAAAAAGTGCTTTTCCATCTTCTTTGGTCGCTGCAATCTCTAGAGCGGTAATTAAATTCTCTTTGGCGTCAGTCCTGATTTCGCCAATAGGCAGTTGCGAACCGGTTAAAACAACAGGCTTATTCAGGTTTTCGAGCATAAAACTCAATGCCGATGCGGTGAAGGCCATAGTATCAGATCCATGTAGGATGACAAAACCATCGTACTGATCGTATTTATGATAAACCAGTTCGGCTAATGTTTTCCATATTTCAGGATCCATGTTTGAAGAATCCAATACCGGATTGAAGGAATGCACATCTAAATCATAATCTAAACGGCTTAATTCAGGAACGTTTTCTTTTATCTGCTGAAAATCAAATGGAATTAACATCCCATTTGTAGGATCGTTAACCATACCGATGGTACCACCGGTATAAATTATAAGTATTTTGGTCATTTGGTTGGGTGAAGGTTGCTCACCGCAAAGAAACTAAAAATTTACAAATGATCGGACGATATTTTTAAATTAGCAACAAAAAGAGCTATAATAGCATCTTAATTACCAATTAAATAATTTAAACAGTAAATAATTACCAAATTAACAACTGAATTCATATGAAGTAGTTTCAAAATCAATTATTGAATCCTGCGAAACAGATTTCTCCATTACGTTGCACTTCAGTCGAAATGACGACCGACTTAAACCTGACTAATGACTTCAGACTGAGGACTTCGGACTCAATTCTAAATCCCGAAAATTTTCTTCGAATTCTCTGTGGTTATATCTGCGATTTCTTCAATAGGAACGCCATAAATATCGGCCAGTTTTTGGGCAACATAAATCAAATAACTACTTTCATTGGGTTTCCCACGGAAAGGAACTGGTGCCAAATAAGGCGAGTCCGTTTCTAAAACTAAATTAGCCAAAGGAATCTCTGATAATACCAGATCCAATCCAGCTTTTTTATAGGTGACTACTCCACCAATGCCTAAATAAAAATTTAAGTCGATGGCCTGTTTAGCCTGCGCTACATTACCTGTAAAACAATGGAATATTCCGCGAAGTTTTTCGTCCCTTTCACTTTCCAATAGCTCAAAAACCTCATCAAAAGCCTCGCGACAATGGATCACAATCGGCAAACCCAAATCTTTTGCCCAACCAATCTGTTTGCGAAAAGCATCCTGCTGAATGGCCAAGGTAGTTTTATCCCAATACAGATCGATCCCGATCTCACCAATGGCATAAATTTTCCGATCAGAAATGCTATTGTAAATTTCGTCCAATTGAGCAAGGTAATCCTCCTTAACATCACAGGGATGCAAACCCGCCATTGCAAAACAATTTGCAGGATATTTCGCCACAAGATCATCAATCATGGCAATTGATTTTACATCAACATTGGGCAGAAACAAACGGTTAACGTCGTTCTCGAAACAGCGCTCCATTAACTGCGCTTGTTTCTCAGCATCCTGCTCGTAATATAAATGGGTATGGGTATCGGTAAAAATCATGTTTATAATGTAAAATGGGTAATGGAAAATGGATGATGGGCTAGGCTATTTATCATGAATATATCATTCAAAGTCGGTTTCTTTTCAAATCGGTCATGTTGAGCCTGTCGAAACACTTTGCAACAAATTTTAAGCAAGTCCTTCGACCGGCTCAGGATGACAAATTTATTTGTACATAAAGACCCTGAAACAAATCCGATAGCTATCGGATCAGAGTGACGATCGCTTAAAACCTGTAACTTCGGTCTTTCTGACCTCCAACTTCAGACTATTTCTTCTTCTTAGATACTTTGACCTCAGACTTAAGACGAACAACCTCGGCCTCCAAAGCCATTTCCTTTTTCAAAAACTTTCCTGTTAAACTGATCGGATTCTGGATCAAACCTTCTGGCGTACCTTCGAATAAAATCCTTCCGCCACCAGCACCGCCCTCTTCACCTAAATCGATCACCCAATCGGCAACTTTAACCACATCTAAATTGTGTTCTATTACCAAAATCGTATTTCCTTTATCAACCAGCTCTTGCAATACGCCTAAAAGCACATTAATATCTTCGAAGTGGAGTCCGGTGGTAGGCTCATCTAAAATATAGAAGGTTTTTCCGGTATCTTTTTTAGAAAGCTCTGTAGCCAGTTTAACCCGCTGCGCCTCGCCACCTGATAAAGTAACCGATGACTGCCCCAAGGTGATATAACCTAAACCAACATCTTTCAATGTTTTGATCTTCCTATAGATGATGGGAATATTTTCGAAGAAGTTACAGGCATCTTCGATACTCATATCCAGCACATCACTGATCGATTTTCCCCGGAAACGAACTTCTAAGGTTTCCCTGTTATATCTTTTCCCTCCGCATTCTTCACAAGGCACCTGTACATCTGGCAAGAAATTCATTTCAATCACCTTTAAACCAGCACCCTGACAGGTTTCGCAACGGCCACCTTTTACATTAAAAGAGAAACGGCCAGGTTTGTAACCACGGATTTTTGCTTCAGGCAGCTGTACAAACAAATTTCTGATATCGGAGAAAACGCCGGTATAAGTAGATGGGTTAGAACGAGGTGTTCTGCCGATAGGTGCCTGATCGATTTCAATCACCTTATCAATTTCTTTCAATCCGTTAATTTTCTCATAAGGCAAAGGTTGTTTTTTCGCCCTAAAGAAATGATGATTTAAAATCGGATATAGCGTCTCGGTAATCAAACTCGATTTACCACTGCCCGAAACTCCGGTTACAGCAATAAATTTACCCAAAGGAAAATCTACTGAAACTTCTTTTAAATTATGCCCGGTAGCTTTTATGATAGACAATTTATGCCCATTGCCTTTTCTGCGTACTTTTGGCGTTTCAATTTTCTTTTTGCCGTTCAGGTAATCAGCAGTTAAGGTATTCGACTTCAGGATTTGTGCGGCAGTTCCTTCTGCAACTACCGTTCCGCCGTGGATACCCGCTCCAGGACCAACATCAATTACCCAATCGGCCTCCAGAATCATATCCTTATCGTGTTCTACCACCAAAACGGTATTTCCAAGATCACGGAGATTTTTAAGCGCATTGATCAAACGTTCGTTATCACGTTGATGCAAACCGATACTTGGCTCATCAAGGATGTACATTACATTCATCAACTGCGAACCGATCTGCGTAGCCAAACGAATCCGTTGTGCCTCACCACCAGAAAGTGTGCGGGCTGTTCTATCTAGCGTTAAATAGGTTAAACCAACATCTGTTAAGAAACCGATCCTGGCTTTAATCTCTTTTAAAATTTCCTTTGCAATAATATTCTGGCGGTCACTGAGGCGTTCATCTACTTTTTCGAACCAGATGTTCAGGTTAAAAATATCCATTGATGACAGTTCGAAAATATTTTTGCCATCAACTTTAAAATGTAGACTTTCTTTCTTCAAACGGGCACCATGGCACTCCGGACAGGTTTTCAGTTTCCTGAATTCGTCCATATCATCTGATGCAGATTCACTTCTCTTTTCGTTCTGCTCTTCGAGCATTTTAATAATACCATCAAAAGTGATATTATAATTTTGAACGTTCCATTTATTGTATTCGACCTCAACCTTGATCAGATCGTGCGTACCGTTTAAGATGATGTTTATTACTTCATCGCTTAACTTTTCGATGGGGGTTGAAAGTGAGAAACTATATTTTTTGGCTAATGCTTTTAATACCTGGAACATCCAGATATCACGATATTCGCCTAATGGGGCCAAACCACCATTTAAAATACTCAGCTTTGGGTTTGGAATCACCGATTCTTTATCCACCACGAAGATATAACCTAAACCATCGCAACGTTCGCAGGCACCATATGGTGAGTTGAATGAAAAACTGTTCGGTTGAGGTTCATCGTAAGAAATACCTGTTGTTGGGCACATTAAAAACTTACTGAAATGCGCAACGTTATTATCTTTATCGCTGATTTTGATCACGCCTTTACCCATTTTCATCGCAATCTGCAACGAATCTAGCAGGCGTTTTTTATCTTTTACATCAATGATCAAACGGTCAATCACAACTTCGATATCGTGAATTTTATAACGGTCTACCTGCATCTTAGCAGAAATATCCTTTATTTCTCCATCCACACGAACCTTTACATATCCTTGTTTACGAATCTGCTCAAAAAGCTCTCGGTAGTGCCCCTTTCTACCTTTAACAACGGGTGCAAGAATATTCACTGCAACACCATCAAATTTATTAAAGATATTCTGCAGGATCTGGTCTTCACTCATGCGCTCCATCTTCTCACCGGTATTGTACGAATAGGCATCGGCAACACGTGCATAAAGCAAACGCATAAAATCGTAAATCTCAGTAATGGTACCTACAGTAGAGCGCGGGTTTTTGCTGGTGGTTTTTTGCTCAATGGCAATAACCGGGCTCAAGCCCGAAACCTTATCTACATCAGGACGCTCCATCCCGCCCATAAACTGGCGGCTATAGGCACTAAATGTTTCCATATAGCGGCGCTGTCCTTCCGCGTAAATAGTATCAAAAGCCAACGAAGATTTACCGCTTCCGCTTAACCCTGTTATTACAACAAGTTGGTTGCGTGGAAAACTGACATCTATATTCTTTAAATTATGTACCCTCGCACCATATACTTCTACATCTTTTTGCTCGCCGAGGTCGATAGATTTATTGCTCATATTTTATTAAAAGTTGGAGGCAAAATTGAGCCTTTAAAAAGACAAAATTTCAATCCGCAAAAATGCTAAAAATTTTATCAAAATGAAAGTCTAATGCAATCTTGATTAAGGATTAATTGTCATAATATCAGCATTCATTTTTATAAAAATCACATGCTACAAACAACACCCATAATAGGGCATCTGTTTTACGTTTATGCAAATAAAGGAGATAAAGATATTTATTGAATAGATATTGGATAAGTTGATCTCCGCCGACTAATTGTTATAATGTCGACTTCTATTAGTAGGAAAACAAAGGCAAACAGCGGAGACAGATTAAAAATTTACCATACCAGATAAACGCTGATAATGAGATAACGGTTTTGTATTTTTAGAGAACTTTTAAAATTTTAAGCTCCTTACCCAATGCAACCCAATAAACATCTTTAAAAGATCTCTCGACTCCGCTGCTCTCCGCTCGAAATGACGATGCAATTGTTAGCACCATGCTAACCAATGGACCAATGACTAATGAACTAACCTACCACTCTATCGTTGTTCCATTCTCTGTCGGGTGTCCAGTGCACACCAAAACCCTACCTCTTTCCAGTTCATCATCGGTAAGCACTTCATTATAATCCATTCTTACACCGCCTTTGGTACAATTGGCTACGCAAGTACTGCATACGCCCCCACGGCAACTATAAGGGAGTTTGATTTTATTTTCCAACGCAACATCTAAAATTCTTTTTGGCCAAGGCACTTCGAGGTTATAAATTTCTCCTCTAAAATTTAAAATTACCGAATAAGTGCTTTTATCGACAACCTTTTCTGCCGAACCATCATCCTCATCCACTTCATCTTCTGGCAAAACAAAGGTTTCTCTTTTAATCTGTTTGATATCGAAACCCATACCCAGCAAGGTGATCCGGCATAAATCCATATAAACTATCGGGCCACAGCTGTAAAACAACGCATCATTCCGATCAAAATGCAAATGTTCTTTGAGTAGCTTTTCGATATAGAATTTGTTTAGGCGCGCCGTCATTAGGTTTTTGCTATTGCTAAAAACCCAAACAATCTTTAATCTATCCGGATATTTCTTTTGCCATTCGTTCAGCTCATCATAAAATAATGCATCCTCCATTGATCGGTTACTGTATACCAGTGTAACCAACGATTTTTTCTCACGCACCAAGGCCGTTTTCAAAATCGAGAATAATGGAGTAATCCCCACTCCTGCAGCGAACAGAAAAAGATCACGTTCCAAGTTTTCTTCTGGCAAATAGCTGAACATTCCTTGAGGCTCTTGCGCTAAGAGAATATCATTTACCGAAGTTTTATGATGTAAAAATCTCGAAATCTCTCCATTCTCTACCCTTTTTACTGTAATGGCCAAAGGCTCATCCACGTCTGGTGAGCTATTAAAAGAATACGATCTTCTTATCTCCTTATGTTTCCCCTGAAAAACCAACGAAATAAACTGGCCAGCTAAATACTTTGGATATGGTTGATCTACTTCCTCAAATTGAAAAGTAATGTTATCACCAGGTTGATTTATGATTTTATTGATCCGCAGTTTGAACATATACAAAGAAAAGGAATTGATTTATTAGTTCAATCGTTCATTGGTCATTAGTTAGCAGAAAGAAAAAAGGTTTAGGGTTTAGGGTTTAGGGATTAGGGTTTAGGGTTTAGGGTTTAGGGTTTAGGGTTTAGGGTTTAGGGTTTAGGGTTTAGGGAAAACACCCTTGGATGGGTTTGTGTTTTTAAAATAATCGTTTAATATCTATGCGCTTAAATGATCTTCTATTTTTTATATGGCAAAACTGTTCCGTGTTAATCTGTGCCTCCGTGGCGAAGGGAAGAGTGATTAGGAAAAATAAATCTGTGTAATCCAACAATCTGTGCAATCACCTTCAAAAAAAAGCGTCCCGATTTAAAACCGGGACGCCTTACCAAATGCTTGTCTTTATCTTAATTATTATATTATTCAGCGTTGTAAGCCAATAATACTCTCGGTTTTTCGTAACCGTAACGTTTCGGGTGCTCCATAATCTGTTTCATAGAAATCACTTTATAAACATAGCCTCCGGTTTCGCGGTTCAGCTTCATTTTGTAGTAATTATCTTGATTTTGATTATTGATCTGCTTGCGCAGGCGTCCGTCGCCAACATTGTAAGCCGCAGCTACCAATGTCCAGCTTTCTAAACCTTTATACATTTCTTTAATGTATTTGCAGGCAGCAATAGTCGATTTACGCAGATTATAGCGTTCATCAACATTTCCGTTTACTCTTAATCCATAGGTACGGGCTGTGCCAGGCATAAACTGCCAGATTCCGGCTGCACCTTTTGGAGAAACTCCTTCCGCCATTCCAGATTCGACCAGGGCCAAATACTTAAAATCGTTGGGAATTCCGTAGGCAGCAAGAATAGGCTCAATTACCGGAAACCATTTTGCTGCTTTTGCATGCAATTTATTGGTTTGGGTATTTCCGTAAGTGTGTGCTGCAAGGATTTTTTTCATTTTGCGTTCTACCTTTTTATCGCCTAACGGCAGGGTTTCTTCTGCAAAATTTAACTGTGCCATTAAAGATAGCGGCTTTTCCGCGCTTTCAACTTCCAGGCTATCAGATTTGGGTATTGTAGTGTTTAATTTTTCTTCTTTTAAAAGACTTTTTTGTGCTAAGGGCATTTGGTAAGCGAACACTTTTGCCAAGATAAATAGTGTTGCCACTACCGCAAATGGTACGATGTGTTTCTTTAACATTTTCCTCCTTTTTTTGGTGAACTTATATAAAAACGTTGGCAAAGGTAAAAAATAATAAGCACATTATCAAATAGTTACAGAATTAACCCCAAAAATCAGCCCCTAAAGCGCTTTAAACGTGGATTTTAAATTTTGATTTTCAGCCAATTTTTTCTATTTTAGAGGCTATTTTTTTATCTAATTTTTCCGCTCTTAAAATTGTTATGTTCATCAATTTTTCATAAATTTGCAACCCGCATTTTTAATGTGGTTAAAAGCGTATCATGATAAATAAAAACAACAGGAACAGTCGAGATGACAAGTCCAAACCAGGCAGTCGGAAAACAGAAGGCAGAAGTAGTTCGGCCGGGTCTGACAGAAGAAGATCAGACGACAAAGACAGCAAATTCAAAAAATCATCCGATTCTAAAGACGGCTTCAAACCTAGAAGCTCAGAGGGTAAAGATTTCAAATCAAAATCTTTTGGAGACAAAAAAGACTTCAGGCCAAGAACAGGAGACCGTAATTTTAAATCGAAAGATGGAGAATCAACAGGTTTCAAATTTGGAGACCGCGAGTTTAAATCAAAAGATAACAACTCAAAATCAGAAGACCGCAGTTTCAAGCCAAGAGAAGGTGGATCGAGAGATTACAAACCAAGAACTGGAGACCGTGATTTCAAATCGAGAGAGGGAGGATCAAGGGACTACAAGCCGAGAACAGGAGACAGAGATTTTAAACCAAGAGAAGGTGGTGCAAGAGATTATAAGCCAAGAACAGGAGAACGCGATTTCAAATCTAAGGATGGAGATTCGAAAGATTTTAAACCGAGAACTGGCGACCGCGACTTTAAACCTAGAGAAGGCGGATCAAGAGATTACAAACAAAGAACTGGAGACCGTGATTTTAAGTCGAAAGATGGTGGACCAAGAGATTTCAAACCGAGAGAAGGTGGCTATAAAGATTACAAATCAAGAGGCAAATCTGATGATTTCAAGCCAAGTGCTGGAAGTTCAAGAGATGTAAAACCTAGAGAGCCGAGAGAAGGCGATACCCGTCCGTTTAGAAAACGCGAGGATGCGCAGCCAAGAGATACAGAGTTTAACCGCCCAGAGCGCACTGTAATTGCCCAGGGCCGCAAAACAAATGAAGAAAAAGGCTTAATTCGCCTTAACAGATATATTTCAAATGCAGGTATCTGCTCTCGCCGTAAAGCTGATGAGCTAATTGCTGCCGGCATTATTACCGTAAACGGAGAAGCCGTTACCGAATTAGGGCATAAAGTTGATCCAGCGAAAGATTTAGTACGTTATAACGGCGAACTATTGAAACGCGAGAAAAAAGTTTACGTTTTATTAAACAAACCAAAAGATTACATCACCACTACAGACGATCCACAAGAACGCCGTACGGTAATGCAATTGGTTGACAAAGCGAGCCGTGAGCGTATTTACCCAGTTGGCCGTTTAGACCGTAATACAACAGGTTTATTGTTGATGACAAACGATGGTGATTTAGCAGATAAATTATCGCATCCTAAAAACGGTATCACCAAAATTTACAATATTGAGCTGGATAAAGCTTTATCACAAGGCGATTTAAACAAAATTGCTTTTGGTTTAGAGCTCGAAGACGGATTGATTAAACCGGATAACATCTCTTACGTTGCTGGTGGAACCAAAAAAGAAATCGGCATCCAGATCCATAGCGGTAAAAACAGAATTGTTCGCCGTATTTTCGAACACCTGGGCTACAATGTAGAAAAATTAGACCGTGTAGTATATGGTAATCTAACTAAGAAAGATCTACCTCGTGGTAGATGGCGTTATCTCGAAGATCATGAATTGATCCAGATTAAACATCTGATAAAATAATATGTAAAAGGCAACCAATGGTTGCCTTTTTTTGTTGCTTTAAAAAAAGATGTTATCCTGAGCAATCAATTTTTTCAGAAAAACAATTGGAGTGGATATGACAGCGCACGATGTATCGCCATTCCCAACTTGATTGGGAACCACGCAGTGCTCATGAATGCCTTCTAAGAGAAGAAAGCCTATGAATAATCGTAATGCCTTGGCAGGTTTATAGGCTGCATTAAGATTCCCGCCTGCGCGGGAAAGACGACCGTTCTTAGGAATCCATCAATGGTAATATAGTTCAATTTGAAGATAGCCCAACATTATTGCACCTCAATTGCAAATTACATTTTACGATTCCAAAGTAAATTAAGAACGACGAAGACGGTTTATCAAATGGAAATTAATTTCCGTGCTCTTCCGTGCCTCCGTGGCTAATTACATTTTAATTCCCCATATTTGTTAAAATCAATATCTTTTTCCATGAAAAAAATTAGTTCAGTATTTATACTTTCTATACTATCAACGCTAACATTTGCGCAAAAAACCAATTACAACCTTATTGTTGGCACCTATACCGCACCTGGAAAAAGCGAAGGAATCTATACTTACAACTTTAATACTTCAACTGCAGCTTCAACGGTAAAAAGCATCACAAAAAATACAGCCAACCCAAGTTATCTGGCTGTTTCTCCAGATCAGAAATTTGTTTATGTAGTTAATGAAACCGGAGCCACCAGCACAGTAAGCGCTTTTAAATACAACGCAACAACAGGTGCTTTAACTTTTTTAAATAAGGTAGACAGCCATGGTGCCGATCCTTGTTTTATTACCGTTGATACCAAAAATGTTGTTGTGGCCAATTATAGCGGAGGCAGCTTAGCGGTATTCGCACGCAAGGCTGATGGCGCCTTAACAGATGCTTTGCAAGTGATTAAACATACCGGAAAAAGCATTGATCCTAAAGGCAGGCAAGAAAGTGCACATGTGCATATGGTTAAATTTACACCAGATCACAAATATCTAATCGTTAATGATCTGGGTGAAGACCAAACTTACATTTACAACTATACCCCTACCTCAAAAGAAAAAATATTAACCGTTAAGTCGGTAATTAAAACCAATGCAGGCACTGGTCCGAGGCATATCACTTTTAGTCCAAATGGGAAATTTGCTTATTTAGCGCACGAATTTAATGGCAGCATAACCGTTTTCGCCTATTCGAATGGAAGTTTAACCAAAATCCAGGTAATCGGTACTACGCCAAAAGATTTTACGGGAAAAATTGATGGTGCCGACATCCATGTTTCGGCTGATGGAAAATTTCTTTACGAAACCAACCGTGGAGATGCCAATAGCATTTCTGCCTTTTCAATTCTGCCTACCGGAAGGTTGAAATTCATCGAAACAGTAAGCACACTCGGCAAAGGACCAAGAAACTTCACGATTGATCCGACTGGAAAATTTCTATTGATCGGCCATCAATACACGAACAACATCGTTATTTTTAACCGAAATAAAACTACTGGCAGATTAACCGATAGCGGTAAACGCATTGATGTTGGCGCACCAGTTTGTTTAGTTTTTAATTAATCACCTAAAATCAAGCCAATGGAAAACTTCGATTGGACCAAATTCACCATCAAGATTGCTGTTAAAGCGAAACTTGAGGACATGTACAATGCCTGGACAAAAGCCAGCGAAATTGAGAAATGGTTTTTAAGCGAGGCGGAATTCTCTGACGAGAACAACGTATTGCTCAACAAAACACAAAACGTATTGAAAGGCGATAAATACAAATGGATCTGGTATTTGTATGATGATATTGAAAAAGGGAGCATAACCGAAGCCAATGGCAAAGATGAGCTTCAATTTACTTTTGCAGGCCAATGTTTGGTTGATATTAAACTCAAAGAAGAGTTTGAATACGTAATTGTGGAGTTGACGCAAAAGCACATCCCTTTAGACGATAATTCAAAAAGAAACATTCGTTTAGGTTGTCATAATGGCTGGAGTTTTTATTTGGTTAATTTAAAATCTGTTTACGAAGGTGGTTTGGACTTAAGAAATAAGGATAACCGCTTTAAACCAATGTTGAATAATTGAGGTGATGGATTTAGTGGTTAAGGAAAGAGAAATTCAGGAATTAGGATTTTCGGTGGTAGATAATGTATTTACAGATCAGGAAGTCGAAGATATCCTCGCAGCGATTAACAGGACAGATTCTACAAAAGAAACCTTTAGAAAATCAGACGATCTTTTTGCGATACGTCAATTTTTAAAAGAAGTTCCAGAAACAATCCATCTTATTTTCAATCACAAACTCAAACACATCGTAAAAGAGGTTTTTGGTGAAGACTATTTTCTTGTCAAATCGATCTATTTCGACAAACCCGAAACTTCAAATTGGTTTGTTTCCTATCATCAGGATTTAACGATTTCAGTTAACCAGAAAGTAGAAATAGCTGGTTTTGGGCCTTACACTAATAAACATAATCAGTTTGCCGTTCAACCGCCACTTAATATCCTCGAAAACAATTTCACCATCCGCATTCATCTCGACGATACCAACGAGAAGAACGGCGCATTAAAAGTAATTGCCAATTCGCACAGCAAAGGCATTTACCGCCCCGAAACCATAAACTGGAATTTCGAGAAAGAAATAAGCTGCAATGTAGCAAGAGGCGGCCTGATGATCATGAAACCGCTGCTGCTCCATAGTTCGAGCAGAACAAGCAACAATAAAAAAAGAAGGGTAATTCATTTAGAGTTTAGTAATCAGACTTTGCCCAAAGAACTGCAATGGTCAGAACATCTTGATTTTGATCGCACATCATCCTGAGCGTTCAGTTTTAGAAAAAACAAGAGACCTGGGATGACAGATTAAGATAAATCTTCATTTCGACCGCAGTGTTCCAAAGGAACTCCTTCGGAGAAGAATCCGAAGGCTCTGCGAAGCAAAATCTTTTAAATTAACTGGATTCAAAGATCTCTCCATTCCGTTGCACTCCAGTCGAGATGACGACCGTTCTACTGAAACGTATCAATGGCAGGTTAGCTAAAATAGCACCAAATGATATAGAAAACCAATATTATCAGCTATTAAGGAATAAATAAAAATGGCCCCGATTTTCATTGGGGCCATTCAAATATTATATTATCGCTTATTATGCCGGTTCTGCAACTCTGGCTACATTGCGATATGGGAATTCATTAAAGATATGTCTGCGGGCAAAACGGCCTGGCGAATCGGCGTTAACCAATTTCACGTAGATTGCTTTTGGCACATCAAAATATTCGTAAGCGCTTCCATCAAAAAACTGGATATTTAAAACCTGTTGTTTGTATTCGAAATCCTGAATATTCGATAATGTTGTCGTTTGCGTGTACGTTTCGATATTCTGTTCGCGTGTTTCTGGCGCAATACTTACCAGGAAATGGTAAGCTTCGATAATTTCTTTACTTCTAGCTTCTGCATCTAATTTCTCTTCTTCCTGCTGAAATTTATCAGGGTGACAATCTTTCATCAATGTACGGTACACAGATTTAAGCTCTTTTAACTCAGCATTTTTATCAACACTCAAAAGCTTTCTGTAATCAACTATTTTCTTCATTTGGGATAACCTCTTTTTTAATTTTGTCGAAATGATTTTAAGGAACTTTATCTGCAAAACCGTTTCAAGCCGCAAAGATACGATTTATAATCATTTGATTTTGAGAAAGTTTACTTTTATTAAATATTGCTGATAAGAATCATCAACTAACGAGTCCTTCTGTATCTTACTTAAGTTTTTTAACAACAGATGCACACGGATTTATCATCTGTGTGCATCCTTTTATCTGTGGTTAAATATAACGTGAGACTTAAATTGTTAATATTTAGCCTGTAATGAATTTTCGATTACTTCCTTATAATAGTTAACATAAATAGGAAGGATCTTTTTCAGGTCAAAATCTTGTGCCCTTGCAAAAGCATTTTCTTTGAAACGATTCAGGGTTTCATCATCCTTTAATATTTCAATGGCATGGGCTGCCATCGCATCTACATCTCCAACATTGCTCATGTAGCCACAAAATCCGTCAACATTAAGTTCAGGTAAACCACCCGCATTTGTAGTAATTGCCGGTACTTTACAAGCCATTGCCTCCAACGCAGCCAAACCGAAGCTTTCTGATTCTGATGGCATTAAGAAAAGATCTGAAACCGATAGGATTTCTTCTACCGCATCTTGCTTACCTAAAAACCTTACATTTTCGCAAATATTCAACGATCTGCAAAGCTGCTCATCATAAGCACGCTCGGGCCCATCGCCTACCATTAATAATTTTGACGGAATAACCGCCTGTACTTTTTCGAAAATCCTAATCACATCAGCCGTACGTTTTACTTTCCTGAAATTACTGGTGTGGATTAAAATCCTTTCGTTATTTGGCGCGATCGCTTTTTTGAAGTGACCTTTTGCCTGCAAACTGAAGCGCGAAAAATCTATAAAATTTGGGATTACCTTAATTTCTTTCGTAATCTCGAAATGGTTATAGGTATCTTCTTTTAAATCTTCCGACACTGTAGTTACACCATCGCTTTGATTAATAGAAAAGGTAACCACAGGCTTATAAGTTGGATCTTTACCCACTAAAGTAATATCGGTACCGTGCAAGGTAGTTACCACCGGAATATGAATGCCATAACTTGCCAAAATCTGTTTCGCCATAAAAGCAGCAGAAGCATGTGGAATGGCATAATGAACGTGTAATACATCCAATTGTTCAAAACGGACAACATCTACCAGTTTGCTGGCCAGGGCCGATTCGTATGGAGCATAATCAAAAAGTGGATAATCTCTTACCGAAACCTCGTGATAAAACAAGTTGGCAGAAAAGAAATCGAGCCTGGCAGGCTGACTATAAGTAATAAAGTGAACCTGATGTCCCTCGTTAGCAAGTGCTTTACCAAGTTCTGTTGCAACTACTCCACTACCACCAAAAGTGGGGTAGCAAACAATTCCTATCTTCATTGTATATGTATTGTTGTTATCGCAAATGTACCCGATTTTAATCTATAATGCGTGTCGGCCTATTGCAATAAAAAAGACGAGATATTGAGTAGAGATTTTATACGTGATTGGAAGAAAATTATTGCACTCAAATTATTATTTGAGATTTCGCATTTCTTCTTTTATTACAAGGAAAAGTTCGTTAGGCCTTTGGGTACCAATAAAATATTCCAAGCCATCGCGATCGGTTAAAACAACCGCATCTTTACCCGATGAATAAAAACGGATCGTACCTTTTGTGTGCAGGTTGTAAACCGGATTATTGAAAAAATAACGACTATAAGTTGCCTTACGAACATCAACAATACTGTTCAGGTCTATCTTAACACGTTTCGTTGTCCAAAGACCATCCAAAATCATACTGCCATTATCTACTACAATTTTGTACTGGATAAGAAAAAGCAAAAGCATCGAAACACCTATGATCCCGAAGCCTACAACAAGAAACAAATCTTGCGTATTGTCACGATCGCGCTCGTAAACGTAGGCTGCAAAACAAAACGCAGCCATAATGAGCCTAATGAAAATACGAACATAATCACGGCCGATGTACTGTTTTTCGATATAGGCGTATTTGCTTTCCACTTATTTAATTTTGAGTTCGAATATAGCAACTTTTTTTGTTGCTGTAGTTAATTTATATCGGTTATCCTGCCGCATACCTGCAATCCAAACAATTTCACCATTGCCGTTAACCAAAATCGGTGTAATGCTTTTCAAATGCAGGGGAACTTTCTCGTCGATAAAATAATCGCTCACTTTTTTAGGATTACGCATACCCAACGGAATAAATCTATCTCCATTTTGCCAATTCCTCAACACTAAAGGGAAAATTAATTTATCAGCGTTTACAAACGCTTTATTCGAATTAATTTCGAATTTCACTTCATCTGTAAACCTCAACGAAATTTCATCATTAGCAAAAGCAATGTTTTCAGTAGTTGGGTGTATAAACTGATTAGTGGTAACCGATATATTTTTTTCAACAATAACCAGATCATTTCTATTGATAATGGCCTGATGTGTGGCGCTAAAAAAATGTGTACCACTTAAAGCCCTTAAACTGTCTAAAATTTCCTGCACTACATTTTCGCCAAAATTAAAAGGTTTAAGTAACTCGTAAAGCAAGAGCTTTTGCGGGTTTAATTTCGAAACCTCTTCTAAAGGAATATAAATGCCATCATTCCTTTTATTTAAGATTTTATTTGCAAGCTTCTGGACCTGGATATTTAAAAAAGTCTCCAATTCAGCAAATCGTGAGATATTTTCGGCAAATGTTTTTTCGAGGTTAGGGTTAATCTCCTGCAGATGCGGCACTACCTGTAACCTGATTTTATTACGTGTATAATTTGTACTTGCGTTCGAGCTATCTTCTACAAAATCAATGTTATTTGCCCTTACCATTTCATCAATCTGCTGTCGGTTTAAAAAGAGCAAGGGTCTGATCAGTAAATCACGTTTAGGTAAAATGCCATGCAATCCGCTTATGCCTGTACCACGGGTAAGGTTAATGAGTATGGTTTCTACCGCATCGTTTTGGTGTTGGGCCAGGGCTATATAATCGTAACCTTCTTTATGCCTAATTTCTTCAAACCAGTTATAACGCAGATCGCGTGCTGCCATCTGGGTAGAAATTTTATTTTCGGCCGCATATTTTTTGGTATCAAAATGCGTTATATAAAAAGGTAATTCTAAATTTTTGGCCATTAGTGCAACAAAACTTTCATCACGTTGCGCCTCATCAGCCCGTAAATTAAAATTACAATGTGCTACACCAATATCAATGTCTATTGCTTTAAACAAATGCAACATTAATACCGAGTCTTTTCCCCCACTTACAGCCAAAAGGATCTTGTTAGCCCGAACAAACAGCTGGTGCTGTTCAATAAAATCCTGAAATTGTTTTACGGGTAACATCCATCAAAAATATTTAATTTTAACTGGTATTCCGAACGTTCGGAACAAAAAACTAACTTTGTAGTGTGCAAAAACTATTTGTCTTTTTATTTCTTTTAATCAGTCCAGTATTTTTATTCGGTCAGCAACCCGCTTCGAAGATTAAAATTGTTTCATTTTCCAAGATAACTGGTGATACCAAGAAAAAAATCAGTTACCTGCGAAACCCTGTTTTTCAACAAGATAATGCAACTTTGACCTGCGATAGCGCCGTATTTTATAGCGAGCGGAACTATTTCGAAGCTTTTAAAAATGTACATATCAACCAGCTTACAACAGATATTTATTCCGATCAATTGGAGTATGATGGAAATAAAAAACACGCGCATTTAACAGGAAATGTGGTGATGAAAGACCCAACATCCACCTTAACCACCAATATTTTAGATTATAATACCCTCAGCAAGATAGGCACTTATACCAGTGGAGGAAAAATTGTAAATCAAGAGGTGACAGTAACGAGTAAAAATGGCTATTATTTTAGTCAAAGAAACGTAGCCTACTTTAAATATGATGTGGTAGTAGTTACGCCTCAATCAGTTATAAAATCGGATACGATGAGCTATAATACTCAGGATAAATGGACCTACTTTTATGGCCCTACCAATATTAAGGGAAAAGACGATAATCTTTACACCGAAAATGGTCAGTATAATACGATGACTGAGGATGCTTTTTTTGGAAAGAAAAACCTATATACGCAAGGCACCAGATCGTTAAAAGGTGATAGTTTGTATTATTTCGGAAAAAAAGGAATTGGTAAAGCAGTAAAAAACATTGTTTTTTCTGATACGAAAGATAAGATGAAGATGTTCGGCGATTTGGGCTATTATTATAAACTGGATCAAAGGACATTGGTTACACGAAATGCATATCTTGGCATTGGTACGGAAGATTCTATAATGGTGAAGAATAAAAAAAGGCCAGATAGTTTATGGATGGGTGCCGATACTTTAGAAACGCAGATGGTGCTACAAAAAACCTTAAAGCTAATCCCTAAAATTTCGATTAAAGCCGACAATCAGGTTGGAGAAGATGATGAAGATACCGGTGAAAAGAAAGAAAAAGGCGAGCCAAAATATAAACCGGAAGCTGAATCTACCCAAAAAGAAGACAAAAACAAGCGTAAAAATAGCAGGGCTGATAAAAAGAAAAAGAACAAAGGCGATGCTGAAGCAGAAGACCCGCTTAACCTGAAGGATAAAAGCACTGATAGTTTAAAATCGAAAGCAGATTCGCTTGGCAAAGATCTATCCAAGCTTAACCTTGATAGTTTGCAAAAAAACAATATGTTAAAGGGAAAGGCTGACTCCATTATCAAAAACCTGCCAAAACTTAAAACCGATAGTCTGAAAAGGCTGGCTGATAAAGCCAATTCGATAGTAAAGGATTTATCGAAAACAAAAATCGATAGCTTGCAAAAAAAGATTGCCGATAAGGCCTCACCAATTGTAAAGGATATTTCAAAAACGAAAACCGATAGCCTGCAAAAGAAGATAACAAAATCTGGCGTTAAAGATAGTTTAACAAAAGTTCTTGGAAACTTAAAACCAGGGGCATTAAAAACTGATACAGCCAAATTTAACCCGGCTGATACCGTTCAAACCCGTATCATTAAGGCTTACCACGGCGTTAAGATTTTTAAAACGAATATACAGGCAAAAACCGACAGTCTGTTTTATACCAGTGCCGATTCTACGCTACGTTGCTACAGTAATCCGATCATCTGGTCAGAAGGCTCTCAGCAAGTTGGCGATACGATATTTGTTCAGTTCAAGAATAAAAAACTAAACAATTTACAGGCCTTTAGAAATGCATTTTTAGTCAATACGCCAAAAGATTCGTTAAGGTTTAACCAGATAAAAGGAAGGTTAATGACCGGTTTCTTTACCAATGGAAAATTCAAGAACCTATATGTGGATGGCAATGCCGAAAGCATTTATTATACCCAGGATGACAGCACAAAGGTGTATAAAGAAATGAATCAAACCCTAAGCAGCAGGATAAAATTCATCTTCAAGGATAAGGAAAATGCAATTGAGGAAATTGTTTATATCAAGGGAATAGAAGGAGCCTTGAATCCGGAAAATACGATTGCAAAAGATCATGTTTTAAAAGGATTTTCGTGGAAACCTACTGAGCGCCCAAAATCAAAGAAAGATGCCATTGGCTCATCTGGAAAACCTAAGCCCAAAGCAAAGGCAAAAGCAGTTGCGGGCAAAACTGTCGCTGGTGCCAAAATCACGCCCCCTGCAAATAAACCATCAACAACGGCACCTGCGGTTAAACCAAAAATCACATTGGGAAAAGACAGCTTAAATGTGGATAAGAAATTGCCACAAACTAAACCGGCAGACACCACCAATTTTGGCATTAAACCCATTTTACCCAAAAAGGACTCAGTACAGGTCAAAAAAGATTCTGTTGTAAAAAAGGTGGTTGGTAAAATGTAATAAGTGTGATCGTCATTTCGACTGGAGCACAGCGAAATGACGATCCATCAAAATTTAATAATCTGGTAAAGCCTACTTTCTATCACTTCAAAAATTTCAACATCTTTTTTAGTGCAATAGCCCTGTGGCTGATTTTATTCTTCTCTGCCATGTCCATCTCAGCAAAAGTGATATCATAGCCGTTTGGTTGAAATATAGGATCATAACCGAAGCCTTTCGAACCTGATAGCTCTGTTTTGATGGTTCCTTCAATTAAACCTTCAAAAATGTGGTTTTTACCACCCTGCATTAAAGAAATCACTGTTTTAAACCTTGCTTTTCTGTTTGGGTTCCCCTCAAGTTTAGCTAAAACCAACTGAATATTTTCTAAACTATCCCTGCTTCCTGAATATCGGGCAGAATAAACACCCGGTTCGTTATTCAAAGCATCTACTTCTAAACCGCTATCATCTGCAAAACAGTCCAAATCAAAATGTTCGGCTACATAGCTGCTTTTTAAGGTAGCATTTCCTTCAAAGGTATCTGCAGTTTCAGGAATATCAACCAAACAACCAATATCTTCCAGATTCAGCACTTCATATTTACCTTCAAGTGCAGCACGTATTTCTTCTGTTTTATGTTGATTATTGGTAGCAAATACAAGTTTTTTCATTGTAAAAAGGGTAAAAAGGTGTAGGGTGTAGGTGTAGGGTGTAGGGTGTAGGGTGTAGGGTGTAGGGTTTGAAAGATTAACCGTTTCTTTGTTACCGGCTTATTTAATTTTCTGAAGATGCCCCCAAAGTATTTTCTTAGCGGTTAAATCGCTATCCAGATGATGGAGGTTAGGGGCAAATATAATCCTGGTGGTTTCGTGAACGATGATTTCATTCTGCCAGCTAAGGTTCAGCCTCAAGTCGGCAATCTCTACTCCAAAAGATAACATAATGGCAGGTTTAAAAAACCTATGCAATTCTACATAGTCAGTTCCGCTATAATTTGCATAATTTAAAATGGCAAAATCAGGTGTACCCAAATCTACTGCCTTCACAATTTTCCTCAGCAGTTCCCTGCCTTGTTCGGTACTTACATCATTCTCATTATCGTTTACTAAAATCAGGACCGATTTTTTATTTCCACCTAAAAATTTAAACGTTTTTTCTGGTGCTGGTTCGGCCACAATATGCGGAATTTCAGGACCTTGCGTATAAACTTTAGGTACATTTGTAGGATTAATCCCAGGAATTTGCGTTATTTCTGGGTTTAAAAGAGGTTCTTTTACTTCCGTAACAGAAACATTTTCAGCAGCAAAAACTGGCTCTGGATTACGTAAAGGCAGAATTTCTACGCTTTCATCCTTCACCAAAAAAACCTCTTCAGTAAAAAATAAACGTAAAGCATTCGCATTGTTGGTAACCTGGTTTTCCATTCGTATTTTTGTTGGATAATAATTTCTGTTAAAATTAGTTAAATATCTTATAATAGCGTCGCTAATTGTTACTTTTATCCCTTAAAATTTATAGAGTGCTCTGCGTGAGGAAAGCTTATTGCCTATTTGTTTTTAGCTTTATTTATAGCATTTCGTTTGCACAAAACGTGGCTGTGGTAAACGGTAAATCAATAAGTACCAAAGAATTTATGTGGGCATACAAAAAAAGCCATAACGGAAACGTTAGTGCAGCTTACGATACTTTACAAGCATATTTAAACTTGTATATAAATTTTAAGCTTAAAGTTTTAGATGCCCGGGAAATGGGATTGGACAAAAATGCCAGTTACCAGGAAGAAATCAAAACCTACGAAGATGCATTAACCACACATAAAAAAATTGGGGTAAGTAACAAAGACCGCGATTTTTTATTGAACGAATACCGCGAAGGTGTTTTAATGTTCAATGTTTCGGAACAAAAAATCTGGAACAAAGCACAGGAAGATGAGCAGGCGATAAATGATTTTTATAGTAAAAACCAACAAAAGTATAATAAACCCTTAAGCGAGGTTAGAGGAGAGGTAATTGCCGATTACCAACTTAGTTTAGAAGAAAATTGGCTAAAGAGCCTCAAACAAAAATATCAGATCAAAATTAACGAAAACGAGTTAAAAAAGCTTGCCAAGTTATAACCAACCTGATTTTTTTTGACCATAAGTATTAAATTTGCAAAATATAACAAATAGAATGAAGAAAGTTTTTTTAGTAGCAACCGCTTTAATTTGCCTGTTTTTAAACAGTTTCGCTCAAAAGCATACTGTAGATAAAGTTGCTGCTGTTGTAGGAAATAATATTATCCTGCTATCAGATTTAAACCAACAATACACTCAATATCTTTATCAGGGTAACCAGCCCAATAGTGAAATTAAATGTAAAATTTTACAACAAACTTTAACCCAGAAACTGCTTAAACAACAGGCCGAAATCGATTCAGTGATGGTTGAAGATGGTGCTGTTGATGATGAGGTTAATAAGCGTATGCGTTTCAGTATGCAGCGTGCAGGTGGACAAGAGCGTTTAGAGCAATTCTTAAACAAATCTGTTTTACAGTACAAAGATGAGATCAGGCCATCGGTAAAAGATGAATTGATTGCTCAAAAAATGCAACAAAAAATTACCGAGAACATTAACGTTACACCAATGGAAGTTGAAAAATACTTCAAATCTTTAGGTGATAGCATTCCTGAATTTAATACGGAGGTAGAAGTTGGTGAAGTAATTTTAAACCCACAGTTAACCAGAGCAGAAAAACAAAAATTCCGCGATAAAATTGAAGCCCTTCGTTTAAGGGTTAAAAGTGGCGAAGATATGGGTGTGTTAGCTAAAACTTATTCTGAAGATCCAGGTTCTGCTGCCGATGGTGGTGATTACGGTTTTATTGATAGAAATACCATGGTTAAAGAATTTACAGCCTGGGCATTTAAACTGAAAGCAGGAGAAATTTCACCTGTATTCGAAACAGATTATGGTTTCCACTTTTTACAGGTTTTAGAGCGTAGAGGCGAGCAGGTACACGTTAGACATATTTTAATTATGCCTAAAACTACACCAGAAAGTTTAACCCGTTTAAAATTGCATGCAGATAGTATTTACAACAACATTATCGGTAAAAAATTAAGTTTCGCTGCTGCCGCAAACCTTTATTCAGATAATAAAGAGAGTAAATATAATGGTGGTATGATGCTTAATGCCGAAAATGTTCAGGCAAGAAGTACCTTTATTCCTGTTGATAAACTAGATCCTTCGGTGTTTCTGGTAATCGATAGCATGAAAATCGGTGGTATTTCTAAACCAGATTTATTTACTGCAGCTGATGGAAAACAAGGTTACCGCATTTTATATTTAAAATCTAAAATTCCACCGCACAAAGCAAACTTAGCTCAGGATTTCCCAAAAATCAGAGATGCGGCACAAAGTGATAAAATTAATCGTACTTTAAGCGAATGGTTTGAAAAACGTCGCGAAAGCACTTACATTAAAATCGACGACGAATTTAACACCTGTGATGAATTAAAAATTTGGACTAAAACCACAGCCGCAAAATAACACCAATGCAGTATAAGAACGAAGTAGAAGCTGTTGATGCACTTCATCAATCTTTCAACAACATTAAAGCCGAAATAAGCAAAGTAGTAGTTGGACAAGATGACATCATAAAATCTGTTTTAATCGCCATTTTTAGTAACGGACATTGTCTGTTGGTTGGCGTACCAGGATTAGCCAAAACTTTACTTGTACAAACAGTGGCTTCTGTTTTAGACCTCGATTTTAACCGCATCCAGTTTACACCCGATTTAATGCCAAGTGATATTATTGGCGCAGAGATTTTAGGAGAAGACAGGCACTTTAAATTTATAAAAGGGCCTGTTTTTTCTAATATTATCCTCGCTGATGAGATTAACCGTACACCGCCAAAAACCCAGGCTGCTTTATTAGAAGCCATGCAGGAGAAATCGGTTACGGCTGCTGGGCAAACCCATATTTTACCAAAACCGTTTTTCGTTTTGGCCACACAAAACCCCATTGAGCAGGAAGGAACTTACCCCCTACCCGAAGCTCAGTTAGATCGTTTCATGTTCAATATTCAGTTAAATTACCCTGCCTTTGCAGATGAATTGAACATTGTAAAAAATACCACCAGTAATAAAACCGTTCAACTGCAGAAAATTATCCATGCAGATGATATTCAATATTTCCAGAAACTGATCCGCGATATTCCGATTACCGATAACGTTTTGGAATATGCCGTAAAACTAGCTGCTAAAACCCGTCCTAATAGCGAGTTTGCTACCGATGCTGTTAATAAATACATCAGCTGGGGTGCCGGTCCGCGTGCCTCGCAATTTTTAGTGTTGGGTGCAAAATGTCATGCCGCTGTAACAGGGAAATACTCGCCAGATATTGAAGATGTTAAAGCAGTTGCTGAACCTATTTTACGTCATCGCATTGTGCGTAATTACCGTGCAGAAGCTGAAGGCTTATCAATTGAGAAAATCATTAAAGATTTATTGTAGTAGCATTAAGCTAGTTGCGATCATCATCTGATGAGCTAGGATTTTAACTTTCTATTTGTGGATTACAAATCCACAGTACAATGATCGGGATTACAAATCCCGACCGACGGAAAAGTCAACTCCAACTTGTATCTTGTCTATCGATACTATTCGCAAAACCTCGTGCTAAAAGATATATTTACTAATCTCTTAAGAAATTATACAGATAATGACCGTATAATAGCCGAATTTTGGGCTGAGATTGAGAAAAACTACACTCATAAAAAAAGGCATTATCATACACTTTCACATCTAGATAACGTGTTGACGCAACTTACTGAAGTAAAAGTTAACATTGAAAGTTGGGAAAGTATTCTATTTACTATATTCTATCATGACATTATTTATAACGCGTTAAAATCGGACAATGAAGAGAAAAGCGCCGAACTTGCCCAGAAGAGAATGAGGCAGATTTCAGTTCCTGACCACATTATCGATACTGCAAAACTCAAATAATAGCCACTAAAAAACACCTTGCCTATACTGAATCAGATACAAATTATTTTACTGATGCAGATCTTTCGATATTAGGCCAAAGTGTAGAAAACTATACCACTTATTCGCAAAACGTAAGAAAAGAGTATTCAGTTTATCCGGATCTCATTTATAATCCAGGACGAAAAAAGGTTCTGGAACATTTCATACAAATGGAACGGATTTTTAAAACAGATTATTTCTATCAAAAATTTGAAAGCCAGGCAAAATTGAATCTACAATTTGAACTAGAACAGCTCGGCTAGCCGGGATGCAAATCCCGTCCAATAAAATGCTTAGGTTACCTTTTTATACTGCATGTATTAAAGGACAAACCAGATAAACATGCAGTTCATAAAACCAGTATTCGCATTTGTTAAAAGGAGAATTATTTCTTTAATATTTCTTGGCTTTTATATTAGAAGCTGGGTGTTTTGTTTTATATTTTTTCATAGTCTACCAATCGGCTCTACCTCAAGATGCGGGATGCCTGATTTTGGTATGTTTATTTCCATAATGTTTCTATCATGCATCTATTTAATAACATTTCTAGTCCTTACTTGGATAAATAAAGGACAATCTAAAAATGAATTCACTGTGATTACTGCAATGATTCCTTTACCAATCTATATTGGAATAATTGATATGTTAACTTAAACTTTGTTAGTCGGAATTTGCACATGAACTAAGGATTTGTAATCCTTCTATTCTTGGATTATGAATCTACATATAACAGGTCTGGATTGCAAATCCAGGCCAACGCAAGACCTAGCAACACAAAATTCATCCCAAACAATTATATTTGTTTTATGATAGGTGCCAATAAACTTACCGGTGCTATATCTGCGCTGATGGATGAATATAAAAAGGCAGTTGACGAACTGATTGCGGTAATCGAACCAATTAGCCCACATCAACTGATTAAAACCATTGAGCCAGAAAGTTCAAATCCAGATTGTATTTCCATTCAAACTATCTTAACACATGTAACTGCTTCGATGTTTAGTTATGCGGTGTATATCGAAAATTCTATTGGATTGAAAACAGTTAGGCCGGAGCGATTGCAGTTTGACCACATCACCCCTTATATCTCAAGGCTCCGGGAAGCACTTAAATATAACGAGAACTTTTTCAGCAGAAATCCCGACATCACCATGGAAGAGTTCGATCAATCGAAAAAGATAAATACAGGGTGGGGCCAACAATACGATGTAGAACAAATGTTAGAGCATGCCATCGTTCATATTTTAAGGCATAGGAGGCAGATTAAAAATGCGCTTGTCGATATAAAAAGCAGATCAATCGAAAAAAAATAATTTGCAATTCACTGAAAATAAATATCTTTGCATCAAAATTTACAGAAATGCTACGTCAACTACATATCCAACAATTAAGCTTTAGCCCGTCTTGTGGCATAAAGGGCTTGGGTATTGACTTAAATTTCCTCCCCAACCCTTAACGCGGTTTTAAGTTTCAACAAACAAAACCCATTTAAAAATCAATTTTATTACGCATTTGCTAAGCATTTAACCGCTTATCAAAATTAATTATATCCGTTATGGACATTTATACCACTGTAGAAGAAAAATACCTACAGGCTATTGAAGAACTGCACTGGGGCGAATTACCCAAGGCACTTCAGTATTTTAACGAAATTATTGTTTTCGACCCTGATTATGCAAGAGCTTATTTTCAGTTGGGCGATATTTATCAGAATCATTTTAAAGATTATAAAATAGCAGGTTATTATTACAAACGTTGCACTGAGCTAGATTCGGATTTCCCAGAGGTCTATAAACCCTATCTTGAACTTGTTATTACGCTTAAAATGCACAAATTGGTGAAACAGGTTGCAGAAAAGGCCTTACTTGTACCTGGTGTTTGCGAAGCACACATTTACGAATGTTTGGGCCTACATGCCGAGCTACAGCAAAATTTTACAGAAGCGGCAAATTATTTCAAAAAAGCAGAACTGTTTAATGCCATTCAGGATGAGCAAAGCACTTTAATAGAGCACCAAAACCGCATTAAAAGCAAAATGAACAGCACAAAAGCAATGATTTACGATTTACTAGGATAAAAGGCAATGCCTTTTATCCTTTTTAACTGATCAGTTAATGTTATAATACAATTCACCGAATTGCCCTTGTTATTTTAATTTTGTTACTATCTTTACCGCACAATTACAAAGCATAAATCTTTAAATCAAAAATATTCGATATGTCAGCTCACGATTCACACGCACCTGTTCAGCAAACAAAAGGCATTTGGGCTTTACCATTGGCTGCATGGATTCTGGTTTTATTATTGTGCGTCTATTTCACTAGACCAATCTTTAACCACAAAGAAGCATCTGCTCACCATGAAAAAACTGAAGCAGCGCACGAAAAACCAGAAGCACACCACTAGGAGGTTTCCAGTGATAAAAGCATAAAAAAGCGTTCAGATTTAAAATCTGAACGCTTTTTTATGCCCATCTACTTTCTTGCTGTTTAAGTTACATCTACTAGTTGGTGTGACGCCAACAAGCTTGTTCCAATGTTCATTTCATTTCGGTCGCTGAGACACCAACCGATAGGTTAAAGCATAAAAAAGCGTATCCATTATATTATGACGCTTTTCTATGCCGCTGATATTAATTATTTGAGCTGGCCCATAATGTTCGGGAAATCGGTAATAATGCCGTCTACCCCGAGGCTCATAAAATAATTCACTTCCTTTACTGTATTAACCGTCCATGGGATAATTTTAATACCCATTTCGTGGCAGCGGTCTACCAACCCCTTGCCAACCAAAACTGAGTACGGGCTATAAATAGTTGGTTTAAAACCTAATTTCTCAATATAATCTTCAAAGGGTTCTTTTTCATCAATTAATAACGAGGTTTGTATTTTGGGATATTTCTCGTGCAGGTATTGTAACGTACGCATATCAAATGATTCGATAATCACTCTTTTGGCAAGTTTTTTCGAATTAATTACGTCCATAATCAATTCTACAAATTCTGCAGGCTCCGGATGAAATTCGTTATCACCATTTTTAATCGTTTTGGTTTCGATGCTATATACAGGTTTGGCGAGTTTGTGCGCTTTAACATAAGTCTCAACCGCATCTATTGTTTCAGAAAGCAGCGGTTTGTAAGCTTTAAACTTCATCTGTCCGGGAAAGCGGTTATGGACTTTGCTGCCAACATCAAACTTTTTAACCTCCTCATAATCCATCTTGTAGATGTTATAGTTCTTTTGATCTTTTAAAGTAATCGGCTTACCGTTGGGTTGTAAAGAAATCTCGTTGTTAAAGTAAGGCTCTTGCGAAAGCACCACTTGTTTATCTTTCGAAATCACAGCATCCATTTCTAAAGTGGTAACGCCTAAATCGATCGCTTTTAACATTCCTTCAATGGTATTTTCGGGCATAATACCACGTGCACCAGCTTTGCCCTGTACATCGAATTTCTTTTTTTGGGCCGAAACATGAAAAAACAATAAAATTAGGGTGGAGAGCAGAAGTAATTTTTTATGCATGAATTTTAAACGTAAAATGAATAATTTTATTGGTGGTAATAATTTTTGGAGCGCAAAAACCGTGTTTCTGTTTAATGTTTGCTCCTGCTTTCTATTATATCTTTTCGCTACGCTTCAAGATGCCACTCCATCCTATATCGATCGTAAAGCAAGCAAAATATAGAAATAAAAAAAGGGCTTCTTTTTATGGAGAGCCCTCTTTAATTCACATTTGTTATTTATCTTTCTGCTGGTACAAAGGCCTGAACAATTAAGTTCCAGCTTGCATCAGCTCCCTTTTCATAAACGAAAACGTAGTTAAAACTTTCGCGTAAATCGGCCTTGTAATCAATAGTAGCAACACCATAGGTATAAGCCAAATCGCTACCGATTGCTTTATCTACGCCTGTTGTTTTTAAGTTAATTTTGCTGATCATTCCGTTATAAAAAGCAATAATTTTTCCTTTTCCATCAATGGCTTCATTACCTGGAAAAAGTAAACGGGCATCGCTGGTTAAAAAACCTCCAAATGCCGCAATTCCATGCGTTTTTAATAATGTATTTAAAGTTTTCTCGGTGGTTAAGATAATTTCTTTCCCAGCCTTAATTTCTTTTTCATTTAAAAACTTTGGTGCAACATGATCTTTAGGTTCGATAAACTGTGGCGTAACTTTAGCCAGAGGTTTATTACTTTCCGTTCCTAAATCAATGGCTAATTTCCATCTGCCATTTTCTGGTTTCCAGATCGATAAGTATTGACCGTATTTTTTCTCTGAAGTACCAACTTCATATGGTCCTGTAGTAAAACCTAAATCACCACTGCGAGATACTTTCGCCAGGTTTGGCGTCCAGGTTACATTGTTTTCAGCATTTGCCTTACCTGAGTAAAAAGTTTTGGCATTAACCGGATTTGGTCTGAACACTAAAGTACTCGTTGATGAATAGTCTATAAAAGCTTCTTTATCTCCATTTTTGGCAATTGACTTAGCAAAATCCTTCTCAGCATTTACTAGAGATTTGGTTGTTCCGTCGCTCTTTTGGGCAAAAGCACCTAGGGCTAAAAGCGAAGCTATTGCAGTTGAAAATAATTGTTTCATTATTAATTAAGATAATATTGTTTGGCGAATATAAAATTTTCTTTGATGTATGGCCTTAAAAGTAATTAACAATTACACATTAAGGCTACTTATTTTTCTCTGTAAATGGTTTCTAAAACAGTTTGACCGGTGGCCTTCAATGTATTTTTATCAATATTGGCCAAGTTATCCAATTGCGTGTGCCAATTGATATAAAAACCACTGTTATCATTGTAATGGATAATATCGATAGAAGGAATGCCTGCTTTGTTCATCCAAAAATGATCATCAACCAATTTTCCGCTTGGAATTTTCGTAAAGTAAGAAGCATAACCAATTTCATTACCAATGTCCCAAACCTTGTTTACTAAGTTTGGAGCAGCCTGACGGGAGATTTCATCCTGCGTAAACTGCGCGCTACCACCACCCACCATATCGAGATTAATGCCGTACAAAGCTTTATATCCTGTCGCAACTGCTTTTTTAGCCCAGTATTGAGAGCCTAAACACCATGTAGTTTCATCTGGTGTTTCATCATTGGCCTTGCCATAATCTTCTAAATCCCACAATACAAAATCGACCCCAACATCTGGCTGTTTCTGCTGAATCTGACGTGCCATTTCCAAAATTACCGCCACCCCGCTCGCGCCATCATTTGCCGCATCGAAAGGTTTCGCATGATTGGCAGGATCGGTATCCTGATCAGAAAATGGGCGGGCATCCCAGTGTGCCGTAATTAAAACCCTCTCTTTTTGATCTGGATTAAAAGCGGCAACAATATTTTTCAACTGAAAGCTTTTGCCATCATAAGTTTGTGTTTTCTCGCCCTGAACAATTACATCAGCGCCGAACGATTTGAGTTTAGCCACCAAATAATCGGCACATTTTTGATGAGCCGTGGTACCTGGAATCCTAGGGCCAAAATCAACCTGAGCTTTGGTATAGGCATAAGCACTATCGGCATTAAAATCAGGAGAAGATAAAGTAGCTACTGCCTTTTCTCCATTTTCATCAGCATTTTGGTTTGTTTTATTCCGACAAGCCTGAAGCGCAATTAAAGCGAATAAAGGCAGTATTAAAAGTTTTTTATTCATTGTTTAATTTAACGGAAAATTGTTTAAAGTAGTGTAATGGGTTGGATTTAGTCGTTCGTCTTCATCCCCCTGCCCCCTTCAAAGGGGGACGGATTTCTTGGTGAGCCTAAACCTATAAGATTTGTTTTCCCGCGCTTAACTTATCCCCTCCACTTCAAAGGGACGAATTTCTTGGTGAGCCCAAATGTGTAGGATTTGTTTTTTACACTTAACCTATTCCGCGTCGCTCTTTAAGGTAGACGGATTTCTTGATGAGCCTAAAACCTATAAGATTTGTTTTCCCACCCTTAACTCATCGCCCTTTGAATGCGCAATGAATGAATGAGTAGTTACGAAAGCATATAATCTACAATCGCCTGGCAATGAATTTTGGTCGTATCAAATACCGGAATCTCAAAGTCATCCTGATTGATCAGCATGGGAATTTCGGTACACCCCAGAATTATCCCCTCAGCTCCTTCTTTGATCAGATCATTAATTATCTGGATATATTGTGCCCTCGTTTCTTCCAATATCACACCTCTACCCAATTCTTCTTTAAGTGTAAACTGTATATAATTACGGGTTTCTTTCTTTGAAGGCACTAAAACACGTAACCCATGGTCTTCGAGCTTTTTTATATAAAAGTCCTTTTCCATGGTAAATACGGTCCCCAGGAGTCCTATATTTTTAATTCCAGTAGCATTTATGGCTTTAGCAGTTTCGGTACCAATATGGATAATTGGCAAAGCTGTTTTTTCTTGTAACTGATCGGCAAAAAGATGCGCGGTATTGGCGCAGAGTACAATTGCTTCTGCTCCACTTCGTTTTAAACTTTCGCAAGCATTGAGCAAAAGATCAAACGATCCTTCCCAGGTTTTATTCTGAACATCGCCAAAATTAAGGGAGTAAATTAAACATTCAGCGAAATTTAACCCACCCAAACGCTCATTTACACCCTCATTTATAAAACGGTAGTAATCTATAGTAGATACCCAGCTAATGCCGCCTACTAAACCAATTTTTCTCATTGTTAAAATGGACTTGTGACTTTAGACTGCAGACTCAGGACTAACTACGCTTTACTCCAGGTCGTTCCCTCTTTGCCATCTTTAAGCTGGATTCCCAACTCCTGTAAGCCAATACGGATACGGTCAGAAGTGGCGTAATCTTTATTCGCTTTTGCTTCCGTCCTTAAGTTAATCACCATATCCAGAACGCCATTTAAGTCGTTACCTCCGGCATCTTCATCTTTCAGTCCTAATATATCGAATACGAAATCGTTAACCAGTTGCTTTAACTTTTCTAATGCTTCTGCAGAGATTTTACCCTTACCATCGTAAACGGTATTGATAATTCTTACCGCTTCAAACAGTTCGGCAATCAAAATCGGACTATTAAAATCGTCATTCATTGCGTGGATGCATTTCTCTTTCAATGCATCGATATCGAAATCGTTCTGTTCAGAAACCGTTAACTTATCTAACAAACCAATAGCAGCCATTAAACGGCGGAATCCTTTTTCCGAAGCGTCTAAAGCTTCATTCGAGAAATCCAAGGTACTGCGATAGTGTGCCTGCAACATAAAAAACTTAACCGTCATCGGGCTAAAGCCTTTTTTCAATAAAGCGTGATCACCTGTAAATAACTCTAAAGGAAGAAAACCGTTACCAGCCGATTTAGACATCCGTGTACCATTTACGGTAAGCATATTGGTGTGCATCCAATAACGTGCAGGCTGTTTATGGCTGCAAGCCTCAGATTGTGCAATTTCGTTGGTATGGTGCGTTGCAGCCAAATCCATTCCACCTCCATGAATGTCAAACTCGGCACCCAAATATTTAGCACTCATGGCCGAACATTCGATATGCCAGCCCGGAAAACCCATGCCCCAGGGCGATTGCCATTGCATCAGGGTTTCTGGTTTCGCTTTTATCCAAAGTGCAAAATCTAACCTTCCACGTTTCTCATCCTGTCCACCCAGTTCACGGGTATTGTTCAGCATATCTTCCAGATTGCGGTTGGTTAAAATGGTATAATTATATTCCTTGCTATATTTTTCTACATCAAAGTACACATTGCCATCAATCTCATAACCGTAACCGTTGGCAATAATTACCTTGATCATTTCGATCTGTTCGATAATGTGCCCTGTAGCGGTAGGTTCGATACTTGGCGGCAGCGTGTTGAACATACGCATAACATCATGGAAACCTAAAGTGTACTTCTGCACAATTTCCATTGGCTCAAGCTGCTCTAATTTTGCACGTTTTGCAAACTTATCATCACCCTCGTCTCTATCGCCTTCTAAGTGACCTGCATCTGTAATATTACGCACATAACGCACCTTATAACCAGCATATTTAAGGTACCTGAAAATTAAATCGAAAGATATAAACGTGCGGCAATTGCCCAAGTGCACATCACTATAAACAGTAGGACCGCAAACATACATCCCAACATTGGGTGCATTTAAGGGTTGAAAAAGTTCCTTTTTGCGCGAAAGCGTATTATAAAGCTGTAAGCCAGTATTCATATTGCAAATGTAAGATTTAGTTAGAAAGTTAAAACCTTTAAAGTTGCAATGTTAAGGTTATGATTTTTAAGTAACATTTATAAACAGATTCCATTCAGTATCCGTGCTGTCAGATGTTACCATCTGACAGTAAAACAAAGTTTATTTATGGTGTTGATTTTTCTCAAACACTAGAAAAGGTGCATTACTGCTTATCGGCTACAGCAGCCCCTCTTTCCGCTATAGCTTCGCCGAAGGGGCTCAGGCTGCCGCTTCAATAGGGTTTAGTTTGGTTATTCCTTTGCTTTTGGCATGTAAACTCTGCGCTAAACTTGCGATTCTGCCCAGCCCCTGGCCTTGTGAAGTTTCTCCACTTGGCCTGGCACGCGGTGTACCGTCAGATGTCACCATCTGACGGTAAAAACAAAATTTAATCTTTAATTTTAGCTTCATCTATCAATAAAAAATGATTCAGATCAGGGAAATTTCGGAAAAAGATGCCGAAAGCGTAGCTGCACTTTCTACACAATTGGGTTACGAAAGCGACATCAAGCAAACATCAGCCAGAATTAAACGCATAAATAACAGTAACGAAAACTGCGTATTTGTTGCTTTACTTGATGGCGAAGTAGTAGGCTGGATTCATGGTTTTTACACCCTTCGGATAGAATCTGATCCATTTATCGAAATTGGAGGCTTAATTGTGGATGAAAAATACCGAAACCTAAGAATCGGGAAGCAGTTGATTGAGAATGTAAACATTTGGGCGAAAAAGCATCAAGTAGAAAAACTAAAAGTAAGGTGTAACATCAAACGCTCCGAAAGCCACAAATTTTACGAGCAGCTTGGCTTTAAGGAAAATAAACGACAAATCGCGTTCGAAATGAATGTGGTTTAATTTTTTCAATAGCATCAGACAGAAATATCTGACACCACAAGCAGGCCGTTGCTAAACTTGCGAAGTCTAGCTCCGCCCCTGCGCGCCATACTTCGCAAGTTAGCCAACCCACAATTAACAATCACCCCAATTATTACAACCTTCAAACATTTCTGCATTGTAACATTTCAATCCTATTCATTAACTTTGTACCATGATTGATTTACCGGTAGTACCTGCTGTAACTGAAGTAAAACGTAAACCAGATTGGTTACGTGTAAAATTACCCGTTGGTAAAGAATATGCACAAGTTCGCAGTTTAGTAGACACGCACAAGCTCCATACCATCTGCGAAAGCGGAAATTGTCCTAATATGGGCGAATGTTGGGGTGCAGGCACGGCAACATTCATGATTTTGGGTAACATCTGTACCCGTAGCTGTTCTTTCTGTGCAGTTGCAACCGGACGTCCATTGGCTGTTGATGTTGATGAACCTAACCGCATTGCCGATTCGGTAAGATTAATGGGCGTTAAACATTGTGTAATTACCTCGGTAGATCGCGATGATTTAAAAGATGGCGGCTCAATCATCTGGGCAGAAACCTTACAGGCTATCCGCAGAGAAAGTCCAATTACTACTTTAGAAACCCTAATCCCCGATTTCAAAGGTCAGTGGGATAATTTATACCGCGTATTAGAAGAAAGACCAGAAGTGGTTTCGCACAATATGGAAACGGTTAAGCGTTTAACCAAACAGGTGCGCATTCAGGCTAAATACGACAGAAGTTTAGAAGCTTTAAAAAGAATTTCTGAATTTGGTTTAAGAACAAAAACAGGCATTATGCTCGGCTTAGGCGAAACCGAAGAAGATATTTTCGAAGCCATGGACGATTTGGTTGCCAATGGTGTGCATATCTTAACTTTAGGCCAATACTTACAACCTACACGTAACCACCACCCAGTTGTAGACTGGATCCATCCGGATACTTTCGCGATGTATAAAGAGGCTGGTTTAGCAAAAGGTTTAAAGTATGTAGAAAGCGGCCCGCTGGTACGCTCATCTTATCATGCAGAAAAACACCTTTTTCCAATTGAGGGGATTGCATAATTCACTTATATAAGTAGGGATTTAAAATATTTTATAATCGTACTCCTTGGCGGAATGCATTTAAAAAACATTTTTTTGCTTTTACTGTTCTGTATTGTATCTTAGTAACCAATAGTGACTGCATTAAAAAAATTAACCCTAACCGAGCCTGAACTTGTTCAAGCACTGCAATCGAAAGATCCCGCAGTTCTAAAAACACTGTACAGCATGTATTCGTCAGCGCTTTATGGCGTTATTTCGCGCATTATCACCCATACAGAGCTTGCTGAAGATGTACTACAAGAAACTTTTGTAAAAATCTGGCAATCTGCTGCACACTATGACAATACCAAAGGACGTTTGTTTACGTGGATGATGAACATTGCCCGCAATTTATCGATCGACAAACTACGTTCTAAAGACTTTAAGAATTCACTCAAAAACCAAGATATAGAAAATAACGTAAGTTTCGTTGATGAACAAAACAAGGTAACGTTTAATCCTGATATTCTTGGAGTTAAGCAACTTGTAGAGAACCTTAAACCGGATCTACAAGCAGTTCTTGATTTAGTTTATTACAAGGGTTTCACTCATGTGGAAGCCGCAGAAAAGTTAGATCTGCCATTAGGTACGGTGAAAACCCGGATCCGGTTGGCTATTATTGAATTGAGAAGGAATTTTAATTGAGCGTGGAAAATTTAAAAGCATATATCGAATCTGGAGTACTTGAGCTGTACGTTTTAGGTGATTTATCACCTGAAGAAGCGTTGCAGGTTGAGGAAATGGCATCTCAACACCCCGAGGTAAGAGATGAAATAGCTGCCATTGAGCAAGCTATGGAGCAATATGCTATGCAAAATGCTGTAGAACCATCTGCAGATGTAGAAACAAGATTATTCGAAAAGTTGGGGTTAAGTGAAGTTGAAGAGCGTGTGAATGTTCAACCCGAACCAATTTATACAGAAGAACCAAGAATTATACGTTTAGATGGAAGCGATGCCAAAGTAAGAACTTTGCGTTATGCCTTAGTTGCTTGTATAGCTTTATTGGTAGTAAGTACAGCGGCATTGTTTATTACCTATAACAAGCTAAATGCTGCACACGACCAAATTGCAAGTTTGAACCTGGATAAACAAAAATTTGCTGGCGTAGTAAGCAAATTAGAGTTCGAAAACCAGGGTTTAGATAATATGGCTGCAATGGCCGACAGCAAAGAATGGGCAACGATCAGAATGGCTGGCCAGGCTTTTAGCCCGAACTCGAAAATGAAAGTTTACTGGAACAAAAAAGACAAAAGTGTGCTGATTAACTATGTAGCAATGGATTTACCAAAAACCGATGCAGCACATCAATATCAGTTATGGGCTTTGGTAAACGGCAAACCGGTAAGTTTAGGCGTATTTGGCAAAACGGATTCGACTGATAATGAGGCATTGGTAAAAATGCAGACCATTCAGGAAGCACAGGCTTTTGCAGTAACTATAGAGCCTATGGGCGGAAGTGTAAATCCAACAATGGATAAATTAACCGTAATGGGCGGTGTTTAAATAGAAATAATTTAGTCAAATATTAAATCCCAGCATTTTATCAATGCTGGGATTTTTTGTTTTTTACTATCCTAGAATCTTCATTTCGACTGGAGTGCAGCGAAATGGAGAAATCTGTTAGCCAAATTTAAAGATCTTTCCACCAAAGGAGTTCCTTTGGAACACTACGGTCGAGATGAAGTTTCGCCGGTTAAGATTTCGCTGCGTATTTCACCTCTTCATAAGGCTGTACCAAAACCCATCCCTCGCCAAAAAATTCTAATTGGAAAGATTCGCCACTTCCTCTTCCGATAAAAGACCCGAAAGTTAAATTGGTTTTAATGTTTGGCGTTAAGTTTTCAGACCAGGCTACTGTAGCATTAGGATCGGTATACACCGCCTGGTTGCCAGTAACCCTTAATAAAATCGGTTCGCCATGTGTGGTAATGGCAATATAACCGCTGCCCGATAATTTAACCTGAAATAAACCACCGCTCATCATCCCTGCAATGCTTTTTAGCATTTTTATTTCGTTTTTAATATTGTCTTCTAAAGCCAATACATCATTACCATTTACAAAAACCGCTTCGTTTTGGAGTTTGATGATCTTTACTTTCTTGCACTCATCGGCCAAATATAGCTTACCTGTTCCTGTGGCGTGCATTAGCGAAGTGCCTTCGCCAGATATAGCTTTTTTTAACAAACCGCCCAAACCTTTGCTTAATAATCCTTCTCTTTTAAAATCGATATTTCCGATATAAGCAACCATCGAACCTGCTTTTGCCAATATTTTTTGATTTTTTAGATTTACCTCCAGCATGGCAGGTTTCTCTAATTCGAAAAAATCGTTTTCATTTGGATTCTCTGCCGATTCCTGAATTAATTCATTCAGCGTGTACTCTTTTTGTGCCATAATAGTTTTCCCGTTTTTAAGATATCTGTTATTTTAAATATTCCCTTAAACTATAAATTATAAACTAGAAACATAGTAGATTAATGCCGATTTTTCTCCACAATTGTGGCTAACTACATATAACAAATAAACTAATTGGATATGAGTGCTTTAACTTCTCTAGACACCCTGACCGCAACCTGAGAGGCGGTAACCACAAAGTGTTCGTGCGCCAGATGATCGCCCGCTTTTCCATGAATATAACAAGCTAAAATAGCGGCATCTGTTGCGGAATATTTCTGCGCTACAAAGCCTGCAATAATGCCGGTAAGGATATCACCCATTCCCCCTTGCGCCATTGCCGAATTACCAGTAGGGTTGATCAGCACCTTACCTGTTGGCAGGCAGATAAAAGTATACTGGTTTTTAAGCACGATAACGATCTTCTGTTGTTTGGCCTTTTCTTTTGCCGTTTGCACCCTGTCCCACCAGTTATCATGTTCGCCGAATAACCGATCGAACTCTTTCATATGTGGGGTAAGAATGCTATTTGCGACAAGTTTATCGATTAGATCAGGTCTTTCGCCCAGAATATTTAAAGCATCTGCATCGATGATCATTGCTTGATTGGCCATAATCAAGCTTTCGAGCAGTTTCTCATTCTCAGCCTCAGTGCCTAAACCTGGTCCAATAGCAATTGCCTGATATTTCTTGGGGTTCTCTATACTCGTGTATTCGTCCCTTGGCAGCGCCATTACTTCGGGTAAAGTGGTGTTTAAGGCGGTTAATCCGCTCTGTGGAATGCAAGCTGTTGTTAATCCCGCCCCTGTATGTAAACAGGCCATGGAAGACAGTAAAGCCGCGCCCATGGTATTGGTATTTCCAGCAATAATCAGTGCATGGCCGTAAGTACCTTTATGGCTGAACAATTTTCGGGGCTGAAGGATCTTTTCAATATCAGATTCTTCTAGTAAATAGAAATTTGCCTCTTGTTTTTGGATAAAGGCCTCATCCAGATCAATATCAACCACCTCATATTTTTCAGTCGCCACGGCCGACTCGGGGAAGAAAAAGTTAATCTTGGGCCGTTGAAAACAAATTGTTTTATAGGCTTTTATACCGTTGTAATCTTTAGGCAGCTTGCCTTCCGCAAAAAAACCAGTGGGTACATCAACTGCATACACTTTTTTATTCAGCTTATTAATGATCTGAACCAGCTGTTCATATTCTCCACTTAAAGGTTTATTTAAACCAGAGCCTAAAATCGCGTCGATAATTAAATCGGCTTTCAGATTCTTTAAGTCAGAAGCCTGGTTAATGATCGTTTTTTTGCATCTCGTTTCTTCAATCCGCTGTAGGTTGATGGCAAAATCGTCGCTTTGTTTTTTACTGAAGTTGATGATGTAAATCTTTATATTCTCATATCCGTTAGCAATAAGCAAATGGGCAATGGCTAATCCATCTCCCCCGTTATTTCCCTTCCCACAGCATATAGCAACGCTTTTATTTGTATCGAACTCATCTCTTAAAAAAGTTTGAACAAAAGCCCTAGCAGCTTTTTCCATCAGATCGATTGATGCTATTGGTTTATTCGCAATGGTAAACTGATCGGCAATACGCATTTGGGCAGAAGTAAGCAATGTTCGCATATAACTAAGATAAGGTTATACAGCTATAATGCAAAAGATGGGATTTTGTTTGATTTTTTATGCCCAAGGCACTGGTATTCCAAAATAATTTAAGGTACTGTCTTTTAATTTTTATACCTTTTGCCAATCTTTAGCGTTGTCTATTGAATTAAATTAAATCTCAAAACAATGAATCAAAAACCATCGAATGCATTCGTGGCAGCTGCCTGGATCGCATTAGGTATCGGAATGATCGGCTTTATTGTAGGCTTGTGGCGTTCTGATATGCTTCTCAATGAAAAAGGATATTATTTTACCGTATTGATGTTTGGCCTTTTCGCCGTAATCTCTTTACAAAAAGCTGTTCGCGATAAATTGGAAGGAATTCCTGTTACTGAAATTTATTATGGTCTGAGCTGGTTTTCTACGCTCTTAACCATCACTTTATTGGTAATCGGTTTGTGGAATGCTACTTTGCTGCCCAGCGAAAAAGGGTTTTATGCCTTTGCTTTTTTACTCTCGCTGTTTGGTGCCATTACGGTACAGAAAAACACGAGAGACAGCCAAATTGTGAATAAAAACCGCGATTTGGAATAACCAAAAACAGCTTATTCTTAACTAATTTATTAAAACCAATGCTCAGGCGTTGGTTTTTTATTTTTAACCAAAAACGGAATATATTATCTCTTTAACCAAAAAATAATTACTACTTTAAGCATCAGATACCGAAGCTAATAGTTTATCATTTTCGAGCAAATAATATAAACCTATTTCAGTCTTATACATCCTGCCAATGGAACAAAAAGATAGCTTAAAAAAAACACTTACCCCTTTTATGTTGTGGGGACTTGGCGTTGGATATGTGATTTCGGGAATGTATTTCGGCTGGAACTTAGGCCTCGAAAAAGGTGGCACACTGGGTATGGCCATTGCAACGGTTGCCATTATGGTGATGTATGTTACCTTTAGCTTTAGCTATGCCGAACTGGCCTGTGCCATACCAAAGGCTGGTGGTGTTTTCGATTATGCCAATACAGCATTGGGCAAAAACATCGGTTTTATTGCCGGTATTGCCCAAATGGTCGAATTTATATTTGCGCCTCCTGCCATTGCATTCGCCATTGGTGCTTATTTTAACGCTTTCTTCCCTCAGGTACCCATTCTCACCAGTGCGATTGCGGTGTACTTTATTTTTACTGCCCTAAACATATACGGTGTAAAAGCTGCAGCTTCGTTCGAAGTAATTATTACCATTTTGGCTGTTGGCGAGCTGTTGTTGTTCTCAGGCATTACATTGCCTAAATTTCATGCAGAAAACCTGGTCCATAACAATTTCCCGAATGGCTGGAGCGGTGTTTTTGCTGCCATCCCCTTTGCCATCTGGTTTTTCCTGGGCATTGAAGGCGTTGCAAATGTAGCCGAAGAAACCAAGAACCCACAGCGAGATATCGGCAAGGGTTTTGGTTGGGGCATATTTACTTTGGTTGTTTTATGTGTGCTTGTTTTTATCTCCACCATTGGCATTGGCGGCTGGGAAGCCATTGTGTATAAAAACGGAAAATCGGGCGAAACCTCTGATTCGCCTTTACCACTTGCCCTTTCGATGATTACAGGCGATAACCACCTGATGTATCATTTACTCATCACCGTTGGATTATTTGGTTTAGTTGCCTCCTTCCATGGATTAGTTTTAGCAGCTGGTCGCTCTACTTACGAAATGGGCCGTGTAAAAAGTATCCCAGCTATCCTCGGAAAAATTTCTCCTAAATTTCAAACCCCCGCAAATGCATTAGTTGGCAATATGGTGATTGGTATCATCGCACTTTTATCAGGCAAAACTGCCGAAATTATCATCATTTCTGTATTTGGCGCATTAACTTTATACATCATCTCGATGATTTCGGTAATGGTACTGAGGAAAAACAAACCAGAAGTGGTAAGACCTTTCAAAACGCCAATTTATCCGTTATTTCCCATTATTGCCTTAATTATTTCCTGTGTTTCTTTCATCGCAATGCTGATTTATAATCTTAAATTGGGTTTAATTTATTCGGGTATTGTTTTGGGCATATTTCTTCTATATAAAATATTTAAAAAGGCAGATTAATGAGTACGAGCAAAGAAATTCTTGATTATGTTAAAAATCATCCCTCTGGAAAAGTAAAACTAGCCGTTGCCGATATCGACGGTATTTTAAGGGGGAAATACGTAGCTGCCGAAAAATTCGCATCCCTGGTTGAAGGCCGATTGGGTTTCTGTGATGTTACCTTTGGTTGGGATGCAGGTGATGTGGCTTATGAAAATGGAAAATATACAGGTTGGCATACCGGCTATCCCGATGCACAGGTTAAAATCGACTTGAGTACCTTTCGGAAAATTCCCTGGGAAAATGACGTGCCGTTCTTTTTGGGCGATTTTATTGACGATCAGGATCAGGCCAATTTTGTCTGCCCAAGGCAATTGTTAAAAAAAATCATTGCCCAGTGCGAAAGTGAAGGATTTTCGCCGCTTTTTGCACAGGAATTCGAATGGTTCAATTTTTCGGAAACGCCAGAGACAATCCAGGAGAAAGGTTTCGTTAATTTAAAACCTTTAAGCCCGGGCATGTTTGGTTATTCCATTTTGAGGAGTACCTACCGGAATGCGTTTATGAGCGATCTGTTCGAACTGCTAAATAAATTCGATATCCCGATTGAAGGTTTGCATACCGAAACCGGGCCGGGGGTTTACGAAGCAGCCATCAAATATGCGCCTGCTTTGCAAGCCGCCGATCAGGCTATATTATTTAAAACAGCCGTAAAAGAGATCGCCTATAAACATGGTATCCTTGCCACATTTATGGCCAAAATAAGCGAAAATTTACCTGGCTGCAGTGGTCATGTTCACCAAAGCCTGTGGGATGCGGACAAGAATACCAATTTGTTCTATGATGAAAAAGATGCAGATAAAATGAGCGAAATAATGAAAAGTTATATCGCTGGTCAGTTGCATTGCCTTCCATACCTTTTACCAATGATTGCGCCTACCATAAACAGTTATAAACGTTTGGTTGAAGGCGCATGGGCACCAACTACGGTAACCTGGGGAATCGACAACCGCACAACTGCATTGCGCGCATTACCTGGAAGCAAAAAGGCATCGCGTTTAGAAACCAGAATTGTCGGTTCGGATACCAATCCTTATTTAGCACTTTCGGCCTGTTTGGCTGCTGGAATGTATGGTGTTAAAAATAAATTAAAACTCGAACAACCGGCCACCAAAGGAAATGGATATACCGATTTATCGAACGGCGCATTATCTCGTAATTTATTTGAAGCAACGCAAAAGATGAAAAATTCTGATTTGGCCAAAACATTATTGGGCGAAGATTTCGTTGATCATTTTACCAGGACCCGCGAATGGGAATGCAAGCAATATGCTAAAGTAGTAACCGATTGGGAGCTAAAAAGATATTTAGAAATTATTTAGTAGAGCCGTCATTCTAAACTTGATTCAGAATCTCTGCAGGATAGATGCTGATCCCGATTAATCGGGACAGCATGACGCAAACTCGAGAAAAAAAATAAAAAACAATTGTCATGATATTTGATAAAATCCATCAGTTTAATTTCCCTACAACCATCCGTTTTGGCGCTGGCGCAGTAAAAGAGTTGCCCGCCTACTTAAGCAAGAACAATTTAAAGGCCCCATTAATTGTAACCGACCCCACCATCGCGCAACTTCCCTTTTTTAAAACCATTGTTGAAGATTTAAAGACAAAGGGTATTGCTGTCGAGATTTTTAGCGACATACACAAAAATCCGGTAAAAAGTGATGTTTACAAAGGTACTGATGTTTGGGATGCCACCAATCGCGACAGTATTGTTGGTATTGGTGGTGGTGCAGCTTTAGATGTTGCCCGTGCAATTGTACTCCGTGTTAATCACCGCGAGGATTTATTTAAATATGATGATTTAATTGGTGGTGATATTTATGTAACGAACGATGTTCCACATTTTATCACAATCCCAACTACATCAGGTACAGGAAGTGAGGTTGGCCGCAGCGCAATTATTGCCGACGATGAAACCCACCAGAAAAAAATCCTATTCTCGCCCAAATTAATGGCGCAGATTGTATTTGCAGATCCGGAACTCACCATGGATTTACCGCCATTTATCACTGCTGCGACAGGTATGGACGCATTGACACATAATATGGAAGCTTATCTGGCCAAGAACTTCCACCCGATGTGTGATGGAATTGCATTAGAAGGAATTTCATTGATCAAAGATTCTTTGGAACGGGCAACCAACAATCCCGATTTAGAGAGCCGTAGTAAAATGTTAATGGCATCGATGATGGGCGCAATTGCTTTTCAAAAAGGTTTGGGTGTAGTGCATTCACTTGCGCATCCGCTTTCTTCTTTGTTAGATACCCATCACGGATTGGCTAATGCAGTAAATATTCCTTATGGCATGCAGTTTAATATTGCTGGTTTTGAAGATCGTTTTAAAAAAATTGCCCGTATGTTGGATCTCAAAGATGAAAATGGTGAAGCCGTTGTAAAATATCTGTTCGATTTAAACACTAAAGTGAATATTCCGCATAAATTGAGTGATATTGGCGTTAAAAATGAACATATAGAGACACTTGCCGATTTAGCCTTTGCAGATTTTGCACATCCAAACAATCCTAAACCGGTAAGCAGAGAAGATTTTAAACAGTTATATCTAAGTGCGCTCTAAAGTGATATTAACCACAGATAAAAAGGATAAACACGGATAAAGGCTTGTATCACTTAAATCAAAAAATTATAATCCAAATCTATGCTCATCTGTGAAAATCTGTGGCTAAAATATAAAAGACTATGTCTGATAAAATAATAATTGGTGTTACCGACTGTAGTAAATTCGACATCTATCGGGATTGGGTTTTATCCTACAACAAAAATGTGGAGGTAATCCAGCTCGGGTACAAGCTCAACAATTTCGATGAGATCAGAAAATGTGATGGGATCGTTTTAACTGGAGGAGAAGACGTTCATCCCCGTTTTTATAATCAGCCTGAATATTATCCTTACTGTTATGATGATGATATTGACGAAAAACGTGACGAGTTTGAATTTAAGGTTTTAACCTATACCGAAGCCAATTCTGTCCCTGTTTTAGGCATTTGTAGGGGCATGCAGGTGGGTAATGTATTTTTTGGCGGAACTTTAATCCCTGATATCCCAACCTGGGGAAAATTCGATCATTCAAAAATGCACGATAAATCAGACCGATATCACGAAATCATCATCAATCCTTCCTCATGGCTGAACCAGATTGTGAATACAGATAAAGGCTTAATAAACAGTAACCACCACCAAAGCACCGATAAAACAGGGAAAGGTTTTGTGGTGAGCGCAATATCGCCAGATGGCGTTACAGAAGCCATGGAGCGGATGGAACCTGAAGGAAAATCCTTTCTGCTATTTGTACAATGGCATCCCGAAAGGTTAAAAGACCAGCAAGGACCCTTTAGCAAAAACATACATAGTGCATTTATAAATTCAATCGTTAACCACAATAAATAATCACTCGGAGACAATAGTTAACACGGATTAACGATATTTTCCGTGATTTCTGTGTTTCCGTGGCAATAATAAATAGTAAAGATGCAGATCATCAACCCAGCAACAGAAGAAATTATTACCAGTTTAGCGGAAGATAACTCCTCTACGCTTCAAACCAAATTTGACACTTTAAAAAAGGCTCAACCTCAATGGGCCAACAAAACACTTGGCGAAAGGATTTCGGTTATTGCTCGGTTTGGTGACTTACTGGAAACTGGCATAGAAGAATTGGCATCGGTATTAACGAGCGAAGTAGGCAAACCGCTCCAACAATCGCGCAACGAAATTAATGGTGCAAGAGCCCGCATCGAATGGATGTTAGCGAATGCCGAAAAATATCTGGCCGATGAAATAATGACAGATGAACCAGCGCTTAAAGAAATCATTAAATATGAACCGCTGGGTGTAGTTTGTAATATCTCAGCCTGGAATTACCCTTATCTGGTTGGGGTAAATGTATTTATCCCAGCTTTATTGAGTGGCAATGCTGTAATGTACAAACCCTCAGAATATGCCACCTTAACCGGAATCGAGATTGAAAAAATGTTAAAAAAAGCCGGGGTACCCGATGATGTTTTCCATATCGCTATTGGCGCAAAAGAAACAGGAGCAGCATTATTAGAGATGGGTTTTGATGGTTATTTCTTTACGGGCTCCTATAAAACGGGAAAATTCATCTACGAAAAAGTAGCGGCAAAAATGGTTCCCTGTCAATTGGAGTTAGGCGGAAAAGATCCGTTGTACATCGCCGAAGATGTGACTGATGTTGCTTCTGCTGCAGTTGGTACGGCTGATGGCGCTTTTTATAATAACGGACAAAGTTGTTGTTCAGTTGAGCGCATTTACGTGCATGAGAAAAATTACGAAAATTACTTAAATGCCTTTGTTACCGAAGTTAAGAGCTGGAAAATGGGCCAACCAACAACCGATGGTGTATATATTGGTGCCTTAACACGGAAAGAGCAGATTTTGGTATTGGAAAACCAAATTAAGGATGCCTTAAGTAAAGGTGCAACATTATTAACTGGCGGAAAGGCCGTTGCAGGAAAGGGCTATTATTTTGAACCAACAGTGCTCACAGATGTTACCAATGATATGCTGGTGATGCAGGAAGAAAGTTTCGGACCGATAATCGGCATTATGAAGGTGAAAGATGATGCAGAGGCCTTAAATATGATGAAAGATACAGACTATGGCTTAACGGCATCGGTTTATACAGCCGATCAGGTAAGGGCTGAAAAAATACTGTCACAGCTTGACGCGGGTTCGGGTTATTGGAATTGCTGCGACAGAGTGAGTGCAGCACTGCCTTGGAGCGGAAGAAAGTATTCGGGTATTGGTGCAACCCTATCACATCAGGGATTAAGGGCTTTTACTAAACCAAAAAGCTATCATTTAAGGGGGTAATAAATGGAAAACGACAGCGACAAACAACTTATTGAAGGCGAAATTGCCGATTATTTGTTAACTGATAATGGGATACTGATTTCTTACAGTAAAAGCATTTTACGTACAGTGGAAAATATTGCGGCCAATGTTGAACTGGTGAAGAAAATTACGGGGAATAAGAAAGTTCCACTGTTAATTTACTTAAAAAATTCTCCTGTTCCAGACAAAGAAACACGAAAGTTTTCTACGGAGCAATTGCCTCAAATTTATACGGCGATGGCGATGGTTTCGAAACCCGGTTTAGCACAATTAATTATGAAAATTCTTTTTAAGTTTCAAATTCCACCTATCCCAATAAAATCATTTACGGATGATGAGAAAGCTATGGAATGGCTGAAAAGGTTTTTGTAGTTTACGAGAAATCGTCATTGCGAGAAGGCTTTTTCAGCCGACGAAGCAATCTTACAACGTGCGCTTTAAGATTGCTTCGTGCCTCGCAATGACGGCCGATCTTTAAAATCCGTTATTGGTAATGAAATGAAGTACCCGGAGTAGACGAATTTTACAATAAGTCTTCGACTCCGCTCAGGCTGGCAAATCTCTAATAGTGCCATAAATTTCATCACATTTTTTATCCAAACCAAACGCTATGCGCTCCGCGCTTTGCTTTTTCCACATTTCCTTCACACAAACACCTCCGATTAAAATCTTTTTTAATAAATTGCGGATTATACTTATTCGGTTAACCCGCTTTAATTATTTTAATGAAAAAATTATTCCTGATTATCTCCTGCTGTTTTTTTGCAGCCAATACCTTCGCTCAATCTATTGTTACAGAAACTGAAATCGGCGATTCCGAAAGTGCGGTTGTGCAAACACCAATTGCCATCATCCCAGAACCTGTATCCTTAATGAAAAAGGCAGGTACTTTTACTTTGCCAGAAAATGTAACCATCCAAACTGTTAAGAGTGGAGAATTAAAACAATCTATCACTTACCTTTCTGACAGGATTACCACAGCTACAGGCAAATTTGTAAGCACAGTGAGTAATTCAAGTCACCCAACTATTAAACTGATCTTAAACACCCAGGAAGATCAACAACTGGGTAAAGAGGGCTACAAATTAAATGTTAATCCCACACAGGTTGTAATTACAGCTAACCAGCCTGCAGGGATTTTTTATGGCGTTCAGTCGTTACTTCAACTTTTTCCGGCCGAAATAGAAAGTAGAGAACAGGTAAGTGGCATCAAATGGAAGGCACCTTGTGTTGATGTGATAGATTATCCGAAATTAGGATGGAGAGGTTTAATGTTTGATGTAGCCCGTCACTTTTTCACCAAACAGGAGGTAAAGCAGTTCATTGATGATATGGTCCGTTATAAATTTAATCTGTTGCATTTGCATCTCGCAGATGATGAAGGCTGGAGAATCGAAATTAAAGGCTTACCTAAATTAACCGAAGTAGGTGCATGGAGTGTTAAAAAAACCGGGACCTTTGGCGATTTTATCCCACCAGCGCCGGATGAGCCCCGTACTTACGGTGGTTTTTATACACAAGAAGATATTAAAGAACTTGTTCAGTATGCACAAGAACGTTTTGTAAACATATTACCAGAAATCGATGTTCCGGGGCATAGTTTAGCTATTATTGCTTCTTACCCTGAATTATCCTGCACACCAGATGCGGTTAATTATAAAGTGCGCTCAGGCGAGAAGATAATGGATTGGAGCCGTGGTGCGCCTCCAACAGCTCTGCTTGATAATACGCTTTGCCCGGCAAACGAGAAAGTTTACGTATTCTTAGATTCGGTACTTACCCAGGTAGCGAAACTTTTTCCTTTCGAGTATATCCACATGGGTGGCGACGAGGCTCCTCATAATTTCTGGGAAAAGAACGATCAGGTTAAAGCCTTAATGCTTCGCGAAGGTTTAAAAACCATTCCTCAGGTCCAGGCTTATTTTGAAAAACGTGTAGAACAGATCGTGATTTCAAAAGGCAAAAAGTTTATGGGCTGGGACGAAATCCTTGAAGGTGGTGTATCGCCAACAGCAGCCGTAATGAGCTGGAGAGGAATGAAATATGGTATCCAGGCAGCGAACGAAAAACACAATGTAGTAATGAGTCCAACTGATTTTGCATATCTGGATTACATGCAGGCAGATCAGATTACCGAACCAAAAGTTTATGCCTCGTTACGGTTAAATAAAGCCTATCAGTTTAACCCTATTCCAGCGGGTGTAAATGCACAATATGTGATTGGTGCACAGGCAAACCTTTGGACAGAACAGGTATTTACTTTCCGCCAGGTAGAATATATGGTTTGGCCACGTGCATTTGCCATTTCAGAATCGATCTGGAGTCCGATTGAAAAGAAAAACTGGACAAATTTTGTTGATCGTACGCAACAGCATTTCAAACGATTAGATTTTGCAGAAATTAAATATTCTCCTGCTATTTACGATCCGATTTTTACGGTAAAGCGCAGTGCTGATAAGCAGTTAATGATCGAATTAACTCCAGAAATAGATGGTCTGGATATCTACTATAGCTTCGACAACTCTACTCCCGACCGCTTTTACCCGAAATATACAGCCGCATTACAGGTACCAAAAGATGCCAGCATGTTACGTGTAATTACTTATCGTGGTAAACAGCCCATAGGAAGATTGATCAGTATGCCCATTGCTGACCTGCAGAAAAGAGCAAGATAAAATGGCAGGGGAAAAAATTTTGGCGAAACTGCTAAAAACAATGAAACCGGTGCATAACCCTGGCGAATTTGTATTTTGTAGGGTTGAACATCCAAACACAATAGATTTTAACCTGGCGATTTGTTTATTCAAAGAGCAGGAGGCAACCACGGTGGTCTTAAAAAAAGAAATTGCAGATCATTTGGGTCTTGAGTATACTTTTATCGCTTCGTGGATCACATTAACCGTACACTCTTCTTTAGAAGCCATAGGTTTAACAGCAGCATTTTCAGCTGCACTCGCCGAAAAAGGCATAAGCTGCAACGTAATCGCAGGCTATTATCACGACCATTTATTTGTGAATGTGAAAGATAAGGAGGCAGCGATAAATATTTTAGAACAACTCTCCAAATAATGGGTAAAGAAATAGAACGGAAATTTTTAATCGATCATCAAAGATGGGCTAATCTAAGCAAACCAGAGGGGAAACTTTTTAGGCAAGGCTATCTGCTTACGGATAAAGACAAAACCATACGTGTAAGGGCAACAGAAACCAAAGGCTTTTTAACCATAAAAGGTCAAACAATAGGGCCCACACGGATTGAATACGAATATGAGATCCCAGTTGCGGAGGCAACAGAATTATTGGATAATTTCTCTTTATCTGAGCTTTCGAAAACCCGTTACGAAATCCCATTTAGCGGCAAACTTTGGGAAGTAGATGTATTTTTAGGCGATAATACAGGCCTCATTGTTGCCGAAATTGAACTTGACAGTGAAGACGAAATATTTGCCTTGCCAGATTGGGTAGGCAGAGAAGTTACCGAAGAAGAAAAATATTATAATTCCAATCTAACTGTAAAGCCATTTAAAGACTGGATTTAGCATAACCTATAGACCTCGCAAGTTTGAAAACCTGTGAGGTCTTTTTATATACAGCGTTTTTTTTTATATAAATAATTAAAGAAATTTACTTTCTAGTTAAACGCATTTCATATATTAGATTTATCGAAGTCATCCCACCGATAAAAAGGAAATTACTTTAATTTCTAAGCATTGTATTGTCAAATAATTTCAATATAAAACCAAAAGGATGAAAACAACTAAATTATTAATGAGCATGGTAATTGCAACTACACTATTTTTTGTAGGCTGCAAACCAAACGATGCGGCCATCCGAGCTGCAATTCAAGCCAAAGAAGCAGCAGGCATTACGGTGGCCGTTGCTAAAGGCGAAGTAACTTTAACTGGTGAAGTTAATGATGAAGCCACAAAGGCCAAAGCAGAAGAAATTGCAAAGGCTGAAAAAGGAGTGAAAGCTGTAATCAACAATTTAATAGTTAAACCAGCAGATGTACCAGTGGTAATTGCCGAAGACTCCGCTTTAATTAAAAATGTTGCTGATGCAACCAAAGATTTCCCAACGGTGAAAGCCGAAGTTAAAGACGGTGTAATCCTCTTAACCGGGGAGATTAAAAAAGCCTCTCTAATGACTTTAATGCAACATTTGAGTGCATTAAAACCTAAAAAAATCGACAATAAATTAACCGTTAAATAACCCGACCATGGCATTAGCAGATAAATATAAAGCACTAACTGACGCAGCAACTGCGGCAGGCATAGCAGATTTAGCAGTAAGGGAGCAGGATGGGATTTTATACATAGATGGAACCGCTGCCGATGGCGCGACTAAAGACCATCTTTGGGAAGTTTACAATCAGATTGACCCCAACTTTACTTCAGGTGATCTGGTTCTAAATGTAAACGTGGCCATTGATGCAGCGGTTACGCACGCAAAAGTTATCACAGAGAGCAGTAATCTAAATATCCGTAAAGGTCCGGGTACCGATCAACCAATTGTTGGTAAGGCTGCCCATGGCGAGGTGATTACCCTCGTAAACAGAAGCAACGACTTATGGTGGCTGGTACGAACTAACGATGGCGAAGAAGGCTACTGTTATGCGCAATATTTAGAAGCGCAGGCTTAAAATGCGATCAGACCCCGCAGGTTCTGAAACCTGTGAGGTCTTTTTTAAATTAAATCAGCTGATGCTCGTGCGCAAAATTCAGCAAACCAACAATTGACTTAACGCCAGTTTTACGCCATATATTTTTACGATGGGTTTCTACTGTGTGTTCCGAAATAAATAACATCTTGCCAATATCCGCAGAAGTGTATTCTTTAGCAATCAACCTAATAATTTCTACTTCTCGGGGTGACAAAACATTCGCTTCTTCTGTATGGTTTTCACGCTGGTAACCATTAATAAATTTAGCTGTAATGGAATTTTGAATATAGGTTTCGCCGAGCATAACCTTATTAATTGCTTTATGCAGCTCGTGAAACTTTACATTTTTTAAAAGATAGCCATTTGCTCCAGACTTGATCATTTTCGAAATATTGATAAAATCATCCTGTATAGAAAGTACAATAACTTTAATTTTGGGGAATTCTCTTTTAATCAATTTAGTTAAATCAGCTCCAATCTTCTCGCTAACACTAACATCAGCAAGCACAATATCTGGTGTTTTAGTCCTGATCAGTTGTACGGCAAGTGTAGCAGAATTGGCCTCGCCAACAACAACAATACTTTCTGAATCACTTAGAATGGCTTCAACATTATCCATTAATGCATCATAATCGTGAATTAAAAAGACCTTGATCTTCTCCATAAAGTTTAGTTTAGACGTTAACCACTTTCACCAGAAGATCAGGCAAACAGGTTGAAAAGATTTTAAACAAAAAGTTTAACTTCTTTAAAACCGACCAAATATTCTATCAACAGCTTTAAATTTTATGTTTTTAACTAAGGTAGATAGCAACTTCTTTTGGCTAGCCTCAAATAAATTATTAACCTGCCTTTTCATAGTGGGTAAATAAGGCCATTGGGACGTATTGGAGTTATTTTTGCATGTAGGGCAACGTTGAAAAGCCGTTACACGCCTGCAATATCCATCCCTGATAAACAGATTGAAAAATATGCTAAACAGCATCAATTTCAGGCCCAGAAACGTAATAGTCCTGTTTGAGCACATAATGAAAAACGAATAAAAATTTGTTTTGTTAATGTAATTTAAACAAAAATTTTATTTTGCTGTCATAATTATCAATTTCTTAACACAAAAAAGCGCAAAGCCAGTATTAAATTTTACTAGTTCTTGCGCTTTTTTATATTATGGTAAGTATTTTACTTGCTTAGCGGTGCTGCTGCATTTGGTTTAATAATACCTTTAAGTTCTACATCAAATACCAATGGCGTAAATGGATTAATTGGCCCACCACCATTTTCGCCAAAGCCCAATCTCGATGGCAAAATCATTTTGATTTTACCGCCCACACCAATAAGTTGGATACCCTGAATAACGCCTTGCGGCAATTGCCCCAATGGTAGGCTACGTGGCACATATTGTACACTTTCTGAGAAGATTCCGGCTTCTTTTGCGATTTTAGCATTCGAAGTATCAAAAACATTTAATGTTCCATTCGATTTCTTATTGGTAAACTGGCCTGTATAGTCCATTAATACCGTATCGGTTAAACTTGCTCTTTCAGAATTACCTGGAGCAGAAATTACATATTGGAGTCCAGATGGCGCGGTAGTTACCTTTAAATCATTCTCAGCAATGTATTTTGCAATTTTAGCAGGCTCCACTACTTTATTTTTTTCGTTTAGCGCTTTGTATTCCGATTCAAAGAAAAGTCGTTTCTTCGCTTCGAAAATAGAATCGGGGTCTTTCCCTTTATGCAATACTTTCTCAATTTTAATGGTAAAAGAAGCAATGTTTGATTTTAGTCCTTTTGGTTTAGGTTGACCTGAATATTTCTCCATAGAATCCAGGTTCAATTTAAAAACTGCACTGTCTCCTTCTCCAAGTAGTTTCAACCCTGAAGCTAAATCGCCTTTAAACATCGATTTGCTTATGGCAAAGAAAGCCGGACGCTCATTGTCGTATGTATTTACCATTACCGAATCGGGATTGGTATTGGTTTCAACCGTTTGAACACCGTTTAACTTTACATAATCGCCATCCTGAATTTTCGGCTTACCTTCACTTTTATAGATCTTGTAAGTCATATCTCCTTCACCTTTTTCGAATTTGTTACAGGCAGACAGGCCTAGTGCCGCCGCCAAGAGAATAATAATTCCGTTCCTCATTTAAATTTATTTATTAAAAAACAGTAGTTATATCTTTTTTTAAATGCCTACTATTTTATTAGATCACTACAAAGATAGGTTATAATAAGTTTTTATAAATCTTTGAAACGTTTTATTTCTTGGCCCAGTATTAAAAAAAATGATAGACAAAAAAAATCCTGCTTAAATAGTAAGCAGGATTTTAAAATATTTTTAAGAAATTATTTTTTAACTACCGGAGCAGGCATTTGAACTGGAGCTGCTGCAGCTGGTTTTCCTTTGATAATATCTTTGATTTCTAAATCGAAAGCAATTGGACTGAAAGGCATGATACCTACCTGAGGTGCACCTTGCTCGCCATAACCCAAGTTAGAAGGGATAATCACTTTAATTTTACCACCTTTACCGATTAATTGTAAAGCTTCAGTAAATCCTGGGATTGTACCGCCAACTGGCATTTTTTGAGGACCGTAAGGTTTACCTGGTTTAAATTCGTTTTCTGCTTTAGCTAATTTCTCATCACTTGTATCGAAGATCTTGTATTTACCGTCTTTACCTTTTTTGGTTACTCTACCAGTATAATCAATTAATACGGTATCGCCTAAAGCTGGTTTTTCTGCACTGCCTGGTTTTTCTATAATGTAGTGTAATCCACTCGCAGTAGTTTTGGTTTCTAATTTAGTATCTTCTAAATAGCTTTTTAATTTAGCAGGTTCAGCAGCTTTCTTTTTTTCTGAAGTAGCTTTGTAATCAGCCTGGAAGAACTCCTGTGCTCTTTTGTTAAAAGTAGAATCAGCTTCGCCAGCTTTTTTCTTGAATACTTTTTCGATTTTCACCGTAAAAGTGATGTATTTATCTTTTTTGAACTGCTCTGGTTTAGGTTGTTTACTATGAAATGCCATAGTATCTAAGTTTACTTTAAAAGTAGCGCTATCACCTTCTCCAAACAATGTTAAAACATCATTCATATCACCAGCATACATTTTTTTCTGTGCAGGAAATACTGCAGGAGTTTCGCTATCGAAAGTGCTTGATAAAACAGAATCTTTATCGTTTTTCTGAATAAAATTCATTTTTACGATATCGCCTTCTTTGATTTTCTCGTTACCTGCCGAGTGGTGAATGGTATACAATAACCCACCGGCTCCCTTTTTCTCTTTGTTACATGCCGCTAAACCTAAGGTGGCTGCTGCTAGAATAATAATTCCCTTTTTCATTTATTTAATTTGACTTTTTTAAGTTTATTGTTTTATTTCTTGTGTTTAAGCAATCAATTGTTCTTTATATTCTGCTAATATCGTTTTAAATTCGTTTACTACATCAGCTAAAGGTTTTTCTGCCGCACCACCTGCCGCATTTCTATGCCCACCACCATTAAAATACTTTTTACAGATTTCGTTGGCAGGAAAATCGCCTGTAGACCTAACAGATAATTTAACTTTATCCGGACGTTCGATAATTAATGCGGCTAAACGGATGCCATTAATCGATAATGCGTAGTTTACCACGCCCTCTGTATCGCCGGTTGCGCTATGATATTGCGCCAGTTCTTCTTTTGTAACCGAAATAATGGCGGTATTGTATTCTCTTATAACTTCTAACTTGTTTGACAGGCAATAACCCAAAAAGCGCAAACGGTTTTCGCTCGCGTTATCGTATACCAATTGATGGATTTTCCAATGCTCTGCACCAAGATCTATCAGATCAGCTGCAATACGGTATACATCGGCTGTAGCTGATGGGAAACGGAAAGATCCAGAATCGGTCATGATACCGGTGTACAAACAGGCTGCAACATCTTTATTGATCCCAACTTTATCCTCTAATTGATTAACAATAAAATCGTAAACCAACTGGGCCGCAGCACAGGCGTTAATATCCCAGTGGCGGTAATCATCAAAATCCTCAGGTTCGAGGTGATGATCGATCATGATTTTTTTTGCTCCTGCTGCTCTAACCAATTCGCCCAATTCATTAATCCGGCTTAGGGTGTTAAAATCAAGGCAAAATATGAGCGAAGCTTCATCAACTAACTTGGCCGCCTTTTCTTGCTCTTCTGTAAAAATAATTACATCGCCATTATTTGGCATCCAATGCAGAAAGGTAGGATAATCTGTTGGTGTGATTACCTTAACATGATGGCCTTTTTGAATTAAATATCCATATAACCCCAGAGATGAACCCATCGCATCGCCATCGGGTTTGTGATGGGTGGTGATCACAATTCGTTGTGGCGTAGCCAATAATGTTTTTAATTCAGTTAGTGTAAGCATATATTTTTTGCGCTGCAAAGCTAAGTAAATTTAGATTAGGATTAAAGGATTTTAGGATTAGCTGCCTTATATAGTAAAAACAGGCAATGTTAAATATTCTAAATGCCGTTTAAGTAACAATATCAATCGCAGAAACCCTAAAGTACTGCATAACACAAAGAATGGCTGTTGATTATTCATCAATTAAAACGTATTTTTGCAAAAAAATTGATATTAAAAAGCACAATGAGCACTAACAGAACTTTTACCATGATCAAGCCTGATGCAGTAGCAAACGGCCATATCGGATCAATCATTAACGACATTACTAATGCTGGTTTCAAAATCATCGCATTAAAATATACTAAACTTACAGATGAAACTGCTGGTCAGTTCTATGCTGTTCATGCTGAGCGTCCTTTTTACAAAGATTTAGTAAGCTTTATGTCTTCAGGACCTATTGTTGCTGCTATTTTAGAAAAAGACAATGCCATTGAAGATTTCAGAAAATTGATCGGTGCTACTAACCCAGCTGAGGCTGCAGAAGGAACTATCCGTCAGAAATATGCAAAATCAATCGATGCTAACGCGGTTCACGGTTCAGATTCTGATGAGAATGCAGAAATTGAAGGTAACTTCTTCTTTAAAGCAGACGAACGTTTCTAGTTCCCAACACAAGAAATTTACAATAAAACCCCGAACATTCGGGGTTTTATTGTTTTATCTATTTTGTATCTTTCGCCCTTAAAATATAATCCACCATTCTAAACCTGTTGGAATTAATTACACATAAAATAATCAATGAAAAGAATTTTTTTAGCGGTATGTTTATCCGGTATCGCTGTTGCATCTTATGCACAAACCAAAACAGCAGCAAAGAAACCTGTTGCCAAAAAACCAACTACAGCCGCAAGTAAAACATCAACCTTTACAGCAGGTTTAAAATCTACTTTAGATTCTACCAGTTATGCTTTTGGCACTTCTATCGGCGCGGGATTAAAAACAACCGGCCTTTCTACCTTAAATTACGAAGTGTTGTTAAAAGGACTAAAGGATGCTTTTACAGGCGGTAAGGTTATTTTAACTCAACAGCAGGCACAACAATGTATTAATGAGGCATTAGCCAAGGCATCATCGGTAAAAAACAAAGCTGAAGAAGCATCAAATAAAATTAAATATGCACCAATTATGAAAGAAGGACAAGATTTCTTAGAACAGAACAAAAAACGTGCAGGTGTACAAACAACTGCAAGTGGCTTACAATACGAAGTTTTAACTGCTGGTACCGGCGTTAAACCACAGGCTACCGATTCGGTATTGGTTCATTATAAAGGAACATTACTTAACGGAAAACAATTTGACAGCTCTTATGATAGAGGAGAACCGATTTCTTTTCCTTTAAACCAGGTAATTAAAGGCTGGACAGAAGGTGTACAATTAATGCCTGCAGGTTCGAAATACAAATTTTTCATTCCATATGATTTAGCATACGGAGCGCGTGGTGCCGGACAGGATATTCCTCCTTACAGCACTTTAATCTTCGAAGTTGAATTGTTAAAAGTGAACGGGAAATAAGATTTGTGCAGTCAGATGTTACCATCTGACTGTTAATGAAATTAAAATTGTGAGATAATTACTTCTTATAGAAAAAGGATTAGAGATCGTGTCAGATGGTAACATCTGTCACCACGACTAAAAGATAAATGTGCAGCCAGATGTTACCATCTGGCTGTTTTTTTGAACTGGAATTGAAACAGTTCTTTCAAAAGCATGTTGAATACCATGTCAGATGGCAACATCTGACACCACAAAAAAGGTAGATTTAGCTATTGTGAAATATGGTAACATCCGACACCACGACCAGGACGATTCCAAGCAAATAAGTCATTTACCAAAACTTTCTTCAGTATTCAATGTTAGCTATTACAAATTAACATGAATATGAAAAGAGCATTCCCTTTAGTACTGATTGCATTTTTATGCACTACCTTAAGCAGTTGTGAACTAGTAGAAGGTATATTTAAAGCCGGCGTTTGGGTTGGCGTTATTGTAGTTGTAGTAGTAGTTGCGCTGCTGATCTGGATTTTATCGAAGATATTTGGCGGAAGGGGCTAGTTTTAGTCCTCATTAAAATATTAAGGGTATAAGTGAAAATCTTATGCCCTTTTATTATGCCTATAAAAAAACCATATCGGTAATTACCACACTACCGGCATGTTCATTCAGTTTTTGAATAATGCCCTGGCGCACCATAACCAATTCATTTTTGATTACCGAAGATTCGATGCGTAGAAACAATTTTTTATCGTGGATGTAGATCTGCTTGGTCCTGTTGGCTATGGCAGTACCCATAATCTCCGGCCAGATAGACAAGATTGAAGTTTCGTCGAATTTACGGCGCAAACGGTATACATCCAGCATTTTGCTGATGGCATCTTTTACTGTAACATCATTGGGTTTACGCATTTTGTATAGTTCCGTTATCTACTTCGAACAAAGTTACATCAACTTCTATTTTTTCAAAAATTGATTTCACTCTTTCTCTTCCTGTATCTGTAATAAATATCTGCCCAAAATCATGGTGGGAAACCATTTGCATTAGTTTTTGAACGCGGTTATCATCCAGCTTGTCAAAAATATCATCCAACAAAAGCAAAGGTTTAAATCCTTTGTTTTTGGCAAGGTAAGCGTATTGAGCAATCTTCAAAGCAATTAAGAAAGATTTTTGCTGACCTTGGGAGCCAAACTTCTTTAGCGGCATGCCACTGATTACAAAAGCCAGTTCATCTTTATGGATACCCGTTGTGGTACGTTCCAGTATACGGTCTTTCTCTACCGATTTCTTTAACAACTCTTCGAAAGTAGCCTCGTTCAATTGAGACTGATAGTTCAGTTCTACAATTTCCCTGTTTTCGGTAAGGTAAGTATAATATTGGTTAAACAGCGGAATAAACTCATCCATAAATGCCTTACGGATTGCGAATATCTTATTGCCGGCAATAACCAACTGTTCATCCAAAATTTCGAGCAGCGTAGGATCGTATTTTCTGGTAATGGCGATCTGCTTTAGCAAAGCATTCCGGTTTAACAGAATACGGTTATAGGTAATCAGCTGATCAAGATAATGTGCGTCTGTTTGCGAAATAACATTATCAATAAACTTTCTCCGCTCCTCGCTGCCTTCCATAATCAGGTTTACATCATAAGGGGAAACCATCACTACCGGAAAAAGGCCAATATGATCAGCCAATTTATCGTATTCTTTTTTATTGCGTTTGAACTGTTTTTTTTGGTTGCGTTTTACCCCGCAGGAAATTTTTTCGTTTTTTTCGTTACGATCAAAATCGCCCTGGATCATAAAGACCTCTTCATTGGTTTTGATCTGCTGACTATCGATGGGATTAAAGTAACTTTTACATAGACAGAGATAGTGAATGGCATCGAGCATGTTCGTTTTGCCAGAGCCATTATTACCCGTAAAAACGTTTACCGTTTCCGAGAAATGGAGATCTGCATCGGTATAATTCTTGAAATTTAGAAGGGTAATATTTTTTAACCACATAAATATGTCACAAATTTACCGTTTTTTAGCCTCTTAACACCCATTGTTTAAAATAAACGTTAATAACACTTAAAAAAATTGTACTTTCATAGCAAGGAAAATTAGATGGTTGCACAAAAAATGTTAGAAGGGAATGTTCTATGGTCTTACGATCATGAACTAACCAATGAAGAAAGTTCGAGCTGGGTTAAAAAAATCGCAGGCTTATTTTCGTTTTTAAAGCCAGTTCACAATCATGAAGGCAATATCCTATTGGCCTCGAATGGTCTTTTCATCACCGGAGACGAACAATTGGAACTCCCATTATCTCATATAGAAGAAGTTTACATGGGCTTCGACGATGTATTCCCGGCCTCATCGGCAAAAAACTTCGGCGCATTCTGGCAGCCCATCAGAATTAGATCTACGGTGAGCCGCTCTGAAAGTCAAACGGTTTACCTGGTGATTAACCACACTGGTATTTTTAGCGACAACCAAACCTGGTTTAATACACTAATTAGCTTGTTACGCTAATTATCATGACGATTTTACAATCTGCACGCCTAAATAACTAATGTTTAATCAAATACTTCAAAATAAAGATTGATACTTTGATTGAAAAATGTATTTTTGCAATCTTAAATTTTTTAAACAAACATGTCTACAACAGATAACCAGACAATTCAACCAACTAAAAAAGGTTCATTTTTACAAGAGAATAATAAAAGCTTACTGTTTATTGCAGGCGCTGTAGTTTTATTAGTTTTAATATATCTTTGGTATCAAGGCGTGTATTTAAAAGGTCGTGCTGAAGAAGCCGCTAGCAAAATGTACAAAGCAGAACAATTTGTTGGTGTAGATTCACTATCAAATAGGGCTGTTAAAGGCGAAGGTGGTTACCCAGGCTTAGAGCAGATTGCTAAAGAATACGATAACACAAAATCGGCAAACTTAGCTAACCTTTACTTGGGCGGTATTTACCTGCGTAAAGGCGAGTACAAACAAGCGATAGAGGCATTAAGCAAATATAGTGCTACTGGTAGCCCAGTTGCAGACCCATTGGCTTTAGGCTTATTAGGTGATGCTTACAGCGAACTGAAAGACTTTAAACAAGCGGCTACATACTATAAAAAAGCAGCAGATAAAGCAAGTAAATTTACTTCACCAATGTTTTTAAAGAAATTAGGACTGGTTAACGAAAGCCAAAATGATTTTAAAGGTGCTGTTGAAGCTTATACTAAAGTAAAAACACAATACCCTGAGAGTGCAGAAGCGCAATTAATTGATGCTTACATTGCAAGAGCTCAAGAAAAAGTTAAATAATCATTAACTAAAACATATTTATGAAAAGACCATCGAAAGATGGTCTTTTTTTTGTTTAAAAGCTTTTTGTAATTGCGATAGCTGGCCCTTCGACTATGATATCCATTAATATGTCCTTAGAAAAATCGTCATCTCGACTGGAGCATCGCGGAATGGAGAGATCTATGAACCAGATTAACTTAAAAAATAGATTTAGCTTCGCTGAGCCTTCGTGTTCTCGGCTGCGTTGCACTCTGCTCGAAATGACGACACTACGAGGCTATTCATTCTATTCCTTACCAGGCAGCTCACCAAACGATAGAAAACCTAATATATTATCAATGTTTTTTCTGGAAATCAGGTGCAGATGCTTTTAGGCTTGTGTAGTCCCGCTCTACGTTTTTTCCGATGCTGATTTAGTTTTAAACCAATTTATCGATAAAGCATCGGAACCACTGCCATCGGGTTTAGGTGGCGCAGCCAGCAATACTATTAGGGGTTGAATGGTGCAGAAAAAGGAAATTGCCTTTATCGACCTGTTTCTATCAGATGGTTTGTGAGGACACACACCATGGACTAGGAAAAGAAATCTACATAAAACTATGTTATTCTACCCTCAATAGCAGCAAAAACGTTACCTTTTAGACCTGATTGAAATGGAAAGCCCGCAAGCGAGGTACGAGTGCGGACTTGTAATGAAAAGCAGGACGAACATTAAAAAGACCTACTGCAATTGCTCTTCAAATGACCTTTTTTGTATTATATTACCTTTGGCAGATTTTTAAATTACAAAAGATCCTTCACTGCGCTCAGGATGACAGCATGCACGGCTGATCAATTAATGATCTACTTATTAAAAGCCGTCATGGTGTGGGCGGGCCCAACGGTTACATAACTTTTAATCAACTCTACGCTTTTATCAATCAATGCAGGCAGTTCTAATTGTTCATTCTTATCAAACAAACCCAAAACAAAATCAACCTGTCTACCTTTCGGATAATCGCTACCGATACCAAAACGAAGGCGTGCGTAGTTTTGTCCGCCACAAACCTCTTCGATGCTTTTTAAGCCATTATGACCAGCGCTAGAGCCCTGTAGCTTTAGCCTCAGTTTACCAAGAGGCAATGCAAGGTCGTCAACAATCACCAAAACATTTTCTGGTGCTATTTTTAATTCCTTCATCCAATAGTTTACAGCTTTACCACTTAAGTTCATAAAAGTGGTTGGCTTAATTACATGAAGTTTCTTACCCTTAAAACTCACTTCGGCGTAATAAGCCAAACGGATATTATCAAAGCTACCACCTAAACCTTTAACCAGTTCATCAGCAATATCAAAACCAATGTTATGCCTGGTGTGTGCATAATCTGGTCCGATATTCCCTAAGCCAACTATAAGATATTTCATGGGGCAAAGATAAAAAAAAGTCCGAAGTCAGGAGTCCGAAGTCGGAAGTCTACACCATGAATTTAATTCATTCATTTTCAAGCACCTTCTTAATAAACAGCGGAGTGGTTAGCGTTGGGCGATTAGCGGATTAACCTTAATATAAATAAAAAAAGCGTTCCGAATTAAATCGGAACGCTTCATCTTGAAATCAAGAAATCCTAAGAACCCTGATTATTTTTTACCTTTAGCAGCTTCAGTTTCTGCTTGTTTTAATGCTCTAGACATTGCAACAGAAACGATAGTATCTTCAGGAGTGTTAGTGATTACGTATTTCTCGCCTTTAAGGTCGCGAACACGGAATAAACTACCTACTTCTAATTTCTCTAAGCTTACTTCTACGTTTTGTGGCATATCAGCTGGTAATGCTTTAACACGTAGTTTACGTAATTTCTGGATTAATTTACCCCCCATTTTAACACCTGGAGAAGTTCCTGTTAATTTAACCGGGATCTCCATAACGATTTCTTTCTCGTCAAACAACTGAAGAAAATCGATGTGCATTAATACGTCGGTAAGTGGGTGAAATTGAGTGTCTTTTACGATAGCTTTAGTTTTAGTACCGTTAACATCAATCTCCACAAAGTTTACATCCGGGGTATAAATAACATCTCTTAAGTCAGCAATAACTACAGCAAAGTGTTGTTGCTCTTTTCCACCATACAATACCGCCGGAACTTTACCTTCGTAACGAAGTTCCTTGGCATCGCGTTTCCCTACGTTCTCTCTTGGAGAACCGCTAATTGCGATTGTTTTCATTTTATTTTTATTTTATATTTATTAGTAGCAAGTATTAAGTATCGAGTATGAAGACCTTAAGCCTTTAACCTTCTACCCTCTACCTTAATTTATACTCTAAACAGATCACTAATTGAGCCGTGCTCGTTTACATTGGCAATTGCCCTTGCAAATAAACTGGCTGTGCTTAGCACTCTAATTTTCGGACTTTCCTGTTTCAACGGGATAGTGTCCGTAACGATTAATTCGGTTAATACCGAATTTTCTACCGTTTCTATTGCTTTGCCTGATAATACAGCGTGTGTACAAACCGCTCTAACACTTGCTGCACCGTTTTCCATAATCAAAGCCGCAGCTTTTGATAAGGTTCCGGCAGTATCACAAATATCATCGATCAATACTACATCCTGTCCGGTTACATCACCAATAATCGACATCGATTCGATTTCATTGGCACGTTTTCGGCGTTTATCGCAAATAATTACTTCAGCATTAAAAAACTTGGCAAAAGTACGTGCTCGGTACGAACCGCCCATATCTGGCGACGCGATAGTTAAGTTTTTTAAGCCTAAGCTTTTGATATAAGGTACAAAGATTACCGATCCATCTAAGTGATCAACCGGGATATCGAAGAAACCCTGTATCTGTGCAGCATGTAAATCCATCGTCATAATGCGGTGGATACCTGCTGATTTTAATAAGTTAGCCACCAATTTGGCACCGATTGCTACACGCGGTTTATCTTTTCTATCCTGGCGGGCCAAACCATAATAAGGAACTACTGCGGTAATATAATGTGCCGATGCTCTTTTAGCCGCATCAACCATTAGCAAAAGTTCCATTAAATTATCGCTGGGCTGATAAGTAGACTGGATTAGAAAAACATCACTACCACGGATTGACTCATCAAAAGAAGGTTGAAACTCTCCATCACTGAATTTGTGAATGGTTACGCTACCAAGTGGCTTGCCGTAATGTTCGGCAATCTTAAGTGATAATCCCTTAGAACCTGTTCCGGAAAAAAGCTTTACCGGGTTAAACTGCAATGGCATGGGTTCGTGTAGTTTACGGTTAAAAAAAATCGGATCATGTCCATTTAAAACATGATCCGACATTAAATTTTAGTTGTCCGACCTGGATTCGAACCAAGACAAACGGTACCAAAAACCGTTGTACTACCCTTATACTATCGGACAAAAACTTATCAAGGATATTCTCCTCGAAAGGGAATGCAAATGTAGGAACCTTATTTTAAATATGCAAGAGTGATTTTAAAATATTTTTAATTTCTTTCCTGCTGTTCCTGTTTGCGATGCAAAGATAAAAAAATCATCAAATAGCGTGCAACATTTTCTTTTTTTATGCGACTTTTTTTACTACGAACCACTTAAATCATTTATTATCAAAGACTAAAATTAAACTATGAATTACTCAAGGATCAACACCATTGGAGGCTGGCACTGTTTTATCGTTGCCGCGCTCACCTACATTTTAACTTTAGATCAATCTGTAAGTTTCTGGGACTGTGGCGAATTTATCTCTTCGGCTTTCCGAATGGAGGTAGTCCACCAACCGGGCGCTCCAATAGTTTCCATGATCCAAAGGTTGTTTTCGGCACTCGCTTTTGGCGATAAAACCAAAGTAGCTTATTTTATGAATGTGGCTTCGGCTGTGGCAAGTGCAGGTACCATTCTCTTTTTGTTTTGGACAATTACCGCACTGGCCAAGAAAACGGTCATTAAAAAAGGGGAAGAAATCACCAATCAAAAAATCATCGGTATTATGGGTGCAGGTTTTGTTGGGGCTTTGGCTTATGCCTTTTCTGATAGTTTTTGGTTTTCGGCTGTAGAAGCAGAGGTTTACGCCATGTCGTCGCTCTGTAGCGCTATTGTATTTTGGGGTATATTAAAATGGGAATCGCAGGCTGATAAACCTAAATCAGACCGGTGGTTGCTTTTTGTGGCATACATCATAGGGATTTCTATCGGTGTACACATCCTAAATCTGCTAACCATTCCTGCATTGATATTTGTTTACTATTTTAAAAAGAACCCCTCGCCCAATTGGCAAAGCGTGTTAAAAGTATTTCTTATTTCAATCGCTGTATTGGCAGTGGTACAGTTCGGCATTATTCAGTACATGGTTTCTTTTGCGGCAAATTTTGATTACTTTTTTGTGAATACAATGGGCTTTGGTTTTGGAACGGGTGTATTATTTTTTGCCGTTTTAGTGATTGGAGGCCTGGTTTACGGCATCCGATATTCCATCCTCAAAAATAACAGGGTATTAAACCTGGCCATGTTGTTCACTGTTTTGCTTCTATTTGGATACAGTTCTTTCGCCTTACTCATTATCAGGGCACAGGCCAAACCGAATTTAAACAATACCGATCCGGAGAATGCTTTCAATTTTCTGAGTTATGTAAACCGTTCGCAGTACGGAGACAGGCCTTTATTATATGGCGAAAATTATAATTCAGAAAAGATCGACATTAAAGAAAGCGGAAAACTTTACAGAAAAGGAGAAACAAAATATGAATCAGCAGGAACAAAATCTGACTATGTTTTTGGCGATAAAACTTTAGCTCCACGCATGTACAGTGATAAACCCGAGCACATTAGGTTTTACAAAAATTACATGGGTTTTGATGATGAGCACAAACCTACCTTGATGGACAACTTAAAATATATGTTCTCTTTCCAGACCGGGCAGATGTACATGCGTTATTTTATGTGGAATTTTGTGGGCAGGCAAGACAATGAAGATGGGCAATTTGGCGGAAAAGATGGCAATTGGCTTAGTGGCATTAAACCTTTGGATGCGATCAGGCTTGGTGATCAGAAAAACCTACCGCCATCCATTGTAGAAAATAAAGCATACAATAGATTTTTCTTTTTGCCTTTAATTATCGGTTTAATTGGTGCGGTTTGGCACTTTAAACGGAACCAGAAGGATGCGGGCATTATCGGTTTATTATTCGTTTTTACTGGAATTGCCATTGTAGTTTATCTGAACTCTGTTCCGATTGAGCCGCGTGAAAGGGATTATGCCTATGTTGGGTCGTTTTATGCCTTTGCCATCTGGACCGGTTTAGGTGTGTTTGGGTTAAAAGACTTTATCTTCAAAAAACTAACGCCTGTGCGGGCCAGTATTTTTGCTTCGATTATTGCCTTATGCGGTGCACCGATTATTATGGCCAACCAGGGGTGGGACGATCACGACCGTTCTGATAGCCATGTAGCCAGAGATATGTCTGTCAATTACCTAAAATCGTGCGCACCCAACGCCATCTTGTTCACCTATGGCGATAATGATACCTATCCAGTTTGGTACGCGCAGGAAGTAGAAAACATCCGTCCGGATGTGCGTGTGGTAAACCTAAGTTTATTCACCGCCGATTGGTACATAGACGGAATGAAAAGAAAGCAAAATCAATCAGCGCCGCTTCCTTTAACGATTAAGCGCAATCAATATGTTGCTGGTACACGCGATATTATGTATTATCAGGATTATAAAATCGCCCAGCATATTGAGTTACAGGAAATTTTGGACGTGCTTCTATCCGATCATGACGAAGATAAAGTAACCATGACGGATGGTTCTAAATACAATGTGTTACCAACCAAAAACCTTAAACTGGCGGTAAGTCCGCAACAGGTTTTGGACACCGGAACCGTTCCAAAAGAAGATGCAGGCAAAATTGCAAGCAGTATGGAGTGGACTTTTAACCAAAACTATGTTACAAAAGGGACATTGGCCTTGTTTGATATTTTGGTTCACAATAATTGGGAGCGACCGATTTATTTTACTGGGGCAATGCCAGATGAGCAATACGTTGGGCTAAACAAATACCTTTATGTGGAAGGATTGAATAAAAGGTTATTGCCTTTGAAACCAGATACGGCCATTACACAAGATTTTGACCGTATAAACCTGAAACCGATGTACAACAATATGATGAATGTATATGGTTTTGGCAATATTAAATACGCCAACCATTTAGATCGACAGTCTGCTGATGATGTAACCATGTTCTCGAACATGTTTAACGGTTTATTAACCGGCTTGATAAACGAAGGTAAAATTACCGAAAGCAAAAAAGTGGCTAATAAATATTTCGAGGTAATTCCTGCTAAATTTTACAGTATGCGCCAGGTAATGAGTACTTATTATTTTACCGAAAACCTTTATCGGTTAAATGACTTGAACCGTGCAAATGCGATGATCAAAAAAACGGCCGATTATGTAAGTAGGGAGCTAACCCATCTTGCTGATGTTTCGGAAAGCAAAAACCAGCTATCATCTGAGCAGGATGTACGTTTCTACCTTGGCTATTTAGGACAAATGGTAAAATTAACCGAGGTTTTTAAACAGGCTGAGCTAAGCAAAAGCCTAGAAAAAAAATACAACGATCTGATTGTAAGGTTTACCCCATTTGCAGCGGGTTAAGCAAAAAACATTCTAAATTTTAACCCATAGGCAGATTTCACCTTTCTGCTTATGGGTTTTTACTTCTCCGATAAATTAAAATCCTTTATGTTAAAGGCCTTAAGCCGTTAAAAATTGTTAAATCAAACCAAAAATTTACCTGTTTTATCGACTAGAATAGTTAATTTCGGCAGCATTTTTATGTGAAAACAATTTTTAATATCATTAAACAAACCAATGAATTATTCAAAAGTTAATAATATAGTAGGCTGGATCTGCTTTTTAATTGCTACACTAACTTACGTTTTAACCTTAGAGCCTTCTGCCAGTTTTTGGGATTGTGGTGAATTTATCGCATCGGCATTTAGAATGCAGGTTGTTCACCAGCCTGGTGCACCTTTGTTCTTAATGCTCCAACGTTTCTTCTCTATTTTTGCAGCTGGAGATTTAACCAAAATCGCTTACTGGATGAACGTTGGTTCGGCTGTATCGAGCGGGGCAACTATCTTATTCTTATTTTGGACCATCACTGCACTGGCTAAAAAAACAGTGTTAAAAGCTGGTGAAGAACTAACAACCGGTAAATTGATCAGCATTATGGGTGCAGGTGCAGTTGGTGCTTTGGCTTATACTTTCTCTGATAGTTTTTGGTTTTCGGCAGTAGAATCAGAAGTTTACGCACAATCATCGTTATTCACAGCGATTGTATTCTGGGCTATCCTTAAATGGGAAGCACATGCCGATGAGCCACGTGCTGATCGTTGGTTATTGTTTATTGCCTATATTATGGGTTTATCAATAGGTATCCACTTGTTAAACCTGTTAACCATCCCAGCACTTGCTTTTATTTATTATTTCAAAAGAACAGATAAAGCAACAACATCGGGAATTATTAAAACCCTTATTGTTGGTATTTTAATCTTAGCGGTAATCCAATATGGTATTATTCAATACCTGGTTTCGTTTGGTGCTTATTTCGATTTATTCTTTGTTAACACATTAGGTCTGGGTTTTGGAACAGGCGTTTTATTCTTTGCTATTTTATTAATCGGCGCCCTGGTTTGGGGAATCCGTTATTCGATCCAACACCAAAAGAAATTGTTAAACTTAGGTTTAATCTCTACCGTATTAATCATTTTCGGTTATGCATCATTCTCGATGATTATCATCAGGGCAAAAGCAGATCCGAACTTAAATAACAGTGCGCCGAAAGATGCTTTCTCTTTCTTAAGTTACCTAAACCGTGAGCAATATGGCGACAGGCCATTGGGTTATGGCCCTAACTATAACTCTGAAAGAGTTGGTGTAACCGAAGGAAAAACCATCTGGAGAAAAGGAAAAGAAAAATATGAAGTAGCTGGTAAAAAAACCGATTACGAATATAACAACAACACTTTATTGCCACGTATGTATAGCGATGACCCTAAACATGCGGCTTTTTACAAAGAATGGATGCGCTTAGATGATTCTAAAAATCCCAATCTGGTAGATAATGTTGGTTTCTTGCTCAGCTATCAGATTGGCTACATGTACATGCGTTATTTCATGTGGAATTTTGCTGGCCGCCAGAATGACGAGCAAGGTCAGGGTAGCGGATTTGAGGGTTCGTGGTATTAGCGGTATTAAACCAATAGATGCATTGCGTCAGGGCGACCAAAGTCATTTACCACCCTCAACTGTCGACAATAAAGCGTATAACCGTTTCTTCTTTTTACCATTAATTTTAGGCGTTATTGGTGCACTTTGGCACTTCAAACGTAACCAAAAAGATGCCGGCGTTGTAGCATTGCTATTCTTCTTTACCGGTATAGCGATTGTATTATATTTAAATCAGAAACCACTAGAGCCCCGCGAAAGGGATTACGCTTATGTAGGATCGTTCTATGCCTTTGCAATATGGATCGGGCTCGGGGCACTCGCCATTAAAGAATGGCTGTTTAAAAAACTAACCCCAACTGCCGGTGCTATTGGTGCAACGGTGATTGGATTATTGGCTGCACCGGTAATTATGGCCGAGCAGGGATGGGATGACCATGACCGCTCTACGAAAATGGTTCCGCATGATATTGCCTTGGATTACCTACAATCCTGTGCGCCAAATGCCATCTTATTTACTTATGGCGATAATGATACCTACCCACTTTGGTATATCCAGGAGGTAGAGAATGTTCGTCCTGATGTGCGTATTGTAAACTTAAGTTTATTCGATACAGATTGGTACATTAATGGTTTAAGACAAAAACAAAATGAATCGGCTCCATTACCAATTTCGATGAAACCTGAGCAATATGTACAGGGAGAAAGAGATGTAATGCCATATGATGATTACAAAATTGCAGGTAGTGTTGAGCTTAAAAACGTAGTTGATTTGTTGCTATCAAACGATGAAAGCGACAAAGTACCCATGCAGGATGGATCAAAATCTAATTTCCTGCCAACTAAAAACCTTAAAATTACGGTAGACCCTCAGCAAGTAATCAGTACAGGAACGGTGCCTGCAGCTGATGCTGCAAAAATCACCACCACAATGGATTGGAAGTTTAACAAGGGTTATGTTACTAAGGGAACTTTGGCTATGTTCGATATCCTTGCACATAACAACTGGAAACGTCCGATTTATTTCGCTTCTACAGTACCATCTGAGCAATATAATGGCTTAGATAAGTATTTATACAGCGAAGGTTTAGCCATGCGTTTATTACCGCTTAAAGCTGATACTACAGCATCTGAGGATAGGCCAGAGCAATTAAATACGCCTGTATTGTATAATAATGTGATGACTAAATTTAAGTGGGGAAATATGAAAACCGCTAAATATTTAGATCCACAGTCATCAGATGATACTTTCATTTTCACCAATCTTTTCAGTAGCTTAACCAGCAGCTTAATTAAAGAAGGTAAAACTGCTGAGGCCAAAAAAGTAGTAGATAAATATTTTGCAGTAATGCCTGATAAATTCTTCGGCATCCGTACGGTTGTTGTGAAATTCTACATCGCTGAAAACTTATATAAACTTGGCGAAACCGCCAGAGCTAATGATATTTTAGACAAATCAGGCGATTATATCAGTAAAGAATTAAACTACCTTGCCGATATATCTCAATCAAAAGGGTTAACCGGATCGCAGAACATTCAAACGGGATTATACTACCTGGACAGAATGATTAAAACGAGTAAAGCTGCGGGTCAGGATAAACTGAGCGATAAGCTGCAGAAAACATTCAACAGTTTAGAAGGCCGTTTATCGATGTTTTTCCCACAACAAGGGCCACAACAGTAAACGGATCTGAAATTAGCTTACAAAGCAGCTGCATTAATTTGTAGCTGCTTTTTTATTTGTGCTTGCGCTCGTTTTTAATGGTCTCATTGAGGGCTGCGCCGTTTAAAACCTTAACATGTTTGAATAAGATATCGCGGGGTACGCCAAGGGCTGTATCATAAGTGTAAATTGTCATCCTGAGCCTGTCGAAGGACCTTTCTTAAATGTCTTAAAGGCGTTTCGACACGCTCAACGTGACAAATTCGACAGGAAATACAACTTTACGATATAGTTTCCTTTATAGCATGATAGATGCTGAAATAAATTCAGCATGACGAATCCGATTTGTGTTGTTGGTATATAAATTTCTAAAAAAAATCCCGTTCAGCATTGCCAAACAGGATTCAAATTTATTTTTTTAATGATTATTCGTTTACAACACCCATCGCACAGAATTTATCAATCCGCTGTTCTATGAGTTTATCAGTTTTTAGTTTACCTAAAGCAGCTAGATCTTTAATAAGGTAATCTTTTAAAGTTCTACCCATTAACTCCGGATCCTGATGTGCACCTCCAAGTGGTTCTGGAATAATACCATCGATTAGTTTGTTGCCAAACATATCATCAGAAGTCAACTTTAAACATTCAGCAGCTTTCTCTTTAAAATCCCAGCTTCTCCATAAAATAGATGAGCAGGATTCAGGAGAGATTACCGAGTACCAGGTATGCTCTAACATATAAACTTTATCGCCGATACCAATACCCAAAGCACCACCTGATGCACCTTCACCTACTACAATGCAGATAATCGGCACACGAAGAATAGACATTTCCAATAAGTTTCTGGCAATGGCCTCGCCTTGTCCACGTTCTTCTGCCTCTAAACCAGGGTAAGCACCCATAGTATCGATAAAAGAAACAACTGGCTTATTAAATTTCTCAGCCAAACGCATTAAACGTAAAGCTTTACGGTAACCTTCAGGGTTGGCCATACCGAAATTACGGAACTGACGCTCCTTTGTATTTTTACCTTTCTGGTGACCAATAACCATTACCGTTTGGCCATTTATGGTAGCAAAACCGCCAATAATCGCTTTATCATCTTTAACGGTTCTATCGCCGTGCATTTCAATAAAATCATCGCAGATCATATTGATGTAATCGAGTGTTTGCGGGCGATCGGGATGACGGCTCATCTGAACCTTGTTCCAACCGGTTAAATTTTTATATAAGTTATTGGTAGTTTCATCTAATTTACCATCAAGCTCGTCTAAAGTGGCAGACATGTCTACCTTAGTTTTTTCGGCAACTTGCTTAACCTTTTCTATCTGCTGAACTAAATCGGCAATAGGTTTTTCAAAATCGAATGATGTTTTTATTTGCTGCATAATTGAACCACAAAAATAAGTAATTATTTTTAGTTTGCAGTGAACAGTTTTTTGTTTGCGTTTTCGCCGGAGTAAATCGCACCAGCGTAAAGGAAAATTAGCATCAAATATCCTTTATTATTCTTTATAGTTGAAAAGCTACTACAGTAATTCTATTTTGAAAGCAGTCCTGCCATTTGCTTTAGCCCAGATGAAAAATCTGGGGCTGTCGCGGCTGTCAGGTTTAGATTACGCCTGCCTGTGCTACTATGAGGGGTTTCCCTGCCACCGTCCTAACCCACCTAGCCCTGATTGGAGCGACATACTTTTTTTACAGCACTACCTTCAAATTGCTGTCATGCTGAGGCACGAAGCAGCTCACCACAATGAAACAGATGCTTCGTGCCTCAGCATGACATGAACAATAAAAAAGATATAGCGTAAAGCAGGACGAACGATAATTATTGTACTGCAACTGCGCTCCAAATAAAACCCGAAGAATTATTTTATAAGAGTTGACAAACGATCCCCTGCCCCTTCTAGAGGGGAAACATACACTTTATTCTTAAAATCCTTAAATCCTCTAAATCCTGGCTAGAACTTAGCGGCCTCGCCTGCTTTTGGTAATGCTTTTTTAATAAACTCACGGATATGGTTATTTGCCATTTTCAGATCGTCTTTACGTAAATACATCATGTGTCCACTCCGGTAACCTTCCCAGCTCATGCGGTCTTGCAGTTTACCGGCGGCATCCAACTGCCACATGCTGTATTTCGCATTGAAATAATCGCAAGCACCATCGTAATAACCTGATTGCACTAATAAGTGCAGATATGGATTCTGTGCCATGGCCTGGCGGAGGTTATCGCCAGTCTGATCGCCAGTTTTATCCCATGGGTAAACGGAACCGAACATATTGTACTTTAAATCGGTTTTATAATTCAGCTCGTTGCGGATGTACATATTGATGGCTGGTGTAAAGGAATGCAACCAGGAAGTTAGCTCTGCATTATAATCGGGTCCTTCGCCAGCACTCATTTTATCGATACCACGATAGCGGGAATCTAATCTACCAACAGTAAAACCTTTATCTCTCAGCAGGTCTTTCCAAAAGAAATCGGTTGGTACATTAAGGTTGTAATCTAATATCACTTTTTCTGAAAGACCAGCGTAACGGGCCATTTTTGCGGCAATGGCTTTCTTTTTATCGGCGCTCAACATCCCGCCCTGCGAAATAGCAGGGATTAATTCATTAATGGTAAAACTTTCAACTTCAGGAAGCATGGCTGTTAAATCTTTACCTTGTAAATCTGCAGCAAGCGCCTTATGGTACCAGGCTGTAGCTGCAAAATATGGTAAACGCAAAGCCGCATCAACGGGGCCACTACGTTCAATACCAAGTTCTGTCGGAGAAACCAACACCACGCCGTTTAAATACATCCATTGGCTGTTCTGCAGCTCTAAGGCCAAACCCGAAACGCGTGTGGTGCCATAACTCTCGCCAATTAAGAATTTTGGAGAGGCCCACCGGTTATTGCGGGTTACAAAAGTATTGATCCACTCGGCCAGATATTTAATGTCAGCACGTACACCAAAGAACTTATTGGTTGGAATATCTTTACTCACCGCTCTCGAATAGCCAGTATTAACCGGATCGACGTAAATAATATCGGCAACATCCAAAATAGAATATGGGTTTTCTTTATAACCATAAGGCTGTACCGGATAACCTTCGTCATCAATATTTAAAACCACAGGACCGGTATAGGCGATGTGCATCCAAACTGAAGCTGAACCCGGGCCGCCGTTAAAAGAGATTACTAAAGGTCGTTTATCGCGATTTTGCACATCACTGCGTTCGTAATAAGTATAAAACAAACCTGCAATCGGTTTTCCGTCTTCATCCCAAACCGGCAATGTACCCGTAGTGGCTTTATAGGGAACAGCCTTGCCATCGATATTTACAGTATGATTGGTAACAACAGAACTTTCTACCTTAATGGTCCTTTCGTTTGCTGAAGATTTAGGTTCGTCCTTCACGGTAACCTGGGTAGTGGTTACGGTTTCTTTAGATTGGCTTTTTCTTGGTTCTTGTTGTGCATATGCAAAAATGCCCATGCTTAAAAATGTAGCGAGTATAAATCTGAATTTCATTGTTTTAGTTTGGTTTCTAAATATCAAACTATTGTAGCGTTAATCAAAAAGCGCATTAGAAATGTTACCATAAAAGAAAAGTCCTGACGCTTGCCAAGACTTTTCTTTATTCATGTTTTATCAAGTTTCTGAATTAACCAATTACCGTTTCTGCTGTGGCACTTGATATTTGCCAGCCTATGGAGGCATTTCCAGTAACGGTAACATATATATAGTATTCGTATGTACCATCAGAAATGTATCCTTCAAATTTATCAACATTAATAGTACCTCCCGAATGAGAAACACTGGTTAAGTTAACCGTGCCTACACCTTGTATGGCAGCTACAATATTGGTATACAGCTGGCCTGTGTTATACTGGATACTGGCAACGCCTGGCACACCATTATCTGCAGTAAAATCTTTTGTAACAACTATCGGCGGAAGCTGCTTCCTTGTGCTGCTGGCAATATCCGATTTAAAACTGCTAAATAAACAAATGGCTGCAGCCATCAAGAATACAAAATAACGCGTTGTCTTTTTCATGCTTTTAAGTTTTATTGTTTAGGATTTATTTCTTGGTTGCAGCTAAGATAACTTCGTATAGATATTTACCAGGTCTGTTTATCCTGGTATTAAACCTAACATTTAACTTAACTGGTCTTTTGCTCCAGGTACCATAGGGCAGTTGCGAAGGTGGTGCCCAAGTTGCCGCACTCGCCGTATCTATTGAGGCAATATTGTTGGCATTAAGCCTATAGTAACAATTTATACCATTGCTTTGCGTGTCCCAGTAAAGTGCCGGAAAAGGGCTTGTTGCATAATCGTACAATACTGCAGTATCCGTAACTGTAGTTTTATATGCAAAGGTACTTAGCGATTTAAGATAGGTATTTCCGCTTGGCCTTAGCTTATATTCGGAAGGTGCAAATAAGGCACCATTTTTATCTTTAAACTTAAGCACCACCTGATTTGGAAAATCGGCAATCCGCTTAATTTTTAACCAGGCAGTAGTTGAACGGCCAATTGTAGCATCAATCCAATCGGCGTCGTAGGCAAATCTTATTGCCGTTTCGCTATTGGCTTCAACTGCTAATGCATATGGTGCATTAATGTATTCATACTCAACTTGTGGAGCAAGAATTATGGTACAAATACTATTGTAAACTTTGGTGCCATTTGGGTTTTCGACCTGAATATCCAATAGATATTCTCCAGGAGGGATATTGTTACTCCCCTCGTTAAAAACCATCTGACCACTAACGGGTGCCACTTCAAAAGGCGTTTTTTTAACCCTCGATCTCTTTGCATTAATTAAAGCAAGTGTGGTATCGGTTCTAGGGTCGTAAGGCAATTTCCAGATGTCTATTTCATATTCTTTAAAAAATTCTTCTGCACGCTTCCCTGTTGCTTTGTTACGGACATTTAGCAAGGTTACTTTAAATGGCGGGGTAGATGCATCGGGGATTAAACCCTGTGAAAGGTAAAATGAGCCCGCATTAACCCTTAAAGGATTTGAAGAATAACGCAGGTAATCGCTTAAAAAGCCCTCTTTTACTTTCTTACAGGCATTGAAGCCTATTGCAGCAATGATAAGGCACAGTAGGCCTCCGAATAAATATATCTTTTTCATAAAAATTGCTTTAAAAATCTTTTACTTTAAATGTCCATGGGTGTGAGTTACTCAATACATGAACAATACCATTTGTGGTTTCGATACCTGATGTTTGGCAAACAGTACTTCGATCCAATAAACTTTCGTCGCCAGTTGGATCTTCCATTTTACCATTAACCATGATGTCCCTGTCGCCCAAAACTTTTATAAAATAAACCAGTTTGGCATCGTTGGTTATAATCCCATCTACTAAGTAGCCTGTTGTTTTGGTATAGGATATAATGAAACTTTCGGCGGGAGCAACAACAGAATGATAGATCTTTCCTTCTTCGGTAAGTTGTCCGTACGATATTTTACCCTTAAAAACGTAGATACCCAGCGAATCGCGGAGCATCGCAGGCGTAAAATATTTAAATAGAGAATCCAGTGTAAATTTTTTGTTCTCATCAATCTGACGGGCCTCATCGCGTTTTATATTCAGAAAATTATTGATTGAATAATTGTTTGGAACAAAGAAAGTAACATCTCCATTAATGACGTCCTTTAAACCAGCCTTATCGATTACCATCAGGGTGGTATCGAAAACTTTTTTAGGATGCGATTTCAGAAAATCGTAGGTATTAAAATTCACCTTTGGGTTACTTAAGCCTCCATCAATAATCCCGTTGCCCTTTTTACAGCTGATGAATACTGCCATAGCTGCAAAAATTATAAATATGTATTTTTTCATGTTGTATCTTATTAGTATTTACCTTTCCAGAATTCGGCTTGGTTGATGAGGTTATTGTTCTGAAGAATACTATTGGCAATCGGCCATCTCCAACCTTTAAGTGCTTTGCGGGCGTCAGTCAACCAAATCGGTGCACGGTTCATCCTTACACAATCGAAAAAATTCTGTCCTTCACCAGCAAGTTCGCGCACCCGCTCGTTCATAATATCAATTTTTAAAAGATTACCTACAGCACTGCTTGAACTTGTATTGGCCCTTAGTCTGACAGTATTCAGTGCAGTTTGTGCCTCAGTATCCCTCGTTAATGCATTTAATGCTTCTGCTTTTAACAAATAAAAATCTGCCAAACGATATATAATCAAATTACTCTCTATGTAAGGCTCTGTTGGGGTTTTATAGCCAACATCACTGTACTTAATTAAAAGATCTATATCGGCACTGCTGCTGTACCCGTAAAATTTGTCTAATCTAACATCTGCAGTATTGGGATAAATATTAAATAAGAAATCTGAATTGATGTAATATAATGGCTTACTGAAACTATTTGTATAAGGTTCCATTAAAGTCTGAAAACCGATACCTCCATAGAAATAAGCTTCTTTTTTTGCATTAGAAGAAGGAATTACAAAAATATTTTCTTTCGAATTTGCATTTTTGAACGGCATTCTGATATTATCTGCAGTTTCCAACCCGTAAGTATCAACTCTATTGATAATCGAATCGGTGTAAGCAAGTGTTTTAGCATATTCATGACGCCAGGCGGTTACGTGTGCCAATAAGCCTAAAGCTGCTCCTTTATTTGCCCTTGCTCTCTGATATTGAGCAGTGCCTTCGAAAGTCATTAATGCCGATGCTTTGGTAGCATCACTGATTACCTGATCGGTAATTTTTTCTTCAGGCGATTGCGCCAATAGCTTAATCTGTTCCGCTGTATAAATCGGTTCGTTTTGTAAAGGTACTTCACCCCAAACTCTTGCCATATAGAAATAACACAAACCGCGTAAGAAATAGGCTTCGCCAACAATATAATTTTTAGCTTTCGCACCTCCGGCAAATGATGCATCAGGTATTGAGGGTGTTTTATCGATCACCAAATTACAAACGTTTATTACTTTGTACCAATTAGTCCAGGTGTGTGCACCGCCTTCGCGATAGTAAACCGCATTTAACCCTCCGTTTACGTAGGGTCCTTGCATATTCGTATCGTCTGTTTTAAACTCGCCATAAGGTAAATCACCCCAGATAAAGAATGCATTATCGGTATATAAGCTTGTTCTTAAAAGTCCATAGGCCCCGCTTATGGCACCCTGGGCATCAGCTTCAGTTTTCCAGAATTTATCATCATAAGTGGCGTTATCCAATTCGTTATCTAAAGCCTTTTTACAGGATGGGGCTATGAGTATGATTAGAAGCATGGCCATTACCAGCAAACTACTTCTTGTTTTATTAAAATTTGTTTTCATCTGCTTAATTTTTAAAATTCTACCTGAATACCTAGTGTGTATTTTTTTGGAATAGGGTATCCATCCCCAAAATCGTAGCCCTGGGCATTCACCGCTTCGGCATCAATACCAGAGAATTTCTGGAACATCACCAGGTTATCTGCCATGGCATAAAGTTTTAGGCGGTTAATGCTAAGTTTTTTCATCCATGGATTACTTTTCGGCACAAAATCATAACCCAGGTTTACGTTTTTTATCCTTACATACCAGCCTGGTTCTACATAAGAGGTCTGATTACTTCTGAATACGTATAAACCTGCAAAAGGATTTAATGCGGGGAAAGTTGCATTATCACCTGCCGATCTCCAATAATTATATTTTTCATAATCGCCGATGGATGCCCTTGCCAGATCTTCTGGATTACCATAAAACAATCCGTTAGATAATCTTTGTGCCAGGGTATTGTTAACAATGGTTCTACCTAAGGTAAAGGTGGTGAAAATGGATAGAGAGAAGTTTTTATATCTGAAAGCATTGTTAATACCCCCGGTAGCTTTTGGATTTGGATCACCATAAAAAGTAATATCGTTTTCACCATTATTATCAGAAATTTTGTAATCTCCACTAATGTCTCTCCATTTTGGCATACCTAAAATCAATACTCCCCATTTAGTACTGCCAACTTGCCCCGTATATGGATTTACCAACAGGTCGTTTAAGGAATTAATTACTCCATCGGAAATGTACATTTGGTACATATTTAAGGGCTTACCTACAACATAGATGGTACCGTTGCTATATAAATCGCGGTTTCCGTTTGGAAGTGCGGTAACAATGTTTCTATTGAATGAGATATTAATAGAAGGGCTCCACTGAAAAGCAGATTCAGGTTTAAAAACCCTACCAGAAATCTGAAATTCGAGTCCCGAGTTTCGAACACCGGCAGCATTACTCAATGATGTGCTGAAGCCCGAGGTTTCGGGAACCAATACTTTTAACATTTGCCCGGTTGTGTTTCTGACATAAGCATCAGCGGTTATACTTAAGCGGTGTTTAAAGAGATCTACATCAAGGCCGATGTTGGTTTGAGAAGACTCTTCCCATGTTAAATTATTATTGGTTAGCTTATTAAAGTTCGGATAGATTACAGGAACGCCATCATATGTTCCAGCGCTACTACCGTTGTAACCTGCCCCACCTAGCGAAAAGCTGTTGTAACGGTCGTTATCGCCAATGCTGGCTTCATCACCACTCAAGCCCCAGCTAAATCTAACTTTTGCCAAGTCGATCCACGAAATGTTTTTCATGAAATTTTCTTCCGTTGCTACCCAAGCTGCCGAGAATGATGGAAAAATGGCCCATCTATTGTCGCGTCCGAACCTTGATGAAGCATCGGCTCTCAGATACGAATCGAAAAGATATTTTTCTTTATAATCATAATGTGCACTTCCAAAGAAAGATAGTTTTGAATAGGTAGAGTGATCAGATCCTCCTGACAAATCGCCTTGGGCAACACCTGACACTACTTTTATATTATCATTCGGAATGCCTTCACCCGCAACAGATAACGATTGGTTATCACGGCTCTCGAAAGCCTGGCCTGCAAGAAAATTAATATTGTGGGTTTCGTTGATGCTAAAATTATACAACAGGGTATTGGTGATCAAATATTTTAGACCTTCACTAAAACCAGAATATGCATAGGCTCTGCCGTTGTATTCGCTTCTGGATGGACTGAAGAAATCGCGTTTCGATGAACTGTAGTTAATTGCACCCTCGGTATTAAAAGAGAGGTTTTTAACAATATTGTATGTGAGTTTGGTTACAATACTCACATTATTATCCGCATTGCTGTTTCGTACTGTTTCATAGGGTGCCTCTATATCGGCCCTATCCTGATCGGATAGATAAAATAATGAAGAAGGCATACCAACGGGATTAATTTTGAAAGCGTTGCGGTAGCCTTGCTCTTCCGGTCGGACTCTACCAACCATTCTTAGCCCCCTACTTAGCCTTAGCGAGGTTTGCATCTGAAATTTCTCACTAAAGTTTGCGCCTAGATTGGCATTTATTGAGTAGCGTTCGTAACCAGTAGCTTTTATAATTCCTTTCTCATTATAATGACCAACACCAACCCGGTAGTTGAATTTTTCACTTCCTCCTGAAACGGCTAAATCCTGGTTAGATACTGTTCCATTTTGATAAAATAAATCCTGCCAGTTATTATTGTTGTTAAATGATGGATTTAAACTGTCCGTTAACATAATTGGAACCTGGTTTCTGATCTGCGTTGGATTTCCATAATTATAGATCAGGTCTAACTTCCTCCTTCTTTCTTCAGCACCGATAACCGTTTCCAAAAAATCTGGTTTTTTAACTATTCCATAATAAGTGTTAAAACTTACTTTCGGAACGCCTGCAATCCCTCTTTTAGTTTTGATCAAGATAACTCCGTTTGCACCCCTCGATCCATAAATAGCTGCTGCCGATGCATCCTTTAACACATCTATTGATTCTACATCGTTTGGATTTAGAGAGGTTAAAAAGTTGGTTCCAGTTTGGGTGAAGGCCTCAACTTCGTCTTCAGAGATCGGCAAACCATCTATCACGTAAAGTGGATTACTGAAAGCACGGTCGCCGTCAAATTCTCCGGCCGACATAATCCTTGTATTTCCACGTACCATTAACGAAGTACTCACACCTGGTTGTCCGGTAAAATTTTGTACGTTTACACCAGGTAGTTTACCTTGTAAAAGCACATCAACACTTGCTGCCGGAAGATTCTCAATATCCTTACTGGTTACTGTTGCCAGTGCAGCTGTAGAGTTTTTCCGTTTTACCTGTTGATATCCTACTACCACAACATCGGTAAGTGATTGTTGATCGGGATTAAGGCTAACATTAATTTCGCTGCGTCCATTGACCTGAACTTCTTTTAATTTATAGCCAACATAGCTAAAAATTAACACAGCATCTTTCACCGCGGTAATGTTATAACGTCCGCTGCCGTCGGTACTCACGGTTGTAGTTGTGTTTTTTACTCTAACTGATACGCCAGGTAATGACTGGCCATCATCGCCCCCCCTGACAGTTCCGGTTATTTTTAACTGTGCTGATACGGATGTAGCGGCCAGTAGAAAAACGACAAAAAAGCCGATTTTTCGGATGTAAAATTTGGTCATAAAAATTTATTTAGTTGGTATTAGTTGCTTTCTAGTCATTGTTACAACAGCTGTAACAAAGTGATTATTCGAGGACGTTTGTTTGTTAGTTACCTAAAGATAAGGTCAAACGAATAACATTTTTTACCAAAACACCGCGCAAACGTTTGCTTTACATTAAATAAAAAACACGTTAAAACAGTGCCTAAAAACATAGGAGAAAGCTATTTGAGGTATATTTAGCCGAATTAGGATAAGATTTGAAACAGAATTTCTGATGGGCTTAAAATCGACACAAAATGTAGCACAAACGTTTGCTTAAAATATATTACTCAAAGTAGAAAGAACAAAAAAGCCGATACTGCAAATTGCAGTATCGGCTGGTAAAATTGATTTAATCGAGACGGGTTATTGTTTAATTCTTTTTTATCATTTTAAGGCCAGAATCTCTTCATCTGACAACACCTTGTTCCAAACTTGTAATTCATCCAGTTTCCCTTTAAATCCACCAACTGTTTGAAGTGGAAAAAACAAAGTTTCCGATTTACGAACTTTCGTTTTGTCTTTATCTGTAAACACGATCCAGTTATCGTACAATCGTTTTTCGAGTTTACCATTTACATAAAGGCTGGTACCTTTATTGGTTCCGGTTATGACAACGTGTGTCCAGCAATTTTCGGGCAAAGCATATCCAAAATCAATATCATAACCTTCCCTTGAAAACCCAAGTTTGCCTGTGCCCGTCTGTTTTAATTTTACAGTAGCGTTAGGCGATTTGAATAATATTGCACCATCCAAATTGTTATTGGCAGGGTTTACCCAAAAAGAAACAGTATAATTATATCCCATTTCAGTATATGGTAACCTGGCATAACTATCTTTTCCTGAAAATGATAAAGCTTTCTTTAAATATCCTTCAGTATAAGTTGTACCAGTAGTTTTGATTTGTTTGTCTTTTTTATCGAAATTAAAATGGGCTTTAAATGGTGCATCGTTTTTAGATAACTTTCCTCTTATGTTTAGTGATGGACCTTCTCCTATCTTTTTGCTTAAAACGTTAAAATCGTCGAACGTTAAAGTTGTATTATTTCCTCCCCACATCTTTTGTGCTAATACCTGCATGGCAGGAAACACCCTATCATGTACATCTTTTTCTGTAATTCCGTTGCCCACAATATCATTCCACACCGCAAAGGAACCACCTAATATAGTAGGATCGCCAGGCTGAAACTGAACGTTTCCGATCATAGAAGGTGTCCATTTATTATAAAGATTTTTAATATTCAGGTAATCGTAGTAGTATCCAGCTGCAGGTACAATATATAGCCATCCATCAGGCGTACTGATTTGCTTATAGCCCAATTTTTTCATTTCAACCGGATTGGCATAACCGTTATACCAGGTATTCATCACCACATTTTCTACTTTTACAGGAGTAGTGCCTTTTGCATGTGTTAACGCTCCCCAAAGCCTGACATCTTTTCCAAAACCTTCTACATATTTAATCATGCGATCGGTAAAAGCCCTAAAAACTTCTGCATCTTTCTTAGCATATTCATCTGTACCAATGTGAACTGCTTTACCCGTAAACACTGGGGTGCTGCCAGAAATATATTCTTTAAATACATTTTCCATAACCGTATAACTAAGCGGATTATGAAGATCGAGGTGATCCATGCCATATGCTTTACTGCCAATTTCGGGAATTACCTTGGTAAAGGCCAGTGCATGCGCCGGTGCATCAATTTCCGGAATAATACGAACAGCATAATTATCGGCTAACTGTTGTAGCGCAATAAATTCCTTTTTGGTGTAAGAACCATCTTTTGCCGTCAGCCCGGGGTAGGTTGCATTTTCTAAACGGAAAGCCGAATAGGTATTGGCCCAATCATCGTTGAAATATTTTTTAAAACCATTGTCATTTAGGTGAATCTGAAAATCGTTCAATTTGTAGTAAGACATGAATTTCACATAATCTCTTAAAAACTGTATACTAAAGAACTTACGGCCAACATCGAGCACAAATCCGCGAACTTTAAACTCAGGGTAATCTCTTGCCAAACCTTTTGGAATGGAATTTTTCTGTTCCAGCAACTGTAACAAGGTTCTGGTTCCCCAGAATAATCCCTGATATTTTACTGCACTAATTGTAACATGGTCCTCGGTATTAAAGTAGTATCCTTCTTCGCCAATGCTTCTATCTGTCGCACTTAAGGTTAAAAAAATATCGCCTTTTTTAGCTTTACCTTTTACAATTAACAGGTTAAAACCCAACTGATCTTTCAGCTCTTGTTTTAAAATGCTTGCAGCGTTCTGCAACTGTTTTTCATTCGCTGTATTTAAAACAATTCTGCTGGTTGCAGTCAAAGAGAAATTACCTTTACCACCATGCCATTCTCGTAAAGCAGGAATTACAAAGGGTTGCGGGTTAACACCTCCGTCTGAAAATTTCCCTGGTATAACAACCTGTTTAGATACATCGTACTTTATCGAATCGCTTGCCTGACTAATCAGTTCGAAATACAAGTTGACATTTGTTGCAACCAGTGGCGTGGTAATATCGCCAGATGGATTTACAACTGGTTCGCGATTACTTCCCTTGAATACTAAGGAATAACCTTTTGGGCTTTCAGGAAGAATAATTTTCTTGTCGCCTGCCTTTATTTCTCTAATGTTAGGTACTGATTGAATAACCGTACTGTCTGTTTGACCGAATAAAAGGCCTTGAGTGACAATAATGAAACCAAGCGTAAATAGAATGCTTTTCATATGTAAATGATGAATTATTATTAGCGTTTAGCGTATTCCGTTCAGCACATTACAGTTTTAATACTGAATATAATGCACTTATAAGTTAAAGATAAACTAAACTTAGTTATACGCTCAAGTAAGTTTCGCGCAAACGTTTGATAAAATGAATAGAACACAATGGAATAAAAAAGCCGACACTGCATAAGCAATGTCGGCTAGTAAAAAAACCGGGATGATATAAATTATTTATCCCACCAAACTCTACCTGCAAGGTTATCGCCACCTGGTACAGCTGCAGAAGCAGCCTTGTAGTTAACACCATTTTTAGCTGCTTCCTCTACTGGATAAGGGAAACGACGGGGAATAGTTCCGTTAGTAGCATTTCCAGGATAAACCACGGGTGTTAAAGCCGGGAATCCAGACCTGCGCCAATTAGACCATGTTTCGTAAAAATCCAACATGGTGCATGTATGTAGCCAATATTGGGTATTAATCATTTCTAGACCATTAGCTGCAATGTATGGATTGGCAATGGCATAGGCATCGGCTACAGTGCTTGATATCGCTAGGCTGGCGTCGTATTGAGATAAGAAAGTGATACCAGCAGATAAACCATTAGCGTAGTGGGCCGCGGCTGATCCACCAATTGCCCATCTTTGCGCAGCTTCTGCCAATAACAATTCACTTTCGGCATAAGTTAAGATAAAGGTAACACCATCTTTCTTAATCATTGCTGGGTTAGGTGATGAATAAGCAGGGAAAGTTGTATAAGAAGCATCTTGCCTAATATCCCTACCAGCAATACCACTTAAATCTTTCCCATTAGGCATTCCTTTTTGAACAAGTGGATCGGCGCTGTAGTTAGGATTTTGTGTCTTCGTATTTTCATCAAGGAAAAGCCCTGTAACGGCAACTTTTCCTAAACGTGGATCGTTCGCTGATTTTAATTTGTTAATAAAATTTTGTGACCACTTCACATAATAATTTTCTTGTCCGCCGTCGCCAGCCAATACCTGACTGTTGCGGTTCTGCGTAACCCTTGCACCTGACACATCGTGTTTAACAAAGGCATTATCGTCATTGCTGGCCATGGTTTTACCAATTACCTTTTGTGCATAGGCTTTAGCTATATTTTCATCTACCTTGGTTAAGCGCATGGCTATACGCAATAATAAAGTGTTACCGAATCTTTTCCATTTATTGATGTCTCCTTTATAAATGGCATCTCCTGTAACTTTATCACCATTCACATCCAATGCATTAGTTGCTTCTTCTACCTCTTTTAATAAATCGGTATAAATTGCCTGTTGCTTATCATATTTAGGTGCTAAATTACCTGTATAATAACCTTGTCCTGCTTCCGAATAAGGCACATCACCGTACAGATCGGTAATACGCTCAAAAATTAAAGCTTTCCATAAACGTGCAACCTGGCGTACGTTATTATACTTAGAAGATCCTTTTGTAAATTCAACAATATCAACAATAGGTTTAACCTGTTCTACATAAGCACCAACAGATGTACTGCCCCAATAAGCTGCAGTATAACCTTCATTAAGCAAGTACTTATCTCCTGCCCAATAGCTTACAACAGTAGAAAGTCCCTGCATCATCGTAGATGAATAAATTAAATTCCCTCTCCAGGTATCATAAGCGAAATCGATGCTCCCAGTGTAAGTAAGCTGAGCGGTAGTTAAGGTAAAATTAGGATCGAAAGTAGCTGCCCCATATGCAGAAGGATTGGTATTGATATCTTCGAAATCTTTGGTGCAACCAGAGATTATTAACATGCCGATACAAAGTAACAGGCTATATTTTTTTAATATGTTTGTTTTCATTGTTCTGTCTGTTTAAAATTAAAGTTTCACACTAAGGTTTACGCCAAATGTTCTAACCGGCGGTACACCACCTAGCTCCAATCCTGGAAAAGTAGCATTATAACTGGACTCGGGGTCGATGTTATCCGTCTTTTTCATTAGGATGAATAAATTTCGACCGACAAAACTTACATTTAAACCATGTATTTTGTTCTTGAACATTTTGGCTGGAAAGTTATAACCTAAGGTCATCTGTCTGAGCTTTATGAAACTAGCATCCTGTACAAATTTATTTGAAACATTATCTGCTGACAGCTGGTAGTAAGTTGCTGCGGTATTGCCCAAGGCCTCACGATTTTCCAGTGTAGCTTGATGCAAACCGAACACGTAACCATAATAATCAGTAGCAGAGAATACTTTTCCTCCCCATTTACCATCAATCAAAAATGATAATATTGCACCTTTATAATTAAATTCGTTGTTCCAACCGGCAAACCATTTATTGTAAGCAGAACCGTATGCAACAAGATCGCCTCGTTGAGGTGCACCGTTTGCACCAAGCATGACTTTTCCTGCTGCATCATATTTATAATCATATGCCATTACCTGCGAGGCTGCTTTGCCTGGAATGTTCTGTAAAAATCCAACACCAGGGCGTGAGGTTGCTATAAGGTTTGAGGTTACACCATCGGCAAGAGAAATTACCTTATTATCGTTGTAAGATCCGTTTAAAGATGATGTCCACACAAAATCTTTACTTTTTAATACCTGTCCAGACAGCAATAATTCAACACCTTTGTTTTCGATCTTACCAGAATTTAAAACGGCTCCACTATAACCGGTTGAAGTCGAGGTAGTAACAAAAGTGATTTCATCTTTAGAAGTTTTTTTATACCAGGTGAGATCGAGGTTCAAGCGATCTCCTAAAAAACGCATTTCGGTACCAACTTCCAATTCGGTTGCTTTTGATGCTTTTAATGCCGAATTTGGAATATTTACGTTAGAAATAGTGCCTAACGGCAAACCATTTAACACTTCACTCCTTAAGCTGTAGGTTAATAAAGTTTGATAAGGATCTGTTGCCTGACCAACAACTGCGTAGCCAGCCCTCACTTTACCAAAAGTTAAGAAAGATGGTTTCCAAAGTTCAGAAAAAACAAATGAGCCACTAACCGATGGGTAAAATACACTCAATTTATTGTCTTTACCTGGTGTTGCTAAGGTAGAGAACCAATCGGTACGGCCACTTCCTGTTAAATAAAAAATGTCTTTATAGGCAAGTTCCAAAGTACCATATACAGACTGGGTTTCGGCTACGGATGCTACATATGCTACTGATTTATTCTTGGCATTTAGAATATTATAAACACCAAAAACTGCAAAATCCGCCCCACTGTTTGTTGTCTGATTAACATTTGTTCTACGGTAACTAGCCCCAATATTCGGTGTAACAGCAAAATCTTCATCTATTTTAAAAGGTTTGCCTACTAAAACATCCACATTCACGTCGGCAAACTTAGTTGCCTGTTCTACAATTTTACCGGGTGCATAATAAGCGGTACCTGATGGCACCACGTTTTTATAGCTGTCGGTATAGGCGTCACGTCCGGCACGCCCCTGTAAAAACAGCCCATTATCAAAAGTATATTTTGCACTGAACGAACTGATTAAACGGTCGCGTTTGGTATCGTTTATAAACTCGTTTGCAGCGAACCAAGGATTGGTTGCATAAGCATTGCCTTTATTGTATTGGATCTCATTTCCATTCGCGTCTTTCCACGGTTTAAGATCATTTACACTTACACTTGTTGGTAAAAAAGCAACATTATAATTGGCATTACCTGCACCGTCTGAAACCATTGGCCTGTTTTTCGCCTGCTCTAAAATGTAATTCATGCGGGCATCGATAGTTAGGCGTTTAACCGGATTAAAAGTACCTGTAAAATTAAAAGACTGTCTGTTCAAACCTGAATTTGGAACTACCGAATTATTATGAACATCGTTAGCTGATAAACGGATAGTACCGCCATCAAAACTTTTGTTCAATGCCAAAGTGTTAGACCACGTACCTCCGGTACGGTAAAAATCTTCGATGTTGTTTTTCTGTGCAGTATAAGGTCTGGAAACACCATCAAACTGGATTACATTAGATCCATCTAATTTTGCTCCCCAGCTGGAACCACCAACCTGTGCAGCTGCAGCTGCATCAGTAGGTTTTACACCATTGGCACCTTGTCCATAAACATATTGCCAGTTGGTTCTGTCCATAACCTGTTCTGCTACATAATTACTATTAAATTCTATGCTATTTCCCTTTCCACTCTTTGTGGTAATTAAAATTACACCTGCTTTTGCACGATAGCCATACAATGCCGATGCTGCTGCACCTTTCAGCACCGAAATACTTTCAATATCGTCAGGATTTAAATTCCCAACAGCATCTCCTAAATCTGGAGCATTATCATATTGACCGCCCGAGTTACCATTGCCATTGAGATTATTTAAACCCACCGGTTTATTCTCCATCGGCACCCCATTAATTACATATAAGGGTTGATTAGTTTGACTTAAACTAGAAACACCACGGATGGTTACACTGGTTGCTGCTCCCGCGCCACCAGAGGTAGAACTAATATCCAGACCAGCCACTTTACCAACCAAAGAGTTGGCCACATTATTTTCCCTTGCCTGGGTTAGCGTTTCACCGCTAACTTGCGTAACCGAATAACCTAAGGCCCTTCTTTCTTTTTTGATACCCAAAGCAGTAACCACCACATCGGTAAGTTGTTTGGTATCTTCTGATAATACGATATCGATATTGGTCTGCGAACCGATGGCAATTTCCTTGGTTTGAAAACCAGCATAAGAAATTACCAGAATTGCATTTTCAGGTGCATTTAATGCAAATTTACCATTCACATCGGTAGAAGTACCAATGCCTGTTCCTTTAACCCTAACACTTGCGCCAGGCAAAACCCCTCCAAGGGCATCTTTAACAGTTCCTGAAATCGGGACTTCTTTATTTTTGCTAATTACGATCAAGCCACCATCCGAAACAGAATATTTCAGGTTGGTTCTGTTTAAAATGGCTGCCAATACATCAGTAACCAAAGTATTGGTTACAGTAATGCTTACATCCTTATTTACAGGAACGTAAGAAGAGCTGTAAACAAAATGGTAACTGCTTTGCTGCTCAATAATCTGTAATACCCTGGCTAGCTTTGTTTTCTTAACATCCAAAGAAATTTTTTCCTGAGAAAAAACCGATGCCGAAACATTAAGACAGGTAATGAAAACCACAATACAGGCTAGTTTCATTAGCATAATGAATTTTAGAAGCGCTTTATATTTTGGGCGCCCTTGCAGTAAGTAATAATAAATCATATTTTTGTTTTTTTGGTTGCATAAAGTTCTTGGCAGCAATCTGTTTGCGCATAAACTGCCATTAATTAATCAAAAGAGAAATTTACAAGGGCGGTGCTCCAACACCGTCCTTTTTTCTTTCTATTTCGAGATGGTTACCTGTTTTCCTTTTATCTCATATTTAAAATTATTTTCAGTGTCTTTTAAAGCTTGTAAAACCTGTTCGATACTTTCGTTTGTTATTGTGGCTGTGAAGCGGTATTTTTCTATTGAAGGATCTGTAAATCTGATTTCTACATTGTACCATTTTTCTAAAACATTCTTAATCTCATCAAAATCCTGATCGTATATTTCAATCCGGTTCTGTGTCCAGGCAGTTTCTACAATGGTGCTATCTTTAATCTTTGTGTAATGGTTAATGGTAATTTCGGGCTGTAAAGCAGTAGGCTTAAGCAATTTGCTTTTTTGTTGCGGCGCAACGCTCTTGTAAAAAGTAACTTTCTGACTTGGTTTTAAAGTAATGGTTCCGCCATTTCCATTTACGGCCTCCATGGTAATTAAGCCTCGGATTAAAGTTGCTTCTGAAGTTGTTTCATCAGGATATGCTTTCACATTAAAAGCAGTACCCAGCACATTAATGTTAAAATCGGCTGTGTGTACTTTAAAAGGTTTATTTTTATCATGAGCCACATCAAAAAAAGCCTCGCCCCTTAGGGTAACCTCCCTGTATTGATCGTTAAAACCTTTGGTTACAGATAAAGAACTTTTTGCGTTTAATAGCACTGATGTTCCATCCTGAAGTTTAATTTTTTTACGTTCGCCACTTTTTGTGGTAAAAGTATAAACCTCCTCTATAGCATTTTTCGTATTGTTGTACTTAAAGTAGGTGTTATAAACCAATACTGAACCAAGCACTAAAACCAATGCTGCTGCTATTTTAAGCCATAAATAACGGTTCAGTTTAACTACTTTTTCTTGGGGAAACATACTTTCCTTTAAACTTTCTGTCTGTTTATTTAATGGGCGTTTATTCCCGCTCAAGATCACATAAAGTTTTTTTGCTTCTGCAATTACTGCAGCCTGCTCGGGGTGGGCATTAATGTACTTTTCCCAATATCCAATGCAAAGCTTATCGGTTCCAGCACAATACTGCTGAAAAGTACTATCGACAAGAAAATCTTCTGCATTGAATTTACTTCTATCAACCATTCTTATTTGCCTTTTATATATCAGTGCCCAAAAGCTTTACTTTTTCCTAAGGAAATTTTAACTTTTTTTTAATATAGCGGAATATGTGCCCTGAGTGAGGGCACAACAAAGAAATTTAATTTGCAGGAATGCCGATTAAGAAATACAAAGGAGTTAATCCGCTGAAGGCTCAAGCAGTTTTTATGTTTTTTTTCTGGGAAAGCAATTGCAGAAGCATTTGGGTTTGATAGTCCTGCTATCCGCTTTATTTCATATCGCTCCTATCAGGTTTAGGTGGCCGAGGCTGTATCACTATTGAAGGTTGCAGGGAGCAGGACAGTTAAACCGCCAAGAACCACACACCTCATTCCCTAAACCCGGTAGTAACGGAAATCCTTTTTATTGCTTAAAACCATATTTAACTACAACGTTTATTTGCAATAAAAAGATTGGAGTGCATAACGGACTACAGTACCTACGGAGACAGGAATGCTCGTTTTTCAAAATATAAAATCCAATATCTCAAACTGGCAGACTTTGAGGATAGAAAGACTTCAGAAGTTTTAAGTATTAATTTTTTGGGCGTTTTAACACGCTATCCGCTGTATCTTTTGGCTTTCCTCCGACGGGCTCAGGATAACACCAAAAGGATGCCGCTCCTATCGTTAACGCAGATTTTCTGCCCAGATCAGAAGTTTATAAAGGAATTGAGCGCCGGAGGAAACTTCGAAAGTTTTAAGATGAATTGAATTAACCGTAAAAGCTCTCTCTATTCCGCTGCGCTGCAATCGAGATGACGAAATGCGGAGATTTACGCATTAAATTCTTTCCTAAGGATCTTAAGTGCGTCGTAAATGGTGTTATAGGCCGTTTTAATGGTCTGATTGCTTTGCTCCGCAATTTGCTCATAACTTAATCCATCAAAAAATTTTAAATGGATGAGCTGTTTTTGGCGAAAGGTCAATTTTTCTAGCGCATTTTTGAGCTGATGTTGCACCAGTTCGTCGCTTTGTACCTTAACAATAAACTCTTCGTAGCTCATTTCCATCCAATCGCCATCGGCCCCTGCATTAAAAAGTGCATCGTTAATTTTACGCTTTCTTTCTAAAATTCTGAGCAGTTTGCGCTTAAGGAAGGTACGCAGATAGGCTTCAACATTATCAACACGGGTTAGGCTTTCATGTTTCTCCCAAATGGTGGTAAAAACGAGGTCGGTAGCTTCACTAGAAGTATCGGCATCGGCACAAACCCTGATCCCGAAATTTACGAGCGGGTAATAAAGTGCTGAATAGAGGTCAAAAAACGCATCTTTATCGCCAACCCGTAACCGTTCCCATAATAAGTGATGCGCTAGTTTACTGTTCATTAACCTGTTAGTTGTTATCGCAATATTAACTAAAAACAACAAGATTATTACTTAGAGATTGGGAATAAATCTATTAGTGTGCCTAAGATTTGAGAAACACGAGAAGCCTTTAGCCAATTTCTAAACCGCTAAAAAGACTGCCGACAGAGATGGAAAGTTTAGTCTAGACCTCGCAGCTTTTAAAAACATACGAGGTCTGAAAATTAGATTATTTTAAAGCTGTTCTACTAAAAATATGATATTCACCAGGCGCCAATGTTTGCGTATAAGTACTAGTTGAAAGGTTTATGTTGCTTCCAATGGCATCTACCCAAGTTCCAGATGAACCAAAATCAATATTGGCCGTCTGGCTCACTACATCGAAATTCCCAACCACTATAACCGTATTTGTGCCCTCGGTTAATTTAATGTATTTGATTCCACCAGCAAGATTATAAGTTGAGTTGGCTGAATTAAAAATGGTATTGTTCTTTTTCAACCTGATAAATTTAGCGTAAGCATCATATAGCGCTTTACGATTCGGATCGGTATAATAATCCCATTTAATTGGTTTTTCGCCAGTTCTTCCATTAAAATCGATACTGATGTCATAACCCAGTTCTCCAAACTGCCAGATCATTTTTGGTCCGGGGATACTAAATAAAAATGCAGCTACTAGTTCTTCTCTTTTTAATGAAGTGGCTAAATTCCCTTTAATTACATAACTACCTAAAGCATTTCCATAGGTAATATTCTTAAAATTTAATCGCTCTTCGTCGTGACTTTCGCCATATCCAACTAAGTGCTCCGACTTGGCAAAACCATGATTAGCATAAAAACCCCACTGAAAATTAGAATTATCTAACCAGCCCATGGTTGCTTCGTTCATGTTGTAATTCATGTTGTTCCAAAGCATCATTCCATCGTCGGCTAAAACTTTTTCTTCTGATTCTTCGGCAAAGTGCTCCAAAATCACATAAAAATTAGGATCTATATTTTTGATATAGCCATTATAATCTTTCCAGGTGGCAATTCGGCCGGCATCGTAAAGCCTAAATTGATCATCACCAGTTGTTGATTTCTGTGTAAATCCTTTCGACAGATCGAAACGGAAACCATCAATTTTATATTGCTGCATCCAAAATTTCATCACATCTTTCGAGAACTTTTTAGTAGCCAAACTTTCGTGGTTAAAATCATACCCCACATTAAATGGATGTTTTGCGTCAACATTAAACCACGGGCTATTTGTTGTTGGTTTTGTGCCATCAAAATATAATTGCACCATAGGTGATTGTCCGAAGGAATGATTCAACACCATATCCATAATCACGGCAATACCCCGTCCATGGCATTCATCAATAAAGTTTTGTAAAGCTGTTTTGCTACCGTAATACTTGTCGGGGGCAAAATAAAACGACGGATTGTAGCCCCAGCTTAAATTACCCTCGAATTCATTTACAGGCATCAACTCAATTGCGTTTATACCCAAACCAATTAAATAATCAAGTTTGGCCAATGTTGATGCATAATTATGATCGGTAGTAAAATCGCGGACCAGCAATTCGTAAATTACAAGGTTATCTTTTGCCGGGCGGGAAAAGCTGGTGTTTTTCCAGGTATAAGTTGGCTGATTAGCCTGCATTACACTCACAATCCCTGTTGTTTTACCAGCTGGATAAGCTTTTAAATTTGGATACGTTGCTGCAGTGATGTATTTATCATTATCAGGATCGAGTATTTTCTCGCAATAAGGATCGGCAACTTTTAAGTTTCCATTTACATAAAACTGATAGGCATATTCTGTATTGGGGTTTAAATTATCTACCTGAATCCACCAATAACCCCCATCTGGTGTATTTTTCATGGCTAGCGTTGTGGTAGACCAATTGTTAAACTCGCCAATTAGCGAGACTGACTTTTTACCTGGCGCATATAATGTTACTATCGCCGATGTTCCGTTGTTGATAAATACCACGCCATCTCTTGCCCCGTCAGGCAAAGCCGCTGTTTGATTGGTTGGCGTTGGTTCTAGGCTAACATCTGTAGATGCTTTTTTACAGGCGCTATTAAGCGTTATTGCCAATAGCAATAGATAAATTATTTTTTTCATTTGGTTAGATTATTATTGGTTTTACCACAGAGAACACCGAGTTTTTCACAGAGAAGATAATACCTCATACCAACTCTGTGCCCTCTGTGCATTTACGCTAAGTACTCTGGGGTTATTTTTCTTTCGGTCTGTGTCTCACAGACCGAAATGTTGTTAGTGGTCTATGGGGACACATACCACGGGTACAAACCTCGGAATATCTTTATACCGATCTTTTTTCTTCTAACCCAAGTTTAGAAGCCAAGACTTCGTCTGTTTTCTTTGGTTCGCGGATAAACACATAACAGATTACAGCAGCAAGAATCATTAAACCTCCACCCAATTGAACTGCCAAAAGCCTATCGTTATTTAACACATTACGCATTAGCCAACCGAAACCTAACGAGGCCATAATCTCTGGCAAAACAATAAAAAAGTTGAAGATGCCCATGTAAATCCCGATTTTATCTTTGGGCAGAGAACCGCTCAACATGGCATAGGGCATAGAAAGTATACTTGCCCAGGCAATTCCCACACCAGTCATGCATAAATACAGCATATTTTTATCGTGCACCCAGGCTACGCTGATTAAACCAATGGCTCCACAGATTAAACAAAGGGCATGTGTAGTTTTACGGCCCAACGCATCGGCAATTTTTGGAAGCACCAGTGCGAAAAGAAAAGTAATAACACTGTAGTACGCGAGTGTTAAACTTCCAAAATCTGCACCATGTGCATAAACCGGATCGGCAGCATCTTTTCCGCCAAAAACATTCACGGCAACAGCTGTGGTATAATAAAACCACATTAGAAACAAGCCTGGCCAGGTAAAAAACTGAACCAAAGAAACAATCTGCATTCTTTTAGGCATATTCCTTAAGGCATGAAAAATTTCCCTTGCCCCACCACCAAAACCTTTATTGCTTTCTTTTACTTTTTCTTTAAAATCTATATCCTGAGGCGGGTATTCTTTAGTGGTAAAAACCGTCCACAATACAGCAGCAAAAAAGAAAAAAGCGCCGATATAAAAAGAGAATTTTACGTTTTCTGGAATACTCCCCTGCTCTGCGGTATTGGTTAAGTGGAATACGTTGTTCATAATCCACGGTAAAGCCGAAGCTACACTCCCTCCCAAACCAATCATCATGCTCTGCATAATAAACCCACGGTTAACCTGACTATCGGGTAATTTATCGGTAACAAAAGCACGGAAAGGTTCCATTGCAATATTCCCAAAAACATCCAGAATCCAAAGTAAACCAGCGGCCATCCACAGCACACTGCTATGTGGCATAAAAATTAACGCAATGCTACTTACAATGGCACCAATCATAAAATAAGGTCTCCTTTCTACCCCATTTTGGGTGCCAAGTACGGTCGCTCAGGTAACCAATAATAGGTTGTACCAATAAGCCGGTTAAGGGCGCAGCCAAAAACAATAACGGAACCTGATCGGGATTAGCGCCCAGGTTTTCGTAAATACGACCCATGTTTGCACGTTGTAAATCCCAACCGAACTGAATCCCAAAAAAACCAACGCTCATGTTGATGATCTGTACGAGTGTTAATTTCGGGTTCTCGAATACTGTTTTTAAGCTCATTGTATTTGGTTTAAGCGCTAAGCGCATGGCGTTATATTTTGATTATACTTAATGTTCAATCGCTGACCGCACGCCGCTTGACGCACCACCAGTGGTTAAAACGCTATCACCTGTGCGCTAACGGGTGTAAGGGTTACGGGTATGCTTGTTCCTGCTGGGATATTTAATTTTCTGCCTGTTAACAGATCTGTAACCGGAGATGAATGTTTAACTTTTAAAATCTGATCAGGGATTTCGATATTGGCAGTTAAAGTTTGTGCCCGATCAAAATTGGCCACTACCAATAAACGCTGTTTGCCCGAGTAACGGATAAAAGCATACATACGGTTATTCATGTTACCAGTTGCAGGCACCTCATAAATCTCGCCATTTATTACTGCATCGCTGGTTGAAGTAACTTTTAATAACTTTTGGTAGTAAGCGCGTAATTTCTGCTCGTTTTCACTTAATTGTTTACCATCAAAAGCGCCATTATTCATCCATTTCTGGTGACTTGGCACGCCCCAATAATCGAAAATAGTTGTTCTGTTGTCGTCGCCGCCAAACCCCTCTTGTCCTTTTCCAGGTTCGCCAACTTCCTGACCGAAATAAAGCATCACCGGTCCCGAGCCTAATGTTGCCGAAACAACCATTGCAGGTAAAGCGAGTTCGGCTTTCCCTGCAAATCCTGCTGATGCAATGCGTTCTTCATCGTGGTTTTCTAAAAAGCGCAACATGTGTTTGCCAAAACCAGCACTTTCTACCTGCCATACGTGTTTAATCGCAGCCACATCTGCAGTTGGTTCATTTCTGATCAGTTTTTTCAGCCCATCGTACAAACCCACTTTATCATACAGGTAATCGAATCTACCTTCATCTAAATATTGTTTGTAAACTTTTGGATTATAGGCTTCTCCGATAAAAATCAAATCAGGATTCACTTTTTTAACCTGTGGAATTACCCAGCTCCAGAAAGCAATAGGCACCATTTCGGCCATATCACACCTAAAACCATCCACCCCTTTATTGGTCCAATAAGTTAAAATATCACGCATTTTTAGCCAAACCGGCGGAATGGGATCGAAATACTGCTTTTCGCCGTTCTGGTAATCTACGCCGTAATTCAGCTTAATGGTTTCGTACCAGTCGTCATATTTAGGCTGTGCAGTAAACACATTGTTACCGGTAGCTTTTGCAGGGTTTTCATTAAACTTACCATCCTGTAGAATAGAAATTGGTGTTTGCTTTGCTCCACTTGTTGGCACTGCAAATGGCTGACCGGGGTTATAATAAAAATCGTTGCTGGCACTAAAAGCTTTGGTTACATCATCCTGGGCTCCAAAATCGATTATATTTTTTGGTTTTGCATAAGAGTAGTAACTTCTGGCTACGTGATTGGGCACAAAATCGATCAGCACTTTTAAGTTTTTGGCATGTGTTCTTTTCACCAGTGCTTCAAACTCCTTCATCCTGTTTTTTACATCAACAGCCAGATCGGGATCTACATCGTAATAATCGCGGATGGCATAAGGCGAGCCCGCTCTACCCTTTACCACATCGGCATCATCAGGTTTAATCCCATAGGCAGAATAATCGGTTAAACTCGCATGAGCAAGTACACCAGTATACCAAACATAATTTACACTGAGTTCTTTAATACCATCTAAAGCTTTATCGGTAATATCATTAAACTTACCAGAACCATTTTGCTCAATGGTACCGTAAGGAATATTTGTGCTGTTTTTATTCCCAAATAAGCGGGGCAATAACTGATAAATAACGATCTGTTTATCGTTCATTTTTGTATGCTGTTTTTGTGCAAAGGATGATGTGGCGAGTATTATAAAGATAGAAAAAAGCGTCAACATCCTCTCCCTGCCCCCTCCAAAGGGGGACAAGACTAGGGCGATAAAATTTCTCTTATAAATTGAACACTGTGGGTTTTCACTTCCGCCCTCAACCTCTAAACCCTCTACCTTTCTCATACCAACGCTGCATTATTTACTTCAATTTCGGTACTTCCGGCCAATTTATAAAATTGGTTTCTGATACCGATTTCCAAATCAATGGCTGCATTGTTTTTGATGTTGATGCCGTTTTCGGTGATATTGATTTTTAAGGTAGTTCCTCTAAAGCCAATGGTAAACGAAAAAGATCTCCATTTGCCCGGCAAGAAAGGATTAAACTGCAGTTTACCATCGCGTACACGCATGCCAGCAAAACCTTCTACCACACTCATCCAGGTTCCTGCCATCGAAGTGATGTGTAAACCATCTTCAGTATCGTTGTTATAATCATCCAGATCTAAACGGGCGGTACGCAAGTAGAATTCGTAAGCACGTGCCTCATCATTTAATTTCGCCGCTAAAATACTGTGTACACAAGGCGACAAAGAACTTTCGTGAACGGTACGAGGTTCGTAAAAATCGAAGTTGCGTTTCAATGTATCCAGATCGTAGTCTTCTTCAAAGAAATATAATCCCTGTAAAACATCGGCCTGTTTAATGAAACACGAGCGTAAAATCCTATCCCAGCTCCACTTTTGATTAATTGGACGTTCGCTGGCAGGAAGGTCTTTCACCAAAGTTTGTTCTTTATCTAAATATCCATCCTGTTGTAAGTAAATACCCAGTTTTTCATCTTGAGGATAATACATTTTCTCGATGATATCGGCCCAATCGGTAAACTCCTTTTGATCGAAATTTAGGCTTTTTAACAGACTATCGTATTTTTCAGGCTGCTGTGTTTTCACGATTTCGGCAGCTTCGGTGGCATATTTCATACACCAGGCAGCCAAAATATTGGTGTACCAGTTGTTATTTACATTGTTTTCATATTCGTTTGGTCCGGTTACCCCAAGCATTACATACTGCTGTTTATCATTGCTCCAATTAACGCGTTGTTTCCAGAAACGGGCAATACCGATCAATACTTCTAAACCAAAATCAGATAGGTAGCTTTCATCACCAGTATAGCGGATGTAATTGAAAATGGCAAAAGCAATAGCACCATTACGGTGAATTTCTTCGAAGGTAATTTCCCATTCATTGTGGCATTCCTCGCCGTTCATCGTTACCATTGGATACAATGCTGCACCATCTTTAAAACCTAATTTCGCGGCGTTTTCAATCGCTTTCCCCAATTGTTTATGGCGATACACCAACAGGTTTTTACTTACTTCCTGCGGAGCAGTTGCTAAATAAAACGGCACACAATAAGCCTCTGTATCCCAATATGTTGAGCCTCCATATTTTTCGCCGGTAAAACCTTTTGGCCCAATATTCAATCGGTCATCCTTACCAGTATAGGTTTGAAAAAGCTGAAAAATATTGAAACGAATGGCCTGTTGAGCCGAAACATCACCTTCGATAATGATGTCGCTTTCTTCCCACTTGCTTGCCCAGGCTTTAGTTTGTTCTTTTAACAAGGTATCGAATCCTTTAGCAGATGCTTTGGCAATTACCGATTTTGTTTCTTTTAAAAGTGATTCTTTTGGGTAATTTTCTGAAGATAAATTCGCCGCGATTTTAACCAAAGTAATCTCTTCATTTGCTTTAATATCAAGAGAAAAAGTTTGTCCCACAAATTTCTCTTTGCGGACAGCTTCTGGATTGATGTCTAATTTCTCTGCATTTTTATACAGTTCGATATTACTCCCTGTACAAACTTCAAATGCTGTTTTCTTGGTTCTTAATTTAATGTAAGCTTCCGTTCCAGAAATTTCATCTGCAATTTTATCCCAGAATTTTTCGTCGTAGTTACTATCCTGATTTTTAACATCGCCATCAATAAAAGGCATTAATGTTAATTTACTATCGAAATTTAATGGCGTTATGCTATAACGGATGGCGCCAATTTCATCATCAGCTATGCTGCAAAAGCGGGTCGATTTAACTTTTAAGGTTTTACCACTTTTTAACTTTGCCGTGAAGGTGCGCTCCAGATATCCCGCATTCATGTTTAGCACACGTTTAAAATCGCTCACCTCAGCTGTAGCCAGATCAAGGATTTCGTTGCCTATTTTTACTTCGATACCTACCCAGTTAGCCGCGTTCAATACTTTTGCAAAATATTCCGGGTACCCGTTTTTCCACCATCCCACGCGGGTTTTATCTGGATAATAAACACCTGCAACATAATTCCCAAGTAGCGTTTCTCCGGTATAAGTTTCTTCAAAATTGGCACGCTGACCCATACGGCCGTTACCCAAGCTGAAAATGCTTTCCGAAATTTTATTTAAATGTGGATCAAAGCCTTCTTCGATAATATTCCACTCATCTGCTTTAATGTAATTTTTCATAATCGAGTATCAATTAGCGAGTAACTAGTATCAAGTAATTAGCATCGTGTATCAAGATAAATGCACTACTTGATACTCACGACTTAATACTTGCTACTCCCTTTACAACGCCTCTAAATCTTTAACTGTTAATTTATCTAATCCGCTCACTACCACATCTGCCTGGCTAAGCACGCTTTTTTCACCGATACCGATGGCTTTCATTCCGCCTCTTTTTGCAGCTTCTACCCCGGCAACGGCATCTTCAAAAACCACGCATTCATCAGGTGCAAAACCTAAAAGTTCGGCTCCTTTTAAAAATACTTCCGGATCGGGTTTTGATTTGGTGACCATGTTCCCATCAACTATTTCATCGAAGAAATGAGCAAGGTCTGTTTTCTCTAAAATTATCCCTGAGTTTTTACTTGCCGAGCCCAATGCCAATTTGTAACCAGCTTTGTGAATCGCGGTTAAGAAATCAACCGTTCCCGGTAAAACTTCCGTTGGTGTCATTTTAGTAATCATATCTACATACCAGCTGTTTTTTAAACTGGCGAGTTCGTCTTTTTCGGCATCGGTTTTATCTACTCCACCCCAAACGAGAATCTTATTTAAACTTTCTACGCGACTTACGCCTTTCAACTGTTCGTTCTGCTCTTCTGTAAAATCGAAACCCAGTGTATTGGCTAAACGTTTCCAGGCTTTATAATGGTAAACTGCAGTATCTACAAGTACGCCATCGAGATCAAAAAGACAAGCCTTGATTTTAGTCGGAAGTCCGGAGTCCGGGGTCGGGAGTATTTCTAGCATATTTTTTATCTGTAGTCTTTATCTCTAGCCGTCAACTTAAGTCGACGGGAATAAATTAATTTAATACTAAAACCAACGTTGTTTTAGCTGGCACTTTAATGTTTTGAAAACTGATATTTTCGCCTGTGATTACGTTTTTAGCAGTTGTAATTCCTGCCGTTCTTTCGGCAAAGCGATCAGTATTTAATGTTTTTTCTTTTTCAGTATTGTTTACAATAACCATTACTGTCCCTTTTGGTTCTGCATTGTAGCGGAAATAAACATAAATATCATCTTGCGGTACAAACTGCATCAATTTACCAGTTTGTAATGCGGTGCTGTTTTTGCGGAAATTGGCCAATGTTTTAACAAAGTTGAAAGCTTCATTTTCTTTGTTAGTACGGCCATCGGCAATAAATTTGTCCTTTTTATCACCTTCCCAGCCGCCAGGAAAATCGGAACGGATCAATCCATCAGGATTGGAAAAGTTTTTCATTAAGATTTCTGTTCCGTAATACATCTCGGGAATGCCCCGCATAGTTAAGAGAATACTCATTCCCATTTTGTATTTATCGAAATCTTCGCCAACCATGGAGTAAAAGCGGCTCATATCGTGATTATCTAAAAAGATGCAGTTGGTATTTGGGTTTTTATAAAGAAAATCGTGTGCTAAGGTGGCATACAAACGGTTAATCCCGTCTACCCAACCGTTTTTTCCGTTTATTCCTTCGTAAATTGCATCTTTTAAAGTGGCATCGGTAATGCCTTGCAAATGGGTATCAAAACCTCGGTTAACCGTATTGCCACCAGTAAAAAAGGCTTGGTTCGCCACAGCAGTTACCAGTGTTTCGCCAAAAACAGATAAGTGTGGAAATTCTGCCTGAACTTTTAACGCCCAATCGGCCATATAAGCCGGGTCGTTATATCCATAAGTATCCAAACGCAAACCATCAATACCAGCGTATTCGATCCACCAGATGTGGTTTTGAGTCAGGTAATTCTGTACATATGGATTGGTCTGGTTTAAATCGGGCATTGAAGGTACAAACCAACCGTCTAACATCTGTTTACGATCTGCCGCAGCGGCGTGTACATCCATAACGGTCTGATCGCGGTAACTCGTTTGCGTATATTTTGGCCATTGGTTTAACCAGCTTTTCATTGGTAAATCTTTATAAAACCAATGTTGAGTGCCAATATGGTTGTGTACAATATCTTTAATCACTTTTAATCCTTTGGCATGGGCAATCTCTACGTACTTTTTGTAAAGTGCATTTGTACCATACCGCGGGTCTATCTTATAATGATCAGTTACTGCGTAGCCATGATATGAAGCTTGTGGCATATCGTTTTCTACCTCTGGTGTCATCCAAACTGTAGTTATGCCTAAATCTTTCAGGTAATCGAGGTGGTTAATTACGCCCTGAATATCGCCACCATGACGGTAGTACATACTATCGCGGTTTAATGCCGTTTCGGTTAAGCCCTGAACCACATCGTTGCTTTTATCACCGTTCGAAAAACGATCGGGCATAAGCAGGTAAATAAAGTCTTTGTTGGTTACGCCCTGAATCCTGCCCGCACTTTTATCGCGGTTTTTTAATTCGTAAGTGTAACTGAATATCTTTTTGCCCTTTACAGAAAAGTTGATCGGGAAACTCCCGGATTTTACGGTAGTGGCAAGTGTTAAATCGAGAAATAAATAATTCGGGTTTTCAACTTTGTTAACCTTTACGAGTTTTACCCCTGGATAAGTTAATGAAACCGAGCTTGAAGCAATGTTTTCGCCATGAACAAGCAATTGCAACTTAGGATTGTGCATACCTGTAAACCAGAACATCGGTTCTACCCGCTCTAGCTTTTGGGCAAAAAGATTGATGCTGCTAAAAAGTACAATAAGGATAGTCAACATTTTTTTAAATCCCCGCGCATTTGCGTGGATTTTAGTTTGAGCATTTAAAGTAGAAGAATTAACGTACTGGAAAGTAACTAATGAAGTAAGCGATTTTATCATGCTAAAACTTTTTAATGTTTTTAAAAATCCTGTAGAGATTAAAAGATCTCTACAGGAATAGTTTAGTTAATGATTAAATTTTAACCATGGTGTAAGCACCTGTTTTACCATCGGCGTTAAGTGTTAAGACCAGCTTATATGTACCAGCGACGGTAACATTAATATCTCCACCATTATCACCAATACTGGTTCCCCAATCATGATTTTTTCTGAATTTAAAGGCACCTGGAGTTAAAGCAACTGTTCCTATCCATGTATTTTTGCCATCATTTACCGGACTAAGGTCAGTATCAACAGACCAGTTACTTCCCGGAATTGCATTACCAATAATTGACCAATAATCTGCATTGGCAATGGTGTAGACATTCGCAGTAAGATCGACAGTTAGCAGTTTAAAACCTGCCGAAACGGAGCTGATATCACCACCTGATGTGCTGAGTTTACCACCTCCTGCGTCGCCATAAGCTAGGTCCCATTTCTTAGCAGCAGTAATCTTAAAATTACCACCATCGAACTTGATAATTCCCGTATAAATGCCATTTCCGGTGATCGAAACTAAGCTATCGGCTGTTGGCGGATTCCATCCCTGATATGCGCCAGGAACGTATACCCAGGAAGTTAAAGGGAATGGCTTTGCACTTATAGAAACTACATTGCTGTAAACCGGAGCTATAGCATTGGAGATGGCTGCTTTTACCCTGATTTCTACATCAGAATTTACAGCAGTAGATAAATTTAAAGAAAGCAGTAAATTATTAAAATCCAATCCATTGTAACTTTTAGTAGTCACGTTTGGATCAATAATTACTTCTTTTGTTTTATCTGCTGCAAAATTTGCTCCTTTAGGAGAGAGTTGCAAAGTATTGGCTACAGCTGCCTGATAACCAAAATTTGCATTAGTTAAGGTAAAAGTAATCACATTGGTAGTGAGCATGCTTTTATCCAAAATTACCGAGGTAGCTGAACTTTTCAAAGAACCTCCAGTACCTGCATTGGCTATGGCACGGGTTTCGTCTTTTTTGCATGACCAAAGCGATAGCGCGATAAAGCTAAGGGCTAAGGATTTAAAGAATATTGATTTCATCTTTATAAAATATTAAGATTAATAACCTGTGTTCTGAACCAGATTCGGATTAGCAATTAAATCTGCTGTCGGAATTGGATATAAGTTACGGTAAGCCGGTAAACTTGCTCCTGCTTTAACACCACCTTTAAATGGCCATAAATAAGTAGAACCAGTAAATTTGCCATAACGGATTAGATCGGTACGACGGTGTGCTTCCCAATACAATTCACGGGCACGCTCGTCTAAAAAGAAATCTACCGAGAGGCTGCTTACGTCGCCACTGTTGTTACCATAAGCACGGCGGCGTAAGTTATTCACATAGGTAAGTGCTTGTGCAGTACTCCCGCCCGAACCACCACGCATTACGGCTTCACCATAGATTAAGTATTGCTCCGCTAAACGGAATAATGCAAAATCCAATGAACTGAATGTTCCGTTTAAAGATGCAGGCGTAATACCTCCAGAGGTAACATTTTTAAATTTGGTTACCCTTAACCCATCTGTAAATACACCAATATCATCTACGTTGTTTTTTGTGCCAAAAAATATACCGCGTTTATCTGCCGTTCCGTTAGGATCAGGAAATAATGCCGGTAAATTCTGACGGGTTCTGTTACCGCCCCCCAACCACCTGAAGGTACTCCATATGATGCAGGGCTCATGTCTGCATTAATTGCAGCATTAACCAAAAAGGTAGTTCCACCGTAATTTGTTCCCCTTACACCGTCGTAATTGATAGTTAAAATGTTTTCTGTGTTATTTAAGTTGTTATCGGCCAAAAATAAATCTTTGTAATTGGCTTTTAATGAATAACCAGAGTTGATGACCTTAGTTGAATAGGTAATGGCTTCTGTATATTTTGCCGTTCCGGTGTAAACCTGAGCATTTAAATACAATCTGGCTAATAATGCCCAGTCTGCTCCTTTATCTGCACGACCATAATCGTTAGTACGAGGATCGGCCAAATCGCTTTCAATGGCTTTTAATTCTGATTCTACATAAGTAAACAAAGCTGCTCTTTGAATTTGTTTAGGATTGGTTTTGCCAATCGCATCCTCTTCTGTTACGAAAGGAGGATTTCCGAAACCATCTAATAAAACCCAATACTGAAATGCTCTTAAGAAACGGGCTTCGGCACGATAACGTTGAATGGCTGAAGCATCGGCACCAGTAATATTGCGACTTTCCAACTTCTCCGGTGTACTTTCGCGAAGAAACTCATTGCAAATGGTGATCTGCAGAATACTTTTAGAATATAAACCTCTTAAAAACTGATTATCTGTATTCCAGGTTGCGTAATCTAATTCAGGAATACCGGTATCTCCCCAGGCACAAATCGCTTCATCGGTTACCAGCTCCTGAGAAGTCCAGAATAACCTGAAGAAATCTGCAAATCCAGAATTCAGGCCACCAATATCACTATTATCCGATCCTGTTGGACTGGTTAATGCATAAGTGGCGTACAATTTCACCAGCTCTTGTTTGTATCCTGCAGGCGTAGCATATACCACGTCGGCAGTTACATCATTCGTAGGCTTTAAATTTAAGGCATCTTTCTTACAAGAATTTAAAGAAAGTAATAAACCTGTGGTTGCCAATATTATTTTAAACGAATTTTTCATTTCTCTTTATCTTTATTAAAAACCAACATTTAAACCTAAAGTGTATGTCCTTGGTCGAGGATATAACTTGAAGTCGATACCATCCGTTAACTCAGGATCTACCCCTTTATATTTAGAGATTACAAATACATTCTGGCAATTGGCAGTAATCCTTAAATTGGTGTTGCTATTTTTAAATAACTTACCGGCATCGTAGGCCAGGCCAAGGTTATCCATTTTTAAGAATGAAGCATTTTTAATGTAGTAATCACTCAAATACTGACTTGTAGTGAAGTTGGTGTTTAAGAAATCTACACCAGCATTGTTAATTAAGCCTGCAGCACTAAGAATATTGTTTTTGATACCAAAGTTTGATGAAACGTTATCATAAACATAATTGCCTAAGTTAGCTCTCAATACCGTACTAATGGTCCATTTTTTATAGCTAAAGGCCGTGTTGAATCCCAGGGTAATTTTAGGATCTGGCGACTTATAAAAATACTGATCGCTTGAGTTAATCACGCCATCGCCATTTGAATCTTCATATACGCCTTCCAGCGGCTTGCCAGCGTTATTATATACCTGTTTGTAAACAAAGAAGGCACCAGGAAGTTGATTTACAGCATTGTATTTAATGGTAATCCCTGTTCCGCCAGAAATGTCACCAGCCCCCTGCTTGCTTCCCGGGTCAGGATTTAAGGTTAAATTGGTTACCTTTCTTTTGTTATAAGCGGCATTAAAGCCAAAATCCCATGAAATGTTTTCTGTTTTGATAGCAGCAAAATTCAAGCTAAGCTCCGCTCCTCTCACATCCATATTACCCACATTGGTAATCAGATTATTGTTAAAGTTTGTTCCTACAGGAATATTCACAGTAGCCAATAAATCTTTTGTTTTTTTATAGTAAACGTCTAATGCACCGTAGATTCTTCCTTTGAAAAAGCCATAGTCTAAACCAGCATTATAGGTTGTTGTGGTTTCCCATTTTAAATCCGGATCATAGGCAGAAGGTGCGTAATAATCGTAAAAAGTATCACCTATCTGGTACTGGCCCGTATTACTATTGGAATAATATTTGGCTAAATAACTGTAATCACCTACGGTATCGCCATCTTTATTACCTGTTTCACCGTAACTTAACCTCAGTTTTAAATCTGAAACTGCCTTACTTTCCTTTAAGAAGTCTTCGCCCACAATTCTCCAGGTAAAACCAACTGAAGGGAAATAACCCCAACGATTTTCCTCCGCGAACCTTGATGATGCATCTGCACGCATGGTTCCCGAAAGGATATATTTATCAGCTAAAGTGTAAACTAACCTTCCATAATAAGATAATAATTTGTTTCGATCAACAGAGAATGGAAACTTCGGTGTAGTTCTTAATACACCTGTTGCACTATATTCGTTAAAGCTGTAGTTTGTTTTAGCATTATCATAATAACCATAACCCGCAGTTACGTCAAAACGACTTCTGATGCTGGCCACATCTTTGGCATAGTTTAAATAAAACTCTGATACTTTATTGTTGGATGTATTCAGAGATTGAGTAGAAGATCCGTTGGTTGAAAAGCTTGTAGCGGCAAATGCCGGAACAAAAACGCGTCCTGCACCCTTAGAAACATCATAACCTAAATTTAAGTTAGCATGTAATTCTGGTAAAAAATGGAACGAATAGTCGAATCTTACATTTCCAAAGCTTCGGGCGGCGTTTCCATTATTATCTCTTAACATGATCTGCGCTACCGGGTTTCTTGGTGCATTGGGATTTAAGGATCCATCTGCTCTTAACCATTCGAAATAATTTCCAAACTGATTACTTGCGGTAACCGATTGCGTAGGGTCAAACTGAATGGCATTGGCAATGGCATTATTGTTATCATTTGCAAAGTGAGATTCGGTTAACGTACCTTTCAGGCTTAAATCAATTTTTAAATGATCGGTGAATAATCTTGGGGAAATCGTAATGGCTCCTGTAGCCCTGTTAAACCTATCGGTAATTAACAAACCTTGCTGATCTAAATAACCTGCAGATACACGATAGGGAACGCCATGAAATTTACCTGCAATACTGAGGTTATTATCAGTGGCAAAGGCATTTTGAAAGATTTCGTCTTGCCAATCAGTATTTGCTTTCCCTAAAAGGGAAACAAATGTTTTACCTACATCATATGCAGCAGTTGGATTTGCATTTACAAATGTACGGATTTGATCTGCAGAGAGCACATCTACCTTTTTTGCAATGGTTGCAACAGAATTATTTGTGTTGAAATTGATTACAGGCGCACCCGTACCACCTTTTTTAGTGGTAATTAAGATTACGCCATTGGATGCTCTCGAACCATAAATTGCTGTAGCATTTGCATCTTTCAACACGGTAAAGGTCTCTATATCATTCGGATTGATCAATGATAAAGGACTAGGTGCGTTATCAATTGATTTTCCACTGAAAGGAACTCCATCGATAACAATTAAAGGGTCGTTACTAGCATTTAAAGAAGCTCCTCCACGGATGCGGATTTGACTACCAACCCCTGGCTGACCGCTGCTGCTAATAATGTTAACCCCCGCTACTTTACCCTGAATTAATTGTTCAGGCGTTGTAATTGTTCCTTTTTGGAAATCTTTGGCACCTACTGTAGTGATTGATCCCGTTAGGTTTTTCTTTTCTGCAGTACCATAACCGATTACCACAACTTCATTCAGTTTCTGTGCATCGGGTGCCAATTGAAAATTAACAGTAGCATTTGCTGAAATGCTTACGGCTTTATCAAGGGTTTGATAACCAATAAAACTTGCAGATAGCGTTATCGAACCATTCGATAACCCTGCCAGTTTATAATTACCATTGGCATCGGTTGATGTACTTCTTGTAGTTCCTTTTACAACTACAGAAGCGCCAGGTAATGGTAGGCCGGTTTCATCAAGCACTTTACCAGATACCGATCCGGTTTGTGCTTTTACCATTAATGCTGAAAAAACTAACAGCACCAAAAGCCCCTGTTTTAACAGGTAAAATACTCTCATATTTGAAGCTCGTTTAAGTATAAAAATTTGGTTAAATATTATAGTGATTTACACATAGGCCTAATTTACAGCTGTTAATGATATTTCAAAATTTATTTAAAAAATATATTTCGGGCTAAAATCCGGGCAGCAAAATCAGCGTAAAAATCAGCTTTTTGCTGCGATTAAAAATTTGCATTAAATAATTTTTAAATTTATAATTACCTTATAATCAACAAATTAAAAATATTAAATTTTAATTTAAAGTGTAATTATTACACTAAGTCATTTTTGCTATTTTTTTCGGGAACGTTCCCGAAAAAAATAGCAAAAAATTCAGTTATCTTTCGGGAACGTTCCCGAAAATTAGTCAGAATTCTGCGTATTTTACACTAAGTGAAGAAATTTTTTGAAAATTTCAGGCTAAAAATGAGGCCATTTTTTGGTGCTTTTTTTACCCGTTTACGGTCGAATTCCGCTTGATAATTTTAGACTCTAAAACCACCTCATTTGGCAGGTTCTTATCGGCATGATCATCTAAAATAGTAAACAATAATTTAGCCGCTTCCTCTCCTATTTCGGTAGCAGGTTGAGTGATGGTAGTGAGTGAGGGATTTAACAAAGGAGCAATTTCCAAACTGGAGAAACTGATCACCTTTAAATCTTTGGGGATGTTGATATTGAGATCGTAACAAGCATAGTAAGTGGCAAAGGCCAAACGTTCTACTGAGGTAAAAACACCATCTGGTTTCAATTGTGTTAAAGCCTCTTTAATGATAATGCTATTTTCGTCGTAACTGTTACTGCAATCTACGATCAGGTTTTCTTCAAAAGGAATCTGATGTTTGGCCAATGCATCAAGATAGCCCTGCATACGTGTTTTACCTATTGATAAACTTTTATTCACCACCAGGTAGGCAATTCTACTGCAGCCCTGCTCTATTAAATGCTCAGTTGCCAGAAAACTGCTGTTATAATCATTTGTAATTACCCTAGGGGTATCAATGTCTTCATATATCCGATCGAAAAACACCAAAGGCAGCCTTTTACTGCCAAATTTGTTGAGGTAATTATGATCGTTAGCTTCTCCGGAAACCGACATTACAATGCCATCGGCTCTACCATTGTGTAAGTGGCGGATAAAAGTTACTTCTTTTTTATAATCATCATCCGTTACGTAAATCAGAATATGGTAGCCATTTTCTCTGGCTACACGTTCAATACCGTGAATGGCCTGTGAGAAATAATTATTGGCCAATTCGGGTACAATAACGGCAATGGTTTTACTTTTTTGCTCCCTTAAATTACTGGCGTAGTGGTTGGGCTGATAGTTTAATTCTTTTGCTTTGGCTAGTATACGCGCTTTGGTAGCCCCATTAATGTCACTATTATCCCTAAAAGCCCTCGAAATTGTAGAAGTAGATAAATTTAAAGCTTCTGCTAACTTCTTAATATTAATACTATCCATTTTTGGCTATTAAACCCAATTAATTTGAATAAACGCTGTAAATATAAACTATAATTCTCCGAAATATTTTATAAGCTTTAAAATTATGCATTTGGTGTTCAATTTATAGCCAGTTAATCCGTTATGAAATTCAGGCTCAATTTTTTTGATTAGCCAAGGGCAAAATTCTTTAAATAAATATTCATTTTTTTTAAAACAAAAAGCATCTTTACCGCTTTAATAATTATACGCTTTTGATAATCATCTCATTTACCGGTTGCAAAACAAAACGATATGAAATAAAACTACAAAATGGGAAATAAGAAAATACTCATTGCCGATGACGATGAAGGAATTGTTGACGCTGTGACGATGATTTTAGAGGTGATGGGTTATGATGTTGAATTTACATATGATGGCGGAGCAGTAATAGATGCGGTAAAAAATAAGCCAGATCTGATTATGCTTGATATCTGGATGAGTGGACATGATGGCAGGGATATCTGCAAACAGCTTAAAAACGATCCTCAATTTAAGGAAATTCCTATTTTAATGATCTCGGCCAGTAGAGACATCAGACAATCTGCCCTCGATGCTGGTGCCAATGATTTTATGGAAAAACCATTCGAAATGGACTCGTTACTGAATAAAGTAGAAGTATTGTTGGATTAGCTTGATACTACCTAGAAACGTCACCCTGACCTGTAGCGAAGCGGAAAGCTACGGAGTAAACCGAGTCTTAAGCGAGCTCACCGAAGGTAATTTATTCCAGGGTCTTTTGCATGATGATCCTGTTAGGCAAAAATTAATGATGGTGAATCAATATTAAAAGAATTGCGGTTAAATGGATCCTGAAACAAGTTCAGGATGACGAACCTTAGGAAGGTCTACATAATAGAAACATAATGGTTAAATTTTCTGTTAACCAAGTTCCTTAAAATAAATCCGTTCGGGCAATTGCTTAAAAACAAACTCCGTTACCTGGCAAAGCCAAAGTTTATGGTTCTTAAATTCGCCCCTAAATTCTTCTAAAAGATAATCGCCACCACCGCCCAAATTCTCTTCGCGGGCATAAACAAGATCTAAAATTTCGGCATTTTCAATAGGCGCATCAGCCATTAGTAATTTGCATTCGTTCCCGGTAATTGCTATCCAGTTCTATAATTCATCGGCACCTTCTACCATTTGCAAATCGGCTATATCTCCGCCCCATTCCGGTATATCGGCATACCATTCGTGCCTTTCATTTTTATAAAAACGAATTGCTCTCTCCATATTTTGTAAAGAAAAAAAATCTAGATCAATAATCCTGATAAAAATCACGAAATTTAGATCATTGCATGTCTGATTCAACTCCACCGGTTTTAAGAAAAATAATCCATATCGATATGGATGCTTTTTATGCATCTGTAGAGCAACGCGATTTTCCTGAATACCGGGGAAAGCCCTTAGTGGTTGGTGGCAAGCCCGACAGTCGTGGTGTGGTTTCTACAGCCAGTTACGAAGCACGGCAATATGGAATTCGCTCCGCAATGTCGAGCAGTAAAGCTTACCAGCTTTGCCCGACAGCAATTTTTGTGTACCCCCGTTTTGATGCCTATACCGCGGTTTCGAAAGCGCTTAGGGAAATTTTTAGTCGGTACACCGATATTATAGAACCCCTTTCGTTGGATGAAGCTTACCTTGATGTAACGGAAGACAAGCTCGGAATCGGATCGGCTATTGATATTGCTCAATCCATTAAAGATGCGATTAAAAATGAGTTAAACTTAACCGCTTCGGCAGGCGTATCGATCAATAAATTTGTGGCCAAAGTAGCTTCAGATATGAATAAACCGGATGGTTTAACTTTCATTGGTCCATCGAAGATTGAGGCTTTTATGGAAAAACTCCCGGTAGAAAAATTTTTTGGGGTAGGCAAAGTTACCGGTGCCAAAATGAAAGCCATGCAGATTAATACAGGCGCAGATTTAAAAAAATTAACTGAAGCCCAGCTTGTTGCCCAATTCGGGAAATCGGGAAGGTTTTATTATAAAATTGTTCGCGGTATCGATGAACGCCCCGTTCAGTCGAATCGCGAAACCAAATCAGTTGGTGCAGAAGATACCTTTTCGGAAGATACCAATGAAGATTCGGTGATGCATGATCTGCTGAAACAGATCAGTGAAACCGTGGCCAAACGCTTGGAAAAATATCAACTAAGCGGAAAAACGGTAACCCTAAAAATCAAATTCGCTGATTTTAAATTGATTACGCGCAGCCGGTCTTTTGCTATACCGATAAACAAAGTAGAGGTAATTTATGCAGAGGCGATTAAACTTTTGGAAGAGGCCGCTATCGGCACAACACAGGTGAGGCTTTTGGGCATTACCTTGTCACGGTTTTATGATGATGTTGAAATAGAAAAGCCAGAAAGTAATCAGCTGGAGTTTGAATTTTGATCAGATAAATCGTCATCCGACGGCTATTAGATGCGAGTGGCTTTTTCAGCCAGTGAGACCAACCGATAGGATAATTTCCTAGTTTAAAAACACCAATTTTCATTTGAAGCGCAAGGCCAGTACAAAAACAGCAAGTTTCTTCCCGTTTTATGCTTATACGCTTCGCTGCCTCGTTCCTCGTTGCTGCAGGGTAACGCTTCAACCGGGGCTATTGGGCCAGAATGGTATTTATTTTCGGGGTTGCTGGGTGCAGAAACCATGTGCATAAACCCGACAGCAGCGGCAGCCTCCGATTTAAGCACCGGTTTATGTTATATTTTGGTGTGCTTGCTTGTTTCACAGGTTTTCTATCGGAGCTACAGCGAATGGCGGGACTGAGAACCTCCAAGAACCACAGGCCGACCATTTCCTAATTCTAATAACTACTAAATAGCTTTTTTCTGCTTGCATACATAAGCTGTTTATTCGGTTTGTGAGAACACAGACTAAGGAATAGATTGCTATGGCCAACCCTACATTAAGTTTATGCATTTTTCCATTCGTGCCGTCACCCTGAATTCATTTCAGGGTCTTTATAGCAGGAAAGATGCTGACCACGAAGTAGCTATTAGACCTTAAAAACAAGGAAAACTGCTAATAAAATAAATTCAGCATGACGATCGCGCTCTTATCAAACACAAAAAAGGCCCTGCAACTAAATGCAGCGCCTTTAATTGTTATTTTGAGGGGTAAGATTTATTTGCCAGCTAGCTTATCGGCAAGCATTTTCATGTAAAAACCGCCTACTACACTCCTGGCTTTAAAGTTATCGCGGATACCGGTATTCGAATCGTAAAAATCATTCAAAGGCACTCTCGATTCGGTTTCAATGGCGTGTTTGTATACAGGATGCACCAAAGCTTCGAATTCTCTTTGTGTTGGCGCAAAAGTGGCTGTCCACAAGATCCAGTCGTTTTTAGTGTAGGCCTTTCTGCTGTCCAACGGAATACCGTATCTATTTTGTTTAGTCAGGTAATATTTGGTTTCGGTTTCGTATATCTTTTGTGGAAACAGGTTTAACTTTAAAACCTTATCCCAAACCAGGTTATATTTCTGGCTCCATGTATTTTTATTATCAAAAGTTAAGGCGTAGTGATCGCCAGCATCGGCCATTTCTATCCATTTTGGCACCATACTTTCAGCTATTGCACGATATTTTTTGGCTACATCATCATAACCTAAAGTTTGTGCCATCTGGGCATAACAAGCAATACCTACAATCGCTTTTACAGATAAGTTGGCATTACGGGCCAGGTGACCTGCAAAATCATCGGTACATAATTGCGTTTTTGGATCTAATCCCTCTTTGGTTAAATAATCAACCCAGGTGGTTAAGGTTTTCCAATGCGCTTTGGCGTAATTGGCATTTCCCTGCGCTTTAGCAATTGCTGCAGTTAAAATAATCATGTTGCCCGATTCTTCAACCGGCATGGGCTCACCATAAGTTTGTCCGTTTGCTAGCGGATAAGTTCCCAGATCGTGGGCTGCCCAAGGGTGAGGATATTTTCCGCTTTCGCTGAAATAGAAAATACCATTCAACATGCCCTGTAACAGTTCAGGATTATAAATCAGGTACAATGGTGCTGACGGGTAAGTTACATCAACAGTATTGATAAAACCACCACTGTTGTTTTCCTTCGATAACCATAAAATTTCACCTTGCGGGCTCTTTACCAAAGTATGTGCTGCAATGCTCTGGCGATAGCCTAAAACACATAAATCGGCATATTCTTTACCACCTGATTTTAAGGCATCGGCGTACAAAGTTTTGTTAAAAGCTTCACACTTCTGAATCACGTTTTTGTACTCATCAGCCGCAGCGGTTAGTTGTGCTTCGATGGTTTCTTTGCCTGAGGTATTCCACCATGGCCTTAAATTTTTATTGAAGTATTGAACAGAATAAATTTCATCATAGCCCAGTTCAACATATTTTTCTACCGCAACTTTACCTACTGTTCCAAAGGGAATAACAGTATTTAATGCGAGCATTTTACCCTGTTTAGCGGTTGAAGCGGAATTGCCTCTTGTAAAAGCATCGGCAGCATCTTTTTCGGCCGTTACAAACTGGATGGCGTTGCTGGTTTTTGGTGCGGCTACGTAAAAGTGACCCCAATCGATCCGCATATCGTCACTTGCCTTTTGAAGAATTGGCTGCTCAACCGTTCCCGTTTTTAATACCGATAATTTAGCGGTGCTGTATTTGCTTGCTGTAACTTCTTGCGTAGGGCGATAAACCGCAATGTTTGATGATGCACTGAGGTATACTTTTACCTGGTGCGTTTTACCATCATTTGCTTTTACCTGATAGGAAACATAAGAAACCGGACGGGCAAATAACCCTAAATCGTTCATTAACAATGGCGAGGTAAAAGTTAATTTTAAATCGATCTTACCGCAGGTAAAGTTATAAATGGTTTGTGTGGCATTAATATCGACACTTTTTTGTTTAGCCAGCTGCACTTTTTCGGCATTGTCTTGTAGCTTTTCTACTAAACCAAAATCGAGAAAGCGGCCACCTGCAGTATTAATGAGGTGAATGGCAATTACATTTGATCCGGCTTTTAAAGCACTTTTATCACTATTGCTTAAGGCAATATATTGGAAATTATTCGTCCAGCCTTCTTTGGTATAGATTTTCTTTCCGTTTAGGTAAACCTCAATATTATCATCGTGGTTTATCTTTAAAAACAGTTCGTTTATTGATGCGGGATTAGCTACGTTAAAGGTTCTTCTTACCCAGATATCATGCGATTTCCATAATGTTTTCACATTTTTGGCGTCATCTCCTATGGGTGCATTACCTGTTTGCCAACTGCTGGCGGTGTAGTTTGCTGCTTTCCAATCGCCCTGAGGTTCGGTTTCTGTATATTTTACATCGTAACCTTTTTCATCTGAAGCAGGTACAACCGTTTTGTAAGTAGTAGTTTCTTTACCTAAAAAGCGATAAATACCACCATCAACATTAATCATTCCTAAAAGTGAATGATCGGCTCCTGTCCAATGTTGCGTAGCAGATTCGTTTAATTTATCCGTGTTAGACCAAATACTAAAATAGGTATTGTGCGTAATTAAGGGATAAGCTGGTGCCTTTCGCTCTTGTGCTTTTAGCAAGCCGCCTACAAACATGCAGCCCAGTATGCCTAAAAATTTTAAAGTGTAGGTTTTGTTCATAATTTGTGTGTGTATTGAAATCTGATTTATATTATGGTTAGATTAACGTTTAGTTAAACGTTTTACTAATGTATAAAATATAATTTACTTTTTGCAAGAGAACCCGATTTTTTAATTGTCTAAATGACATTTAAAAAGAATTTTTAAAAAAATACATGAAGTTGTTAAGCCTCATGTATTCTTCAAATTGTGTGGAGCGCTTATTACTTAGGGTTGTTTTTTGTTAATGGTCCATTCACTTAATTGGAATACCCTGCTTCCCCTGTTCGATTTAATGTAAAGACGATAAAATTTATATGCGATATAATTGTCGAAATGAAAAAGCTTGGTTTGGTTTCTGCTTGCGCCGCTATCGGTATTTTCCCACGGACAACTGGTTACGGTATGCAGATCGGTATACTGGATACCATCTAAAGAGCCCTGTAAAATCCAGTACCTCGGATCACGGTCTGCCGCATCATTACCAGAGGTAAGGGTATAAGCCCCCACAACCTGAGGCGTTTTAAGTTCGAAAGTACACCTTTGGGTACCATCGAAACCGGCTTGTAAGAATTTAGTATTGATATTCTGATCGACGAGTTTTTTAGAACCTTCGCCACTATCTGGACCATCGCCCGCTTCTAAGTTAACCGAAAAAGTTCCTCCAACAGTTACCATATAATTCTCCCCATATTTGGTTGGGTCGAAATTGGGATCGACAATTTTTAAATTGATCTCTTTTGTTGCAGAATACCCCTGTCCGTTTCTGATGGTCAAAATTACGCGATAGGTTCCAGGAAACCGGTATACGTGTTTTGGCGATACCTCGATCGAAGTACTATCATCTCCAAACTGCCATAGCAGGCTTTTATAATTCTGCAGACTGGCGGTAAACTGAACCTCCTGATATTTTACGGGGTTCGGAATGGTATAATCAAAGGCAACCAAAGGTTTTGGTTCTTCAACTTCTTGAATTACCTCTTCGGTTTTCTCTTTTTTACATTTTACCGTTAACACAACGATAAGCAGTAAAAGTGAGCAGATGCTCAATAGTCTTTTCATATTACTTTTCATCTCTATTTATGTTTAAGGAGTTGGGAATAATTGTGTTCTTGGTACTGCACGTCTGCCCGTAATACCTGCCGATGGCACCTCATATTCGAGATAGGCTTGCTGCCCGCCCACATTTTCGCGGTGATGCGCTTCAATTTTATACCTGATACCGCGTTCTAAACGTATAGTTGCATTCCTTTCGGGTCTATCCCAGGAGGTGGTATAATCGTCGATAATGGCCTTTCCATTAATATATAACCTCGATCCGTCATCCCAGCGGGTTTGGTAGAAAATATAATCGCCCCTTACCGGCGCCAGGAACTCGCCTGTCCATTTTGTCGCAAAATTATCCCTGCTTAACGATTCGCCCGCAGCATTTTTAACGCCATCAGGCCATCCATCGCCCGAAAATTCTATCGTTCCATCAATCCTGGTAACAAAAGGTGCGCGGCCATCATCCGGTGCCAGTTGGGTATTGGTATAATATCTAGCGGTCAAACCGGTTCCGTTACCAATAATCGGCGAATTGTTATCCAGATTTACATTAGGATCTATAATTACTATTAGTTTTCCTTTTGTAGGGTGAATTACGTGATTGGTATTATCGGTAAGGCTTAAAGCAAAAGCGAATTTTTTATTTGCAATGATATTTGCATCAAATACAGGCCAAGGAATGGATAAACGAACGGTGGCACTGCTTGCACCTGTATTAAACCGGACCAAGGTATCAATACTGAAATCTTTGGTGGCCAGATGAATGGCGTTGGCCGGCAATCCTCCGTTTGCAACCAAAGTGGCAATGGTATCGATATTATCTTTAATTTTCACATTAAATGCGGTTGTAGGCGTATTATCCAAGCTGATGATCAACGGGATGGTAATACCTGCCGGCCCCACAAAATAATTGCCCTGGTAAGCGATGTTATAGGTACCGCCACCCTGCAAACTGAGGTAATGAACATCTGCAGGTTTAAGCAGGTCGTCGGTATTGATTACCACCAGGATATTTGATTTACCATTGGCAATTTTATTGCCTTTAGCTGGTGTGGTAAGTTTTAGTGCAAACACCACTTTTTTACCAAGGTAACGTTCTAAAGTAGCCCTTCGCACAATGGCTATACCTTCGGCACTGTCTGTACCATAAGCAACATTGATTACCGTAGGATATTCTACAGCTGCAGATGGCATTAAAACCGCATTGATTAAACTTCCGTTTGATATCAATTGGGTTACGGTATCATTATTTAAGGTTAAACCAACCTGAAAAGCCTGTTCAGCCATTCCGGAAAGTGAAATTTTAAAAGGTACCCTTACAAATTGATTATCAAGCGTAACATTGCCAACAACAATCCCCTCTCCTGTTATGCTCTTACCATCGGGATCAGGCAGTTTCAGATCTTCAACCTGCGATTCTTTACAAGAATAGGCCCCCATTGCAACGGTTAAACCTATTAATACTGAATATATAATTCTTTTCATTTTCGATATCTTAAATTATCAGAAACTGTTGTTATTGATCTAACCAAACCCTGCCATCGAGCGACCAGGTTTGTTTGTTTGCTACTTTTAACCAATTGAGCATCTGGCTCGGTATATCGATGGTTTGCGGCACCATCATGGCCAATAACTCTGTAGGCGGCGGACAGATTAAATCATTAAAGTTTTCCCATGCATACGGTCCCTGAAGTTTAAAATCGTGTGCCTGAGAGGAAAGATCGACCATTTTATCGCCATTGCCATCCGTACCAGGCCAATAACCCACTAGGAAATTATAGGAAGGGTGATTTTGATCGATAGAGGTTTCGCAGGCATAATCCCCAATTACGCCATCGGGTACCGGAAGCTTAAAGAATCTGATATCTGACACATAGTAATCGGGTTCGCCATGCCCTTGGCCGTTTAAAAAGCCCAGTTTAAGTGCATTTGAGTTCGCCAATGAACCCGAACCTGTAATTTCGAGCTCGTTGTTAAAATTACCATTGGTATAGGTGCGAATAAACCGCTGATCGCCACGCTTTTCTAATTTTACCGAAAGGTTTTCCCATCTTCCCTTCACTAAATCGGCTCCTCTGCATTGACGGTAATCGCCATCTTTTGTGCCTCTCCACTCAAAATACCAGTAACGGTCTTCTAAATAAATTACCCAACCTACGCTTGGGTGACCGCTCGACCATTCGTTACGTTTACCTAAAACGCTCGGGTAAAAAATCTGCTCAGTGTTCTTTTTTACCTTTAATTCTATGGTCATTTTGGTGGTATCGTCTATATTGTAAGCATTTGCATCTTCGCCTGCAATTTCGGCCCTCACCTGTGTGCCCTGCATTTTTATGGTTTTACCCAGATACCTATTTCCTGTGAAGGGTTTTACGAGAATCCTTTTGGTGTAGTTAGGACTGTAATAAATGATAAAAGCATTATTGGCAGGTTTGCTAAAAATGGTTTGATCATCGGTATTTGGAGGAAGGGTAAATGCACCACCATCGCTAGAGGCAATTACGACCAACCAATCTTCATTGATAAAATTGGCCCGCTTTTTCATAGCCGTTAAAATATCGCCCACGCTGGTATCAAATTTTTCGATAGCGGCTTTATAAGCGCTAAACGAATTATCGTAACCTGAAGAGATGCCTGCTTTATCTATATCGGTGAAATGACCAACAATTACAGATGCAGTATCGGTATTGAGCTGGTTAATTATCGCAGCTTTAACCTGATCATCGCCAGCTACAAGATCGTTGATATCGGCACTTACAGTTAATGACTGAAATACCGCTGATGAGGTATACGATGCAATTTTGGTATTTGGCCTGTTTTCTTTTATCCGTTTAAAAATAACTGGGTAATTCTGCAGGTTATTATTGGATAAATTATCGTCGTTTACCAGGTGTTTCTCTTTTTTTACGCCGGTAAGCATACTACCCCAATTACTGGCATTCTGTGTAGCTTCGGGTTGATTTAAAGCCACCCAGCTATAAATAGAGTGTGGCAGTAAAGCATTAATATTCGGAATGCTTGCGGCAGCTATCGACTGGCCTCTTGCACCATCAACAATAAGGTATAATACCTTACGGCTTCCATACCTCACTTTCGTGGTATCGGTACCATCTTTATCGGCAAGTTTTCTGTCGAAATCCTTATTGCAAGAAAATATGGCCGTTGTAATTATTGCGGCCATCAGACCGATCAATAATCTATATTTTTTCATCGTACTCATCTTAATTTATCTGTGGTTAGGCTTCTTATTCAATGGTTACTCTAATAATATTGTTTACCGGCAGGTTATCGAAACGGTAGAATCTACCGATCAACAAGAGGGCTTTTTTACCATCTGCTGACTTTGTTTCTACTATATCCGTTAAATCTCCTGAAAAAGGACCTGTAGCGTTATAGCCTGGTGCCAGCAAACCGGCCGGATTAAGCACCATAAAGCCATTTCTGGTTACATTATTATATTTCCTAAAATAACCGCCTACTATAACTAAGCCGTTCGAAATCTGCCTGGCGAAAGTAGGGTAACCACCTTCGAATAATTTAGCACTGAACGATTCGTCTAAACTTCCATCTTCATTAATCAGGGCCATGCCATTTGCAGGTTTGCCATTGTATCTGGTAAATACTCCGGTAATCAGGTATTTTCTGGTGGTCGCATTATAGGTTAATGAATTAATACCATCATCGGCACCGCTACCAGGGTTAAAACTCGGATCAATGGTTCCATTAGGTGCCAGCCTTAGTATACGAACAGCGGGTTGGCCATCAAACGTAACAAAGTTTCCAAAAACCATCAGTTTTTCATTATTCGGAGCATCGGTATGCATATAAGTATCAATAGGCCCATTGGCACTTACATTACCCTTATTGGTTGCGGTATTAAAACGAAAGGTTTTATCCAGTGAGCCATCCAGGTTGAATCTCAAAATCTGGCGGATCTCGGTACTATCCAAAATAACAGTATCGCGGGTAAAATCGTAGTTATCTTTATCGTATGTACGTTTTACATAATACCTAAAGTTACCTGTAGCCAAAATTTTCCCCTGATGTGGGTAAATACGGCGGATATAATCGTTTGTTCCGCCATTAAATTTAGGAAACCATTTTTGGGTAACCGTATCAGTAACGGTAGGTTTCTTTTTGGTTTGTATTTTAACGGTATCAATGGCACCATTAGGATATAAACTGGTAATGTTGCTAATATTTTCGGTACGCTGGTTATAACCGCTAAAACCACCGGATATGATCAGTCTGCCACCAATTTCGATCGCTGTTGAAAGTGAGCCATTGGATCCCCTACCCGTTCTGAATGTACGGTCGTAATCACCATCAAGCGATGTTCTGGCAATCCTGTTAATAGGCACAATCAATCCTTTATTATCGTAGTTATTAAAACTTCCGATTACCAGAGCCCTTCCATCAGCCAGTTGATAAAACTGGTTTACATAATCGTTTGTACCTGCCGCTGCTTTCCAGGTAATATCGTTTTTGATAATGCCTGAAACGGTAAATGAAGGGCCAAGAATAAGCTGATCGCCAATGGAAATTGATGTAATACCTGTACTACCGGCTTCAGGTACCTTAACCGTAATTTCGCTTTCGGTAACACTTATAACCTGCGCTTTTTCGCCGTTGAACATAAAGCTCAACTGATCTTTATAGGGCAATAACCCTGTTGCTTTTACGACTACTGTTGTACCTACAATTCCTTCAAAAGGCACCGGTAACAAAGTTTGACTTATTCCTATTCCAAGTGGTGCTTTTCCTTCCCCATAAGGGTCTTCGCCCAACTCTTCTTCTTTCTTACAGCCCTGAATTACCAGAGCAAGCAGAAAAAATATGCTTAACGTGTATATGATTCTTTTCATCATTCAGTTTTTTCAATTAATTTCCCGTGTTAATTTGTGCCCTGGCTTGGTAATAATCCGGTACTGTATACGTCACTAAAAATCTCAGAAATATTAAATCCTAGGTAGCTATCCTGAAAGCGCAGGGTATGTACAACGCCATTGGTGGGTTTAACATCAGAGGATGCTACATAACTTGGATTCCAGCTGTCGTTTGGTTTTGAAATATCGGGAATGTAGGTCATTACCAATTGCCTGTAGCCAATATACTTTACACCGTTAGCATCGTTAAAAACAACTCCAATATTGGATACTTCGTTATTGTAATCGTAATGAAGTGAGCCAGGGTAAATACTTCTAAGGTCCATATCAATCTGCGGATAATCTTTTAACCTGTTTACGCCTTTAAACATATAGCGCTGGATATATTTTCTCCATATCGCCGGGTTAACCTGATCGAGTGTTTTAATGGTATCTTTTCCTGAGCTGTAAAGCATTTGATTTAAAGATAGAACCCTGGGCTGACGGCCTTGATCGAAAGTATGTATATCCCCGATCGTTTTTTTAATTACTTCATCATCAAAAGCAAAAAAGGTAAAATCCTCTTTACTAAACTGTTCTTCCATTCCGGCTAGCCTTACAATTTTGGCCACACTATCAAAAGGAGCCTTTTTTGCCTGCAGGTACTGGTACATATTGCCCGGATAATCGGGGTTTGCCTTGCCACCATCTATATAGTACTCATCACGTTTACACGCACTAAATACGAGTAGGCAGGCTGCGCATATCATCATTAGCTTTTTCATATCTTTTCTTGATCGCTTAATAAAATTAATTACCACCATTAACCCAGTATTCGTTTAATACCATGTATGGATTATTATATAGTGCACCTGGGCTTAATGGCCAGGTCCATCCGCCACGGTTAAATTTATCGGATGTGAGTACGTTATACGACCACTGGCTGCTCAAAATCCTTTTTGTACGTACGAGGTCGAAATAGTGGTGTCCTTCACCGATAAGCTCCCTCGAACGTTCGTAAAAAATAAAATCTTTAAGATTTCCGTTTGAAGGTGTATAAGGAGATGCACCGGCACGGCCCCTTACCATATTTAAGAGTTTTATGGCATCGGTATCTTCATTTATATTTGCAAGGGCTTCGGCGGCCAGCAGGATTTCGCCTCCATACCTGAAAATCATAAAGGTGTTATCAGGGTTGGCATCTTCTTCACCGGTAGAAAATGAGTTCTGTGCAAATTTTAACATCATAAATTTTCCATTATCAGCAAAAATATCTTCATTAAACCAAGTGGTAATACGTTTATCACTACCATCCTGAAAAAGTTTCTGCATGTACTCCCCTCTGTAGTAAGCAAAACTTACACGGTGGGTATACTCGGGGCGTTTATATGGATAATGCAAAAACATATCGGCAATTGGTGCAACATTTAAATTGGCATCGCCATAATTGATACTGCGGTAAAATTCGAACAAACTCTCTTCCGATCGTCCTTTTATTACGGTTGCCCATTCGTTAATGGGCAATAGCCTGAAAGCATTGCTGGCAATGAGTTCCTTACCCAAATCGGCTGTTTCCTGATAATATTTTCTAGCATTAGCTGAATCGAAACCTGCATTCCACATGTTCATTTCCATTATTAAGGCCACAATGCTGCCCCTGCCTGCACGCACACCTCTTAAAGATGGGTCGGTATAAGTCCAGGCGATAGAATTTTTATAGGTTTTAAGATCAGCGATACATTTGTTCAGTACAGAAACAAAATTTTCTCTCGGCAGTGCAGCCGAATGAAAAGGATCGGTATAATATACCACGTTACCGTATAAACGAACCATGGTGAAGTAGCTAAAAGCACGGATAAATGCAGCTTCAGCTTTGAAAGAGTTCTTCTCTGCTTCTGATACACCCGGAATCCCTTCATCAAGTTTGGCAATTAAAATATTGGCCCCCTGTATGGCTTGGTAGTATGCGGTCCAATCGGTAATCCTGTCAAAATTATAATAATCCCATGGTCTTCCCCTCGAAATTAAATACAGGAGGTTATTTTTGCCCAGGTACTCTACATACTCGCGTGAAGGTGCGTTGTCTGACTGGCTTTCGTATAACACTTCTCCTGAGCGATATTCGCCTGTTGCACCAACAAAATGCGTTTCGTTGTATTTACCGAAAACCATTCTTGATAGGTTGTAAATGTTGGCCACTACATCTTCTTTGGATTTGAAGAAGTTGTTACCAGTTAACTTATCCAATGGCTGTATATCCAAAAACTTTTTGCAGGCAGGTAAACAAAAAGTTGCTGCCAGGATTATAGTATAAATAATTACTTTTTTCATAACAATATCAATTAGTTGCCTGTAGCAAGTTCTAAGTTTAAACCAATGTTGAAGGTACGTGGAACCGGATACCCCGTTGAAATATCGCGACCTAATGAGGTTACGTTTTCAGGGTTTGGTCCACTGTATTTTGAGAAAGTAACCAGGTTGTTTGTTGAGGCATAAATTCTTAAATTGCTCAATCCGTACCTTGCAATCATCTTTTTGTTGAACATGTAAGAAAGGGTTACATTGTTTATTTTTAAATAACTTCCACTCTCTTGCCACAGTGTTTGATCGGCCCTTAGTGGCTGTATCTGATTATACCTGGCATAATCATAAGGATATGGGTATTTAGCTATATCGCCCGGTGCCCTCCAGATATCAAGGTCGTTTAACGGAACAACTGATTTTAAGGAGAAGGGATCGCGCATAATGGCAATCCTATCGGCAAGGGCGTTGTTTAAGATAGTCCTGTCTGCAGTATAAACAGCGTATACATTCAGTCCCCAGTTTTTGTACCTGATGTTGGTTGAGATACCACCGGTTGCCAAAGGTTGCGAGTTACCAGTAACCTCGTAATCCCTGCCATCTAAAATATAATCGCCGTTTACATCTTTAAGAATCGGATCGCCACCTAAGAAAAACTGACCGTTGCTCTGGTATCTTTTTCCGGTAACCGGATCTACAGCTACATCGGCATCGGTGCTGTAAACCCCCTGGTTAATCCTTAAATAATTGGAAAGGGTGTTTCTTCCAACACGGTAAACAACGTGCTGTAAATAGCCCGAATTATCGAACTTAATAAACTGGCCATTATACTCGGCCGGAAGTTTTAACAGTACATCGCGGTTAATGGCTCCGTTAAGAGATACCGATATATCCAGATCTTTACTTACCAAAGGCCTAAAGGTTACCATTAACTCGGTACCATAGTTGGCAATCCCCAAATCGTTACTGGCCAGCTTATTAAAACCGGTGGTATTAGATAAATCTCTATCGAACAGTAAATTATCCACTTTTTTAAAGTAGGTATCAAAGTTTAATGATATGCGATCGTTAAAAAACCCAAGATCCAAACCGAGGTTGTACTGCGTTGTAGTGGTTGGCTTTAAATTTGGATTTGGAATTAGATCATAATCAATACCAATAGTTGGGTTATTGTTAAAATTGCCATACAGGTTATACTTACCATAAATACTTTCGAGATTACCGGTAGGAACAATATTCTGGCCCCATGTTAACCTTAAACTACCATATGACAGCCATTTTTTATCGGTTAACCAGTTTTCTTTGTTAAAGTTCCACCTTAAACCAATTGATGGATTTTTAGAATATGGATTCTCCAAGCCGCTAGATGAGGTTCCATCCAAACGGTACGAGAACTCTGCCACATATTTTTTGTCGTAATCGTAAGATAATGAACCGGCAAATGAAGCAATGGTTGCATTACGGTAATTGCTTAAAACACCACCCCCCCTTGAGTTATAATCATCGTAGCCAACAGGTCCCTGTAACTGATCGTTCGGTAATCTTTCCTGACGGGTAATACCAGCTTGGGCACCTTGTTTATAGATTTCGTTAAAGGTATTGATAAAAACATTGTGTTTTTCGCCGAATGTTTTAGCATAGGTAATACCGTTGCGATTGTATAACTGGTAGTTACGGCCAACATAATCGTAAAGCTTAGCATACTGGCCATTGGCAGCAGCCGGCGTAAAAGTTGATTCGGTATCCGAAGTATAATCGTAGCTTAATGTAGAAGATACTGCTAAACCCGGAATAAATTCGTAACGGGCTTCTACGTTGGTACGTATGTTACGGGAGTTGTTATCATTTGAGGTTTGCAAAGCCGATAAAACACCACCCGATGCCTGGTAAAAGGATGGAGGCGGCAATAAAGTAGAAGCTTGTCCGTTTTCTGCCACACCCGATTGAATTAGCCCAACACCATTACCTTTATTCTGCTTACCTACCGACCCGTTGATGAAACCAAAAAATCTGAATTTTTCATTTGGTTTAAACTCCATGTTCATGTTCAGGTTATAACGGTCGTAACCTGTATTTTTAATTACACCCTTTTCGGTATAATAACCCAGGTTAGCTTTATAGTTAAATTTCGGATCGCCACCATCCAACGCCAGGTTATGGCTCTGGTTATAGGTGGTTTGGAAAAATACATCCTGCCAATCGGTAGAGTTGTTCCAATAGGCATTTAAACTATCTGCCAAAAAAGGTGTACGCGAAATTGCCCGTATATCGGTTACATTCTGCGCATTGAGGATAATCTGCTGTATTTTTAACGAGCGCTCAGAATTTCCACCCAATGTTTCGCGGAGTTTGGGCGGTGCATTAACGAAAGCATTTGTTACGTATCTAATTCTGGGCACCTTAGAATTACCTCTTTTTGTGGTGATAATAATTACACCATAAGCACCCCTCGAGCCGTACATAGAAGTAGCCTGAGCATCTTTAAGGATCTGGATATTTTCAACATCTTCCTGCGGGATCAGCGAAAGCGGACTTACACCAGGTCCCTGGGTTTGAAAGCCAAACTCAGCAGCCTTATCCGCATCTAAAGGTACTCCATCAATAATGTATAAAGGCGATGTAGGCTGTAAAAACGATTCGTTACCACTGCCTGAAATACTTAAACTGGAAAGACCACGTACCTGTACCGATCCTCTAAAACCAGGAGCACCGGTATTGTTCTGGATATTTAAACCCGGAACCTTACCCTGCAAAAGCTGCTCTACATTGGATACCGGAATATCCTGAACCTCTTTTGCCTGTATCAATACAGCCGAACCGGTGGTGGTTTCCTTATTTCTTTTTTGATAGGCCACAATAATTACGTCATCTAAATCTTTTTTATCTTCAGTAATGGTTACGGTAATGTTGGTGGCCCCGGTAATTTTAGCCCTTTGGGTATTAAAACCTAAAAATTTAAATAATAAAGTTCCGCCTATAGGTACATTAACCGTAAACTGCCCTTTACCATTGGTTTGTGTTAAACCTTTATTGGTTTGCTCGAGGATTACGGATACCCCCGGAACCCCCTGTTTTGAATCTTTATCAACAACGGTACCATTCACAATGATGTATTTCTCCTGCGAATAAGCACTCGTGCCACAAATTATACATACAATAAGTAATGCATAAAAAAGTATATTTCTTCTCATCTTAATAGCTTTAAATGGTTACCTACTCGCTCGCGAATTTTGGATTCTCATTTCTGAAGTGGAAAACCACTTCCCAATCGCCGGCCTTATATATCGCAAAGTCGACACCGAAATTGGCAAATGTTCTTCCACCTCCAAACGAGCCCCTAGAATAGCTGAGGTTTATTTTAGCCCTGGTTGCACCCGGCGCATAAAATGTTGGTATTTCGACCAAAGGAATTGGATAGGCAACATCGTACTGTACATACTTTTCGGTTTTTTGCATGTTAAAGCCATGTATCATTTTGTCCCAGGCCGTTTCGTTAAATGCTGCAGGATTGATTTCAACTGAATCTTTATTTAAAACTTTAATCCTTAACGAATGTCCATTGCCACCGTTAAATGGCCTGATGTAGATAACCACATTATTGACTTTCAAATTTATATTGTCTTTATTGATGTCTTCATTGGTAGTTGCACTAATTACATTATTTAAATATGGTCTGATGTAATTTTTGTAACGTTTATCAAAGGGATTATTCGGATCTGGTGCCGGTAAACCAGAATACAGGTTCACATCATCAGCAGGCTCATAGGGGCGTTCGCGCCAAGGCCTGATCTGAAAGTCTTTGATAAGTCTTTCTCCACCGGTATTTTTTACCTTCAGATCAAAAAAACGAGTATCCTGTGCAAAATTGGTGCTATCTGTAGGTCTTGGAGTAATTAGCTGGTTGCTTGTAGAAGCCCAGAAAATGAATTCGCCCGACGAACGCATTTCGAAAAGTTTATGGGTTTCTATTTTTCTTTTAGCTTCTATCTCTGCCAAACTTTTCTCTAAACCGGTATAAGGCGCGGTCCAAACATATGTTGGTGCAGTTTGAAAAATATCGGTTACCGGTCTACCGTCTCCAAAACGTGCATTTACAATTTCGAAAGTAAATGGTGCGGTAGAATTATCGGCGTTAAAACCACCGATAAGGTTGTTCCTTCCCAATATCGGTTCAAGAACTTTATTGCTATAGTTTACATTGTTACTTAAATAATCTTTGTCATCGGGCAAATTGTAAAGCTTTTTACAGCCACTTAAAACAACTGGCACAAGTAATATTAAAAGGAGCTCCTTTTTAATTACTGATTTCATAAGTTTTTCTAATTTATTTTTTCCGTAATCCATCACCTATTTCGATTTATTAATTGTCCATTCTGCTAGTTGGAATGTACCTCCACTCCTTAATTCTGTAATATTAATCCGGTAGTACAGGTAGGCAACTGTATTGTTACACCTGAAAACCTTTTGCTGGTATCTTTCCTCGAAAAAGAAATTCGAAACTCTATCCAGCTCTGTCCAGTTTTGGCCATCCTGCGAACCTTCATAGGTCCAGGCTTTCGGATCTCTTCCGTTCTCATCGTTTGCCGAGGTTAAGGTATAAACCGAAGAAACTTCTGGTGTTTTAAGTTTAAACTGCATGGTTAAAAACCCCTGCAGATCGCATAAAAACTTGGTATGATCGTCGCCATCGATTACTTTTTTAGAGTTTTCGCCACTTGTAGGGCCACCCTCCGTTTTCGCGGTTGGTAGAGAAAACACCACCTACTGTGACCATTAAATTTGGTGGAGGCGGCACAAAGGTTAAACGGGTAACGAAACCATCAAAGCCGAAAACATGATCGGGACTAACTACATGGATAATTCCATTTTTTGTTTTAATGTTGTTTGAACCTGTTACGCTGGTAGACCAGTTTCTAATGAACTTACTTTTTTTGGTATTGCTAAATTCAATTACTTCAGGGCCTGCGCCTATTTCGCCGGATGCAGAACCTTTAACCGATTTTGCATGCATCGGGTAGGCCACTTTTACACTTGTTAAATTTAAGCCATCCTGAAGTTTTAACGAATCTGTTGGTTTTATACCCCTGATAATATAGTATGAAACCATCGTATCTAATTGTACCCCATCAATATTGGAAAGGAACAGAGGGTCTTTATCAGATTGTCTGCGCAAGGTATTCAGGTTCCGGAGGGCCAATTGAAAGCTTGGATTGGTTACCGCAAACAGCGTTACACTACTATCAGTAAGTGTTTTTTTCAAACCCATTCTATCAATGGCTACAAGTAACGAATCGTAAACCCCCGGTTTACTTTTTAAATATTCGTATGTATTACCGGCAAATGGGGCTGTGCTATCAGGCGCGTCGTAATAACCTCCGTTTTTTCTACAGGCCGAATACACCAGGGAGAGCAATAAAAGCATGGCTACTGTCCCCATATATTTTACAAAATTTTTCATCTGCTTATGATTATATTTTAATGGTGATGAAACGATTATGGTGTTGATTGATATCCAACTTTAAAGGCCATAATGGTTTCATATATTAATTATTTAGCGCCAGTAAGGATTTTGGGTAAGTAAACTATTCTGGGATAAAAGCTTACGCGAAATCGGCCAGTAAATACCTCCAGTTTTAATCAGACTCATAAATTTGGGATCATTTTGCCTGATTTTATTAAAACGGATCATATCATACCACCTCTGCCCCTCCCCCATCAGTTCACGGTGCCTTTCTTCGAAGATCATTTTAAGGATATCATCGTTATCGAGATTAAAACTTAGTTCGGTAGAACTTACCCGCCTGCCGATCACCTGCACCAATTCGTTTATAGCGCCTACCTGATCGCCCAGTACCGATAATGCCTCGGCACGTAAGAGCACCACATCTTCTAAACGAGTAAAAATCAATGCGCTGGTAAAATACCTGAAATTAGGATCGTTACCCCCACCCTGGATTACTTTGATTTTGCTGAAGATTGGGTATTTACCATTTAAATTGGTAAAATACCTGTCGAATTTTGATTGACCCAGGGTATCAACCGAGAACCTATCATCTTTTGCCAGATTGAAATATTTTATGATCGAATCTTTTGGAAGGTAAATATCTGGGATTGCCTTTGTTATAATGGGTTCGGCAAGGGTTAATTCTTCAATATGACCGGTGGATGAGCCATCGATGTGGCCATAATCAGAGTTAAACCCAAATATTTGCCTGAAGTTTTTATTATAGAAAAAGCCGTTCGAATTGGTGAGGTCGATTGTAGAAGTATACCCCCCGCCGCTTCTGCCATAATTATCTTCCACAAATTTGGCATATTTGGCTACGTTCGAATAATCGGCATTCCAGGCTGCAACGTGTGCCAAAACCGCATAAACGGTAACCTTGGTTGCCAGTGCACCACCCCAACGGGTCCTGTCTTCATTATAATAATTACTTGGCTGCTGTATATCGCCTGCACTGTATATATATGGCAGATCGGCTGCAGCCCTTAACATTTCACTTTCTACCCAGGCCAGTATTTTTGTCTGGCTCTCTCTCGGTTTGTTTTCAAATACACCTTCGTTAGAAGAAATAATGAAAGGCACATCACCCCAGATACGCACCATGTAGAAATAGGCAAATGCCCTTAAAAACCTGGCTTGTGCAATATCTACCGTCATGTTGTTATCCGAATAACGTTTATCGGTAGCTTTAACGTGGGCAACATTTTCGAGAAAAACATTGGCTCCGTTTACAATGGCATAAAACCTGGTCCAATCAGAAAGCGATTCTACAACAGGGTATGATGCATTTAAATTATTGCTGATAATGGCTTTTAAATCCTGCCGCTTAGGGCTGGTAAATTCTCCTGTTCTTACATCGCCGTAAATCCAGTGTCCATTATTATCGGAGAGTGCAGCACGTGTTAGTGCATAAACCCCCATAATGCCGGCACGTGCATCCTCCACAGTATTCCACATATTTTTTTCACCTACAACACGGGTGGAATCGGTTTCTAAAGCTTTATTACAGCCTGATAAAACCACTAACGAGAGCAGAAATGAGTATAATATATTCTTCATCATTGTTGATGTTTTGTTCGTATTTCTTTCCATATTATAATTCCATTTTAACACCCAAAGTATAAGTTCTTGGGATCGGTTGACCATAGCCTGTATCAATACCATCGTAACCCACCAGTTCAGGATCCTGACCGGTATATTTGGTAATCACAAACACATTATTTACCGAACCGTATAAAAAGATTTTGCTGATCTTGATATTTTTCCGCTTTAAAAAGCTACCGAAATCATAGCCAACAGAAACCGATCTTAGTTTTAAGAATGATCCGTTTTCAAGGAAAAGATCCTGATCGGTGCGGTAAGGAATTACAGTGCTCCAGGGGTTGTACAAGGGATATTTGCTATAATCGCCCCTTTTTTCCCAGAAAGTGATTTCTTTTACCGAAGCCACATCTGTATTGCCCTCATGGTTTACAAAATCGAAACGGGCGGCCATTTCCTCATTGATAATTTTTCTGCCCAGGTTAAAATACAGGTTAGTGTTTAAACTCCAGTTGCCATATTTAAAGGAGTTATCAAATCCTCCGGCTAAAACAGGTAGTGAGTGCCCCTTTAGCACTTTATCTTTTTCATCGATAATATTATCACCATTTTGGTCCTTCCATTTCGGATCGCCGGCTTTTAGAGGTGTACCGTTGTATTTTAATGGCTGTCCGTTTACTATCGGCACCTGGCTGTTTGCCGTGTAAATGCCATCATTTTCGAATAACCAATATTGATCTACCGGTTCTCCAACTTTTAAAAAGCGGTTGCCGACAATTATCTGATCCAATCCCCTTGGCAGGGCGGTTAAATTATTGCTGTTGTGGTTCAGGTTAAGTGATGAGTTCCATGAGAATTTGCTCCTCGAAATCACCAAAGCACTAATGGATAGATCAACTCCGGCATTGGTCATGTTTAACCCGCTTTCTATCGATTGTTTGTAACCATATTCAGCATAAGACGGGATACCCAATAACTGGTTTTTCTCTCCCTTGTTGTAAAAATCAACCGATACATGCAAACGGTTTTTAAGCATGGCCACATCTGCACCGATATTTAACTGGTCTGAATAGGCCCATGGCACACCGTAACCTACCCAACCGAATGAATATGGTCTGGTTAATACACCGATTGCATTATAACCCGGAACGGTCAAATTTCCGGTGTAACCAACAGATGCGGTATACTGAGGCCCTTGCGCGTAGTTATCGAAAGTAAAAGCCCTGCCCAAACGGCCGATACTAGCACGTAACACCAGGTCGTCGATAAATTTTTCATCTTTTAACAGCTCGTTCTTAATATTCCACGCTGCCGAAACAGTAGGCGAATAAAACCAGCGTTTGGTTGGTTGTGCATTTGATGAACCATCAGCACGCAAAATCCCGGTTATGAAGTATTTATCATTGTACGAATAATTTACTTTACCATATACCGATAAAAGGTTATCAGCCGTTTTGTCAAGAAAACGATAGGTTAACTCCCTTGGGAAAGCCGTTGGTACTAGGTAATTAGGATTATCGGTTCCATCATCATTTTTAGGTTTAGAGTCCAATAAGTTGATTTTGATATAATCGTTGGCTCCTTTATAGGCGTAAGCGTTACTGTACTTATAAATATCCCATATCATTGATTGGCCCAGTTCGAAATGGAAATCGTGAACATTTTTAATGCTTAAATCGTATGTTGCTTTATTATCCAGCATTAAGCGCTGGTTAAAACCATAGTAATTTGATGCATAACTATTGCCCTGTAATAAGGTTTTGGCATAAAAAATATCCCTGTAACCCTCGTTATAATCGACATTGAATGAAGAGCTTAATTTAAATTTACCCAAAGTTGCTACCAACCTGGCAAAACCCTGTATACTATTGGTTTTATTGTCATCGAAGCCTTTACTGTATTCGTTTAAATAACTGGAGTAATAATCTTTATTTGGTGCCAGTGGAGCACTTAGGTCAGGAAAATAGTTAATCTGCGCAAATCTGTCTCTTAAACTTCTGTTTCTATCGCGGTTTAAGCGGTTACCGTTTATCATTGCCGAGAACAGCAGCCATTTTACAGGTTTCATGTTTATGTTGAACATTGCACTGTAGCGATCGATCCCTGTTCCATCAGCCACACCCTGGCTCTTGGTATTCCCTAAAGAAAACCTGAAACTAGCACGATCAGAGCCGCCGGTTAAACCCAGATTTATACCATAAATAAGTGCATTTTTATAATACAGATCAGTCCAGTTGGATTTACCGCTATATACGTTATTCAACGAATCGCTTAAATACACCGGATAGGCCTCATCATCCGAATATCTGCCGTTTGTAGTATATACATCGTAAAAGCGCTGTCTGAATTCGTTTTCATATTTACCATTAATGGTATTTACGGTAGGTTTTTGTACCATACCTATATAAGAATTGAAACTGATACCACGCGAAACACCATCAGGTGCTTTTGTTTTAATTACGATTACCCCATTAACACCCTTGGGGCCATAAACTGCTGCACTGGCCAAATCGCTTAACACTTCTACCGATGCAATATTATTGATATCAATGGTGGTTAATAAATTGGTAGCAGGACCAATCCTGTTAAAATCGTACTGCTGGATATCAAAAGCAAAAGGATGCTCGCCAATCAAAGGTATACCATCCAGCACCACCAATGGCTGCGATGCGTATACGTCTTTTTTAGAGAGCAGTGGCATTGCAGCTCCTCTTAAAAACATGTTCTGAATAGAACCTGGTTCGCCTGAGGATTCCTGAACATAAAGACCAGCAAAGTTGCCCTTTAAATTTTGCTGTAATGAAATAGCAGGGAAGAGTGATAAATCTCTGGTGTCTTTTTGTACACCACCAGCCAATTTGTTGTAAAGTGTTTTTTTCCTGATCTGTTCAAGACTATCTTTTCGCAAAGAATCTTTAGCGGATACGATCTTAATTTTCGTCGTATCCTGAAGGATCAAATAATTAATCGTTAGGCCTTTATGAAGTTTTTTACCCACCGAAAAAACCGGTAAAACGTTTAACGTAAACGCGGCAAAAAAGACAAGGCACGCCCATAAGTATCGCATAGTTTAATGGATCTTTAATTGGTAAAAAAAATGATTTCTAAAACTTATTTTTTAGGAAACGGCAAGGTATGTTCTAGGTTAAAGAGACAGGTACTTCGGTAGTAATAGTTAGGAGTTCTCATAAAATTTAGTATTTGGTTAACTCAAATATATACTATACTAAAACGTTTTAATAACAAATTGTCATTTTTATGAAATTTTTATAAAACACTACAATAATATTTAATTCTATTAAAATAATTGTCAAATAGACAGGTAAAAAATAAATATTATAAGAATATCTTAAAAAATTAACATCCTATAGAACAGTCTATAACGATACTTTTAGCTGATAATAACAATAAATCGAACAATTTTATGTTGCTATTTTCTTAAAGTACTTAAACGTTTTAGTAAAAACATGAAATATCTCCAAAGCAGTAATGATTAAACCGACAAAGATTGTTTAGGCATGAGGATAATCCTTTACCATATTATATATTATAACATTAGCTTGGATATAGTGGTATTTTATATTATAAAACAGAAAGGTTAAAATCAATTATTTTTCTGTGGCCACCCGATAAGTAGGATCTTCTATAATGTTTACTGCTATAATCTGATCTGCATTTTTCAGCAAGCGCTTACAGTCGTCGCTCAGGTGCTTTAATAGAAGTTTTTTATCAGCCGAACGGTAACGTTCTGTTAGTTTATTCAGCGCATCAATACCCGACATATCAAAAACACGGCTATGCTTAAAATCAATTACGATATGCTGAGGATCATGAGCCACATCAAACAGCTCATTAAAATTGGCGATAGATCCAAAAAACAAGGGGCCGAATATTTCGTAGGTTTTTACACCACTGGCATCGATATGTTTACTGGCACGTATCCGTTTAGAACTTTCCCAAGCGAAAACAAGTGCCGAAATAATTACACCTATTAATACCGCAAGGGCCAGGTTATGCAGCCAAACTGTAATTACAGCCACCAGAATCCCAATGATAATATCCTGCGAAGGCATTTTATTAATCACTTTAAAGCTCATCCATTCAAAGGTGCCAATGGCTACCATCATCATTACGCCAACCAAAGCCGCCATAGGTACGCGATCTATTACCGGAGCGCCTACCAAAATAATAACCAATATAGTTAAGGCAGCAATAATGCCCGATAACCTAGCCCTGGCACCTGCAGAGAGGTTAACCAGTGTTTGGGCAATCATTGGGCAGCCGCCCATACCCGTAAAAAAGCCGTTTGCAATATTGGCAATTCCTTGAGCAATACTCTCTCTGTTCCTATCTCCTTTGGTTTCTGTAATTTCATCGACCAGGTTCAAGGTAAGTAGACCTTCGGTTAGGCCCACACCTGCCATAATAAGTGAATAGGGAAAAATGATCCTTAGCATATCAAGATTCAACGGCACTTTCGGAATATGAAACGGAGGAAACCCTCCATTTACGGAAGCAATATGCTTAACCAGTTTGGTATCAATTCCAAAACATAAAACGATCAGAAAAACCACAATAATAGCCACCAATGATGATGGAATGGCCTTGGTTATTTTAGGGAGAATGATCACTATTGCAACGGTGAGTAATACCAAAGCCAACATGATATATAAAGGAGTACCGCTCAACCATTCTACTCTGCCGTTAACAAGGGTTTTGAACTGTTCCAGCTGCGACATGAAAATAATAACCGCCAAACCGTTAACAAAGCCAAACATTACGGGCTGCGGAACCAGCCTGACAAATTTCCCAAGCCTAAACAGCCCAACTATAATCTGGATTACACCTGCTAAAGCCACTGCCGCAAAAACATATTCTATACCTTGGGTTTTCATTAAGGCGATGAGCACAATCACTGTTGCACCTGCCCCACCCGAAACCAAACCTGGCCTGCCACCCAAAACAGCCGTAACCAACCCCATAATGAAGGCGGCGTATAAACCTGTTAAAGGAGGGAAACCTGCAAGAATAGCAAATGATAAGGATTCGGGGATCATCGTCATGGCCACCGTTAAACCCGCAAGAATTTCAGTTTTATAATTTATTTTCTTAGAAAAATCGAAAAGTTGCAGGTAAGGTTTCATCATTTAAATTATTAGCAGTTGCAAATATCTAAATTATGGGAACATTAGGGCTATAATAAACTAGGTGCGCTCAATAAGTTCTGTAAACTGCGGTTCATCTTTGAAAGAATAACATTTTTTATCATGATCTGCATTCCCCAGAGTTGGGTTGATTCGGTGCTGAAAATTACTGCCCCAGATTTCTAAAGCCTTAAAAACATCAGTCAGCTTTTTCCCCGATTCGGTAAAGGAGTATTCTACCTTGGGTGGAACAACAGGATAGATTTTTCGCTCAACGATCTGGTCTTCTTCCAACTCCCTTAACTGCTGTGTGAGCATCTTTTCGGTTATACCTGCAACACTACGGTGAAGTTCACCATACCTTTTCGGACCAGATAAAAGCCTGTTTAAAATAGTCAACTTCCATTTACCACCTATTACATTTAGCGCCGCTTCCATCGAACAGGTATACTCGGCTTGTCTTTTTTTTGTCATATAAAAAATTGATGCAGGGATTTAAAGAATCTGGGGGCATTTCGTACAAAAAAAGTGCGTACCGAACCAAAAGGTACATACTTGATGATCGATGTAATTAGCCGTCTCTTTGATGTATTAAAACATAAAGATAATGAAAAAATTAGAAGGAAAAACCGCAATCATTACAGGTGGAAACAGCGGTATAGGTTTTGCAACAGCGCAAGAATTTTTAGCTCAGGGCGCCAAAGTGATCATCACCGGAAGAAATGAACAATCGGTAAAAGATACCATTGCCCAACTTGGCGAAAATGCATATGGAATTATCTCGGACAGCGCTTATATGGAAGAAATTACAAAACTGGCCGATCAGGTAAAAACCATAAGTCCGACTTTAGATATTGTAGTGATTAATGCTGGTATTGGAAAATTTAATACGTTAGCGCATATGACTGAAGCGATGTTTGATGAGATTATGAACATCAACTTTAAAGGCGCCTATTTTAGTTTACAGCAATTGCTGCCATTAGTTAATCAAGGTGGGTCAATTATTTTAAATAATTCGATAAATGCACACATCGAAATGGCAGGTGCAACAGTCTACGCAGCAAGTAAAGCCGCCTTGTTAACTTTGGCCAAAAATCTTTCTGCTGAACTAACATCAAGAAAAATAAGGGTAAATGCGATTAGCCCTGGTCCTGTTGGCACACCATTGCACAGTTCGGAAAAATTAGGCTTAAGCGACGAGGATTTACAGCAAATGGGCGAAAGCCTGGTGAAACAGATACCAATTGGCAGATTCGGACAGGCTGAAGAAATTGCCAAAACAATCGCTTTCTTTGCTTCGGATGATTCATCGTTCATTTTAGGATCAGAACTTATTGCCGATGGTGGTATGTATAATTTATAATCTTAAAACTTTAAACCAGAGCGCCATAAACCGCTTTGGTTTAAAGTTAGGTTAAATGATGGATTAGTCTGAAGACTATTGTCCAATAAAAATGCCTTTGTGCGCTTCGTGCCTTGGTGGTTATTGGATGGAAAATGTAAGCCGGATGATGGAATTAATTCTGCGCTCATCTTCTAGATCTGCTGGACAAAGACAAATAAATAACTAAAAACGGATTGCCAATCCATAGTACTTGGTCTGGATTGCAAATCCAGACCAACCGTAAAGGCTAGAAAACTAACTCGGGATAACTTTTTTGCGTTTAAGTTCGTCAAACAGATCAAAAAACATTTTTTCAGTATTGATATACTCATGGAAGCCTAATCGTCTTGCTTTTGTACCGTCTGAGAAGAAATCGTAATCCCAGGAAAAAACAAAATCGCCAAAGGCCCATGAAGATACTTCGTCATAACTGTGTTTGGCCAGGTTATGTTTTTCTTGCAGCTGTGTCCATAAAGCCGATTTATCAGCCATTACGGTTTGCAAAGGCATTTGAAGTGGAGGGGCAGTATCCATTTTAAAATAAGCTGCAATTTTAGGCCAAAGATCGTTCCATCGGACCAAATCACCATTGGTTATATTAAAGGCTTGATTGGCACATGCCGGGTTGGTGGCCGCCCATACCGTTGCTTTTGCCAATAATCCAGCATCTGTAATGTCTAAAAGCTTATCATATGCCCCTAATTTACCAGGAAAACGCAAAGGCAAACCCATTTCTTTCGATATGGATGCATAAACTGCAATTACAGAAACCAAATTCATTGGATTGCCCAATGTGGTGCCCGCAACTACAGATGGCCGGAGCGCAGACCAATTCCACTTTTTACCTTTTTGCTGTGCCTCAAGAAACTGTTGCTGATCTACATTAAATTCTGGCGGCATATGTCCACCATCACTTTCTTTTGCTGGTGTTTTAAAAGGACCGTAATGTGCCCCGTATACTTTATAGCCCTGCATTAAACTGATGTGCTGTAAGTCTTTTGCAATATCTTCAATGGCATTAACCACATTTACAAGCATCGTTAAATTAGGTGCTACCAACTCCGTCCATGTAGGCTTATCCTGATATGCGGCATAAAAAATATGTGTTACTTTAGTTAAGAGGCTCAATTGCTTCTTACTGTCCTCTGGGTCCAGCAGGTCTACAGAAATATACCTCGTTTTATCTTTATCCAGCCCACCCCGACGCGATAAACCGATAATATCCCAATCTCCAAGATTTTCTAAGTGGCTGATTAAATTACTGCCAATTACCCCATTTGCACCCACAACCAATGCTGTTTTACTGTTATTCATTTCTTTCAATTTAAATTGATTCACATAAAATAAAGATCCTGACAAACCACAGATATGTTTTTGTAAAATAGTATGATAGATTTGTATAAATCTATCATGAAGCGATACGTCCAATTTCAACCTATTGTTATTTCAGAATTTGAAGTAAGCAAGTGGCAGCACCCTTTACATCGGCACAACCATTATGAACTGATTTACATTAAAAATGGATCTGGCCAGCATATCATTAACGAAATCTCCATTACTTACGAAAAAGGAAATCTCTTCTTAATTGGTCCGGATGATGACCATCGTTTCGAAATTGAAGAAAAAACACATTTCATTTATATCAAGTTTACCGATATATTCATCCATCAGAAGGAGGTTAACCCAACAAACTTGCAACACCTGGAATATCTGATCAAAAGCCGTGAAACGCATTTTCTAGCTTTTAACTTTACTGCCGATGATCAGTTGATCATTGAAAACATCATTGCGCTCACCCTATCACTCAACATAAACATGTTGCCAAATGAAGCTTTAATCTGGACACAGATCTTAATGCTTTCCACTATCATGCAACGCAATATGCCCGAAATTAAAAGCAGTGTACAACGATCAAAAGATATTCAAGCCATTTTCTGTTACCTGCACAAATACATTTACCAGCCTAAAAATTTAAAGGCAAATGTAATGGCGACACACTTTAATCTTTCAGAAGACTATATAGGGCCCTATTTTAAAAGAAATACAGGTATAACCTTACGCCAGTATATCCACAATTATCGTCAGAATTTAATTCAACAGCGAATAGAAAGCGGAAGATTTGGATTGAAACAAATTGCGGTAGAATTTGGCCTGGTGGATGAAAGCCACGTAAGTAAACTGATGCGAAAAGTCTGAAGCCCTGAGCTAAAGGATGGAAAACGTAAAGTGGATGTCGGAATTGATTCTGCGTTCATCTTCTAGATCTGCTGGATAAATAATTAAAAACGAATTGCAAATCAAGACCTACTACATTATTTAAACAAACCTTTAACATCTACCGAAAAACCAAGCTCGATAAAACTCTGTGTAGACCATTTAATTTCAAGTGGAAGGCCTGCATCCTTTACCGTTTCTTTACTCACATCCTTACCTGTTCCGTAGTTGATCTGCGCAAAAGGATTTTTATCAATATTGAGCATTAAAAGCAATCTGCTCCCTTTTTGCAGCTGCTTACTGAATACTCTCGATCTATAAAAAGGTATGGTTTCTAACTTCCCAGGTTTAAGCAAGTTTCTTTTACTCATATCGTATGCGTAACTGGCTCTTCCTAAATAATAAGAAAGCTGAAAATATTCACCTGAGGGCGTAACTTCGTACAGAACCAGCCCTAGGTCCATATCCTTTTTGTTGATGATGGCTTTAAGCTGTCCCTCTAGCGCACCTGATACTGAAATGGCTTGACTAAATGGCTTCGTGATAAAAAACAGTCCATTGGATCTGTCGATTTCTTTTTTGATGATCGGTTCAGGGTAATAATCATTGTAGAATGTGGTTCTGTCTGCCAGATCAACCTGCTGGTGCATAAAAACTTCTCTAGCTGGCTTTTGCTCCGACAGCAGCATTCCGTTTGCAGTGCTGTCCAAATAAAAGCGGATATGGTAATCCTCCATTTTTGCCAATGAAGCAGCATGTTTCCATTTATTTGCGCCCATTACCTCATAATTGATCTTATCTTTTAACAGTACAGGTTTCTTTCCATCTTTAAGAATATAATCGAGCCATTGGAAAGTGATTTCGCGGGTATTGATCAGTGCAATTGAATCTACTTCGTAATCTCTCAAATTGGCGACTCCACCTATCTGTGATCCAAAATGATCGTAGGGGCCTATAATTAAATAATGTTCGGCCGAGGGATTATACTTATAATGTTCGCGGAGGTATTCTAATGCCGAAACCTGCCCATCATCATAATAGCCGGTAATACTAAGTACTGGAATATTAATGTGTTTAAAATCTTTACCATAGGGCACCATCGACTGCCAGTAGGCATCGTAATCGGGGTGACTAAGCCACTTCTGCAACAATGGATTTGGTGTACCATCAATGCTGTCGATCTTATTGTAAGCGGCCCCACTTTCCCACCAGTTATTCCGCATTCTGCGCCAACGGACATCATCGTTATTCACAGCATCATCGGTGTATTTGTTGTTGGTGATGTAAAATGCCCATTGATAATTGGCTGCTAAAAAAACATTATTTTCCATGGGTAAGCCAAGCCCTGGAATTGCAGCTACATAAGGTACAATGGTTTTAAGCGCTGGATGCAGGTGCTTGATGGCAGCCCATTGTGCAAAACCAGAATAACTCCCTCCATACATGCCCACACTACCATTACTCCATGATTGAGTGATGATCCAATCGATAACCGCATTCACATCCTGTACTTCATACTCATAAGGCGCTGGCTGATCAGGGCTCAGTCGTTTTCCTCTCGCATCGGCCACAATGCCTATGTAGCCATGATCGGCAGCGTATTTGGCTTCCATCAAACTCCTTTGGGTGTTGGAATAGATAAAATAAAAGAGCGCTGCAGGTAATTTCTGCTGCACACCTTTTTTCCTCACCACTACAGCAGATAAAGTAATGCCGTATTTTGTTTTAATCATCACGCTATCGTTGATGATATAATTAGTGATATCGGGTAAGGTTAACTTTTGCTGTGCAAAGGTTTCCATGCCCATTACGAGGCATAGCACAGCCACACCCAGTTTTGCTAAGTTTATTTTCATGATTAAAAATTTATTGGTTTATATTTTAATAAGGTTTCGGAGTTTAATGGCCTGCCGTTCCGAGATCCTGACCAGTTCTCCTGTTTTAAGTTCTACGAGCATACCATCACCGCCCTTTTTTACCAACCTGATGTAATCGAGGTTAAATAAAATACTTCTGCTCGCCCTGAAAAACCTTTGGCAATGGGGGTTTTCTTCTAGTTTATTTAACGAAGTTTTAAGCAATACATGTTCCTGGCCAAAAAAGAGTCGCGCATAATTCTCTACTGACTCGATAAGATGCACATCTTTCCATTTTATGAGGTGATGTTTGCCTCTGTCCTTTACAAAAACAGCTGTGCCATCATCCTTGCTGATCTTTTCTATGGCTTTATCAATTGCACTTTTAAAGCGTTCTTCCCGTACAGGTTTCATCAGGTAATCCATGGCGCTTACTTCAAAAGCCTGCACCGCATAACTGTCGAAAGCCGTTACAAAAATCACCTGCGGCACATATACCAAATTTTCCAACAGATCGAAACCCGAACGGCCAGGCATCTGTATGTCCAAAAAAATCAGATCAGGCTTTAAAAGTCCGATGAGCTGTTCGGCTTCATCGGCATTAGCAGCCTCACCCAATACCGTAACCTGTGGATAGCTTTTTAGCATCCTTATCAGTTCCTGCCTTGCGCCACGTTCATCGTCAACAATCAGTGTCCTAATATTTCTCATCTGACTGGAATTTTAATTTCTGCACAAACCTTTTGCTCCATTTCATACAGGCTGAAATATGCATGGTGCTGGTAACTGAGATCAAGCCGTTCTTTCAGGTTCTGCAGTCCTATGCCTGCGACCGTTTTATTTGGTTCCAACCTGCCAGGATTTAAAACACAGATGCTTACCAATCCATTCTGCTCGTTAATTACTACTTCGATCTTTCCACCATGCTTTTCTAATGCAACTCCATGCTTTACTGCATTTTCTACCAATGTTTGAATGCATAGGCGTGGCACCATCAGCCCAGAGAGCGAGATATCGATATCCAAATCGTATTGTAATCTTTCTTCCATTCTCAACCCCTCTAGCTCCAGGTAATCTCTCACCAGGTCTATTTCTTCATTTAACCTGATGAGCATGGCATTGCCTTTATACAATCCACTGCGCAACAGTTCGCTTAGCAGATCGATTGCCCTACCCGCAGCATCGGGGCGGGTATATACCAAAGATTTTATGTTATTGAGTGCATTGAACAAAAAATGAGGATTTAACTGAGCAGAAAGATTATCCAGTTGCGATTGCTTAAAGCTAAGCTCCAATCTGGCATTTTCTACCGATAACCGTATTTCCCGTTTTGCGTAGTGGTAAAGGTGGTAGGCTAAAAGCCATATGGCCATTAAGCGGATACCCGCAACAAAAATACCTGCTGCATTTAAACTAAAAAAATCAGCAAACGGCTGGGGTGGGTGGCTTAAGAACAGTAATCTCACCAGGTACAATTTACTAACCGTAACTATAGTATAAAAAATACCCATTACCGGAATAACGATCAACATACGCCAGATCAGTTTCTGAAGCGCCAGGTCTTGCCAGTGGTTTTTATTTGCAAAATTACGGTACAAATGGGTAATCAAAATGTACATGACCACATCCGAAACAAACTGTACAACAGCCATATCGAATCTGAAATTACCAGCTCCAGACCAACCTTGAAATGTCCAATACAAAGCGGCCACAGACCAGCCAATTAGCTGACATTTCCAATAAAGCGATATATAGGGTTTCTTTTCCAAAATTTTCTGTTCCAAACAAAGCAACGAAAACTAATTTTAAGAAAAAAGATAAAGTACAGGAGCGTAGGGTTTTGGGGGATGAGTGGGTCTTTTAGTCAAGAGTCGGGAGTCCAGAGTCTATCGTGCAAAGAAACAAATATGCCTTTGTGCGCACTGTGCCTTAGTGGTTTATAGGAAAGAAAATATAGGATGGAGATGAGGATAGTCCGAAGTCTACGATGCCAAAGAAACAAACTCAGCTTCGTGCCTTGATGGTTAGAGGATGGATAACGGAATTGATTCTGTGCCGACCTTCTAGATCTGCAGGAGATATAAATAGTTAAAACGGATTGCAAATCCTGACCAACAATAGTACGAAAACATCAATTCAGCAACTGCTTTTTAAACGTATTTGGACTAATACCAACCTCTTTTTTAAATAAACGCGAGAAATAAGAAAGATTCTCAAATCCCAATGCATAAGCAATCTCCGAAACCGACCTGTTTTCACCGATTAAACGGTTTTTTGCTTCAGATATCAGGTAAATATGGATATGTTCTAAAGCCGTTTTCCCACTTTCCTGTTTTAAAACATCTGTTAAATAACCTGCTGAAATGTTTAAACGCGCTGCCATATCGTGCACTGATGGCAAACCTTTAGTAGCCAATAATCCATTAGCAACATATTTATTTATTTCTTCATTAAACCGGGTTACTGTTTTGCCCGAAATTTCTGTGCGGTTAAGAAATTGCCTTTTGTAAAAACGCTGACTGTACTTAAGCAAAGTATCTACATTGGCCAAAATCAATTCGCGACTGTATTCATCCTGGTTGTTTCGGTATTCGGTTTCAATTTTATGATACAATTCCCAAACGGTACTTTCTTCACTGGGAGAGAGATGCAGCGCTTCGTTGGTTTCGTAATCGAAGTAGTGGTATTTTTTGACGGTATCATGCAACATATGTCCATTTAAAAAATCTTCGTGAATAAAAATCAAAAAACCATCTTCATCCATCCCCAGGTTTTTCATTTCGATTACCTGATGAGGTTTAAAGAACATCATCGAGCCACTTTCGTGGTCGTATTTTGTACGTCCATAAAGAATTTGTCCTGCAATAATCTTTTTAAAACCGATCATATAGAAATCGCTCGTAAACTCCCGGTCGCCCATGCTACACATATGGTCACATTTGTAAATGCTAAACAATGGGTTCTCGGGTGGAGGAAATGCGTTTTCCCGATGTAATTCGGCCAAATTTTTATAGTGTTTCATCCTTTTGAATAGTAATTAACTACAAGCTACACAATTACCTCGTACAGCCTGTAGTTAAAGGTTTTAAATGATTTATTAATGACCGTGTGCATTGGTTGCTACTTCAGCCCATTCGTCAAATTCAGCCAAACGTTCTGCATAAACCTGTTTAACACCTTGTAGAGCCACTTTACCCAACAAGAAGTGTAAAGGAGGTTTAGGACTGTCGATCAATGCCAATACAGCGGGTACCGTTGCCTCTGGTTTGCCCCAACTATCGGGTGTTGAAGCATCAAAAAATGCTTTTTTAACTGGAGCATATACTTCTAGCGGATCTGTTTGGAAAGCTGAGGCACCCGACCAATCGGTAGAAAAACCATTTGGTTCGATTAAACTTACATTAATGCCAAAACCTTTTACTTCTGTAGCCAAGGTTTCACTTAAGCCGTTAACCGCATATTTTGAGGCATTGTACAAACCCAGCACGGGCAAACTCACCAAGCCCAGGAAGCTAGAAACCTGGATAATGTGCCCGGCTTTTTGTTCGCGCATTAACGGAACAATTGCTTGTGTTACCCACAGCAGACCAAAAAAATTGGTTTCCATTTGTGCACGTGCCTGTTGTTCGCTCGTTTCTTCTATGGCACCAAATAGACCAAATCCCGCATTATTGATCAATACATCAATGTGGCCAAAGTGCTGCTTAACTTTTTCAACTACGGCAAAACAGGCATCTCTATCGTTTACATCCAATTGAAGCGGAAACACCGCATCGCCATAAGCTTCTACCAAATCATTTAAATCTGCTGTATTTCTTGCGGTTGCAGCTACTTTATCACCACGTTCTAAAAGGGCCTTTGCCCAGATTTTACCAAAGCCACGTGAAGCACCGGTAATTAAAATTATTTTCGACATTTTTTCTTTGTTAAATATTGGTAACAAAGGTATTGTAGCGTACTAAGACCGATTTATACAAAACACGGGACTATTAGCACATTTTAAGGTTTAGCTAATTATCAGTTGAATATTTAATAATAACCCGAAAGATTATCAATCTGTTGTAGCGCCTAAAGATATTTTTACGTTTTATGAGGAAATATTAATCTAAAAACCACTCACCTATGAAAAACATACTTTTTCTTTTTGTAGCCTTTGCACTTGTTTCATGTAAAAAATCGGAAAGATATGGTCCGCTGAACTTAAAAAACGGACAGGAAGTTGAATTGCTGGTAAGCCCACGTTATGCTGCAGATAATGACCCGCTTTTAACGTTACCCGGTAATGTAGATGCTGGTGCTTCTCTATGGGGTTTTGATCAAAGAGAACCTGGTTATTCGTACCGCGTTAAAGCCAGATTCAACCGCGATAAAGAACCACTTCAAGACGGGCCTGAATACTACTTTATTTTCGAAAAGATAATTAGCAAAGAGCAGTATAAAGGAAGCGAGTCTTTCACAGTACAACTCATTACCAACTACGTTGTTGGTGGACCAGTAATAAGACTAAGCAAAACAGGAAACGATTATTATATGATTCCTGATAAGTTACAACTCACTTATGCAAATAGCACGGTTCAGAACGAACTTGAAGAAATATGGCTAAATGTACAGGAAATCCGTGCAAACTGGCAAAAAGGGCAACGACCAAAATGGAAGGCTATTAAAGCTACAGTGGTACACGATCCGCAGAAGTTTGGAAAAGCCTACCTGGTACAACAGATACAATTCATTGATTAACAGAAAATAAAAAAGGAGAATGCTTAGAACATTCTCCTTTTTGGTTTTAAGTAAACCCTAAGATTTACTACTTAGATACTGTAATTAAATGATTCCGTTTCGATTAATCCACGGTGCTGCATCTCAGTCCCAAATTGCAATGGCAGTTGGAGATTAATCTGTTCGGTGTACACGTGTTCGACTTTTTCATATCACAATTCGTTTAACTTAAATATATTTTTCATTAGCAGCCACTTTTCTCCAGGCTTTGCTAAGGGTAATGCCTGCTGATATTTCCACATCAGCTCTTCCCACTCTTTCACCTTAGGGTTAGCAACATCCATAGCTGTTTTTTTTTCAAAACTGAAATCTTCCTCAGTTTCCATAATCATGAACAAACGGTTCGAAATGCGGTATATTTCCATTTCCAAAACCCCCGATTCGATAATACTCCGCTTAATTTCAGGCCAGCCATTAAGGTGATACGCTTCATACTCCGCTATGAGTTTTGGATCATCAACAAGATCCAGTGCTAAACAATATCTTTTCATTTATTTTAAAATGTAAGCAGCGCTCCCTATTTTTTGAATTCTATTTTGAAACCAGTTACCAACCAGGCCGGATAATCTGCGGGTTTGCTAATGACAAGGGCATCATCTTCCTGCACCCACTTTAATTTACTTTTACTGCCCAGCAGCGTAACCGAAGTGATGGGTTTCTCCAGGTATTTAGATTTGCGCCCAAGTAAGGTCATTCTGATGCTTTCATTTGGCACATTCAAACAGAAAGCAAAAAGATTGCCCTCCTTTGTAGTGTACCTAATATCGGCAGATTGATATTCACCGGAATCGGTTAAGCCACCAAAGTGTCCCTTTTTCTGGTTTGATTTAATGGTAGATGGACCTTCTCCATATACTTTCCATGGTCTCGATGCATAAATACCTTCTCCATTCAATTTGGTCCAGTCGCCAATTTCTGTAACAATTTTAACAACATCCGGTTCTAAGTCTCCCTCTGGAGTCTGTACAACATTGATCAAAAGATTTCCGTTTTTACTTACAATATCGATCAAAAGCTGGGCAATTTCATTTGCACTTTTGTATTTCTGCCCCGTTCTATAATACCAATCTCCTATTGAAGTATCGGTTTGCCACGGAAACGGGCTGATCGAATCCAATACCCCGCGTTCTACATCTTGTGCCCATTTACCTTCAGATGGCTCTTTTGGTGTATATACTGCCTCGAGTTTACCTTTATTTTTGACCATATCCTGATTGTAATAGTGCGCAACCATTGTCCGTCCTATATCTTCAAAAGGAAGTTTACTATCCGAATAAAGCAGGTCGGGGTGATAATTGTCAACCAGCTCGTTAACATTTTCCAACCATTGTTTATGCCATCCCGGATTATTGGTCAGCCATTCTTTCATATCGGCCGAATCTGCAGGCAGATGATAAAGATCAGCATATTTCGGATCGTGTCCGTCATAGGGAATCCCTGCAAATTGCCCTGTTTTGTCTGCGCCATGACTTGGCTGAAACCAGTTAAAACTGGCCGCAAGATGCTCGGAAACGCCAAAACGGAGTCCTTCTTTTTTAGCCGCTTTTTGCCATAAGCCCACTACATCTTTTTTTGGCCCCATATTTACCGAATTCCATTTATGGATTTTGGAATTCCATAGAAAGAAATTATCATGATGCGAGCCCATGGTTACAAAATATTTGGCACCGGCCTTTTTATACAAAGCCATCAACTGCTCAGGGTTCCATTTCTCTGCCTTCCATAAAGCGATAATATCTTTGTATCCAAATTTAGATGGTGTACCATAAGTTGCCACATGGTACTTATTCTGCGCACTGCCCTGAACATACATGTTCTTGGCATACCAATCGCCCTGTCTGGGAACTGCCTGAGGGCCCCAATGCGACCAGATTCCAAACTTGGCATCTCTGAACCAGTCTGGATATTTATATTGCTTTAAGGATTCATCGGTAGGTTTAAAAATCCCCTGTTCTACCTTATCCGTTTTTTGTTGTGCCTTGAGGTTTAAGCCTAGGGAACACGCCATAAGGCAAACTAATACTATTTTTTTCATCTCCTTATATTTGGTTTTATCAAAAATAGGTAACTCATCCGCTCAATTCTTGAAATAAATAGACTATTTGTTGTAAAAATCCGACATTCAAGACATAATAAAAGGATCACTTAAAAAGATCTCTCTCCCGAAAATTCGGGATTGCACTTCAATCGAGATGACGATCAAATGCTGCGTTCTCTGTGCCTTCACGCTGTGATCTCTGTGGTTAAAATGGAGATATTAAATCTTTCGGTCTGCATAAGCAACATGATAGAGATGGTTTGGCTTTAAATAGATTACATCATTTTGAAAATCAAAAACCGTATTGAATCTTTTCAGAATATCGGTTCCCAGATAATGAACGTTAACCCCTGGCATGGGCTTGTTTAGCTCCATAACCTGAGCTGGAACATTTTTCAATTCAAAATTACCAATCTTCAAACTTTGCAGTTTTACTGTGGTTACCGGGATTTCATTACCTCTTGTACCATGCATAATTACCTTTTTGATCACTTCCATCTTCTCGGTTGGAAAACGCATTTCCCGTAGCAAATCGTTATCAAGCATAGCCGTACGCTGGTAACCTAAATCGAAAAAAAAGAAGCTTTTATTTTTGATCCCGCTTTGCGAAATTTCACTTTCTATAAAAGGTTTGTTTTTGATATAAGTGATCTTAAACCTGGTATATTGTTTATCCTGTAAAATCTGTCTGGGCATGGTAGAATGCACCATCATTCTGTTCTGATCATAATCTAATGCCACAATCATACCGTCGAATATATCCCATCCAAGCAGACCATCTGTTTCGTTGCCCGCCAATTCGATATCATAAATTTTGCTCTTGTAGGTATGATTCCCAATTTTGATATCATAATCGGTGTTATAAAGCTTGGGCTTAGATTTAACTTTTTGCTTAAGTGCAGTGGTAGTAAAATCTACCTCGGTTGCGCCTGAATCGAAGTTCAATAAAAGGGAATCAGTTTTATTAAAAACCACCGGTAAAAAGTTTGTATTGTATTTATTCACAAAAAAAGGAATTGAATCGTGCACTTCAGGTAATATTTTGCTGAAGTTTTTCAGCTCAGGACACACAATCTTGGTTCGGCAGGAATCTTTGCCATTTAACAAAACAATAAATTCTTTTTGCTCCCCAGGTCCTATTCTAAACACAATAGAGTCTATATCCGTTTTGAATTTTATGTTTATTGATTTGGTTATTTTACCAGTTGTAAACACATCTAATTTTATCTTGGGATTGATATACCAGTTCGATGATGCCTTGTACGCTTCGTAGAATTTTGCCTGACCAACTCCGGCCTTAATAATTGGTAATTTCTTTTGAGCTAAGACAGAAAAGGGAAGCATGGCTGTTACAATGAGTAATATTCGTTTCATGAGCGGTAATAGATTTAGGGACTGGCATTTAATAGCTTCCATCGGAAACCAAAACTAAAGATAAAAAGAATTACAAATCATGATAGGCCCCTATGCATTTAAAATTTTTGAGCGTTTGACTTGAAGCGCCCACCTCAAATTAGTTAGCAATGAAACAAGTCGCGTTTAACCCCTTAACTTGTCGTTTTTGCACATTAATACGTACCTGGTTTTATTATACTTTTGAATATACTAAATCAGAAAACAATATGGCAACTCAAATTTTTGTGAATTTATCCGTTAACGACCTTAACAGGTCGGTAGCGTTTTTCACCAAACTTGGTTATACTTTTAACCCACAGTTTACCGACGAGAAAGCAACCTGCATGATCATCAGCGATACCATTTATGTAATGCTGCTCACCAGAACCTTTTTCCAAACTTTTACCCAAAAAGAAATCATCGATGCCCACAAAGCAATAGAAACCTCTATTGCCATATCGGCCGATAGTAAAGAGGCAGTAAACGAGATGGTAGATAAAGCTGTAGCTGCTGGTGCCACAATACCTAATCCGGCCACCGATTATGGGTTTATGTACCAACATAGTTTTGATGATCTTGATGGGCACCATTGGGAATATGTATGGATGGATCCGAATGGCATGCCTGAGCACCAGGGGTAGGCTGTATATAAAACAAAAATGGCAAGCAACGGATTTTTCGGGCTTGCCATTTTTTGTTGGGATTATTCGACATCTGGTAGGTATTGTTAGAAGCTATTCTTTCAAATACCCCTTCTCTTTAAGCCTGTCTACCACTTCTTGGCCTATTTGCTTACCCCACTCCTGACCTGCAAGCATGGATTCCTGAGTAATCAGAGGGGTTTTTTCAGCGAATTTTTTACCTGCAGGTGTCTCATAAAAAGCAATTACGCCTAGAAGATCTGCCTCTGTTAAATGTTTCTGGTAGATTGGCAAAACCAGGTTAATAAGCCGATCTATTGCATTTTTATTTACTTCAACAGCAAACTCATCCCAAAACTCTTTCGGGACTTTTGATTGCTGTTGCTTAAACATAGAAACCATTTGATCTAAAACACCTTTGTAAGCAGCTTCTGAGCCTGATACCTGTATTAGTTTTGTTAATGATGATTGGTAACTATTAGTCTCCTGACTAAAAGAAAAAGTTGTAACAAACGCGAGTAGCAATGTTAAAATAGATATTTTCATGTTTTTTTCGGTAAAGTTAAAGGTTTTCGCCTAGGTTATCTATGATTTATATTTAATACGCTAATTCCCTCCAACAATTCCGATTGAGACTATTTAATGTTTGTTGTATTGCGCCAAAATTTGGCCTTAGTGTCTTGCTAAGGCAGTTAGTGTTATTTCGAGAAATTGAACTTCTTTATGTATTTTTTTTTAATCTCAATCAATATTACGCCATTAGCGCCCCTAGCGCCATATATCGCTGTTGCCCCTGCATCTTTTAGTACTTCTATTTTCTCGATCCAGTCGGGAGATAATTCATTCATCCTGGAAGAATCGATGATACAGCTTTTATTACCGCCGTAAACATAGTAAAGCGGCTTTTGATTTATTGATACTGTTGAAACGGCCCCCAGCATGATCATGTGCTCAGCACTTAACTTCACCACAATTAGGTCATTGATGTAAGTCTCCACCTTCGAAAAACCTGGCACATTAAAGACGAACTTAGATAAGGCATCTTTATCAGGTATACTAAGTTCAAATGTGCCCGTTGTATCTGTTATGGCCAAAACCTTTTCATCACCCTTTTTCCTGATCTCTACTCCGCTTAACGGATGGCCATTTAAATTATTCACTACCTTACCTGTAATCAAAATAACTAAAGGAGGCAGTGTATATGATGATTCAATCGTTGATGAAGAAGGTTTAGGATGTTGATCCTTATTCACTACAGCAGGTTTTAAATTTTGTGACAGGGCCGGGCTAACTATAAACGCGCCTAAAGCAAATGGCACTAGCCAACGCCAGCTAAGGCTTGAGGAAGGCAAAACAAGCTCCCGATTTAGCTGACTAGCCAATACCCGTCCACATACATTGTCATTTTTATTTCTGAAGAACTGAATTAGTTCCTTATCGGATTTAGTTGTGAGGTCCAGAATGTTTTTATTACAACTGCTACAATGATGGTTTCCATCTGCTCGCTCGATGTCGCTCCATTGTTGTGTACATGGCTTGGTCAATACCAATTGAAGACTTTTCATGCTTTAGGTTTTTAAAGAAGATGCATTAAAGTATACTATTCCATAATACAAGCAGCCACAGGCTAGTACCAGCGAAAGGAGCTATATAACTTATTCAAAAACGGATTGGAGCCATTACCCTGGGTCACCACTTTTTCTCATTGGATGTTGAAAATCTTTATTTTAAGTTTTTTATCGTAATACGACTGACAATCGTCTGACTGGATCTTTCCATGTTTCTGAAGTGAAGAACTACCAAAAAGAAAAGTAATAAAATGTAATTTTTCGTAATCTATTTTTTTGTAGTACTGGAGTTCCGGCCAATGATTCCAATAGTTCATAATCAAGGCGAATACTTCTTTTCATACCATCTTTAAATTAATTGATCATAGATAACCTGTCCTATTGTGGAGTTATCCTAAAAGTAGTACTGAATTTAAAGGGTACTACTTTCCCATTACACTTGGCTGGTTTCCATTTAGGCATTTTTTTCGCAGCGCGAATGTACTCCAAATCTAACTTCGAATATTCTTCTGTTTTCTTCTTATCTATGCTCGCATTTATAATACAACCTTTTTCATCGATTACGAAAGTGAGGTCTACTTTATGTTGCCAACTGCTGTTGTTATAACTTCTCTCATATTTAACCTTATCAAAAAATGAGGAAAGCTTACGCATGCCCCCTGGACAAAGGGGCATTTCATCGACACTTGTAAACACATTACGTTTTAGGGACTGATCATAATAGCTTTGACACGGAAAAAAAGTTTCGACATTTTTATCATTCTTCACCTCTAAGCTTAAAAAACATAAAATCAGAATTAAATATTTCATAATGCTATTTTTTAAATCAACCGAGTCTTAAAAGGTATTTACCAACTATTTATTAGGGAATATACTTAATAATTTTTAAGCAAAACATGAATTCTTTGGGCTCATGCATGTGAAACCAGGATAAATTTCTCGCCGAGCAGGAATATAAACAAAAAAGCCTTACAATGATGTTGTAAGGCTTTCAAATCTGCTCCCTCTGCTGGGCTTCCCGACGAATCGGGATCTTACTCCCCTGCGACCCTCTGATTAATCCCGATGTATCGGGACTCTAACCAACTGAGCTAAAAAGAAGTATTTATTTTAAAAAGTTATTAACGCAAAAAATCCACAACTTTCGTTGCGGGTTTTGGCTCCCTCTGCTGGGCTCAAACCAGCGACCCTCTGATTAATCCCGATGTATCGGGACTCTAACCAACTGAGCTAAAAAGAAGTATTTATTTTAAAAAGTTATTAACGCAAAAAACCCACAACTTTCGTTGCGGGTTTTGGCTCCCTCTGCTGGGCTCGAACCAGCGACCCTCTGATTAACAGTCAGATGCTCTAACCAGCTGAGCTAAGAAGGAATATTTATTTATTCTGGTTGTGTTTTCATTAATACGATCAAAATCCTCTGATCTTTTCTTTACCCTCTGATTAATCCCGATGTATCGGGACGCTAACCAGCTGAGCTAAGAAGGAGTACTGGTCGTTTCCTAAAACGAGGTTTATTTACACTTTGCAGTTCAATACCCTTGTTCGTTTTGGGAGTGCAATATTAGCGCTTTTAAACTATTTATGCAAAAATTAATTCAATTATTATTTAAGAAAACGACCCTCCCTTTACAGCGGAGGATCGTTTTACAAATTTCAAACTGAATATCAACAGGTTATCCTCTTTCTATTTAACAATCCAAGGCGCAAGGTTAATATCATCTACACCATTATACTGACGTTGCAATGCTACTTTTAAGTTTTCGCCATTGGTCGTTCTTTCAATATTAGGGTACTGAAAACGCTTAGGAATCCTATTGCTATTACCTACACCCGGACCTAAATCGAAAGTTGGTACACCTGTTCGGCGGTACTGATAGTAAGCTTCGAAACCCGAATTACGGAAATAAGCCAGGTATTTCTGCGTCAGGATCTGCTTTAAACCGTCGGCTGTATTACCGGCATATTTAACCGCAGCCTGCGAATAATAATCGCTTTCGAAAGAGAAATTAACGTTAAAATTTTCGAATTCGCCCAGCTTCCCATCCTTTTTCAAAAAGGTGACCACATTGGCACCATCTTTAATACCATAGAAACCAATAGAAGCCTGAAGCCCTTTTTTATACCAGCTTTCGGCATCGCCAGTAGCCCAACCGCGGTTAATGCCCTCTGCTTTAATGAAACAAAGCTCAGGATAAGCAATGATAAAAGTATTTTCAGCAGTATAACCACTATAATAGCGATAACGGCCAATTAGCGAATACAGCCCCTTCTGTACCTTATCCAACATTACCCCTTGGTCTTCACCAGTAGGTGCACCAATAAAATTGCGGTAATCGGTAATGGCGTAACCATTGGCTTCGGCTATTCCCCTTGCTGGCTCAGCTACCATATAGACCCGGGGATCTTTAAGGCCCGATAGCGTATTTAAATACGTACCCGCCATATTGTAACGCAGGGCATCATTACCAAAATTATCTTTATTGTTCGGGTATTTGTTGAAACTCTCGTTGTACACAAACTGAAGATTATCGGCCATACTCTCCATAACCGGATATTTGGTCGGGTTGCCCAATACCGCAGCAAATTGTTGTTTTACCTGTAAGTCCGCATCATCCGCTTTTGCGCTCAAATTGATCAAAGTCCGTAATTTAAAGGTATTCACCACCTTTTGCCAGGCTGCCAGGTCATTTTTAAGGTAGATATCGCCTTTTAATTCCTTGTTGCCTGCAGTAATTAAAGCCGATAAATCGTTGTTCGATTCTTCTAACCAGGTTAACGATTGTTTAAAAATATCTTTTTGGGTATCGTACTTCGGAGTTAAATTGGCGAAACCTTTTAAGGCTTCTGTCATCGGTAAATCGCCCACTTTCAAACTCATTTTCACAAAATAATACGCTTTAAAGAATTTAGCCAGTGCCAGGTAAGGTTTAGCTACCGCACCGCCTAAACGGTTGGCTTCCTCTTCCATTTTTACCACATTTTTTAAAGTCGTGTAATCTAACGAGGCACCTGTCCAATCATAGTTATTGGTTGCGTAATAGAAATAATTGGCCGCCGTGTACTGGTTCCATCTTTCTGAGCCCGAAAAAGGAGCTTCATACATATCGAACAAAATACCGTTCAATAATAAGTTTGGCGGAACGGTTTCGGCCTGGTTCGGATTTTTAAAATTTTCTTCAAATTCTTTCTTGCACCCGCCGCAAACAGCCACGATAATGAAGAGGAACAGGATTTTATATATTGATTTCATAATACTTATTGCTAAAGGTTAAAAAGTAACATTCAGGTTAAAACCTACACTTCTTGTAGTTGGTGTTTGCAGTGTAGAGGTACCTTCTCTGCCCGAATACTGATCTACATCCACATCGTTATAGGTAGAATTGATAAAGTACAACAGGTTACGTCCTACTACCGAAATATTGGCCGATTTGATAAACGTGCGCTCCAGTAATTTCTTAGGCAATTGGTAGCCAAAAGTTACTTCGCGCAATTTTGCATAGGTGCGGCTCATCATAGTGTTCTCTTTGGCACCGTAAAAAACACCCAGATAATCCTGCAACAGCTGAGGAGTGGTATTTGGCGCAAAAGATAAATCGCCGTAATTGGTAATTACCCCCGTAACCGGATCGAAGTTCAGTTTACCGCCATTGGCAATAACCACACCATCGCCTACCCAGGTACCTTTGTAAGTAGGATCGTTTACACGCAAATAATCCTGGTATCTGGCTTCACCCATTTTACCCTGAATGGTTTCGATCTGACGACCGCCCTGGAACGATTTTAACCTCACATAATCTTGCATTACCCCACCCACTTTACCATCTAACTGGAAACTGAAAGAGAAATTCTCATACCTGAATTTGTTACCGATGCTCCATACCCAGTTTGGATCGGCATGGCCTAGCAACTGATTAACCGGTAACGAAACCGGTGTACCACTTGAAGTATGGATCACCTGCCCGCTTGGTGTTTTAGCTAAAACAGAACCATAGATATTGTCGATACGGTCGCCGGTTTTAAAGAATTGATCAACCGATGTTTCGCCCGGGGCAAGTTCTTTGTAAATCTGTTTGTAGGTAGACCAGTTGATCATAACATCCCAGCCAAATTTGTCGGTCATGATTGGTGCACCAGATAAACTTAACTCCACGCCACTGTTTTGCGTTTTACGGCCGTTGATGGTATTGGTTTGGTAACCTGTTGCGGCTGAGATATTTTGTCTGATAATTTTCGGTCCATCGATATACCTGAAATATGTAGCTTCAAAACCTAACCGGTTTTTAAGGAACTTCAGATCGACACCACCTTCGTAATTGGTTCTGCTCTGCGCTTTTACCGCGTTCAGATCTATCAGGTTGTTGGTATAATAGGCACCTGTTTGGTTATTATAGGTTGGCCTGATGCTGTATGGGGAAGAAAGACCATAACCAGGACCACCGTATGACGAAGTATATTCTGCACCATAACCAATTGGGTAAGTTTGCAACGGCGTTGCACCAATAAATTCCTGTGTACCCAAACCCGGATCTTTAACATTGGCATACGATGCCCTTACTTTTGCAAATGAAATAAAAGCAGGCATTTTTACATAATCGGAAATTACCGAGCTTAACGAAACCGAAGGATAGAATGCCGAATTGTTACCCGGAGGAAGTGCAGAGTTTTTATCTACACGGCCAGTGGTATTGATATTCAGGTACTTTTTAAAGCTCAAATCTACTGAGTAAAATGCACTTAACACCAGCATTTGTGAATTGAAATCGAATGCTTTTACCGGGTTTTTAGAATTCGAGAAGTTATATACATTCGGAACATTTAAATAATCGGTTGTGGTAAAGCTCGAATTGTAACTGAAGTTACGGGCATTACCGCCGCCAAAAGCACTGATTTCGAACAGGTCGCCAATGTTTTTATTGTACTTTAAAATCAGTTGCGTATTGTTTTCGAACATGCTGCGGCGGTCTTCCCTGTAATCGCCTAAACCTTCTTCACGTCCGTATGGGTGAGCAGAAAACGGCATTTTCTCTGTCCTCAACTGATCGTAGGTCGAAATCTGTGTTTTCAGCAATACATCCAGTCCCTTGGTTACATTATAGTTTAAGGAAGCATAACCGTTAATATCGTTCTTTTTATGTCCGCGTAACCACTCGTAAGATAAAAAATAAGGATTGTGGTAACGCTGGTATTCGGCGTAAATAGACTGAATGCCTTCTTTACCTGGCTGCCAGTAGTTTTTCATATCGTCGATATTCCAATCGGCACCACCCCAAAGGGTCATGTTATAAATCACACTGTTCGGGCCATAGTTTACATCAGGAATATTATCAGAAAACTGGCGGCTATAATTGATGTAGGCTTCAGCCCTTAATTTCGGACTGATGTTATACGAACCACTTACATTAAAATTATTGATATTTAATTGTGTGTTCGGTATAATTCCTTTTTGATAATTATTGGAAATAGAAACCCTTAAATTATACTTATCTGTTGCAGAAGATAAGGCAACGTTGTTTGCAGAAAGCAATCCGGTTTGGATAAAATGCTTTAAGTTATCCTTTCCACGGGCTACCCATGGTGTACCCTGGCGCACGCCGTTTACAATCGGACTATCATATTGAGGAATCAACTGACCGTCGAATTTTGGCCCCCAGATATCATAATCACCATCATTTAAGCCGCCTCCTTTTCCATCACCAAAAGCATAAGCACTGTGCTCACCCGGCCCGTACTCGTCCTGGCTTTTCGGCAAAGCGATAAACCCTTTGTTAAACTGCGTGCTCGAATTTAGTTCCACCGTAAAACCTTTATCGCTCAGTTTACCTCTTTTGGTGGTGATTAATAATGCACCATTATAGGCCTGATAACCATAAAGTGCCGCTGCTGCCGGGCCTTTAAGCACGGTATAAGTATCAATATCATCGGGATTGATGTTCCAGGTATCCGAATTGATCGGTACCCCATCTACCACAACTAAATTAACATCGTTACCGCGAAGGTAAAGCGACGAACGTCCCAAAAGCTCTGAAGATACCCCAACAGTTAAACCAGCAACCTTACCCACCAATCCGTTTACCGGATTAGCTTCCCTGGCTTTTACCAGATCGGCACCTTTTACTTCCTGAATGGCATAGCCCAGGTTTCTTTTCTCTTTACGGATACCAAGGGCGGTAACCACTACCTCGTTCAAATTTTTCGAGTCTGTTTTTAAAGTTACAGTCAGGTTTGCGCCCGCAACCTGTACCTCTTGCGGAAGAAATCCGATTGAACTAAAAACAAGTGTTTCGCCTGTTTTGGCATCGAGGGTAAAGCGGCCCGATAAATCGGTAGAAGTAGCTCTTTTAGTCCCTTTTACCATTACACTAACGCCTGGGATCGGCTGCTGTGCATCATCTTTAACCAGACCGGCAATTTTTGTTTGTGCCCAGGTAAAATAAGGCGTGAGGCACAGTAACAGCAAAGCTACCATGCACATCTTCATCTTGTAGAGATGTTTCATTTATCTATAATTTTTTAGGTTTTTATAGATGCAATGATAAGATGTATATGTTAGCCTAATGCCAACTTTTAGTTAACAAAAACCCCTATTTTTGTTTAGCATTTGTTAACTAAATATTTTCTTAATACTTTCTGCGGCATAACCTGCGCTGGCAGTCATTCCTTTACCGCCTATAGCTGTGCGGATATGGATGCGATCGTCGAGATCGTAAGTTACAATATGTTTTGTTGCATGCTGCGGATAAAATCCGACCCAGGTACTTTGGAGTTTGCGCACATCGAAATCAACTATCCGGGCTGCTTCTTCGAGCATCAGCTCATTAATGTGGTGACTTAAATCGAAGCCAAGATCATCGAAATGGTTTACATCGGCATACACATGTGAATCGCCAATAATGATCGTGTTATCTGCAGCTTTTTTAAACAGGATATGGATACCCCATTTTTTAAGCTCTTCGTAATGCTCAGGAGTTTTAATGCTTTTGAACGAAGGGCAATAGTGCTCAAAACTCTCGTAACGCCTGGTGGTTAAGCCTGTTAAAATATTACCTGTCAATGCTACTTCTGGCAAAGGTATACTGCGCATCATCTGCAGCTTGCTTACCACAATGCCGCTTTCGCTAAACAGTTCGGGATAAAGCAATTTAAATTCGTAACCGTTACAGATAAATGGCTTTTTCTGCCGTAAAAAGTTCGGTATTGTTTCTTAAACCTACTTCAACACCAGTACCTTTGCTTTCGCAGGAGGTAACCGGACTGTTGTATTTAAGTGTGTATTGTGCAAACTTAGTCTGCATATATTCGTGCATACGGTAGATCATTTGATCTGGCGCCACACTAATTTCCTGAGGGAAAAAGATGGCTTCTTTGGCATAAGAAGATTTAATAGCAGGATATTTCTTTAAAACCGCTTTCTGACTAAGCAATTCGGTTTCGTACTCGATGGTATCGTAATGTGCTTTCAGCTCGTGGATCAAGGTCTGCTCATCGTTATCTGATGCGATGTAAACGCTACCATTTTGCTGCACGGAAATATCGAATTCCTGCTGAATCGATTTATAAATATCTAGGCCAGCCACACCATATTCGAACCACTCGGCTTCCATACCCGAGGGTACCACCTGACCAAAATTGCGTACCGTAGCGCCAACCGGAAAATTGTCTTTTTCGAGCTGTAGTACCGATTTGCCCGAAAGTAAAGCATGGTAAGCATGGAATGTTCCTAAAATCCCTCCACCAATTACAATAAGATCGAAATGTTTATTCATTGTTTATTTTTGCTGATATCAGGATGTTTTTAATTCGTCCAGGCATCAATGTTAAGTTAATATTGTTTAGCTACTTTATCCTTTAAAAATCATGCGTCATTCCCGAGCAGGCGGAAATCTTAAAGCCTATTGCATTACGATTATACATAAGTTTTCTCCTCTTAAAAAGCATTCATGAGCACTATCTGGTTTCCCAGTCAAGTTGAGAATGACGATCTCTTGCGAACCACCGCGCCCAGTACTTCTACCATTTAAGAAATGTAAGAAACATTATAAGCTTAAATGACCTTATATTCCTTACACGGTAAAAAATGGCATCAAAAAACATCTTTTTCACTTCCCTGCTAAAACTACACGCCCCGTTGCCTGCATCTTTTTATTTGTAACCAAAGTTTTTCTTCTAAAATAGATCAACGAAAGTACACTACATACCCCTCCAATTAATGGTATGGCAAACAAACACTGTTTAAAAAAATGCATCCAGCTGGCATTCGTATCACCAAACTCATGAAACAGGAGTATCGAAAAGCTACCTACATAACCAATTGAATCGGCCACATACATAATAAAACCGATGTTGCTTTTATAATGAAAGTTGGCAATCATCCGCTCAAAGAAAATGGCGTTATAAGGAATGTAGGCCATATACAACCCCATACCCAGTAAGGCCATCCAGCTAACTGGCCCAATGTAGCCCCTATCGAAAAAGAATGTACTCACCCCGATCAGCAAACAGCCTGAAATAATCATGATGTGGATCACCGTAAACGCTTTGAGGTTATCTTTAATCAGGATCAAAAGTCCCATCATCACCAATACCACAACCGAAATCAGGGTATCAATCTGCGTGTAGATATGGTTATTATGAATACCCAAACCATTCCAGATTTCGACTTCGAAATTATCGCGCATATCGCGGATACAGGTAAGCAACACGTAAATGATAATGGTTAAGATAATACCTGGTAAAAATGTGGTGATAAACTTTCTGCGCTGTTTCGCATCCATTGGCACCCGCTTGGTACGTAACTCCTGATCTTCTTTTGAAGGCGGCGGAATAACCTCCAGGCAAAAAACAAACAGGAACAGGGGAAGCAGAAAAACCAGTCCGGTAAGAAAAGGCATCCAATAATCGCTTACCGAAGCAAACGACATCAACGTTCGGGCTACAGTTTTAACAAAACCTGAGGCAAATATTAAACTGATCGACATCAATGCCCCCATAAATTCGGTTGTTTTTCTTCCTTCCAAATAACTGAATACCAAGCCCCAGATCATGCCCAGAGGGAAACCATTGAGAAAAAGAAATACAATATTGTAGGGAGCAGACACCAAAGCAAATCCGAGCAGGGCTAGCCAAGAAAAAAGAATCAGAAAAATGATGCTCCTTGCCCGGTTGCTTTTTCCCCGATTCGGAAATAAAACGGATACCATAAAACTTACTCAAGGTATAACCTACCATTTGTGCAATAACCAACCAAACTTTATAATCGATATGCAGAAATTCCTGATGCTCAAAAGTAGCGGAGGCAAAAGCTTTACGAAAGGCATACATGCTGGTATAACAACCAAATGCTGCTATACCACCAAGCATTGTAATTAACCAATAAGGCCAATTAAGTGCTTTTTTGCGGGCAAGATGAAGTAAACTCATCCTAATATCTGCTTACGTTGTTTATCATACCGGATACCAATAATTTGATTGACAAATGTATTTTGTTTAAAAAAACAATAGTAAACATTGTTTATTATTAGTAAACAAAGTAAAGATTATCAAATTGTTAATTTTTTACCGTGTAGGCTTGTATTTTATTTCGTAAAAGCATCTAATACCGGCCTTCCTCTCCAACTTTGCGGTTGTTGCAACCTCATTAACCAGGCGAGTGTTGCGGCTGTATCATAGGTAATAATTGCATCCTTTAATTCGTGGTTTTTACGAATACCAGGGCCCGAGATAATCCATGGGATCTGCACTTCATCAAGCGATTTACCCCCATGGCCTTTACCTTTACCACCATGATCGGCAGTAACCAGGATAACGGTTTCATCAGCTATGCCAGCATCGTTTACTGCTTTTACAATTTTACCAATCCGCTGATCTACCAACTCCAGTTGTTTATAATAAGCCGGTGTGCGGTGACCGATTGAATGCCCCGTACCATCAGGCTCGTCTAAATGCAGGAAGGTAAAATAAGGCTTTTCTTTTTTGATAATCGCAACAGTAGTATCGGTGCAAAAATCATCTTTATCGTTTCCGCTAACGATAATATTTACTGCTTCTTTTTCAAATAAATAACCGATACCGCTCCAGCTATACACAATAGCCGTTTTAGCCTGCTTTTTTTGGTCTCTGATTACACTAAATATCCCAGGAAATAAGCCATAAGATGTTTTGGTGATAGATGGAATTTCGGGCACTTTACTGTCCCATTCGGTATAACCATGTTCGGTTGGCCCAGCGCCCATTAATAGGGAGGCCCAGTTTACAGCACTGGATGATGGCAATACACAACGCGCCTGTGTAGTCCACGAGCCGTTGGCCATTAATGCTTTAAGATTAGGCATATTCGCCTCTGGCAAAGCGTAGCCACCAAAACCATCGCAACCAATTAAAATTACGTGTTTAATTTTTTTAGATTGCGCCTGCGCAAATACACATAAACAAAGTAACACTAAAGTACTTTTCAAAAATCTTTTCATATTCATATTTTTCTATCACCAAACCTAAGATTGATTTATAAAGATGAAGATAAATATTTGTTAAGTATTAATAAACTTTGTTTATAAAATATTACTCGAAAAAATAAATTACGAGCATGAGCGCCTTGCTATCGCCAATATTAACCGGGGTGTGAGAAAGCCTTCCATCGAAAAGCATTGAGTCTCCTTTTTCGAGTATAATTTTCTTTTTCGAAAACTGATATTCTACCTTACCATCTATCATATACTTAAATTCGAATGCTTCGGTTTTCACCATTGGGCGATGTGCATTCACCTCGAGCTCGAGCAGTACAAAATCGGCAGTAGAAAACTTAATATTCTTGGTTAAAATACGCGAGTAGTTAAAACCTACGGCCTGTTCTTTTTCGAACTTCTGGTACTGATCTTTTCGTTTCACCAGAACAGGGGCATCCTTTTTATGAAAATTGATGTCCTTAAAAAAACTGTTCAGATCTATCTGCAGACTTTTAATAATATCCATTAATACCATTAAAGACGGAATGGTACGGCTATTTTCGATTTGAGAGATCAGCCCCTTACTTACCTCTGCTTTATTTGCAAGCTCCTGAACGGTAATACCCAGTTCTTTACGTCTTTCTTTAATTTTAAGGCTAATCTGTAAAAGAATTTCTTCTTGCATATGCTAAAATCGTATTAATATCGCTAATGTATTATTTTATTCCTACAATCTAAATCAACAATCGCATTAGTTACGGAATTACATTTTTTAACATGCTTATAAAAACAAATCGCCGCCATAAAAAGGCGGCGATAGCAAAAATTTAACGGTAATGTCCGGGTATCCAATACCGACCACCGTGAGGGCCAATGTTATAATGCCCGCGCACCCAGTGTGCCCTTGGTGCACGTGCGCTTACCACGCATGCACTAAAATTAACCGCCATAACCAATAAGAGCAATGCATTTACAATCCTTTTCATAACCTAACCTTTTAAATTGAAAAATAAATCAAGCTTTATGCTGTGTGTATAATTTGGACGCAAGGAGGATAGGAAAGGTTTAATTGGTTATATCAGAAAGATTTCAGCGTTTTCGAATGGTCGTCATCTCGACCGGAGCAACGCGAAGTGGAGAGATCTATCTAGACAGATTTCTCCACTGCGGTCGAAATGACGATTTATGGTAAGCCCGCACAAAAAAACGGCCCAACCTTATAGGTCAGACCGTTGTATATTGATATTAAAAAAGATTAGAAACTATATCTCAATCCCAATTGCATCTGGTAACGTGAGGCAAAGAAATCTTTTGAATACGAGGTTACATCTTTCTGTGCAAAGGTATACACCGGATATGCTGTCGGTGTGCCTGCTGTTGCCACTTTAATACCTACACTTGCCATTGAGTTATAAGTATTAGGAGAAAAATATTGAATTCCCCAATCTTTATTTACCAAATTGGTCAGGTTAATAATATCGTAAGTTAAAGTAAGTACATGTGGATGCTTTCCTTTTGCAACCTGAATATCCTGAGAGAAGCGGAAATCAGCCTGAACATTCCAAGGGGTGCGTGCACCGTTACGCTCAGTGAAATTGCCACGACGGGTACTTAGGTACTTATCGCCATCAACGTAGGCATTAAAATCGGCTCTTTGTTGTGCTGCTGTAATAAGCGGTGTTGTAGATGTTGCTGGTATATCGGCAGTAAAAAATTTAGATGCTTCGTCAGCTGTTGGCACATATAACAAGCTTACAGTTTGTCCTGTTCCGTTGATTCTTGTGTTCACTAAACCCAATGAATACGGCGAGCCTGACTGGCCGCTGAAGAATAGCGAGAAGTTAGATACATATTTGCCGTTTTTAGCCCAATCTAACCTGTAATTAATGGTCGAAATAATCCTGTTACGGATATCGAAGTTAGAATAAGCCAAGCCTGGGTTATTTGGGTTAAGCGCCTGGTTTAACTGCCAGTTAGACTCCATTGAATTACGGATACCATTGGCAATATCTTTTGATCGTCCGTAGGTATAAGCCACCATCATATCTAAACCCATAGGAAGTGATTTACTTACCTGCGCAGTTAAACTGTATTTATATCCTTTATCAGTGTTCGATAATAAGTATGCATTAGTGTACAATGGGTTAATTTTTGTACCTGAGTAAATTGGCTGTTGTTTCTGCGTATCATAAACCATATAAGTAGGGTTATCTACATAGTTGATCTGCTGAAACTGCACATCTTTAATCACCTGGCTAAAGATTCCCTCTACTGTAAATTTCCACTGATCATCTGTTTTATAATCGAAGGCTAAATTACTTCTCCATGCTTTTGGCATTTTAAAGTTGTTATCCACCAAATCTACCTGTGTTGCACCTTTAGCATCTTTAACATTAACGCCTTGGTTGGTTACATAACCTGCTTCGCCATTACCCGTTAAAGCATCTTTAATCGGATCTGAACCTGCTGCGGGCTTTACGATTTTGGTGGGATCAGCATTGGCATAAACATACGATTTATCGAAAGCACCATAATTTACACCATTATTGTAATAAGCATAACCAATCCAGGCAAAAGGAACACGACTGGTAAACAAACCTGTACCACCGCGCATGACCAAACTCTGGTTACCCAATACATCGAAATTAAAGCCAATACGTGGAGAAATTTGGATCTTATTCAGAAATTTTCCGGTAATTGATGATGGTTGGGTATAAGTATAGGTTGTACCGTAATTTGCATCAACCGGAGAATTGGTTGTTTTCGAACTCAATGATGGCATATTAGGTAAATCAGCCATATCAAAACGTAATCCAGGTGTTAATTTAAAACGGTCGCCAATTCTGATTTCATCCTGACCATAAACACTGTACATGTTAACATTAAATTCTGCAGTTGGGTTGGCAATAATGTTATCGCGACTGTTATCATCATAGTTATAGCTGGTACGTACCCTGTTCGGCTGATTAGCCAGGAAATCGGCAATACTACTATAAGCTACACGGCCATTCCATGAGTTTACAAAACCATAGTTGATTTTATAAAACTCGTTGTGCGTACCAACAGTAAATGTATGAATACCCGAGCTGTAAGTATAGTTATCGGTAAATTCGAAAGTATTCTGTTTCATATTGAAGATACTGGCCTCACGGTCGGTACCTAAAAATAATGTTCCACCTTTCGAAGCAATCTCGATCTGTGGCAAAGCCGGATTAGAAAGTGGATCACGGTAATCGTGAACGGTAGAATAACCAACGATTAAGTTGTTGGTTGCTGAATTTCCGAAACGGGTTTTAAGATCGGCAACTGTAGAAGATTGGTTGTTGTTCTGTTTAAAATCGATACCACCAAACCTGAAGTTAGACTGATCTCTTTCTAAGTTTGTGGCTTTCGAAATGATGGTATTATTTCTGATGGTTAACTGGGTACTTTCGCTGATGTTCCAATCTAAACGGTTAAAGAACTTGTTAGACTGCGAATAGATGTTGTAATCGCCAAACGAACCTGCATCAACACCATAAGCTGTTTTCATGCGATCAGCGATCTGCTGTGCCTCAGTTAAAGTAAGCAATTTCATGTCAGACGATCCTGCACCTAAAATTACCGGATCCTGACGGCGGGTAATCTCTTCGTTGGTAAAGAAGAACAATTTATCTTTTATAATCGGGAAACCTACGCGGAAACCAGTCTGGTAATCGTGAAAAGCGGATGGCTCTTTGCTGTTATCGCCGATTTTATTTCTACCGATCAATGAAGCATTACGGCCATAACCGTAAACCGATCCAACTACCTCATTGGTACCACCACGAGTAACAGCATTAATACTGCCACCTAAAAAGTTACCCACTTTAACATCGTAAGGAGAAAGTAAAACGGTAACATCCTGAATGGCATCTAACGAAACCGGATTGGTACGTGTACTGCTTCCAGGCATACCCGAGCTTCCACTTTGCCCACCTAATGAAGGACTAAAACCAATGGCATCGTTATTAATTGCACCATCAATAGTCACGTTGTTGTATCTAAAGTTTGTTCCTCCAAAGGTATTATCTTTACTGCCTTGAGGAGTAACCCTTGTTACATCCTGCAGGCTGCGGTTCATGGTTGGCAGCGTTTTGATCTGCCCTTCGCCGATACTGGTACCTGCACCAGATTTTGTTCCGCCTTTTTGGCCTTTAACACTTACTTCGGCCAATTGATTACCTTGCTCCTGAAGATCAAGATCGAGCCTTACATCCGAACCTAAGGTTAAATAAATATTCTCTTTTACTACAGGGCTATAACCCACAAAGGTTACGGTAATTTTGTATGGCCCGCCTGGGTTTAAGTTGCCAATGCGGTAAAGTCCGTTCTCATTTGACGAACCTTTAGATACAGTACCTGTTGGAACGTGCATCATCACAATGGTTGCCCCTGGGATGATACCCTTATTATCCTTAATCTTTCCATTAATACTAGATGTTGTAACCTGTGCCTGAGCAAATGTGACCAAGAGCAGCAGCATACTTACTAGGGATAGTATACGTGATTTCATTTTCTGTTGTTTTATTTTTATGCAAAACAACAGTCCTCATGTTAATTAAATATTAACACTAAATTAAGTTTAACATTAGGTTAACAATATGAAAATCAGAATAATACAATAAGAAAACAATTCCTTAACAACCAATATTTCAGGCCGGAATATAATGAAGAATAGAAAATCCAAAGATGAAAACGAAAGATGAAGATTTAATGAAGTTTTGATTAGTCCGAAGTCCTTAGTCGGGAGTCCAAAGTCGATTAACCGATTTGAACAATTAACCACAGAACAAATTTCTTCCTCCTGCTAACTAATAAACCAATAACAAATGAACTAATGAACCTATATATCATCAGTTTACACTTTTAACAAACCACGAAATGCTCTTGCAGCATAATACGATTGTGCACCGTTATGGTAAACAAATACATGGTCGTAGCGGCGATCACCGAAAAGGGCACCGCCCAATTTTCTAATTTCGGGAGGAGTAACAATCCAACTAGACGTTTTGGTATCGAATTTTCCGAATTGCTGCAAAAAGTGGTATTGTTCTTCTGTTAAAAGTTCTACCCCCATCGCAGCAGCCATATCAACAGCATTATTTTCCGGTTGATGCTCTTTTCTCGATTCCAGCCCTTCCAAATCATAACAAATACTTCTACGGCCTTTGGGACTTTCTGCCGAACAATCGTAAAAAATATATTCGCCTGTTTCTTTATCATAATCAACAACATCGGGTTCGCCACCAGTTACCTCCATTTCATCAAGCACCCATAGTTTTTCGGGATTTGCTTCCAACTTCGCCTGTACCTTAGCCCATTCCAGTCCTTTATGCCGATTCATATTCTTCTCGAAACGGGCTTTTAATATATGAAGGAGTTCTTCCGTCTGCGCTACCGATAACTCTTTTTTATTGTTATTTATTTTACTCATCAGTTTTATTTTTGGTTAAAAATCCTGTCGTCTATAATTCTATCCTAATCAAGTATAAGGTTTATCCCGTCCCTCAGCACCGCTTTTTTTACTAAATAGGCTTGGAGCGCAGTGCCTGAACAAAGCATTAAGTTTCTTCCCGTTTTACGCTTCGCTTCCTCGTACCTCGTTGCTGCAGGGTAACGCTTTAACCGGGGCTAAATGGCTAAGACAGCTTTTCATTTTCGGGGTTGCAAGGTGCAGAAACCCTTGTCCCTAAACCCGACAGCAGCGACAGCCTCCGATTAAGCACCGATTTATGTTATATTTTGGTGTGCTTGCTTGTTTCACAGGTCTTCTATCGGAGCTATAGCGAATGGCGGGACTGAAAACCGCCAAGAACTACAAGCCATTCATTTCCTAATTCAGAAAACATTATCTCTACCTGGAGCACAACGCCTTTACACTACACTAAAAGATCTTTCGACAACCCAATGGTTATTTACGTACATCTCAAATGATAACATCCAACACCACAAAATAGGAACGATTAGTCATTCAATCCTTTGCCACTTAATATCTGCGGTATAAATTTCTCTACTCTTGCCTCACGGGTTTTAGCTTGCTTGGGTGCCGCAAAATGAAGCAGATAAGCTCTTTGACGGCCGGGCGTTAAGGCTTCGAATGCCGCTTTTAAATCTGGAATGTGATCTAATTTATGCTGAAACTCAACCGGAACGGTATACTCCGTAGTCTTTTTCAAATCTACTTTCAAACCAGCTTTTTCTACCTCAATGGCTTCATAAATATAAGTCTTCAAAATAGCTTTAAGCTCCACTATTTCGAGGGCATTGGTAAAGCGTGCCTGCCTGCCCACTTGTACATTCTTCGTTTGCTGGATCAAGATCCCAGCGGCATCATTTAATAAAACGCCTTCAAAAAATAAAAATGCGCAGTATTCTTTAAAATCATGTATTAAAACGACGTTGCTGTTGTGCAAGGTATAGCAAGGCACACCCCATTTTAATTCTTCGGTAAGTCCACAATCTAGGGCAATTGCCCGCAGCAGCAACAGTTCTTCCTGCCACTTTTTCGCTTTGTTAAAATAAAAATCAACTTTTGGGTTCGTTTTCATATCAGTAGAATTTGTTTGTTCCTTTGCCCTGTTCCTTCTTTTATGGTTTAAGTTATTTTAGTTAACTGAGCTAATTTTTCTATCCGCAGGCCTAAAATACCACGACACTACAGTTAACACAAGTAGCAATATTGGCCCGAAATATGCCGAAGTACTGGTATCGCCAATAGCAATATGTGAGAAAACAGCACCAGACATGGCAAAGAAAAAACCTGCATAAGCCCATTCTTTCAACAAAGTAAATTTAGGAATTAACACAGCAACCACACCTAAAATTTTCCAAATTCCTAATATAGTCAGAAAATAAAGTGGATAACCCAACTGCGTAAACAACGCCACTTCTTCTTTCATTTTTATCAACTGTACTACTCCTGTTGATAACATACCTAGCGACAGCCAAATGGTGGCAATCCAATAGATAATTTTGTTTCTCTTTGTCATAATGTATTATTTTAATTGATTTACAATGTTTTGTAAACGGTTGTGCGCCATATTAATACCCTGAGCAAAAGGCAAGGCAAGTATTTGATCCCTTAATGCTACTGATTTATAAACTACATGCATAGTAAGTTTACTACGATCATCGGTTAGTTTATCAAACTTTAAAAACTCAAGCTGAACGCCAAAAGGCGTGTTCTCCATTTCGAATGTTCGCGTTATTTTTTCATCAGGCACAAACTCGTGTATAACTCCGGTGGCTACAAACGCTAGGTTCCCTTTAGCATCAGCCGTTTCGAACTGGTAACTGCCATACTTTTTGTTTTCAAGTTTCAATACTTTTGTTCCCATCCATTGTGCTATAATTTCAGGTTCAACATAAGCCTTAAAAAGCAATGCTACAGGCAGATCAAATTCTCTGGTAATGATCATTTCCTGTTTGCCATTTTCGGCATCGATTTTTGTTTTCTGCTCCATGTTATGCTATTTGCTTGGTTTATAGTTTTTCATAATATTTTCCAGTTTATTAAATCTGTCATCCCACATTTTGCGGAACGGCTCAATAAAATCGGCAATTTCTTTCATTTTTTTCGCGTTAGTGTGGTAATGAATTTCTCTGCCATTTTGTTTTTGCTCCAACAACTCGCACTCGGTAAGGATCTGCAAGTGTTTTGAAACAGTTGGCCTTGCGGTGTCGAAATTGGTGGCTATTGCACCAGCCGTCATAGACTGCGAAGCAACCAGCAGCAGTATAGCCCTTCTTGTAGGGTCGGCAATGGCCTGAAATACATCTCTTCTTAAATTCATTATGTAGCTATTTGACTACAAATATACATGTAGTCATTTAACTACGCAAATTTTTATGACTTTTTTTAATAGGCCTTTCTTCAACAGATCGTCATAAGTTTGGTTTTATCCGTCATAATCTATTAAAGTATCAGGATCCCGTTTATAAAATTGAATATATTTGATCAGTATACTCAAAAAGAGAAGAAAGTCCCCTTAACGAACCCGAAACACTATGAAAACGTATAAAATATACCAGATAGACGCTTTTACAAAGGAGAGATTTAGCGGAAATCCAGCTGGCGTAGTGGTGAATGCCGACGGGCTGACCGACACTCAAATGCAACAGATTGCCAAAGAATTAAACAATTCTGAAACCGCCTTTCTTTTTTCTCCCGACGATAATAATGCTGATGGCTTAATCAGGTATTTTACACCAACATCAGAAGTTCCCATTTGTGGCCACGCCACAATTGCTGCGATGTATGCAAAAGCCATTGAATACAGTTTAGACTCTTGTATTTTGAAATACAAAACTAAGGTTGGCATACTGCCTTTTGAGATCATTAAGAAAAACGGGGACTATCAGATAATAATGACCCAGGGTAAATTTGAACTCAGCCCAATATTCGATACCGCTACCACTCAACAAATATTATCAGCACTAGGACTTCATTATAACGATATTGATGAAAGATGCCCGATCCAGATTGCTTCTACAGGACATTCGAAAGTGATGATTGGGATAAAAAGCAGAGAAAAACTGAACAACCTTACCCCTGATTACAATAGTTTGATTGACCTAAGTAAACAGATTAATTGCAATGGCTATTTTGTATTTACATTTGACTCGGATGATGATGACGTATTAACATACGGAAGAATGTTTGCCCCTGCAATCGGAATAAATGAAGATCCGGTTACAGGTAATGCAAATGGACCTTTAGGCGGATACCTCATACAAAATAAAATTGTTGATTTTAAAGATAATCTTTTCGAATTTAATGGCAAACAAGGAGAAAAGATAAACAGGCTCGGAATGATAAGCGTTAGTGTCGGAATTGAAAATGGCCAACCCTCGCTAATTAAGATAAAAGGTGATGCTACGGTAGTATTTAAAACTGAAATTAAAATATAACAATTAAAGGCTTTACTGCATTCAGTATAACTTCACCTAACCACTAAACGCCAAAACCCACAACTTTCTTTGTGGGTTTTGGCTCCCTCTGCTGGGCTTCACGACGAATCGGGATCTTACTCCCCAGCGACCCTCTGATTAATCCCGACACATCTGGACTCTAACCAGCTGAGCTAATTCACTCAAATCATTAATTTCTAAAAGAATTTTTTCAATTATTATTCGGCTCTTTGTCTTTTTAACCGCTTTCTCAACCTTCATAGCGAAACCGCGATTCTTTCCTAAAGCAATAGATTTCTTCAAAATCCATGGATGGTGTTTTGAAGTATAGGTCTTTCTTTCGCTATTGTTATGCTCATATAGTCGCTTCTCGGCATCTTCTGTATAGCCAACATAGTACTTATCAGAAGAACTGGAATATAAAATATATAAGTAAAACATAAAAAATATTAAACCAAAAAAGCACTACCAGACATGGCAAGGCTTATTCTTTGAAATTGCTCCCTCTGCTGGACTCCCTGCGCTCAGGATAAACTTCTCGCCCAGCGCTAAACGCAAAAAACCCACAACTTTCGTTGTGGGTTTTGGCTCCCTCTGCTGGGCTCGAACCAGCGACCCTCTGATTAATCCCGATGCATCGGGACTCTAACCAGCTGAGCTAATTCATTTAAATCATTAATTTCCAAAATAATTTTTTCAATTAGTAATCGGCTCTTTGCCTTTTTAACCGTTTTCTCAATCCTCATAGCGAAACCACGATTCTCGCCTAAAGCAATAGATTTCTTCAAAATCCATGGGCGGTGTTTTGAGGTATAGGTCGTTCTTTCGCTATTGTTATGCTCATATAGTCGTTTTTCGGCATCTTCTGTATAGCCAACATAGTACTTATCAGAAGAACTGGAATATAAAATATATAAGTAAAACATAAAAATATTAAAACAAGAAAGCCCTACCACACGTGGTAAGGCTTATTCTTTGAAATTGCTCCCTCTGCTGGGCTCGAACCAGCGACCCTCTGATTAACAGTCAGATGCTCTAACCAGCTGAGCTAAGAAGGAATATTTATTTATTCTGGTTGTGTTTTCATTAATACCGATCAAAATCCTCTGATCTTTTCTTACCCTCTGATTAATCCCGATGCATCGGGACTCTAACCAGCTGAGCTAAGAAGGAGTACTGGTCATTTCCTAAAACGACGTTCTTTGCACTTTACAGCACACATACCCTTGTTCGTTTTGGGAATGCAATATTAGGGCTTTTAAATTATTTATGCAATATTTGCAGTGAAAAATTTTAAAAAAAAATTAACACATAGATATGAGCCTGATAATCATAGGTACTGTAGCTTTTGATGCTATTGAAACTCCTTTCGGAAAAACAGATAAAATTGTAGGTGGAGCAGCAACTTACGCAAGTTTAGCGGCTTCCTACTTTTATAATGAAGCAAAAATTGTAGCAGTAGTGGGTGATGATTTTCATCAATCAGAAATTGATATCTTCACCGCACACGGCATTGACACCGAAGGATTACAGATTAAAGCAGGTGAAAAATCATTTTTTTGGTCAGGAAAATACCATAACGACATGAATAGCCGTGATACTTTAATTACGGAATTGAATGTACTGGAAAATTTCGATCCGATTATCCCAGAGAGCTATCAAGACTGCGAATACCTGATGTTAGGAAACCTAACTCCACAGGTGCAGCAAACGGTAATTAAACGCCTTAAAAACCGCCCGAAATTAATCGTAATGGACACCATGAATTTCTGGATGGATATTATGATGGATGATTTATTGGAAACCATTAAAATGGTAGATGTATTAACCATTAATGATGCCGAAGCGCGTCAGTTATCGGGCGAATACTCATTGGTTAAAGCTGCTAAAAAAATCCTTGCGATGGGGCCAAAATATCTGATCATTAAAAAAGGTGAGCATGGTGCATTGTTATTCCATGAAGATCAGATTTTCTCCGCTCCGGCTTTGCCTTTGGCAGAAGTATTTGATCCAACCGGTGCCGGTGATACTTTCGCAGGAGGTTTTATCGGTTATTTGGCTAAAGTGGGTACAATTAACTTCAATAACATGAAAAACGCGATCATTTATGGCTCTGCACTGGCCTCTTTCTGTGTAGAGAAATTTGGAACGGAAAGGTTATTAAATTTAACCGATGAAGAAGTTGCAGCAAGGATTCAGGAATTTGTAAGCTTAAGTGCTTTTACTATAGAAGTTTAATAAGTTTTCAGTTAACAGCAGGCAATTTTCAGTTGCCAGTTGTAATTAAATAAACTTTAGCCGTAGATTTAAAGATTAATTTCTTTTAAATCTACGGCTTTTTTATTAAGTAAATCTTTATACCAAACCATCTACGCTTAGCAAAATCAATTTGGTGTAGCTAGTATGGCTATCGGCATAAATTTCTCAAAAACAGCTTCGGTATGGGGTGCATCAGGCAGTTCGTCGGTCAAATCCTGTCCGGCCCAGTGCTCATAATGTTTACCGTTCCGCCACAGCCTACTATCGGTCATATCGTAGATCAAACCTTTATATGCCACCCATATTTGAGGTTTGTCCTGTCCGTTTCGTAAAGCGAGTTGCTGCTTGGTATAGCTAGGTAAATCCATTTAAATTAATTTCGGGTTGAAGATAATTAAAAAAGATTATCCTTCGACTACGCTCAGGATGACATCTTATTTAAAGGAGCCTTTGTCAGTCTGAGCGGAGTCGAAGACGATATCCGGGTATTTAATTTATTATGCTCATTTGAAGCGCAAGGCTTGTACAAAGCACTAAGTTTCCTCCCGTTTTCCACTTTTACGCTTCGCCGCCTCGTACCTCGTTGCTGCAGGGTAACGCTTCAACCGGGGCTAGTTGGCCACGATAGCATTTCATTTTTGGAATTGCAGGGTGCACCAATCTTTGTTCTTAAACCCGACAATAGCGGCAGCTCCCGATTTTAAGCACTATTTTTTGCTTTTTATGGTGTGCTTGCTTGTTTCACAGGTTTCATCGGGACTATAGCCAATGGCGGGATTGCAAACCGCCAAAAACTGCTGCACGTTCATTTTCTAATAAAAGACTACTCTTCGTCTATGCCCAGGATGAATTTTTTTAAGAAATATTTTTTTTAATTTTCCAATCTTAAGCCTTCTTTCTTCGAGACTCTGCTTTTAAAAACTTCATACAGGTAGATATTCATCAACAACAGCCCCATTAAATAAAAATGATCTTCGAAAGGGATAGTACCCACTCTAAAACCTAGGTTTTGCTTATCGTTATACATCACCACAGGTATAGCAGTTAAAAATCCATTAACAATATAAAATGGGATAAGCGAAACCAGATAAGTTCTATAGAACTTGTACATAAACCTAAAATCGACATTTACATATTCTACATAGGCCAGCACCATAAATAAAAAGCCAAAATTGATCAGCGTATACCACCTGTTATAACCAAAAAACAAAATGGCCACACAAAGCCCTAGGAATAAATTACTAATTGCAAGACTATACTTTTGCAGGTCATTTTTTGGGAAATAGGCATTTAAACATTCGTAAATAAACACACAGGCATAAGGAACCGTTAAGAAGAATAAAATTTCTTCTAAAGGTAGCCCCAAAAGATTTAACCCAATAAGGTAATCGGCATTAAAAGACCACACATTAAGCTTAGTAAACAGGATATCCCAAATTAAAAACACCAGGCCTGTAATCAATATTGACGGGAATACAAACTTCCATTTGCTAAAAAAATGAACCTTTTTATCGAATGATAAAACCAGGGGAAAGAAGATTACAGCAAGATTGATAAGTAGATAAGTATAATTCATTCTAAAGGTGTTTTGTCAAAATTTTAACTTCAGCTGGCGTACATTTTTTACTGTCGATCATAAATTTGGCTACGTTTTTAACCAGTTCGCGATCGGCTAGGCCAAAATTTTCATTTTGATAATGTTTAAGGATCTCTTTTTTATCCTGAACTAGATCTTTACTAAAGCCGAGAAAAGAAGGCGTATAAAACTCAATAGAAAACCGCATGAAGCGAATCTCCATGTTCTCATTATCCATATCAATTGCTTTTTGCATGGTTTTAAGCGACTGGCCCACATACTTGATCTTGTTGTATGGATTCCATGAGTGCTTGGCCTTAAGCGCTTCTAATGTTCCGGTGTAGCCAGTAATTAAGGCGGTTTTATTGGCCAGCTTGTTCAGTTTGGTAAATAATGAGTCGGTTAGCTTTGAATTTTCTACCGCTTTAACCATATTAGTTTTTAATATCGCAATTTCTTGGGTAGATAACTGGGCGTAAGTAATATTGCTTGCTGCAACCAGCAGAAAAAGTATAATGCGTAGTTTGATCATGAGTTTGGACAAAGGTAAGAAATCTATCAAGAGTTCTCTTTGCAGATATTCACTGTTAAACATTAAGGACATTAAGATAATCCCGCTTAACGCCCTTAACTCCTTAATGGTAAAACATATGCTTTATTAATTACCTATACGCTTTAAAGATTCTTCACGATATTCAGAATAATTAGAATAACAAAAACAAAACACAATAAAATTCCTTTATTTACACCATGGAGAAAAAACCCACAGTTATCATTATCGGTGCTGGCTTTGCAGGTTTGGCTGCTGCAGCTTTATTGGCTAAGTATGGTTGTGATGTTACGGTGATCGAAAAAAACCAGATGGCCGGTGGCAGGGCCAGAACCTGGCAAAAAGACGGATTTCTTTTCGATATGGGCCCCAGCTGGTACTGGATGCCGGATGTTTTTGAAAACTATTACAATATCTTTAATAAAACCGCTTCCGATTTTTACGAGCTAAAAAGATTAAATCCATCTTACCGTATTTATTTTGGCAAACAGGACACTATTGATGTTCCTGCAACATTAGCTGATTTATATGCTTTATTTGAAAAGCTAGAGCCAGGAAGCAGCAAAAACCTAAAACATTTTCTAGATCAGGCGAAGTACAAGTACGATGTAGGCATGAATGAGTATGTTTTTAAGCCTTCGCACAGTGTGATGGAATATTTCGATCCCAGATTGGCGGTTAGCGGAATTAAATTGCAGCTTTTGGGCAATATGCGGAAACATGTTTACCGGTTATTCAAGAATGAGCGTTTGAGGAAACTTTTAGAATTCCCCGTTTTGTTTTTAGGAGCCACGCCACAAAACACGCCTGCTCTATACAGTTTAATGAACTATGCCGATCTCGTTTTAGGCACCTGGTACCCAATGGGTGGCATGCATAAAATTGTGACTGCTATGCAACAAATAGCCGAAAGTGAGGGTGTAAATTTTATTTTCAATACCGAGGTAACCAAAATTGAAGTAAAAAACAACCTGGCAGAATACGTAATTACCGACAAGGGCAACTTTAAAAGTGATTTTGTGGTAGGCAATGCCGATTATCAACATATTGATCAGCACCTTTTTGATGAACCTTACCGTAATTACAGCGAAAAATATTGGAATGAAAGAACCATGGCCCCCTCCTGCCTTTTGTTTTATATCGGATTAAATAAAAAACTAGACAATATATTACACCACAACTTATTCTTTGACGAGGATTTCGATCAACATGCCGAAGAAATCTACACCAATCCACAATGGCCGTCAAAACCGCTGTTTTATGCATGCTGTCCTTCGATTACTGATCCAGCCGTAGCACCAGAGGGTTGCGAGAATCTTTTCTTTTTAATTCCGGTAGCACCTGATTTAGCAGATAGCGAAAGTAAAAGGGAGGAATACTTTAATTTATTGATGGAACGCTTTAAAGATTTAACCGGAAACGATATTAGCGGTAACATTTTGTTTAAACGCAGTTATGCCATGAATGATTTTGTGGAAGATTACCATGCCTTTAAAGGAAATGCGTATGGATTAGCAAACACTTTGAAACAGACGGCTTTTTTAAAACCTAAGATGAAAAGTAAGGTAACAAATTTTTTATACACCGGACAATTAACCGTTCCGGGGCCTGGTGTACCACCTGCAATCATCTCTGGGCAAGTGGTAGCAAAAGAAATAAAAAAAAAGTTAAAAAAAGCTTGACAAATTTAAAATTTCCCTTATCTTTATAACCACAAAACAAAAATACTGCAATAAAGCTTCAAAACACATAATCGTTCGGAGTTTGCATTTGTTTCGAAATAAGAGAGAAGGCGAATTGTTGAAAGAAAAAATAAGAATCAACTAACCAAATATATGATAAGCAAAAAGGCCTGAATTTTCAGGCCTTTTGCTTTTTACCACATTTCTGAAATGTCCTTTTTTGAGTCCAATCGTCACCCTGAGTTTCAATTTATCGTATAACAGAAAGATTTAAAAGTATAAAACATTTTCTAGACCGTCATTTCGAGCCGAGTGCAACGCAGTCGAGAACCCGAAGGCTCTGCGAAGCAAAATCTATCAGGACGGATCTTTCTCTCGAAAGTTAGGGACTGTGCTTCATCCGATAGCTATCGGATCAAGATGATGTTTCTCTTGTTGGAGTGAAAACAAAAAAGGCCCAGATAAATCTGAGCCTCTAGTTTTTCGATGGATGTACCTTAAGCCACTTCTGAAGTGGCAATTTCTTTAGAATAAGTTTTTAAATATTTTTTAAGAATACCTCTTGCTACGTGGATACGCGTCTTTACTGTTCCTATCGGAATAGCTAACATATCCGCAATTTCGTGGTACTTATATCCTTCAAAATAACGGATAAAAGGCACATAATACTCTTCAGGTAATTGTGAAAGGGCTTTATCTATATCGCCTAACACAAATTTACTCTCCGCCTGATTTTTAGTTGCACTATATGAAAGATTTGCAGAAGATATATCTTCGCTCTGCGTAATTAAAGTATTTGTTTTCACCAGTCGGCGATAGTTGTTAATGAAAGTATTTTTCATGATGGTAAACAACCAACCTTTTAAATTCGTACCTTCTTTAAACTTATTGTAATAAGTGATTGCTTTCAGCATGGTATCCTGAACCAAATCATTTGCGTCTTCTGCGTCTTTAGTGAAATTTAAAGCATAAGATCTAAGCGATACCGAGTGATGATTAACCAGATGATTGAATTCAAATTTTGTCATGATATTTAGCTTTAGGTAGATAAAAAAACAAATGAATTATTATTTGTTCGCTTAAACCTAAACAAACTTAGTACCAAAATTTTCTGGCATGGTGTTAAAAGCGTGCAACTACATAATGGCAAGCTTTCGTCACAGAATATTTACTTCTCTTTCTAAAGTGACTCCAAAAGTAGACTTTACACTGTCTATAATCTGTTCAGAAAAATGATACACTTCTGTGCCAGTCGCATGTCCATGGTTAACTAAAACCAAAGCCTGGTTCTTCCAGGTACCTGTTTGGCCAACCACTTTACCCTTCCAGCCACATTGCTCAATTAACCAGCCAGCCGCCAATTTAATTTTATCATCAGCTGTAGGATAATGTACCACATCGGGGTGTTTCGCCACAATATCAGCAAATTCATATTTTTCGATCACCGGATTTTTAAAGAAACTACCTGCGTTGCCAATAGTAGACGGATCGGGCAGTTTACTTACGCGGATATGCGATACAGCGGCAGAAACATCAGCAATATCCGGCTTTTCGATACCCCTGTTCAGCAGCTCGGTTTCAATTGCACCATAGGAAGTATTAATTTTCGCTTCCGCCGATAAACGGAAAGTAACGGATGTAATAATATACTGGCCCTTCAATTCACCTTTGAAAATACTTTCGCGGTAACCGAAATGGCAATCATCATAAGTAAAAGTTTTAATTTTCCCGGTTCTGATCTCAAAAGCGCTGCAGCTTTCGAAAACATCTTTAAGCTCTACTCCATAAGCACCAATATTCTGAATTGGCGATGCACCCACAGTACCAGGAATCAGGCTTAAATTTTCTACACCAGCAAAATGATGTCCAACACAGTAGTTTACAAAATCGTTCCATACTTCACCAGCCCCGGCTGTTACCAACACTCTATCATCAATCATTTCGGATTGAATGCCTTTGATACTGATTTTAACAACCAATCCCTTATAATCCTGAGTAAATAACACATTACTTCCCCCACCAATAACCAAGAGCTTTTGAGATTTTACGATCTCGTTTTTAAACAACCTGGTCAAATCTGCTTCAGAAAATATCTCGACAAAATAACTTGCCTTAACATCGATACCAAACGAATTATATGGTTTTAACGAAACATTTTCCTGGATTTGTAGCATCTTGATTTTGTGTTATGCTGCAAAAGTAAAATAAAAAGACTTTATATTAATAATTGATTAGCTGTACACCCTACTATTCAAAGATTTCTGCTAATTTATTTTTTAAGTTAACATGAAAATCATTCCCCTCACCGTCATAGCGACCAGCAATTTTGCCTTCTTTATCTATTAAAATGAATGTTGGATAAGCCGGAACACTGTATTGCACCACCAAATTATCACCTTTGGCACTTTTGCTTGCATCCATTAACAAAATATGTTTCCATAAACCAGTCCGGTCATCCACAATTGCTTTTTGCCAAAGTTTACGATCATCGTCAGTGGCAATACTTACAATTTCCAGTCCTTTACTTTCATATTTTTTGTACATTTTAATCATATCGGGACTCAGTGCTCTGCAATGCACACACCAGGTTCCCCAAAAATCTAACAATACATATTTTTTAGACTTAAATTCGGCAAGGCTGATCGTTTTTCCATTGGCCAGCTTCGCAGAAAAACCGGGAGCTGGTTGCCCTATTTTACTTGTTTCTTCATGATCTAGTTCTTTATAAATGAACCTTCCCCATGCGCTATTTAACACTGGCCCTGAAAAACTCCGATAATAAAACTGAACAGAATCTTTAGGTAAAGATCTGCTTAAAGAACTTAACAAATATGGGCTTAAGTAAGAATTTGGATTGTTTCTGATAAAAGCTAAACTATTTTTTTCTACTACTTTAAATAGCCTTGATCTTTCTGCATAGTTTAAACCAAGATTTGCTTTCAGCGAATCAGAGCTCCCCTTTTTCTTAATATCTTTATTTAAAACATCTATTTTGTCCCATATTTCATCTGCCTCGTCTTTAAGCCTAACCCTATCCCAATCCGATTGGGTTTGCGACCCTAAAAGCTTCGCTTTAAAAAACTGGCCAACAAATGCGCTTATTTGCAAATTTTTGGGTTCCAAAAACACCCGCACAGCGTTTGGCCCTTCTAGTAAATTGGTTTCCCCATATTTCAAGCTAGCTAAGCTAGGTTCACTTAAATATCCACTAAACTTAAAGGAACCGTCCTTTACAAATGCAGAATCTTTATTCCCACGATATTCGAGTATAATTTTTTCTCCATCTTTTAAATCGGTTTTGCCTGATAAATTAAATTTTGAAGCATCATTTTGAGCAAAGCTTTTTAGACTTAGCATTGCAAAAATTACAGCGAAACGTATTTTCATGAGAGAGGCGATTGAAATTAGCTCGATACATCATTAAAGTTAATATTTATTCTACAACCTTCGTAATCCCCTTATCGAATTTGAAACTCAACTCTTCAGACTTTCCATCTTCTGATCTGACTCCCGAAAGTTTCCAGCCGATAAAAGCCGGTTTGGTTTTGGCAACGTCCAATAAACGGTATCTTTCTTTGGTGAGTTTTGCACTGACTAAACCTACGCTATCGGACTCTGCCTGGCTCAAATGCTCAATCTGGCTCTCTAAGTCCGCCAAGGTAACATCTAATTCATTTCCTTTTTTTAAGCTATCGGCATAAGCCCGAGGAGAAATATTATAAAGACTATCTAATCTTGAACCATCAAAATTCAAATCCTGATTACTGTTTGCATATTTGATTTTACAAGTGCAATTGCACGCTCTTGATCAGTCTTTTTGCCGCAGGAAATAATAACAACGAGTGATAAAATTGCAAAGGCATGGTAAATTTTTCTCATGGCATAGGTTTAATAAAAAAGAACAAGCATCCTGCCAAGAATGAGTAAAGCATAAAACAGAATCAGCAGACCCTATTTTTTTAATGGTTCATCAATTTTCTTTTTAATTGCCTTCCCTTCATTTGTTTGTTGTAACCGCTTCGAAAGGGCGCCGTATAATTCTACAGGCGAACCGAAATCAAACTCTTTAAAAAAACCTGGTATATTGAGATACCGCACAAAGTTACCCAACTCCATTAGGGCCACCGGTGAATCGGCATTTTGCTTAATAAAATTTAAAAACTTTCGTTCTTTTAATGCATTTGTGGCATCATTGGTTTGCTGAAGATAAATTCCGCCACTAATTATTTTTGCAGTTGCCAAATTATATGGGTTTTCAATATCCAATTTAACATCTTCGAGAAAATTTTTTTTAAGATTAGCACTACCTCCCACAAACCAGACCTTCTGTTTTATCCTGGCTTTTACTTCAGCCAAGGTAATATCTCCACGCTCATCAACAAAAATAAAACCCTCTCGCAAAAGCTTACCTTCCAGGTCGGATGTGGCCGATAGTTGAAAATGATTACCTTCAATTGGCCTCACCAAAAACAAATCTGTTTTTCCTGCAACAGGCGCATCACTTACCAGATAAGCAAATTTTGCATTTTTAGGATTTTGAACTACTCCCTCTACTGTGAATTTAATTGTTTGTGCATGCAGCGAGCCTACGAAAAATAGCGCCAGGCAAAAAATAAGTTTTTTCATTAGCTTTATATTTATAATCTTAAATATAAAACTAATTAGTTAGTTAAAAAAATATTTTAGTCGTTTTTTATCAAACTTCTTCTCACAAATAACAATCCAAAAGCCTTTCCTTTTTCTTTGCCCCTATTCTTATGATGAACCTTATGCGCTTTCCGCACGGCTTGCAAATAAGTGTTGTTGCTTTTAAAAGTTTTAAACCGCCTGTGCACAAACCAATCGTGTACCACAAAGTAAATCAGACCATATAAAGTAATCCCTAAACCAATAAAAAACCGGTAATTTAAACTACCTCGATCTGCATACATTAACAGCAAGGATACTGCAGCAAATAGCACAGCAAACAGATCGTTCCATTCGAAGAATGATTTTGCTTTTTGGTGATGGCTTTTATGCATAAACCATAGTGGCCCATGGAATAAATACTTATGTATAAACCAAGACAAACATTCCATTGCTATAATGGTAAACAATACAATAAAGATGTTGATTAATACTGACAAGTTTTCTAAAGGATTGGTTTGTAAAGATATATAAACAGCGTGAGAACCAAAATCGTGTCATAAAATTGTAAGCTTAACGCAATTTCAACAAACCTTCCATGACAAATCATTTTTTAGCACTATTTTTGACTAAAATATTAAAAAAGTCAGAAAGTAGAAAAGTAAAATGATTGTAGCCGATAAAAAGAGAGAGCAAATTATTGATGGTGCTATAAAACGCTTTATCCATTTTGGTATTGGTAAAACCACAATGAACGATATAGCAGAAGATCTTTCCGTTTCCAAACCATCGCTTTATTATTATTTCCCGGATAAAAAGCATTTAATTATAGGAGTAATAGAAAGGGTATTTAACGACTTCTTTGAGTTGATCAAAAAGAAATACAATCCAGATCAGCCTTTGGAAGACATCCTTTTTAGCACCATAGAGGTGAGGAACACTTTCTTCCAAAAATATTACATGTTGAGGATTACGGAAGGCATTCCTGATTTATTGAACGACGATGTGATTAAAGGAAAGTTACAAACGCTTAAAAGTTCGGAAAAAGATTTCTTCGCAGAAATTTTTAGCCAGGCAAAAGGAAAGGGAGAAATTGAGCACGATGATACTGCGCATGTTGCAGAACTTTATCTGGAAAGTTTGATGGGCCTTTGCACCATGTGTATTATGGAAACTGGAAAAGACCTTTTCCCCGATAAAAAAGCATTGAATAAAATGACGCTGAAGCAAAAAAACCTCACCACCATATTTGTGAGAGGTTTACGATGTTCAGACTAAAATATGGTGGCCGTAACAAAATGATAAACCAATTGTAAACGGGCCACAAATTTTAAATAGATAAGAACCCAAAAACAAAAAACAATACACTATGCTTAGAGTAAAAATGGTAAGGTTAATGCTCATACTGCTAATCGGCTCGGTTTTACCGCAGCTGGTACTTGCACAGCAGCAAGTTACCTTAAAAGATGCGCTAACCTATGCGCTCCAAAACAACACCAAGATTCGAAACTCGAAATTGGATATTGAAGGCGGAAGATACAAGGTGGAGGAAGTTAGGGCACAGGCCTTGCCTCAAATAACCGGAAATGTTGGTTTAACTTATAACCCTATTATCGGCCAACTGGTTGCTAATTTCGGAGGACAGACACAGGCGATCAAATTAGGTCAGAACTGGAATTCGACTGCAGGTGTTCAGCTTTCGCAACAATTATTCAACCAACAGGTTTTTACTGGCTTACAGGCTGCGAGATCGAGTGAGGAATATTACAACCTTACTTCAAAATTAACTGAAGAGCAGATTATCGAGCTGGTGGCCAACAATTACTACCAGGTTTTGGTAAACAGACAACAGTTAAACGTAATTGATACTAATATTAAGAATGTTAAAATTGTAGAAAAAATTGTTTCAAACCAGTTTAAAAATGGTTTAGCCAGAAAAATCGATGTTGACAGGATCAATGTAAACCTAACGAATCTGAATACACAACGTGAACAGGTGATTAATGCCATTACCCAATTGGAGAATCAGTTAAAATTCTCGATGGGCATGCCGGTTTCTACGCCGATCAGCTTACCATTTACCGAATTAACAGAGGTAACTACTTTACCTGTATTTACAGACTCTATCGATCTGGCAAACAGAACAGAGGTTAAACTTTTGGATAATCAGGATAAACTTTTATCACTGCAAAGAAAGGCATATGTGGCCGAATATTATCCATCATTGGCTTTAACGGGTAATTATACCTACTCGAGCCAAAGTGATGGTTTCGATTTCCTAAAGTCTAATGCTGCTGCAATCGGATATGGCGCATCGGCCATTGGTTTAACTTTAAGAGTGCCAATTTTCAACGGTTTTTTAACACGTTCAAAAATCCGCCAGGCAGATGTTGATATTAAGAAGGCAAGAGAGAGCAGAAAAGAATCTGTAAACTCGTTAAACCTGGCTTATGAAAATGCAAAAATCCAATTGCGCAACAACATCAACACCATTAAATCGCAACGTAAAAATGCTGATTTGGCGCAAGAAATCTACAAAAGCACACAAAACAATTATAACAATGGCTTAGCTTCTTTAACCGATCTTCTGGATACAGAAAATGCACTTACGGAGGCACAGAACAGTTATACACAGGCTTTATTGAATTACAAAATAGCCGAAATACAATTAATCAAATCAAACGGGAATATTAAATCGCTAGTACAATAGAAATGAAAAGAGTAATTACCATAATTATCGTAGTTGTTGTTGCCCTTGGTGCAATAGCTTATGTTTTAAGCAACAATAAAAAGAAGAACGAAGAAAAAACTGCTTTCATTGCTAAAGGTGGTGGCGCTGTTGCCGTTCGGGTTGCTCAGGTAGAGAGAAAAGCTGTGAATTTAGATTTCAGTGCAAACGGAAACTTTATCCCTAAACAAGAACTTAACTTCTTATCAGAAAATGCAGGTCGTGTTACGGCTATTTATGTTGATGAAGGTGACCGCGTAAGCAAAGGTCAGGTTTTGGCACGCGTTGATGCAGAAATTATTAATACAGACAGAGAAACTGCTGAAGCAGCTTACCAGAATGCAGTAAGAGATGAGGCCAGATACCAAAGCTCATTCTCAACTGGTGGTGTTACGCAACAACAGTTAGATCAGGCTAAATTGGCTACAAAAAATGCAAAACTTCGCTTACAGGCTTCACAAAGAAGATTAAGTGATGCAAACATCAAATCGCCTATCAATGGTATCGTAAACAAAAGATACATCGAAGTTGGTGCTTTTGTAAATACGCAGGGCACCCAGTTATTCGAATTGGTTGATGTTTCTAAATTGAAACTGAAAGTAAACGTTAACGAATCGCAGGTTGCCAATCTTAAAATCGGCGATCAGATTGAGATCAAATCTTCGGTTTTCCCAACTGATAATTTCTCCGGAAAAGTAACTTTCATCGCTGCTAAAGCTGATGCAACATTAAATTTCCCGATTGAAATTGAAGTAGAGAATAGTCACAAAAACACTTTAAAAGCCGGTATGTACGGAACTGCAATATTCAAGTTCCCTAAACAGGCGCCAAGCATTCTTATTCCACGTACTTCCTTTGTAGGTAGTGTAAGTAGCAATCAGGTTTTTGTATTGGATAAATCTAACAACACTTCTAAAATCCGTAATGTAGTAGCCGGTCGTATTTTAGGAGATAATGTTGAAATTCTTGATGGCTTAAAAGAAGGTGAAACTGTAATCACCAGCGGACAGATAAACTTAACTGAAGGTACTCAGGTGAGTATTGTAAAATAAGTTTGAGGGATTTTTCGGCTTTTAAAACGCGGTACGCCAATCGCAAAACGCAATACTAATTAAAATGAAGATAACAGACATATCTATAAAAAGGCCTTCGCTGGTTATTGTGGTGTTTACCGCACTGACTTTGCTTGGGCTACTAAGTTACTTTTCGTTGGGTTATGAATTACTTCCAAAATTCTCTAACAACGTAGTATCTATTTCGACCATCTATCCTGGTGCTTCACCAAATGAGGTTGAAAATACCGTAACCAAAAAGATTGAGGATGCGGTATCATCGATGGAAAACATCAAGAAAATCAACTCTGTATCGTTTGAGAGTTTATCTACAGTTACCATCACCTTAACTGATGCGGCAAACATCGATATTTCCTTAAATGATGCACAAAGAAAGGTAAACGCTATTCTTTCTGATCTGCCTGAGGATGTAAAAACGCCGTCATTAAGTAAATTCTCTTTAGATGATTTACCGGTAATTACCATGTCGGCATCAGCCAATATGGATGATATTACCTTTTACGATTTAATTGATAAACGTATTGCCCCGGTAATTTCGAGGGTAAGCGGTATTGCACAGGTTAACTTAGTTGGTGGTTCGGAACGCGAAATTCAGGTTTCGTTAAATGCTGATAAGTTACAAGGCTACAACCTTTCAGTTCCACAGGTGCAGCAATTAATTTTAAGTTCCAACTTAGATTTCCCTACAGGAAGTGTTAAAACCCAAAACCAGGATGTATTGATCCGTTTATCGGGTAAATACAGAAGTATGGAAGAGTTGAGAAACCTGGTTTTAACAACGACTAAAGATGGGGCACAGATCCGTTTAGGTGACGTTGCCGACGTCCAGGATTCGCAAAAAGAAACTGAAAAACTGGCACGTATCGATCGTAAAGCATCTATCGCCATTCAGATCATTAAACAAAGCGATGCAAATGCGGTAGAAGTGAGTAAAGGTGTACATGCCATTATTGCTAAACTTAAAGGTGAATACAAGGCCAATAACCTCGACATCAGAATTGTAAACGATAGTTCAATCTTTACCTTAGAATCAGCTGATGCGGTAATCCACGATTTAATCCTGGCGGTTATCCTGGTGGCTTTCGTAATGCTTTTCTTCTTGCACAGTTTACGTAACGCGTTAATTGTAATGGTATCTATTCCGGTTTCATTAATTGCTACCTTTATCGGGATTAGCTTGTTCGGCTTTACCCTAAACTTAATGTCATTATTGGGACTATCACTCGTGGTAGGTATCCTGGTGGATGATGCGATTGTAGTACTGGAAAATATCCAGCGGCACATGGAGATGGGCAAGAACAAAGTAAGAGCAGCGTCTGACGCAACAAGAGAGATTGGTTTTACCGTAGTATCGATTACTTTCGTAATTGTGGTAGTGTTCTTCCCGATTGCGGTAAGTACGGGTTTGGTATCGAACATCTTACGTCAGTTCTGTATTGTGGTAATTATTGCAACGTTACTTTCGTTAGTAGCTTCATTTACCATTGTACCTCTTATCTTCTCTCGTTTTGGTAAGTTAGAACGAATTGAAGGTAAAAACCTATTTGGCCGTTTCATTCTTTGGTTCGAAAAACAATTAAAGAAATTTACCCTTTGGATTACCAGCATTTTAACATGGTCGTTAAACCACAAAGCTTTAACATTAGTTATGGTTGTGGTGATGTTCTTAAGTTCGTGCGGTTTACTGGTAGGTGGTTTTATCGGATCGGAATTTTTCCCTAAATCAGATAAAGGTGAGTTCCTGGTACAGTTAGAGTTACCAAAAGACGCTTCTCTAGAGCAAACCAACTTTTTAACACAAAAAGCTGAGGCTTTCTTAGATAAACAACCAGAAATTACACAGTTAATTACTACGGTTGGGCAATCAACCGGTGATTTCGGTGGTACACAGGCTACAGCCTACAAATCTGAGATAAATGTTAAGCTGGTTGAACGCGATGAGCGTAAAGGGGTTTCTTCAGACATTTTCGCAACCAAAATGAGCCGTGCATTGGCTAAAGAATTAATTGGAGCAAAAGTTAAAACCGTTCCGATCAGTATTTTGGGTATTGCAGAAAACGCACCAATCCAATTGGTGGTAATGGGTTCTGATTTAGATAGTGCTTTGAAGTATGCTGAGGGCGCACAAAAAGTGCTTGCCGCTATTCCCGGGGCTACAGAGATTAAATTATCGGTAGAAAAGGGAACACCTGAGATTAACGTTCAGGTAGATCGCGATAAGATGTCGGCTGTTGGCTTAACTTTACAAACTGTAGGTTCTACCATGCAAACAGCATTTGCGGGTAACACCGATGGTAAATACCGTAAAGGTGAGTACGAGTACGATATCAATATCCAGTATCAAAACTTCAACCGCCAGAATATTGATGACGTACGTAACCTGATTTTTGTAAACAGCGATGGTAAACAGATTAAGTTATCACAGTTTGCAACCATTACAGAAGGTTCAGGTCCGAGTCAGTTAGAGCGTTTAAATAAATCTACTTCCGTATCAGTTAAGGCACAGTCAATCGGTAGACCAACAGGAACCGTAGTTGCTGAGTTCCAGGCGAAACTGGAAGAGCTGCAAAAAAATGGCAAACTTAAAGCCCCAATTGGCGTAAGTTATAGCTGGGCGGGTGATCAGGAAAATCAGAGCGAAGGTTTTGGTACTTTAGGAATTGCTTTATTGGCTTCGATTATTTTGGTTTACCTGATTATGGTTGCGCTTTACGATAGTTTTATCTATCCATTGGTTGTAATGTTCTCACTGCCTTTAGCGGTAATCGGAGCATTGTTAGCTTTAGCTTTAACCAATAACTCAATCGGTATCTTTACCATTTTAGGTTTGATTATGTTAATGGGTCTGGTAGCGAAAAATGCAATTATCCTCGTCGATTTTACCAACCACTTAAAGGCAGAAGGTAAAGAGACTAAAGAAGCGCTTGTATTGGCCAACCACGCACGTTTACGCCCAATTTTAATGACTACCATCGCCATGGTATTCGGTATGCTTCCAATTGCATTGGCAAGCGGTGCAGGTGCAGAATGGAAAAATGGCTTGGCCTGGGTTATTGTTGGTGGATTAACCAGTTCTTTATTCTTAACCTTAATTGTGGTACCAGTGGTATATTTAATATTCGACAGAATGTTAGAACGTTTAGGCTTTAACAAAAAAGGAAAAACAATCGATGAGTTAATGGTAGAACCATACAAACACAAAGATGTAAACGAATACGATTTAGATCACGGACATTAATAAACATCCAGATTAACAATCAATTTAGCCCCGATCCCAAAATCGGGGCTTTTTTTTGGATTTTGTTTTTAGCCACGGAAGCACAGAAAACACGGAAAATTTGTCCGCAAGCGGGCATCCCAATCCGCCGCCATGGTTCGTGTCCTCACGAACCATTTCTTTTTTTGCCACAGCAAACGCGGAGGCACGGAAATTATGCCTAAGGAATGTCGTCAATCAATTTTGCCAACCCAATACCCTTGCCATAATTTGTGTCCCCACGAACCATTTTATTTTCCACTTGCTGCATTGAGAAATTTTGATGCCCAGATAATTTTACAATATTGTCTTCAAACAAATTATACAGCAACATTGTATATTAGGCATTATGTTTAAATTCATTCTAAGTCTGTTCCTGATCTATTCTACCCTTCTGGTTAATGCCCAACACCCTCCTGTTTTCCCGGCGATGAGTACTGATTCGAACTTCGTTAAGGTCTCAAACTTAGATATCACGCTGGTAAAGTACAGCTACAAACCTAATGGCATTAAATTTTTAGTTGTACATGATAATGAAGATACTGGTGTAAAAGCAGGTTTTGATTATATCCGCTGGAGCGGTGGCGAGCTCATCGACAGTCAATATGGCGGTGTAAGAGATTATTATTTCACCTATATGGATGATCAATACCGTATAGACCCAAACGCTATTTATACCGAGGTAGGTGTAAAAACAAGGTTAAAAAAAGACTTTTTCAGCTCTAACGAAGTCGAAAAAGCAATACTTAATGCAGGCAAACAAATTGTCGATTTTTACGATCCAAAAGCCACAGGTTATTTTTTAACCTTGCATAACAATGCTGATGGTGGTTTTGGTATTTCTTCTTATTTACCAGGTTATGATTTAGCCAGCACTGCTGATTCTGTTTACATCAACTTCCAGATGGATGGCGATGATCTTGTTTACGTAACCGAACCTAGGTTGTTCAGCAGCTTAAAAAAGGCCAATGTGAATGTAATTCTTCAATCTAAATTTGTTTCTAATGATGGCTCGCTTTCGGTTTATGCCATGCAAAATAATATTCCATATATTAATGTTGAAGTACAGCATGGGCATCAGGACGAAAATTTAAGGTTAATTGAGCTTGCTATTGCCGCCTTAAAAGAACATGGATTAGTGAAGAAAGAGTAGATTACTAAGCATTTTCATGACTATCCTGACTAAATTTTGATATTTATGTAGCGCACTCCAAATAAAAATGATTGTTTGAAATTAGGAAATGATTGGCCTGTGGTTCTTGGAGGGTAGCAGTCCCGCTTTCCATTACAAGTCCTCGCTACGCTATGGGCTTTTCATTGCAATCGGGTTTAGGAACAAAGGTTGGTGCACCTTGCAACCCGACAAATGAAATACTGTCGTGGCGATCTAGCCCCGGTTGAAGCGTTACCCCAATGTCATTAAGTTAAGCGTTTTTAACCACAGATGCACACAGATAAACACGGATTTAATATCTGTGTGCATCCTTTCTATCTGTGGTTAAATTATTTTTTGCTTGTGCCGAATTGCTTAACTTAATGATATTGAGCGTACCCTGCAGCAACGAGGTATGAGGCAGCAAAGCGTAAAACGGGAAGGAACTTTCTGTTACGTACAGGCGCTGCACTCCAAATGATAAATATATTTTTAACAGTAAGTTAGCTCCCTAATATTAGTTTATCGCTTTTATTTTTGTGATCAGGAAAGTAATCAGCAAACCAAAAACAGAAATTATCCCAAAAGAATAACGCAGGCTTGATAGTTGAGAAACATAGCCTATTAATGGCGGACCAAACAAAAAGGCAAAATAACCAATACTCGAAACCATGGTTATCGCTTTACCGGCAGGCACTTTTTTGTTGTTACCAGCTATGCTATACACCATTGGCACAATACTGGAAACACCCAGACCAATAAGCATAAAACCAAGAATAGCGACAATTAGATTCGGAAATATTACGGCAAGCGCCATACCTATCGATATAATGGCACCGCTGATCTGCAGGAGGTTTTTCCGTCCGAATTTACCAATTAAAAACACCCCTAAAAACCTTCCGCTTGCCATCATAAACATAAACGATGCATAACCAATAATCGCCTTATTATGAGGCAATTTCACCACATCTTCGAAATAAATAGCACTCCAATCGAACATGGTACCTTCGGTGGCCATACTGCAAAAGGCGATAACGCCTAGCAACACTAAAATACCTTGAGGCATGGTGAAAAACTTTGCCTTTTCCATCACGGCATCTGGTTTATTATAATTAAGCAACTTTTTCCCATTAAGCGCAACATTGCTTAAGGATATCAGTGCAATGATCCAAAAATGGGTGTACATGCCTAATTTTAGGTTAACCAGCCCCAGGGCAATTAAAGCCCCGGTTAAATTACCAATACTCCAAGCCCCATGAAAAGAACTCATAATGGGTTTGCCGTAATAATTTTCGCCGGCAACGCCCTGTGTATTTAAGGCGATGTTACAAAGATTACCCGTGATGCCAAATAAAACCAAAAAAGCAGCTAACTGCCAACCAGTAGTAGCCAATGCTAAAAAAGTTAATGCAATTGCATAAAGCGGAGCAGTTGCCACAAGCATTTTCTTACTACCAAAATGAGTGGTCAGTTTTGCTGAAAAAAACATCGTGATAATCTGCCCTGCAGGTAAAGCAAAAAGAATGGAGCCTAATTCTGCATCGTTTAAACCCATTGAAGCTTTAAAAGTTGGAATCCTACTGGCCCAACTTGCAAAGCATACCCCTTGCATAAAGTAAAAGGCAGATATGGCAAATCGTACTTGTTTCGGAGAGCTTTGTGCTAATACAGGTTTATTTTCTTGTTTACTTAAAATTTCCTGTTCTTGCGTGCTTTCTTCCAAAATGATGTTTTAAATTATAGATTGAATTACAAAGTTCTTTAAATCTATTGGAAATACCGACAAGTTTTTAACATTTTATCAAAATATTTACACCTTATAGGGTTAAAATGTTAGATTTTCCATTTTTCCAATTCATATGCGCTATCCCAAAACATCCACTCTAAACGTGTTGCCATTTCAAAAGCAGCTAACATTTTTTGTTGGGTTTTTACATTTGACTCCGCTGCCAGTTGATCGGTAATATCGATTGCTTTTTCTACCGCAGCAGCAAATTCTAGCCCCGCATACATATCGATCCATCTTTTGTAAGGATTCTGGTCGCCATTTTGCTGTGCAAAAATATGATCGCCAACGGCTTTATAAATCCAGAAACATGGTAAAACAGCTGCTACTGCAATTTCCACATTGGCATATGCAGCCTGACTAAGAATATAATTGGTATACAAAAGTGTAGAGGGCGTGGGCTGCACTTGGTTAGCTAAACCAAATTCTACAAAATAACTTTCATGCAGACTACGCTCGGCAAAAATTGCACCTGTAGAAAACCCGGCAAAGGCCATCACCAAATCTGCATCTTGCATACGCCCACTAATGGTGCTTAAGGTTCTGCCGAACTCCAAAAGGTAGTAGGCATCTTGTGCCAGATAAAAAATAAATTTTTCTATAGGTAAGGTGCCATTACTTAATTCAGTATTAAAAGGCATTGCTAAAATCTTGGCATAAATGGGCTGCACTCTTTCCCAGGCCTGCTCGCTCAATTTCATTGGATAATTAATTTTAAAGGTTCGAAAAAGTGGTTTAACGGGCCGTTGCCCCTGCCAGTTTTTACTCCACTACCAGTTTGTAAGGCTCGGCTGATGTAGTTTTTCGCATTTTTTATTGCGATAAGTAGCGTGTTACCCTTAGCCATTTCGGCGGCTATGGCAGATGAAAGGGTACAACCTGTTCCATGTAGATTTTTAGAAGCAATAAAGACACTTTCTAATATAACTGGAGCTTCATTTCCAGAAATAAAAACATCGTAAATGATTGGGCCTATTAAATGTCCTCCTTTTATTAAAACGGCTTTTGCACCTTTTTCGATAATTTTTCTACCCGCAGCAATCATATCATCAAGGTTATGGATCTCCTGTCCTGACAGGATAATGGCCTCGTCTATGTTTGGGGTAACCAATGTTACCAAGGGAAATAGTTTTTCAACTAACTGGGTTACGGTATCAGGCTCGATTAACCGATCGCCGCTGGTGGCTACCATAACAGGATCTAAAATAACGGGAACATATTGATTATAGGTTTTTAATTCCTTTTCGATTACCTGCACCACTTCAGCACGGTTGATCATGCCGATTTTAATGGCCACTGGTGCTATATCATCTAATACTGCCTGTAACTGATCTTTAATCATTTCTGCTGGAATGCCATGCACCGACCGCACTCCCATTGTATTTTGTGCTGTTACTGCCGTAATTACCGAGGTACCGAAACAGCCCAAAGCAGAAAAGGTTTTTAAATCGGCCTGGATGCCCGCACCACCTCCACTATCAGAGCCGGCTATTGTTAATACATTGATATAATTCATTGCTTAAAGACTTCATTTTGTTGTACAACTTCAGGAGTCTTCAAATGCAGTATGCATTTTTACGCAAATTTTTGCAGACAAACTAATTTCCTACGCCGGCATTATCCGGATCAGGTTCATTTGAGGTTGATGGTTGGAGGGTTTTAAGGGCTGAAGGACATTACCCTCTACCTTTTTACCTTCTACCTTTAACCTCAAAATGGGTATGTTCTCAGCCAACTTATTTGAAGGCACCCCTAAAGTTTTATTTTGTAGCGCAATATAGGCTTTTTTTATTCTTCGTTTATATAAAGGAATTATATAAGAAGAGTTGTCAACTTAATAGCGAAAGCCTATTAAAGTTGACAATTCTAAAAACAAAAACCCCGATATAAAACCGGGGCTAAAACATAATAATTAATAAAGGGATAGAGAGACTATATTTTATCGGGCTGATAGAACCGAACGGTACCATCTGCCTCGTTTGAAACAATCAACAAACTTCTTCCGTTAGGGCTATCTTTTGGTTTAACAAACAGTAAACCTTCAGGGGCATCGCCCGTAGAGAATAGCTGAACAAATTTTGGCGAGGCTGGTGTAGTTACATCATAAACAGCAATCATATCTGCACGTTCCATACCAATAAAAGCTAAGGTTTGCCCATTTACCTGTGCAACGGTTACACTTTCAACCTCTACACCTTTATTGTCAGACCGGTCATCATCATATTTACCTGCATCAATTACATGTTGCTCTAAATCTTTACCAATGTTGGCTACCAAAGCCCCAGTATTTGCGTTAAGAATGCTCACACTTCTTCCACCTGTTGAGTATAATTCCTGATATACTTTATTGGTACCAACCATGGTATAACCAGCGGTATTTGTTACCGTAAGTCTTCCTAAATTAGCATCTAACTGAAGCGTTGCTGCGTTAGAAAATTTAATCGGGTCTAAAACAAGATCCTTTACACGTACTTCTTCCTTTGCATCTTTTGGTGTGTAATCCTGCCTGGTATCCCCTTCATTGGCCAAGGCCAGATAGGCAGTACCACCAGCAGTAAAATATGAGATTGCATCTGGCAGATAAAAAGCCTTGATTGGCCATGTGCCTAAAACTTTTTTACTGTCTTTATCGCTTACATCGAAGGCATTATCGGCCAGGCTGATGTCTCTTGTGCCTAAGGGATTAATTTTTGTAATCGTTCCTGCAACAATATCTACCTCGGCAACACCATTGTTCTCTTGTAGGGTAACGTATGCTTTTTTAGAATCAGCGCTTACTGCAATATATTCTGGTTCGATATCTTGTGTAAAACTTGCATTTAAACCATAAATCCTGAAACCACCTGCAAGCAAAGTTTCCTTTTGTGATTCAAAAGCGCCGAAATCTAAGGTTTTTACAGAATAGTTGTCTTTGATGTTAATGATCGATATGGTTCCTTTAGGATCTACGGTATATGCAAGATTTGGTTCACCTTCGTTAGCTGATAAAATATAGTTTCCATCAGGGCTGAAAGTCACCATATCGGGCATGGCACCTACGGTAATTTTTTTAACTTCTTCTAAAGTAGATGTTTTTAATACCACTACATCACCATTCCCCTGTTTATCTGCACCATCTAAAGCGATTGCTAATAAACCATTACTTACAGCCACGCTATTAATACCAGCGTTATTTGGGTATAATAAGGTTTTTAATTTTGTAACGGCTGGGTATTTACTCATATCCACTACATCAACCTTGGTTCCGCCATCGTTACTCACCACAAATAATTGCTTGGTTAAGGGATCGTAAGCCGAAATTTCTGAAGCAAATTCTCCACCTAAATCAATGGAAGCAGTTTCTTTAAAACTGTCGATTTTTTCAGGAACGATAGCTTCCACCGGAGGATCTACAATCGGATCATTAGTTGGATCTTTTTTGCAGGCAGTAAATGCCAATGAAGCAATAAGGATTGCACCAAATAGTTTTTTACAGTTCATGGTTTGTTTAATATCTGAACCGCAAAAATAGAAGCACATAACGCTAATTTTAGGTGTTGTTTGTTATCATTTTATTAAGAAAATATAAAGACCAAAGCAAAAGGAGTAAAGAAGAAAGAGTAAAGCGAAACCCTTCGTCATCTCGACTGGAACGCAGTGGAATGGAGAGATCTATCTGGACAGATTTAGCTTCGCGGAGCACTTCGTGGTTCTCGACTTCGCTGCAATCCGCTAAAGCAAAAAATCCCGGCACAAATACCGGGATTGCTAATCATTTAAAAACAGATACTGAACCAAGTTCAGTATGACGGTTGGATAATAATTAAATATGTATAGCTCTATTATCAGTTGCGGCAAGTGCTGCTTCTTTTAAGGCTTCGGTATAGGTTGGATGCGCATGGCAGGTACGTGCAATATCTTCTGCAGACGCACGGAATTCCATTGCAATAACTGCTTCTGCAATCATATCTGCTGCACGCGGGCCGATCATGTGTACACCTAAAACTTCATCAGTAGCGGCATCGGCCAAAACTTTAATGAAACCATCGGTATCCATACTCGCCTTTGCACGTCCGCTGGCTTTGAAAGGGAATGAACCTGCTTTATATTTAACACCTTTTTCTTTTAACTGCTCTTCGGTTAAACCTACAGAAGCAACCTCTGGCCAGGTATAAACCACTCCAGGGATTAAGTTATAATTGATATGTGGTTTCTGACCGGCAATGGTTTCGGCAACATAAGTACCCTCATCTTCTGCCTTGTGTGCCAACATGGCACCAGTAATTACATCACCAATAGCATAAACACCTTTAACCGAAGTTTCTAAATGCTCATTAACGGGAATTTTCTTACCTCTTTCTTCAACAGTGATACCGATTTTATCTAAACCTAAACCTTCGCTATAAGCCGTACGGCCAACAGCAACGATACAATAATCAGCTTCTAAAGAAATGGATTCGCCTTTAGGAGTTTCAGCAGTGACAGTTACCGTTTTACCTTTTGTGGTCGCGCCGGTAACTTTGTGACCCATGTAAAACTCCATGCCTAAAGTTTTCTTTAATACACGCTGAAGTTCTTTACCCAAACCAGCATCCATTGTACCGATGATAGATGGTAAAAACTCAACAACAGATACTTTTGTACCTAAACGGGCGTATACCGAACCTAACTCCAAACCGATTACACCACCGCCGATTACCACCATTGTTTTTGGCACTTCTTTAATGTTTAAAGCCTCGGTAGAGGTAATAATGCGTTTTTTATCGATTGGTAAAAATGGTAACGCTGTAGGTTTAGAACCTGTAGCAATGATTACGTTTTTAGCGGATAGGGTTTCTGTAGAACCATCGGCCTTAGTTACCAGAATGGTATTCTTATCAACAAAAGAGCCTACACCTTCGAAAGAATCGATTTTATTTTTTTTGAACAAATAAGTGATACCAGCTGTATTTTGGGCAACAACATCGTCTTTACGGGCGATCATTTGCTTCATATCAACCTTTAAATCTTTTAAGTTGATACCATGGGTAGTAAACGTGTGAGCAGCGTTGTGAAAATGCTCTGAAGAATCTAATAAAGCCTTAGATGGAATACAACCTACATTTAAGCAAGTACCTCCAAAAGTTTTATATTTTTCAACAACTGCAGTTTTTAAACCTAACTGAGCACAACGGATTGCGCCTACATAACCGCCCGGCCCTGAACCGATAACAACGACATCGTATTGCATAATTTTTTGAGAATTTTGATTAGCCAAATGTAGGGAAAAAAGGCGGAAAGCTGAAAGTCGATTAGGGAATAGAAATCGCTTTATTAGTCATTGGTTTATAAGTTATTGGCTTATACCACTAGCTTATGGTTCACTATCGGGGCTCAATAGGATAATGCTGCAAAAGTTCAAAAGTCCATAGGTTATGAGCGTATGAAAACATTTTACTTTAAGACTATAAAATGTTTTGATCTAACTCAAATAAACCTAATGGACTAATGAACCCCAAAGGTCATTATCAATAAACTAATGACCAGTGAACCAATGAACCAACTATAACCCCCAAGATGCTGATGCGCTTAAGATTGCGCCGCTAGATGTGCCTTCTCTTTTTAATTCTCCATCTATATAAATCTGCGCTTTTAGCGTAGAATTTGCATTGGCACCCATGGCATTTGCAGCAATGTTTATAGAAATGGTTCCTGCTGGCACTGTAATTTCCTGACTTGTCCAGGTAGTTCCGCTAAGGCTCGTTGCGGTGGTAATCTGCGAATCGTAGCCGTAAACTACAGTGCTAATGTTGCTACCTGCTGATGCTTCGAGCTTAAAAACCACCTTGTGTGAAGATTTTGACGGCGACTCGCCCTCATCTTTTTTACACGACATTAAACCTGTAAACAACACTAAGGCAAAAAAAGAAAGTACAAATGTTTTAATTTTGATGTTTTTCATAATTAGATTTAAAAAAATAGAACTACAAATTAACAAATGAGCACTTTGCTTTACAATAACCAGATAGTACCATTTTTTTCTACCTGATTTCAGGTATATTACTGGTTTAATTTCTGGTTGAGAAATAAAGCGTGCATTTTTAGTTTAATGAGAAATTATATCATCTTTCTGGCACTACTGATTTTCTATTCGCTGAATAGCCTGGCGCAGCTACAAACGGCCGACCAACAATACACGGATAGCCTAAATCGAATCTTAAGCAGCGCCTCGCGCGATAGTATTAAAGCGGAGGCGGGTTTTAAACTAACTGATTTCTGGGTAGATCATGATAGTGCCAAAGCAGTATTATATTTGAACAAGGCAAGAACCTGGAGCAAAAAGTATCCTTTGCTTGTGGCCAGATCATATTGGTATGAAGCTTTGATCTACCTGGACCGGAATTATACAAAGGCTGAAAAACTACTCATCCACACAGATTCGTTATTGAGCAAGTTTAATACAAAGGGCGTTTATCGGTTAAGGTCGACGGTGTGGCATAACTATGCCTTAATTCAACAGCATAAAGACGATCTTAAAACAACGCTCGATATACTGATTAACCGCGTTTTACCACTTTCTAAAAAAGCTGGAGACAAAGAGTTTTTAGGCACCGAATACATCTCAATCGGAACGGTATTTACAAACCTTGGCCAATACGAAAAAGCAACACCATACTTGCAACAAGGCTTAAATGCATTAAAAGACACATCTCCTGATAAATATTATCTGCTGGTTAATGCGTACCTAACTACCGCAGGAAACCATTATCACCAAAAAAATTATAGCCTCACCAAAAAATACCTCGATCTTGCCAAAACAATACTGGATAAATCAGACCATGTGGCTACGGGCTACCCGATGACAATATTTTGGCTCGACTACTACAAAAGCACCACACGCTATCTTATTAACACCCAACAATACGCTCTGGCTTTGTTAGATGCGAACAGAGCCATTAAATTAGCCAAAAAGCTAACCGACAATTACTCTTTACAGGAAGTAATTTTTGAGAAATACAGAATCCTTTTTAAGCAGAAAAATTTTGTCCTGGCTAAAAAAACATTGCTACAAATTATCGATCAGCCAGAAATAAATACACTTTCGTCGAATAAGCTCAAAATGACCGAAGCACTTGCGGAAGTAAACTATGCTAACGGTGATATTAAAGAGGCTTATAACTGGATAAAGAAGAGCAAATTATTAAGCGACAGCATAAATGAAAGTAAACTAAAAGAACATATTAATGCATTAGAAATTAAGTATAAAAATGCAGAGAACCAGAAAAAAATAGCCAGTTTAAATACAGAAAAGAAACAAAATGCATTAATTATTAAGAACAATAAAACAACAAATTTTCTATTAATTGCAGCATCTTTCTTTCTGCTGATCAGTGTTATCCTTTTATACTTTTACTTTAGAGGTTATAAAAAGCTTGCAGAGCAAAGGGCAATAAACTATAAACAGAAAGTGGCCGAGTTACAACAAAAACAGCAATTGGAAATTAGCAAGGCCATGCTCAATGCTGAAGAAAAAGAAAGAAACAGGGTAGCACAGGATTTACATGATGGTTTGGGGGGAATGTTATCGGGTTTAAAAATTAATTTATCCAACTGGGCAAAACACCGGGAAATGCAATTGCATGATGTAGAACTACAGAGAATCGTTAATCAGCTGGATAATTCAGTTACCGAATTAAGACACATTGCCCGGAATATGATGCCACAAACGTTATTAAAATTCGGATTGGAAACGGCACTAAAAGATCTGGCAGAATCGGCGATGAGCAAGCATATGCATATCGATTTTCAAGCACTCAATATCTCTAGACATATTGCACTTGAAGAACAGATAATCATTTATAGGGTTGTACAGGAAATACTCACCAATACACTAAAACATGCTCAAGCCTCTGAAGTAGTTTTACAGTGCAGTGAAAATAAAAAACGGTTTTATATCACGGTTGAGGATGATGGAATTGGTTTTGATACCTCAACCTATAAAAAAGGATTAGGAATAGAAAACATTAAAAATAGGGTAGCCTATCTTAAAGGCACTTTCGAAATCGATTCGCACCCTGGCAATGGTACAACTATAAATATCGAAATTCCAATCAGTTATGAGTAACGTCATTAAATTAGCTGTCGTTGATGACCATCCGATCGTTATACAAGGAATCGTTTCCTTAATCAACAACCTCGAAAATATGCATGTAGTGGGCAGTTTCCAGTCAGGCAGCGCATTAATCTCCTTTTTAAATAACCACGAAATCGATATTGTACTGCTTGATATTATGTTACCTGATGGTAATGGAATTGAACTATGCGCACAGGTTAAAAAATTATCTCCAAAAACAGTCGTTATTGCGATTAGCAACCATACAGAAAGAAGTATAATTATGCAGATTTTGCAAAATGGGGCGAGTGGTTACATTTTAAAAAATGCCTCGGTAGAGGAATTAAAAAACGGCATTGAAACTGCACTTAGAGGAGAATTGGCCTTTAGCAGAGAAGTTATAGAAATTATTGCCAAGCCTTCAGTAAATGATTTAAAAGGGCGGCCAAAATTCACCAAGCGCGAAAAACAGATCCTTCAGTTAATTGCACAAGGAAAAACGACCGCCGGCATAGCCGATGAACTTTTTCTAAGTCCGCTAACAGTAGAAACGCACCGCCGTAATATGATGCAGAAATTAGATGTTAAAAATTCTATCGAATTGATCAATATCGCTACCGAACAGTTGTTATTTTAGTTTAGAGCTGGGAGTTTGGCGTTTAGAGTAGCTTATTCTATTAAACAATCAACGCTTAGTAATGATCCATAAAAATTGACCAATGAATTAATGCCCCTTCTTAAACGCCTTGCCCGAAGGTAAGTAGATTGCTATCTGGATCAAGCATGGCAAACTCTTTCTGCCCCCATGGTTTTGTTTGTAAGCCCCCATTGGGATGAATGCTTTGTTTAGTTTCGAGCATAGATTTGTATAGCCCATCAATATCATTTGTACGAATATAAACCTGTCCATAGTTTTCTTTCGGATCAAGTGTTTCGAAAAGAAAAAAGTGAATCTGAACCTGATCTTTTTGTACCATCAGGTAGTCTTTAAAATCGGCACTTCCAATGTCTTTAAAGCCTAATTTATTCACATAAAAATCTCTGGTAACTGCTTTATCACGCATGGGAAGTTTTGGGTTAATATCTGTTAGCATATTTTTTTATTTCAAAAATCGGTATTTTTTCGAAAAGCTGCACTTGATCGAGATCAGGAAATTCATTAACCAAAGCATCTGTTTTGTGCTATTTTTTGTTTAGCTAAGTACTTCGTGTAAACGTTATTGATTAGCGGTTCTTCTGGTGATTAAATAGGCAACGATCAGATTAGGAATCCAGCATAACCAGGCAACAACCAGGTAGGCTTTTGAAAAATCGCCATAAACCATTGTCAAAATTGGCAACCAAATCCTCAATGTTACGGCAGCAAAACAAGCTGCATAACTATAAATCATCATTTTTTGATGTTGTTCAATTTCACCGTGTTTAATGTATAAATAAGCCTTTAAAGTAGTGTAAAACCAAATGATCCCTAAGCAAATAAATCCAGTGGAAGAAACCCATCCTCCTGTTGCAAAAAAGCCAATATAAATACCCGCTAATGCGCTAAGCAGTACAGCGACCATATAAACTTTACCCAGTTTTCGGTGAAGTGCCATGCGCCTATTTCTCATTTTCGGACTAAATTGTGTCCAACCGATAAATAAAGCGATTCCTCCGAAAATGATATGCATATAAAAACCAATGTTCCAGAAAGTATTGGTCAACAACTCAACAGACTTTGAATTTAACAACCCAAATTTCCTATCCATCAAAAAGTAAATCGTTGGATAGAGTCCAATCAGCAATGCGAAGGTTGCAAATAAAATCCATAATCCTTTTTTTACCATACAACGTTCAATTGCTTTATACTAAGCTAGTTAATTTTCAAGAACTAAATCAATTCCTTTTGCAGCATAAATTCTTTGGCATTCGCAAAGCTCAGGAACAATTCGTCAGCTATTTTTAGTTTTTGATGCGCCCGTACATTGCTCTGAATGGCGTAACAGGCTATACCCGCAGCCAGAGCAGATTTAACCCCATTTAAAGTATCTTCAAAAACGATACATTCATCTTTTTCAACACCTAACCGCTCAACACAAAGATTATAACTTTCGGGATCAGGCTTAGATTTACCTACATCTGTTCGGGTAATAAACAAACTGAAATATTTAGCCAAACCATTACGCTCAAAAACGGCTTCAACATCAATTTTCGGACTTGCCGTAACTACGGCCAGGGTAAGCCCTTTTTCATAAGCAAACTTGATAAACTCTAATGCAAAGGGCATTAACTGAATATCAGTTGTTCTAAAACCATCAAAAGTTATCTTTTCTCTTCTGTTGATGAAGCCTTCTAACTCTTCTTCAATTTTATACCTGTCTATTATGGTCTTTGCATTTTTAGGTAAAGGGATTCCAGCGTAATTTGTTAACCAATCCTTAAAATCCAGTGTAACTTCGTATTCACACAAAAACTTATTCCAGCAGTCGAAATGAAATTTTTCAGAATCAATTAATGTACCATCTAAATCAAACAGCAATGCTTTTATTTTACTCATTATAAATTTTTAACAGGAGTGATCCTTATGGAATAACCTCAAATAAGAAAAATTGTTGCACCTGAGATTTACCGAAATTATTATCTACGCAAAAAATTAACGATTGGTGTCCGTTTGGCAATTTTGGCCCAAATGTTACCCCTTCAAAATTATCGATATGCCGGTTCAAGGAATCAAAGTCGAAAAGCAATTTTTTGGTTAATGGCTTAGGAGGATTTTGCACAAAAGCGCGATTATCGATTTCATTTTCAGCACCCTGTAAATCAACCAGATAAAGTTTTAAAAAGGTATGATCATCGTGGCCTTTTGCCCAGGCCCTTTCCATCACCAAAAGCGTATGATTATTAATGGATAATATTTCGGAAATTCCATTTACATTCCAATCGTTTTCAATAGTAGGCTTAACTGGCATTGCACCCAGATTATAAGCATATTGAGCAATATTCTTTTTAGTAGCTACATCAAATTTTAAAATCCGGGTTAAGGCTTTATCATATTCAAAAGCAGCCTGAGGTCCATCCTGATAAAGTGGTTCTTCTAAACTGGCATACAATGTTTTGTACTGATCGGCATAAGTTAAACCTTCAAATAAAGCATTTTTTCGTGGTCCGCTTTCGGTTTTTGTAAACTGAAAGCCTTTAGGCATTGGAATGGTATCCAGAAACTTTCCTGCAGTAGAAATAAAGGTTAAACTGGGCTGAACTATCGTCGTATCACCGGCTTTAAACAACCTTTCTCCCTCACTGCTCCAAAGTAATTGATGGGTTAAGGGGTTATAACGAACAGATTCGCCATCAGGTTTTACAGTTTTATCAGTTCCGTATTTGGGGTATGGTTTTCCGTTTTCCTGTAAGATATAAGTAACACCAGTTACCCGCACGGTGTCGATCTTATTTTCTTTAATATCAATCTGTGCCGTGTAAATCCTCGCCGGACTATGTTGTGATGGATCATCAGTGATCATGTAATATTGGTTTTGCTTTACATCGTAATCAATCCCTGATAAACCACCAACAACCGTATTTTGGAAAATTGGATTTAGGGGCATAATGTATTCATCCAAAAACTTTACAGACGAAATACTGGTTTCATTTTGCTTAACCGCAGCGTATTTAGCTGCAGAACAAGATGAGAGCACAATGGCAAGAACTGAATAAACAAAGAACAGCTGCGATACAGGTTTCAAATCGAAATGTTTAGACCGTAAAAATATAGAATTTTGGCGGCTCGAGATACGTCACTCTGAATTTATTTTTCCAGTAGTGTCAGATGTTACCATCTGACACTATCCATTTAATTTCTTACGGGTATGAAACAAAAACAGTCGGATGGTAACATCCAACGGCACATCTAAAACTTAATGATCTTAACACCTTAATGATAAAAAATTAGCAGTCCTACCATTAAGAAATTGAGAACATTAAGGAGATAGGCTCTTTCTTATAGATATTAAACAGTACAGTCGGATGATAACATCCGACTGCACTTAACTGGAATTATAAGTGGTGTCAGATGTTACCATCTGACACCGATCAAATTAAGATTAAAACAACTTTCCAATTACACGGTAAGTAATATTTGTCCCGTCTACTATTTCTTCATAATAAACATCATCGGGCGAAACAAAATACTTTTCGTTTTTAATGGTTACCTCTCTGCATCCTTCTGGCAGTTGATTGATAATATCGCCTATATTATGCGTATCAACCGGACCATCAGTTGTGTTTAAAATACCGTCTTTACCGGCCACTACATATACGGTTTTACCATCAGCATTTTCTTTTTGGGTATAATAAACGCCTTTGTATTCGTAATAATCAACACCATTAATGGTAACCAGGTTAGCATCCGATGGTAAATTCGGTACCTCGGCACCAACTGGTGGGGTTACCACTTCATATTGACTGTTGTTTTGCTGATAGAACAATCCTCCAGAGTAATAAAACTGGTTAGCGCCATAATAAAACGGATAATAGCCATAAGGCAATATGCCAATCCTAAAACCTAAAAACGGTCTGTAAAAATTATAATAACTATAGTGCGGTCTGTAATAAGACCTTCCATAACCCGGGCGATAACCATAACCTGGCCTACCATATCCTGGACCTGGGCGATAACCTGGTCTGTTATAGCTGTAATTGGGTCTTGGTGGGCGACCGCCATTGCTTGGTGCATAACTACCTCTACTTGGCGCATGCATAGATGGTTGTCTGGAAATAGAACCACCGCCCCTAGATGGGCTTATCGAACCAGATCTACCACCCCCAGAAGAACCTCCACTCCTACTTGGCCGCTGTGCAGAAACGCTTTCGATACTCAAGGTTGCAATCATCGCTGCTGCAGCGAAAACAACCAATCCTTTATTTAATAACCAATTCATTATTTTGTGTTTATGTCGATTATGTATATGACGGCGAAAACTCCTAAAAGATTATCCCTTAACATTATTTAACTAAATTTTGATAAAGTGATGACGAAGGGAGGGTTTTAATGGCAAAATACATCACAATCCTTCCATCTTGCATGATTCCATCTTTTACTAACAAACCTTTTACGGGCTATTTTTTCTAATCAATCACTAATCACCTATATTTAAATTTTATTCCTAAAAACTAGCTTAAATGAACCTTACAAGAATTTTCAGTCTTTTATTTTGTCTGTTTATTTCTAATGAATTAGTAGCCCAGCAAACCGATTCGGCATATGTTAGAGAAAACTACACCAAAATAGAACGCCAGATCCCCATGCGCGACGGCGTTAAACTCTTCACTTCCATTTATATACCTAAAAATCAAACCAAAAAATATCCATTTTTAATTAACCGCACGCCCTATACAGTTGCACCTTACGGCGAAGATAAATATAAGCCGAGTTTGGGTAATTTTCGGGCGATGATGCGTGAGGGATTTATTTTTGTATATCAAGATGTGAGGGGCAGATGGATGAGTGAGGGCACTTTTGCCGATATCCGCCCTCAACTGGTTGGAAAAAAATCTAAAACCGCTATTGATGAGAGCACCGATACTTACGACACCATCGACTGGTTGGTTAAAAACGTGAAAGGCAACAATGGCAATGCGGGTATTTATGGCATTTCGTACCCTGGTTTTTATTCTACCACTTCTTTGCCAAATGCACACCCCGCGCTAAAAGCCGTTTCGCCTCAGGCGCCAGTTACCGACTGGTTTATGGGTGATGATTTCCACCACCGTGGTACATTATTCCTAATGGATGCTTTCAGTTTTATGGGCAATTTTGGTGTGCCGAGACCTAAACCGATTACACCAGATAAAGGTCCTAAAGGTTTTCAGTTCCCCATTCAGGATAATTATCGTTTTTATTTAGAAGCCGGATCGGTTAAGAACTTAAAAGACCGATATTTTGCAGATAGTATTAAATTTTGGAACGATTTATTTAAACATCCAAATTTAGATACCTTCTGGAAAGCACGTTTAATTACGCCGCATTTAACCAATGTAAAGCCTGCGGTGATGGTGGTTGGTGGCTTTTTCGATGCCGAAGATGCTTATGGGACTTTTGATACTTACAAAGCAATTGAGAAACAGAATCCAGGTGCCAACAATATCCTGGTTGCAGGGCCCTGGTTTCACGGTGGCTGGGTGCGCAGTGATGGTTCTTATTTCGGCGATATTCCTTTCGGCAAAACCACCAGTATTGATTACCAACAGCAGTACGAACTGCCTTTCTTTAAACATTATTTAAAAGGTGAAGGGGATTTTAATGCAGCAGAAGCAAATATTTTTGTAACGGGGAGTAACGAATGGAAAAAGTTCAAAACATGGCCACCACAAGAGGTAGAAAACAAAAACCTGTATTTACAGCCCAATGGAAAACTCAGTTTCGAAAAAGTGGGCAGAACTGATAGCTGGGATGAATATGTGAGCGATCCGAATAATCCTGTGCCTTACCAGGATGGCATTCAGGCTAAACGTACCCGCGAGTACATGATCGATGATCAGCGTTTTGCTGCCCGCCGTCCGGATGTAAAAACTTACCAAACCGATGCTTTAACCGAAGATATTACTTTAACCGGCCCTGTTTTAGCCAATTTAGTGGTTTCGACTACCGGAACAGATGCCGACTATGTAGTTAAACTGATTGATGTTTATCCTGAAGATGCACCAAATCCAGTGCCTAACCCTAAAAACCTGATTATGGGCGGTTACGAAATGCTCGTGCGCGGAGAAATTATGCGTGGAAAATACCGCAATAGTTTCGAAAAACCTGAGCCTTTTGTTCCGGGTGCCATCACAAAAGTAAATTACCCTTTGCCAGATGTGGCGCATACTTTTAAAAAAGGCCATAAAATTATGATCCAGATTCAAAACTCATGGTTCCCATTAGCTGATCGCAATCCACAGAAATTTATAGATATCTATCAGGCAGAACCGCAGGATTTTCAAAAAGCTACACACAAAATTTATCACGATCTGCACAACAGCTCATTTATTACGGTTTCGGTGTTAAAATAAATAAAATCCGTCATTACAAAAATGCTCACACTCGTTTTTAACAAGTGTGTAAATAACCGATCGTTTTTAACGATAAACATAACAAATGAAAAAGTTACTATTCATTCTTACCACTGCCCTTAGCATTTCAACTTCACAAGCACAAATGCTTGGCAAAAACCAGGTGAACTCCAGGGCCGATAGCCTGCGGGGAACACTTACCCCTTTGCGTACCTGCTACGATATTAATTATTACCACTTAGATGTGAAGATCGATATCGATCAAAAATCAGTTAGCGGAAGCAATGAATTTGCTTTTACCGCCACACAGGATTTCACTAAATTACAGTTCGATCTTTTTGATAACTTAAAAGTAGATAAAGTGGTATATAAAGGTACCGATCTACCTTTTACCCGGGAATATAATGCAGTTTTTATAACTTTCCCTAAAGCAGTTAAAAAAGGAAGTAAGGATAAATTCACGGTTTTTTATTCAGGCAATCCTTTAGTAGCAAAAACACCACCTTGGGATGGCGGTTTTATCTTCAAAAAAGATGAAGCCGGCAATCCTTTTGTTTCTGTAGCTTGCCAGGGTTTAGGCGCAAGTGTATGGTGGCCAAATAAAGATCACCAGAGCGACGAGGTAGATAGTATGTTAATCAGCATTAGTGTTCCTAAAACTTTGCAGGAAATATCTAATGGAAGACTGAGAAATACCGTCGATAAACCTAATGGTTACAAACAATACAATTGGTTTGTCACTAATCCCATCAACAATTACGATGTTACCTTTTACATTGGCAAATATGCCCATTGGCAAGACAGTTATGATGGTGAAAACGGAAAACTCAGCATCGATTACTGGGCGCTGCAAACCGATAGCGCCAAAGCCCGCCCACATTGGGATGCCGATGTTAAACCCATGTTAAAATGTTTCGAATATTGGTTTGGCCCTTACCCATGGTACAAAGACGGTTACAAATTGGTTCAGGCACCACATTTGGGCATGGAACATCAAAGTGCAGTCGCTTATGGCAATCAATTTAAACCAGGTTATCTAGGTAAAGATTTAAGCGGTACCGGCCATGGTTTAAAATGGGATTTCATCACCATCCATGAGAGCGGCCACGAATGGTTTGGCAATAACATCACCTCGAAAGATATTGCCGATATGTGGATTCACGAAGGTTTCACCAATTACTCGGAAGTATTATTTACCGAATGTACCGAGAACAAAGCGGCTGCAAACGAATATGTAATCGGATTACAGAAAATTATCCAAAACGATATTCCGGTTATCGGCCCTTACGGCGTAAATAAAGAAGGCTCCGGCGATATGTATCCAAAAGGTGCAAATTTGATTAGTACCATTCGCCAGTTAATTAATAACGATGAAAAGTTCAGACAGATTCTTCGCGGGCTAAGCAAAACATTTTACCATCAAACGGTAACCACTGCTCAGATCGAAAATTACATAGCCAAACAAAGCGGGCTTAAACTGGATAAAGTTTTCGATCAGTATTTACGTTTTACCAAAATCCCAGTTTTAGAATATAAAATCAACAATGGTGCTTTATCTTATCGCTGGATAACCGATGTTAAAGGTTTTGATATGCCAGTGCGTGTAACATTAAAAACAGGTGCTTATACCTTAATTAAACCTACAAACGATTGGAAAACACTTAAAGTGGATGCCAGCATAAATGCAGATAACTTTAAACACGATCCGTTGTTTTATATCAAAATAAAAAAAGGAGAACCTAATTCTTTTTTCTAATCTGAGCATAGTTGAAGCTCCGATAAAGAGAATTAAATTTCATCTTATGCAACTTTTCAACAAAACCATCGTCTTATAAGAAAAAGCTCATTATTCATCTAAAAAATAAAATCTATACCCATGAAAAAAGTATTTGCAATATTATTGGCATCCTTAACATTAACCTCTAGTATTAATGTAATTGCTAAAAATCAGATCAACATCAATACTTCAAAAAATAATGGCGACAACAGAGATGTGAAAAACTTCAACGGAGTTGCAGCAGCAGGCCCAATAAACGTAATTGTAACTTTGGGCAATAGCGAAAGCTGCCGTTTAGAAGGCGACGCTGAGGCATTGGCCTCAATTGTTACCGAAGTAAAAGGCAACGTTTTGGTTATCCGCCCACAAACCAGTATTACAAGCTGGACTAGAAAATACGAAGGCAAAAAAATCACGGCTTATGTAACAGCAAAAGAGTTGGCCAGCTTAACCGTAAGTGGTGATGGCAACTTAAGCGTTAACGGAAAAATCAGCACAGGTAGCCTAGCCACAACTGTAAGCGGTTCGGGAAGCATTAAAGCAACGGCCGATGTAGACAATTACAATGGAGTAATTAGCGGTTCTGGCGCAATAAACATTACAGGCGGTGCAGATCATGCTAAAGTGGTAATCAGCAGCTCAGGTACCTTTGCCGGTAAATCTTTCTCTACAAAAACTTTAACCAGTACCATTAGTGGTTCAGGAACCATAAACATCGCGGTAAGCGAAAGCATTAGAGCGGTAATCAGCGGATCAGGAAGCGTAAATTATTCAGGCAATCCAAGTGTTGATAAAACTGTTGTTGGCTCAGGTGGAGTGAGAAAAGTATAAACTAAAGCCTTTTTTAATAGAGAAACACCTGCAAGAATTGTAGGTGTTTTTTTTGGCCAATATTTGAAACTTGCTTTGAAAAACACATAAACTAATTACGCCTTCAAATATTTATATTCGCCTAACAACATCTCATAATCCCCAAAGAATTTTCATATGCTTACCGACACTTTAAAAACCCTTTTCAACCGTGATTTAAACAAGCTAAAATCCGAAATCGAGTCGTATAAAAACGAAGCGAACTTATGGATTATAGATAAAAGCATTGCAAACTCAGCAGGGAACCTTTGCCTGCATTTAATCGGAAACCTCAATACCTACATTGGCGCAACCTTGGGCGGCAGCAATTACATCCGCAACCGCGAATTGGAGTTTTCGTTAAAAGATGTCCTAAAACAGGAGCTAATCAACATGATTGAAGCAACTATAATAGTGGTTAATGAAACGTTGGGTAAAATTACAGAAGAACAACTCAATAGCGAATACCCAATGCTGGTATTTCAGGAGAAAACATCAACCGAATTCTTCCTGGTTCACCTTACCACACATTTAGCCTATCACTTAGGGCAGGTCAATTACCACCGAAGGTTATTGGATGTATAATTTGTCGTCATTGTAAACAGAAGCCAAGCATTGTGCGTCCAGCATAAAGCGATCTACGCTAGATCGTCATTGCAAGGCAGCTTTTTCAGCCGACAAAGCAATCTATTAAGAAAATACAATACATAGATGAAAATTACCCATGATACAACAACTCTTTGCCCAAAACGCAACCAAAATATTAGAAAGCGATGAATCTGTTCTCGGTTTAGCAGTGGGTGGCTCCTGGCTCAGCAATGAAATCGACGAATTTTCAGACCTCGACCTCATTTTGGTTACCAAAGAAAAACTATCAACAGATAAATCGAAAATGCTGCAATATGCCAGCCTTCTTGGCGATTTAATTTCTGCATTTACAGGAGAGCATGTTGGCGAACCGCGCGTATTGATCTGCCTTTACGACAAGCCATTGCTACATGTTGACATTAAGTTTTTAACCCTTGATGAATTTGCTTCAAGAGTAGAAAACCCTATACTATTAATCGACAAAGACAATCAATTACAGCAAATCCTCGATCAAACTGAAGCTAAATTTCCTTACCCAGATTACCAATGGATTGAAGATCGCTTTTGGACCTGGATGCATTATGCCCTCTTAAAAATCGGCAGAGGCGAGTATCTGGAAGCCTTAGATTTCTTCGGCTTTTTAAGGATGGTAGTGTTTGGTCCTCTACTGCACATCAAAAACAAAAACCTGCCACGAGGTGTGCGTAAAGTAGAATCGCAGCTCCCTGCCGAAGATTTTAATCTACTGAAAAGCACCATTGCCGAATACAATAAAACATCTTTAATCACTGCGTTAGAAAATGCAATAGCGCTTTATAAAATCCTGAGAATTGATCTGTTCGGTAAAGACATTAAGCATAACCAGAAAGCAGAAGACGCTGTTATGCAATATTTAGCAAAAATAAAGGATAGCCACTCAGAATAAAAAATTAGATAATATAAAATTCTCCGTGCCTTCCGAGTTTCTGTGGCTATTTTTAATCAATAGGCCAAAAACAATAATCTACGTTTATCTTTTTAATCTGCGGAACAACTGTAGTGCACTAACTCCAACTGGTCACACCTAAAACAAAAAAGGAGGCTTAAGCCTCCTTTCATATCTTTTAAAACTGAACCCCGATCAGCCACATATTTTCGATGTAGTTAATCTTCTGACTGGCCTTGTCGTACTCATCCCAGCCAGTGGTATGCACATTGGTTAAATTGGTAGCGCCAAACTTAGTGGTATTTTGTAGGTAAACGTTTTTCCACACATAAAACTTAAGTCCAACTTTTGCAGAAACACCGTAACCCGAAATACTGAAGTGGTTATTTCTGCCCTGTCCGAACAAACGTACATCCGAACGCGGAACCATCATGCCACCTCCTAAACCAGTTTCTAAGGTTAAGGAAGTATTGCCGCCCGGAGCCACCCAAATATCATCATAACGCTCAATTTCGATATTTGCATAATTAAAACCATCAGTATGTTCGTAGGTTAACATGCTCTCTTTAACATTAATGCTTTGTCCGTTATAATCGCCTGCCAAATTACCTGTAGGTGTATTGGTTGGAGAAATATTTGGCCCAATGTGACCAGTGATTGCTACTGTTTGTGGGATGTCCATTACATATTTCATGTGGTCCCAACCGATTGAGATACTGTAGTTATCTTTGATAAAATAACCTGCACGGATATTGTATTGCGGTACGGTGATAAGTCCGGGATTTAAATAAGCCCAGCTCAATTTCGATTGTCTATCATGTGCAACTACATCTTTTAAAGTAAAATCGTAGTTCGGACCTTGAAACCTGATATCACTTTTCCCATACCACGAGCTGTTGTATCCCCAGTGAAAAAAGAAATCGCCTTTACGCGAAAAATTCCTTTTGTGCTCAGGATTAAATAAACTTTTTGAGGTTGGGGTATGATCAGTTGAAGACGTCTGAATCTCTTGAGCCTGCATCCGCTTGCCAAACAAGAGTGCTAAAAATAGAATGGTAAATCTTTTCACGCGGCAAATTGAGCAAAAAGCCCAATCAATTACAACAGCTTTAACATTTTGTAAGAGTTGTTGTACAAAAAATGACTTTAAAACATTAAAACCTGGTGTAAACAGCCAACTGAATGATATTATTTACCGTATTATTTGAAACACCATGAGTAGCCTGATTCATATAACCAGCTTCCAGATCAAACTGTTTCGAAAAACGGTAACCTGCAGCGAGATATAATCTGTTCTGATCGAAAATACTATTATTAATTTTGTCCTTATTCTGAATATTCAAAAATACCTCGTTCTGCAAAGCCACAAATGGCCCTTTAATAAACGTTGGTTGTGTTTTTTGAAGTGGCTGAACAAGCCTGAAGAAATAGCGGAAACGCTGCGAAAAAGCATCTTCGCCTGTACGGCCAATAAAGCGTTGCTCAAGTCTCACCCTATGGCTGGCAAAAACCGATTTTATTTTATGACTATAAATGTACTGTTCAAAAATGCGGTGTTCGTGTGCAAATGAATTACCAGCAACCAGCGATTGTGACTGCGTTGTCTGCCATAAATACCCTAAGGCTACGTTGTGCTTATTGTTAATAAAATATTGTAAGGCTGGGCGCACCAATGTATTCCTCAAATAGCCCCAATCGTCAGCAGAACGCAGTTGAACATCGAACTGTAAACCCCATTTATCATTAAATTTGGTGTTATTTAAAAACATAAACCAACCCGAATTTTGATGTTGGGTTTGCGCAGAAAGCTTTCCAGAAGCCATGATGAGCAACACCACGGCAGACAATACTATTTTTTTCATAAGAAGAGATAAACCGGTTTTATCTGTGTGGCGCTAAATTAAAAGAAAATGGACAAAGCAAATAATTTAACTTTAAATTAATCCTCAAAAAAGATGTTATACACTTATCTTTAAGTTTTATTCATTGAAAATCATATGCGTTTTCTTTTGGGAATTTTGTTACTCTTGATTTTGACCGGAGTAAAGGCTCAGAACTTTACGGGTACCTGGGATTTTAAGTATCGTCCTTATCCCACGGCTTTACCAATTAATATGCAATTGAATATTGGCAAAGCAACTGAAAAGATGCTTTATCCAGCCAACTTAAAAATTACAAATGGTGATTTTATATTTAGTTATGAGCTCTTGCTTGTTAAAAAAAATAGTACCCAACTGGGCATTGGTCGAAATAAATACCCGATAATAGAAACCCCTTTCAAAATTAAACAGTGGATGCCTTACCTAAATGGCCTACTTACGCTGAGTAAATCCAAAACCGGACAAGCACAATTGAGTTTGCAACGGATTGTGGATCGATAACTTTGGGCTTTTTATGCGGGGTTTAGATGAGGACGATGAAATTTACAAAAGCTCAAAAGTAAATATGAGGGATCTTTTATATCGCGAAAAGATTACCTTAATAAAAACAAATTCAATGCCCTGGACAGATCCTCATATCCCCAGGATAGTTGCCCCTACCGGAAAGAATAATATTTACTATGGCGTTTACGATCCAATTACCACAAAAGATAGCGTTGTTACCCTGGCCATACAGGATGAAGAGCTTATAGATGCAGACACCATAACACTGATTCAAAATGGCAGGATGATTTTAAACAAACATGCCATTGATGAGAAAAAATTTAGCCATGAGCTACATTTAGACACAGGCATGAACACACTTGCACTTTTTGCAGATAATTATGGTCGCAAACCGCCAAATACTGGAAATTTGATTGTTAAAACAAGCGAAAACATGTATAGTTTTGATTTTTCAAACCGCTCAAACGCCTTTGCAACCTTTCTGGTGGCTAAGTTTTACAGCACATATTCAAAACCTACCTTATCAGATAATCAATCTATAAGCAATAAACCTATAGAAATACAAAAGAAAAAAAATGCTCCAGAAAAACCCATAAACAGAAATACCGATGTTATTGCAAATATGCAAGTTGAACACAAGCAGATAGAACTTGAAATCTGGGACGGCCAGGTAGAAGATGGAGATAGTGTATCTTTAAAACTTAATGACGAATGGATCCATCAAAAAATTGCAGTTAAAAAAACATCCAAGCGGTTTTATCTAACATTGCAACCAGGCAAAAACACTTTATTGTTTCGAGCAGATAATTTAGGAAGTGTCCCACCAAATACAGCTGTGCTTTGCATTTACTATGGCGATAAAACACGGACAGTTTACCTGGATACCAATATGAAAAGAGATAATATTCTAAATATAGAATTTAGATCTAAAACGAATTAAACAGCTTGTAAAAGCTTATTATTTAAAATTCATTTAGTCATAAACAATTAAAAATTTATCTTCGTTAAAGATTTGGGCATTAAGGCATTTTCAATATGCTTAAAATTGCACTTATTTTAACATTACAAAACGTAAATAGAACAAAAATGATTATTGAACCTAGAATGAGGGGCTTTATCTGTTTAACTGCACATCCTGATGGTTGCGCACAAAACGTAAAGAATCAAATTGAATATGTAAAATCTAAAGGAGCTATAGATGGTCCTAAAAAAGTATTGGTAATTGGAGCATCAACTGGTTTCGGTTTAGCCTCGCGTATTGCTGCTGCTTATGGATCTGAAGCTTCTACAATTGGCGTATTTTTCGAAAAAGCACCTTCTGAAGGCAAAACTGCATCACCAGGCTGGTACAATAGTGCAGCTTTTGAGAAAGAAGCCCATGCTGCTGGTTTATATGCAAAAAGCATTAATGGCGATGCATTCTCTAAAGAAATTAAAGAAAGAACAATTGAATTGATCAAAGCTGATCTTGGTCAGGTTGATTTAGTTATTTATAGCCTGGCATCTCCAGTGAGGAAACATCCTGATACAGAAGTGCTTCACCGCTCTACCTTAAAACCTATCGGTGGAACTTATACCAATAAAACCGTCGATTTCCATACTGGTAATGTGACCGAAATTTCTATCGAGCCCGCTACCGAAGAAGATATTGCCAATACCGTTGCGGTAATGGGAGGCGAAGATTGGGCCATGTGGATTGATGCCTTAAAAGCAGAAAACCTACTTGCCAATGGTGCAACAACAGTAGCTTATTCATATATCGGCCCTGCTTTAACTGAGCCAGTATACCGCAAAGGAACTATTGGAAGAGCTAAGGATGATTTAGAAGCAACCGCTTTTAAAATCAGCGATACATTAAAAGATATTGATGGTAAAGCTTATGTATCGGTTAATAAAGCATTGGTAACACAGGCAAGCTCTGCTATTCCGGTAATCCCCTTATATATTTCATTGTTGTACAAAGTAATGAAAGCAGAAGGTATCCATGAGGGTACAATTGAGCAGATCCAACGTTTATATGCAGAACGCTTATATACCGGAAATCCTATCCCTGTTGATGAGAAAGGAAGAATCAGAATCGACGATTGGGAAATGCGTGAAGATATCCAGGCAAAAGTTGCAGAACTTTGGAAAGAAGCAACAACCGAAACTTTACCGGCAATAGGCGATTTGCCAGGTTACAGATCTGATTTCTTAAGCTTATTTGGTTTCGAAATTGATAAAGTTGATTATCAAAAAGATGCCCAGGAAGTGGTAGAAATTGAAGGTTTAGTAAACTAACAACTCAGATTCGTCACCCTGAACCTCCATCGTCATTTCGACTGGAGCAAAGCGGAATAGAGAAATCTAATAATAAATTCAAAACGGCTGGCCCTATAGCCAGCCGTTTTTACATTCAAGCCATATGAATTTCGATTTACAGCCTACATTAACAAACGATTTAATTACCGTAGTTCCCTTAAAAGAAGAAGATTTTGAGGCTCTTTTTGCGGTAGCCTCCGATCCCTTGATTTGGGAGCAGCACCCCAACAAAGACCGATATAAAAGAGAGGTTTTCGAAAATTTCTTTAAAGGTGCAATAGAATCGAAGGGTGCTTTTATCGTTTATGAAAAAGAAAGCAACAAAATTGTGGGCAGTTCCAGATACTACGAATTAAATGAAACAGACCATTCAGTTGCTGTTGGCTATACTTTTATTGCCCGCGAGTTTTGGGGCAAGGGGCATAATAAGGCTTTAAAAACTTTAATGTTTGATTATGCTTTTCAATTTGTGGATAAAGTAATCTTACATATCGGTGCTACTAATTTCCGTTCACAAAAAGCGACAGAAAAATTAGGCGCCGTTAAAATCGCTGAATTAGAGGTAGCCTATTACGGTGAGCCCTTAAAATGGAATTTTGTTTATCAGATCGATAAAGATAAGTGGGTAAATAAACCATCTTAAAGCTTTAACCACTAATTTTCACAGAAAGAGTCTTCCACGGAAGCCTTGAAAAGGTATAAACATTCAATCGTCCTCGTTTGTCACAAAGTGATTCCTTTGGAATAACAAGGATGACCAAGGGTTTGTATTTTTAATGCAATAAGTAGCTAATCAATAGCAGGTTTTAACCACAGATTTTCACAGATCAACACAAGATACTATGTCCTCTTATCTGTGTTCATCCACTTCACCTGTACATAAATCAGGAAAAAATTAATTCCGTGTAAACCCGTGCTTCCGTGGCAAATACTAATTTTAACTACTGATTTTTTCAGAAAAAGCCTGCCACGGAAACACTGAAACCACAGAAAAGGTATAAACCTCAACCCAACATCTGTGCTCATCCTCTCCATCTGTGGTGAAAAAGAAAAGACAATCGCCTCAAAAAACACACAAGGCTAAAGAATAGATCTTAATTCCGTGTAAATCTGTGCTTCCGTGGCAAACACATTTATAATCCTGTGTGGTTCGCCCCCAAATGACAAGAGCATAACCGAATAAAATCGTGTTTATGCTTTAGTATTGTTATCTTTGTATAATTCTCCATTCCACTCACCTTTCAAAACAAAACAATTAAATAAAATATGGCTAAATCTCAGGCAACATACAGTAAAAAAGAGAACGAAAAAAAACGATTAAAAAAACAAAAAGACAAACAAGAGAAAAAAGAAGAGCGCCAGGCTAACGCAAAAAAAGGTTTAGCTCTTGAAGATATGATGGCTTATGTTGATGAAAACGGAAACATCTCTTCTACTCCACCAGATCCGAAGAAAAAGAAAGTAATTAATACAGAAGATATTCAGATCGGTATTTCTAGACAAGAGGACATCATCGATGAAAATCCTGTTAAAAAAGGAACAGTTACTTTCTTTAACGATAGTAAAGGTTACGGTTTTATTAAAAACACTGAAACACAAGACAGTATTTTCGTTCACGCAAACGGTTTAATCACCCAGATTAAAGAAGGTGATAAAGTTACGTTCGAAGTAGAAATGGGTCAAAAAGGACCAACTGCTGTTAAAGTATCAAAGGTTTAACAACCACAATTCAATTCTTTTTGCAGTTTCTAATTGCAAAACATGATTAAAATTCTGCAGAAAACTCTGCTGCGCTAGGTTTTATAACCATTTATAATTCCGTCTATTTAAGCATAAAACCTTGCGCATAATTTTACTCTCTCTATTTATTTTAGAAAATCAGGTTTCAATGTGCATTGGCCAATTTGGTCCCGCCATCGCTATTTTCCTCATTTAGCTGCGTTTTCATTCCGGGCTATCCGCTTTGTCGGGTTTAGGTGGCTAGAACAATAGCTTTTTTTTATGGATAAAATACCTGAATGAATATTTGCACGATAAAAAGAACAATATTTTTCAGGTTAAAACTTATTCCCATAGCAATTACTAAAGCTTGATAGATCTTTTTTGATAACAGCATAATCCTTTGTTAATAAACCCGATAACAACGGCAGCCCCCGATTTTTCTTCGGGGCTAAAGTGTATAGGCGGGACAGGTTTTGCCCTGAAATACTGACGCTCATTTCCAAAAAAAATAAAAAAAATGATAATCTCGGTGTGGAATTTGTGCACGGTTTACATCATTACAGTACACACAAAGAAAAATATATATGAAAAAGTTAATAGCACTTGCACTGGTTGCATTTTTAGGATTATCATCAGCGATGGCTCAACAAGTAGATTTACGCAGAAAAATCAATGTTAGTGGAACAGCAGAAACAGAAGTAACACCAGATATTATTTATATCGGTATTTCACTTAAAGAATACTTAAACGGAAAGAAAAAAGTAGACATTACCGAGTTAGAAAAACAATTATTTGCAGCGGTACAAAAAGCGGGCATTGCAAAAGAAAATTTAACCATCAGCAATTTAAGCAGCTGGAATTATGCTACAGAAAAAAAGAAAAACCCTGATTTCTTAGCCAGCAAACAATACCGCTTAAAAGTTAGCGATCTGAACAAGTTTAATGCAATATTAGAGTCGATAGATGCCAAAGGTATAGCCAACACGAATATTGAAAGCTATGACTATTCTAAAATTGAAACCTTAAAAAAAGAGCTTAAAATTAAAGCTTTATTGGCAGCAAAAGAGAAAGCAGCCTATATGGTTGAAGCCTTAGGCGATAAATTAGGTGGTGTAATTGAGATACAAGATGGTGGAGACAATGTAATACAACCTGTTTACAGAAATTATGCGATGAAAGCTGAAATGGTCGATGCCGCTGGCGCTCCTGAAATTGATTTCAAAAAAATTAAGCTGAATTTCACAGTAAACGCCATTTTCGAGATCAAATAAGACTTTTAACCGTTAAATTAATGCTTTTTAAAACCTACCAGAACATTTTGGTAGGTTTTTTGTTACGTAGAGGTCGAACACTAAAAAATTAGATATTATGAAAAAATTCATCTACACGTTAGCCTTGGTTTTCTCTCTAGGCATTAGTTTTAATTCAGCTCAGGCAGCTGATAAACCTGCGAAAAACCCAACAGAATTAACTGCAGAACAAGCAGTAAAACTGGAAAGAATTAAAACCCGTGTTGAAGAGATCAGAGACATGGACAAATCGAACTTAACAAGAGCAGAACGTAAAGCTTTACGTAGCGAGTTAAGAGAATTAAAAGGCCAGGCCCGCGCAGTTTCTGGAGGTGTTTACCTTTCAGTTGGTGCAATCATTATCATCATTTTATTGTTGATCTTGATTTTATAATCAATACCGCATTACATCTATCTATATAAAAACAAAAAGCTTTGCAGCAATGCAAAGCTTTTTTTATGAGGAAATATCGTCATTGCGAGAAGGAACGACGAAGCAATCTTATCCTTTCATATCCCTAATTGATTCTTCATCATTTTGCTACAGCATTAAGATTATTCATTTGTGCAGTAGTTTTTCTAAAGGCATTCATGAGCTCAATCGCTCGGTTATCTTCGTGCCTCGCAATGACGATTTATCTAAGACTAATCTATAATATCAAAACCAGTATATTTTACTAAAGCCTCCGGAATTTTAATTCCGTTTTCGGTTTGGTAGTTTTCTAAAATAGAAGCCACAATACGCGGTAATGCCAATGCGCTTCCGTTTAATGAGTGAGCCAGTTGCGCCTTACCTTCTTTTCCTTTAAAGCGTAATTTCAAACGGTTACTCTGATAAGTTTCGAAATTTGATACAGAAGAAACCTCTAACCAACGCTCTTGCGCGGCACTCCACACCTCCATGTCATAAGTCATGGCAGAAGTAAAGCCCATATCGCCACCGCATAAACGCAACACACGGTAATGTAATCCCAGCTCCTTCAATAAAGACTGAACATATTGGCTCATATCTTCTAAAGTTTCGTAAGATTTATCAGGATGCGTAATCTGTACTACTTCAACCTTATCAAACTGGTGCAAACGGTTTAAACCACGTACATGTGCACCATATGAACCCGCTTCTCTACGAAAACAAGGCGTGTAAGCGGTATTTTTAATTGGAAGATCTTCTTCTTTAACAATTACATCACGGTATAAATTGGTTACAGGAACTTCGGCTGTTGGAATTAAATATAAATCATCAACAGTTGAATGATACATCTGCCCTTCTTTATCTGGCAACTGCCCGGTGCCAAAACCCGAGGCCGCATTAACCAAATGAGGTACCTGCATTTCTTTATAACCTGCTTCTGTAGCATGATCTAAAAAGAAATTAATCAAAGCACGTTGTAACTTTGCACCTTTTCCTTTATAAACCGGAAAACCAGCGCCAGTAATTTTTACACCCAATTCGAAATCGATAATATCATATTTCGCAGCCAATTCCCAGTGCGGCAAAGCCTTGTTTGGTAATTTAGCAGGCGCTCCATGTGTTAGAACAACCTCGTTTTCTTCTGCCGTAGATCCTTGCTTTACCAAATGGTATGGTAAATTTGGCAACTGAACAATTAAATTATGCTGAGCTGCTTCCAGCTCATTCAATTTATCGCTCAGGTTTTTGATATTTTCTTTATGAGAAGCCGTTTGTGCTTTAATCGCCTCTGCTTCTTCTTTTTTACCAGTACGCATTAAATCGCCAATTTGTTTGGCAGCTGCATTCGCTTCAGCAGAAATACTATCCAAGGAAGTTTGTGTAGAACGGCGGTCCTCATCAATTTTAATGATTTCATCTACCAGTTCTGGTTGTTTAAAATTACGGATACTTAAACGTTCTAAAACTTTCTCTCTATTTTCGCGGATATAGTTAACTTGCAGCATTATTTAATTTTTTAAGCAAAGATAATAATTAAGTCGTCATTGCGAACGCTCGCGGCAATCTCTCAACAAAAAGATTGCTTCTCCGTTTCTCCTCGCAATGACGGACACAGAAAAATATGGATGGCAAACTATTTCTCGTACCAACGCCCATAGGCAATTTGGAGGATATGACCTTTAGGGCAATCCGTATATTAAAAGAATGCGATTTAATTCTGGCGGAAGATACCCGTACCAGTGCGCCAATGCTTAAACATTTCGGCATCGATAAAAGGGTTTTTTCTCACCATCAGCATAATGAACATAAGGCGACTTCAGAAATCATCAAGTTTTTAAATGAAGGGCAGAAAATTGCCTTAATATCTGATGCAGGAACTCCGGCTATTTCAGATCCGGGCTTCTTCCTGGTTCGCGAGGCCATTAAAAATGATATTGCGGTAGAATGTTTACCAGGTGCAACAGCTTTTGTACCGGCCCTGGTTAATTCGGGCCTACCTGCTGATGCATTCTGTTTTGAAGGTTTTTTGCCCGTTAAAAAAGGCAGACAAACAAAGTTCAAAAAATTGGCCGAAGAAGACCGCACCATTATACTTTATGAAAGCCCACACCGTTTATTAAAAACTTTAGAGGAGTTTGCACAGTATTTGGGCGCCGATAGGCAAGTTTCGGTAAGTAGAGAGCTCACCAAGATGTTCGAAGAAACTGTTCGTGGAACTTTAGTGGAAATAAAATCACATTTTGAAAACAATACTTTAAAGGGAGAATTTGTAATTTGCATAGCGGGGAAACCCAATATTAAAAGCAAAAACAAATATGAAGATGCTGACGAGTAGCATCAAAAACGTAACCAACACAACAATTTAAAAATATTATGATTAGCATAGATAGATTTCTGAGTGACGAACAAGACCCAAAAGCGGTTGAAAAAGTTATTGGAAAATTAAACGACCTTTTAACAGCAGGCGAAGAACTTTTATATTTAGCTGTACAGAAAAAACCAGCGGTAAACTTGTTACCAGATAGCATCGCGATTTCGAACAAGCGCATTTTTTATTGCGAGCCAGGTAATTTAGGTTTAACCATGAACTTTAAAGATATTTCGTGGAAAAGCATTAAAGAGGTTTCGTTTAAGGAAGAATTTTTTGGTTCTAAATTTATCTGTGTACCACAACATGGCGAAAACATCGTAACCGAATTTATTCCGAAAGTACAGGCGCGTAAATTGCATCAGGCTGCGAACCAGCAGTTGGATGAGTATAAGGAAATGCTCCGTCAGCAAAAACTGGAAGAAAACCGTGCAACCGCCTCTCCCATCAATTTAAATGCTCAGCCTCTTGCCGAAATCCCTGCTTACGAACCAACTCCTGAGCCAGTACAACCTGTTATTCAAATAGCTGAAGTTGTAGAAGAGCCAGAAGACGAAACCACATTAAAATTACGCAAGCTTAAAACTTTGTACGATAAACACCTGATTACTCAGGAAGAATATGAAGCCAAAAAAGCAAATATTTTAGATAGTTTATAAAACTAAATCCCCTCGAGTTGTCACGTTGAGCCTGTCGAAACGCAGATTATAATTAATTAGCCTTCGACAGGCTCAGGATGACAACATTGCGCCAGCACTTAAAATGAACAAGAAACAAACTTACCTCCTCGCCCTCTTAAGTGCATTTTTGCTATGGCTAGCCTGGCCACCAATGCCTTTTACCACCCCACTGTTATTGATCGGCCTGGTGCCTTTATTCGTTGCGCTCAATTCCATTTCAGGTAGTGCTGAGAAAAAGCAGGGGAAAAGAATTTTCTTGACTGCAGGCTTAACATTTTTGGTTTGGAATACGGCATCAACCTATTGGGTCTATAATGCCATAAGCGCATATAATACAGGTTTTATAGGAATAATAGTATCTTTTCTTGTCTCATTAATTCCTTACGGTTTAGGTGCACTTTTAATGACTTTTGCTTTTTGGTTATACTATCGATTGGGCAAATATGTAAATAAAAAGATCGCCTACCTGGGGTTAATTGCCTTTTATATCGCTTTAGAATATTTGCAGCAAACCTGGGATTTGGCTTTCCCTTGGATGACTCTAGGTAATGGTTTAGCAGGAATGCATCAGCTGGCGCAATGGTATGATTTTACCGGCATTTACGGAGGTTCACTGTGGATTTTAGTGAGCAATATCCTAGCTTTTGAAGCTTACAAGAAATTTAAATCACAAACAGGTTATTTAAGGTTTAGAACTGCAGGAATCTGGGCTTTGGTGGTAATTATTCCCATCAGCATTTCATTAGCCAAATACTTTACAGCAGAACAAAAAGGTACGCCAAGCAATGTGGTGGTGGTTCAACCCAATATTGATCCTTATCAAAAGCTGGAGAATATCCCACCTTTGGAACAGGTTAAAATCTTAACACATTTATCCGATTCGATCGGACAAACCAACACCGAATATTTTATCTGGCCGGAAACGGCTATACCAAGTTACGACAACGAAGATCGGATCCGCGAAACGACAACCTTTAGTACCCTACAAAACTTCATCAGTAAATATAAAAACGGCACACTGATCACCGGAATAGAAAGCATTAAAATCTATCCCGACAAAAAAACACTTTCTGCACAGTACGACCAGCAGGCAAACCTTTATGTTGATCATTTCAATACGGCCATGCAGATCGAAAATTCAGCAGATGTTCGCTTTTACCATAAATCCAAGCTGGTACCTGGGGTAGAAAAAATGCCGTTCCCGAAAGTATTTTCCTTTTTAGATGGGGTTTTCGCACAACTGGGCGGAGCTGTTGGTGGATGGGGCTGGCAAGAAAAACCTGATGTGCTTTACGCACAAAGTGGAATCGGAGTTGCGCCAGTAATCTGTTACGAAAGTCTTTGGGGCGATTGGATTGGCCAATCGGTTAAAGATGGTGCGCAATTTATTGCTATTATCACTAATGATGGCTGGTGGGGAAATACCTCTGGTAAAGACCAGCACATGATGTACGCAAAGCTTAGGGCAATTGAAACCCACCGTGATGTAGCCCGCTCAGCAAATACAGGGATATCTTGCTTCATCAATCAGCGTGGCGACGTAACACAAAGCACCAAATGGTGGACAAGGACAGCAATAAAGGCAAACATTAACCTAAACGACGAGATTACCTTTTATGTAAAAAGTGGCGATATTATTGCAAAAATATTGAGTGTTTTAGCGGTTGTCTTAGCCTTGATCATTCCTTATAGAAAATGGGTAAAAAAATAAAAACCCATCTGTAAATTTCTAATTATAAAAACATGCAACAGTTAAAAAGCCTTAGGTGGTCTGTCTTATTATTACTGCTCACATTAAATTTTGGCTGCGATCAGATTTCTAAAAAAATTGTGCGTAAAGAGATTAGCGATTACGAACACATCAGCATTATACAAGACCGTTTTACCTTAACCAAAGTAGAAAACAGTGGTGCATTTTTAAGTCTTGGCGATAATATGCCCTACATCTTTAGACTCATTATTCTAACAGGCTTGCCATTACTATTTTTGGGCTACGGATTATATTTCCTCTTTGCCAAACGCAATTTACCAATGAGTATGCAAATTGCTTTGTGTTTTCTGATCGGTGGTGGAATTGGCAACCTATATGATCGGATTGTACATGGATCGGTTACCGATTTTATGCATATGGATTTTTACCTCTTCCAAACAGGCGTTTTCAATTTTGCTGATATTTCGATCATGATTGGTGTAGGCATATTGCTTTTCCAATCGATTAGAAGTAATAGACTAAAACACGAGGTAGATTAGGATAACAGGCAAGATTTCGTAATACTAATTAAGAATACAAAAAAATATGCATTTAAAATACATATTTGTATTTTTTGTATTATATTTATTTATGTAATACTCAATTGCAGCATATTACGATCTAAACCAAAAACCTAAACTATGAAACACCTATTAACAAAAACTATGCTGATTGCATTGCTCTCAGTAATGGTAATCTCGTGCTCGAAGAAAAATGAGATGCCAGCAGATCAGAAAAACGATATTCAAAACCAAAAAGTTCTTGCCTACATCAAAAATCTTGGATTTACAGATGCACAGATTGTAGAAAGTGGCGAAAATTACGTTGTAGACGGCGATATCGTATTTAGCAAAACCATGGAAGTACCTGCCGATAATGGGAAGCCGATAACAGAACAGTATTACAATGGAAATATTGTAACCAATAGCAGTAATATCCGCGTTAAAATCGACCCTTCTATAAACGGGATGATCAGCGAGATCAATTCTGCAATCAACCAATGGAATACAGTACCAAACTCCAAAATCAAATTTGTGATTACGACAGGTACTATTTATGATATCCTTATTAAAGTAGATAACACAATTGGAAGTTCTACATGCGGGCAGGCTTATTTATCAACCTCCAACGGTAAGGCTGGCAATACAGTTTGGATTAACCAAAACCTGATCCAGAACAATTCTTTTGCACAACGCACAAGAACCATAACACATGAATTTGGACATACCATTTCATTTAAACATACCAACCAATCTACAACCATTAATGTCCCTGGAGTTGGAGGAACCGATGCATTATCATTAATGAACGGTGGACAATGTGGAAGCGGCGCAACTGTTTTATCAGCAAAGGATAAACAGGCTACCGCAGTATTGTACCCTTTATAATTAAAAATCAGATAAATAACCTAAAAAGATCGTAATGCAATGGAAGCTGTTTCTCGGAAGCAGCTTCTTTTTTTAAAATGATTTTGATACAAGGATTTCTTAACAAAGAATTGCCTCCTTTAAACAAACATATTTTTATCTTTAGGTGTTAAACAATCTAAAAATAAAATCCAATCATGAAAAGAAATGCAACAGCCGTATGGCAAGGTTCTATTAAAGAAGGTAATGGTAACATCACTACACAAAGTACCACTTTAAATAATACTCAATACTCTTTTAATTCTCGCTTTGCAGAAGGTGTTGGCACAAATCCGGAGGAATTAATTGCTGCTGCGCACGCAGGCTGTTTTACCATGAAATTATCTGCTAACTTAACTGAAGCAGGATTTACAGCAGATAAATTAGAAACCAAATGTGAAATCAACCTGGATCCATCAAAAGGTGAAATTGTAGAATCGCACTTAACGCTAACCGCTTCTGTTCCTAATCTAACACAGGAAAAATTTGATGAGTTAGTAGCCGATGCAGAAAAAAACTGCCCAATCTCTAAATTATTAAACACAACGATTACCGTTGATGCGACTTTAGCGTAAAATGTGATGGCGGACTGGTAATAGATCGTCATTTCGAGCGGAGTGCAACGTAGTCGAGAAATCTGTCTAGAGAGATCTCTCCATTCTACTGCGCTTCAGTCGAGATGACGACCCGTCTACAATTCATAGCTTATTAACCGTTTAACCAGTTAGCCAACAAGTAAATAGTTTTCAATTAACAATTTAACAATCAGAACAACTTTCAAACCTCCTAACATTACAACATTAAAAACACCTAAACCATATATTTCCCTACTATCGGCATTCTTCTGCCCATACCAAATGCTTTTGGCGATACCCTTAAAATTGGTGGTGTTTGATAGCGTTTAAATTCTGCAACATTAACCATTTTCAGAATCCGCAGCACCAATGCCTCATCAAAACCTTGAGCAATAATGGCTTTAGAGCCCTGTTTCTTCTCGATGTGCTGATATAATATTTTATCGAGAATTTCATATTCAGGTAAGGAATCAGAATCTTTTTGATCAGGCCTTAACTCTGCAGATGGTGGTTTAACAATGGTATTGACCGGAATAATTTCTCTTTCTTTGTTAATGTACCTTGCCAGCTCAAAAACCTGCATTTTATATACATCGCCTATTACGCCAATTGCACCGCACATATCTCCGTATAAAGTACCATAACCAACAGCGCACTCGCTTTTGTTCGATGTATTCAATAAAATATAACCAAACTTATTACTCATGGCCATATTAATAATGCCACGGATACGGGCCTGTACATTTTCTTCGGCAAGGTTAAAGGGCAGACCTTTAAAAGCTGGTGCCAGTATATGATCGAAAGCTTCTGCAACTTCTTTAATTGGCACAATTTCGTGCATGCAGCCAATATTGTTAACCAAATCTAAAGCATCCTGAACAGAATGGTCGGAAGAGAATTTAGAAGGCATTAAAACGGCCATTACATTCTCTGGGCCTAATGCGCGACAAGCCAAGGCGCAAACCACAGCGGAGTCGATCCCACCTGATAAGCCTAAAACGGCTTTACTGAAGCCAGATTTACTGAAATAATCTTTTATACCTAAAATCAACGCGTCGTGAATCTGCTCAATATCGGTCAATCTTTCCGATTGGGGATATTTATTACGCACATTTTCAACCTCTTCCAGATCAAAAACCTGAAGATCCTCTTCAAAATACTTCATCTCTGATTTCACGGCTCCATCAGCATCAAAAACCAAAGAACCGCCATCAAAAATAATCTCAGTCTGCGCACCAACCTGGTTTACATAAAATACAGGCAAGTTATACTTTTTGGCATTATCGCCTAATACTTTAATGCGTTCATCATCATGAGTATAAGAGAAAGGAGATGCTGCAATATTAATCATTAGGTCAGGTTCCTCCTTAATCAGCTCATCCATAGGGCTTGACACATACAATGGATTATCGTTGATATTCCACAGATCTTCGCAAATGGTTAAGGCAATTTTTTTTCCCTTAAAATCGATACAGTTAAATTGTGTAGCAGGTTCGAAATAACGGTACTCATCAAATACATCGTAGGTAGGTAAAAGTGCTTTTTTAACCACGGCTTTAACTTTCCCTTCTTCGATAAAATAGGCAGCATTAAACAGATCTTTTCCCTGTAATACTTCGTTTTTAATAGGTAATCCCAAAATACAGGCAATATCTGTACAGTGTTTAGCTATTTCCTGAGCAGCAGTTTCGCACAATACGATAAACTCATCAAACTCCAAAAAATCTCTTGGTGGATAGCCACAGATAGCAAGCTCGGCAAAAACGACCAAATCTGCACCTTTATCTTTCGCCAATTGAATATTTTCGATTATTTTTTTCGTGTTTGCCTCAAAGTTCCCGATATGGTAATTGAGTTGTGCTAGTGCTATTTTCATGTTTAATGTATCAAGTAGTGAGTATCAAGTAGCAAGACAAATATCCAGATTAAAAGAATACACCGAAATTAAGTGCCAAATAATGATTTCTAACATCTCTGGCTTTATCTGTTACAATATTAGTGAAACCGTTATTAAAAGTTAAACCAGCTACGATACTGGTATTCCCCGAAATATCAAATTCGCCGCCACCACCAATGATTAATCCGGCACGGTAAAGTTTAATATTATCGGATACATTTAAATTATCGCCAACAACCGCTCCGCCTGTTACAGCATCTTGCTTAGCACTGATGTTGATTGAATTAGACAATCCAAACTGACCATACCAGCGTTTCCCATCAGCCTTAACAGTTTTTAGTTTAATGGTTAACGGCAAGTCTACATATTGTAATTTATATTTTAAATCGTAAGCTTTTGGTGCAGTGCTACTACTGGCACTATAATAAGGCAGCACATTCGCCTCTGTACTTTTACCATTTATCGAAGTGATGGTTAGTGCAGTAGAAAAACTATAATTCGGGGCAAAATTAAAGTCACCAATTAATCCATAAGAAAAGCCCAATGCTATTCCGTCTGTTTTTCCTTGTTCAGGCTTAATCCAGCCAAAAGTTGGGGTAGCGGTTAAACCTAACCTAAAACCGTAATTGGTTAAAGGAGAACTTTGCGCCCATGCGCCAATACTCAAAAGAGACAAAATTAAAATGGTCGATATTCTTTTCATGCTATAGGGTGTTTATATATATTTGTTGTACATGATGTATAACGTAAAACACTGGCAAATTTATCTAATTTTTCTTTTTGCCATCACATTTATTTCCTGCAGGCAAAACAACAGGCCCGATGTAAGCAATGTACAGGTAAACATTAAAATCGAAAGATTTGATAACGAGCTATTTGACGGAAAAAACAAAAATGTTATTGAGGTAGATAAACAGCTTGGTTCGAAATATGGTGTGTTTTATGACGATTTCATCCATCGGATTCTGGACAGTAAATACGCTAATACCGAATCGTTGGCCAATTTGTACCGCGACCAGGCTTATACCGATTTAAGCAAAGAAGTAGATAGTGTTTTTCCAAACTTAAAAGTGCAGGAAGAAGGTTTAACCGAAACTTTTAAATACATTAAATACTATTATCCGAAAGCGAAGATTCCTAAATTTATTTCTTTTGCTTCAGGTTTTGCTTACCAAATGCCCGTAGGCGATAACTATTTGGGTATTGGTTTGGACATGTTTCTGGGCAAAGACAGCAAATTTTACAAGGCTATTGTGCAAAGTGTGCCCTTATACCTTTCGCGGAGGTTTACACCCGAATATATTGTGCCCCGTGTAGCCGAAACATACGCTCACGAAGAACTTTTTGCAGAGCCTGATGACAATAGAACCCTATTGTCTAAGATGCTCTTCCAGGGAAAGATTTTATACTTCTTAGATCAGGTTTTACCTGAAAACTTGAGCGATTCTACCAAAATTGGATATACTCAACAGCAGTTAGACTGGGCACAAAATTTCGAAGGCGATATTTGGGCATATTTTTTGGAGAACAATTACCTGTATGAAACTGACTATCAAAAAATCCAGGTGTTTTTATCCGAAGGTCCTTTTACACCAGGTTTGGGTGAAAATAGGGATTCGGCACCAAAATTGGGTGTATGGATGGGTTGGCAAATTGTAAGAAAATATATGAAAGAACACCCTGATGTTACTCTGCAACAATTAATGGCAGATAACGATGCACAGAAAATTTTAAATCAATCTAAGTACAAACCGAAACAACAGAGATAATTATCAGTTTGCGGTTTTTAGTTATCAGTTTACAGGCCAAACAATATCATAATTAATCAATAAAATTGATCCGTTAACCTTTTTAATTAATCATCTAAATTAAACCTATGAAAGTTGGCATTGTATTATCAGGTGGAGGCATTAGGGGAATAGCACATTTAGGCGTTTTAAAAGCCTTTAGCAATTTAGGCATTACCTTTAGTCACATTAGCGGAACAAGTGCAGGAGCGATAGCCGGGGCCTTTTTTGCCGCAGGCATAGATCCGGAGGAAGGCTTAAATATTTTCCTTAAAACGAAACTCTGGCGCTTTGTACGGCCTGCAGTAGGTTCTTTAGGATTAATCAATATCGAAAACACTTCCCTGATTTTAAAGGAATATTTTCCGGAAGATTCAATTGAAAAGCTAAAAATACCTTTAACCATTGCTGCTGTAAATTTTAGCGAAGGCCGATTGGTTTATTTTACAAAAGGACCGCTTATTAGAGCAATTCATGCCTCTAGCTGCATACCTGGTATTTTTAAACCCATTATGATCGATGGCCAGATGTATGTGGATGGCGGTATTTTAAATAACTTTCCGGTCGAACCTTTAATGGATGACTGCGATTTCATTATCGGCTCGTCTTGTAACCACCTTAAACCAGTTGATAAAATTACCGGTATTACCAATTTAATGGGGCGTGCCGGTATAATGTCTATTAACCACGATATGGAAAGAAAAGCAAAATTCTGTAACGTATTAATCGAACCAAAAGGTTTAGGGGCCATCAGCACATTCGATATGAAACGTGCAGAAGATATTTATTGGCTGGCACACGAAGAAGCCTTGATTACAATTAAAAATAGCCCAACAATCTCTGAATTGATAACAAAATAGCAAGTGGCTTCACTTGTATATTTCTTGATATATGTAATATTTAAACTACAACAAAATAGTTTATTTTAAACAAATAAACGAGTGTAAAAAATACACATATGCAATAAAAATATTACAATTCTCTTGGTGTTGATATAATATTATTTTACTTTAGGATTATACTTTGCAAATGCAGAGGAAATTAAACCTAAATGTCTATCTATGTTTTTCAACCTGATCATTCTTTTCCAAAGAAGAAGAATTCCTGTTTTTACGATCTTCTAACTTGATTTCCAAGTCAAATACAGATCATTAATTTTTACCTAAAAAACCTAAACATGAAATTCTTAAAATTAAATAAAACCCTATTAACTGCCCTGGCGCTAACCACAGTATTATTTGCATGTAAAAAAGAAAAACCTACAGAGACGGCAGATTTACAAAAACCTGAATTATCTGCTGTAAACCCTCTTGGCGATATCCAGATCTGTACAGAAAGATCTTTAGATGGAACTACCCCAAGAGGCGCCGTTCTAAAGTCTACAAAATGGATCCCAGGGACTACGATTAAAGTAAGTTTAAACGGGAGTACCGCAGCCATCAGGGCTAAAGTAATCCAATATGCAAAAGCGTGGGAACAATATGCCAACATCAAATTCAACTTTGTAACAAACGATAATACAGCCAAAATCAGGGTAAGTTTTGTAAGTGGGGATGGATCTTGGTCGTACATTGGAAAATCAACGCCTAGCACCGGTGCGACTATGAACTACGGTTGGTTAACTGCAACTACAGCAGATTCTGAATATAGCCGCGTAGTAATCCACGAATTCGGTCATGCCTTAGGATTAATCCATGAGCACCAACATCCATTAGTGGCTATTCCTTGGGATAAACCTGCTGTTTATGCCTATTATGCTGCTGCACCAAATTACTGGAGCCAGGCAGATGTAGACAATAACTTATTTGCAAAATACAGTACCACACAAACCAATTATAGCGCTTACGATAAATATTCGATCATGCACTATTCTGTTCCAAACGAATTAACCATTGGTGATTTCGAGGTGGGATGGAATACCGTATTATCTCCTACTGATAAATCATTTATCGCCTCAGTATATCCATTTTAGAAAATAAATTATTACACATAGTGGTTTTAAATAGCCACTATGTGTATTTTGCTATTATAAAATAAAAACAGATATGCTGATCGCTTTGCGGATTTCTTTTATCAAACCATTTTTAGCCTGCTTAATACTCCTATTATTCCGCCAAACCGCATCTGCACAAGAGAATCCCCATAAATGGGAGGTAAAGCCTTATGCAGGCATTCAACAAGCAAGATTTGATTGGTCTATAGCAGGTAATGCGGCCGGAACCAGTCCGAATGTATTATCAGAACTCATCTGGAAAAATCTTAAAGGGCCTAGTTTTGGCTTAGATATTAAATACAATATTACCGAGCGACTTAGTATTAAAGCCGCTAACCAATATAGCAGCATAACTAAGGGCGAGGCAGAAGATACCGATTATGCCGACGATAACCGGCAAAATGCCTTTTATTTCGATCTGCTCAACGCAGATAAGGGTTATTTATACGATGCCGATTTACAGCTCAGTTACCAACTGCTAAAATTTGGCGATTTTAACATCAATCCAATTGTTGGACTTTCATATCATCAGCAAAAATTTCATCTGTTAGAAAGTGCAAATAACCCTGACAGCAAAGGCTTAAACTCTACGTATGTAGCAAGATATAAAGGATTCGATTTTGGAGCAGAACTTGTTCTTAAAATGCAGAAATTCAGTATAGGTGCTACTGTTTTAGGCGGTTTTTATACTTATTCGGCAAAAGCCAACTGGAATTTAATTCCTGATTTTGCAAAACCTGTAAGCTTTACACATAAGGCAAATTCTTTTTCATTAAGTGGCGATATCAATCTGACTGTACCACTGAACAAAAGTTTACAGGTAGAGGTTGACTATAAAATCAATAACATCAATACTTACTCTGGTGTAGATAAGGCTTATTTTAATAGTAGACCAACAGAGGAAACTCAGTTTAATGGCGCAAGTTTCAGAAAAAATGCAGTGTTGCTGGGGCTAAACTTTAGCTTTTAATTTTTTAAAGCCACCAAACGCTCCCCTTCCAATACGGGAATTGTTTTGCAAAGATTTAACTGCAAACAGAAAACAACATCTTCTTCTATATTCAATTCCGCCAAACGATGGCTATGTGATGATTTGTGAAGGTATTTCCTCAGATCTGCCTTAGCTAAGGCATACAGATCTTCTGCAGCAACGCTAGAATCATCAAAATGCTGGAAATTTTGACGGAGATTATTTACCACAGCACCAGCAAAAAGGGTATCCTCTAAATTGAACTGATCTTTCCATCCGGCGCAAAGCAAAAGCACATTTTTATCCTGACTTTTCAAATAATCACAAAGGGAATCCAAGTTCAGAAAAGACCCAATTACAACCTGATAGGCCCTTTTCTGAGCCAAATGCAAGGCCTTAGTTCCATTGGTAGTAGTTAAAACGACCGTTTTTCCGTTCACTTTTTCATGGGTATAAGAGAATGGTGAGTTACCGAAATCGTATCCTGCCACCACTTCTCCATTCCGTTCTGCTGCCAATAAAAATCCGCTATCGCGGTAGTTTAAACAATCTTCTACCTGAGCAACAGGGATAATCGCTTCGGCACCATTATCTATGCCGTAGGTAATAGATGATGTAGCTCTTAAAATATCGATAACCACCACGATACTCTGTTCTATATCGTATAAATCGATCAAGGCCGGAGTTAAACAAACTTCTATTTTTTTTGACATACGTTGAGTATCGAGTACTAGAGTATAAAGTAGCAAGACAAATTTATCTTGCTACTTTATACTAGCTACTTTATTTATTTATAAAAAGGAAACTTAACCACTTTAGCTTTAATTGGTGTATTGCGGATTAAAATAAAAACTTCAGTTCCTTCTTTAGTAAAATCTTTTGCAATGTAGCCCATACCTATCGCTTTTTGCAAAGAAGGTGCCTGGGTACCAGAAGTTACTTTACCGATAATATTTCCTTCGGCATCAGCAATTTCATAATCATGGCGTGGAATACCACGATCGATCATTTCGAAACCAACCAATTTCTTTTGGATACCAGCTTCTTTTTGCGCCAATAATCCCTCCGAATTGGTAAAAGATTTAGAAAACTTAGTAATCCAACCTAAACCTGCCTCGATAGGCGAGGTAGTATCATCGATATCATTTCCGTATAAACAAAAACCCATTTCTAAACGTAAAGTATCACGGGCACCTAAGCCAATAGGCTGAATGTTGTATGGTGCACCTGCTTTAAAAATAGCATCCCAAATTTGATCGGCATATTGGTTTTCGAAATAAATCTCAAAACCACCAGCGCCAGTATAACCTGTTGCAGAAATGACTACGTTATCTACACCAGCAAAGGTACCTTTAACGAAAGTGTAATACTCCATTGATGCCAGATCAACATCAGTTAATGTTTGTAAAGCATCTGCTGCTTTTGGGCCTTGAATGGCTAAAAGAGAGGTTTGATCCGAAATATTGTGCATTTCTACATCTTTCGAATTGAATTGCTGAATCCAGTTCCAATCTTTTTCAATGTTTGATGCGTTAACCACCAACATATAAGTTTTATCATCTATTTTGTAAACCAAAAGATCATCAACAATACCGCCATCTTTATTTGGCAAACAAGAGTACTGAACTTTTCCATCATATAATTTAGACGCATCGTTACTGGTTACACGTTGAATAAGATCCAATGCGTTTTCACCTTTCAGAATAAATTCGCCCATGTGGCTTACGTCAAAAACACCCACGCCATTACGAACAGTTGCATGTTCTGCATTAATACCCTCGTAAGTAACAGGCATATTGTAACCTGCAAATGGAACCATTTTAGCGCCTAAAGCGATGTGTTTTTCTGTTAATGCGGTGTTTTTCATCCGTAAATTTTATTTTTTATGATAATGATGCCAGTATAGCTGATATTCTGTGAATGATGACGAATTTATTCGCTATTCTTCTTGGGGTGCAAAAGTACTAAGAAAAAGATAAAATTTTGAGGTTAATTTTAAGGAGATTTTGGATCATTTTCTATTCATCCGTCATGCTTATCTTGTTTCAGCATTTATTAAAGTGATTTCCAGAGTTGACAACTTGTCTTTCTAAGTGCATAGAGAAGTTGTCAACTCTTATATGGCTACGCAGTCACCAATTCTTCGTAAATCTTCAGCATTTTACTAGAGATTAAATGCACACCATGGTCGTTTTCAACCGTTTTACGGGCGTTCTCTCCTATTTCTACCCAACGTTTAGGGTTAATGATACATTGTAAAATTGAACGGTAAAATTCATCTGCAGAATCGGCAATTAAAATATCATGGCCATGCCTGCAATTAATTCCCTCTGCGGCAGTAGTTGTAGCAATAATGCATTTTTTCATGGCCATACCTTCAATAATCTTTACCCGCATGCCGGTGCCAGAAATTAGAGGAACAATCATAATTGCCTTAGAGTTCATAAATTCTACGGCATCAAAAACTTCTCCTTCTACAATCAGATTTTCTGAATCGTATTCGAAGAAATGTTTCTGCATGTTTTTCCCTGCAATATAAAAACGAAGGTCTTTATTTAGTTTTTCAATATCGGGCCAGATATCATCTAAAAACCATTCTAGTCCTTCCTGATTTGGTCGCCAATCCATCGCACCCAAATGAAAAAGTGTAGGAAAACTGGTTTTACTTTTATCTACTTTATATTTTTCTAAATCGATGGCAACGGGAAAAACCGACATTGGAATTTCGCAACCAAACATTAATATACTCTGCCGATCGGGTTCACTAATGGCAAAAATATGGTGGAAACGGTTAATCTGATCGGTTTCGTACGCCTTGAGCCGCTGGGCTAAAAAAGCTAAATATTTACGCCTAATGAGAAACTTTTCTGAATGAGAAAGGCGTTCCCAAAGGGTAAACTCGATATTGTGTGCCCGATAAATGAGCTTGGCATTACTGTTTGCCTTAACCACATCCAGATAAGGAACAACAAAAAGCCCCTCAAACTGAATAATATCGAACACATTTTCTCGTAAGAGATTTTCTAACTGTCGGGCAGCATCTTCGTTATAATAACGGGAAACGTTGTATGATTCGTTCGTGAAAATATTAAAAAATGCCGACCATACATTTACATCAGTATCTAAATCGTAGGTATGGTATTTAATCTGTTCAAAAATGGGATCGTAGATATCCTCGATATCGATCCGTCCTTTTGTTGGGTTGAGGCTAAACAAAGTAATATCTGCACCAAGTTGCAGCAAACCTTTTATGGTATTATAAACCACTATAGGATAACCACTATTTGGCGGAAAGGGAACCCGCTTAGTAATCAACAGAATTTTCACAATGTTGTGAAAATACGAAATTTTAGGCGTTTTTTAAAAACAGTTCTAACTGGGGATCGCTCACATTAAAAGTTTTGCGGTGAAAAGGCGATAACCCGATTTCAATTACAGCCTTACGGTGTGCAATAGTTGGGTATCCTTTATTCTGCTGCCAATTGTAATGCGGAAAATCGATGTGTAGATTGGTCATATATTCATCGCGGTGGGTTTTCGCCAATATAGAAGCGGCGGCGATATTTAGATATTTACCATCGCCCTTCACGATGCAACTGTGTGGAATTTGCGGATAGGTTTTGAAACGGTTGCCATCAATTACCAGGTATTGTGGTTGGGTATGTAATTTTTCAATCGCCCTGTGCATGGCCAAAAAAGAAGCATTTAAAATGTTGATCCGGTCTATCTCTTCATGATCACAAGAAGCTACGGCCCAGGCTAAAGCTTCCTGTTCTATTATGGGTCTCAGAGAGGCCCTTTGCTCATGCGATAACTGCTTAGAGTCATTTAATCCTTCTAACACAAAACCTTTTGGCAATATTACCGCCGCGGCAAAAACAGGACCAGCGAGGCAACCTCTTCCAGCTTCATCACACCCAGCCTCTAATAATTCTTCCTGATAGCAGTTTAACAACATATTGCAAATTTACTGAAATAGAGATAGTAAGGAAATTATTTTGTTCAACATCTTTTAAACATTAATTTTAAGGATAATATAACGTGACTGATCTAAGCTCATGAAATACAACGAAACCCTAGCCCTTCGCGTTGCCGAACGTTTAATGCATATACAAGATGTAGAGGAAAAAGAGATGTTCAGCGGGCTTATTTTTATGGTGAATGGCAAAATGTGTATCGGTGTTTCTAAGAACAGCATGATGGTGAGGCTCGACCCCAATACTTTAGAAAATTTATCAGATAAAGATGGCTGGCAGCAGATGGTGATGGGCGGTAGACCAATGAAGGGCTACGTTTCAGTATCAGAAGATGTTTTAGGACGGAATGATGAACTGGATTTCTGGGTTAACCTTGCACTGGCCTTCAATCCTTTTGCCAAGGCATCTAAAAAGAAATAATCAAAACACACAATCTATTGCCCGGTCCCCCGTCTTCAAACACTAGCAAGAGCCATATTTTTTGATTAATTTTGTGCTTCTAATCAAATTTTATGAAAAAACTTGCTGCAGTGGCAGTACTTCTGTCATGTATTTCACTTACCGTTTTTGCGCAGGTTAAAAGAACGGCTACACTAACAAGTCCAATTAAAGAAACTGCCCCCTTACAACTAAAAACTGCAGCTCCACAAGGGCATTATTGTGATTATTGCAAACTCAATTACCCCGAATCACATTTCCCTTGCATCATGAAATCTATCAAAGGTAAACTAGACGTGACCACGGGAGAGGTAAGTTTTGTTGCCGGACAACCTATCAGTGGTATTGTGGTTAAAGGAGGTAAAAATCCGGGAGGCAACTCAATTAGCCTGCTCACCAATGAAAATGGGGAAATAGAATTTAACAATGCAAGTGCCGGAAACTATAAGTTTATCATTTCTGTGCCTTCAACCAATCCGAAATCGAGGGTAGCGGGTTCACCGATTGGCGGTATAATAGTTAAAGGCGGTAAAAATCCTGGTGGCAGTTTAATCACTTTAATTACAAACGAAAACGGAGAAATCGAACTCAACAACCTTCCTGTAGGCACCTATAAATTCACAGCAATGGGCGCTTCTTCAACTGAGAAAAGTAATCCGTTATACAAATCGAGTTATTCGGAAAAGGTAAATCCACTATATAAAAACTAAAATCGTTAAATTTACGTTACACTCCATTTTTGGCACTATTATGGAATCTTTCAAATCTGTGCATCTTTAAATTGTTACACATTTAAAACACACATTATGAAACGTTTAAATTTAATATTGAGCCTTGCCTTTCTTTTGATTGGGGTTCAATTATTAGCCCAAACCAATAAGGAAACTACAGTAAAAATTGTAGCAGATAAAAATTATACTTTTGTTGCCAATACCGCCATGCCGATGTCGAACAACGACATTAATAAAGTATTAGCAATGATGCCAGGCAGTCAGGGCGGTGGTTCTATAAACCTGACGGGTTCGCAATACGATGTTAAGGTCACCAAAGATAGCATTGTTGCTTACCTACCTTATTATGGAAGATCTTTTTCTGCTCCGATGGATCCTACTCAAGGTGGCATTAAATTTACCTCTAAAGATTTCACCTACACAGAATCGAAGAATAAAAAAGGATCTTACACCATCCAGATTAATACAAAGGATGTAAAAAGAGAAAACTATCGGTTTACCATTAATATCTCTACCAATGGTTATGCTTCATTAACGGCAAGCAGCATGAACAAACAACCCATTATTTTTAACGGTTATTTAGACGAGCCGAAGAAACAGGATTAATACATGAATCGTCATTGCGAGAGGGAACGACGAAGCAATCTTTCATGCTTGCGAGCCCTGCTATAAAGATTGCTTCGTCGGCTGAAAAAGCCTTCTCGCAATGACGATCATACTTATTTCTTAATCAGTTCGATCTGAAAAATATGCGGCCACTTTTTACCAGCGACGAAAAGTCTTTTAGTTGCTTTATCATAAGCAATGCCGTTTAGTACGTTATTAGCCTTTTCATCTTCGGTTTTAAAATAATCAGCCGACAATAGTCCGGATAAATCGATCTTGCTTTCAACGGCCCCCGTTTCTGGATTGATAATCAGGATTTCATTCGTAGTATACACGTTTGCATAAATTTTACCATCAATAATTTCAAGTTCATTCAGGTTTTGGATTGCGCCTTTATTGTCGAAAACATCAATTGAACCCGTTTTTTGATAAGTATCTTTATTTAAGAAAAAGATCGTGTTAGAACCATCGGTATTCAATACTTTCTCGCCATCAAAGGCCAGGCCCCATCCTTCTCTGCCAGTAGTGTACGAAAATTCAGATAGTTTTTTGAAGGTAGCTTTATCATATACAAAACCAACTTTTTCGCGATAAGTTAGCTGAATAATTTTGTTCCCGATTACGGTTATGCCTTCTCCAAAATATTGTTTATCCAAATCTGCTTTCTGAAGTATTTTCCCTGTAGCAGGATCTACTTTACGTAGACTCGAATGACCATAATCGCCGGCACTTTCGTAGAAAAAGCCGTCATGATATTCCAAACCCTCTACATACGAAGAGGTATCATGAGGCAAGGTTTTAATCACTTTATAGGTATATTCCGTTGGCGCCTGAGCTGCTAACACATTAATATTAGAGGTTAAATCTTCAGATTTTCCAGCGCCAAATATTTTGGCTGTTATCAGGTGGTTACCCAATTTCAAACCTTCAGTTTTAAGTTTAATGGCCGAAGTATCGGCTTTTGAAACCATTTTAACGGTATCGATCAAGTAAACTACGGAGTCTACTTTTTGTTCAGTGCCAAATTGTACTTTAACATCAAACTCATTTCCTGACGGCACATTAAGGCCAGTCATCGGTGAAATAAAACTACGGTAGGTGGTAGACTCGTCTTTACACGAACTTACAAAAGCAAGCACGATTCCGGTAAATATGAAACTTTTAATGGGGTTAATCTTCAGGCCAAAACGCATCTTCAATATGGTTTAAATTATAATTTTTATTTTTTGTAAATGTAATTGCAATAATATCAAAACGGATATCGTTTTGATGGTTCATTAATTCAATATAGGCATTAGCTGCCAATTCCATCTGTATTTGCTTGGCTTTTTGTACAAATTCTTCCGGTTCGCCAAAAGCAACTGAACTCCGGGATTTAACTTCTACAAAAATCATGATCCCGTTCTTATAAACGATTAGATCTACCTCTGCTTTACCGTGTGTCCAGTTCTCATCTAAAATCTCATAACCCCTATCTTCCAGATACCGTTTGGCAATACTTTCTCCTGCTTTACCTAGATCGTTGTGAACGGCCATATCTAATGATTGATTTTTTTACTGGATGATAGTCATGCCGAAGGAACCGTCATTTCGAGCGAAGTGCAACGCAGTCGAGAAATCTGTTTAAATAGATCTCTCCATTTCGCTACACTTCAGTCGAGATGACGACATCTCTACAGAACTCCTCTCATTTGTATTTTACTTAACAATAACAGAACCCAGGAACTTAGAAATCTCTCGCTCAACGCCTTTAATCACTCCATAACGCTGCATTAAAATCATTTGGTTATCCTCGTTCTTTTCCTCTTTAATTTCCTTCAACAGGTTCGTCAATATTTTTTCGACTTTACGCTTTTTAAGATGAAAAATGCCACCTAAAATAGTCGCTTTTAAATTCATCGTTTCATCTTTAACATAGATAAGATGTTTATTTAACCAGTTCTCACTTAAAGCATATTCTGAGGTGGAAAGTGTAATGGCCAGATCGGCAATATCTCTATCCTCATGTTTAACAAAGTGGTTCGACGTGGGTAATCGGCCGTTGTCGATTTCTGATTTATAATAATCGATAATTCTTTTGCAAAGTGGATCATCAAATTCTACATCGCTCAGATTCTGCATGATGAATGAACCGATGTACATATCATCAATTTTATCCCAGTTTACAAATTCGTGTCCGAAAGCCAACAATAAACGTACAATTTCCTTTTCCTGATGCTCATTTTCTTCTACGGGTGCTTCATGACCCATTGGGCCCGCGCTGTCATCCCATAAATCATCAGGTGGGCCAAGTGGCTCTGGTGCACCTGAAGAATATGGTTTTGGACTTGATGACGGATTTGCCCTCTGGTTGTTATCAAAGCTTTTTTTGAGCTTTGCCGAGCGCATTTTATTTAATTCGCTCAGTAAAATGTGCTCATCAATTTCAAGTAAACTGCTACACTCACGGATAAAAACAGAAGCTTTAATTGGATCAGGAATTTTGGCAATACTTTCTACAATATCGCGGATAATGCCTGCCCGTTTGATCGGATCGTTGCCTGCATCTTTAAGGAGCACATTCGCTTTGTATAAAATAAAGTCTTTTCTGTTTTGCTCGAGATAGGTTTTAAATGCGCCCGCACCAACATGGTGCATATAAGAATCAGGATCATGACCGTCGGGAAAGGATACAATTTTCACGTTCAGTCCTTCTTCCAAAATCATATCCAAACCACGGAGGGAGGCTTTAATACCCGCAGCATCACCATCAAATAAAATGGTAATGTTCTGGGTAAAACGCCCGATCAGTTTAATCTGCTCTACGGTTAACGAAGTACCCGAAGAGGCCACTACGTTTTCTATTCCGGCCTGATGTACAGAAAGCACATCGGCGTAGCCTTCGGCTAAGTAACAGTTATCTAAATCGCGGATAGCTTTTTTGGCATGGAACAAACCATAAAGTACATTCGACTTGTGGTAAATCTCACTTTCCGGAGAGTTTACATACTTAGGGACATTTTTATCGGTTTTTAAAGTCCTACCTCCAAAACCAATAATTCGTCCTGTAAAATTGTGGATCGGAAACATTACCCTACCGCGCAAAGCGATCGTAAATTTTGCCGTTGTCGTTTTTGATCGATAATCCGGTGGCTTCTAAAAACTCTAATTTATGGCCTGCGTTGATTGCGCTTTGCGTCATCGCATCCCATACATCGGGAGAATAACCCACTTCGAATTTCTTTAAAATGTCTTCCCTAAAACCACGTTCTTTAAAATAGCTCAGGCCTATTCCTTTGCCTTCATCTGTTTCCCAAAGCTGTTTTACAAAAAATGCAGCAGCGTACTGCGAAACTACGTAAAGGCTTTCTTTGGCACTTTGTGCTTCGGCATCCTGAGGGCTTAGTTCAGCTTCCTCAACTTCTATATTGTATTTATTGGCTAAAAATTTAAGTGCCTCCGGATATGAATATTTTTCATGATCCATAATAAAGCGCACCGAATCACCCCCTTTACCGCAACCAAAACATTTGTAAATGCCTTTAGTTACAGATACGTGAAAGGAAGGTGTTTTTTCGCCATGGAAAGGGCAATTACCAATTAAACTGGTTCCGCGTTTTTTTAAGTGCACAAAATCCCCAACTACCTCCTCAATACGAGCGGTATCCATTATCTTATCTATCGTTTCGCGGTTTATCATATACGCACAGCTCTTTCCTCTTCTTATTTAACCACAAAGATAACAGAGAAAAAACACAAAGAACACAGAGAAAAATTTCTTTGTGTTCTTTGCGAAAATACTTTGCGCACTTTGCGGTTCTAAAGCCTATTACTTAACCAAAGGCAATAACTGATCGGCAACCAATTTATTACCTGTTTCATTTAAGTGCACTCTATCAACGGTTAAAATGCCTTTTTCTTTATCCTCTGGATTATTTTTCTCCTCGTATTCGGCAAAAATTTTCCTTAAATCGCATACAGGAAGATTATTTTTTGCAGCCAATGTTCTGATCCCTTCAGCATATTTATTCAAATCGGCATCTAGCTCATTCGTACCATCTTTTTTCTCACCAACAACTGATGGAGTAACCAATACCACTTTGCTACCTACACCCTGAATTTTATTGATCAGCGCCTGATAAAACTTTAAATATTTGTCATAATCCGTTCCGGTATGAGAAGATTGTTTATGCCAAACATCATTAATGCCGACATAAATCACCACTAAATCAGGTTTCTTGTTCAGCACATCATCTTCTAAACGCAGGTATAAATCGTAAACCTTGTTGCCGCCAATTCCGGCACCAATTATATCGTATTTAGTAGAATCGAGCGATTTTTTAATCAGGGTTACATATCCGTTTTTAGAAACACCCTGCTGGGTAATCGAGTCGCCAAAGAAGATAATCCGTTTTGGTTTAAATGTCATTGATGTTAATGCAATTAAGCAAAAGCTTAGTAAAATACTTGTTTTTAACAGTGTTTTCATTGTATATAATTGGTTAGGTTATTTTTTATCGGTCTTTTTAAAATCCAGGTCCTGAAAATCGAAACTAAAATCGGTTAGCGGCGAAATCGCTTCTATTTTAAAACCATCAGCCAAAGCATTGTGATCTAAACTAAAATTAACAAAAGCATCGGCATCTAAACTTCTATCATACCATTTTACAATAAAGGTATTTCCTTTGTAGTAAGTCATGTCGCCTTTCAATTTTGGCGCGTTTTTAGCCTGAAAATGCATCTTGCCTTTCACCTCACTAATGGTTACATCACCAAACCAGGCATCGTGGAAAATGCCATAATAATTTTTAACATCTGGCTTTGTGGTCGACAGTTTTTGTTGAGCAGCAATATCGTTCCAAACTTTGCTCACCATCTCGTCAGCCTGTTTTTCGTTTTTAAGCCTGTTATCGTTATAGGTTTTAATCCTGTCCTGTCCTTTAATACCAAGATAACCATCTTTAATCGAATTGGTGATCGAATTAAAAGCAGCGCCAGACTGCTGATTGGTTAATACAATAATGCCCAATTTCATCTCTGGAATAATCGTTACCTGTGTTACAATTCCTGACAGGCCACCTGTGTGTGTTGCCTGAAAATTGCCATTTACATTGCTCAAAAACCAACCTAGGCCATAACTACTGAAAGCAGCTGGATTACCACCTGCAATAATGGTCTGTGGGGTCCAAAGTTCTCTTGCCACAGCAGGGCTGAATAATTTCTTGCCAAGAGTTTCGCCATATTTACCGCCATTGATCATGGCCATTACCCATTTGCTCATATCGGTAACGTTCGAATAAATTCCACCAGCAGCATTTGCAATCTCTCCGAAGCTTAGTCCTACAGGAAGCAGTTTGCCTTCGTAGGGTGCATGGCCATCAATTACATTAGATTTATCTTTTAAGCGGTACCACGAAGCTGCCGTTTTGGACATGCCTAATGGTTTAATGATCCTGCTTTCAATAAAATCTTCGTAGGTAACTCCTGAAACCCTTGCTACCACATCGCCAGCAACAATATACATCAGGTTGTCGTAATCGTATTTGGTACGGAATGAGGAAACCGGCTTTAAATAACGCAGGTTATGGATCAATTGCTTTTTATCAACGGTTGACGAATCTGGCCAAATCATTAAATCGCCCGCACCTAAACCCAAACCACTGCGGTGCGTGAGCAGATCGCGGATGGTAAATTCGCTGGTTACGTAAGCATCGTACATTTTAAACTCCGGAATTACATCGGAAACTTTAGTATCCCAGGTAATTTTCTTTTCATCAACCAACATACCCAATGCAGCCGCCGTGAATGCTTTTGTGTTTGATGCCACACCGAAAAGTGTATGCTCATCAACCTTTTTATTGGTTTTGATGGAGCTTACCCCATAACCTTTTAAATGGATTATTTTACCGTCTTTAATTACAGAAACTGCAATTCCGGGAACATTAAAGGTGGTGAGTGTTTTTTCTACAACACTATCGATCTGTTTTGAAGTGAGCACCTGTGCATGTACATTAAGGCCCAAAAACAGTGATAAAGCTATTGATATTTTAAATTTTAACGGGGAAAGGAATTGCATATTTATCGGTTTAAATAATCGTTTAAAGATAATAAATCTTTTAGGCGATAATCAATCCTTATAGTGTAACCATATTGCGAGGCTGTCACATCATATGGAGCTTGTTTGGATTATTTTTTTTATCATGAGAAAGACCCTAATCCCGAAATTTTGGGACAGGATGAAGATGACTTACCCTAAATCCTTATTTGCCCTTTTCGAGTTTATAATCTTTGTGTACGATTAAAAAACTAGCCCGTTCTTCTTTTTTGAAAGGATAATCCCAGTTACCTTGGTAGGTAATTTTGGTCGGTAATTTATCGTCTCCGAAATAACCCATTTCTATATTCATCTGCACATCAAAATCAAAAAGCATGTTGCTATATTTCATATCAACATAACGCCCCAGAATATTGAAATTTCGTTTATCGAAAATGGTAACCAGTTCCTTGATCATGATGCCATCTTTTGTCCAGCTGCTTAAATCGGGTTTAACTGAAACCTTAAAACGATAAACCGGAATAGAATCAAGATAGGTACCGCTGGTGAAACCATAATCATAATACTGGCGCATATTGGCTGAAAAAATTTCGGTTTTACTGCCAATAAAGGGAACTTTTACCGGACGGCCAGGATTGAAGATTAATGTTTTGAGTTTGTCTTTATAACTTTCATTTGTTCCGCCCTTTCCGTCAGGCTTGGGTGCATTGGGTACAAAATCGGTGTTATAGGCATTCATAAAAATGTAATCGAACATCTCTACGGTGTAAAGTTGGTATTTGCCGTTTTTCTTATAAATTTTGCCGGTATCCTGTTTTACCAGATACTCCATTTTATAAGGACCGCTATTGTTATGTCTTATTTTACGGTAAATTTTCCCATCAACCTTGTTCTTTTTATCGTAACTGTAAATCCTGTTTTCGGCAATGAAAGAATAACGTTTCATATCCCTAAACGATTGATAAAAGGAAGTATCGTACATTACTTTTCTGATAAATGTCTCTACATTCAACTTTTCGGCTTTGATATTTACTGCAGAATCGAGCGTAATGGTTTTAATTGTATCAGGATTAAAACGGTTAATTTCCTGAGCAAAACCTGTGTAAAAGAGCGATATTAACAATAAAAACAAAAATACTTTTTTCATGGAAGGTAGATGTAAAAGATAAAATGGATAATGTATCATGAAAGATGTAAAACGGGAGAAAGATTAATTCCGTCCATCTTACATCCTCCACCTTTTCATTAATTCCCTAATTGTTTTAAAGCAATATAGGCCATTAATCCTGTTGATATTTTCAAGGCATCTTCATCAATATCAAATCGCGGGGTATGTACTGAGTATTGCGTGTCTTTTGCTGCATTCCCAGTACCTAAACGATAAAAACAAGCATCTGTTACCTGCGAGTAGAAAGAAAAATCTTCAGCAGCCATCCAGATATCTAAATCTACCACATTCTCTTTACCCAAAAATTCTTCGGCAAAAGCCCTTGCATTTGCGGTTAACTTTTCTTCGTTAATTAAAAACGGATAACCTCTATGAATATCAAAATCGCAGCTTCCCCCCATACTTTCGGCAATTCCTTCGGCCATTTTTTTCATGTGTTTATGTGCTTCATCTCTCCAGTTCTCATCTAAGGTCCTAAACGTACCTTCGATTTTCACCTCATTTGGAATAATGTTAGTTGCTCCATTGGCATTTACCTTACCAAAAGATAAAACCGATGGTGTACGTGGATCGGCATTGCGACTAACAATCTGTTGCAAAGCAATAATGATATGCGATGCGATTAAAACCGGATCGATATTTTGGTGAGGCTGCGCGCCATGACCACCTTTCCCAGTTACAGTAACATACAATTCATCGGTTGAGGCCATGTAAATGCCTGAACGGAAACCTACTTTACCAGCATCAATTAACGGCATTACATGCTGACCAACAATATAATCAGGTTTTGGATTCTCCAATACACCTTCTTTAATCATGATACTCGCTCCGCCTGGCAACAACTCCTCCGCGGGTTGGAAGATCAATTTGATGGTTCCACCGAATTCATCTTTCATTTGGTTTAGGATATGAGCTGTTCCTAAAAGTGACGAAGTGTGAACATCGTGTCCGCAGGCATGCATTACACCATGGTTTTTAGAACGGTAAGGTTTGTCGTTTGCTTCGTGAATAGGCAATGCATCCATATCGGCACGCAAAGCAATTACTTTATCAGATGGAAGGTTACCCTTAATTAAACCTACCACACCTGTATTGGCACAGTCTGTATATTCTATTCCCCATTTTTTTAATTTATCCTTGATGAATAATGAAGTTTCGAATTCTTTGAAAGATAATTCAGGATTGGCATGTATATGTTGACGATAGCCCACTACATCGTTAAAAATGTTCGCGGCTAGTTCTTGGATTTTATTTTTGATCATTACTTGTTGTGGTATCTAAACTTGGTGCATTAATTTTTTCCCTAAAAATAAACAGTGTCGGGAAATTTGGTCTGAGTTCGTTTATGAGGCGCTGCGCTTCTAACCGAGTGCGAAAGTCACCAACCCGAACATAATAATTGGGTTCTTTATAAACGAGGTAGGTATTATATTTCGGATAAAGCCCTTTAAACCTTGCCTGTTCGTTAAAAACCTCACGCCGGTCTGACCCATAGAAAATCTGTACGCGATAACCATAAGCCGAAACAATGGGTTTGCCCGGTTTTACCTCTCCAGAAGTTTTATAAACTTCTAAACGTTTGGCAATTAAACTATCAATTAAGGGATCTTTTATAACCGTAACCTCTCCTTTTTGTGCAAAAGCAGTGGTAAAAAGGAACAAACAGCCTATAAAAGTTAATATTGTTTTCATGTGTAAAAAGACCTTGGCATTTAGTGAGCAAATGAATTAAATATCATCTTATTTCTTCTTAACAACAAGAATGCCGAAATCGTTGCAAAAATCGGCATTCTTTATGGGTTAAGCAAATAGTTTAGCCAGTGGTTATTTGAGCAGGTAGTTTATATTGATTTTTATCGTGGATGTGAGGATATAAAGATTTGATTTATACGATCGTCACCCTGAATTTATTTCAGGGTCTTATAAGATGCTGAAATAAATTCAGCATGACGTTGGAGCGGAGCAAATTCATTATGAGTGCAACTACACAAATAAAACTAGGGGTTTTTAGTTTATAAAAAAAGCCCCAACAAATGTTGGGGCTTGGTAAAGCATTCTATATCTTGATTATAAATTAGCGCCGTGGCAATTTTTGAATTTTTTACCGCTACCGCATGGGCAAGGTTCGTTTCTGCCAACGGTTGCTTCCTTGCGGATTGGCTGTTGGGGAACGGCCTCGCGCGTATCGCCAAATTCGATACCTGGTTCTTCTCTACCAAATTCTTGTTTAGTAGTTTGCAACTTCGGTTGTTTTACCGGGGCTGGTGCTTCTCTAACCTGATCTGGCTCTTGCTGAACAGGGATACCGCCTTTATATAAGAAACTTACTACTTCTTTATTTACCGCATTAAGCATGTTTTTAAATAGGTTGAAAGCTTCCATTTTATAAATTACCAATGGATCTTTTTGTTCGTAAACTGCGTTTTGTACAGATTGTTTTAAATCATCCATTTCGCGTAAATGCTCTTTCCAGCTATCATCGATCAAGGCCAGAACAATAGTTTTTTCGAATGAACGAACTACTTCTTTTCCTTTGTTGTCGATTGCTTTCTTCAAATCAACCGCTACCTGAATACCACGGATACCATCCGTAAAAGGAACCACAATCTGTTCGATGTGCTCGCCACGCTCCTGATAAACCTGGGTTAAAACTGGTAATGATTGTTGGATAATGGCTTCCGATTTACGTGCGTAAAATGCTTCAGCTTCATCGAACAACCTTTCAGTTAATTGAGGGATGTTGGTTGAAGTAAATTCTTTTTCGGTAATGGCAGTATCTAAAGAGAAGTTTTTGATTACTTCCAGTTTAAAACCATCGTAATTTCCTTCTTGTTTATATTCGCTTACGATATCTTCTGCAACATCGAAAACCATATTGTTCATATCTACATCTAAACGCTCGCCAAATAACGCGTTTTTACGTTTAGCGTAAATTACAGTACGTTGTGAGTTCATCACATCATCGTATTCCAATAAACGTTTACGGATACCAAAGTTGTTTTCTTCTACTTTTTTCTGTGCACGTTCGATAGATTTGGTAATCATAGAGTGTTGGATCACTTCACCATCTTCGATACCCATACGTACCATGATACCAGAAATACGCTCTGAACCAAATAAACGCATTAAGTTATCTTCTAAGGAAACGAAGAACTGAGATGAACCCGGATCGCCCTGACGGCCTGCACGGCCACGTAACTGTCGATCTACACGACGAGACTCGTGACGCTCGGTACCTACAATGGCTAAACCACCAGCTTCTTTAACACCTGCGCCCAATTTAATATCGGTACCACGACCAGCCATGTTGGTTGCAATGGTTACAGTTCCTGCCTGACCAGCTTCGGCAACAATATCGGCCTCTTTCTGGTGCATTTTCGCGTTTAATACATTGTGTTTAATTCCACGAAGTTTAAGCATACGGCTTAACAACTCAGAAATCTCTACCGATGTTGTACCCACTAGTACCGGGCGACCAGCTTTTGGCTCTAGTTGCCCTGTTTCAGGATTAACCGCAGGAATTAATGCACCTTTAGCATCCAATTTAGGTACAGCTCTGCCTGTTTGATCATACTTAACTACTGGCTTGCCGTCTTTTTGCTTTATGTTACCTTCTTTATCCGTTTCATATTCTGTTTCATAATGAGAATATGGAAAAACAAGGAACTGAATTTCTGAAGCAACAGCGTTATATTTTTCACGAACGGTACGGTAAACATAATCCTGCTCATCTTTTCTAGAAATATTTCTGTTGGTTGGAATTTCTACCACATCTAATTTATAGATCGACCAAAACTCGCCGGCTTCTGTTGTTGCAGTACCCGTCATACCACAAAGTTTGTGGTACATACGGAAATAATTTTGCAAGGTTACGGTTGCATATGTTTGGGTAGCATCCTCAACTTTTACATTCTCTTTAGCCTCAATTGCCTGGTGTAAACCATCAGAGTAACGACGGCCATCCATAATACGACCCGTTTGCTCATCAACAATTTTAATCTTTCCTTCATCGATGATGTATTCTACATCAATCTCAAATAAAGTATAAGCTTTTAACAATTGGTTAACCGAGTGGATACGTTCTGCTTTAACAGAATAATCGCGCATTAAGGCATCTTTTTGAACTACTTTTTCTTCTAAAGGCAGATCAGATTTCTCTAAATCTGCTACTGCAGTACCTACATCAGGCAATACGAAGAAATTCGGATCTTCACCTGATTGGGTAATCAGTTCGATACCCTTTTCAGTTAATTCAACCTGGTTATTTTTCTCATCAATATAGAAATACAATTCAGAATCTACCTTAGGCATATTCTTAGATTGATCTGCCATATAGTGGTTTTCGGTTTTCAACAACAAACCACGAACACCGCTTTCACTTAAAAACTTAATTAAAGCTTTGTTTTTTGGCAAACCACGGTATGCACGCAATAAGGCTAAACCACCTTCACCTTCTTCGGTTCCGCTGTTGCCTGCGTTGATTAATTTCTTCGCTTCGTTTAATGCCTGGGTTACATAAGCTTTTTGTGCATTAACCAAACGTTCGATACGTGGTTTTAATTCATAAAACTCATGCTCATCGCCACGTGGAATCGGACCTGAAATAATCAAAGGGGTACGGGCATCATCAATCAAAACTGAATCGACCTCATCCACCATTGCAAAGTGCTGCTTGCGCTGCACTAACTGGTCAGGTGTCTGCGACATATTGTCACGCAGGTAATCAAACCCGAATTCATTATTGGTTCCGTAGGTAATATCTGCAGCATAAGCTTTTCTTCTTTCCTCAGAGTTTGGCTCATGTTTATCAATACAATCTACACTTAAACCATGAAATTCGAACAATGGGCCATTCCACTCACTATCACGACGGGCTAAGTAATCATTCACAGTAACAATATGAACACCTTGTCCGGCCAATGCATTTAAATAAGCTGGCAATGTACTTACCAGGGTTTTACCCTCACCGGTAGCCATCTCAGCAATTTTACCGCTGTGCAATACAATACCACCAATTAACTGTACATCATAATGTACCATGTTCCAGGCAACTTCAGTTCCTGCAGCATCCCATTTATTAGCCCATTGTGCTTTATCGCCAACAATTTTAACATTGTTTTTTCTCGCAGCGTAATCTCTATCGAACTGGGTTGCGGTAACCTCTAAATAATCGTTTTCGCTTAAACGACGAGAAGTTTCTTTAATCACAGCAAAAGCTTCCGGAAGGATTTCCAAAAGTACTTTCTCCAATTCTGTATCGCGCTCTTTACCTAAGGCATCAACCTGATCATAAATCGCTGTTTTTTGGTGAAGATCTAAATCTTCGCTCTCTGCATCAGCTTTTAGTGCTGAAATTTTCTCATCAATCTCTGTTAAAAAGGCCGAAATCTTATCTTTAAATTCTATGGTTTTACCACGTAACTCATCGTTGCTAAGCGCAGACAGTTTACTGTAGTGTTCATTAATTTTAACAACCAATGGCTGAATAGCCTTTATATCTCTTTCTGATTTACTTCCGAAAACCTTCGCTAAAAATCCTAACATTATAATATTTTAAATCGTATTTATTATTAAAAAATGGTGTGTCACAACAACCAAGCCATTGTCTTTCTTAAGTCAGTTTGGCAGTTATTGCTACAAATGGGGTACAAAATCTTATAAAAGATCTTTTTAAGGAAGAAAGCTAGGGGCTATTATTCTTCGGTTTTTTTCTGATTGTTAAATCAGAGATTACCTGATTTACACTTACATATTTTGCAACTTTTAACGGGGCTTGGGTTCCAATTAAAGCCAGCTTGGTATACGATAACAAGTATGGATTACGGTCTTCATTAAGTTGAACCGACTCTTTACCAGTTGAATTAACGCTGATGTTATGCTCATTACAATATTCGTTTAATATTCTTAGCCCTTCAACGCGTTCGGCTTTCGCCAAATGTGTTAAGCTAAAAAATACAAGCGATATGGTAACCAGGTGTTTCATTAATAGCGGCAAAGCTAGTTTTAATCTTTTATAAAAAGAAATTACATCATCGCAAAAAGCATACCTCAATTTCTCAGCCTTTTTTTTGCGTTTGTTTTAATAAGGTTCGAGCATGGCTTAAATCAAATGTAAAAGCTTAGTATAATCCTTATAATTGTTTTATTTTCATAAAGACGTTAGGATTTCTTAGCGTCTTTTTTAATTTTATGCCATGTCAATGAAAGTAATTACGCTATGTTATCGAAAAATAATTGATGCAACCAGTACCAGCACTTGGGACAAATTTGTACATGAAGACAGTTTTGCTGAGTTTAAAATGCAAGCTCAATTTTATAATCAGGAAGAGCGGCTTACTACTTTTGCCGAAATGGTATTGAATGTTCCAGAGGCAGAGAAATTACATTTTCTGGTCAGCGCAGCAATTACTGGCTATTTGCGCCAGTTAAATGGAATTATCCCTGATGTACTGGATAATTTAGGCAGGCGTTTCCTGACTTTTGAAAACTTTAAGTTCGAATTGATCAATTCAGATATCAACAGTCTTGAAAAGCACAAAGTGGCCATCAATTTTTTCTCAAAACCGCTAGTTTGGCACGATACAATAGATAATTTGCTTTTGGTATCGCAATTTAAAGAAAGTAATGAAGATGAAATTTTCACTAATCTTTTTCAGATCCAGCATTTTGTAAGTATTCACGCCATAAAAAATATCGATTAACGATGGAGCTTGCACCTGGAAAAATATTTTTAGCCGATGAACAGGGGTTAACAGAAACTTCGGCACTAAGAAGATACAGCACCTTTAATTTCGAGAAATATTATAGTGAACACAGCGCACCTTTTGGTAACTTATTTTTATGCAATGATGAATCAATAGTTGGCGGAAAGGTTACGTTTTTTCTATGCAAGGAAGATTCGCTCCAGATATTTATGCCCATTACTGGCAGAATTGATATCGTTGCCAATGGAAAAGAATTTGCTTTAGAAACCGGACAAGTACAGGTTTTGAATATGGGCAAGGGTGAAGTTTTAGAAATCAGCAACCCCTATCAAAACGATGTGATTAATTACATACAGTTTGGCATTAAAACCGATATGTTTTTAATGCGGGCAAGCGAAATGCTTTTCAACTTCGATTTTGAAAAAAATCAAAACCAGCTGCTCGAAATTATTTCCAACCCCAAATTACCTTTTAAGCTAAGTGCAGGCATTTTCGCCGGTCGCGAAGAAGCAGTTTATAAAATGCAAAGTCCAAACCATCAGTTCTATGCTTTTATTATCGCCGATGCTTTCGAAATTGAAGGGCGTTTAATGCATGCAAGAGATGGTTTAGCGCTCTGGGATATTGAACAGGTAGAATTGGAAGCGTTAAGCAACAATGCAATTGTGGTAGTTTTAGAGTTTTAGTTTTTTTGTCATTCTGAACGCAGTGAAGAATCTTTAATTTACTTATAGATTCTGAAACAAGTTCAGAATGACGGATCGCATAAGAAATACTCTTCCGTCGTGAAGTCAGATGTTACCATCTGACTTAGTGCATACCTAAAAAGATTTGATTCAGTGTAAGATGGTAACATCTTACATCACAAACAAAAGCCTATTACTTAAAAACCACTTCCGTGGCACCATAGCCGAATTTTTCTTTTCTGGCATCCATATATGTTTTTACATGGGGATTTTTACTGATCAGTTTATGGATTTTATCCCTTAAAGTACCATTTCCGGAACCGTGGATAAAAACGATTTTATCGAAATGATGCACAACCGCAGCATCCATCGCTGTTTGAAAATGATTGATCTGGATCTGCAACATTTCATCCGCTTCCAGAAAATGATGATCATCTCTTAGCTTTTCGATGTGCAGATCGATTTCTTTTTGAGGTGCTGCAACTGTTTTTTTCTCTTCAGTTGATTTGAAAAAACTTTCTTTTAATTTTTGCGGATCGATGGTTACCGGAACCAGATCATCCAAACGGATTAACCAGCCCTTATTTCTCAATTGAGGCAATTCCTTTTGTTCTGTACTAAAATCTTTTGCCCTAAATTTCTTACGGATTATCAAAGGATCGATAGGTTTCACATCAGCTTTGCTAAATACCAAAACCTGAAAGTTAAATTCTGGCCAAAGATCAAGATCTGCCAATGAAGCAGAATAAACTAAAGTAGCGCCGTAAGATTCGATTATCCCATGAAAAGCACCTGCATATTTCTCTTTACGCTCGGTGGTTAAGCTTACCAGTAAAATATTTGGAGAATGATTCTGCAAGTGGAAATGTACCACATTACCGGCTTTATCATCGGTTGCAACAGCTATATAAATACCGTTTTCGATTTTGTTAATGCTGGGGATATTTACATGGACGGGTTTGGGGGCATCTAACGCTTCGGCTACCACACCATGACCATGTACAGAAGTTAAATTACTCACCGCAACAGGTATCTCGAAACCATCTTCATCGGTAACACCCAAAGTTTGGCTATCAATAATTTTAGTTACATAACCTTCACGTTTTTCATCAACAAAACGCACAAAATCTCCCAATTTAAATTTCATTTCTATATTTTTTTAACCACCAAGGCACAAAGTACACAAAGATTTTTAAGCAATTTGAATTAAAATGCCCTAGATGAAGCTATTTACCTCCTTTACCTTTAGTCCTTGGTCTTTCAGCTCTTTTAATGCCTTGTATCGTTTCCGTGGTAAATGCTCAGGTAACTTTCATACCTCGAAACTGCAATTTCGCCGTCGTTTACCGCGGCTAAAACAGCACAACCGGGCTCGTTAATGTGCCTGCAGTTGTTAAAACGGCAATTGTGCGAAGTTTTAAAGATTTCTCTAAAAAAATGGCCTAATTCTTCTTTTTCGATATCAATCACACCCAATTCTCTAATTCCGGGAGAATCGACAATGAAACCGCCCTGTGGCAGCTCGAACATTTCGGCAAAAGTAGTGGTATGCTGCCCTTTATCGCTCCAGTCTGAAACCTCCCCTGTTCTTAAATCACGATCGGGCAATAATGCATTAATCAAACTCGATTTCCCCACGCCCGAGTGACCAGATATCAGTGTAATTTTATCGGTAATCAACTCTTGGATAACCGGAATATTAATGGCTTTTAAAGCCGAAACTTCATAGCAGGCATAACCGATATTCTCGTATATATCTTTAAACTCCTGAAGAATTTCTAAACCCTCTTTACTAAACAGATCGAGTTTATTAAACACCAAAACCGCAGGCACATCGTAAGCCTCGGCCGTAACCAGAAAACGATCGATGAAACCTAGAGATGTACGGGGCGAAGCTAATGTAACCACCAGCATGGCCATATCCAAATTTGCAGCCAATATCTGCGCCTGCTTACTTAGGTTGATCGATTTGCGGATGATGTAGTTTTTACGTGGCAGCATTTCGTGTATCAAACCCTGGTTGCTATCCCGTTCCAGATCAAATTTCACCCTGTCGCCTACCGCAATCGGGTTGGTGGTTTTAAGTCCTTTAATCCTGAATTTACCTACAATCCGGCAATCATAGCGTTCACCATTATCGGCCAAAACCCTATACCAGCTCCCTGTAGATTTAATAACTAATCCTTGCATATTTGCGGTAAAGGTATGAATATGATTTCATTGGTAGAAGCAGCTAACCAGGATAAAAGTTTGTACATTAATGATGGAGAATAAAAAGGAATACAGACATTTTATCGATATATTTTGTTATCCATTAAATATCTTACATAAATCCAACGCTTTAAAAGGCAAAAAACCTAAATTTGCGACAACAAAAATCAAAAATATAATGAGTTTCAGAATAGAACACGATACCATGGGCGAGGTGCAGGTACCAGCCGACAAATACTGGGGTGCACAAACCGAACGCTCACGCAATAACTTCAAAATCGGGCCGGAAGGTTCGATGCCAAAAGAAATTATCCACGCTTTTGGATACCTGAAAAAAGCAGCTGCGCTAGCCAATACCGAACTGGGTGTATTATCAGCAGAAAAAGCCGATTTAATCGCTAAAGCTTGTGATGAAATTATTGCTGGACAGTTAGATGATCAATTCCCTTTGGTAATCTGGCAAACTGGTTCGGGTACGCAAAGCAACATGAATGGTAACGAAGTGATTGCAAACCGTGCTCATGTAATTAACGGTGGTTCATTGGCTGACGATAAAAAAGTACTTCACCCTAACGATGATGTAAATAAGTCACAGTCATCAAACGATACTTACCCAACCGCAATGCACATTGCAGCCTATAAACTTACGGTAGAAAATACCATTCCGGGTTTAGAGAAACTAAGAAATACTTTAGCCAAAAAAGTTGAAGAATTCAGTTCGATCGTTAAAACCGGACGTACCCACTTTATGGATGCTACGCCACTTACATTAGGACAGGAATTTTCAGGCTATGTACAACAGATCGATAACAGCATCAGGGCCATTAAAAATGCTTTGGTTATGGTTGCCGAACTGGCTTTAGGTGGCACTGCTGTTGGAACAGGCTTAAATACACCAAAAGGATACGATGTTTTAGTAGCTAAAAAAATTGCTGATTTAACAGGTCTACCATTTGTTACGGCTCCGAATAAATTTGAAGCCTTAGCAGCGCATGATGCAATGGTAGAGCTTTCTGGTGCTTTAAAACGTACTGCGGTTGCTTTAATGAAAGTAGCAAACGATGTAAGAATGTTAAGTTCTGGCCCACGTTGTGGTATTGGCGAAATTGTAATTCCTGATAATGAACCGGGGTCTTCAATTATGCCGGGCAAAGTTAACCCTACGCAACCAGAGGCTTTAACTATGGTTTGTGCACAGGTAATCGGTAACGATGTTGCGGTTTCAGTGGGCGGGATGAGCGGCCATTTCGAACTTAATGTGTTTAAACCACTTATTGCAGCTAATGTATTACAGTCGGCCCGCTTAATTGGAGATGCCTGCGTTTCTTTCACCGATAAATGTGCGGAAGGAATCACCGCTAACTTGCCAGAAATTGAGAAACATTTACAAAATTCTTTAATGTTGGTTACGGCTTTAAATCCGCATGTGGGTTACGAAAACGCCGCTAAAATTGCGAAGAAAGCACATAAAGAAAATAAAACTTTAAAAGCTGCAGCTGTAGAATTGGGCTTGTTAACCAACGAACAGTTTGACGAGTGGGTTCGCCCGGAAGACATGGTTGGCAGTTTGAAATAAGCTAATTACATAAACGGTCGTCATCCTGTCCCGATTTAATCGGGATCAGGATCTTTTCAGTACTTAAAGATGCTGAAACGAGTTCAGCATGACGCTCCGACTTTAAAATACAGTTAATTAAAACATAGGCAATATGAATTCAATACTCTCTACACTGGTCAACCTGATATCTATTATTTCACCGGTTATCATATTTGGCACCTGTTGTTATTTTTTAACGAAAAAAGCCGCTGTTGAAGCTGTGTTAATGACCATCGGTTCAGGAATCGGCTTACTGACATCATTATTTTATAGTGTGTTGATGCCCTTTCTAATAAACGACCGTCATTTCGCCTATACTGAAGTTTCAAAATACTATACCGTAATCGGTATCATCAGCTTTATCGCCAGCTTATGTTTCGCGGGAGGCCTTTTAATCCTGATCATCAATACCGTTAAAAAGAATACCACAAACTACGATCAGTTTCCTAAAAGCATCGATTAATAATACAATGAACAAGCTGCACCCGGGTTTAAAGATTTTCTACATCATCCTTTTTACATTATCTATCTTACAGGTAGCTTGTAGTCCACGGCCCAATATACAGGGCAAAGGTGAAGATTTTATGCAAGGTGTTTGGAATGAAGATTCCGTCGCTTTTAGCAATAAACTGAGCAACTACACACGGCACCATTTCAAATTTACCTGCGATTCTGTTTATATTGATATGGTTACCCACAGCAAAGTAAATTTTTACGAAGATTCTTGCTACAACAATGGCATCTGGAAAGAATATGCCAGAGGTGTTTACGTTGTTAAAGGCGACACTCTATTTGTTGGTGCCACCTTTACCCACGCTAACCATAAACAAAAAATATCGGGATGTTACCGCATTGGCCGATACGATAAGAACTTCCTGATCAAAAAGAAATCTGCAGATACATTATTGTTAGAAAGTTTAAGCGACCAACGGGAAATCAAATTAAACCTCAAAGAAAAAATTACCTGCATACAAAAAGAATTATAAAATGATTTTAACATCAATTAAAAAGAAATTAACCATTGCGCTAGTTTTTGGTTTTTTAGCCTATCTACCAATTCAGGCAAATGCCTGGGGAACTATTGGTCACAGGGTAGTTGGCGAAATTGCCGATAGTTACTTAAAAGCTAAAACACGCAAGGCTATTCAGGGCATTTTGGGTTACGAAACTTTGGCTATGAGTGCCAACTGGGGCGATTTTATCAAATCAGACTCTACCTACAATTACATGTATAACTGGCATTTTGTTAATCTTCCGGCAGGACTCAACAAAGATGGCGTTTACAACTTTTTAGAAACTGAAAAATCACCTAACCTTTACAATAAAATACCTGATCTAATTGCTGTATTAAAGAAAACAAGTAGCACTGCAGCTGAAAAGAAATTGGCTCTACGCATGTTGGTGCACCTGGCGGGCGATTTATGTCAGCCTATGCATGTTGCCCGTAAAGATGATTTGGGTGGTAACCGCATTTCGGTATTGTGGTTCAATGAAAAATCGAACATTCACAGGGTTTGGGATGAACAGCTTATCGAATATCAGCAGTTAAGCTATACAGAATATGCGAAAGCAATCAATCACCCTTCAGCAATTCAGCTGTATAACTGGCAAAACACAGGCCTTAAAGATTGCATTTACGAATCGTACGGCATTTGCAATAAAATTTACGAAAACACCAAACCAGATGCTAAACTAAGTTACCGCTATAATTTTGATTGGGTTGATACCCTCAACAACCAGTTACTAAAAGGCGGTTTACGTTTAGCTAAAATTTTAAACGACATCTACGGATAAAAAGAATATGAATCCCAAGCTTTTGATTAGGGATTCTTTTAATGTAGCGCTAGTCTGATAATCATCGTTTAAGTAAAAAAACTAAAACTATGAAAAAATTAATGTTGCTCATACTGGTACTTTTTTCTCTTTCCTGCAAAAAGAAAAATCAGGAAGAAGATCCCGTTACCAAACAAAAATGGGTACTGGAAACCGCAGTTGTTTCACCGGCTTTAAATATAAAAGGGGAATTTATTACCGATTACAAAAAATTGAAAGGTGATAATGGCTGTTTATCCAACAACTATACGTTAACTTTTCTTACCAACGGAACTTACCGGGTATCCTCCACCGGTTCCCTTTGTGATATGGTAGAAAATGCCCCCAATCAAAAATGGAGAAGATCGGGTGAACAGATAATTTTAGGCAGTAATCGCGAATCGGAGATTATTTGCACGGTAAATGGTAACACCTTAACTTATACAACAGCAAATACGCCCGGAGTATTTTATTACAAAGTGGTATATACTTTTAAAGCACAATAATATTGAAAATTTTAATGGTCTGCCTCGGTAACATCTGCCGTTCGCCGCTGGCCGAGGGCATTATGCGCCACCTGGCAGATAAACATAACTTAAACTGGGAAATTGCTTCGGCAGGAACGGGCAATTGGCATATTGGCAAAGCGCCCGATCACAGGAGTATTTCGGCAGCGAAAGCAATAGGATACGACATTAGTAAACAGCGGGCACAACAATTTAACCACTCTATGTTTGCTAAATACGACCTGATTTTGGTTATGGACCGGAATAATTTAGCTGATGTTAAAAACCTTGCTAAAAGCGGGGAAGAACGAAAAAAGGTTAAACTTTTTCTTGATAACGACGAAGTTACAGACCCATATTGGGATAACGCCCTGTTTAACCCTGTTTGCAGGCAGGTTGAAGAAAGATGTATAGAAATTATCAAACAACTTTCTTAAATTTAAAGCTCAATATCCATCACTAACCAAGTCAACAAAAATGAAAAAGTACCTGTCCCTATGTTTATTAATTGCATCCGTTTTTTTATTCCAAAGCTATACCACCGCTAAGAAATCGGCAAAAGTTTTAGTTTTTTCCAAAACCAAAGGCTTTAGGCACAATTCCATTGAAACCGGAAAAGAAATTATCCAAAAATTAGGTGCCGAGCATCATTTTGATGTAGATACCACAGAAAATGCCGATCTGTTTACAGAAGATAACCTTAAAAAATATGCTGCCGTTATTTTTCTAAATACAACAGGCGATGTTTTAGACAATAAACAACAGGTAGCCTTCGAAAGATATATCCAGGCAGGTGGAGGTTATGTGGGTATCCATGCCGCAACCGATACTGAATACGATTGGCCTTGGTACGGCAAATTGGCCGGCGCATATTTCATTAGTCACCCAGCCGTACAGGAAGCTAAATTTATCATTAAAGACAAAAAACATCCTTCAACCAAATTCTTTACCGATTCAGTTTGGATGAGAAAAGATGAGTTATATAACTTTAAGGATATCAATCCAGATATTAAGGTGCTGATTACCTTAGATGAGAAATCATATACTGGCGGTAAAAATGGCGATTTCCATCCTTTTAGCTGGTACCACAATTTTGATGGCGGAAGGGCCTTCTATACCTGTATGGGCCATACCAAAGAAGGCTGGACAGAAGATAAATTCCAGAACCATTTATGGGGAGGCATTGAATATGCTATAGGTGGACAAAAGAAACTGGACTACAGTAAAGCACATTCAAAATTATAAGATCAAGGCTGAGCTTGCTGACAAATCAGTAAGCTCAATTTTATTTTATAGAGATTTTATCGTTGATACTAATAAATTATTGATTTTCTCATATCGACTACTTCTTTATTCTATTAGCGTTAACCAAATAAATATAATTCAGCATACAGAAAGAAGCCACGGCCCCGAAAGTGTGCCATAGAAAGTGTGTTCCGATTGTAAACACATCCCATTTATCGGCAATGCGGAAAGTTAACGCAAATATGAAAGCAATTAAGGCAAAGCCAACCCATTTACCGTTTTTCCACTCTGTTTTAATCAGGTACCCGAATACCGGAAATAAAACCAATGCAGCCATAAAAGCATAATTGATGTTGATGAAAATCTGGAAATCGCCATTGCTAAAGAGCCGTCGCACGTAAAACTGAAAGAAAGCATAAACAGCTACAATTAAACCGGCAAAATACCACCTGGTTAACTTGGAAAGAAAGTAAACCCCAGCTGAGAGGCATAAGAGCATAATCGGCATCCAGTCCATCATAATAAAAATCTGCCAACGCCTCAATCCGTGATAAGTGGTGCCTCCAATTCCGCCTATATAAAGTAAAACCAGGGCAATGGTTAGAAAGGTATGCTGTTTAAAATTTCCCCAGATTTTTATTGTCCAATACACCGCAATAGCTAAAAAAAAGCAACTTGTTATTGTATTAAATGGCTCAGGAAAAAGCTGATTAAGATCCGTTTCGGTATATATTGTACCTCCATCGGGAGGATTCTGGATAAAAGCGCTCATAATTAATTAACGTAAACTAAAATTAAATGTTTGGTGAATCCATGTAACGATCAAGATGTAAAAATAATTTCGTGTTTACATTTTCAAGAGGTTAAATATTGATTAACTCTTTTCCTTCAGCTGGTATTTTTTTGTACTTTAGTTAGATCTAAGCTATAATGATGATCAAGCCCATATTAATTCTTTTTCTATTCTTAACAACAGCAATTTACGCCCAAACACCGCCTAAACCTTACGGTGCACTGCCATCAAAAAGGCAACTGGCCTGGCATGATACTGAAGTTTACGGCCTAATACATTTTACGCCAACAACATTCGAAAACAAAGAATGGGGCTTTGGCGATGCCGACCCTAAAACATTTAACCCAACAGATTTCAACGCCGATCAAATTATTAAAGCAGCTAAAGCTGGTGGATTAAAAGGCATTATCTTGGTTGCAAAACATCATGATGGCTTTGCTTTATGGCCAACCAAAACGACCGATTATAATATCAGCAAAAGCCCATTTAGAGCAGGTAAAGGAAATTTGGTTAAAGAAGTGGAGCAGGCTGTACGTAAAAATGGTTTAAAATTTGGGGTATACTGCTCGCCATGGGACAGGAACAATGCACTTTATGGTACCGATAAATATCTGGCCATTTATCAGGCCCAGTTAAAAGAACTTTACAGCAATTTTGGCGAACTTTTTATGAGCTGGCATGATGGTGCAAACGGTGGTGATGGCTATTATGGTGGGGCAAAAGAAAAACGCTCGATAGATAACACTACCTATTACGATTGGAAAAATACCTGGGCCATTACCCGTAAAATGCAGCCCACGGCCAATATTTTTAGCGATATAGGTTTGGATATCCGCTGGGTAGGCAATGAAGATGGGCACGCAGCGCCAACCTCCTGGGCTACTTTTACACCGATGGCACCTGATGGAAAAAATGAAGCCGTTCCCGGTCAGGCAAATTATCCGCAAAGTCCTGAAGGAATACGAAACGGTAAATTCTGGATGCCAGCAGAATGCGATGTTCCTTTAAGAAAAGGATGGTTTTACCATGCCAACGAAAAACCCAAAACCCCAGAAACACTCTTCGATCTATATTTAAAAAGTGTTGGCCGTGGCGCGGGTTTAGATCTGGGTTTAGCACCTGATACCCGTGGGCAACTTCACGACGATGATGTTGCTGCGCTGAAAACTTTTGGCGACATGGTTAAACATACTTTCGAGAATAACCTAGCCAAAAATGCCCAAATTAAAGCCAGCAATAGCAGAGGCAAAAAGTATGATGTTACTACCCTGTTTGATAGTAAAAGGGAAAGCTACTGGGCCACACAGGATGATATTCACCAGGCAAGTCTAGAAGTAGATTTAAAAACAGCTAAAACCTTCGATATCATTAGCCTACAAGAGTATATTCCCTTGGGTCAGCGAATAGAGGCTTACACTATCGAGGTATTTGAAAACAATGCATGGAAAAAAGTTTACGACGGCACGAGCATCGGGGCGAAACGTTTGATCAAATTGGAGAGTCCCGTTACAACTAATAAAGTAAAAATAACCATTACTAAATCTCCGGTTTGTATTACGCTAAGTGAAATTGGGCTATACAAAAAAGCAGCTTAAAATTAATCTGGTTTGTAAAGGATTTCGAAAACTTGTGCCAATGCATTAGAAGTCTGTTTGCTATAACGATAAGTGCTATCGGCCTTAATATCTCTGTACATCAGCATTACGGCACGATGGGAAGCTTTACTCAGTTTTATTTTTTCCTCTCGTTCTTTAGCATCTTCAGACTTTAAATTTAAGGCCTGCATTTGTTTAATTACAACAAGATTCCTTTCCATCGGTATAATGCCATCCTGCTTTATAGAGGTAAGCTTAACATCCTTTGGTAAGGAAATCTTTAAATTCATAATGCTGTTAAGCGAGCCCATATTACTGTTAAAAGTATCCCTTAATTTGCGGTATTCTTCAGTTCCGTACTTTGGACTAAAGTGAAGAACGCCGCTAAAAAACATCAGAAATAAAAGTACCGAAACGGCGTATCTTGCCCAGCTTTTAATTTCGACAGTTTTATCCCATTTGTAGTTAAGCAAATAGGTAAAAATAAAGCCAGATACAAAGCCACCAATGTGCGCTGCATTATCTACTCTTTTGCCAAATGCACCGTTTATGAGCACTAATAATGATACAATTAGCGTACTTGCCAATAAGGCCTTGGTTGCTCTGGGCTCAAAAGATTTAGTAATCAATAAAGCAATAAAAGCGCCATACAAGCCCATAATTGCCCCTGAAGCGCCCATCATCACTCCTTCCTGATGAAAAATCAAACTCACCAAGCCGCCACAAATACCGCTCACCAAATAAATAAAGAGGTATTTTTTCCAGCCCAGTTTATTTTCGATCATTAAACCCAGATAAACCAGCGCATACATATTAAAAAACAAGTGCGATTTAGATCCGTGAATAAACTGATAGGTAATTAAACGCCAGTATTCGCCGCCCAGCACAAGATTACGCTGATTAACCCCAAAATTTAACGCTATCTTTTTTAGCTCTTCTATAAAATCCGTGTCATAACTACTCCCATTTCTTACAAACTGATACTTCAGGTACACTATCGAGAAAAGAACAAGTATGAAATAGTAAAAAATATTAAGAAGTACTAAAAGCGGTGTTACGGTATAACCTTTCTGAGGAAAAAATAGGAACAGTACATTTTTGATCTTATTTTTTGTTGCCAAAGGGGCTTTTTCAAAATAATGATCATCCTGCGTTGCTATAAGCTGGTGAAATTTAGACAAACTCTCTTCCCAAACATCTTTTAGGTGAAACTCTACATATTCAAATTCGTGAAAAAACTTTTCGAGGTTTAAATCGTTCTTTCCATAATCATTAAATAACATTTGAATCCCTACACACTCACTCTTTACTACTGCGAAATTTCCATGGATACGGATAGATATTTCCTCACTATAAGACTGAAAAGATATTGGTGTATAAGCAATTAACCCACTTTCAGACACATGACTAAGGCTCCAGCCCAAATTTTCGATGGCCTGCTTAGCAACAATTAAGTATTTATCAGCCGGAAAATCGGCCAAAGGAATATATTTTTCAATTTTAGGCGAGTAACCCCAACTGATTGACATAGCGCGTTATATTTTTTTCGCTACTAAGATAATATAAGGTGATAGATTTTTGCTTTCGAATGGAATAATCTTTGTAAATACTTTTCCGGTCAGCCAAACTACTTTCTTAAATAGGCGAACGCCCGCCGATTTTTGGCTTTCGTTTTCTAGCCACACGCTAAAACGCCCAAAATAACCCGATTTTACTTCTTTAAGTCCGGCTTGCTCGCAGATTGACTTTAACAGTTCTGGGTTCATGCTATCGATATTGTGCTTATCGTAATTTTCTCTATCGAAATTCTTTTGAAACCAGCCATTAACCGCCTTAAAATTTGGTAGCGTGATAAATAAAGTCCCTCCTGGTTTTACAAAGGCAATATGACGGTTAATAATATCAGCAGTATCGTTAAAATGTTCAATTAAACCGCAACTTAATACCAGATCGTACTGTTTTTCGGGCGTATAATTAAAAAGATCGGTTTCAATGATATGGATATCCTTTTCGGTTAATCCGTTCTTTTCTAAAAGTCCGTTTACAACCGGTGGATGAACAAAGTAATCTAAAAGTGTAACATCAAGTTTGAAATATTTTTTCAGGAATACGGCATAATAACCCGGAAAACCACCCAACTCGATAGCGGTTTTAACGTTATCTTTCTGAATAACATCGGCCAGTTGCTGATGAAATAAATAATTTGAAGGTAACTGAACCGCTAGTCCTTTTTTACTTTCCCAATAATTTACCCAAAAAGCCCTGTCGGTTAATAAATTTGCCATGTTTTAAATAATTCCAACCCCAAAGAAACGGAAAAAAATGGTTAACTGCCTAAAATGGTTAACTGTTTAAATTGTGAAATCGGTCAAAATCATAAGTTATTAAAAATGTTACCCTGAAATTTTATCGTCATTTCGACCGCAGTGGAGAAATCTTTAAACTTGCGAAAAAGATTTCTCCATTTCGTTGCACTTCAGTCGAAATGACGATTCTATCCGTTCAATTAACCGATTCAAACTTTAACCGACTAACCTTACTTCAAATCCTTCAAAATCTCTGCCACCGCTTTTTCGAGTTGAGGATCTTTATCTGCCAGGCGGTCTTCGAAAGTATTTTTCACAAAAATATCGGGTTTAACGCCCTCCTTTTCGATATTTTTGCCATCCATCGTATAACAGCCCCACGATGGCAAACGGTAAGAAGAGCCATCAACCAAACCTTTAGCAGAAGTAAAAATAATCCAACGGTAGGTTTCTGTACCGATAATCTTACCCAATTTTAATTGTTTAAACCCTGCCGCCGTCATTTCGGCATCACTTAAAGATTGTTCGTTAATCAGCAATATAATCGGCTTCGCTGCAGGACCAAAATTACTTTGTGGAGCCATTTTACCGCCGCGGTATTTCCATTGTAAATAAGGGCGCTGAGAAAGGAATTTCAGCACATCATCATGTACGTTCCCTCCGGTATTGTAACGCAGATCGAGGATAATGGCTTCCTTATTTTCTTCTTGTGCAACCATATCCAACAAGAAAGTTTCCAATTCGCCACCACCCATGTTTTTCATATAAGAATAAGCAATCCTGTTGTTGCTCCATTTATCAACATTTTTATGATTTTGAGTGATCCACTCATCATAAAGGTTTCCGCGCAAAGTACCTGAGCTTTCTGGATGTACGTTTACAAAAACATCTTTTCCGTTACGCTTAAAGGTCAAAGTGATTTCTCTATCCAATGATGGTTTACTAAAATAATAATCGCGGTCTATTTTTTCATCTACCTTAACGCCGTTTACTTCTGTAAGAATATCTCCTGCCAAAATATTGGTTCCGGTGCGGGCTGCATTACTTTTAGCAGCAATGCGTTCAACTTTTAAAGGATTTTCATTATCGAAGATGATTCCTGTTTCGTTGGTGATGTAAGTAAGGTTTTTGCGTTCCTCTGCCCCCGTGCTGTTAAAGCCCATGTGCGAAGAATTCAGCTCGCCCAACATGTCGTTCAATAAAATCCTCAGGTCACTACGATTGTTCACATAGGGCAGATAAGCTGCGTAACGCGTCCTCATCTTATCCCAGTCTACTCCATGGAATTTTTCGTCATAAAAATTCTCATCCAAACCTACCCAGGTTTCGTAAAACATCTGGTTAAACTCGGCATTCAGGTTTCTGGTAAATTTATAACCGTGGTCTACGCGGTCAAGCTTGTTCCCTTCCAAGGTATATTTGTTGATCGCTCCTCTTGATAAAACGAAAAATTTATCACCAGTCGATACAATCGAATAATCGCCCCCATCGGCAACTTTTTCAATTTTATTGGCTTCAAAAGGCTCAATAGTAGTGCGATAAAGACCTGGTGCGCCTCCCTCATGGTTAGAGGAGTAAAACACGTATGTTTTATCGCCTTTGGCAAAAGCATCCGTTCCAAATTGGCCACCAAATGCAGGACCAACCAGTTCTATGCGATCTAAAATTTCCTGCGTATTAATGGTAATTACATTTGCTGGTTTTGGCGTAGGTTTTACCTCAGTCTTCTTTTTAGCTGTATCTGTTTTTGCTTTTTTATCATTTTTATGATCAGTTATTGCAGGCTTAACTTCGGTTGGTGAAGGCTTGGTTTCTTTAAACAGCTCATTAAACTTATCAGAGCGGTAAGGTTCATCATAATTATTCAATGCCATACGGTAAATGTGCGCATTCTGCATTCCCGTTGGGTAAGACGGCTTGGTGCGGGCACTGGTAAAGAAAATATATTTCCCATCCGGCGACCACGCAGGCCCTGTTTCGGTCACGCCTGTATTGGTTAAATTGATGGTTTTATTACCCTTGATGTGATGCACCATAATATCTTGCTCGAAATTCCGGTACACCGTAAAAAGCACATATTCATCATTTGGCGAAAAGCTTGGCGCTGCACTTTGTAGGGCCCAAAACTCGTCGGTTACCAAAGTTTTGGCATCAAAAGTTTTAAGATCCATCAGCTTAAGCTCGTTTCTGCCACTCAGGTACACGGCCATGGTTTTGGATTTGTTCAAAGTAATATCGCGTACATTTGCTTTATCCTTTGTAAGCTGTTTTACCGATCCTTTTCCGTCACCGGTAATGGTAAACCAGTTCTGATAGCCGTTCGCCGTTTGGCTGAACAAAATCGTTTTGTTATCGGCCAGCCATTTGCACTCTAAAGCACGTTCACCACTGTTGGTAATCTTACGGATAAATTTTCCATCTGCATCGCTTACAAATACTTCACCACGTGAAATAAAAGCCATCTTTTTGCCATCGGTAGAAACATCGAATGCTGAGATATTTCCACGCACATCGTACTCTTGCTCTTTACTCAACACCTGGTTACGTGAAGTACTGATATTGATTTTCTCCGTTTTCTTCGAAGCTACATCGTAGGTGTACAATTGATAATCTTTCTCAAACACAACCGTAGTTCCATTGGCCGAAACAAAGGGACGTTTAATGGAAGTATCAAAATTAGTCAGGCTTGTTTTCTTGCCCCCGATAAAAGTGTACAGATTGTATTCTTCATTGCCTTCATCTGATACAAAAAAGACATTTCCTTTTTGATCAACACTGGTCCAGAAATCTTTCCCGATATAATCGGTATAACGTTTATAGCTTTTCGATTTTGGGTTATACGATTGGATATCTGGATTATAGGCTCCTTTATAGTGTTTGCGGTTTGCAAATCGGTAACTCTCCCAGGTATCGTTAAAAAACAGTTCACCACTTGGCGATTCGGCGATGTGGTGCGTGGTATTGAAATAATTATCGAATAAACGGACGGCCGTGCCACCGTTTACACTTACTTTATAGCTTGAAAAAGAATTATAGCGCCCAGATGTGAAATAAATTGTTTTCGAATCCCAGCTCCAGTTGTCTACTTCATCCGCAGCATCGTTAAAAGTTAATTGTTTAATATCTCCACCTGTTAAAGGCATAACATACACGTCGTAATTACCAAACTGGTTTGATGAAAAAGCCATCCATTTCCCATCAGGAGATATTTTCGGATTAATTTCTTCACCCTGCATGGCTGTAACCCTCGAAGCCACACCTCCTTTTACGGGTACTTTCCAAATATCACCATCATAGCTGAATACTATTGTTTGTGCATCGGGCGTTAAAGCAGGGTATGCAGCAAAGTAGGTTTGCCCTTGAGCAAATGAATGGATAGACAACAAAAATGCTAGTGTCGCTAGCGATTTTAACAGGGATTTGATCATGATTTATTTTGTTTGGCTTTGGATGCATGAACCCGGCTTGTTTAAAATCATCATAAACTTATGAAATGATTATTTTAAACATCAAAGGCTCCATCCTACAGTTAAAAAGCAATAAAAAAATATTAGGATGAAATTACATAACAGATTTTATATTCGTAAACAATAAAATGTATTTTTGATTGATTTGAAAGTAGTACACTTAAATACCTACGATGGAAATGGCGGAGCAGGACGTGCCTGTTTGCGCTTAAGTGATGCCTTAAAGGCTAGTGGAATCGATTCAAAAGTATTGGTTTACTATAAATTTGGTCAAAATCCGAAGATAGATACCTTTAGCAAATCACCATTTCAAAAGGCAAAGGCCATTTATAATATTCTTTCAGAAAGATATTTCGCCAAATGGTTAAGCAAATCAGTGAAAACACCCTTCAGTTTGCAATGGTTTGGCCGCTCGGTAATTAACCATCCCGATGTTAAAAATGCCGACATTATCCATTTACATTGGGTAAACCACGGTTTCTTAAATCCTAAGTTTTTGGCGCAGCTTGATGAACTGGAAAAGCCAATTGTATGGACTTTTCATGATAGCAATGCTTTTACAGGTGGATGCCATGTGCGTTATGGATGCGAAAATTTTCACCAACAATGCGGTAATTGCCCCATTTTAAAAATCAGCGGCAAAAATGATATTTCGCACCAAACCTGGGTACGTAAACAAAAAGCTTATACTGAATTGAATTTCCATATCGTAGCACCAAGCAAATGGATGGCTGCATCGGTAAAGTTCAGCAGTTTATTGGGCACCAGGAAAGCTACAGTTATCCCAAATACGATTGAAACAAAAATTTTTAAACCTTATGTTAAATCAGAAGCGAAAAAAATCTTAAAGATCAATCCTGAGAAGTTTGTACTGATGAGCGGATTTATGCCCTCAAAAAACGACAAACATAAAGGAACCCCCTATTTAATCGAAGCATTAGAAATTTTATCGCGTAGGCCTGGAATACAAAAAGAAAATATTGAATTGGTTATTTTCGGAAATAAGGAAAATGCAGAAATGCCCCAATTCCCTTTCAAAACCACTTTTTTAGGTACTATTAATAAAGACGATCATTTGGCAAAATGTTATTCTGCTGCTGATGCTTTTATTACGCCTTCTCTCGAAGATAATCTACCCAATACAGTAATGGAAAGTTTATCGTGTGCCACGCCCGTTATTGCTTTTACCACTGGTGGGATTCCAGACATGGTTAAACACATGCAGAACGGTTACCTGGCCGAGTATCAAAATGCGGAAGATTTAGCAAACGGCATTGAGTGGCTGTACCACCGTCCTAATAAAGAAGAAATCCAAAAAGCAGCTAGATTGAGTATTTTAACAGATTTCTCGGAAGAAGTAATCGCTGCGGAGCATATCCATCTTTACGAAACACTGATTGATTTACAGCCGAAGTAAAATATGAAGAAAAAAGAGCGTTACTTTAATTAGTCAATCAACAACAAAACACCATCAACAAGTTGATTTACAATGTATTGCGTTTAGCCTGAAAATATTTGACTAATTAAAAATGTTTGGCAGATTCATTTTCAATTGGAGTAGAAAAATTCAAGCAATCTTTATTAAATTTACTCCAATCCAAAAAAAGCCATCCCTTGCCAAAGCTAACTGTCATCACCATTGTATACAATAACGTTCGCGATATCGAACGTACCATTCAATCTATCCTTAATCAGACTTATAAAAAAATCGAATATATTGTAATAGACGGCGCATCAACTGATGGCACTTTGCAGGTTGTTGAGCGTTATAAAGATCAGATTACTAAAATTGTATCCGAACCCGACAAAGGCATTTATGATGCAATGAACAAAGGTTTAGCATTGGCAACAGGCGATTATGTTTTATTCATGAACTCGGGTGATGAGATTTACGACAAACATACTGTAGAAGATGTTTTTGCCACAGCCCCTGGTGCCGACATCTATTACGGGGAAACGGAAATGTACAATGATAACTGGGAAAATTTAGGCCGCAGAAGGCACGAAGCACCCGAAGAGTTTGATTGGACCAGCTTTAAATACGGCATGAACATTAGCCATCAGGCCATTTACATCCGCCGCAGCATCATTACACCTTATGATTTAACTTATAAGTACAGCTCAGATATTGATTGGATTATCAAAGCAGCAAAAAAAGCCTCAAATATTGTAAACGTTCACCGTTATGTAGCCAAATACCTGGTTGGTGGCATGAGTAAGAAAAAACACCGCGAGAGCTTAAAAGAGCGGTTTAAAATCTTCACCAAATATTATGGCTTAGTACCGAATATTTTTAATCATATTATCATTGCAGGTAATTTAGCTTTGTATTTTGTTAAGCACCGTAGAACAAATGATTAGCTTATGAATGAAGAAATTAACGAGCTACTCTCCATCTACGAACAGGAAAAGAAATTAATCGAGTCTATAATTGAAGAAGATCGGATTGATAGTGATTATAAAGCAATTCGTTTAAATTCCAAAAATCTCAACAGGATACAGCGCCAGGTTGCACTGATTAAATCATTAATTGATCCATATACGCAAGAAAAAGAACGATTAAAAAGGACAATCGATTTTTTGGTTAAAAAAAGTGAGCTGGAAGAATCTGATGAGTACAGAACCCACATACTTGCTCAGATCGACCGGAAATTAGACCAACTAAACAGTTATAAACCAGGTTATTTTAACGATGGACAAGAGTTTGACGATGCTATATTTGATTTGGTAAAACAGAAGATTAAAGGATTTATTTTCAACTTGAAAAAAGAAAATAAATTGGCCATACTGTTTAAACGCACGGATAAAGAAATTTTATTAGCAGTTACCAATATCAAAAAGCTTAAAAAACAGCACATCTTAGACAAAAACGCTAAGGCTGTACTTAAATCAATCGGTTTTAAAGAGGAAAAACACCTTGATTCACTAGTTTTCACTTACGGTTTGGATAATTTTAAAGATGCTATTTTTATCAAAACTATTGTAAGCAGGGTGATTTTTGATGCGTTCTATTTTCAAGGGCTCGATACGAAAGCGACAATTGAGATTTTCTAATAATCTCAAATTTCTAAAAACAATAATTTTCCCGAACTGTCTTTAATACATTACCTATTAAAAATTTAAAGATTATGGGACAATTAAGTAACCTCACTATTGCTGTACTTACAGAAAGCGGATTTGAAGAAGTAGAATTAACCGAGCCAGTTAAAAGGTTAAAAGAAGAGGGCGCAACCGTTCACATTATCTCCTCAAAAAGCGGAAAAATAAAAGCCTGGGACCATGATCATTGGTCGATAGAAGTTGATGTAGACAAAACCATTTCTGAAGCAAATGCCGAAGATTATAATGGTTTGCTGCTACCAGGCGGTGTTATTAATCCTGATCAGCTTCGTGTTAACGAAGATGCAATAGCCTTTGTAAAATCTTTTTTTGCCGATGGAAAACCGGTTGCGGCAATCTGTCATGGGCCCCAAACCCTTATTAATGCAGATGTGGTTCAAGGTAGAAAAATGACCTCAGTAAAAAACATTTCACAGGATTTAATCAATGCAGGCGCACTTTGGTCAGATGAGGAAGTGGTTGTAGACCAAGGTTTGGTTACGAGCCGTACACCAAAAGATTTACCTGCTTTTAACGATAAAATTGTAGAGGAATTTGCCGAAGGTGTTCACGAAGGGCAGCACGCCTAAAACTTTGGACGCTCTTTCTAGATTCACTCAAAAACGGTTGGCAAATTTGTCAGCCGTTTTTATTTTTGTTTTTTTGTGCCGTCAGATGTTGCCATCTGATGGATAAATTTCTTTTGATTTTTCGTGTCGGATGGTAACATCCAACACCACAAAATTATAACTTAACCTGCCTGATGATATTTTTAATGTTCAATTCGATAATATCAGTCATGGTTTTACAGCGCAAATAATTTGCATCCTTAAAATAATCGCTCATACTCTGTTTTAGCAGCGCGATGTTCTCTGGTGTGGTTAATTCTTCCTTATTAGAAACATCACGGAGGTCGGTTAAGCGGTGCCGTTCACTTCTTACACGGTGCACAATAGACGAACGTTCTTCCTGTTGGTATTGCAGTACGGTTTTCTCCGTCAGCTGCTCCATACTCATTTTCACATAAGGTAAATTCTCTTTAAAAAACTGGGGCAGGTAAACCTTCAAATTCCCTTCGTAAAACTGTTGATCAAAATCTATGGCACGGATACGAAACTGGATATCATCAAAATCGGGTGTTATCTGTACTACAAAATTATAGGCTCGCATATCACCTAAAAGCATAATCAAACAACGTTCGTTAAACTTTACGAACTCTTTTGCAATCCTGGTCGGATTAAACTCAGGTGTATATAATTGTCCTTTTGTAAAAACATCACCCGGAATCCCCGCAATATGTTCTTCCACTAAGGTATTGCCATCAACAAGATAATTTACCTGATTGGGCGAAAGGATTTCTTCCATTTCCAGGCCATAAATCCGCGAAGCATCAGCTTTTTTGATGTAAAAATAATCGTAAACATCATTTAAACGGTTTACAATGCGGATACGAAAGGGGTGTGTATTTCCAAAAGTGCAATATTCAATTTTATCGATGTACTTGTGTTCAACGATTCGCAAATTGCCAGATGCTTTTAAGTTCGCATAAATTTCCTTTAAACCATCATGCAAAGTTTCAATTAAATCCTGTGCATATATCGGTCCTTCCCAGAGTGAATCTTTACCAAACTTATCCATTAAAGGAAAAGCTTCGTTAAACTGCATTAAATCGTTATAACCAATAGGCAATTTAGCTTCGCGCTGGTAAGTACGTAAATATTTCTGCAAAGCAGGTGTTACCGGAAAAATCGGCTTCTTTTTCGAAATTCTTACATCGTTATTTTCCATGTAGAGGCAATGTACTATTTTATGGAAATATGTATAAATTTTTTACCACAAAGTTCACGAAGAAATCTCACAGCGGAAACAGAGGATAGTTTAAATGTGAAATAATACATTGTCATGGAAGCACGGAACACATGGAAATATTATCTATTCCTGAGTCCGTAGCGGACGAAACAGTCAGTTTAACTCGTCTTTCTCTGTGAAAACTCGGTGTTCTCAGTGGTTATTAACCCTTCGGATAACTGAATGGCAATCCACTCAGATACCTGCTGATTTTTCGATAGGGATAATTCCCTGCGCCGTGATCGGCAAACTGAATAATAATGGTATTCGTTTTCGGATCGATATACAGCCTTTGGCCGAGCATGCCTTCTGCAGCATAATCGCCGTTATCGCCTTCCTGTGGAACCCACCAAAGATAGTGATGGGCTGATTTTTGCCAGCCTTTTGCCGATGCAGGTTTTTCTGCACCTATATTTATCGATTGATTTACCCAGCTTTCCGGAACGATCTGTTTCCTCTTGTATTTGCCTTTATTTAAATATAATCGACCAATTTTGGCGAAATCGATAGCCGTAACCTGAAAGCGACTTGCCGTATTTGTTAAACCATTAACCTGATCTAATCCCCAGGTGGCATTATATTGCGTACCGATCTGCTTCCACACATTCGCTTCAAAATATTGCGCTACCGATTTCCCACTTGCCTTTTGCAAAACCCAGCCTAATAATATCGGATCTATACTTTTGTACTTCCAAACCGTGCCGGGTTTATTCACCAGTTTAACTTTCATTAATTGGGCTTTCATATCATCTGTATAATAATACTTGGCTTCATCAGAAAAAAATGCCTTAACAATTCCACCTACGGCATCCTGAAACTCCAGGCCTGATTTCATATCTAAAAGATTTTTTAATGTAATATCCCTAAATGCAGGATTTGATTTTAATTCGGGAATATATCCGGTTACTTTCTCGTTTAAACTTTTAATACTATGATCATTTAATGCTTGCCCGATCATAATAGAAATCATGCTTTTGGCGCCAGAAAATATAGTAGTTAAGGTGCTATCACGATAGCCCTTATCATATTTTTCGTATAAAACACTGTCATTCCTGATCACGATAAAAGCGTTTACCGCTCCATTTTTTAAATATTCTTTCAATGGAACAGATTGATTATTTCCATCCAGAACATGAAGTGTATCTAAATCGCTCCGTTGCTTGGCCGACCTGATAAAATGAAAGGCAGAATCACTTTTATGGCAAATTTCCTGCGGGAAAATTTTATAGGTTTCAGCATCAGGTGTTCTATATCTTAATACCCTTCTGAGGTGTGGTTTCCAGAGCAGGAGGGTAAAAAGCAATAAAAAGAAGGAATATATTAAGATTAATAATGTCTTTTTAAAGGTTTTCATTTGTAGTTTAAAAATGATATCTAAATAAATTAATTAGATGTTAAAATTGTTTATTATTTTGTATTTGATTAAAAATTCTTAGTTAATTATTTTTTTTCTTTCAGACCATAATTAAAATATGAGCTATCTAAAATATAATTGTGATGAAAATTCCCTTTTAATTCATAAAGGCGCTACTCAATTCAAAAAAAACGAAGTCAAAACAGACCAAGAAACCTATATTATACCTAAAGAATATAAATCGGCTAAAATAAATGATTTTCTATCTAAGCACGAATTAATTGGATTCAATGGGGAACTTAAATTTAAAAAGTTATTAGATGATAACAAAATACCTTATTTATATATTGGTCAAGGGGCATATGGCATAGAAAAATCAAAAACGTTATTAGATCACTCAGAATCCAAACGCCCAGATTTTTTATTGAACATTAAAGACCTTGGTACGATTCTCTTTGATGTTAAATGTAGAGCTAAAATGAATTGTGTCAATAACAAAGAAGCTTTTTTTGCTTTATTTATTTCTGAAATTAACGCCTTATTCGAATTACAAAAATCTGTGCAAATGCAGGTTTGGATCGCATTTATAGAAAGAGATGAAAATGAAGTTCTTAAAGATTATTTCCATTTTATATCAATATCTAACCTTTATAAATTTCTTGAAGAGATTCAAAAAGACAATTCTTTCCAACAAATAAAAGTTTTGAGAATCCCCAATCAATTTTTAAAAAAAATAGGTAAAAAAATATCTTTCAACGTCGGGCACGTTGATTTTTCTCCGAAGATAATCCAAAAATCTATCCAAATACATTTAGAACTGATGGAAAATTTAAAAAATCAAATCATAATGTTTATACAAAACAATAAATCCTACAAGTCTAATATTGGTCGTGAAATTATCAAAAACAATATGAAAACCTACTATAGTAAAGAGATAGAGTCGTGTATGAATACTCTTATTAACGACAAGGTTATTTTACATTCAAAATACAAGCATTTAAGCCTGTTTTAACATTTCATTTTTGCTAAGAATAAGTTCCATTTTAGGTTTATATTTCCACCTTTTATGGCTCCACAACCAATATTCGGGCTTTGCCCTGATAATTTCTTCCAAAAAACGGGTGTGTATTTCAGTTATTTCGAATTCAGCGGTCCCGCGCCGGATTTAAACAAAGGGGTATACAATCTACCGTATAAAAACCACGTTTAAGCACATTAACTTTGAAGTAAAATATAGGCTGGTTGGTACGTTTTGCAATTTTTTCAATCCCTAACTGAACAGAGCTGGGCTGATGCATAAAGCTTGTCCAATAATGCGATTCGTCTTTTGAGGGGGCTTGGTCATTTCCAAAACTAAATATGCTCGGTTTATCCTTACTCGCCTGTAAAGCCCGCATAGTTTGCCGCATGGCAATTAATTTATTACCGAATTTGCTTCGTACTTTTTTAAACCAAGTATCGAATACTGGATTGGTTAAGGGTTTGTAAATTGGATAATGGTCTGCAGAAAAGTTAAGCCCTATACCCAAAGTACCCCACTCCCAGTTACCATAGTGTGCTGCACAGATCAACACACTTTCTCCCCGATCTAAATATTCCTGAACCTGCGCTTTGTTTTTAAATATGAAACGCCTTTCGATTTCTTTTTTTGAGATATTGCTCATTTTAATAACCTCGAAAACCAGTGATGCGAGGTACCGGTAAAAACGTTTTTCGATAACCAAAATCTCTTCTAATGTTTTATCAGGAAGCGCATTTAATAAATTTTCCCGAACAACTTTACGCCGGTAGCCGAAAACAAAATAAAGTAGTAAATAAGCTCCATCGGCCAAAATGTATAAAACAGATAATGGAAGCAGAGATAATACGCCTAAAAAAAATATTCCCAAATGGGAAATCCCCTTTTTAATCATACCAGAAGTTTTAAAGCGCTAATTTAAAAAGCACCTTAAAAAATTATGCCACGAAAATGTTAGATTTCATATTTAGACAAATGGATTAGCCTAGGCCATGGCATCCATTATATTTTGATCTTTCTTGATGATTTCTGAAATCTTTTGCTCAGGTTTATATTTCCATCTGCGGTGGCTCCATAACCAATAAGCTGGTGCTTCTTTGATCATATCCTCTAAAAAGTGCGCATGCATTTCTGTGATTTCGAACTCAGCAGTTTCTGCTGGATTTAAACAGATCGGCACACAATCGACTTCGTAATACCCTCTTTTTAAATAATTTATTTTGAGGTAAAACACCGGGCGATTAGTTTTTCTGGCTATTTTCTCAATCCCTAACTGGATAGAAGATTCCTGATTTAAAAAGGTTGTCCAGTAATTCGATTCATCTTTAGAAGGTGCCTGATCGCTTCCAAAAGTAAACATGGTCGGTTCATTTTTACTCGATTGAATAGCCCTTAAAGTTTGACGCATAGACACCATATGGTTGCCAAATTTGCTTCTCATGGTCAAAAACCAATTATCAAAAGCTTCGCTGCTCAACGGTTTATAAATTGGGTAATGTTTGCCAGAAAAGTTTAAGCCAATAGCCAAGCATACCCATTCATAATTGCCGTAATGTGATGAACAGAAAAGCACACTTTCGTTATTTTTAAGATAGGCTTCTACCAGATCGGTATTTTTAAATTTTACCCTTTTATTTAATTCCTTTTCAGAAATGCTTTTCATTTTAATCACTTCGATAAAAAGTGAAGAAAAAAATTTATAAAAACGTTTTTCTATGGCATTGATTTCAGCAGTATTTTTCTCGGGGAATGCATTAACCAGGTTTTCTTTAACCACTTTACGGCGGTAACCAAAAACATAAAATATTAACACATAAAAAGCATCTGCCAATCTGTATAAAATAAATAGCGGCAACAGTGAGAGCATATTTAATAAAAATATACCCATTTTGGATAACCCTTTATTAATCATGATGTGGGATGATTAGTTTGCTTGCAAAAACACAAAATTAAAGCTACGCGCAAAATTAATTGCCATGCAATTGTTAGTTTTTTATTCCCAAAGGTTTTATGAAAAAATGCTGACAAAAAATGGCACAATTGATTAACAATTTAACTGACCAGCAACCACTTAGATGGGTTGTTCCTACTTGACATTAAAATCGCAACTCTGGTGAATTAGACGAATTACTAATCCATCCGATGAGCACAGCCCTAACGGTTCTAAACCTTATTGCAGCGGTATCCCCCGATTCTTCATTGGGGATTTAGCGGAAAGAAGGACTAACAATAAAAAAGGTTCCGCAATTGCTTTCGTAATTATTTTTACACCTCCTAAGTTCGCCTAGACTTGATTAAACAAAAAACGAACTTGTTTCTCGTTCTGACCACCTAAGCCATCTTAGTTCACGCTAGAAATATACACCCAGCTCAGATGTCCTTAGATGACTCAGGTGGTAAAACAGACGGCAATTTGTTATGCGCTATTACTAAAACTAATTAGGTAAAACGCAAAAAAGCCCCGATTTACATCGGGGCTTTAGTAAGCTATATTTTTAAGTTCCTCTTAAGGGATTTATGCCAAAAGCATCCCTTTGGAGAGATTTAAGCGAATTGCTTTCCTTTAACTTTACGTTCTTGTTCTGTTAAGAAGATTTTACGTAAACGCATGCTTTGCGGTGTAACCTCGATATACTCATCAGCCTGAATATATTCCATAGCTTCTTCTAAAGAGAATTTAATCGCTGGTGCAATACGGGTATTATCATCAGTACCAGAAGCACGCATGTTGGTTAATGCTTTACCTTTTACCACATTTACTACTAAATCGTTATCACGGATGTGCTCACCCATAATCTGACCTTCGTAAACATCAGTTCCCGGATCGATGAAGAAACGACCTCTATCTTGTAACTTATCGATTGAATAAGCCGTAGTTTGTCCTTTTTCCATTGAAACCAATACACCGTTTAAACGACCAGGAATTGTACCTTTCCAAGGCTCGTAAGCTTTGAAACGGTGAGCCATAATCGCCTCTCCTGCTGTAGCAGTTAAAACGTTGTTACGTAACCCAATGATACCACGTGCCGGGATTTCAAATTCTAAGTGCTGTAAATCGCCTTTTGGCTCCATAATTAACAACTCACCTTTACGTTGAGTTACCAATTCGATTACTTTACCAGAAACTTCGCCTGGAACATCAACGATTAAAGTTTCAATCGGCTCATGTTTTTTACCATCAATTTCTTTAACGATAACCTGAGGCTGACCTACCTGAATCTCATAACCTTCGCGACGCATCGTTTCGATCAATACAGATAAATGGAGAATACCACGGCCATAAACCAACCATGCATCAGGAGAAGCTGTTTCAACAACTTTTAAAGCCAAGTTTTTCTCAGTTTCCTTGATTAAACGTTCTTTAATACGTTGAGAAGTTACTAACTTACCTTCTTTACCAAAAAATGGAGAGTTGTTAATGGTAAACAACATGTTCATTGTTGGCTCATCAATGCTGATAACCGGTAATTGTTCTGGTGCTTCAAAATCAGCGATTGTATCACCAATGTCAAAACCATCAATACCTACAACTGCACAAATATCACCTGAACTTACTTCTGTAGTACGGATTTTACCTAAACCTTCGAAAGTATAAAGTTCTTTTACTCTTGATTTAACGATTTTACCATCGCGTTTGATTAAAGTAACCGGTTGGTTTTCTTTAATTGTACCACGGTGTACACGACCGATTGCGATACGACCAACGAAAGATGAATAATCTAACGAAGTGATCTGCATCTGTAAAGTACCCTCGTTAATTGGTGCAGGTGGAATGTTTGCCACAACTGCATCTAACAAAGCGAAAATATCGGTAGTTGGTACTTTCCAGTCTGTACTCATCCATCCTTGTTTAGATGAACCGTAAATTACTGGGAAATCCAATTGATCTTCAGTTGCTTCAAGGTTAAAGAACAATTCGAAAATCTGCTCATAAACCTCTTCTGGGCGACAGTTTTCTTTATCCACTTTGTTTACTACCACAATCGGTTTTAAACCAAGGGCTAGAGCTTTTTGCGTTACGAAACGCGTTTGAGGCATTGCACCTTCAAAAGCATCGCAAAGTAAAAGTACACCATCTGCCATTTTCAGAACACGCTCTACCTCACCGCCGAAATCCGCGTGACCAGGAGTGTCAATAATGTTAATTTTTACGTCTTTGTACTGAACCGATACGTTTTTAGATACAATCGTGATGCCACGCTCGCGCTCTAAATCGTTGTTGTCCAATATCAAATCTCCTGTTTGTTCGTTGTCACGAAAAATAGAACAAGAATGTAAAATCTTATCAACCAAAGTAGTTTTGCCGTGGTCAACGTGTGCTATAATAGCTATATTTCTAATCTTTTGCATAAAATGCGCCTCAAATTTGGCGCAAAGATAGTGTTTTGAAATGGATTTTCTACTATATCTCTCACTATTTAATATGATGATAATGTTGTAATTATCTCATTTATAATTGGAAAAGAGGATGCAATATTTTTCAAGTTTATTATGCATTTGCCTTTCCGTTGGATTGTTAGAAAATCCTGAACAAGCTTAAACTAAATTTACTTTTTGATTCAGTTGTAGAACATGACGAACAGGTTTAACCAGATCCTCCTGTTAAAAGCATAATTTTTATATTAGCAGCAAGGAAATGAATATCATTACCTTTACCTGCCTATTAAAATCAACAGATGAAAATTGAATCACATCCCATAAACAATACCAATATTGCCGAAGTTCTTTCGGAGGAAATAATTATTAATAACGCAGAAGACGGAATAGACTTATTGGGAAACCTATACTACCAGGGTTTTGATAAAATTATTGTACACGAACAGAACATTACACCTGCTTTCTTCGACCTGAAAAACGGAATAGCGGGAGAAATTCTCCAAAAGTTTTCAAACTATCGGGTAAGCCTTGCAATTATTGGCGATTTTAGCCCATATCAAAGCAAAAGCATTAAAGATTTTATTTACGAAAGCAATAAGGGCAAACACATCAACTTTTTAGGTTCGACAGCTGAGGCCCTAATAAAACTAGCAGGATAAAATTTATACGCTTAACCAATCCTCATAAGAAATCACACCCAGTTCTGGTTTAGCCGCTCCTTCCAAAATGGCAATAAACTCCAGTGCATGCCCGTCAGGATCATTAAAGTAAATAGCCAAAGCGGGCATCCAGGCGAAAACCATTGGTTTGTGATTTCCATTGTTTATAAAATTATAGGGCTTTAGGTTTTTAGATTCGAGAAAGTTAACCGATTTATTCAGCACATCTTCAACATTACAACGGAAGGCAAAATGTCTGATATCAATCTCATTTTTTGGCTTTTCCCAGATGCCAAGCATGGCTTCTTTTGGCTTGCCGATCCAGAAAAAGGCAATTTTGCGCTCTTCTTCATAGTGGCACTGTGTTAAGCCCAAAGTATTACTGTAAAAATCGATCGATCTGGCTAGATCTTCTACATAAATATGCGTTTCAAACAATCCTTTTATCATATAGTGAAGGTAGAGATAAGTTATAGCCACAAAAAATCATGTTTTTCGATACCGCCATCAATAAAATCGATATCCAGAGCATGATGGGTTACCAAAAACTCAAATGCTGTATTAAAAGTAAATAAGCCGTTTGAAATGAACAAAAAGTTTTTAAAATATGCAGGCAGATGCAGCATTGCTTTTATCGCATTGATTGGGCTTTATTTTCTAATCGCCTTTTGTTGCTCACGCATTACCATAAACGCCAATCCTTCAAACGCTAAAGAGGTTGCAATCTACATCATGACGAACGGTGTGCATACTGATATTGTGGTTCCAGCTGTTAGTGCAGAAATGAACTGGACAAAAGAAATCCGTTACCAAAATACGCTTAAAGCCGATAACACTTATCAATACCTGGCTATGGGCTGGGGCGATAAAAAATTCTACCTCGAAACGCCAGAATTTTCTGACCTTAAACTGAGCAACGGCTTACGAGCAATCTCTGGACTGAGTACATCTGCCATGCATACCACCTATTACAAAAACATACAGGAAGATACGAGCTGTAGAAAAATCATGATCAGCAAAATGCAGTACGAACAACTGATCGATTATATTTTAAATAGCTTCAAAAAAGACGAAACCGGACATTTGATCAAGGTTAAATCAAGCATCCATTATGATATTGGCGATGCCTTTTACGAAGCAAAGGGAAGTTACAGCATTTTTAAAACCTGCAATACCTGGGCAAATGCAGCATTAAAAGCTTGCGGACAAAAAAGCTGTTTGTGGACCATTTTCGACACCGGTATTTTTTTAAAATATCAGCAATAAAAATACCGTGAAATAACTATACAGGTATTTTACACCTTTAAGCAATTCTGCGTACAAATTTACCCGTCTTATTAATCGGACAGCACAAAGCGTTAATTTTATTCTTAAACGAAGTATTAACCTTAACGCTATGCTGTTCAACTCTTTTAGCTTTGCTGCTTTTCTGCCCATAGTTTTTATACTGTATTGGGTTCTGGGGAAAGAACGTTTAAGAGCTCAAAATATATTATTGCTGGGTGCCAGCTATTTTTTTTATTCTTGTTGGGATTGGCGGTTTATGTTCCTGCTCATTTTTTCCACTTTACTGGATTATTTCACTGGCATAAAAATGATGGAAAGCAAAAATAACTGGACTAAAAAATTTTGGTTCTGGCTGAGTATTTCCATTAACCTTGGGTTTTTAGGGATATTTAAATACTATAATTTCTTTGCCGATTCTTTTACCGATGCTATTGCAAATTTTGGCCTTCAGGTAAACCCATGGACATTAAAAGTCATTTTACCTGTAGGTATATCATTTTACACTTTTCACGGCCTGTCATACGTAATCGATATTTATAGGAACCGTATACCGGCAGAAAAGAACTTTATCGATTATTCATTATTTGTGAGTTTTTTTCCACTACTGGTTGCAGGGCCGATAGAACGGGCAACACACCTGCTCCCTCAGATCAAAAAAGAAAGATCTTTTGATTACAGTAAGGCGATTGATGGCTTACGACAGATTTTATGGGGCTTGTTTAAAAAAATCGTCATTGCCGATCAATGCGCCAATTATGCCAATATGATTTTTAATCATTCTGGAGAATATTCGGGAAGCACTTTATTGCTCGGCGCCATCCTTTTTGCCTTTCAGATTTATGGCGATTTCTCTGGCTATTCTGATATCGCTTTGGGTACAGCCCGTTTATTTGGGATAGAACTGTTAAGAAACTTTGCCTATCCTTATTTCTCCAGGGATATTGCCGAATTCTGGCGCAGGTGGCATATCTCGCTCTCCACCTGGTTCAGAGATTATCTCTACATCCCCTTAGGCGGAAGCAAAGGCGGAACCTGGACTAAAGTACGGAACACATTTATCATTTTTCTGGTGAGCGGTTTTTGGCATGGGGCCAACTGGACATTCATTATCTGGGGCTTATTAAATGCGCTGTACATTATGCCTTCGATTGTTTTTAATACCAACCGTTCGAACCTGGATACGGTTGCGCAAGGAAGAATTTTCCCCAGTTTAAAAGAATTCGCCGCGATTATATTAACCTTTGGGTTGACGGTTTTCGCCTGGATATTCTTCAGAGCAAATTCTTTGCAGCATGCTTTTAATATGATATCAACCATTGGTTCTGAATCGTTTTTCAGCATTCCTCAAATACTACCGATTAAACTATTTTTGTTACTCGCCATGTTTATTTTAATCGAATGGAATGGCAGAATGGAACAATATGCCATTGCTAGATTTGCCTTATCGTGGCCAAAACCAATCAGATGGGGCGTTTATTACGGACTTATTCTGATGATATTCTTTTTTGCCGGGGCGGAACAGCAATTTATTTACTTCCAATTTTAACTATGAAAAAATTCATTAAATACATCGCCGTTTTTATATTGCCAATTATGCTTTTGGCTGTTTTTTTCGAAGTTTTGATCAGACGAATCCCAAACGATTACGAGTATAAAAAAAGTTATCTCGATCAACACGCCAAAGAAGTAAACATTTTATTCCTGGGCAGCTCTCATGTATATTATGGTATTAATCCAAAATATATTAAATCTAGTTTTAATGCGAGCTACATTTCGCAATCGTTTGATTATGATCTGGAGATCTTAAAAAAATATGATAACCAATGGACCAACTTAAAATACATCGTTATACCGGTTGATTATTTTTCTTTTTATGGCAGACTAGAAAATGGTTCGGAGGCATGGCGGGCCAAAAATTACCGCATTTATTACGATATCAATACCGATCATAAAATCTTTAACAGTACTGAAATGTTGAGCAATAAACTCGATATTAATTTAAGCCGACTTTATAGCCATTACCTAAAAGGAGAAAATCAGATCAGTTGCAGTAACTTAGGATGGGGATCGAGTTACAAAGCGAATAAGCATAAAGATTTAATCATAACCGGTACAAATGCAGCAGTAAGGCATACGGCTACAGATAATCTGGAATACTCAACTAACCTGCATTTATTGGATGAAATTATCGCCTTTGCAGAGCACAAACATATTAAAGTTGTACTGTTTACCAGCCCAGCTTACAAATCATATGTATCACATCTAAATATAAATCAGCTGAACACTACGATTTCTACCATAAAGAAACTCAATTCCGCTCATCGCACGGTGAGGTATTATAATCTTTTACAGGATAGCTCATTCCATGCGCAGGATTTTTACGATGCCGACCATCTTAACGAAGTTGGTGCAAAGAAATTAAGCTTAAAAATGAATGTGCTTTTAAGTAAAATATAAATTATTAAACTTCAAATGCCCAATCTAAAAAGGCAGGCATTACACTTTCCCAGGTTGGAACATCGTGTTTACCACCAACTTTTTCGTAATAAAAAACATTTTCAGGCCGTTTATAACCTTTATTCAGGAGTATTTTAACAACATCAATCGTATCATCTATAGAATCGATGATCATATTTTTATTCCGATCAGCCTGCTCATCTTCTGTTCCAGTCATTAACCAGAATTTCATATCGGGCCTGGTAGAAGAACTTTCTAGCTTTGCGTGCATAATGCGATCTGCATCAGTATACCCTTCACTCAGGTCTTTTTTTCTCCACCAAAATGCCCCTGAAAAAACACCGATGGTATCAAAAGCAGCAGGATTATTCCAGGCAATATCAAAAGCAGACAAACCGCCCAAAGAAAATCCCGCAAAACCTACTTTACCGGTTATCGGCATTGCAATTTTCTTTTTAACAAAAGGCAAAAGTTCTTTGATCACGAAATCAGTATATAAATCGGCGTTCGCTCCGCGCCCTTTAAAGTCGGGCACACCCGCTACACCATATTCCATTAGTCGGTCTTCTGATGCTTTAATGGCCACAACAATTAACCTGTGATTTCTTTTGCCATGATGAGCTTCTTCCAAAATCCGGCTAAAATCCATTTTGGCCACATCCTGCCCATCATTTAATAGAAGAAGCTCAATTTTTTCATTCCCTAAAATACCTTCGGGTGTATAAATATCTATTTCTACCTCATACTTTAAATAAGCTGAGGGTATTTTAAAGTTGCTGGTATTAACTTTTACCGATAAAATTGTGGTGTACATCATAATCAAAATCCCCTATCACATGGCTATCGCCTCAGAATTAGGGTGCAAAGGTACAAATCTCCGTAAACTATTAATTATCATGGGTTAATTTTTACAATACACCTTTAATTTGCTTCATTTTACTGCTTAAACAATTCTTTTTGTAGATTTTAATTTATACCTTAAATCATTCAATTTTTATTATGGTTAAAGAAGAACATAAGAAATGGTACAGCCCGAATTTAAGTGGCGAAATCGACATGCTCATCTTTGGTCACGGTGGTATCCCTATCCTACTGTTCCCGACAAGCATGGGTCGATATTTTGAAACCAAGGACTTCAAACTGATAGATTCTGTTGAGGGATTTATCAATGAAGGAAAAATTAAGATCTATTGCCCCGATGGCGTTGACAAGTTAAGTTGGTACAACAAAAGTATTCATCCTGCCGACAGGGTTAAAAACCACATCTGGTACGACAAATATTTATTGGAAGAAGTAGCCCCTCTGGCGAGGCAAGAAACCGGGCACAGCAAAATCATTACAGCTGGCTGTAGTTTCGGAGGCTATCATGCTGCTAATTTCGCTTTCAGGCATCCCTGGTTGGTTAGCCATATGTTTAGTATGAGCGGGGCTTTCGATATTTCTGGCCAGTTGGATGGTTTTTATAATGATGATGTTTATTTCAACAATCCGGTTGATTATCTGCTGAACAATAGTAACCCCGAACTGCATTATATGAAAATTGTTTTGGGTACAACCGATCGCGATATGTGCAGGCCAGATAATGAACGTTTATCCGATATTTTAAACAAAAAGGGCATCGACCACTGGCTTGATATCAGACAGAATGCAGATCACGATTGGCCCATCTGGAGAGAAATGTTTCCAGATTATATTGCACAGCTTTAGTTTGGTCCAAAATCGGCAGTCTTAAGTCCCGAGTCGATTTAGGATATAATTATCAAACAATTAACCGATTAACCAGTTAAACATTTAAACTAAAATTTACCAATGAAGAAAATAGGGATTTTATTTGGACAGGAACGCTCTTTTCCTGAAGCCGTAATCGAAAGAATTAATCAAAAAGCTGAAAAAGGCATTACCGCCGAAGCTGTTAAAATAGACAAAATATTTCAGAATGTACCATTAGGTTATTCGGTAATCATCGATCGCATTTCGCAAGATGTACCATTCTACCGCGCATCATTAAAAAATGCCGCCATTACCGGAACTGCCGTAATTAACAACCCATTTTGGTGGAGTGCCGACGAGAAATTTTTCAATAATGCGCTGGCCGAACAAATTGGTGTACCCGTACCCAAAACTGCCTTAATTCCATCACGGGAGCATCCTACAGGAACCACCGGAGAATCTTTCTCTAATTTAACCATGCCTTTAGATTGGGATGCCATTTTTGAATACACTGGTTTTCCGGCCTATATGAAACCCTATGATGGTGGTGGCTGGAGAGATGTTTATAAACTTCATGACAAAGAAGATTTTTTTGATAAACATAGTGGCACGCAACAATTGGTGATGCTTTTACAGGAAGAAATCATTTTTGAAGAGTATTTCAGGTGTTATTGCATTGGCGGCAAATACGTTCGTATTATGCAGTACGACCCACGGAATCCGCATCACTTGCGTTATGCCACTGAAGGTAAAGCGCCAGATGCTAAACTGCTTAAAACTGTAGAAGAATACACCCTAAAACTATGCAGGTATTTAGGATACGATTTTAATACGGTAGAATTCGCGGTGCGTGATGGAGTGCCTATTGCGATCGATTTCTGTAACCCTGCTCCTGATGCTGATATTAAAAGCGTTGGTCAGGAAAATTTTGACTGGGTAGTAGAAACCACAGCAAATTATGCCATTGAAAGGGCTAAAGCGCAAAAAGACGGACAGGATAATTTAACCTGGGGCGAATACATTAAATCGTCGGTTGGTGGTAAATCATTAATCGCACAAGTTCCTACAAAAGTGGCTAAAGCGGCGGCCCCAAAGAAAGCTGCCGTTGCAGAAAAGGCTAAGGCTACACCAAAGAAATCGGCAACAGCAGAAAAAACACCAGCAAAACCTAAAAAAGCTGCGCCAAAAAAATAATTGGGATTTAAATTTTAATCAATCTAAGGATGAATGAGTTTACGCTGGGCATAGAAGAAGAATATATGGTAATTGATCCCGTTACCAGAGAGCTTACTTCGCACGATCAAAAAATTGTAGAAGCCGCACAAAAAATTCACAAAGACCAGGTTAAGGCAGAAATGCACCAGGCTGTGGTAGAAGTTGGAACGGGCATTTGTAAAACGACCACTGAAGCACGTAAAGAAATTTCCCAACTGCGTTATACCGTTTCGCAACTTGCCGGAGAGCAAGGCTTAAGGATTGGAGCCGCTGGCACTCACCCCTTCTCGCACTGGGAAAAACAGTTAATTACAGAACATCCACGCTATAATGAGATTGTGAACGAATTGCAGGAAGCTGCACGATCTAACCTCATTTTTGGACTGCACGTACACGTAGGTTTTCAATCGCGCGAACTGGCCATTCATATTGCCAACCAGGTGAGGTATTTCTTGCCACACGTTTTTGCTTTATCAACCAATTCGCCTTTCTGGGAATCGCGGAACACGGGTTACAAATCTTTCCGTACAAAAATTTTCGACAAATTTCCGCGTACAGGTATTCCCGATATTTTTAATAGCATCGAGGATTACGATAATTATGTAAAACTGCTCATCAAAACCAATTGCATGGATAATGCGAAGAAAATTTGGTGGGATATCCGTGTGCATCCGTTTTTCGACACCGTTGAGTTCCGCATTTGCGATTGCCCGATGCTGATTGATGAAACGATGGCTTTTACCGCATTATTTCAGACTTTGTGCGCCAAACTGTACAAACTGCGTTTGCAGAACATGGAATTTATCAGCTATTCGAGAGCGCTAATTAACGAAAATAAATGGCGTGCCGCCCGTTATGGAATTGATGGAAACCTAATCGATTTCGGGAAAGAAATGGAAGTGAACTGCCGCAACCTTATTTTAGAATTATTGGATTTTGTAGATGATGTGGTGGATGATTTAGGTTGCCGTGATGACATTAATTATGTGCATAAAATATTGGAACACGGCACGGGCGCAGACCGGCAGTTGGCAGTTTACCAACAAACTGGTAACTTTGAGGCGGTAGTAGATTACATTACTACTCAAACACTTATAGGCGCAAAGTAATTTTATAATGGATAAAAGTAGCTTAAAGGTGGCCGTTATTGACATGAATAACGGCGCACCTAATCAGGGTATGCGGGGAATTCAGGAAATTTTATCCCGTTTTAAAAACGATAATAATATCGATTTAATCTTTGATGTATTTGATTTAAGACAAAAAGGAGAAATACCGGGCATCGGTTATGATGCTTATATTTCTAGTGGTGGCCCAGGAAGTCCGATTGAAAGTAAGGGCGAACAATGGGAAAATGATTTCTTTAATCTCTTAGATCAGATAGAAGCTTTTAACCACAAAAACGACGAAAGAAAAAAGTATGCTTTTTTAATCTGCCATTCCTTCCAATTGGCTTGTAGAAAATATGAATTGGGCAACGTAACCGAAAGACGGTCGAATGCTTTTGGTATTTTTCCGATTACCTTGACTGAAGATGGAGAAAAAGATGAAATTTTTAATGGCATTACCAACCCTTTCTTTTCGGTCGACAGCAGAGATTGGCAAGTGATCGAGCAAGATTTTGCTGCTTTCGAGAAAAAAGGCGCAAAATTATTGGCCATCGAAAAAGAGCGTAAACATGTCGATTTAGAACGTTGTATGATGTCGATCCGCTTTTCCGATGAAATCATCGGTACACAATTCCATCCAGAAGCTGATCCGGTTGGCATGAAAATGTACTTACTTCAGGAGGAAAAGAAAAAAGCAATTGTTGATATGCACGGGGAACAAAAATACCTGGATATGTTAAACAGTTTAGACGATCCGGCAAGGATTGTGCTTACACAAAGTGTTATTTTACCTAATTTCTTGCAAAAAGCAATTGGGGATTTGCAGGAAGTGTAAAAAACCCATCACCGTCATTTCGACTGGAGCGCAGCGGAATGGAGAAATCTATTAACATGTTTAAGATAAAAGTTAAAGGATTTCTCCACTAAGGTCGAAATGACGATCTCTCATTTGCAATGACAAGTTGTAAACCAGAACCAATTACAAACCTATGATACCTGCTCAACGCCAAAAATACAATCAGCAATTTACAGAAGAGAAATACAAAACCTTCATCGATAAACTGCAAAATGGTTATCCGGAAATCCCTTTCAGGGTTGCAGAAACGCCGGTATTTATTCCGAAAGCATTGAAAGAAAAATTGGTTGCGGCAGGAGAAGAAATTATAAACCTGATTATGCAACCCAATTTTAAAACGCTTACTCAAAAGGCAATCCCCTCCAACTGGAATGTACCCAATGAAAATGAACAGCCTCACTTTTTAACCTTCGATTTTGGTATTTGTAAAAATCAAGCCGGAGAACTTACACCCATGTTAATCGAAATGCAGGGATTTCCTTCCTTGTATGGCTTTCAGCATCATTTGGCTAAAACTTTCCAGACAAGTTTTGAGATTGACGGTTCTGTGAATCATTTTCTAAACGGCTTTAACGAAGAAGCGTACATTAAGCTGCTTAAAGAAGTTATTATTGGCTCCCACCAACCGGAAGAAGTGGCTCTGATGGATGTAGATGCGCCTAACCAAAAAACGGCTATTGATTTTTTTGTTACCCAAAAAATGTTGGGCATTAAGATTTTAGCACTGGAAAACATTAAAAAAGATGGCAAGCAATTATTTTACGAGGAAGATGGCAAAAAGATCCAGTTAAAAAGAATTTATAACCGCCTGATATTTGATGAGGTAGCCAATAATACCGAAATTTTCAAAAACAGTTTCGACCCACGCGAAGAATTGGATGTTGAATGGGTAACGCACCCCAACTGGTTTTATCGCATTAGCAAATACACCATGCCTTTCTTGAAAAGCGAATTTGTACCCGAAACACGGTTTTTAAATGAGTTAAATACAATCCCTAAAGATTTAGAAAACTATGTACTTAAGCCATTATTCTCCTTCGCTGGAATGGGCGTAATTATCGATGTAAGCGAAACGGACATTACCAATATAAAAGATCCAGAAAACTGGATTTTGCAAAGGAAAGTAAATTACGAGCCAGCTGTGCAGGCACCAGATGATGGGGTAAAGGCAGAAGTAAGGATGATGTACTTATGGCCTGATGGCGGTGAGCCTCAGCTTTGCATTAATTTGGCAAGGTTAAGCAAAGGAAAAATGATTGGCGTACGCTACAACGCCGATTTCGATTGGGTTGGTGGTACCGTAGGTTTTATGGAAGAATAACTTTTTTAACCGCAAAGCTCGCGAAGACAGGGCGCAGAGAAAATAAATAGGTATCCGTCAGGCTGAGCGAAGTCGAAGACTAACCACCGAGATCACGAAGAAAAAGGCACAGAGGTACACAGAGAAATAATTTTTCCGTGTTTTCTGTGAATCTGTGGCAAAAAATGCATTAAAAACCCTCTTGGTGCCCTCGGTGTAAAACGCTGTTTTCTCTGTGGTAAAACCGTATGTCAATAATTTACATTTAACTGAACACCTTCCCCTTAAAACCCTTTATATTTGTATTATGGATATTCAAACGATTTTAGTCTTTTTACTTTTTGCGGTAGCATTGGTATATGTTGGCCGTTTGGTTTTTAAATCTTTACAGGTAAAAAAAGATGGATGTGGCGGTAATTGTAAATGTGGTGTAGATTTTTCCGATATTAAGCCCGTAAAAAAATAACATTCCGCCTTTATGATTCATCAGTTCCAGAAATACTTACAGGAAAAAATAGAAATAACTGATGAACAGTTCGAAAGCATATCATCTGTTTTAAAGGTTAAAAAATTCGAGAAAAACGAAATCGTTCAATATACCGGAGATAATTTCAAACACGGATATTTTGTAGGCAAAGGTTTATTACGTGCGTACTCAATTGATGCGAAAGGCAAAGAACATATCCTTCAGTTCGCCCCCGAAAACTGGTTGGTTTCTGATCGCAACAATATGAATAATGAGCCGTCAATATTTTTTATCGATGCCATCGAAGCAACCGAAGCCGTGTTAATGCCTAACAATTTCATGGAAGAAGCAGCCAGGCAAGTACCATGTTTGCAACCCATGCAAATTAAACTGCTCAACAATTCGATCCGCTTTATGCAGAAAAGAATTAACATGTTATTAAGCGCAACTGCCGAAGAAAGATATCTTGATTTTATAAAACTTTATCCTAACCTTACCCTCCGCGTACCACAATGGATGATTGCCTCATATCTGGGCATTACCCCTGAATCGTTAAGCCGGGTGAGAAAGGAACTGGCTAATAAACATTTCAGGCCTTAGCCAGAATTTTGAATAGGTGAGTTTTGAATGAATGAATGTCTTGGCTAAATCCCAATATCCGATCCTTCTCTCAATTTCTCATTCAATAACTCAATCATTCTTTCATTCAATCATTCTGTCATTCAATTATTTCCCTTTCTTACCATACATCAATCTGTAGTAAAAACCTGCGCTGTACTTTTGTGTTGTAAATATTAAACATCTCAAAAAACAAAAGATATGGCAACTACAAAATGGACATTAGATCCAACCCACAGCGAATTACAATTTAAAGTAAAACACTTAATGATTACTACTGTAACCGGTAGTTTAAAATCTTTCTCAGCAGAATTATCATCTGAAGGTGATGAATTTGAAAATGCAGAAATTTCTTTCAAAGGTGATATCGGTTCAATTGATACCGGAAATACTGACCGCGATAACCATTTAAAAAGTGGCGATTTTTTCGATGCTGAAAAATTTGCACACATCGAATTTAAATCTAATTCAGTAGAAAAAGATGGCAGCAATTATATCGTTAAAGGCGACTTAACCATTAAAGGTGAAACCAAACCTGTCAAATTAACTGCAGAATTTGGTGGTATTGCTACCGATCCATGGGGAAATACCAAAGCAGGCTTTACATTAAGTGGAAAAATTAACCGCTCAGAATTCGGTTTAACATGGAATGCTGCATTAGAAACCGGTGGTGTAATGGTAAGTGAAGAAGTTCGCATTTTAGGCGAATTACAGTTTGTAAAAAGTGTATAAGTGATAGGCGTTTGGCGATATGCGTGGATTATCCGCCAAACGCCAAACGCATAACAGAAAGGTTCCAATCATGGAAACAAAACAAATAGAAAAAGTACTAAAAGCACCAGCGCCACATATGGTTGGCGATGGCTTTAGGGTACACAATTTTTTCCCAAGTGGATATAAAATCAACATGAGTCCGTTTTTCTTAATGGATTATGGCTCAAAGATCGAATTTTCTGCCAGGAAAGAACCAAGAGGCGTTGGTGTACATCCACATCGTGGCTTCGAAACGGTAACTATTGCCTATCATGGTGCAGTTGCCCATCACGATAGCTCTGGAAACAGCGGTGTGATTTATCCGGGCGATGTACAATGGATGACCGCTGCAAGTGGTGTACTACATAAAGAATACCATGAAGCGAACTATAGCTTAGTCGGAGGTCCATTTCAAATGGTTCAGCTTTGGGTTAATCTACCAGCCAAGGATAAAATGGGTAAACCAAGGTATCAGGCAGTTAAGCAGGCCGATATGGCTCATTTTGATCTTCCCGAAAATGGTGGAAAAATTGAAATTATAGCAGGCAATTATCGGGGTATAAAAGGCAATGCAAATACCTTTACCCCCATAGAACTCTATAATGCCAGGTTAAATAAAGGTGCCGAAGCTACTTTTAACTTTCCTGAGCATTTTAACACCGGATTTATGGTGATTGAAGGTTCGATCAAAATTAATGGGTCCGAAACCGCATCCGTAGATGATTTTATCCACTTCAAAAACAAAGGTGAAGAAATTAAGATCGAAGCGCTAGAAAACAGCGTGATTTTGGTTTTAAGTGGCGAACCAATAGATGAGCCAATTGTTCAATACGGCCCGTTTTTAATGAATACTGAAGCCGAAATCCATCAGGCGATTGAAGATTACAACCAAGGTAGATTCGGTTATTTAGAGGAATAAAAAGGTTTAAATAAATTATATTTTGAGCCGGCATTTTTTATAAAATTTGTCGGCTTTTTTTGTAACCGCATATACAAGTCAACCCAATCGAAAACATCCTCTTGCTAGATAAACAAAACTAAAAGATACTGAAACAGGTTCAGGAGGACGAAGCGCATCTTAATTTACGCAAGAAACCTTAACTACCTTAACTTCTTAATGATGAAAAGATCCGGAAACACCACTTATGCACCTGATAAACAGTAAGTAAATCAGCATCTTAAAAATGGAATAGCGATCCATCATCTTAACCATTGTTATCAATCATTCATCCAATCTTCATATTCGTTAGTGACATTTGATTAATAAATCAGAACAGAAAAATGTCCGGAAAACAAATATTTCAAACTGAGACCAAAAGACGCTGGCATACATTTACATGGGTAAGCCGTACGTTTTTTTTAGTCTTCATTATCGCAATCATCTGCGTGGTGTACACACTGTCTTCAGTACAGGCACCCAATTTGCCTTTTATCAACACAAATACACCATTAACACAAAAACAGTTAGAGAAGTTAAAAAAATCGCAACAGTATAAGGATTTCACAATCGAAAAATCTAAGCTACAAAAGATCAAAAAAGATCGTGAACATCGTGTTTTAACCCATCATGGCAACAGCAAACGTATAAATATGGCTTTTTACGTAAGCTGGGCAGGAAGTAAAGAAAGATCAATATCGGATTTAAAACGCAATATTGGCCATTTGGATATGGTGGCTACAGAATCGTTTTTTTTAAATGGCGATTCTATTGTAGATAAAGCCGATACTGCAGCATTGAAAGTAATTCATGCCGGTAAAAAATCAGCAATTGCGGTAGTTTCAAATTACAATAAAGATCATTGGGATGGTGCAGCAGTAAGAAGATTATTAAACGATGAATCTGCCCAGCAAAAATTGATCTACGACCTCATCGCGATTACCAAGAAATACGGTTATAGTGGAATTAATATAGATTTCGAAGAGCTAAACCTTCAAAATAGCGATAGTTTTAACGCTTTTATGAGAAATCTATACACTCAGTTTCACGCAGAAAAGCTGATTGTTTCTCAGGATATTTCACCTGAAAATGACGACTATAAACCAGAAATCCTTCAAAAATATAACGATTACCTCGTGCTGATGGCTTACGATCAGCACACCGAGCAAAGTAACGCGGGCGACATTTCCCATCAGGAATGGGTAGAAGAAAAATTGGATGACATTTGTAGTAAGGTAGATGCCAGCAAAGTAATTCTTGCTTTAGCTTGCTATGGTTACGATTGGCCAAACAACAGCATTGGTAAACCGGTAACCTATGAAGAAGCAATGACTGCGGCCGTTAATTACAAAGGCAAAATAAACTACAATCCTGCATCGGCCAATTTAAATTACACCTATAATGATGGCAGTGGAATTAAACATGAAGTTTACTTTACTGATGCGGCAACCTATTTTAATTTAATCCGCAAGGCGGATGATTGGGATATTGCCGGTGTAGCTTTGTGGCGTTTAGGCTCGGAAGACAAGCGTTTATGGTCTTTTATTTCTAACGACCTTAGTTTGGATACATTAAAGAAAAAACCCTTCGATTTACGCAAAATTGCTTCATTAAACATGGGAGGAATCTCATACTTAGGCGATGGTGAAATTCTGGACCTGATTTCTACCCCTACACCTGGCAGTGTAAAGTTCACTTTAAACAAAGATAACTTTTCTATTGCCGATCAAAAATATATCAGACTTCCAGAGCAATATGTAATTAAAAGGTTTGGAGAGGCCGATAAGAAAATCGCCTTAACCTTCGATGATGGGCCTGACCCAGTTTATACACCACAGGTGTTAAATATTTTGAAACAGGAAAAAGTACCTGGCTGCTTCTTTGTGGTTGGCATTATGGCCGAACAGAATATGGAATTATTAAGACAGGAATATAATGATGGTTATGAAATTGGAAACCATACTTTCTTCCATCCTGATATGTCGGCCATTGGACCAAGACGGGTAAAGTTCGAACTAAATGCTACCCGTAGATTAATTGAAGCGGTTACCGGCCACAGCACAATCCTGTTCCGTGCACCATTTAATGCAGATGCCGAACCCCAAAATATTTCCGAAATTCTACCTGTTGCACAGAGCCGTAAAGAAAATTACATCAATATCGGGGAATATATAGATCCTGAAGATTGGCAACCAGGCAAAACTGCCGATCAGATTTTTAATGAAGTAGTGAAACAACAGGACAACGGTAATATTCTTTTATTACATGATGCTGGTGGAAACCGTGAAGCTACTGTTGCCGCTTTACCTAGGATTATAAAATTCTTCAAAGCCAAAGGTTATACTTTTACAACCGTTGGCGATTTAATGGGCAAAAAAAGATCAGAATTAATGCCTGCGGTGAAATCTATGGCAAATAGTGGCTTTTCTGGCTCTGGTGATTACTTTTTCATCAATTTCTTTTACTACGGAAACATGATTTTAAACATCGTATTTTCTGTAGCGATTGTACTTGCTATCTTAAGGACCATATTTATTGCCTATTTAGCCATCAGACAGCGAAAAAGAGCGAAACAGAATATCAGCCAATTGATAGTAAATCCTTCAGAAAAAGTGAGTATTATCATTCCTGCCTACAATGAAGAAGTTACTGCTGTACAAACCATTAATAGTCTTTTAAAAACCACCTATCCCGATTTTGAACTGATTTTTGTTGATGATGGTTCAAAAGATAAAACCTTCGAAATCATTAACGAACATTTTGGCAACCACCCTCAGGTAAAGGTTTTCCGCAAAGCTAATGGTGGTAAAGCTTCGGCATTAAATTATGGTATATCAAAAGCAACTTCACAATTTGTGGTCTGTATAGATGCCGATACACAGCTAAAAGATGATGCCGTTACCGAACTGATGCGTTATTTTTATAGTGACCAAATTGCGGCAGTAGCTGGCACTGTGAAAGTTGGGAATGCCAACAACATCATTACCAAATGGCAGTCTATTGAATATATCACTGCACAGAATATGGATAGGCGTGCTTTTGACTTATTAAATACAATTACTGTTGTGCCTGGAGCAATAGGTGCTTTCAGAAAAAATGTAATTTTAGAAATCGGCGGATTTACCATTGATACACTTGCCGAAGACTGCGATTTAACCATGCGGATTTTGAAAGCAGGTTACCGCATAAAAAACTGTGATACTGCAATTGCTTATACCGAAGCGCCAGAAACGGTGAATATGTTGCTTAAACAACGTTTCCGCTGGAGTTTTGGCGTAATGCAAAGTTTCTGGAAAAACAGAAAAACATTATTAAACAAGAAATATGGTTACTTTGGGATGGTAGGAATGCCGAATATTTTGATCTATCAGATCATTTTGCCACTATTTTCTCCACTCGCCGATCTTTTTATGTTCATCTCGTTGATTAGTGGTCTATTTTCGTTAAGTGCTATAAATAATTTAACCTTAACCGGATTTTCAGGAATTTTAAGCCTGCATAACGGTTTTGGTCAGGTACTTTTCTATTATATTATTTTTATTGTTGTAGATATGATTTTTGCTGCCATCGCCTTCCGCATGGAAAAAGAAAAATACACGAATTTACTTTACATATTCCCACAGCGGTTTTTCTGGCGACAATTAATGTATATTGTACTATTCCGTTCGGTCAGAAAAGCCATAAAAGGTGAACTGGAAACCTGGGGAACGTTAAAGCGGACAGGAAACGTTAAAGAGCAATTAGCGTAATGCTTTATCATCAAGATATCGTCATTGCGGGAAGGCTTTTTCAGCCAACGAAGCAATCTTTATTGCAGAATCATTAGCATGAAAGATTGCTTCGTCGTTCCTCCTTACGGCAATGACGACCCTTATATTGGAATCTGTCAATGGTAGCCTGTCGAAGGGCTGCTAAAATGCAATGTAAAGCATTTCGACAAACTCTGTATGAACGCTCCGATCAAAATTTAATATTATTGCACACAACCCAAAAAAAACATAAACAATTAATAACAAGCTATTTAAAAAAAACATTATTATTGTTTATGGAAAAATCTAACCAAACTATATTTTCCTTTAAACAGGTTTTATTGATTGCGCTTATTGCCGGAACATTAGATGGATTGGCAGCAGTTATATTTTTAGGAAAGATGAATTTCATGGGGGTATTTCAATATATCGCCAGTGCTGTTATGGGGCCAGAAGCTTTTGCAGGAGGCATTAAAACAGCCCTTATTGGCCTAGCGCTCCACTACTTTATTGCTTTTTGCTTTACCCTGATTTTTACAATTGCATCAGCAAAAACCCCTGTTCTACGAAAGAATATCCTCTTATCAGGAATAATTTATGGAATTATCGTTTGGACGATCATGACCCTCTTGGTTGTTCCACTAACCAAAATACCTGCAGCACCGTTTCATTACGAACGAGCGATTTTAAATGCGGTAATTCTGATTTTTTGCATAGGCTTACCGATTTCTTATTTTACCGCCCGAAAATCTAGTACGAATTAAGGTTTTTCTATTAGGCAAACGGCATAAGAAACAACACCTTCTTCCCTGCCGATGAATCCCATTTGCTCATTGGTAGTGGCCTTTATCGAAATATCTTCGGTAGAAATTCCAATGGCTTCAGCAATATTTTGCTGCATAGCAGGAATGTGAGGGTTAATTTTTGGCGCTTCCAAACAAAGCATCGCATCTATATTGCCAATTTGCCATCCTTTTTCGGCCAGCAATTTAACCGTTTCCTTCAGCAGGATTAAGCTACTGATGCCTTTCCATCTATCATCTGTGTTCTTAAAATGGAAACCAATATCGCGAAGGTTGGCTGCCCCTAAAAGTGCATCGCAGATGGCGTGAAGCAAAACATCGGCATCCGAATGCCCAAAAGCACCTTTATGATGATCTAATGTAACTCCACCAACAACAAAAGGATGCTGATCTTTTAACTGATGTACATCGAATCCGAAACCTACTCTAATTTTCATGGGTATTTAGGTTAATTGTTTAAACACGTTAATCGGTTAATTATAAACTGATAGCTTAAAATTACTTTTTAACAATCTTTTTGTCGCCAAAGTTAAACAATAGACCAAAACGTAAGGTATTTGCAAGTGGACTTGTTTGTGCATTTGCAATTAAATAAGAAAAATCTATATTAAAAACGTTGTATTTTAATCCAAGGCCCAGGGTAAAGTAGCGGCTATCGCCTTTCATTGGGCTCTGATAGTTATAACCTGCTCTCACTGCAAACTGTTGGTTATACCAGTACTCTAAGCCTGTTGAAATTCCTACTTCCTTTAATTCTTCACTAAAACCGCCTGGGGCATCACTAAAAGAACCAAAAATTCCGGCAGGTACTGAACGGTTTGGATTTTTTCCACTCACAATGTTATTGTTCGAATCGTATATCGGCTGCGTTGGCACCAACAACTTATTAAAGTCAAGCGCAAAAGTTAAGGTACTGAAATCGTCTACAGTAATTGTAGACGCACCTCCAATTTTAAAATTTGTAGGTAAAAAGAAATTTTCTCCACCATCAGAATAACTCATTTTTGTTCCAATGTTTGAAATATTAGCACCTGCAGAAAGAACAGTCTGCCTGCCAAACATTGTAGTTGTTGTTTTGTATAGTCCCGACACATCAACAGCTACTGCATTTCCGCTATGAACCTGCCCTGATGATGAAAATTGACCTGAAGCTAAATTTGAATAAATATATCTTAATGATGTTCCCAATGAAAATTCTTCACCAAAATTACGGGCAAAAGAAACATCAAAAGCCAATTCATTTGGATTGGAAATCCCCAGGTCCTGTTGGTTAATGTCAGTAAGCTGAATAGAGCCTAAAGAAAAATACCTTAATGAGGCACCAATAGTATTACGATCATCCAATTTATAAAAGCCACTTAAATAAGCAAGATTAATATCAGGTACTAAGCTTTTTAACCATGGGCTATAAGAAACAGAAAATCCGTAGGGTTTATCTAAAAATGCAAGTTTAGAAGCATTAATACTGGCTGAATTTACATCACCAGCAACAGCCACGCCAGCATCGCCCATTGCACCGGCACGGGCATCGGGTGTAATGAGCAGAAATGGAACTGCTGTTACAATATTGTTTGCCTCGCTACCATTTGTTTGTGTATTGCCTATGGTTACCTGAGCATTTGTTTTACCAAACACCAAGGCCATTGAGAGTGCAGAAAAAGCAAGTTTACTGATGTACTTGAAATTCATCCTTTAAAGGTACGTAATTTTAGATTTTGGTATTTAGCAATAACTGGAGAATATATCAGTAACGTAAAACCAAAATTTATATTTCACCAAATTACGAATTCTATGATTATTTACTAATTAAACCTACGATTTTTACATACGGGCGTGACTACAAAAAACGTAAACACATAACTAATAACCATTTAACATCATAACTGAGCTATTTTCTTTTTTCTATAAAAGATTATTAGTTCGATTTGTCAACATAATAATCTTTAAATCAAATATGGTTAATTTATTGCAATCTCTATAAATTATAACAATACTCTTTTTTATATATGCATATTTAGGCATCACTAAAAACATAAAAAAAATTAATATTGAGATGGCCTGGGCCGTAATAAAAGTAATTTCACCTATTGCGTTAATGGCTTACTAACTACTTCTCAATCATCTCACTTTCTTTTTTATCTTGCTTATTTATAATTATTTAACCTAAATTTAACTGAAAAAGTAAGTAGACACAATACGATATAAAATAATACGTTATCACTCAAAAATATAATCGATATTTTATTATCACATTATTTATATATTCATTTAAAATTGTTTAATTTTATCGGTTGAATCCCTATAGGGACGATTTTCCCAACGAACTATATGAAAAAACTGTTACTATATTCTTTTACTTGTTTGTCATTAGCTGCCCTACTTACGAGCTGTAGCTCAAAAGGAGGGAATAGTTCTAGCAAAACAGGTATTCCTTATGCCGATAGGAAAAGCAAAAACAACCAATCTGGTGCTTTTGCTGTAGCTACTCAATACAAGAGAGCTCCGGGACCAGGCTTAATTCCAATTGAAGGTGGGGTTTTAGTTGTTGGTGGTAGTGCCATCGAAGTACCGGGTGTTGAGCCAAATATTTACAATTACAAAAGACAGGTTACCGTTCCATCTTTTTACATGGATGAAACTGAAGTGTCGAATACTGATTGGTTAGAATACTTACACTGGATCAGATACAACTATCCTGAAGATCGTGAATTTTATTACAATGAGCTTCCTGATACTTTAGTATGGCGCCGCGCATTATCTTATAACGAACCTTATGTAGATAACTATTTAAGGCACCCAGCTTACCGCGACTACCCTGTTGTAGGTGTTTCATGGGAGCAGGCATCCCGTTATTGTGAATGGAGAACTTCAAGAGCCAACGAATTTATTCTACGCGAAAAAGGAATTTTAACTGATTATAAAACTTTAGCTGGTAATGGAAAAGGCAATGCTGCAACTACAGCAGCGACGACTCCAAAACCAGACAAACCTTTTAATACTGATGCATATTTAAATGGCCAGTATGATGATAAGGGCAAAAATGCACCAATCGATTACAATACAAAATCAGGTGCAGCTACATCAACCGCTGGAGGAACAGCTGCCCCAGCATCTGGAGGCAAAAACAATCAGCCTAGAAGAACTGCGACATTAGAAGATGGTGTAATTATGCAACCTTATCGTTTACCAACAGAAGCTGAATGGGAATATGCTGCTTTAGGTTTAATTGGCAATACGGAATACGAGAATATCAATCAGAATAAAATCTACCCTTGGAATGGTTTAGGTGTTAGTTCGGCCAAAAAGAAAACCAGAGGTATGATTCAGGCCAACTTTAAAAGGGCACCCGGCGATTATATGGGTGTTGGCGGTTCATTAAATGATAAAGGAGATTTAACTGTTCCGGTCATTCAATATACACCTAACGATTTCGGCTTATACAATATGGCAGGAAACGTGAATGAATGGGTTAATGATGTATACAGAACAGGCACATTTACGGATGCAGATGCATTTAACCCTTATCGTGGTAACTATTTCACCAATAAAAAACTAGAGGATTCACAAAGCGGAAAAATTGCATTAGATAAATATGGCAATCCGATTAAGGAAAATGCTTATGCTGGAAGAAAGCAAACCTGGGCAGAAAAACAGGCACAGGCGAAACGTTCTGATTCGATTTCAAAATCGACTGATCCACAATCTCCGGTAGCATCAACAAGTTATCAGGCCGATCAAAGAGGTTACCGCGACAGACAAAATCTTTTATTAAATGAAGAAGGTGTAACATTAGTTAACGATAAATCCAGAGTTTATAAAGGTGGTTCTTGGAATGATATGGCTTACTGGTTAAACCCCGCAACACGCCGTTTTATGCAGCAAGATGAATCATCAGCAGAAGTTGGTTTCCGTTGTGCCATGACCATGCTTGGCGCTCCTGAAATTAGTACTGCAGGTAAAAGAAATTTTAAAAACCCTCCTCAAAAACCTTATAGGGTAAGTAGAGGTAAATAAAAAGAAAAGTCCCGATATTAAATCGGGACTTTTTTATGTGTTATACTTTTTTATATGATATAGTCTGGACTGGATTCAAAGAAAAATCGTCATCTCGACTGAAGCATAGCGTAACGGAGAGATCTATCTAGACAGATTTCTCGACTGCGTTGCACTCCGCTCGAAATGACGACTATTTAGATAACTTGGGTAGTGAGAAATAAAGACTACTTAAACTGAATCAAGATCTGGTTCTTCTCTACCTTATCACCCTGCTTAATTAAAACTTTCTTTATCACACCATCGGTTGATGACTTTAAGATATTTTCCATTTTCATCGCTTCCAGCACCAATAGGTTATCCCCTTTCTTTACCTCAGCGTTCTCTTCAACCAAAACCTTTAGCACCAAACCAGGCATCGGTGCTTTAATTTCTGAAACTTTATTAGCGGCCAAATTATCCAGGCCCAGCTGTTTTAACAAAACATCAAACTGATCTTCGATGCTAATCTGATAAATATTACCGTTAACCTTTATTTTACAGGTTTTATCTGCTTTGTTTAGCTCAACCAGCTCTGTATTAAAAGATTTATTCTGGTATAAAACATGCGTACTATTATTCCCAACAGGACTCAGGTCGAACTGAATGGGTTCTCTGTTTACCAAAGAAGATGAATCCTTATTTTCAACTTCGAATAAAAACTGATCGTTTACTTTTACTTTATACATTTGTTATTGAGTTAAAGCATACTGAACCAAATTTGCACCCATTTTAAGCGCCTTAGTCCTCGTTTCTTGTGTATCCTCAGGATAGGTGCCAAAATCTTCCCAACCATTCCCTAAATCGCACTCAAAGGTGTAATAGCACACAACTCTACCTTTATAAATCAATGCAAATCCCTGAGGTCTTTTATTATCGTGCTCGTGGATTTTTGGCAAGCCTCCCGGGAACTTAAATTTCTGGTTATATAATGCATGGTTGGCCGGCAGTTCGACAAAACTAAGTTCCGGGAATACCTTTTTCATCTGCGGGCGGATAAATTTATCCAATCCATAATTATCATCTATATGAAGAAAACCACCACCTGTAAGATATTGTCTTAAGTTTTTAATTTCCTGGTCATTAAAAACTACGTTTCCGTGGCCAGTCATATAAACAAATGGATAATTGAATATTTCTTTTGAGCCCACTTCAACAATGCTTTCTTCGGCATAAAAATTAGTCTTCAAATTAGCATTACAGTAGGCAATTAAGTTGGGCAATGCTGTTCGATCTGCATACCAATCACCACCACCGTTATATTTTAATTTGGCCATGCGATAGGTTGGTGGAATAAAAGCAAAAAACATAAAGCTAAGAGCTAAAAGACCAAAGCTGAAAGACCAGAGCTGAAACCTGGAAAACTGAAAACTAAAAACTGAAAACTTCAAATTGATTATCGGTTAAGGTAATTGATTTCAAAACAAACAGATAGTGCAGCCGTTTCTGTGCGCAACCTGTTATCACCTAAAGTTAATGCTTTAAAGCCTTTGTTCAAAGCTAAATTAACTTCATCTGGTGTGAAATCTCCTTCAGGACCAATAAGAATTAAGTATTTTTGATGTGGAGCTACAAGTTTGGATATATATTGTTTCTCCCCGTTATCGATACAATGTGCGATTAGTTTATCACCATCAAATGATTCTTTTAAAAAAGCATCCAAAGAAATGGCATCATTTAATTTTGGATGATAGGCTTTTATCGATTGTTTAACAGCAGAAGTAATCACTTTGTTGAGCCTATCCTCTTTAACTATCCTGCGCTCAGATCGATCGGTAATAATTGGTGTAATTTCATCAATGCCCAACTCCGTAGCTTTTTCTAAAAACCATTCGATCCGGTCGATATTTTTAGTTGGCGCAACAGCAATATGCAGGTAATGATTTCTTTTATGAAACTCCGTTTCTACTTTTAAAATGGATAAAGAGACTTTTTTAGGATTGTCAGAAGTGATTTCAGCAGTGTAAAAACCACCTTTCCCATCAACCAGGTTAACGATCGAGCCTATGGTAAGGCGAAGCACCCTAACGCAATGTTTGCTCTCTTCTTCGTTAAGTGTATAAGTATTTTGAGTTATATCTGGTGTATAAAAAATATGCATAGTTGAAATTAATGATTATCAACCATATCTGCTTTATTGATCACCAATTCTAACTTGATTGTTTCGATATTCTGCTCTGTTTTTTTAAGGATGGTAAACAGATATCCGTATGATTCGTTGCTTTCGCCTACCTCAGGGATACGTTCAAAAACATGAGAAACCAAACCACCAATGGTATCGAAATCTTCATCCTCGGGTAAATCGTGAGGCAGATGTTCATTTACATCATATACAGTAGCGAATGCATTTACGATAAACTCATTGTCAGAAACTTTTTCTACCAGTGGTTTTTCTTCATCGTATTCATCCTGGATTTCTCCAACAAGTTCTTCTACGATATCTTCCAAAGTAACCATACCGGCCGTTCCACCAAACTCATCCAATACAATAGCGATTTGTATGCGGTTACTTTGCAGTTCGCTCATTAAATCGTTTATTTTCTTGGTTTCTGTTACGAAATATGGCTTTCTGATAATATCGTTCAATGTCCAATTCTGATTACCCGCTGCAACCAATGGTAAAATATCTTTTGCATGGATAATCCCGACAATTTTATCCATAATCTCATCGTAAACAGGTAAACGGGAATACCCTTCCTTAATAATCGTATCAATCACTTCTTCTTTTGGAGAAGTTAATTCAATACCCGAAATCTTTGTCCGAGGTACCATGATATTCTTCACCACTCGCTCATTAAAGTCGAATACGTTTTTAATCAGCTCATGTTCGTTATTATCTAAGGCTCCGCTTTCCTTACCCTGGTCTAATAAATACTGAAGTTCTTCGGTACTATGAAGCGATTCATGTCCGCTTGAAGTGTCTATTCCGAATGGCTTAAGAATAATCGCAGCAAGACTGTTTAATGTCCATATGAATGGTTTAAATACCACATAAAATATCTGTAATGGTACAGAAACAAATAAGGTTGTTGCTACAGGCCTTTGGATAGCAAAGGATTTTGGTGCCAATTCACCAAATACAATGTGCATAATTGTAATCAACGAGAAGGCAACAATTGTAGATGCAGTATGGATGGAAGCATCACTCAATCCCCATTCCAAACTATCGAACAGATTTTTGAAAATAGTATGCATAACGCCTTCACCTACCCAACCTAAGCCAAGTGATGCAAGCGTTATGCCTAGCTGTGTGGCGGCCAAATATCCATCAAGATTATGAATAATCCCTTTAGCCATTTTGCCAACGCGACTGCCTGTTTTTGCTTTAATTTCAATCTGTGATGCCCGGACCTTTACAATTGCAAACTCTGCTGCAACAAAAAATCCGTTAAGTAACACCAAAAATAATGCAAAGAATAATCGCCAGCCTACAGAAGTGGTATCGGGTTCTTGTAAAGCAACCAAAACTACGTTTGTGGGCAGGATTGCACTTAGCTCAAAATTTAAAAACAAACATACCGTGGGTAAATCCATTAAGCCAATTCTCTAAATGTTGTGTTATAAAGTTCTATGCTTTCTTTAATTACTTTATGCGCATAACGAACACCAAGTAAATGTTCGATAGTTACATTTTTATCTTCTAATGCTTTATAATCCTGAAAGAAACGAACAATCTCTTTCATTTGGTGTGGAGGCAATTCATCTAAATCGTTGATGTAGTTTACCGACATATCGTGAGCAGCAACCGCGATAATTTTATCATCTTGCTCTCCGTTGTCTACCATGTGCATTACACCTACAACTTTCGCTTCGATCAATGTCATTGGATAAACATCTACCGAGCAAAGCACCAGAATATCTAATGGATCTTTATCATCGCAATAAGTTTGCGGAATAAAGCCATAATTTGCCGGGTACATTACTGATGAAAAAAGAACCCTGTCTAACTTGATCAGACCTGATTCTTTATCTATTTCGTATTTTGCTTTTGATCCTTTTGGAATTTCAATAATTGCGTTTACAATTTCCGGAACATTGTGCCCAGGGGATACGCTATGCCATGCGTGATGATCGTCTTTTGCCATTTTTAATTTAAATCTGTTTTATCCTCTTCAGGGCCACTCACTACTTTACTTTTTACAAAGGTAATTAATAATGGTATAGTTGTAATAAGGATAAAGCCAATAATAATATATAATAAATAATCGTTAATTTCCTTTTCAAACCTTCTGCCCAAAAAATAACCGAGCAAAGTTAAGGAGCAGATCCAAAGTACGCCACCAACAACATTGTATAACGCAAACTTTTTAAACTCTAATTTTACAACCCCTGCAAAAATCGGTGCAAAAGTTCTAACTATTGGCACAAACCTGCCCATAATTAATGCAAAGGCACCTTGTTTGTGATAATAATCTTCTGCGGCTTTTAAATATCTCTTCTTAAAAAAGAAACTGTCTTTTCTGGTATACAATACGGGGCCAGTTTTACGCCCGAACCAATAGCCTGTAAAATTCCCAGAAATAGCTGCGAAACACAAGCCCGCCAAGAGTACCGCAATGTTCACATCAAGCTTGCCAGTTGCAACAAACATTCCCGCTAAAAACAATAAATAATCACCGGGAAGAAAAAAACCAAAAAACAGGCCTGTTTCTGCATAGATAACGAATACGACCAGATAGAAACCACCCTCCCTCAATAATTTCTCGGGATCAAGTAGCTGATGCAGGTTATTCCAAAAATCGTGCATATTCAATTATTCGTAAAACTACAAATAATTATTAAACAACAGCATACCTATATCAGGTTTAAAATAATTGCAGGATAAATACCTAAAATTAGTGTAATTGCCACAGAAACCAACAACACAACTTTATACTGTACCGGGGCTGAAAGTTCTGTTTCCGCGCCGTCTTTAAACCACATGGCTACAATTACCCTAAAATAATAATAAAAGCCAACCAGCGCATTTAAAATGGCAAATGCAACAAGTAAGGTTTTATATTCAGTCATTACATTCAGGAACATTAAATATTTCCCGATAAAGCCAGCTGTTAGCGGAATACCAGCTAACGAAAGCATAGCTACAGTTAAACATAATGCTATTAATGGATTACGTTTAGCTAAACCATTGAAACTTTCGAAGCTATCGCTACCCGTTTTTTGTTTTACCAATATTAATACCGCAAAAGCGATAATTGATGCGAAAGTGTAAGCCGCGGCATAAACCAATACGTTGTTTTCAGAGTTTTTGGTTAACACAATAAGCGAAAACAACAGGTAGCCCGCGTGCGAAATACTCGAGTAAGCCAGCATGCGTTTGAAGTTCTTCTGAAACAACGCAGTTACGTTTCCGATGAATAAGGTTAAACAAACGATCACCATAAGTGGTGCAACCCAAAAATCGTGAAGTGGAGCTAGTGCACCAGCAAATAATCTTAAAAAAGCCGCAAAGCCTGCAGTTTTAACTACAGTACTCATAAAAGTGGTAATTAAAGAAGGAGCGCCTTCGTATACATCTGGAGTCCAGAAGTGGAAAGGAGCAGCACCAACCTTAAAGCTTAAACCAATCATCATCAGGATAACACCAGGATAGAATATTGGAGAAATTGCCTGACTATTTACCAGATAAGCTTGTATTTTATCTAAATCGAATGAGCCTGTAGCACCATAAATTAACGTGATACCAAACAACAGGAACCCAGTTGAGAAAGCACCCATTAGGAAATACTTTAAGGAAGCTTCGTTAGAGGCAAAATCCTTTTTACGAATACCGGCTAGAATGTATAAACTCACCGACATGATTTCTAGGCCCACAAATAACATGGCCATATTTTTATACGATACCATCATGATCATTCCGGCAAGTGCGAAAAGAATCAAGGTATAATATTCGGCTATGTTATCACTTTTAGCGTGGAAATAGTTCTGTGTTAATAAAAAGATTAAAAGTGTGCCGATAATACAGATCCCCGAAAATGCCAGGGCAAAGTTATCTGTCTGCATCATTCCGAAATGAACAGCATTGCCATTCCATGCACAAAAAGTAAATCCCAGTGCAGTAAGTAAGCCAACAACTGTAAGTGGTAGTAATGCTTTATTTGCCTTAAACAAACCTGCATAAAGCACTATAAAAGCTGTTATACTAATGGTTATAATAATATTCATTGCTTAATTTACTGTGTTTAATTTTTGATTTACCTGTTCTAATAAATGTTGTACAGATGCCTCTGTTAAGTGCAAAATTGGTTTCGGATAAACACCCAAAACAATAATTAATGCACATATGGTATAAAGAACCAATTTTTCAGTTCCCTTTATATCGGTAAAAGTGATGGTTAAGCTGTTGGTTTCGCCCAACATTACATTTTGATACATGCGCAACATGTAAACTGCACCAAAGATAATGGTTAATCCTGCAATAGCTGCAGCCCAAATGCCGTAGTTGTAAACGCCCATTAGCAATAAAAACTCACCAATAAATCCGTTTGTTCCAGGCAAAGCTACCGTGCCTAGAACAATGATCAGAAAAGCAAGCGCCAACTGTGGTGCTACTTTCGCAATCCCACCCAACTCTTCAATTTTATTGGTTTTGACACGGGAAAAGATGATATCTAAAACAAAGAATAAACCCACTACATTAATACCATGACTCAACATCTGTACCATGGCGCCTTGCATACCCTGCTGGTTAAAAGCAAAGATACCTGCTGATATTAATCCAACGTGAGCAATAGATGAATAAGCTACTAAACGTTTAGCATCCTTTTGTGTAAAAGCAATCAGCGAAGCATAAACAATACCGATGATTGATAAAACAATAGCCACTTGGCCCCAATTGTGAACGCCTGCCGGAACAATTGGTAATAACCACCTAATTACGCCATAAATACCCATTTTTAACATGATACCCGACAATAGCATCGTTCCTTGTGTAGGTGCTGCGGTATAAGTATCAGGCTGCCAGGTGTGGAAAGGGAAAATCGGCATCTTAATGGCAAAAGCGATAAAGAAAGCCCAAAAAATCCATCCCTGTTGTGTACTATCTAAGTTTAAAGCATAAAAGGCTTGAATATCAAAATTGTGTGCTGGGTTTTGAAGGTATAAGTAAATAATACCCATCAACATAAATAATGAACCTGCAATGGTATACACGAAAAATTTCATGTTGATACGGATGCGGTCTTTTCCTCCCCAGATGGCGCAGATAAAGTAGATCGGAATTAATGCTGCTTCCCATCCAATATAGAACAAGAACGCATCCAATGCAGTAAATACCAACAATAAGCCACATTGCATAAACAAAATCAACGCATAAAATGCAGCAGGATTTTTATACTGGTGGTTATAGCTCGATAAAATAATGATCGGCACCAATAAATTGGTTAGCAATACCACAAGCATGCTAATGCCATCGATACCTGCGTGGAAATTGATGCCTAAATCTGCAATCCATGGCAAATTAACCTCAAACTGGGTATTTGCATTTGGAATGAAATTACCGGCGATAACCAAAGTCAAAACCAAAGAAACAACCGAAAATACGGTCGAAACTATTTTAGCCGACTTACCAGCAAATGCAGTAATAATTGCACCTACAAGCGGAAGAAATATAAGTAGTAAAAGTTGTTCCATTATTTAATTTTGAACCCTTTTTATATGTAATAAAATGTATATGCAAGTAATGCGATGATACCAAATACCATCATAAATATATAGAAACCTACGTTTCCACTTTGCAACAAACGGATGCCTTTACTAGCTTCGTTTGTGCTCCATCCCAGTCCGTTTACAATTCCATCGATAAATTTGTTATCGATAATCCTATAAAAGAATTTCGAAAGTGCATCTAATGGTTTAGTGATCAGGAAATCATAAATATCATCGAGGTAAAATTTATTGTAGGATAATTTTGCCAAAGCAGAACGCGGTGCTTCATCAGCAACAGGAACGCGTGCCCCCTTTACATATCTGGTGTAAGCATATAATAAAGCTATTACAGCTGCTGCTACCGAAACACCCATTAAAGAAAATTCAATTGAGTGGCTTAATTCCAACTCATGCTGTGCAACGCCTGCACCAGTTAACCAATGCGCCAACCATTCGTTTCCACCAAAAACATGAGGAAGATTAATTGCTCCACCAATTGCTGCAAGAACAGCTAAAATGATTAAAGGGAAAGTCATCGCAGTTGGCGATTCGTGCACATGGCTTTCTTCGTGATGTGTTCCACGATATTTGCCAGAGAAAGTTAAGAACATCATTCTGAACATGTAAAATGCCGTTAAGAATGCGGTTAAAACCCCAATTCCCCAAAGTATTGTACTAGCCTGGAAAGCATGTGCTAAAATTTCATCCTTTGAGAAGAAACCAGAAAACGGTGGTAAACCTGCAATGGCAATGGTACCGATCAGCATAGTTAAGAAAGTAACCGGAAGTTTCTTTCTCAATCCGCCCATATGGCGCATATCTTGCTCATGGTGCATGGCATGGATAACCGAACCAGCGCCCAGGAACAATAGTGCTTTAAAGAATGCGTGGGTTAAAACATGGAAGAATGAACCTGTATAAGCGCCAACACCAAGGCCTAAAAACATATAACCCAGTTGCGATACGGTTGAATAAGCCAGCACTTTTTTAATATCGGTTTGTGTTAAGGCAATAATTGCCGCAACTAAAGCTGTAGCCGCTCCAACAATGGCAATGATGTGCTGTGTAAGCGGAGCAAGATCGAACAATACACTCGAACGTGCAATCATATAAATACCAGCTGTAACCATGGTAGCCGCGTGGATCAAAGCCGAAACTGGCGTTGGTCCGGCCATTGCATCTGGTAACCAGGTAAACAAAGGCAATTGAGCCGATTTACCGCAGGCACCGATAAACAATAAGATGGTAATTAAAACCAGCGTATCATTGCCCGGCAACATGTTAGCCGCCTGAGGGAAAACTTTAGCAAATTCTACACTACCAAAAGTGGTGAAGATTAAGAATACGCCTAACAAAAAGCCTAAATCGCCAATACGGTTCATTACGAAAGCTTTTTTCGCTGCTGAGGCATAAGCACTGTTTGTATACCAGAAACCGATTAACAGATAAGAGCATAAACCTACGCCTTCCCAACCGATAAACATAACAATGTAGTTTGAACCCAATACCAATAAAAGCATGAAGAATACAAACAGGTTCAGATAAGCGAAAAACTTACCGAAACCTGCATCATCGTTCATATAGCTGGTAGAATATAAATGGATCAGGAAACCAATTCCGGTGATGATCAAAAGCATGATCGAGCTTAGAGGATCAACCAGGAAAGATAATGGAATGTGTAATGCACCCGCGCTGATCCAATCGAATAAAAATACTTCGTGAGATTTTTGTGTGTCGCCTTGTAAACTAAAGAAAATAACTACGCTGATAATAAAGGAGGCTAAGATTACCCCGCTTCCGATGATACCAACAAGTCCTTTAGATAAAGAGTTTCTGCCTAGCCCATTAATTACAAACCCTAAAAAAGGAAGTAACGGAACCAACCAAATCAATTGTTCTATTGTCATTCTTATTATATATTTACCACTTAAGGCGATTTAAAACATTAATATCTACTGATTTCGTATTTCTGTAAACCATTACGATAATTGCCAGGCCTACTGCAACCTCTGCAGCTGCCAAAGCCATAATGAAGAATACGAAAACCTGCCCTGATGGGTCATTGTTATGAACCGAGAATGCTGTTAAAAGTAAATTAACCGCATTTAGCATCAGCTCAACCGACATAAAAATTACAATGGCATTTCTTCGGGTAAGTACGCCTATTACGCCAATAGAAAAAATAATGGCACTTAAATAGATGTAGTGGTTTAGCGGAACGCCTGCTGCTTGTGTGAATAAATTTTCCATTATGCTTCTACCTCATCTCTTTTAGATAATAAAACGGCTCCAACCATTGCTGCCAATAGTAACAGAGATGACAATTCGAAAGGCAATAAGAATGGGCCAAAAAGCTCCTTACCTAGATTTTCTACCAACCCTAATCCTGGATTTTTCAAAATCAATGGACTGGTAATACTTGCTGATTTTAAAGAACCGATTAAGGTTACAACCAAACAACCGCCAGCAATTACACCTACGATTTTGATCAGTGGCGATTTACTCGGTTCAGTTTCTTTGTTCAGGTTAAGTAGCATCAATACAAAAAGGAACAATACCATTATGGCCCCCATGTAAACGATAAAGTTTACCACCGCTAAAAACTGTGCGTTTAATAGCACATAGTGTACAGTGAAGGTAAAAAAGGTGAGGATTAAGTACAATACACTGTGGATCGGATTTTTTGCAAAAATCACCATCAGCGAAAAGATGATACTTAATGTGGCTACGAAATAGAATACTTGTGTACTCATTAATTGTTTATTTATTTATGTTCCATGGTTTGTGTCTCCACAAACCATTAATTATCTTTCGTTTCGTGAAGACACGAACCGAGGCCTAATGGCGTTTCTTGTTTAGTCCTTCAACAGGCTCAGGATGACAATAATTATTTTTTCATTTCCAATGGAGCCTCTACCAACTTGTCTTTTCCGTAAATGAAATCTTTACGTAAATAATCAGCAGGTACAATCGGTCCATCTAAGTAAATTGCCTCTTTTGGACAAGCTTCTTCACATAATCCACAGAAAATGCAACGCAGCATATTTATTTCGTAAGTTGCTGCATATTTTTCTTCGCGGTATAAATCTTTCTCTTCAGGTTTACGTTCAGCTGCAATCATGGTAATGGCTTCAGCAGGACAAGATAAAGCGCATAAACCGCATGCGGTACAACGTTCTTTACCATTCTCATCACGTTTTAGCGAGTGCATCCCTCTAAAGTTGGTAGAGAATTCTCGTTCAACTTCAGGATATCTTATAGTAGCCTCTTTTTTAAATAAGTGACTGATGGTAATGCCCATACCTTTAGCAATTGCCGGCAGGTACATCCGCTCCATAAAGCTCAGTGGCTTTTGTTCCAGTACTTTTTTCTTATTACTTAATGATTCCATAATTAAAACTTCTCAATAATCGCAATCACAACACCTGTTATTATAATATTGGCAATAGCCAAAGGTATTAAACCTTTCCAACCTAAATTCATCAATTGATCGTAACGGAAACGAGGGATTGTCCAACGTACCCACATGAAGAAAAAGATGAACGCACATATTTTACCGAAGAAAACTGCTGTACCAAAAAGTGGTGCCCAGGTTGGACCTAACCACACCGCCATCGAATCCATACCAGGGTAATTATAACCGCCCCAATATAAAGCCGCCATTACTGCCGATGATACAAACATGTTGATATACTCAGCAAATAGATAAAAACCTAATTTCATTGAAGAATATTCGGTATGATAACCACCGATTAATTCCGTTTCGCATTCAGGTAAATCGAATGGAGCACGGTTGGTTTCTGCAAATGAACAAACCATAAAGATTAAAAATCCAAGCGGCTGATATAAAACATTCCATCTCCATCCATGTTGCTGATCAACGATTTCCTTTAAGCTTAAAGTATTGGTCATTAAAAGCAAAGCGATGATAGATAATCCCATCGCAATTTCATAACTGATGTTCTGGGATGCTGCGCGGATAGCACTCAACAAAGAGTATTTGTTGTTTGAGGCCCATCCACCAATCATTACACCATAAACACCTAAAGAAACGACTCCGAAAATGTATAAAACACCAACATTGATATCTGAAACCTGTAAAGGAATAGTTTTGCCTGCAATTAAAACAGGGCTACCCCATGGAATAACTGCAGTACCAATACAGGCGCAAAGCAAAGCCAAGCCCGGACCAGCGATAAATAAAAATCTGTTTGATGATGTAGGAATAATTTCCTCTTTCATAAACATTTTGATACCATCGGCCAATGGTTGTAAAATACCAAAGGGGCCAGCTCTATCAGGACCTAAGCGATCTTGTAAATATGCAGCAACTTTACGTTCTGCATAAGTAGAATACATGGCAATAACTAAACTGATGCCGAAAATTACAGCTACCAGGATAAATTTTTCTATAACAAAAGCGCTATCCATTAGTATTTAACTGTTTTATGTAATTCAATTTCATTTGCAGCCTGTAATGCCTCATTTGGCTGAATTACATGCAAAGGTTTTAATGTTTCGTAGTGGTTAGATGCAATTACCGAAGTATCATCAATGTGTGTTGGATGTTCAATTACCCAATCAGTAGTTGCTTTTTTATCGAAGCGGCAAGTATTGCAAATAAATTCTTCTACTTCTCCAAACTGGTCTTTACGTGCGGTAACACGTAAAACATCTGCTCCTTTATACCAAAGTGTTACTTTACCGTTGCATTTTTCGTGATCGCAATCGCGGTGTGCATCAACTGGTTTGGTAAACCAAACACGGTTTTTAAAACGGAAAGTTTTATCAGTTAAAGCACCTACCGGGCAAACATCGATTACGTTTCCTGAGAAATCGTTATCAACCGCCTGGGTGATGTAAGTAGAAATTTCAGAATGGTCGCCACGGTTTAAGATACCATGAACACGTTTGTTCGTAATCTGATCAGCCGTGAAAACACAACGGTAGCACAAAATACAACGATTCATATGTAACTGGATTTTATCACCTATATCGATACGCTCAAAAGTACGGCGTTCAAACTCATAGCGTGTTTTTTGCAAACCATGCTCGTAGCCCAAATTCTGCAAATCGCACTCTCCTGCCTGATCGCAAACAGGGCAATCCAAGGGGTGATTAATCAATAAGATCTCTACAACACCGGCACGTGCTTCCAAAACTTCTGGTGAAGTAATGTTGAGCACTTCCATCCCATCCATTACAGTTGTGCGGCAAGAAGCCACCAACTTAGGCATTGGGCGAGGATCTTTCTCCGAACCTTTAGTCACTTTTACAATACAGGTACGGCATTTACCGCCACTGCCTTGTAATTTAGAATAATAGCACATTGCTGGCGGAACAATATCCCCTCCGATTTGCCTTGCAGCATTCAGAATGGTTGTTCCGTTATCAACCTCTACTGTTATCCCATCTATCGTAACCTTAACTTTTTCACTCATGGTTAATGATATTCTTTTATTTTTTATACTTCTACCGTCATTGCGAGGTACGGAGCAATCTTTTTTAACAATTTATTATTTCTCTTTCGAGATTTTGTAACCAATTTCTTTCCTTGGCTTTTCTTTCTGTTCCAGTAGTTCATCAAAATATCTGAAGATCACTTCAATATTTTTATCCTGATTATCTACTTTCTTTTTAATTTTTTCTACTTCTAACCGTAGTTCTGTGTTGCTTAAAACCATTTTACGTAGCGCAACAAAAGCTCTCATAATAGAAATATTTATTTCTCTTGCTTTTTTACTTTTCAGAATACTTGATAGCATTGCTACCCCTGTTTCTGTAAATGCAAAAGGATTTGCTCCTCCCAAACTTTGTTTTGAAGGTATCACATTTTGTGATACCATAATCTCAATTTCTATTTCTGATAAGATGAACATGAAATCATCAGGAAATAAATCCAAGTTTCTCCTTACAGCCTGCTTTAAAGCTCTATTTTCAATATTATAAATTCTGCCAATTGAAAATCAAGCATCACTTTCTCCTCTCTAAGTAGAAATATCTTATTAAGAATTATTTCTGTTGGAATTAATGATATATCTTGTTTCGGCATTTACAAGTTTATTTTCTAAGATCACAAATTGTGATCTTAGGTTTTAAATTAAATATTCAAGTGGTCGAAAATTGCGACCTTAGAAAATTATTTCTCTTCCGTTACCGGAGCTTTCTCAATCGGTGTTGCATAATTTGCAATACCATAATTTTGGCTCTGGCTTTTAACCGGTTCTTTAATGTGCCATTCAAATTCATCTCTGAAGTGACGGATTGCACTGGCTACTGGCCAGGCTGCTGCATCACCCAATGGGCAGATTGTATTCCCTTCAATTTTGCGTTGAATATCCCACAACAAATCAACATCTTCCATTTTTCCATGGCCATGTTCGATTTTGTGCAACACTTTTTCCATCCATCCAGTACCTTCTCGGCAAGGTGAACACTGTCCGCAGCTTTCGTGGTGATAAAAACGGGCAAAATTCCAGGTATTACGAACAATACACTGATCTTCATCAAAAGCGATAAAACCGCCTGAACCCATCATGGTTCCAGTAGCAAATCCACCTTCTGATAACGATTCGTAACTCATTAAACGAGGTTCGCCGTTAGCGTATTTCAAGGTTAAATTAGCAGGTAAAATAGGCACAGATGATCCACCTGCAACCGTTGCCTTTAAACGCTTACCATTGGCAATACCGCCACAATACTCGTCTGAATAAATAAATTCTTCTACTGGTAAACCCAATTCGATTTCGTAAACGCCTGGTTTTACTAGATTACCCGATGCGGATATTAATTTTGTACCTGTACTTCTACCGATACCAATTTTTGCATATTCATCGCCACCATCATTAATAATCGGCACCACTGCAGCAATCGATTCAACATTGTTCACCACTGTAGGGCAACCATACAAACCCGCAATTGCCGGAAATGGTGGTTTAATACGTGGATTACCTCTTTTGCCTTCTAACGATTCTAACAAAGCAGTTTCTTCACCGCAGATGTAAGCGCCGCCACCTGGCTGAACATATAATTCTAAATCGTAACCTGTTCCTAAAATGTTTTTACCCAACCATCCTGCAGCTTTAGCTTCAGCAATTGCTTTTTCTAAAATGCGGATCTGAGGCATCATCTCACCACGAACATAGATGTAAGAAACCTTCGCACCTAATGCGAAACTCGATACGATCATTCCCTCAATTAATGCATGGGGAATATAAGTCATCAAATAACGGTCTTTAAAAGTTCCCGGCTCTGATTCATCAGCATTACACACCAAATAACGTGCAACCCCCTCTGGTTTAGCCAAAAAGCTCCATTTCATCCCGGTTGGGAAACCCGCACCTCCGCGACCGCGTAAGCCCGATTTCTTAACTTCTTCAACAATCTCTTCGGGTGTTAAAGTTTTAAGGGCTTTTTCCACGGCACGGTACCCGCCTTTTTGGCGATAGACTTCAAGTGTATTGATGCCCGGTACGTTTATATGCTCAAGTAACAGTTTTCGAGACATTTTAATTAGTCTATAGTCTGTAGTCCATAGTCCATAGTCATGAGTCAAAACGACTCTCAACTTAAGACTTTCGACTTAGGACTTATTTTTCAAATCTTCAATCAATTTATCTACACTTGCTTCGGTAAGGTTTTCGTAGAAAGTATATTCCGGGCTTATTTGCAATACCGGACCAAAACCACAGGCCGCTAAACATTCAACACCTCTAAAGCTGAATAAACCATCGGCAGTAACTTCACCTTCTTTAACACCTAACTTGTTTTCCAAGTGGCTTAATATTTTTTCGGCACCAACTAAACAGCATGGACCAGTACGACAAACCTCCAAAGCATACTTGCCTTGTGGTTTTAAAAAGTACATGGTATAAAATGTTGCCACCTCATACACTTCAATTGGCTGAATATTTAAATATTCAGCTACTTTATCCATCGCTGGTGTACTCACCCAAAGGTATTCGGCCTGTACCAAGTGCAAAAGTGGTAGCAAAGCTGATTTGCTCTTATCTGCCGGATAACGGCTCTTTACCTCATCAAATTTGGCCAGCAATTCTGATGAAAACACTACAGGTGTTTGTTCTTCTACTTTAAGCATCTAATTCTCCTGCAATAATATTCATACTACTCATGTTGATGATGGCATCAGACAATAACATGCCCTCGCTCATTGGTGCAAACATCTGGTAGTTTACAAAACTTGGTCTGCGGAAGTGTAAACGGTACGGTGTACGGCCTCCATCATTAATCAGATAGAATCCTAACTCGCCATTTCCGCCTTCTACAGCGTGATAAACTTCTGCTTTTGGCGCATCAATTTCACCCATCACAATTTTGAAGTGATAGATCAATGCTTCCATATTGTTATAAACTTCTTGTTTTGGAGGGAGGTAAAATTCAGGCACATCGGCATGGAAAATACCTTTTGGCTCTGTTTTTAATTTCACAAGCGCCTGTTCGATAATGCGGACACTTTGCCACATCTCTTCATTACGTACTAAATATCTGTCGTAAATATCGCCACTTGTACCTACCGGAACTTCAAAGTCGAAATCCTGATATGAAGAATACGGATCGCTTACACGCACATCGTAATCTACACCGGTAGCACGCAAAAGCGGCCCAGTCCAGCTATATTCTAAAGCAGCTTCTTTAGTTACTTCAGCAACACCAGCCGTTCTATCAATAAAAATACGGTTACGTGTTAACAGATTTTCGAACTCTTTTAACGCTTTAGGGAATTCTTTTAAAAACTTATCGATTTTAGCAAAGGCGATATCATTGAAATCTCTTTCAAACCCACCAATACGGCCAATATTTGTGGTTAAACGTGCACCACAAACTTCTTCGAAGATTTCGTAAATATGCTCACGGAACTGGAAAAGGTATAAGAAAGTGGTTGTTGCCCCGGTATCCTGACCAATGATCGTGTTACAGATAATGTGATCGGCAATACGCGAAAGCTCCATAATAATTACCCGAAGGTAATCTACGCGTTTCGGCATCTGAATATTTAACAACTTCTCAACCGTCATGTGCCATCCCATATTGTTAATAGGCGACGAGCAATAGTTTAAACGGTCGGTAAGTGGTGTAATTTGATAAAATGGGCGATGCTCCGCAATCTTTTCGAAAGCACGGTGGATATACCCTATGGTAGAAACGCCGCTTACAATACGTTCGCCATCTAATTGCAAAACGTTTTGAAAAACGCCGTGTGTTGCAGGGTGCGTTGGGCCTAAGTTTAAGGTTACCAGCTCACTTTGCGGGTCGTTATCTGTAAATACCGGATGGTTATGATTCATAGTTTACCTTCCAAAAAATTCGTCTTTTTTATCTACTCTGTTCGGATCTTCCAATGGATATTGTTTCAACATAGGATGAACACCTAAGTCGTCCATATTTAAAATACGGCGTAGATCTGGGTGACCTTCAAATTTAACCCCGAACAGATCATAAGTTTCGCGTTCCATCCAGTTGGCACCTTTCCAAACAGTTGTTGCTGTAGGGATAGTTGGATTTTGTTCTGAAATGAAAACCTTAATCCTGACCCTAACTTTCTCTACCATGTTGTGCAAATGGTAAACCACTGCAATACCATGATCTTTACCCGGATAGTGAACCGCAGTAATATCAGTAAGGAAATTGAATTTTAATTCTTCTTTAAGATGCGAAAGCACATTGATGATCACATCTTTATAAGTTACAAAGGTTAGTAAACCATAAGGCTCAGAAACGGCAGTAACTTTTTCGCCAAACTTTTCAGTCAGCTTAACGTGGATATCGTTATTTAGTGTCGTTTCTTCCATTATTTAATGCCGTATTGACCTAAAAGTTCTTTGTAATAATCAGAATTCCTTCTTCTGCCTGATTCGCTTTTCACTAAATCCTGAATACGTTGGAATCCATCTAAAATGGCTTCAGGCCTCGGCGGGCAACCAGGAACGTAAACATCCACCGGAATAACCTCATCAATACCTTGCAATACTGAATAAGTATCGAAAATACCGCCGCTACTTGCACATGCACCAACAGCCATTACCCAACGTGGCTCTGCCATTTGGATGTAAACCTGTTTTAATACCGGGGCCATTTTTTTAGCGATGGTTCCCATAACCATTAAAACATCTGCCTGGCGGGGAGAAAAACTTAAGCGTTCGGCACCGAAACGGCCAAGATCGTAATGAGAACCCATAGTTGCCATAAACTCAATTCCACAACAAGAAGTTGCGAACGGTAAAGGCCATAATGAATTTGAGCGGGCCAAACCAATCACTTTATCAAGAGAAGTGGCGAAAAAGCCAGATCCTTCTATTCCTGGAGGCGCATCAACTATATTAATTTCACTCATGTTTATAAACAAAAAATGCTCATCCCTTTGCAGAATGAGCAACAAATTTACAATATTTTAAAGGCAAACAAACTAGCTTTACTCGATTTAGAACCTTTCTAAATAACCAAAACAGCTATAAGTTAGTGTAAGTGATACACATTCGGTTTTCAGTTAGCAATTTTCAGTTTACAGTTTTTAAACCAAGAACTATTAACTGCCAATTGTGAGCTGATAACTGCTTACTGACTAGTTCCAGTCTAAGACTTTTTTCTTGATCACGTAGATAAAGCCCAGCAATAATGTACCCATGAAAATAAACATCTCGATCATTCCATCCATCCGTAATGTACGGAAATTAACCGCCCAAGGATACATAAAGATCACCTCTACATCAAACAGTACAAATAAGATGGCTACTACGAAATATTTGATCGAGAAAGGCTGCCGTGCATTTCCTACTGATTTAATACCGGCTTCAAAAGTTTCTAATTTATCACTTGTTTTACGTTTTGGGCCTAAAAAGTGTGTAGCAACCAATGTGGTTACCACAAAACCTAAAGCAACAATTACTTGAAATATAATTGGTAAAAAATCTATAGAGGAACTTTGCGCTTGCATAATTTTTATTTTGTGATGCAAAAGTAAAAGAAAAAGGCAGAGTAACCAAACTCTGCCTTTTCTAAATTATTTAACTTTTTAATTATTTGCCTTTACCTTTTGGTGCAGGTGCTGCTAATTCTTTTAGTTTAGCTGCTGCAAAAGTTCCGGTAGGATAAACAGCTACACTTTTGTTGAAATATTCTTTAGCTTTTTCCTTGTCTTTGTAGTAATAATAACCACCAATTGTATCATATGCTTCAGAAAGTTTTTTAGCATTTGCTGTAGCCAATTCTGGTTTTTCAGTTATCTTTTTGATATATTCCTCATAAAAAGGAAGCATCAAACCTTTAGGCTCTTTTTCATCATCCAGTAGACTGTTAATACGAGCTCTTGTTAAATATGCATCATATGTTTCAGGAGCTAGTTGTGTAACTTTAGCAATTGAAGAGTCAGCTCTTACTAAGATATCTTTTGAAGGATTTTGTTTTGCAGTCAATTTAGCTGCATAATCAAAATAATTCGCCATTGCATTATAATAGTAATTATATAAAGCACCTTTTCCGTTAGGGTTAGCTTTTATAGCCTTCTCATAAATTTCTGATGATTTAGCATATTTTTTAGCATCGTAAAAACTTTTAGCAACTTCAGCCAATGCATCAGCATTCGTCGAATCCTTTTCTACGGCTTTAGTGATATTAATTAATGCTAAACTATCTTGACCAGCTTTTAATTGAGCTTTACCTAAATATAAGTAATCGAAAGCAAGAATTTTATTTGGATCTTTCTCTTTAGAGAAAAAATCATTCATACTCGTAAGCGCAGCAGGATAGTTTTTATTCTCATAAGCTGCCCATCCTTTCATCCTGGATACAATTGCACTTTTAGGATCATTAGCAGGGGCCTGTATAGCTGTTGCTACTTGCTCCAACGTTGGAAAATCTTTTGCGTAAAATAAGAACTGAGCATAACGCAATTGAGATTCCAAAGATTTATCTGTTAAATCCATATATTTTTTATAATTCTCAATAGCTTTTTTTGCTTTTTCTTTATCTGTACCAAAGCTACTCCACTGTAAGTATAACTCACCTAGCTCGCGGTAAGCAGGGCCATAGTTTGCATCAGCAGCAATTACATCTTGTAACTCTTTTTCACCTTCAGGAAAAGCCCTAGATTCTTTGTACATTTTACCAATCTGCGTTTTAGCTCTTCTGTTGTTTGGATCAACATCACCAACACGCATATAAGGACCTAATGCCTCTGAATTTTTTTTCTGTAATGCATAGGCATCACCTTGTGCTAAGAAAACCTCAGCATCTTTATCTTTAGAATCTAATTCATCAGCTTTGGTAATGTTAGCCAAAGCGTTAGTAAAATCAGGTTTAGATACATCATCACTAGGTTTATCTTGTGCTAAATACGCTTTACCGATATACAAATAAGTTTTGTAATCTTTCGGCGCCAAAGCTACAGCCTTGTCGAAGTTAGTTTTAGCAGAGCTTGGGTTATTAGATAACATATCTGCTTCGCCTAAACCAATTAAGTTTAAGTTGTTTTTTGGATCAGCGGTAACACCTTTGGTAAATACGGCTCTAGCGGAGTCGATGTAACCGGTTTTTAAGTAAACCAAACCAAGATTGTAATAGTTATTACCATCTGATGCTTTTGAGCTCACCAATGACTTAAGCATTGATGATGCTTTCTGATACTGCTCCGCGTCGATGGCTTTTTTCGCGTCATTTAAATCTTGAGCAAAAACTGCAGAACCCATCAACACCAAACCTACATTTAAGGTTATTGCTTTCTTTAAAATTTTCATCGGATATTCTGTTTTTTTATTTAATAAAAATGAAGTGTCTCTTTAGATTTACTTCGTGGTTCAATTTATAATTTTTAATTTAATTTCCTTTTGTCAGGTTAATTTGTCTTGGCATTAATTTATGCGGGCCAAGTCCAGATTTAAGTACAATCAATTGTCCTCTCTGACTTCTTAACCATGTTGCAAATCCTGTGCCTAAACCATCTCTTCCCTCACAATCTATAATATTTATATTTCTTAAGAAAGGATAAACACCGTTGATTAAGTTATCTTGAGTTGGTTTATAGAACTGATCGTCTCCTACCTTACCTTTTACATTCTTTACGCCCAGCACTTTTATCTTAGACAGGTATTCGCTCATCTCTGTATCCTTGTCAGTGATCCAATTCACGCCCAAAATACCAATAAAATCTTTATCTTCTGCAATAAGTTTAATTACTTCTTTGCTAGAATTTTTGGAGTAAACACCTGTAGCTGGAAATTGGCTGATATGGGCCAACTCTTTAAAATATTGAAAGGTACTTGAATAAGCGTTATCAAAGACCAATTTTTTATCTGATTTCTTCCCCTGTAATATATCAATCACCTCTTTAACGTTAATTGTACTATCGATATTGCCCTGATTGGTAATTAAAGCAATACCATCAATGGCAAAACGCGAAGAGTTGATTTTAATATTACGCTGGTTATAATACTTTTCTTCTGCTTTGGTTAATAACCTTGGTAAAACAATTACCCTAATACTATCATTAAGAAAGGCAGGCAATAATTTTTCTTCAGGTTTTACTGTTGTCTGAAATTTTGCATCCGGATAATCCAAACTAAAAACATCGATCTGATCCTGAACAATCGGTCCAACACTTTCATCAACCAATATTTTTAAGGTACCACTTGTTCTGGTTTCTTTAACTGCATCGGCTTTGTTTTTACGTTTGCAGGATACAAGTAAAGCTAGTACACAAAATATTAAAAGGAAATTTTTCATTGAGCTGATTAGTCGCGCCTTCCAAGGCTTAAAAGTCTTACAAACGCATAAATAATTAAGAAGATACCGATCGCAATGCGCCCCCATTGGGGAATAGTACTTAAACGCAGGGCAATTGGTTCGTAAAATATAAATGCAAAACCCAATACCACATAAAAAACGAACATGATAAGGCCTAAAATGAGCAAAAACCGCTGTTTAGGCGATTTTTGCTTAAAAATATCAAAATTTAACATCTACTATTAGTTCAATGTAAAGTTAACGTTGATGTTGTATTTTACCCTTACCGGCTTACCATTCTGGATACCTGGGTTCCAACGTGGACTAGCTTTCAATACACGGATGGCTTCTTCATCAGTTCCGCTACCCAAACCACGGGTAACTGTGATATCAGTTAATTTACCATCTTTTTCAACAACGAAAGATAAAAATACTTTACCTTGAACGTTGTTTTCCTGTGCCATTGGCGGGTACTTTATTGCTTTACTTAAGTATCCATAAAACTTGGAGATACCTCCCGGGAACTCTGGTTGTTTCTCGATACTAACAAAGTCATAAACTTTATTATCATCAACCGCAACAGCAGCTTCTCTTTTTGGTCCTTCACCTACTGGTTCAGCGATAACAATATCAGCTGTTGGATCACCTTTGATATCTCTCTGACCTGGATCGGCTTCCTTCAATTTTTCAACCGTAGGTGGTTCATCACGAACCTCTATATCTGGTTTTACAATCGGAGGTGGCATTTTCACCTGGTCAACTTTTGGTGGAGGTGGCTCTACGGGTGGTGGTGGCGGTGTTTTAGGATCTACCGGTGGTGGTGGCGCTATAATTACTTCTTGTGCTTTCAATTGCTCATCTTCATGATCCATTGAGCCTTTTATCAGGCTATAGATTTTAGGAGAGAAAAATAACACAATAAATATAATAGAGCCGATAATTAATGCTTTCGAGGTGTTGGCACCATTACTTTTACGCAATTGATACGCACCATAGGTTTTGTTTTTATCTGCAAAAACCACTTCAAGCCATTCTTTTCTGAATATATCTAACTTCGACATAACTATTGGTTTTACTGATTATAAAATTCCTTTTTCTTTCATGAACTGCTTCTCATTGTCAAGGATGTTATCATCGTCGATCTGACGAACCTTAACTTTAAGAATTTCCAACTCGTCCATGATATCTACAAAATTTTGGAATGTAGAACCTGATGTTGGTTTTACCAGTACAACAAAGTCGCCAGCAACGCCTGAGGCATCAGCTGCTTTTCTATTTTTAACAATAGCATCTTCGATTTGCGAACCAGATTCTATAGTTGGTGCGCTTTCGCCAGCTACTCCCATGTACCATGCTACTTTATCGCTTTTACCCAACAAAATAGTCATTGTTTTACTTGCTTTTAGCTCCAATCTGTTCTCAGGTAACTTTTCGTTTTTATCTGGCTTTGCAATATCCATCGCTTGCGGCGTAGAGATTACTGTTGTTAAGATAAAGAATGTTACCAAAAGAAACATTAGATCCACCATCGGAGTCATATCAACCCTTGGGGTGGCTTTCTTCCCGCCTGTGTTTAATTCTGCCATTTCTTATTTCTTTTTAGCTTCAGAGTTGGTAACCAATAAAAATTTGTTAACACTTTGTTTCTGAAGTACATCAACAATCTTTTTAACTACCGGATATTCTTCTTTTGCATCACCTTTAATACTGACACGCATATCCTGATTATTAATCTCTTTAGTTGCTTTACGGGCATTTAGCACCCATGCATTTAACTGGTTGTCAGTCGAATCTGAAGGTATGCCAGGTTGTACCCCTGGTTTCATACGGTCAGCCCCGTTCAAGGCAATAAGAGATTTTAAACTCTGGATCGGAACGCCGAAACTTCCTATTGCTGAAAAGCGTTGTATTTCTACTGGAGTGAACGATATTTTATACTGTTCGCCCATTAGCTCTAATGTTTTCGCTCTTACTTTGACCCCTGCTACTTCGAAGAAAACTTTACCCTGCCCAATGGTTAATATCGCATTGTTTTCTACCGGTACCTTAAACTCATATGTAGATGAAGGTGTAGAAACGGCTAGTGGTTCTGGTTGCCTTGCTGTAGCAGTTAAGATGAAGAAAGTAAGTAACAATGATGCCACATCACACATGGCGGTCATATCTGTTACTGTACTTGTTCTTTTAACTTTAATTCTAGGCATAATATTTTTTACTAGTTTTAATAATGATGATCTTTTTTCCGGTTTTCCATAAAGCCGGTAAAAATTTTTTCAAAATTCTTATTTATGCGAACTAGCGTATGTTTGAACGATGCTGAAACCAGCCTCATCGATAGCGTAAGTTAACTTGTCAATTTTAGAAGTTAATACGTTATACATGATAATTGCCACAGTAGAAACCAAGATACCTGTTGCAGTGTTGATCAATGCCTCAGAGATACCTACCGCTAATGCTGATTGATCTGGTGCTCCAGAGTTTGCTAAACCGGCGAACGCACGGATCATACCTGTTACTGTACCCAATAAACCTACTAATGTACCAATTGATACCAAAGTTGCAATTACAGTTAAGTTTTGCTCTAACATTGGCATTTCTAAAGCTGTAGCTTCTTCAACCTCTTTTTGGATCGCAACGATTGATTGCTCAACATCCATATTAGTATCTGCTTCAACTTCACTGTATTTTTTCAAGCCAGATTTAATTACGTTAGCAACTGAACCTTCTTGTTTATCACACTCAGCTTTTGCTGCTTCGATGTTACCTGCGCTTAATAAACCTTGTACTTTGCGAATGAAAGTGTCTAAGCTAGATTTTCCACTTGCTTTACCAATAACGATGAAACGTTCGATAGAGAATACAATTACTACTAATAGTAATCCAACTAAGATCGCTACGATAGGACCTCCTTTGTAAGCTGTTCCAAGATAGTTACCAGGTAATGGTAATTTTTCTCTGTCACCATCGATAAAGTTACTTCCTTCTCCGAATACGAATCTCCAAACACAGAATCCAATGATAATACAAATTGGAATAACGAATGTTGCAAATACATTTGAAGCGCTAGAAGAGCTCTCTTTTTTAACAGTTGTTGGTTTTGGTGCGTTTGCCATTTTTTTTGAAATTTTAGTTTTAGTTCTTGTTTTTAATTTTTAGCTGTTTTTTTCTTTTGTACTACACTCAACGTTTCATATCCGAAATTGTTGCGAAAAACAAATTTATAAATTGATTTTAAATTACAAATTAATAAATCAATAAGCAATTAAATCGTTACTTAGAATTTAGTTTCGGTAAACCACCTAGGGTGTATAACAAAAAAATTGCCCCAGCCGAGGCAATTCTTTCACAATAAAAACTAAAAAAAAATCGAATTGCAAATTTTTCGCTCAAAAAATGCATTTTAAAGTGCATTTAACATAATTTTAACGCTTCGTGTCTGCTTTTTGGTACTTTTGTCAGTTCGAACTGCTTAAAATTCTCTTTAAAGGCATCCGACAATTCGTAGGCTTTCAAAAAGTATTCTTCCTGATTGCTCCATGTTTTAGAGGGGTCTAAAATTTCGTCCGGTACCCCAGGACAATTTATTGGCATCATCAATTTAAATACATGGTGTTGCTTATATTTATTATGATCTAAGTCTCCATTTAATGCTGCCGTAATCATCGCTCTGGTATAACTTAATTTCATCCTTTTACCTACGCCGTAAGCGCCACCGCTCCAACCTGTATTTACTAACCATACGTTTACCTGGTGTTTTTCCATCTTCTCGCCCAATAGTGCGGCATATCTAGATGGATGCAATGGCAAGAAGGCTTTACCAAAGCAAGCCGAAAACGTTAACTGAGGTTCTGTCACCCCGGTTTCTGTTCCTGCAACCTTGGCTGTATATCCGCTCATAAAGTGGAACATGGCCTGTTCTACATTTAATTTCGAAATTGGAGGCAAAACGCCAAACGCATCTGCAGTTAAGAAAAAGATATTTTTCGGAACAGCTGCGATTGATGGTAAAATGGCATTGTCAATATAATCTATTGGATAGGCCACGCGGGTATTTTCCGTTTTACTGATATTGCTATAATCAACCTCCTTCGTGCCTGGAAAAAAATTAATATTCTCCAGCAAGGAGCCAAATTTGATTGCCTTAAAGATCTGAGGCTCTTTCTCTTCGGTTAAGTCTACGCATTTTGCATAGCAGCCGCCTTCGAAATTAAATACAGAATCTTTACCCCAGCCATGTTCATCGTCACCGATCAATCCTCTTTCGGGATCGGCAGACAAGGTGGTTTTTCCCGTTCCAGACAAGCCGAAGAATATAGCGGTATCGCCATCTTTACCCACATTGGCCGAACAGTGCATAGATAGCGTATTCTTATATACTGGCAGGATAAAGTTTAAAACAGAAAAAATTCCTTTTTTAATTTCGCCGGTATAGCCAGTTCCCCCGATCAAAATCATTTTCCTTGTGAAATTGATGATGGAGAAGTTTTCCTGTCTGGTTCCGTCGATAGCCGGATCGGCCAAGAAACCTGGCGCAGCAATGATGGTCCACTCTGGTGTGCTCCCCAAACGATCCTCTTCAGGGCGGATAAACAAATGATGAGCAAAAAGATTCTGATAAGCAGTTTCTGTAATTACCCGAATGGATATATCGTAATCCGGATTGGCACAGGCCGAAGAATCGCGGACATAGATTTTCTTATCTTCAAGGTAATTTGTTAGCTTATAAAACAGCTGATCGAATTTCTCCGGAGAAATTTTAATGTTTACATCGCCCCACCAAACCTTGTCTTCGGTAACCTCGTCGCATACAATAAAACGGTCTTTAGGAGAACGTCCGGTAAACTTTCCGGTATCAACCGCCAGCGCTCCTGAAGCAGCCAGCGTACCTTCTTTATTTAACAAGGCATCATCAATTAATTCCGTTGGGGATAATTGGTACTTTACAGCAATGTTTCCACCTAGATTTAAATAGCTTAAATCTGGCGTTTGCAGTTTCTTTTTGCTCATAACAATAAGTTAGTTAGTACAGCAAAGGTAAATACTTATCACCGACAAAAACTAGTTTTGAAGCGTAATTTTTTACATATTGTAGCAAATACACTATTATGTAAACATTTTATTTACAGATATTTACACTCATTTTTACAAGGTAAAAAAAATTAAAAAATTACACTAAGTAAAATCTGTTAAATGGTTTTAGCTGGTTTAAACTTTTAATAGGTAAGGCTTTGAAAATCAATGACGGTTTGCTAAATGATTAATATTGACCACAGGCTAGGCGCCCCTTTCAATGTCATTAAGTTAAGCCATTCGGCACGAACAAAAATAAATAACCACAGGTAGAAAGGATGCACACAGTTATGAAATCTGTGTTTATCTGTGCTCATCTGTGGTTAAAAACGGAGGCCCTTCAGAGGAGGGGAATTAGACGCCGGAAAGGTAACCAACTTAAATAGTACCACAACCCAAATTTAACTAAACCTGATAAAAGCGGCAGCTCCCGATCTCACCAACAACAAAACAGCACTACCATCGGGACTATAGCGGTTAGCAGGGCTGCACCATCTAAAGAAGTACTACAGCATATTTTCTAATGATTAAAATTTGCTGATCAACCACCCCGTCCCGTGACCACCCCTCCTTGGAACAAGGAAGGGAATTGTAATCGTCGTAGTAAAAACAATACTGGTTTCGGGTTCAAAAAATACAGCTATTTCATCTACTTAAACGTTTTAATAGAAATTTCGAAATAAAAATCAAAAAACATTTGCATTTTTAAAAAATAATCTCCTACTTTACGGTGTACAAAGTACACAAAGACAAGATGAATTTTAACACTTCGATTATTACAACGATTATTATTACCACCGGTATAAACCAGCGGGGCTAATTTGTTGTAAATTGAAAAAACATAAAACACAGAGAGCGTCCCGATGAAAATCGGGACGCTTTTTTTTTTAAACCCATGCTGAATGAAACCTGTACGAGCAACCATGAATTATCCGCACAGCATAAAACAGTTAAAACCAATATAGACTAATGAAAGTACTCAAATTCGGCGGCACATCCGTAGGTTCGGCCGAGAACATTAAAACCCTCTTACGCCTGGTTGGCGAAGAAAAACAGAAGAACAGCCCGGTAGTTGTATTATCGGCAATGAGTGGTGTAACCAATTTGCTTACCGATATGGCCGAAATGGCCGAGCGTGGAGAAGATTACGACGCTCATTTAAAAGAAATCGAAGCAAAACACTTTGCTGTAATCCGCTCACTTTTACCTGCAGCTGCACAAAACCCTGTGTTTACACGGTTAAAGATCTTTTTTAACGAGTTGGAAGATCTGTTACAGGCTGTGGCCAATCTGCGCGAACTGAGCTTGCAGACCAAAGATCAGATTTTGAGTTACGGCGAACGCTGCTCTACTTTTATGATCAGCCACATTGCTTCACAAAATTTTGGGGATACGCTTTATGTTAACGGTTCCGACCTGATTAAAACCGACAGCAACTTCGGTCAGGCGAAAGTAGATACCGAATTGACTGAAATGCTGATCAACAATTTTTACCAGGAAAATAAAGGCAAAGTACTTTTTGTTACTGGTTTTATAGCGAGCAATGCCGCAGGCAGGATAACAACTTTAGGCCGTGGCGGCTCTGATTATACCGCAGCGGTATGGGGCGCGGCCTTAAATGCCGAAGAAATAGAGATATGGACGGATGTAAACGGCATGATGACAGCTGATCCACGCATTGTGAAAAAGGCTTTCTCGTTACCAGAGTTAAGCTATACCGAGGCTATGGAGCTAAGTTATTTCGGAGCAAAAGTGATCTATCCCCCAACAATGATCCCTGCTTTTATGAAAAAGATTCCGATTGTGATCAAAAACACTTTCGAACCTGATTTCGCAGGAACTTATATCAAAAGCGATGTTAAAGCATCGAGCTTACCCATAAAAGGAATTTCCTCTATCGATCACATCAGCATTATTAACCTAACGGGCAGTGGTATGGTGGGTAAGGCGGGTTTTAGCGGAAGATTATTCTCACTGCTTTCGCGCGAACAGATCAATGTAGTATTGATTACCCAGTCTTCATCAGAACATAGCATTACTTTCGCTGTTAAACCAACAGATGCTTCGCAGGCGATTTATTTAATCAAAAAAGAGTTCGAACTGGAGTTAGATGCTAAAAAACTAGAACTACCAGAAGTTGAAAATAACCTTTCAGTTTTGGCCATTGTTGGCGAAAACATGAAACGTACACCAGGTATGAGCGGACGTTTGTTCAGCGCTTTAGGCCGCAACGGTATCAATGTAAGGGCTATTGCTCAGGGATCTTCAGAATATAACATTTCGGTAATCATCAGCAAAGACGATTTATCAAAAGCGGTTAATGCGGTACACGATGCTTTCTTTACCGACCTGAAAAGAACACTAAATGTTTTCTGCCTGGGCACCGGAAACATTGGCAAAACCTTATTTAACCAACTGAAAGAACAGATGCCTTTCTTAGCGGCCAATAACGACCTACAGGTTAAGATAACGGGCATCAGCAATACACGGAAAATGATTTTCAGCGCTGATGGCCTTTCCTTAGAAAATTGGGAAGCAGAATTGAATACAAACGGTGAGCAGGCAGATTTAGCGGGTTTTGTTGCCAAAATGAAAGCCCTAAATTTACCAAACTGTGTTTTTGTAGATAACACCGCTGCAGAATCGCCAATAGAATTTTATCAGGGCATATTCGAAAGCAGCATTTCGGTAGTAACCTGCAATAAAAAAGGAAACTCGGCAGATTATGCCCAGTATAGATCATTTAAAGATACTGCCCGTAAATTTGGTGTGGATTTTTATTACGAAACCAATGTTGGTGCGGGCCTGCCAATCATCCGTACACTTCGCGAACTGATGATGAGCGGCGATAAGGTAGCGCGGATTGAAGCGATTTTATCAGGGACCATTTCTTACATCTTCAATAATTTTAAAGGTGACGCCGGTTTTTATGAAACAGTAAAGGAAGCGCAGGAACTGGGTTATACCGAGCCAGATCCTCGCGACGACTTAAATGGAAAAGATTTTATGCGTAAAATGCTGATCCTTGCCCGTGATGCCGGTTATCCATTGGAAGCCAGCGATGTAAAAATCGACAACATTTTACCGGAAGCCTGCTTAAATGCTACATCGGTTGAAGATTTCTATTCTGAATTGCAGGCTAATGCAGCTTACTTCGAAAATTTAAAGAATACCGCAGCCAACGATGGAAAAGTTTTGCGTTACATCGGTAAGCTTGAAAATGGAAATGTAGAAATCAGTCTGCAAATGGTTGATGACAGTCATCCTTTTTATATGCTCTCGGGAAGTGACAATATTATTTCTTTTACTACAGATCGTTACAAAACCCGTCCGTTGGTGGTAAAAGGCCCAGGCGCTGGTGCAGAAGTTACCGCTGCCGGAGTTTTTGCGGATATCATTAACGTAGGTACTTTGAGCCGATAGACTAAAGCTGAAAGACCAAAGCAAATAAACAAAAAATATAAAAAGAAAGCCATTAGATACAAGGTTTTATTCTTGATATTATCTAGGCAGTTGATACAGAAATAATGAAAAATAGTATAAAAGTTTTCGCTCCGGCAACCGTTGCAAACGTAGTTTGTGGTTTCGATGTACTGGGTTTCGCTGTAAACGAACCTGGTGATGAAGTTGAAATGCGATTTACCGATACACCTGGTGTGGTGATCAAAAGAATTACTGGTGATGATAGCCGTTTGCCTTTAGACGCAGCGAAAAATACCGTAAGTGCCAGTGTTCAACATTATTTAAAGCATATAAACCGTTTGGATGTTGGTGTAGAAATTGAACTGCACAAGAAAATGCCTATTGGTAGTGGATTGGGCTCAAGCTCAGCCAGTACGGTAGCTGGTTTGTTTGCCATTAACAAATTAATGGGCGATTTATTAAGCACCAAAGAGCTGGTTCCTTTTGCCATGAAAGGCGAAGAACTTGCCTGTGGCTATGGCCATGCCGATAACGTTGCCCCTGCATTGTTGGGTGGTTTTGTACTGGTGAGAAGTTACGAACCGCTTGATGTAATTTCTTTACCTACGCCTGCTGGCATGTATGCGGCAATTGTTTATCCAGAAGTGGATGTACCGACCAAAGATGCACGCCAAATGATCCGTAGTAAAGTAGCATTAAAAGATGCGGTTACCCAGTGGGGAAATGTTGCAGGTTTGGTGAGTGGATTGTTCATGAATGATTTTGATTTAATCGGAAGAAGCATGAAAGACGTTCTGGTAGAACCAACACGTTCGATCTTAATACCAGGCTTTGAAGAAATGAGAAAATTGGCGATGGAGAACGGCGCAATCGGCTTCGGAATTTCAGGTTCAGGTCCATCTGTTTTCGCATTAACTCAAGATGAAGAAACAGCCAGAAAAATAACAAAATCGCAACAGCAACATTTACATAAAATAAATATTAACAGCAAAGCTTTTGTATCTCCGGTTAATGCGGAAGGACCAAGAGTACTTTAAAATAGGCTGGAAGGTAGAGGGTTTAAAGGTGAAGGGCTTAGTGTCCAAAACCTTCCAACCTTCAACCTTTCAACCCTCCAACCTCATTAAAAATGAAACTATACTCAACCAACAATAAAGATTTACGTGTTTCTTTCAAAGAAGCCGTTTTTAACAGCATGCCGCAGGATAAAGGCTTATATATGCCTGTAGAAATTCCGCAGCTTGACCACGAATTCATCCAGAATATAGAAAAATATTCTCTGCCTGAAATTGCTTACAAGGTAGCTTCAACCTTATTAAAAGATGAGATCCCTGCAGATGATTTAAAGGCTTTAATTGATGATGCTATTAATTTTGAAGCTCCTGCCGTTGAATTAGATGATAAAACCTTTGTGCTCGAATTGTTCCATGGCCCATCTTTGGCCTTTAAAGATTTTGGCGCCCGTTTTATGAGCCGTGTGATGGCTTATTTCTTAAAAGACGGCGAACAACTTTTAGATGTTCTGGTTGCTACTTCTGGCGATACCGGAGGTGCAGTGGCTTTGGGTTTCTTGGGTGTACCGAATACGAGGGTAACTATTCTTTACCCGGAAGGGAAAGTGAGCCCGATACAAGAACTGCAGTTAACCACCAATGGCGAAAATATAAGAGCCGTTGAAGTTAAAGGTACTTTTGACGACTGCCAGGCTTTGGTGAAACAGGCTTTTGCAGATGATGAACTGAATGCAAAATTCAGATTAACTTCAGCCAATTCGATTAACATTTCGCGATTAATTCCGCAAACGTTTTATTATTTCAATACTTACGCCCAGCTGAAAAAGCAAGGTTTGAGCGATGTTGTATTTTCGGTTCCCAGCGGAAATTTCGGGAATATCGGTGCCGGCTTACTGGCCTATAAATTAGGATTACCTGTTAAACAGTTTATCGCGGCTACCAATGTGAACGATACCGTTCCACGCTTTTTAGAAAGTGGTGTATATGAAACGAAACCATCTACACAAACCTACTCGAACGCCATGGATGTAGGGGCACCAAGCAATTGGGTGCGCATTATGGATCTGTTTAGTCAGGATGTAGAAGCCATCAAAAAAGTGGTTACTTCTTATCGTTTTACTGATGATGAAACACTGGAAGGGATCAAAGAAATTGATAGCAAGTTAAATTATGTGGCTTGTCCGCATACTGCGATTGCCTATTTAGCAATTGAAAAATACAGGAATGAAAATCCTAGGGACGAAAGTGCCGCAGTTTTCTTATCTACAGCACATGCCTGTAAATTTCCTGATATTTTCCCTGCAGATATTGCGACTAAAATCGAGATCCCTGAACAGGTAAAAGCTTTAGAAAGTAAACCAAAACATGCTGATCAGTTAGGTGTGGATTTTGAAGAATTTAAAAGTTACTTGCTTAAAGGGTAATAAGTAACTTTCGAAAGTTCGTCATTCCCAACCCAATAGCGATCGGATTGATTGGGAATCCTAATGCAAGTAACGGGTATTAAGATTCCCGCCTGCGCGGGAATGACGTATTTATAAAACAATATCCCTATTTCATACTTCTCTGTGCATTCCCTTTTAAGCACTTCGAACAGTAAATCCCGGACCAATTTGAAAAGACAGAGAATAAAAAAATCCCGACTTTCATCGGGATTCATTTTTACTTAGTTTTTTGCGATTTTAGTGTTTTCAGCTCGCGCTGCAGTGCTTCAATCTGTTGCTGTTGTTCCTTTATACTGGCAACCAAAAGCGGGACTAAACTTTCATAATCTACTTTGGTAATAGTAGCATTTTTAAAAGCATTTTTGCCTGATGCATAACTTTTTGCCTGTACAGAAACAATTTCAGGAAAAGCGGTTTTAGCATCAGCCCCCACAAAACCATACTGTGGTTTAGCGGATAGCTTCAGTTTTTCTGCCCAGGCTTTATCATAATTAAAACTTACAGGCTGTAACTTAGTCACCTGATTTAGGGCATTTTCTACTGGTTTAACATTGTTTTGTGCAACTTCTTGTGCACTGATTTTTAAAGAGGCAGCGATTAACAGCACTGCAAATGAAATTGCTCGTTTCATATATATTATTTTGTAATTTTTAAAATAGGGAATTGGTTCCGTTTTTGCGAAACGGAGTTTAAACATAAAAAGATATGCTTATACGGAAGGTGGCGGTGTTAAAACCTCCGGGAAGTAAGCCAGTTGGAAAGAATGATCAGGAATGAGCACCTTTTTTGAAGTTTGAAGTGGAAAATATAACGCTCCATGAAACACGATCTGCTGCACCGCATATTCGGTTTCTACTTTCTTTTCTTCTTTCTCTGTTGCGTCATCATTTGTAGATAAAACTTCAACATTATCAGTAGGGTAACTTAAATACGAAACCGCATGGCTCACTTTCAAAAAAAAAGCTATCGCAATGCAGGAAATAAGTACATATTTAAGGCCATCTAATTTCATCGGTACAAAGATAAACGCTACAACATTAAAACAATAATTTTAAGGTTAAAGTTCTGTAAGAATTTCGAGCATAGCTGCCGTAGCCAGCTCAACATCAGCGGCTGAGGTCCGCCAGTTTACAAAAGCAGCTCGTATTCCTTTCTTCCCATTATAAAATGTAGGGGTCATAAAAACTTTTCCGCCAGCATTTAACTTATTCAGGAATGTCGCAACTAAACTTTCATCTAGCAACGAAAAACAAACAGTATTTAAACGTACAGGCGCCAAGAGTTCAAAATTTGGATTTTCATTAATAAAATCTGCAAACTGTAAAGCCACTTCAACATTACTTTCTACAATTTCCTGGTAACCCTGTTTTCCGTAGCTTGTTAAAGTAAACCAGGCAGGTAAGGCCTTTAATCGACGGGAGTTTTCTGGCAGAAAATTTAAATAGCTGAAATTTTCCATCGGATTGCCCAAATAAGCCGCGTTAGAATTTTGAAAAGTTTCTACCTGCAACAATTGATGTTTTTCTTTCACCAAAAAAACCGCGCTTTCGTAAGGTACGTTTAGCCATTTGTGGCAGTCAACTGTGATGCTATCGGCGTTTCCCCAACCCTTAACTAAGTGATTATATTTAGGTGAACAAGCGGCAAAACCACCAAAGGCTGCATCGATATGCCACCAGAAATTATATTTTTCTTTTAAAACATTAATGGCTTCAAAATCATCAAAATCAACCGTATTTACTGTTCCAGCACTCGAGATTAAAATGAAAGGTTCGCCATTTAAGGCTTGGATTTTCAGTTCGAAATCGGCAATATCCAATGCTTCGCGATTACCTTGCATTACGTTTACCTGAATAAAATTGCCACTTCCCAAGCCGAGCATTGATAAGGATTTTATGGCTGAAGAGTGCGGTGTAGCCGACAGTACATTTACCTTACCTGATATACCTTCTCTGGCAAAATCTTTCCCAAATTGTTTGCCAATCCATTGCCTGGCAACAGCTAGACATGTAAAATTAGATAAGGTTGCTCCAGTTACAAACCCTCCGAAAAAATCTTTGGGCAGGTTAAGCAATGAAAGTAATAACTGGATGGTTTCCAGTTCGATGATGGCCGAAACGTCGCCGTTACCTTTTGCGCTTTGTGTGTTTTGATCGTAGATAGTCGACAGCCAATCGCCAGCAATGGCGGCAGGTGTAGTACCACCGGTTACAAAACCCCAGTACCTTGGGCCAGACGAGGCTACCATAATGGGTTCGAAACGTTGATTAAATTGTTTTAAGGCTTCAAGTGTACCAAAACCCTGCTCACTTAAATCCCGGATAATCTCTATTTCAGCAGAACTGGCTGTAGGTCGTTCATGAATTTGGTTTAAATAATCTATTCCCTGTTGTTTAACTTCTGTTAGTATGGCATCAAGGTTTTGTTGGTCGGTATTTAAATTATTCATGATGATAATTTTAAGTAATAAAGAAAATACGTCATTGCGAGGCACGAAGCAATCTTAAAGCGCTAGGTTAATTAGCGATTGTTGTAGGATTATTCATTTTGCAGTTGTTTTTAAAGGCATTCATGAGCTCACTTCGTTCGGTTATCTCCGTGCCTCGCAATGACGATGCTTTTTGACTAAAATATAGCTTTTGCAATCTTTTTGGTCTGCTCTGGGCGGCCCATGGTGTAAAAGTGTAATACCGGGGCACCAAAATCGATCAGTTCTTTACATTGTTTAATCATGGCTTCGGTGCCAATTTCTTTTGCCTCGTTATTATTTTTAGCGTGCGATAGTGCATCCGTTAATTCATCTGGCAAATCAATGTGAAAAATCTTAGGCAGTACATTTAACTGCGATAAGGTACTGATCGGTTTCAAACCCGGTATAATTGGAATATTGATATCGTTTTCTCTACATTTCTTTACAAAGTCGAAATACTTCTGATTATCGAAAAACATCTGCGTAACAATAAACTCTGCTCCTGCTTCAACTTTCTTTTTCAGGTATTTAAAGTCGGTACTCATGTTAGGCGCTTCGAAATGTTTTTCAGGATAGCCCGCCACGCCGATACAAAAATCGCTTTTAAAGGTTTCTACATCTTCGTGCAAAAATTTACCTTCATTATGATTCTTGATGTGCTCGATCAAATCTGTAGCATAACAGTGCCCGCCAGGGGTTGGCACGAAATTCCCATCTGCCTTACGGGCATCACCACGCAAAGCCAAAACGTTATCAATACCCAAGAACTGTAAATCGATCAATGCATTTTCGGTTTCTTCTTTGGTAAATCCACCGCAAATGAGATGCGGAACGGCATCTACCTTATATTTATGGATAATAGCCGCACAAATGGCAATGGTTCCCGGACGCTTGCGATAAGATACCTTTTGAAGCAAACCATTTGCCTGTTCTTTATAAATGTAATCCTCGCGGAGCGAAGTTACATCAATAAAAGGAGGATTAAACTCTAGCAATGGTTCTATTGCATCATAAATCCATTGTATGCTTTGCCCTTTAATAGGCGGTAATAATTCAAAAGAGAATAAGGTTTTACCCTTTGCGTTTTTTATATGGTCTGTGATCTTCATACCCCTAATCCCGAATAATCTGGACTTTAAATTTTAATTTGTATACAATTCCCTCCCCTTTAGGGGTTGGGGGTTAATAAGCTAAATTTGGACTTAACCACCGCTCCACTTCTTCAATTGGCATATTCTTTCTGATGGCGTAATCTTCAATCTGATCTTTTGTAATTTTTCCCAATCCAAAATACCTCGAATCGGGATGTGCGAAATAAAACCCGCTTACCGCTGCTGTTGGATACATGGCATAACTTTCGGTTAAGTGAAGTCCAATTTTATTCTCCGCATCAAGCAATTGGAATAAAGTTCCTTTTTCGGTGTGTTCCGGACAGGCAGGATAACCCGGCGCGGGGCGGATACCTGCGTATTCTTCTTTAATCAATTCCTGATTGCTTAGATTTTCATCTTGTGCATAACCCCAATATTCTTTACGCACACGTTCATGCAAGCGTTCTGCGAAAGCTTCAGCCAAACGATCGGCCAATGCTTTAGCCATTATACTATTGTAATCATCGTAATTGGACTCGAACTCATTTACCAGTTCATCAATCCCAATACCTGCGGTTACGGCAAAACCACCAAAATAATCCTGAATACCACTTTCTTTCGGTGCAATGAAATCAGATAAAGCATAATAAGGCTGCCCATCTACTTTTTCGGCCTGCTGGCGGAGGGTATGGATAGTTACCAGTTTGGAGTTCTCAGTTTTCAGTTCTGAGTCATTTGACAACTGATCATCGACAACTGTCAACTGAATATCGTCTCCTACTGTATTTGCTGGCCAGAAGCCGATTACAGCCCTTGCTGTTAACAGTTTTTCGTCGAGGATGCGTTTTAATAAAGTCTGCGCATCATCAAAAAGTTTTTTCGCTTCGTCACCTACATTTTTATCATCGAAAATTTTAGGATAACTGCCACGGAGCTCCCAGGTATGGAAAAACGGCGTCCAATCGATATAAGGAACCAGTTCTTCTAAGGGATAATTATCAAAAACCCTTGTGCCTGTAAATTCCGGAACGGGTAGGTTGGGTTGAAAATCAATCTTAAATTTATTTGCACGTGCTTCTTCTAAGGTTTTAAAACGTTTATCCGATCGCTTATTTAAATGTGCTTCGCGTGCTTTGTCATATTCTGCCCTGATACCTGCCACATAATCATCTTTTGTTTCAGGATTCATCAAGGTGCTACAAACGGTAACACTTCTGGAAGCATCCAATACGTGGATAGCGGGTCCTGAATAATTTGGCGCTACTTTTACAGCAGCATGGATTCTTGAAGTAGTTGCTCCACCGATAATTAAGGGAATGGTAAAACCTTCGCGTTCCATTTCTTTGGCAAAGTGAACCATTTCATCCAGTGATGGTGTAATCAATCCACTTAAACCAATAATATCGGCTTTTATTTCTTTGGCTTTTTTGATGATTTCCTGTGCAGGAACCATCACGCCCATATCTACAATTTCGAAGTTATTACAAGCCAATACTACGCCTACAATATTTTTTCCAATATCGTGCACATCGCCTTTTACGGTGGCCATTAAAACTCTTCCTGCAGATGAACTTTGATCCTGATCGGGATTATCCAGCTTTTCCTGTTCGATAAATGGCAATAAATAGGCTACCGCTTTTTTCATTACCCTTGCCGATTTTACCACTTGGGGCAAGAACATTTTTCCGGCACCGAATAAATCACCCACAATGTTCATCCCGTCCATCAATGGCCCTTCGATTACCTGAATCGGGCGTGCATATTTTTGTCTGGCTTCTTCCACATCATCATCCAGGTATTCTACAATTCCCTTTACTAAAGAATGAGACAACCGCTCTTCAACAGAACCTTTTCTCCACTCTTCATCTTTAACCACCTCTTTACCTTTCGATTTTACGGTATCGGCATATTCAACCAAACGCTCAGTAGCATCATCTCTCCGGTTTAAGAGTACATCCTCTACCCTTTCTAACAATTCGGGTGGAATTTCCTGATAAACTTCTAACATCCCTGCATTTACGATCCCCATATCTAAACCAGCCTGAATGGCGTGATAAAGAAATGCAGAGTGCATTGCTTCGCGAACGGTATTATTCCCCCTGAAAGAGAAAGAAATGTTAGAAACCCCTCCGCTCACTTTAGCATGAGGTAGGTTTTCTTTGATCCAACGGGTTGCATTTATAAAATCGACAGCATAATTATTATGCTCTTCCAATCCGGTTGCAACGGTTAAAATGTTCGGATCGAAAATAATATCCTCGGCGGGGAAACCAATTTCGTGCACCAGGATATCGTAACTTCTTTTACAGATTTCTTTCCTGCGCTCGTAATTATCGGCCTGTCCCTGCTCATCAAAAGCCATTACTACTACGGCAGCACCGTATTGCATAATTTTGCGGGCGCTTTCGCGGAATTTCTCCTCTCCTTCTTTTAGTGAAATAGAGTTTACAATTCCTTTTCCCTGCAAACATTTTAAGCCATTTTCAATAACCGACCATTTGGATGAATCGACCATGATGGGCAATTTGGCAATATCAGGTTCAGAGGCAATGAGATTTAAAAATTTGGTCATTGCTGCTTCCGAATCCAACATCCCCTCATCCATGTTCACATCAATTACCTGCGCACCACCTTCAACCTGTTGCAAAGCTACGGCCAATGCGGCTTCGTAATCGCCACCCAAAATCAATTTAGAGAATTTAGGCGATCCGGTGATGTTTGTTCTTTCACCAATGTTTACAAAAATGCTTTCGGGAGTGATGGTTACAGGCTCCAATCCGCTTAAACGCATGTAAGGTTCAAGAACCGGTATTTTCCGGGGTTCAGCTTTTCTTGCATTTTTAGCAATACAGCCAATATGCTCTGGCGTGGTACCACAACAGCCACCAACAATATTCACAAAACCAGATGCAATAAAGTCATCAACCAAATGTGCCGTTTCATGAGGCTGTTCATCGTAAGCACCAAATTCGTTTGGTAAACCTGCATTTGGATAGGCAGAAACATAACAGCCAGCTTTTGCTGCAAGCTCCTCAATATGCGGACGCATTTCTTTGGCACCCAAAGCACAATTGAAACCGATACTTAATGGTTTTGCATGCATTACAGAGTTTAAGAAAGCTTCGGCAGTTTGGCCTGAAAGTGTTCTTCCAGAGGCATCGGTAATGGTACCAGAAATCATAATCTCCAGTTTACGGCCAATTACCTCTTCATATTTTTTAATGGCTACAATAGCCACTTTAGCGTTTAAAGTATCAAAAATGGTTTCGATCAATAACACATCCGAACCACCATCTACCAAACCGCGTACCTGCTCGTAGTAGGCCTCTTCTAATTCATCAAAATAAACTGCCCTAAAACCAGGATCGTTTACATTCGGCGACATGGAAAGGGTACGGTTAGTTGGGCCAATAGCACCGGCAACAAAACATTTACGGTCTGGGTTTGCAGCCATGAACTCATTTACAGCTTCTTTTGCCACCCGCGCACCTTCAAAACTCATTTCGTAAGAAAGGTCTTCCATCTGGTAATCGGCCATGGAAATGCGCTGTGTACTGAACGTATTGGTTTCGATAATGTCGGCACCAGCGGCCAGATACTCCAAGTGTATTGTTTTAATAATATCCGGACGTGTGATGTTGAGCAAATCATTATTGCCTTTTACATCACAGGGATGGTTTTTAAATCGCTCCCCTCTAAAATCTTCTTCGGTTAAGGTATATCGCTGAATCATAGTGCCCATTGCACCATCAATCACCAAAATACGTTTTTCTAATTCTTCTCTTATGCTCATTCTTGTTGTAAGATTTGAGATATGAGATATCAGATATGAGAGTGGATAAGACATATTGTCTCAAATCTCAAATCTATAATCTCAAGTCTCTAAAAAGCTTATTTAAAAAGTTGGTACGTGAATCGTAATCCTAAACTTATCTGTTTCTGCTATTTGCAGAATAGAATTTAGCACCTTGTATGGTTACAGGTTGCTAAGACTTCGTTGGGTCTAATCCCTCCGTCTTTCTTAATAAGCATACAAAAATGCAACAAAGCAACATCAATTCCAAAATTTATCGCGTTGCTACCAAATAAAATTACAAAGGCCACGCAAAACTGCGCAGCCTTAAGAATATTGTTCTGTTAGTGATTACTTTCTGCTTCCGAAAATTCGAAGTAAGAAAAGGAAGATATTTAAGAAATCTAAGTATAGAGACAATGCAGCTACGATAGCCATTTTTTTAGATTCAATCTGAAGAACCTGTTCGCCGCTAGCTTCGATCCCTTCGCCAATTCTTTTAATTTTTTGCACATCATAAGCGGTTAATGCCGTAAATATCGCAATACCAATGAATGCCATAAACAAACTGAACTGTTCACTCTGAACAAACATATTAATTACACTGGCAATCACTAAACCAATTACGCCAACCATTAAAATCGGCCCGAATTTACTTAGATCGACATTGGTTGTGTAACCCATAAATGCCATAATTCCAAATATTCCGGCAGCTCCTGCAAAACAGCTCACTACTGAACCTGAAGTATAAGTTAACAAGATAAAACTTAAACTAACTCCAGTTAATACGGAATAAAGCACAAAAACGCCTATTAACGCTGGTAATGATAATCTGCTTAAACCAAATCCCATTAATAAAACCAGGCCGAGTGGTGCAAACATTGCTACGTAACCAAAAATTGACATGCTCACTTTACCAGTTGTAGGATTAATATTTAAAAGGTACTGCATTAACTGCTCATTGGTACCAAATAAATAGGCCGCTACTGTTGATAAACTCAATGCCACGAACATCCATAAGAAGACGTTGGCAAAGAATTTTTTAGAAACAGATTTTTCCTGTACAAAAACACTGTTGTCCTGATATTGATAATTTTGTTGTTCCATTTTAAATTTTGTGTATTTAACTATATAAAAATAAATATTTAGTTTAATCTTTTTGTCAGCAGTTCTTCAACTTTTTTAAAGAACTGTAAAGGTTTTAATGTGCGCCATGGCAGATGATCAAATGCACCACCAAAGTTAATGTAATAATCGATGTTATTATCGCGAAACTCAGTGATTACATGTTCCTGAAAATTTACCCCAACAATCCAGCCATCTTCTACTTCCTGAAACCATTCTTCGTAGTAACTGTCATCTGAAGCATGAAAATTCAGTACATTTTCACCGATCAGGATAAATTTATTAATGCCTTCATCCATCATCAGTTCTAAAATATCGCGTTTCAGCAGCATAATGTCGTTGTTAATGGCATCATTCCACTCTCCTATAAATTCTATAATGGCATAACTGCGATCATAATCGGCGTATAACACCTTCATGTATAGGGTATTCGAACCAAACTCGTCCCATTGCGGGTGCAGTAAAAAATTGTAAATCTGCTTATCGAAGTAAAGTTCTGAATATTCGGTATTGTAAAACGGCGAACGCTCATCTTCTGCCGAAATATAATCATCTCTCCACTGGTAATAAGGCTCAATTTCGTGCATGCTTCTTTCTAATTATTGAATCAGTGAGTTTTGAATGATTGAATGATAATGCTATTCTTTCATGCTATCATTCACTAATTCTTTCATTCACTCAATCCATCCCTCTCTCAATCAATTATTCGCTAATGTGTCCTGCTTCAACTGCTTTACGTACACTTCCATAACGGGTTAACAATTCAGCGGCTTCATCATAACCAATATTCAGTTCATCGGCAACCATTTGTGTCCCACGGTCTACCAGTTTATGATTGGTTAACTGCATATCGACCATTTTATTGCCAACTACACGCCCCAACTGAACCATAACGGTAGTGCTTAACATATTTAGCACCATTTTTTGCGCCGTACCAGATTTCATGCGGGTTGAGCCGGTTACAAACTCAGGGCCAACCACCACTTCAACCGGAAAATCCGATTCAGCAGCAATAGGTCCACCGGTATTACAAACGATGCAACCTGTTAAAATACCATGCTTACGTGCCGTGTTTAATCCGCCGATTACATAAGGCGTAGTACCTGACGCTGCCAGGCCAACCAAACAATCTTTTTCATTAATTTCAAATTCCTGAAGATCTTTCCAGGCTTGTTCCGCATCATCTTCAGCAAATTCTACCGCTCTTCTAATCGCAGTATCTCCACCTGCAATAATTCCAACGACCCAATCAAAGGGAACACCGTATGTAGGTGGGCATTCTGATGCGTCTACTACACCTAAACGACCACTTGTGCCCGCACCTATATAAAAGAGACGGCCGCCTTTTTTCATTCGCTCGGCCACTGCCGATGTTAATTTTTCGATCTGAGGCAAAGATTTTTCAACTGCAAATGCTACAGTTTTATCTTCGTTATTAATGCCCTGCAAAACTTCTAACACCGACATCTGATCGATGTGGTTATAGTTAGATTCTTGCTCGGTAACTCTATTCATAAATTTAATTTTGATAAAATTCGGTAAATTCTTTCTAAAAACTACCCTAAAAACCCAAAAATATCTATCATAAATTTCAACCTATCGCTCCATCGCGTTAATTAATGTTAAATATTATAAACAAAAGACATGAAAATGCAGTTAAAAAATATATCAACTCGCTAATTTTCATAAATTTGCAGTAACGCTGATGAAAAAAAATACCCGAAATAACGTACTGATCGCTGCAAGCTATTCTGTAATTTTAATAGTGGGTATGTTTTTGGGTATAAAATTCATTAAAGATCAAGGCTTTGGCGTTAAAAAGAGCCCTCAACTCGCCAGCAATAGCGATGAGAAATTAAACGAGATCTTACACATCATCAACGGTAATTATGTTGATGACATCAATACCGATTCGCTTCAAAACTTACCCATAGATAGCGTTTTACACCAACTCGACCCACATAGTGTTTACCTACCGCCAACCGATGCGCAGGATATGACCGATAACCTGGAAGGAAACTTTGAGGGTGTGGGCATAGAATATTATATGCTTAACGATACCATGATGGTTACCGGCGTGGTTAAAGATGGCCCTGCTTATCAGGCGGGGATAAAACTGGGCGATAAAATTCTGAGTATCGACACAGCAGTTGTAAGTGGAAGAAACTTACCAAAAGACCAACTTACAGGCCGATTTAAAGGCAGATCAGGAACTGGCGTGAGCGTAGTGCTTTTACATCCAGGCGCACCGCAAAGTAACCGCATTATGGTTACACGAGGCAAAGTAAACATCAGCAGTATTGATGCCGCTTATATGATCAATAACGAAACAGGTTATGTACGGATCAGCAAGTTTGGCGCCAATACCGATAACGATTTCTCTGTTGCAGCCAATAACCTGAAAGTAAGGGGCATGAAAAAACTGATTCTTGACCTGCGCGATAATGGAGGGGGTTATTTTACGGCAGCTACAGGCTTGGCCGATCAGTTTTTAGCTGAGAACAAACTGATAGTATATACACAGGGTAAACATGAGCCACGTACCGATTATTTTTCTACCGGTACTGGTGCTTTTCAAAATGGCAAACTGGCTATCCTGATCAATGAAAATACCGCTTCGGCCAGCGAAATTGTAGCTGGAGCCATCCAGGATCTGGGACGCGGAATTATTGTTGGCCGCCGTTCTTTTGGCAAAGGCTTGGTACAAGAGCAATTTGCTTTTGGCGATGGCTCTGCATTGAACTTAACCATCGCTAGATATTACACACCATCTGGTCGTAGTATCCAAAAATCGTATAAAAAAGGTTACGACGCCTATAAACATGAATTAGACGAACGCATGATGGACGGAGAGCTTACCGGAGACCGGACCTCTTTTCAGGACTCTATTGAGAAAACCGAAGGCGTAAATATTCAGCCCAACAGAAAAGTTAAACCGATTGGCGGTATCCAGCCAGATGTATTTGTAAAATTAGACACCAGTGGCTACAATAAGTTTTACAGCAATTTAGTGAGCAAAAAAGTGCTTTCTGATTATGTATTTAATGTACTTACCAATAAGTATAGCGCCAGTTTTGTAGAGCAGAACATCAATATCTTTACTATAAATGATAACGACTTTAAAGACTTTATCGGATATCTTCAACGCAAAAATGTAGCGATAGACCGTTTTCAATTGTATAATTCGAAAAATGTGATTCTGAATGATTTAAAAGCTTTGCTTTGCCGTTATTATCTGGGCGATGTAGGTTATTACAAGGCTGCAAACCAAACCGACAATGCCGTAAGACAAGCGCTACTTAACCTTCAATAGCCATATTTTATATTTCTTGAAGGATCAATCTAGCCGCCAAAAAGAATTTTAATTTCACTAAAACAATTTAAATCAAAATAATATTCTTAATTAAAAACAAATAATAATACTATATTTTGTTTTATTACTTTTGCCAGCTAATCATATTTTTATGGAAGCGAGCAAATTACAGGCAAAAGATCAACAGGTATTAAAGGATCTGCTATCGCATGTTAAAAAACAGACCGATTTATTTTTAGGTTATCCCGTTTCAAAGGACTTCGATTATCAGGCACTTTCTGATTTTTTAAAATATCCGATGAACAACTTGGGCGATCCTTTCGTTACTTCGACCTATGCTGTAGGCTCGCGTGAACTGGAGAAAGAAGTAGTCCGGTTTTTTGCTGAACTTTTCCGTGCGCCAGCAGATAACTGGTGGGGTTATGTAACCAATGGTGGCTCAGAAGGAAATCTTTATGGCTTGTACCTTGCCCGCGAATTACACCCAAAAGGAATGGTTTATTATTCTGAAGCTACACATTATAGCGTACAAAAGAACCTGCACTTACTCAACATGTCGAATATCGTTATCCGCACCCAGGAAAATGGAGAAATCGATTACGAAGACCTTGAACACACCATTAGGATGAACCGCCACATGCCTGTTATCATTATGGCCAATATTGGTACCACCATGACCGAAGCACGTGATGATGTGGCCAAAATTAAAAGCATCTTAAAAAAACTGGCTATCCAACATTATTATATCCATGCGGATGCTGCACTTTCTGGCACCTATAGTGCGTTGATTGAACCCAGACCAGCATTCGATTTTGAAGATGGTGCAGACAGCATCGCCATTAGCGGTCACAAGTTTTTTGGCTCGCCGATGCCTTGCGGTGTAGTAGTTGCCAAAAAATCGAACCGCGATAGGATTGCCCGTTCTGTGGCTTACATCGGAAGTATTGATACCACCATTACCGGATCTAGAAATGGCCATAGCCCCTTATTTTTATGGCACACCATTAAACGTTTGGGGATAACAGGTTTAAAAAGCAGGGCCATGCACAGTTTAGCAACAGCAGCTTATACCGAACAAAAACTTAAAGCGCTGGGTATTGCTGCGTGGCGAAACGTGAATGCCATAACCGTAAACTTCCCTACTCCATCTGCAACAATCTGTAAAAAATGGCAGTTGGCAGCAGAACAGGGTAACTCACATGTCATTTGCATGCCCAACGTAACGCAAGCGCATATCGATCTATTGATTGCTGACCTTGAAGCTGAAATTGTATTGCAGGATTGATGCAAACATTTTAATGACCCCGATGTTTAATAAGGATGCTAAATTAGTATTACACGTTAAACACACCTAGTGATAAGTAATTGTACTATGGCTATCAATTTCCCGCTGATCACACAGATTAACGCAGCATGAAATCCGAAATCAGCGTTTTTCTGCGAAATTTTGCGGGATTATATGTACCTTTTTATGTTAACATAATACGCTATGAAAATAATAATTGTAGGCGCAACAGGCACGTTGGGCAAAAAAGTAGCTGAAGCTTTTGAGCAAAAGCATGAGATCATCCGCGTTGGAAATACCAAAGGTAATGTTCAGGTAGATATTACCAATGAAGCATCGATTAAAGCCATGTTTGAGCAGACTGGTGCTTTTGATGCCCTGATCAGTACCAGTGGAAAAGGCCCTTTTACGCCTGTTAGTCAGATGACGGGTGAGGTATTTAAGAGTGGCTTACTGGACAAACTATTGGGTCAGGTTAACCTCGTGCTTATTGGTCAGCATTACATTAATAAAGGTGGCTCATTTACCCTAACCTCGGGCATATTGGCTGATCATCCTGTAGCTGCTGGTGCCGCACTAAGTGCAGTAAATGGAGGATTAAATTCTTTTGTTCTTGCTGCTGCTCCAGAACTCGAAAACGGGGTTCGTATAAATGCCATCAGTCCCAACGTGGTTGAAGATTCGCCTGCTTATTTCGATTCTTTTCCTGGCGAAATTCCGGTTAGTATGGAGAAAGTAGTTAAAGCTTACGAGAAAAGTGTGCTGGGTATTGTAACAGGACAGGTAATAAAGGTTTATTAATTACACTCGGCATTTTTAAGACATTTTTTTTAACAAAAGCTTGTTCTAAAATTTTTGATTATTCAAAACCCAAAGCTTTATATTAGTCTATCTAACAAACTCAAGCATGATAGAAACAGAACGCCTCATTTTAAAACCTTTAACACACGATCAGCTTTTAAAATACATTAAAGATGATCATTCACTTGAAGAAGAGTTTGGCCTTTTACCAACCAAAAAGAACATCTCTCCTTCGCTTCACGACGCTTTGGAAGAAACGATTTTACCTAACGTTTTTGATAAAGATAAAGATTATCTATACCATACCTTATGGACAATCATATCTAAACCCGATCATAGAATGGTAGGCGATATCTGTTTTGTTGGTGAGCCTGATCCAAATGGCGAAATCGAAATCGGTTATGGTACTTACGAAGAATTTAGAGGTAAGGGTTTTATGACGGAAGCCGTTGGCCGATTAATAGAATGGGCTAAGGAACAGCCAAAAGTGAAATCTGTTTTTGCCGCGACCACAAAAGACAATGTGGCCTCGTATTCCATTTTAGAAAAAAACAACTTTATCCATATTGGAGAAGTTGATGATATGTTAAGCTGGAAAATTGAATTGAAGTAATGTTGCAGACACGGATTATAAATATGTCTGAATAGAATCTATGTAGTTAACGTCATCCTGAATTTATTTCAGGATCTATCCAACAAGGTTATTTTTTACATGAAAGATGCTGAAACAAGTTCAGCATGACGACCGTTTTATAATTTACACCACAATCTCAAACAAACTTAAACTGATTCCTTCATAGTGTTTCGGTAGCCCCTCGGTTTTTTCCATAGTCACTACGCCAACATAATCAAAGCCACAGCCTGTATAATATTCGAGTAGTTTTTCATTATCCGCCCAGGTGTCCATTCTGATAAACTTAATGTTATTCTTTGCAGCGTAATCCTTAGCCCATTTGATAATTTCCTTCACAAAAGAATAACCCCTAAATTCGGGATGGGTTACAATCCTGTGGATATAAATCGCATCATGATCCCGCTCTCCCCAAATTAACTCATCGTTAAACGTAACGGCAAATACACAGGCCACCACGCCATCTACAAAGAATTTTATATTGGCGGCTTTCATCAATTTCAGTTTGCACCATTTCTCTGCTAAAGCCTTGCCAGTGTTTGTTAAATACTTTCTTTTGATGGGCAATAGCCATATCGTAAAATTCGAAAATGACATCGATGTCGGCTGACAGGCTGTTTTGTACTTGTAATTGCATTGCCAAAGTTACCGATAAATTACAGATTGTGGCTATCGCCCGTCATTCCCATGCAGGTGGGAATCTTAAAGGTTAGCGCATTAAGATTCCAAATCAGGTTGGGAATGACGACCTCTCTATAAATATCGCTTCAACTCCAATGTTCCGTTAAAAATGATCATTCAGAATGACAAAAAACAAAAACAGGGCTGCTTTCGCTATGAATGCAGCCCTGTTTTTAATAATATGGTTAGGCATTTCGACCTTAAGCCTTATACCTTCAAGCCCTCAACCTTAACTTATTTCTGTCTGAAATAAATCTGGATCGGTGCACCAGAAAAATCGAAGTTTTCTCTCAATTTGTTCTCGATGAAACGTTTATACGGATCTTTAATGTACTGTGGCAAGTTGCAGAAAAAAGCAAACATTGGTGAAGTAGCATTAATTTGTGTGATGTATTTAATTTTAATGTGTTTCCCTTTTAATGCCGGTGGTGGGAATTTCTCGATCAGCGGCAACATCACATCATTCAATTTAGATGTAGGGATTTTCTTGCTACGGTTTTTGTAAACTTCCAAAGCCGCTTCAATTGCTTTAAAAATACGTTGCTTGTTTAATACCGAAGTAAATACAATTGGCACATCGGTAAACGGACGGATACGCTCATGAATCTGCTCTTCGAAAGCTTTCATCGTTTGTGTATTCTTTTCGATCAGATCCCATTTGTTAACCAGAATTACGATCCCTTTTTTGTTCTTCTCGGCCAGGTGGAAGATATTGATATCCTGACTTTCGATTCCTTCTACTGCATCGATCATTAATACCACAACATCAGCTTCTTCTAAAGCTTTAATGGTACGCATTACCGAATAAAACTCTAAGTTTTCTTTAACTTTTGTTTTTTTACGTAATCCGGCAGTATCGATCAGCATAAACTCATGACCGAACTGGTTATAATGAATTTTGATCGAATCGCGGGTTGTACCTGCATTTGCAGTAACAATATTACGTTCTTTACCAATTAATGCATTAACCAGAGAAGACTTGCCCACATTCGGACGACCAGCAATGGTAATTTTAGGCAATTGATTTTCTTCTTCCGGAATATCTTCGAAATTTTTAACAACCTCGTCCAACAACTCTCCTGTTCCAGAACCCGTCATCGATGATAATGCATATACATCACCTAATCCAAAGCCATAAAAAGTATGGATTTCGTTGTACAAAGCGGTATTATCTACTTTATTTGCACAAACATAAACAGGCTTATTACTTCTCCGTAATACCTGGGCGATGTCGTCATCTAAATCGGTGATGCCTGTAGTTACATCAACCATAAAGATTAACACACTGGCTTCTTCGATGGCGATCATTACCTGCTCGCGGATTGCGGCTTCGTAAACATCTTCTGAGTTGGCTACATAACCACCAGTATCAATTACGGTAAATTGTCTGTCTGTCCATTCACCCACTCCATAGTGCCTATCGCGGGTTACCCCGCTGATATCATCTACAATCGCCTTACGGCTTTCGGTTAATCTATTAAAAAGGGTGCTCTTGCCTACGTTTGGCCTGCCTACGATGGCTATAATATTACTCATGGTGCTTTTGATAGTTAATGGCTTATAGTTAATGGTCGTGATGTTTAGGCAAGCTGCTCAAACTATTTGGCTATCAGCCATTGACTATCAACTACTAACCGATTTATTTCGGGCTGCAAAGGTAAGGTTAATTTTCGTAACCTCCATTAATATTAATTTTTATACTTTTCTAAAAGTCCTTTTATTACCTCTTCTGTTAATTGATTTCCTTGCAATAAGGGAAAGCCCTCCCACCTAACAATTCCTTTCGGATCGATAAGAATAGCATGTGGAATACCTTTAACCTGAAGTGAGTCTTTTACCGTTCCCTTAGTGTCTATGGCTTCAAAATAGTTGATCTTAGGATTATTAAAAGCTTCTACTTTTTCTGCTGCTTCATCAGAAACACCAATAATTACAACTTTATCGGCATATTTCTTTTGAAGATCGTTTAATGTAGGGATATATGCCCTACATGGTCCGCACCAGGTTGCCCAAAAATCGATCAGTACAAACTTCCCTTTGGTATCGGGCTGTTTTGAAATCCATTTTTCAACAACCAGGTCTGGCGCTTTTTCGTTCAGGATAGATTTTGCCCACAATTTTTTACCATTGTTTGTTTCCTGGGCAAAAACTGCTGTACCGATCAGCAGAAAGAGAAACATTAAATTTTTCTTCATATCCTAAAAATCGAAATTAATTATCGTAACCGAAGCTTTTTAAGTAATTCTTTTTACTTCTCCAGTCGGGAATTACCTTCACAAACATCTCCAGAAAAACCTTGTTGTCTAAAAATTTCTCAATTTCTAAACGTGCTTCGGTACCTACCTTTTTCAGCATGCTTCCGGCCGTACCGATTAAAATGTTCTTTTGCGAATCGCGTTCGACCACAATTTCTGCAGTAATCCTGATCAATGCACCTTTGCCATTTTTCATTTCCTCTTCTTTAAAACTCTTCACAATTACCTCGGTACTGTAAGGAATTTCTTTCTGATAATTAAGGAAGATTTTTTCGCGGATAATCTCCGAAACAAAGAAACGTTCTGAGCGATCGGTTAAATCTTCTTTGTCGTAATATGGTGGATGTTCTGGCAACATTTCGAGCACGCGATCCAATAATCCGTCGACATTGTGTTTATGCAAAGCAGAAATTGCATAAATAGCAACCGGATTTAACTTCTCCTGCCAATAGGCAATCTTCTCATCAACCTGTTCTTGTAATGCTTTATCTATTTTATTGATGAGTACAATTGTAGGGATATTACGGTTCAGAATTTTCTCCAGAACGTCTTCCTCATCATGCTCTTCGTTGATGTCGGTTACGAATAAAAGTACGTCGGCATCGGTCAAAGATCCGTTAACAAAGCTCATCATACTCTCTTGTAAACTGTATTTTGGCTTAATTATACCGGGAGTATCAGAGAAAACGATCTGATATTCTTCTTCATTTACGATCCCTAAAATGCGGTGTCTTGTGGTTTGTGCCTTAGGAGTTATAATGCTAAGTCGCTCGCCTACAAGCACATTCATGAGGGTAGATTTACCTACATTTGGTTTACCTATTATACTAACAAAACCTGCTTTATGCGCCATTAAAATATTTTTTAAAAAAAATTTGCAGCACAAAGAAACGAATTATATCTTTGCATTCCAATTCGGAAACAGAGTTAAGGATTTAATTCAAAGAAAAAAACGAGTTGTATAGAGTGCGGGGTGGAGCAGTTGGTAGCTCGTCGGGCTCATAACCCGAAGGTCGCACGTTCGAGTCGTGTCCCCGCTACCAAAGAGTTGAAAGACACTCTAATTTAATGGCCCGTTCGTCTAGGGGTGAGGACGCCAGATTTTCATTCTGGAAACAGGGGTTCGATTCCCCTACGGGCTACGAAACCGCTACAAAAGCTGAGCGGTTTTTTTTATCAGTTTCAATACTGCAAAATTGAAGGTTGGTATTTCCCTTAAAAATACATGAGAGTGCGGGGTGGAGCAGTTGGTAGCTCGTCGGGCTCATAACCCGAAGGTCGCACGTTCGAGTCGTGTCCCCGCTACCAAAAGAGTTGAAAGACACTCTAATTATTTAATGGCCCGTTCGTCTAGGGGTGAGGACGCCAGATTTTCATTCTGGAAACAGGGGTTCGATTCCCCTACGGGCTACATCAATTACAAAAACCGCTAATAATCAAGTTATTAGCGGTTTTTGCGTTAAAATAGGTTGTGTTTTTAAACAGCTTAAATTTGCAATAATTCATCAAAACACTAAAAATCAATTAATTAATAAGTTTTCCAGAGTTCAACTCTCAATCACCCCCAGAGCGGTAGTTTCGATACCTTTTTAATATTCATTAAATCGCAGTATGATAAACTGATATCAAATGAAGCATTACTAAAAACTGACAATAGTGAAGACAATTTCAAGCGAATTATTTAGTTTTGTGCTATGAGAATGACCGTAATGTTATAATAAGATTTTCCAGCGAAAAAGTCAATGTCCCTAAACGGGTCTTGACTATTCTATGTCCAAAATTTATATTATAATATTATGCATAACATCTTAAATCTACAACAAATACAATCATTTATTAAGGATGGTTTTATCCGTATAGACAATGTCTTTTCTGCGGATCTTGCTAGCGAAGCAAGAAATATACTTGGAAAGATATCCCAAGCGACCCAAATGATAGCTTTTCTTGGACACAGCCAGTCGTGTGGCTCGGCATGTATGTCGAGGAACCATTCATAAAAGCTGCTAATAATCCAACCCTTTATGGCGCATTCGATCAATTGGTTGGAAAAGGTAAATGGCTTCCGTGCATGAGTATGGGAACTTTCCCCGTTCGTTTCCCATCACATGTTGATTCAGGAGACTCAGGTTGGCATGTGGATGCAGGTTTTCCAGGTGAAAATCCTAATGACTACTTTAACTGGCGTATTAACATTAACTCGAAAGGGCGAGCTTTACTTATGCTCTTTTTATTCTCCGATGTGACTGAGCTTGATGCACCGACAAAAATTCTAAAGGGCTCTCATATAGAAGTCGCCAAATTATTGAAACCAAAAGGCAATGCCGGACTTACTTTTATGGAACTAACTGCAGGGTTATCATCACTTCCCAAAAAGGAAGAAGCATTGGCTGTCGGAAAAGCAGGTACAGTATATCTTTGTCATCCATTTCTGGCTCATGCTGCACAGATGCACCGTGGTAGGGAACCTAAATTTATGGCACAGCCACCACTTTTGAATAAAAGTGAATTTAACCTTACAGGTTTATCGCATTATAGTCCGGTTGAAGAAGCTATTAGAATAGCATTGAACTATTAGAATGTAATTAAAGGTTATCTAAACTTGAAATCCTTCATGTGAGTTGGAACAAATCCCCATCCTCGCTACTAGAAAGCGCTGAAAAACAGTTAACTACAACTGAATCAGCGCTTTTTTCATGTGCTGGGGTACACAGGAATCAAAAAACAAAAACACTTATGAAAAATTTCAATCCTATTGTCACAAATGCCTACACATATTGTCGTAAACATACTGGTTATGTAATTCCTTATTTGAATATTTTTGATTTATTTATTCATAAATATGATGAGAAAACTTGTTTTAAAAATGTCAATGTCTCTCGATGGCTTTGTTGGGGGACCCAACGGTGAAATCGAATGGCTATTGAGGAGCAGCGATGATGTTACCACTGCGTGGATTTTGGCATTATTATGGGACGCTGATACCCACATTATGGGTAGCAAAACTTTTTACGATATGGCTTCTTATTGGCCATATGCTAAAGAGTCTTTTGCTTTGCCAATGAATAAAATACCCAAGGTTGTTTTTTCAAAAAAAAGAATCGATCTGAAGTTTAAAGAAGAGAACACTACACAAGCCTTGAAAGATTCCATTCGTCTTCAAGATCATAGTCATCCAAAAAGTAATCCTGTTTTACTTCACTCTTTGGATTCATGGCAAAATGCAATTGTTGCCAATGGTGACCTTGTTGACGAAATTACGCAGTTGAAACAACAGCCTGGAAAGCCAATCTTAGCCCATGGAGGAGCAAGTTTTAACCAAAGTCTTATTGCGACTGGATTGGTGGATGAATATAAGTTGTTGATCCATCCAGTAGTTTTAGGTAAAGGCTTGCCATTATTTTCTGCTCTCGCGCAATCTCAGGATTTGATTTTATCGAGTACTACAATACTTAGTTCGGGCTGTATTGGCGTTGTTTATCGGCCAACAATATAAAAGCAGGATAACCGATTTGCTGATGTATTTTAATACCAGGAAAAAGATATTCAGTGATTCGGTAACAGATATGTTGATGCATTGGATGAAACGGGAGCATAGTTATCAATTAATATCCTTTTACGCATGTCACTCTATTAAAATCTTAGGGTTTTTATCAGGTAATGACAACGATCTTTCCACCGGCCTTGTTGCTTTCCATAAACCTATGAGCCGAGGCAATTTCATCAAGCGTAAATGTGTGGCCAATAGCTACCCTGATGTTACCAGCTTCAATATCTCTGATAAATTCATGGAAGTGTTCATTGCCTACTCTGATCTGTCCACTATCATAAACTGTCAGATGGATCGTTGCCGGGATATAATCCATTGGAGCAAAATCAGCAATCGACCATTGTTCTGAAAGCATGCCGGTCATACAAACAGTACCACCTGGTGCAGCGCATTGCAGTGAATCTTTCAATGTTGACGTGCCTATAAGTTCCAATATCTTATCGACCCCGTTTGGCGAAACCTGTTTTACCATGTCCGACAACTTTCCGTCGTCAATAAGGACTTCATCAGCGCCATTCTGTAATAAATACTGTCTTTTTCTCACGCTCCTTGTTGTAGCGATAACGGTTACTCCACTGCTTCTGGCTAGTTGGATGGCTAGCATTCCGATGGAAGATGTTCCACCTCTGATCAGCAAAGTCTGTCCTTTCTTAATTTTCAATGAAAGATGCAGCGACCCATAAACCGTCTGAAACATTTCAGGCAGCGCTCCGAGCTGCTCCCAAGGGAGGTGGCTTTCAAAAGAGCAAAGAATTGATTTTGGAACTACTGTATATTCACTATAGCTGCCATCATACTCCCTGCCCATACCGCCCATATATGCAGCAACTTTTTGTCCGCGTTGAAATGCACCCGAGGGATCGATCTCAACCTCGCCAACCAATTCAATTCCAAGCACCCTGGGAAACTTAACATCCGGCGAAAAACCTTTACGGGTCATCAATTCCGATCTGTTTAGTCCAAATGCCCTGACCCTTACTGATACCTGCCCAGCATTAGGTGTAGGTATCGCCCTTTCTTCTATGACGAAATTTTCTGGTCCGCCGGGTTGGTACAGTACTGCCGCTTTCATAGGCTTTCTTTTAGAGATAACAAGTTAATGATAATAATATTTCACGACACAGTTAGAGAATGTCCTAACGGCCTACTGTCCGCCCTACACAGTTTGTTTGGGCACTCTACTTCACGTTTATAGTAAGGGCAAAATTAGCCCAAAACCCTTAATTTGACCAATAAACAATATTAAGAAATATACTTAAACTAGTTTAAGGGTCAGCGGAGAATCTCCTAATAGTTTTTCCATATTTTTCCTTGCACCAATTTGCTATCCTCTTTCAAATAGATTGAATTTATCGCGATACGCCCTAGGTGTCAGCTGCGTATATTTTATTGATATAGTTGAATATGAATTTTTGTAAACAAGAAAAAATACCAACAAGATTTAAAGTCTAAACCGTTTTGATTTAGGTTTTATCTTGCCTGATATATTATATTGGTTCAACATTCGAATAAAAAACACAATTCTTAAGTAAAAACGCCCTGTCTTTATCGTTCATTACTTTGGAAGAATGGTTAGAATTACTCTTTTATATCGGCTTAGCCGGGGTGTTCCTTTATCGGTAACCTTCAAAATGAAGTGAGTAGTTTGGAGACTACTTACCTCTGGCGCTTTTAATTCTGGAATAACAGACATGTTTTCTGCCGGAGTGACGGCTATTGTATTAGGCAAGGTTCCTGATTCCCTGTATTGAAACCACTGAAAACTCAGCGCATCTCCATCAGGGTCATAGGATTCACTACCATCAAGACTAAATGTCTCGCCGGATTTTACCCTGAGCTGTTCAGGCATGTTGAGTTTTACAACCGGTGGGTGATTGGCGGCTTTATAATCCGTATTGCACCAGGCCATTCTTGCCGCAAAATCATTCTGGATTTCTGCTCTCCATCTCCAAATCGTTACATGGTTGTTTTTGTATGTAACTGTGTCTTTTACAATGGCACTCCCCCATTTGCCCGGCACCCAAGGTGTATACTCGTCTTCGGCATTTGTCCAAAACGGTCTGGTCTCTTCTTCCAGCGGAACAATCCATTTTACCTTGGGGTCAAAGGGTGGTTTGTAAAATTCGTAACGTCCGCCCCAACCTCCCCAATTAGGATGCTCCGGGTTGTTCAGTCCATTGGGAATCAGCGAGAGCCAGGACGGCGTATCACCTTCCATGCCAAAAGACACATCAGGATAGATTGCCCCTAGCGGCCCATGCCCCTGCTGGATATTTCGCGTAAGCCAATCATTGCTCACGACTTCGTTGTTGGCACCAGGAAATACGCTTAAGATGGCTGACCATGTAGCTGTATAATAATTTCCCGGGCTTGCGATGTAGAATAGGTAGGGGAAATTCTTGCGTATCCATGGCCCAGAATTATCCTGATCCGAAATCGTGTATACCCTGAGCTTGCTTATTAACCTTTTTGCTTCCCCTTCGCTTTTAGTCGCCCTCATTTTCCAGAGTGCTTGTGCCAGTATATTCGGGCCTCCCCAAACAGTCACCCATAAAGGGCGGCTGTCATCCTTTTCAAGCATCCTGATAACCCAGTCTGAACCTTCCGAATCTTTGCCTTTTCCTACGCCCTCCATCCCATAAACCGGAAGGCCTTTTTTTACCAGACTTAATAATTTTTGTGCTGTCGGAAATCCGGGTTCATGTTTTAGTAGATTTGATTGCACCGTCTCATAATTACGAATGACTTTTTCAATGAGTTCTGGGCTAACCTTTTTTGATTGATGAATGGATGTTGAAGCGATGAGCCCTTCAATGTCGATTTGATTTGAGTATAGCATTAACCGGACCATCGACATAAAATCATCAGGCTCATTTCCGATATCTGTAATGGCAATGAGACGATGTTTGGCAATTGTTTGCCCAGAAGCCGTAATGTGTGCTGCCAGTATACTACTTAATACAAGTAGTATTAGTCTTGTTTTCATTATTTTAACAGGAGTAAGGGATAAGAAACGTATACAAAAAGAGAGCAAAGCGCATTATTTTTCAAATAACTGTAAATCAGTTTATTAAAAAAATTTAACATCCATACTCACAGCTAAAATTATAGAAATTTTTGTAAACGTTGATGACGTTTTGCAAAGAAATAGTACCAGAACCTGGAAAACAGTTTATTGAAGACTATTCTTTAGGCAAACGAAACAGAAAAGCAGGACGACCACAGCAACCGAAATGACAAGAAATAATTTTAATCCAACCGGATCATTTCACCGGTTTTTACCGATTCATCGCAGGCAAAAGCAATTCTTAAGCTGTTTACAGCATCATTAGTCGCATTTGTTAAATCTATATCTTCGCTAATGGCTTTTAAGAAATAATGTTGCTCGCGGTTGCACAGTTCCTGATGATCGGGCTCATCGGTAAGGTCTACCCATTCATCGGCTTTGCTGAACTCATCATTTGCATTTAAATCGGCATGATGTATTTTAATCGATTCGGTTTTGGTATGCGCATCAATATTATCAGAGTTACCGGCTGCACCTGCTTTTTTGGCCATAATAGATACTGATCCCTTCGGACCAAAAACATCTTTAATAAAAAAAGCATTATCGCTCACCATCGGGCCCCAGCCAGCTTCATACCAACCAATGGAACCGTCTTCGAAACGGATCTGTAGCTGCCCGTAATTGTAATTCCACTCCGGGATATCGTCAGTAAGCCTGGCACCAATGGCACTCACCTGTACAGGCTTCGATCGGGTCATTTGGCACATAATATCGATATAATGCACAGCGCAATCGACAATGGGGCTTAAACTTTTCATCAGGTTACGGTGCACCGTCCATTTAGGCCCGTGGCTCTGTTGGTTCAGGTTCATGCGCATCACCAAAGGTTCTCCCATTTCCTGGGCCAGCGCTGTAAATTTCTCCCATGAAGGATGATAGCGGAGGATATACCCAACCAATAACTTTTTATTCGCTTTTTTAGCAGCTTTTGCCACCTTTATTGCGCCTTCTACGCTATCGGCCAATGGTTTTTCGATAAACACGTGGCAACCATTTTCGAAAGATTTTATGGCATAAGCTTCGTGTGTATCGGGATAAGTAGAAATGCAAACGGCATCTGGTTTGGTTATTTCAAGTGCCTCGTAAAAATCAGTATACAGATCATATTGTCCACCTAATTTTTCGTTAAGTTTTTCTTTGCTTTTACCGGTAGAAACCAATCCGCAGATTTCAAAACCGGGCAAGGTGTGATAAGCTGTGGCATGGGAAGCACCCATATTGCCACAGCCTACTACTAATACCTTTAAATTCTTATTTTTTGTCGACATACTAAATCTTAAACGCCCAACGTCCAGCCTTTACGGTATTCGCGTTTCACAAATTGGTTTACCTCGTCAAAATTAGTCACCTTCATATTTACTTTATCCCAAAGCATTTTGATATCTCTGCCTGGGTAACTGATTTTACCTGCTGCATCTCTGCGCTGCACATCTGTTCCCCTAATGGCCAGGTTGGCAATTAATAAAGTTTCGGTAAGTGGTCCGGCAATTTCGAATGGCGAACTTAGTTCCATCTTTCCATAACCAGCAATAGCGGCTTCGGCAAATTGAGTATAATGGCCTTCTTCCTGATTAGCGATACGCGGAATAGTAATTTTCGTTCTATCTGATTCGTTGCGCGAGAGTGGCAATAATTTTGGATTTTTGCCATAGGTTTCACAGATCATCTTACCTTTTGTGCCAATAAAAAGCACACCATTATCGCCGAAACTTTCATTAGGTCCCAATTCTTCCGGACGTTCTGGCTTAATGCCTCCATCCATCCAATGCACCTGAACCTCGTGTTTGGTTTTTGGCGTTTTAGCGAAAGTCAAAATGACGTGGCTAGATGGCGGACAGCTTTCTGGCAAATAGGCACGTTTAAATTCATCAACATATACACTGCCTACGCTGCATTCTACGCTGATTGGAGTATCCAGACCTAACACCCTAAAAGGAGGCTCTACTAAGTGACAGCCCATATCGCCAATGGCACCGGTGCCGTAATCCCACCATCCCCTCCAGTTGAAGGGAACCAGTTTATTTACATATTCTTTATACGGAGCACTGCCTAACCACAAATCCCAATCGAGTTCTTTCGGTATTTCGGCTTTTCCACTTGGCCACGAAATTCCCTGCGGCCATACTGGTCTGTTAGTCCAACAGTAAACCGTATGAACTTTACCTATCCTGCCTGCATCGTACCATTCCTGAAGTCTTCTTACGCCATCGCCCGAAGCACCCTGATTACCCATTTGCGTAACCACTTTATAGCGGTTTGCAGCTTCGGTTAACATCCTGGCTTCGTAAATATCGTGCGTTAAAGGCTTTTGCACATACACGTGTTTGCCCAATTGCATGGCTGCCATGGCAATTTGCGCGTGGGTATGATCGGGTGTAGATACCGTTACGGCATCAATGTTTTTGCCTTCTTTATCCAATAACTCACGATAATCTTTATAATATTTTGCCTTTGGGAAGTTTTTCAGAGAATTTGCTGCTCTTCTATCATCTACATCGCATAAAAAAGCAACATCTGTTTTTCCTCCCCTAACAATACTGGCGATATCGCCCTCTCCTTTTCCACCTGCACCTATTCCAGCCAATTGCAAACGATCGCTTGGCGCCAGAAAACCTGGTCCACCCAACACATGGCGGGGTACAATCATAAATCCAGCGGCAGCAAGTGCTGTTGTTTTAATAAAGTTTCTTCTCGAATTTTCTGTTTTCGAATTTGCCTTATCTTCTATCATTATTTAACCTGTTATAATGCTAAATTTAACTTATTTCTTTTTACCTGTAACTTTTGTATTAGTTTCTTTTTGAGCTGGCTCTTTCTTGCTCAGATCTTTAATCCTGATGTTGCGGAACTGAACGGGAGAACCATGACCTAAGAAACCGATATGTCCACTTTCACGTAATAAGCCCGGATGTTCTTTATGATCTGGTGTGCCATTTTTCTTAAATGGTTCGATATCGCCATCTAAAATTACCGTACCGTTTAAGATCACTTTAATTTTCGATCCTTTGACAATCACTTCTTCATAGTTCCACTCTCCTGTAGGCTTTAGAAACCCTCTTTTTGCAGCGATAGTGCCATAAACCGAACCATGGTACTGGTACGCTTTCAGGTCTTTATAAATCGGTGCATCGTTATCCAGTATCTGCAGTTCCATACCAGTATAAGCAGCATCACCTTCTAAAGGAGCTCTGATCCCTAAACCGTTGTTTGCGCCTGGAGTGAGCTGAAATTCGAAACGGTAAACAAAATCGCTGAATTGTTCTTTAGTGAATAAGTTACCGCCTGATCCTTTACCTGGTTTTGGTCGGATAGCGATGTTTCCATCTTCGATAACATAATCAGTAGTATTACCTGTCCAGCTGTGCATATTGGTGCCATCAAACAATACTTTGTAGCCCTCTTTTTTCTCTTGCGCACTCAGCTCAAAAGGTTTTGGACGAGGAATTTCTTTGATATAGATATCGCGATAAGCTACCGGCGACCCATGTGCCTGCAATTCGATCTGCTCTTCTGCAAAAATCGGCAAACTTCTGTCCCAATAATTCTCCAAAATCACATTATCGGTCACCAATTGTCCGTTCAGATAAACGGTAACACGGTCGCCTTTCATTAAGATTCTGAATGTATTCCATTCATCTAACTTGTTATCGGCAACTTTAAGCGGTTTACTTTCGTTCGTTTGATTGTTGTACAAACCACCAGAACCAACCTGGGCACCCACTTTTGTACGGGCAAGATCCCAGATCTGCACCTGTGGCGTACCGCGCAGGTAAATACCCGCATCACCTTCTCCTTTTTTATCGTCGATGATTTTCCAGTCTACCAACATTTCAAAATCGCCATATTTTTTAACGGTAGCAAGGTTATTGCCATGACTTTGAAACTGTAGTTCGCCGTCGATCACTTTCCAGCTTTCCTTTGCTTCGGCATCAGCTTTGGTTTGCGCTTCGGCTAAGGTTTTTTCATCCATTTTTGATCTTTTGATCGGATCGGCCACTAACCCTTTCCAGCCGGATAAATCTTTGCCGTTAAAAACCTGAACAAAGCCTTCGCCAGCTTTCATCTCAGAAATATACTTCCGCATACCTTCTTTCTGATAACCGGCATCACCTCCGGTAATTACGGCAATGGTTTTATTTAACAAGCCTTTTACAATATCGCCATTGTAAGTTCCGGCCATGGTAATATTCATCACCGCGTTTGCCGCAGCCTGTTGTAAAGTAGCATTATCTAAATACTGACCCGCAAATACAATCGCATTAAAACATTTGGCCTGTTCGGTATCTTTAAGAATCTGCTGTTGTTGTGCTGGTGTTTTAGCCACTGCCATCGCATTGCGCAACAATAGTAAGCGTTGCTCAGCTGGATACTTTGTATTCCTTACCAAAGTTAGGTAACCCACAATCGCCTGGTTCAAAAAGTCTGGATTGGTGGTGGTACGCGCAATGCTGATCAATGCATCCGTTGAGCCTGCATCCGACCATGAAGAAAGTGCCTCAATTGCAGCTTTTTTAGTGGCATCATCACCTGTGGCATAAGCTTCTGACACCGATTTTAACGATTGCTGGCCACCTAAACTGCCCAGCACTTTATAAAACAACAATTTCTTATCAGCAGGCGTATTGCTCATTTGCTGAAGAATGGCATTGGTTTGCGCCACTTTATCTGTTGATCCTTTTACCGAAGCAATAATGGCATCCTGTACAGCAGTAAGTTCGCCGGCATCGTTGGTTTTATTTAAAAGATCAAATAATTGTGCTTTATTTTCAGCTACTGCTACATGTTGTAATGAAAGGTATGCTGCTTTTCGTACTTCAGGTTTTTTACTGTTTAATGCAGTATAAATAACTTCCGTTTGGCTTGTTGCTGCACGGGCAGCTAAAATATTAATTAAGGCAACCTGTACTTCTGGTTTAGCTTTCTGAAGATAAGCGCCAACTTTAGTGGCTACACTTTCGCCTTTTATTCTTAAAATACCATTAGAAATACCTGCAATATCTGCTGTATCTCCTTTGCCCATTAACTTCAACAGGTCGTCTATAACCGCATCCTGTCCAAGTTTTACAGCGGTGTTTATTGCCGCCAGTTTTACCTGTTCATCGTCGCTTTTAATTAGTTTGAGTACAGCTGGCAATGCAGATTTTGCTTTACTATTGCCCAGCATGTCTAAAATAGAAACCTGAGTTGGGGCATCAACCTTTTTTAACTGGCTTACCCAAGCTGCGCTGTTGGTATCATTTACACCATCAGCAGCAAATTTAACCGCAGCCGCACGAAATTCGAACTGTTTATCTGCCATTGCAGCTAGCAAGGCCTGTTGATCGGTTTGTGTTGCCGAAAGTAATTTTAAGGCCGCAGTACGTTCGTTTACCTGATCGTCAGCCGTTGCCTTTTCCAATATTGTTTTGGCTATTGTTTCTACTCCGGTTTTATCTGTTGCTATGTTTTTCTGGGCGTAAACCAATAAAGCGGCAACCGCATTGGTTTGGTCGTATTTATAACCCGCTTGTTCAGCAGCTTTTACCAGAATTTCTTTTGCAGATGCATCGCCAATATTGGCCAAGGCATACAAACTTACCTTGGTTAATGCTTTATCTGTTCCAGTAGCTAATGGCGCAATAGCTGTAGCTGCTGCTTTAGCATTGGTATGGCCCAATGCTTCTACAATGGCAATTTTTGCTTTGCCGTTTGCTTTACTCAAGCCACTAATCAATGCATTTGTAGCAGAGGCAGTACCAATTTTGGCCAGTGCTCTCGATGCCTCGTCAGCCAATTGTTCGTCAGTAAGGTAATCTGTTAAACAGGCTACTGCAGCATCATTTCCTACTAAATCGAACTGACTGATGATAAATGCTTTGTTCTGTTTATCGGTTAGTTTGGGTAACGCTTTGCAATAGGCGTTGATGGCCATACTCCTTAAGTTCTGTAGACCAGTTTTGGTAGCATAAGCAGTAAAACCACCTACTGCATACTCAATAAGGGCGTTGTTTCCCTTTTCAGAAGCGGTTAAACCACTAATTAAGGCTGCGTAACCTTCTTCACCTAAATCGGCCACTTCTTTCATATTGCGTTCTAGCTGGGCAGCATTTCTGGCTGGTAGCTGTGCCAATAAATCGGCAATACGCGTGGTGGTGGTTCTCTCGTCTTTTTTATCTTGAGCCAGGGCCGTTACCGTAAATAATGCATTGGAAAGCATTACAATGGCCAACAGCACCAATAATATTTTTTTGTTCATGATGGTTTGTATTTGAGATGTTTTAAATAGAAAATGGTGCACGCATTACGGGATTAATCAATCTGTTAGCAGCCTCATCATCTACGAATTCTTGCTTAACCGGGTCGAATTTTAACGATCTTCCCAATCTTAAGGCAGCCAAACCAATATTTACAATGTTGCATGAACGGTGTCCGTTCTCTTCATTTAAAGCGAACTTTTTCCTCGTCCTCACCGATTCCGAAAATTCAACAATTTCAGGATCAGGATCAGGGAATTGCGCCAGTTTACGTTCCAGATCAGGAATATCCGATTTAAAACCCGGATACAATTTACCTTTTGGCCCTTCTATATAAGGTACATTGGTATCTTTACCTTCACCGTCTAAAATAATCTGGCAGCCATCGGCATAAGTATAGGTAATCCTGCGCCAAATGCCTACTGCATCAGTATGTTGTTGTGGAGCATCAACCTCTACAGAAATTGGGTTGGTATCATCCTTACCTAAAAAGTATTGAATCGGGTCGATATAATGTTGTCCCATATCACTTAATCCACCACCATCATAATCCCAATAACCCCTAAAAGTCTGGTGAACACGATGGGCATTGTAAGGCTTATATGGTGCAGGGCCTAACCATGCATTATAATCTAATTCTGGCGGTACGGGCTGAGGTTCTAAATGATCTTTGCCCACCCAGTAAAATTTCCAGTCGTAGCCAGTATGTTTACTTACGGTTACTTTTAATGGCCAGCCCAACATACCACTATCTACCAGTTTTTTGATCGGTTTTACAGTAGTGCCCATTCCGTAAAAGGTATCTTTAAACCTAAACCAGGTATTTAACCTAAACATCCTACCATGCTGTTTTACCGCCTCAACCACCCTTTTGCCCTCCCCTATGGTATGTGTCATTGGTTTTTCGCACCAAATATCTTTTCCTGCATTGGCAGCATCTACAGCCATTATACCATGCCAGTGCGGCGGGGTAGCAATGTGTACAATATCTACCTCAGGCAATTGTATCAGTTCTCGATAATCACTAAATGTTTTTACACCTTTATCCAACATTGATGCCGCTTGTTTAAGGTGGTTTTGATCAACATCACATATGGCGACTACCTGAGTACCTTCGTAGCCAAAATGGCCTCTACCCATTCCTCCAACACCGATTACGGCTTTGGTTAGTTTATCGCTTGGGGCAAGATATCCTTGTCCGCCCAATACATACCTCGGGACAATAGTAAATGCTGCCAGACCGATTGCAGATTTTTTGATAAAATCGCGTCTGGTGTTTTGTTCATTTTGTGGTTCTTCTTTAGTTTTCATTTGTTTCTTGGTGTTGTAAAAACTGATATGATAGTTTGGTTCCAAAAGCATTAGGATGCTGGAGCATAGGATTTATCGATCTGGTTAGATTAAAATTATAAGGTTAATGTTAATAAGAAATTATTATAAAGACAAAACATCGTTGATTTCTTTACGTATTAAAAAAACTTTAATAAATTTTTAATAGAAGTTATCTATATTTATCAAAATAGTACAATTAACAACATGAATCTTAATCTATTAAATAACCTAACGTCAGACACTAACGATAAGCAGTCGATCCAAAAACACAAGCTCATAAAATACCTTTTTAATTTAGGGGCATCTTCAGTTTCTACTTTATGTGAAATTATGGAAATGAGTACGCCGAGTATTCTAAAACTTCTGCTTAGCCTGATTGATGAAGGCTGGGTAGAAAAGAAGGGTTATGGTTTATCTATTGGCGGGCGAAAACCCGACCTTTATCGTTTAAAAGATAAAAAGGTTCTGATTCTCTGCATAGACATCGAGTTATTTCATACCCGAATAGCCATTATTGACAACAATTATAATTTTGTGCTGGATGTTAAAACGGTTATGGTACCCATTTCAAAAAGCAGGACTGATTTTTTCAATATTTTACATACACATTTGGAGGATATCTTAAAATCTGCAGGCATTGAGCATAGGCAGTTTATTGGCTGTAGTGTTGGCATGCCTGGCTTAATTGATGCTGAAAAGGGAGAAAATTACAGTTATTTCTTAAGCGATGATGAAAACATCCCTTTAACAGCTGCATTTGAAAAAATGTTAAATATCCCTGTAGTGATCCAAAATGATGTGAATGGTTCATCAATGGCAGAATTTACGCACGGAATGGCTAAGGGCAAAAAGAATGTACTCGTATTGTTAATGGATTGGGGTGTGGGTTTAGGCATTATAATGGACGGAAAATTGAGGCAAGGCAACTGTGGTTTCTCAGGCGAACTGGGCCATATGCCTTTTGTGGAGAATGGCGCACTCTGTTACTGCGGAAAACACGGCTGCCTCGAAACCGTTGCATCTGGAAACGCGCTGTCAGAAATGGCAAAAGAAGGTATTTTATTGGGCAAAAACTCTATGCTTACCAACCTCTCGAACGAAGAACTGGAAAGAATTGAACCCGCCCTGATTATTAAGGCAGCAAATAAAGGTGATCAATACGCCATTCAGCTGCTCTCTAATGTTGGCACTCATATGGGCAAAGGAATAGCTGTTCTGATCCAGTTGTTCAATCCCGAACTGATTATTTTAAGCGGCAAAATTGCAGGGGCCAAGCAATACATCACATTACCCATGCAACAGGCAATAAACACTTACTGCATGACCCAAATCAGAGAAAAAACAACGATAGTTTCTTCCGAGCTGGGCGAAAACTCCAGGCTATTAGGATATGCAGCAACAGGTATCGATCAATTTCTAGGCGCTTATATCAAAAAGGTAAAAAAGCTTAAGAAGTAAGCGCCTGTTTAATTTTATTATAAATTATTAGTATGTCACACTGAGCGTAGTCGAAGACCCGTTTTTCGATATATTAAAAGCAATCGACTCTGCTATCAATGACGGATTAAAAGAGTGGTCGTCTTTCCCGCGCAGGCGGGAATCTTAAAGCGTTTGCATTACGATTATTCATAAGTTTTCCTTTTTTCAGAGGTATTCATGAGCACTCCGTGGTTCCCAATCGAGTTGGGAATGACGAACTGCCAAAACCTGTCATCAACACTCCGATGTATTTGAAAAATTCTAACCTCTACCATTGACATTATCTTGCAAATAATTATTAATCAATATTTTAACGACTTTTTAATTTCCATCCAGCTGGGCCATAGCACTATATCCCCGTTCTACTTAAATCCGGCCTAACAAATTTTTCGGGTTGCACTGTTCTGGCCGAACAACGGCCTTCAAAAGAAAAATTTTCAGCCGGCATTTTTTGTTTCTTTTTGATGCCAAAAAGAAAGAGCCTTTCGGCGGCGGTGAGCCGAGGCAAAGATGAGCCTCTGGGCAAAAAAGATATGCGTCATTTATAAGGATCTTTATGAAATAAATTATCCCTCAGGGTGACAAAAATGTTAGATAAATAAAATAATTGGATCAAATTTAAACAGGCTCTAATATTCCAAATGGCTCAAACCACCCTAAATTTGTCTGTTATCAGCACCTTATTTTCCGTTAGCTTATTTAGATTTGTATAGCAAATTTTAAACCGAGACCGATGGAAACATATAAAAAAGCAGGATATGAAAAGGTAAATGGCATTAACATGTATTATGAAATTTACGGGGAGGGAGAAATTCCGTTAGTATTGATACATGGCGGCGGTTCCACCATTCAATCTTCATTCGGCAGACTTATTCCTTTTTTGGCAAAATCTGGTCAGGTGATCGCTGTCGAACTTCAGGCACACGGGCGTACCAGTGATCGGGATCAGCAAGAATCTTTTGAGCAGGATGCAAGGGATGTGATCACTTTATTAGGTCAGCTAAAAATAACAAAAGCCAATTTTCTAGGTTTCAGCAACGGCGGAACAACAACCTTGCATATTGCAGCACACCATCCTGCTATAGTGAATAAAATCATCGTCATTTCAGCCAATTATCAACGGGAAGGTTTAATTGATGGCTTTTACAATGGCTTTGGAGATGCAACCATCAACCATATGCCCGAACCACTTAAAACAGCTTTTTTAGCAGTAAACCCAGATCAAAACGCACTGCAGACGATGTTCGAAAAAGATAAACAGCGCATGCTTGATTTTGTCGACCTCAGCGATGAAGATCTGAAGGGAATTACCGCCGATACGCTTTTAATGGTGGCAGATAAAGATGTGATCAAGCCAGAACATGTGGTTAAAATGTCGAGATTGATTGCAAATGCGCAATTGGTTATTTTACCTGGTATGCATGGCGCCATGATCGGCGAAAACCTTAATCCGGATGCAAGCGACAAAACAATTGAAATTACGGCACACCTGGTGGAAACTTTTTTAAACCAATAGTTATGAGTGCTTTGAGTTAATCCATATAAAATTTACCCTCCCCGTAATTTAGCATTTAATATCTTTGCCGGATGGAACACGTATTGGATAATCCAATTTATTATGCCTTAACATCCGGACATAGCCATATTGCAACAGGCCTTGAAGAGGTAAAATATTATATCGAAGATATCACAGCATTTGCCGGCTTAAGAGATAATTCGCAGGAAAATCTAAACACCCTTTATCAGATCAGTCCTGCAGAAAGCCTTTTTGTATTTTTCTCAAAAACACCTGTCGAAATACCTCAGAAGTGGAAATTGTTAACGCATATCGATATGTTTCAATTTGTTTTTCGCAGCAAGGAAATACCAGCAGCAGAATGCAACTGGAATAACAGACCTTAGTCTGGAACACGTTACAGAAATGATAGATCTTGTGGAATTAACTAAACCAGGGCCTTTTCTGGCCAAAACCATCGAGCTTAGTAATTACACAGGTATATTTGTTAATGGGAAATTGGCAGCTATGGCCGGACACCGGTTCCATCCCAGCCCTTACCGTGAAGTAAGTGCAGTCTGCACCCATCCCGATCATTTAGGCAAAGGTTATGCTTTTAAGATTTTACAAGAACAGATCAAAAGAATATTGCTCCGTTCGGAAATACCGTTTTTACATGTTAGAAATGATAATGAAGGCGCCATTAAACTTTATCATAAATTGGGTTTCGAGATCAGGACAGAGATGATTGCCTACGTGATTAAAAAAGAGGCTTAAATCAAAGAGAGAATGTTTCTAAATAGAAAACCGTTCAGAAATTACCATTTCAATGCTTTAGTTTTGCACTAAACTAACACATACATGTCTAAAACAAAACTTACCATTAACAATAACGGCTCTGTTAAAATTGAGGGCGATTTCGAAATTGTAGATAGAAACGGGAACACATATGGCTTACAGGGCAGAGAAGTACTTTCGATCTGCCGTTGTGGTTTATCAAAAAACAAGCCTTTTTGCGATGGTGCACATAACGGCCATTTTGAGCATGAGGCAATAGCCTTCGACCTTCCTCCAAAAAAAGTTTAATAACTATTTTTTTTTAAAAGCCCTGCTAAATGCAGGGCTTTTATATTTTGAAAGCGGCATAACTAAACACCTACCCTTGATGGCGCCATGCCATAAGCTTTTTTAAAGGCGAATGAAAAATGCGACAGGTCTTTAAAACCAACTTCGAGGTACACATCCGATGATTTCCAGCCTTTTTCGGTTAAGAGGTAATAGGCATCATTCAAGCGCTTTTTCTGCAACCAACGGTTGGGCGAAAGGTTAAAAATCTTCTCAAAATCCCTTTTAAATGTGGCCAAACTCCTGCCTGTTAAATAAGCAAAACGGTTAATATCTACATTGAACTTATAATTGGCATTCATATAGGCTTCCAGATCAATTTTTCCAGGTTCCGAAAAATCGAAAAGCACATCTTTTAATATTGGGTTAGTCTGTAGTAAGATCATTACCGCCTCTTTAACTTTTAAATCGATCAAAGCCTGATTAAATTCGTTATTTCCGTCTAAATATGGCCATATCGAATCGATATAATTCTTCAAAAGGCTATTGGCTTCTAACACCAGACCTTTAATATCGTGATTCGGCTTTTGCATGTGCAGATCATATTCATTGCTGATGCTATGCAGAATATCCTGATCGATATTAATGCTGATGGATTTAAACTCTCCGCCCGCTGGGGGGTATTTGGTGTACCGGGCCAATTGATTCCGCCTGAAAAAGCGAAAATCACCATCAGAAAACACGAATTTTTCTCCACCGATAAAAATCTCAGAAGTTCCAGCAATAACCAGCCCCAAAGAATGATTAGGAATAAACTGTTCGCCCTCGCTGCTTTTTTGGGCATAACACGAATATAGGATCTTGGGGCGTTTCTCTTGATTTGACATCTTATTCAAATTTATGGATTTAACATTTAACCACAGATAAAAAGGATGCACACAGATAAGATATGACACTGCTAAAATCTGTGTTTATCTGTGTGCATCCGTGGTTAATATACTTATGAAAGCTGGAGAATTAATGAAACTATTTGTTAGTAAAAGATTTACCGAGATCAGTGTTCAAAAAATTCTCAGCCTCATCATGGCCTGTTGATAAACTTACATCCATCCATTTCTCCATTTCGGCAGTTCTGGTGGCATCTGCATGTTTAAGCATTCCAATGGCTTCACTTCCAAATACCAGGTGTACGGGTGGCCCAGGGTGTTCTACCAGTGCCAGCATGGCTTTTGCTGCTTTTTGCGGGTCGCCCATCGGTATAAAGTTACCGCTTTGGAAAAAATCTGAGCGTTTTTCTACGGTAGATTCATATCCTTCAACGCGAGGTGCATACGACATTGAGGCACCAGCCCAATCGGTACGAAAACCGCCAGGTTCTACACAGGTTACATAAATCCCTAAATCCACTACCTCTTTTGCCAGGGATTCACTAAAGCCACTCAGCCCAAACTTTGCAGCCTGGTAAATACTTACTCCAGCATTACCTACCCGCCCGCCTATCGAGCTGATTTGAAGAATCCTGCCCGAACGTTGCTTGCGCATAAATGGCAATACAGCTCTTGTAATTTCGATCGGCGCATATAAATTTGTTTCCAACTGACTGCGCACTTGTTCTTCAGTAAAAGCTTCTGCTGCTCCAACAATACCAAAACCGGCATTGTTAACCAAAACATCTATTTTACCAAAATGCGCTACAGCCGATTCTACTGCCAGATACACCTGGTCGTAATCGGTAACATCTAAAGTGATCGGAAAAATCTGATCAGGGTGTTTTTCTATAAGATCTTTCAAAGCTGCTGTATTTCTTGCTGTTGCGGCAACGAAATCGCCTTTTGCCAATACTTGTGCTGTTAGGTCACGTCCCAATCCACGGGAACTACCTGTTATAAACCATACTTTTTTCATTTTTCTAAATTTTATAGAATCAAAGGTAGGCTGATAATCGAGGCAAAGTTTTGCTTTAAGGCTCAATTTACTTTGTTAAAAAACTCAATTGGTTTGCCAGAACTTTTAAGTACAGTCTGCTGTTATTTAATCAGTAAATACTTGAGTTATGGCGAAAGAAAAGAAAAAAGGGAAAAAGAAGAAAGACAAAAAAAAAGGCAAGAAAAAAAATAAGTTGGGTGTTAAAAACTCCCTTGTTAATAACATCAATGCCCGAAAGAAAAAAGGGAAATCACGATCGAAAAAGAAATCAAAAATTAGTAAAAAGGCTTATAAAAAGATGCAGAAAGGATGGAAAAAGTAGCCGTTTGTTATACTGCTGTCAAATCTGGATAGCTTTACTATCTAAAAGATATAGTATCCCAAAGGATAGTGCTATCCTTTACGAAAGCTTATACCTTTGTATTATGGGACCAAGAAAAGAACACCGTAATAAAGAAACCTGTACGGCAAGTTTAAATGCGGTAAAAGACGCGCTCTATGTGTTAAATGGTAAGTGGAAACTTCCGCTGATTATTTCTTTGCAAGAAGGACCACTGCGTTTTAATGAGATCCAAAAATCACTTGGAGAAATTACACCCAAAATATTATCGAAAGAACTTAAAGATTTAGAATTAAATGAATTTGTGATCCGGAAAGTATTTTCTACCACTCCGGTTACCGTAACTTACGAGCTTACCCCTTATAGTGAATCGCTTGAAAGAGTAATTGATGAGCTAAGGGATTGGGGATTAAAACATCGCGAACGGTTGGTTAAAAACAGAAAAAGCGAGTTGGTCGAAGCAGAAATGGCAACCTCACTTTAGGCCGCCAAATTTGATCTGCTAGACCATCCATTTTGCTCAAAAAAGCAAAAAACTGATAATGATAAAATTCGGCTATCTTTGTACAAAATAAAATCGATGGCGGTATTACATAAAAAAGAAGAAAAAATTCAGGCAGTGCTGGGTAGGTTGCCTAAAAAATATACAGACGAACAATTTGTAGAGATGTTTATCAGACTTTACTCTAAAGATTGGGGCAAAATTAAATCGGCTTACATTAAACAATCTCAGGATAAAGAACCTGGAACCATCATCAATATGCCGAAACCAGAGGTATATTTACGACAGATCCTGGCAAACTATCTTCAACAAGATCATGCGCCGAAAGCCGTAGAGGTTAAAGAAGAACCTGTTGTTGAAGCACCGGTTACCGAAGTTAAAAAAGCGAAAGCTCCGGCCAAGAAGAAAGAAGCTGTAGCTGAAGAAGTGCCTGCCGAGGTTAAAAAAGCAAAAGCACCTGCTAAAAAGAAAGCTGAAGCAATTGAAGAACCTGCAGTAGAAGTTAAAAAAGCTAAGGCACCTGCAAAGAAAAAAGCAGAAGCAATCGAAGAGGCTCCAGTAGCTGAAAAGAAAGCAAAAGCAGCAGCAAAAAAGCCGGCAGCAAAAAAATAAAAAAATATTTTACACCAAATATAATAAATCACCTTTTTGGTTGTTTATATATATGAGAGCGTTAATTTAGATGACGGGGATAGGTCGGTATGATTTATCCCCGTTCTTTTTGACTGTTTTTTGCCCCTTGCATATATCTTCGTCATTCTGAGCAAAGCGAAGAATCTTTAGAATTAGCCTTACATACATAACAACCTCGCAATCCGCACCAGATCGTCATTTCGACCGCAGTGGAGAAATCTTTAAATTAAATGATTTGCTTCAAAGATCTCTCCATTCCGTTTCGCTCCAGTCGAGATGACGACGCAACTATTGTAATCTATAAATGGGTAGCAAGGCGAAGGATCTTTCAGCCCGTATCATACTTTATTTTTATCCATCATTAAGTTTTACATCCAATTGTAAACTTTGATCTTTTAATTGGCATATCGGGAAAAGTCGATATACATTTACGCCATGGATCAAGTAGAAATATTCAAAGCCCTTTCGAACAAAACACGTTTACAGATTTTAGGCTGGTTAAAAGCGCCTGAGCTACATTTTCCGGAGCAGCCCAATGCCGATTTTGAAAATGTAGGTGTTTGCGTTGGGCAGATTCAGCTTAAAAGTGGTTTATCACAAAGTACCATTTCCGAATACCTATCTATTTTACAGCGCGCCGATTTAATCAGTTCAACGCGCTTAGGCCAATGGACATATTACAAACGCAATAAAGAAGGCTTAGAAAAATTAAGCGAAATCATCAATACCGAATTATAATTTAGAAACATATGAACACAGATAGTTTATTTAGGCCTTTTAGCCTTAAAACATTAAATATCAAAAACAGAATAGTGATGGCCCCAATGACGCGGTCATTTTCTCCGGGTGGCGTGCCAACAGCCGATGTTGCTCGCTATTACGCAAAAAGAGCGGCTGGTGAAGTAGGTTTAATTTTATCAGAAGGAACCGTAATTAACCGCCCATCTTCTTCTGCCGATCCTAACATTCCACATTTTTACGGTACCGAAGCTTTGGCAGGCTGGGAGAACGTAATTAAAAGTGTGCACCAGGCCGGCGGTAAAATGGGACCACAGATCTGGCACCAGGGCATTATGGATAACCACGCATCTGGCTGGTTACCAAGCACACCTTTTGAAGGTCCATCAAGCTTAAACAAACCAGGTTTCGAAAACGGCGTACCGATGACTGATGCAGCCATTGCAGATACCATTGCGGCTTTTGGTCAGGCGGCAGCAGATGCCAAAGCGCTGGGTTTTGACACTGTTGAAATACATGGCGCGCACCAATACCTGATCGATCAGTTCTTTTGGGACGGTACAAACAACCGTACCGATATTTATGGCGGTAAAACCTTAGCTGAACGTACCCGTTTTGGTGTTGAAGTAATTAAAGAAGTACGTAAAAGGGTTGGAGAAGATTTCGCCTTAATTATCCGCTTATCACAATTTAAACCTGCTGCCTACGATTTCAAGTTGGCCAAAAACGAACAGGAAATGGAACAGTGGTTAACGCCATTGGCCGAAGCCGGAATTGATATTTTTCATTGTTCGCAACGCCGTTTCTGGGAGCCTGAATTTGAAGGTTCTGACTTAAATTTTGCAGGTTGGGCTAAAAAAGTAACCGGAAAAGCCACAATCTCAGTGGGCTCAGTTGGTTTGGACGGCGATTTCTTTGGTGCTTTCGCAGGTCAGAGTTCACAACCTAGCTCGTTAGATGAACTGGTACGCAGAATGGACCGCGGTGATTTCGATTTAGTAGCCGTTGGCCGTCCGCTTTTAGCAGATCCGAACTGGGTAGAGAAAATTAAAAACAACCTTACAGAAGAATTGAAAGGCTTTAGCAAAGAAGCTTTAATGGAATTGGTATAACAACCGTATTTTTTCTTTTTAAGTTTAGAAAGGCATCTCGAAAGGGATGCTTTTTTGATAAGTAGGCATCGTCATCTCGACTGAAACGCAGTGAAATGGAGAGATCTACCCGCACCGTCAGTTGTTAACATAATGAGTTTAGAAATAATTTTTCTGCCACGGAAGCACAGAGGGCACGGAAATTTTCTTGATAATTTGAAAAGCAGTATCCGTATTACTTCGGTTGCGCCAGCCCCGCCCTTTGCTTAATCCGACTGAAAAAGTCGGGATAACGCTGTCGGTCGGGTTTATTTTACTTCTGACAGTAGCAATGCCCTAGCCACCTAAACCCGATCAAAGCGAGATGCCAATTTCCTTCAAATTGGCAGAAGCGGGAGCGGGACTACAATGACCCAAAAGCTTCTGCAACTGCTTTCCAAAAAACCAAAACACGGCCTTTTCTTGATAAGGAGGTTTCGTCATCTCGATCCGATAGCTATCGGATGAAGCACAGTCCCGAACATTCGGGAGAGAGATCTACTCTCACCGTCAGGGTGTTACATAATAAGTTTAGAAATAATTTTTCTGCCACGGAAGCACAGAGGGCACGGAAATTTTCTTGATAATTTGAAAAGCAGTACCCGTATTACTTCGGTTGCGCCAGCCCCGCTCTTTGCTTAATCCGACTGAGAAAGTCGGGATAACGCTGTCGGTCGGGTTTATTTTACTTCTGACAGTAGCAATGCCCTAGCCGCCTAAACCCGATCAAAGCGAGATGCCAATTTCCTTCTAATTGGCAGAAGCGGGAGCGGGACTACCACAACCCAAAAGCTTCTGCAATTGCTTTCCAAAAAACCAAAACACGGCCTTTTCTTGATAATGAGTTTCGTCATCTCGATCCGATAGCTATCGGATGAAGCACAGTCCCGAACATTCGGGAGAGAGATCTACTCTCACCGTCAGGGTGTTACATAATAAGTTTAGAAATAATTTTTCTGCCACGGAAGCACAGAGGGCACGGAAATTTTCTTGATAATTTGAAAAGCAGTATCCGTATTACTTCGGTTGCAGCAGCCCCGCCCTTTGCTTAATCCGACTAAAAAAGTCGGGATAACGCTGTCGGTCGGGTTTATTTTACTTCTGACAGTAGCAATGCCCTAGCCGCCTAAACCCGATCAAAGCGAGATGCCAATTTCCTTCAAATTGGCAGAAGCGGGAGCGGGACTACAATGACCAAAAAGCTTCTGCAATTGCTTTCCAAAAAACAAACGAAGCCTTTATCATGACACCAAATATTACTAAACAATCTGCCATTGACGATATTTTTCCTTAAATTCACCTCATTAAAAATTTCATCAGATCATGTCGAATATTAAACTCATTATCGAAGAAAGACCAGCAAATATTGGCAATTTTATGGTTGGCAGGCTGCTGCCTTTCAGAGAGAAACGCATGGTTGGGCCTTTTTCTTTTATCGACCATATGGGACCAGCCGCAATGAGCGATCACGAGAATCTCGACGTTCCCCCTCATCCACATATCGGTTTATCTACCTTAACTTTTCTATTTGAAGGTGAAATTACACATAAAGACAGTTTGGGCTCGGATATTGTAATTAAACCCGGACAGGTAAACTGGATGACTTCGGGCAGCGGCATTGTACATTCGGAAAGAACCCCTGAATATCTTCGCCATACCGATAAAATGCTCCATGGCTTGCAGATTTGGGTGGCCTTACCCAAAGATTTAGAACAGATGGAACCTGAGTTTTGCCATGTAGAAGGGGCGGACATTCCAAATTGGACAGAAGATGGTGTAAGTTTTAAGTTAATCGCAGGAGAAGCTTTTGGCTATAAATCTCCGGTTCCGGTGTATAGCCCATTATATTTTCTAGAATTGAAAAGTACCAAGCAGCAAAAGCTAAACATTGGCGATTACCTGTTTGGCGAAAGTGCACTTTACATTCTAGAGGGTGCAATTGAAAGTGAGGGAAATATTTTTGAGCCGCGTTTAATTTTAATTGCCAACGACGCCAAACTATGCGAATTTACGATGCACGAAAACACAACGGTTTATATTTTCGGAGGCGAACCCTTTCCTGAAGAACGTTTCATTTACTGGAACTTTGTTGCATCTGACAAAGAACTGATTGAAAATGCCAAAACTAAATGGCTGGAACAAAGCTTTAAACCCGTTCCCGGAGAAACAGGTTTTGTGCCTTTGCCAGATCAAAATCCAAAGGTTAAGAAATAAACCCTGATGGACATACAACAGATCAACAACGAAAAGAAAGGGCAGTTCGAAGCCTTAGAGAACGGTTTACAAGCAGGCGTTATGGCATATGTTTGGGCTGGTCCTGGCAAATTCATTATTGACCATACCGAAGTAAATCAAGATTTTGCTGGCAAAGGCGTAGGAAAAAAGTTAGTGCTTGCCGCCGTAAATTATGCAAGAGAAAACAAGATGAAAATTCTTCCGCTTTGTCCATTTGCAAAAAGTGTTTTCGATAAAACGCCAGAAATTCAAGACGTATTATTTTAATATTTGACTAAACAGGATTAATTCTTCCTGCCAAATAAATTCATATTTACTGAAACGGCCACGCCTGTTGATGATAATTTAGAATTTCCGTAACCAATATTGGTTAATGGGACTTTCATAAATGGTTTAGCGCTAATGCTTAAATTATTATTTATTTTGTGCTGAAACTCGACACCAACATTGGCTATACCTAAATAATGCTGATTCTGGTTTCTAACTTCATAGCTTTGAGGGCCTTGATAAGCTCCATTATAAGAATAGCTGTATTTCTCTTTCAACATTAAATAACTAGATAAACCTGTGCTTACTGAAATCGAATTTCTACGCCCATCAAAAACCTTATAGTTCACATTAATTGGAATATCAATTACATCGCAATTGGCGTGAATATTTGCTGGACTTATCTTAAAAACATAATTGCTGTTAGGGTTGTATTGGCTAAAATCTGAGTCGTAGATTTTCTTGGCATAGGCTGCCCCGGTAGTAACACTTAATTTCTTTGTTAAGAAAAGTGTAGCTTCTACCCCAAAACCGCCACTTAAACTACTTCTGCCTGATTTCTGTACACTGGTTAAATCGGGTGCAGCCAGAATACTCAACACAAATCTTGGTTTTTTCTTAAAAATCGGGTCTTTAATTCTTGGCATTTTGCCTCGAACAGGATCAGCTACAAGATTCTGTTTTTCAAATTCTACAAGCTTGGTTTCGGCTTTTATTTCTGGATTAAAAATCACATCCGCTAAAAGGTTATTATTACTACTATTACCTTTCTCAATAACTTTTGGAAAAATTTCGTGGACGAATCCTGTTCTGATTATTTTTTGATCTTTGCTATCTTCCGCTCCTTTATTATTTTCTGTCAATAAACTTTCTTCCCTGTCCTTGGCTAACGAATCATTGTTCGTTGGCTTTTCGATTAAATCTGCCTTATTATCTAAAGGCTTATTGTTCTCATTTTTGTGTGCATTTGAAGCTGTTTTCACCAGTGAATTGTTTTTTGACTGATTACTATTCGGTTTAACCAATAAAAACACCACTAATAACATTGCGGCTACTGCAGCTGCCGCAGTGAACCAAATGATAGGTACAACCCTCCTTTTAGGTGTTGGATGCAATCTCTCTTCCAGATTATCCCAATCTAAATCATTAAAAGGAAGATCGGGATTTTCCAATCCATCCTTAAATAATTTATCTATATCTTTTCCCGCTCTCATTGCATGTTTGTATTTAACCTCACCTGTAAAAGGTTTCTATCTACCTCCGAACTCCTCACCTGGTAAGTTTTCGCATCTGCAGTTTTTAGCATTTCCTGTAATTTCTGTCGTGCCTTAAACAGGTTCGACTTTGATGTTCCTATCGATATTCCCAGCATTTCGGCAATTTCCTCATGGCTATAGCCATCTATAGCGAAAAGGTTAAAAACTGTTCGATAGGCAGGACTTAGGTTTTGAACCAATGCTAACAAATCATTATAAGCCAATTTATCGTACACTGAGTTTGTATGTGCAATATTTTCATGATCCTGAATATCTACATGATCGGCAAATTTTAAATTTGCACGATAATAATCAATGGCAGTATTGGTTATTATCCGACCAAGCCAAGGCAAAAAGGCCTTCGAAGTTTCATATTTGGCTATATTTTTAAAGGCCTTAAAAAAGCCATCGTTCAGTATTCCTGCAGCATCTAGCCGATCGTTTGCATAACGCAAACAAATCCCCATGGCAAAGCTATAGAAATGTTTGTATAGCGCTTTTTGGCTATCCCTTTCATTTCTAACGCACCCTTGAATATACTTTTGTATAATATCTTCACTATCGCGGCTAGCGGTCACAGGTTCTCCTTTCAAAATACATTACGGTAAGAAATTACAAAAGGTTGCCTCAAAAAAGTATTTCTTTAAAATAATTATTATTCGTTCGGTTATGCTAAAATTCTCTTTTTAACAAGCAACCATTTACAACCTGACGGCGTAATAGCAGCATATTAATGATTAAAGTTAAAACTAAAAACAAAAATCTTATGCTAATCTACTTAAAAAGAAATCTATTGGCTGCATTGTGCATAGCCATGGTGTTTAGTGCCTGCAAAAAAAATAGTCCAGACGAGCCTACAACACCACCGAATAACAATAAGGGAATTCAATTGGCGACCGATGCCAAATTCGGATCGGTGCTAACCGATAAAGATGGTAAAACCTTATACTTTTTTGCATCTGATGCTGCAGGCACGCCAACCTGTACCGGCGGTTGCGAAACCGCATGGCCACTTTATTACTCAGCTGATGCGAGCACCGATTTAAACCTGAACAAAGCAGAAGTTGGAGAGGTGACCCGTGCCGACGGCCGTAAACAAAGCACTTACCGTGGTTATCCACTTTATTACTTTGCTAGCGACGTTGCAAAAGGAGATATTAAGGGCGATGGTGTTGGTGGTATTTGGTTTGTAGCTAAGCCCGATTATTCGTTAATGTTGGCCAATGCACAATTGTTTGGGAACAACACCAATTATACCAATACTTATGCCGTAGGCACTGGCAACACCATTTACCTAACCGATAGCAAAGGCCGTACCTTGTATGCTTTTGCGCCAGATAAAAATGGTGTAAATACATATACTAAGAGTGCTACACAAGAAGGTATTTGGCCGGTATATGAATCTGAAGTGCTTAATGTACCCTCTGCTGTTGCAAAAGCTGATGTTGGCGTAATTACTGTAGCTACAATTGGCAAAAAACAGTTAACTTATAAAGGATGGCCATTATACTACTGGGTATCAGATCTAAAAAGAGGCGATAACAATGGCATAGTAATCGGAAAAGGGCCAGGTTTAACTTGGCCGGTATTACAGCTAAATGCTACAGTTGCTCCGGCGCCATAAAAATATTTGGGTTAGGCGGGTAGAATGGTCGGCTGATGTTTTCACAGCCGGCCTTTTTTATACCTCTAGTAAGGCTTGTTTAATTTTTTCGGCAGCCTCAGCCAACTCTTCGCTGGTTGGCTTTAATTTCTCTTTACTAAAGTTCATGTCGCTTACATTATTCATTGGAATTAAATGAATATGAGCATGCGGAACTTCCAATCCAATAACCGAAACACCCACCTTTTTGCAAGGGAAAGCTATTTTTACACCTTTAGCTACAATTTTAGCGAACATCCAAAGGCCAACGTACAGATCTTCATCCATATCGAAGATATAATCGGTCTCAATTTTCGGAATAACCAAAACATGCCCCGCCATTAAAGGCTGAACATCTAAAAATGCTAAATATTCTACAGTTTCAGCAACAACATGTGCACTGATTTCGCCTGCAACAATTTTTGAAAAAATAGTCATAAGGTGGAAGGTTAAAAGGTGTAGGGTGTAAGGGCTGGACGGTTATGGTCAAAGCGTTTGGCGGTGAGCGATTAAACCCTCCGCCTTCTACCTTATCTCGATATCTCTAAAACTTCGAACTGCATTTTACCTGCCGGCACTTCGATTTCGGCGAATTCGCCTACCGATTTACCTAACAAACCTTGTGCAATTGGCGATTTAACAGAAATCTTTCCTGTTTTTAAATCTGCTTCTGTTTCAGCTACCAACTGGTAAGTCATGGTAGCACCGTTTTTAACATTCTTTATTTTAACAATCGATAAAGCAAGTACTTTCGATAAATCTAATTTAGACTCATCAATTAAACGTGCGTTTGCCAACGTATTCTTTAATTTTGAAATTTTTGCCTCATGCAAACCTTGCGCTTCTTTAGCAGCATCGTATTCTGCATTCTCCGATAAATCACCTTTATCCCTTGCTTCTGCAATTGCTTTAGATATTAGCTGACGACCGGTGGTTGTTAAATAATGAACTTCCTCTTTTAATTTATCTAACCCCTCTTGGGTGTAGTATGTTACCTCTGTCATTGCTCTATTAATTTTATTCAAACGCTATAAAAAACAAACAAGACTATATAGTTGGTTTGCTACATAGTCTTGCTTCAATTATAACGAAGATAAAATGTGGAAATTACAAAAGCAAATAAAAAATTAAGAAGCGGCCAATATTTTAACCTTTTGTGACGCTCAAGGTTAATTAGAAGCATTAATTACGCCTTAAAATAAAGACAAACCCATTCGTTCTTTATTATGATTATATGCCAGAATCACCACAATGGTAACATTCATTTATACACTTATGCAAAAATTCAACCATTAATTCTATTTTTAGCTAAAATTATTCGTAAAAATGAAAAAGTTATTATCTATTGTCCTATTCATTTGTTTGGGTGGTTATACCGTTTCTGCCCAAGAACTTTATATGCCCAGAAATATAAAAGCAGCATATGCTAAGGGTACTCGTGCTATGAATGGAAAACCTGGCCCCAACTATTGGCAAAACCATGGTAAATACAACATGGATATTAAGGTAGATGCCGAAACCAAAGTGGTAAGCGGTAAAGAAGAAATTTTATATAGTAACAACAGCACCGATACTTTAAGAACTTTGGCCATTCGCTTTGTAAACAACCTGCATAAACCAACCTCACCGAGAGGTGGTGCCGTGAGCGAAGATTTTTTGAGCACAGGCTTAAATATCAGTTCTTTCTCTGTTGATGGCGAAACGTACAAAGTAGATAGCAAAAACTGGGGAACAGTTGGCAATGTAAAACTGAACAAACCATTGCTTCCAAAATCGAAAATTGCGGTTAAAATAGAGTGGGATTATCCCCTCTCAAAAGAAAGTGGTCGTGAGGGACAGATTGATCCAAACTCTTTTTTTGTGGCTTACAGCTATCCACGTATCTCTGTATATGATGATTATAACGGCTGGGACCGCATTCCACACACTGATAGAGCCGAGTTCTATAACGACTTTAATGATTACGAATTCTCGATCAAAGCGCCTAAAAACTATGTGGTTTATGCTACTGGCGATTTCCTGAATCCAGATGAGGTGTTACAACCAGAAATTTCTGCACGTTTAAAAAAATCGTACAACGGTGATGAGCTCATCCACATTGCTACCGAGCAGGAAATGAAAGATGGCAAAGTAACCCAGCAAAAAGACTGGAACACCTGGAAATTTGCAGTAAAGCACATTACCGATGTTACTTTTGCGCTGAGCAACCATTATGTTTGGGATGGCGCTAGTGTGATTGTAGATAAAAGGACCAATCGCCGTGCAAGTGCACAGGCGGCTTACAATCCAACTACCGGAACAGATTTTACCAACTCGGTTAAATACAACCTTAATGCTTTAGATTGGTTCTCGAACAATTGGCCGGGCATCCCCTATCCTTATGCCAAAACTATTGCTTTTCAAGGTTTTGCGGATATGGAGTATCCGATGATGGTTAATGATTCTCAATTTGGCGATCCTGTTTTTGCACAATTGGTTCAGGACCATGAAGTAGCACATACTTACTTCCCTTTTTATATGGGTATTAACGAAACCCGTTATGCCTATATGGACGAGGGTTGGGCCACAACATTCGAATATTTAATCGGTATTGCAGAACACGGCAAAGAGGCTGCTGATAAGTTTTACAAAAACTTTAGGGTAAATAAATATATTAATGATAAATCGACAGAAGAAGATCAACCGGTAATTTCCATGTCTGATCAGGTTTCGGGTTCGGGTTATGGGAATAACTCCTACGGAAAGGCTTCATTATCTTACCTGGCCTTAAAAGATATGCTGGGTGATGAGCTATTTAAAAAAGCATTGCATACCTATATGGGCAACTGGAATGGCAAACACCCTATTCCATGGGATTATTTTAACTCGATGAATGCGGGATCTGGACAAAATTTAAACTGGTTTTTCCAGAATTGGTTTTTCACCAACAACTATCTTGATTTAGCCATTACCAAAGTAACACCTGCAAAAGGAAAATCTACCCTAACCATTAAAAATATTGGTGGATTTGTTATTCCTTTTGATGTGGTGATTACTTATACCGATGAAAAAACTGAAACGATTCATAAAACGCCAGCGGTTTGGAAAGCAAACCAGAAAGAAGTGAATATAATTGTTAATACAGCTAAAAAAATAAAGTCAATTGGTTTAGATAATGGCATTTATGTAGATGCTACGCCGAAAGATAATGTTTGGTCAGCTAAATAGTTTGACAGTTCGCAGTTTTCAGTTGGCAGTTCGATACGGCTACCAACTGAAACTGTTAACTAATAGTCCTCGTTTGTAACGAGGATTATCGGAATCCGCATTTATAATGCGACATAAACAAATTAACGGCGATAGAATCGCCTTTCTCCACCATCTTCGTTACAAATGAGGACGATGGTATCAAACTGAAAACCGTTAGCCGTTTTCGGCCTTGCAAGTAGGCTCGTGTTTAACCGGAAAATTTAGTGAATTGGCAATAAAACACATTTTATTTGCCTCATGATGCAGCGAAGCTGCAAGTTCGTAATGTGCCTTATCGGCTATTAAAACCTGGGGATGAAGGGTAACCTCTCTAAAACGGCCACTTCCATCAGCAGATTCTTCCATTGTGCCTATTGCCTCATCTTTATAATCGATTACCACGATCTCATTTTTAGAGCATAAGTGTAAATACCACAGCATATGACAGCTGGATATTGAGGCCAATAACAGATCTTCAGGGTTATATTTAGATTTATCACCCAAAAAAGCAGAATCAGACGATCCTGAAATGTCGGCTTTGCCTTTTACTGAAATTACATAATCGCGATCGTACGAACGGTAATCCATTGTACCCGAGCCTTTATTGCCCGTCCAAGTAACTGTAGTTGAATATAAATGATCTTTCGGCATGATAAAATTGGTTAGATTATATAGCCAATTTAAGAAAATAAAATTGAGATTATCTATTTTTTAGACCTATATGATTTCCTGCGAAAATCTGCTAGGCCGGATAGCAGGATGCAGATAGTGTGGTGCAGAGACAGGCATCCGTAGATTGATTACTTTGAAACTATGAAGGGAGACGCTGGGTCGTCATCCGATAGCTATCGGATCACGCGAAGGTGGAAACCTTAAGCCATGAGCGACTAATATATTCGTGCTTTTTGTATTTTGCCTTCCCTCATCATTTTCCATACCCCAATACCGACACAGCTGTGGTCCAAAATAACCCCAGGCTATGTTTTGCTTCACCTTTTATTTAGCTATTGTTAACCCGCCAACCTAAGGCGATGCAAATCTTTGACATCGCTGATCTTCAACGTGACTCTATCTCAACCAAAGCAGGTGCGAAGCAGTAGGCAAATAGGTATACAGCAGGGTGCAGGCAAGCCTAGCCGGAAGGTGGCCTAAACGTGGGGTAAAGGTGGCGTAAAGGTGGGGTTTTGGGTTTTTAATCAGATCGATTAAATTGAATAATCATTCTTTTGTTTAACCCAATATACTAAAATTATCGCTCCGGAACGGAATAATCAAAATTAACAGGCAACTGGGCGATCTTGTTTTTTACAAATCAAGAAGTAACTACAGGGCAATGTTCAGTGTCATTAAGTTAAAGCAGAATGTTGTCAGTTTGAACCTGTCAAAGACCTTTAATTGTCGAAAATAAAAAAAATGCCGCAACATGCTCTGGATGGCAATGCTATTTTTATTTTCCTCTTAAATGGCAGAAACAGTAGTTTATTTTAGGGTTTGAAGGTCACAACCGCTCTGTATGAACCTGATCCGATAGCTATCGGATGTAATGATTTCAGACATTAAGTCTGGAGTAATGGAAAGCAGGACAGAACCTCAAATACTGGCAGTGCTCCTGCTTTCCAAATTAAACTAAGTCTGGATTATGGTTCACTAAAAATTAAGATCCCTTAACTTCTCAGCCAAAACCTCCGAAATTTTACGGTAAGAATCGAATGTCCAACCACCAACATGTGGCGTTAAAATTACCTTTTCGTTATTTTTAAGTTCATCGTACCAAATCTGTTCGCCCAATGCAGGAAATTTTTCTGTTTGCAGCACATCCAGTCCAGCACCTAAAATCTTTCCGCTTTTAATTGCGTTCAACACTGCTGGCGTATTTACAATTTCGCCCCTCGCGGTATTGATAAAGAAAATGGGCTTTTTAAAATGATAAAGATACTCCTCGTCAATCATTTGCCTGGTTTCGGTTGTTAAGGGAATATGCAAGCTCAGTACATCACTGTGTTTCACAATTTCTTCCATGCTTACCTCGCGGGCAAAAGCATCAGAAAAGCCAGTTTTATACTTATCATAGGCCATTACATCTACCTCGAAACCCACCAGTTTCTTCGCAAAGCTCTGTCCCATAAAGCCATAACCAATAATGCCTACCTTTTTGCCTTTCAATTCGTAACCACGGTTACCTTCCCTATCCCATACTCCGTTTCTAATCTCAATATCGGCCCTGCGGAAGTTGTTCATCAACGATAAAAGCAGCCCCGTCGCATGTTCGCCAACGGCATCACAATTACCTTCGGGCGCATTAATTAGCTCGATATTTCTTTCGAAAGCGATTTTATCATCAATATTATCTAAGCCCGCCCCCGCTCTTGCCACAAACTTTAAGTTTGGAGCGGCAGCAAAAATTTCGGTGTCTATCCTAAATTTCGTTCTTACCGCAATACCTGTATAATCTTTTATTTTATCTAATGTTTGTTGGCGGGTAATCTGTGGTTCATCATCAACCTGGTAGCCCATAGCAATAGCCTGCTCTTTAAATGCAGGATGCAAATCATCAACAATTAATATCCTATTCATAATAAACAAAAGTAACATTTTGCAAATTGTTCAATTGTAATATTCTTTTATAGTTGAGGCAAAACTGAAAACTGCCAATTACTAACCGCCAACTGCAGAATAACCCACAAAAATATTACTATAAAATGGCTGTAATAAAATAGTTACGGCTCCTTAATTAAACTTAGTTGCCGTTACTTTGTCTCCCTTTACAAAAACACACGAAATTTTATTTTTTAATGAGACTTTTACAATCGAGAACAATACAGATTACCCTTTTACTTTTAAGCTTATCTTTTAGTCTTTTCGCGCAAACAGGTGGAAAAGCAAAAATTACCGGAGTACTTAAAGACGCAAAAACACAAGAAACCGTTCCATTTGCTACCGCTGTTTTAATTGATAAAGCAACAAGCAAAAATGCAAAAATTGCCCAAACAGATGTAAACGGTGCATTTGTAATGGCAGACATTCCTGCTGGCACTTTCACCTTTAAAATAAGCTTTGTGGGCTACCAAACCATGGTTAGAGATAATATAGCCATTACCGCCGCTACTGGCACCTTAAACTTTGGCGACATTAAAATGAATCCTTCAAAAGGAAATATGCTGAGCGAAATTACCGTAACAGGGCAAAAACAAGGTATGCAAATGGGGATCGACAAAAAGATTTTTGCTGTAGACCAGAGCGTAATCAGCGAAGGTGGCTCAGCAGGCGATTTATTGCAGAATGTTCCTTCAGTTTCTACCGATATGGATGGCAATGTGAGTTTACGTGGCTCTACAGGCGTAAAAGTTTTAATTGATGGAAAACCATCTTTAATTGCCGGCGGTAATGTAGCGCAGATCCTTCAATCGATCCCGGCCAGCTCAATAGAAAGCGTTGAGGTAATTACGAACCCATCGGCTAAATATGATGCAGAAGGTCAGTCAGGAATCATCAACATCGTACTGAAGAAAAATACGAAACTTGGCTTTAACGGCTCAGTGGCACTAACTGCAGGTAACCGCGATAACTATAATGCCAACACTAATTTAAGTTTTCAGAATAGCAAAGTAAACCTTTACGGAAACTATGGCTATCGCTATGGCAACCGTGTGGGTGGCGGTTTTCAGGATATTACCTACAAAACACCAACCAGTTCAACAGCTTTCGCAAATCAGAATACCGTTTCTAATTCTTCTGATAGAGGGCATAATGCTAAAGCTGGTTTAGATTATTATTTGGCGCCAAAAAGCGTAATCAGCTTATCGGGTGGTTTTAACTCAAGAGAAAATGAGCGGAACGAACTGCTTAATATTAGACAATTAAGTGCAAACCAGTCGCCTGTTTTATTAAGCAACAGAATCAATAATAATGACGGTTATGGAAAAAGTTATGACCTGAATTTAGATTATGTACAGAAGTTTAAAAAACCAAAGGAAGAGTTAACCTTCAACTTTGGTTATTCGTATGGTACAAATAACAACGACCAAACTTACAGCACCAATTCCACTAACCGAAATGGTGTTCCGATTGATGAAACCTTAAGTTTACAGCGTGTTTTTAATACAGGCAATAACACCAATTACAACATCCAGACTGATTATGCATTACCTGTTGGTAAAGCTGGTAAAATTGAAGTGGGTTACCGCAGCCAGATCCGCCTAGGAAACAATGATCAATACGCAGATTCGATTCCTACCAATACGAATATTTATGTCAGCAACAATAAGTTAATTAACGGTTTCGATAGTAAGGATCAGGTGCACGCACTTTATTTCAATTACCAGAATCAGATTAAAGACTTTGGTTACCAAATTGGATTAAGAGGAGAAGATGCGCGTTTAGATACACATTTAGAAGGTTACACGGGCAATGTATTAACCACGGCTGAGGGAAATATCCACTACAAAAGGATCTATCCAAGTATTTTCTTAACGCAGAAATTAAAGGGCGATAATCAACTCCAATTGAGTTATACACGCCGCGTAAACCGCCCTCGCCCTTGGGATACCAATCCATTTTTAGACGTTTCGGATCCTTTAAACTATAGAGGTGGTAACCCGAATTTATTGCCCGAGGATGTACACTCTTTCGAATTGGGATATAGTAAATACTGGAAAAAAGTAACCTTAACCTCGAGTTTGTATTTCCGCCAAACCAATGATGTAATTCAACGGGTAAGAAGTACGCCAGTTAACGGAATTATTACTTCAACCCCTCAAAATTTAACAAACCAGATTAATAGCGGTTTAGAATTAATTGGCCGTTTTGATTTGATCAAAGCTTTAAACTTCACCACCAACGTAAACTTGTACCAAGCAAAGTTTGCTGGAGATGCACGATTTGACATTCCATCGAGCAGTGGCTTTAGCTGGAACGCCAACCTGACCGGAAATTTAACCGTTGCAAAAAATGTATCGCTGCAGTTACGCGGCGATTACAGAGCACCAGAAGTGATGGCACAGGGAAAACGTAATGCTATGTATGGGGTTGACGGTGGAGCTAAATACGATTTCCCGAACAAAAAAGCATCTTTAAGTTTCAATGTTCGTGATGTATTTAACACCAGAAGATGGAGCATGACCACTGAAGATAGAGCCACAATTGTTGATTTTGAACGCCAGTTTCAGGGAACAATGGGGAATTTAACCTTCTCTTACCGCTTTGGAAAAACTACATTTACCGGTACGAATAAAAAGAAGAAAGACGACCAGCAGGACAACCGCCCTGACGAGGGATCATTCTAATTTTAGCCAAGGGAGCTTAGAAAAAATCTAAGCACCCTTTTTTGCTCTAAATTTTCTTCAATACAATTTCTACCTTATAAAACTGTAAGTTGTTATCTTGCAGCATGGAAGAGATCAACCCTTGGAAAACGCTAGAGAGCGAGGTAAAGTACGATAACAACTGGATCCGCTTAACCGAACATCAGGTAATTAACCCCTCTGGCGGAAAAGGAATTTATGGCACCGTTCACTTCAAAAACCTGGCGATCGGAATCCTCCCACTAGATGAAAATTACAATACCTGGTTGGTTGGTCAATATCGGTATGCCCTTAATGCCTACAGCTGGGAAATCCCAGAGGGAGGTGGTCCATTTCACAAAGCATCACTAGAAAGCGCCAGAAGGGAATTATTGGAAGAAACGGGAATGAGTGCCAGAAGCTGGAAAGAGATCCAAAGAATGCACTTGTCCAACTCTGTGAGCGATGAACTGAGCATAATCTATGTTGCCACTGGTTTAATTCAAGGTATCGCAATGCCAGAAGAAACGGAACAACTCGTGGTGAAAAAATTGCCCTTTGATGAGGTTTATCAAATGGTTTTGAACGGAGAGATTACCGACTCGATAAGCGTTGCCGCAATTTTAAAAGCAAAGCTGATGATAATGAATGGCGAATTGTAGCCTGTACAACCACCAAATGTTCCTAACGGAACATAAAAATATTGCATATTTTTTTCTACCTGGCATATGTCCCGATGGGACATTAGGGGCAATCTGGTGAATTATAAGATTTTTTTAAAAAAAATGGGCGCACCTTTATTTACCCTAAGGAACAACTCATGGTTAAAAATTGCCATTTGATGAGGCTTATCAAATAGTTTTGAATGGAGAGATTACCGACTGGATAAGCTTTGCCTCATTCTTAAAAGCCAAGCTGATGACAATGAATGGCGAATTGTAGCTCGGACAACCACCAAATGTTCCTAACGGAACATAAAAATATTGCATATTTTTTTCTATCCGGCATATGTCCCGATGGGACATTAGGGGCAATCTGGTGAATTATAAGATTTTTTTAAAAAAAATGGGCGCACCTTTATTTACCCTAAGGAACAACTCATGGTTAAAAATTGCCATTTGATGAGGCTTATCAAATAGTTTTGAATGGAGAGATTACCGACTGGATAAGCTTTGCCTCATTCTTAAAAGCCAAGCTGATGACAATGAATGGCGAATTGTAGCTCGGACAACCACCAAATGTTCCTAACGGAACATAAAAATATTGCATATTTTTTTCTACCTGGCATATGTCCCGATGGGACATTAGGGGCAATCTGATGAATTATAAGATTTTTTTAAAAAAATGGGCACACCTTTATTTACTCCAAGTTCTTATTATTTTGTTACTAAATCTATAAGCTGTTCCGTAGGAACAAATCCTAGGTAGAAATAATACAAATTGCAATTTTCGTTCCGTAGGAACGTTTCGTGACCAATAAAAGATGCTACATCTTTTATAATTCAAAAAATTATACCTAATTTAAGATTGCAAAACAATGCATCGACCCTTATTTAATAAGATATTTGTTTTAAATTGCTAATGCAACCCCTAAATATTAAATCATCCTAAAAATTATTAATGTCCAGTATGGGCATTTCCTTGGTAGAAATTGTACACAGCAATTTTCGTTCCGTAGGAACGTTTGATTATGATTTAAATTTAAAATACCATGCCGAATACCTATACCCAATTGCATATTCAATTTGTTTTTGCCGTTAAATTTCGCGCCTCATTAATTCATAAAGATTGGAAAGAAAGGCTTTTGAAATATATCACAGGGATATTTCAGGCAAATAACCATAAAATGATCCAGATCAATTGTATGCCAGATCATATTCACATCTTTATTGGTATGCGGCCACACCAATCCATTTCCAGCCTGATCCAGAATGTAAAAACAGAAAGTTCAAAATGGATTAACGATCAGAGATTTTGTAAAGTTAAATTTGCCTGGCAAGAAGGTTATGCCGCATTCTCTTATTCAAAAAGCCATGTTCAACAAGTTATTCAATACATCCAAAACCAGGAACAGCACCATAAAAAGGAGACCTTTTTACAAGAGTATACCAGTTTCTTAAAAACGTTTGAGATTGGATACGAAGAAAAATACATCTTCAAAGAACCAGAATAATTTATTATTATCTTTGCCATCTATTAAATCAACCAGATGAGCAAGCTTTTCGGATATATTTTAAGCCCTATTTTTTATATTTTCTTTGGATTAACACTTTGTATCTTCCACCCTATACAATGGATTTGCTTTAAGCTTTTTGGTTATAAAGCGCATAAAGTTTCAGTAGATATCCTTAACTTTTTCTTAACCTACTGCCAGATCTTTCTATTCAATTCAATCAGTTTTAAGAATGAATACGATTTACCGACAGATAGACCAATTATTTTTGCAGCGAACCACCAGAGTATGTACGACATCCCTTCGTTAATTTGGTTCTTAAGAAAACACAGCGCAAAATTTATCTCTAAAATTGAACTTACCAAGGGTATTCCATCCATATCCATTAACCTTCGTTTAGGCGGCGGGGCAAACATTAACCGAAAAGATAACAAACAGGCCATTTCCGAAATCATCAAACTTGGCCGTAGAATGAAAGAAAACAACTGGAGCACTGTTATTTTCCCGGAGGGAACCAGAGCGAAAGATGGGCAGTTGAAAACATTCCAATTTGGAGGTATTGCTACCATATTAAAAGTAGTACCCAATGCTTTGGTCGTTCCTGTGGCCATAGAAAATTCGTGGAAAATTGTTCGCTTTGGCATGTTTCCATTAACCACTGGCAATGCGCTAAAATGGACGATTTTAAAACCGATTGAACCGGGCGTGAAAACGCCAAATGATATCACGCTTGAAGTAGAAAATGAAATCAGGAAAGTTTTAGGTCAACCAATGGCACAGGCTGCTACTTTATAATTTTATTAATCTCCTTAAAGATTCTTCGACTCCGATCAGGATGACAATCGCGGCAGGATCATTACGTGGTTTCTGTGCTTCCGTGGCAATTAAAAGGTTAATTGTTTGAACTGGTTAAGCGCCTAACGCCAAACGCTCTAAATATTCTTATTTCCGATCACCCTGAAAAATTCATCGCGGTAAGTATCGCCAACAGGGATAATCTTTTGATTAATAGTAATGCGGCTACGCTCGATACTTTCAATTTTATCAACAGCTACAATATAAGATTTGTGTACCCTGATAAACTGACCTTGAGGTAAAGCTTCTTCCATCTTCTTCATACTCTGTAGCGTAATTACACGCTCATCTTTCGTAAATATCGAAATGTAATCTTTTAATCCTTCGATGAATAAAATATTGTGCAGATAGATTTTTTGAATCTTATGTTCTGTTTTAACGAAAATATAATCCTGAACAGGATTTGCTGAACCAGAAAACGGTGCAGGTGTAACGATGGGCTGTGCTACACTTGCCGGGGCTTCAACTGGTTTTACCTGATTATGTACTTTTTCTACCGCTTTATAAAAACGGTCGAATGCAATTGGCTTTAACAGGTAATCAGAAACATTTAGGTCGTAACTTTCTAAAGCATATTGTGGATAAGCGGTAGTTAATATATAGTGGCATTTATTGCCAGCAATTTTTAAAAACTGGATTCCGGTCAGCTCAGGCATCTGAATATCTAAAAACACAAGATCAATCCCTCCGCCCTGAACAATCTGCAAAGCTTCAATAGGGTTTTCGCATCTTTTAACCATAGTTAAAAAAGGCACTTTCGAAATATAATCCTGTAAAATATCAAGCGCTAAAGGCTCATCATCAACAACAATACAGTTTAAGTTCATTTTAGGTTATTATTTTAATTAATGATTTTATCCGGTTTATGTTTGGTTACCGGATTATATGTCAATCATCAGTTCACAGGTATAATGAGTAGCCGAATTTACAACATTTAATTTATATCTATCAGGGTAAACCAATTGTAACCGTCGTTCTACATTGGTTAAACCAACTCCTCCCTGTGCATCTTTATTCTGTTGGTTCTTTTTATTAACTACGCTAAAATGCAAAATTTTCTGGTTGGCAATGATATTAATTTTTACCGGTTCTGCCGGATCGGTTACTACACCATGTTTAAATGCATTTTCTACAAACGAAATCAACATTAAAGGAACAATTTTTTGATTGTCAATTTCGCCGTTCAAGGTAAGCTCTATGTAGGCACCATCTTTAAACCTTATTTTTTGTAGTTCGATATAACTGGTTAAATAGTCTACTTCCTTGCTTAGCGCTACTGTTGGTGTATTGCTCTCATAAATCATGTAGCGCATAATCTCCGAAAGCTTCATAATGGCATCGGCTGTTTTATCCGATTTTTGATAGGCCAGCGAATAAATATTGTTTAGCGAATTGAAAAGAAAATGTGGGTTGAGCTGCGATTTTAAAAACTGGAGTTCCATTTCGCGGCGTTCACTTTCCAGGTTACGTTGGATCCTTTCGCTCGAGAACCAATCGGCAGCAAACTTGATCAAACAACTGGACACTAAAAAGAAGCCGCACAAAAACAACTGAACACAGAAATAATAATCTGATTGCATTGTTTTTTTTCCTTGCCCCGCTTCCACGTATTCCAGTACATCTTTTGGATTCAAAACCGCAACAACTGTTTTAATCAATGCACTCGCACCTAATAATAAGATAAAAGAAAGAATATACAAAAAGTACCTTTTCTTTTTTTTAATCAACTGCGGTATTAAGATCAGGTAATTAATATAAAACAGAGAAACATTGATTATTCCAAACAATACCAGAGATATCATATAATGTTTAACACTTCCCCTTTCAGGGCTAATGAAAAAACCTAATATGATCATAAAAGATATCACCGCCCAGTATAAGCTGTGTAATATGATGGGCCCTTTACTCTGTTTCATTCGAAATATTATTAAATAGTAATGAGATGCAGATATACGCTTAACTAACGCATATCATTCAAGCCACAAAATAAATAAAGTTTCACCGATTTACTTACACAATCTACCAACGGGCATTTTTTTTCTACCAACGGCCCAATAGGCAAATTTTATCGACAAACGCCAAAAATGTCTGTTGATCTAGAATCTTGAACACTTGGTATAATAGATTTTAGCAGCTTGTTTTTCTTGAGTTTCTTTGAATCATCAAAACGAAAACAAAATGAAAACATCATCAGCAATCAACTTAAAAAATCAAACAGTAATTACTGATGGTATTTTCACAACCGCTCAAATAAAACTATCGATCATGAAAAAGTTAGCAAACACATCGCCATTTTTACTTTTATTATTACCAGTATTTATGATGATTATTTTAACACTTACGGTTAACACCAATCAGAATGATGCAGAAATAGTTGTAAAACCTACAAAAACATCTGGTTCTGTTGTGAAACAGGTAACTGCTATTTTCAAATAGAAACAATGGGTAATTACGCTATCGAAACTGTAGGTTTAAACTTTAACTTCGGCAACCAGGTTATTGTAAAAGATCTTTCATTACAAGTTCCAAAAGGCAGCATTTATGGTTTCTTAGGCCCAAACGGCGCTGGAAAAACAACCACCATAAAAATTTTGCTTAACCTGCTCAAATCGCCTTCTGATCAGGTTTTTATATTCGGTAAAGAAATAAACAGTAATCGCATTGCTACCCTTAAACGCATTGGCGCTTTAGTAGAACAGCCAGCCATTTATGGGCATTTAACAGGAAAAGAAAACCTCGTTAACCGCTGTATCCTTTTAGGCATAAAAAAAACGAAGGCTGATGAAATGCTGTCGCTGGTGGGTCTGGTAGAAGCAGCAAATAAAAAAGCCAGTAAATATTCATTAGGCATGAAACAACGGCTAGGCATTGCTCAGGCACTAATTTCAGACCCAGAATTATTATTACTGGATGAGCCTACAAATGGTTTAGATCCAAATGGCATTATTGAGGTCCGGAACCTTATGATCGATTTAGCCACAAAACACCAAAAAACAATATTGGTTTCAAGCCACTTATTGGCAGAAATAGAAAGAACAGCAACCCATGTTGGCATTATCAACAAAGGTCAGTTATTATTTCAGGGCACAATTAACGAACTTCATTTACTGAGCAAACCTATGCTCGAAATTGAAGTCGACAATATCGAAAGTGCAGGTTCCTTTTTAGCAAAGTCGGGTTATGAAATTATAGCAAAAACAGATAGGATAATTACTACACCATTTACTTCCCCACAAAAAAGTGGAGAACTAAATACATTACTTATCCAAAATGGTTTTACAGTGAGCAGTCTTTATCAGCAACGAAAAGATCTCGAAAATTTATTCCTTGATATTACCAAAACAAACTAACATGCACGCTCTTTATATTTCTTTAGTATCAGAATTTTATAAATCCAGAAAAACCTTAGCTTTCTGGGCGGCTATATTATTACCAGTCATTATATGCGGGTTAATCAGCTTTGGTTTTTATTCCGATGCTGAGAAAATCATCGCCAACCATTATCCTCCAATGATATTATGGGCACATTACAGCGGTGCAGCGCTCGGCGTAATGGGATTCTTAATAATGCCCTTCTATGTAATATTCATGGCCTTTTCAGTCAATAATATCGAACATAAAAACGATACCTGGAAAATGTTATTTGCTCAGCCCTTAAATAAATTTTCGATTTATGCGGCAAAATACCTATATGCTGTATTGTTAGTATTTATCTGCTTATTCTTATTTGCCACACTTACCTATGCCTTTGGCCACTTATTACAGGTATTGGTGCCTAAGTTTAATTTTAATCAATACAATCCTTTAAATATTCTGGTTAACTCTTACGCCAAATTATTTTTATCATCTTTAGGCATTTTATCGTTACAGTTCATATTAAGCTTGCTATGGAGCGATTTCCTTAAACCAATGGGAATTGGTTTTGTTGGCACCATTATGGGCATCATTACTGCAAATGTAGGTTGGAAATACGCTTACCTGATCCCTTATTCATTACCAGCTTTGTCTTTAAAGATGACCAGGGTAAAAAAAGGCCTTGGTCCATTAGATTTTCCGGTTTTTACGCAGGAAATATGGACAAGTTTGATCTATGCTTCCATTCTTTTTGTTATCGGCTATTTCATTGTCACGAAAAAGAGTATAAAATAGCTAGCGGTACTGCAAAAGACATTAAAAACAAAAGCCTACTGATTTGACTTTAGCATCAAATAGTAGGCTTTGTTGTTTACAAATGAGAGGTTATATGTGTTTTTAGATCCTTAAAGGGATAATATTCTTTCTTTAAATGCCCAAACTATTAATTGATAAGAATTTTTCAGATCAAGTTTTCTTACCATATTTCTTCGGTGCGTATTAACCGTATGCTCGCTGATGAAAAGCATTTCACCAATTTCTTTACTGTTGTAACCCATCGATAACAAGTGTACAATTTCAACTTCCCTTTCGCTGATCGAACTGTGATTTTCCTGTAGTAGGATATTGTTTATCATTTTTGAAAGAATTAAATGGTTCAATGTTTTCTATAAATAATCTTCACTTTAAATAGACCTATTTTAAAATAGGTTCAAAATAGTTGTTTTTAGGGATAGGCAGCATTAATACGTTACAGCTGCAAGTTATTGAGCTGTTATTGTATACCAAAAGTAGTGGTACCCCGCAATTCGGTGTTAGCGCAAAACGCCCTAAATAATAGGGTGTTTTTACGGTATTTTAATTGCAAATACTTCTTGCCAGAACACTTATTATTATCGATTTTTAGACAAAATCAAACTTTTAACTTTTATGAGCAAAAAATTTAATTCGGAACCTATCGATAAGAAGGTTGCCCAGGCAATGGTTAATGCCTACACAGAAGAAGCCAGGAAATTCCCAAAATCTTATACGAAAGCCGTATGGTTTCCGGCAGAGCAGATTTTAGAAATGGCAAAATCAATGAGCGAAGGGAAATATGATGGGTTGAGAATTTATTTTGGACAATACACCCCCGACTCACTCGAAGGTTTGCCAAAAACGTACGAAGGCCGAAATACCTTACTATTGGTACCTACACTGCCAAGTATAAGCAATGATAACGAACACAAAGATGACCTGGAGGATATCGAAAACAGGGGAGAAATGTGCCCTGAAGTATGCAATGGAACTTGTCTATAATATAAAGGATGATCAAGATTATAGATCCTGTAACCTCAGTTGAACTTGTATGTTTAATAATTGCTATATTTTTTCTAAGCAAGGATAAACAAAGTTTTTGGACTATAACCTTGGCGTATCTTGCATTTGTATGTTGTACAGAGTATTTCGGTCAGTATATTGGTGCTAAATACAAAAACAATCTTTGGGTATATAATGTATTTGTTTTTTTTGAGGCAGGTTTTATCTCTTATGGATTATATAACTGTTTTAAAAAATACATTAACCCTAAACCCATTTTTTTAATTAGCAGCATTATTATCTACACCACATATTTTGCTGTTTTTATAAAAAATGGGTTTTTTGCTTTCAATTCGATTACTGTAAGTGTAATGTCTGTCATTTTTGTGCTGTACTGCCTTTACTATTATTACTTACTACTTAGGGACGAGCGCCTTTTAGATATCACATATCATTCAGAATTTTGGTGGCTAACCGCTGTTTTGTTCTTCTATTTTGGCAGTACGACCAGTAATTTGTTCTTTGGCTTATTTAAATCTATCAAAATTGGTCCTTACCCGCTAACATACACTATCTACATACTATTAAACTGGATTTTATATGGCCTTTGGGCTTACTCTTTTATATGCAGAGCCAAACAACGCAAATTGCAATCTTAGTAGGAATATCTACTTTGATTTTTTTATTGATGCCTGTGTTTTTGATATTCTATATTAAGATTAGTATAAAGTATAGAAAAAATCACATTCTCGAAAAGGCAGCTATGAAACAGAAATTTGAATCCGAAATGCTTCAAACCCGTGTGGAAGTACAGGATCAGACCATGCAGAGCATTGCCACAGAACTGCACGATAATGTTGGCCAATTGCTCAGTCTTACTACCTTAACCTTAAACTCCGTAAATTTAGATGATGGCGAAAAGGCTAAAAAGAAGATCGACAATTCCTTAGCGCTAGTGAACAAATCAATTAAAGAATTGAGAGAGTTGGCTAAGTTATTACATGGCGAACAATTGGTAGAAAATGGTATTGGGCATGCGATAGATCAAGAGATTAACTGGCTTAACAAGGCTGGAGCATATGAGTTAAAAGTTAATAACCAATTGGTTGATCTGCAGATCACATCTCCCGATAAAGATTTGATTATTCTTCGTTTATTACAGGAAATCATCAATAACATTATAAAACATGCTCGGGCAAAACATATACAGATCGATTCTTATCTCGAAAAGAATGCTTTACATCTGATGGTTATCGAGAATGGTGTGGGTTTTAACCTCGATGAAATTAAGGCTAAAAAGGCGGGAATGGGGCTTAATTCCATTTATAAAAGAATTGAGATGATCAATGGAAAATTAATATTAAATTCGGCTCCAGGCGAAGGCACTTCCATTTCAATAGAAGTTCCATACCCTTAATTCTATGCAAAACCAAAGTATCTCTATCGCTATTGTTGATGACCACACGCTTTTCCGTTCCGGATTAGCCAGTCTATTGGAAGAATTTGACGAAATAAATGTCACGTTTGAGGCTGTAAATGGATTAGATCTGCAGTCAAAAATAAACAGCCACAAACACGTTCAGCTTGTTTTAATGGATATTAACATGCCTATAATGGACGGTTTTGACGCTACCAAATGGATTAAAGCCAATCATCCAAATGTTCATGTACTTGCACTAAGCATGCTTGAGGATGAAAAAGCAATTATCGGGATGCTTAAAGCTGGTGCCGGGGGCTATATGCTTAAAGAATCAACCCCATCTGATCTGCTAACAGCAATTAAAGTAATAGTAGATAAAGGTTTTTATGTAAATGAACTGGTATCTGGCAGACTTTTGGTGGCGCTGAAAGACAGCGATCAAAAACCAGTGTTCTCTGCCAGAGAGCTTACGTTTCTGCAACACTGTAGTACCGAACTTACTTATAAGGAAATTGCAGACCTCATGAATGTTAGTCCACGGACAGTAGATAACTACCGGGAATCTCTTTTTGCGAAATTAAATATTAAATCGCGCACTGGATTAGTGGTATATGGCATCAAAAACAACCTGATTATAATATAGTCTTCGCATGATCGACAAATATATAAAATACTGATTTACAGCCAAATAACTATTTAAATCTAATTACTTTTCGCAATATAGCTTTCTAAAAGGAGGCAAAAACTCATTTTCATTAATTTTTCTAATAATTTATTCAATAAAATTTGGATAACTAACTAATTAGTTTTAACTTTAGTTAAGGCAAAGTAATTTGCTGTCATCCTTATTATTATTAACTATTATGGAAATTAAAGATTTAACCAAAGCCGAAGAACAGATTATGCAGGTTTTATGGCAATTGGAAAAAGCATTCGTCAAAGAAGTTATTGATGAGCTCCCCCTCCCTAAACCTGCGTACAATACCGTATCAACCATTATTAGAATTTTAGAAACCAAAGGTTTTATTGGTCACGAGGCCTTCGGTAAGGCCCACCAATATCATCCTCTGATCAGCAGAGAAGAATATAAACGCCATGCAACAGAAAAACTGTTAGGCAATTACTTCGAAAATTCAGTAGAGAGTATGTTCTCTTTCTTCGTTAAAGAAGAAAAACTGGATTTAAGTGATGTTGATGAAATTTTAAAAATGATTAATAAAATTAAACATAAGCCAAAATGAGTTTTGCCCACTACCTATTACAGGTGAACTTATACTTAATTGTTTTTTTCGGTTTTTATAAATTACTGTTAGATAAGGAGACCTACTTCACTTTAAACCGCATTTATTTAGTAGCTGCGGGCATTTTGTCGTTATCTATACCATTTATCCGTTTAGAATGGCTAACGGAGCAAAGAGCGGCACAACAGGTTTATACTTCAGTTAATTGGGAAGCCGTATTAGCACAAGCAACGATTGTAACGGAGCGTAATACCGGTTTTAACTGGGGTAACGCATTCGTTTACATCTATTGCGCAGGTATTTTGTTCTTCTTAGGTAGATTGGTATTTAACCTATTAGCGGTTAAAAAACTCATCTCAGTAAGCAAGGCTGGCTCGGCTTTCTCTTTTTTTCGCAAAAAAGTAATTGATCGGGAATTGCCACAAATGGATGTGATTGATATTCATGAAGAAGCGCACATCAAACAATGGCATACAGTAGATATTTTATTTTTCGAAATTATAGGGATTATTACCTGGTTAAATCCAGTGATTTATCTTTATAAAAAAGCAATTAAAAATATCCACGAGTTTTTAGCTGATGAGCTTGCTGCCGAATTTCAGGGTGATAAAGCAGAATACGCCATGTTATTGCTAAGTAAGTCGTTTGGCATTTCGCCAAATGCCTTAACAAATGGTTTTTTAGAAAAATCATTGATCAAAAAAAGAATTTTCATGCTTCATAAAGAGCGGTCTAAAAAGATCGCTATTATGAAGTATGGAATTTTTATTCCTCTATTTGCCATTCTAATTGTGTTTTCGTCTGCTACTGTCCGAAAAAATGAGAAGTTGTTATCCATTACCGATCAAATCCCTTTAGAGAAACCGATTGAGATTGTTGAAAACATGGTTACAACATCTGAGAAGATAACTATAGCACCGAAAATTTCAGTAGATGGCAAAACAGATGCAAACTGGAAAGGATTTTATCAGTTTTTATTGAGAAATATTAAATACCCAGGTGCAGCCAGCAGCGATGAGGTACAAGGTAATACCCAGATAAAATTTAATCTAAAAGGCGGCAGGGTTACCAATATCACATCGAATGTAGAACTAGGGGCAGGTTGCGATGAAGAAGTGATGAAAGCAATTTTATCTTATAAAGGATTTAAAACTGTAGCAGATGGCAAGTATGCTTTAACGGTAAGTTTTAAAATTCCAGAATCTTCAGAAGAGTTTAAGAATAAGTTATTGCCTAAATCGGATGGATATGTAAATCTGAACAAGATTAACATCATATCTTATCTTCCTAAAACCGCTGAAACAGAAACCAGCTCAATTAAATCTGAAAATACAGATAAAGTGTATGATTTCGTTTCAATCGAAAAACAACCAGAATTTCCGGGCGGTATAGCCAAGTTTTATAAATACCTGAGTGGCAGCATTAATTATCCGAAAATGGCGCAGGAGAATAATGTGCAAGGTAAAGTTTTTCTCAGCTTTGTTGTTGAAAAAGATGGCTCCTTAACAGATGTACAAATCACACGGGGTTTAGGAAGTGGTACAGATGAAGAAGCGATGAGGGTTATAAAAGAATCGCCAAAATGGAACCCAGGCATCCAGAATGGTTTAGCCGTGAGGGTAAAATATAACATCAACGTTAATTTCACCCTTAATACTGATCCTCCTAAACCGCTTAAAGCATTATCACCAACCTCTTCCAATATAAGACTTAAAAACGGTATCACTTTTAACGGTCTTATTATATTAGATGGCGTTAAACTAGCAGAAAACAGTCAGATAAATTCGATTAACCCAAATAGTATTGAATCTGTTGAGGTTTTAAAAGATCAGACTGCTGTAAGCCTATATGGAACCAGGGCCAAAGATGGGGCAATTTTAATTACCACTAAAGAAGCAAAAAACAGTGCTTTCAGGCAGCCAGATACAAAGGAGCTTACTATCGACAAAACTTCTAATTTTTTCGACCTTAAAAGGAAATTCTAACCAAAATGAAAAATATAATCGCCTTTACCATGATGATGGGCTTTAGTTTAGTTGGTTATGCTCAAAAGGCTGATAGCACAAAAACAACCAAAATTACACTTAGAGGCGTACCCGCCCCTGGTACTGACCCCTTAATTGTAATAGATGGCAATAAACAGTATATAAGGGGTTCATCATCACTTAACGAAGTCGATCCCAATAACATCGAATCTGTAAGCATTTTAAAAGATAGTTTAGCAACCGCGCGATATGGCGCTGATGGCTTTGCGGGGGTAATAGAAGTTACAACCAAAAATGGTTCTCTGAGCAATAATTATGGACTTAAGGCCGCTCCCATAAAAATTGATGAATCTAATTTAAATGGAAAAGTATCTGGATTTAGCGTACGCCCATCAATACCTAATATTGATACGCCCAAAGAAGTAAGATACTTATTGAACAAAGATTTTGATCCAAAGGCCGAGCCGCTTTATATCATTGATGGAAAAGAAGTTTCAGAGATAAAAAATTTGGATCAGGAATCTATTGAATCAATAGAAGTGCTTAAAGACTCATCTGCAGGAACCTTACATGGGGATAAGGGTAAAAATGGAGTCGTGATTATTACCACTAAAAAATCAAAAGCAACTCCCAAGAAAAACTAAATAATCAACATTTTAATAAAAAAACCATGAGAAAGCTAATGTTTTTAGCCCTAATGGGCATCGCTACGTACTTAAATCAAGCAAAAGCACAGAACAATCTGAACAAAGTTTATGATTTTGTGTCTGCTGAAAAACAACCTGCCTATCCGGGTGGTATTGCAAAATTCTATACCTATATAAGCCATGAAATTAAATACCCAGAAGTGGCCAGGAAGAATAAGACTCAAGGCAAAGTATTCGCCAGTTTTGTAGTCGAAAAAAATGGCGCTTTAACCGATGTGCAGATCACTAGAAGCCTAACACCAGAAACGGATAAAGAAGCGCTTAGGGTCTTAAAAAAATCGCCAAGATGGACCCCCGGCCTCATAAACGGAAAGCCTGTACGTGTTAAATATAATATCAATGTTAATTTCGACTTAGAATAAAACCGATTATATTAATGCGCTCCAAGCACAAAACCCCAGCAAAATTGCCGGGGTTTTATGTTTTCTCTCCTGTCTCGGAAGACTAAATTTAGAAAAATTTTAATGTATATGCAAATATTACAGAATAAAATTTCTAAATATGCAAAATTTTAATATGCAAACATAAGATTATTGCAACTTTCGCAAACTTTTATTTCGAGACTACTTTGTTGTGCAAGGTTTCGGTTTTTAAATTATAAAGTTTCATATGTTTTCAAAACAGCTGGCAAATGTTAAATAGATATCTGTTTTAGTCGTCTGCTTGCTAACAAATCATTAAAATTTATTCATTATTTATTCTTGGTCTTTTAACCGGTATTAGACTAATAATGTGTCTTCGACAGATATTTATCTATCTTATGATTAGTTTGTAGTTCCCTTTAAAACTAAAAAGCCTCCACAATGTGGAGGCTCAAGAACCCAGCGGTTAAGCTGGATGCACAGTATATTTTTAAACGGTTTCTTCTGAAATAAATTTTGCAGATGCAAAATCACGGTTCATACGAGCGATGTTTTCTAAAGAGATTCCTTTAGGGCATTCGGCTTCGCAAGCACCAGTATTGGTACAGTTACCAAAACCTTCAGCATCCATTTGCGCAACCATGCTCTGCACCCTGCGGTAACGCTCTGGCTGACCTTGTGGTAACAATGCCAACTGAGAGATCTTAGCTGATACAAATAACATTGCTGAAGCATTTTTACAGGTTGCCACACAAGCGCCGCAACCAATACAAGCCGCAGCTTCGAAAGCAGCATCTGCCTGCATTTTAGGGATTGGCAGGTTGTTCGCATCTTGTGCATTACCTGTGTTTACCGAAATAAAACCGCCAGCAGCAATAACTCTATCGAAAGCAGAACGATCTACAGTTAAATCTTTTACTACCGGAAAAGCAGCTGCCCTCCAAGGCTCAACAACGATGGTATCACCATCTTTGAAAGAACGCATGTGCAACTGACAGGTAGTAACCAAGTCTTTTGGTCCGTGCGGACGACCATTGATAAACATCGAGCACATTCCGCAGATGCCCTCGCGGCAATCGTGATCGAATACCACCGGCTCTTCGCCTTTGTTAATTAATTGTTCGTTTAATACATCGAACATCTCTAAGAAAGACATATCCGGTGAAATATCGGCCAATTTATAATCTACCAAAGCACCTTTGGCATTGTTATTTTTTTGACGCCAAACTTTTAGCGTTAAGTTCATATTTCCTGTACTCATGATATTGAGATTTAAGTATCAAGTAACGAGAACCAAATATCAAGACTTGAATTAAATCTTGATACCTGATACTTACGTCTTGCTACTATTTATAACTTCTTTGTGCTACTTTAATATTTTCAAACTTCAGCTCTTCTTTGTGAAGTTCGAAGTTTACACCTTCTTTAAATTCCCAAGCGGCTACGTAAGCATAATTCTCATCATCACGTAGTGCTTCACCTTCTTCTGTCTGATACTCTTCACGGAAGTGACCACCACAACTTTCGTTACGGTTTAATGCATCAATACACATCAACTCGCCTAGCTCGATAAAATCGGCAACACGGCCAGCTTTTTCCAATTCGGTGTTTAACTCATCAGCTGTTCCAGGTACACGAACATCGCTCCAGAATTCAGCACGTAAAGCTCTGATTTCCTGAATTGCTTCATTTAAGCCTTTTTCGTTACGGGCCATACCACATTTCTCCCACATAATGTGGCCTAAACGTTTGTGGAAATGATCTACCGACTTGGTTCCTTTAATATTAATCAGTGTATTTAAAATACCAACTGCTCTTTCCTCAGCCTCTACAAAGGCAGGGTGATCAGTAGGGATTGCTTTTACCGAAATCTCTTTTGATAAATAAGCACCGATAGTATAAGGAAGAACGAAATAACCATCAGCCAGCCCCTGCATCAAAGCAGATGCACCTAAACGGTTGGCGCCATGATCTGAGAAGTTAGCCTCGCCAGTACAGTATAAACCAGGTACCGATGTCATTAAGTTATAATCAACCCATAAACCACCCATGGTATAGTGAACCGCAGGATAAATACGCATTGGTGTTTCGTAAGGATTTTCGCCGGTAATCTGCGCATACATATCGAACAGGTTACCATATTTTTCCTTAATTACTGCAGTACCTAAGCGCATACAGGTTTCTTTGTCAGGATTGTGGTTACCCGCTTTAGAAGCTTCGATTTTTCCATAACGTTCTGTATTGGCTTTAAAATCTAAGTATACTGCCAGCTTAGAAGCACCTACTCCATAACCTGCATCACAGCGCTCTTTCGCAGCACGGGAAGCCACATCACGAGGAACTAAGTTACCGAAAGCAGGGTAACGGCGCTCTAAATAATAATCTCTTTCATCTTCAGGAATTTCTGAAGCTTTACGGTTATCATCTTTCTTTTTAGGAACCCAGATACGTCCATCGTTACGCAACGACTCAGACATTAGGGTTAATTTAGATTGGTGATCGCCAGAAACCGGGATACAAGTTGGGTGGATCTGCGTATAGCATGGGTTTGCAAAATAAGCACCTTGTTTGTGCGCTTTCCAGGCAGCAGTAACATTACTTCCCATCGCGTTGGTAGAAAGATAGAATACGTTACCGTAACCACCTGTTCCTAATACCACCGCATGACCGAAATGACGCTCAATTTCTCCTGTAATTAAGTTACGTGCAATAATACCACGTGCTTTACCATCGATTTTAACAACCTCAAGCATTTCGTGGCGGGTATACATTTCTACTTTACCCATACCAATCTGGCGTTCCAAAGCAGAATATGCACCTAATAATAACTGTTGACCAGTTTGACCAGCTGCATAAAAAGTACGTTGCACCTGTGTACCACCGAACGAACGGTTATCTAACAAACCACCGTACTCACGTGCCAAAGGCACACCCTGAGCCACACACTGATCTATAATGTTGGCACTTACTTCGGCCAAACGATGCACATTGGCTTCGCGGGCACGATAATCGCCACCTTTAATTGTATCATAAAAAAGGCGATAAACGCTATCACCATCATTCTGATAGTTTTTTGCTGCATTGATACCACCCTGAGCAGCAATTGAGTGTGCTCTACGTGGTGAATCCTGGAAGCAGAAACATTTTACTTTGTAACCCATCTCGGCTAAAGTAGCCGCTGCCGAAGCACCTGCTAACCCCGAACCTACTATGATTACTTCAATAGTTCTTTTGTTCGATGGGTTAACCAAAGGCACAGAAGACTTATATTTTGTCCATTTGCTGGTTAATTCGCCTTCTGGAATATTTGAATTAATATCTGACATATCTTTTGTGCTAAAAATTATTGAATAAGACCGAAATAAACTGCAATCGGCATGGCTGCGAAAAGGATCGAAATAATAACCGAATACCAAACGCCAGCTCCTTTAATTATACCGTTATATTTTGAGTGGTTCCATCCTAATGTTTGGAATGCAGAAGCAAAACCATGCAATAAGTGGTAGCATAAAGAAAACATAGCAAGAATATACACCACAACCCTTATCGGATCCTGAAATTTCTCTTTCATTACCGCATAAAGATCTTCATGTCCGTTGGCATCAACCGTTGGGATTCCTGTAAAACGGGAAACTACCCAAAAATCTTTCAGGTGAACTACCAGGAAGATCAGCAAAAGCGTGCCCAGCAAGCCCATAGAACGGCTGTACCATTTACTGTTTGCCTTACCATCGTTTACGGCATATTTAACCGGGCGTGCTTTTTGATTTTCCAACGTTAAACGCAACGCCTGAAAAATGTGCGCAAGCAAACCAATAAACAACACAATCTCGCCAGCCCGGATAATCCAGTTAGTGGCCATAAAATGTGCGCCTACGTTAAATGTTAAACCACCGTCGTTAATAAAAATTAAAGCATTAATACCGCAGTGTACAATTAAAAAAAGTATCAGGAAAAAACCTGTAATACCCATGATGAATTTCTTCCCTATTGAAGAAGAAAATGCATTTCCGAAACCACTCATTTGATTAGGATTTATATCTAAATTTCTTGCAAAAGTATCTAATTATGAGTTTAATTTATAAACGAATATGACAAAACAACGATAAAACATTTATTTAGAAACATTCTAAAGCATATTCCGAAATAATTGAAAGAATATGGGAATATTTGTGGTTTCATAAGCTTTTTTACCATTTAGAAATGAAGATCATTAAGTCCTAGGAGGACAATAGTATTTATATCTTATCTATCGAGTAAGATTTTGAAGTATTCATTAATCATAGGAACAATACTTTTGGTAATATTATCCGTGAAAAAATTGATCAGCAATCCTTAGGGAGCACTTAGAAGTTTCATATAGGTCAGTAATTGTGCTTGATGAACGGGCAAGAGATTGGAGATTGCTTTTATTTCAACAACAACACAATCATTAACAAATAAATCGGTGCGTAAATCTAAATCTATTGGCAAATCATCATATACAACCGATAATGTTAACTGTTGCGAAACAGCATATCCGTTTTTCTCCAATTCATATTTTAAGCAGCGCTCATATATACTCTCTAATAGGCCTGGGCCAAGTGCATTATGAACTTTAATTGCAAAACCTGTGATCTCGTAAGATAATTGCGTAACCTCTTTTTTAGTCATTCCCTAAGTAATTAAAATGAACGATGTGCTCTAAATATTAATAAGCACACTGAATTAAGGGATGATTAGATAAATTGAATCATTAAGAAACTACTACCCACAACTAAAATAACATTTTTCTTCTTAACTAGCTTAATTTCTTAATGATAAAAAAATTGAACATGAGCTTATTTTTACCGAAACACAACTAAGTTTTTCGTTATATTGCTCTATCAAATTGTTAACATGAAAAAACAGCTCTATTTACTTATTTTATTAGCCGGCCTCTTCTCTGCCTGCGATCCAGCTCCTGCTACATTTAATCTCGAAACCAAAAACTTTGGCCCAAATGCCGTAATTACCATTCGAAGTGCTGAAAAGGGCGAAACACTTAAAGTTGAAAACATTACCAATACCAACCAGACTTTTAAAATCAATATCCCAATAAAAGGTTATGCCACTTTAAGAACTGAGGATGGCAGTCGCACGGGAGAATATTACTTCTATCTGGATAAAGGCAACTTCAAAGGCGTTCTTGACGGAAAAAATATCAATTCATACCCCTTAAAACACGTTCCAACTGAAGAGGGTGAACAATTTATAAGCTATTATAAGTTAAAAGACGGTATGAGTAAAAACCTACTCGACAGTTTGGACATTGCCGAACAAGCATTCGACCAAGCCACAAGAGCCAATGTTTTGGAACGGGCGAAAGATGCAGACCGTTGGAGAGAGAAAAAAATCTTGCTCCAATTGGACATTATAAAGGCCTTTGCCAAAAAGTATCCCAGTTCTTCGCACAGCCTCTTTTTACTGGAACAACTGGGCAGGGCAGATTCGGAACCCCAAAATTATTTATCGATTTTTAACAGTTTAGATAAAGAAATTCAGGAAAGCAAAAAGGGTAAAAGTCTGTTGGAAGAGATTAAACAAGCTAACCAGATGATGGCGGGAAGTAAAATGCCTAATATTGAAGGAGAAAATCCAGATGGAAAAAAGTTCGACCTAGGTATACTTAAAAAGGTAAACCTGGTTATATGCTGGACTTCTTACAGTGGGAAAAGCAGAAAAAACAACCAGGTATTGGTTGACCTCTACGAGAAGTATAAAAATAAAGATGTAGAATTTATCGGGGTATCTTTCGATAAGAAAAGAGACTGGTGGGTAAATGTGATCAAGGATGATCACCTTACCTGGCCACAATATTCAGATCTTCAGGGAGCAAAATCGCCCAATGCAAAGAATCTGAGCAATTATAATGTTACCTACTTCTTTTTAGTAGATAAAAACGGCACTGTATTAACCAACAATGATCTTTCTTTAGATTTTGTTGATAGTGAAATCAGCAAAAATTTGGCAGGCAGATAAAAGGTGAGAATCGACAATCCAAAAGTTGATTCCACAAAAAAAGTCCCGATTTGCATCGGGACTTTTTACGATTTATGTGTTCGAGTTTTCTTAAGCTACTTTAACATTTACCGCGTTTAGGCCTTTTCTACCTTCTTCTACATCGTAGTTTACGGTATCATTCTCGCGAATGTTATCGATTAAGCCTGAAGCATGAACAAAAATTTCGGCATCGCCATTAGATGGAGTGATAAATCCGAAACCTTTAGTTTCATTAAAAAATTTTACTGTTCCTTGTTGCATTATATTGTATTTTAATTTGTTTCAAAGATAGGGTTAAATCCCTATAAATCAATTTTTTATTTTTTATTATATAAAAATTGCTAATTATATTGATAATTTGTGCTTTAAGCCCCATTTAGCGGCCCGATTTAATTCATCATTACTCGATGTATCGCCCGTTTTTATCAATAAAGCACGTTCAAAACAGGCCTTTGCCTCCGCTTTTCTACCTGAAAAGCAAAGACCATCCCAACTTATAATTGCCGCCGTAATCGATACTGGCTATCGGGATTTAAATTTAGCTATAAACCAGGTTTTCGCGCTGTTCATAATTTACCATAAGATTTTCAGTAATTTTCACCACCAATGTCTCGTGTTCTTTACCATTATAGCTTAAGATTAACAGATCACCAATGATTTCGTGTAAAATTAATTTCGGAGTGGTGTAGGTGATCGATACCACATGTGCTGCTTTATTTAACAGATCTGAAGTGTAAATATATAATTCGGCCCAATCGAAAAGGACTGGGTGACCTTCTAAATCGTTTAAAACAGGTATTTTATGTTCCAAGGCAGCAATGCTGTTCATTACGGAGTACTGAAGTTTTTGATGTAATGCATTTGCCTTTTCGCTGGTTTGTTGCATCTGAGCAAAAGTATGCAGGTGCTGATCAAAGCTGTATATTTTTGACCTTTTTTGAAACTCTTTGTAAGTATTGTGAAATATCCGCCTTTCAAATTCCGTTCTGCACATGAAATTGAAATATTGTTTTACACTGAGGTTAATGCTAGCTAAAGCCATAATATTCGGTTTTTGTTGCTGATTCAAATATGGAACAATAAAAAAAATTAATTTATAGCGTATCGGTTAACGCTGATTATCAATCGGTAAATAGCGAAACTAAATCTTGATTATGAAAAACGGATGAATATTGTTTTGAGTACGAAGATTTGGCTGAACAGCCCGTTATTTAAGGTATTTTAACATTTCGAGATTTTCTGAAGGGGCAACTCAAGCGTAGTCGAAGGATAGTCTTTTATTAGAAAATGTAGCTGTAGTAGTTCTTGGCAGTTTGCAGTCCCGCCATTCGCTTTAGTCCCGATGAAACCTGTGAAACAAGCAAGCACACCATAAAAAAGCAAAAATAGTGCTTAAATCGGAGCTGTCGCTATTGTCGGGTTTAAGAACAAGGGTTTGTACACCCTGCAACCCAAAAAATGAAATGCTGTTGTGGCCAGCTAGCCCCGGTTGAAGCGATACCCTGCAGCAACGAGGTACGAGGCAGCAAAGCGTATAAGCGTAAAACGGGAACGCATTTATTGCTATGTACAAGTCTTGCGCTCCAAACATGAAAATTAAATTGGGTTTTTAAATGTGAAGATAACGGTCTTAGACTAAGCTCTCCACAGGAGTCCTTTGGACAGACTGACAACCACGGCGCCTAACCTTAACTTAATCACACGGCCTCCTTTGCTAAAAATACAATCTAATAGCTTATAGCACAAGCTATTAATTAGCGGCAAGATGCAACCAATCGTCAATTTCAATTTTTTAAAACAGTTTAATTTCCAGCAGGTTATTAATATACAAAATAGGTATAACCCAAACTTTTGCGATATGGAAACGAGAAACAACCATGGTTTAATCCAGGCTTTATTAGATTGCGCCTTAGCTTGCGAGCATTGTGCATCTTCCTGCTTAAAAGAAGAAGACATCAATATGATGATTGACTGCATCAAACTAGACAGGGATTGCGCAGATATCTGTACCCAGGCAGCCCGGTTATTGCAAAGAGATTCAATTATCGGGCACCAATATTTGTTGCTCTGTGAAGAAATATGCAGGCTTTGTGCAGCCGAATGTAGCAAACACGATCATGAACATTGCAGACAATGTGCTGTTGCCTGCGAGGAATGTGCAGATGCCTGCCATGCCAATCACGAACCGATCCATCAGGATTAAAAAAAAGCGCGCCGATTTTAAATCGGCGCGCTTTTAAAACTATTTTTTATCAGATCAATTACTGCGCTGGGAAGCTATAGTTATAAGAACCTTGCTCGCCAACACCAGAAATACTCACCATGTTGTTTCTACCTAAAGGTAACGCTTTTTGAACATCGGCAACAGAATTTACAGGTTGTCCGTTCACTTTAGTAATGATTAAACCTTTTTCAACACCAATATTATCAAATGCTTTTCCTGTAGTTACAGAGGTTACTACAACACCACTATTAATGCCATATTTCGATTTCTGTGCTTGAGTAGCAGGAGCAAAAGTTGCACCTAATTTCGAAACCTCAGCCCCTTTGCTTGTTGCATTTTTAGCAGTTAAACCAACACTGGCTTCGCCTTTTAATGTTACACTATAATCTTTCAGTGCACCATCGCGTAATACCGTTAATTTAACTTTATCACCTGGATTTAAACGGCCAACTCTTTCCTGAAGATCAGGTGAATCGTTGATCACTACGCCATCAACTTTTTTGATAACATCACCTGATTTAATGCCCGCAGCAGCAGCACCGCCACCAGGAACCACATCATTCACATACAAGCCACTTATTTCGTTGGTTTTAATGCCTTCAGGTTTTTCCTCGCCACTTAATGGCACAAAGTTAACGCCAATGTAACCACGTTTAACTGAACCATATTTCATAAAATCATCAACAATCTTACGGGCAAGATTAACTGGAATTGCAAATCCATAACCTTGGTTATATCCACTTTGCGATGCGATTGCTGAGTTAATACCTACCAATTCGCCATTTGCGTTTACAAGGGCGCCACCACTGTTGCCTGGGTTAATGGCTGCATCGGTTTGAATAAATGATTCGATACTTGTATTTGCCGGACGATCTGGTCTTTTACCGGTACGTTGGTATTCACGATACTCCTCTTCAGTAATTTCGTTGCCTTGTTGCTCGCGGCCAATAATACCAATACTACGGTTTTTCGCACTCACAATACCAGCTGTTACCGTAGTATTTAAATCTAACGGGAAACCAACAGCTAAAACCCATTCTCCAACCTGTACATTATCTGAATTACCCATTTTTACTACAGGTAAACCTGTTGCATTTACTTTAATTAAAGCTAAATCGGTATTCGGATCGCGGCCAATTACTTTTGCCTCAACTTTACGTCTGTCTGTTAAAACCACCTCAACCTTCTCTGCATTTTCTACCACGTGGTTATTGGTTACGATATAACCATCCTGACTGATAATTACGCCAGAACCCGATGCTGCTCTAGGCTGACGTTGCATCTGACGGCCACCGCCACCGAAGAAATCTTCCATCATATCAAACGGAGAAGAACTTCTGCCACCGCCGCTTTGTGCTGCATATGTAGTTTTAATGTGAACTACACCTGGTGCAACAGCTGCTGCCGCCTGCGTAAAGTCTGTTGTTCCCGCTGATGAAATTTTAAGCGGATTATTTGCGAAGTACAAGTTCTGTTTTTCAGTAATGGTACTGCCTGTTTGGTTACGCTCGAATAGTTTGTAACCTCCAATTGCTGCTGCCCCACCTATAAAAGCAGCCAACACGGTAATTCCTAATATTTTTTTCATGTGTTTGTATATTGTGTTTTTTAAAGCCATGATTTATTATAAGCTGATTTGCTAGCTAATTGTTTGGTTAGCTTATAATATTCATTTGTTAAATGTTATTAATTGCAAGAGCACTTTAACTTTGATTTAAGCAGAATGCTCAGGCAGTTTTTATCTGCTCAAATTTCTTTTGTAAGTTTACTCAAATTTAATACCATATAAACGATATTTGTACCCTCAAAGCACTTAGTTTTGTGTTAAAAAATGTTAAATCAAAAAACACGAACTGCTAATTACCTTTTGCAACTCAAATATTGCATTAAAAAATGAAGCTTTCATGAAAATTAATTTCTTTAAATACCAGGGCGCAGGCAACGATTTTATTTTAATAGACCACACCATGAGTCCGTTAAAAGATATTGATAATCAATTAGTTGAACAATTATGCCATAGAAGATTTGGCATTGGTGCCGATGGATTAATGTTTATTACCAAACATGAGGATTATGATTTTGAGATGCATTATTTTAATGCTGATGGTAAGCTGGGCAGCATGTGCGGAAACGGTGGCAGATGTATTGTTGCTTTTGCCAAACAACTCGGAATCATCGATCGCGAAACAAACTTTTTGGCAGTAGATGGCCCACATTATGCCAGAATTTCAGAAAATGGCGAATGGGTTGATTTGCAAATGATTGATGTAGATACCATTACCAAAGATGGCGAGGCTTATGTTTTGAACACTGGCTCGCCGCATTATGTTGCTTTACAAAGTGATTTAAAAGACTTTGATGTTTTTACTGAAGGTAAAAACATTCGCTATAATGGAACTTATGCAGAAAAAGGTATAAATGTAAACTTTGTGGAAGATAAAGGCGACCACTTGTTTGTGCGTACCTACGAGCGCGGTGTTGAAGATGAAACTTATGCCTGTGGTACTGGAGTAACCGCGGTCGCCATGGCGATGGCGAAACACAAAGACCAAACCGGTCATATTAAAACCGCCATTAAAGTTCTGGGTGGTGATATTAAAATAGAATTCGATTACGATGGTAAGGCATTTACCAATGTATTTTTATGTGGCCCGGCCAAACTGGTTTTTGAAGGAGAAGTAGAGTAATTTACTTTTTTAACCTCGTAGGTTTAAAACCTGCGAGGTTTGAATTCTATTTGAACATCTCGTGTAAAACAGACACCATTCATGTATTTTGTTGCCTCAAATACGCAACATTTATTCTAAAAAAATCGTATATTTCCTTTGGATTTAACAGCTTTTAACATCTGTCGCAAGATATTTACACACTGTTTTTTATGCCAAAATACACGACAACACAATCTGTAACAGCACTTTAAAGGAAACAAAATAAGTTTTCAGTCAGAAAATAAATCAATCGATTGATTAAATGACAGAATTCGGACAGATTTATTTTTTTTTAGGCTCTATTTTTGGGCATTTATTGGCGAAAATCGAAGTCCTATATTTTTTGACAACGCCCTTAATTCCGGAAATTTAAATTTAAACACACAGAAATACCCATGAGAAAAGTAACAACTCTCTTTTTTAGCGTGAGCATTGGTATGCTTTTAGCGTCCTGCGGAAATAACGATGCAGCTAAAAAAGCTGCCGCTGCTGCCGCAGCAGGTCCACAAGCTTACCCTGTTTTTACAGTAACCACACAAAATACAACCTTAGATTCTGATTATCCAGCAACAATTGAAGGTATTCAAAACATCGATATCCGTCCGAAAGTAGATGGTTTTATTGAAAAAATATTGGTTGATGAGGGTGCTGTGGTTAAGAAAGGTCAGTTACTTTTCACCATTAATGCACCACAGTACGAGCAACAGGTTAGAACAGCACGAGCAGCCATTAGCAGTGCTGAAGCTGATGTAAATGCGGCCCAGCTAACGGTAAACAAAACCAAACCTTTGGTAGAAAAAGATATCATTAGCAAATACGATCTTGATGCAGCGCAGCTAACGCTTCAAAGCAGAAAAGCTGCATTGGCGCAAGCGAAAGCAGAATTGGTAAATGCACAGGTTAATTTAGGTTATACTTCGATTACCAGCCCTGTTGACGGCGTAGTTGGCAGTATTCCTTTCAGAAATGGAAGTTTAGTGAGCAGCAGCAGCACCCAACCGTTAACTACTGTTTCTAATACTTCGAAGGTTTACGCCTATTTCTCATTAAACGAAAAACAGCTTTTAGATTTTTCCAATACCTATAAAGGCAACACACTTGCACAGCAAATGAAAAACATTCCTCCGGTGAGCTTGGTTCTTGCTGACGGAACAGTTTATGCACAGAATGGCAAAATCGAATCCATCAACGGACAGATTAACACCAGCACCGGTTCGGCAAGTTTAAGGGCAACCTTCCCTAATCCGGTTTTCTTATTAAAAAATGGTGCTAGTGCATCGGTTAGAATTCCTCAGCATGTTGAAAATGCAATTTTAGTCCCTCAAAAATCAACTATCGATTTACAGGGCAAGAAATTCGTTTACATTTTAGGCGATTCGGCTAAGGTGATCAATACGCAAATTGAAGTGATGGAATTAGCCAAAGGTAATTTCTACGTGGTTACCAAAGGACTTAAAGCCGGCGATAAAGTTATTTTAGAAGGCTTTCAATCTTTAAAAGACGGGACTAAAATTAAACCCGAGGTAAAAAACACCGATTCAGTTTATGCTGAAATAAAAAAATAACAATATAGTCAGTGCAATCACACTACAGCAGTGTAATCCATATTAATTATGTTTAAGAAATTTATAGACAGGCCCGTTTTATCAACAGTTATATCCATTATAATTGTAATATTAGGTGTATTAGGCCTCGTAACTTTACCCATCTCGCAATACCCCGAAATTGCGCCGCCAACCGTTCAGGTATCGGCCTCGTACCAGGGCGCAAATGCCGATGTGGTAATGAGTAGTGTTGTTGTTCCGCTGGAAGAGCAGATAAATGGTGTAGAAGACATGACTTACATGACCTCTAGTGCCAGTAATGATGGTACTGCAACCATTACCGTTAACTTTAAATTGGGCACAAATGCCGATTTAGCAGCGGTTAACGTGCAGAACCGTGTAGCCAGGGCAACCAGTCTATTACCCGCAGAGGTAACCAGATCGGGTGTAATTACGGCAAAAAGACAGGCGAGTAACTTGCTTATTTTTGCTATTTACAGTGATGATCCATCATACGATCAGAAGTTTTTACAGAATTATGCCAACATTAACATCATCCCCGAAATTAAAAGGATTAGCGGTGTGGGTGATGCAAGTGCATTTGGTACTTTAGACTATACCATGCGGATCTGGCTTAAGCCGGAAGTAATGGCTGTTTACGGTCTGGTACCGAATGATGTAAGTGTAGCCCTGGCAGAGCAAAACATAGAAGCTGCACCAGGTCAGTTTGGTGAGCAGGGCAATCAGGCTTTTTCAGTACACGTTAAAATATAGTGGCCGTTTAAAATCGGAAACTGAGTTTAGCAACATCATTATTAAGGCGGATGCAAACGGACAGATTCTTCGCCTAAAAGATGTGGCCAGGATAGAACTTGGTGCACAAAGTTATGCCAGTTATGTAAAGTTTAACGGTAAACCTGCTTTAGGTATTGCCATTAGTCAAACAGCTGGTTCGAATGCGAAAGAAGTAATCGAAAACTCGATCAAAACTTTAGATAAGGCCGCAACTTCTTTCCCTAAAGGCGTTCATTACGAAACCGTAGTTAACGTAAATAACTTCCTGGATGCCTCAATCGAAAAGGTAATCCACACCTTGATTGAAGCATTTATTTTAGTGTTCTTAGTAGTATTTATTTTTCTACAGGATTTCCGTTCAACTTTAATTCCGGCAATCAGTGTTCCTGTGGCTATTATTGGTACCTTCTTCTTCCTGAGTCTGTTCGGTTTTACCATCAACCTGTTAACCCTATTTGCATTGGTACTGGCCATCGGTATTGTGGTAGATGACGCCATTGTGGTGGTTGAGGCCGTGCATGCCAAGCTGGATGCCGGCTACAAAGACCCTAAAAAGGCGACGAAAGATGCGATGGATGACATTAGTGGTGCGATTATTTCGATTACACTGGTAATGGCAGCGGTATTTATCCCGGTAAGTTTTATCCAGGGTTCGTCGGGTGTATTTTATAAACAATTCGGTTTAACATTGGCTATCGCGATTATTTTATCGGCGATTAACGCCCTAACATTAAGTCCTGCGCTGTGTGCGATGTTCTTAAAACCACACGCAGAAGATCACGAAAAAAGTAAAAATTTCTTACAACGTTTTTATACCGCTTTCAATACTTCATTTGATGCCGTAACGCAAAAATATAAACGCTCTGTTGGCTTCTTAGGCAAAAAAAGATGGCTTGCAGGTTTAGGAATTGCTGTTTTCGCAGTAGTGCTGGTATGGATCATGAATACTACCCCTAAAGGTTTCGTGCCAAACGAAGATTTAGGAACAGTATTCTCTGATATTTCATTACCACCTTCTACTTCACAGGAAGAAACCGATAAGATTATTGTAAAAATCAATGATATTGTAAGTAAGGTGCCAGAAGTAGAAGCTACATTTAGGGTTGTTGGCCGAAGTTTGATCAGCGGATCGGGCAGTTCTTATGGTATGGTTATCGCCAGGCTTAAACCATGGGATAAACGTAAGCGTGATGTTAAAGCCATTATAGGTGAATTATTTGCAAAAGCATCCAGCATTAAAGGTGCGAAGGTAATTTTCTTTGCTCCGCCAACCATTCAGGGTTTTGGTACCGGTGGTGGTTTCGAGTTCCAGTTACAGGATAAAACCGGTGGCGATATCAAAAAATTCAACGAAGTGGGTAATGCATTTTTAGCCGCATTGAGTAAACGCCCTGAAATTCAATATGCATCAACCTCGTTCAACCCGAATTTTCCACAATATCAGATAGATGTAAATGTGGCAAAAGTGAAACAAGCTGGCTTAACGGTTAGCGATGTATTGGGTGTTCTGCAGGGCTATTATGGTGGTGTTTATGCCTCAAACTTTAACAAATTTGGTAAACAGTATAGGGTAATGTACCAGGCAGATGCCAAGTACCGCGCTAATCAACAAAGTTTAACCAGTATTTATGTGCGTAATTCGAGCGGTACAATGGCTCCTATTTCTGAGTTTATCACTTTAGAAAAAGTTTACGGGCCACAGGCTATTTCACGTTTCAACTTATATACCTCGATTGCAGTTACAGGTAACCCGAATGCAGGATTTAGTTCTGGTGATGCCATTAAAGCGATTCAGGAAGAAGCCGCAATTCATCTTCCAGCAGGTTATGGATATGAGTTCTCCGGTTTATCGCGTGAAGAAGTAAGCAGTGGCAGCCAGACGATTTTTATCTTTCTACTTTGCGTAGTCTTCGTGTATTTCCTGCTTTCAGCACAGTACGAAAGTTATATCTTACCATTGGCGGTATTGTTTTCATTACCAATCGGTTTAGCCGGAGTATTCATCTTTGATAAGATATTTGGTGTAGATAATAACATCTATACGCAGATTACCTTAATTATGCTCGTGGGGCTACTGGCAAAGAATGCCATTTTAATTGTAGAGTACGCGGTAGACAGGCGACGAAAGGGAATGAGTATTATTAACTCGGCTATTGATGGTGCAACTGCCCGTTTGCGCCCGATCTTGATGACCTCTTTTGCCTTTATCCTGGGCTTATTGCCTTTAATGCTGTCATCAGGTGTTGGTGCAGCAGGTAATACTTCAATTGGTACCGGAGCTGTAGGCGGTATGTTAATCGGCACTATATTCGGCGTGTTTGTAATCCCGGCCTTGTTCATTGTTTTCCAAACCTTACAGGAAAAAATAAGTAACAATTCTCCTTTTGAGGAAGGCATTGATCGCGAACAGACAGAAGAAGAGTACGAGCTAGCGGTTAACCGTCCACATTAATTTTAAAACCATGAAATTTAGATATAAGCATTCCATTTTTATCGGTGTAGCCATCCTCAGTCTAAGCGCCTGCGTAACTAAAAAATACGAGCGCCCACAACTTAAGAGCGAAGGTTTATACCGTGATAACAATAACACAGATACAACAACCATTGCCGATTTGCAATGGAAAACGTTGTTTTCAGACACTACTTTACAGTCGCTGATCCAACAGGGGATAAATGAAAATTTAGACTTGAAACAAGCGATTGAACGCATTAAAATTGCAGAAGCCACTTTAATTCAAAGCCGTGGGGCATTATTGCCAAGCTTACAGGCCGATGTAAGCGTAGCAGATAATAAACAATCGCAGGCCTCCTTAAACTTTCCTCCCGGGATTAACATTAATTTAGAAACCCAAACCTATAAAGCACAATTGAGTACCAGTTGGGAAGCTGACATTTGGGGAAAATTAAGCAGTGCAAAACGCGGTGCTTACGCTACATTATTACAAAGTGATGCAGCAAAACGCGCTGTTCAAACTCAGTTAATTGCCACAATTGCCAACAATTATTACACTTTATTGGCACTTGACAAACAATTGGCAATTACCGAGCAGACTATTAAGGTTAGAACGCAGGATGTAGAAACCATGAAGGCCCTAAAACAAGGTGCTGTAGTTAATGGTGCCGCTGTTGTACAGAGTGAAGCCAATTTATACGCGGCTCAGGTAACCTTGCCCGATTTGAAAAGAAGCATTAAAGAGGCCGAAAATGCTTTAAGTGTTTTGGTTGCTAAGGCGCCAAATGCAATTAACCGTACCACCTTGGATCAGCAGACCCCTTATGCTAATCTACAAACCGGCGTTTCTGCACAATTGTTAAAAAACCGCCCGGATGTGATTGCAGCCGAATTTGGTTTCAGATCGGCTTTCGAAAACACAAACGTAGCTAAAGCTTATTTTTATCCTGCTTTAACCATTACCGCAACAGGCGGCTTATCAAGCTTACAATTACAGGATTTCTTCAGCAAATCTATCTTCTATAATTTGCTAGGGGGTTTAACGCAGCCAATTTTTGCTAGAGGCGCAAACAAAGCACGTTTAAAAACAGCTGAGGCTAATCAACAGATTGCTTTTTACAACTTTCAACAAACACTGTTAACCGGTGGGCAGGAAGTATCGAATGCTTTGTATGCCTATCAAACAGCTTCAGAAAAAGAAGAAACAAGGGCAAAACAAATTGCCTCGTTAACCAAAGCAGTAGATTTTACCAAAGAATTGTTACGTTACAGTTCGGCAACAAACTATACTGACGTTTTAACTTCAGAGCAAAGTTTGTTAGCAGCCCAATTAAGTGGCATTAACGATCGATTACAAAAACTACAATCAGTTGTTAACCTTTACCGTGCATTAGGCGGTGGCTGGAAATAAACAACAATTAACAAATTTTTAAGGCATTCTGATTTTCAGGATGCCTTTTTTGTTTTTAGGCTGGTCGGTTTGCACTCATACAATCAATTAATTAACCGCTCGTTTAAATTCCGATAAAAAACTAATAATTTTATCTCAAAAACTGCTACTTCCTTTTGATGTAACCTCAAAATATTGTAAGTTTAAAGTTTTTTAAGCGCTTAGCTTAGAAAAAATTTTTATCTCCATCAATGTTACGTGTCGATAGCTCTAAAACCTGTAAAGTGGTGTACTCTTTGTGCAAACATGAGTACTTGGGCTATTTAATTGAACCTCACGTTGTTCAGCTCAATCCACAAGGAGATTTTTCGTTTACTTACCAACGGATTTTTACACATACCGCAGAAGAATTTAATGCCTGTTTAAGTGACATTGATTATAAACTGATCAAAATTTTAGATGACATTGAGCAAGACTCGCTGATTAAAAAATATTATAAAAAGCTGATCAGGCCGACCGAGTTTTTCACTAAAATTTTCGATAATAAATTTTATGAAAATGTCCGCCCTAAAATCGAAAAGAAACTTGCCGAAGCTTTAGAGCTTTTGAAAGTCAAAAACGAGCTTTATATAATGGACAAAGATGGCTGGCCGGTAGAACGCAAAATCGAACTGGCTGATGAGCCTGCATCTATTCTTTTTCATTTCCGAAGGAACGAAACTGAAACACGTTATTTTCCGACCATCAAATATCAGAACCTGCGCATCGAATTTATGTTTAAAGAAGCGCAGATTATCAGCAACAAACCTGCCTGGTTATTGCTAAATGATGTATTGTACTTTTTTGATCAGGATATTGAGGGAAAAAAACTGCAACCCTTTTTAAATAAACGCTTTATTGCCATACCAAAAACAACCGAAGCTACTTATTTTGAAAAGTTTGTAGCCCCTTTAATAGAAAAACACCATGTGTATGCCGAAGGTTTCGAAATCAGAACCGAACAATTTGAGGCGACACCGGTAATTAAAGTTTTATATGTTGATGGTGGTCTTTCTCAAATTCAGCTATATTTTAAATACGGCGAATATACTTTCCCCGTAGAGAATGCGCACAAAAGTAACTGTACGTTTAGAAAAAACCGCCGATAACTATATTTTCCACCGCATTAAACGTTCGGCAGAATGGGAGAAAAAGCAGTTTAATTTGCTGTTATCGTTAGGACTAAAAAAAACGAGTTCTTTATTCAGCAACCTGGAAGTGGCTTCTGCCGAAGAAAATCCAAGTTACGGTGCTATAAATTGGGTAAACGAGCATATCGAAATTTTACAGGCATCGGGTTTTGAAATAGAACAGGCTACAGGACAGAAAAAATTTGTTTTCGGCGCCAGCAAAATAGATCTTGAAGTTAAAGAAGGAAACGATTGGTTCGATATCCACGCAGTGGTATGGTTCGGAAAATACCAGATTCCTTTTCTTTCACTAAAGCAACATATTTTACACAAAAAGCGTGAGTTTTTGTTGCCCGATGGCGAAGTGGCTATTATCCCTGATAAATGGTTTACGCAATACGGTAGTTTGTTCAGTTTGGCAGAGGCCGGAAAAACGCTAAAATTAAAAGAAACACCATATTGGCCTCATCAATGATCTGGCTGAAGATAGCCTGGCTAATGTTACGCTTGAACGTAAGTTACAGCGATTATCAGACTTTGAAGATATTGCCGATACGCAAATGCCTGTTCATTTTAAAGGCAGTTTACGCGATTACCAGAAAGCCGGCTATAATTGGTTCAGCTTTTTACGCGAATACAATTTCGGCGGGTGTTTGGCCGATGATATGGGTTTGGGTAAAACCATCCAAACATTGGCTATGCTGCAAAAGGTGAAGGAAGATGACCAATTGCTTGAAGCGCAGACGACCTCGCTCATCATCATGCCTACCTCTTTAATTTACAACTGGTTAACAGAAGCTAAAAAGTTTACGCCAAAGCTTAAAATACTGGCACATACAGGCACCAACCGAAATAAAGATGTTGCCAATTTTGCCAATTACGATATTATTATTACCACTTATGGTGTAACCAGAGTAGATGTAGATGAACTGAAAAACTTTTATTTCAACTACATTATTCTCGATGAAAGTCAGAACATTAAAAACCCGGCATCAAAATCGTTTAAAGCCGTTAGAAGCCTAAAATCTAAACATAAACTGATTCTGAGTGGTACGCCTGTAGAAAACTCAGTAAGCGATCTATGGTCGCAGTTGACCTTTTTAAACCCTGGTTTATTGGGTACACAGGCATTCTTCTACGAAGAATATGTACAAGCGATAGAAAAGAAAAAGGACGAAGAAAAAGCACGTAAACTACAATCGATTATCAAGCCTTTTGTGCTCCGTAGAACAAAAGAGCAAGTAGCAGCAGAATTACCACCTAAAACAGAACAGGTAATTTATTGCGATATGAGCGAAGATCAGGCCGCATATTATGAAAAAACAAAATCTGCCTACCGTAACGATTTGTTGCAGAGTATGGACGATGGAACTTTCGCACAGAAACAGGTACAGCTTTTACAAGGGCTAACCGCCTTGCGCCAGTTGGCCAACCACCCTGTAATGATTGATGGCACCTATGTGTCAGATTCTGGAAAGTTCGAAAACGTGATCCACACACTGGATAACGTACTTAAAGGCGGACATAAGGTTTTGGTTTTTTCTCAGTTTGTAAAACATCTTGATATCTTCAAAAAACATTTTGAAGCGGAGCATATTCCATTTGCTTATTTAGATGGCGCAACCCGTAACCGTGGCGAAATTGTTTCCGAATTTCAGCAGAATACTGAGCTAAAAGTATTCTTAATTTCTATAAAAGCAGGTGGTGTAGGTTTAAACTTAACACAAGCTGATTATGTCTTTATCCTTGATCCGTGGTGGAACCCGGCAGTAGAACAACAAGCCATCGACAGAACACACCGTATTGGTCAGGATAAAAAGGTTTTCATTTACAAATTCATTGCAAAAGACACTGTTGAAGAGAAAATATTGGCTTTGCAGAACCGTAAAAAATCGCTCGCAAACTCTTTAATCACAACTGAAGAAAGTTTCTTTAAATCGTTAAGCAAAGAAGATATACGCGATATATTGAATTAATTGCCGAAAATTTGTCACGGAGACGCTGCAATCACAGAAGTTCTTATATGATTGCCACTCTGAACGAAGTCGAACAGTTTATTTGAATATTGCACCCTCTAACAGACTATTCTACTTAATTTTTTGCCACAGAAACACGGAAATCGCGGATGTACTCTCCGTTGGTCACGCTGAGCGGAGTGGAAGAGTTTGCTGTGCAAACAGGCATCCATAGCCAGTATCTAACAAACCTTTCAAGTTATTCTTTGCCACGGAGACACAGAAATCACAGAGTATGCTTCGCAGCATCCTATTATTTTACTACTTTAGTAAATACATCCCAAGTTAATTAGTTAACCTTTATTAAATCTCTTGGTATGGAAATCCGTCAATCGAACTTCCCATTAAAAAACGAAACAGACCTAATTATTAGTGCTGCTATTGAAATTCATAGTCTTTTAGATTGTGGTTTTTTAGAAATTGTGTATAAAGATGCACTTTGTATAGAACTAAAAAACAGGGATTATTTTTACGAAAGAGAAAAATTATACCAAGTTTATTATAAAGGTATTCCCCTACCCCATAGCTTTTATGCTGACTTTATCATATTCGATGCGGTAATATTAGAAATTAAATCAAAAAGTGCTATTGCAAGCGCCGATATAGCGCAAACTCTAAACTATTTAAGATGTTCAGGCTGCAAAGTTGGGCTTATTTTAAATTTCGGTAAACCAACGCTCGAAATCAGGCGTGCTGTTTTATAATCCTGGTTATTAGTACTTATTCCGTGTTAATCGGGTTTCTGTGGCTAAAACATCAACGTGAATACAAACAACCTGGTCTTCCGTGCTAATCTGTGTCTCCGTGGCAACATTACACAATTAAAATTCTTTTCAAAACTCATTTCCTTCTTACTTGTTATACAGTAGAACATAAATTTAACCATCATGACAAATCAAGATTTTAATACCGCTGTAAACAATGTTAAGGAAGCCTGGAAGTACCCAGAATTGTTCGAAAACGTTTCAAAATCTGAACGTTGGTTATCTGGCGCTGCAGGAACATATTTACTTTTTAAAGGCATCACCAGTATTTTTTCACATCCGGTAATTGGCCTTACGGGTGCAGCAATTGGTGCAGGATTACTGTACCGCGGCATTACGGGTTATTGCCCAATGCGCGATTTGGCCGAACAGCGTAAAGAAGATATTGCCCCTGATGAAGTAATTATAAGTGAAACCTATGTTGTTGACGATTTGGGGTAAAATTTTAAATACGAAATTTCCTTTTCTTAATAAACTGGTTAACTTTAAAAAGTTAAACCACAATCATGAACAAGTACACACTATTATTTATTCCTGTTTTTTTCGCAGGGCAAGCTATGGCACAAGATAAAAAACCAGATCCTGCCAAAGACCCAAAAACAACCGAAGTTTGGGAACCCGTTCCTAAAATTGTTACACCCGGCAAATTGCCTCAGGATGCACCATCTGATGCTACCATTCTTTTCAATGGCAGAAATTTAGATGCATGGCATTCTGTCAAAGATCCATCTAAACCAGCTGCCTGGACAATAGACGATGGTTTTTTTACGGTAAAAAAAGGCACTGGAAATATCGAAACCAATAAAAAGTTTACCGATTACCAATTGCACATGGAATGGAAAATTCCTGAAAACATAACTGGCGAAGGTCAGGCACGTGGAAATAGCGGGGTATTTTTAGCATCAACAGGTGGCGGTGATGACGGTTACGAAATCCAGATTATGGATGCCTATAACAACAAAACCTATGTTAACGGACAAACGGGCAGTGTTTACAAACAAGCTGTTCCATTGGCAAATGCGAACAAGAAACCAGGCGAATGGCAATATTACGACATCATTTGGAATGCGCCACGTTTTAATGAAGATGGAACAGTGCAAAAACCAGCGAGTGTTACTGTATTTCTAAACGGCGTACTTTTGCAGAACGGATTTGTATTAAAAGGGGAAACCAGGTATATCGGTGCACCTGAATATAAAAAACATGGTCCCGCTTCAATCAAATTACAAGATCACGGCGACCCAAGCCCTGCAATCAGTTACAGGAACATCTGGGTAAGAGAATTATAATCTCAACAAAACAACAATAAGAAACCTGCAGATCAAAAGTTTGCGGGTTTTGTTTTATAAGATAATTTCATTGATAATTGTACCAAATTTAGCGTCGATTTTTTTATGAACAAAGGCAGATTAGAAGCATTTAGTGATGGGGTTATTGCAATTATCATTACCATTATGGTTTTAGAAATTAAAGTTCCGGAGCATGGCGAAACTCTAGCTAGCTTGAAACCGCTTATTCCAAAATTCATCAGCTATGTTTTAAGTTTTATCTACGTAGGTATTTACTGGAACAATCACCACCATTTACTGCATGCGGTTAAAAAAGTAAACGGATCAATGCTTTGGGCAAATCTTAACTTTTTATTCTGGCTCTCGTTATTTCCAGTAGCAGCCGGATGGATGGGAGAACATCATTTTGCCCTATGGCCAGTTGTGGTTTACGGTACTGTGCTCCTCCTTGCAGCTGTTTCTTACACCCTGTTGGTAATCGTAATCAAAAGAACAGAAGGTCAGCACTCGCTTGTGGTAAATGCCATTGGGAATGATGCAAAAGGTAAATTCTCATTGCTTTTTTATGTCGGGGGCATTGCACTAAGTTTTATAAACCCATGGATTGGCGTTGCACTTTATTTCATTGTAGCCTGCATCTGGTTTATTCCGGATAAACGGATAGAAAATGCAATGCGCGAGCAGGGTTTAATTGATAATAATGATGGACAATAGGCACTTAGCCTATAATAATAATGCCAGCCTTCCCCACCTAGCCCCGATTGCAGTGAGCATCCCGATTCTTTCATCGGGATAAAACGGAAAGCGGGAAAAACCTGAATAGCTGTATTAAAAATGCGCTCCTAACCTGAACTCGATTAATAACTTGCTTAGATATTTTCGGCTAAATATTAATTGAACTAAGGCCCTAATAATCTAAAGTAAACTTCAAAACTTACCTTAGCATTAAGGAGCCTGAAGCAGTTCCATATACAATTCCCGATCGATCATTTCAGCACCTAAACTCATTAAATGATCGTTCGGCAACTGGCAGTCAATTAAATCGATATTCATTTTACTTAAAAAAATCAATGCTGCTTTTGAGGCATTGCTTACATGGCTAAACATACTTTCTCCACAAAAAACACGGTTTACTTTTAAACCATATAGGCCACCCACCAGCTGATCAGCCAACCAAACCTCTACACTGTGTGCGTAGCCCTGCTGATGAAGGCTAATGTAAGCATCTTGCATTTCGTTGGTAATCCAGGTACCATCCTGCCCTTTCCTTTCGGTAGTTGCGCAATTCCGGATCACTTCGGCAAAAGCCTGGTTAAAAGTAATCTTGAAAACTTCCTGATTTAAAATTTTTTGCATGCTTTTACTGATCCTAATTTTATCGGGATAAATCACACAGCGTTTGTGTGGCGAATACCAGAGGATTGGTTCACCTTCGCTAAACCATGGAAATATACCATTCGAATAGGCGATTAACAACCGCTCCGTGCTTAAGTCACCACCAATGGCCAATAAACCATCTTCTTCTGCCAAGGCTGGATCTGGAAAGCCTGGATTGTCATCTAGTAGCTGAAAAAACATAGGCAAAAATAAGAAAGAAAACAAAGATTAAACCCTGGCGTTTTAAATAAGTCATACTGTAAAACAGTCCATTATGAGCGCAAAAGATAATTTCTTAAAAGTAAAACATCTTTACAACCGGGCAGGCTTCGGGGTTTCTTATACCGACTTACAAAAATTAAGCAAAAAGAACCTCGATAAAGTGGTAGACAACTTGCTTAAAGATTCTCAAAAAGACGATCCAATCAATTTAGTAAACGACTTTGAATCGAAACGACAGCTTTTGGTACAGGCAGGTTTATATGCTAAAAAAGATCTGAATGATGATGAGAAAAAAATGCGCCAGCAGATTATACGGGAGCAAAACGAAGTGAGCCGTGATCTGAATATTGCCTTCATTACCAAAATGATCAATACCGACGCCCCATTGAGGGAAAAGATGACGCTTTTTTGGCATGGCCATTTTGCCTGCCGCAGCAATAACCCATTTTTTGCACAACAATTAAATAACATTCAAAGAAAAAATGCCCTGGGCAGCTTTAAAACCTTATTGGTTGAAGTTTCCAAATCGCCTGCAATGCTGCAATACCTGAATAACCAGCAGAACAGAAAAGGCAAGCCAAATGAGAACTTCGCCCGCGAACTCATGGAACTTTTTACCCTGGGAAGAGGAAATTATACCGAGCAGGACATTAAAGAATCTGCCCGCTCATTTACCGGCTGGATGTACGACAAAGATGGCTCGTTCATTTTCAGACAAAACCTGCACGATCCTGGAACAAAAACCTTTTTTGGTAAAATCGGGAATTTCGAAGGCGAAAACATCATCGATATTATTCTAGAAAAACCAGAAACTTCACAGTTTATCGCTCGGAAAGTATATAAATTCTTCGTAAACGATAACCCGAACGAGGCTCATATTAAAGAACTTGCCGCACATTTTTACAACTCAAAATACGACATCGGCTCGATGATGAAAAAAATGTTTACATCAGATTGGTTTTATAGTCCGGAAAATGTAGGCACAAAAATTAAATCGCCCGCTGAATTTTTGGTAGGCTTAAGTCGCGAATTTTATGTTACCTATAACAAACCACAAGTTTTAATTCAGCTACAAAGCAGTTTAGGACAATATTTATTTAACCCACCTAATGTTGCAGGTTGGCCTGGCGGACAAAGTTGGATTGATAGTTCATCGTTAATGTTAAGGATGCGGATTCCTTCACTTGTTTTGAATGATGGTGAAATCGATTTCAGTGGCAAAGCCGATCCCGAAGATGAAGCCGTAATTGCGTTAAGCAGAACAGCTACAACTAATGCAAACGCCAACATGAAACCAAAATCGTACGTAAATGCAAATGCAGACTGGCCTAAATTTTTAGATACTTTACCAAAAGGATTAACACCTTTGGAACTTACCGAGTTTTTATTGCAACCGAAATTAAATGCTAAAATAACAACAATGGTAAGCGATAATAAAGGATTGCGAAGTACTGCAGTCGAAATTACCAGCATGCCCGAGTATCAGCTGTGTTAATAGTCGATGGTTGATGGTCCAATAGCCGATTAGCTGAACACCCAAACCAATGAACTATTGACGAATGAACAAGTGAACCAAAATATTAACAAGATGAACAGAAGAAATTTTTTAAGAAATACAGGATTTGTTGCAGCAGGTTCGCTATTTGTTCCGGCTTTTATGAAACCGCTTGAGGCCATGGCACTTGATGAGCTGAGCTTATACAAAAACCTGGTTGTGGTACAGCTTTCTGGTGGAAACGACGGTTTAAATACAGTTATTCCCTTTGGAAACGACATTTATTACCAAAAAAGAAAAAGCATTGCCGTTAAGCCTGAAGAGGTAATTAAACTGAACGACATGCAAGGGTTAAACCCGAACATGGCGGCCTTGCAAGAAATTTATGACCAAGGCTGGATGACCATCATCAACGATGTTGGCTACCCCAACCCAGACCGCTCACATTTCCGTTCGATGGATATCTGGCAAACGGGTAGCGATAGCAATCAATTCTTATCAACCGGATGGATTGGCCGTTATTTAGATAGCAATTGCCAAACCTGCAAATTCCCATATACTGCGATAGAAGTAGACGATTCGCTTTCTCTGGCCATGAAAGGGCAAACCAAAAAAGGAATTGCATTAAAAGATCCTGCAGCTTTGTTCCGTAATACGAACGATCCCTTTTTTAAGGCCATGTTGCAGAATGATAAGGAACATTTAGATGAAGATAATTTAGGTTATTTATATAAAACCATGATCGAAACTTCATCCTCTGCCAGTTATATCCAGAATACCTCCAAAATTTATCAGTCGAAATCTACTTACCCTACTTCGGGTTTTGCAAACCAATTGAAAACGGTTTCTAAATTTATTTCTTCGGGATTAAAAACCAGGGTTTATTATGTATCGTTAAGTGGTTTCGATACCCATGTAAATCAAATTGGCCAACAAGGCAATCTGCTTAAACAGTATAGTGAAGGCATGGCGGCCTTTTTGAAAGATCTAAAATCGAACAATAAACTGGAGGATACCCTGGTGATTACCTTCTCCGAATTTGGCCGCAGGGTTGAACAAAACGCCAGTAACGGCACCGACCACGGAACGGCAAATAATATGTTTGTTTTTGGTGGGAAATTGAAGAAACAAGGTATTTTTAATGCTGCACCTAATTTAAGTGATCTTGATACCGGTGATTTAAAATATCAACTGGATTTCAGACAGGTTTATGGTACCATTTTAGATAAATGGCTGGATGTAAATAATGCTGATATCCTCAACAAAAAATTTAATACGTTGGATTTTATATAGATATTACAAAGAAGTCAAGTTTTATAACCAACCTGTTAGGAAACTTGACCTCTTTATTATTTACTTCCTTTTTAACACATATACAGGCCGGTTTGATGATTGATCTATCTGCTCTGTGTAAACACTAAACAACTCGTAACCATAGGCTTTCAATTTGTTCACGGCATCAATTGCAGAATTAAATTCGATTTTTTTATCATTATCATCTCTGATGTACAGTTCGCTATAATCGCCTACCTTTTGGCCATGCTCCAGCGCAATCCATTGTTTATCTGCTAAAAAACTTTTTACTGCGCGAATCTGGATATAATCCACACGGATATCGGTCAGTTTCACGCCATTTACATTTTGTGCTTTGGCACGCGACAGCCCAAAGCAAGCGACAAGTGCCGCTGCAAGAATTAATTTTTTCATGTTGTGTTTCTTTTGTGTGTGATTCTAAATTACGAAGAATACGTGAGTATGTATTAAATGAATTGTAACAAAACATCCATTATTAAATCTTAAACTAAAAACATAATGAACTTTTTAGGCAATATTATCTGGATTATTTTTGGCGGTATCTTTATTTTCTTCGAATATATTATTGGAGGCCTAATCCTTTGTCTAACCATTGTGGGGATTCCTTTTGGTATTCAATGTTTTAAATTTGCCATTGTAGGCCTTGCTCCTTTTGGCGTTAAAATAACCGATACCTCATCAAACACAGGTTGCCTTTCTACCATTATGAACCTGATCTGGATTTTATGTGGTGGTTTCTGGATTGCGCTAACCCATTTGTTTTTCGGCATCCTGCTTTGCATTACCATCGTGGGTATACCATTTGGGCGCCAGCATTTTAAGTTGATGAATTTAGCTTTTACACCGTTCGGAAAGTCGATTTCTTGATTTGAGGTAATTCCATCTATTTTTTCGTCATTGCGAGGCACGAAGCAATCTTAAAACGGCCGCCATTAAGATTGCTTCGAGTCGCTCATTTCCAGTCTCGCAATGATGACTTTTCTTGTTACAACATGCCTACCCCATACTTGGCTGTTAAAGGAACCGAGCAATAGTTTTTTTGAAAAGCAGGGTTCGGTGCTTATCGGATCCGAAAGTCCCGCCATCCGCTTTACCTCTCTGCGTTCGGTGCCCGCTACTGTCGGGTTTATTGAACTTTAGCCTGTACCCAGTAGCAAAAAATGCTCTACTTAGCCCCGATTGAATGGATGCCCACGATATTACATCGGGGCAGGAAGGAAAGCGGAACTATCAAAACCGATGAGCACAACCCTTGCGCTCCAAAACTATTGGATCAATCCTATTGATTTAGAATGTTCAATTGCTTCCCCACTATTATTAAATAAACATGCACTAACCCCTTTTTCCTCAACTTTGTTTAGCAATTGTCTTGTTTCTACTTCTTTTTCAGGACGAATATTACGGATGTAGACCGCTTCGATGTTTTTTGGATACTTCTCCACTATTGTAGAATAAATTTTTGGGTCCTGCTGCGAGTTATCGCCAAAAAACACAAATTTCTGATTGGGAAAGGCATCTAAAATTCGCATTACCCTCAATAATTTACCTTCATGTCCTGTTTTACCTGTTCGGACTAAATCTTTCCAGCGTTTTAACGTGTTTAAAAGAAAAGCACCGTCAGGCAGCTTGTTAAATCTAAAAGTCTCGACCAAATAATCGTAAAGGTTCCATTCGCTGCTGCTTACATAAAAAAAAGGATTGGGCTGATCTGATTCAGTGTGCGACATGGCCAATTGCTGATAATGACTGGCCGCATCAGGAAAGGTTTTACGTGTATGCGGATTCTTGATAAACAGTTCTCTCAACCGCCGCCCTATAGTTGCCGAATGAGAAATCATCACAGTATCATCCACATCCGAAATAAAGGCATATTGCGTGATGTGCGGTACATATACCTTCCCTTCGCCCGCACTTAAAACTTTCCCGCTTTTATCAACTGCTTCTACTTTAACAAAGTGCCAGCCTGCAGGCACCTCATGTTCGGCTTTCCACTCGAACTTAAAAAAGCCATCCCCTTCTGTTTTATTGTAAATCGTTTGATCAAAAAATTGCAAACGCACCTCAACAAAAGCATAAGGTTTTAAGATGAAGAGCTTTAAAAGATGTGTAATATTAACAAACAAATTATTACTGTAAACCTGCTGTGTTTTTGCCTTGCGTTTAAAAACATGACCATAAACAACCAAATTGTGCGCGTGGCCATAACCATGATATACTTTAACACTTGCAGATTTATTCATCTGTATTAAAACAGAGTTTATTAAAAGTTGTTTGTGATGTAAACCATAAGGTAACACATGAAATTATTATTCATCATCAATCCAGGCTCTGGTAGCCACGACATTAACCTAAAGGAAGTAATTTCTACCCATTTTGATGCAAAAAAAACGGAGATCGATCTATTCGAATTACCAGAAGACTGCTCTTTAGAGCAGATAAAAGAAAGGATTAAAGCTGCAAAGGCAGATCGTGTGGTGGCCGTTGGTGGCGATGGCACCCTAAAACTTGTTGCCGAATGTCTGTTGCATACTGAAACCCCTATCGGGATTATCCCTGCCGGTTCTGCAAATGGAATGGCTAAAGAATTAGGAATCCCGACTGATATTGAACTGGCTTTAGCTATTCTGGATGAAGGCCGTTTGCAAAAAATCCATGTAGTTAAACTTAATAATGAAATCTGCATCCATTTATCCGATTTAGGTTTTAATGCCTATCTGGTAAAAAAATTTGACACCCTGCCCCAACGCGGCATGTGGGGTTATGCAAAGGCTACCTGGCATGCTTTATGGAACCACAGCAGAATGGACGTACAATTGAAACTTAAAGATGAAACAATCACTTCTAAAGCGGCAATGGTGGCTATTGCAAACGCAACCATGTACGGCTCAGGCCTAAAGATAAACCCAGACGGAAAATTAGACGACGATCTGTTTGAAGTGGTTTTGGTAAAAGACTACTCATATCTTGAAATACTTAAAATATGGATCACCAAATTACCTTTCAACCCTAAAAAAATAGAAGTATTTCAAACTGCTGAAGTTAAGATTTCTTCGAAACATAAAGCACACTTCCAGGTTGATGGAGAATACATTGGTAGGGTAAATACTGTTGAAGCCAGCATTCTTCCTGCTGCCATAACGGTGGTTTTACCTAGTGTATCAGAAGGATGAACGATGAATTTTAATGGTAAAATATAATCTGAAAAATTCGGCGATAAAACAGATACGGAACAAAATATCAAACCACCGTTCGCCGAGGTTTAACACTTCTGGCAAATAAGTAATAAAGCCAATAGAAAATACCCATACCACCAAACGGAATGGAAACTGAATATAATAGGTAATAAAGCCGAATTTCTTAAATAAGATTAAACCCGCTGCCGATACAAAAAGCGACACAAATAAGGGCAATAATAAAACAACCTTGGCCTGCGAAAGGATCTGATCGGGAATTTCGTTCAGGTGTGTTAAAATCTGCCAAAACTGTTTAGCCAATAATGCAATGCTGATGATATCCAATAAGGCAAAAAATCTAGTGGTGTTCTTCATTTACTTACAATACTTTACTAAATAATCATCAGCCATTTTACTCCCCATATATTTAACAAATAAAAAATCCTCACAGGCACCTTGTTTATCGCCCTGTTTTATTTTCTTTAGCGCCATTTTTATCCGGTCATCCAAATATTCATCATCAATGCCCAATTGTTTTTTAATGGCAATAATCTGAACCTCTTGTCCGGGTTTTGCCTTGTCGATGTTTTTATAGAAATTAATTACTGAGTTGGTTAAACCTTCTTCAGCCAGATAAGTACGGATTGCTTCTTGAATGGCCTCATTTGATTTCCCTTCACAATTATAACCCGAAAGTTTAAAATTAACCGGGGCAACAATCGAAACCGTGGTATCGTATCCTGCCGGAACCTGCCATTTACCGCTACTTAAACGCACCAAGCGCAGGGCTTCTTCATCCAGATCGGATAATATTCCTTTACTCACTTTAGAAAAATAAACCTTCCCTTGTTCATCAAGCTTAAAGCTCACATTTACCGTTCCTTGGATACAATTATCTTTAGAGAACTGCGGATAAATGGTATTCTCTCTTAAAAAATTGGTAAAACCGCTTTTACCAGATTTAAACTGAACCTGGGCCATGGCCAACGAACAGCAAAAAAGCAAAGTAAGGGTGAGCAGGTTTTTCATTATACTAATTTACGGTTTATTCGGGTTTAACCGCAGAGAACGCGAAGTTTTTCGCAGAGAACAGAGGAGTTGTTTTGCCGCGGAAGCATAGAAACACGGAAAAATTACGGCTAAACTTTGCGTCCTTTGCGCATTCCTTATTTTCTTTGCGGTTAAAAGAACGTGCCCTTCAAAATTAAATTCGGATCGGGGCAGTTTGCCAGATATTTTTCTCGTTCACTAAACCTGCAAACTCCAGGATAATCACCTTTTAATCCTTCCATATTTTCGATCAATTGAAAATGAAGGTGTGGTGGCCAGTAACCGTTCTCTACTTTTGTACCTAATACTGCGATTTTAGCCCCGGCAGGAATAGATTTACCTTCGTTGAGGCCATTTAACGAATCCAGACTTAAATGCCCGTATAACGCATTAAATTTAAAACCATCGATTTCGTAAGCTAAGATGATTGTTGCGCCATAATCACCAAAGTTGCTGTTATTGGCAAAACTTTGAACAGTCGCATCGTAAAAATTATAAATCGGCGTTCCAGCTGGCCCCCAGATATCTACACCTAAATGCAACCTGCGGGCTTCTTCTCCGGCATCAAAATGAGCACTTCGTGAATATATGGTACGATGTTCACCATAGCCACCAATACCATAACGAGCATTATTATCAATTAATTTTTCATTTACCCAGGCAGAAAATAAATCGGTATTATCCAGAATCTCATCCGTTAATTCAGTATTTGCTGCCGTAAAATCTAAAGATAAAAGCTGATCCCGTTCTACATCAAAATCAACCACCTTATGGATCAATGACGCATTCGCTTGAATAATCTGCTCAAAAGTTTGCATTGATAATCTACTTAAAAATATAAACGAAGTTATAAATATAGTGAGATAAGGCTCCTCCGATTACAAACAGGTGCCAAAGTTCGTGACTGTGCATCCATCTGAACAGCTGTTTATCCTTTGCGTAATAATAAGTTCCGGCAATGTAAAAAACACCACCGAACAGCAACCAGAAAATAGCGCCAATAGGTAAAGTAACAAGCATTTTCTGTAGCAAAGGCACAATTAAGCAGCCCATTAAAATATAAATAGACAATGAGATAACCGTGCTTTTTAATCGGTTAAAGATTTTAAGCAGGCAACCTATAATAGCAACAATCCATACAATGGCGAATAAACTCCAACGTAACCAGTCATCAAAAACCAGCAAAGCGGTTGGTGTGTAAGAACCTGCTATCATCAGGTAAATGCAGCAATGATCGAATTTTTGCCAAAAACGCACACCATAATCAGTAGCCGGATAACCATGATACATGGCACTTACACCAAAAAGGATAAAAGTGCCAATGCCATAAATCCAGGCAGCAGTATATTCAATAGGTGTATTGCATTTCTGGAGCAATAAATAACCAGCCGGAATTGCAATTAATGCCGGTATAAAATGAGTGAAGAAATTAACGGGTTCCCTTAGCTTCCTCACAAAGATTATTCGCTGTCTTCGTCTTTTTGTCTAGGCTCTTTTGCAATCTTCTCGAAAAGATGATCCATGCGCTCTACATACTCATTTGTATCATCTACAAAGAAAGTAAGCTCTGGCACTACCCTAACCTGATGGCGGATTCTGCTTCCCAGTTTATACCTGATTTCGCCCGAATGTGCGTTAACTGTATTGATAGAAAGCGTGGTGTTATTGGTATTAAAAAAGCTCAGGTAAACTTTAGCCACTGCCAAATCCGGCGAAACCCGAACACGGGTAATCGTTACCAATGTATTAGGCAAAAATGCAGCACCTTCACGCTGAAAAACCTGTGCTAACTCCTCTTGTAATACTCCTGCAAATTTCTGCTGACGTTTACTTTCCATAATGTATTTATCTATCGTTATTGTGATGAAACTTCGCAGGTTTTAAAAACCTGCGAGGTTTATTATCTACATCCCAAAAACGTAATTTAATCTAATATAACAAATTACTATCATACGGGTATCTGGCCACATGCGCAGCTTTAACCTTATCGTACAATAATGTTTTAAACTCTTCTAAGTTTTCTTTTTCGGTAGCCGATATAAACAATACAGGTACTTTATCATGGCTCATCCAGCTTTTCTTAAAGTCTTCCAAAGTGAGCTTGCCATCATCTTCTTCATCGTCAAGTTCTGGCGAAACATAGGCATCAATCTTATTAAAAACTAATATCATGTCTTTATCAATCGCGCCAATATCTTTCAAGGTTTCATTGACTGTATTAATCTGATCTTCGAAGTTAGGATGCGAAACATCAACCACGTGGATCAACAAATCAGCTTCACGTACTTCATCTAAAGTAGATTTAAAACATTCTACCAAATGGTGAGGCAGCTTGCGGATAAACCCAACGGTATCAGAAAGTAAAAAAGGTAAATTCTCGATCACAACTTTACGTACAGTTGTATCTAAAGTTGCAAACAATTTATTTTCTGCAAATACTTCCGATTTCGACAGCATATTCATGATGGTCGATTTACCCACATTGGTATAGCCTACCAAAGCTACCCGAATTAACTGACCGCGGTTTTTACGCTGCGTTTCGTTCTGACGATCTATGTTTCTTAAACGCTCTTTTAACAAAGAGATTTTATTTAAAATAATCCGTCTATCACTTTCTATCTGGGTTTCACCCGGACCACGCATCCCGATACCACCTTTCTGGCGCTCTAAGTGAGTCCACATACCGGTTAAGCGTGGCAAAACATATTGTAATTGTGCCAGTTCTACCTGTGTTTTTGCCTGTGCAGTTTGGGCCCTGTTGGCAAAAATATCCAGGATCAGATTGCTTCTATCTAAAACCTTAACTCCAAGTTCGCGATCGATATTACGCAGTTGCGACGGCGATAATTCATCGTCGAAAACCACCACATCAATTTCTTCTGATTTTACATAAGCTTTTATCTCTTCCAGTTTTCCCGTACCCACAAATGTAGCACGCTCTGGTTTTAGCATTTTCTGTGTAAAAACCTTTTCAACCTTCCCGCCAGCTGTATCTACCAAAAAGGCCAGCTCATCTAAATATTCTTTTGTTTGGGCTTCTTTTTCACCAGGTGTAACCACTCCAACTAAAATTGCCCGTTCCTGCACTACGGCAGTATCATATGTCTTTTGTTTTCCCATGTAATGAGGCAAATATACGAAATTTGCGAACGTGTAAATCTTTAGTTCAAACCTTATAGGTCTTTAAGACCTATAAGGTTTATACAGACTATATCTGCGCTACAAATTCTTTTATCGCAACACCTGGATTATCGGTTTTCATAAAATTCTCGCCAATTAAAAATCCGTTAAAACCTGCGGTTTTTAATTCCCTGATCGTTTGTGGATTGCTAATGGCACTTTCTGAAATCTTTAAAAATTCATCAGGTATTTTATTCACCAAATCGAACGAAGTCTGGATATCTACCGTAAAATCGCCCAGGTTTCTGTTGTTTACACCAATAGCATCCAGATTCGGGCAGATGCTCCGCTCCAACTCTTCCAGGTTGTGCACTTCTAACAACACATTTAAACCTAAGTCTTTTGCAAACTTTCCGAAATCGTTGATCTGTTGAGGGGTTAAAATTGAAGCGATCAATAGAATAATATCAGCACCCCAGGCTTTTGCTTCCAGGATCTGATACTCATCGATCATAAAATCTTTTCTTAGGATCGGAATATTGTTTGCTGCCCGTGCTGCCAGAATATCGTCGGTTTTACCACCAAAGAAATCTACATCCGTTAATACCGAAAGTGCGGATGCGCCTGCGGCATTATAAGTCTGCGTTACCTCAGCAACATCAGCTACACCATTGATTAGACCCTTTGATGGCGAACGGCGCTTAAACTCGGCAATAATGCCGGTACGGTCTTCGGTCAATAGAAATTCCTTAAAAGAATAAGGTGTTCTCTTAAAGTGCACCGAATTTTCTAAATCCTGTACAGAAACCAAAGCTTTTGCCGCGGCAACTTCTTCTTTTTTACGTAATACGATTTTATCTAATATGTTCACCCCTAAATCCCCTGAAGGGGACTTTGACTTTCCATCGTTCATATTTCTGTTATAATCAATTTTAAACTTTAAGTTATTTGGGTTTTCATTCCCCCTTCAGGGGGCTAGGGGGTCGTTAACCAGTTTTCCATCATCTGCTTTCCATACTCCGTTAACACACTTTCTGGGTGAAACTGTACCCCGCGAACATCTAATGTTTCATGTCTTAACGCCATGATCTCATTCTTATGATCTCTTGCTGTAATTTTTAAACATGACGGGAAGTTCTCTTTACTCACTACCCAACTGTGGTAACGGCCAACATTTATAGTTTGTGGACATTCCCAGAACAAAGGCTCATCGCCATCTACAACAGTTACCGGTGTCGCAATTCCGTGCATTGGTCTGCCCAGGTTCAATAAAGTACCCCCAAAAACTTCAGCTATGGCTTGCTGGCCTAAACATACCCCAAAGATACTCTTCGTTGGTGCATAAGTTTTAATTACATCCAACAACAAGCCTGCCTCTTCCGGAATGCCTGGCCCTGGGGAAAGTAATATTTTATCATACTTATCTACATCAGCCAGATCGAATTTATCATTTCTCCAAACCTCTGCTTCATAACCAACTTCGTTAATTAAATGCACAAGATTGTAGGTAAAACTATCATAGTTATCAATTACTAAGACGGTCTTTTTATCTATATTTTCCATTTATTTCCTGTTAACGGATTTTACTCCAAACTAAAAACTCTTCACTCCCAACTATATTCCCTCTGCCATTTGCACCGCTTTACGCAAAGCTGCAATTTTATTGTTCACCTCCTGCATTTCAGTTTCGGGAACAGAATCGGCCACAATACCTGCACCTGCACGGTAATGCAGTTCGTTATTCTTGCTCATAAACGTCCTGATCATGATGGCATGGTTAAAATCTTCATTAAAGCCCATAAAACCAATTGCACCGGCATAAAAATTCCTGCCCAGCTTTTCGTTTTCGTCAATCAACTGCATGGCTTTATATTTTGGCGCACCACTTAAGGTACCTGCCGGATAGGTATCGGCAACCACTTTAAAAGCGCTTACGTTTTCCTGCAAATGACCGCTCACTTTACTTACCAGGTGGATCAGGTGCGAATAGTATTGTACTTCTTTAAAAGATTTTACCTCCACTCGGTTACAGTGTCTGCTTAAATCGTTTCTGGCCAAATCAACCAGCATTACATGTTCTGCACTTTCTTTCGGGTCTTGTTCTAATTTACGGGCCTGTTCGGCATCTTCGATGTCGTTTCCGCTGCGTTTAAAAGTTCCTGCGATTGGGAAAATATTTGCCGAATTGTTTTTGATGGTAATCTGTGCCTCTGGTGAAGAACCGAACAACTTAAAATTTCCATAATCAAAATAAAACAGGTAAGGAGATGGGTTTATCGAACGCAGGCAACGGTACACATTAAATTCATCACCAGAAAATGCTTGCTTAAATGCTCTTGAAGGCACAATCTGGAAAACATCACCGCGGTAAATATGCTTTTGTAGTTTCTCTACCAGATCCATAAATCCCTGATCGGTTAGGTTCGAACTTTCCTCACCACGAAGTTGAAACTTATATTCAGGGTAATTTTTATTCTGGATCAGGTACTCCATTTTTTCGAGGCCACCCTCTTCTTCTCCTTCGAAAGTATTTTTGAAAAGGGTAATTTCATTTTTAAAGTGATCGATGGCGATGATATAACGGTACAGGTGATACTGCATTTCCGGAATTTCTTCACCCTCTGGCGTTTCGGAGCTAAACTTTATATCTTCAAAATGTTGTACTGCATTCCAGGTAAAATAGCCAAACAGACCGCTCGAGATAAATTTAATTTCGGGTAATTCCGTTTCTCTGAATTTATCTTTGAAATCGGTAATTTCTTCAATCAGATTTTTACTTTCGGTAATCTCTACAGCGCCATCAGGGAAATAAGTCTCCAATCGCGATCCTTTTAAAATAATTCCCGCTACCGGATCGGCACAAACAAAACTCATCGAGTTTTCTCTGCTGTGGTAATCAGAACTTTCTAACAAGATACTGTTAGGATACACATCACGTAAGCGTAAATAAATGCTCACTGGTGTTGTGGTATCTGCAAGCATTTTTTTGTAAGTGGTATTAATTTTATACATGATAAAGGTAAATGGTGTAAGCTATAGGGCTTAAAGTTTGCATTTCGTATTTTTTAACAATAAAAAGCCCGGCGTGTGGTTCTACGCCGGGCTTTAATGGTTCTTTAATAAGGTTTAGGTTGATAAACTATATTTTGTTCATACGCAGCCAGCGCAATTCGTTCGAATTACTTTGCCAAAGCCATGTATGTATATTGTTGATCATGAGCAACAAAAATATAAAGAATTTCCAAAAATGGAAATAATTATGAAAATAAATTTAGTCCAAAGTCAGTAGTCGGGAGTCCAAAGTCGAATACAGCACAGGATTAATCTTGATTACCTACGCTTTTCGCCATGCGCCCAGCCCTCTGCTTTTTTTAATTACTATGAAACCCCAAAAAACGATCTTCCTGGCACAGCTTTAACCATAAGCAGAATGGCAACAATAATCAGGATCAATGCCAATCCAAAGAATACAGCAATGGTGCGGTGTTTTGCTACAGCTTCTGTTACCTTTTTCGATTTTGCATTACCAATGGTAATCAGAATAATGGCAATAAGCATCATTGAAGTATGTTCAGCCTTAAAGTAACGGCCTATGGCATCGCTCATCGGCAATTTTGTTAATGGACTTAAGAAAAAAAGCACCAAACCCATCAGGAATTGAATGTGTGCACTGATCAGCGTAAATACATTCAGCTTGCGGTTGCCTTCTGTGTAAGTTTTATTACCAAACCAACCAGCCAAAGCATTGATTACAGCAATAACCAATAGAATTAATACGATGTAGCGCCATCCGGAGTGCGCAGATTTTAAGATGTTGTACATTTTTATCAAATATGTTTAGTCAAAAATAGACATTAATTGTAAAAAATAGGATATTCAACAGATTGAATGCTTATTTATATTAGTTTTAAACAAATTAAACACTAAACTTATTATGAAGAAAATTTTACTCGCCATTGGGCTGGTATTTTCTACTACATTTCTGTTTGCACAGCAAACCTCCTTTCCTGTTAACGGTTCTTTCGACACCAGACCTGGAATGTTTGCCTTTACCAATGCAACAATAGTAGTTAATGCCAACCAAACCCTAACAAATGCCACACTTTTAATTAAAGGACAAACCATACAGGGTGTTGGTGCTGGTTTAGCCGTACCTAAAGGCTATGTGATAATCGACCTTAAAGGAAAATTTGTTTACCCTTCCCTAATTGATGCCTTTACCAGTTATGGCCTTAGCGAAGCACCTGCACAACAGCGTGGTTTCGGCGGTCAGCGCCAGTCTATTTTCGTATCTACCAAAAAAGGTGCTTATGGCTGGAACGAATCAATCAGACCAGAAACTTATGTAAAAAGCATTTTTTCTACCGACAGCAAAAAAGCAGATGAATTACGTAAGGTGGGCTTTGGTAGTGTAAATGTAATTAACCGCGATGGTATTGCCCGTGGCGTTTCTGCTGCTGTAACTTTAAACGAGGGCGCCGATAACGGCGTATTTTTAAAAGATCAAACCGCAGCAAACTATTCGTTTAACAAGGGAACATCATCAAACGATTACCCGACTTCGTTAATGGGTTCGATTGCTTTATTGCGTCAAACCCATTATGACGCACAATGGTATGGCAAACAAAAAGATGAGTACAACATTTCTTTGGATGAATTTGGCAAGCAGCAAACCATGCCGCAAATTTTTGAAGTTGATGGATGGCAGAACATCCTGCGTGCTGATAAAATCGGAAAAGAATTTGGCAAGAAATACATCATTAAATCTACAGGTGATGAATACCAACGCATAAACGAGGTTAAAGCTACGGGAGCCAGTTTAATTATTCCAGTAACTTTCCCTAAAGCTTATGATGTTGAGGATCCGGCTGAGGCCAGAAATGTAACCTTATCACAGATGAAAGGCTGGGAACTGGCACCAACCAATCCGGCCAGCCTTGAAAAAGCAGGGATTAAATTTGCACTTACCGCTTTCGGATTAGAAAATAGTCGTGATTTTTGGGCAAACATCCGCATTGCGATAGAAAATGGCTTAACTGAAAAACAGGCTTTACAATCGGTTACCGAAATCCCTGCTTCACTTTTGGGCATCAGTGATAAAGTGGGTACCCTGGAAAAAGGAAAAGTAGCCAACTTTTTAATCTCATCCGATAACCTGTTCAAAAACGGAAATATCATCTTCGAAAACTGGGTACAAGGTAAACGTTTCATCGTAAATAAAATGGATGTGAGCGATGTACGCGGCACTTATAATTTAAACGTTGATGGTATTGGCGCTTTAACCCTAAAAATTACGGGTACAGGTGGCGGATCGACTGCTGCTATTGAAAGAACCGGTGTAGATAGTGTTAAAACCACAGCAACCTTTGCCAGAAATGGCGATTGGATAAGCATCAACTTCAACTTAAAGAAGAACCCCAAGGGCGATGTGCGTTTAAGCGGTTACATTACTTCGGCAAATCCGGTTACCATCAAAGGCGAATCTGCTCTGGCTGATGGTACTACAGGAAAGTTTACAGCAACTTATAAAGAAGCCGCAAAAGAAACACCTAAAAAAGAAGAGCCAAAAAGCACTTTGGCCATGGGGCCTGTAATTTATCCCTTCTCTGCCTTCGGAAACACTGAACTGCCCAAACAAGAAACAGTTTTAATTAAAAACGGTACCGTTTGGACAAATGAAAAAGACGGAATCCTCCAAAATGCAGATGTACTTTTAGAAAACGGAAAAATTAAAGCGGTTGGCAAAAACCTTTCAGCAAGCGGCGCAAAAGTAATCGATGCTACAGGTAAACACGTAACCGCTGGCATTATTGATGAGCACTCGCACATTGCAGGTGCAGGCGGCATTAACGAAGGTGCTCAATCAGTTTCTGCCGAAGTACGTGTTGCTGACATCCTAAACTCCGAAGACGTAAACATTTACCGCCAGCTGGCCGGTGGTGTAACCACTTCGCAAATCCTGCACGGGTCGGCCAACCCGATCGGTGGTCAGTCGCAACTGATCAAACTGCGCTGGGGCAAATCGCCAGAGGAACTGAAATTTGCAGGTGCTGATGGCTTCATTAAATTTGCTTTGGGCGAAAACGTGAAACAAAGTAATTTCGGTACCGGTGCCCGTTTCCCGGTTACACGTATGGGTGTTGAGCAAACTTTTGTTGATGAATTTACCCGTGCAAAAGAATATGAAAAAGCTTTATCAGCGAAAGGTAACAGCGTACGTAAAGATCTAGAATTAGATGCTATTGTTGAGATTTTGAACAACAAACGTTTCATTACCTGCCACTCTTATGTGCAGAGCGAGATCAATATGTTAATTCATGTGGCTGATAGCTTAGGATTTAAGATCAATACCTTTACGCACATTTTAGAAGGTTACAAAGTGGCTGATAAAATGAAAGCGCACGGCATTGCAGGCTCTACCTTCTCTGATTGGTGGGCTTATAAAAACGAAGTGGCCGAAGCCATCCCTTACAACGGAAAAATTATGCATAACGTTGGTGTAACTACGGCTTTCAACTCTGATGATGCCGAAATGGCCCGTCACTTAAACCAGGAAGCAGGAAAATCAGTTTTATACGGTAACGTTCCAGAAGAAGATGCTTTTAAATTTGTAACCTTAAACCCGGCAAAAATGCTGCACATTGATGATAAAGTGGGCAGTTTAAAAGCGGGTAAAGATGCCGATGTGGTGATCTGGACCGCCAATCCGCTTTCTATCTATGCCAGGGCAGAGAAAACTTTTGTAGATGGTATTGCTTATTGGGATATCGAGAAAGATGCACAGATAATCAAAAGCCAGCAGACAGAGAAAGCACGTTTGATCCAAAAGATGTTAGAGAGTAAAAACAAAGGTGGCCGTACACAACGCCCATTGGGCGATGCACCACGCCTGTACAATTGCGAAACTTTAGAAAATTATTCAGCAGAATTAACCGAGAAAGAACATGCACACTAACATGAAAACATATTTATTCAGCCTGGCTTTTTCGGCAACAAGCCTGATGTGTTTTGCGCAGGCAAACCTATCGCCAGCTAAAAAACAGAGCAAAACCATCGCCATAACAGGTGCAACCGTACACGTTGGCAATGGAACAGTGATCGAAAACGGGACCATCCTTTTCGGCAGCGGCAAAATTATATCGGTTACTGCTAACGGGCAGGTACCACAAGATGATGTAATGCGCATTATGGCTACAGGCAAACACATTTACCCTGGCTTTATTGCTGCAACCACCAACCTGGGTTTAACAGAAATTGAAGCCGTAAAAGCAACATTGGATTTTCAGGAAATCGGGGATTTTAATTCACACATTCGCTCGATCGTTGCCTACAATACCGACTCGAAAGTTCCGGCCACCTTGCGTAGCAATGGCGTATTAATGGCACAACCAACACCTCAGGGCGGCACGATTTCGGGCAGTTCATCAGTTGTTCAGCTCGATGCCTGGAACTGGGAAGATGCAGCCCTTAAAACAGACGATGCCATGCACATGACCTGGCCCGTTACCCCTCGTTTTAGAGGTGGTTTTGGCACTTTCGGCAGGCCACAACAATCGCCAGAAAGCTTAGCAGAAAGAACGCAGGCTGCCATTGCACAGCTAACCTCTTTCTTTGCCGAGGCAAAAGCTTATGCTGAAATGGGCAAACCAGAAGCAATTAATACCCGTTTCGAAGCGATGAAGAAAGTATTCGCAGGCAACGAAAAATTGTTTATCGCAGCCGAAAGTCAAAAGGATATTGTTGCCGCAGTTAATTTCGCTAAGAAATTCGGGATCACACCTATAATTATAGGTGCAGATGAGGCCTACTTAATTATCGATTTCTTAAAAGACAACAACATTACCCTGGTAGTGAAACAGCCTCATGCTTTACCCAACAACAATGATGACGATGTAAATATGCCTTACAAAAATGCCGCAGTATTAGCCAACGCAGGCCTAAATGTGGTATTGAGTATTGATGGTTACTGGCAACAGCGCAACCTGCCTTTTATGGCTGGTACAGTTACGGCCTGGGGCTTGGATAAGGAAAAAGCTTTATCAACCATCACCTTAAATGCAGCCAAAGCGATGGGCGTTGATAAAACCACAGGCAGTATTGAGATTGGCAAAGATGCTACTTTCTTTATCTCAGCTGGTGATGCTTTAGATATGCGCACCAATAAAGTGGAGCAGGCATTTATTCAGGGCAGGGACATTAATCTTGATAATTTACACAAACAGTTAGATAAAAAGTTTAGTGATAAATATACTGCTGAGAAGAAGTAGTTTTTTGAATGGTTAACTGGCTAATTGTTAAAGCCTAAAATAAAAAACGGCCGATATTGATTTATCGGCCGTTTTTTATTTTAGCAGATTGCTTTATTTGTTTGGTGCACCAAACACGGAGTTTGTAAGTATAAGCAGCACGCATGCGCTAGTGAGGATTTTTAACTGGTAAACTTAAAATTTCTTCAACAGTCAAATCTTTAAAGTATAGTCTATTACAGGTTTCAGTACTGGTATCTTCCAACCATTTTTCATTTGGATGCCGCCCGGGTAAAGAAAGTTTTAAAAACTCAGAAAAATTATAGCCAAATCCATCAATAAATTCAACCGGATACAATATTTTTCGCCACTTCGATTCATCAAAAAGATACAAGGTTTGCAGCAGCGACAATGACACATAGGCTTTTCCATCAAAATATATAATGTAGTAATCGGTATTATATCTTCCTGCAACTGAATAGCGGGGTTCGGTGTAAAATTCTTCTATATAAGTTTGGTTTTCGCCAACTTTTAAAAATTTAGCTTGGGCGATATCACTTCCCGACTGTATAAAATTACCCTGTCCGAAATAAATAAAAGATTCCTTGGTTACTACGTTTTTAAATATAGTTTTTTCAAGTTGTGCCTGTTTTTCGTTTATCTGTTTTGTCCATTCTGCATCAGGCATCTGTTCAAGTTGATTGATCATTTCCCTGGTGTATGTGTCCCCCATGTGCCTATTTAGAAAATAGTATATAAAACCAATTATAACAGCTATTATTATGATGATAATCAAAATTGTTTCCATTGAGCCTATTCCTATTTAATTAATTAAACCTACCAATGCTAGCAATTATGATATTGGCCAATAAGTTTGTCGAAGTTGATGTTTTTTATACCAAATGTAGGCGTGCCATATTTTTTCTCATAACAGCTTCTTGCTTTTTCATCGATAATAATTGGGTCAATAATTTCGCTAAGCGGGCATATAGGTTTGCCCAGAAAAACAGCATCATGGGCGGCATAGATATCGAAATCCAAACAAGGAAAGCCCTCTATAAATATATATTGAGTATCCCGGTAAAACAGTACACTTTCAACATCAAGTTCTATCAGAAAGTAAGCTGGTGTTCCTCCCGTAAATTCATCCACAACTGCAGCTACTTTTGCAACCCTTTTCGAACGTATACTAAAAACGGTTGCCTTTCCATTATTAATGTAGCCGTTTAAATTTTTTATTTCAGCTCTCAAGTATTTCCGGTCGTAATAAATGCATATTGGAGTAAAAAGTACATAACCAAAAGAAACCAATGCAATGGTAGCTAAACCAATAAGCAAAAGTTCATTCCCTGTTATTATAATTAAAGCAACACAGATTACCCCAATTATACCATGTTTTAGGAATTTCTCATACCTTATTATTTCTTTTAACTTCTTTTGCTCTCCAGCTAAACGCACATTCAAAATCTGCATCTCTTCTAAATTAAAGTCTCGTATATTTTTAGGTAGGTTCATGTTTTGTAGTCATATAATGCTTAAGCAAGCACCCACTGCGAGTGCATATGCTAATGCATGCAATAAATTTATAATTCAACAAGTTCAAGCGCTTCTTTGCCAAACTTTAAATAGATAACAGTTAGTTTTGTACCTACCGGGTAGCGCGAATAATCTTCGGGCATTATCCTAATCCTTATCTTATCATTTTTGGATGGCCAGGCAAAAGTTAAATATTCCGCATGTTCTGTTTTATCGCGGTTGATGATTGCACTTGTCAATTTGTTTTTACCCTGGGGCCTTATCCTTTTTCCAATTGGCATTATCATACTTCAATTTGCTCACAATAGGGGTAACATTCTCGCTTATCTCTAATTACCGGAACGGGTAAGTTCAATTTGAAATTGTTTACAAATGTCTAAAATTTCTTCAGGTTTCTTCTCAAAGTCGTTTAGCCGGATTTTACACCGCTCGTTGGGGTTTCTGCTTAAGTTGATTATACTTCTATCGGTTATAACAAGATAGCAATAGGTAAATTCAATATCACTCTCGCCATTGGTAGTTGTGTGTACATACGATGTTAAATTAATGGCTGTAATATTTTCCCATTTAATTCTTTCTACTAATGGAAACCTGCCTTCAATATGTTGATTATCCATAAAATGCCTGCCATAATAAATAACCATCTGGACTTTCGAGAGTTCTATTTTTGCTGGTATATGCAGTAAAGATTGCATTATTAAAAGTGAAAGGACCATTAATAAGAATAGAAAAACCATGAGAAGGAATGTGAAATCCGAATATTTATAAGAAATCAGCGCTCCGATTAATAATAGGGCAAAAGAGATTAGTTCTATGGTGCAATCACACTTATGTTCTGTTATAACAATAAAATCGGATAATTCAGCATCGTTATTCGGCTTTGTTTCTATTGTTTCCATATTCTGCTTTTGTAAAACGGTTAAGAACAGGTTGAATTATAACTATCGTCCAAAAGAACGAATGAGCTGCAAGCAATAAAACAGATTCCTCCAGCGCACTATCTTTACTATTTGTAAACATCTCTTTAAAAAGATATCGTGCTTTCTTGTTGGCAATGAAATACCTAAAGTTAACAAAATTTTAGAATTGATGTCTCAATCCAGCGCTGATTGCTCCTGCACGGATTGGATCTGTTTATCGAACTTTTGGTAACGTTGTGCGCCCTTACATGCCTTACTCCAAACGGATTTACGATCTGGCATTTAAACGCCAGAAAATTGATCAGGCTAACATTCTCTTAACACCAAAAGCCAATATTGATTTATCGCCCGTTTTTTATTTTAACATCAGGCTTAAAAACTACCAAGGACTAAACCTATTATTAATATTAAATCAGGATTCAGTTAACAGCACATTAACATCTTTGTCATCATAAAAAATCAGAAACTAATCATAATGAAACCTGTCTTTGCAGCAAAAAAGCACGCTCAGGCAAGCTTCATAACCGTTAAAAAAACAATGATGATGAAAAATTTACTTATTGCAGTGTTGCTGCTGTTTTGCCTTGCCCCAAACCGGGTACTTGCACAAACAACCCAGGCATCAATTTCGGGTGTAATCACCGATCAACAAAAGAAACCTATTCCTGGAGTTTCGGTGCAGATTAGAAACAATTCAACAGGTTTCACTACTAAAACATCTACCAACGCTCAGGGCGAGTATACTTTTAAAGAACTCCCATTGGGTGGCCCTTATTCTGTCAAAGCCCTTTATGTAGGCTTTGGCGAGCAGACCAGAAATGGTTATATGTTAAACCTTGGCGATGTGGTTAGGGTAAACGTTGCCATGCAGGAAGCTTCGCAGAATTTAGAAGCGGTACAGGTTGTGGCTTCGGGCTTGAGGAACAAAGTTCAAAACTTTGGTGCTTCTACAGAAATTTCGGCCAAAACAATGAACCAATTACCTGTAAACGGACGTAATTTTTCTAACTTAATGGATTTATCTCCTTTAAGCCGTGGTGGAAATATTTCGGGACAGTTAGGTTCTTCTACAAATTATACCATTGATGGAATGAATGCGAAAAACCCAACATCAGCTGGTAGTACTACGAGTCGTAGTGGTGCGCCATATTCAATTTCTATTGAGGCTGTTCGCGAGTTTAAGGTAGTAACCAATCAATACGATGTTACTTTGGGCAGAGCCGGAGGCGGTACAGTAACCGCTGTAACTAAATCTGGTACAAACACCGTAAGTGGAAGCGCTTTTGGTTACGGCCGTGCAGATTGGTTAGCCAGCCGTTACGATATTAGAGGCGTAAAGCGTGACAATGATTTCTCTACTTATCAATATGGTTTTACGTTAGGTGGACCGATTATCAAGGATAAATTACATTATTTCGTTGGTTTAGATCATCAGAAAGATGCTCGCCCATTAATTATTGCCGATGTTAATGGCCCCGCTGATGAAGCACGTTTCAGAATTACTAATAGTACTTTAGCACAGTTTTTGGATGTTGCACGTACTAAATATGGCGTAGCAAACACACCTCAATATGGATCTTTTGATAAAAAGCGTGGCTCGGATGCCGCATTTGCCCGTATTGATTGGCAAATTAATGATAGAAATTTATTAACCATTCGTGATAATTACACAAACGATAGAAATCCATTAGGTTTAGCAGATAACACCGCGATAAATTTCTACGAAAGTTACGGTAACGATAAAAATGTTGACAATAATTTATTGGCAACTTTACGTTCAACCATAAGCAGCAAAATCACTAACGAATTAAAAATACAACATTTATATACTTATCAGGCGAGTACGCAAAATGATGAATTAACAGGTGCCATTCCAAGAGCAATTGTAGGAAATATAAAATCTGACCTCGCTGATGGCACCAAGGGTATTTCTACCGCAATACAAATTGGTGGCCATCGTTTCGGACAAGAAGGTTTTACCAATAATGTTTTTCAATTGGTAGATAATTTTTATTATAATACCGATAAAGTTAAATATACATTTGGTGTTGATGTGATGTATACTAACGCAAAATCTCTTTATGGTAGTGAAGTGAATGGCCGTTTCGAATACTCAACTTCTCAGATTCAAGATCCTGCTTTTCCAAATGACCCAACAAAAAAGATCGAAGTTCCGGCGATTACAAACTTTAATAACCTTGCTCCAAACAGATTTTATCGCGAAGTACCTTTGGTTGCAGACCCAACTGTTAAGGCAGGCATTTGGAACGCCGCTATTTACGGCCAAATGCAGACTAAATTAGCAAAAGGTTTAGATTTTATAGGTGGTTTACGCATTGATTACAGCACTTATCCAAAATCGCCACTTAATCAGCAACTATTTGATGCTATTGGCGTGAGAACAGATCATGAGTTAAAACAATTTTTAGTTCAGCCAAGAATTCAATTTAACTGGGATATTAATGAAAACCGAACAGACTTTGTACGTTTCGGAGCAGGTATTTTCGGCTCTGATGTTAACAATTATGTAACCATTAATAACTTAACCTTTGATGGTAAACATTTAGCAACAGTTGATGTTTTTAACGCAGATGTACCAAAACCAGACTTTATAGGTTATAGAAATGGTACTGTTGCTACACCTTCATTAAGTGCTTTACAGGTACCAACGATTAATACTTATGCAGAAGATGCAAAAATTCCAGTGGTTTATAAAGCCAACTTATCATACAGTAAATTAATTACCGATAAATTTAAGGTTGGGATTACGGGTTACGCAACATTAGGACGTAACAACTACATGTATGTTGACAGAAATATGGCCGCAAATCCATTCTTTACCTTATCTAATGAAGGTAACCGTGGTGTATTTGTACCAACATCAAGTATCACTGCAAGTAATGGTGTTGCCGATTGGAAAGGCGGTCGTTTAACTAATCAGTTTGGCCGTGTTTTAGAATTAAATAGTAAAGGTAAGGTAAATCAATTCGCTGTAGTTTTAGATGCGACCTGGAATTATTTTAAAGATGGAGAAATCTCTGCAAGTTATACTTATAACGACACAAAAGATAATACATCGTATAATGGCAACGTGGCAAACTCCGCTACTTTATCTCTACCTGTTAAAGATGATCCAAGAGATTTGAGCAAAATGTCTTATTCGGATAATCAATTCCGTAATAAGGTTGTTATTTATGGAACGTCGCCAAGTTTTTATGGCTTTAGATTAGGCGTTCGTTACTCTGGTATTGGTGGAACGCGATATAGCTTATTGGCTGGTGGCAATATTAATGGAGATTTTGTGGCTACAAATGATTTAGCTTTTGTATTCGATAGAAACAATCAAAATATTCCTGCAAATATCCGAACAGGCTTACAGACATTATTGGATAATCCAGACGCAAGCCAAAGTTTAAAAGATTATATTAATAAATATTCTGGTCAGATAGCAGAGCGAAATGGTGGTGTGAATGACTTTTTTGGTATTGTTGATGTAAAATTAAGCTATCAACTACACCTAAATAAAAAGCATAGTATTGAATTCTCTGGAGATGTGTTTAATTTTGCAAACCTACTTAACAAAAAATGGGGTGTAAATGAAACTTTGGGCAACCAGGCTTTATACGCTGTTAGCGCATTCGATGCGACAAACAAAGCTTATAATTATCGTGTAAATAACACCGGCATTGTTACGCCATCAGGTAACCCTTGGCAGATACAAATTGGTTTACGTTACGGATTTTAACAAACGTTTAGCTAAGTTTCTTAGCTTAAAGTCATAAAAAAAGGGAATGGATTTTTATCCGTTCCCTTTTTTTATGTTTGCATTAACAAACAACAAAACTTAATGGGATTATTACTTAACTACCTGAAAAACCACAAGTGGATTGTGGCCTTAGCGTTATTGCTAGCAGGCATAAATATTGGTTTTTCACTTTTAGATCCATACATCACCGGTCGGATTTTAGACCGTTTTATTAATAAAAAAGATACACTCACCTACGCCCAATACCTTTGGGGTTCGCTGGGTTTAATCGGGCTGGCTATTGGTGCAGCTATGGTTTCGCGTATTGCTAAAAACTTTCAGGATTATTTCACCAGTGTGATTGTTCAAAAAGTTGGTGCAAAAATGTATGCCGATGGTTTACAACATTCTCTAAAACTGCCTTATCAGGTTTTCGAAGATCAGCGTAGCGGAGAAACCCTGGGTATTTTACAAAAAGTACGTTTAGATTCGGAGAAGTTTATCACTGCCTTTATCAGTATTCTTTTTGTAAGTTTAATCGGAATGATTTTCGTTATCGTGTATTCGGTTTCGGTAAGCTACAAAGTTACCTTAGTTTATTTTTCAGCTATTCCGATCATCAGTTTCGTAAGCTGGTTTTTAAGTCGCAAAATTAAAACCATCCAACGTTCTATCGTTGGCGAAACCACTGCTTTGGCAGGCTCTACCACCGAATCGTTAAGGAACATCGAACTGGTTAAAAGTTTAGGTTTGGCCGATCAGGAAATCGACCGGCTGAATAAAACCACTTACAAAATTTTGGGCTTAGAACTTAAAAAAGTGAAATATGTGCGCAGTATGAGTTTTGTTCAGGGCACCACTGTTAACCTGGTCCGCAGTACAATGGTACTGGTTTTACTGCTCCTTATTTTCGACAATACGATTTCTGCCGGACAGTATTTCTCATTCCTTTTTTACTCGTTCTTCCTTTTCGGACCGCTACAAGAGCTGGGCAATGTGATTTTAACTTGGCGTGAGGCAGAAGTTTCGTTAGGTAACTTTAAAAAGATTTTAAGTACACCGATTGATAAAAAACCTGAGAATCCAACTTCTATAGCAAAAATCAAGGATTTAACCTTTAGCAATGTGGGCTTCAAACACCTAACAGCCAATAGAAATGCTTTAGATAATATTTCATTTAAAACCCATCATGGGCAAACCATTGCATTTGTAGGCCCATCAGGTTCTGGAAAAAGCACACTGGTAAAACTATTGGTGGGTTTATATCCGGCAAAAGATGGTGAGATTTTATACAATGGTATTCCAAGTAACGATATCGATCTTGATGCCTTACGCGAGAAAATCGGTTTCGTAACGCAAGACACGCAATTGTTCTCGGGTACAATAAGAGAAAACCTGCTGTTTGTTAACCCTAATGCTACGGATGAAGAATGCTATAAAGTTTTAAACCAGGCAGCCTGTCAGACTTTGCTGGCCCGTGCCGATAAAGGTTTAGACTCATTGATTGGCGAAGGTGGAGTTAAGGTTTCTGGTGGCGAGAAACAACGTTTATCTATTGCAAGAGCACTGCTCCGTCAGCCAGATATTTTGGTTTTTGATGAGGCAACTTCTTCGCTGGATTCGATTACAGAGGAAGAAATAACCAAAACCATCCGTTCGGTTTCAAATTTAACCGATCATATTACCATTTTGATTGCGCACCGTTTATCAACGATAAAACATGCTGATAAAATTTATGTTTTAGAGAAAGGTCACATCATAGAAGAAGGAAGACACGAAGAATTAATTGCGCAAAATGGTTTATATCAAGCCATGTGGCGCCAACAAATTGGCGAAAGAGTTGTTGAAGCTTAAGGAACAATATTTTAATTATGTTACTGGCACAAGTAGAAAGCAATCAGATCGCAATTATCATTATTATGGCAGCTATATTATGGCTGGCCTTAATATTAACCGCATTGTATCATATATCAAGAAACAGCACCATGGGTTTCTCGGTAAAAGTACTTTGGTTTATCATTATCCTTTTCGCCCCGTTTCTAGGCTCCATTATTTATCTAATCTGGGGTAAGAACAAGAAATTTTAACTTTTCGTGGCTGGTGGCTCATTAACTAATCGTAAAATATAGCATTGCCATAGTCCGTGTCCTCACGGACTATTTTCCCTTCCTTCAAAAAATTAAATACCTGTTAATAAAATAAGTCTATTTTTTGGAAAGCAATTCCAGTAGTTGTTCGGTTTGGTTCCGTCCCGCTGTTCCTCCTGCCGATAGGTATTGATAAAAAACAACAACTCTTTATCGGCATCCGTGCCATCGGGTTTAGGTGGCCAAGGCAACCTTATAACCACTGATTTTTTAACCGCTATGGTTTCTGCATGAGGGATAGCAGAGGAAATCCTTTTTTGATTTTTTCTTCAAAAAAGATTGTAGCGGATAGCCCGACCCTTTCCCGATTCATCGGAATTAGGGGCATGCCTAAATTATTTGCAATAAAATATTTTCATTATCGCCATGGTCCGTGTCCTCACGGACCATTTTTTTCACCACCAAGACGCATAGACACAATAAATAGCTAATTTACTGAATTCCAGAGCTGTCAACTTTCTGGCAAACTGGCTGTTAAAGTTGGCAACTCTTTATTAACTAAGCAGCCTTGGTACTCTGTTCATTAATATCCTGCAAACTCAGTTTCGTTAAAGATTTCGTTTTTAACCATGTAATTCCAGCAATTGCCAATGTCATCGTTCCACCAAAAACTACCGATGGGATAGTACGCATTAACTTTGCGGTAAGGCCCGATTCGAAAGCGCCGATTTCGTTTGACGACCCAATAAACATGCTGTTTACTGCTGATACACGTCCGCGCATTTCATCTGGTGTTAACAATTGCATAATGGTTGATCTGATGATTACACTTACGCTATCAAAAGAGCCTTCCAAAAAGAGAAAGAAGAGCGTTAAGTAGAAATTTTTAGATAAACTCCAGCAGATGATGCTTAAGCCAAAACCGGTTACGGCGATCAATAAATTTCGCCATGGTTTGTTCATCGGCGAAAAACGCGTCATAGCAAGCATAGTAAAAACAGATCCTGCAGAAACAGCGGCCCGCATAAAGCCTAAACCCTCGGGTCCAACTTTTAATATATCATTTGCAAACACGGGCAATATGGCTACCGCACCACCAAAAAATACCGAAAACAAATCCAAACTCATTGCCCAAACCATCATTTTTGTTTTAAACACAAACTGGATACCTTCGGTTAAACTTTTAACAATTCCTTCTTTTGGGGTAAACGTTGGCTGGTGCACTTTTAGAAAAAAAATACAAGTCAGCGCAATAAAAATAAATATTACGATAACCAGGTAGGTAATCGTAATACCAAAAAAACCATAAATTAATCCCCCTGCCGCAGGACCTAAAATTGATGCCATTTGCCAGCTCGAACTGCTCCACGTACTTGCATTTGGGTACACCTCTTTTGGAACAATGGATGCCTGTAAAGAAAAGTTTGCCGGCCCGAAAAAACCTCTTGCCAAACCAATGCAAAAAACCATGCCATAAAGAATTTTTACTGTCCAGTAATCAGAAATATGTGAACTAAGCGGCGCACTGGTTACGAATAACATCACAATTGAGCAGAGAAAAACACTCGAAAATATTTTGAGCAATAAACCACGCTTCTCACTTTTATCTGCAATATAGCCACCATAAAGTGCAATAGTTATGGCAGGAATAGCTTCACAAAGGCCGATAAAGCCTAATGCTAAGGGATCCTTTGTTAATTGATAAATATAAATGCCGAGTACAATGGCCTGCATTTGATAGGCAAACGTGAAAAAAAATCTCAGGCCTATATATGACCTGAACTCTTTATACCTGAGTGCCGCATAAGGATCTGGTTTTACAATAACGGAGTTGAGGTCTGAATCTGCCACAGAAAAAAGTTTATTTGCAAAACTACGTGATGCACAATAAGATCAGAGTATCTTTTTTCAATTAATTACCAGTATTTAACATTTTAGTTATATTTCGAAAGAAGCGCTGTAATAAAGAACTCTCTTCCGTAATAATTTCTACATCAGCCTGCATACCATTTTTTAAGACAATTTTCCGCTTCGAATCTTTATTTTCGAAAGTCTCAAAACTAACTTTAGCTATGAAAATACTGTCGCGATAAGCAACATCGGAGATATAAGAAAGTCGGCCTCTAATCATCCCATATTGTTCAAAAGGAAAGCTCCTTAACTTTACCAAAGCAAGTTCACCCTCGCGTATTTTACCCATGTTGTATTGCGGTATCTGAATCTCTCCAAAAAAACTAGCATTACCCGGGTTTACAATAAAAATTTCCTGACCAGAGGTGACATTTTGATTCTGTTGCACAATGCCTGCAAAGCTGAGCTTACCTGCTAACGGGGCTCGTAATACATGTTGTAAAATCCAATTATCACTTTCCGTAATATACTGATTTAAAGCTTGCACAAATTTGGCTTGCTCTTCAGCAATGGTGTGTTTAATATCTAATAGTTCCTTTTCTTTTGCGGCATAGCTACTAGCGTTATTTAATATCGCCGTTTCAGTTTGTTGAAGTGGATATTTAGCTGATAAAAATTTGTTTTCTTGTTCATTAAATTCACTTCTCGAAATTACCTTATTTTTGAACAATTTCTGATAGGCTTTATATTCTTGCTCCTGATTTGCATATTCCAGTTTTTGAATCTTTTCCTGCTCAAGAATTTGATTTTTCAAAGCACTAATATTCATTAAATCGCGAGTTAAAAAAGCTATTCTATTTACATAATAACCATTTTGTTGGGTAGATTGATACTGAAGGTACTGCTGATAAAAACTTTGATAACTGCTTTGAAGTTCGCCTAAATTTAAGTTGGTCGGCAGTGCAAAAGTTTGGTTAACCTTTTTTAAAATAGTGGACTGAAAATCTTTAAGCTGCTTGCTTAGTTGTAGTACATTTTCCGGATCTGCTGTGCTTTCGAAATAACCCAGTGATTGATTCGCGATCACCATTTGCCCATCCTTTACCAGTAGTGCTGTTAATTTCCCACTTTGTTTAGCCAGAACAGCTTTCGGAGCATTTAATGAATTTACCTTTAAGCTTGTTTTTACTACATCAGGGTAATCTATCAGTGCTGAAAGTAGAATGATACTTGACAGTATAGCAAAAATCAATGTAGTACCCCAACGTAGAATCCACGCAGGAACAGCGGTAATAATTTCGTTCACTTCTTCGCTATTCTGATATATTATTTCCTGTTCAGTTGGCATATTTTATCGGTATGTTAGATTAGTTTCCCAACTCCAGCTGGTTTTTAACCAGATTGTAATATTCTCCCTTGCTTTTAGTAAGCTCAGCATGGCTACCCTGCTCAACAATAATTCCCTTATCAAGCACCACAATATTATCAGCATTTTTAACTGTACTAAGGCGGTGTGCGACCACAACAACCGTTCTCCCTTTAAAAAAACCTTCTAAATTCTCCATAATCACCTTTTCATTATTGGCATCAAGGGAATTGGTCGCTTCATCAAAAAAGATATATTCAGGGTTTTTATAAACGGCCCTCGCAATTAATATCCGCTGTTTTTGTCCCTGGCTAATCCCATTTCCTTCGGCTCCAATTTTGGTATGTAAACCCAAAGGCAGGCTTTCTATCAAATCATTAATATTGGACATTTTAATAGCATGTCGTAGTTTGGTAGTATCAGGATATTCATCTCCAACAGCAATGTTTTTTGCAATGCTATCCGAAAATATAAAACCATCTTGCATTACAACACCACATTGTCCGCGCCAATACCGGTACCCAATCTGATCGATATGGGTTTGCCCTATTTTTATTTCTCCTTTTTGCGGCACATAAAACCGCAGCAACAATTTTAAAATGGTAGTTTTACCACTCCCACTCATGCCAACAATAGCCGTGGTTTTTCCTTCCGGAATTGCGAGATCTATTCCCTTTAAAACGGGTTCATTTCCTGCACCAGGATAAGTAAAACTTAAATTTTTAATAGTGATACTTTTATTTGCTGGTAATTCTTTCAAAAAAGTTTTATCCACGGGCTCTTCATCCTCCATCTTGTGTATTTCGTTTAAGCGTTCTAAACTTATTTTTGCATCTTGTAGCGATTGAATAAAGCCAAGCAATTGTTCTATCGGACTATTTACCTGCCCAACTATATATTGGATCGCCATCATCCCCCCCAGGGTTAAATCGTTATCTATTACGGATTTTGCGACCAAAAATGTGATAATGATATTTTTACCTTCATTAATAAAAAAAGCTCCGGTCTGCTGTATTTGCCCTAACGATAAACTTTTTATGCCAAACCTGAACAACCCAGCTTGCAAACGCTCCCATTCCCAGCGTTTCTGTTGCTCGCAGTTATTGAGTTTAATCTCCTGCATTCCGCCTATGAGCTGCACTATGGCACTTTGATTTTTGGAAGAGAGGTCGAATCTTTTAAAATCCAGATCTCTCCTTTTTTTAAGGAAAGCAATTACCCAAAGCGAATAAAGTGCGCTACTCAATAAAAATATAAGGAAGATATTTAGGTTGTAATAGGCCAACACGCCTGCAAATATGACTAGATTAAACAACGAGAAAATGACACTTAATGTAGAACCTGTTAAAAAACTTTGTATCCTACCTTGATCGTTCATACGCTGCATAATATCGCCCGTCATTTTGGTGTCGAAGAAACTCATAGGGAGTTTCATCAGCTTAATCAAAAAATCGGTTAAGATAGATATGTTTATCCTCGTACTAATGTGCAACAAAATCCACGAACGAATAAAATCGACACTCATCCTACCTAAAAACAGCATGATTTGTGCAATGAGGATAATGTGAATAAAATTTAAATTTCGAGTGTTAATCCCAATATCAACAACCGATTGGGTAAGGAAAGGAACAATTAATTGCAGGAAGCTACCTACACCTAGGCCGACAAATAATTGGATTATAAGTTGCTTATACTGATATATATAGCGCAATAAATAACTCCAGTTTAAGCCATGGGCTTTATCTCCATCTTGTGCGTATAGATCGGGGGTTGGCGAAAGTATTAATACAATTCCCTGACTTTGTCCATTATTATTTGTACTTAACCAACCTTCCACAAACTCTGCGCGGCTATATTTCATTAAACCTTTAGCCGGATCGGCAACGTAAAAAGTTTTGTTTTTTATTTTGTACAGGACCACAAAGTGATTCTGATTCCAGTGTATAATTAATGGAAACTCTGCTGCTGATAACTGATCTAAAGTAAGTTTACTACCGGTGGTTCTGAAACCAATTTTCTCGGCAGCTTCGCTAATGCCTAATAACGAAACCCCCTCTTTGTTAATACCCGAAATTTCCCTTAACCTTTGTAAACTGAAATTTTTTCCATAGTATTTGACTATCATACGAAGGCAGGTAGGGCCACAGTCCATTTGATCGGCTTGCTTGTAAAAGGGGAAGGTTTTCAATGTTGGTTTTCTATTGGTTTAAGTGTTGTAAGAGTGTATATTCTTGTTTTTTAACTTCCTGATCTTAGAAAGTCGTGTACACCAAGTTTTTTATTATCCAAAATCATAATTTTCTTTTCAAAAGATAAATTCCAATCTTCTAGATAAGTATAGGCAGGGGTTATTTTTTACTCATCTAAAAAGCAAGTATCTATTTGGATGAGATTCATTATGCAACAGGGCAATATCTCTTGACTCAAATCTCTTTCAACTTGATAAGCTGATATTTCAATTAGTTTGAAAAGGCTTTTCTCCTTTCATCAAATGCGCCCATAAATAATGTTTTCCTTTATTCTTCGGAATAAAAGCTAAAGAGGTAGGATCGTTTTCGTAAATACAAATTTTCTTCCTCTATCAACCCAACTATTAAGTTTACAATAACCATATTACATTAAATATTTTAAGTAAGCTTGCCGAATTTTTTCCAAACGTTGCTCAGTTTCGTTAAACATATTTTGAACTAAACCAGGTTGTTCATTGTGTAAGGTTGTAATATCTGAATAACCAAAATCTTTCTGTCGCGAGATAAAAGGATAAAGTACCATTTTATGACTTGTTAGATTAGCTAAAACCAAATCCGCTACATCATCATCCTTAAACTTATAATTGAGTATTTTTTTAAAAATTTTCTTATAAAGGACAATAAATTGCGTAGATAAGAAGGTATTTAGCCAATATCTGTTTTCTGTTAATGGCACTACTTCTCCATATCCTGCAATACCCCCACAAAGAATGGCTACACCCTGCTCGTGTGATGCTATAATATTCTGCATCAGGTATTCGGCATTATAATATTCCGTAAATTCATGATCGTCTTCACACATAATAATTACATCATCATCATTTTCTAGCGCCAGTTTAATCATTTTTAAAATGCTGTACCAAAGCCCAACCGCGCCGATTTCGTGTTTACAGGCTTCCAAAACAGTAACATCAAACTCAGGCCTGTCTTTAAATTGCCTTAAAATATGGGCTAATCTATCAGTCCTTTCCTGCATATTGATAACATATGTAGCTATTGAAAATCCATCATGTTCTGTGTTACTTTTCATAGTTATTTAGCGACATTATAAAAATTGGTTACCTTCATCAGATCCTCAAGTTTACTGTTTACATCTTTAAAAAGCCGCTCTACCCGCGCTGTCCCATTATTCTTGAATGTTACATCAGAATAGCCAAATTCTTTTTGTACTGAAACAAAAGGAGCGATTACGAACTTATTTTCTGTAAGCGCTGATATTTTAAGATCAGCAACATCAGTAGCGGTAAATGACGCTTCCAATATTTTTCTAAAAAACTGTTTAAAAATTATCGTAAACTGTAACCCCGTAAAAGAATCAATCCAAAATAGATTTTCAGACACCTGCAAGGCGTCTTTAAACCAGCTTATCCCCCCCAACAATATATCCGCTTGTTTTTCTTGAGCTTCTTTTATAAGATTTGACAGCTTTTGTGCATCATAATTTTTCGTAAATCTGTGATCATCCTCACATATCAAAATATAATCATCTTCTTTTATAGTTACATTTTCAATGATTTGGACGATAGTTTGCCACAATCCTAAAGCGCCATTCTTGTTTTCAATTGCCTTTATTAAGGTGATCTTAAACTGGTTTTTCTTTGAAAATTGATTAACAGAATGAACTCTACGACTGGTTCTCTTTTCTAAATTGATAATGTAGGTCTTGATATTTTCTTGCATCAACTCTTTTTCTATAATCATGAACTATCTTTTTTCGTGAATACTGGGTACAACTCTTAACTTGTCCTTCTATTTTTTCCGTCTCTCATTTTTTTATTTCGGATTTCTGAAATTGCATCGTCAACTCGGCCTAGTTTAAACAATAAGTCCGATTTAGTCCAGAAACTGTAGGGATCTTCAGGTATATCTTTACTATTATACCTTTTATGAGCTTCATTGAGAATCATTTTATCATCACAGCCCTCAATAATACTTTGTGTTGCATTTTCAATAAATCGATAGGTAAATTTCATTTATACAACTGGTGAGATAACCTTGGCTAGATTCGTCCAGTCTGCATGGAACGCATCAGCTTGTATTAAAATCTAAAAAAATAAATTTGTTTTCCTGTTTGGGTTTTTCAATCTCTTCCCATTTAAGTTTTTATTGAAAATTTATTGCGCTATGTTTTGTTGTGCACAAACTAATAAACTTGTCATGGATAAAAAGAATAAGATAAAAAGCGCCTTTTTTATAATTATTTTTTTTATTACTTTTTAGAAGATTTAAAATAAAAGAGGTATTTTTTTAAAAGCATGAAATGGGATCAAAGCATGCTTTGATCCCAAATAAATATTATGAGGGGCATACCCAACCATTACAAACTATTGTAGCTCCACTAGGCACCCAGCTTGGCTCTCCGCATGAATAGCAAGCTTGGTAGTTACAGCATTTATAGTATCCCCCTGGTCCGCTTCCTGATCCACTACCATCTCCTCCCATTACTTTCCTCAACTGTGCCCTTGTTAATACTTCACCTTTATCAAAGGCATTTGGTTTTAAACTTAATTTTTTCATTGTTTAATGTTTAATTTTGTGATTTAAGATTTTGTTGCCCTTTCACGCAAGGGTAACTTAAGCGATACCGGTGTACGCCAGTATTCGTTCTGGGGCAGTTTCGTTGCAACCGTACTGCCCCTTTTTGTACAAAAGAACTATCACTTTACATATCCAGAAACAAGTTCAAGATGATATTAAGCAATTAAATATTTTATGTCCTCTAAGCGATATGGTACTGGTAGTTTATATCCATTTACCAAAATGGTTGGTGTAAAAGAAATTTCGGCCATTTCACACCAATCTTTTTGTTTTTGTATTACTACATCTATTTCATGATCAAAATGAACGGGGTATTTTTTAGCCCAGTGTTCGTATTTTTTTACGGTTTGCGTATACCAATCACTAAGTGCACGCTCTACTAAAGCGGTATCGTTCAATTTAGTTAAGGCGCGGATATGTCGTGCTACTTTGTTTTTTTCATCATCATCATGATCGGCTGTGGTGAAAATAATTTTCAACTGCAGATCGTCTCTTGTTTTAAGCCATTCGTCTAGGATTTCATGTGCATTGCCACATGGCACACAAAATGGATTACTTACCATAGTAATTATTGTTTGAGCTTGAGGGTTACCTAAAACTACAGGCATTAAATCATTATTTACCGCATAACGAGGTTGGTTTAAAAGCGCTTGGTTAAATAATTCGTTGTTATATTTAAAATTTTTAAGCTGTTGAGATAGCAATTTAAATTGGGATGCTTTTAAAAATAATGGTTTCAATAAAGACCAAATTATAATAGGTAAAAGGAAACAGATTAAGGAGGGAAATAAGAAACCTGGAGATATAAAGGCTGTAAAGCTAAAAGACCAAAGACCAGAGTTTAGGGCAGTAAGATTTTCAAACAGCAGCAATACTTGCACTATGCAACACAGTACACACCAGTTTTTGTGTTTATACTGGTAAGCAATAGAATAAAAGGTATATGGTAAAGCCAATACACTTAGCCAACTAATTAAGGAAAAACTAAGAGGTTTGATCAATAAACAAAGGAAAGAACCTGTAAAATAAAAGAATCCGACCTCGCTCCAGCTTAGCCATTTGGTAATTTTTGCAGCATTTGATTTTAAAATGGCATTACAATTATTCTTATTACCTAGGCTACATAAGTTTTGTACAAGGGGATTATTAGTGTCAATACTATGTGTCAATAAAAGTATGCTCACAGAAATGCCTATAAGTTTCAATAACAACATTAAGCTATAACCTAAAGTTAACGATTGAAAGTTTACTGCTAGTAAAATGCTTACAGTAATTGTTAACACTAAAATTGGCAATTTAGCTGTATCAAAGATTTCGAGCAAACGTTTATTTTTATAACCAGGCTCTGTACTATTTTCATTGGCCTCCGCCCTTAAAACACTGCCACTCCATTTTTTCAGAAATTCTTCTTCAGACATTGATGCATTTAATTGCTTTTCGTCGCTATAGTTTATTTGGCCTTGGTTAATGCTATTAACTAAAATAAAACTACCTCCATTAGGCATTAATTGTGCAACAAAGGGTACTTCATAATCTTTATAATCTTCAATGCGGATTCTCCTCGCTTCATTTGCAATATACCAATCTGTAAGGCAATCGGATACCGCCATTAAACTTGGGTAATCAGGATGATCTGCTAAGCATTCTTTTATTGTGGTTTCGGTGACACTTACTTTTATTTCATTTACCAAAAGCTTCGTAACTGCCTCAATATTGTTTAATTTATTTTTAAATAAAAACATACATATTTATTTTTTAATCATACAATCTAAAAATAATTAAGCTTACTTTTTTAATTTTTATTCCAACCCCCCTTAAATATTATGTAAACCTTCTAAATCAATAAAAAATAGAATTGTTAACCGAATAATTTTAAACACAACAATATAAACACACTTAAATCTATTAAAAAAACGGAAATAAATAAAAAACATAAAAGCTTAAAAAACAATTACTTATAAAATAAAAGTCGAGATTAAAGGATTTATTTATCGATAATCAAAATTTACTACTAAAAAGTTCGTTATTAAATTAACTATTAACGCAACACGATTCAATTTGATAACATTCTCATGTATAATAATAGATGATGAGTACATTGCCTTAAAATTATTGGCAGGATGCATCAGCAGAACACCATATTTAAAACTAATTAAAACCTACACAGATCCAGAATTAGCCTTACAAGATATTATCGCTCTAGAGAATAATATAGACTTTGCATTTATCGACGTGAAAATGTCTGGATTGGATAGGTTGGCGGTAGCAACCCAAATTGCTCATAAAGTTGCAAATATTGTGTTGGTAAGTGAACATTTACAATATGCAATAGATGGCTATAATATTAATGCCAAACACTTTTTGTGCAAACCTTTTAACTTCTCATCTTTTGAAAAAACTGTTAATGCTGTTATTAACAATATAGCAAAAGAAAAACCTTATATTATGGTAAAATTAAGTTGTACTCAAATTCGACGAGTTTATGTTGACGAAATAATAGCAGTTGAAGGCAATGGAAATTATATTAATATATATACAACCGATGCGGTACTGACTCCTTATTATAAATTGGTAGATATGGAACATAACTTAAAAGCTTTTTTGTTTATGAAGCGCATCAATAAATCTTATATCATATCAACGAAGCATATTGAAAAAATAGACGGTTTTTTAATATCGCTTAAAAACGGACTAAATGTATCAGTTGGTGAAAGTTATCGATCTAACTTTAAAAAGGAAAGACTAAGCTACTTTGATACTTAAGCCTAATAAGTTTACAGCAATTCATCATAAACAGCAAAGCCCGATGAGTATTGATACTCATCGGGCTTCTTTTTCCAGTATAATTTAATAACCCGGATTTTGCTCTAATAAATTATTTTTGTTTACTTCATCACGGCTAAACGGCCTGAAATAAAGTTTATTGTCCCAATTTCTGTTCTCTTGCGCATTTTCCTCTACCGGACTATAGGTATAATCGTAAATGGTATTATCGTAATGATAAGGGGCAGACATCGTTTTGCCTGGTTTGAATTTACCGGTAACCTTAATATAAGTGGTTTTTCTGCCCAATGTTTCACCAGCGATTAACCACCTTCTGGTATCATGATAACGTTGTTCTTCATAAGCCATTTCTATGCGGCGTTCGTGACGGTAAACCTCTCTAAGGCCAGCCTGGTCTGTTGCTGTAACCGCAGGCATACCTGCCCTGAAACGGATTTTATTTAACCAGTTTGTAGCATTGCCCAGTTCGCCAAGTTCAATACTCGCTTCAATATAATTAAATACCGCTTCGGTATACCTAAAGAAAGGCCATGGCACATTTTGCGACATCGAAGCATCTACAATACTTGGGTCTGGATCGATAAATTTATGGTAATAATAGCCTGTCCAGCTGCCGTTCCAGTTTTCGATAGAACTTGCTCTGGTGTCTAAACCTTTAAAGTCGAACTTATTGCTCTTATCATCCAATAAATCATATACTCCGGTTTGGATCTGGCTGGCCGGATCAACGTTACCTGAAGCTTTATCGCGGGGTTTCCAACCTGCACCATCATATAAAACAGTGGCGTAAAAGCGTGGATCTCTATTTTGATAAGGCTCCGCTTTTTGTGTTGGGTTTGTCCAGCTAAACTTAGAGCCATCTTTCATCTCATAATCATCAACCAGTAAACCTATAGGTGTGTTGCCAGCCCAGTTATGGTAACCGTTAGGGCCATTTTGCTGTGCATGTTTAATATTGTTCTGAACAATAAAATAACGTGCAAAAATTAATTCTGAAGCTGCAGTGGCATCTACACCAGGCGCTTTACTGGCTCCGCCCATAGCAATACTTTTATAATTTAACCTTCCCTCGTCAGAAGTAACTGGTGCAGAAAGATTTAATTTATAACCTGTAGCCAAATCAATAACGGCCTTTGCCGCAGTTTGGGCTAACTTATAGCGATCTGTCTGATTACCACTAGCATAACTTAAGAAATCTAATTTTTGAGCGGCGATTCCAATAATTTTTGCATTTAATTTAGCCCTGTCATGCAAATCGCTTGCTGCATAAATCAATACTCGCGATTTTAATGCTAAGGCCGCAAGTGCAGTAGTGCGTCCCTTTTCCATGGTTTTGCCGGTTAATAATCTATTCGCCTCATCGCAATCTTTTAGAATAAAGTTTACACACTCCTCGTAGGTATTGCGCTTTGCATTATAATTATCGTCTAACACATAAATTTTTGTAATAATAGGTACTGCTCCATAAAAGCGTACCAGTTGCTGATAAAAATAAGCACGTAAAAAATAGGCTTCACCTAATAACTGATCTTTTAATGATTGGCTGGTAAGAGCGTTATCGCCACTGGTTATTTTCTCAATGGTAATGTTGCAGGCCCGGATGCGGTTATACATTTGCTTATAAGCCCAGGTATCATCTACCCAACCAAGTGTTGAAGGGTTAATGGTAGCGTTATTAACAAGATCTATTCCACGGGTAGGATGCGTAAACAGGGCTTCGTCAGAAACTGATGCTAACATCTGTTCAGAAAAGCCGCCGTTACCCAATCCGTTATAGATATCGTTCACAAATGCCTGCGCAGTTGCTGGATCCTTCCACACCGATTCGGCAGGCACCTGTCCAGGTGATTCTACGTTCAAAAAATCCTTTTTACACGCAAATGCAAAAAAGGTAATAAGAACCAAGAGATATAAATTTCTATTTTGAATTATTGTTTTCATATTCTTCTTTGTAATTGATAAACAGCTATACATTGTTAAAAAGTGGCTTTAATACCCATATTAATTACCCTAGCTTGTGGATAGTATTGTCCACTTGTGTTGGTAGATTCAGGGTCCCATATCTTGATTTTATCAAGCGTAGCCAAATTGAGGCCATTTGCATACACCCTTACACTATTTAATCCAACTTTTTCAACCCATGTTGTTGGTAATGTATAACCTAGCTCTACATTCTTAAGTCTGATGTAGTTATTGCTTCTTAACCAATAGGTATTGTTCAATGCATTATTGCTATCGGTATAATAAGTAGCACCCCTGTTTGATAAGCGCGGGTTTACCGAACTTGGATTATCGATACTCCAGCGGTTCAGGTATGACCACTCCAAGAAGTTACCAATATCCCCCGATTCTGTTAAACCAACAATCTGCATCCCGCCAGTTGCTCCTTGAATAAGCACTGATAAGTCAAATCCTTTGTATTGAACATTAAAATTTACGCCGCCTGTAAATGTTGGTGTACCATTTTTATCTAAACGTATTTTATCATCTGCATTAATTTTACCATCGCCGTTAATATCTTTAAATTTCATATCGCCCGGGCGCAGGGTATTGGTAAGTGCACTATAATTAAGTTTATTGGCGCTAATTTCTGCCTGATCTTTAAAAACACCATCATAATCGTAAACCAACCACGAACTGGTTACCCTACCTGTAGAACGCTGCCATTCCGGAGCACCAGGAGTTTCATCCCAGAAGATTATTTTATTTTTGGCATAGCCACCGTTAACACTCACCCCAAAATTTAAATCGCCAACCTGGTCGTTATAACTTAATTTAAATTCGAAACCTTTATTGTTTACTTTCCCTAAGTTAACTGGTGGTAAGCGATCGGTAATACCAGAACTTTCTGGCACTGAGCTACCTCTACTGATCAGAATATTTGTACGCTTATTATAGAAGTAATCGAACTCTAACGACAATTTATTATTTAAAAAGGATGCATCTAAACCAATATTGGTATTATTTGCTACTTCCCATCCAAAGTTGAAATTGGGTACTTTGCCTTCTGTTAACGTTTTAGTAACAAGATCATTAAAGGTATATGCTCCAAAATTCATCAAACTGAGGTATTGATATTCTTGCAGCACATCTCCAAAATAGGCTTCAGCACCCATCTGACCATACGACGCCCTCAGTTTTAAATTATTTATGAACTTAACATTGTCTTTGAAAAAAGACTCTTCAGATAAACGCCAGCCTACTGATACACCTGGGAAAAAACCGAAACGCCTGTTGGTCGGGAAGATATAAGAGCCATCTACACGCCACAAAAATTCGGCAAGGTATTTTTCTTTATAGTTATATCCTGCCCTTCCAAAATAACTTAAACGTGCCCGTTTGAAAAGACGATTGGGATTACTAGGATCATCAAAATTACCTAATGATTGTTCGCGTTCATCACCAGCCAATAATTCCTGAACAGATTGTGAAATAAAATATCTTCTGAAAGCCGTAAAACCATCATTATCAACCGTTTCCCGAGTCACCCCAGCCATCAAACCAATATTATGATCGCCAATTTTTTTATCATAGTTAACCATTCCGGTTAAGTTTATGGCCAATTGTCCGCCTGCGGTTTCCCTAAGCCTTGGATCGGTATATTGAGAGCGCACCGTACCTGCAAGCACTGGTGTTACACCATCGGCTGCAAACGTTTTCTTGTCCCAATCATAAAGTGTCCAGGGCAATTGCCAGTTTTTTTGCCTGCCAGAATATTTATCTATTGCAGCAGTACCGGTTACCTTTAATCCATCAACACCGGGAATTTTAATTTCTACTTTCCCTGTAGTTTGAAAGTAATCTCTAACATCTTTATTGGTTCCCGTTAAATCTGTAGTAGAAACTACTGGATTATAACCATATTCAATATCCCTACCAGGTAACCCGTTAGGCCATATGGCTATTTCATTTGGCCTTCCCCGCATTAAGAATCTAAAGATATCTCCCGCTGAAACCGTTGGGAAATTACGATCTTCCTCTCTCGCACTTACCCCCAATGTGGTAGTGATATACTTACTTAATTTTGCTTCCAGGTTAAAACGCATATCATACTGCTGATAACCTGTAGCAGAGTTTTTATAATAGCCATCCTGATTTAGATAACCTAGTGAAAGCAGATATTTAACATTTTCACTCCCTCCATTAATCTGAACATTGTGTCTTTGCTGAGGAGACCAATTTTGGAATGTAGTTTTAAACCAATCAGTATTGGGATATCTCAAAGGATCTGAGCCATCGCCGAATTTCCGGATTTCATCTGGTTTGTAAGCAGCATTAATCGTTTTACCACCGGTAGATAAATAAGTTCCTGTTGTTTTGAAACTATTCCACGCTGCCGACCATTCGTTTGGATTAAGATCGGAACCGAAAATATTCAGTTCATTTAAAATCTCAGCATATTGAGTAGAATTGGCCATTTTAGGTATGCGTGTAGGCTGTTGTAGGCCATAACTAAAATCGTAAGAAAATTGTGGTTTCCCCGATTTCCCTAGTTTAGTAGTGATGAGAATTACTCCATTTGCAGCCTGAGAGCCATAAATAGCTGCAGATGCATCCTTTAGCACCGATACACTTTCTATATCGTTCGGATTTAACCTTTCGATCCCTCCTGCCCGGTTAGGTATTCCATCGATTACAATTAAGGCATTATTATTACCAAGCGAATTTATACCGCGGATCCGGATCGTCGAGCCATCATATCCCGGCTCCCCACTTCCTTGCAATGCCGTAACGCCAGGCAAACGACCAGCCAATGAATTGGTTAAGTTTACTGATGATGATTTAGCTAGCTCTGTACCTTTAACCGATGCTACAGCACCAGATACAACTGCCTTTTTTTGGGTTCCATACCCTACTACTACTACTTCAGATAAGTTTTGGTTGTTTTCTAATAACCGGATATTGATATTGGTTTGGTTTTTTACCTGAATTTCTTGATCTACGTAGCCTACGTAGGTAAATACTAAAGTAGCATCTTCGGGTACTTTTATACTAAATTTTCCGGAAGCATCTGTTACAGTAGTTGCAGCACCTCCTTTTAATTTAACACTTACTCCAGGAATTGGTCCTTTAGCATCGGTAACCTGTCCCTTCACAATAATATCCTCAAGCGGAGGTCTGTAAAAATCAAAGGGTTCTTTTTCGTGCAATGATGCTTTAGCAGACATGCTGGTAAACGGGGAAAAAACGAGACAACCACCGCAAACAAGAAACATGCTACTTCTGGCAAAAGTCTTCCATAGATTTTTTTTCATAGTTTTCAATTTATTTTGGTTAGATAATAATTGCATTATAATTTAATACTCATAAGTAATATAAAACTGTCATTTACACAATCAATCAAATATGACTTATCAGCATAATTGCTTACAGCACTTAACATCAAAAAAAATTAAGGTTCCCTTCTAATTACGCCAATAAATCGTTGTTAACCATATCAAATCGGCTTTAATTAGTTCAAAATTCATTTTTGGGATTAAAATTACAAGGTACGATGTACCTAATTTTGGACTTGCCGATGCTACAGTTCACACTTGGTTACACGCAAGATAGGAATATTAGGAGGTAAAAAAAAGGGGGTAAAATAATATTTATAAGGGGCTGAATAGTAAAAAAATAATTTCAAACTACGCAAAGTAGCACTAATAATACAGCACTAAATATTATTGCAAAATAGGGAAAAAAGAAAATATTAATATTTAGAAGAAATTAAACTCAATACAAGATTAGCTTATCTTGTCGAAAGAAATGCCTCTTTCTAATTTGTGCAGGTGAGCTTTTAAGATTGCATTCTCGGGCTTTGCCAGCTGCGGATCGTCTTCAAAAAGTGCAATTACGGTGTTACGTGCTTCAGACAAAATAATCTGGTCTTTGGCCAGGTCAGCAAGCTTCAGATCTAAAACGCCGCTTTGCTGGGTTCCTGTAATATCGCCAGGACCGCGTAACTGTAAATCTATTTCTGATATTTCGAAGCCATTGTTGGTTCTTACCATTGTTTCCAAACGAATCTTACCTTCTTTACTCAGTTTATTCCCACTCATTAATATACAGAAAGACTGTTCTGCACCACGACCTACCCTACCACGCAATTGGTGCAGTTGTGAAAGCCCAAACCGTTCGGCATTTTCAATTACCATTACCGAAGCGTTAGGTACGTTTACGCCCACCTCTATTACGGTAGTGGCCACCATAATCTGGCTTTTACCATCAATAAACTGCTGCATTTCAAACTGTTTATCGGCATTGGGCATTTGCCCGTGCACAATACTCATTTGGTAGTCAGGCCTTGGAAACTGATAGCTCAACTGCTCAATTCCAGCTTCGAGGTGCAAAAGATCTAATTTTTCGCTTTCCTTGATTAAAGGGTAAACAATATAAACCTGCCTTCCTTTAGCAATTTCCTGCTTCATAAAACCGAACATCCTGAGGCGTTGGCCTTCAAAAAGGTGTTTGGTTTCTATAGGTTTTCTGCCGGCAGGTAATTCGTCAATAATCGAGACATCAAGATCGCCGTATAAGGTCATGGCCAAAGTACGCGGTATTGGTGTAGCGGTCATCACTAGGATGTGTGGAGGAATAATATTTTTCCTCCAAAGCTTAGCGCGTTGCTCCACACCAAAACGATGTTGCTCATCAATCACAACCAATCCTAATTTTTTAAACTGAACCTTATCTTCAATCAGGGCATGTGTTCCGATCAAAATATCGATTTCTCCATTCTCCAATTGCTCATGCAAAGCAGTACGCTCTTTCTTTTTGGTATTTCCTGTAAGGATAGCAACACGCACCAGGTCGTTGGTTACAAGCTCTGTAATAGAGGCATAGTGCTGACGGGCCAAAATTTCCGTCGGGGCCATCATACAAGCCTGGTAGCCGTTATCATTTGCCAAAAGCATACTCATCAATGCAACGGCGGTTTTACCGCTTCCTACGTCACCCTGAACAAGCCGGTTCATTTGCACACCGCGTTGTGTATCGATCCTAATTTCTTTTACCACACGCTTTTGTGCATTGGTTAATTCGAAAGGCAAAAACTCATTGTAAAAGCGGTTTACTTTTTCACCAACCTTTTCAAAAGTTACGCCTTTAAATTTTAACTGGCGCAATTGCTTATTGTGCAAAAGCTGTAACTGGATGAAGAATAATTCTTCAAATTTAAGGCGTCTTTCTGCTGCACTTAAATCCTTCACATTTTTAGGAAAATGAATATTCAGCAGAGCCAATCTCTTATCTGGCAGCTGATACTTATCAATAATGTATTGTGGCAAATTTTCAGGAACCTGGGGAATAATCTGATCCAACAAGCCAGCAATTAAACGTTGTAAGCCTTTCGAATCGAGATTAAACTTTTTAAGCTTCTCTGTTGAGTTATAAACGGGCTGTAAGGTTAAATTACCGCGCCCTACCTGTTTGCGCTGGTACAGCTCCATTTCTGGATGCGAGATGCTGAATGTACCGTTAAAGATGGTTGGTTTTCCAAAGGCCACGTAAGCGGTACCAACTGTGATATTATCATCAACCCATTTTAAGCTCTGGAACCAGACTAATTCCATGATTCCGGTTTCATCTTTAAAAACAGCAACAATACGTTTTGCCCTTTTATCACCAATTACTTTTTTGCTGATCACACGCCCAATAATCTGAATATACTGCGAATCAGGATTGATCTGGTTAATTTTGAAATATTTTGTACGGTCGATATACCTGAACGGATAGTGGGCAAGCATGTCCTGATAAGTGAACAGACCGAGATCCTTCTTCAAAACATCGGCGCGGCTTGGCCCAACGCCTTTTAAAAACTCAACAGGTGTATCTAATACCGAATTAAACAAAATATTTTACTGTTTCTTGTAACAACACTCTTTAGCAACTGCGCATTAAAAATAACGATCGATAGCAGCAAAAGCAAATAGGCGAAAAGTTGGTGCAGATCTATTTTCTCTTTAAAGTAGAAAAATGCAACGGTAAATGCAACTATGGGGTTGAGATAGATCAAAATACCCAAGGCCGACGAAGGCATGCCCAACAGTGCATACGAATTTAAAAAGAGTGGAATAATGGTAAATACAATAGCAATCAACAATATATGTAACCAAAAGAAGGTTTCTGTAGGAAAGGGCGCAGCATTAAGAAAATACAATGGCAGCATCATTAATCCTGATAAAATTAACTGAACGCCCAAAAAGTTAAACTTATCTACATCTTTAATTACTTTTAGCACAATAACATATAAGGCATAAAAAGATGCAATAATAATGGCCCACATTACTTCGTGTAATGAGCCTGTTGCCAATAGAATGATGCTTATAAACGCGATGATCAGGGCAATAATTTTAGTCTTCGTTAACTGTTCCTTTAAAATGATAAATCCACAGAGCGCAGTTAACAGTGGGCACACCATATAGGCAAAGGCTGCTGCTTTTAAACTTACACTATTTACGGCATAAATATAGGTAAACCAGTTTCCCGTGATCAGAAATGACGACACTACAGTAAGCAGCAATAGTTTTTTTCTCTTGCTGGCGTTTAATGATTTTAAGAAATTTAAATCATTTTTTAATGCTTCCCTTCTAAATAAAAGAATGGTTGCCCAAACTACGATAATGGAAATAAATATCCTGTAGTATAAAATTTCGTGTGGCGGAAAACCCTTTATATTACGCAAAGGTATAGACATTGTTCCCCAGATAATGTAAGGAACAATGCCCGCTATAAAATATTTGCTTTTACTATCTGCCAAAATTAGCCTACAATGGCAATTACAGAAATTTCTACATTAACATTTTTAGGCAATACCGAAACCTGAACCGTTTCGCGCGCAGGGAAATCAGCAGTAAAATACTGTCCATAAACTTCGTTTACCTGAGCAAAGGTGCCCATATCGCTTAAGAAGATAGTAGACTTTACTACGTTATCGAAAGTTAAACCTGCTTCAAGCAATACTGCTTTAAGGTTACGCATTACCTGGTGTGTCTCTTCTTCAATATTACCAATATTCAATTCTCCATTTTCGGGATTAATGGCTACCTGACCTGATACGAATAAAAAGTTTCCAGCTTGTACAGCTTGGCTATATGGTCCAATTGGAGCTGGAGCATTAGTTGTTTTAATAATTTGTTTCATACAATTTGGGGTTATTTAGCAAGCCATTGGATTAGCTTGTAGATGATACCTGCAAGAAAAATTAAGATGGCCAATGCATTTATAAAATGCATAATTTTCAGATTGATATTATTTGGCCTGTTCGGATCTTTTTTTCTAAAGAAGTACATAACACAAACTTAGTTAAAAAGCTTAACACAGAAAATTAAAAGGCACAAAAAAAGTCCTGACTTTCATCAGGACTTTTTTAAATCTTATATTGAAATACTAGTTTCTAGCAGTTTCAACACGACGGTTTTGGATACGACCTTCTTCAGTATCGTTAGAAGCAATTGGATTAGCTTCGCCATTACCTTTAGTAGCAACTTGACTAGCGTTAACGCCAGAGTTAACTAAGTAAGTTTTAACAGAGTTAGCTCTGTCTTTAGATAATTTCAAGTTATATGCAGCAGTACCTTCGCTTGAAGCGTAACCGTTTACAGTTACTTTACCACCGTTTTCACGTAACACTGAAGATAATTTATCTAAAGTAGGGTAAGACTCAGTTTTTAAAACTGAAGAGTTGAAATCGAAACCGATTTTTTCGAAACCAGTTACATTGCTAGTAGCAGTAGAATCAACTGTTGGTTTTGGAAGAGGACAACCTGAACCATCAACAGCAGTACCAGCAGGAGTTCCTGGGCATTTATCGAATTGATCAGCAACACCGTCACCGTCAGTATCTTTTTTCAAATCTTCAACAGATTTTTCAACAGCAGAAACACGGTTTTTCAATGCTTCAACTTCTTGACGTAAAGTTGGATCTTTTAACTCATCGTACATAGTAGCTAATGGGTTAGTCCACTCTAAACTTGGTTTAGCAGAAGAACCTAAAGAGAATTCTAAACCAGCATAACCGTAAGAGAATTTATCTTTAGTTTGACCTTTTGCATAAACTCCATCTAAGTTATCAGCATCAACAAAGTTCATTGTGTAACCTAAGTTAAAGTTAACACGCTCAGAAACTTTGAATTTAACACCAGCACCAACTGGAATGTAGAAACCTTTTACGTAATCTTTAGCATCATGTTTGTCATCAGCAGGACCAGTAGCTTTACCTTTCCAGTCAATAACGGTACCATTACCTAAAGTAACTTTTGGAGCATAAGCCATATAACCAGCACCAGCAGTTAAGAAGAAACCTACTGAGTTCTCACGACGTAAGAAATCGATAGAACCAACGTTTACAACACCACGTAAATCTACAGCATATTGCAATTCAGTTTCGAAATCTCTTGTAGCTGGGCTAGAGATACCTTCGTTAGTACCTGAAAGTTTACCACGTGTTCCGTTTAATTCTAAACCGAATGAGTGACCTAATTGTTTACGGATATTTAAACCGTAACCTAAGTTAGCATCCCATTTGTTGAAGTCATTAGAACCACCGATAGCAACAACTGGCATTAAAACACCACCATGTACACCGATAGACCAAGTTCTGTACTGACCTCTACCGCCAAATACCTTGACGCCAGAAGTTGTTGCAGGTGCATCCTGAGCGACAGCAAGAGAAGCAACTCCTGTTAATGCCACTAAAGAAAGCGCAACACTTTTCTTTAAAGTAGAATAATTCATAATCTTTTTTCTTTTTTAAGGGTTAAACAATTTAATTGATTAATTTTTTAGTAATGCCAAAATTAAACAAAATTTTAAATTTTCAAACTTTTATACAAACTCCGTTCCAAACTTCACAGTAATTAATCATTTTATTACATTTGGCCATTGCCCATATAAAAATACCATTTTCATGAAATATCCTACTATTGATCAGTCATTATTTATTTTAAACAGGAAAAAATTCTCTAATCAGTTAAAAAACAACTCATTAGCTATATTCAACTCAAGCGATGAATTTCCTAGAAGTGGCGATCAGAACTTTATTTTTAAGCAAAACCCTGATTTATTTTATTTATCTGGAATTGATCAAGAACAAACAATATTGCTATTATTTCCTGATTGTCCTAATCCATTGTACAGAGAAGTCCTGTTTTTAAGACAGACTAACGATTTCATTAAAGTTTGGGAAGGACACAAGTATACAAAAGAGCAGGCTAAAACCGCATCGGGTATTCAAGCAGTATACTGGTTGGAGGATTTCGACAACATATTGCATAGCATTGTGAACTATGCTGATCATATTTATTTAAATACAAATGAAAACGACAGGTATGCCCATGAAGTTCCTTATCGTGATATCCGTTTCATTGAGAAAATGCGAGCGAAATATCCATTGCACTATTATGAACGTTCGGCACCAATTATGCGAAATTTACGTGCAGTTAAATCAGATGTCGAAGTTGAACTAACTAAAAAGGCTTCAGCAATAACACGTGATGCCTTTATCAGGGTATTAAAATTTACCAAACCCGGCGTTAAAGAATATGAAATTGAAGCGGAGATTATCCACGAATTTATCCGCCAAGGCGGAACAGGCCATGCCTACACCCCTATTATTGCTTCCGGTCATAATGCAAACATCCTACACTACAATGATAATAATCAAGAATGTAAAGATGGCGACGTAATACTTTTTGATTTTGGAGCCGAATATGCCAATTACAATGCAGATATGAGCCGATCAATCCCTGTTAACGGTCGGTTCACTCAAAGACAAAAACAGGTATACAATGCAGTATTGCACGTAATGAAAGAGTCGATTAAATTAATTGGCGAAGGAACCATATGGAATACCTACCACGAACAGGTTGGCGAAATTATGACTGAACAGTTGGTTAAGCTTGGGCTTATTTCTACAACAGACGTGAAGAACCAAACGGCAGCATGGCCAGCGTATAAAAAATATTTTATGCATGGCAATTCACACCATTTGGGCATTGACGTACACGACTTTGCCGGAAGATACACACCATTTGCAGCAGGCAATATTTTAACTGTTGAACCAGGAATCTATATTCCAGAAGAAGGCCTGGGTATCCGCTTAGAAAACAATATTCTTATCACCGCAAACGGAAATGTAGATCTAATGGCTGATATCCCATTAGAAACTGAAGAAATTGAGGGTATAATGAACAGTTAGTTCAATTTGCTGTTTTCAGTTAACCGGCTTTAACCGTTAACTGATAAATTCATCAGCAAAACGGTAAATATTAAAATCATCTTGCTTTAAGGCTACCTGAACTTTTTCTAGCAGCCTTTTTTTATCAATAATCTTCATTTTCTCATGCTGAATGAGTCTCCAGGCTTTCTCTGCAAACAGAAAAGCCCTCCGGTTATGATCGGCAGTAAGCGGCTTGATTATCCAAGTACATAATTCATCAATACCTGTATTTTTATCGGCCACTGTTTTTAATATTGGGATAGTCTTCGTGCCCTGATGAACAATTTTCTTTAAATTATTGGCAAAAATAGCTGCACCTTCTCTATCAGCCTTGTTTATAACAAAGCAATCGGCAATTTCCATTAAACCAGATTTGATATTCTGCACCTCATCACCCGATTCGGGAACCAGCACCACGATGGTTTTATCTGCTAATCCGGCAATTTCTACCTCCGATTGCCCTACACCAACAGTTTCTACAATGATCAGATCAAAATTAGCTGCTTTTAAAACATCAACCATTTCGATGGTTTTTGCCGAAATACCACCCAGAGTGCCCCGCGTAGCCAACGAACGGATAAAAACATTTGGATTGTTAAACTGACCAGCCATGCGGATACGATCACCCAGCAAAGAACCAAAATTAAATGGAGAGGTAGGATCTATCGCCAATATAGCAATGCGCATTCCTTTCGCAACAAAATGACCAGCTATTGCATTTACCAAGGTACTTTTACCTGCACCTGGAGGTCCGGTAATGCCTAAAACCGGCACATTAACCCGACTATCCAAATCTCTTAAAATCGAATCGGCCGGTGTAATGTTGTTTTCGACAAGGGTTAATGTTCTTGCCAAAACCTTGTAATTCCCAGCTTTTATTTCGCTTACAATGGATAGATGCGTATTCATCAATAAAACTATCTTTGTACAAAGAAACAAAAATTATCAGCTACAAAGCATCCACATAATGAAAGTTACCGGTTTTACCTTTTTAAGAAATGCAATTGTAAACGATTATCCAGCAAAAGAAGCCATACTTTCCGTATTACCTTTGTGTGATGATTTTATAGTTGCGCTGGGCAACTCATCTGATGAGACTTCTGAAATGGTTAAAAGCATCGATCCTAAAATCAGGACCATCGATACCGTTTGGGATGACAGCATAAGGGAAGGTGGTCGCGTTTTTGCTGATGAAACCAATAAAGCCTTAGCAGAAATAGGGAAAGACACCGACTGGATGATCTACATTCAAGGTGACGAAGCCATACACGAAGATTATCTCCCCCTGATCAAAAAAGAAATGGAGCTAGAGCTTAACAACAGCAATGTAGAGGCCTTACTTTTAAAATACAAACATTTTTATGCTTCTTATGACTATCTGGCTGAATCCAGACGCTGGTATAGAAGAGAGGTTCGGATTATAAAAAATTTACCTGGGGTAAAATCTTACCGCGACGCGCAAGGCTTCAGAATTAACGACAGCAAACTTAAGGTTAAGCTAATTGATGCTTACATTTATCATTATGGCTGGGTTAAACCACCAAAAGGATTACAGGGTAAAGTGCGGAACTTTAATCAGTTTTATCAAACAGAAGAATGGATTGAAGAAAATTATCCTGTGCAGGAAACCTATGATATGCACAATGCAGATCGTTTAGTTCATTTTAAGGGTAGCCATCCAAAAGTAATGCAGGAAAGAATAGCTGCTGCAAATTGGAAATTTGAAAAAGATTTAACTCAGGAAACTCCAAAAATGAATTTCCGCAGAAGAGTTTTGCAAAAAATTGAAGATTTAACTGGAATGCGTTTGTTCGAATACCGGAATTATAAAATTGTAAAGTAGATGCAGAAAAGCGTTTCTATCATAATACCCAACTATAACGGCAAGCATCTGCTCGAAAAATACCTGCCTTCTGTCTTTACAGCAGCAGAAAATGCGAATACTGATTTTGAAATCATCGTCATTGATGATGGCTCAAAGGATGATAGCATTTTATTTATCAAAGAAAATTATCAGCAGGTAAGATTATTGATTAATGATCAGAACCGCGGCTTTTCTTATACCTGCAATCATGGTATCCGCGAAGCCAAATATGAATTAATTTTACTCTTAAACTCTGATGTAAAGCTCACACCCGATTATTTTGAGCATCAGTGGAAATATTTCAGCAAACCGGATACGTTTGGTGTGATGGCTCGCATTATGAGTTTTGATGAAAGCCGGATAGAAGATGCCGCCCGTTTTTTATACTATGGTGGCTGCCGCATTAAAGCAAACAAATTCTATTATAGCGAAAATCCTGAAGATGAAAATGTTTATACTGCTTACCTTTCTGGCGCAAATGCTTTGGTTGACGCTCAAAAATTAAAGGAACTAGATGGTTTTGACGAAATCTACTCCCCTTTTTCATCTGAGGATTTCGATTTGAGCTTGCGTGCCTGGCAATTGGGGTGGAAATGCTATTATGAGCACCGGTCATTTTGTTTCCACCATGTAAGTGGTAGTACTAAAACCCAGATTAAATCTAATTTTATTAAAAAGATTTATTATCGAAACCGTTACATCCTCCAGGGCATCCATTTATATGGGTTAAGAAGGGCTTTTTATCCACTTCAACAGTTTTTCACCGAACTTATTCCAAAATTGCTTACCGGCAAAACCTGGGTGCTGAAAAGCTACAAAGATTACCGAGCACATCAGAACCGCATTAACGCGAGTAAAGAACGGCTTAACATCCTCAAGCAGAAATATAACTCAAGCATAAACGTTTCGGATGTGATTGCAATTATCAATCAATCAGTTAGTACCAAGAAAATTAAACGATTGTAATTTTAAATCCATTGAGTTTTCAAAGCCAAAAAGGTTTATTTGAAAACCGTACATTTGCCAAGTTTAATTAGATTTTTTTGGAGCTGTTCTTATACATCCTCCATTTCATATATTCCATTTTACATAAAATGAAAACCTATTTCCGTTTATTATCTTTTGCCAAACCCATCGAGAAATTTGCAATACCCTACATTATTGCAACATTATTCGCCATAGTTTTTAATACCTTCTTATTTACGCTGCTAGGGCCATTATTAGAAACTCTTTTTATAAAAGATGCACCTACAACATTATCAAAAGTTAGCTCATCAATCGATTTTATGGGCAGATTTAGCCAATATATACAACACGCTATTGATGCATATGGCAAAACCGAAACCTTAAAATTGGTATGTATTGTTATTGTGGTTACCGTGATATTAGCAAATCTTTTCCGTTATCTCTCACAGAGATTCATGGAAGATTTAAGGGTGCACACTTTATTAAATCTTCGTAGAACGGTTTTCAATAACGTGATGAACCTACATGTTGGATTCTTTAATAATGAACGTAAAGGAGATATTATTTCTAAAGTAGCATCGGATGTTCAGGTGGTCCAATTTACCGTTACCAACACCTTACAAGTGGTTTTTAAAGAGCCACTACAGTTGTTATTCTATGTAGGGGTACTCATTTCGATATCGGTTAAACTTACGCTATTCTCTCTCCTGGTTATCCCTATATCAGGTTTTATCATTAGTAAAATTGTAAAACGCCTAAAACACCAAGCGAAAGAATCTCATGAATCGTTCGCAAAAATGATAGGATTCTTGGACGAATCTTTAAGCGGAATTAAAATTATAAAAGCTTTTAATGCAACGCCAAGGATTAAAGACAAATTTGACCAGGAGAATAAGTTCTATTCTTACCTGAATAGAAAAATGGCAAGAAGGCAGCAGCTTGCCTCACCTGTTTCACAAACCCTAGGGGTATTTGTTGTCGTTTTTATTGTTCTTTATGGCGGAACAATGATCTTAACTGGTCAGGGAGATTTAACACCCGCAAAATTCCTGGTTTATATAGCCACTTTCTCGCAGGTGATGCAGCCAGTAAAGGCACTTACCGATTCATTTAGTGGAATCCATTCGGGTATCGCAGCAGGCGAACGGGTTTTGGACTTAATGGATACGAAGCCATTATTGGTAAATGAACCAGATGCTAAAGTGCTCGATGATTTTAACAGCGCAATCAGTCTGCAGAATGTATCATTCAGTTATGGAGAAAAACAAATCCTTAACTCGATAAGCTTCGACATTGAAAAGGGAAAAACCATAGCCTTGGTTGGTCCATCAGGTGGCGGAAAAAGTACTTTAATGGATTTAATCCCTCGTTTCCACGATCCAAAATCGGGAATTATTAAAATTGATGGTCACGATTACAGGGATCTTACTGTAGAAAGTATCAGGATGCAAATGGGAACTGTTAATCAGGAATCTTTTCTGTTTAACGACACCATTTTTAACAACATTGCCTTTGCCAAGCCTAATGCTACAATGGAAGAGGTTATTGCCGCTGCAAAAATTGCTAATGCGCACGACTTTATAGAGAACACAGAGAACGGTTACCAATCTTTTGTTGGCGATCGGGGTAATAAGCTTTCGGGCGGACAGAAACAGCGCGTTTGTATTGCAAGAGCTGTATTGGCCAACCCTCCAATTATGTTATTAGATGAGGCAACTTCTGCTTTAGATACTGAATCGGAAAAATTAGTTCAGGATGCGTTAAATAACTTAATGAAAAACCGTACCTCAATTGTAATCGCTCACCGTTTAAGCACCATTCAACATGCTGATAAAATTGTAGTAATTGATAAAGGTAGCGTTGTAGAAACCGGAAACCATAGCGAACTAATGGCCAAAAGCGGTTTATACAAACGTTTAATTGATATGCAGGCTTTCACAGATTAATTTTATGGATACAGCTTTAAGTTTAGCCAAATCAATTTCTTCACCTGTCTACGAATATGAGTATTCGATATGTACACTCGTAACCAGAAAGGTGGAATATGAAGAAATGTTGGATTCGTTTCTGTCTAAAGGATTTGATGAAAAAAGCTGTGAATATTTATATGCAGATAATATCGAGGCTAATGCATTCGACGCATTTTCTGCAATTAATTTATTTTTAAAACAGGCACGGGGCAAATACATTATTATTTGTCATCAAGATGTATTAATAAACAAAGACGGCATTGACGAGCTGAAGAAATGTTTAAAGGAACTTGATGTCAAAGATCCAAACTGGGGCATTTGCGGAAATGCAGGTGCAGCAGGTCCAAATCATATTGTTTATCACATATCATATCCCGATGGCACCTTTATGAATAAGGGGGATTTCCCTTTAAAGGTTTCGGCGATTGATGAAAATTTCATTCTAGTTAAGAACTCAGCTCATTTAAAGGTTTCGACCAACTTAAAGGGATTTCACTTATATGCTACAGATCTTGTATTACAAGGTGAATTAAATGGCTACTCTGCTTATGTTATTCCGTTTAACCTAACGCATAAAAGCAGGGGTAATAGAGACGAAAGCTTTTTCACGCTACGAAAGTTACTTATTCAAAAATACAATCACTTTTTTAGGTCGAGGTGGATCCAAACCAACTCTACAGTGTTTCACTTATCGGGTTCAATTTTGGGTAGATTATTTGGTAACCCTATTTCTTTGTTTTTTGTAAGAATGTGGAATGGACTAAAAAAGAGAACAAAATGATAAAGGCAGATATTCCACTCGTATCGATTGCATTATGTACTTATAATGGCGAAAAATACTTGGCTAAACAGTTAGATTCTATTTTTACCCAAACCTATCCAAACCTAGAAGTTATTGTAGTTGATGATTGTTCAACAGACAATACTTTGAATATCCTCAGCGCATACCAAAAACTCAATAGCAACCTACAGCTGATTCTAAATGATCAAAATTTAGGCTTTAATCAAAACTTTAAAAAAGCATTATCATTATGCACAGCTGATTATATTGCGATTGCAGACCAAGATGATATTTGGCTTAACGATAAAATTTCACAGTCCATACAGCATATAGGTGATAATGTAATGTTATATCACGACTCGGAATATATCGACGAAAATGGCCAGTCTCTTCGCAAAAGTACGAGTTCGCACCATCGGTTTGTTTCGGGAAAATGTGCTCAAAACTTAATTTATTACAATTGTATCTCTGGTCACGCCTGCCTGATCAAACGCGATTTATTAAAATTAACCCCTCCCTTTGATCATTCGCTTTATTACGATTGGTGGCTGGCATATACTGCTGCCTGTACAGGAAAAATAAATTTCATTACCGATAAACTGGTTAAACATCGAAAACACGATGAAAGTTCAACAAAAAATGATAAAACAGATCCAAAATCTTTAAGAATTAAACACCTGAATTTATTTAGAAGCCACTCTTTAACACCAGAATCTTTAGCAAAACTTATCGATGAATTATTAACTGGTTATAAAGAACTTCAACATAAAAATTTCTCTATAAAGCTATTCAGAACCTTGCTAATACATGCTAAGGGTTTATTTTTTATACGGAAAAGATCGTTTTACTCCCATTTTAAAATGATTTTAAAAGAGAGTTCCAGATCATAATGGCATATTCCAGAAATTAAAATTATATTTTTGCCAAGAAATAGCTTAAATGGTAAGCAAAAAGCAATTTATATGTTGAACAAAATAAGATCATGGTTTACTGCGGCAGAAAAAACTATAACGACAGATCATGATCAACTAGATCCATCCAAAAAAACAATATTGGTTATTGATGATGATATTCCTCAATATGATAAATCGTCTGGCTCTAAAAGGTTGTTTGAACTAATTAAGATTTTCAGGGAAATGAACCTTAATGTGATTTTTCTCCCTAATGATGGCCTTTCAACTGAACCTTATGCCACTAAACTTGCTCAGCTTGGTGTACTTGTGCTTCAGCTCAGTCCCGATCGAAAAGGAATGTTAAAAAACCTGAAGGGGCTACTCCCTAGAATAGATTATGCCTGGGTTTCGAGGCCTATGCTGAATCTTGAATTCCAAAAAATTTTAAAGTCTAAGAAACAGATCAGAATAATATTCGATACGGTAGATTTACATTACGTACGGATGCAAAGGCAAGCTAAAAATGAAGGAAACGAGAAATTATTTCGCAAAGCTTTAAAATTCAAAAAACTAGAATTGAAGTTAGCAAATCACGCCGATGCCACCCTCACTGTTACCGATACCGAAAAATTATTATTAGAGCAAGAAGGCATTAAAAATGTTTATGTTATCCCGAATATTCACGAAATAAAGCCACCATCTGCAAAAACTTTTACCGAACGCAGCGGGATAATTTTTATTGGAGGCTATAAACACGAACCTAATGTTGATGCCGTTAAATGGCTTATTAAAGATATCATGCCCTTGGTTTGGAAATCATTAGGTGATATTACTGTTTACCTATTAGGCAGTTATCCTTCGGCAGAAGTAAATGCGCTTGCTGGCGAAAAGGTATTTGTTCCTGGCTTCTTAGAAGAGGTAGATCAGTATTTTTTAAATGCTAAAGTGTTTGTTGCACCATTGAGATATGGCGCAGGGATGAAAGGAAAAATTGGTCAGAGTTTAGAATTTGGATTACCCATAATTTCTACTAGTATTGGTGTTGAGGGGATGGACCTAATACATAAAGAAACTGCATTAATTGCTGATGAGGCTTCTGATTTTGCTAATCAGATTATTCAATTGTATCAAGATGAGCACTTATGGAAAAAAATTCAGGAAAATGCAGTAAAATCGATTGAGCAATATACCCCACCAGTTGTTTCAGAAAAGATACAGTACCTTTTGGATAAACTAGATTTATCCTAATAGTTCTAACCATATGAGCAAAAAAATATCCATCATTACAATAAACTTCAATAACAAAAATGGTTTAGAAAAAACCGTTATCAGTGTTGTAAATCAAACCTGGAAAGATTTTGAATTTATAGTTATTGATGGTGCCAGTACGGATGGAAGTACAACGGTTGCGGATAAATATCAGCATCAGTTGAGCCAATATTTATCCGAACCTGATCATGGTGTTTACCATGCCATGAATAAAGCAATAAAAAGAGCTAATGGAGATTATCTTCTTTTTTTAAACAGTGGAGATGTGCTGGCAGAGCCAAATACCTTAGAAAAAGTACAGAAACATTTAGATGGCCGGTTTGGATTTTATTATGGTGATGCAATATACCTGGAGCCTGACGGAGAGATTACAAGAACTTATCCTGATCAACTTTCCTTTAGTTTTTTCTTAGCGCACAACCTTTCACATCAGGCAACATTTATAAAAAGAAAGTTATTTGATGAAGTGTTTCCCTATAATGAGAATTACAAAATCGTTTCTGATTGGGAATTTTTTATTTATGCCATATGCAAAATAAATATTCCATATCAACACCTTGATCAGGTGATCTGTAAATACGATGTCTCTGGTATTTCTTCTGTATTAACCAATCACAAATTGATGCACGAAGAAAGGGAGCAAACCATTTCCAACTATTTCCCGTTATTTATTGATGATTATAAAGACATCACAGCGTTAAAATCGAAAAGGTTTCAGCAGTTTCTACATATCAAAAAATACAAATTAGGTTATAAAGTATTAAAAGCTTTTATGAGTGTGATCCTTATTTTTTTACCCAAGAACAAAAATTAAGTTAATTAATGACTAAGGTATTATTTGATCATCAAATTTTTTCACTACAACGTTTTGGTGGTATTTCCCGCTACTTTGCAAATGTTCATCACACCTTAAAACGTAATAATGAGGCCTCATCTATTAGCACTTTATATAGCCCCAATCATTACATACAAGACGATCCTGGCATTTTTGGCGAAAAACTTGGAAAGTTACTGCTTCCAACACAGCAGAAAATTTATAAATGGAATAAAAAATATTCTAAATATATCATCCGAAAAAATAATTTTAATGTTTTTCACCCTACCTATTATGAGCCATATTTTTTAAAGTACCTGAAGAAACCTTTTGTACTTACCGTTCATGATATGATACATGAAAAATTTCCACATTATTTTGCTCCAGATGATGTGTTAGCTGCTCATAAACGGATCTGTATCGAGAAAGCAGCACATATTATTGCTATATCGCAATCTACTAAAGATGATATTCAACAGTATCTAAATATTCCGGGTGAAAGGATTTCGGTAATCCATCATGGCTTTCAACCATTTGCTATTGAAAAAAATGAAATAGTTAATATCCCACAAAAATATTTATTGTTTGTTGGAGAACGGGGATTATATAAAAATTTTTCAGGCTTTATCGAATCTGTTGCGCCATTGCTTAAAAAAGATGCTACGTTAAATATTGTGTGTGCAGGAGGAGGTATATTCTTGCCTGAAGAAAAAGATTTTTTGGCCCAGCATAACATATCTGGTCAGGTTAGCCAAGAAAGTGTAACAGACGCAAAATTATTATCGTTATATCAACAGGCAATTGCATTTGTATTCCCATCTCTTTACGAAGGCTTTGGTTTACCTCTGCTGGAAGCATTTAATTATAACTGCCCGGTAATAACGAGTAATACCAGTTGTTTTGAGGAAGTATGCGGAGAAGCAGCTATTTATTTTGATCCCTACAGCATCAATTCTATGCGAAATCAGATCGAAAAAGCAATAAACAATCAAGTACTTCGCAATGCTTTACGTTTGAAGGGGAAAGAACGGTTAAATCATTTTTCGATAGAAAAATCTATAGAACAGACCATAAATATTTATCGTAAGTTTGGATAATCATGAATTTATATCAAGTTAAATCACCCATACTATTTCTGATTTTTAATAGACCGGATATTACCGAAAAAGTTTTTGCTCAGATTAGGAATGTAAAGCCTTCAAGACTATATGTTGCCGCAGATGGCCCCAGAACAGCAAATGAAGCAGATATTAGTTTATGTAAAGAAACTCGAGATCAGATTAAGATAGATTGGCCTTGTGAGCTGATTACACTTTACCGCACAGAAAACAAAGGCTGCAAGGAAGCTGTATCATCTGCTATAACCTGGTTCTTTGAGCATGAAGAAGAAGGAATAATTTTAGAGGATGACTGCCTCCCAAATACAGATTTTTTTAGCTATTGTGATGAATTACTTGAAAAATATCGTTTCGACACCAGAATCAGGCATATTGCTGGAAGCGATCACCAATTAGGAAAGAGATGGGGCGATGGCAGTTATTATTTTGCCAATCAAACACATGTTTGGGGCTGGGCGAGCTGGAGAAGGGTATGGAAAGATTACGATAAAGAACTTTCACTTTACCATGAAGCGGAAGCCAACCAGCACTTAGACCAGATCTTTACGGATCGGTTTATCAATGAAGACTGGAAACGGATCTTTCACAATCTAAAAATTGGAAAAATCGATACTTGGGATTATCAGCTGGCCTTAATCAATTATTTTAATAATGGCCTTAGTATTAATCCAAATGCAAACCTCATTAGTAATATTGGTTTCAGAAACGACGGTACACATACTACTAACTTAACAAGTCCATATGCTAATCTTCCTTTAGAAGAAATAGGTAAATTACGCCACCCATTATATATTTTACCCGAAAAAGAGGCTGATTATGCTGTATTCAATAGAGATTTCAGCTTAGAATTAAGGTGGAAAAAATACAATCTATTAAGAAGAAGATTTAAACGCTGGTTAAAAAGCAGGGTATTGGGCCGCTAGTTTTGTTAGCTGCTAAATACTTTTTCACCAAAGGCTCCTTGAAATGCCTTTACTCCTAATCTATTCAGGAGGTAATTTCTTTCTTTATCTTTTAAAAAAGCCTTTACTCCCCATTCAATGGGATCGAGATTTGTTTTGGAGAACGCTAATGAATTAATGGTTTGTAAAAAGCGATCTTTCTTCATTGCATACAGAAAAGTATGGTAGCCCTTACCCTCATAAATATCACTATCATCCTTAAAAATGCTATCAAAAAAATCGTTCAGTAACTGTACCTTATTAAAAAAGGTACTATCTTCTAATAAGTAGCGCCCGGTGAGTTTAATAATGGTGTCATTAGATTGAAAAGGTGATTGTTCTATAAAGCTTTTTATATGCTGCATTTCATTAAGTCCTTTTTCTGGAAATACGTTTTTTACTTTGCTGTAATAGGTATTGTAATTATCAAGATAATCCTCATGAGCAGAGACACATTCTAGAATAGTACAGCTATCCAACAAATAACTGAATTTCAGTGCCTGATTAATAGAGCTAATATATTGCTCTTTTCTTTCTGAATAGTGCTCCTGGATATTAGCTGTTGTGATGATTAGATGGATCATTTTTTTGAATTAAGATACGCCGATTGACCACTTAAACTTAGTGCGCCTTATGAGCATAACAATAAGCATACTTAATGCGTAAGTAATGATAAATCTTAGGATGGTATATCCAGTGGCCTGTAAAAGTGTAATATTATTTATATCGATCTTAAAAGGTCTAAAAATCTCTGTTAATACATGAAAAATAATAATCTGATGTAATAGATAAATACCAAATGTAGTATTCCTTGGATCCAGATACTTATTGACAAAATTTATCGATCCAATTTTTAATAGGATGAGAAAAAAGCTAAGGGAATATAAAATATTCGAAATGCGCAGTGTATTGTAAATATCATCGATAGCAAGCGATTTTAAATACAATGACTCCATATCTCCTAAAAGGAAGAAAAAAAAGGTAATTGCAATAAGCCACCACATCGATATTCTTTTAATAAACGCAAGAAGCTGCTCATAATATCTATTTGCGAATGCTCCAAGCCACAAATAAAAAACGAAACCAAACAAGGCTGTAGTATGGCTGGTTATAATCCAACCATGGTATAGGTTGAAGCTGTAAAACAAAGAAACACATCCTAATACTATACCAAACCATATTTTATAGATATAACGTTTAAAAAGCAATAGAATGGAAATACAGATTAGAAAATTTAGGATAAACCAAAAGCTAGAAAAGAAAATAACCTGGTAATATTGATCCCCGATATAGGATAAGAAGCTGCTGGGCATTTGATAATCGCCACGATACTTCACATATTTAAATAAAAGTTCTCCAATATTCCACAATAGTAAAACATGCAGCCAAAAGGCCCATGGTTTAATCGTATTTCTGAATCTATTTTTTAAATATTGGCCAGGCGTGTATTCGGTAAACTTATGATTGATCAAAAAACCTGCAATTAAAAAAAAAGGCTATTGTTGCAAACTTAAAAAACTGCATTACCGACACATGGAGCATACCTAAATATAAATTTGAGGTTTTAGGATCACCAACAATTGCACAATGCTCAAATACAATTCCGATCATTGAGATACATCTTATGGTATCAACGAAATCAAAATTTTTCTTCTTAGCTACTCCACTTATACTATTTTCTATTTCACTCATTACAGGACAAAAAACAAAACTCTAGAAAAAGAATGGTTTAAAATGTTTTTTCAACTTAAAAAATGCTAAAATAACATAACTTTTTCTTTACAAGAACTGACTCTGCTTTGCTGATTATTGATTAGATTTCTTTTTGTATAAATAGAAAACACCAGAATCGCCTCTTTGTTCGCGATTAAGATCCTCTGCCATTTTATCAAATTCCTGTATTTGTTCAGGGCTAAAAATTTTATCAAAAGGATACAAATTGTAATTATCACTTTCTGAAAACAATGGGATATCACGTTCATAAAGTTCGCTACCCAGAAACTGAAAATTAGTCGAATCGAACATTGTTTTCCTGATTTCGAAACCCGTTTTCTGTGCTAAAATATTAATGCTTTTTAAAGTGTGCAGAAAGAAGTGTCTAGGCGCATCTAATTGTACCCAATTACCTCTATAACGTTCCCATGCTTCGCCAAGTAATGGGATTCTAATCATCAAACAACCATCATCTTTAAGGAGCTTATGACAATCTGCCAAAGACTTCTCCTGTTCTGCCATATGCTCTAAAACATGGTTCATCATAATCAGATTATAATGACTTGGGGTAAGCTCTTTGAGTTCTTTCTTTTGAACTTTCACTCCATATCTATAATCTATTGCTTGGGGCAAAAACTTATCAACTCCTTCTACTTTCTCAAATCCTTGGTTAAACAACTCGCAGATGAGTAAGCCCTTACCACAACCCACATCGAGGATGCAGTCTGTTATTTTGGCATCAATTTCTTTTAGATATTTAAGAACACCTAAGTTTCTTTTATAACGTTTTCTCAATCGTTGGACCCCGAAAATCCTTTTAATTAAAGGAAGTCTTTTCAGTCTAGGGATTTTCTGAGTAAAAGAATAATAATACGGGGGGTAGTATTTTTCGATATTCTCTGGAAATTCTGCAATCTGTAAGCACCCACAGGATGCGCACTCATTGTATTTGAATTCATCATTAAATCCAAACATCTTTTCCGTAAAACTGTATGTTTTATCAAAGCTAGCTTCACAAATATTACAAACAGGGACAGAATTTTCTTTTTTGTTAGTGTTCAAGGCAGATTATAATTATGCACCAAAAAATTGTTCGCAGCTATTAGATTAAAATAAATTAATGACTAGTAAACTGGCTTAATTAATATAAGATTTATTAGCACAGCTCGAAGATACAAAAGCTCATTATCATATCCTATCTGTTATAAGATTAATAGGCAACACGCTATGTTATAAGGTAAATATAAAACCCTATCATTTTTTTTATTGATAGGGCTTTTGTTATTAAGTATATTTACGACTACAAAGACACATTGAACGCAGGTCCTTCATTTACGGAAGCTCCATTTCCGATTGTTGGCTGGTTACCTAACCTAAAGTAATGATCAGCATTTTTTCTATAATATACATCAACAGGAACGGCGCCTTCAGTAGGTTTAGAAAATGCATAAAATACTATACCTTCATTTTTAAAATTAGCCATTGTCTCCAATAGTTGGTTGATTGTTTGGGGTAAAATAATGGTCAGCACCCATTGAACTATAATAGGCGTAGATTGAAACTTCACCTAATTCCTTACGCTGACTATCGTCAACCCGTTTTTGAATTGCATCGTTCACTTGTTGTTTTTTTACAGGGTCTGTTATAAATTCAGAAAGCAGAACACCTTTGTCAATCATCTGACAAACTATTTTTATTTAAATAATCACCAGTTGCATCAATACCCGTAAGCTAGTACATCAAATTGACTATCCACAACCAAAGCTAAATTCTTATGGTTAGCTCCCAATCCTGTTTTTCTGCAAGTTCATTTTTCTTGCAACTGCTAAACGCTGCTGTAAGTACGCACAGCAAACAAATAATTTGTAATTGTTTTTCATTAGTATCTATTATTTCTTTAAACTACCGACAAGAAATTCAATTGTATTATTATAAATCTAAAAATGAAAATGCGGCAAATTCCAATATGGAAATTACCGCATTTAAATGTTAACTAACCTTAATTATTGTGGGGGATAAGCATAAAAAACCACACCTTCATTTGTCCACTCATTCTGTGGATATGGCCGACCTGGATCTGCCCCTAAGAAATGTGATCTTCCTGATCTGTGATGATAATATCTATATATTGGCACAGTGCCTGGTTGTTGTGTCGCATAAGCATAAAATTTTATTCCTCCGAAATGCCAGTATGGGTCAGAACCTATGTTTCCGTTCCGATCCCAAAGACAATCATTTGTTGTGGGAGCCCAATATTCATAAACAGGTATAGTACCAGGGGCTTGCACCTTGAAAGCAGAAAAATAAGTTTGCTTATACTGCCAGCTTCCGTCACGGAGATATGGAATATTATTAATACTAAACTCATACCTCCAGACATTTAGACCTGGACTATAATAAACTCCAACTGCAGACGGAACATACCTTTCCGGCACAATAATAAGCTGTCTATCAATAATATATTGTTCAACCGCAGCTTTTACCTGTTGTTTCTTAACTGGATCACTTATTAAATCTTCTAAGGCCATTAACCCATCCACACCAATATCAATCAAAGCTGCATTATCTTTATTACATGAGCTTTGCCAATTAGCAATATCTATTTTAACAGTACTATTGTCTAACGCTAACTGTCCAATCAAACCTTTAGTTCCATCCCCACCAACAGAATTATAATACAATTTCTGATTATAGTTTGAACTCGCATCTACACTATTTGTCGTCAAATCTGCATTTATATTAAAAATTTTAAGTGCAGTAATTTTCGCACCAGCTGTTGCCGCATCTTCTCTTTTAGTACTATTAGTTTCGGCCTCATAGTTCACATCGAATTTGGCACCCAATTCGATATCAGTTAACACATGCGTTCCATAACGTTTAACTAAATCAGTTGCAGATAGTGATGTCAAGTCAGATTTAAATTGTTCTGTTAGGTAATTTTCGATAAGATTTTGTGTGGTATAATAGATCTTCATACCCTTTTGCTTAATCATTTTTCTAACAGTAGCATAAATATATTTTGATGAAACACTATCCTTTTTAGCAAAAGAAGCATTTAACTCTGCTTTAAATAATTTAGCCTTCTTAAGAAGATTTAAATCTAAAGTCAAATTATATTTTTGCGTCAATTTGTTAGAGTAACTTTCTGCATTTTCTCCGTATGAATATTGAAAGTAATCCCCAACATCATCATTTTTCTTAAAGAGGCCGGGATTTTCAGCAACAAACTTTTCAATATTTAATACAGGTATTGTTGATGATTCTGCATTAGCCAATCTTCCAGTTACATCGTAACCATATCCTAGGACATGATATATCGGATGTCCAGTAAAGGCAAAGTTATGGTGATTGTTGGTTAATCCTTTCTCTTCTGCAAGTTCATTCTTCTTGCAACTGCTAAATGCTGCTGTAATTACGCACAGCAAGCAAATAATTTTTAATTTGTAATTGTTTTTCATCAGTAATTATTGTTATTTTTTTTACAAAACTACCGACAAGAAAAATTAATTATGATAATGAGCAGTTATCAATTTAACCATTAATCATACATTATCATTAATTAATAAGGCCAAATTTAAAGAGTTAATGCTACACACATATTGCTTGATATATAAAATCAATTAATGTTTAATCTAAGTCGGTTTTCGATCATGCCAGCATTATTTTGAGTACTAAGCACTGAAGATTGTGCGACTACATTTCCTTTTGAAATGCTGGCAGTTTTTTTTGGCACGATCTGTATTCTACCGCTAATTGCTGAAAGCGCAGCTTTTAAACATATTTCTTCAGGATCACCTAATATTGGATTACTAGATCCAACAACATTTAAATCTGGTTCCATTCCATTAAAGTAATCAGACCATCCTTGTGCATTTTTAATTCGGAAGCTGCTCAGATAAACATTATATTGATCTATATTAATCCCAAAGAAACCAACCGGTTTTCCATAAGTCTTTTCACCTATCAGCTTCACATTGAAATAAGGTTTTAAGCAATTGATCAATAATTCACTGGCCGATGCAGTTTCGCCTGATACGATCACATAGATATCTTTAATAGTTTCCAATCCTCCTTTTTTGCTAAATCTATAAGTATTACCATTTTCGGTATAATCAACATCGGCCAATGTAGCCAAACGTCCGTTATAAATTACAGTTTTTCCATTCTCGTCCAGATAGGGTTGATGACGCAAAATTGTCGCCTTACCGTTTTGGAGCGTGGAATTAAATTGTTCCGTGTACATTATTTTTCCGTTTAGTGTACCAGGCGCAATTAAATTCGCAACATATTCGGCGGTTTCTACATAGCCGCCACCATTAGTACGCAAATCTAAAATGAGATAGGTAGGTTTATCAGTCAGCATTTCATTAAAAACCTGATCAAGCTTTGATTTAGCACTACTTAAAGCTGGAAAAGTTCCCAAAGCTATATAGGTAATAACTTTATCTTCATCGTGGATAATTCGGTTAGCTAAAACAGCTGCGCCATTTAGTATGCCAGCACGGGCACCTCCACCTGTACTTCGTCCCAATTGCAGATACGAATATTTAGGTACATTACTATAATTCGAAATTTCGAATGGTTTGCCCGTTACCAGGTTAATTTTAAATTGGGAAATATCAAAAAGTTCATTTCTAAGTGCACCTATTTCTGACTGGATATTACCATACTTTTCTCTTGGCTTAAAAGTACTATAACCAGGCAAAACATCATTCCATAAATAAACCTGTTTAGCATATAAAAAAATGGAATCGAGTGTAAATTCAGTCCTTGTGCCTGTGGTGGGCGAAACAATTTCATCCTCGTTTGTGTAAATTAGTCGCTCTTTTTCGCAAGAGGAACATGCCGATAGAATTAATAAGAAAATAACAGATTTTATTAATATGCTATTTACAATATGATTATTGTTGTTAGTTTTCAATATTATAAGCTCAAGATTTAACTAAATTCAAACCATTTACAGGAATCATTATTTTTTCCCTATAAATTAAATCCATAACAAATAAACACATTTTATTTACTAATTTTGACAATCCCTTATTATCATTCATTACTTATTGCAAATACAATGAGTAAATAAAAAACACACATAATCATTACCGCTTCTCAACATGTTAGACATAGGGATTACCTTAAGAAGGTACAGAGACAGATACAATTATACACAACAATACGTTGCTGATGTTATCGGAATAAGCAGGGTTGCTTACAGAAAGTGGGAAAATAATGCGGTAGATTTTTCATTATCCCAATTAAATAAAATTGCCGAATTATATGGTATATCGATCCACGAGATCATCGTGCAATCTGATTTTAAAAAGAACAAAATAATTTCTCTCCAACAAAACAGACGTCAATATTATTGATACCCGTATATTATTTATGCCCACTAAGCCTTTGGAAAAAACTAAAACCGAATGGCCTCTATCGAATCATTTTTTGTAAGTATTTTACAAATACATTCTAAATCGAAATCAGGATAGGCTTGCAGAAATTTTTTATACTTGGTTGGATTAAACTGAACATCATTATACTTCACCTCGTAAGCAACTCCCTTTTCTAAGTGGCTTTCTACGATAAAATCTACTTCATTGCCATCGGCAGTACGCCAAAAGTGCAGATGAGCGGCATCGTAAGCTACCTCAATCTGAGCAGCAACTTAAAAATTTATTAGCACAAAAAAAAGTGGCCTTAAAAGGCCACTTTAAAATATATTTCTTTGAAAGAATTACAGTTTTCTAGCTACTTCTACTTGTTCGTAAGCTTCTACGATATCGCCAACTTCGATGTTGTTAAAGTTTTGAATGTTTAAACCACACTCGTAACCTTTGTTCACTTCTTTCACATCATCTTTAAAGCGTTTTAACGATGCTAGTTCACCTGTGTATACTACAACACCATCTCTAACGATACGGATCTTGCTGTTACGGGTAATCTTACCATCCAATACCATACAACCTGCAATGGTCCCCACTTTAGTAATTTTGAAAGTCTCACGAATCTCAACGTTAGCCACAATTTTCTCTTCAAATTCTGGATCTAACATACCTTCCATTGCTGATTTAATCTCATTGATTGCATCGTAGATGATAGAATATAAGCGGATATCGATCTGTTCAGCTTCTGCAAGTTTACGTGCGCCTGTCGATGGACGAACCTGGAAACCGATAATAATCGCATCAGAAGCCGAAGCTAACAATACATCAGATTCTGAAATCTGACCAACACCTTTACTGATGATATTGATCTGAATCTGCTCAGTTGATAGTTTCAACAATGAATCGGCTAATGCCTCGATCGAACCATCCACATCACCTTTAACAATGATGTTAAGCTCTTTAAAGTTACCGATAGCCAAACGACGACCGATCTCATCCAATGTAATGTGTTTCTGCGTACGTAATCCCTGCTCGCGTTGTAACTGCATACGTTTGTTTGCAATATCACGTGCTTCGGTTTCACTTTCTAAAGCATTAAATCTATCACCTGCTGTAGGTGCACCTTGCATACCCAAAACCTGTACCGGTTGCGATGGGCCTGCGGATTCTACTTTAGCACCACGCTCGTTGGTTAATGCTTTTACACGTCCGCTATAACTACCTGCTAAGATTGGATCTCCCACTCTTAATGTACCGGCCTGAACCAATACCGTAGTTACAATACCACGTCCTTTATCTAATGCCGACTCAATTACAGTACCTGTAGCTCTCTTATTCGGATTCGCTTTCAGTTCTAATAATTCAGCTTCTAATAATACTTTATCTAAAAGTAAATCAACATTTAACCCGCTTTTGCTCGAGATTTCCTGTGATTGATATTTACCACCCCAATCTTCAACCAAGATATTCATTACTGATAATTGCTCACGTACTTTATCTGCATTTGCACCTGGCTTATCTACTTTAGTGAAAGCAAATACCAATGGTACGCCTGCAGCCTGTGCGTGGTTAATCGCCTCTTTAGTTTGAGGCATCACCGCATCATCAGCCGCGATAACAATAATGGCAATATCGGCAGCCTTAGCACCTCGTGCACGCATCGCTGTAAAGGCTTCGTGACCTGGAGTATCTAAGAAGGTTACTTTTTTACCGGTCGGTGTAGTTACCATGTAAGCACCAATGTGCTGGGTAATACCACCTGCCTCGCCAGCTACCACATTTGCCTTACGGATATAATCCAGCAATGAGGTTTTACCGTGATCGACGTGACCCATAATCGTAACAACCGGAGCTCTTTCGATTAAATCTGCCTCGTTATCTTCTTCCTCAATTACATTTTCTTCATCCTCATCTGGTTTAACGAATTGAATTTCGTAACCAAACTCATCTGCAACGATGGTTAAGGTTTCAGCATCTAAACGTTGGTTAATGGAAACGAACATACCGAGGCTCATACAAGTACCAATAATTTTGGTAACCGGTACATCCATCATGCTCGCTAACTCATTAGCCGTAACAAATTCTGTTACTTTTAATATTTTCGATTGCGATTCAAGCTCATTTGCTGCCTCTTCTGCATTCGATGCTACATCATCACGTTTCTGACGACGTAATTTAGCACGTTGTGCAAATTTACCTGATTTACCAGCACCACTTAAACGGGCAAGTGTTGCTTTAATCTGATCTTGAATTTCTTTCTCAGTAGGTTCTTCTTTAGGTCCGCTTGGTGTAGCATTTCTATTTTGGAAACCTGGTCTGTTATTGTTGTTATTCCTATTTCCTTGGTATGGGGTTCCGCCTTGTCCTGCTGGTCTGTTACCTTGGTATGGAGTTCCACCGCCTGGTCTGTTACCTTGATAAGGTGTACGAGGTTGTCCTGGTGTACCACTTTGACCTTGGCCCTGACCTGCAGGATTATTTTGTCCTTGCTGGCCTTGACCGCCGTGTTGACCTGGCTGGCCCGGTGCTCCTGGAGTTTTTTTGCGTTTACGCTTACGTTTAGCGGCTTCGCTATCGCTAGATGACGCCACTGGACCGTTCCTTCTATCCGGTGTTGTTGGTAAAACAATTTTACCAATAATATTCGGACCAGTTAACTTAACAGTACGTGCTTTAATTACCTCAGGCTCGTTGCTTACCGGTTTTGCTTCAGCTGGCTTTTCTTCTACTTTAGGTTGTTCAACTGGTTTTACAGGCTCGGGTGCTTTAGCCACTGGTGGCTCTACAACTGGCGCTGGTGCAGCAGGTGTTTCTTCCTTTTTAACCTCAGCCGGTTTTTCTTCCGCTTTAGGTTGTTCAACTGGTTTTACAGGCTCAGGTGCTTTAACCACTGCCGGTTCTACAACCGGTGCTGGTGCAGCAGGTATTTCTTCTTTCTTAGCCGGACGTGTTTTCGAGTTAAGATCATTTAAATCGATCTTTCCTACAATTTTAACCCCTGGTAATCCAGTTTCTTCAACCTTATCTTCTGCCTTAGTTTCTTTTACCGGCTCTACTGCTGCCGCAGGGGCTGGTGTTGGCGCTGGCGTTTCTGCCTTAGGGGTTTCTACAACCTTTGGTTTCTCTACCGGAGGTGTAAATGATTGAGCATTTTTAATTAAAATCTCTTCATTTTTCTCAAAATCGGTATTCTTCTTCGGCGCTTCTACTGGCTTTTCAGTCTCAGGCTCGTCACGACGTATTTTACCAATCACTATTTGTTTGGCTTCTTCTCTTACGATCTTATCTCCCTGATACTCTTTCAATAAGGCATTATACATGTCCCCCGTAAGTTTAAACATAGGGCTCTTCTCGGCAGAGAATCCCTTTTTGTTTAAAAACTCAACGGCCGTACCCATGCCTATATTAAGTTCTTTAATAGCTTTAATTAAAATGATTGGTTTGTCGTCTGACATTTAGCTCCTGTTATTGTTTTTTATTTAATACAAAAGTAGTGTTTATTTGGCAATTACACCACTTATTCAAATTCTGACTTCAAAATTTGAACCACTTCTTTAATGGTTTCCTCTTCAAGGTCGGTGCGTTTTACCAAATCTTCTACTGTAAGAGCTAATACACTCTTAGCAGTATCGCAACCGATAGCCTTTAATTCATCAATGATCCAGCTATCAATCTCATCTGAGAATTCTTCTAAATCAACATCCTCATCGCTTTCTTCTCCAGCTTCGCGATACACATCAATTTCATAGCCAGTTAACTTACCAGCCAGTTTAATATTGTGTCCTCCACGTCCAATTGCCAATGAAACCTGATCTGGTTTTAAGTAAACCGATGCATGTTTAGTTTCATCATCCAATTTAATAGAAGTGATTTTTGCCGGGCTTAAAGCACGGGTAATGTATAATGAAATATTATTTGTGAAATTAATCACATCAATGTTTTCGTTTTTCAATTCGCGAACGATACCGTGAATACGTGACCCTTTCATACCCACACATGCTCCAACCGGATCGATACGGTCATCGTACGATTCAACAGCCACTTTAGCACGCTCTCCTGGTTCACGAACAATTTTCTTAATGGTAATTAAACCGTCGAAAATTTCTGGAACTTCCTGTTCGAACAGGCGTTGCAAAAATTCTGGTGCTGTTCTCGAGATGATAATTTTAGGATTGGCATTGATCATTTCTACTTTAGAGATTACTGCTCTTACAGAATCGCCTTTTTTGAAATAATCTGCTGGAATCTGCTCTGTTTTAGGCATTAAAAGTTCGTTACCTTCATCATCTAAAACTAAAGTTTCTTTCTTCCAAACCTGGTAAACTTCACCTGTTACGATTTCGCCTACTCTATCTTTATATTTTTTGAAGATTTCGTCTTTCTCTAATTCCAATACTTTAGAAACCAAAGTTTGACGGGCAGCTAAAATTGCTCTACGGCCAAAGCTTTCTAAGGTAATTTGCTCGATATAATCATCGCCAACTTCTAAAGTACTGTCTAATTTAGAAACTTCAGCAAGCTCGATCTCTAAATCATCATCCTCAGAAAACCCATCTTCCATTACTTTTCTCGTTCTCCAGATCTCCAAATCCCCGTTATCCGGATTCACGATAACATCACAGTTTTCGTCTGTTCCGTATTTTTTACGCAACATGCTACGAAAAACTTCTTCCAGCACACTGATCACCGTTGGGCGATCTATATTTTTGAAATCTTTAAACTCTTGAAAAGAGTCGATCAAATTAATTGTTGTAGTACTCATTTTTACTTAAATGAAATTAACACACTTGTTTCTAATATATCATTAAACGGAACAGCTGTTTGAATTGCTACCGCCTTTTTCCCTTTTTCTTTAACCGATTCTTCAATCAGCAGATTATTATCTGTAACCGATAGCAGTTTCCCTTCTTTTTTTGATCCTTCTTTCAGCTTAATGCTTACTGTACGGCCAATATTTTTATTGTATTGACGGATTAATTTTAAAGGCTCACCAACACCGGGCGAAGAAACTTCTAAATTATAAGCCTGTTCTATTGCGTTTTCTTCTTCGAGATGAAAACCAACGTGTCTGCTTATGGCCACACAATCCTGTATGCTAATACCTTCGTCGCCATCAACATGGATAATTAATTTATTGTTTGGCAACATTTTCACCTCAACCAGAAACAGCTCTGGCCGATCTGCTATTTTTTCCTCAACGAGGGCTGCAACTCTCTTTTCTACCTGCATATTTTAACCTGATTTCATAGAAAAAGGGGACACTGTCCCCTTCTCTTTTCTTCGATTACGATGCAAATGTAGTAATTTTTTAGAAAAAATCAAACACTTGCGCTAATTATTATGCTGATTATTACCGTTTAAGTGTTTGCCGCTGTGCTTTTAAATTCTGCTTACCCTTCCCCATAATCAGATCGCCTACAGTTGCAAATTTTATTCCGACGTAACTCTCAACCAGATATTCTTTACCCTTAAGAAATGGCTGATCGGGATTAAATACGAGTGAATCGCCTAATATCTTAACCTTGCCAGGCACTTCCAGTTCATCCTGGATACTGTCCAGATCGCCCGGTTTTATTAAAACAGAGACCAAATTAAGTGCATCTGCATTAGCCTGATAGGCATTTTTAACCTGTAAGAGACTCGCCTCATCAATATTTTTAATTATTATTGATGAACTATCCCCAGAAAACTTAATTATTGGCCTGTTGTTTGTATTCGAACATGAAAGTGCAAATATAGCAATAGCAATTACGGCCTGGTATTTAAAAAAGCATTTAAACATTTACAAAAATAAACAATTATGAGATTTATTATCGAAATCCTTTTGATGGGATTAGCCTTTTTTATCGGCGCAAGAATAGTACCTGGCGTACATGTTGATAGTTATGCAACATCCATTATTGCTGCAGTACTGGTTGCGCTTGCGAACTCAACCATTGGGTTCATTTTAAGATTATTAACATTCCCTGTTAATTTTTTAACGCTCGGACTGGTATCATTCATCATTACCGTTTTAATGATTTTATTGGTTGATAACATGATGACCTCTTTTAACACTTCAGGTTTTATCGCCGCTGCATTCCTGGCTATAGTTGTAGCTTTAATTAAAGCAGTGTTTAGTGCTGTAGTTGGGGAAAAAGAATAGTCTTGAGTCCAGAGTCGGCAGTCTTGAGTCAATTAGACTAAGGACTACCGACTTCAGACTGAGGACTAACGGATCACTTCTCTCGAAATAACCATTTTCTGAATCTCAGATGTACCTTCGTAAATCTGGGTAATTTTAGCATCGCGCATTAAACGTTCTACGTGGTATTCTTTTACGAAACCATAACCACCGTGCACCTGTACCGCTTCAATGGTTACATCCATCGCCACTTTCGAAGCAAACAGTTTGGCCATAGAACCGGCCTGTGTGTAAGGTAAACCCTGATCCTTTAACCAGGCAGCTTTATAAACCAATAACCTGGCGGCTTCGATCTGTGTAGCCATATCGGCCAGTTTAAAAGCAATGGCCTGATGCTCAGAAATTGGTTTGCCGAATGATTTACGCTCTTTAGCATACTGCGTGGCCAACTCGAAAGCACCCTGTGCAATACCTAAAGCCTGGGCCGCAATACCGATCCTTCCGCCTTCTAATGTTTTCATGGCGAATTTAAAACCGAAGCCATCTTCGCCAATTCTATTTTCTTTTGGCACCTTCACATCGTTAAACATTAAAGAATGTGTATCAGATCCGCGGATGCCGAGTTTATTTTCTTTTGGTCCAACGGTAAAACCTTCTATCCCTTTCTCTACAATAAAAGCATTGATACCTTTATGCCTTAATTCTGGATGGGTTTGTGCAATAACCAGATAAGTTGATGCAGTACCGCCGTTGGTGATCCAGTTTTTTGTACCATTCAGCAAATAATAATCGCCTTTATCCTCAGCGGTTGTACGTTGCGAGGTGGCATCAGATCCGGCTTCGGGTTCTGACAAACAAAAAGCGCCTATTTTTTCTCCTGCTGCCAACGGCTTTAAATATTTTTCTTTTTGGGCTTCACTGCCATAGGCCTCTAATCCGTAACAAACCAAAGAGTTGTTTACTGAAACCACAACTGATGCAGAAGCATCGATTTTAGAAAGCTCTTCCATTACCAAAACGTAAGAAATGGCATCGAGTCCGCTTCCATTATATTTTTCGCTCACCATCATCCCCAAAAAACCAAGTTCTCCAAGTTTTTTCACCTGCTCGGCCGGAAATTTCTGATGTTCGTCTCGTTCGATTACGCCAGGCTTTAATTCTTGCTGCGCGAAATCGCGGGCTGCCTGCCGGATCATTAATTGCTCTTCACTTAATTCAAAATGCATAACATTTATGTATAAAAGGTTAGTAAATCAAATGTAGCATTAATGATCGAAATTACTATGGTTGCATAGTAATTTATTTTTAATTTCACCTCATGCTGCGACGGCGTATTTGGTTCTGCTCCTATTGGGATCATAGCGAATGGCGGGATAGCAGCCCAAAGCACACTGGCTTCCATTTTTCCAAAAAAACGTTCTTTTTAGGCTTTTGGATTGGAAACGAGCGGTTCCGGGCATTTGGCAGCCATGGCCCCGCTTTACGCTTTACTTCGCTGTGCTCCGTGTTCGCTTTAATCGGGTTTACGAACAACGTGTAGCGCCAGGAGAACAAAACGCTAATTTTAAACCCAACAGCAGCGTCGGCTCCCGATTTAAACACCGGTTTACGTTATATCTTGATGTGCTTGCGTGTTTTCTCAGATTTTCTGTAGTTGCAAAAAAAATATTTAGTTTTTTTTAAAAGCAATAGCGGTAATACTTCGGTTACGATAAAGATACTTATACTATTAAGCCGGATTTATTTGCTTGTGCAATCTGCGTTAACGATGGAAACGGCATCCTTTTTGGCTAGTATATTGATTATAGTCGAAGGACAGCCAAAAAGATACAGCGGACAGCGTGTTAAAACGCCCACAAAAAAATTATTTAACCGCTCTTTTAGTCAAGACGAAACCCAGACTTAAACTTCCTAAAATAAGAATTAGTAAAACCTGCGAGGAATGAATAATGGTTGAGTAGGCCAAGCCATCTTTAAAAGAAACGGAATACAATACCAGTGACTGGGCAACCATCCAGTGAAAAACACCAATCCCGCCCTGAACAGGTGCTGCCATGGCAAAACCAGAAAAAACAATTGCGGTAAATGCAGCATTAAAATGTAATCCCGAAGTAGCCTGAATAGAAGAAAAAGCGAAATACATGGAAAGTAAGTAGAAAAGCCAAATACCTAAGGTATAGGTTAAGAACAAACCTTTTTCTTTTAACTTGCTATACGAGCCAAATCCTTGACGCAGACTTACAAAAATGCGTAAAAATTTTTTACTGAATTTTTGACGGAGAAAATATATTGCAACAGCAATGAGCAGCAGGATGATGATACCCAAACCAACCAACCACAAATAGTTAATTGTATTTATTTTTTTTACAAGATTGAGATAGATGGTTTGATAAAGAAACCCGGCTACAATATCATATTGAAAAATCAGCATCGCCAAACTGGTAAGAAAAAGCATCAGCACATCAAATAGCCGTTCAGTAATTACGGTACCTATAGAAGCAAACATGGGCACCTTTTCGGCTTTGTGGATCACTGAGCAACGGCCAATCTCTCCGAAGCGTGGCAAAGCAAGGTTAGCCAAATAGCCGATCATTACAGCGTGGTAAGCATTCCAGAAACTTATTTTGTAATGGATAGACTGATACAACATTTGCCAGCGCAAAGCACGTAACACATGGCCAATCCATACGGCAAATGCAGAAGTAATTACCCAAAAATAGTTGGCGGTTTTAATTTCCTGCCAGATCTTTCCTAAATCCTGACCTCTAAAAGCTAAATATAAAACCCCTATCCCGATTAAAAACAGGATGATATATTTTAGCGCTGTTTTGAGGTCGAATATCACAAGGTTATTTTAGCAAGTGGTTATTATCGTCAGGAAAAACCAATATTGGATTGTATTTTTTGGCTTCTTCTATTGGTAATGAGCCGTAAGACATAATGATGAGAATGTCGCCAAGCTGAGCTAAACGGGCTGTTGCACCATTTAAACAGATGGTTCCGGTACCGCGTTCGCCTTTAATTACATAAGTTTCGAAACGTGCACCATTATTATTATTTACAATCTGCACCTTTTCATTAGCGATAATGTTAGCTGCATCCATCAAATCTTCATCTATCGTAATACTGCCTACATAGTTCAATTCGGCTTGTGTTACCCTAACACGGTGTATTTTCGATTTTAATATTGTGATAACCATTCAGCAAAGTTAGTAATCAGTTTGGAGTTTTCAGTCATCAGTTTGGAGTTTCGCAAATCGGTAAATTCTGATTCTTGATACGCACATCCTGACTTTACTTAATAATCATATTATCGATCAGCCTGGTAGATCCTACTTTTGCAGCCACCAGGGCAACTAAGTTATTTTCATCCTTTGATTTGGCTGGTTCCAGTGTATCGCCATTGGCAATGGTAAAATAATCCAGTTCTACACCATCTATATTCCGGTAGAATGATTTGGCCTTATCCACCAATTCTGTTAGTGAATATTCTTTAAAATGATCGATAACGAACTGCAGCGATTTACTTAGCACTAATGAATGCATTCGGTCATCGGAAGATAAATGGATGTTCCGACTGCTCATGGCTAAACCGTCGGCTTCGCGGATAATCGGACAGGTAATAATGGTAATCGGCAGCTTGAAATAAGCCAGCATATTCTTGATCATTAATACCTGCTGGAAATCTTTTTGTCCGAACATGGCTACATCTGGCTCAACGGCATCAAACAATTTTTTTACAATCTGCGTTACACCTTGATAGTGGCCTTTTCTAAATTCGCCTTCCAACAGAAATTCGGCATTACCCAAATCAATTTGCCAAACCTCGTCGGCCCCGGTAGGATACATTTCATCTACGTTAGGCATAAATACGCCGTTACAACCAGCATCTGCCAGCATAGCTAAATCGTGTGCTATAGGGCGAGGGTATTTCTCTAAATCTTTAGGATCTGTAAACTGCGTTGGATTTACAAATATGCTACAGATAATGATATCGGCATTCTGCTGCGCCAGTTTTATCAACGATATGTGGCCATTGTGCAAGGCACCCATGGTAGGCACAAGCGCTATTTTTTTACCTGATGCTTTTAAGGGTTTTAAAAAAGCCTTAAGCGCTGCTTTGGTTTTAAATATTTCCAATTTGGACAAACTAAATTAAAGCCGTAAAGGTGTAAATTAATCTAAACGAAACCAAACAAATGCTTGCTATATTGATAAATAGTATTATTATGCTTACCTTTGCAGCTCATTATCTTTTATTTAACTTAATATTTTCTTAGAATATGGAGATGGCAAAAACGAAGCTGCTGATTGTTACACACGAGATGTCGCCTTTCCTCGAGCTTACTAAAATTTCTGAAATCACGCGCCAATTACCACAAGCAATGCAAGAAAAAGGATTCGAAATCCGTATCTTAATGCCTAAATTTGGTAACATCAACGAAAGAAGAAATCGTTTACACGAAGTAATCCGCTTATCAGGAATGAACATCATTATCGATGACAACGATAACCCTTTAATCATTAAAGTAGCCTCCATCCCAGCTGCACGCATGCAGGTTTATTTCTTAGACAATGAAGAATATTTCCAACGCAAACAAGTATTTAGAGATGCAAGCGGGAAATTTTTCGACGACAATGATGAACGCACAATTTTCTTTTGCAAAGGCGCGTTGGAAACGGTTAAAAAATTAGGCTGGGCGCCAGATATCGTTCACTGTCATGGCTGGATGAGTGCATTAGTTCCTGCTTATATCAAAACAACTTATAAAAACGATCCTACTTTTAAAAATTCTAAAGTAGTATATTCTGTTTATGAGGACGGCTTTACAGAGAAATTAAATGCTAGTTTTTCTAAGAAGGCAGTCATGGCAAATATGACTGAGGATGACACTAAAGCATTCTTACCATCTGATTGCGACAGCATGCATATTGGTGCGATAACACATTCTGATGCAGTAGTTTTAGCAGATGAAAACCTAAATAAAGATGTGTTAAAATTTGTTAAAGATTCCAATAAGCCAACATTAGCTTTTAACTTAACCGAGAATTTCGAAAACTTCTATACTTTTTATGAAGAAATTTCGAATGACGAACTGGTTTCACTTGCTTAATTAAGGTATTATTATTTTAAATATGAAATTTACAAAACAAGACTTATTAACCCTGTTGATAGGTCTTTTTCTTTTTGCATCGTGCAAAAACCCTGATGGTGTTGGTTTAGATGTAGATCCGAACGCTGCAATTACCGGAACGCTGGTGGTATCTCCTGTTAAATCTCAACTTGTACGAGAAGACGCTGCCAACACCGCCGGATTAATCCGTTACCCACTGGGCTATATGATTGACCCTGATTTTGGAAAAACTGAGGCTGCCTTAGCATTAACGGTTTATCCGGTAAGTACAAGTTACGATTTCGGTACTGCTCCGGTATTAGACTCAGCAGTTTTGGTATTAAAATTAGATACAACATCTACTTTAACCAAATTTTACGGCGATACCATCACTTCTAAATATAGTATTGATGTTTACCAGTTAGCCAATAAGGTTACAACTTATAAAAGCTCGGATGTACAGGCAATCAACAACACACTTTTAGGTAACTTTACAGGCAAAATAGCACCAAACACCAAAAGAAAGATATTTGACATCGTAACAGGCAAAGCCGATACTTTAAAAACTGTACCTGCTCAAATCCGGATTCCTTTAAACAGGGCATTTATACAAAACGCCATATTAAACTTAGGCACCGCAGGAACATCCACAAATGCAAAATTTATAGACGCATTTAAAGGCTTATATGCTCAGGTAAATAAAACATCTTCAACAGGGGCTGGAGGTATTGCATTTTTCAATTTCACAGGCACTGATTCATATTTACAACTGGTTTGGAAAAAAACCAATTCATCAAGCGGAATAGACACCACTAGCGTTAACTTTCCTATTGGAGCGTTGGTTCAAAATAGCAGTGGTGGCAGTTCAATTTCCGGAATAGCCGCAAACATTAAGCACGATTACACAGGCACTGAAGTGCAAAAACAAATTGATGTTGCAGTTCCAACAGATCCAGCCCAACAATATAGAGTAACTTACTTACAAGGCTTGGCCGGTGTAAAAACCAAATTAACGTTTCCAGAATTGACAGGCTTTACTGGCAAGTACGGAAAGGCAATTATTAATAAGGCAGAGTTGGTTGTAGAGCTTGGTGGTGCTGCCCCAGCATACCCTTTTAATGCCGCACAGCGACTTTCTTTATACCGTTGGGATATTGCACAACAACCAGCCGATATACCTGATTACACAACGTTCTCCGGTAGCGCTTCTGGCGGTGCAGCACTTTTTGGCGGTTATTTCGATTCGTTAAAAAAACGTTACATCTTTATCGTAACTAATTACGTTCAGAGCTTGATTGATAAAAACGTTGAAGATTATGGCACATTCTTAGCCCCTACGTCTTATACCGACTTCCAGAGAGCATCTACTGCTACATCTGCAGAAAGATCGATTATAGGCGCAAGCAGCTCAACTGCCAATAAGATAAAGTTAAATATTTACTATACTAAAATTAATTAACCATTTTAGTATATATAAGAAACACCTGCCAGCAAAACTGGCAGGTGTTTTTTTTTATCATTATTTTAAGGTTACGAATAAAAGCGCATAAAAAAAGCCACCTCTCATCAGGTAGCTTTTTTTATATATTTTAACCCACTCTTAAAACGGAAGATCTCCATTTTCATCTGATGGACCAATTGTAAATTCATCTTCAATTTTAGCTTCAGAACTTTGATGCGTTGGTGTAGTTGGACTTTGCTCGAAATCGCTTTTTCTGCCTAACATGGTAAAGTTTTCGGCCACAATTTCTGTTACATATTTTTTAACTTTTTCTTTATCTTCAAAGGATCTTGTTCTTAATTTGCCCTCTATATAAACCAATTTGCCCTTCTGAAGGTATTTGGAAGCAACTTCTGCTAAGCCACGCCATAACACGATATTGTGCCATTCCGTTTGTTCTACTCTTTTTCCGTCTTTGTTATATGTTTCCGAGGTAGCTAATGGAAAACTGGCTACTGTTACGCCACCGTCTAAATGTCGCACTTCAGGGTCTTTGCCTAAATGGCCTACTAAAATAACTTTGTTAATCCCAGACATAAATATTTTTGGTTAGTTGTTTTGTTTTCTAAGTGCACGCCGAATAAGATGGTTAGTTACTCCATTTTGTCCTTATAAAAATATTCCAGGACAAAATCATGGATTACTTTTGGCTGCGGTAACTCATCTAATTTACTTAAAGAAACCCAATTAAGTTCCTTTTGTTTATTAAAGTTAAATATATAATTTTTTAATGCAAAAAATTGTATATGGATTATTTGGTGAGTTAATATGTGCTTTTTGGCTTTTATAAATGTAAAATCGGCCTTACTTCCGAATACAGATTTTACGCGATCAATGAATATTGAATCGCTCCACTCGTATTCTTCTGTTGTTTCCACACTAGGGAAATCATATAAATGCTGCCATATATCACCTGCTTGTCTTTCCCTGATCAGTACTTTTTCATTTTCAAAACAAACAAAATAATTAATATACCGGTGTTTTTGTTCGGCTTTTCGAATTTTAACCGGCAGCACATTTACCTGACCATGGTTAAAGGCATAACACTCCTGACTAAGCGGGCAAACGCTGCAACTGGGCGATTTTGGCTTACACTGCATGGCCCCAAACTCCATAATAGCCTGGTTATATAAGGCGGGGTCTTCTTTATAGAGCAAATCATTTGCTAACGCATAAAACTCTTTTTTACCGGCTGGGCTATTTATTGGCGTAGCTAAACCATAGAACCTGGAGAGTACCCGAAATACATTTCCATCTACTACCGCCCGTGCTTCTCCAGACGAAAATGAGGAAATGGCAGCAGCTGTATATTCGCCAATTCCTTTTAATTTTATGAGCTCATCATGCAGGTTTGGGAAGATTCCATCGTAATCTTTCACCACAATTTGAGCGGTTGCATGCATGTTCCTGCCCCTCGAGTAATAACCCAGTCCTTGCCAAAGCTTCAAAACTCTGGCTTCAGTAGCACCAGCAAAATCGGCAACTGTAGGAAAATTCTCTAAAAACCTATTAAAGTACGGAAGTCCTTGTTCCACCCGGGTTTGTTGTAATATAACCTCTGATAACCAGATGGTATAGGCATCATTGGTATGCCTCCAGGGCAAATCTCTCTTGTTTATCAGGTACCAATTGATGAGTTCATTTTGAAATGTCATTACTGCAAATTACGGTCTATTTATCCGATTAAAAAAAAACTTGCAATTGCCTGATAAGTCTAGTGATAAAAAAATCATCTTTTATTTCCCTATCTCATTAAAAAGCAATACTTTTGCAACCCCAAAACAGTAGTAATATTAAAACATAATATATAATAAATAATAAAATATGACTAAGGCAGATATTATTTCAGAAATATCAACAAAAACCGGAATTGAGAAGGTTGATGTACAGGAAACAGTTGAGGCATTTTTCAAGGTTATCAAAACCAGCATGATTGGCGGTGAAAATGTATACGTTAGAGGCTTCGGAAGCTTTGTTGTTAAAAAGAGAGCGCAAAAAACTGCGAGAAATATCTCAAAAAACACTGCAATAATTATCCCAGAACACTTCGTTCCTAGCTTTAAACCAGCAAAAGTATTTGTTGATAAAGTGAAAAGCAATTCAAAAAAAATTAACGTAGAAGCCTAAGTCTTATATATGAATAGCAACATTAGATCAAAACAAACCATAATTATTGGAGCGATTGTATTGCTTGTTGCATTCTTATTTACAAGAGACATTAAGGGTTTGGTTAAACCAACGGAAGAAAATGGAAAAATGCCTTCAAGTGGCCCAATGGCCGGAGCAGCTTCTCCTTCAACCACATCGGTACTAAACCTCGAAACTTCGTCTACCGCTGCAAAGAATGTAATCAACAAGAACTTGGCTACAGATATTACAGCTTTAGAAAACAGCTATAAAGGCGCAAATGGCGCAGAGAAGATTGAACTTGCTAAACAACTGGCTCAGAAATGGGACGATGTTGAACAAATTACGCCATCTGCACTGTATTTAGAAGTTGTAGCCGAAGGCGAGCCATCATCAAAATCATGGTTAGCGGCTGGTAATCAATTTATAAAAGCTTTTGAAAGCACACAAGATAGCATAGCGCAACCTGCTTTATTGCAGAAAGCCAATGCATCTTACAAAAACGCATTAGAGAAAGACTCTACAAACATTGAAGCTAAAACGGGCTTAGGTGTAACGATAGTAAACGGCTTAGGCGCACCAATGCAAGGTATTGCAATGTTGCTAGAAGTTGTTGCTAAAGAACCTAAAAATGTAAAGGCTAATATGAATTTAGGATTGTTCTCCATAAAATCAGGTCAGTTTGATAAAGCAATTCCTCGTTTTAACACAGTAATTGCCGCTGCTCCAACTCCTGAAGCCTATTTTTATTTAGGAACAGCTTTAGAAAATTTAGGCAGAAATAAAGAAGCAGTAAATGCTTATCTATCAAGCAAAAAATTAGCGGCTAACCCAACCTTATCTTCATTCATTGATAAGAAGGTGGCTGAACTAAAGAATAAAAATTAATTAACAGATTAATAAAAACATTTAAAACTTAAAACTATGCCAAGCGGTAAAAAAAGAAAGAGACATAAAATGGCTACCCACAAACGTAAAAAACGTTTAAGAAAAAACAGACATAAGAAAAAATAGTTTCTTATTTGATAAAGCCAGTTAAACCTCATAGTAAACACTATGAGGTTTAAACAATTTACATGATTTTTTTATTGTATATCTTTTTGGCTACATCACTGTTTTTTATTTACTATCCATTTGTTAATAGGCGAAAGCCTTAAATCTGTAGCTGTTGGTAAAAGAATTAATTATCAATTCGACTCCTGCCGGAGTTACCATAGCGTTGATTGAAGACAAACAACTTGTTGAGCTTCACAAAGAACAAATCAATATTAACTACGCTGTAGGCGATATTTATTTAGGCCGCATTAAAAAAATTATGCCTGGTCTGAATGCCGCTTTCGTGGATGTTGGTTATGAAAAAGATGCTTTTTTGCATTACTTTGATTTGGGCCCTCAGGTGCAATCTTTAATTAAGCTAACGAAGATCAAGCGTAATGGCTCGGTTACAGGCACATTATTAGATAATTTAAAGCTAGAAGCCGATATTAACAAGGCAGGCAAAATTTCTGATGTGCTCAGTAAAAACATGCTCCTACCTGTACAAATTGCCAAAGAGCCAATTTCTACAAAAGGACCACGTTTAAGTTCCGACATTTCGATTGCCGGCAGGTATGTGGTACTGGTGCCATTCTCCAATACCATATCTGTATCAAAAAAAATTAAAAGTAATACCGAACGTAATCGTTTAAAAAAGATTATTGAAAGTATTAAACCTCAAAATTTTGGGGTCATTATCAGAACCGTTTCTGAAGGCAGAGGAGTTGCCGAAATGCAAAAAGATCTTTTAGATTTAATTGCTAAGTGGGAAAACTTCATTAAAAAAATGCCATCTACCGAACCTTCAAAAAGAGTTTGGGGAGAAATGGACAGATCATCAACGTTAATCCGTGATATTCTGAACCCTGATTTTACAAACGTTTACGTAAGTACACCTGAGCTGTACGATGATATCCGTTCTTATGTTCACGATATTTCTCCAGAAATGGAAAAGATCGTTAAACTGTACAAACAGAAAGAACCTATCTTCGATCATTTCGGTGTAGAAAAGCAGATTAAAAACGCTTTCGGAAAGACAGTAAACTTACCAGGTGGTGCTTACCTTGTTGTAGAGCACACTGAAGCACTCCACGTGATAGACGTGAACAGTGGAAACCGCACTGCCAGTAAAGAAAATCAAGAAGAGAATGCTTTACAGGTAAACAAAGAGGCGGCCAAAGAAATTGCCCGTCAATTGCGCTTGCGCGATATGGGCGGTATTGTGGTAATCGATTTTATCGATATGCACAAACCAACAAACCGTAAAATGCTATTCGATTATTTGCGTGAGCTGATGTTATTGGATAGAGCCAAACACACTATTTTGCCTCCAAGCAAATTTGGTTTGGTACAGATTACCAGACAACGTGTTCGTCCGGAAATGAATATTGTTACGGTAGAAAAATGCCCGGCCTGCGATGGGACCGGAGAAATTAAAGCGAGTATCGTTTTAATGGATGATATTGAGAACAACCTTAATTATATTTTAAGAGAGCAGAATGAAAAGGGCGTAACCCTTTGCGTACACCCATACATCGAAGCTTATATTACAAAAGGCATTTTCAACCTTCAACGCCGCTGGTTCTTTAAATACGGCCAATGGATTAAAGTTAAGGCACAATCATCGTATCACTTAACCGAGTTTCACTTCATCTCCGCAAAAGATGAAGAGATTAAATTATAACTCAAAACACATTTAACAGAAAGCCTGGATTTTTAAATCTGGGCTTTCTGTTGTTTAAGTGTATTTCAAATCTAAAATATTAATTAAGTGCCTCACTAAGTTATGCTCAGATGACTTAGGTGGTCAATATTTTTGGAAAACAACTGTCCTGTGCGTTTTGGCCACTTAGTCCTGCTATCCCTCCAAGTCCTCACTCATTGTTCGCTCCGGGCTTTCCGTTCTATCAGGTTTATCAACAATGGCGCTGCATTTTATAGTGATGTTTCAAACCTCGCAGGTTTTTAAAACCTGCGAGGTTTAACGTAAACGCGACTCGGGCAAACGATTAATTGTTCAAAAAAATAAAGACACATTCAATCCTGAAAGGCTAAATTCGTAATCTAAAATTTTAATCAATTGGCAAAATCAAAAAGTGCATTTTTCTGTCAGAGCTGTGGCTACGAATCGGCAAAATGGTTGGGTAAATGTCCGTCATGTAACCAATGGAATACCTTTGTAGAAGAAATTGTAGAAAAAATCTCCGCTTCTGTTCCAACCTGGAAAAGCGATAATACCAGTCGCAAATTAAGCAAACCAAGTAAGGTTGATGAAATACAATCATCAACAGAACGTAGAATATTAACTGGCGATAAAGAATTAGACCGCGTTTTAGGTGGTGGATTGGTAGAAGGATCGCTAGTGCTCATCGGCGGTGAACCGGGTATCGGCAAATCGACCTTGATGTTACAACTGGCTTTAAATTTAAAGGGCAAAAAACTACTTTATATCTCTGGTGAAGAAAGCGAACAGCAGATTAAAATGCGGGCAGAAAGGATTCAGGAAAGCCCCTCATCCAACTGTTACATTTTAACAGAAACTTCTACACAGAATATATTTAAACAGATCGAAATCCTTGAACCTGAAATTTTAGTTGTAGATTCTATCCAGACTTTGCACTCGGCCCATATCGATTCAACCCCAGGCAGCGTATCGCAGGTAAGGGAATGTACTGCCGAACTATTGCGCTTTGCAAAAGAAACCGGCGTACCTGTTTTCCTTATCGGCCACATCACCAAAGATGGTGCCATTGCAGGGCCTAAAATACTCGAGCATATGGTTGATACGGTTTTGCAGTTCGAAGGCGACAGGCACCACGTTTATCGCATCTTAAGATCCATCAAAAACCGGTTTGGTGCAGCTGCAGAACTCGGGATCTACGAAATGCAGGGCAGTGGTTTAAGAGAAGTTTCCAATCCATCAGAAATCTTACTCTCACAACGTGATGAAGAGCTGAGCGGAATCGCCATAGCCGCAACCTTAGAAGGTGCCAGGCCGATGTTGATTGAAACACAGGCCTTAGTGAGTTCGGCAGCATATGGAACCCCTCAACGCTCAGCAACAGGCTTCGATACCAAAAGGATGAATATGCTCCTAGCCGTTTTAGAAAAGCGCTGTGGCTTTAGGTTAAGTACTCAGGATGTTTTCTTGAATATTGCCGGTGGAATTAGAGTAGAAGACCCTGCAATTGACCTGGCGGTATTAATTGCCATTATATCATCGCATCAGGATATCGCTGTTTCTTCAAAAAACTGTTTTGCCGCAGAAGTGGGCCTGTCGGGAGAAATTAGGGCAGTAAACAGAATCGAACAACGTATCGCCGAAGCAGATAAACTGGGTTTCGAAACGATTTACATCTCTAAATACAACTTGAAAGGAATTGCTACAGACAAGTACAACCTTGAGATTAAAGCAGTAAGTAAGATAGAAGAAGTGTTCAGTCTTGTTTTTGGATAAATAAAGATGGGGAAACAGCTCAACAAATTTCCACAGAAAGAAGATAATATTCTACATTTCTACAACATCATTGAATACTAATAATCCGGCAAAAAAAACAACAACTACCTGGATACAAAGATATTAACTACAACCAAAATAAAAATTAAACTTTTGGATTCTAGTTTGCCTATAACAATTTAAATGTACATCATAAAATGTGATTTGCAATTATAGGGATGATTTTCCCCGTTAATGGATGTTAACGGGGATTTTTTGTTTTCATTATTAATGAAAAATTTAAATAACTTTGGTTAGATCATTAACCGGATAATTGTAAATCATGGAAAAAATCATTCTAAGCTTGGGCTTTTGCCTGTTTACGGCATTTTCATTTGCTCAAAGCGCATATACTGGTCAAAAATTTGGAGAAGAAGTTAAACCAGGAGATGTAAAACCAGCTGCAAAGATGGAAACTGCCATGGGGGATAAAAAAATTGCCGATATGAAGATCGAAGGCAAGGTGGTAGATGTGTGTAAGAAAAAGGGCTGCTGGATGACTTTAGAAATGCCTAATGGCGATCCAATGCGGGTAACTTTTAAAGATTATGCGTTCTTTATGCCTATGGACATTGTTGGCAAAAAAGTAGTTTTGGATGGATTAGCAAAGAAACAAACTATCTCGGTAGAAACTTTACGCCACTATGCAGAAGACGCTAAAAAATCTCCTGAAGAAGTAGCCAAAATTACAGATCCTAAAAAAGAACTGGCTTTCGAAGCTAAAGGCGTAGTGATTTTAGATAAATAAAAGAAAGTCCAGGGTCCGAAGACCGAAGTTAGCCGCGGCAAGCCTAAAGAGCTAAATTTTGCTAAAATAAATTACCAATAACAATATACTATAAGAAAGTCGTCATCTCGATCCGATAGCTATCGGATGAAGCGCAGTCCCGAATTTTCGGGAGAGAGATCTATTATAGATTTGCTTCGCTGAGCCTTCGGGTTCTCGACTGCATTACATTCCGCTCGAAATGACGATGTTATAAATAAGAAACCCCGATGCGTATGCTGTATCGGGGTTTATATTTTTATGGACGGTGATCTTAGATTACCCAGTTCCAACCAAATTCATCAGGTGCTAAACCGTAACGGATATCGTTTAATTTTTTAGCAATGCCATTAGAAATATGTCTCGTAGATGGGTCGGTCAATTTATAGATCTGACCATTATAGCCCATTTCGCCTACATGCGTCACTGTAGCTGCAGTTCCTGCGGCAAAGGCCTCCGTTAAGCTTCCGTTTTCAATCCCTTCAATCACTTCTTTAACAGAAACCCTACGTTCTTCAACTTCTACTCCGGCATCTTTAGCCAGTTTAATAATAGTATCACGCGTTACACCATCTAAAACGGTACTGCGTACTGATGGCGTAACTAATTTGCCATCAATTACAAAAAGTAGGTTGGCAGTTCCAGCTTCTTCAATAAACTCATGTGTTACCGAATCTGTCCAGATCAATTGATCGTAACCTTCTTTTTTTGCCTGCTCGAAAGGATACAATGAACGTGCATAATTTCCAGCAGTTTTGGCAAAGCCCACACCACCTTCATCTGCACGTGTAAATTCAGTTTCGATTTTAACCTTTAATGCACTGCTGTAATATGGACCAGTTGGGGTGGTTAATAAAGCAAATTTATAGGTATCAGACGCCTTAACCCCCAAATAAGGGTCCATTGCAAACATTACCGGACGGATATATAAAGCATAATCTTCTTGATTAGGCACCCACTTCTCATCAACATTGATCAATGCGGCCAAACCTTGCATAAAAATTTCTTCAGGAATACCTGGCATCGACATTCTGGCGGCAGATTTGTTAAAACGTTCGAAGTTTTTATCGGCACGGAAAACACTAATTTTACCATCTGGTTGGCGGTAAGCCTTTAATCCTTCGAAAATCGCCTGCCCGTAATGAAGTGCAGAAATTGCCGGGCTCATCGGAATTGGGCCATAAGGAAGAATCTGTAAATTTTTCCATTCGCCATCTTCGTAGTCGGCAGTAAACATGTGATCGGTAAAAACCTTACCGAACGGTAATTGCGAAAAATCAGTAACAGCCAAACGTGTTTGCGCTGCTTTGGTGATTTTTATATCTAATGTCTCGGTCATTGTATTTGAATTTTGAATGGGTGAATGATCGAATGATTGAGTGTTTTACCCGCTCATCCTCTAATTCAATAATTCACTCATTCTGTCATTAATTATTTCGCGCAAATTAAGAAAAAGCAGGCTTTTTTAATAGCTTTTTGCAATATTAATCTTTGTTTTTGAGTGTTTTAAGTACACTAAGCACCCAACCTTTACCCCACTCTTCCATTTGCTCACCGGTCCATAAGAACGGATAAAAGATTCTCTTCTGAAAACGCGGAGGCAGATATTTTTGCCAGTTGGTTCCACCTGTTGCGGCAATATCAACCGGATCTTTCTCCAAATAACGTACAGCCGATTTGTAGTGCGATAAAGGCCATTCTACATTTACATACAAATCTAGCTTACGCAACTCCTCTGCAAGGGCAGAAACATCGGCTCCATTCGTTTGCAATTGATGATACAAAGCTGAAAAATTGGTTAAAGTACGATCTTTGGCCAGTTGTAGAAACTGAGCCGCATACTTTTTAATAAATTGCTTTAGGGTTAAAGTTTGCTTACCCGAAGACAGCTCGGTTGCACCGAATTTCCAGTAAATATTTTCGAATTGTTCTTCTATTGTTGCAGTACTTAGTTCTTCGCGTTTGCTTTTATCTACCAATTGGATAAAATCTGTAGCACAGATCTCAATCATCCGGTACTGGCCAGATTGGAATCCACTGGCAGGCAATAATGACATGCGGAATTTCAGGAACTGCTCTTTCTCCATACCATCAACCATCACCTCGAAAGAAGTGGTTAAGGCATTGAAATAAGCGTTGATCCGTTTTACGCGTGCAGTAAAAAACTCGACGGTTAAATTTTCATGCTCAGCAATCTGCCTGCATTCGTGCAGTGCCAGCTTAAAATAAAGTTCCGTGATCTGATGGTACATGATGAAAATCTCTTCATCCGGAATTGGCGTTTTAGGATTCTGTAAGCTAAGCAAAGTATCCAAATGAATGTAGTCCCAATAGGTCAAGAAATCGGCATATAAAAGCCCATCGAGGTACGACGCCATATCTTGCCCCATTGCTGTATACTTTTCCTGCAGTTGATGTAGTTTGTCTTTTATTTCGGGTGTGAAATCCATGATTTAAAGTTAGCTGCACAAAGGTGATAAAGATTTTGCAACAAATAACTAAATTTTATACATTTGGAACAATGGCGATGGAGTACCGCCAAAACCGCCCAAACAGGCTGATGACTCCTACGATTTTTATTTAAAATTGAATTCAAATGCCTGTTAAAAAACTAACAGAAGGATTTCTTCTGTTTATTAAACTCGACTTCGGATTATTCTTAATTAGCACTTTAAAGTGGCTATTAATTTCTGCAATATTGAGTGGGATTATTGGCTCTGCCTCTGCATTGTTTTTAGAAACTTTAAGCTGGGCAACCAATTACCGTGAACAACACCTCTGGATTATTGGCTTTTTACCAATTGCCGGTATGCTCATTGGCCTGGCTTATCATTACTGGGGTGCAGCCGTTGTAAAGGGCAACAACCTTTTGATTGAGGAATTACAATCGCCCAAAAATGTGATTCCGCTGATTATGGCGCCACTCATTTTTGCAGGCACGATTATTACCCATTTATTTGGCGGCTCGGCTGGAAGAGAGGGTACAGCTGTCCAAATTGGAGGGGCTTTTGCCGACCAGTTTACGAAACTGTTTAAACTTAAAGCCAGAGATCGAAAAGTAATCCTCATCTGCGGGATCAGTGCTGGCTTTGCCTCTGTTTTCGGGACACCTTTGGCAGGCGCAGTATTCGGATTGGAAGTTTTCGTTATTGGAAGTTTAACCTATAGTTCCATTCTTCCTTCATTTATTACAGCAATTATTGCCGATTATGCCTGCAAGGCCTGGGGTATTGGCCATACCCATTATTCCATTTCTGTGGTACCGGAAATTAATTTGATCAATTTATTGTTATCCTTAGGTGCTGGAATATTATTTGGACTCGTGGCGAGATCTTTTTCGGCCTTAAACCATGGCTTATCAAGTCTTTTCAGTAAAATTAAATACCCGCCATTAAGGCCATTTATTGGCGGACTAATTTTAATTGGCATTATTTACCTGATCGGGAATACGCGATATATTGGCTTAGGCATTCCGGTTATTTCAGAATCCTTTGTTCAACAAGAAGCGTATTATACATTTGCGATCAAATTATTTTTAACCGCTTTTACCTTGAGTGCAGGGTTTAAGGGCGGCGAAGTTACTCCACTTTTCTTTATTGGGGCCACACTCGGTAGTTTTTTGAGTTTCTTTATCCCCTTACCTCTTGGCCTGCTGGCAGGAATGGGCTTTGTAGCCGTTTTTGCAGGGGCAGCGAATACCCCTTTGGCTTGTATTTTTATGGGTATAGAGTTATTTGGCACCTCATCGGGAATTTATATCGCCTTAGCCTGCGTTACAGCTTACTTATTTTCAGGCCACACAGGAATTTATCGGTCGCAAACGATAGGTGCACCTAAGCATTTGTTGCTGAAGAGGCATCAGTTTTTGAGGTAGGTATTAGGATAAAGATCGTTTGAAGTACTTTATTACACCGTTCGGGAACGAATGTGAGTGTGAAAAAGTCGTCATCTCGACTGAAGCACAGTCCCGAGCTTTCGGGAGAGAGATCTTAATATAGATTTCTCGACTGCGCTGCGCTCCACTCGAAATGACGATACAGGTTAGTACAGCACCCTAAACTTTATGGTATGCTCGATCTTTTTAAGTGATTTAAACAATTGTTTATCATACTGCGCATTGATGTCGGTAATGGCATAGCCAATTTCAGGATTGGTCATTAAAAACTGGCTCACAATGTTGATGTCGTGCTTGGCAAAAACAGTATTAATTTTCGCCATAATGCCCGGAACGTTTTTGTGAATGTGAATTAAGCGGTGCGATTTCTCAATTTTTGGCAATTGTAAGTTAGGGAAATTGCTGCTCAGATAAGTTGCTCCGGTATTCATAAAATCGGCAACCCGTTTCGGGATAAAATCGATATTACGTGGATTATTTTTAGGATCATCGAAAACAACAATACCTTGTTTAGTACATAAATCGAGGTCTAATTTATTTTTCGCATTACCTAAATAACCTATTGTTTTTAACTTAGCTGCGTTTTTTAACTGTTCTGCATTTATTTTTTCACCATTACCTAAAAGGATAATTCCCACATCCTTTACGTATTTATCTTCAAAAGAAGTTTTATGCCTAATTGATAAACCATCATTTTTAAGGATAGAAATCGTTAAGGGATCAACTTCACCAATCACCAGGCAAAGGATTCTGTTTTTAGGGTAAGAAATTGCGCGCGGCAGATCATTTACGTACAAAAATTCGTCGAAGCTTGGTGTTACGTGATCGGCTTTTGAAACAATACTTTCACGGGCTATATTCTCTGTAAATGCAAAAAACTTATTGATGATACCGCTTTCTCGCAACTGGAAATCAGAATATCCATCACCAATACCGAATAGTTCGCCTTCGAGCTTTAAATGCTGAAGTAATTTTACTTTGCCACCTTCTTCACTTAAAGGATTGGCATGATCGTAATCTATAATTTTACCATCGCCAGTGGTTACAAAGGTATTGGCATAAATATTTTCCTTTTTAATGTGATACTGGCTCACTACAGGGGTAATAAATTCCTTAAAACCGCCAGAAACAATCAGCACCTCATCGGCATGTTTCTTAAAAAACTCTGCATTACGCGAAAAAGAAGTAGATACTTTCTTTTTCAAATGTTTGATGAGTTGTTTTAAATGATCTTCGTTAGCTTCAAGAAGCTTAACACGTTGGGCTAAACTTTCGGAGAAGGAGAGTTTTCCCTCCATAGCAAAATTGGTATAATCTTCAATTTTTTGGAAAATCGCTTCTTTATCTGGGTGGTTCTTTAGCGAAATTCGGGCAAGTTCATCAAGTGCTTCTACCTGTGTAAAGGTACTATCAAAATCGATGATGTAATAGGCTTTCTGTTTGGGCATTATCTTAAATGTTGGGTAATTTCTTTTATGCTTTCGGCAACAGGTTTAAAGGTAATGCCCGTTTCCGTTTTTATTTTATTGTTATTGTAATAACTTAAGGTTAAACTGCTCTTCGCTGCATCTTTAGTGATGGAAGGCTGTTTACCGGTAAATATGGATGCAAATTTTAGCGCCCTCCAGGCTATTCCGAGCATCCATGGCTTTGCTTCTCTTTTTGGTGCTTTAACGCCAAAACCCTGTGCAATTTCGCTGAACAGATCCTTATAATGATAATCATCGGCAGAAATGATATACCGTTCTCCCGAAACTTCCGCATCCATTAACAGGATCATCGCTTTGACTACATCTTCAACATCTACAAAACCCGAAGCACCATCGGTATAAAATGGGAAACCACCCCGTACCAGTTTAAAAATCGCTCCACTCCCCTCAAATCCCGCATTTTTACCGATAATCACTGATGGATTGACAATAATAGCGTCTAAACCCTCAGTAATGCCCCGCCAAACTTCCATCTCACCTTCGTATTTCGATAAACCATAGGCGTGTGCTTTGGCATCATATTCCCAAAAGTCCTTTTCAGTAATTTTATGGCCCTTTTTGGCATTTCCTAACGCAGCAACTGAGCTTACATGCAATAATCGGCAGTTATTTTCGGCACAAAGATTTACAATGTTCGAGGTTCCTTCTATGTTTACGTGAAAAAGCTGCTTTTTATCTTTTGGGTTGAAGGATACAAAAGCTGCGCAATGGTAAACTTTGGTAATCCCGACAAAGGCATCTTCTAATGCAGAAGGCTCGTTAATATCAGCCTCAAACCATTCAATGAGTGGGATATTCTGGATTTGTGAAGGGATTTTAGATTTCTCCCGCCTCAAGGCCCGAACAGTTAAACCCCTATCGGTTAACTGCTTAATTAATTCAGATCCTAAAAATCCAGTTCCTCCGGTTACCAGTATCATTTTATTTTTTTCGAGCTATATGTGGAAATACGCATTCAAAAATAGATATTTGAGCCGAGAGTTTTAAATATATGTCATTAACGGATTTCTTTTCCCCTATAAACCCTGATAGTTTTACACCCAAACAAGGATTTTTTACAAGTCAGCTGGGGTTAAAAGCGCAGATTTACACCGAATCATTCCCCGATTTTGAGGAGCATACTTACGATTTGGCAATTTTTGGGGTACTTGATGGAAGAGGCGCCGTTAATAATGAAGGCTCTGCTCTGGCACCGGATTATTTTAGAGAGAAATTTTATAAACTCAACGAAGGTGCTTTTAATAGCCGGATTGTCGATTTAGGCAATATTAAACACGGCGCAACCATTGCCGATACTTACATTGCAATCAAAATGGTGGTTTCGGAACTGATTAAAAAAGACATTATTCCGATTATTATTGGTGGCGGACAAGACCTAACCTATGGCCAATACCTTGGTTATGAAGATTTAGAGCAAAAAGTAGATCTAGTGGTTATTGATAATCAATTTGATATCGGCGATGATGATCATGAGGGAATTGCTACCCGCTCGGACTGTTATCTGAACAAAATTTTCCTGCACCAGCCCAATTACCTTTTCAATTTTAGCAATGTGGGTTATCAAACTTATTTTGTAAACCAGGAGAGTTTGAGCGTAATGGATAAATTGTATTTTGATGTGCACCGTTTGGGCGAGTTTGCTCAGGATATTACCTTAACAGAGCCTATTATCCGTAATGCAAACATGATTAGCTTTGATATGGGCGCTATCCGTTCTGCAGATGCTGCAGCAAATGCGAATACCACGCCAAATGGTTTTGATGGTGAAGAAGCCTGTCGCATTGCCCGTTATGCTGGCATGAATGATAAGTTGACCTCAATTGGTTTTTACGAGTTTAATCCGGCCTACGATAATAATGGACAAACTGCTTTCTTACTTGCTCAGATGGTCTGGTATTTTGTGGATGGATTTTATGCCCGCAAAAAAGATTTTCCGCTTACACCTAAATCACAGTTTATGATCTATAGAACCAGTTTAAAAGACGGTTCGGGAGAGATGATGTTTGTAAAAAGCAAAAAATCAGACCGTTGGTGGATGCAGGTTCCTTACCCTTCGGGGCAATCTAAAAATGAGCGTTATCACTTAGTGCCTTGCAGGTATGATGATTATCAAACTGCTGTTAATGGCGAAATGCCCGATTTATGGTGGAGAACCTACCAAAAACTGAACTAAAAGCTTGTGTAATTCCAAAGTTGATATTTTATTTTTTGTTGAAAATCAATAAAATAAAGGTTATGCTATTATAAACAGTCTATCATAATTTTACACAGCTATTTACGTTTTAGCGGTACAGATTTCTATCTTTGGACAAGATTAAACTAACTTCATGAAACCATCGTGATTTTCAAAATCAAAGTAAAATCAATAAATCATGATAGCTTTATCACCAATGAAAAATATTATACAGATGAAAAAAATATTATTATCTGCAATGGTGCTATTGCCCCTTGCAGCTTTAGCACAAAAGCCATTTACAGTAAGTGGCGACATAAAAGGATTGAAAACCGGAGATAAGGTTTATTTGATCTATCAGGGAGATGATAAAAACATTACCGATTCGGCGACCGTAACAAATGGCACTTTTGCATTTAAAGGAACATTGTTGAGCCCTGCACAGGGAAGTCTTTTCTTAAACAAAAACCCTTATGTAAACCGTCCGGCGCAGGGTGAGAAATTAGATGCTTTATCCCTCTACGTAGAGCCGGGGAATATAAAGCTAGCGGCAGCAGATTCTTTAAAGAAAGCAACAATTACTGGCTCACCAGTTAATGACGATGCAAAAAAATTAAAAGCATTAACTAAACCTGTAGCAGATAAACTTGCTGCAATTAATGCAGAATATGCAGCCTATACACCCGAGCAAAAACAAGATAAGGCCGTAATGGGAGCTTTAGGTGCCCGCTATGAAAAAGAAGTTGCTGGAATGGCTCCATTATTATTACAGTATGCCAACGGCAATCCAAAATCATTTATCAGCTTAAGCGCAATTAGCCAATTGGCTGCAGATCCAGATCAGGCAACAGCAGCAGAAAAAGCTTTTGTCGCATTATCGCCAGACTTGAAGGCAACTACGACAGGTAAAAAAATTGCTCAAATATTCGATGCTGGAAGAAAAACCGCTGTAGGTGCCATGGCTATGGACTTTACGCAAGTTGATACCGCAGGTAAACCTGTTAAATTATCTGATTTTAAAGGTAAATATGTACTGGTAGATTTTTGGGCTTCATGGTGTGGCCCGTGCCGCAATGAAAACCCAAATGTGGTATTAGCTTACAACAAATTCAAAGATAAAGGATTTACCGTTTTGGGTGTTTCTTTAGATGGTGGCAATACCAAAACCACCAAAGCAGCCTGGCAGAAAGCCATTGAGGCTGATAAGTTAACCTGGACACATGTATCAGATTTAAACGGGTGGAGTAATGAAGTGGCTCAAATGTATGGCATCCAATCTATTCCAGCTAACTTCCTAATTGATCCAACAGGTAAAATTATTGCAAAAGGGCTGAGAGAACAAGCTTTACAAGACAAACTTCAAGAATTACTGGGAAGTAAATCGAAATAAAAAAGCATTCAAAACAAAGAAAGCCCCAATTAAAATTGGGGCTTTCTTTGTTTATACGAAACGTATTATGCAGATTTTAAGAAATCCAATACGTTAATGAAATAATTTTCAAGTCCTTCGTAAGGATCTTCTCCTGGAATCCACGATGCAAATTTCCAGTATTCCCAATCTACATTTTCGATTATGGGTGGGATTAGAAGAAAATATTGCTCTTCTTCTAAGCCAGCAACAATAATGCTTCTGGCTAATTTAATTGCTACCTCAAGCAATTCGATATTTTCTGTCCAAACCTCGATCAGCTGTGGATCAACATCCTTTAGAAATGCAATATCGCTTGCTTTTGAAAACGATGGGTCAACGTGTTCATTTGGCGTAGTAAACCCATTGGTGATCAACAGAAATTCTTTATAATCCGTTGGAAGTGTTAGACCCAGTCTTGCCTCGGCTTCTTGTATTGCGGCTGAGGTAGCAGGTTGATTACCTAGCCACTTTGCTTCGATCTGTTCGGTTGTAAAACTAAATTCGCCTTGTTTAATTGCGATTTCGGAAATCTTTTTGAGTACTTTTTTCAACTTATTTTGTTTTAAATTAAGTCAAAACCGATATCTTCTCTGAAATATTTGCCATCGAAATAAATTCTGCCAGCATCAGCGGTTGCTGATTGTAAAGCAGTAAACAAATCTTTTTGCAAACTGGTAATCGCAATTACCCTTCCTCCATTTGTTTTTACCACATCATTTTCTAACAATGTTCCGGCATGAAATGCATTAGAATGACGTAGGTTTTCAATTCCGGTAATGGCTTTACCCTTCAGGTAATCACCTGGGTAACCACCAGCAACAATCATTACAGTAGCAGCTGTTTGCTCTGAAATAACCAAACTTACCTGGTTTAATTGTTTGTTAGCCGTAGCTAAAAACAACTCTACCAAGTCGTTTTCTACTCTAGGGATTACACTCTCTGTTTCAGGATCGCCCATACGTGCATTGTACTCGATTACAAATGGTTCTTCTCCTACTTTTATCAGTCCGAAAAAGATGAAACCTGTATAATCGATATTATCTTTCTTTAAACCCTCAACTGTTGGCTTAATAATCCGCTCTTCTACTTTAGCCAAAAATTCTGGTGTGGCAAAAGGAACCGGCGAAACTGAGCCCATACCACCGGTATTTAAACCGGTATCGCCCTGACCAATCCGTTTATAATCTTTGGCAGAAGGCAGCGTGATATAATTTTCGCCATCAGTTAAAATAAATACCGAAAGTTCTATCCCGCTTAAAAATTCTTCAATTACTACTGTTGCTCCAGCTGCACCAAATTTACCGCCAAGCATCAGTTTTAATTCTTCCTGAGCTTCGATGGTTTCGGTACAGATTAATACACCTTTACCTGCTGCCAAACCATCAGCCTTTAAAACAACCGGTAAAGCATGGTTTTGCAGATAGGCCAAGCCATCTTCTAAAGTTTCGGGTGTGAAAGATTTTGAGGCCGCGGTAGGAATACCATGGCGTTCCATAAACTGTTTAGAAAAATCTTTACTCCCTTCTAAAATAGCCCCTTCTTTTTTAGGTCCGATAACTGGAACGTGGGCAATAGCTTTGTCGGCAAGGAAAAAATCGTGAATACCATTTACTAAAGGTTCTTCCGGACCTACTACAACGAGTTCGATATTTTCGGTAAGTACTACTTTTTTAATGGCATCAAAATCGTTTACGTTGATGTTGATGTTTGTACCGTAAGCCCCTGTACCACCGTTACCTGGAGCAATAATTAGTTTATCGCAGTGCGAAGACTGGCTCATTTTCCAAGCGAATGCGCTTTCTCTGCCGCCTGACCCTAAAAGTAAGATATTCATATCGGCAAAGATAATATTTTAGCAACAAGTATCGAGTATCAAGTAATAAGACTTGTCATCAATACTAACTTCCCTTAGCGCTTCTTGTCATTTGTTCGAGCATATCCCACATTTCGTTCGGAATTGCTTCCAAACCATTCATCTGGCCTGCTCCCTGCAACCATTCGCCACCATCAATGGTAATTACTTCGCCATTAATGTATCCGGAGAAATCGCTCACCAGAAATGCAGCTAAATTGGCGAGTTCCTGGTGATCACCAACTCTTTTCAAAGGTACACGGTTTTTGAAATCGAATTTTTTAGCTAAATCTCCGGGCAATAAACGCTCCCATGCGCCTTTAGTTGGGAACGGGCCAGGAGCAATCGCATTGGTACGGATACCGTATTTACCCCATTCTACGGCCAAGGATCTTGTTAGTGCTAAAACACCGCCCTTTGCGCAAGCCGATGGCACAACATAGGCTGAACCTGTAAAAGCGTAAGTGGTAATTATATTTAAAACTGTTGCCGCTTGTTTTTCCTTAATCCAATGTTTACCAAAGGTAAGTGTGCAGTTAACCGTTCCTTTTAAAACGATATCGATAATGGATGAAAATGCATTGGCCGATAACCGTTCGGTTGGAGAGATGAAATTACCCGCAGCATTATTCAATAATATATCAACCGAACCAAATCTTTCTAAAGTTTTGGCCAATACATTTTCTACCTGTGCTACTTCTCTAACATCACAGGCAACTGCCAATACTTTGCCGCCTGTTTTTTCTTCCATTTCATCGGCAGTTTTTTGTAGTACATCCTGTTTTCTGCTTGTAATTACGAGGTTGGCTCCTAATTTCAAGAAATATACGCCCATTGCTTTACCCAAGCCCGTTCCGCCACCTGTAATTACAATGGTTTTTCCTTTTAAAGCGTCTTCTCTGAGCATTGGTGCATTATAACTGAACATAATATATTGGTTAACTGGTTAATTGTTGAGATTTGTTAAAGCTAAATTGCTGGGAATGGTTAAGCGGTTAACTGTTAAGACTGGTTAACCGTGCTGTAGTAATCGCTCAGTTGTTTGAACCGAGTAATCGACTCCAAACACCCTGCTCCGAACTCCAAACTTACTTTCGCTGCAGGTTAGCTAAAATTGTTTTTAAAATATGGCGTGTTGCCGGCGACCACCACTGTGCTAACATTTTTTCTAAAGTAGCCGATTGATCAGCAGTTACTGCAGCAATTAATTCCTCACGGATATTTAATTTGCTTTGCGACCAGGTATTACTTTCTAGCTCCATGTATTTCTTAATCTTACGCTCAGCAGCCGTTAACAAACTTTCATTTCTCACCAGTTCATCAACCAACCCGACATTTAAAGCTTCTTCGGGATTGTAAAGTTTACCCGAAAGCAAACTGCGACTGGCTTCAGCCTTACCTAACCAAAACGCATACAATTGAAAAATACTATTTGGCACAATAATACCTACTGGTACTTCATTAAGTCCAATAATGTATTGTCCTTCTGCCATTACCCGATAATCGCATGCTAATGCCATTACGCATCCACCGGCTGGGCTATGGCCACTAATTGCGGCTACCATAGGTTTTTTAAATGAAACCATATTGGCTGTAAAACCTAAAAACAACTGCCAGAAAGATTTAGCCTCTTCTTGGTTATAGTTATAAAGTTCTACCAAATCCAATCCAGCAGAAAAGAAAGGTGCTGTACCAGTTAAAATTACACCGCCAATATTATCATCGGCGGTAATATTTTTAAGCATATCGTCAAGCTCGGTAATCAACTCGCGGTTTAAGGCATTTGATTTTCCTCTATCTAACGTAATGGTTGCCAGGCGATCTTTAACACTTACTTTTATTGTATTCATATTTTAAATAGTATCAAGATTTAAGAATCTAGTATCAAGACAAAAAATATACCACAGCATAAACTATGCATGCATACTAATTCAAATTTATCTATTTTTCTCTATTTAACATCATAAGTGTAAACTTTTCTTGCCAAATGGCCTATAGCGTCTATTCCTTCTATTACTACACGGTAGGTTCCAGGCTCGTCTGCATTATAAAATTCGAATTGTGCTTTTCCGTCTTTACCTGTAACAACCTGTGGATTCCAATAAATTGTTGTTCTCAAATCGGTCCTGCTACTTGAACTTGCCGCATCGTATTTTGGCGAATAAAACTCTCTTGAAATCGTAAATCCTTTTGGATTAAAGGTTACAATTCCAGGTGCATAGCGAGCAGTACTTCTTCCCCCATCACCACGTTTAGTAGTGATAATAATTACACCGCCACCTCCACGCGAGCCATAAATTGCTGTATTTCCTATACTTTTTAAAAGTTCGATAGATTCTACATCGCTTGGAACAACATTATCCAGAAAATCAGCCTCCATCTGCATACCATCAACAATAATTTGTATAGGCGTATCCTGACTACGCATAAGGTAAGGTATATTGCCCCTGAATATTACTCCTGGTAACCGCCCTTGCAAACATTGCGAAAGGGTGACACAGGTAGAGAGCTGATCGGCTGTCATCACGAAATCGGCTCTCCCTGCACCATTCAGGTTGGATGAGTTTTTCGCTGGGTTTTTCTTTTCGGTAATGGTTACTTCTTCAAGTTTAATAGTTCGCTCTAGCAAGCCTAAACGGGTCATCTCATTAAAGTAGTTATCGCTTTCTTTAATATACTTCATCAAAGTATTGTTCACATTGATATCAATATCGGCTCCATTTTTATTCTTGGTTACAATCTGCCCGGGAACGATATCAAGATTAATATCTACAAACTTCCTTTCTGTTTTAGTTCTGGCCTGAACAACAAATTTTGTACTATCGCCAAAACTTAAATTGTCGAAAACAAATTTTCCTTCGGCATTGGTTACCGTATCCAAAATGTACACCGTTCCTTTTGTAGCCATTAGCATTACCTTACCACCAGGCACAGGTTTATTGCCCTTCATTACCGTTCCGCTAATGGTAATAGACTGCTCGGGTTTATAGGTAATATTCGGACCAACACCATTGATAATATTTTTCCAAAGAAATCTTCTCCAGCCCTGGGTAAGCATTAAGTTATCGAGTTCCTTTTGTGTTTGAAGATCGTCCTTTAAAAAATAATGGTTGGGTTTCTCTACATAGCCGCTCAAATCGGAGGTAAGTAATAACGAGGTGAGGATATTGGACTCATTATTTTCATCAGGTGTTACTTTTGCCGCGTTGGTTACAGCAACCGAAAAACTACCTAAAACGGGTTTATTATCATTAGTAGCATCGAAAGCAAAGGCCGCTTTCCCTCTTTTCGAACTAGCAACTCCTGATGCATTAACCGATACGTCAATCAATTCGGCCTTGTTATTAATAAAAACCAACCGCTCTGCCAAAGGTTGATTGCTGCTCGAAAATAAAGTAAACTGCACAATTCCGGTTGGCAGGTTCTTTTTTGGAATATTGGCCACTAGTACCTGTTTATCCATTTTAGCTTTCGAGCCATAATATACATTGCCACCATGCTGCGCCACAACTTTTAGTTCATCGCCATTCACAAGATCGGCACTGGCCATAATTTTAACCACCACCTTGCCTGTATCTAAAGCATTTACAGAAAGTGCATAACCACTTTTAACGGCCACAGGTAATTTCAACGTTTTTTCTGATCCATCCTTAAATTTAATCTTTGCTGAATATGACTTACCGGCCTGATTGTTAAACACAAAGTTACCCATGCCTAAATAATTGGTGGCAAAACTGGTTACTTCATTTCCCCCTTCGTCTACTATAGCTCCTTCTACATCTTCACCGCGGCCATCGGCATTAACGGCTTTAATGGCAACTTTTTGCGGCAATTCTTCAACAAGCGTTCCTCCCTCTGGCATGAACTGTACATCGACATTGTTAGATGTGGAAGTGATCGGGATAGATTTGATTACTTTTTGTTTATTATCCAGCGCGATGGTCGCAATAATCTTCCCTGATTTATTTTGAAAAGATTGATTGTTTGTGAAGCTAATTACCGCATCACCTGTTAAACTGGTTTTAACTTTACCCTTTGTAACAGTACGATAATCTAACTGAACTTCATAACTTACCTCATTTTCACTGTAGGCTACACCATTTTTATCTTCAAAATGAACTGTTGCGGTTACTTTATCAGCATTGTTCTCTTTGGTAAAACTGTAAGAAGTTTTTGTAAAAACTTTGTTAGCCCAGCTATTTCCGATCTTAATTGTCTTATCGTAAAAGAATTCGGCGCCAAAATTCCGCATGTAATTGGTATAGGCCCTGATCCTGTAATTGCCCTCACCAAGTGAATCTGTTAACTTAAAATCGCCCCAGGTAATTCCTCCCATAATGGGTAACTTAACCAGTTTTTTTAGCGAATCTTTTTCATTTATCAGCTCCACATACAGGATTTTACTAATGCCCGGAAGGGGCCGAAGTCTTGGTATTTACAATATAGGCTTTGAACCAAATATCATCGCCAATGGCATAATAAGGCTTATCTAAGTGAAGGTGAACTTTTTCTTGCGGATATTTACTGGTGTAATCTTCGAGTTTTTGTAAGAGCTGACTAAATGGATCATCATCCATTTTAAATGCGGCAAAAACAATAAGTAGAGATAGAAAACTGATTGCGAGAGTAATTTTGAGTTTCATGTGGTTGGGTAACAAATAAATATGTGTCAAGGTACAAAACCTAAGGCATATTTTTATGAAGATACCATGAAATTTAGTTTCAGTTCTAAATTTTTAGTTCACAGTCGGGGCCAAAGCAAATGGCGGGAATACAATAGACAAAGCACAAGACTTTCATTTCCAAAAAACATTCTTTTTAGACTATTGATTTGGAAATGAGGGGACCCGAGTGCTTGGCAGCCTCAATCCCGCTTTACTTCGCTGCATTCCGTGTTCGCTTTAATCGGGTTTAGGAACAATGTTTAGTGCAAAGAGAACAAAGCCGCCAATCATAAACCCGACAGCAGCGACGGCTCCCGATTTCTTCTATCGGGACCACAGCAAATGGCGGTACTACAACAGCCATGAAATACTGACCTTCATTTCCAAAAAAAGATGCCAGCTTTCAATTTGCTGTCGGCCATAACCGATTAAACAAATTGTTAAAACTTATTCTTCCACATCATGCTTTCTACTGGCCTGGTGGTTTTGTTGTTGTACTTGGCATTACCTTTTGAATTGTACATCGTTTCGATTTTACCTTCAACAACAAAATAAATCAATTGGCCAATAGGCATTCCGGCATAAATTTTTACAGGTTGTGCTACTGATATTTCTAATGTCCAGGTATTACAAAAACCAACATCACCTTTACCTGCTGTTGCATGGATATCGATACCTAAGCGGCCCGTACTACTTTTACCTTCTAAAAAAGGTACATGCCCGTGTGTTTCGGTATATTCTAAAGTAACACCAAGATATAGCGTACCTGGATGAAGGATATAACCATCTTTAGGGATTTCGAAATGTTCGATTTCATTGTGCGCTTTCGCATCGAGCACACGGCTTTTATAAGTAGCCAGGTATTTCCCTAAGTGCACATCATACGAGTTGGTTCCTAAACATTCGCGTTTAAAAGGCTCAATGATGATTGTTCCCTTCTCAATTTCTTCTAATATCCTGCTATCAGATAATATCATTTTTATACGTATTTTTGGCCTAAATTATCATTTATTTAAGATAATTTTGCATGTAATCTCCAATTTAATCAATGCCAATAATTTACAATAAAAATATTGATCAGCATTCTGTTTTAGCAATTTGGAAAATTGAAGAAACGGAGGAAGAATTGTTGGCCGGACTGCAGCTTAAGCAACATGAACATGATATTATTTCATCGCTAAATAGCGGCAAGCGGTTACTGCACTGGTTAAGCACGAGATTGCTATTGAGAACAATGCTTAATACAACTGAATATATCGATTGTCAGTTTGATGAACATGGCAAACCCTATCTGGTTAATTTCGATTACCATATTTCGTTAAGCCATTCTTATGATTATGCTGCCGTAATGATTAGCAAAGATCATGCTGTAGGTGTCGATATCGAACTGATTAAGCACAAGATAAAAACCATTAAACACAAATTTTTAAGCGATGTAGAGCTTGCCCAGAAACAGATTGGCGATAATACGGATGGCTTGTATGTTGCGTGGTGTGCTAAAGAGGCTATTTACAAGTGGCATGGAAAAAAGGGTTTAGAATTTAAACAGCATATCCATATTAAACCTTTTAAGTTAAAAAACGAAGGCTCACTAAATGCATTGGTAGAATTGCCAACAGGTACAAGGGAGCTGACCGTTAATTATTTTAAAACAAAAGACAGTTACATGTTAGGCTATGTGGCCAGCAATTCTTAAAATAAATGGAGATGAACGAGACAGCCGAAAAAGCAATTGCAACAGATTTAAAGCCAACTATTTTTACAGATTGGGGCTTAACAGACTATCAGGAAGCCTGGGATAAACAGGAAGATCTGCTAAATAAAACGGTGGCCATTAAGACAGAAAACCGTGTAAAAAACAGCAATAAGCCTACCCCAAACCATCTTGTATTTTGCGAGCACCCACATGTTTACACTTTAGGTAAAAGCGGGCATCCCGAAAATTTATTGTTGGATGAGCAGGGACTAAAAGATAAACAAGCAACCTACTATAAAATAAACCGTGGTGGCGATATTACTTATCATGGCCCGGGGCAGCTAGTGGGCTACCCTATTCTTGATCTTGATAATTTCTTTACCGACATCCATTTATATCTGCGCACGCTGGAAGAAGCCGTTATCCTTACCTTAAAAGATTATGGGATAGAAGCCGGCCGTTATCCTGGTTTTACAGGGGTATGGTTAGATGCCGATAACGAAAAGGCCCGTAAAATATGCGCCATGGGGGTTCGCTGCAGCCGTTGGGTTACTATGCATGGTTTTGCGTTTAATGTAAATGTAGATTTAGATTACTTTAAAAATATTGTACCATGCGGTATTGATGATAAAGCCGTAACTTCTTTAGCAAAAGAGCTGGGCTATCATCTCGATATGGAAGAGGTAAAAGAAAAATTAAAGAATCACATTGCCGAACTCTTTAAAATGCAGCTCGTTTAATGATCAGGCTTATCTTTATTTTAGCGCTAGTTACCACACATGTTTCTGCACAAAACCTTGATGGGGTAATTAAATTTATAAAGGATAATCCTCAAAAAGCTTCGATTGTACTTATTGAGAACAGCAGGGAAGTACTCAATTTTAACGGCAATCAATTGATGCCGTTGGCCAGTGCAGCCAAAACCATTATTGCCATTGAATTTTCCAACCAGGTTGCTGCCAAAAAAATTGACGCAAACCAAAACGTAGCAATAAGCGACCTGAGCAAATACTATATTCCTTTTACGGATGGTGGTGCACATTCGGCATGGCTTAAATCTTTAAAAGAGACAAAGACTGACAGTGTTTCTTTGCTACAGATTGCTCAAGGCATGATTAGATTTAGCTCAAATGCCAATACTGAATATCTTGAGGATTTATTAGGCTTGTCAAACATTAGCCGGAACATCAGGACACTAAAACTTCAGCAGCATAGCCCCTACTATTACTTCACTGCAGGAGCACTAATGACTTGCCTCAAACCTGGTAACCTCGATGAAAGTATGTGGGCAAAACAATTGGAAGCAATGCCAATGGATGAATATGTAAAAAGATGCGAAACCAATCACATCAAATTAAAAACAGATTCTGCATTTATCAAAACTTTCAGCACCAAGAACTTGCCATTTACAGTACAAAAAATATGGTCTGATAGATTAATCGCTTCAAATGCTACTGATTACGCAAACATTATGCAGAAAATTAACAGTAGAAATTACTTTAAGCCCGAAATTCAAAATATCATAGATCAGATTATGGAATGGCCGATGATATATCCAGGCAATCAGGCCGCATTTAAACATTTAGGGCAAAAAGGTGGATCAACCGCATTTATTTTAACAGATGCTTTTTATGCAACTGAAAAAAAAGGAACCACTTTAGCCTGTGCATTTTTCTTTAACAACCTTACTGAAAAAGAAAAACTGATGATTCAAAGCAATTTTGCAAATTTTGAGGCTGGTATTATCACTGATGCCACTTTTAGACAAAAACTCGTTACTGCACTAAAATAAAACTAAACCGAACGCTAATTCGTAGATTAGGCTATGAAGATTTTATTAAGCGCCATTTTATTTTCTTTCTTAACTTCGGGCTGTACAAAACAACAGCCCTATGCCTATTGAACCACTTATCGATCGAACAAAAGTTTCACCAAATGGAGAAGGTAATTTTACATATCTGGCACTTGGCGATTCTTATACCATTGGCGAATCGGTTAAACAGGCAGAATCTTTTCCTTATCAGCTTCAAAGTTTATTAAAAGCTCAAGGCAGCAGTATAGCTAATCCAAAAATCATTGCGGTTACCGGCTGGACCACAGATGAGCTGCAGGGCGCCTTAAAAGAAGAGAATTTAACAGCTACATATAGTTTTGTTACGCTCTTAATTGGCGTAAACAATCAATATCGGGGTTATCCAATAAATACTTACAAAAAGGAGTTCACAGAATTGTTACAAACGGCAATCGCTTTTGCGGGAGGTAACAAGAATAAGGTTTTTGTAGTTTCTATTCCAGATTGGGGCGCTACGCCTTTTGGCCAAAACTCGGGGCGCAACCCACAAACGATTGCGAGTGAAATCGACAGCTTTAACGCTGCAAACCAAGAAATCACACTTTCAGCTGGAGTAAATTATACCAACATTACTCCCGCATCTCGAAATGCTGCAACAAACTTATCGTTAGTGGCGAGTGATGGATTGCACCCAAGTGCTAAAATGTACACCGAATGGGCGACAGCTTTATTACTAAAAGTGGCCAATGTATTGAAATAATTAAACCTTTGTTTATGCTGTTTTTAAATTAAAAAATTTATTTTAGTCCAACTATTTAAATTAATCACCTTTAAAAACAGTAAATTATGAATGAGTATGAATCAAGCGGAATAGCCGCGGGTATTGGTCTGGTAGGCGGAATTATTTACCTGGCGATAATTGTTTTGTTAATTGTCGGCATGTGGAAAGTATTCGAAAAAGCAGGCAAACCAGGCTGGGCCGCAATTATTCCTATCTACAATTTGATCATTTTATTAGAGATCGTTGGCAAGCCAATGATCTGGATTTTATGGCTAATTATACCTTGCGTAAACATTGTATTTGCCATTTGGCTTTACAATTTAGTAAGTAAAAGCTTTGGTAAATCAGAAGGTTTTACTGTCGGTTTAGTTATCTTTCCATACATTTTCTGGCCAATTTTAGGTTTTGGCGATGCTAAATATTTAGGTCCGTCGGCAGCAGAAGCACAAAATGGCGGTTTTGGCAATAACCCATTCAACAATCCAAATAATCCATTTAACAAACCTTTCGGTAATCAAGACACTCCAAACGATACTCCTCCACCGGTAGTTTAATTCAAGGATGTTTATCATATTTATATTTTGCAGCTTAATCAACTTTGTTGATTGGCTGCAAAATCATTTAATCCCCTGCCCATTTAAAGCTTTAACCGGAATCGATTGTCCAGGTTGTGGCTTCCAAAGATCTTTTATCGCGCTTGTTCAAGGCGATTTATCAAAAAGCTGGTCGCTTTATCCACCCACTATCCCCTTGTTGTTTTTATTTATTTCAGCTGGCCTATTGTATAAATTCCAGATCAAACAACGCCCTTTTATTTTTAGAGTATTGATTATCGTAATCGGTAATTTTGTAATGATCAGCTATGTACACAAAATGTTTTTTTAGCTAAACACTCATATTGGCAGTAAGGTGATTATAATCTTTTAATACCGTCTCTAAAAACTGTAACTCGTTCATTCCACCCGGAATGGTTACAAAAATATGTTCTTTGGTTTTGGCTGCCATAGCATAAATTAAATCGGCATTCCCGGTTTGATAATAGCCGGTTAACACTTCATGAATTAGTTCTATATCTCTATCGTTTAAATGCAGCACTTCCTTAAACTGCGGTTCATATTCTTCAGGTAAATTAAAACTGAAGGCCACATTAGAAAATTCAGTTCTTGGTTTAGTTTTAATCAGCGTTGTTTTAGCCAGTATATCGCCCAACCGCTGATGATTTTTAGTTACCGCTACTGAAACCAGCGCAACAACGCCCCAGCCAAAGGGGAAGCCGAAATCAATCATCCGAAATAACCACCTAAAGATATACTGCCCCATGGTTGGCTGTGTGCCATCGATGCTAATTACCTTTATCTTTAACACCTTCTTTCCCAAAGTCTGGCCATCCATAGTAATTTCGCAAACCAGGTCATAGAAAGCAAAAATTGCCAGAAAAATAAAAAAAACAACCATCGCTGCACTTCCTGACATCGCCATTTGTGCAGCGCCCATTACCACCAGCGTAATTATAGCGAGAATTACAAATCCAGCCAGATCAATACACCTGGCGGCTATGCGCTCACCTAGGCCGGCAATTTCGTAATCGATATCAATATTTTGAGCAGTGCTAATTCTGATGCTATCCATATTCAAACATAATTTTTTTTTAAAGATAATAGCTATATATCGATCGCTAATTTTTTTAAACTAAAGTTTTCTTATATTTTTAGTTTAAAATGTCCATCTATGTATAATTGTTCAGATTGGTTAAGCGATTTGAAAATAATGTTGGTTCATTTCCATAAAAAATTAGCTATTTTAACCCGAGATTTGGTAAGGCCTTTACATGAGAGAAGCATTATTTGTTAAACAGAATTCGAAGAAGTGGCAACATTATGATTCCATGCAACAGGCAAATCCAGATGAAGTGGCCAATCAGTTTATTGAAATCACTAACGATTTGGCTTACTCAAAAACATTTTATCCAAATTCGAAAACAACAGCTTATCTCAATGGCTTAGCCTCTAAATTACATCAATCCGTCTACAAAAACAAAAAGGAAAAATCGAACCGCTTTGTCCATTTCTGGAAAACAGAACTCCCCTTAATATTCTTGCAACACAGAAAACAGGTGCTTTATGCCTTGGCATTTTTCCTGGTTTCATGTGCCATTGGGGCTTTATCGGCAAAATATGATGATACCTTTGTCCGGTTGATTATGGGCGATGGTTATGTAAACATGACAAATGAAAACATTGCCAAAGGTGATCCGTTTGGGGTTTATAAACAAAGTAATGAGTTTATGATGTTTATGCAGATTGGGGTTAATAATATTTATGTTGCGCTATATACCTTTGTTTTGGGTATTATATTTTCATTTGGTTCTATTGTTTCGCTATTTAGAAATGGCGTAATGCTCGGCTCATTCCAGTATTTCTTTTTTAGTAAGGGATTAGGCTTCCAATCGGTTCTGGTTATCTGGATTCACGGCACATTAGAAATATCGGCAATTGTTTTGGCAGGTGCGGCTGGTTTAATTTTAGGAAATAGTCTTTTATTCCCCAAAACCTATACCCGCATGGCTTCAGTTTTAAAAGGGGCCAAAGATGGATTAAAAATTGTAATTGGCCTGATACCAATTTTTATCGTTGCAGCATTTTTTGAGAGTTTTGTTACCCGACATACTGAAATGCCTTTATGGTTAAGTATATTTATATTATTCTCTTCTGCAGCTTTCATTGTTTGGTACGTATTTATATACCCCTCAAAAATCTACAATAAACAAGCAACACTAAATTAACATGCTAGGGAAAATTGAATTTAAGAAAAGAAGAGATTTCGGGCAGGTGATTAACGACACCTTTACCTTCATGCGTCAAAATTTTAAGCCCCTCATTAAAATATACTTCACATTTTGTGGTCTATTTGTATTGGCTAGTATGTTAACCATGTTATTGCAACAATACAAAATGGTTAACATCATCAATACCATCGGCAATGGAAGAAATACCAAAGGCTTAGGTTTTTCTGCTTTATATGGGTTAGAGTATTTTTTATCTATTTTATTCTCTTTAGCAACATATGCCAGTATGAGTGTCGCCATACTTTCTTATATCGCTATATACGTACAGAAAGGGAACCAAACACCAACCACCGATGAGGTTTGGGGATATTTTAAGTATTACTTCTTCAGGCTTTTTGGCAGTTCTATCCTATTAATTATCCTGGTATTTATTGCCTTTATGTTTTGCCTTGTACCTGGCTTCTGGCTGTTCCCGTATGTGGCCATGGTGTTCCCGATAATGGTAATCGAAAATGGTTCATTAGGTTATTCATTTAACAGGAGTTTCAAAATTATTAAAGATAATTTCTGGATTACTTTCGGTACGCTGATCGTAGTATGGATTATTGTGTATGCCTGTATGAGCATGATTGTTTTACCTACAAGTTTATTTAATATGATTGGTATGTTTACGCATAAAACGCCGCACATGTCATTAACACTTACCATGATTACAACAGTTTTGCAGTCATTATGCCAGGTATTTACCATCATACCCATCATTACCATTTCCTTGGCCTATTTCAGTTTGGTTGAACAAAAAGAAAGCACTGGCTTAATGGAAAGGATTTCTAATTTTGGCAATACCGAAAAACCTATAGATACCAGACCTGAAGAATATTAAAAATGCAGCGTGCACTCTTCCGATATCTTCTTGTTTCTCTTTTGTTTTTTATTCCGGTAATCAACAAAGCGCAGATGGCTAAACCTAAGCCTGTAACTGCTATAATTAAAACAGACAGCAGTAAGGTTGTGGCCTCAAAATTTGATAAAGAAGCCATAAGCAATTATAAAGAACAAAAAGAGTTTCAATACGACGAAATAGGTCAACAACAATTATCGTTATGGGACAAATTTTGGTTATGGTTTTGGGATGTAATCGGCGAGCTGTTTCAGGGAGCAGCTTCCAACATTTTTTCAAGGTATATTTTTATCGGACTTGGTGTAGCGCTGATCATATTTATCGTGGTTAAAGTTATTGGCGCTGAAAAAATCTTCACTAAAAAATCGAAAGAAACAATCCTTCCATACGATGTAATTACCGAAAACATCCATGAGATAGATTATGAACAGGAATTACAAAGATTAGTTGCCGAAAGAAAATTCCGTTTGGCAGTTAGGCTTTTGTATTTGAGGGCACTAAAAAAATTGAGCGATGCCGAAATTATCCAATGGCAGCCCGATAAAACCAACTATAATTATTTAATGGAAATCAGTAAGCCAGAGCTGAGAAACGATTTTAGCCAGCTTACCCTACAGTTCGATTATATCTGGTATGGCGATTTCCCTATCGATGAAGTGAAATTCGACCCTATTAAGCAATCGTTTAACCAGTTTAACAACCAGATTAAATGAAGGGCTACAAATTATATCTGATTATCGGTTCCATTCTAATTTTGGGTTACTTAATTGCGCAGTATAATAAGCCTACCCCAACAAACTGGGCGCCAACATATGCTATTAAAGATAAAATCCCTTACGGAACATATATATTATACAATAGAATAAAAGATATTCTGCCATCGGCAGGTATTCAACAGTCGAAAACTGCTGTTTACACTACGCTAAAATCTAAAAAATTCAATAAAACCGCTTATATAATCGTTGCGCAAAAGACAGACATTAGCAAAACTGATCTTGAACAGCTGATAAAATATATGCAAGCAGGTAATGATGTATTTATAGCCACTTATGATTTAGGAAAAATAAGGAAGGAACTTAAAGTGCAAACTTCTACCGCAATGTCTCCCGAGGGAAGTACCTTAAATTTCACCAATCCAGAATTAAAAACTGATGCAAACTATGGTTTTGAAAGAGGCATTGGCAGCCAGTATTTTAGTAAGGTTGACACGAGTAAAACTACAATACTTGGAGTAAATGCCAATAACAGACCCAATTTTATCCGCTATAACTATGGAAAAGGCAATCTTTACCTGATTGCCGAACCAGGTTTTTACACTAATTTTAATCTACTGGATAAATATGGTGCAGAATATGCCGCTAAAACCTTGAGTTATTTACATGGAAATAAGCAGCTCATTTTCGATGAATATTTTTCTGCGCAAAAAAACACCGCTACCGATATGCTCAGGGTATTCTTTAAACATCCTGAACTGGAGTTTGCATACTATTTGGCAATATTTAGTTTGATAATTTTTGTCTTATACGACATTAAGCGCAGGCAAAGAATTATTCCAATCGCTGATCCGCTTACTAATTCTTCGTTGGCCTTTGTTAATGTGGTGGGCAGTGTTTATTACCACGAGCGGAACAACCTCGATATAGCCTTAAAAAAGATCAATTACTTTATGGAGTACTTAAGAACCAGGTATTATATTAAGACCAACGATATCGACAGCAAATTTGCTCAGGTGCTAATAGAGAAAACAGGCATTAACGAAGCGCTGGCCAAAACCCTGACGAAACATTTTATCCAAACGCCAACAATGGGCGATTTAAGCGATACCCAACTGATTAATTTAAACGAAAGCATAGAACAGTTTTATAAAAATACGCAAAGCAATGGAACAAGAACAGTTTAACCCACGTACCGATTTAAGCGCCTTAAATGAAGCTGTAAATCAAATTAGAAATGTACTTGGAAATATCATTATCGGCCAAAAACAGGTTATTGATTTCTTAATTGTTGGTTTGCTTGCCGACGGGCATATCTTAATTGAGGGCGTACCTGGAGTAGCCAAAACGCTGAGCGCAAAGTTGCTCGCAAAATCTATTGATGCACAATTTTCGAGGGTTCAATTTACCCCCGATTTGATGCCGTCTGATGTTTTAGGAACCCCGGTTTTTAATACCAAAACAGGAGATTTCGAATTTAGGAAAGGCCCTATTTTTGGCAATATTATTCTGGTTGATGAAATAAACCGTGCACCGGCAAAAACCCAATCGGCCTTGTTCGAGGTAATGGAAGAGCGCCAGGTAACCATAGATGGCCATACCTATATCATGGATGAGCCTTTTATGGTATTGGCCACACAGAACCCGATTGAGCAGGAAGGAACATATCGCTTACCTGAAGCACAATTGGATAGGTTTTTATTCAAAATAGAGGTTAAATACCCTTCGCTAAAGGAAGAAACTGCCATTTTAATGGCTCAGCACACTTTAGTTAATAAAACATTATTAAACGAAATAAAACCAGTATTGTCGGTTAAACAGATACAAGAGGCGAGAGCGATCATCCGTAATCTCTTTGTAGAACCAAAATTACTGGAGTTTATCGCCAAAATCGTAAATGAAACCCGCAACAATTCGTCACTTTATCTGGGCGCTTCACCAAGGGCATCTTTAGCAATTGTACACAGTGCAAAAGCTTTCGCAGCTATTCAGAACCGCGATTTTGTAACACCTGAAGATATTATTGCCGTTGCGGGCCCTGTATTGGCGCACAGGATTTTGTTATCACCTGAAAAAGAAATGGAAGGATTAACTACAAGCGACATTGTTAACCAGATTATTAAAAAAATCGAAGTACCAAGATAAGTCCGAAGTCTTGAGTCAGGAGTCTGAAGTCGTATTTGCCGCACAGTTAACCAGTTTAAACAATTAACCGATTAAACAACATTGAAAAAATTCTTTCAGCAATATTATAACAATCTATTCCTAAGCGATCGCTTATTTGCAGCTCTAGGCCTCTGCATTGTGCTTTTTTTGTTGAAGTTCTTTTTTGCCTGGCTGGGCGATATCCCTGAAATTGCCACTGGCGCCATATTTGTTTTATTTTTTATCGATATTTTTATTCTATACCGAAATACCCAAGGAATTGATGCTAAAAGAATTACCTCGAAACGTTTGAGTAATGGCGATGAAAATCCAATACAAATCGAAATCAGGAATAGTTATGGATTTGGGGTAAATGCCAGGGTGATTGATGAAGTACCTTTTCAGTTTCAACTTCGGGATAAAGATTTTAAACTTCACCTGAAATCTGCTGAAGTAAAATCGATCCACTACAACCTGCGACCAACGAAACGTGGTGAATATGATTTTGGCTTTATTAGGGCGTACATCAGTTCACCTCTGGGTTTAATCAACCGCCGTTATAATTTTGATGGCGCCAAGATCCTGCCTGTTTTTCCTTCTTTTATTAATCTTGGTCAATATGAATTAATGGCCGCTTCACGCTATCTTACAGAATTCGGGATTAAAAAGATCAGGAAGATTGGACAAAGCAGCGAATTTGACCAGATTAAAAATTATGTTGGTGGCGACGATATCCGAACCATTAACTGGAAAGCTACAGCCAGAAAAGGTGGCTTAATGGTGAATACCTATACAGATGAAAAGTCGCAGAATATTTATTGCGTTATTGATAAATCGCGTGTAATGCGCATGCCTTTTGAAGGATTAAGCCTACTCGACTACGCTATAAATGCAACCGTTGCACTTTCGAAAGTGGCCATGCTTAAAGAAGATAAAGCAGGTTTAATTACGATATCTGAAAATATCGGTGCTGTTGTACCAGCAGATCGTAAAGCTTCTCAGCTTGGCAGCATCATGAATGTGCTTTACAAAGAAAAAACAAGATACCTGGAGAGTAATCTTGAGGCACTATACTCCGCGGTACGATCAGTAGTGAAACAAAGGGGTCTTTTGGTTTTCTTTACCAATTTCGAAAGTTTGTCTGCCCTGCAAAGACAGTTGCCTTATTTAAAAAGAATAGCCAAGTACCACTTATTGGTGGTTGTATTTTTCGAAAATACTGAACTAAAAGAATTAAGCACAGCACCTGCAAAAGATGTAGAAGGCATTTACCATAAAACCATTGCCGAGAAATTTATCTACGAGAAAAAACTAATGGTTAAGGAACTCAACAAACACGGCATTTTAGCCATCCTTACCCCTCCCCAAAAACTTACAGTTAATGTAATTAACCAGTATTTGGCATTAAAGGCACAACAGCGGATTTAGTCATGGGTCCTTAGTCCAAAGTCCAAAGTCGGACTCATGACTGAAGACTATGGACTCATGACTAAAACCTATTCCTCTTCCCTAAAATACACCTTGTAAAAGTTCATCGATTTATCATCGTCGTAACCTTTTTCGATCATATCTTTATTGCCATGGATATAGATATGAAAGTTCTTATCCAGCTTTAATACGCTTTTATATGCACGGGCCTGTTTTTTAACGGCAGATTCAGCGATTTCAAAATTATCAGCAATCGGGCTTTCGTACTCTTGCTCGTAATTCTTCTTATAGTTTTTGAATGATTCAATCCCTTCGGCATTACCAATTACCTCATTACCGAATTCCTCAATATCAAAGGTTTCTTTTTCTTTGAAATACTTCATCGAGCGGTTTAAGAGATCGATTTTATCCGCTTTGCTGATTTCGTAATCATCTTCAAGTTTCTGCGTAACGAAGTTTTTGTAAACCCCTAAAACATTATTGGTTTGGTTATAACTATCGTTCCTGATTTTCAGCTTCAAGAATTCATCTTTCCAGTAAACAGCAGAATCGTTGCTACTTTTCGATTGATCCAACACCACAACTTTGTAACCTTCTTCTTTATCAACGTTAAAAATCAGGCAGCCTTTATCCAATTTATTAATGCTGATGGCTTCTTGCTCGTAACTTACATTAAAGCCATCCTGTTCAGGATAAACTTTTAGGTAAGTATCTTTTGTTTCAGATTTGAAAACGCCAACCACATCCAATTGCTCGCCTTCTATCTGCACCTTTTCAAAATAAGCGACATACAACTCGCCAGATTTAATTTTTGGGTGGTTGGCTACATCGTATAAATGTTTGGCCAGTTGTTGCGAATCTTCGTGAAAAAGTTCATTGTTCTCGAAAATTTCATGAACGAAATGGAATACTTCGTTCAACTCCAGGTTATCGTTAGGATGATAAAAACGGTAGACTTCATTTACTTTTTCGAAAGGTTTTAAGAAATACTGCATCAACAGGTTTCCCAACAATTCATCATCAATTTTTAGAGGGGCATCAGATAATTTGTAATACTCTTCAAGCAATTTATTGCCTGTGTGGTGGATAGAAAGTTGCTTAAGTGAAGCCTCGAAAAATGAAATCATGGGAGCAAAAATAGTAAAATCATTGGTTAACCTTCTCGGTCATTCAATCATTCTCTAATTCAATTATTTTCCCCATTCCATCACTCAGTCATTCTATCCTTCACTCATTTTTTCATATAAACCTCGGCCCTCTGCAGAAAGCTTTTTTCCTTTAACGATGCCTCAACCTCATTTATAGCCTTCATCAAGTTATTTTGAGTATTCGTAATTTCTGCTGTGGCTTTAATAATCACATCCCAAACAGGCTCCATAGTGGAAAGAAGTGCTGTACCCTTTTCTGTGAGCTCAACCAAACGTTTACGGGTATCTACTTTATCTTTTTTAGACCGGATCAGTTTCTCCTTCTCCAATTCTTTTAACAAACTGATGGTTGAAGGATGTGCATAACCAATTTCATCTGACAGCGAAACCACGTTCATCGTCGATTTTTTATACAAAGTATACAGTACAGGAAACCATTTTGGCTGAAAATCAATTCCGAATGATTTATAAATCAACAGGCCATCTTTACGGATCTGATCGCTCAGCCTTTGTAAGCGGGTAGAAATGGCCAATAAGCCAGAAGCATCAATTACATTTTGTTCCATTAAAGAGATTTTAAATCCAGGCTATAAAAAACATTGTCTACAGCCATCCGAGGGAAGTAAACCGGCAGATTTTCCATTGCAACTGATTTAAATCCGTTACGTTCATAAAAGCGGCAGGCGGCCTGCAATATGTCTTTTGTACCCAAATATACCTCATTCAGGTTATTATCCTCACAGTAGGCTAGAAGTGTTTTCAATAAAACTTGCGCAACACCCAAATCTTTCCCTCGGAACTCCTTTTTAACAAACATTTTTCTGATTGCCCCCGATTGATGCTCAGGAACAGCAATTAAGGCAATGGTACCAATCAATTCACCATTTAGTTTTGCACCCCAAAAAGCACCGCCTGAGCCATCATAATTTTTTTCTATATCCAACAAATCCGGCTGTGCTGCCAGGTCTATATCTACATTAAATTCTATTTGTTGGATGGGCAGAATTAACCCAATAATCGCTTCACAGGATTGATTATCTAACCGTTCAATTTTAAAGTCGTTTTGCATCGTTAAATATTATTCAACAAATATATGTAGTTAACTACGTATATTGCAAATGGAAATATCATTTGAACCTCAAATTTTAGGAAGGATTAGGAATGTTTTGGTTATTGGAGAAAGTTATTTTGTGTTCTTTAACTTATCGAGAAAGTCGGCAATCTTTTTATCTGCATAATTGGCTACGCCTTCATGCCTGAAAGACAATCTGCCCTGTTTATCAAAGATAACTGTTGTTGGCAAAGCGCCAGCAAATATTTTTTCAGGAATCTCACTTTCTACTTTATAAACCGGCATCGCATATTTATGGTCGGCCATGAACTTGCTCGATTTCACAAAATCGCCATCTGCATCTGCAAAAATGAAAACAACATTTTTATCATCTTTAAACTGGGCATACAATTTATTGATCGAAGGCATTTCAGCCCTGCATGGCGGACACCAGGTTGCCCAGAAATTAAGAAAAATGACTTTTCCTTTTAAATCGCCAAGATCAATCACATTTCCTTTTGCATCCTTAAACTGGATTCCGTTTAGACTCGTCGCATTTTCCTTTGGGCTTTCAACTTTTGGCGAATAAAAACCAATTTCCATTAATCCCCTAATTAAAAATGCTTTTGCATCAGGTACAAAAACAATTATCAAAAGGATGATGACAAATAACGCGTTAAATATATTTTTCCTGATAAATTTCATTAGCTACCCGCTTTTCTTATATAAATAATAACGAGAATAGATTCACAATTGGTACTTCAATAATTTATTAGAAGATTTACACCCTTCTTACGTTAAACCATTGATTAAATCGAAGGTCATAACACTATAAATACAATGTTACTTTGTAAATATATATAATTGCTTAGGAATTACTACTTTTGGCCTGTTGAAAAAGCATAGACAAAACTTTAAGAAATACTTATCGGCATTTATGCTGATCGTATTTGCTATTGCTTTAACTCCCTGGAGTGTACTTCACCACCACAACCCTCTTCCGGTTGCGCAGAAAGAGGTCAACTGTAAACATGTTAGCCACGTGCAGGCCCATGGCGATACCTGTTTAATCTGTAATGCTAGTTTTGAAAAAAATTATGTGCAAACGCACCACATTTACAGAATCTTCTTATCGGCCAAAATTTTTAGCCAAACCGAGCCTACCTTAAAGAATGCCTTTACCGAAATAAAGCGCACTTGCTTAAGAGGTCCTCCTTTAGCTTAATTTTTTTCTTTTCAAGCGCATACGCGCTTAATCAAATTATTTATATGAGAAACTAAAACTAGCTTCATTATGCTATTGCTTTGGTTTTTCTATCATTTTTATTTCCTATAGCACATGAAAAAATTACAGCTTATTGGCTTGGTAATTCTATATACATTATTAAGCAGCACTGTTTTTGCTGCCACTTTGAAGAATATAACTGGTAAGGTTATTGATGCCAGCAGCAAACAAACGTTGCCAGGAGCAACCATTTTTATCCCTGATTTAAAGGTTTCGGCAGTAACCAACAATGACGGAGAATTTACGTTGAATAACCTTCCTTCAAAAGGAAGTTATCTAGTTGAGGTACACTATGTAGGCTATAAAACCGCTACGCAGGTGGTAAACTTTGCCAGCGCAGCTGGATTAGAATTTTCTTTACAACCTACTGCAATAGAAACAAAGGAGATTGTAATTACCGGAAGTTTGATCAGCAGTACGAGCAAAAGAAACAGTGCTTCTTCTGCAGTAATTGGCAAGGATCAGCTTTTACAGCCTTCAACCAATTTAATTGATGCGTTGACTAAAATACCCGGTGTATCGCAGATTACTACTGGTCCATCTATTTCCAAGCCTGTAATCAGAGGCCTTGGTTACAACAGAATTGTAACTTTAGATGATGGGATAAAACAACAAGGCCAGCAATGGGGCGATGAGCACGGTATTGAAATTGATCAGTTTAAATCAGACCGCGTTGAAGTTTTACGTGGCGCAGCATCGTTAATGTACGGCTCTGATGCACTCGGTGGCGTAATTAACCTATTAGAGCCAAGTACCGCACCCGAAGGGCAGATTAAAGGTGAATTTATTACCAATTACTCTACAAATAATGGCCTTACCGCTAACTCGTTAATGTTAAATGGTAACGAAAACGGGTTTGTTTGGAGAGCCCGTGGAACGTATAAAAATGCTTATTCTTTTAAAACACCAACAGGTTACTTCCCTAATTCGGGCTTTAACGAAACCGATTTAAGTGGTATGGTAGGTTTAAATAAAAGCTGGGGTTATACCCACTTAAATGTTTCTAACTTTCATAACAACATTGGCTTTTATGAGCCGACTTTAGATGACAATGGAAATTTTGTAAAAGAAGATGGTAGCGCTTTTACCAACGATGATTATAAAAACCGTACTCTAGAATACCCGCGTCAGGATATCCGCCACTTTAAAATTGCATTGAACAACAATTTCATTATCGGTAACGGTAATTTGAAAGCTGATTTTGGCTATCAGCAAAACCAACGCCGTGAATTAGATGGACCAGATCCTGCCTTATTCTTCGATCTTAAAACTTACAACGCAGACGTGAAATACTACATCCACGAAACCAATGGATGGCAGCCTGTTTTTGGTGTAAGTGTAGATGATGCACATAGCCAAAATAAAGGAACAGAATTTTTAATTCCAGCTTATGATACTTTTGGTTTAGGCGCTTTTGCTTATGCGAAGAAAAACTGGGAAAATAGCACATTTAGTATTGGTGCCCGTTACGATTTTAGAAAAAACAACGGAAAACAATTGTTTGATGACGGAGAAGAGCTTTTTGCACCTTTCAAAAATAAGTTTTCCAATGTAAGTGGCGCATTGGGCTTTACGCACCAATTTAACGAAGAATGGAACTTTAAAGCCAATGTGGGTTCTGCATTCCGCGCACCGAATCCAGCAGAATTAGGCTCAAACGGCGTACACGAAGGTACATTTAGATATGAAATAGGTAACTCGGCCTTAAGCCCTGAGCGCAGTTACCAGGTTGATGCTGCTTTAGAATATGAGGGAAAAATTGTGAGCGCAAGCGCCAGTGTATACAATAACTACATCCACAATTACATTTATGCTTCGAACAATGGCGAACAAAGAGACGTTGATGGTACACTATTCCAAGTTTATCGTTACGGGCAGGTTAATGCAAACCTTTATGGAGCAGAAGCCAGCTTAACCATTCACCCGGTTCCATTCATCCACTTCGAAAATACTTTTGGATACGTACACGCACAGAACAATACTTTAAACAGGCCACTTTCATTTATTCCTGCAGGAACTTTGAGAAACGAGCTGCGTTTCGAGCCTAAACTTAAAGGGACAAATGATGCCTACCTATCTGTTGGTATCAACTCGGCATTTAAACAAACACGTGTGGATGATGTTTTCGAAACGCCAACCAGCGGTTATACGCTATTAAACGCAGGTATTGGCGCTACATTTAATTTGGGCAAACAGCCGATCAAGCTATCTGTTTCGGCCAACAACTTGTTAGATCAGAAATATTATGATGCTTTAAGCAGATTTAAACCAGGCCGTTTTGATCAGGAAAATCCTAATTTGGGTGTTTACAATACCGGTAGAAATATCACTTTCGGATTGTATGTTCCTTTTACGCTGGTAAAATAAAACTCACTAAATACCATTTACAGAAAAAAAGCGGGGTTGATCAAGAAGATCACTCCGCTTTTTGTTTAAGTATACAGAAGATTAATCGTCATTTCACTATCATCGACGGGCTCCAATAGAAAGGTCGTCATCTCGACCGGAGCAACACGGAGTGGAGAGATCTTTGAACCATGTTTATTAAAGATTTATCCGTTATGCAACCGATGAAAAATAGGTAAACTTCAGCCAAAATGACGATTTATGGTGGTTTATTATCGCTGTTACTTCTTAACCATTTCTCTCTTGGCCCTAACATACTGGTTTGGCCATTCGGTATCATCGCCAAGCACTTGCGCCGCATGTGTAGGGAAATAAGGATCACGTAACGATTCGCGGGCAATAAAAATCAAATCGGCTTTGCCTTGTTCTAAAATTTCTTCCGCCTGCTTCGCCTCTACGATCACGCCTACTGCACCTGTATAAATGCCAATTTCATTTCTGATCTTATCAGCAAAAGGAACTTGGTAATTTGGTCCCGCAGGGATAAATGCATCAGGTACATTCCCGCCCGATGAGGTATCAATCAAATCTACACCGCGATCTTTTAACACCGCTGCCAATTGTAACGAGTCATTCTCGTTCCAGCCACCTTCAGTCCAATCAGTTGCAGAAATGCGAACAAATAAAGGCAAGTTTTCTGGCCATACCGATTGTACAGCCTCAACCACATCGATTACCAAACGAATACGGTTTTCGAAACTTCCGCCATAAACATCTGTACGTTTATTGCTCAGCGGACTAAAAAACTGATGCAGTAAATAACCATGCGCAGCATGTATTTCTACAACTTTATAGCCTGCAGCCAATGCACGTTTAGCAGCTGCCCGGAAAGCAAAAACAATATCCTGAATCTCTGATATCGTTAATTCATGTGGTTCAACCTGTCCCGGCTTAAAAGAAATCGGAGATGGCGCAACTGGTTTCCAGCTATTTTCACCAGCAGCAATTTGTTCGCCACCTTTCCAGGGCACTTCACAACTGGCTTTTCTACCTGCATGTGCCAGTTGAATGCCTGCAATTGCCCCATTATCATGGATAAACGAAACAATCTGTTTTAATTTAGCTACATGTTCATCTTTCCAGATGCCCAAATCGGCGTAGGTAATTCTTCCATTGGCAGTTACAGCAGAAGCTTCCTGGATAATTAAACCTGCACCACCAACGGCACGGCTTCCTAAATGCACCAAATGCCAATCGGTTGCAAAACCATCAATAGCCGAATACTGGCACATTGGCGAAATAACAATTCTATTTTTTAAGGTTACATCCTTTATGGTAAAAGGAGAAAATAATTTAGACATATCTTTTTAATATTTTAAACACGAAGGGCACAGAGAAATACACAGAGCACACCGAATGCTTTCTCTGTAAAAAACTCCGTTTGCTCTGTGGTTAATATTACAATTAAAAACCTGCGTGCGCTAATTCGCTATTGATAAACTGAATCTCTTCAGCGTTTAATTTTACGTTTATAGCCTCAGCATTCTGAACGGCTTGTTTTTCATTTCTGGCGCCAACCAACGCAATGGTAATACCTGGTCGTTCAACCGTCCAACGCAAAACCAGCTGAGATAGGGTAGCATTTTTCTCATCTGCCAACGGTTTTATTTTAGTCAAAAATGCATTTGTTTTTTCGATGCTTTCTGGTAAGAAAAATTTATTCCCCTGACGGTGATCGCCTTCTTCGAATTTATAATCGGCGGTCATTTTTCCGGTTAACAAACCGCGCTCCATCGGACTATAAGCCAAAACCGATTTATTTTTTTCGATGCAAAAAGGAACAATTTCATCTTCTACACCACGGTTTACCATACTAAATGGAATCTGATTAGAAATAATTTCTAAAGTTTGATCTGCTTCTTTTAATTGTGCTACATTATAATTGCATACGCCCGCATAACGAACTTTACCCTGTTCAATTAACTTGTTCACTGCTTCGAAAGTTTCGCCGATCGGTGTGGTTACATCTGGCCAGTGGATCTGGTAAAGATCGATATAATCGGTACCCAGACGTTTTAAGGATTGTTCACATTCATAAATTACGCTCTCTTTACCTGCGTATTTATAGATATCGATTTCCTTCCCATCGTTATTTTTACTCTTAAAGCCGAAATCGCCTTTGGCCAGATCCCAACGCATTCCGAATTTTGTTACCAGTTGTAATTTATCGCGCGAGATACCTTTTATTGCATCGCCCACAATTTCTTCACTATCGCCCTGACCATAAATTGGAGCGGTATCGATTGATGTAACCCCTAAATCGTAACCTGCTTTAATTGCATTAATCGCATCGTTTCTATCTGTACTTCCCCACATCCATCCGCCGGCCGCCCAGGCGCCAAAAGTGATTACTGAAAGTTCTAAATCTGAGTTTCCTATTTTTCTGTATTCCATAATTATTTTTTAATGATTTTATCAACCGCATAACTATTATACGGCAAGTAAGCAAGTAGGACCGATAAAAATGCCACATGCACAAGTTGAGAAGGCAGCGCCTCCCAATTCTCAATTACTGTTGTTCCGAAAATCAGCACTAAAGAAATTACCCCCGCAAGTAATAATCCTTGCCTTGTAAATAATCCCAATATAATCATTAACCCTGCTATGAATTCGGCAAATGGCAAAATATAACTAAAGGGGATGACCAATGCATCCGGTAAATATGATTTAGAAAATTGCCCTACCATCCAATGGCTAAAACCAGCAAGCTTAGGCAAACGCACTAAGCCATGCCCCAAAAAACTCAATCCTATTGCCAAGCGGCTAAGTAAATATGCCCATTTTGTATCCATAATATATCGATATACTACAAACATACAATCTCCATATTGAGGATGTTTTAATGCAACAATTATTAGACTGATATTTTACCTTCCTGTGGCGTAGTACACGGAGCGACCGGCGTGAAAACGCTAGCACCCTATTCGCTTAGCGCTAAACTTTTTTCGAAATAATTTGGAGATAACCAGACAACATCATACATTAGTGTATTATTTAACTAATACAGTAGATATGATCAATATTAACAATCTTAATTTTGGCTACAGCAAGCATAAGCCATTATTTAAAAATATGAGCATGCGGTTAAGCAATGGCCATATTTACGGTTTGCTTGGAAAAAATGGAGCCGGTAAATCGAGCTTATTAAAAAACCTGGCCGGTTTGGTGTATGCACAAAGCGGCACATTGGATGTAATGGGCTTTAACCCCGCCAAAAGACAACCTGCACTGTTAGAGCAGATCTGTTTTATACCAGAAGAGTTTTATTTGCCTTCAGTAAAAATAGATGCCTATTTAAAAGCAAACGCACCATTTTACAAAAATTTTGATCACAATTATTTTACTGATCTGATAAAAGAATTCGATATTCCGGTTGAACAGAAGCTCATAAACATGAGCTACGGACAAAAGAAAAAGGTAATTATCGCTTTCGGACTTGCAACACAAGCCAAACTAGTAATTATGGACGAACCTACAAATGGATTAGACATTCCTTCTAAAGCTCAGTTCAGAAAAATTATGGCTTCAGCCATGACCGATGAACGCTGCATTATCATTTCTACCCATCAGGTAAGGGATCTGGATAACCTGATCGACACGGTGATTATGCTTGACGAAAATGACGTTGCGCTTAAAGCTTCAGTAGAAGAAATTACAGCAAAGTTAATCTTCAAAAAGGTTAAGGAAATTGATGACAGCATCATTTATGCGGAGGCATCACTTTCTGGTTATAATGCCGTTATGCCAAACTATCACCAGGAAGAAAGCAAATTAGATATGGAACTTCTTTTCAATGCCATACTTGCCGAAAAAATCAAATTTAAACCTTTATTCAGTTAAGCGATGAACAACACATTTAATATTAATCGATTTGGCTTATTGCTTAAAAGACAGTGGCTCGATTTTGGGAAAATTTACCTCATCAGTCTAGTGGTGTTATTGGGAATTGTAGTTGGATTTTATAGCTACAATATACCCTCACCACTTAAAGACAATAATTTTGACTATGACGGCAACCTTGATATGCGTTTCCGCTACCCTCTTTTCCTGATTTTGGGATTTGTTTTTATCAGCATCGTAGCAAGTAGCTATTTTAATATTCTGGGGCAGAAATCAAGGGCCATTTTAGAACTGATGACACCCGCTTCAGTATTCGAAAAATTTCTGGCAGGTGTAGTTTACACTGCAATAATAAGTTTGTTTAGCTATCTATTAATCTTTTATTTAACAGATTTGGCCTTTGTAAAATACCTGAACGGTCACCTTGCTGCCTTTAGAGGCCTCTTGCCAAAAAACGGGGCTGTTAGAGAAGTTGAAACGATTACTTATCAGGTCTTTAATGATGAAGGTTACAGGAAGTATTGCAGCTACTTTTTTGCCTTTCCCTTTCTTATTACAAGCATATTCCTTTTAGGATCCGTGTATTTCAACCGCTTTCATTACATCAAAACAGCACTATCTGTAATGGTTTTTATCGGCCTTGCATCTTACCTGATGGTTAAATTTTCGAGGTGGGTAATGGAAGGGAAGGTTCCCTACCATTACGGGAAAAGTGATAATGATTTGATTCTGTGGACAATTTTATTGATAACAAGCATCATCACCATTATCGTGTGGGCGATTACCTACATCCGTCTTAAAGAAAAAGAAGTTTAAACTTAACGGCATAGTAGACATGGAATTTAGAGATAACAAGGCGATATACCTTCAAATAGCAGAATATGTTTGCGAACACATTTTGTTGGGGAAATGGAAAGCCGAAGAAAAAGTACCCTCAGTTAGGGAATTAGCGGTTGAACTTGAGGTTAACCCAAATACAGTAATGCGTACTTATGAACTGCTACAAAACAAGAACATCATTAACAATAAAAGAGGAATTGGCTTTTTTGTAGATGAGGCGGCAATAGATAATGTAAGAAACTATAGAAAACAGCAGTTCATTATAGCTGATCTACCTGTGGTTTTCAGGAATATTTACCTCCTTAATATTGGTTTTGATGAATTGGAAAATCAATATAAAACATTTGTAAAAGAGAACTTTAACGCTTAACGATATGAAAACAAGTAATAAATTATTAATCAGCCTTGCGGCGCTACTCATCGTCATACCAATTGTGGTTGTCGCGATCAATATAAAGCTAAACTATAGGGAAAGGGGAATAGAGGACACTTATTTTGGAACACAAGAAATCAATAACGAAGCTTTTGATCAAAAATCGAAAGGCAGGATAACTATTCCCTTACAAACGCCATTTAAAGCCATACAGATAAAAGATGCCAAGCGTTTTAGTGTACAGATTTATGTAAAAGAAGATAAGCGGTATGGACTTAAAGTTCCTGAAAAGTTTAAAAACGATTTAAAATTTGAAGTGGATGCTAACGGAGTGCTGCAGATTACCGTTAAGAATCAAACTAATGACAACGACGCCGAAAAAATTGTCTTGGTTATATATTGTCCTAACATTAACGAGGCTTCAGTTACAAATTCGAATATTTTTGAATTTAGCGCCCATTCAGATTCTATAAAGTTAAATGTTGATCATAGCGAAATGTTATTCCTAACAGGCGACATTACCTACAACGATACAAAAGGAAAAGTGACAAGTGTAATTAATCCAACGAAGATTGGAAAGCTCTACCTTAATCTAAATAAAACAAAGTTTAGCGGTGTTATCAATGCTTTTAAAGACCTATATGTTACGGCGAATAACTCAGAAATTGAAATTGGGAATATAGATGACAACAAAGAATTCCCCTTTGATAACCTGAATATTAAAACGACGGATACATCGAGCGTAAAATTGCAAAACGTTAAAGTGAAAACCTTCACTGGCGATTTTTCTGATGCTACAACCCTGCAGATTCCAACACCTCTGCTTAAACAGCTGTTTAAGAAATAATTTATAAGGCTGTATCATAAATTTAAATTCAAGTCTGTGACGTTGAGCTTGTCGAAACGTTTGCTCAAAAGTACTTAAACAGTTCCTTCGACAAGCTCAGGATCACAACTCTATATTTATGATACGCCCATTTTTTACGATTTAATGTATTTACAACCACCTTTTATTCCTCATGTTGTAAAAAGGGCATGATTTTTAAGCTATCTAATTGGCAAAAGTTTAACTTGGGCCAATTAGCTTTTTAGTTTTACATCATTACCCCATTATGAAGAGATTTTTTCTTTTATTTGCCCTCAGCCTGTTCGTTTTTAGCCATGTAAATGCACAAAAAATAGACACCCTATCTATTACCCTTGATAACGTTAAATACCCATATCCGGTTAAATATTTTCCTATCAATACCGAAGGGCAGGATATTAAAATGGCCTATATGGATGTTGCGCCAACCGCAGCAGCCAATGGAAAAACAGCCATCCTTTTCCATGGAAAAAATTTTGGAGGTTATTACTGGGGCAATGTAATTAAAGCCTTAACCAACATCGGTTACCGGGTTATTGTACCTGATCAAATTGGTTTTGGTAAATCATCTAAAGCATTTATCCATTATAGTTTCCACCAAATGGCTACCTGGAATAAAAGGCTTCTAGATACCTTAGGCGTTCAAAAAACCGTAGTTTTAGGTCATAGTATGGGCGGTATGCTGGCTACGCGTTTTGCTTTGATGTACCCAGAAACAACTGAAAAACTCTTGCTCGAAAACCCGATCGGGCTCGAAGATTATAAAACTTTCATTCCATATATCACCACTGCACAACAGTACCAAACGGAACTTAAAACCACAGCTGAGAGCGTACGGAAGTATTACCAGGGCTCTTACTTTACATATTGGAAACCCGAATACGAATACCTGGTGAGTATTGCCGGAGGCGTAACCAATAGTGCTGATTACCCGCGCTGGGCTAAAGTGGCCGCACTAACTTATACCATGATTTATGAACAACCTGTGGTCTACGAATTTCAGAATTTAAAGGTTCCTACTGTTTTGTTTATTGGTAAAGAAGACAAAACAATCGTCGGCAAAGGATTGCTTACGCCTGATCAACAGGCCTTACATGGTCAGTACAAACTTTTAGGAAAGCAGACTGCAGCCAAAATTATCGGCGCTAAAATTATCGAATTTGATGCCTGCGGACATATTCCGCATATCGAAATTCCGACGGAATTTCTGGTAGCTTTGACAGGTAGTTTGTAATGTAAATACGCTGAGTAATCGCCATTCTCGCGCATGCTGGAACCACTGAGTGCTCAGCGAAGCTAATCCTAAAGCTTATGATAAGCGCCGTTATAAAGCATTAAGATTCCCAATCAAGTTGGGAATGACGACAACGCTAAACCTAATCAACCTCTTTTCCTACAATTTTATTAATGCCCTGCATTTCGAAATCGATATCCTGCCCCATCGATTTCATTTTACCATACAGTTCAACACGGAGGTGGCTGTTAAGTACAATTCCGGTTTTCATATCAACTGAGGTTTCTCCAGAGTTGGTTCCTTGTAAATCAGTTTCCATTTTGTTGCCCATCACTTCAAAATTTCCTTTTGATACCAATGTGCCTTTTACTCCTAGTATCGCAATTCCATCTTTTACCTCTTTCAATGTGTATTGTGTAATTGTTTCAATTGGCATACTCATCTGCATTTTGGTATCAACGGTCCAGTTGTCGCCTATTTTAACAGGTTTATCAGGGTAAATTTTAAATGACGATTCCATCGTTTGTTTCACCACCTCGTTGCTAAATTGTTTACTTAAAGCATTTTTAATCTGTTTAACCTGACTGGTGTCCTTAGTCATCTTTGCTGCCATATTATCGAGCATTTTATCTATACCAGCAACGGTTTTAATGCCACCATTAGGGGTTACAGTCATATAAAAAGACGCTCCTTTTAAACCGCTAAAGGGATTCTTTTTGGTACTATCCTGATCATCAGAATTAAGGGTCATGGTATTACCCATCGCAACCGATTTCATGAAAATTCTGTTGTAAGTTACTTTCACATCCTTCTCGCCACTATGGCCTTCGGTAATATCAAAAGTATAATCTGTTCCTATGCTTTGGGTTAAATGTACGTCGCGGCCAGCAATTTTCTGGTTGATAATTTGTTCGGAAGTGAGCGTAAAATCGTACTTATAGCCCGTTGGATAATTTTGTCTTAACACATAGCTTTTCTGCGCAAAGGCACTTATAGAGACCAGGCTCAAGATGACTGTTACAAATATTTTCATTTGATAATTGACCATTTTAACCTGCAGGCTGTTGCGCAAAAATGCGGCTTAACTGAAAATATAATTCCGGATGTTTATCCCTTAACTGTTCAGGTTTTTCAAAGAAATATTCAGAAACCACAGCAAAAAATTCAGCCTGACTGGTGATGGCATATGGATTAATATCTGATTTATTGTCTTCAATTTTCTCCATTTCTTCATGCATCATCTTAATCCAAGGCAAAGTATATTCATGTGCAATTAAATTCTCTGGAACACCATCTGTTGCGCCGTCAGATTTATCCAAAAGGTGCACAAATTCGTGTATAGCCGTATTTTCTTTCCCTGCACTTTTAGAAAAACCATGTCGCAAGGCCGAGCGTGATAAAATCATCTGTCCATTCATATAACCCGTCCCTACCATACCCATAATATTCCTTTCGCCACCTTCAAACTGGAAATCTTTATTAAAAGTATCCGGATACAATAAAACGCTGGTTAAGTTTTTGTATTGCCAATCGTCAAAACCAAAAATGGGGATAACTGCGCTCGAGGCAATCAGCAACTCGTCTAATGTTGTCATTTCTAAACCCACCGCTTCTATCTTAACCGTACTGAAAAATGCGGCCACTTTTTGCTCGAACTTCAGCTTATCGGTCGAATCGAGATTATGGTAATACCCTACATAATCATCCAGTATCTTTTTGTCTACATCCGTTAAAGGCTCAACAGTAGCCTTCTTTTTTTTAAGGATGAGATAAAGGGCAATTAGAAAAATAGGAATTAAGTAGGCAAGTGGAAGCGAGTTCATAAATGGGATTACACAGATTAGGGGATTACACAGATTGGATGATGGTTTATATTAGCTTTCGATAATTTCTAATTGGATCAAAACGTCCTCGCGTGTAACCGGATAAGGTTTATTATTATTTATGGCTTGATAAACGGCTTCGAAAAGCGGTAAATAACTGCCTACTTCTGATGGAATTGTCTCCTCAGTTTTATGGCCTTCAGCATCAATGGTTGTTAATAAACCATCTTTACTTGCGGACTCAACACCGTAGCCCGGATCGGTTAATTTCATCCCCGCCAGCAACTGTTCTTCCTGAATATCGGTTCTTTGTTTAATAAAACTTCCATTTACGCCATGTAAAACAAATCCTGCCTGTGGATTTACCACCAACATGCTCGAAGTAACAAAAACGTACAAACTATTAGGGTAACTCAGTTGGATCGAGAAATAATCGTCGACCAAAGTATCTACCCTATTTTTACCTAGAATTTTATGGTAATTCAATGGTTTGCCAAACAGGCAGATTACCTGGTCTAACAAGTGCGGGCCCAAATCGTATAAAAGTCCACTGGCCTCTACCGGGTTTTCTTTAAATGCCTTCGGCCCAATTACATTACGGTAGCGATCGTAACGCAGGTGCATTTCGTTCAATTTGCCTAATTTGCCGCTTTCTATTACTTTTTTAACCGAGGTAAAATCACTGTCCCAACGGCGGTTCTGGTAGAAAAAGATTTGTTTCCCTACACTATCGGCAAGTTCAAAAAGTTCCTTTGCCTGCGCAGCTGTTGCCGTAAATGGTTTTTCAACCAGAATATGTTTATGCTTGGTTAATGCCGTTTTCGAATGCTCATAATGAAGATTATTGGGCGTATTAATAACAACCAATTCTATTTCGGTATCATTTAAAAGCTCCTCAACACTATTATAACTTGTAATATTTGGGTAATCATTAACTGCATTTTTATGACTGCGTTCTACTATAGCTTTTAAATTGAACCCATTATGTGCCTGTAAAAAAGGAGCATGGAAAACCTTCCCCGACATGCCATAGGCTAATAAACCGGCATTAATAGTTTTATTGATATTCGTATCCATAGGATATAAATGTAGCTAAAAATACAATTACGATTCAAGCTTTAATGTTAAAACAGCAAAGCTTTTACTTAGGGCTTACACCTTTTTACCTTATCTTTGCAAGATATGAAGCCGTCGGAGATTAATGCCAAGTGGAAAGTTTTACAGGAAAAGATTTCGAAGGAATTTGATTCTGATTTTCCTGATTTAAAAGTAATGCTTTTTCTAATTGGCGTTCAGGAATTGGGCAAAGGGCCAAAAAAATACAGTAAACGCCAAAAAGAGGAGCTGATGCACATTGCTACCTGCCGTTTATTGAGCGAAATGGGCTTTTATGAGCTTGAGGGCTTAGATCAGGATGGCTGGCCACATTGGAAATTAATTAAAGCAATACCTCCCTATACCATGCTCGAGCAGGAAATGCTGATGAAATCGCTCGTGGTAAGTTATTTCGAAGATATTTATTCGTAAATCTATAGTGCTGTCAGATGTTACCATCTGACAGATTTCATAACATCATCGTGGTGTTGCATGTTACCATCCGACACGGATCTATTCAAAGATTTATTTCAAGGTTTTGGAAAGCAAGGCCATTACATCTATTTAAGTTAGTCGGGCTTTTCGCTATATCTTCCAATCCGATGAAGAATCAGGATCGGAAGGATGTCGCCTCATCCGATAGCTATCTGATCCTGTTTAAACCATTCCTTTCTTGCAGCTATTTAGGGTTGCAGGGCGGTTAGAAAACTTCCGAAGTTTGGTCTTCCCAGCACCAAACCTAAGTTAACTAAACCTGATAGAAACGGAAAGCCCGTAACGAAGTGGAGGCTTGAAGTGGATAGCAGGACTTTCGGAACCGATATACACAGGAACCTGATTTTCAAAAAAACAGGCTAATTTATTATCTGGTGTCAGATGGTAACATCCGACACTGCAACTAACTCTGCAAGAAAAAACCCCAGTGAATGTACACTGGGGCTGCATTTATAATGACCTCATAGGTAGAGGAAAATTGCAATATTATCCTTGTTTCTGTGCTGTTGCTTTTAATGCATCATTAGCAACGATTACAATCTCTACACGACGGTTAGCTGCACGACCTGCATCAGTTTCATTATCGGCAATTGGCTCAGCAAAACCTTTACCAATGGTAACTAACCTTGTTGAAGGTACACCTTGAGAAACGGCATAAGCTTTAACTGCTGCTGCTCTTCTTTCTGATAAGCCCATGTTATATTGTTCGGTACCACGACTATCGGTATGACCGATAATTTTGATATCAGTATCAGGATATTGATTTAATGAAGAAGCTAAACTCTGAATATTTGTTTTAGCTGCATCTTTTAAAGCCGTTTTATCGAAATCGAATAAAATACCACTGTCGAATTTTACAATAATTCCTTCACCTTCACGAATAACTTCTGCATTAGGAATAGCTTTCTGAATTTCAGCTGCCTGTCTGTCCATTCTACGGCCGATAAAAGCTCCCGCTGTACCGCCAATAGCACCACCAATCAAGGCGCCAACTGCTGTATTACCGGCTTTTTTACCGATCAATGCACCAATAACACCACCAGCTGCAGCACCAATACCAGCTCCTTTTTGTGTTTTAGTTAAACTATCACAACTTTGGAATGCCATCGACCCTACTGCTAACCCTATACTTAATGTCGCTATTCTTACTTTTGAAATACTCATAATAATCTAGATTTATAATTTCTACTCGTTATATTCAAACACAATGCCAAAAAGTTAACGAACTGTATTTTCAGTCTGTTTTGCCCAGATTTTACCCTAAATAAAAATCATACGCACAAAAAAAAGAGTCCCGAATAACGGAGACTCTTCGATAATGTATCATTCTTAGTACAAAAACTAAGCAGAGAAATAACTCTCCAATTCTTTCAATGTATTTTCATCTGTTTTAAAATCTTTAATTACCTGCCCTTTTTCAACCAAAATGATCCGGTTACAAACGTCGGTAACGTGATTTAAATCGTGACTGGAGATAAAGGTAGTCATGTTGCCTGTTTGCTCTTTCAACAATTTCTTTAAACGGATCTGCGTGGTTGGATCGAGGTTGGCAAAAGGCTCATCTAAAATTAAGATTTCTGGCTTCTGCATCAGGGCAGCCGCAATTCCTACTTTATTCTGATTTCCTTTGCTAAAATCGCGGATGTATTTTCCACTGTTTAATATTTCGCCATTAAAAAACTCGCCATATTGGTTTAGGTAGGCAGAAACGTCAGCCACACTTAAATTATGCAAACTGCCAATAAAAATGAAATACTCCTCTGGAGTTAGGTAATCGATCAGAAAACCTTCATCCAAAAACGATGCTGTATAATTTTTCCAATTATCGCTTTGCATTACATTTTCACCTTTTGATAAAACCTGGCCATTGGTAGGGCGGATCAGATCTAAAAGCATTCGGAAGAAAGTGGTTTTACCAGCGCCATTATTCCCAACCAATCCAACGGTTTCGCCTGCAGCAATCTGTAAATCTTCGATGTTTACAACGGTTTTATCGCCATAAACTTTTTGTAAATTCTTAACTTCTAAAATCATAATTATTCTCTAAAGCCTTCGGCTATTTTATAACGTTGTAGTTCTAATCTTTTTGCAATATAGTTAACCCAGTAAGCCCGCATGAATAACATGATAAGGCCAAAAAAGCCGATGGTCATTAAACCCAGGTAAGGCCTGTTTAAATAACCAAAAGGCAAATAAACAAGATAGGGAATAAGTATAAAAGGGATCATTAAGATCCATTGGGTAGCCCCCATGCCCTGAAAATTAAAACTCGCACTTCTTGTGATATCGATCCGTTTGTAATTAAAAGTGGCTAAATACAAAACCAGAACTGTACAGAAGCCAATGTTATACAGATAAGCCGCTAAGTGTAATAATAAAAGTTTTGGACTTAAAAAGCCATAAAAACTGGCTAAAATAGTTGTTATGGTACACATTATAGTAAAGAGCAAAAACTTGCCTTTGATGTAATCTTTAAAGTCGATTTTATTTATGAGTAAACCATCAAAATGTGAACTTTGCCACGCAAACATAAACTGGCCATAACTGAGTACAGAAAAACCTGTCATAAAAATTGCCGCAAAAATCATCTTACTAAAAGAATCTGCTGCAATATAAGGAGCCTTATAAAAGAGGTATCCATATAATAAGAAGAATAGCCCCATAAATACCGAGTATCGCGGCCGTTTGTGCCTTAAAATTAATTTGAGTTCTAGTGCAGCCAATTCGCCGGCTTTCCCAAATCGGTTTAAAAAAGCATAATCAGTACTTACTTTCTTCTCCTGTTTCGAACCTAATTCTTCTACATAAAGATTTCTGCGCAGGTAATTAGAATTAAGGATAAAAATTACAGATGCAATAACTGGAAAGATAAGTCCCAAATAAGGTTTATCGGCCATCTCGCTAAAAACAAAGTTAGATGCGACCATGATAGAAATCACCTTATAATATTCTAAGGCGGCAAACACGCCGATTATAACCAAACCAACCAAGGTAAACAATACATTGGTGATCGATTTACGCTTAAGGTATAGTATAAAATAGTTGTTAAATATCATTATGGAGAGGATAGCGACAATGTACATTACTGCAACTAACGCACCATCTACACTCCATATCTCGATGAATATGAACGGAAAAAACAAGAAAAATGGCCATAAATTAAAGGCCGAGAAAAGTGCCTTTGCATTTAAAAAATTGATGATCTTACGCTTGGGTATCTTGAGGTGCAAATAGGGAATGATGCTCAGTGTCGGAATGTCCTGAAGCTGTAACCGCATCAAAAAATCGAATGCGAAATAATATAAAATTATTCCGTTAAAGCTTGTCATTACAGTTTGATTGGGGAAAATTTTTGGGAGGAAAATTGTCATACCAAAGCCAATCCCCACTGCAACAACAAGAAAATAAAGCATAAAAAAACCAATAATGATTTGTGTAGCAATACTACCGCCTTTATTCCGCGAACGCCAGAAAGATTTTCTTTGATGGCTTAAAAAAGTACTCAGCATATTTAGTTTAGGTGTTTGATTTTAGTCAATATATCTATTAGTATGCATTCAACAGAAAATGTTACACTAATACTTGTATTTGTCTTTCCAGTTCTGCTTGAGCTTTTCACGCAACTTCTCTTCTGCAGGGTTTTTTCCTGGATCGTAGAGTTTTGTGCCACTTAATTCTTCTGGAAAATATTCTTGTGGTGAAAAATTGCCTTCATATCCGTGCGAATATTGGTAATCCTTTCCATAACCGATATTTTTCATCAGTTTGGTCGGTGCATTACGGATATGCAAAGGCACTGGCAGATTTCCAGTCTGCTTAACCAAGGCCTGTGCTTTGTTAATGGCTTCATAAGATGCATTACTTTTAGGCGAACTGGCCAGATAGGTTACACACTGTGATAAAATAATCCGTGCCTCCGGATAACCGATAACATTTACTGCAGTAAAACAGTTATTGGCCAAAAGCAGCGCATTAGGGTTGGCATTACCAATATCTTCTGAAGACAAGATCAGTAACCTACGGGCAATGAATAATGGATCTTCACCACCTTCTATCATGCGGGCCAGCCAATAAACGGCGGCATTGGGATCGCTACCGCGGATGGATTTAATAAAGGCCGAAATGATGTCGTAGTGTTGCTCTCCGGCTTTATCGTATAGCGCAAGGTTCTGCTGTGCATGCGCCAGCACATTTTCGTTGGTGAGTACAATTTTATCTCCACCAATGCCATTAATGGCAATTTCGAGCACGTTTAATAATTTCCGCGCATCACCGCCCGACAAACGGATCAGTGCTTCGTGCTCTTTTATCGTTATATTTTTCGATGAAAGAATGTTATCTTTTTTAATGGCTGTTTCCAATAAGCCCGCTAACTCTGTTTCGGTTAAAGATTTTAAAATATAAACCTGACAACGGGAAAGTAAAGCGGAGATCACCTCGAAAGACGGATTTTCCGTTGTTGCGCCAATTAAGGTAACCAAACCTCTTTCTACTGCGCCCAACAAACTATCTTGTTGCGATTTACTAAAGCGGTGAATCTCATCGATAAACAGAATGGGTAGGCCTAAAAAACTATCCTTCAGCTGTGCAGCCCTATCGATTACCTCACGGATATCCTTCACGCCACTGTTAATGGCACTTAAGTTAAAAAACGGACGATCTAATGCCTGCGAAATGATATAAGCCAAAGTAGTTTTACCCACACCTGGAGGTCCCCAAAAAATCATGGAGGGGAGCTGACTGCTTTCGATCGCTTTGCGTAAAACTGCACCTTCTCCAACTAAATGCTGTTGACCAACATATTCATCGAGATTTTGAGGGCGCATACGTTCGGCTAAAGGAGGCAGGTTTTGCATAATGGTAAATATATAAAAATTGAGTATTTTGTTTGTCGATAATTTACTAACCAGATATTGAAAGCATAAATCCCAGGTTGTTAAAACAAAAGGACGGATGCTTTAGTTCTAACTTATTACTATGGACATTAAAAACTTAGATCACCTTGTATTAACGGTTGCCAATTTAGAAAGCACCTGCAGGTTTTACAGCCTTGCCCTGGGAATGGAAATTATTGAATTTGGCGAGAATAGAAAAGCTTTGAAATTTGGAAATCAGAAAATTAACCTACACCAATATGGAAGTGAGTTTGAACCAAAAGCTTTTAAACCCATGCCAGGAACAGCCGATCTATGTTTTATTACCGATTTTCCCTTACGCGAAGTGATGCAGGAACTTAAAGAAAAATGCATCGAAATTGAGGAAGGGCCTGTAGAGCGCACCGGCGCCAATGGGAAAATCATCTCTATTTACCTCCGCGATCCGGATATGAATTTAATTGAGGTGAGTAATTATTTATAAATGTATCGTTAGTTTTTTGCCACGGAAGCACAGATTGACACGGAGATTGTAATTTTTCATCCTCATTTGCAACGGGAACGAAAGAAAAAGGCGGTTTTATCGCCATTAGTTTTCTTACCTGCATTACAAATGCAGATCTCGATAATCCTGGTTACAAACGAGAACTATTTAAGCTTTTTGCCACGGAAGCACTGATAGACATATAGAAAAAAGTCGTCATCTCGACTGAAGCACAGTCCCGAACGTTCGGGAGAGAGATCTATCTAGCTAGATTTATCGACTGCGTTGCACTCCGCTCGAAATGACGGCAGCTGGCACAAAAATCTAATCCTCAATCTTCGAATGGTGTTTGGTATCTTTCATGGTGGTATATAAAATCAACGAGATTAAAATACATCCGGTTACATACCAGTAGAAATAATTTTCGTGCCCGATATTCTTAAACCATAACGCAAAATATTCTGCCGTTCCACCAAAAATGGCAACAGTTAAAGCATAAGGTAAACCTACGCCCAAAGCCCTTATTTCGGCAGGGAACAGCTCTGCTTTAACTACAGCATTAATACTCGTATAACCGCTCACAATAATCAAGGCGCCAATCATCAGCAAGAATATGATAGTAGTATTGGTTTCTCCAGCCAAACCGGTTAAAATGGGATAAGTGCATAAAGTGCCCAGCACCCCAAAACCAATTAATAAAGGTTTACGCCCAATTTTATCAGATAACAGGCCGAACAGCGGCTGCATAATGGCAAAAACCAGCAGAGAAATGAATGATAATGTTGTTGAGGTTTCTTTGCTCAGGTGAACCGTATTCACCAAAAATTTCTGCATATAAGTGCTAAACGTATAAAAAGCAATCGTTCCGCCCAATGTTAAGCCCACTACGGTAAAAACTTCCTTTGGATATTTCATCAGTACCGCAATGCCACCTTTTTTGTCTGCGGAGTTTTTGCTTTTAAAAGCCGAGGTTTCGTCGATATGTCTCCGTAGATACAGCGCGATGAAAGAAAGTATAGCGCCGATAAAAAATGGAATCCGCCAGCCCCATTCATGCAGTTCGGCAGGTGTAAGCAACCAGTTTTGCAAGATTAATTGAATACCTAAGGCCAATAATTGCCCACCGATCAGGGTTACATATTGAAAGCTTGAATAAAATCCTCTATGTTTTTTGGTAGCCATTTCGCTGAGGTAAGTGGCAGAAGTTCCATATTCGCCCCCGGTACTCAAGCCCTGAATCAATCTTGCAAAAATGAGTAATAAAGGAGCCGCAATTCCAATCTGTTTGTAACCTGGGGTTAAACCGATAATTAATGAGCCTATCGCCATGATGAGTACAGAAAGTGTCATCGAACGTTTACGCCCTAGTTTATCGGCAATGCTGCCAAACAGCCAGCCACCGATAGGCCGCATTAAAAAGCCTACTGCAAAAATACCTGCGGTATCTAATAATTGTGCAGTTGGATTGCTATTTGGAAAAAAGGCGGGAGAAAAATAAAGCGCAAAGGCAGAATAGGTATACCAATCGTACCACTCAACAAGATTACCAATCGAACCGCCAAATATAGATTTTAACCGATATTCCACATCCTTAATTTCGTTCTGTTGTAGTACTTTTTCCATATAGAGAATGATTGAAAGTTGAATATTGATTGAATGAAACTTAAATCTATAACCGTTGTTAATCAAAAATATGATAATTTTATAAAGAAAGAGCGGAGTTGTTTTTCATCCCGCCCCCACCCACTCCTTCCATCATTCAAAATTCAATCGTTACAGCAATGAAAGATAATTTTTCTACCCAATCTGCCGATTATGCTATTTACCGGCCAACTTATCCGCAAGAATTGTATGATTACCTGTTTAATATGGTAAAAAACAAGGAAACAGCATGGGATTGCGCTACAGGAAATGGTCAGGTTGCGCGTGTACTGGCCCAACATTTCGATGCTGTTTATGCGACGGACATCAGCGAGAATCAATTAAAAAATGCTTTACAACTACCAAATATCACTTACAAAGTTGAATCTGCAGAAAAGACTTCCGTTGGCGATAAAAGTTTTGATTTAATTACAGTGGCACAGGCCATCCATTGGTTTAATTTTGAGGCATTTTATGTTGAGGTAAAAAGAACACTAAAACCGAATGGCCTTTTCGCGGTGATTGGTTATGGATTAATGTTTATCGATAAAAAAGTGGATAAAGCTGTACATAAACTTTACGAAGATATTTTGGGTAAATATTGGGACAGCGAACGCCGTTATATTGAAGAAGGTTATAAAACCATCCCCTTTCCCTTTGAAGAGATCGTTGCTCCTCATTTTCAGATCAAAACCACCTGGAATTTCAACCAAATGATCGGTTATTTAAATACCTGGTCTTCTTTGCAGCATTATAAAAAGGTGAATGAACGCAACCCATTGGAGTATATGTTTACCGAGCTAAAAGAAGCCTGGGGCGATGATGCGGAGAAAGCTGTTCATTTCCCGGTTTTACTGCGGATTGGGAGACTAGCTTAACCGCAAAGGAAAAGAAGGCAAGCGCAAAGTGCACAAAGCGGGGTACATAACCGATCCTCTGCGCCTCTTGGCGAAATCCTTTGCGTTCTTTGCGGTAAAATTTAGAAAACTATTTCAACAACTCCAGAATACCCAAAACTGTAAGTTTTTTCTGCTCACCGCTTTGCATATCTTTTAAGGTAAGTTCTCCGCTTGCAATTTCATCGCCACCGATTAAAATTACATAAGAGATATTCTTCGCATCGGCATAGGCCATTTGTTTTTTTAGTTTCGCCGAACTTGGGTACAACTCAGCTGAAATCCCTGCATTTCTGAATTGCTGAACAATTGGCAAAGCATATTTTTCAGCTTCTGCATCAAAATTACTGATCAACACTTTTGTTCCAATCTCTGCTGAGGCAGGGAAAAGGTTAAGTTCTTCAAGTACATCATAAATGCGGTCGGCACCGAAAGAAACACCAACTCCGGTTAAATCTTTCAAACCGAACATACCGGTTAAATCATCGTAACGGCCACCGCCACCAATACTGCCCATCGCAACTTCGTTGGTTTTAACCTCGAAAATACAGCCTGTATAATAGTTTAAGCCACGGGCTAAAGTAATATCTAGCTCTAATTTAGCCGTTAACGGCAAGCCATAAGCAATCAAACTTTCTACATATCCCAAAACCTGTTCAATTTCTGCAACACCTTTCAAACCTGTTTCTGATTGTGCCAAAACAGTTTTCAAACTAGTCAGCTTTTCTTCGTTGGTACCTTCCAACAAAATTACAGGGCGGAGTTTTTCTAAATCAGCTTCTGTAAAACCACGTTCTAACAATTCTTTACTTACGCCATCTAAACCGATTTTATCCAGTTTATCAATGGCAACAGTCATATCTATAATTAAATCTGGCTTACCAATAATTTCAGCAATACCTGATAAAATTTTTCTGTTGTTAATTTTTACGCTGAAGTCTTTCAAACCCAATTTGCTCAATGCTTCATCGTAGATTAAAATAAATTCAGCTTCGTTCAGTAAACTTTCAGATCCCACCACGTCAACATCGCACTGATAAAACTCACGGTACCTGCCTTTTTGTGGGCGGTCTGCACGCCAAACAGGTTGTACCTGAAAACGTTTAAAAGGCAAGGTGATCTCGTGCTGGTGCATCACTACGTAACGCGCAAAAGGCACCGTTAAATCGTAACGAAGGGCTTTTTCAGAGATTAGCGGAATCAGTTTATTGCTATTATCTTCATCTGCAAAATCGAAAGATTTCTTTTTTGGATCTTTAAGAAATTCGCCGCTGTTTAAAATTTTAAAAATCAGTTTATCGCCTTCATCACCATATTTTCCCGTCAAAGTAGAAAGATTTTCGAAACTTGGGGTCTGGATTTCGGCGTAACCATATTTTCTGAAAACCGTTTTAATGGTATCGTAAATAAAATTGCGTTTTACCATTTCAACCGGAGAAAAATCGCGGGTACCTTTTGCTAATGAGGGTTTAATAACTGACATAGCCGCAAAAGTACAAAAATGTAAGGTTTATTAACCACAGAGTTTTTAAAAGAAGCCAGTGGATATTGGCATGAACCACAATGACACCAAGAACACAAAGAAGTTTTTCTATTTTCAATAAACAAGTCACTCGAAAGCAAATCAATCAATTGTCTTGGTGTTCTTTGTGTCTTAGTGGTTATAGAATGAAAAATTACTTCCCCAAAACTTCCTTCACCAATTCCCGATTCGGCTTACTCACCGGAATTTTATCGCCGCTATCCATTAAAAGTGTCCCCCCATCTTCTTTTAGCCAGCTTTTTACAAATTTCGGGTTAACCAAATGGCTTTGATGTGCCCGCACAAAACCGTGAGGCTTTAGCAGATCGGAATATTCTTTTAATGATTTCGAAATCAGCAGCTGATCGCCGTCGCTAAAAAAGAAGTTGGTATAATTGTTATCTGCCTCGCACCTGATGATTTCTTCGATACCAACATATCTAATTTCATTCTGTTGAGGCAGCGCTATCCTGGTATTTCCTTTAACCGCTTCCTTCTTGTCGATTCTTTCTTCAATTGCAGGGTTTTGAAAAGCAAGCGGAGGGGCAAAATTTATGGCTACTGTATTCGGAGCAGCGCTTGGTGATGTACTCCGGTTTTTTTTAATCAAAAAGTAGATCAGCATAAAAATGCCACCAAAAAATCCTAAAAAGACAAGGCCTGCTACCAAAAGCATAATTATTTCGGGTGCACCTAACATCGCAGCATGAGTAGCCTGTATGCCATACACAAGAATAAAAGTTAACCCGAAAATTATCCTATTTTTCATTTTCTATCCGCTTAGATCTCTTAAATAAATATAGACATAAGAAAACAAAACTGATCATTACGGCGATTGAGATAAAGCCCACCATAATGAGAAGAATTATTTCGGGTCCACCAATAGTTGCAGCATGGACAACTTGCAGGCCTAGAAAAATAATAAAAAAGAGTAAAAATAATAACTGTTTCATGTTGATTGATTTAAATGTTCAACGAAAGTAGTGTTGTGCTATTCATTTAAAATCAACATTGAGAATAAGTCGGTTTGCGATGAGGATTGATGGGTAGACTTTTAGTATTTTACGATGGTCGTCATTGCGAGAAGGCTTTTTCAGCCGCCGAAGCAGTCTTTCATGCTCGCGATGAGTACCCAAAAAGATCCTTCGTTGCACTCAGGATGACCGCTTTTTCTGTTATCCCCCGGCTTTTTTTGCTTTATAGCCATCTTTCTGAAGGATGCCCATTACTTTATCGCGCACATCGCCCTGGATCATGATTTCGCCATCTTTAACTGAGCCACCTACACCACATTTGGTTTTAAGCATTTTGCCCAATACTTCTAAATCTTCAGTACGCCCTCTAAAACCGGTAATTAAGGTTACCGCCTTACCACCACGGTTTTTTTTATCGAGCATTACCCTTAAATCCTGTTGATTGTTTGGCGAAGTAACGGTATCATCAACTTCTTCTTCGTATTCGAATTCTGGATTGGTAGAATACATAATTCCACCAAGATCACTTAAACTATTTTTCTTTGGTTTCATGTTTTATAAAAGTTCATTATTTCACTGGCCATTGGTTCATTAGTTTGGGTGCATAACCCAACAATTCGTTGCGGCGCCAGACTTGAGCGTGCCGAAGCAATCTATTTGATCAGGAACTAACGCCAACCGCCTCACGCTTTGCGCCACGCTCAAGGAACAATTACTTTGAGCGAGAGTGGATTTACTACCGCGTGTATCTCTGTTCCCATTTGTAAGGGTTCGCCATCTACATGCACTGCGCCAGCTTTTTCTCTGGTAATTTTAATGTTTTTGCCTTTAATAATTTCAATCATATCTGATGTTTCGGCCTTCCCCCTTAACATTACATAACCTAATAATGGCAATTTTATTATCGGAAAAGGTTTAATAATGCAAACATCAAGCAAGCCATCTTTTACCGAAGCATTTGGTGCGATATAAACATCGTTGCCATACTGCGATGAATTGGCAATGCTAATGGCAAAAGCTTTTCTGGTATATTGAGCACCATCAATATTTAACAAATAAGTTTGTGCTTTATAATTAAAAACCTCCTTAAAGCCCAGCTTTACATAACCTGATAGTCCGCGTTTTTTATCTTTCGAGAAAACAGCGCTCAAATGGGCGTCGAAACCCATACCGGCCAGATTAAAAAAACATTTATTATTAAACTCGGCCGTATCAATCTCATCAACCTTAAAATTATTGATCAGGGAAAGTGCATACCTTAAATTTTTCGATATTCTTAAAAACCTGGCGAGGCCGTTTCCTGATCCAAGCGGTAAAATCCCCAAAATCTTTTTGTGTTTTAATACCTTACTTGCTACCTCGTTAATGGTGCCATCGCCACCTGCAGCAACAATTACATCGAAATTTTTAGTCGCGGCTTCGTCTGCTAATTCGCCGGCATGACCAACATATTCGCTAAAAACAAAGTTTGGGTTAAACTTTTTCTTATCCAGGTATTGATCAATAAAATCAGGGATGCGTAATTTCCCTCGCCCACCAGAGATAGGGTTTATAATAAAAAGGATATTGATCTTTGTGTGCAAAGTGTAAGAATGAATGCACAAAATAATCTATAATTTTTGAAATAAAGAAAATATGCTAATTTTGCACCAGTAAAAAAGTGGATTGATTTGCTATCCCGACACCTCGGGACCGGATTGCAACCACTTAAAAAAATTGCTAATGCCTCCTTTCAATCATTTAAACACCTGTTTCCAAGGGGTTTGGCAAGTATTAATTTGTTTATTTACCATTAATTTATTTAATAAATGTCATATTTATTTACATCAGAATCTGTTTCTGAAGGCCACCCAGATAAAATCGCCGATCAAATTTCGGATGCATTAATTGATAACTTCTTAGCTTTCGATCCAGAATCAAAGGTTGCTTGCGAAACTTTGGTAACTACTGGTCAGGTTATTTTGGCTGGTGAGGTAAAATCTAAAACATATTTAGATGTACAACAGATTGCCCGCGATGTAATCAAGAAAATTGGCTACACCAAAAGCGAATATATGTTTGAGGCCAACTCTTGTGGTATTTTATCAGCAATACACGAGCAATCTCAGGATATTAATCAAGGTGTAGATAGAAGCAACAAAGAAGAACAAGGTGCCGGCGATCAAGGTATGATGTTTGGATACGCTACCAACGAAACGGAAGATTATATGCCTTTGGCATTAAACCTCTCTCATAAATTATTACAGGAACTTGCTGTTCTGCGCCGCGAAAATAACGAAATCACTTATTTACGCCCAGATGCAAAAAGCCAGGTTACTTTAGAGTACAACGATAACAATAAACCAGTACGTATCGATGCGATTGTAATTTCTACACAACATGACGATTTTGATGAAGAGGCAACAATGCTGGCTAAAATCAAAACTGATTTAGTGAATATCCTAATCCCAAGAATTATCAAAAGTAATACTGCATACGCACATTTATTTAATGATAAAATTGAATACCACATTAACCCAACCGGTAAATTTGTAATTGGTGGCCCACATGGCGATACTGGTTTAACCGGAAGAAAAATTATTGTTGATACTTACGGTGGTAAAGGCGCACATGGCGGTGGTGCTTTCTCTGGTAAAGATCCAAGTAAAGTAGATAGAAGTGCAGCTTACGCTACACGCCATATCGCTAAAAACTTAGTGGCTGCTGGCGTAGCCGACGAAATTTTGGTTCAGGTATCATACGCCATCGGTGTTGCAAAACCAATGGGTATTTATATCAATACTTATGGTACTGGTAAAGTAGGCAAAACGGATGGCGAGATTGCTAAAATTGTAGAATCGATTTTCGATATGCGTCCTTACTTTATTGAGCAACGTTTGAAATTAAGAAACCCAATTTATAGCGAAACTGCTGCTTATGGGCACATGGGCCGCACACCAGAAACGGTTACCAAAACTTTCAGAACACCAAACGGTGAAGAAAAAACAGTTACAGTTGATCTGTTTACCTGGGAGAAATTAGATTACGTAGATCAGGTTAAAGCTGCTTTCGGCATTTAATTCTTCTAATAAATTTATAGAAAAGGCGTTCTGCATAGCTGCAAGAACGCCTTTTTTGTTGTCATGCTGTCAGATGTTACCATCTGACAGAATAGATTTGAGTCAGGTGGTAACACCTGACACCACCCAAAAAACCAGACTACTGCAATTCCAAAGCAGTACTTTTTTTGAAAAGCAGGGTTCTGTGTATGTTGGCTCCGAAAGTCCTGCCATTCGCCGCTTTACCTCTTTGCGTTCGGTGCCCGATCCTGTCAGGTTTATTTAACTTGGGCTGGTGGTTCTTGGGGAGATAATCCTCTTAAGAAATAATACACTGAAACTGTGCAGACTTCCGGTAATAGTAGCAAAAGCCTAACCTACCCAAACCTGATTGACGCGGTAGCTCCCGATTTTTTTCTAATCGGGACTACAAGCAAAAAGCAGGACTGACATCAAAAAGAGCTTCTGCAACTGCTTTCCAAAAACAATACAAAATATTTTCCCTACGCGAAACTTACGAAGTTTTCCCTGCACTTGCCCTCTAAACTTCGTAAGTTTAGGCCAAATGGTATTTCAGCTCCTGGTGACTACCCTGCTCCACCACTAAACCTTTATCCAATACGATAATTTTATCAGCATTGTTCAGGGTGCTCGATCGGTGCGTAATTACAATTACGGTTTTCTGTTCAGCCTTTAAAAGCTCGATCATGCGTTGTACATGTTGCTCCGAAACCGAATCGAGCGATGAGGTGGCCTCATCTAAAATCAGAATTTCCGGATCGCGGTATAAAGCCCTTGCAATGGCAATCCGCTGCCTTTGTCCGCCAGATAATGATGTACCGTTTTCACCCAGATAAGTCTGAAAGCCTTTAGGTAAAGCCTCAATAAAGCCAATTAAACCCAGTTTAGTGGCAATATCAATAATCCTTTGCATATCGGGCTCTTCTTCACCAATGGCTATATTGTCGATTACATTACCAGCAAATAAATCGATCTGCTGCGGCACAACCGATACCACCCTGCGAAGCGACGAATTGGTAATGTATTTCAAATCATATTTACCGATGCGCACATTGCCCGCCTGTATCGGATAGATATTCTGCAGGATAGACATTAATGTTGATTTTCCTGATCCACTCTCGCCCACAATAGCCGTAAATTTCCCTTGTGGAATGGTTAAATTCAGGTTTTCGAAAACGGGTAGCCTTGCCCCGTAGCGGAAAGAAACATTTTCAAAATGAATATCCCCAATTTTATCGGTACTCAGTTCAATCTGGTTCTCGTCACTTTCGCGTTCCAGATCCATAATTTCGAATAACCTGTCTGCCGCAATAACGGCATCCTGTACGGTTTTATTCATTCCGATTAAAGAGGACACCGGCCCGGTAAAATAACCGATCAACGTATAAAACGACAATAATTCTCCAGGGGTAATCGAATTGCTTAATACATAACCTGCACCCACCCAAAGCAGTACAATGGTAATCATGCGCGAAATAAACTCGGTAGACGTTCCTGATACAACGGCATTTATATTCGATTTAAAGCCTGCTTGGAGCAACTTGATGAAACGGGTTTCAGTTTTATCGTTGGCATGATCTTCTAAGCCGAAACGTTTAATGGTACCTACCGCATTTAAGCTTTCTACCAATTGCGATTCGAGCTCGGCAGCATCTTCCATTAACCTCCGTTGCGTACGTTTGTTAAATTTATCGGTAATTACATAGATTATTAAGTATAACGGGATAACCGTAAGCGTGATGAGTGCTAGTTTCCAGTAGTAGGTAAACATCATGATGAACGAGAAGAAAACAATAAAAATGTTGACTACAAAATTTACGCATACATCATTTAAAAATGTTCTGATTTTTACGGCATCATTAATCCTCGAAATAATTTCGCCCACCCGCATGGTATCAAAAAACTGCTGTGGCAAACGGAGCAGGTGTTTGTAGTAGCCTAAAATAAGCTGCGAATCGATTAGCTGTCCAGTTTTTAAGGTAAAAATTGTTTTTGCCGAGCCAATAAACAGTTGCACCAGAAGAATAACCATCATGGCTATGCTCATCAGGTTTAGCAGGTTATGGTTACCATCTACCAGCACAAAATCAACTAATTTCTGAACAAAAATAGAGGTGGATAAACCCAGTACAGTATAAACAATAGCACCAAATAAAACTTGCGTCAGAATGCCTTTGTGCGGTTTAATCAAACTCCAAAATCTCCCCTGGATTGATTTTTTTTCATTGCCGATCTGGAAGTCTTCTGACGGTAACAATAAAACTAAAGCACCAGTCCATTCCTTTTTAAATTCATCATGCGTTTTACGGTGCACTTTCCCATCTATAGGGTCCATCACCTCTATAAACTTGCTGTTTACTTTGTAAATCACTACATAATGCTGAAGGATATCATTCACAATGATATGTGCTATAGCGGGCGTAGGTATTTTAAACAAACTATCAAAAGGTGCCTTCACACCTTTCGCTTCAAATCCTAGTTTTTGGGCCGCTTCTACAAGTCCTAAAACGGTTGTACCTTTTTTATCAGTTCCGGCAAGCTGCCTGATGCGGGCAACGGCTAAATCTAATTTATAATGAGCAGCAATTGAAGCCAGACAAGCCGCACCACAATCTGTTATATCTCGTTGCTTAACTTTTGTACTCATTGCTTCTATGTTTTTTGGATTAAATTCGGATTAACCCAATCATCAACCTTATCGTAAAGTAATTGATATAAGCTACGGTCGGTTACTTTAAATCGAGCTGTAAAATTCATTCCTTTTTTGAGGTATCCTTTGTAACCGTTTTTTAACATCAAAAAATTTTTATCCATTAAACATTTTACCTTAAAAGCAGGCTGGTTGCCATTTAAGATTACAATATCGTCTGAAATATCGATCACTTTACCTACTGCCAAACCCCACTGGTTATAATTATAGGCATTGATCTGAAAATGCACTTCCTGCCCTTTTCTGATCAGGCCAATATCTGAAGGATTGATATAACAGTAGGCAGCCAAACCCGCATCAGGAGAAACCTCTCCTATTTTTTGGTTGGCAAATACGTAGGCACCATTCTGCAAGCCAATTAAACTCTGCACAGAACCATTAATCGGTGCGCGCAATACATATTGTTTTTTCTGTTCGTTAAGTTCTGCCTGCTGTCCAGAAAGCTGGCGCAGTTCGTTGCGGTAACCATTGGCTTCGGTTTGCCATTGGGTTTTATATTTAGTACGCACCATTAAGTAAACCGATTCGGCCTGCTCGAGTTCGTATTTGTATTTTTCGTATTCTGATTGTGTAAGTACTTTATTCTGATAGAGCTTACTGTATCGCGCAAAATTGCTTGCGGCCTGTCTTTTTGCAATGCCGGCATTTTTTGACTCCTGCACGTATTGTTGCCAGGAAGCCACATATTGGCCGCTTTGTAAATCGGATGAGCCGCCACTAAATGAAAGTAATGTACGGATATCCTGCAAAAATTGGGTGATCTGGTTTTTACGCGTTTCTACCAAAGCATCTTGCTGTTTCGGTAACCCGGCATCAATAGCTAAAAGCGTGTCGCCTTGTTTAAGCCTTTTATTATCCGAAAGTCTATACTGTATTAACCGGCCATTAACCGGTACAATAAGTTCTGTTTTTTCGATGGTCGATTGTAAAACGCCTGTACCATTTATACTAATGGGTATTTTAACAAAGGGAAGGGCAATCAAAACAATTAAAATGGCTGCCACGGCAACGATATAAATTAACTGACTTGATTTACTAATTTGAGAACGGTAAACGAGAGCGGTATTTGAAATTCTTTCTGTAGAGTAGCTGGTTAACGCCATAGTGTTGAAATCGTAAAGCATCCGCTATTCTGAAAGCCAGAACAGCGGATACAATAAATTGCTTATAGACTCCAAACAAGTTTCAAAACATTGGTTACTGTTTTGCTTAAAAATGCTGAAGTGTCTGCACCAACTGCATTTAAAGTTCCTGCAAGAGAAGTTAAAAGTTCGTTTAATGTATTGTTGATAATACCACCACCTTCAACTTGTGACATTTCAGTTGTGTTCATTTCTTTAACACCAAGATTTTTTAATTCTAAACTTTTCATACTAGATTTTTTTTGAGTTTTAAGACCCCTACTCTTTTGAAGGCTTTTCGGGATGCGCCTGATGCTTGGCCAAACACTTCGACTAATGTAACATTATTAGCTATATGGATGTAGTATTAAACACCTAACACAAACGTAACGATTCGTTAATAATCCAGAAAACAGCCCTCCAGTACACAAAAAACGCAATCACGACCAAAAAACTAGAGTATTAGTTTTCATATTCAATTTATTCATTAGCCTTAAACTGCTTTATATTCTTTTTATTCGCTGTTTTTTATTAGTCTGTTTTAAAAAAAATAGCTTGATCAGATGCCGTTCATTTTCATAAATACAGTCTCCTTTTCTGCAATATGATCGTCGTCAATGGCATAAGATTTAATATTGGCAATTTTCATTTCATCAATTACATCAACAAAATCCTGAAACTTAGCTGTTTTAGCTGGCTTGATAATGACGATCATGTATTTGGCAGGATTGTGCTGATGTGTTTCGGCAACCATTTTTTCATTTTTAATGATCTCTTTTTGAATGTCTGCCACAGGTATAACATGCATATCTGCCTTTTCTATTGTTCCCATGTAGCAAACGGCCTTGTTGTTTTTGCCGAGCAGGATGGTCATGGTACGCGATTCGGGATAATTTTCTACAACATCGATATCCGTTTTATCCGGCTTAGCAATATCTGCCGCATTTAAGTTGCCCAATGAAGTGGTGAGCATAAAAAATGTAGTTAATAAAAACATCAGATCAACCATTGCGGTAAGATCTACCCTTGGGGTTGTTTTTTTGGTTCTTCCTTTTGCAGCCTTGCCGCTTTGAGATTCATTTAGAGTTGCCATAATAATTTAGGTTTTTAATGATGATGACAAGCCCTATCAAATTGCATAAAAAAAAGCGATTAAAAATTAACCGCTTAAAGACTCCAACAGAAAATCGTCATCTCGACTGAAACGCAGTAAAATGGAGCGATCTTTAATAGATTTCTCGACTGCGTTGCACTCCGCTCGAAATGACGATCAAACTAATATACAAATTACTTCACCGCTTCAATTACACCGCAACCTACCCTTGGTCCTGAATTACCAGTTGGTTGTGTCGTATAATCGTCGGTACCACCATGCACAATAATTCCACGGCCGATAATGTTTTTAATATCACCATCTATAATGCTCCATCTATCGGTAGTAACCGAAAGCGTAGCATGGCCTTTATTATCCAACATTATGTTGCCGATGTCACCGCTGTGATAGGCCGAAGATCCCCATTTGCCGTGAGCTTCTTTAGTTGGGTTCCAGTGGCCGTGTGTATTTTCGCCCATATTGCCACAATCGCCATGTTCGTGAAAGTGGACCGCAACATTACTGTCTGCACGCGCAGCGAAATTCATCTCAATGTCCATCTTAATTTTTCCATCGCTTAATTCGTAAAACTTTGCCGTTCCAATAGTTTTTGTCTGATCAGCTGTTTCGGTCAAAGTGGCCTGAGCAATTTCTTTGTCGGTTTTGGCACAAGCGCTGATAAGTGCTACGCCCGCAATAGCTAAGCTTAAAAGATATTTTTTCATTTGATAAAAATTTAGTTTACATAAGAAACAGATTGACAATCATTTAGTTTGCTTTAAAAAGAAGGATAGGAAAACCATTTGGAATGCCACTTGTTTAATCAGTATAAAATCGTATAACTATGGAACAGCCAATTGCAATGAACACTTTAAGTCAAATTTTGGAGAAATTGAGGCTGAAAGGAAAAGATAACGAATTAAAAATTTCTGATCATGGTAAGATGCAAAGTAAATCGCTCGGAAAAATTTATAGCCCCGAAGATTTAACCATTGTTAAAACTTATCGCTTTGAAGGGGACTCAGACCCTGCAGACAATTCGGTATTATATCTGGTAGAAGATCAGGAAAAAAATATTGGGTATATATTAGATGCTTACGGCATCTACTCTGATAATGAGGGACCGGCATTTGATGATTTCTTAAAGAAAATTCCGACCGAAAATAGAGACGAACAGGAATTATTCTGCTAATAAAATTTTAAAGATGGTCCGGTTAACCGGACCACTTTCTATTTATAAAAAACCAGAACTTTCATCTTTCTATCCTGTTTAACCACATCTAATCCAATATCATTAATCGATTTCAGAATACTTTCTCTATTTCTCATCGCTACATCTGTTTTAATATTGTACCGTTTTGTTAAACCTGTTTCATCTACAACTGGTAAACTAAATTCATTACTCAGATAATCGTTGGCAAAATTGGCTAAGGTAGCGCCCTGCCCGTCGTAACCTTGCCCGCTAAAACTGTAGCTCAGTTTTTCATTACTTGATTCTTTTAGCTTAAAGTCTTTATTGATCAATGTATAAACAGGCATTAACCTATATTCTATCCTCGCCTTTACCGGGAGCAATACCCGAAGTTTGTTTTGTAGAATGACCATTAAACTATCCTTTTCTGCAGGCTTAACCAACAAGTCTAAAGAATAGAGTGTCTCTTTGTTATCAAAATCTGAAACTTCTTTTTCCGGAAGTTCATAAATCAATTGTTTTTCAGAAACGATACCATAAGCATCTTTATATAAGGAAGCTATTGAAGCATTGGTAAAGCTAATTCTACGTCCATCAAAAGCACTTCCATCACTATACCGCTTACTACCAGAAGGTTGGCCTTTTATATAACTTCGCAATGTAAAATTGTGGATTAATGTAGAGTCAACAGCAAAAATATCATCATGGTTATTTACAGGTTTCTCCTTGATTTCTGCTGTAGATTTTATTGTTAATCCTTTTACTAACCGATCGATCATTTCCTGGTTAATAGAATCACTTTTAACCAAGGCTACAACTTTACCTTTAGCATCCACAATTGCACTTTGCCCTACATATGCAAATGCAAACAGCTTGTAAAAAAATTCGGATGTATCACTAGAGAGCCAAACCTTTGACGCTTTTTTTATCAGGTAATTTTGGAGCCTCGAAGGCTTTTCGTTAGAAATGCCAATTACCTGAATGCTTGCCGGATTACGCAACTGTAGTTTGGCCAGCGCATCCATTTCGGGAATGCAAGGACTACACCAGGTGCCCCATAAGTTTAAGATATAAATCTTATTATCTTGTTTTTGTCCAAGCTGAATAGATTTAACAGGGGAATTGATTAAGTTTTTGATCAATACATCCGGGAATTGATCACCAGTTTTGATCTGAACACCCTGTGCTAGCGCACTATATGTACATATAGATAATATTAGATTAAAAAATATTGCTTTCATAATTTTTTGTTTAACCAAAATTGAGCAAAACCAATTTTAAACTCAGTTATCGGAGATGTTATTTTAGGTTATATTATGTTAATGCAATATTTAGATTTAGAGATTTAACATACATTTGATGATGCGAAAAAGTGCCAATATTTTAATTACAATCTGTTTTTCGGTAATGGTGGCACTTTTATCGTTGCAGGTATATTGGATTGTTAACTATTACAAAACGACTTTAAAAGATTTTGAAAAGGAAGTTAACCTTGCTTTCGAAGATGGAATAAAAAAAGAGCTCGATTTACGCTGCGATACGATTCAAAACATTATTGAAAAAAAACTTTTAGATACCAATGCTTTTTCGATTAGTGCCAGATTTGATAAAAAAGACAAAAAATATATCTACACGGTAAGTGCAAAAGGTGATGAGAAAGATAAATTTTCATCTTCATTTAGCTTATCAGATTATAGTAAGGCACTTCCAAAAAACAAAAGTGATACCAGTGTACGCAAACATGTTGCTGGCCACCTTGCACTCTTAATGAGAGAAGAAGATCTGGAATCGCATGTTATTTACTACCGGACGCAAAAGCTTGGTCTTTTTATGAATGAACAGGCCAATAAATACCAGTTCGACACCACCCGTTTAAGGCCTGCATTTAACATTTATTTAAAAGCAAGGAGCATTGAAATACCTTATAGCTTTATTGTTAAAAAGGTTGACAGCACCAACAATAAGGGTGTAAAAAAGCTTGATTATGCTTTTGCTACCAGGGCATTTCAAACCTACCGTTATACCGACAATCAACGCTATGTAAGGGCAATGTTTAAAAGTCCATCGGCTTACATTCTTTCTAGAATGGCCTTACTTCTGTTTTCTTCGTTCGCGATGATTGTTATAGTATCGGGCTGTATGGTCATCCTACTAAAAAGGCTTTTTTGGGAGAAAAGATTATCCATAATTAAGAACGATTTCATCAGCAATATTACCCACGAATTCAAAACACCTATCTCAACTGTCTCGGTTGCCATTGAAGCCTTGAATAACCCGATAATCCGCAGTGATGATGATAAATATAACCGATACCTGATCCATGCAAAAAATGAAATTGAACGATTAAATATTTTAGTTGATAAAGTATTAAATATTGCCATTTATGAGGATGGTAAATCTCCCTTATTAAAAGAAAAAGTTTTTTTCGACAATAAAATAATGGAGATAATACACCTTCATGAAATGAAAGCCGAGAAAAGGATTTCTATCGATTATAAAAACAATAGTCAACTAAATGAGATAAATGTTGATCCTACTCAGTTTCAGCATGCAATAAGCAACATTATAGATAATGCAATAAAATATTCGGATGAAAAACCCCTGATTAGCATAGCCGTTCAAAAGAAAGACAATTTTCTAATCATACAAATTGAAGACAATGGCATTGGAATAGCTGAAAAAGACATTTCTGCGGTGTTCGAGAAATTCTACCGGGTAAGTACCGGAAATAGTCATCCGGTAAAAGGGCATGGATTAGGGTTAAATTATGTGAAACAGATCATGCATCTACACAATGGCTGGTATAAAATTGAAAGTAAACTAGGTAAAGGAACTAAAATCACATTGGGATGGCCACTTTAAATAAAATTCTCTTTGTAGAAGACGAGCCCGCACTTGCCGAAATAGTTAAAGAAACATTAGCCTTAAAAGGATTTGAAGTTATACATACTTTAACCGCGAAAGAAACCATTAACCAATACCATAAATTAAAGCCCGATATATTAATATTAGATGTAATGCTCCCTGATGGCGATGGTTTCTCCATTGCAAAACAACTGAGACAGATTGATATGGTAACGCCGATTATATTTTTAACATCAAAATCGCTTCCTACCGATGTGGTTATGGGTTTCGAAAGTGGTGGAAACGACTATTTAAAAAAACCTTTTAGTATAGAAGAACTCACCATCAGGATAAAAGCATTATTAAGCCAAAACCGACTTGTTATTAAACCTGAAAATATTGAAAAACAGCCCATAAAAATAGGCAACTACCAATTTTATTATCCAAAAGGTGTTTTAACTATAGCGAATAGTCAAAGAACCTTAACCACCCGAGAGGCTGAAATATTACAAATGCTTTTGCTCAATAAAAACAATATGTTAGAGCGTAATGTGATTTTGAATGCACTATGGAGCAATAATGATTATTTCTCTGGCAGAAGCCTTGATGTATTTATAACGAAACTTAGGAAATATTTAAAGGATGATCCGTCTATTTTCATTATAAATATTAGGGGGCAGGGTTATAAATTAGTTTATTAAGCTTTAACAATATTATAATTCCGTAATTTTGCGCCTCATTTACGAGCACCGAATGAAAAGCAAAATCAATATCCCACCCATACCGGCCGTTTTACTGTCTATTATCAGCGTGCAATGTGGGGCGGCAATTGCAAAAGGGCTTTTTCCGCAAATTGGCGCCGCTGCTACCGCATCGTTACGGATCGGTTTATCAGCCGCCATCTTATTAATCGCTTTTAGGCCAAACCTGTTTAAACTAAATGCCAAACAATGGAAATATGTTACCCTATACGGTGTTTGTTTAGGGGTAATGAATATGGTTTTCTATATGGCTATAGCAAGAATTCCGATCGGTTTAGGCGTAACTTTAGAATTTGTTGGTCCACTGGGCCTGGCTATTTTTGGATCTAAAAAACCTGTGGATTTCCTTTGGGTAATACTGGCCGCAGCCGGCATTGCACTAATTGCTCCCTGGACCAGTACAGGGCTAAATGTTCTTGGTGTATTATTGGCACTTTTAGCTGGTATCTTTTGGGCAGCCTATATTATACTGGGTGGTAGAATCTCAAAAATAATGAAAGGCGGAGATGCTGTTGCCATTGGAATGTTATTCGCTACCCTGGTCATCTTGCCATTTGGTATTTTTAGCAGCGGTTTAAATTGCCTGAATCCGAAATTACTGGGTTTAGGAGCAGCGCTTGCGCTACTATCAAGCGCCATCCCATTTACCCTCGAAATGAGAGCCCTTAAGCAGCTCCCTGCCCGGACTTTCAGTATTTTAATGAGCCTCGAACCCGCTATGGCTTCATTAGCTGCACTCGTTTTTTTACAAGAATACCTTACTTTAAAAGAGTGTTTTGCCGTGGCTTTCGTTGTTATTGCTTCCGCGGGTTCTTCGTTAACAGCCAGACGTGCAAAACTGTAATCAGGCCAGTTTTTCTGTTTTATAGATTACAATGCCATCCGTCAACCTATCTGCTTGCGCTACAAAGGCTAAAATATAAGGCTGCTGATCGTGGAGATCCAAACCTGTCTGATCTTTCCACTCCTCTTGAAAAATAAAAGTATTATCAACTGCAGATTCATGCAGATCGTACTGGATGCAGGCTTCTTCTTTACGGGAATTTGCAACCATATCCAGCAGCATAGTTCTTAATGCCGCTGTGGTCTCTTTCTTACTTTTAACAATTGCTGTTAGATAAATGCTCATATACTGCTGTATTTAAAAAATTTTGGGTTAAATGTTCCTCGTGCAATTTAAGTGCACTTCTAATATCTGCATTCTTTTCTACATCGTGAAAATGGATGCCATCTATGCGTTCCATTCCGGTAAAAGCGTTCATTCTATGAAAACCAAACAATACACCATCATCTACACTGGTTTCCATAAAAAATTCTTCTGGTAACGTAAATGCTTCTTTTGGTGCGTTCCATGATGATGTTACCATGTACTTACGACCATGCAACATCCCTCCGGTGCCGTAGTTTCTCGTCGGATTATCTGCTTTACGGCCATCACTTGTATAGATTCCCTTTTTATGTCCTTCGGTAAACACAACATCTATATATTGTTTAAAACCATATGGTAACTGAAACCACCAGATGGGTGTATGATAAATTACAACATCTGCCCAAACATATTTTTCTACCTCCTCTTTCGGATCGTAATCATGATTGATGTTAGTTGTTTTTACTTCGAAATCTGCTAATGAGGAAAAGAAACTGGCTGTAGCATCAGCTATTGTTTCGTTAAATCTTCCGCCAGAGTGACCAAACTTTTGTCCCCCGTTAATGATGAATATTTTTGTCATTTCGTTTTTCTGTTTTGATAAGACAAAATTACAGCGCCTAAATCTATTATTAAAACAAGTTAATTCATAGCTTTGTATCAGAATTATAATAGCAAAATTATGGTTAATTTAGAATGGTACAGAAGTTTTAAGGCAATTTATAAAACAGGAACCTTAACCGGTGCAGCAGAGAACCTGTTTATTTCGCAGCCTGGGGTAAGTTTGCACTTAAGTTCCTTAGAAAGTTATGTTGGCTACAAACTGTTCGAACGTACGGGCAGGAAGATGATCCCGACCGAAAAAGGGAAAGTGCTTTATAATTTCATTGTAGAGCCGCTTACAAAACTTGAGGATGCCGAAAAGCATTTTCAAAAAAGCACGGAGAAACATACACCAACCATTAGCGTAGGCATGTGTTTCGAAACTTTTCAGATTACGCTCGAGCAGTATATTTCTACACTTCCTTTTAATGTAATTATCCGCTTTGGCGAATATCCTGAAATGTTAGATCAATTGGATAAAGGTATTTTAGACCTGATTATTACCCCACAAAAAGGCAATTCGTCCAATGTAGAACATGAGGCTTTTTCTTCCGAAACCATTGTTTTAGTAGGCGGCATTGAAACTGATGGACAAACTTTTAATTCGTTGGTTAAAAAGAAAGATTTAGCCAGTATGGAAGCTTGGTTAAAACAGCAAAAATGGTATGGAACTGCTGGCGATATGGAGCACCTTTTACGTTTCTGGCAGCTTAACTTTGGCAAGCATGCCGATTTCCGTCCTAACTACATTGTACCTAACCTCAATTCGATTGTGCGCTGCTTATCCGGAGGAAAAGGCTTGGCTATTATACCCGATTTTCTTTGCAAAAAAGAAGTTGAAGAAGGAAAAGTAAAAGTAATTTGGGAAGGCACTTCAAAACTGACCAACACTTTATACTTTGGTTGTAGGAAAAACACCCAGTATGCATCAGAAATTCACATCATTAAAAAACTTTTTAAGGAGGTTATGGTTAGTATATAGTTTATATCGAAAATGATCATGGTTAGATCCCTGATTTAATTTTGTTTGGACAATAGATAAATAATTATTTCAGACAATACTTTAAGCTTCCATAATGAGTTATCCTAATCACCTGTTAAGTAGCGATCAATTATTAGAAGTTTTTAATTTGACCCATACGGCCACAGCTGTTCATGTTGGCGAAACGGCTGTAATTCAAGCGGCTAATGATGCCATGCTCAGAATCTGGGGAAAAGACAGAAGCATAATCGGAAAATCGCTGGAAGACGCCTTACCGGAGTTAAAGGGGCAGCCTTTTATTGAGATGTTCAGGAAAGTTTGGTTAGAAGGCTCAGTTATCTCAGGAAAAGATACCGCAGCGGATCTGATGATCGACGGTAAACTGCAAACATTTTATTTTGATTTTGAATACCGGGCAATAAAAAACGATGCGGGTAAAACCATCTGCATTTTACATACAGCAATTGATGTAAGCGAGCGGGTACTGAGACAGCAAGCTGTAGAACAGGCGCTTGAAAGAGAAGAGGCGTTACAACGCGAACAAACTTTAAATGAAGAACTGGCGGCAACAGTAGAAGAACTTGCCACAACCAATGAAGAACTTGTGGCCACAAATGAAGAGCTTCAGGAAACACAAGAAACGCTGCACGTTTTAAACAACGAACTGGAATTAAGGGTGGTTGAGCGATTTAACCAGCTTTCGGAAAGCGAAAAGCGCTTTAGAACCATGGCAGAAGGAACCGATATTTTTATTGCTGTTGGTGATGAAAGTGGAAATGCCATTTATTTCAATAAACCCTGGATGGAATTAACAGGCAGATCCGTGAAAGACCTCCTGGCCTTTGGCTGGGCAGATTTAATACATCCTGAAGACCGGGATAGGTATGTAAATATTTACCTTTCTGCACTTGCCGAAAAAAAACCTTTTACCGGCGAATTTAGAATACTCACCAAAAAAGGCGACTACAGATGGTTGCTTGCGAGTGGTCCGCCACGGTTTCATGCCGATGGCTCATTTGCCGGTTATATTAGCTCTTGCATTGACATTACAGAACGAAAGTTAATTGAAATAGAGCGACTTAACCTGAACAAACTTATAGAGGCGAGTTCAGAATTTATCGGCATAGCCGAATTGGATATGTCAATCCAGTACCTAAATCCTGCCGCATTACAAAAACTAGGTTGGTCTGGCATTTCGAACAGAACAATCTTAGATTGTGTTTTTCCCGAGGATCGATTAATGGCTGAGGAAATTCTACCAGGGATTTTAAAGAATAATACCTTCAGACAGGAAATTCGGTTCTGGAATGAAAAAACAGGCATTCCTTTTTGGATTGAATGGAATGGCTTTGCCATTCGAAATGAAACCGATGAAATAGTTGCCATCGCTACGGTAAGTCCTGATATTACAGATCGAAAACTTTATCAGGAAGAACTGCAAGATATAAATATGGAAATGGCAGCAGCAAACGAAGAGCTGGCCACTACAAATGAAGAACTTGCTAAAACGCATGATGACCTGATCAGGTACACCAATAAACTATCAGACAGTGAGGAAAAACTCAGACAGGCGATAGAAACGGGTAGAATGGGTACCTGGAGCATTAATCCGAAAACACTTGAAGTTACCATGTCGAGCTTTGTTAAAGACTTGCTGGGCTTGCCATTGGATAAACCTGCCGAAATGGATATGATTATGAAGGCCGTGAATCCAGATTACCATAACATGCTTTTTTCGGCGCTCGATAATGCCATGAAAAACCATTTACCCAGCGATATGGAATACCCGATTAACAATTTAATCGATGGGCAGGAAAAATGGGTTAGAGCAACCGGGCGTGTATTTTTAGACCAACATGGAGATCCCACAGAATATTCTGGTCTTTTCATCGATATTACGGAGCAAAAATTAGATGAGCTCCGAAAAAACGACTTCATCGGAATGGTCAGCCATGAGTTAAAAACACCACTAACTGCAATTAATGGTTTTGTGCAGGTTTTGCAACGTAAAGCGAAAAAAGATGAAGATAATTATGCCATTATCGCTTTAGATAAAGCGCACAGCCAGATCAGGAAAATGACTACTATGATTAATGGTTTCTTAAATGTATCACGTTTAGAATCCGGCAAGCTGCTTATCGAAAAAACAAACTTTAGCTTGGATGAACTGCTGAAAGAAACCATCGAAGAAACTTATGTGTCACAATCTTCACATCAAATTATATTAAACCCAACATGCGAGGTTAACATTAATGCCGATAGGAATAAAATCGGAAATGTGATTTCTAATCTGATCAGCAATGGCTTAAAATACTCAGATAATGGTACACGTATCGAGATTACCTGCAAATTGCACCATACTGAAGTTGAAATTCAGATTAAAGATGAGGGAATAGGTATAAAGCCTGAAGATATTGATAAACTTTTCGAACGTTATTACCGCGTGCAGGGTAATCACACCATTTCTGGTTTTGGAATCGGACTTTACTTAAGCGCCGAAATTATTGAAAGACATGGCGGCCGGATATGGGCAGAAAGCGAGGAAGGTAAGGGTTCCGTTTTTTATTTTACCTTACCATTGGGTTAATTTATCACAGCCATTACTGCAAAGTATACAGCGTTTTCGAAAAAGTCATCATTCCCGCGCAGGCGGGAATCTTAATACTTCGCCATTAACCTTTCTATTGCATTACGATTGCCAGTCAAGCTGGCAATGAGGGCAGTGCTAAATGTATCGCAAAAGATGTGTCTATGCCGTAGCATGTTAAGTCACAGCATATTCCGTGACTATTATGCTTCCGTGGCTACATATTAACTTTAATCTATCCCCAATCCCTCCAATACCCCATCATCAACCAAATTTGGCAGTGTAATTTTTAAGGTACCTGTCCGTTCCATTTCGCGTTCGATGGCAAAGCGGGCTTCTTTGTTTCGTGCCCAGCTTCTTCTGGCAATGCCGTTGTTTACATCATAAAAAAGCATGTTTTGCAGTTTTTCAGCAGCTTGTTCGCTTCCATCCAATACCATCCCGAAACCACCATTTATTACTTCCCCCCAGCCAACGCCACCACCATTGTGGATTGAAACCCATGTGGCGCCCCTAAAACTATCGCCAATTACATTATGAATAGCCATATCTGCAGTAAACCTGCTTCCATCGTAAATATTGCTAGTCTCTCTAAATGGAGAATCCGTTCCGCTTACATCATGATGATCTCTTCCAAGAATAACTGGTGCCGATAATTGGCCTGTATTAATCGCTTCGTTAAACCTCAACGCAATCTTTGCTCTTCCTTCAGCATCTGCATATAAAATCCGGGCTTTTGAGCCTACCACAAGTTTATTTTCCTTTGCCGCGCTGATCCAATTGATATTATCCTGCAGTTGTTGCTGTATTTCTGCTGGGGCACTAAGTTTAATCTCTTCCATCACCTCTTTAGCCATTTGATCGGTTAAATCGAGATCTTTTTCGTTACCTGAGGCACAAACCCACCTAAATGGGCCAAAACCGTAATCGAAACACAATGGACCTAAAATGTCTTCTACATAAGATGGATATCTAAAATCTATCCCGTTTGGCGACATTACATCAGCACCAGCCCTGCTACACTCCAACAAAAAGGCATTTCCATAATCGAAAAAATAAGTTCCCTTGGCTGTATGTTTGTTAATACTGGCGGCATGCCTTTTTAGCGAATCCCGCACATCAATTTTAAACCGATCAGCTGCATTGGCCATCATCTCATTTGCCTCAACAAAACTTAAACCTACCGGATAATAGCCCCCTGAATATGGATTATGCAGTGAAGTTTGATCAGAACCAATGGCCACTTCAATATTTTCTTGATCAAACCGCTCCCAAACATCAACGATATTGCCAATGTATGCCAGAGATACCGTTTCTTTTTCTTTTTGGGCAAGTACTACACGGTTAACCAATTCATCTAAATTATCGATAAGTTCATCTACCCAGCCTTGTTGATGCCTTTTGGTTGCGGCCTTAGGATTTACCTCTGCACACACCGTAATACAGCCCACAATATTGCCCGCCTTGGTTTGCGCGCCACTCATACCACCTAATCCTGCAGTAAGAAAAATTTTACCGGCAGTATCCTGTCCATAAAAACCCTTTTTGCGGAAAGCATTCATTAAGGTAATAGCCGTGCCATGAACAATGCCCTGTGGCCCTATATACATGTACGAACCTGCCGTCATCTGGCCATATTGGGTCACCCCTAAAGCGTTAAACTTTTCAAGATCCTCAGGTGAAGAATAGTTGGGCACCATCATACCATTGGTAACTACAACTCGTGGTGCAGCAGTACTTGATGGAAATAATCCTTGTGGATGTCCGCTGTAAATATTAAGCGTTTGCTGATCGGTCATCGTAGCCAGGTATTGCATGGTTAAAAGATACTGTGCCCAATTTTGGAATACGCTTCCATTTCCGCCATAAGTAATCAGCTCTTCAGGATGCTGTGCTATTGCTGGATCTAAATTATTCTGGATCATGAGCATAATTGCTGCTGCATGAACAGTACGACAGGGATACGCCGTTATGTCTCTTGCATAAATGGCATAATCGGGCATAAAACGGTACATATAAATGTGTCCGTAGTTTTCCAGTTCAGCTAAAAATTCTTGTGCAAGTGTTTGGTGCCATTCTTTTGGAAAATAACGCAAAGCATTTTTAATGCTTAGTTTTTTTTCATCAGCATTTAAAACATCTCTCCTTACAGGCGCATGGCTTAGTGCTGTATTTCTGTTTTTGTGTGCAGGCAATGTTGAAGGAATACCTGCCAGTATCTGTACTTTAAAATCCATGTTTTGCTATTTTAAACGCTTAATCCAATGTTGCTTCTGCCTCGCTTGCAATGGCAACAATTTCACCTTTTTGTACCATTTTAATGGCATTCTCCATCCTGTCATACATAATCTGATCTTCTTCAAAATGATCAATTTCAGTACGCACAAAATCGTGTACCGCAGCCAGTATTTTACCTGGTTTTAATGGGTGATGATAATCTATGGCCTGTGCAGCACAGAAAAGTTCGATACCTAGGATTTTCTCTACGTTTTCGATCACTTGAAGCGCTTTACGTCCGCTGATCGAACCCATGCTCACATGATCTTCCTGACCTAAAGACGTTGGAATACTATCGGCACTGGCCGGAAAACAAAGTCCTTTATTTTCGCTGGCCAAAGCCGCAGAGGTATATTGAACAATCATAAAACCCGAATTTAATCCAGTTTCTTTCATCAGGAGTTTAGGTACACCTGGCGTATTTCCCTCCAGGGAAAGATAAATCCTACGATCGCTGATGTTTCCGATTTCTGAAGCAGCTAAACAGGCATAATCTAGCGGTAAGGCCAATGGCTGACCATGAAAATTACCACCGCTGATCGTTAAATCGTCATTAAATATTACAGGGTTATCGGTTACCGAATTCAGTTCGATTTCTAAAGCTTCTTTTAAATGCATCCACGCCGTTCTGGAAGCTCCATGTACCTGTGGAATACACCTTAACGAATATGGATCCTGTACTTTGGCGCAATCGGCATGCGATTGCATAATTTCAGAACCCTGCAACAATTTACGTACTTGCTCCGCCACCGCTATGTTTGCCGGATAAGGCCTAAGCTGGTGAAGCTGTGCGTGAAAAGGCTTTTCAGAGCCTTGTAATCCTTCAATCATCATCGCCGAAATGATATTGGCTGAAGCCAGCACATTTTCTAATCGCTGTACCACTTTAACGGCATGCGCAGCAATAAACTGGGTACCATTAATGAGGGCTAAGCCTTCTTTTGGCCCCAACTGCAGCGGACTCATCTGATATTGTTGTAAAAGCTGAGCTGTTGTAATAATTTCTCCTTTGTAATGAACTTTTCCTAAGCCAATCAAAGGCAAAAACAGGTGAGATAAAGGAGCAAGATCGCCAGAAGCACCAACAGAGCCTTGTTTGGGTACTACCGGTGTAGCACCGATTTCTAAAAACCAGATCATTCGATCGAGCGTTTCTATTTTAATACCTGAATATCCCTGAGCTAAAGCCTGTAGTTTTAAAACCAACATCAGTTTTGATATTTCACTATCGATCGGCTCTCCAACACCAACAGCGTGGCTTTTCAAAATATTCTCTTGTAATTTACGGGTATCAACTGCAGAAATCATGGAGGTACACAATGGTCCGAAACCAGTATTGATGCCGTAAACGGCTTTACCTGAAACCGCTATCCGTTCAACTACCTTACTGCTTTCCAGCACTTTATCGCGGGTACTCTGGCTTAATATGCCTTTTATTTCGCCGTTTGTGATGGCCAAGGCCAATTTAGCGGTTAAATGATCTGTTCCGTAATTAAAAATCTGTTGCTCGCTCATGTTAAAAGGTTTTAAACAAAAATAAGCCCTATATTTGATACCTATAAATACCAATTACATCATTATGTAATAACCATGGGTTATCAGATAGAACTTAGGCACTTAAAATATTTTCAGGTTTTGGCCGAGGAACTGAAGTTTAGAAAAGCTGCAGACCGCCTTTTTATTTCACAACCAGGCCTAAGCCGGCAGATTAAACAGATGGAGGAAATTTTTAACGCCCCATTATTCGATCGCAATAAGAAAAAGGTAGCGCTTACCGAAGCAGGCCTGTACCTAAAAGATGAGGTAGATTTTCTGTTCAGCCATATCGAAAACATTAAAAAACAGATCAGCAATATTAATGAAGGCAAACAGGGCGAACTTCGCATTGGTTTTTTAGGCTCAGCAGCGCAAAAAATCGTACCCGAAGTTATATTTAAACTGAACAAAGATTTTCCAGAAATCAGAACCAATCTGGACGAAATGCCTAATAAGTTACAGATCGAATTATTGGAAAAAGACATGCTTGATGTGGGTTTTGTGAGGATGCAACAGTTTAAACCCGGTATTTCTAAACACATGATTCATCAGGATACTTTTTCGCTGGTATTGCCTAAAAGCCATCCCATGAAAAAGGCATCATTTGAAGCGGTAAAAAAATTGGGCAATGAACCTTTTATCTTTTTCTCGAGTGATGACAGTCCATTCTATTATGAACTAATGATGAGCATTTGCGAGGATCATGGCTTTAAACCCAAAACCTACCACAAATCAGTCAACGCGCTCACCATCTACAAACTGGTAGAGGAAGGTTTGGGAATTGCCATTGTACCCACCGCCCTGCAATATGGCTATCAGGAAAACGTAAAGTTTATAGAGCTTACCCATATTCCGCAAAGAACGGAGCTCTACATGATCTGGAAAGAATCTAACCGAAACCCGGCCTTAAAAAATGTGATCAAACTGTTGTTGCAGGATAAGGTTTAATTCATCGCATCATTAACTTTAAAAGTCAAATTAACTAAAAGCTTACATCCAGGTTCATAGACTGGCATTTATGTTTCGCTTAATGACCAATCAATATCTAATGGGAGATTACATCAATACCTTTGCAAAATAGGTATACCTACCTTCTAACTTGATATTAAAAACTTTACGCTTTTGATAGAACTAAAAAAGCGACCTTTTGGTCGCTTTTTATTAATCCTTATTCCAGTCTGGAGGAAGCCAGCCCTTATCATCCTCATTTTTCGGGTCAGATGTGTTGGTATCATTTGAACCTTTACTTTCTGCTATCATCTGATCTAATAAATCATCAAAGTCATTTCGTTCAGGTTCTATATCTAGGTATTTTAAATCCACATTTGATTGAAGAAAATCTAAAAATGTTTCACTTATATTCAAATTTTTATCTTCATCAAGAAAAAGATCATCATTATTTCTTCGACCTGTTATCTTTAATTGGTAAAATTCCGGCAATGGTTTACTTTGCTGGTAATTATTCTCAAAATTTTCATCTAGCGAAACACTCATATCCTGGATCTCAAAGCCTTTAAAAGAATTGTCTTCCAGAAGTTTTTTTAAATTTTCGGTTATAATATAACAGGGATAGCACTCCATCAAATCATCACCAAGCCAGTCCTCTAAATTTATATGGAGTTTTATAACTGTCTTAAAAGGCGGTGCTTTCTCCACGAACTCAGTATTATCTCCCAAACCAACAATAACCTCAGGCTGTATTTTTTTATAATCTTTCATTATTAATTATATTTATTTATCTGGGCCAAACTGAAAAAGGAGGGTCAAATTGATTTGAAAATTTTTTATCAATTGCCCTAGCATAATCTTCAAGTTGTTTTTTACTTGGAACTATTCCTGCCTGATCAAATCTTTTATAAAATTTGTTCCATTCTTTTCTAATTTTACTTAGATGCAGATCATTGTTTATTTTTTTAGGTATCCCCCTCAAATTTTCTAACGCATGAATCTCTGCTTTTGTAAATACTCCTGGATACCTTTTCAATACCTGCTGCTCTATAGCATGGTGAACAACAACCTTACCTCTTAACCAGGGATATGCGCCAAAAAAAGTAGTATGATAACAGGCATTATGAACCAGGTAACCATTCTCCCCAACAAAATAGCACTCATCTATTTCTACCTCAAAAGTATAAACTTTAACTTTCCTGAAAGAAATTTCTGTCGAAATTACTTGCGAATCCCCTCCCTTTATAGAAAGTAGTCGATCTCCTACTTCTATCTGTTCGGCATCTTTGTATTCACCATTTACATAGAAGGGATGGTTTTTCGTTGTAAGGATAACTTCTTTATGTGTCGTTATTTTTAAAATTTCCTCAACATCGTCATTGAATAAGCCAATAACCTTTCTAAGGTTTACAGAATTTGTATCTATATCATAACTATATACTTCATCATTCAGCTGTATATCCTTTATTTCTTTTAAGCCACCTTTCACATGTATCAATGTATCACCGGTAAAACAGGCAAATACGCATAGCTTATCACCTGCGGCCCTGGCTATATCATCAACATGCTTAGCGATACCCTTAGCCAATGCTTTAGCACCACTTTTAGTCAGAATCTTGCCTGCTACTTCTAAAGAAGCTTTCCCCGCTGCTTTCAGACTTGCTTTTGCTGCTGCTTTAACACCAACTTTAGCACCGGTCTTTAAAGCTGTTGATGCAGCAGTTGTCGCTCCAAAACTTACAACACCAGCGATATCCATTGCTAAAAAACCAACGTTCGCTGCCGCCATCCAAAAATTGCCTTTGGCTGATTCGCGAACAATCCCTATTACACTGCCAACTACTGGTATAAGCTCTGCCGTATCCCACCAGCCCCATCCTTCATCTTCTTTCTCCTTTTCCTCACTGTTCTCATCAATCATTTTCTCCAGATCTTCCTGGGTTACGGGAATTTGTCCGCTAGTTAAAAACTCTATTTTTCCACCCAAACTACAAGGTAGTTTAGACTTAAACAATAAGGTTTCCTTACCTTTAATTTTAACTTTATAGGTGTCGGTCCAATCTACAGGTGCTGGTACACATGCAGATCCTGTTATGGAACAAAGCCCAAACGAGGGGACATTGGCCATGGGAATCTTATCGGCCTTAGTACAGGCCATGCAGCCATTTATTTTAACATTTTGATTAGCCAAACCCTTAAAAAAATTAGGTGCGGCGCCTTTATCACAATGGCAAACGGCCCTATCTACGATATATTCTAACTCGTGTGGCATAGTGCTTATGTAATATCAGTATCATTAGAATTAATTCTGATGGTAGCAGTACCGTTCATTTTCACATCAGCACCGTCGATTTTGGCTTCAGTGCTTCCCTTTAAGCTGGCAACAGCCGAAGTACTTTCTACACTTACCTCGGTTTTACCTGTAATAGCTACACCCATTGTGGTCGCATCGATGGTTATACCTTCTGTATCTGCCGTTGCCGCAATAGTTTTCTTTGCACTAATGGCTATGGTACCTTCACCACCACCTTCTTCGCCCGGTTGGGCATTAATGGCAATGCTGTTGCTGGCATTCACAATAAAATCTTTGGTATTTATGGTAAAAGAGTTGGGCGCTGTTAAGGTTACCTGACCATTTCCATGCATAGTGATTACGTTACCGCTTGGATCTTTAACATTAATACTGCCGTTACTATCATCCATAATGATGGTATTGCCGCTTCTGGTAGTTAAAGATTTTGTTTTATTGGTATCGCCGCCACCAATGCCAGATTTGCCATGAAATACCGAACCCAATACAATTGGCCTTGCTACATTGCCCTCCTCGAAGGCAATTACCACCTGATCGCCAGCTTCGGGAATAAAAGAAAACCCCCTGTTTTTACTAACCTTTTCGCTACTTCCAGCATCGGGCGTAATTACCCGCAGCCATTCGGTGATATCGTTGGTTTGGCATTCCCACTTAAACTTTACCTTAACACGGCCATGTCCTTTAGGATCGGCATTATCAACTACATCAGCTAGCTGCATATCAGGATTTGGTTTGTTGTATTTTTTTACCAGAATACGCTCTGTTGTTGCCACCACCCCTTCGAAAGTATTGTAATATTTGCCAGTACCGTCAATATCATGGTTGATATTTGTAATCAGAAATTTGCCTAAACTTTCAGTTTCAAAAGCGAGTTCTTTTCTGATGCTCATCGTGATTTCGGCGATACTGCCTATTCCAAGCGCTGCATTGTCGCCACTGGCTGTAACTTTTAACAATTCGCTAATACTTGCCTTCTCTTCATTATCTACATGACTTTTAATATCACCGCTATTATCTACCCTGATTAACGAAGGCTGATTAAATATTTTACTGTATGTTGTATTGGAAGCCTGGATGGCATGATCCAAATCAGGCGATCCGTTTGCTGTACCAGTACTTTCGCTGTGCAGCATCTCATCCTCTTTGGGGTTATAAGCAAAACGTTTATTTTTTATCGGTGCAATTTCCATGGCGTATTGCAGGTTTTGCACATCGCGGCCATAAAAAAGTGCAATTTCTTTCTGATCGTCTGGTTTACCGAAATTTAACTGTTTACCATCGTAGAAAAACCATTCGTGATACTCGGCTGAGAGCCTGTTAAGAAAATCGAAATCGCTTTCTCTATATTGTATTAAGTAATCTATGTTTGCTTTTCTGGAGGCATTGGCTACAATTTTAAGGTCGTTTTGCGGAACATCTGAGGTTGCCAGCCCTACAATTGCATTTAAATCTTTATCAAGGTAAGAACCCAGATCCGGACCACGATCGATCAGAATGGTTGGGCTATAACCACTCACAATCAATACACCGTGATACCCATGGCTTTGTGCAAGCTCCACTTTGGTTACCAAACCAGCAAAGCCCTGTAAACTACCAGGATCATAACCAAATGACGCTGTTAAAGTTTTACCCACAAAATCGCGACTGTCGTTTAGACTGATCATCCCCGGCGACCCCATCTGATCATGATTAAATCGCAGCTCGAAATAATGGTGTGCATTAAAAGCTTGTTTTAAGCTAAATGAAGCAAAATGGGTAATTGCTTTATCTTCTATATTAATTTCGGTAATTAATTTCTTTTCCATGCGAGCTAGATAATAAGGTGATTATTACTTGAACATTCCATCCCGAAAGGTTAAAACTTTTCTTTTTCCACTTAAAACCGATCCGTTTTTAGTTTCGTTAACCTCAGGATAACTAATGGTTTTATCTTGGGAATTATAAATCATAGCCAATTGTGCCATAAGTTTCTCTTTATCCTGATCCTCTTTAAGGGTGGCAGATGCAAACAATTGACTTTTGACCGCTTTCCCCAATTTAAATAAGGGCTTGTTAATACTAAATTTTGAATGGTTTACGATTAGCGTATGACTTACACTATACGGTTCAGTACCGCTCATCTGCCCATAACCCGTAAGCAAATATGTTTTTTGAGGGGAGGTATTTAAATGATATATATGCTCAAAAAAAGGTGTCGGGCTACCCTCATCATCTTTCTCTTCGTAAAGATTATTAAATGAAATTGCGGTTACCGCATTGTTTTCACCTTGGTACTGAACAATATTCTGCACATGCCACATCGTACCAGAATAGGGAGAAAGCCAATAAAACAACCTAAGTTTATGGTCGTCGGCAGTTAATACATTAATCTCGTACTTCTTCAGGTTGGCAAAGTCTGCCTCAAAAGCCTTTGGTTGTTTTAAGGCCTCAATAAATGCCTTTATAAATACTTCTTCAGCTTCAGTTTTTCCATCATTTAGATAACTTTCTCTGGAGGCCAGCATTTGTGCAGCCAATTTATCAAGAGAACTTGCCGTGGCAGAACCAGCATCTATCTTCTTCTTTACAGCAGTATCAGCATGATCAATTCCCTTTGGTTGCTGATCACCATGCTTTGCGCTACAAGAAAACAGCAGAAATACCAGAGAAAAAAATAAGATGCTCGTTGTTTTCATGCTATTGTCTCGGTATATTAATTAATCCTCTATTTTCCATAACTTTTAAAATTACAGCTGTTCCTATTTGTTTATTTACATAATCGAGACTAAAAAAATGATCTCTCGGAAAACCACCTTTAGTGTAAAGATTAGAACCGCCCCACAGATAAGGCGAATTGATATTATTGTTCTGATAGGCTTTTGCTATGCCATTATATTGCTCTAAACGCAGCAAAACCTTTGGCAAAGACCAAACTGTTTCTTTATCCAGGCCACGTAGTTTTAAGGCATCAACCGCACTTTCTTCAAAAGTAAATGGTGCCCCGTGATTAATTTTTGGCCTGTTAGCGGGATGCTGCCTGGTAAAACCGCTGAGCGGATCGCCATTATGCAGGTGTTTTGTAAAGTCAGCATTACTCTCTCTATAGTGTACACAGGCGATAAAATACCAAGGAATACCCGTATTTTCAGAGAAAACACTATGATCTAAAAATGTTCTGCTAAAAAAGCTGTTGCCGATTTTTGGATTTCTTTTGAGGAAAAAATCGTCGGGTTCTGTTACAAAGCAGGCATTGCGGTAAGTGTACTCGGTTAAATTGAGCAGTTTATTTCTAACTGCCTGGTATCTTGATTTATTGCTTATGATTTTATCATCAATAATCCGATTGATCTCAACCGATTTTATCGGAGAAACCATACAGGAATTAAATAGCTTAATGTATTCTAAATCAGTAGCCATAATTAGCTCTTTATATCACACCTTTAAAGCACAAAAACCGTTACGAGCACCAGCCTTTAGCAAGCAACCCGTAACGGTTTTATTATAATTAAGCTTTTGGCCAATCGTTTTCGTGTTCTGCATTGCCCAGTTTTAACTTACGGGCCGATACCACAAAACTCAAAGTCATAGGCGTATTGTCGTTTACCGCAATACCCTCGTTATACTGGATGATATAACCATCTTCGAAAGACAGTTCTTTCATTTTAGCATCTTCTTCGCCTTTCTTGAAAACCAATGTTCCTGAAAGCGGCTTGTATTGGTTGTTTACCATCGATTCGATCACAGAAGTATCTTCGGTTGATTCGATTTCGATGTGGATGGTACCACCATAAACACCTGACGATGGACGGCCTTTTGCGTCAACATCTCTATTTAATGAGAAGCTGCACTGTAGTACATCAAATTCTTTTGATCCTAAGTTTAAACGGGTTTTGAATGCCATTGTAATAAGTTTTAATGTTTTGAAAAATGAATGAATTGCAACGAGTGGTTGGTGTGGAGTGTAAAGCGGATGGCGTTTTGCGTTTCATTTGCCTAAACCCAAAACCCTCTTCTCTAATTGTTTAGCGCTTAGTTGGTTAATGGTTAGAATTTACGCGATGCCTTGAACCCTCTACCTTTCTGCCTTCAACCTCCGTTTAGGCTTTTGGCCAATCGTTAAGGTGCTCGGCGTTGCCTAATTTAAGCTTTCTGGCTGAAATCTGGAATTTGAGCGTCATCGGATGATCGCCCACAATGTTGATCCCTTCGGAATATTTAACAATGTAGCCATCCTCGAAGTTAACTTCTTTCATTTTGGCATCTTCCTCTGTTTTCTTGATCAGAAGGGTTCCTGTAATAGGTTTGTACTGGTTGTTTACCATCGCCTCGATTATTGAGGTGTCTTCGGTTGACTCGATCTCAATGTCGATGGTACCGCCGTAAACTCCGGAAGAAGGTCTTCCCTTTGCATCTACATCACGGTTTAACGCATAGGCACAATGAAGTACATCGTACTCCTTGCCTGAAAAATTTAATCTAGCTTTGAAAGCCATAGTTTTAAAATTTAAAGGTTAAAAATTTGATTTATTGTAGCCTCCGCTACATGATATATAAACCAAAAATTAAGCCAATTATTGTATATGTAGTTCATCTATAACGGCTAACACCCATGTCTATTTCGAAAATATTATCTTAGGGCTAGCAGAATGCAGATTTTTGCCAAGAAAAAAAATGTATTTTTTTCGAAATCATCACACGTCTTACTTCTACTACATGAAGTAGCTTGAAATATTGTAGCATTTTAGGGCAGGGTGTTACTTTTTGCGACAAAAAAATAACCGTAATTATTGGTAATAACAGGAAACGGAGTTATATCTGCAGGTAGGAAGCAAAAAACTAGATTGAAAACCAATAAAATTAAGAGTCTTTACGTTCCGCGATTTTTTTCACTAGTTAGGTTAAACTATACGACTTCTAACCCTCAACTGATTACACTACACTTTAGGGTTTATTAATATTCACCGCCAAGCTAGTAAAAACTTTAGCTGGCTATTTATTTAAATCCAATACCTTGATTACCTCCTCCTGCGACATCTGCAAGGTTTTTAGTTTTCTGATAATTTTCTTGCTGATCGTTGTATTAATCAGCGTTTCTGTGTTTTTTCCAGTTATTTCAATATGATCTGTTTGTTTGAGCAGGTTAAGTTTTAAAGGATTATAGGAAGCTGTACGCGAAATAATCTGCCGGTCTTCAGTATTACGATAAATGTTCATTTCAATGAGACCTGGATTGAGGTAATTCATTCTTTTACTAAAATGTGTTTCCTCTGTCGATGTGCCCTTAACTAATTCCAATTTACCTGAAAGGTTATACTGATACTTATAATTCCAGGTATCCTTCAGGTCAGATTGGCTTCTCTGGGTTACAATTTTGGATTGCTCGATACCTTTTCCCCATCTTTCGTGGCTATCGGACAACAAGACCAGATAGATGTCACTGATTGAATAATCTTCTAAATAATCTTCCAAAAGATTGAAAAGACTAATGATGGAATGCTTCATGCCAACCTGATGTTTAACTTTGGTATAAAATTCGGGGAATAATTTATACTCATCCTGATTAACCAGTACGGTACGTTTTGCATCCGAAAAGGTAATCTTTAATGGCTCAATACTGTCTGCACCATTTAATATGGATTTAGCATGCAGGTAAAGGCCTTTACTATCGCTCGATAAACTATAGGCCGTGGCTTCAGAGCGTATGCCATCTGCTATTTTATATACGAACAGGCTATCTTTTAAACCATTCTGCACATATAAGATTTTACTCGTATCCTTTTCTTTACCGGCCTCAGATTTGACTTCTGTAAATCGGGTTAGCAAAATTCCATTACAAACTATTTCTGGTTTTTGAGGCTGTTGTGCTGCTACAATAAAAACAACCAACAAATTAAGAATAGAGGCAGATATCAGTTTGGTCATATTTTATTTTGTTGTTGCTGCTGTTAAGCGGTTTGGAGTTATTCCAGAAAATATTTTTGCCTGCAGTGAGGGCAGCAGAAATACCATTTGGTTTTCATGTTGATATCATAATAAAAATTGCCGTTAGCCAGTATTGCTGATCTTCAAAGTCGGCTGATGGAATGGCATATTTAATTCGGCCAGGCACTTCAACTTCCTTAAACTGTGGTTTACCATCAGCACCTTTTAACTGTTTGTCATCTGGTCCAAGCACTGGTTTTTAACTTTCTTTTTAAGGTGTTCGAGCATGCCCAGATCTGCATTTTCATTATGGTTACCTTTATCTCTGTACATTGCCGATATACCGTTCGCGGCTACAAAATGCAAACCTACCGGATAATTTCAAAAGAATTTTTGTTTTTAGGCAAATGGATGTAAAATGGAAAACCAAATTCCTCGTTTTCTTCCTTTTTTAGGTAAGAAATAATTGGAGATTTATCCTCCCTGATTAAGTTTATCACCCTGTTTTTTGCATAAAACTCTATCCTTGGCACTTCCGGAAAACCCTGCATAACATAACCCTCAGCATCGAGCATTTTGAAAATGCTGTTCAGTTCGGCAATATTATCTTCTTCCAGGTACATAGATATATCTGTTTCTTCATACCTTTTTTTTAAGAGCGATGTAAGCACATTCACATCCTGATCTTTAAAAAGTGTATAAATCCGACGGTAAAAGTTGTGTACCTTCTCGATGGCAGCTTCATTTTCAACATCGATAGTACCAGCATTGGTCCAGCCCGTTAATTGATAAGGCACCTCTGCCTTAAATTCTCCAATAGACTCTAAAAGGGGCAATTTACCATCTTTAGCCCGCTGCATTTTATATTCGTATACGGTTTTAAGCTGCTCCTGATCCATTGTTGAAGCATCGAGGAATTGTATTTTAATAATAGCTTCGGCATCCTGATGTATCGTTTGCGAACCTACCAAAGGCTTAAACCTCACTTTAACCTGCTGCGCCCCACTGTTCAGTATAAAATGATTTATGGGGTAATTTGAGTAAATGCTCCCCCCGCTATCATGTGAAAAGGCCAGCACATCATTGATCAATATATCGAAATTAGCAAGAGAAACATTGAAGTCAACTAAATAATAGGGTTCTTTTATCATGCCTTACTCGGTTATTTAAAAGGATTGTCAATATTTTTATGATACCCCATAATTACGGCGTCTTCAAATGCTTTTTTAGTAATAATATCGAGTTTAAAGTTTAAACTATTATTTACCGGATCTAGTGTTAACCGATATAGGACATCATTTTTCACCCATGAAGTTACCTGTGGATAATCAACAACCATACTATTGAAATCATTTTTATACTCTTTATAATATTCGGGAAAGCTTTCTTTAAGCATTTCCTTGGTTTTGGCACTCAACGCTTCGGCCATGATGTTGTTTACCGAGGCACTATCAGGTTTCCCGAATTTTTTCTTGAGATATTGTATACTGCCAGCAGTCTGCTCTGCATTAACGGTAAATGTTGCAAACGATAACAGGTTGTTATAGGTGGTGATAACTGCCCCAAATGAAGGGTTAATTGCTGCACCGTTGAATTTAAGATTGGCGCTTTCCTTTTCATCAAAAGAATATTTAACAACTTTTTCGCCCTTATCAACTGTTTTAAAACCACCATTTGAAACTTCGATATGTCCATTCTGGTTTTCCACCCGAGAAGCATAACTGTTTAAATCAATATCCAATGGTTTATTGAAAGTTAACTGCGCAATATCTATAACCTCTTTTTTACAGGCAGATGTTAAAATCACTAGTAATAAAGTGAATGACAATAATTTTATTTTCATAGTATTAAATATAATGTTTTTCGAATTTTATCTCATCTGGTTTTACTATAACAGACTCGCCTTCGTAGCTGAATGTTCTTTTAATAAAACCGAATTTTACTGTTGTAGCCGCAACAAATTTAGCTTTAATACCGGCAAATGACGCGATTGGACTGGCATAGATCCCGGTTTTGTCGGCACCCACTTCAATACCGCCGGTTACGCTTGTTTTAACATCGGCTGTTAACACACCTTCAACACCCATATTCGCCGTGCCGGCTTTAGCCAAAGCCTTAAACTCAACAGAAATCTTTATTTCACCTGTAACTTTAACATTGCCAGTGGTTTCTTTGGGAAAGAGAACATTTATTTTGGTTTGGCCATTCACATTTATTGCTCCACCAAAAGTTACTAAAAATGTAATCTGGACATTTTTTTCAAGTTTTTCGAGTACCCAGTTAATTACTGTTCCGGCACCGGGGCAAATGGCATTTCCACCATACTCCACAAAAATCTTGAACAGATCGATAAAAGTATTGGCCTCAACAAGCGGTTTGGTATCAGCACCGATCTCTACAATTTCGCCAACCCTACCATTTGTTTTTTGGAGGTACCATTGTGCCGAAAAAGCAATAACAGGTGGTTTTACCTCAAAGCTCCATTTCCCTTTTGCTACTGGCGATTGAACCACATCATCGGCCAGCTGTTTGATTTTATTAAAAATACGCAGGGTTTTAGCAATACGTTCTTCCCATTCCTTACCAAACTCTACTTTTTGTTTACTGCCATTTGCCGCGGTCCATTCTCCGGTTAATGAAAGCTCAAACTTTTGTGCCATTTCACCGTGCTTTTTAGACCATTCTGCATCTATTACCGCACCAATAGCTTTATTTTGGGCATTTTTTAATTCGTAACCGTATAATTTATTGCCATAAGAATACGCGAAAGACTGCGTGTGCGACCATTTAAATTCTACCGTCCATTTGATATCGGAATAAACATGGATGGCAAGGGTAGGATTATTAGGAACTGAAAAGTATCTACAGGTATGAATATGAACCTCGTAATTATTCATTAAACCATCCCGCCTGGGCCAAATGTAATTTAATGGAATAACATTAAATTTACTCATTGTTGATACTGCCGGAACTGTAATTTTGCCCTCATTCTCAGCTTTTACATCAATGTTGATTAATTTGATGGTTTTATTATGCTTTTTGCGGTCAAAACAAGCTTTAGTATCGAATTTTATGGGTTCTACGGTAATATCTTTTGGTTTATTGCCAACTACAGTTTCATAAATAATGGTTTGTGCATTATGCCCGTAATATTCAAAAGCAATATCTACCCTTCGGTTATTCTGATAGTCTGCCTCATTTTTATATTTAATATTATCGCGTCCTTTTTTATCGTCTGTAGGGTTTACCTCGCCATGTCCGGCCGTTTTGATCCGATTAGGATCTAATTTCCCTTTGATAAAAAACTCTCTTACTGTTTTTGCCCTGTTTTCTGACAATACATTGTTATGGTTCTGTTTACCGATTACACAAGCAAAACCGTCAAGTTGAATGGTGCTGTATCGATGTTCGAGCAAGAACCGTAAGATATTATTAAGCTGCTTAAGGCTCTCGGGTAAAAGTTCCGTACTATCAAATTTAAAAATAATAGACTCTAATGTTTTTTCCCTTTTATCGATAACATTTTTAACTCCACTTCCATTATCGAAAACAAGTTCGGGTTTACCCCCTTCTTCGGTTACATTAATTTGTTCAAACTTGCACAACTCAAACCTTGCCTCATTTTTATCGGGCTGGTAAATGGTAACGGGTGTTCTGTTTTCGGGTATTTCTACTACCTGCGATTTAAGTTTATCTTTTATCCTTAAAAAACGGGCATGGGCAGTATCGCCTTTATCACCCGTATCTTCAATGTATTTACCCGTTACCGGATGCACCACACGCACATAAAATTCCTCCACATCTGCTCTATCATTCATAGATTGATACCAGGAATACGTATTGGGAATTTTTAGGTTAATCTCGCCATTAGTTACACTTACCCTATAAATTTTACGGGTTACCTCATCATCTTTTGGCCATAAGCCCATAGCGGATCTCAATTTTCTAAATATCCTTACCTCTACATTATCATAGCCATTTAACCCTTCGGTAAAGAGCCTGAGCCAGATGAGTTCTCCGTACGAAAACTGGTAAGTTTTGCGCACATCTGCTCCTCCTTCATTTTGAGTCCACCTGCTATCTACTATTTTTGCAGGCGATTCGCCCCTGATCTTTAAGCCTGATTTACTATCAAAATTTCCACTCCATGTTGCCTCAATGTACCACAGGTATGGTCCGCATAATTTTTTGGGTATCCGGTAACCATAGCTGAAATTGCTGGGTATTGTTTTCTGAAGGTCTATAACGCTTTTCTCATTAAAAACAGCCCATTTTACATCTTTCTTTCTATCTTGTTCGGTAGTACCAGGCTGCCATTCCCCTATTTTGAACCAAACATATTGATCGGGAGCTACTACCACTAACTGACCGGGTATAGATCCTTTAGTAGCATTATATACTTTACCTTCGCCGGTCCAAATAATTTTCTTTATTCCCTTTGCCATACGTTATGCTTTAACACTCGCTTCTACACCGTTAAAATTATTTGCAGATTCATCCAAAGATTCTGACATGGGATTGAGCTGTGATTGTACGTCTTTATTTGCGTTATTAAAGTTTTGTTTTGAGGCTTCTGCTTTTTGCCCATGCTGAACAATCTCAATGCAATCGGTGCCTCCTATTGGGCAGGTAGCCTTGCTATCTTCGAGCAAAATTTTGCCTCCGTTTGTAAGGATGGTATCTTCATAAAAACCCGACCATTTGGTTACCACCGCATTACAGGGTTTATTGTACATTTTTGAGCAAGAGCCAAACATGTTCTTTTCAAAAGTTGGGCCGATATCCATTGTGGTTGCTATGGATTTTTGGCTTCCATCTTTATCGTTTGCATATTCTTTGGTATGCGTTAGCACTTTGAGTTTATCGGGCGCCGATCCAAATTTGCACATACACTGTGCCCCCTGAACTACAATATGTTTCTCTGCCATTGCCTTAATTATTTAATAAACGATTCCAAAATCCCTTTTTTGAAGGGCCATCAAGTACCACCATTTCTGTTACCGGCAAACCTTTAACATTGGTATCTAGTTCGAAATCGTGATCAAACTCCTGGTCATTTTCGGGAATCAATGCAATTTTCACCTTTACTTTTGCTTTTTCCTGTGCTCCGTAACTGAAATCAGAAACTACAGATATGATCCGCTTAAATTTCGGGTGTAAAAGATAATATCCCTCATAATTACCAGCAGCCCTGTTTGTGATATATAATTCATCTTCCAAAGGCATAATAGTACCATCATGAATCAATTCTATTGCTCCAAAACTATTGGATTGGACACCTAATTTCTCTTGCGTTAGATAGCCTTCTACGTTAAAGCCTCTGGCTATCGGAAACTTATATACGGATTCGGTTATATGGTTCTGACCATATTCTTTATAAACCGGTTTAAAAAAAGTGTGAATAAACCAATCGTTATTTAAAAATGCAAGGTTTATACTATCAGCATTAGCTAGCTGTTTTTCCATCCGCTCTACATAGCCTTCTACAAGGTCACCTTCAAAATTATCCAGCACCTTCTTCTTAACCGATTGCCATCTTTTTACTATCTCCTGGTGATTATAAACGCTTTGGAAACCTCCATTTTGATCAACAGTAATGACCAAAGGATAAAATACTTTTCCTGCAGCATATGCCAAACGATCGGCAACCAGATCGGGCAAGATCTCATTGACAAAAACATCGCTAATCCGCTCAATTTGAAATAAAGGTTGTCCCTCTTTACCTGGCTTTAACCTGGTAACACACACCTCGTATTTCACTTCATTGCTATCTTCTTCGCCCTCGTTAAAAGTAATTAAAACACCATATTTTACAGGCAGTTCTGCCGGCCATTCTAAGCGGAGGGCATTTATGCCTGAATAATATATTGTTTTATTTGCAATGTCCATTTTTATCGGTTTGTTCTATCTATTTTACAAAAGGATTATTTAATAAGAATCAGGTATAAAAAAAATGCTAACCTATAATTAATAGTTCCGCAGAACATCACACAGCGAGTTAAAATATAAATCACTATAATCGAACTCTTTATTTCTAAAAATTATTATGATAGATGAGCATTTTAAAAATCAAGCAACTGACTTATAAAAGGTTTCTTATCTTCAATATTATAAAATATCATGTGCAGGATAAACCAATAGGATATCACTACAAATGCAATAAATATTAAACTCATTACCAGTGTTATTATAAATGGATTCTTTATCTTGTTTAAACTAAATACTACCAGTAAAAACATTAATGTAGTAATTATTCCAGCAGGCAACCCTACCCTGGGCAATACCATTAGAATAGATTTGGCATCAAATTTTAATAATATATGGTCGTTTATGTACCAAAGGGTTATACCTAGGGCAGTAACTACAAACATGATCAAACTAATGGTGATTAGTTTTTGAGAATCTTTCATAATTATTACCTTTTTAGTACCTCCTTGTCTTACATCTGCCACCTGCCTCTCTAAACGAAAAGGGTTTATGCCTGAATAATACGCTGTTTTATTTGACATATTCATTTTGTTATACCTTCATTCTCAATCATCGCCCCTATTTCATAAAAGGATTATTTAATAACGCATTGGATATCAGGTAAAAAGAAAGCGCCAAACTCACAATAGATAGTATCCCAAAAAACGCAACACAGCGGGTTAAGTATAGAACCCAAACTGTTTTTATTTTTTTTATTAAAATATCTGCGAGAACGAACAAAATGGCTGTAGGAATACTGATAACCAGCCCGAACTGTTTGATTGTTTTTAATATAGCCTCGAAAGTAATCGTATCAGCAAGAACACCGAAGCTATAAACAAAGTATAATGTAACTATTGCAGTAGCTAATAAAAGAACAATCAAAAATTTGATCAATAGCTTGGGTATGTTTTTCATAATTATTTTTTCTTATAGCCAGTATTTATCCCTGAGCTAAATGCACCTCTTAACCCTGTTTCCACATCTTTCCAAAATTTAGTATGGCTTAAACTATGAGATATTACGGCTAAATAAGGCACTGTACCTGGTCTTGTAAGTAAATCCGGGTAAGTTTTTTTATCTTTTTCTGCAACTAATGGTGCATGATATTTGGAAACAAGTTTTGAATATACTTGCAAATCTTTTCTCAGTTTAGTGATCTCGGTATCTAATTTGCCAAAAACCAAAGGCTCTATTACCTTATCTATTGCTAATGTGATCAACAATAAAGTAACCGGATCAATAAATTGACTAAATAAGCGCATCAAAAGTTCCTCCAGATTATTTCTTTGCATTGCTCCTACTGTCCCAGAGATAAAGCCTTCACATATTGCTTTTTTGCCACGGCTATGGTAAGGATCATGTATAGTAATATTAACATCCTGAACACTTAAGCCAGCCGCCTGATCTGCTGGGGTCCATGCATTAACCTCAATACTATCTGTTAATCCGGTGTTTTCTGCAAATACTCTGGCCATTAAGTGCAAGATGTAACTGTCGCGCTCATTGGTTTTTATATCAAATAACTCATTTAAAATAGCAACTCCTTGTGTTAACTTTAAATTTCCAACAAATTTAGCTTTGCTATAGCCATTATTTGTATTGGAAAAATTACCATATACATCATAAGTCCATTTTAAAAACGTATTAAGTAATGTTACAAATTCGTCTCTTTCTTTGTTTAAAGTCGGCTTGTTAACATTTATTCCTTTAATATATTTGATAAATTCCTGTGTGAGTACATTTGCGCCCTTAAAAGCTTTCGCCATTTCACGCCACACTATAGCTCCTTCTTTATCAGACATCCAAATACCGATAAGATTAGATTTGAGGGCTTCGGTATCTATCCCCTCTAATATTTTGAGGCCATTTTCGAAATTTTTCACATGAAAATTCTGAAGAAATGCCTCCAAATTTACCAAACTAAAATCTGCAACAAGCTGTTGCGTTAAATCGTATTCGTTATGTACGTTAATAATTTTGCAGGCCTTATGCAGTTTTGCATGGTTTAGCTGATGTTTCTTTTTAAAAAAAGGAGTGGACAAGTAAGTAATGCTTTTAATTTTCCATAACTCAGGAAATGCTTTACCTTTCTCAGTAGTAATTAAATTGGTAAATTCATTAATAACGTTTCCACCGTGAGAATGCCCTATTAAATGAAGGTGTACTTCTTTTCTTTTATATTTTGGGTATTCTCTATTGATTAGGTTTAATAAACGCTCCGCTGCCTTATTTCTTTCCTGGGTATTATTATCTCCAGACCAGCTAAAAAATGTTCCTTCAATATGCAGATCGTGAAATTGCGGTTTTAACTTCTTTACTTTTGCCCAAAAATTTTCGACACTTTCTTCTTCACTACCCCAGTATTTGGTGTTTGCTTCGTGTTTTAAACCTTTAGTATTAATGGGATCGGTTGTGCCGGCAACCATCATCACCAAATCTGTAATCCTTTTATCCTTTGTGGTCTCAGGCACTACAAACCTCGGCTTCTTAAACATTACATTCGTCATAGCCTGCTTATTTACCCGTTATATTAATCTTTTTATTAGAAGCTAAAACTAAATTTTCTCCCAAAGCAACGATTTCTACCTTTTCTGCAGTTTCAAATATAGTTTGTGATGTAGAAACATACTGATCGGTAATGGAAATGATCAGGTTTTTAGCAGTTTTCTTAATGGCCATATCAAAAAAGATTTGATTTTTCCGCACTGTTAATCTCTACAGTTTTTTCAGAACTCTCCAACAGCATGTTTTCTTTAGTGCTAAAAATAGTTACTTTTTCAGCATACTGCGTGGATTCTTGAGCGCTTCTCATGTATGCTTTTTCTACCATTTCAGTTTTATTGTTTGCTGATTCCTTCATATCTCCAGTGGCGCTGATATTGATATCTTTTCCGGCGGTTTGCGTAATGTCTTCATTGGCACTTGTGGTAATGTTCTCACCAGCACTTTCTGAAATGTTTTTACCCACTTTCACATCCATGTTTTCCTCCACATTAATCTGCATGTTCTTACAGTTTAAAGTCATGTTTTCCAAAGCGGTGATGGTTATATTATTGCCTTTGGTATCGATATGGATAATATTATTATGGATATCGGTAATTTTTATGCCTTGTGTACTGGCATCATCGTCAAATTCAACGAGGTGCCCACTTCTGGTAATGATACTTTTAAGGTGATTTTTAATTAAAGGACTGCTATCTACGCTCGAGCTGTGGTAAACACTTCCCATTACTACAGGCCGTGCAATATTTCCCTCTTCGAACGCAATCATCACCTGATCATCTATTTCGGGGATCGCGAAATATCCACGGTTATTACCCCTATCGCCAACACCGGCACTTGGCGTAACTACGCGCAGCCACTCTGTTACATCGTTAGTTAAACATTCCCATTTAAATTTCACTTTTATACGGCCCTGGCCTTGAGGATCGTTATTATCAATCACATCCGCCAGTTGCATATCCGGTTGTGGTTTTTCGAAGTTCTTTACCAGTAAACGTTCGGTTGTGGATACCTTTCCTTCGAAAGTATTGTGGTATTTGCCATTTTCATCGATATGATGTGTAATACTGGTAATAAGAAATTTACCCAGACTTTCGGATGTAAAAGCAAGTTCTTTACGGAGGCTCATGGTAATTTCGGCAATACTGCCGATGCTTAAACCTGCATTATCCCCTCTGGCTGTTACTTTTAAAAGCTCACTTGTATTGGCTTTCTCTTCATTTTCTACCAGGTTTTTAATGTCGTTGTTATTATCTACCCTAATTAATGAAGGTTGGTTGAAGGTTTTACTAAAAGTAAGGTTAGAAGCTTTTACAGCATGAGATAAGTCGGGTGTGCCATCTACTTTACCTGTACTCTCACTCAGCAGCATTTCGTTCTGCTTCGGATTATAGGAGAACCTTTTATTTTTTATCGGTGCAATTTCCATTGCATACTGCATTTCCTGAACATCTCTGCCATAAAACAGGGATATGTCTTTTTGTGCATTGGGTTTTCCAAAATTAAGCTGTTTGCCATCGTAAAAAAGCCATTCGTGGTATTCGGCCGAAAGGCGGTTCAAAAAAGCAAAATCGCTTTCACGGTATTGGATAATATAATCGATTGATGTATTTCTTGCGGCATTGGCCACCACTTTTAAATCATTGGCAGGCGTATCTTTAGTTGCCAATTTTACAATCTCATTGAGGTCTTTATCTAAATATGAACCCAAATCAGGCCCGCGGTCGATTAAAATAGTTGGGCTATAACCGCTTACAATTAGAACACCATGGTAACCATGACTTTGTGATAGTTCAACTTTAGAAACCAGGCCGACAAAATTCTGCATGCCTTCTGCCGAATGGCCAAAAGAAGCAGTTAAAGTTTTACCCACGAAATCGCGGCTATCATCTAAACTGATCAGTCCTGGCGCACCCATCTGGTCGTGATTAAAGCGCAGTTCAAAATAGTGATGTTCGTTAAAAGCCTGTTGAAGGACGAAGGAAGCAAAATGCGTAATTTCTTTTCCTTCTATATTGATCTCTGCAATGAGTTTCTTTTCCATATTAATTTATCTTGATCACAACAATTGCCCTAAGCCAAATGCTGGGTATGCACATGCTCTTATATTAAAAATGGATCCATTTTCTGCAAACCGTGTGTTCAGATGAATATTGTGTGTTGATGCCGAACCAAACATTTTACCTAAATAGGTATCGTTTTTTACTGCAACATGTTTGGAATGGTTAGACATAATTGAGCATTAATTTTTGAGATGGCTGTGTAAATTAATATACGCATCAAAAAGCAATATTAATTTTTGGGATGATTGAGATGATAGGTAGATGTAGGGTGATGAAAATAGCAACGGATTAAAAACGCCCCAGAAAAAATCGGGGCGCTTTCAATAATTATATGTTTACTGATGACTAAGCTTTTGGCCAATCGTTTTCGTGTTCTGCATTGCCCAGTTTTAACTTACGGGCCGATACTACGAAACTTAAAGTCATAGGCGTATTGTCGTTTACCGCAATACCCTCGTTATACTGGATGATATAACCATCTTCGAAAGACAGTTCTTTCATTTTAGCATCTTCTTCGCCTTTCTTGAAAACCAATGTTCCTGAAAGCGGCTTGTACTGGTTGTTTACCATCGATTCGATCACAGAAGTATCTTCGGTCGATTCGATTTCGATGTGGATGGTACCACCATAAACACCTGAGGATGGACGGCCTTTTGCGTCAACATCTCTATTTAATGAAAAGCTGCACTGTAGTACATCAAATTCTTTTGATCCTAAGTTTAAACGGGTTTTGAATGCCATTGTAGTAAGTTTTAATGTTTTGAAAAATGAATGAATTGCGACGAGCGATTGGCGGTTGGCGTAGAGTGTAAAGCGGTTAGCGTTTATCTACCTTCAACCTTTCTACCCTCAACCTCTTTTTAGGCTTTTGGCCAATCGTTAAGGTGCTCGGCGTTGCCCAGTTTAAGCTTCCTGGCTGAAATCTGGAATTTGAGCGTCATCGGGTGATCGCCCACAATGTTGATCCCTTCGGAATATTTAACAATGTAGCCATCCTCGAAGTTAACTTCTTTCATTTTGGCATCTTCCTCTGTTTTCTTGATCAGAAGGGTTCCTGTAATAGGTTTGTACTGGTTGTTTACCATCGCCTCGATTATTGAGGTATCTTCGGTTGACTCGATCTCAATATCGATGGTACCGCCGTAAACTCCAGAAGAAGGTCTTCCCTTAGCATCTACATCACGGTTTAACGCATAGGCACAATGAAGCACATCGTACTCCTTGCCTGAAAAATTTAATCTAGCTTTGAAAGCCATAGTTTTAAAATTTAAAGGTTAAAAATTTGATTTATTGTAGCCTCCGCTACAGTATATGTAAACCAATAATTAAGCCAATTATTGTACATATAGCTCATCCATAGCGAATAATCTTATTTTTGAAATTAAGATAAAATGCTGAAAACGCACTAAACGATTAGTTAAACAAGTTATTATTGTGGAAAACGTGTGGAAAAGTTTTAAGATATCTTTAGTGTTACAAATACATTATGGTAAGTGATTGCATTACAAAACCGTAGCGATTGTACCCAAAGTGTCGTGTTTTAGGACAATGTGTACTTCTAAAGTAAAGTGATGGTCTGTGAGACATAAACCGTGGCGCACGGATCGTAACGACAGTAATAATAAGCTAAAGTAGGTTATATGCAAGTAATAGTCTGTGAGGACTCAGACCATGGCGACATAAATGGCGAAATTTTAAATGAGCTGTGAGCCGAATTTTTCCATTTTAGCCAGCCATTTTTGGCTATAGTGGTTTTCAAGCGAATGCAGTTCGCCAATGGTATTGGTTAATACGGGGCTCATCCTACATTTTTCGAAAACTATTTTTTTAATGGATAAATAAGTGGTTTTCTTATTGGCTTTCCACTCTTTAAAGGTTGCCTCATCCAAAATTGATACAATCCTGGCCGACCTTCCGCTAAAATTGTTGTTTACATTCTGCTGTTGGGTGGTAAAAATCTGATCGGGCATAAAAAGACGATCAAAAAAACCTTTAACTTTTGCCGGAATATGATCAACATATACGGGACAAAAAAGCACCACATGGTTACTCTGCCTAATGGCAGTTAAAGCTTTTTGTAGGTCAGGCTCCAACTCGGCAATCTGTCTGTTGTTAAACAGCTTGTTCGAATTGAATATCAGATCGATAATGGCCAACTCCCTAACGGTAGCGCCAACACTTTCTGCTCCTTGCTTATAGGCGTTAATCAGGAAATTTGTAGATGCGTTTTTTTCAATATCTCCATTGAGGAGAAGTACTTGCTTCATTTTTTTTGATTAATCTGATCGGGCCGATGCGTTACAAAATTATAAAGAATTTGTTAAGTGTTATGCATAACCCATAAAAAAACCCAACGCTGAGGTTGGGTTTTTATTTTCAGCTATCAAAAACTATTGCTGATTATATTCTGAACTCCATGTAGTATTTTCATCTTCACCTTTGTGTCCATCCAGTTTTACCACAAAACTTTTAGCTGGGAAATATGGTGTGATGTGGATATCCAGGTGGATTCTATCTTTCTGTTGTTCATCTCTTTCGAAACGCATAATTTTAAATCGCTCGATTAAACGGTCGGCGCCCTGGATACCATCCAAGAACTTAACAATCTGGCCCCGAAGGTCCTGTTCTGTTTTAGAAGTCCAGTTTTCGAAAGCCCTTCTGTTCAGGAAATCGAATAATACTTTGGTAATATAATCGAATACACGTACAACCGAATAAGTTTGTAAACCAATGTTATCGCCGTTAAATAAGGTTTTGGCAGAGAAAGCCATTACTTTACCATATTCGTTAACCATTGGCACCAAGCCTACTCTTTCTAAATGAGAGATTTCACTTTTCTTTAAATCGAATTTTACACCATCTACTTCATTTATAGCACCATGTTTTTTACCTGCAGTAACCTGCGACATTAAGGTGTAATACATTTTACCTGCAAGTGCTGCTGATCCTGGTACGGTTAAATCGTCTTCCTCACCCACTTCTGCAACTTTACCACGGCCAACCAACCAGTTACAGGTCATGATTACGTTCGATCTGAATGCATCACCTCCGGTAAAGTTTGCTGCGGTAAATAAATCAAGTACATCATCCGGCTGATCAAGGTCGGCAAAATCGGTTACCAGCATGGCTTTGTTGTTATGCGCAATTTTACCCCATCTCTCTAATACTTTATTAGAGCCCATATAACCAGGCACAACCATTAACGAATAGTTATTACGAAGATCCAAACGGTCGTAATTCTGTTTTAACTCATCATCTACGTATTCGATAAAACGCGGATTATCAAGATCTTTGATCTGATCCATTGATGCATTTAACAACACCACATTTTTAAGCTTGTCAGACTCGGTATTTTTATAGAATAAATGTACCGAACGGTATGCCTGCTCCAACTCTCTTGTACTTTCTAATGCAGTACCGATGTTTTTATTCAGGTTTTCTTCTGCAGCATTCAGTTTTTGGGTACTTTTTTCTACCATATCGGCAACTGAAGTAGAAGATTCAAGCACATCGATCCAAAGCTGGATTTTCTTTTTCAGCTCTTCGCGTTCTTTCTTTTTCTCATCACCGGTTAAAAAGATCTGTTTACGCGCTTTACGTTCAGGGTTTAAATTCTGCAGACCATCAACAGTGGCTTCCAACAGATCGAAACCACCAACACGGGCCAGTTTTTCGAGGTTATCTTTAAGTGATGTCTTTTCTATGGTTTTGGCTTCAGCCGGCTTAAAGCCTGCCTGGCCTGTATTTTCGTCGGTTTTTAATTCTTGAGGGTTTGACATGTTTTCTTGGCGTTAAGATTATTTATTTTGCTCCAATTCGTCAACAAAGTTCTTCAAAGCGTTAATGAAGGCCGACTTTGTTTCTTCGTCATCAAGTGTAGCTTTTAAGGTTTTGTTCGATTTTAACTGTTTAATTACGTTAAGCGACATTTCTCTTTCGATGTTCACATTTGTAAGGTAGTTACTTTGATTGATAATGTTTTTCACACCAAAATCGCTCAGATCGTTAAAGTTTATCGTTTCGCCAACGGTAGATCCATCCTGCTTTTCGAAAGCTACCTTCACATTTGGTTTATAATGTTCGAATACATCTTTCACCGTTTTTAATCCCTCTACTTTTTCTGGTTTTATCGGATCGTTATCGGTAAGTTTCTGTACAAAAAGTGTTTTGTTGTGGGCAATTTCAGCGAAGGCTTCTGAGGTGTCAATTTTTCGCTCGTTACCACCAATTTCATAATTAAACATAGTATGTTGATTTAGGTTTACGATTATTTTTTTCTAATAATATAATAATTAACGTTTTAACTCAATTTTTGTTCCAATGTTACGGTTTCTGGCTGAATAATACTCCATTCGAGTTTATCTTCGGCTGCATGTTTGCTTACCACAACCTTCGATCCTTTTTTTAGTTCACCAGAAATGATGTATTTCGAGATCGGCCTGCGTAAAAGATTTCTGATAACTGCCGATAGCTGCCTTGCACCATATTTTGGTGTAAAACCATCTAAAGCGATCATTTTTTTGGCATCTTCTGCAATTTCAAAATCGATACCCATTTTGTTGAGCGATTGCACCAAACTGCTCAACTGGATTTCAAAAATACGCACCACATTACTTTCGTTTATTGGCGCAAAAGGAACAATCTCAGAGATCCTGGCTAAAAATTCGGGGCGGAAATGCCCTGCCATTACCTCCATTAACTGATTTGAAGCAGGGATTACACCTTTACCGATCTGTTCGGCAATCCATTCGCTACCAATATTCGAGGTAAAAAGAATCAGTGAGTTACTAAAATCGCCCTCTTTTCCTAAACGGTCGTGCATGTGGCCTTCGTCCAGGATCTGTAAAAAAGTATCGAAAACGGAAGGGTGCGCTTTTTCAATTTCATCAAAAAGTAGTACAGAATAAGGCTGTTGTCTGATTTTATTCACCAATAAACCACCTTCTTCGTAACCTACATAACCGGGAGGCGCGCCATAAAGTAAAGCGGCACTATGTTCTTCCTTAAATTCGGACATATCGAAGCGGATCATTGCTTTTTCGTCGTTGAACAAAAATTCGGCGATTGATTTGGCCAGTTCGGTTTTACCGGTTCCGGTTGGCCCCAGTAGAAAGAAGGATCCTATTGGCTGTCCTTTTTTATTCAATCCACTGCGCGATTCAAGTATGGCATCTGAAACAGCTTTTAAAGCCTGATCCTGTCCTACCACACGTTTTTTAAGGTAAGCTTCCATATTGAGCAATTTCTCCTTTTCACCGGCCTGCAGTTTACCCATTGGAATACCTGTTTTGTAGGCCACTATAGAAGCAATATCCTGTTTGCTGATGCGATCGCTTTTTTCAGCAGCATATTTTTTTAATTCCTGAAGGCTTTTGGTAATATAACCCTGGTATTCATCAGCGGTTTCGAAAGCATCGGTCTGTGTTTCATCGGTTAAGCGGCCCAGCAAAACCGGACTTAATTTATTCTGAAGCAAAGAGAAAAGCCATTTATAATCGGCAAATTTCTCTGCTTCCGATTCTTCGGTATTGGCATTTAAAGCTTCCAGATCGGCTTCCAAACTTTCGATTACCTGATCAGAAGTATCGTTCATCATTTTCATGGCGGCCATTGTACGGTCGAGCAGATCGAATGCAGAATCAGGGAGCCTCCTATCTTTCATGTAACGTTTGGCCAAGCGCACACATTCGCCCAAAGCATCGGGTTCGATGGTTAAAGTATGATGCTCCTCGTATTTTACGGCCAGTTTCTGCAGCATTTTAATGGTGCTTTCTTCGTTTGGCTCATTTACCTGCAATACTTCAAAACGCCTGCTGAAAGCCTGCTCAGGCTCGATAATTTTACGGTACTCATCAATGGTTGTAGCACCGATAACCGTAATTTCGCCACGGGCCAGTTCCGGTTTCAGCAAATTACCTATACCCGCACCCAGTGGCCCCTTACTATCCAATAAAGTGTGGATTTCATCAATAAACAGCACAGCCTTTTCAAACTGCTTGATTTCTTTGATGATGTTTTTTAAACGGTCTTCTATTTCTCCCTTGTAAGAAGCCCCTGCAATTAACGAACCTAAATCGAGCTCAAAAAGCTGCACGGGTTTTAAACGCTCGGGTACATTCTGGTTTACGATATCAATGGCAAAACCATCAACCAAAGCGGTTTTACCTACGCCGGCATCACCGGTTAGGATTACATTTGGTTTGGTGCGGCGGCAAAGGATTTCCATCATCTGCCTGGTTTCTTTATCACGGCCGATAATCGGGTCGGTTTTACCATCGCGCACCAGCTGTAATCTATCTATACAGTATTTATACAGGGCATTGCCTGTGCTTTTGCTTTCAGTACCAGCGCTTGTTTTATCAGGCGAAACCACCCTCGAAATTTCTTCATCTTTTACATACAGATCCAGGATCTCACGTTCTTTAATCGGGAACGATTTTAGCTGATCGGGCTGAAAACCGATACCCGGTTTTGCCAATGCGGTTAATACACATACCGGGGTAATTAAATCCAATCCCAGTTTAATGCGTACATTATCGGCCTCTTCAAAAATCACTGCAATCTCAGGTCCTCCACTCACATTATCCGTAAAACTCGCCGATTTTGCCTGTTCGTCAATCCGCACTTCAGCCCATTCGCTAATGTATTCTTCATCTTTACCAATAGAGGTAATGAACGAGCGCAGGCCAACATCTTTATGCATCAATCCTTTGAGCAAGTGGGATGCAGTAAACACTTCGTTTCTGTACTCTTTAGCTAAAGACTGTGCAATGTGCAGGGCTGTTTTAACCGATTCGCTTAAATTTGTAACTGCCATATCCCTTAGTTGGTTGTAGGCAATACTGCCGGGTTAAAATTATTTTCGGTGATGTAGTAATATGTTTTGCCGTTCGAAATGAACTGCTGCTCAATCTGAGTAGCTCTTTTAATCCGCTGAACCGATTGATTCAATAATTTAATGTAGCTTTCGAACTCTTCGAGCGGCATTTTAGAACTGTTCTTTAAATCGCCAACGGTATATTTCTCTAAAAATTTGTTGTTTAAAGGTAAACCGGTTACCAATTTAATGTAGTTGGCCAAGGTTAAACGCTTTATGTTGCCCGATGACTCTTTAATACCCAGCATCTGTTTTGGCATTTTCACATAATTTTTAACAAGTTTGCTCCTGAAAGAAGACTGATCAGCTTGCAAATTTTGTCCCAACATAATGGAAAACACATCTACAATCTGTTTGTACTCCATGTTATTTAAAACGATGGCATATTGTAATGTTGAGGGGTTGTTTTTCACTGCATCAGCCGACAGATTTGCAGTGCTATAATATTTAAACGCATTGTGCGGCATGCGGTCTGCAACTTCCGCGCCAACGGGTTCCGGCAATAAACCTTCTACATCGGCAGTGAGGTTTTTACGTGATATACCGGTTAAACGGAAAGCACTATCCAACGAACTGATCTGGTTATAGATATCGGAGTTGGTTTCTTTTACGAAACGGCGCAAAGCAATTGTCATGCTCTGGTTAGAATTTACCGACCCTTTTGTCGGAAAAACTACCCCGCCCTGTATTAAACTGTTTTTAGGATAATCTAAATAATAAGAGATAGAATCCTGTAAACTGGTATTATAAGGCTGGAAGCTTTTTAAACCCTCGCCTTTTACCATGGTGTTTTTTCTGTATTCGGCAGAGCGGATAGCAGATTCGGAAACGAGTTTACGCGACTGGATTACAAAATCGTTAAATGACTGATTGAAATCGCTATACACCTGTAAGGCTAAAATACGGGCATCGGCCTGCGCAACCTGCTCACTTAATTCGTTAATGAGGTAATTGTTGGTTCCCCCGGCATTTCCGGTACTGCCAACTAAAATAATTAAATTGGTTTCGTTCTTTTTTGCTTTAAATAAGCCTAATCCGGTTTTTATTGCCTGAAAAACAGGCTCTTCGCTTACTTCTCCATTACACCTAACGGTATTTTTAGCCTGATTTGAAAGGAAAGTCATCAACTGCCGGTAATCATTCTGGATCGGGCTTACAAAAATACCTTTTAAAGCGCAACCACTTTCACCGCGGTATACTACACCACCAAAGTTCACTTTTGTTCCTTTACCAAAATCGCCCATAATATTTTCGAAAGAAGCGATGGTATTGGTCATTCCAGAAAAATATTTGGTCATTGGGCTACCACCATCCACTACAAAAACAACATTTACCTTGGTTTTATTTTTACGGAGGTTCAGGTAGTCCTGATAAGAAAGCGCAGAACCGTTAATGGTTAATATTTTATTGTCTTTTTTATTGTAAACATCTGCAGCGATACCTACCGTATTACCTCCTTCATCGTTCGAAACAACAGGGACACTACGCAGAATCAGGTTTTCCCTTGGCAATAAGGGATCAACCGTGAAAATTGTTCCTTTATTGATCCCGTTTTTGATGGCTACCGAGGTAGAATCATCCCTGTCATAATCGCCCGGTTTAACCGAGGTAATGTACAAACGATCGCCCCAACTATGTACGGCTTCGGCAGAAACCCAACCGTAAATACTTTTTAAAGCGGTATCTGCAACCAGCTGGTCATCAGCGCCTATCAGGTATTTTTTACCATCTTCTGATTTTTTGTAGATATAGGCAATTTCGTGCAACCTTACTTTTGTACGTCTGTCTTTAAGTTCGGGTGTATTGTAAACCAGGATAGAATCAGTAGTATCGAAATAAAACTTTGGTTCGGTTAAGGCATTTTTTCCATTAACGATCCCGATGGCTTTTTCTGCATAACCTGTTTTTTGGTTAGAGAAAGCACGTTGCCATAAAAGCAGTTTAGATTTTGCGATCCAACCATAACTGATAGCACTTTTTTTATCGTTTATTTTTCTGCCCCTGATCATTCCGGCCTTGTATTTAATCAGTTTCAGGTAGCCATTTTCTTCTTTTGAAACATAGAAAGGTTCCATAAAGCTGATTTTTTTCATAATCAGGCTTCCACCCGGCGCAGTAGTTGTATAATTATCTTCACGGTCTGAAAAAACAATCCATGGCAAACTGCTGCTACTGGTATTGTCCATCACGTTTATACTTTCTGAAGGCCTTTCATAAGATTTAGGCATGTATTTTACTCTTTTGCCAAAGGATGCCGGCGATTGTGCGTAGGCAAACGATATTCCTATAAAAAGGAGGGTTAAGGCATAGTATTTTTTCATAATCTGTAGATGAGCTTTAAAATTAGGTGAGCTGTTAATTTATCTTGTTTTGTCTGGTGCGTCAGCAGTTGTTGCAGCAGGCTGGGCCGTTCCAGAATGCTGCTTAATGTTTACCAAACTGGCACAGGTAGAATTTGGCTTGATGGTTAGCTGCGCTTCATCAACGGCTATTTCTCCCCCAAAGGTAAGTCCCATGCAATACGAATAAATATCGGTCTGTTTTTTCTTACCGTTCATTTCTACATTTACCGTTACTTTTTCGTTACCGCACATGTATTTGTTAACGAGATAGTAATAGTTAGAGTTAAAATCGGCACCATTGGCAATGGCCTGTAAACGGGCCCTGATATCATCGATGGTTTTACGTTCGCCATCACCTGGGGCAACAATATCTTCAACGATTTCGGCATTTGGATCAGTGATCAAAATGTTTAGGAAAGCAGGTTTACGGCTTTTATCCGAGCGCAGGCGTACCACATATTTCCCCGGGGCACGGTAGGTGTATAAAGCAGTTTTTCCTTTAACATCTACCCGCCCAGTTTCGCCGAATGACCATTCAAAATCTTTTCCTTCCCCATCTCCTTCGAGCCTAATTTCTTCGTTAACCAAACCTGCGGTTGGGCCGCTGATGGTTAGCACACTATCTACAACTGCAGTGTGAACGGTATCGCGTACGGTAATAGGAAATTCCTGACGGAGTTCGCCATCAACGGTTAAGCGCACAATGTAAGTGTCGGGCTTTGTGTAATGGTAAGAACCAGTTTTTGTGGTGGCTTTTTCGCCGTTTCCGAATTCCCATAACCATTTTGTGGCTTTTGGGGTATTATCGGTAAAAACCAGACTTTCGTTTAAATAAATTTCATCTTTTAAGATCCGCGCATCAATTGCCCTTTTTTCGAACAATGAACTTTTAAATAGGAAAATAAGACCTGTTAAGAGCAATACAGCTAATAGGATGTAGAGAATAACATAGCCCTGCGAATTTGAATTAACTTGCTTGGTGTTTGTGTCAGACATAGGTAGCGTTTTTTATAGGTTGTTTTTGAGGTATTTATCTAGCAGACATGGTTTGCTGCAATTGTCGCCTGTTGAGAATACAATCGTCCAATTGTCGTTTATGCAATTCGATATCCGTAATGTTTCTGTTCTGTTCCTGCCTATCGTAAAATAACCTGTCGTACAGCTGTGCCGTTTGAACAAATATTTTATAGCGCTGGTCTGATGCTTTACGGTCAAACGCAGCCCTGATAGAGCCTAATGAATTCTGTATATCGTTTTTCAAGAAAACCGCCTGTACATTTGGGTTGTAGCGGGTAATCTGTTTGTAAGTGGTATCAATGGTGGGCGAAGTTTCTTTTACCATGCTTTCGAATGTTTCATTCTCGCTGATTTTTACCTCAAGTTCTTCTTTGGAGATTTCGTAACGCGATTTATCGCTATAAAAAATGCCAAAACTTAAAAGCCCTACGGTAAAAACAAACAGCGCTATAAAAAACAAGAATTGTTCGCGTCTTTCTTTTATACTTAATTTTATCATAATTGTTTAATTATCGGCCGAACCGTCCGTTTCTGATCCTGGTTGCCGTAGCCTGGTTTGCGCGGTGGCAATCGTTTATCTGTTCCTTGTATCTTTGGATATCGCCCCTTGATTTAATAAGCGAATCCTGCAGATCAGCCATTGCACCAACATTGTTGTTTATTTTGGTGTAGAGATCAAAACTCGGACTGGTTTGCGTTTTTTTGGAAATAAGGTCTTTAATCCTATTGTTGGCACTTTGGATATCGCCCAAAAGAATACTCTGTTTGCTCATTTCGTTGGCATTGTAATCGCGGTATTGGGCAAGTTCTTTAAAACGGACAAGGATAAGATCGAAATTGGTATTGATATCTTTTCTTAGATAAGATAGTTTTTCGGTTTCCTTTACCTTTTTATCGAGCAGGGTATACTCATAATCGGATGCGGCAAAAAAGAGATAAATACAGAGAATGGAGAAAAGCGTTAGGAATACAAAGTTTAAGATAAACCTCGTGTAAGCGGTCCTGATTTCGATGGCATTAATGGGTTTCATAGAGCATTAAAATTTTCACATAGCGGTGGTATTATATTAATCTGACATCTCCCTCACGTAAAATCACTCAAACTTTTTCAAATTAACATTGTACTATAACAATTTTTAATATTTGTTGTTTGGTTATTAAAACGATATTATTTCTTTTACTTTTAACAAACTTTAAGCCAAACCGTGTATGTCTGAAAATTTTTACAACAAACCCTTCAGATTTAGGTCGCTTTTCGCAGGTGATGGCCTTCAGCCAACTGACCTCGGAAAATCGATTTCGAACCACATAGAACTGATTATTTTTACCCGTTTTGGGGAGCATCGGTTCCACAACGATTTTGGCTGTGAAATATGGGATCTCGACTTTGAGTTAATCGTGAGTGAGAGCATTTGGGAGGAAAAATTCCGCAAATCGTTGCTAAAATCCATCACCGACTATGAATTTAGGATATATAACACGGAGGTAGAAGTACGCATTACTGAGGTAGAAAATGTATACCCACTACGTAAGATAACCGAGATTAAAAAAAAGGTAGATATTAGTGTTAGAGCGCTAATAAAAACCACAGGAGAAAAATATTTTTTCAGTACCGCTTTATTTCTTAGCCCATTATCAACTTAATCTAAAACGCCCCAAATATTCTACACATGAAACCAGTTTTTTATTCATCAAAAGATGAGATCCGGAACAGAATTTTAAAAAATGCCGAAGATTTCTGGAATATTAAAGACAGCAACGACTTCGATCCGCTTGTTAAACTGATTATTGAGGCGCTAAGCAATGAGCTTTTTAATGTAGCCAATGATGTTAAAAATTTAGAGAACAGGATCTTTGATAAGATCAGCCGTATTTTAGCCCCCGATCATTTAACTTCATCGTTACCAGCCCATGCCATTATGCACGCCAGGCCGATTGAACAACAGGACTACCTTTCTATCTATTCGCAGTTTGCATTTAAAAAGAATATTCCGCAGGAAAATGATAAGGCAAAGAAAACCGATATTTTTTTTAGCCCGTTACATACCGTAAAATTAAATAATGCATCGATAAAATACATCGTTACCGGAAATACGCTTTTTAATGTAGAACAATTGGGCAAACAGCCTTTACACAATACCCTTTCGGGCACTTCTATAGAGAAAAACACCATATACATCGGTTTTAACGGCATTAAAGACTGGATGGATTTTAATAAACTGAATTTATTTTTCGACTGGAAAAATTATTCGGTGCCCGAAAACACTTACGATCTGCTCTCGCTGGGAAAATGGTTCTACAAAAACAACGAACTCGCCGCTTATACAGAACGTTTTATGGATGAGCCTTTAACGGGTAAGGTACAGGCACCGTTTCAGCACAAACAATTGCTTAATCTGATTAAAGCAGATGTTTTACAGTTTTACAACAACAGGTTTATTACCTTGGGCGATCTTAACGATTTTAATATCGACGAAAGCAGGGAACTACCGCCTGAGTTTGCCAACCTATTCCAGCCGGCTGTTTTAAACCAGATCGATAATTCGGTAAAATGGCTTAAAGTAATTTTTCCCGCAGCCATAAACCAGGAAATGCTGAACGAGCTTCATATTTATATCAATGCATTCCCGGTAGTAAATAAACGGCTAAGCCAGATCAAACACCGGCTTAAAACGATGAACAATATTATCCCGATTAAAACGGAATCATTGGATCAGATGCTTGCGGTAGAAAACCTGAAGGATAATAAAGGGAAAAGTTACAACGAGATTCCATACACCAATGAGAATGAAAAAGGAGACGGATCTTTCTCGATCCGGTATGGAGGCACGGAGCGTTTTGACACGAGAAACGCCAAAGAGTTGGTAGATTACCTTTTTGAGCTGTTACGCGATGAGAAAGCAGCTTTTACTGCTTACGGACCTGATTTTTTAAGTACGATCCTTAAAAATCTGGAACAGAATATTGCGCTTATTGAACAAAAAAGCCGCTCGGCGCTTAAAGACATTAAAGAACTACCTAGCTATATCGTATTGAAACCGATTGGCGATGCGGATATTTTATTCCTCGATATCTGGGTTACACAAGCAGAAGAGGCCAACCACATTAATGCCGGAAGCCGTTTAGTGGTATACGATAACAATAAGGTAAATGCAGAGAGCATCTTTTTATTGAGCCAGACAAAAGGCGGCCGATCGAGATTAAATGCAACCAACCGGGTGCAGGCTTATAAATATGGTTTAACCACGGCCGACCGGATTATTACGAAGGCTGATGTGATCAATTTTTGTCGTTACGAACTGGGCAACAAATTAAAGGGCATTACCCTGGCCAAAGGCTTGATAATGGATAATAAACCAAATGCAGGCTTTATTAAAACTACTGATATTTTGATCGAACCTGCAGATCAGCTTAACCTTAGCGGGCAGGATTGGGAAGAGCTGTTAAGTTTAACTTTGGCGAAATTAAATTTAAGAAGTACGATGAATGTGCATTATAGGATGTTGTTAAAGCCAGTGTTGTATAAAGTGATTTAAGGTTGTGATTGGACCTGAATACCGTCATCTCGACTGGAACGAAGTGGAATGGAGAGATCTATCTGGATAGATTTAGCTTCGCTGAGCCTTCGGGTTCTCGACTGCGCTGCACTACGCTCGAAATGATGGTATTGCGAGGATAGCTATCGTAGTAAGATTGCTTCGTCGGCTGAAAAAGCCTTCTCGCAATGACGGACTCTTGGTCTATTTAAAGATATACCGTATACCCTAAATAAGCACTTTCCCCATCCTCGCTCAATATCGTTTCCTGATAATCGGGTGCGGTAAGGAGCTCTACGTTAACCTCTGCATCTACAGGGATTAAATAGCTGATGGCCATATCTAAAATGGCCTTGTTTTTTTGTCCGGGAATAAACTTAACCAGTTCCTGTGGCGAAGTTGGGCCAATATTAACATGATAAGCTTCATGTTCGGGGGTAAAGCTATCACCAATGATGGTATCAATGCCCAATGCACTTCCACCCAGCTGCATCTGCATTTCTTCAGCAATTTTTACCGGTGCAATATTGGCTGTAGCATCCACAATGGTAAGCGGTAGGTTAAACAGTGCAGTAAGTACTTTTGATACAAAACCGATATCATTTCTCTTTTGCTGGATTTCGGGAAGCAGGTGCATCCAGATAATGCTTTGTTCTTTGTTGAGCAAATTAAATTCATCCCATCCAAATTCAAAAATCTGACTTAAATCGGAATAGGTTGTTTTTTTATCGAGCATATTTTCATATAACTCGGTCATGATCCTTACATAATTAATTTCCGCATCAAAAGGTGTAAAAAATAACCTGGCTTCCTTTTCTTCCTCTCTCCTATCCCTGATATCTTTAATCATAGATTCCTCGTCCATACCTGCACTACCGGTTGGCGGACGGTGGAAAAGCCCCTCGGGTAGCATATCATACAATCCTTCGCGGTTGGTACTGATGCGGATGCGTTCGTGCCTTCTTTTTTCAGAATAATAAGCCGTGGTATGCTCAATATCTTTTGCAAAAGCACGTTTATCGGGGCCCAATGGGATAATTTCAATCCTATCGGCATCAATTACCTTACGTTCGATCAGGTCGGCAGCGTGGGCAACGGCCTTGTAATCTGTAAATAGTTCGTTATTAATCAAAGTTTCTTTTTTCATTAAACTTTAAGGCTTCATTTTTGTTATAGGTTAAATTTTTATTACCGAAAAAATAACGATTATAATCAAATATTAAAGATACTATATTTGCAATACATCTCATCTATAAAAATTAATGGACGTTCAATCATTTTTTATCCGCTTTCTCTTATTCCCGCTGATCTTCATCGTATCAACAGCGGTGCTTTCTATCATCAACAAAAAGAACCAGTTTCTCAATAACAAAAGACTTATCGTAAGTGTTCTGCTTATCGGCATTATTTTAGCTCTTCCGGGATTTTTAGGGTTCCTAAACTTTAATTTTATGCCCTGGGGCTACATTATCTGCTGTATTTTTTATCTCTTGATGGGCACGGTTTTCGTTTATCTGTTAACCAAATACTACCCTAAAGATGTACTGGAGCGCAAGGTTTTTATCTTTTTCGCCACTTTCATTTCGGCTATTTTAGCTGTTTATTTATTTCAGCTCGCCTTTAACTGGTTAAGCTCGGTAAATTTTGGATGGTTTGGTGCTGGCAGTATCACCTGCTTTTTTGTTCCGCTTATTTTTTGGTGGGCTTATGTTTCACTGCTTGGTATCCCTTCAGAAATCTACAAGATCTGGAAATATCCTGATACTCCTTTAGACATCAACATGGATCACGTAGATTTTAACCGTTTATTGGTACTGGAGCTGGAGCTTTACAAAAAAAGCAGCGATCCCGAACCTTTAAAAGTAAAGGTAAAAGCTGTAGAGAACATGAACTTCGGTATCTGGTTCCACAAGTTTATTGATGATTACAATTTAAAATTCGCCAAAAGCCCTGTAGAATTCAGGGGCGACGATATGGAAAATTATAAATGGATTTTCTTTATCAAAACTTCTTTTTTTAAACGCAATATTTTCATCGATCCGGATCTCGACATTATCGAAAATGGCATTACCGAAAAAATGACGATTTATGCTAAACGGGTATCTGAAAACGTGAACAAAGCCAATGAAGTTGGAGAAAGTGCTATCTTTATCTAATCTATAATTAAAAACATCTACCATGATAAAGCCGCTAAAATATAAATCCATTAACTGGATTAATGGCATGAAGCTTTCCAGTGATCATTTTACATTAAGTGATCTTTATTTGCAGGACTTTGTACGCGATGCCGCCTCTTTACATTTAAACAATAGTAATTACGGATTTTTACCCCCTTTTGCTGGTTATAAAAGTTCTCACGATATCGAAATTATCGAAAAAGCAACCAACCATATCGAGGTAAGGGTAAGATACTGTAATGCCATTACACCCGAAGGCTGCCACATTGATATTGTACAATCGGATAATATGGATACGCTGGTACACAACCACTATTTTGGCCAGTCAGAACCGCGTAACTATGTGATTTTATTAGTGGTAAGTCCGTTTAACCGTATACCAACAGGCACACCAAACCCTGAAGAAAATCCGATCCGTTACCCTGAACTTGCCAAAAGTTATGCTATTGCGGTTTTACCGGAGAGCGAGGTGGGTTCGCAAACAGCAGATAGTTATTTCTTAACCATCGGGCAGGTTTACTACGAAAATGGCAGGTTATCGATCAACAACAGTTATATACCGCCCAGCTCAACCATAACAAGTCATCCAGCCCTGATTAGATACTATGAATCTTTTAGTGTTTTACTAAATGATTTACAGCTGGCGGCTTTTAAAATTATCGACAAAACAGGAGGAAGGGACAACATTACGCCGCTAGGCAAGAACATCCGCTTAATTTCAGAGAAAATTGTAGATTACATTGCAGGTTTATTTTACGAGTACAGAAACATTGCACACCGCGAATCGCCAGCAGTTTTAGTAGGTTATTTCTCCAGCTTGGCGCACATTTTTTTTACCGCCATTAAACTGATTGATCCCCGCGAAAGAGAAGAACTACTGAAGTATTTTTACGAATGGAAAGATGTAACCCCAGGGAACTTTGAAGAGCTTTTAGCCAAAACCATTGAACTGGTTTACGATCATAAACAAATTAACAACAGCATGCTAATGGCCAATGAATTTATGAATGTATTGGTAGCGCTTTGGAATAAATTGAGTGGATTAGAATATATTGGCCAGCGCAAAGAAAATATTGTGGTTGCCGAACAGCAAGTTGTACAGCAGGTACAGGCCAGAAAAACCTGGACATTACTGGATTAAAATTATTTCTCGGAGTAAATTAATAATGAAGCTGTACCAACAACAACTGGGTACAGTTTTTTTTATTCTTATCAGTTAAAAATTAACCAGGGCTTCGTCATAATAATAACCACCAAGGGTCGTCAGTCTGTCCAAAGGACTCCTGTTGAGAGCGTAGTCGACGACTTCTTGAGATTGATAATCATCACAAATAAATGCCCTTCGACTACGCTACCATTGACGTTATTTTACAAATCATTTTTAATCAACATTTTAATTACTTTCGCATTTCCATCCAGCTAGGCCATAGCACGGCATCCCCGTTCTACTTAAATCGGCCTAACAAATTTTTGGGAATCCACAGGCCAAGCCCATGCAGAAACTTCAATACAAAAATTTTCAGCCGACACTTTTGTTTCTTTTGGTGCCAAAAGAAAACGGCCTGTCCGGCCAGGACGAATAAAACACCCCGTCCTGCGGACACCCCTCTAAAAGAGGGGAATTATATAACGCCTGATATTTCAACGTCATTTATATTGATCTTTATGAAAAAAATTACCCCCTCAGGGTGACATCTTTTTGAAATTTATCCCTTAACTTAAAGCGTAGTAATTCCTAAAAATATTAATATTATTGACGGCACACAATACCAATAAGGTGCGTCCGTCGTAGTCGATTGTTTATATTTATATATAGGAATCAGGGCAATCCAACTTCCACTTTCGGAATGAATCTTAATCGAAAGCAATCTGCTGCGGGCCTGAAATTTTAGCGATGTGACATGCGCACTTGCCGCCACTTACTTTAATTACAACAGATTTAGTTTGATCGGTTTCTACAGAGGTACCAGTAATTTTCAGATCATCTCCCTGTTCTGACAGACCAGGTTTGTTATTATCATCAACGATAATAAATACGCCTTTTATGGTACTTGTATAAATACTCGAATTAGCCCTTACCCGCTCTCCTGTTCTTTGGTTGATTACATTAAAATCTTTTACTTCAGCGCCAGCGCCTTTATTGTCTACAAATTTTAACACTATCGAGGCAAATTCTTCAGTACACATTTTCTCCCCACAATCAGAGGTCGTTTTATTTTTTTTACAGGTTAGAAGGGCAACTCCCATCAATAATACAAGTGCTATTTTTTTCATCGTCTATCTGGTTTTTAATGAAAAACGACAAAGCGCATTAAAACGCTACAAAAGCATCGACTTTGGAAAGTTATAATAACCAAAAGCCTTAACTTGAAAAGCTTAGGCATCTGTGTAGAATGGACGAGGGTACAACAGAATTATTTACTTCATTTTTATTACCACTTTCCCTTTGGCGCGACCACTTTCTACATAAGCTATTGCTTCATTGACCGATTGGAAGGGAAAAATTTTGTTGATCACAGGTTTAATAGCCCCGGCATTTATAAGCGTCGTAATTTCATTTAACTGCGTTCCGCTAGCCCTCATAAACAGAAAGGAAAAATCCACATTCAGCCTTTTTGCTTTCTTCCTTACCTTCGAGCTCAACAGGCGCATAACCAGTTTCACAAACCAGGAGGCACCGATTTGTTCCGCAAAATCCGGATCGGGAGGACCAGAGATCGAGATGAGCTTTCCACCTGTTTTTAATACCTGTAGCGACTTTTCAAGCGTTAATCCGTCCTGGCTATTTAAAACCAGATCGTAATCATTCAGAACTTTCTCAAAGCCATCCTTTTTATAGTCTATAACCACATCCGCACCGAGACTTTTTACCAGTTCTATGTTGGTTGTACCTGTAGTTGTAGCCACAGTAGCCCCCAGATATTTAGCCAACTGAATGGCAAATGTGCCCACACCGCCTGAGCCAGCCTGAATGAAAACCCGCTCTCCTTTTTGCAGCTGCCCTTTTTCAATGAGTGCCTGCCAGGCAGTAAGGCCCACGAGTGGGATGGATGCCGCTTCTTCCATGGTAAGTTCTGCAGGCTTTATTGCCAAATCAGCCTCATTAACGGCAATGAATTCTGCAAAAGTTCCGATACGATGATCTGCGGGCCGGGCATAAACATGGTCTCCAACCTGAAACTTTTGCACCTGCGCACCAACCTTAGTTATTATACCGGCCAGGTCATGCCCCAGAATAAATGGGGTTTTATAAGGCAAAAAAAGTTTGAACTCCCCTTTCCTTATTTTGGAATCGAGAAGGTTTATGCCGGCAGCGTATACTTCTACCAAAACTTCATCAGCTTGCAATACTGGAATAGGTACATTTTCAATCTTACCGCCATCCTTGCTTTTGTATTTGTCTATTATAAATGCTTTCATATTCTTGTATATTATTAACCACCAGCACGATATGGTAGAATTTATGAAGTGATTTTTATTGCGATATTACTTTATAACTTTTCTTAGGATTAGCCAGATTAAAAACCATTTTTGGAAAAAGCCGGTTAAGTATATACACTACTTTAGTATCACCTATACGGATCGTGAGCTTGTCTTTTTGAAGGCCGGCAATAAAATCTTTCACCATATCTGCCGCGCTCATTTTTTTTCCGTTCATGTCGGTGGTCATTTCTGTTGCCACCAGTGGAGGTAAAAGTTCAAAAACCTTTACACTGCTGTTCAAAATCTGAAGGTGTTTTCTAAGCGATCTGGTGTAAAACTGCAGCGCTACTTTAGAGGCTGAATAAGTTGCTTCCAGTAATGACGGAACATAACTAAGTAAGGAGGTTGTGTTGATGATTGCGCTTTCTCTCCTTGATTTCAGCATATCTATGAAAAGATTGTTAAGCCGGATCACTCCAAGGTAATTGACGTTTATTTCGTAGGCAGCATCTTTAAAATGCCTTTCGTCTGCCGATCCAAGATTGATTGGATCAGTTAAAACACCTGCATTGTTGTACAATATATCGATACCGCCCAGTTGCTGCACCTGGTTAAAAAGCTTTTGTGCATCATCGGCTTCTGACACATCACTTTTAATGGCTATGATTGCCGGATATAGCTTCTTGGCATCATCTAGTTTTCCTTGGTTTCTGCCAATAATGATTACGCTGGCTCCTTCAGCCAAAAATTGTTTTGCTGCTTCCAGCCCGATACCTGATGCCCCGCCGGTGATCAATACCGTTTTTCCTTTTATTTGCATGATTATTATTTCTAATGGTAATTTTATTTTGAAGCATTTACAGATTTCAGAATGGATTTTTCGAAAACCTTATAAACGAAATGCTGAAGCAGCAGTACGATTGATGATCCTTTTCCGACAGGGTAACTAAACTTTGGATTCTTTTCCTTTACTGTTTGCAATAAAGTCGCGATAACCGGTGCAGGATCAGGTGCATTATCAAATGTACTTTTAGTATAGGCGGTTACCTTTTGCCTGAAGGTATCATAGGCTGGGATCGTTCCTGTAGCAACAGTTCCACTTTCACCGATATTGGTTTTAAAACTCATCGGCTCAACCATTACTACCTTGATGTTAAACTGGTTCAATTCAAAACGCAATGATTTAAAATAACCTTCGAGCGCATGTTTGGAAGCCGCATAATAGGACACATTTGGAAGACCCACTAAGCCCAGCAAAGAACCGAGGGTGATTATTTTTCCATGGTTTTGCTTTCTTAAGTAGGGCAGCAACGCGTTGGTTAATTTGATCGTTCCCCAAAAATTGGTTTCAAACTGCCGCCTGCCTAATTCAATGGGCGTTTCCTCCGCAAGTCCATTTACAAGGTAACCAGCATTGTTAACCAACACATCCAACCGTTTAATCTGACTGAAGAGCAACTGACCAAAAGATGTTATAGAGCGGTCATCATTCAGGTCTAAAGGCAGTAACTTATATGGCAGTTTTGCCTGGTATTTTTCGGGGTTTCGGCTGGTTCCGATCACCTGGTATCCATTTTCGTGGAGCCTGCTGGCAACAAGCAGCCCAATGCCTGATGAAGCACCTGTAACTAAAACCGTTTTTTGTTTTGATTCCATATTTTCCTTTTTATAGACTTTTTAGTATATTTTTATGTACAGTTTTTCATTTAATTTAAAATGCGAAATGGTATTATGTTTTTTTAATAGTTAAATATCAAAAAAAAGACTTTTTAGTATATTCTTAATGAAAAAAAATTAGATCTCGTAACTTTCTAATTCTGCTTTCAGGTTTTTGAGCAAACTCGCCATCGGTTTTGCCGTGTTCATAGATCTGCACATAATCACTGCACCTTCAACAGCAGCTACTGCTTTAAATGCATACACAGCAGGGTCAAGTTCGTCAGAAAACTCTCCGTCCTTAATGCCCTGTTTTAAAACACCAACAAATAATTCCTGTCCGCGCCGGATAACACTGGCTATCTTCTCTTTAATTGCCGGAAAATGGTCATCAGATTCAACAGCAACATTAAATATGGGGCATCCGCCTTTTAAGTAGGTGTTCAAAGGATCCTTATAAAAATCGAGAAAGGCAAACACTTTAGCTTTTGCTGTCTTACCCTTACTGATAGTTGATAACATTTTTTCACCGTTGGTTTTCAGCATAAAATCAACAACCTGTAAGGCAAGATCTTCCTTACCTTCAAAATGGCCATAAAGGCATCCTTTAGTCAATTTTGTAGCAGCAAGCACATCGTCTATATTAGCGCCTGATATTCCTTTCTGATTAAAGATAGGGGCCGCTGTTTCCAGGATGAATTGCTTTGTTCTTTCGGCTTTAGTAAGCATATTAATAAATTTTACACCACAAAAATATACTAAAAAGTTTAATTAAAAATACTTTTTAGTATATTTTATTTTTTATGGTATCGAAATGACAATCACCGCAATCCAAAACAAAAAGATAAATATTCCGTAGCGCATCTCCAATCCCTATAGACGTATCTTAGCGCCGAGATCCTAAAAATAATAATATTAGAAGAAAGTGGTGTAACTTTAGGAAGTTACATCACCTCAGGTTTATAAATTAGTTATTTCTTGCAATGATTTTCGAATTTACAGCGGTTCCGGGTTTTGACTTTATAATACGGTTTTCGGAACTAATTAATGTTCCGATAAGAGATAACTTTTTGGAGATCCCAAAGGAAATGGGAGAAGGTTATGTACGTAAGGTTGGCTTTGGTGATGATTTTAGATTAACGATCCACCGGTACGTATTAAAGGAAGACCTGATTATTAAGCGCAATCCAGCTGCGCAGGCCAATGATATACGCACCATTTTCTTTTATAATGGCAACGATGATCGTGAAGTTACATATAACAACGAGGCAAACGTACCCTTCTCACAAAAAAAGGACGCTTCTATACTCCTATCTACAAATGATTTGCATACAGAAATCCGTTTCCCTGCCGGCAGCAACATTCAATACGTGGTTGTGGGCATTACGGCGAACCGATTACGCTCAGTTCTGTCCGTTGAAAAACCTAATGGTACGATAACAACCATTATGGATGCAAACGCCTCCTTTCTCTTTTTCGAAAACCTGGATCCTGAAATGCAATTGCTCCTTAAAAATATTGTATCCGTTGATATGAATAACACTTTGAATAATTTCTACGTACAGATCAAGGTGCAGGAATTAATGTATCTGCTTTTCAGTAAGCTGTCGCTTAGGGAGAATACGACTTTTAAGAGCATAAATAGCAACGATGCAGAAAAGCTGCTGGCCATCCGCAACAAAATATTGAGTGATCTTAGTACTCCACCAATATTAAGCGAATTGGCCACTATCACCGCTATGAGCGAAACGAAACTTAAGCAGCTCTTTAAGCAAACATTTGGAGATACTATCTATAATTATTATCAAAAAGCAAGAATGGAAGAGGCTGCTTTTCTGTTGAAACAGGCCAAACATTCTGTTTCTGAGGTTGGATATGAGCTAGGATTTTCGAATCTCAGTCACTTCAGCCGGTTATTTGAAAAACGATACGGCATTACACCAAAGAAGTTTTCCTATACAGCTTAATTTTCTATTTTTCCAAAACACCCTGTCATTTGTCGGATAGGACTATTCTTTTGTCTTTTTGGGTTATTTTACCTATTGAATAGCTAATACCTTTGTTCGTATATTCAGTACAACAAAGAAGTAACTTCTACACCTGGTATTCTTTAGGTGTTGAGGTGTACAGATTAAAATTCAAAACAATGAAAGCGATACAATATAACGACTACGGAAATTCAGATGTATTAAAACAGGTTGAAATTCCGGTACCATCAGTTAAGAATGGAAATGATGTGTTAGTTCAGGTTAAAGCTGCAGGCGTAAATCCGATAGACATTAAAATCCGGATGGGCTTTATGAAAACCATCCGCCCCGTAGAGATGCCATTTATTCCAGGCGGTGAGGCTGCAGGAATAATTGTCGCCATCGGAGATGATGTATCAGCCTTTAAAGTGGGCGATGAAGTGATTGCCCTAACCGGCACAAATGCCTACGCAGAATATGTAACCGCAAACGAAAGCTTCGTGGTGCCAAAACCACAAGGGCTTTCCTTTGTTGAGGCGGCATCAATTGGTGTCAACATTGGCACTGCCCAATCCGTTCTGTTCATTGCTGGTAAATTACAAAAGGGACAAAGCGTATTAATCCAGGGCGGAAGCGGCGCTGTTGGTGGCGCAATGGTACAGATGGCTAAAGCTGCAGGCGCATACGTTATTGCAACAGCATCGGGAAAAGGCGTGGCATTGGCAAAAAGTTTTGGTGCCGACGAGGTAATTGATTATAAATTACAAGATGTTGCAAGTGTGATTAAGGATATTGATCTGGTAGCGGATACCGCTGGTGGTGAGGCCCAGGTAAAGCTTTTTCAAGTGCTAAAACCCGGTGGTGTGCTATTGAGCATTGTGGTACCACCATCGCAGGAACTGGCAGAACAATACAAGGTAAAAGCGAGTTTTGTGGCTTCTAACATTTCGGCCCAAACCTTGCAGAATGGCATTGAACTCTTAAAAATCGGAAAATTTAAACCGGTTGTTTCTAAGGTATTCAAACTCGAAGAAGCAGCTATGGCACAGGATTTTTTAACAGCCGGAGGTGTAAACGGAAAGGTTATCCTTACGCTCGATTAAAAATCGGTCATAATTTAAATTTTACAAGTTATATCACTAACATAATGAAAAACAACCCATGAAATTGCTAGAAAAAGTAACATTAGGAAATAAAATATTAAGGAACGCGATGGCAATGGCGCCAATGACACGAAGCCGTGCTAACCTGGAAGGTGTAGTGTCAGACCTAACGGCCTTATATTACACGCAACGGGCAAGCGCAGGACTTTTGATCACGGAAGCCATTAATATCTCAGAACAGGCTATAGGAAGTCCGTTAACGCCAGGCATATATAGTGATGAGCAAATTGAAGCCTGGAAAAAAGTAACTAAGTCTGTGCATGACAACGGAGGTGTAATTTATGCCCAGTTATGGCATACAGGTCGTGTCGGCCATTCTGTGGACAGAAATGGAAAGCTCCCTGTTGCGCCTTCGGCAGTCGCGATAAAAGGGCAACAACATTTTACATCCCAGGGAATGAAAGATTACGAAACGCCTCATGAATTAACTATTGTGGAGATCAAACAGATCGTTAAAGATTATGGTAAGGCCGCTAAAAATGCTATCGAGGCAGGTTTCGATGGCGTAGAACTTCATGCTGCATTTGGATACCTGCCGAACCAGTTTCTATCGGAAAGTGCAAACCTGAGGACTGATGAATATGGTGGTAACACTGAAAACAGGAACCGCTTCGTACTGGAAGTGATGCAGGAACTGGTTGATGCTTCTGGGAGCGATAAAGTTGGCATTAAACTATCGCCAACAGTTTATTATAACAATATAGAGAATAGCGATCCTGTTGCTCAATTCGGTTCATTGATCGAAGCATTGAATGAATTCCCATTGGCCTATATCCATTTGATGAACGGCATGTTCCCTTTAAACAATTACCCACACTACCCTAAAAATGCGATAGAAACATTTGGCAGCATCAGTAAACACCTGGTAATGGCCAACGCTGGGTTCAATAAAGAAAGCGGAGAGGCAGAACTGGAGAAGGGCATCGCGAAAATAATTTCTTATGGTTCATTGTTTCTCGCCAATCCTGATCTGCCAAAAAGATTTGAATTAAATGCCGGATTTAATCAAATTGACCAAGCCACAATGTACGGTGGAGGTGAACATGGATATACTGATTATCCCTTCCTGAAAGATTGATCCTGGATAATTTAAAATGATATGAATGCAGAAAGTACGAGAGAATATTGTCTCTCCTTCGAGGGAGTTACCGAAAAAATGGCTTTCAAAAAAGCCTCTTCTGAATATGACCGAAACTTACTGGCTTTTTATGTGAAGGATAAATGGTTCTGTTTTTTTAATGTGGATGAGTTTGATTTTTGTACCTTAAAATGTGATCCTGAAGAATCAAAGAAACTTCAGGAAAAATATGAAGATGTGACGCCAGCTTACCACATGAATAAAAAACATTGGATCAGTGTTTATTTTAACAAAAAGGTTCCTGATAAGGTAATCAAGGACCTGTTAAAAAACTCGTATGAACTTGTGGTGGCTTCACTAACTAAAAGGATAAGAAAGATTTAGAAGAGGACGCTCGTGAAAACGGGTAAAAATCAAAGATAGGTAGACATCAAACAATTTCGTGAGTTTAGTTTATCATTGGTTCCCTCGCGAAAGCGCAGGTTTAACAGCTATCTTTTTATTTACATCGGATAGCGCCCCATTTTGATATCGAGTTACCACATCTTTTAAGGCGCTACCATATTTACAAGAGAGGGTAACCGTTAATTGCAGCACAGCTATGGGTATATTGGCTCTGGCAATGGATACAAGGACGGCTACCCTTTTTTACGCTAAGCGTTAAATGGTTTCTCCCCTACAATTATAAAATAGCCGATACGCGCTGATGTGAACAGCCACGTTCTTCAAAACTATCTTGCGATCGGGATCTTTATTCTTAAAATGTTCGAAGCTTACATAGAGTAATGCTGCACTGTAATCTGACAGCAAAAAAACGCTGTTATACTATTCCAATTCCAGACTGCGTGAACATTTGTATAACATTTTTGCTGATTATTAGCCATATCCCAGATCTGAATACGGTTATTTTGCTTCCCTAACCAATATATATATCTTATATGAAAAAACAAAACTCACTAACAGATGTAACCAGGAAGGTTACTCTTGTTGTGGCTGCAACCTTAGTGTTTGCAAGCGCTGCATGTTTAACAGGCTGTAAAAAAGATGAAAAGATCGCGCCTGGGGAAGTCACTGCTCCGCCCCCTCCTACCAAAGCTGTCGCCACGGTAGAAACCTACCAATCAGGCACACATAACGGCTTCTTTTGGTCGCTTTGGAAGAGTGACGGTGCAACGGGCACAGTCAATTACGCCAATGGTACCGGGGGGAATTACAGCGTTAACTGGAACGGGTTTAACGGTAATTTTACTTGCGGTAAAGGTTATTCAGTAGGCTCAAAAACCTATAAGATAGGGTATAATCTGAGCACTTATTCAAACTCCGGAGGTGGTACTTTTGGCTGGTACGGATGGAGCAGAAGCCCTTATTTTGAGTATTATGTGAATGAAACCTGGGGTTCGGTTTCACCTCATAGCGGTACTTACCTGGGAACATTTGAAACCGATGGTGCAGGTTATAATGTATGGACCCGGTGGATGACAGGTAAAAATATCGACGGTGGCGACGGCTTCAGACAGATTTATAGCTCGAGGGTTACAAAAGTTCCTACCGGACAAAATCGCGTCATTACTTTTGCCAACCACTATAACAAATGGCAAAGCTTTGGGTATACGCTTGGTCAGTTAAATATTCCTGCAATTATGGTTGCGGAAACATGGGGTTCTAATACGAATGGCAATATTAATTGTACCATTTGGGCGGCACAGTAAACACTTGTTTAAACCAATCAACCATATTACTGCCTGGCAATAAGCCGGGCAGTTTGTATTGCAGGTACTTCAGATCAATACCTGGATTAAAAATGCTTTTAATATTATTTAACAATTAGTTATCATGAGATCCATACTTTATTTCCTTGCATTTTTCATTTTTATCCTTCCCGCCTGCCATTCGCCAAATCCTAAAAAAATAGATGGAAATAAAAAATCACTGATCGGAAAATGGCACCGGTTTTCCAGAGCGAATGGATATAGCGAATTTGATATTGATTCGCAATATGTAGTTTTCTATAATCAGAAAGTTGGCCGCTTTAAGCTTCCTTATAAAATAGAAAATGATTCCTTAAAATACCTTACCAAAGATTATGTAGCTAAGATTACAGACTACGGAGACTCACTTGTTTTGGAAGGCAACGATAGTACTCAAGCCGTGTTGCACAGGTTTAAAGAACCTCATGTTCCTTTTGCAACAATTCCTGAACAAAAAGATTCTTTATTATTTGCATCATACATCGCTGATTTCGATAAAAGATTAATCAGCGAGTTTGAGAAAGCCGGAATAAAGATTTCTGATGGTATGGAAAAACGTGAGGGACCTGCATACGAAGAACTGTTAAAAAAAAAATCAGCAAATAGGTAAAACGTGAAGTAAATGCTCCTGTAAGCTGGTATTACATGGAGCATTTAATATTCAGTTGAGTGCCGTTTTCTATTTAGCAAGCCAGGCCAAGAGCCACTATCAGCCATATCTACCTCATGTCCAAACGTGGCTTCCTGCTTTCATCAATATGCTGCGCCAGTTGCTGCCAATTACACTGCCTACTTTGCCCGAGAATGCGCCATTTACGCCTTTTGAATACGTTTCCATAATTTTTGTTTTTGGGTGAAAAAATGTTTCTATAAAAGGATTGCTGTTTATACCGGTATGTTTAAATCCATGCCCAAACCTAGCAGTTTAACAGCACTGGCATCTCATTTTGAGCTTAAATGAGCTAAATTGAGCTAATTAGGACCATTATTGAGCTAAAATGGACCGTAACAGTTACGGAGTAGCAGCAAGGGCCCGGGCGCTTGTGGCGACCCAACATCATTAAGTTAAACCATTTGGCACGAAAAATAATTTAACCACAGATAGAAAGGATGCACACAGATACAAAAATCTGTGTTTATCTGTGCGCATCTGTGGTTAAAAATTCTCAACTTAATACATTGGGTGGCGCCCTGCTTAAGGGCAGCATAACCATCGGCGGTGGTGCCATTCTGCGAAAGCAGGCGCTGGCTTTACCTTTTAGGTAAAGAAAAGGTAACGCCGGGGTAACCCTGGGGTTATCCTGGGGTTAACTTGGTAGCAACAAAGGGTAAACAACAGGTAAAGCAGGGGTAATTAAATACGGCCCTTTTGCTGGCTTTCCAGATAGGCAGCCAGTAAATCTTTCGCGTAAAAACGATCGCCACCAGGAAGTTTTATAGGCTTTAACGTACCATCTTTTACCTTACGTTTATAGGTGATTTCGCGAATGCTCAGGCAAACTTTAGTACTGATAATGAATCAGTTAAAAAAAACAAAGAAAATAGGCTTCGAAAAAGGATTACAAAAACATCTTACAAAAAAAAGAAAATTGGATGGCCAAAATTGTAGTTTTATAATAAATAGTGTACCGAATTTTATCAAACTTTTCGGCACCACCGGAGGTCTGCTGGCACCATTTTATACTCAATTTTTCATTTAAAACACGCTAACTCAGAATATTGGTTGTTTCTTTTTATGGGTTCATTCTTTTAAACATTCCCTGTATTTCAATGGGTGTTGCTTTCGATAACATTTCGCTATATCCAAAGGTCAATTCGTTCTTGTCTTCTTTTAGTTGTTGAAATATTGCCTTGATAAAATCACCAACAGAAGGGTGCTCGCTGTGCAAGCCTTTGCCACCCAGATCAGTGTTAAGGGCTGGCGGGATCAATTCGATGATCTCTATATTTTTTGATTTTAATAAATGCCTCAATGAAATGGTAAACGAGTGGAAAAAAGCTTTTGTAGCACAATAAACGGGCACTTTTGTAAGGGGTGCAAATGCCAGACCGGAGGTTACATTTATAACAGTTTCCAATGATTTGAGTCCGGTAAAGAGTGAAGTTAAATGCAAAGGCGCTAAAACATTTATTTGAATCTCATTCTTTGCTTTATCATAAAAGTGCTCATCTGAAATATCCATCCAGTTTTGAATGCCTGCATTGTTTACCAATACGTTCAAATCACTGTGGTGTTCAGCAATCCATTGATAAAGTTCCGTACGTTCGGATTCCTCTGATAAGTCGCAAACCTTTGTTATTACAGCCGGGAATTTGTCAGACACTTCTTGCAGCACTTCTTTCCTTCTGCCACAAATAATAACCTGGTTATTTTCCTGAATAAATCTTTCAGTTAATCCCAAACCGATGCCAGTGGCCCCGCCAGTGATTAAAATTTTATTTTTTGATAATTTCATTGTTTTTTGTTTAATATTCAATGTTTTAAAGAATTTTTATCTTTCTTCTGTACTTTTTAATTAATTCCATACACAAGCAGGCTATAAACCCAACAATTTTTCTGCATTCTGATAACCGATTTTTTCTTTGGCCTCTTGTGAAATAGGTGCCGTTTCAATGAATTGCCTGGTGTGTTTATCGTAAAGGCTAAGTTCTTTATACTTTTGCATCAGATCGCTATACATATTCCTGTTTCTCTTACCAATTTTTCTGTTCATTAGCGCTTCTGCAGGGATTATTGAAATACTTAAGCTATTTTCACTTTAAAAAATAACTGAAGTCATGGGAAATCCCCTTAGAATTGAAAGTGTGGCTCAGATCAATAACGAGCGGGGGCAGAAGACCCTGCATCCTTTGGTCAGTGTTCTTGATCAGTCGCAATCGAAGCCCGTAAAAGAGGCACGTTACATTTCTGATGTGTACATGATCTTTTTAAAAGACGAGAAGTGCGGAGAGATGAAATATGGCCGCAATCACTATGATTACGAAGAAGGAACACTTCTTTTTATTGCACCCGGGCAGGTATTTGGTTTTGAGGAAAGCGAAAACATGATACAGCCGACAGGCTGGGGATTATTCTTTCATCCCGATCTGATCCGTGGAACCCATCTCGGTAAATGCATTAACGAATACAGCTTTTTCTCTTATGATGTTAATGAAGCACTTCACGTATCTGATGCAGAAAGAGAAATAGTGCTGGAGTGTTTTAATAAGATCCGGTATGAATTAGCGCACCCTATTGATAAGCACAGCAGGACGTTGATCGTTAGTAACATCGAAATGTTCCTGAATTATTCTGTTCGCTTTTACGACAGGCAGTTTCTCACCAGAGAACAGGTGCATAAGGATGTATTGACTGGGTTTGAGGGATTACTGAACGAGTACTTCCAGTCGGAAAAGCTGCAAACGCTGGGATTGCCCTCCGTTTCGTATTGTGCAGCGCAACTCAACCTGTCTCCAAAATATTTCGGCGATCTGGTAAAAAAAGAAACAGGAAAATCTGCGCTAGAGTATATACACTTAAAACTGATTGATGCTGCGAAAGAACAGATACTTGATCTCAGCAAATCCGTAAGTGAGGTTGCTTATAGGCTTGGCTTTAAATATCCCTCACATTTTACCCGTTTCTTTAAACAACAGGTAGGGCATTCGCCGAATGAATACCGGAATTCAATGAATTGATTGTAGCCGGGAAATAATTTCTTGTCGGCTGCAACTTATAATAAATGTATCACATTGATAACAATGGATTCGTTGATATTAGCCTTAACGCTTTCATAAACCAGATCCTTTGTCATCCCCGACATAGCCCTATTTTAGTTTACTAAAAACCTCCAGCATCGTTTCATTATCTAGGCTGTTCATATCTACCAGTTTTAACGTTTTTACCATTTTCAGGGTCGTTGTTTTGTAGTGCTGGAAATGTGGTGTTTGCAAATGAGAATGATAGGCTGCTTTATTGGCGTATATTTCTATGATCCTAACCTCGGTAGGGTTTTTCTGTTGAAACATAGGAAAAATGGCAATTACACCAGGCTCGATCTTTACAGAAGCGGCGGCCTCCTGCCGTAAAATGGATTTATAATCTTCGAGGTATTCTGGTAAAATTTCGATTTCAGAAATACGCACCATCATATCCTTCTCCATTACAGGAACCAATGGTTTTCCGATTATTTTCCTGATGGTATTTCCCTGTGTTTTATTCACGTTTGTTTCAACCACCATGGCTAATTGCTCCAATTGATTTTCAGTTATGCCTGTATTCTTCCCCATGTTGATATGGGCCTGCAGTTGACCCTCTACACCTGACATCGAGGCCAGAGCCGCAATTGTTACCATTTCTCTTTGTTGATAACTCAGCACATCACTAACAAAAATGTCGGCAAATAAATGTTCTTTTAAAAAGGCGTCAACACGTGGTGCAAATACTCCGAAACCCGGGGCAGGTTTTGATTGTGGTGTCTTCGTCAGTTCTTCCAACACTTTTCTGCCTTGTTCATATTTATTTTTAGGATTATTTTCTACGATAATTGTTTTTCCTACTTTATCGGTGATCCCTTTTTCTGCTCTCTCCTTTGCTACAGTCATAAAAACGTTAATGGCATTAAGGCTTCTTGGAAAGCCACAATACGCATAAAGCTGAACGAGCGCTTCTTTAATTTCGTTAATAGCAAGTCCGGAATCCAACCCTTTATTCAATTCCACTTTTAACAGTTCGAGGTTCCCCGTAGCTGTAAGTGCCGAAATCTTTACCAGGCTTTGCTGTTGTGCAGACAAATCCGTATTGGCTGTTTTGTTTGGTTGTGCATTCATTTTGATCATACTTATTGTGAGCACAAAAAATAGTATCCCTTTTAAAAATTTCCTTTTGCCCATCATTTGATTGCTTAATTTTTGTTCGCTGCGTTGAACTCTTCATCAGTTACAGGGTTTAACCAAACTGCGTTGGTTTCGCCTTCATAATTGGTAATGGCAATGTGTACCATTTGTGTACTGGCAGTAGCTCCGTGCCAGTGTTGCACATTTTCTGGAATATTGATTACATCACCTTTTTTAATGACTTGAGCTGTTTTCCCTTTTTCCTGGTATAGGCCCTCGCCTTCGGTTACAATCAGTATCTGCCCTTTAGGATGCGTATGCCAGTTGGTTCTTGCCCCTGGTTCAAAAGTTACGCTACCCAACACAAAATCGTTGTTCTTATCTTTTGCCAGAAGTGTTTGCAGATAAGCATCTCCCGTAAAATATCCATTGGTTAATTTTTCTCCTTTAGGGAAAAGAGCCGTGGTGTTTTTTGTTATCATTTTTTCTTGATTTTTATTGTTATTGCAGGCCGTTATAGAGAATGAAATTCCCATTATAAAAGCTAATAATATTATCCTGAAAATTGTTTTCATTGCAATGAAGTTTATTTTATCGTACTAATTCACGGTTATTTTTAGTTTCAGATCGCATTTCTTACCAACGGTACCGCAAAGTTCGCCATTAAAGCTTGCGATGGGCTTATACAGAATACTGTTTTATTTACCAGTTTTACCGTTTTTTCACTAAATAGACATGGCTGTGGCCCTGCTTATTAATTTGCATAGTACTTATTCACCAGATTATTTTGGCTACTTCATTAAAAAAAAGAAATAGATATTACAGCATAGGAATGATATTGGGACTGAGAAAATGAATAATTTGGTATTTCCAGAAAACGAAAAAGCCCGTAAACATTTAATTTACAGGCTTTTAGTTAAATTTAAAACTATTTTCGCGGGCTGAACGGGGCTACAATCGAACCCTTAGCCCCGCTTTTATTATTATTAAACGATCAAATAAACAATCAAAATACTGATATAGAGCCGATTAAAAACATTCCTCAGTTAACTCCAAATAAATCTGTTCAAAACTCTCAAGGAAAAAAAAGAAAAAACGGTGGACCCAAAATTTAATTTTTTACCCGAAAAAATAGTGAGCGTAAAAATATCGAACACCTTAATTCCCTAGAGCAGGTTCCAAACCACGCAGTTTTAAACAAGCGAAGCTCCTCCATCTACGAACATTTCCGTACCGGTAATGAAGCTGGCCTTCTCTGATGCCAGAAATGTTATAGCATTGACTATATCCTCTGATTTTCCGGCTCGTCCCAAAGGGATAGGTGCGACTACTTGGTCCTGAAGTTCTTTAGATAGATCAGTTAACTGTGCTGTTTCTGTAGGGCCGGGGCTAACTATATTGATTCTGATTTTTCTCGATTTTAATTCGATAGCCCAGATTTTTGAAAAGGTCCTTAACGCTGCTTTACTGGCACAGTAAACACTCATCGTTTCGTAGGATTTAACCGAAGATATGCTGCCTGTCAACACAATAGCACCACCGTCTTTTAGCAGTGGTAGCGCGCCCTGAACAGTGAGTATCGATCCTCTTATGTTTGTATCAAAAACACGCTCATAGTGTTCCTCGGTGATTCCACCGATAGGAAAACCGAATCCGCCTGTTCCTGCATTGGACAAAAGAATATCGATTTGTCCTTTTTCTTCTTCAACAATTTTGAAAAGCCACTCAACATCTTCGCGCCTTCCCGAATCTGCATTTACCGCTCTTATGTTGCTTCCTATTTCCTTCACCACTTTATCCAGAAGTTCCTGCCTTCGGCCTGTGATGAATACAAACGCGCCTTCGGTTACAAACCGTTTTGCGGCTTCAAGACCTATACCTGTTGCACCACCTGTAATAACAACTACTTTATTTTGAAATTGAGCTTCCATAATTTGTTTTTTATTGTTTCTTTTTGACCCTACTGTACTGTGCCTCATTCTGTATTACCTATCCGGGCATCATGTCCTCTGTTTTATCCAAAAAGTTTCCGACAGCCTTTTGGATATCTATTCCAGACCGCGCTGCGATAACAATGAGCCACCAAATATTCTCACCCAGCTTGTGCTCCAGCTCTTCTTGTGCACCGGTCTTCGGCCATCGTTTTTGTTGTGACATGATATCCCTGCCCACCAATGCTGCATCGGTTAAAAATGCCAAAGCATCTTCTTCCAATGTCCATTCGCTACCGTGATGTTCGACTTCAATTGCATGGTATTTTTCTCTTAATGCAAGGGAACGGCTGATGATCGTTTCAAAAGATTCATTTTTCATATTGTTCTATGTTTTAGTGTGAAAGGTCGGCTTTTACAAACGCAATTTTATCTCCCTTGAATGTAATGTCGAAAAGTCCCCCGATGTTTCCTTCGGAAAAACTACCTGAGAATCTGACTTCGAGATGGACCTGATCTTCATTAACCTGATCCAGCTTCTCCAATTCGGTCCGCGTATTATACCCGATAAAATAGCTGTTAAAATAATCCTTTATACCTTCGTGCCCTTTAAATACCTTTCCGACTGAAGGATCATCGAGTACGGCATCCGGCAAGTAAAAGCTGAGGTATTGCGCTGTGTCAAATGAATTGCCTGCAGCAATCCAGTCGTTTATTAAGGTGGGTATGTTCATAATATTTATTGTTTTAACCACATAGGTTTCAGTTTAAGTATCTTTTTATGGACCGGACAGCTTTCGGCATGAGCGCCCGGTAGATAACCGATGCTCATCAAGAACTCGCCCACTATTTCGCCACCGGTAAAACGGAAGTTTTTCTTAAAAAGCTTCACCCATTCCACTTTTGTTTTGGGATGCTGGTGCTCTAGCCATTTTTCAAAAGAGCCATGCTCTTTTTGCAATTCCAGTATTTTCTTTGCGTTTTGAATTGCTGCATTTACCTTAAGCTTGTTGCGTATAATCCCTGGATCACCCAGAAGCCTTTCCTGATCTTTTTCACCATAGCCTGCTACTTTATTAATGCTGAATCCATCATAGGCCCTGCGAAAATTTTCCTCTTTCTTTAAGATGGTCTCCCAGCTTAGGCCCGCCTGGTTGATTTCCATGATCAGCCTTCCAAACAGCTCATTATCATCATGGATGGGGAACCCATAATGATGGTCGTGATATTTTTGGTGGAGACTCCTACTGGGCTCATTCATTGTGGGGATATAGCTGCAATAACTCATGGTAGTGTCTTTTTGTTTAACAATACAAATGTATCCAGGGTTTTAAAGGAAAGGTTCGCCAAAATGGACAAATCTGTTGCCGTTTTGACGAACCTAAAAAATCTGTTCGAAGGTTTTTATAGCATGTACATGGTCTCTTTCAAAAACATTAAGACTCAATGCTATGCAGATGGGTATCCGGAATATCCCGAATTATGTCTGTTCCATAGGCAGAGCCCGGAGACTGATAACCTGTAGAGAAATCATTATTAAGAATGCGGTTCGCCACCGCTACCACGGACAGCGGTGTAAGATTATATCCAGACGGCGCATCGATGTAAGCCTTTACTACCTTACCATCTTTACCGGTAACCTCTGCAGATATTCCATTACGCCCTGCAGCACGCTCTGCCTCGGTCGGGCCATCGGGCAACTGGTCCGCGACTATTTCCTGCAGCTCGGCAGCCGGGAGTTTCAACGAAAAATATTCTTCGATATTGGGTATCCGGGTAGACTTATAGCTCAATATGATGCCTCCTAAAGGCGTCGGCATGCATTCCACATCTTCATTGCCAAATGCGAATACTTTCGTGCCGTGGTTTTCACTTTGAACCAGCTCTCCGTCCTTGCGGACCAATAAACCCAGGTCGGCAATATTTTTGCTGCTCAGTACAGACCCCTTTGAAAAACCGCCGAAGTGCCGGAAGCCTACTTTAAGGCCGATTGGCTCCTTTACCTGCTGTGATAGATAAACAACAAGCGCATCATAACTTACAAAAAGTCCTGCGCCTGACATTAATTGTATGCCCGCTTCTTTGGCCCGGTCATCCAGGGATTCTGCCAGCTTATAGGTTTCCAGTTCTGCACTGATGTCCAGATAGTGGACACCGGCTCTCAAACATGCATCGATCGCCTGTTGGGCCGTATGCTGGAACGGGCCGGCAGCATTGATCAATACTTTTTTACCTGCCAGGGCAAGTTGCCATGCATGCTGGTCATCTACAGTGAACACGTGATAAGGAACCCCTAGGTCTGTGGCCAGCTCTTGTATTCGGTCCGCTTCCCTGCCTGCGATTTCGAAGTCAAGGTTCAGTTCTTTTGCGCGGGCTGCAATAATTTTTCCTGTGTATCCTGCTGCTCCGTACAGAAGCATTTTGTTTGAACTATTCATTTTTTTTGTAACGATTGTTTTAAAATTAAAGACTAAGAACTACTTAATTATTGTGATTATTATCTGTAACAATCGTTACAGAATAAATTAAAAAAATTATCTGCTTAACTGGGTGATCAGAAACTGGGCCATCTTTTTGATCCTGGTTTTGTCACGGTGTATGATAAAGGACTCGTGCCAGCCACTGAAATGGTTAATAATAAAATCAGTTAGCATTTCGCTATCCTCAGAAATTGTAATCTCTTTCTTGGCCAGTGCCTTTGTTACCAATCCCAATATCAGGTGATAGGTAAAGTCATTATCTGCCTTCAGGATTTTCTGTACCTGTTCATCTGAAACGGCCACTTCAAATGTGGTCCTGATGGCCAGGCAACTGTCGGGCTCATTTGTGATCGTATGGGCAGAGGCCATAATAAATTTTTCGATTGCTTTTATCGGTGAACCGATCAGTTTCAATTGCTTTTTGGCCGCCTCCATCCTGGATTCTGTATAATGCTTGATGCAGCGCACAAATAACTGGTGCTTATCACCTATCGTGTTATAGATGCTGCTGGCATTTACACCCATAGCATCGCAAAGGTCCCGCATCGAGGTTCCCGCGTATCCCTTTTTCCAAAATAGATCCATTGCTCTGGAAACCGCCAGGTCTTCATCAAATTCTACGTTTCTTGCCATAATCTGAATGCAAATGTAGGTATTTTTCTGTAACGAGTGTTACAGAAAAATAAAATTGACATAGCTTAGATAATTACGGTACAAGTTCAAACCTGGTCGGTACTACGGTTTTTCCGGCTACATTAAAATCCGTTAGGGTATGAGCAGGCTTGGTCTCCCCGAAAGGAAAATAGGTATAGCACAACGACCCAATATCATAAACATCGCACTGGTATACACCACAGCTCGTAATGTAATCCAATGGAAAATCGGCGAGTTCATCCAGGTAATCACGGGTTGCCAATAAATAGGTTTGGCCGGGTACGCTGTTTTTCAGCAACCGGTGCGCATCCACTAGGATATTACCATACAATTTATTAAAACGGTCTACCACGAATTCCTCCATGTCACCATAATGCACCACTGCTTTGAGGCCCAATCCAACTACGGACGGGAACTGTACACTGTAAATTTCAATATGGTTCCTGAACCGGTCCAGCATCCGGGTAAATTCATCCAACACCTCCTTTATGGAAGGCGGTACCCCGAACCGGTAGAACAATATAGCATCACCTTCTATCTCAGAAATCGAAAATGAAGTCCTGTTCTCAGCGATAATCGCCTTAAACAACTGGCCGATGATCTTCATCCCGTCGGCTGCATTTATGGTCCTGATAAAGTGCGAGTAACCACTGATATCAACAATAAACAGCGTTCCTTTTTTTACATTTTGCATAATTGGATTTTCCATACTGTAAAGTTCAGAAATAGATGAATTGTACCTGTAGCCATATCCGCTATTTGCTAAGCCGTTTTGACTGCACTTAGATTTTTGATGTCCTGCAGAAGTCGAAAGCATGATCTCTCTTGTGCCGGACTCAAAGTACATCAGTTCAGTAAGCTTTTTTTGTAATCCAAAGGGGATAAGGAGGTCTTGATTTTAAATAATTTATTAAAAGATTGCGGATGTTCGAAACCCAAGTGGTAGGCCACCTCTGCAACGGTCAGTTCGTCTTTGGCAAGGTATTCTTTGGCTTTCTCGATCACCTTTTCGTGAATATACTGTTGGGTATTTAACCCGATGAGGTTACGCAGCATGTCACTGAGGTAACGCGGCGTCAGATGAAGGGCTGCAGCCACGGAGTTTACCGTTGGCAGGCCGCTGATCAAAGATTCATCATCGTTAAAGTAGGCGTCGAGCAGTGCTTCCAGGTTAACCAGGATGTCACTGTTTACCGCTTTCCTGGTGATGAACTGGCGGTCATAAAAACGGTTGGCGTAGTTCAGTAGCACTTCGATCTGGGAAATGATCACATCCTGGCTAAATTTATCAATACGCTGCTGCAGCTCATCGTGGATAAACTGGTAAACGCTCAGTATGGTTGTTTTTTCTTTCTCCGAAAGGTATAGTGCTTCAGCAGCCGAATAACTGAAAAAGCCATATTGTTTAATGGATTTGCCCAGTTGATAATTTCTGAGGAAATCGGGATGAATATGAAGGGTCATTCCGCTGTAATCAGCCTCTTCATCCTGCATGCGCAGCAGTTGGCCAGGCGCAATAAAGGACATGCCGCCCTCTTCAAAATCGTAATAGCCCTGTCCATAACGGAGCTTGCCGGAAAATCCCGTCTTAAAGGATACTTTGAAAAAATTTAGGATAATGCCCTGTTCAAAGTCTTTAGGGTCGAAATGGGCTTCGCCATAGTTCATGACACTGATCAGCGGGTGGCTTGGTCTCGGTTGCCCCATAGCTTTATGAAGCTGTGACAGGGAGTTGAATACGACCGGTTGTTTTTTCATGGAATACAAATCTAATAAAATGGTAATGGAAATCCCTGCCGGGACCTGACTTGTTCCGGCAGGGAGCTTGGATAGTTAGAATATAAAGTTGGACCTGATTTTTTGCACCTGGGCTTCGGGGCCGTTTTCAAGTCGGTCCGTATAGAGCCCAATGGCATCATTGCCTACAACATAACGAAGCTTATCTGTTCCATCCGTGGTGGCCTCAAAGATAAGCTCCGCCACGTTCTCTGCTTTTGTATAGTTGGCAATCTGCTCTTCACTATACCCCTCACTTACTTTTGCAGTAAGCTGTTCATAGGCTGTATGTATTCCGCCCTGCAGCGATCGGCCTGCAAAATCGGTCTGCATGCCACCCGGAGCAACCACTTTAACCCTGATCCCAAACTGGGCAAGCTCATGCGATAGTCCTTCAGAAAATCCGTCCACTCCAAACTTGCTTGCATTGTAGATAGAGCAGGTTGGATACCCCAATAATCCGAAGGCGGAAGTAATGTTGATTAACATGCCGGATTTCTTTTCTCGGAAATAAGGCAAGAATGCCCTGGTCGTGTTGATCACGCCAAAAAGGTTGGTCTGGATCTGGTTAACGATCTGTTCGCCGGAAAATGCTTCCAGTGGGCCAATGAGCCCATAGCCGGCATTGTTGATTACAACATCTACTTCAAAGAGGTCAAGGATTGACTTTACGGTAGATTTTATCTGTTGCGGATTGTTTACGTCCAGGGGATATAGATGCACTCCGGCCAAGCCATTCAATTCCTGCTCTTTTTCTGGGTTACGCATCGTTGCGATCACCTTCCAGCCCTTGCTTTGAAATAATTTTGCAGTTGTTTTTCCCAGACCGGAAGAGGCTCCGGTGATAAATACTGTTTTCATTATTGATATAATTTACTGATCTGCTCAAATTGTTGCTGCTGGCCTAGCTCTTTACGGTCGTTCGCAATTTTCTGCGCATCCGGGCCTGCTATATAGCGCAGCTGGGGCTTGTTGTCCGTAGCCGCTTCATAAACTACGGCCGCCACATCCTCAGCTGTTGAAAAATGTACACCGGTACTGCCATCCTCGAACCCAGCAATCATCTTTTCCCATAGCGGGGTATAAGCCTTATTTTCGATATAGCTCAAAGAACGGCCAGCATAGTCGGTAGCCATTCCGCCCGGAGCGATTGTTTTTAAACGGATGCCAAACTGGTTTACTTCATAGTTAACAGCTTCGCTCCAGCCTTCTAGGGCAAATTTGGTCGCACTATATACTGATGCCAGTGGATTTGCTGCAATCCCGGCTGCCGAAGTTGTGGTAAGGAGCAGGCCCTCTTTGCCGCGTTCCCTGAAATAGGTGATAAAGGGCTGGGATACCCGGAGCACGCCGGTGAAGTTGGTTTCAATTTGGCGTTGGAGGTCATTTTCTGAATAGGATTCAAAACCGCCCACCATACCATAGCCTGCGTTGTTGAATACCACATCCACATCAAATTGTTGCAGAATTTCGGCAATGGTAGATTTTATCTGTGCCGGATCGGTTACGTCCAGAGGGTAAAGGTATACATGGTCGAGGGCGGCCAGTTCCTGTTCTTTTTTGGGATCGCGCATGGTCGCGATCACTGTCCAGCCTTTGTTCTGAAAAAATTTGGCAGTAGCTTTTCCCAGTCCTGAAGAAGCGCCTGTAATAAAAATTGTCTTTTGCATAATCACATTGTTGTTTGTACAATGCAAAAGTCGCTACGCTCCGGCCGGCAGGATAAACCGAATCGGTAAATATAGTAGCCGAAATGACCAAACTTGACATGTGTTCGGGCAACGTCGGGATTGAATTTTAGTGGCCAATAATCTTATGCCGGTGTTCCAGGCCCCAATTGGCGAGTGACATAATAATGGGTTCCAGGGTATGCCCATATGGAGTAAGTTCGTAGGTTACCGTAATCGGTTTGGTTGCATTTACCGTGCGGGTCAACAGGCCATTAATTTCCAGTTCCTGCAGTTCCTTGGAAAGCATTTTTGCACCGAGGCCATCAATTCGATGCTGCAGATCTGTAAAGTTCTTTTTGCCGTAAAGTAAAACGCCCACCACTTTTATTTTCCATTTCCCGCTGATGAGATCCAGGGTATCCTGTATGGCAAACAGCATTTTTGCACAGTCACCGTTTTCTTCATTTATAGTCTTGATCTTTTCCATTTCGCTTAAATTAGGGGGAAACTCACTTTACTTTGGGAAACCCATATCAAAAGTAAAGTTACCCTTTTCTACCTTTGATCCATCAAATAATTAATAAGAAAATCACGGGCTCATGTATTACTCTATGGAAACAAAACTAAAACCAGGACTAAATCATATTGAATTTTGGGTGTCGGATGTAAAACGATCAATGGCCTTTTACGAAGGTGTTCTGACAATAGTCGGATGGGTAAAAATTAGCGATAATTCACTTTCAAGCAGTAGCATGATCCTATACTTTCTTGAGGTTAAGGGTCTTGAAAAGCTTCGCTCGCTTGGCGTCAGGCACTTATGTTTTCAGGCAACGAAAAAAAATCAGGTCGAACAGGTTCACAGCATACTGGTTGGTATGGGAACTGAAATAATACGTGGGCCGCAGACCATGCCTTATTCGGAGGGTTATTATACTGTTGATTTCTTTGATCCAGATGGTCAGGTGATCGAAGTCGCATACACGCCCGAAGCAAACACTGTTTTATAAAAATCGTATCTACAAGTTAACTACACTAAAAAAGAAAAAAACTTATGAAAATTCTTATCACCGGCGTCACGGGCAACCTGGGTAGCCTTGTACTTGAAGCGCTTTTAAATAAGGTGCCGAAAGAAAGCATTGCAGTGATGCTGCGCAGTGAAAAAAATGCAGGAATATTTTCGGATCGGGGCATAGAGGTCCGCATCGGCAGTTATGATGATACAGCCTCGATGATCAGCGCATTTTAAAGGGATCGACAAACTATATTTCGTATCCGGTCCGGATCTGGAAGCCCGGCTTACCCAGCATGGAAAGGTAGTCGAAGCAGCAGTTGCGGCCAAGGTAGGCCATGTTGTTTATACCAGCTTTTCGAGAAAGGATGGAGCAGAGCCGCATCCCTTATCAATCCTTGCGCAGGGACATATCCTGGCTGAAGTTGCCCTAAAGCAATCGGGGCTATCATACACCATTCTCCTCAATAACTATTACATGGAAGTGATCCCACTTTTTGTCGGGGAGAATATATTAAAAAGCCAGACGATCTATTTCCCGGCGGGCCAGGGCAAGAGTGGTTTTATCTCCCGTCATGATATTGCCGAACTGTCAGCAGTAATCCTTGCTACGGAGGGTCATGAACAAAAGATTTATGAGGTAAGTGGTGAGCGCGCCCATGATTTTGATGAAGTGGCGAAGCTGATATCCGATGCTTCCGGAACATCAATAAGTTATGTTTCACCTTCAGAAGATGGGTTTAGAAAGGCACTCAAAGAGTATGGACTCGCCGAAGAGATAATTGAAATAAGTGCATTATCCGGTAGGGCAATCGTTCAGGGGGAATTTGAAAAAACATCGAAAACTTATGAAGAGATCACCGGGCGAAAACCCACGAGCCTGGGCCACTATTTGAAACGGCAATATGGGGACAACAATTCGGATGCGGCGTTATAGGGCCATACCGAATCTGATAGCAATACAATTTTTTAATCTTACAATTTAATAGAAATCAAAATGAAAAATCTTCAGGAAACCGCAGATAAATATGCTGTAGTTGAAACACTTTACCGGTTCGCGGCCGGCATCGATCTTCGCGACAATAACCTTCTCGCATCTGCTTTCGCAGCGGATGCCATATCCGATTTCAGGCCTGCCGGAAAAAAGGCCGGTTTTGAGTACCCTGTACTGGAAGGCAGGGATTCCATTGTTGCGGCATTAACAGGTTCGCTCAATCAAATTGCTACCACGCACTCTGTGAGTAACCCCAGGGTTAGCATTGATGGTGATAGAGCAAAAATGGATGCCCTGGTAGAAGCGCAACACGTGCCGGCAAACGATCATTCCCTTCATTACCTAATGAAAAACAGGTACGATGTAGAGCTTATCAGGCAGGATGACGTATGGCTGATTCAGCACGTGATAATTGATAATGTATGGCGTTCGGGAGACCCAGCAGTTTTAATGGGTATATAAACGCTATGATTTTTCATAAATGAAGCATGCTGATAAAAGCCAAGTCCATTGCCAAGCAAGATTATTGCTATCCATTCAATACAAGTTTGGGAATTACTACGTATAGTGAATGAAAAAGCGCAGGGCAAAAAGAAAGAATCCCACCGAAAAGGGAGATTCAACCATTACAAATGCAGAAGAACGATTTGCAAATTTAATTGCCAGGATGATAGTGGATATTACTCTCGAACAGGCCAAAGAGCAAAATAAAGGAAATGAAATGGATGTTTTCGATATTGAACGGGACTCGAAACCTGATTATGGCGATAACAGCTGATTTACAGGACCATACAAAACATTCCTTCGACATAATAGCCGAAAACAGCATAATTCAAAAACAAATAACCATCTAAATATCAGCTATTTAGATGGTTATTTTTATATTCTTGCGGAATGGACGGGACTCGAACCCGCGACCTCCTGCGTGACAGGCAGGCATTCTAACCAGCTGAACTACCACTCCTTTTGTTCTCTTTAAAGTTTGAACATCTTTCCCCCTTTCGGGAATGCAAATATAGACACTATATCCAGTTTATCACTATAGTAACCGACTTTTTAATCAATAATTACGTAACACGCTGAACCTCATTCTAAATATTTTGATCAAAAAGATTATTAACTAATCTTAAAATAGGTTGACACTTATTTTACGACGGGACACATGATTGTCCTCGTACATATTAATGATTGAAACAGTACTAGTCTGAGGATCAATTAACAGGATTTTAATTATATTATTTTCAAGGCTTTTGTAATAATCGAAATGTATGAGGCCATTTTTTGACGCAAAGCTCAATGAGCCTTTCTTTGTTCATAGAAATATGTAGAATTAATGAGAAAAAGTATTTGCAGAATAACAAAAAATCATAATTTCACAAGTAGAATATAATAGCGCTCAATGAATTATCAAATAACGAAAGTATCTTCTTTCTTTTTATTAATCCTTCTAATCAACGTTTTTACAATTGACGCACAAGTGATTGTCAAATCATGTGGAATTCAACTAAACATCCCACACTTTGAAGAAACATCACTCATTAAAAAAAATGCACAGACCGATATTATACAAAAAATCTTAGGTCCAATAGAAAAAACTGGCTCAAATCTAGAGATAAGGTTTTGGAGTACCCAATATGGAAATATTGATATTTTAATAGATCTAAAATGTGATGGTTCTCATTTAGTAATATGTAAATACTCGTGCTATATAAGTGCAAAGGGCAGACAAAATATTGATGAGTCAAAATATCGCAATATTGGCCCGCCTACCGCCAGTGCGAACTATAATATAATGCTTTCTAAAGAACCCGTTAAACAATTAAATTCAAATCAGGTTAAAGAACTTTTCAAAAAATTAACAGACAATCATTTATTCGACCTACCAACTGAGGCCGAGTTAGTTAAGATCGTTAGCGCGAGCTATCCCCAGTTTAAGGCTACGGGTGAAGCAAATATTTATATGCAAATAAATGTCAACGGAAAGATTAGGGAAATGAAGTATTCTGCTTTTTATAGTGAGAATGCTGATCGTGTGTATCAATATAGAAATCTTATGAAGTTATATAAAATCTTTAACTTCAAATAAATAATCACATGAAATTAACACGCTTAGAAAGCAGATTTAAGTTTGTTCTCCTGACAAATGATTAATATAAACAAAATTGTTAATTCTGTCGCTTACAGCCAAGATGTTTAATGATTTAACTAGCTCACAAACAACTATTAAGCTATAATTGATGAGCATTGATACCGTTTAATGTGCTCACCGAATTGCTCACCTTTTTCTTGCGAAAAAATGAATAATTTGGTGTTTCCAGAAAACGAAAAAGCCTGTAAATTAAATATTTACAGGCTTTTAGTTAAATTTAAAACTATTTTCGCGGAATGGACGGGACTCGAACCCGCGACCTCCTGCGTGACAGGCAGGCATTCTAACCAGCTGAACTACCACTCCTTTTGTTCTTCTTTAAAGTTCGAACCTCTTGTCTCTTTCGAGGTTGCAAATATAGAGACTATATCTTAATTTGCAAACTTTTTTTCAAAAAATATATAACTACTTATCCTACAGCACCTTCCTGCATCTTTTCTGCATTTTCAGCAAACTGAAGTGCATCAATAATTTCCTGAATATCGCCATCCATAATGCTCGGCAAGTTGTACATCGTTAATCCGATACGATGTTCGGTAACACGTCCCTGTGGATAATTGTAGGTTCTGATCTTAGCCGAACGATCTCCGGTTGACACCATTGTTTTACGTTTAGCGGCAATATCACCATTCTTTTTCTGCAATTCGATATCGTAAAGTTTGCTACGCAACATCTCCATTGCAATAACACGGTTACCCAATTGCGAACGTTCTTGCTGACAAACCACCACAATACCCGATGGCTTGTGCGTTAACTGCACCTTGGTTTCTACTTTATTTACGTTCTGTCCACCTGCACCACCTGACCGCGAAGTTTGTAGTTCAATATCGGCGGGGTTAATGTACAGATCAATTTCTTCAGCTTCTGGCAAAACAGCTACAGATGCCGCCGAAGTATGTACACGGCCCTGGGTTTCAGTGTCTGGCACACGTTGCACGCGGTGTACACCACTTTCGTATTTTAGCTGGCCATAAACATCATCGCCACTCACTTTCAAGATTACCTCTTTATAACCACCGGCTGTACCTTCTGTTACATCAACAGTTTCTACTTTCCAGCCCTTGGTTTCGAAATAACGGGTATACATGCGGTACAAATCGCCGGCAAATAAAGCAGCTTCATCGCCACCGGTACCACCACGGATCTCGAATACCGCGTTTTTGGCATCTTCAGGATCTTTAGGAATCAACATCAAACGGATATTGCTTTCCATTTCTTCCTGCTGCTTTAAAAGCATATCCAGTTCTTCTTTTGCCATCTCACGCATTTCAGCATCTTTCTCAGTAGCTAAAATTTCTTTGTTGGCATCAATATTACTCATCACATTTTTGTAGATTTTATACTCATCCACAATCTTGCCCAAGTCTTTATATTCTTTATTTAAAGCCGCAAAACGTTTCATATCCTGAATTACATCCGGATTGCTCAACGATTCTTCCACATCTTCCCAACGCAGCTTTATAGCTTCTAATTTATCTAACATATTTATTCTTGTTGAAATTTCCTGACGGTCGGTATAGGCCCAAAAATTCAGGAAATGCAAAAATAAGGAAAAAAGCTGAATTAGTTTGTTTAGGATTAGAGGTTAATTGGTTAACGGTTTGGGCTTAATGTCTAAATCGAAATGTTGCCAGTAATCCGAAAATGCAAAAAAGTTGATGTCAAGGTTTTGAAAACGAACCGTCCTGTACCCGTGGCGGCTGGTAGCCCAGCTATCACTTCAAGTCCTCGCTACACTGTGGGCTTTCCGTTTTATCGGGTTTATAATTAGCAGCAGGTACAAATAAGCATCATGCAACCTCAAATAGAAGCAGAAACTGATGTATCTAAACGGGATCCGATAGCTATCGGATGAAGTGGCAGCTCCCGATTTTTCATCGGGACTACAACAAAAAGCCCGAGAAACATTAAAAAAGCTACAGACACTGCTTTCCAAAAAAATAAACTTAAAAATTAAGCATCTGGCTCATAATACTCCAGTTTCAAATGCACACCATCAAAAACCCCATAAGAATTATAGTTGAGCCATTCGCCAATATTAACATACCGGCTCCCATTACCCAAATCTATATCTAGCGGCAGGTGCCTGTGCCCGAAAATAAAATAATCGAAATGTGACTGCTGCAACTGTTCTTTAGCATAAATGGCGAGCCATTCTTTACCCTCGCCCAAAAAAACTTCTTTTTCGGTTTGTGCAGCCCTACTCTCCTGGCTCCATCCATTTGCAATACCGATCCCCAGATTTGGATGCAAACGGGCAAATAGCCATTGACAAAACTTGCTTCTAAAAATCTTTCTTAAGAATTTATACTTGTTATCCCCCGGCCCTAAACCATCGCCGTGGTGCAGGTAGAATTTTTTGCCAGCTCTTTCAATGATCAGTTCATCGCTGATGATCTCCATGCCGATTTCCTGCGTAAAATAATCGCGCACCCACATATCATGGTTACCTTTAAAAAAATAGATTTTTATCCCGGCATCGGCCATGGCCGCCAATTTACCCTGTAAACGGATAAATCCCTTCGGAATTACTTTAGCATACTCGAACCAGAAATCGAAAATATCGCCCATTAAAAATAGCTCACTGCAATTCGGTTCAATAAAATTCAACCAATTTACAATGCGCGCTTCACGGGCACGGCTTTTGGCATAATTTGGCGTGCCTAAATGAAAATCGGAAGCGAAGTAAATATTTTTTGCCATGGAGTTTCAAAGGTAAAAGAAAAAAGTGGAAAGCTTAAAGACCAAGGCAGAAAGACCAAAGCTCAATAATCTGTGTAATCATCCCGAAGGAAAAAGCTGAAAGACTAAAATAACGAGCCTAACTCCGTGTAATCTGTGTTTCCGTGGCAAAAAACTTAATGCCCTTAATTTCTCAATGGTGAAAACCCCTAAAGCTGAAAGACCAAAGCAGAAAGACCAAAGCTCAATAATCTGCGTAATCATCCCGAAGGAAAAAGCTGTAAGACTAAAATAACGAGCCTAACTCCGTGTAATCTGTGTTTCCGTGGCAAAAAACTTAATGCCCTTAATTTCTCAATGGTGAAAACCCCTAAAGCAGAAAGACCAAAGCTCAATAATCTGCGTAATCATCCCGAAGGAAAAAGCTGTAAGACTAAAATAACGAGCCTAACTCCGTGTAATCTGTGTTTCCTTGGCAAAAACTTAATGCCCTTAATTTCTCAATGGTGAAAACTCCTAAAGCTGAAAGACCAAAGCAGAAAGACCAAAGCTCAATAATCTGCGTAATCATCCCGAAGGAAAAAGCTGTAAGACTAAAATAACGAGCCTAAATCTGTGTTTCCGTGGCAAAAAACTTAATGCCCTTAATTTCTCAATGGTGAAAACCCCTAAAGCTGAAAGACCGAAGACAAAGACTAAAGCAAGAAAACTAAAATCACCTTAACAAATCGGTGCAATCTCAAAATCTGTGCAATCAACCCGAAGGAAAAAAAGACATATATTAGTAAACAAATCTTATTAAAGATGAAAAAACAAATTCTATTAAGCTTATTTGCATTAAGTCTCTTTGCCTGCAACCAGGGCAAAAAACCTGCAGAAAAAATAACATTGATGAAATACCCTGAAACAAAAAAAAGACAGCACAAAAGATAATTATTTCGGAACCATAATTGCCGACCCTTACAGATGGCTAGAGAATGACACCTCGGCCGAAACCAAAGCCTGGGTCGTAGCCGAAAATAAGGTTACCCAAAACTACCTGGAGCAGATCCCTTACCGCACTGACATTAAAAAGCGCTTAACATTATTATGGAACTACCCTAAAGAAAGTGCACCATTTAAGGTCGGCGAATATTATTTCTTCATCAAAAATGAAGGGCTTCAAAACCAAAGCATCTGGTTTATTAAAAAAGGGTTAGATGGTAAAGAAGAAATTTTTCTCGATCCAAATAAACTTACAAAAGACGGAACGGCAGCCGTTTCGCTTTTGGGCTTCTCTCACGACAAAAAATACCTGGCCTATTCGGTTGCGCAAGCAGGATCAGACTGGAGCAATATTTATGTAATGGAAATAGCCAGCAAAACCAAATTAGCTGATGAGCTGAAATGGACCAAATTCTCTGGCGCGGCATGGAAAGGCGATGGTTTTTACTACAGTAAATTTGACGAGCCCGCCAAGGGAACTGATCTTTCTGCAGCCAACAAATACCAGAAAGTGTATTTCCATAAATTGGGAGATGAACAGCAAAAAGATCAATTAATTTTTGAAGACAAAACCAATCCAAATCTATATTTCGGTGCCAATGTCACTGAAGATGAACGCTTTCTGGTGGTTTATGCCAGCGCAGGTACTTCGGGCAATGCTTTATACTATCAAGACCTGAAAGCACAGGGAAGCAAAATCGAACCTTTGATTAAGGGTTATGAAAATAACCATAGCGTTGTTGATAATATAGGCGACAAATTATTAGTAAACACCGATTTAGGAGCAGAAAACAAACAAGTAGTTTTGGTTGATCCAAAGAATGCAGATCCAAAAAACTGGCAGAAAATCATCCCCGAATCTAAGCTGGCTTTGGAAGGTATTGGAACCGGAGGAGGATTTTTATGGGCCTCGTACCTAAAAGATGCAAGTACGAATATTATCCAGTTTGATTTGGCAGGGAAGAGAATCGGCGAAGTAAAATTACCTGCAATTGGCACTGTTGATAGCTTTGGTGGATATAAAGAAGATAAAGAATTCTTTTACAGCTTTTCTAATTTCACCACTCCAGGCACCATTTATCGTTACGACATTAACAAGAGCGAATCGATATTATATAAAAAATCTGGACTCCAATTTAATACCGATAATTACGAAACCAAACAGGTATTTTATCCATCAAAAGATGGCACAAAAGTACCTATGTTTATCGTATCAAAGAAAGGGATCAAGCTTGATGGCAACAACCCCGTTTATCTTTATGCATATGGTGGCTTTCAGGTTAGCTTAACGCCTGGGTTCAGTCTTTCACGTTTGTTGTTTTTAGAGCGTGGCGGCATTTACGTTCAGCCGAGTTTACGTGGTGGAAGCGAGTATGGCGAAGCCTGGCACAAAGCCGGTATGTTAGCAAAAAAACAGAACGTTTTCGACGATTTTATTGCCGCAGCCGAATACCTGGTTAAAGAGAAGTACACCAATCCCGCCAAAATTGCTATATCTGGTGGCTCAAACGGCGGCCTGTTGGTAGGCGCCTGTATGACCCAAAGACCCGATCTGTTTAAAGTGGCTTTACCTGCTGTTGGTGTTTTAGACATGCTTCGTTATCATAAATTTACGGTTGGCTGGGGCTGGGCAGTTGAATATGGTAGCAGTGATAAAAAAGAAGATTTCGATTACCTGATTAAATATTCGCCGCTCCATAACCTAAAAAGCGGCGTTAATTATCCGGCAACATTAATCACAACAGCAGATCACGATGACCGCGTAGTACCTGCGCATTCATTTAAATTTGCAGCAACCTTACAGGATAAATACAAAGGCGAAAACCCTGTTTTAATCAGAATAGAAACTAAAGCAGGGCATGGTGCAGGTAAGCCAACTACGAAAGTGATTGAAGAAGCGGCTGATGTATGGAGTTTTGTGTTTCAGAATTTAGGGATGAGCTGGTAGCGTATTTTTTTTCATTCTGACTCTACCAAAGGTCGTCATCTCGACTGGAGCGTAGCGAAATGTTCCAAAGGAACTCCTTTGGAGGAGAGATCTATCTAGACAGATTTCTCGACTGCGTTGCACTCCGCTCGAAATGACGATATCTTGTAGTAATCATCATGAAAAATTATGCTTCTAATATAACACTATCCCATTTCCCACTAAATCCATAGACCAATTATAATTTGCTTTAAACCCCTAAAAACCCTTAACTTTTGTTTTACACCTATGCAAAGCATATAAAATATTGAATACAACTGGATTACAAAATTATCTAGAATATTTCTAAATAGCAGGATTGATAAGACTTTATTTTGTAACTTTGCATCAAATTTTTTTTAATGATCACTACTGATATAGCCGTAATAGGCGCTGGTCCGGTTGGTTTATTCGCCATTTTTGAAGCCGGTTTATTAAAAATGCGTTGCCATTTAATTGACTACCTGCCTCAGGTTGGTGGTCAGCTGTCTGAAATTTACCCTAAAAAACCGATATACGATATCCCTGGTTATCCTTCTGTGTTGGCCCAGGAACTTATCGATAACCTAATGGAGCAGGCAAAACCTTTCCATCCAACGTTTACTTTAGGCGAGCGTATTGAAGGTTTAGAAAAGCGTGGTGAAGCAGATTTCGTTTTAACGACCAATATGGGTACCGTTATCGAAGCCAAAGTTGTGGTAATTGCAGGTGGTTTAGGTTGCTTTGAGCCACGTAAACCTGCTGTAGAAAATTTAGAGAACTTTGAGAATGGTAAAGGTGTAAACTATATGATCCTTGACCCGGAGAAATACCGTGATCAGAAAATGGTGATTGCCGGTGGTGGCGACTCTGCTTTAGACTGGACCATTTACTTAGCAGAAGTTTGTTCTGAATTAACTTTGGTGCATAGAAGCGAGAGTTTCCGTGGGGCTCCAGATTCGGTTGCTAAAGTAATGGCACTGGCAGAAAGCGGTAAAATCAATTTGATTTTAAACAGCAATCTTCAGGCGGTACAGGGAACTGACAAATTAGAACAAGTTGAAATTGTGCAGAACCGGACCATGGAAAAAACTGTGGTGGAGGCTGATCACTTAATTCCTTTGTTTGGTTTGAGCCCTAAATTAGGTCCGATTGAAGATTGGAACTTAAATATCAACAAAAGTGCAATCGAGGTTAACGTTGATGATTATTCGACAAACATCCCTGGAATTTATGCCATTGGCGATATCAACACTTACACCAATAAACTAAAATTGATTCTTTGTGGTTTCCACGAGGCTGCATTAATGAGCCATAGTGCTTATTCTTACATGAACCCAGGGGTGAAATATACCATGAAATATACAACTGTAAACGGAGTTTCAGAATTTTAAGCTTTCTACTATATTTGTGAATCAATATAAGTAAGCTAAAAAATGGAAAACAATATTAATATATACATGCAAGAGCCGGATGGTTCGGTTACTGAACACGTTGCACCAACAGACATGGGTTTAAGCCTGATGGAGTTTTTAAAAGCATCAGAATACGATATTCTAGCTACTTGTGGCGGAATGGCCTTATGCGCTACCTGCTGCGTTGATGTATTAGAAGGCGAAGAAAAACTTAACGAAATGACAGACGATGAGTATGCCATGTTGGATACTTTGCCTGATCTGTTACCAAATTCGCGTTTAGCCTGCCAACTGCAGTTAAACAATAATATGGACGGATTAAAAGTGAAATTACATGGCGTAAGCTAAGGCTGTAAAAGATATTAAATGGAAAAAGGTGATACTTATGTATTGCCTTTTTTTGTTGGTATCGTCATTGCGAGGTACAAGGCAATCTTAAAGCATTGGCCGAAACTAGCCGATGTTTTTTTTTGGAAATGTGGGGTTCTGTTTTAATGGCAAGAGTAGTCCTGCTATCGCTTCAAGTCCTCACTCGTTCCTCGTTGTGGGCTTTCCGCTTTATCAGGTTTAGAAACGAAGGGCTTGTTATTAGAAGCAGTAAAGACCTCGCAGGTTTTGAAACGGCGCAGCCCTCAATGAGGCCATTGAAAACAATATAATTTACGAATTAAACCTGCGAGGTCTGGATGGCAACTTATTGAATAATTATTTTCTGCTTTTCTACATTCCAGCCATACACTTCTACAGCCAGATTACTTTGCTTCCCTGTATATTCTACCGTTACCGTTTTACTTTCTCCGGGTAAAATACTCACGTAGTTATCATCATAAAAAGCAGGGAGCACCCGTTCGCCGGTATTGCCATTTATTAAAGCAACACGGTTAAAAAATGCGACAGGGTTTCCGTTTGCATTACTCAAAGTAACGGTTACCTTGCCGTTTTTCTGATCAACAGCTGCAACTTTTAACGGTGCCTGTTTGATGCTTTTTAAACCCGAATATTCGCCATCTTTACCTGGAAGCCAATAAATATTCTCGCTTAAAATATTTTGCTTCTGATCTAAAATCCTTAAAGAAACAAATACACCTTCTTTTTTATCCAGCTTGGTTAAGAACTCGTTCATAGGAAAAAGTCTTCTCACCGAAGATGGACCAACCGAATTGAAGGCCTGAGCGTAGAAATAATCTTTTCCGTCCATATCATACGCTTTCGCCTGTATCATCAGGTTGTTTTTAGTGCTAAACCCATTGTTTACAATGGTAACCATGCTATCCAAAGGGTTCATCATCACATGCAAAGGTTCGCTTCCTTTCCTTAAGCCGTATAAACAGGCATTAGGATCAAGGTAATAATCGTACATCTGTCCACGCATGGCTGTCCATGGGTTTTGGGTTTTCCAGATGATAGAACCGGTATACCAGTCCCACATTTTGTTCGAGAAACCCTCCATTAATGCCCTGTACTGATCGTAGTTGGCCAATTGCGCTTTCATCGCAAAATCTTCTGCACTTTTTGGCTTACCATATGGATTAAGGTATTGCTCGTAGGAGATGTATTTATGATAATCCCATACCGAATCGGGCTTGGCTTTGTATTGTGGTGCAATTAGGTTTTCTTTTGGGATAAAACGGAGCAAGGAAACGTAGTCGCCTACTCCTACCGAGCCTACTTCCGAGTTGTAAGGGAAGGTTTTGGTGCCCCAAAAAGTTTTAATGTCTTGTATGCCGTATGGGCCATCACCGTTCCCTCCAATGGAATTGAAAGACATTTCGTCGCTATTGGAGAAATCAAAAAGTTTTCTCGTTCCATCTAAGCGCGGTAGGATATCGTTCTTTAAAGGCTCCAAAATACCTTCCGGTGGTGTAATTTCATTTCCTCCGCACCAAAAAGCAAGCGAAGCATGGTTTCTGATCATTTTGATCTGATCTTCAATGGCTGTTAAGGTTAAGTTATGATCATCTGGATAATTTCTGCGCGTCCATTGATCTTCTTTTTTCATTGGATCTACCCAACGGCCATTACAATCGCCACTGAACCAGAAATCCTGAAAAACCAGCAAACCGTATTTATCGCAGGCATTGTAAAATTCAGGTCTTTCCAAAATTGCTCCTCCCCAGATCCTGATCAGGTTGAGGTTCATATCTTTATGGTAACGCACTTCAGCATCGTAACGGGCATCGCTAAAACGAAGCATCGCATCAGAAATGATCCAGTTGCCACCCTTAATAAAAATCTTTTGTCCGTTTACATAAGCACCCATACTTTTGGTATGCTCGTTCCAGATATTATCTATCTGTCGAACTCCTACTTTAAGCTGTTCTTGATCCAAAACCTGATTGGCAGCTATAAATTCGACCTTCACATCATACAGGTTCTGCGGCCCGTATCCACTTGGCCACCATAATTTAGGGTTGTCGAGCTGTAAATCAGGAAGTTTAACTGTAGTAGTCTTATTTGCCGCAATAGTAGTTGGCTGTTTAACCAATTTTCCGGCAATTTGATATTGTAAAGTACCCGAAACAGGCTGACCTGTAGGGTTTTCAATTTCAACTGAAACTTTAACGGTAGCTGGATTTTGTTTCCCTTCGGGTAAGCGCTTGCCTGGAACCAAGGTAATAACCTGTGGATTTTGGATATTGATGCTTTTTGTTTTCTCGATGGTCACTTTATCCCAAATACCCGTGTTACGATCACGCGTAGGTTGAATCCAATCCCAGCCGGCTGTGTATTGTGTGGTTAAACCTTTGGCAATAGTGCCATCACCACCCTGGCCACCATTCGGGTTACCTGGAAAATCCGGAGGATAAACAATTACAGCCAGTCTGTTTTTTCCGTTTGAAGATAAAAGTTTAGTGATATTGTATTGTGCCCTAAGGTGCATCCCAACCTGGGTTTTTGGATTAACCTTTTTCCCATTTAAATAAATTTCGGCTTTGTAATTTATCCCTCTAAACTGCAACCAAACCTGTTCGTTACCCACAGCACGCTCCTCAAAATCTTTTACAAACCAGTAGGTGTAATAATCGTTACCAGTTTTATACACATCAGGAATTTTCTCATTGTTCATTCCATAAAATGGATCGGGTACTTTTTTGTTGTTCAGCAAAGTGGTTAATACTGTTCCAGGTACAGTTGCAGGCATCCAACTGTTAAGTGAAAAACCTGTTTTAGAAATTTCTGAACCGGTAGATTTAGCATCTTTGATATTGGTACATACCCAGCCCGAATTTAGTTCATAGCGCTGTTGTGCATTTACGGTCAAAACCGAACAGAGTAAGAGAAGTAGAAATATTTTCTTCATTATTGTTAAATTATTGAATGAGTGATTTATTGAATGAGAGAATGTTTTATTTACTGAATGAGAATTTTCACTATTGGTATAGTAAGCATTCTCTCATTCAATCATTTTCAATTTAATCATTACTTAGTTGAAACTGGTCTATCCTCAGGTTTTACACCCCAGGTTGCTGATGGTTTATTGCCCATATAAATTTGCATATTTCCGCCAGCTGTTATAGTTTTATGCAGGATATATGATTTATTGTAAGCTTTGCCATTCAGCACAATTTTCTGAATGTACTTATTCTCCGCACTGTTACCCACAACCTTTATATTGAATTTCTTATTCCCCGGCAGCGAAATAATCGCATCATTAACTAATGGCGTTCCGAAAACGTAAGCCCCGTTTGCCGGATTTACAGGATAAAAACCCATTGCTGAGAAAACATACCAGGCGCTCATTTGGCCTACATCTTCATTACCACACAAACCGTCCGGTTTTGAAGAATAAAAATCCTTGTCGATTTTACGGATCAGATCGGCAGTTTTCCATGGCCGGCCTGCGTAAGTATATAAATAAGGGATGTGGTGGTTGGGTTCATTTCCCTGTGCATAATTACCGATCAACCCACTAATATCCGGCGAACCGTTGGTCCCCAAATCTAAAGGCAGGGTGAATAGCGAGTCGAGTTTATTGATAAAGGCTTTATCCCCTCCAAAAAGATCAATCAGTCCTTCTACATCTTGCGGCACCAGCCAGGTATATTGCCAGGCATTCCCTTCTACATAGTCATCTTCACGGTGTTTTGATGAAAAAGGATCGAACGGGCTTCTCCATTTTCCATCAGTAAGTTTACCACGCATAAACTGAACACTCGGATCGAAATATAAACTGTACAGTTTCGATCTTTTGCTAAAGTAAGTGTAATCTGCTGTTTTATTCAGTGCCCTAGCCATTTGTGCAATGCAATAATCATCAATAGCATACTCCAAAGCCTTACCCACTGATTCGTTTATTTTATCGGCAGGAATGTATTTAAGCTCCTGAATGTATTCGATGCCATCTGTTTTTTGCATAGCCGATTGTTTTATAGCTTCGTATGCCAGATTTACATCGAAGCCACGATACCCTTTTAAGTAGGCATCAACAATAACCGGAACGGCATGGTAGCCCACCATGGTATTTGTTTCGCTACCCATTAAATGCCAAACGGGTAGTTTACCCTGTTGTTTATAGATGGCCAACATGGTATTTACCACGTCGTTTACCTTATCCTGATGCAGAATAGTATACAATGGATTAGCCGCACGGTAAGTATCCCACAGGGAAAAAGTAGTGAGGTTATTGAAATTTGCCTTTTGGTATACCTTTTTATCTGTACCGAGATAATCTTTGTTTACATCGTTAAAAATTGACGGGGCAACCATAGTATGGTACAAAGCAGTATAAAATATCTTTTTGGTTGTATTTGAGGCCTCAATTTTCACCTTGGCCAGTTCTTTTTCCCACTTCGCATCACTATTTTTAACTATAGCAGTAAAATCCCAGCCTGGCAATTCTGTTTTAAGGTTTAAAATGGCATTTTCAATGCTTACCGGAGATAAAGCAACTTTAATCTGTAGTTTATCATGATTAATGGCATTAAAGTTTACCGCTGCTTTTAGTTTTTTGCCAGATAATGCCAGGCCGCTTTTAACGGCTGTGCTATCGTATAATGCAATACTTTTAATCGGTTGTGAAAGTTTGATTACAAAATACAAACGTTGATCGTTGGCCCAACCTTTCGAATTACGATGCCCTACAATAGTGGTCGCATCGAGCTGTTTAAATGATGCCGATACAGGTGCATCCCAGCCTATACCTTCTATCAAATCGATAATGATATGTGGGTTTTCAGCGCCTTTTTTAAAAGTATATTGGTGAAAACCTACTCTTTCGGTTGCTGTTAGTTCGGCTTTAATCTGGTATTTATCAAGCGATACACTGTAATAACCTGCTTTGGCTATTTCATTTTGATGCGAAAATTTAGACAGGTAGCCATTCTGGTCTTCGGCTGTTTTACCCTTTTCTAAAATCAGTTTACCAGTTGCAGGCATGATCGAAATATCGCCCAAATCGCCGATACCGGTACCACTTAAATGCGTATGTGCAAAACCGGTAATGGTATTACTAACATAATTATATCCACTGCACCAGTCCCAGCCCTCAAAAATGTTATTCGGCCCGAGCTGAACTGCACCAAAAGGGACATTCGCACCTACAAAAACGTGACCGTGTTTTGCCGATCCGATTAATGGATCTACATACTGGGTAAGTTTGGGGTTCTGCTGTGCAGCTGCATTAAGGGAGAATAGAGAGGCCGTTAGAAATAGAATAGACGAGGTTTTCTTGAACTGCATGTGTGCTTATAATTTCTTACATTAGAATTTAAAGCTTAAAAGTAAAACGTTTTACGTTTATTTTCTCATAAAGAGGAAAGAATTATATAAAAAGCCCGTCATTTCGACTGGAACACAGTGGAATGGAGAAATCTTTGAACTATGTTAAAAGATCTCTCCACTACGGTCGAGATGACGATACCTCCCAACATGATCCTCCATTTCAGTTATCAATGATTTATTTCCTAAATTATTGATAACTGAAATCTTGCATTATTTCCCGATAGAAGCATCAGGCTTAATAATTATGAATCTGTCATCAGCACCCCGATGTATTTGAAAAATTATAACCTCTCAGCATGACAGCATATATAAACGTCGGCTTAGCCAATCTCCAAAACAATTACCTGATCCGGTTCTGTACCATTTAAAGTTGTAGTAATGTTTAATGTTGATTTTTTAAAGGTATAGTTTACCGGACTTTTGTCTTTTAACAAATATGCTTTTTTAATTTTCTTTAGCGGAACGTTTTCTAAGTTAAGTGTTGCCGTTTTTCCGTCAACAAGGTGGATATAAACTTTGTTGTCGCTTTGCGTAATGCTTCCCCATGCCTGCGGTTTTATAAATCCCGCTTTAGTACCGTAAATACTTTCACCATAAATTTTAAGCCAATCGCCCAAACCGGCTAATCGGTCTTGAAACTCCGGTTGAATTTTACCACTCGGCATTGGCCCAATGTTCAGTAAAAGATTAGAACCTAAACTTGCTGCTTTAACCAACATATGCACCAGTTCTTTATTCGTTTTGTAATAGGTATCGCTCAGGTTATATCCCCACGAATTTGAAATGGTTTCGCAGGTTTCGAGCGGTAGTTTATCTGATGCCTTTTGAAAACTTAAGCCAGATTTATTCTCACCAGGAAGATCGCGTTCGAACATCTGGAAATCTTCTCCTGCAAAGGGTGTAAGGTGGTGGTTGTTACCAATCATACACTGTGGCTGAAGTTTGTGGATTAAGCCATAAATTTCGTTGTATTTCCAATCAATCCGCGATGTTCTGTCTTTTGATCCTTCTGGTGCAGTCTGATCCCAATGCCCGTCGAACCAGATCCCGCCTATCTCACCATAATTGGTTAACAACTCTGTTAATTGGTTTTTCATGAACTGCAAATAGCTTGCATAATCGCCTTTACCAGTCCTACCTGAGTTCTGTCCGGTACGGCCCGTTTCGTGCGGATAGTCTTCTCTGCGCCAATCTAACAGCGAATAATACAGGTATAGTTTTATACCTTGCTTGTGGCACTCATCGGCCATCATTTTTACAATATCTTTTTTGTAGGGCGTATTCATGATATTGAAATCAGAATATTTGGTATCCCACATGCTAAAACCATCATGATGCCTGGTAATCAGCGTAATGTATTTCATTCCGGCATTCTTCGCCATGCTTACCCATTGTTCGGCATTAAACTCAATAGGGTTAAAAAAATCTTTAAGGTTGGTATAATTATGAACATTCAACTTTCGTTCGTTCATTACCCATTCGCCGCTTCCTGGTATACTAAAAGGACCCCAATGGATAAACAGGCCAAAACGGGCATCGTTAAACCATTTACGGCTTTCGATATTTGATGGAGATGGGCTGTAAGTTTGGGCGGAAACATTGAATGCTACAAAGCCAAAGAAACACAAAAGCAGTATTTTTTTCATGCGAATATTTTTGATTAGAATTTGAAATTAATCATTTATTCACATTAATCACCCTTTAAGCTAATAGGGCTTAAGCTTTTTCCATTAAAACTTAAGATTCCACATTAAAAACCAAATTTAAGTGCAGTTGTGTTAAGTTAAGTAAAACAAAAAGTATACAACAGATATTTTGCTTTCTAACCTGGGAAGGTTAAAAAAATTGCTATTTATTTTATAGTCAACCTATTAATCAACAACAGCAAGCGCTTTAACCGGCTTGCCTATTACTTTGTAATTTCCATCACCTTTTAAAATAGCCAGGATCTGCGATTGGTTGGTAAAAAGATTTTTTGCCGCAGCCAATTCTTTATCGTACTGGAAGCTCTGCTCAATTCTTCCTTTCTCGTAAAAATACCGGCTTACGATCTGTGTTTCTAAAACTCTTTTTATTTCTGCTTTATGGCTAACCAGATCGGTTTTTTTAGAAGAGGTAAGTTTATATTTAAGATTCTCCAGATCGGTTTTTACCTCAGCAGATTTATTTTCCTTTTCGGCTTCCAGCCTTAAATCGGAAAGCAACCTTTCGGTACGGCTGAGGTAGGTTAAATCTTTATCGGCTAAGCTGCCAGAAAATGCAGCATAATCCGCATCCGATAACTGGAAAGTTTTGGCTGAGGCCAAATTTGGTTTTTCTTTCTTATATTGATTTGCGTAGGTAAAGAAAAGGTTTTTATTAAGCATTGAAATGGTAATCGGACTGAGCTTTATGGCATCTACCACGATATCGGGATAAACGCCATTACCACTGTACACGTTTCTTCCTGCTTTGGTTTGGTACATTGCCATGGTCGAATCGGCAAAACGTTCGGCAACACCATCTGCATTTTTATGCGCATAATCTAATTTTTGGATGCACCTGCCTGATGGTGTATAATATTTCGCCACAGTTACTTTAACCAAGCTGTTATAGGGCAGGTTGAAGGTTTGCTGAACCAAGCCTTTGCCATAACTACGTTGACCAATTACAATGGCACGATCTAAATCCTGTAAAGAACCCGCAACAATCTCTGAGGCTGAGGCTGAATTTCCATTTACAAGCACTACTAACGGAACCGAGGTAGAAACCGGGGTTAAAAGTGTTTTATAGGCAATGGTTTTCTCTACATTTTTGCCTTTTTGGGTTACAATAAGCTGATCCTTATTCACGAAGAGGTTCACAATTTTAACCGCTTCCTGCAAAATACCCCCGCCGTTGTTTCTCAAATCTAAAACCACACCTTTTGGGTTTTCTTTTTGAATAGCCAACAGCGCATCTTTAACTTCCTGTCCGGAATTTTCAAGAAATTTATCGAGTTTGATGTAACCAATGCCATCGCCTACCATTCCTGAGTAAGAAACGTTAGGCTGTTTTATTTCATCACGGACAAGTTTTTTAGTGATTTCTTTTCCATCTCTGATCACCAACAAATCAACGGCTGTGCCTTTAGGGCCACGCAATAATTGGCTAACTTCTGAGCGGTCCTTTCCTTTAATGGCAATCCCGTTGATGCTCACTACCTGATCGCCGGCTTTAATATCACTTTTATTTGCAGGATAACCTTCGCTTACTTCATTGATAAACAATTTGCCATCAATAAAAACAGTACTTGCACCAATACCACCATATTGAGTGCTCACATATTTCAGTTTGTAATCTTCAATCTCTGATTCCGGAACATATTCGGTATAGGGATCTAAACTATCCAACATGGCATCAATCCCCGTTTTCATCAATAGAGGGGCGTTGGTATCATCAACATAATTGATATTGATTTCTTTATAAAGCGAAGCAAAAATATCCAGGTTTTTAGATACGAGGAATAAATCTTCTTTAAATGAAAAAGACAAAACAGCCACACCTAAGCCAGCTGCTAAAAGACCATATTTTAGTTTCTTCATTCCCTTATATATTTAAATTCCGAAGGGCAAGTTAAATGAAATACCGCTCTTTTTGGAAGATTATTATTGATTAAGTACAAACGTAAATGTACAAAAACCGATAAATATTAAAAACAGCTTATTTGGGCTACGCGTAAATTAAGCGTTACGCTAAAAGAAATGAAAACAAAGGAAAGATTTACTAAAGTCTGTTACCCTTGGTGTCGGCAAGGGCTTTTTGAATGGTAAATTCGATGTAGGTACGGTCGCGTTTTACCAAACGCATTAAATCTTCAATCAGTTGATCTTCTTTGCCTGGCGTAAATTCTAAAGGCTCGTTCGCCAGATCACGATATTTCCTTAAGAACTTGGTTTTTACTTTAAATGCAGTTTCTGAAGTAAGTTGAAAATTAGCCATGGCATATTTTATTTGATGCAAAAGTAAAAAATATTTGCTCAGGTTAATACCTTTTTATGTGATGTGACAAAAAAAGTGGAGATTCGCGGATTCTTTTTGCACGATAATTGTGTTAAAAGCGCGTTATAAAACCTAATCGGTATAAAAACCGCTTAACACAAATTTTAAAATGAAACCATGTCTTGTATCATTGATCGTTTATGGTTTTATAACTTTTAAAAAACAAATTAAACAACATGAAAAAAATCATCTTCTCTATTGTTTTCCTAACCTTGGGTTGGGCAACATCAAAGGCACAAACGTTTAACCTTGGGGTTAAAGCAGGCGTAAACTTAGCCAAGTTAAATGCAGATTTTGCAAGTGAAGAAAACCGTTTAGGTTATCAGATCGGTGCCTGGGCACGCATTGGTGGCGCTAGTTTTTATGTGCAGCCAGAGGCTTACATTGGCAGTAAAGGCAATAAATTTATCAGCATTACGCAAGATAATGGGAACGAAGTTGCTGCTGAAGGAAAAGTAAAATTTACCACTTTAGATGTTCCTGTTTTATTGGGAACAAAATTTGGTGCTAAAAACTTAAACTTCCGCTTAATGGCTGGTCCGGTTATTTCATTTATTCTGGACGAAAATTCGTCTTTTAGTTCTGCTTATCAACAAGCTACCGATTTCGACAACTACAAAAACCAGGCACTGGGCCTACAAGCAGGTGCTGGTGTAGATGTGGGTAACATTTCGGTTGATTTACGTTATGAAGCTGGTTTATCCAACATCAGTAAAAGTGAAAAATACAGTCAAAAACCTAATTTATTTCAATTGAGTTTGGGATTCAAAATTTTGTAAGGATTAAAATGCGCCAGATTATTTTTTCTCTGGCGCTCCTTTTAAATTCAGGTCTTTTAATCTATTTCTGATCTGTTTCATAAAAGACCTACCAGGATCTGTTTTCTCGGTGAGATAATTCGGATCGCTTTCTTTCCATAAACCCGTTCCAATAAATTGCCTGTACTCGTAGTGTCCAATTAGGTATTCGATAGGATATTTCGTTTTCAGGTACCTCACCAGGTTTTCATTAGCCAGCAGCTGTTTCTTTGTTAAGGGTGCGCTTTCGCCCCCCACATTTTCTACCCCTATTGCACAATAGTTTAAGCCGATTACGTGCCTGGCAAATATAGAATCGGGCATTAACTGAAATATGGTTCCATCCCGATCGATAAGGTACTGACTGGATACATTTAGCGTTCCCGCTGTAGATATCGCCTTTCTGGCTTCTGGCAAAGTTGGATTATTAAAAGCATCAAATGTTTTCTCCAAACTTGGTATGGCTGTCCAATGCAATACCACCATAACTGGCTTAATAACCGCATTAGCCTGTTTAATGCCGTGTCGAACCTGTAGGTAATCGATACTGAGCTGTTTACGCTGATCGTCGAATATAATGGGTTTATAGAATGTCCGGAAGGTTGGTTTGGCACAACCAACAATTAAAGCCATCGCAAAAGATAAAAAAAATAGTTGTTTAATTTTCATCGAAATCGAATTAAAAAGAAAATCCCCAAAAAGGGGATTTTCAAATGCATTATCATTAATTAGTGTCCCACCAAAGCGGTGTTAGTAACCGGTATTTCTCCGAATTATCGCCCACAGCTTCTGGATTACGGGTTTGTTCATTGGATTCATACACCATTGCCCTTATCCACTGGTTGGCATTATTAGCATCGAAAACAACAGTATTCAGGTTTACCGGGCGCACCAAGGACGGGCCATAAATCGCCTGACTAAAATCAACCCTTCGCATATCAACCCAGGTTTCGGGATTTAAGCATAGTGTAATGTACTTTTGGCGCATAATGTGGCTCAAGCCCTGGGTAAGGTTTGTAAAGTGTGCCGCAAGCCCATCCGCCAACTGTGCAGTCCAGTAAGTATTAATTTCGGTTGCGCTAACACCGAGTTTACGCATATTGGCTTTAACACCTTCTTCGTAAGCAGCAAGTGCACCAGCGACATCATTAGAACGCAGCTTAGCTTCTGCTTCAATCAGCTTAATTTCAGAATAAGTGATGAAAGGGATAGGCGAGGTTTGTTTGGTATAAAATCCACTATTACTAAAACGGCCATAATCATTTCCATTTGTTTTAGTGGCATCTCCTGGCTGTCCGTTGACCAATAACCCTTGACCGCCTACCAAACCAGCACCGGCTTTTAAACCACGATACTGTCCATCAGAAACAGCTGGCTGCATAATCCTGCTTATCCTTGGATCTTGAAAAGTGGTATTGGTAACCGGAAACGAGGATAACATATTAACAAAGAATTGGCTCCAGGCAAAATAACGTGGATCGTAAAGCGCATTATTTGGATCTGTTGTGGTAAGCACAAAACCGCCCCAACTGTACCATGGGTTTTCATCTGTCTGGATCCCTCCTGATAAATAAGCAAACTGTGCATCCATTCCATCTGCATTAAAGGCATTGCTGCAGGCTTCGATAATTTTTGCAGGATTGTACAATGCACCTTTTTTAGATAAATGATTTAGATATCTGGCTTTTAGTGCCCAGGCAAATCTTTTCCATTTGGTTACATCTCCCTGAAACATGATATCTCCACCGTTGGCATTAAGTCCGGTAGCATTTGTTGTGCTGCTAAAAGCAACAATGGCTTCATCCAACAATTTATCAATACGTTGGTAAACTTCTTGCTGTTGTTGCATTTTGGGCAGCAGATTTAATTGAGTTTTGCCGTCGTAATAATCATCAACCACGATCGCGCCATATTGATCAGTAAGCAATCCAAAATTCATCGCTAACAAGGTTTTTCCGGCACCCACAAAATAAGGGCTTCCTTCTTCTTCACCTAAATTGATCAGATCTACACAATTAGGCATGGTATATACATAAGCATTTTGCCAAAGAAAGTAACTGGCCGTAAATCGCCATTGCTCTGCGTTACGGTTTGTGCCAGTAAGTAATTTAGTGGTTCCATACTGAACAAGACCCGAGACCTCCCTGGTGCCCCTCCATAATGCAGCCCCATTTGAGGTGGTAATGGCACCAACCAAGCGGCTTGCCGCTGAAATTTTCGTCGGGTTATTTGGATCTTTATTTACATCAAGGTACTTCTTACACGAGGTATTTAAAAACATACCACTGATTAATGATGCTATTATTATTTTATTTTTCATGACGATGCAATTAAAAAGTTAATCTTAAACCCATATCTACTCCACGTGTAGCCGGAATACCGAGGTTATCGAACCCGAAAGAACCAGATCCACCAACGCCTGCACCACTGCCCGAAACTTCAGGATCTACGCCCGAATATTTGGTAATCAGAATCAGGTTTCTGCCAGTTACGGTAAATGCCAGGCCTTTTAATTTCGTTTTAGCTAAAAAGCTGTTTGGCATGTTGTAGGTTAAAGTGGCGTATCTCAATCTGTACCAACTACCATCCTCTACAAAGTCGTAGCCTTGGTTGGCATAGATGGTTTGATAATAATTTTGATTTAGCGGAACTGATAGCGCACTTGGCAATCCGGTAGATTCTATAATTCCATCGAAAACTTTTGATCCGCGATCCAGTGTTTTTGTGCTTAAGCCCGAACGGACCAATGAATTTTCAGTTGCATTGAATACATCGCCGCCTACCCGGATATCGACCATAAAGGAGAGTGAGAAATTTTTATAGTTGAAGGTATTGGTAATGCCCGAAGTAAAATCGGGGTTTCGGTCGCCAATATTAGCTAAAGCTGTTTGCACTTGCGGATAGCCGGTATTACTCAGCAACAGCTGTCCCTGGGCATTCCGCTTCCAAACATTGCCGTTGATACCAAATAAACTTCCGTTTAAGAATGCGGCGCCCTGAGCTGCATTTGCAGCCACCCAAGCATCAGATAGTTCCACCCGATCTAAAGCACCTGGAAGTTCTTTCACAATTGATTTATTATGTGCAAAGTTGATATCGATGGTCCACCTAAAATCTTTTTTGACAATCGCCTGTGCATTTAATACCACCTCAATTCCTTTATTCTGAATGGCACCTCCATTTAGATAAGTAAGGAAAGCTCCGGCTGATGGTGGAACCCTGGTTGCCAATATCTGGTTATCGGATTTGCTTCTGTAATAGGTAAAATCAATACCAAATCGGTTTTTGATGAACCTTAAGTCTGCTCCAACCTCAAATGCCCGGGTAAACTCAGGTACAAGCTGTGGATTTCCAAATGCATTGTTGGCATTGGTAATAAAACCGCGTGGATTGATGGTGAATGTATTGGTAACGGCAGCAAGTGATGTTGTAGTTACATGTGGTGGTGCATCTTTACCTACATTGGAATATGCCGCCCTGATCTTTCCGTATGAAAAAATCTGATCATCAGATTTTAGCTTAAGCTCTTTCAATAAATCTGTTAAAACAACAGAAGTACTTATTGCCGGATAAAAGAAAGCATTATCGCCAACCGGAATAGTTGAGGTCCAATCGTTCCGCGCCCTTAAGTTTACGTAGATAATATTCTTCCAATCGAAGTTAAAATCGCCAAATACCCCTACAATCCTTCTGCGGTTTAGGGTTTCAGAAACAGACCGATCGGTAGCAACCGTGTTGTTAATACTTGGAAAAGTTGGATCTATAAAATTGATGGCATTGGCCGTTAGGGTTTGCACCCTGGTATTTTCGACGTTGTTACCAATGGCCAGGCTGAAGTTATAATCGTTCCAGAAAGTTTTCTTTGCTGTGGCAATAAAAGTAGATGTGGTAATCTGATTGGTATTGGTATTTTGGGCAATGGCACCTTTCAAGGCATCAGCCTCTAAAGTTCCAGGCATCCGCACTGCCTTAAAATTCTCGGTATACAGATCGGTACCCAGGCGATAGGTTAGATTTAAAAAGCTAAAGGGATCGTAGTTGATATTGGCCACCCCGATAAAGCGATTGATCCCACTGTTAATCGGTTTGTTTTGGATGGTCCAGTAAGGATTGTCATTCCCTCCCGGAAAAACCCTTTGCGAGCCATTCGGATTCAAATAATTGGCCATATCATTATTACGTGGCCAATATAAAGCACCCATAGTACCATTTGCACTCCCTTGCGGTACTGAAGTACGATCTGTCCGTACATAGTTAGCAGAGCCACCAACTGTAAGTTTCTCGCCTATTTTGGTATCCGCATTCACCCTGAACGATTTTCTTCTAAAATCAGAATTATCTACTATAGAGCCTTGATCTAAAAGTGATGCAGAAGTATAATAAGTGCTTCGCTCAGAACTTCCACTTACCGAAAGATCGTGGCTTTGGGAGAAGGCCGTTTTGAAGAAATTGTTCAGATTATCGTAAACGGTTTCATTTGCAGCAAATTCCGGCCCCCACGAATTTGGGGCTGTTGCGCTAAAATTACCCGCCTCGCCTTGTTTATATTTACCTTGCAACTCGGGTAGTTGGTTAACATTATCCAGCGAAAAAGTATTCTGATAAGTAACCTTTGCTGCGCCGCCAGAACCCTTTTTGGTGGTAATTACGATTGCACCTGAAGCTGCCCTGATTCCATAAAGTGCCGCAGCTGCTGGTCCTTTTAATACCGTTAATGATTCAATATCTTCTGGGTTAATATCAATGGCACGGTTTGATGCAGGTGCAGTACTGGCTACAAGCCCTGCCTGACTTACCGGTGTAGAGTTGTCAACAGGGATGCCATCAACCACAAAAAGCGGTTGGTTATTCCCACTTAGCGAGCTTCCACCCCTGATCATAATATTTGCTGATGAGCCTGGTGCACCACTTGAATTGGTGATCTGTACTCCCGCCACCTTTCCCTGCATGGCATTTACCAGATTGGGCTGTTGCGAATCGACAATTTCTTTGGCCTTAACGTTTTGGGTAGAGAAACCTAAACTTCTTACTTCCTGCTTCACACCAAATGCTGTTACGGCTACCTCATTTAGCGTTTTGGCATCTTGCTTTAGCTGGACATTAATTACCCTGTTAGCTCCAATAGGACGTTCTTCGGTTATCGAACCGATATATACGAAAACCAAAACCTGATCGCTGGTGGCTTTAATGGTATAACGACCATCAGAATCGGTGCTGATTCCTGTAGTGGATCCTTTAACTTTTACCGAAACACCAGGCAACGGCGTACCGTCATCTGCTGATGTTACTTTACCAGAAATGCTTACTTGCTGGGCAAAAATTTGCCCAATCAAAAAACACATTCCCAGAAACAAGAATAGTAGTCTTTTTTTCATAAAATTAATTAATTAAGGATTAGAAATGATGAATAAATACAAAAAACACAGATTAACACTCAGTTATCTTAAATATCAAGAATATTTTCTTACTAAAAGAAAGCATCTCAGCCTTTTTACATAAAGCTTGGCGATTGCTCAAATATGTAAACATATTCAACAAAATCAACATCGGGCAACAGTTCATCAGGATGCCATTAAGTCCCGAGAATAAAAGGGCTCCATTACCAAACCTAAATTGTTTTAGTTTAGTCCCTCATTTAGCCTGATTCTTACGTCCTGCAACACCTTTATTAACATGTAATATTGGTATTACAGCTCTGTTTTAACCCTAAAAAATACCGATTTTTAGCGTAAACAATTTAACGAAAAACAAATGAAATACCCCATTCTTTTACTGTTTGCTGTTCTGTTATCGCTCGCTGTAAAAGCCCAAAATTTTAAATATGCTTTTGTAACCGATACCCACGTTGGGTCGTCAACAGGTGAAGAAGATCTTAACCGAACTGTTGCTGATTTAAATACGCTAAATGACATCGATTTTGTGATCATTACTGGAGATATCACCGAAATGGGCACCAATAATGAGCTTAAACTGGCTAAAGATATCTTATCGAAATTAAATAAACCATATCACATTATACCCGGAAACCACGATACCGGATGGTCAGAATCAGGGGGTGTAAATTTTATCAAAGCGTTTGGCGGCGATAAATTTATTTTCGATCATAATGGCTATCGTTTTATTGCATGTGCATCTGGTCCTTACGTAAGGATGAGCGATGGACACATTCCAAGGGATGCTACTGTTTGGCTGGACAGTGTGCTTAAAGCAACACCTAAAAATATGCCCATTATTTTTGCCAATCACTACCCATTGGATAACAGCTTGGATAATTGGTACGAAGCAACAGATAAGTTAAAGAAATATAATATCCAGTATGCCATTTGCGGCCATGGACACAATAATCATCCTTATAATTTTGAAGGTATTGAAGCCACAATGGGCCGCTCTAACCTAAGGGCAAAGGATAGTATTGGTGGGTACAACATTGTAACAATGGCCAGGGATAGTGCATTTTTTCAGGTTAAAAAACCAACTCAGGATATTCTTCCTGCATGGCGAAAAATTGCACTAAAAACTTTTCAGGCTGATCCAAAAAAATATGATCGCCCTGATTTTGCCATCAACAATAAATATTCAGGCACAAAAGAAGTTTGGACTTATCACTCTAATGCCAATGTGGTAAACACACCAACCTACGCATCAAACAATGTTATTTTTGGCAATAGCTTAGGTTTGGTTGAAGCCTTAAATAAAAATACCGGAAAGAAAGTATGGACATTTAAAACCAAAGGCGCGATCTACTCATCACCAGTTGCTGTTAACAATATGGTTATCTTCGGTTCAGGGGATGGCACAATTTACGCATTAAGTGCAAAAACAGGAAAAGAAATCTGGCACAAAGAAACAACTAACTCGGTATTGGGTTCGCCGGTAATTAGCGGGCAACAGGTATATATAGGTGGCAGCGATAATACCTTTAGGGCATTGGATGTTAAAACAGGGAATGAAATATGGGCATTTAAAGAAGTAGAAGGTACAATTGTGGGCAAACCACTTATTTATCAGGGCAAAATTATTTTTGGCTCCTGGGGCAGGCATCTATACGCACTTGATATTAACAGCGGGAACTTGTTGTGGAAATGGAACAATGGCCAGGGTAACCGGATGTTTTCGCCAGCTATGGTAACGCCTGTAGCTTATAACGGCATCGTTTACATTGCAGCCCCCGACCGCTATTTAACAGCTATTGATGCTAACAATGGCAGCACGCTTTGGCGAAACAAAGAAGCTACGGTTCGGGAATCGATCGGACAATCGGCAGACAGTACCATTATTTATGGCAAAACCATGCAGGACGAAATCGTAGCTTATAAAGCGCAGGCACAAGATCCGGGTGTACTTTGGCGATATAATGTAGGCTTTGGATATGAACATGTACCCTCTATGTTGATTGAAAAGGACGGAAAGGTATTTTTTGGAACAAAGAATGGTGTTATTTATGCTATCGATCCTAAACAACAAAGCACGGTTTGGGCACACAAAATAGACAACTCAATGATCAATACCGTGAATGTGGTTGATGGAAAAAATCTTGTCGTAAGCACTATGGATGGTAAAGTAGTGTGGTTAAGCACGAAATAATAAGCATAAAAAACCTCCTCAATTTTAAGTTGAGGAGGTTATAAAAAATTTCTTTATAAAAAATTACCAGCCTGGATTTTGCTGTAGTGTATTTGAAGGATACAAACTAATCTGACCTGTTGGAATTGCCGATAAATAGTTTTTTGGATCTACAAATGTTCTGGTTAAGGTTGTTGCGTAAGGAACAATATAGCCTTCTGCATTTCTTAAAACCTTACCATTATCAGGCACTTTTGCACCTAAAAAGGCCTCAACATTTTGAGCTCTATCTAAGTATTTCCCTTTCTTCCAACGCATCAAATCCTGATACCTAAATCCGTTCATCATTAATTCTACCCTACGTTCACGTCGTATTTCCCACATCAAGGGAGAAACATCTGCATCTCTTTTCGGATCGGCAATTGCGGTTGTACCAGCAGCTACATTCCCGCCACCTGTAACGTTAAGCTTTGCAATTCCCGCGCGGGTTCTTAAAAGGTTAACTGATTTATCCATATCTGCCTGAACAAAAGTAAGCTTACCTATTTGATCAAGGATTGCGGTAATTTCTGCATAATTAAGCAAAACTTCAGGATAGTAAAAAATAGGCGCATCGGTTTCATTAAAGGGCGCTAATTGGTTGGAAGCCGGATTTAGAAATTTAGACGGACGATAACCGGTACTCGAACTATAACCGTTTACCAAAGTACCGTTATAGCACAAAAAGTTATCAATGGTACCCAATAACCGGTTATCTCTATTTGCCCTAAGTGTAGTAATGGTATTATCGCCCTGGTAAAGTGGAGATTGGCTTATTGGCAAACCATCGGTTGCAGGATAAGCCTCAACAGCTGATTTGGTTAAACCACTCATTTGGGTGGTAGCATTGGTATAACCAATTACTGAGTGCGTTAATACACCAGCTAAATATCTTTTATAAAGCAGAACCTCTTTGTTTCCTGCCAAATCCATTGAACTATAAATACTTCTATAATCAGCATTAAGGGTATATTTACCTGTCATTAGTTTTTCGCAGGCATCTTTACCCTGCGTTAAAAATTTATCAGCATCTGGCAAGGATAACTCTGTATGGTAAACTCGATAAGAGCCTTCGAAAAGGCAAATCCTGGCTTTTAAAGCCAGCGCAACGTCGCGGTTTACAACATTATCGCCATCGTTAACACGGATGTTTTCTACGGCATAATTGATATCACTTAAAACACTATCCATTACCAATTGACGGGTATCGCGAGGTTTGTAAATCACATCTGTTTGGGCAACATCTAAAGATTTGCTGATGTATGGAACTCCGCCAAAAGTTTTTACCTTATTGAAATAATCCATAGCCCTAAAAAATTTCGCAATTCCATTCCAATGCTTTTTCGCTTCATCACCCATCGGTACCTGATTAATCCGCTCTAACATGATGTTGGCTTTACGGACATAAGTCCAATCCCAATCTGCCGAAGTTGTTGGTGCGGTTAATGCAAAATTTTGGAACGTCGCCGCATTTTGATCATCTGATAGGGTTGAAAAATAAAAATCGGCAGTTGTACCTGTTCCAAAACCTGTAAACAAGGCATAAAAACCCCAGTTATAAGTCCGAACATTGTTTTCGCTCGTCCAAAAATTGTCGTCAGAAAATTGGTCGGGTGTATCTACATTTAAATCTTTGGAGCAACTAATGCCTAAGATTGCAATAAATGATAGATATAATATTGATTTAATTAATTTCATGGCTCTTATTATAATGTTAAGTTAACACCGAAAGAATATTGTCTGTTAAATGGAAAGGTACGCCCTGTATAGCCAGCTTCTCCATCTGTCATTTCAGGATCTATTGGTGCACCTACGTTCGAAATTGTTGCAAGGTTTTGTCCACTCAGGTAAATTCTAAATTTCTCAATTCCATATTTTTTCAACCAGTTATTTGGCAAGGTATAGCCGATGGTTACATTCTTTAACCGGGCATAAGCCAGGTTTAATAAATATTTAGATTGAGGGTAGAAGTTATTTCCGCTGGCCGGGAACTGAGCAATTTTAGTTGCGCTGTTGCCAATGTAAGGACGAGGATAAAATGCATTTGGATTTGAAGGTGTCCAGTAATCTAACTGGTTAGCATACATAATATCAGCATTGCCATAAGCAGGGATAATCATGGTGCCCAGGCCCCAATAATCACGCTTGCCAACACCCTGAATATATACATCGATATCAAAGCCTTTAAAAGCTCCACCTAAACGGGCACTGTATTGATACCTGGGCTGGCTATTACCAATAACCTTCAAATCGCCATGGTCGTCGGCCGTACCCTTACCTTGATTAATTACACCATCTCCATTTAAATCTTTATATTTCACATCACCTACCCCGTAAACAAAGTTTCCATTTTGCAAAGCTACCTGACTAGGAGAATTTTTCACCTCGTCTGCAGATTGGAAAAAACCTTCTGTTTCGAAACCCCAAAATTTCACCATATTGCTGTCCTACATAAAAACCATTATTTTGATAGTTGGCATTGTTTTGATAAATTAAATTAGACGGGTTATTCCATTTCGTAAATACCGTTTTATTATCTGCCAAGGTTAAGGTAGCATAGAGGTTAAGGTCTTTATTAACCGGATAGTTTAAGTCTAAACTGATTTCATAACCACGGTTTCTGAAATTTCCAGCATTAATTTTTGGTCCGGCTGTGCCAAAAGTAGATGGAACAGATGTTGACTGTAACATGCCTTTGGTATCTCGTTGATAATAATCAACCGATAAACCGATGTAACTTTTCCAGAAACGTATATCCGTACCAAAGTCTAGTGTTTGAATTTTCTCCCAGGTTAAAGACTGTGCAACTGCAATTGGCGCTGCAACTCCCTGAACCAATGTAGTACCAGATGGTGTGATCCAATTAACAGATGAACCAGTCATTGTAGGAATATAATATTGTCCCCCAACGTTTTGATTTCCTACTGAACCATAAGATGCTCTGAGTTTAAGGTCATCAACATAAGGTTTAATAAAGTTCATAAATTTTTCTTCAGTTAAACGGTAACCTGCAGAAGCTGAAGGAAAAAAGCCCCATCTATCTAATTTAGAAAAGGCTGATGAACCATCATATCTTCCGTTTACTTCCAACAAGTACTTGCCTTTGTAATCGTAGTTAAAACGTCCAAAATAACCGGCATAAGCGCCAACTGGATATGAAATGGTACCATTTACGGTACCATGGTAACCACTGGCCAATTGTGTGCCTACTGCTAATGCCAATTCACCTCTTGTAGGGTCTAAAACCGTATTTTTAGCTGCTGTAAATTGAACATTATCGTAGTTCTCGGAGTTTACACCTCCAGTAAGCTTAATATTATGATTTGTAGCAATCGTTTTTTGATACGTTGCATATGCATTCAGCGTGTTAACCATGTTTCTGGTTTCACCATAACTTACAATATCTTGCGATGCAGTTGCAATATTTGCCACAAGAGGTGGCGTGCCTGCTGTCCAGAAATCGATCGCATTTATTGGCCCTCCAACTTCATGCCTAAGCGCATTAGCTCTACCAAGCGTATAATCGGCACGGATGCTTAAATCTTTTGTGATTTTAATGGTTGCACCAAGATCTACACGACTGTAATTTTCGGTTACATTAGATGTTTGTGCGTTGGCTAGATAAGCAGGTGTATGCCTGAAATAGTTTCCATTATATTTGCCGTACGGAAAGTAAGAACCCCATCTCCAGAAATAGTACCAGTAGTTTTGGTATTGGTACGGATAATCGTACTTAAAGTTTCTGAAGAGAAGTTTCGCGTCTACATCCAACCATTTGGTTGCAGCAACATTTATCGAACCGCTGATGTTGTATTTATTAATTTCATCAGGATTTAATTTAAAAATACCACCCTCATTTGCGTAACCGCCAGATAAATAATATCCAATTTTATCGCTTCCACCTTGTAAACTCAAGTTATGGCTAGACTGAGCAGT